>NZ_CP073100.1 GCF_018137965.1 Luteolibacter ambystomatis
AGACCATGATGGCACAGGAGGCAGTGGAAACGATGCATGAAAGCGCAACCGACACGAACACGGAGGTCCACGACGGTGGCGCGTGGGATCTCATTTGCGGTGACTTGCAGTCCATGGTCAGCCGCGATGCCTTCCAGCGCTGGTTCCGTGCCGCGCGCATGACGTCCTGCGAGGACGGCGTGGTTACCATCGGTGTTCCCGGTGAGATCCATCAGGTTTGGATCGAAACGAATTACCTTCCCGAACTGACCTCCGCAGTCTGCGCTCGCATCGAAGGCGTGCATGAGGTCCGCGTGACGATCGGCACCGAGGAAGTCGCTCCCGTCGAAAAGGAAACTCCCGCCGACGAACCCGCCGCCACCTACGTGCGCCCGGACGAACCCGGCGCGTTCGAGAAGCGCATCAAGGCCGCGGGCCTCAATCCGAACTATACCTTCGAGCGTTTCGTCGTCGGCAACAACAGCCAGTTCGCGCACGCCGCCTGCGAGGCCGTCGCGAAGCGCACCGGAGTCGGCTACAATCCGCTCTTCATTCACGGCGGTCCGGGTCTCGGCAAGACGCACCTGATGCAGTCGATCGGCCAGGAATGGCTGCGTCGCTATCCGTCCTCGCGCGTCGTCTACCTCACCTGCGAGAAGTTCACCAACGAGTTCATCGATGCCGTCCGCCGCGGAGACATCGAGAAATTCCGCCGCCGCTACCGCAGCGCGGACGTGATGCTCATCGATGATGTCCAGTTCCTCGCCGGCAAGGAGCGCTCGCAGGAGGAATTTTTCCACACCTTCAACACGCTGCTCGATGGCCGCCAGCAGGTGGTGCTCACCTCCGACCGCCCGGCCTGCGAGATCAAGAACCTCGAGCCGCGCCTCGTTTCCCGCTTCGAGTGCGGCCTCGCCGTCGAGCTCCAGCCGCCGCAGATGGAGACCCGGATGGCGATCCTCCGCAAGAAGTCGGACGAGTGGAAGGTGAAGGTCGATGGCTCGATCCTCCGTTTCCTGGCCGAGCGCATTGGCACCAACGTCCGCCGTCTGGAAGGCGCGTTGATGCGCGTGGCCACCTTCGCTTCCCTCGCCGGGGAGAGCGTCAGCGTGGACAAGGTGGAGCACCTGCTGCGCGACCTGCTCCGCGAGGAAGCCAGTCGCCAGATCAGCATCGACTCCATCCAGAAGGCCGTGGCCGAGCATTTCGACGTCCGCCTCGCGGACATGACCAGCCGCCGCCGCCCCGCCAGTATCGCCTTCCCACGGCAGGTGGCCATGTATCTGAGCCGGAACCTGACCAAGGGCTCCCTGATGGAGATCGGCGAAGCCTTCGGCGGCCGTGACCACGGCACGGTGATCCACGCCTGCAAGAAGATCTCCGACCGCATCGGCAAGGAGCCCGGCATGCGCGAAACCATCGCCCGGATCGAGTCCGGCCTGCGCCGTTAGGGCATTTGCCACGGATCGCCGGATATTCCGGCGGAAAACAAAAAATTTCCGGGATTTGAAGCGGTTTGGAGCCTGTTTTCGGGCTCCAACGGCTGGAATCCCGGAGCGGCAACCGCCAAAAATTTTGTGAATTCCGCCGGGAGTCCGGCGGCGGTCTCCAACAGCCCCGAATCGTTCACAGAAGTCTTGCAAACGGTTGGCGAAATCGGAAACGTGTCCCCCAACACGCCCGGTTTCTCCCGATCATGAAGTTCCGTATCTCCAAGGAAGCGTTCCTCGACGGCCTGCAGAAGGTCCAGCACGTCGTCAGCACCCGCACCACGCTGCCGATCCTCTCGAACGTCCTGCTGGTCGCCAGCAACGGCCGCCTCCAGTTCACCACCACGGACCTCGATGTCGGCATCACCGGCTCGGTGGAAGCCCAGATCGAGCGTGAAGGGGCCACCACCCTGCCGGCCAAGCGCCTTGTGAACATCGTCCGCGAACTGCCCGCCAGCGAGGTCGAGGTGTCCGTGGATGCGAAGAACGTGGCCTCGATCCAGAGTGGTCCGTCCTTCTTCAAGATCATCGGCCTCAGCCAGGACGAGTTCCCGCCGCTGCCGGACTTCGGCGGTGCCAAGGAATTCCGCATCCCGCAGATCGTGCTGCGCGACGGCCTCCGCAAGACCTCCTATGCGATCTCCACGGACGAGACCCGCTATGTGCTCAACGGCATCTTCACCTCCTTCCGTGAGGGCAAGCTGACGCTCGTCGCGACCGACGGCCGCCGCCTTGCGATGATCGAGAACGATCTTGAGTTCCCCGCTTCCCACGAAACCGACGTCATCATCCCGACCAAGGCCGTGCAGGAACTCCAGCGTCTGCTCGGTGAGGCCGGTGACGTGCTCGTCCGCCTCAGCGACAGCCAGATTTCCTTCACCGTCGGAGAGAGCCTGCTGGTCAGCAAGTTGATCGAGGGCAACTACCCGAACTACCGCCAGGTGATCCCGGGTGACTCCACCGAGCGCGTGCCGCTCAACCGCGAGGCGATGCTCGAAACCGTGCGCCGCGTTTCGCTGCTCTCTTCCGACAAGTCGAACTCGGTGAAGCTCGTCTTCGGCGAGAACCAGATCGAAGTGACCGCAAACTCGCCGGACGTCGGTGAAGCCCGTGAGTCGATGGATGTGGCTTACACCGGCAAGGCGATGCAGATCGCGTTCAACCCGGACTTTCTCAAGGCTCCGCTCCAGAACCTCGATGCCGAGACCGTCTATCTCGATCTCATCGATGAGATGAGCCCGGGTGTGATCCGCATCGACGGCAGCTTCCTTTATGTGCTCATGCCGATGCGCGTGACCGGAGGTTGATCCGCGGGTGAACCGTTTTTGGAAAGCCCGGTGCGCGCGAGCGTCCCGGGCTTTTTCGTGGTGATTTTTTCAGGGCCTTGCGTAGAGCTTGCCCAGCGGACTTCCCGCGTCCTGTTAGAACGCGATCTCATGCGCCTGCCCCTGCGGCTTGCGGCCTTGGTAGATCTTCCTGCCCGCTGCATCGGTGACCACGACCTCCACCTCCGGTCCATTGTGACGCACCGCGAGATTCCATACCCGCCCGAAAGAGCGGATCTTCTCCAGGCTTGCCTGCGGCCATTCCGCCGGGAGCTGCGGAGTGATCGAGCACCTGGCGAGGCCGGTGGGACGGACGCCCAGCACTCCCTCCGTGAAGATGCGGCAATACAGGGCGGACTCCGCGGCAAGGTGGCTTTGTCCGGCTTCCGGCCATGCTTCGATCGAATAGGGGACGTGGTCTCCAAGCAGGCGCTGGCGGGTGAAGCGGGTGAGGTAGTCCAGACCGCGGGTTGTGTCTCCGGCGATGAATGCACCGCGGAGGCCGTACAGGGTCGAGCGGTCCCAGTAGGTCTTGGTGCCCGCCTGGGTGAGCAATCCGTCCTTCGTCCAGAGGCGGTCGGAAAACAGGGCTTTCAGCGTGCCATCCTTCCGCTCGAGGATGCCGCATACCAGTGGCACGCAGATCCATGAGCGCAGGATGTCATTGCCGTCATAGTAACGATAGGTGTCGTAGCCTTCGACCTCGGCGCCGAAGTAACGGTTGATCGCTTCCTTCAACTCCGCGGCTTGCTTGATGTAGGTCGCCGTGGTTTCGGCCGGTTTGCCGAGATCGCGGGCGAGAGCGGCTGAGGACAGCAGCGCATCGTGATAAAGTGCGGCCGTGCAGAGGTTCGCCGTTCCGGCGGGGAAGCGGCCTTCCAGCTCATCCTTGTCGGACTTCGGCACGCCTTGGTCGTTCAACTGGCGGTGGGTGTATTCGAGGCACCATTCGATCAACGGCCAGACTTCATTGGCGAGTTCGGGGTCCCCGCCCGCCAGCGCCCAGCGCGAGGCTCCGTAGGCGGTCATGGCCGCGTCCCCACGGTCACCCGCTCCCGCCCAGATATCCCGTCCTTCCGAGATGATCGAAGAAGGGATCGGCTTGTACTGGGGATTGATGAATTTGGCATACCAGGCAAACGAGTTCCGGGCGCTTTCCCGTGCGGAGGCGTTGTCCACGAATGCGAAGAACGGGTTGGCGTATTCGCACTGGTCGTTGCACCAGATCGCGGCCAGGAACTTGTTGCGACCACCCGGGCCATGCATGAGGCCACCGCGGGTGGCATAGATGCTTTCCGTGGTGCGGTATTTGGCCTGCCGGAACATTTCATCGAAGATCGGATCCGGAGTTTTCAAGACCAAGGTGCCAGCCAACTGCTGGCGGAAGTTCTCCCTCGCCGTGCGCTCTGCGAATACATCCGGCCATGGAAACGGCTCGCCATCTTTCACCGCGCTGATGCACAGGCCACCGCGCGAGGTCTCGCCGGGTGCCAGCACCATGGTGCCTGCTCCGATCCATTCGCGCCGTACCTGATAGACGCCCCATTTGCCCTTCGATGCATCGGTCGCGGACTGCTGGAGCCATTTGGGTTGGGTCAGGGTCACCGGCTTGTCCGAGCGGTTGGTCCACTCGTAGGTTTCGATCATCGCCGGTTGCTCGTTGGAGGCGAAAAGCGTGCGCTGGAATTCCAGCGGGCCCTGCTTGCCATGAAAGGTCAGGATGCCATCGATGGAAACCCGGTCCATCACCGCTGCAGGCGCGTCCTGTCCGTCAATCTTCGCGGTGGGTTCGGTATCGCTGCCGAGACCGATTTGAAGCGCGGCGTGGGTGTTGTCCGGCAGCGTGCGAAGCATCGGCCAGCGGACACTGCGGGTGAGCTTGAGGTGGCCCTGGGCATCGAGGTCCCAGTTGGTGATGGCATCGACCGACTTGCCGCTCTGCTCCAGATGATCACCGTGCGGGAGGTGCTCCGGTTTGATCTGCCAGGTGATGCCGCCGTCCTTGGAAACCGTCCATTGCGGGGCGCCCCAGACAGCCGGGGTGAGGAAGAGAATGACGAGTAGTAACGATTGAGGCCGGAGCATGATGCTTGTGGATACGATCACGATGAGAGTAATCGCAAAAGATGGGAAGCCGCCAATTCGGGTAGGGTCCGCGGATCCCCATGCGTGTACGAAAAAAAAGCGGCCGGGGATCTCCCGGCCGCTCTTCTCGTGAGGTTGAATCAAGCCGGAGCTCCGACCACCGCGCCCGGCAGCGGGCCGCCATCATCGGTCGAGCCGTCGTCGGCGCGCTTCGGCGTCTCCTTTTTGCGATACTCGTCCGGAATGGATGGTGGCTTCGGAGAGTTCGGCGGGTTCTTCATGGAGCCGGTCTCGATGAGATCCTTGATGTGTTCGGCATCGAGGGTCTCGTATTCGAGCAGGGCCTGGGCGATGACTTCGAGGGTCTCGCGGCGTTCGATAAGAAGTCGCTTCGCGTCACCGTAGGCGTGGTCGATGAGGCCCTTGACTTCCTCGTCGATGAGCTTGGCGGTGGCGCTGCTGTAGTTGGCGCGGCGTCCAAGATCGCGTGCCAGGAAGACCTCGCCATCGGATTCGCCGTATTCGACCATGCCGAGCTTTTCGCTCATGCCCCACTCGCAGACCATCTTGCGGGCGATGTGGGTGGCCATGCGGATGTCGCCGACGGCGCCGTTGGTCACGTTGCCGAAGACGATTTCCTCGGCCACACGACCGCCCATGGCGACCACGAGCTGGTCGAGCAGTTCGGCCTTGCGGTAGGTGAACTTGTCCTCCGTTGGCAGGAACATGGTCGAGCCGAGCGAAGGTCCGCGCGGGATGATCGTCACCTTGTGGAGCGGATCGGTGTGCTCGAGAATCTCGTTGAGAATCGCGTGGCCGGCTTCGTGATAAGCGGTGTTCTCCTTCTCCTTGTCGGAGAGGGCGAGCGAGCGGCGCTCGCGACCCCAGCGGACCTTGTCGCGGGCTTCCTCCAGTTCGGCGAGCGTCACCGCGGTCATGCCTTTGCGGGCGGCCAGCAGCGCGGCCTCGTTGATGAGATTGGCGAGTTCAGCGCCGGAGAAACCGGGCGTGCCGCGGGCGATCACGCCGAGATCGGTGTTCGCCGCGAGTTTGATCTTCTTCACGTGGACCTTGAGGATCTCCTCACGGCCCTTGAAGTCGGGAAGGGAAACGGTGACCTGGCGGTCGAAGCGGCCCGGGCGCAGCAGCGCGGGGTCGAGCACGTCCGGACGGTTGGTCGCGGCGATGATGATCACGCCTTCCTGGGTGTCGAAGCCGTCCATCTCCACGAGGAGCTGGTTGAGCGTCTGCTCGCGCTCGTCGTGACCACCGCCGAGGCCATGGCCGCGGTGACGACCGACGGCGTCGATTTCATCGATGAAGATCAGGCAGGGCGCATGCTTCTTGCCTTGCTCGAACATGTCGCGGACGCGCGAGGCACCCACGCCGACGAACATTTCGACGAAGTCGGAACCGGAGATCGAGAAGAACGGCACGTCCGCCTCACCAGCAATGGCGCGGGCGAGCAGGGTCTTGCCGGTGCCCGGAGGGCCGACCATGAGCACGCCCTTCGGAATCGAGCCGCCGAGCTTCTGGAACTTCCGGGGATCACGCAGGAAATCGACGATCTCCCAGAGTTCTTCCTTGGCTTCCTGAATGCCGGCCACGTCCTTGAATGTGACCTTGTTGCGATCCATGGTGAGCAGGCGGGCCTTGCTCTTGCCGAAGGACATCGCGCCGCGTCCGGCCGCCTTCATCTGCTGGCGGAACAGGAACACGAGCAGCAGGACGACCAGCAGCACCGGCAGGAAGGTGACGATGGCGGTCTTGAGGAAATCGGTGCTGTTGTCGTAGGTGCCGTTGGAGCGGATCAGCTTGGCGAGGTCGTCGCCCAGCAGCGCCACGGAGGCGTTCACCTCGAACTGGTGCGGTTCCAGCACCTTGCCGTCGGAGCCCTTCGGCGTTTCCCAGTTTTTGATTTCCTTGCGGAAGCCCTTGAGAGTGGCGTCGAACGAACCCGGCGCGGAAACGAGGGTGAGCGGAGTCGGTGCATTGTTGGTCACCACTTCACCCAACGCCCAGGCCTTGCGGAACTCCGCCATCGAGAGCAGGCGGACTCCGTTCGGAGCGGCTTCCGCGGGAGCAGGGGTGGCGGTCACCTGGCGGATCGGCACGTGATCGCGCATCAGGAGCTTCAGTTCATCGGTCTCCAGCAGGAGATTGACCGGCACCTGGAAGGCGTAGTCCTCGGTCTGGGGATTTTCCGGCTTTTTCGGCTGGGGCTGCACCCAGCCGGAGATGGTGGCATCGTAGGACGAGTCCTTCATGGCGACCTTGAAGGGGTATTTCTTCTGGTCGTTGAGGATCACGCGGCCTTGGTCCCATGCCTCGCGGAACTCGGGATAGGTGATGCTTTTCGAGTTGCCGCCGATATTGGGATTCAAAAATGCGACGCCAAGAATCAACAGGGCCACTGTCAGGAAGATGAGCAGGCGCCAGTTGAAGCCGGTCGGTTCACCCGGGCGGTTGGGACCCTGGGGTGTTCTAGAGTTCTGGGGATCGGACATGGTGGGCGTGGGGACGCAGCCTCTCGCGGCCGGGTTCGCTGGATAGTAGCACGAACCGAGCCGGTTGCAAAAGGCGCGACAGCGTAAATCTACGGTTGCAAAAGGGAATCGCTTTTTTCCTCCCCTGCGGGAGAGGGGGATCCGCGCCTCGGAAAGCGGCAGACTTGCCCTCATCCCAACATCCGGCAAGCATCCGCCGCGTGGAACCGAATCAACCGCCCGGACGGGAACCCCGCAGCGCCGCCACCGGCTGGATGCGGTGGACCCGTTGGCTGCGGGTGATTCCCGGAATCGGGCGGCTGCGGTCGCTGCGGCCGGGCACGGGAGCCCACGTCGGGGTGTTGGTGGACGCCTTTGCGGCCTTCGCGACCCTGGATGACGAATTGAGCACCATGGAGGCCGATCTGGTGCTGGATTTGCTCCGCAGCGCCTTCCCGGATGTGGACCATGGCTGGTTGGCGCGCCGTCTCCAGCGGGCGGTCCGGAATCCCACCCCCCTGCACACGATCGCGGGGGAAATGAAGAATTTCCTCAATGACACCGGCAAGCTGGCCGTTGGACTCCAGTTGTTTACGCTGGTGGATGCGGCGGGCCGTTCCGAGCGCAGCCGGGCCAGTTTCGAGCGGTTCATGCGCCGCCTCGGCCGCCCGGACTATGGTCTGGCGATCCTGCGGGAAATGCGTGGTACGGAATTCGCGGACCAGCCGCCGTTCGACCGGTTGGTGTTCGGTGGGGAAGGGGCGGACGTGGTGTTGCCACCCGCCGCCCGGGATCATTCCTTCCGTGTGTACCGGACCGGCGATCTGCTGCTGGTGCGAAACATGGGTCCTGCTCCCTTGTGGATCCGCGGGCGGTCTCTGGAGCCGGGGGCTTTCCTGCGGATGCGGGAGCGCCAGCCGCTGGTCATCCCGGGATGGACCCTCACGCATGAGGATCTGGTGTTTTTCCTCGATGTGGGGCGCACCGAGAACCCGCCGTCGATTTTCATCGAGGCGCATGACGAGGGATTCACCGCGGAACGCACCCGCAGCCGCCAGAGCCTGGTGCGCGTCCGTTTCGGTCTCAATGCGGAGGTCGAGGCCTTCCGGGATACCACGCTTCATGCGGGCAGCCGCGGCGCGCTCACGAAGGGAGATGTCATCCATTGCCACAACCACGAGCGGTTGAGCGATGACAAGGGCTTCAGTGTCTCGATCGATGACCTGCGCCGCCGCGCCATCCATGCCGGCCGCCGTTTCCGTCTCGCCAGTGATCGCCAGGAATATCTCGTCTCGAACGATCCCACCGCGCTTTCCCGCGGAGATCTGTTGTTGGGGCCCAAGCTCGCGCCACGCGTGGTCATGTTCATCCGTTTCGATGAGCAGCGCGCGGAAGGCATGCTGGAACTCCGCGAATCGGAAGGCCCCGTCTTCGTCGATGGCATTCCGGTGCGAGGCAATGCTCCGCTCAATGATGGTTCGTTGATCCGTCTCTCCGGCAGCCAGGCGGTGCGCTGCCGCTTTAGCGAAGGCTTCCTTGACGAAGAGCGCACACAGATTGAATCGCTGGTCGCAGAGGATGTGATCCACGACTTCGGGCCTGGCTCTCGAGCGCTGGATAACATCAGCTTCGATATCCGCCGCGGTGAGATGCTGTGCATCATCGGCCCCAGCGGCAGTGGCAAGAGTACGCTCTTGTCCGTTCTCTCCGGCCAGCTCGAGCCGACGCGCGGACACATCCGCATGAACGGCATCGACCTGTACGAGCACCGCGAGCGGCTCGTTCCCTTCGTGGCACACATGCCGCAGGAAGAGGCGCTCAATCCGCAGCTCACCGTGCGCGAGCACCTGCGTCACGCCACCACCGTGCGGCGTCCAGCATTGTCGCTGGCGGAGCATGAGCGCCGCGTGGACAGTGTGCTCGCCGAACTCGGCCTCCAGCCGATCGCCCGCCGCCGTGTGGGATCGCCGGGGGAGAAAACACTTTCCGGTGGCGAACGC
Organism: Luteolibacter ambystomatis; assembly: GCF_018137965.1. Classification (NCBI taxonomy): domain Bacteria; kingdom Pseudomonadati; phylum Verrucomicrobiota; class Verrucomicrobiia; order Verrucomicrobiales; family Verrucomicrobiaceae; genus Luteolibacter; species Luteolibacter ambystomatis. Next base: position 9,366 of record NZ_CP073100.1, read on the forward strand.
AGTCGTCTCAATCTCGGACTCGATCTCGGCAGCCGGGCGGAAATCTTCCTTTTTGACGAACCCATCTCCGGCTTGTCATCCAAGGACTCCGAGCATGTCGCGGAAACGTTGCGCTCGCTCGCCCGCGACAAGATCGTCATTGCCTCGCTCCATCGTCCCGGGGCTACCGTGCTGCGCTTGTTCGACAAGGTCCTGCTGCTGGACAGCGGCGGGCGTATCGCCTTCTTCGGCACGCCACAGGCGATGGTCACGTATTTCCGCGAGGCCTGTGACGAGCTGGCGATCTCGCATCCATCCGTGATCGCGCGCACTCCGCTTGGTGCGGATTTTGTTTTCGATGTGCTGGAAACGCCGCTCAGCGCGATTGGTGGAGGCCTCAATCCGGTGGCAGCCCGCCGGTTCCCTCCGTCGTTCTGGCAGGAGCGTTTCGAAAGTCTTTCGCTGGTGAAGTCGCTCGCGCCTGGAGAGAGCAGTCCGCCGCGTCTCGGGGATACGCCGTCTCCGGAACTCCTGCCGGTGCCACCGAAGCCCGCGCGCCGGTTTCAATCCCTCGTCGCGCTCTTCGCCACGCATTTCCAGAGATCGCTGCTTTCGAAGTTCCGCAACCGGGGAACGCTCTACAGCACGTTCCTCGAGGCGCCGCTGCTCGCGATGTTGATCGGCATCACGCTGCGCTCATCTCCGAAAGGCTCGTATGAGTTCGATACCGCCTTGCACATCCCGGCATATCTTTTCCTGAGTGCCACCGTCGCGATGTTCCTCGGCCTCACCAACTCGGCCACGGAGATTTTGCGTGACCGTCCGCTGTTGCGCCGCGAGCGCAACTGCCAGCCGGGAGCAGGACTCTACATCGCGGCCAAGCTTTGTGCGCTGGGTCTCGTCGCCGCCGCACAATGCCTGGCCTATCTCGTGATCGCGAATCCGATCCTCGGCATCCGCGGCATGTTGCTCGATCATTGGTTCTGGCTGACGCTTACGGCCTGGACGGGCACCGGTCTGGCTCTGGTCGTTTCCGCGCTGGTGAAGACGGAGCGCGCGGCGCTGACTTCGGTGCCGCTGCTGCTTGTGCCGCAGATGCTTCTCGCCGGTGCGCTGGTGCCTTACCGCGAAATGAACCGCGGTCTCTTTTGGACTGCCCCGCCTCCGGCCGGGACCGAACAGACGGCGGGCAAATCCGGCGGAGATGCCTCCGCCGAGAAGTACTCCACCCGCGAGCGTGGCGGAGCGCCGGTGCCTGCGATGTTCATGCCACTACGACACTCGTACGAGGCCCTCGTGGTTGACCAGGCCACCCGCAATCCCTTCGAGTTCGAGCGTTATCGTCTCCAGCGGCGGGTGGAGATCATGAAGGACTTCGACCAATCGCTCCCCAACGATGTGGCCGACCGTTTCGATCTCATGAAGGAAGGCCTGCGGAGATTGCTGGCGGCTGGTGCCCGCAATCCCGAGGAGGCCGCGGATCTGCTGGCCCGCATCACCCGGCTCGCGAGATCCGGCACGCGGCTGGAAGTGCAGAACATGAAGGTGTGGCCGGATGACGATGCCGGCGTACGACCGGCTTCCGAATTCTTCGTCAACGAGCGCATCGACCTGCTCGTCCGCGAGGCGGAAACCTTCCGCAACGACTACCGCAACAAGTCCGACCGCAATGTCTTCCTCGCATTGAAGAAACCCGTATTCGGCACGCTGGTGGACACGCTGGAGTTCTCCGCGCTCCTCCAGTTGCTCATCGTGCTCGGCTGCGGCACCACCGCTTCGCTGATCCTTGCGGCACAGAACCGCCGCACGCGCTGAAGTGGATCAACCTTGCGGCGAGGCCACCGATTTGAGCGCTTCCATCACCGCGGCCACGGCACCGGGCTCCAGAGGGGAAGGCACCACCGCGCCGAGCACCAGACAACCATAGGGAGTGTCCACGGGAATCACCTCCAGCGTGGCCGCCGCACCTACCTTGACGTGAACGTTTTCCGCGGCACCGCCGGGACGGCGCGAGGCGACCGCCAGACTCCGTGCGAGGAAGTGCAGCTTGCCATGGCCGCTCTCGTCGAAAATCACCGCGCCCTCGCGGTCCAACAGGAAGATGCCGGTGGCGGCAAAGTGGCGGTGGAGCCAATCGCGGAAACGGCCCACACGGTCGAGGAACGGCCCGCGGACCTCCCCGCGTGCCGGGGCGGGTTGGGGCAGGGGAGGAGGTTGCGGCGCTTCAACCGGTGGCGGAGTTTCTTCCGGAGCGGCGGGCGGTTCTTGCACGCGGGCCATCTGCTGCTGGGCCGGGACGATTGTGGCCGGAGTCTGCACGAATGCAGCGGGCGGAGCCGCTTGGAGTTCGACCGGGTTGACCGGCGCGTAGCCGACGAATTGGTCGCCGAAGCCCGCTTCCGTCACCTGTACCGCGGGTTGTGGAACCGGTTGCAGCAACCGGTCCGCCATTCTGCGAACCTCGATGGGATCAAGCCATGGATGTACCGGGTCCATCAGCCGAAAGCGGGGGAACGATTCCCCTGGATATCAAACTTCGCTTCGATCTCGGCGCGCATGGCATCAAAGACCGCCTGGGCACCGCCGCCATCTTCCAGAACGCCGACCGGTAGTCCGCGTGCGCTGGCGCGGACAAACAGGGCGTCGCGCGGCACCGCGGTTTGCAGCACCAGATCCTGTGGCAGCAACTGGCGCAGCGCGTGGGCGGCTTCGAGGCTTTCGGCCAGTTCCTGTTGGACCATGGTCAGCACCACGCCCAGCACGGACAGGCGCGGGTTCATCACCCGCAGCCGGTTGAGGCCTTCGAGAAGTTTTGGCACCGAGCGGATGCCCAGTGGTTCCGCCTGCTGGGGGATCAGGACCGCATCGCTGGAGGCGATCACATCACCGGTCACACCGAACAGCCCTGCCGCGGTATCGAGAATGCACAGGTCGAAACCGCGTGCGGCCGCCGCGCGCAGGAATGCACGCACCCGTGCCAGATAGGAGCCGGCCACGCCGCCGCCGGATTCGTAGTCGCTGGCCTGGCCGCTGGCCACCAGTGAGAACGTTTCAAGGCGGGTCGGAACCACCAGCCGGTCCAACGGAATGCCGGGGTCCGCGAGGAAATCGTAAAAGCCAGCCAGCAAGCGTGACTGTCTTGTCAAAGAGAGTCCGACGGACCCCTGGGGATCGGCATCGACAAGCAAGGTTCGCACGCCAGCCCTTGCAAATGCATGGGCCAGATTGATCGACAGCGTGGTTTTGCCCACCCCACCTTTTTGACTGGAAACTACGAGACTGGTCACGCCGCTATGGGAAATCCGCAGGCAGCGTAGCTTCGGCTTGTAACAGCGGAAGCCTTTTCTTCAAGATACAGTTATGCCCGGCAGCGCCAGGGCGGCTTCCTCCTTCCCCATGCGCTATTTCCCCGTGCTCCCCCGGCTTGTCGCCGCCGCGTCCGGTATCGTTCTGTTGTCGGGCCTGCCTGCCTGCCGCAAGTCCGCGTCCGCAGCGCTCCCCGCCGCCGTCCCGGTGGATATCGCCCCCGAATTGCTGGCCAATGGTCTGGCCAGCAGCCCTTCGACTTTCCTGGCGGATCAGGCGTCCTCGCCGGTTCACTGGCAGCCTTGGAGCCGTGAGACACTGGAGCGGGCACGTCGCGCGGACCGCCTCGTCTTCGCCGTGTTCGCCCTTCCCCAACAGGCGGAATCCCTGAGTGTCCTGAAGGCGATCCATGCCGAGTCCTCGCTGGTGAGTGATCTCAATTCCAATTTCGTCCCCGTTCTGGTGGACAGCGATGCCTGCCGGGAGACGGGATTGCTCGCGGCCTCGTTGTGTTCCGAGATCAAGCAGCCCTTCTCCATGCCGCTGTTCGTGTGGATGACCCCGGATGGCAATCCGGTGGCCTGGATCCCGGCGAAAGCACGCAAGGGGGGCCTGCGCGAGCTGTGCGAGCAATCCAGCAGCGTGGTGGCCCGGATGTGGCGCGAAAGCGCGGAAAGCCACGCCTATATTCTTGGCAACAGCAAAAGCGACAATGCCGCCCGTGCCGAGCGTCTGGCGAAGGCGGCCACCCTTGTGCCGGCGGCTGATGCCGCGCAGGACGGGCTCCGGGCGATCCGCCAGCTTTCTTCCTTCTACGATGCCGGGTCCCACTCCTTCGACAACGCGGGCGGCCTTTTCCCTGCCGCCGGTCTCGAAGTGTTTTCCTCGGCCCTGTTGGTAAAGGGTATTCCGGCGGACATCGCAGGCCGGTGCCGCGAGGCTTCGGAAGGGCTGTCCGAGGACCTGTCCTCAAGCGCGATGCTGGATCCTCTGGACGGCTGCATTTACAGCGCCCGCTGGGGCGGCGGATGGGATCTGCCGTCCTTCACGCGGGATTGCCCGAATCACGCCCGGGCGCTTGTCGCCCTGGCCTGTGCCGCGAGGACGGCCAAGCAGCCGCAGCTCGTTCATCAACTGATCGCCGGGCTCAATTTCGCGGAAAAGAACTATGCTGCCTCCGAGGGTCTTTTCGCGCTCGGACGGCAGGATCTCCAACCACGGGAGAACTGGCTGTGGAGCCTGGACCAATTGGAAAAGGCTCTGTCCCCGGAGGAACTGAAAGTCTGGACCGCCGTCAGCGGCCTCAAGAATCTGGGAAACATCCCGGCCGAAAGCGATCCGAACCGCGATCAATTCCGTCGTAACAGTCTGGCGGTGAAGGTGGCTCCGGAGACGGTTGCTGCGAAGCTCGGGTTGACTCCCGAGGTTGCGCGCGAGCAATTCGAGTCCGGGCGCCGCAAGATCCTCAAATTGCGCCAGGACCGGGGAGGAGCTGCGGACGGAGATTCCCGCCCTCATGCGGTCGCCACGTTCCGGATGGTTTCGGCCTATGCGGCAGCCTTTTCCCTCACCGGTGATCCCGTTTGGAAGAAAAAGGCGGTCGAGACATTCGACCGGGCCTGTGGAACCTTTGGCCGCGATTCCGAATTGCGCCTGTTCCCGGGCAAGGATGACATCGTGGGCGAAGGCCGGGCTTTCCTCTACGGGGTGGCCATCCAAGCCGGGCTGGATGTCGCGGAGATCACTTTGGACCCGGCTCCTGTCGATTGGTCGGAGAAGACCGCCACAACCGCGGGGAAATTCCTCGAAGGGGCGAATCTGCGTGAAGTGGTCCCTGCGGCCGCCCTGGTCGACGTCCCCGTGGCCGACCGCACCATGATCTATGACGATTCCAGCGCCGGATTGCTGGCCGGGGCTGAGGCCCGGTTGAGCCGGCTTGGCCGGAAACTGCCGGAGGCCTATGCGACGGCGGTCGTGCCGCTTCCGAAGGACGCGGTGGACTCGCCCATCGTTCACGCGGACCTGTTGCAGGCCTTTCTGATGCGCCAGTATGCCCCGGTGGTGCTGGTGGCGCCGGATGCCGCTCCGGCATTGAAGGAGGCCGTCTGCCGACTGCCGCTGCGCATGGCCCTTCGCCGGATGGCTGCCGTTTCGGATGAAGTTCCCGCCGGGCAGGTTAAAATCCTGTTCCCGGACGGCACCTCCAAAGCCGCCTCCACGCCCGATATGCTCGGAGCCGTGATCTTGGCTGGCGGTCCCGCCCGCTGAATGCTTTCTTCCCGCTCTCAAAACTCATGAAACCCATTCGTTCCATCTCCATGCTGCTGTCCGTCGGCCTTTTGGGCACGGCTGCCGCCGATACCTTCCGCCTCAAGGACGGCTCCAAGATCGAGGCCAAGGTGCTCAGGGAGGATGCCTCCAGCTACACCCTCGAGGTCCAGGTGACCAAGTCCATCCGCGAGGAGCGGATCGTCAAGAAGGCGGATGTGGAGGGGATCGACCGCGTCAGCAATGACGAGAAGGCTTTCGTTGGAATCAAGGACGTGCTGCCGGCTCCCGATCTGCTCACCACGGAGGACTACGATTCCCGCATTCGGAAGGTGCGTGACTTCATCAAGGAAAACCCCGAAAGCCTCACGTTGGTCAAACAGGCCCGCGAAATGGCCGCGTCGCTCGAGAAGGAGCGCGAACAAGTCAGCCAGGGCGGTGTGAAGCTCGGAGGCCGCATCATCACCAGCGAGGAGCGTGAAGCCAACAAGTTCGAGGTGGACGCCCGCACGCTCGAGGTTTCCTTCCGCAACAAGGCCAAGGCCGGTCAAAACGTCGCCGCTCTCCGCGAGTTCGAGAAACTGGACAAGGAATACCAATCCAGCGCCGCCTATCGCGAAGTGATCGTGACGGTGAAGGAGGTGATCCGCCGCTATCGCGCGGAAGCAGCGGACGGTGCTTCCACCTTTGACGCGCGCATGAAGAAGCAGCAGGCGGGCCTTGAACTCCAGCAGTCCGAAGATCGTTCCGCCAGCGCCCAGGCCATCGCCGAGCGCGATGCCCTGGCCAAAGCGGGCTACGATGCGGAGAAGAAGGGCAATGTGAAGTGGGTGACTCCGAATGCCTACGTGAAGGCTTCCCTCGAAGAGGCCGTGAAATACGCCGACCAGGAATTGAAGCGTCTTGATGCCCTGAAGCTCGACACCCTGCCCGATGGCGGCAAGGCTTGGCGCGACGCATGGGTCGCCGTGCATGCCGGCGGAGACATGAAAGCCGCCGCCCCGCTTATTTCGGCCGTCCGCACCGCCAAGCTTCCGGACCGCTACGTCAAGGAGCTGGAAGCAGCCTCCAAGGCCGCGGGGGGCACCAAGTGACCCTCGTCTGATTTCTCCGATCCATCATGCAAGCCCGCACCGCCAGCCGCTCCCGCAAGACCGCCGAAACCGCCATTGAGCTCAAGATCGACCTCGATGGCAGCGGCGTCTCATCGATCGATACCGGCATTCCCTTCTTCGACCACATGCTGGTGCTTTTTTCGAAGCATGGCTTGTTCGACCTCGAACTGAAGGTGGATGGCGACATCGAGGTGGACTACCACCACACGGTGGAGGACACCGGCATCACGCTGGGCGAGGCGATGAAGGAAGCACTCGGCACCAAGGAAGGCATCAGCCGTTATGGCACCGCCTACCTGCCGATGGACGAGACTCTGGTCCGTGTCGTGGTGGATCTGAGCAACCGCCCGCATCTGGAATTCCGCGCGCCGGAGAACACCCCGTCCGCGCCGAACATGCCGTTCACGCTGGTGGAGGAATTCTGCCGCGCGCTGGCGTCCAACCTGCGTGCGAACGTCCACGTCGAGTTGCTTTACGGGCGTGACGGCCACCACATCGCCGAAGCGATTTTCAAGGGACTTGCCCGCGCGCTGCGTGCCGCTTGCGAGCGTGATCCGCGCGTGAAAGGCATTCCGAGCACCAAGGAAGCCCTGTGAGCATGAAGGTGGTTCTCATCGATTACGGTGCGGGGAACATCCGCAGCGTCGCCAACGCCCTGAATGCCCTCGGCATTGAGCCCGAGGTGGTCGCCGATCCCGCCAGGCTGGATGGTACGACCCATCTCGTACTTCCCGGCGTGGGTTCGTTCGGCGATTGCATGTCGCGTTTGAACGAGCGCGGACTCGTGGAGCCGCTGCGCGAGCGCATCGCCGCGGGCACGCCCTATCTCGGCATCTGCCTTGGCTATCAGATTCTGTTCGAAACCAGCGAGGAAACCTCCGAAGGCGTCGCCGGCCTGGGGATCTTCAAAGGCCGTGTGAAACGCTTCGAGGACCAGCCCGGCCTCAAGGTGCCTCACATGGGCTGGAACTCCGTCGTGCCCCGCAAGCCGGACTCGGGTTTTTGGGGAGGCCTTGGCCGCGAACCCTATTTCTACTACGTCCATTCGTACTTTCCGGCTCCGGAGGATGACTCGATCATCGCCGCCGAGACCACCTATGGGGCGGACACCTTCGCCGCCGCGATCCAGACGGACACCATCCTCGCCGCCCAGTTCCATCCGGAAAAAAGCCAGGAAGCAGGTCAGCAACTGTTGAAGAATTTCTTCGCGCTTACGGCTTGACCGGGAGGAGGGACATTTTTCTCCTTTCATCTTCATACGGAGCTCTCCGGGTGAGAGCTTCGATGGCGCAATCTTACAGGTGTTGGACGCATCGATACTAGGCGTTTGGGAATCGTGAGCGATTATGAATCAAATGCATGCGAGGGATCGCATGCTTCCGAATTGGTTCATGAACGTGTCCCCCTGTTCTCTTCCTACGCTCGCTTTCCGCTTGTTCCGCTCCGTTTGGATGCGTGTCGGCAAGCTTCCGGTATCAAAACTGCGGGTGCTCGCGTGCCTTGGCTTCCTCCTGCTTTTCCCCACCGTCGGAGCCCAGACGCTCACGCTGGCCAATGATTCGCAGAGCTACGCCACGCTCACCAATACCACGGTGACGATGACCGGTCGCTCCGAGCTGCGCATCACCGGGGCCACCACCCCGCTTTCCGGTTGCACGATCAACCTGAACTCGACCGACGCGTGGTTCTACATGACCGCGATCAAGCCCTCGGTCGTCAGTTCCACCTACCTCAGCCAGATCAAGGTCAATGGTGCGGCCGCCGTGCTGAATACGAATTGCCGCATCGTCCAATACGGGGACGGCACGGTGGTCATTCCGCAGGCTTCCACCTTCACGCCGATGCAAGTGTTTACCGGCAGTCGCTTCACCGGCTCGTCAATGTCGCTGGCATGTTACACCGCGTATTCGGACAGCAGTCTTGGCTCCTACGCGAACAACATCAGCTCCTTCAAGCTCAAGCGCGGCTACACCGCCACCGTCGCCCAGAATGCGGATGGCACCGGAGTCAGCCGGAACTATGTCGCGCAGGACGGAGACATCGAGGTCAGCGTGCTGCCGGACGCGCTGAACGATTCCATCAGCTTCATCCGCATCTTCCCATGGCGCTGGGTGAACAAGAAGGGCATCGCCGGAGCCATCGCTCCAGGACTCAATGTCGGCTGGTACTACAACTGGAACATCGACCAGAGTTCCTCGCTCGATCTCGAATACGTGCCGATCCGCGCGCAGCGTTATTGGCCTTCGCTCGCACAGGACTGGAAAGCCCGTGGCGCAAACTCGCTGCTTGGCTACAATGAACCGGACTCCACCAGCCAGGCGAATATCGCCGTGGGGGATGCCATCTGGTCGTGGCCGGATCTTCTCAATACCGGCCTGCGGGTCGGCTCTCCCGCTCCTACCGATGGAGGCGTGGCGTGGCTGGAGTCCTTCGTCAATCAGGCGGATGCGGCGGATCTGCGCGTCGATTACGTGGCCGTCCACTATTACCGTAGTTATTCCAGCGCCTCGGACCCGGACGGAGCAACGAACCAACTCTACAATTTCCTCAAGGACGTTTACAACCGCACCAAGCGCCCGATCTGGCTCACGGAGTTCAACAACGGTGCGAACTGGACCACCGGTCCCGATCCCACCGCCGCGCAGCAGGCCGCGACCGTGGGCAAGATGATGGACATGCTGGAGAGCACGCCCTTCGTCGAACGCTACGCACTCTACAACTGGGTGGAGGACGTGCGGCGGGTGAAGTGGGATGACGGTTCGCTGACTGCGGCAGGTGTGGTCTATCGCGACCATGCTTCGACCTTGTCCTACTCGCAGATGATTCCGGAAGTGCCGACGTCTCCTGCGGCTTGGTATCGCTTTGAAAACAACGCCAGCGACAGTTCCGCCTACGGTCACGCCGCCATGCTCAAGGGCGAGGCGGCGTATGCGACGGGGAAAAATGGCCAGGGCGTGAAGCTGAGTGGCAATGCCGCCGGTGCCGATCATGTCCTGCTCTCCCCGCGTCTCGGTGACAGCACGGACTTCACCTTCGGCGCGTGGGTGTATTGGAATGGCGGCAGTGCCTGGCAGCGCATCTTCGATCTCGGTAATGGCACGGACAGCTACATGTTCCTCACTCCCAGCGGCGGCGGAAACATGCGCTTCGCCATCAAGAGCAACGGCGGTGCGGAGCAGCAACTCAATACCGGCGTGCTTGCCGCGAACACCTGGACCCATGTCGCCGTCACGATCAGTGGCAATACCGGCAAGCTCTTCGTGAATGGCGTGTTGGTGGCGACCAATACCGGCATGACCATCAATCCGGTCGATCTCGGAACCACCACCAACTTCCTCGGGAAAAGTCAGTTCGCGGCGGATCCTTGTTTCGGCGGCATCCTGGATGACGTGCAGTTCCTGCCCTACGCCCTGAGTGATGCGAAGGTGGCGGCGATGGAAACGAACACCGCACCGGTCTTCACCAATGCCGCCATCACGGGGAATGCGGGCACCCAGAATGTCGCTTACTCCGGCACGCTGGCTGGCACAGCCACGGATGCCGATTCGGGGGACACGATCACCTACAGCAAGATCGAGGGGCCGGATTGGCTCGTCGTCGCCGCGAATGGCACGCTGTCCGGTACGCCCACCTATGACTACGGTGGCCCTCAGCAGTTCATCGTCCTCGCCACCGATGGAGCGGGAGCTACGGCCTGCGCCGTACTGAATATCACGTTGCCTGCCGTGAATGGCGATGGCACCTGGAGCAGCGACAGCGACGGCCTCTGGAGCGATGTCACCAAGTGGAGCGGCAGCTTTCCGGCGAACAGCACCGGCTACACGGCGAATTTCAGCACGCTGAACATTGCCGCCGACCGGACCGTCACCCTCGATGCGTCCCGCACCATTGGCAATCTGTCGTTCGGCGACACATCCGGAGCGCAGTCGTGGACGCTGGCGGCAAGCAGCGGCAAGACGCTCACGCTGGATGCCGCCAGCGGAACTCCGGCCATCACCGTTTCCCAGAACGCCGCCACCATTCTGGCTCCATTGGCGGGAACGCTCGGGCTGAACAAACTCGGCAGCGGTACGCTGGTGTTGGGTGGATCGAGCACGCTGTCCGGCCCCTTGGCCATCGATACCAATGCTGGGATCAATGGTGGCGTCGTCCGGCTCGCTCATCCCACTGCGGCGTCCGCGATGACTTCCATTCTCATCCGCAACAACAATGCGGGCTACTCCACGCTGGAGCTCGATGGTATCCGCGGTCCGGTTTCGACAGCCGCCACCCTGGCCTTGTCCGGACGAGCGGGCGCCGTCCCGGCGATCCGCAATGTGAGCGGTGACAACACGCTCTCCGGCACGCTCACGATCAACTCGGGCGGCGGCAACTACATCTTCCAATCGGATGCGGGCACCTTGAACTTCGGAGCGTTCACCTCCGCTGCCACCGGGGCACGCGCGCTGACATTCCAAGGAGCGGGCAATTTCGCGGTCAATGGCGTGCTCTCCGATGGCAGCGCGACTACGGGTGTCTCCATCGTGAAGACCGGAGCGGGCATGCTCACGCTTTCCGGCATGAACACCAACACCGGTGCGACCTCGCTTTCAGGCGGCTCCATCACTCTGGTCAATGGTGGCAATCTCGGCTCCGCCGCCATCACCACCTCCGCGGGCACGGCGCTCAACATCAATCGCAACATCACGCTCTCCAACACGCTCGCCGGTCCGGTCGCGATCACCAATACCGGCTCCTGCACCATCACCGGGGACTTCAGCGGCTTCAGCGGCAGCTACACCCACAACTCCGCCACCGTCTCGACCTCCTTCAACTCCGCCACCGCCACCAGCCGGAACGCGTCCTACACACTGGCGAGCCCGCAGGGTTCCATCCAAGGCTTCATCACCGGGGGGGCGGGGGATTACATTTTGGAAATGGGTTCGCTGAACGGAGTGGCGAATTCGCTCGTCCGTGGCGGCCTGTCCGTTTCCGGCACCACCACCCTGAAGATCGGCAATCTCAACACCGCCGATGTCTTCGCCGGATCGATCACCAATGGCACCACCAAGATCATCGCGCTGAACAAGGTCGGCAGCGGCACGCTCACGCTTTCCGGTGCCAGCAGTTACACGGGTGCCACGACCATCACCTCAGGCACTCTTGCGGTGGATGGATCGCTGGGAAATACGGGAGTTGTCGTAGCAAGCTCCGCCACTCTTTCCGGTGCCGGTTCCATTGCCGGTGCTGTGACGACGCAATCCGGAGGCATGCTTTCTCCTGGAGGCACCGGTGGTATCGGCACGCTCACGCTTTCCGGCGGCCTGACCCTTCAAGCCGGGGCAACAACGCGCCTGGAGATCAACCGTGCGGCGTCCACCGCGGACAAGCTGGCCATCACCGGTGGCTTCACCCGGGCAGGCACGCTGGTGGTTGCGAATCTGGGCGGCCCTTTCGTGGCCGGGGATTCGTATGTGCTTTTCACCGCAGGTTCGTTCGCGGGGAGCTTTGCTTCCACCACGCTGCCGACCCTTCCCGCCGGACTCCAGTGGAACACCTCCAATCTTCCGAATGGCGTCCTCAGTGCGGAGTTCGCCCCCGGCACTTATGGTGCCTGGGCTTCTGGCTACTCATTGGCTTCCGCCAACGGCCCCGTGGCCGATCCGGATTCCGATGGGAGCACCAATGCCCTCGAGTGGCTGGCTGGCTCCGATCCCCTGGTTTCCGGAACTTCGTCCGTGGTCAGCTCCACCCGATTCGCCGCACAGCTGGGACTACCGGGAACCCAAACCTATCTCACGCTCCAGGCGCGCGTTCGCAAGGTGCGTGTGGGAGCGACCCTGAGCCCACGTGGTGCCGCCACCTTGGAGGCCCTTTCCAGCATCGCGTCCACATCGAATGTCGCCTCTGCCGGACCTGCCGTCAGCGATGGCGATTTTGAGATTCTGACGTGGTACTACACCACTGCGATTGAGGATGCCTCCAAGACGGGTTTCATGCGCCTGGTGATCACGGTCGACGCGGCAACCAGCCCTTGATCCGGTCAGGCCTCATAGAGCTCCAGCGGCAGCCCGTCCGGGTCGGCGAAGAATGTGAATCGCTTGCCGGTAAGGGGATCGATCCGGATGTCTTCCACCAACAGGCCTTTTATTTCCAACTCCGCCTTCACTCCCTCGACGTCCGGCGTTGCGAAGGCGAGATGTCTCAGCCCCTGTGCTTCCGGAAATGAAGGACGTGGCGGTGCGCCGGGCATCGAGAACAGCTCGATGCGGTTCCCATCCGGCAGCAGCAGGTCCAGTTTGTAGGAGTTCCGCGCTTCCCGGTAGCTTTCCTCGATCACCTCGAAGCCCAACAGCTCCGTGTAGAATGTCTTTGAGCGTGGATAGTCCGAGCAAATGATCGCGACGTGATGCTGGCCGGTGATGTTCATGAATTGTAGCTGAAAGCTCCGCTTTCAGGTTGTCCCGGATGGCTCCAGTCATCCGGTGGGTGGGGATCTTCTGGTCTGTGAGCCGCCGCAAGCTGGAGCTTGCCGCGACGATCCAAAAGCAGAGCTTTCGGCTACCATCAAATGCTCACACGCAGACAGGGCATTCGTTGATCTTCTTGAAGAAGTCGTTGCCCTTGTTGTCGACGAGGATGAATGCCGGGAAATTCTCCACGGTGATTTTCCACACTGCTTCCATGCCGAGTTCCGGCCAGGCGACGACCTCCTGCGACTTGATGTGATCGCGGGCGAGCAGGGCAGCAGGGCCACCGGCGGAGCCGAGATAGAAGCCGCCGTGGGTCTTGCACGCATCCGTCACAGCCTGCGAGCGGTTGCCCTTCGCCAGCATCACCATCGAGCCGCCGTGGCTCTGGAAGAGATCGACGTAGGAATCCATGCGGCCGGCCGTGGTCGGGCCGAACGAACCGGAGGCCATGCCCGCCGGAGTCTTCGCCGGACCGGCGTAGTAAACCGGGTACTGCTTGATGTAGTCCGGCAGCTCGCCATTCGCTTCGAGATACTCCTTCAGCTTCGCATGTGCGATGTCGCGGGCGACGATGATCGTGCCGGTGAGAGAGACGGCAGTGGTCACCGGATACTTGGAAAGCGTGGCCAGCGTTTCCGGCATGCCCTTGTCGAGGTCGATGGGCACGCCGTTGAACTTCCAGTCGCGGTATTTCTCCGGAATGAAACGGCCGGGGCTCTTCTCGAGCTTTTCGAGGAAGATGCCGTCCCTGGTGATCTTCGCCTTGGCCTGGCGGTCGGCGGAGCAAGAGACACCGATGCCGACCGGGCAGGAGGCGCCATGGCGTGGAAGGCGGATTACCCGGACGTCGAGCGCGAAGTACTTGCCGCCGAACTGCGCGCCGATGCCGATCTCACGGGCTGCTGCAAGCAGTTCCTTCTCCAACTCCAGATCACGGAACGCCTGGCCGTGTTCGTTGCCGGAAGTCGGCAGCGCATCCAGGTAACGAGTCGAAGCGAGCTTTACATTCTTCAGGCAGGCTTCGGCCGAGGTGCCGCCGATGACAAAGGCGAGGTGATAGGGAGGGCAGGCTGCGGTGCCGAGCGAGCGCATCTTCTCGATGCAGAATTCCTTGAGACGCTTCGGATTCAACAGCGCCTTGGTCTCCTGATAGAGGAAGGTCTTGTTGGCCGAGCCGCCGCCCTTCGAGACGAACATGAACTTGTAGGCATCACCTTCGGACGCATACAGGTCGATCTGTGCGGGCAGGTTGGTCTTGGTGTTGACCTCGTCGTACATGTTCAGCGGAGCGGTCTGAGAGTAGCGCAGGTTCTCCTCGGTGTAGGTCTTGTGGATGCCCTTCGAGAGCCATTCGGCATCGTCCACGCCGGTCCACACCTGCTGGCCCTTCTTGCCTATCACCGTGGCGGTGCCGGTATCCTGGCAGGCGGGGAGGATGCCTTGCGCGGCAATCTCCGCATTCTTCAGAAGCATCAGCGCCACCATGCGGTCGTTCTCGGTGGCCTCCGGGTCATCGAGGATCGCGGCCACCTGTGTGAGATGGGACGGACGCAGCGTGAAGTTGATCGCCTTCATCGCCTCATTGGCCAGCAGCGCCAGACCTTCCGGCGCAACCTTGAGGACCGGCTGGCCTTCGAACTCCGAGACCGAGACGTGTTCGGAACTGATCTTCTCGTACTCGGTGGTGTCCGGTCCCAGCGGGAAGGGATCCTGGTAATGAAACGCTTTCTCGGCCATGGTTGCTGGCCAAGGAGGTAGAGGGGAACGGCCGGGGCGTGAAGAGAGAAGTTCGTCAGCCCCGGGAGAGGGGCCTTACACCTTGCCGGTCAGCCGTGCCGGACCCTGCGAGGGCGCGGGAATGTGCAGCATCTGCTCGAAGTCCCCCTTCTCACAGCAGCGCACGAAGCTCTCGGTGTAACTCTTCAGCTTGTCCCAGCCCTCGCGGATGTCAGCGGCTTCTTCCGGAGTGATCGAGTGGTCCACGGCGGCGGTGGAAATGCGGCTGAGCAGTTCGGAGAACTGGCCGATGATTTCCTGGGTGGCCGGGAGGATGCCTTTGTTGAAGTGCTTGCCGTCCGGATTCGGCACGAAGTAGCCGCCGGTCTGCTGGCACAGCCAGTGGATGATGCGCTCGTCGCCGCTGAGCTCGATCACCTTCAGCAGGCGGTCGAGCGGGTTGCGGCTGCCGGAGCCGTCCTCGGACTGCTTTTCCGCCCACTTGTAGACCAGCGAAAGCGAGATCCCCAGCTCGGAAGCGACCGCTTTCGGGCTCGTTTTCTGAAACGCTTGTCTCAACACCTCATGGCTTTCCATGAGCGGGACGCTAACAGATTCCGCCGGGATGAAAAGCCGGAGTTATGACCCGCGGTCATTCCTCATGGCCGGCCAGCGCTTGGGCGATGGAAAACTCCGCCAGCGCCTCGACTTCCGAGACGGTGGTCACCTGGCAGATCCGCTGCCGCAGGTCCTTGGCCCCGGGAAATCCCTTGCAGTAGGCCATGAGCCGGGAGCGCATGCCGATGAGTGTCTGGCGTTCGTCGCCGTTTTTCCCACCTTCCACGACCAGCCGGCAATGGCGCAGCACCAGCTTCCAGCGCTCCTCCACCGGCACCGGCGGCAGGATTTCACCGGTCGCGATGTAGTGCTTCGCTTGCAGGAATACCCACGGATTCTGCATCGCGGCGCGGCCGATCATCACGCCGGAGACGGCGGTTTCGCGTTTGCGGCGGGCGACATCCTCGCCGTTGGCAATGTCGCCATTGCCGATCACCGGCACCGTTATGGCCCGGGCGACGGCGTCGATCGTGTTCCAGCAGGCTTCGCCGGTGTAGCCTTGCGCACGGGTGCGGCCGTGGACCGCGATCGCCTGCATGCCGCAGTCCACGAGAATTTTGGAAACCTCCACTGCGTTCACAGTCTGCTCGTCCCAGCCGATGCGGATCTTCGCGGTCACGGGAACCTGATCGCCCACGGCTTTTGCCACGCCGGTAGCCACGGACGTAAGCAGCGGGCAATCCCGGAGCAGGGAGGAGCCGCCATTGCGGGCCACCACCTTGTTTACCGGACAGCCGAAGTTGATGTCGATGAAGTCCGGTCGCTTCCAGTCGATGATCTTTTTCGCCGCCTCACCCATGCGGACGCCATCAGCCCCGAAGAGCTGGACGCCCACCGGCCGCTGGCCGTCGTTGAACTCCGTGTATTTCCGCGTGCGGTCGTCACGCTGGAGGATGCCCTCCGCGGAAACGAACTCCGTCACCATCACGTCCGCGCCCAGTTCCTTGCAGATCTGCCGGAACACCACATCCGTCACCCCGGCCATTGGCGCGAGGTAGAGCGGAAACCTGCCATCTGAAAACCACGGAAGCACGCGGCACCCATAAGGGGGAAATCCCGATAGCTGAAACCTCGAATCGCGGAAATTTGATGAATGCAATTTTTTGAGCTTCACTCGGCGGGGCGGATACGGGAGGGAAAGAGGCACCATGCGAGTCCTTCTGACCACCTGCAGTTTCCAAGACACCCCCGGTCCGCATCACGCCCTTCTGGAGTCCCAGGGCTGGGAAATCGTCCGTGAGCGAGGCCCTCTTCCCGAGTCCCGCATGCTGGAGCTGGCGGGGGAGTTCGATGCCTTCCTCTGCGGGGATGATGACATCACCCGCGCGGTGCTCGACAAGTCGCTGCCGCGCCTTCGCGTGATCTCGAAGTACGGCATCGGTCTCGACAAGATCGACATCCCCTCGACCAAGGAGCTGAAAATCCCCGTTCTTTTCACCCCCGGCGTGAACCATGATACGGTGGCGGAGCACACCTTCGCCCTGCTGCTGGCTATCACCAAGAACCTCATCTTCAGCGTGGACTCCACCCGTGCCGGCCGCTGGGACCGCAAGACCGGCAACGAGCTATACGCCAAGCGCATCGGCTTGATCGGTTTGGGCCGCATCGGTCAGGAGGTTGCCAAGCGTGCCGCCGCCTTCGGCATGGAGGTCCACGGCTTCGGCAACTATTGGCCGGAGGAAGTGGCCGCCCAATACGGCATCCGGCGCCACGACACTCTCGAATCCCTCTTTTCGTCCGTGGACATCATCAGCCCGCACACCAAGCTCGGCGCGGATACCCATCATTGTGTGAGCGCGGAGCGCATCGCATTCATGCCGGACGGCGGCTGGATCATCAACACCGGCCGTGGTGAACTGGTCGATGCCGCCGCAGTGATTGCAGCGCTGGATTCAGGCAAGCTCGCCGGTTATGCCACGGACGTGCTCGATCAGGAGCCGCCGCCCGCGGATCACCCGCTGCTGCATCACCCGAAGGTGATTGTCACGCCACACATTGGCTCGCGCACGTTTGAGAGCGTACCGCGCCAAGCGATGAAGTCGCTGGTGAATCTGATCAATGCTCTGGCCGGGCACGGCGAGATCGCCTGTGCCAACGGAGTGCTGTGATTATGGAAGCAGACGCTTCTCCAGCTCGGAGACCCGTTGGTTGAGGTCGCCGATGCAGTGGAACAGGCCGCGGATGACATTCAGCAGTCTGTCCGCGCCTTCCGCTCCAAGAGTGGCAAGCTCCGCTTCCAGAACTGGAGGCAGCGGCGGAATATCCAAGCCTTCGAGTCGAGTTTCGGTCATCGGAATTTAGTCGGGGGAGTTCACCTTTTCTTTACAATTAAGTTCTGTCGGCATAAAGATCAAAATCGGACATCGTGCAAATTGCCCTATAATTTGTTATGTCTCGACATAGAAAATGCCCCGTAGCGGGTGCTACGGGGCATTTTACAATGGAAGGGGTGATGCTTCGGGAGGATCAGGAATCCTTGTCGCCGAGCACTTCAAGTTTCACGGAAGTGACGCCGCGGGCCATGAAGCCCAATCGTTCTGCGACACCGACAGTCACGTCGATCACCCGTCCACGCACATATGGGCCGCGGTCGGTGATCCTCACGATTTCGGATTTTCCGTTTTTCATATTGACCACACGCACCTTGCTGCCGAGCGGCAGCGTCTTGTGAGCGGCAGTAGCTGCCGAATTGGTCAGATGTTCACCGCTGGCGGTACGGGTGCCGCCGTTGGTTTTGACCGAGTACCACGATGCCTGGCCATGTTGGATCGAAGCGATCTTCCATGAGTCGGCGGCGGTACCCGACGAGGCGGTGCTGGTGGAAGCACAGCTCGGGAGTGTAATGACTCCGGCGATTGCCAGGGCCACGGATTTGTATTTCCGGGTCATGTTCATCGTCAGTAGGTTCCCCTGCGGGGCGGCCTACCTACGGGGTCGTTCCTATTTTGGGCAAGGGAAAAAGGATACGTAAAAAAACGTATTGTCTTGTAGTATCAAGGGTTCAAGCGAGATGTTATTAAGGAATGCTAAGTATTTTCTCGCCCATTTGGCCTCCGTTTTGCTAATGTAGGAAGCATGAGGGGATCATGGATGCCTTCGAGCCGGGACCGCTTCAGCGCGTCGGACTTTGCATTTTTGGGCGAGGTGCTCGCTCCGGCGGAGACCCGCTCTCATCTGAGCGGCCTGTGGGATGATCCGGAGGCCCTGCGTGAAATGCTCGATCTCAAGCAGGTGTTTCGTGCGGTACTGGATTCGCCCTCTGCCTTGCAGGTGTCTCCCGCGTTCTATTTCTATGTCATGGTCCGGCACGTGTTCCTGCAGGCCGGACTGACCGATCCCGCACTCGCGAACTACGTCGCCGGGGTTCTGGCGGAACGGGTGGGTGCGGAGCCGGGGGATGTGCTCAAGGACGCCGCCCGCGGCATCACCCATGCCGCCGATTTCCTTTCGATCCTGGAGACGTCCAGCGGCCGCCTGCGCTTTCACCTGCAGTTGGCGGCCGGGAACCAGTTTCTCGTCCTGACCGGGATGTATCCCGCCTTTCTAAGGCACCGGGCCGAGCGCCGGGGAGCCCCGGATGTGGAATTCTACGAGGCCTTCGCCTGCCGGGCCTTCCGGGGGGCGGCGGATAACCCCGAAGCTCCG
Source organism: Luteolibacter ambystomatis (assembly GCF_018137965.1). NCBI lineage: Bacteria > Pseudomonadati > Verrucomicrobiota > Verrucomicrobiia > Verrucomicrobiales > Verrucomicrobiaceae > Luteolibacter > Luteolibacter ambystomatis. The sequence goes on from NZ_CP073100.1 coordinate 28,465, forward strand.
GCAAGTACTCCGCGTCATTTGCTTGGCGCGCTTTCCGAGGCGTTGCCCACGGCACGGCGTTCGCTCAACCGCATGGCGGAGGAATTCGTATTCCTCGGTGAATGAGGCGGCCTATTTCCTCTTTTCGCGCCAAGCCAGAGTCGTGAGCTGCCAGCCGTCCTTGGCCTTCTTCCATACCAGGGTGAGTTCGCCCGGGCCATCGGCAGGGCGGTAGGACCGGAGGTCCACCAGTGCATCCACGGTGGCGATCACCGTGGCCTGATCGCCACCGATCACGATGGAATCGTAGTGCTGGAGGGTGAATTTCGTTTCCTTGGCCAGTGCGCAGAGCGAGTGGAAGCCGCTTTCGATGTCGCTCTTGGAAAAAGAGCCGTTGGCATCCTGAACCTCCGGCACATCGACGCTCACCTCCTGAGCCAGCAGAGGAGTGAGCTTCAGCCCGCCCATTTCACGGTTCGCCCTGGAGGAGCCTGCATCGAAAGTGAAAATCTCCAGCAGATCCTTCGTCCGGCGCTTCACCACCTGCTCCGGGGAAAACCACCAGAAAAGGCCTCCGGCGACAGCCAGCAGCAGGACGAGGGGAATCAACAAACGGCGCATGGCGGAAAGCATCGTCCATCCCGGAGGACTGGCCAGTGCCGAATCCCCCTGTGGCGGATTTTTACGACACTCAGCGGAAGCGCGCGCGCCGGAACAAGATCAGGCCGAGGATCACGCACACCACGTTCGGCGACCACAAGGCGATCGCTGTTGCGGTGGTGGTGTGGAACTGGTCGGCGATGAAGGTGGAGAGGAAGTAGCCTGCGGCGATGAGCATGCTGAGGATCAATCCGAAGGAGGTGTCCTGGCGGCGGGTTTTCAGCGCCAGCGGCACGCCCACGAATGCGAAGGCCAGGCAGGCCATCGAAAATGAGTAACGTTTCGTGATTTCGGAAAGGAAGCTGATCTTCACGCGCTCCTGCATGGCGATCTTTCCCTTCTCCGTCTGTGGGGGCAGGGAATTGACGAAGGCGTGGATCTCATCCGCGCTCATCACGCCCGCGCGTGGTTTCTTCGGCCGGGAGTCGGAGAAATTGAGGAACCAGTACTTCGCATCCCCGGTGAAAGCCGGCTGGTACTTGCCCTTGTCGTTCTTCGTTTCGATGTAGGCACCATCGAGAGTGAGGCGGAACTGCTGCTTGGTCTGGTCCACCAGCAGTTCGACCCGCTTGGCATGCACGTAGGCCGGGGTGGGGCCGTTCGGGTCGTTCGCCTTGCGGGTTTGATACATGTGGAAGCCGACGAGGGCGTCGCCATCCTTGGCTTCCACGAAGACTTTCTGGTTGCTGAAGCGCGACTGCACCGCACCCGGATCGAGCAGGGCCTTCGGGTTCTTCATGACCTCCTTGTAGATCATGTTGTCCAGGGAGGCTTTTGCGCGCGGGGCCACATCCACGTTCAGCCACAGGCAGAGGCCGGAGAGGATGATGGCTAGAATGAACACCGGCGCGGCGAGGCGCGGCAGGCTGATGCCCGCCACCCGGAAACCGGTGAGCTCCTGTTCCGAGGAAAGCCGGCCGAATACCAGCAGCACCGCGGAGAGGAAACCCCACGGAATGGTGAACATCATCGAGAACGGCAGGATGTTCAGCGCAAAGCGGGCGACGAGGCCGAAGGGAATGCGCTGCTCCACCAGCAGCGGCCGGATCTGCTGGAACAAACTGCCCAGCATCAGCACGAGCGACAGGACGATGATGGCGAAGACGGTGCTCCACAGCACCTGCCTGCCGATGTAACGATCCGAAATCCGCATGAAGGTGCGGAAGCTTGGGCGTGCCCTGCCCGGCTGTCGAGGCGGGAGATGGATGGTCGTGGGAGAGGTGGAGGCCGACACTCCGGATGGACGGAAAGCGGAGTTGTTCCATTCAAACAGGGTTTTGCCGGTTATTACGTATTTCCTGATCATTCCGGCGGAAGGCACCGCGGAGCCGATGCCGTTTTCCAACGGAACCATGGGAGCGGATAACCGTTAGAGACCGGCGGGCCTAATTTCCTTGCGACCCTCCCCCGGATCCGGTTTATCCCCCGGTCGATCTTGGAAAAAGCCACGTCACGCTGGCATGCGCCGCGCTTCCGCTTCGTCCATCCCCTCACCAGCCGAAACATGATCGACACGTCATCTGGACAACTCCCGGCTCCGGCGCTCTCCCGCCGGAAAGCGCTCGCCACCTTCGGCCTCACCGGTCTGGCGCTCGCGGTTTCCTCCGGTTCCGTGAAAGCGGCGTTTCTCCAGAAGTTTTCGTCCAATATCGATCTTGCCGATCTGCCGCCCGAATGGTGCGCCCGCCAGGGTTCCCTGCTGGCCGAGTACGCCACCTACCTCTCCGCCATCAAATTGAGCCGTCTCACCGTCCGCCAGGTGATCGACGCGCACGCCAAGGAGCATCAGGGGGTCTGGAACAGTATCCCGCCGAAAATCTACTGGCGCCAGATCGTGCCCACTCTGCAAGTGATCGATCGTGTGGCCGCCGAAATGAACATCCCGGTGAAGGAGATCGTCTCCGCCTACCGGAATCCAGCCTACAACGCCCGCTGCCCGGGAGCGAAGAGCGCCTCATGGCATCAGGCGAACGTCGCTTGCGACGTGGTCTTCCACACCTCCGCCAGCACGGTGACCGCCGTTACCCGTAATCTTCGCGACCGTGGCCTGTTCAAAGGCGGAGTCGGTGGCTATCCGGGCTTCACCCACATAGACACCCGCGGGGTGAATGTGAATTGGTAGGCCGGACGATCCGCCTTTGTGAGAGCGCCGGATGACCTATGGGTCCCGGCGTTTTTTCATGCCCCGGCTCATGGTCCGAAAATGGCACTGGCATCGGAGAGGCATTTCCGATGCCAGGAGAACCGAAGGGGGATGGGGTGGGGTTTGTAAAACCAAGGACAGTGTTGGGAAACAGCCAGGGGAACAGCGATCCCTGACGACGCGACCTTATCAAATCCAGAGGGTTGCAACATGCCGGGATCGCGTAAGCAATATCCTACGCAATGGGACGGGCCTCTGGCGCTGAAGATAGGCCAAGTTCTCAGCCCAACACTACTCCCACCGGGCAATGGTCGGAGCCATGCACATGGGGCAGGATCGAGGCGGACTTCACGTTGCCCATGAAGGATGGCGTGACGCCGAAGTAGTCGATGCGCCACCCGACGTTGTTCTGGCGGGCATTGGCGCGGTAGGACCACCATGAGTAGTGGCCGGGTTGGTCCGGGTGGAAGTGGCGGAAGCTGTCGGTGAAGCCGGCTCCCAGTAGTTCCGTGAAGCTGGCACGCTCCTCGTCCGAGAACCCCGGGTTCTTGCGGTTGGAGGCCGGGCGGGCGAGGTCGATCTCGTGGTGGGCCACGTTGAGGTCGCCGCAGAAAATCACCGGTTTGTGCGCGGCGAGAGTTTGCAAATGATGGCGGAAGGCCGCGTCCCACTGAAGGCGGTAGGGCAAACGGCGCAGCTCGTCCTGGGCATTCGGGGTGTAAACGTTCACCAGGGCGAAATCGGGATACTCCAGCGTCAACACACGGCCCTCGGTATCATGCTCGTCGATGCCCATGCCCTCGGTGACATTGAGAGGCTGGTCGCGGGTGAAGACCGCCACACCGGAGTAGCCGGGTTTCTGGGCGGAGTTCCAGAAGGCATGGTAGCCGTCCAGCTCCGGCGGCAGGGTGACCTGCTCGCGGCGGGCCTTGGTTTCCTGGAGGCAGAGGATGTCCGGTTTCTCGGTGCCGACGAATTCGCCGAAGCCCTTGCCAAGCACGGCGCGCAGGCCGTTCACGTTCCAAGAGAGGAGTTTCATGGCGGAAAGAGGAACGCGGGATGGGGCGGCTCGGAAAGCCAAAAGCGTTCCGTATCGAAAACGAAAAAGCCGCATCCCGTGAGGATGCGGCTTTTTCCAAAAACGATTCGATTCGCTTAGCGCTTGGAGAACTGGAAGCGGGCGCGGGCGCCAGGCTGACCGGATTTCTTGCGCTCCTTCATGCGAGGGTCGCGGGTGAGGTAGCCGAGCGGCTTGATCAGCTTGCGGGTTTCCGGGTCGTGCAGGTTGAGGGCACGGGAAACAGCGTGGCGGATGGCGATGGCCTGGGCCGGGGTGCCACCACCCTTGACGACGACGTTGAGGTCGAACTTGTTGACCAGCGCGGCGGCTTGGAACGGAGCGAGAACGGAGTTCTGCAGCTCGATGGTCGGAAGATAGTCTTCGAACAGACGGCCGTTGATGGTGATCTGGCCGGTGCCTTCGGTCATCCAGACGCGGGCGACGGCGGTCTTGCGGCGGCCGGTGGCGCTGTGGGTGGTGGTGGCGGACATGAGAATTGGAGAGGCTGGGATTAGCGGACTTCGCGGACGGTCGGCTGCTGGGCTTCGTGCGGGTGCTCGGCACCGGCGTAAACCTTCAGCTTGGTGAACTGGGAGCGGCCAAGGCGGGTTTTCGGGATCATGCCCCAGACGGCGTTCTCGACGAGGAGGACCGGGCGGCGCTTGCGGATCATGCGCGGGGTCTCGACCTTTTTGCCGCCGACGTAGCCGGAGAAACGGGTGTAGATCTTGTCGATTTCCTTGGTGCCGGTGAGGCGGACGTGCTCGGCATTGATCACGATCACGAAATCGCCGGTATCGACGTGGGTGGTGAAGATGGGCTTGCCCTTACCACGGAGCAGGTTGGCGGCCTCGACGGCGACTTGACCGAGGACCTTGTCCTTGGCGTCGATCACATACCACTTGCGCTCGACTTCGTGAGGCTTGGCGGAAAACGTTTTCATGGCGAATCGTGAAATGCCTCCTGCGCTCGCAACCGGCTGCTCGCGGGGCGGAGGGGCGCGCAATCTAGGGACGACCCCATGGGGTGTCAACCGGGAAATCGTCAAAAAGCTGGGGCTCCGGAACCATGGGCGGGCGGGATTCTTGAAAAGAAATCCGCAGGGAAGGTGACGGATGCTACGGAAATCTCAAATTTGAAATTCGGGCCGGTCCACCTGCCGGTTGTTCCGCTCCGCTCTTGACCCTGCGGGCCGAACAAGGCTCCGGTGGGGCGTGGATTCGGTGACTCACGTGGTGATGGGGGCGGCCATCGGGGAGGCGTTGCTGGGCAAAAAGCTCGGCAACCGCGCGCTGGCGTGGGGGGCGCTCTTTGGCAGCCTGCCGGACATCGACGTGCTGTTCGGGATGGTCGCGGACACGTCTTGGAATCTGATGCTCCACCGCGGCATCACCCACTCGCTGTTGCTATGGGTAGTGGCGGTGTTCGGATTGTCGCCCTGGCTGGCGAAGCTGTGGAAGAAGGACAAGGTCACCCGGAACCAAGCCGCGGGGTTCATTGCGGCGGCGATGGGCAGCCACCTGCTGCTCGACTGCCTGACGACTTATGGGACCAAGGTGTTCTCTCCGTTTTCGAATTATCCGGTCGGGTTCAGTTGCCTTTTCATCATCGATCCCTTTGTCACCCTGCCGCTGTTGGTGGCGGTGGTGTGGCTGGCGTTTCTCAGGAAAAAGGACCCGAAGCGGCAAAAGTTGTGCCGCCGTGGTCTGATGATCCCTGCTATTTATATAGGGGTGGCGGTGGCGGCGAAGTTCTGGGTCTCGTCCGGGTTCGAGGCGGATCTACAGCGCCGTCAGGTAACGCTCCAGCGCCGAATGGAGGCACCCACTCTGTTCAATATCCTGTTGTGGCGCTCGGTCGTCGACCGGGGGGATGAATTCTGGATCGGCTACAAGTCGGTCTTCGAGACTCCGACCACGCCGGTGCGCTGGGTGGTGGTGCCGAAAGGGAGGGAGTCTTTCGCGTTGGTCGCGGAGATGCCCGAGGCCAAACGGGTGGAGAGTTTCTCCAACGGCTGGTGGATCGCTCGCCCGACTGCGAAGGGGGTCTGGCTCGCTGACTTGCGCTTCGGGGAAATGCGCGGCTGGGAGAGAAAGACGAATGTGGATCTGCGACCGACGTTCAGCTGGCAGCTCTACAAGGATGCGGACGAGGACCGTCTGCGCAGGATCCAGCCATCGGACCGGAATGCGGGTGAGCATCTGAAGCGCCTCGCGATGCGGATGTTCGGGAATCGTGCCGATTGGGAGGGCAACCCGCGCCTCACGGGAAATCCGGGCAGCCTGCCGGAGATCCTGGAGGCGGTGGAGTGAAGGGAGAAGGGAGTTGCTTGTGGCTCTCCTGCCATTGCAAGGGCTCGGAGTCCCGACCTCGAAGAGGTCGTAGAACATAGCCGGAGGTTGAGGAGCCTCGGCGACGATACCTCCGGATCGTAGTTCTCTCTAGGAATCCGCACCCATGCGTCAGCAGGGTGCGGAAGGCGGATGAGCTTTAAGACCTCCGCTGCGAAAGGGGGCGCATCCGCCTGTCGGCCCTGCTGCGACCCCTCCGGGGTCGGAAGAAAATCAAAAAGATGCACTGAATCCGGAGGTCACTGCGCGACGCTCCGGCTATGATCCGCGACCTCTCCGAGGTCGTAAGAGGGATGGCTCAACCATGAAGATCATCTGGTGGCGCAAGCGTCCACACTCCAGACCGTTCACTCCACCGTCACGCTCTTCGCGAGGTTGCGGGGCTGGTCGATCTCGCAACCGCGGGCGTTGGCCACGTGATAGGCGAAGAGCTGGAGAGCAACAGCGGCCGGAATGGTGGCGACCAAGGGATGGGTGCGCGGAATTTCAATCACATCATCCATCACCGCGGCGGCTTCGTGATCGCCTTCGGTGATGATGCCGAGAATGCGGGCACCGCGGGCGCGGCATTCCTCGACGTTGCCGAGGGTTTTGTCCTTGCCCGGGATATCACAAGCCAGCGCGACGACCGGCGTGTCTTTTTCCAGCAGGGCAATCGGGCCGTGTTTCAGCTCGGCGGCGTGATAGCCCTCCGCATGGATGTACGAGATCTCCTTGAGTTTGAGCGCGCCTTCCAGCGCGACGGGATACATCGGTCCGCGGCCGATGAAGAACGCGTGCTCGTTCTTCGCGTAGCGTGCGGCGATCTCCGCGATGTGGTCGCTCTGCCGCACCGTGCGGGCGACGAGATCCGGGATCGATTCGATGGCCTTGGCGAGCTGCATGCCCTCCTCGCGGGAGAAGCGGCGGCCACGGCCCAGCTTGAGTGCCATCATCAGCAGGATCGCGACCTGGCAGGTGAAGGCCTTGGTGGAGGCGACTGAGATTTCCGGACCGGCGTGGAGATAGACACCGCGCGAGGTTTCACGGGCGATGGTGGAGCCCACGACGTTGCACAGGCTCATCACGAACGCTCCCTTCTGGATCGCCTCACGGACCGCTGCGAGCGTGTCGGCGGTTTCACCGGACTGGGAGATGGCGACGACGAGGTCGTTGCGGCTGACGATTGGATTGCGGTAGCGGAACTCCGCCGCCTGCTGCACTTCCGCGGGAATGTTCGCAAGATCTTCGAATGCATACTCACCCACCAGACCGGCGTGCAGCGAGGTGCCACAGCCGACGAGGACGATACGGGAAATCTCCGCCAGTTCGCGCGGCGAGGTGCCCATGCCGGACAGCACGGAGGTGCCGAGATTGAAATCGAGACGGCCACGGATGGCATTGGCCAGCGCGTCCGGCTGCTCGTGGATTTCCTTGAGCATGAAATGCGCGTAGCCGCCTTTCTCCGCAGCGGTGGCATCGAAGCCCAGCTCGGCGATCTCGCGGGTCACCGGCACGTTGTTCAGGTCGCGGATGTCGATGGAGTCCGCGGTGACGGTGGCGATGTCGTTGTCATTAAGATAAATGACCCGTTGCGTGTGCGAGAGGATCGCGGAGGCATCGGAGGCGATGATGGTTTCACCTTCGCCCACGCCGATGACGATCGGGCTGCCACGGCGGGCGGTCACGATCTTGCCGGGTTCGCGTGCGGACAGCACGGCGATGCCGAAGGTGCCCTCCACCTGGTGGAGCGCATCGCAGACGGCTTGGAACAGGTTGCTCTTGTAGCTGTCTCCGATGAGATGCGAGAGCACTTCGGTATCGGTATCGGAAAGGAACAGGTGGCCTTTCGCTTCGAGGCGCGCACGCAGGGCGCGGTAGTTCTCGATGATGCCGTTGTGAACGAGCGCGATGTCTCCGGATTGGTCGAGGTGCGGGTGGGCGTTCGCCTCGGTGGGCGGACCGTGGGTGGCCCAGCGGGTGTGGGCGATGCCGGTGCCGCTGCGGCTGAAACGTTCCGCCGGCCACTCGGCGCGGGCTTTTTCGCTCAATGCGGAGACTTTCCCCGGAGCCTTGGTGACGACGATCTTGCCGTCATCGAGCAGGGCCACGCCCGCGGAATCGTAGCCACGGTATTCCAGCCTGCGAAGGCCGTTGATGAGAACGGACGCCGCGTCCGCTTTGCCAAGGTATCCGACGATGCCGCACATGGATTGAGAAATGCTAAATTCTAAATTTCAAATTCTAAACGAAGAGAAGACCTAGTCCGAGGTCTTGTCTTTTTGAATGATATCGCCGGGACGGGTGGACGTTCCGGGCCAGAGCTTGCGCCCGCAGTAGATGGAAGTGTGGATGCCGGTGTGGACGCCATCACCGATGATGGCTCCGAATTTCCGGCGGCCGGTATCAACGAGCACGCCGTCCACCATCGAGTGGTGGTTTTTGCCGTCATGACGGAAATTGGAGACAATGGTGCCCGCGCCGAAGTTCACCTTCTCGCCGATGATGGAATCGCCGACATACGACAGGTGGCCGATGCTGGCCTTGTCGAGGAGGATGCTGTTCTTGATCTCGACGGCTTGGCCTACGTGGCAGTTCGCTCCGATGGAGGTGTTGCCCCGGATGTAGCAGTTCGGGCCCAGCTTGCTGCCGGGGCCGACGATGACATTGCCCTCGATATAGACGCCGGGAAGGATGCGCGCGCCGGGAGAGAGGTGAAGGATGCCCTCGACGACCGCGGAGGGATGAAGGTCGCCCTCGATGCGGGATTCCAGCAGTCCGGAGACGAGCTGCTCGTTCGCTTTCAGAAGATCCCAGGGATAGCGGATGAAGAACGATCGCGCGGCGGTGCGGGGCGCGCTGAGATCCGGTGTTTCCCCGGTCCACGCCAGTACGCCACCTTCGGGATCGACAAGGGTTTTCACCTCCGGATCATGGAACAGCGCGGCATCCTCCGCATCGATCCAGGCATGGGGATGGATGTGCGCTCCCGGCTGCGGCCACGATGCACGTAGTAGGTCGTGGCGGGCCCGCAGCGGCAGATTGCCAATCGGGAAGTCCTCCAGCTCGCGGGTGAGCGTGACCGGGTGGCAGGTGGTGGTGCTCATGGCTCCGGATCAACCGATTTCCTCGCGGATGGCGGCGGCGAACTTGCTCACCCACAGGCGGGCGCTTTCGATCTCACGGTGCTCCACCAGCACGCGGATTTTTTTCTCGGTGCCGGAGTAGCGGATGAGATGGCGGCCGTCCGCGCCGAACTCCTTGGTCGCCTGCTTCATCAGCTTGGTGAGCTTTGGCAGGTTCTCGATCGGAGGTTTGTCCGTCACGGGAATGTTCGCGAGCTGGTTCGGATACTCCTGCATGATCGAGGCGAGGGTCGCCAGCGTGGCGTTTTTCTCGCGCATCATGCGCAGCACCTGGAGCGCGCTGAGGATACCGTCTCCAGTGGTCGCGTGTTCGGAGAAAATGAGGTGACCGGAATTTTCACCGCCGAAAGTGTAGCCACCCTTGCGCATCGCCTCGATGACGTGGCGGTCACCCACGGCGGTGGTCTCGACCTTGATGCCCTGCTTTCGCATGGCTTCGTGGAGGCCGAGGTTGCTCATGGTGGTGCAGACCAGCGTGTCGTGCTTGAGGCGGCCCTGCTCCTTCATCGCGATGGCGGAAAGGGCGAGAATGCGGTCCCCGCTGACGACCTGGCCGTTGGAGTCGGTGAAGATCACGCGGTCGGCGTCGCCATCGAAGGAAATGCCAAGGTCTGCTCCATGGCGGCGGACCAGTTCACCGGCGTTCTCCGGATGCAGCGCGCCGCAGCCGTCGTTGATGTTGGTGCCGTCCGGGCTGATGCCCGCGGTGACGACTTCCGCACCGAGTTCCTTGAAAATGAGCGGTGCGATGAAATAGGCGGCACCGTGGCCGCAATCGACCACCACCTTCAACCCGTGCAGCGAGATATTGTCCGCAGTGTGCTTGGCGAACTCGATGTAGCGGCCGCGGGCGTCCTCAATGCGGTGGGCCTTGCCGATCTGGCGGGGAGGAAGGGGAGCGCCTTCCGGCTCCTCGCCGAGGATGTGGCGTTCGACGATGGCTTCCAACTCGTCCGAGAGCTTGTAGCCATCCGGGCCGAAGATCTTGATCCCGTTGTCCTCATACGGATTGTGCGAGGCGGTGATCATGATGCCGGCGGCAGCCCCCATGGACTTGGTGAGGTGGGCCACACCGGGGGTCGGCATCGGACCGACCATGAAGACGTCCATGCCCATCGAAACCAGACCGCTGGTCATGGCGGTTTCGAGCATGTAGCCGGAGATGCGGGTGTCCTTGCCCAGCAGCACGCGGTTCCGGTTCGGACCGGAGGACCGCAGCACGCGGGCGACCGCCTTGCCGACGCGGAGGGCGACTTCAGCGGTGATCGGAAATTCGTTTACACGGCCACGGATGCCGTCGGTTCCAAACAGTCGGGTACTCATGAATATAGGTAGTCAGCTTCTGACAAAGAAACGGTCGGGGATAGGAAAAACGCGTTACGTTCTTCGCATTTTTACCCGATGAGCGGCGCTGTGGGCCGCGTCATCTTCTCTCTCCCCGGCTCAAGGCCGCACCTACGGAACGAGGCGGTTGTGACCCCGGTGCCGGAAAAACACAAGCACAAGTCCGCCCGGTGGACGGAGGCGTTGGCTCATTCCAAGACAGCGCGTTGGATGCGGCCCGGGGATTTCTTCAGGAACTGGCGGGCGAGAGCCTCGAATTGCTCGGAAAGGTCCGTGAGATGGATGGCGAGCTTGCCATCCTTGTCCGTGGGTGCGAGCAGGTTGAGGCGTGTGAGTTCCTTCTTCAGGTGTTCCGCGCAGGTGGTGGCGGAGTCCACCAGCCGCACGTCTTCCGGCAGCAGTTGCTTCAGCACCGGAATGAGCAGCGGGTAGTGCGTGCAGGCCAGCATCAGGGTATCGATGCCCTTGTCGACCAGCGGCTGGAGATAGGCCTCCAGCACCATGCGGGTGGCGGGGTGGTCGATCCAGTTTTCCTCGATGAAAGGAACCAGCAGCGGGGTCGCCTGTCCGTGGATGATCAGACCGGTGCGGCGCTGGGCCAGCGCATGCTGGTAGGCGTGCGAACGGATCGTGCCCTGGGTGGCGATGATGCCCACGCGCTGGGTGGACGGATCCGAAAGCGCGGCCTCCACGCCCGGCTCGATCACGCCGATGATCGGCGTGCGGTACTGGGCCAGCAGGTTGGGAAGGGCGTGGGCGGTGGCGGTATTGCACGCGACCACGATGGCCTTGACCTCCTTGTGCAGCAGGAAGCGCACATCCTCATCGGCGAACTGGCGGATCGTCTGCGGACTCTTCGATCCGTAAGGCAGGCGGGCGGTGTCGCCGAGATAGATGATCTCCTCGTGAGGAAGGAGTTGCTGGACGGCGCGGACGACGGTGAGGCCGCCGACGCCGGAATCGAAAATACCGAGAGGTGCGCTGGACACGCGGCGAAAATGGCAGGAGCCGGAAAAGACGCAATTACTTCGCGGGCTCGGACGGTGCCGGAGTGGTGGGTTCCGCTGGGGTCGCCGGGGCTGGTTCCGCAGGAGCCGCAGGCGTTTCGCCGGATGCAGGAGCTGGCTCGGAACCGGCGGGGGTTTTCTTGGCGGGCTTTTTGCCGGTGAGTTCGCTCAACAGGGAGTGCCCGGTTTCCTTCTGGTGGCGGATGGCGAGGCCGATGCTGAAAGCGGCGGCTGCCAGGACGAGGAAAATCAAAAGCATGGCCGTGCCGGAGCGTCCTGCCACGGGGGCCTCCGCCATGGTGCTGCGGCGGCGAACCGGCTGCTCGGCCGGGAGCGGTTCGATCGGGGATTGCGCGCCGAGTTCCGCCTGCTCGTCCTCACTGAGTTGGAAATCGAAGGCCACATCGCCAAGGATGACGGTTGTGCCGGACCAGAGAGGGATCGTCATGCGGCGCTGGCCGTCCAGCTTGGTGCCGTTGGTGGAGCCCAGATCTCGGATTTCATAGCCGTTGTCCGTGCGAACCATTTCCGCGTGCTTCGACGAAACGGAGCTGTCGCTGATGACGATATCGTTGTCGCTGCCCCGGCCGAGGGTGACCTTCCGGCGGTCGAGCTGGAAGCGGTAGGGCTGCGGAGTGGTGTCCGGGACGGTGATGGTGACGCGAGGCATAAGGCCAAAACGAGGGTTTCTTGGCGTTTCTAGCGTGGAATTCCGTAGGGATGCACGGAAATTTCAGGTAATTTCCCAACGTAGGGAGGGTGATGAAATTGATTTTGCCCGTCCTGACCGCCGTGCTGCTGGCTCTGCCATGCCGCGCCGGAGAGGGGCCGAAGCCACTCCGGGTGGTCAGTTGGAACCTTCACCACGGAGAGGGAAGCGATGGAAAGCAGGATTTGGCCCGGATCGCCGCGGTGATCCAATCCCAGGAGCCGGATGTGGTGATCCTGCAGGAGGTGGATAACAAATGCCAGCGCAGCGGGCAGGTGGATCAGGCGGCGGAACTGGCCCGGCTGACCCAGCTTCAATACGTTTTCGGCAAGGCGATGGACTACGATGGCGGTGAATACGGCCAGGCGATCCTGTCCCGCTTTCCGCTGTCGGATCTCAAGGTCCACCGGCTGCCCGGTGATGGAGAACCACGGATCGCGATTTCCGCCCAAGCGGAGAGCCATTTCGGCCCGATCACCATTGCGGGGCTGCATCTCGACTACGGCGACCCCGCCCGGCAACTGGCTCAGGCTCAGGTGGCATCGGCCGCTCTGCTGGGTGTTTCGAACCTGCCGCTGGTGCTGGCGGGGGACTTCAATGCCACTCCGGACTCGAAGACCCTCGAGGTTTTTTCCCAAGCCCCGTGGGTGGTGGTGCCGAAATCCGGACCCGCTGCGACCGAACCGGCTGCAAAGCCGGAGAAGGAGATCGATTTCACCGTGGTGCGTGGTTTGCGGGCCGTGAAGCCCACCGTGGTGGTCGCAGAGGCGGTGGCATCCGACCACCGGCCGATCGTGACGGTGTTCTCAAAGCCCGAGTGATCCGGGTTTCCATTTGCCAAGCGGTCCCACCTTTGCTCCATTCCAAACGTTATGGCCAATCCGACCAACGTTCTCGCCAGCGGCATCGAAATCACGGGTTCGATCCGGTTCTCCAATGACATGATCATCGACGGCAAAATCGAGGGTGAGATCACCTCCGACAAGGGCCGCGTGACCATCGGCGAAAACGCCCTCGTCAAAGGCGACGTGACCGCCGGAGAGGTGAAGGTCTATGGCAAGGTGGAAGGCAAGATCACCTCCCAGCGCTGCGAACTGAAGGACAAGTCCCGCATCAACGGTGACATCAAGTCCAAGGTCTTCACCATGGAAGAAGGGGCCCAGCTTTCCGGCCGCACCGAGATCGGCGGCTGATATTCTCCATAACGAACAGCTTTTGAGAAAGGCGGACCGTGCGGTCCGCCTTTTTCATGACTGGATCACCGAATTTCCGACCGGTCGGAAAGATAGGTTCAGGAAGCTTTCCGTGATGCCTGCGACGGCAAGGTTCGTAAAAACCGATAATCGGATGGGACGAATTGGCCGGACCGCATCATAAAGCGCTCGGTTTCCACGGCGATGTTTTCGGCAGACGTCTCCATTCCCTCCGAAACCATCCAAGTTTCAAGGTCATCATACCAAGCATCGCTACCTGGAATATGGTCAGAGCGGAACATTTGCTTCCCTATGGTAGAGAATGAGCTCCCTTCGCGCAAGCTCCATCAGGGCGGCGTGCAATCGACGGGAAGCAAGAATTTCAGGAGTGACTGGTTCTTTCTGTGAGCGGAGCCACTCCTGACCTGCGACATAAGAGAGTGGGTCGAGCAATCTCCAGCCGTTGACAATATCCCCTGCCACTGCGCCGGTGAATCGAACCGAATAAGTGAACTCCGGTGAACAGACCCGGATTTCGAGGGCATGATGGAGGACTCCGGTGACGAGATCCCTCAAGCTCGGGGGAGTGGAGAGCGGATGATTGTGGGTGGCGATATTACCCTGCAGTTTTCGGGCATCCACGGGCACGTGTTCGGGTGTGCCACTTTTTCTGAACACCTCCAAACCGAACGGAGTGAAGATCCGGGCGTGCTCTCTGGCTGCAAAGCGGATTTCGTTTTCGGCTGTGAGGACGGTATTCCTGCCTTCGTCGGACATTCCCTCCAAGGGGATGAATCCCCCTCCCGAGTTACCGATATCCTCGATATCCGTGAGGAAAGTTCGAAGCAGTCGCTCAGAGATGTCCGTGGGATATCCGCCCGGCCCGGTCAACTCGGGCTGGTTGAAGTGAATCACGCCCGCGTCGATGGGCGCGGTATTGGTGGTCTTGGCGGGATTGTGAGTATCTTGGTTTTCCATACCTCACACGCGCGGTGTCAAATCAACGGAGGAGAGAGTGGAGTCAGGCTCCTAGAATCCGGTGCTGCGCCGCAGCATCCAGCGGAGTGCAGAGGCGATAGCCTTCGCCGCGCGGCGGCAGGGTGGCGGTGAATTGGTCACGCGCTTCGTCGGTTTCGAAATCGAGTCCGATCAGGGCACGGCCGATGCGTTCGCCGGACTGGCGGTAGTTGAAGTAAAAGAAGCTCGCGCGGCCGCGGATGATCTTGTCGAGGAAGTCGTGGAGCGCGCCGCGGCGTTCGTAGAAGTCGAGGCGCAGGAACAACGGGCTGGTGAGCAGTTCCTCGCGCAGCGGGATGGCGCGGAAGTTCACATCCACGGCACCGGCCAGATCTTTCCATTCGTAGCCACCCACCGCGAGTCGTTCGGGCAGGGCGGCGAGCTGGGAATCATCATCCGAGGTGACCGTGAACACCGGCCAGGCCTCGGTGGCGTGGTACTTGCCGTATTGGAAATCGGTGATGTTGAGCCCCTCGAAGCAGCCATCGAGCAAGGCCAGCATGGTGCCGGGACGCTCCGGGATGCGGACGCGCAGGGTGCGGCTGGCGGTAGCGGACGCACCTTCCGATTGGGCGATCAGCCCGAGTTGGAGGAAGTCGATGTTCGCGCCGGTGACGACGACCAGCACACGCTTTCCGGCCAGGGCCTCGCGGTTCTTCAGCACCGCGGCAAGACCCATCGCGCCGGATGGTTCGGAGACACAGCGGAGGGTTTCCCATAGCACGCGGATGGCGCGGCTGACCTCGGTGTTGCTGACGGTTTCGACTCGGGCGAGCGTGTCGCGGCAGACTTCGAATGGCAGCGATCCCGCTTTCCGCACCGCGGTGCCATCGCAGAAAATATCGACCTTCTCCAAGGTCACCGGCTCACCGGCTTCCAGTGCGGCCTTCATCGAGGCCTGGCCTTCGCCTTCCACGCCGACGAGTTCGGTATCCGGCCACAGCATCTGGAACCAGCACGCCGCCCCGGCGGCCATGCCGCCCCCGCCGATTTGGAGATAGGCGGCATCGAAAGGGCCGTGTCCGGAAAGCACGACCTCGTCCGCGAGCGTGGCCTGACCTGCCATCACCTGGACGTCATCATACGCATGCAGATAGACCGCGCCGGTGGTGCGCTCATCCTCGCGGGCGGCGGTCACGGCTTCATCGTAGCTGTCGCCGACGAGGCGGATCTCCACGCGGTCGCCGCCATGGAGTTTCACCGCCTGCTGCTTCACGCGCGGAGTGGAGCGGGGCATGTAGATACGGGCGTCGATACCGAGCTGCTTCGCGGCGAGCGCGACTCCTTGGGCGTGGTTGCCAGCGGAAGCGGTGACCACACCGCGGGTGGCTTCCTCGGGCGTGAGCACGGCCATGCGGTTGCAGGCACCGCGCCACTTGTAGGCTTTGATCGGGGAAAGGTCCTCACGCTTCACCCAGATCTCCGGACCGGGGCCGGGACCGGGCAGGATCAGACGCTCAAGGGGGGTGGGCTGCCCGAACCGGTACACCCGCTCGCGGGCGAACAGGGTTTCCTGCCGCAGGCGGCGGTCGAGGGGCAGCGCGTCACGTTCCATGCCCTTGGTTTCGGGCAGGGGGGCGGAGCGTGCAAGGCTGTATCCTCATCTCTTGGCTTCTCATCCCAAGCGATTCAGCGCTTGAAGAGTTGAAGGTTCGCGTTCGAGCCGCGGACCTGGTAGCCGGAGCCGAAGGGCACCTGCGGTACCGGACCGGCGGCGGCATAGGCGGCCTTTAGATCGGACTGGGCGTGCTTGGCAAAGAGTTCGATCGGCGTGTCGTAGCTGCCGAAGAGCTTCGTTTCCCAGCCGTTGTAGAAGCGGAAGGGAATGCCGGAATCGTCCTGAACCACCGCGCGGCTGTTACTCAGCACGAAATTGCGGATGCCGGAGAAGCCATCGTCATGCATCAGATACGAGGCTGCCTTGAAGTAGGCGACAGAACCGCCGTAGGACGAGAGCCACGAGCGGTAGCCGCCGCTGAAGCCACGGTTCGAGAGATCGCCCGCCACGTAGATGACGCGCTTCGAGCCGGCACCGGGGAGCCGGAAATCGATCTGCACGCCGGAGTTTCCGCCCGCTGAGATGGCCTGGATATTCTGCACCGTGCCGTTCATCAGACCGATGGTGGAGAGCAGGATCGGCGTCACGCCCTGGAGCGGGCCATTGGCCAGATCGCTGCGCATGTCCTTTGTGATGAAGTAGCCGACCTTGAGCTGGGTATCGACCGAGCGGGAAAGCTGCGAGAGCGCGCCGAACACCGCGCCGGGATCCTGACCCTCCAGCATGGGCAGCGTGCCCGCCGGTTCCAGCCCGAGCAGGACGTAGGTGGAGGTGTGCGGGAACATGCCGATGGCGTGCAGCAGGTCCGGACCGCCGAAGGGATAGAGCAGGGTGTTGGGCGAGCCGATGGTCGGCGCGAGGTTCGCATCGGACCACATGCTCTGCTTGTAAGTACGACGCGAGGCGTAGTAACGCCAGCGGTAGCGCATGTCGTCCGAGTAGGACTTGTAGTTCGCCGTCATCTGCATCTGGGCGAGGGCGGCACCGTGTTGCACCGGCTTGCCGGACAGGAAGAGGGCGACGTCATTGGCATCGCCGGTGCCGGAAACCGGGGCGAACACCGGTGGCGGATCATTGGCGGCCGGATCACCGGGTGTGGTGGTTTTGACCGGTGCGGGCGAGCAGCCGGAAAGAGCCAGCGCGAACAGCAACAAGGAGGCGCGTTTCATCGGGATTTGCGGTTGAGTGGAAACCAGAGGAGGGCGCAGACGAGCGCGGTAACGAGGCCGGAGAAAGTGGGAGCGGTCAGCCAGACGCGGAGACCCGGCTGCCAGCCCGGAGACTGCCAGCCGACATCCATGGCGAGGGATTGATAGATCACGAAGGCGCTCATGATCAGGAAGAGGGTGGCGGGTAACAGGGACAGTGCGCCGACCTTGCCCCGTCTCCAGAGAATGAAGAGTCCGGCGACCGTCAGCGCGGAGCAGAGTGTAAGCCCGACGGTGGTGTATTTCATCAGCTTTTCGAGGTCGCCCTTCGATTGGGAAGGATCGGCCACGGCTCCGGCAGCGGGTTTGGAAAAGAGCGCGAGGATCTTGCCATAGAAGACGAAGAACACCGCCAGTCCGGCCTGAAGCACCAGCGAACGGATTGGAGGCCGGTCCTGCGCCGCGAACCAACCCAGCGCGGGCATGTCCCGGCCCATCGATCCCAAAACCCGCGGACCTGCCCACAGCAGCGCACTGACCGACGAGAAGAGTCCCGCTGCCAGGAGGGCGGAGGTCCAGTGGGCAACCCCGGGACCGAACAAGGCTCCCGCTGCGACATCGGCGATCGCTTCGGTCTCCTTCAGGCTTTCCATGGAGGCGGCGCGCAGGAAAGCGGCGTTCAGCGCCACGTAGATCGCGATGACAATCACGGTGCCGCCCACGAGGGCACGCTTCACGTCGCGCTTCGGCTGGTCCCATTCCTCAAGGCCATACACCGCTGCATTCCAGCCGGTGTAGGCGTAGAAGACCCAGAACAGCGAGGCGGCGAACGCCGGCTGGAACATGGCCTTCCAATCCTCGGACTGCGAGGCCCAGCGGACGTCGCCGTGGCCTGGCAGGAACAGCGAGGCGATGAGGAAGATGGCGATCAAGGCGAGCTTCAGGGTCGTGGCGACCAGTTGCACCCTTCCGCTCGTCCGCACGCTCATGGCATGCGAGAATGCTCCGAGCAGAATGACCGCCACGGCTGCCGCCTCCACGGGTATCGCGGGGATGCTCCGGTTGAGATAGATGCCCAGAGCGAGCGCCACCAGCGCCGTGGGGGCGGCGAATCCGACTACGGCGGAAAGCAGGCCGGCCATGAAGCCCAGTGCCGGGTGAAACAACTCGCTCAGGAAACGGTACTCCCCTCCGGAACGGGGCATGGCTTTCGCCACCTCGGCATAGCTGAGTGCCCCGCAGAGGGCCGCCAGACCACCCACGATCCAAAGCATCAGGATCGGCGTTGCCGCACTGTAGGTAAAAAGCTGGAAGTGAAGGGAGACGAAAACGCCGGTTCCGATCATGTTGGCCACCACCAGGGCGGTGGCGGCGGAGCTTCCTGCACGACGCGTTTCAGACACGTCCCCTTTGTCGCCCCGATCCCGTTAGAGTGCAAGAAATCCACGGAGTGGCGGCGAAATTGTCGCGGGATATTTCTTCCTGCCGTGCGTATGCTGCGGCAGCGATGTCGGAAATGGACGAGCAATACTGGACCGCGCCGGACGGACGGCGGCTGTGTTATGCCGAATACGGCGATCCGGCGGGGAAGCCGCTGCTGTTTTTCCACGGTTGGCCGAGTTCTCGGTTGCAAGGGTGGATACTGGACGAGGAGGCGAAGCGGCTAGGGCTGCGGATCATTTCCCCGGACCGGCCGGGGATGGGGCGTTCCGATTACGCTGGAAAACGGACGCTCGCCCAGTGGTCGGAAACGATCCGGGGGCTCAGCGATCATCTCGAGCTGGCCGAGTTCCGCGTCATGGGGGTTTCCGGCGGCGGTCCCTATGCGCTGGCGTGCGCCGCGTGGCTGCCGGATCAGACCAAGCGCGTGGCAGTCGTGTGCGGGGCTCCGCCGCTGGTCGAGTTCAAGGATCACTCCGATCTGATGTGGACCTACCGCCTGCTTCTAAAAATCCGCCGCCATGCTCCGGGGGTGTTGGGCCGTGTCATTGGGTTGTCCCGCCGGATTTCCGACATGCCCTCCAATCGTCCGCCGATGAGCTGGATTCTCAAATCGGTCCCGCCGGAAGACCGCGACGCCATCGAGGGCGCGGGCGGCTACGACACTTTCATCGGCAGTTTCCACGAAGGCATCCGTCAGGGCGGGCCCGGCGTGGTCGCGGATGCGGATGTTTATCTCAATGACTGGCAGCTCGATTTCTCCTCGATCCGGGTGCCCGTCACCTTTTGGCATGGGGCACTCGACCGCAATATCCCCATCCGGATGGCCCGCGAGGTGGCAGCCAAAGTGCCCACCGCCACCACTCATTGGTTCGAGGACGAGGGGCACTATTCGTTGCCGCTCCGGCAGCTCACCCCGATTTTGGAGGATCTGGCCTGAACGGAAATAAATGTTCAAATGAACATTTATTGATGGCGTTCGGAAAATTCCGGGAGCATGGTGCTCCCATGGCCGAGCGTGGGCGCGGAGCGGACGGAAATCCGCTCAACCGGTTCGACCGTTTCCATGTGGAGACGGACGAGGACGCGTGGGTGGATGACGCTCCCCGGCCGTTGAAGACGGTTTTTCTCGGGGATGATTCGCAATCGATCCTCACGAAGAGCGACACGGAGGATCTGCCATTCGACCACGGCCTGAATCCCTATCGCGGGTGCGAGCACGGCTGCGCGTATTGCTACGCCCGGACCTATCACGAGTATCTCGGCTTTTCCGCCGGACTCGATTTCGAGTCGAAGATCGTGGTGAAGCGGAATGCTCCGGCCTTGCTGGAGAAAGCGCTTCTGAAAAAGACCTATCAGCCCGGATTCATCGCCATGTCCGGTGTGACCGATTGCTATCAGCCTGCGGAGCGCAAGCTGGAGATCACGCGCGGTTGTCTGGAGGTGTGCGCTCGTTTCCGCCAGCCGATCCTGTTGATCACGAAGAACGCGCTCATCTCCCGTGACCTCGATCATCTGGTGGAGCTGGCGAAGCATCGCGCGACCGCCGTTTTCCTTTCCGTGACCACGCTCGATCCCAAGCTGGCACGCATTCTCGAACCGCGTGCGTCCACGCCAAGGGCACGATTGGAAACGATCCGTACCTTGGCGGAAGCGGGAGTGCCAGCGGGCGTGAGTGCCGCACCGATGATCCCGGGCCTCAATGATTCCGAGATGCCCGCCATTCTTGCCGCCGCGAAGGAACATGGTGCATCCTTCGCGATGTATTCGATGGTGCGTTTGCCCGGCAGCGTGGCGGAGGTATTCGCGTCGTGGCTGGCGCGGAACTTTCCGGATCGGAAGGAGAAGGTGCTGAACCGCATCCGTGCGGCCTATGAAGGCATGCTCAACTCCACCGCACCGGGATTTCGGAATCGCGGCGCGGGGGCTGCGGCGGAGCAACTTCGCGCGATGTTCCATGCGAGCTGCCGCCGTCTTGGATTGGCGCCGCGCCCGCCCCAGCTATCCACCGCTTCCTTCCGCCGTATGACGCCGGGGCAGGGGGAGTTGTTCTAACCGTAGCTGAAGTCGTGAGACTTCAGGCAGGGTCGGTTTACCCTTATCCCAGAGCGATGTCTTTGGAGTTGTCGAGGGCTGACCGGAAGTATGGGGGACTTCGTAAGTCAGCCCAGCCTGAAGTCTTGCGACTCCAGCTACGTTCAAGGCTTCGCGGCAATCCAGCTCAGCGAGGCATTGTGGCTGGCGATGGCGTAGGGCTTGCCGCCAACGAAGCCGGGTAATTCCTCGCTGTAGCCCGGAACCGTGAGCACCCAACGACCGGGTTCGTCTGTGGTGAATTTGACGAGGCCGTCGGCACCGGTTTCCAATGCGCGGTGGCTGCCATTGGGCGCATTGAGCTGGGCCTTCGCGCCAGCCAGCGGCTTGCCGCGGAAATAGACACGGACTTCACCGGGTGTTCCCGTCGGCACGATGTCCAAGGTCAGGGAGGGTTGTCCGGCGATCTTGTCACCTCCGGCGGGCAGCCAGCGGCTGTAGAAGATCGGCCGTCGCGCGGGCTTTCCCTCCGCACCTCTAACAGGAAAGACGGCTTCCGCGACCACGGCTTGATCCGGCTTCGCTCCACCGAGCGTATAGTGGTCGGATTTTTTCAGCGATTCCAGTGGCTTGGTTTCCGCGGTCACCGGCAGTACGGCGGCGACCGGCGTGCCGAGGGAATCGAGACGGCCCGGTGATTTTTCCGGTTCGCCGTCGAACTCACCAAAGCGGACCACAAGGGTTCCATCCGGACCGGGCTCCACCCACACCGAGTGGGCGAGCGCGGAGTGAGCGAGGAAGCAGGTAGCGAGAATGCCGAAGCGCAGGGATTTGATCATGATCGTGAGCGGTGGAAGTTTCAGGCGGTCTTTTTCAACTGCGGCAGGATGCCAGCCTCGATGGCCTTCTTCGCCGCGGCATCCGGATTCTTTTCCCAAGTGGCCTTGGCCTTGTCGTTGAAGAAATAGACCTTCGCCCCTTGGTAATCGACGGACGGGCTGTAGGGCGTGATCAGGCTCTGCCGGTTGATCGGGCAGTAGCGCTGGGAAATCAGTTGGACCTTGTCGAGGCCGAGTTCCTTCTCCTTGCCTTTGAACTGCGGCAGTAGGCCCAGTTCCGTGGCCACCTTCACGTAGTAGGTGGTGGCTTTTTCATCCGCCTTCCACATGCGCTCGCACTTGCCGCAGCAGAGCGCGACCGGAGTGCCCTTGAAATCGACCTGATGATCGTCCTCGACCTTGTCCTCCGTCATCATCGGGCAGTGCTTGTTCGCGGGGGCATCCGCGGCGAAGCCAAGGCTGCCGACGAGAAATGAAACGCCGAGGATCGCGGCACGGAAGGGAAGTGGGAGAAGATGCGGATTCATGACTGGAGGGTAACAAGCGTGGAGAGGGTTTGATGGCGGAGGATTGCGCTATTTGGACGCTTGGTTGTCATCTTGGTTTGAGGTGACATCCCGCCGTCTTTCGAAGTCCTTCCGGGCTATGCCCAACGCCGCTCATTTCAACGGAACAACGACTCCACGCCCATCGCCGACTTGCGCATGAACTTCGGGATCGAGTTCGGACGGTGGCGGTGGAACCAGCGGAACAGCGGTCCGAGCACGTTCAGCGTGAAAAGATGGTCGATGATGCGGTAGCCGCGCTGCTTCCGCAGCAACAGCGCGGAGGCCAGCCCGAGCGTGCGGCGCTTGGTATGGAACTCGCCGAAGTCGAGCTTGATGCGGTAGCGGGCGCGGATCGCCTTCGGCCAGCGCTGCTTGTAGGCCTTTTTCGCCGCGCGCAGATCGGCGACGAGGGCTTCGTCCGATGGCAGGAAATAGAAGCGCCGTGCGAGCAGGATCAGATGAAAGAAATCCCGCATATGCTCCAGGTCGTCCACCGGCAGTCCGGCTTGTTCCGCGAGTTCGATCATGCGCGGAAAGAGCGTAAACGCCGCCTCGCCCGTGCGCAGCGCCTGTTCCGTGTCCTTCACGAAGTGGCGCAGGATCTCGCGTACGGCGTTGTTGATGAACAGCGAGTCCCAATAGACGTGCAGAAGCGGGGGGATGCGCACGCGGCGGAAGAACAGTTTCTGCGCTGCGAAGTCACCGACATATAGTAGATCGCGGATCACCGTGTCCGCGTGACGTAGCAATTCCAACGCGGCGATGGCGCGGTCTTCGCCGAGCACACCCGCAACGGCTTGCTCAACCGTCTGCTGCTCTTTGAAAATCCGCAGCGCGCACAGCGTGTTCAGCCGGATCCACACGTCGCGATCGTTCTCCTCGATGAACGCGAGCCGGCGGAAGCGATGCCAACCGCCGGTCTGGCACCATACCGAAAGTCCCGCGACATTTTCTGCGGCGCTGAGCTCATGGGCGAAGCGTTCGTGATCCCAGCCGGTGAAGGAGGGATACTCGCCCGCACCCTCGTATTCCTTGCGCGCCTGCAGCTCGAGAATCTTCGGTTGCTTGACGGTGAAGAATGCCTGGTTGAGCGGCAGGTAGCGGAAGAAATCGCTCTCACCGTGTTTCATCGAGACGATGAAGTTCGGCGAGTCGATGTCCTTGAGCGTGGTGGCCAGCGTGCGGCGGTGCCAGATGAGATCGCCGATGCGATGGGCCCCGACCGTCCATGTGCGGAGGATGAGCGTCTTGTTCCGCTTCTCGAATTCCGGCAGCAGCTGGTGCAGCATCCGGTTCGCATCCGCGGGGGTTTTCAGGTGCAGGTGGGTGCGGATCGGGTCCTTCACATCCACCCCGTCGCTCTCCCCGATGCGGAGAATCAGGCCGTCAAGCTGGGGGAAATCATCGAGCACACCGCGGATCAGGCAGCGATAGTAGGCATCCAGCTCCGCGGGTTTCGTGCCCAGCTCTGAAACTACTGCGGGTGTCGTAGGAAGGACGTCGGACGTCAGCAGGATGCGGAGGCGGGTTTCGCGCTTCACCCGGTCGAAGAGCGTGGCGAACTCCTGGCGGAAGACGTCGATCTTCGCGGCCACCTCCGGTTCGTGGGCCGGATGGGTGGCGAGATGCGCGAGGTCGTCGAAGGTGATCGTGTTGAAGCCGGCGGCTTCGATCCCGCGGCAGAAGGCGGAGAGATCCTCCCCGATGCGATCCCATTGCTGGCGGCGTTCCGGGCCTTCGGTGGAGAGGGCGTTGAAGGGGATCTTCGACCAGTTGACCCGCTTCTTTTCGTAGCCCCGGAAAAACGGGCCGATGCCATCGATGATGAACCACTCCATGGTGCCTGCGACGGCAAGGTGGCAGGATCGTCACGGGTGGCGAGAGGGAGTGGATGGCGGATTCGTCACAAGAGGTGGAAGCAAAACACCCCGGCTCCCGGAGAAGGAGACGGGGTGTTTCATGCCGGTCATGCCGGTTTCATTCGCTGATCTTCACACGGAGGAAGGCCTTGGGGTTGCCCGAGGCGATCTGGAAGGTGCGGTACTCCCAACCGTTGGAATCGGAGAGGGCAGGGAGGCCGGTGGAGTCCGGAGCGGTCTCGAAGACGAGCATGTTCCAGTCCACGAGATCGGTGCTGGCCTGGACGCGGTAGCGGACGCCATCGATGAGCGGGGAGAGCAGCCCGTCTGCATCGGCCACGAAGGCTCCGGCGTTCTTGCGGACGGGGAGGGTGATGGTGGGACCGCCTGCGGTTTGCCTGATTGCGGTTTTGGCATCGCTGGTGCCGGAGAGCGGGGAGCCGTCGAGGGCGAATTCGCCCAGGTTGTTGAGGCCATCGTTGTCCGGATTGTCGGCCTTTCCGTTGTTGCCTGCCGTCAGGCCCTTGTTCGCCGCCCAGACGAGATAGGGTACGGGCGCGCTGGCCACGGTCAATTTTCCGGTGCCGGAGAAGTGGACGTCGTCCTGATGATCGGCACCCGAGAGTGTGGAACCCCACGTTCCTGAAAGTTGCTGCACTCCGTTGATGAACAGCTTGTCGACGGTGTTTGTGCCGCTGAAAGCAAGATCCAGCACCGCCGCGCTGGCGATGTTCACGCTGGAGGTGGAGGCCAGGCCGGTCTGGGTGAAGCTCAGCACGCCGGCGTTCACCGTGGTGTCACCGGTGTAGCTGTGTGCTCCGGAGAAGCGGGCCGTGCCCGCGCCATTCTTGGTGAGCGTGCGTGCGCCGGATCCGGCGCCGGTATTCTGGCTGATGGCTCCGGTGAACTCGAGATCGATGGCGGCGGGGCCATCCGCGGCGGTCACGGTCAGGCTGGAGTTGGTCATGTCCACCTTGTTGTTCACCGTGGAGGTCACCGGCGCGGCATTGGAGGAGATGTTCAGGCCGTTGCCGGGGGCGCGAAGGAAATCGTTCGCCGCGGTGGGGCAGTTCAGGGTTCCTCCGATGAGCACGATGTTCTGGATGTATTCGGAACCCGCCAGATTCACCGTGCCACCATTGATGGTCACGGTGCGGGTACCGGTGGAGGCATTGCGACCGTCGATGCCGAAGGGCACGGTGGTGGTGACGGTCGCTCCCGGATTGACTGTCAGGTTGCCGAGACCCACCGAGCAGGTTCCATTGCCGAAGCCACCGCTTTTCGACAGCGTGAGCGTGCCGCCATCGACGGTGGTGGTGCCGCTGTAGTTGTTGCCGGTCGAGCCGGACAGGATCTGCGTGCCGGTGCCGACCTTGCGGAGAGAGAGCGCGGGACTGCCGGTGCCGCCCTGGGTGATCTGGCCCGAGAAGGTACCGCCGCCGTTGGCCGCGCCGATCGTCAGCGTGTTGTTGGTCGAACTGTTGGTGCCGATCGAGCCGCTGCCGTTCAGTCCGTTGATGGTTTCACCCACGCTGCTGAAGGACAGGTTCAAGGTGCCGTTGACCGTCACGTTGCTGCCATCCGGGATGGTGTCGAAGACGGTGCCGGCGGTGCCGAGTTGGAGAACGGCGTTGCTGTTGATGACCAGATCTCCGGTGAAGTAGTTGTCACCGGCCTCGAAGACCACGCGGTTGCCGGAGGTCGCCGGAGCACCGATGGTCAGCGTGCCGACGCTTCCGGCGATGTTGCGGAAGTTCACGCGGTTGGCTGCGGTGGCACCGTTCCGCAGGATCGTCGGGCGATAGAGATGGAGCGCGGTGAAGCTCACGCTGTCCGCGGAGGCTGCGGCAGTGCCGATGGTGGCGGTGCCGGTACCCTGCGGAGTCACGATGATCGGCTTGGCCAGCGTGGCGTTTGCCGTCGTTCCGTTGGTCAGGAATGCCACCGCGTTGGCAGCCGTGTTGGCATCGCCGAGGACAATCGAGGTATTGGCGAAGGATGTGCCGGTTCCCTGGTTGGTGGTGACGGTGCCGGAGGAAATGATCACGCCACCGGTGAAGGTGCTGGCGCCGGTGTTGTTGAGCGCCAGCGTTCCCGCTCCGGATTTCAGGATGGAGGTGCTGCCGCGGATCGTGCCGGTACCGGCGAAGGTGTAGGTGTTTGCGGCGTTGTTCACCACGATGGCCGAGGGGGCGAGATTGCCGGCGAGGGTCACCGTCTGGTCGGCGGCGGTGTCTCCGAAGGTCACGGCATCCCCCCAGAAGAACAGCGAATCCGCGGTGCCCGTCCAGGGTGTGCTGGTGTTCAGATCCCAGGTGCCGCCGGTGGTGGCGCTCCAGGTTTTCGCCTCGGCCTTGTACTCCAGCGTCACGGCACCGGAGGCGTTCGTGAGCAGACCGCTGCGGTAGTTGGTCTGTGGGATGAACGCTCCCGTGCCGGATTGGGTGCCGGTGTAGCGCAGCACGTTCACGGCGCCGGAACCGCCGGCCGTGTAGTCGCCGAGCTGGCTGGTGTAGATGTCTGTCGTGCCATTGAGCACAAGATTCGCTCCACGCACGGCAGTGATGCCGGACGGGCTGGCGAGGATGCCCACGCCGGCGACGTTGTTGAAGGTGATGTTGCCGGTGGTGGTGCCGGACCCGGTAAGGGTGGCTCCGCCGATGAGTAGCGGGCTGGCCAGAGTGCCGGTCACGGCCAGCGTGCCGAAGTTGACGGTGGTGGTGCCGGTGTAGAGGTTTGCTCCGGAGAGGGTCAGGACTCCCTGGCCGTTTTTGGTGAGGCCCCCGGTCGAGGTTGGCACGCTGCCGGAGAGGGTGAGATTGGCATCCGCGCGCAGTACATCCCAGATGCCGGTGATGCCGGTGTTGAGAGTGAAGCTGCGGTCGGTTGAAGCCGTCGCACCGACGTAGTGAACCGTGCTGGCGGCGGTGAAGACCAGGTTGGCCGCGCTGTTGCTTGCCGCGCCGAGGTTGCCCGCCACGCCGCCGTTGTTGATCGCGGATACCCGGGTGGTGCCTCCACCGAGGCGGGTGATGCCGGTGTAGGTGTTGGCACCATTGAGGGCCAGAATGGAACCGTCGGTGCGATCCAGGTTGCCGGTGCCACTGATGACACCGTTGACGGTGACGAGATTGCTATAGCCCGCGCGAAGCGCGCCGCCACCGGCACCCAGCACGATGCTGCGGGTGGCGGGGAGATTCACATTGCCACCGGTGCTGTAGGCGGTGTTGGAGCCGGCGACCACGAGGTTGCCGAGGACGGCGTTGTCGAGCGTGAGCACGTTTGCCGCATTCCCCAGGGCCGCGTCACTGCTGATGCCCAGCATCGCGGGTGTGGAGGCACTGCTGATGGAAATCGGGCCGGTGAAACGATTCACACCGGTGATGAACAGTCCGCCCGGACCGTTGTGGGTGATGCCGGTGACCTGCGTGCCCAGGATACCGGAAAGCAGCACTCCCGAAGACGAGCTGGTATCCGGGATGTTGGTCGCCTTCGTGCCTGAATTGACCAAGGCGATGGTACCGGTGCCGCTGAGCCCGATGTTGCCGGACACCACGACATGGCGGTTCACCTGGGTCACGTTGTTGCGCAGCGTCAGCGTCCGGTTCGTGCTGGCGGAGATCGAGCCAGGCACGGTCATGCCGCCATTGGTGCTGCCGATATCGAGGTCTGTGTTCGCGATGAGAATGGGAACGCCAACACGGATCGCTTCTCCATCCGCGGCGGCGGCAGTGGCACTGATCGCGGCATTCGCATTGCCGAAGACGTTGTTGCTTCCTCCGGTATTGTCGAGTGTCAGGACTCCGCCGCCGGGATTGATGGTCCACAACTTCCCGGGATTGTTTCCGAGGAGTTGGCCGACGGTGGCATTCACGTTCAGCGTGGTGGTGGCATTGTCCGTGGTGCTGGTGTATCGGGCGATGTCACCGGCCGCATTCGGCGTTCCGCCGCCCCAGTTGTCCGAGTTCCAGACAGCGGTGATGCCGTTGTTCCAGGTAAAGGTGGCGGATGAGGCGATGCCCGTCAGGGAAGCGGCGAGGGCAAAAAAAAGTGGACGAGGTTTCATGAAGGTATGGCGATGCAATAAGTGGGGGGCGCCCACCGAGGGATGGGCCGATGACCTCCATTCCATCCGAACTGAAAAGCTGACCGTCCCGGGGAGGTTTTTCGCGATTTCCTCCACCGGCTGTCTGCCTGTCCAAGCCGGCGGGTGTCGCCTGAATGCCAAACGCCCCGGCTCCTGAGAGAGGAGACGGGGCGTGGGAAGAAAGCGGAATGTTGCTGGATCAGGCGGGCATGCGCGGGGTGCCCGGAAATTTGCCGGAACCGCCGGAGAGCGGATTGCTATTTCGCTCAATTCCTCCGGCGGCGCAGCATCAGGATGGACAGTCCGATGACGCCGGGCATCACCACGCCGGGCTCGGGAACGACCGTAAGCGTGACGAACTGACCCGGCACGTAGTCGCCGGTGAAGTTCTGTCCGCCAGTACTATTCTGGTAGTTGATCACCCAGTCGTTGTCGAGCGCGTGGAACTGCTCGCCTTCCGTAAGAGTGTCCCCGGAGAAGGTGAAGTAGCCGCCGTTCCAAGTGCCGGTGTAGTTCACGAGTGCGAACACGGTGCCCTCCGCGAATGGAGCCGCCGGAGCGAGCGTGGCAAGGTCGGTCAGCGTCAGGGTGACCACTCCGCTCAAGGTGAGATCGCCATTCACCACCAGCAGATCCGATCCAGCGGATGTGGCCACGGAGGAGTCGAACTCATGCTGGAGCGTGGACCCGTCGTTCATCGTCGTGGCTCCGGCTGAGAAGGATTCCACCGAGGCTCCCGGGGAAAGCGTGCCGCTGACATTGAGAGCTCCACCGTAGATGCCATTGCCGCCTGCGGTCGATCCGCTGGCCACAGTCATCTGTCCGGTGGCTGCCGAGCTGTTGCCATTGATCCGGAGCGTGCCACCGCCATTGACGGTGGTCGTTCCGGTGTAGCTGTTGATCCCCGTCATGGTCACCGTGCCGGAGCCAGTGTGGGTGATCGAGCCGCTGCCGGAGATGTCATTGGAAACCGCAAGCGTGTTGCTACGGTTGAAGGTCAGCGTCGCGTTGTTGGTGACCGCGCCGCTTCCCAGCGTGCCGGTGGTGCCGCCATTGCCGACTTGCAGCGTGCCGGTCGAAATCGTGGTCGTACCGCTGTAGGTGTTCGATCCGGTGAAAACCAGGGTGCCGGAGCCGGTTTTGGTCAGGGTGGCTCCGGACGCGGCTTCCGAGATCACGGAAGAGACGGTGGCCGTGCGGCCCGTATCGATCTGGAAGGTGTGGTTGCCCGTGGCCGCGAGCGTCAGATTCGTGGAAACGGTGAGATCGGTCGCGGCGTCATAGTTGCGGATGGTGCCGTCGTTCCAGTTGAAGGCGCGGGTCATCGTGCCGGTCGGTGCGGTGCCGTCGCTGCCTGCCTGGATGTTCTGGGCGGCGAGCGTCGCCCCGCCGTTGAGGTTGAAGGTGCCGCTGATGTTTCCTCCGGCGGCTGCGGTGACATTGCGGTCACCGAGCACAAGGCTTCCCACTTTTACAGTGCCGCCTGTCACCGTGAAGGTGCCGGTGGCGGCCCCGGTGCCGGTATTGGCGGCTACCTTCTGGCCGATGGTCAGGGTGGTCACGTCCAGCGTGCCCAGGCCCATGAGGACGGTGCCGGTGGCGGAGTTGTTGGCGGTGCTGGTTCCCTGACCGATGACGAGGTTGTTGACGAGGGCGTCCAGACTGCTGGCGGTGGTGCCGGTGGTCATGTCCAGCTTGCCGGTATCATTGCTGACGCTGCTGCTGTTGCTGCCGATGACGAGGCTGTTGACACGGGAGGTTCCATCGGTGCCGCGCAGGGTGAGCGTCGGTGCACTGGCGAGGCCGGCGGCGAACTGGACGACGCCGTTCACCTTGCCATTGCCGATCTCCATCGTATCGGCGTTGATCGTGTTGTCGTGGCCGAGGTTGACCGTGGAGGTGATGACGCCGCTGCCCGAGTGCCCGGAGTGGCCTATGCGGAAATTGAGCGCGGTGATGGTGTTGGTGCCGGAGGCGAGCGTGAGTGTGTTGCTGGCGGCACCGCTTGCCACTCCGGTACCGGAGGCTCCGCCGACATCGAAGTTGTTCGCGGCGGCCGAGTAGGTGAACGAACTCATGGCCGCGAGATTGAGCGTGCGCGAGGTGCCGGACGCATTGACCGAGAGGTCGAAATTCGAAGCTCCGTTCACCGTGAGCGCATTGCCACCGGTTCCGGTGACGGTCGCAGTGACTCCGTCAGCCAGCGACAGGCTGCCGATGGTCGGGTTGAGGGAACCCACGTCCAGCGTGGAAGTGCCGATGAATGCCACGGCACCGCCGGTCGGCAGGCCGGTGGCCCCCACCGCCAGGATGCCGCCGGCGATCGTGGTGGTGCCGGTGTAAGCCCGGGTGCCGGTGAGGGTCAGCGTGTTCGAGCCGTACTTCGTCAGGCCGCGGGTGCCGGTCAGTCCGCTGAGATCGTAGGAGAAATCACCGCCGGAAGTGTTGAGCCCGAAGTTCGAGGCGGCATCGAGAGTCGCATTGGCGAGCAGCGTATTGATGTCCGTCTGGGTCCATTGGCCCGCGCCACCCACGCTCATCGCCAGCGTGCCACCGGCCCCGGCGCTTACCTTGCCGGAGACATTGTAACCGGACAGAGACGCGGTCGTGGTGGCAAGCAGCGTCCCGGAAGTGCCGGCATTGGTGGTGCCCGAATAGGTGTTGGTGCCGGTTAGAATCAGCGTGCCGGACGAGGTTCTGGCGAGATTGCCAGCACCGCCGATGTTACCGGCGAGCGTCAGATCGTTGTACCCGGCATCGAAGGACGCCGTTGCCCCCGAGTTGATCGTGATCGCATTCGAGATGGTCTGGGCGGTGGCGGAGGCGCTGGTGCCATTGGCGATTGTGGCGCTGCCGGAGAAGGTGATCGTGCCGGTGCCGAAGGCGTTCGTGGCCGCTCCGTTGGCGATGCGGACCGAACCATTGCCGATCGTCGTGCCGCCGGAGTAGGTGTTTCCTCCGCTCAGGATATACGAGGCTCCCGAAGCAGCCGCCGTCCCGGTATTCAGCGAAAGGTTGTAGGCTCCCGAAATCTGGCCGCTGAGCGTGGTCGCACCCGCGGAACTGTTCGAGATCGTCGAGTTGGCCTGCAGGACGATCGGGCCGCTCAGGGTGGTGGCGACCGTGCTGCTGATGCGGATCACGCCGCGGCTTTCGCTACCGACTCCCTTGAGGAAAATCCGGTTGGCGAGTGTCACGCCCGCGTTGATCCAGAGTTCGCCTGCCGAACTGGAACTGCCGTCGATGACAATGTCTCCGGTGCCGAGGGTGGCTGCGGTGGCATTCAACTGGATGCGTCCGCTGTTGATGAAGGTGCCGCCGGTGTAGGTCTGCGCGGTGGTCAGGAGCAGTCCCGAGGTATTGCTGGCGCCTGTCATCGTCAGCGCGCCGCTGCCGCTGATGGTCCCCGCGTAAGTGAGAGTGCCACCGCTGTTGTTGACGCTGATCGTGCCGCCCGCGGCTCCAAGGGTGATTCCGCGATTGGTGCTGAGTGTAAACGAACTGGTGGTTCTCAGCATGCCGCCGCTGATCGTGATTTGGTCCGCCACCACCGCACCTGGAGCGGTGCCCAGACCACTATCCGCCGCGATCGAAAGGATGCCGGAATTGATATAGGTCTTGCCGGTATAGGTATTGGTTCCCGAGAGTGTCAGAGTGCCGGTACCGGCTTTCACCAGATTGACCGCGTTCGCACCGTTGTCGCCGATCACCGCTGAAATCGTCGCGCCACCGCTGTTATACTGGTGGACGACCAGATCGTAGCTGCCGCTGCCATTGCCTGCGGTCAACCGGGTGGCACCCGTGGTTCCGGAGATGGTGAAGGCATTGGTGCCGGTGATCAGCAGGCCGCCGTTGGTCAGTGTCATCAGGTTGGCTCCCAGCGAGAGCGTCTGGCTGGCCGCCGGGTTTTCCACCTTGAGGGAGTTGGTGGTGAGGGCGCCTGCCAGCGAGGTGCCGGCGGTGATGCGGGAATTGGCCGTGTCCGTGCCGGAAGTGGCCATCGCGGTGTAACCGCTGTAAGCCGACAAGGTGTAGGGTGAAGCTCCGCTTGCCGTGGTCGCCCAGTCGTATCCGGTATTGGCCGTGCCATTCGAGAAGACCACCCGCCCGCCGTAGATGCCGGTCGCGTCCTTGTTGGTGGAGGTCGTCAGCGTCACGGTGCCGGTGGAGCTGTCCCCCGGGGTCTTGCCAACCAGAAGGCTGCCGCCCGCCGCCGTGGTGGTGAGGGCTCCGAGCGTCACCGTGGTGTCCGTGCCGCCGTTCGGCGTGACGAGAATTTGTCCGCCTCCGGCCGTGACGGTGGTTCCATTGAAGGTTTGGGCGGTGGAACCACTGGACTTTCCTTTGATGGAGAGCGTGCCGCCGCCGAGGCTCAGTGCCGAACTGTTGCTGATCAGATTCGTTGGCGTGGCCATGTTGGCGAAATCCAATTGCAGGATGCCGCCGTTGACCTTGGTGGCTGCGGTATAGGAGTTGGATGCGGACCCGTTGAGTACCTGGGTGCCCGAGCCAACCTTGGTCAGACCGAGGTTGGCCGCGCCGGTGAGGGTTCCACCGTAGGTGCCGGAACTGTTGTAGGCACCGACCGTGAGCGTGTTGGTGATGCCACTGTTGATACCGACGGTGCCGGTGCCGTTCAGTCCTGCGATGGTTTCGTTTCCGCCTGCAGTGTAGGAAAGGTTGAGGATGCCGTTCACCGTGACGTTGGCGGCATCCGGGATATAGTTCCCTGCGGCATTTGCCACCCCGAGTTGGAGGCGCGAGCCACTGGTGATGACCAGATCACCCACGAAGCTGTTGGCGGTGCTGTCGAAGACCACCCGGCCGGCACCGCTGGAGGAAATGGTCAGCGTGCCCACGTTGCCGGAGATTCCGCCGGTGAAAGTCAGTCGGTCGGTGGTGCCGCTTTGCAGCGTCGTGGCGCGGTTCAATTGGACGGCACCGGAATAGGTTTGTGCGGTGAAGGTGTTGGTGCCCGTGCCGAGCGTCACCGTCCCGGTTCCGAGGCTGCTGACCACGATGCCGCGGGCGAACGTCTGGGTGTTTGCAGTCGGTGTCCACAGGAAGGCCACATCCGAGGAACCGGTGTTGGCATCGCCGAGGGTGACGGTGCCGGTGCCCGCGCCCGAGACGTTGTTGGTCGTCACCGTGCCCGCGGAAATCACCAGACCTCCGCTGAAGGTGTTGGTCGCGTTCAGGGCCAGCGATCCGGTTCCCGTTTTGACCAGCGAACTGCCGGTGCCCGCGAGAATGGAGGAGATGGTGGCGTTCGTGTTGGCGGCAACGGTATTGGTGATCGCCCCCAAGGTCAGCGTGCCGCCGGTGATGGTATAGCCGGCGGTGTTGAAAGTCAGTCCTCCAACTGTGATCCCGGTCCCCAGAGTGACCGTGCCCGCGGTTCCTCCGAACACGGCGATGTCGTTGTTGGCATTGACCCACGCGATGTTGGTGGCACCTGCGTCAGTGGTCCAATTTCCATTGGTGGTGTTCCAGGTGCCGGCCCCGCCGGTCACCGAACCGTCCCCGGTTCCAACTGTGCCCGGGGTAATATCCCAGGTAATGGCCGCCCCGCAAGCCGGGCTGGAGAGCTGGGCGAAAAAGGCGAGACTGGCGAATGACAGGGCAAGACGATTCCTTGGGCGCATGATCGGGGAGGGGAAACCGGATACAGAAAGAGCGCCTCCTCCTATCCGCCCAAACAGTGGAATGCAACAATAGAGTTGCAGCCGCTGGGCGTGGCATCCTTCCCAAGCCATGGACCGGACGCAAAACGCCCCGCCTTCCATGGGAAGGCGGGGCGCTTGGGAAACGGAATTTCGTTCGGTCAGGTCGGCTGCTCGCCGCGGGCCATGACCACCTTGCCGGTGCGCACGGTCTCGATGATCTGGAACTGCGAGAACATGGTGACCGCGGCGTCGATCTTCGGCGAGTCGCCGGTGATCATGACAATCATCGAGCTCGGGGTCAGGTCCACGGTCTTGCCGTCGAAGTGGGCGGTGATGTGGAGAGCCTGGGAGCGCTCGGCTTCCGCGCAGGCGATCTTGATCATGATCAGCTCCTTGGTCACGGAGTCATCCGAGGTGTGCTCGAAGCAGTGGATGACGTCGATGAGCTTGGAGACCTGCTTGATGATCTGGTCGAGGCCGTCCGGATTGCCGCTGATGCCGATGGTCATGCGCGAGAAGTTCGCGTTGCGGCCTTCGGAGACGACGAGGGAGTCGATGTTGAAACCACGGCGGGAGAACACCTGGCAGATGCGCATCAGGACGCCCGGCTCGTTGTTCACGAGGATCGAGAGCGTGTGCAGGGCACCGCGGCGGATCGGAGCTGCGGTCGCGGGCGTTTCGGTGGTGATGATGGAGTTCATCGGGAAAAGTGGGAAGTGATCCGTAAACGGTGATCAGTGGTGGAAAAGAGAAGGGACGCCGGATGAGGGTGGGCAGTGGACTCTTGTCTGATCACTACCCACCGATCACTCGGCACTGAGCATCACGTCGACCCGATGGGCTTGGCCATCTTCTGCTTCGGAGCCTCCGTGATCATGTCCTCGAGCGCGGCACCGGCCGGGATCATCGGGAACACGTTGTCGGTCTTCACGCATTCGGCGTGGATGAGGATCGGGCCGTCGTTGTAGGCGAGGGCTTTCTCCAGCATGCGGGTGACATCGGCGGGGCGTTTGATGTGCACGGACGGGATGCCATAGGCGGCGGCCAGCTTGCAGAAGTCCGGATTGCCGATGAGGTCCACGCCGCTCTCGCGGTTTTCGAAGAACAGCTCCTGCCACTGGCGCACCATGCCGAGGTAGTGGTTGTTCAGCACCACGATCTTGATCGGCAGCTTGTGGATCTGGGCGGTGGCCAGTTCGAAGAGGGTCATCTGGAAGCCGCCGTCTCCGGAGATGGAGATCACGGTCTTCTTCGGATGCGCGAGCTGCGCGCCAATGGCGGCCGGGAAACCGAAGCCCATGGTGCCTGCACCGCCGGAGGACAACCAGTGGAAGGACTCGCTGTTCTTGTAGAACTGCGCGGCCCACATCTGGTGCTGGCCCACGTCGGTGGAGACGATCGCCTCGCCTTTGGTGAGTTCGTACAACTCGTCGATGACCTGCTGCATGCGCAGGCCGCCCTGCTTCTTGTAGGTGAGCGGATACTTCTTCTTGTAGCCATCCAGCTTGGAGAGCCAGTCGGCGGTGGGAAGCGGATTGATGTGCTCGTTGAGCGCGGCCAGCGCGGCCTTCGCGTCGCCGACGATACAGATGTCCGGCTTGATCATCTTGTTCATCTCCGCCGGATCGATGTCGATGTGGATGATCTTCGCGGTGGC
Organism: Luteolibacter ambystomatis; assembly: GCF_018137965.1. Lineage (NCBI taxonomy): Bacteria > Pseudomonadati > Verrucomicrobiota > Verrucomicrobiia > Verrucomicrobiales > Verrucomicrobiaceae > Luteolibacter > Luteolibacter ambystomatis. Next base: position 63,889 of record NZ_CP073100.1, read on the forward strand.
GCAGAACTTGGACGGATTGCCGATGATGCGGTCATCGAAGCGGGAGCCCACGTTGATGAGCAGGTCGCACTCGATCATCGCCTTGTTGGCGTAGGCGGTGCCGTGCATGCCCAGCATGCCGAGCGAAAGCGCGTGCGTTTCCGGGAACACGCCCTTGCCGAGCAGGGTGGAGGTCACCGGAGCGTGGAGCGTTTCGGCGAGGTAGCGCAACTCCTTGTCGGCGCGGGCGATCATCGCGCCCTGGCCGGCGAGGATCACCGGGCGCTTGGCCTGGGAGATCAGGGTGGCGGCTTCCTCGATGGCGCTGCGGTCGATCTTGAAGTCACCGGACGGATCGTAGCCGGGAAGGTTGAACGGCGGATTCAGGTCGCCGGTGAAGGCTGCTCCGGAAACGTCCTTCGGCACGTCGATCAGTACCGGGCCGGGGCGGCCGGTGGTGGCGATGTGGTAGGCCTCGCGGGCGATGCGCGGCAGCGAGTTGGTGTCCTTCACCAGGTAGTTGTGCTTCACCACCGGAATGGTGATGCCGAAAATATCCGCCTCTTGGAAAGCGTCCTTGCCGAGCATCCAAGTCACGGTCTGGCCGCTGATCACGATCATCGGCACCGAGTCCATCATCGCGGTCATCAGGCCGGTCACGGTATTGCCTGCGCCGGGGCCGGAGGTCACCAGCACGGCGGCGGGCTTGCCAGTGGCACGGGCGTAGCCATCGGCCATGTGGACGGCACCCTGCTCATGACGGACGAGGACGAACTTCAGCTTGGTCTTGATCGTTTCGAGCGCGTCGAAGATAGGAATCGCCGCGCCGCCGGAGTAGCCGAACATGTATTCGATGCCGAGATCGTCGAGCGTCTTGATCAAGGCCTGTGCACCGTCGAGTGGTTGTGTGCTCATAAAAACAGGGGTCTGGGCGGCGAAAGTGGCACCTTGCCGGGCTAAGGCAACTCGAAAAATGTGTTTTTTCGGGCAAAATTGCCCAAAATATTCAGTGCGTTACTCGAAAATTGCCAAATGAAGCGCAAAGCCGCGTTGGGTGTCTTTGGGTTTTGGGGGAATATGGGGCCTGAATGTGGCGGGGATTGTTCTCGGTGGGCCCTTTTTGAGAACGGGGTTCCCTTTTTGGGAATCGAGGGGGCTTGTCTAACGAATGAATGACACACACGCTGCGGGCTCATTGCATGTTAACCAAGAAACCTTCCTTCCTTTTGTCAGTGCTGTTTGAGCCGCGGAATCTGACGTCCCCCGTCCCACGGGGCCGTGCGTTGATGTAAGCCGCGTCTTTGCCTTCGTTCTCCGGGCCCTGCGTACCTTCGTGTCGCGGACGCTTTTGCTCTGTTCGTTCATTCATTGTTCTCCCCTCCCAGATGAAACCTCGTTTTAGCCGGTTTTTACCGGCAGTCCTCGGCAGTTACATCGCACTCACCCTCGGCGGCCACGCAGCCATCCAGTGGTGGGACACCAATGGTGCCACGACCGGTTCCGGCAATGCCGACGGTACGTGGGATGGCTCCACCGCCAACTGGACCACCGATGCCTCCGGCGCGTCTGCGGCCGGTGCCTGGGTCGCTGGGAATACGGCGGAGTTCGCGGCGGGCACGGATTTCACCGGCACCCGCATCGTGACCGTGAGCGGCACGCAGTCGCTCGCGGGCATCATCGTGGACAGCGAGGTCACGAACCTGACTCTCACGGGTGGCACGCTTGACTTCGGGGCCAGCCAAGGCTCGATCAATACCTCGGCCTGGGGCACGACCACTGGCAAAACTTTCACCATCAATTCGGTGATCGCGGGCAGTGCTGGTCTCACGATCGCATCGAACGGAGACCTCAGTGCCAGCGGTGGCGGCAACAGTTCGGTCACGAAACTGGGAGGAACGAATACGTTCACCGGCAATGTGACCATCACTTCGGGCCTGGTGGCTTATTCCTCGGATGCCGCTTTCGGCAATGCTGCCAATGCCATCATCCTGAACGGAGGCGGACTGCTGGACACGACCAGTGGCACGGGGCCGACCCTCACCCGCGCCATCCAAGTGCAGGCGGGCGGTGGAACCATTCGTCTCTACGGCTCGACCACGACCACGTTCTCCGGAGCGATCACCGGCAGCGGCAATCTCAACCGCACGGACGGTGGCACCCTCAACCTCACCGGCAGCTTGTCCGGCTATGCCGGCACGTATGACAACCAAGGCGGAACCACGGTGGTCAATGGCACGGATGCCGCGGGCGGCAACTGGAAGGTCAGCGGCGGTGTCATGAGAATCGGGGCCAACGGGATCAATTCCGCCGGTTCACTGACCCTCAATGGCGGCACGCTTTCCTCCAACGCCGCATCCGGGGCGGGAGACCGCACCCTCGGCAATGCGGTGACCGTGGGAGGAAACGTCACGCTCGGTGATGCCACGAATACCGGTGTCCTGACGTTCACAGGAGGAGTGGATCTCGGCGCGGCTGCCAGAACTCTTACCACCAGTTCGCTGGTGACCATCAGCGGTGCCGTTTCGAATGGCACTTTGGTGAAGGCGGGAGCCTCGACTTTGACACTGACCGGCACCAACACCGCGGCGGCCACCGTCAATGCGGGGACCCTGGTGCTGGATTATGGAACGAACGATACCAGCAAGCTGGGTGACGCTTCCGTTCTGACGCTGGGTGGAGGAACCTTGAGCCTGGCCAATGGTTCCCATGGTGAAGTGGTCGGATCGACAGTGCTTTCCGCGTCCACGGCGTCCACGATCACCCGTCCCTCCGGAGCTGCGACTCTTTCTCTCGGGGCCATCACGCGCAATACCGGAGCTTCTCTCAATCTTGGCAGCGGTGGCATTGCATCCACCTCCACCGCTACCACCGCGAGTGGGGCGTTTGGTTCCTGGCTTACTCTCGGAGGTAATTCGCTGGTCACCAAGGATGGCGGCAACAATCTCATCGGCGTCACCTATACGGACACAGCCGTGGCCGGGACGATCGCGGATGCGGCAGCCAACCACGTGCGCCTGACAGGAGCGAGCGGAACCGTTTCCCTGGGCTCCACCGTCACCAATGCCGCGACAGTCACCCAGACGGCCACCGGCGCGGTGACGCTCGACACCACCGGCAAAACCCTGCGCCTGAGCGGCCAGGGATCGGTGCTGGCTGCGACGGGCGGCGGTGCTCTCACCTTCGGCACCGCGGTCAATGCCGGGGTTCTCACGGCAGGCGGCACGGACAACACCGCCGGGGTGCTGGATTTCAACACGCGCGGAGCTTCGATCTCCGTCAACTCCACCATTACCAACAACGGTACCGGGGTGGTTTCCCTCACCAAGTTCGGAAGCAACGACCTGACGCTCTCGGGAACCAACAGCTACAGCGGCGGCACCACCTTGTCTGGCGGCGTGCTGAGAGTGCGGAACAACCTCGCGCTCGGCACCGGTGCCCTTGCTGTCGATGCCAATGCCACGCTGGCGAGTGCCAGTGGTGGTCCATTTGTCAATCTGGGGAATGCGGTGGGGATCGCCTCCGGGACCACGCTCTCGGTGGACAGCGGGTTCGGCCCGCTGATCCTGTCCGGAGCGATCACCGGTACGGGCGGCGCTCTTACAACGACGTCCTCCGGAGTGACCACTCTCGCGGGAACCAATACCTACACCGGCGTTACCACGATCGGAACAGGGAACCAGAACATCTACTCCGGTATCCAGATCGGCTATTTCGGCACCACCGGCTCGGTGGGAACGGGTGCCGTCAATTTCGGCGGCTACGGAAACAATCTCATCTACACCCGCACCAATGCCGCGACCATGTCGAACGCCATCACCGGCGCGGGCAACGTGGTGGTGAAGAGCGGCACCCTGACCTTGAGCGGGGGATCGGCGAATACCTACAGCGGGGACACGGTTGTTCAAGGCGGTACGCTGCAACTGTCCGTCAGCAACAGCCAGAACATCGGATCCAGCCGTCTGCTCGTGTACTCGGGCGGCACGGTGACCAATACCACCACCCACGTCTTCGGTGTAGGCACCTCGACGAACATCCAGTTGCTGGGCGGCACCTTCTCCGCGGGCAATGCGGAATTCTATGCCGGCAACCTCGATCTCGCGGGCGGAACGATCAGCGGCGTCAATGAATTCCGAAACAGCGGCAGCCGGACGATCAACGTGATTCCGTCCGCCACCGCGTCCACCATCGACCTGCGTTACAGCATCAACGGCACGGGGACCAATACGACCACGTTCCTGGTCAACGACGGTCCGGTCGCGAACGATCTGGTGATTTCCAAGAATATCGTCAGCGGAACGAGCGTGGTGAAATCCGGTCTTGGCACCCTGCGGTCCACCACTTCGACCGCTCACGGTTACACGGGATCGACCGTGCTCAACGCTGGTTCCTTCATCCTCGATTACTCCGCTTCCTCGCTGACCAGCAACATGCTGAACAGCGGCAGCGCTCCGACCTTCGCCGGCGGAAACCTGACCATCGTCGGCAAGGCTTCCACGGCCAATACCCAGACACTGGGTGCGACCACCCTGAATGCGGGCGGCTCGTCCATTACGTTGACACCGGGGTCCTCCGGGTCGGTGGGCCTCACGTTGGGAACCGTCACCCGCAACACCGGTGCCACGCTCGGCCTGTCGTTGGCCGCGGGTTCCACGCTCACCGCTTCGCCGACTCTTACCAATGGTCTGCTGCCGTATGCGACGGTCAACGGAAATGATTTCGCGACGGTTTCCGGCGGCACCATCTCCGCCTATTCCGGTTATATCAACGACGACTACTCCGGTACCGGAACGATCAATACGAACGTTACGGCGGCTTCTCCGACACCGGCGTCCTTCACCGTCAACAGCCTGTCTTTCCGGACGGCACAGGCGAACACACTGACGCTGACCGGCACCAATACCGCCGCGGCTTTGCTGGTGGGATCGGCGGTGGGTGGAAACGCCACGCAGATCACCGGTGGCACGCTCACGGCGGCCACCGCCGGTGGAGAGTTGGTCATTCACCAGAACAACACCACCGCTGGCGGCGAGCTGACGATCGCCTCGACCATCGCCAACAACACCTCCGCCTCCTCTCTGACCAAGGCTGGTGCAGGCACACTCATTCTCACCGGCACCAACACTTACAGCGGAACCACCTACCTCAATGGCGGCCTTGCCCGCTTCTCGACTTCCGCCAACTTGGGAACGGGAGCGATCACCATGGGTGGCGGCGGGCTCCAGTGGGCGACGGGCAGCACGGTGGACATCACCAGCGGGCGCACGGTGACCATCGGGGCGGGTGGTGGCACCTTCGACACCAACGGCAACAATGTCACGCTGGCCACCGCGTTTGGCAGTGGATCTTCGGGCACCTTCGTCAAGAACGGCACCGGCACCCTCACGCTGTCGGCGAACAATACCAACTTCACCGGCAGCGTCGTGGTGAATGGCGGCAAGCTCGTCGGTTCGATCAATGGTTCCGGCGGGTTCGGTTCCACGGCCGGACAGTCGTTCATCGTGAACACCGGCGGTACCTTGGAAATCTCCAGCTCCGCCAACCACAGCACCGCCAATACCCGCAATTTCTACGTCAACGGCGGCACGCTCCAGAATACGTCCGGTGCCGCGTTGCGCATGGGCAACATCTGGCTGAACGGCGGCACGCTCAACACCCAGAACGGTGCCAGCGGCAGCTACACCGCGATGTACCTCGGCACGCTCCAGAACAACACCCAGGGAGCGAATGCCACCGTCTTCGTGGAAGGCACGACGGCCTCCCAGATCACCACCACTGGATCGAGCAGCAATGGCATCCAGCTCGGACCGAATGTCCTGTTCCAGGTGGCGGACGTCACCGGAAATGCCAATGTCGATCTCACGGTTTCCGTGGCGCTTTTGAACCAGTCCGCGGACCAAGGGTCGGCGGCGGGCGCCCTCACCAAGAGAGGCGCCGGCACGATGAACATCACCACCCAGGCAAGTTACACGGGTGGCACGTATGTCGAACAAGGGGTTCTGAATCTCACGGGCGGCGGCGGCCAGTTCGGGACCATCCGCGGGATCGCCACCGTGAACACCGGAGCCGTGTTGCGTTTGAGCACCGGTGATGCCACCGGCTATGATGGCACCACCCGCCTTTCCGCGATCAACCTTCTCGGCGGCAACCTGGACGTGAATACCACGTCGAACCAGACGCTGGGCAGTGCGGTGATCAACATGACGGGAGCCACCATCACCGGCATTGCGGGCAGCAATATTGACTTCTTTGCCGGTGCCTCGGGACTCAATAGTTTCGCATCATCCACCACCTCCGTGATCAGCGGGGTCACTCTGGCCGCGCTCCGCCAGGGCAACACGACCTTCAATGTCGAGCAGGGCACGACCGCGTCGGGCATCGATCTTGATATCCAGTCGGTGATCAAGCCGTCCGCCAGCGGTGATGCGGTTGGCGGCGTTCTCACCAAGGCGGGTGCTGGCACCGTGGCGTTCTCCGGCAACAACACCTTCGCCCGCGACGTCAACATCGCGGCGGGAACGCTGATGGTCGGAAACGGCGGCACCTCGGGCACGCTCGGTACCGGCAATGTGGTCAACAACGCGACGCTCACGTTCAACCGCAGCGATTCGCACACCATTGCCAACAACATCTCCGGCACCGGAGTGGTGAGAAAGATCGCGGCCGGCACCACCATTCTCACCGGTACCAATACCTACGCCGGCACCACCACGATCACGAGCGGCACGCTGCAAATCGGCAGCGGCTCGACCACGGGTTCGCTGGGGACCGGAGCGGTGGCCAACAACGCCACTCTGGCGTTCAATCGCAGCAATGCCATGACCGTCTCGAACGCGATCGGCGGCACGGGTGCGGTGACGCACATCGGTAGCGGCACGACGACTTTGACCGGGGTGAACAACTATTCGGGCACCACCACGGTCAGTAGCGGCACGCTTCGTTTCAATGGCAACAGCTCGGGAGCCACTGGCGCCGTCAGTGTCGCCAGCGGTGCGACCCTCGGTGGCACCGGCAGCATCGGCGGTGCGGTGAGTGTCACCGGTACGCTGGCTCCGGGTGCCTCGGTGGAGTCCTTCTCCACGGGAGCGGTGGCTTTCAATACCGGATCGACCTTTGCGGTGGAGCTGGACTCCTCCGTGGCCGTTTCCTCCGGTGCGGACCTGCTGGTGGCGAATGGCAATCTCGACTTGAGCGGGGTTGTCACCCTGACCCTCACGGATCTCGCCACTCTGGCACCTGCGGCTCCATTCGCGGATGGCACGGTGTTTTCCATCGTCAACTACACGGGCACTTGGAACGGCGGTTACTTCACCTTCTCCGGAGACACTCTTACGGAAGGTGAGCAATTCCAGGCCCTCAACAACAACTGGGTCATCAACTACCAGAATGCGACTCCCGGGCAGAATTTCACCGGCGACTACGTGGGCGGACAGTTCGTCACGCTTACCGTCGTGCCGGAGCCGGGGGTCGCGCTGCTTGGTGGACTGGGTGTCCTGCTGATGTTCCGCCGCCGCCGGGTGGCCTGAGAAAACGAGCGATCAGTTGCTCCGGCGGGCTTGGCGGGGAGTTGTGCCGCGGTGTTTGAGAAACACGCGGCACAGGTTCTTCGCGTTCCCCAGGCCCGTCTCCGCGGCAATGGCTTCCAGCTTGAGATTCGTTTCCGTCAGCAGTTGCTCGGCGGCGTCCAACCGCAGGCGCAGGATCTCCTGGTGGATCGAGGGACAGGCTTCCTTCATCATGATCTTCTGCAGCCCGCGGGCGCTGAGGCCCACGTGGTTGGCCACGGATTCCACACTGAGCGGGCTGCGGAAATGCTCGCGGATGTAGCGCAAGGCCGCGTCCGCTTTCGGGTGATGTCCGTGGAAGGTGGTGCTCGATTCGCGCACGATCACCTGGCGTGCCGGGATCTTCACCGGTGCGGTCGGTGCCGGTTCTCCTGAAATCAAACGGGCGGCGAGATCAGCCGCCCGATAGCCCACCGCCCACAGATCGCTGTCCACGGAGGAGATGCCGATGGGTGAGGAGCCCAGCAGCAGCCGGTTGTCATCCACGCCCAGGATCGCGAGTTCGGTGGGGATTCTGATGCCCATGCGGCGGGCTGTTTGCGCCAGCACCAGGGCGAAGCGGTCGTCCTCCGCCATGATCGCCGCAGGCAGGGGAATGGATGCGAGTTTTCCCGCGAGCCATTCCATCCACGCTTCCCGTGGGCTGGGGGTGCCGATGGCCAGTTCCGGATGTTCGGGGCGGAAGTCGATCGTGAACGGTTCCTTGCCCGCCTCCCGCATGGCGCGCAGGAAGCCGCGCTCGATGGCCCGTCCGTCGTGGCCGCCGGTGTGGCAGTAGAAACCGAAATGCACATTGCCGAGGGTGAGCAGGTGCCGGGCCCCCATCGCGCCGATGGACTCGCAATCGCACTCGACTTTGGGAATGCCGGCGACCTTTTCGCCCAGTGCCGGAGATCCAGCTTCGAGCATGCGGACGACCGGGCACTTCAGGTTCCGCACCCAGTCCGCGACTTCAGGCCGGTCGATGGTGGCAAGTACGCCCGACCAATGCGTCCGCTCATCCGGCAGCGGCAGGTTGGAGCGGAAGACAATGCCGGTATCCAGTTCCCAATCGTGGTCCTTCGCCCAGGCGGCGATGCCCGCGTGCAGTTGGACCTCATAGTAGCCCAGGGACAACATCAGGATGCCGGATTTCTGTGGAGCGTCCACCCGCGTCTGCATGATCCCGGCAATGTTAGGAGATCCGGCATCACATGGAAAAGTGTATTCGTGTCCGGAAGGAACCAAAGTGCCGGAATGCAAAAAACCCGCGCCGCTTTGCGGCGCGGGCTTCGTTGCAAATGACTGGTGAGGCGATCTTACCTGGCGGTCACGCGGTAGATCGGACCGGTATGGTCCACGATGTAGAGGTTGCCGGAATTGTCCTCGCCGAATGAGGAGATGAGATTGATGCGGCTGCCCTGCGGCTGGAGGTCATCGGTGTGATCCTCGAGATCGTCGGCCTTGTTGCCCCGCAGTTTGAACGACCAGATACGAGGGTTCTGGTAGTCGCCGAAGACGTAGCGGCCTTGGAGCTCCTTGACCGGGCCGTGATAGACATAGCCGCCGGTCACGGACAGGCCTTGGTCCTTGCCGCCGCCATGCTTGTAAACATAGACCGGGTCCACGGCGTCCTTGGGAGACGGGCCGCCGACTCCTTTCTTCGGGTTCTCGACCACGCCTTCACGCAGGCGCCAGCCGAAGTTCGCTCCGGAGGCCTTGCCCTTGGGCATGTAGTCGATTTCCTCCCACACGTTCTGTCCCACGTCGCCGATCCAGAAGTCACCGGTTTTGCTGTCGAATGAGCAGCGCCACGGATTCCGCACGCCCCAGGCCCAGATTTCCGGCTTCGCGCCCGTGGTTTTCAGGAAGGGGTTGTCCTTGGGCACCGTGTAGCCTTCCTTGCCGGAGACATCGATGCGGAGGATCTTGCCCAGCAGCGAGCCGAGGTTCTGCGCATTGCCCTGTGGATCGTCTCCCGCGCCTCCGTCACCAGCGCCGGTGTAGAGCATGCCGTCCGGCCCGAAGGAGATCCATCCGCCGTTGTGGTTGCGGTACGGCTGCTCGAAGGAAAGCAGGGTTTCCTTGGTGGAAGCTTCCGCTTTGGAAAGGGTGGACGTGTCCGCGGTGAACCGTGCGATGCGCGTCATCGCCTTGCCCGGCGTGCGGTCGGTGTAGTTCACGTAGAACTTGCCGCTGGTCTTGAAATCCGGTGCGAAGGCGAGGCCCAGCAAGCCCTCTTCATTCCCGGCCCGGCTGACATCGCTGACGATGTCCAGGAACGGCTGCTCGGAATGCGCGCCGGTCTTGGCATCGACGATCCAGACCTTGCCGACCTGTTCGATGACCCAGAGCTTGTCGGTGATGCCGGCCGGTTGGCCGACCCAGACGGGGCGCTCGAACTTGTCGGTGACTTTTTCAACGGTGATCCCGGCCCACGCGGACGTGGTGGCCAGGGCGGTGGTGAGGAGGAAGGCTTTGGAGAACATGATCGGTGAGTATGGAGGGGAGCCAACCGCATGCAACGGAAGCTTGCACGGCTTTCTTACCACCTCATTGAGTAGGGATGGAAGTCGTCTGCCGTTTCCAGGTTCAGCGGTCCGGGAACATCCGCTGCCAGACGGCGAGCGAATCCCGGATCTCCGCTGCGTCCCGGGTGGGTGAGAGTTCCCATACCAGCGGACATCCGGCGGGGAAATGGCGGATCAGATCCGGATAGTCCAGCGTACCCGTGAAGGGCGTGCGGTGGTCCCGGGCGGGCCATTGGACATCGTGGACATGACCTCCGATAAGGTGCGGGGAAATCCTTTCGAGCCACTGGCCGTGGTCGAGCAGGCCCAGATTGTGCTTGAGCTGGACGTGTCCGAAGTCGTGCCAGTAGCCGACCCATGGATTGTCCGCGAAGGTCTCCTGCAGGCGGATCATTTCCCGCTCCGTGGGCATGTCCTCGAAGCGTGAGCGGGATTCCACCGCGAGTTTCACGCCGAGTTCAGCAGCTCTCCCGGCGATGGCTTCCAGCGCCTCGATGGCGCGCTGGAAATACAGCGGAGCAATCTTCTCGCGCTTTTTGACGAAGGAGATCTTCTCCTTCGCATACTCCGATGTGAGTTGCTTTCCGTCCCCGGCCATGGCGGTGAGCGGGCGGGTCCATTTCGAGGACTTCATGGGGACCGAGCCCATGTGCAGGACCACGTATTGCGCTTGGAATTCCGCGGCCAGCTCCAGCGTCTTGAGGGTCATGTCCATCGCCCGCTGGCGGTCGGCCGGGCGGTGGGAGGTGTATTCGTAGGCGTCCGGGGCATCGATCATCACTTCCACAGGCGAGGGGAAGTAGTTGTGAACGCCGGAGCAGGTGAAGAGTCCGCGCGCATAGGCCTTCCGGATGCCCGGCAGTTTCGCGATGGTCATGCCGTGCGACAGCTCGATGCTGCGGAAACCAAGCGCCACGATTTCCTCGATCATGGATTCACCGTCCGAGTGGCGGCTGTTGTTCCAGCAAGTCGAGAAAGCGGGCATGCGTGGGAGCAGACTCCGGAATCGAACCCGTGGAATCAAGCGAAGAGGCGGGGCGTTGCGGGATGCACCGTGTGATGTTCTGGACTCTTGCGGGGCGGAGGCCTTTCGCTACGTTTCCAGCATGAGTAGCCGGAGAGCGAGGAAACGCCGTGGGGAAACCGTGAAACGCGGATGGATGGGGCGGATCACCGCCGTGCTCGGCGTGGGCGCGTTTCTGATCCTGGTGCTGGCCTATGTGGGCGTCCGCCGGTATCTGCACAGCGAGGGATTCCGGGTCCTGCTCTCGGAACAGGCGAGCCGGGTGCTGGGCGTGCCGGGACAGTTTTCTCCATTCCACTGGGATGGATTGCAGGTGGACACTTCCGCCTTCAGCGCGGAGGGAGAAGGTGAGGTGAAGAACCTCCGTGCCGACAACCTGCACCTGGAGGTGGGCCTGAATGGTGTGACGAAAGGCGAGTGGCACGTGCGCGGCGCGAATGTCGGTCGCATCGCGGCGACCTACGATGCCCGGCCCGGCACTCTCACCCGCCAGGAGGTGAAGGACACCCATCCGCCGGTGGATGAACACACCGCCGAAGCGAAAAAGAACGGCTGGCTGCCATCCGAGATCGTGCTGGATGACCTCACGATCCAGGAGCTCAACGGCCGGGTGTTGTTGAGCCACGGCGAAGCCTCGGTGGCGGGCATGCAGGTCAAGGTGGAGCCCGCGGGGCCCAAGCGCGCTTATCGTGCCAACGTGCAGGGTGGGAAGATACTGGTGCCCTGGCGCTACGTGCCGCCGGTCACGGTGGATCATTTGAAGCTGCGCTATCAGGACAAGGAGATCTTCCTCACCGATGCGGTGGCCAAGGTAGGCAGCCGCGGCCAGCTCACCGCGGATGGCGAGTGGAACGGCCTGACCGGAGCGCATGCCTTCAATGGAAAGGTGGCGGATTTGGCTTGTGCGGAAATTCTCAGCGAGACGTGGGTGAAACGCCTGTCCGGCACCGTGGATTCGACCTTCATGGTGGAGGGTCGCCGGGGTGACACGCAGGCGCATGGCAGGCTCTCGATCCAGGGTGGTACGCTCACCGCGCTGCCGTTTCTGGATGTCCTCTCCGCCTATGCGGACACGCGCCGCTTCCGTGTTATCCAACTCACGGATGCCCATGCCGATTGGGCGTGGCAGAAGGACGCGATCGATTTGGACAAGGTCGTGCTGGCGAGCGAGGGACTGATTCGCCTCGAAGGAAATCTCAAGATCCGCGGTGAGGCGCTCGACGGCCAGTTCATGCTCGGCTTGATGCCGGGCACGCTGGCCACCATCCCCGGAGCGGAGACAGTGGTGTTCCAGCCCGGCCCGAACGGCCTGCTGTGGGCACCGCTCCGCATCACCGGCACGCTGGCGGATCCGAAGGAAGATCTCAGCGATCGCCTCATCGCCGCGGCAGGCATCCGCATGCTGGAGGTGCTGCCGGAAACGGGCCAGAAGGTGCTGAAGTTCACCCAGCAGGTGGTGGGCGACAATCCCTCCAAGACCGCTCAAAAGGTGGAGCACGCCGTCGAAAAGGGCGTGAAGGCTCTCGACAAGGCCAGCGGGGTGGTGAACCAGGCCAGTGGCATCCTCAACGGCTTGTTGGGGAACGATCCACCGCCACCACCTCCGGCTCCTGATGACAAGGAACCGGAGAAAAAATGAAGGGCACGATGGCCTTTACTTCACGCTGAACTTGCGGCCCTTGCCGCTCTCCCAGGCATCCTTCGCGCTCTTGATGAGGGCGTCGAGTTCCTCGCGGCTGGTCATGCGGAACTCGATGCACTTCGCGTGCGTGGTTTCGGGGAATTTCTTCAGCACCATCGTCTGGGTATCGGTGCCGGTGCGTTTGCCCGCCTCATCGAGGAGTTGCTTCGCGCGGTCCACCGCTTCGTTGAGAGTGCTGGTATTGGTGGACGGGGGTTCGAGGTAGTAAAAGCGGGCCAGCGCCTGGCCATTGGTGTCGATGTTGACCTCATGTACCACCACGCCGCCGTCCACGATGTAGGTTTGCTCGCTGATGGAGCAGATGCGATCGAGGGCGACCATGTAGCTGCCGCCGGGCAGCGTGGCCTGCCAGAAGCGGCGCGGGCCTTCGGTTTCGGTGCCTTTGGTTTCGCCGCTGGGGTCCGTGTTCTGCGCATGCAGCGGAGCGGACAGCAGGAGGGCGGCGAGAGGGAAAAATGCGAAGGCTTTCATCATGATGGGAACCCTGTCATGGGCGGATGGTTTTGGCCAGTATTCCGAAATCTTGCCAAGCGGGGAGATTCCGGAAAAATGGCCGTCCATGATCAACGGACCCGTGAAGCAGGTTTTGTCATCCGGAGTGATGGGACCGGGGGAGGAAACTTTCCATCGCTTGATCGCGCATCCGGCGTTCGAACTGGAGGAAATCGTCTCCCGCGGCCAGGCGAGCCCGGAAGGCTTCTGGTATGACCAGCCGCGGGATGAGTGGGTGCTGTTGGTGGCGGGACGCGCCGTGTTGGCGTTCGAACCCGGCGGACGGATGGAATTGGTGGCGGGAAATCATGTTCTCATTCCCGCGCGCTTGCAGCATCGGGTGGAGGAAGCATCGGAAGATGCGGTTTGGCTGGCGCTCCATTTCGATGCGGCCCCACGGACGGCGGAGATGAAGGTTTCCAGAGTCGTCGTTTGGCTGGCGCTCCATTTCGATGCGGCCCCACGGGATGACGCATAGGAGTCACTTGGGGGTTGTTTCCCCCTGAGGGTGGTTTCATGGTTTCCCGCATGGTGCGTTTTCGTCCGAACGTGGCGGCCCTGATGGTCCGCCCGGACCTGGGTCAGCTTCTGATTTGCGAGCGTTCCACCCTCCCCGGAGCCTGGCAGTTTCCGCAGGGTGGCGTGGACGCGGGCGAGTCGTTGGAGGATGCCTTGTTTCGCGAAGTTCGTGAGGAAATCGGTCTGCTGCCGCGCCATTACGAGGTGGTGCGGATGCTGGACGGCTACCGCTACCTCTATCCGGCGGAGGCCCGTGGCAAGAAGCTCAAGAAGCACGGCTTCCACGGCCAGGCCCAGACCTATTTCCTCTGTCATGTCCGTCCGGAGGCCCCGGAGGTGAATGTGGATCAGAGGCCGCGGGAATTCTCCTCCTACCGCTGGATCGCCCCGGACGAGTTCGAATTGGAGTGGCTGCCCGCCTTCAAACGCGACGTCTATCGGCGGGTGATGCGCGACTTTTTCGGAGTTCTTTTGTAAACCTGTAATTTTTATAGGACCGGCATTTAAAAGTTGCCATCCGGGAAAATTTGGAGAACTTTACAAACATCCTCGAACCGGGAAGGTTTGGGATCCGGTGTCTGGGGGGAGATCGGATTCCACAAAGAACCTTCTCAGTTCCTTTGGGGGGATAGTGATTGAGGCGCGGGTCTGCATAAGGCCCGCGCCTTGTTCCTTCAAGGGAAGGAGCAGATTGGAAACGAAGGAATCGTGCGAAACTTTACAAAATTCTGTTAGAATTTCGTGAGTCGCAGGAGGACCTGCCGGACCCTCAGTGGGGACGTGCCGGAGCGGCGGGGGCGGGAGCCTCTTTGCGGGAGAAGCTGGAATTCGCGCTGAGATACCAGATCAGCCCGGCGGTCCCAAGCACCGCAAGGATGACGAGGAGAACCATGGAGAGGCCGAAACAGGATTTCATGTGGGCGGCAGTCTCCGGCGTTCAGGAGGAAGTTTCAAGCCGCGCGGCGAAGGCGCCGTCGGTTCCATTGCGGAATGGGAACGCCTGGCGGGTTTCCTTGAGCTTCACGCCGGGATGATCGGCGAGGAATGCGGAAACCTGATTCTCGTTCTCGTCCTTCTCGATTGAGCAGGTGGAATAGACGATGCGGCCGCCTGGCTTCAGGCAGGGCAGGGCATTCTCAAGGATGCGGCGCTGGACGCGCAGCAGGGCGTCGATGTGATCCTGCTGGAGACGCCAGCGGACGTCCACGCGGCGGCGGACCACGCCGGTGTTGGAGCAGGGAACGTCGAGCAGGATGGCATCGAAGGCACCGTGCCATTCCGCTGGAGCTGGTTGCGTCCAGTCGTGGACCGCAACCTCCGCCGGTTCGCAACCGAGCCGTTCGAGATTCTCGCGCAGGCGCGGCAGGCGCTTTTCGTTGGAGTCGGTGCAGACGAGCGTGGCGGCCGAACCCATGGCTGCAGCCATGAGGAAGGACTTGCCGCCGGGGGCGGCGCAGGCATCGAGGATGCGCTCGCCGGGCTTCGGGTCGAGCAGCTCGACCGCGTGGCGGGTCGCCGGGTCCTGAATGTAGATCCGGCCGGACGCGAGCAACGCGCCGGGCAGAGGCCCTTCCAGCTTGTAGAAGCCGTCGGCTCCCTCCACCGGAGTGCCGGGGATTTCTTCCTCGCCGGGGCGGAGTGGATTCACGCGGGCAAAGGTTTCGGCAGGCTGGTTGTTCCAATCCATCAGGACCAGCGTGTCAGCCTTGCCGAAGGCGGCCTTCCAGCGGTTGTAGAGCCAATCGGGATGGGAAAGGGCGATGGCGGGAGCGAGTTCCGCCACATCATCCATCAGGCGCTTGCGGGAGGTGGTCGCGCGGCGCAGCACCGCATTGATCAGGCCGCGGACATTCGCCTTGCCCACCTCCACCGTCTCGTGAACGGCGGCGTGGTCGGGCAGGCCGAGGATGTAGAGCTGGCACAGGCCTACGCGCAGGATGTCGCGGGTATCGGGATCGAGCTTGCCGTTGCGCAGCTTGCCGATCCAGTGGTCGAGCAGGCGGCGGTTGCGCAGGACGCCGAGCAGGATCGCCTGGAGCAAGCCGCGGTCCTGCGAGGAAAGCTGGCGGCGGTGGGCGTGGCGCTCGACCAACGTCTCAGCATAGTCATGGCCTTTCGCCCACGCTCGGAGGGCGGAGACGGCGGCTTGGCGGACGTGGAAATTCCTGGCGGGCATGAGCGGCGGAGGCACGCTATGAGCCCTCCGGCCGCCGCCGACAACCCTTTTCCGGTCCGGGCGTCAGTGCCTGCCCGCGGCGGGACGACCGACGGAGTGGTACTCCAGTCCGGTTGCGGCGGCGGCCGCCGGATCGAGGAGATTGCGTCCGTCGAAGACCAGCGGGGTGCGCAGGCGCTTCTTGATCTCGGTGAGATCCACATTGGCGAAGTGACTCCATTCCGTGGCAATCACCAGTGCATCCGCCCCATCGAGTGCGGAAAGCATGTCCGGGGCGTATTCGATGCCTTCGGTGATGCCGCTGAAGCGCTTCGAGGTTTCGATGGCTTCCGGGTCCCACGCGATGAGCGTGGCTCCTTCCGCGATCATCTTCTTGGCGACGCGGATGGCCACGGATTCGCGAACATCGTCGGTGTTCTGTTTGAAGGCGAGACCCCACAAGGCGATTTTCTTCTCACGCAGCACCCACAGTTTCTCGCGGATCTTGGCGAGGAAGCGCTCGAGCTGGTCGCCGTTGATGCGCTCGACCTCCTTGAGCAGGCCGAAGGGCGTGCCGAGGGATTCGGAAATGGCGATGAAGGCTTTCACATCCTTCGGGAAGCAGGAGCCGCCGTAGCCGAGGCCGGCATTGAGGAACTGGCGGCCGATGCGCTTGTCGGTGCCGATGCCCTCGGCGACCTTCTCGACATCCGCGCCGGAGGCTTCGCAGATCGCGGAGACGGCGTTGATGTAGGAAATCTTGAGCGCCAGGAACGAGTTCGCAGCATGCTTGATGAGTTCTGCGGAATTGATGTCGGTGACGAGCACCGGAGCCACGAACGGCTCGTAGACCTTGTGCATCAGCGCCAGCGCACGGTCATCGTTCGAGCCGATGACGATGCGGTCCGGGTGGAGCAGGTCGTCCACGGCGCAGCCCTCGCGGAGGAACTCCGGATTGGAAACGACACCGAACTCCACACCCTGAGGCGCGTAGCGGCGGACGGTTTCCGCGACTTTTTCACCGGTCTTCACCGGGACGGTGGACTTGTCCACGATCACGCGGTAGCCGATTTCCGGAGTCAGGCACTCCGCGATCTCACGGGCGACTTTTTCAATGAAGGAAAGGTCCACCGAGCCATCCGGCTGGGGAGGGGTGGGCACGGCGATGAAGACCACGTCACCGCTCTTCACGCCATCGGCGGTGGAGGTGGTGAACTTGAGCCGGCCGGCGGCGACGTTCTTTTTGACCAACTCCTCAAGGCCCGGCTCATAGATCGGGATGCGTCCGGCGAGCAGGGTTTCGATCTTTTCCGGGTTGTTGTCGACGCAGGTCACATGATGGCCCACTTCCGCGAAGCAGGTACCGGTGGTGAGCCCGACGTAGCCGGTGCCGATGATGGTGAGATTCATGGAGTTGGGAAAAAGCGGAATGGCCCGCGGCGGGATAGCAGGGATGGGAGGGCGTGACAAGACTGGTTGGTCACGAGTCCGTCACAAAAGGGAATTCAGGCGAAGGACCGCGGGAATCCCTCAATGCGACAGCAGGCGGTCCCCGAACAGGATGAAGGCGGCCAGCAGCAGGAACAGGACGGCGAGGGCCAGCTTGACGGTAAAAGTGTGCTTTTTCTGGAACGCGATCAGGGCGTCGCTGCGCAGACCGCCATAGGCGAGAAGGAAAATAACGACCAGCGGGACGATGAAGGCGAGATTGTAAAGCACCAGCATGGCCACCGCATCGAGCTGGCCCTGCTGGATCTGATAGACGATGGGGGCGTATACCTGACCGGTGCAGGCGAGTTCCAGGAAGGACACGACGACGCCTGCGACGAAAGCCGCGATGACGAAACGCCGCGCGCGGGCACCGGTGCGGATGACGCCGCGGATGCGATCCTTCAGGAAGCCGGGAAGCTGGAGGGTCATTTCATCGAGTCGTCCGCCACGGGCACGCATCGCATCCCGGAAAGAGAGCACGGCGGCCAGCAGTGCCAGCGCGGCGAAGATCACATTGAGCCACGTCTGAATACCGGAGAACCGCTCATGGAGCGTGGCCAGCACGCGATAGAGCAGCAGCCCGGCGGCGAGATAGGCGAGGAACACGCCGAGGATGAAGGCCGCGCCGGTGAGCAGCATTTCCCGCGGGGTGCGGCGGGCGATCTGGAGATACGAGAGGAAGAAGATGATGGTCGCGAAGGCGCAGGGATTCACGCCGTCCAACAACCCCGCTCCGATCACCACCGGCACGGTCAGTGCCTGATAGCGTTGGGTGACCTGTTGCTTCGCTTCCTCGATCTGAGGCTGCGCGATGACTTTCCACGCATCGTCCTGCGGGGTATTGGCGGTCTTGGCGATCAGCCCCAGGAGATTGGACAACTCGATGTCGGTGGTGATGAGATAGCCCGACTGGGTGAAGACGGAGGGGGCGATGTTGTGCTTCAGAGAGGGGACGCGGAAGCGCTCGCAAAGGGCTTGGTTCAGGACGACGGCATCGGCTTCGAGGATGTTGTGTTCTTCAACGACGAGGGTGGCGAAGTCTTTCTGCGCGCCCTTGAGCATCTCGCGGGTCTTGGCGCATTCCTGACAGCCGGGCTTGAAGAAAAAGACGACGGGCAGTGACTTGCGTTCCACCTTGGCCGCGGGCTCGGTGGCGGCGGGGGCGACCTGCTGGGTTTCGGTTGTGGCCGGAGCTCCGGAGGAGAGGTCGGCGAAACTGGTTGGAAACTTTTCGCTCGTTCCCTTCGGATTCAGGCGTTTGCGGAGGATGGCCATCTTTTCCACGTCGATCGTGTCGGTATCGATAACGGAGAACAGCGGTCGCAGACCTGGGCCGACCTGGCTGGCGGTTTTCTCGAACCAATCGGCGAGATTGCGGTCCACGTTCGCATGCTCGGGCTGTTGGCGGAGCAACTGCACCATCGCCTCCACATCGATGGGCTTCCCGGACACCATCAGGGCGAAGAGGGCATTGAAACGAACCGAGGCGGAAACTTCCGATGCGGCTGACAGCCGTTCCAGCGCGGCCACGGTTTCCGAATCCGGAGAAGGCGGGCGCTCCGAACTGCTGTAGGACCAGCGGTTGTCCCGGGTTTCATGGACATCGTCAAAATGATGGAGCCAGGTGATGTGGTTGCGATTGACCACGGCAGGCACGACTTCGCGGACAAAGGGCGAAGCATCCGCAGCGAGTTGGGTCACCAGGGTTTTCCAGGCGGATGGTTTGCTCCATCCGACGGTTTGAGAAGCTGCGCGCCGCACCCAGGGATCGGACGAGCCGCGCGCCAGATCGACGAGTTTTTGCGGCACCGCTCCTCCCGGAGCTTCGCGCATGGCGATGCAGGCGAGAATTTTGGCGGCGGAGGATGAGTCGCGGTTATCCAGCATCTGCCCGGCCCAAACGCGCAGCGGCGGACCGCATGATTGGCTGCGGGCCACCGACTCGAAGTGATAGCTGTAGACCTCATAGGGCCGCAGCGGCGTTTCCGGTCGCGAAAGTTCATCGAGCACCAGCTTGGTGAAAGCCGGGGCGTTCTCGTTCGAAAACGCGGCGTATGCGGCCGCGGAGCGGATCTCCTCGATCGGATCACGCAGCAGGGTGGCGAGCAACGGCAGGGCATCCCGATGCGAGGGCGAACTGATATTGCCGGCGATGGCGGCCTTGCGGGCGGTGTTGAGACCGGGGAGCAGGCGCAGGAGAGCGCGATAGCCTTCCGGATGGCCCGCGCGGGCCAGCGCGAGAGCGGCGGAAAAAGTGGATTCGGCGGCAGCATCCTCGGCTGCGATTTTTGACAGCTCGGTGATGAGGGCGGCTTGTGCGGCGGGAATGTTGGCCGCAGGCACGCCGGGAAGATCCGATTCGGTGACGGTGCCGAGCGGCTTCAGGAAGCCGTCGTAGAGAGGGTCGAGGGAGGTCTTTGTGGCTTGGCTTTCCAAGGCGATCCCGAGCAGGCGGCTTACGGCAGGATCGTTGATTTTCGCCTCCGGCAGTTTCAGCCGGCCCAGGACGGCAATGCGTCTTTCGGGCTGGCCGGAGCGGAGCGCCTGCACCAGTGCGGAAGAAATCTCATTCTGCTTCACGCGGTCATCATCGGAGCCGAGGAAACGCAGAGCCGCGCATGCTACATCAGTATCGGAATCGGCGGCAAAGCGCAGGACGATCGGGGTGAGGTCCTTGTCGGTTTCTGCGGCCCGGATGGCCGCGATACGGGCTTCCGGCGAGGCCTTGGCAAGATGGTCGATCATCTCGCGATCCGGCTTCATTTTCAGCGCGGCATAGCCTTCCAGGACTGGTCCGACCATGGACTCGTCCGCCATGAGAGCGGTCTTGAGTTTGGGGGCTGCGGATTTGGCTCCCAGCGCGGCGGAGGCTTTGATCGCGGCGAAGCGGACGAAGGTGTCCGGATCGTCCAGCAGTTTCACCACGGCGTCGGACGCCTTGCTGACGTGGCGCATGCCGATGTATTCCAGCGCGGCGACGCGGACCCGCCAGCGTGGGTCCGAGAGGGTCGCGATGATTTCCGTCTCACCGTCGTTCGACGATGGTTTCCCCCGCTCCGAGCCAAACATGGAGCGGGACGAGTCACCGCCCGCGAGCTTCAGGCAGGCCTGGATGGCGGAGACCAGCAGATCCTCATCCGGATGGTGGAGGTAGGATGCGGCGAGCTTTGCGGAGGGTGCTCCGGGAATGTCCTTCAGCCGCCGCAGGGCACCGTGGATGACGTTCACATCCGGTTCTTTTTCCAAGACCGGTGCCACCAGCGGCACGGCATCCGGACCTCCGGCGGCGAGAATCGAGTCGATGGCGGTTTCGCGGACCAGCGGATCATCATGGCTGATGAAATCCCGCAGGATGGGCAGGGCCAGCGGTCCCGCTTCTTTCACCGTGGCAATGGCGGCGAGCACCTGGTCGCGTGAACCGAAGGCAAGGTTCCGCGCGATCTCGGAAGTGCCGGGGCCGAAGCGCGGCGCAAGCACGATTTGATACTGCGCTTGTCGTACTTGAGCGCGGCCTCCCGGCGGCAGCGCCGGAGTGGCCTTGAGGAATTCCTCAAGGAACCCCACCGATTCATAACCGTCCGCCTCCAGCATGTGGCGCGCGCGGGTGGCCTTGTCATTGTCCTGCCCCAACAGGTCGCGGAGATAGCCGCGGCGCTGGTCGTCCGAGAGCAGGGCCCTGCTTTTGCCGTCGCCTTTGGCCTCTTCGGGCTTCCCGGCAGTGGATGCGCTCCATTGGCCCCAGCGGGCGAGGGGGGCTTCGTTTTCCGGCGAGGCAGGCTCCGCCCACGGATTGAAACCGAAATCACCGCCGGCTTTTTCCTCCAACAGATCGAGCGCACCGAGGCGTACGGCGAGCGAGGCATGCCGCAACGACCCGGCGAGCGCTGAGGCCGGAAACGGATCATCGATGGCCGTGCGCACGGCATTGCGCCGCGCTGGATCAGCGAGTTGGGGCAGCAGTTCCGCCAATCGCTCCGTCGTGCGGTCGCCCTTGGTGTAGGCAGCGAGCTGGGCCTTGAATGCCTCTTCCGGCGAGGGCGCGGAAGCCGCTGCGGGTGGTGCCGCCTGCGGTAGCGCGGGCTCCTGTCCGGACACGGTCCAGACGGAGGCCAGCAGCAGGAGGATGACGGATTTCAAGCGCACGCGTTCGGAAAGGTGGATGGCCCGGTTCAGTGAAGGAGGGCGTAGGCCAGGATGTTCGCGTTGATCTCCATCGAGTTCAGAATCTCGTTGCCGCCGCAGCAACAGCAGCCTTCGGTATGGGAGGTGTCGTTGAGGCCGTCCGGCGAATACACGAGCACGATCTTGTTCTTCAATGTCACGCCCCGCAGCTTCGACTCCCCGGTGGAGTGGGAGAGCTTGAGATCCTTGATCGTGAAGACCGTCTTGTAGATGTCGTGGTCCAGCGGGATGTCCTTGAGCGAATCGTTGCCGAAGAGCCGCTTCACCTCGCGCTCGAAGGCGCCTCGCCATGCCTCGTTCGAGCAGGAGGCGGAGGCCAGCAGGAAGCCGCCGTTCTCCAGATACTTCTTGAGGTTGTCGCGTTCCTGTGCGGTGAGGATGAAGTCGCCCTCGCCGGTCATGATGACGAAGGGGAACTTGAACAACTCCTCGCCCGCCAGTTTCACCGGCTTGAAGCGGCGTTCGGTGGCGATGGAGGTTTTCTGTTGGACGGTGGTGAGGAACTCGTCGCTGAAGCACTTCGAGGTCTTGGTGCCCGCGTAGATCAGATTGCCGCATTCCACCGCGCCTTCCTTGGCGAACAAGGAAAGCGGAAGCGCGAGGGTGAGAAGAAGGAGGATCGTTTTCATCGGCGTGAGGGATTTCATTCTCCGGAGAAGTAGCGTTTCACCGCCTCGCGATAGATCGCGGGGACGGCTTCGGGGGTGGGGCCACCGGAATCGCCGGTGCGGGATTCGGTGGGTTTGATGGTGCCTGTTTCGGTCGTGGTCGGCAGGCCTTTGACCGGGCGGGTCGAGCGGGCGTCACCATTGGCGCTGCCGCCGAGCGAGGCCGGATCGAACTGAAGGCGATCCGGTCCCAGCACGGGAAGATCGGAGAGAGCGTATCCCGGTTCGGCGCTGCCGGTCGGGCCGGTGCCGCCCGCACCCATGCCACCGCCGCCGGTCTTCTGGTTCGGCGTGGTGCCGGGGTTCTGGCTCATGAGCCCTTCCAGCATCTGTTGCATGGTTTGGTTCACATCCGGGCGCGGGATCGAGAATTTCGGGGCCTTGCCCTGGCAGGCTTTCGGGAAGCCGTCTTCGCCCTGCATCAGCGACTCCAGTTGCGAGCGTGCCATTTCCGCATTGGTGAAGGCATCGTTGGAGGCACCGTCGCGCGCGTGTTTCGAGGCGGCATCCATCACGCTGCCGGGATCAGCCAGACGCAGGTGCTGGGCGAAGGCGAGCGCGGATTCCTTGAACTCCTGGAGCTGTGGATCCTGGATGGTGGCGGAGCGTTTTTCCAACTCGCGGACGAATTCCTCCAGCGCCTCGCGGTTCTTCTGCTGGGTGTCGGCGAGCGAACCGAGCAGCCGCTTGTTCTGGTCGTCTCCCTGTGCGATCTCCTTGGCGATGGTGCCGATGCGTTTCACCAGCGATTGCTGGGTTTCGTAGATCTGGTGGAACTTGGCCGCCATCTCCAACAGCCTTCCGGCCTCGGCGATGGTGGCGGCATCCTTCTGCGCCTCCTCCATCTTCGGCTGCGGTTTGTCCAGACGCTCCAGCATCTGGCGCACCGCTTCGCGCTGGGCTGGCGCACTGGCCTTGGGATCGAGCTTGGCCAGATCATCGGTGTTTTGCTTGAAGGGGCCGGCGGCTTCGCGGGCGAGCGCCTGGAGCCGCTTCTCCGCCTCGAACACAGGAAAGTCGCCGCCGAGCTTCTCCATCAGCTCCGCGGCCTTGCGGTTCGCTTCAAGGGCATCTTGGCGCGCCTTCTCGGCGGCCTCGGGATTGCCCGCGGCCTTTTCGAGTTCCTCCAGCGCCTTGCGCGCTTCCTCGCGGGCGCGGGCCACGGCCTGGAAGCGAGCGGAGAATTGCTTGAGCGTGGTTTTCGCGCGCAGCCGCGCGGCGTAGTCGTCCTCGGAAATGATCTGGATGCGGGAGATGCCGGAGGTCCCTTGTCCCAGTAGCGAGGGGTTGTAGTCGGAAGCTTCCAGAAACAGTTCGATGGTCTGGCCGGGTTGCAGACCGAGTTTGGCGAGATCGAGTCCATCATGAACGCCGTACTCGCGGGTCTTCACCAGTCCTTTGGCAACGGCCAGCGAGCGATCGCGGAATCCGGAAAGCGTGCGCACGAGTTGGATGCGCGAGAGGCCGAGGTCGTCGGTGGCGCTCGCTTCCACCGGGATCTTCGTCTTTGGTGTGGCCAGCAGCAATGGCGGCGGTGAAGTCAGGTCGATCACCGGTGGTTGGTCCGGCAGCATCTTCAGCGCCAGCTCGGAAGGCTTCGCCGATGGCGTGCCGCGCACGTCCCGGATGACTATGGACAGCTTGCCCGAGCGACCGGCGGTGAAGGCGAAGCGCGCGGTGTGCCCTGAGGTTTCGCCGGCGGTTTCCACCGGAGCGGGATCGGTGGTGCCGGTACGTGCGGGCGTGAAGGTGAGGGTTGCGGCTCCGAGCGGACGGTTCGAGGTGAGTTCCAGGACGACGGCGGAACCTTCCGGCACGGAGATTTCGTTGCTGTCCAGCGGACCCCGGTTGGTTGGCAATCCTGTATAGACGGGAGGCGTGATTTCCAAGGCTCCTGCGAGCACGTTGGGCTGGAGCAGGATCTCCACCGGCAGCCATCGTGAGCGGGCCTTGCCACAGGCGAACGCGACTTCCACAGGACGGGTGACGGCATCGAGCTTGCGGGAAAAACGATTTGCCGATTCACGGGCGGCGGGCAGGCGCAGCACTTCGTTCGAGCCGGGTTGGCGCAGCAGGCACTCGACCGGCTTGTCGATGTGGTCGCCATCCAAGGTGCAGGTCACCAGCAGATCGCCGCCGTAGAGAACGGATGGCTGTGCCGGATCGAGGGTGAAGCGAAGACGGCTCCATGGTGGGATGTCCGCGTCCGGATGGACCATGCGATCCAGCGCGGTGGCGAATGGCAACGGAGAGGCGGAGCGGAAAACCGCGGCTCCGATCAACACCAGGCAAAGCGCGCCACCCGCTCGGCGCAGCCATGGCCACGGCAGCGCCTGTTTCGCGGGCAGTCGGGCAAGAGCGGAAGCGGCTTCATCCAGCGAACGCTTGGCAAGGAATTTGCCGAGCGGTGTGTCGGCGGTTCCGGGATCGACCGCCAGAGCGGCGGCAACCGGACGCCGTGGCGAACCGAGGGCATCATCCGCCAGTGTGGCGGCACGCTGGCGGGAAAGGCGGATGACTACGATGAATGCCGTAATTGCCGCGATGGCGATGAGTGCCGCCGCGATCTTCACCACCAGAATCCGGGAGGGCGATTCCCAAGCCAGTTGGAGATCCAGTGCCATCAACACCAGCAGCACCGCGATGGCACCACCAGCCGTGGCAAGCAGCCACGCGGCCAACCGGCCTGCACGCTGGCGGCGGCGGAATCGGGCAAGTTGTTGCGGGAAGTTCATGGCGGAGGGAGGGGTGGTCAGGCGAGTCCCTGGCGGCGGCGCAGGAACCACTCGGTGGCGGGAAGGATGGCGAGACCCAAGGCGAAAAGGGCGTGGTTCCAGGCTGGTTGCCACACGGCTCCGGATTCGATGGTGGAGGGAGGTGCGGTATGAAGATGTTCGCGGAGGAATGTATCGAAGCGAGTGGGATCGATCGATTGTCCTCCGGTGTTGGTCGAGAGTGCGGCGAGGAATGCGGGATCGGGCGAGAGATCGTCTCCTTCCGCCGGTGGTGCGGGCACGGTCAGTTCGACCTCTGGCGCGGGAGGTGCCTGTGGGCGTGAGTCCACCAGCGCGACGTGCCAGACACCCGCGGCAGAAGGGGTGAGGGTGGCCTGCCAGCGCGGACGGCCCGAGGGATCGGTGATGGCGGCTGGCGTGACTTCGGTGGTTCCGCCATCGGGACCGGAGAGGCGAAGCACGGGTGCAGGTGCGGGCAATGGACCACGGTAGGCGATGGACACGGCCACAGGCTTTCCGGCGTCGCCCTGGGAGGATGCGAGGTGCAGCGAGAAATCCTGACCGGGCAGGAACTCGGAATAGGATGCCATCCATTGGATGAGCTGGGTCCAGTAGTCCTCGTACATGTTGCCGAGTTCGCGGGCCTCCGGGTAGAAGTCCCATTTCCACAGTCCATCGCCATTGACCAGACCGGTGACGCCTTGGCCATAGCGGCGTACGAGCAGCACGGGGAACTTGCCGCCTTGCTCGCCGATGCCGTCCGCAAGGATGCGGGTGAAGGGTTTCACCGCTGCGACCGAGCGACCGTCTTTCAAGCGTGGCAGCGAGTTCCACACGGAGGCATTTGCGGCGGGCAGAGCTTCGCCGAACAATCCGGCGGCTTCACCCTCCGCATTCGGTGCGAACCGGAAATCGGCGGTGACCGTGTTCGCCCATGCGACCGGCTCCAGTGTATCGAGGCCGGCCACTTCGGTGCCGGTGGGCTTGCCGCGTGAGAACAGCACCGCGCCGCCATGATCGCGAACGTAGGCGCGGAGCGCATCGAGACGGGCCGGCGTGAGGAAGGAATCGATGTTGCGGCCGAAGACGATCAGGTCGTAGCGCGCCAGTTCATCGGCGCTCTCGGGGAAGATCGCCTGGGAGGTCTCGGTTGGTGCCGCCTGTCCGGAATCGATGCGGAAATAGCGCTGGTCCGAGAGACGGTGGACGGAGTGGACATCCATATGCTTCTGCTGGCGCAGGAGCTGGGCGAGGAACTTCGAGTCCCAGTAGGGCGCGCCTTCGGCGAGGAACACGCGTGTCTTGGACGTGAGCACGCGGACCGTCACGGCAGCCTGGTTGTTGCCGGGCCTTGCTTCGCCTTCCTGCTCCGCGGTGGTGATGCTCCAGCGGGCATTCGTGGCGGGCGCGGGAATTTCGAAGGTGACGAGGCCGGGCTTGCCCTCGGTTAGATCGATGGTCTGGCGGGCGAGTTCCTTGCCATCGGCACCGTTCAGGATGACCGTCGAGCGAAGCGCTCCCAGTCCGGTGCTTTCCAGCACCACCGGCACGCGGACCGATTGGCCGGCGAAGACGTGAAGGGTGGGACGCGCGGCGCGCAGAGAGAGATCGGCGACGGGATCGTTCGCGCCGATGGCCAGCGTGTGAACGGGCACTTCGCGGGCACGTGCGCGCAGGGCGAGCGCTTCCATGGTTCCTGCCGCCGCCTGTCCGGTCTGACGGCCATCGCTGATGACGAGCATGCCAGCCGGGGCCTCGCCTGCGGCGGAGCTCTCCTGAAAGGCGGTTTCGATCGCGTGAAGGATGTTTGAGGCCTTGCCTTCCGCGCGATCCGGCAGCGTGTCTGCCGCTGGATGAAGTGAATCATCGAAGGCTTGCAGCCGCACCGGCAGACCGGTGGCCTTGGCTTCCTTTGCCGCCTTGTTGGCGAAATCGCGGGCGAGAGAGTAGCGGGTGCCAGCGCCGGAAGCGCGAGCCATCGAACTGGAGGTGTCGGTGAGGACGATCCACGGACGCTGGGTGTGATCGGTGGGCCTCACCCATCGGCCCGGATTGAGCAGAATCACAGCGAGTCCGCAGAGCGCTGCACCCCGCAGACCGAGCAGCAGTCCGCGGCGCGAACCTGTGAGTCCTCGCGTGGAACGCCACGACGCGGCCATGCCCACCATGCCGCCCACGACGAGCAGCAACAGGAGCCATGGCAATGGAAAGGGAGGATTCACGAGGCGTCAGGATTTCCGGAGGGTGGGAGAGGCGATCCAAGGTTCAACCAGCATCGCGAGCAAAGTCAGGCCGATCAGCCAGGGCCAGAGAGGCAGTCCGTGGTCGAGCGCCGCGGCGCGGGCCAGCGAATCATTTGTGCGGCTGCTGCCGGGACCGAAGGTGGGTGGCTCGGGCAGGGCGCGGAGGTCGGATTCCGATTCGGGGAAATTGGCGACCGAGTAGTGGACGGGTTGGCCGGAGACCAACCAGGCATGGATGCCGGGAGTCGCAGGCTGCCTGGCCCGCCACACCGGGCCTCCGGTGCCGGTGGTTTGTTCGAGCGGCACGGGTTTGCCATCCGGTCCGGCGAGCGTGAGCGTGGCGGCTTGCGAAGGATCGGAAGGCGACCATGCGGGCAGCGAGCCGGATTCGATGGCGAAGTGATCACCCGGTTTGTTCGGCCGGGTGTGCAGAATCAGCTCGGCGAAGGCGGGGAGGAAGGATTGGCGTGTGGTCCAGTCTCCCGCCGCAGGATCAAGCGGCAGATTGCACAGGATGATCGGCGCGGAGGCCGTGGGGAAGGAAACCAAAGCAGGCGTGCCATCGGCGAAGCGGCCCAGGGTTTCGCCTTTCCCCGTGACGCTCGCAGGCAGACGGACGCGCTGGCGGATGGTGCCCGCGAGCGGATTGCCGAATTCTCCGGAGGCGAAGAGCGCGAATGCCGGGTGTCCCTCCGCTGGCATCGACTGCCATCCGTCCTGTTTGGTCTCGATGGTGAGCATGCCATCGGCGGCATCCGGTGGAGTGGAGGCCAGGACGGAAAGGGATTTCGCCGGGGAACCGGGGGCTGGATGTACGATGAGTGTCGTACTCTGCTCCGCCAACGCGCGCAGTTTTTCCGGTGAAGAGCCGTCCCATGCCGGGATCAGCAGCAGATCGCAGGGCGGGGGATTCGCCGGGTCCGGGCAATCCACGGTATCGAGCCACGGCAGGGCATCAGCCAGAGAACGGGCGACGCGTGCTTCCGCGCTGTTCGCGGGAGCCGCCACCGCCAGTCGCAGGGATTCGCGGACGCGCAGCGCGAGATAACGGCGGTCGTCTCCGGGGAAGCTGTCTTCATCGATGGCGGCGGTGAGGGCGAGCAACCCGGCTGCGGGACAGCGGACCGTGAAGGCGGCTTCGGCCTCGCCCCATGCGGGGAGATCGACCGGACGGGATTGGTGCGAGCCACCGGCATCGAGCGATAGCAGCGGGCGACGCGCTTCACCGGAGAAATTCCGGACGCGGCAGAGCACGGTGGCTTCCTGGCCGGCGACCGGTTCGGCAGGCGAAGCCACCAGCGAGGTGAGCGCGATGTTCGGCGCATCACCCTTCGCGACCGGCACGGCCCGGACATGGATGTCCGAGGGAACGGTGCCATCGAAAGCCTTCCACGCGCTGGCTTGAAAATCCGAGATCACGACCAGTTCCTTGCGGCCGGTGCCGATGGCGCATTGGCGCAGGGCGAGTTCCCATGCGCGTGCAAGTGCTCCGGCTTCCGGGCGGGCACCGGCTTGATCGAGCGACTCTCCGAGGAAGGCGCGGTTCGGCGCGGGTTCCGGAAACACGGCGGAGGGTTCGGCATCGATCCACACCACGTTTGCCGCGTCCGGGCGGATGCTGGAAAGGGCCTCGCGTGCGGCGAGGATGGCGGATTCGAAACGAGTGGCGGCACCATCGCGAGCGGCCATCGAGGCGGAGCGATCCACCAGCAGCACCAGCGTGGTGCGCTCACCCGGCAGCGGCGCGCTTTTCGAAAGCAACAGCGGTCCGAGGAACGCGGCGGCCAGTGCCAGAATGGCGAGGGTGCGCAGGATCAGCAGCAGCCAGTCCTTCGGCTTGCGGAAGCGGTTGGTGCGGCGCACCACGCGCTGGAGGAAGTCGAGGTTCGAGAAGCGGTACACCGGCGGCCGGGTGCGTGAAAGCAGGTGCACGAGCAGCGGCAGCGCCGCGAGCGCGAGCAGTGGCAGCAGCCAGGGTTGCTGGAGGAAGAGGCTCATCGTTCAGTGGCGGAACCGGTCGAACAGCGAGAAATACGATTCCGTGGTGGGCGCGAGCGCGTAGTCCACGTGGCGGCCGGCGGCGAGCGCGCGCAAGGTGCGGCTGTGGTCGAGGATTTCCTTTTTCCACGCGTCGCGCAGCGCCTGCGGATGCACGGTCAGGCGGGCATCACTCTCCATGTCCACGAAGCGCGAGAGACCGCGGTTGCCGAGATCGAGCTCGGCGGGATCGAGGATGTGGAAGAGATGCACGCGGAAGCCGCGATGGAGATAGGGATTCAACGCGGTGAAGAGGCGCGCGGGATCGGTGAAGAGATCGGACAGGATCACCAGCGTGCCGCGGCGCTTCAGCAACGGATGCGCGCGGTGCAGCACCTCCGGCAGGTCGGTGGGCGCACCGGCGGTGGTGTGCTCCAGCGTGGTCATCAGATCGTGGAGGTGGCGGCGGGTGGAACCGGGCGGCAGGTGCTTGCGGATGCCTTGGTCGAAGAGCGTGAGCGAGACGCGGTCGTTCTTGGAGGTCACCAGCCAGGACAGGCAGGCCGCGAAGAACGAGGCATACTCCAGCTTCGTGAGCCGCTGTTCCTGCTCGGGAAAGGCCATCGACGCCGAGGCATCCAGGAAGATGTGGCATTCGAGATTCGTCTCCTGCTCGAAGGTGCGCAGGAACAGCTTGTCGTTCCTTGCGAACACGCGCCAATCGACCTGTGCGAGATCATCGCCGGGAACGTATTGCCGGAACTCGTGGAACTCGATCGAAGCGCCGCGCTGCTTCGACCGGTGGCGGCCGGAAAGATAGCCCTCGACCATCGCCTTGGCTCCGAACTCGTAGTTCTTCAGCCGGCGGATGTCCTCGGGCTTGAGATATTTCCAGGCGGTGTTCATGCGCCGAGGCCGATGAGCTTCGACACGAGCTGATCCACGGTGATGCCTTCGCCGGTGGCATTGTAGTTCGCGATGACGCGGTGCCGCAGCACCGGCAGGGCGACGGCACGGACTTCCTCCACGGAGGCGGAGGAGCGACCGCGCAGGAGGGCCAGCGCCCGGGCGGCGCGGGCAAGGCATTGCGAAGCGCGCGGACCGGCTCCGTAGGCGACGTAGTTCTTCACGTCCGCGGTGGCGTGGGGCGAGTCCGGCCGGGTGGCGTGAACTAGCTTGAGGATTTCCTGCACGACTGGTTCCGGCAACGGTACGTCATGCACGGCATCCTGGAGCGCGAGCACGCCTGCGGCATTGAGCAGCGTTTCCGCATGGGTGGTGGAGCGTCCGGTGGTGCGCTCGATGATCCGCGCCTCCTCCTCCATGGTCGGGTAGCCGATGTTGAGCTGGAAGAAGAAGCGGTCGAGCTGCGCCTCCGGCAGCGGATAGGTGCCTTCGTGTTCGATCGGGTTCTGGGTGGCGAAGACGATGAACGGTTCCTCCAGATGGCGGGTTTGTCCGTTCACGGTCACCTGCTTTTCCTGCATCGCCTCCAACAGAGCGGCCTGGGTTTTCGGCGGCGTGCGGTTGAT
This sequence comes from Luteolibacter ambystomatis, assembly GCF_018137965.1. Lineage (NCBI taxonomy): Bacteria > Pseudomonadati > Verrucomicrobiota > Verrucomicrobiia > Verrucomicrobiales > Verrucomicrobiaceae > Luteolibacter > Luteolibacter ambystomatis. The sequence continues at coordinate 94,660 of NZ_CP073100.1, forward strand.
TTCATCCGCGAGCAGCAGGTTGGTGAAGACCGGGCCGGGCACGAACTGGAATTCGCGGCTGCCGTCGGCGCTGTTCTGAAGGATCTCCGAGCCGACGATATCGGTGGGCATCAGATCGGGTGTGAACTGGATGCGCTGGAACTTCAGGCCGAGGATGCGGCCTAGCGTGGAAACCAGCAGCGTCTTCGCCAATCCGGGTACACCGACAAGCAGGCAGTGGCCCTTGCACAGCAGCGAGGTGAGGAGCTGCTCGACGATCTCTTCCTGTCCCACGATCACGCGGGCGGTTTCCCGGCGGATGTCGGCGACGGTGCCCTGGATCATTTCCCATTGGGCGGCGGGTTCCGGTGGTGCGGCGGTGGTGGACATGGTGATGGGCGGGAGTTGGAGGTGGAGAGGGGTTATTCGCTGTCGTCGGTATCGCCTTCGCTGTTGAGGGCGCGCCTCAGGTTTGCGGCTTTCGCGGTGTCCTCACGATGGAGGACGCTGATCATGAGATACAGGGTTTGGGCATCGGGCTGATCCAATGCCGTCATCGCATTGCGAAGAGGCGTGGTATCGGCAGGTGCGGTGACGGTGCCATTGGCAAGCGTCCATGTGAGGTGCTGCGACCGGCCGGAGGAGGAACCGAAGTTGACGAGCACCATGCCCTCCGGTGGAGTCGATGAATCGGATCCGCTTTCGAAAAGAGAGGAGACGGTGTACATCGAGTAGGTGGCCATTGCGAACGCGGCGGATTTTTTCGAATCCGGATCGAAGCACGGGAGCACCTGAGTCGTGAACCCGGTATCGAGTCCGTCGCTGCCGTAGAAGGAAACCAGCAATCCCGAGCGGGTCTTGGCTTCGGCTGCGAGCTTGTCGACAAGAGAGAGCAGGCGATCCGCATCGAGGGTCGTGCCGGGAGGAATCCCGAGCGATGTCAATGTCTCCGAGGCTTTGGCCGCTGCTGGATTCCGAGGGCCGTCTTCTGGCGGAAGCACGCGCTTGCGTGACGCGATCATGCTGGCCGGGATCATGTCCTTGTTCGCCGGATCGGTGCGCCAGGCCTTGAAGGCGAGCTTTTCCGCAAGGCTCCAGCCTTTGACGAGTGCTGGAATATCCTCGGGCTTGGCCGCCTTGGCTTGTCCGACCAGGTCATTCATGCGTGCTGCGGAAACCTGGGTGGCGTTCGGAAAGGGACCGGGTTCCTTGCCTTCGACACGTTCCAACGCACGCGCCACCATCACCGCGTCCGTCGCGGCACTGTCGAGCCTGTAGCTTTCGAAATAGGTGGCTTGGAATTCCTCTCCCTGGAGCATGCGTTCCATGGTGGTGGCGGCCACATTGCGGAGGGTCCCCCCGTCGGGTAACGTGGAGTCGTTCGCGAGCAACGTTTTCCAGTAGGGGATATGGGCGGGGGGAAGCGGCTTTGGTGCGTCCGGTTTTTCTTCCTGCTCCGGGTGGTCGGACGTCAAGAGCATCTGGAGGAAGGCGGAGCTCGTCTCAGCGCGTTTGGAGGATGCGGCGGCTTCCAGATAAAGGGCGATGAACTCTGCGGGTGAGGATTTGGCCAAAGCTTCCCCTACCGTGCGGATCTGCTGCGCATCGGTTTTTTCCGCCTTCGCCAGATCAAGCACCAGCTTGCGCGGGGATTCGCCGCCCACGAGGATCGAGAGCTTGCGGAGGAATTTGTCCAAGCCCCCGTCCCTCCGGATCTGATAACCGTTGCGGATGCGATCCAGGTCCACGCCTTCCGCCTGCGATTTCAGAGCCGTGGAGAAGCGGGAGAAGAACTCCTTCGCCTCCGCCTTATGAAGGGTGAGATAAGTGGTGACGGCGTCCAGCGAGGACAAGGCCTGATTGTCCGCGAGGACCTGTGCTTCAAAGGCCGTGCGGGCGGTCTTGTCGGGCATGGTGGCGAGCACATCCAGAGCAATAAACTTCTGCTGTTCACTCCCATCCGCGAGAAACACCTGGATCAGTTCCAGCCGCGATTTGTTGCGATTGGTTTTCCAGAATTCCAGCGCGGCTTGCGCCAGCGTGTCCGCCTCGCGTGTCTCGTTGCCGGTACCCGGCAAGGTGGATTCGATGAGCTGGCAGGCAAGCTCCCCGCGGGTGAGAGGCCGGTCCATATCCCGATAGGCCTTCACCGCCCGCTCGGCTGGTGATTCGCTGCTGGAGAAATAACGGCTGCCGCCGCCCCTGTTGTTGCGCGAGTAGGTCAGCGTGTCATCCGCCGCGACCGCGGCAAGGGCGGGCAGGGCATCCATGTTCAAGCGCTTCAGTTGATCCCAGGGATTCGTCGCATCGGCTGCGGGAGGATTCTGGATCAGCCACAGGGCCGCGGTGCTGCGGCTGCCGCCGGATTGCGTCATCATCTCGATGAGTTGCTGGCGGTAGCGGGGGTTCTTCAGATAGGAGGGATCAATCTGATTTTCCCGTGCAAAGGCATTGAGAGCTTCGTCATCAATGGTGGCCTTCCCTACTTGCAAGGTGGCTTCAAGGGCGGCGAGCGCCTCCGGTTTCAAGGGGATGCCGCGCAGTTCGGGTTTTGGTGCCGGCTGGTTGGCGGCACGTTTCGCCACCACCGGTTGCAGCATCTGCGCTGCCAGCAGATGATCCCAACCACGGGAATAGCGGGCAATGAGGCTCTTGAGATCGCGGTCGTAAGCGGTCCAATCATGCGAGGTGAAGAACGCTTCCGTGACCCGGTTGAGATCGCGTGCGGCAAGCTGGTTCACTGCCGTATCAATCACCGTTTCCGGAGAGGCCCCGAGTGAGAACACCGCTGTGGCGAGGCGATTGGCTTCCTCGGGATGGCCGGTTTGATGGAGCTGGGCGGCGAAAATGAGCAGCTTGCCCAGCGAGTCCGCGCGGTATTCGATATTCTCGCGAAGCTTCTCACTTTTTCCAGCGTTGTTCAGGTTTGCAATGAGCTTCGTGGCATCCGCGATCAGGTCGCCGGCCTTGCCTTTCTTCTTCGAGCCGCCGCCGAAGAGATTTCCTAACAGTCCGCCACCACCACTGCCGCCCGTATCGGCTGGTTCGGAGAGATCGACGGCACCCATGCCGAGAAAGGTGGCTTTTCCTTCCACCTGCATCTTCCAGCCACCGCCCTTGAGCCCTTCCAGGACCTCGCGCAGCTCGTAGTCGTCTCCGTTTTCATTGGCGGATGCGGTGATCCATTCCGCGTCTTTCAACGGCGGCAAGCCGAGCGAGATGAGTTGCTGGAAGCCGGTGGAAAAGTCCGGTGCCTTGGCTGCGGCGGGAGCCGGTTCCTGCCCCCCAGCCATGAGGGGGGAGCCAAGCATCAAACCGAATGCCACATGCCGGAACATCCATGGAAAACTGAACGAACGAGCGCCTTCGTGGAAGGAGGATTTGATGAAAAGGATGTGAAGATTCCAAAAAGAAACACGGCGGCATGAGACATGCCGCCGTGTTGGAATATCAAAGGTGACGAACCGATATCAGGCGATGATGCCGAGCGGCTTGGTGGTCTTCCAATTGCCGCGGGTGAAGTCCGGGAACGCCTGCGACGAGCCGTCCTCGGCGACCGACTTCTCGCTGAGCGGACCGACAGCGGACCAATAGGCACCTTCGTAGACGTTCTGGTCGAGAGCTTCGCCTTTGCGGAGGCACTCGATGATGCGGTAGAGCATCAGGAAGTCCATGCCACCGTGGCCGCCCATCTTCTTGCCGAGCTCGCCCATGCGCTTGAAGTAGGGGTGCTCGTACTTGGAGGCGATTTCCTCCCAGAACTGCGCGCCCTCGACAGGCTTGCCGTCCTTGTCCTCAAGGTCCTGCGCCCACTCGTGGTAGGTCTTGGTCACGCCCTCGATGGCCATGCGGTTCGGGAACCCGGCGAGGGTGCCCTTGGTGCCTTGGATGAGGTTGTGGCGGGAATACGGACGCGGGGAGGTTTCATCCCACTGCACCATGATGGTGCGGCCGAGTGCGGTCTTGATGATGGAGGTGTTGATGTCGCCACCTTCGAACTTGAGGTTCTTGAACTCCGGGTTGGAGAGCTTGGTGGACTTCTGCGCGTAGAGCGCGCGGCCCTTGGCGGGAGAGGAGAAGGAAACGAGACGGCCGAAATTGTCTTCGCCGCGGGCCAGGTTCATGTACTGGGCCACCGGGCCGAGACCGTGGGTCGGGTAGAGGTTGCCGTTGCGCTTGGCATACTGGAAAGTGCGCCAGGAACCGGTGGAGTCACCGCCTTCCATCTGGCCGCGAAGCTCGTGGATGTAGGCGGCCTCGCCATGGAGAAGCTCGCCGATCACGCCCTGGCGGACCATGTTGAGGTAGATGAGTTCCTCGCGACCGTAGTTGACGTTCTCCATCATCATGCAGTGGCGGCCGGTCTGCTCGGAGGTGTCGATGATGTCCCAGAGGTCCTTGAGGGTGTAGGCCATCGGCACTTCCGTGAAGGCGTGCGCGCCGGACTTCATGGCCTCGATACACATCGGCGCATGGTGGTCCCACGGGGTGGCGATGAAGACGGCGTCCGGACGGGTCTCGGTGAGCATGCGCTTCCAGTCGTCCTCGTTCTTGCCGTAGAGCTTCGGCGAGTGGCCCTTGGCCTTCACCTTGACTTCGGCCTTCTTGACCTGGTCTTCGCGGAGATCGCAGATGCCGACGAAGTCCACGCCCTCGATGGTGGCGAGCTGGCTGGCGTGACCGGAACCACGGGCGCCGACGCCGATGATGGCGACCTTGACCTTGTCGAGCTTCGGAGCGGCGAAATCACCCATGTATTTCGCGCCGCTGCGGCGGGAAGGGGCGTTGGCGGAGTCAGCCGCAGCCACAAGGGTGGGAAGGGCGGCGAAGCTGGCGGAAATGCCGCCGAGGAACTTGAGGAAGCCCCGGCGCTGGGTGGTATTCATTTCGGATGGGTTCATAAAATGGAATCAGATGCTGTACAAACGGAACGACGGACGAACGGGTTCTAGTGGCCGTTCCTTTCACTGGCAACAAGGGAAGTTGCGCGGGAGCACGGGAAAATCCGTAGCATGCTCCGGGGTGAAAGCCCGTCCTGCAAGGAGGCAAATCAGGCGTGAGAGGCCCCGGCCGGTTCGGGAGTCCGCCATTGTTCCAAGCAGCGGGAGATGGCGAGCATGGCACCGATCGCCTGATAGCGGCTGGAGGTGGCGGCACCGGGGCTTTCAGCCGTCAGGCGGGTGGCCAAGGCGTCCAATTCCAGAAATGGAAGCGGCTGGCTATCAGGGATTTCCCCGCCCAGCAGGCGCAGCGCGTCCTGCACGATGGGGCGCTCGCTGCTATTGAGCGAATCCGCTCCCAGAAGTCCCCGCAGGCGGAGGATCTCCAGTCCCATGTCCAGTCCCAGCAGGCAGTGGCGCAGGCCGTCACCACAGGCCTTCGATCCGGCACTGGCGAGGCCGGACTGATAGAGCCGGTCGTAGAGGGTGGCCTCCCATTTGTGGCGGTGGGGTTGCCAGCGGCCTTGGGCGAGGCGGCGGGTGTCAGCAAGAATGGACGTCGCCAACCGTGCTCCTCGGCGTGCCTCGCGATCCGCAGTCCAGGCGAAGGCCGCATAGGCGATCCCGAGGCCGGCCAGCAGGTCGAGACCGGAAAACAAGGCCGCGACCGCACCTGTGGCCGCTGCGGAGGGACCGAGCATGAGCTGGGAGACGTTCGCATTGTAGTCCATGCCGGGTTGGACGTTGTTCGCGAGAGCGATGGCCCCGAGGAAAGTCAGCGCGATGACCACTCCGAGCGTGGTGCTGAATCCGGCGGTGGCGGAAAACGGCAGTGCTTTCCAGAGGATGAAGGTGATGGCCGCCGCGCTCACGCCAATGGAGAAGCGCCGCATGCCCGCCGTGGGCAGCGGATGGTTGCCGAAGATGGAGGTGGCGAGGGCGGTGAAGATGAAGGCGACCGCTCCTCCGTGCCAGCCCAGCCCGATCCAAAGTCCACCGGTGACGAGGCAGGCGAGAAGTGTCCGCCAACCGGTGCTGAAGGCCTTCGCCCAATCGCGGTGGAAGACCAGCGGCGGAGCGGAATGACGGGTCTTCGGTCCCGTCCGGATCACGTCCAATTCGGCGGCGATGCGGTCGAGGCCGTCCGCTATTTCCTCAAGCCGGTCCCGCTTCCACGCGGTTTCCACGGCATGCGCGGGATCATCCGCCACGGCATCGGTCGGCATCAGGTGGCGGAAGGCGATGGCCTGGCCACTGGGGATGTCGTCCTTGCCGATGAGTTCGGCGGCGGCCCGCAGCAGCCGCACGGCTTTCCCGCGGCGTTCCAGATCGGCCGGGGCATTGAGGCGCTCGACCGCACGGGTGGAGGACACCAGTGCGAGGACGGCGGAGACCAGGCGCCGGATCGCACCGAGGCGCTGGCGGATGGCGGAGGATTCGATGGCGGCGTTTTCGCAGAAGGAATTCAGATCCGCGATCTGGGCGAGTAGCCCGTGATTGTAGGCGAGGGGCTCCGGGCTGGTTTTTTCGAGCACCTTGGCGGACCACGCGACGCCCTGCTTGGCGAGGGCGCGGGCTTCGATCTCAACGTCGCGGGGCTGGATTCGCTTTGAAAACAACAGCGTGACGACGGCGGAGGCGGCGATGCCCAGCAGCACGCAGACCACGCGTTCCTTTGCGATTTCCTGGATCGAGCCGAGGTGGCCATACACCAGCACCGCCACGATGGGAGCGGTGAATCCGGCGAGCTGGGCGACATAGGCCTGGTAGTTCCGGAACAGGTTCGCCGTGCCCGCGCACAGCGCTACCCACGCCGACATCAGCAGCATGAACAGCAGCGGCTGGCTCTCCAGCGGCAGCATCAGGAAGGCCATGCCCGCGCCGATCAGGGTGCCGAGCACCCGGTAGAGCGATTTCGTGAGCACCATGCTGCGGCGAGGCAGGGCCAGCACCCACACGGTGATGGGGGCCCATGCGATCTCCTTGTAGCCCAGCGCAAGAACAGCGCCGAGAGCCAGCACGGAGGCGGCGACCGCCCGCGAGGCGAAGGCAATGGAACGCCGCGACGGTTGGAATGGAACCAGTACCCGCGAAAGGGTCTTCCATGCCACCGGCGAAGCTTTGCCTCCGATCATGCGGAGACAGTTTCCACGGGAATCGCTTGCGGCGCAATGCCCTTGCTCACTTCACCTCATACTCCGCATGGACGATCGTGATGATGTCCTTGTCACGGGAGGTGGTGTCGTTGTTGCCCTCGTTCGAGGTCTCCGTGGAGTTCGCGGCATTGATGTTGATGATGCCCATGTCCGCGTAAACCAGCTTGCCCACTCCGGTATTGCCGGCGGAGCTGAGGATGTTCTCGGCACGGGCGCGGGCGTCCTTCGCGGCTTCCGCGAGCATCTCCAGCTTCAGCTCACCGAGGCGGGTATAGTAGTAATTGGGATCGTGCGAGGTGACGTCGACCCCTTGCTCGAGCAGAGTGGTGATTTCCCGGGACGCTTTTTCGATCTGCGGGATGTTGGTGGAGCTGATGGTGACCACCTGCTTGGCCTTGAAGCCCTTCGACTCCTTGCGTTCCGACCGCAGTGGCACGTTGGTCCCGGGCAGGACCTTGTCCTCCTTGATGATGTCGAATTCCTCGGTGATGGAGGCGGATTCGGTCTGGATTTCCTCCGCCTTCACGCCCTGGGCCTTGAGGAAGGCGACGACTTTTTCGGTGCCGCCTTTCAGAGCGACATACGCGGCGGTGCGGTCGGCACCCTGCGCCTCCACCAAGGCCGACCATTGGATCAAATCGGAGACGATCCGCTTTCGGGCGGAGCCGGTGATGCGGATGTTGTTCTTCTCCGGCTTTTTCCGCACCTCCTTCCAGGTGCCGGCGGCGATGAAGGTGGAACCCGCCAGCCCGAGGGCGATGGCGACCGCGCTCAGGAAAGGGAGGGACACTTGGCGGACCGATTTCACGGGTGCGGATTCGCTGCTCATGGCATGTGGGAGATGGGTATCCCTGATACGAGGAGGCCGGGGGACCTTCTATCGGATACCTCGTTGTCCGGCGAGTGGAATCGAGCGCTTCGGGCTTGAGAAAAGAGGCCGGCGCGTTTACCCCGTCCGGTCCGTGGCGGTTTCCCATCCAGCCTTGAACTACCCGGCGGCGCTGCCGGTGGTCGCGCACCGCGATGAGATCGTGGCGGCCATCCGTGCCCATCCGGTGGTGGTGGTGGTGAGCGACACCGGCTCCGGCAAGACCACGCAGCTTCCGAAGATGGTGGTGGAGGCGCTCGGCGAGGATCCGCGGCGGATCGGCTGCACCCAGCCGCGGCGGCTGGCGGCGGCCAGCGTGGCGCGGCGCGTGGCGGAGGAATTGCAGACGCCGCTCGGGGGATTCGTTGGCTATCAGGTCCGCTTCGAGGAAAAGATTTCCCGCGAGACCCGGATCAAGTTCATGACGGACGGTATCCTGCTCGCGGAGACGCAGGGTGATCGCTCGCTGAAGCAATACGGCGCGCTGATCCTCGATGAAGCGCACGAGCGCTCGCTCAACATCGATTTCCTCCTCGGCTATCTCAAGGGACTGCTGGAGACGCGGAAGGATCTGAAGCTGGTGATTTCCTCCGCGACGCTGGATGCGGGATCGTTCTCGGAGTTCTTCGGCGGCTGCCCGGTGATCGAGGCTCCGGGCCGGACCTTCCCGGTGGAGGAGTTCAGCCTGCCGGGGGATGAGGACGAGGAGTTGTCCAGCCATGTCGTGCGCGGGGTGGAGTGGCTCAACGGCATCGATCCGCGCGGCGATGTGCTGGTGTTCCTGCCCGGCGAGCGCGAGATCCGCGAATGCGCGGATGCCTTGTCCGGCCAGCGGTATCCGAACACGGAGATCCTGCCGCTGTTCGCGCGGCTCGGGCTGGCGGACCAGCAGAAGGTTTTCAATCCCGGCCGCCAGCGGCGGATCATCCTCGCTACCAACGTCGCGGAAACCTCGCTGACGATTCCGGGCATCGTGTGCGTGATCGACTCCGGTCTCGCGCGCATCAGCCGCTGGAGCCCGGGGCGCGGCGTGCAGCGCCTCCAGATCGAACCGGTCAGCCAAGCCAGCGCGCGCCAGCGCAAGGGCCGCTGCGGCCGCGTGCGCGAGGGTATCTGCGTGCGGCTCTACGATGATTCCGATCTGGCGGACCGCCCGGAGTTCAATGATCCGGAAATCCGCCGCAGTTCGCTGGCAGGCGTGATCCTGCGGATGAAATCGCTGGGGCTGCCACCGATCGAGGAGTTCCCGTTCCTCGATCCGCCCGCGCCGAAGGCGATCTCCGAGGGTTATCGTACTTTGCGGGAGGTTGGCGCGCTGGACGACGACAAGGAACTTACCGAGGCGGGACGGCAGATGGCCCGCCTGCCGGTCGATCCGCGTCTGGGCCGCATGCTGTTGGAAGCCCGTGAGGAAAACTGCCTCGCGGAAATCCTGCCGATCGTTTCCGGGCTGGAATCAAACGATCCACGCGAACGCCCGCCCGAGAAAGCCAAGGAAGCCGATCAGGCGCACGCACGCTGGAAGGATCACCAGAGCGACTTCATCGGCATGCTGCGGCTGTGGATGGACGTGAACCGTTTCCGCGAAGGCAGGAACTGGAAGCGCAACGCCCTGCGGAAATACTGCAAGGACAACTTCCTGAGCTTCCGCCGCGTGACCGAGTGGGCGAACGTCCATGACGAGTTGGGGGAGCTGCTGGTGCGTGATCTGAAGTGGAAGCTCCAGCCGCTCGAGAAGACGGTGGAAAAAGCCGCGCCCTATCCGGCGATCCATTGCGCGCTGCTGGCCGGAGCGCCGAGGCAGTTCGGCCTGTGGGACCGCGATTCTAAATCCTACAAGAGCGCTTCCGGTGGCTTCTTCGCCATCTTCCCCGGTTCCGGCCTCTTTGGTGGGAAACGCTGGGAGTGGGTGATGGGAATGGAACTCGTCGAGACCTCGCGCCTGTGGGCGAGGCGGGTGGCGCGCATCGATCCGGAGTGGGTCGAGAAGGTCGCGCCGCATTTGTGCCGCAGCCGTTATGGTGAGGCGCATTGGGACGAGGCCCAGGGTGCGGTGTATGGCAAGCAGACGGTCATTTGCGGCGGCCTGCCAATCATCGCCGGGCGGCGCGTGCACTACGGTCGTGTGGATCACAAGGCGGCCCGCCAGATCTTCCTGCGCGAGGGCCTGATGGCGGGCAAGATACGCCGCAAGGCGGAGTATCAGGACCGCATGGAGGAGTTGCGCGAGGCCATCAATGCGATCGAGCAGAAGCTGCGGCGTCCCGGGGGGCTGTGGAGCGAGGAAGCGGTGGAGGCATTCTTCGAGAAGACGATTCCATCGGAAATCGCCACCGCATCCGCTTTCAACAAATGGGCGGAAAAGAACGGGGAACGCCTGATCCTTTCTACGGCGGATGTTGTACTGGAGGATCTGGACGATCTCGGTCTGGAATCCTATCCGGACTCCATTGTGCGGGATGGCGAGGAATACACGCTCTATTACCATGCCGCGCCGGGCGAGCGGGATGACGGGGTGACGATCGGCGTTCACATCGACCAGCTCCCGCATCTGCCGGACTGGCTGCCGGCGTGGGGCGTGGGCGGGGATCTGCGCGAGCGGGTGGAGATCCTGATCCGCTCGCTGCCGAAGGACCTGCGCCGCGTGTGCCAGCCGGTGTCCGAGATGACGGACGGCTTCACTGGTCTCTGGCAGGACGCGCCGCCGGATGATTCGCTCGACAAGGTGTTGGCCGCGCATTTGCGCGAGCGGACGCGCTATCCGATCGAGCCGAAGGATTTCGATTTCAGCAAGCTGCCGCCAGAACTGATCACCAAGGTGTGGGTCTGCGATGATGAGGGCAAGGAGATGGCCTTCGGCACCGATGTGGCCGCGCTGAAGATGAAGCTGGCCGGACGTCTGAAGTCGCGCTTCGAGGCGGCGGCGAATGAATCATGGGAACGCCGCGGCATGAACGCGTGGGATGGCGAGGCGCTGCCGGTTCGCTCTGAAACCGGAGCGGGCACCGCCTATCCGGCGCTGGTGGATGAAGGTGGCGCCATCGGCGTGCGGGCGTTTTCTTCCGAAGAGGAGGCCCATCAGGCGCATCGCGGTGGCTGCGTGCGGCTGCTGCATCTCGCCCAGGCGGATCAGGTGAATCATTTGAAGAAGCGTTTCCCGCTGGGGCTCGCTGCGAAGATCGAGCTGCCACGGCTCGGTGCGGGCGGCACGGCGGTGGAGGATTTGATCGCGCTTGTCGCGGAAGGCGCGATGGGTCGCGTGCTGCCACGCTCTCCGGAGGAATTTCACAAGACGGCGCAGAACGCCCGCGGACTGTGGCACGATGGGGCGGCGAAGATCGGCCATGCGCTCGATGAGATGCTGGTGCATCTGCCGGAGATCCGGAAGTGGCTGGAGGCGCATCGCAGCAACCGTAACTATGACGAGGTGGTGCGGGATGTGGACGAGGAGCTTTCGTGGTTGTTCCGCGGACGCTTTGCCTGGCGTGCGGGCTTCACGCGCTTCCTCGATTATCCACGCCGCCTGCGTGCGATCCGATCACGGTTGGGACGGGTGGATTCGCTGCCGCTGGTGAAGGATCTGGAGAAGATCGACCGCTTCGCGCGCTTGTGGGACCCGTGGATGAACCGGTGGTCCGCCAAGCCGGAAGACCCGCGGCTGTGGGAACATGGCTGGCAGTTGGAGGAGTTCCGCATCTCGCTGTTCGCTCCGGACGTGCCGGTGCAGGGCAAGGTTTCCGAGAAGAAGCTGGCGGAGTTTTCATGAGGAGGCGTCCGCCTATCGGCAGTATTGCCGATTGAAGCGCCACGCTGGGAACGTATGGTGCGGAGATTCTCATGAAAAACTCCCTTGGCCTCTTGTTCGCCCTCACCTTGGTGGCCCACGCCGACCCATGGAAACTGGTGTGGTCCGATGACTTCAACCGTGCCGGTGCTCCCGATCCGACGAAGTGGACGTATGAGAAGGGGTTCGTGCGCAACCAGGAACTCCAGTTCTACACGGACAACCGCCGCGAGAACGCGCGGGTCGAGGGTGGCAATCTGGTCATCGAGGCCCGCAAGGAGGCATTTCCAAATCCCTCGTATGTGGCAGATGCCAAGGACTGGCAGAAGTCCCGCAAGGAGGCCGAATATACCTCCGCCGCGCTCATCACCAAGGGACTGAAGAGCTTCAAATACGGCAAGATCGAGGTCCGAGCGAAGCTGCCCTCCGGGAAAGGCATCTGGCCCGCGATCTGGATGCTCGGCGACAACCGCGGACCCACCCGTTGGCCGATGTGCGGAGAGATCGACATCATGGAATTCGTTTCCCACACGCCGGGTGTGGTTCATGGCACGCTGCATTTCGCCAAGCCCGGCACCACCGAGCATCAGTCGGCGGGCGGCCAGACGAAGTCGGATTCGCTGCATACGACCTTCCACACCTACGGCGTGGAGTGGAACGAGAAGACGATCACGCTGCTGTTTGACGACAAGGCTTACAAGACCGTCGATCTCGATGCTGCTGGAGCGGGTGAGGACAATCCCTTCCGCAAGCCCTTCTACCTGCTGCTCAATGTCGCGGTCGGCGGAAGCTGGGGCAAGGAGCCCGATCCCAAGGTGTATCCGCAGCGGATGGAGGTCGATTGGGTGAAGGTTTGGGAGAAGCCATAGCACAAGCATTCCTGCTTGTGAGTTCTCGCGGCAGAGTTTTCTGCGAAGCCGCTGGTATTTCATCCGGTCCGCCGCTGGCATGCGCAAACAGGAATGTTTACGCTACTTCTTCCAGCGCCGGACGTAGTCGAACTGCACCGGCGTTTGTGGGGATGTCGGATGGCGCCGCACTTTCGGCAGGGCGGAGTAGAGCTGCTGCACGGTGGCCAGTGCTTCATCCGGCCCCAGTCCTTGTTCGCGGAACCAGCAACCGGCGACCGTGCCGGTTCTGCCGATGCCGCCCCAACAATGGAAGTATACCGGATTTCCGGCCGCCGTTTCATCCGCGATGCGATCCAGGATGCCACGCATCACCATGGGTGAATGTGGCACGCCCATGTCCGGAATCGGATGACGGAAATAGCGCAGGCCGGGCATGAGGTCCGCCAGGCGCTCCTCATAGGGCTCCAGCGGATCCTCGACGGGTGTCAGATCGAGAAACGTTCGAACGCCTTCGTCCACCAGACTGGCCAGACGGGTGGAAGCAATCGCGGGGTCGGAACTCCCTGGATACTCACCGGCGAAGAGTTTGCCGGGAACGATGGTGTAGTGCTCGACGGTCATTGGTTCGGGAGTTCGGGATGTAGTTTCACCACCATGGTTTCTGTGACCATCGGCGTCTCCGGAGATATTGCCTGGATGGGCGCTGACGCGTAACCGGGAGCGACGATGGCGGCGGAGACTTCAGGCGCGGTCCTTTCGCGGAAAATCAGCGATGTGGTGGAGCCGTCCGCATGCAGGACTTCATAGCCGTGGGAGGCGGCTCCTTTTTCCTGTAGGGATCCCCAATCAATCCACGCATGGAGGGGCTGCGAGGTTTCCGCATCCACAGCTCGCCAAGTGACGGAGTACACCGAGCGCCTGAGAGGAGTCTCCCAACAATCCAGATAGCCGCGCTTGTATCCCTCGGAAAATAGCGCAAAGCCGAGGACGACAGCTCCGATGCTGAAAAGCGCCAAGCGGAAGATCTTGCGGGCACGGCTCATGGTGGTGCCCAATCTAGCCCGCGATTGGTGTGTGGCGACTCCGGAGAAGAGAAACGCCGTTATGTGCGACAAGTCTGGCTCAGGCCTCTTCCGTCGGCTCGTCCTTCGCCTTCGGCAGCTTGTCCACTTCCTGCAGGAGATTGACGATGTCCACGCCGCGCTCGGCGGACCCATCGAAGCGGAAGCGCAGCACCGGCGTGGATTTCAGCACGATGCGCTTCATGATCTTCGATTGGATCGCGCCGTGGTCGTTGTTGAGCTTTTCGATCACCGGCTCATGGCTGCCGCCGAGCACGCCGATCCAGACCTTGCCTTCCTTGAGATCCTGGGTGACCTCGACGTCGTTCACGGTCACGAGCCTGCCGTTCCATTCGTAGTCTTTCTGGACCACCGCGCTGATTTCGCGGCGGAGCAGTTCATTCACTCGGTCGAGGCGCTTGGACATGACGATCAAATTCTAAATCTTAAATTCAAAATCCCAAACGAAGAGTTTCCGACGGGAAAGGACGGCGCGGGCCGTCCTTTCCGTGAACTCGAATGGGATTGTGGCGGAGCCGTTACAGCGTTTGCGGGACTTTCTCGAGCGTGTAGCACTCGATGACGTCGCCTTCCTGGTATTCGTTGAACTCGCCGAGGCGGATACCGCACTCGTAGCCGTTCTTGACCTCTTCCACTTCCTCGGTGAACCGGCGGAGCGTGGACATGCGGCCATCGAAGACCGGGATGTTGCCGCGGATGACGCGGGCATGGGCCTTGCGGTGGATCTTGCCATCCGTGACGTAGCTGCCTGCGGCGCGGCCGCGGGTGAGCTTGAAGACCTGACGGACCTCGGCGTGACCGATGATCTTTTCGCGGGTGAGCGGGTCGAGCAGGCCGAGCATGGCATCCCGCACCTGGTCGATCAGTTCATAGACGATCGAGTAGAGCTTGATCTGGACGTCCTCGGACTTGGCGGCTTTTACCGCCTTGCCTTCGACCTTCACGTTGAAGCCGAGCACGATGGCATCGGTGGAGGAAGCGTACTGGATGTCGGACTCGGTGATCGGGCCGGCCGCGGAAGTGATGAACACGCACTCGACCTTCTTCGATTCGATGGCGAGGACGGCCTTCTTGATGGCCTCCACGGAACCCTGCACGTCGCACTTGAGGATCAGCTTGAGCTGGGCCTTGCCACCGCCCTCGTTGACCATCGCATAGAGGTCTTCCATGCGGGCGCGGTGTTGCGGGGCGAGACGCTGGCGGCGCTGGACTTCCTGGCGCTCGGTCGCGAGAGCCTTGGCCTCGCGCTCGTTCTTCATCTCGGAGAGGTGGTCGCCCACGTTCGGCAGTTCGTCGAAGCCGATGACCTCCACCGGCATGCCGGGGGGGGCCTGCTTCACGGCTTCGCCGCGGTCGTTGAACATGCCCTTCACCTTGCCGTAGAACGGCCCGCAGATGAACGGCGCGCCGACCTTGAGGGTGCCGGACTCTACGATGACGGTGGCGGAAGCGCCGCGACCCGGCACGATGCGCGCCTCGATCACGGCGGCACGGGCATTGCCCTTCGGGTTCGACTTCAGCTCGAGCACTTCAGCCTGGAGGGCCATCAGTTCGAGCAAGGTGTCGATGCCCTCGCCAGTGTAGGCGGAGACTTCCGCGAACTCGGTATCACCACCGAAGTCCGTGGTCTGCAGCCCGTTTTCGGCAAGCTGCGTCTTCACCCGCATGATGTTCGCGGCGGGCAGGTCGATTTTGGTGATGGCGACGATGATGGTCTTCTTCGCGGCCTTGGCGTGTTTGATCGCCTCGATGGTCTGCGGCATGATGCCGTCGTTCGCGGCCACGACGATCACCACGATGTCCGTGATGTCCGCACCGCGGGCGCGCATGTCGGAGAAGATGGCGTGGCCCGGCGTGTCCAGGAAGGTGATCGGGTGGCCCTCATGAACCACCTGATAGGCACCGATGTGCTGGGTGATGCCGCCGGCTTCACCGGCTGCCACGCGGGAATTGCGGAGCTTGTCGAGCAGGGTCGTCTTGCCGTGGTCGACGTGGCCCATGATCGTGATGATCGGCGGACGCAGCTTGAGCTGATCCTCCGGCTCCACCTTCGGAGCTTCCGGCTCCTTGATGACTTCCTCCACCTTGTGAACGCCGCCGCCTTTTTCACGCTTTTCGCGCTCGAAGCGGAAACCGTGGGCCTCGCACACCTTGGCGGCGATTTCCGGGTCGATCGGCTGATTCGGGGCGACGAAGACGGAGAGCTTGATGAGATCCGCCATCACCTGGAACGGCTTCAACCCGAGGCGGGCGGCCAGTTCGCTGACGAGGATCGGGGGCTTGATGATGACCAGCTTCGGGTCATCGCTTTCTTCCGCAGCGGCTGCGGGAGCTGGTGCCGGGGTGGGCACCGCTTTCACGGGAGCCGGAGCAGGCGCGGCGGCCGGTTCGGCAGCAACCTCGTCTTCGTTGAGCAGTTTCGAAATGGTCGGCAGGATCGTCTTGCCGGACTGGCTGGTCTTGCGGACCTTCGGCTTCTTTTCTTCCGCGAACAGGTCCAAGGCCTCCCGCTTCGCGTCATCAACGGTCTTCACCTGCGAGGCTTCCTCGCGCTGGCGTTCACGACGCGACGGCTTCTTCGGTGTCTCGATCAGATCGAGCACCTTTGGTTTTTTCTCGGGAGTCTTATCGCTGTCTTTAGGCATCAAAGGGTCCTACTGGTTCTGCTGAGGTCGGATACGGGCGGGGAAGGAAAGGGGAAATGGATCAGGCACCGGCGAGTTCGCGGGCCTTCACAAGGATGGTTTCAGCCTCGTCGTCGCTGATGCCGAGCGCGTTGGCGATGTAGTCGGCGGGCATGTCGATGACAAGTTCGGCAGTGGCACCACCGGCGAAGGTGAGCTTCTCGGCGAGTTCGTCGGTCAGGCCGAGCTGCTCGCCCAGCGTGTGGGCGGCACCGCCGATCTTCGCCTTGAGCTGCTCTTCCTTCGACTCGTCCTTGCGGACCTGCACGTCCCAGCCCATCAGGCGGGAGGTGAGGCGGGCGTTCTGGCCCTTGCGGCCGATCGCCTTGCTGAGGTCGGCTTCATCGACGGTCACGTGGACCACCTTGCCGGTTTCATCGATGGAAATGGAGCGGATCTCGGCGGGCTTGAGCGCTTCCTTCACGAATTCGCGCGGGTCCTCGCTCCAGCGGATGATGTCCACCTTCTCGTTGTTCAGTTCGCGGACGATGTTCTTCACACGTGCGCCGCGCAGGCCCACGCAGGCACCCACGGGATCGACCTTCGGGTCGTTGCTCCAAACGGCGATCTTGGTGCGGAAGCCGGCCTCGCGGGCCACGCCGCGGATCTCCACGGTGCGGTCGGAAATTTCATTCACCTCCGCTTCGAAAAGGCGGCGGACGAAGTTCGGGTGGCTGCGGGAGAGGATGATCTCCGGGCCGCGGCCTTCGTTCTCCACCGCCAGCACGTAGGCGCGGATGCGGTCGCCGATGTTGTAGTCCTCGCCCTGCACGCGCTCGCGGTTCGGCATGATGCCCTCGAACTTGCCGAGGTCGATCATGACGTCGTTGCGCTCGAAGCGGCGGACGGTGCCCGAGACGACGTCTCCGGCTCGGTCCTTGAACTCCTCGTAAATCATCTCCTTCTCCGCCTGGCGGAGACGCTGCATCATCGTCTGCTTCGCGGTCTGCACGGCGATGCGGCCGAAGTCCTTCGGCGTGACGTCGAATTCCATCAGGTCGCCGGGCTGGGAGCCGGGCTTCTTCTTCTCCGCCAGTTTCAGCGGCACCTGGTTGAACTTGTCGGAATATTCCTCGTCCGCGACCACGGTGAGACTGGCCCAGATGCGGGTCTCGCCCTTGCGGGTGTTCACATCGGCGCGCAGCGTTTCGATCGCTTCGGCTCCGGGCACCATCTTGCGATAGGCGGAAATGAAGGCGTACTCGAGGGCGGCGACGACCTTGTCCCGGTCGATGCCTTTTTCCTTCTCGTAGTAGTCGATGAGGGCGACGATGTCGTTGGTCATTGCAGCAGAGATTGGCGGGCGGTGAAGGAATCGGCGCTTGAGACACCTCTAGACGCAAAAGAGTGGGTAAAGACCCACTCCTTACTCGCGTCAGAAGCTTGTGCGGGCACCCGCATAGCTTGGAAATCCTTGACATGCAAGTGGAATCTAGGCTTGGGAGGAGTGGGGGATTGGCATTCCGGCGGGGTTTCCGCATGCTCCGGGCGTGATCCGCACGATCTTCCTTGATGCCGCCGGAACCCTGATCGAACCGGCCGAACCGGTGGCCGCCGTGTACGCCCGCCATTTCTCCGCGGTCGGGTGGCCGGTGACCATGGAGAGGATCGGCCGCGCCTTCCGGGAGGCATTCCAAGTGGCGGGAGATCCCTCCTACGGCTGTCAGGATGGCGGTGACCTTGCCGAGCGGATCTGGTGGAAAGGTGTCGTTGGAGATGTGGCCTGGCGTTGTGGCTTCGATCCGGAAGCGGAGGAGACCACTTTTGAAGAGGTTTTCGCCGGTCTCTTTTCCCACTACGACTCCGGTTCCGCCTGGACGGTTTTTCCGGAGGTGGAGCGGGTGCTCGGGCGCTTCCGGGCCGCAGGCTGCCGCCTCGCCGTGGTCTCGAATTTCGACCTCCGGCTGCATCGCATCCTCCGCGACCTCCGCCTTGGGGAATACTGCAATGCCGTCATCACCTCCGCCGAGGCGTGGGCGCGCAAGCCGGACCCAGCCATCTTCACCGCGGCTCTGCGTGCGCTGGATGCCTGCCCGGACTCCACCGTGCATATCGGTGACAGCCCGACGGCGGATGGCACCGGGGCCGCAACTGCCGGAATCCGTGCCTTCCTCCTCGACCGGCCGCGGGTGACGCTGGAAGATGCTTCGGACTGGATCGCGGGACAAAATTGAGCGAAAATATCTTGCCAATCCGGCGCTGGCCTCATACTCCGTCGCCCGCCCGAAGCGGAAATCCTGCGAGGATAGCTCAGCGGTAGAGCAGTTGGCTTTTAACCAATTGGTCCTGGGTTCAAATCCCAGTCCTCGTACTTTCTGCATCAGGAGCCGCCCGGTTTGTTCGGGCAGGCACGGACGGGGGTATTGCACGTCCGGGAGGATGGCCGGGTGACACGCAGGTGAAGGACCTTCGCCTTGCCGCCCCCTTCGGGATACAGGCGCGGATTTGCCGGACGGTTTCGATGATTCCCGCGGAACTTCATAGTCCGGCGGGATCCGTGGCGGACCCGGTGGTGAACACCAGCCCGCTGAGGACCGGGGTCGCTGTCCCGGCCGGGAGTGTTATCATGCAGCGGCTTTCAAGCCGTCACCTGATGGATGATTCTTCGGGGGTTCCCTCTTCTGCTCCGAGTGCAAAAGGGAACGGTCCGCGAATGCCCCGGTGGCGATCCCCGCCTATTTGGTTGTAGGGGGCAGCACCGTGAAGCCGCGCTTCTTGAAGACTTCGGCGGCTTTGTCTCCCCGGAGAAAGGCGACGAACTGCTTCGACTCTTCCGCGTGCTTCGACTCACGGACCACGGCTGCCGGATAGACGATGGCGGGCGCTTCGTTGGAAGGAGCGGTGAAGACGATCTTCACCTTCTGCGACACGGCGGCATCGGTGCGATAGACGATGGCGGCATCGGCATTGCCCGCTTCCACCGCAGCCAGGGCACCACGGACGTTTTCCGCGCCCACGGTTTTCGGTTGGATCTGGTCCCAGAGTCCGCGTCCGGTGAGCCAGGTTTTCGCATAGACGCCTGCGGGCACGGCGGCTGGATCGGCGATGGAGATGCGCTGGAGCTTCGCAAGATCGGCGGCGGACTGGACGGTGAAGGTGGCGTCGGTGGGGGCGACCACGACGAGCGCATTCGACAGCAAGGGGACGACGGCTTCCTTGGTGACGTGGTTGTTCTTCACCAGTCCGTCCATGGTCTTTTCATCCGCGGAGATGAAGACATCCACCGGAGCGCCGGACTCGATTTGGCGGGCGAGCACGTTGGAACCGGCGAAGACCGGAGTGATGGTGGTGCCGGGATGGCCGTCCTGATAGAGCTTGCCGATCTCGGTAATCGACTCGGCGAGGCTGGCGGCGGCGGCGATCTTGAGTTCATCCGCCCGTCCGAATGGAGCGGCCAGAGTGAGGACGAGAGCGAGCGGGCGGAGCAAGGAGGAGCGCTGCATGGCTACACCTTATATGCGTTCGATCTATTTTTGAAAGTAGAACGGGGTTCAGTCGCGTGAATCCGGTTCATCGGCCGCCAGCATCCGCCGCATGCGGACAAGGGCTGGTGCGGTGGCTTTCTCCGCCGCGGCCACCGCCTGCCGGTACAGGTCCAGCAGTTCCTGCCCAGCGGGAGTGAGGACCGCACCGCCGTGCTGATCGCCACCGCGGCTGAGGGTGACGAGGGGTTTGCGGAAGCGCTCGTTGAGGCCGCGGACCATCTTCCATGCCTTCATGTAGGACATTTCCATCTCCGCGGCGGCCGCGCTGAGGCTGCCGGTGGTCCGGATGCGCTCCAGCAGCTCCGCCTTTCCCGGACCGAAGGCAAGCGGGCCGGACAGCAGCAGGCGGATGGGGCTGTCCGGCGTCATGGAAAGGGGGGAGGGATCAGGCCACCACCAACTGCTCGCGGGTGATGCCACGGAGTTCGAAGACCTTGAGGATGGTGTCCTCGATCAGATTGTTCGGGCAGGAGGCGCCGGCGGTGATGCCGATGGTCACCGGCTGGTCGCCGAGCAGGAGCTGGGAATAGGCGCTGGTGACCTCCTCCTTGTGATGGATGTCGTAGTGGACGATCTGTTCCAGCGATTTCAGGCACGAGGCATCACGGATGAAGAAGGTGGGCAGGTGCTCCTCGCCGATCTCGACCAAGTGGGTGGTATTTGAACTGTTGTAGCCGCCGACGACCAACAGGAGATCCATCTTCTTGTCCAACATCTGGAACAGGGCGTCCTGCCGCTCCTGAGTGGCACCGCAGATGGTGTCGAAGACCTGGAAATTCGCGGCATCGCCGTCTCGATCCACCATCGCGGTACGGACACGGCGTTGGATCTCCTCCGTCTCGCTCTTGAGCATCGTCGTCTGGTTCGCCACACCCACGTGGGCGAGGTGGGCATCGGGATCGAAGCCAGGCGAGATGGCGTCCTGGAACTTGGCGAGGAAGGCTGCCTTGTCCACCTTGCCGCGGATGTAGTCGCAGACGTAGTCGGTATCGGCCAGAGTAAGAATGATGAGGTAGTGGCCCTTGCCATCCTCGCCTTGGGCGCGGGAGGCGGTCGCACGGGTTTCCTCGTGGCCGGCCTTGCCATGGATGATGGAGGTCACTCCTTCCTTGGCGTAGCCGCGGACGCGTCGCCAGACCTTCATCACGTCTCCACAAGTGGTGTCCACGACGTAGCAGCCCTGTTGCTCGATCTTCTCCATGAAGGAGGTGGGGGCGCCGAAGGCAGGGACGATCACCACATCATCCGCGGTGAGGTTGTCGTAGCTGCCGTTCATTTCCTGCCAGGGCAGTGAGACGATGCCCATGTCCACGAGCTGGCGGTTGACCTCGGGGTTGTGGATGATTTCCCCGATCAGGAAAATGCGGCTCTCCGGGAAGACGCGGCGGGCAGCGTAGGCGAGGTCGATGGCGCGTTCGACGCCGTAGCAGAAGCCGAACTGCTGGGCGAGGCGGACGGTGGTGCCGCCCACGGTGAGTTCGCCGCTGTGGTTGCGGATTTTTTCGACGATGCTGGATTGGTAGTGGCGCGCCACTTCGGCGGCGACCAGTTCCATGACCTCGGGACGGCGGACATTGACCCGGGGGCGTTTCGATTTCTCAGCGGCGTCGCTCATTGCTGCGGGGGATATAGACCCGCCCGGGCGGGTCACCAACTCATTTTCCGCGGGGTTTCCGCCCGAGGAAGGGCAGGGAAAGGAGCAGGAACAGCAGAAAGGCAATCCCTTGGAGAGAAAGGAGATACCACGGCCATGGTCCCAGATGGTCGAGCAGGCTGGGATTGGAGGGCTTGCGGGAAGCGAATCCGAAGTTGGAGCCCAGCCAGGTATTCACGCCCAGCGCGCAGAGAATATACACATTCGCCCACATCCACGCCCGGGCCGGACTGCTCCACCACGGGGTACGGGGCCGCCAGCCGTCCGCCAGCGGCAGGAACAGGGCGGTGGCGACAATGGCGAAGTGCTGGATGAAAAAGACCACGAACGGCCATGAGGGAAACCCGATCTGGAGGGCAGGGGTCAGTAGCGCCTGGGTGGTGGCGGCGAGCCCCCAGAAATACGTCAGGTCGCGCAGCGTGCGGCGGTGGGTGAGCAGTGCCAGTCCGGCGATAATGGCTGCCAGATCGCAGAGCTGGAATGGCAGCATGTTGTCGATCCCGGGATCCGCGTGGCCTTTCCACGCCAGCCGGACCATCACGTAAGCGGAGAGGTTGAGGACGGTCAGGATGCCAATCGCGATCCGCTTTGGCTTTCCGCCTTTTCTTCCGGCGATGATCACCGCCGCCGAGATCACCGCGCCGATCGCGAGTGCGATGAAGTGCTGGACGGTGAAGGGGTGGAAGACGGGCACCGGTCAAGCAAAGCGCCTGTTGCGGGCGGTTGCAAGATCCCTGCCGCTAGGACTCCGGAGGAACCGGTGGCTTGCACAGAAACCGGGTGACCAGAGCCGTCCAACCGGTCTGATGGCTGGCTCCGCAGCCGCGGCCGGTATCGCCGTGGAAATACTCGTAAAACAGCACCAGATCCCGCCAGTGGGGATCTTCCGCATAGCGGGCTTCTCCGCCGTGGCAGGGGCGGTGTCCATTGGCATCCGGCAGGACAAGGGAGGCGTGGCGGTGGCTCAGGTCGTCCGCGATTTCCTGCAAGGTGTGCATCGCTCCCGAGCCGGTGGGATACTCCACCTTGAAATCATCGCCATAGAAGTGGTGGTAGCGTTCCAGCGCCTCGATGAGCAGGTAGTTGATCGGAAACCAGACCGGCCCGCGCCAGTTCGAATTCCCGCCGAAGATGTGGGTCACTCCTTCGCCGGGCGCGTAGTTGACCGCGTAGGAGCAGCCATTCTGCTGATGGATGTAGGGATGGTCGCGATGGATTGCGGACATCGAGCGGATGCCATGGGGCGAGAGGAACTCCGCCTCGTCCAGCATGTAGCGGAGCGTGCGGGTCAGGCGCTCCTGCGAGGGGATGGCCAGGAGGCGCTCCTTTTCATGGGAGCACATCGGGCACAGCGTGCTCTGCTGGACCAGCTCCGGATGGTGGTCGATGAACCACCGCATGCGCTTGGTGAAGGAGGGCAGCTTCCGGAGTTGTTCTTCCTCAAGCACCGTGACGGCAATGATCGGCAGCAGGCCCACCAGCGAGCGCACGCGCAGCGGGATGCTGTGGTCACCGAGATTGAGTTCATCGTAGTAAAATCCATCCTGCTCGTCCCACAGGCCCTTGTCGTCGAAGTTGTTGATGGCTTCCGTGATGTGGACGAAGTGCTCGAAGAATTTCGAGGCGAGATCCTCGTAGACGCGGTTTTCCTGTGCCAGCTCCAGCGCCATCGAGAGCATGGTGATGCAGTAGAACGCCATCCAGGCGGTGCCATCGGCCTGATCGATGTAGCCGCCTCCGGGGATGGGCTTCGAGCGGTCGAACACGCCGATGTTGTCGAGCCCGAGGAAGCCGCCCTGGAAGAGGTTGTTGCCCTTCTCGTCCTTGCGGTTGACCCACCAGGTGAAGTTCAACAGCAGTTTCTGGAAAACGCTTTCGAGGAAAAACCTGTCGCGGCTGCCGCGCTGGCCGGTGATCTTGTAGATGCGCCACGCGGCCCATGCGTGGACGGGCGGATTGACCGCGGCGAAGTCGTATTCATAGGCGGGCAGTTCGCCGTTCGGGTGCATGTACCATTCCCGTAGTAGCAAGCCGAGCTGCCACTTGGCGAAGTCCGGATCGATGTCCGCCATCGGAATCATATGGAAGGCCAGATCCCACGCGGCGAACCACGGATATTCCCACTTGTCCGGCATCGAGAGCACGTCGTGGCAATAGACGTGATCCCAGTTGCAGTTGCGGCTCTTGAGCCGGGCGGCGGGTGGTGGCGGCCCGGCGGGATCACCTTCCAGCCAGTATTTCACCACGTAGTGGTAGTACTGCTTGCTCCAAAGCAGTCCGGCATAGGCCTGGCGGGCTTCGGCTCCGGCCTTGGAGTAGAATTCGTCCGCCTCGCGGATGCGGTCGGTGAAAACGGTTTCCGCATCCGGAGCGGGCTCGCCATCGAGCGTCAGGCGCAGGTGGACGACACGGGTTTCACCGGCCGCGAGTTCGAAGCGGAAGTGAGGCGCGCACTTGGTGCCGGTGTTCGCGGAGTTTACCGCGCCAGCTTCGCCGTGGATGACATGACGGTGGAAAGCATCCTTCACGTGCGGAGTCCGATTCGGTTGATCCCACAGGCGTTGTGCGTTCGTGTCGTTTTCCGTGAACAGCACCGGCACGTCCGCATCGAAGGTGAAGCGGTATTCGCCGAGAGTCGCATGGGAGGCGCGGATCACGCCCGGGCTCTCCAACCACAGCCGGGGCTTGGGCGGCGGCTCCTTCCAACCCCAGCTCCAGACATTGCGGAACCAGAGGTTTGGCAGGAGGTGGAGCGTTGCGGCTTCCGGCCCGCGGTTTGCCAGCGTGATGCGGATGCAGATGTCGTCCGGGCTACCCTTCGCATACTCGATGAAGACATCGTGATAGCGGTTTTCATCGAAGACGCCCGTCTCGGAGAGTTCGTATTCGCGCCGGATCAGTTCATCGCGGCGGCGGCCGTTTTCCTGGACGAGGGCATCGTAGGGAAAGGCGGCGTGCGGATACTTGTAGAGGGCTTTCGCGTAGGAATGCGTGGGCGTGGAATCGAGGTAGTAGTAGCACTCCTTCACATCCTCGCCGTGGTTGCCCTCGAGCCCGGTGAGGCCGAACAAGCGTTCCTTGAGAATCGGATCACGGCCATTCCATAGAGCCAGTGAGAAACACAGGCGGCATTCGCGGTCGGTGAAGCCCAGCAGGCCGTCTTCACCCCAGCGATAGGCGCGGCTGCGCGCGTGATCGTGAGGGAATGAATTCCACGCCTCGCCGTCCGCGGAATAGTCTTCGCGCACCGTGGCCCATTGACGTTCGCTCAGATACGGACCCCAGCGTTTCCAGTTATGGATGCGCTTGCAGTCTTCATCGAGTCGGATCTCTTCGGCGGACATGGGTCAATGAGGATAGATCAGCAGGACGATCCACAGGGCGAGAAAGATCGCCGGGATGAAAACCGGCGCGGCAAGCCCGAGCAGACGGATGGGGGCATGATTGATGATCGGCAGATCCTCCGGACCGCAGATGGCGTTCGCCTCCCGGCGCAGGATCGACAGTGACCAGATCGCACCCCACAGCGCCAGCCAGATGAGGGAGATGCAGGCGATGCCACCGAGCGGGATCACACGGACCAGCAGATGGTTCGCCTCCAGATAACCGCCACCGGCGAACTCCTTCGGGGCATTGAGCGAGATCGCGAACGCGCTGAGAAGAAATGCCTGAGAACTCACCAGCCACGACAGGCGCTGGTTGATCAGCGAGTGCTCGTTCTCGATGCGGCGGCGGATGGCTTCGAGCTTGGGGTTCATGGAAGAGGGACGCCGTGCGGGCGGAACGGTGGTCTGAGGAACTTTACTGGGATGACCACTGATTACACTGATTGTACTGATTTTGAAGACATCTGCCGGATTCTTCTCTTCATCAGTACCATCAGTGGTTTCAGATCCAAATCAGATCGGGGCCGTCAATCACAGGAAGAGAATTCAGCCTCCGGTTTCAAATCCCGGGTAGAGGGTCATGCCGCCATCCACGAACAAGGTGATGCCGTGGACATAGTCGGAGTCGTCGCTGGCCAGCCACACGGCGGCGCGACCTATGTCCACTGGTTCGCCGATGCGCTTGTAGGGCACCAGCTTCATCAATGCGGCGTAGTGCTCGGGCGTGTCCCACGCGGCGGTGTTGATCGGCGTGCGGATCGCACCGGGCGCGATCGAGTTCACACGGATGCGCCAAGGCGCGACCTCCTGTGCGATGCTTTTCATCATCAGCATCACGCCGCCCTTGGAACTGGCGTAGTTCACATGTCCTGCCCACGGGATCACTTCGTGAACGGAACTCATGCAGATGATTTTTCCGGCGGCGCAGGAGATTTCCGGACGTACGCCGCGTTTCTTGAATTCACGCACCGCCTCGCGGGCGCAGAGGAACTGGCCGGTGAGGTTCACGTCGATGACCTTCTGCCACTGGGCCAAGGTCATGTCGATGAACGGCGAATCCACCTGGAGTCCGGCGTTGTTGACCAGGATGTCCAGCGTGCCGAACTCGGCACGGACCGCGTCGAACATCGACAGCACGTCCTCCTCCTTGGAAACGTCCGCCTTCACGGCGAAGGCATGCGAACCGGACGATTCGATTTCCTTCACGACTTCCAAGGCGGCGTCTTCCTTGGACGAATAGTTCACGGCGACATTCGCCCCGGCCTGGCCGAGACAGACCGCCACCGCGCGACCAATGCCGGAGCTGGCTCCGGTGACAAGGGCGGTCTGGCCTTCGAGGTGACGCCGGGGCGGCACATTGGGTGCTACGGCCCGGGGATAATCCTGATGATGCGGATGGGGTGGGACGGGATCCGACATGCGGCACCCCTACACATGGAACCGCGGAAAAGCGAGGAGGGTTTGGTTAGAAAGCCGTCAGATTTCCGTCGGAGGTTTGTCAGGGGATGAAGCGGGACTCAGCCGAGAATGTAGGTATCCGTCCCCACATTCATGCCACACGAGTAGCAAGCCTTGGCATCGCTTGCGATGAGCGTACCGCAGGAAGGGCAGTGCAATGTGTGCTCGGCCTCCTGTTTCGGATGTTCCTTGGAGAGTTGTTCAAGGAACGCCTGAGGGGACAGGTTCGATTGGTCCGCGAGGTGTTCGATCAGGGCCCGGTTCAGGGCTCGCAGATGTTCGACCTGGGTTTCGAGGCTTTGGATGCGGCTGCCGACGTCGGTGAGATCGGGAGCCGAATGATTGATTTGGATCTGTTTGTAGACCTCCGTCAGGGACGGGCGGAACATTTTCATGCCCATGTCCGGAGGGTCTCCGGAAACAAGGATCTCCGCAATTACAAGGATCCGGAAATTTGCCAGCCGTTACTTCACCTCCGGAGCGGGGACTGGTGCCGGTTTGCCGGTGGTGAATTGGAGCAGTTCGGGAGGCGCTTTTTTCCAGAGATCGGGAACGGAAGTGCTGGAGACGGCGCGGAAACCGAGATCGGTTTTTTCGTAGAGATGCAGGACCGAGCGGCCGTCGTAGACCCAGATCTCGGACGGCGGTCGGAATTGCACGGCCCACTGGCCCGGCTTGACCGGCATGCCGGAGGTCGAGGTGCCAGTGG
Organism: Luteolibacter ambystomatis; assembly: GCF_018137965.1. Lineage (NCBI taxonomy): Bacteria > Pseudomonadati > Verrucomicrobiota > Verrucomicrobiia > Verrucomicrobiales > Verrucomicrobiaceae > Luteolibacter > Luteolibacter ambystomatis. The sequence continues at coordinate 121,696 of NZ_CP073100.1, forward strand.
TGCTTTCACGGCCCTCCGAGACGAACGTGACCTTCACGCCGAGGGCGTCGTCCTTGATTTTCGTCAACTCGATCCTGGTGCCGGACTTGGCCTCGGTGGTGGTGCCGAAGTCGCGGAGCAAGGGTTCCGCGGCGTGGCTGGGAACACACGCCAGCAAAATTGGCAGAACGATGGCGAAGGGTTTCATCCTTGGTTTACGCCGTCACCGCGCCGCGGTCGTCGTTCAGCCCGCTCTTCTCGAGGAAGTAGTCGTAGCCGCCGGCGTAGCGGGTGACGGTGCCGTTGTTGATGTGCAGCGTGGTTTCCGCGAGCGTGCGGATGAAGTGAACATCGTGGGAGATGAAGACCAGCGTGCCCTCGTAGCTCTTGAGCGCATTCACCAGCGAGTCGATGGAGAGGATGTCCAAGTGGGTGGTCGGCTCGTCCATCAGCAGCAGGTTCGGCGGATCGGTGAGGAACTTCACGAGGTTCAGTCGTGACTTTTCACCTCCGGAGAGAACGCCGCAGCGCTTCTCCACATCGGTGCGGCGGAAGAGGAAGGAACCGAGAATCGAGCGGGCTTCGTCTTCGCGGAGGGTCGGGCAGGACGCCATCACCTCTTCCAGCACGGTGTTGTCTTCATTGAGGGACTCCGAGCGGTGCTGCGAGTAGTAGCCGAGCTTGGTGGCGTAGCCGACTTCGCGCTTTCCGCCGTTGATCGGCAGCACTCCGGCGAGAATCTTGATGAGGGTCGATTTACCCGCGCCGTTCGGGCCGACGAGTACGATCTTTTCGCCGCGCTCCAAGGTGAGATCGAGATCCTTGTAGATCTGCTTCTCACCGTACGCTTGGGAAACCTTGGTGAGCTCCATGACCTTCTGGTTGGAACGCTGTGGCTGCGGGAAGGCGAACTTGAAGGGCTTCCGTGGAGCACGCGGCTTTTCGATGCGCTCCAGTTTCTCAAGCTGTTTCACACGGCTCTGGACCTGTGCGGCCTTCGACGTGACCTGGCGGAAGCGGTCGATGAACTCCTGGGTTGCCTCGATTTCCTTCTGCTGGTTCCGGTAGGCTTGGAGCTGCTGCTCGTAGCGCTGCTCGCGCTGTTCGAGATAACTGCCGTAGTTGCCGGTGTAGGTGATGAGCTTCTGGGCATCCGGGTCGATCTCGACGACGCTTTCGACGAGCTCGTCCATGAAGTCGCGGTCGTGGGAGATCATCAGGATCGCGCCGGAGTAGTTCCGCAGATAGCGCTGGAGCCAGAGCAGGGAGAGCAGGTCGAGGTGGTTCGTCGGCTCGTCCAGCATCAGCAGGTCCGGCTCCATGACCAGGAGGCGGGCGAGATAGGCGCGCATGATCCAGCCGCCGGAGTATTCGCGGGCGGGCTTGTGGAAATCCGTCTCCTTGTAGCCGAGGCCGGCGAGGATCTTCTTCGCCTTCGGCTCGAGCTGGTAACCGTTGAGGTGGGTGAACTGGTCCTGGGCGGCAGCGTAGTCCGGGTGGCCGTGGTCGCCCTTGGCCTCATGCTCGCGCATGGTGCGGAGGATATTCACCATTTCCGGGGTGATGCCGATGGCGATCTCCAGAATGGTTTCATCGCCCGGGTCGCCAGCTTCCTGTTCGAGGTAGCCGGTGATGGCGTATTCGTCACGCTCGATCGTGCCTTCATCCTGGCTGTCCTCGCCGAGGATCATGCGGAAGAGGGTCGATTTGCCGGCGCCGTTCGGACCGACGAGGGCGACGCGTTCGCCCCAGTTGATGGTCATTTCGGCTCCGCGGAACAGGGTGCGTCCGCCGAGGGTCTTGGTGAGCTTGTGAATGCTGAGCACGGCGGGGATGTAGGGCCGGGCGGGCCGGGTGCCAAGTTTCAAGTTCCGCCGTGAGAAATCCGCATGGGATTGGAAATCAGTTGTCGTCCTGGTGGCTGGAGCCTCGGGTATAGGGATCGGACGGATCCGGGAACGACGAGAAGATGTCCCCCACGGCTCCGGCGATTTCGAGGATGAGTTCCAGCAGGGGCTCCAGTGTCATGGCGGTTTCGTTATTGTCCCGGGGAACACCGTGGAACCATTGGAAATCCGGCCCGCGATTCCACGGGCGTCTCACAGTTAGGCGGTCCGGACGGATTTTGGATTTTCATCCCGGGTCCAAATGCCAAAATGGGGGATGCAGACACGTCGTGAATGGCTGAAACTCACGGGGGCCGGACTTTTCACCACCTTGGCCGGATGCGCTTCCTCGCAGGCCGCAGATGCCCCTGCGGCGGGCGGTCTGGGCGCGGTGGCGACCCGCAATGGGGCCAAGGGCTGGGCGCTGTGGGACGGTCATTCCAAGGTTGCGAGCTGGCATACGGATGAACGCAGTGGCTCGCTCAGCATCACGAAGACCCTTGCCGGTCTTGCCGTGACCAAGGCGGTCTCACAGGGGAAAATGTCTCTGGATGAGCCCGCCTACCACACCCTGACCGAGTGGAAGGGCGATGCGGCCAAGCAGCAGATCACCCCGCGCATGCTGCTCCAGCAGGTCTCCGGTCTTGAGAACGGTGGGAATGCCCTCTACCGCCCGGTCGTTCAGGACAAGGGCAAGGCTGCACTCAGCCTGAAGGTGGTGAACCAACCCGGCACGTTTTTCCGCTATGGGGCTTCCCACTGGGAAGTACTGGCGGAGTATCTGAACCGCCGTCTCGGCGGCGGGAACGCTCTCGAGAAGCACCTGAGCCGCAATGTGCTCAATTCGATCGGTCTGGAATCCCCCGAATGGCGGTCGGACCTGAAGGGGCGCTTCTACCTCTCCACCGGCACGAAGTTCACCGTGGAGGACCTCGGGCGGCTCGGTCGGACCTTGGCGAAGTTGTTGCGCGGAGAGAATGCCGATGGCTTTGATGCCGGGGTGTTCGCCAATGTGACACGCCCGTCGAATGCGAATCCGATGTTCGGTGGCGGCCTGTGGAGGAATGTCCAGGTGCGGCGCGGTGGCGCGCACGGGATCGAGGTGGAGGACTCCATCGAACCGGCACCGGCAGGTGGTTTCTGGCCGGGGGCCTGCCTTTCCACGCGGAATCCGGCGGATCTGGTCGGCCTGATCGGCTCGTCCGGCCAGCGGGTGTTCATCTGGCCCTCGCGGAACCGCGTGTTCGCACGCCTTGGTGGCTCGCGGACCTGGAAGGACCGTCCGCTGCTGGAGACGCTGGCGTGAGCCTCACCGTACCGGCGGCATCCGCAGGGTGAAGGTCGTGCCTCTGCCGAGCGTGCTATCCACTGTGAGGGAAGCTCCGTGGGCATCCGCGATACGTTTGCAGATGGCCAGCCCGAGACCCGCGCCGCCGGTGGAGCGGTTGCGCGAGGCATCGGCGCGGTAGAAGCGCTCGAACAAATGCGGCAGATGCTCGGCGGCGATACCAGGGCCGGTGTCGCTGATCGTGAGAATCGCGCCGCCTGCATCCAGACGGGTGCGGACGCGGACCTCCGCGCCCTCCGGGCTGTACTTCACCGCATTGGTGAGCAGGTTCATGATGATCTGCGCGAGCTGGTCGGAATTGCCGCGGCAGGGGGAGGAGCAGAGATCCTCCGATAGACGGATGTTTTTCTCCGCGGCCATCACTTCCATCAGGTGGATGTGATCACGGGCCAGATCGGCCAGATCGCAGGAGCGTACTTCCGTTTCGTGGGGAGCGGCATCGAGGACGGAGAGTTGCAGCAGCGATTCGATCAGGCCGTGCATGCGCTTCGCGGCGCGCTGGCAGATTTCGAAGGCCGCCTTGTAGTCGCTCGGGCTGCGTTCCTTCGAAAGCGCGAGCTGGGCCTGGCCGAGGATGATCGAGACGGGGGTGCGGAGTTCATGCGCGGCGTCCGAGGTGAAGCGGGCCTGCTCGTCGAAGGCGGTATCGAGGCGTTGGAAGGTCGTGTCCAAGAGGGTGGCGAGCTTGCCGAGTTCGCTTTCGGTTTCCTCGGTGCGGATGCGTTCATCGAAATGACCGGCGGCAATACGGGTGGCGGCCGCGCTGATGTGGGCAATGGGGCGCATGGCCCGCGACGCGATCCACCAGCCGATGGCGAGTCCGGCGACGAGCACGCTGCCGCCGGTGCCCGCCAGCTTCCAGGCGAAGTCGTTCATCTCACGGTGGATGCCCGCCATCGAGATGCCAGCCAGCAGACATTCGCCGGGCGGAGTAAACAGGAAAGCCTCGCGGAATCCTTCGCGGGTGCGGATGCCCTTCGCGAAGGCAGGATCATCGGCGGGAGGCCGGATCACTCCGGTGGGCGCGGCGGCGGAGGTATCCAGCAGCGAGCCATGTCTCGTCCATGTCACATAGTAGTAGGGGAGGGCGTCCTTCGGATTGAACAAGGCGTTCATCTGGGCGTTGCGGAATCCCGGCGGAGGGCCCGCAGGTCCACGGTGCTCATCGGGTCGGCCATCGCGCTTGGGAGGCGGGTTGCGGTTCGGATCGTCACGCGGTGGCCCGCCCTCCATGCCCGGTTCATCATCGAGAGGCAGCCATTCCTCATCGTCGGGGCCGGGCTTGTTGGCTACGGCGGGAAGATTGCCATCGTCGGGGCGGGGGCCTTGCCCGCGAGGCTGGCGGCCATCCATAGGACCCGCACCACCCCGTGGCGGACCATTGCCTCCGCCGCCGCCCTGCGTCAATGCGGAGCCGAGCGCGGAGAGGCGGAGTTCCAGTTCATGATCCGTCATCCGCAGGAGATTCGCATGCTCCAACCGATAGGCGGTCACACAAAATCCACCGATGACGGTGAGCAGCAGCAGGCCGTGCCATGCCTGGATGCGCCAGCGGATGGATTTTCTCAAACTCATGCCTCGATGCTGTAGCCTTGGCCGCGGAGGGTGGTGATGAAGGCGGCTCCGAATTTTTTCCGCAGGTTGAAGACGTGGACATCCACGAGATTGGACATCGGGGTGTCATTCTCATCGTGGAGGTGCTCGTAGAGATCGGTGCGGCTGACGATCTTGCCGCGGCGGGAAACCATGAACTCCAGCAGCGCGTACTCACGGCCGGTGAGGGCCACGGGTTGCCCGCCCAGCGTGGCCTTGCGCGCGGAAGTGTCCACCTCCACCTCGCCCACGCGGATCAGGTGGCTGGCATCCCCCTGCGAGCGGCGGATCAGGGCGCGGACGCGCGCGGCCAGCTCATCCAGATCCACCGGCTTGAGAATGTAATCGTCCGCTCCACTATCGAGGCCTTGGATGCGGTCGTTCACTTTGGTCCGGGCGGTGAGCATCAGCACCGGCGTTTTTTTCTTTTGGCGGAGGCGCTTCAGAACCTCGAAGCCATCCATGCGGGGCAGCATCACATCGAGGATGATGGCGTCGTAGTCCCATTCGACCGCCTTGTAGAGGGCCTCCTCGCCATCGGCGGCTTCATCCACGGCATGGCCTTCCTCGCGCATCGCCTGGACCAGGGTGCCGAGGAGGTCGGGTTCGTCTTCAACAACAAGCACTCGCATTCGGGGCGGACTGTATCAGGGCTCCATTAAGACACGATGAATATGTGGGGAGCGGCAGCGGGCCCCGTTCACGCTGGCTTAATGAACCCTGTGGCAGGGTAGCGGCGTTCGTGAAAGTTCCCTCCATCCTTTTCACCGCCATCCTCGCGGGGTTGTCCTGCGCGGAGGCCCAGCACCGGCTCGACGTGGAAGTCATGCCGTGCTTCGGCCCCGCGCCGCTCGCCTTCGACACCCTGGGTCTGGAAACCGGGACACACAGGAGTGTTTCCGTGACCCGATGTGACCTGTTGTTGTCCGCAGCCGCGTTGCAACGCGAGGATGGCGGCTGGATCGGCATGGAGAAATGGTCCGCGTATCTCGGCATGCGCGAGGGCAAGACGCGCTTCGCGCTGCCTAATATCCCGGAGGGGAAGTTCAAGCGGCTGCGGTTTCACATCGGCCTCTCGTCGCAGATGAACCATGGCGATCCCTCCCGGCATGCACCGCGGCATCCGCTCAATCCATTGGTCAATGGCATGCACTGGGGATGGCAGGGAGGTTATGTGTTCGCTGCTTTGGAAGGACGCTGGCGTGGTGCGGATGGAGCGATGGGCGGCTATTCCTATCACCTCGCGAACGACGAGCATCTGATGACGGTGGAGCTACCGGTGACGCTGGATCTCACCCGTGATCAAACGCTGCATTTGACGCTGGATCTCCGGGCCGTGCTCAAGGATGTGGAGATGGCCGAGGACAACTCGACCACGCATTCGCGTCCCGGCGATGGTCTGGCCGGTGAGATATGCACGAAGTTGTCCGCCGCGTTCAGCGTCGGGAACATTTCTCCGACACCGAGCCGTGCGGAGGTTGCGACCAAGGTGAATGCCCGCATCGCCGAGGGAGCCACACCGTATCGCTTCACCTATCCCGCCGGATTCCCGCGGCCGGATCTGCCGGTGGACAATCCTTTGACCGAGGAGGGCGTCGTGTTTGGAAGGAAGCTGTTCCATGACACGCGGCTCAGTGGCAATGGCACACAGTCCTGTGCCTCGTGCCACATCGCGGAGCAGGGGTTGAGCGATCCCCGGCGGTACAGCATCGGTGCGTTCGGTGACAAGGGCACGCGCCAGGCGATGCCGTTGTTCAATCTCGCGTGGAAGTCTTCCTATTTCTGGGACGGGCGTGCGCCGACTCTCCGGGCGCAAGTGCTCCAGCCGATCGGGAATCCGATCGAGATGCATGCGTCGCTGCCGCAGGTTGTGGGACGATTGTCCGTGGATGCCGAATATCGTTCGATGGCGCTGGCCGCGTTCGGTTCGGAAGCGATCGACAGCGATGCGGTCGCGCGGGCTCTGGAGCAATTCCTGCTGACCCTGGTATCCGCCGACTCGAAGTTCGATCGTGCGATGCGGGGAGAGGAAGTGTTGACGGAGGAGGAAGAGCGCGGCGCGCGTCTTTTCAACACGGAATACGACCCAGGCCGCGGTCGGCGCGGTGCGGACTGCTTTCACTGCCATGGCGGCCCGATGTTCCAGAGCATGGCCTTCGCGAACAACGGCCTTGATGCCGGACCGAAGGATGCTGGACGTTCGATGGTCACGGGCTTTTCGGGAGATCGCGGCAAGTTCGCGGTGCCGACGATGCGCAACATCGCGCTCACCGCGCCCTACATGCATGACGGACGCTTCGCGACGCTGGAGGAAGTGATCGGGCATTACAGCCGCGGCGTCGCCCGCAGTGACACGCTCGATGCGAACCTCGCGAAACATCCCGTGGGCGGCATCGATCTCTCCCCCGCGGACAAGCGCGCTCTCGTCGCCTTCCTCCGGACTCTAACTGATGAACATTTCCCAACAGGAAAATGAGCCGTTCACGCTGGCTTAATCGTCCTTCTGACACACTCACGACAGCATGAAGACACTTTCCACCGCAGCTGTTTTCGGACTCACCGTTCTGGCCGCTCGGGCCGATCCGCAGCTCACCTCATGGATCACGGCGTATTCCTCGAAATACGCCCGCATCCATCGCACGGATGCAGAAAAGCTCGCGGGCACGACCTACACCACCTGGACGAATACCCGGAACATCCAGAGCCTGCCGGTCTATTGCGGCATCCAGACCATCACCTATTCCTCGGGCTGGATCTATTTCAATACCTCCGATCTCGCGCCCTACACGATGGGGCCATGGTACGACAACGCGGCACGCACCACCGAATTCGTCAACCTGCCGGTGAACCAGAATCTGAACTACCGGATTCCCCGTACTTCCACGCTGCCCACGCCGCCCGCCACGAAGACCTCCACCAAGGGGATGGAGGATTCGATCGGGTTCTATGTGGACGGGGTGTCGATGTTCGATCCCACGGACGGCTTCACCTACTCCGGTGGCGCCGAGGCCAGTCCCGGTACCGGCCAGTGGCACCGCGATGCCTACTTCAACGAGAGCATCACCTTCGATCCCGGCAACACCCACCAGCAAAACACGGGCAAGTATCACAACCACGCCAATCCGATCGCGCTTCGTTATTTGCTCGGCGATCACGTGGATTTCAACTCCGCGACCAAGACCTACAGCGAATCCACCGCCGCACCTGTGAAGCACTCTCCGATCATCGGCTGGATGCGGGATGGCTACCCGGTTTACGGGCCGAACGGCTATTCAAGTGCGCTGGATTCCAGCAGCGGCATCCGCCGGATGACCGGTGGCTTCGTCAAACGGGATGGTACCACCACCGGCGTGGACAACATCACCACGACGGGCCGCTCGCTTCCCACCTGGGCCACCCGCAACAATGGTGGCATCTCCGCTACCGGGCCGACCGTTTCCACCACCTATCCGCTCGGCCGCTACAATGAGGACTGGGCGTATCTGGGAGATCTCTACAAGTCCGGCTCCACGAAATACGCGCAAGGCGTCGATTTCGACCTGAACGAATACAATGTCCGCTACTGCGTGACGCCGGAGTTCCCCGGCGGCACCTACGCCTACTTCCTGTGCCTGAATGCGGCCGGAGTCCCACAATTCCCCTACAACTCGACGCTCTACTTCTTTGGAAATCCCACCGGTGGCACCGCGACCGCAGCGGAAACCGTGACCTCCTATTTCAACAACGGCGGAGCGAATCTGGTGGAGAAAGCCTCCGTGCCCACGACCAACAGCGGCAATGGCAATGTCACGCTCACCTGGACCAGCGTGGAAGGCGGAACCTACAAGGTGGAGGCCAGCGACGACCTTGCGGCTTGGGCGACCCTGACCTCCACCCAGGCGGCGACCAGCGCCAGCACGACCACCAGCTACGTGGAAGCCGGAGCCGCCACCGCTCATCCGAAGCGTTTCTATCGCGTCAGCCGCGCCGCGCTGGCCAGCTATGACGGTGGCACGGGAACCGGCACCGGTGGAGGCACCGGCACCGAAGGCATCTCCACGGTGAGCCCCACCAGCGGCAATCGCGGCACCCAGGTCACGCTGACGGTGACCCTCAATACCTCTTACAATCCGGCTCCGCCTCCGACCAACGTACAGCCGACTTCGGCAACGCTGGCCAAAACCGGCGCCACCACCATCACGGCCACCAGCTACACCCGGAACACCACCACCGGCATTGTGACCCTGGTCTTCACCATCCCCGCCAATGCCACCACCGGCACCTACACCGTGAACTCCACATTCGGCCCGAATACCTGGTCGTTGGCCAATGGATTCACGGTGAAGTGACCCACGGGTTCCCCCCAAGCTCCGGATCAAGCTCCCCCGCGGTTGCATCGCGTCTTGATCCGGAGCTTTCGGGATGGGCAAGCGGGCGCATGCATGGTTTGAAGTCCCTGTGTCCGCCCTGAAGTTCAAACTCACGATCGCCTTCGACGGCTCCGCCTACCAGGGCTGGCAGTCGCAGAAATCAGGACGGGGGGTGCAGGACCAGGTTGAGGCGGCTTTGGCGCGCCTGTTTCCAAGCGCACCGGGAGTACAGGGATCCAGCCGTACGGATGCGGGCGTGCATGCGCTTGGCATGACCGCGCATTTCGAAGTGCGGCGTGTGGAATTCCGGATGCCGGCGCGGCATCTGGTGTTGGCGATCAACGCATGCCTGCCAGAGGACATCCGTGTGTTGTCCGCGGCAAAGGCCCCTGCGGAGTTCAACGCGCGTTTCGATACGACCGGAAAGCAGTACCGTTACGAAGTGTGGAATCATACGGTGATGAATCCGCTGGAGCGCGCACGCGCCTGGCATGTGCCGCGTCCACTCGACCTGGCGGCGATGCGGGAGGCGGCCGCGCATTTCGTGGGGCGGCATGATTTCCGCTCCTTCACCGCGAACCGCGGTGACGTGCTGGAAGATGCGGTGAGAACCTTGAGCCGCTGCGAGGTGCGGCGGACGGGAGCGCGGATCACCTTCATCATCGAGGGCGAGGGATTTCTCTACAAGATGTGCCGCGGCATTGTCGGTACGCTGGTGCAGATCGGCTATGGCAAGTATCCGCCTGCCGAGGTGAAGGAGATGCTCGCCCGGGAGGACCGGCGGGTGGCCGGGATGAATGCTCCCGCGCACGGGCTGGTCCTGTGGAAGGTGTTTTATCCGCGGACTCAAGTACGATCCCGCCCGTAGATCATTTCCCGATGGTTCATCGGGCGGCTGCCACAAAGCCCGGGGATGCGTTCCACGCGGATCAGCCGAGGGCGACGTAAACCTTGCGCTCGCCGGTGAAACTGCGGCGGCCATGTGAAACGAGGAAGTTGTCGCAGATCAGCACATCACCCTTCTGCCAGGTGAACTGGGTGGTTTCCTCGCGGACGATCCCGCGGACGAGTTCGAGGTCGGACTCGGCGATGACCGATCCATCTCCATAGGTGACGTTCATCGGGAAGTCTTCTTCCGCGAGGACCTCTGCCAGCTTCGCGCGGGTCCCGTTGCTCAGGCCGGATGGATGCCAGTGATCGGCTTGGTTGATCCAGAGCTTCCGCCCTGTTTCCGGATGCGGCAGCAGGGCCGCGCAGCGCAGTACGGTGCGCAGGCTGCCATCCGCCTTCCATTCCCATTCGTAACCGTTTTCCCGCAGCTTGGCTTCCACCTCATCACGATCCCCGCTTTCAAACTGGGCCTGCCAGGTTTTGCCAAAGCCGAAGTGGTTCGGGAGATTGTTGAGATAGAGCAGTCCTTTTTCCTCGAAGCGGGCTTTCAGCTCCTCCGGCAAACGGGCGGTGACGCGGCGAGCATCCGCCAGAGGTGTTTCTCCACCGGTTTCCGACGGCAGGCCGCAGAGAAAGCCGATGATGGCGGGCATCGCGGGCGTGTAGGCGCTCTCATGATGTTGGGAGATCTCGTAGTGCGCCGCCATGTCGGTGGACGTATAGACGAGTCCCTCGACCTTGGTTCTGCGCGAGGCCCCGCCCTGATAGGTTTGCAGGGAGGTGAAGGCGGAGACGAAGGTTTGGAAATCCTGGAGGGCCTCGAAACCGAAGCCGCGGAAAAGCAACGCTCCATGCTGCAACCGCAGCTGGCGAAGCCGGGCGGCCTCCTTGCCCACCCACGCGGTGAGGGATCCGGGCTTGTCGCCGGTATCTCCATCCGGAGTGATCAACAGGGGCAGCGAGTGCTCGCGCGTTGCGGGCACAGGCAGGGAGGCGGCGACGGTATCCATCATGACGATTCGTGCATCGGTCAGGAAGCGGACGCGCCAAGAAAATTGGCGATCCGCTGTGGGCTGTCGAGATTCTCCAGGTTGATCTCGCCCGGCTTGATACGGCGGCCGGATGTCTTTTCGAGCACCGAAATCAGTTCCACCAGATGGAAGGAATCCAGAAGCCCGCTGGAGAACATGGGGGTGTCATCCGCGAGCTCCGCCGGATCGAGTCCGAACTGATCCGCGATGAGGGTGCGGACGGTTTCCGTGCCAAGGGTGGGGGTGGACATGACGGAAGTTAGACTGGAAGATAGGAGTCCGGAACAAGGCAAAAAGGCCTCCCCGCAGGCTTCGTGGAATCATTCCGATCTTGCTTCCACTTCCAGCAGCCAGCGGAGGATTTGCGTGCGGTCCAGTTTGCCATTGGTGTTCAAGGGCATCTTGCCGGGCCAGAGATGGATGGCGTGCGGTTGCTGGTGGCTGGAGAGCGTCCGGCGCAGGGTCGGGCGGATGAGGGAAAAGATTTCATGCCGGGCGGATTCGGTTTCCACTGCGGCGATGATCCGTTGCCCCAATACCTCGTCGGGAACGCCGCCGACCACGGCGTGAACCACTCCGGATATCCCATGCAGCGCATCCTCGATCAAGGTGGCGCTGGTGCGGTAGCCGCCGGTTTTGATGAGTTCATCCTCCCTGCCTTCAAACCAAAGATAGCCCTCGGCATCCCGCCTGACGCGGTCGCCGCTGTAGTGGACCGGGCTGTTTCCGAGGAACGCTTCATGACCGGGGCGGACGTTGAAGACCTCGCGTGTCAGCTCCGGCTGCCGCCAGTAACCCTGCGTGACACAGTCGCCCAGATGCACCAGTTCGCCGGGTTCATCGGTGCCGGCCGGGGTTCCGTCGGCACGTAGGATCTCGATGCGGACGCCGGGGCAGGGTTTGCCGAGAGAGCCCTTCAACCGCTCGAATTCTCCCGCGGGAAGGACCGTGGTGCGGAAGGCTTCGGTCAGGCCATAGGTCATCCACACTTCGGCGTTCGGGAAAACTTTTGGAAACAGATCGAGGATGCGGCGCGGCAATGCCCCACCGGAGGTGGTCACGTAGCGGAGACCGGGCAGGGTTTCCCGGCGGGAATCGAGGTAGTCGACGAGGGCGATCCAGGTCGGAGGGAGTGCCGCCAGTCCGGTGACGCCCGCCGCATGAATGGTCTTCGACAATTCCGAGGCCATCGCGATCGCCGGTGGAAGCACGATGCCGGCTCCCGCACGGCGGGCCATCTGCCATTGGAGCAGGCCCCACGGGGAATTCAATGGCATCAGGGACAGCAGCCGATCGTGCGAGGTGTGCCGTAGATAAGATTCGATGCGTCCAACGGCACCCGCGAGATTTTCGTGGGTGACCATCACGCCTTTCGGTCTGCCGGTGGAACCGGAAGTATAGCACAGCGCCGCGAGACCGTTTGGAGAATGATGGTCCGTGGCTTTTGGTGCGTGTGCGGAAGCCAGCGCCGGCCATTCGATCCATGGTCCATCGCCGAGGCGTTTCCGATCGCCATTCCGGCAGACCGCCAGAACAGGTCCGGCGTCCCGGACCAAGCCTTCAATTTGGTCCGGAGCGGTGTGGCGGGGGACGCTCACCCACACCGCGCCGAGTTCGTGGACTGCCTGGCAGAGGGCAGCTTCTTCCCATCCGCGCGGCAGCCATGCGAGCACGTGTTCACCCGGCACCACGTTTCGCTCGCGCAGTGCCTGAGTGAGTGCGCTCACGCGGTCACGCCATTCCTCCGTGGTGAACAAATGTCCACCCGCGGGGCTGATGACATGGAAGGTGTCGCTCATCGGTTCAAGCCGAGCATGCGTCCGAGCAGTGCCAGCGAATCCAACACCGGTACGGTTTCTCCATGGAGCATGAAAACGTAGCTGGCGACGACGAATGTCTGTGTCATGGCAATGCTGGCGAGCTTCCAGCCGAAACCAGCGCGCCACGTTCCAGTCTTCGGCCGGCCCAGCCGCTTCTGCCAGGTGATGAAGACCAGCAATCCGCCGACCTGCCACAGCGCCCAGGCGACCCGGTTCCATCCCAGCCCGTGCCACAGGCCCATCACGATGAAGCTGGCCAGCATCGGCACCACCACGCTGCGCATCAGTCCCATGACCGGCAGATACACGCAGTTCGCGCACCATTGCGCGATGGAGATGTGCCACCTGCGCCAGAAATCAGCGGGTGTCGAGGCTATCACCGGCCAGTTGAAGTTCTCCATCGGCCGGTGGCCCCACAGCAGGGCCGCACCGACAGCGATGTCCGAGTAGCCGCTGAATTCCGCGTAGATCTTCAGGTAGGCGTACGCACAGGCCTGCCAGATGTCCGCTGTCCCGGGATGGGCTCCCATCGCATCCGGAACCACCCAGCCGCTGTGTTCGGCGAGGGCGGGCAGGATCAGATCGGCCACATACATTTTTTTCAGCAGTCCGATGACGATCCGCCACAGGCCGGTGGAGACGCGCACACCTCGGCTTTCTTCCACCGGCTTGTCCCAGTGGTCCCAGCGCTCCAGAGGACCGGCGACGAAGAGAGCGGGAGTAAACAGGAAATGGATAAACTCCATGAAGCCGGGCGGGCGCTGCCACGCACCACGCCGCGCATCCACGATGAATTGGATCAAGCGGAAGACGAGATAGCTCAGGCCGAGAGGTGAGATCCACCCGGCGTGGGTGTATTGCTCGGTGGCCTTGCTGGCCACCAGTCCGGCGGCCAGGGTCGTGACCGCCACCGTGGCCGCGGCGAGACCGCTTTCACGCCGCACCAGCCACCAGACCAAACAAGCGGCGAACAAGTAAACGATCGCGACGACAGGGGCATGTCCCACCACCAGCGAGAAAGCCAGCAGGGCAAGCCCGGGTTCGCGCCAGCGTGCGGGTACGTAGCTGGCCCATATCGCTCCGGCCAATAGAACGAGCCAATATGGCGATCCGCCCAGCACGTCAGAATCCTCCGTAGCGGAATGTCAGCTCCGTGCTGCTGCGGAGCAGTTGACCAAGCACCGCCGCTGTCGCCAGCGCCAGTGCGAGCGCCTGCACGAGGCGGCCGAGATGATAAGCTATGGAAGGAGAGGGCATGTCAGCGGGTGAGGAGTTCGCGGGTGACGGTTTCAAGAAAGTGCCGCCTGAGATCGGCGGAACCCAGGTGACGGGTATCGGAGAAATCCGCGGCGGTCGCTTGGAGGTGGTTGGGAGTGGAGATCCATGTCACACCATTCGCCTCCGACCACGCGGCCATTTTGCTTTGGTACGTGGCTTCGTCCATCCGCCACTGTGCGGTCTGCATCGAGGGTGTGAAGGAATCGACCCACGGTGTTTCCACCAAGGCAAGCTTGGCCCGCCCGGCTTTATGAATCCGTTCCGCGGTCTCCTGTAGCAGGACCAGATGGAGATTCAGCATGTTCCCGCTGAAGGAGGGCATGTCCGCCGCCACGGGATCGGAGGGAATGGGGCGGGCGGGGAGATAGGGGAAGTAGGGGGCTTTCCCGGAAGCGGGCCGCTCCATCCCCAGTTTGCATTGATAGAAAAACGCGCGCCGGTCCCACGCTTCCAAACCGGTTTCACGCTCCTGGGGATCTCCCATCCAGCCGGACCCTTTCCTCAGTATTCCGGAGCTGAATCCAAGCACGCGCGATTCACGGCGGTGAAAATCGTGATCCTCCTGTACGTATTCCCTGCCGATCAAATGCATGCCCACTCCGATGACAAACCAACCGTCGAAGTCCGAGCCGAAGCGGTCGATCAGGGCGGAGGTGAAGGAATAGCTCTGCTTGTTCGCGCACATCGACAGCACCTTCACCGGTGTCCCGGCAGCGGATGAGGCGATGCCCGCCGTGTCATCCGGATGCGGCAGCCAGCAGCGTAGCGAAGACGGACCGACGAATACGAGGGTCTTTGCGGAAGCATCTGTCTCGCGGGAGGCTCCGCGGACCGCCATGATGGAGGACCGGCTGAAGTCATCCTCAAAGCTCTGCCACGGCACTGCTCCCGCTTCGACCTGTTGCCGGAAATGGCGGGCTTTCAGCGCCACCGCACCCAACAGCAGAAGGAGGAACAGGGCGGCCAGTTTCAGAACTCCCGGGCACGGTGTCGTCAATCCGCGCCAGAAATCGCGGATGAAGGAATTCGCCGTCGGGTGGGTGGAAGCCATCGGGATTGCAGCGCAGGAGTGATAGGCACCGGGTCTGCATCAGGGAAGCGTGATGTGATACCCGCCTGATCATCTGCCATCCCCGGCAACACTGCTCCGGACGCGCTGGCTTTCGGGTGGAATGAATTCGAACACCTGCGTGCGATCCCCTGCGAGCCACGGATGGAGAAAATCCTCAACGAAGGAGGATTGAACGATTGACGCTGCCGCACGAAGGCACGGATCAAGCGAACAGATTCCGATCCAGCGTACGGTATTGGATCGCCTCCAGCACGTCGTCCGGCCGGATGTGTTCGCTGCCGCCGAGATCGGCGAGGGTGCGGGCGACTTTGAGGATGCGGTCGTGGGCGCGCGCGGAGAAGTTCATCTGCTCCATCGAGTGCTCCAGATAGCCGGCTCCCACGCTGTCGAGCCTGCAATGCTCGCGGACGAGGCGTGCGCCCATGGCGGAGTTGGTGGAGGTGGATCTGCCCTTGAAGCGGCGGCGCTGGGTTTCGCGGGCGTGGGTCACGCGCTCGCGGATGGTGGCGGAGGATTCGCCGCCGTTGGTCGTGGAGGACAGCTCGCGGTAGTCCACCAGCGGCACGTCCACGTGCAGGTCGATGCGGTCGAGCAAGGGGCCGCTGATCCGCTGGCGGTAGGTCTCGATCTGGCGGCTGGTGCAGCGGCACTGTCTCTTACTATCTCCATAGTAGCCGCACATGCACGGGTTCATCGCGGCCACCAGCATGAAGCGGGCCGGGAAGGTCAGAGATCCGACGGCGCGGGAGATCGTCACGTTGCCATCCTCCAGGGGCTGGCGCATGACCTCCAGCGTCTGGCGGCGGAATTCCGGCAGTTCATCGAGGAACAACACGCCATGATGAGCGAGCGATACCTCGCCGGGGCCGGGATTGGTGCCACCGCCGAGCAGACCGGCGTCCGAGATCGTGTGATGCGGCGAGCGGAACGGGCGGGTGGTGAGAAAGGCGCGCTTCGGATCGAGCAGTCCGGTGATCGAATGGATTTTGGTGGTTTCGATCGCCTCGTCTTCCGTCATGTCCGGCATGATCGTGGCCATACGCTTGGCCAGCATCGATTTGCCGGTGCCGGGCGGTCCGATCATGAGCAGGTTGTGACCACCTGCCGCCGCGACTTCGAGCGCGCGCTTCACGTGGTGCTGGCCCTTCACCTCATCGAAATCGACTTCATAGCGCCGGTGGGATTCGAAGAAGGCGCGGCGGTCGAGGGTGAACGGCTGGATCGTCTCCTCGCTGCGGAGGAATTTCCATGCCTGGTGCAGCGAACGGATGCCGATGACCTGGATGCCTTCGATCACGGCGGCTTCGGGCGCGTTCGCTTCCGGAACGAGCAGCCGCGTGCGGCCCCGGCGCTTTGCTTCCAAGGCGATGGAAAGCACGCCTTTCACCGCACGTACGGTGCCGTCCAGTGCCAGCTCGCCCACGATGCAGCAGTCGTCCGTGGCCAGAGGGGCATTCTCGCTGGCGGAGGCCATGGCCAGGGCGATCGGCAGGTCGAACGAGGGGCCTTCCTTCTTCAGGTCGGCGGGCGCGAGGTTCACCGTCTTGGTGCCATCCGCCAGAAAGAGCGCGGACGCGCTGATGGCGGAGATCACCCGTTGCGAGGACTCCCGCACGGCGGCATCCGGCAGTCCCACGACGATGACCAGCGGCTTTTCCGAGCCGCGGACATTCACTTCGACTTCGACCTCCTGGGCATCCACGCCGCGCAGGGCCGCCGAATAGAGACGGGTAATCATGTGAACAGCATGACAACCCTTGTGGCTTCCGCCGACAAGTCAAAATGGGATGGCCGCCGCTGCTTATCTCCGGGTAATTTGGTGCGCCTTCGGATTCGGCGCGCTGAGACGGTCGGCGGCGGCGAGGTTGCGGCGTTCCGCGCGGTATTTGGAGGCGGACTGGCCCATGTGGCGGAGGAAGTGGCGGGCGAAGTCGCTGTGATCGTAGAAGCCGGATTCCAGCGCGATGTCAGTGATCGGGAGATTGGTGCGGGCCAGCAGTTCACAAGCCTCGATCACGCGCATCCGGATCAGGTACTCACGCGGCGTGGTTTGGAAGGTGGTGCGGAACTTGCGTTCGAACTGGCGCACGGACAGGCCGGCCATGGCCGCCAGACGCGGGACATCGAGCTTGTCGCGGAAGTTCTCCTTCAGATGGTCCGCCACGGTGGCGAGCTCCAGGTAGGGCTGGATGGCGGCGCGCTGGGCCTCGATGCTGCGGACGGTGCCGCAGACTCCGCAGACCTTGCCGTTGAGATCGTAGAGCGGGAGCTTGTCCGTGACGTACCACTCCGGCTTGCCGTCCGAATTCGGGAACAGCTCGATGATGCCGAGGATGGGACGGCCGCTTTCCATCACTTTCTCGTCGTCACGGCGGTACTTCGCCGCGAGGCGGGGCGGGAAGATGCGTTCGTCGGTGATGCCGATCATCTGCTCCTCGCTGCTGAAACCGCAGCGGCTGACGAAGGCGGGATTCCCCGCCATCAGATGGCCGTCGCGGTCCTTCGCAAAGAACAGCGTGCCCGGCAGATGATCGAACAAATGCCGGAACTGCCCCGGTGGAAGTTGGCGGAGCCACGATTGTCGGGAGTGGTCTGCATCCATGCGGCGCAATCATACAGCAGGTCGGCGGGCGCATGCAATCGAATAGAATCATGGAGGCCGGGAGCGGAGGATCACCTAACAGAGTAAAACCGTTGGAGTGGCGGACTTTGTGTGGATTCCGAGGAATTGGAGGAAATTTTCCAAGATCCGCCGGTATTGGCGCAAAGATACACAAATTGGGCGGGTCCTTACAAGAAATCCATGAACAACTGTGGCACCTTCGGGGTAGTTTCTATGCAACCGACTTTTGGCGCCAGCACCTGGCTTTGGACTTCACCCTTCGATTCCAAGCAGACCGCACTTATCGAAGCCATCGCCGCTCTCGGCTTCGAGGCGGTCGAGCTTCCCATCGAAGACCCAGCCTTGGTCGATCCGGCGGTGCTCGGGCCGGTGATCGAGGCCACGGGGCTCAAGGTGCATATCTGTGGTGCCTTCGGGCCGGGCCGCGACCTTACCGATCCGGACGCCGCGGTCCGCGCCTCCACCCGCGGGTATATTTCCTCTCTCATGAACATTGCGGAAGGACTTGGTGCGGATTTCGTGGCCGGGCCGATGTATTCCCGGGTCGGCAAGGCCCGGCAGCTTCATCCGGACGAGCGGAAGCGGGAATGGGATCTCGCCGCCAGCGAGCTGCGTACCGTGGCCCGGGAGGCCGGGGATCGCGGATTGGCTCTGGCGATCGAGCCGATCAACCGCTTCGAAACCGATCTGGTCAACAACACCGCGGACGCCTTACGCCTCGTTCGGGACATCGACCACCCGGCGGCGAAGGTGATGATCGACAGCTTCCATATGACGATCGAGGAGGCCGATCTCGGCGCGGCCATCCGTTTGGCCGGGGAGGACCTCATCCACGTGCAGGTCAGCGAAAACCACCGCGGCGTGACCGGCACCGGTTTGACCCACTGGACTTCTTTTCGCGACGCCTTGCGGGAAATCCGCTATACCGGCTCCGTCGTTATCGAATCTTTCACCCCCGACAACCGCGACCTGGCAGGTGCGGTGTGCATCTGGAAGCGCTTCACCGCGGATCAGGACGAATTCGCGTCCCGCGGTCTCGCCTTTCTCAAAACGCTCTTTGCTCAACCCCAACCATAACCAAACCACCTCATGTCCGGTATCAATATCGCCATCGTGGGCCTCGGCTTCGGAGCCGAGTTCATTCCGATCTACCAGCGCCACAAGGACGCGAACATGTATGCCATCTGCCAGCGGACCCAGTCCAAGCTGGATGAGGTGGGCGACAAGTTCGGCATCGAAAAGCGCTACACCAGCTACGATGAGTTGTTGGAGGATCCGGACGTTCACGCCGTTCACATCAACTCGCCGATCCCCGACCACGCGGCGCAGACGATCAAGGCTCTGAAGGCCGGCAAGCACGTGGCCTGCACCGTGCCGATGGCGACCAGCGTGGAGGACTGCCGCCAGATCGTGCAGCTCATCAAGGAGACCGGCTTGAAGTACATGATGATGGAGACCGTGGTCTATGCCCGCGAGTTCCTGTTCATGAAGGAGCTCTACGACAAGGGCGAGCTCGGCAAGGTCCAGTTCATCAAGGCTTCCCACCAGCAGGATATGGATGGTTGGCCGGGTTACTGGCCGGGTCTTCCGCCGATGCACTACGCCACCCATTGCGTGGGTCCGGTGCTCGGTCTGACCCGCGGCGAGGCGGAGTATGTTTCCTGTTTCGGCTCCGGTACGATTCGCGAGGAGATGCACTCCTGCTATGGCTCTCCGTTCGCCGTGGAGACCTGCCACATCAAGTTCAAGGACAGCGATCTTTCCGCTCAGGTCTATCGTTCGCTTTTCGATGTCGCCCGCCAGTACCGCGAGTCCATCGAGGTCTATGGCTCGAAGAAGTCCGTGGAATGGCCGCTCATCGAGCACGAACCGCTGGTGATGCACACCGCGAAGCTGCCGGAGCCGGAGATTCCATCCCGCGTTGAGACACCGGACTTCGCCCACTATCTGCCGGAGGAAATCCAGCTCTTCACCAAGGGCGGCGTTTACGGTGGTGATACCGGTGAGGATCACCTTTCCTTCACGCAGGGTGCCGGCCATGGTGGTTCCCACCCGCACCTCGTCCACCAGTTCGTGAACATGCTGAAGACCGGCAAGGATTCCTATCCGAATGCCATCGAAAGCGCGAACATCACCTGCACCGGCATCCTCGCCCATGAGTCCGCGCTCAAAGGCGGTGAACTGATCCGTCTGCCGGAGTGGTCGTTCCGTTCCCCGGGCACCAATGGTGCGGCCAAGGGTGCGGGACACGCCCACGCCGTTCCGGCTTCCGTTTGATTTTCCGGGTTAACGCGTGCCTGCGGGTTCTTCATACGGGCCGGATTCCCGGAGGAAGAATCCCGCAAGAGTGGAGGCGATCGTGTGGTGGATTTCCACCGCCGGTCGCCTTCCTGCTTTGGCGAGGCGGGGGATGGGGCAGAGGAAGACGCGGTCGGTGAAAGACTCATGGCGTGTGCCGTCCATTTCGAGTCGTTGGCAGCTGGGGGCTTTGGCGGCTTCCAAGGTGAGTTCCTCGGAGCGCCGGATCAGGGATTGCTCCGGTGTCTCCCCGGCTGCGGCCGGTTGCTTGAGCCATGTGGGGATCTCGTCATCGAAATAGAGGAACGGTCCTTTGGAGCGGCCCGTATCAAGAACGAGTCCATCTTCATTGGCTCCCGTTTGAAACCACGGATCATTCGCGCAAAGACGGATGGCCGTGGTGCCTCCGAATGAGAACCCGAACACGCCGCCATGATCGAGCCGCAGGCGGCCCTGCCATTCCGGAACGAGATTGGCCGCAAGTGCCTTTCTCACGCGCGCCAGATCATTCGCCCGCTCCATCATGCAGCGTTCGGCCTCGGCTTTGAAGGTGGCGACGGCTTGATCGGAAGAAAGATCCGGTGGGGAGATCAACCTGCCGGCTGTTCTCGAACCATCGGCGTAGCGGATCGTCGAAGCCTGGCCCGGATGATCGACGGCAATCACGACGAAGCCGTTGTTCGCCAGAAACTCCACTTGGGCGACGTTTTCCGCACGATGGCCCATCCACGCATGTTCGTAAAAAAGGATGGGGAACGGGCGGGGGAGCTTGATCAAAGGGACATTGCTCCAGGAGCGGGAGGAGGCCTTCCCGAGCCGATGGAATGGGAAGGATGGAGCAAGAGCCGGGTCCGGCAACCATGGGGCCAACTCCCTCCCGGAACTTTCCGCCGGGTACCAGACCTGGAAGCACAACTTCGGGGCATCTCCTTCGGCGGGTATTTCGAAAATCCTCGTGCCCACCTTGTGAGGGCCGCGCAAGGGAGGCATGGATGGCTCGGGAAACAGCCAGCAGAGTCCCGCGCCAGTGGTCAGCAGGGTCAGGGCGGCTGCAATTTTCCATTTGGAAGGAAACTTGAACAGCGGGAGGAGAGTCGCAGCGAGAGGAGGCAGGAGAAACGCCCCGGCGCTTCCTGTTTTTAGAACGACAAGGATCGCGATGGTTCCGGGGAGGGTCCACTTCCAGCCCCGTTTCATTGCGATTCCGATGGAGATCGCAGCCATCAGGCAGGCCGACCATTCAGGCCAAGGGAAGTTCACAGGCTTTTGCTAACAAGTTCAAAGCCCTCCCTCAAACGCATTCCCGTGACGTTGTTTGGATTTACTCCAATGTTTGATCGTGTTCGCGGGAAACGCGCGGCGTTCGGTCAAAAATTCAACCGTAGCCCGATGTTGGCTAGAACTCCCGGACCCGGGGCGTAGCTTGCTTCGAATCCGTTTGTCCGTCTTATGAAGATCCGTCCGCTTGTTCTCGCCGCCCTTGCGGCCTTCACTCCCGTCGTCCGGGCTGCCGATGCCGCGGTTGAAACCGCTCCGGCTGAAACCGAAAAGCTGCCCGGCCTGCCATGGCATATGGTGAATCTCTGGTGGCATACCAAGGGCGAGGTGCGGGATTTTTCGGAGTTTTCCGTGGATATCGATATCTCCACGGACATTCCCGCGGACCAGTACAATCTCTACATCTCTCCATTCTGCGGTTCCATCAATGGCTCCATGATCTACGGCGGCATCCAGACGAATTGCAACGGCTGGGATGCCATGCAGCCCGGAGATCACAAGCGGCTTCACGGCGGCCACGGTTTCATTTTTTCACGCTGGAGTGACAAGCCGGATCTCACGCTTGCGGACGTGCGTGCCACGCCGGGAGGTTTTGTCGAGGCCGCGGACTATGAGGGGAATTTCGTTTCAGGCCGCCGTCCCTATCCATGGACTGCAGGCAAATATACCTTCTCCCTCCGCCGTCTCGATACCCAGATCACGGATGGAAAGCCGTTCACGTGGGTGGGCGCGTTCGTTCACGAACATGCCACCCACAAGGACGTCTTCGTGAACGCCCTGCGCTTCCCCGGAGACAAGCTCGTTCACAATGGCAGGAATGCCGCCTTCCTCGAATTCTATTCCACGGAGAAACTCCACAAGCGTCCGGACATCGCCGCCCTGCCACCGCTGGAGGTGAAGTTTTCCAATCTCCGCTTCAATGGTGCTCCCGCGGATCTCAGCAAGGTGGACACGGCCTTCATCCGCCAGCAGATGAAACGCTCCGATGGCCTCGGTGCGCCGATCTCTCCGAACCTGATGCGGGTTTCCTCGTCGGAAGACGGACGGGAGATCACCTGCCGCCTGCAGAACAAGATTTTCCCGGATGCCGAGGAGCCGAACCGGACGCTCTGGCCGGTGAAGAAATAACACCGCACACGGAGAGGGTTCCTCGAACTACTGCCGTCGACGTAGATGTCGGCGGCTTTTTCGTGCACATTGCACGTGATGTCCGGGAATCCCGCATGATCGCGTATGTTAGATTCGATCCATGGCTATTGACAGGTTGCGGATAATAGTTAAACGATCTTAACTATAAATAGTGGCTAACGGATAGTATCCGCCCCCGGCCCGCCCCCCAATGATGGATTGCAGCGGTTTTTCCGCGCTTTCGTGCCCTCCCCCCAGGAATCGGCAGAAGGCGTGGAAAACCGCGGAATTCGTGATGGAAACCCCCATAGGAACTACCCCCGATGATATTCTTCAAACGAACCGCCTTGTTGTCCCTTTGTATGGGATTCGCGGCCGCTGGTCTGGCCCAGATCGCGGCTGCGGCACCGGAAATCAAGGTCACCGGCAATTCGGTGACGATCAACAACAACGACCTGACCCCGTCCTCCGTGGATGGCACCGACTTTGGTTCCGTGGCGCTCGGCAGTTCGCCACAGACCCGGGTGTTTTACATCTACAATGACGGTAGTACTCCGTTGACGATTTCCTCGCTCACGGTTTCCGGTGCGGCGTTCAGCCTTACGATCTCGGCGTCCAGCACCGTGGCCGCGGGCGGAGCATCCAGTTTCGAAGTCAGCTACCAACCGACCGCCGCGGGCCTTCAGACCGGTACCGTGACGATCGGCAACAATGACTCCGACGAGGGTACGACCACCTTCTCCATCCAGGGCTTCGGTCTCGCGCCAAAGGCCCGCGTCGCGGGGAAGGGGACCACGATCGCGAACAACGACACGACGCCGTCCACCGACGACAATACGGACTTCGGCTCTCTGACCGTCGGCAGCGACATCTCGCGTTCCTTCTCCCTCTACAACGATGGAGATGCCCTGCTGGTCGTCAGCAGCATCCAGGTCAGCGGCACTTCCTTCACGCTCGATGGCGGCTTTGCCGGTTCGATCGCTCCCGGTGGCACGCAGACCTTCGGTGTGAAATTCGCGCCCACCGCCGCGGGCACTACGACCGGTACGGTTTCGGTTTCCACCAACGATCCGAATGGCGCGACCTACAGCTTCCAGGTGAAGGGCCTCGCCACCCAGCCGGAGATTGATGTGCTGGGCAACAGCCTCTCCATCGCCAGCGGCGACACCACCCCGGCATCCGCTGATGGCACGCTTTTCGCCACGATCTCGAATGGTTTCCCCGGCGGCGTGTCCCACTTCACCGTGAAGAACACCGGCAGCGGCAATCTGCTGCTGCGCTCCATCTCGCTTTCGGACAGCACCAACTTCACCGCGGACTTCACCGGCAGCCCCGCTCCGATCGTGGCTCCGGGCGGTACCGCCGAGCTGAACCTGCACTACATCCCGAAGTCGGCGGGCACCCACACCACCATCATCACCATCCAGAACAACGACCTTGATGAAGGCTCCTACACCTTCACCGCACAGGGCGCGACTCTCGCTTCTTCGATGGACTTCGGTGGCGTGACCAATGGTGATACGACTCCCGATTCGTCCGACAAGACCGCTTTCGGCAATGCCTTCGTCGGTGGCACTCCGGTGACCCACAACTTCAACGTCACCAACGCCGGTCCCGGCGTGTTGCTCATCACCTCGGTGGACATCAGCCCTGACACCCACTTCTCCTTCACCGGCACTCTGCCGGCGACGATTCCCGCCGGTGGTTCGCTCCAGGTGCCCATCGTGTTTTCTCCGCAGGCGATGGGCCTTCACACCGCGCTGGTCACGGTGCGCACCAATGACACCAGTCGCGATCCCTTCACGTTCCAAGTCAACGGTACCGGCCTTCAGCGCAGCCTGATCATCGGCGCGGCGGGCAATGTCATCGTGAATGGCGATGCCACTCCCACCACAACGGACGGCACGGACTACGGCTCGATTGCCGTGGATGGCAGCCAGCTCGATCACACCTGGCCGCTGCGCAACAATGGTAACGTGCCGCTCTCGATCACGTCCGTTACTTCCAGTCTCTCCTCCGATTTCACCATCGTGGCTCCGCAATCCGGAGACATCGAGGCTGGTGGCTCCGTGAACCTCATCGTGCGCTTCAATCCCTCCGTCATCGGCGCCCGCACCACGGTGATCACGGTAAACAGCAATGATCCCGCTTCTCCCTATTCGTTCACCGTTACCGGCCGTGGCGCGCCGCGCATCGGCCAGCCGATTGATGATCCGGAAGGTCCGGTCATCATCGAGTGCCCGTTCGATCCCACCTTGGCCGGAGACTTCACCGGCACCATCATCGAGGATGACGGTCACGGCAATCCCGGCGACACGATCCGCGGTGGCTTCGACAGCTTCAAGCTGACATCCAAGGGCGGCTTTACCGCGAAGGGCAATGTCGACGGCCTGGACATCACGCTCAAGGGCACCCTCAACCCGGATGGCTCCTACGAAGGAACGACCAAGCTTTCCGATGGCAGCACCGCTGTCATCAAGTTCCGCACCTACCAGGGTAGTGATGGGTCGAACCGCATCATCGGCACGCTCGTTCACAATGGCGAGACGCTGCACATCGATGTGATCCGCTCCGGCGCGGTCGCCCTGCCCGCATCCCTCACCGGTGCCTATACCATGATCATCCCGGGCAATGACGCGGCTCCGCCGACCGAGCCGCATGGTGATGGCATCGGCTTCCTCACCGTCCGCATCGATGGTTCGGTGCGCTGCCAGTACATCATGGGGGATGGCATCACCTCCACCCGCTCCACCAAGGTCAGCCCGCGCTACGTCTGGCAGTTCCAGTTCCCGATCAGCGGCGGATGGAAGAAGGGCTACGTTGCCGGCCGCATGACTTTCCGTGATGTGCCGGGAGTCAGTGACTT
Organism: Luteolibacter ambystomatis; assembly: GCF_018137965.1. NCBI lineage: Bacteria > Pseudomonadati > Verrucomicrobiota > Verrucomicrobiia > Verrucomicrobiales > Verrucomicrobiaceae > Luteolibacter > Luteolibacter ambystomatis. Next base: position 147,136 of record NZ_CP073100.1, read on the forward strand.
CGATGGCTCGGTGTTCTGGAAGAAGTATCCGACGAACAACAGCAACGACTACTATCCGGGCGGCTTCGCGGTAACCCGCAACTGCGTGGGCGCGAAATACACCGCTCCGGCCAAAGGCCAGTCCGCCATGCCCGGCATTGTGGCGGGCACGGACAACGCCGAGTTCAAGATCGGTGCCGCTGCGGAAGGCGTGCCAGCCCAATCGCTGTTCTTCACCTGGGGCTTGGATGACAAGATCAAGTCCGGCACCAGTCCGAAGCTCGATCTCCGGGTGGTCCGGAACACCGGCAGCATCTCCGGCACCTACACGGATGCCATCAGCCGCTCGAAGGTCCGCGTCTATGGCGCGATCCTGCAGAAACAGCGGCTTGTCGGCGGCCTCTTCAAGGGCTACCAGATCACCGGCTTCGTGACCATGGCTCCGAAGGCGAACTGATCTCTCCCGAGTGTCCCGTTCCCGGCTCATTCTCCTTGTTGCAACGACGGCGCTGTTCATCGGTGCCGTCGTTCTTTTCATGCGTGGCAAGGACGCCGCCGCCAAGGATACCGCAGCGGCCACGGAGCAAGCCAAGGCCCACGCCACGTCCACCCGTGCCGCGCGGTCCAATCCTTCCACTCCGGAAGGGCCAGCCGCCCGCGATCCGCGTCCGGAACCGGAGCGCACCTTGGATCAGATCAACGCTTGGTTGGCCGACGATTCCCTGCCGTCCGAACAGGCGGCCAGGAACCTGTGGACCGTCTTCTCCGATGCCCGCCAGACCAAGGAGGTGCGGCAAGAGGCTCTGGAGCATGCGCTGAACCTCACCACGGACAAGCAGCTCGTTGCTGAATTCATCCAGATCTACGGTCAGCCCGGCTTGTGGTCCGGCCAGATTGGTGAAACCGCTCTGGACGAACTCTACAACCGGGGCAAGGCGGCAAAGCTTTCCGCCAGCGCCGCATTGCTCGTGCATGCCACCGGCGAATTCCGCGACCATATCCGGGAACTGCTGCGCTTTGAGGTGGATGATCCGGAGGCCGACGATGCGACGCTGATCCGGAAAGCACACGAGAAGCTCACCGCTCAGCCACAATCCGGACAATAATAATCATCCTGCGTCTTTTTTAGGCGCAGATTGTTGCAAATGTAACAGTTTCGACGCGGATTTTTGTTCCCATTTTTTCTGGGAGACATAGCTCTGGAGGATGGTCATTGCACTACCCCGTCCCCTCACTATCAGCAGGTTCTGTTGGGTCGCCCTAAGTCTGGGCTGTCTTTTTTCCAGCAGCTTGCGTGCCCAAACCGGCGGTTTGGACGCTCCTCAATCCGTGGGAGCTTATTTCAATGGCGTTTTTCCCGTGACCTCACCCGGTTCCGCGACCGGTTGGACCACGGCGAACGCGTTTCCGAACCTCACCTTCGTCGATCCGTTGATGCTGACGGAGATTCCGGGGACCACCAATTTTCTGCTTGTGGGCAAGGATGGCCGCCTTTGGCGGTTTGCGAACAATCCCGCGGTCACCCAGGCGCAGGTGGTGCTGGCGCTCGATTGGGCGTCCAAAACCCAGACTTCGGAGGACCAGGGATTTTACAGCCTCGTCTTTCATCCCCAGTTCGGCCAATCTGGATCGCCTAACGCGAACTACGCCTACGTTTGCTACAATCACAAGCCGGCCCTGACCGGCGCGGATTCGAACCACTCCTATTGGCGGGTGTCCCGGTTCACCTGGCTGCCTGCTTCCGGCACTCTGGATCCGAACAGTGAGTTCGTGCTCATCAACCAGTTCGACCCCGACCTGTGGCACAACGGCGGCGCGATGTTCTTCGACAACGACGGTTTCCTGAACATCACCTGCGGCGATGGCGGTGACAGCATCGGTCTCTCCCAGGCGCTGGCGAACACGCAGAAGATCGACGGCGGCTTTTTCAGCGGCGTGTTCCGCATCGACGTGAATAACGACCCGGCGAAATCCCACGCGATCCGCCGCCAGCCGACGAACCACGCCTACAAACCCGCCGCGTGGCCGAACAGTTCGACACAGGGCTACGGCATTCCCAATGACAACCCGTGGCTCGACACCCAGGGCAGCGTGCTGGAGGAGTACAATGCCATCGGCCTCCGCAGCCCCCACACCGCGCACTACGATACGGTCACCGGCGATGTCTGGATCGGTGATGTGGGGGAGGGCGCGCGCGAGGAGATCACGGTGCTGCCGAAAGGAGGCAACGCCCAGTGGGGCTTCAAGGAAGGAACCATCACCGGGCCGGGGACCAAGCCGACCACGGTCATCGGCACGGAAGTGGCACCATTCTACGACTATGGTCGTACCATCGGTTCCTGCGTGATCGGCGGCATGCGCTACCGTGGCACGAAGTGGAACACCTACTTGGGTGGCAAGGTGCTCTTCGGCGATCACATCCGCGGCAAGGTGTGGACCGCTACGATTGGCGCGGGTGGCGCGGCACCGGTGATCGAGGAAATCATCACGGGATTCCACACCGGAGCGAAGGCGGGGCTTGCGAACTTCTGCACGGACAGCACGGGAGAGGTCTATCTGATGGACATCAACGGCACCAATCAGACTGGCGGCGTGATCCGCAAGCTGGTGCTTCAGGGAGCCTCGGTCGAGCCGCCCGCATTGCTGTCGCAGACGGGGGCGTTTTCCAACCTGTCCACTCTGGCGACCGCTCCCGGGTTCGTCCCCTTTGACGTGAACACGCCGCTGTGGTCGGACGGCGCGCACAAGCTGCGCTGGATCATGGTGCCGAACAATGGCTCCCACGATACCGCCGCGGAAAAGATCACCTTCAGCGAAAAGGGCAACTGGGTGTTCCCCGCGGGCACGGTGTTGATGAAGCATTTCGAAATGCCGCTGGATGAACGGAATCCTTCCGTCACGCGGCGCTTGGAAACCCGCTTCATCGTCTGCACCGCGAATGGCGGCAAATACGGCCTGACCTACCGGTGGAATGCCGCAGGCACGGACGCGCAACTGCTCACAAGCGGAGAGTCGCTGGACTACGACATCACCCTGAACGATGGCTCGACCGTCCAACGCCGGTGGGATTTCCCGTCACGATCGGACTGCGTGTTCTGCCACAACACCACCAGCGGGCAGGCGCTCGGTTTCCGGACCCACCAACTCAACAAGAACTACACCTATCCCGCCACCGGTCGCACGGCCAACCAGCTCACCACCTTCAATGCGCTGGGAATGTTCGACCGCACGCTGACGGCGGACGAGGTGAAGAACTTCCTGCAATCGAGGGCCATCGATGATGAAACGGCGCCGATGGAGCATCGCGTGCGTTCCTACATGGATGCGAACTGTTCCCACTGTCACCAGCCCGGTGGGCTTGTGGATTACTTCGATGCACGGCTCAACACGCCGTTCAATTCCCAGGGGCTGATGGACGTGGCGGTGCAGGGTCACTTCACCGATCTGGGAGTGGACGGCCGCTATCTGAAACCCGGTGATCCGAGTCTCTCCGCCGTGCATCTGCGCATGTCCCACTCCGGGGATGGCGTGGCGATGCCTCCGCTGGCGAAGAACGTGGTGGATGAGGATGCGGTTGCTTTGTTGGAGAACTATCTTGCCGGCACCACGCCCTCCGAGTTCCAAACCCAGGTGCTGCTCCAGGCACGCTACCTGCGCCTGACCTCCACGGCGGAGGTGAATGGCAACCCATGGACCTCGGTGGGCGAGCTTTCGATTCTCGATGACAAGGGCGTGGCGATCCCGACCAACCAGCTTTCGGTGGCAGCGGTGGACAGTGAAGAGACCGTGGATGAAACCGCCCCCGCCATCCGGGCCATCGATGGTGACGTGAACACCTTCTGGCATACCGGCTACGGCACGGGCGGTATCGCCGCCCTACCCCACTACATCACCATCAATCTCGGATCGACCCGGCCTGTTGGCGGGTTCGTCTATGTGCCGCGGCAGGGCAACCAGAACGGCCGCATCAAGAACTACCAGGTCCACACCAGCACCGATGGCGTGAACTGGACGCTGATGACTTCCGGCACCTGGCCGAATACGACCGACACCTTCCGTTATGATCAGCTGGCGAACTCGCGCGCGGCCCGCTGCAATATCGCGGGTCCCACGGGAGTCGTGAACGGTGCCTTTGAAACGACCATCACCTTTGACATGGATGTCACGGACTTCACCGCGGCGGATGTGCAGGTCACGGGTGGCAGCCTTCTCGGACTGCGTGGCAAGGGGCACTACTACGTGGCGACCATCTCGCCCTCCACATCTCTCGTGACGGTGCAGGTGCCGCAGAACGCGGTGAATCCGAAGAGTCTCGGCAGCACCGCTTCCGCGACACTCCAGGTCGACTTCCACGACACCCTGCCGCCGATACCGCGCTTCACCAATGTCCCGGTGTCAGTGGCCGGGACTTTCCAGCTTGGCCTGACGTTTGACGAGCCGGTCACGGGACTGACCGCGTCCGACTTCAATATCACCAATGGAACGCTGATGGGCATCGCGGCGGATGGCATGGACTATCTGCTCACCATCACGCCCGGTTCGCCGGGCACCGTAGGGGTCGAGATCCGTTCCGGTGCGGTCGTCGATACTGCGGCGAATCTCATGGGCGCGGGCACTTCAATCTCGCTGCCTTACTCCAGCTACATCCTCGCCCGTGAAGCGGAGCAGGGCACCCTGGCGGGCGCGTTCGTGCAGGTGGCGGATGCCGCGACCAGCGGTGGCTACTACATCTGGGTGCCGCAGGGCACCCGCGGTGGCTCGACCGCGCTCGATACCAACATGAAGGCCACCTATACCTTTGTGGTGCCGCGTGCCGGACAGTACCGGGTCCGCGGCCTCGCGAGATCGGACGACCAGAGCAGCGATTCGTTCTACGTCGGCTTCGATGGGGCGACTCCCTCGGATTGGCATACCAACCAGACGGCGGGCCAGATCGGATCGTTGCAATATTACTGGGATCTGGCGAACAGCAGTCGTGATCCGGTGAACAATCCCTCGCTGTTCACGTTGACCGCGGGCAGCCATACCATGCAGCTCTATGGCCGGGATGACGGCACGCGCATGGACCGCCTCGAGCTCCAGCCGGTGAAACCTTTCCCGATGTGGAGCGGTCCGGCCGTGGCGGTGAATGGCTCCTTCAATCTGAGCCTCAGCTTCACCGAGTCGGTCACCGGCCTCACGGTATCCGATATCACGATTACCGGCGGCCAGGTGCAGTCGATCACCGGCAGCGGCGCGAATTATGTGGTCTCGGTGTCGGCCACGTCCTCGCCCGTCACCTTGTCGCTGCCTGCGAACATGGTCACCAGCGCCTCCGCGAATGGCAACGATGCGTCCGATCCGATCAGCGTGATCTACCGTACCGCGTTCGAGCAATGGGCCTTCTCGCACGATACGGACGGCTCGCCGGGTTCGCGCCTGGCGGATGATGATGGCGATGGCGTGCCGAAGCTGCTGGAGTTCTCCTTCAACCTTGATCCGACTCTTTCGGATCGCAGGTCGCTCGATCTGACATCGTCGCCCACGGCAGGATTGCCGCGGATGATCGTCAATCCCGAGTCCGGCGGCCAGCGGCTGTGGTTGCAGTATTTGCGCCGCAAGAACGTTGCCGGGCTGACCTACACCCCGCAGTTCGGCTCGTCATTGAATGACTTCTCGGACGCCACCGGCTCGTCCATAGTGGAGAGTCTGGATGCGGATTGGGATCGCGTGAGGGTGCCGGACATGGCTCCCGCCAGCTCGGGCAGACGCTTCGGGCGCGTGAAAGTGACATTGTCGCCTTGATTGATCGGATCGTCACCGGGCGGCCAGCTCCCAGCTTGAAGCCGGCCGCCCGCCGTGAGAGACTTGAGGATGATCTCATGGAAGAACATCCTCCTGCCGGTGGTCGTCGTGTTGATGGCCGCCTGTCACTATGACAAGCCTCTGGGCGCCGTTACCGGCACGGATTCCGCTGAAAATCTGGTGGGCCGTTGGAAAATGGCGGCCAGCGAAGCGGACAGCCGGGACGAGGATCAGTATCTTGTGGTGCACCGCACCGCGGACAAGAAGCTGGTGGTGGATTATCAGGTCAGTGCCACCGAACACTGGTATTTCACGGGCTATCCCTGCTTGTCCGGCCATCCGGAGATTCTGGAGCTCCAGTTCCTCGGAGATTCCACCGGCAAGCCGAATACCGAACACCGCTTCATGATCGTGAAGGCGAAGGTGGATGGGGATTCCCTCCAATGGGCCGCCATGGATCCGGACAAGCTGAAGCCTTCCGATGATGTGGACGCGTTCCGCAAGGCGGTGCTGAAGGAGGTCGAAGGAAACGGCGATTTTTTCGCGAAGACCCAGAAGGGAACCCGCGAGAAGACCGAGAAGTAGCTGCTATTCCTGTGCCACTTTCATCCGTGGATCTGCCAAATCCAGCCGGTAGAGGATCTGGTTGTAGTCGTGACGCGGTGTTGGATCGGGATTTCCTGAGAAGGTCGCGGTGTAGGTACCCTCGAACCAGATCACGCGACCGTTGTCTTCGGAAAACTCCGGATGCTGGACCGGGTTGTAGAAGGTGTAGTGCTGGTGGGTGATGATCTTGATGCTCTTCCGCCACGGACCTTCCGGAGCGTCCGCTTCGGCGTAGCGGATCTCACCGAGCGCCGAAGTGCCTCCGCTTTCCGTGAAAATGCTGATCCATTTCTTGCGCCACGGATTCCACTTCACGGAGCCGTTGTGGGCCTTGATCGCCTTGCCGGTGGCGGCATCGGTGAAGGCGATGTCGCAGGTGACGGCCTTCCATTCGTTCGCATCGAGCCAGCTTTCATAGCGGTCCGGCATGCGCAGGTTCGGCGTCGATTGGCCGAAGTAGATCTGATCTCCGCTGCGGAACGCGTGACCGCTCGGGAAGAGTTTTGAATCCAGGGGGATCTCCCGCACTTTCTTGAAGAGCTGTTCCTTTCCGTCGAACTCGCACAGGCCGCGCTCATAGACATCCATCGGCGGCTTGATCTTCGCATAGGTGGCGACGAGCCGGGGTTTGCCATCCTTGTCCTTCAGCGAGATCATGGAATCGAGCCACGTTGGGCCGGCACCTGGAATGGGAGCGATGCCTTTGACGAAGCCATCCGGCTGGGTGAAGTAATTGTAGGTGATCGGGCCATTCGGATCGAGCTTCAACGGCGTGGTGGCGAAGGTGGTGTTGAAGTTGCCGAGCGGATAGGACGGGCGGCTGGTGTCGCCCCACAGCCAGTAGCGTTTGCCCTCGTGCTCGGCCGTGTCCACGGTGTCGCAGCCGAACACCAGTCCGGCGGGCGGGGGAGTGGCAGTGCCATCGAAACGATGCTGGTGATAGAGCAATCCTCCGCCGGTGAGACGCTGGATGCGCTCCGCGATGTTCACGCGGGGGATCTCCACCGTCTTGCATTCGCCGGGCTTGGGCGTGACCCGCACGCCGCGGTTGCCGAAGCCATCCGCCTTCAACTCATAGCCGTGACCTGAAATTCCGAACCACACCTCGCGACCCAGCAGATCCGGATCATCGAAGGTCACCATACCCGCGTTGTCCGTGTAGTCGCTGAGCTGATGGGTCGTGGTGACGCGGATCAGCGGAACCGGCCGCTTGGTGGTGGCATCGATGATTTTCAGCGCGAAGGGCTGCTCCGCAAACGCGGTGGGAGCGAGGAACAACAACACGCCGCAGAGTGCTTCGATCTTCATCTGCGCAAGCTAACGGGAGACGGCCGCGGCCTCTTTCAGCCGTCGAAACCGGCGTCTTCCGGCAGATTGCGTTCCCTGGCGGCAGCCACGGCGAGCACGTCGCAGCGCTCGTTCTCCGTATGGCCCGCATGACCACGAACCCATTTCCACGTCATCTTGTGGGGCGCGGAGGCATTCACGAGGCGCACCCACAGATCCTGGTTTTTCACCGGACCGCCGGTGGAGGTTTTCCAACCCTTGGCCTTCCAACCCTTGATCCAGTTCTTGATCAGGGCGTCGATCACATAGCGGGAGTCCGAATGCAACTCCACCTCGCAGGGTTCACTGAGTTCCTCCAGCGCCGTGATGGCCGCGAGCAACTCCATGCGGTTGTTGGTGGTATGGGCGTAGCCTTGCGAAAGCTCGAGGCGGTGTTTGCCATAGATCAGCACCACGCCATAGCCGCCGGGCCCGGGATTGCCCCGGCACGCGCCATCGGTGTACACGGTTACCCGTTTCATTCAGCAGTCGGAAGGGTGTTGAGGGGGCGGGAGCTTGTCCCGGCGGATATCGTCCCTCAACACCCAACTTTCAATTCAAGGCTCTCAAATCACGCCGAGATCCTTGCCCGCCTTCACAAACGCTTCGATGCCCTTGTCGAGCTGCTCGCGGGTGTGGGCGGCGCTGATCTGGGTGCGGATGCGGGCGGTGCCCTGCGGGACCACCGGGTAGAAGAAACCCACGGCATAGACACCGTTGTCCAAAAGCTTCTCGGAGAATTTCTGCGACAACGCGGCGTCGCCCAGCATCACCGGCGAGATCGGGTGATCCTTGCCCGCGATGGTGAAGCCGGTGCTGGCCATCGCCTCGCGGAAGTAGCGGGCGTTGTCCTTCACTCGGTCGGCGAACTCGGTGGACGCTTCGAGCATCTCGAACACGGCGAGCGAGGCGGCGACGATCGGCGGCGCGATGGTGTTCGAGAACAGATACGGGCGGGAGCGCTGGCGAAGCAGGTCGATGATTTCCTTCTTGCCGGAGGTGTAGCCGCCGGATGCACCGCCGAGTGCCTTGCCGAGCGTGCCGGTGGTGAGATCGATCTTGCCGAAGAGTCCGCAGTGTTCGTGCGTGCCACGGCCGCGTTCACCGAGGAAGCCGGTGGAATGGCAATCGTCGAAGTGGACGATGGCGCCGTACTTCGCGGCCAGTTCATGCACCTTGTCGAGCTGGGCGATGATGCCATCCATCGAGAAGACACCATCGGTGGTGATGAGCTTGAAGCGCGCGCCGGCGGCATCGGCTTCCTGGAGCTTGGCTTCGAGGTCGGCCATGTCGTTGTTGGCGTAGCGGAAGCGCTTCGCCTTGCAGAGGCGTACGCCATCGATGATCGAGGCGTGGTTGAGCGAGTCGGAGATCACCGCGTCTTCCGGGCCGAGCACGACCTCGAAGAGTCCGCCGTTCGCATCGAAGCAGGACGGATAGAGAATGGTGTCCTCGGTGCCGAGGAAGGAGGAGATTTTTTCCTCAAGCTGCTTGTGCAGGGTCTGGGTGCCGCAGATGAAGCGGACGGAGGCCATGCCAAATCCCCAGCGGTCCAGCGATGCCTTGGCGGCTTCCACGACCTGCGGATGGTCGGCGAGTCCCAGGTAGTTGTTCGCGCACATGTTGATGACCGTGCGGCCGTCCTTGAGGCGGACGGTGGAGTTCTGGGTGGAGTCGATGAGACGCTCGCGCTTGTAGAGACCCGCGTGGTCGATCTCGGCGAGGGTTTGCTGGAGATGGGAAACGAAGCTGTCCGGAAACATGACGGGCCGAGGATGAACCACGAAGCCCGCCCGATGACACGAATTTTTTCCATCCGGCGGGGATTCCGGTTGGCTGCAACCTGTTCAGGGCGGAGGAGTTTCTCCTTCAGCCTCCGGGCGTCGCGGAACCGGAGCATTCGGGTGCGGCTTGGAAGGAGCCGCTTTTTTCTTCGGCTCCGGGACGGGGGCATCGTGGGATTTGTGGCGGGGAAGATTGGCCAGAGGAAGTCCGGCTTCGATCGCGGGCAGGGGGGAGTGACGCAGTCGTGAGTGACCGTCGTCCGGCAGATGCAGGGGTGCCCGAATGGTGGACTGGGCCGCACCGAGATTCAGAATGATCGCCGTGAGAAAGGCGGCGGAGATCGTCATGCACGCGAGCGGGAACCACCAGTATTCCGAATCCTGCATGAAGCGGGAGGAGAGGTTGAACGTCACCCAGCCCAGCCACCAGTGCATCACCAGGCCCTTGATGCTTTTCCGGTCGGTGTGGCGGTAGGTGACCTGGATGATCTCCCGCATCGCGAGGCAGGGACCGGCGAGGTTGTAGAAGGGAATGAAATAGGATCCCACCGCCATCCCGGGCTTGGTGTCCATCCGCTCCAGACGCCAGGCATTGGATGAACAACGATAGGTCCACATCAGGAAGGTGATCACCGTGCCGATGAACGTCAGTCCGGTGCCCACGGCCGGAAGTTCGGACTGTGCCGCATCCTCCATGTAGAGACCGGACATCCCGGCTTCCATCCACCCGAATACGATCCGGCAGAATGCATAGAGCCAGAGGAAACCCACCGCCAGCCATCCGAGCGTGCGGGGATCCTGCAACTCCTGTCCATCCGCCCGCAATATCGCTCCGGTCGGAGCGTCGGTGGTGGCCGGAGCGGCGTAGGGATTGTCCGGGAGTTCGGCCATGCTCCTTCAGCATGGCCGAAAAGGTTGGAAGCCGCACGCGCTATTCGATCCGGCCGCGGGTTTGGCCTTCGCCGCGGATACGGTATTGGTAGCTCGTCAGCTCGCGCAGCCCCATCGGTCCACGGGCGTGGAGTTTGTCCGTGGAAATGCCGATTTCCGCGCCGAAGCCGAACTCGCCGCCATCCGCAAAACGGGTGGAGACATTGTGGAAGACGCAGGCGGAATCGACTTCGCTCAGGAAACGCTCCGCTGCGATCTGGTCGGCGGTGACGATGCAATCGCTGTGATGCGAGCCGTACTTGTTGATGTGGGCCACGGCTTCATCGAGCGACGCCACCACCTTGATCGAAAGGATCAGGTCGAGGTATTCCGTGCTCCAGTCTTCCTCGGTGGCGTGCGCCACTCCGATGATCGCGGCAGTGCGGGCACAGCCGCGCAACTCGACACCTTTCGCACGCAGCGTCTCTGCAACCTTCGGGAGGAAGGTGGGCGCGATGGTTTCGTGGACGAGCAGGGTTTCCAGCGCGTTGCAGACGCCGGGCTTGTGGGTCTTCGCATCCACGGTCAGGTGAACCCCCATATCGAGATCCGCCGCGGGATCGATGTAGAGATGGCAGATGCCGTCGTAGTGCTTGATGACGGGCATGCGTGCCAGCGAGACCACGGTCTCAATGAGGCCCTTGCCGCCGCGGGGGATGATCAGGTCCAGCCACTTGTCCATGCCCGCGAGGATGCCAACGCTCTCGCGGTCGGTGAAGGGGATGAGCTGGATCGCATGCTCGGGCAATCCGGCATGCTCGCCTCCGGCCTGGAGTGCGTTGGCGATGGCTTGGTTGGAATGAAGCGCTTCGCTGCCGCCGCGCAGGATGGTGGCATTGCCGGTCTTGAAGCACAGCACCGCTGCGTCCGCGGTCACATTGGGACGGCTTTCGTAAATGATGCCGATGGTGCCGATGGGCACGCGGATCTGCTCGATGCGGATGCCGTTGGGGCGGGTCCAGGAATCGAGCACCTCGCCGACGGGGTCAGGCAGCGAGGCCACCTGGTCGATGCCGGCGGCCATCGCTTCGATGCGAGCGTCATCAAGCTTCAGGCGGTCGAGCATCGCCTTGGACAGACCCTTGGCTTCACCGGCTTCGAGGTCCACAGTGTTCGCGGCGATCAGTTCCGGCGCGCGCAGGCGCAGTTCACCCGCCATCGCGTGAAGGATGCGGTTCTTCGCCTCCGATGGCAGCAGGGCCAGGCGGTGCGCGGCGGCACGGGCTTGTTGGCCCATCTGGTGGATCGTCTGGCGGAGCGCTTCGGACATGGCGGGAGTAAACGGCGGATTTGGAAAAACCCAACCCCGAATCCGCGATCAAGGCTGGCGTGGAAAATCAGAGCTTCGGCAGGAAACGGGTCGAGAGACCGTTGCCCGCGAGGATTCCGGCCAAACGCTCCGGATGACGGCCGTGGGCGATGTGGGTCTCGATGCCGTTTTCCACCGCGAGGCGGACGGCGGCGAGCTTCGAGGCCATGCCACCGATTGAGAACTTGCCGCGGTCATCGCGAACGTGGCCCAGCACGTCGTCAATGTCCGCCACTTCCGGCACCACTTCGCTGGTCTGCGGATGTAGCAGACCGTCCACGCTGGTGAGCAGCACCAGACGCCTCGCTCCGGCGAGCACCGAAACGCGGGCGGACAGCATGTCGTTGTCGCCGAATTTCAGCTCTTCCACCGCCACCGAGTCGTTCTCGTTGATGATCGGCAGAATGCGCTTTTCCGCCAGCAGGCGTCGCAGTGTGTCGGATACGTAAGCCGCACGCTCCGGAGTGGAGAGATCGCCCGCGGTCAGCAGCACCTGGGCGACGGTGATGTCGAAGTTCGCGAACAGGCTGCCGTAAACGTGCATCAGGCGGGCCTGACCCACCGCCGCGCAAGCCTGGCGGGTGGCGGTATCGGACGGGTAGGCATCCAGTCCCAGCGCGGAAACACCGGAGCCGACGGCACCGGAGGACACCAGCAGGCAGCGGTGACCGGCATCGATCAATCCGGCGATGCCAGCGACGAAGTGGACCAACTGGGCGCGGTCGAGCGTGCCATCGGACGATTTCGTCAGTACGCCGGTACCGGCCTTGAGAACGGTGAGATCGGGAAGCAGGGAAGACATGGCAATAGAGGGAAATCAGCGGTGCCGTCCGAGATACTTCTCGGGAGACAGAGCGGGTATGGGGGATTTGGTGAAATCCTTGAGATTGCGGGTAATGATGAAATCCGCTTTGCAGGCTGTTGCCGCGGCGGCCTGAAGGGCATCTTCGAAGTCCTTGAAGTCCCATTGGAGCGCCAGTTTGGCATGGGCCTGTCCCGTTTCGGAAATACGTGCCCAATCGAGAAGGCCTCCGACTACCGCGGACACCTTCTTTTTGTCCTCTCTGGCAACGAAGTATGCCAACGTGGCCAAGGTGTGCCAGGCAATCCACCCTTCGTCAGGACCGGAACAACGTCTGATAATCTCAGCGGAAGTTTCCCTGCCAGCGCGATCGAGGAGGACATCGAGGAGGATGTTGAGATCGACAAGCAGGCGCACGGTTCAGCGGACGTGTTTGGCGATGATGTGTTCCATCCGGTCGTCACCCATTGCCTCGGGCTCGGAAAGGGCACCGCGGAAATGATCCACCCAGGCGGTGGCTGCTCCGGGAGTTTCCCGTGAAAGCAAGTCGATGACGGCGGCACGAACCACGGCGGATTTTGAATCGTGCCGTTCCCGGGCCAAGGCCTCCAGGCGGTCATCAAGTTCATCCGGAATTTTCAAGGTGATCGTCCTCACGAGTCGAGAGTAATACCGAAGGTTGAAAAAGCAATACCGGGATGGGGGATTACTTCGCGTGCTGCAGCGCCTCACTCACGGCGGGGAATATCTGCTTCTTGCGGCTGACCACTCCGGGTGCATCGAAGAGCGTCTCGTCCACCGGTGCGAACGGCAGCTTGGCGAGGATGTCCGGATCACCCGCGGCGAGGATGATGCTGTGGTGGCGGGAGACATCCGTCACTGCGAGCACGGCGAGGTTGTAGCCATTGCTGATTACGAGCTGGCGCAGGGCCGTTTCGACTTCCTCACGGCGCGGGCCGAAGCCGTGCAGACCGCGTTCCTCAACCTGGGAGATGCTGACCTTGTGGCCGTCATCGGTGAACTCCTTGCGGTCCGCGTTGAGGATTTCCCCCGCGGTGCCGGTGGCGATCAGCGAACCGACGGCGAAGAACTGCTCGGTGAAGGTCTCGGCCTCGATTCCGGCGATGCCGGTGAGCCATTTCAGCATCTCGCGGTCGAGATCGGTGGTGGTCGGGCCGGTGAGGCAGAGGGTATCGGAAATGATGCCCGCACTGAGGCACATGGCCACGCCGGATTCAGGTGCCAGTCCGCGGTGGACGAACTTGCGCGCGACCAGAGTGGAGGTGGAACCGACCGGTTCGTTGAGATAGCGGATCGGCTCTCGGGATACGAGATCGCCCGCGAGGCGGTGGTGGTCGATTACCTCCACGACTTCCGCTTCCTCCACGCCATTGACGGCCTGGGCGTATTCGTTGTGGTCCACCAGCGCCACGCGCAGGCGCGGCGGATCGACGAGGTCGGACTTCGAGATCACGCCCTTCATCGTGCCTTCGCGCGGGTCGATCACCGGGAAAAGATCCTGGTCTTCCGAGGCGAGGCGCTTGCGCAGCCGGGACATCGGCTCGGACGGCACCACGGTGATGAACTTCGTTTCCATCACATGGCGCACCGTGCGCGAGCAACGGATGAGCGTGGAGCAACTCGCCGTGTCGTGATGGCAGGTCAGCACGACCACACCCTTTTCGGCGGCGAGTTTGGTCAGCGCTGGATCGATGAGGTTGTCCCCGGTCACCAGCAAGGCGCGGGCACCGGCTTCGATAGCGTAGCGCTGGACGATCGGGCGATCGCCGCAGATGACCAGCACACGCCCGATGCGGCCTTCCTTGGCCGCGCTTTTCAGGCGGGCGTTGACCGAATTCTGCGACGAGGCGCCGACGAGGAGGATGATGTCTTCCTCGTCTTCTCCTGAGATCGGCGCGCCGAGTGATTCGGCACCGAGGGTGTCCGCGATCTTCAGGAACGAAGCGCGTACCGTGCGGAAGGCCATTTCCTGGGCTTCGTTCGGCAGCAGCAGTTCCAGCAGGTCGATATAGCGCAGGATACCATGGACGTGGCCGGTGGCGTCCGTGACCGGCACGCAGCGCACGCCGCTGGAAAGCATCCGGCGATAGGCGATGAGGAAGGTGTCGGACAGGTCCGCCTGGATGACCTCGCGGCGGCAGATCATGCCCGCGGTGGTGCGCACGTCGGTCACCAGCTCCGGAGCTTCCATCCCCGCCTTCTCCAACACCCAGGCCGTGCGTTGCGGTACATCGCCACAGCGCGCCGCGGTTGCGTCTTCCTCACCGGTGGCACGCAGCAGGGCGGCGTGGCCGATGGCGGAACAGATCGCGTCCGTGTCGGGATTCTTGTGGCCGATCACATAGAACGGCAGTCGGGTGCGGTCGGACATGACTTGGGGCAATGAGCAGTGGAGCGGGAACGCCTCACATGCGCTCCGGCACCTTGATCCCGAGCAGGCCGAGACCGGTGGAGAGCACGCGGGAGGTCAGATCGCACAAGGCGAGACGGCTGGAACGGACGGGTTCGTCCGCCTTCAGCACCGGACAGGCTTCGAAGAACGAGTGGAACGCGCGGGCGAGTTCCAGCAGGTAGTTTGCGAGAAGATTCGGGCGATGGTCGTCGATCACCGTCGGCAACACCTCGGCGAAACGAACAATCAGGCGGGCAAGATGGATCTCCGCCTCCTCGCCGAGTACGATGGATGCCGTAGCAACATCGAACGGCGTCTCCAGCTTGCGGAAGATCGAGCGGATGCGGACGTTGCTGTATTGCAGATACGGAGCGGTATCGCCCTGGAGCGCAAGCATGCGGTCCCAGGAGAACACGTAGTCGGTGAGACGGTTCTGCGAGAGCTCCGCGAACTTCACCGCGCCGATGCCGACGGTCTCCGCGATTTGCGCGGCTTCGTCCGCAGGGATCTCCGGATTCTTTTCCGCGATGGCTTTGGCGGCGCGCTCGACGGCCTCCTCCAGCACGTCGATGAGCTGCACGTTGTCGCCCGAGCGGGTCTTCATCAGCTTGCGGTCCTCGCCGAGGATCGAGCCGAAGGCCACGTGGCGGTAGTCGCAGTGTTTGCCCCAGCGTTCCGCCGCATCGAAGATCTGCCGGAAGTGCAGCGACTGCGGCACGCCGACGACGTACCAGATGTGGTCCGCCTTCCAGGTGTCGGTGCGGTATTCCAGCGTGGCGAGGTCGGTGGTGGCGTAGAGGAAGCCGCCGTCCGCCTTGCGGATGATCGCGGGATTGTCCGTCCAGCCGTCTTCCTTGTGAACGCGGAAGGGGTCCTGCTCGTCCGGCAGTTTGCCGGAGGCGAAGATGCACGTCGCGCCATCGCTGACGCGGGCAATGTCCCTGGCCACGAATTCTTCCACGAGGCCGGGGAGGCGGTCGTTGTAGAAACTTTCGCCCAGCCAGTGGTCGAAGGTGACGTCGAGGCGGTCGTAGATTTTCTGAAGGCCCTGCTTCGAGACCTCGATGCACTGGTGCCAGATGGAGGTGTTCTGTTCGTCACCGGCCTGGAGCTTCACCAGTTCCAGCTTGCAGGCATCGAGCACCGTGGGATCGGCCTTGATGAGGGAGTTCACCTCGCGATAGACGCGCAGGAGTTCGGCGATCGGATCGGTGACGATCGCGGCATTGTCCAACAGGTTCTTCCACCCGTAGAGGATCATGCCGAACTGCGTGCCCCAGTCGCCGATGTGGTTGTCGGTGATGACATTGAAACCGAGGAAGCGCGCAATGCGGGAAAGCGAGTCGCCAATGATGGTGGAGCGGATGTGGCCCACGTGCATTGGTTTCGCTACGTTCGGTGCGGAGAAATCGACGACGACGGTTCGGCCTGCACCGACATCCGGCACGCCGAGCTTGGCATCGCCCAGCAGGCGGGTGACCGCCGCGGCATAGGCTCCGGGGAGGATGCGGAAATTGAGGAAGCCGGGGCCGGCGATCTCGGCAGTGGCCAGGCCGGCCAGATCCACGCGGTCGATGATCTCCTGGGCGAGGGCGCGCGGATTCGTCTTGCGCTGCTTCGCCAGCACCATCGCGGCATTCGACTGGTAGTCGCCGAATCGCAGGTCGGTGGCGGCGGTCACGGGCGTGGCGGCGGACTCGCCGATCACGGACGCGACGGCGGCGGAGAGGCGGGATTCGAGGTCCTGCTGGAAGGTCATGGCGATGGATCGCGCGGAGGATCAGTTCCCGGGCGCGGGCACACGGGACGATTTTGGATCGAGGATGGCGAGAATTTCCTCACGGGAATCCGCGGCCGCGATCTGTCGGCGGATTTCGCCGTTGGTGAACATCTTGGCGATTGCCGCCAGTGTCCGCAGGTGCAGGTGGTAGTCCTTCCGCGGCACGATGAAGAGGAACACGAAATGGACGGGAGCTCCGTCCAGCGCCTCGAAATCGATGCCCTCCTTCGAGCGACCCAGCACGGCGATCACCCGGTCCACATGATCTGAGAAGGCGTGGGGGATGGCCACGCCGGAACCGATGCCCGTGCTCACCAGTTCCTCCCGCACTTTCAGGGACTCCAGGACCTCGTCATAGAGGGCGTGGTCGAGGTGCCCGGAATCCCGCAGGTGATCCACCAACTCCACGATCGAGGGCCAATGATCCCCCGCCCGCATTTCGGGCAGGATCTGATCGGCGCTGATGAGGTGGCTCAATTTCATGAAAGAGCGGGGGAAATCGGGTGGGGATGCGTTTGGGAGGTCGGCGATTACCGATGTGATCCGGGCTTGGCAAGCCCATTCGCGGGGCGGGGAAGATGCTGGTTTGTAGAGGTGTTTGCAACTTGCAGATCTCCGGGGCGCTTGGCTAGCGTCCGGCATGGTTCGTACCGTCTGCCGTTTGCTTGCCTTGGTGTCCGCATGCACCCTGCTCACTCACTGTGGAGCCCCGCTGGGTACCGGCAACATGGGAGGACCGACCCAGGAGGAGCGGTCCGCGAAGATTGCCGCCGAGCCGTCCGGGGATTTCTTCTACGGCCGCCGCTATTACGTGCAGAAGACCCGCTTCTGGGGCTACCTGCGGAAGCCGCACGAATCCTGGAACCGCGCGAAGCTGGTGGTTTTCAATGAATCCCAAAAGACCAATCCGGACCGTTTTCCGGAAAACGGCCCTGCGGGCCAACGTTACGGCTTCGACAACAACTTCGACTACCGCATCCGGGGCAATTACACCGGCCGCCAGATCTACGAGCCCAACAGCAACCAGATCCTGCCTGAGTTCAAACTCACCAGCTATGAGGTGGTCGATCAGAATCCGGGCTGGCTCTTCCGGCCGGATGACCGCTATGATCCCACGAGGATCACCCTGACTCCACGTTGATCGGGCTGACGACGTTTTCTCCCCCGAACGTTCCGCTGCCATGGAAATCCGCTCCTACCCCCGCCCCCCGAAGGAGGCAACCGGCGTCAAACTGCCGGAGGAGGCTCCCAGGATCATGGACTCTCCAGGCAGGGGGCGTGAGAGGATTCTCCGGCGGCGCAAGGTGCGGAAGGAGAGCCGGGCCAAGCTGCTGATGGTGAGGACCATCGCCTTCGGGACCCTGACCGGCGTGGGGCTGATCCTGTTCGTGATCATTGGCATCCTTCGCACGAAGGACGATGGGGGCGAAGGTTGGAAGGACCCGAACGCTTCCCGCTACCAGGTTTACAGCGGAGCGAAAAAAGCACGGGAGTTTCCCTCTCCATCCAGCGAGGAAGTGGTCGCGACGGTCCGCAAGGTGCTGGCGATGCGGAACGCCGGTGACTTCCGTGATCTGGTGCGCCTGAAAGGCATGAGCGAGGCGGAGGCCGTGGACTTCCTCACCCGCCTGACGGCGAAGATGGGAAAAATCACCCAGGTCACCTGGCAGAGCGCCGACACCGTCAATGGCCTGCAGTTGGAAAGCGCCCTCGTGGAATTCGCGAATGGAATGCCGAGGGTGGCCTACCTGACGCCGGATGGCGCGGGGACGTGGCAGATGGATCTCGCTTCCTTTGCGAGCCATGGTTCGGTGAACTGGGATGAACTTTATGCGGGGGGTGCCCGAACTGCGGAGCTGCGGGCGGTGGCAAACAAGGACAGCTATTACAACGGATCGTATACGGACGAGAGCACGTGGTCCGCTTATTTGCTGAGCCGCCCGGATGAGGAGCGGGCGTTCATCGGCTACTGCAAAAAAGGTGGCTCCGCCGACAGAGCCTTCGAGCGTGTCTTGAGGGAAAAGAGAGTTTTCCCGGTGGTGGTCCAGATTTCCAAGACCACCGGAGAGAACAGCCGCCAAGTGGAGATCCTGTCCGTGCTGGCCGAGGGATGGGTGCTCACGAACACACCCTTCGACGAGGCTTTCCTTTCGGAAGCCCCGCCGGAGGGAAAGTAGCGGCTGCCGGAATCAGCCGGCGTAGGAAGATTCCACGCGCTGGGCCACGTCACGGTAGCCGTAGTCCACTTCGTAGATCTGCTTGAAGCATTCGAGCGCGGAGGGCAGGTCGCCCATCTCGGTGTGGATCACACCCTTCTCGTAGAGGACTTCCTTCTTGGTATTGTCCATCGCGTGCAGGTCGGCGAGGGCATCGCTGAGCTGCTTGATGGCCAGGTCGAACATGTGCTTCGCCTTGAAGGTGCGGCCCAGCAGCAGCAGCACCTTGGTGCGGATGTGCGGGTTGCGGGTGGCCTGCTGGAGGTGGGGGATGGCGGAGGTGTAGTCGCCGGTGTTGTAGAGTGCGTTGCCGAGGTCGTAGCGGAGCTGCGGGTCGGTCGGGTTCTGCTCGACGCGGCGCTTGGCCTCCTCGACCTGTTCGGCGAGACGGGCGGCCTTGCGCTCCTGTAGCTGGGCCTGGAGGTCCGCATTGCCGGGGTCCTGGGCGGCAGCTTCTTCCAAGGAGCGCATGTGGGCCTCGTTGGCCCGGTCGTTCATTTGGGAAGCCTTGTTCTGAAGCGCCACGTCACCGTTGCTGAGGGTGTGGGCCCAGGAATAAAAGGCATGGGCGTTGGCCCAGTCTTCAAGCTGCTCGTAAACGCCGGCCAGTTCCTTGACGGTGCCGAGGTGGTTGGTGTCTTCGTTGTACTTGAGGACGATCTTGTCGCGGCGTTCTTCGAGCTGGTCACGGGTCAGGCCGGTACGGGCGGCCTTTTCCATTTCCTCGAATTGGGCCTGGTCGCGCATGAGGTCGCGCATGCTGGAATTTTCGTCCCACTTCGCCTTCTGCATGGAAGCGCGGGCGGCACAGTCTTTGGCACCCTTGACGGCCTCCGAGTCGGTGGGGGCGATCTTGAGAATGTCACTATAGACCTCGCCGGCCTGCTGCGGCATGTCCCGGCTGAGATAGTGCTGGGCGAGCTTGTGAAGGAGCTTCGGAGTTTCCGGAGGACCCTTGCGCACCGTTTCCAGTGCGAAGGCGGCGCTGTCCGGCATCTCCATTTTCATGAAGCATTCGAACAGGAGATCGTTGGCACCCTCGTTGAGAGGATCCTTTTCCAGTTCCTTCTCCAGAGCCACGACGGTGCCGGCCGGATCTTTCTTCACTCCACCCGAGTACTTCATCGCGCTGAAACCACCGCCGCCGAAGAGGCCGCCTTTCTTTTTCGCGCCGCCGGTGTTCTGGATCTCCACCTTGCGGAGCACTTTGCGACCATCGAGGAATTCAGGCAGATCCTTGAGAATCGCTTGGAGGATGCTGATCGCGTAGGGAAGATTCTGGGTTTGGATGGCGCTGAGAGCTCGCAACCACAAGGCTTTCTGGGCCTGTGGCAGATCCTTTTCAGTGATTTCAGGCATGGCTGGCTTTTGGATTTAGGAAGGGTTTTCCACCGCACGGACGAGGCTTGGCGTCTGCGGTGCTGGAAAATGAGACGGATATGATGGATTGGCAAGCGCTCCCTTCGTATCCGCAGGTGCGTTTTTTTGGGATTGATGCTCCCGAACCTTCCGGCATCATCGGCGTGCGGGAGCATCCGTGCTCCGCTCCTTCTTTTTCCGCTTTACCGATACCTCATGCCACCTCGTCCCAAGAAATCTTCCGGCCCCCGTCGTTCCAACCGCAGCGGCCCCGGTCCGCGCCGTCCCGGAAAAGAAAACGATGAAAAGGCGGTGGAGGTCGAGGGCGAGATTTCGGCGGTTCTCGCCGGTACCATGTTCCGTGTCCGCATGATCAGCGGACACGAGGTGCTCGCCCACATTTCCGGGAAGATGCGGAAGCGCTTCATCCGTCTCGTGGTCGGGGACAAGGTGAAGATGGAGATGTCTCCGTATGACGTCTCGAAGGCCCGCATCGTTTACCGTCTGGGCTGATCCCGGATCGGATGAGTTTTCCAAACGAAAAAGCCGCGGCAGATGCCGCGGCTTTTTCGTGCTTGGAAATGGACGGGATTACTCCGCCGAATCCGTTTCCTCCATCTCCAAGGCGCTGACAGCTCCGGGCGTCCGGCGTTCCACCACGATCTCGCCCAGCGTCTGGCTCTGCCGGATCATGAACTGGTTCAGCTTCATCAGTTCCAGGACCGCGAGGAAGGTGACAATCACCTCGGCCTTGGTGGTGGCGCTGTCGAAGAGATCCTCGAAGCGCCGTGCCTGTCCGCAGGTGAAATGTCCGAGAAGGAACTCGATCTTGTCCGCTACGGTGTAGCGGTCGTCGACAATATCGCCGAAGTCATGAGCCTCTTCGAACCGCTTCAGGACGTTCTGGAAGGCGCGGATGAGGTCGAAAATGGAGACTTCCGCCAGCGGGGCGGGTGACGTTTCCGTTTCTTTTTCCGGCTTGTCCGCCTGATGGGCGAAGCTGCCCTCCTGCTCGATCTCGCGGAGCGAGAGGAAGCCCGCCGCGTCCTTGAATTTCTTGTACTCGATGAGCTGGCGGATCAGTTCCCAGCGCGGATCGTCCTCCTCCGCATCCTCCTCGGGCGGTTGCTCGGTCCGTGGCAGCAGCGTGCGGCTCTTGATGTACATGAGGTTGGCCGCCATGACGATGAACTCCGAGGCGAGGTCGATGTTCAGCAGCTTGAAGGTATCGATGTAGTCGAGGTACTGCCGGGTGATCCGCTCGATGGAGATCGTATGGATGTCCACCTCGTCCTTTTTGATGAGGTAAAGAAGGAGGTCCAGCGGGCCCTCGAAAATCTCCAGTCTGACCTTGTAGTCGGCGCTTTCCACGGGGCGGTAGGTAGGACATCCCTCCGCCCCCTGCGAGGGAAATTTCGGCTGGCTTGCAAGGGGGGAGGCCGCTTGAATGCCGCCGCCCGGCGGGTCCCCCATGGAAACCGAACAACTCCAGTCCTTCAACGAACGGCTCAGCCAGTGGATTTCCAGCCAGGGCTTCTGGTTCCAGCTCCGCTATTCGATGGCAGGGGGCAGCTATTCATCCGCCACCTACCATTTCCTTCGGCTGATGTTCCGGATCTTCCTGTTCCTGCTGGTGGTGGGACTGGGATGCGGTGTCTATCTGGTCAAGCGGGTGGACATGAAGAATTTCCCGAAACAGCTCGCCGCCGCCATTGGTTCGAAGCTGGACGCTTCGGAAGCGAAGGTGGAGGGCTTCCAGCGCGTGCAGGGGCGTTTCAATGTCCGCAGGCTCAAACTCACCGGAGGGCCCAATGCCTACTATTCATCGGTATTTGCCTCCAATGTCCGCTGCGACATGGGGCTTCTGGATGGCCTCATCGGCACATGGAAACCGGGGCCCGTGTCCGTCACCCGCCTGGATGCGGAAATCCGTGCGGGTGCCGAGGATGCGGCGGAAGCCTCCCGCCATGCGGAATCCTTTCTCAGGGTTTTCCCGTCGTTCGACGTGACATCGGTGGAGGTCGCGGATGCGACGCTGCGCTGGGGCTACTCCGAACACACCCGGGGACGGATTGAAAACAGCCGCCTCACCGCCCAGCGGGTGGCTGAGGGATGGCGTCTGGTGTTCCGTGGAGGCCGGTTCACGCAGAATTGGCTGCGTGGACTGGAAATCGAAAAACTCTCCGTGCTGGCTACGGCTTCCGGCCTGGAGGTGGAGGAAGGGGTGCTGAATGTGAAGCAGCGCGACGATGCGGGCTCCACCGGCACGATCACCTTCAAGGGGGTCACCGTGGGTGCCGGAGACCGGCCGGCTGTTTCCGGCACCGTTCATCTGCAGCGTGTGGATCTGGAAGCGTTGCTGCCGGAGCGCCTCGGAGGATTCATCGAAGGCTCCATCTCCGGGGATTTCAAACTGTCCGGTTCCACCAATTCCCCCGATGGCATCGGCTTCGCCGGACAGGTGGCACTCGATGGCGGGGACATGGTGACGCTCCGCGACCGCCTGCCGCTGCTCAGCGCCCTGACGCATGTGGATGCCTTCAACAATTACCGGAAGGTGCCGTTCACCGAGGGTTCATTCTATTTCAAGTCCGGTGGTAGCAATCTCGATATCCGCGATGTGAAGCTCAAGGCGAAGGCGGACCTCATGACCCTCGTCGGCCGCATGCGCGTTCGTCCGCCCACGGATGCGGAAATGGAAGCCGACTTGAGCCGCAAATCCTCGAAAGAGCTGGCGCCGGTGTTCTCGCGGAATGACGTGGATGAGCATGCGGACGAGGAAGTGGAGCGGGCGGGTGATTCCAAGGCCGCGCCCGCTAAAAGCGCGAACGGTGCGCCGCTGGATACCGGCTATTTCGCCAACGGCGGCCAGGTGCAGTTCGAGGCCAAAACCGTCAGCAAGGGCAAGGAGGCCCTGGCCCGGACCCTTCGCTACGAGGGCGATTTCCAAATCACCATCCAAGGTGATTCCTTCGCCCGTGCGCCGGAATTGAAAGCCCTCTATCCTTCGGACCCCGCCACCGGCCGGATCAAGCTGGACGTGCCCCTCAGTGGGACGATCTACGATCTGACCGTGAAGCAGGCCGAGGAGCTCGTTGTGAAGGGGCGGCGGGATTGAGCCGCCGCCACCCGGGATCAGACGCCCGCGGGCAGGCCGAGCGACTGGTAGATTTCACGGGTCGCCCGGCTCTTGTTGAGTGTATAGAAATGGATGCCGTGGACACCGGCATCCAGGAGACCGGCACATTGTTGGGCGGCGTAGTGAATGCCCACCCGCTCCACCGCTTCCGGCCCGTTCGCACGATCCAGGGCGCGCAGCAGGGCTGCGGGGAAACGGGCTCCCGCAGCCAACTCCGCCATGCGCTTCATGCCTTGGATGGAACTCACCGGCATGATGCCCGCCAGGATCGGAACCCGCACGCCGATCAGGTCGCAGCGGTCGCGGAAGTCCAGGAAGTCGCGGTTGTCGAAGAAGAGCTGGGAGCAGATGTAGTTCGCGCCCTCGTCGATCTTCGCCTTGAGATGGTCCAGTTCGAGGAGGCGGTTGGGTGTGTCCGGATGGCCCTCCGGAAAGCCCGCCACGCCGATGGCGAATCCGCGCGGGTCGGGATGGCGGCCGCTTTCGTTGAATTCCCGGATGAAGCGGACAAGATCCGAGGCATGACGGAAATCGCCCTTCGACCAATCGTAGTCGGGCTGGTCGCGCGGCGGGTCTCCGCGGAGTGCGAGGATCGCCGTGACTCCGGCGGCGGCGTAACGTGCCAGCAGCGCGTCGATCTCCGCACGGGTGTGACCCACGCAGGTAAGGTGCGGCACCGGAGGGATGTCCGTGGTTTCCTTGATCCGGACCACCAGATCATGAGTCAACTCGCGGGTGCCTCCACCCGCGCCATAGGTCACGGAGACGAAGGTGGGATTGAGCGGTTCCAGCTCGCGGATCGTCTGATAGAGATCCTCGGATGACCCTGGCGTGCGTGGCGGGAAGAACTCGAACGAGAAACCGGGGCGGCGGGTGGCGAGCAGGTCGAGAAGATGCATCGGGTGGAATGGGGAAATCGGACGAGGGCCGAAACTTCCGGGGATTTTCGGAGTTTCAACTTCGAATCCCCCGGTCGCCGGGCTAGAAAAACGCCGAACACGTATGAAGACAATCCCCGTTTCGCTGGTGCTGGCCGGTTCCATGCTCACCGCATGGGCGCTCCCGGCACCCCCGGAAGCGTCTCAGCCCGGTGCGGGCGATCCGCCGATGGCGGCCGAGAAGCGTCCCGGCCCGCCGGATGGCGAGCGCCGGTTCAAACGCCAGGGAGCCGAATTCTGGAAACGGGCGGACAAGGATGGAGACGGCTTTGTGTCCAAGGAGGAGTTCCTCGCCCTCGAGCGCATCGCCAAATTGCCGGAAGAGAAGCGCGACAAGCTCTTCGAGCGGTTCGACAAGGACGGGGATGGCAAACTTTCCAAGGAAGAGCTCATGAAGTTCGGAGACGGGCCGCCAAACGGCTTCCCGCGTTTGCCGGAGCTGGATGTCGATCACAGCGGTGGTGTCAGCTTCGAAGAGTTCAAGGCTTCCGAATTCGTCAAAAAGCTGCCGCCCGAGCGCCAGGAGGCCCTATTCAAGCGTCTCGACAGCGATGGTGACGGCCAGATCACGCCGAAAGATCGTCCTGCCGAACCCCCGCATCGCGATGGCCGCGACGGTGAGGGTGGGGGCGGTGGTCCGGATGGCGGGTTACGCCAGATTCTCCGCACTCTGGATGCGAATGGCGATGGAGCGGTGACTTTCGAGGAGTTCCAGAAAGCCCCCTACGCCGAGAAAATCGGCGAGGATGCCTTGGAGAAGCGCTTCGAGAAGCTCGATCGCAATGGCGACAAGAAGCTCAACGCGGAAGACGCGCCGCCCAGGCCGGAGAAGCCGGATGGGGACAAGGCGGATAAACCGGAGATGCAGGATCGTCCGCATCGTCCCGGACCGCCGGGACCTCCGCCTGCTCCGGCTCCTGCGAAGGAATAAGGCATCACCCGGGCCACTTCATTTGCCCCGTCATGATTCGTCGTGACGGGGTTTTGTTTTGAGCTTTGAGGCTGCCCGCATGTGAATCTCAGAAATTCGCCTCGAACCAGAGGCCACCGTACAGCCGGTTGGTTTCCGGATTGGCGTCCATGGGAATCGAAACGCCGATGAAGGGGGTGAACGAGATGGTTTTGTTCAATGCGTAGGTGAAGGATGCGCGGGCGTAGAGGTCATTCCAACCATCGCGGCCGTAGTAGTCGCTCACGAAGCTGGTGCCGCCCTGGAGGGTAATGAAGGAGGAGTCCGTGACCGGCTTCGACCACTTGCTCTCCACCCAGCCGTAGAGGCCGTCCGCGCCGGTGTCGTAGGCCGCGCCTGCGATCAGGTCGAGGTCCTTGGTGGCGTGCCAGGTGAAGCTCGGGGAAAAGTCCACGCCGCTTTCCAACAGGGGGTGGTCGAACTCATGGCCGGTGATCGAGAAGCCCGCGGACCATTGTTTCGTGTCGTAGTTGAGGTCCACGAACACCGTGGCCTCGGAGTTGTCCCCATGGCTGGCTTCGGTGGCGAAGGTGCCGCCCACGTCCAGCGCCCACTCGTTGCTCAGGGCGATCTCACCCTGGAGCTGAAAGTCCATGATGCCGTCACCGACCTTGAAACCGCGCCAGATGTATTCCGAACGGTAACCGGTGACCGCCTCGATTCCGAGGGGGATTTCCCGCTCGACCTCGGCTCCGGCCGGGAGCAGGGCGGCGAAAAGAAAAAGGGGAACGGCGCGCATCATGGGCGGATGCTGCCGTTCCCCTTTGGAGAGGTCAATGCCCGGCTCGGTTAGTTCGCGGCGGGTTTCGCTTCCGTCACATCGTTGGTGCCGATGCCGTCGTCGCGCAGCTTGTTCGCGCGGTGGCGGCCCCACCAGAGGACGAACGGGGAGGCGACGAAGATCGAAGAGTAGGTGCCGATGATGATGCCGACCAGGATCACCAGCGAGAAGTCGCGCAGCGAGGCGCCGCCCAGGATCGCGAGCGACAGCACCGATACGAGCGTGGCCGTGGAGGTCAGGATCGTGCGGGACAGGGTCGAGTTGATCGCCTCATTCATGATTTCCTCCAGCGAGTGGCCGGTGAAGTTCACCGAGCGCATGTTCTCACGGATGCGGTCGAAGATGATGATGGTGTCGTTGATCGAGTAACCGGCGATGGTCAGGATCGCGCCCACGTGGATCAGCGAGAGCTCGCGGCCGAGAAGCACCACCGCGCCCGCGGATACGATGCAGTCATGGAGAATGGCGACGAACGCGCCGACGGCGAAGGAGAACTCGAAGCGGATGGCCACGTAGATGAAGATGCCGAGCAGCCCGAGTCCCAGCGCGAGGCCGGAGGTTTTCAGGAAGCCGCTGCCGACAAGGGCGGACACTTCCTCATGGCTGGCGTCGATCTTGTAGGTTTCCTTGCCGTCCTTCGTCACCTTTTCGGAAAGCACCGGGTAGTGCTCGCGGAGCTTGGCGATCACGACATCGGTATCCCGGCTGTCGCAGCGGACGGTGAGCAGGTGGCCGCTGGTCGGGTTCTGCTCGTCCTGGACGTAGGCGGTCTTGTGCAGATTCAGCGAGGCATCCGCGAGAACCTTCTCGGCGTCCAGGTTGGAGATCGCATCCGCTCCGGTCAGGAACTGGATGCGGGTGCCGCCGGTGAAGTCGATGCCGAAGGCACGCTCCTGCTTCCAGAAAAAGGCACCGATACTCACCAGGGTGAGAACGATCGAGACGGAGACGCATGCGACACGTTTGCCGAGGAAGTCGAAGTGCTTCGACTTGATCAGGTTGAGGAAGGACAGCTTCTTGAGGACGCCGAGATCCACACCCCAGCGGAAGAGGACGCGGGTGGCGAGGATGGCGGAGAACATCGAGCACAGGAGGCCGATGGTCAGCGTCACCGCGAAGCCCTTCACCGTGCTGCTGGCCAGCCAGAAGAGGATGATGGCGGTGATGAGCGAGGTGACGTTCGCGTCGAGAATGGCGCTGAAGGCCTTGTCATACGCGGCGGAGATGGCGGTCTTGAGGGACTTGCCGTGATCCAGTTCCTCGCGCAGGCGCTCGTTGATGAGCACGTTCGCGTCCACCGCCACACCGATGGTGAGCACCATGCCGGCGATGCCGGGCAGGGAGAAGGTGAAGCCGCATATCGCCATCACGCCGAAGAGCATGATCGTGTTCAGGATCAGGCCGAGGATCGCCACGATGCCGGCCACGCGGTAGTAGGCCAGCACGAAAAGGAACGTCAGCGTGAGGCCGAGCACACCGGACCAAACGCCCTGCTTCACGATGGCGGCACCGAGCAGCGGGGAGACGGAGCGCTCTTCCTCCACCTTGAGGCCGTTTTCCAGCGGGTTCATCAGGGCGTTGGCGAGCTCCTGGGCTTCACCCGGGCGGTCCACACCGCTGATGACGAAGTTCTTGCTGAGCGGCACATGCTGCACCACCGGAGCGCTGATCACCTCGTTGTCGAGCACGATGGCAATGCGGTCCACGTTGATCTGCATGTGCTCGGTCAGGGCGATCATTTTCTCGGCACCCTTGCCGTTGAGTTCGATGTCCACGGCACCCATCTGCTGGGTGGAGGGATTGGCGCGGGAAACGTCCGTGCCACTCAGGGCCACGCGGCGGCTCAGGAGGATCGGGGTGGTGATGGCATTGCCGTCCGCATCATGGTGCTTTTCGGTGAACACCTTGTAGCCTGGTGGCGAGAGTTCGGTGCCGGCCTGGATGGCGGCGGCGAGCTGCATGGTGTTCGGGTGGACCTGGCGGAGCTCGAGGTGGGCCACGCGCTCAAGCGTTTCACGGATCTTCTTCGCCTCTTCCGGACTCACGCCCGGCATCTGCACGAGGATCTTGTCATCACCCTGGGCGGCGATCAGCGGCTCGGAGGTGCCCCCGCTGTTCAGACGCTGCTCGATCACCTTGATCGCCTGATCCACCTCGCGCTTGGTGACGGCTTCCTTCTTGCCGGATTCATCCTCGCGCTGTTGGACGCGCAGGGTGAAGGCGGAGCCGCCGACGATGTCGATGCCACCCTTGAGGCGTTCCTTGAGCGGAAACACCGAGGCCAGACAGACCGTGGTGACACCGAGCAGCAGCGCGCTGCCGACGTTGCGCTTGCGGCGCTCGATCTCCGTGAAGAAGTACCAGACGAACAGAACCAGCAGAATCAGGCCGAGGATGAAGATGGTGTGGGCATCCTCGAAGAAGGCGGCGGCGAGCATGGATGGAAACATGGCGGATGGACGCGGAAGGAAAATCTTAGGGGGAAGGCTGACGCTTACTTCTTGTCAGTATCCTTCGGGAAAATGCGGGCGACGGCCTGCTTGTCGAACTCGACCATGGTGCCCTCGGCGACCTTGAGCACGACCGTCTGCTCCTTCACGGAGTGGACGATGGCGTAGATCCCGGCGGTGGTGACCACCTTGGCACCCGGCTGGAGCGAGGCGATCCGGGCTTGCTGCTCCTTGCGCTGCTGCTGCTGGGGGCGGATCAGCAGGAAATACATCATCACCAGGATGACGACAGGCATGATCCAAGCGCTACCGAGAGGATTCTGGCCGGAGGCTGGTGCGTCGGCGGCGAGGAACGAAACAAATGCGGTCAGAAGGGTCATGTCGGATCAGTCTGGGTGTAGCGGCGGATGAAAGAGTCTTTGAAAGCGAGGAAGTTCCCCGCCGCGATGGCTTGGCGGGCTCCCGCCACAAGGCGGAGGTAGAAATGCAGATTGTGGTAGGAAAGCAACCTCAAAGCCAGTATTTCCCCGGCCCGGAACAGGTGCCGGAGATAGGCCCGGGAGAAGGGGGCGACGTGGGGCGGGGAGGTTTCGCACAGCGGGCGCTCGTCCCGCTCATGGACCTTGTTCTTGATCTGGATCGGCCCGTCGAGGGTGAAGGCCATGCCGTGGCGGGCCACCCGGGTGGGCATCACGCAGTCGAACATGTCCACCCCGCGGGCGATCATTTCCAGAATCTGCGGGGGGGTGCCGAGTCCCATGGCGTAGCGCGGCTTGTCATGTGGCAGGAAGGGCACGGCGTTCTCGATCGCGCGGAACATTTCCTCCTCCGGCTCGCCGACCGAAACCCCGCCGACCGCGTAGCCATCGAAGCCGATGTCCACCAGCTCCCGGGCGGATTGCTCGCGCAGATCCGCGTAGATCGAGCCCTGGACGATGCCGAAGTGGCGCTGCACCCCGTCGCCGGAGCGCGGCTGGTGCTTTTCCGTCCACGCCTTGCAGCGGCGGGCCCAGCGGGTGGTCAGGGCCAGCGATTTGGCGGCGTAGTCCTTGTCGCAGGGGTAGGGCGGGCACTCGTCGAACAACATCGCGATGTCCGAGCCCAGCGAGGCTTGGATCTCCATGGATAGCTCGGGTGTGAGCAGCATTTTCGATCCATCCAGGTGATTGTTGAAGCGGACCCCTTCCTCGGTGATTTTCCGCAGCTTGGCCAGGGACCAGACTTGGAAGCCTCCGGAGTCCGTCAGGATCGGCTTGTCCCAGGTGGTGAATTTGTGGAGCCCGCCGAAATCCCGGACCAGTTCGTGGCCGGGACGCAGCCACAGGTGATAGGTGTTTCCCAGGATGATCTGGGCACCGAGCTCCTCCACCTCCCGCGGATGCAGCGTTTTCACGCTGCCCTGGGTGCCCACCGGCATGAAAATGGGGGTTTCCACCGTGCCGTGGGCGAGATCCATCCGGCCTAGACGGGCGGAGGATTGGGAATCGGTGGCGAGGACGGAAAACATGCGCGGGGGCGCTGATTACCATGGGATCGCGAACTTCCAAGCCCAACTTGCCCCGCCAAGTGGCGGAATTATTGCCCGCGGGGCGATGTTAGGGGTTGGCCGGAGGCACGGGAGATGCTCAGAATCCGGGCGATGGCGCACTGGCACTACGGTGAAAACGGACAGCATTTCGGTCCCGTCGATGAAAATGGGATCCGGCAGGCCATAGCCGCCGGGGCCGTCCAGCCGCATACGCTCGTCTGGCGCGAGGGCATGCCGGACTGGCTGCCGCTTTCCCAGGTGTCGGAATTGGTTGGGCCGGTGCCGGTGGCGGTTCCCTATCCGCAGGCTCCTTATGGTGCCGTGCCCTATGTGCCGTCATCTGGTCTGGCCATCGCCAGCATGGTCTGCGGAATCGTGAGCCTGTTTCTGTGCTACTTTGCGATCCTGGGAGCCATCCCGGCGGTAATCTGCGGCCATCTGGCACTCACCCGGATCAAGGAATCGCCCATTCCCATGGGCGGGCGCGGCATGGCCATCGCTGGCCTCGTGCTCGGCTACACCTGGATCGGCCTCACCATCGTTGCCGCCATCGCCATCTCTTTCGCAGTCTCAACTCATCCTTAGCATCCATCATCCCATGCAATGGTATTACTCGAAAAACGGTTCCCAGCTCGGTCCGATCAGCACCGAGGACATCAAGGCGAAGCTTGCCTCCAGTGAGATCGCGGCCACCGATCTGGTGTGGAAGGAAGGCATGGCCGACTGGGTCCCCGCCGGACAGGTCGGTGAATTGCGGTCTTCGGTCGCGACTCCCGCCGCCGCTCCTTCGTTGGAGACCCCCACGGCGTCCCCGGCTCCGGTGACTCCGGTCACGCCTTATTCCCCGCCTGCCGCCGCTCCGGGGCAAGCGATCCAGCCGTCCGCCGGTGGAGAGATTCCGAACTATCTCTGGCAGTCGATCGTGGTCACCATCCTGTGCTGCTGGCCCCTCGGCATCCCCGCCATCGTCTTCGCGGCGAAGGTGGACGGCTTGAAGGCCCGTGGGGACATCGCCGGAGCGCTGGCCGCCTCCAAGAATGCGAAAACCTGGACCTGGGTGTGCTTCGGCAGCGGCTTGGTGGTCATCGCCCTGTATGTGATCCTCGTGGTTGTCGGCGGAATCGCCGGTGCTGCCAATCAGTGAAGATCCGCTGGTTTCTTCTGATTGCGGTTGCCGTCACGCTGATGGCGGCAGCCGTTCTCTTGTACCGCACGGGACCCGCTGGTTGGCCGGGATGCCTGTTTCATCAATGGACGGGCTTCCATTGTCCGGGATGCGGGATGACCCGTGCCACCTTCGCCCTGTTGCACGGGGATATCCTGAAGGCTTTCCGCTACAATCCTCTCGGCGTGGTGCTTTTCCCGATCGCCCTCATCGGGGTGCTGCTTCAGGCGATCGGCTGGGCGAACAACCGGCCGCCGCCGATCCGCTGGAGTGCAGGATCACGCGGGGCCTTTTGGATTGCGGTGCTGGTCATCGCCTTCTGGATTCTCCGCAACCTCCCATGGTGGCCGTTCACGCTGTTGGCCCCGCCGGTATAGCGGGTGGTGGGTGCTATCTCTTCACCAGCCGCTCGACGTACTTGGCGAGCAGGTCCGCTTCCAGGTTCACGCGCTGTCCTGCTGCTGCGGTATGCAGGTGGGTATGGGCGTAGGTGTGCGGGGTGATCCAGAAGACCGCGCTGGTTTCCTTCAGCTCGGCGATGGTCAAGGAAATACCGTCGATACACGCGGAGCCCTTGTCGATGCACAGCCGGTGGATCTCCGGCGGCAGGGCCACCTCGAACCGGTGATCCTGCCCGTGCGGTTCCAGCGCCACGATGGTGCCGGTGGCATCCACATGGCCTTGCACGAAATGGCCGCCGAAGCGTGCGGTGGCGAGCATGGCCCGTTCCAGATTCACTTCGGATCCGGTGCCCAGATCGCCCAGCGAGGTGACTTTCAGCGTTTGCATCAGCACGTCGAACACCGTGCCTTCCGGAAGCAGTTCCGCCACGGTCAGGCAGCAGCCGTTGATCGCCACGGAATCCCCGAGGGCGAGTTCGGCTTGGAAAGGAATGGAGACGATCAGGCGGGCTTGGTCGCCGCGCGACTCAAGGGAGACGACAGTGCCGGTGGATTCAACGAGGCCGGTGAACATGGGGAGGTTTGTCAGTGGGAAGTATTCAGTGTTCGGGAAGAACCACCGCGGGCGGGTTCTCCGAAGCGTGCGCGCTTTTGTCAGGAATGAGCATGAAGCACATGGCGACGATGATGGTGGGAACCAGCGCGGCGGCGAGAAGCTTGAGCGGAGAGACGCCATCTCCGAAGTAGCGGGCGAGGAGAGCC
The DNA here is from genome assembly GCF_018137965.1 of Luteolibacter ambystomatis. Taxonomy (NCBI): domain Bacteria; kingdom Pseudomonadati; phylum Verrucomicrobiota; class Verrucomicrobiia; order Verrucomicrobiales; family Verrucomicrobiaceae; genus Luteolibacter; species Luteolibacter ambystomatis. Next base: position 179,558 of record NZ_CP073100.1, read on the forward strand.
TGGCCCGCCGGGTTCGGCGCATTGGCGATCACCGTGAGGCCGCCGCCGGTCACCGCTCCGGCGAGCACGGCGTATTTCAAGGCCGGCGTCAGTCCCTCCACCTGGCTGGCGAGGAAAGTGATCGCGGCATTGTCATTGAAGGAAGTCAGGATCGTGGAGCCCGCGAACAGCGGCCACTCGCCAAGGCTGGAGATGATCGGCTGCAACCACCACCCCTGCAGGCCGCCGTGGATCACCAACCCCCCGAGGAAGAAGCCGACGAGGATCGGGCCTTTCAGTGAAATGGGATTCTGGTGGTGCTGGGTGGCCTTGCTGAAGGCGATGAAGAACAGGAAGCCGCCGATGAACATGGGCGGATAGTGGGCAAAGACCACCGTCGCCAGCATGAACAACAGGTGGGTGATCGTGACGAACAGCGGCACCGGGGTGTTGCGCTGGGTCCAGTCGGAGATGCCATCGCCATCCGTGTCCGGCACCTGGGCGGCCATGGCTTTCAGATCATTCCGGAAAAAGGCGAAGTAGGCGGCCGTCGAGAGCAGGATCGCGACCACCGCCTTGTCACCGTAGTGCGTCAGCATGTGGGCCGTGGAGAGGTTCCATTTCTGTGCGACCATCAGCACTGGTGGCGCGGCGAAGTTCGTGAGCACGCCACCGACCGAAATATTCACGAACAGCAGCCCCAGCGTGCCGTAGGCGAACAGCGGACGAGGCTTCAACCGGTAGAACTTCCGGCCCAGCAGCATCGCGGCGATGGTCATCGCGCCGGGTTCGGTGATGAAGGAACCCAGGATCGGCGCGATGACCAGAATCGAGAGCCACCAGGCGGCGGGCGTTTCTTTTCCCAAGCGGGCGAACAACCGCAGGCAGCTCTCCGCAAAGCGCAGCACCGGCCGGGTGGAAGCCAGAGCCATGATGATCACCACGAAGAGCGGCTCGGTGAAATTCACCCCCATCATGTAGCCGGTCACGGCGGCGGCCCCTTTCATCCATGTCATCGCCGCCAGCAGGACCAGCACCCAGATACCGAAGATCGCCTCCACCTCGCCGAGGAAATGCAGCACGGTGCCCTTGAAGGAGACGCGCTTCAGATGATCGGGATCATCCTTCACCTTTTCATCGTGATCGTGCTGGACGCGGTGGGCGTATTTCGTGATCGGGACGGCGAGAAAGGTGTGCAGGATCGCCAGCACGAAAATGACGGTGGCCACCACCAGGAAGGGTTCCTCGTGGGCGCGAAAGGCGATCCGTTCGCCGATGCCCGTCAGACCCCGGGCGGCTTCTTGTGCCGGGAAAGCCTCCGCTTTCACCAGAAACGCGGGCTTTTCAGCCTCTGCGGCCAGAGCCGGAGCCGTGGACAGGGCGAGAGCGGGGATCAGTCGTGGCAGCAACCGCATGCCCGGATATAACCCCCTCCCGGATGGCCGGGCAAGGGCAACCGGCCCGTGACTCCGTGACGCGACTTGGAGCTTGGAAGACGCCACTTCCATTGCACACTTCCCCGCATGATCTCCTGGTTGCGGGTATCCCTCGTGCTGCTGCTGTTCCTTCCCTCCTGTGCCCGGCTCAATTCGGCGATCCGGTCGAGATCGAAGCCGAAGGAAAAGGAGGAGCATCCTTTCGGTCCGACGATGATCCCTCCGTCCATGCGGGGCGGCGGAACTCCGGTCGCGGCGGGCGGAAACGTCGCGCCACCGAGTCTCTCACAGATCACGCCCCAGTCTGAGATCCTCTGGACCGACCCGGACAATCCGGACAAGGGCATCCCGGAACTCAACGATCTGATGGCCGGCCCCAAGCATGGGCTGTGGGAGGAGGATGAGGGCATCGCTCGCCGCCAGGCCGTGCGCGAGGGCAAGCCGCTGCTCATCTGGTTTACGGATTCGGCACACAGCCCCGGCTGCAAGCAGCTCACCGCGCAGCTTTTTGACAAGAAGGAGTTCGAGAGCTGGGCGAAGGAGAAATTCGTGCGCCTGCGCGTGGACTTTTATCCGCGTGTGAAGGACCCCAACATGTCCATGGACGATGCGGCGGACAAGGAGGCGCGCAACCGCAACCGGGCCACGGAGATGAACAAGCGCTACAAGGTGCTCGGCTATCCGACCCTGCTGGTCCTCTCCAACAGTGGTGATGTGGTCGGCCGCTACAAGGGTTTCAAGAACGGCGATGGAGATTATACCTGGGGCCTGCTGAAACAAGGTGAAAGCCTCGCCGGGAAGTCCTCCCAGGAATGGCGTGCCGGGTTGATGAAGAAGGGCTACCGCGAGTGGCAGGATCGTAGCGGCAACAAGGTGTTTGCCAAGCTGGTGTCCTACAACAAGGGAACCCTCATTTTCGTGGAACCGGACGGCCGGCGCTCGAAAACCGTGGAAACCCGCCTGTCCGACGCGGACCGGGACTGGATCAAGCAGCAGAAGGCCCTGCGCGGCATCGAGTAGGCGCTCCCGCACTCGTCGCTTGCCAGCGGGGGCTTCCCGGTGGAATCTCCGCGGCTCCCGTCCCAAGCAGTTTTATGGAAAATGTCATTATCATCGGCACCGGATGCGCCGGCTACACCGCCGCCATCTACACCGCGCGTGCGAATCTGAATCCGCTCCTCCTCTCCGGCACCCAGCCTGGCGGCCAGCTCACCACCACCACCGAGGTGGAGAATTTCCCCGGCTTCCCGGAAGGCATCCAGGGCCCGGAGCTGATGATGAAAATGCAGCAGCAGGCCGAAAAATTCGGGGCGCGCATGGCCTGGGCCACGGTGGAATCCGTCGAGCGCCGTGCCGATGGAACCTTCCAACTGAACTGCGGTTCCGAGACTTTCGAAACGAAGACGATCATCGTCGCCACCGGCGCCGCGCCGCGCCACCTCGGCCTGCCGAATGAGAAGACTCTCATCGGCCACGGTCTGACCTCTTGCGCCACCTGCGACGGTGCCTTCTATCGTGACGTGCCGGTGGCCGTGATTGGCGGCGGTGACAGCGCGGCCGAGGAAGCCACCTTCCTCACCCGCTTCGCCAGCAAGGTCTATCTGATCCACCGCCGCGAAGAGCTGCGTGCTTCCAAGATCATGGTCGAGCGCGCCCTGGCCAATCCGAAGATCGAGCCGGTCTGGAATTCCACCGTCACCGAGTATCTCACCGATGAAGCGGGCGAGGTCCGCGCGGTGACGCTCAAGAACCTCGTCGATGGCGGAGAGAGCGAGCTGGAAGTGAAGTGCGTCTTCGTCGCCATCGGCCACGTGCCGAACAGCGCGTTCCTCGGCGATCTCGTGGACAAGGATGAGAACGGCTACATCCTCCAGGTGGGCGGCAAGACCGAGACCAAGACGCCGGGCCTCTTCGCCGCTGGTGACGTGGCGGACCACTACTACCGCCAGGCCATTACCGCCGCCGGCCAAGGTTGCGCCGCCGCTCTCGAAGCTGAGCGTTACTTGGCCGACCACGAAGGCTGAAACGTCTGCCAGTGATTTGCGAAAAACCCGCGCCGGATACCGGCGCGGGTTTTTGGTTTCAGGATGACAGCGAGGTGGTTGTCACGGGTTGAACTGGAAGGTCACAATGATCGACGCGTGGTCGCTTGGCCAGGTGTTGTCACGAGTGGCGGTGATGGAGTCACCATAGACATAGCCGCTGTGTTCGACCGGAGTGGTGAACATCTGCGCGGCCACCGGAGTCACACCCGTACCTTTGTGGAGGACGAAGTCGATGCGGTCCTGCGGTTCGTTCGGGCTGCTGTAGATGGGCGACCAGGTGATGAACGGATTGGTGACCGGATTCGGATAGAGCTGGCGCACCGAGTCGGTCATCCCCGCATTGGCAAGTGCCTTGGTGACCGGCCATTCCACGACCTTGCCATAGTGGGCGGAGGAGTTCGCGGTCGTCCAGTCGAGGTGCGAGGGACAGTTGAAGTCGCCGGTCAGGAAGACTGGCGTGGTATTCGCGGCGGAGAGATAGCTGGAGATGCCGGAGATGATGGCCGCGATCTGCTCGTCGCGCTGCGATCTCAGTTCTTCAGTCAGCACGCTGGCATTGGTGGAGCCTGCGAGCTTTGCCGCATAGGGGCCATAGTAGAGGTAGTCGAGGTGGGTGTTGACGAGCACGACTTCGCGCAGCGGGGAGGTGCAGATCCGGATGCGGACTCCCTTGGCCACGCCGACGGTGAAGGTGTTGACGATGGGATAGCGGCTGGCGATGCCGGAATCTCCGGCGCCGGTGGGGCTGTAGTACCAGCCGAGCTGGTTCGCGATGGTCTGGACCTGGTAGGCGTTTGAGCCGCTGGCATTGTCCACGGTTTCCTGGGTGCCGATGATGTCGGCTCCGGAGAGGATCACGGAATCGAGCCCCTTGTTCTGACCGTCATTCATTTGTCCCCAGCCGTGGAAGAGGTTGTAGGACATCACCTTGATCTGGGATACCTGCTCCTGGCCGGTTGCGAATACCGGAATAGTGAGAGTGGCATTGGTCGAATTCCCCAACATATCGACCGCTTTTACCACGAAGGTGTTCGTGCCGCTGTCGCTGGCGGACGGAGTGCCGGTGAGCTCGCCGGTGGAGGATACCGAAAGCCAGGCCGGACCGGAGACCTTGGCAAAGGTAAGAGCGTCACCCTGATCCGGATCATACGCGTAGGCCCCGATACGGCCGGTGTAAGCCTGGGCCTGCACCGCATGACGCAGGGAGAAAGGGGACACCAGCCACACCGGGGGAGTCGGGCCACCGACCGAAGTCACGCTGAAAGCCTTGGGACCGGCGAGAACGGTATAGCCGTTGTTCGCCAGGAACCATGCCTTGTAGTTGCCGGGTGGAAGACCGGCCGCGTTGGGGAAAGTGACCGATCCGTTTTTCAAGTTCCCACCCGGTGTCTGGGTGCCGTTGGTATAGAGCCACGCCAGATACGTGCCGGTGGACGGGGTCGTGACGGTGGATGGGAAGATGCCGATCCAATCGTTGTTGTTTCCAGGACCGCCGGAGAAGGTAGCGACGATCGGCGTATTGGCCGGGTAACTGGATTGGTTCAGGGTCAGGGTTTTCGGAGCCGCCCATGTGGCACCTGTTAGGGCAAGGATGCAGCCCGTGATGAATGTTAGGGTTTTTATCATGGCTCCTTAGCGGAACCCGGAACACGTGTGCAGGGCAATGGGCATAATCGTCCTTTCGGGGGCATAATCGTCATCAGAAAATGCTGTCTCACACCCGTAGGAAGATCTTCCGGCGGTAGAGGAAATACAGCACCGCCCACTCCAGCAACAGGGCGCCGCTGGCAATCACCACGAGCTTGCCATCGCCACACGCATTCGCCAGCCGTCCAAACAGGACGGTGGAGGGTTGGTCGAAATCGACGAGCCGCGTGAGCAGATAGATCGTGAGCGCGTTCATGCCGATCACCCGCAGTGGCAGCGTCCATTTCTGGAACTTCGCCACATCGATCACCGCGAAGAACAGCGCGAACACCATGAGCGCGATTCCGATGGCTAGCAGATCGAAGGTTGGCGTCCACAGCGCCTTGATCGGCGGGTAGCCGGAGTGCCAGCACAGCCATCCCGCTCCCGTCACCGCGGCACCCGCGGCGAACACGAAACCCGCCGTGCGCCAGGTGGTGACATCCGGTTTCCTCAGCACCGAACCCAGCACCGATCCTGCAAGCGTGAGCGTGGTGGCGGAGAAGATGCACAGCAGTCCTTCCGGATCGAAGGTCTTGCCGTGAAGGCGGCCGGGCACCAGCAGCCGGTCCAGCCACGCATTGATCGCACCGGTCTTGGTGAGCTCACTCGCTCCAATGCCGGGAACCGGAACGAGCAACTGCAGGACGGTGACGATGCCAAGGATCGCCGCGATGCACGCGAGCCTGCCCTTCATGCCGCGCACCAGCAGGTTCAGCGTGGCCGCGGCGCCCCACGCCAGACCGATCTGGCCGAGCACGCTGGGCAGCCGGGGCGGCCCGGGCTGATCGGAAAGCAGGCCGTTGTAGATCATGCCCAGCAACACCAGCACCAGCGAACGGATCACAATCTTTCCGGCGAGCCTTCGCTTCGAATCCCCGCGGACAAGACGGGACTCGAACGAGAACGGAATGGCCACACCGGATAGGAACATGAACAGCGGGAAGATCAGGTCGTAGGCGCGCAGGCCCTCCCATGACACGTGCGAGAGCTGCGTGGCCCATGCATGCAGCCACGGCGTCTTGTGCCACTTCGCCAACTGATGGACGATGGTTTCCGCCCCGATGATCCAGAGCATGTCGAAGCCGCGCAGGGCATCGAGCGAGAGCAGCCGCGGCGGCTTGGTGTCGGTGGGCACGTCGGTCATTCGAGGATGATCACTAGACGATAGAAGCAGAGCGGAGCTTGCGTGGGAAAGGGGATTTCCTTCCAGTTGCCATCCGCATCACCCTGCCATGCGGGAGTCCAGTGGGAAAGATCGGTGGAGGATTCCAGACGATATCGGCGATGCAGGGCGGCATAGCCCGTGCCGGTAGCGATGCGGGTGAGGAACTTCACCGTGCGAGCGGTGCCGTCCACCGCGAGGGCCGGTGGATTTGCAACGTCAGGGTCGGTGCCGGAAATGTATTCTATTAGGGAGTCGACCCCGTCTCGATCCATATCCGAGTCCGGCGGGATCGTCCCGGCCAGCGGAGCGTGCGATTCTTCCCAGTCGTCCGGCAGGCCGTTCTCATCGAGATCCAGGTTGAGGTTTTCGAGGAAGTCGCGTTTCGCCCAGCCGTTGTAGGTGATGCCATTCACGGTGAACGACGGGGCGATGGTGTCCGGACCGACCTTGCTGGCATACAGTCCCCACAACTCGGATGGGTGCGCATCCCAGCCACTCTGCACCTCACCGGTCAGGTAGGCGGTGGAGACATCCGGCTTGTTCTGGGTGACGTGGAAATCGAGGCCCAGGTTCGTGACCTGCCGTGGAGTCAGGCCTCCTAGAGCCGGGAATGCGGTTTCCCAGTGGTCGTGGAAAAGCCGGTTCTGCGACCACTCGTGGACATAGAGCTTTTTCACCTGCCATGGCGGCAGTCCCTCGAGATCCGTCGCGGCATCCGCTGCGAGCGTGTAAGCATCAATCACCGAGAGCGAGGTGGCGATGTGGTTCTGGTGGCCGTATTCACCGGTGGTGCCATGGGTCACGACGATCTCCGGCCGGTAGCGCCGGATGACGGTGGCCACGAAGCGCGCCGCTTTGACCCTTCCTTCGGCAACGCCAACGCCATCGACCACACCATCCGCCCACACGTCCCACGTGTCATTGAGCGTGGAAGTCGGCTTGTCACGGAAACGCCCGAAGATCGGTTGGAAGCGTTCGCCATAGGTCCACAGCGCGTTGCGGAGTTCCGCTTCGCGGACCGGCGGGGAGAGCGAGTTGTCACCGCTGGTCATGCTCAGTGCCACCACCGGCAGTTGCTTGACCTGGGTGTAGTAGGGATAGGTTCCTCCGAAGAAAATGCCCTCGTCATCCGGGTGGGCGTTCACCACCAGCATCGCGGCCTTTGACGGACGGGGTAGCCAGGCTTTTCCAGATTCGTTCGCGCGCGGGTTGCTGCCGAGCCGGTATTCCTCGCTGTTAGGTAGACCGTCATGATCGGGATCACCGTTCGGCCCGTTGTCCGGATTCAGCGATCCTTGGTCGGTGGCGTCCAGTCCGTAGGCTTCCTCCCATTGGTCGGGCAGACCGTCGTGATCCGCATCCACGGCTGGATTCACGGTGGGAGTTGCAGTGATGAGCGTGCCTTTGTCCGAGGTGCCGGTGATGGGGACGATGGTCACGCCGTTCTGAAAACCCAGGGTGCCGCCTGCTGCGGTGATCGTCGCACCGCTGGCGAAGCTGGAGAAGGTGGCGGCACTTTTGACCGTACCGCCACTGTCCTCGATCCAAAGCTGTCCGCGCGGAGAAAGCGTGACCGCAATGCCATTGAGCCGGCGTGTCGAAAGTCCGGACAGCACCTCCATCCGGCCGTTGATGATCTCGATGGAAGGAGACGGCCCTTCGCCATGGACATAGCCGCATTGGAGTTTCACGCCTCCATCGATCCGCAACGTTCCTCCGCTGTTGGTGGAGGCTTGGCCGATGCGGATGGAATCGCTGGTACTCAGCCGCGCGCACCAGGCACCGGGCATGTCCGGCGTGCCGGTGGTGAAGGTGAGCGTGGCGTGCTTGCCATCACCGGTGCCGATGAAAAAACGGTTGTAGGCTCCCGTGCTGGTCTGGGTGCCGATCAGGATGGCCGATTGGTCCAGGTTCCACACCGATGAGAGTCCGCCATTGAAGGCAAAGTCTCCGGGTGCCCGGGAAACGCCGTCCGGAAACAAATACGGTGTCGAGTTGGCCGGGACCGTTGCGGAGGTTTTCCACGCCGAAGGCCCGGTGAAGCCCAGATTCTCATACTGGGCCGCCATGGCGATGCCTCCGGCCGCGAGGGCGGCGCACAGGACAATGGCCGGACGGGGGGATACCATGATTCATACCAGTTCCACAAATCCGCCAAAGCTGACCGGATGTCAGGCGGATTTTCCCAATATTCAGCCCCGTTCACGAAAAAGGCCCGGGGGTGAACCCCGGGCCTTTCGAGAAAACAGCATGTCCGACCGCTCAGATCTCGGCAGCAGCCGGAGCCTTGTCCTTCGAACGCAGCTTGAGATTGAGCAGTTCGACCGCCAGCGAGAACGCCATCGAGAAGTAGATGTAGCCCTTTGGAATGTGGAAGTGCAGGCCTTCCGCGATCAGTGCGGTGCCGATCAGGATCAGGAAGGACAGTGCGAGCATTTTGACCGACGGGTGCTTCGAGACGAAATTGCTGACCGAGCTGGAGGCCAGCATCATCACGGCGATGGAGATTACCACGGCGGTCATCATCAGCGACACGCGGGTTGGGTCGTTCACCATGCCCACGGCGGTGATCACCGAGTCCAGCGAGAACACGATGTCGATGATCGCGATCTGCACCAGCATCGCCCCGAAGCTGGCCGCGGCCTTCTTGGTGACGCCGTGTTCTTCCTCACCGTCCAGCTTGTGATGGATCTCCTTCGTGGACTTGTAGATCAGGAAGCCGCCACCGACGAGCAGGATGAGATCCTTGAAGGAAATGCCGAGACGCCCGGAATGTTCCGCGGCAGCCGGCATCATGTCCCACAGGCTCGGGTGGACGTTGAAGTGGAAGAACGGCTCCTTCAGGCCCATGATCCAGGTGATCGAGAGCAGCAGGAGCAGCCGCGCGACCATGGCGAGACCGAGGCCGAGCAGGCGGCCTTTTTTCCGCTGATCTTCCGGCAGGCGGTCCACCAGGATCGAGATGAAAACGATGTTGTCGATGCCGAGGACGATCTCGAGCAAACTGAGGGTCAGCAAGGCTCCCCACGCCTGGGGATCGGAGAACCAGTGGAAATCGAGAAGGGAGGCGATCATCATGCTTGGGAGGCGAAGTTCAGGGCACGTTGTTTCATTTGGGTGGCCATCAGATTGAGCGCGTTCGCGCGGGTGGGCGCGAGGTGTTCCTTCAGGCCGGTCTGGTCCACGAACGAGAGGTCCGCGGTGAGAATTGCGTCGGGCGTCTCGTCATCGAGCACCCGCACGAACAGCGCGATCATGCCCTTGGTGATGACGGAGTCGGAATCGGCGAGGTAGCGCACCTTGCCGTTTTCGAATGTCGCATCGAGCCACACCTGTGATTGGCAGCCCTTGATCAGGTGCTCCGAATTGCGGGATTCCTCCGGCATCGGCGTCATCTTCCGGCCGAGGCCGATGACGTATTCGTAGCGCTCGGTCCAGTCCTGGAAGAGGCCGAGTTCGTCGAGGAGTTCCTGTTGCTTGGCGGCGATGCTCATTGCGCGCGGGCTTTTTCCCCCGCACGTCGGATTTCCGCAACCCCGCAGTTCCTCATGTGGCGGAGGCCACGGCCTGCAGGCGGCGGCCGGTCATGAAGGCCAGGGCGGGCAGAACCACCGTATTTACAAGGACCGGGTGGGCCCAGAGCGTGTTCCCGGCGGGCACGAGGGCCATGGCGATTGGAAACGCCGCGATCCATTCCACCAGTGGAATCCCGGCCAGAAAGCCGGAAACCGTGACCTGCACCGAGTGGCGGCGGACCAGCAGCGGGATGGTCCAGGCGAGAAACGGAACCGCTCCCGCCAGCGTGAAAATGGGATCACGCGGCAGCCAGAAACCGCCGATGAAAACCAGAGGCATGAAGATCAGGATGCGCGCGATCTGCCTCGGGAGCGCGGGTGGATTCGGAACACTCTCATAGCGGGCATTCAGGGAAAGCCCGACGATGTAGCAGAACAATCCGGCGGCATGCAGGGCGATGATGCCCACCGCGCGCAGTGTCAATGCGTGTGCGTCATGCATCACGAATGCGCGATCATCATGGGCGAGTAACTGCCGCGCCATTGCAAAGGTATCGAGATGGCCGTCCTTCATCACCACCGAGAGGAATCCCAACACTGGCAGCAGCGCGCGGCAAAGCCCCATCGGGATCACCGGCCACACTGCTTTCTTGTGCCAGCGGGTGTAGATCACGATCAGCACCGCGATCGCTCCGGCGGCCACCGCGCACGGCCAGCCCATGAGGAACGCGAAGATCACACCGAGACCGATGAAACGGATCGCCCGCAACTGGTACGAGAGCGGCGTGAAGAGGCCGCTGGGCAGGGCGCGTTCCGGGCGGTGCTTCGCATCCCACTCACGGTCATGCCAGTCATTGAAGAAATTCCCGCCGATGTAGAGCAGCACGCCGGAAAGGGCGAGGACCGCTCCCTTCAGCAACAGCCCCCGCGTATCCTGTGCGCCGCACACCCACGCGCCCAGCGCGATGCCGAGCCAGACATTGGAAATCACGCTCGGCACGTTCGCGATCCGCGCGGTGGCCAGCCAGCCATGGAGTTTCGGATTCATTTCTTCAAGTAACCTCTAACTTCCAACCTATAACCGACGGCTTCTAACACTCCCCCAGCACCCACCGGTATTCTGCGGCGATCTGTTCCACCACCGGGCGATGCAGGTTCTGGGGCAATACGCCCCAGGTGTAGGTCTCGATTTCGTAGTGCGTGCAGGCATCCGGATGATCGCGACGCCATGCGAGCACATCGCGGACCTGCTGGCGGGTCGAGCGCAGCGGTGGGGCGGGTTCTGCATCGAGCGGGATGTGGAAATGAACGCGCCATTCCTCGGCCGTGGCACCCTCCGTTTGCAACGCGGCGAGGCCGTCCGGCAGATCAACAAAGCGCCGGATGCCGCCATCCGGTTGACGGGCCAACACCTGGTGGAAATAGATCGGCTCATCGAAGGCGGCCAATGCCCGCACGGCTTCCGGATCGCGGGGATCCAGCGCGATGGCGGACGAGAGATGGATTTTGGAAATCCGCAGCCCGGCGGCGATCAGCGCATCCAGCGAAGTCCGGGCATCCTCGTATTGCAACGCGAAGTGGCAGGCATCATAGTTGATCCCGAGCCGCCTCAGCAGTCGCGTGGGGTCCGGCGAAACAGCCTTCATGCGCTCGAAGAACCGCAGCGTTTCCGCCGTGTTTTCGAAATGCCCCAATGGCTCCGGCTCCAGCCCGAGATGGAAATCGCGGCCGGTTTTCTCCGAAAGCTCGTCAAGAAACAGGGCCAGCTCCTCCAGGTGCGCGAAGATCGGAATTTCCTCCGCATGGAAGGTCTTGTGCGAGCCGGGCAGGGTGGACACGGAGCCATCCACACCCTCCGGCAGGATCGCCGCGAGGATGGTGAAGAGGTCCTTGGTGTAGTCGAGCCGCTCGCGCGTGGCCCAGTCCGGCTGGAACACCTTTTCCTTCACCCGAGTGGTGTGGAAGTCGCCGTAGGGGAAACCATTGATCGTGAACACATAGGCATTCTCCGATTCCAGCCAGCGCTTGAATTCCTCCAGCGTGGTGCCTTCCAGCAGTTCCTTCGCCGCGCGGGCGGCCAGACGCAGGCCGATGGCGTAGGGTTCGCTCCTCGAGCCGACCGAATCCCGCACCGCCATCGTATGCGTGGAGATCGCCGTGAACGTGTCCGCCCAGCTCTCCGCCGGATGGATGTTGGTGCAGTAGGCCAGATGCCCGGAGCCGAAACGCATGCCACAGGGTGGGGAAGGATTTCCCACCGGGCAAGCGCGGGAATGCCAGTGGATTTACCCGTCCTTGCGCTCGGACTGGGCTTCGGCGATGTCCGCCAGAATCCGGATCAGATACCGCACGCCGAGTGCGCCCAGGCAGCCGACACTTGCGGTGCCGAGAGCCGACCAGGCGACGGGCCAGAAGGGCACCAACGGCAGCGCCATGGCCGTGTAGAGCTGATATAGGGCGGTACCGAGGGTGACCAGAATCACGCAACGGGAGAGTCCGTCGATCCACATCCGCTCCGTGGCGTAGCGGGACGGCTTGGACGGCGCGATATCGATTTTGGGAAACAAGGCGATTAGCGGTACCCAGCCTGATTGGTGTCCGACGTTTTCCGGCCTCACTCCCCGGTCAGCCAATGCCAGATAGTTCTTGCGGTCGATTTCCCGCGGAAGCTGGCGCTCGATTTCCTCCCGGCTGAAGGGACCGCGGATGTCGCCGGACTCGGACTGGCGGATGTAGAATTTCATGGGGCGGGCTGATGGAGTCGATAAAGGAAAGGCCTGTCAATGGAACGGTCATGATAACGGTCCTGCCCGGCCATCCGCACTTGCCTCGGTGATTTCTTTGTGTAAGCGTGATACAGGGCAGAAAGCCCTTTACGGTCATGAAAGAGCTCCTGGATGCCTGGCGGTCGGTGGATCGCAACAAAATCGCGGTGCTTCTCAGCGTGATCCCCGGTCTGGGACACCTCTACAAGCATCACTACCTGGATGGTCTGGCGATTCTCGTCGCTGGCAATGCCATGATGGTTTTCGTCGCCCTCTGGCTGGCGATCGCCACGGTCGGTCTGTCGCTGATCCTTGTTCCGGCGATCTGGATGGCAGGGGTGGCCTACTCCGCCTACTACGCGGAGGACAAACACGGCACCCACCCCTACCTGCACGTCTGGGAGATGAAGCTCTCCCAGTTTTTCCATCGACGGTGAGGTGCGTCAGTCTCCGAAGATATTGCCGAGACCGCCGAGCACCGATCCCTCGCCCTTGCCTGACGCATACATTCCGGTGATGCGCTGGGCGAGGCGGGCGAAGGGCATGCTCTGGAGCCAGACCGTGCCATGACCCTGGAGGGTGGCGAGGAACAAGCCCTCGCCGCCGAACACCATCGACTTCAGGTTGCCGGCGCGCTGGATGTCATACTGGATGCCGCTGGTGAAGGCGACCAGGCAGCCGGTGTCCACGAACAGGCGCTCGCCCTTGAGTTCCTTTCGGATCACGGTGCCACCGGCATGGACGAAGGCCATGCCATCACCCTGCAAACGCTGGAGGATGAAGCCCTCGCCACCGAAGAGGCCCGCACCGAGCTTCTTGTTGAACGCGATGCCTACCTGCGTACCGAGTGCCGCGCAGAGAAAGGCGTCCTTTTCGCACAGCAGTTCACCCCCGACGCTGGAGAGATCCACCGGCACGACCGTTCCCGGATAGGGGGCGGCGAAAGTGACCTTCTTCTTGCCCGCGCCGCGGTTGGTGAAGTGGGTCATGAAGATGGATTCACCGGTGAGCGCGCGTTTGCCCACGGCCATCAGTTTGCCCATGAAGCCGCTGTCCGGCGTGGAGCCGTCGCCCATCTTGGTTTCGAAGGCGATGCCGTCCTCCATGTAGTTCATGGCCCCGGCTTCCGCGATGACCGTTTCACTCGGATCGAGTTCGATTTCCACCATCTGGATGGATTCACCGTGGATCTCGTAATCGATCTCATGGGAACGCTTGCCCCGGGCTGAGGTGGCTCCTGGTGGCAGCGGCGGGGGCGCGGCGGCGGTTTTGAAGAGATCGGGCAGGACCTTGGCTGCTGGTTCCCAACCCGCCATACCCTCCGTCCACACCACGGTGGAGGCGGTGATGGTGCCGGATTCGATCAGTTCGTTGAGATTTTCCTCCGAAGTGGAGGCGGTGCTGCCGGAGGCGGAGTGGTAGTGCCACGTTTTCATGATCGCGTCATGCTAGACGGATCACGCGGTCAGGCAATTAGGAGAATGCGGCGAAAATGGAATCGGCTTAAGAGCGCAAGGAGCAGGGACATTCTTGTCCCGTCTCTGAAACTGCCAGAAAATGAAAAACGGGACAGGAATGTCCCTGCTCCTTGATCATCCCAGCGGGAAATCCGTCACCTGCTCCAGCTTGATCCCGTAGAGCTGGGCGATCAGCGGGGCATCCGAGGCGTGGTAAACCTCGCGGTAGTAGATCTCCTTGATGCCGTAGGCGCAGAGGGTCTGCATGCAGGCGGTGCAGGGCATGGTGGTGGTGGCCACGATCTTCGCTTCGCCACGGCGGAACAGGCTGCACAGGTTGATTTCCGCGTGCAGCATGAACTTCTGCCGCGCCTCGCGGTCGTCCCAGAATCCGGGTGGAGCCTCGAATCCGGGAGCCAGACCATTGTAGGCGGTGCCGATCACCCGGTTGTCGAAATCGAGCGCGGCGGCCCCGACCTTCCGGTAGGGGTCTTCCGAGCGCAGGCTGGCCACATGGGCCAGCGCCATGGCGTATTGCGGGATCGACAGGCGGGACACGCCCCGAGGCATAGCGGCGCGCGCCGATTCCGGAAATGGAAATTTGCCAGATCGCCCGCCACCGCTTTTCCTCCCGGCGTGGACCGCACCCGCTCCGGAGTTTTCGCCGCGCTCATCGCGTTTTTCCTGTGGGGCGTGCTGCCGGTGTTCTGGAAGCATCTGGCGTTTCTGCCGCCGGTTTCTATCGTCGCCCAGCGGACATTGTGGTCGCTGGTGCTGTTGTTTCCTCTAGTCGCTTTTTCCAAGCAGCGCGGGGAGTTTTTCAACGGCCTGCGGCAACCCCGTGCCTATGGCTGGCATGCCCTGTCCGGACTGATGCTGTCATCGAACTGGCTGCTCTATGTGTGGGCGACCCTCCACAACCACGTCATCGAAGTGGCGCTCGGCTATTATTTGAATCCGTTCCTGAACATGCTGTTCGGCACTCTGTGGTTCGGCGAACGGCACAACCGCTGGCAGCTTTCCGCCATCGGACTGGCGCTGGTGGGGCTGTGTTTCCAGATCCCGGCGGTGAACGGCTTCCCGTGGATCACGCTGGTGATCGCGCTCACCTTCGCGCTCTACGCGGTGGTGCGGAAGGTCGCGCCGCTCGGTTCGCTCAGCGGGCTCACCTTGGAAACATTGCTGTTGGCTCCAGTCGCGCTTGGTTGGCTGTTGTGGCATTCGCCGTCGCTGCCGGAAGCGTTCGGTGGCACCTGGCCGAATGCCTGGCTGGTGATTTCCTCGGGTGCCGCCACCGCCACGCCGTTGTTTTTCTTCGGCTACGCCACGCGGACCATCCGGCTGACCACGCTGGGCGTACTCCAGTTCCTCGCGCCCACGCTTCAGTTTCTCATCGGCTGGCAGGTGTATCATGAGCCGATGTCGCCTCTGCGCCTGACCTCGTTCAGCTTCGTCTGGCTGGCCATCGCGGTGTATGCACTCGATGCGTGGCGGGGTGCTATGGCCCGGCCTGTGCAGGCAGCGCCTGAACCTTGAAGTTCCGGATCAGGAGATGGCTTTTCACCGTGCGGAAAGCAAACCATCCGCGTTTCAGCGGCTGCGGGTCCGTGAATGTGAAGATCCTCTTTCCATCCCGCCAGAATTCCGCGACCTGCTCCCGGGCGACCAAGCGCAGATGATAGGTGGCATTCGGTGAAAGCAGATACTGCGCATCCCGTAGATCGTGCTCCGGCAGCAACGGTCGCTCGGCGGAGCCATCGTAGCGGCGGAAGCGGGTGGTCGTGTTGTTGTTCCCACCCATGCCTACGTAGTAGGTGAGCAGGGAATTGTATTCCGGGAATTTCCCGCTGCGGCGGTGGCCTTCGGAAAACGGCGGCTCGTTCAAAGGCTCCCGTGAATCCCGGGCCATCCAGAAGACATTGATGTCAGAGACTCGGTCGGTGGGTCCGCCTTTGGACACCACGGTCACGTCGAAGGCGATGTCCACGGGAGATTCCAATGGTTGGCGAAACCAAACCGTACAGCCGCCTTCATCCACGATCTCCAAGGCATCTCCGTTGATGGAAACCTGGCCGCCGGGCATTTGTTCGACCGCCCACTGGGACAGGTTGATCACCTGAGGAGGGATCTTCGTTTCCTTGCCTTGGCATTGGAGGTGGGTCACCACCAAGGCAAGGATGATGCTAGGCCGGTTCATTTCGTCTCGGACGATTTTGGCGTGGCAACGATCAAGGTGTACTGCTGCGGCTTCAATGCAATGAGCAGCAGGAGAAACGCGAGAACGATGAGCACCACGAAGCCGGAAAGGCCGGTCCAGTAGTGATTCCAGAAGTCAGTATCCCTTTCGAGACGAGCCACAACCACTGCCCAAGCGGCTGGTATCACCAGCAGCGAGAGGCCCCAATGGCGAACAAACAGGGCGTTTGGGTTCCAGATGATCGGCTCGTCTGGATATCCGGCGGATTTGAGCATCACCGCCGTGAGTCCGATTCCCGCGAAGATCACGAAAATCTGCAGCAGAACGATGCGGGTGGAAGGACGAGCCGGATTCATACAAGAAGGGATCGATGTCTGCTACGCAGCTCCACCATCCAAGGTCTGCAATGGCTGAACGTGCCAAATCACCGGTTCCAGTGCTGTCCAGCCCAAGAACCAAGCGAGGCCGGCAATAGTCAGCACGCCCGTCGCGATGGTCCAGCGAGTGGTCCACGGGCCATGGCCTTTCGCTTCGAAGCGTGTGGTGCAGAGCGCCCAGGCGGCGGGGATTGCCAGCAGCAGCCACCCCGCCTTCCGGACAGCCACTGAACAGACATTCCAATCTTCCTGAGCGGAGGGATAGTTATGGATTCTGAGCGCGACGGTGGTCGAGCAGATCCCGATGCAGATCACCAGAATTTGGACCATGACGATCCGGGTGGTGGGCAGTGCTGCCGTCATGGGCAGGTCTATTAGCATCGAGCCCCGGGGGAGGCCATCTTGAAGTGGCGGAGAGGACTCGTATGATTCCTCCACGTTCGGTGCGGCAAGCATGCTCCGCATTCCATTTCAAGACGCTTCCGCACGCATCTGTTCCTGCACCTCGTCCATCGGCTTGGAAGCATCGATCACGCGCACGAACGGCTCGTCCTTGAGCGAGAGAAAAATGCCGCGGCAGCGTTCGAGATCCTCGCGCTTCTCAAACTCGTTCGTCTCATCGCCACGCCCGCCGATTCTGGCGAGCGCGGTATCGGTATCCAGATCGAGGATGAAGAGAATGTCCGGCACCGGTGCGAAGGCTTCGTTGCGGTCACGGATCTCCTGCGGGTCGAATCCGATCGCTCCCTGATACGCCATGTTGGAGAAATAGTAGCGGTCGAGGATCACCACTTTTCCCGCGGCCAACGAAGGCGCGATGACCTGCGCGACATGCTCCTCGCGGTCGGCGACAAACAACGCGAGCTCTTCCTCCGGTGCGAGGCGGCCGCCTGTGAAGCTCTCCCGCAGCTTCATGCCGTGCGGGCCGCGCGTCGGCTCGAAATCGAGCACGACTTCACGGCCTTGTTCGCGGAACCATTCCGCCAACAACCGGGCTTGGGTCGATTTTCCGGTGCCGTCGATGCCTTCGATGACGATGAACATGGCTTCAGATCGCGGAGGCGCAGTAACGGGCGAAGAGGTGGGACAGATGCGCGTCCGGCGATGGCGGCGCGCCGGTGGCTTTCTCGATCAGCACGGCGGGATCGTAGGTGCCGCCGTGGGCGTGGATGTTCGTGCGGAGCCAGGCAAGCAGCGGCTTGTATTCCGCCTTTGCCAGACCGGCAGCAACCGTCGGATCAGCCGAGGCGGTGGCGAAGAGCTGGGCGGCGTTGATGTTGCCGAGCGTGTAGGTGGAGAAGTAGCCGAGCCCGCCCATCGACCAATGGATGTCCTGCAGGCAACCATGGCGATCGTCCGGCGGCGTTATGCCGAAGGATTTCTCGAAGCTCTCGTTCCAAGCCGCGGGGATGTCTTTCACTGCCAGCTCGCCGTTCATCATGCGGCGTTCCAGATCGAAGCGCAGCAGGATATGCAGGTCGTAGGTGGCCTCGTCCGCCTCCACGCGGATGTAGGATTTTTCCGCGCGGCGGATCGCTGCGAGGAAATCGTCGATGGTGAGTGAGCCGAGTTGCGGGAAGCATTCGACCGCGAAGGGAAACCAGCGTTCCCAGAAGGCTTGCGAGCGGCCGACATGGTTCTCCCACAGCCGCGATTGCGACTCATGGATGCCCAGCGAGACGGCATCTCCGGACGGCAGTCCGAAGTCATCCTGCGGCAGGCCCTGTTCATAAAGCCCGTGACCAGCTTCATGCATCACGCCGAAGAGCGAGGAGGTAAAGTCCTCTGTGTCGTAGCGCGTGGTCAGACGGATATCGCGCGGGCCGAGCGTGGTGCAGAATGGGTGCGTGGTGGTATCGATTCGACCGGCGTTGAACTCGAAGCTGAGCGATTTGGCGACCACGGCATTGAAACGCTTCTGCGCTTCGATGGGATAAGGTCCGGCTGGCAGACGGGCATTGCGCGCCTCGGAATTCGCCACCGCGAGATTGCCGATGTTGATGAGCTGCGGGCGCAGCGTATCGAAGAGGGCGGAAATTTTCGCCGCGGTACTGCCGCGCTCGTAGGTGTCCAGCAGCGCGTCGTAGGGTTCCGACTCGTAGCCCCACAGCTCCGCTTTCTCACGGGCGATGGCGAGCAGCGTTTCCAAATGCGGCGCGAAGGCAGCGAAGTCGGAATTTTCACGGGCGGAGGCCCACGCATGTTTGCCGAGCGAGGTCGCTTCGGACTCGCGCGCGACAAGTTCAACCGGCAGTTTCGTCGAGCGGTCGAACTGGCGGCGCATCTCGCGCAGGTTCGCGGTCAGCGTCACATCGCCGCCTTTATCGGCGGCTTCCCCTTCCTCAAGAGCTGCCTTCCATTCGTCGGAGGTCGAGAGCAGGTGGGCTTTCGCCGTGAGCCAGGAAAGCTGGGCGGCGCGGTAGGGATGGGCGGCGTCCGGCAGGTGGGTCTCCTGATCCCAACCGAGCGTGGCCGCGGTGGAATGGATGAGCGCGCGTTCGCGGGCGAGATCGAAAAGTTTCACGCCGGAGCATTCACGCAAAGCAGCGGAGGCGCAAAGGAAGAAGTTAGAGAAAGCAGAGCCGGGAGGCTTTCGCGTTTTCACCCGACCCGCTCCTCCGGATCACTTCGCAGAAGCCTTCACGTAGATCTCTGCCGGGGCGGTTTCGAAATACTTGAATAGCGCCGGGCAGAGCCAGCCTTCGATTCCGCCCTCCGGCCATGCGTACCAGTTGCCTCCCATCTCCGGACGGTTCCAGACGAAGCGCGCCTCATAGCCCGGGAACGGTTGGGCGGAAAACACGAGTCGGAATCCTTCCGCTGCGTTCGGAATGGATTGCGTGAGCATATCGATGATCGTATCCGCACCGCTGACAAACGGCTCCTGACGCAATCCAACGGCAGGATCATCGAAGACCCACATGCCTTCGAATTTATAAGGAGCGATGACGAGGAGGGAGTTCATGCCTCCCAATGGATCTTGCGATGGGTGTCCAGCCAAGGACGAAAGCTTGTGCTCCTCCATCCTGCTCACCAGCCGTAGTGGTAGTATCCCACCAGCAACGGGGTCTTCTTTTCCAAGGCCTCCCGGATACGGCGGTCCTGTTCTTCGGTGACGGAGATTTCGAGGCGGAAGGTTTTTTCCTCCTCCTTGGTTTCCATCTTCTTCAGGGCGGCACCTTTCACGAGGGGAGTGAGTGCTTTCGGCGGCTTTTCGCCGGACACCGTGAGAACATCGAGAGTCATGGCCTCTTTGGTGGAGTTCCAGCGTCGTGTCGCCTCTTCGATGTCGTTGACGAAATGGAAGCTCTCTGCCGGGATGACGTAGGTTTTGAGAGTTTTCGGCGGCTCCTGCTTCGGCATTTCAGCGCGGGACGGCAGAATGCTGAGCCACAAGACCACGACGGAAAGGAGCAGGCATTTCATCCCGCCAACATAGACATTTTCGCCTGATTGTCCGTCAAATGTCGGTAAAAGATCCAGCCCTTGGGCGGAGATCGTTCAATCCAACAGATTCCCGTAGTACTTCCGCGCGAGCGACAACGACAGCCCGAGGATCTCGTAGCTGTGCGCCTTCTTCAGCGCCTCGTCCGACATCGCGGCGCACTCGGCATGGCTGAGGGAACGCACGGCCTGGCCGACGCGCGGGACCTGATGCGGGCCGACGGAAAGCTCCTCCACTCCGAGACCGATCAGGAGCGGGGTGAGGCGGATGTCACCGGCCATTTCACCGCAGACCCCGGTCCAGATGCCGTGGTCGTTGCCCGCGTCGATGGTCTTCTTGATGAGACGGATGACGGCGGGATGGGTGGGACGGTAGAGGTCCGCCACATGCGGATTCACGCGGTCCACCGCGACGGTGTACTGGATGAGGTCGTTGGTACCGATCGAGAAGAAGTCGACTTCCGGTGCGAGCAGGTCGGCGCAGACGGCGGCGCTGGGCACCTCGATCATCACGCCCACCGGCAGGTCGGGGTTGAAGGGGATGCTGGCCTTGTCGAACTCATCCATGCACTCGCGCAGGATGGTGCGGGCGCGTTTCACTTCGGAGAGGCCGGAGACGAGCGGGAACATCACGGCGATTTTGCCGTGGGCGCTGGCGCGCAGGATCGCGCGGAGCTGGTCCTTGAACATCGCGGGACGCGAGAGCGAGACGCGGATGCCGCGCCAGCCGAGGAACGGGTTCGGCTCCGGGTCGGTCAGTGGTTCCACCGGCAGCTTGTCGCCACCGGCGTCCAGCGTGCGGACGATCACGGTGTGCGGGGAGAGTTCCTTCGCCAGCTTGGTGTAAACGTCCGCCTGCTGGGTTTCATCCGGCATTTCCTCGCCGTTGAGCAGCAGGAATTCGGTGCGGTAGAGGCCGATGCCCTTCGCGCCGCTGCGTTTCACCAGCGGGAGTTCATCGATCAGTTCGACGTTGGCGGAGAGGGTGATCGCGCGGCCGTCGGTGGTGTCGGTGGCCGCACCCTTCATCGCTTCCAGCGCGCTGCGGACCTTGGCCTTTTCCGCGCTGAGTGCTTCGTAGCGGGCCAGCGTTTCGGCGGATGGATGCAGGATCAGCTTGCCGGCGTAACCATCGAGAATGCCGGGCGTGAGTGTCTGGAGATCGATGACCGTGCCGTCGAGACCAAGCACGGCAGGAATGCCAAGCGCGCGGGCGAGAATGGCGGTGTGCGAGTTCACGCTGCCCAGCTCCGCGGCAAAGCCGAGGATATGGCGGCGGTTCATCGCGGCCGTATCGGACGGCGTGAAATCGTAGGCGATCAGGATGTGCTGGCCATCCGAGGGCGCGACGTGGCGGACCTCGCTCTCCTCGGCCTTGAAGTTCCGCAGCACGCGCTGGCAGACATCCTCGATGTCCGCGGTCCTTTCGCGCAGATACGGGTCCGGGATGCGGCGCATGGCTTCCAGAAAGTTCTGCATCACCGCATAGAAGGCATACTCCGCATTCTGGCAGCGTTCCGCGATGGCATCGCTCACGCGGTCCACCACCGCACGATCCTCCAGGAGCATCTGGTGGGCTTCGAAGATGTCGCTCTCCTTGCCGCCGGAAAGGGATTCCAGCCGCTGCTGGAGTTCGGCGAGCTGGCGTTTGGTTACGTCCAGCGCTTCATGGAAACGCTCCTGCTCGCGCGGGATGTCGGACTCCAGGATCTCATAGACCTCCGGTGCGGAGAAACCGCGGGCCATGACATGCAGTGGACCGATGGCGATCCCCGGCGACGCGGGAATCCCCTGATAGATGACTTCCGGTTCAACTGCGATCTCTGCCATGTTTCGGACGGATCATGAGGCGGTCCGGGGAGGCGTGAAAGAAGAATTCGTAGGGCTGCCGATGTCTTTGGAGATCAGTCGAAGGCGGCATTTCCGGGCAATAGCGGGCATCTCTCCTCGGGAGAATGCCGCCGGTGGTGGAAACCGGTTGCCGGAGCGCTTTTCCGCTGGTTCGCTGGCGGCACGGATTCTGCCTCTCCTTTGTTCATGAATGCACCCGTTTCTTCCGCCCGACCTGTGGTTCTGATCGCTTCCTGCAAGGTCGAGCTCGACGGTTTTCCCACATACACCATTCGGGGCAATTACGTCGATGCCCTCACGCTTGTCGGCTGCCAGACCTTGATCGTGCCGGAGGCGGCGGGTGGCGATTTTTCGGCGCTGCTGGCGGTGGCGGACGGGATCCTTTTCAACGGTTCCCCCTCCAACGTCCATCCGTCCCACTACGGCGAGGAGGTCCACGATCCCTCGCTGCCGCAGGATACCGACCGGGATGCGTGGACGCTGCCGCTGATCCGGCTGGCGCTGGAGCGGGGGATTCCCGTTTTCGGCATCTGCCGCGGCTATCAGGAGATCAATGTCGCGCTCGGCGGCAGTCTGCATCAGGCGGTACATGAGGCGCCGGGCCTGTCTGATCATCGGCCGGACGACCGGGAGAATCTGGAGAAACGCTATGCACTTGCCCATCCCGTGGCGATCACGGCGGGTGGTGTGCTGGAGGGCATCTTCGGGGAGCCCGAGATCGAGGTGAATTCCGTACATGGCCAGGGAGTGAATCGCCTCGCGCCCTCGTTGCGTGCGGAGGCCCACGCACCGGATGGTCTGGTGGAGGCTTTCACCTGTCCCACGGCCAAGGGTTTCAATCTCGCCGTCCAGTGGCATCCGGAGTGGCGGCCACAGGATCGTCCGCATTCACTGAAGGTGCTCCAAGCCTTCGGAGATGCTTGCAAACGCTTCCAGCAGAACCGCGTCCGCACTGCGGTCCCGGATGCGGCCTCTCCGGCATGAACCCGGATTCCTCCCAATCCCGCCTGTGGCGTGGGCTTGGCCTTGGCATGCTGGCCGCGGCGTTTTTCTCCGTCAGCTTTGTGCTGAGCCGCCAGATGGCGGAGGCCAACGGGCACTGGGCGTGGACGGCATCGCTGCGGTTTCTGATGATGCTGCCGATGCTGCTGGGCATCCTGGTGGTC
Source organism: Luteolibacter ambystomatis (assembly GCF_018137965.1). Classification (NCBI taxonomy): domain Bacteria; kingdom Pseudomonadati; phylum Verrucomicrobiota; class Verrucomicrobiia; order Verrucomicrobiales; family Verrucomicrobiaceae; genus Luteolibacter; species Luteolibacter ambystomatis. The sequence continues at coordinate 202,644 of NZ_CP073100.1, forward strand.
CGTGGCAGATGGTCCGATCTGTGGCAGGCATGGAAGGCCGCGCCGCTGGGCTGGATCGTGTGGGGAACGGTCGGCTGCGGTCTCTTCTATGTACCGCTGGTGGCGGCGTGTGCGATTTCCCCGGCATGGGTGGTGGCCGGATCGTGGCCGGTGGCGATCGTGATTGGCATCGTAATTGCGCCCTGGCTGTACGATGACCATCGGAGACATATTCCGCGCCGCGCGCTGGGATATAGCTCGTTGATTGTGATCGGCGTGATGTTGTTGCAAGTAGGACAGGCCCGGGAGGTCGCACTGGGTCCGGTGCTGGTGGGATTGATGCTCGTGTTGGTGAGCGCCACCGCCCATCCGATCGGGAACCGCATGAGCATGCAGCTCATGGAAAAACAACAGCTCCGGCCGGATGCCGTGATCCGCCTCACGGCTCTGACCATCGGCAGCCTGCCCGCATGGCTGGCCTTGTGTGCGTGGGGTTGGTTTCAGGCGGGATGGCCGCCTGCGGCGCAGTGGAGTGGCTCATTGATCGTGGCCGCGTGCGGCGTCATCGCCACGCCGATGTTTTATGCGGCCACCCAATCGGTCAGCCGCGAGCCCGAGGCTCTTGCGGCGGTAGAGGCGACCCAGGCAGCGGAAATCTTGTTCACTCTGCTGTTTGAAGCCATTCTCATCGGCATCCACCCACCAGATGTGTTCGGCATTGTGGGGCTGGCCGTCATCATCGGCGGCATCCTGATGCACGCGGCCCCACGTCGCTCTCTGCGTACGTAGTTCCTCCTTCAGGAGGGTGGTGAGGATTTTGGGATCACGATAACGGCTGCCAGACCGATGCAGCCACGATGAGACCCCGCAGGTATGGGAGCCTGCAAGATGGATACGAAGTTTCAGAGGCCCTCCTGAAGGAGAAGCTACGTGCGAAGGATCAATCCTCCTCGAACTTGCGCGTGATCAGATCGCCGATCGCATCAAGTGCTTCATCGGCATCCGGACCTTCGGCGGTCACGGCGATCACCGAGCCATGACCGGCGGCCAGCATCATCAGGCCCATGATGCTCTTGCCATCCACTTCCTCGCCATCCTTCTCCACGCGGATTTCCGATTGGAACCGGTTCGAGGTTTTCACGAATTGGGCCGCAGGCCGGGCGTGGATGCCCAGCTTGTTGATGATGGTGAAGTCTTTGCGAGCCATGGAGGGTGGGACGCCGGGAGCGGCGACGGGCGGAGTGTAGGGAGCGGTTTCGGGAGACTCCAAGGTAAAAATGAAGACCCGGGGCAGAGGAAATACGCAGCCGGGGAGGCGGGGCTCAGAACCCGCCTGCCATGTGGTTGAGCAGCTTCTGGTTGAACTCGTCCGCCATGTTGTAGCCCAGGCGGCGGAGCTGCTGGTCCAGGGCGGCGATGGTCACCATGCGGGCGGTGTCGCGGCCCGGAGCCACCGGGATTTCCACGTGTGGGATGTGCTGGCCGAGGATTTCGAAGGTCTTCGTCTGGAGTCCCAGACGGTCCACCTCGTTGAGATCGGCGTGGGGCTTGAGCGTTACGACCAGATCAAGGCGCTTGTCCGGGCGGATCGAGGCGAGGCCGTAGAGGTTGGCCGCATTGATGATGCCGATGCCGCGGATTTCCATGTAGCCGCGGGAAAGGTCCGGGGCCGTGGCGATCAGCTCGCCGCCTACCAGCTTCAGCCGCACCATGTCATCCGCCACCAGCGCGGCTCCGCGTTCCAGCAGGCCGACGGCGGTTTCGCTTTTGCCCGAGCCGCTCTTGCCCACGATCATCACGCCGATGCCACGCATGTCCACCATGCAGCCGTGCATGGTCACGCTGGGGCCGAAGTCGTGTTCCAGCCGGATCGTGGCGGCATTCAGGAACTTCATGGTCACCTGCGAGGTGCCGAAGACGGGAATGTGGTGCTCCTTCGCCACCGCCATCAGGTCGTCACCCAGCGTAGCGCCGCGGGCCACCACGATGCACGGGATGTCCCGGTCGCAGATCCGGCGGAAGCGGTCGGCACGCATCGGGTCCGGCAGCTTCTTCAAATAGGCCAGCTCGGAATTGCCGAAGACCTGGATCCGCTTCCGTGCGAAGTAGGAAAAGAACCCCGCCAGCGCCAAACCCGGGCGGTTGATCGCCGGCTCGCTGATCAGGCGGTCGAAGCCGTGGCTCTCGCCGTGCAGCGACAGGCCGAGCACCTCGGCATGGCGTTCGAAAAACTCGCCGACCGTGATCGACGCGATGGTTTTGACACGCGGGGTGGACATTGGAGGCATTCGGAGGCGGCGGCGCACGAGATGCAAGTTCCTAATTATCGAAGGCCGAAGGTCGGACTTTCGACTTTAAGACCTTGGACTTTCATACTCTTGTCCTCCCATGCGCCACTGGCTGATCAAGTCCGAGCCCGACGTGTTTTCCATCGACCACCTCGCCAAGGTGAAACGCGAGCCGTGGAGCGGCGTGCGGAACTATCAGGCGCGGAATTCGATGTGGAAGGACATGAAGCCCGGCGATCTCGCGCTCTTCTATCACTCCAATGCGGTGCCGCCAGGCGTGGCCGGTGTGGCCCGCGTGGTCGGGGACGCCTACCCGGACCCAACTCAGTTTGATGAGGCCAGCGAGTATTTCGATCCGAAGGCGACGAAGGAGAACCCACGCTGGTGGCTGCGGGATTTCGAGTTCGTGGAAAAGTTTCCGATGTACATTCCGCTCCAGGAAATGAAGGAAGACGATGCGCTCCAAGGCATGGTGATTCTCCAGAAAGGCACCCGCCTTTCCATCACCCCGGTTGAGGCCGCCCACTATAAAAGGGTCTGCAAACTTGGCGGCGGGAAGGGGAAGTAGTAGCGCAGGTTTTCAACGTGCGGGTGGGAAGAGCCCGGTGGCCCGGCATTCGAGGCGGCGATCTTTGCGAGCCGTTCCCGATCCGTTCACGCCATTGCCGGACTTACTTCGCCATGCCCGGCCGCAAGTTGGAAACTTGCTCTACATCGCCTCCATGATTTTTTCCAACTGCCGCCGGTGCAGCGCCTGGTGGAACGCGTTCAGTACGACCCACCGCCGCGAATCGAGCGGGCCGAACCAAGGGTGCGGAAATTTTGGTTCGTCCGGAAACGCCAGTCCGGCCACCTCCTCCGCGTAGCCGTCCAACAGCTTAGCGAAGTCATCCAGGATTTCCGGTCCGGAATCCCCCTTCGGTTTCACCGCCGCCGTACTGACCGCCCGCCTCGGAACGATTCCGGCGGAGAGCATCTTCGCCGCGCCGAGCATCCCCGGTCCGGTCATCAGCAGATGCTCCACCACCATCAGCGGCGACCACTCCCGCGAGCTGTCTTCCATCCCTCGCAGCCGCGCGATCCTCACCTGGCTCCGCTGTTGCTCCGGCTCCAGCCCGCGGATCCGTTCCACGATCCACCTCCCATCGGCGATGAATTTTTCCACCGCTTCCGCGGTTGTCGTCCGACGCGCGAACCTCGGAAAGATCACATGCCTCGCCAGCCATCCCTCGACGGGCGGCAGCCCGGCTCCCGGCGCGTCCAGCGGTCGGTTTTTTTCGCTCATTTTCGCGGATTCTTGATGTGAACAACCGGTTGATAATCGGTTAATAAATCTGTTGATAACATGCGGGCAACCGGTGGATGCCAAGGTGGATATCTGGTTAACAACCCGTGGATAATATCGTGAATACTTTCTGGAAAACCTGTGGGTGACTGGTGAGCAAGCGTGTGAAGAATCTGTGGGAAAGCGGTTAGTATCCTGTTAGGAATTCTGTTGAAAACCGGCGCGGAAGACCGCGGCAAGTTGTTGGTAACTTGGGAATGGCTGTGGATGACTCCCGGGGCCAAGCGCTTGAAATCTTCATTTCAAAGGAGCGCGCAAAGTCTCCAGATAACCTTCCAAGGCTTTCAGCATGAGGCGGAAGATGCCGATATCACGGGCGGTTTTACCTTGGGTAGCGGTCCCTGCCATGCTGGCGACGAAGAAAACGGCCTCGGCGGCCGGGGCGATCGAGGCATGCACGATTCCAGCGCGTTGACCACGCTCCAAAGCTTTTGAAATCGCCTCGCGCCATGCTGCATAAAGCGAGTCCAATTTTCCACGTAGGACGTCATCCAAAGGGGCCATTTCGGTGGCCAGATTGGCGATGGGGCAGCCATGAAAAAGGAAGCCGCCAGGACCTTCCTTTTCGATCCTGGCCACGTGTCCTCGGATCAGATCGCGGAGAGTGGTGACCGGATCGGAGGTCTCACGCAACGGCTGGAACCATCGCTCCTCTAGAGCCGGGAAAAATCGCTCGTCCACCAGGGCAACGGCCAGTGCGGCTTTGTCCGGGAAGTGATGGAAGAGGGCTCCCTTGGTCAGATCGGCACGTTCCACGATCTGGTTGAGGCTGCCGCCTTGGAAACCGTTGCGATAAAACTCGTCATAGGAGGCCTGCAAAACGGCACTGCGGGTGGCCGAGGGATCATGCGGGCGGCGGCTCATGAACAGAACATGCCGACCGGTTGGTATGTTTCAAGAAGGAAAAGTGGATGGACTGGGAAAAGGGGGAGCGGAGGGAGAAAATTCTTTTGAGTAACTCCGCCGGGAGCTTTTGGTACGCAGGTCCTCCTTCAGGCCAATGCCGTTGAGGTGTAGAAGGTAAGCGATTCACTCGCCATGCAATAGGATCCGGGTCTTCGTCCCCCTCGGGATCAAGAATTTCACGCACTATCCTCAAAGGCATTGGCCTGAAGGAGGGTACGTCAGACATCGCATTCATCGGGGGCATCCCGGTCCCCAAGGCTCTTCCCGGGCTGCATGCGTCCCGCAGCCGACACCGTAGGGTGCGTCCATCGTCTTCCCGAAACTACGTGGCAAGAGGGCTACGCTGCGGCGTAGCGGCTGGCGTGGCCATGAATCCGCCGGCCCAGCTTGGCCAGGGACGCGTCTTCATATTGCTCCTCCTCCATGGCGGCGCACAGCAGCTCGGCGGCGTCATCGTAGCCGAGCACGCGGGCACCGTTGATGGCCTTGGCGAGCCGTTCGATTTCCTGATGCACGCCACGGCGGACGGTGCGGAGGAGCTCGATGTCATCGGACGGCTTCCATTCCGCAACGAGGCGTCCCATGGCGGCGCAGGTCACATTGCCGGGAGTTTCATCGAGTTCGCCGAGGATCGTTTCCAACATGGTGGCGTGCGCCTTGGCGCGGACGCGGTGATGGAGCAGGAAGTTCCGGACCTCCTCGCGCTCGGCCGTGCGGGCCATGGCAGGAAGCGCCTTGGCAAGCTGGACCTCCAGGCTGTGGAGGTTCTTCAACTGCTCGATCCAGAGATCCGTGAGGCGTTCTGTCATGGCCATGGCGTGCGCTTGTTGGAGGTTGATCTTGTGAAAAGGGCAGCCCACTCGGCTGCCCGGATTTTCGTGAATCCATCGCATGCCGCGTGCCAAACCGGCGGATGCTTCCACATCCCCGGGAGAATCAACAGCACCTCCTTTGTAACCACATCGCAGGGCCGTTTTCCTGCCTGTGGAAAGCGAGGTGAAGGATTGCATCACGTGTGTGCGGCTTGCGTTTTGCCCACGTCGGAGTGCATTGCGGCACTAGGGAAAATGCATGGTCCAACAGCTCGTCGGATAGACACTTTGAAATGTTGGATGCAACGGAAGTGAGCCGTGCAAAAGTTCTCCCCCTCGCCACCTCTTGCTTCGGAATTCCGAAGCAAATTGCAATTTGCCAACAACGCACCCGGAGGAATCCGCGGATCTAACAGACGGACCTTCCGACGAACAAAAAAGAGCACCGGAAATCCGGTGCTCCAAGCTCTTGAAATCAGCCGTTCTGATCTTCGCAAGCGGCTTTATTTGAAAAGGATGGGGATGATGAGGATGGCCAGGATGTTGACCACCTTGATCATGGGGTTTACGGCCGGGCCGGCGGTGTCCTTGTAGGGGTCGCCCACGGTGTCTCCGGTGACGGCGGCCTTGTGGGTGTCGCTGCCTTTGCCGCCGTGATTGCCGTCCTCGACGTATTTCTTGGCGTTGTCCCAGGCACCGCCCGCGGAGGTCATGGAGATGCCCACGAACAGGCCGGTGACGATGGTGCCGACCAGCATGCCGCCGAGGGCTTCCTTGCCGAGGCTGGGAATGGCGGCGACGGCGACCACGAAGACGAGAGGCAGCAGCGCGGGAAGAACCATCTGGCGCAGGGCTGCTTTGGTCACGATGTCCACGCACTGGCCGTATTCCGGTGTCTCGGTGCCATTCAGGATACCCGGCTTGAGGCCGAGTTGGCGGCGGACCTCATGGACCACCGCACCGGCTGCACTGCCCACGGCATCCATGGCGAAGGCGGTGAAAAGGAACGGCAGCATGCCGCCGATGAAGAGGCCGATCATGATCTTCGGATTGGTGAGATCGAAATGGAAGACCTGGCCGGGAAGGTGGGCCTTCAATTCCTCCACGTAGGAGCCGAAGAGCACCATGGCGGCGAGACCGGCGGAGGCGATGGCGTAGCCCTTGGTGACGGCTTTCATGGTGTTGCCCACGGCGTCGAGTTCATCAGTCACCTTGCGAACCGCCGGGTCCAGTCCGCTCATCACGGCGATGCCGCCAGCGTTGTCGGTGATGGGGCCGAAAGCATCGAGCGAGATGACGATGCCGGAGAGGCTGAGCATCGAAACCACCGCGATGGCGATTCCGTAGAGCCCCGCCCATTCGTGGCTGCACCAGATGCTGCCGCAAATGAGTAGCACGGGGAGCACGGTGGCGTGATTGCCCACGGCGAGTCCGGCGATGACATTGGTGCCGTGGCCGGTTTCGGAGGCGGCGGCGATGCGGCGCACGGGACCGAATTCCGTGGAGGTGTAGTAGTTCGTGATCCACACCGAGGCGAAGGTGAGGACGATGCCGGTGAGGATGCAGCCGTAGAGGGCGTTCGCCGTGACGGTTGCCCCCGTGACAGTAAGGCCATCGGGGAACATCGCACGGGTGGCGGGATAGAGCAGCAGCGCGGAGAACAGACCGCTGATTCCCACGCCACCGAGCAGGGCGCGCGTCGCGCTTTGCTTGAAGAGATTCACGTAGAGCACTCCAAGCACCGCGCCGAGGATGGAGATCCCGCAAACGACGAAAGGATAGGACAGCGCCGCCATGCTTTCCGGGCTGACCAGATGGCCCACCAGCACGCCGCCGATGAGTGAGACGGCGTAGGTTTCGAACACGTCCGCGGCCATGCCCGCGCAGTCGCCGACATTGTCACCCACGTTGTCCGCCACCGTCGCCGGATTGCGCGGATCGTCTTCCTGAAGGTTCTGCTCCACCTTGCCGACGAGGTCGGCTCCTACGTCCGCAGCCTTCGTGTAGATACCGCCGCCGAGACGGGCGAAGACGCTGACGAGGGAACTGCCGAGCGCCAGACCGATGAGCGAATCGATGGCGGTCTTCGGATTGCCGGATACCTTCAGCACGGTGAGGTAGAAGCCGCCGACCGAGAGCAGGCCGAGCGCGACCACCAGCAGACCGGTGACGGCACCACCGCTGAAGGCGACCTTGAGGGCCGGGTGCGAACCTACCGAGGCGGCCTGTGCGGTGCGGACGTTCGCGCGTACGGCGATGGTCATGCCGATGTAGCCTGCGATGAGCGAACAGCCCGCGCCGACGACGAAGCCGCCCGCGGTGGTCCAATCACGCAGCAGACCGATGACGATGAACATCACCACGGCGATCATGCTGACGGCACCGAGCTGACGATTGAGATAGGCTTTCGCGCCCGCCTGGATCGCACCGGCGATCGAGCGCATGGCTTCATTGCCATCCGATGCCTTCAAAATCGAGCGGATCAGGACCACCGCCGCGCCCAGTCCGAGCGCTCCAAAAGCCAGTGAGAGAGGGATTCCATTACGGATGAGCAGATCGGACATGCGATGAAGTCAGGGTGGGAATTCGGTTATCCCCCTAACGTGGGCGATGGGGGTGTGGAGACAAGATCAAAGCGTTTCCCGCGCACGATCTTTCGCCGCGAAATCCATTGACTCCGGAACCCCTATTTCCCGGCGAGTTTCCCCAACAACCGGACCGCATCCAGCGTGCGATCATTGAATGCAAAGCCGCAGCTCAGACGGAAGCAGTTGCGCAATCCTCCGGAGGCTGAAAACACCGGCCCGGGCACCAGGCTGATCCGTTGCTCCATCGCCTTCACCGCGAAATGTTCGGCATCGAAGCCGACCGGCATTTCGATCCACAGCACGAAGCCACCCTGGGGTTGGTTCACTCGGCAGGTATCCGGAAAGGCTTCGATCACCGCCTGGCGCATGCGCGCGCATTGCACGGCATATAGCTGGCGGATGCGGCGCAGATGGCGGTCGTAGCCGCCTGCCTCGAGGAACTCCGCCACCATCAGTTCGGAGAGCGTGGCATTCCACGGGCATTGGATGTTCTTCAGGCGCTTGATCTCCGCGAAATGCGGACCCGGCACGACCCAGCCAACCCGCAGGCCCGGCGCGAGGGTCTTGGAGATGGCACCGATATGGATCACACGACCGCCGTAGAGAGAGATGGAGGAATTGCGCACACCTTCATGGCTGAGTTCACCATAGACGTCGTCCTCGATGATGGTGAAACCGTGCTGCCCGGAGAGCCGGGCGAGGCGTTCTTTTGCTGCCGGGGGCATCACTCCGCCGATGGGATTGTGGAAATCCGGCTGGACCACGCAGGCGGCGACGCGGTGTTTCCTCAAGGCGGACTCAAAGGCGTCCACCAGCAATCCCTCGCGCGGACTGACGGGGATCTCGATCGCCCGCAGGCCGAGATCGCGGAGCAGATGGAGGATGCCGAAATAGGTGGGCGTTTCCACGGCCACCAGATCGCCGCGCCTGGTGGTCGCGCGGAGTGCCAGCAGCAAGGCCTCGGTGGCGCCATGGGTGGTGATGATTTCATCGGGGGAGGCTTTGATGCCGGCACCGAGCAGGCGTTTGGAAACCGCCACGCGCAGTTCGCGGCGGCCGGGTGGCAGGGTGTAGCGCAGGGCCGCACCGCCATGCTTGCGGAAGATCGCATTCGAGATCGAGGCGAGCTTGGCCCTGGGGATCATCGAATCATCCGGAGCTGCGGCGGCGAAGGGAATGACGGCGGGGTCCGCCACGGTATCCATGAGGGCCTCGAACAGGGAGGCACCGCCGATGTGGACGGGCTTTTTGGCGTGTGTGGCGATGGTGGGGAGGCGGGCCGCAGGAAGGGAAGGAGCCTTCACATAGTAGCCGGACCGCGGGCGTGCCTCGATCAGGCCGGTGTCCTCAAGCCGCCGGTAGGCTTCGATGACGGTGGAAATGCTCACCCGGTGTTCGCGGCTGCTTTGGCGGACGGATGGCATTCGGTCGCCTGCGGTGAAGGTGCCGCCGCGGATCAACTCCGCCAGGCGATTGGCCAGGGTTTCGTAACGGGTGTGTTCCATTCGACCGGCACAACGATCGCTTGCTCGAACTGTACCGCAATACAATTTGTTTCGCTGTATCTGTAATGATCGCCAGGAAGAGGCCAGAATGACTCCGTCAACCGACACACGTCATGATTGTCCTGCTGAAAACCGCCATCGTGCTCTTCTTGTTCGCCTGGACCTTTCTCGGTGGCTGGCTGGTGGTCCGCTACAACGTCCTCTTCGGCCCGCACCGCGATGATCCGGCGGAAACGCCCGGGGCGCGTTCCTTCGGCGTGGCTCACATCGGAGCCGTTTGGATCGGCACCTTCTCATTGGCCATTTACTTCCTCTGCCGCTGAGCGAAGTTGATGGGAATGGGGGTGGAATCCGTCAATGCGGATCCACCGGGCACCCGGGACGCTCCGGGGGGAGATCATTCCCGGCTGCCACGTACCGCGGGATTCCGCTCCCACTCAACGCCTCAATTTGAGAAGCCGTTCGCCCGCCGCATGGAGGGTGTCTTCGTTCTTCGCGAAGTGGAAGCGGATGAGGTGGTTCACCGGCTCGCGGAAGAAGCTGGAACCCGCGACTCCGGCGACTCCGATTTCCTTGATCAGCCATTCCGAGGCTTCGCTGTCATGGGCGAAGCCGAGTGAGGAAATATCCACCAGCGTGAAGTACGCACCATGCGGTTCGGTGAAAGGCAGTCCGGTTTGCCGCAGGTAGCCGAGGAAGACATCCCGCTTCCGAGTGTAGAGATCGCGCAGGCCGGCATAGTAGCTGTCCGGCAGTTCGAGTCCGGCCACTGCGGCTTCCTGCAGCGGGGCGGCCGCACCCACGGTGAGGAAGTCATGCACCTTCCGTGCCTGGGCGATCACCTCCGGAGCCGCATGGACGTAGCCGAGCCGCCAGCCGGTAATGGAGTAGGTTTTCGAAAGAGAATTGCAGGTGAGCGTTCGTGATGCGGCACCGGGAAGCGCGGAGAAATAGACGTGCTCGTGTGGCGCGAAGACGATGTGTTCGTATGGCTCGTCCGTGATGACGAACGTATCATGCTCTTCAGCGAAGCGCAGGATGGTCACCAGTTCGTCGCGGGTGAAGACCTTGCCGGTGGGATTCGAGGGATTGCACACGACGATCGCCTTCGGCTTGAGCGCGAAGGCGCGTGCGAGTTCGTCTTCATCGAAATGAAAGTCCGGCAGGCGCAGTGGAACGTAGATGGGTTCCGCGCCGCAGAGGATCGCATCCGCTGCGTAGTTCTCGTAGAAGGGCGAGAAGACGATGACGCGGTCGCCCGGATTGCACGCGGTCATCATCGCGACCATCATCGCCTCGGTGCTGCCGCAGGTGACCACGAGGTGTTGGTCCGGATCGACCTGAAGACCGGTGAAACGTGAAATCTTGCGTGCGAGCGCGTCACGGAAGCGTGGCGCGCCCCAGGTCATCGCATACTGGTGATGAGGGCCGCGTGTGGCTTTTTCCAATCCGGCGAGCAGAGGCTCCGGCGGATCGAAATCCGGAAAGCCCTGCGACAGATTGATTGCCCCATGTTGGTTGGCCAGCCGGGTGGTGCCACGGATGACGGACTCGGTGAAGATGTTGAGGCGGTTCGCGGTGGCAGGCATCGGATTGGCCGAACCGTAGGGAACAAGCCCGGACCTTGTCCAGCGGGTGCGGAAAACGGAAGAGGCGCCCGGATCAGGCGCCTCTTCGGAATTCGTGCCTTGTAGGGGTGAGTTACGGCGAGCTCACCTTCGCGCGAATGAAGCCCTTCGGCGCGGAAGCCACGGTCGGGGTCAGGCGGAAGGTGTGATAGGTCCAGCCGCTGTCGAGCAGGGGCAGACCGAGGCTGGCTTGGATCGCCGTGGCATCCGGTCCGGTGACTTCGGTGACCGCGATGGCGAAGGTGCTCAGCGTGTCGCTGCCCTCGACCACATAGGTCACGGTGTCCGCGGTGGCGGTCATGGTCGTTCCGGATGGACTGAAGCTGGCGGTGGAACGTGCCGGCAGGGTGAGCGTCATCACCTGGTCGGCTCCGATGGTGGCGATCTTGGAGGCGATCTTGCCGCTGGAGACTCCGGACAGGGGATTGTCATTGAAGGCGAACTCGCCGAGGTTGTTCAGACCATCACCGTCCGGGTTGTCGGCTTTGCCATTGTTACCGCCGGTGAGGCCTGCGGTGGTCGCCCAGGAGGAATAGGCGTCCGAGGGGACAAGTTCGATCTGCTTGGCTCCGGCGTTGTAGTTCAGGGCGTATCCCGGGGGCAGGCCGGTGACCGTGCCAAAGGTGCCGGTGAGCGTGCCGGTGTAGCTGGCGATGACGAGTGTGCCGCTGGGGCTGGAGGAGGTGATGGCCAGCGTGCCGCCGGTGAGATCGAGATTGCCGGTGACGGCGATCTTGTCCGCTGTCGCGCCATTGACTTCGCAGGCATAGGTGCCGGTGAGGATGAGGGCTCCGGTATTGAGGGTGCCCACGCTGTTGCCCGGAGCGATGGTGCCGCCGCTGGCGATCGTCACCGCACCGCTGGCGGTGCCGGAGCCTCCCAGTTTCGCGGCGCTGTTCACGGTGACGGCACCGGTGCCGGTGGCGGAACCGCTGCTGTTGTTCGCGAGCAACGTTCCGGCACTCACGGTGGTGGTGCCGGTATAGGTGTTTCCCTGTGTGAGATCCATCGTGCCCGCACCGAGCTTGTTGATTCCGCCGACCGCGCCACCGGTGGAGCCGGGACCGGCGAGAGTCATGGTGACGGAGAGGTCGGTGGTGCTGCTGCCGGTTACATCCGCCACGTCGAAGTTCTGCACGCCTTGCAGGTGGAGGCCCGTGGTGGAGCTGCCGCTCATCACGGAGGGACTCATGTTGCCGCCGGTATTGGCCACCGTGACGGTGGCGGCTCCGGTGGTGGTGTTTGCCAGCAGGTAGTCGAATGAGGCGAGGGTCCGGTTGATCGTCCAGGTCGAACCATTCTTCAGGGTGACATTGCCCAGCCGCGACTCCCCGGAATCGCAGAGGAAATTGCCGCCATCGGCGGTGATCACGCGGGCGTTGTCCATTGCCGAGCCGTGGCCGGTCAGGAAGACATTGGTGGACGCCAGCCGGAAGGTGGCTCCCGTGCCGATATTGAAGGCGGAGGAGCTGCGTACGGAGCCGGTACCGGTGACGGAAAGCGTGCCACCATTCACCGTGGTGGTGCCGCTGTAGGTATTCGTTCCCGAAATGCTCATGCCTCCCGCATTGATCTTCACCAGCGAACCCACTCCGGACAGCACTCCGGAAATGGTGACGCTGCGGGCGGTGATTCCATCGACGGAATCGAGAGTGTTGAAGGTCGTCCCGGGTGTGGTGCTGGTCAGTGCCGCGGCGGCGGAGCCGGTCCAGTTGGCGAAGGCACCGATATTGGCCGCGCCGAAGCTGACGGTTTTCGTTCCGGTGCCGCCGCTGCCCATGCCGCCGAGGCCGAGGTTCAAGGTGCCGCCGGTGAGGCTGAGGGTGTTCGCTCCGTTGTGGTTGCCGTTGCTCTGGGTATTGCCCAGGCGCAGGCCGCGGAAGTTGGCGGTGCCGTTCGAGATGTTCAGCACGCCCGCGCCATCCCAGCCGAGCACCGCATCGACACCGGTCACATTCAGGATGCCGCCGGAAAGATTGTAGGTACTGGTCTCCGTGCCCCAGTGGCCGATGCGGATGGTGTCTGAAGTGGTGGTATTGATGTTCACCGTGCCGCCCGTCTGGTTGAAGAGACTGTTGCGGCCGGCCGCTGCCTCACCCATGTAGAAGGTCCCGGCCACATTGAGAATGCCCGTGCCGGAGACGGTGGTGGTGCCATTGAGACCCGCCGATCCCGCGCTGATGCTGCCGCCGCTGAGATTGAGCGCGGCGTCATTCCCGGAGGCACCGATGGCGATGCCGGTGCCGGTGGCGCTCAGGGTGATGTTGTTGGTGATGGTGGTAGAACCAGCGGACTGGGTGTAGGTGCCGCCGATGTTGGAGATGGTGGATCCCGCGGCGCTTTGCACCAGTGTCAGCGATGCTGCGGTCACGGTGCCGCCGTTGTTGATGAAGGTGCTGCCCTGCGAGGTGCTGGGGTTGTTGACGCTGCTGGAGCCGGTGACGGTGATGGCTCCGGTGATGGCAGTGGAGCTGCCGGTGTTCTGGGTATAGGCCCCGCCACGGGAGGCGGTGACAGCACTGGTTCCGGCACCGAGAGTCATGGAGGCGGCATTGATGGTGCCGGGTGTGGTGCCTGCGACGTTTCCATTCGTCACCGGAGTCTGTGTCGCGGTGCTGCCACCATTGAGGGTGAAGGCTCCGGGCGTGGTGATGGTGCCGAAGTTGGTCAGCGTGGAGTTGCCCCCGTTGGCCACGGTCACGGAACTGGTACCGATGATGCTGGCGCCGCTGTTGATTTGGAAAGCGGCGGCGGCCGTGCCGACGGTGGTGGTGCCGGTATAGGTGTTTGCGGCACCGAAGATGGAGGTTCCGGAGGAGGCGCTGGCCAGATTGCCCGCGCCACTGATGGGGCTGTTGAGCGTGAGGCTGAAATAGCCGGAGTCCAGCGAAAGGGTGGTGTTCGCTGCGACGCTGAAGGTGTTTGTCAGAGTCCGTGCGCCGCCGCCGTTGGCGGTGGCCAGGGTGGTGCTGCGATTGACGACGACGCCCGCGGTGCCAAGTGCGGAATTATTGGTCGACGCGCGCACGATTCCGCCGCTGAAGGTGAAGCCACCGGAGAAGGTGTTGGTGCCCGCGAGGATCAGTTCCCCGCCTCCCAATTTCTCCACGCTGATGGTCCCGCTGCCATTGTTGGTGATGGTCGAATTCACCGTGACGATGCCTGCCACGACGTTGAACTCCAGACTGCCTGCCGTGTCCGCCGCGCCGCCTGCGGTGAGCGTGCCGGAATTCGCCGCGGTGCCGAAGGTGATGCCACCGGAGCCGGTGCCGGACAGCACCGCGCCCTGCTGGGCGAGGCGCAGGGTATTGCCCGCCATCGAGATCGTGGCCAGACCGGCCTCAGTGCGGGTGATCGAATTGACATCCACGGTGCCCGCATCCGTTGTTACGTTGCCTGCCGTAGTGGTGGTGATGCGGACCTGGTTGGATCCGTTCGCGATGTTGCCGGTGACGGTGGGCACATCCGTATAGGTGACCGCGATGATCTCACCCAGGCCGTTGGTGGTGGCGAGCGCGGTGTTGTTCACCGTGAGCCAGGGGCCGAGGTTGCCACCGACGGGGCTGTTGGTGGTGGTGGCAATGGAGTCCGCGCTGAGATTCAAGGTGGAGCCCACGCCGCGGGTGATCGCGCCGAGGCCGAGCTTCACCCCGCCGGAAATGCGGGTGATGGTGGCTGCCGTTCCCGCGTTCAAGGAGGTGGCTCCCACGGAATCCGTGATCGTGCCGCCGGTGAGCGTGATGGTGGAGGTGCCCCGGAAATTCAGTGTGCCGGTGTCTCCCAGCTTGTTGGTGTCATTGGTGGCGAAATTCAGCGCGAGGGTGGCGGCAGAGATGCTGCCATTGACGATGGTGCCCCCGGAGTAGGAGTTGGTGCCGGAGAGTGTGAGACTGGTGGTCGAATTCGAACCGCCGACGTCGAGCGTGCGCGCGCCTCCGGTTTCCACGATGTTGCCGCTGATGGTGCCGGTGGAACCGTGGGTGGTGATGCGCGCGTCATTGGCGAGGGTGACGATGCCGCTGAGCGTGGTGGCGTTCTGGAGGCGGATGGCTCCGAAGTTTCCTCCCGGCTCGCCCCAGCCATTGCCCTGGATGGTCAGGTTGTTGGTGAAGGGGCCTGCCACCGTGAAATAGAGCTGGCCGAAGCCGGTATTCACCAGCGAGGCGGAGCCAACGTCATTGACGTTGTCCACGATCAACCGGGCGTTGTTGGCATTGAAGGTACCGCTGAAGCCGGTATTCACACCACCGAGGCTGTAGGAGGAAGCGGTGGTCGGAGAGCCATCGTTGATGCCGGTGAAGAGGGCGGTGCCGGAGCTCTTGAAGACGGCGGCGGCTCCCGGCGTGAGTGCATTGCCGGAAAACTCCAGCGTGCCGGAGCTGATGGTGGTGTCACCGGTGTAGGTATTGGTGCCGCTGAGGGTGAGCGTGCCGGCTCCCGCCTTGGTCAAACCGGCCGTGCCTGCGATGATCGCCGAGATGATGGCGGATTCACCGGAATTGGTCACGGTCACCGTGGGAGTGGTGCCAGCCAGGGTCAGGATGTTCGGTGATGTTCCCGCAATGGTGTAGCCGCTGACGTTGAAGGTGAGCCCGTTGGCGGTGATCGGAGCGCCGAGGGTCACGGTGCCAACAGAGCCGCCGAAAATGGCAGTGTCGTTGTTCGCGTTGACCCACGCGAGGTTGTTCGCCCCGGCGTCGAGGGTCCAGTTGCCGTTGGTGACATCCCAGGTGCCGGCACCTCCGGTGATGGCGGAATCACCGGGCCCGACAGTTCCCGGCGCGATGTCCCAGGTCACGTTCGCCGCGGATGCGGTGCCTGAGAAAAAGATGAGGGCGGAGGCCGTGGAGACAAAGAGGGTACGGCACACGAGCCGTGCGAATTTGGGTTTCATGGGTTTTTGGGGAGACGTTGCAACAGAAGCACCGGAGGTATTTCGCGTGAAAAGGACCCCGGGTTCTAAATTTATACCACGTTCACCCTTAGAGGGCTACTTCTGAGTTTCCACTTGGGTGCAATTGTTTTCGAACGGGCGACAAACCGGGGAACGAAGGGTTTTTTCCAAGTATCCATTGTGCCGTGTGTCGTGATGGAAGACCCTGTATCCGCCATGAAATTCCGTGTCCTGTTGCTGCTCCTGTTGGCCGTCCGTTCAGCTTCCGCCATGTTCATGCCTCCGAAGCTGGTTCCCATGGAGACCTTGGAGAAAAACGCCTCCGCCTACACCGCGGCTCATCCTGCCGAGGCGAACGGTTGGTATGTCTCCGCCCGCATCCACTATCTGGCGTTTGTCAGCAAGTCCGCGGCGCTCGCGACTGTGGGGAGCGGCCAGGACGAGAACGGCCTGCCGTTGCTCTATCGCGGTTACGGAACGAAGATCGATCGCACCATCGAGATGCAGCGGGAAGCGCAGCTGCGTGCTCTCAAGAAGATGGGATTGGATGAGGTGCCGATGGATGACCGGCACTCCACCTATCTGGAAGCTTACGATGCGGCGGTGGCGGAAATGCGGGCCGCGAATTGGACTCCTCCTGTTCCCGCGCCGGAGGAACTGCTGCGCCACGTGCGGCAGGCGCTCGCGGATTTTGACAAGGCATTGTCACTCGCACCGGACAACGCGCTGTATCAACTCGGCAAGGCATCGCTGCTCCAGCAATACGCGGATGAGCAGCCGGCGTTGGAGAAGGCCGGGCTCAAGGATCTGCCGGCGGTGGAACCAGTGGATGGCAGGGCGGCTGCGTTCTACAAGGCCTTCGTGCTGGCGAAGACCAAGGACGCTGCGTCGAAAAGCCTGCCGCTGCTTGGGATTTCCGATCTGGTCAGCCACGAGGCGGGCGAGGCTTATCTGAAGCTGTTGCCGGGTGGTGACAAGGTGGAGGAAGTGCGCGTCCACCTGGACAAGCTGAACGCGCTGCCGATGGGGCCGATCACGCCCATCGTGTTTTCGATGGATCGGGAGGTATCTTCAATCGGCGCGTTGCTTGAGCCGGGGCTGAAGGTGACCTTCGATCTGGCGGGCTTCGGTCGTGCGGATGCCTGGCCGTGGGTGAAGCCCGGCACCTCATTGCTGGTATGGGATCCCGCGGGTGAAGCAAACATCCGTGATGGCAAGCAGCTCTTCGGCACGTACACGTGGGGTATCTTCTGGGAGAATGGATTCCGCGCGCTGGCCATGCTGGATGACAATCATGATGGCGTGCTCAGCGGCCGGGAGCTCGAAGGACTTGCGGCGTGGAACGATACGGATGGCGACGGCGTGTCCTCAAAGAAGGAAGTCGTTCCGCTTTCCAATCTTCATATCCGTTCCATCGCCACTCATGAAAACGGATCCGAAGGCATTCATCCATGGAACCTGGAAGGCCTCGGTTTGGAAGATGGCACCACCCGGCCGCTGTGGGACTGGACGACGAACGGAGTGAGTCCGGAGCGCTGATAAACAAAGCGGGTGACCGCAACTAGCGACCGCCCGCGGGAAGTCGTCTTCAGTTCAGCCCGCGCGACCGATCAAGTGTGCTCCCTGAGACGGACGGGAGGCGAAGATCTGCGGATCGAGACCGGTTTCCGCGAGATAACGGTCGCGCATCACGGTGGCGATTTCCTTGGCCTTGTCCGACTCGCAGAGGGTGACGGTGGAACCACCGAAGCCACCGCCGGTCATGCGTGCGCCGATGACGCCACCGCTGCGTCCGATCCGGCGGGCGATGTCCACCATCAGGTCGAGTTCCTTGCAGGAGACTTCGAAGTCATCGCGCAGCGAGTCGTGGCTGGCAGCCATGAGCGGGCCGAGGGCTTCGAAATCATTGCGGGACAGAGCCTCCGCGGCGAGACGGGTGCGTGCGATTTCGCTCACGACGTGGCGGGCGCGGCGGTTCACCGGATCACCGAGACGATCCCAAGCGGCTTCCACATCGACCGAGGTGACATCGCGCCATGAGGCCTTGCCGAGGATCGCGAGGCCGTCCTCGGTGTTCTTGCGCCGTGATGCGTAGCCGCCGTCCGAAAGCTGGTGATGGACGGTGGTATTGGCGATGACGACCGTGAGGTCGGGATTTTCAAAGGGGACGAGTTCGGGCTCGCCGGTTTTGCAGTCGATCATGACCAGGCGGTTGGTCTTGCCGAACGCGGAAGCGAACTGATCCATGATGCCGCAGGGCACATGGGCGAAGTCATGCTCCGCCTTTTGGCAGAGCAGCGCCTTCTCGCGGGTGTCCAGCACGGTGTCCAAAAGACCTTCCAGCAGGGTGGCGGTGGCGCATTCAAGGGCTGCGGAGGACGAGAGACCGGCACCTCCGGGAACGGATGAGACGATGTAGGCATCGAAGCCCGGGATGTGGTGGCCGCGCTGCTGGAAGCCCTGCACGACGCCGCGCAGGTAGTTCGCCCACTGCGGCTCGCCTTCCACCTGGGGCTGGTCCACTGCGAAGGTGGCGATTCCGCCGCCATGGGACGAGGCGATGCGCGCATTGCCGGTGCCATTGAGGGCGGCGGCAATGACGATGTAGCGGTCGATGGCGAAAGGCAGAACGAAGCCGTCGCAGTAGTCAATGTGCTCGCCGATCAGATTGACGCGGCCTGGAGCGGCGGCGGTCACGGAAGGTTCGATGCCGAAGCTGCGGTGCAGTCCGGCGGCGGCATCGGCCACGAGGTCGGCGAGGGGTTCGTTCAGTTGGAGCATGAGCGGGACGAGCAATAGCGGGCGGGAAGGCCGGTAGGAATGGCAAATTGCAGCCGGGCGGGAAATCAGTCGTCGGATGCAGGATTGGATTTTACGGGAGGCGCGGGTGTTCCCGGAGGGTGGGGAGGAATGGGCGGGGCTCCCGGGGCAGACCCGGGATCGGCAGCTTATCCGGTGAGCCAGGAATCCGCCGGGGCAGGGCGGGCGGCGCAGCACTATGAGTGGTGCCGAGCATGAAACTCCAGTGGTAGGGCTTTTCCGTGGTGAGGCGGGCTTGGGCTGCCGACTCGCGGGGCACGTCATCCACGCCACCTACTCCCATCTGACGATGGTCGAAATGGAGGGTGATCCGGTCCGGGCGGGACAGATCGGATAGCCGATGGGCGGCCTCATATTCAGCGGGTGAGCCAAGCATGGCGGACACCTCGAGCAATGAATCTCCGGTGGCGTCGATCCGCAGGCCATTGCCTCCCGCGGGATTTTCAAAGGTGCTCCAGCGCACATTGGTGCGGTTCCCGGATTCCTGTGGCACCGGGTAGCGATGGACAAGGGCCGGGATCTGGCCCGTGTGGACGGTCGTCCAGGCGCCGTCCTGACGATCGGCATAGTTGTCGTGAGGTCCTTTGCCATACCAGGTCCAGTTGCCGGTTCCGGCGGGAATCGAACAGGTGAAGCCGATGCGGGGAATTTCCGGTTGGGATGGGTCTGGTCTGAAATCGGCGTCAGCGAGAAGTTCGCCGGTGCCGGTGAAACGCCATGTCACCTTGGCCGAGGACTTCCCGGCGGGAATGTCCAGTTCGGTTACGATCACCACGTCGTTGCCGTCCTGCTTGACCTCGGATTGGCGGATCCTGGCATTTGCCCCGGCATCCCGCCAAACGGCGGATTTTCTGTCCACGCCGAGTACCTTGTCGGTCTGGGTGGGCACGCGCCAGAAATCCAAGCGCAACGGCGAGAGGAGGATTTCGGAGCCGCCGCGTTTCAGCGATGTGATCTGGCCCGTGATCTTGTCGAGGACGGCGGTCGTGTCCCCTGCGGTCACGCGGACGAGGGGAGCGGTGGCCGGGCCATCGGGGGAGAATGCAGCCTTTGCGCCGGCTTGCGGTGGAGCGGCAGGCGGGCGTTTGCCCCACGGCAGCACGATTTCATCCCAGGCCGCTGGCATTCCTGCGGGATACCATGCGGTGTCCGCCTTCAGGTCGTAGCGGAAACGCAGGATGTATTCTCCGGAAGGATCGGGAGTGACGTTGGTAGCGATGGTGAGCTCACGGGACTCCTGTGGAGCGAGATTGAGAAAGGAAAGCTCACCCTGTCCGACATCCTTGCCGTCCTTCAGCAACTTCCAGCTCCCTTTCAAGTCGGAGGTCATGGTGAAGAAACGGTCGCTCGAAAGGCGGATCTTCACGTTCGAGCCGCTGCCGTCCACCAAGGCGGTTCGGATGTCCTGGAAGTCTTTCTTGATTTCCTCGAAGACCGGCGTGGTTGTCTGGTTGGCTGAGATCACCCCGCTGGCGCAGGCGGTTCCGGCATTCGGTTGGTCTCCGGAATCCCCGCCGAAAACCATCGTCATCCGGGGAGGACCGGGCTTGGCGGTGGTGGCTGCCTGTTTTTGGAGAAGGATCTCATCGCGCCAGTCCTCGATGAATGTGCCTTGGAACCGATCGGAGGTCACCGATCCGGTGAAGCCACCCATGCTGTTTCCAAGGGCGCGGCTGTGGAGAAGCGGGATGGTCGAACCGGCTGCGAGAGTGGGGCGGCTTGGATCGTTCTGGCGCAGCCAGGCGGAGAGGGCGCCGCCGCCATCCTTTGCTGCCGGAGCCTCAGGCAGCCAGGCGATCACGGAAGGGTGGTTCTTGTCGCGCTCCATCAGGTTTTTCACCCGTTCAAGGCGAGCTTCTTTCCAATCGGCGGAGAGTTGGAGCGAGTCGTCACCCATGCCGGAGGAGTCGAGATTCGGCTCGTCGATCACATGAAATCCGAGTTCATCGCAGAGATCGAGGAACGCGGGTGAGGCGGGCGCATGCTTGAAGCGGATGGCATTGAGGTTCGCCTGCTTCATCATGAGAAGCTCGGCCCGCAAGTCCTCCACGGACATGACGTGCCCGGTCCGCGGATTGTGATCGTGGCGGACCACGCCTTTGAGACGTACCGGCTGGCCGTTGTGAAGGAGCTTGCCATCCTTGATCTCGTCCCGCCGGAAACCGGTCTTGCCGCTGAAGCATGCGAACGGCTTTCCGGCTTCATCCGCGAGTGTGATCACATAGCGGTAAAGCGTGGGTTTTTCCGCGGACCAACCTTGGATGGAGAGATCCGTGGCAGCGAGGGGGATGGAGATCTCCGCTCCTGACGTGAGATCGTAGGTCCCTTCCTTGAAGGTGATTTGCGTTTCCGCCGCATCGAGCAACTCCAGCATGATCCGGCCCTTCATGGGAGACGCCTCGTGGTTCTTCAGCGTGGCCTTCAGGTCCAATGCTCCCTTCCCATCCGCGGTGAAGTCCGCCTTGAGGAAGTGGTTGGTCAGTTCAATCTGTGGAGCGGAAACCAGATAGACGTCCCGGTAGATGCCACTGAGTTTCCATGTGTCCTGGGACTCGAGATAGCTGCCGTCCGAATACTGGTGGACCTGCACCGCCACCGCGTTTTCGCCGGGTTTCACCAGCGGAGTGATGTCGAAGCGTGCGGTAGTACGGGAGTCCTCGGAGTAGCCGGCCTTTTCGCCATTGATCCAAAGATCGAAGGCGGAATCCACGCCCTCGAAGGCGATGACCGTGCGGCGGCCCTGCCAGTCGGCGGGGAGATTGAACGTGCGGAGATAGCTGCCCACCGGATGGCGGCTTTCCGCAGGATGGTTGGTGTAGTTCGCAGGAGGCTCGTCCGTCACCTTCGGCGGGTTCTTCGCGAACGGATAGGTGTTTCCGGAGTAGAGTGGGATGCCGTTGCCCTGGAGCTGCCAGTTCGAGGGAACCGGAATGTCCTTCCATGCGGTGGTATCGAATCCGGGCTTCTCGAAGCCAGCCGGTGTACCGTTCTGGCTGCCGCTGTAGTGGAATTTCCAGGGGCCGTTCAGCGATTGGCACCACGGGGATTCCAAACGTGCCTTGGCAAGCGCCGTGGCACGATCCGGATAAGGCATCGTGGTGGCCTGTGCGGGCAGCCGGTTGCGCTGGAAGACCGCCGGGTTCTCCCAATCGGGAGCCGCGGCATGCAGCAACGGCGGGAGAGCAAGGGCGAGCAGGAGTGAACGATGCATGTGAGGGGAAGACTACCGGGATTCGGCCCGATGAGTAGAGGGATTTGATGTCATGAAACGAAAATGCCCCGCCGGCACGCGCCGGGCGGGGCATGGAAAAAGCGTCGTGGCGGTTCAGGCCTGTTTTCCGCGTTTGGCGAAAAACAGCATCACCAATCCGAAAACCAGGAGCACGATGCCCCATTCCAGGTTGACGTTGAGGTTCAGCGATTTGGAATACATCGCGTCACCCTTGGTGAAGAACCCGTAGAGGGACAGGAGCAGGCCGTAGATGGTGAATACCAGGCCGATGGGAAGGCGGAGATCCATGAGAGTGAGGGTCGGAGGTTTACCAGAACAACCAGTTGAGAACGATAACGGCGATCATGACCAGAGTACCGAGGACGGCCGGGCGCGCCAGCCAGGAATCCTTGGAGTAGTCGTGCTTTTCGGTGAGGGAATAGACCAGCCCGCGCAGCTCCTCGTCGTTTTTGTTCCGCTGGGTCGCGAGGGACAGCACGGCATTGACGATGAAGGTCACGCTGAAGGCCACGATGGCCACCCAGAAGCCCTGGGACATTTCCTTCGGGAACTCGATCAGCGGCTTGATCCAGCCGCCCTTCACGCCAGCCGGATTCCCGGTGGCGAAGCAGAGGCCGTGGAAGACGACCGCGGAGGTGGTGCCGACCACGAGGCCCCAGAACGAGCCGGTATTGTTCGAGCGGCGGGTGAACATGCCCAGCAGGAAGGTCGCGAACAGCGGGGCATTCACGAAGCCGAACACCAGCTGGAGGATCGACATGATGTTGTTGTACTTCGCGGCGACGAACGCACAGCCGATGGCGAGGACGATGCCCACGACGGTGGCGAGCTTGCCCATCCGGAGCAGGTCGGCATCGGTTTTACCCTTGCCGAAGTTGTGCTGGTAGATGTCGTAGGTCCACACGGTGTTGAACGCCGTGACGTTGGCGGCCATCCCGGACATGAACGAGGCCATCAGCGCGGTGAGCGCCAGGCCGAGCAGGCCGTTCGGGAAGTAGTGGAAGATCATGGACGGCAGCACCTGGTTGTAGTTGGCCACGCCGTCCTTCAGGGGGATCGAGTAGCCGCCGGCGACGTGGTCGCTGGTGAGACCGTAGGCGATCATGCCGGGCAGGATGACGATCGCCGGGAAGAGCATCTTCGGGATCGCGCCGATGATCGGCGTGCGGCGAGCGGCGCCCATCGAGTTCGCGGCGAGCGCGCGCTGGACCTCGGCGAAGTTGGTACACCAGTAACCGAAGGAGAGGACGAAACCGAGGCCGAAGAGAATGCCATACCACGGCACGCCGAGTGGATTTTCGGTGCCCCCGGTCTGCGCCCACGAATGCATGCGGCCTGCTTCGGCGGGGCCGTGGGCGGCGATCTTCGCGACCAGGCCTTCCCAACCGCCGACATCCTTCAAGGCGATGTAGGCCAGTGGCGCGATACCGAAGACGATCATGAAGAACTGAAGCACTTCGTTGTAGATGGCGGAGCTGAGGCCGCCCTTCAACACGTAGGCGAGAACGATGGCGGAGGTCACCACCAGCGAGAGCGTGTAGTTCCAACCGAGCAGGGCGTGGAGCAGATCGGCCAGCGCGTGCATCGAGATCCCGGAGGAAAAGATCGTCATGAACGCGAACGAGATCGAATTGAAGGTCCGGGTGCGCTCGTCATAGCGCATCTTCAGATACTCCGGCACCGAACGCGCCTTGGAGCCGTAATACATCGGCATCATGAAGATACCGAGGAAGACCATCGCGGGAATCGCCCCCACCCAGTAGAAGTGGGAGGTCATGATGCCATATTCCGCACCGGAAGCGGCCATGCCGATCAACTCCTGGGCGCCGAGGTTCGCCGAAATGAATGCCAGACCGGTGACCCAGCCCGGAATCGAACGACCGGAGAGGAAGAAGTCCTCCGCGCTCTTTGTTTGGCGCTTGAGGGCGAATCCGATCCCGATCACGAACAGCAGGTAGATCGCCAGGATACTGTAGTCGATGAAGTGGAGGCCGGCTCCCTGCGCGCTCGCAAAGCTGGCCACCACGCTCCCGGCGGTGGTCAGGCTTTCAATTGGATAAAGCAACATGCTGGGAAAGCTGCGGATTCCCCCTGTTGGAGTCAAGAATGC
Organism: Luteolibacter ambystomatis; assembly: GCF_018137965.1. Lineage (NCBI taxonomy): Bacteria > Pseudomonadati > Verrucomicrobiota > Verrucomicrobiia > Verrucomicrobiales > Verrucomicrobiaceae > Luteolibacter > Luteolibacter ambystomatis. The sequence continues at coordinate 226,751 of NZ_CP073100.1, forward strand.
CGTTCATTCCCTCACCCGAATGGGGTGATTGGGATTCATGGAGTTGGAGGTATTCCGGGAACTATTTCGCCAAACTCGAAAGTCCTTTTCGTTGACCCTGAATCACCATGAGGCCGCAGGTGTCGCAAAAATACCCGTGCAAAGTTTCTACCGCATCCAGCAGGGCGTGGGGTCTCCACTGGTTGGATTTGAAACAGAGGGCACGGGGCCGCAGGCTCGCGGCGAAGCGCCCGCCTCCCTCATAACCAATGTAGAAGCCACCGCTCTCCATCTCCGCGTCGCATTTCGGGCATTTCATTCTCCCATGGTGGCTGCGGCCGCTCCTCCAAACAAGGCGGCTGATTCCATCACGGCCGGTGGGCGATCACGCCTTGCGGTCCGGCAGGGCGCTCAGGCTCTTCCACGCGCGGGAGACGAGTGTCAGATAGACTGCGGTGCAGAAGATATTGATCACCCAACCCGCGACGTACTGGACCTTCGGACTGAAATGAGCCAGCTCGCAGACTAGGTTCGAGACCAGAAGGATGAGGAAGCAGGCGGCGATCATGGCCAATGCGGCGATGAGCGGATAGAAGGTGGGCTTCTTGAGATCACACCCCTTCTGCCGTGCCTTCCGACGGAACATCACGGTGGCGAAAATGGCGAAGAAGATGACGAACATGGCAAGGGGCGCGTGACGTTACTCGACTCCGAAACGATGCACCATCACGTGGCGGTAGGTTTCGCCGGGATGGAGGATGCTGTTCGGGAAGGCGGGTTGGTTCGGTGCATCCGGGAAGTTCTGCGTCTCCAGGCACAGGCCGGTGCGGTAGTTCGGCAGGAAATTACCCGCGTAGAACTGGATGCCGGGTTGATCGGTGAGGACTTCCATCACCCGTCCGGTGCCGGAGTGGCTGAGGCGGGCGGCCGGGCGCAGGGTGCCGGGCTCGCCGTCCACCACCCAGCAATGGTCGTAGCCTCCGGCGAAGTGGAGGGGCTCGAAGTCCGCGCCGATGCGCTCGCCGATCCGATGCGGGGTTTTGAAATCCATCGGGGTGCCATCCACGGGAGCTTTTTCGCCGGTTGGGATCAGACCGGAATCGGTCGGCAGGTATGTGTTCGCATTTAGCGCCAGCAGGTGATTCGTGATCGGCGCGGAGAGGTCGCCGCCCAGGTTCCAATAGGTATGGTGCACCATGTTGAGCGGGGTGGGGGCATCGGAGGTGGCCTCGGCCTCCCAGACCAGCTCGTTGTCCTCGGTGAGGCTGTAGGTGACGCGGGCGGTGAGGTTGCCGGGATAGCCTTCCTCGCCATCCGGCGAGTGATAGGTGAAGGTTACGGAGCGACCGTCCGCGGAGGGCCGGGCATCCCACAGACGTTTGTTGAAGCCCACGTTTCCGCCATGGAGATGGCAGGGAATGTCGCCGGGGGTGTTGTTGGTGGCGAGGGTGTATTCCTTTCCTTCCAGCGTGAACCTGCCATCGCGGATGCGGTTGCCGAAACGGCCGACGGTGGCCCCCAGATAGCAATCGTCCTTCACCCAGCCGTCCAGCGTGTCGAAGCCGAGGGTGACCGGGGCGATGTTTCCCTCGCGGTCCGGAGTCTCCACGGACACCAAGGTCGCACCGAAGTCGGTGACTGTGGCGCGCAGTCCGTGCGAGTTCGCGAGGGTGAAGAGGCCGGCTTCGCGGCCATCAGGGAGGGTGCCGTAGGATTCCACGCGGCGGAGAATCGGGTGGCTCCGAGTGGGGTGCCAAGTGAAACCCGCCACGATCGGGCTGATTTGGGTGTAGAATTCCGTCATGCTTTGCCGAAACCTTCCGGATCGGGAGGGAATCCCGCGCTACTCGGTTGCGTCAACTTTCACGCACGCTAGGATGTTCCCATGCGCATGGAATATCTGGACCCGCGGGCGTGGATGAATGGCATCCTGGCTGATTTCAACTGCCAGACCGGCACGCTGCACCGTGCGGATGAGGCGGGCCAGATGCTCTCGCTGGTGGCCCAGGTGGGCGTGCCCGCGTTTCTGGTCGAGAGGATTTCAAAAATCCCCTTTGGCAAGGGCATCGCCGGAGTCGCCGCCGCCACCCGGGAGCCGGTGGAACTCTGCAATCTCCAGCAGGATCTGGGTGGGATCGCGAAGCCGGATGCCCAGAAGACGCAGGTATCCGGCTCACTGGCGGTGCCGGTGTTCTCGAAGGAATCCGGCAAGGTGATCGGCACGCTCGGCGTGGGAATGGTGGAGCCGCACGAGTTTTCCGAGGCGGAAAAGGAACGTCTGAAGGCCGTGGCGGAGTCGATCGCGCCGTGGCTGGAAAGCCAGCAGCCCGCGAAATGATGCGACGGTTCCAAAAAGTCTATGCCGGACGGCGGCATCTCGTTAGATTGGGCTCATGACTCCGGTGGACGCGTCCAAAAAGATTCTCGATTCGATGCTGGGCCATCTTGGGTTCAGCGCGTCCATCGAGATCCAACAGACCGATGACGGGCCGTGCCTGCAGGTTGACACCAGTGAAAAGGCCCTCTTGATCGGCGATGAAGGCGAGAGGCTGGACGATCTCCAATACCTGGTGAACCGCATCCTCCGCCGCCATTTCCCGAAGGCGGAGCGTGTGAAGGTGGACTGCGGCCATTTCCGCGCCATGCAGGAGGACAAGCTCGTCACCGAGGTCCGCGGCATCGCGGAGCGCGTGAAGGCCAGCGGCAGGACCTTCAAGATGCGTCCGCTCAATGCCTATTACCGCCGCCTCGTCCACAACGCATTGATCGGCAATGAGGACGTGATTTCCCATTCTCCCGACGGTGAAGACCGTCTCAAGCGCGTTATCATCGAGCCCAAGAAGCCGGCCGAACCCCAGGCATGAAAAAATTCCTCTTCGACTGCGGCACCCGCGATGGGACCGCCTCCCTCGGCCTTTTTGTCCTGCGCGTCGGCACCGGCCTGATGATGATGCTCGGCCACGGGCTGCCGAAACTGCATGCCTATGGGAAATTGAAGGACGGCTGGCCAACGGCCAACATCTGGCCGCTGAGCCACCTGTCCAGCCAGATCAGCCTGATCTGCACGCTGGCGGCGGAGATCGGTGCGGCGGCGCTGCTGGTGCTGGGGCTGATGACGCGGCCCGCGGCGTTTCTATTCGGCTTTGCCATGGTCGTGGCCGCCTTCCAGATCGGTGCGAACGCTCCGTGGTTCATAGGACCGGGCGTGAGTGAAGCGAAGGAGCCTGCCCTTCTCTATCTGCTTCCCGCAGTAGTGCTGATTCTCAGCGGTGCCGGCGGGTGGTCGTTCGATGCCGCGCTCTACCGCGAGGGCAAGCGCAAGCGCTGGTAAACCCACCGCCATGGAAACCCACCGGCTGATCCTACCGGAAGACCTGAACCAATACGGGTTCCTGTTTGGCGGCCGGTTGCTGGCGTGGGTGGATGAGGCTTCATGGATCGCCGCCTCATTGGATTTCCCGGCGGCGAAGTTTGTCACCGTCGGCATGGACAAGGTGGAGTTCCACCATTCCGTGAAGGAGGGCACGATTCTCGCCATCCATTGCGAGAAAGCCCGGGTGGGCACCACCAGCGTGACCTATGCCGTGACGGTCCGTGACGGCAAAGGGGAGGATGCTCCGATTTTCTCGACCCGTGTCACCTTCGTTAGCGTGGATGAGGCGGGGCGGAAGCTCCGGCTGGAGCCGGACGGCGACGGAGGAAAATAATTTTTCTAAGGATCGGCCGGGCCGGGTGTCTTCCCCTTTGAAACCCGGCCCCATGCAAACTTCAGACGATCCTTCCTCTCCCCACCGCCCCTCCTTCTGGGGAAAACTCGGTGGCGGTTCGCTTTCGATCTCACTGGTGGTTCACGCCATTCTGCTGGCGGCGGGCGTGGCGTGGATTTTTCAGGTCGTGCCGCAGAAAGAGCCTGAGTTCCTCCCAAAAGGAGGAGGGAGTCCACCGGGATCACGGGGAGTCCAAGGGCAGATGCAGCAGCGGAAGACTGCCCAATCCGCCCCGAAGTCCATATCTCTTCCGAGAGTTGTGGTGAATGGTCTATCCGCGATCTCTCTTCCCGCTTCGAATGCCTCGTTCCAAAGGGTGGGGGATGTCGGGGGTGATTCGTTGAGGAGTAACTTGGGTGATGGAGGGACCGGCGGTTCGGGATGGGGGCCGGAAGGTTCCGTCGGATCCAAGAATGGCTCCTTGGATCCGGGACAACTGGTTTTCGGAATTCCCGATCCCGATGCCAATTCCCTCGTAGGCACCTTTTACGACACCAAGTTGGATACCAAGGGCAGGGACACTGGCATGACTCCGGAGAAACTCCGCGAAGTCATCAAGGACTTCACGACCCACGGTTGGAACGAGCGTTCCCTGGAGTCGAAGTACTACAAGGCTCCGAAGGCCCTGTATCAGACCCGGCTCTACATCCCGGTCATGGCGGCGGATGCCGCGCCGACGGCGTTCGGTTGTGGTCCGGAAGTCCAGCCGAGCCGCTGGATCGTCCTCTACCGTGGCACCGTCGTCGCACCGGAATCGGGAAAATTCCGCTTCGTCGGTGCAGGCGATGACGTGCTGGTGGTGCGCTTCAACGGCCAGAATGTCTTCGACCACGGCTTCACCCAAGGCACGACCGCGCTCTATGTGCCGGGGAAGACGGACTTTCTCGCCGGTCGGAAGGAAGACCGGGACCTTGCCAAAATGGTCCGTGGCGGCGCGATGAAGATGCCGATCACCTTTTACCAATACGACACCACCCGGAACTGGAACCAGTCCATCGGCGGGCTGGCGGTGGGGGCGGAATTCGAGGTCATGGCAGGCCGTTCCTATCCTCTGGAAATCCTCATCAGCGAGGTGCCCGGAGGACTTTTCGGAGCCGCCCTGCTGATCGAGAAGTCCGGTGCCAGCTACTCCAAGGCCTCCACCGGATCTCCGGTCCTCCCGCTCTTCCGGCTCGATGGCACGCTTCCTCCCGCAACCAAGGCGGACAATGCTCCTCCCTATGATCCAAATGGTTCCGTCTGGAAGCGGGTGGATGGCAAAATCCGACCCGGCATCTGAAGCCTCCCACGGAGTCCCGCGAAAAAATCGTTTCCTCCGCATCGCTTTTTCTAGTGAATTCAAGCCCGCATCGCGTTACCGATCTCTAAAACCCAACCCGTCATGGACCAATTCCAGGAAGAACATCAGCATTACGACCCGAACCTCCCGGCGAGTCATCCGACCGAGGAAAACAGACCGTCCGTGTGGAAGAAGCTCGGCGGTGGATCGCTTTCCATTTCCATCATCGTTCATGCCATCCTGCTTTCGGTCGGCTTGGTGTGGATTTTCCAAGTGATCCCGGACAAGCAGCCGGATCCTGATTTCATGCCGAAGGGCGGCGGTGGCGGCTCTCCGGGCGTGAAGGAAATCAGCAACAAGAAGCAGCGTGCCACCATGTCGAATCCGAACACACCGCGCATGGCGGCGAAAGGGGCGACTAGCAGCTTCACGCTTCCGGAGCCGGATGCGGCCTCGGCGATGTCCTCGGTGGGCTCGTTGAGCAGCGGCGGTCTTTCCGGCGGTCTGGGTGGCAGCGGTTCCGGTGGCGGCCGTGGCGATGGCCAGGGCAAAGGCTTCGGCAGCGGCATGGGTCCGGGCCTCGGCGGTGGCAACAGCAGCGGCATGAGCCCGTTCGGCATGATCGACCCGAACGCCAATGCGATGGTCGGCGTGTTCTACGACACCAAGCAGGATCCGAAGCGGAAGGAAACCGGCATGAGCCCGGAGAAGCTGCGCGAGGTCATCAAGGATTTCACCAGCCAGGGTTGGAACGAGCGTTCCCTTGAGACCAAGTATTTCCAAGCCCCGCAAAAACTGTATCAGACCCGCGTGTACATCCCGGTGATGTCCGCGGATGGCGCTCCGGCCGCCTTCAAGTGCGAAAAGGAAGTGCAGCCCAGTCGCTGGCTGGTCATCTACCGCGGCAATGTGGTCGCTCCGAAGTCCGGCAAGTTCCGCTTCGTCGGTGCCGGTGACGATGTGCTGGTGGTCCGCTTCAACAAGAAGAATGTCTTCGACCACGGCTATACGCAGGGCACCACGGCGCTCTACGTGCCGGGCAAGGTGGATGTCCTCCAGGGCAAGAAGGACGACCGCGAGGTCGAGCGCATCGTCCGCAGTGGTGCGATGCGGATTCCGGTCACGATGTATGAGTATGACACCACACAGAACTGGAACAAGAATCTTGGCGGCATTGCGGTAGGCCCGGAGATCGAAGTGACTGCGGGTGCCGTTTATCCGATCGAAATCCTGATCAGCGAAGTTCCTGGTGGCCTTTTCGGCGCCACTCTTCAGATTCAGGAAGAAGGCGCGACCTATCAGAAAGCCTCCACTGGTGCTCCGATCCTGCCGCTTTTCCGCACCGATGGCGGCCTGCCGGATGGCAAGGGCAAGGACAATGCGCCTCCCTTCGACCCGCAGGGTGCGATCTGGAAGATTTCGAACTCGGCCCGTCGAGACATCTGACAACGCCTTCGCGGTGATTTCCAAAAAGCCGGGGTCCGTGAGGACTCCGGCTTTTTTGTATCGCGATTTCCAATCGTTCCCCCCTGATCGCCGATCAACAAGTGGAGTTGGCCGCTACTGGAAGCTGATCTTGATGCCCTTCTTTTTGAAGGCTGTGGCCACGTCTTTTTCGAGAGCCTCGTAGCTGCGGTCTCCCAGCAACACCTGCAGGGCCTCCGACTCCGATTTGCCCTCCTGGCAGGCTTGGATACAGTCCTTGAAGCGCGCGCCGGTGCCGTCTCCATCCAGCAGGACGAAGTAGTACACCAGCAGCATGCCGAGGCCGTAGTTCTTGTTGCCATTGGCGTAGAACTGCGGCTGCGACCACGTCATGATCTCCTTGAGATGCGGCATGGTGAACTCCTTGCCGAGATCGCGGCCGCCACTGTCCTTCTTGCCGAAGCCGGTGGCGTATTCCAACGCGTAGGAAGGCTGCTTGATGAAGGAGAATTTGCCGTTGCTGTAGGGAGCGCTGGCCATGAACTCGGCGAAGCCTTCGATCATCCAGATCCCGGCATAGTCGCCGAGGTCCGCCCAAAGCTGGTGGGTCACCTCATGATAGACGGTGTGGAAGTTCCCGTTGTAGTCGAACATGTAGCCGGAACCGACCTTCTTCACGCCGAGCCCTTCCAGCGGTACCAGGAACTTGTCTCCCTGGCTCATGTAAACGCCGGAGCTTCCCGACGGACCTCCCGCGGTATGATATTCCTCCATGGTTTCGAAGAGGAAGGCATTCAGCTTCGGAGCCTTCGGCGAGCGGGTGCGGCGGTTGTTCAGCGGAATGTCATGGTGCATCTGGAAGCAGGCCTCGAACATCATCGCGACTTTCGCCAGCAGGCTCGGGCGCAGCACCACATTACTTTGGAAACGGAAATGCGGGCTTTCGTAGATGAACCGTTTTTCGCCGGCGTTTTCCTCGATGGTGGTGATCTCCGGTTCCTTGTCCACTCCGCCATCCTTCGGCCAAGGTGCTTTGAAATTGGGTGCGGAGCCATCGTAGCCCTCCAGCATGTGGGCGCGGTAGTCGCGCGGATCGAACTTCGGAGTGGTGGTGGCTGCCGGTGCAGGGGCGGGGGATGCTTTTGCAGCGGTGGCTATGTAATCCTGATCCTCCTTGGAGAGACGCGCGCGTTCGACTTCGAACACTTTCCCATCCGTACGCTTGATCGTCACCTTGGCATCGGTGGCGGATACATAGGAACCCTCGAAACTGCGACCGCCGGCATCCGTCCATTTGCGAGCGGGTTCATCGGCATGGCAAAGGACCGGGAAGAGGCACAGGAGAGGAAGGCGGCGGAGCAAACGCATGGCGGAAGGATACTGTCTTTCAGCGCCGGAGAAGGGACATTTTTTCTCCTGAATTCAGGGATGCCGTAGGTCACGAAAAAGGCCCGCTCCGGCGAAGCGGAGCGGGCCTTCGGGGGAGAAAGCGGAATCAGAGCGCCTGGTTGACGTCTCCCGGAGGCGTCACTGGCGTTTCAGGTGATTTCGTGGCGCGTGTGACGGGTGTTTCCGCGGGTTTGCCGAGGTAGGCGGGAAGCTGGACGCCGGCGTTTTTCGCGAGGTCGTGCAGCGGCGGGATCGATCCGGCGAGGCCGGACAGGAAGCCCGCCGTGCTGGTTTTGCCATCGGCACCATTCGCGCCGCTGTCCCAGACCGTGACCTTGTCGATCTTGAGGTTGGACACGGCCTTGACCTGTTCCTCGACCAGCTTCGGAAGCTGCTCGGTCACCATGAGCTGGGCAGCCTGCTCGGCTCCGCCGGAGGCCATCACGATCGCCCGGAAACCATCGGCCTTCGCCTGGAGCTGGGCCAGCGTGCCCTGCGCCTGAGCTTCCATGACGGCGCGCAAACCATCGGCCTCACCCTGCTGGGTCAGGCGCTGGCGTTCGCCTTCCGCAGCGGCGACGAGTTCAATGCGGCGCTTCTCAGCTTCGGCCTGGAGTTCGATCTTCAAGCGGTCCGCTTCCGCGGCGAGGCGCACGCGGTTTTTCTCAGCTTCGGCAAGCACCTCGATCTTCTTCTTCTCGATCTCGGCCTGCACGATGATGGTCGCCATTTGCGTGGCTTCGTCACGCTTCGCACGTTGGCGCTCGGCGGATTCTTCGGAGGCGTAGGCTTCTTCGAGCGCCTTCGCGGAGGCTACTTTTTCGGCGGCGATGGCAAGGCGGGTGGCTTCGGCTTCCCGCTCGCGGCGGGCGGCATTCGAGTTCGCGATCTGGACGGCGGCCTCGTTCTCACCCTTCACGGCCAGCGCTTGGGCGGCGGCCACGGAAATACGCTTCTCACGCTCGGCCTCGGCCGAACCAATGTCACCATCACGTTCCTGTTGGGACACCTTCACTTTCGCTTCGTTGATGGCGCGGGCGGCGGCTTCGCGGCCGAGAGCGTCGATGTAGCCGGACTCGTCCGTGATGTCCTGGACGTTCACGTTGATCAAACGCAGGCCGACCTTGCGGAGCTCGACCTCCACACCGTTGGCGATGTTCGCGATCAGCTTGTCGCGGTCCGCGTTGATCTCCTCGATCGGCATGGTGGCGATCACCACACGCATCTGGCCGAAGATGATGTCTTTCGCGAGTTCCTGGATCTGGCCCATGTTCTGGCCCAGCAAGCGCTCGGCGGCATTTTCCATCACGCCGGGCTCGGTGCTGATGCCGACGGTGAAGGTGGAAGGCGTGTTGACGCGGATGTTCTGCTGGGACAGCGCGCCGCGGAGCTGGATGTCGATCGGGATCGGCGTGAGGCTCAGGTAGGCGTAGTCCTGGATCACCGGCCACACGAAGGAGGCACCGCCGTGGTAGCAGCGCGCGGATTTCTGGCCACCCACTTTACCGTAAACGACCAGCACGCGGTCGGAAGGGCAGCGGCGGTAGCGGCTGGCGATGAACATCAGCGTGCCGAAGCCGATGATGACGAGGATGAAGATGAGGATCAGGGCGGTGGGAACCTCCGCAAGGATGGGGATGGGCATGGCGGGTATGGGTATGTTTTCTATGGGGTCTTGGGAAAAATCTAACGGGCGGGAGAAACGACGAGCGTGGTCTGGCCCTCCACCGAGTGGATCAGCACCGGCGTGCGTGGTGCGAGCGGTTCATCCGCATCCGTGATGGCGCTCGCGGTCACGAGGCGGCCTTGGAAAAGCACCTCTACCTGGCCTTCACCCGAGCGATGGGCGGGGATGGTCACATACACGTGACCGGACTGGCCCACGGCATTCCAGTAGTCGAGTGTGCCATCCGCCTTCAGCGAAACGAGCAGGCGCATGATGAAGAAGATCATCGCCATGAAGATCGCACCCACGATGATCGCTAGAACCATGGTCAGTAGGATCGACCAGCCGCTGCCAGTCAGGAGAGCGCCGCACCAGCCGAAGCCGACCAGGAACGCGGTGATCGCACGGACGGACAATATCTTCACCCCCTCCGCGGCGCTGCCTCCGTGCGCGTCCGCGCCGCCATGATCGAACTCATGGCCCATGAACAGAGAGCCCGCGAACAACAGGAGTTGGAACAAGCTCGCCCCGATGGCCACGATCCAGAAGAACCGAGCCATTCCATCGAGTGCCTGCCACCAATGATCCATACGGTGCTGTTCTAGCCGGTGTGGGCCACACCGTGCCACTCCAATTTCCGCCGGGAATTCCAAGAGGCAAATCCGATGCAAAAAGGCCGCGTCCGGTTTCCCGGAACGCGGCCTTGTGGAATGACGGCGGTTCAGGCTTCCACGCACGCCTGCTTGCAGCCGATCTTGAGCGCCGCGCCGGTTTCCAGCCACGATTTCAGGCTGGAGAGCACCTTCGGCCAGCCGCCGGAGATGTCGCTGAGCATGCTGGTTTCGGCCTCAAAGTCGCCGTGGATCACGGTGAGGCGCACCATGTCCTCCACGGTTTCGAGTTCCAGTGTGACCTTGGAACGGTCCGCGGTGTCGTCCGGATCGATCCAACTCAGTGCGAGGCGCTTCGGCGGATCGCTTTCGAGCACTTCACCGATGATGTGGGCAGTGCCCTTGGTTTCGGAGACGTGCTCCCATTTCGAGCCGCGTTGCCAATCGGAGTGATTGCCGTTGCCGCCCCAATACTGGCGGGCGAATTCCGGCTTGGTGATCGCCTCCCAGACTTTCTCCGGGGTGCTGCGGATGTAGGTGGTGTAAACGAACTGTGGCTTTTCCATGGTGGTGTGAGGTTATGGTTTGTCGTCGTTTTCGAGATCGCGTTTCAGATCGCCGAGCGCCTTCAGGCGCGGGCGTTCGTATTTTTCGATCCAGCGCGCATGGATCTCCTGCAGCGGCACCGGATTGAGATAGTGCAGCTTCTCGCGTCCGTGCCGGACGGTCGTGACGAGATTGGCTGCTTCAAGGATGGCGAGGTGCTTGGTCACCGCCTGCCGCGTCATGTCGAGGTGCTGGCACAGGCGGCCGAGTGACAGGCCGTTGTCCCGATACAGCACATCGAGCAGGGTGCGGCGGCTTTCATCGGCCAAGGCTTTGAATACCGCGTCCATCTGCCCGGAAAATAGGCAACCATTTGGTTGCATGTCAAATGGAAAGAAGTCGGATGAAACGGAGAGGATTGGTTTTCAGCCGCAAAGAGGCGCAGCAAGCGCAAAAGGAAGAGATCCGCGGACGGAGTTTTTGCGTCCTTTTTGAGCCTTTTTGCGGCTAAGGATCTTCAGCTTGCAACCGCTTCGGCGCAGCGCATGCCGTCCATGGCGGCGCTGACGATGCCACCGGCGTAGCCCGCGCCTTCGCCGCAGGGGAAGAGGCCTGCGATCTCCGGATGCTCCAAGGTATCGTCGCGTCGCGGGATGCGGACGGGCGAACTGGTGCGAGTCTCGAAGCCTAACAGAAGCCCCTGGCTGCTGGCGTAGCCGTGCATCTGGCTGCCGAAGAGTCGCAAACCTTCGCGCATGCGGCTGGTGATGCCCTGCGGCAACAGTTCATGCAGTGGCGCGGACTTCGCGCCGGGGAAATAACTCATCTCCGGAAGGTCCGCGGAAATCTTGCCCGCGAGGAAATCGGGCACACGCTGGCCGGGGGCGACCTGTCCACCACCGCCTGCGATCTTCGCGGTGCGCTCGAGTTCCTTCTGATAGGCGATGCCCGCGAGCACGCCATGCTCCTTCTCGAAACGCTTCACGTCCTCCGGCTCCACGGTCACGACCATGCCGGAGTTCGCGAAAGGGGAGTCTCGCCGCGCGAGACTCATGCCATTCACCACCACCTCGTCATTCTCGGTGGCGGCAGGCACGATCCATCCGCCGGGGCACATGCAGAAGGAATGTACGCCACGACCGCGGATCTTCGTCGCGAGACGATAGCGCGCGGCGGGGAGAAGATCGGGTCGCGGCTCATCCTGATGAAGATGATACTGGATGCGATCGACGAACGGCTGCGGATGTTCGATCCGGAAACCGACCGCGAAGGGCTTCGCCTCCATCAACACCTGCTTCGCCGCGAGCAGCTTGTAAATGTCCCGCGCCGAGTGGCCGGTGGCGAGGATCACCGCCTCCGCGGCGATCTCCTGCCCGTCCTGCGTGACCACGGCCTTCATGCGGCCTTCCGCGATGATGAAATCGGTGACCCGTGTGAGGAACCTTACCTCGCCTCCGGCGGCGATCACGGAGTTGCGGATGGCTTTCACCACGTTCGGCAGCAGGTTCGAGCCGATGTGCGGATGCGCATCCGTGAGAATCTTTGTTGGCGCGCCGTGGGCGACGAGGATCTCATACACCTTCGCCACCGGACCGCGCTTGGTCGCACGCGTGTAAAGTTTGCCGTCCGAGAACGTGCCCGCTCCGCCTTCGCCGAAGCAGTAGTTCGAATCTTCGACCACCCGCCCTTCGCGGAGAATCGGCGCGAGGTCGAAGCGTCGCGCGCTGGCGTCCTTGCCGCGCTCCAGCACGATCGGTTTCATGCCCAGCTCCAGGCAACGCAGCGCCGCGAACAATCCGGCTGGACCGGCGCCGACGATGACCACCGTCTTTGCCGTGGAGGGTAATGCAGGCGAATGCCACTCCGGGGTGGCTTCCTCGGGCAACGGCCCATCGATGGCAACATCAATGCGGAGTTGCACTTTCACCCTGCGGTGGCGGGCATCGATGGAATGCTTCCGCAGGCGTACGCCGCAGATGCGCTCCACTGCCACCCCGAGCTTTTCCGCAGCGGCGGATTTCCACACGGCCTCGTCCTCGGAGGAATCGAGAGGCAGGACGATGTCAACGGTTTCGAGGCGGGGTGTCACGGGCGGACCCGTGTTTTCCATGAGCGGAGGCCGGGGATCAATCCCCTTTGCGACGGAACCTTCACTGCCGCGCGAAACTCGCTCCTTTGATTCTGCTGCCGCCGGTCGTATGCTGGCTTTCCGGCCCGTGGTCCGGAAACCCCAACTTCTTTCGTCATGAATGCGATGAATCTCAACGTGGATGAGGCCAAGCTCAATGCCTTCATGGGCAAGGCGCTGGCAGACATGGGCGGAGCCATCAATACCAGCCTGATCCTGATCGGCGACCGGCTGGGACTGTACAAGGCCATGGCCGGAGCCGGCCCGATGACCTCCCGCGAACTCGCGGAGAAAACCGGCACCACCGAGCGTTACGTCCGTGAATGGCTGTCCGCCCAGGCGGCCGGCGGCTATCTCGAATACGATGCGGGCGGTGGCAAATTCACACTGCCCGATGAACAAGCACTGGCGCTCGCCGTGGAAAACAGCCCGGCGTTCATTCCCGGAGCCTACCAGGTGGTGACCGCCACCATTCTTGACGAGCCGAAGATCCGCGCTGCGTTCCAGAGCGGCGAGGGCGTCGGCTGGCACGAGCACAACTGCAACCTTTTCGAAGGCACGGAGCGCTTTTTCCGCCCCAGCTACTCCGCGCATCTGGTGGACGAGTGGATTCCCTCGCTTGATGGTGTGAAGGACAAGCTCCTCGCCGGAGCCATGGTCGCGGATGTCGGCTGCGGTTATGGCGTGTCGACCATACTCATGGCCCAGGCGTTCCCGAAGTCCCGCCTCATCGGATTCGACTACCACGCTCCCTCCATCGAGTGGGCGCGCGGGTCCGCGGCGAAGGCGGGTGTTGAAGACCGGGTCCGCTTCGAGGTTGCAGCCTCGAAGGATTACCCGGGCCGCGACTACGATCTGGTCACCTTCTTCGACTGCCTCCATGACATGGGCGATCCGGTCGGGGCTTCCGCCCATGTATTGCAATCGCTGAAGCCGGACGGCACCTGGATGATCGTGGAGCCCTTCGCCAACGACAAGCTGGAGGACAATCTCAATCCCGTTGGCCGGATCTACTATTCCGCCTCCACGTTGATCTGCACGCCCGCGTCCTTGTCCCAGGAAGTGGGGCTCGGCCTTGGGGCACAGGCGGGAGAGGCGAGGCTGCGTGGTGTGGTGACGGAAGGTGGCTTCACCCGTTTCCGTCGTGCCACGGAGACTCCTTTCAATCTCGTGCTGGAGGCCAGACCGTAGCGATGGTGCGAGACATCGGGAAACCGGGGCGTTCACAGTGACGCCCGGTTTCCGGAGAATCCCGTTGGATTTATGGCGCCTCCTGGACCTTGGCGCGGAGGAATCCGGTCGTGCCAGTCCCGGAGAGGTAGAACGAGCGGTTGGTCCAGCCGGATCCCGGTGTTGCGATGCCGGCCTGCACAGCCGCGCGATCCGCGGGAGGAACTTCCGCCACCACGCCTGTCCACGCACTGAGGTCGGAGCCGCCCTGGATGCGGTAGAGGATTCCATCCACGGTTCCGGAAACCTGCTCGGTGGTGCCGGAGAAGACCGCGCCATTGCGGACCGGCAGGGTGATCGTGAGAGCGGAAACGCCATTCACGGTAGCGACCCTGGTCACGATCCGCCCATCGGAGGTGGCGTTGGTCGGCGTGCCATCGAAGGCGAACTCGCCGACATTGTTCAGCGCGTCATTGTCCGGGTTGGAGGAGGTGGTCAGGCTCGTGGTGGTCAGGTTCTTGGCAAAGGCCCAGGCGGTATAGTTGGCGTTGCTGCTAAGGACGGTGAGTTTTCCCATGCCGGAGAAATGGGTGTTGTCGATGGTTGTCGCTCCGGAGCCGGTCGCACCGTAGGTGCCTGCCGCAACCTGCACGCCATCGAGGAACAACTGGGTCACCGTGTCCGAGGCGGTGGTGATGGTGAGCTTCGCGCCGCTGGCGATCCTCACCGTGGAGCTGTCAGCCAAGGTGGAAGCGCCGAGAATCAGAGTGCCCGCGCTGACGGTGGTGTCACCGGTGTAGGTATTCGTGCCGCCCAGGGTGAGATCACCCGCGCCGTTCTTCACCAGCGAAACACCACCGGTGCCATTTGCGATGACGCCCGCGTAGGTGCTGGCGCTGGCATTGTTGATGGTCAGCACCGCAGGTGTTGCGGCGGTGTTGGTGATGGTGGCGGCGTTCGTACTCTTCACCACCGTGTTCACCGTCTGGTTGAAGCCCGCCAAATCCAGCGTGGTGGCGGCGGAGTTGCCCAGCGTGACATCCGCGGTGGTCACGAGCGAATCATTGCTGCCGATCTTCAGCGCCCCGGAGATGAAGATGGAGGTGTAGCTGCTGGTGGAGGCGGAGGGGATGATGAAGTTGCCCGCGCGGAAGCTGACCGGCACGGTGCTGGTGATCGGACCGGACACGGTGAGTGTGGAGGTGGCGTCGGTGTAGAAGTGGCCGCCATTCGTCGGATTCGCGGTGATGTTGATCGGGCCGGACCAAGTGGCGGTGGAGTTGGTGTTGTTGATCTCCAGATCACCGCGGCCGGTGATGCCGGTGTTCGCTCCGAGATTGAGCGTATTGCTGATGCTGATGCCGTTGACGAGCTGGATGCGGGCCACGTTCGAGCCCGTGGTGGCGAGCGTCACCGCGCCAGTGCCGAGGGCGGCATTGTTCGAAAGGATCAGCAGGCCCAGTGAGAGCGTCGTGCCGCCGGTGTAGCTGTTCGCGCTGTCGAGTGTCAGTGTGTTGGAGTTCGACTTGGTGAGCGTGCCGCTGCCGGTGAAGTTGAGGTTCGTGAAAGTGCCGCCGGCACCGAAGGTCACCTTGCTGAGGTCGATCACCGAGCCGCCGCCATTGAAGGTGCCGGTGTTCGTCGTGAAGGTGGTGGTGCCGGTGTAGGTCTGCGGTTGGGTGAAAGTCACGCTGCCGTTGATCGAAAGGTTGTTCGATCCGGTGACGACGTTGGCACCGGTGAGCGTGAGCGTGCCGCCGCCCTGGTTGCCGAGCCGCACGTTGCCACCGTTGGGAGTGAGCGTGCCGGTGTAGGTGACGTTGTCCTTCGCGCCGAGATAGCCGGTATAACCGGCGGCATTGAAGTCGAGGTTTTCCGACAGGTTGTTGTTCGCGGTCAGGGCCAGGCCACCGGTGGAGCCGGAGGTGATGCGGGTGGTGAGAAGGGTCTGGAGCGAGGTGTTGTAGTCGAAGGCGAGCGCACCGTTGGTGGAGCTGTTGAGGTTCCGGCTCGATCCGGGAATGGCTCCGGCGTTCGCAAACACCAGAAAGCCTCCGTTCGAGTTCGTGGAACCGCTGTAGCTGTTCGCCCCGGAGAGCGTCCAGATACCGTTGCCGGTTTTGGTGAGCGCGATGGTGCCGCTGCCATTTCCGATGGCTCCTGCGAATTCAGCGGTGCCGGCACCTTGGAGTGTGAGGGTTTTCGAGCCGACTCCGGTTGCCGTGAGGGCACTGGTGAATTTCAACAGACCGGTACCACCTTGATCCAGCGTGCCACCGCCGGTGGTGCCTGCGAGATTGATCACGCGGTCGGTGGTTTCGCCGGTGCCGCCGTAGCTCAACTGGCCGGTGGTGGTGGTGTCTCCCAGCGAAATCGTGCCGTTCGCCACCGTGGTGGGAGCGCCGAGGCTGCTGGTGGCGGTGCCGCCGACCACGCTGTTGAACGAATTCGCCTTCAGGTTGCCCGCTGCCACGGTGGTGGGGCCGCTGTAGGTGCTCGCCCCGGTGAGGGTAAGTTGCTGGACGCCTTGCTTGGTGATGCCGAAGCCATTGCCTTCATCTCCGATTGCGCCGCTGATCGTGCCGGCGTTGTTGTTGGAACCGAGGGTGGAGTTGGCCTTCAGGGTGACCGCGCCGGCTTGGAATCCGTTTTCCACCCGGAGCTGTCCGAAGGCTTCGCCGGTGTTGCCCCCATACAGGGACACCGCTGCGTTGTTGATGAGCCCCGTGCTCAGATAAAGCGTGCCACCTGCGAGCACCTTGATGGTGGCGGAGGATGCAGGCATCGCGCTCTGGGCTCCGGGGGCGATCTGCAACTTCCCGCCGGTAGTGGCTGGGGAGACCTCGATGGTGCCGGTGAAACTGCCAAGCGAACCCGTGAGCACGGTGCTGTTGCCGCCGGTGGAGGTGGCCACGGTGATCTTGCCGCTGCCGGAGATGGTCTGGGTATACGTGTAGGTATCCGCGAGTGCCAGGGTGCCCGCGCTGTTCACCGTGACGGTTCCCGTGGTGGGTAGCGAGGAGAGGGCGGGGATGGACAAGATGCCACCATCGATGCGGGTCCCGCCGGTGTAGGTGTTCGTGCCGGTGAGCAGCAGCGTGCCGGTGCCGAGCTTTGCGAGACCGGTGGCGGTGGAGACTCCGGCATTGATAAGGTTTCCGGAATAGGTGAACGAGCCGCCGGCGTTGGTGGTGTCCAGGCCGAGATAGGCTCCGGTTTTCAAGCCGCCCGTGGAGGTGCCGAGGGCATCGAAGAGGGCGATGTCAGAGGCGGTGAATTCTCCGCTGCCGCCGACATTGAGGCCCAAAGTACATCCGGAGTTCACCCCGATGTTGGTGGCGGTCCAGGCGGCGGAGTTGCCTTGATAGAGCGAGGCCTGTTTCGCGAAGACCAGCATGCCGCCGATGATGGAGGTGGTGCCGGTGTAAGTGTTCGCACCGGAGAGGGTCCAGGTGCCGCTGTTGGTTTTCGAGATCCCGGTGAGGTTTACCACGCCGGACACCGTCACGACCTGGCCGTTGTTGCCGGTGCCGGATGCAGCCGGGCTGAAGGTCACCACGCGGGTGCTGGTATTGATCGCGGTGACCAGGGTGCCCGAGGAGAAGCCGGTACCGGAGATCGTGCTGCCCACCGTCACGCCATCCACGGAGGCCAGGGTGACGGTCGTGCTGCCGCTGGAGATCCCGCTGTTCATCTGGGTGGTGCCGGAGAGGCCGGTCGGGATGACGCCGCTGAGCTCGCCGGTGCCGGTGGTGGAGCCTGCCAGTGTTAGGGTCTTGCTCCCCAATCCGCTGTTGGTGATGTCGGAGGTGAATTTCAACAGCCCGGTGCCGGACTGGGTCACGCCAGGAGCGCCGGAGGTGGAGGCCATATCCAGCACACGGTCGGTGGTTTCTCCGGTGCCGGTGTAGTTGAGCGTGCCACCGTTGGTGGTGATCCCCAGGGCGATGGTGCCGTTTGCCACGGAGGTGGGGGCGCCCAGCGCGCTGGTGGCGAGCAGGGGAATGCCTCCGTTCACACTGTTCAAGGAGGTGGCGGAGAGAGTGCCGCCGTTGATCTTCGTCGGGCCGGTGTAGGTGTTCGGGCCGGAGAGGATCCATGTGGCGTTGCTGCCGGTGCCGCTCTTGGTGATCGAGGTGAGATTCACCACCCCGCCCACCGTCATCGTCTGCCCGCTGGTCCCCGCACCGGAGGCCGCCGGGCTGATCGTCACCACGCGGGTGCTGGTGTTGATCGCCGTGATCGTGGTGCCTGCGGTGATGCCCGTGCCGGAAATCGAACTGCCCACGGTCACGCCATCGACGGATGCCAGCGTCACGGTGGTCGCGCCGCTGGAGAATGCGGCGGTGGTGATGGTGCTGCCCGCCGTGCCGCTGTCACTGATCACCCCGGCCAATTCGCCGACACTGGATCCCTGCAGGGTGAGGGTCTTGCTGCCGATGCCGGATGAGGTTACGGCTCCGGTGATTTTCAGTGGCGCGGTGCCGCTCGTATTGAGGGTCGCTCCGGTCGTGGTGGTTGCGACCTCGATGATGCGGTCGGTGGTTTCCCCGCTGCCGGTGTATAGCAGCGTGGCGGCGCTGGTGCCGCTGCCCAGGACGATCGTTCCGTTCGCGATGGTCGTCGGCGCGCCGAGGGCGCTGGTCGCCAGCAGGGGTGATCCGCCATTCACGCTGTTGAAAGAGGAGACGCTGAGCGTTCCAGCGCCGACCTTGGCCTGGCCGGTGTAGGTGTTTGCACCGCTGAGGGTGAGGGTGCCCGAGTCCGTCTTGAACAAAGTGCCGCTGCCGCTGACCACGCCGCTGATCGCAAGGGTGGCGCCATTGTAGACCCGCACGACGCTGGTGCCGTTCAAGGAGACCGCGTTGGCGAGGGTCTGGCTGCCGGTTGAGGCGGCGAAGACGATGCCACCGCCATTCAGCGTGATCGGGCCGCTGCCCGCTGCCGCTGCGGTGCTGAAGGAGACGAGACCGGAGGTGATGGTCATGCCACCGGTCAGGCCGGTGTTGGTGCCGGCGAGCACGAGCTTGCCGGGCGAACTGCTCCCCGTTGCGGTCATGTCCCCGTTCGCGGCGATGGTCACGCTTGGAGAGCCGGAGCCTGAAAGGTTGCTGTTGATCGTGCTGATGGTGGACGCGGATTGGGACGAGCTGTTGATCGAGCCCGTTGTTCCACCGAAATCGAGCGTGCCGTTGCCCGCGACATTGCCGATCACGTAGTTGCCGCTGTTGAAGATCAGGCTGCCGAGGGTGACGGTGGCACCCGGCGATCCGGCTGTGCCCAAAGTGACCGTCCCGGAAACCGCGCCAAAGATGGCGGAGTCCGCCGTGGTATTGCCCCAGGTGACGCTTGTGCCGCTGTTGAGGGCATTGTCCCAGGTCAGGGCGGAGGTGTCCCAGGTGCCGGAGCCACCGTTGGAGTTCGCACTGGTGTCGGTGCCGTCCCAGTAGAACGACGCTGCGGAGGAGGAGGGGGTCAGCGCGCTCAGGGTCAGCGCGATGAAGGCGGGGAACGCAAGGGTAGTCATGGTCCCTAACAATAAAGGGACCTTCATTAAGCCATCATGAATGACCCTCTGTGGGAGGTGAGGACTCCGTCACAATCGGATATTCCGGAGGAACCCGAATCCGAAAATTCGTTTTCCCCATTGCCTGATAGTCAAGAAATGTTACAAAATTTGCCAAGGCGCGGCGGGGGTTCCACGTGGGGGCGATCCGGACCGTGCCGTGGTCGTTTTCCCCTGAAGCAAGCGCTGTGTCCAAGTCCCTCAAGGTCGTGATCGCATGTGGTGGCACGGGTGGCCATTTGTTCCCCGGCATCGCGGTGGCGGAGACTCTGAAGGCCCGTGGTCACGATGTGATGTTGTTGATTTCCAAGAAGTCTGTGGACCGCGAGGCTTCCGCGAAATACGGCGACCTGCGCTTCGAGACGGTCGAGGCGGTGGCGAAGCCCAAGACGCTGTCGCCAAGGATGATCCCGTTCCTGTGGCGGCTGTGGAAAACCGCCGGGACCTGCAAGCGGCTGCTCAAACAGTACCAGGCGGATGTGGTGCTCGGCATGGGTGGCTTCACCTCGCTGCCGCCGGTCTATGCCGGGCATCGTTTGGGCCTGAAGACCTTCGTCCACGACTCGAACGCCCGCCCGGGCCGCGCGAACATCCTCACCAGCCGCTTCTGCACCCGGGTCTTCCTCGGCGTGAAGGAGGGGAAACCGTTTTTCACCAACCGCGATACCGTCGTCACCGGCACGCCGGTCCGGGCGGAAATGGTCAATCTTCCCAGCCGTGCCGAGGGCGCGGCGGCCTTCGGGCTCGATCCATCCCGCCCGGTTCTGCTGGTGATGGGCGGCAGCCAGGGGGCCAAGCGCCTCAATGATCTGGCGGCGGAGAGTTCCTCGAAACTGCCCGCCGGCATCCAGGTGCTGCACATCGCGGGGACTCTCGATTTCGACCGCGTGAAGGCCACCGTGGCCGGTCGCGAGGGCTATGTGGTGGTCGGTTTCTGCGACAAGATGGCCCTCGCCTACGCCGCGTCCGACCTGATCCTCGCTCGCTCCGGGGCCTCCAGCCTCACCGAGGTCGCCCATGCCGGGCTGCCTTCGATCCTGGTACCGTTCCCGTATTCCGCGGACGATCACCAGATCCGCAACGCCGAGGTGTTTTCCAATGCGGGGGCCGCCGAACTGGTCCACGAGCGCGATCTGGACGCCGGGAAATTGGCAAACCTCGCCTCCGGCATCCTCAACGACTTGCAAACCCGTGAGCGCATGGCACAAGCCGCTCGCGCGCTCGACACTCCGGACGCATCCGCCCGGATCTGCGACGCGATCGAAGCGACTCTCCACTGACCATGAACGACCTCCGCCAGCGCCTGACCGACCGCTCCCGCCCGCTGAACATCCATCTCATCGGCGTGGCGGGCTCCGGCATGAGCGGATTGGCGCTGTTGTTGCTGGGTATGGGCCACAAGGTCAGCGGCTCCGACCGGGTGACCTCGGATGAAACCGAGCGCATGCAGAAGCTCGGCCTGCAATTTTCCTGCCCGCATACCGCGGAGTCCGTCCACGGTGCGGAAATCGTGGTCTATTCCTCCGCGATCCGTCCGGAGAACCCGGCCCGCGCCGCCGCCCATGCCGCGGGCATCCCGCTGCTGCGCCGCGCCGAGTGCCTGGCCGCGATCCTCCACACCAAGAAGGGCATCGTCATTTCCGGCACCCACGGCAAGACGACCACCTCCGCGATGACCGCGCACATCCTGCGCGAAGCCCGGCTCGATCCCTGCCACTACGTCGGCGCGGAAATCCCGATCCTCGGCGCGAACGCCCGCTGGTCCGAGGAGGGCGAGCACATGGTGGCGGAAGGGGATGAGAGCGACGGCACGCTGGCGCTCTATCACCCGGAGCACTGCGTGGTGCTCAACATCGAGGCCGAGCATCTCGATTTCTACCGCGATCTGGATCACATCCGCGAGGTCTTCGCCACGATGATGTCCCAGACCAAGGGCCGCGTGGTGTATTGCAAGGAAGACCCGGTCGCCGCCGAACACTGCGGCGCGCATCCGAACGGCGTGTCCTATGGTTGGGACGATGCCGACTACACTGCCGTCGATGTCCGCGAGCTGCGCGGTGCTACGGCATTCACCGTCATTCGTCGTGGCGAGGTTCTCGGCGGCGTGGAGCTCGGCATTCCCGGTCGCCACAACGTGCTCAATGCGCTGGCAGCGATCGCGCTGGCGGATGGCTGCGGCGCGGATTTTACGCTGGTCGCCCGCGCGCTCGCCACCTTCGCCGGAGCCAAGCGTCGGTTCGAAACCAAGTATCTTTCGAAGCACTACCGGATCGTGGACGACTACGGCCACCATCCGTCCGAGCTGGCGGCGACGCTGCAAACCGCGCGTTCGCTCAATCCGGGTCGGATCGTGGTGTTGTTCCAGCCGCACCGCTACACCCGCACCCAGGCGCTGGCCGATGACTTCGGCAAGGCGCTCCAGGCTGCGGATCGCGTGTTTATTTCCGATGTCTATCCGGCCAGCGAGCTTCCCATCCCCGGCATTTCCGGCGAGACGCTGGTGGAGGCGATGAAGCGTCATGGCGATGTGAAAGTGACTTCCACGCCGAACCTTGCCACCGCTCATCACGCGGTGGGCAATGCGCTGGAGGACGGCGATCTTCTCATCACGCTTGGTGCGGGCAACGTCCACGAGGCGGGCACCCACATCGCCAAGGATCTCAAGACGCTGGAGGAAATGCTGGCGCTCGCTCCAAAGGGCGACATGGACGGCAGCCTCTACGAACCGATGAAACGCCACACCACGATGCTCGTCGGTGGCCCGGCGCAGTTCTGGCTGGAGCCTCATACCTTCGAAGCCTTCGCGGCACTCGTGAACTACTGCCGGGATCGTAATATCGCGGTGCGAGTGGTCGGCCGCGGCTCCAATCTTCTCGTCCGCGATGGCGGCATCCGCGGCGCGGTGATTCATCCGGAAGGCGGACTCTTCTCCGCGGTGAGCGTGAAGGACGGTCTGATCACCGCCGGTGCGGGCGTGCGCCTGAAGAAGCTCGCGAGCTTCGCGGGCGATGCCGGCATCGGTGGCTTCGAGTGGATGGAAGGCATCCCCGGCAATGTCGGCGGCGCGCTGCGCATGAACGCCGGTGCGATGGGCACCGAGACCTTCGACCAGGTGGTGAGCGTGACCTTCCTCGATGAGGACGGCGTGATCCGCACCCGCAGCCGCGCCGAGATCGTCGCCCAGTATCGCAACGTGCCGGAACTGCGACGCAACTTCGCGCTGCAAGCGACCTTCAAGGGTGAGCCGGATCAGGCGGAGCGCATCAAGGAACGCTGGGATGCCTCGCGCGCCAAACGCCGCGTTTCCCAACCGGTCGCCGCCAGCGCGGGCTGCATCTTCAAGAATCCCGAAACCACCCCGGCGGGCAAGCTGGTGGATGAACTCGGCTTCAAGGGTTCCACCAACGGCAAGGCGGAGGTCTCCGAGGTCCACGGCAACTTCATCGTCAACCGCGGTGGTGCCGCCGCCGGTGACGTGCTCGGCCTGATCGAAACCATCCGTGCCGAAGCCCGCGCCGCCCGTGGCGTGGAGCTCGAACCCGAAGTCAAAATCCTCGGCGAGGACGAATTCACTTTCTGACCATGATCGATCCCAATCTTCTCATCGCCGTCCTGATGGGCGGCCCCGGTTCCGAGCGCGACGTTTCGCTGGCGTCCGGCAAGGCCGTGCTCAAGGCGCTCCAAGGCCGCGGCTTCAATGTCGTGGGCGTGGACGTGACCGGCTACGACATGGATCTGCCGGAAGGCACCGGTCTGGCGTTCAATGTCATCCACGGCACCTTCGGTGAAGACGGCCAGCTCCAGGACATTCTGGAAGCGAAGGGCGTGCCCTACACCGGTGCGGGTTCGCAGAGCAGCCGCCTCGCCTTCGATAAGAACAAGGCCAAGGCCCTGTTCCTCTCCCACAATGTGCCGACCCCGCTTTCCGAGATCGTGGATGTGTCGGGCGGTTCGAAGCTGCCGCAGATGACCGCCCCGTTCGTGGTGAAGCCGCCACGCGAGGGATCGAGCGTGGGTGTTCACATCGTCCGTGAGCAGGCCGATGCCGAGGCCGCGATGGAAGACGCCGCCAAGTATGGCAATGACATCCTCGTGGAGCAGTTCATCGAGGGCAAGGAGCTCACCGTCGGTGTTTTCGATGACGCCGCGCTGCCGATCGTCCACATCGCGCCGCGTTCCGGCTTCTACGACATGGCGAACAAGTATCCTTGGCTCAGCGGTGGCGCGGGCAGCGATTACTACTGCCCCGCCGATCTCGACGAAGCCACGACCAAAGCCGTGCAGGACGCCGCCCTCGCCGCACACCGCGCTCTGGGGATCGAGGTGTATTCCCGCGTGGACGTGTTGCTCGATGCTCAGAACCGTCCCTTCGTGCTGGAGTCGAACACCATCCCCGGCATGACCGAAACCAGCCTCATGCCGAAATCCGCCGCCGCGGCCGGTATCCCTTTCGATGAACTCTGCATCCGTATCGCGGAGATTTCGTTGAAGCTGAGGGCCTGAATCTGCGTCTCTTCCACTGGGACCGCGGATTCTAGTCCGCGGTCCAATTTTGGCCTGGTGGAGGATTCCTCTCCTCATTCCATCCCATGCCTCTAATCCATTCCTACACACTCGTCTGGCCGGACGGATTCGATGAAGATGGATGCCTCATCGAGTCGAAAGGCTGGTTTAATGGCTTGGAGATTCACATCGGCGACAACAGATTCCGCCCGGTCTTTTATGACCCGGTTAGACTTTCGCAGGAAATTTCGGATGAGCTGCTGCGTGATGGTATTTTCTCCGAACCGGGCCTCATCGTGATTGCGAGTGTCACGCGGATGAATATCGAAGCTGCCATCGCACGTATGGCGGAGTCCGGAGAGCTTTCCCGTCTATTCTTCAATCCAGATCGACCGCCTGAATAGGCGATCGCTCGCCGCACTTCGAAATTTCCCCTCAGCCCACCCGAGCCTCGACTTTTTTGTAAACGATTATTAATTTTCAACTGTTTCCGACGATCATGAAGCGCCGCACCACCAATTCCCGCCAGAATTCCCGCATGAAGCGGCTGGAGGTTCGTGTGATGTCGCCGCGCATCGCGTGGTTCGGATTCCTGCGGGCCTGCGGCAAGAGCGCCAAGCTGCTGGCGGCTTTGGCTCTGTTGGGCGGGCTGGCCTACGGCGGCTGGTATGGGGTGCAGCGCGCGTTCCTTCGCAATCCGGAGTTCCAGCTCCGCCAGTTGTCCCTGAATTCCAACAAGGCTCTGGACGAAGCGGGCCTCGTGACCGCGGCGGATCTCGATCTGCACGCGAATCTTTTCAAATTGGATGTCGAGCAGATCCGTACCCGCCTCGCCGTCCGGCCGGAGATCGCCTCCGTAACGGTGGAACGCCATCTGCCATCTACTCTCGCGGTCAACATCACCGCCCGCACGCCGAAGGCTTGGCTGGCGGTCAGCGGCTCCGATCCCGCAGCCATCCGCAGGGAAGGGGGGCTGCTGGTGGATGCCGATGGCGTGACCTACGCCTGCCCGGGACTCCAGTGGGAGGATGCTCGTGATCTGCCGGTGGTACTGGTGCCCAAAAAGGACGAGGCTCTTCTGGTCGCAGGCCAGACACTCAAGCATCCGGAGATCGAACGTTGCTTCCGCCTGCTCGCCTCCGCCGTGGCTGCCGATCCGCAGGCCGTCCGTTGGATCGATCGGCTGGAGCAGGCGAATCCCTGGTCCATCCAGATGACCACCCGCAATGGCACGGTTGCGACCTTCGGCTTCGACAATCAGACCCGCCAGATCACGGACTTTGTCACCGCGCTTGATCACGCGTCACGGGAGGGTTACGGGATCGCCACGATCAGCCTGATCCCGCAGCGGAACATTCCGATCACCCTCCGCGAGGAACCCGTGCCGCCACGCGCGACTCCGGTTCCGGAGCCGACCAAGGAGGAGATTCGGAGCGACCGCCGCTCGAAAGATCTGAAATCCCTCCTCAACCGGAACTGACCGCCCCTAGCTTTTCTTTTCCCCTGCCCCATGCCTCGCACGAAAATCCACGTCGGACTCGAAATCGGAACCAGCAAGACCTGCATGGTCGTCGGCGAGGTGAAGTCCGACGGCGCGGTGAAAATCCTCGGTGTGGGCATGACCAAGTCCGCGGGAGTGCGGAAGGGTGAGATCTACGATTTTCCCCAAGCCCGAGCCTGCGTGAAGGACGCGCTGGTGAAGGCGGAGGACGCCAGCGATGTCGAGATTGGCAGCGTGTTCCTGTCTGTCACCGGTTCCCACATCGTGGGCGAAAACAATCTTGGCACCTTCCGCCTGCCGGAGGGTGAGCAGCAGGTCGCGCCGGAACACGTTGAGGAGGCGAAGGACATCGCCCGTGAGGTCCACATCCCGTCCGATCACGTCTATCTCCACAGCATTGTCCGCCAGTTCCGCCTCGATGGGCTGGAGCAGGCGACCAGTCCGGTGGGCCTTTTCGGCCGCACCGTGGAAGCGGATTTCCATGTCATCCACGGCATCGGCACCCGCATCCAAAACAGCATCAAGTGTGTGCGAGAGATGCCGCTGGATGTCGATGACGTCGTCTTCGCCCCGATTGCGGTGGCCCAGGTGGCTCTTTCCCGCGAGGACCGCGAGCGTGGCGCGCTGGTGATCGACATCGGCGGCGGCACGACCGACTACGCTCTCTATCTCGGCGGCTCGATCGCTGCATCCGGCTCCATTCCGGTGGGCGGCGACCATATCACCAATGACATCCACCTCGTGACCGGCCTGCCGTTCACCAAGGCGGAGAGTCTCAAGATCAAGGAAGGCGATGCCTCCGCCGATCCGGCCCGCTCGGTGGGTTCGGTGAAAGTGACGGACGACAAGGGCTTCGCCGAAGCCGAGGTCCGCCGCCAGGTGCTCAATGAGGTGATCCGCCAGCGTCTGGAGGAAACCCTGCGGCTGGTGAAGCGTCGTTTGCCCGAGGGCTCCGTCGAGCGCATCGGCACCGGTATTTTCCTCTCCGGCGGCACCAGCCTGATGCGTGGATTCGGCGAGCTGGCCTTCGATGTGTTCGGTCGCGATATCTACCGCCCGGAGCCCCCGGAAGTCAGTGGCATCCAGTCCAGCTTCAAGGACCCGCAGTATACGACCGCCCTCGGCCTCATTCGTTATGCCCAGGTGCTGGACGCGGAGCGGGTGGCCGCCCCCGGCTTCCTCGGCCGCATCGGCCGCGCTCTCTGGCCCTTTGGTCGCTGATGCCCATCACTCCTTTTTGACACGCCCTCCGGATTGTCCCAGAATTGGGTAACCCGGAATATTGGAATTCAACCAATCGTGACATTCCGACGACCTTTTCTGTGATTTCCCGAAAATCCTGCTAAGCCTCTCCCAGATCGCCCACCCGCGGAACCCTGCTCCCCATCCCTTACTTCTCATGATCTCCTATTCCCGCGAACCCCAGACCACCATCCCGACTTCGTCCGTGAAGATCGTCGGCCTCGGTGGTGCCGGCGCGAACATGCTCGAGCGCGTGGCCCTCGATGGCCTCGAAGGAGCCGAGTTGCTGGCCCTCAATACCGACATCCGCACCCTCTCGGCCTGTGTGGCGGGGGAGAAGATCCAGCTCGGCCGCAATCTCACCAAGGGCCTCGGCTCCGGCGGTGATCCGGACCTCGGCCATCAGGCGATCCTGGAAGCGGAGGACGAAATCCGCGCCTCGCTGAAGGGCCGCCGTATTGTTTTCCTCTGCACCGGCCTTGGTGGTGGCACCGGTTCCGGCGCTGCTCCGATCCTGACCCGCATCGCCCGTGAGGAAGGGGCCTTCGTGGTGGTGTTTGCCACCATGCCCTTCGCTTTCGAAGGCCGCCGCCGCCGTGAGCAGGCTGAGACCGCGCTCAACGAACTGGCCGTGCTCTCGAACGCGCTGGTCACCTTCGACAACAACCGCATGGGCGAACTGGTGCTCGCGAAGCAGGGCATCCACGAGGCCTTCTCCGCTGCGGACCGCATGATTTCCGAGTCGATCAAGGCGGTGATCCGCCTCGTCGTCCGCCCGGGCCTGATCAACGTCGGCTTGGATGACCTGATGAGCGCGCTGCGGACCACCCGCTCCCGCTGCCTCTTTGGCTCCGGCATCGCCCAAGGCAAGGACCGTGCCAGCCGCGCGCTGCGCAACGTGCTCGCCAGCCCGCTGCTCGACCAAGGCTCGCTGCTCAAGGAAGCGCGCACTGTGCTCATCCACCTTTGCGGTGGTGAGGACCTGACCCTTTATGAAATCGAGCTGCTGATGCAGCGCCTGCAGAAGTTCGTGCCGGAGCGCGCCCACGTGCTCTTCGGCGCGGCGGTCGATCCCACCATGGGCGACAGCTTGAGCATCACGCTCATCAGCGCCCTGCCGGAGGATTCCCTGGTCGCCGGTCCGCGCGATTCGCTGACCCGTGCGTCCGAAGAGCCGGTGCTTGAGCCGTCCGACAGCTATGTCGCACCCACGCCGCAGAAAAAGATCACGCCGGTGCTCGCTGAGCCTGTCGTCGTCGCTGTCCAACCGCCGGTGCGTGAGGTGGTAAAGGAGCCCGTCAGCGAACCTGAGTTCCGCGAGGAGCCCGCGCTCAAGCCCGTCGAGCGGCCGGTTGAGAAGCCGGTGGAAAAACCTCGTCAGGCTGCGCCTGTTTCCAAGCCTGTCGCTCCGGCATCCTTGTTTGACGATCGTCCGTTCGCGGAGTCGATCCCGGTCGTGCAGCGCAAGGCGGAGGTGGTGGAGACGGTGAAACCGAAGCCCGCGCCCGAACCCGAGCCGGTGGCCGTGGAACCGGTCCGTCCGGAACCCGTGCTGGCTGAACCCGAAGTCGAGGAGGAAGGACCCGCACCCACGCCTGTGGCGGAAGAGCCGGCATTGGTGCCGCCGCCGCTTCCGGCAAAGCGGGTTCCAGACGATTTCGAGGATGACGAACACGACAATCCGTTCACGTTCGCTCATCATCATGAGCCTTTGGATTTGGAGGAAGTGGAACCGGATTGGCTGGATGATGAAGCCACCTTTCCCGAGCCCGCCGCGGCCAAGGTCGACGAATCCGAGCTTGAGTCCGAGTTCGAGGAAGAGGAATTCCCGAAGCTGACTCCGCCGGAACCGCTCAAGCTGCGCGCGAAGGCCCCGGCCGGCCAAGGCGAGCTTTCCTTCGAAGGTGGTCCGCGCGGACGTTTCGAAGGGGAATCTCCGAACGTCTTTGATGGCGAGGATTTGGATATCCCGCCGTTCCTCCGGAAGAAACGTTGAAATGGCCCGCCTGCAGGCATCCATCCATCCGGGCCGGTTGACCGGATGGGAAACAGGTGATGACCGCTGGTTTGGACGTGCTTGGATGCGATTGTGTGGTATATCGGGCCATCATGCGTACGATTCTATTGTGTCTGATCGCGGGATTTTCCCTCGCTTCTCTCCACGCCGATCAGACGGGCGCGGAAGCCACCAAGAAACCCGTCTCCGCCGCGATTGTGGACGTGCGGAAACTGCCGGATTGGAGTGGAGATCCCATTGGCAATGTAGAGGTCACCTATGAGGACAAGAGCAAGGACCACTGGACGAAGCTGGCCACGGCGATGATGCCGAAGGTTGCCGCCGATGGTGTGGTGGGGTGGGGTGACTGCGGGAAGAAGGGCACCAACGAACTCCTCACCAATGATCGCGGTACGCCGGTTGGCTCGCGTCTGGTTCTCTGCGATCATGGCAAGGTGACGGTGCGCATCTCATCGGCCATGGCGTTCATTGAAGAATGGGCATTCGAGGCGGATGGAAAGCATGTGGTGGTCAAGTCACGGGCCGCACATGGTCCCGCGACAGTGCAACGCTTTCTCCGTGCCGATGGCTCGGCGGTCGGGGAAGTAAAGGCCTTCGAGGAAAAGATGCCGGAGTGGGCGAAGCCGTACAAGGAGTAAGATGGGCCGGGAGTCGGGGATTTTGCTATTTTTTGGATTGGTCAGTACATCGGTTGGCCTGTGGTTGCTCGTGACCGGATTGAAAAGCGTGTGGACGCTCCGGCGCGCCCGGTTCTGGCCGAAGGCGGCGGGCCGGATCGTCCGGGCCCGGCTCTCGAAGTATGAAGACGCGGATGGAGACATCTATGGTTATACCCTTGAGTACGTATATCAGGTTGACGGACATGGTTACACGGGCACGGAGATCTTCCCGGGTAGTTCCCGCACGCGTCATTCGCGGATGAACGAGTATGCGGGGCGGTTTCCGGAAGACGCCGGGGTGACGGTTCATTACGATCCCGCGAACCCGGCCTTTTGCCTGCTGGAAACTCACCCGTGGATCCTTTCCAACGTATGCTTGGTGATTGCGGGAGGCTTCTGCTCGTTTCTTGGCATCGCCATGTTGGTGGCGGTGCCGTTGTGGAATTCTGTTTCGCCGTGTGGTTGTGATTCCTCGGGTGACCGGGTGGCTCGGGCGTGCTGGAGAATCTGACATTTTTCACGTGAGAGGACAGCGGACTTGGCGTAGAGATCGGGAATGCGTCTGATACGTTTCGGTGAGCCGGGCCGCGAGGAGCCGGGGGTTTTGTTGCCGGATGGGCGGCGGGTTGATGCCAGCGGCGAGTTCAATGACTACGACGAAGGTTTCTTTGCGTTGGGCGGCCTCGAATCCCTTGCCGAATGGGTGAAGGACGGCTGTCCCGGTGGCGTGGAAGTTCCTCCCGAGGTTCGCCTCGGTCCTCCCATCAACCGCCCCTCGAAGATCGTCTGCGTCGGCAAGAACTATCTCGATCACGCCAAGGAGTTCGGCGAAGGTATTCCCACCGAGCCGATCCTGTTCATGAAGGCCACCACCTGCTGGGCCGGTCCGAATGACGATGTCGTGCGGCCCCACGGTTCCGAGAAGCTCGACTACGAGGTGGAGCTCGCCGTCGTCATCGGAAATACGGCGTCCTACGTGGATGAAATCGCGGCTCTCGATTGCATCGCGGGCTACTCGGTGTTCTGCGACTATTCCGAGCGTGCGTTCCAAAAGGAAATGGGTGGCCAGTGGATGAAGGGCAAGAGCGCCGATACCTTCGGCCCGATGGGTCCCTGTCTGGTGACGCCGGATGAAGTGGCCGATCCTCACGGCTTGCGCCTGTGGTGCAAGGTGAACACGGAAATCCGCCAGAACGGCTGGACCGGAGACATGATGTTCCGCGTGCCGTTTCTCATCAGTTACATCAGCCGCTTCATGACCCTGTTGCCGGGGGATGTGATCGCCACCGGCACACCCAGCGGGGTGGCGATGGGGATGGAGATTCCGCGCTATCTGGTGCCCGGGGATGCGGTGGAGTGTGGCATCGAGGGCCTTGGCGAATTGAAGCAGCGCGTGGTCGCCTTGGCCTGACAGTTGCATTTCCGGACGGATGGAGGCGGGCCGTTGGGAAATCCCCAACGGCCGTTAGAGTTCTTTCAGTGTGTTTCACGGCAGTAAACCCTTTCATTTGAAATGGGTTGTCGTGACCGCCCCGATTCCGGGCTTGCCCCGGTCCGGGCGGTCCATTACCCGGGTGGTCCGCGTCGCCAAACACGCCTCACCGCCATGCCGATCACCCGCGCCCTCCTTTCCGTCTCAGACAAGACGGGTCTCGCCGAATTCGCCAAAGAGCTGGACGCCATGGGCGTGCAACTGCTTTCGACCGGCGGCACCGCCAAAGCCCTGCGTGACGCCGGCCTGCCGGTGATCGACGTCTCTGAATACACCGGTGCTCCGGAACTTTTCGACGGCCGCGTCAAGACCCTCCACCCGAAGGTCCACGGCGGCCTCCTGCACCGCCGTGACGACAAGGAGCACGTCTCCCAGGCGAAGCAGCACGACATCCCGCCGATCGACCTCGTCGTGGTGAACCTCTACCCCTTCGAGGAAACCATTGCGAAGCCGGACGTGACTCTCGAGGACGCGATCGAGAACATTGACATCGGCGGTCCTTCGATGCTCCGCAGTGCGGCCAAGAACTACGCCAGCGTCACCGTCGTCACTGATCCTTCCGACTATACGCGCGTGATCGAAGAGATGAAGGAGAACAAGGGCGACACCACCCGCGGCCTGCGCCAGGAGCTGGCGGTGAAGGTTTTCCTCCGCACCTCGTCCTACGATGCCGCGATCACCAATTTCCTCGGCCAGTCCAATGAGATGTCCCGCACCACCTTCACGGTGAGCCTGCCACTGGAACAGGAGCTGCGCTACGGTGACAACCCGCACCAGAAGTGCTCGCTCTACGGTGACTTCCGTAGTTGCTTCAGCCAGATCCAGGGCAAGGAGCTGAGCTACACCAACATCCTCGACATCGAGGCCGCGGCCGACCTGATCCTCGACTTCGTCCGCCCGACCGTGGCGATCCTCAAGCACACCAACCCTTGCGGTGTCGGCCAGGATGACGAAGATCTGCGCGTGGCATGGCAGAAGGCTTTCGAAACCGATCGCCAGGCTCCGTTCGGTGGCGTGATCGTCTGCAACCGCCCGCTCACCGAAGGCCTTGCCCGCGTGATCTCGGAAATCTTCACCGACGTCATCATCGCTCCGGAGTTCGAGGCGGAAGCCCGCGCGATCCTCCAGAAGAAGAAGAACCTGCGCCTGATGAAGATCAACGACGCTTACTTCACCGCGAAGAAGGCTCCCGTGATCCGTTCCTGCCCGGGAGGTCTCATGGTGATGGACCGCGACCACACCGCGCTCGGCCTGGACAATCTCGAAAGCAAGGTCGTGACCAAGCGTCCGCCAACGGAAGAGGAGATGCGCGCGATGCGCTTCGGCTGGCGCGTGGTGAAGCATGTGAAATCGAACGCCATCGTTTACGCGAACTCCGATCGCACGCTCGGCATTGGTGCCGGTCAGATGAGCCGCGTGGATTCCTCCCGCATCGCCGTGTGGAAAGCCCAGGAAGCCGGCCTCAGTCTGAAAGGTTCGATCGTCGCCTCCGATGCGATGTTCCCCTTCGCCGATGGTCTCAAGGCCGCGATCGAATCCGGCGCGACCGCCTGCATCCAGCCCGGCGGCTCGATCCGCGACGAGGAAGTCATCGCTGCCGCCGATGAAGCGGGCATGGCCATGATCTTCACCGGCCATCGCCACTTCCGCCACTAAGACGGGATTTTCTCTCCGAAAGGCACCGGGAAACCGGTGCCTTTTTGTTTATTGGAACGTCACCGTCACGCCCTTGTTCCGGAGCGCGTTCACAAAGTCCTTCTCAAGCTGCACGTAATCCCGGCCGCCTGACAGCGCGCTGAGCGCTTCTTCCCGCCCCTCGTCCTGGCAGGCTTTGATGGCCGCCTTGAAGCGCCCGCCGGAGCCATCTCCATCCAGCACGAGGAAGTAATAAACCAACAGCAGTCCCAGCCCGTAGTTCTTGTTCGGGTCCTCGTAGAACTCCGGCTGTGACTGGCTCATGAATTCGCGCAGGCGGGGCATCACGATCTCCTTTCCGAGAGATCGGCTGGCCAACTTCTTGTTTCCGCCGATGGCGAACTCGAGCGCGGCATCCGGCAGCCGGACGAAGTTGAAGCGCAGATTGTCATAGGGTGCGCAGGCCATGTATTCGGCGAACCCTTCGCTCATCCAGATGCCCGCCATGTTGCCGATGTCCGCCCACAGCAGATGGCAGAGTTCATGACGGACGTTGTGAAAACCCGCGCTGAAATCGAACTCGTATCCGGAGCCTGCTTTCTTCACGCCCAGCCCTTCCAGCGGGATCAGCAGCCGGTCCTCCCGCGCCAGATACGAGCCCACGGTTCCGGGTAGTCCTCCATCGGCGCGGAAATCCTCGATGGTGCGGTAGAGGGACACGCGTAGCTTCGGAGCACCGGGAGAGCGCGTGCGGCGGTTGTTCAGCGGCAGGTCGTGGTGGGCTTGGAAACCGGCCTCCAGGATCGAGGCGATCTTCACCGGCAGATCGTCCAACAGCGCCACATCACTTTGGATGCGGAAGTGTGGCGACTCGTAGATGAAGCGGTGCTCCGCGGCATTCTGTTCGCCCACGGTGACGGCGGGCGGCTTCGCGATGCCCGCGCTCTTCGGCCATGGCGCTCCGAAGTTCGCCTGCGAGGCTTCGTAGCCAGTGAGCATTGTTCCCACACGACCCCGGAGGCGGAAATCCGGAGGGCCATCCGGGCGGTCACCCCATTCGCCTCCTGGCGGCACGCTCCTTCTGGTGATGGCGGCGAGATAGTCGAGATCGCCCTGGGAAAGCTTGTCCCGCTCCACTTCGAACACCTTGCCGTCCGTGGCCCGGCGGATGATGACCTTTTCCGTGGTGGCGGAGACATAGCTTCCTTCGAAGCTGCGGCCGCCGCTGTCCGTCCATGTGCGCGAGGATTCTTCCGCATGACAGCAGGCGGCGAGCAGAAGCAGCGGAAGGAACGGGGGACGCACGGCGTGATGGCAGTTTCCCTCCGATGTCCTGCCGCGACAAAGGGTTTTTCCTCCTTCCTTTCCTCTGGCGTCGGCAGGCGGCGTGGCTAACGTCGGTCCCGTGCGTGACCATGCCTTGTCCCTGCTGAAGGAATTGACCGAAGCCCACTCCGTCCCGGGCCATGAGGACGAGGTGCGGGCGATTTTCGTGGATGAACTCGAAGACAGCGGGGATCTCTCCACCGACCGCAATGGCTCGGTGTTCTGCGAGACCGGCAGCGGCCCGCGCGTGATGATCGCCGGGCACATGGACGAGATCGGCTTCCTGGTGCAAAACATCACTCCGGACGGCTTCATCCAGTTCGTCACGGTCGGCGGCTGGTGGGAGCACAGCCTGCTCTCGCAGCGGGTT
Organism: Luteolibacter ambystomatis; assembly: GCF_018137965.1. Lineage (NCBI taxonomy): Bacteria > Pseudomonadati > Verrucomicrobiota > Verrucomicrobiia > Verrucomicrobiales > Verrucomicrobiaceae > Luteolibacter > Luteolibacter ambystomatis. The sequence continues at coordinate 261,022 of NZ_CP073100.1, forward strand.
GAGATCCGCACCCGCTCGGGAGAGAAGATCACCGGTGTCGTGTGTTCGAAACCGCCGCATTTTCTGCCGGAGGCCCAGCGCCGCCAGGTCATGACCATCGACCAGCTTTTCATCGACGTGGGGGCGACTTCGCGGAAGGAAGCGGAGGACGAGTTCGGCATCTCGCTTGGCGATCCGATCGCACCGGTTTCCCTCTTCACCCCGATGACGAAGGAGGATTGGTTCATGGCCAAGGCCTTCGACAACCGCGTCGGCATGGCCGGAACGATCCAAGCCGGGCGTATCCTCAGCCAGTCCAGCCACCCGAACCGCCTGATCCTCACCGGCACCGTGCAGGAGGAAGTCGGCCTGCGTGGCGCAAAAACGGCCGCATTCCATGCCAAGCCGGATGTCGCCATCGTGCTGGAAGGCCCGCCTGCGGACGACACGCCGGGATTCGCCCGTTCCGAGTCCCAGGGCCGTCTCGGCGGTGGCGTGCAGATCCGCATGTTCGACCCCAGCGCGATCATGAACCCGCGCCTGGCGCATCTCGCGATCCAGACGGCGAAGGAAGAGGGGATTCCCCATCAGGTCACGGTCCGTCGCAGCGGCGGCACGGACGCGGGCTCCTTCCATCTCGCGAACAGCGGTGTGCCCTGTGTGGTGCTTGGTGTGCCAGCCCGCTACATCCACTCCCACAACAGCATCATCGACTTGAACGACTATCTGCACCTCGTCGCCCTCACCGTGGCACTGGCCCGCAGGCTGGATACGGCGACGGTCGAGGGGCTGACGCGTTATTTGTGATGCCTTGCGAGGGAGGAAGTCGGATCGGTAACCCGCTGGCCTACGTAACCCCCGCACTTGCCGGACGGGGCCGGTTGGCATACGCCTCGCTTCATTCCTTCCCCGAATCCGGATGAAGACGCTCGATACGCTGCTCGATTACTCACTCTGGCCGCTGCTGTTCGGCGGAGCGGTGGCCGGGATGGCCTATGGCATGGCCCATGGGCACGGTCCGCTCGCTTTCAACATCACCTATCTGATCCTGGCCGCCGTCCTGTTCACGTTGGAGAAGGTGAGACCGCACGAGGAAGATTGGCATGAATCCGACGGTCAGGAGATTCCGGATTTCGCCCACACCCTGCTGACGAAGCTCTCGGTGCAGGTGTTGGTCGTGTCCGCCACCGTGCTGGGCATCCAGACCCAGATGGGGGACAAGCCGGGAGGCGGTTTCTGGCCTTCCCAATGGCCGATGTTCTTCCAGGTCGCACTTGGTCTGGTGGTGGCGGAGTTCGGCCTCTATTGGGCGCACCGCGTGGCGCATGAATGGATGCCGCTGTGGCGCTTCCACGCCGTGCATCATAGCTCGAAGAAACTGTGGTTCTTCAACACCGGCCGGTTCCATTTCATCGATACCTTCAAAAGCATGCTCTTCACCGTTCCGTGCGTGGCCATTTCCGGCGCGCCGGGGCCGGTGACCGTGTGGGTCGGTGGCATCACCGCCTTCATCGGCATCCTCACGCACTGCAACATCCGGATGAAATTCGGATGGCTCAACTACATCTTCAACACGCCCGGCCTGCACCGCTGGCATCACTCGATGGATCTCCGGGAGGGCAACAAGAACTACGGCGAGAATCTGGTGCTGTGGGATTTGATCTTCCGCACCTACTACGATGACTCTCGTAGGCGTCCGCCGAAGCGGATCGGTATCCACGAAGCCATGCCGAAGACCTTCTTCGGCCAGCTCGCCGTGCCGTTCTACTGGAAGCGCTACCAAGCCGAGCAAAAGCGCCTGAAGTTGGAAGCGAAGGCTGCGAAAGCGGCCGCCAAGAAGGAAAAACGCGCAAAGGAGACCGAGCCAGCCGGCGTGTGATCAGGGAGCAAGGACATTCCTGTCCTTGTTAGAACAGACTCTCGTTTTCAGATCGCACTCCACGAAGCAACTCTTCACCACAAGGACAGGAATGTCCCTGCTCCCTGATCGGGTCACTTCGCCTTCATCCGCAGCGAGAGCACGAACAGCACGAGGAACCCGGCCATCACTCCTACGGCCAGCACGATCCAGAAGCTCGGCATATGGAGAATGTCCTCCGGCTTGTTGATGCCGAAGACCGCCACCAGCGTCGCGATCGGAAAAAAGAACGCTACCAGCCGGTTCAGCCGCCGCGCTTCGATGCCCGCCTCATAGGAGAACTGCGCCTGCTGTTCCGCATTCTCCGCCATGGTGAAATCCATGCCGGACTTCGCATCCGCGGCCACCAGTTCGATCGCCCGGTCGATGGCCACCGCCTGGTCCCGCATCACGATCAGGAAACGCGAATCCGGTCGGGCGGAGCGGGCCTCCTCCAGCACGTTGAGCTGGTTGCGGGCGGCGCGGAGCAGGGGATTGGTTTGCTTCATCACCTCGAAGAAATCGCGCGGCGTCTTCGCCGCCTCCACTTGGTCGTCCAGGCGATGGGCGAGATCCGCGTAACGCTGGAGATGATTCCGCAGCGCCTCGCGTCCACCTTCCTCCGGATGGCTTTCCCATTCGTCCTCATGGTCCTGCCAGAACAGGATCGCGCGACGGAGTTCGTCATCATCCGGAGTGGGAGGGGCGTGGAGGATGAGGAGCAGATGGTTGTCCTCGTCCATCACCCGCTGGCGACCGGGCTCGACCCCGAGCCGGTTCCGGATCGCATCCGGCAGTTGCCAGTGTTCGGGAATCGGGCTCGGACACGGATTGCTCATGGCATTGGATTATCAGGGGGCTGGAGACCGGGAAAGCGGGATCTCCGCCCGGATAAGCGCTGCCGGATTCCGTTCTTGTCAGTGGCATTTGGAACCCGAACCTAGGTCCGGCGGATGAAAGGAACAGTCTGGTGCCTGCACGGAGCCGTCGGCCAAGCGGCCGATTGGTCGGGCTTCACCGTACCTGGATTCTCTATCCGGCGGGTGGATCTGTGGCGCTTCCTCGATTGCTGCCCGATGTCGATGCCGGACTTCGGGCGCGCCTTGAATGAGGAAGCCCGCCGGGTTTCCGGTCCCAACATCCTGCTGGGCTACTCCATGGGTGGTCGTCTCGCCCTCCACTCCCTGTTGGCGGACGATTCTCCATGGGATGCCGCCATCATCGTGTCCGCCCATCCCGGCCTCGAAAGCGAGGCCGAACGCTCCGCCCGCCGCGAGTCCGATGCCGTCTGGGCTGCCAAGGCCCTGAGAGGCGAGTGGCCCGATTTTCTTGCCGAATGGAACGCCCAGCCGGTGCTCGGTGGAGCGAATCCCGGCATGGCGGACCGCCGCCTGCTTGCCCAGCGCCGCCGCGAGGTCGGCCGCAGCTTTGTCGATTGGTCCCTCGGCGCCCAACAATCCCTGTGGGATCGCCTCCCGGAGATCCGACGCCCTGTCCTCTGGATCTGCGGCGAATGCGACGCCAAATTCCGAGCCCTCGCCGAACGCGCCGTGCCTTTGCTCTTCCAGGGAACTTTGGAAATCATCCCGGACGCCGGCCACCGCGTCCCATGGGAAAACCCCGGCATCTTCGGCATGGCGGTGGAGCAGTGGCTTCAGTCCATTGACTAACCACGCAGATCACGAAAGTTCACGAAACCAGAAGGAACTTCCGGACTCCCTCACTTTCGTGTCATTTCGTGCCGTTCGTGGTTCCTCTTTCTGGAGCGCTTTAAAATCCCTTGAGCCACAGCCCCGGAGGGAGACAATCCCGCGCCATGTGGACTCCAGTGCGCGAATTCGAAGACATCCGTTACGAAACGACGGATGAAGGCCAGATTGCCAAGATCACCATCAACCGCCCGGAGGTCCGCAATGCCTTCCGCCCTCAGACGGTGAAGGAAATGCTCATTGCCCTGGAGATGGCCCATGAGGATCCCACCGTTGGCGTGATCATTCTCACCGGTGAAGGTCCGGATGCTTTCTGCTCCGGTGGTGACCAGAAGGTCCGCGGCCACGCCGGCTACATCGGCAGCGATGGCGTCCCGCGCCTCAACATTCTCGACGTACAAAAAAAGATCCGCGGCCTGCCCAAGCCGATCGTGGCCATGGTCGCCGGTTATGCCATTGGTGGCGGCCACGTCCTGCACGTCGTCTGCGATCTCACCATCGCAGCGGACAACGCCAAATTCGGCCAGACCGGTCCGAAGGTCGGCAGCTTCGATGGCGGCCTCGGCTCCAGCTACCTCGCCCGCATCGTCGGCCAGAAGAAAGCCCGTGAAATCTGGTATCTCTGCCGCCAGTACGACGCCCGACAGGCGCTCGACATGGGCCTCGTCAATACCGTCGTCCCGCTCGCCGATCTCGAAAAGGAGACGCTTCAGTGGTGCCGCGAGATGCTCGCCCACTCGCCGCTCGCCCTGCGCTGTCTCAAAGCCGCCCTCAACGCCGACTGCGACGGCCAGATGGGCCTGCTCGATCTCGCGGGCAATGCGACCCTGCTCTACTACATGAGCGAGGAAGCCAAGGAAGGGAAACAGGCCTTCGTCGAGAAACGGAAGCCGGATTTCAAGAAGTTCCCGCGCGTGCCTTGAGTCCCTCTCTCGGGCGGATTGGGTGAAAATATCCGTCAGGTTGGGTCGTTTGGGGAGATGTAACCTTAGCGCCCGTCAGCACCCTGCCACGTCGGCAGGGTGCGGGCCTCTCCTGATTCGTTAGTTCCCATGACCACCCGACGTGACTTCTTCCGCAAGGCCGCTCTGCCGACCTTGGGTTTCAGCCTTCTTGGCGCCAATGCCGCTCCCGCCGCACCCGGAGCCGCTCCGCTTCCGGCCCGCATGGCCGGTGCGAAGCCGGTGCATGATCTCAAGACCAAGCGCCTTGAGAAAGTCCGCGTGGCCGTGATCGGCCTGAGCCGCGGCATGGCCTTGCTCGATGGCGCGCAGCGTTCCGATTTCTCCGAGGTCACCGTCGTCTGCGATTTGCGCAAGGACCGCTGCGCGAATGCCGTCAATGCGGTGAAGAAGAAGCGCGGCGTGGAGCCCGCCGTGATCTGCGGCGGGCAGGATGCCTGGCAGGACATCGCGAAGCGTGATGACGTCGATGTCGTGGTCATCGCCACCCCTTGGGAGCTGCATGTGCCGATGGCCGTCGCGATGATGAAGGCCGGGAAGCACGCCTTCGTTGAAGTCTCCGCCGCCGTGACGCTGAAGGAATGTTGGGAACTCGTGGATACTTCCGAGCGCACCCAGCGCCACTGTGTGATGATGGAAAACTGCTGCTACGGCGAGAGCGAGCTGCTGGTGCTCAACATGGTCCGTGAGGGCGTCTTCGGCGAGATCACCCACGGTGAAGCCGCTTACATCCACGACCTGCGGGGCATGCTCTTCGCGCTCGGTACCGAGGGCGATTGGCGCCGTGAGTATCACAAGAAATACGATGGCAATCTCTATCCCACCCACGGCCTCGGCCCTGTCGCCCAATACATGGGCATCAACCGCGGCGACCGCTTCAAGTTCATCGTCTCGGTTTCCTCTCCGGAGATCGGCCTGACCAAGTGGCGCGACGACAAGAAGCCGAACGGCGGCAAGCACGCGACGGAGAAATACGTGACCGGGGACATGAACACCTCGATCATCAAGACCGAGATGGGCCGCACCATCATGGTTCAGCACGACATCATCTCGCCGCGTCCCTACAGCCGCATCAACATGCTCTCCGGCACCGGTGGCACCTTCGTTGGCTACCCCGACCGCATGGCACTGGACGACCCCGGCAAATACGGCCTCAAGACCGGCAGCCACGAATGGCTCCCGGCCGGTGAACTCGCCACCCTCCGGGAAAAGTTCAAGCACCCGCTGCTCAAGCGTCTCGAAAGCTCCGCGAAAGGCGGCGGCCACGGCGGCATGGATGTGGTCATGATGATCCGGCACCTCGAGTGCATCCGGAATGGTGAGCCCCCGGACAGCACCGTCTACGATGCGGCTGCCTGGTCCTCCATTCTCCAGCTTTCCACGCAATCCGTGGCCGCAGGCAGCCAGCCGATGGAGATCCCGGATTTCACCCGCGGCGTCTGGAAGGGTCTCAAGCCACTCCCGATCGTCTCCTGAGCGGGTTTTCCGCAGTCCCGGCGGCGACGTGTGGACGCAAGGCTTCCCATCGGAAAGCCCCTGCCGTAAACAGCCGCCGTGACCGGGACTGGGATCAAATCATGGGTATTGGCCGCGCGGCCGAAGACGCTGCCCGCGGCCATCGTGCCGGTATGGGCGGGATGCGTGCTGGCGTGGAAGCTCACCGGCCGCTTCGATGGGTGGCTCGCGTTCTACACTCTCGCGGGCGCCATCTGCATCCAGATCGCCACGAATTTCTTCAATGACGCCATTGATGCCGCCAAGGGCGCGGACACGGAAAAGCGCCTCGGCCCCGTGCGGGTGACCTCCAGCGGCCTTATGTCGCGGAAGGCGGTCATGGGCTGGGCCGGGCTCTTCATCCTGCTGGCTGCCGCTTGCGGTGTGGGCCTCATCCTCGCCCGCGGGTGGATCATGCTGGCCATCGGCCTGCCCTCGCTGTTCTTCGCCTACGGTTACACCGGTGGGCCGTGGCCGTTGGCCTATCGCGGGATGGGGGAGCTGTTTGTCATCCTGTTCTTCGGTCTCGTGGCGGTGACCGGCACTGTCTTCGTGCAAACCGGCACATGGCCGCGCGAAGCCCTGCTGCTGGGTACCCAGATCGGGTTGCTCTCGGCCGTCCTCATTTCCATCAATAATCTCCGCGACCGCGAGGAAGACTCCACCACTGGCAAGCGCACGCTCGCCGTCCGCTTCGGCCCGAAGGTGGCGCTTGGAGTCCTGTGGGTGGAGGTCAATGGCGCGGCGCTCCTCGGCATTGTGTGGGCCTTGTTCCACCAGGTGCAGTGGATGATCGCCAGCGCCCCCGTATTCCTGTTGGGCATGCGCATTCTCTTCGGACTCTTCACTACGCCCCCGGGCAAGGCCTTCAACCGCTATCTCGCCATGGCCGGCGTGCAGCTCATCCTTTTCGCCGCCGCCTTCCACGTCGCCGCCGTGTTCCAGCCCGTCGCCCCGCCCTCGGCCATGCCCTGACTGGGAGTAGAATGGGGGCGAAGCGGACATGGCCAGCTACTGGAATTGGCTATCCGCTGGCAAACATTCCTGTCCCTATTTCTTCCCTCTTCCTCGCTCCCTGCGTTTATGATCCTCAACGACCGTCCGCCCGTCTGGATTTCCCGCTACCGCCTGAAGAGCAAAGCGCGGCTCAATGCCGTGTCCACCCGCCGGGAATTCGACGGCGTGCTGATCCGCATCGGCGCGGGTTACGGCTGTCTACACCCATGGCCAGAGCTCGGTGATCCACCGCTCCATAAATGCCTGGAGGATCTTGCCGGTGCCCGCCGCTGGCCGATCGTCCGCCGTGCCGTCCGCTGTGCGGAAATGGACGGCATCTCCCGCTCCAATGGCGAGTGGCTCTTCGAGGACATGGAAATTCCTGCCAGCCACGCCACGCTTGCGCTGTCGGACTCTGCGAACGTGGCCTCTGCCGTCGAGGCTGGCTTCGAGATCATCAAGCTGAAAGTCGGACGTGATTTCGAGCGCGAGGCCGCCTTCCTCACCGCGATGGCACAAGAGTTTCCCAAGCTCTCGTGGCGGCTCGACTACAACGAGACCGCCACTGCGGAACAAGCGGGCGCTTTCCTCAATGGCCTCGACCGGGACATCCGTCGGAAGATCGATTTCGTAGAGGACCCGTGCCCTTATTCCGATTCCACCTGGACCACGCTCAAGCAAACCACCGGCGTGCGCTTGGCCGTGGACCGTGAGGCCGCGCCGAATTGCGATGCCGCCCAGGTTTTCGTGCTGAAGCCCGCGCTCGATGAACCTTGGCTGATTGGTGAGGCAGCCGCCAAGCGGGGCTGCAAGGTCGTCGTTACCAGCTACATGGATCACCCCTTCGGCCAGACCTTCGCCGCATGGGAGGCCGCCCGCCTCGCGCTCACCTTCCGGGGGCTGGTCGGCGTATGCGGCCTGCAGACCCACCACCTGTTCGAATCCAATCCGTTTTCCGAATACCTCGGCGATTGGAAACCGGCCTTCCAACCTCCCGGTGGCACCGGACTCGGTTTCGACGATCTTCTCGGCGAACTCGTATGGACGCGACTCGACTGATCGACCCGGCCTTCTGGTCCGACCCACGTCCGCTCGCCATGGGCGATGCGGAGGTCACCGCGTGGTGCCGGAGCGTGCCCGACCTCGAAGGCCATGTCCTGTTCCAAACCTCCGGCTCATCCGGCACGCCGAAGTGGATCGCCCTTTCGAAACAAGCGCTGCTGCTTTCCGCCGCCGTCGTGAACCGTCATCTCGGCGTCACGGAGGATTCCTGCTGGGGGCTTTCGCTGCCGCTGCATCATGTCGGCGGCTTCGGCGTCGTCGCCCGCACCTACGAGTCAGCTGGTAGATACGCGGAGCTGCATGGGAAATGGAATCCCGCTGGATTCCCGGAATGGATCGCCTGCCATGGCGTCACCCACGTTTCTTTGGTTCCCACGCAGGTGCATGATCTCGTCACCGGTGGACACCGCTGTCCGGAGTGCCTCCGCTCCATCGTGGTCGGCGGGGGAAGAATGGAGGATGCGCTGGGCCAGGCTGCACGGGATCTAGGCTGGCCGGTGCTCGCCAGCTACGGCATGACCGAGACCGGCTCGCAGATCGCCACCCAGTCTCCGGAAATACTAGATCAATCGTACCAACACGCCCCGCTGCCGCTGCTGGATGCTTGGAACGCGCGCACCGATGAAGACGGCCGCCTCCATGTCAGCGGAGCGGTGCTTTTCACCGGTTCCATCGTGATGGGGTCAGGCCTACGTCGCTGGGTGCCGAGGGTAGGGGAGTGGCACGCCACCGGCGACCGCGCCTCTGTCGAAGGCCGCTGGCTGACCCCTCTTGGGCGCCTCGATTCGGTCGTGAAGATTCTCGGAGAACTGGTTGATCCGGAGTCGGTTGAGCGGGACATTCTGGCTCTTTCCCAAGGTTCCCTCTCCTATGGAATGCTTGCGATCTCCGCTGTCCCGGATCTGCGCGCCGGGCACCGCCTCGTGCCTGCTGTGGTGGGTTCCATCTCCGAAGGACGACTTTTGGACATCCTAAGCGCCTATAACGCAATGGCTCCCGGATTCCGCCGCGTAGCTGCCCCGGTGTTCTTGAACGCCATGCCCTTGAGCGAGCTCGGTAAAATCCGTCGCGGAGAGGTCCTGAAGCACCTCATGGAGTGAATTTTTGTTTTTTGGAAAAACGGGGGGCGGCTTTCATAAAACTAAAAACAATCTCTTTTCGATCGGCGTGGGGATTGAAAATGAATGTGCTTGGTCCAGCGGATTTCTAAGAAAAGCACCTTCTCGGAGAATCATCGTACTTCGCCTCTTCCGGACCTCCCGAATGATGTTGTCATCCACCTTTTGCGGAGGATACTGGCGCTATCTTGAGTAAAAGGTTGCTCAGACTGCCGTTGTTACACGGCTTGGAGATGACCGGCGGCGGGCCGGGGCATCGCCTCCTGTTACCCGCCACGTGAAACCCTCACCTCCGCTCCCATGATCCAGCGTGTCGACGAATCCACCCAGGTCCCCATGTTCGACGAATACAGCCAACCCGACGGCAACAACCGCAAGCGATCATCCCAGAACGGAACAAGGCCCGTGGATTTCGGCCTGAAGGCCCCATCCCAGGTGGTGAAGAACTTCGTGCTCGATACGAACGTCCTTCTCCATGACCCCGCCTGCCTCGATCGCTTCAAGGACAACCACCTCTGCGTGCTCGTGGACGTCCTCTCGGAGCTCGACAAGTTCAAGTCCGAGCAGACCGAGCGCGGTGCCAATGCCCGCCGCGTCCATCGCCGCCTCACGGAGATGTTCTCCTGCGCCAAGAAGGTGACCCAGGGCGTGAGCAATGCCGGTGGCGGTACCGTCCGCCTCGTCATCTATGACCCCTCCAGTTGCCCGAAGAACAGTGAGGAGCTGAACCGCTTCTATCGCATCTTCCCGGACCGCGAGCGTGTCGATCACCGTATCCTCGCCGCCTGCTTGCTGCTGAAGGAGCACAACAGCTCTCCGGTCGTTCTCGTCACGAAGGACATCAACATGCAGCTCAAGGCCCGCGCCGTGGGCATCGAGTGCCAGGACTACCTCAATGACAAGGTCGACGTCCGCGAGGTCTCGAACTACGAGACCCGCCGTATCGAAGTGGATGCCACCGAGCTCCAGCGCTTCGCCAGCGGCGGCGAGATCCAGCTGGATGAACAACGCTGGCTCGGCGTCGCGGTCAACGAATACGTCCTCCTCGGTTGCGGCGAGAAGCAGACCATTCCCGCCCGTCTTGGTGTTGGCGGTCATTTCCTCCGCCTCCAGCTTCCGGAGGCTCTCAAGATCCCGGACGGCCAATCGCTCAAGCCGATGAACCTCGGCCAGCGCTGCCTCATCGATGCACTGCTCAATCCGGACATCTCCCTTGTCACCTGCTACGGCCACGCCGGCACCGGCAAGACCCTCGTCGCCGTGGCTGCCGGCTTGCACGAGATGTTCAACCGCAAGTACAACGGCCTCACCGTCAGCCGCCCGGTCGTCGCCATGGGGGACCAGCTCGGTTATCTCCCCGGCTCGCTCGATGAAAAGATGCGCCCCTGGCTCCAGCCGATCCACGATGCCCTCGATCTCCTGATGCGTCCCGCCGTTCCACTCGGACCGCGCCGCAAGCAGCAGAAAAAAGACGCGCCGGATTCCGGAGCGAAGAAGCCCTACGAAGTCCTCATGGATCAGGGCATCCTCGAAATCGAGGCCCTCTGCTACATCCGCGGCCGCTCGATCCCGAACCGCTTCTTCATCCTCGATGAAGCCCAGCAGCTCACCCCGCAGGAGGCGAAGACCATCGTCACCCGCATGTCCCGCGGCTCGAAGCTCGTCCTCGTCGGCGACCCCGCCCAGATCGACAATCCCTACGTGGACAGCCGCAGCAACGGCCTCGTCTATACCCGCAATCGCTTGAAGGGCCAACCCTTCGCCGCCCATGTCGCTCTCAGTCGTGGCGAGCGTTCGGAACTTGCCGAGGCCGGCGCGCAACTGATGTAACCGCCTGCCCGTTGACAGCTGTCGGTCAGCGGGCTTAATTCCCACCCAATGAGCTTCACCCGAACGATCCTGGCAGCCTGCACGGCGGTGGTTGTCAGCGGGTGTGCCTTGGAACCTCAAGCCGGGAACGATTGGAAATCCGCGGTTGGCACCCAGGTTGCCCAACTCGGATATCGGAACTGGATCGTCGTCAGCGAAGCCTCGTTTCCGGCGCACAGCCGGACTGGCGTCCGGCAGGTCAGCGCCCCGGTCGAAATCCCGGAAGCTCTTGACTACGTTCTTCGCTCCATCGAGCAGACCGAACATGTGAAACCGCGTGTTTACGTGCCGCGGGAACTCCGTTCGGTGGAAAACGACTACGCTCCCGGTATCGACGACCTCCGGAAAAAAATCGCGACCTCCCTGCATTCCCGGGAAACCACGGAACTCGATCACGAGGCCCTGCTGACTCTTTTGGAGGACGCCAACCGCTCCTTCAACGTCCTCGTCGTCCGCACTACCACCGCTCTGCCCTACTCCAGCGTCTTCCTCGAACTTCAGCCCGGCTACTGGGACGGAGACTCCGAGGCGCACCTTCGGGAGAAGATCCAGCGTGAGCGGGATCGTGCGAACAGGCTGGCGCGTCCTCTCTGAGGCGTGCATCTTCGCGCCCGTGAGCCGCAAAGACGAAGAAATCCGGTTGGAGCGCGAGAGCGCGTGGGTGGGGGACGCCGTTCTGGCCCTGTTTGCCCGCGAGTTTGTACTGAAAGAGCGCCAAACCATGGACGGAGTCTGGTTCACCCGCCTCACCTCGAATGATTTCCTCAGCGCCTTCGGAAATCCCACCCGGGTGGAAGCCTCCATCGGCAAACTCTATCGCGAACAAGGTCTCGCCGCCGCCTTCGCTTGGATCGAAAGCGAAATGCTCCCGCTTTTCCGCAAGCAGATCGCCAACAAGCCCTGATTTCCCAGAGATCGGAAGAGGGCATCCCATTCCAGTTCTGTCTTCTCCAGCCCGTCGCGTTAGCGACGGGCTTTTCTATTTCTTCGTAGCCGGAGTCGTAAGACTTCGGGCTGGGTGGATCCACCCTCACCCCGGCGCTTTCGAAATTCACCCGCGAGGTAGCGCGAGGCTCCTGCCTTGCGTGTTGGGCGGAGCCGGATTTGGCGGGTGGCGTCCGATTTTCCAAACGGGTCTGCCTGCGGAACCCCGGTCCGCCGCGAAAATCCCTCCACTTCACGGCTGTTTCCTCTCTTTTTCCTCCTCTAAAAACCCGCTCTCCTCGAGGCCCTCCATGGATCTGTTAGAGAGTTGGATTGGAGCGTGTTGCGGGGTGGAAACCCCGCTCCATTCCGCTCATTTCCGGGGTTCGTGTGTGGCGTCTCCCGCCTCCTTCTCCGCCCCTTTCTTCACCCTCTCCAACGCCTCGCAATCCATTCTCCATCAATCCTCCGTGAATCTACTATTACTGTAGTAATAACACTCTTCTCCGCCCTCGTGCTCTCCTACCTCCCCCTCATGAACCCGATTTCGTCCCCCTTCGTCGCCGGAACCCGCATTTGCCCCCCTGTTGGAGGGTGGAATGAGGGAGTTTGGGTGACGTTGTCGTCAGATTTTTGGCGGATTCTTTTTATTGATTTTGAGCGGATTGCGACGAGAATAGATGCCCTTTTGGAAAAAAGATCACGAAAGGCATTGACCCGCGGGGTCCGTTCAGGGTAGCTTGCGCCCGTCGCCGCTACGAAGCGCGACACGAGAGACCGACAGCCGGTCGCGGTGGAAACACCCGATCGGCTTCTTAGTCCCCTCGAAACGGATCTTTGACAATGCGGCTCAGCACGAACGGTGCCAACACTCTGGAAAGAGTCTCTGGCATGGCGGTTTGGAAGCTGAGCGGAAAAGAAAAAGGCTAAATTGTGTGCTGCGCGCCTTGAGAGGTGCGCAGGCTGAACCAGGGAAACCTGGTCAGTAGGTCCAATTTAAGCAGGCTCTTTAAGAGTCTAGCACTATATTTTACGGAGAGTTTGATTCTGGCTCAGAACGAACGCTGGCGGCGTGTTTAAGACATGCAAGTCGAACGGATTGAAGTTGTAGCAATACCGCTTCAGTCAGTGGCGCACGGGTGAGTAACACGTGAGTAACATGCCCTTCAGTGGGGAATAGCCCAGGGAAACTTGGATTAATACCCCATGGTCTCGCAAGAGTAAAGGCGGCCGCAAGGCTGTCGCTGGAGGATTGGCTCGCGCCCTATCAGCTTGTTGGTGAGGTAACGGCTCACCAAGGCAACGACGGGTACCTGGTCTGAGAGGACGATCAGGCACACTGGAACTGAGACACGGTCCAGACACCTACGGGTGGCAGCAGTCGAGAATAATTCACAATGGGGGCAACCCTGATGGTGCAACGCCGCGTGGAGGATGACGGTCTTCGGATTGTAAACTCCTGTCATCCGGGAGTAAGACCTGGCTGTGAATAGCAGACAGGGTTGATAGTACCGGAAGAGGAAGGGACGGCTAACTTCGTGCCAGCAGCCGCGGTAATACGAAGGTCCCAAGCGTTGTTCGGAATCACTGGGCGTAAAGGGTGCGTAGGCGGTTAGGTAAGTCAGATGTGAAATCCCGGGGCTCAACCCCGGAACTGCATCCGATACTGCTTGACTTGAGGACTGGAGAGGTGACTGGAATTCTCGGTGTAGCAGTGAAATGCGTGGAGATCGAGAGGAACACTCGTGGCGTAAGCGAGTCACTGGACAGTATCTGACGCTGAGGCACGAAGGCCAGGGTAGCGAAAGGGATTAGATACCCCTGTAGTCCTGGCAGTAAACGGTGTGCGCTTGGTGTGAGGGGATTCGACCCCCCTTGTGCCGGAGCTAACGCGTTAAGCGCACCGCCTGGGAAGTACGGCCGCAAGGCTAAAACTCAAAGAAATTGACGGGGACCCGCACAAGCGGTGGAGTATGTGGCTTAATTCGATGCAACGCGAAGAACCTTACCTAGGCTTGACATGCATCTCTAAACACGTGAAAGCGTGTGACCCTTCGGGGAATTTGCACAGGTGCTGCATGGCCGTCGTCAGCTCGTGTCGTGAGATGTTGGGTTAAGTCCCGCAACGAGCGCAACCCTTGTGACTAGTTGCCAGCGGGTAATGCCGGGAACTCTAGTCAGACTGCCCAGATCAACTGGGAGGAAGGTGGGGACGACGTCAGGTCAGTATGGCCCTTACGCCTAGGGCTGCACACGTACTACAATGCCCAGTACAATGAGAACCGAGACCGCGAGGTGGAGGAAATCTATAAAACTGGGCCCAGTTCGGATTGGAGGCTGCAACTCGCCTCCATGAAGCCGGAATCGCTAGTAATGGCACATCAGCTACGGTGCCGTGAATACGTTCCCGGGTCTTGTACACACCGCCCGTCACATCATGGAAGCCGGTCGCACCCGAAGTGTTCGCGCCAACCGCAAGGAGGCAGAGCCCTAAGGTGTAGCTGGTAACTGGGATGAAGTCGTAACAAGGTAGCCGTAGGGGAACCTGCGGCTGGATCACCTCCTTTCTACGGAGAATGCCAAACAGCTGGTCTGTCACTGGCAAGGTCGACTCCCTCCATCATGCAAATGATGGTTTGGGAGCGAGAAGCGAGCAATCGCCCTCACAACATTCAAATCCTTTGACTTGCGTAAACCAGCATGGTTCGCAGCGCACGATTTAGTCTTTATCTTTTCATTCGCACCTCCAGAGAGGGGGGTATAGCTCAGTTGGTAGAGCGCCAGCTTTGCAAGCTGGATGTCCAGGGTTCGAGTCCCTGTGCCTCCACCAGCTGAGAAGTTGAGAGAAGTTAGTTGAGAGATGAGAGTAATCTGACTCTCAGCCATCGACTCTCGACACTCAACCAACTAAAGGGCCTGTAGCTCAGTTGGTTAGAGCACGCGCTTGATAAGCGCGGGGTCACTGGTTCGAGTCCAGTCAGGCCCACCATCTCTCAAGAGTGAAGCGAATCTGCATTGTAGGAAGAGAGTCCGCTCTTTGACATCCGCATGGAGAAATAAGTTTTTCCTGACTGCATATTGATTGCTCATATGAGCGCTCTTTACGTGGTCTTGGAATACTCTAAATTCCCAATTAATGTTTATGGCAATTTTGTTGAACACTCAGCAATGAGTGAAGACTCAACGATGGCTGATTTCGAAAGGAATCAAGCTACGAAGGGCACACAGTGGATGCCTTGGTGCTAACAGGCGATGAAGGACGTGATAAGCTGCGATAAGCTTCGGGGAGCGGCAAATACGCTTTGATCCGGAGATTTCCGAATGGGGTAACCTGGTGGTGTTAATACGCCATCGTTTCTTTCTGAATCAAATAGGGAAGAAGACGCGATACCCGGTGAAGTGAAACATCTCAGTAACCGGAGGAAAAGAAAGAGAATCGATTCCGTCAGTAGTGGCGAGCGAAAGCGGAAGAGCCCAAACCGGAGACTTGTCTCCGGGGTTGTAGGACCCCGACGTGGGAGTTGTGACGATAGGAGAAGCGCATGGAAAGGCGCGACACAGAGGGTGACATCCCCGTATCCGAAATTCGATCGACCCCTAGGGTGTTCCTGAGTAACACAGCACACGTGGAACGTTGTGTGAATCTGCGCAGACCACTGCGTAAGGCTAAATACTAGTTAGCGACCGATAGTGAACCAGTACCGTGAGGGAAAGGTGAAAAGAACCGCTGTGAGCGGAGTGAAATAGAACCTGAAACCGTGTGCCTACAAGGTGTCAGAGCCCTTCGGGGTGATGGCGTGCCTTTTGCTTAATGAGTCTGCGAGTTAGTATCTGTGGCGAGCTTAAGTTCTTCTGGAACGGAGGCGAAGCGAAAGCGAGTCCCAATAGGGCGACATAGTTGCAGGTGCTGGACCCGAAGCGGAGGTGATCTACCCTTGGCCAGGTTGAAGCGTAGGTGATACTACGTGAAGGACCGAACCGGTGAATGTTGAAAAATTCTCGGATGAGCTGAGGGTAGGAGTGAAAGGCTAATCAAACCCCGTGATAGCTGGTTCTCCTCGAAATGCATTGAGGTGCAGCGTTATGTGCTGATGAGTGGGGGTAGAGCACTGAAAGGGCTAGGGGGCATACCCGTCTACCAAACCCTATCAAACTCCGAATACCACTCAATGGAGCATAGCAGTGAGACGGTGGGGGATAAGCTTCATCGTCAAAAGGGAAACAACCCTGATCAGCAGCTAAGGTGCCTAAATTACGCTAAGTGGAAAGGATGTGGAATTTCACAGACAGTGAGGATGTTGGCTTAGAAGCAGCCACCATTTAAAAAGTGCGTAATAGCTTACTCATCGAGAGATTCTGCGCCGAAAATGATCGGCGATAAGCGTAATACCGAAGCTCTGGGTGTCACATTTATGTGGCGCGGTAGAGGAGCATTCTCAGTGCCTTGAAGCGGGAGGGCGACCGACCGTGGAGTGCTGAGAAGAGAGGATGCAGACATAAGTAACGATAAGACCGGTGAAATCCCGGTCCGCCGTAAACCCAAGGTTTCCAGGGCTACGTTTTTCGTCCCTGGGTTAGTCGGGACCTAAGGTGAGGCCGATGGGCGTAACCGATGGACAGCAGGTTAATATTCCTGCACTTGCGAACCTTAAACTAGGATGACGCATGGATGGAGGTAACTAAGTAATTGAATTCCGAGGTGAGGCTACGGCCGATCCGCATTACCGAAGTCCGTGCCTAGAAAAGCCCTAGCGCATGCTAAGCAACCCGTACCGCAAACCGACACAGGTGGGTGGGTAGAGTATACCAAGGCGTAAGAGTGAACCCTGGTTAAGGAACTCGGCAAATTGGCCCCGTAACTTCGGGATAAGGGGTGCCTGATTTCCAGGCCGCAGTGAAATGGCCCAACCGACTGTTTAGCAAAAACACAGCATTGTGCCAAGACGTAAGTCTACGTATACGATGTGACACGTGACCAATGCGGAAAGATTAAGGTAAGAGGTTAGCCGCAAGGCGAAGCTTTGAGCCCAAGTCCCCGTGAATGTCGGCCGTAACTATAACGGTCCTAAGGTAGCGAAATTCCTTGTCGGGTAAGTTCCGACCTGCACGAATCGTGTAACGAGTTGGGCGCTGTCTCAACCAGGTGCTCAGTGAAATTGTAATGGCGGTGAAGATGCCGCCTACCCGCAGAAGGACGGAAAGACCCTATAGACCTTAACTGTAAGCTGTCATTGGTTTTTCGATTTTCATGCTCAGCATAAGTGGGAGGCGTTGATGTGGCCCTTTAGGGGGTCGCGGAGCCAACAGTGAGATACCACCCTTGGGTGTTGGAAGATCTAACCTCGACCCGTGAATCCGGGCGGGGAACAGTGTCAGCCGGTCAGTTTTACTGGGGCGGTATCCTCCTAAAGAGTAACGGAGGAGCGCGAAGGTGGGTTCAGCACGGTCGGTAACCGTGTGTCGAGTGCATAGGCATAAACCCGCCTAACTGTGAGGCCAACAAGCCGAGCAGATACGAAAGTAGGCCTAAGTGATCCGGCGGTAGAATGTGGAATTGCCGTCGCTCAACGGATAAAAGGTACCTTAGGGATAACAGGCTGATTTCGCCCAAGAGTTCATATCGACGGCGAAGTTTGGCACCTCGATGTCGGCTCGTCGCATCCTGGGGCTGGAGAAGGTCCCAAGGGTCCGGCTGTTCGCCGGTTAAAGCGGCACGCGAGCTGGGTTCAGAACGTCGCGAGACAGTTCGGTCCTCTATCCTCTGTGGGCGCAGGAAAATTGAGGGGTTCAATTCCTAGTACGAGAGGACCGGAATTGACGCACCTCTGGTGCACCAGTTGTTCTGTCAAGAGCATGGCTGGGTAGCTAAGTGCGGAAGAGATAAGCGCTGAAAGCATCTAAGCGCCAAGCTCCTCCCAAGATGAATTTTCCCTGAAGGATCGTGGAAGACTACCACGTTGATAGGCTGGAAGTGCAAGTGTGGTAACATATTCAGCTTACCAGTACTAATCATCCGTTCGGCTTGATTCCATCGGAATCGTTGCCGTTGTTGAAAGGGATTTGGATCCCGAGACCGTGTGAGAGGCTCGAGTGGATCGGTTAAGTTAGGAAAATGAAGTTCTCCGTGTGGATGTCAGGGAGCGGACCGCGATAGGAATCGAAGGTCCGCTGCTCTAATCCTTTAACTTGAAATGACGAAGCTGAAGCTGTTCGTCCTCAGAGTCCCAGTTTTGACGGTTGCCCATACAACAGGCCACTGACCAAGATTGCCCTCTGGTGACCACAGCGCGGTGGAACCACCCGGTCCCATTCCGAACCCGGAAGTGAAACGCTGCAGCGCCGATGGTAGTTGGACGATAGGTCCTGTGAGAGTAGGTCGTCGCCAGGTATTTGCCCGTCCTTGTCGAAAGATGAGGACGGGCTCTTTTTTTGTATGAGATCGTGCGGGTGGACGCTGCCTGCCTGCCTGTCGCGCGTGTCTGCCTCAGAAGGACGGCACCCGTGCTTGATGGTGCTCACCCGATCCGGGACAGACCGGCGCGCAGGACGCGGAGCAGAGGATGAATGATCCGATAGGAGCCGACTGAAAGGGCGGCTGTCGAGTCTTTCACTTCAAGCTGGAGAAACTCTTGCCTCTAGCGCCCAGGCCAAAGGTTCCATCCGGACTTTTCTCCAGATAAGCAGGATACTCTTTGCCCTTCTCAAGCTGAGGAGCGGGAGATGGACCGGCCCAGCCTCCTTTGGGTATTAGGCGTTCGTAGCGGATCGAGATGCGATCACCCTTCTTCACACCGCTTTTGCTGCGGGTCACCTTGAGCACGGTGGCTTGGACGGATTCGATCCGTTTGGACCAATCGAACAGGCCGATGGGCTTCGAAGACACCTGCTCGACACGGATTTGGAGCACTTCCGGTGCTTCCGCTTGGTAGTGGGCATAGACATCGGGCGGCAGCTCGGCCTTGGCCGGAGCGACCCAGGCAAACAAGGCTGCGACTACCACGGATAATACGGGAAAGGAATTCATCGTGCGCACCATCCGGGAGATTCGCGAAAAAGAAAGGGAAAGGTGAGCTGGTTCCTTTTCCGTTTGGAGCATCCATGCCAACGTCGGCGCATGGGCAGCCCCTTGGAATTGAATGACACTCTTTTGCTTGGAGAAGCGCAGGGGTTTCCTACGGATGTATTCGATCTGGAGCGCCACCGTATCTCGCCCGTCACTCTGGAGGAACTGGAAGGCCGATTGTTTTCCTTCAGTGGTAAGGACGGGGCTCGGATCTATCACCTCGATCCGGTAAGGGTGTTTCTTGTCCAGAACTTCGGAGGCAAATGGCTGTTCTGGGGCAAGGCGCTCATCCAATCCCAGACGATGGAGAAGAAGCTGAATGCGGATGGAAGTTGGACTCCGGGCGAGTGGACGATGTCCGGCACCTACCGGATCAGCGAGGTCTATGAGCCTGCCTACCAGGAACTCTTCACCCGCAGGGAATCGGCTCCCGGAAAGAGCTGGTTCGATTGATCCGAGGGGAACGATGGGCGTGTTGAAAACCGGAGGATGGTCGTAGCGATCCTGCGCACATGGATTCCTCCAGACTTCCCATATGCGATCGGGGCGGACCACGGTTTGGAAGACCATCAGACCATATGCTTGCGGCCACGGGTGGAATCCAAGCGCGCGGGATTTCCCGATCAGATCACAAACCGCGGAGACTGGCTGAGGAACTTCTTCGGATTGTCATAGAGCACGCGCTCGATGGCCTCCGCGGAGTATTTACGCTTCTTCATCTCCAGCCCGCACTTCACTACGGCGAGGGGATCGGAGACGCCCCAATCGCAGGCGCTGTTCAGCCACAGTCGTTCCATGTGATACATCTCCAGCATGTCGATCGCGCGGTTTGGGGAGCACTTGCTTTCCGGATACAAGGTCATGCCCGCCCAGTAGCCGCCATCGAGCACCATGCCGACGGTGTGTTCCTCGACGTGGTCGATGATCACGCTGTCTCGATTGAGCTTTGAGAAGGAGGCGAGTGAATCCAGAATCAAGCGGGTGCCTTTGCGCTTGTCCTCAAGATGAGGCGTGTGGATGAGAATGGGCAGGTCGCGATCAAGCGCGAGCTGCACGTGCTCTTCAAAGATGGCGAGTTCGCTGCGGCTGTTCTTATTCAGACCAATCTCACCGATGCCCAGCACCGTTGGCTTGTCGAGGAACTCGGGGATGATGGCCATCACCTCGCGCGCGAAGCCCGCGTCTTCCGCTTCCTTTGGATTGATACACAGCCAGCAGAAATGAGGGATGCCGTACTTGGCGGCACGCTTCGGCTCATAGTCGGTCAGCTGGCGGTAGTAGTCATAGAAGCCGGCTGGAGAAGAACGGTCGAAACCCGCCCAGAACGCGGGTTCGCAGATGGCCTCGCAGCCTGCAAGGGCGAGCTTCTCATAGTCGTCCGTCGTGCGGCTGACCATGTGACCGTGTGGCTCAATGTATTTCATGGAAGATTGATCGGAGAGGGAAGAAGAGGATTTGAAATTTGAAATATGAGATCGGATTCAGAGCGGTACGCCGGCAGGACGGGGAGCTCCGGAAGCTCCCTGGGTGGTGGCTTTTTCGATCGGTTCGATGGACGGATCGGAAAGCGCATCGAGCACCGCCTTGGCGCGTCCCTGCTGCTCGGAAAGCAGCAGGGGTAGGGCGGCCTTCAGCGCGTCGAACCGGAAATCCCCCTCGCCGGAGTGGCGGTCCACGCGGTCCAGGAAGGCCGCGAGATCGATGAGCTTGTAGCGGGCGTCCATGAAATGGAGGTCGAGGATTTCCTGCTTCGTCGGCATGGGGACAAGCTAGTGCGGGTGGGGCGGATTCCCAATGGGAAAAGCGTGGAATGGAAACGGGTTCGCCGCTTGCGGGCCGGGCGGGGATCGTGTGTGCTGCGGGCGTGTTCGCCACCTACGTCCACCATTTCGACCCTGTTGCACTTCAGATCGGCAGCTTCGCGCTGCGCTGGTATGGCCTTGCCTACCTCGGAGGTTTCGCAGCCGGGTTCCTGCTGCTCAAGCATCTCGCGAAAAGAGGTTTGTGGGTGCTCAAGCCGGAAGAAGCGGGGGATTTCATCGCGGCGGCGGCGCTGCTCGGAGTCTTCATCGGTGGTCGCCTGGGTTATGTGCTGTTTTATCAGATCCTGGAGTCCTCAGAGAGGCGTGCGGAGGTCTTCCATGATCCTCTGAGTATCCTGCGGGTATGGGAGGGGGGTATGGCCAGCCATGGCGGGATCATTGGATTGATCATTTTCACCTGGTTCTACGCGAAGAAAAAGAAGGTGGCGTGGACGGCGTTGGGAGACGGGCTGTGCGTGGTGGCGCCGGTGGGTTTGTTTTTCGGCCGGTTGGCGAACTTCGTGAATGGCGAGCTATACGGGCGGCACGTGGCCGAGGGGGCTGTCCCGTGGGCCATGAAGTTCCCGCTGGCGCTGAATGACAGGCATGCGCCCGAATACACTGTTTTCGATGGGGCGTTCGAGGCGGTGGCGGCCAAGGTTCCGGCGGTGGCTCAGGCCGGAATGGAAGGAACGCGTGAATCGGTATTCCAAGCCATCCTGGAGGCGAACCGCCAGTTGCCGGAAGTGCGGACGATCCTGGAGCCATTCTTGCAGCCGCGGCATCCATCCCAGTTGTATGAAGCCGGGTTGGAAGGCGTGGCCCTGTTCTCGATCCTGTGGTTCGTGCGGGTGAAGTTCCCGAAGGCTCCGAACGGCCTGCTCACCGGATTGTTTTTCGCGTTCTACGCGTTGTTCCGGATTATAGGGGAAAATTTCCGGGAGCCGGATGCGGCGATGTTCGGCCCGATCACCAAGGGGCAATTCCTCTCGCTCTTCATGTTCGCTTTTGCCGCAGCTTTCTTCGTGCATGCCTGGCGGCAATGGCGGAAGACGAAGCTGGCGGTGGAAACCGCCTGAAAGGCTGTGGGAATGCCGAAGCCTGCCCAGCGGGCAGTTGCGCTTTGGTCCCGTGAGTGACAGCAGGCCGTAGCCGGTTTGGTGCTCTCCGTACTTGTCTTGGAGCAAATGGGAGCCTGCCCGAGCTTACTTCGGAATGGTCAGGGTCTTGCCGGGCTGGATGGTCGTGCCCTTGATGCCGTTGGCTTTCTGAAGCGCGGAGACGGAGGTCTTGTTCCGGGAGGCGATGGATGAAAGCGAATCGCCCTTCTTCACCGTGTAGCGGCTGGAGGCGGCCTTCGGCTTCGTGGAACTGGTCGAGCTTTTGGATTTCGACGTGGAGGCGGTTTCCTTGCCCTTGGTCGTCTTGGAAGACGAGGCCGTGGTCTTGCTCTTGGTCTTCGAGCTGGAGGCGGTGGATTTCTCCGGCGTCTTCGATTTGCTCTTGGTGGTCGAGGCGGTGGTCCGGCTGCCGGAGGACGAGTTCTTCGACTTCGACTTGGCCGCGAGGGCTTCGCGCTCGCGGGCCTTCGCGCGGCTGGATACCTCGACTTCGTTGCGGCTCGGTCTTGAGGACGGCTTGTTGTAGCTGCCCGCCGATGCGGAGCTGCCCGCCACGAGCGGTACGGCGCTGTCCGGCGGTTGCTCGTTGGCGGCGATGGTCGGTGTGTCGGCGTCGGAAACCGCCGGCGAAGAAGGCTTCGAGCGCCCCCACATCGAGGGCTTGTCCGCCCATTCCTCGCGGTAGTTGCCGCGGCTGTCAAAGGGACCGGTGGGGCTTCCCGGGTGGGAAGCGGTGTCGCCACGGTTGCCGCAGCTTGGAAGAAGGAAGGGAAGAACCAGCAGGGCAAAAAGGGAAAACTGACGCGGGAAACGCATGCGCGATTTACGGGCAAGGTCCTCGTTTTTGCAAAGCCAGATTGGGCTCCGGGACGGAAATCCCTAGGAAATGTGATGGAAATTCGTCTTGCCTTGCGGCCCCCGGGATGGCACCCACTGGCGCGTCACCGCAAGGGGGCATTAGCTCAGTTGGTAGAGCGCTTCGTTCGCAATGAAGAGGTCAGGAGTTCGAATCTCCTATGCTCCACCATCCTCCACGTAGGAGGATGAAGGACCCTCCTGATTTTTTCAATAGGCCATCGAATCCCGGCAGTGGGGGAGCGTTTCTTCACCGGCCGGATGGATCGGTGACATCTGAAGCAGGTCCCCGGCCGTCAATTGTTCCGATGGAGGATGCGTGTGACCTTGAGGTCGTCGAAGTCCAGATAGTGAAGTTGACCGGCCGTAACGTGATCCGGCGCAATTTCGAGCTCGAGTGGTTGGCCCTGGTGGACGCCCGGCGGGAGCTTGGCAGAGTTCCAGGAAAAACCCACTGGTATTAACGAATTGAGCGGTCCTGGAGAGGTGGCGCTCTTGATTTCAGCGAGAACGGAGTTCCCGGAAATCAGGCGGATGGTGTAGCCGCTGAAAATTTCCACCGGCTGATTCGCCCGGGCCCGGGTTCCAGTCCGGGTCCCGATCACCAAGCTCACCGCGTAAGTGCTGTCGGGTGCGATCGCTCCCAGAGAGTGGCGAATCCGTGGGCCGGGACTGCCGGTGTAGAGGAAACCGAGTGATGGTCCCCGCATGCCGGCAGCGATGCCACCGGTGGGTCCGGAATCGTCCATGTTCGGATTGGAATACCAATCTCCGTCGCCCTTGGGATTGTAAGTTCCCGAGCGGGCTTCAGGCCTCCAGCCCGAGATACCGCCTGATTGCAGGCTCCCATCGGCCACACCCCGTTCGAAATCCTCGGCGAAAATCGTGTCCACCTGCACCGGCAATTCACGGAGAAACGAATCAGGATCGCTCGTGAGCGTGCGGATCATCCTGGTGCCGTCGAGCAACACGGCCCCGAGGCCTCGTCGCTTACCCGAATTTCCGTCCTTGGCCGGATCCTGGACTGCCACCTCGCCTTGGAAGACGTGCAATTCGACTTCGGGGTGATCCGGACGAAGCACGACTCCGAACTCCGTGCCAAGATCGACGATTTGCTGGTAGGGAGTCGTCACCTTGAAACCGTGTCCTTTCGGTCCGACATGGAACCAAGCGCGTCCATGCTCGAGCGACACGGTATGGCGATCAATGACCCGCAGGCGAGCGGGTGCCTCCACGATAGCCTTCACATCATCGGGCAGCAACAGTTCTCCGGCCCCTTCCTTCAGCTCGAAAGGTTGGCCGAACGGCAGAATGTCCGACGCCGGATGAGGCACGCCGCCAATGGACCATATGGAACCAGAGCAGACGGCGAGGCGAACGTTGCTGGAACCAACGGTTGGGAAAAGCATCAAAACCACGGCTGCGGCGACTGCGATGCCCAGCGACCACAATACCGGCCGACGCAGTGACCGGGACTGTCGTCGCTTGGGTGGGATTTGTCGTCGCAAGGGCGGGGATGGTCGTCGGGCCAGTGGTCGGGCCAGTGGTCGGGCCAAGGGTGCCGCGTGGGCGGAGTCCAGTGCCGTTTCCAGCCATGCATGCCGGAGATAGAGATCTCTGGCCTGCGGATCTTCGCGCAAGCGGCGCTCCAGCCACGCGATCTCCTCGGCGCTCACCTCGTTGTCAAACATCCTGGCGATAAGATCGCCAAGGTCCGGATCGTCTTGGGAAGGAGGGTCCATGTCGTGGGTTCAGCCGCCCTGGGTCATGCCGGATGATCGTGGGGTGGGAGTTTGTCCTGCACGCACCGTAGCAGGATCTCGCGGAGGCGGCGCAAGGTAGCGCGCACCGTGCCCGCGTTCCGTTGGTGCTGGCGTGCGTAGTTCTCAATCGAACCCCTGCGGCTGTAGCGAATGCTGAGCAGTTCGCGGTCTTTTGGACGAAGCTGGCCGAGACAGTCTTGCAGCGTTGTCAATTTTTGATCGAGCGACTCGTCGACATGGTTTGCGGCTTCCGCCAGCCATTCGGTGAATTCTTCGGAAAACATCCGGCGCTTGTTGTCGACTGCCAGTTTCCGGCGGACGTGCATCACGTGAAAGCGGGCGACTTGAAATGCCCACGCCTTGAAATGAGTGCCATCGCGGAAGTTGCCGCGCTTTTGCCATAGAGTGATGTTCACTTCCTGGAGAATATCCATGTAGTCAGGATACCCTGGCAGCAAAGCCCGCACGTAAGCGGCGATCGCTGGCTGCGCCATTGTGATCTCGCGGATGAACTCGCTCGGGGGATCGAACTCGTCTGACTTTCGGAATCTCATGTAGATCGTTCGCTTGCTCGCTGGTGTTATCTACCGATGCCAGCAAGTGGGAAAACGTGTACATCACACACGCCGCGATGTGAGGGATTTGGAGGCAATGGCCCGGGCGTTTGTCCATGGGACGCAGGAATAAAGGGAAATTTTGATTCTGGTGTACACGAATCACCCACCCGGGGCATTTGGAATTGATCGACGGCCCGGCCTCTATCGAGGAGTCGGGCTGCTGTTGATGTGAACGTTGCTCCTATCTTAAATTGATGCTCCCTTCCAATAGTCGTCTGCCATGCCTCGTCGGCTTGGCCCTTCTTCTGACCCTTTCAGCCCGCGGGGCGCTCGTGATCACCGGCAGTGTGAGTAATGGTGCCGACACGGCCACCGTCGCTGCGGGGGTGCCCGTGGCCGGGACCTACTCGGGCCAGGTGGTCAACAATGACCTCGTCAACGCCGGTCAGCCGACGTTGTCGAGTTCGGGCTGGCTCGCCCCCAAGGCGCCATTTTTCCAGAGCAACACCGTCAATGACGGACTCGGCCACCCGACTTCGGGCAGTTCGGGCAGCGGCACCTACCTGCCTGCCACCTTTGGCAATGCCAACCAAGACATGCCGCAGACCTGGACGGCGACCCTCAACCTCGCAACCAATACCTTCGGCTACGACCTTCGGACCGTCCGGGTATTTGCCGGCTGGGTTGAGAACGGCGCGAGCCTGGCCAATCTGCGCTTCGAGGTGCTGATCAGTCTCGTCGGAAGCGCCAGCTTCAGTTCGCTCGGGACCTTCCAGTACACGCCTTTTGACAATACCACCGCATTCGAGTCGGGGGCCTCCATGGTCACCCTGCAAAACGACTCCGGTTCCGGCTCCACTCCCTTTGCCACGGGCGTTGATGAGATCCGCTTTGTGTTTCTAGACCATGGATTCAATCCGGTGGCTGAGAACGGCACGGATACTGTCGACGGCACCGTGCTTCATGAGATCGATGTCATCGGCGTGGCGAGCGTTCCCGAACCGACGACCACGCTATTGGGCGGGTTCGGTCTGCTCTTGCTGCTGGGACGCCGCCGCTGAACTTTTTCACCACCAAAACCCGTGATCAAAACCCTGTTTTTCTTTGCGGCCGGGTTGCTCCCGCTCGGGCTGTCCGCTGCCATCGCTCCTGGATCCAACAACCTCGGTGCGGTTTGGTTCGTCGGCGACTCCATCACCCAAAGCAATGCTGACGGTGATGCCAACGGCTCCCCCCGCAAGTCGTTGTATGACCTGCTGGTCGCTCACTCCTACACCTTTACGTTCACCGGCCACTACGCGGCGAACACCGATGGCCTGCCGGCGTCCGGAGGGACCCCCGAGACAAATCTCTATCAATACCATTCCGGGATCTCCGGCTCGGTTATTGGCAATGACACTTCCGGTCGTGTAGGCATGACCCAAAACCTGCCGGCTCACTGGACCAGCGGCCGCTTGGCGATGGTGAAGCCCAACGTGGTGCTGATCATGCTTGGCACCAATGACATCAACTCGGACATCGATCGTCCCAATGCACCAGCACGGTTGACGGCCTACTTGAATGCTGTTTACAGCCAACCGGGGATCGGAAATCCGACCGTGCTGGTCGCCAGCATTCCGCCGAACCGGACGAATGCCTCCAAGCCTGCTTGGGTTTCCACATTCAATGCCGAGGTGCCGGGAGTGGTCGGAGCCCAGCGTGCGCTCGGCCGCGACGTCCACTTCGTCGACCAGTTCACACCGATCGAGACGAACTACGCGACCTTGATGCAGGCGGACAACCTCCACCCCAATGCTGCCGGCAATGCCAGTCTGGCCCAGCAGTGGTTCAACAAAATCGAGGAAATCGTCAACGGCGCGGCGGCTACCGGGACCGGCATCCTGGCCGCTGTCGGCGACAAGGCTTCCGCGGAAACCGACAATACACCTGCCGCAGGTATGACCACCGCCGCGACTTTCGCCGCAGGCATCAGCTCGACCGATCTTGCCAATGCTGGTCGGCCGACCCTGTCCGGGGTGGCCATCGATCAAACACCGCCTGGCGACATCTCACCGGGCAGCGCGGCGCTCAACGATGGACTTGGCCATCCGTCCAGCGGCACCGGTACCGGGGTTCTGCTGCCCGCCACCTCCGGCAGCAATGGCCACCTGCCGTTCATTTACACCGTCACGCTCGATACGACTACGAGTACCGCAGGCTACGACATCAATGCCATCCGCAGTTTCACGGGCTGGAACCAGAACGGCTCCTCGCTTGCCAATCAGAAGTACGAACTCCTTGTCAGCGTGGTTGGCAATTCCGGCTTCACTTCGCTCGGCACCTACACCTACACGCCATTCGGCAATGCGGACACCGCCGAGGCGGCAGCCACCCGCCTTGTCCTGACGAAGCCGGGTGGTTTCGTGGCCAGTGGTGTCGACCAGGTACGCTTCGTGTTTCTAGACCACGGTTTCGACAACCACGCTGGCGCGCCGGATGGCACGGTCTATCAGGAAGTGGAGGTGATCGGCGTTGCCACCCCGATTCCGGTAAACCATGGGATCACGGCCAGCGGCGTTTCTGTCGCTGCGGAGACCAACAACAGCGGGGCCAGCGGCTACGCGACCGCCGCGACCTATGCGGCCGACATTTCCGTGACCGACCTGATCAACGCCGGCCAGCCGACCTTGGCGTCCGCAGCATGGGACAAGACTCCGGTCTTTGAGAGCAACACGGTGAACAACGGCACCGGCCACCCCGTTGGCAGCGGTGCGGGCACCTTCCTTCCCGCGACTTTCGGCACCGGCAACAAAATGCCTTTCACTTACACCGCCAATCTGAATACCACCACTAACACGCTGGGCTACACGATAACAGAAATCCGCTCCTTCGCCGGCTGGAACATGAACGGCGCGGCGCTCGCCAACCAGAAGTATGAATTGTGGATCAGGAAGGTAGGTAGTGCGGCCTTCGAGTCGCTGGGCACTTATGAATACAGCCCTTTCAGCAACGCCTCCACCCAGGAAGCCGCCGCGTCGAAGATGACGCTCACTCCAGATGACGGGGTGATCGCCACCGGTGTGGATGCCGTGCGCTTCGTGGTCATGGACCACGGTTCCAACTCAGCCGATGTGGGCGGCTCGACGGTCGATGGCACGGTCTTCCACGAATTTGACGTGCTCGGTACCCCGGTCACGCCACCCTCGGTGGGTGTTATTTCGCTGCAAGGCTCACAAGTCGCCGCGGAGACCGATAATTCGTCGGTCCAGGGATTCGCCGCGGCCTCGAGCTACTCGGCCGACATCGTCGCCGATGACCTCATCAATGCTGGTCGTCCCAGCCTGCTTTCCACCGTTTGGGACAAGACGCCGTTTTTTGAGAGCAATACGGTGAACAATGGCACCGGTCACCCCGCTGGCAGCGGGGCGGGTACTTATCTTCCCGGCACCTTCGGCACCGGCACCAAGATGCCTTTCACCTACACCGCCACCCTCAATCTCACCAATGCCCCGAACGGTTACCGTATCACCGGTATCAGGTCCTTCGCCGGCTGGAACATGAACGGTGCGGCGCTCGCCAATCAGAAATACGAGCTGCTGGTCAGCCCGGTCGGCAACGAGGGATTCTATTCGCTCGGTACCTTCGAATACAGCCCGTTCAACAACGCCTCGACGCAGGAGGCGGGTGCAACCAGGGTGGTGCTCAGTGCCGACGATGGCGTCTTGGCCACCGGCGTGGATGCCGTGCGCTTCCGTTTGCTCGACCATGGTTTCAATAACGGTGGCGCGCCCGACGGAACGGTCTATCAGGAGTTTGATGTCCTCGGCGCTGCGGTCGTACCCGGCTTCGAAGCTTGGGCGGGCGGGTTCGGCATTCCTCCGAATGAGAATCACGATGGCAACGATCATGATGGCATCCCCGCGCTGATCGAATATGCATTGGGGTTTTCTCCTCTCATGCCGGAAACGCTGCCCGCGCTCGATTCAACCCAGAATCCCGCCCGGATCACCTGGCCGAAGGGCGGAACCGCCGCAGCGGATCCCACCCTTCACTACTTGCCCGAGGTTTCGACCGATCTTGATGATTGGGACGTGCCGACACCGGGCGAGATCGTCGAGACTGCCAATGAAATCCGGCTTCATCTTAGTCCTGGGGATCCCCGTCGTTTCGGCCGCTTGAAGGTGACCCGCGAGGCCCCGTGAGGAATGACTCCCCGGACTGTCGTGGTCCGGGGCTCATTGTCGAGAAAGTCTGCCAGTGGATGGAGGCGCTGGCGCGGATTTCCCCGGCTGCCGCTATTTCACCGCGAGTGTCTCACGGGACTCGATCCGGAGATTCCACGCCGCATCGCGCTTGAGCGTGATCGTTTCCCGATGGATGGCCTTTGGGTATTTCACGCCGTATTCCACCTCCACATGGATGGTGCTGCCATCCGTGGTCATCTTGAGGATCCGGAACACCGGTTCCCGCTTGCTGCGGAAAAAGCAATGCAACGGCACGTCCGGGTGGGAGGCGTTCCACAGGTAGATGCAGGGCGGAAAATCGGTGTCGCGGCCGAGGGAGGAGAGGACGTCGCGGATCAGCTTCTGGCCGTGACGGCGGGAGAACTTGATGGCCATGCGCAGGTTCCGCAGGTGTTCCATGAAGGCGGCGGCCGGGTTGAGATGGTCCTCCTCCATTTCCCGGATCAACATCCGGGCCTGAAGCGCCATCAGGGTCTGGAGCGTCTCGCGGTCGATCGCACCGCTCTCGAAAAGCTCGAAAAGACGGTCCGGCGGCAGTGAGGCGAGGTTTTCCATGCGGGTTTTGTCCCGCCAGCATCCACCACCCGGCGCGGATTTCCAGAGAGAAGCTGGGGAAACGGGGGCCGGACCGGATCCCGGAAAAGAATAAGGCCGCCGGGGTCCCTGTCCCGGCGGCCTTGTAAGATCAGCCTTCCCACACCCGTGGAATGCGGCTGACTTGTGCTGTTCACCCTTACTTGAGGCCTGTGCGGGAACACAGGCTTCATGGATTAAGACCATCGTCCTCCATGGATGTTCAAAGTTTCTGGAATTTTTATTCTCCCCGGTTTTCCAGCCCGGAAAAGCACATTGGCATCGGGAATCGAAGCCTCCAGCATGGGACTGCAGAATGGCCCGGCGGAAACTCAGGATCGCGGTGGTGGGATGTGGCTCGGCGGGGCCAGCGGCGGCGACATTGCTGGAGCGGGCGGGGCACGAGGTGGTCGTTTTCGAACGGGCTCCGGAATGCCGGGCCGTGGGGGCGGGATTCCTGCTCCAGCCGTCCGGGATGGCCGTGCTGGACGAACTGGGCATCCGTGGAGCCGTGCTGGAGCGGGCCGGAAAGGTCGAGCGTTTGCATGTTGTGGACCGGCGGGAAAAGACCGTGCTGGATCTGCGCTATGCGGAACTGGGTGAGGGGATGTTCGGAGCCGGATTGCACCGGCCGGTGCTGCTGCACTTTTTGCTGCAAGCCCTGCAGGTGGCGGGCGTGGAAGTTCGATGGGGGGCGGAAGTGGCTGACGTCGTACGATGCGATGACAAGTGGACGCTCACGATGGCGGATGGCGGTCGGGAAGCCGGTTTCGATCTGCTGATCGTAGCCGATGGCGCGCGCTCGGCATTGCGCGGCAAGCTTGGCCTGCAAGGCTCCGACCGTGGCTACGCGTGGGGCGCTCATTGGTTCATCGGGGAAAACCGTGGCAGCTTTCCGGAGCATGATCTGCATCAGATCGTCCAAGGAACGCGGAAGCTTGCGGGCTTTCTCGCCACCGGCCGGGAGGTCGGCGGCATGGAGCCGCTGGTCAGCTTGTTCTGGAGCGTGAAGCTGGCCGACGACGCGGCATGGCGGGCGAAGCCGTTGGAGGAGTGGAAGGAAAACGTGCTCGCACTTTGTCCGCGCTCGGAGGCTTTGCTCTCACAGATCACGGACTGGAGCCAGATTCTCACGGCACGCTATGGCGATGTGCGGATGTCGCGTTGGCATGGTGATGGCGTGATCGTGCTCGGCGATGCCGGGCATGCGATGAGTCCGCAGCTCGGACAGGGGGTGAACCTTGCGCTCGCGGATGCATCGTGCCTTGCACGGTGCCTTGAGCAACTGCCGTTGAACGATGCACTCGCCCGCTACACCCAAGAGCGGCGTTTGACACTGGCCTACTATCGCTTCGCGACCCGCGCGCTGACACCGTGGTTCCAATCCGACTACGAATGGCTCACGCCGATCCGCCACGTTTACTTCCGGACGATGCAACACATCCCGCCGGCGCGCAGGTTCATGACGAAGACGATGGCGGGGTTGGTGGGATGGCAAGAAGGTGGATAACTGGATCGCGGAATTCATTCCGCTTCCCGAAGAGAATGAAGAAGAGAGCGGAATGAATTCCGCGGTCCAGTTGTTGCCGGAAAAAAAGCCGCTTCCCGGGAAGGAAGCGGCTTTTTCGAAAACAAACAGGAGCCGGGAATCAGGCTTCCAGGATCTGGTCGAGCACGTAGGGCAGGATGCCGCCGGCGAGGTAGTAGTCGACCTCGGCCGGGGTATCGATGCGGACCTTGAGCGGGATCTCGAAGGAGGCACCGCCAGCCGGGCGCACGACGAGGGTGGCGGTCTGCATCGGCTTCAGCTCGCCGGACAGGCCGGTGATGTCGAAGGTGACGTCCTGCAGGTCCTTCACGCGGTCGTAGTCGGCTTTGTCGACGAAGTTCAGTGGCAGTACGCCCATGCCGATCAGGTTGGAACGGTGGATGCGCTCGAAGGACTTGGTGATCACCGCCTTCACGCCGAGCAGGCGGGAGCCCTTGGCGGCCCAGTCGCGGCTACTACCCATGCCGTAGTCCTCGCCGCCGATGACGATGAGGTTGGTGCCGTCTTCCTGATAGGCCATGGAGGCATCGTAGATGAAGGTCGGCTTGCCTGCGGGCAGGGAGATGCTGGTGTCCGGCTCGGAAACCGGGCGGCTGCCGAAGTAGAGGGTGTAGCCACCTTCCACGCCGGGGATCATCTGGTTCTTGATGCGGACGTTGGCGAAGGTGCCGCGGGTCATCACGCGGTCATTGCCACGGCGCGCGCCGTAGGAGTTGAACTCGGCCTTCGGCACTCCGTTCTCAAGCAGGAACTTGCCGGCCGGTGAGGTCGGCTTGATCGAGCCCGCGGGCGAGATGTGGTCGGTGGTGACGGAATCGCCGAAGATGCCCAGCGGACGGGCGGCGAGGATATCGCCGGTCTTGGTCGCGCCTCCGTCGAAGAACGGCGGGGACTGGATGTAGGTGGAGGCCTGGTCCCAGGTGTAGGTCGCGCCGGTGGTGCCGGAGATTTCCGCCCACTTCGGGTTGGCGGAGTCGAGGTCGCCGTAGAGGTTCTGATAGACGGCGGGCTTGAGGGCGGCGGCGAGCTGTTCCTTTACCTCGGCGTGGGTCGGCCACAGATCCTTGAGGAAGACCGGATTGCCGGACTTGTCATTGCCAAGAGGCTCGGTGGTGAGATCGAGGTCGACACGGCCGGCAAGGGCGTAGGCGACGACGAGCGGCGGGCTCATCAGGAAGTTCGCCTTGATGGATCCATGGACGCGCGCTTCGAAGTTGCGGTTGCCGGAGAGCACGGAGGCGCAGACGAGATCGCCTTCCTTGATCGCGCCCTCGATGGCCGGGTGCAGCGGGCCGGAGTTGCCGATGCAGGTGGTGCAGCCGTAGCCGACGGTCTGGAAGCCGAGCTGGTCGAGTTCCTTCTGCAGGCCGGTGGCTTCGAAGTATTCGGTCACCACGCGCGAGCCCGGGGCCAGCGAGGTCTTCACGAAGGGGGCGACGGTCAGGCCGAGCGCGTTCGCTTTCTTCGCCACCAGACCTGCGGCGATCATCACGCTCGGGTTGCTGGTGTTGGTGCAGGAGGTGATGGCGGCGATGAGGATCGAGCCGTGGGCAAGTTCCAGATTGCGCGGGCCACCGGCGAAGACGTCCTCGTCTACGACGTCCGGAGTCGGACGGTTGGCGACCATCTCCACTTCATTGCGGGCACCGCCTTCGAACTTCTCGTGGTTGCTATCGGTGGAAAGCAGCGAGTCCACGGACACGCCGGCCTTTTCACGCATGGAGAGCTTCACACGGCGGTCGCGCTGCTCGGCGGTGAGGCCGAAGCCGCCTTCGCCCGAAGTCTTGGTGAAGAGGGTGTTGAACTTGTCGCGCAGCGCCGGAACATCGATGCGGTCCTGCGGGCGCTTCGGACCGGCCACAGCCGGGACGATGGAGGCGAGATCGAGCTCAAGGAGGTCGGTGTAATCGCACTCGCCCTTCTGCGGGATGCCGAACAGGCCCTGCGCCTTGTAGTAGGCCTCCACGGTCTGGCAGAGTTCCTCGCTGCGGCCGGTGCCGCGGAGGTAGCTGATGGTTTCGCCATCGACGGGGAAGAAGCCCATGGTCGCGCCGTACTCCGGGGCCATGTTGGCGATGGTGCCGCGGTCCGGCAGGGAGAGGGCCTCGGCACCCGGGCCGAAGAACTCGACGAACTTGCCGACCACGCCGTGCTTGCGGAGCATTTCCGTGATGCGGAGCGTGAGGTCGGTGGCGGTCACGCCTTCCTTTAGTTCACCTGTGAGGTAAACGCCGACGACTTCCGGAACCAGGAAGGTCACCGGCTGGCCGAGCATGCCGGCTTCCGCCTCGATGCCGCCCACGCCCCAACCGACGACGCCGAGGCCGTTGATCATGGTGGTGTGGGAGTCGGTGCCGACGAGGGTGTCCGGATACCAGACGCCGTTTTTCTCAAGCACGCCCTTGGCGAGGAACTCGAGGTTCACCTGGTGCACGATGCCGATACCCGGAGGCACCACGGAGAAGGTTTCGAAAGCCTGTTGGCCCCACTTCAGGAACTCGTAGCGCTCGCGGTTGCGGATGAACTCGATCGCCATGTTGCGGTCGAGCGAGGCCTGGGAACCGGCGAAGTCCACCTGCACGGAGTGGTCGACGACGAGGTCGACGGGCACCAGCGGCTCGATCTTCTCCGGAGCGGCGCCACGGGCCACGGCGGCGTCACGCATGGCGGCCACGTCCACGAGGAGCGGCACACCAGTGAAGTCCTGGAGCACGATGCGGGCGACGGTGAAGGGGATTTCGTATTCGCCGGGGGCCTTCGCGTTGTAGTTGGCGAGGTTCTGGACGTCCTCGACGCTCACCTTGCGGCCATCCACGCAGCGGAGGACGGACTCGAGCACGATCCGGATCGAAACGGGGAGGCGGGAAAGCTTCGGGAAGCCCTGTTCGGCGAGTGCGGGCAGGGAGTAGAACTTGCCTTCGGCTCCGGAGCCGGTCGTGAAGGTGCGGAGAGTGTCCATGGTTGGGAATTTCTAAAACAGGGAAAGGTGTCCCGGAAAAAAGGTTAGGCGCGCGGGAGGCTAGCGGCCCGCGTGCCAGATTCAAGAGTCCAGATGACGGAATCCGGCCACGAAAGCTGCTGTAAATGAGAACCAGTCGCAAGAAGGGGCAGCCCTTCGCGCTTGATTCGGCGGGCCCATCCCGGATGTTGGCGGCCCGCCCATGGATGCCGCCATTCCCGAATTGCTCGCCTTCGCCGGGATCATGGCGCTCGGCCAGTTCAGCCCCGGGCCGGACATGCTGTTGCTGACCCGGACGGCCCTCGCGGAGGGCGGCCGGGCTGGTGTGGCGACGGCCTTGGGAATCGCGACCGGGCTTTCCGTTTACGGGGGGCTCTCGGTGGGAGGGATGGCCGTGGTTCTGGACAAGGCTCCGGCGCTCCGGCAGGCGATGATGTGGGTGGCCGCGGCGTATTTGCTGTGGCTGGGCTACAAGCTGCTGCGGGAATGCTTCATCGTTTTCTATTCCGGGGCCAAAGCGGGCGAAGCGCTTGCGCTCAAGGGCAGTCCTTACGTCAGGGGGCTGTTATGCAATTTGCTGAATCCAAAGGTGATGGTGTTTCTCGCGGCGGTGGTCGCGCCGTTCCTGCGGGGTGAGCACCCGGAGTGGTGGCCCAAGGCACTATGGGGAGTCATCGCCATCCAAGGCGGGACGCTGTGGGCGCTATGGGCGCTGCTGCTCCAGTGGCGGCCATTGCGGGAAGGATATAAAAAGGCCCAGCCGGTGATCGATGGGTTGTTTGGCTTGGGTTTGGTTGCGCTGGCGGTGAAGCTGGTGTGGCCATAACCCGATTGGAAGTCACGCCAGTGCGATCGCCCATGTCACGAAACCGCAGATTCCGACCATCCCGATCATGGCGACGATGAAGATGATGTCCGCGCAGCGTTCGACGCGGTACATGCGCTTGGTGCTGCGGGTTCGCAGCGCCCAATAGGATAGCAGGCAGGAGACGAGGAAGAGCACGGAGTCCGCGGCGAGGAAATCATCCGCCATCGTGTCCTGCTTGTGGATGGAAATGACCACGCGCAGCAGCCCGATCACCGTCAGGCACACGCCCACCATCGCCGCGGAGACGGTGAAGATGTGGATACAGATGTCGTGCTCCAGCTTGGGCGATGGATCTTCCTCGGGCATGGGGAAGGGACTTCTTGGAAAGCGTTTGAGCGAGGATGTTTCGTTTCGAAATTGGGAGACTCTCAAGGAATGTCCCTACTCCTTGGTTAAAAGGCCCCGCTGAACTTCCGACCGGTCCAGAAGATGGCGAGCAGCAGGATCAGCAGGGTGAGCACGGCCCAGTGCGATCCGAGTGGCACGCGGTTTTCCAAGGGACGGGGCTCGGGCAGCGCGCGGACTTCCTTGATGAGATCATTGATCTGGTCGGGCTGGATCATGCGGCCGCGTGCGACCTTCGCCATTTCCTCGAAGACTTCCGGGCGCGCGGGTTGGCCGGTTTTTTCCAACTGCACGCCTTGGGCGAGGATGGAGGTTTCCACCGGCTTGTCTTCCGCGCCCACTGCCGCACCGCGCAACTTCCATGCACCGGGCGTTTCGATCTTGAAGCGTCCGCTGAAGGCTCCCCAGGCGTTGTTGTCCGGCTGGAGTTCGAGGCGCTGGGCTTTGCCATCGGGAGCGGTGACATCCACGGTGACATTGCCGTTCTGAAGCGGTGCGCCGTTCGCGTCGAAGGCGTTCGCATGCAGCGTCACGGTATCGCCGGGGGCGGGGCGCTCCGGGGTGAAGAACAAGCGCACGCGCTGGCCTGCGGCCATGTTGCGCTGGTAGGACATCCAGCGTGCGACCTGACCCCAGAAGCGGTAGTGGTAGAGGTCCTCCACACCGCGCCGCCATCGCCAGGCGGAGTCGATGCCCATGAAGAGCACCTTGCCATTGCCCGCGGTCTTGGTAACCAGCAGAGGGATCGGACCGAATTTGCCGCGGCGGTTTCCGTGAACCGCGAGCACTTCGGTGCCGCCTTTCGCCTTGATCACGGGTGCATGCCAATAGAAGCCCGGCAGTCGTCGCCAGATCACCGGGTTCTCTTCCTCGGTGTCTCCCAGCATCGTGAGCAGCGAACCGCGGCCTTCCGAGGTCAGGTTGAGGGGGGATGGAATGGTATCGGTGAACCCGGTCTTCTTGGTGTCATCCAGCGTGACTGGCATCAGGTCGCCGAG
This sequence comes from Luteolibacter ambystomatis, assembly GCF_018137965.1. NCBI lineage: Bacteria > Pseudomonadati > Verrucomicrobiota > Verrucomicrobiia > Verrucomicrobiales > Verrucomicrobiaceae > Luteolibacter > Luteolibacter ambystomatis. The sequence goes on from NZ_CP073100.1 coordinate 297,708, forward strand.
AGCGGTGTCGAGCAGTGTGAACTGGTTGCCCTGCGCACCGGGAAGGAAGACCACACCGGATGCCTGGTTCTCCACCAGTCCACGGATCAACTCGCATTGCTCCTTGGTGAGCTGGCCGGATTGCACGCCGACGTCGCCGAGGAAGATGACATCATACTTGGCGAGGTCCTGGAGCTTGCTGGGGAACTCCTTCACATAGTCGTGGCCTTCACCCATCCCCAATGCGGAATCCGGATGAAACAGCAGGCAGGAGAGCTCCACGCCGGGATCGCGGGACAGCGCGTTGCGCAGATAGCGGTATTCCCAGCGCGGCAGGCTTTCCACCACCAACACGCGGATTTTTTCCGGGCGACCGGCGATGGTGAACTTGCGCGAGTTGTTCGCCTCGATCCGTTCGCCTTCCGCGACCGGCAAGGAGAGCTCCAAGGTGGAGGTGCCTTCCTTCTCCAGCTTCCATAGAATGGAATCGTAAGTCTCCGTATTCGGTGCGAGCGTGATGTTCTTCGTGCGCTCGTGACCCGTTTCATCGCGCAGGCGCACCACCGTGCGGATCTCGCGGTCGAGGGAGGAACGGATGGTGAAAGGGATCTGCACGTTCTCGCCGACGATGCCGTAGGTCGGCGCGGTGACTGCCAACAGATCGAGATCGGGCAGGCGGGTGCGGCTGCCCACCGGCAGGGTGAACAGTGGAATGCCGCGCAGGCGCAGCTTCTGGGCGGCGGCAACGGGTGGCTGGCCGAGGTTATAGTCGCCGTCCCCGAGCATCACCACGGCGCGCAGGTTGTTTTCCTGCTCCAGCAAGTTCTCAAGCGGCGTGGTCATGTCCGTGCCCGCGAGTCCGGCCGGATCATCCGCGGGCGGGGTGGCGAAGGGCTGGCGCAGCACTTCGTTCGCACCGTGGTCTTCAAGGGATTTCCAGACGCTGCTGTCCAAGGCGCGCTTCACCCACTCAGCCCGGCTGACGATCTCCGCCTTGTCGGAAAGCGAGGGCGGCAGCGTCGCGTCGAGCGTGGTCATCGACTTCGAATCGTCCCACAGGATCGCGATCCGCGGCTTGGTCGTGGGATGGGTGATCGTGAGCCATTCCGGTTTCCACAGCAAAAGTACGACGATCAACGTAGCAAGCACGCGCAGTCCTTCCAGGAAGGCGGTGCGGCGCGGATGCGGGCTGCGGTTCCACGACATCACCGCCAGCACGATCACGGCCAGCAATGCCGCCACTCCGACCACAAGCGTGACCGGAGTGGGGGAGAAATGAAGGTTGGAGAGGGTGAAGGGCAAAGGAGGCGGAGATCAGAAGGGATTCAGATAGACGGACACGGTGGAATAGACCTGCTTGGTTTCGATACAGTGGGAGGGAATGACCGGTCGACGACGCGCCGCCGATGAGATCGCGATTCCCCAACGCTCGGAGATCGGGCCACCCCACTCGAACAGCAGGGTCGAGTCTTTCACCAACACATATGGAGCGGATCGGGCGAAATCCAAGTGTGCCAAGGCTGGATCCTTGCGAAGGATCTGGAAGACGGCCTCCGTTTCCTCAAGGGATGGGTTGAGAAGGTCGTCCGTCCATTTCGGCTTGTTGACACAGACCCGCTTCGACAATGCCACCAGTTCGGATTCCACCGTCCTTTCCTGGAGCGTATGCGCGACTCCGTCAGCAAATGTGGGGAGCTTGATCCGTGACAAAGCGAATTTCAGCACGAAGGGAGCCGCCAGAATCAACAGATAACCCGGACCCACCCGTCTGCGGATGATTCCATAGAGTCCGAACAGCAGGAGAATCGCGCAGGCGAACAATCCAAGGAAGATTAGCGGAAGTATGATCAGACTTGCGAGGTCGAGGTGGGAGCCCCGTAGTATTTGCCCTTCGTGAAAACGCATGGCCCGTTGGGCAAACAACACCGAGACCACGCCGCAGCCGATTGCTGCATACAGAACGTGCAGCCAGACATAACGGCGGGACGTTCGTTGAGGTGTGGCGGCGATGGACATGGCGAAGGTCAGGCGTTGGTGGTGGCGCGACCGGAGGCGGTTGGCTGCCGAGAACTCTTCTTCGGTAGACTCAGCACCGCCTCGGAAAGCAGGAAGAACAACACCGCGCAGAGGAAGGCCTTCCACATGCCGCGGGAGGCGGAGGTGTCCGCGGCTTTGCCCGCCTGCTCGAAAAGCGTGTAGCCGGTGCCATCCAATGAAGCGGCGATGCCTTCATGGCTGACGATTTCCGGGGCGTCTTCCGCGGTGGGCCGGTTCAATGCGATGAGACGGTCGCCCAGCTTGTAGATGCCCGCGTCCCAGGAGGCATTGGCGGGATCGGGCGTGCCGTAGTCGTCAAGCCGGGTGCGGGTTTCGCCGGGCTGCAATTTCGAAGCCTCGCTGCCGACATGGGAGAGATAGGAGGCATCGAAGCGCTCGCCACCGGCCATCACCGTGCGCTGGACCAAGGGCAGGAGCACATCGGCATCGCCGAGGTTCGACCACGTGTAATCGGGCTGTGAGGCTACGAACCATGCCGTGCCGCGGTCCACGATCTTCCGCACCAGAAAGGCTTCGCCGTCATCCCATTTCGCCAGAGAGGCGGCATCACCGGTGGGGATTTGGCGGCGGATGGCCTTCAAGCGCTCCGCCGGGATGGTGGTGCCATCTGCCCCATCGCGCAACGGACCGTCATCGTGGTTCCAATCCTTCAGGATGAAAAATTTCCCCGTCGCGGCCTCCTGCGGCGGGCTCCATTTGAGTTCGAGGAACTGTAATTCCGATGCTTGGGCGGGTGGAAAGAAAACCACCTGGCCACCTTCGGAAAGGTAGCGTTGCAGCATGTCCGCTGTGGGACCGGTGGGTAGCGGCGCACTCCAAAGAATGCAGGCTGCGTCTCCGGGCATCAGCGAGGCGATCTTCGCGGGGTCGACGCGTGTCACCGATTGATTGGCGAAACCCGGAGGTGCGGCGGAGAGCTGGAGATAGTTTGCCGTTTCAGTGGTGCCTGCCACCACGATGCTTTTCGCCGGCCGGTCCGGGCCGTAGGCAAAGAACGCGGCATTGTCACGGGGGTTACCATCCGCCGGGATCGACAGCCAGCCGTGGCCGGTGGTGCTGCCGGAGGGCAGGGTAATGCGTTTTTGGAACTTCAGCGCCTGACCGGTGAGGGTGAGCGTTTCGGTGGTGCGGGCACCATTGAGATTCACCGTCAGAGGGAGATTCACCGAACCGCGGGCATCTTCCGCGCGGGTGACTTCCAGATCGAGCACCAGTTGATCGGCGATGCGGCGGGCGGATGCGAGCCGCAGGGAGGTATTCGCGGCCGTGGGGCCGGTGAGGCCGAGCACGCGGATCGAGGGTTTCGATGGCAGGGAGGACAGCGAGGCGCGAACCGCGGCCCAGCGTTCGTCGGCAGCCTTCCAGTTGGACGCCTGGAGGTCGGTGGCGATCCATACCTCGGAGCGGCCTTGGATCTCCGTCAGAAACTCCGCGGCACGGGTGGCCAGGGCGGGGAGATCGGCAGCCGTATCACTGGGGCCTGCCGCAGTGAGATCCGGCAGCACGTCCGGAGAGGGGACTTCCTGGGGCTGGCCGCTGGCGCTGTCGATCAACACCAGCCGCGCGCCGCCGAGATCCTTGAAGGTGTTCCGCACTTTCTCCAACACCTGTGCCCGGCGTGAATCGAAACCGTCGCCGGGGCGGAGCTCCATGCTCGCGGAACGGTCGAGAATCAGAATGACATTGTCCACCCGACCGGCATTCCAACCCAGCAGGCCGGACATCACCGGTCGTGCCGCGGCAATCGCGAGCATGGCGAGCCCGAGAGCCCGGCAGGTGAGAATCAGGATGTGCCGCAGCTTCTTTTTTCCGCGCGATTCCTTGGTCGCCTTCAGCAGGAATTGCATCGCGGCCCACCGGATCGTCTTGTGGCGACGCTTGTTCAGCAGGTGGATGATCACCGGGATCGCCGCGGCGAGCGTGAACCAGAGCAGGGACTGTTGGAGGAAAGACAAAGGGCGGAAATGACTATTGGCTGAATTCTAATGACGGATGGAAGTGGATGGAGGTCATTTCCTCTTCCTCAAGCGACCCATCAGGAAGTCCCTCAACAGCCCCTCCAGCTCCATGTCCGTCATCACGAACCGGTACCCGGCGTTCGCGTCGTGGCAGGTTTCGCGGACGTTCTTGAGGAACTCATGCAGGGCGGAACGGTATTCTTCCGCAATCAGGGTAGGCTCGGCGACGAGGGCGGTGCCGTCCTCCATATCGACGAAGCGATGCGGACGGTCGAAGTCGAAGCCGATTTCCAGCGGGTCCATCAGATGGAAGACGCTGACATCGTGCTTCCGGTAGCGGAGGTGTTGGAGGGCCTCGGCCAGCTGCGTCGTATCGGTGAAGAGATCCGAGAGAATGACGATGAGCGCGCGCTGCCCGATTTTCTCGGCAATGGTGTGGAGAGCGGGGACCAGCCCGGTCTCGCCGGAGGGCTCCAAAGCCCCGAGCGTGGTGAACAACCGGTCGAGGTGGGCGGGGCGGCGGCTCGGCGGCACTTCCAGATGAAGTTTGTCCGTGCAGACCGAGAGACCCGCGGCATCGCCTTGGTTCACCAGCAGGTAGGAGAGCGAGGCGGCGATCCGGCGTGCGAACTGGACCTTTGGCTCCGCCTTGCCTGAGAACGCCATCGAGCCCGAGCAATCGACCACGAAGTAGGCCCGCAGGTTCGTGTCCGCCTCGAATTCTTTAATATAGTAGCGATCCGAGCGGGCGTACGCCTTCCAATCCAACCGGCGGGTATCGTCCCCGGCGACGTATTTCCGGTATTCGGCGAACTCCACGGACGATCCCCGGTGTGGCGAACGGTGCTTGCCCGCCACGTTGCCAAGCATCGGCATCCGGGTTTCCACCGGAAGCGAGCCCAGCCGCGCGAGCATCGCGCTGTCTAGAAAGTCGTATTTCACTCGTTCCGCATGTCTTTAAGAAGCCGCTCCACGATCTTCTTCGAGGTCATGCCTTGGGATTCGGCTGCGAAGTTGGTGATCACGCGGTGGGTGAGCACCGGGGAGGCGACGGCTTCCAGATCTTCCAAGGACGCCATGTAGGCACCGCGGAGGGCCGCACGGGATTTCGCTCCCAGAATAAGATACTGCACCGCACGGGGGCCGGCGCCCCAGCCGACACATTCCTTGATCCAGTTTGGGGCTTCCGGCTGGTCGGGGCGGGTCTTGCGGACGAGGCGGACCGCGTAGTCATAGAGATGCTCCGGCACCGGGACCCGGCGCACCAGCTGCTGGAAGGCGATCACCTTCTCTCCATCGAGCAGCCGGTTCAGGTCCGCCTGCTGGGTGCCCGTCGTCTCGCGGGCGATGCGGCGCTCTTCATCGGCGGTCGGGTAGCCGACCTCAATCAGGAACATGAAGCGGTCGAGCTGGGCTTCCGGCAGCGGGTAGGTGCCTTCCTGCTCGATCGGGTTCTGGGTGGCCAGGACGAAGAAGGGCGGCTGGAGGGTGTAGGTCTGGCCCAGGACGGTCACCTTGTTTTCCTGCATGGCCTCCAGCATTGCGGACTGGGTCTTGGCCGGAGCGCGGTTGATTTCATCCGCCAGCACGATGTTGGCGAAGACAGGACCCTTCACGAACTCGAACTCGCGGCGGCCGCCGACTCCGGATTCCTGGATGATGTCCGTGCCGGTGATGTCGGCGGGCATCAGGTCCGGAGTGAACTGGATGCGGTTGAAGGACAAGTGGAAGGTGCGGGCGACGGAGGAAATGAGCAGCGTCTTGGCCAGGCCCGGCACCCCCATCAGCAGGGCGTGGCCGCGGGCGAAGAGGGAAATGGCGAGCTGCTCGATAACCTGTTCCTGGCCGATGATGATCTTGCCCAGCTCCTCGCGGAACGCCTGGTAGGTTTTGCCAAGCTCATCAATGGCGGCGACGTCGTCGGGTGGAAGCTGGGTGGAGGGATCGAAAACGGTGGATTCCATGTGGCGGGCAGGGTGCGAAATCTTCGCCAAAGCTAGGCGGCGGCTGGGTTTTGTCGAGAACGGGGCTGGATTTTGGAGCCGGGGGAGGGAAGAAAACTTCCGTCCGGTCTTGGTTTCGACCGGTTCGGGTCGGGAGCCCCCTTTATGGGAATCGCCACCCCGCAATCTGGATTTTTTGCGATTTCCCGCTTGCCAGAGGGGTGGGGTCTGCTAAATCACCCGCCCCCGCGCTGCGTCCGGTTGATTCCGGGCTTGGTTTGGGCCACGCGAATCCCCGCAAAACATGGCACGCATCCTAGGTATTGAAATTCCCAACGAGAAGCGCATCGAAGCGTCGCTTCCGTATTTGTTCGGCATCGGCCGTCCGACCGCGGCGAAGATCCTCGATCACGCCGGCATTGATCCGAACATTCGCACCGGTCAACTGACCGAGGAGCAACTCGTCAAGATCGCCCAGGTGATCCAGGCCGAGGGGATTGTCATCGAGGGTGACCTCCGCCGTGAAAAGCAGACGCAGCTCAAGCGCCTCACTTCCATCAACTGCTACCGTGGCATCCGCCACAAGCGCGGTTTGCCGGTTCGTGGCCAGCGCACCCGCACCAATGCCCGCACCCGCAAGGGCAAGAAGAAGACCGTGGGCGTCAAGAAGTAATCCGTAGCACCTTTTATCATGGCTGACGAAGAAATCACGCAGGACGCCGCTCCTGCCCCCGAGGCTGCCGCCACTCCCGTGGCCGCTCCCGCTCCCGCCGCCGCGGAAGTTCCTGCCGAAGCTCCCAAGAAGGAGCAGAAGCGCGACATCTTCGCCGAGATCGGCGGAGGTGAGGAGGAAATCAAGATCCACAAGGCGAAGGGCTCCAAGAACGTCACCCGTGGCATCGTCCACGTGACCGCCACCTTCAACAACACCCTCGTCAGCGTGACCGACGCGAACGGCAACTCGATCGGTTGGTCGAGCGCCGGCAAGATGGGCTTCAAGGGTTCCCGCAAGAGCACCGCTTACGCCGCCCAGGTCGTCTCCCAGGACGCCTGCCGCCAGGCGATGGGCCACGGCCTGAAGGAAGTCGAGGTCCGCGTGAAGGGCCCGGGTTCCGGCCGTGAGTCCGCCGTCCGTGCCGTCCAGGGCCTCGGCCTTGAAATCACCGCGATCAAGGACGTCACCCCGATCCCGCACAACGGCTGCCGTCCGAAGAAGGCCCGCCGCGTGTAATCCTACTACCTTTCCAAGATCATGGCACGTTACACCGGTCCCCGCACCAAGATCAGCCGCCGTTTCGGCGTTGCTCTCTTTGGTCCTTCCAAATCTCTCGAGCGCCGCAATTTCCCGCCGGGCCAGCACGGCATCCGCGCCGGCCGCAAGAAGAAGAGCGAATACGCTGTCGCCCTCGGCGAGAAGCAGAAGCTCCGCTTCCAATACGGCGTCCTCGAAGGCCAGTTCCGCAAGTACTATGAAGAAGCCGCCCGCCGTCGTGGTGTGACCGGCACCATTCTTCTCCAGCTTCTGGAACTCCGTCTCGACAACGTCATCTACCGCCTTGGTTTCGGCAACACCCGCCAGGCCGCCCGCCAGCTCGTCAACCACGGCCACATCCTTGTGAACGGCCGCACCGTTGACATCGCGTCCTACCAGACGAAGCCGGGTGACGTGGTGAAGGTCGGTCCGCGTCCGTCCTCGCAGCAGGCCGCCCTGCGTGCGATCGACCTCACGCAGTCCGTCCCGCTCGTCGACTGGATCACCGTCGATCGCGAGAAGCTGGAAGGTGTCGTCGCCCGTGTGCCCGAGCGTTCCGACATCGACCCGCAGGTCAACGAGCAGCTCATCGTCGAGCTTTACTCGCGCTGATCGAACGGTTTGCCACTGTTTTGCGAAAACGCCTTGGGGTCCGCCCCAAGGCGTTTTTTCATGTCTGGATCGCCGGTATAAACCGGAGGAAAGTCCGTCCTCCTGTTCTTCCGGATCCGCGCCTATCATCCGCGGATATGGCGCATACCATTTCCACCTATCGTTATGGCGAGGCGATTGGATTGCCCGGCATTTCGCTCGGAGTGACCCGTCAGCCTCCGCGGGGGATTCGCCGCGAGGATTACTGGAAGAAGGGGTATTGCGATGTCTGGTTGCCGGTGCTCGCTCCGAGCAAGGAGCTGGTGAAGGCCTATCTCGGGGGCGGGATGACGTTCGCGACATTCAGCCGCCGTTACCGGGCGGAGATGAAGAAAGGGGATGCCCGTCACGTGATCGATTTGGTGGTGGCGATGGCGGGAAAAGGCCCGGTGCATCTCGGGTGTTTCTGTGAAGACGAGAGCCGTTGTCATCGCGCGGTGCTCCAGAAACTGGTGATGGATGCGATGAGGGATCTTCCCAAGAAGTCGTCCGTTTTCAAAGGCTATGCGAGCCCGCCATGCTCCATGCCGGAGATCGCTGACTGAAAGCACATCTTGAGGGCTGTTGGCCCTCAAGATTCTCAGGCGGCCGCCCGAGCCAACTGGAACTTCTTGGCTGGATAGGAGAGAGAACGGATGGCGTCTGCAAGGAGCGAAAGGCTCCTGCTTACTCTTTGGTCACCGGCACCAAAATAATCTGCCGGAGATCCATTACCGCGGCGGCGGCTTTGCTTTTCGCCCGGACCTCCAGGGTCCGAGGGCCAGGTTCCTTGTAGGTGACCTTGCCCACGACCCGTTCCTTGAAGTTCTGGAAATGCCCGGTGTCTTCCACGGTGAAGGTTGAGGTTTGTCCCTCGCTAGTGATGCTGACTTCACTGCCGCCCTGACCCTTGCCGCAGCCCTGCCAGACATGGATTTCGAAGGTGCCGGGACGATCCACCTGGAAACTCCAGGATGCCCAATCCGCGGGGTTGGTCCAAAAGCCCAGCGTGTTCTTCTTCTCGATCTCCTCGTAGTGGAGTTTCTCTCCAGTGGTCTTGGCGGTGCTGGAATGCAGCATGATCCGGCCTCCGGTGAGCTGGGTGGGGATGATGTATTTTTTCGAGACGTGGTCGCCTTTCTGGATGTCTTCGTGGCAGGAAGCGCACGCGGGGAGCTTGCCTCGCGATTCGATTTTGGAGGCATCCGCGTTGACGGTGAAAAACTCCCAATCTCCCGCTTCCGGAAAATAACCGGACTCGCGTTTCCACATGCCGGTAAACAATTCGGTGCGTTCCGTCTGCTTGTTGAACTTCTCCTTCAGCAGCAGGCTTCCTTCCGGAAACGCCCCCCATGGGTCGAACAGGGGCTGGACGGCGGGAGAATTGGCGAAGACATGGAAAGTGGCTTTGTCATGAGGTGACGTTGTGGTGGCCGCCGGGCGGCAGAGCTCGGACACGGCGGGTGCCATATCCACAGGCTTCGGCGTTGCCCGTTCCAACGCGGAACGTTCTTTGACCTGTTTCAGCAGTTCGGCGTCCGTGGGTTCCTTTGCAAGGGAAACGGCACTACCTAGAACGGAAAGGAGAATGGTCGGGAGCAAACGCACGTCCGGCATGATGGCGGTTCTTCCGGCGGCGTCCAGCCGGTTCCATGTACACCAGAACGCCGCACCGGAGTCCGGTGCGGCGTTGAAGTGGAAAAGGATCAGGAGAGCTTGTTGCGGAAGAACTCGAGCGTCACGCCAAGACCTTCCTCCAGCGTGTGCTTGGGGGCCCAACCTGCGGCGCGGAGTTTGTCGGCGCTGGCGCGGGAGTGCTTCACGTCACCGGGGCGTTCTTCGCGGTGAAGGATCTTCGAGGAGGAGTCTTGGGCGGCGATGAGGTTGTTCGCGAGATCGTTGATGGTGATCTGGCCACCGTAGCCGGCATTGAACACGCCGACGACTCCGGGCGTTTCCACCGCGAAGGTGAGTGCGCCGACGATGTCCTTCACGTAGATGAAATCGCGGGTTTGGTTGCCATCGCCGAAGACGGTGATGTCCTCGTTCTTCACCGCCTTCTCGATGAAGATTGGCACGGCGGCGGCGTAGGCACCCTTCGGATCCTGGCGCGGACCGAAGACATTGAAGAAGCGCACGGCGGCGGTTTCGAGGCGGCCTTCCTTCTGGAACATGCCGAGGTAGTATTCGCCATCGAGCTTGGTGATCGCATACGGGCTCTTCGGCTCCGGGAACATGGTTTCGAGCTTCGGCACCGTCGGGTTGTCCCCGTAGATGGCGGCGGAGGAGGCGAAGACGAGTTTCTTCACTCCGGCAGCGGCGGCTTCCTCCAGCACGTTGAGCAGGCCGTAGACGTTGATGTCCACGCATTCGCCCGGCTTGGCCATGGATTCGGGCACGCTGACCAGCGCGGCCATGTGGAAGATGTAGTCGACGCCTTCCACGGCCTTCTTCACCAGCTCACGGTCGGTGATGGAGCCTTCGATGAAGGTGTGCTTGAGGCCGTCGAGATTATGGCGGTAGCCGGTGCGGAGATTGTCGAGCACGCGGATTTCCTCCGCCTTGTCCTGGTAATGCTCGACGATGTGCGAGCCAATGAAGCCGGAGCCCCCGGTAACGAGAATTTTCATAAGCGGATCAAAATAAAAGGAACGGCGCGTGGATAAGAAAAGACCGGGAGGCAATCAAGTGCATCCCGGTCCTCCCATCAGATCGTGTTTGTAGCAGGGTTCAGCCCGCGTAGGACTTCACGATGGCTTCCATTTCCGGAAGCTTTTTCTCGATCGCGGCCACGAACGCGAACTGGTTGCGGCAGCGGTCGATGTTGTGGCCCGGGCGCTTGATCTTGAAGTAGACGTCACCCTGCAGATAGTCGGTCAGGAAGCGGATGCCGCACTCGAGGGTGAGCAGCTTTCCGGCGAAGGCGAGGTGCGCGGTCTCGGCGGGGTTCAGGAACGAGCGGGCCGTGCTGAGGTAGCCCTTCACCAGCGCTTCGAAGCGGTCGAGGCGGATGTCGAGCTTGTCCAGGTCGGTGTCGTCCTCGCGGGTGGTCGGGGTGGCGGTGCGGACCATGTCACCGAAGTCATACAGGGCGGAGCCAGGCATGGTGGTGTCGAGGTCGATCACGCAGACGCCTTCCGCGGTCACATCGTCGAGGAGGACGTTGTTGAGCTTGGTGTCGTTGTGGGTCACGCGCTCCGGGATTTCTCCAGCGGCGATCAGGTCGGTGATCTTCGCGCAATCGGCGGCGCGGGCGAGGGCGAAGTTGATCTCCGCTTGCACTTCAGCGGCGCGGCCGGCGGTATCGGCTTCGATCGCCGCCTTCAACGCTTCGAGGCGCTTCGGAGTGTTGTGGAAGTTCGGGATCGTCTCATGGAGACGGTCGCCACCGAGGTCGGCGGTGAGCTTCTGGAATTCACCGAAGGAACGCGCAGCCTGGTAGGCCTGCTCGTTGGTTTCCAGTTCATCATAGCCGCGGGCGCGCTCGATGAAGGGATAAACACGCCAGACATTGCCCTGGAGATCCTTCGCATACGACTTCCCGCCGTGGGACGGGACGCAGGTCAGCGTGCGGCGGCGCGCTTCCGGATTGCCTTCATCAAGGAGGCGGTCCAGGGCGTGCTTGGTCACACGATCCACGTTCTCCATGAGCAGCTCGGGCTGCTTGAAGACATTGTGGTTGATGCGCTGCACGATGTAACGGATGCGCTGGCCGGCTTGGTCGAACCAGGCACAATAGGTATCATTGATGTGTCCCGAGCCGTAAGGATAGGCGTGCACGAAGTCGGCACGCATGTCGAACAGCGCGGTGACGGCACGGAGGTCGTGGGCGGCGGATGGAGCGGACATGTCTGGCGGATTTTGAATGAGGTTTACCGGATGGTGGCGGGTCTCAGGACAGCTTCTGCGGGTAGTCACCCGCGGTGATCAGCTTGGCGATGGACTCGACGACGAAGGGCTTGTCATCCGGATAGGTGACGCCGAACCACGGGCTGGTGGTCTTGAGCACCTTGCAGCTCGCGTAGCCGGCGTGGATCAGGTGATCGACCACGGTCGGGATGTAGCACTCGGACTTCTGCTGGGTGCCGGCTTCAAGCAGGAAACGGTGGAAAGCTTCCTCCAGCTGGCCGAAGAACGCCGGCCCGAAGGCCCAGAAGTTCATCGAGACCGGGGTGCCATCGGTGATCGGACGGCGGGAGCCATCGAGCGCATCACCGCGGACGATGCCATCGGCTTCACGCTCGATGTTGAGGTATTCCTCGACGTTGGAAAGGTTGCCGGACTCGTCGGTCTTGCAGATGCCCCGGTTCACGTGGCCGTGATCGGACAGCGTGTTTTCCAGCGGATAGCCGACCATCGCCATGGAGCCCTGGTCGCCATCCGGCAGACCGGCGAAGAACCCGGCGGCGCGGACATAGGCATCGTGGCCGTAGAAGTCATCGGCATTGATGACGGCGAAGGAGCCCTTCACGGCATCACGGGCGGCGCGCACGGCGTGGGCGGTGCCCCAGGGCTTCACGCGGCCCTCCGGCACGGAGAAACCTTCCGGGAGGTCTTCGAGCTTCTGGAAGACGTAGTCGACCTCGATCTTGTCGGCGAAGCGTGCGCCGACGGTTTCCTTGAAGGCCTCCGCGAAATCCTCGCGGATGATGAAGACCACGCGGCCGAATCCGGCACGGATGGCATCGAAAACGGAGTAGTCGAGGACGGTTTCGCCGCTGGGACCCATCGGGTCCATCTGTTTGAGGCCGCCGTAGCGGCTGCCCATGCCTGCGGCAAGGACCAGGAGAGTCGGTTTCGTGGACATAAGACTAAAGACTAGACTGCAAACGTAAGGTACGGGCGGGGTTATGGGGTAAGGCCCGGGGTTGGGCAATGGCAATTTCCGGAAGCCCCTGAAGCGGAATATCCCGGAAGGAGCGGCAGAAGATTTCCGCAATCCCGGGCCGGACGCAAGATCGGTGGAATCACGGGTTTGGAACGGAAAAAGCCCGCTTCCACGGCGGGAAACGGGCTTTGGGAAGGGGCTGAAACAACGGGTTACTTCAACACCGCGTTTTGGACGAGAAAATCGACGATGGGGGCGGGGTCTTTCAGGGAATGCGGATGGTGGTCCACGCCGGGCTTTAAAATCACTTTGATGATGCCGCCAGCAGCCTTGTACTTTTCCTCGAAGAGCTTCGTGTTCTCCTCGTAGGGGACGACCTTGTCCGCATCCCCGCAGACGGCGATCACGGGGATCTTCGCCTTGGCGAGCTTTTCCGCCTGATCGAGCGGGTTGCCGCTGAAGGTCTTCGCGGTCTCCTCGGTGAGCTGATAGATGGCCAGCGCCTGTGACCAGCATTGCGCATTACCGGGGCCCTTGCCCTTGCCGCCGGGCCAGGAGCGGATGTCCATCACCGGTGCGTCCAGATAGAGTCCTGCGGTATTTTCCGGATGAGCGGCGGCGTAGTTTACTGCGTAGAGGCCTCCACGGCTGAAGCCTTCCAGGACGACGCGGTTGTTGAGGTGATGGGTCTTCACCACCTCATCGTGGAATTTGTCCATCAGCTTCACTGCCGGAGGCGCGCCGTACATGTCGCTGATCTGGAGATAGGCCACATGCCAGCCTTTCGCCAGCAGGGCGATGTCGCCCTGCGGTTCGTGGCCGAAGAACTCGGTGCGGTAGATCCACGGGTTTCCCGGCGCGGGGGTCTTGGGTTTCACCAGAATCGCGTTCTTGCCCTCCACCTGGAAATTCACCTGCTCGTAGCCGTTCCATTGGGCGGCGGGTGAAGAGACGGCAGAGAGGGTGAAGGCCGAGGCCAGACAGCAGATGGAGCGGACAAAAGACGACATGACGGCTTCCATACGAAGGGTCGCCGCGGATTTGGTCAACTCTTCAGCAGCGCGCGGAAGCCGCCGGGCAGGTGGACTCCGGCAATGGCGAGTCCCAGCATCGGCAGCGGCGTGCCCGGCGGATAGGCGAGATAGCGGCCCTGCCAGTCCGGGTGATACTTGCGTTTGAAGCTGAAGAGCGACTTGTAGCCATAGTACTTGTCGAAGTTCTCGAACAGGAAGCGGGTGGCTTTTTCCTGGCGGTTCGGTTCGCCGTCTTCCTCGGTGCGCACATCCGCGAGCGGGGCATTGCCGAGGCTGATCTCGGTAACACCCTCGCTGCGGAAATGGTTGATGCTTTCGAGAATGAGGAAGTCCATCAGGCCGCCGTTGCGCGCCTCGACGGTGCCGCGCATCAGGTCGAGCGTGCGGCCGGTCCCCTGCTTGTAGGGCAGCCAGGTGGCGAAGGCTTCCACGCGGCCCTCGGCATTCCGGACGACACCGGCACCGCGGCCGCGGATCGATTCCACATCGAAGGCTCCGAGATCGAAGGTCATCTCGCCGCCGTGTTTCGCGTCCAGCCAGTTGTCGGAGACCAGCTTCATCTGGGCCTCGATGCCATGGTCCGGCGAGGGCTTGGCATCGTACCAGGTGAAGGTCATGTTTTCCTTCCGCGCGCGGTTGCCGGCGGTGCGGAGGTTCTGGAACTTGCCTCCCTGAAGGTTGAACTCATCCGGCTTGAGGCGCGCGTCCTCGCCGACCTTGAAGGTGACGAAGCCTTCCTCCTCATAGATCGCACGGTTCGCGGTGTGGGCGCAGTAGAAGATCGGCACCCAGTCCTGGCGGCGGGCGAAGCGGTTGAAGGCGTGGATGATTTCCTGGCGCTTCTCCGGCGCGCAGATCGGATCGGCCAGAGCCACCGCGAAATTACGCCACAAGGCGTAGGCCACCACGCCATCCTCATCCTTGGTGAAGAAATAGCGTTTGTCCGCCAGCAATGCGAAGGTGTCCATCGGATCGCCGCCGTGGCGTTTGATGAGTTCATCCACCTTGTTCCGTTCCTCATCGGTGCCAGTCGGGAAGCGGCGTTGTAGCACCGGGCGCAGCATCAGTCCGAGCACGAGGAAGCAACTCAGCAAACTGCCACCCCGCAAGGTGCGGAGGAAGGCCCGCACCGCACGGCTGCCGTCCTGGTCGTACTCCGTATGGCGCAGCAACAGGGCCTGCACGGAACCTTTCGCGCAATCGGCCCAGGAAACCTCTTCGCCGAATTCGCGGCGGTCGCTGAACTGCTTCAGACCCAAGGCACCGTAGATGAACAATCCGAGCGCGAGGATCGCGGCAAGGCCCAGCGCCATGCGCAGCGAGGAAGCATCCGAGCGAGCGATGAATTCCTTCCGCCAGCGGATCAGCGGTACCAGCAGCACCACCGCTGCCAACGCGTGGTGCCAGTCGAAGGCGCGCGAAAGGTGCAGCACCGCGGACACTGCGAGCATGGCTAGTCCCAACCACCACGCGATGCGTTTGCGGCGGCCCAGACCCCGCGCCAGCACCAGCAGCGTGATGCCGGAGATGAGCAGCAGCAGACGGCTCTTTTCCGTGACACCCAGCGGCACCCATTGCTGCATCCAGGCCATCACCAGCGGCGGCTTGGTGAAGAGGGATTCGGAAAGGTCCGCCAATCCCATCACCGCCATCGCCACGACCAGAATGCGGATTGAGTGCTTCTTGGAGAAGATGAAGAAGAGTGCCAGCGCGATCGCCAGTGCGGCCGCCGGCCACATCGGGGAGAGGCCGAAGGGCAGTTCCATGTGCGGAGGCGGCACGGCCTTGCTGTCATCGCCGAGCACCCATTCCACCCCGTTGTTGATCCAGTCTTGGAAGGAATCGTCGGGGCCATCGAAGCCGTGGTTTGCGCCCGGCACGGTGTAGAGCGTGTTGGGGGAGTGGAGCGTGAGTATCCACGCCGTTGAGGCCATGAAGTCCGAGCCGCCGTGGAACTGGGCCACGCGGAGGTTCTTCACGTCATTGGTGAAATCGGAGAGGCCGAAGGTGCCGGGGCCTTCCGGACTTTTGAGGCCGAGTTCATCGCTCTCCCGCAGGCCATAGCGACCGCGGCTGTCCGCACTGAGCATCATCACGCCCGCCAGGCGGGGCGGATGATACTTGGATGCGGCGGCGGCCACGGCCTGCACCGCGCCCATGCTCCATCCGCCGTAGATGATCGGGACATCCTCGCCATTGCATCGGCCCGCGGCATCGGCCGCCAGCTTCGCCATGTCCTTGCCCAGCGTGTCCTGATCGTAGTCGGTGGCGGCATAGTCGCGGCAATCGAAGCCTACCACATATACGCCGGAATCCTTGATCCATTGGGCGATGGTGTCTTCCCAAGGCGACCAACCGCCATCCCCGGAGCCGAAGATGAAGATCGCACGCGGAGGGGTTTCGTCCGGCTCGTAGAGGCGCACCACCGCCTTGCCATGGTTGAGTTCCACGGTGGCTTTTGGCACGGGCGAATCCTCTTCCTCGTCATCCGCCAGCACCCGCATCGGCAGGGTGAGGAGGATCAGGCACCAGAGCAGGGTCAGGAACGCGGAGAATCGCTGCGGCATGTGCGGGGTGGATCTAACTTCAACAGGGTGGGATCGTAAATCGGAATTGGCGGGCGGGAACGTGACCTACGCGCCGCCGCCTTCAACGTTTACAGGACATCGCGCCCTTGCATGATGCCGCCATGTCCGTCCTTCCGGAAGCCACCTTTCTGCCCACCCAGTTCGATTGTGAACCGATCCTCATGGATCAGATCAGCAACCGGCCCGGCCACCAGCGCTGCATGGTGGGGGATGGCGAGCTGCTGCTGGTCGCCCATGAGGTGCCGGTGGTCGGCCGGTCGGATCGCGAGGCGCTGTTTTTCTGGAAGCGGCGGGACGGCAAGTGGATCGGACCGGATGGCAAACCCGGCCTGTTGGCGCTCGAGCAGCTTCTCGATCGGTATTCGGACGCCATCGATGCCCATGCCGCCGTGGTCGATGAGGCGGACACCGCCAGCGAGATCTTCGGCATCCTGCGTCACGCCGGGCCGCTGGCACGGGCCTCGCGGAATCTGGTCCAATCCCTCAACCAGGTGCTGGACGTCGATCAGGATGATCGGGTGATCCGCGCCTTGCGGGACCGGGCGGTGGACATCGAGCGCGCCGCCGAGCTGCTGCATGCCGATACCCGGCTGACGCTGGAATTCTGGCAGGCCGAACGCTCCGAGCAGCAATCGCTGGCCGCGGACAAGCTCAACCGCATTGTTTTCCGCTTGAACCTCCTTGCCGGATTTTTCCTGCCGCTGGTGGCGCTCGGTGGGTTGTTCGGGATGAACGTCGATCTCCCGGCCTTTGTGAAACCCTTGTTCTGGTGGATCGTCCTCACCGGCTTCCTGACCGGTGGAGCCATTTTGTATTATGCCAAACGGAAGGCGGAGAGAGAAGCCGCCCGCCAGTTGGAGCAGAACCGGGAAGACGGCCTGTGAGAGGGGGTACCGAAACCCCGGTTGAAGCCCCTTCGTCCCGTTGGGATGAAGAAGGCTTCGGTACACGCTCTGAGGCATCGGGATTTCGGTGGAGGCGGAATTACCCATCTCGCCGGTCGCTGTGAATAACTCGGGAACATCTCCACAACTCCCTTGAAATTGCCGGTGCCGGCCTAACGGTGCAAAAACGCAAATTGCGCGATTTCAGAACTCTAACAAAACCCGTTCAGCTATTTCCAACAGTTGTTCACCAGTTGCGGGCGGTGGATGAGTCGGGATTGGATTGCAAGTGTCTGATATTGAATTGAATGGGTGTTCTTTTGTGGATTTCCCGCGCTTCCTCACAAGTTGTTCACAGCTATGGCGATTCACGAATAGCGGCGGACGGAAAAATGCGAAATGCCTCTACCATGGGAGTTCCACGGCGATGGTGGCAAATTAGTTCGGATTTCCGTTGTGAATAACTTGTCGGGAAATCCGCGATGAAGCGATTTCATCGGTGCAAGCTCTGCGCAATCGTTCGCATGTCAGCGGCGCAGCCGGGTGTCCGTAACGGGACCTGCGAACAGCCGCAGCACCGAACCGACCAGCCCGCCGACGATCTTCACGACCAGCAGAAGCACGCCGACCACCACGCCGACGGTGAGCAGCAGGCCGAGCGCGATCACTCCGAGGACCACCCACAGTGGCCACCAGCGCATGTCGAGCTGCTTCACACGACCCTGCCAGCCTTGTTGCCAGGAATGAGTCTGCTGCGGCTCTGGAGCAGCTTCGTCCACGTGCGGCCGTGGGGCCATGCCGTCGACTTCCAGCACCTCCACCTCGATGGGATCGTTCACGGCGGCCAGCATGGACCCGGGAGGCCGCCTTCGCAATGCGAAGACGGCGGGGATTTTGGAAGCGGGTATCGCGGCAGGATCAACCCTTGATCTCCAGCAGCATCTGCGGGTTGTTCGGGAACTTCTTCAGGAAGAACAGCAGGCGCTCCATGGCCTCGACCGGACGGTGGCCGGAGAGGCCGCGGCGGATGAGGTGGATCTTGTGGAGCATGTGTTCCGCCAGCAGCAACTCCTCGCGGCGGGTGCCGGACTTGAAGATGTCCACGGCGGGGTAGATGTAATTCTCGGCGATCTTGCGATCGAGCACGAGTTCCATGTTCCCGGTGCCCTTGAACTCCTGGAAGATGGCTTCGTCCGCCTTCGAGTTGGTTTGGATCAACGCGGTGGCGAGGATGGTGAGAGAACCACCGCCGCGGGTATTGCGGGCGGCGGCGAAAAGGCGGCGGGGAACTTCCAGCGCGCCGACGGTGATGCCGCCGCTACCGGTGCCGCGGCCATGCTGGCGCATGCCGTGGTTGTAGGCGCGGGCAAGGCGGGTGATGGAGTCCATCAGCAGAAAGACATCCTTGCCAGCTTCCACCAGACGCTTCGCACGCTCGATGGCGAGCTCGGCGATACGGCAGTGGTTGCGGGCGCCATCGTCGTTCGAGCTGGCGTAGATTTCCACGTCCGGCAGGGCGCGGCGGAATTCGGTGACTTCCTCCGGACGCTCGTCCACCAGCACGATCATGAGGTGGAGGGTTTCGTCGTATTTCTCACGCACCGCCTCCGCCATGTGCAGCAGCAGGGTGGTCTTGCCGGAACGGGGAGGGGAAACGATGAGGCCGCGCTGGCCGCGGCCGACCGGAGCCATGATGTCCACCACGCGGGTGGTGAAGCGGTCCGGCGTGGTCTCGAAGCTGATGCGCTTGTTCGGATTGATCGCCTTCAGCTCCTCGAACATCGGCAGCTTCCGGGATTCTTCCGGGGGCAGGCCGTTGATGGTGGTGATCTCCACCAGCTGGGGACCGCGCGGTCCTTCCTGGGCGTAGCCGTGGATCCAGTGGCCGACACGCAGGCCGTGGCGGCGCACTGCTTCCGGCGGGACAAAGACATCGTCGCGAGCCTGGTCGAAGCGTTTTTCCGGGACGCGCAGGAAGCCGAAACCCTTTGGCGCGAGCTCCAGCATGCCGTTCACCTCGACCTTCGGGCCGGAGAACTGCGGCTGCTGCGGGCGGCGTTCGCCCTGATCCTGACGCTCATGATTTTCATGGCGCTGGCCTTGACCCTGCCGGGTATCCTGGACTTCTCCGCGTGGATCGTTCTGGCGCTCACGGTCGCGTTCACGACGGCGCTTGCGCTTGTCCCGGCGGCGTTTGCTGCGGCTGTCGCGCTGGCCGTCCTGCGGGCCACCACCGCCACCTTCGCGGTTTTGTGGATGATCCCCGTGTTGCTCACGCGGTTCGCGCGGTTCACGGAACTCCCGC
This sequence comes from Luteolibacter ambystomatis, assembly GCF_018137965.1. Classification (NCBI taxonomy): domain Bacteria; kingdom Pseudomonadati; phylum Verrucomicrobiota; class Verrucomicrobiia; order Verrucomicrobiales; family Verrucomicrobiaceae; genus Luteolibacter; species Luteolibacter ambystomatis. The sequence continues at coordinate 317,167 of NZ_CP073100.1, forward strand.
TGTTCGCGGGGCTCGCGCGGTTCCCTTTGTTGGTTCACCGGGCCACCACCGGGGACGCGGCCATACTTGCGGGGCTGCTCTTCGCCACTGGAGGCGGGAGCGGGCTGGGAGGATATTTCGCGGACCGGTTCCGGTGTGGGAGCGGACTCCCGTTGCTCCAGCCCGGAGATGGACTCGCGGGCGTGAGCTTCATCAGATGCAGCGGCCCTGGCGGCTTTCTTCGCGGCCTTTTTCGCCACCTTCTTTTTCACCGGAGCCGTTTCGGAAGATTCGGAAATGGCCGCAGGAACCGGTGCGGGTGGTTCAGGCGCCGGAGCGATCACAGCCTCGTCCTTGATGGCGGCAGCCTTTTTCGCGGTTTTCTTCGCGGCGGTTTTTTTCACAGCCGTTTTCTTGGCGGCGGTTTTTTTCGCGGCGCGTTTGCGGGCCGGGGCGGGGCTTTCTCCCGTCGTCTCGATGGAATCGAACGGCAGCAGGGTTTCCTCGTTGAAATCGTGGATCATCCGGAAGCGGGTGGAATGGAAAAATCAGTCGCCGAGTTGTTCGAGGACGTCATCCGCGACCTCGAAGTTGGTGAAGACGTTCACGGTATCGGCGTAGTCGTCGAGAATGTCGTAGAGGCGCAGGATCTGCTTGGCGGTTTCCAGATCGGAAACCACGGCGGGGTTCTGGGCGATGGAGACGAGCTTTTCGGAAACCGGCGGAAGGCCGGCGATGCGCAGCGCATTGGCCACGGTGCCCAGCTCGTTCGGGGCGGTGTAGAGAATGTGCTCGGACTCGTCGCTCTGGACATCGTCCGCACCGACCTCGATGGCCACATCCATGATGCGGTCCGCGGCCACGGCATCGGCGGCCAGGCGGATCTCGCCCTTGCGGTTGAACTGATAGGAAACGCTGCCGGGAGTGGCCACGCTGCCGTTGTTCTTGGTGAAAATCGTCCGCATGTCTTGGGCCGTGCGGTTGATGTTGTCCGTCGCCATCTCGATGATGAAGGCGGTACCGGACGGGCCGTACGCTTCGTAGGTGACTTCCTGGATGGCGGTGCCGCCGAGTTCGCCCGTGCCCTTTTTGATCGCGCGTTCGATGTTTTCCTTCGGCGTCGAGACGGCCTTGGCGTTGTCGATGGCGGTACGCAGGCGCGCGTTGGTGGACGGATCGCCGCCACCGGCACGTGCGGCGAGTGCGATCTCATGGGCGCACTTGCTGAACACCCGGCCGCGGATGACATCCACGCGCGCCTTGATGTGTTTGACCTTGGACCACTTGTTGTGACCGGCCATGAATAATTCGGGTCGGGTTGGGAAAATGAGGATGGGAGGATGTCCCGGTGCATGAGGGCACCTTCGGGGGACGATATGACAGGCCGGGGAATCAGAAACCTGCCGTCCAGCCACAATGCGAGACACAGGAGGCGGAAACCCCTCGGGCGGTTCGCAAACGAAACACGCCGCCCTGTCGATCCAACGGGGACAAGATGCGGCTGGTGCGGATGCTTGGCAACTCCAAATTTTCCGGGGGTTTCCGAGCCAGCCGGACGTTCTTCCCTTTTTCCGTGGAGGTTTGCCGGCGATTTCAGAGGCCACCAAAATCAGCACCGCGTATCCGCGAGTCCTGGGATCATTCGTGAAAATCCGGGAACATTCGTGGTTCGGACCAACGGGAGGTTGACCCGTGATGGGACGGAGTCTAGATGCTAGGGACATCTCCGGCTAACAACCTTTACCATGAAAGATCCCATTACCGTCTCCATCACCGGCGCCGCAGGGCAGATCGGCTACGCGCTCCTTTTCCGCATCGCTTCCGGTGCGGTCTTTGGCCCGGATCAGCCGGTGAACCTGCGCCTGATCGAGATCGAGCCCGCGCTGCCCGCCCTCAATGGCGTGGTGATGGAGCTGGATGATTGCGCGTTCCCACTGTTGCGCGAGGTGGTGCCGACCGCCGATCTCAACGAAGGTTTCCGCGGCACCAACTGGGCGCTGCTCGTCGGCTCCGTGCCGCGCAAGGCCGGGATGGAACGCGGCGACCTGCTCGGTATCAACGGCAAGATTTTCACCGGCCAAGGCAAGGCCATCGCCCGCAATGCGGCGAAGGATGTGCGTGTGCTCGTCGTGGGCAACCCGTGCAACACCAACGCGCTGATCGCGATGAACAATGCGGACGGCGTGCCGAAGGAACGCTTCTTCGCGATGACCCGTCTCGATGAGAACCGCGCGAAGAGCCAGCTCGCGAAGAAGGCCAGCGTGCATCACTCGAAGGTCACGAACCTGTGCATCTGGGGCAACCACTCCGCCACGCAGTACCCGGACTTCACCAACGCGAAGATCAACGGCCGCCCCGTGGCCGATGTGATTTCCCACGTGGAGTGGCTGAAGAACGATTTCATCAAGACCGTGCAACAGCGCGGCGCGGCCATCATCGCCGCCCGTGGTGCATCTTCCGCGGCATCCGCCGCGAATGCCGCCATTGATACGGTGAAGAGCCTCATCACCCCGACTCCGGCCGGGGACTGGCATTCCGTGGCTGTTTGTTCGGATGGTTCCTACGGCATCGAAAAGGGTCTCATCGCCTCCATGCCGATCCGCACCATCGAGGATGGCAAGTGGGAGGTGGTCCAGGGAGTGCCGGTGGATGCCTTCAGCCGCGAGAAGATCGATGCCTCCATCAAGGAGCTCCAGGAAGAGCGTGATGCGGTGAAGGACCTGCTGCCGAAATAATTACGGCATTCATCGTATTTCAGCGAATCAGCCGCAGGAGATCCTGCGGCTGTTTTGTTTGCAGGGAACGATTGCTGAAGCCGCGTTGCCTGGCCTTCTTCGTCCTGAAGGGATGGATCATAAAAGCCTGGGGTGAAACCCCAGGCAACCATATCGCGAGAATCGCGTCCTGAAAGGATGCTTCATGTAGGGAAGACACCGAAGTTTGATGCCGTTCGGATTGATTCGCCCTTTACTCCACATGATCCGTCCCTTCAGGATGAGGAGGTGGGGATGAGGGCCAGTTCTCCACGCATCCCTCGCAGATACAGGCGCGCCGCTTGTCTTCCTCCGCCACCAGATCGATCAGCGCGGGCGGGATGGTGACATCCATGCACCAGCAACGCACGCCGAGGAGGGCGCCACAGTGGTTGTCCGATCGGCAGAGGGGACAGAAATTGGGGGTGGAGAACAGGTCCATGTGATCGGGCTGGCCTCCCGGCAATATACCCGCCGGACGACCGTTGCCAATCGGGAGGATTTCCACTTGAGGCGGACGGCATGCTGTTCTCCAGCGCAAAAAAACGCGCGGGACGGATCCGCGCGTTTTTTGAAGTAACGGACTTGGAAGCGATCAGACGTATTTGCCCTTGCCGGGAACCGGCGCGGGATAGAGGCCATCGGGGCCGGCCTTCGGTCCCGGATCGGCATCCCACGCGAGGACTTTGGGCATGGTATCGAGCTGGGAATTGAGAGCTTTTTCCCAGGTGATTTCCTCACCGGAGTAGGCGGCCATCCGGCCCATGATGGCAGTCAGGGTGCTTTCGGCGGTGTAGAACGCGTTGTTCAGCGGCTTGTCGTTGCGGATGTGGTCGTAGAGCGCGTCGTGCTCGTTTTGATACGGATTCTTCTCCGTCTCACGGAAGCGCCAGACAATCTTTCCGCTGTGGTCCTTGATCATGCCGGGAAGTGCGGTGCCCTTGGTGCCGGAGATTTCCTCGGTGACCTTCGTCCAGCCACCCCAGTGGCGGCACTGGGAGTTCATGATGGTGCCGTCCGGATAGGTGTATTCGACGTAGAAGTGGTCGAAGATTTCGCCGTAGTCCTTGCCGATGCGCTGGGAGCGGCCGCCCATGCCGACGCACTTGGCGGGATGGGCGCCCTTGAACCAGTTGCCCACGTCCAGGTTGTGGACGTGCTGCTCGGCGATGTGATCTCCACAGAGCCAGTTGAAATAGTACCAGTTCCGCATCTGGTATTGCATCTCGGTGGAGCCGGGCTGGCGGCTGTTCACCCAGACACCGCCTCCGGTCCAATAGACCTGGGAGGATATGAAGTCACCGATGGCTCCTTCCTGCACTTTCTTGAAGGTTTCCAGATAGCTGGTCTGGTAGCGGCGCTGGAGACCGCAGACGACCTTGAGCTTTTTCTCATCGGCCTTCTTTGCGGCCTCAAGCATCTTGCGGATGCCGGTGCCATCGACAGCGACGGGCTTTTCCATGAAGACGTGCTTGCCCTTTTCGATGGCGTATTCGAAGTGGCTCGGGCGGAAGCCGGGAGGCGTGCAAAGCAGGACGACATCCGCGGAGTCGATGGCCTGCTTGAAGGCTTCGAAGCCGGTGAACTGGCGCTCTTTTGGCACATCGGCGCGCTCGCCGAACTGCTTCTTGAGCTCTCCCAGAGAACCTTCGAGTCGATCAGGGAAGGCATCGGCCATGGCCACCAGGCGCGTGCCCGGCACGGTCAGGGTCTGGGCGGCGGCTCCGGTGCCGCGGCCACCACAGCCGATGAGGGCGACCTTGATTTCATCGCTCCCGCCGACTTGGGCGAAGAGGGAGGATGGAAGCGTGCTGGCGGCGGCGGCCAAGGCTCCGGTTTGAAGGAAAGTCCGGCGGTTTGGAAGGATGAGAGGTTGGGTCATGGCAGTGAAGCGTTTTGGAATATCCCGGGATTCACCCGGATTCGGGAGCCTACGATGACCACCGGAATGGCCTTTCAAGGTGCGGACTTGAGGAAACTCCCGCGGTTCTTCGCCGAGGCTCCGCTTGCATGCCGGGCGGGCATTTCCCAAAGTCCCTGCCTCAGATGTCCCAGCCACTCGTCATCGCCGGTCGTGAAATTCGCTCCCGTTTGTTCGTTGGAACCGGAAAGTTCTCCTCGAACGAATCGATGCGTGACGCCCTCGTGGCCAGTGGTGCGGAGATCGTGACCGTGGCGCTGCGCCGTGCCGATCTCAGCGGCCAGAGCGATCCGTATGCGAACATCCTCGATTTCATCGACCCGGAGAAATACCTGCTGCTGCCGAACACCAGCGGCGCGATGAATGCCGAGGAAGCCGTCCGTCTCGCCCGCCTCGCGGCCGCCGCCGGCCTGCCGAAGTGGGTGAAGCTGGAGATCCATCCCGATCCCACCTATTTGCTGCCGGACCCGATCGAGACTCTCAAGGCGGCTGAGATCCTGGTGAAGGAAGGCTTCACCGTTCTGCCCTACATTAATGCCGATCCGGTGCTGGCGAAGCGTCTGCAGGAAGCGGGCACCGCCACCGTGATGCCGCTCGGCTCGCCGATTGGCAGCAATCGCGGCCTCGCGACGCGCGATCAGATCCGCATCATCATCGAGCAGGCCATCGTGCCGGTGGTGGTGGATGCCGGTATCGGTGCTCCCAGCCACGCGGCGGAGGCTTTGGAACTCGGAGCCGATGCCGTGCTGGTGAATACCGCCATCGCGATCGCCAATGATCCGGTGAAGATGGCCATGGCTTTCAAGAAGGCCGTCGAGGCCGGTCGCGAGGCTTTTGAAATCGGTCTGCCCGAAGCGGAGGACCGTGCCATCGCCACCAGTCCGCTTACGGCGTTCCTTTCCTGACGTCCAATCTGGGAACACCTGCCGCCGCCGCCCAGCGGACAACGGTTTCCATTTCGTCCTTGTTGGCGAAGAGGCGTAGAGGAACGCAATAGCAGGCGTGGGTCGTGGGGAGCAGCACCAGCATGTCATCCGCCACAATGATGGAATCCAGATAGCGCCACTCGAAGGTGGAATGATTCGGCCCGGCTTGCTTTCGTACGCGGGCGAGACTGAAGATCCATAAGTCCTCCCCTTCGATCCGTTCGCGTTTCTCCAACGATTCCCGCGTCACCATGTGTGAATAGATCCGCCATCCCAGCAGGAACGAACCGTAGAGGACGGCGAAGAGGTAGCAGACGAATCTGATATCATTCAGCCAACAGAAGATCAGACCCGCTCCGACCACACAGTACACGTAGAGCAGCGCCAGTTTCCGCCGCAAGGTGTTCATCCCGCTGCGATACAGCCGGAGCGCGTGTTTCCAATCGTCCGCAGTGGGCAAGCCACTCACCCGGATCACCGGTTGGTCATCGGGGAAGGGAGCGGGTTCCGGACTCATGGTGCGGCGGATCGAGGTTTCCGGTAGTCGAGCACGGGCAGGCCCGCGTCACGTGCGAATTCCAGCAAGCGGGCCACATCTTCCGTGCCTTTGAAAAAGCGGGTTGGGATGCATTCCAAGGCGTAGCGATTGGAGATCATCACCACCAGATCGTCATCCGACACCACCCTGTCGAGCGTGCTCCATTCGTAGAAGAATTCATTGGGACCACTCAGGAGCTGGACTCCCTGCGGATCGAAGCACCAGTGCGGGCACCCGCCACTGCGCGCGGCTTTCAACATGATCCGATCCAAGGCCATATCTCTGAACTTTCGTCGCCGCAGCCACATGGCCGTGAGAATGACCGCGACCAAAAATGCGGCTTCCGGGCTTTCCAACCCGAGGTGGAAGATCAAAGCGAAGCCCGCGATTGCCGGCAGCCAAGTGAGAAGCCTGACCGACAGGGGCCGGGAGCGCATCTTGAGCCGGAAACCCTGAGCCCAATCGGATCGATCCGGAGTGCCCCACAGGCGTACTTCCCCTTCGGCGGAAGTCGGGATTGTGGTGGCGGGTTCCATGCGGGAGTTCGCGACAATCTGAAGCCACGTCCATCGGATAGGAACCACGAACTTGCCGGTGCCCGGGCCTTTCCAACAAAAATCCCGACCAGCGGACCGGTCGGGATTTTCGGGAAAATGTCAGCGTCAGCTATTGTTGAAGTGACGGAACTCGGTGTTCGTCGAGGGCGGGGGAGGCGGCGGAATGGGCGGGATCGGCGGCGGCGGCGGCGGCAGATCCAGCGGGTTCGGCGGAGTGATCGCCGGGGCCACTTCTTCCTTCGCGTCTTTCGCGTCCTTGGAATCCTTCGAGTCCTTGGAGCTGCGATGTTTGTCGCCGGTGGCCGGGTCGAGCTTGGCGAGCACGGCCTGCACATCGGCGAGAGATTCGGGGACGGCGGCTACGGCACACTGGGCAGCGAGGCGCATCGCATCCGGCTTGGTGGTGGCAGCGGTCTCGACGATGTTCGCGATCGATTCCTTGTCGTTTTCGGTCGCCTTGATGGCGGCCTTCACGATTTCGCACACACGGTCCGGATTCGCGGTCACTTCGGCGGCCACGATTTCGAGCAGCTTCGAAGGATCCTCATGGATGCGATGGCGGATATTCAGCGCGTATTCGACATCGCTGAGGGACTCGCCCTTCGCCGGAGTGGCGTCGCTGCGATACATCGCCGCGAGGAGGGAGAGCGCGAAGTTCAGTTCCTTGGCCGGCGCGCGATTGGCAGCCATGGCGAGCATGCCTTGGGAGCGGCTGGCTTCCACGGACTTCAGAAATGGGGCCGCGTTCTTGCGGAGTTGGGATTCCAAGCTCCACGGACGGGTCACGACCGGAACTTCAGAGAATCCAAGAGAAATGGGGTCCTGAACCAGATACCACGGCTGGTCCTTGGAAAAGGATTCCGGGGACACTCCCACCAGCGGCTGGATCGGGGAGCCGGAGGAAAAACCCTTGGCTGCGATGGGATCGGTGGGTGCCGAGCCGCTTTCGAACTGACGGCTTGCTCCCGACAGATCCTGGGCCAGCAGGGGGCTGGTGCAGGCGAAGGTCAGGGCAACCGCGCCGGAGAGCACTGGTCGTTTCATGGTTTTGTGTAGGGGGAGGGTGAACCGGGCCGATCTTCTCACATTTATGTCAACCGCCAAGCACGTGATCGCGTGGTCATCCGACCAAGCGAATATTGGTGGTTCAATTCACTGGTTTTCAATGAATTGGTGTATTGTCGAAAATGGGAGTGATAAGCATTTAAGCAAACCTAACCTTCATCCAACATTAAGCTGGATGTTAGAGAGTATGCTTGAAGCTCCGCAAACCCAGACCTTCAGCGAAGCCGGACCCATCCGTACATGACGATTTCAAATGCGGACGCAAGAGGGGCGACCGCTTTTTGGACAAGTAGTCCGGCTTGGGTGTCTGCTCCGGGAATCAACCTTCCGCCGCTTCCTCCTCGATCACGATCTTCGGAAACACCGGCTTGGGCTTTCCGATGGTGTGACCGTCCGCCAGCAGACCCCATTTGAGGTCATCGAGTTTCAGGGTGAGGAGATCCTCGCGGGCGAGCTGGGAGGCGATCTTGGCGGCCGCCTGGGGAACCACGGGTGAAAGCAGCACGGCGCAGTGGGCGACGTTCTCGGCGAAGTGGTAGAGGATGGTTTGCACGCGGGCGGCCTGCTCCGGGTCCTTCTTCAGTTCCCAAGGCTTCATGCGGTCCGCGTACTGGTTGCACAGCACCACATGGCGGGTGAGGGCCTCCAGGGCCTTCGCCACTTCATACTCGTCCATCGCCTCGCGATAGGCGGCGGTGGTTTCGGTGAGGGACTTCTGCAGCGCGAGGTCGTCTTCCGTCGCCGGGCCGCCGGGACTGAGGATGCCATCGGTGAAACGCTGGCTCATGTTGAGCGCACGGTTGCAGAGATTGCCCAGCTTGTCGGCGAGCTCGTCATTGAAGAGCATGACGAGGCGCTCCAGATCGAAATCCGAATCGCGACCGGTGATGATGTCGCGGACGAGGTAGTAGCGCAGGGCGTCCACTCCGAACTTGTCAGCGAGTTCGTCCGGATCGACGACATTGCCGAGCGATTTCGACATCTTCTCGCTCTGGCCGGACTTGCTCTTGCGGTTCCACCAGCCGTGGACCAGCAGTTGTGGCATCTGGTCGTCACGGAAGCCCATCGCATGCAGCATGCAGGGCCAGTAGATGCCGTGGGCGGGAATGAGGATGTCCTTGCCGATGATGTGGGTGGCGGGCGGATTGCCGCTCCAGATCCTGGCGAAGTCGGGAAGCCCGGCGTCCGGCGCGGCCTCGTAGCCGACGAAGGAGACGTAGTTGATAAGCGCGTCGAACCAGACGTAGGTCACGTAGCCGAGATCGAAGGGGAACTCGATGCCCCAGCGCAAACGTTCCTTCGGACGCGAGATGCAGAGATCGGTTTCACCGGAGCGCTCGAGCGCGTTGAGCAGCTCGGCCTTGCGGAAGGCGGGCAGCACGAAGTTGTCCGTCTTTTCGAGATACTCCTTCAGCCAGCCGATGTGGTCGCTGAGTTTGAAGTACCAGTTCTCCTCCTCGATCTCGGTGACCTCGCCCCATTCCGGGCCGAACTCGCCCTGCTCGTTGCGATCGCGGTCGGTGAGGTACTGCTCCTGTCGTACCGAGTAGAAGCCCTTGTGGGTCTTCTGATAGAGTTGTCCCTGTTCCTTGAGGGTGGAGAGGATCTTGCGGACACAGGCCTTGTGCCGCTCGTCCACGGTTTCCGCCCAGCCATCATAGCGCACGTCCAGCTTGTCCCACAGGTTGAGGAACTTCTTGGTCGTGCGCTTGACGTAGGTGGCGGGATGCACGCCTTCCTTCTCCGCGGTCTGCTGGACCTTCTGGCCGTGCTGGTCCACGCCGGTGAGGAAGAACACCTCGTCCCCGCGCAGGCGGCGGTAGCGGGCGATCACGTCGGCAAGCACCTTCTCATAGGCGTGGCCGATGTGGGGCGAACCGTTGGTGTAGTCGATGGCGGTGGTGAGGAAGAACATGGGAAAAAGTTTGCTGGTGTTCAGTGTTCAGTTATCAGGGAAGACCCTGTGAACCACACGGAGGAAGGCATCAGGCATCCCGGACGACCTTGCCGCCCAGGGAAAGAATGCGGGCATTGCCCTTGGCTGCTTCCGCTTCGGGGATGTTGCCGTCGCGGACGTACATCTGGGAAAGTCCGGTCCAGGCGAGCAGATCGTTCGGACGGAGCGTGACGGCCTGCAATCCGCAGCCGATGGCTTCCTTCACCCCGCCGGTCTTGAGAAGCGCCATGCCGAGCGCGTGCCAGCCATCGAAAAACTCCGGATCAAGGGCGACACACCGGCGGTAGAGCGCGATGGCCTCGTCCATCTCGCCAACGGCGAGATGGCCGTTGGCGTCATCGAAGAGGGAATCGCGCTCGGACATCCGGGGATCAACTGTTCTTCTTGTAGAGGCGCTCGACCTTGGCGGCTTCGTTGCGATCGGACATCCAGGACATGAAGGCACGCATGCGGTTCTGGCTGGCGGCGCTGGTCACTTCGGAATCGAGGCGGGAGTTGGCGTCCGGGCTCTTCTCGACCTCGCGCTTCTCGACGAAGACGATGAAGGCCTGGGTCGGCTCGGCGATCACATCGGCGACGGTGCCGGGATCGACCAGGTTGGTCTCACGGAAGAGCGAGGCGGGAGCATCGTCACCGGTAGGGCGGAAGGAGGCGGTGATCGGGCCGAGCGGCTTGCTTTCCAAGCCGGCGTCCTTGGCGGCATCGGCGAAGGACTTGCCGCCCTTGATGGCTTCGCGGATGGCGGCGAGCTTTTCGTCGGCACTCTTCTTCATCGCTTCACGCGCCTTTTCCTCGATGTACTGGGCCTTGGCCTGCTCCTTGGCTTCCTCGAAGGTCTTGGTGCGGGAGACTTCCTCGCCATCCAAGCGGGCGATCAGCCACTGGTTCTGACCGACGGCGAAGGGCTCGGAAATCTTCGAGAGCGGATCGGAGGTTTCCTTCATGTTGAAGAGCGAGTCCACGGCACGGTTGCCGCCGCCGCTGGAGCGCAGGGTCATGGCCAGATCGGCCGGGGACTGGCTGGCTGGGAAGAGTTCGGTGGTCTTGACCTCGAAACCCTGCTCCTTGGCGAGGTCTTCGAAACCGGAGCCCTTCTTGTTCTGGAGATCGGTGAAGAAGTCATCCATCCGCTGGTTGAGTTCCTTCTCCTTGTTGCGGCGCTCTTCGATGATCTTCGGATCTTCCTTGGTCGGATCCGGCTTCTCAGGCTTGGAGGCATCCTCCGGCTTTTTCTCCGCATCGGGCTTGGCGTCCTCCGGCTTCACTTCCGGCAGCTTCGGCGCGGCGAGCACGTAGGTGAACTTGCGCTTCGCCTCGGTCTTGAAGGAGTCCTGGATGGTGTCCCAATAGGCCTTCACTTCCTCATCGGTCGGCTTGATCGCTTCCTTGAACGGCGCGAGGGCGATCTTGGAAAGCTGGACGGAGACGAGCTGGCGGTTGAGGGCCGAGGAGTCCGCCACGATCTGGCGGTTCACGGCGAGGCCGGAGCCGAGGATATCGCCCAGCTTGCGGGCGATCACGGCGTCCTTGGCGAGGTCGAGCACATCCTGCTCGGTCATGCCCAGGCGGCCGATGCTTTTTTCGATGATGTTCTTGTAGGTGAAGGCGTCATACTTGCCGTCCTTGCCGGCGAAGGCGGACATTTCCTTCACGTAGTCGAAGATCTCATCCTTCGAGGGATGGATGCCGTATTCCTCGCCAGCCTGGCGGATCAGGATGCGATTGGCGAAAAAGGTCTCGGAAACTTCGCCCTCGTCACCACCACGACCGCCGAAACCATTCAGACCGGCGACGAATTCATACATCTGCAGGCCCATGGCCAGATTGCGGGCCTCCACGCCCTGCTTCTGGTAGGTGAGGCCATCATAGGTGGTTCCATCAATCCGGAGATAGGCCTGGCCACCGCCACCCGATGCCTTCGAGCCGCTGAAACCGGTGAACAGGAAACTGAGGAAGAGGGCCACCAGGACCACCATCATCAGGCCGTAATAATTGCGGATGTTTTCAATCATGCGGAAAGCCGCCCGCCGTTGCCGCGGGCCCGCGTAGTAAAGGAGGCTGCCCGCCGGGCATCAATCTCAATTCCAACAAGAAACGCCCGGAAAAAATGAAGCCGCCGGGAGCACCCACTCCCGGCGGCCAAGCTGATCAACCTCAACACGCCTGTTGGCGGAGGGGGCTGACAACTGCTGTTCACCCTTACATGAAAACTGCGACTTGCGTGCGGTTTTCAGGGGTTTTGACCCCGGGGCGACAACAGCCGTTCAAAAGATTCACCCGATTCCGTGTAAAGTTCCGCCAGTCAAGCAGCGGCGGGAATTGCAGGGAATTGTAAAGCCGGGCCGGGGTTATTTCGACTGCTCCAGCATCCGCAGCAGGGGGGCTTCGGCGCGGATGCGGACGGATTCCTCCATTTCCACGCGTGGCTCCAGATTCGCGAGGCAGTCGCGGAGTTTCTGGAGGGTGTTCATTTTCATGTAGCGGCAGTCGGCGCAGGCGCAGCGGTCGGTGGGACCGGGGATGAGGTTCTTGTCCGGGCATTCCTTGCGCAGGCGGTGCAGCATGCCGCTCTCGGTGACGACGATGATGTCCTTCACCGGGGCGTTCTTGCAGAAGGTGATCATCTTCTCCGTGGAGCAGACTTCGTCCGCCAGCAGGCGCACCGCCTGGGTGCATTCCGGATGGGCGACGACGAGCGCGTCCGGGTACTCGGCCTTGATCCGGTTGATCGAGTCCCGGGTGAACTCGACATGGACGTAGCAGGAGCCCTGCCACAGGTCCATTTTCCGACCGGTCTGCTCCATCACCCAGGCACCGAGGTTGGCATCCGGCACGAAGAGGATCGGGCGATCTGCAGGGGCTTTGTTGACGATCTTCACCGCGTTTCCGGAGGTGCAGATCACGTCGCACAGCGCCTTCACCCCGGCGGAGCAGTTGATGTAGGCGATGACGTAGTAGTTCTTGTCCGCGTGTTCCTTCAGGTAGGCCTCCAATTGCGGAGCGGGGCAGGATTGCTCCAGCGAGCAACCCGCATCGGCATCCGGCAGGACCACGATCTTGGAAGGGTTCACGATTTTCGCCGTTTCCGCCATGAAATGCACGCCGCAGAAGGCGATCACGTCCGCATCGGTCGATTTCGCGTGATAGGCGAGGCCAAGGGAATCGCCGACGTAGTCACCGAGGTCCTGGATGTCACCGGACTGGTAATTGTGGACCAGAATGACGGCATTGCGGGCCTTTTTCAGGGCGAGAATCTCTTCCTTGAGATCGAGCGCGGTGGCGGCGGCGGGCATGCGCGGAATGTGGAGCGGGATTTCCGGCACGTAAACGCCCGAGTATGAAAAAGGCCGACTCCTCCGAAGAGGGGCCGGCCTTGGAATTCCAGCAGTCCGGAGGCGGGAATCAGGGCTCCAGGCGGAGTTTCGCGCCGGAGACGTTGAGGATCCGGAAGGTGACTTCATGCACCATGATCGGAGCCGGGCTGGAGAACGAGACGTTGTCGAAAACGCTCACTCCCGGCTGGGAACCCGGATTGAAGAACCCGGGGGTGGCACCGGAGTTGACAGTGCCAAGGTGGAGCTTGTCAGTCGTATCGACGGTGGCGGTAATGGAATTGGCCGTGGCCAGGAACTGCAGGACGCCCTGCTCGGTGGCGATCTGCGAGCCGCCATCGGTGGCCCGGTTGGTGTAAAAAATCCGGCCACCGGCGGTCTCGGTACCCGTGAGCTTGATGGAAACCAACGAGGTGAAACCGGGTGCGTTGAGAATCATCTGCTTGCGGATGCTCTTGAGCTGGGAAAGGCTGACGCCCGTCCACGAAGCCGGGCTGCTTTCCGGAGTATTGCCCGTATTGCCGTCCGCGAGTGAATAGAAGTAGGTATCCGCCGTGGAAGAGGTCACCAGGTCGTTCTTCGCATAGGTCGTGGCGGCGTTGAATGCTCCGAGGAAATAAACCAGCTCGGGAGCATCCGTGACTCCCGCCGGGCCTTGCGGGCCTACGGGACCCTGGGGGCCGGTCGGGCCTTGTGGGCCTACGGCACCCTGTGGACCTGCGGGGCCGACAGGGCCGGTGGCTCCTTGGGGTCCGGTGGAGCCCGCGGGCCCCTGCGGACCTGTAGCTCCCGCTGCCCCCTGGGGGCCTTGCAAGCCTTGAGGACCGGTGGCACCTTGAGGCCCTTGCGGGCCGGGAGCTCCCTGCGGGCCCGCACTGGTGATCGTGATGTCCAGCGAGGCGGCTTTGCCGGTGAGGGCGTTTTCCTTGCTGTCGATCAACGTGCGGAGCGTGGCGTCCGCAGTCTTGAGGGTAATGCCGTTGTTATTGGCGGGATTGGTCACCCAGTCCTTCACAAGATTGGTGACGTCCACGACCACCGCGGTGTAGTCGCGGATGTCGGTGGCATCGATGGTGGAGAGCGTCGCACCGATGCCGGGGGCGTTTTTACCGGTCAGCGTATCTTCATTCCATGCGGCGGTGGCCGGAGCCACGGTGATGGCACCGGTGCCGGTGGTGGTGCGGAAAAAGAGCCGGAGGTTGGCCTGCTGGATATTATCAGCGGTGATGCTGGCGGGCAGGGACGAGAGATCAAAATCGAGGAAACCGGTTTCCTTTTTGGAAACCGCGATGTTGCCGACCTTGCCGGAATTGGCGGCAGTGCCGGTAGTGGTGTAGGTGTCCTGCGTGACGTCAATCAGAGTCGCGTGGGCGACGGTGGTGCCGAGGCAGCCGATGGCGAGACCGCGGAACCATGTGGATTTCAATGTAGGGGTCATGGCACCCCATATAAATACCCGGCATCGGATACAAACATTTCTTGTTAGATTGTCTTCCAGGCGGATTTGATGATTGGTTCAAATCGCTGATTGCCAATCTTGAATGATGTCCGACCCCATTCAGGTGAATAATCCGACACAGTCACAGTTGTGTTGTTTGCGGGCTGTATCTACTCGCTGCCGTGCTCGGACGGCGAGTCTTCCTCCGTCTTCGGCTGGATGATCTCGATCACGCCGCTGTGCTTCGCACCCTGCTTCACCTGGAGGCGGGCGGCGCGGACGAGACCGCGGAGTTCGGCGCGCTTTTCAAGGACGACCGCACCGCTGCAATGGACCTGGCCGGTGAGCTGGCCATCCACGAAAACTTCGGCTGCCTGGACGGCGTGCAGAAATTCGACACGCGCCCCACGCTCCACCCGCAGCGTGTGGCAGCGGACTTTACCTGGGATCTTGCCATGGCTGAGGATGACCAGATCTCCGGAGCACTCGACCGCGGCGGCCAGTTCACCCAGCACGGTGAGATTGTGGCAGGTGATCGGGACGCCGGATACGGAGCCGCCTTTTTCAATCGTCACATCGCCGCGGGTCTGGATGCGCCGGTTCCAGCGCTCATTGATCGTGTAATCGCGGAGGCTGATATAGAACCCGCAATACGGACATTGGCTCGACTGGGCATTCGGCACGGCGATGTGCTCGCGCCCACAGTCAAAGCACACGACGTGGCGTGGTTTTGGGGTGCGCCCGAACAACCGCTGGATGAGGCCGACCGGGGCGGGAACCGGAGGCTCGGGCCGTTTGAAGGGAGACTGCGGCTTGGCAGGCTCGGGTTCCGGCTCGTCCTCTTCGGACGGGCGGACCTTGTGGGCGACGAAGCGGGTGGATGGCTTCTGGCGGGTGACCGCCTTGCCGTCCTTGACTTGAAAGTTCGCGCCACAGGCCCGGCAGGTGGTGGAAACCACCAGCGCGGGCTCGGACTGGACATGACCGCACTCGGGGCAGGTCAGCTCGATGCGATGGCGCGCGGGCTCTGCGGCCATGGCGGGATCAGGCTGGGGCTGTTCCGGCGGGTTGCGGGAAGGTTACTGGACGACGCCGGCGAGGGTGTCCTGTTTCGGGACGTCCTGCTGCTTGCTGTCGCCACCCTTGGCAGGTGCCGCGGCGGGCGTGCCACCGGCCGGGGTGCCGACGGTAGACTTGCCGACGAAGATCGCGCCCGCCTCGATGGCGAGGGTCTTGGCCTTGATGTCACCGACGACTTCGGCGCTGGCCTTCAGCTCGACACGGTCGGCGACGGTGATGTTGCCGTGGATCTTGCCGTAAACGACCAGCGTGCCGGTCTTCACCTCGGCCTTGATGCGGGCGTTTTCGCCCACGGTCAGATTGCCATCGGAAGCAATTTCGCCCTCGATCTTGCCGTCCACCACGAGATCGTTGGTGAACTTGACGGAGCCTTTGATTTCAACGTCCGAGGAGAGAACGTTGCGGGTCGCGGAAGCGCCGGGGCGTGAAACCGGGGCGGAAGTCGCGGGAGTGGGGGAAAACGATGGAGCCGGGGCCGGGGGCTCGGTGCGGAACGAATCCTGCGGCGGGGTCACCGGACGGGCAGGTTCCGTCGTATCTTGGCCGATCACTTTTTTGAACACGCAGGAATTGAGAACTGGCGGTTATAAAAGTCAAATTGATTCCCCCTCGCAGACCCTCATTTGGCGGGGTTTGCGGGCGCTGGCTCGGCGGGAGCCGGGGCCGGCGCGGGCTCTCCCGCGGGGACCGGATCGACCAGTCCACCGAAGGGGGCTCCACCGGAGGTTCCGGGCTGGAAGAGATTGCCGGGAGCGACCTCATCGGCACCACCGGCCGGAGGAAGTCCGGGGATGTTCGGCGCGCCCGGAGTCGGCTGCGGGGTGACCTGGCGGGCCTCGATTTCCGTCGGCGCCTTCGCCTTGAGAATCATGAGGTGCTGGCTGGCCAGGCCGGAAAAGTTGTTGTCGCCGTAGTCATTCTTGGCCTTGTCGTAATAGCCCTTGGCCTTTTCCAGATCGCCGCCGAGCTTGGCGAGGTCGCCGAGCTGGGTGAGGGCGTAGGGGGCGAGGTAGCGACCGGCCGGATTGGCGATCACCGCCTGGAAGGCGGCTTCCGCGTCGGCGTTCTTGCCTTGGACCATCAGTTTCGCACCGAGCGAGGCTTGGGCGCTGGCCTTGGCCGGATGATCCGGGTTGTTCTGGATGAAGGACTTGAGGGTTTCGATCGCGGCATCTTGCTGGCCATCGCTCCACTGCTTGTCCGCGGAGAGGACGGTGGCGCTGCCAGCGGCTGGAGTTCCCGGGAACTTCTGTGAAACCGCCTGGAGATCGGTCAGGCTTTCAGCCTTGATAAGGGCTGCACCGGCTTGATGCTCGGCACCGGTTTTCGCGCTCCGGTAGATCACCCAGCCACAGCCGCCGAGGGCGGCGAGGATGGCGACCACGATGAGGCCCTTTTGGTTGCGCTCCAGAAACTGTTCGAACGCGCTGGGAGCTTGCGAGATCTCGCCGAGAAGCTGCGGGGTGTCTTGAATGTCTTTGGGCATCGGAATCGTCTGGGCCTGAGCGGCGGGAGGATTAAGGACGGCGGCGCGATGAAATCAATGAGGAATTGGAACGGGGCGGACACGGAATTTTCGTGGCCAGCCGTATCCGGCGTCCATTAGGGTGCCCGCGCATGGCAGGGCGCGTTTATGTGGTGGCGGGGGAATTGAGCGGGGACGCGCATGGCGCGGGCCTGCTGCGGGCGCTCCATCACCTGCATCCGGCGGTCGAAGTCTCCGGAGCCGGAGGCCCGGAAATGGCCGCCGTGGGAGGAGAAAAAGTCCGCGACTGGGTGGAGGATGCGGCGGTGGTGGGCGTCTGGGAGGTGCTGAAACACTACAGTTGGTTCAAGGCGCGCTTTGATGAAATGCTGGCCGAGGCCCGCGAATTCCGCCCGGACGTGCTGCTGCTCATCGACTATCCTGGCTTCAACCTGCGCTTCGCCGAGGCGGTGAAGAAGGAGCTGCCGGAGACACGGATCGTTTACTACATCAGCCCGCAGGTGTGGGCATGGAACAAGGGCCGCATCCCCAAGATGGTGCGCCTGATCGATGAAATGCTGTGCCTGTTTCCCTTCGAGCAGCCGTTATTCGAGAACGCGGGACTCAAAACGACTTTCGTGGGCCACCCGCTGGTGGATGAGCTGGAGGAACGCCGGATTCCGGGTGTGACGCCGGATGAATCGCTGGTCGGGCTTTTCCCGGGCAGCCGGAATCGCGAAGTCTCGCGCCTGTTCCCGATGATGCTGGAAACGGCGCGCTCGATGCATGCGCGGCGGCCGGGTCTTCGCTTCGAGGCTCCCGCGGCCTCGCCGAAGCTGGCGGCCTCCATGCGTGCCTTGGTGGAGTCCACCGGGACCGGCGGCTATGTGACCGTGACCGATGGCGGCAGCAACGAGCTGATGCAGCGTGCGGTCTGCGGCGTGATCGCCAGCGGTACCGCGACGCTGGAAGCCGCCTATTTCGGCCTGCCTTACTGCCTCGTGTACAAGGTGGCGTGGCCGACCTACATCCTTGGCAGCCTGTTGGTGAAACTGGAGTTCATCGGCCTCGTCAATATCCTCGCGGGTGAGGAGGTGGTGGAGGAACTGATCCAGGCCGATGCCGAACCAGCGGCCGTGGAGCGTTCGTTGGGCCGCTTTCTCGATGACCCGGTTTTCCGCAAGCATGTCCAAAGCGGCCTCGCCGCCACTGCCGCCAAGCTGGGCGGTCCCGGTGCCCATGAGCGTGCGGCGGAAGCGGTTGATCGCTGGCTGAGACATGCGTAGGCGGCGCATTTGAACTTGGCACGCCGCCACAGGCCGCTATTCAGGGCGCGCGATGAAAGTTTTCCCGATGCTTCTTGTTCTTGCGACCGTGGCCTTCGTTTCCTGCGAGCGCCACGATTGGGAGGAAACCAAGAAACTCCATGAACCCCACGGTGCCCATGGCGCCGGTCACGGTGGTGAGCACGGCGGCCACGAAGGTGGAGCCGCCGCGGGCCATGACGAGAAGCACGCCGAAGGCGGCGAGCACAAGGAAGACGGGCACGGCCACTGATTTCATTCACGCGCGCTTGCGGCGGTAGCTGAGGAAGCACTCGCCCGCCGCTGGCTCGAATCCCGTCAGTTCGAAGGCGAGCGAAGCGGGGAGGAAAGCGCCCGGAATCCCGGTGGGAGTGGGCGCGGATTTGCCGCCGAACAGGCTGTGTCCGGCCCAGGTGAGGTGGAATTCGTCGATGGCGTCGAGTTCTGCCAGAGCTCGGATCAAACTGCCGCCGCCCTCGCAATGGAGGCGCTGCACGCCGTGGTCGCGGGCGAGAGTTTCAAGGAAGGAAGCGACCGAGCCGTGATGGAGGTGTGCTCCGCTTGGAATGGCGGCATCCACGTTTCCGGTGACCAGCAGATGGATTTTTCCCCCCGGTGTAGCGAACATCGGATGGCTGGGATCGAAATTGCCTCCGTGGGACACCACGCAGCGCAGTGGCTGGCGGTCCTGATCGCGCACGGTCATGGTCATTCGGTCGGCCTCCCACGTGCCGCGCCCCACCAGCAGCGCATCCGCACCACGGCGGAAAGCTTGGAGACGTTCATGATCGGCCGATGAAGTCCAGCCGGACGGGTGGCGGTCCACGGTGGAGATCTTTCCATCCGCGGAGATCGCGAGGTTCGTGCTGACGAAGGGCCGCATGGCATGAGGATGAATGGGAACACCGGCGAGGTAAACCGCTGAAGCGCGTGGGGGAGACTTGGGCTTGTCGCGCGGCCGATTGGGCGTATGGTCCCGCCCATGAGCAACGCGCAACCGAAGATCACCGCCTATCTCAAGACCTTCTGCGGCTGGAGCGAGGGCGTCCGCGCCATCTTCCGCAAGTACGGCCTCGAGTGGGAGGAAAAGGACATCATCAAGAACCCGGCCTTCCGCTGGGAGATGGAACAGCGCAGCGGTCAGCCGCTCTCCCCATGCGTGGAGATCGATGGCAAGATGCTCGCCGATATCAGCGGTGACGAGGTCGAGGCCTGGATGATCGAAAACGGCTATCTCGCCAAGAGCGATGCCGCCGCCGATGCACCGACCAATTCCTCCTGCACCGACGAACAGCACGCCGCGATGGCAGCCGGCAAGCTGCCTGCGATCGGCAAGATCAAGTTCCTCGATTGATCCGAGCGGATTGCGATTTGATTTTTCAAAAGGCGCTTCCGGAAACGGGAGCGCCTTTTTCATGGAGGAGTTGCGGCTTCAGCCGAGGAGGGGCTTCCCGGGGGCGGAGTTTGTGGTGCGTTTAACCAGAAAGTAATCGGAGGCAAGCGACGGGAAGGGAATGGCTTGGCGGTGTTTACGGTCTTTGTCGTAGATCACCTTTTTTGCCCGCAGTATCGATCCCTTTCCGGTTTGTTCGAGAGATCCAGAACCAACTCCAAAGCCCCCATGTTATCGGAGGGATCCAAAGAGGAATGAAAATGTGGATGGTGGTGTTGTTCGGGTATTTCAGGGCGCGCCATTCCGGGAGTAATCGTAAGGAATGAAAATCGAATGGGTTTGGAGTGATTTCCCAGTATTCGCTGACAAGATATCCAATGGGAGGAGCATCGGTGCTGGCAAACCATTCAACGTCCAATCCACCGGACTGGTTGAAAAAACTGAAATCGTGCAGAGGGATAGATCCGCCAGACAGCCGAATACGACGGTGATACTGGACTCCATTCAATGGGAAGAAAGAGCTGGCATATAGCCCGATCAGACAAATCAGGATTCCCACTGCGGTTCGCCGCTGCTTGAGCTGATGCCGCTGGAGGTGGGCTTGGGACATGCTGACAGGGAAGGCTTTTTGAGTTCGGCAATCATGGAGTAGGCGCAAGTCGGACAACTCCGTCTCCCGGAAGACCCTCCTCGGCTAAAGCGTCAACTCCCCTGCGTCCGTCGCGTCCGCACCGCTTCCGCGAACGCATCCAGCACGCTGACGGTGTCATCCCAACCGATGCACGCATCGGTGACCGACTTCCCGCGCACAAGAGTGGAGAGATCCTTGCCGAGCTTCTGATTTCCTTCGACGAGATTGGATTCGACCATCACGGAAGTCACCGCCTTTGAGCCGTCCGCGATCTGCTTGCACAGGGCGGCGGCGACAAGCGGTTGGTTGCGGAAGTCCTTCATCGAATTGCCATGCGAGCAATCGACCATGACGTGTGGCGGCAGCTTCTGTTCGTTGAGCATGGTCACCACTTCGGAGACGGCTTCCGCGCTGTAGTTCGGACCGGTTGAGCCGCCCCGCAGGATGATGTGGCAATCCTGGTTGCCGGTGGTGGCGACGATGGCGGAAACGCCCTGCTTGGTGACGCCGAGAAAATGATGCGGGCAGGTGGCGGACTGGATGGCATCCAGCGCGATCTGGATCGCGCCGCCGGTTCCGTTCTTGAAGCCCACCGGCATCGAAAGACCGGAGGCGAGTTCACGATGAATTTGCGATTCGGTGGTACGAGCGCCGATGGCGCCCCACGAAATCAGGTCGGCGATGTATTGCGGCGAGATCGTATCGAGGAATTCGGTGCCGGCGGGCAGGCCGATATTCGACACATCGATCAGCAGTCCGCGGGCGATGCGCAGTCCGTGGTTGATGTCGAAGGAATCGTCGAGATGGGGGTCGTTGATGAGGCCTTTCCAGCCGACGGTGGTGCGCGGCTTTTCAAAGTAAACGCGCATGACGATGAAGAGATCGTCCTTCAATCGGTCGGCTTCGGTCTTGAGCTTCTTCGCGTATTCGATCGCGGCCTCGGGATCGTGGATCGAGCACGGACCGATGACGACCATCACGCGATCGTCTTCGCCACGGAGGATCGAGGCGGCCTGCTGGCGGGCGGCGGCGACCAACTCGGTGGCGGCATCCGGCACCGGCTGGTAATATCCGAGCACGGCCGGTGAAATGAGCGGCTTGGTGGCGGAGATGCGCAGGTCGTCGGTGCGGGTCATGCGGGTCACCGTACAGCGCCCCCCGAGCGGATGGCAAGGGGTTCGCTCGGTTGCAGGGAGATTCGGCGGTGCTTCTGATGTGGAGTGCGGCGAGCCATCGCCGCTTTGGGCGGAGGCGAGTCATCGCCGGTGGCAAACCTGCTTTCTGAAGGCAGCTCCCATGGTTCAGAACCTGTCTGGCTCTGGATCAGAGTTTTTCCGAAGCGGAGTATTATTCCCGTCGATTCTCTCCGGTACCCAGAGCGGCGATGGCTCGCCGCACTCCACATCAGAGTGCCAGCCGGTAGAAGGTGGTGGCCGTGCCGGTGAGGATGGCCTCGCATTCAGTAGCAGAGAGGCTGGCCAGATGGGATGTCACCGTTTCCACCCACGCGGCGTGCGGGGTCGCAAGCAGGCAGACAGGCCAATCCGATCCGAACATCAGCCGTGAGGGGCCGAAGGCGTCCAGCAGCACATCGAGGTAGCGCCGTAAAATATCCGGGATCCATGACGAATCGCGGACTTCCGTGGCGAGGCCGGAAATTTTGCAGGCGGTGTTGTCGAGCGCGGCCAGGGCACGGATGCCGGTTTCCCATTCGGCGGGGAAGCGGTCGGCACGGATCTCCGGCTTGGCCGCGTGGTCGAGCACGATCGACTGTTCCGGATGGCGCTTTACGAAGGCCGTGGCGGCATCGAGTTGGTCTTGGAAAATGAGCAGGTCGTAAGTGAGTCCACGGCGGGTCACTTCGCGGATGCCACGGTTGAATGCGTTATTGGAGAGAAACTCATCATCCGGTGAACCTTGGATGACTTCGCGCACACCTTTGAAAAGAGAGTCCGAACGGTATTGGTCGAGCTGTTCACCCACCTCCGGCGATTTGAAGTCCACCCATCCGACAATCCCGCGGATGAGCTGGCTGCCGGCGGCCTCATCTAACAGAAAGTCATTCTCTTCCAAACAGGTGCGTGCCTGCACAGCCACCGTGCCGGTGATGCCATTGGCGCGCATCAAGTCATCCAGTTCCGTGGCGCGGAAGGATCGTCGGATGGTCTGCATGTCCTCCGTGATCCAGCCATACTCTGCGGCTGAGTAGCTCCACAGATGGTGGTGGGCATCGATCATCGGTGGACAGTTTCGTGACTTGACCATTCCTGGCAAGATGGAATGACGAAAATTGACTCTTTCTGTCCGTGCAATTCCTCAGCCGGGATTTCCGGTGATGAAGTAGAACGTATAGTCGTGAGGCACTCCAGCCACTTCCTTGTGGCCGGTGTGGGAGAGAATGGCGCCGATCTTCTCCACCGCCCTCCGCGAGCGTAGGTTGTCTTTCCAAATGTGGAACCAGACCTTGAGTCCGCTCTGAAAGGCGTGATCGAGCATCAGGCGTTTCATTTCACGGTTGGTCACGCCACCCCAATGGCTTCTTGCGAGGAAGGTATAGCCGATCGCGATCTCCCGCTTCTCCGGATCCCAGTCGTAGTAGCGGGATGATCCAATGACGTTTCCGGACACCAGATCCCGGATCGTGAAAGCTCCGCCGGACGAAAGCGCCGCAGCGAACCATTTCTCAAATCCTGCGCGTTCTCTCCGGCTGGAATCCGGGTGCTGTTCCCAGATCAAGGGATCGCTCGCCACCGTGAAGAGCGCTTCGAAATCCTCCGGCTGCAGCGGTTTCAGGGAAACCGTGGGACCAATCAGTGTGGGTTGCCGGTCGAAATCGGAAAGGTCGCTCATGACTTGGTGGTGCCGGCTCGGCGTGCGCGCACGGCTTCCGCGAAAGCATCCAGCACCTTCACGGTATCGTCCCAGCCGATGCAGGCATCCGTGACGGACTGGCCGTAGGTGAGCTTGGAGCGATCCGCGTTCACCTTCTGGTTTCCTTCGACGAGGTTGGACTCGACCATCACCGAGGTGACCGCCTTCGAGCCTTCCGCGATCTGCTTGCACAGCGCGTCCGCCACCATCGGCTGGTTGCGGAAATCCTTCATCGAGTTGCCGTGCGAGCAATCGACCATCACATACGGCGGCAGCTTCTGCTCGTTGAGCATGGTGACCACCTCGGTGACGGCCTCGGCGCTGTAGTTCGGGCCGCTCTTGCCGCCGCGCAGGATGATGTGGCAGGACGTGTTGCCGGTGGTCGAGATGATCGCGGAGACACCCTGCTTGGTGACGGAGAGAAAATGGTGCGGGCGTGAGGACGACTGGATTGCGTCGAGCGCGAGCTGGATCGAGCCGCCGGTGCCGTTCTTGAAGCCCACCGGCATCGAAAGGCCGGAGGCCAGTTCGCGGTGGACCTGGGACTCGGTGGTGCGGGCGCCGATGGCTCCCCACGCGATCAGGTCCGCGATGTACTGTGGGGAAATCGTATCAAGGAACTCCGTGCCGGCCGGAACGCCCATGTTCGCCAAATCCAGCAGGAGACCGCGGGCGACCCGCAAGCCATGATTGATGTCGAAGGAGTCATCGAGATGCGGGTCGTTGATGAGACCCTTCCAGCCCACGGTGGTGCGCGGTTTTTCGAAATAAACGCGCATGATGACGAGCAGATCGCCTTTCAGGCGCTCGGCCTCGGCCTTGAGCTTCTTGCCGTATTCGATCGCGGCTTCCGGATCGTGGATGGAGCACGGTCCCACCACGACCAGCAGGCGGTCGTCCTCGCCCTTGAGGATGGCGTCGGATTGCTCGCGGGCGGCGCTCACCACCTCGGAGGCCTCCTCGCTGAGCGGGAGGTAATAGTTCAGCACGGCCGGGGAAATCAGGGGATTGGTGCCGGAAATGCGGAGGTCGTCGGTACGGTGGCGCGTCACGGCGCGGATGGTTGAAAAGAAACCCGCTCTGGCAAGTGCCAAGTGGCTGAATACGCAGGAATTGGGTCGTTGGGTGCAACGGAGCGGTCCGGGGTTGAAAATCCGGCCGGGCCGGTGCATGCCTCGTTCCCCATGAGCGCCTCCAAAGAACGTGCCGATGCCCTGCTGGTGGCCCGCGGCCTCGCCGAAACCCGTGAGCAGGCGAAGCGCCTGATCCTTGCCGGGGAGGTGCGTTCCGGGGATCGCCCGGTGGACAAGCCGAGTACGAAGCTGCCGCTGGATGCCCCCTTGGAAGTAAAGGAAAAGCCGAAATTCGTAGGCCGTGGCGGCTTCAAGATTGAGGGCGCGTTGGACGCTTTCGGCATCGATCCCACCGGCTGGGTGTGTCTCGATGTGGGGGCCTCCACCGGGGGCTTCACCGATTGCCTGCTTCAAAAGGGTGCGGCGAAGGTCCACGCCATCGACGTAGGCACCAACCAGCTCGTCTGGAAGCTCCGCACCGATCCCCGGGTGGTGGCGAAGGAGCAGTTCAATGCCCGCCACATGACCGAGGCGGACCTCGGCGAAAAGGTGAAGCTGGCCGTGATGGACCTGTCCTTCATCTCACTCACGAAAGTGCTGCCGAACGTCTTCTCCGTATTGGAGGAAGGCGGAATGGTGGTCCCGCTGATCAAGCCGCAGTTCGAACTGGAGCGCGATGACATCGGAAAGGGCGGCATCGTCCGCGATCCGGCGCTGCATGAGCGGGCGGTGGAGAAAATCCGCAGGTTCGTGGAGAAATCGGGCCGGGAATGGCGCGGGGTGATCGAGTCGCCCATCACCGGCACGGACGGGAATAAGGAGTTCCTGGCGTGGATCGGGTGAGGGGACTTGCAGCCTGCCCGGATTCCGCTACCCGTCCGGCATGCCGTTCCTCACCGGAATCCTGCTCCGCCTGGCCGCCTGCGTGGCATCCGCCATCCTGTTGTCGCTGGCGTTTCCGCCGCATGACATCGGCGTGCTGGCGTGGGTGGCGCTGATGCCGATGCTGGCGGCCCTGTGGTCGCTCACGGGGCGGAGGGCGGCATGGAAGGGATTTGGCTACGGATGGATCGCGGGGCTGTGCTTTTTCGGGCTGAATGTCGGCTGGCTCGGCACGGTGGCGCCGATCGCGCCCTACGCGCTGGGCGGTTATCTCGCGCTCTATTTCGCCTGTTTCGGAGCCTTCACCTCCAAGTGGGGGAATCCATGGCGCTTCGGTCCGGGCAACTGGAAGACCGACCTGTTGTTCGCTTTCGCCAATGCGGCCTTCTGGGCTGGGCTGGAGTGGCTGCGGAGCTGGGTGATCACCGGCTTCGGTTGGAATTCGCTCGGCGTGTCGCTTCACAAGATGCTGCCGCTGGCACAGGCGGCGGATCTCCTCGGCGTGCTCGGCTTGTCGCTGGTGATGTTGTTCGTGCAGATTCTGGTGTTGCTCGCGGTGCGCCGGTTCGTGCGGCGTGATCGGAAGACGGCTCTTGCGGGACTTGGTTCGGCTCTCGCCACGATGGTGCTGCTGGGCGGCTACGGCGCCTGGCGGATGACCACTTTGGAAAAGTTGGAGTCCTTCCCCATGAAGGCACTGCTGGTGCAGGCGAATCTCCCGCAGGAAGGCCCCAACGTGCTCGTAGGAGCGGAGGAAACCAACATGATCTACGAGAACCTGACCTCGGACGCGCTTGAGCCATTGAAAGGCACCGACCGCTTCCCGGATTGGGTTATCTGGCCGGAGTCCTCGCTGGCGGGACGTCTATTGAATACGGATGACGGCCGCTGGGGCATGTGGCAGCCGAACATCGACACCATCCATCAGGTCCGCCAATACGGGGACTTCACGCTGCTCTTCGGCATCACCGAACTCCAAGCGATCGAGCAAGGCGACCAACTTGTGGAGAAACCGAAAGGCAAGGCTTGGAACTCAATGGCGGTGATGGGGCCGCATGACGATCTCCAGACCTTCCGAAAGCATCACCTTGTCATCTTCGGCGAAACGATTCCCTTCGTGGACACCATCCCGTGGCTGAAGGACATCTACGAGCAGCAGTCCGGCATGTCCTATGGTGGCTCGTTCTCGGCGGGTGAAGTGCTCGATCCGGTGCTGACACCGGTGAGGGGGCAGACTGTCGGAGTGGTTCCCTCCATCTGCTTCGAGGACACCGTGCCGCGTTTGGAGCGGAAGTTCGTTCGTCCCGGCCCGCAGGTGATCGTGAACGTGACCAACGATGGCTGGTTCAAGGAAAGCGAAGCCGCCGACCAGCATTTCGCGAATGCGATGTTCCGCGCGATCGAACTACGTCGTCCGATGCTGCGTTGCGCGAACACCGGCGTCAGCGGTGTCATCTCCATGACCGGCCGTACCCAGCGGCTGACGGACGCGAACGGCAGCCACTTCACTGCGGGCAGCCTGCTTGCCGAGGTGGTGGTGCCGAAGGATCCGCCGACCACGCTCTACGCCGCGCTGGGGGATTGGCCGGTGATTCTGCTCGGTCTGGCCGGGTGGGGGATCGGCTTCCGGCTGCGCAAGGGGCGGGATCTGCCGGTGCCGTCACAATCTTGAAAATCGCGGTTCATTCGCAAGCGAGGTCTGCTAGAAATCCCCGTGGCCCAGATCGGTGACATTCGCGAAGTTCTCCAGTACATCCCGCAGTTCCGTGGGCGGACCTTTCTTGTGCTCATCGAGGCCGGGCTTTTGCCCGAGCCCGCCATCGCGGAAACCTTGCTCGATCTTGCCGCTTTGGAAGATCTCGGGGTGAAGCTGGTGCTTGGTGTCCTGGGT
This sequence comes from Luteolibacter ambystomatis, assembly GCF_018137965.1. Taxonomy (NCBI): domain Bacteria; kingdom Pseudomonadati; phylum Verrucomicrobiota; class Verrucomicrobiia; order Verrucomicrobiales; family Verrucomicrobiaceae; genus Luteolibacter; species Luteolibacter ambystomatis. The sequence goes on from NZ_CP073100.1 coordinate 344,223, forward strand.
GGCGACATCAAGGACCTCTACGATTGGACGCTTGAGTGCGAGATCATGGCGGCCCGCGTGCTGCATCCGATCACCGATCCCTCGGCGCTTGTGGAGGCGAAGGAGATTCTAGCCCGAGGCCAATCGGTGGTGGTCGATGCCTCATCGACCGGTCCTCTGGAAGATCCGGTCGTGGATTTCGCGCTTGGTCTCGGGGTGGCCAAGGTGATCGCGCTTTTGGAAGAGGCCATTCTCATCGATGGCCAGCCCGTGCATGCGATCCGCGCGCGTGAGGCCGTGGACATCGCCGCGAATGATGCGGATGTCGAAGGCCGCGATCTGCTGCTCTCCGCCGCGCATGCCTGTCACCGCGGCGTGCCACGCGTGCATGTTCTGAACGGTCGCCGCCAGGGAGTTTTGGTGGATGAACTTTTCTCCAACGAAGGCGTCGGCACCATGATTCACGCCGACAGCTATCGGGAGATCCGCCCGCTGCGTGAGGAGGACATTCCCGAACTGCTCGGCATGATCGGTCGCTCGGTGCGCCGCACGCGTCTTGTCGCTCGCACCTATGAGGACATCCAGTCGCAGATCGGGGATTACCGCGTGATCACAATCGACGATAACGTCGTCGGCTGTGTGGCCTTGCATGAGTACGCCGGTGAAGGTTGTGCGGAAGTGGCTTGCCTCTATGTGAAGCAGGCGCACGAGGGCCGTGGCTATGGCATTGATCTCGTCCATTTCGCCGAATCGATGGCGGTGGAACGCAAGATCCCGCGGGTGTTCGCCTTGACGAATCGTGCGGCGGATTTCTTCCGCGAGCGGCTCGGCTACACGCAGGGGATTCCGGCGGATTTGCCTAAGGAGCGCCGTGAGAAGTATGAAGCCAGCGGGCGCGATTCGCTGGTCTTCTTCCGCGATCTTTGAACCACGACGCCCGTTGGGTTTTGTGACAACCATTGTCACGGAAATGGTGACGGATTCGTCATCATCCGGGTCTATGCATGATCCTGAAACCTGAAATGGTCCCTTTGGTGGGTCATTGGGGTCCGTGGAAAATTGGCTAAAAAACAGTCCTTTGCGCCAATTTAAGACCGGTTCCGGGTCTTTTGTCACAGAAACGTCACGCTCGATTCATTGAGGACATCCGCATCCGGGGGAGAGTTCCGGTCCGGTCCGCGCCGGTTTTCTCCTCATGCGTTTTTCCCCGGTATCGCAGTTTGTTTGTCACTCTTCGCTCGCTGCTTTGGCGTGGAGTTCGCTCATGCCTTTGGCATGTGCGCAAGAGACGGCAGCTGCTCCTGTTGGCGAGGCGCGTCCGATGTATATCCGCGAGTACCGGGTGCGTGGTGTGAAGAGCGGGGTGGTGGGTAGTGCGGAGATCGGCGAGGCGGTGTATCCGTTCCTGGGACCGGGGCAGATGCCTGCGGACGTGGACCGGGCGCGGGCGGCGGTCGAAAAGCTCTATCACGACAAGGGCTACCAGGCGGTGGCGGTGGCGATCCCGGTGCAGCAGATCAAGCGCGGCACGGTGATCCTGGAGGTTTCGGAAAACCCGGTGGGCCGGCTGCGGGTGAAGGGCGCGCGCTTCACCTCGCCCTCGGCGCTCAAGGGGCTGGCCCCGGCGCTGGCCGAGGGCAGGGTGGTCAACTTCAACGAGGTGACGAAAAACCTCGTGGCGATGAACCAGCTCGGCGGCCGCACGGTCACGCCGGAGCTGCGTCCCGGCGTCGAGCCCGGCACGGTGGACATCGATCTGAAGGTCAAGGACGGGCTGCCCTTGCACGGCAGCCTCGAGGTCAACAACCGCTACAGCGCGAACACCAGCGAGCTGCGGCTCAACGGCGCGGTCTCGTATGACAACCTGTGGCAGCTCGGCCACGCGATGGGGATGAGCTTCCAGGTCGCGCCGCTGGATCTCGAGGACGCGCAGGTGTTCTCCGGCTACTACCTGGCGCCGCTCTCCAACGGCTGGAGCCTGATGCTGCAGGGGACCAAGCAGGACAGCAACGTCTCGACGCTGGGCGGGCTGGCGGTGGCGGGCCGCGGCGAGATCCTCGGCCTCCGGGTCTTGAAGACGCTGCCGCAGGGCAGGGACTTCTACCAGTCGCTGAGCTTCGGTCTCGACTACAAGCACTTCGACGAGGACCTCACCTCGAGCACCGGGACGATCCAGGCGCCGCTCACCTACTACCCGCTGACGGCGCTCTACACCGCGTCGCTGAAGCACAAGAGCGGCAAGACCGACTTCAACGGCGGGGTCACGCTGCACCTGCGCGGGATGGGGGCCTCGGCCGACGAGTTCAACAACAAGCGCTACAAGAGCGCGGGCAGCTTCCTCTACTTCCGCGGCGACCTCTCGCACACCCGGGACCTGCCGCACGGGCTGCAGGGCTTCGCGCGGGTGCAGGGCCAGATGTCGAGCCAGCCGCTGGTCAACAGCGAGCAGTTCTCGGCGGGCGGCCTCGGCACGGTGCGCGGCTACCTCGAAAGCGAAACGCTGGGCGACGACGCGGTGACCGCGACCCTTGAGCTGCGCAGCCCGTCGTTGGTCGGCACCGGCAAGGACGATGCGGAGAACGACTGGCGCTTCTACGTCTTCGGGGACGCCGGGTTCACGTCGATCCAGGCGCCTCTTCCCGGGCAGGACCCCGGCAGCAGCCTGCTCAGCGTCGGCCTCGGCACGCGCGGGCGCTTCTTCGACCACTACAACGGTTCGCTCGACGTCGGGCTGCCGCTGCTGCGGCGCAGCAGCGGCCAGGACCGCCAGCCGCTCTACACCTTCCGCGTCTGGGGCGACTTCTAAAGCAACGCCCGCCACCCGCTTCGTCTCCACCTCTCCTCTTCCTCTGCCTCTCAACTCTCAGCCTTCAACTCTCAACATGCGCTTCCGTCTCCTCACTCTCCCCGTCCTGGCCACCCTGTTGGCCCAGCATGTTTCCGCCGGTGAATCCTCGAACTGGTGGAACAAGGAATGGACGCAGCGCCAGCCGGTGGCGGTGTCGGCGAAGGACGCGGGCGACGCCGGTGCCGCGACGGTGCTGGTGCGCCTGCACGACGGCAACTTCCAGTTCCCCACGGCCAAGGAGGATGGCAGCGACCTGCGCTTCATCGGTGACGACGGCAAGGAACTGCCCTACCAGATCGAGAAGTACGACGGCCTCATGAACGAGGCCTTCGTGTGGGTCAAGGTGCCCGCGGTGAAGGGCGGCGAGGCGAAGTTCACGCTCTACTACGGCAATCCCAAAGCCGCCGCCCCCGCGGCCGCCCCCGCCTACGACGCCGACACCGTGCTCGTCTATCACTTCGCCGAGCGCGGCGCCGCGCCGGTCGACTCCTCCCCGGCCAAGAACAACGGTGACAAGCCCGGTGCCGCGTCCGAAGGCGCGGTGGTCGGCGGCGGCCTGCGCCTCGCCGGTGGCGAACCGGTCGGCATCCCCAACACCGCGACCCTCGAATGGACCGCCAACCAGGCGCTGACCTGGTCGGCCTGGGTCAAGCCCGCCGCGCTGCGTCCCAACGCCATCCTCTTCAGCCGCGACACCCTTCGGGTGGTTCTGGACCAGGGCGTCCTGATCGTGGAAAACAACGGCGTTCGCAGTAGTTCCGGCGCGCCGCTGGCCGCCGGCGCGTGGAGCCACGTCGCCTTCGTCGCCGAAGGCGCGGCCATCAAGACCTACGTCAACGGCGTGGCCGCCGGCTCGCTCGCCGCGGGCCTGCCCGCCAGCACCGCGCCGCTGCTCCTCGGCGGCACCGCGGCCCCCGTGGCCAACAGCGAACGCTTCAACGGCGAGCTCGACGAACTGGAAATCTCGCGCGTCGCCCGCCCCGAGGGCTGGCTCAAGCTCGCCGCCCTCACCCAGGGTACCAGCGAGGCGGCGACCAAGGCCGTCGCCGTCGGCGAGGTGGAAGGCGGCGAAGGCGGCGCCAAGCACAGCGCCGCGCTCGAGCACATCATGCTCTTCGGCGACATCGCGAAGAACATGATGTTCGACGGCTGGATGGCCATCGGCGTGTGCGTGCTCATGATTTTGGTCGGCTGGAGCGTGGCGGTGAAAAAGTTCTTCTACCTCAACTCGATCCAGAAGGGCGGCAAGGTCTTCCTCGACCAGTGGAAGAAGCTCTCCGGCGACCTCACCGCGCTCGACCACGGCGACAAGGCCAATGTCAGCAGCTTCGGCGGTCTCGCCGACGCGAGGACCCAGGCGCTGGTGAAGCAATCGCCGCTCTACCACCTCTACCACATCGGTTCGGAGGAAATCCGCCACCGCCTCGAGCGCGACAAGACGCGGACCAAGGGCCTGTCGGGCCGCTCGATCGAAGCGATCCGCGCCAGCCTCGACGCCGGACTGGTGCATGAGAACCACCACCTCAACAAGGGCCTGGTGTTCCTGACCATGAGCATCGCGGGTGGACCCTATGTCGGCCTGCTCGGCACCGTGGTCGGGGTGATGATCACCTTCGCCATCATCGCCAAGAGCGGCGAGGTCGACGTCAACTCGATCGCGCCCGGCATCGCCAGCGCGCTGCTCGCCACCGTGGCGGGCCTCATCGTCGCGATCCCGGCGCTGTTCATCTACAGCTACCTCAGCAGCAAGATCAAGGAGTCGATGGGCACGATGCAGGTCTTCATCGACGAGTTCATCGCCAAGATGGCCGAGTTCTACCCGCCGGCGGGCGAATCCACGCCGCACGTGAACGCCACCCAGGCGCACGCCAACGCGCACCCGGTGCCCAAGACGCTCGAACCCGTCTGATCCGATCCACCCCGGACCCCGACCCACGCCATGCAAGCCGACGACGGAAAAAGCTACGACGACATCAACGTCACGCCGATGGTGGACCTCTACCTGGTGCTGCTGCTGATCTTCATCATCATGACCACCGCGGGGGTGAAGGGGACGAAGATCGACCTGCCGCGCGGCAGCAAGAGCCAGCCGAAGCTGGGCGGTCCGAAGACCCAGGCGATCACGGTGACGCCGGACGGCAAGATCCTGCTCAACACCACGCCGGTGACCTTGGCGGACCTGGAGAGCCGCCTCGGCACGCTCAAGGCCTCGACGCCCGAGTTCCCGGTGGTCGTCCGCGGCGACCGCGCCGTCCAGTACCAGGGCGTGATGGACGTGCTCGATGTCCTCGGCCGTCTCGGCATCACCCAGATCGGCCTCGCCACGCAGGCGAAGTAATTCCTTTCGAACTACTACAACCCTACGACTTCACGACTTCGGATCATTGACCACGGATTACGCTGATTTTTTCAGAAGACAGAATCTTCGTCTTCCTCCTCTTCAATCTGTGTCATCTGCGAAATCTGTGGTCCCAACTTCTGAACTCTCATGAGCAACGAACTTCTCGACCCACCGAAAAAGAGTCCGTGGCCGTGGATCGCCGGAGCGGTCGCGCTGGTCGCGATCGGCGGCGGTGCCTTCGTCCTCGCGCCGAAGGGCGGGGACAAGCCGAAGCCGCGCAAGGTGGACACCATCAGCATCGTGCTGCCGCCCCCGCCGCCACTCCCTCCGCCGCCGCCGAAGGTCGAGCCGCCGAAGCAGGAGGAAGTGAAACAGGAAATGGTCAAGCAGGAGGCGATCGAGGACACCCCGCCGCCGCCGCAGGCCCCCGAGCCCGAACCGGCCCCGGCGCTGAGCACCAACCTCGAAGGGCCCGGCAACGACAGCTTCGGCCTGAGCCACGGCACCGGCAAGGGTGCGGTCGGCAACGGCGGCACCGGCATCGGTGGCAACGGCGGCCGCCGCAGCGGCAAGTACGACGCCTACGCCGGCCAAACCCAGAGCGCGGTGCGCGACGCCCTCGGCCGCGATCCCAAGACCCGCACGGCGACCTTCAGCGGCACCTTCCGGGTGTGGGTGGACGCCACCGGCCGGGTCACCCGTGCCAAGGGCGCGGACGGCAACGCCACCGCCGTGCTCAACGGCCTGCAGCTTCCGAGCGCTCCTCCCACGGACATGCCGATGCCCATCGTGATGCGCATCTCCGCTTCCAAGCCCTCCACCGCCTCGCGCTGATATCCCCCTTTTGATCCCTCTCTTCTTCCACGTTCCCATGTCCGTCCGTTCCATCCCCCTCCGCCTCGCCCCGCTGCTTGCGCTCGCCCTCCAACCGGCGTTCGCCGAGGACGAGTCGCTCGCGGTGCCGTCGCTCGACCAGCTCCCCGCCGAGGGCGTCACCCCGGTGGGCGATGAAACCACGGAAACTCCCGCAGGTGAGGCGGCCAGGCCGACCGACAACGTCACCATCAACCTGATCCACCGCCTGGTGGAGAAGGGCGTGCTGACCAAGGACGAGGCCGACACCATGATCCGCCAGGCCGAGGCCGACGCCACCCGCGTCCGCGCCCAGCAGCGCGCCGAGATCCAGACCGCGGTGCAGCAGGAGGCGCTCGCGCCGGTGCAGGAGGGCGAGGTCGGCGTCACCTACGTCCCGGAAACGGTCAAGGCGCAGATGCGCGAGGAGATCAAGCACCAGCTGCTCACCGAGGCCCGCGTCCAGAACTGGTCGGCGCCCGCCGCCACCCCGGAATGGGTGAAGCGCTACAAGGTCTTCGGCGACGTCCGCGTGCGCTACGAGGGCAGCTTCTTCCCCGGCGGCAACGACAACAGCGGCCAGTTCCCGAACTTCAACGCCATCAACACCGGCGCGCCCTACGACACCGCCGGCACCCAGCACTCGCCGCAGTACAACGTCGACCAGGACCGCGACCGCTTCCGCCTGCGCGCCCGCGTCGGGGCGGAGATCGATCTGGACGACGGCTTCACCGCCGGGCTGCGTCTCGCCACCGGCGAGAACAACTCGCCGGTCTCGCCCAACCAGAGCCTCGGGGCGGCGGGCAACGCCCAGGGCGGGAACTTCAGCAAGTACGCCGTTTGGATCGACCGCGCCTTCCTCAGCTACCACTTCGGCGAGGACCACTGCTACGACGTCGACCTCCAGGCCGGGCGCTTCGACAACCCGTTCTTCAACACCGACATCGTCTGGGACGACGACCTCGGCTTCGACGGCTTCGCCGCCAAGGGCAAGTTCCGCTTCAACGACGACATCAAGGTCTTCGCCACCGCGGGCGCGTTCCCGATCTTCAACACCGACTTCAACTTCTCGTCGATCAATCCGGCGAAGTTCGAGAGCACCGACAAGTACATCTACGGCGGCCAGATCGGGGTCGAGTGGAAGATCGCCGAGAAGCTCACCGGCAAGTTCGGCGTCGCCTTCTACGACTTCGACGGCGTGAAGGGCAAGCTGTCCACGCCGTACGTGCCGCTGACGTCCTCCGACGCGGGCGACACCGACGGGCTGCGTCCGTCGTTCGCGCAGAAGGGCAACACCTACATGGCGCTGCGCAACATCCTGCCCGATCCGTCGAACAACAACGGCAACAGCAACCAGTGGCAGTACTTCGGGCTGGCCTCGCCGTTCCGCGAGCTGACGGTGACCGGCCGCCTCGACTACGACGGCTACGAGCCGGTGCGCCTGTCTCTGACCGGCGAGTTCGTCAAGAACGTGGCCTTCGACAAATCGTCGGTGGCGCAGTTCGCGGTCAACAACCGCGGGCCGTCGGGGGACCCGCAGAAGCAGGGTCTGTTCGAGGGTGGCGACACCGCGTGGATGGTCAACCTCGTGGTGGGGGACGCGGCGCTGGAGAAGTTCGGCGACTGGCAGACCTACCTCGGCTACCGCTACGTCGAGAGCGACTCGGTGGTCGACGGCCTGACCGACTCGGACTTCGGCGGCGGCGGCACCAACCTCAAGGGCTTCACGCTCGGGGCGAACATGGCGCTCTCCAAGGCGGTGCGCATCGGCGCGCGCTGGATGAGCGCGGACCAGATCGCCGGCCCGACCTACCGCAACGACATCCTGCAGGTCGACCTCAACGCCAAGTTCTGAGGCCGTCCGGCGCGACCGTTCCACCTCTGAAATTCCAGATCCCAGATTTCAAATCCTCTTCCTCTCCTCGAAGCCATGCGCTCCCTCCTTCTCCTCCTCGCCCTCGCCCTCGCGCTGCCGCTGGCCGCGGCGCCCGCCGCCGACGGTCCCAGCCCGGCTGAAACCAAGCTGCGCGAATCGCTCAAGGCGACGATGCTCCAGCTCCGCACCGCGGAAGCCGACAAGGCCAACCTGCAGGCCGAGAAGGACGCCAACGACGCCAAGGTGAAAGAGCTCACCGCGCAGGTCGAGAAGCTGACCAAACAGGCGGCGGCGGACCAGACCACGGCGAAGAAGCAGATCGAGGACCTCAACGGCAAGGTCGCCGCGCAGGAACAGCTCATCGGCAAGTTCAAGGAAGCGCTGGAGAAGTGGAAGGACGGCTACGCCAAGGCCGCCGCACTCGCGACGGCGAAGGAAGCCGAACGGGTGAAGCTCACCGACCAGAACGCGGTGCTGCGCCGCAAGGTCGAGGACCAGCGCGCGAAGAACGTCGCGCTGGCGAAGACCGCGAACGAGATCCTGGACCGTTACGCGAAGTTCGGGGTGGGCGAGGCGTTGTCGGCGCGCGAGCCGTTCACCGGCATCACCCGCGCGCGCATCGAGACGCTGGTGCAGGACTACGGCGACAAGATCGAGGACAACCGCATCAAACCGGAACCGGCTCCGAAGAAAGGCCAGCCTGAGAAGAAAGCGGAGGCTCCGAAGACTGCTGCGGAGCAAGCCAATCGCTGAATCATGAAAGCCGTGTCTCCTTATCTCGTTTCGATGATGGCCGGGCTTTGGGCGCTCGGTCTTTCGGATGCCGGGCTGCTGGCCGCCGAAACCGCGTCGAAATCCGGAGAAGGAGTAGTCGCCCGGATCGGTGATACTGAGGTGGGCGAACAGGACATCCGGGCTGCTTTGGACGGACTCGATGAACGCGAGCGTGCGACCGTTGCAAAAGATCCGGCCCTGCTGAATCAAGTCGTCCGCTCGATGCTCATCCAGCGCCTGGTGCTCAAACAGGCTGCCAATGAGAAGTGGGAGCAAAAACCGGAAATCGCCGCCCAGCTTGAACGTTCACGCCGCTCCACCATCACCGAGAGCTACTTGAAATCGCAGGCGGAGAAAAGCGGTGCGGTCCCCTCCGAAACGGAACTTCGCCAGGCCTATGACGGAGCGAAGGATTCCTTGTTCGTCCCGAAGCAATTCCAGCTCGCGCAGATCTTCATCGCCATTCCGCAGGAAGGCGGCGAGGACGCGGAGGCAAAGGCGAAAGCAAAGCTCGATAGTGTGATCAAAAGCTTGTCCCACGCCGGATCCGATTTCTCTTCGATCGCCCGTCTGAACAGCGACGAATCAAACAGCGCCTCGAAGGGCGGTGAAATCGGCTGGTTGTTGGAAAAACAAATCCAGCCCGAAATCCGGGCCAAGGTCGCTACCTTGAAAAAGGGCGCGACCACCGCGCCGCTGCGTCTGCTGGATGGCTGGCACATCGTGAAGGTCATGGAGGTGAAGGAAGGCTACACGCCGCCTTTCGAGGAAGTCCGCGCAGCCCTCGCAGAAAAGGTCCGGACCGAACGCGTCAAAGCCGCCACCCAAGCCTACCTTTCCCAGCTCATCCAGGAGAACCCTGTGGTCATCAACGAGATCGCCTTGTCGAAGCTCGCCGCCGACTCGAAGCCATAACTTTTCATCAGCCCGGCCGCTCGTGCCGGGCCTTTTTTGTTTCCATCCGCCATGAAACCCCGCCGCCATTTCCTTTCCCGCCGCTTTGCCCGCAAGCACGCGATCCGTTTCGGATGTGTCTGTACACTGGCAACGACCATCGTGGTGAATGGTGGTGACCTGCTTCGCGGTGGTGCGGCGGCGAACACGCTTCCGGCTGGCGCGGTGGCAACCACCAATACTCCAGCGCCGATCTCGGCAAACGCGGCGGGTAATGCGAATGATTCACTCGCCAAAACCACCCAGGCGATCCAGGCCGTGCAGGCCATGCAGACCGCCGCGCGCAATCTGGCGAAGAACAACGGCTCCAATAATCTCGGCCAGAACCCGAACAATCCTTCGCAGACGTTGCCGGATGTGCCGGATGGCTTGGCCATCGGCGGGTTGGAGGTGGATCCACGCGTCGGCACCGATTCCACTCTCTGGCAGGGGGCGAACCTGCCGGTGCAGAGCACCAACAGCGGCGGCACCACTCAGGTGACTGTCAAGCAGACCGCTCAACAGGCTTTGTTGAACTGGAAGACCTTCAACGTAGGCAAGAATACCAAGCTGACCTTCGACCAGAGTGCGGGTGGCACGGATGCGGGACAGTGGATCGCCTTCAACAAGGTCAACGATCCTTCCGCGAACCCTACCCAGATCCTCGGCTCCATCGAGGCACCCGGGCAGGTCTATATCATCAACCGCAACGGCATCATCTTTGGCGGAGGCTCGCAGGTGAATACCCACGCGCTGGTCGCATCCTCCCTGCCGATCAACGCGACGCTCGTCCAAAACGGTCTGCTCAACAACCCGGACCACCAGTTCCTTTTCGATGGTCTCGACAAGGGAGCTTCGGATGACATCGACTCCACCACCAGGTTTGGTGACATCATCGTGCAATCCGGTGCCACGATCACCTCGCCATCCTCCTCGGCCCACGTCGGCGGCCGCGTGATGCTGGTGGGACCGAATGTCACCAATAGCGGCACCATCGCCACTCCGGATGGTCAGACGATTCTCGCCGCCGGCCTTCAGGTGGGTGTGGTGGCACACGATACGTCCGACGCCTCCCTGCGTGGCCTGGATGTTTACATCGGTGCGGTGGTGGACCCGGTCTCCACGATTTCCGCCTACGCAGGTACCGCCACCAACAGCGGATTGATTGATTCCGCACGGGCCAACATCACGATGGCGGGCAAGACGGTGAATCAGCTTGGTGTCATCTCCAGCACCACCTCGGTTTCGTTCAACGGACGCATCGATTTGCTGGCGAACTATGACGCGATCGCCAACGTCGCCTATGATTCCACGGCGACCAAAGGCCCGGCCTATCTCAATCGCACCACCGGCAGCGTGACCTTGGGCGAAGGCAGCGTGACCTCGGTGCTCCCGGAGCTTGGCAGTAAGGACAAGGTGGTGGGTTCCCAACTGGCTCTCAAGTCACAGGTCAATATCTTCGGCCAGTATGTCCATTTCGACGACAATTCGCTGCTGGTCGCGACGAGCGGCGATGTGACCGTGAACGCCGGCGTCTGGAATACCCAGACGTTCAGCGCCAACCAGTCTCCGATCTATTTCTTCATGCGGTCCGGTGGCCGGATCGATTTGGATGCGGGTTCGATCATCGATGTCTCCGGTTCGAAGAATGTGAAGTCGTTCGTCACCTCCAACATCGTCGAGGTGGAACTGCGCGGCTCGGAGCTTGCCGACTCGCCGCTGAACCGCGATGGCGCTCTCCGCGGCCAGACCATCTACGTGGACATCACGCAGACCGGCGTTTACAACGGCAAAACCTGGGTGGGCACGCCGCTGGCGGATGTCTCCGGCTACGTCAATCTCGTCCAGCGCACCGTTGGTGAACTGACCACCTCCGGTGGTACGGTGAATCTCAATGCCGGTGGTTCGGTGGTCGTCCGCAATGGCGCCTCCGTGGATGTTTCCGGCGGTTGGGTGAACTATGAAGGAGGTGTGGTTCAGACGTCCCGCGTGATGAGGGATGGCAAGATCATCGACATCACCGCCGCGACTCCGGACGTCAAATATGACGGGGTCTATACGGGCGGAAGCACCATCACTCAAACGAGGTGGGGCCCCACCGAACAATTCATCAGTCCGCTCACCGTCAATGGCACGCGGTATCAGGAAGGCTTCACGGCGGGTGGCAGCGGTGGCACGCTCAATATTTCCGCTCCATCGATGGCGCTTGATGGCAGCTTGCAGGGGGCGATCCATGTTGGCGAGCGCCAGCGCGCGCTGACTCCAGCCAACTCCACGCTCAATCTTTCCTTCACGGCGGATCGCCTGCTGACGTCCGGTGCGACGCAGGCATCCCAGTATTCGCCGACTCCTCCCAAGATCAGCTTTGCGCAGACTCCCTCCCAGGAAGCCGTGGCGGACTACGCTACCGATGGATCGGGCGTGCCTGTCGCGCTCCCGGCTTCGCGAGTTTCGGACGTGGTGTTGGACTCGGATCTTCTCGGACCGGAAGGATTCGGATCGCTGTCCATCACCAACCTCGATGGTGACATCGTGGTGCCGGAAACGGTGAGCCTCACCGCGGGTCGTGGAGGTTCCATCACCTTCTCGGCAGCCAACATCGATATCCAAGGTTCGATGACAGCTACAGGTGGCAGCCTGTCCTTCACCACCTACAATATCTCTCCCGCTGTCGCGGATGAACGGCGCGCGGCCAACATTCTGACATTGCCACCCGCCAACAGCGATCGCGGGCACTTCACGCTGGGAGCCCGTTCCACTTTGAGCACCGCGGGTTTGATTGTGGACGACCGTCCTGATTCTCCAACCCGGGCGCAGACTCCGCTGGTGACCACCGGAGGAAAGGTGACGATCAATTCCTTCTCCGCGGATCTTGCCCAGGGGTCGGTCATTGACGTCTCGGGCGGAGTGATGCTGTCCTCCACAGGCAAGGTGACTTACGGCAATGCCGGTTCCGTTTCGATCGGCACTGGTCGTGATGCCAAGCTGTCGGGAGTTACCGGAGGGCTTTTGAGTCTTGGCTCGGAGCTTCGCGGTTATTCCGGTGCGAAGGGCGGCTCTCTTTCGCTCACCACGCTGGCCATGCAGGTCGGCGGCACCTCGTCGCAAGCGGGCACGTTCGTGGTCGATCCGTCATTCTTTGATCAAGGTGGGTTCTCGTCCTTTGCTCTTTCCGGCATCGGTACGGCGGACACGCCGGGCATGCTGGTGACCGCCGGGACGATCATCCAGCCGCAGGTGACCAGTTGGATCGTCCGCAATACCCCCGCCGGACAGCCGGTGGTGTTCGATTCCTATATCCAGCCGGAAGGGCTGCGTTCACCGGTGAGTTTGTCGTTTTCATCCACGGGAGCGACCGATGACCTTTCTGGTAGCCCGATCGTGCGTGCTGTGACTGTCGTTCAGGCCGGAGCGGTGATCGATGCCGGAGCTTTGGGCAGCGTTTCCATTAAAGGCACAGCCGTGCAGATGGATGGCACCCTCCGGGCTCGCGGAGGCACCCTCCAGGTGAGCGGTGCTACGAATCTCGCGGATGACAATGCAGGCGCTCTGCCTGCCGTGACGGTGGTGCTGGGCTCCACCGCGGTGCTGGATGCCTCGGGGGCCACCCTGCTGATTCCGGATACCTTCGGCCGACGCCGCGGCCAGGTGCTGGATGGCGGAACGATCACGGTGTCCGGAAATCTCGTGGCGAAGAGTGGGGCCGTCCTCGATGTCTCGGGCACATCCGGTGTGCTCGATTTGCTGCCCGGCGAGTCCGGCCAATCGATCGCGGATCTCATCACCACCAATCCGGTGACGGGCAAGCCGGTGTCCACGCGTGGCAAGTCCACCACGGTCGAGAGCGATGGTGGAGCGATCAATTTGAAGGGCGGCGAGCTCTTGCTCACGGACGCAACGCTGCTGGGCCGTGCGGGAGGATCGACTGCTTCCGGCGGAACACTTGCGATTTCCTCATCAGGACTGCGCCCCGGTTCCGGAACGGGAAACTTTTTCTTCGACCCGGCCATCGTGGTCACGAACTCCGGTACCGTCATTCCGGGCACGATGTCCGTGTCCATCGGCAGCAAGATGGAGCTGGATGCCAGTGGGGTGAATGGTGGAGTCCGCTTCTCAGCGGATGACTTCACCAACGGAGGCTTCGCCAATCTCGATCTTGGCAACCCGGTGAAATTCTCGGGAGACGTTACGATTCATGCGGCGGGACGTATTTCCGTAGGCGGCAGCAATAGCGGGGCGATCTATGCCAACGGCAATGTCAATCTGGACGCCTCCCACATCGTGCTGGGTACCGGATTGGGCGTGCCGCTTTCGCCGGAGCAGAAAGCCGCGCTCGGCTTCGCCAACGGTACCAGCACCGCCTATTTGCCCGCCGCCCACGGCAGCGGTTCGTTCAACGCATCGGCGGATCTGATCGATGTCGGCTATGTTTCGATGCAGGGCATCGGCACCGCCAATCTGACCGCCGATCATGGCGACATCCGCGGCAACGGTAACCTTGCCATCGCAGGGGATCTCAAGCTCAAGGCCGCGCAGATCTATCCGCCCACGGCGATGGATTTCACCATCGCGGCTTTCGACTACACGGAAGCCTCGGTCCTGCACCACGGCTCCGTGACGATTGAGGGTTCCGGAACCAAGAAGCTGCCTCTCTCCGCCGGTGGCACGCTTTCGATCTATGCCTCCACGATCCATCAGAATGGAGTGCTGCGCGCGCCTTTCGGCACGATCAAACTCGGGTGGGATGGCACCGGTACGGCTCCCAAGGATGTCCTCACCGGTTTGACCTACACGCCGACCGCGAATCTGACCTTGGGTTCGCAGAGTGTCACCTCGGTATCCGCCATCGACCCGGTCACGGGCAAGGGAGTCACCATTCCATATGGTATCAGCCCTGATGGCTCCACATGGCTTGATCCGACCGGAGTGGACATCACGTCCTCCGGAGCACCGCAGAAATCCATCAAGCTCGCCGGTGCCTCGGTGATCACCGAGCAAGGCTCCCAGGTGGATGTCCGGGGTGGAGGCGACCTTCTGGCCTTCCGCTTTGTGAGCGGGCTTGGCGGTAGCACGGATATTCTGGCCTCGAGCGGCAGCTTCGCCGTCATCCCGGGATACGATTCATCCTTTGCTCCTTATGCGCCGTTTGGCTCGGGTTCGGCTCTTTCCGGGAATCCGGGCTACACCAACAGCAGTCTCCAGGTGGGCGATCAGGTGCAACTGCAGGGTGGGGGAGGACTGCCAGCCGGCACCTACACGCTTCTTCCCGCCCGTTACGCGTTGCTCCCCGGCGCCTATCTGGTCACGCCGCAGTCCGGCACCGCGGTTGGCACGGTTGGCAAGCCGGATGGATCGTCGATCGTTTCCGGTACGCGTTTCAATGGCATGACGTCGGACAGCGTGCCGGTGATCCAGACCCGCTTCGAGGTGGCTTCGGCCCAGACCATCGCCAAGCGCGCGGAATATACCAAGCTGCTTGCAAACACCTTCCTCACCACCACGGGCGGCCTGCGTTTGCCCGGAGATTCGGGCCAGCTTGTTTTGGCGGCGACCCAGGCCATGGCCATCGGTGGACAGGTTTTCTCCGCGGCGGGTACCGGTTTCCGTGGCGGCCTGATCGATATCAGCAGCCCGGTGGACATCGTCATCGCCGGGGCGGGGGCACCGGCGGCTTCAGGGGTGCTGACTCTGGATGCCTCGCTCCTCTCCAGCTTCGGTGCGGAAAGTCTTTTGATCGGCGGTTATCGCCAGACCACCTCGGAAGGTACGAAGGTCACCGTAACGACCACCAACCTCACCGTGGACAACGCGGGTTCCCCTCTGACGGGAACCGAAATCATTCTCGCCTCCAAGGGCAGCCTCAAGATCGATGATGGCGCCACGATCCAGCAAACCGGCACTCCTCCCGCGGGAGACACCCTCATCTTCGGTGACACCGGGACCGCGGGCAGTGGCAATGGCGCGCTGGTACGTGTGGGCGGCTCCAATGCCTCCTCGATCCTGCGCCGTGGCGTGACTGTGGGCGGCGGAGTGGAGCTCGATGTGGGCTCCGGCTCCATTCTGAAGGGAAGCGGACTGGTGCTCGATTCGACTTCGAAAACCTTGCTCTCTTCGGGGGCCACGCTCGATGCGAAATCGCTTTCGCTCAGCAGCGGCCATGTGACGCTTCAACTCGATCCCGCGATCACTCCTGGCGCGGACGCCGGGCTCGTGATCGCCGGATCCACCCTGGCATCCCTTTCCAATGCAGGATCATTCGCGCTGGCGAGTTATTCGTCCCTCGATCTGCTCGGGGCGGGAACGGTGGGGGAATACGGTGCCGGTGGAAAGCCGGTGCTCGATTCGCTCATCCTGCGCGCGGCTGAAATCCGGGGCTTGCAGAACGGGGGAGGAGAGGTGGACTTCATTGCAAAATCCATCTCGCTGGACAACCTGCCGGGCGGCACGGCCTCGACCGCATCAATCGCCGGTTCCGGAAACCTGGCATTCCACGCACAGACCTTGTTTCTTGGCACGGGGGCGATGGTGGTGAAGGGCTTTTCGAATATCACTCTGGACGCGACCACCGCTCTTCAGACCACCGCTTCCGGTAGCTTCCGGGCAGCCGGAAATCTATCCGTGTCTTCGCCGGTGGTTTACGCTGGCAAGGCAACCGCCTACGCTGTCACCGCGGATGGCAGCCTTTCAGTGGCCTCCAATGGCACCAGCAATGGAACCGTGTCAGCGGCAGGGCTGGGAGCCTCGCTTGCATTGACCGGCAGCAGTGTGGATGTCGGTTCCCGCATCGTCCTGCCGAGCGGGGACGTGCTCATACATGCCACATCCGGCAATGTGACCGTCTCCGGTTCCATCGAGGCCGGAGGAATCTCGCGGCGCTTCAAGGACGTCACGAAATATACCGATGGCGGGCGCATCCGCCTGACTTCCGACCACGGCAACGTCGTGCTTTCCAACAGTGGATCGCTCGATGTTTCCGCCCGCCCTGGTGGTGGGGATGGCGGTGAACTGGATGTTTCCGCCGCGGAAGGAACGATCACTCTCGCGGGTACCGCACTCGGTGGTGGTGGTGCGGGAGGTGCCGGTGGCGTCTTCGTCATGGACACCGGATCGTTGGCTTCACTGGCGGCCATCGATACCTTCCTCAACACGGCTTCCTTCGATGCTTCCCGTTCCTTCCGCGTCCGCAATGGCGACGTGGCGGTCGATGGCACGGCTCATGTTCACAATTATCTGCTGGCTGCGGATCGCGGCTCGATCACCCTCACCGGCACGATTGATGCCTCCGGTTCCACCGGCGGCTCCGTGCGCCTGGTGGCCAGAGACAGTGTCACCCTCGCCAGCGGGGCGAAGATCGACGTGTCCGCCGCCGATTTCGATTCGGCTGGAAAGGGCGGCGAAATCGCGCTTGAGACCCGTGGGAACAACGGCGGGCAGATCGCCCTCCAGTCGGGATCGCTGGTCGATCTCACGGTGGATTCCTGGACGGCTTCCAGCGCTGCTGCCGGCAAGTTCCAAGGCACGCTCCATCTCCGTGCCCCGCGCAATGCCGCGAACAACGATCTGGCGGTAGCTGCCATCGATGGCGAGGTTCGCAATGCCTCGAACATCCTCGTCGAAGGTTACAAGGTTTATGATGTCATCGACTACGGCGGCATCATCACCACCAGCGTTCAATCGGAAATCCTGAGCAGCGGCCAGTCCTTCATGGGCGCATCCGGCACGACCACTTCCAATTACACGGCGATGATGGACCGCCTGCTCGCTCACAACAGCGGGCTGTCCTCCGTGCTGGTCCTCGCTCCCGGAGCCGAGGTTGTCAATAGTGCGACCGCCTCCAACGTGAGCCTCTCGCTCAATGCGGCGGGAGCCGGTGTGGTGGTCCCATCCGCGGGAGGCACCCTGACCTTCCCCAGCGGAACTCCGGGCAACAATCGCATCACCTCCACGGTCGCCGGCACCATCACCTCCGCCAGCGGCGTGGTGACGACCTTGGCGGCCAATACCGCCACCACGATCGAAGCGGGCAGCACCATCACCTTTGCCAGCGGCGGCACCGTTTCGTTCGCCACTGGCGGCACCGGTGGGGCGATCCCGGTCAGTCTCGCCAGCGGATCCACCTACAATACCAGCGCCAGCAACAGTGTGGCCTCCGTGTCCACCCGCGGCACTTTGGTCACCCTGAATACCGCGGGTACCAGTGGTATCAATCTCGTGGCGGGAGCCCGTGTTTCCATGCCCACGGGAACGGTCGGAACCAACCGCATCCGGGCCACCGTGGGTGGCACTATCACCTCGCCCACCGGTGTGGTGACGAACTTCGCCGCGAACACCAACACCCAGGTGGCGGCAGGCAGCATTGTGACGCTCAATAGCGCGGGCACCCTGACCTTTGCCAGTGGCGGCACCGGCGGGGCCATCCCGGTGGCCCTCGTGGCGGGCAGCTTCACCACCACCGGTGTCACCACCGTCACTCCAAATACGGGAAACATCGTACTCGGCAGCACCATCTCCACGCCGACGGACGATTGGAACCTCTCCACCAACCGCTTTGGCCCGAAGGGCGCGCCGGGTGTCCTGACCCTGCGGTCTTCCACGAACATCGTTCTCTACAACTCGATCAACGACGGCTTCAACACCAGCTCCTACCGCTCCGCTTTGCTCGCGCGCAATGCGCTGCTTCCGGACAACATCCAGAGCTGGTCCTACCGGATCACGGCCGGAGCGGACCTGTCCGCCGCGGACGTGCTCCAAGTCCAGAGCATGTCATCGCTGGCTGCGAACTCCGGTTCGCTGTTGCTTGGAAAGAATGCCTTCGATGCCCAGATTACCGGCGGCGCGAATGCCCTGACTTCCACGCTTCTCGCATCCACGACCTCGTCGAATCCCTATCAGGTCATTCGCACGGGAAGCGGCGATATCGATGTGGCCGCGGGACGTGACATCCGCTTCCTCAACCAGTTCGCCACCATCTATACCGCTGGCACGCTGGTGGCGGATCAGACGCTGGGTGGGACCTTCTCCACGCCCACGCCGTCGCTGGTGGGGTCCGCCGTCGGCACGCTCGGAGCGATCCAGCAGAATCCGGCATCGGCGGTGCAATTCACGGCCGCGGGCGGTGACATCGACCTCTACGCGGGGAACGACATCATCCATCTCACCCAGAACTCCCTCGGCCAGCTCATTGATGACTCCGAGCACCAGATGCCGATCAACTGGCTCTACCGGCGTGGCTATGTCGATCCTGCCACCGGCGAATACGGGATCTCGAAATACGGCGAAACCGCCTCGACCGCCTGGTGGGTGGACTTCACCAACTTCTTCGAAGGTGTTGGCGCTTTGGGTGGCGGCAACGTGACTCTTACCGCGGGCCGGGACGTGAAGAACGTCGATGCCGCCGTGGCCACGAATGCCCGCATGCCGGGTGGGAAACCGGTTGCGTCCAAGCTGGTGGAACTCGGTGGCGGCGATCTGATCGTGCGCGCGGGCCGCAATATCGATGGCGGTGTTTACTACGTGGAGCGGGGCGAGGGCACCCTGCATGCCACTGGTTCCGTCACCACGAATGCGACCCGCTCTCCTTCTCTCGGGAATTTCCGCAGTCCCGCCGCGATCCTGGATCCCTCGACCTGGCTGGGCACAACTCTCTTTGTCGGCAAGTCGAGCTTCGATGTTTCCGCCGGTGGTGATCTGTTGCTCGGGCCGGTGGCGAACGTGTTCATGCTCCCGCAGGGCTACAACAACAGCTACTGGTACAAAACCTGGTTCTCCACGTATGATAAAGACAGCTCGGTGACGCTCTCTTCGCTGGGCGGTTCGGTGAAGATCCGGGAAGGCGTCGTGAACAGCGGTGGCGGACTTTCGGCCGCCCAGCCTGCATTGCAGACCTGGTTCGAAAGCCAGCTTCTGCTCAAGACGGGTACGGAGCCCTCCGTGTCGTTCTACCAACCGTGGCTGCGCCTGACCGAGTCCGCCGTGAACCAATTCAGCACCGGCTACTCTCTCATGCCGGGGAGCCTCTCGGTGACCACCTTCTCCGGAAATATCTCGCTGGTGGGGAATCTCACGCTCTCCCCTTCACCGGTGGGTAATTTGGAACTGCTCTCCGCCGGGTCGGTCGACGGTTTCCAGATCGCAGGCGTGGTGTCCGGTACCAGCTTCTGGAGCGCCAGCCGCATCAACCTGTCGGACGTCAATCCGGCTTCGGTTCCGGGCGTCATCAACCCGTTCGCCTATCAAACCTTGGTGGGCACCGGCAGCGGGGCGAACAAAACCAATACCGGATTCCTTGCGAATCTTGATGCCTTGTTCGCTGAGACAGGATCATTGGATGGTTCGCTGCAAAAGAAACAGGGCTTGCATACAGCCGGGGCCCTTCACTCTGGCGATGACGAGCCGGTGAGGATTTATTCCGAGTCGGATATTTCGGGTATCACGCTTTTCTCCGGCAAGGCTGGCCGGATCCTCGCAGGCCGGGATCTCCGGGACATCGCAATCTATCTCCAGAACGTCAGCACAAGCGACGTCTCGGTGGTTTCCGCCGGGCGGGATCTGATCGCCTACGATGCCAATACCTCCGGGCGCATTGCCGCCCGCTCCACCGGCAACGTGCTTGCCAGTGGTCAGACGCCACAGGCCGGGGACATTCAGATCGCCGGACCTGGGACGCTTGAGGTGTTTGCCGGACGCGATCTCGATCTCGGCATCGGCACCAACAACACCGACGGCACAGGAACCGGCATTACCAGCGTCGGCAATGGCCGGAATCCGTATCTGCCTTTCGGCGGCGCGGATGTCATCATCGGGGCGGGAGTGGGCGATGCTTGGTCCTTGGATGAGAGCCGGGCGGATTTCACCGCTTTCATCAACAAGTTCGTGAAGGCCAGCGAGGGCCCGGCCCTGCTGAAGGAAATCGGATTGACCACCGAGCAATTCGACGCGCTGTCATCGGAGAAGCAGAAACAAGTCGCCCTTCAGGTATTCTATCTGGTGTTGCGTGATGCCGGTCGCAATCACAACAAGGCCGACACGGCCAGCAAGGAGGATAGCGAGGGCTTCAAGAATTATGAACGGGGCAAACTGGCGATCACCACGCTGTTCCCGGGGGATGCGTGGGATGGTGACATCACCACCCAGGCCCGCGACATCCGGACCAGAAACGGTGGCGATATTTCGATCTTCGCTCCCGGCGGATCGCTGGCGCTGGCTTCCACGGTGATTGGCAATCCGCTCGCACCTCCGGGGATCATCACGGAGTCCGGTGGCGATATTCATGTCTTCACCCGAAATGACGTGAACCTCGGTATTTCCCGTATCTTCACGCTGCGTGGCGGTGATGAAATCATCTGGTCCTCGCTCGGCAACATTGCCGCGGGCTCGTCGTCCAAGACCGTCCAGTCCGCCCCCCCCACCCGTGTGCTCATCGATCCGCAGAGCGCGGATGTGAAGACGGACCTTGCTGGCCTTGCAACCGGTGGTGGTATCGGTGTGCTCACCTCGGTGGCCGGGGTCAAGCCGGGCGATGTCGATTTGATCGCACCCGTCGGCACCGTTGATGCGGGTGATGCTGGCATCCGCGTTTCCGGCAACCTGAACATCGCCGCAGCCGTGGTCGCGAACGCTGGAAACATTTCCGTGGGCGGCAATAGTGCGGGAACTCCTTCGCTCGGAGGAGCCGGACCAGGGCTTGGAAGCCTGGCAGCATCCTCCAACACCGCAGCGGCGACGAACACCGCCGTAAACGAAGCCGCATCCCGCTCCGCCGAGCCGAAGCAAACCATGGAGGAAATGCCGTCCATCATCGTTGTGGAGGTCGTTGGATACGGAGGTTCCGACGAGGACGAACCGTCCACGGAGGAACAGAAGGATCACCAGCCGGCCGAAGGCTGACGCCTCTTGTCTCCGAACCGGGACCGGCCGCACGCGAAGCGTGGCGAGGCCGGATGGGCTTTCGTGTCCAGGTTGTCACATCGTGGGGGAGGCTGTCCTGGTTTTGCCGGCAAGATGTGACGTTTTCGCCACCCGCTGCTTCTTCCCATGGACGATGGGTGTCACGAAGGTCGCTCCAACAAAGCCGCCCCCCCCGCACCACCGCACGTTCCCCGGTGGGCTACTAAATTCATAGTTTCAACAATCAAGCCATCCAAGCAAGACCACCATGAAAATGCCCCGAATGTTCCCCCTGGCGCTGACCGCCATGACCCTGATTCCGATGGCGGCGGACGCCGTCACCGCTCCTCAAGGCACGGTGCTGATGGGGTTCCGCGTAACCGGCGGTACCGGCGTTGGCTCCTCCTACGTCGTGGATATCGGCTTGGCCGAATCATACCGTGACGCCACCGGTCCCATCACCATCACGAACCTCGCGGCCGACTTGGAGATTCGCTTCGGGTTCGACTGGCAGACCCGCACGGATCTGTTTTACGGAGTAGGAGCATGCCCGGACAGCAATGCGGCTTTCCATGGTGACGCGGAGGACACGCTGTATCTCAGCCGCCCGCAGACGGCGGAGAACGTTCCGGGGACCAGCCCGTCGATCAATACTTCGTCCGGTCGTGCTACGATCGCCGCGAACCTCACCGACGTGCTCGGCGTTGCCGGTGTCAGCGGTTTCCGCTATTCGGCCGTCAGCCCGGGCAACTCGCACGCCTCCCGTCAGCCGGATACGGATCCCAACAGCTGGCGCCAGTACATGGGCCCCGGTGGTGTTGCTGGCAAAGCTGGCAATACCGGTAATTTCGACTTCTCCTGGTCCCAGACCGGTGGCGGCGAGATCGAAGGCACCCCGGACAAGACCTTGAGCCTTTTCCGGATTTCCGGCGGCACTGCGGCCACCTACCTCGGCTACTTCAAGATCCAGGGAAACGGCGATGTGGTCTACACGCCTGCACCGTCCTCCGTGAACTACACCACCTGGGCGGCCACCAACGCTGGCGGACAGTCATACGACCAGGATTTCGATGGTGACGGCATCTCCAACGGTGTCGAGTTCTTCACCGGCACCCCGGGAAATGCGTCAACCTCTCACATCGGAGTCACGAACGGACACGTCATCTGGCCGCGCGCCACGGGACGTACGGTGACCACCGTATTCGTCCAGACTTCCACCAACCTCCAGACATGGACGGACGTGGGTTCCAACCTGGCGGGTGGCACCGGCTCGATCGATTTCACGCTTCCTACCGGCCAGTCGAAGATCTTTGCACGCCTTCGGGTCGTGCCGTGAGGAAGCCATGTGACGAAATCTTGGCACTAGAGTCATTGGCTCCGGACCCCGCCTTTCATTTCTCACACCTCGTCCATCCCCAACACGGATACACTACACATGAACCTCAAAAAGCGATTCCTTCTCGCCATTTCATCGGCGTGCGTCGCGGGTGCTGCCTCCTCCGAAGCAGCGACCGTCGCCTCTGGTGATCTTATTGTCGGCTTCCGCGCCCTTTCGGGCCAGGGTGCCGGAACCAGTTACGTGGTGAGCATCGGCCAGGCCTCCCTCTACCGGGATGCCGATTCCACCGTCACCGTTTCCACCACGGGCGGCACCTATAACCGCGGCGACATCGGCGCGGACTTGGTCTCCATTTACGGAGCCAATTGGTCCACTCGTACCGATCTTGTCTGGGCCATCGTTGGCACCACCGGTGCGAGCGATATCTACGGCTCCCGCGCGGAAACCACCCCCGGCACGGTTCCCGCCGCCTGGGTGTTCAACACCTCCGGCGCCCGCAGCACCGTTTCCGGCAACATCACCAACGTGATCGGCATCGGCCTCCCCGGCGGCCTTGACGACGCCACGGCGATGGCCGGCGGTATCTACGGCGGCCGTGAAGCCGACGGCAGCGCCAACGCATGGCGCGGCTACCTCGGTGCCGGCGGTGTCGCCGGTCAGGCTGGTGCGACCGGCAACACCGACTTTGGTGCGTTCCCCGGCGACATCGAAGGCAATGTGACCCAGTCCCTTTCGCTCTTCAATATCACCGGCAACGGTTCCGCCAACAGCTCCTACGTGGGCTCATTCTCCATCAGCTCCAACGGCACCATCACGATGGTTCCCGAGCCCTCCAGCCTCTTCGCGTTGCTCGGTGGCTCCGCCCTCCTGATCTCCCGCCGCCGCCGTTCCGCCTGATCCCATTCGAATTGACCAGACAACCATATACACTCCAATGACCACCAAAAACATGCTCGTCTGCGCCGCCATTGCCTGCGGCACGATCGCCACGGCTTCGGCCGATGACGTTTACCTCACCGGTTCGTCCGCCTTCCGCGGCGTCGTGATGAAGTATCTGCGCGAACATATGACCAACAAGCGCGCGGTGTTCGACAAGGCTCTCAACTCCGATCTGACCAAGAGCGTCGATGCTTCCAGCTTCATCGTCCTGAGCGGCAACTACGGCGGCAATCCGATCACGATCTATTGCGCCTGGACGGGTTCCGTGGCCGGTATCCACACCGTGGTCGAGTCGCAGAACGTCGCTTTCCCGGTCAAGCCTGCCGATTTCGACACCAACGTGAACTACAGCATCGAAGGTGCTGGCCAGGGCGTCCAGGGCACCACCGTGAACTCGCTTGGCAACATCACCTCGGCGAGCTTCAACCACATCCCGTCCTTCGGTTTCTCGGATGTGTTCCAATCCTCCACGGTTTACACCACCCCCGCCAATGACACCCCGCTTGCCGTCCTTCCGTTCAAGTGGGTGGCCAGCCGTGGTGCTCAGGCCAGCGGTGTGACCAACATCACTCCCCAGCTTGCCCAGACGCTGTTCAAGACTGGTACCGTCAGCCTCGCCCAGTTCACCGGCATTCCCGCACACGCGGCGAACAAGGTTTACGCGCTGGGTCGTAACGGTGAGTCCGGTACCCGCCTCTCCGCCATGGCTGAAATGGGCGTTGGCGTTTCCGCCGGTCTGACCCAGTACCAGCCGGTTGGAAATCCGGTCACCAGCTGGACCAACATCGGTAATGACGGCTACGTCAGCGGCGGCACCCTCGCCGGTGCTCTTGGTGCTGTGACCACCGCCGCCAACGGCCACGCCATCGCCTACCTCGGCGTGAGCGATGCCTCCACCGCGACCAACGCCACCAACCAGGCCACGGAAGTGTCCCACAACGGTGTGTTCTACACCGCAGCGAGCGATGTGATCCATGGCCGCTATACCTTCTGGTGCTATGAGCACCTTTTCGATCGCGGCGACCAGACCGGTCAGTCCCTCAGCCTTCTGACGGACCTCCAGACCAACCTGCCCACCGCGTTCAACACCTCGGTCACCACCATCCGCCTCGGCGACATGCAGTGCGAGCGTGGCAGCGATGGCGAAACCGTCTTCCACTTCGATTGATCATCGGTTGACGTGCTCATTCGGTGGCATCTCCGGTTCGTCCGGAGATGCCATTTTTCCTTGGAGATTTGCTGATTCCCAGCCGTCTGTTATGAAACCTCTCTCCATTTCCGCAATCGCCCTCATTTGCTCTGCGGGAGCACTTGTCGCATGGAGATCTATGGGCGAACGGAAGGAGGAAAGGAGGGAACCAGCGGAAAGGATCACGCAGCGATCGGCATTGTCTCCCCGTGGTTTTGATACACCCGGAAAGGCCGTCGTCGGAGCGCCGGTCGGCGGGAATGCCGGAAAACGCGATGGGATTCCCGTTCATGATCAGATCCCTGTTCAAACGGAAGGGAAGGAATCCGTGCCCGTTCGTTCGGAGCGTGCTGCAAATTTCCCCGCGCCGCTGGCCTCGTCTGGCAAAGGAGTCGCACAACTGCAATCTCGCGACGTCGCTCCCGGGTCTTCAGAAGTCAAACGGACGGCGGAAGCGGAGAGGGAAGAACCGGCAAAGCTTCCTCTTTTTTATTCCTTGGGAGCCTCGGAAATAAGCAAACGGATTCCGCAACTCCCGGAAGAGACGATCAAGAGCCTCCAGACGGATTTCGAGCAGCAGGCCGGTGTTGGTTCTTTGGAGCCGGAAGATCCGGAGTATGCCCGCCGCTGGAAAGAGGCCGAACTGACCTTGGAACAGCAGATTCGCCTCTGGGGTGGATGGGCCGCGTGGGGTGCCTACGAGCATCAGCTCGCGGTCGTGGCCTACCAGCAGCAAAAGGCTTCCGGAGCGTCCGGACAATGAGGGCTATTCGGACGAGAGCTGGCGGCACAGCCACAGCGCCCGCGGATGGTGGAAGAAGGATTTCCACAATGAGCCCTTGAGCGTGCTGGTCGGCACGCCATCGCGGCGGAGATAGCCGTACCATTCGCCATGTGCGGGATCTCCGAAGTGCTTGAATGACCACTCCCTGCATTTCTCATGCATGACGAGATAGCGGCTTTCGCCGGTCATGCGATGAGCCATCAGGGTGGCGATGAGTGTTTCGTCATGTGGCCACCAGAACTTCATGTCGTGCCAATATTCCTGGACCGGCTTGCCATGAGCATCGCGGAAATAGAACAGGCCGCCGTACTCCGTATCCCAGCCGCGTTCCCACATCCAGTCGATCATGTCGCAGGCCATGCGGATGAGTTCGGGATCGTTGTCGCGTCGCCGGGCTTCTTCCAGGATAAACCAGGCGGCCTCGATGGAGTGGCCGGGATTGAGGGTGCGCCCGTCGAAGTGGTCGGAAATCGATCCATCCGGCTCCACGAGTTCCATCACCACCTTGAGGCTGGGTTTCACGAAAAGGCGGCGGATGTCGTCGAGGAAGCGGTCAATCCAGCCGTTCAGTGCCTCATCCGGTCCGAGATGTTTGATGAGTTCCTGCGCGGTGACCAAGCCGATCATGCGGGGGCCGATGGCTTCCATCGGCCGGGAACCGGTGAACTTCGGCGGCATCAGTCCGGGGGTGAAGTTCCAGTTTACGAAGTGATCGAACCAATGTCGCGCCTTCTCCGCTGAATCACGGTCACCTGTCGCTGCCGCATGGGCGGCCCAGGCGATGGCTGCGAAGCTTTCGCTGTAGGCGTAGCGGCGCTTCCTCACCGGAGTGCCGTCCTGCATAACATGGAAGAACATCCGCCCGTCCTCGGGATCGATGCATTTCTCCTCCAAAAAGCGCAATCCGTTCTCCGCCCACGCCAGCCACTCGGGACGACGTTCGTATTCGAGATACAGGGTCAGCAACATCCAGCTCATGCGGCCCTGCACCCAGACGGACTTGTCGTTGTCTACAAGCGTGCCATCGCCATCGAAACAATGCAGGAACCCCCCATGCTCGGTGTCGATCGAGCGTGGGAACCAGAACGGAAGACAGTCGTTGAACAACTGGTCGTGATAGAATTCGGCGAGTGTCACGGAGAGGTGATCAGGCGTTGGCAAGGGTGGAGGGCTTTGCTCCCCATTGCTCGAAGCCGAGTTCACGGAGTTTGATCAGCAGGGCATCGACTTGGGCGGTCGTCGGATTGCCGAGAGGCAGGCGTGCGGGTCCGACTGGAACGCCCAGGCGTGCCATCAGGGCTTTGGCCGTGCCGAGGAAGCCGGTGGCTGCGATCGCGTCGATCATCTCGATCGATAGCGATTGCAGGCGGCGGGCTTCGGTGAAGTCTCCTTTTTGAAAGGCGGCAATCAGATCGCGATAGAGTTGCGGAGCCCAGTTGAAGGTGGAGCCCACCGCACCACGGGCGCCGGCGGCGAGTCCCCCGAGCATGGCCTCATCAATGCCGAAGGGCAGATCGAAACGGTCCCCGGCGACTTCAAGACTGCGGCGGTAGGAAACGAGATCCGGATTGGTGAACTTGATGCCGGCAAGGGTGGGGATGCGGGCCGGGGCATCCACCAGGAATTGCTCCATCGGCAGCGTCACTCCGGTGAGAACCGGAATGTCGTAGTAGTAGAATGGCGTTTGCGGAGCTTCCCTGGCGATGGCGGCGCACCATTCGATCAGGGATGAAATACTACCAGGCTTGTAGTAGGATGGGGCCAGCGCGCTGATGGCGGAAAATCCGAGCGAGCCAGCGTGACAGGCGAGGGTCTTGCAGTCCTCGATGCAGTTTCCACCCACATGGGCGATCACCGAGATTCCATTGGCCGGTCCGGCCTCCGCCCATGCGTCGTAGAGCCGGATCTTCTCCGCGCAGGAGAGGGAATGGGATTCGCCGGTGGAGCCGGTGATGAAGACGGTGCGGATACCTTGGGCTGCCAGAAGGGCGGCCTGGGTGGGGATCACTTCCGGTGCGATGGACCCGTCCGCATGAAACGGGGAGTGGGTGGCGGCGACGAGTTCGTGAAGGGACATGGTTGGGAACGAATGAAGAACGTTGGATCAATCGGTGGATGCTGTGGCTCCATGCGGACGAATCATCAGCACCAGCGCCACGGCGATAGCTGCCATGATCCCGAAGGTGGTGAAGATCAGGGCGGGGGATGAACCGGCGTCGCGCATCGCCCCCACCAGTTTCACGGCGAGGCCGCCGACGGTCACACTGGCCATGTTCATCAGCCCGTAACCGGTGGCGCGCAGTTCCGGGCGCACGATCTGGCAGAGGATCGGCATGTTGTTGGCATCGAAGAATCCCCATCCGAGGCCGAAGAGGATCAGGAAGGCGATCGCCACGCCCAGCGACGGCGCATAGCCGATCCCGAAGAGCGCGGGAATGCACACCGCCATTCCGATCGCGCTTACGAACACATGTCCGCGCGGAGTCAGCCGCGTCCATCGGTCCGCGAGAGTGCTACCGATGACGACTCCTCCGATCGAAGCCAGTGTGATCCATAAGGTTGCAGAAACTCCGGCTTCTCCTTGGTTGAGATGGAAGGTCTCCGCGAGAAGGGCGGGCATCCAGCTTTTCACCACCCAGCCGGGCATGGCGGGAAGTGAGAAATACAAGATGAGCAGGATGAACGATCCGATGCCGAAGAGTTGGCGCAGGGACATGAGCACGCCGGGCCGGGGCCCGCGTGTGGCGTCGGAGAAAACCTTCGGCCCGTTTTTCAGACACAGCAGAAGCACCGCCGCGTAAATCACTCCCGCGAGGCCGAACCAATGGAAGGCGGCGCGCCAACCGTGGCTGGAGTCCGCGATGTAGCCACCTTGTCCACCGAGGATGATACCGAGATAGATCCCGGACTGATGAATGCCCACGGCGCGCGAACGTGTGCCACTGCGATGAAAGTCCGCGATCAAGGCCAGTGCCGCGGGAATGTAACACGCCTCGCTGACTCCCATGAGCGCCCGTGCCCACCACATCTGCTGATAGGTGGTGGCATGTCCCGTCAGCCAGGTGATGGCGGACCACACGCCCAGGCTCACGATGATCACCCATCTCCGGTTGAAACGGTCCGCCACGTAACCACCCACCGGACTGAAGAACCCGTAAACGAATAGGAACACCGCCATCAGATCTCCAAAGTGCTCGTTGGTCGCGATGTCCGGTACGCCGGACATGATCGACTGCTTCATTGTCGAGAAGATCTGGCGGTCCAGGTAGTTCAACAACGCCACCGGCCACAGCAGGGCGACCGTGAGCCATGCCTGACGTGAGGCGTTGTTTGTTGGGAGATCGGACATG
The DNA here is from genome assembly GCF_018137965.1 of Luteolibacter ambystomatis. Lineage (NCBI taxonomy): Bacteria > Pseudomonadati > Verrucomicrobiota > Verrucomicrobiia > Verrucomicrobiales > Verrucomicrobiaceae > Luteolibacter > Luteolibacter ambystomatis. Next base: position 373,313 of record NZ_CP073100.1, read on the forward strand.
GCTTCAGCGATCCGGGTGGAGGATGAAGACCTGGTTGGTGCGGACGCCGGGCCGCACTTCGCCGTTGAAGAAGATCGTGCCGTCCTTCCAGGGAGCAACCGCAAGTGTGACCGGCGGGGGAAGGGTAAGCATGCCATCCTTGCTCCATGTGCCGGAGACAAGATCGTAGCGATGGACGTCGCGGGCGAAACCCTTGTGCTCCTCCGGCTTCGCGATACCGACCTGAGTGCCATCGTCACCGGAAACCAGGAGGAGGGAGTGATTCACCACCGGTGCGGGTGTGGCAGCCCCCACCGCAGGCCGGGGCATGTCGGCGAGTTGCGTCCATCTGCCATCCTTGAACATCCAGGCGTCCTGCAAGTAGGTGCGCTTGGGTTTGCCTTGGTCATCGGGTGCCAGCGAGCAACCACCCATGACGAAGAAGGATTCATCGACAGCGGCGGCGGTGGCGAGGATACGGCTCGGAGCAGGCAGTCCCGCCTCCTCCTTCCAGCCATTCTCCATCGCATCCAGATCCAGCACCCAGTGTTTGGACGAGGCAGTGGTAGAGTCCGGCTTCACGATGCCGCCGCACAGATGCACCTTGCGGCCGATCATCGCGCCACACATCTGGGCGAGAGGTTCCGGCAGCAGCGGCAGGGCACGGAAACGGGGTGTGGTATCCTCCAGCGTCAGCAGATGGACCTCGCGGAAATTCCGGGCGGCATCTCCGCCGCCGATGAGAAGCACGCCTTCGGGAACTGTCAGCGAAACGCCGTAACCATTCGCGGCAGGAAGTTTGCCAATCTCCTGCCACGTCGCATCCGGCTTTGAGAGATCGAGGGAAAAGAGCTTGTCGTGCCACACCTTCGTTCCGCCGTCCCATGGCATCCGGCCATCGGGAAAATTCGCCCCGCCACCCGCGAGCAGGATGTGGTCCTGCACTCCGGTGAAGGCCCCGGCGAAGCCGCGTTCATCCGGCACCTGTGGCAGCAGCGTGGTCGAGATCCCGGCCACGCCTGCGGATGGGAGAACGGACAGGGCGGCAGCGATCAGCGACGGTGTCAGGGAGGAACTCATGAAAGCAGGCAAGGATCACTTTGGGTGCAAGGAGGAGTCCTCCGGCAAGCTCATTTTATTTCATGCCGGAATCAAAAATGGCGATAGCCGGAGTACTGGTCTTGAAAACAAACCGGTTTGCCGGTGATTCATCTTCCGCATGCTTGCATCCCGTTGTGAATCGGGAAATATGCAAGACATGACGGAGCTGCCAATGCCTTCGCGGGGAAACCTTGTCCATGAAAGCAGCCGGGTCATGCGGCTGCGCATCCAGGGCGGCGAGTGGAAGGAGTTCCTGCCCGGGGAACGGCGTCTCGCGGAGCTGCTGCAGGTGGGCCGCGATACGGTCCGTCTCGCCGTGCAACAGCTTGAAAGGGAGGGCACCATCAGCCCGGCTGAGGCGGGGAGCCGACGACGCATTCTGGTCACCACTTTCGCCGCTAGAAAATCCAACGCGGGCAAACACCTGAAGATCGGCCTCCTCGCTCACCGGCCTCTTGAACAATTGTCCCAGCCTGCGCTTCTGGAGGTGGATCAGATCCGGCGCGCGATCGCGGGAAAGGGTGGGTCTTTGGAAGTCTTCGCTCCTTCGTGGTATGAACGCCGTGCTCCGGCAAAGAACCTCGAGGCATTCGTTTCAGAGGAAACCTGCAGCGCGTGGATTCTGCTGAGATCAAGCGAACCGGTGCAGCGGTGGTTCATGCAGAAGGGACTGCCATGTTTGATCCGGGGCTATCCGCACGAAGGGATCGATCTGCCCCATCTCGATGTCGATTGGGAGGCAACCGCTCGCCACGCCGCCGGACGCTTGTGGAGGCTCGGTCACCAGCGCGTAGGTATCCTCGTTCCCACGGAGTCACTGCGGGGCATTGCGGCCGCTGTGAAGGGGGCGCTTGATCTTGGCGAGACGGGCTTCCAGCCATTCGAGATTCCGGAGAACGGCACGGTGGATGGCATTGCCCGTGGCTTGGCCCGTGCATTGCAGTTGCGGAATCCTCCCACCGCGCTGATTGCCACCCGGCCGCGCCAAGCAGCCACCGTGCTGACATGGCTGGGTTCCCGTGGCATCCGTGTGCCCGCGGACATCAGTTTGATCAGCCTCGCCCGCGAGCCATTTCTGGAGCATCTTGTGCCGGAGGTTTCCGGTTACGATGTCGATCCTGATTCGGTGGCAAAGCAGGTGATGCGCCGCCTCACCTCATTGATCTCCGGCAATCCCCATCCGGGAGGAAATTCATGGATCACTCCGGAGGTGGTGAAAGGGGCTTCGGTGGCGGCGTTGAAGGCGTGAAATCATCGCAGGGCTTTCACCCGCACGAACTTCTTCTCCGGGCCCGTGGAGATCATCGTGGAAGATGTGGTGGAGGTTGCGGTCACATCGGCGGTGTCCGTGGCCCAAGTCATCAGGTCCATGCTCTCCTCGATGCGATAGGTGCGGCCGGGAACGGAAGCCCAGCTCACGTCCAGGCCGCCGGGTGTCACGGCTTGTGACGTGAGGACGAGAACGGAGGATTTGGCGAGCGGATCGGTTCCTGCCAGATGCTCCTGGAGATTGCCTTGCCCGTCTCCATCGGGATCGCCGGAGGCATCGTTCACGCTCGGGTTGGTGCCGTTGAGAGTTTCCCAGGCGTCCGGCATGCCGTCTCCATCCGAGTCGATGGCGGGATTCAACAGCCACTCTTCCTCCACGCGTGCGAAGGTGATGAGGCTGTAGTCGTCCTTTTCGAAGAGTATTCCGATCGACCGGTCAGGGAGGATACAGATCGAGGAATAGGCGGCGGATCCGGCATAGAGCTGTCGGGATGCCGGCCAGCTTGCACCGGCATCCGCGGACACACGCAGGGTGAAGTTCGTGCGGGTGGAAGAACTCGCAGGATTGCCGAAGAGGATCAGCTCGCGTGGTTGCCCGGCGAGTTTGCTGGCCCACTGGATTACGCTGCCTTGGCACACCGGGTCCGGCACGGAGGACAAGCGGAACAGACTGCCCCACGTGCCGTCTTTCATCGGAGTGGCTCCGCCGGGCGTATAGCGTGCCCATGCCCGTTGGCCGTTCGATCCGGAGGGAGTGCGCATGGAGAACAGCAGCCTGCCGTCATCCAGTTCGCAGGCGGTGTTTTCATTCGTCTGCGGAGAGGAGGTTGGAACTGAGGAACCGAAATCCCATGTCGCTCCATGATCACTGCTGAAAACGGAGCATGTACGCACGGTGCCGGAGGCATCCCGGTACTGGGATGGAAAAACGAGCGTGCCATTCCTCATTGCGAAACCATGGCCGGGTCCTTGGAAGACGAGACGCCAGTTGATGTCGTCCTTTACTTCCGCCGTGATATTGATCGGCGCGGACCAGGTGTTTCCGCCATCCGTGCTTTTCGTCAGGACGTACTGGCCGCTCTGGGTGATCGCCGTTCCCGCACCTGATCCATTGTATGCATGATTGCCGAAAGACCAGAGTGCCGCCACCCAGATCGTGTCCGTCACCGGATCATGGAGGATGCATGGGTCGCCGACTCCGTTGCCGGAGGAGCCTGGGATGGAGGCATCGAAATCCATGATCGCCTTCATGGGAGACCAGGTGGCTCCGCCATCCGTGCTGCGCATGTAACCGACGTCCACATTGGCAGGCAGATCGGCGCTGCTGTCATAGCGGATGTCAAAGACGGCGTGGAGCACGCCGTGGGTATCGGAAACGATGCCGGGGATTCGATAGGTGTTCACCGCATCTTGTCCGCTGCGACGGATGTCCGTGAACGAAGGCACGAGCCCCAGGGTGAGCGCGCCCGCGGGGTCGGCATTGGTTGGCTCCATCGTGCCGGATGGATTGCCTGAGACGGTGATCGAATCGATCTTCGCGTCCAGTGTGCTGCCGAGAAGTGCCCGACGCTTTGGAACGATGACGACGGAGAAATGATTGCGTCCCTCAAGCAGCGAGGACGAGCAGGTGAGATCGAGTGTGTCTGATGATGGCAAGGACACGTCCGCCAGGGAGGCTGTGGAGGGATTCGTCACGGTGGTCAGACCCGTGCCCAACAGATGGACGGATTGGATATTCCGCCGCGTGCCGGGAGCGAGGGTGAGACGGACTTTCTGCAGTGTGGTGCTGCCCGCCGCCGGGCAATCCACGGAGAGATGAAGCAATTCGCTGCGGCCGAAGCGCGCCACCGTTGCCGGAGTCTGCGAAACCGCGGCGGCAAATGGCGGAGGTCCGGGGTTGTTCCATCGGGAAGACCACGCGGAATCGAGCGTGGCGACTTCGGACGCGTCCAGCGTCTTGGAAAACACGGCGACTTCTGCGATGTCGCAGGAGAGGCGGCTGAAGGGACTGCCGCCATTGCTGCCCAGAATGAGACCGCCGAGATTGGTGGCATCCGCATCAACAATGTTCGCGATCTCCACGCCATTCACATAGTGGCGGATACGTGTGTCGATGTTTCCGCTGCCGGCATCGAACGGCTCGAAGGTGAAAACATGCCGCTGCCATACGGTGGTCTGACGCGTGGCGGTATCAGTCTCCGCTCCGTTCCATGCTGCGGAGGACGTGGCCACGCCCGCCTGCCATTTGCCACTGCGGATCTGGACACGGGTTCTCCCGCTGGAAGTGGAACCATCAAACAGGAAGCCATCTCCGGTTCCAGTGACCTGGCAGAGCACCGCCACCGAGCGTGCGCTGGTGAGCGGACCGAACTCCGTGGAGTTCGCCCACAGGTCGTTGCTGCCATCAAAGCGCAACACTTCACGCACGCCGCCGCCTGCAAGCGTTACCGGACGCCGGTAGGTGAGGCCAGCCACGCGCCGTGTCAGATCGTGGACGGCGCTTCCATCGACCAGATTGCCCCACCGCTGAACTGCCCCGGACGAATCGAAAGCCGCGCCGTGATCGGCGAGGAACCAGCCGTACAGTTGCGACCACGCGGGCATCGGTGTGGTGCCGGTGGCTCCGGTGCCGATCATTTCCGCCGCCATGCGTTCCCCCAACAGGAGTTCGCTGTCGGCATCGTCGTGGAGCGATTGGCCGTCTTCGTTTTGAAGCGTCAGGCCCGTGGATTCCGCGTAGCCGATGTCCGCGCGGCTGTCGGCCAGGGATTTCTGGTTGGTGCGGGTGGTGTCGCGGTTCGTGCCGGTACCGGCGATCTCGCCGAATACGCCCTTCAAAGCCGTGGCGTGGGGGAGATCGGCGGAAAGATTGGAGAGCAGAGTGGAGAAACGCGTGCCCGCCGCGGATGCTTCCGCCGTGCTGTTGCTCTCGCCCTGGACATACAGAACTCCGGAAATCTCATAGTCATCGTAGCCGGCAGGCAGCGATGTGGTCGCTGCCTGAACGGTGGCTGTGATCTTCTGATACATGTGGTCATCGGTGGAGCCCTTCAACCAGAAGGTATTTCCCCCATCCCCACGAGCTGCTTTGATGATTCCGAAGTCGCGATAGCCCGTGTCCCAGAGGAGGCGGGAAAAACCGATCTCCGGTCCCCAGTGGTCGTCATTGCCCGCATGGTAGCCACCCGTTTGCGCACCAAGGATCGTCCAGCCGGAGGATGCGCCCAGTGCCGCATCACCGCTGGTGGTGGCGTTCGCCAGATTGTCCCAGAAGAAGGGAACTCCTCCCGCATGCTCGGCGGCATGCTGGCCCGGTGGACGTGATCGCATGGTGAGATCCGTGGTGCCCACCGTGCCGAGTGCGTTCGATTCGCCGGTGACAATGAACAGCCGCAGGGTTTTGGCCTCCGCAGGGATGGAGAGAAGCGGCAGCGTGAGTGCGAGAAGACGGGCGTGCATGGTGAGGGGATTTCGGAACAAGGTGCGTCCGGTCCGTCATCGGAGCCAGTGGAGGCAACCGGTGGGTTGGGCAAACCGGTCGTGGACAAAAAGGCCGGTGGGCTGGCGAAGCCCACCGGCGGGAAACAAGGTCGAGTGCACTTTTATTGACCCGCGATCAGAAGTCTCGCGAACAGAGGTCCTGATCCGGCCAGCGAGCGCGGGATGTGGACGGTGACCTTGTCAATGCCAGGGCCGAAGCCATCGGGTTGCACTTCGGTGGTCACACCGAGACTGCTGTCCGCGGTGAGCCAGAACTGGAGCTCGGCACTGCATTGCGGGATTGGTTCGACGGTGGCCATCGATGCAGCCGTGCGGCGGAAGACAAAGTCCAGCGTGGTAGGTGTCACCGAAAGGGTGGGCAGGGCGGCGGAAGAATTCGAGTCCGGATTGGCCGGGTTGGGTTCGGTTCCAAACAGATACTCCAGCACGTTCTTGATGCCGTCGTGGTCCGGGTCGGCATCGCGGAGCGCGTTGTTGCCAGTCAGCCCCTTCGATTCCGCCCAGGCTTCGAAGGTGTTCGGAAGCGGAGCCGTGTAGACCAGCTTGAGCAGATTGCCCTGGACCTGCACGGCCCAGGAGCCTCCGCCGGTGAAAGCGCTGGCATCCACGGTGATTTCGCCGGGATCCAGTCCGGTGATGCCACTGGAGGTGGTGGCCAGCGTGAAGGTGCGGTTGGTGGGAGTGAAGTTCGTCAGCGAGGCCGGGGTGATGACAATGGTCGCGGGGCTGGCGGTGGAGGAGTTCACGGACAACGTGGTGGTGGCCAGCGTGTCGTAGCCCGTGCCATCCGCTCCATCCCAATCCGAAATCTCCCAGGCGTAGCGCGAGCCTGATGAGAGACTGAAGTCTGCGGTGGCGGTGAGCTTGCCCGCGCCGCCACTACCGGGTGCCAGCGTGCCATTGACCGTCACGGCGCTGCCGATGGTGCCGCTGCCTCCCAGTGTGCCCGAGCTGTCCACCGTCACGGCGGAATTGGGAAGCATTCCGTTCACGAACAACCGGCCGTTGTGGATGGTGGTATTGCCCGCGTAGGTTTTCGTTCCGGTGAATGAAACGGTTTGGGTGGCGCTGCCGGTGAGGGTGGTCAATCCGACGACGACCGCACCGCTTCCGGAGATGGTGTTCGCCACTTCAAGGCTGTCCGTGCGGGAAAATGTCAGCGTGCCATTGTTGACGACGGTGGCGCCGCCAAGACTGCCTGACGCCGACGGACCGGCTTGGGATGTATCGGTATTGCCGGGGACACCGCCCACCCGCACCGGCACACCGGCCGGAATGGTGATGGTGCCCGTGAGGGTGTTCGCCCCGGTGAGGATGAAGCCGGTCTCCACATTGGTCATGCCTGCGGCGGGATCCTGGAAGGTGACGTTTCCGGAGCCTGAGATCACACCCTGGAGTTTGAGGATGCGAGGGCCGTTGGCGGAGCGGTTGTCGATGTGGTTGCCCGGGCCGACCAGTTCGATCGGATTGGTCCAGGTCCAGTTGCCCTCGATCTGGGAAAGCGAGCCGCTGGTGGTGGCATCGCCGAGGATCACGCTGCCGCTGCCCATCGCGGTCGCGCCATTGCGGATGGTTTGGAATTCCGAGCCGCCTTTCACGATGAGGCGACCGCTGAATCCATTCCACGAGCTGGTTTCGGTGAAGCCGAGGCCGGTGCCGCTGTAGTTGAAGAACAAAGCGCCACCGTCGATGACGATGTCACCCGCACCATTGACATTCCGCATCTTCGCATTGGCCTTGTAGTCCAGGGTGCCGGTGCGGTTGAAGCGAAGCGTGCCACCGGATTGCACGGTGATCGCACCGCTTCCGATGTCGCCGTTCGTGGCACCATCGCCGATCACCAGCGTTCCCGCTTCGACGGTCGTGGTGCCGGTATAGGCGGAGGCGTTCGTGAGGGTCGCGGAGGATGTGCCGCGTTTGATCACATTACCTGCTCCTGAGACCGCTGTGCCGGAAAGCGTGTAGGGCAGCGTGCTGTTGTCGAAGGTCACGCTTGTTGGCTGGAGCGTGCCACTCAGGACCACGTTGCCGGTGGCCGCGCTGTCATTGAAGGTGACTTGATCGCCCTGCAGGAAATGGGTCGGGCTGGAATCCGAAGCGAGTATCCAGTTCGTGGTCGTGTCCAGCTCCCACGCGGTTCCCGCGGCACCGGTCCAGATGATGGATCCGCCGACGTACTGGAGCTTGAACGAAGTATCCGCGGCATCGTGAGTAAGCAGGAAGCGGCTGCCCGGAGCCAGTTGCAGGCTTGCCGGATCGCCATCCAGCGTCCCGTTGTAGTCGATCACGGTGGTGATGTTGCCGGGTGTGAGGCCCACGGTGGCGGTAGCGGTCAGGATGTGAGGGCCGCCGATATGAAGCCCGCCTGCGTCATTGACCACGAGTTGGTCGGTGGCTCTCAGTGTGGACATCGAGCCGGACTCCAGCGTGAGCGACTTCATGGTCCCGGTGCCAGCAGTGGCATTGTCGCCGGCTCCGAGGGAAGCGCTGCTCTTGACGGTGACCGAGGCGGTATCGAAGTGATTGCCCAGGCGGAGGGTTCCGGCTTCCGCGATGATGCTGCCGGTGGTGGTGGATGCGGAGGTGAGGGCGAGCGCGGATGCGCCGCGTTTCACGATCGAGCCGCCTCCTGAAATGACATTGGCCACGCTGAGGCTGGTACCCGCGCCATGATTGAAAACCAGTGTGCCCTCGTTCGCCACGGTGGCGGCGGCCACGCCGAGCGAACCGGTTGTTCCACCACTGCCGATCTGAAGCGTGGCACCATTGTTGACCGTTGCGGCTCCTTGGCGGGTATTGGCTGCGGAGAGAACGAGGGTTCCGGCTTCCACTGTGATGGGGACCTGATCGGTCGTTCCCACGGCGGAGGTGGTTTGCCGGCCGACGATGCCATTCATCGTCAGCGTGCCGGTGCCGGCCTTCACCAAGGCCAGATGACGAACGATGTTCCCCGATCCATGATGGGACAGGAACATGCCATTGAAGGCCGTATCGGTAGTCTGCTCGACGCGGACGGTGCGGGTGACGGTGGTGCTGGCGGTCCCGCCCCAGTCACAACGCAATGCTCCGTAGCCGGTGAGAGATGAAAGCGTGAGCGTTTTTCCACTGAAAGCATCGGTGACGATGAAATCGCGGGCGTTGTTTGCAGCAGCACCGGTATCGAGCGAGAAGGAAGTCCCGGTGGCCTGGGTGAGGGCTCCTGCACCCACTGCGGTCCAGGATGAAGCCATGGTGCCCGGTGCCGAGCTTGCGGTACCTCCGCGGAAGGTGAGGTTCCCGGTGAAGTTCAGCGCGTTCGCGGTGACCATGTTCTGGCTCGCGGTGGCGTTGTTCGAAACGTTGACTGTGCCCGCCTTTGAAATGATCACCGTCCCCGCTCCGGATAGGGCGTTGAACGTGAGATTGGTATTGTTCGCGCCGTTCTGGAAAGTGATCTGGTTGCCGCTGGCCACCGAGATGGCACCGGCATTCAAAGCGAAATTTCCGGAGACGGAGATGGGCGAGGGCGCGCCGTTGACCGTGATGCCGGCCACGGTGGCGGCGGCGGTGAGGGTGATTACCTGGTTGGCGGTCGAGCTGGAGTCGAACGTGGCGGTATCCGTGGTGGTTGGCGCGGAGGGTGTCCAGTTGCCTGCCGTGCTCCATGTGGCATTGGACGCGCCGGTCCAGGTGACGGCGGACGCCATGCCGGCATTCGCGCAAAGACAAAGAAGGATGGGGAGGAGGGGGCCTTTGGGTTTCATGTGGAACGACAACGAATGTGATCGATCGCAGCATGCCCTCGCTCCCTTTTGTCTCAAGGAACCCCGGGTGGTCGGTTGAGGAAACCAGATCGCCTCAAGGCATCGTGGCCTTCACCTTGTAGAACGCGCGTGCTCCAGAAGCGTGGGTGTCCTCGAGGGTGAGGATGCCATCGGTGCCGCTCACGGGGCCCTGCACCGCAGCCCATGTGGAAAGGTCTTCCGATTTGAACAGCGTGTAGAGACGCTGCGGGGACGTATTGAGCCGGATGGCGGTCATGCCGGAGGAGGAGGTGATCGAGGAGATCGCCAGAGATGAGGAGGAGTCGAGCGGATGGGTGTTTGCAAGATACTCTTCCAGATTCGTATGCCCGTCATGATCGTCATCATTGGCCGCCGCCATGGTGGTGATCGTGTTTCCATATTGGTATTCCCAGGAGTCTGGAAGTTCGTCGTTGTCGGCATCCGCGCCGGTGGGCAGGTAGGCGTTTGTCAGGTCGTAGCGGACGTAATCAATGGTGGCATCGAAATTGTTCCCGAATGACTGCGAGGTGTAGTCTCCGAGAATCAGCCGGTTTTCCGTGCTGCTGTTGTCGTAGGCGACACCTGCCACGGGAGTGAGACGGACTCCATCACGCCAGACATGATAGGCATTGTTGCCCGGGTCGTTGACAACACGGAAGGTGTGAAACTGTCCGTCGAGATTGTTGTGGGCCACGTTGTACGTGCTGTTTCCATTGTCCTGTGTGCGGTCTCCGTGGATTTCGACGAGGATGGTGTGATTGCCCGTGCCCAGCCAGAGGATGAAACCGGATGGATTCGCGTGGAACTTGATGCGGGTCTCCAAGGTCCAGTTCCCGGTGTTGCCCGTCTTCCATCCGCTGTCGGTCCCCTCGATCCATGCTCCACCGCTGCCTGGATTCACAACCCGAAGATCGGTGGGCGCGGCATTGTCGATGGTTTTGGTGAGCGTGCCCGTTTGCTTCCACAGAGCATTGGGGAAGGCTGATCCGTTCCAGATTTCATGACCTTCGAAGCGATGGTTGAATGACGAGGATCCGGATTCGATATGGGGCGGTGCGGAGCTGGTGCCCGAATTTGACGGAGTCTCGATGATGCCGAGCGAAGCCGCGATCCGATCTCCGACGTAGGTTTCCCCCGCTGCGTGCGGGTGGACATAGTCGTAGGTCTGGGTGGCTGGATTGAAGCCGGTGCTGGCATCCGCGAGCCAGATGGGAGAGGTGGACGAGGATGCGTTCTTCGCCGCGATCAGGGCGGGAAGAAGGGCATTGAGGGCATCGACGCCGTCGTGCATCGCCTTGGTCTGATTGGTATGAAGAACGCGGTTGAGGTGAATGCGGACGTTTGGATTCGCGGCACGCAACTGATCGATCATCGTTGAGATGTCATCCCGAACGGTTGCCGCTGCCACGGCAGCGGACTGGCCGCCGGTCGTGATGTAGTCGGCGAGATCGTTGATGCCGATCATGATCGAAACGGTGTCCGGCGTGTAGGTAGCTCCGGTGTAGGGCAACGTGCCTGCGTTGACCGTGGCATAGCTGCTGGATTGGCCTGTCCAGTTGAGCAGGCTGCCATTGCCGAGATTGTTGGTATTGTAGCGTCCGGAAGGCAGTGGCACGCGGGCGCACTCCCATGAGGCGCGCCATCCGAAATGCCCGTCATGGATGTTCTCGAACGACTGTCCATTGACGGTCGGCGTGGTGATCGTGCTGTTCGCGTAGGGGCCGGTCACGGAGCCGGCGAACCGATAGCCGGTGTCTGCATCGATCGGAACGCCCCTTTCAGCAAGGTGTTTGAAGACCGTATAGCGGTAGCCCGGGTGATCGCCGTTTCCTCCCTGGGTGATGGAGTCGCCGATGAAGACGAGTTTCCCGTAACGGCGGGAGACGATGCTGGCCGAGAAAAAGGCCTGTGCGAATCGCTCGCCGATGGTGCGCTTGGCGGCCTTGTCGAAATGCAGGTTGTCCACAGCGGCGACCTGGGACTGGAGGTCGAGATTGTTGAAGTAGTCGATGTATGACGTGACTGCGGCGATGGATGATTGCTTTGCCCGGACCGTGTCCCGGGTGGTGCCCGCAGCAGCGATGCCACCGATGACTGCATGCATGGAACCCGCGTTGGGTAGATCCACGCGGAGATTGTCCACCAGTTCCTTGATGCGGGTGTCGGCGATGCTAGCCTCGGTCGGGGAATCGCTTTCCCCCTGAAGGTAGAGAAGACCGACGATCTCGAAGGTGTCGCCATTTGTGGCGAGCGTCGCGGTGGCAGCGTTCACCGTATCCATCACCTGGGTGTACATGTGATGATCATTGGATGTCTTCGACCAGAAGCTGTTGCCGCCTCCTCCGCGGCTCGCCTTGATGATGCCGAAGTCCCGCACTCCGGCGCGATAGAGCGTGCGTCCGAAATGGATTTCCGGTCCCCAATGAGTGGCGCTGCCGGTGTAGTAACCTCCTTGTTGCGCTTGCAGGGTGCTGAATGCTCCTCCGGAGTTTCCAAGCGGATGGGTGGCATCCGCGATGTTGCTCCAGTAGAACTTCACGTGTGCATCGGCCGGATCGGCGCCGGGTGAGGAGTCCGCTTCACCTGCGTTCGTCGTGCCGAGAGAATTCGACTGGCCGGTCAGGACGAACAGCTTGTAGTGAACAGCGGACGCACGATGGGATGAGAGGGCGAAGGCCAGCAGAAGTGTGGCGAAGCGCGGGAAGGATTTCATCGGAGCGACGGCCCCCGGGTTCGGGGTAAGGAGCGGGTTACTCCCGGATGATCTCCGTCGCAAATGCGTGCCGCAGGTGGGGAAAACCAACCAGCTAGGGAAGGGGATCGCCGTAGCCCGCGCTGCACAGGATTTGAAAGGCTTCCATGACTTCAGGGGATACCGGTTGGGTGCTGGCGAACCCTTTCGCCGGGTAGTCGAGGATGCGCTGGAAATCCCCGGTCATGGCACCCAGCACGATGGAGGGAGTAAGCTCTTCCGTGAAATAGGCGTCGAAGCGGATCGGCGGCGAGGTCACCAGGAAATCGCGGTCCGGCCATTGGATGTCGAGAGCCGCGCGGGTGCGGCGTTCCATGTAGGGCTTCTGCACCACGACCAATGGATTGGAAATGGAGGAGATCCGGTCGACAATCTCACGCGAGAAGCGGATGTTTTCGCCTGTATGGGTGGCCCGGTTTTCGATGTGGATGTCGCTGGCCGGAACTCCTTTCGCACGTGCTGTCTCCGCCATCACCATGGCTTCCGTCTCCGGCCAATGTTCCGTCATCCGTCCTCTTGCCCCGGAGAACACGATCCATCGTCCCATGCCGCGGTGGTAGAGGTCTGCCGCATGGGCGGCGACCCGCAGGTCATTGCTGCCGAAGACGACGATGCCAGCTGCGGCGTGGATGGACTCATCAAGGCGATGGTAATCCCACAAGATCCGGGCGGCCCGATCAACGTGGACTGGCAGGAGAAACGTGCTCATTGAATGAAAAGCGGACGGCCGGACCGATGGCCCGACCGTCCGGTTCATTGCATGTACCCAAGAAACGAATCAAGCGCGACGGCGGCCGAATATCGCAAGCAGCCCGAGTGATCCCAGCAGTGCTGCCGACGGTTCCGGCACGGTGGTGAAGGTCACTGCGAAGCGGCTGTCGAATGCGACTCCGGCCGGGGTGGGACTGTTGGCGTTGAAAGCAGTGCCGCCGGAGTAGGTGCTCACGAATCCGCCGCCGAAGTTGGCCGCGGCGATTCTGGCTCCGACTCCGTCGGTTCCAGTCGAGTCGTTGGCGTTGTTTGTCGAAAACACCGCGAAATAGGTGGTGCTGGTGGAAAGCGAGGAGCCGGAGAACGTCCAGGCCAGATCACTGAGCGCGGTGGCGGAGTTCACATCGATGCTGTTCGAGGAAACCGCCACGGGAGTCCCGGTGGCATCCGCGCTGCCGGTATAGATCTTCACATAGAGCTGGCCTGCTGTTGCGGAACCCGTGGGAGCTTTGACGAATGTGATGCTGTTCAGAGTGGCGGTAGCTGGCAGCGGGCTGTTCGCGGCCACGGTATCGCCTGTGCCAGCTCCCGCAGTGGAGAGAATGAAGCTCTGTCCGCCGAAGGTGGCCTGGGAGCCGGTGGTGACCAAGCCTGAACTGTCCTTGTTGTTGAGGACGACGGTGGCGGAATGGGCGGCGATGGGTGTGGTGGCAAGCGTGGCAATGAGCAATGGGGTCTTCATGGCGGCTGGAGGGGCAGGAGTGGAGTTGCGGCGACCATAGTGGCATCCTGCTCTCCGGCGATTTCCACCGCGTGGTTGGTTAAGCGGACCAGTTTGCGCAAGGTTGCGATCCGCGGCGACAGGGTCAGGATGCCGGCATGTGGTTGCGAGCAGCGGCTTTTTTAGTGATGTCGGGGTTGGCTCTCGCGGAGAACCTCTCCGTGGCACGTCCGTTTGCGTCCCACATGGTAATGCCCGTCGGGACGGAGATCCCGATCCAGGGATGTGCCGTTGCCGGAGCGACGGTTTCCGTGACCTTCGCCGGATCCAAGCGGAAGGTTGTGGCCGGGCAGGACGGAAAGTGGCGGCTGATGTGGCCGCCGATGGCGTCTTCACATGAAGGTCGCGAGTTGCGGATCGAGAGCGGCACGGAGAAGCTGGTGATGACCGATATTCTGGTGGGTAGGGTGTATTTGTTCTCCGGGCAATCGAACATGGATTTTCCTCTGTCGCGCGCCGTCGGCGGGAGGGAAGAGTCTGCAAAAGCCGGTGAAATGAAGTTGGTGAGGCTGTGCGATTGGATATCCGCACCTACCGATTCCCGGATTTATGATGATGCAATGGTTGCGCGTCTGAATGCCAGGGACCATTTCCAAGGTGGATGGGCCATGGCCTCGCCTTCCTCCGCAGGTGAAATTTCCGCGATCGCATGGTGGGTGGGAAAGATGGTCCACCAGAGGACGGGAGAGCCGATCGGCATCGTGGAAAACGCGGTGGGTGGTTCTGGAACCGAGGCATGGTTGCCACGGGAGGTGCTGGAGTCCCATTCCGCATATCGTCCGCTGTTGTCCGATCAATGGCTGGAAAGCGACAGGGTTTCATCCTGGGCAAAGGGAAGAGCCAGGCGGAATCTCGGCACTCACGTTACGGCCAATCATCCCTTCCGGCCTGGTTTCCTGTTCGAGTCGGGCGTCCGGCCGTGGGCGGGATTCCCGTTTGAAGCCGTGATCTGGTATCAAGGAGAAACCAACGCAGAGAGTCCGGATGATCGTTGGAACGGACAACTGATCTGCGACCTGATCACAGGATGGCGGGGTGTTCTGGGAAATCCGGGACTTCCATTTTATCTGATCCAACTGCCCCGGATAGGCGGAAAAGATCCATTGCGGCAGTATTGGCCGCAGTATCGCGAAGTGCAGGCGCGGGTGGCGAAGGATATCCCGGGAGTGAAGCTGGTGGTGACCAGCGATCTCGGATGGGACGGTCCTGACGTTCATCCGCCTGACAAAAAGCCAGTGGCGGAGAGAGTCGTGGAAGTGATGCCGGAACCGGTTTGGAAAACCAACCGGTGATCAAATGACAAGAAGGAGGGCTGGGAAAGGTAGGATGATGCACCCGATCCGATTTGCGCTACACTCCAACCGATATGATGAAATCCAGCCTGTTCCTGATCCCCTTTCTGCTGACATTCACAAATGCTGCGGAAGTGGCGACCGTGCAACCGGTATGCCCCGTGCTCGTGGGTCAGGAGATCAATCCGGTGCTGGGATTCAAGGTTACCCTTGATCAACCGGCGAAGCTGGAAGGGATCGAGGCGGCACTGACTGGAACCAGCCGGATTCAGGATGTGGAGCGGGTAAGGATTTTCCGCGGGAAGGAGGCCTCGGCCTCCGCCGGCGGGGAAGCTGTGGCGGAACTGGCACCAAAGACGGGCGCGATGAGCCGTTCCTGCGATCTCACGCTGGAAGCGGGGGTGCATTGGTTCTGGTTGTCCGTCGAACTGAAAAAAACGGCGGACATTGACGGACGCGTGGATGCTGCTTTGAACCGTCTGAAGATTGGCGGGGCGGTGGTGGAACCCGCCATTTCCTCTCCAGAAGGATCGCAGCGCATCGGGCTGTTGTTGCGGAAGCCGGGAGATGACAAGTCGAAGGCCTACCGTATTCCGGGATTGGTCCGGACAAAAAAGGGCACGCTATTGGCCGCCTATGATATCCGCTATCGGAATGCAGGCGACCTGCCTGCGGATATCGATGTGGGGCTGTCGCGCAGCACCGATGGCGGAAAGGTCTGGGAGCCGATGCGGGTGGCGGTCGACATGGGGGATGACCCGAAATTCAATTACGATGGCGTCGGCGATCCGTGCATCTTTTCGGACGATGTCACCGGACGGGTATGGATCGCGTCCCTGTGGAGTCACGGCAAGCGGGCATGGAATGGCTCGGGGCCGGGAATGACTCCCGATGAAACCGGCCAGCTTGTGCTTTCCTACAGTGATGATGACGGCAGGAGCTGGTCAAAGGGTGAAAGCATCACCCCGCAGGTAAAGAATCCGGAGTGGCAACTGCTGTTCAATGGGCCGGGGACCGGCATCACCATGAAGGATGGCACGCTGGCCGTTCCCGCCCAATACAAGGCCGCTGATGGCAAGCCGTTCTCTACGATGCTCAGCTCGAAGGACCGCGGTAAGACTTGGGCGATCGGAACGGGGGTGAAGTCGGACACCACCGAAGCGCAGTTGGTGGAGCTGGCGGACGGCTCGATCATGATCAACTGCCGCGACAACCGCGGGGGATCGAGGACCATCGCGACGACCAAGGATCTGGGCAGGACATGGACACCGCATCCGACCGACCGCAAGGAGTTGCGCGAGCCGGTGTGCATGGGCAGCCTGCTGCGTTGGAATCATCCGAAACATGGAGATCTCCTGCTTTTCTCCAATCCGGATTCCACCAAAGGCCGCCAGTCGATGACAGTGAAACTCTCGAAGGACCAGGGCATGACCTGGCCGGATGCGGCGGCGCGCCTCTATGATGAGCGGCCATGCTTCGGCTATTCCTGCTTGGCTCCGGCGGGCGATTCCCATGTGGGAGTGCTTTATGAGGGCAATGGTTCGCTGATCTACCTGCGGCTGCCGCTGTCCGAGTGGTTCAAATGAGCGGTTTCTGAAAATCCGCGTAATAGCTCGTCCGGTCCGGCCATTGACTCATGGCGATCCAATGGATTTCACAGGGTAACATGCAATGATGAGATGGCCGGGCGGTATGCCGCCCGGCCATTTCGGAATCTCAGTGGCGGTGTCCGGAGCAGTGGTCGCAGCCGGTCCACTCGTCGGTCCCATCGGTATAATACTCATGTTTCCAGATGGGAACGGTGGCCTTCAGCTCGTCGATGATATGACGGCAGGCATCGAACGCGGCATCGCGATGGGCGGCTGAAACCGCCACGACCACGGCGATGTCGCCGATGTCCAGCATGCCGGTGCGGTGGACGCAGGCTGCGGCATGGATGTCGAAGCGGTTGAGAGCTCCACGGAGGATGCGATTGCCATCGGCCTCGGCGAGAGCTTGGTAAGCCTCGTATTCCAGACGAAGCACGTCGCGTCCCCGATGATGGTTGCGGACGCGGCCTTCGAAAATGACGAGGCCACCACAGGTGGGGTCTTCGACCGTGGCCATCACGGTAGCGGTCTCAATGGGGGTGGTGGAGATCCGGAACATGGAGATGCGATCAGCCTCCGGCGACGGGAGGAATAAAGACGAATTCGTCGCCATCCGCGACTGGAGCGTCCCACGAGGAAAATTCTCCATTGCGGGCAACACGGAGTTGGGAGGTTTCAAGAGGGAGACGATGGCGGAAGGATAGTTCCTCATAGAGACCGGCTGCGGTCCATGCGAGAGTTTCCACGCTTTCCGCAGACAAGCCCCTGGCTTCGCGGAGGATGGCGAAGTAGAGCAGGCTGACGGCTTTGGGAACCACGCCGCGCTCCAGTTTGAGAAAAGCCTCGGTGAGGTCTGCGGGTGTGTTGACGTTGTCGAGAGCGGCCGGGTAGGGGAGATCGAGCAACAGAGGATCGAGCGCTTCCAGGAATTTCCGCGCGCAACGGTGAGCATCGCGCGCTGCCTGAATACCAGATTCCGCGTAGATCGCACAGAGAGGTTCGGCGCGGCCGTCGATGCGGTTGCGGAAGGCAGTTGAGGTGCGGGAAGGATCGCGATGTTCGACCAGGTGCCCGATTGTGGCTTCATCCAGCAGGAAGAGATCGCAGCCCAGCACCAGCCATGGGCCGCTCAATCCTGTGGCCGCGGCGGCGGAGAGGGCGGCAGTGGGGCCGGACCCGGGGACTTCATCGACGAGAAGGGGCAGGCCGGTACCGCGGTCATTGTCATCGCGAGTCGAGAGGAACACGTGGTCCGAGAACCGGCGGGCGAGAGCAGCCATGTGGTCGATCTGGCGCGTGCCATCCGGGCGTTCGATGAGAGCCTTGTCGCGGCCCATCCGCTGGCTGATGCCGCCGGTGAGAATGAGCGCGTTCATGTATTGGCCGGAAGGATGTCGGACTTGCCGCCGGTTTTCTCGATCACGCGGATGGAGTGGATGACCGCGGTCTTATCGAGGGCTTTGATCATGTCGAAGAAGGTCAGTGCCGCAATGGTGGCTCCGGTGAGGGCCTCCATCTCCACGCCGGTGCGGCCGGTCGTTTTGCAGGAACAACGCAGCACCGCCTCATTGTTGGCGAATTCAGTGGTGATCTGGCAATCTTCCAGCGGCAACGGATGGCACAGCGGGATCAGATGTGGGGTTTGCTTCGCTCCCATCACCCCTGCAAGAATGGCGGTTTGAAAAACCGGGCCTTTTTTCGACAAGAACTCACCATCGCGGAATTGTTCCGCCACCGCGTCATTCACCGTGATGCGGGCCTCGGCGACGGCATGGCGGACGGTCACCGGCTTGCCGGAGACATCGACCATCGCGGCTTGGTTTGACTCATTGATGTGGGAGAGGGACATGAGCGGATCAGAGGGAATGGGCGGTGACCAGAGCACCTGGGGAAAGGGTGCCCCGGGCCGGTGGAATTTCAAGGAGATGCGTGGCTCCGGCAATGGAGACGAAGTCGCCGGAATTGCGCGGTGGCAACGGTTCGGCCTGCCCGTTCACGATCCGCGCAGGCAACAACCAGGTCAGTTTGGGAAGGGATTCCGTCGGACTAGCCAAGGGTAGCAACAACGGAGAGGGGGGTGTCGCGCCTTGCATGGCCAGCAGGGCCGGGCGCACGTAGCGGGTATAGGTGGCGAGCACGGAAACCGGATTCCCCGGCAGGGCGAATACCGGAGGCGGACCATTCCAGAAGGCGAGAGGCTTGCCGGGGCGCTGGAAGACACCGTGGAAAGCGGGCAGGCCGAGACGGGCTTCGATCACCTCGCGGACATGGTCGCGTTTGCCTTTCGAAATGCCACCGCAGAGCAGGATGAGATCGCTGGTGAGGAGCACGGCATCGACGGCGTGTTCCAGCAGTTGGATATCATCCGGCACGTGATGATGGTGAATCTCCGCGTGACCCAATCTCCGTAGGATCGATTCCAGCATCGGGCCATTCGAGCGCCGGATTTGCCAGGGCTGTGGTGTGGAATTCACGGGAACCGCTTCATCACCAGTCGTGAGGATGGTGATGACCGGATGTTTGGAAACCGGTAGCTCTACAAGACCCACGGACGCCGCGATGGCGATCTCAGCGGATCCTAACAGAAAGCCCTGTGGGACAAGCAAGCTGCCTGCCGCCGCGTCGACACCGACCTCATGGATGAATTGTCCGGTGGTCGCATCGCCCTGGAGAGTGGCGATGCCTCCCAGAATGGCGACTTCCTCGTAAGGCATCAGCGTGTCGCAATCTTCGGGCACGATTGCACCGGTCATGATTTCCCAGGCCTCGCCAATTTCCAATGCGCGTGGTGGAGCATCTCCCGCGGCGTGCAAACCGGCGATACGGAATGATGGGGCACGGCCCCGGAAGGCGATCCCATCCATAGTGGCCCGGCGATACGGAGGTAGCGCGCGATCGGCAAAGATGGATGATCGCAGGACCCTGCCAAGCGCGTGCGCGAGCTGCACGCTCTCGATAGCGGTTACGGGCAGGTTGGAAAGAATGCGTCCCGTGGCCTCAGCAGGTGTCACGAGTTCGTTCATGATGCGATGGTTTCCAGCCAATGAGCAGAATACCAGCCTTTACCGTGGGGATGGTGTTCGTGTGGGATGAAAGGCTGGCATTCATCCGGAGCGGGTGATTCATCGGCCTTGAGAATTCGTCCGGGCATTCGGTTCGGATGCTGCTATTCGTTTTCCAGATGACTTTGCAAGACCGCCACGGCCGCGTGCTCCGGGATCTGCGGATCTCGGTGACGGACCGTTGCAATTTCCGCTGCGGCTACTGCATGCCCGCGGACCAGTTCGGACCGGGTCATGAGTTTCTTCCCAAGGGGGAATTGCTGACATTCGAGGAAATCCATCGTGTCGCAGGACTCGCGGTGGCAGCGGGTGTGACCAAGCTGCGGCTCACCGGTGGCGAACCCTTGCTGCGGCATGGGATTGAGAATCTTGTCGGCTTGTTGGCCAGCCTTCCGGGGAAACCGGATCTCGCTCTGACGACCAACGGCATCCTGTTGGCACACCAGGCGGAGCGGCTGGCCTTGGCCGGATTGAACCGGGTGACGGTGAGTCTCGATGCGATCGATCCTGAGATCTTCGGGCGGATGAATGGAACCGGCGCGGATGTTTCGCGGGTACTATCCGGTATCGAGGTGGCCAAGGTATTCGGCTTGCCAGTGAAGGTGAACGCCGTGATCCAGCGCGGTGTGAATGAGACGCAGGTCCTTCCTTTGGTGCGGTGGGCGCGGGAGTCAGGCGTGACGATGCGCTTCATCGAGTTCATGGACGTGGGTGAGACAAACGGCTGGGACCGTCGTTCGGTTGTCCCGGCAGCGGAGATGGTGGAGATGATTGTGGAAGAGTTTCCGCTGGAGGTATATCCGGGGCGTGGAGGCGCTACGGCGCTCCGCTACCGGCATACGGACGGAAGAGGGGAGATCGGCATCATTGCATCGGTGACCCGGCCATTCTGCGGAGATTGCTCGCGGCTGAGACTATCACCGGAGGGAAAACTATTCACCTGCCTCTTTGCTGGAAGCGGTCATGATCTCAAGGGGTTGTTGCGCGGAGGTGCGGACGATTCCACCATTGCCGCGGCTCTTGGAGGAATATGGGGAAACCGTGACGACCGCTACTCGGAATTGCGCGACGATCGGAGCGAACCCGTCCACAAGGCGGAGATGAGCTATCTGGGAGGCTGAGGTGGCTCAGGCTTCCGCGGACTCTTCGATTTGGAGAGGCACACTTCCGGATCTCTTCAAGATGCCATCTTCCAAGATCCGGCAGCGCAGGCCACCACGGCCTTTGAGCAGGTTTTCGATGCCCGGCTTTCCGCAGGCGGCATCCATCCAGTAGCAGGGACTGCATTCCTGGGTGCCTTCAAAAAGAATATCCCCCAAACGGAAGCGGCGTCCGATGAGGGAATTCAAGTCCACGCCTTCAATGATCACATTGCGGCGGAATGCGGAGGCTGGCAGTCCGGGCTTGTCAGCGTGGATGCGAACTTCCTCCACCACCGCATGGT
This sequence comes from Luteolibacter ambystomatis, assembly GCF_018137965.1. Classification (NCBI taxonomy): domain Bacteria; kingdom Pseudomonadati; phylum Verrucomicrobiota; class Verrucomicrobiia; order Verrucomicrobiales; family Verrucomicrobiaceae; genus Luteolibacter; species Luteolibacter ambystomatis. Next base: position 394,558 of record NZ_CP073100.1, read on the forward strand.
CGAAGAAGGTGATTTGCCCCTTGTAGTCCGGTTTGAAGTCGAAGAAGCGGTCGCCAACGATGCCTCGTCCCGTGACCAACTCAATCTCATCGCAATCCTCGATCCCGTTTTCGCCGGCAGGCATGCCGTGGTGGCCGAAGTAATTGTGGCCTGGCGAACGGAAGAGGTGATGGAGAATGACTTGAGGCATCTCAGGGTTGCTTGTATTTGCGAATGGCGACGGCGGAGGCTTTGTAAGATGGCTGGCGGGAGTGCGGATCGAAGCTGGCGTGTGTGAGGCGGTTCACTTCGGAATCGTGCATGGGCAGGAAGACCTGGCCCGGCTGCATGGTGGGTGTGAGCCACGCCCGCGCCATCAGCGACCCGCGGCGGCTGACTACCTCCACCTGGTCATGTTCGGAGATTCCGTAGCGTGCTGCATCCGAGGGATGGATGTCCACATAAAGCTCGGAGGGTGAAAGCTTCCGCAGGATCGAGGACTTCGCGGTGCGGGTCTGGGTATGCCATTGGCTCGAGCTGCCCCGGCCGGTAAGCAGAATGAAGGGATACTTCCCATCGGGTTCCTCCGGCAACAACTCCGCAGGCGCATCGAAGAGGAACTTCGCGCGCTGATCCGCGGTGTAGAAACGACCATCGGCGAAGAGCCGTCGTTCCCGGGAAGGATCTGGTCCGTTGGATGGGTAGGGCCACTGGATGCCACCGGCGGCATCGATCATCTCGTAACCGCTGATGCCGGATATGTCGCATGGCTGGCCTTCGGTGATTTTGGTGAGAAGACGAAAGACGGCCTCCGGAGAGGTCCATTCCGCGAACAAATCACCCCCCCACGCATTTGCCAGCAACCGGAAGATGCGGAAGTCCGAGAGGGCGACGCCGGGAGGCTTGCGCACCTGGCGGATGGCGCCGATACGGCGTTCGGAGTTGATGAAGACGCCTTCCTTTTCACCCCATCCTGCGGCGGGCAGCAGCAGGTCGCAGACTTGTGCGGTTTCCGTGGACGAATACATGTCCTGCACCACGAGAAATTCCAGCTTGTCGCGCAGCGTTTGGAACCGGCCTTGATTGATCCATGAATGGCTCGGGTTGGTGGCGATGATCCACAGTCCCTTGATATCTCCGCGTTCGATGCCGTCGATGATCTGGTCATAGGCCCAGCCATTCTCGCGCTGGATCCGGCTCTCATCCATGCCGAGCAGTCTGGCGATTTTTTCACGGTGGGCGGGATTGGTGAAGTCATGACCGCCGAGGAGATTGGTGGTGTTTGAGAACAGCCGCGAACCCATCGCATTGCACTGGCCGGTGATCGAGTTCGCGCCGGTGCCGGGTTTGCCCATGTTGCCGGTCATCAGTGCGAGATTGATGATGGCCTGTGCGGTACGGGTTCCCTCGTAGGATTGGTTCACTCCCATGGTCCACCACCACGAGACGCGCTTGGTGGGATCGGAGACGAGCCGGGCGAGAGCGCGGACCGCGTCCGGCGTGAGTCCGGTGTGTTTCTCCACTTCCTCCGGAGAGTAATTGGCGAGGAAGGTTTTGAACTCTTCGAATCCGCTGGTGTGTGCGTTGAGGAACTGTTGATCGATGCGCCCTTCATCCATGATGCAACGGGCGAGTGCATAGAGCAGCCAGAGATCGCCCTTGGGCTTTAGGGCGATGTGCCGGGTGGCTGAGTGCGCGGTTTCAGTCCGGCGCGGATCGATCACCACGATCTCGGGCGAGCGGCGGTTGGAGAGCACACGCTGCCAGAGGATCGGGTGGGCGATCGCGGGATTCGCGCCCACGAACACCAGCACGTCGGACTCTTCGAAATCGGCGTAGGTGTATGGCGGGGCGTCGAAGCCGAAGGATTGCTTGTAGGCTGCGACAGCGGTGGCCATGCACTGGCGGGTGTTGCCATCGCCATGCTTCATGCCCATCCCGAACTTGGCGAGCGCGCCGAGGAATGCCATTTCCTCGCAGGGAATCTGGCCGGTGGAGATGAAGGCGAGGCTTTCTTGGCCGTGGCGGGCCTGGATGTCCTTGAAGCGGCTGACCATGGTGCCGATGGCATGGTCCCAGGTGGTTTCACGCAACCCGCCATTCGCGTGCTCGCGCAGGAGGGGAACAGTTGCGCGGTCGGGCGCGTCCAGGACGGCGAGGGCTTCCCAGCCTTTCGGACACGCCATGCCAAGGTTGACGGGATAGCGGGCCTCGGGTGTGAGGCCGATGGCTTCGCCGTCCTTCAGATGAAGCCTCAACCGGCAACCGGTGGAGCAGAAGCCGCAGATGGAGGTGGTGACGGCATCCGGCACCGCGCCTGCGGGCACCTGGCCGAGGCCGAAACGTCCGGGCTCACGGAGCAATTCCGCGGTGAGAGGACCGTGGTGCTGTTTGAAGGGAATCACGGGAAGGAAGAGGCTCCGGCATCATAAGCATCCGCCGTGCATGGGCGCGATGCAAATGGAGAGGCTGGCATCGGAGTGGTCATCCGGCGAATGACGGGGATTCATCGGGTTCGCGGCTGAGAGGGGCGTTTGAGGATCATTGCCGTGATCTGCCGGGAAAACTCACAAGCAGGAATGCTTGTGCTACTTTTCAATGCCGGGTGGATTTGCTGATGTTGCCGGGCATTTTCGGGGAATAGACGGTGCTGAAAAACATCGCGCGCTCCAGTAGTTCCGCCACCAGCATCAGAGCGATGGAGATCCATGGGGAGATCATCAGCATGAACAGGGCGGCGAGCGCTCCGGTGAAACGGCCGTTGAGAAGTGGCGCCATCACCCGCAACCGCATGAGGCGCGCGACATGGGCGTCCGGTGTCCATGGATCATCGGGGTCCGCATTGTCCCGCAGAAAGCGGGACTCTGGAACCAGCTTGGCGATGATGGCCAGTCCGGCAACGGCGAGTGTGAGGAAGGAGGGCGATGAAGCGGCGAGACCGAGCGCGGAAAATACCGCCAGTGTGCCAAAGAAGCGGGTACCAGTGATGGAGATCCGCCATGTCGGGCGATGGGTATCGACGTAGATCATCACCGAGGTGAAGACGGAGATCACGGAGAGAATGGCAAGCGTGGGAGCCAGAGTGCCGATGAACTGTTGCGCCAGTCCGGCGAATTTTTCCGGAATGTAAGGCGAGAGCCAGGGTAGTGCCGGGATCAGCATGGCCAACGGTGCGACCATGGAAAACGCGAGGATCTCCCGCGAGAGCCAGCTTGTGCGCAGTCCGAGGAAGAAGCGCCATGCACCCAGCGGACGACCAAGGTGCAGGATGGATGCTGCCATCCCCGTGAAGAACACACCCGCCCCGGTGATGGCGACGGCCGTGTGATGGAGAAACGCCGCAGCGATCAGCAGACCGAGGCCCGCCTGGGTGAGCGTAAGCATCAGGACCAGCGGCAGGTGTGCATGTTGGAGAGTGAGGGTTTCCTGATCGGCGGGTTTTGCGGTGGTGGGAACCGGTCGGCCAACATAGCGGGTGGAGGGCTTGGTGACCTTCGGTGTTGGTGCTCCGGCGAGGAAGCCTTTGCCTGCGATTCCTTCATCCACGATCTCGGATACCTTCCGCTTCACGATCCGGATCGCGCCGGTGGGGCAGGCCTGCACACACGCGGGAGCTTCACCGGCGGCGAGGCGGCCATGGCACATGTCACACTTCCGCACGATGCCGCGCTTTTTCGAGTACTTCGGGACATCGTAGGGACACTTCAGCAGGCAGTAGGAGCAACCGATGCACTGGTCATCCAGATGACGGACGATGCCGTTTTCCTTGTCCTTCTCATATGCTCCCACCGGGCAGCCGGTCATGCAGCCGGGATCGGCGCAGTGGTGGCAGGCGGTGGTGACGGTTTGTTGCCAGGCTGGTTCCTGCCTGCCGCCGACAAGCGTGCCGATGTCGCGCCAGGCTTCATCGTCATCGAGTCCGTTGAGCGAATGGCAGGCGGCGACGCAGGATTTGCAGGAGGTGCAGCGATCCAGCGAGACCTCGAAAGCATATTGTTCTCCCGGCTCGGGAGCGGTCAGCGGGATGAGATTGCGATAGTGCGCGGCGAGATCGGGCTCGCGGTCGTGAATCTCCGCGAAGCGGGCGACCGGAGTTTGAAGGGTCTTCTGTTCCGCGAGCAGGTCGTCGATGAGAGTCCGCAAGACTGCGGACTTCTTGATTTCCTGCGGTGTCGGGATCGCGCTCATGCAGCGGCTTCACTGGCCAGCACGCCTAACAAGGTCTCCGACCAAGTGGCGAAAGGAGTATCGTAATCGCAGTCTCCTTCCACGCGCGGAGACACCCGGGTGGCACCGAGAGCTTCGAGCTTGCTGTCAAAGTCACGGCCGCACTGGCAGAAGGCGGGATAGTTGGAATCGCCCAGCGCGAACACGCTGTATTTCACTCCGGCCAGCAGCGCGTTGTTCTCCGCCATGACGGAGGCGTAGAGGGCTGCTGCATTGTCGGGCGGTTCGCCATCGCCATAGGTGCTGGTGAGGATGGCCACGTTGCCCATGGCGGCGAGCGTGGCGGCGTCCACGGCGGCCATGTCGTAGATGGTTGGCGTGAGTCCGAGGGCCTTGGCTTTTTTCGCAAGTTGTTTCGCAAAGGCTTCGGCAGTGCCGGTCTGCGACCCCCAGAGGATGGCCAGAGGTTCGCCGGTGGCTGCTGGTTCCATGGCGGTGGTTGCGCCCCCTGTGGGAGCAGAAAGACCGAGGCCGGCGAAGAAGCCTTTGAGCCACATCCGCTGCGTGTCGCTGAATGGCGCGTCGGTTGGAATGGGGAGTGACATGGCAATGAGAGGTTGGGGTTTCAGGCGGGCAGTGCGGTGCCGAGCAAGGCCTTGAGGTCTTCCACCGCGTGGCGGTTGGCGAAGGTGTTGAAGGTCTCGTCGTCAAGGCGGGTGGCCAGATAGACCTTGAGAAGAGATTCCAACAGCGGCGGGATTTCGTCGTAGGGAAGGCCCTTCCAAATCTCGCGGGCGATGCCGCGGGTGTCATCGGTACCGCCGCCGAGCACGATGTTGTAGCCTTCCACGCTGTTGCCATCGGCGGTCTTCACCTTTACGGCGATCATGCCGATGTCGCCGATGTAGTGCTGGGCACAGGAATGCGGGCAGCCGGTGAGGTGGATGTTGACGGGCTGGTCGAGGGCGACGGTTTGTTCGAGATAGCTGCCGAGCTTGAGCGCGTGGCCTTTGGTATCGGCGGAGGCATACTTGCAGCCCTTGTTTCCGGTGCAGGCGACTAGGCCGCCGGAAACCGAAGTGGCGGACCAGGCGAGACCGCAGGCGAGGATGGCGGCCTTCACAGCTTCCAGGTCTTCCTCGCGGAGATTCGGAATGATCGCATTCTGCCAGACGGTGAGTCGGATATCGCCGTTGCCGTATTTCTCGGCGATGTCGGCAAGGGCCTGTGCCTGCCCGACCGTGATACGACCGACCGGCATGAGGATGCCGATGTAGAAGCGGCCGTCCGATTGTGGATGGATGCCGAGGTGGCCGTGCTTCACTTTAGGCGTCGGCACCTCGCAGAGTTCGAGTGGGAACTTGCGGAGCGTGAAGGCGAGCTTCTTCTGTGTTTCCTCAAGGGACTTCGGGATGCCCCATTCGTCCACGAGATACTTGAGACGGGCCTTGTTGCGGTTGGTGCGATCACCGTTCTCGATGAACATGCGGATCAATGCCGCTGCCACGGGAAGGGTTTCCGCCGGAGTGAGCAACACGCCGCTGTCGCTGGCGAACTGCTTGTGGCCGGTGATGCCGCAGAGCTGCATGCGGAAGTAGATGCCGGGCTCGACGCCGAGTTCGTTCGCGCCGACACGCACGGCCTGGAAGCCGATGTCATTCGTATCCGCGCAGACCGAGACGGCACCGCCGGAATCGTAGGCGACATTGAACTTGCGCGGCAGGCCGTAGAGATCGCGGTTCTTGAGAATGTAGTGATGAAGTGATCGAGCGTAGGGTAGCACGTCGATCAATTCGCCGGGGTCGAAGCCGGTGGTGGGACTGGCGGTGATGTTGCGGATGTTGTCCGCGCCCGCGCCCTGGGAGGTAAGGCCTGCTTCGCTGAGGCGCATCAGCACTTCCGGAGCGCCTTCCGGCAGGATGCCGCGAACCTGCACGTTGGCGCGGGTGGTCATATCCAGAAATCCATTGCCCAGATCGCGGGTGATGTTCGCCAATGCCCGGAACTGGCGGCCATCCAACGCGCCACCCGCCACGCGGCAGCGCAGCATGATCGATTCCTCGGCGGGAGTGACGTAGAAGAGGCCGTGGAACTTGTAGCGGAAGATGTCCCCGTCCCTCGGAAACTCACCGCTGCCGGCATTCGCCAGGATGGTGTCGTAGGAGTCGAGGCCGTGCTTCTCGTGCTTGATGCGCTCCTCGCGGCAGAGGTCTTCAAGCGGGGTGCCGTGGACGTTTTCCGTGACATCGGCACCGGCTTCGTGGGTGAAACGTCCATCGGCGAGTTGGCCGAGAAAAGGCACCTTGTCGCGATGCAGGACGCCGGAGAAGAAGCCGGTGAGATAGGCCTTTTGGTCTTCCGAGAAGTCGGCGGAGGTAGGAAGGGGCAGGTTGCTCATGATCGGGCCGGGTTTCACGAACTGGAAAAGCAAGGCCCGTGCGCGATGGGGCCGCGTGCCAGATTCCGGCGCTGAGATCGTGTCATCCGGGACATGAGATGTGGTCATGCGCGCTCATGAACCCCGCTTCATGCCGCCCGGAGGGGTCACCGCCGCGGCTTCCGGGCGTCAGGCTGCGGCGGTGGCGGAGCTGGAACCATGGGCATCCGCGACCGGTTCTCCGGAAAAGGTGAGTAGGTTGGACTTGTTGTAAGTCTTTGGTTCCGTACGGAGATGGGCGCGTTCGGTGAGGTAGGAGACGAGATGTTCGCGGTAGGCGTGGAACAGCGGATCGTTGATGACCATTTCGCGTTGGCGGGGTCGGGGGAAATCAATCTCCAGGATCTCTCCGAGAGTCGCTTCGGGGCCGTTTGTCATCATGATGACGCGGTCGGACAAGAAAATCGCCTCATCCACGTCATGCGTGACCATCAGGGTGGTCAGGCGGTTGCGCCGCCAGAGGTCCAGAAGAACCTGCTGGAGTTCGATTTTGGTCAGGGCGTCGAGCATGCCAAACGGCTCGTCGAGCAGCAGCATCTTCGGCTGGAGGGCGAAGGCGCGGGCGATGCCTACGCGCTGGCGCATTCCTTGGGAGAGTTCCGCCGGATACTTGTCCATGGCATCACCCAAGCCGACGACGGACAGGTAGTATTCCGCCAGCTCGCGGCGCTCGGCCTTGGTGGCAGTGAAGTAAACCTGATTCACGCCCAGCATCACATTGTCGAAGGCGGACATCCACGGCAGCAGGCAGGGCGATTGGAACACGATGCCGCGGTCCGGGCCGGCCCCGGTGGTCTCACGGCCATCAAGAATCATGCCACCATCGGTGATGCTGGTGAGACCGGCGACCATGGAAAGGACGGTGGATTTTCCGCATCCGGAGTGGCCGATGAGGGTGGCGAACTCGCCACGTTTCAGGTTGATCGAAAAATCCTTCACGATCACCGCCGGCCCGGCGGGCGACGGGTAGGTCTTGTTCAGGCGGAACAGTTCGAGGGCGGGGGCTTTTTCGCTCATGACACGTGGACTTTGACTTCTTCCTTCTGGAGCTGGGAGCGACGCCGGGCGACCGGGCGGGCACCGAAGATCCGTTTTACTGACAGGTCTTCCGGGAGGATGTCCGGCACGGCCAGCTTGCGGGTGACCGAGGCATCCTCGAGTCCGCGCTTGGCCGCGGAGAGGGTCTGGATGAGTTCGTGGCGCAGCTTCTTGAATGCGCTTTCGTGTACGATCTCCCTGCGGTCACGAGGACGTGCAAGCGGTACGGCGAGAGGCTCGCCCAAGGTCGCGCCATCCTTGCCGGGCAGCAGGGGAATGACCCGGTCCGCGAGCAGGATGGCCTCGTCCGGATCATTGGTGACCCAGATCACGGTGGTGCGCTGTTGCTGCCAGATGTCGCTGATCTCGTCCTGAAGCGTGGCGCGCGTGAGCGCATCGAGTGCTGAGAGCGGCTCGTCCAGCAGCAGCACGCGCGGCTTCATCGCGAGAGCGCGTGCCACCGAGACGCGCTGGCGCATGCCGCCGGAGAGTTCCTTGGGATATTTGTTCGCGGCGTGGGCCAGCTTCACCATGGCGATGTAGCTGGCCGTGTGCTCCGCTCGTTCCGCAGAAGTGAGATTCGGAAAAACCTGATCCACCGCGAGGCGGATATTCTGCTCCACGGTGAGCCATGGCAGCAGCGAGTAATTCTGAAAGACGATGCCGCGTTCCGGGCTCGCTCCACGGATCGGCTGGCCTTCCATGAGTACGTTTCCGGCGTCGGACTTGGCGAGCCCCGCGAGCAACGAGATCAAGGTGGTCTTGCCGGTGCCGGAGTAGCCGATGATCGAGACGAAGTCGCCTTCGTTGACCGTGAGATTCACGTCCTTCAGCACGACGTTGCGTGAATAGCCTTTCGTCACGCCGTGGAGTTCGATGAGCGGTGTCATGATTTCAGGCAGTACGGAAGCGTCCTTCGACAAGGCTCATCAGGCGGTCGAGGACGTAACCGACCACGCCGATGGTGAGGATGCAGAGAATGATGTGGGCGAAGCTGTTGGCGTTGTACTGCTGCCACAGGAAGCCACCGACCCCCGGCTTTCCGATGAGCATCTCCACCGCTACGATCACCAGCCAGGCGATGCCCAGCGAGAGCCGGAAGCCGGTGAACATGTAGGGTAGGGCGGAGGGAATCAGGATTTTGAAAAGGGTCTTGGTGCGGGACAGTTTCAAAACCTTCGCCACATTGAGATAGTCCTGTGGCACGGCGCGCACGCCCACCGCGGTATTGAGCACCGTGGGCCACATCGAGCAGACGGCGATGGTGAACAAGGCGGCGGCATCGGAGGTGCCGAAAGAGACGCGCCCATCCGGACCCATGATCTTGAGTCCGCTGAAAATCACCATGCCGAGTGGCAGCCATGCGAGTGGTGAGACGGGACGCAGGATCTGAATGAGCGGATCGAAGGCCTTGGTGAAGTTCTTCGAGAGTCCGAGCAGGAAGCCGATGGGCGTCGCTACGAGCAGAGCAAGGAGATAGCCCTGTGCGACCAGCTTCAGTGAGAGCCAGGTGAAACGCAGAATGCCCTGATCGAGCTCGCCCCGCTTCGCCACCGGCTGGGTGATGTAGGGTTTGCTGGCAGTCCAGGTTTCAACGGGAGAGGGCAGATCCTTCGAGATACCTTCGCGGGTGGTGACAGTCACCGTGTCCCCCCAGTCATCGGTCTTGGTGATGGTGTTCGATTTGCCCGCGACCAATGCCCAGATGCCGATGCAAACGGCGAGTGCGACCAGTGGCAGAAGAAAGGAGTCGAGCTTGAGTTTGGAGATGAGATTCATGACGAGCTGGGGATGTGGCCCCGCGGCGATCCGCACGCCGCGGGGCTGGTTTCCGACCGGATATCAACCCTTGGGAGTCTTGATGGCGAAGGATGCGGCGTAGGCTTCGAGATCGGCTGCAGGATCGAAGGTGGAACCGTCGAAGAACTTCTCGGGAGAGTTGCTGAGGCCGCCGTGGCTGACGCCCAGCTCCTTCATCGTCTCTTCGTAAATGTCATTGCGCATGACCTGCTTCGCCACGCCTTCGTAATCCGGCGCGCCGTCGGTGAAGCCCCAGCGGCGGAGCTGGGTGAGCCACCACTTGGCATACTTCGGCTGTGGGTAGTTGCAGTTGCGCTCGCTGAAGACCATGTAGTCCGGATCGCGGACCTTGCGGCCGTCGCCCATGTCATATTTGCCCTGGAGCCGGCCGAGGATGGATTCCGGCGGGCAGTTGATGTAGGTGGGCGCGCTGACGATCTTCGCGAGCTCCTCGCGGTTCTTCATCTCATCCATCCACACGCTGGCTTCGTGCAGCGCCTTGAGCACTGCTTTGACGGTCTTCGGATTTTTGGCGGCGAATTCCTCGGTGAAGGCGCAGACTTTTTCCGGATGATCCTTCCAGATCGCCTGGGTGGTGGTGGCGGTGAAACCGATGTCGTCCACGATGCACTTGGCGTTCCATGGTTCGCCCACACAGAAGCCATCCATCTTGCCGACCTTCATGTTCGCCACCATCTGTGGCGGAGGAATGGTGATGAGGGAAACGTCCGCACCGGCACCCGCGGCATCGCCGGGATTGATGCCACCGGCCGCGAGCCAGTAGCGGATCCACATGGCATGAGTGCCCGGTGGGAAGGTCATCGCGAAGGTCATCGGGTTGCCACCGGCCTTCGCGGCATCCACCAGCGGCTTGAGCGCTTTCGGATCGGCGGCGACCTTGCCCTTCAGGCTGTTTGCCAGGGTGATGGCCTGGCCGTTGCGGTTGAGAATCCATGGTACGACCATCGGCTTCTTTGGCGCGCCGCCGAGGCCCATGGTGGAGGCGATGGGCATGCCGATAAGCATGTGCGTCGCCTGGATATCGCCATTGGAAAGCGAGTCGCGGATCGCGGCCCAGCTCGCGCCCTTGGTCACCGTGGACTCGATGCCGTACTTCTTGAAGAGCCCTTTTTCATGCGCGACGACGATGGGTGAACAATCCGTCAGCGCGATGATGCCGAAATTGATGTGTGGAGTTTCCGGTGCGTCGGAAGCCGTTTGCGCGCCGGCCCAGCGGGCGGGTAGTCCGGCGGCGAGCAGGCCGAGTGCGGTGGCTTTGGTGGAGGTGCTCAGGAAACCCCGGCGGGAGAGAGGCAGGTCGGTTTTCATGGTGGTCGATCCAAGGAGGATGGACCTTGACCAGCGTCGTGCGTGCCAGCGGGGCCTGCGACGGCGTCATCCACGGGTTCGCCACTTCATCCGGCGATTGAGATGGGTTCATGCCGAGTTCATGGGAAATCGGGCTGATGGATGACTGTTGGTTTTTAAAGAGTTGCGTTTTGGCTGTCTGGGTAGAATGAGGCAAGCTCATGTATTTGATCCGCTGGTAACGATCCGCGTCATGATAAATTCCGGCATCTTTCTTGAAGTTGTCGAAGCCCGGGAGTTCCCCGGAGCACAAACCCTGTCAAAATACGCAAAACGGCGCGGGATCGATGATCCCGCGCCATGGAAGATGGACGTGTGCCCGACGTGTCGGACCTTTACGGTGCGGTGCCGAAGATCTTGTAGAAGCGCCTCTCAGGAGCGGGAACCGGCAGTTCGTCCGCGTAGCTCGTGGTGCCATCGCCTTGGGATGGCCAGGCATTTTCCAGCAATTCCCAATCCTGCTCCGGATTTCCAGCGAGTGTGGGGGAGGTATAGATCCGGTAGATGTAGCCGGCTTTGGATTCCCAGGTGAGGTTGAAATTTCCCCCGGTAAGACTTGAGGAAACCACCTTGAGGATCTCGGGTACTTCGTTCGCGGGATTGGTCACGCGGAAGAAGATGGGGCCTTTCTCGACGGTGTATCCTCCATCCAGAAGCAGGACGGCGTAGTAGTCGCCCTCGGGAAGGGTGAAACCCATGGAGCCGGATGTAACGTTTCCGCCAGTGGTTTTCGTTCCATTCAAGTAATTCCACTGGGTCGAATACTGCGCCTGGATCTGGGCGGTTGCGGCGTAGATGCCAACCCACGAATCAGGATTTCCGGTGACACCTGACCAGGTGGCCGTGGTGGTTTCGCCGACGGCATACTTCACCTTGTTGATTGTGAAGGCTCCGGTGTTCGCCGCCTCCCGCAGCACACGGAGGGATTTCGTGCCGCTGCCGTAGTTCAGATTCAGAGTGAAGATGGTGGAAGTCGCCGGAACGGTGAAGGAGCCTGTTCCCGCGCCCGTCGTGGGATTGGTCATCGAGGTGACATCATAGGTGGAGGAGCCATCGGAGAGAGTCAGGGACGCGGGCGAGGTGGGCTGCACCTGCCAACTGAGCACCACCTGGTTGCCATCCTTGATGAGACTGAGGCCGCGGCCGGAGGTGAAGCTGCCGATGGTGCCACCGGAAACGGTGCATTGAAGGCTGGAGGTGCCGTTGAGCGTGAGGGTGTAGGTGGTCGTTGCCGCCGGGGAGAAGGTGATCGACCCCACACCGGTGGTGGGATTGGTATTGGGAATCACATCCACGCTGCCGGATCCATCGCTGAGGGAGAGGGATGCCATGGAGCCGGGATTGGCGACCGTCCAGGAAAGGGTGACCGGCGAGTTGTCGATCACGGTTTTGTCACTGGAGAACTGGGTCAGGATAGCGTTGTTGCTCGCGGAAACCGTGATGCTGTCCATCATGCCGAAGTAGTCGTCCGGCACGGGAGCTCCCGAACCGAGCGTGTATTTCACAGAAGTGTCTCCTCCCAGTTGCACTCCGATGACCTTTCCCGCGTCCGCTGCCGTGGCGGTGTAGGCGATGGTCACCATCTTGAGACCGGTGCTGGTGGATGTCACCTGGAGGATGTGATCGTTGGGGATGTTGCCGCCATTGGCGATCGTCTGGCTGGTGAATTCATCCGAGAACCATTGGTCGCGTGCGACTGCGGTGCCATCCGCCGTCAGGGCCAGGCTCCACATGATCTTGGCGGTATTCGAGGAAGTGTAGTTGCTGGCACTGAAGAGCGCGGCCTGGATGGTATAGGTGGTGCCTGCCACGAAAGTGGAATCAGGGCCGGTCAGGTCCTGGCGCACCGGCCCGGCCATGGTGGTGCAGAAGGTGCTGTTGGTGGGGTAGGTGCCTCCGAAGTAGGAGGTGGTCCAGCCGTAGCCGCCTTGGCTGCCGCCGCGCACCGAGCCGCCGAGGCTGTTCCAGTTGTCCGCGAGGTTGCCGGTGGCGGTGTCGAAACCGCCGTTGAGGACGTCCGCCGCCGTGGCATGGCCTCCGAAGGCGAGGCATGCGAGGGTGAGAGCCGCAAGATGGAAGGATTTCCAATTTTTAAGATTCATGGTGAATGAGACGAAACAGGGGATATGGGATCTCCCCGTTGTTTCCGGCAGCGCTGGAAGGCGGGCCGGAGCGAACGAGAAGAAGGCAGGGTCCACATCTTCCCGCGCCCTCCCAATGCGTGGTAGTGGCATAATCGACCGCGGTGGGGACAATCTCGCCGCTCCAGGTGACGTTCGCACGGCTCCGCGCGCGCCCTTTCAGCGACCGGCCAGAAGCAGCGCGAGCGCCAGCGAGGTGGCGGCAAACAACAGCGCCGCCAGTTTCCAGAACAGCACCGGATTCCGCTCGATGAACGGCGTGTGTTCCGCGTGCCAGGGGCGGACCTTGTGCGGATTCGCCAGATCGTGCAGCAACTCGCTGAAATGCTGATAACGGCGTTCCGGCTGGATGGCGCAGGCGCGCAGCACCACAGCCTCCAGCCAAGGCGGCACCAGGGGATTCAGTTTTACCGGCGGCTTCGGATCCCTGAAGGCAGGAGTTTGGAAACGCTCGATTTCGCCAAAGGGCAGATGCCCGGTCAGCGCCTGATAGAGTGTGACGCCGATGGAGAAAAGTTCACTGCGCTCGCTGACGGGCGCGTTTTTGAAGCGTTCCGGCGCGAGATAGCTCGCTGTGCCCGCCCGCGAGTGATGGGAGAAGACTTCGCAGCAGGAACCGAGATCCACGAGCTTGAAGAAAAGGGAGTCGTAGGCGGTGCCGACGAGGATGTTCTCCGGCTTGATGTCGCCATGGACGAGATCGTGCCGTAGGAGATGCATGCAGGCATTCACAAGGAAAGTGCCGAGTTTCACCGTCTCATCGACCTGCAGATGGCGTTGGCGCAGCCAACCATGAAGGCCGGGTGCGTCCACGAACTCCATATTGTAATAGAGAGAGGTGCGTTGGGGATTTTCCCATGCTTTGACAAACGCCGGATCCTCCGAAAAGCGGATGGCGTTCCACGTTTCCTTGAGAAAGCCCTGTGCGATCACCGGATCCCGCTCGGCCTCGGTGGGCGCGAATTTCATCACTTGGCGGCAACCTTCGCGTTCCGCGAGCCAGCAACGGTCGTTGGCTCCGAACGAACGGACCAATGTCCAACCGTCGATCTTCTGGCTGGTGATCAGTTTGGTGGGAACGGGGAGCTGGCCCTCGTGGCGCTTTGCCGTCCAGCCGAGGGAGATGACGTCGATCCGGATCGCCGCGCAGTCGTCGCGGGATTCCGCGGGAGACGCATCACGGGCATCCGTGGCAATCGCACGGGCGGCGGAGCCGGCAGCCAGTTTCGCGTGCAGTTCGGTCGCCGTGAGATGATGGTGAACGCCATCCGAGCACAGGAAGATGACATCATCCGGCTCGATGGCATGGCGGGAGGTGAAGACATCGAGGGCTTCTTCCGCGCCGAGTGCTTTCGTCAATTTGAGAGGAAGCAACGCATCGATGTCATCGCTGGTCAGTTGATCGAGTTGTCCCTGCCGCAGCAGATAGATGCGCGAATCCCCGATGCCGAGCACGTGCAGCGTGCCTTCATCGTAGAGAGCAACGACCAGCGTGGAGATCATCTCGGCGCGCTCGAACCGCGCGTTCGATTCGTTCCAGAGGGTGCGGTTCACCAGCCGCACGGTTTCGCGCAGCGCCTTGCCCGGTGTCCATCCGAGTGGGTGGGTACGATAGTGGGTGGCGATTTGTGAGACCGCGTGCTGGGCTGCCTCACGGGCCGGCGCGCCGGTGCCCGCGCCATCCGCAAGGACCGCGAGGAAGCCGTCATCCCACGCGGTCCATGAAACCGCATCGGATGAAGGTCCGTCCGGATCGCGCGGCAGGGCGCAGAGCGTGTGACGGACCTTCATCGTGGATGCGCGGTACCGGGAAAGTCAGATGCGGGCGTTCGCGCTGGCACCCCAGGTGGTGCGCCAGCGGGTCTTCACCAGCGAAAGGCCGGATACGGCCACCAGGCAGAGCACGGCGAAAGCGATGAAGCCCGGCGAGCAGGAACCGAAGGATTGCTTGGCGATGCCCAGCGAGCTGGCGAGATAGAAACCGCCGAGTCCACCCCCGCATCCCACAAGGCCGGTCATGATGCCCATGTCCTTCGCAAAGCGCTGGGGCAGGAGCTGGAAGATCGATCCATTGCACATGCCGAGCGCGGCGCTCACGCCGAGGAAGAGCGCGGTGTTCAGCCAGAACGAATGTACGCCCGCGGCGACCAGCAGCAACACGCAGGCCGTGGCGTAGAGAACGAGCATCGAGCGGATGCCTCCGATGCGGTCGGAGATCGCACCGCCGATCGGACGGGCGAGGGCTCCGACAAAGGTGCAGGCTGCGGCGAAGTCACCGGCCTTGATGGGGGACAGTCCGAACTCGGAGCGGTAGTAGAGCGCGTAGTAGCTGGCGAGGCCCACGAAGCCACCGAACGATACGGTGTAGTAGAAGCAGAACCAGTGGGCGTCCTTTTCCTTCAGCAGGCGAACGTAGTCGGAGAGCTTCTTCTTCACGATGGTGACGTCCGCATCCTTCGAGAAGATCGCGTAGACGGCGAAGGTGATGAATGCCGGAATGAGCGCGAAGCCGAACACCGCCTGCCATCCGTAGGCGGCGGCGAGACGCGGGGCGATCAGGCTGTCCAGCACCACGCCTACATTGCCCGCGCCCGCAAGACCGAGGACGACGCCCTGCATGTTCGGTGGATACCAGCGGCCCGCTTGTGGCAGTGCGACGGCGAAGGATGCCCCCGCCACACCGAGTGCGAATCCGAAGGCAAGAGTGGCGTGGAAGTCCCGTAGTCCGAAGATCCAGCCGGCTGCGAGCGCCGCGATGACGAACAACTGGGCGAGAATGCCGGTGGTTTTCGCGCCGATCCGGTCCACCAGCAGCCCGAGAGCCAGGCGGAGGATCGCGCCGCCAAGGATGGGCACGGCAACCATCATGCCCTTCTGGCCGGCATCCAGTTTCAACGTTTCCGCGATCTGGGGGCCGAGCGCTCCGAGCAGCGTCCAGACCATGAACGAGAAATCGAAGTAGAGGAATGCGGTGAGCAGCGTGGGCCAGTGGCCGGAGGATTTGAGATCGCTGAGTTTCATACGGATGCCCGTGGGTTGGCTTCCGTGTGATTGAGCATGGCACATGCCCCTGGCATGCCATCCGCCGGATTCAGCGGTGCGTTCGTATCATGGCGGCCAGCGATTCCATTCATGGTGTGCTGGCGATGGTAGAATCAGGCGGGCAACAGCAGTTCGCTGGCCGCGCGGTAGAGATCGTGGCGGTAGATCCGCGTGAGCGAACCGCCGGTGGTATTGTCCGGAAGAAGATCCGCCGAGCGCATGCCGGCGAGGAACCATGAGGCCTTGTCCGGTGTCGGGCAGTTGATGTCCGAGCCGTGGAAGACATGGAACATGGAGGCATCGATGGTGCCGCGTCCGGTATCGAAAACGGGACCAAGGCTATTGCGCAGCGATGCCACCGATGCACCGGTGTAGCGGTCCAGCGAGAGGATGCGGATCAACTCCTCGCGGAAGTTCGGTGTCTGGCAGAGGCGGCAGGCGTGCAGCAGGGCGGCGGTCAGCGCGAGCAAGTCCTGGCGGCGCTCGCCAGCCAGTTCACCACTCGCCACCAGCACTTTTTCCGGATGACCGGAAGCGATTTGGGCCGAAGTGGCCGCGCACCAACCCTCGCCGGACAGGATGGTTTCGGAATTCCAAGGCTCGCCCACGCAATAGCCATCGAGATGGCCGCTGGCGAGATGGCCGGGCATCAGCGGTGGTGGCAGGAAGATCAATTCCACATCGCGTCCGGGTTGGACACCGTGCTGGCGCAGCCACGATTGGAGCAGCAGGTGGTGGGAGGAGTAGCGGTGAGCGGCCGCCATGGTGAAGGGACGGTTTTCCTTCCAGTAGTGATTGATGAACCCCGCGAGTCCCTCGCCGCGGCCGACCATCTCGGCGGGGATCCGGTTTGCAAGGGTGATGGCATTGCCATGCGCGCTGAGCACGAGAGGCACGCAGACATCGCGGCGGAGTTGTCCGATACCGAGAGTGAGGGAGAATGCGAGACCGGCGATCGATTGCGCGGCATCGAGTTCACCGAAGAACAGCATGTCACGCACCGTAGCCCAGCCGGGCAGGCGGACCAGTTCCACATCCACGCCATAGCGGCTGAAAAGTCCGGTTTCCTTCGCCACCGCCAGCGGTGCGCAATCATTCAATGGCAGGAACCCGAGGCGGATCGTCTGACGGGAAGAAGGAGGAATTGCGAACATGCCGTCGTGTCAGCGGAAAGAATGCCAAGTTCACGGCTTTGGCATGAACGGTGCTTGGTTTCAGTGAAATATTTGATGAGCCGGAATCATGAGTGAGTTTCTCCCTGATCTAAGACAAGTGCGCGCATTCGTGGCGGTGGCCGACGAAGGCAGCTTCACGCTGGCTGCCAAACGTCTGTGCCTGACCCAGTCCGCGATCAGCCACTCGTTGCGTGCTCTGGAGGAGCAGTTGGGATGCCGACTTCTGGACCGGCAGGGGAAAAAAACCGTTCCGACACAGGAGGGAGAAGTTTTCATCCGCCGCTGCCGCCGCGCGCTGGCGGAACTCGAACATGCCGAGCGCGAACTGGATGGCTTGAAGCGCTGGGGACAGGCCCGCATCCGTGTGGGGGCACCTCACAGCCTTTGCCATTTCCTGCTGCCGACGGTGCTCCGGGAATTCCGGGACTGCTTTCCGCGCTGCGAACCGGTAATCGAAGCAGGAGATACCTCCTGGCTGATGACGCGTCTGGAAGAACACGCGCTCGATATCGTCGTGGGCCTCGGCAACGAAACGCAGTTGGAGGATGGGCGTCCCCTGTTCAGCGATGAAATGACCTTCATCGTTTCCCCCGCGCATCCATGGGCGAATGGTGGAAAGATCACGCCCGACTCACTCGCGGCGATGCACTTCATCGTTTACACGCGCTCGACGCAAACCCACCGGTTGGTGGAGAACTGGTTCGAGCAACAGGGCGTGCGTCTGCGCGCGCCGCTGGTGCTGGGAGACATGGAAGCCATCAAGGAGATGACCCGCATCGGTCTCGGAGTGGGTATCGTGGCCCCGTGGGTCGCTCGCAAGGAACTCGCGGACGGTCGGCTGGTTTCCGTGCCGATGGGCGAGGTGGGAGTCCGCCGCGATTGGTCGGTTTTCACCCGCGTGAAGCGGAACCTGACACTGGTGGAGGAAACTTTCGTCGGCATCTGCGGGATGATCGGCAAGGACCTCGCGCGGCAGACAGCCTTCTGAAAACAAAGCGACGCCGCATGGGCGGCGTCGCGAAAAAGCATCGGGCTTTAAAGAGTCAGCTTACTTGCTGACGTTGAAGCGGAACTCGATCACGTCGCCATCCTTGACGACATATTCCTTCCCTTCGATGCGGAGCTTGCCCTTTTCCTTTGCGGCGGTTTTGGAGCCGAGTTCGACGAGGTCGTCGTAGTGGACGATTTCCGCAGCGATGAAGCCGCGCTCGAAGTCGGTGTGAATGACGCCAGCGGCGGCTGGAGCCTTGTCGCCTTCGTAGATGGTCCAGGCGCGGGTTTCCTGCACGCCGGTGGTGAGGTAGGTGCGGAGGCCGAGGAGGTGATAGACTCCGCGGATCAGAGCGGAGACGCCGGAGTCGGTGACGCCCATGTCCTTGAGGAAGTCGGCGGCATCCGCGGGATCAAGGTCGATGAGCTCTTCCTCGATGCGGGCGGAGATGACGACGGCCTCGGCACCGGAGTGTTCGGCGGCGAACTTGCGGACCTTCGCGACCAGCGGGTGGCTGTCCGGATCGGCCTGGGCGGCGCCCAGTTCGTCCTCGGCCACGTTGCAGGCGTAGATGGTCTTCTTGGAGGAAAGCAGGAAGAAGTCCTTCACGATCGGCTTGTCCTCCTCGGCGAACTTCAGAGTTAGCGCCGGATTGCCGTCGTTGAGATGGGGCAGGAGGATGTCGATCAGTTCGACTTCCTTCTTCGATTCCTTGTCACCGCCCTTGGCCTTCTTCTCGCGGGAAGAGCGGCGCTTTTCCAGTGCGGCGATGTCGGCCAGGATCAGCTCGGCATTGATGATCTCGATGTCGCGGATCGGATCGACGGAACCGAGTTCGTGAATGATGTCGTCATTCTCGAAGCAGCGCACCACCTGGACGATGGCGTCGGTTTCTCGGATGTTGGCGAGGAACTGGTTGCCGAGGCCGGCACCTTCGGACGCGCCCTTCACCAGACCGGCGATATCCACGAACTCGATGGCGGTGGGGACGAGCTTCTGGGAGCCGGAGATCTTCGAGAGGACTTCCAAGCGCGCATCCGGGACCACCACGATGCCCACGTTCGGGTCGATGGTGCAGAACGGGTAGTTCGCCGCCTCCGCCTTGCGGGAGCGGGTCACGGCATTGAAAAGAGTCGATTTTCCGACGTTGGGGAGTCCGACGATTCCGGCCTTCAGCATAGCGGCGGGAAGGTGGCGGGGGGGGGAGAGGGCGAGAAAAATCCGCTCGCTGCGGACGAGGGCGGACGAGAGGCGGGGAATTCTTTCAGAAAGATGTGTTACCCCGGCACGACGGCACACTTCCCCGATGGCATCTGGATTTCCGGATGCCAGTTCATTTCGCTAGTTGCTATGAAACCCAAATATTTATCGAGTTTTCCCGGTCTGTTGGCTATTTGCCTGGCGGCTAACGCCGGGGCTACGGACTACCAGTGGAATGGAACCACCGACAGTCTCTGGACCACGACCACAAACTGGTCAGCAGCAGGTGTGCCAAGCTACGGCTCCACCCTCACCGCAGACCGCCTCCAGATCTACAATGCCACCAAACCTGCGGTCTATGACCCGGTGGCGGATGGTGCGGGTAGTGCCACCACCACCTTCGGGGGGGCTGCCGCCGGTGGCGGTACCAGCGGTCGTGGCCTGGTGATCGGCAACTCGGGGCTCGGAGATGGAGCCCTGACCGTAAACAGCGGCACATTGAAGATCGGTGGGACGGCCAGTCCCCTGATGAGCAATGCCCAGAACGGAACCTTGATCATCAACGGCGGCCTCTTGGACACCATCAGTTCCGGAGGCGCGAATTTCATCACCCTTTTCGGCGGAAGCAATTCGGTCACCTGCAACGTCACGCTCAACGGCGGTGAGATGCGCGTGAAGAACTTCGAACTCAACGGCGGAAACGCCGGGGCCTCGTCTGTCAGCAACCTGACTTTGAACGGCGGTATTTTCACCGTGAACGGGTTCATCCGTACGAACGCCACCGGTAGCTCAACCATGACTTTCGCCGGTGGAACCCTGAAGGCAGGCGCTTCCAGTTCCAGTTTCTTCAACAATCTGGCCAACACCACCCTGGTGGTGAATAGTGCCGGAGGCACCATCGATACCAATGGTTTCGATATTACGATCGCCAAGGCGATCACCGCTGGCACGGGAGCCGGTGGCCTGACCAAGAACGGTATCGCCACCCTCACGCTTTCCGGTGCGAACACCTACACCGGGGGCACCACGGTGAACCGCGGATTCCTCACTTTTGCCAATGCCTCCGCTGTTCCGGCGAGCGGCATCATCACCCTGAATGCCGCAGGATCGCTCACGGCTTCCGGCGCACAGACCACGGTGCAGGGGTGGATTTCTTCCGGCAAGATCGCGACCACCTCCACCGGGGCCATCGCGTTGACGGCGAGTTCGGCGGAGAACATCGACTTCACCGGCTACAACAGCCTGGGCCTTTCGTCCACGGCGGCAGCGACCTATTCCGGTTCCATCACTCCCGGCAGCAGTGGTTATCACTTCGGCGGTGGAATCTCCACGGTCTTGACGGTTTCCACTGTTCTCGCCGATGTCTCCGGGGCGACCGGATTGACGAAGTCGGGCTTCGGCTCGGTAACGCTCACCGGGGCCAACACCTACACCGGCGGCACGGTGATCGATGGCGGCTATCTGGCTTTCGATTCCGGTGCGGTTCCCGCCACCGCCCTTATTGCGGTGAATGCCGGGGCAAGCCTGGTGGCCACTGGTGCCCAGACCACGGTGATGGGGTGGCTGGCGTCGGGACGAGTGGCGGCTTCATCCGCGGGGAATATCGCTCTGAAGAGCGCGTCCTCGGAGGCGATCGATTTCACCGGCTTCAACTCGCTCGGACTTTCCGCCAGTGGTGCGGTGACCTTTTCCGGAACGATCATCCCTAGTATGGGTGGCTACTTTTTCGGTGGCGATACCGGTAATTCGCTCACGCTTTCCTCCGCGCTCGGGGGCGGGAATGTCCCGGTAACGAAGTCCGGTGCGGGCACGCTGGTCTTTGCCAGCGCGGCACCCAATACCTATACCGGCTTGACGACCATTTCCGCCGGTAATCTGTCCGTGACTGCTCCGGATGGTGTGGTGGCGATCGCCGGAAACGTGCTGGTCAATGGAACCGGTGTTCTTTCGACCGATAGCTCGAAGAACAACCGCATCGCCAGCACCGCCACGGTGACGGTGGATGGGGCGTCCGCCCAGTTCCAGATCGGCGCGAATGGCTCCAACACGCTGAATGTGCTGGCGGTGAACAACAGCGGTACCGTCTCCATCGGCACCGGCACGGCGGCGCTCCGTCCGGACGGCGGCATCACCTCGGCCGGTGGTGGCAGCATCACGGGCACGGCCAGCCAGGCAGCGCTCGATTTCAACGGCGGTCTCCGCACCATCACCGTCACCAGCGGACGTCTCGACATCGGGACCGGTATTTCCAACGGCACGCTGGCTAAGAACGGGGCCGGGGTTCTCGCGCTCTACGGTGCCAATACCTATACCGGCGGCACGAATCTCAACTCCGGCACACTGGGGGCATTTTCCTCCGGAGCTCTCGGAACGTCCGGGGTGATCTCTTTCAATGGCGGCACCTTGCAGCATGGATCGGGAGTCGCCACCGATTTTTCGAGCCGCTTCTCCAATGCAGACGGCCAGCAGTATCGGATCGATACCAATGGCCAGGCCATCATATACGCCACCGCGCTGACGTCCAATGGCGGCACGGTGATGAAATCGGGCGGGGGCACCCTGACCTTGTCAGGCGCGAATACCTACACCGGAGGCACCACCGTCACCGCGGGCATTCTGGCGGCCGGGAACATGTCGGCCTTTGGTACCGCTCCGATCAATCTCAATGGTGGCCAACTTGATCCCGGCAACCTGACCCTCGCCAACCATGTGGTGCTCGGCGGTGGTGGCATCACCGGCACGGGAATCCTCGGCGGTGTGATTTCCGAGACCGGCGGGTCACAAGGCCTCGTCTCCACAGGCGCGGTGACCTTGGCCGGTGCGAATACCTTCACCGGTGGGGTTACAGTGGCGTCCGGTACCCTGACCATCGCGAATGCCCAGGCCATGGGCGCGGCGGGTGGAACCAATGCCGTGACCACGGACGGGGCAGTCCTTGCGTTGTCCGGAAACATCACCGTGAGCGGTGAGAACATCACCCTGACCGGTACCGCGAATTCCCGCGGGGCCCTTCAGAGTTCTTCAGGCAACAACACCTTCGCGGGCAACATCACCATCGCCAACGCAGCCACACGGATCGGTTCCCAGGATGGTGCGGATCTCACCGTCAGCGGCACCATCACGGGCAGCGGACCGAATTCCAGCATGGTCTTCCGTCCAGGGGCGGGGCGGGTGGTGACCGTGAGCGGGGCCGGAAATACCTGGGCGGGCTCGACGTCCACCTTCGGCGGCACGTTCAAGAACGGAGTGAACAACGCGGTGCCCGCGGGATCGGTGATGTCGATGGGCTTCGGCGGCGTGCTCACCACCGACAACACGTGGGACTTGAACGGCTTCAGCCAGACTGTGGCGGGGCTCGCGAATTTGAACGGTATTCAGACCGCAGGCCTCAACATCATCACCAACAACGGTGGAGTGGATTCCGTACTGACGTTGAATGGCACCACGGACCGATCCTTCACCGGCATTCTCACGGATGGCACGGCACACAAGCTGGCTCTGGTGAAGAACGGCACGTTCAAACAAACGCTCACCGGAAGCAGCACGCACACGGGAGGCACGACCATCCATGCCGGCACGCTTTCGCTGACCTCACCATCGAGTCTCGCGGATTCATCCACGGTTGGTATCGATGCCACGGGAGCCACGCTCGATCTGGCCTTCACCGGGACAGAGACGGTGGGGCAGCTCTTCATTGGCGGAGTCCAAATGGCGAGCGGAACGTGGGGTGGAACCGGCTCCGGTGCGGCGAACATCGACAGCCGTTTTTCCGGTACCGGCACCTTGACCGTGATCTCCGGTCCCGTGGGAGGCGGCTACGACACGTGGGCTGCGGGCAAGGGCCTGACCGGAGTGAACAACGGCAAGAGCCAGGACCCGGATGGAGATGGCGTGATCAACTTCACGGAGTATGCCTTTGATGGTGACCCCTTGTCCGGGGGCCGCGTCGGCAAGCGCATCACCAAGGTGGCGACCGTGGGGTCCGAGAACGTGCTGACGTTGACGTTTCCTGTCCGCACCACCGCGTCTTTCATGGGGGGAAGCAGTGCATCGGGCGATGGCGTGACCTACACCGTCCAGGCCAGCGTGGATCTTTCCATCTGGAACCAGATCCCGGTCAGTGAAACGCCCACAACAGGAGCGGGCGGTCTTCCGACGCTTTCCCCGGGGTACAGCTATCGCACGTTCTACGTTCCCGGCTCCGATCCGGCGCTGAATCCGAAGCTCTTCATGCGCGCCATCATCACGGAGACGCCGTGAGATTTTCTGGGTAACATGCAATGCATCCGCCCCGGCTTGGTTCCCGAGCCGGGGCGGACTTTTTTCAGTTCGCCCGTGGTGGCAGCAGGCTGCCATCCATCATCCCGGCATTGTTCGGGAGCGTGGGTTCCTTGAAATCGACCGGGCCTCTGAAAAAGCCCCAGAAGCCGCCGGTATCGCGCTGGCGGCGGGTGTTCTCAAAGGCGAGCGCCTTTTCCTGGCCGGTCTGGAATTCCTTCAGATCCTTCTGGCGGACTTCCACGACATCGATCCGAGCGGGCATCAGGTCGGAGACGGAGAATCGGGAAACCTTGGTGAGTCCCGCCGTGGTCTTGTCCTTCAGTTTGGTCATCGTCCCGCAGGACGCGAGCAACAGGCACAAGGGGGCCACATAGATGGGAAGGCTTCGCAAGTTCATGGCGGTAAAGGCGGGACGACCTGTTCCGTGCGCACATGCATATCAGGCCGCAGGGACTTGTCCACTCCGGCCTTTTGTAGCGGAACCGTCACCCGGAGGTGTCATTTCACCTTCGGCAGGATGGCGATTCCGCTCCGCACCGGATTCACTTCCTTGAGGTAGAGCGGCAGGGCGCTCTCGCTTCGGGCGATCCAGAGCGCGGACGACAGGCCGTTGCCAAGACTGAGGGCACGGGAGACTTGGAACTTGGGAAACGTGGCCTTGTCCGCCAGCATGCGGGCCAGTCCGTCCATGGTGGCACTGGGCACGTAGAGGATCGCCCATTGGCCATTCCCCGAAGAAACGATCACGCAGTGGCGGGCGAAGAACCTAGTGTCCAATCCGGCGGCGGGTTTGCCGTCTTCGACCAGCATCGGCCCGCATTGCAGGCCTTGGGCGATGGCGGCTCCTTCGCCGGGTTTGAGCGTGGCGGCGTTTTCCAGCGACAGGCGGCCTTTTCTCAAGAGCAGAGCTCCGCCGCCCTGTGGGCCGGTCTCGGCCGGGGAGATCTGTTTGAGTTCCGAGACGATGAGTCCGGCGGGCTTGCCATCCGGCGTGGGGACGCCGCCGCTGCATCCGGCGAAAGCTCCGATGCTGGCGAAGGCATCACCCAACGTCTGCCCCTCGGTGGTCGCGGGCTTCTCGCGATCCACCACACGGATGGTTTCCTTGGTCTCATCAAAGAGATAGCCATGGCAGGAGCCATCGCGTCCGCCCGGACCGGTTTTGGCATCGAAGCGGAAGGTCTCTCCGCCAGCGGCAAAGGCTGCGGTGGAGAGAAACAGGACAAGGCGGTGAATCATGGGCTGACGGGTTTGAGGACCAGGAAATTGCGGACCGGTTTGTTCCAGATCGGGCGGGTGAAGGCGCCGCCACCGGTGACTTGATCGGAAATCCAGATTTCGGCCGAGCGCCCGCCATCAAAGTTCAAGGCGGTCGCCACCGGCCAACCGGCGGGGGAGGCCCCGGCAAGAGCCTGGGAGATCTGCTGGAGGGTGCATGCACCGCTGCGGGCCATCATCCAACGGGTGCCCCCGTCCCATAGAAGAACCGTGCGGGGGCTGGACTTGATGTTATCGAGACCTCCCACCGGGCTGCGGTTTTCAACAAGCAGAGGACCTGCCTGGATCAACTCGCTCATACGGCGGGCCGAGGCACTGCCAAGTTTCTCGCGACGAGTGATCGCGCTCCGCCCACCGCCATCCACATACCAGACTGCGGAACCGAGGGAGGAGGCGCCATTCCATCCACCACGGACGGTTCCAGCGCTGACGACGAGGCCGAGCGGCGCACCTTCCGGAGTGAAGAATCCGGCATTGATCGCGGCGATGCCGTGTCGTGCCCGTCCGGCGGATTGGCTGTCCGCCCATTGTGAGCCGGGGCCGCTTGGTTGATCGGCGACTTCGAGACGGTGAGTACGGGAATCGAAGGCAATACCGTCCAATAGGATGCCTGCGGCTTCGATCGAAATATGGCGGGGAGAAGTGATCGGATGCCCGGATGCCACCGGGACATTGGTCACGACCGGGGCCTCGATCTGTGCGGCGGCCGGTATGGCGGCAGGGGGCGGAACTTTTTGGGAAGCTGCCTGTGTCTGCGGGGTGGGGGACGGCGGCGGCTTCACCGGGGAGCATCCCATCGTCAGCAGCGCCAGCCCGCAACCTATCCATCGCTTTTGAATCACCCCCGATGGTTGGCATGGCGACCCCGGCTTTGCAACTTCGCCCTCACTCGCGCCAGCCCACTCCCAGCAGCGTCTGGAATCCAGGCGCGCTGGCTTCGCGGTCGGCCACGGTGGTTTCCACGCCGGAGAACCCGGCTTTCTCCAGCATCGTGGCGAGGTCGCTTTCGGCAAAGCCGAGCCAGCGGTCCGCATAGAGTTCGCGGGCTTCCTCGAAGGTATGCTGGAGCAGATCGAGGACGATCAGGCGGCCACTCGGTTTCAATATCCGGAAAGCGGCTTCCAGCGCGCGTTGCGGATGCTCCGCGTGATGGAGGGCCTGGCTGAGGATGGCGAGGTCCACGCTGGCGTTCTCGATGGGAGGTTCCTCAATATCGCCGAGGCGGTATTCGAGATTGGGGAGGCCATGTTTCACCGCCAGCTCGCGGCCGAATTCGACCATCTTTGGCGAAAGGTCCACGGCGATCACCTTTTCGGCACGGCGGGCCAGTAATTGAGAAAGCGTGCCTTCGCCCGCACCCAGATCGGCCACCACGCGGTAGTTCAGCACCCGCAGCATGGCTTCGGCGAGGCCCTTCCAGGAACGACCTGGGACGTAGTCGCGTCCGAAGCGGCCGGCCAGTTCATCGAAATAGGCACGCGAAGCGTCCTTGCGCTTGGAAAGGAGGTGCCGCAGGGCGGAGGAGTCCTTTTCCACCTCCCGGACTTCCTGGGCGGCGAGGCGGGCGACTTCCAGCAGGTCCGGCGTGGCCGAGCACGAGTAGATGTTGTTTTTGCCGCTGCGTTCGTCCTCCACCAAACCCTCCGTTTTCATCTGGGAAAGCTGGGTGGAAATGCGGCTCTGGCCCATGCCGAGGATCTCCTGCAATTCCGCCACGGACAACGCTTCCTGCTCCAGCAGCATCAGGATGCGCAGGCGGGTGGGATCGGCCAGGAGCTTCAGGGATTTGAGCATTGACGCCATGTGCCCAGCGATTACATCAACGCATCACGATTTGACGATACGAAAATCGATTCCCGCATGAGCACCTACATTTTCTCCTCCGAGTCCGTCGGCGAAGGCCATCCCGACAAAGTGGCGGACACGATCTCCGATGCGATCCTCGATGCAGTCCTCGCGCAGGACCCGAAGGGCCGCGTGGCGTGCGAAACCCTGGTGAAGAGCAACGTCGTCGTGATCGCCGGCGAGCTGACCACCACCGCAAAGCTCGATTTCGAGACCATCGTCCGCAATGCCATCCGCGGCATCGGCTACACCAACAGCGACGACGTGTTCCACGCGGACACCGTTTTCATCAACAACTACCTCACCGGCCAGTCCCCGGACATCGCCCAGGGCGTGGACGCGAAGAAGGCCAAGGGCAAGAAGACCGCGGAGCAGGGTGCCGGCGATCAGGGCATCATGTTCGGCTACGCTTGCGATGAGACCCCCGAGCTCATGCCCGCGCCGGTGATGTTCGCGCATCGCCTCGGCCGTGAGCTCACCGCCATCCGCAAGAGCGGCAAGGTGAAGTGGCTGCGCCCGGATGCGAAGACCCAGGTGTCCGTCGAGTATGTCGATGGCAAGCCGACCCGCATTGTGAACGTGGTGATCTCCACCCAGCACGCCGCTGGTGTGGAGCATGCAGAGATTGAGAAGTTCTGCATCGAGAAGGTCATCAAGAAGGTCCTTCCGAAGAACCTGCTCAAGGGCACCGAGTTCCTCATCAACCCGACCGGCAATTTCGTGATCGGCGGCCCGCAGGGTGACTCCGGCCTCACCGGCCGCAAGATCATCGTGGACACCTACGGTGGCACCGGCCGCCACGGTGGTGGTGCTTTCTCCGGCAAGGACCCGTCGAAGGTCGACCGCTCCGCCGCCTACATGGGCCGCTGGGTGGCCAAGAACGTCGTTGCCGCCGGTTTGGCCAAGCGCTGCGAGGTCCAGTTCGCCTACGCCATCGGCCACCCGCTCCCGGTGAGCGTGCATGTCGATACCTTCGGCACCGGCACCAAGCCCGACGCTGCGATTCTCGAAGGCATCCTGAAGGTGTTCTCCTTCAAGCCCGCCGACATCATCAAGCAACTCAAGCTGCTCCGCCCGATCTACTCGAAGTCCACCAACTACGGCCACTTCGGCAAGGATGACGAGGACCTCACCTGGGAGCGCACCGACAAGGCCGCGGCTCTGAAGAAGGCCGTCAAGTAACTCAAGAATCGACCGCAGATTTCGCTGATTCCGCAGATTTAAACACTCTTCAATCTGCGGAATCAGCGAAATCTGCGGTCCAAGTTTCCATTCATATGCAAACTCTCGAACCACCCACCTCCAAAGCTTCCGTGAGCACTGACTACAAAGTTGCCGACATCTCCCTTGCCGATTTCGGCCGCAAGGAAATCCAGATCGCCGAGCATGAGATGCCTGGTCTCATGGCCACCCGCGCCAAGTACGGCTCGGAGAAGCCGCTGCAGGGCGTACGCATCATGGGCTCGCTGCACATGACCATCCAGACCGCCGTGCTCATCGAGACGCTCGTCGAACTCGGTGCCGAAGTACGATGGGTCTCGTGCAACATCTTCTCCACCCAGGACCACGCCGCCGCCGCCATCGCCGCCGCCGGTATCCCGGTCTTCGCCTGGAAGGGCGAGACGCTGGAGGAATACTGGTGGTGTACGTGGCAGGCCATCGTCAATCCGCAGGGCCTTGGTCCGGAACTCATCGTCGATGACGGTGGCGACGCGACCCTTCTCATCCACAAGGGCTATGAGATGGAGAACGGTTCCGACTGGATCAACACCGCTTCCGGTTCTCATGAAGAGCAGGTCATCAAGGACCTTCTCAAGAAGATCAAGGTCGAGCAGCCCGGTATCTTCGCGACCATCGTGAAGGACTGGAAGGGTGTTTCCGAGGAGACCACCACCGGCGTCCACCGCCTCTATCAGATGGCGAAGGCCGGAACGCTGCTTGTTCCGGCGATCAACGTGAACGACTCCGTGACCAAGTCGAAGTTCGACAACCTCTACGGCTGCCGCGAGTCGCTCGTAGACGGTATCAAGCGCGCTACGGATGTGATGATCTCCGGCAAGGTCGGCGTGGTCTGCGGCTACGGCGATGTCGGCAAGGGCTGCGCCCAGGCTCTCCGCGGCCAAGGCGCCCAAGTGGTCGTGACCGAAGTCGATCCGATCTGCGCGCTGCAGGCGGCGATGGAAGGCTTCCGCGTGCTCACCGTCGAGGACACCCTCGGCTGGGGTGACATCTACGTCACCACCACGGGCAACAAGGACATCATCCGCCTCGAGCACATGGAGAAGATGAAGGACCAGGCGATCGTCTGCAACATCGGCCACTTCGACAACGAGATCCAGATCGACAAGCTCAACAACGCCGCTGGTATCGCCCGCACGAACATCAAGCCGCAGGTGGACAAGTACACCTTCCCGACCGGCAACAGCATCTACATGCTTGCCGAAGGCCGCCTCGTGAACCTCGGCTGCGCCACCGGCCACCCGTCGTTCGTGATGTCGAACAGCTTCACCAACCAGACGCTCGCCCAGATCGACCTCTGGAAGAACCGCGGCACCAACAAGGCCGGTGAAGTGAAGGTGCTCTCGAAGCAGCTCGATGAGGAAGTCGCCCGCCTCCACCTCGCGAAGGTGGGTGCGAAGCTCACCGTCCTCACCCAGGACCAGGCCGACTACATCAGCGTGCCGGTGGAAGGTCCGTACAAGCCGGACCACTACCGCTACTGAAGTGCTCTCCGCAAGAAGCCCCGCCGGGAAACCGGCGGGGCTTTTTCGTATCGAAGCCATCCTTCAAAAATCCCTCTTCGATTCCAAGTGCCGGTCATCCCGGAATCTGTTTGAATCCTGCCGATGGTTCCCCAGGTGATCAAACTCTGTTGCCAAGGATGCGGTGCCGACCTCGAAGTCAGTGAAGAGGTCCGCTTTCTCACCTGCAACTACTGCCATTCCAAACTCGAGGTGGTGCGTGACGTCACCTCCACCCACACTCGCGTTCTTGAGAAGCTGGAGCGTGCCACGGATCAGATCGTCGGAAACCTGAAGGTGATCGAACTCCAGAACGATCTCGAGCGGCTGGATCGGGAGTGGGAATCGACGCGCCAGTCACTGCTCATTCGCGGGCAGAACGGCGGGCTTTACAAACCTTCGATCCTCGCAGCCGTCATTGGAGGCGGGGCTCCGATCATCGGTGGTATCGTGTTTGCCACTTTTGCGGGTAGGCATACGATGGGCTGGTTCCCTCTGATTGGTATCGTATTTTCGTGTTTTGGATTCATCAACCTGGCCACCGGCCTCTCCAAAGCCTCCGCTTTCCAGAACAAACAGGCGGAATATGAGCGCCTCCGGGAACAAGTGGTCCGGCTGATCGAGCGGGAACGTGGCGTTTGACCGAAACGGTGGCACTATCGGCTCGCGTCCTTGATGGGGCCCGCTAGCTTCGGGCAAATGTTTCATCGTCTGGTCATCCTGTTCGCCGCGAGCATCTGTTGCCTGAGCTCCTGCGCCATCGTGAAGGCTCCTTTCACCATTGCCGGTGCAGTGGTGGAGGGGACTTACAACGTGGGAGAGAAGATCGTGACCGCACCGATTGACGCGTATGACCGCCGACAGGCGCGAAAGGATGCCGAGAAGGAAAAGTCGGACAAGGAGGCGGAAAAGAAAAAGGCCAAGCAGCCTCAGATGCAGCCGCAGCAAGGGATGCCTCAGCCGGGGACCATCATGGATGCCCAGCCGCTGCCTCCGATTGCTCCGCCACAGTGAGTGCGATGGTTCCGCTTCCAAACCCGCTTTGATTCTGGAAGAGCTGTTTGATCGTAAAAATGGCAGTCTCCCGCTCATCCGATGCCCAGGATCTCCAAAGTCTGTTGCCAGGGATGTGGCTCTCCTCTCAGTGTTGATGAGGATACCCGCTACGTAACTTGCAATCATTGCGGATCCAGCCTGGAGGTCATCCATGGGGAGTCGACCACCCATACGCGGTTGTTGGAGCAGCTTCAGAACACGACGGAGCAACTCACCCAGCAGGTCCGGTTGCTGACACTTCAGAACGATCTGGCGCGCCTCGATAAAGAGTGGGACCGATTTCGAGAATCGGTGCTGCCGCGTTTGCCCGATGGAACGTTTGTGGAACCATCATCCGCGGATTGGACCACGTTCGGAATGACTGCGGTCGTGGTCGGGGCTATTGCCGGACTTGTTGCGTTTTTACCCGGAGCTGGAGCGATCGGGCTCTTCGGGGTGATAGGTATTGCGGTTGGAGTGGGCTGCCTGACGAGGGACAACCGGTCTGCCGCGGACTTTCATCAGACGAAGGCGCGCTACCTTTCCCGTCGCGAGCAGTTGCGGCGCGCGATCGAACGGGATGCACGTGCAGCCTGAGCCATCTCGGCGTGGAGTGGAATCGGATGGAAACTGTGGAATGGCGGCCAATGGTGCCGGCTGATAGCCTCAAGCCGTCCATGAAGGTCACCAAGGTTTGCTGCCAAGGATGCGGGTCACCCCTCGCGGTGAATGAAACCATCCGCTACGCGACCTGCAACCACTGTGGGTCGAACTTGGAAATCATCCACGACCCAAGTGTCACCCACACCCGGATACTGGAGAAGCTGGAGCGGACTACGGACACGCTCGCGGATGATGTGAAGATCCTCCAGTTACAGAACGATCTCCAGTTGCTGGACCGGGAGTGGGAGAGATACCGAGAGACGGTTTGTTTCCGCAGTGAGAATGGAACTTTGAGCGAGCCATCTGCCGCGTTCCCGGCGGTGGTGCGCGGAGTGACGATCGGTGGCGGCATCATCTTGTGCATGGCCGTGTGGCTCGGCAACCTGCCGTGGGGAATGGCGTTGCTGGGGATCGCGGTGCCCATTCTGGGCAATTATGCGGCGCACTCTTACGCCGGGGGACTGAGGGACTACCGAAGGGCAAAGGAGCGTTACCAAAGCCGGAGATATGGACTGGTGGCGGCTATCGCTTCGCTGCGGGGCTCCCCCGAACCCCCACGGAAACGCCCGGCGTTTCCTGCCAGGATACGGATACCGTTCATGCGTTCCGGCCGGGTGGAAAGCTGAGGAAGTGAACGCTGCCTGATATGAACATCGTCCGGATTTCCTGCAAGGCATGCGATACTCCTCTCGCGATCAGCGAGGGAATCCGGCATCTGACCTGCCATCGATGTGGAGCCCGGCTGGAAGTGTCGTATGATGCTAGGTCGATTCTAGTCAGTATTGCCGAGGCTTCGGAAAATCAGACGGAAGTGGAGATCCTGAAACTGCGGATGCAGCTGGAGCGGCTCGATGAAGAGAGGAGGCACGCGCAGGATATCCTCCGTGTGCGGCGGGAGTTCAATTGGAGCCGTGGTCCGGCGATCGCGAATTCGGAGGACTTCGGTTTCCTCTTATTGGTGATCGGTCTGGTGGTAGCCGTGATGAGCCTGGTGCATGGCTTGTTCTTTCCAGAATCTTTAGTCGGGCTCGCCATGGCGGTGATCGGAGTCATCTGCCGTTTGAAGGGATGCGAGGCGACCGCGAAGGAGGAGGCGGATTATGCCCGCCGCAGGCAGGATCTGGTGTCACGGATTCATGCCCTTCAACATCCTTCCGATGGGGAGGATGCTCCATCCGCCAAGCTGCGGGAGAAGGTCGGTCAATGAAACGAGTTCAAGCGATTTGCGCTGTCACAGGCGCGCCGGGTTTGGCGGGCTCGTGATCGAGATAGCGGCGCTGGGCTTCGCTTTCCTCGTTGTGGGCCTTGCCGTCGTTGTCCGCGTTGGTGTCGGACAGCAGTTCCTCGCGGAACTTCGCCACCATGGCTTCGACCGGCCAGGAGCTGGCTTCGCCGAAGGCGCAGATGGTGCGGCCGTCGATTTGATAGGCCACGCTTTCGAGCGTCTCGATGTCCTTCGGCGAGGCTTCGCCGGTGACGAGACGGTCGGTGATTTTTTTCATCCACATCGAGCCCTCGCGGCAGGGCGTGCACTGGCCGCAGGATTCGTGGGCATAGAAGCTGTTGATGTTGTTCAGCACCCACGAGATCTTGCGGGTGTCATCGAGGACGATCACGCCACCGGAGCCGGCCATGGAGCCGCAGGCGGCAAGGGTGTCGAAGTCCATCTGGATGTCCCAGAAGCCGAGGTCCTTCGAGGAGCCGTCCGGGTTCTTGAGCTTGTAGGTTTCGTCGCAGCGCAGGATCTTCGAGGAGGAGCCGCCGGGAATGACAGCCTTGAACTCGCGCCCGTCCTTCGGGCCACCGCACATGTCGTACAGCAGCTCGCGCATGGTGATCTTGCCGACCTCAACTTCGAAATAGCCAGGTTTCTTCACATCGCCGGAGACGCACAGGATGCGGGTGCCGGTATTGCGGGCCACGCCGAGCTTCGCGTAATCGTCACCGCCCATGCGAATGATGTGCTTCACGTGGCAGAGTGACTCCACGTTGTTCACGATCGTAGGGCTCATGTAGAGGCCGAGCGCGGCTGGGAAATAGGGTGGCTTGATGCGCGGGTAGGGGCGCTTGCCCTCGAGGGATTCGATCAGGCCGGTCTCCTCGCCGCAGATGTAGGCACCCGCGCCGCGGTGGACGTAGATTTCCAGATCGAAGCCGGAGCCGAGGATGTTCTTGCCGAGGAAACCGTGGGCGCGGGCTTCATCCAGCGCCTTTTCCATCAGGATGGCGGCGGCGGGGAATTCCTCGCGGAGATAGATATAGGCGGTGTGCGCGCCAGTGGCGAAGCAGGAGATCACCATGCCCTCGATGAGCTGGTGTGGGTCCTGGTGGACGATGTAGCGGTCCTTGAAAGTGCCGGGCTCGGACTCGTCGCCATTGCAGATGAGATACACCGGCTTGGTGTTGTTCGGTGGGATGAAGGTCCACTTCATGCCGGTCGGGAAACCCGCACCACCTCGGCCGCGCAGGCCGGATTTTTTCACTTCTTCCGTGATGTCCTTCGGCGCCATGGTGAACGCCTTCTTCAGATCCTCATAACCGCCATCCGCGATGTAGGTGCCGATGGAAGGGTCCCAGCCCTCGCGGTCGACGTTCTTGAAGATCAGGCGGTATTCGCGCGGATCGGGCTGCTTGCCGGCTTTGTAGGTGATCACGGAAGTGAGCGGGTGAAAGAGGTTCAGTGTCCGGCGGTGGAATTCGAGTAACTGTCGAGCAGGGCCTGTGCTTTGTCAGGAGTGATGGCCTCATGGAAGTCATCGTTCACCATGCAGACCGGAGCGGTGCCGCAGGAGGCGAGGCACTCCGCGAATTCGACGGAGAATTTGCCGCAGGGGGAAACCGCAACGGGATGGTGGTGGGAGTCCGAGGTGCTGCGGTTGATGTCGGTGAGCTGGCAGAGCTTTTCCATCAGCTCATAGGAGCCGCCCATCGCACAGGAGAGCGTGCGGCAGACGCGGATGTGGTTCACACCGGGAGCCGACTGACGGAAGCCGGGGTAGAAGGTCACCACTTCCGCCACCTTGATCGGCTCGATGCCGATGCGCTGCGCGACCCAGACGATCGCCTCCGCGGAGATGAAGCCGTGGTGGTGCTGGACGTAGTGCAACAGGGGTAGCACCGCCGAGCGCTTCTGGTTGTCCGGGAACTGGGCGAGACGCTTGGCCGCCTCGGCTTCCAGCTCGGCCGTCACCGCGAACGGAGCAAAGAATTTCGATCCCGGTGTTTCCGGAGATGCGACGAGGTCTTCGACGTTGGAATGGGACATGGGGTGCAGATTTTTTAGCCGCAAAAAGGCGCAAGAAGGACGCAAAAATCAGATACTGGATGTTTGCGGGAATTCGGGGAATTCCTGAGAAAGCGCGTATTTCCGGATTTCGAGTTTGGGTGCTCCGAAGTTGATGAGCAGGCCGTGTTCCCTGCGGCAGGCACGGAGGTAGCCAAGGAGTTGGGCGGTGTGTTCGGGCGCGAGAGCTCGGGCGGCTTTGATTTCCACAATCAATTCGCCTGAAACCAACAGATCGATGTCGAGGTTGCCGAGTAAGGTTCCATCCTCATCAAGAACCTGAAGAGGGACCTGTCGCTCGGCTGGGATGCCTTTTTTGTTCAGTCGATGGTGCAGACCGATTTCGTAAACGCTCTCCTTGTGTCCCTGACGCAAATAGCTGTGCAGGGCGAAGGAGGTTTCCCTCACCTGATCGCACAGTTGGAAGATTGGATCCTTTTGCGTCATTTTTTCGCCTTTTTGCGGCTAAGATCTCAGCGGTCGCACTCACCCATGACGAAGTCCAGCGAACCGAGGATCGCGGGGATGTCGGAGACCATGTGGCCGGGGAGCAGCTTCGAGGTGATCGAAAGGTTACAGAAGGAGGGGCTGCGGATCTTCAGGCGGTGCGGGACACCGCCGCCGGTGGAGTGGATGTAGAAGCCGAGCTCGCCCTTCGGGTTTTCCGCG
This sequence comes from Luteolibacter ambystomatis, assembly GCF_018137965.1. NCBI lineage: Bacteria > Pseudomonadati > Verrucomicrobiota > Verrucomicrobiia > Verrucomicrobiales > Verrucomicrobiaceae > Luteolibacter > Luteolibacter ambystomatis. Next base: position 429,691 of record NZ_CP073100.1, read on the forward strand.
CCGAAGTAAACCTCGCCCTTCGGTGCATCGATGCCCTGGGTGGCGACGATGAAGTGGTGGATGAGTTCCTCCATCGACATGAGCACGCGCTCCTTGTCCGGCAGCATGCTCTTGGTGTCGGCGAGGTTCACCGGACCGGCGGGCATGGTGTTGAGGACCTGGCGGCAGATGCGGATCGACTGGCGCATTTCCTCCATGCGGACTTGGTAGCGGGCGTAGCAGTCGCCCTCTTCCGCGATGACCACGTCGAAATCGTATTGCTCGTAGCCGAGGTAGGGACGGTCCTTGCGCAGATCGCGGGTGACACCGGAGGCGCGCAGGTTCGGGCCGGTGAGGCCCCACGCGATGGCGGCTTCCTTGCTGATGACCCCGATGTCGCACATGCGGTCGAGGTAGATCTTGTTCTTGTCGAGCAGCTTCGAGATTTCCCCGATGGTCACCTCGCACTCGTTGAGGAACTGGCGGGTGGATTGCTCGAAGCCCGCGGGCATGTCGCGGAGCTGGCCGCCGACGCGGGTGTAGGAGGTGGTGAAGCGGGCGCCGGTGAGTTGCTCGCAGAGGTTGTAGATCTTTTCGCGCTCCGTGAAGGTGTAGAGGAACACAGTCATCGCGCCCACGTCCATGGCGCAGACGCCCACGCCGAGCATGTGGGAGGAAAGGCGGGCCAGCTCGCAGCACAACACGCGCAGGGCCTGACCACGTGGTGGCAGGGTCCATCCCATCAGCTTTTCAACCGCGCAGGCGTAGGCGACGTTGTTGGCAAGCGGAGCGAGGTAATCCAACCGGTCCGTGTAGGGCACGAACTGGTTGTAGTGCATGTTTTCCGCGATCTTCTCGTCTCCGCGGTGAAGGAAACCAACGTCCGGATCCGCCTTGGTGATGACCTCGCCATCGAGTTCGATGATGAGGCGCAGCACCCCGTGGGTGGCCGGGTGGGAGGGGCCCATGTTGAGCACCATCTTTTCGCCCATCAGGTCGTCCGTCTCGGCATGATAATGATCTGCCGCCGCAGCCGTGGCGCGGGCGAGGGTATCGGGGGCTTCGAATTCGGTGGTACGGTTGCTCATGCCGGGGTTAGCCTAGGGAAATCTGTCTCGAAAGGGCCCCGGGCGGCAAGGGGTTTGTGAAAATTTTCACAAGGCGCGATGGGGCGCTGAGAGCCCGTCCGGAGGCCCGGGAAATCACGGATTCTTTTGCAAACCAGTGGGTGAGAGAATCAGGTCATCGCCACTGTAAGCCACCTTGTCGGGTCCGGCGGAGCGCAATTCCAACTGCCTCCAGCCTTCCGGATGCACGATGACCGGACTGCCCCAGCGGTCGAGCAGCAGGCCGTCCGCTGAGAAGATCCGGTGGTTGGCGGGCAGAAAGACCGTGCGGTTGGGGTTTTCGCCGCGCAGGGCGGCGGCCAGATCCGCGTTTCCGCCGATGGGATTCTTCGAGGACTCCTTGATGACCGAGAAGTAGCCGCCGATGACGTGGTGGAGTTTCTTCAGGTCCTCGATGGGCGGGGTGGCCGGATCGCCGTAGCCGGAGAGAAGGTTTTCCGCCGCGGTGGGTTTGGGCGGGGTGGTGGGAGCGGGTTGGCTGGGAGTGACGGGCGGAGGATTGAGAAGGCTCGGTTTTTCCGCCGGGAGGAGGACCAGCCACAGCACGAATGCCAGGATGGCAACCGCCCCCAACCATTAGTGCCATTTCCATGCGCGCATCAGGGGAAGTTAGCACCGTGGCGGCGGTTTCCAACCGCCAAGCCTCTTTGCCATTTCCGAGCTGATGTGTGTTGCTTTCGGACCATGATGAAGAGGGGAAGAAAAGAGGCATGGCGGTTGAAAACCGCCGCCACGATTATCCCAGAAACCCAACGGGGTTTGCCGCGCTCGCCGGATCGTAGAAATTCCGGATGTTCGGCAGGACCTGATCCATGTCCCCATTGCTGACTCCGAACCATCGCAGTAGTTCGCAGATGTACTGATCCGCGGCGAGTTTCGGGAAGATGCGTCCACCACGGCCGATGTCATCCGGGCCATCAATGGCCAATGAGGGGAACGAGCCCTTCACAGCGCCGCCTTGCACCGGACCTCCAAAAACGAACTGGTTGCCGGACCATGCGTGGTCGGTGCCCTGGCCGTTCGAGCGCAGCGTGCGGCCGAAGTCGGAGGCGGTGAAAGTGATGACATCATCGGCCAGTCCGAGAGCCTCCAGCGATTTCTGATACGCGTAGAGCACGGCATCCAGCGTGAGCAACATGCCGCGCTGGGTGTTGAGTAGTTCGGAATGATGATCCCAGCCTCCGAATTCGATGAAGATGGTTTGCCGCGCGAGCTTGAGCTGTTCGCGGATGTAGATCGTTTTGATCGCGGCCTGGAACTGTTGGGAGAGCCAGTGGTTCGGGAACCCGGCGGCGGCGAAGACCGCATTGAGGTTGGCTCCGGAGCCGTCGAAAGACTGTTGGAAGAGAGCGCCGCGTTCGATGCTGTTCGCGGTGATGCGACCATGGGTACGCTGGAACAGGCTCTGGTAATGCTCTTCGATCGGGCTGGCGACAACGTCCTTCAATGCCTGCTCCTTCGCCTGTTGCATCGCGGATGTGCCACCGGTGCCGGTGAAGGAAAGCGCGCCACCGGTGGTGATCACGAACTGTCCTTCGCTGCGGCCGATCTGGAAGGCATTGTTGCCGGACAGCGAGAAATTCATCGGCATGTAGTAGCCGGCGGTTTGTTCCGTGTTCAGCGTGGAGTGGATCACGTCCGCGGCGCGGCCACCCCAACCGGAGAGAACCGGCATGCCCTGCGGCACGGAGGTCTGCCATTGCTCGATCTGGTCGCGGTGGGAGAAGAGGGCCTTGGGCAGGGCGATGTTGCCATCGAGATAGCTCTGCTTGTTCGGGATGGGTTCGATCAGCGTGCCGACGTTGGCGAGGAACGAGAGCCGCTTTTTCGAGGTGTCGCCACCGAGGCCGTTGAACATCTCCGCCAGTCGCGTGCAAGCTGGGTTCAGTCCATACTGGCGGCCTTGGGAATCGGTGTAGTTCAGCGGCAGGAGCTGGTTCCGAGGGATCGCGAGGTTCGAACGCGAAGCGGCATATTCGTCATAACCGCCGGGCGAGTCGCGAGGAATCAGGATATTGAAGGTGTCGCAACCGCCGGAGAGGAAGAGGCACACGAGCGCCTTGCGTTGTCCGCTGAAGCCTCCCGCGGCGGCGGCATGGTTCGCCATCGTCAGATTGAGCAGTGTTGAGAGAATCGAGGTCGAACCGATCGCGGCACAACTGGCTTCTCCAAGGAATTGTCGGCGGGAGCGCATCATCGTGGTCGGTGGTTCGTGTTCATCGCTGCACCGCACCTTCCGGGCAGGTCATCGCCAGCCAGATGGCGAGGGCGGCGCGGTCGTGCTGGGTAAGGGCGGTGTCGTTGAGGCGGGTGAGGAGGATGGCGCGGGTGCGGGCGGTCATGTTGCCCGCGCAGATGAGAAGGTTCACCTGATCCACAAGCGCTTCGGGATTCGCGGCGACCAGCAGGTTGGAGCGGTAGTCGAGCGGATAACGGTGATCCCATGCCGAGCGGAAGCCATCGTGCAGATAGTCCAGCAACAGGTTCGGGAATGACACCGAGGTGTAGGTGTTCACAAGCTGGAAGCCCGGGCTTACGAGGCCCTGGTTCCGGATCTCACCCGGTGCCTGATAAACCGGCGTGTAGAAGTTGAACACGCTCGGCGAATTCAGCGGTTCCTGGGAACTAAATCCATAGTAGGTGTCCGTCCAGTTCCACCACGTGAAGTCGGGGTTCGTCTCCGCGAGACGGAACAGGCGGCCCAGATGCATGGTGCGGACCACCGGCTCGCGCATCTTGCCGTAGCCGGGAGACACCGGAGCATTGCGGGCCTCGGGATCCAGGAGGATGGCTTTCACCACCGCGCCGAGATTGCCGCGGACGCCGTGACCATCATCCACGAACACATCCTGCACGCGCTTGATGTAGGCGGGGGAGGGGTTGTCGGTGACGAGGAACTGGATGAGCTGGCGCGAGACGAAAGGCGGCGTGTTCGGATGACGGAAGAGGCAGTCGACCGCATCGAGCACATCCTGCATGCCGTTCGCGGCGCCGGCCTCGCGTTCCGGGATGATGAAGCCGTGGAGCAGCGTCTTGCGGCCGAAGTCGTGATACTGCGGATACATCACCATCGGCTTGGTGTAGTCGTCATCGCTCCAGCCGCCGCCTTCCCAACCGTAGGGCGCGTCGAAGTAGAGGCCGGTGAAAACACGGGCCATTTCGGTGATGGTGCCGTTGTCGTAGGTCGGGATTGGTTCGCCGTTGCCATCCAGCTTGCGCGAGCCATCCGGGTTCAGCTCCCACAGGCCGATTGAGAAGAGCTGCATCACCTCGCGGGCGAAGTTCTCGTCCGGATAGCGGGGGATGGAAGGATCCGCCTTCTGGTTGCCCACGTGGCTGAGATACCAGCCCATCGCGGGGTGAAGGGCGACCTCGCGGAGCAGCGTGCCGTAGTTCCCCGTGGCATTGCGGATGAGGGTGTCGTAGTAGTTCGCCATGCCCTCGGGCTTTTCCTCGAGCTGGGCATCGCGGCGGGACACCACCATGATCTGGGAAAGTGCGAAGGCCACGCGCTGGCGGAGCTGGTCCGGCGCCCCCACCGCGTTGCGGGCGAAGGGGGTGGTGACGTTGTTGCCGTAGACGAACTTGTCCAGGTCGTTGAAGTTGTAGCTCTTATCGGCGCGCGGCCCCGCGGCGTCCGCCTTGATCGCCTTGATGTAGGGTTGCAAGTACGATGCGGGTAGTTGCAACTGCGAGTCGATCCACGCCGCGTAGCCGGCCTGGCGCACCGCGTCGATGTCCTGCGGCACCGGGCCGAAGGATGCCTGCATCAGGAACCGCGATGCCTGCACTGGCGAAGGCGTGCCCGCAGCAGTGCTGCCGGGCGCACCACCGGAGGGCGAGGAACCCTGGATCTTCTGATAAAGCGCCAGTGCATCGCCGGACAAGGTCTGGCCGTTCGAGCGGACGATGGATTGTCCCACCGAGTTCGCGCTGGTGGGTGAGGAACCGAGCACGTTTGTCTCCGTCCAATCCTCCACGCCATCGCCATCGGTGTCCTTGGGGAAAACCCTTGCGCGGTAGAAGCGCTTTGCGTCTCCGGAGGAGAGGGCGTCGGGCACCCGCACCTGGCGGATTCCATTCGAAACATTCGAAGCGGGCAGTCCTGTGGCGACGCTCCACGAACCGAGACCCGTGCCGGTCTCGATGATCTGGGTCTTGAGTGGCGCATCGGTCCACGACAGCCACAGGTCGTTTCCGGAAGGCGTGGCGATCATCGCCAGCTTCGAGTTCGGATCATCGGGATTGGTGCCTGCGGCGCTTTCCTGTGCGTTGCTCACGCCGTCGCCATCGTCATCGGCGGAAGCGATGCGGGAACGCCCGCCGCTCCACAGCACCCAGGCGTCGTTGAGGCCATCACCATCGAGATCGCCGATCGCGCCTGTGAAGGTGAACGCCGCCGGAACCGAAGAAGCGGAGAGTGGATTGGTTCCTTGTGCGACTTCCAGACCATCACTCGCGCCATCGCCATCGGTGTCGGCGTTGCGCGGATTCGTGCCCGCGCGCCATTCGTCGCGGTTGTTCAGACCGTCACCATCGGTGTCCAATGTGGCGTCGGCGGCGCTGTTCGGATTGAAGCTGTTGACGGTTTCCCATGTGTCCGGAATGCCATCTTTGTCCGTGTCGAGGGTGCCGACGGCCGAAGAGGTGAAATAGACTTCGATGCCCGGCTCCTTGAGCACGCTCATTCCGCCCGCGGTATCGTAGGCATCCGCCCAGGAAACGGTGTTGTTGAGCAGTGAATTATCCGCGGCGATGGCAGTGTTGGCCGTGGTCGACCATGTCACCAACGTGACCGGTGAGGCGGCATTGGTCACGTTCTGGATCGCGAAGGTCAGCGTCCACAGGTTTTCGGTGGCGTTCTTCCGCACCGCCTTGAAGTCGAAGCGCAGCGGCATCGAGACATCACCCGCGCCATAGCCGCTGAATCCGAAGAGCGCGGTCTTGTCCTGTGGGAATGTGTTCCAATCGCTGTTCCAGAACGCATTGCCGGAGGCGTCCCGGAAGGTGGCGGAGCCGCAGCGGAAGCGGTAGGTGAGGCGACCGTTGATCCAGCGCAGGCCGATGCCGATCTGGCTGTCCCATCCGGCGCCGGTTCGTCCGACCACGGCTTCGCAGAGCATCGCCTCGCTGTCTTCGATCGCGCCCAGCATGGCACGATCGTGATTCCACAGCACACGCAGCGGCCCGCTGTTCCAGGTCCAGGTGCGGGTCAGCGCGGTCCAATCCGGCACGGCGGGCGGCTTGCTGGTGTTGCTCTTCGGATCGGAACCGGCGGCGCGCTCGATCGCATCGGAAACGCCGTCGTTGTCGCTGTCCACCTTGTTCGCGAGAGAAGGGAAAGGTGTGTAGTGAATTTCGTCGCCATCCAGCAGGCCGTCGCCATCGGTATCAGCGATGAGGGGATTTGCATTGAACGAAGCTTCCTCGCCATCGGTGAGACCGTCGTGATCGGTGTCGCGTTCGTGCGGATCGGTGCCGAGCGCGAGTTCCGCCGCGTTGCCGAGTCCGTCACCGTCGTCATCCGCGGTGGCATCCGCGACCTTCGGGTTGAAATGATACTCCACCTCCACGGCGTCGCTCATGCCATCGCCATCCGAGTCGGTGCCGCTGTCCACGATCTGGAAACCATGGATGGACACGTTGTAGAAATTACCATCGTCCGCAGCGAGCTGGGTGAGCGTGACGGATTGTGAAGCACCGCTCAAATTACGATAGCGCACGTAATTCGCGGGTGTGGCCGTGGCTTGCGTGGTGGCCTTGCTTTCGATCCAACGGCGGAAGGGCGGATTCGACGCCGAGGTGAAGTAACGGCGGGTGGAGGTGGAGGAACCCAGTTGCAGGTAGCCGCGATGATCCGGATACTGGTCGCCGAGATAGACGATCAGGTCGTAGGTGGCATAGGGGATGCCGGTGATGGAAACGCTGGCGGGAGTTTGCACCGAACTGCCGCCGGAGCTGTAGGAACCGGCGAAGATCATGCCATCCAGCAGCTTCTCATCGGACGGACCACGATGCAGGCCATCGGTGGCGGCGCGGTAGGACCAGCTTGCGCCAACCGTGGTGGCTTGGCCGCGATGGTTCTTCAAGGCGGTGGCCGAGCCGGTGAGCGCCGTATTCGAGGGCGGCCACATCGGCAGAGGCGGAGAGGCGTTCCAATTCGGCAGCCGGAAAAAACCAGCCGGTTCACCGGGCTTCAATGCCGCGTCGATGCCGCGTTCGGCGATGAACTGGAAGCCAACCGCACCGGGAAAATCAAAAGGCTTCGAGGTGGCGGAGAGTGGATTGGTGCCCTGTTCGATCTCGATGTTGTCCGGGTAGCCATCGCCATCGCTGTCTGCCAGTGTGGGATTGGAGGTCGTCTCCGCGCTGTCCGCGATACCGTCGCCATCGGTGTCCGGATTCAGCGGGTCGGTGGTGGTTTCCTGCCCATCCAGCAGACCATCGTTGTCCGTATCCGGATCGGTGGGATTGGTGCCCTTCTGGAACTCCTGGAGATTGCTCAGGCCGTCATGATCCGGGTCGGGCGTGGCATCGGCGGGATTGCTGTCGGAGAGATTGTAGGTCTCCTCGAACCAACGGGCCATGCCATCGCCATCCCCATCGGCCAGGCCATCCGGGTCGGCTTCCACCTGAAGATAGTCGAACTGGATGAAGGCATTCGCGGAGCCTCCGGTGCGCTCGATCTGCAGGATGTTCTCTCCGGTGGTGGCGTTCACCGAGGAAGCGGGCACGATGAAAGTCAGCGTGGTGTCGTAGCGGATGCCCGTACGGACTCCGAGCGTCACGCCATTGAGCTTCACCGTGACATCGTGGCTCTGGAAACCGGGCAGGCTGCCGGTGCCGCTGACCCAACCACCGCCGGCGAAGAGATCGACGGTGATCCGCAGCCGCGAGGTGGATGATGCCTGGGCGGTGGCGAACGGGAAATGGATGCGCTTGCGCGGATCGCTCACCGTCATCGCGCGCTCGAAATTTGCGACCGGTTCAGTGGCGACGTAGTAGTCGTCGTCCTTGACCGTGGCGGAGCCGGGCGCGTTGTTCGAAGCGAAACTTTCCTGGCCGAAGGGTGCGGTATTCGCATCGTCCGAGCCGAGTTGCCAGACCGGATCAAACGACGCCGCGTCCGCCGGGCCGATGAAGGCGGCGAGCAGCAGCAGAGGCCGGAAGACGGGTTTTCGCGCCATCAACCGGGTCTTTCGCAAATCCGGGTATCCAAGGCAACCTAACAACCCAAGCGTTCGTGAAACCACGAACCGGCGACGGGCTTAGGGCCGGATTTGCTCCCGATCTGACATCACCCCCGGATGAATTTCGCCGCCTTGGCCGGATTTGTTTCCGGATCGGGAGCGGGCTTGGCATCCTTGCGTGGCACCGGAGCCTGCGCGCCTTGTTCCTTCAACAGGGCATCCAGCTTGTTCGAGAGTTCCTTGAGTTTCTCCGGGTTCTGCTTGGCGAGGTCGGTTTTCTCGCATGGATCGGCGGAGAGATGGTATAGCTCCTCGGAGCCGTATTCATTCCAGCGCACCAGCTTCCATTCGCCCGAGTGAATCACGGAGTAGGGCGAGATATTGCCACCCCACCAGTAGTGAGGGTAGTGCCAGACGAAGGTATCGCGCTCCAGTTTCTCTCCACGCAGGGCGGGGGTGATGTCCACGCCATCCATGACCGGTGCCGGCTTGCCGGTGATGCCGGCGAAACGGGCGAACGTAGGCAGGAAATCGGTGCCGATCACCGGGGTATCGCTCACCGTGCCCGGCTTGGTCACGCCGGGAGCGCGGACGATGAAGGGAACGCGCAGGCCGCCCTCGTAGGGGAAGCCCTTGCCGCCGCGAAGCGGGGCGTTGTCTGTGGCGCGGAAATGCACCACGCCGCCGTTGTCCGAGGTGAAAGTGACCACCGTATTGTCATCGATGCCCTGCTTCTTGAGATCGGCGAGGATGCGTCCCACGGAATCGTCCACCGCTTTCACCATTCCAGCATAGACGGGGAAATCCTGCTTGCCGTCCGGCTTCGCGGTCTTGAATTCCGCGGAGTCGTCATCCTTCGCCATCAGCGGCGCGTGGACGGCGTAGTGGGCGAGATAGAGGAAGAACGGCTTGTCCTTGTTGGTATCGATGAACTTGAGGGCTTCATCGGTGAGGCGGTCGGTGAGGTATTCGCCTTCCTTGCCGCCTGCTTCGGCGAGGCCGGGGACACGGTGGCCGTTGCCTTCCTTGCCATAGGGCCAGAAAAACGAAGCCGGATGACCGATGTGGCCGCCGGCGATATTCACGTCAAAGCCATGGGACTCGGGGCCATCGTCACCGAGATGCCACTTGCCGATGGCTGCGGTGGCGTAGCCCTGCTTCTTCAGGAGCTCCGGCAGGGTCGGGGTGGTTTTTTCCACCTTCATGTCCCACTTGGGCACGGTGAAGCGCGAGGTCTTCGGCGCGCCCTCGCCGGGAATCCAATCGGTGAGATGAAGCCGTGCGGGGGACTGGCCGGTCATGATCGCCGCCCGCGAGGGTGAGCAGACGGCGCAGGCGGCATAACCATTGCGGAAGCGCATGCCCTCCGATGCCAGCCGGTCCACGTTCGGAGTCTTGTAGTAGGTCGAGCCATTGGCTGCGATGTCCTTCCATCCCATGTCATCGATGACGATCAGGATGATGTTCGGCTTGCGCTTGGCGGAGGGTTCATCGGCAGCCCGTCCGAGGACGGGAACCAGCGCCAGCAATGCGGCGGCAAGGACAGGGAGTTTCATGGCAGAATGCAAATGGAGCGGATCGGAAGGCAGGATTGGCCGGATGGACAAAATATGATCTCCCGTAAACGTGGCAAAAGGCGGTTTTTTTCAATCGGTGGCCGCAGGATGACGCAATCCGCACTTGGAAGAGGCATTGCGGGAAGGCCTCATGCTTGTTAGGGTGCCGCCGGTGAAAGTCGGCATCCTCGCCAATCCACAGAAGCCCGATGCCCGCAGGGTGATCGGGGAATTGCGCGAAGCACTGGCGCGCTATGGGATCGAATCCGTGCTCGAATCCGTGACCGCGGAGTGGGTGGGGGAGTCCGGTGGAGTGGCCGGGCGCGATTTCCAGAAGGAGGTGGACGTGGCCGCCGTGCTCGGTGGCGATGGCACCATGCTGCATGCGGTCGCCCGCCTCGGTGTGTTCGAGAAGCCGGTGGCCGGCGTCAATATCGGCACCCTGGGTTTCCTGACGAGTTGCACGGATGGAGAGCTCGACTTGTTCGCCTCCGCACTGGCAACCGGAGAATTCCGCACCAGCCGCCGTACGCTCCTTGAGGCACGGGTTTGCGACAATGGCGAGCCGATGGACCCGTTCTACGCGCTCAATGAGATCACCTTGGCGCGCGGCCAGACCGGGCGCCTGGTTTCATTGCTCGCGACCGTGGGCGGGGAAGTGCTCAACCACTACCGCGCGGACGGTTTGATTGTGGCGACGCCGACCGGTTCGACGGCGTATTCGTTGTCCGCCGGTGGTCCGTTGATCGAACCCGCCGCGAATGTTTTCCTGATCACGCCGATCTGTCCCCACAGTCTCAGCCAGCGGACCTTGGTGATATCTGACGATGTGGAGATCGTCCTGTCTCCGGAACGCAAGGAAGAGGGGGCGATGCTGTTCACCGTGGATGGCCGGGAAACGGTGCCGATTTCCAAAGGAACCCGGATCATCGTGCGGAAAGCCGACCACGGCTTTCATTTGCTGCGGCTGGAGGGGCGGAGCTTCTATGAGGCGCTGCGTCAGAAATTGAAATGGTCCGGAGGCTGAATTTCCTCCGGAAGCCTTGTGTGACGGGCGTGGAATCACGCTTTACGCATTCCGGATAGATCGTAGTTTGGCCGGGTTGATGGACGCCGCCGCGGAAAAACTCGATACCCTGCAATCGGTGGAACTCGCCGAGGGGGTGGAGATACGTCTTCGGATCGCGGGGCCCGGATTGCGTGCCGCCGCCTATGGATTGGATCTCCTGATCCAGTTGGCCTGTGCGATTGTGGTGGGTATCTGTCTGTCTCTCGCCGGTATCGCGGTGGGCGGGGAGGTGGTGACCGGCTTGTGGTTGCTGATGTGGTTCCTTCTTTCCTGGTGGTATCCGGTGATTTTCGAGGCGGGCAAACGGGGCGCGACTCCCGGCAAGCGGGCGATGGGGTTGCGCGTGGTGCAGACCTCCGGCGCACCGATTACGGTGGGGCAGGCGATTATCCGGAATTTCCTCCGCTTTGCCGATGGGATGCCCGCACCGCTTCCGATGATTCCGCAGTTCGTGACCTATGGGTTCGGCTTGGCGAGCTGCCTGGCCACGAAACGTTTCCAGCGCCTCGGCGATCTCGCTGCAGGTACGGTGGTGGTGTATGACCGCATCCCGGTGGAACCGATCATCAGCGCGCCGCCGCCGATGAGTTCCGTGCGTCCGCCGGTGCTTCTGAGCGCGGATGAGGTGCGCGCGCTCACCGTGTTCCGCGAGCGTGCCGGGTTGTGGTCGGAAGCCCGCCGGGTGGAGATCGCGGATCACGCCGCCGGGCTGAGTGGTAGCAAGGGCCCGGTGGGTGTGGCACGCCTGATGTCGATGGCCCACTGGCTCCAGGAGAAACGAGAACGATGACGGCGGGCGACTTTGAAAACCGGAACGCGGCGCGCTGGGCCGAATACGAGCGGCTGATCAACGCGATGGAGCGGGGAGCGCCGATCGAAGGCGTGGACAAGCTGCCGCAGCATTTCCGGGAGCTGTGCTTGGATTTCTCACTGGCGAAGGCGCGGATGTACGGCGTGCGGATGTCGGAACGTCTCAACGAACTGGTCATCCGCGGTTACAAGCTCATCTATCGCAGCCGCCGCTCCGGTTGGGAGGCGGTGGCCCGCATGGCATTCGTGACCTTTCCGGCGACCGTGCGGAAGGAATGGCGGTTGTTCTGGCTGTGCAGCGCGGTGTTCTGGATTCCGTTCCTGCTGCTGGTGTGGGCGGGCAAACACGATCTCACGTGGATCCAATCGATCCTCGGCAGCGATGGCATGGCCAGCCTGGAGCAGATGTATGGTCCGGGCGGAGCGGTTTCGCACGGGCGACCGGGCACCGGCTCGGACTTCGCGATGTTCTGCTTCTACATCAATCACAACATCGGCATCGATTTCCGTATCTTCGCGGGCGGAGTGTTGGCGGGGGTGGGCACGCTTTTTTATCTGCTGTTCAATGGCGTCTATCTCGGAGCGGCGGCGGGTTATTGTAATGCGGTCTGCGATCCCGGCTTGTTTTGGTCGTTCGTGGTCGGGCATTCATCGTTCGAACTGACCGGCATGGTGATTGCGGGCATGGCTGGCATGCGCATGGGGCTGTCGCTCCTGTGGCCGGGACGCCTGCCGCGCAAGAGGGCGCTGGTGGAGGGGACGAAACGGGCCATGCCGCTGATCTATGGCGCGGCGGTGATGACGGCGTTCGCGGCGATCTTCGAGGGCTTCTGGTCGGCGCAACCGCTGCCGCACGCGGTGAAGTATTCGGTGGGTGCCGTGCTGTGGTTGCTGCACGTCGTGTATTTCCTATTCGCGGGAAGGAGGGCGGCGGATGCGGCTTGAGGATGTGACCGCCGAGATCCGGCCCCGCAGCGATTGGGAGGCCGTGGACCTCGGCTTCGCCATGGCCAGGCGGGAGTTCTGGCGCTGCCTGCTGGTGTGGTGGCTGGCGGTGCTGTTGCCCACGCTGGTGGGGATCGCGCTGCTGAGGAATCATCCGTGGCTCTTTTTGATTCTGTTCTGGTGGTGGAAGCCGGCGGCTTCCCGGCTGGTGTTGTTCGAACTGAGCCGCCGCTTGTTCGGTGAAAGGCCGCCGTGGAAACAGGTATGGCCGCAGATTCCCCGTGTATGGTGGCGGCGCTTCGGATATCGGTTCCTGCTGGCGAGATTTTCCCCATGGGGACCGGTGACGATGCCGGTGGAGGATCTGGAGGGCTTGCGAGGGGATGCCTACCGCCAGCGTTCGCGGTTGCTGCTGCGCCGCGGCGAGGGAGCGGCGGTGCGGCTGTCCATGGGAGGAAGCGTGGTGGCGGTGTGGCTTTCGCTGGGCCTGCTGGGGCTCACCCAGATGTTGCTGCCGCAGGGACAGGACGGAGTTTACAACCAGGCGTCGGAGGCGATCCAGGCCGGGGATTGGTCGTGGATGCCGCTGTCCTCGTGCTGGCTGGTGGCGGGATGCTACATGCTGGCGATTTCGTTGTGCGACGTGTTCGTGGTCGGCGGCGGATTCGGCGTCTACGTGAACAGTCGTACTTGGATCGAGGGCTGGGACGTGGAACTCGCTTTCAAGCGCATGGCGAACCGCATCGGGTCCCTGGCCGCCATCCTGCTGGCCGGCCTTTGTTGGTTCGGCCCCGCCCCCATCCGTGCCGCGGAGAAACCGCCCGCGGAACAGATCCGCGAGATCAAGGCCGACCCCGCTTTCGAAGTGCAGAAGGTGAAGGTGCGCGATCCCTCATCGAAGTCGTCGTCCTCATCTTCTTCATCCCGGTCCCCGGCGGGTTCCCTTCCCGCATGGCTGGATTCCCTGGCCGGTGGATTCGGCATGCTGTTGCTGGGCATCTGCTTGGCGGCTTTGATTGCCGGGATCGTCTGGCTGCTGTGGAAGTTCCGGCATCTTTTCGAAGGCACCGGTGGCTCCGGCGGCGGCGGTCCCCGCCCGGTGGCGCGGGTGGTGATGGGCATGGAGGTGTCCCGCGACTCGCTGCCGGAAGATGTGCCCACGGCCGCGTGGCGGCTTTGGAACGAAGGCCGGCGTCATGAGGCGCTGGCGCTGCTTTATCGTGGAGCCATTTCCCGCGTGATCGAAACCGGCCGGGTGGAGATCGCGGAGGCGGATACGGAGGGCGATTGCCTGCGGCGGGTGCGTGCGGCGGGTGATCCGGCGCGGCCGGATTATTTCCAGTCGCTCACCGCCGTTTGGATCGGTCTGGCTTACGCCCGGACATTGCCCGGTGATGCCGAGGTCGATTCGCTGTGCCGCAACTGGCCGTATGTGGAAAGGCGGACGGCATGACGCTGCCGCGTTGGCTCATCGTTGTGATGACAGTCTTCGGACTTTTCGGCTGCTCCGGTTCGGGGAGCTACCATGAAGAGGAAACCGGATACAAAGGCCAGGCACTGGTCGATCCGTGGCTCGCTGCCGGCCGTTTTCTCTCAAGCTACGGTCACGAGGTCTCGAAACCCTCCTCCTGGCATCCGCCGACGCCGGAGGAGACCGTGTGGTTCGTCCCGGCCAAGGTGATCGGAAACGAAACCTTCGCCCGTCAGATGGAAGGATGGATGAACCGCGGCGGTCATCTGGTGTGTCTGGTCGACTACACCGACCCCGGCAACGACTGGTGGCTGGGCAGTCGTGTGCAAATGGAGCCTGCCTTCGAGAAGATGCTGTCGTGGCATGGCTTCAGCGTGGCACAGGATGGATCGGCCACCGCTCCATCCGATCCACTCCGGTTCCGCGGACGAAAGTACGATACCGAGGCGAAGTCCGATTGGCAGGTGTCCGTGCGCAACGCGAAATCCGGCGTCTTCGCCTCCACCGTGGTGGGCAACGGGCGGCTGACGGTGATCACCGACGCGCGCATTTTCCGTAACCGCTGGATCGATGGGAAACAGCATGCCGAGCTGCTGAAGGCGCTCGTCGATGCCTCGTCCACGCGTGGGACGATTGTTTTCGTACGCGGCGCGACGCTCTCGCTGTGGGCGCTGCTATGGGAGCGGGCCTGGGCCTTGATGGTGGGCATGATCCTGGTGCTGGCCGTTTGGTTGTGGAAAAACCTTCCCCGTTTCGGTCCTGTTGAAGCCGCTGATGCTCCTTCCCCCCTGCGGGGCTACGACCATCACCTGGAAGCCCTCGGGGATTTCCAATGGCGTCTCGACAAGGGCGCCGCGATGCTCGCTCCCATCCGCGAGGCCGTCATCGAGCGCTCGCAGCGCATGCTGATCCGCACCGGCCGCCAGGACGCGGACATCTTCGCCGTGCTGGCGGAGCGGGCCGGCATTTCCCGCGAACGCGCCCAACGCGCGCTGGTGGAGACCGCACCGGCCGATGCCGCCGTTTTCACCCGCACCGTGGCCGATCTCCAAGCCATTCTCCGGAACCTCGATTGATCCCTCTCCCAATTCCCGCCTGCCGCCATGTCCGACGAAATCTACGCTCCCGCTCCGCCTCCATCCGGTCCGCCGCCGCTCATCCTCGCCATCCGTTCGGAGATCGCCCGGGTGATCATCGGTCAGAGTGAAGTGATCGATCAGGTCATTGCCGCGCTGCTGGCGGGTGGTCACGTCCTGTTGGAAGGCAAGCCCGGTCTCGGCAAGACCGCGCTCGTCAACACCCTGGCCCGGACCTTCGGCGGGCACTCGGGCCGCATCCAGTTCACCCCGGATCTGATGCCTTCGGATGTCACGGGCTTCCGCCTTTTCGACATGAAGAGCCAGACCTTCCAGCTCCGCCATGGTCCTGTCTTCACCAACCTGCTGCTTGCGGATGAAATCAACCGTGCTCCGGCCAAGACCCAGGCGGCTTTGCTGGAAGTCATGCAGGAGCGGCAGGTGACCATCGATGGCGAGACGATCAGCCTTTCTCCGCCGTTCATGACCCTCGCCACCCAGAACCCGGTGGAGCACGAGGGCACCTATCCCTTGCCTGAGGCCCAGCTCGACCGCTTCCTGATGAAAGTGGTGATCGACTATCCGAACGAGCGCGACGAGTGCGAGATCGTGAATCGTTCCGCCTCGGAAATTCCCGGCAACCAGCAGCCGGTGCGCATTGTCTGCCGTCCGGAGGACATCGTGGCCGCCCAATCCGCCACCGCCGCCATTCAGGCCGTGCCGGAGGTGGTGGCCTATGCCGTGGCTCTTGCCCGTGCCACCCGTGATGCCCGCCAGGTGGCGCTGGGTGCGGGCACGCGTGGTGCGATCGCACTGGTGCGCGTGGCGAAGGCCTATGCCGCGATGCAGGGCCGGGGTTTCGTCATTCCGGATGACATCAAGTCGGCGGCTCTTCCGGTGCTGCGCCACCGCGTGCAACTCACTCCGGAAGTCGCCATCAGCGGACAGGAAATCGACGAGGTGCTCCGGACCATCGTGGAAAGCGTTCCCGCTCCCCGTTCCTGATGCGTCCCACTTCCACCACCGTCTGGCTTGTTTGTGTCTGGGCGCTTTCCGGCCTGCTGGTCTCCTGGTATCCGGGAGCGGCCTGGCCGTGGGCGTCGATCGGTGGAATGATCGTGCTGGTCCTGCTGGTGGATGCGCTGCGCCTGCGGATGCGTCCGCTCGTGGATGTGGTGCGGCGGTTGCCCGGGCGCTTCGCCCTCGGCGAGCCCGGGGATGTCCGCCTCACCGTAGCCAATCCGTTGGGCAAGGTGCAGCATGTCGAAATCTTCGATGGCGTGCCGGAAGGCTCCGAGGCGGGTGCAATGCCGTGGTCGGGAGAGCTTCCGGCCGGGCGCGAGATCCGGGTGATTCATCCGGTTTCCATTCCACAGCGCGGCGAGGTCCGCTTCAGTCCGGTGCAGATGCTGGTTCGCTCCGATTGGGGTTATTGGAAGCGTCTCACCCGTCATGGAAGCGTGGAAGCGGTGAAGGTCTATCCGAACTACGAGCCGGTGATCCGCTTCGCACTGCTCGCCATGCAGCATCGTGAAAGTCCCATGGGCATCGTACGTCGTTCCCGGCCCGGTTCGAGCCGGGAGTTCCACCAGCTCCGCGAATACCGCGAGGGTGATTCGCTGGCACAGGTGGATTGGAAGGCGACTTCGAGAAAACAGTCGCTCGTCAGCCGCGCGTATCAGGAGCAGCGCAACCAGTCCGTGATCTTTCTGCTGGATACGGGCCGCCGCATGCGCGCGATGGATGGAGAGCTGCCGCAGTTCGATCACTGTCTGAACGCGATGCTGCTGGTGGCTCATGTCGCCCTGCGGCAGGGGGATCACGTGGGCATCCAATCCTTTGGCGGCACCAACCGCTGGCTGCCACCGCTCAAGGGCGCGCATGCGATGCCGGTGCTGCTCAATCATCTCTACGACTACCAGACCACCGCGGAGCCCAGCGATTTCGCGGCGGCGGTGGAGAAACTGATGACGCACCAGCGCCGGCGCGCGCTGGTGATCGTGCTGACGAATCTCCGGGGCGAGGATGGCAAGGAGCTGGTGCCCGCGCTGCAGGTGCTTTCATCGAGGCACCTCGTGCTGCTCGCCAGCCTGCGCGAGCAATCGGTGGATCAGGCCAAGGAGCAACCGGTGGCCTTTTTCGGCGATGCGCTGCGCTTCGCGGCGGCGGACCGCTATCTCATGGAGCGCCGCGAGGTGCTCGCGGAGCTCGCGGCACGTGGCATCCTCACTCTCGATACCACGGCGCAGGAACTCGCGATTTCACTCGCGAACCGCTATCTCGATATCAAGGCCGCCGCCAGGCTTTGAGGCGCGCTCTAACAAGATCTACGCGATCACGGAGTTGTGACACGGCCCCCCTCATGGCAGTCTCTTTCTCGTAAGGGATAGCACTGCCCCCCAAAGGGCCCGTGGGCATCGGAAGCAAGGGATCCGGTGCCCACGGTCAGTGCCCCCCAAGCTCCGGGCCGGAAGGATTGCGGGTCATTCAGCGCCCGTCTGTCCGACCGGCCCGCGGCACTTTCAGGGAGGGGGGAGATATGGATTGCGTGGTGGTGGGTGCAAGGAGACGCCTTATCTTGAAGGGGGCGGAGTTGCGGGCCGCTGCCGATGTCTGGAGGCGCTTTCGTCCGGTTCCGGTGGAAGGGGCGGAGCGGATGGTGGCGGCCGGAAAGAAGAACCCGCGTCCCGATGGTTCCGTGCGGCGGGGGCCTGCCGCGATGCAGGTGCCGGAACCCATGTGAAACGGCGCGGCTCCTGAGAGGAACCGCGCCGTCACATCACGCGAACAAATCGAAGAAAGGAGATGATCAGACCAATCCCTGGCGGAGAGCCTTGGAAACGGCCTCGGTCTGGGTGCGGACATGGAGCTTCCGGTAAACGGAACGCAGGTGCATGTCCACGGTGTGCTGGGAGATGTCGAGGTTGTCGGCGATCTCCTTCTTGATGAAGCCCTTCACCAGCAGGCGGAGGACTTCCTCCTCGCGGGTGGTGAGCGGCTCGATCTTTTGCACCGGGCCGTAGCGGGCGAAGCCCTGGAGGATCATGTTGGCGATCGGGGCGCTGAGGGCGGACGCGCCGTGGATCACATCGCGGATGCCGCTGAGGATCTCGTCCGGATCGGCGGTTTTGAGAAGATAGCCGGAGGCTCCGTTGCAGATCGCGCGGTACACGCGCTCGCGATCGTCGAAGGCGGAGAGAATCAACACCTTCAGATCCGGCATCACCTGGCGGACTTCATCCAGAACCTGCAGGCCGTCGCGCCCGGGAAGGCCGAGATCGAGCAGGAGAACGTCCGGGCGCTCCGTCGTGAAACGCAGCTTTTCGAACAATTCATCCGGATGGGAAAAGTGATGCGGGCAGTCGATGTCCGGTTCGCCGGCCAGCAGCCGGCGGACGTGCTTGGCGAACACCTGATGATCTTCGAGTATCCAGACTTGGGTCACGGTGGTAGAGGTAGCGTTCATGACAAGTTGGGGCGAGCAATCAAATGCGCCCGCCGCACAACAAGGCGCAGCAGGGTGCCGACCCCCGATTGGGATTCGACATGAAGTTGGCCTTCCAGGACGCGCGCGCGCTCCTGGAGCTTGTGGACGGTGCCGCTCCGTTCGTCACCGCCGGGCGGCAGGCCGATGCCATCATCGTGAACTTCGAGCACCAGCCGCTCGCCCTGGTCGGCGAGGCGGATCGCCACGTTGCGGGCGCGGGAGTGCTTCACGATGTTGTGGACGGCTTCCTTGTAGAAGAGGAAGAGGTGGCGCTTCGCATCGAGCGTGAGCTTGCTGGCGACCTTGGTGGACTGGCACTCGATGGTGTAGTCCACCTCGCGGAGCAGGCGGCTCGCGGTTTCGCGCATGCGCTGGACCAGATCACCGATCGAGTCCTGGCGGCGCTCCAACAGCCACACGATGTCCCGCATGGCCAGCGAACTCTCCCGGGCGATCGATTCCACTTCCATGAGGTCATCGACCACTTCCTCGGGTCCTTGGAGACGCACGAGGTCTTTTTTCGCCGTGCGGGCGATCAGCGAGATGCTGCCGAGATTGCTGCCGATGTCGTCATGCAGATCGGAAGCGATGCGCTTGCGGAGCATGTCGAGCTGGTTCTTGGAGATCAGGCGGCGGCGTTCGACGATCACCACCGGGATCAGGAAGGTGAGACCGAGCGCCACGGCGGAACCCCAGGTGGCGTTCAGTTCGCTTTCCTGTGCCATCTGGGTGCACATCGGAGTCAGTTGGGCGAGCTCACGCTCCAACCACCAGCGCTCGCTGAGCTGGGACAACCAGACATCCACGCCGATGATCTGGCGCACGCTGGAGAAGCCGTCGGTGAGGCTCGCCAGATTGGTGGCTGTGCCCTGATGGATGCGGGTGACCGGCTTGCCGAGCGCGATGTTCCTGCCGTCCGACCAAGCCTGGATCTCCGAGAGGCCCTGGAGATTGCGGTTGCCCATCGACCACGCCCGATTGCCGGTGATGCGGATGGAGCGGGCTTCCAGCCCGTGCAGCGGGATGACGAGCGGAATCTTGCCGGTCACCTCGTTCTTGAGCGTATCGAGATCACCGACCTGCCGGGCTTCACTGCCATCGGCATTGTCGGAAACCCACACCGAGAGCTGGCTGGGAAGCACGGCACCTTCGGACAACTCGCTCAATTCGTAGGGAAAAAGCACCAGATGATCGAGCGGCGCCTTCTGGCCGAGATCGAAGGACCAGGAAACCTCGTCGTTGGGATTGGAGGCATCAACGAGATCACCGCGATTCGGGCTCATCGCACCGGATTGCCAAATCCCGAGGGGCATGCGTCCATCGGTGAGGTATTCGGGGGCCCATAGTCCCGGGATGGTCAGGGAACCGGGGGCGTCCACCTTGGAGCCGAACGAAACGGGACGGTTTCCGGAAACCACGACCAGCTCGGACAGCGCGAAGAGGTCGGAAGCTCCCCGGTTCCGCCCGGTGTGGACGACCAGACGGACATAGCGAGCGGTGATGCCGCGAGCGGAAAACTTGGCCGGCGAGAGCTCCGGATTGGGGTAAAATACCCTGGGATCGTTTCCGGGGAGGTAGATGACGGATTTAGTCGAAAAGTCCTCGGTCTTCGAGGCTTCCAGCGTGAAGCGGCGGGGGAACAATCCCTCTGGTTCCGAGGGCTCACGCTGGGCCGGAATCATGTAGATCTGGTCGAGCGGATATTCCTTTCCCAAATCGAGGGTGATCTGCGGATCCGGAGCCGTGGGGCTCTGCCGCGCCATGCGGCAGCCATCTGCGGCCTTCAGGGAATGCTCCTGAGGTTCCGCGAGGGAGGAAATCCGGTTGTGGATCCACGAAACACGGTCTTCGACCTCCACGAGACGGGAATTGAACATCCGTGCGACCCGTCCGATGGGGTTGGCGACCGGAGTCTCCGCAGCGTGGACCGGGGTGGATAGACACGCCATGAGGGCTAGCGTGGCTCCACCGACAGTTCGCCGGTAAGAAGGTTTTTTCATTGGGGGTTGAATGGGGAAACAGCGGTCAGAAATTATCAAATTTCAAAAAGTGTTCAATCTTTTTTAAATTTTCACCCTAACCGTGATCGGCCCCGGTCAAGAGTTTGAGATCATGCCGTTTTACTGCCTGAAATATTCAGAGTTGTAAAATGCATTCATTATCAAAAGGTAAAGAAATCTTAATTAAGTCCGATTTAGTGCCTTTTATGGGTCTTTCGACATGCGAAAAGGGGAGGTGGAAAAATTCACCTCCCCTTTGATTTCATGTGATCTGATGACCGGACCCGGTGCTTCCCGATCAGGCGAGAGTGACCAGGAGATCGTCGCTATCAACCTGATCGCCCTTTTTGACGAGGATGTCCTTCACCGTGCCGTCGGCGCTGGCGCTGACGGTGGTGAGCATCTTCATGGCTTCCAGAACGACCAGCTTGTCCCCTTCCTTCACTTCCTGGCCGGGGGAAACCGCCACCTCGGTGACCATGCCGGGCATCGGGGCGCAGGCCTGGGCCGGATCAGACGGATCGCCCTTGGCGCGGGCGGCCTTGGAGACGGATTGGAGCGACTTGTCTGCCACGATGCTCTCTCGCGGCATGCCATTGAGCTCGAAGAAGAGGGCGCGGCGGCCTTCTCCATCC
Source organism: Luteolibacter ambystomatis (assembly GCF_018137965.1). NCBI lineage: Bacteria > Pseudomonadati > Verrucomicrobiota > Verrucomicrobiia > Verrucomicrobiales > Verrucomicrobiaceae > Luteolibacter > Luteolibacter ambystomatis. The sequence goes on from NZ_CP073100.1 coordinate 451,036, forward strand.
GCCTCGCCGATCGAGATCAGCTTGATGATGAGGGTCTTGCCGGGGTCGATCTCGATCTCGATTTCCTCTCCAATATGGAGGCCGTAGAAGAAGGCCGGGGTCGGCAAACCGCTGAGGTTGTCGTACTTGTTCCGGAAGGACTGGAACTCGGCAAAGACCTGCGGGTACATCAGGTGGGAGTAGAGATCGTCGTCATCGGCGGGGCGGGCGAGCTTCGTTGAGAGCTCGGCGCGGGTGCCTTCCAGATCGACCGGTTCGGCGAGCTCTCCCGGGCGTTTGGTGGTCGCCTTGCGGTTGCCGAGCACGACCTTCTGGACCTCCGCAGGCCAGCCGCCGTCCGGCTGGCCGAGTCCGCCGGAGAGCATGTCGATCACGCTTTCCGGCCAGTCGATGGAGCCGGGTTTCAGGTTCGGCACATCCGCGGCCTTGATGCCACGGGTGATAAGGAACATGGCCATATCGCCGACGACCTTCGAGGATGGGGTGACTTTCACGATGTCCCCGAAGAGCAGGTTCACATCCGCGTAGGTGCGGGCGATCTCGCGCCAGCGGTGGCCGAGGCCCATGCCGACGGCCTGCTCGCGCAGGTTCGTGTACTGGCCGCCGGGCATCTCGTGTTCATAGACCTCGGCGGTGCCCGCACGTGGGGCGGAATCGAAGGGCTTGTAGAATGAAAGCACTTCCTCCCAGTAGTCGGAGAACTCGTTGAGCGCCTCCGGATCGAGGCCGGGATCACGCTCGCTACCGGCGAGGGCGGCGCAGACGGAGTTGAGGTTCGGCTGCGAGGTGGAGCCCGACATCGAGGCGATGGCCAGGTCCACGATGTCCGCACCGGCCTTGGCGGCGGCGATCACCGAGGCGGCGTTGAGGCCGGAGGTGTCGTGGGTGTGGAAATGGATCGGAATGCCGATCTCCTGCTTGAGCGCGTGGACCAGATTGTAGGCGGCCTGCGGTTTGCAAAGGCCGGCCATGTCCTTGATGGCGAGGATGTGCGCGCCCATCTTCTCCACCTCCTTGGCCTTGGCGATGTAGTAGGCCAGGTTGAACTTGTCGCGCTTCTCATTGAGAATGTCGCCGGTGTAGCAGATGGCGGCCTCGCAGAGCGACTTGCCGTGTTCGCGCACGGCGGTCATCGCCACTTCCATGTTCGGCAGGAAGTTGAGCGAGTCGAAGATGCGGAAGATGTCCATCCCGCTGTCTGCGGCGTGTTTCACGAATCCGGCCACCACGTTGTCCGGGTAATTCGAGTAGCCGACCGCGTTCGAGCCGCGGAAGAGCATCTGGAAGCAGATGTTCGGGACCTTTTCGCGGAGGCGTCGCAGACGGTCCCACGGGCACTCCTTGAGGAAGCGCATCGCCGTGTCGAAGGTCGCGCCGCCCCAGTTCTCCAGCGAGAAGAGCTGCGGCGTGCGATGGGCGATCGCCTCGGCCACGCGCAGCATGTCGAAGGAGCGCATGCGGGTGGCGATCAGCGACTGGTGGGCATCGCGCAGGGTGGTGTCCGTGAGCAGCAGGCGCTTCTGGTCGAGAATCCACTTCGAGAACTTCTCCGGCCCCAGCTCCAGCAGCAGGTCTCGGGTGCCCTTCGGCACCTCGGCGTGGTGTTCGATCACCATCGAGTCCGGCAGGCGCGCAGGCGGCAGGATGGCCGCGGGCTTCCAGCCTTTCGCCACCGGGTTGCCATTCAAGGTGATGTCGGAGAGATAGGACAGCGTCTTGGTGGCGCGGTCACGGCGGGCTTTGAAGCGGAGCAGGTTCTGATTGGTGTCGATCAGCTTGGTGTGGGCCTGGCCGGTGCGGAAGGTGTCATCGCGGATGACGTTTTCGAGGAACGGGATGTTCGTCTTCACGCCACGGATGCGGAATTCGCGCAGCGCTCGATCCATCCGCTGGCAGGCGGTTTCGAAGCTGCGGCCCATGGCCGTCACCTTTACCAGCATGGAGTCATAGTACGGGGTGATCACCGAACCGGCGTCACCGGACGCCGCGTCGAGACGGATGCCGAAGCCTGCGGCGGAGCGGTAGTTGAGGATACGGCCATAGTCCGGCGCGAAGCTCTTCTCCGGGTCCTCCGTGGTCACGCGGCACTGGATGGCGTAGCCGTTGCAAGGAATCTCATCCTGCGGCGGAATGGCGATCTCGTTTCCGAAGAGCGGATGACCCTGCGCCACCAGGATCTGCGAGCGGACGAGGTCGATGCCGGTGACGCACTCGGTCACGGTGTGCTCCACCTGGATGCGCGGGTTCATCTCGATGAAGAACCAGTCCTTGCGATCCATGTCGTAGAGGAACTCCACGGTGCCGGCGTTGTTGTAGCCGATGCCCTTCGCCAGCGTGACCGCGGCGTCGCAGAGCTCCTTGCGCAGCACCGGATCGAGACCGATGGACGGCGCGATCTCGACCACCTTCTGGTAACGGCGCTGCACCGAGCAATCGCGCTCGTGGAGGTGCACCACGTTGTCATGCTGGTCGCCGAGGATCTGCACCTCGATGTGCTTGGCGCGGGAAATATAGCGTTCGAGGAAGACGGCGGCGTTGCCGAAGGCGTTGAGCGCCTCGTTCTGGGCCTCGGCGAGCAGGCCTTGGAGCTGGCTGGCCTTTTCCACGACACGCATGCCGCGGCCGCCGCCGCCGAAGGCCGCCTTGATGATCAGCGGGAAGCCGATCTCATGCGCCACCTTGAAGGCCTCGTCCGCGTCGGTGATCGGTTCCTCGGTTCCGGGGAGGGTGGGGACGTTGAACTTCGCGGCCAGCGTGCGGGCGGCGGTCTTGTCGCCCATGTTTTCCAACAGCTCCGGGGATGGCCCGATGAAGATGATGCCCTCGCGCGCGCAGGCCCGGGCGAAAGCGGCATTTTCCGAGAGGAAGCCGTAGCCCGGGTGGATCATGGTCACGCCCTTCGACTTCGCCAGCGCCACAATGCCCTCGACATCCAGATAGGCGCCCACCGGCCCTTTCTCGCGGTTCAGCGCGTAGGCCTCGTCCGCCTTGAAGCGGTGGATCGAGAAGCGGTCTTCCTCGGCGTAGATCGACACGGTCCGCAGACCGAGTTCGTTGGCGGCACGGAAGATGCGGATGGCGATTTCTCCGCGATTGGCGGCCATCAGCTTCGCAGGACGATTGGCGTTTTCAGGCATTACGCCGTGTTTCTACGAAGGGCGGCGCGGGGGAGGGAAGGGGAAAACCCGCGTCCCTGCCAAACGACAGCCACGATAGGACGTGATTCGCCCTTTCCGCCGGTGGGGTTCCCTGTTAGCCGTGTTCCCATGGGTTACATGAGTGTCCTGTCGTTTGTTCCCGGGCTCTTCGCATTGGTCGCCCAATGGATCGGTGTTCTGGCGATGCGGGGTACGAAAGCGAAAGGCTGGTGGGTGATGTTGGCGGGAGTATGCGTGTCCACATCGGGACCTCTGCTGGGGATCATTGCGACATTGTTTGGAGAATTCTTCGGGGCTTCCGGCAGCTTGGGGCCGGGAGTGTTTTTCATGCTTCTCGGGCTGGGCTCGATCGGTGGCGGACTCTTGTTTGGAATCGGTTTTGCCGTGCATGCCCTGGGGATGCGGGCGGCTGCGGAGCGTCAGGCACAGCTCGAATCGCTCACTGCCGCGATGGCGGAGGAACTGCGGGTAATGCGTGCCGGCAACTGATCACCCTCCATGGGGGCTCGTAGGAAGGATGCGAGGTGGTCGGCGTGATCGAGCGACTCCGGCCACGGCAAGGGGTCTTCCGTCTGCGTGGCCGCGACATCACGAAGCCGGATTTCATGAGTTACGCTTTTTCGGCCATGACGTGTTAGATTTGCGCAATGGCTAACAACTCTTGCCGTTGGGCTATTGTGGCAATCCGTGACTCCAACTACGACGGCAAATTGTATGAAAAACCCAATATCATGCATAATCGTCGTCATGTCGCGGACATTGCCTGCCGCATTCCTCCTGGCGTCCTCCGCCCTGGCGGTGCCTCCGGCAACCCTGCAGCAGCAGGTGACCTACAACGGGCAGACCGTCACCATGCAGCTCACCAAGCTGAACCTCCGCGGATCGAACTTCGAACTCAAGGTTCAGAATTCGTCGGGTGGCTATACTACGGTGACTCCCGTAGCGGAGCGCTCCTACATGGGGACCGTGGACGAATACCCGGGCGCCGTGTCCTGCGGCATCCTGAAAGACAACGGCGACTTCCTGGGCACGGTGTACTTTGATCGCGGCGCGACCTGGTTCACTCTGAACGGCAGTGTCACGGGCACCCGCGGGCTGGAATATGCAGTCGATGCCTTCCACGGGTTCACACTTCCAACCGCGGACCTGCCGGCTGCCGGCCAGGGGGGAAACCAGACCTACCGTTTCGATGTGGGGATCGATGCCTCTTATGACTACTACACACAGCAGGGCAGCGTCGCCAGTTGCGTGGAGATGATCGAGTATTCGGTCAACAACGTGCGCGCGATCTACATCCGGGATGCCCTGCTCCGTCCGGCATTGGGGCGGGTGATCATCCGCGGGGATGCCACCAAGGATCCCTACTCCCAGTCGATGGAGTTGTCCGGAGTCAAATCCGAATGGGAACAGAACCAGACCAGCGCCCTGCGCGATGTGGTTTGCGGGATCGATCCGGCCTTCAATGGCGGCCTTGCCTGGGTCGGTGCGATCGGGGGCACGACCGCTCATTACTCGGCCAACAATGCGGGAGGCGACGGCAGCTTTGATGTCACCTGGCGCCACGAACTCGGTCACAACTGGAGTTGCCCGCACTTCGTCGGTGGATCACCGGAAGGCAAGGGCATCATGGGCGGAAACGGGCCCGGGCGCTTCAGCGGCTGCGAGGTGCGGAAGATCCTCGACTACCGGGCCAATCGTATTTCGGCCGGCGGCATTCTGGACAACGAAGGCACCTTTACCGCTGTCGACTTTCCTCCCTACGCGGCGATGGACACGGCCCGTTGTGTCGTCAACCAGTCGGTGACCTTCAACGTGAAGGTCAATGACTTTGATGCGAATGGCGACACGTTTTCGCTCTCCACGTTTGACAGCACCTCGGCGAAGGGCGGCACCGTGACGCAGTCGGGGCAGAATCTCGTTTACACGGCTCCCGGCAGCTCACTCGGCACGGACTATTTCCTCTATACGATTGTGGATTCCAGCGGCCAGACTGCCACGGGCGTCGTCGTCATTGACGTTCGGGCTAACGATCCGCTGGTCATGTATCTGCCGCTGGATGAAACCACCGGCACGGTCGCGACCGACCTTTCCGCCAATGCCAACAACGGCACCCAGGCGGGGAATCCGACCTGGACCACCGGGAAATTCGGCAATGCCCTGACCCTCGATGGCAACGACTACCTGATGATCAACGGCGTGGCGGGTGAGATCACCAGCAACAACATCACCCTGAGTGCCTGGGTCAAGACGACCGATAGCGAGGCCGACTGGTTCTCATGCAACACCTCGTCAGGCGGGAATGTCTTCATGTTCTCGATCCATGGCGGCAAGGCCAGCGTCTATGACGGCAGCTATGAGGCCTCATCCACCACCACGGTGAACAACAACGCCTGGCACCTGTTGACCTACGTGCGGAACGGAAGCACGGGCTCCATCTATGTGGACGGAAATCTGGAAGCCACCCATACCGCGAACTTCACCCTGTCCTCCACCGACCTGTGGTCGATCGGCCAGGAGTGGGATAACACCACCGCCAGTGACTTCCTGATCGGAAGCGTGGATGACGTGCGGCTCTACAACAAGGCCCTGACGGCGACCGAAGTGGATTATCTGGTCCAAGGCGGCAATGCCGAAGTGCCGCTTCCCTTCGATACCCAGACCGGGGTCAAGGCGGGCCTGTTCAACTGGGAGCCCGCGGCCAATATGACCAGCCAGAACTTCTATCTCGGTACCAGCCTGACGGCTGTGACCAACGCGGGAACCTCCTCGGCGGAATACCGCGGTTCCGTGACTGGTTCCGAATGGAGCGGCAATCTGCAACCGAACACCACCTACTACTGGCGGGTGGACAGCCTGGCTTCCGGCATCACCCGGAAGGGCTCCATCTGGACGTTTTCCACCGGTGCCGCGCAATCGCCGTCCGGCCTATGGAACTTCCCGACCTCCAACCCCGTCTCCGCCACTCTCGGATCCAATCTGGTCCTGACAGGAAGCCAAACAACGGTGGCTGGTTCCGTATCGGGTGATCAGGCTGTCCAGATCGGCAATGGCAGCCACTACACGGTGACCAATCCGATCGGCGCGAATGGCGGCGGCTCGCACACGAACGAGTACACCCTGCTGTATGACTTCAAGCCAACCCTCTCCGCCGGTTACGCCAGCATGATTGACCACAAGGACGCGAACAGTGACGGAGAATTGTTCACCCGTTCCGATGGTTCCATTGGCAGCCAGCAACTCGGATATGCTCCGGCGGGCACGCTGACCACCTCATGGACACGCTTGGTCCTGAGGGTGAAGAACGATTGGTTTGCCGAGCTTTGGATCAACGGAGTGCATGTTTATGACTTCGACACACAGGAGGCGGATTCCCGTTATTCGCTGCTCAGCTCCTTCGATCTCTTCCAGGACGGCCCTTCGGGAGGTGAAGAGGAAACGATCCAGTTGTCCACCTTCGCGCTGTGGGGCCGCGCCCTCGATGATGTCGAAATCGCCGCCATGGGATCGCCGGGTGCCCCGGTCATCCTGCTAGGCAATTAAGCCGTTTCCCTGGATTTATCTCAGCACGGTGATCAGGTCCTTGATTGCCGTGCTGCTCTCACCGGATGGCAACATAGACACCCTCGAACCCGACATGCGGGCGGTCCGTCGGACCCATCAGAACTTTCAGGGGAAGCGAGGCCTTGCCGGCCTTGGCGAACCACGTTTTGAAGCGGGCGATCGCACTCGCCCCGGGATGCAGGCAGATGGCGCGCAGCTCACCCTCCACCGGATGTTTGTAGGAAATGCGGCTGCTGCGGATGACGATGTGGCTGTCGCGGTCATTGAGCTCCAACCACAGCAGGGCATAGCCGGCCAGTGTGGCGACCGCGGCGAGGCTGCCGCCGAAGGCGGTGCCGAGGTGGTTGTGATTCGCTTCCAGAGGAGCAGTCAGGATCAGACCGGAGGAATCGTAGGATTCGATCCGCACGCCCATCGCCGCGGCCAGGGGAATGCGGTCGTGGAGAAAGCGCTCGGTTTCCAACAGCAGGGCCTCGTTCATGTCATCAGGAGAATCCGCGGCGTGCCCGGCGTCCAGCTTGCGAATCCGGTGGCGGCGCGCGCGAGCCGTGCTATGGGAGAGCCAGCAATGCATGAGCCGCCGTTTTTCCAATCCCTGGCAGCACGATGACCACAGTTTCGTGGACATTCTGAAGTGGCAGCTCGGCCGGATCCAGGAGGCACCGTGGCCGGGTCATGCCAGCGATGATCCAGCACCGCTCCAGGTGCTGTCGCGTGAATCCATCGCCACACCGCCTGCCAGCGGCTGGCGGGTGATCTGGCTGGGTCATGCGTCCTTTCTGGTGCAAGGTGCGGGATTGAGCCTGCTGATCGATCCGATCTTCTCGGACTACTGCGCGCCTTTTCCGAAGGCGTCTCTGAAACGTCTGGTGGCCACGCCCTGCTCCTTGTCCGATCTGCCGCGCATCGATGCGGTGTTGTTGAGTCACGGCCACTACGACCATCTCGATCTGCCGACGTTGCGCCGCTTGGGGAAGGATACCCGCTTGATCGTTGCAGAGGGGCATGCCGGTTGGTTGGGGAGACGGGGTTTTCATCAGGTCACCGCGGTGCCGTGGTGGGAGACGGTGGATATTGCACCGGGTGTCCGTGTCACCTCCACACCGTCCCAGCACTTCACCGCGCGCACACCGTGGGATCGCAATCGCGGGCATTGGTGCGGCTGGTTGATCGAGGGTGCGGATTGCAAACTGTGGCATGCGGGCGATACCGCATGGTGCCCGGCATTCCGGGAGATTGGCGAGAAGCTTGGTCCCATCGACCTGGGGATGATCCCGATCGGGGCCTACAATCCCCGTATCATCATGAAATCCGTCCACGTCACACCGGAGGAAGCGGTGCGGATTTTCGGGGAAACGCGGTGCCGACGCGCGGTGGCGATGCACTGGGGGACATTCCGTCTGACGGACGAGCCCATGTCCGAGCCGCCGGTCCGGCTGGGGGCTGCATGTGATGCCGCCGGAATCGGGTCCTTTGAGACCGTGGCGGTGGGGGAAATAGTGACGGTCGGGTGACAAAAAACCACCCGGCTTGGTGGCTGAAAAGAGGGACTTGGCGGAGACCATGGCCCGGTGCACAGTCAGGCCGTGAAAATTTGTTCATTTGCGTTTCCGGTCCTATTGGCCACGGCCGCGTGGGCTCAGGATGCTCCGACCGGCCAGGAGTGGCAGCAGGAGCAGAATCTCTCGTTCAACAAGGAGAAGCCGCGGGCGACATTCATGTCTTTCCCCAATGTGGAGTCCGCAAAGGCGGTGCTGCGGGAGAAGTCCCCGTATTTCCAGTCGCTCGATGGAAGCTGGAAATTCAACTGGGTTGGTAATCCGTCGGAACGTCCCGCGGACTTTCACAAGCCGGAATATGATGTCTCCAAGTGGAAGGAAATCGCCGTCCCTTCGAGCTGGCAGTTGGAAGGCTACGACACGCCGATTTATTCCAACCAGGCTTACACGTTCAAACGCGATTGGCCGCGGGTGATGGGGGAGCCGCCGAAGGATTGGCCCGCCTACAAGGATCGCAATCCGGTGGGCAGCTATCGACGCACCTTCACCGTACCAAAGGACTGGGACGGCAAGGAGGTGTTCGTGAACTTCGACGGGGTGGACTCGTTTTTCTACCTGTGGATCAACGGCAAGTACATCGGCTTCAGCAAGGACAGCCGCACGCCCGCCGATTTCAACATCACCAAGGCGCTGAAGCCGGGCGAGAACGTGATCGCCGCGGAGGTCTATCGATATTCGGATGGCAGCTATCTGGAGTGCCAGGACATGTGGCGTCTGAGCGGGATCTTCCGCAGCGTCTATCTGCACGCGACGCCGAAGGTGCAGATCCGCGATGTCTTCGCGCTGCCGGATCTGGATGCGGGCTACAAGGATGGAAGTCTTTCGGTGAAGGCCACCGTTCGCAATCTGGGCGATGCCATCAAGCTGGGGCCTGCCTTGTCTGTGGCGCTCTTTGACGCCGCAGGCAAGCCGGTGGCGGGAGGGGATGCCGAACCGACAGGCGACCTCGCGCCTGGCACGGAGCGAGTCATCTCCTTCAATCTCAAGGTTCCGGATCCAAGGAAATGGACCGCGGAGACTCCCAATCTCTACACGGTTGTCGTGAGCAGCGGTGAGGAGGCGGTTTCCTTCCGCACCGGCTTCCGCAAGGTGGAAATCAAGGATGGTGTCTATCTTATCAACGGCCAGCCGGTGAAGCTGAAGGGCACCAACCGTCACGAGATGAATCCGGACACCGGCCATGCGGTCACCCGTGAGCAGATGCTCCAGGACATCATCCGGCTGAAGGAGGCGAACATCAACCATGTCCGCACCTGCCACTATCCGGATGATCCGTATTGGTACGAGCTCTGCGACATCCACGGGATCTACCTGATGGACGAGGCGAACATCGAGTCGCACGGCTACTACTATGGCGAGCTTTCATTGTCCCATCCGCCGGAATGGAAACCGGCCCACGTGCAGCGCGTGGTGAACATGGTGGAGCGCGACAAGAACCACGCGTCCGTGGTCTTCTGGTCGCTCGGCAATGAAGCCGGTCCGGGCAAGAATTTCCAGGCCGCGCATGAGGCGCTCAAGGCCATCGATACGTCCCGTCCCGATCACTACGAACGCAACAGCTCGATCGCGGACGTGGACAGCACGATGTATCCGGGCGTGGACTGGGTGCAGGGGCTGGCAGCGCAGAAGGGCCGCAAGAAGCCGTTCTACATCTGCGAATATGCGCACACGATGAACAACGCGATGGGCAACCTGGCCGACTACTGGGAGGCCATCGAGTCCAGCGACAACATCATCGGTGCCTCCATTTGGGAATGGCAGGACCAGTCCATCTACGCGAAGGAAGTGGACGGCAAGGTGGTGGTCGATCTGAACCGCGGCAAGCCGGAAGCCGGTGTGAAGAAGGTTGAGGCCTACGGAGGCAACTTTGGCGACAAGCCGAACGACGGTCTCTTCATCCTGAAGGGAGTGGTGTTCGCCAACCGCGATCCGAAGCCTGCCTTCTGGGAAGTGAAGCGCGTCTATCAGGATATTACGGCATCCGCGGTGGAGGGAGATGCGGGCAAGGTGGAGATCTTCAACAAGTACTTCTTCCGCGATCTCTCGGGCTTCGAGGTCCGCTGGTCGCTCAGCGAGGATGGCAAGGTCATCGATGGTGGCACGCTGCCGCCTGTCGAGGCCGGTCCGCGTCAGAAGGTTCGCGTGAATATTCCCTTCAAGAAGATCGAGCGCGTGGCGTGGGCGGATTACCAGCTCCGCGTTTCCTTCCATCTGAAGGAAGACGCAGCCTGGCAGAAGAAGGGTTACGAAGTGGCCGCGAGCCAGATCTCCTCCAAAACACCAGCGAAGCCGGCGCTGCCCCCGCTCAAGGCGGAGGGCAAGGTTTCCGCCGCGGAGAAGGATGGCCGCATCGTTGTGACCGGAGCGGATTTCACGGCGGCTTTCGACAAGGCTACGGGTGGTCTCGCGTCGTTGGTTTACAATGGCAGGGAAGTGCTCGTTGGCGGATCGAAACTGAATGCTTTCCGCGCTTTCACGGACAACGACAAATGGACCGTGAACGCGTGGTTCAGCAACGGTCTGCACACGCTCGCGGACAAGGCGGCGGAGGTGAAAGTCGATGATGGGGTGAAGGACGCCGTCCGCATCACCGCCAGGGTGAACTCCCAAGGGAAGACCTCCGACCGCGTGCCGGAGCAGAACAGCGGCTATCACAAGCTGGTCACGGGCCGTGCGCTCGCAGAGAACGATTTCCATTTTGACAGCGTCTATGCATGGACGGTGTTTGCGGATGGGACGATCGCATTGGATGTCGCGGGCAGCGGCGTGGGGCCGGTGATCGTGTTGCCGCGCATCGGACAGCAGTTCGAAATCTCCCCGTCATTGGGCAGGTTCACCTGGTATGGCCGGGGTGCGGATGAGAACTATCCGGACCGCAAGGCGGGCTCCGACATCGGTCTCTATTCCAAGGCGGTGAAGGATCTGTTCGTGCCCTATCCGAAGCCGATGGACATGGCCAATCACGAGGATGTCCGCTGGTGCTCGCTCACCGATGATGCCGGGAACGGCTTCGTTGCCGTGACCCGCGGAGAACGGATGTCCGCCACCGCTCTGCCATGGACCGCCATGGAGTTGATGACCGCCCATCATCCGCAGGATCTCCCCGAGTCGAAGCGGACGCTGCTCTCGCTTGACGAGCGCGTGCTGGGGCTCGGTGGCGCGAGCTGCGGGCCGCCGCCGATGGAGCGGGACATCGTGCGTTCCGGTCCCTACAGTTTCGGATTTGTTTTCAGACCGCTGAAGGCCGGTCAGGATGCGACCGAAGTTGCCCGCGTGGCAGTGCCGGTCACGGCTCCGGTCACGATCGAGCGCAACCGCCGCGGCATGATCGAACTCAGTTCCGAAACGCCCGACGCCCGCATCCGCTACCGGGTGAATGGTGGCGAATGGCGGAACTGGGCCGCTCCCTTCGCGCTCAAGACCGCGGGCACCGTCGAAGCGGTTGCGACCGCCGAGGGCACGATCGGCTCCGCCACCACGTCCCGCGCGTTTCCTTTCGCGCTTCCCAGGGACACATGGAAGATCGTGCGTGCGGACAGTGCGGAGAAAGGCGAGGGCGAGGCCAGCCAGGCGATCGATGGCAAGCCGGACACCTATTGGCATACACAGTGGCAGGGCAATGCACCGCGCCCGCCTCACGAGCTGGTCGTGGATCTGGGAGTGAAGGCGGAGTTGGCCGGTATCACCGTGCTGCCACGTCAGGAAAACGAGAACGGTCGCATCGGTGAGTTCGAGGTTTACACCAGCCTGGATGGCAAGGAGTGGGGAGAGCCTGCGGCGAAAGGAAAGTTCAGCGGCGGCTCTGCTCTTGAGCGGGTGAACTTCGACAAGCCCCGCGAAGTGCAGTTCATCCGCTTGGTCGCTCTGACGGAGGTGAGGGGCAATCCTTGGTCCGCCATTGCAGAGTTCGATGTGGTGGCGCTCCGTTCGCTGGAGGCTCCCAAGGCGCGTGATGCATGGTCGATCGCCAAAGCCAGCAGCGAGCAGCAGGGCGAAGGAGAAGCCGAGCATCTCATCGATGGCAAGCCGGATACCTTCTGGCACACCCAGTACGGACTCTTCCTCGCGAAGCATCCGCATGAGGTCGTGGTCGATCTCAGCAAGCCGGAGAAACTCGCCGCCATGACCGTGCTGCCGCGCAAGGACAACCGCAACGGTCGCATCAAGGGCTACAGCGTCCAGATGAGTGCCGATGGTCAGACCTGGAGCAAGGCCGTGGCGGAGGGGGAACTGGCCGATGACGAAAAGCTGCACGAGATCCGCTTCGCCACTCCGGTCGAGGGACGTTACGTCAAGTTCACCGCGTTGAGCGCCCACGATGGCGGGGATTTTGCAACCGCCGCTGAGTTCGATTTCATTCCGGCGAAGTAAACCGCCGGAAACAAAAATGGAGGCGGGATCACTTCCCGCCTCCGGTTGTTAAAGTTCAGGCACCGCTTCCGATGCCGGTGTGAGTTGGATTTATTGAAGGCGCTTCTGCAGCCCGGCGATAGCTTTCAACCATTCGTCGAGGGTGCCTGCTTCTTCCCAGAGTTCCTTGAGTTCGGAATCACCCGAGACTTTTTTCACTGCTTTGGTTGCGAGCGCTTTGAGGTCCGCGGAAGGTTCCGTGTCGATTTTTTCCACGTAGGCGGTGACACCGTCGGGAAGTTCTTCATCGGGTTCTCCGTTCAACGCCGCCACGACACCGGCCGCTGCGATCACGATCGAACCATCCGGTGCCTCCAGGTAATCCTTGGACTCGATGCAGCCCGAGAAGATGTCCTTCAGAAGAGTCGTATCGTCCGCGTCGTCCAGATCCCAGATCCAGTCCATCGCGTCGTCATTTTCAAAACAGCCGGTGCCCCATGCGCCCATGCGCGATTTCTAAAACCATGGGGCAGCGCGGTGTCTAGTCCTTAGAGAAAGAAAATTGAAATTCCCGGAAACAGACGGCGGTTCTCGTTATTTCGCGAGGCGTTCTTCGTTGGCCTTTTTCCATTCCTCGCCCAGCTCCTGGAGGCTGGTCCTGGTGCGTTCCTTCCAGAAGTTCTCGGTGTATTTTCCTTCGCGGCAGACTTCGTTCAACTTGGCGAGCAGGTCCTTGTCCTTCGTGCGGATGACCCAGTCGATGAAGTTCGCGGAAATGCGGTAGCTGGCATCGTATTTCGCCGAGCCCAGGTTGCCGCGGGTGATTTCCGCGCCTTTGGTCTGCGGCTCATAGAGGAACCAGCGAATGTAGTCCGGGATACCTTCGGTGATCCAGCCCGGGGTGGGGTTCTTGCCGCGGCCGTAGCCTTGGACGATGTGGACCATCTCGTGGACGACGCAGCCGCGCGCTTCGCCCTTGAGGTTATTGCGGAACCAAGGGGCGTTGAGGGATATTTCCGTGCCCGCCGCCCAGGCGGGTGTCCCCTTCATATCATCCCGGAAGCGGAAGGAGACGGTCGTGGCGGCGTTGTAGCCGTTGCTGGGAAGCATCGTGTTGAGCTTCGGATACCATTCCTTGACGACTGCGGCGAACTCGGTGTTCTGCCACTCCTTGAGATCCGGTGCGGTACCGCTGTCAAAGATGTAGGTGTATTTCCCTTCGTGGATGATGGTCTTGGATTCCGGCTTAGCCGCCGGAGCGGGTGGGTCCGGCTCGGCGTGGAGCGTGGAGGTCGCCAGGACGGACAGCACGGAGGCGAGGGTGATGGATTTGGGTAACATGATGAAATGCAATGATCTAGGGTTGGGGTCTGAGGTGGGAAGCCACCCAGAGCAGGAACGAAACCAGCAGCGGGATGCCTGAAACGATCAGGAACCAGACCAGCGTCGCAATCGGCCAGTAGATCCAGTCGTCCAGTCCCCGGACCAGTGGAATCCGGAGGTGTGCGTGGTGGTGGAATGCCATCCACATCACCACTCCCGCGGCTGCCAGCCCGGGCAGGGAGCTGAGCGCACAGGCCTTCCACAGCGGGAACCGAGGCCGTTTGGGCGGCACGGGGAGGGGAGCCAGCGTTGAATCGGTCTGATCGCTCATCGGCCTTTTACGGGCAAGACCTCCTCCTACGTCGGCCAGGGGCGGCTCATTTCATGGGGGGAGGACTTGATTTTCAAAGGACAAGCGGTCTCTTCCGGAGCGGACCGGCACAGGCTTTGACAAACGCCTGCCCCTCTGGCATCCCCTCCGCCGCCATGTCCGAGTTGCCGAAAGCCTATGAACCCCAAGCGGTGGAAGAAAAATGGTACGCCGCCTGGGTCGACGGGAAATGCTTTGAAGCCGATGCCTCCTCCGAAAAGGACGGCTACTCCATCGTCATTCCCCCGCCGAACGTCACCGGCATCCTCCATCTCGGCCACGTCCTGAACAACACGCTGCAGGACGTGCTGGCCCGCCGTGCCCGCCAGCAGGGGAAGGAAGTGCTGTGGTTGCCCGGCACCGACCACGCCGGCATCGCCACCCAGTCGAAGGTGGAGCGCGAGCTGAAGAAGAACGAAGGCGTGGGCCGCCGCGATCTCGGTCGCGACAAGTTCCTCGAGCGCGTCTGGGACTGGAAGGACCAGTACGGCGGCATCATCATCAAGCAGTTGAAGCGTCTCGGCTGCTCCTGTGACTGGAGCCGCGAGCGCTTCACCATGGACGAGTCCTACACGAAGTGGGTGAGCCATGTGTTCGTGGAGCTCTTCAAGGAAGGCCTCATCTACCGCGGCAAGCGTATCGTGAACTGGTGCCCGGTGTCGCTGACCGCCCTTTCCGATGAAGAGGTGATCATGACCCCGCAGCGCTCGAAGCTCTACTTCATGAAGTATGAGCTGGCGGATGCTCCGGGCGAGTTCCTCGAGATTTCCACCACCCGCCCGGAAACCCTGATGGGTGACGTGGCCGTGGCCGTGAATCCGAAGGATGAGCGCTTCGCGAAATACATCGGCCGCAAGGTGTTCCGTCCGTTCCCGCATGCGGAGATTCCGGTGATCGCGGACGATCACGTGGACATCGAGTTCGGCACCGGCGCGCTGAAAATCACTCCCGCCCACGACAAGGCGGACTTCGAGATCGGCATCCGTCACAACCTGCCGATCATCGACGTGCTCACTCCCGACGCGCACATCAACTGCCCGGAGGTGCCGGACCTCCACGGTCTCGACCGTTTCGTGGCCCGCAAGAAGGCTGCGGTGAAGTTGGAAGAACTTGGCCTCCTCATCAAGGTGGAGGAGTATGAGAACAACGTCGGCTTCTCCGAGCGTGCCGGTGTGCCGATCGAGCCGCGCATCTCGATGCAGTGGTTCCTCAAGTATCCCTGCGTGAAGGAAGCCGCGGATGCCGTGGCCAATGGCGATATCAAGTTCCGTCCGGAGCGCTGGTCGAAGACCTACGCCCACTGGATGGAGAATCTCCAGGACTGGTGCATCAGCCGCCAGCTCTGGTGGGGCCACCAGATTCCGGTGTGGTATCGCAAGGACAAGCTTGAAGCCCTCAAGGGCGCTGAGTCGCTCGACATGGCGGACTTCCAGTCCGGTGACATCCATGTGGGCATCGACGCGCCTGCCGATGCGGAGAACTGGGAGCGCGACGAGGACGTGATGGACACCTGGTTTTCGTCATGGCTGTGGCCCTTCGCGACCATGGCGGACGTGGGCGAACAGACGCCGACCTTGAAGAAGTTCTATCCGACCGACGATCTCGTGACCGGTCCGGACATCATCTTCTTCTGGGTGGCGCGCATGATCATGGCCGGCTTCCGCTTTGCCGGAGAACTGCCGTTCAAGAACGTCTACTTCACCGCGATCATCCGCGACCTGCAGGGCCGCAAGATGTCGAAGTCGCTGGGCAACTCGCCCGATCCCATCGACCTGATGGAGAAATACGGCGCGGACGGCCTGCGCTTCGGCCTGCTGCGCATCGCGCCGGTGGGCAGCGACATCCGTTTCGATGAAGCGCACGTCGAGGAAGGCCGCAACTTCGCCAACAAGCTCTACAACGCCTGCCGCTTCCGCCAGATGGCCGGAGACGACAGCGAGTGGGAGGAACTGGAACTGCGTCCGCACCACGTGGACATCATGGCAAAGCTCGATGAACTCACCGTCGACCTCGAACGTGCCTATGGCGAATACCGCTTCGGTGAAGTGGCGCACCTGCTCTACGAATTCCTCTGGAACGAGTTCTGCGACAAGTTCCTGGAAGCCGTGAAGGGTGACCTGCGCGAGACCGCCACCGCGGACGCCCGCAATGCCACGCTCGCCACCTTCGATGCGGTGATGAGCCGCTATCTTCAGCTCATCCATCCCTACATGCCACACGTGACCGAGGAGCTTTCGCTCCGCATGGGCTTCGTGGAGGAAGGCGAGTTCCTGATGCAGAAGGAACTGCCGGAAGAGCCGTTGCTGGATGGTCTGGAGCAGGAAGGTATCGACAACGCCAAGGCCGTGGCCGGTGCGGTGTACGAAGCCGCCGGTCGCCTCCGCAACCTGAAGGCCGAATACAAGCTCGCATCCCGCAAGGACGTGACTTTCGTGGTGAAGCCTTCGGTTGATTGGCTCGCTGAGGAAACCGACATTCTCGCGCTGCTGGCGGGCTCGAAGGAAGTGCGCATCGATTCCACCTACGAGGCACCGAAGGGCACTCCGGTTGCCCTGACTCCGGTGGGCGAGATCTATCTTCCACTTGAAGGTTTGATCGATGTCGAATCGGAGCGCTTGCGCATTTCCAAGGAAATCGAATCGACGACCAAGGAAGTCGCAAAATGTGAAGGAAAGCTCGGCAATGCCAGCTTCGTGGATCGCGCGCCTCCGGAAGTCGTTGAACAGGAAAAGGCCCGTCTTGCGGAGTGGAAGGCGAAGCTCGCCCAGCTCCAGGAGATGCTCGCCGCTCTTGCCTGATCGCTTGTCACACGCCGTCAGACTGTCAGTCTGGCGGTGCGCTGTTGCTACATGTCGAATCTTCAAACCATCCCGGGCATTGGTAAATCTTCGGTCGAGCTTCTCGAGGCCGCCGGATTTCTCGATGAGGCATCGCTCGCGAAGGCGGGTCTGGATCAACTGGTGGCGGAACTGGAGCGGGCGAACTCGATCCTGAAGATCGCCAAGCGCGCACCGCGCAGGGCCGAGGTGGAGAAATGGCTTTCCGCCGCGCGCGAGCGGGTGGGAATTGAGGAACCGGAGGAAACCGACGAACCTGTCGCGCCATTGGTGGCGGTGAACTACGAGGAGAATCCCGAGGTCGCGGTCATGCTCGCCAAGGCTCCCGCCGCCCAACCGCTGCCACCGAAGCTGCTCATCGAAAGCCAGCTTGCCGTTTCCGATATTCCGCCTGCCGTATTGCTCAACCGCGTGGTGGGTGACTTGGATGTGCGGGTCAGCGAAACCGCCGCCTCCAAACCAACGAAACTGCCGGTTTCCGGGGCCTCCGCCGTGCAACTCGGTGATGCTCCGGCACCCAGGCGTGATATTGATGCCTCGCGCATCCGCTCGATTGCGGACGTGGCCCCGATGGCATCGAAACCGGGCACCTCGTCCGCCACCTCTGGAAATGGCGATGACCGTGTCGCACTAATCCGAGCCCCCCGTGAAGGCACCAACAAGGGCCGTAATCCGGAATCCCGTTTTTATATCCGCGGAGTACTCCACACGCACCCGTTCCAAGTCATGTTCGGTGCCTTCGTCACGCTGGTGATGATGGTGGTGCTGCCGCTGGCCATCGTGGCGGCTGGATTGCTATTGCTCAGTGATATGCGGCCGGAAAGCTTTGGTTGGGTGCCGAAGTGGTTCCTCGCATTCCCCATCGCCCTGCCGGTCACCGGCTTGGCCTACCTGATCTGGGGCGTGGGAGCTGGCAAGCGCCGCATCTGTGGCCAGCGCCTGTTCGTTCCGAAGAACTGCCGGAAGAATGCCAAGGCGCATCATGTGAAGGGCATCGGCTACATCATCCCGACCGCGCTCCACATGCTGGTGTTCCGCTGGTTCCGCTGCACCTATTGCGGCACGCCGGTCCGTTTGAAGGAATAGTCACACAGGCACGGGTTGGGGATTGTTGGGAAATTGCCAGTGTTTTCTGGGCAGATCTGAGAGATCCGGATGGCTGGAGGCGTTGGGAATGAGAGCTATCTTTTGTTCCGATGCTGAAGCGTATTTCCCTTTTCCTGCTCTTCCTGGTTCCGGCTCTCCACGCGGAGCGGCCGAACATCATCCTGATTGAGTCCGATGACCAGAGGCCCGATGCCATCGCCGCCCTCGGCAACCCCACGGTGAAGACCCCGGGACTGGACCGGCTCGTTGGCAGTGGAATGGCCTTCACCAATGCCCGCAATCAAGGCTCCTACAATGCCGCGGTCTGTGTGGCCAGCCGCTCGATGCTCCAATCCGGGCAATCGCTCTGGCACTACGATGACAATCTCCAAGGGCGGGTGACGCTCGGCGAACTGCTTCAGAAGGCCGGGTATCACACCTATGGTACCGGCAAGTGGCACAACGGAAACGAATCACTGAAGCGCTCCTTCACCGCTGCGGACAACATCACTCCCGGCTTCCTGCCGAAAGGGCATGACAGTGCCTTCGCCACCCTCACGGTGCATGATGGCAAGATCGCGAAGGGGGCGAACGTCCCGCCGCGTCTGTCCACCGATCTCATCGGCTCCACGGCGCTCGATTTCCTCAAGGGCTATGATGGCGGCAAGCCGTTCTTCCTCTACGTCGGCTTCAATGCGCCTCACGACCCCTACACCGCGGACAAGGAATACGAGAAGCTCTACCGCGATGCGTCCGGCAAATCGACCGTGCCACCTCCTCCGGCCTTCCGACCGAACCATGGCTTCGATCCCGGTGTGCTGAAGATCCGCGACGAGGTGCTGCTGCCACGTCCGCTCGATCCCGCCGCACTGGCGGATCAGAACGCGATCTATGATGCGATGATCAGCCACCTGGATAGCTGGGTGGGCAAGCTGCAGGATGAACTCAAGACCCGCGGCCTCGACAAGAACACGCTGGTCGTTTTCACCAGCGATCACGGTCTCGCACGCGGCAGCCATGGCTTGCTCGGCAAGCAGAACGTCTATGAACACACGTTGAAGATTCCTTTCGTCATCAGTGGGCCTGGCGTTGCGGCGGGAAAGCGGACCGACAATGCTGTGTATAACTTCGAGCTCTATCGTACTATTGCCGACTACGCGGGTGCGAAGGCTCCGGATCAGGCGGAAGGTTTTTCCATCCGGCCGATCCTGGAAGGCAGGGAGTTCAAGGGGCGTGATGCCACCTATCATGGTTACACCAGCCTCATGCGTGCGGTGGTGGTGGATGGCTGGAAGCTCATCGAGTATCGCGTGAGGGGTGAGAGGCATACGCAGCTCTTCCATATTGCGGAGGATCGAACGGAAGAGAAGGACCTCTCTGCCAATCCCGCGCAGGCGGACCGGCTGAAATCACTGCGTGAACGCATGATCGTGGAGCGTGATCGCTACGGGGATGAGGACGGGGATTTCTGGAATGGCATCGGCTTTGGTAAGCCACTGGCCAAGACCTCCAATCCACACGGCAAACCCAAGCCGAAGGATCATACACAGGAGGAGGAGCGATAGTCGGATTGAGCGATCGTAGTCGAAAGCTCCGCTTTCGATCCGTGGGCGGCTGGAGTGGCAGGATGAAAGTCGAGGGACGGGCGACATCGCCCCCGAAGAGGGAAAGCGGAGCTTCCCCCTACAATGTAGTCGAAAGCTCCGCTTTTGATCCGCGGGCGGCTGGAGTGGCAGGATGAATCGGGGGGCGGACGACACGCCCCCCGGAAGAGCGAAGTGGAGCCCGAGGTCTACTTCGGATTCGCTTTCAGATAGGCGGCCATATCCTTCGTCACGATCAACTGCCCGTGCATGACGGCCCAGTGACCTGGGAAGGTGCAGACGAACTCGTAGGTGCCTTCCTCCGCCGGTGCGGTGAACTGGATCGTCTCCTTCTTGCCGGCTTCGATCAACTTGGTAGCGGCGAGAATCCGCGGATCCTTGTCCGGCACATAGGCGCGGCCTTGGGAATCGAGCTTCCCGGGCGGCTGGGCTTGGACGGATTCCGCGACTTCCTTGTAGGTGCCAGGCTTCACGAACACGATGTTGTGCGGCATGGCATCCGGGTTTTCCAAGGTCAGTGATACCGGTTTGCCCGCTTCCAGTACCAGCTTGGTGACATCGAAGCGCAACTGCTCCGGCACGGTCTTCACAACCACCATCCGGATCGAGAGGTTATCGAGACGAGCGGAGACTTTGGCCGCATCCGCCGCTGACAGCGAGCCTGCGAGGTCGCGTGCGATTTTCAGCGTGGAAATGAACTCCGGAGAGGTGCGGTCGCTTGCCTCCGTGCGTGCCGCCCAGGCAGTCACCGCATCGAGCATTTTCGCGGTCTTGTCCGCGGACCATGCGTTGCGCGGCAGGCGGTTGACGCCCTTGAGGGCCATCGGGATCTCCTCCCCGCGGACAATCATTTCCGCCAGACCATTGAAGACCTGGCCGGGCTCCTTCTTCATGGATACCAGCGCTTCGATGGCGGAGTCACGGATCGATCCCATCGGATCCAGCGGCACTGCGACGCGCAGTGACGGCTTCGGCGCCGGGATGTGGTTCTTCTGGAACAGCGGCTTGCGCTTCGCGTCGAGGATCGTGAGTGTGAACTTGTCGAGTCGATCCTCATAGCCGGTGCGGTTCCACACGGTGACGGCGTTGATCGCCTGAGGGGTTTTCAGGTCAAGCTCCCACCATGGACGTTTCGAGTTTTCCTCGGTGTGGGACTGGGTGCCGGATTCGAAGTCACCATTGGTATTGCCATCGATCGCATGATCGGCGGTGCCGCCGAACGCGGTGGTTGATTGGGTGGCGCTACCGCTGCCCGCGATGTTCTTGTCCCCGGAAAACACCTGCACTTCGGCGAGGGTGAGGGTGCCTTTGGGCAGCTCGATGCGGACGTAGCGTGCGGCTCCGGGGCCGTTCGCATCCAATGCGGCCTTGATCGGCGCCGGCAGCGTTCCCAGCAGCGGCATTACCTTGTCGAAGGCGGAAGCGCGCAGTGTGGCATCCGGCAGCAATTGAAGCGCTCCGAGGAAATCCACCAGCGAGCCAACCGATTTGGTGGCGAGGTTCCACTGCGGTTCGATCGAGCCATCGACGCGGATCAACGCGGCGGTGGCGAAGCGGCGCAGGGTCTCGGCGGATTGTCCGCCTGCGAGTTGCTCCAGTTCGGCGCGTGTGGACTTCAGATCAGCCGGGGATTCCGAGAGCAGCAGGCGGGCAAGTTCCTCCGCAGCTTTGCCGCCGGTTTTCGCCATGGGTATCAAGGTCTCCAAAAGCACCTGGACCGGCTTCTGGCTCTTGAGCTTCGCCAGATCGTCCAGTGCGGTTTTGCGCTGCTCGGAGGAAATCTCCGGCCGGGTGAGCATCGCATTCAGGGCGAAGGTGGACTTCGGCAGCTTGGCGAGTTCCGCGCCGTTCAAGGAACCGACGATATACTCGGAGCCCTCCGGATTGCCGCTGGCGATGGTCTTCCCATCCATGATGGCCTGCTTCCACCATGGCGCGAGCTGGCGCATGGTTTCCTTCAAGCAGTAATCGAGGTAGTAATCCGTGGGCTGCTTCAGCGCGAGCAGGGCGATGTCCGCGGCTTCCCATTCACGGAAGAAACTGGCGACACGGACGGCCTCCAGGCGCACGCGCGGAGCTTCATCCGCCGCGGCTTTTTTCAAGAGGACGAGGGCGTTCGGTACGCGGTCCCGCCAGTAGCCGAGCACGCGCACACCCTGCGCACGGGCGCGTGGTTCCTTGGAAGAGAGGACGCGGTTGAGAAGGCCGAGGTCGACCGTGTCATGCCACTGGTGGACCCAGAGGGCCTCCAGCAGGTTGTGTTCGAACTTCGGATCCTTTTCATCCAGTGTTTCGATCCACTGCTTCACACCGGCGATGACCTGCTTGGAGTCGTGCTTGCCGAGCTCGATCTTCGCACGCTGGCGGACATTGTCTTCCGGCTCCTTCAGCAGCTCGAGCAACGCGGCGACCGGCTGGCCGTCGATCTTCTTGGGCTCCAGCAGCGGGCGGCCTTCGTAGGTGATGCGGTAGAGGCGGCCATGCTGGTGGTCGCGGTTCGGATCGCGGAGGTGGTGCTGGAGATGGCCGATCAGCATCTGCGACCAGTCCATGAAATACAGCGAACCATCCGGTGCCACGGTGATGCCGGAGGGACGGAAATTCGGGTTCTTCTGGATGTCCGTTGAGACGAGGTGTTCAAGTGTCTCGCCTTTGATGCCGGATCCTTCCTCGGTGATCTTCGCACGGAAGATGCCCTGGATGCTGATCACGTTCGTGTTCAGGAACTGTCCCTGCCAGTCATCGGGGAAGTGGCGGCTGCTGAGGATCGTGGTGCCCGGGCAGGGGCGCGACGGACGGTCCCAGAACGGCTGCATCTGCGGATGCGCGCCTTCATCGAGGAAGCCGCTCATCGCGGGCCCGAAGTAGTTCACATTGCCGGTGGCGTCCGTGATGAGGTCGTTGCCCCAGTAGTCGAACACGCGGCCGTGGGGATTCGCGAACCCATAGGGGGCGTGGCGGATGAATTTGCCGGTATTCGGCTCATAGCGGTAGATGCAGCCGTTCTGGTTGCGGACCACTCCATCGCGGGTTTCCACGTTGGTGCGATGGAAGACGCCGTCGCTGAGATAGACGGCACCTCCCGGTTCGAGGCACATCGAGTTGGTTTCGTGGTGGGAATCGGCGGCATCGAGGCCGGTGAGCACGCGTTCCTTCCAATCGGCCTTGCCGTCGCCATCGGTGTCACGGATGTACCAGAGATCCGGCGATTGCATGACCAGCACGCCGTCCTTGTAGAACTGGAAGCCGGTCGGGCAGTTCAGACCGTCCGCGAAGGTGGTCACCTTGGCAGCCTTGCCGGTCTTGGGGTCGAGATCGAAGACCAGCAGCTTGTCGAACTCCTTGGTGGTCGGACTGGTTTCGGGATAATTCTTCCAAGCGGAGATCCACAGGCGACCCTTCGTGTCGAAGGCCATCTGCACCGGGTTGACCAGATCGGGAAAGGTTTTCTCCGAGGCCACCAGCTCGACTTTGCAGCCTGCGGGCAGCTTGAGGTATTTGATGGCTTCCTCCGGATCGGTATAGGGGACGGGTTCCTTGCGGTTCGGCGGGGTGGCTTCCACAGGAGGGAGATTGTCGTCCTTCACCACGAGGTCGCCGCCCTTGGCGACGGCCCATACGCGCTGGTCGCGGTTGGCGGTCTTCACATCGCGCTGCGCCATTTCCTGATTCAGGATGCGGGCGTTGGTGATGCCTTCATAGGAGATCAGCGAGCGGCCGCCGTAGATGTTGTACTGGTCGACGGTGCGGTAGCGGTGGTGCCACTGTTCGTTCTTGTCGACCACGGCTTGACGGATGCGCGCCAGCTTCGGATCGTCCATGGGGCCGGCTTCGCGACCGAACAAGGCCTTGAACTGAATGGGGGCGAGCTGCTTGTCGCCCTCATCGGTGAGATGGATACCGTTGATGGTGAGCGGAGTCTTGGTCTTGGCGTAGAGATCACGCGAGGCGTCGTAAAGGTTCACGAACGGCACCTTGGCGGCCTTTGCCACTTCCGCCATCGCCTGCGTGTAGAGGGCGAGGTTGCGGTTGTTCTTTGCGGGATCGGTTCCGACAATGGCTTCCTGGGCGATCGGGGAAACGAGCACCACCCGGCAATGGCCCTTGCCGTTGTAGTTGGCGGTGAGCTGGGTATCGAGGTAGGACGCCAGCGCGACCTTGAACTTCTGGAGGCCTTCCTCGCCCTTGAAGGACTCGTTGAATCCCCAGTAGGCGATGATCACATCCGCGCCGAAATCAGCACCGGCCTTGTAGGTGACCTTGGTATTGTCGGGCGGTGTGAAGTCGCCCTTTTTCATGGAGAGGAAGAAGCTGGTTGGTGGCACGTCCTCCGAACGCGGGTGGACGTTGATCTCGTCCCCGTTGAAGCCGAGGTTGCGAATCGTCAAGTCCATGTCGGGGTAAGCCCGGTGGATCAGGGCTTCCAACCAAGCCTGGTGCTGCTGGCGATCGGCGAGTCCGCTGCCGACAATGGCGATGTGATCGCCTTTGTGGAGTTGAAGTGGAGCCTCTTGCGCCCTTGCGACCATGCAAATGGATGGGGCGAGGGCGATTCCAAGGAGAGAATGGGATCGAAAGGTCATGACCGGAATAGAAGGAAGGTGCCGGTGGTCAATTTTCGACAAAATGAAACAAACCGGAAACCGATGGATAATACCGGTCTTAACCCGACCATTCTTGCAGGGATTGGGGGAAATCTGTGAATTAGCCCGAATTTGACCGATTATTCCTTCGCCCGGCTGTCCATGACGATCGTGACCGGGCCGTCGTTGACCAACGCCACTTTCATGTCGGCGCCGAAGATGCCCCGTCCCACGGGTTTGCCGATATGCCCTTCCACCAAGGAGCAAAAGCCCTCGTAGAGCGGCTCGGAAATCTCCGGTCGCGCAGCCCGGATGAAGGAAGGGCGGTTGCCCTTCTTCGTGGAGGCGTGGAGGGTGAACTGGCTGACGACGATCAGATTTCCTCCGCAGTCGATCACCGAGCGGTTCATTTTTCCTTCCTCGTCGCCGAAGATCCGCATGGCCGTGATCTTCGCCGCCAGCCACACGGCGTCCTCTTCGCCATCGCCATCCTCGATTCCCAGCAGCACCAGCAGGCCGGGGCCACAGTGGGAAACGAGGTGACCGTCGACGCGGACGGAAGCTTCGAGGACACGTTGGACGACGGCGCGCATGGTCGTTAGATTGCCTCGCGGTCTCGCGGAAGAAAAGCGAAGCCGTGGATCATTTCCCGACCGACCATGACCATGGGCATCCTCTACCCCGAACCTCTTGTCCAAGGCCGTGTGATTGGCGTGACGGCGACCTCCAGCGGAGTGGAGGCGCCGTCCCACATCCAGCGGCTGGAGTTGATCGAAGCTCAACTGCGGGCGGAAGGCTATGAGGTGATCGAGGGAAAGTGTCTGCGCGGCGATCACAAGCATGTCAGCGGATCGGCGGCGGAACGTGCGGCCGACTTCACGGTTCTCTGGAATGATCCGCAGGTCGCCGTGGTGTTTCCACCATGGGGCGGGGAACTTTTGATTCCGATCCTCACGCACCTCGATTTTGAAGCACTCGCCCGGCATCCGAAGTGGGTGATGGGTTATTCGGATACCTCGACATTGTTGTTCGCACTCACGGTCACTGCGGGGATCGCCACCGCGCATGGCTATGGGTTGCTCGACCTTGTGCGCGATCAGGAATGTGGTGCGTGGGATACGGCGTTTGGTGTGCTCGGCACGGGTGGTGGTTTTGAGTTCACCCAGACCAGCTTTGAACGTCATCAGGTCACCTACATCCCCTACGAGGAACGGGTGGATGCGAAGTTCAACCTCACCGAGCCATCCGCGTGGAAGCGGCTTGGTTGTGCGGAGCCATGCGCGTTATCAGGCCGTCTCATCGGCGGCTGCCTCGATACGGTGGTTCACCTGGTAGGAACGCCCTATGGAGACCTGCCTGCATTCATCGAACGTCACGTGGCGGACGGGGTGATCTTGTTTCTTGAGAACTGCGAGCTGACTCCCTGCCAGGTGGCCCGCTCGCTGTGGCAGATGAGACTGGCGGGTTGGTTCGAGGGGCTTTCGGGCATGATGTTCGGAAGGTCCGCAGCGAGGGACGTGAACGATCCGGAGTCGTTGAGCTACGTGGAGGCCGTGGCGTCGGTGGTCGGCGATCTTTCTATTCCCGTGCTATATGATGCGGACTTCGGGCATCGGCCGCCGCAGATGATTCTGGTGAACGGGGCGGTGGCATCGGTGGAGTGGCGGGATGGAAAGGCGGTCGTGACGCAGCGTTTTATCTGACGCGCGCGTTTTCGGACTCCGTGGATTTCCGGGATTGTCCGCGCGTGCGGGTTTCCTAGCGTCGGCTTGTGTCCGACACCGTCCGTGAATCCCGCTCCCGCATGTTGCCGGTGATGTGGACGATGTGCTTTTTCCTCGGGCTCTCGCCGGGTTTCTGGGGATCGGCGCTGACCAATATCCTGAACGCGAAAGGGCTGGGGGATTGGATCACGCTGGCATTTCTGGTCACTCCCTGTGCGGCGCTCGTTTCACCATTGATTGCGGGAGCTCTCGCGGACCAGAGGATCCGGGCGGAACGATTGCTGGGGATCATCGCGTTGCTCGGGGCGGCACTGCTGCTGGCGGCTTTCTGGACGCTGGAGCATGACTGGAACCCGTGGTGGTTCATCGGGTTTCTCGCGTTACATGCTCTTTTCGCCGGGCCCATGTGGGGACTGGGGACGATGATCGCCCTCACGCATCTGCCGAATGGCGAGCGCCAATTTCCACTGGCCCGCATGGGAGGAACGATCGGCTGGATGGCGGCAGGGCTGGCGACGAGCTATTTGCTGAACGGCGACCGCACGGTGGCCTCAGGGTATGCCTCGGTGATTTCACGCGTGGTGCTGGGTTTGCTGGCGTTCACCCTGCCCGCCACCCGTCCGAGCGCTCCGGGTCGCCGGTCATGGACGAGCTTGTTGGGACTGGAGGCCTTCGGGTTGTTGCGGGAGCGAGATCACTTCGTGTTCTTTTTCACGACGGCGCTGCTGTCGGTGCCGATGTCCGCGTTCTACATGTTCGTGCCACGGCATCTGGAGGCTCTTGGAGACCTGCATGCCTCGGCCACGATGACGCTGGGCCAGTGGTCGGAGGTCGGCGCGATGATCCTGGTGGGGGCGGTGATGGCCCGCTGCCGGGTGAAGACGGTGCTGGTGTGGGCGCTGGGGCTGACGCTGGTGCGGTTCGCCTGCTTCACCGTGGCAGGTGGAACGGGGATCCGCGGCTGGCTGATCGCGGGCGTGTCGCTTCACGGCATCGCCTACACGTTTTACTTCATTACCGCGCAGATCTTCCTGGACCGGCGGGTGCCGCCTGGATTGCGGGGGCAGGCGCAGGGATTGCTCACCTTGGTCTCATCCGGGATCGGGACTCTGACCGGGACGATGTTCGTCGGGTATCTCCACCGCCTTACAGTGGTCGGCGGCGCGGGAGGCTGGCAGGCCTTCTGGGCGGTGTTGACCGTGATCCTGCTGCTGTGCCTGATCCTTTTTGCGGTGCTCTACAAGGGAGCTCCGTCATCGCAGGAACGGAAATCGTGAAAGGCGATCCGCCGCCTTCCTATTGCCCGATCGGCTTTTTCTGGAACTCCTCGTCACGCAGCTTGCGGAGGTATTCGAGATACTTGCGCTGGGCGTCGAGAGTCGGATCGGTGGTATCCTGACCGTATTTTTTCCAAGGGCCGTAAGGCACCTGACCGGCTTCCACGAAGCGCCAATGGACCTTCTGACCGGAGGTGATGCCGAGGTAGTCGCGGACGGACGGGGAAATATCGATGCCGGCGGACTGGTTGGAGGTGTTCTTCGGCGGCTTGTTGCCGAAGACGTATTCCCAATCGTCCGTCACCCACGGGCCGCAATCCTCCCACTGGGCGTAGCAACTCCGGTTGTTGTAGTAGATCTGGAGCCAGCGGCCCTTGCAGACGGTCTTGCCCGGTTCCGGGTTGAGCCGGCCGAACCACGGGATCACCCTGCTCGCTTCCGGCTTGTGGAAGGTCGAACTGATGACGTCGTTGTAGGGCAGGGCGATGTAGAAAGGATTGAGCTTCGGCGAGAAGGATTTCGGCCGGAAATCACCGGTTTTGAAATCCGCGACGCGGCTGCCGGGCTCGGGATCATCGAAGCCGCCGAAATTCGAGGTCCACGCTTGGTCCCAGGAAGACTTGGTGTTGGGCGTGGGATTGTTCTGGGAAGGAAGCTCACCGATCCAGAAGACGGTGGCGGTGACGGACATGCGCCACGGATAGAGCACGCGGGCCGTGGGATCGACAGGGCGTGCGGGCGCGGCGGAGAGATTGCTGGTGGGGATCACCACCCGGGGAGCCGCACCGGAAGCCGCAGTGCCGACGCTGGGCTGGGGGCTGGTAGGCACGATCACCCGGGGTACGCCGCTTGCCGTGGCCGCCGTCTGGGCCTGAGAAAACGAACCCGCTGCGAGCAGCAGCGGGAAGGTCACGGCGAGTGTGGCACGGGTCGTGATCATGCGGAGGGAATGTCCGGACGCCCCCCCGGGGGGCGCCGAATGAAACTGCATTCTCCGGATTTCGGAGGCTGGCGCAAGGCAAAAGCCGACCGTTAGAGGAGCGGTCGGCAGGCCTTGGAGGATCAGCGCTTCCGGCGGAGCAGGCCGACGGAGGCAAGTCCGATCAGGAGAACGGAACTCGGTTCCGGAACCACCGCCCAGGTCACGACGTCCTGGCGGGTGTCGTTGGTGAGGTAGGTGAGGGCCACCGGGGTGTAGGTGTTCACGTTCGCCAGATAGTTGTTGGCGGCGGCGACCACTGCCGGGGAGTCCAGAAGGCGGACATTACCGGAGGAAAGGGAGCCATTGTCACCCATCACGATTTCCCAGATCGCGGCCTGGACGCCTGCGGCATCCACATTCGTCTGGCCGGAGGCGAGGTAGCCACCCACCAGACGCGAAATGGTGTCATACTGGGTCAGCGACAGCGGATTCTGGATGTTGTAAACCAGATTTTCGCCATACGAGAGACCTGCAAGAGGTTCCACGCAGAAGGCTGGGCCGAAATCGAAGTTCAACTGGCCGGCGTTCTGGAGTTCGCCGTGGGCCGGATTGCCGTCAAAAGTGACGTTCACCAGCACTTGGGGGTTCGCATCAATCAGATGCGCCTGAAGCGTTTGGGCGTTTACCCGGCCTGAAACCAAGGCCAAGGCGATCGCTGCCACGCCAAGTAGCAGTTTCGTTTTCATGTGGGGGGAGGCTCGTAGTGAAGCGTTAGAGAGCACCCCGCATCAAGCCCAACCGCCGGATCGGGCAATTTGCCCGATTGTGCAATTCTGTAACTATCTCATAATGAGTTATTTAAATTGGGTCAAAAATTGGTGTGTATCCAATCCATCATAACTCGATGATATTTAATGCTTCCTTATCATCATGCAAAACCACGGGTAAAACTCCGTAGATCCTGTCCCAACTATCAGGTTTTTAGAACTTCCGCAGGATCGTATCGCGCTTCAACCGCTCGACCGCCTGGGGGTGATCGAGGGTGAAGTGAAGGCCACGGGATTCCTTGCGGCGAATGGCGCAGTCCACGATCAGAGCGGCGACGGTCACGAGGTTCCGGAGTTCAAGGATATCCGCATTGACGCGGTGGCCCCAGTAGAACTCGCGGACCTCTTTCTTGAGGTTCCGCAAGCGAGTGGCGGCGCGACGGAGGCGGTTCTCGGTGCGGACGATGGAAACGTAGTCCCACATCAGGCGGCGGATCTCGTCCCAGTTGTGGTAGATCACAACCAGTTCGTCCGGCTCGGCCACGTCACCGTGGTGCCACTCGGGGATCGCCGGGGCCTCGTCCTCATGAGGCTTTTCCGGTGAGTAGAACTTCAGCATCTCGTCCAAGGCGCGGCGGGCGGTGACATTGCCCTCCAGCAGCGAGTTCGAGGCGAGGCGGTTCGCTCCGTGGAGGCCGGTGCAGGCGACCTCGCCGATGGCGTAGAGCCCGCGGACGGAGGTCTTGCCATCCACATCCGTGACCACGCCGCCGCATTGGTAGTGGGCGGCGGGGACGACGGGGATCGGCTGCTTCTCGCAGTCGATGCCGTATTTCAGCAGGTTCTGATAGATGAAGGGGAAGTGCTCCTTCATGAAGCCCAGAGGCTTGTGGGTGACGTCCAGATAGACGCAGGGCGCGCCGGTGCGCTTGATCTCGCGGTCGATTGCGCGGGCGACGATGTCGCGGGGGGCGAGCGAGCCACGCGGATCGCTCTTCTTGGTGAAATCCTCACCCTTGGCATTGATGAGGATGCCGCCCTCGCCGCGGACCGCCTCACTGACGAGGAAGGAGCGGGCCTCGGGGCCGGTGGCGGCGGGGTTGTAGAAGCAGGTCGGGTGGAACTGGATGAACTCCATGTTCGCCACATTGGCACCAGCCCGCCAAGCCATCGCCACGCCGTCGCCGGTGGCGGCGTCCGGGTTGGTGGTATAGAGATAGACCTTGCCGCAGCCACCGGTGGCGAGGACCACGCGGTCCGAGCGGAACACCTGGACCGCGCCGGTTTTGCGATCAAGGACGTAGGCTCCCAGTGCGCGGTCATCGATGACCGCGCCGAGCTTGGCGGTGGTGATCAGGTCGATGGCGTAGTGGTGTTCGAGAATCGTGAGATTCGGCGTGTTGCGGGCCTGTTCCACCAATGCGCGGGCGATTTCCCGGCCGGTGGTGTCGCGGGTGTGAAGGATGCGGCGCTGGGAGTGGCCGCCTTCCTTGCCGAGCTGGTAGTGGCCGTTCTCGCGATCGAAGCCTACGCCGTAGCCGGTGAGATCATCAATGGTGGCCACGCCTTCTTCGACGATGATGCGGACGGCGGCTTCGTCGCAAAGGCCGGCACCAGCGTCGAGGGTATCGGCGACGTGCTTTTCAAGGGTATCGCCCTCGTCGCAGAATCCCGGGGGCAGCACGGAGGCGATGCCGCCTTGGGCCCACGCGGTGTTGGATTCAAAGACGCCGCCCTTGGCGAGCACGATGACGGAGCCGTGTTTGGCGGCCCGGATGGCGAAACTCAGTCCGGCGATGCCGGCGCCGATGACAAGGAAGTCGGCGGTCATGGGGTGGCGGGAAGCATTGGAGGCAACTTCCTCGCGGAAAAGGCAAATCTGTCACTCCCCTACAAAGGAACAGGCTCCGGGGAGTGGACCCCGGAGCCTGTGGAGATTTGAAATTTCAAATTTGAGATTCCTACGGTCAACCCAGCAGCCAGAGCACCGGCTGAGGCCACACGCCGAGGAGCAGGACCAGCACCGTCAGGACGGCCACCACCGCGCGGGTGATTGGTGGCAGGACGAGTGCCTTCGCGTTGTCGGCGGAGGGCTGCCACCACATCGCGCGGATGGTCTTGAAATAGTAGTAGAAACCGGCGGCTGCGGCGATGAAGCCGAGGACGACTCCCCACCAAAGCTGATGTTTCACCGCCAGCGAAAAGACAAGAAACTTGCCGATGAAACCGGCGGTGAGCGGCACACCTGCGAGTGCTGCAAGCAGGACGGTGACGGCGAGCGCGAGCAGCGGATTGCGCTGGCCGAGGCCGTTGAAGTCCTCGATGCGCTCGCCCTCGCTCTGGATGCGGACCTGGCCGAGCACGAAGAACGTGCCGAGGGTCATCAGCAGGTAGGTGGCGAGGTAGAAGGACACGGCCTTCACCGAGCCGAGCAGGTTGCCTTCATCGGTGTTCCAAGCGGCGAGGGCCAGCAGCAGGAAACCGGCGTGGGCGATGGAGGAATAGGCGAGCAGGCGCTTGAAGTTCGTCTGCGGGATGGCGGCGAGATTGCCGAAGAGGAGAGTGAAGCAGGCCAGCACCAGCAGCAGCACCAGAACGGAACCGCGGACCGGAGACTCCGGAGCGAGGAAGGGCTGGAGGAAACGGATGAGGAGGACGAAGCCCGCGGCTTTCGATCCGACGGAGAGGAAGGCGGTAGTGGGGGTGGGGGCACCCTGATAGACGTCCGGGATCCAGACCTGCATCGGTGCGGCGCCAACCTTGAAGCCGAGGGACACCATCACCAGCGCGATGCCGAAGAGCAGCGGCAGGTAGCCTTGGCCGGGTTCCTGCACGGACGGCTGGGAAGTGATCCACTCGCTGATACCGGCAAGACTCATGGTGCCGGTGCTGCCGTAAATCCAGGCGATGCCGTAAACGAGGAAGCCGGTGCTGAGAGCGCCGAGGATGAGGTATTTCACGCCTGCCTCCAGCGAACCGACATTGCGGCGCATGTAGGCGACGAGGATGTAGAAGGTGATGGTGACCAGCTCGAGGGCGACAAAGGCACCGGCGAGATCCTTGGCGGAGGCCATCCACATCATGCCCGCGCAGGCGAAGACCGGCAGCGCGTAGTATTCGCCGGTGCCGGATTCGGAACCCGGATGATCGGTGAAACGGGCGAGCACGCTGCGGAAGTCGATGGAAAGCAGGACGACGAGCAGGGTGCTGAGGAGAGCGAAGCCCTTGTAGAATTTCGCGAGGCTGTCGAAGGAGTAGAAGTTCCACAGCGGCCACTTCGCCCATGCTGCATCCGGCTTGGTTTCCGGTCCTACGGCGCAGAACAGGAGGCCGAGGATCACCGCCAGCCCGACCGCGGCCGCGCCGCCGACCCAGGCTTTCGAGCGGTTGGAGGAAAACGCCTCCGCCATCAGCAGGATGATGCCGAGTGCGACGGTCAGGGCTTCGAGGTAGTAAGCGGGCATGGGAGAGGAATGACGAATGACTGAATCTTATCGCAGCAGGTTGAGCAGGAGATTCGGGTAAAGCCCGACGGCCAGCAGTGCCACGATCAGAAGCAACGCCGGGATGCGCTCGGCGAAGGTGAGATCGGTGGTGGATTTCGTGGCGGGCACCGAGGGGCCTTGGAAGATACGGCGATAGGCGCGGAGCATGTAGATGGCGCTGATCACCACGCCCCAGATGGCGAGGATGCAGGCGATCTGGACGGGGCCGAGGCCGGATGCCGCGTTGTAGTTCTGGAAGGCGGAGAGGAAGACCATCACTTCACCGGCGAAGTTGGCGAGGCCGGGGAGGCCGATGGATGCCATGGCTCCGATGCCGAAGAGGAAGGCGAGGCCGGGCGTGGACTTGGCGAGGCCGCCCAAATCATAGAGATCGAGGGAACCGGTGCTGCGCTCGATCTTGTCAGCCAGTGAGAACTGCAGCGCGATGGAGATGCCGTGGGCGAACATCAGGATCACCGCGGCCGGGAGGGCGATGGTGTTCAAGGGCGTGAGGGAAGCGGTCCAACTCGCAGCCACGTGCTCCAAGCCACCAACATCCTCTCTTTGAATCCATTGGCCTTGGCTGGCGGCGAGAGCAGCGATGGCCAGGAAGATGTAGCCCATGTGCATCACCGACGAATTGCCGAGCAGGGTATCGAGGCGCTTCTGGTTGATGGTCACGTAGCCGACCCACAGGATATTGCCGAGCAGCAGGACCAGCAGCGGCGTGACCCAGGCATGCATTCCGACGGGCAGCAGCGGAATGGCGAGGCGGAGCAGGCCGTAGAGGCCGAATTTTTTCAGCACGCCCGCATGGAGCATGGAGGTGGGAGCCGGGGCGCTGGCGTAGGCCGGAGCGGCCCACGAGTGGAAGGGGAAGAGCGAGACCAGCGTGCCGAAGCCGACGAGCAGCAGCGCGGCGATGCCTTTCTGCGCCGCCGGGTCGATGGCGGTCTTTTCGGCGAGCATCTTCTGGATGTCGTAGGTGCCGGTGACATTCGCCAGCCAGACGAGACCGGCGAGGAGGATGATCGAGCCGAGGCCGAGATAGATGGTGATCTTCCAAGCGGCTTCCTTGCGCTCGCCGCGACCGAGCATGCCGATCATCAGGAAGGTGGGGATCAGTGCCAGTTCATGGAAGGCGTAGAAGAAGAACAGGTCGGTGGCGGCGAAGGCTCCGAGTGCACCGGCGGAGATCAGCAGCGAGGAGCCATACCAGAGCTTGTCCTTGCCTTCCGGAGACTTGCCGGTGAGCACGGCGGCCAGCGTGACGATCACGGAGAGCAAGATCATCACCACGCTCATGCCATCGATCAGGCCGAAGGAGAGGTGGAGTTCCGGCTTTTGCAGAACGGTTAACTTGGCGGCCCAACAGGTAGCCTTGGGCGTTATCGCTGCGGCGAGGCCGATCACCAGATTCGCCACTGCGGCGGCGATGGCGGTCAGGCGTGCCGGGGCACCGCAGAGGATGGCGATGAAGCCGAGAATCGGAAGGAGGACGAGAAGCGCGAGCATCGGATGGGATGGCTGGTGTTCAGGGTTCGATTTTCAGCGGCTTCAGTAGAACACGGTGAAGTAGATGACGGCGATCACACCGGCGCCGAAGGCGAAGGCGTAGCCCTGGAGGTTGCCGGATTGCACGCGGCGGAAGGTATTGCCGAAGCTCTCGGCGAGGCGGCTCAGGCCGCCGACTCCGAGACCGTCGATGAAGAAGCGATCGAAGAAGTGGACGATGGCGGCGAAGGCATCGGTGAAGAAGCGGACGACGAAGTTGTCGTAGAAGCTGTCGATGTAGAAGCGGTTGCGGAACAGCGGGATCGAGACCGGGTCCTTGTCCTTGCCGTTGTAAAGGACGAAGCCAGCGATGACTCCGATCGCCACGGCTGCCAGCGAAACCAAGGAGACCACGCTGGTGAAATCGAACAGGTGCTCCGGCTGCGCATAGGCGGGCGCGAGCTTTGAAGCGATGAAGGGATAACCGGCCAGAAGGCCGAGGGTCGCGAGGATGGCGAGTGGTATCCACATCAGCGGGCCGACTTCGTGAGCGTGGTCGGCACCGTGGTCGCGGGACTTGCCGAGGAAGGCGACGACGAACAAACGGGTCATGTAGAACGGCGTCAGCACCGCGACAGCGGCGGCGATCCAGAACAGGGCCGGGTTGTGATGGTGGGCGGCTTCGAGGATCTGCTCCTTCGAGAAGAAACCGGAGGTGCCTGGAATGGCGATCAGGGCGAGGAAACCAATGAGGAAGGTGAAGCCGGTGATCGGCATTTTCTTCAGCAGACCGCCCATCTTCCAGATGTCCTGCTCGTGGTGGCAGGCATAGATAACCGCGCCGGAACCGAGGAAGAGCAGGGCCTTGAACCAGGCGTGGGTGAAGAGGTGGAACATGCCCGCCTCACCGGCAGCCAGACCCACGGCCATCACCATGTAGCCAAGCTGGGAGAGGGTGGAGTAGGCCAGCACGCGCTTGATGTCGTCCTGCTGGGTGGCCATCAGCGCCGCGGCGAGGGCGGTGAGTCCGCCGGTCCAGGCGATGACCTTGCTGGAGAGAAGGGAGTGGAGGAGTTCCTCAGGCAGCTCGAGCGAGAGCTGCACGCGGAAGAGCATGTAGACACCGGCCGCCACCATGGTCGCGGCGTGG
Organism: Luteolibacter ambystomatis; assembly: GCF_018137965.1. Taxonomy (NCBI): domain Bacteria; kingdom Pseudomonadati; phylum Verrucomicrobiota; class Verrucomicrobiia; order Verrucomicrobiales; family Verrucomicrobiaceae; genus Luteolibacter; species Luteolibacter ambystomatis. The sequence continues at coordinate 486,286 of NZ_CP073100.1, forward strand.
ATGAGGGCGGAGACCGGAGTCGGGCCTTCCATAGCATCCGGCAGCCAGACGTGGAGCGGAAGCTGGGCGGACTTGCCGACCGCGCCGCAGAAGACACAGAGCAAGGCGGTGGAAAGCACGCCCGCGAAGATTTCCGGGTGGGTCTCCTTGAAGTGAAGAAATCCTTCGTGCATGTCGCCGAACGACAGCGCACCGGTGATGCCCCACAGCATGAGAATGCCGGCCATGAAGCCGAAGTCGCCGATGCGGTTGGTGATGAAAGCTTTCTTCGCGGCATTCGCGGCGGATTCCTTCTGATACCAGTGGCCGATGAGCAGGTAGGAGCTCAGGCCGACCAGTTCCCAGAACATGAAGGTCATGATGAAGTTCGACGACAGCACGATGCCGGTCATCGAGAACATGAAGAGCGAAAGGCCGGTGAAGTAGCGCGCTTTCGACTCATCGTCCTTCATGTAGGCGAGCGAGAAGATGTGAACCAGCAGGCCGACGCCGGTCACCACGATCATCATGCCGGTGGACAGCTTGTCCAAGATGATGCCGAGATCGATTGAGAAGCCGCCTACGGTCGCCCACTTGATTGGATCCGGTGACCCCGTTTTGCCCAGCAGCAGGATGGCGATCACGAACGTGACCGCTGCGGACAACGTCGAAACGAGATGGGCCAGGCCGGTGCGTTTGAGCACAAGCTGGTTCGCCGCCGCGACGATGAGCGGCAGGAAGAGGAGGGTCCAGGCGAGGGTCATGGGCAGGAGAAAGTTTCAGGTGCCGCGTGGGGTTCAGCCGCGCATCGACGTGAGGTCGTCGGTGTGGATCGTCTGGCGGGCGCGGTAGAGGGCGACGATAATGGCGAGGCCGACGGCGACTTCGGCGGCGGCCACGGTGATCACGAAGAACACCAGCATCTGGGCGGCGGGATCGGGCAGGCCGGTCTTCGCGGTGTGGAAGCGGGAGAAGGCGATCAGCGTGAGGTTCGCGGCGCTGAGCATCAGCTCCAGGCACATGAACACGATGATGATGTTCCGGCGCAGCACCACGCCTGCGAGGCCGATGGCGAAGAGGAGGCCTGAAACGAGAAGATACTGATGAAGGCTGGCCATGATGGGAAAGCTCTAAGCACTAAATTTAAAATTCTAAACCAAGAGGGATGCTTCTGATGTTGGACGTTCGATCGGATGCTCTTCGTTTAGGATTTAGTGCTTGGGATTTAGGATTTGAATCTCAGGTCGTTTGGCGCTTGGAGAGAACCACCACGCCGACGGTGGCGACCAGGAGAAGCACGCCGAGGATCTGGAGCGGCAGGTTGTAGCCGGTGAAAAGTGTCTGGCCGACGATGTGGACGTCCGGGAGCTTGGCGGCGGGCAGTGGCTCGCCTTCGCGCGGTTGCGGATCAAGAGCGGCGACGATCTTCTCGCTCTTTTGCTCGCGGTAGTAGGCGGCGCCCTTCGCGAGATCGAGCTTCTGCGCCTGAAGGTCCGGGGTGCTGGAAAGAACGCCCGCGAGCTGGATGACGAAAGCGAGCACCAGCACCAGACCGGCGGCGATCGGAGCGATCTTGGTCTTGCGCTTCACCTCATCCTTGAGGTCCAGCAGCATGATGATGAAGAGAAACAACACCATGATCGCACCCGCATAGACGAGGATCTGGATGATGCCGGTGAAGTAGGTATCCAGTCCGACGAAGAGACCGGCGATGCCGACGAAGGAGGCCACCATCGAGAGCGCGCTAGAGACCGGGTTGCGGAAGCAGATGACGGCAACGCCGCCGATCAACATCAGCAGGGCGAAGATCCAGAAGAGAGGGGAAGGCATGGAAGTGATTGGGAAAAGGATCTCAGCGGTCGTATTTCAAACAAGCCCACCAGCCGGACATGCCGAAGCCAATGATGGCAAAGGATACGGCGGTCATGATCATACCGGGAATACTGAGGAGACCCATGTGGCTTACTGCCGCCGTAAGGGTGTATAACCCGGCCATGACGATGAGCGCTGCTGAAAGGGCTTTCATGGGGAGAACGTCGGATTACTTCAGCTCGTTCCACTTGTTGACGAGGCCCACCCGGACACCGCCGATTTCGTAAAGCTTCTTCTTGGTGTGGACCATGTCCTTCCGGCTCAGGCCGGTGATGGCGTAGTCCTTGCGGAGGAAGATCGCCTGCTCGGGGCAGACTTCCTCGCACATGCCGCAGTAGATGCAGCGGATCATGTCGATATCGAACTCGAGCGGACGCTTCTCCACCTTCGCCCACTGGTCGTCGGCGGGGATTTCGCTCGGGGTGATCTTGATCGCCTTCGGCGGGCAGATGAATTCGCAGAGCTGGCAGGAGACGCAGCGTTCGCGGCCCTGCTCGTCCGTCACCAGCGCGGGGGCGCCGCGGTAGTGCTCCGGCAGGTGCTCGTCCCACTTCTGCTCCGGATACTGCATGGTCACGCCGAGACCGGAGGAGGCGAGCTCCTTCGCGCCGCGGGACTTGCCGCGCATCGAATCGACGGCGTGTTTCATCGTGAGCAGGAAGCCCTTGATGAGCGCGCCGAAGTAGATCTTCTCACCGAAGCTCAGTTTCGGGCGTTTGACTTTGATGACGGCCATTTTTGGACAGAATTGACAGAATTTTCAAAATTTACAGGTCGTGAGGTCACGCCTGTAGAGAAGGTGGGTCTCCTTGATGTTTATAGGTTCGGAATTTTTTCCGATACTGCAGCGAGTCACTCCCCAAGTTGATCAGCAGTCCTTCATCAATTTTGGTGGTGGCCAGATAGTTGACCAGTTGCACCTCATGGCTCTTGGTAATCGTTTCGACGGCTTTGAGTTCGAGAACCAGATTGTTTTCGACAATCATGTCAGCCTCAAAATCTCCAACGGGCCGTTCCTTGTAGTAGACACAGAGTTTGACCTGGTTCTCAAATTGGATTCCGACCGCAGCCAATTCCAAGGACAGCGCGTTTTGATAGACCCGCTCGTTGAACCCCGGGCCGAGAACACGATGAACCGTCATGGCGCAGCCGATCACCCGGCCAGCCAAGTCGTATTCGCGTTCGTCGTTCGTCTTCAAAATGTAAATTCTGCGAATTTTGTTAATTCTGTTCCAAGAGGCCCGAGTTGCGCTTGGCTGGCTCTTCGGAAACCTTCGCGACCCAGATGATGGCGGCGCAGAGGACGACCAGCAGCACGGCACCGAGGGCGATGATGCCCACGGACAGGTAAGGGGCGGCGATGACGAGCGCAGCGAGGAAGACATTCACCAGCGCGGCTTCGAAGAAGATCACCCAGCCCAGCTTCATGAGCTGGTCGTAGCGGAAGCGCGGCACCGTCCAGCGGACGAGAATGAAGAAGAGGATGAAGGCGATCAGCTTGGTGAGGAACACCAGCAGGTGAACCAGTCCGCCGATCTTCGCACCGGCCACGGTAAGGCCGGAGATCCAACCATCGAGGGTGAACCCCGCCGACCAGCCGCCGAAAAACAGGGTGATGATGAGTGCTGAACCCACCACCATCGCCGCGTATTCGCCCATGAAGAACATGGCGAACTTCATCGAGGAGTATTCGGTGTGGTAGCCACCCACGAGTTCGGTTTCGCACTCCGGCAGGTCGAAGGGCATGCGGTTGGTTTCCGCGAAGATCGAGATCGTGAAGATCAGGAAGGAGATGAACGCCGGGATCCAGAACAGCAGCTTGGTGCCCAGAGGATGTGCCGCGTCATTGCCCCAGAAGGGCAGCAGCAGCCAGCCATGCTCGGATTGCTCCTGGACGATCTTGCCGAGGTTCAGGTCTCCGTAATAGAGCAGCACCGGGATGATCGAGAGACCGAGGCAGATTTCGTAGGAGATCATCTGGGCCGTGGAACGCACACCGCCGATGAAGGGGAACTTCGAGTTCGAGGACCAGCCCGCCAGCGTGATGCCGTAGACGGAGAGCGAGGCGATCGAGAAGATGAACAGCGGGCCGACATCGAGGTTCGCGATGGCGAGGTCGATCTTCTGGCCGCCGATGGTGATCGAGGAGCCAAAGGGAATCACCGCCAAGGTGATCAGGGACGGGGCCACGGTCAGCACCGGAGCGAGCCAGTAGAAGGCTTTGCGGACATGGGTCGGCGTGAAATCCTCCTTGAGGAACAGCTTCACACCGTCGGCCATCGGCTGGATCAGACCGGCGAAGGAGAAGTCCTTCTTCAGTCCGAACAAAGTGAGCGGAATGCCGACGCGGTTCGGGCCGACGCGGTCCTGGATGACAGCGGAGAAGCGGCGCTCGAAGTAAACCGAAATCGGCACCAGCGGCAGCACGACCAGGAAGGTCAGGCCGATGATTTTCGCCAGCGTGATGAGAATGGTAAGAAGCAGGGGGTCCATGAAAAACGTTAGACGTTATGGGTTAGAGGTTATTGGGTGTCTCTTTCCCGTGATGCGCGCCGGAGATATGAAATGTAGCCATTTAGGAGCGCGATGGCGGTGGCCGCGAGAGCACGTCCTTGCTCAAGCAATTCACTTGTGATGATTTCCTCGTCATGAGCGGTGATGAGATGGTCGACCATCTCCCAGCAGGAACCGCGGGCGTTGGAGCAAAATTTCGCATTGTCGAGGTAGTGGAAACGACCGTAGCCCTCGGCGATATTGGCCGTGCTGGATCGGGCTGCCCGAAGGATTTGATCGCCCAATCGGAAGCGCTCTTCCTTTGGGAGGGCTTTGCAGATGGTCTTCGCCACGAAAACACGAAGTTCCCGGCATGCTTTCCAGCATTCCAAGTCTTCAAACGTTTTCAGTGATTCTCGATCCATGTATTTTTCCCAATAACTCTTAACTTCTAACCCTTAACCATTAATGATGCCAGCGGCCTTGCGGGCGCGTTCGTTCACGAGGAGCGGGATTTGGTAACCGGTTTCGAGGACCTGTTTGCCCTGGTCGCCGATCTTGGAAAGCGTGAGGCCATTGAAGGCGGGGACGGCATCGGCCATCGCCTTGAAGACGTCCTCGATCATGTGGACCTCGTTCTTCTCACCGCTGAGGGCGAGGATGAGGTCGCGGAGGATTTCCCAATCGTCGCGGGCATGGGCCGGAGGCTCGACGGCGCGGTTGAGGCGCTGGAGGCGGCCGGAGAGATTGACCATCGAGCCGCGCTTTTCGGTAAAACCGGCGGCGGGTAGCACGACGGTGGCGAGATCGGCGGTCGGGTTGGCCAAGGTGGCGACCTGGAGAATGAACGAGGCTTTCTCGAGTTCCTCGCGGGTGAACCCGGCATCGCCGAGCAGGTCCTCACCGAGGGCGATCACCGCCTTGATCGAGCCATTGTCGAGGCCGTAGCGGACATGTGCCAGCGCGGCGGACGGATCGGTGGTGTCCCAGACCAGCTTGGCACCGGTGGTGTTCGGATTGCGGTCGGCGGCGACGAGCAGGCTGTCCGCCTGGCCCTCGCGCGGGACGATGGCCAGCGCGGGCGTGCCGATCTCGGCGGCCAGCGCGCGGGCCATGAAAAGCTCTTCATTGGTCATCCGGCCGGAGGCGATCACGGCCACCTCGCCGGGCTGGAAGGTCTTGATGTTGTTCGCTGCGATTTCCAGCGCGGTCTTCCAGGTGACCGGCGTGTGCGGGCCGCTGACCTTCACCAGCGGTTCGGTCAGGCGCGCATCGGAATCCAGCCCGTGGAAGGAAAGGCGGTGCGAGTCCGGCATCCACGTCGAGTTCACCTCGTCGTTGCGACGCGGGGTGATGCGGTGGACCTTGTTTCCGCGGGTCCAGACGATGATGTTGGAGCCGGTGCCGCAGTTGATGTCGATGGACTTGGTTTCCTTCAGGAACCAAACGCGCATCTGGAAGCGGAAGTCGTTCGAGGTCAGCGCGCCGACGGGGCAGATGTCCACCGTGTTCAGCGAGTAGTTGCTGTCCAGCAAGCGGCCCGGATGGACCGTGAGGGTGGTGTGGGTGCCACGCTGGGTGAAGCCGAGCACCGGATCTCCGGCCACCTCGTCCATGAAGCGGATGCAGCGGCTGCACATGATGCAGCGCTCGTCATCGAGCCGGACGCGCGGGCCGATGTCCACGTTCTTCGGCTTCTTCACCTTCATGTCCACGAACCGCGAGGAGCCGCGGCCGTGCTCGACGGAAAATTCCTGCAGGCGGCACTCGCCGGCCTGGTCGCAGATCGGGCAATCGAGCGGGTGGTTGATCAGGAGGAACTCCATCACGCCCTCGCGGCATTTCTCCACCAGCTCGCCGCTGGTGCGGATGCCCATGTTCTCGCCCACCGTGTTGGCGCAGGCGATCACCGGGCGCGGCATCCAGCCGATGATTTCGTAGCCGTCCTCATCGCGGGTCGGCTCCTGGCCGGGGGCGGGGCGGGGCGGCATGCCCATCTGCACGAGGCACATGCGGCAATTGCCAGGCGCGGAAAGCTTCGGATGATAGCAGTAGCGGGGGACGTTGATGCTGGCCTGGGAGCAGGCCTCGATCATGCGCGTGCCGCGGGGAAACTGGTGCCAAACGCCGTCAATCTGGACGTTGACCATGCCCTTTTCGGCGGCAAGGTCCTTGGGCAGCTTCTTTTCCGCGGTGGCAGAAGGTGTTTCGCTCATGGCTCGATGGGTCCCCGGACGGGCACGGAGCCCGCCAGTTTCGACCCAAACTATGAGTGTCCCGCCCTCGCCCCGGCAAGCCACTTTGTGAAAAGTTTCACAAGGCGCAAGACCTCGCGGTCCAACAGGAATCCAACAAAAAAGCCGGGCCCCGAGAGGAGTCCGGCTTTTGGGAAAAAGTGGGAAATGCGGATCAGGCGCGGCCGAGGTAGCTGTTGTCCTCGGTCTTCACGTTGATCTTCTCACCGACGTTGATGAAGAGCGGCACCTGGACGATCAGGCCGGTTTCCATGGTGGCGGGCTTGTAGACGTTGTTGGCGGAGTCGCCCTTCACGCCTTCCGAGGACTCGGTGACGGTCATCACCATCGAGGCCGGGAGGTCGATCGAGGCCACGGTGCCGTCGGTGAACAGCAGGGTGTAGATGGAGCCCTCCATGAGGTAGTCCTTCACCGGCTCCACGATGTCCTCGAACACGGCGGCATCCTCATAGGTTTCCGGATTGAGGAAGTGGTATCCGCTGCTGTCCTTGTAGGAGTACTCGTGCGGGATGCGCTCGAGCAGAACGCCTTCCATCGAATCGTTCGAGGTCAGGCGGAGGTTGAAGATCTTCTTGGTGCCCACGCTCCGGATCGACATCTGGACGTAGGAGGCCATGCGCGGAGGGGTCTTCAGCTCGTGGCTGACGACGACGCAGACTTCGTTGTTGTGGCGGACGGCGTGTCCCTTGCGGAGGTTGATGACGGGCGTTGAGGCCATGGCTGGCGCGGGGGATAGGCGGCGGGGCGGGTTGAAGCAAGCCGGAAAACTCTCCAACTGCCGGAAATCCAAGCGGGAACGCACGCCGGTACAATCCGGAAGCGGATTTCCAGTTGAACCCGGCGGCCCGGCGGTGCATGGTCATCCCACACAGCAAACGGGGGCGTTCCGGTTTCGACGGGATGTTTGACGCGCTGGTCGCACGTGGAGGTTGATCGGTTGGCCTCTTGAAAAGCCGATCAAAACAAATAAATGCAGACTCTCACGAGCTCGCATTGGCTGCTTAATTGACAGTCACGTCCGAACCCTGATGTCTGTTAAGGGCAAGGACGACACTCAACAGGCTGGGCTGGAAGCCGGGTAACCGGGCGTCCGGTCGAGATCAAACAGGTTTCTAGGAAAGACAACGCTGTCCGCAGGCCCAGTCTCTCCGAAATACCAGACCGCGGACTAAACGTGTAGAAGCCAGAGCTGATGGCGTTTCGGACACGGGTTCGACTCCCGTCGCCTCCACCATCTGACCCTCAACAGGTAACGCTGTTGAGGGTCTCTTTTTTTTGGAGGAAAGCCGCCTCTACTTACTTCCGCTCTGCCGGAGCGAAGAGCTGGAATTCGCAGATCGAGGGTTCGTTGGCCGATTCCCGGATGTTGAGGCGGACGTAGCGGGCGGTGACCGGGGTGAAACTGGCACTGAATCCGGGATCGATGGATTTTCCCTCGTGGAAGGTTTCCCAGACATCGCCCTTCTTGTATTCGAGCGTGAAGCGTTTCCCGGTGCTTGCGGTCACGATGATGGCCGCCCGGTCGAAGGTTTGCTCGCTTCCCAGATCGACTTCCATCCATCCCGTGTGGACTCCCACCTCGGTCGTCCAACGGGTGGTTTCCCTGCCATCGAGCGCGCTGGCCGCCGAGTAACGCTTCACGTTGCCGAAAATGTTGCGGACGCTCGATGCGCTGCCCTTTTTGCCCTCCGTAATCGGCACGTTGTGGCTCTCCACCGGGATCGGAGTCATGTCCGAGGCTGGCTTGTCGATCTCCAGGGCGATGATCGTATCAATCTCCTTGCGATCCGTTTTGGGGATTTGGATCTTCAATCCCCCGTCCGTTTGCTGGAGAGTGACTTCACCGCCGGTGAGCACCCGGCTTGAGAGCACCTTGGCCGGGAGAGGTGGCAGGGTCAGTGTATCTTCCGGCCAATCCAGCACGTGGAGGTAGATCGTTTTCACCTTGCGGGTGGAGACGAGGTGCTTGGCGGGCATATAAGGTCCGCCTTGGGTGCCGTAGATGCTTTCGCCATTCGCTTGCATCCACGCTCCCATTTCCTTGAGACGTTCCACGTGTTCCGGTTCGAGCGTGCCATCGGGTTTCGGGCTCACATTGAAAAGGAAATTGCCGTTTCCGCCCGCAGCTTGGATGAGCGACCGGAGGCATGTCTTCAACGGCTTGGTCTCATCCTTGGAGCGCCACGACCATCCTCTGGAAACCGTCATGCAGGTTTCCCACGGGTCCTTCATATTGAAGCCCCCGACCTTTTGCTCCGGGGTGGAGAAATCCCCGGCACCACCCCCGGCGCGGTTGTTGATGAGGATATCGGGTTGGAGCCTGCGGACGAATTTCACGTTCTCCCAGCCCATCTGCTGGTTGAACTCCTGCGGCACATCGAACCAGATCGATTGCAGAGGGCCGTAGTTTTTAACCAGTTCGGTCAACTGCGCCTCCATATAGCGGCGGTAGGCGGGCTGGTCGGACTTCTCGCGCCTCACGGTGCCCGCCGGGCTGGTGCGCGGGAAATCCGGCTGGTGCCAGTCGCACACCGAATAGTAGATTCCCAGCGGCATGCCTTCGCGGTGGCAGGCTTCGGAGAGAGCCTTCACCACGTCGCGCGCCAATGGCGAATGCATCACGTTGTAGTCGCTTTGTTTCGTATCCCACATCGAGAAGCCGTCGTGATGCTTGGAGGTGAAAACGATGTATTTCATCCCTGCCGCTTTGGCGGTAGCCACCCAGCCGTTCACATCGAGCTTGGGTGCTTCCAGCTTCTTGTAGAGATTGTCGTATTTTTCGATCGTCATCGATTCGGACTCGCCACGTGACCAACTGATCCGTGTATCTCCGACCACGCAGGGCCCCCAGTGGATGAACATGCCGAACCGGCTGTCCTGCCATGCCTTGAGGCTGGCGGGATCGGGCTTGGCCCACGGCTCGTTTGGCTTCGGGGCGAGGCCTTCGCCTGCATGGACGAGGCTCGTCACGGTCAGGAATGTCGAAGAGACTAGAGCGAAAAAGCGGCCATGCTTGGAAGCTGTTGAGGAAAGAGACGGCATCGGGTGGTGATTGCTTGGTTCAGCAAGTGCGGATGTTGATCAGCAGTTGAAACCCGGGAGATGTGTTTTGGTTTCGTTGGAAAAAGTTTGAAATTGTTTGGATCGTTCTGACGCATCGGTGGTTCATCCAGAAGCATGTGGTGCTACATCCAATTCATCTTCACGCTTCTTGTCGTGGTTCCCGGACTCTCTCTGGGAAAGCCCCAGGCTCGCATCGAGGGGGACATCGTCACGATCGAGAACAGCACGCTCAAGCGCACCATCACTACGAAAGGCGGCGTCTCCACGACCTCGATCCTCAACAAGCTGGATGGCAAAACCCTCGCTCCTGAAAGCGCCCGCGAGTTCATTCTTCACTTGAAGGATGGATCGATGCTTTCGCCGTCGGATTTCTCCATCGTGTCGAGGACGTCCGACAATCCGGTGGTGGATGGCAAGGAAGTCGCACGCGTGGAGATCGTGATGAAATCGGCCCGTTCCGCCGTGGAGGCAAAGCTGATTTATCTATTGGGATCGGACGACAGCTTCTCACGAAAGTCACTCGAACTCACGCCCGCCGCGGATCTCGAACTCACCCGGATCGATCTGGAGTCGCTGCAACTGGCGCAAGCCTACCAACCCTATACCATCTCCCAGATCACCGCCCGTGGTCCCGGTAAATGGCGACCCGGTCTCGGCCAACCCCTCTACACCAGGGAGTCGGGAACCTTTTGGGGAATCGAGCATCCGGCCTCCATCAACACGGCCAAGGTTGGAGATCTCACTTGTTCCTACCTTGTCGGAAAGACCCTCAAAGCCGGTCAGCGCTACACGACCTGTTCTTCCGTGCTCGGAGTCGCCGATTCACCGGATTTCGTCAAAGAGGCCTTCTTTGATTACATCGATCAAACCCGCATCCGCCCGCTGCGCCTCCAGGTCCAATACAACTGCTGGTTCGACCAGGGAAAGAACGTCGAGGCCGCCCCATTCATCGCTTCGATCCGGAAGATCCATGATGAGCTCAACGTCGCCCGCGGAGTCCCGCCGCTCTCCGCTTACGTCATCGACGATGGATGGCAGGATACCTCCGATTGGTCGGATTCGGTTTGGAAGGTGAACAAGAAATTCGACCCGGAATTCAAGGATGTGAAAGCCGCGACGAAAGCGGCCGGATCGAGTCTCGGCTTGTGGCTTTCTCCGGGCTGCGTTTTCGGCGGGCAACCGGCGATCCCCGCCATGCGCAAGGCGGGCTTCCGTGCACTCGATCCGTGGATGTCCCTCTCCGATCCGCGCTACATGGACAAGCTCACCGACCGGCTCGGGCAACTCACCCGGATGGGTGTGACCTACTTCAAGCTCGACGGTGTGTTCGGACACCTCAACACGCGCAACTTTGATATCGAAGGCTTCAAGGGATCGGAAGAGAAGCTCAACGACTCCCAATACGATCTTCAGAAGATCCAGTACCTCACCGAGGGCTCGGATCGCTTGATCGACGCGTTCCAGAAGATGCACGCCATCAATCCGAATGTCTACATCGTCATCTCTAACGGTGCGTGGCTTTCCCCCTGGTGGCTCCAGCACGTGGACTCCGTGTGGATGATCAATGCGGGCGATGCGGCCAAAGGGGCTGGTCGCACCGGCGAGCTCGTCTATCGCGACCGCGTGTATCACGACCTCGCGGTTTCCGAGAACACCCAGTTTCCCCTCTGCTCCATCTTCAACCACGAACCGAAGAAGACCACCAGCGAGGAAACCAAGGATGCCTTCCGCAAGTATCTCTACATGCATTTGTCCAGAGGCACCGGATTCGTCGAGCTGTACATCAAGCCGGACATCCTCAAAGCGTATGACTGGGACGTCCTCGCCGAGGGTCTCCTTTGGGCGCGCCAGGTCTTCCCCACCTTCAAGCACTCGAAGATGCACGGCGGCGATCCAGGTAGGAAGGAGGTCTATGGCTACACGGCGTGGCAGGACGAACAGGGCTACGTCTCGCTGCACAACCCGGCGGACAAACCTCAGACCTATGCCTTCACCCTCGACCGGAAATTCGGCCTCACGAAAAATTCCGCTCAAACCACTTACCAGCTCAGTTCTCCGCTCGCGGACTCGCTGAAGGGACTGAAGAACGCCTATCGATATGGTGACACCATCACCGTCACGCTCCAGCCATCTGAGATCCGCATCCTCAACTTTGAGACCAAACGCGCCGATTGGTCGAAGCTGACCGCTCTCCAGAACAGAACCCCGGACGACTTCAAAGGGCCGCGCTGACGGGTCTCCATCTGCTGTTATCCTTCACACTCAATTTCCAAACCAATGTCTTCATTCATCTTCAATCGCCCGTCCGCTCCCACCACCGCACGCTTTCGACACATCGCCGTAGCGGCCTTGATGGCAGGTGCCTTGTCTCTCAGTGCTGGCGCGGAGACGCTCCGCTGGAATGTTCAAAAGCAATACGGCATCACCGCGGATGGCATCCGCAAGGCGATCCAGGCAGCAAAGGAACATTTCAGCAAGGAGCCGAACGACACCATCGTCCTGGAGTTTGACGAAGGCACCTACAAGGTGGAAGGCAAGGACACCGACGATGGATCGATCGATCTCAGTGGGGTCAATCCGGGTCCGGACGGCCGGCTTGTGTTCAAAGGCGCCGGGATGGAGAAGACGGTCCTGGTCTTCAACAACGACATCCATGCGATCTTCGGTCGCAAGGTCTTCCATGTCACCATGGCCGACATGCACATGACGCGGGAGAAGTACACGGTCAGCCAGGGATTGGTGGTCGAAGCGGCGGCAGGCAAGGTGGTGCTCGATATCCAGGAGGGATTTCCCACCCCTGCGGATATCTTCAACCCCACCAGCGACCAAGGCCGCTTCATCCGCCGCTACACCAACAGCAAGGAGGACCCGCAGCTCGTCGTGAAGGACAACGTGCAGCTCGCGTGGCGTGAGGCCAAGCCGCTCGGCGACCGCCTATGGCAGCTCGATCTCGTGAAGAAGAATCTCGTGCCGAACTATCAAAAAGGCGAGTTGATCGGCATCAAGTCGAAGCATGGTGGCAAAGGCCACGGCGGCCAGGCCTATTGGCTCATGGAAGGCTCCGACTTCATTTTCCAATCGGTGAAGTGGACGCAGAAAACCCGTGGGGTCTTCCGCGGTGGGTTCGACAAGATTCAGATCCTCGATTGCGTGACCGATCGCGCCGCTCCCATCGCCGGTCAGACGCCGTGCCTTGCCTCGCCCGACGGGGGACCTCAGATCGGACAGCCATGGGATCCTCCGACCAAGGGGAATATCGTGAAGAACTGCCGCTTCATCGCATCCGGTGATGATGCCGTGGCCTTCTTCCATGGCACGGGGGAAGTCTCCGGCTGCCAGATCCGCGATGCCTTCGCCCGCGGCATTCTGCTATCCGACAGTCCCGATGTTGTGGTGAAGGATAATACTCTCATCCGTTGTGGGGTTCAGAACACCAAGGATTACAAACTTCCCGGTGATCCGGCCGACTTGGTAAAATAGCATTTTAGGATCGGCTGCTTCTCAACGGAGACGAAGCCGGAGAGAATCCTTATCACATCGCGTGGGATGCAATTTTGAAGAAAAGGCGGGTATTGGGCGGATTCGTGCTTTTGGAATAGGAGTTTCCCATTTCACACCGATGTCTTTGAAATCTGTTCCTTCCATTTGTGCCGCGCTGCTCTTTGCCGGTGGTCTTCCGATTTTTGCCCAGGCTCCTGGCGTCCAGATCGAGCCGGGCATGCCGCTTTCAAACAATCCCGGCATCGTCAAACAGGCGGAAGCGCTCAAGGACGCGGGCAAACTGCTCACGAAGGAGAAGCTGGCCGAGCTGGTGGAAAAGCCGCTGGCGGAGCCGGTGGAGCTGGTGCCGGTCCGGACCACGCCGATGGGAGGCCGGGAAGTTGCAACGCTGGCATCGAAGGGATTCGTCCGTATCGGCTGGTTCTATCTCTGCCCGAAGTGCGATCACTGGCATCTCAATCTTGCCGGTGGCTATGTGGTGGATCGCAAGGGCGCGGTGGTGACCTGCCATCACTGCGTGCGTCCGGATCACGAGATGCGGGAGGGGTATCTGATCGCCGTGGATGCGGAGGAGAAGGTGTATCCGGTGACCTCCGTGATCGCCGCGGACAAGGATCTGGATGCGGCGGTGTTGCGGATCGAGGGTTCGAATCTGGAACCGCTGCCGCTCCAGGACCAGGTGGCACCGGGGGATGCAGCCTATCTCTACAGCGAGCCCTTCGGTCACCTCGGCTACTTCAGCGCGGGGGTGGTGAGCCGCTTCTATTGGAAGAGCGGCGAGAACGGTGATCCGATGAAGTTCGAGGACGCCGTGCGCCTGCGCATGAATGCCAGTACCGAATGGGCACCGGGTTCCAGCGGGGCGGCGCTGGTCGATGCCTGCGGAAATGCCATCGGCCACGTGTCCACGATCGCGACGCTCGGCAACGATGCGAAGAAGGCGGGCGGCCAGACGATGATCACGCTTCACGAAGCCGTCCCCGCGCGGGGAGTGATGCTGCTCCTGAAGCGGGATCGGAAGGAAACGCCGTGATGGGCGGACGGCTTGCCCGCGTCCCCACGGGACGGCCCATACCAGCCCGGGGCGGCAACCCCGGGTTGAATGGGAAAAGGATTCCACCCTGAAAGGGTGGCCCATGTTGGGGCGTGCTTGAAGAAACGTTCAAGCGCACGGACGCCTGAAGCGTTCTCTCCACATGGGGCGTGCCTTCAGCATGCGAATATCAATCCAACCATACCCAGGATTTCACCCTGGGTATGGGGTGCTCCGTTGGAACGAAGAGATCCGTGATGGGATCTTTACTTCGGCTGCTCGATCTTGCCCTTCATCGTGATGGTGGAGGGTGCTTGGTTGCGGATGATGCCGAAGGGCGTCTCCGGCTTCGATGGAAGCTTCGCCAAGGCATCCTTGAACGCGGCGAGATTGGACACCGCCTTGCCACCCACGGATTGGATCAGGTCTCCTGTCTTGAAACCCGCGATGTTGGCCGGTGCGGAGGGGTCCAAGTGAACTTCGGCGATCGCCACGCCGCCGGATTCCTTGCTCACGCCATAGGCCGAGAACTCCTCGCCGGAAATGTCGCGCAGGCGGGCACCCATCCAGGTGATTTGGGAGGTATTCGTGGTGGCGGCGGGAGATGAGCCCTTTTTCAGTTCGGGGATCACCGGCGTCTTGGCGATGGCTTTCAGCTTCGGGCTGGTGACGCCGAAGTTGTCCATCGGGAAGTTCTTGAAGCCGATCTTGAATGCGGGCGAACCGTTCTTCACGCGGAAGTCGCCCTTCTCCGGATTGATGAACAACGCATCGCCGACGATGGAGTTCGCGTCGCAACCATTCTTCGCATACTTGGTGCGGTCCGCATCGCTGGTGGTGAAGAGATTCCTGTCCACCGTTTCGCCCCACTTGCCACCGTGGATGGCGGCGGGCTTGTAGGAGTCGGAGACGATGTTGCCCGTGAACATGTCGCCGTTGTCCAGCGGCCAGCAATGCGGGTGGAGGGCGTTGTTCACGATCACGTTGTTGCGGGCGATGCGCTTGTAACCCTCGCGCATCTTTAGACCGCCGTTGAGCAGCAGGTTGTTCTCGATCACGTAGCGGGTCGAGCCGTCATCGAGGTCGATGTCCCAGCCATGGTCGCAACGCCAGCGGTTGTGCCGCAGCGTGATCGGCTCGATCACATCGAGGAACGGCAGGCTCGGGTCCTTGGCGACTTCCGCGGAGAACTTGCCGATGCCCGGATCCCAGAAGCGGTCGCGGCCCCACGAGTTGAAGGAGCCATGGTCGCCGGTTTCGAGCACGGTGTTGAAGATGTCGCAGTCCTCGACAACATGGCCGCCGAAGCAGCCATCGCCGATGTTCAGTCCCGCGCGTGGCACATCATAGAGCGAACAGTGGCGCACGGTGATCCGCGCGGCGATGTCGATCTCCACCGGTGCGGTCTGCTTCTCATCGCGACCGGTGCGGGTGATCAGGCAATCCTCCACCAGGCAATCCGCCGGATAGCGGTCGTTTTTCGGGCCGGGAGTGCGGTCGATCTTCGCATAATCCTGCGGGCCATAGCGGAACAGCGGACTGCGCACGGCTTCCGGGCTTCCGACGAAGGCGATGCCATTCGCGCCGCTGTCGTGGATGTAGCAGCCACGGATGGTGATACGGCGGTTATAGTCGTTCACGAAGATCGTGTTGCCGCCCACCTGGTCGAAGGTGCAGCTTTCCACCGCGCAATTCTCCGCGCCCTGGAGGAACACCGCGCCATCGCGGCAGACGGTCCAGTCAGTGCGCAGGAGCTGCTCCTTGTTCGCCATGAAGGTGCGCGCGGCGTGGCGGAAGGTGAGGCCGCGTAGACCGATGAATTTCACCGGCTTGCCCTGTGCGCCTTCGAAGGAAAGCAGGCGCGGCAATCGAACGACCTCCACGGTGGAGGTCTTCACATCGGTGCCCGTGGGCGGCTGGTAGTAGAGCGTGTTGTTCGCGCGGTCGTGGAACCATTCGCCGGGTGCATCGAGTTCCTCGAAGACGTTCTCCACCATCCGGTAGCGCGGATGCATCTTCGACGGGCGGTTGTTCTGCCAGCCGCCTTCCATGTCGAGCGAGCCATCCGCCTTCTTGCCCTTCACCAGCCAGTGCATGTCGCCCCACAGCGAGATGTGCATGGCATGAAGATAAGCGCCGGTGGGATTCGACCATTTGGCGATGCGTTCCGGCTTGAGCGGATCCTTCTCCGGATCGGGCGTGCTGGTGTGTTCCAGCACCCAGGCATCGAAGAGGTTCTTGCCTTCCTCGCGGTTCGGGAAGCGGGCCATCGGCTCACGGCGGCCGTTGATCCAGAGCTGATCCATTTCCAATCCGGCAGGCGTGACAGCCTTGAAGCGGCCCGCGCCATCCGGTTGCCAATCGAGCTTGAGCAGGCTGCCGCCGCTGATGACCGCGCCTTCCTCGCCTTCATAGATGACCGGCTTGCCCTCCGCTCCGGAATCCTCCGCCGTAAAGCGGACGGTGGCGGGGAGGTAATAGACGCCTTTGGCGAAATGAACGGTGACCTTTTCCTTTCCGGCCAAGGCGCGTGCCTTCAATCGCGCACCATCCAGAGACGCAAGCGGCGCGGCGGAGGTACCGGGATTCTCATCCTTCCCGGAGGGCGAGACGTAGAGATCGGCGGCGAATACCGGCGCACACAGCAGGCCGAGGGCGACGAGGGACTTGTAACGGGACATGGCGATGCAAAAGAGAGCGGTTCACTTCAGGTCGGCACCCAGCTTGAGTGTCTGGCCCTTGGTGGTGGTGATGGCCACGGTGGTGTCGCCATTGCGGAGGGTGGCAGGGCCGCCGAACGCGGAGACGATATTCACGCTCGTCAGCTTCCCGGCCTTCCATTCGAGATTGACGGTGAAGCCACCGCGCGTCTTCAAGCCGGTGGCCTTGCCATCCGACCACGCCGAGGGCAGGGCGGGCAGCAGGTCGATCACCGGTGCGCCCTTGTCGTCGGATTGCTGGCTTTGGATCAGCATCTCCGCGACGGCCGCGGTGCCGCCGAAGTTGCCGTCGATTTGGAAGGGCGGATGCAGGCAGAACAAATTGCCCGCGCCGCGGCCGATCAGCATCGAGAGCAGCTTGCGACTGCGGTCTCCATCGCGGAGGCGTGCCCAGAAGTTCGACTTCCATGCCATCGACCAACCGGTGGAGGCATCGCCGCGGCGTTCCAGCAGCAGGCGCGCGCCTTTGAACAATTCCGGCGTGCCCGCGGTGATCTGGTTGCCCGGATGCAGTCCCCACAACGGCGAGCTGTGGCGGTGGTGTGGATCGGTTTCCTCGTAGTCCTCGATCCATTCCATGATGCGGCCCTCGCTGTTGACGCGGGTTGGTGCGAGTTTGGCCTTCGCCGCCTCGATCTTCTGCACCAGATCGGCATCGGTCTTCAGTACCTTGGCGGCGGCGGCGGTATTGGTGAAGAGATCGCGGATGATCTGCATGTCATATGTCGCACCGTAGGTGAGGGAGGTGTGGGCCTTTTTGTCGCTCTTGTCCTTTCCGGGAATGACGTAGTCGTTCTCCGGAGAGTTCGAGGGGCTGGTCACCAGCCAATGGTTCTTCGGCTCCTCCACCAGGGTGGCGAGGAAGAAGCGGGAGGCCTCGCGCATCACCGGATAGTTCTGTTTCAGGAAGGCTTCGTCGCGGGTGTAGTCGTAGTGGGTCCAGATATGCTGGGCCAGCCACGCGCCGCAGGTGGATCCGGAACCTGCCGAGAGATTGGACGGAGCCGAATAGCCCCAGGGATTCTGGGTGTGGAAGCACAGCCAGCCCGGTGCGTTGTAGTAGGCTTTCGCCGAGTTCACGCCTTGCTTCGCGGTCAGGCGGATCAGGTCGAACAACGGCAGATGGCAGTCGGAAAGATTCGTCACCTCCGCCGGCCAGTAGTTCATCTGGAGGTTGATGTTGCTGTGGAAGTCGCCGTTCCACGGGGCCTTGGTTTCCTCGCACCAGATGCCCTGGAGATTGGTGGGCAGCGTGGAGTCCGGGCGCGAGCCGGAGATGAGCAGATGGCGGCCGTATTGGAAGTAGATCGCCTCAAGTGCCGGATCGGGTGTCTTCTCCGCCTGCTTCACGCGCTCGGGTGTCGGCAGCTTCGCCGCATCGGTGGAGGGAAGCGTGAGCTGGCAGCGCTCGCTATAGGCCTGGTGATCCTTCGCAGCGGCATCGCGCATCGGAGCAAAGTCCGCGGAGAGAGCGGCGGTGAGACGCCTGGCGATCGGTGCGGTGAAGTCCTTCGTCCGCATGTCGGTGCCGGCGGAGACGTAGAGCGTCACCTCGTCCGCGCCGGTGATGCGGATACCATCGTCGCCGGTTTCGGCCTTGCCACCTTTCGTTTTCGCACCGAGCAGTGCCTGGTATCGCACGCCCTGCTTGCCGGGCCAGTCGAAGGTGAGCTGGCCTTCCATCACGAATCGCTGTCCATCCTTGCGGGTCTTGGCCTGCGCGGGGCGGGCGAGCGTGGCCAGGAAGCTGAGAGCGCCCGGCTTGTCCGCCTTCAGATGGATCGCGATCACCTCCTCTTTCTTGGGAACCACCAACTCGCGGGTGAAGGTCACGCCGCCACGCGTGTAGGTCGTGGTCACCACGCCGGTGAGCAGGTTCAAGTCACGGCGGTAACCGGTGGCCGCTTCCTCGCTGTCCGGAAACTTCAGCAGCAGATCGCCGACTGTCTGGTAGCTGCCGAACTGCGTCGGATCGAAGCGTTTGCCCACCCAGCCGAAGTTTTTATTGAGCACGTCCTCCGCTCCGGCGATGTCACCGGCGAAGAGCTTCTGGCGGATCTCCGCCAAACTCTTATAAGCATCGTACTTGTTGCCATCGTAGTCTCCGCCGGACCACACGCTGGACTCGTTGAGGATCACCCGTTCCAAATCGACGCCGCCGCAATCCATCGCGCCGAGACGACCGTTGCCCACGGGTAGGGATTCCCAGAAGTCATACTTCCGCGCCTCCTTCGCGATCTCGGTCTGCGTGCCATCCGCGGCAATGTCCACGCGCGGTTTGCCCATCACCCGGGCCGGAGCGGTGAACCACACGCTGGCCGGTTGTGCGGGAGGCGTGCGGTCCCCGGTGATCGACGGTTCCTTGGCATACAGGCTCGTGACGGAGCCCAACAGGAGTAGGGAGAGATGGCGGCGCATGGGTTTGGGAAATTCGGCTATCGCAGAAACATCCAGAAATACGCAGAATTTCCAACACTATTTCACATTCTCAGTATTTTTGCGCCCAACAAAAAGGCAATCCTTTTAAACACGGATATGCCGGGTCATTGGGCTGCTGGGCTTTCGCTGGCTTTTGCGCGCAGGAAGCTCTTTTGGAGATTCCCGAGCGTGCGGAAGCAGCGGTAGCTCCAGCCGTTGTCCAAGGTTGGCATGTTTGCCTTGTAGGGATCCGCAGCGGTTCCGGTCAGTTCCGCGATGCCGAGGTTCCATATGGCGAAATCCGTGCTGCCCTCGATCTGATAGATGACTCCATCCACCGGAGCGGAAATCTGCGCCCCCGTGCCACTGAACTGGGCTCCGTTCCGGACCGGCAGCGTGAGGACGACGCATTTCTCGCCCCCGATTACAGAGGCCTTCGTCACGATCTTGCCCGTGTTGGTTCCGGAGAGGGCGTTGCTGGCGAAGGCGAATTCACCGAGATTGTTCAGTCCGTCGCGATCGGGATCCTGGTCCTTGGCGTCATTGACTCCCGGTGTGAGATTCGAGGCCCAGGCATTGTAGGCCACGGTGGCGGAGGAGACCACGGTGATCGAGCCGGTGCTGGCCAGAGCGCTGGTATCCCATGCAAGGCCGGAGGCAAGCGCCGGCAGGCTGAGCGTGGCGAAGGAACCGGCGCGGCTGGTGGCGCTGAATAGCTGGAACGTATCGCCCGCCGCCAAGGCATCCGGCCCCAGTGAGGCGACCTGCAGCGTGCCGCCGTAGGTCACGGTGGTGAGGCCGGTGAGCTTGTCCGCCGTGAGAGTGGTTCCGGTTTTGGCGATCTCCATGCGGGTGGTGCCGGCCAAGGTGAGCGCGTTGTTCACCGTCAGGGTACCGATGGCATTCGTGCCCGGCGCGATCGAGCCGCCGCCTTGCACCGTGGTCGCACCGCCAAGATTACCGGTGCCGGTAAGGGTGCCACCGCTTTGCACCGTCACCGCGCCTGCGGCAATCGAACCGGTGAGGTTCAAGGTGCCGTTGGCAACCGTCGTGGTGCCCGCGTAGCTATTCGTGCCGCCGAGCCGCAGGACTCCGGCTCCGGTTTTCACGATCCCACTGTTGGTGGCGTTCTCCGTCATGGCGGCGGAAACATCGAGATCCACCGCGGCGGTGCCATCTTCTACGGAAAACGTGGTAGAAGACTGGCGCATGGTGAGGCGGCCGGCGACGACCGATGTGGTGGCGCTGGCGAAGCTGTTGATGGTTGTGCCGTTGCCGATCGAGAAGAGCTGGGTGGCGGTGCCGCTGCTGGTGCCGCCATTGGAGCGCATCGTGCCGCCGGTCAGGTTGAAGGCCTGGCCCCAGCCGTTGTCACCCGCCGCCACGTTGTCGATCAGGCCGCCGTTCACGTTGAGCGCCGTGACCTGGGTGCCGTTGTAGCCGAGCGCGTTCGCACTGGAGAGTTTCAGCGTGCCTGTGGCGGAGATGCCGATCACGCCGGTGATTTTGCCCGAGGCATCATTGGAGCCGTTAAGTTCCAGGATGCCATTGGCGATGGTCGTTCCGCCGCTGTAGCTGCTGTTGCTGGTGCCGAGCCGCAGAGTGCCGCCACTGACCGTCACGGAAGCGGTGCCGGTGATGGCGTCATTGATCTGGAGGCTGCCCGTGCCGGTCTTGGTGAGCGGATCGGTGATCGCTCCACCGGTGCCGGTGAAGCTCAGGCTGCCCGGGGAGGTCACGTCGATGATGCCACTGGTGCCCGTGTTGATCCAGAGGTTGCGGGCGGTGGTCTGGGCGGTCGTGCCGGTCAATTTGAAGACCGCGCCATTTGAGATCGTCAGCGCGCCGGGAGTGCCGGAGGTGTATTTGCCGATCGCGCCGCCGGCATCCGTCACCGAGGAGGCGGCCAAGATTCCGCCATTTACGATGGTGCCACCGGTATAGGTGTTGGCATTGGTCAGGGACAGGGTGCCTGCTCCGCTTTTCACCACGCCGGTGTCGCCGGAACCGGTGACATGGGCCAGCAGCACGGGGACATCGAGCGTGTCTCCGGTGCCGACATTGAAGACGGTGCCGCCGGTTTGGGTCAGAGCGGCATTGCCGCCGGTGATGGTGGAAGTGGTGCCATTGCCAAGGGTGGAGATCCCGCGGTCGAAGTTCCAGTTGCCATAGGTCGTATTGGCGGTGGTTGCGGAAAGCGTGCCACCGTTCATCACGATCGCGTTCAGATGGTTGGTGGTGCTGCCGGTATTGGTGAGCAGGCCGCCGGTGTTGATTTGCACGGTTTTCGCCGCGGAGTTCGAAGAGCCCGTGAAACCGTTGTCACTGGTGCCGACCGAGATCGTGCCGCCATTGTTGATGGTGATGGAGGAGGCGGAACCGAGGGATCCCAAGGTGTTGTTGCCACCGTTCGCACGGAGGGTCCCGGCATTCACCGTCACGGTCCCGGTGAAGGTGTTCTGAGCGGTGAGGGTGGATGTCCCGGTGCCGTTCTTGATGAGATCACCCGCACCGGAAATGACGCCGGAAAGGGTGATGGCCCCCGCGCCATCGAGCGTGAGGTCCTTGCCGCTGGTGTTCACCGTGCCGCTCACGGTCAGCGTGCCGGCGTTGCTCAGGAAGGTTTGGTCGGCCAGCAGGGTCGTCGGGATCGCCCAGGTGTTCGTGCCGGTCTGGTTGATGAGGCCGCCCTGGAGCGTGACCGCGTTTCCGGAAAGGCTGAATCCGCTGCTGGCGAAGGTGACCTGGCCGATCGCGGTGAGGAGGTTGTTGGTGGAGGTCAATTTCGTGCTGCCCTGGAAGGTCAGCAACTGGCCGTTCACCGGCAGCACTCCGTTCCAGTTGCCCGCCGTGCTCCAGGAGGTGTCCGCACCGCCGCCGTTCCAGAAACAGGTGCCCGGATCGGCGACCTTGATCGTGCCATCGGTGGCAATCGTGCTGGTGTCCCAGATCAGGCCGAGCGGGAGCTGTGGCAGGCTGATGGAGGTAAACGAGCCGCCGTAGGTGGACGCACTGAAAAGCTGGAAGCTGTCTCCTACGGCAAACGCAGTAGCTCCAATCGAGTTGACCGAGAGCGTTCCGCCGTAGGTCAGCGTGCCGGTGGTGAGAGTGAGCTTGCTATTGGCAGGGGAGGCTCCCTTGTTGAGTGTCATCTGCAGCGAGCCCGCCAGCGAGGAGCTGGCTGTGGTCAGCGTGCCGGTGCCTCCGAATGTGAGCGTGGCTCCGGAAACGGTGCTGATGGACGCAACCGTCTGCGAGAAGCCGTTCAACGCCACCGTGGCTCCCGAGGAGATCGGAACGGTGGCGGCCGAGCCCAGGCAGTTCGTGATGCCGCAGATCACGGTGCCTCCTTCCGCTTTGACGCCGAGGTTGGAAGCCGTGGCGGTGCCATTGAGCCGGACCGATCCCGTGCCGCGTTTGTAGAAGCCCAGGCTGCCGGCGCTGAGCGGGCCATTGATGACCAGGTCGCCGGTGGCGGTTGCCGCACCGGCATCCGTCTGCACGGACATGCCGTAGCCGGAGCTGACCATCTGGATATTGGCATCGATGATGGAGCCGGAGGCATCGCCTGTACACCAGAGCCCGGTACCATTGATGTCGTACATGCCGATCTTGGCGGCTCCGCTGCCGTATTGGCGGATGGTCGTCGGCGCGGATTGGAGGACGATCTGGCCGCTGGAATTGTAGGTGGTGCCGCCTGCGAGATAGAGACCGGTGGTGGCCGCGGTGCCATTGCCGCGGAGGGTGAGGTTGGTATTCGCATAGCCGCCGCCGGTGCTGTAGCCGATCTTGAGCGTGGCTCCCTGGGCGATGGTGTAGGGGACATCGCCGGATTTCTTCTGAACCTCCAGCGTGCCTGCATTGACCTGGGCGGTGCCGGTGAAGGTGCTGGTGCCGCTGAGTGTGAGGTAACCGCTGCCGGTCTTATCGAGGCCCTGGTTGCCCGCGATCACCGCGCTGATGATGGTGGGAGTCTTGACCGCGATGTCCGGCGTGCCGCTGCTGGTGGCGAGGGTGATGGGTCCGGCGCTGCCGGTTGCGAGCGTCCATGTGTGCTTGGTCGCGTTCAGAT
Source organism: Luteolibacter ambystomatis (assembly GCF_018137965.1). Lineage (NCBI taxonomy): Bacteria > Pseudomonadati > Verrucomicrobiota > Verrucomicrobiia > Verrucomicrobiales > Verrucomicrobiaceae > Luteolibacter > Luteolibacter ambystomatis. The sequence goes on from NZ_CP073100.1 coordinate 509,692, forward strand.
CATCGAAGACGAGGACACCGACAGTCCGCGCGCCATTGAGTGAGACAGTGCGGTCCGCGGTCAGGCTCAGTGTGCTGAAATCCGCAGCGGCATCGGTGCCGCTGGCGATGGTGCTGCCACTCCAGTTGGTCGTCGTGACCCACGAACCGCCGGCGGTGTTGGTCCACACGCCGGAGCCCGCCGGATAGCTGATGGTGAGTGTGGCCGCGGCGCTGGTGACGCCATTGGCCACCACCGTGTAGCTGCCCGCATTGGCCGCGCTCACGCTGGAGATGGCGTAGGTGGAGCTGGTAGCGCCCGGGATGTCGACCCCGTTGAACTGCCACTGGTAGCTGGCAGGCACCGCACCAATGACGGACGAGGTGAAGGTGGCGGGCAGACCGTTGACCACGGCATTCGTCGAGGGGCTGACCGAAACACTGGCCGGGCCGCTGACATTAGGCCCCATGATGCTGATGCTGTCGAAGCTGGCGGTGTGGACGTTCGGGTTCTCCGATTGGACGGCGTGGATGAAAGGTCCGGCGTAGACGGTCGAGCCGAACCCTGAGAGCGTGATCGTGTTGACCACGCTCCAGTTGGCTCCATCCGAGGAAACCGAGCTCGTGAACACATCGCCGACGCGCTGGATCTTATACCAGCGGTTGGCGCCACCGAGATTGCTCGACCAGCGGTTGGCGTCGCCATTGCCGTTGGTCATGGTGTGATCCTCGAAATAGGTGCCGCCGCCGACATTGCTGAACATCGCGGCGAAGCGGGTGCTGCTGCCATTGCCGAGCGGCTCGCCCACGGTTGCGTTGCGGGTGCTGCGAAGGATGAACCCCGCGCGCCAGTCCGAATCCGGGGCGACACCGTCCGGCCCAGCGGTGTTGGCAGGCAGGCTGGCGAGGTGGCCGATGATCGTGCAGTCACCGGTGGCCTGGCGGGTCATCATGTTCATGCCATCACCGATGAGCGAAACCTTGTCCCCTTGGACGCTGGCTCCGGTCGAGTAGTTGTGAACCTCGAGCGGGTCCCAGGTCCAGGAGCCGAGTGCGGTATTGGTCGTGGTGATGGTGATGGGCTCCGAATCGATCGTGCGGTTGCCATTGTAGACCAGACGCGCGCGCACCTGGTTCGTGCCCGCCGTCCAGACCTGCGAGTTGAATTCGTAGGGAGCGGTGGTGTCCTGGCCGATGAAATAGCCCGCCGAGTTGTCGACCCTGGGGTAGTAGGGCTTGTCTCCGGTCATGTAGAACTGGACGCTGTTGATCGTCGCGCCATTGGCCGTCACAGCCGCGCTCAAGCCCGGGCTGGAGTTCACCACCGTCGCTCCGTTGGCCGGGGCGCTCATGGTGATGACCGGTTCGCTCGCGCCCGGTGTGCGGGAGAAGGCGGAGGCCGGAACGTCCGCCAGAGTGATACCAGGACCCTCGTAGCTCAGTCCGACGCCATCATTGTAGGCGGTGGTGTGGACCGGATTGACCGCACCGCGGAAGTATTTCAGTTGCAGCGTGTGCTTGCCCGCGGCGAGCGCGATGGCGCCGCTTTTGAACTGGGTGGAATCGTGCAGGCCATCGAAGTCAATGACGGTGGTACCATCGATCACCAGCGTGCTGCCGTCACCGGAGCGGAGGGTGAACGCATACAATCCATCGGATGCGGCATTGAAGTAGCCGCTGTAGTTGAAGCCATAGTCGTTGCGACGCAGACGTGGAGTGGCGTCCGGGATCGCGACCGCACCCTGGCGTGCCGCAGTGAGCGTGGTGAAATCCGGCAGGGCCGTCCAAGTGCCGGAGGTCGCCTGATAGTATTGGTAGTTCAGACCCGCGACGGTGCCCGATGGCGAAGTCGCCGAGGCCAACGCGGCGGCGGTCGGCGTGATGAGGATCGGTGTGCCGCTGTTATAGAAAATATCCGAGATCGTCAGCCGGACGTAAGGCGTGGCGATGCCGGAGACATCCAGCATCTTCTGCCGTCGTTCTGGTTCGTTCTCGGTGAAGGTCAGCGAGGCGGTGCCCGTGTAGCTGGCATTGTTGAAGACCTCGATCTTGTAGCTGAGCTGCGGCGAGCTGGTCGGCGGCATGTCCCACTTCACCAGCAACTGCGTGCCATAGGTCGTGGCGCTCGAACTGCTGACCACGATCGGATCGAAGGTCGGCGCGGCCGGCTGTCCGGAGAGAGTGAGGGTGATGGGATTGTTATAGGACGCGGTGTAGGTCGGCCCCACTTGCGAACGCGCCACCGTGTTGGTGCCGGGATCAAAGATGCTCGAGTATCCGTTCGAAGTGAAACGGACCTGGTTGGCCCGGTTCCAGACACCGCTTTTGTGATAGTAGCCGTTGGCGTGATCCACGACATAGTCGCCGGTATAGCCGGTGAAGTTTTCCTGCCAGCCGCTCATGCCGTTCACGCCGGTGACGGCGAAGGGGTATTGGAAGGTGCCGAGATGGTACCAGTTTCCGCTCACCGGTTCCTTCATCCACATCCCTTGGAAACCGACATGCGCCGTGCCGTCCGCGGGTTGCCAGTAGCGCACCACCGAACGGTACCACTGGCTCGATGAGAACTGCGGCCAATATCCCTTGATCGAGCAACTGCTGCCCTCGCCGATCTGGATGTTGCCGACCATGTTCGCTCCGGCGAATACCGGGATCTGTTGCGCATAGGACGGAGTGCCGCCACTCGCCGGCCAGCAGACATACTGCACCAGCGTCTTGGTGCCTCCTTGGTTCTGGTGGGTATAGCCGCCGTAGAAATATCCGGAGCCGCCATCGGAGCTGCTCACATTCTCCTGGTGGATCGCATCATAGATGCCGCCCGGCACGTTCGGCGAGCGGTAGTCCTGCATGATGCAGTCCGAGTTGCTCTGCACGCCGGTGAAGGCGTGGTATTGGGCGAAAGCTGCCGGAGCAGAGCCAAGAAGGATGAGCGGCAGGTATCGCGACAAGCGCGCCGCTCCGCCGGTAAAACACGGAATCTGGGTTTCCATAAACGGGGAATGATGCAATAAGGAACAAAGACAATTTAACCTAAAAATCAGTTACTTACATCTACAAGGGGTCCTCCGGCGGCAAGGTCTAAATTCGGAGATCTGCCGGAATCCACCTGCCAGCCGGGGACTTTCCCTTGAGATCTCCGACATTCGCGAAAATCGGACGAGATTCGCAAAATATTCGCGCGAGCCATCAGCGATGGCCGCAAAGCAAAAAAGCCACGCCGGATGGCGTGGCTCTTGGAAGTCAAAGTAGCGTTTCCAGCCGGAATCAGCGGCGGCCGTACAGCGGGCCGTAGGTCTGGCAGGCGCGGAAGTCCGCTCCCTCCAGATCCGCGGTGCCGAAGGCGCGCCAGGAGGCCGGGCGGAAGATACGGTGGTCCTCCACGTTGTGCATGTAAACCGGGATGCGCAGCATCGAGGCCAGCGTGATGTAGAGGTGGCCCACATGGCCGGCGGTCATCACGCAGTGGTTCGCGCCCCAGTTGTTCATCACATCGTAGGCGCTGGTGAAGGCACCCTCGCCGGTGAGGATCGGGGAGAACCAGGTGGTCGGCCAGGTCGGGTTGGTGCGTTGGTCGAGGGAATTGTGGACGTCCTCCGGGAGCTCGACGGTGAAGCCTTCCGCGATCTGGAGCGCCGGGCCGAGGCCATCGACGAGGTTCAGGCGGATCATCGTGGCGGGCATGCCACCGCGGGTCTTGTAGCGGGTGCTCATGCCACCGCCGGGGAAGTATTCAGTGATGGACGGGTGCCAGGTGGTGGCCTCCAAGCACTTCGTCATTTCTTCCGCAGTGATGTCCCAGTGGGCCTTCATCGCCGGTTCGCCGTGCTCATCGGTGCACTGGCCGGTGCCGTCGAGAGCGGCCGGGCCGGAGTTGATGAGGTGGAGGATGCCATCCTCGATCAGTTCGTGGTCCAGCTCCACGCCGGAGGCGGTCTTGATCGCATCGAGGCTCCAGTAGGTGCGGAGGTCGGCGAAGATCTGGGCGGTGTTGGTCAGCAGCCAGCCGAAGAGCATGCCCGCGCCGTTGAGCGCATCGTTCTCGGTCGCCACGATGTAGGGAGCGCGCGCGCCATTCCAGTCGAAGGAGGAATTGAGGATCGCCTCGAGGAAGTCGCCGTTCGGGAAGTGGTCGGTCCACTGGCGCTGGCCTTGGAAACCGGCGGCGATGGCGTGGCGGCCGCGCGCCTGCTCGTGCAGGCCTTTCTCGGCGAGCTTCGGATTGCCCACCATCAGGTCGCGGGCGATGAGCGCCATCTTGACGTTGGTTTCCCACTCGGCGTCGAGCTGTTCGCGGCTGCGCTTGGTGGTTTCGGAATTGTAGTCGTCGCCCTCCTTGCAGTGCTCTTTTACCCAGGCGAGCGCTTTTTCATACTCGGCCTGGTCGAACTGGCCCTTGTTGATGCGGCCGATGAACTCGCTCATGTCGATGTCCTCCACGCGCATGCCGAAGTATTTTTCCCACATCGCGTAGTCGACCATCGAGCCGGCGATGCCCATCGAGGTGCCGCCCATCGAGAGGTAGGCTTTGCCCTTCATGTTGGCCACGGCGAGGCCGCAGCGGGCGAAATTGAGAATTTTTTCCGAGACATCCTCGGGGATCGAGGTGTCGGTGGCGGCCTGCACGTCCTGGCCGTAGATGCCGAAGGCGGGGATGCCCTTTTGGGTGTGACCGGCGAGCACGGCGGCGAGATAGACCGCGCCCGGGCGCTCGGTGCCATTGAAGCCCCACACCGCCTTCGGATGCAGCGGGTCCATGTCCATGGTCTCGGAACCGTAACACCAGCAGGGAGTCACGGTCAGGGTGAGGCCCACATCCTCTCGGCGGAACTTGTCCGCAGCGGCGGCAGCCTCGGCCACGCCACCAATGCAGGTGTCCGCGATCACGCACGCGACCGGGGAGCCGTCCGGGTTTCGCAGGGTGGAGGAAATCAGATTGGCGGCGGACTTCGCCATTTCCATGGTGCGGTCTTCGAGAGACTCGCGGACGCCGCCGTAGCGGCCATCGATGGTGGGACGGATCCCGACTTTCGGGAAGGAGCTGAAAACGGTGGGGCTCGCGGACTTCATTCGGCGGCCAGCATGGCGCATCCCAATAGTCGGGCAAGCGGAGATTTTTGCAGAAAAAGCCAAATTTCTGCCCAAATCCTCAGGGCTTGCACGCCGGGGAACCGCCCCCTACATCCTCCGCCCACATGATGCACGACCCGGACCTGCACACCTCCCTGGGGGGGATGTACTCGGACTATTTCCTCGATTACGCCAGCTACGTGATCCTGGAACGCGCGGTTCCGCACGTGAATGACGGCTTGAAGCCGGTTCAGCGCCGCATCCTCCACTCGATGGATGAGCTGGATGACGGCCGCTACAACAAGGTGGCGAACGTGGTGGGCAACACCATGAAATACCACCCGCACGGCGACACCGCCATCGGCGATGCCATGGTGCAGCTCGGCCAGAAGGATCTGCTCATCGACACCCAGGGTAACTGGGGCAACACTCTCACCGGCGACGGCGCGGCGGCTTCCCGATACATTGAGGCCCGCCTGACCAAGTTCGCGGTCGATGTCGTCTTCAATCCGAAGACCACCGAGTGGACGCCGAGCTACGATGGCCGCAACAAGGAACCGGTCGCGCTGCCGATGAAGTTCCCGGTGCTGCTCGCCCAGGGCGTGGAAGGCATCGCCGTCGGTCTCGCCTGCAAGATCCTGCCGCACAATTTCCAGGAACTCATCGACGCCTGCATCGCCGCGTTGCGCAATGAGCCGTTCACGCTGGTGCCTGATTTCCCGACCGGCGGCATCATGGATGCCACCGACTACCGAGATGGATTGCGTGGCGGCAAGGTCCGCGTCCGCGCCCGCATTTCCGCGGAAAAAAAGGGCATGCTGCGGATCGTGGAGATCCCTTTCGGCACCACCACCGGCGCGCTGATGGATTCCATCGTGGCGGCCGCGGACAAGGGCAAGATCAAGATCGCGCGTATCGAGGACAACACCGCCGAGCACGCGGACATCCTCGTCCACCTGCCCGCCGGTGCTGATCCGGACACGACGCGCGACGCGCTGTTCGCCTTCACCGACTGCGAGATGTCGATCTCGCCGAACGCCTGCGTGATTGCGGATGGCAAGCCGCAGTTTTTGGGAGTCTCGGACATCCTCAAGCGCAACGCCGAGCATACCCGCGAGCTGCTGAAGCTGGAGCTGGAGATCCGCCTCGGTGAACTGGCCGAGAAGTGGCACTTCAGTTCGCTGGAGAAGATCTTCATCGAGAATCGCATCTACCGCGACATCGAAGAGTGCGAGACGTGGGAAGCGGTTCTCAAGGCCATCGACGACGGCCTCAAGCCGTTCAAGAAGCTGCTCAAGCGCGAGGTGACGCAGGACGACCTCGTCCGCCTCACCGAGATCAAGATCAAGCGCATCTCCAAGTTCGACGCCTTCAAGGCGGACGAGGAGATCAAGTCGCTGGAGAAGGACATCGAGGAAACCGAGAAGAACCTCCGCAACCTCACCAAGTTCACCATCCGCTGGTTCGAGGAGATCCGGAAAAAATACGGCAAGGAGCGCGAGCGCCGCACTGAGATCTCATCGTTCGAGAAAGTCGACCGCACGCAGGTCGTCGCCGCCACCGAGACGCTCTATCTGGACCGCAAGAACGGCTTCGCGGGCTGGGGCCTCAAGAAAGAGGAACCGCTGGAGAAGTGCTCGAAGCTCGATGACCTCGTCACCTTCACCCAGGACGGCAAGATGCGCGTCGTGAAGGTCGCGGAGAAGGTCTTCGTCGGCCAGAAGCCGATCCACGTCGCCATCCTCCGCAAGGACGAGGACCTCGTGTATTCGATGATCTATCGCGACGGCAAGGACGGCGCGATCCTGGCGAAGCGCTTCAAGCTCGGCGGCATCACCCGCGACAAGGAATACGATCTCACCAAGGGCACTCCCGGCACCCGAGTGCTCTACTTCGCGCTGCACAAGAGCGAGGCGGAGAGCGAGGCCCAGATGCTGCTCGTTCATCTCAAGCCCGCGCTGCGGATGCGGAACCTGATCCGTCCGCTGCTGTTCTCCGAGTTCGCGGTCAAGGGCCGCTCCTCCGGCGGGAATCTCGTCACCAAGCACGCGATTGAGAAGATCGTGCGCGCGCCGAAGGACTACGATCCGACGGTGGAGTCCTGAACTCCGCTCAAGCGGATTCCATGGCGATGGCGCGTTCGATGATATCGAGCGCCTCATCAAGCTGGTCGCGCGTGATGATGAGAGGTGGACCCAGCGTGAGGATGTTGCCCTGAGAGACCTTGAAGCTCAGCCCATCGCTCAAACAACGGTAGAGAATGCGTTCCGCCGCGGCGCTGGCGCGATCCTTTGTGGTGCGGTCGGTGACCAGTTCGATCGCACCGATCAGGCCGATGGATCGCACATCTCCCACCAGCTCGTATCGCTGGCGCATGCCGCCCAAACGTGCCCGCAGATGCTCACCCAGCATCCGCGCATGTTCTAACAGTCCTTCATTCCCGATCACCTCCAGAGTCGCGAGCGCGGCCGCGGCACCGAGGATGCTCTTCTCGTGAGTGTAATGCCCGAGCGAAACATCCCCGGCCACATCGAGTCCTTCACGCGCGATCAGCGCCGCCATCGGGAACAACGCGCCGCCGAGGCCTTTCCCGATCACCAGCATGTCCGGCACGATGCCGTAGTGCTCCACCGCGAACATCCTCCCGGTGCGTCCCAGCGCGGTGGGGATCTCATCCAGAATCAGCAGAGCCCCGTGTTTGTCGCAGATCGAGCGGAGACGCTGGTGATACTCCACCGGCGGCACATGCACCTCGGTGGCGCGGATGGTTTCCAACACCACCGCCCCGACATCGGTTTCACGTTCCATCACATAGTCGAGGTAATCGAGGCACTTCAACGGATCATCGAACATCGGACGGTAGCCATCATAGGGCATCACGTGGCTGGTTCCCGGGAGCAGCGGCCCGATGCCTCCCCGGAACACGCCCTCCCCACCCACGGAAATCGCATCGAGGCTGGCCCCATGGAACGAGTCCCACATCGACACCGTTTTGAATCGTCCGGTGGCTTTACGCGCCAGTTTGAGTGCCATGCCGATGGCGCTGGTGCCTCCAGGAGCGAAAAGCACCTTGTTGAGATCTCCGGGGGCGAGAGCCGTCAATTTCTCGGCTAGATCCGTCACCAGAGGATGGGCGAAGCGCCGCGGCAGGAACGGCAGCGTCTGCATCTGGCGGGTGACCGCCGCGATCACATGCGGATGGCCGTAGCCGATCTGATGGACGCTGTTTCCGTGGAAATCCATGATCCGGCGGTCTTGGGCGTCGATCAGATGAATGCCCTCCGCGCCCTTCAGCACATTCAGGCAGGGGGTGGACATCGATTGGTGGAGGAAATGCCGGGAATCCCGGTCCAGCTCACGTCGCGCCGCGTCGTCCAGAGTATCGCGCTGCCAGGCGTCGCGCTCTGGAGTGCCATTGGTGTCGCCCTCGGCAGCGGATCGGTGGGGCAGGGTGGGGTGGCTGGCCATGTTGCAGGCTCATCATTCAGGGAAACCCCAGGGAAGAAAACCCGTTCCGTTGCCGGAATCTCTGGCAGTTCCGCAAATCCCGTTGGAACCGGGCGGATTGCACGGCTTCCCAACAGGAGAAAATCTCCCGCTTTTCTGGATTTTCCGCTTACCCTCCCCGAACTGGCCCTCTATAAGCCCCGAAAACCCATCCATGGCATCCGTTTGCAGAATCATACCCTCGTGCGGTCGAGCCGCGCTTTTGGCCACCGCCTGTCTGGTGGTGCCGGTGCTCGGAGCTGATACGCCCGGCTTGTTCGAACATGAGCAAGCCAAGCGTTATCAAGGCGTTGAAGAAGCCCAGGAGTTGCTCGTCAAGGGCGACGAAGCTTACAATGCCGGTCGCTACAGCGACGCTGTCACCGCCTATTCCGGTGCCCGCGCGCTGATCCCGAAGGCACCCGCCACCATCGAACTCCGGGAGGCCGCCACCGAGCGGTATGCCCAAGCTTCGGTCGAATACGGACGGGAACTGCTCCGGAAGGGGGATCTGGAAGGTGCCAAGGCTGCCGTGGACAAGGTTCTGGCCAAGGACGTGGCCCCCGGGGACCTCGGTGCCGTCGCGTTCAAGAACCAACTCAACGATCCGATCCGCAACAATCCGGCGATGACCGCCGAGCACGGCAAGAACGTCGATCAGGTGCGGAAGCTTCTCTATACGGCGGAAGGCGCTTTCAACCTCGGCAAGTATGACGAGGCCAAGGCGACCTACGAAAAAGTGCTCCGCATCGATGCGACGAACTCCGCCGCACGCCGGGGTATGGAGCGGATTGCCGCCGCGAAGAGCGGCTACCACCGTTCCTCATACGACAGCGCGCGTGCCGAGATGTTGGGCAAGGTGGAAGCCGCTTGGGAACTCCAGCCTCTCCGCGGCGAAGAGAAGATTCCGGGGATGGAGGAAGGAGTGGTGGAGAACTCCAATACGATTTCCGTCCGCAACAAGATCGACCGGCTCATCCTGCCCTCGCTCGTCCTCGATCAGGTGACCTTGGAGGAAGCGGTGGATTATCTGCGGAGCCAGGCGTCCAAACTGGATACCTTCGAACTCGATCCCCAGCGGAAGGGGGTGAATTTCGCCGTCGATCTGGGTGCGCAGGGAAGCGAAGTCGCCGACAGGATTTCGAAGAAGCGCTTCAATCTGCGCCTCACCAACGTGCCGATCTCGGGGGCGCTGAAGTACATCAACGATCTCACCCAGACTTCCTACACCACCGACCAGTTTTCCGTGATCATCCGGTCCATGGGATCGCTGGCCACGGAGATGTCCACGCGGACCTATCACGTCCCGCCGAATTTCCTCTCCAGCATCACCGAAGGCGAAGACGGCGGAGCCGCTGCGGCTCCGCCCGATCCTTTTGGCACGGACAAGCCGGCCACCACGGGACTGCTTGCGAAACGCCGGGATATTCTCGATGTGTTCAAGTCGAAGGGAATCACCTTTCCGGAAGGAGCCACGGCGACTCTCAATGCGGCCACGAACGTGCTGATCGTCCGCAACACGGAGGCGAATCAGGACATGATCTCCCAGCTTGTGGAGGTGGTCATCAAGACCGAGCCGATCCAGGTGATTGTCACCGTCACGATGCTGAAGGCCGAGGAGCACCGTATCGACGAACTCGGCTTCGACTGGCTGCTCAACGACTACGGCATGTCCAATGACTTCTTCCTCTCGGGCGGAAAGGTCGGTGATCCTGGCATGGATGACATCGCGGTGCCAACAGGGGTCAACCGCAAGTCGATCACTTCGGGGAACCGTAGTGGCGATTTCGCCGTAACCGCGGATGCCATTGATACGGCCATCGCGGAGAACACCCAGGGGTTTGCCAATATATCGCAGCGCGCGCCGGGTGTGCTGGGTCTCAATGGATTCCTGAATGGTTCCGCCTACAATGGTGTCATGCGCGGACTGGCCCAGAAGACGGGTATCGACCTGATGACCTGCCCGTCCGTGGTGACCCGCAGCGGACAGGTCGCCTCCGTCCGCGTGGTGCGTGAAATGCTTTACCCCACCGAATACGAGCCCCCGGAGATCCCGAATCGCGTGGGATTGACCGGCATCGGCACCAACACCAACAATGAGGATCCCGGTGATGGTGGCGGCATCTTCCCGGTGACGCCTTCCCATCCCACGGCTTTCCAGAAGCGCGAGGTAGGCACCATCCTCGAGGTGCTGCCCACGGTTTCCGCGGACAAGCGCACGGTGGATCTTCAGTTGAAGCCCGAGATCACGGACTTCGATGGATTCGTCAACTACGGTACTCCGGTGAATTCGATCGCCATGGATGCCACCGGTACTGCGATCAATACTCCGATCACCCAGAACGCCATCCTGATGCCGGTATTCAGCAAGATGGCGATCAACACCTCCAGCATCACGGTGGCGGACGGATCGACCATCGTCATCGGTGGCTTGGTCCAGGAACGCACCCAGCGTGTGGAGGACAAAACCCCTCTGCTTGGCACCCTGCCGGTGGTGGGCCGCCTTTTCCAATCCAACGTCCAGGCTCCCGTGAAAAAGAACGTCGTGTTCATGGTCAACGTGAGGCTGGTGGACCCGTCCGGGCGTCCGATCAACCAGCCCTGACCCTTGCCTGCCGCCTCCGGGAGCCGATCCCGGGGGCTGATTCCACTCCAATAGATCCATGCCGTCCGATTCCCGCGAGCCGGAGAACTACAGTATCAGTGAAATGATGGACCGCTTGAAGGAGCGGTCCGGCGGGGACCGTTCCAATGGCGAGCTGGTGACCCGTGCGGATGGCACCCAGGCCATCAAGGTGAGAAGCCGCAAGCGGCGGAGCCACCAACCGCACCGTGAGAACGAGCAGCGCGAGCGGCGGATGCGCGCCGTGCAATTGGTGGGGCTCGTGGTGGTGATCGTATTGTTGCTGGCTGTCGCCACCGGAGTGGTGGTTTACATGAACGGCTCGCCCTACCGGAACAAGATCATGGGCCGGGTGGCCGAGGCCACCGGGGCCAAGGCGGATGTCACGGAGTTCCGCGTCACACCCATCGGGGCCAATGCGTCCACCCTCTCGCTGGAGTGGCCGGAAGGGCAGACGTTGAAGAAGCTCAATCTCCAGGGAGTCACCGCTGAACTCCGGTTCAGCAGTTTCCTGGGCCAGCCGTGGACGGGTGAGGAGATCGCCGCCCAGAAAGGGGAGTTGCTCGTCGGCATGTCATCGGGTGATGCCGCGTTGAAGGATGGTGTGGATTTCTTCCGCTTCAACCGGTTGCGCTGTGCGGATCTTTCCGTCTATTTCGGCGATCCCCGGTCGCCTGCGTTGTCGATCCTCGGTAGCGAGATGTCGCTCTATCCCAAAGGCGCGGGTGGTCGTCCCGAACTGCGGTGCAATCACGGCCGGGTGAAGTTCGGTCGGAAATTGCCGGAACTGGAATTGGATCGCGCGACGATCGGGGTCACCGGTCGTCGGCTGGACATCGTGAACTTCCGCCTGCTCGAGCCGGGTGAAGGCGAAGGCATTGTGGAAATCATCGGCCAGGTGGAACCCTCCGATTCAGGGCGGGCCACCACGCTGGATACCAAGGTCCGGGACATGCCCGTCGAACTGCTCGTGGGACCCGAACTTGGGACCATCCTGCGCGGCCGGGTTGAGTCACGCAGCATTCCGCAGTCGAACTTCCTGACCTTTGATCCTTCCAAGCCGGATTCCCTCAAACTGGTGATGTCCTTCCAGGGCGTGGGTGATCCACCCATGACCTTGTCGCAGCTTCCTTTCCTCTCCAAGCTGCGCGGAATCTTCAAGGACAGCGGCTACGAGCGCCCGGTGTTCGATGGCGGTGCCACCGGTGTGTTGCGCATCAGCGGCTCCGAGGTGTCCCTGTCGGACCTGCGGTTGGAAGCCATGAGCCGCATGACCATCCGTGGCAACATGGCGATCGGTGCGAACAAGGCGCTCAGCGGACGGCTTGAAGTGGGGCTTCCGATCCGCCTGGTGGAGTCCGAACCCCAGCTTGATGCCGCGTTTGGTGCGAGGAAGGAGGACCTGCGCTGGCTGGAGGTGAACCTTTCCGGCACCACGGATGTGCCGGCGGACGATTTCGGCAGGAAGGTGGTGAACGGCTCACCGTCGGGATCGGCGGCGGGTGGTGCGGCCTCGGAGTTCGAGAATCTAACTCGCCCGCGCTGATCCTTCGGCACAAGGGATTCCGGGGAGTTTCTTTCTTGTGAGAAACACGTGCGCCCGTCATGGTGATCAGGTCCGATCCGGACCTAGACCCCATGGCAATCGAGCACCCGTTCCAAGCTCTCTTCGAAACCTTCGGCCGGCTCCCCATCGTCCACGCCGAAACCGTCAACCGGCAGGCCTACGAACAGTTGTGGGATTTGCTGGCGGTTGACCTCGAACAGTCCGGCCGCTGCATCCTTCTGAAGGCCCCGCGCGCCGGGCACGGCAAGACCCATCTTCTTTCCCGTCTTCAGCACCATCTCGGCCAAGGCCATGAGTTCATTCCCCTGCATGCCGCTCATGGCAGTCTGATCGATGCCGCCACGGCCACTGCGGATACCTTGGCACGGCTCGGCCGCTCGCTTCCCGCGGGTGGAGGGCTGACGGTGCTCGATCTTCTGGTCCGCCGCTTGTTTGCCCAGGCGCTGCAGCCGCTGGTGCGCTCCGGAGAAGTTCCCTGCCAGGATCGGGAAGGCGCGCTCGCCGCCCTCCGCAACCGGCCTATCGAGACTTTCGATTTCCATCACCCGAACGCCGTCACGGCACACTGGGCGAAGGAGAACTTCGAAGTGCTCGGTCCGCGTCTGGCCTTGGAACTGGCGCAGCGGAGCACGGCTCCATTGCGCGAGGTCATGTTCTGGGTGGACGCCCTGTTCCGCTTCGCTTCCACTCCCGTGGATCATCCTCTTCGCGCGGGTGCGCTGATGCAGACGGTGGCTGTCGCCGGACTGCCCGAGTCCCAGGTATTCGAGCGCCTCGCAACGCTGTTGGGTTTGGTCAGCCAGCTTGTCCGGGTGGTGTTGGTCGCGGATGATCTTGAAGGATTTTCGGCGGATGAATCCGCGGCCCTCCGGCTGGCGGCGTTTCTGGGATCGCTCCGCCATTCCGCGGAGCGGATTGATGCGATCGTCTCCGTCAATCGTGACATTTGGGAAAGCGCCTTCCTGCCACGCCTCAGCGCCGGCCTTGCCGACCGCCTTGCGGAGGTGGTGGTGGAGTTGGAGCCACTGGGACGCCACGAAATCATCGCGCTTCTGGATGCACGGGCCCCGGGGCTTGGTGGCCGCGTATACGAGCGTCTCGATCTCAATCAGGAGGTACACCATGCGCGGGGGATTCTCCGTGCCGCCGGTGATGCCTGGGTCCATGCCGCCCGCCAGAATGCCCAGGCGCCTCCGGCAGCGGTCGCACCCCGGGCGGTGGAGCTGGAACCGCAGCTTCACATTCCTGCGGTAGCGGACGAGCCTGCCACGGTCACGGTCACTCCTCCGGCCGCGGTTGCCGCTGCCGTGGCCGCGGCTGTGACGGAGGAAACCCATGAGCGTAATCACGTGGAGGTCTTTCCACCGGTGGAGGCCGCAACTCCGCCCGTGGCCACGGATGCCCCTCTGGCATTCCAAATCCCTGAGCCGGAATCTCCGGTGCAGCTTGGGGAATCTGTTCCTCTTCCGACTGAAGAGCGGCCTCCCAAGGTTTGGAGTTTCGAGCCCACGGGTGTGGAAATACCGGTGGCCAGATTGATTCCGAATCCCATAGCCGCTCCGCCTCAGGATATTCCCGTTGCCACGCTGGTTCCCGAACCTGCTGCTGCGGAAGCCTTCCAGCTTCCGCCCGTCGCCAGCGAGCCTCCACCCATTGCTCCCGAGGTGCAGGAACCGGTGCCCGTGGCCTATGTTCCCTCTCCGGGAACTTTCCATGAAACTCCCCTGTCGGAAGTGCTCGCCACGGAGGCCGCGCACGATGCCCCTCCGGTGTCATGGCCCGCTCCCCAGGCGGTTCCCGCCGCCGCTTCTCCCTTCCAGGCCGCTCCGCCGCAGGCCGCGGTGTATGGCGAGGCAGAACCTGCCGGTTTCGCCGCCGCTGCCTCCACGCACGCGCCGGTGTATGCGGAAGCGAATACCGCAACGGTGCCCGCCGGTCCGCCTCCGGTTCCCGCTTCCCACGCCGCGCCGGCGGATACTCCCGCTCCGGAAACCGATCGGGTGGATGAATTGCTGCGCCAGTTCCGCGAACGATACGCGAAGGGATAAATTCATCAGGTTTCGTGTCATTTTTGCCTTGCGCGGAACCCCGGCCCCCGATCATCTTCCGCCCGCCCCGCAACCCGGGGCGACAATGGCAAATCCGGTGTAGCTCAGCGGTAGAGCGGGTGGCTGTTAACCACTAGGTCGTAGGTTCGAGCCCTACCGCCGGAGCCAACTGAAGGCCCCGATCCTCACAGGATCGGGGCCTTCGCCCTTTCCGGCAGAGAGAAGCTCCTCCAAACACATCACTCCCTTGTGTGGCTCGCGCCCGATGTCGATCCAGCCCTTGGACGGATCGATTTGCGTCCGGATAATTCAAAGACTTGAAGAACAGATGTGTCATCCGTATGAGCGTCGTCAGCCTTTCAGGCGGACTCTTGTCCCGCTGCCGGTCATGGCTGCGGAAACCATTCAATGTGATATCCAATGAAGTCTCGCTCTATCATTGCCCTGACCCTTGGAGGACTCGCATCGGCGGTTTGTGTTTTCAAGATGCAGGGAACATCTCAGGAATCCCTCGCAACCCGAGCCGAAGCTTCGCATCCGAGAGAGGCGCGCAAGCCCGCCCAAAATCACAAGTGGACCTTGAACGAGGCTTCCGTGCCTGCGACCCGATCTTTGCCGGGGACCACCATGCAAACGCCGCCCGCGGATGAAGAATTGCCCGCGGGCAAGCGGCAGCCGCGTGGCATTCCGTCGTATGCTTCTGGAAAAGCTTCCATAAGATCTGACCATTCTTCCGCGGGTGAGTTGTCGAAATCATTTTCCTCTTCCAACAGCGGGCAAATCGTTGCCGCCGGAACTGGCGGAGAAGAGCTGTGGCACGAAGGGACTCCCATCTTCGCCGCCCCGCTCATTGATTCGGCTTCATTCGCTCCGGATGGCTCTGCTGCGGTTTCGGCCATTGTAGGATCGGATGACTCCGATTCCATGTCACGGACCGATGCTTCGTCGGGCGGTCAACAGCAGATGGCACCCACAGGAGTGCGCGGGATCTGGCTGGTTTCTTCCTCCGGTGAGAAGCAGCGGATATCATCCGAAACGATGGATGCATACGCACCATCCCTTTCTCCGGATGGTTCCAAGATCGCATTCATGGGGCGCGAATTCGACGAGTCCGGCAAGCCTTCGGCCGGGCGCCTCTACGTCGGCCATGTTTCCATGGGCAGCTTCCAGTCGTATGTAGTTCAAAGGGCGTGGTCGTCCTTTTCGGATACCAGTGCCGCTCAATGGCTGGATGAGAATCGCGTCAGCATCGTGTCGGATCGTGGAGATCGGCAGGTGTTGCGGGTGGTTCCGGATGGGGACGAATAGGAAGGGATGCTGCTGTTTCAGGCGGCATGTCCTTCGGGATATTCCGGGCCTGTTGGTGGATGCCGGCCTGGGGGGAATTGAGCTGGAAACACCTGTTCTTTGTGGCCGTTTTTCGTTCCCTTCTTGACTCCAGCCGTTCTGTTGGAGAATCGTTCCCCGAAGTATGGCTAAGAAACCAGCACCCGTAAAAGACCGCTATAGCAAGACCCAGATCCTTGACGAGATCGCGGCCAGCACCCAGCTCACTCGCAAGCAGGTGGCAGCCGTTCTCGACAGCCTCACCGACGTCATCGAAAGCCACGTCAACAAGAAGGCCGTCGGTGAATTCGTCCTGCCCGGTCTGCTCAAGATCAACACGATCAAGAAGCCTGCCGTGAAGGCTCGCAAGGGCATCAACCCCTTCACCAAGGAGGAAGTGACCTTCAAGGCGAAGCCGGCCACCACCGTGATCAAGGTGCGCGCGCTCAAGAAGCTGAAGGACATGGCCCTCTGAAGGGTTGTTTCCAGTATTCTCAAACAGAAAGCCCGGTCCGAATGGTCCGGGCTTTTTTCGTGTTCAGGGCATTGGCGGGTGGATATGTGGATGTGGACCAGAAGCAACCGAAGTTTGTCCACAAAGTGAATTGATGGGACAAGGAATGGGAAAACCATGAACAATATTCCCGGACCAGACACACCCATCGAAGGCTCCGCACGAAAGCCTGACGCGGATCTTTTGCGCGGGCTTTGCATGCTGGACCGTTCCGGCCTTTCCATCTTCCACGCTGTCAGATGCGATGTCCCGGAGCCGCGCGAAGTGGGCACGACGGTCATTGTTCCGGAGACGGCGCTGCCTGTTCTGGACGCCGCCGCCGAACTCCGTTAGCGTGTGCGCCCCACCCGGTCCTCCGGGAATCCCGGGCCTCCGTGGTGGAATGGTAGACGCTGCGGACTTAAAATCCGTTGTCCGCAAGGACGTGCCGGTTCGAGTCCGGCCGGAGGCACCGAGGGAATGCTTTGATGAGGATTGCGGTGGCCCGGCGGCTTTGGACCGGCCCCCTCCGGGGCTCCCCTCCGCCCGCCGAAGAGGTGATTGAGATGCAAAAACCCGATCCGGGAAATCCCGGATCGAGCTCTGTTGCATTGCATTTACCCGATGAAAACCGTCGTGCGAAGCTGCTCAGGGTTTCGGAGTGGCCTTGAGGCGGACGAAGAGCTTGCCGTTCACGGCATTGCTGCGGGCAATCTTCACCGTGACGTAGTCGTAGGCCGGTATGCTCTGGTCGATGGACACCACTCCGTCGGAGGGATCCGCATCCGGGATGGGAATGTCGGTCCATGAGGCGAGGCCTGTTCCCCACTGGACGGTGACATTGGTGTCCTGCTTCGATTGGGTGCTGCGCAGGAAGTAGAAGTAGAGGTAGTTCGCATCCGAGCCCTGCATCGGCAGTTCGGAAGAACTGAATGCCAGCGGATTGGCCATCAAGACATACTCAAGCAGGTTGGCTAGACCATCGTGATCCGGGTCCTGGGTGAGGCCGTTGTTGACGGAGGTCAGACCTTGCGCCGCGGCCCAAACGAGGAATGGCGCATTTGTCAGCTTGATCTGTCCCGCGGTGCTGGTGTCCACGGCGTAGCCCGACGGAAGGCCGGTCACCGTGGTGAACGCCGGTGCCGCCCCGGTGTAGGTGGCGATCACGTAGCTCGATGCGGTGGGCGCGGAAACCGTGGAGATGGCCAGCGTGGCCCCGGTGAGGGTCAGGCTGCCATTCACCACCAGTTTGTCGCTGGTGGCCCCGTTCAGTTTGCAGGCGTAGGTGCCGCCATTGAGGACAACCGCACCGGTGGTCAGCGTGCCGGTACCGGTGGTGCCGGGAGCGATCTTCCCCGCTGCGGTCACCGTACCATTGACCGTGCCGGTACCGCCGAGGGTGCCGCTTGCGTCAACGCTCACCGCGCTGCCCGATGCCAGGGAACCGGTGATCAGCAGGGTGCCCGCATTCACCACAGTGGCGCCGGTGTAGGTTTGGACTCCCGTCAGAGTGGTGGTGCCGGAGCCCACCTGTTTCAGCTGACCAGTTCCGGAGATGATGTTGGAGAAGCTGCCGGCCGCATCGGAACGGTTGAAGGACAGCGCCGAGTTGTTCGTGACATTGAGGCCGCCAAGCGTGCCGGTTGCGCCACCATTGCCAACCATGAGCGTCGTTCCGGCACCGGTAATGGCGAGGGACTTGGTGGCAGTGCCGGCGATGGTGTTGGTGCCGGAGAAGGCCACCGTGCCGCCGCCCGTGATGGTCAGCACGGAGGTGGCCGCATCGCCGGAAGGCGAGGTTCTAATGATCCCCTGGATGTCCAGGTCGATGCCGGAAGCCGTCGTGCCCGGCGCGACGGTGAATGTGGTGTTGCCCTGGCGCAGCGGGGAAAGCGCGGTGCCGCTGATCGTGGAGGTCGTGGACGAAGCAAACGTCTTCAGAGTCGAAGCACCAGCGAAGAAGTCGATGTTCGAGCCCGCGATGCCGGTGATGCTCCCGCCGGTCATGTTGATGGTGGCACTGCCCAGCGTCTGGTTGCCCGTCGAGTTGACGTCGAGGTTGCCGCCCACGAGGTTGATGGTGTTGAGGCGAGTTGTCGCATCGTAACCTGCCGCATCGCCGGTGCTCAACCGCAGGGTCGCGCCGGTGTTGATGGTGGCCACACCGCGCATGGCACCGTTGGCTCCGCCGCCGCCGGTGAGGTCAAGGATGCCCTGGCTGACGGTGGTGCCACCAGTGTAGGTGGTCTGATTGCTGAACGTGAGCGTGCCCGCACCAGTCTTGGTCAGTGCTCCCGCACCGGAGACGCCCCCGGAGAACGTCTGTGCGGTGGAGGAGGCGTGGTTGAAGGTCGCACCCGAGGCGATGGAGATGGCACCGGGATAAGCACCGGAGTTCAACGAGCCGGAACCGCTGATGACCAGTGTGCCGCCACTGACGGCCGTCGCACCAGTGTAAGTGTTCGTAGCGGTGAGCGTGAGGGTTCCGGTGCCGAGCTTGGCGAGTCCCAGCGTATCGGCCACCGTGCCGACATGGTTCGCAATGGCGGTGGCATAGGTGAAATTGCCGCCGGCATTGGTGGTATCAAGGCCGATGCTCGAACCATTCTTGAACCCTTGGGTGGCGGTGACGGCACCAACATTCGTGAGACTCTGGAGGGTATCGATGTCCGCCGAGGTGAACTCGCCGGTTCCACCGATATTGAAGGCGGCGATCGCTCCGGAGGCGACGGTCAGGTTGGCAGCAGTCCACGAGGCAGGAGTGTTGTTATAGAGGGCGACCTGCTTGGTGAATTGCGCCGCACCGCCATTGATGGTGGTGGTACCGGTGTAGGTATTGGCGGCGGTGAAAATCACCTTGCTGCCACCGTCACCCGCGAGCTTGTCGATCGTGACGGGTCCGGTGCCGGAGACGACCCCGTTGACGACGAGGTTCTTCGCATTCCACTGGCTCTTGAAAGTGCCGCCGGAAGCGCCGATCGTGATGGCACCGCTGAGATTGTTCACCCCGTCCTGGCTGAGCAGTGTGCCGCCATTGAGCGTGATGTTGTTCGCGAAGGTCGTCCCCGTGGTGGTGGTGTTCACCCAGAACTGGAGCGTGGCACCGGTGTTGACGGTGGCGCTGCCCGTGCCCAGCGCGGTCGCGCCGGTACCGGTATTGTTACCCGCGGAGAGAGTGCCGCCATTGACGGTGGTGCCGCCGGTGTAGGTATTCGCCCCCGAGAGCGCGACACTGCCGGTCGTCTGCAACGCCACGGCCCCGGTGCCGTTGTCCGCGATCTTGGAAGAGACGAAGATGAGATTCGTGCTGCCGTTGTGAATGTCGATGGTTCCCGCGGTATCGTCCGCGCCACCGGCCGTGAGCGTTCCGCTCTGGATCGTCAGTGCCGAGGCGCCGGTTCCCGAGAAGATGCGGCCGCTCGCGCCGAGACGCAGGACATTGGTCCCGAGATCCGTGATCGTGGTGCCGCCGGTGGCGGTCTGGAAGAGGGTGCTGATGTCGGTGGTTGCCGCACCGAGCGTGATGTTGGTCGAAGTCCCTCCCGTGCCTTCGATGATACGGACGATGGAGCCCGCGCTGCTGGTGATCGTCTTTGTGCCGGTGGCCCGGTTGACATCCGCGTAGGTCACGCTGGCGGCGACGATGTTGCCCAGTCCGCCACCCAGCGTGCCATCGTTCATGGCGAGCTGGTTGCCAGCGAAGGTGATGTTGTCGAGGTAGCCTCCGCCATTGTTCGCCACCGTGGTGGTGGCGAGCCCGGCGGCCGCAATATTCAGCACGCCGTTGTTGGTGTAGTTGCCGAGGGCCAGCACGGTGGAATTGAACCCACCGCGCGTGATACTGACATTTCCATTGATGGTGACGGGGCCCACGACTTCCACATGAGTGCCGGTTACTCCGCCCATCTGGAGGGTGCCTCCGTTCAGGATCAGTGCCCCGGTGTCGGAGAGTTTGGAATTGTCCTGCGTGTTGTAGTCCAGGACGAGCGTGCCGGCGTTCAAGGTCGTCGCACCGGTGAAGGTATTCCCACCCGAGAGTGTCTGCGTTCCCGTGCCGATTTTGGAGAGGGAGACAGTGCCCGCGCCGTTTTCCATCACACCGGCGAAGGTGGCGGTCGCGTTGGATTCACCCACCGTCCAGGTTGCATTCGTGGCGGCGGCTGAATTGGTCAGCTTGCCACCCGTGACGCCGTTGAAATTACTGGTGCTTTCCGAATGTCCGTTGAGGTCGAGCGTGCCGGCGAGTCCGTTCACGCCGTAGTTGGTGCCCGCATTGCCGCCATAGATCTGATCGGGGCCGATGCCGGTGAGCTTGACGGTGGTGCCGGTGGCCACGCTGCTGATCCCCGCAAGCGCGCGGGTGGTGGTGCCGGTCTTGGCGAGATCCAGTTCCCCTGCGGAGACGGCGGCATAGACGCTTGAGTTGTCGGCGGAGCCGCCGAAGACGAGCGTGCCCGCGCCGGTCTTCGTCAGAATGACGCTGCCGCCAGCGGCGTTGAGCGTGTTGGCGATGGTCAGGGTGGTCGCCGCGTTCGTCACCTCGAGGGTGCTGGCCGCCGTGACGGTGAAGGCGTGATCGGTCGAAACCGAACCACCTGTGTATTTGAAGGTGCCGCCGGCAAAGACCAGGTTGCCCGCCGCATTGGTGGCTGCACCGATGTTGCTGGCCACGCCGCTGTTGGCGAGGGTGCTGACGCTCAGAGTGGCACCGGCGCCCACCGTGGTGACACCGGTATAGCTGTTGTTGCCGGAGAGCACCGCGGTACCCGCGCTCACGTTCATCGCGCCACCGCCGGTGTTGAGATCACCGGCGAACGTCCATGTCCCGGCCCCCGACTTGCCAATGTTCATCAGGCCGCCAAGAGCGGTGATGCCCCCGTCGAGTTGGCCATTGCCAGTGCCCCCGAAGGTCAGGCCTTTGGCGCCCGACCCTGTGGTCGTGGTGGCGGTGGTGAAACGGAGCAGGCCCGCACCGTTGTTGTTGACGGTCGCTCCGCCGGTGGTGCCGGAGAAATTCAGGACACGGTCCGTCGTTTCTCCCGAGCCCGTGTAGGTCAGAATGCCCTGTGCTCCGCCGCCACCGAGGTTGATGGTGCCGTTGGTGCCGAGGTTCCCGCTGAAACCGGTATTGCCGATGTTGGACACAGACACCGTCCCATTGGCCACGGTCGTCGCACCCGTGTAGGTGTTGGCTCCGGAAAGCGTGATCACCCCGGCAGCAAGGGCGTTATACAGGGAAAGGTTGAATCCTCCTGAAATGACCCCCGAAGACGTGATCCCGCCACCAGCAGCGTTCTGCAGGTAAATTCCGGAATCGCCAGTGAGGGTGATGTTCCCCGTGAAGGTGCAGTTTGTCGTTGAAACGCGGAGCGCACCGTTGTCCTGGCCGCCTTCACCCCAGCCCATCCCGCTGATGGAGAAACTCTGGCTGAAGGTAGTAGTCGTCACACCGGAGGTGAAGCCAAGGAATTGCGCGCCGCTACCGACGACGATATTGGTCGCTCCGCCCAATCCCGACGATACGCCGTGGATCCGTCCTCTATCGACCTGCAGCGTGCCCGTGAAACCGGAGCCGAGGGAGATGGGAGCGGAGGGACACCAATTGGCCGAGCCATTGACTGCCTGGGCGGAATTCAGCCGCAAGGTGCCGGCTCCGGTAATATTGGCCCATGTGGGCGCGGCGGCGGTGGCATAGTTCAGGTAAAGTGAACCCGCAACGACGGAATAGTTGCCCGTGCCGACGGTCCCGTTGGTCGTGCCATCGCCAATTTGCAATGTGCCGGCGTTGATGGCCGTGCCACCGGAGTAGGTGTTCCCTGCGGTCAGAACGAGCGTGTCGTTACCAGCCTTGGTCAGTCCTGCGGTTCCCGTGAGGATCGAGCTGATGGTGGCCGCGGTGTCGGTGGTGACCGTTGGCGAACCGCTTGGAACCGCGAGAATGATCGCGTTTCCACTGATGGTCCAGGCGCTTCCCGTGGCACCGTTGTCGGAGAAGAAGATGTTACCGATGGTACGGTTCACACCGTTGAGGGACACGGCCGTGGTGGCGGTGATGTCGCTGGTGAAGTTCGCCGTGAACCCGGAGCCATCGGCGATGGTGCTCCCGGACCAGTTGACGGCATCGGTCCAATTGCCGGACGGGGCGGTGACGACCCAAGTGCCATCGGCGGCGTTGGCCTGGAGAATAGCGGATCCAAAAAGGAGGGAGAGTTGAAGGAAACGACAGGTTTTTTTCATGGGGTTGGGATGCGATTTTACAATGAGACGGGAGGGGAAATTCAGCGGTGGGAGGCCGCGAAGTGGGCCTTCACCTCCGCGGCGGAGAGCGGACGGTCGTAGAGGGCGAGCTCATCAATGCCACCGGACCACTGCCGGAATGCGTCCACGGGACCCGGCTGCAACCGGCCGACGATGGCCCGCAATGAAACTCCCCCCGATGGCGATGATGCGATGATCTCGCGGGAAGGCTCACCATCGATATAGAGACACATCCGGTCCGGACCGAACGTGGCGGCCACATGAACCCAGCGGTGGAGCAAATTCCCCCGGGATGACATGAGATTGAACCCACCATCATATCCCGCTGGCGAGCGGCGGAGCGCCCGGAACACATGGCCGGGATTGCTGTCACGGAAATCCCTCGACCTGCCGGTGATTTCCAGCAGGGAAGCATCGGGCGCATGGTTGCTCCGATTGCGCTGCCGGACATCGTCTGGAATGGGACCGTCCAGCTCCAGGGCGACCGCCGTGGCCAGAGATTCACCACTTGAATAGAGCAGGCATTCGATGCTCCGGCCCCGCGGGGTATCAAGGCCCTTGATTCCAGAAATGCTGTCGGCGAACCCGGAAGCGTCCGTATTGTTGACGAACAAATAGCGTTGCGAGGCACCTTCCAGCCTCGCCATCCCGCGGAGTGCCAATGAGTGGCCTCCCGATGTTTCATCCGTCACCATGCCGTCCAGCCCGAGCTTTTCGAAGCGCCAGTATGCCATCGGCGAGGACTCCATGATCGCCCGGGGATAGGCTTCCGATCGGATCGAAGGGCCGGGCAGAATGGAGGGAGGCACACGCGGGAAATCACCTTCCGCGTCATCGGCCCGCTGGATGGTGGTGCTGATCAGAAGGCCATTGCCGGCTTGGAGGTCCCATTCATCAAGAGGCTCGTCCGGAACCCCGGCGGTGGAAACCCTCACACCGCCGGCAAAGCAGCGGAGCCGCGCGTCTCCGCCTTCCTCCGCGATCACCGAGAATTCCCCTCCGGTATTGGCCACGGATCCGTGCTCAACCTCCACGATGAACATGCGGTGCGGCCCCTCGCCGCGGAAGGCCGCCTTCCCCCGGATCAAGTGGATCTGGGAGCGGCTCACCAAGCGGAACTCCGCCGGACCGCGGAACGTGACAGCGGGTCCATCCAGGATGGAGATGGAAAGATCTCCGGTGGTCGTTTTGATCTCCCCCACGGGCAGACCGATGCCATTCGCCGCCGGTTCCGGAAGATTCCACTGTACCCCATCTTGCGCCGTGACAATGGCCAACACCGAAGGAATCACCTCCCCCTCCTTGCCCGCTGTCTGCCGCTCGGCGGGCGTAGCGGGTGACGGCCACCACATCCATGTCACTGCACTGATCGCCAGCGCGGCGGCAGCGGCGAGCCACGTCCACGAACGGCTGCGCCGAAAAGGAGGGAGTGCCCGAATGCGCTCACCGGCGTTCTCATCTCCGAGGGCGAAGTGGACCGCGATGTGGACGAGATAGTATTCCCGGGCCGCAGCATCGTTGCGCAGGATCTCATCCAACTCCTCCGCTTCGGCGGGCTCTATAAGACCGTCGCTCAGACGCGCAAGCAGGTGGGAAAGTCGTGGGTCGGGCGTCACGGGCATTCCATCACGGGGTTCGGATCAGACCTTCGGCGGCGAGTTGGCGGTGGACGCAACCGACAAGGAGCGAGCGCAGTTTTTCCAAGGTCCGGTAAAGACTGTGGACCGACTTCTTCCCCGATGCCGCGAGCTCCGCGATCGAGGTTCCGCGGGAATAGCGGGCCAGGATGATCGTGCGGGAGTTGGTGTCCAGCTTGCCGAGGCATTCATCCAGGGCCACACGGGCGGGCTCGGCGAGACTCCGGGAGGAAGCCTCCTCCGCCAGCAGAGCCACCAGCTCTTCCGAAAACACCAGGCCCGAAAACACCAGACGATCACGGCTGCGCTTCTTCCGGAAGCGCAGCACTTCGAAATACGCCAGACTGTTGGCCCAGGGTAGGAACTCGCGTTCCCGATCGTAGGTTTCAAATTTCTCCCACAAGCTGAGCGCCACATCCTGCATCAGTTCATCCAAATCGGCGGGCTGCGGATGAATGCTCAGAATGAAATTCCGGATGGCCGGTTGATGTGGCACCATCCGCGAGAGGAACTCGCGGGTCTGCTCGTCATGGGGAGTGGTCATAGTGGTGCTCTTAAAGGTATAAGCCCCGCGCGGACCCTTTTGGCGGAGTATTTCATGAAATTTTTCCGGAGCCCGGGACAGGACCTCCCGTGAGGTGCGCGGCAACCGGTCAACCGATTGGACCGGATCGGCCAACCGGTGCGTTCCACGCTCCAACGCCGCGCCTTACGACCTACAGATCGGCAGCCAATCTGATATGCCTGTGCCTTCGCGCCGCGCTTGAAGGTTTTTCAGCCGCGCTTGCCGTCCACCGGGAGCATTTCACCTGGTGGTCCGGAGGTCATTGATGACGATGGTCTGCACCGACTTCTCGGGAAGCGTGACGGAGAGGCTGCCACCCTGGAACGTGACTGCGGTTGAAATCTGGTAGCGCGCCTGTCCATGTGGCTGGGTAAGCCAGACATCCGCCCGGCCGGTGGCTGCGAATTTCGACAGATCGAAGCGCGCGGTGCGGGCCTTGTCCGAATCATTCAGGCAGACCAGCGTGAGGCGGGCATGCTGCACATCATAGGCGGCGATGGTGGATTCATCCCCGGTGGTCAGAATGATCGCCCCCTGTGGGATGCTGCGGGTGTATTGTGCCAGCACGTGCCACTTCGGATTGATCTGTGTCATGCGGCCTCCGCGCAGGTTCCCCGCCACCAGTCCCCAGCCGCCGCCATCCACCGCCTGCCAGTAGGACCAGGACACGGCGCGGAGGTGGGCGATGTCCCGATGAAGATTGCGGGCCATGTTCAAGCCGTGCGGATCGCCATCGCCGTATTCGGAATTCCACACCACCTTGCCATCGACTGCGGCGATGCGGTGCAGTTCCGCGCGGTCGCCCTTCGCTTCCTGATAGCCGTGGACGTTCACATGGCTGACGAGCTTCTTCACCTCCGGGCTGAAGCTCTTCCATGTCTCGATCGCATGGTCGTAGTAGGTTTCCTCCGAGGCGGTGATGGGCAGGGATTTGAGATCGCGGCGGTCGAGCTCCTCGCGGACCAATGGAAGGAGGCGTGCCTGGGCGGGTGCGGAAACGTGGCAGCCCTCCTGTTTGCAATCCGCGAACCACCAGTCCGAACGCGGTTCATTGAAAGGCGCGACCGAGGTGAAGGTGATGCCCCATTGCTCGTTCGCACGTTTGGCGATGGTGGCAAGATAGATGGCGAAGTTCCGTTCGTGTTCGGTCGCCAGATTGTCGTCGGTGGGTTTCGGGCCGCCCGAGGGATTGTCGTTCTTCGTCATCCACCACATCGGTGAATTGGAGAACAACTCGAACTGCTTCACGCCGCGTTCCCTTGCCTTCGTGAGCATCAGCCGCTGCTTGGCATCCACATCCCAATTCCACGATTTGGAATTGGGGTCCGGATTCTTGCCATCCAGCCAGAAGCCTTCCATCTGGCGGTAGCGTTGGATGATCTTCGAGACGACCATTTTCCTGCCATCGACATCGTTCCAACCGCACGCGCCCGCGTTGTAGCGTGCGAAGGTCAGGCCGAGGCCGGGAATGAGATCGGGGCCAAGCTTGACCGGCTTGGTGGTGAAAAGCGCGTCGGCCAGATCATCCCGGTCGCCGAAGACTCCCGCCCACCACGCCAGCGAGATGCCCCATCCCTGCCAGGTGCCCTGCCGTGCGGCGGGATCGATCATCACACTACCGGTTTCCGCAGAGTGGGAATGGACCGGAAGCAGGGCGAGAGCGAAGGTGGTGAGAAGGGAGAAGACGTGTGACATGGGAGGCCGCTGGATTCACCAGCCAACGGCATGAAGCGCCCGCATGTTTCGCGTTTTTTGGAAATGTGGCGTGGGCCGGATGATTATTGGCGCTGCAACTCCAATTTTGTGCCCGTGACCTTCAGCGGCAGTTCGACGCGGTGGGTAGTCTCGTCCACGGACAGCTCCAGTTGCAGAGGCTTGGTCGGTTGATCCTTCAGATAGTTCTGGATTTCGGACTGCCAGTCGTTGCCCTGCAGGGTGAGCTCGATTTCGAGCTCCTCTGTCTGGACGATGCCGGAGGGATCCACATTCAGCACCCGGAATTTCACGTCATGATCATTGCCGCTTCCCGCCCGGTCCAGGCGCGTGGCGGCCTTTTGTTTGCCTGCGGCCACACGCAGCGTCGTCGTCCAGACCGGCAGGTTCGCGTAGGCGGAAACGGTGGCTCGTGCCTTGAGCTGGAATTTGCCGTCTTCCAGAGAACCTTCAGCGGACGTCCAGCGCACGCTATGCTGGGCCGGCAACAGCCCGAAGAACGAGGCGGCGGTGAGGGCGGGGGCGTCTTTCCTCAGCACCTTGTAGTGCCCGTACATCCCTTCCATCATGTGCTCGCCCACATGGCAATGGATCATCCAATTGCCCGGATTGTCCGCCACCATGTCCGCGAGCTTCATTGTGCCGGGCATCAGTTCGATCACGTCGGTGGAATGACCTGCGGCATCCTTCAACCGCGCGCCGTGCCAGTGGGCGGTGTGAACATCCGCTTCGTTGCCCAGTGCGAATAGATACCAGCGCACACGCTCGCCTTCCTTCATGTCCATGCCACCGGCATTGCCGAAGACGCGGCCATTGATCGCGTGGCGCATCGCCAGCTCGCGTTGCTCTTCCGCTTCGGCCCACGGCGGCGGACCGGCAGGAGGCGGACCGCCATCGATTCCCTTGCCGTCCGGAGTGGTGACCTGCTCGTAGAGCTCCTTGCTCTCGGTCATGCCGCTCTCATCGTAGTTCTGGAGCAACATCGCCATCTCGCGGTCCACATCGGCCGGTGTTCCATCCGGTCGCGCGCGCGCGGCATCGGTGACCACGATGAAACCGGAGAGGCCGGAGTTGATCTCTTCATCACCCAGCACGTGGCTGTGATAGAGCCATGGCTTGGAGCTCGGTTCATCCGGTCGCGGGCCGCTGGCCTCATCGAGATACCAGACGTAGGTGAAGCGCGCCTGCGGGGCGATCGAGGCACCGAGGCCGCGTTCCGAAAGGTAGCTGGAACCTTCGCTGTCCTTGTCATAGCGGACGCCGTGCGGATGCAGGGACACCGGCGTGGAAAGGCGGTTGAGAAGGGTGACCACGATGTATTCCCCGGTCACGCCACGCAGCACCGGTCCGAGAATGCCCAAGCGCTCGTCCGGCAGCGCGCGGGTGGTGAAGGTGGCATCGGTGTACTGCCTGTATCGTAGTTTCGGATAGGCGGGGTTCGCCAGGATCTGCGGCGGAATCTTGTTGCCCATCACCGGATCCTTTCCTTCCGGCAGGTAGTCCCACACCTCCGGCTCGGCGGCGAGATAGTAGTGCCTGACTTTCGCGGGATCGGGAGTTTGTCCGAAGTATTTGCCGCCGGGATCCGGATCGCCTTCGAAGACGGTCGGCTTCATCACCGGATTCGCCTGGCACCACGGGCACGCGGACAAGCGCGGAGCGCCGAGCATCATGGCCGATGCAGCCAGCAGGAGGGGGAGTGCGGCGGAAAATGCGCGCGGGGACATGCGAGGCTCATAGATCGGAAGCTGCCGGGAACAGCGTGTCCGATCGTGACAATTTCGTGACTCCGGATCGGCTTCCGGCGCGTTTTTTGTGACGTGGCGTTCACTGATTATTCTGTCACCAACGGAAAGTGGGAGAACCGCGATTGGGTGCTTCATTTCGCACCCGCTTGCCCCCCCTGCGGACAGATTTTTTGTGTGGAAGAAAGCCGGCCACGGAACGCCGTGCTGGCGCGATGATGTCATGCTTGCTGCGCATGATGGTCATCGTGCTATGCGGAGGTTCCTTGGCCGGTGTTTCCCACGCGCACGGCACGCATAGCGACCTCATGAAGCTGGTGGACGACCAACTCGCCAGGGAACCGCGGAATGGCGAGCTCTGGTATCGACGTGCCGAGCTCGATCTGGAGCACGGAGATTGGGCGGAAACCTTGCGCGACCTTGAAAAAACGGAGGAATGCGCCCCCGGGAAATTCCCGGTGCTGTGGGTGAAAGGCCAGGTGCTCGATGCGGAGAACAAGCCGGAGGAAGCGAAGGGCGTGCTCGATACCTTCCTCTCGGGAAACCCCACCCACTGGGCCGCGCTGGCATCGCGTGCCCGTGTCGAAACGAAGCTGGGGCTGCATGAAAAAGCAGTGCTCGACTACACTGCCGCGCTGGCGAACAACCGTGAGGCCGAGCCGGATCTGGTTCAGGAAACCGCGGCCTGTCTTGCTGCCAACGGCCACGACGATGAGGCGATCCGGGTGTTGGAAGCTGGATTGAAGCGCCTTGGCGCTATCCCTTCGCTGCAGATCAAGGTGATCGAGGTCGAGGTCAACGCCCGCCGCTACGATGCCGCGCTCGCCCGCGTGGCCATGATCGAGAAAAGCGCGCCGCGTCCCGAGCCGTGGATGGTGCAGCGGGCCGGTATCCTCATTCGTGCGGAACGTCCGCGTGAGGCGCGTGCCACGTGGGAGTCGCTGCTTTCCCATCTCCAATCGCTCCCGGACGCGGAGCGGGGTTCCCACGCCATGTCGGTATTCGCCCGCCAGGCCCGCACCGCGATCGCATCCCTCGATTCCTCCACCGCTCGCTCCAATCCCTTCGCATCACCAAATCCATGAACCTCCGCCACCTGCAACCACTGGCGGCCCTTGTCCTGTTGTCAGGAATGACACAGGCCCAATCGGTCAGCTTCACCGGTTCGTTCACCGAGAATTTCAACTCGATGGGCACCACCGGCACCACCCGCCCCACCGGCTGGACCACCAAGAATGGTGCGTCCGGCACGGATAACAACACCTGGGGATCGAGCGTCACCGCCAGCGCCGTCGCCGCCATGGTGAACATCACCAGCGCGCTTACCGCGAACAACGCGCCCACCGCCACGAACGTCAATGGCTACAACGCCCAGGGCGCTTCCTCCAGCGACCGGGTATTCTGCACCTCGCCTACCGGTCAGGCCGGTGTGGCCACGCAGCTCTCCCTGACCAACGGCACGGCTGCCGCGATTTCGAGCATCGTGGTGGGTTATGACACCCGTCGCTATACGGCTGCTTCTTCGGCCAATGAACTGCCGGGCTATTGGCTGTTCTACAGTCTCGACAACGGGACTACCTGGGCGAACGTCGCCGCGCTGAATCCCGCGATTTCCGGGACTTCCGGTGTGGTGGTTCCCAACACGGTCGGAGTGACCACCGTGCCCGCCACCACGGTGAGCCTTTCCGGGGCCTGGGCGGCGGGTGGCACGCTGTTGCTCCGGTGGATCGACGACAATGCCAACCAGACTTCTCCCGACCAGATCATCGGTCTGGACAACGTGGTCATCAATGCCGGTCAGCCGGGACCAACGGTGGCTCTGACCGCTCCCGCCAATGGTTCCACGACCGCATTGCCGGCCTCGGTGAATCTGGTGGCGAGCGCTTCCGATTCCAATGGCACGGTGGCCAAGGTCGAGTTCTACCAAGGCGCAACCAAGCTCGGGGAGGCGACCTCTTCGCCCTTCCAATACACCTGGACCGGTATGATTTCCGGCTCCTATTCGTTGACCGCGAAGGCGACCGACAATGATGGTGCCTCCACGACCTCGTCGCCCGTGACGATCACGGTGACGAATCCCTCGAACGTCGCCCCGGCGGTGGCGATCACTTCCGAATTTGATGGCCAGAAGGTTCCCGCGTCCACGCTGGTGCTCACGGCTTCCGCTTCGGACAGCGACGGCGTGGTTTCGAAGGTGGAGTTCTTCAACGGCGCGACCAAGCTCGGCGAAAGCACCACCGCTCCTTACTCGCTCACCCTCCCCAGTGTGGCGGTTGGCACCTATGCGATCACCGCCAAGGCCACCGACAACGATGGTGGCACGACCACCTCCGCGGTGGTGAATGTGCAGGCCGTGGCCTATACCGATACCACCGTGCTCAATCGCGGCTCGGTGTGGAAGTATCTCGACGATGGCTCCAACCAGGGAACTGCTTGGAAGGAAACCGCGTTCGACGACAGCGCGTGGGCATCCGGTGCCGCCCGTCTCGGCTATGGCGACACCCAGGTCACGGCGCTGCGCCAGGGCCCGTCCGGAATGACCAGCAGCACGAAGTACATCACCTACTACTTCCGCCGGACCTTCACCGTCTCGGACGTGTCAAAGGTGATCGGCCTGTCCTCCACCCTCCAGCGCGACGATGCCGCGGTCATCTACATCAACGGAGTGGAAGTCGCCCGCAGCAACATGCCTGCCGGTGCGTTCGACTACCTCACCAACTCCTCCACGATCGTCGATGCCGCGGACGAGACGACCTTCTTTCCACTGACCCTGCCGTTTGCTTCGCTGGTGACCGGTGAGAACACCATCGCCGTGGAAATCCACCAGCGTGACAATACCAGCTCCGATCTCGGGTTTGACATGGATCTCACCCTGGCCACCGAAGGCGGCAACGCGCGGCCGGTGGTGCAGATGACCTCTCCGGCCAATGGCAGCACCGCTTTCCTTGGCAATCCGATCCTGCTTTCCGCGGATGCTTCCGACAGTGATGGCACCATCGCCAAGGTCGAGTTCTTCAATGGCGCGACCAAGCTCGGCCAGGCCACCAGCGCCCCATGGCAATACACATGGAACGGCGTGACCGCAGGCAGCTACAGCCTCACCGCGGTGGCGACCGACGATCTCGGCGCCACGGGCACTTCGTCCGCCGTCAGTCTCACGGTGAGCACCGGCCCGTCCGGCACGCTCCAGCGTGGACCGTATCTGAACATGGCGAACCAGAACAGCATCGTGGTGCGCTGGCGCAGCTCACAGTCCGTGGTCGGCCGGGTCCGCTATGGCCTGTCTCCGACCGCGCTCAACCTGAGCACCGACGAAGCCTCCGCGAAGACCGATCACGAGGTGCGCCTCACCGGTCTCACCCCCTACACCCGCTACTACTACAGCGTCGGTTCCGCACAGGATGCGCTCACGCCGGAGTCGGCCGAGACCACTTCGTTCAAAGCGGTTGGAACTCTGGCCCCCACCGCGGCGGACTATACCTTCCGTACTTCGCCGGTTCCCGGCACGGCGACGGACACCCGCATCTGGATCATCGGCGACTGCGGTCGCGGTACCAGCACCCAGGCGGGCGGTCGTGAGGCGTATCAGACTTTCACCGGTTCGCGCATTCCCGATCTCAACCTCCAGCTCGGTGACAATGCCTACAACAGCGGCACCGATTCCGAGTATCAGACCGGCTACTTCAACATGTATGCCGACTACTTCCGGAAGATGCCGCAGTGGAGCACGCTGGGCAACCACGACGCCAACAACGGCGTGACCAACCCGGCCACCAACTTCCCGTACTTCGACATGTTCACCTTCCCGAAGGCGGGTGAATGCGGTGGCGTGGCTTCCGGCACGGAGCACTACTACAGCTTCGACTACGGCAACATCCACTTCATCTGTCTCGATTCCCAGGCGAGCGACACCACTGTGGACAATGCCGCGACGACCGGCACGAATGAGGACGGTCCGATGGCCGCGTGGCTGCGCCAGGATCTCGCCAGCACCACCGCCACGTGGATCCTCGCCTTCTGGCACCATCCGCCCTACTCGAAGGGCAGCCATGACTCGGACTCCGAGACCCAGATGGTGAACATGCGCACGCGCTTCAACCCGATCCTCGAGCAGGGCGGGGTGGACATGGTCTTCGTCGGCCACAGCCACAACTACGAGCGCAGCTTCCTCCTCGACGGTCACTACGGCACCAGCGGCACGATCACGACCGCGATGAAGAAGAATGCCGGCAACGGCAGCACCACCGGCATCACCACCGGAGCGTCCGGCGTCATCCGCCGAGCACCGAACTTCACAGCCACCACCACCACCGCGGGCACGGTGATTCCCGCGGACGGCGCCTACAAGAAGCCGCTCACCGGTCCGCGCGACCACTTCGGCACCGTTTACAACACCGCGGGCATGTCCGGCCTGGCGGACGCCGGTTCGATCAACCACACCGCGATGTATATTTCGTACAATACGGTGGGCACCGTGAACATCGACATCAACGGCAACACGTTGAAGGCCACCTACGTCCAGTCCGGCGGTGCGACTCCGGACAACTACACGATCGTCAAGGAAGGCGCGGCCGACACCGATGGCGACGGCATTCCGGATGCCTACGAGATGGCCAACGGTCTCAACCGCTATTCCAACGATGCAAATGCGAACACGGATGGAGATGGAGTGTCGAACTTCCTCCAGTTCGCTTTCGGTCTCGATCCGCGGGTGGGGGGAGACACCACGCCGGTGGATGTGAACGTGGGTTCGCACAGCCTGGCCAAGCGCGGCATGCCGGCCACCTGGTATCAGGCGACCAACAATGGCACGGACTTCCGCGTGCTTTTCACCCGCCGCAAGGACTACCAGGAGGCAGGGGTTTCCTATACGCCGCAGTTCAGCGCCGACCTTGTGAATTGGACCAGCAGCAACGCCACCCAGGAGGTGGTGGCGGATGGCGGCGATGTGGAGGCGGTCAGCATCCGCTACCCGCTGTTCGTCGGTGGGCGCAAGGCGCGGTACTTCCGCATCCAGGTCAGCAGCAACCACTGAAAACTCCTACCTGCACCATTCATGAAATCCATTTGCTCCCTCGCCCTCGCCGCTTGCTTCGCGGCGGCGGCCCCATCGCAGGCGGCGGTTGTTTACAGCGGCTTGCAGAATATCACGGTGACCACGACCTTCGATGGCGTGTATCTGGACGTGGATGCCGGCACGACCAGCGGCACCGAAACCACCGGTTGGGACATCAATCCTTTCTTTGGCGGTGAAGGCGTTGCGAACAGCCCGGACTTCCAACCGGCCCGCACCACCATTGCTCTCGATGCTCCGATCCTGAACATCGCGCCCGGCAGCACGGTGGACGGCACCTTGAACTTCCTCACCGGCTTCGGTGGCTCGGATTCCCATACCGGCAACGGCGTCGGTCAGTTCGCCTCGGGTACGGAAGGTTACATCGGCTTCAAGCTCACACCGAACGATGACAGCGGCACCTTCTACGGCTGGATGCGCGTTGTGTTCTCCAACGATGGCTCCACCGGTGTGATCCGTGACTGGGCCTATGAAACCAGTGGCTCCGGTATCACCGTGGGTGCTGTCCCGGAGCCTTCGGCGTTCGCGCTGCTGGGCCTCGGTGCCGCCGGATTGCTCCGCCGCAAGCGGAAGTAATGCGACCGGGAACTTATCATCAAAAAAGGGCGGCCTTCACAGGTCGCCCTTTTCATTTCCAGCGGCTCAATCGTCGAGGTAGTCGCGCAGCGCCTCGCGCAGGGTAGTCCTTGCGCGGAAGAGCAGACTCTTGATCGCCGGAACGGTCAGGTCGAGCACCTTGGCGATTTCCTCATATGGCATCTGCTCGTAGCGCCGCAGCACCACGGCCACGCGCTGGGCCTCCGGCAGCGATTGGATCGCCTTGTCCACCGCGGCCTGGAGTTCTCCTTGGAGAAGGGTGGAGTCTGGTTCGCGCTCGGTGGGCGCGGGGAGATGGAAATTGGCGGAATCCTCGCGCTCCTCTACGGAGACCTCCTTGCGTCGCCCGCGGCGGCGGCTCTCGTTGAAGACGAGGTTGCGCGTGATGGTGAAGAGGTAGGTCGTGAACTTCGCCTCCGGCCGGTAGCGTTTCGCATGCCTCCACAGCCGCAGGAAAACCTGTTGGGCGATGTCCTCGGCCTCGGCCGGATCGCCCAGCATCTTGGCCACGGTGCCGACCACCGCGTGCTGGTGGCGCTCCACGATCTGGCGGAAGGCGTCATGATCTCCATTGCCGGCACGCGCCATCAGCACCGTGTCCAAGGACTCGGCGGCGGGTTCGTGTGGCAGTTCCATGTCGGCCATGACGGTCGGCGAGAGGATGGCGACTCCGGCACTCAGCATGATTGCAGGTAGCAACCCGTGGCGTGCCGGAAAGTTGCGGCTTCAGGGGGCTAAAAGTTCGGATTCGGCCCACTCTTGGACGTCGGGATCGAGAAAAACTTCATCCAGGACATCGCGGGCCCAGTCTTCGCGGGAGGCGAGCACCTTCAGCATCCGCCAGGCCACGACTTGGGCGGCGGGCAGTTCGCTCCACACGGTTTCCGCCAAGCAGCGCCATTCCTGGCCGGCCAGCGATTTCGGGCGATCCAACGCTTCCTGGCAGGACTCGGACACCAGCAGGGTGCGATCCAGCGAGGGCTCGGCGGCCACCGGCGGGATTTCATAGGCACGCAGCGGCACCCCGGCGGCACCGGTCAGCTCGCATTTGGATTTTGCCCGTCGCGCCAGATCCTTGCCCAGTGCCTGCAGGGCGGCCACCCGGGCCTGATGGATTTCGTGTCCCTTTGCCATGTGCGGGGCGATGTTAGCGGTTGGGCGGGCGCTGGGGAGAGATTTTTGAGGCCGTCATTCTCCTTGCGCGGCAAGGATTTTGGTTGTTAGGGTAGGGGCACCTATGAAATTGCGTCCCCTTTGGCTGGCTCTGCCCGCCTGCGCCGTGATGACCGCTTCCTGCAAAAAGGAGGAACCCGCGGCCGCAAAGGAACAACCGGCCGCCGAAAAGCCCGCCACCCCTGCAAAGGCTGGCGAGACCACTCCCGCGCCGAAACCCTCCACCCCGGCGCTTTCCGCCGATGAACGCGCGGCCAAATTCGGCATCGTCAAACACCTGCCGAAGGATTCGGACAGCTTTCTTACCATCTATAATGGCTCGAAGATCGCCGAACGCGCGAAGAAGACCAAGCTCTGGTCCGTGATCAAGGAAGAGGCGGGCGACGCCCTCCCGGAAGAAGCCGACGCTGCTGGTGACAAGAAGGACGGTCCCTCCGGTCCGGGCGCGCTGCTCGGTCATGAGGTCTTCCTTGCCACGGGCAAGGGCATGTCCGACCAGTTCGGCCATCTGATCACCGTCAACCGCCGGATGAGCTACTTCCAAGGCAAGCTCTTCGCGAAGCTGCTGGTGGCGGCCTCGAAGGGCGGCAGCGAGGAAGGGATGAAGGAAGAATCGGCCAACATCAGCCAACAGAGCATGCTGGAGATCCTCAAGGATCCACAGTCCGGTGTCGGCCTGCTTGAAAAGATGCAGGTGCCGCCGGTTTACATCGGCTTCAAAACCTCGGCCGCCGACCGTGAGCAGGTCGCCCAGCAGGTCGCCTCCATTGTCGAGTACATGGGGATGGCCGAGGACATGGTCGAGCCGGTCGAGTTCGACAGCGCCGGTGTGAAGTTCAAGGGCTACCGCCTGGTTGGCGAGAAAGTCTCCAAGGAGATGGCGAAGAACCGCGCGGACATGGAGAAGGACATCGATCCGGAGACCGCGGGCCGTCTGATCGCCGCCGTGGCGAAGAAGAACATCATCGCCGCCTCCGCGGTGCTCGGCGACTATGTGGTCGTTTTCATGGGCTCCGCTCCCGAGGACTGCAAACTGGTGGCGGAAGCGAAGGATGGCATCGCCGCTTCCGACGACGTCGCCTTCGCCGATGGCTACGCGGGCAAGGAGCTCGCCGGTCTCGCCTACACCTCGAAGGCTTTCTCCACCACCGCAGGCCTTGCCGGCAGCGGTCTGGCGGAAATGACCAACGGCCTGCGCGACGGTCTCGCCGGTGCAGAAGGACTTGGCGATACCCGCGACATCGAGGCCATGCTTCAGATCATCGGCGAGCGCGAGCAGGCGCTGCAGAAACTCACCACCGCCGATACGCTTGGCTTGGTGTCCTTCTTCGAGGAAGGCCTGAAGATCGAAACCTTCGGCGGCACCGACAAGGGCGCCGTGGATTGGAAGACTCCGAACCGCCTCGGTGGCCTCGGCAACTCCAAGGACGTCATCTTCTTCGCGAACTTCACCACGGATGCGGTTTACGATGAGAAGGCCCGCGCCTACGTCGAGTCGCTCGTCGAGACCGGCTACGCGGTGGCGAAGAAATTCTCCGATGCTCCGATCAAGACCGAGAACGAGGACTTCAAGAAGTTCCAGGAGGGCATGAAAATGTTCGACACCAAGTTCCGCACCGACGTGGTCTCGCTGGTCGATGCGTTGCGCGGTGATCTGCATGCCGGCCTTGGCAAGGAGTCCGCCATCGTGGTGGACCTCAAGGGCGGCGTGCCGACGATTCCGGGGCTGCCCCAGGAAGTCGTGGACAAGGGCAAGTTCGTCCGTGCCTCGTGGATCTCTCCGGTTACCGACCGCACCAAGATCCAGAGTTCGTGGTCGAAGATCAATACCTCCACCACCAGTATCCTCAAGAAGGTGAGCGAAATCGCCGGGGATGAGATTCCGATGCAGAAGCCGACGAGCTCTGAGAAGAACGGCTTCACCACCTGGTTCTTCCAGGCTCCGTTCTTCAACGAGGACTTCATGCCGTCCGTCACCGTGAGCGACAAGTGGTTCGTGGTTTCGACCTCGAAGTCGCAGGCCGTCGAACTCGGCACCGCGGCCGACAAGGAGAATACCCCCGGCTCGGGATTCACCATGTCGGTGAAGATCGATCCGATGCGCCAGTTCGGCCTCGATTGGGTGAAGCTGGTGGATGAAAACTCCGCCAAGCTCTTCGACACCGAGGACAAGCTGAACGAGTTCAAGGAGAACAAGCCGAAGATCGAAAAGAGCCTGAAGGCTCTCGAAGACTTCGAGGCCATCAATGTGGCGGTGCGTCGTGAGAACGGCCGCCTCCGTGGTTCGATCCACTTCAAGACCCACTAACCGGTCCTCCGCTTCGTCCCCGGGATGCCGGGGACGGATGCTTCCGGCGGAGCCTTTTTGCGAAGGCTCCGCTGTTTCATTTCTCCCACCCATGGAAATCAGGCCCATCGGCATCGTGCGCTCGTGTTTCGGCGGGAAATTCGCCGTGCCACGCCAGCCGGGATTGTGTCCGAGCGCGTGGGGGGAACTGGTGTTCCATGAGGAGTTCCGTGATCCGTCCGCCGTGCGCGGATTGGAGGGGTTTTCTCATGTGTGGCTGGTCTTCGGATTCCACGGCACCGCGGACCAGGGCTGGCAGCCCACCGTGCGTCCGCCGCGGCTCGGTGGGAATCAGCGGGTGGGGGTGTTTGCCAGCCGCTCGACCTTCCGGCCGAATGGGCTCGGTTTGTCCTTGATCCGGCTGGAAGGGATTGATGCGGCGGCGAAAGAGGGGCCGGTGTTGAAGCTGGGTGGGCTCGATTTGATTGATGGAACGCCGGTTTATGACATCAAGCCGTATCTGCCCTATGCGGAGGCGCTGCCGGACGCGACCGGCGGGTTTGCCGCGGAAGCACCCGCGCTGCTGGAGGTGACCATCTCTCCGGCGGCGCTGAAGGCTTTCGACCGGCTGCCCGAACGTGCCCAAGCCGTGATCCGCGAATGTCTGGCGCAGGATCCGCGTCCGGCGGTGCAGGCAGGAAAGGAGGACCGGACCTATGGAGCGGAGTTGTGCGGGCAGGATGTGCGGTTCCGCATCGGCCCGGCAGGCTGTGAGGTGGTGGAGATCGTGCCGCTGAAATGAGCGGCGGATGGCGACCCCGCCTTGCATGATTAACAAGTGTTAAGTATTGTCCGCGCCATGAAGGCGAACCTCCTGCGGCTATCCCCGATTCTGGCGCTGGCGGCCGTGGCCGCGCTGACCGGTTGCGGTGACAAGGAGAAGTCGAGCAAGCGAGACTTGGCCGACGTGGGGTATCAACTGACGGAGGCCGATTGGTTCCGCGCCGCGGCGGGCGATGACCCTGCGGCAATGGACAAGTTTCTCAAGGGGGGCATTGGTATCGGCACGAAGAACGCCGAGGGAAATACCGCCCTCCACGTGGCTGCGGCTGCGGGTGCGCAGAAGGCCGCCAAGTTCCTGCTCGACCGAAAGATGGCCGTGGATGAACGCGGAGCCGGTGGCCGCACGCCGTTGATGGAAGCGGTCCGCGCCGGGCAGCGGGACATGGTCCGCTGGCTGCTGCGGCAGGGAGCGGACCCGAAGCTGAAGGATGCCGAGGGCTACAAGCCGCTCATGCTCGCGGTGAAGGAAGGCCGCGCCGAAATGATCGGCGATCTGGCCGCCAATGATCGGGATGATCTGGATGGTGCATTGCTCGCGGCGGCGCTGTTGGGCAAGGCTCCGGTGATCGACGAACTGACCAAATACGGGGCATCCATCTACGCGAGCATGGATGATGGCCGCACCGCGCTGATGGTGGCGGCGGAGAACGGCCATACCGAGGCGGCGAAGCTGCTGGTGGACATCGGCGCGAACCGTTTCAGCAAGGATACGGAAGGCCGCACCGCTGCCGAACTGGCCGCCTCGGCAGGTCACGCGGATCTGGCGAAGATGCTTCTCTCGGAGCCCACACAGCAGGATTTCGCGCTCCGCTCGGAGGAACAGATTGGCAAGGAGATGACCACATTCGTGGACCAGGCTGATCCAGAGGATGCTCCGGCAGGAGGGTCGACAGGTGCGGGTGGAGCTACGGCACCCCGGCATCGCGATCATGATGTGGCGACGACCTTGGAAGGAAAGTCCCTGGGAACCTCTGGCAGCGCCGAAGGAACCGGGCCGAAACCCTCGTCGCCTCCGGGTTTGGTGATGCGCCATTTCCGCCAGCGCGAACTTCCGATCGAGGTGCGTCACGTCGAGGGGAATTCCGCCCGCTTGCAAATGCCGGCGGGAGGATCGGTTCGTGAAGTGAAGGTGGCGGAAGGGGAAACGATCCCCGGTTCGCGTCTGAAAGTCATCCGGGTACAGCGCCGCTACCAGAATCTGAAGGACAGCGCGGGTCCGGCGGCCGAGGCTTCCATTGTGGAGGTGGAGGATTCCAGCACCGGGGTCCGGCGGAATCTGATCGCCGGAACGCCTTCCAGTGCGCATGATCCCGTCGCACTGGTCGAAGACGCGGCCACCGGAAAGCGCTATCTGGCATCGCCCGGGCAGCACTTCACCGGAGCCGATGGCAACCGCTATACGGTTGCCGACGTGCGCCCGAACCAGATCGTCATCGAAAACAAGGAAACCGGCGCGGTTCAGACCCTGCCGTTGCGCGGCCCGCGAGGCTGAAACGATTTTCATCCATGGAACCACCCGTCATCGTCGAGCCCGGATCTCCCGTCAGGCAGTTTGCCGTCATGCTGCCCAACCGGGCCGGTGCCTTGGCCGCGCTTGTGAAGCTGCTCCGCACCTCCGCCATCGAGGTGCTCGGTCTGAGCGTTCAGGATTCCCGGGACGCCACCATCGCCCGCCTCATTCTCAGTGATCCGGATACCGCCGAGCACATCTTCATCGAGAAGGGGATCCCGCACACCACGTGCGACGTCATTGTGGTCGCCCTGCGTGAGTCGGGTCCGGGTTTGCTCCAGTGTCTCGATCACCTGATGGGCGCGGAGACCAACATCGATTTCGCGTATTCGCTGATGCCCGGTCCGGAAGGCCGCTCGATGCTGGCCATGCACGTGGAGGACTATGAATTCGCCGTCACGGTGCTTCAGACCAGCGGCTTCAAGCTGATGTATCAGGAGGACCTGAGCCGTTAGCGGACTCTTTGCTCCATCGTTGCAGGGAATCAGAAACCTTACTCGGCGGTTTCTCCGGCAACCTTGTTCCGCGCGCGGAGTTTCGCGCGCAGCAGCTCGATCACCATCGGGAGCAGCGAGATGCCGATGATCGCGAGCACGACGATCTCGAAGTTGTTTTTCACAAACGGCTTGTCCCCGAGGAACCAACCCGCGGGTAGAATCAGGCCGACCCACAGCAGCGATCCGCAGCAACTGAACAGGATGAATTTGCGGAACGGCATCGCGCCACTGCCCGCGACGAAAGGAGCGAAGGTGCGGACGATGGGCACGAAGCGTGCCATGATCAGGGTCTTGGCCCCGTAGGTGTCGTAGAAGCGGTGCGTCTTTTCCAGATAGCTTGGTTTGACGATCTTCGGAAACCGGTGGGTGAGCCATTTGCCCAAAGTACGACCGATCCAGTAGTTGGTGGTGTCCCCGATGGCCGCGGCTGCCAGCAGCGTGACGGCGGCGATCCATACGTTCAACCCGGAGGCCTCGTTGGCGGAAATCGCGCCGATGGCGAAAAGGAGCGAATCGCCCGGCAGGAACGGAGTGATGACCAGTCCCGTTTCGCAGAACACGATCAGGAACAACAGTCCGTAAACCAGCGAGCCGTGGTCGCGTGTGAAGTCGTGGAGGTGGTCCTGCAGGTGCAGGAAGAAATCGAGGATTTCCTTCATGGGGAGGGAGGAGGATCAGGAATGGGTGGAATCGGTTTCCGGGCGGGGATCGCGCGTCAGCAGCTCGTGCATGGCGCGGGCGGCGGGTTTGTCTTGGTAGAGGATGCCATGGACGGCATCGATGATCGGGGTGCGGACGCCTGCCTTGCGGGCGGCATCATGGATGGAGAGCGTGTTGGGCACGCCTTCCGCGACCATGCCCAGTGAATTGACGGCTTCTTCCAATGTCTTGCCTTGGCCGAGCGCGTATCCGACACGGTGGTTGCGCGAGTGTTCCGAGAAGCAGGTGACGATGAGGTCGCCCATGCCGGACAAGCCTGAGAATGTCTCGATCTGGCCGCCGAGCGCCACGCCGAGACGGGTCATTTCCGCGAGCGCGCGTGTGACCAGCGCGGCCACCGCATTGTCGCCGACTCCCAGACCGTGGGCGATGCCGGCGGCGATGGCGAAGACGTTCTTCACCGCGCCACCGAGTTCGATCCCGGCGACATCCTCACTGGTGTAGGAGCGGAAATGCGGCAGGGTGAAAAGCTCCTGGAGACGGACGGCGAGCGCGGGATCATCGGAGCCGATCACCGCGCAGGTGGCGAGCTGGTGGGCGATTTCCTCGGCGTGATTCGGGCCGGAGATCGCGGCGATGGGGTTTTCCGGAAACACCTCGCGCAGGATCTGGCTCATGCGCTCGCCGGTGGCTTTCTCGATGCCCTTCGCGCACGACAGAAGCACGGTGGATGCGGGCAGGCCTCGCTTCGCCAGTTCTTCGGCGATGGCGCGGGTGGCGGATGTGGGCACCACGAACAGCACCAGCGGATGATTCAGCGCCTCTCCCAGATCGGTGGTGCCGCGGATATTGTCCGCGAGCGTCACATCCCTGAGATAGTTGGGATTCCGGTGTTCCTTGGAAATGGCGACGGCGGTGGCGGGATCGCGGCCGATGATCACCGCCTCGCTTAATTTTGGTGCGAGCAGGGTGGCGAGGGCGGTGCCGAAGGAGCCTGAGCCGAGGATGGCGGCGGAAGTCACGGGCGGGCGGAAATAGGGTTCAGGCGTTGCGCTTCGACTTCGGCTGGAAGCGGTTTTCGGTGCCTTTCATCAGGCGCTGGATGTTCGAGCGATGTTTCCAGATCGCGAGCACCGCGATCACCACGGAGAAGGCGAAGAGAGGTTTGTTCCAGGTGCCGTTCGCCAGTTTGCCATGGAAAGCGGAGCCCGCGATGGTCAGAATGGGAAGGAACGCCGCAGCCCCGATGCTGGCCACGGAGACGTAGCGGGTGATGGCGAAGAGCAGCAGCCACACTACGATCAGAATCACCACGGCGGCGGGCATGAGGGCGATCAGGACTCCGGCGGAGGTGGCGATGCCCTTGCCGCCCTTGAAGCCGACCCAAGGCGAGTAGTTGTGGCCGAGGATCGCACACAGGCCCGTGAAGACCTGGAAGAGCTGGGCTTTCCACTGGAGATCGGCGGGGAGTTCCAGCGCTTTGGAAAGCAGCGGCTTGATGGTCATCGCCTCGCTGGCTCCCACATAACGGATCAGGGTGATGCCGAGCAGGGTAGGGATCAGGCCCTTGAGCGCATCAAGGAAGAGGCAGGTGATGCCGTATTTTTTCCCGACCACGCGCAGGACGTTGGTCGCACCGATATTGCCGGAGCCATGCTGGCGGATGTCGATGCCCTTGGCCTTTGCGATCAGCAGGCCGAAGGGGATGGAACCGAACAAAAACGCGATCAGCGGGC
This sequence comes from Luteolibacter ambystomatis, assembly GCF_018137965.1. Lineage (NCBI taxonomy): Bacteria > Pseudomonadati > Verrucomicrobiota > Verrucomicrobiia > Verrucomicrobiales > Verrucomicrobiaceae > Luteolibacter > Luteolibacter ambystomatis. The sequence continues at coordinate 552,575 of NZ_CP073100.1, forward strand.
AGAGCCAGAGTTGCATCGGCGCTCTGGGTAAAGGAAAGCCGGGCCGCTGTCACCCCCATAGGCGGACTTCCCCGAAAACGAAAAAGCGCGGGTCGGCCGACCCGCGCCTTGGGAAATCGTCAATTCCGCTGGTCTTACTTCGCCACTTCAATCGATTCGATGACCACCGGTTCGATCGGCACATCGTTCGAGGGCATGCGCATCGGCTGGCCGGTGCCCGGGTGCTTCATGGAAAGGTCGGACTGGCGGGTGGGCACGCCCTTGATCTGGTCCACCACGTCCATGCCCTCCACCACCTTGCCGAAGACGGCGTAGCCACCGTTTTTCGGGTAGTCCAGGTCGGGATTGTCCACGACGTTCACGAAGAACTGGCTGGTGGCGCTGTCGATGTCCGCGGTGCGGGCCATCGCCACGGTGCCGCGCAGGTTCTTGAGGCCGTTCTGGCCTTCGTTCTTGATCGGTTTCTCCACGTCCTTCTGCATCAGGCGGCCGTTCGCCGCCGCGAAACCGCCACCCTGGATCATGAAGGTGGGGATCACACGGTGGAAGGTGGTGCCGTCGTAGAACTTCTTGTTCACGTAGCTGAGGAAGTTCTCGACACTGATGGGGGCCTTTTCGCGGTTCAGTTCGATGACGAAGTTGCCCTTGGAGGTTTTCACGCGGACTTTTTCGACCTTTGCGGGAGCCGCCGGCTTGGCATCGGCGGCGGGTTTGTCCTTGGATTCCTCCGCGTGCGCACAGAGTGGCAGGAGAAGCAGGGCGAGAATGGCGGAACGTCGTTTCATCGGCTAAGTCTCTAGGTCAAGAATCCTGCGCACGCAAGACAGCCCCATGCGGAAAATCATCCATATCGACATGGATTGCTTCTACGCCGCCATCGAGGAGCGGGAGAATCCGGCTTTGCGCGGGCGACCGCTCGCGGTCGGGGGAAGCCGCCGCCGCGGGGTGCTGACGACGGCGAACTACGAAGCGCGGAAATACGGCTGCCGCTCGGCCATGCCGGTCTTCAAGGCGTTGGAATTGTGCCCGCATCTCATTCTCGTGCCCGTGCGCTTCGATCTCTATCGGGCGGAAAGCGCGCGCATCCGGGCGATTTTCGGGCGCTTCACGGATGCCATAGAGCCGTTGTCGCTGGATGAGGCCTATCTGGATGTCTCCCACCTCCAGAGCGATGGCTCGGTGATCGCCCGTGAAATCCGCACCCAGATCCGCGAGGAAACCGGCCTGACAGCGTCGGCAGGCATCGCTCCCAACAAGATGGTGGCGAAGATCGCCAGCGACTGGAACAAGCCGGACGGCCAATTCCAGGTCACGGAGAAAGAAGTGGATGCTTTCGTGGCTGCCCTGCCGGTGGGACGTTTGTGGGGAGTCGGCAGGCGCGGGCGGGAGGAGCTGGCCACGTTCGGAGTCGAGACCTGCGCCGATCTGCGGAAGTTCGACCGCATCGAGCTGGCGAAACGCTTCGGCAAATGGGGGCTCGAATTGTGGAACCTCTGCCGCGGGATCGATGACCGGCCGGTACGGCCGGACCGGACCCGCAAATCGATCGGCTCGGAGGAAACTTTCTCGGAGAATGTCCTGACCGCCCAAGCGGCGTTGCCGCCGATGCGTGCGCTACTGGAGGGTTTGAAAGAAGATCTGTCCCGCCATCACTCTGACCGGGTGGTGAAAGGGCTGGTGGTGAAGCTGAAGTTCTCCGACTTCACCCGCACCACCGCCGAGCGCGCGCACCCGAGGATCGATGAGGAGATTTTCGAGGAACTGCTGATGGAAGCGTGGAAGCGCGGTGGTGGGAAACCGGTCCGTCTGATCGGGGTGGCCCTCCGTTTCGAAGATCCCGATGCCGCCGAGCAGATGGAGTTTTTCGGCGGCGGCTAGCGCCTCACGTGCTGCGGCTGTCGGCGTCCGGCTTGTGGAGTTTGGGCGCTTCCGGCTTCTTGTCCGGCACCACTTTTTCCACATCCTCGGCCGGGATCCAGCCGCGGGTTTTGGTGGCGAAGCTGACGTAGAGCCAGGCACCGCGATCCTTGATGATTTCGCACAGCGAGCCGACCCGGGCGTCGATGATTTCCTGGGAGGTGCGGGATGCCTCGGAGTGGAGGGCGGAGTCTTCGTTGACCACCACCGCCTGCCGGGTGAGCGGAGCGAAGCGTGAATCGTCCGGATAGTAGTGGGAACCGAGCGCACCAGCGGCGGCAATCATCGGCCCGAGGACCAAGCCGATCACCGCGGGGATGCGGGCCTTCGAACCCGCACGGGTGGCGAGGCAGACCAGCACTCCGAGCACGACCATCCAGACACCGGCCCATAGGGTATTGCGCCACGTCTGCAATTGGAGGCGGGTGAGCGCATACTGGTAGTCGTCCCACTTGACGGATACCGAGCCGTACTTGCGCTCGATGAAGCGGAGGTTCTGGAGTGCCTCCGCGTGGGAGGAATCCTTTTCCAAGGCACGGCGGTAGTAGAGCGCGGCATGACCCGGAACGCCCATCCGGTAGCAGGCGTTGCCGATGTTGTAGAGCGTGTCCGCGGAAAGACGGTCGAAGGGCCCGGCATCCAGCCACATTTGGATGGCCTTTTCATATTCGGCGGAGTCGTAGGCCGCCACGGCCTCGGTTTGGAGTTGTTCGTCGCCCGCGGCTTTAGAGTCGGAAGAGAATCCGAACCATGCGACCGCGATCCATAGCCATGCGAACTTGCGGATGACCTTGAGGATGGAGCTGCGTCGAGAGCGGTCGCCTTTGGCATCCGGAGAGCCTTCGCCACGGTAGCAGGTGGCATCGCGCTCCTCCAGGATCGCATGCAGCGAGGAATCCTGTGTCGCGGCCTTGGGCAGCCACTGTTCGATGAAGCGTCCGGCCTGGCGCAGGAAAGACGGGTGGTCGGCTGTGGAGACCCGTTCAAGCTCGCGGAATGCCTGGCGGCGGGCCGCCACTTCCGGCTCGATTCGGAATTTCGGTCCGGCTTTCATCCAAATGGCCTTGATGATGAGCAGCAGGGCGACAAGACCCGGGACGAGTTGCCAGGTCCACGACGGAAACCGGGTGGCACCGGGTAAAACGATGCGGGCGGGCTGAACCAGGCCGAGGATGTCGTTCATCTTTTCCACCGGGATGCCCGCGGCTTGGGGAGGTGCCAGTGGAGCGGAAGCCAACGGCTTTTCTTTCAAGGAGGGCAGCAACTTGAGCGGGATGGGCGGGGTCTCGATCGTCTTGTACTGGGCAAGCTGCGGATCGAAGTAAACGAGCTGGAAGCCAGGTACGGAGGCCTTGTCACCGAGAGGACGCATGAACTGGTGGAATGTCACCGAGCCGGTCTCCTGACGGCGTTCGTCACCGCGTTGCTCGGCGGACGCTTCGTAGATTTTCCAGCCATCGGCATCCTTCGGCTTCGGCGCGGTCATGCCATCCAGATTTCCGGTGCCGGTGACCGTCACGTCCACGGACAGGGGATCGCCCTCGCGCAGCTCGGTCTGCGTGGTCTTGGACGACATGGTGAAGCTGCCCACGGCATTGACGAAACCGGCGGGAGCGCCTTCCGGCAGTTTCTTCGCCTGAAGATCGAATTTCGGAATCGCGAGGAACACCGGCGTGGGTGACATGCGCGGGAATGGATCGTTCACGATCGTGCGGAGCATCAGCCGCAGATTGGCCGGGCCGATGCTCACGGTGCCGGAGCGGGTGGCGGACATCGAACTCGGATAGGCCACGGAAATATAAGACCGGCCGAGGATGTTGGTCTGTCCCCACGAGCCGGAGGGTTCGAAGCGCCAGCAGGCGATGCCATCCCGCTCGAATTCCGGAATGCCCCAGTCTTCCACGGGAATGTCCCGCGGGATGTAGAGCTTGATTTCCACCGGCACAGTTTCGCCTTCGTAGGGATTGTCCTTCAGCGGGTGGAAGGAGGCGGAATAGCGCATCTTCTGGTCGCCCACGCTGGCTTCCGACCATTTCAATTCGTCCGGATTGAAGACAGTGAACTCCTGGGGAGGAGTAGTGTAGGTTTTTCCGTCGAGCTGCAGGGTGATGGCCGGGATGATGTGGCGGCCTTCCTTGTAGGATGAGATGAGGAAAGGGAACACATAGCCGCTGCGCCGGGCGGAGATCATCCGTGGTTCAGGCTGGCCGGCCTCGATTTTCACGTCCGGCACCTGCGGCACCGCGGGGCTGCGTTCGAGCCGCGGCATGCCATTGAGGATCGCGATATCCAAGCTCGCGGTTTCTCCGCGTGCGAGGAAACGGCTGGACATGGTCGCCTGTACCGCGATCTGCGCGGAAGCGGTGGAAGTGATGAACGCCAGGAACGCGAGAGCGCGTCCGGCAGTGCGGATGAAATCTGTGATCCTCATGTCACCAATCTTTCTCTGGTCCCAAATGGTTTCTCCGGTTGCCTTGGGCGGTCGGGCCTTTCTGCAGATCCTCGTTTTCGCCAAGGAGGCGCTTCGCGCGTTCCTGCGGGGTCTCGCCTGGACGTTTCTCGTCCTTGCCGTTCTTTCCCTTGTCCTTGTCTTTTTCGTCGCCGCCCTTGCCTTTGCCTTTTTCGTCGCCGTTTGAACCGTTGCCCTTCTTGTCGCCACCTTCGCCCTTGTCGCCGGGCTGGCCGTCACCCTCGCCGTCGCCATCCTCGCCTTCGGGTTGGCCGGGGCCCTGGCCCATCTCCTGCGGGATCTGCTGCTGGGATTCCTGCTGCTGTTCTTTCAGCAGCTCTTCCAGTCGCTCCAGATAGCGTACCGTGAGGGCACGGTTCTGGGCGGCGTCCTTGTCGCTAGGCAGCAGCTTCAGGGCGGAATTGTAGTGCCGGATCGCATCCGTCCAATTGACGATGAGGGAATTGAAAAAGGTGTAGCTCTCGGTGTCACCGGCTTCCGGCACTTCCTTTTCGGCGAGTTCCTTCAGCTTCGCTTTCACCAGCGCGTCAAAGGCTTCGGTGTCTTCCGGCGCCGGATCGGGATAGGTCTCATTGCCGAGAGATTGCCAGCCGAGATGGAAGAGCGAGGCTCCGGCGCCAAGGTGGGCATTGCGCGCCACGTCGGCATTGTCCGACATCAGCGCGCCGCTGTAGGCTTCCGCGGCCTTGCGAAACTCAGCCCCCTTGTAGGCGGCTTCTCCTTCCGCAAGACGGTAGCGGTAGGAGTCCTCCTTTCGTTTCGAACCTTCCGCGAGGTCGTGATACCCGTTCCGGGCCTCCTCGAAATGGCCGTTGCCCACGGCCAGCCTGGCCTCCTGTGGTGAGGCGGCTCCGGAGGTCGAAACCGTGCCTGCCATGGTGGCTGCCACCGCGGTCCGGGTGGCGATCGGACGCCAGCGGGTGGCGAAGAGGATGGAGATCAGCAACGAGATGATCGCGGGACCTACGAGCCATTGATAGAACTCCACGGTGACTTTCTTTTCGCGTCCTTGTAGTTCGAATTGATCGATATCGGACAGCGCGGACTGTGCCAGGGCGGGGATGTCCACGCCGGTACCGGCGACCACGAAGCGGCCCTTGGTGCCTTCCGCGATCTTCCTGAGAACCTCCGGCTGCATCTGGCTTAGGACCGTGCGGCCCTGTCGGTCGTGGAACCTGCCACCCGGCATGCCGGGATCGGGCACTTCCGCGCCGCTCTCAGTGCCGACTCCGACCGTGAAGATGTAGACGCCGGCCTTGGTGGCTTCGTCGAGGACATCGTCGAGCGAGCCATCGTGTTTCTCTCCATCACTGATGAAGACCAGGGCGTTGTTGTGGACGCCGGTTTTCTTGAGTGCTTCGATGGAGAACTTCAGGGCCTCGACGACGTTCGAGCCACCGGTGGGAATCCACGTTTCGTCGATCTGATCGACCGTTTCCTTCACGGCACCGTGATCGACGGTCAGCGGCGCGAAGAGATAGGGAGTGCCCGCGAAGCCGACCAGGCCCATGCGGTCGTTTGGCATCGCCTCCATCATTTCATAGATGATGGCCTTGCCCTGGGACAGCCGGTCCGGTTTCACATCGTCCACCCGCATGCTGCGGGACAGGTCGAGGGCGAAGAGAATGTTGCGGCCCTTCACCGTCTCCGACCTGGTTCCGGCATCACCCTGGGGCTTTGCCAGTGCTCCGATCAGCAGCGCCAGCGAAACCAGCAGGAACAACAGGGACAGCCAGTGGCCGAATGCTTCCGTTTTTTTCAGCAGGGCCGGACGCAGGCGGTTCGCCACGAAGGCCTGCCAGCGGCGGCTGCGCAGGCGCGCGGTCACCATCGCTACGATTCCGAGCAGCGGAACCAGCGCCAATAGGAACAGCCATCGTGGATCGGCGAGGCTCATGGTCAGGAGGAGAGCGGCGGATTGAAGGAAAGAGCGAGAGCGGCAACGAAGGCGAATAGAGCGGCTGCTCCCACGAACCAAGGGAACAACTCGGTATCATCGATGACGGTGAGGGACTTCGCCTCCGTTTTTTCGAGCCGGTCGATGTCCTTGAAGTAGTCCTTCAGTTTCGAAAACGTCTGGGCGTAGTAGTGCCCGCCTCCGGTCATTTCGGCAATTTTCTGGAGGGTCGGCAGGTCGAACTCCTGGCGCGGGAAGCGCTGGACATTGCCCGCGACGCGACCTTCCGGGGTGCCGATGGCGACGGTGTAGATCTTGATGCCGAGTGTCTTGGCGTGTTCCGCCGCCTCCAGGGGGGCGATCTTGCCGGAATTGTTGGCTCCATCCGTGACCAGGATGATGACCTTGCTCTTGGCATCCCGGGCATCCAGCCGGAGGGCGGAGGCTGCCAAGGCGGAGCCGATGGCGGTGCCTTGTTCCTCGATGGTGCCGATCCGGCCGCGCGGGTCGTTCGGGCCGCCCAAATGGAGGTCCGAGAGGCCGTTGAGCAGCCACTGGTGGTCCAGGGTGATCGGGCTGACCTTGTAGGGCTTCCCGGCGAACACCACGAGACCCATGCGGTCGTCCGGACGGCCGGTGATGAAATCCTTCACCACGGATTTCGCGGCATCGATGCGCTGCAGCGGCCTGCCTTCCTCGCTGACGAAGTCATCGATCTCCATCGACAGCGAGAGGTCGAAGGCGATGACGATGTCGATGCCGCTGGCGCTGCGGCTCTGGTATTCGTTCCGCCAGACGGGACGAGCCAGTGCGATCACGGAGGTGGCCAGCGCGAGCCATGCCAGTGGCAGGCCGAAGTTCCAGGCCCCCTGCCGGACCTTGCCGCCGAGAGCGGCGAGGATTGGCACATTCGGGAACGAAATGGCGGCGGCGGCTCCCTTGCCGCGGCGGAGCAACAGCAGGAAAAGGAACGGGATCAACAGCGTCAGCCACCATGGCTCGGCGAGTCTCAGATGTTCGAAGAGAGTTCTCATGCCGCCAGGGCCCGGTGGAGGGTTTCGAGCAGGGAGCGGGAGGACTGGATCACCGGTCCGCCTTCGCCGGCGCGGGTTTCACGCCCGTACTTCAATGAGGCGAGGTGGCCGAAGCCTTCCACCGTCTGATGCCGGGTATCATCGGAAACGTTTTTCAAAATGTCGTGGCGGCCCACGAATTCCTCATGGGTTTCGTAGAGCGCGGGATCCTTCGCCACCACGGCAAGATAGCGGCGCAGGATGAATGAGGAAAGGGTGGCGGCTTCGCGGCTGCCAGCGGGCCGGGCTTCCTCAAGGCAGCGCAGGGCATCCTGATAGGCACGCCTGCGGACCGATCCTTCATCGACGGGCCGCTTCTTGCGGATGGCGAGGACGATCAGGAGGATGACAAGTATCAGCGCGATGGCGGCGAGCGCGATCTGCCACGCTGGAAGATCCAGCCGCGGCCCGGGCAGGAGCTTGTCCGGCGGGGGCGGGGGATGCAGTTCGAATGACGGTTTCGGGTCCATCGGTCAGGCCGTGCGCTTGCGGCTGCGCTTTTTCAAAAGCTTGTGGAGGGCGGGCAGGGAATCCGTGCGGGTGTTCAGCTCCGCGGTATCGATCCCGTTTTTCTTGAGCACGGCCGCCACGTATTCGTGTTGTTCGCGGGTGCGCCGGGCGTATTCCTCACGGATCCGGGCGCTATTGGTATTGACGTGCAGGCCGAGACCGGTTTCCGGATCGATCATCACCACGCGTCCTGCGCGGGGCAGTTCCGCCTCCAGCGGATCGGACACGCGCAAGGCCAGCGTCTCATGCTTGCGGGCGAGCTTGGCCAGCGGCTTTTCGATCGGATGGGATTGGAAATCGGAGATCATGAACACCAGCGATTTCCGGCGCAGCGTTCGGACCAGGAAATCACAGGCCGCGGCTACAGAGGTGCCGGGCTGGTTCGGGCGGGCGATCAGGATTTCCCGTACCAGCCGCAGCAGGTGGCGGGTGCCCTTGCCCGGCGGGACGAACAGGATCGGCTCATTCGCAAAAACGAGCAGCCCGACCTTGTCGCCGTTCTGCAGCGCGCTGAAGCCGAGGACGGCCGCGGCTTCAGCCATGACCTCGCGCTTGCTGAGGCTCTCGCTGCCATAGTCGGCGGAGCCGGAGACATCGACGGCCAATACCAGCGCGAGTTCCCGCTCTTCCCGGAACTTCCGGATGAAGGGCTGGTTCATGCGCGCGGTGACATTCCAGTCGATGAAACGGACTTCGTCACCGTGCTGGTATTCGCGGAAGTCGTCGAAATCGAGCCCCTGTCCCTTGAAGGACGAATGGTATTCCCCGGAGAACGATTCGCGCACGAGCCTGCGAGCCTTCAGCTCGAGCTTGCGCACGCGCGACATCATTTCCTCGATCTGGGCGTCGGTCAGCATCCCGTCTCTGGCTGTGGAAAAAGTTCCTTACGGCACCGGCACGCGGGCAACGATGCGGTCGAGGATGGAATCGGTGGTCACCTCCTCGGCCTCCGCCTCATAGCTGAGGAGGATGCGGTGGCGCAGGACGTCGTGGACCATGTCCTTCACGTCCTGCGGGGTCACGAACGCGCGGCCTTGCATGAAGGCGCGGGCGCGGGCGGTGAGGGCGAGATTGATGGTGCCGCGTGGCGAAGCGCCGGCGCGGATCAGATTTTTCAGCGGCGCGTCCACGGTCATCGGGAAACGCGTCGCGTGGATGATCTGGACGATGTATTCGCGCACCGAGGAGTCGATATAGACGCTGTTGACCAGCGCACGCGAGCCGCCGACCTGTTCCGGCGTCGCCACCGATTTGGTTTGGTAAACCGGAGCGGAGGTGGCCATGCGGTCGAGAATGGTGAGTTCCTCGTCCTTGGTCGGGTAGCCGACGGTGACCTTGAGCAGGAAGCGGTCGAGCTGGGCTTCCGGGAGCTGGTAGGTGCCTTCCTGGTCGATCGGGTTCTGGGTCGCCAGCACCAGGAATGGCTCCGGGAGCTTGTAGGTGCGGTCGCCGAGGGTCACCTGGCGCTCCTGCATGGCTTCCAGCAGGGCGGACTGCACCTTGGCGGGGGAGCGGTTGATTTCGTCCGCCAGGATCAGGTTGTTGAAGATCGGGCCCAGTTTCGGGGCGAAGGATGCCTCCTGGGGGTTGTAGACCATCGTGCCCAACAGGTCGGCGGGCAGGAGGTCCGGGGTGAACTGGAAGCGGGCGAAGCTGGCGTGCAGCGAGCCGGACAGTGCCTTGACCGCCAATGTCTTCGCAAGACCGGGTACCCCTTCGAGCAGGATGTGGCCATTGCAGAGCAGGCCGATCAACAGGCGGTCCACCAAGCGGTCCTGCCCGACGAGCACGCGGGCCATTTCATCTTTCACGGCGTGGAGCCAGCCGCTAGTCGCGGCGATCTGATCCTGCAATTCTTCGGTCGTCATCGGATGATAGGCTGAACTTGGCAATGCTGTGCGGTGGACACAAACGGGCAAGGAGATTCCCCAGCCCCTTAGCGTTTCACGGGGCCGTGCTCGTTTCAAGAACGCGCGGGAAATCGCGAAGTTGCGGGACGATCGCGTCTTTTGTCCGGGCAATGTCGCAAAAATACGCATTCATTTCGTTCCCCGGGCCGCCGACCGAGCGGAACCGGATGCGTCAATTCCGGGGCACCCTGACACGATCGCCACACGAAGCCGTTTGCGATTTGGCCCCGGCCCTGCTCTGTTAGATACGCCATGTCCCGCCCTGTCATCTATCAGCTTTTCGTCCGCCTGTTCGGCAACACCCGGCCGATGGTCCCCAATGGCACCCTCGACCAGAACGGGTGCGGCAAATTCAACGACATCGACGACCGCGTGCTCGGCTCGCTCGTCGATGCCGGATTCACCCATGTCTGGCTGACCGGCGTGCTGGAACAGGCGTCCGGCACCACCTATCCGGACCGGCCCGCGGATGATCCGGCGGTTCTCAAGGGCATCGCAGGCAGTCCCTACGCCATCCGCGACTACTTCGACGTTTGCCCGGACTACGCCGTCGATCCTTCCAAACGCCTCGATGAGTTCAGGTCGCTGCTCGACCGCTGCAAGAGCCACGGCCTCAAGGTGATCATGGACTTCGTGCCGAATCATGTCGCCCGCACCTATGCCTCCGACGTGCGGCCGGATCTCACCTTCGGCACCGGCGACGACACCTCCGTGTTCTTCGCGGAGAACAATCATTTCTTCTATCTGCGCCCGACCGATCCCGGCGGCGGGCCGCCGCTACGCCTGCCGGTGGCGGATGGCGTGTTCGAGCCGGAAAGACTCATCGGCAAGGTCACCGGCAACAATCTCATTTCGTGGGCTCCTTCGATCAACGAGTGGTATGAAACGGTGAAGCTCAACTACGGCCACGATTTCACCACCGGCCGTGATACCTCGCACCTGCCCGGCCCGGATGCCGCCGTGGAGGATGTGCCGAAGACCTGGCGCACGATGGATGCGATCCTGGCCTATTGGCAGGGGTTCGGCGTGGGCGGCTTCCGCGTGGACATGTCCCACATGATTCCCCAGGAATTCTGGCGCTGGGCGATCAAGCGCTGCCGTGCCCGGAATCCGGAAACCTATATCTTCGGTGAGGCGTATGACAGCGATCCCATGAAGCTCACCGACGGGGACGTGCTCGAGGCATTGCTCGATTCCGGATTCGATGCCGTGTACGGTCATCCTCCCTATCAGGTGCTGAAGGCGATCTATGATGGCAGCAACTGGGCGAACGATCTGAACTCCGTGCCCTTTTCCAGCAGTTTCCATCGTTCCCTCCACTACGCGGAGAATCACGACGAGGTACGCATTGCCAGTTTCCTGCACTGGGGCGGCCTCGGCCTGCCGGTCGGCAAGCCGGTGTCCGCCATTTTGTTGGGGATGAGCCCTGGGCCGATCATGATGTACAACGGCCAGGAAGTGGGCGAACAGGCCACCGCCCGCATGGGCTTCGGTGGTGGCGACGGACGCACCAGCATCTTCGACTACGGCAGCATGCCGGAGGTGGTGAAGATGCATCAGGGTGGTCTTGCTCCATCGCAGACCGAACTGCGGCAATGGTATATCGACCTGTTGAAGATCCTGCGCGAGCCAGCCTTCACCCTTGGCGAGTTCTACGGCCTGAACTTCGCCAATGGCGACAATCCGCAGTTCGGCCGGGTGGGCGATGAAGGGTTCAGCGGGCATTGGCTCCATGCCTTCCTGCGTCATGACTCCACCAGCGGCCAATCGTTCCTCGTGGTTTCGAATCTCAATGGCCGCGAAACCCTTCGCAACGTGCGTGTCCGCATCCCCTCGGACGCACTGCGTTGGCTGGGACTCGGGCAGGATGGCTCCGTGCATTTCTCCGAGCGGCTTTCGGATCCATTGGAAACCGACGTGTTCACCAACAGCCTGCCCGGACTCGGGCTGCCCGTCGGTGATCTCGCGCCGTTCCAAGTGCGTGTCCTGGCGTTTTGAAAGCAGCGGGACGGGAGGACCAAGACGGACTTTGTTCCGGCCAACTGCCTTTGCCTGTTGGTCAGATTTTGGGTTACGACCGGTTTTGATCCGGACTGCGGTGGCGTGCAATTTCGCATCGCACTGCATCCGTATCCATGAAGTCTCGTTTTCTCCCCCTGTTTGTCAGTCTCGCGTTCAGCGCGGAAACCCACGCGGCCAACATCACCTGGGATATTTCTCCTGGCACGGTTGGAGTCGGCAATGGAACCATCACCGGAGGCACCGGAAACTGGGACCTCGCGACCGGTAATTGGACGACCGATGGCGGCGCCAACAACTTCGCCTGGGATAATACCGCCAACGCGGCGGACACGGCCATCTTCGGAGGAACCGGCGGCACGGTGAGCATCGCCTCCGCCATCAACGTCCGCGGTCTGAAGTTCAACGTCACCAGCTACACCCTGAGTGGAGCGGGATCATTGGCATTCGGAGCTTCCCAAGGATCGATCGATACCTCCGCCTTGGGAACGGGCAGCAGTACCACGACGATTTCGACCGCGCTCACCGGTTCCGCCGGGGTCACGATCAACGCCAATGGCAACACGACGTCCTCGGGGGGCGGCAGCACCGGCCGGTTGGTGATTTCCGGAACCAATACCAGTCTGACCGGCGGCATCGCCATCACCGGCGGCCTGGTGAATTTCGGCAGTTCGTCCGCAGCAGGCAGCGCGGCCACCACGGCGGGCAGCGGCAATGCGATCACGCTCAGCAACGGCGGCGGTATCTACAACTCCGCCGCTCTCACGCTGGGCAACAACATCTCGCTCTCCACGGGCGGTGGGACGCTGCGTTCCACCAGCGGAAACGCGCTGACCTTGAACGGTGTGGTCTCCGGTTCCGGCGGTTTCAACAAGACGGACTCCGGCACGGTGGTTCTCAACAACCTGTCGAACACGCTCACGGGAGCGGTGGCGGTGCAGGCCGGCACGCTGCAACTTGGCAGTTCGTCGATCACCGGCACTTCCACCTATGCCTTCACCGCCAATACGCTTTCGGTGGCCAGTGGAGCAACGCTGAGCCTCAACAGCGCCTCGGGCAGCACGATCACCGTCACCCGCAATTTCGCGAACCTGACGGCTCCGATTTCCGTCACCGGCGGAACCATCGCATTCGTCCAGACGAACAACACGACGGACACGTTCAATGCGGCCTTGGATTTCTCCGGGACCAGCACGGTCAGTCTGACTGCATCAGCATTCAGTGGTCATACGGTGAACCTCACCCGCGCCATCACCGGCAGCTCAGGCACGCTCACCTTCACTGCCACCGGGGGAACCGGGCGCAACTTCACCATCAGCAACGCCAGCAACAACTACACCGGTGGTTTCATTCTCGGAAGTGCCGCCGCGTCTTCCATATTCAACCTCAACACGGCGATTGGAACTTCGGACTTCACGATCAACAACGCCAACTGGACGGTCAATCTCTCGAACGCGGCCCACACGTTCAAGAGCCTGAACAGTTCCGTGAACGCGGCGATCAATGGCGGAGGTGCCTCCAGCGTCATCAATGTAGGCTCCGGAAATGGCACCGATTCCTATGCGGGTCGTTTCACCGGAACGCTTGGAGTGGTGAAGAACGGCACCGGCACGATGACGCTTTCCGGGGCGAACACCCACAGCGCCACCACGGTTTCGAACGGCACGCTGGCCATCTCCGGTTCCGGCACCCTCGGATCATCGACCGCCGCGCTGGCGGTGAACGGAGCTTCTTCGGTTCTCAATCTCGGGGGCACTTCGCAAACGGTGGGAGCGGTCACGCTTGGCGGCGGCACGATCCAGAACGGCACCCTCACCGGCACGTCCTACACTTCCACCGGCGGCACGGTTTCCGCCAGCCTTGCGGGCACCGGCAATTTCTCGCAGTCCTCGGGCACGACGACGTTGACCGGTGTCAACAGCTACACCGGCACCACCACGGTTTCCGGCGGAACGTTGATCGTCAATGGCAGCCTCGCCAACACCACCACCACCATCGCAAGCGGAGCCACGCTGGGTGGCGGCGGCACGATCGGCGGGGCCACCACGATCCAGAATGGTGGCAATCTCTCACCGGGCAATTCGCCGGGGATCATCACGTTTTCGAACGGCCTGACCCTGCAGGCCGGGTCGAATCTCAACTGGCAGTTCAACGGCGACACACTGGCCACGCGCGGCACCGACTACGATGGCGTGGATGTCACCGGTGGCACCCTGTCCTTGGAAAGCGGTTCCATTCTCAATCTGCTGGCCACCGGAACCGACTACACCGCGTCCGCGTGGGACAGCAACCGCAGCTTCAAGATCATCGACGTGATCGGAGGTGGCAGCTACGATGGAAGTGGTAGTTTGACGCTGGTGACCACCGGTGCAGGAGATTTCGCTGCGGAAGGTGCCTGGGGGCTGACCTATGACACCACCGGCGTGACGCTCAACTGGACCGCCGTTCCGGAACCCTGCACCGCGTTGCTCGGAGGTCTCGGGCTGCTGATGATCCTGCGCCGCCGGCGCTGAGATCACTCCAGCACCATCATCACCGGCCGGTGGTCGGAGGCCTCCCCGCAGGCGGGTTCGTCCACCACGCGGGAGGCTTTCGCATCGACCTCGGGTTTCAGGGTTTTACTGACCATGATCCAATCGAAGCGGGAATAGATGTCCTCATAGTCCCAGTGCTGGGTCCATGTCTCACCGTGTGAATCGGCCAAGGCCAGTGGAGTGAGTGAGTCCTGACGATTGGCTCCACCCTGGAGGGTCTTCACCACCGTGCTGGCCTTGGTGTCGTTGAAATCGCCGTAGGCGATCAAACGGGTGGAAGGGGCCGCGGCGAGAATGCCTTCGATGTGATCGCGCAGCAGATGCCCCTCGCTGGCCCGCATCTGCTCCTGATCTCCCTCCTGTACATCGCGCTTCGATTTCAAATGCGCGCCCAGGAAGCGGTAGTCTTTTTCATTCACACGCACGGTGGCATCGAGAATGCCGCGCTGCATGCCGTAAGTCCTGCCGTTCAGAAGGTAGCTGGTTTTCGAGGGCTTGACCGTGGCGGTGATGGGAAATCGTGAAAGCAGGGCGAGGTGGCGGATGGGATCGGCACCGCCGGCATGGTGGACGTGCGGCAGATCGATTCCGGCCGCCTTGAGCCGGGTTTGGAGTTCGGCGAGGTCGGAGGATTCACCGATCTCACACACGCCGAGGATGTCCGGCTTTGTGGCGGCCAGCACCGCGATCACCGCCTGCTTGGCCTTTTCCGGCTTGGTGCCGTCGGTGGTGGCCTTGCTGCCTGGATAGCGGTTGCGGTCCAGCCAGTTCTCCACGTTGTAGGCCACGAAACGGACCGGGCCGTTGGTGGCGTGTTCCTCCGTCTTCGGTCTGGGCGGAGGTGTGGTCGCCGTGGTGGATGGGGAGGAGGGCGCTGCATCCGTCCAATCCGGCGTGCCTGCGGACTTCTTCTCACAACCGCCGGAAAGCAGGCACAGCGTGGAAAGCAAAAACGCCCCGAGGAGTCCCGGAGCGTTGATGCGGTTGGAAATCCGGAAGAACATCCGGTCAGGCGTCGGTCGTCTCCTTTTTGACAGGCTCTGCCACGACTTCGACGGGGGCCTGAGCCTGGGGTTCCGTGCGGGGCTCCGTCTTCTGGGCTTCCTTGACACGGACTTCGTCCGCAGCGCGGGTGATCTCACGCTCGAAATCATCGCGGGCCTTCTTGAATTCGCCCATGCTCTTGCCGATGCCGCGGGCCAGCTCCGGAAGCTTTTTCGCTCCGAAGAGGAGCAGAATGACGATGAAAATCAGAATCAGTTCAGGTGTGCCGAGCGGTCCCATGGTGGTGTGAAGTCGGGAGGAAACGTAGTGGTGGGGGGAGGACTTGCAATGGATTTATCAACTCCGGAGCATGTCGGTCCCCGGGTGAAAAACCGGTGTGGAGACGGGCTTTTGTTCAAGGAAAGCAGGCCTGCGATCTTTTTCGATTACGATTCCCGCCGGTTTCCGGCAAACCCGGGCCGTGTCGCTGCCTGTTTTCGAAATCGAGTCCGCACTCCGCGCCGCCGTCGCCAAGCCGGAACGCGCCCGTTTGCTGCTGAAGGCTCCCACGGGCTCGGGCAAGTCCACCGCCGTGCCGGGCATGCTGGCGGATGCCGGAGTCGCCGGGAAGATCGTGGTGATCGAACCGCGGCGCATGGCCGCCCGGCTGCTCGCCGGATGGGTGGCCAAGCTCCGTGGCACGCAACTCGGAGCGGGAGTGGGCTATTCGGTCCGCTTCGACAGCCGCTATGGCCGGGATACGAAGATCGTCTATGTCACGGATGGCGTGTTCCAGCGCTGGCTCCAGGATGATCCGGAGCTCTCCGACGTAGGGGCGGTGGTGTTCGATGAGTTCCATGAGCGCCGTCTCGCCGTGGATGTGGCGCTGGCCCGTTGTCTCGATCTACAGGACGGCCGCCGTCCTGATCTGAAGGTGCTGGTGATGTCCGCCACCCTTGAAACCGCCGGACTAGCCGACTACCTCGCTCCCGCCGAAACCTTGGAAGCAGGTGGCCGGACTTTTCCCGTGGAGGTGCTGTACCGACCCGAACGTGCGCCCCAGCACGATCGCCGTGGCGGGGCGCCGCGTGAAACTCCGGTGTGGGAACGCATGGCGGCGGTATGCCGGGAGGCCATGGCGATGCCGGACCCGGGGAACATCCTGATGTTCCTCGCGGGTACGCATGAGATCCGGAAGACCATCGAGACGCTGCAGAACAGTTCGTTTTCCCGCGGTTGGGACGTTTTTCCGCTCTACAGCAGCCTGCCGCCCGCAGCCCAGGAGGCCGCCATCGCACCCGGATCGCGCCCGAAAATCATCGTGGCCACCAACGTGGCGGAGACCTCGCTGACCATTGATGGCGTGAGGACTGTGATCGATTCCGGACTCGCCCGCGTGGCATCGTTCGACCCGCGCCGGGGCATCGATACCCTTCACATCAAGAAGATCTCCCGTGCGTCCGCTGAACAGCGTGCGGGTCGCGCGGGTCGTACTGCACCGGGCCGCTGCCTACGGTTGTGGAGCGAGGCGGAGCATGCGCGGCGCGAGGCCTTCGAGGCAGCGGAGGTGCGGCGTGTCGACCTGGGCGAATGCGTGCTGCTGCTGAAGGCGGCGGGTGTTTCGGAGATCCGCGCGTTCCGATGGTTGGATGCACCGGCGGAAGATTCGCTGCAACGCGCCGAACGCCTGCTGCACGACCTCGGCGCTTTGGATGCGCATGGCGTGCTCACGGATGAGGGAAGGAAGATGGCGGCGCTGCCGCTGGAGCCGCGTTTTTCCCGGCTCATGCTGGCGGGGATGGAGCACGGTTGTGTGGCGGAGACCGCCTTCATTGCCGCTGCTGTGCAAGGGGAGGGGATCTTCAGCAGTCGTCCGGGCAGTGCGAGCCGGAAGGATTTCATCTTCGCGGAGGATGGCAGCGACTTCGCCGGTGAATGGCGGGCATTTGAATCCGCGGAGGCGATGAACTTCGATCCGCAGCGGTGTTCGCAACTCGGCATCCATGGCCGTGGCGCCCGTGAGGTGGCGCAGGGTTTCGACCGGCTCGCAGGGCTCGCCAAGCGCGCCGGATGGGAGTGGAATGCGATCGATTTCCGCGCCAATCGCGAGCGGGTGGCGAAGGCCATGCTGGCGTCCTTCAGCGACCGCCTCGGCATCCGTCTGGGACAGGGGACGCTGGCGTGCAAGATGGTTGGCAACCGCAAGGGCAAGCTCGATGAGGATTCGTGCGCCCGTCATGCTCCGGCCTTTGTGGCGGCGGAAATCACCGAGGTGGAGGCACGGGAGATCATCGTGCATCTGCGCCGTGCCACCGGCATCGATCCGGAGTGGTTGCGCGAATTGTTTCCGGAGGACTTCGCCCTGACGGATGGCGCTTCCTACGATGAAACCCGTAGAAGGGTGGTCGCGCGGAAGGAAACCAAGTTCCGTGATCTGGTGATCGAGGCGAGGGAGAGCGATCATAACGTCAATCTCGATGCCGCGGCGGAGATTCTTGCCGCGCGCGTGCTTTCCGGCGAACTGGTGCTCAAAAACTGGGACGCGCAGGTCGAGCAATGGACCGCGCGCCTTGCCGGTCTTGGCAAATGGATGCCGGAGCTGGAGATGCCCGGTTGGTCGGACGAAGACCATGCCGCCGCCATCGCGCAGATCTGCCATGGGGCGGTGGCTTACAAGGACATCAAGGAACGTTCCGTGTGGCCGGTGCTGCGCGAGTGGCTCAGTGGACCGCAGCGTGCGGCGCTGGATTCCTACGCTCCGGAGCGCATCAATCTCGCCAACGGCCAGTCCGCGAAAATCACCTACGAGCCGGGCAAGGACCCGTGGATCGCGGTGAAGGCCCAGCACCTTTTCGGGGTTTGGGAAACGCCGGCCATCGCTTCCGGCCGGGTGCCGCTGGTGGTCCACATCCTCACGCCCGGTCACAAGCCGTGGCAGATGACGAAGGATTTAAAAAACTTCTGGGCCGGAGGCTACGCGCAGATGAAGAAGGAAGTGGCGGGGCGTTATCCGCGCCATCCGTGGCCGGATGATCCGAAGGCTTGGCTGGCCTCGGGTGGCAGGAAGTGACAGCCTGCTTTCCGATTCCCATGCCGCGCATCCTGTTCCTGCTTTCCCTGTTGCTCATCGTTGCCGCCATCCTGGTGCGCAGTTGGCATGGGAAGCGCATCATCGCCGGATACGGCGGACGCCGTATCCGGGTGAATGCCGCGGGCTGGCAGAATCTTTTCGGCGAGGAGGTGAAAGCCCCCGCCACGGAATCCTCAGCGGCCGAGTGTGGTCGCGCGCTCCGCGAGGCGGCGCTGGTCCAGTGGGAGAGGGACAATTCAGCGGCGTCCCGCGGTCGCGAGGCGGCCCGGCGTTTCGGCCTTGGGGTGCCGCCGTTCACGCTGGTGGTGGTGATCTTCGCTTGGGCCGTGGCGAAGCTGCCATTCTTCACTGGCATCGCGGTGGTGTTCGCGGCCACGGCCTTGGCGGTGATGTTCGGGCTGGCTTCGATCGGGACGGAACTGCGTGCGGTCGCGGCTGCCACGAAGCTGGCGCGGGCGCGTCACATTTTCCCGCGTCAGGAGGATGAAGAGGCAGCCATCGCCTGCGCCCGGGCCGAGGTGTGGATGCACACGCTCCCGCCGATACTACGATGGTTCTCGTAGTAACTCCGGCACATGATTCCTCCCGGACGGGGGATCGCCGCTTACTTCTTCGCCACGGGGGATTTCCCGCAGCCGCAGTCTTTTCCGCAGCCGCCACCGGCCTTCTTCGGGCCGAGCAGCCGGAAGCAGAAGATCAGCAGCGTGACGGCGACGATGCCGAGCGCGACGATGGTTTGCCAGTGGGGCATGGGAGGCAGGAGCGGGGTTCAATGAAGGCCGAGCAAATGCCCGCCTTGGTAAACGATCAATGAGGCCACATACGCGAAAACGCTCATGAACGCAAATTGTCCGGCCGCCCATTTCCAGGAGCCGGACTCGCGTGCGACCACTGCGGAGGTGGCCAGGCACTGGAGCGCGAAAACGTAGAATACCAGCAGCGAAACCACCGACAGCGGTGTGAACAGCGCGCGGCCATCAGGCCAGGTGGCCTGGGTGATCTGGTCGCGGAGGTTCGCGCGGTCGGCTTCTTCATCCTCGCTCTCCTCCACGTGGAAGATGACGCCCATGGTGGTATTGAAGGTTTCGCGTGCGGCGAAGGAGGTGAGGATGGCGGTGCCGGTGCGGCCATCAAAGCCGAGCGGCTTCACCACCGGCTCGATGAGCGCGCCGACGCGACCGATGGCGCTGTGCGCAAGCTGCTCGCCCTTGTCCTCACTGTCGGTCTTCGGGAAAGTCTGGAGCGCCCACAGGACAATCGAAATGCCGAGAATGAGCGTGCCGGCCTTTTTCAGGAAGGCCATCGCACGGTCGCCGACGTGACGGAAGATGTAGCTCCATTGCGGCCCACGGTAGAGCGGCAGCTCCAGCATGAAGTGGTTCGGTTGCTTGTCCGGGCCGAGCCGGCCGCGCAGCACGCGTGCCACGACGAAGGCGGAGAGAGTGCCCAGCACGTAGAAGCCGAACAGCACCGCCGCCTGTTTCCACGAGCCTTCCTTGCCATCCAGCAGCAGCGGAACGAGCAGGAAATAGACGGGCAGGCGCGCCGAGCAGCTCATCCACGGCGCGACGAAAATGGTAACCAGGCGCTCTTTGGCCGAGTCGATCGTGCGGGTGGCCATGATGCCGGGGATGGCGCAGGCGTAGGAACTGAAGAGCGGCAGGAACGCCTTTCCACTCAGCCCGGCCTTCGCCATCAGCCCGTCCATCAGATAGGCCGCGCGCGCCATGTAGCCGGAGCTTTCCAACAGGCCGATGAAGAGGAACAGCAGCACGATCTGGGGCAGGAACACCACCACCGCGCCTACGCCCGGAATGATCCCGTCCACGATCAGCGAATGCAGGTCACCCTCGGGCATTTTCGTTCCGATCCATTTGGCCAGATCGCCGATGCTGCCACTGATGAGGTCCATCGGGATCTTCGCGAACGAGAAGATCGCCCAGAAGACCGAGAACATGATGAGGATGAAGGCCAGCCAGCCGAACACCGGATGCAGGAAGAAGCGGTCGAGCTTGTCGGACAGTGTCTGCTGGTGCTCGCCGGGACGGCGTGCCGCCAGTTCGCACAGGCGGGCGACCATGTCGCGCCGCGCGGTTTCCGGATCCTCCGCACCATCCAGCCACGGGCTTTCCGCCGGAGGAGGGAAGGGGTGGCTCATGGCCTGCTTCAGATCAACCAGGCCTTTGCCGGCATTCGCCTGGATCGGTACCACCGGCACATTGAGTTCCTCGGAAAGCTTTGCGGGGTCGAGGCGCAGGCCCTGCTTCTCCGCCACATCCACCATGTTCAGGGCGATCACGACAGGCACGCCGAGTTCGATCGTCTGGAGGACGAGATTGAGCTGTCGCTCCATGCTGGAGGCATCCACCACGCAGATGGCGAGATCGGGCTTCGGCGTGCCTTCCAGTTCGCCCATCAGCGCGTCGCGGGCGATTTTTTCGTCCGGAGAGGTGGAGCGCAGCGAGTAGCAGCCCGGCAGATCCAGAATCCGCAGTTTCTGGCCGTGGGCGGTGAACATCTCCCCCGATTTCACGGCCACCGTGACCCCAGCGTAGTTGCCGACATGGGCGGCTGACTTGGTCAGAGCGTTGAAAAGAGTCGTTTTCCCGGCGTTGGGATTGCCCACGAGGGCGACGGTTTCGAGGGAAGGTGCGGACATCGGGAAAAATGGGGGCGCGGGAGAGGCGCGGCTCGGGTCAGGAAACGGGAGCCACCAGCACCTGCTCCGCCAGCTCGCGGCTGATCGCCATGCGGGTGCCGCAGACCGAACAAATCAGGTTCCGGCCACCGGAAAGCTTGCGGACCTGGATTTGCTCGCAGAACCCGAGATCGCGGAGGCGGTCGCATGAAGGACCGCTCAACAGCTTGATTTGCAGATCACAGCCCACGCTCGCCTGGTTCAGCGTCATCGCGCTGTCCGCGGCTAGGTCGTTGGCGAGCGCTCGTGGCATGGGGTCGGGGAAGGATCACCTATTGAGACGCTGTTGCAATACGAAAATCCGGCCCTCTAGGTGAATTTTCAGCCTTATTTCGGACACCTCCTCCGGGTGGCCGGTGGGGTGTGCAGACCGGTAAAATGCACGCCTTTCCACTTGGATTTCCCTTGTCCTGTCAGCACTCTCTCCGCGATCCATTTGTTTTAATCCATGTCATTGACCGTCTCTCCTCAATTCAAGCCGGTGCTCGATCCCGGTTTCGTCCCCGCCGTGTTGTGGAACCGCGCCTACGCCGCCAAGGTGGCGAAGGACTCCGGCGCCCGCACCCTCGATCTCGCGCTCGTCCGCCAGGATGGCACGGCCTTCCGCTGGTCCGGCAAGATCCTCTCCGCCGGTGGTGAAAACGACGCGTTGACCATCAAGTATGTCGAGCGCCTCACCAAATTCCTGCTCTGGCAGAAGGGTGGCAGCCGCTTTCTGATCGCCGGTGCTCCGGATGTCGCCGCGGCGCTGACCGGAATTTACGCGCCGGAAGGCCTGCGCAAGTTCGACCGCGAGTTCATTGGCACCAAGATTTTCGGTGAGCCGATCACGATCACCGCCGTGGCCTCTGTAGCCGATCTGCCGGAGGAAAACGGCGGCGTGATGACGCTGGGCCGCAATCTCGGCGGCTGCCGCATCGGCTTCGACCTCGGTGGCTCCGACCGCAAATGCGCCGCGCTCATCGATGGCGAGGTGGTGTTCTCCGAGGAAGTCGTATGGGACCCGTACTTCCAGAGCGATCCGCAGTATCACATCGAGGGCATCCACGATTCGCTCCAGCGCGCCGCCGCGCACCTGCCGCGTGTCGATGCCATCGGCGGTTCCTCCGCGGGCGTTTACGTAAACAATGAAGTCCGCGCAGCCTCGCTCTTCCGCGGCGTCAGCGAGGAGGATTTCGAGAAGCACATCCGCGGCGTGTTCTTCACACTGAAGGACCGCTGGGGTGGCATCCCCTTCGAAGTCGTGAATGACGGTGAGGTCACCGCGCTGGCTGGTTCGATGGGCCTCAATGCCAACCGCGTGCTCGGCGTGGCGCTCGGCACCTCGCAGGCCGCCGGTTATGTCGATGGTGAGGGCCACATTCTGCCGTGGCTCAACGAACTGGCCTTCGCGCCGGTCGATTACCGCGATGACGCTCCGGCCGATGAGTGGTCCGGCGACATCGGCTGCGGTGCGCAGTATTTCTCCCAGCAGGCCGTCGCCCGCCTCGCTCCCGCCGCTGGCTTCGAGTTCGGCAAGATGCCGTTCCCGGAGCAGCTCGTGAAGGTGCAGGAAGCGATGAAGGAAGGCGATTCCCGCGCCGCGCAGATCTATGAAACGATCGGTGTCTGCTTCGGCTACGCCATCGCCCACTACGCCGAGTTCTATGACATCGCGAACCTCCTCATCCTCGGTCGCGTGACTTCCGGCGAAGGCGGCCAGATCATCATCGACGAAGCGGAAACCGTGCTCGCCAACGAGTTCCCGGAACTCCGCATCAAGCTCGTGGTGCCGGACGAGAAGACCAAGCGCCACGGCCAGGCCGTCGCCGCCGCCAGCCTTCCGCCCGCCGCTGCCGCGGTTTGATCCCCGCGCTGTTTTTCGAACACCCCGTCCGGTCCGCCGGGCGGGGTGTTTTGTTTGCAGATCACTTCAGCCGGAACTTTCCGCTCTCCCGGTTCCACTCCAGTTGATCGATATGGGAGCGGAGAAATCCGATCACGTCGGGCTGGGTGCTTTCCAAAACGGCTGCCACCCGGGATTTTTCGTCTTCTTCACCGTGAGCGGCTTCTTCCGCCAGGTAACGCAGCGCGGAAACGTCACCCTCCCGGGCCGCCCAGGTGGCGAATGTCGGCATGGTTTCCCTGTCATCCGGCTTCTGAAGATACTTTACTCGTTTCCAACCGTTTTTCGCAAAGCCGCTCCAGTCGAAATTGGGCTGCGCCTTCAAGACTGCCTCCAGAGTTTCCACCTCGGGACCGAGCCGCATGGCCAGGGCGGCCAGATCGGCTGAAAGGGCCGGGTCCTTTTCTTCCGCCAATGCCTGGAGGCAGGTGGCATCAAGCGTGATTCTCTCTTTGGCGAAGTTCCGCAGCAGGGGCATCGCTTCCGTGCGCCATCCCTTCTTGAGAAAAATCCCCCCGAGCCGCGGATCGGTTGTCATGCGCTCCAACAAGGCCGGCTTGTCGGTTTCCGCCGCATGCTCGAGGAGATAAAGGCCGATGACATTGTCCCACGCGAAATCGGACCATGGATGCCGTTTCAACATGAACGGAACCAGGCCGGCGGGAAGTTTGCGTCCGGCGTAGGCCTTGGCCTCCTCGGAGGAACGGAAAGCCAGGTCCTGATCATCGAGCAGGCGTGTCGCCCTTCCTTCGAGGCCCGTCGGGCGTTGTTGTTGGAATCCGCGGCTTTGTTCCCGTGGTGCTTCCACCACGGTGGCGCTCATGTCCGCCACATAGATCAGCAGCTCCGCTCCCCGGAGTTCCTCTCCGTCTTTCAGTGTGGACCACGGCATCATGCGGGGTGATGCCGCGGAGCCGGATATGAGCACACGGTTGACCGGACACAGGGGGACCGGAGAGGGAATCATGCGGACTTTCCGTTGCAGGCAGTCGGCATGGTCGCCGTCAGCATACTTCACCACCAGCATGGCTCCCTGGAGTTGGCGTGCCAAAGCGTTGTTCGCACATAGAAACTCCAGATCGAACTCCACCCGATCTCCGGAGGTGCGGACGCTGGTCACACGTCCGGGTTCTCCCGGCACTTCGGTGACAGCCCCCGGTTGCAAAGGGAGACGGGTCAGCAATGAGGAGGCGATCCGATGTCCGTCCAGGCCATGGGGTTCTTCGATCCACTGTACTCCCGCCAGCGAGGTTGCCCGTACGGTGGAATCCAGAGGCCAGGGAGGATCCAGCCAATGGTCCGCCTGGCCGGAGTAGCTGATCCAGCCGAACATGCGGTAGGGGAGGAGTGCCACTATCGCGACCAAGGCCACCACCAGGGTAACGATCAGCCTCTTTCTCCATCGCGGAGTGAACCACGTGAGAAAGCATCCGATCGCATAGACTCCGATCGCTCCCGCTCCGAAGGTTCCCAACGGCGTCAGCCATGATTCAAAAAGGATCAACCCCCACTGGTGGAGATCCGGAGAAGTGGTGATGCCGATGGCTGCCGCGCGAAAAAGCAGGGGCGGGAGGAATACGATGAGGTAGGTGACCAGCGGCAGGCAGATCATCATCCGTTTTGCCATGGGCCGGGTGCGCCAGCCGCCCTGGGTCCGTAGCATGGTCTCCGATAGTCCCAGCCGGAGGATCAACCAACAGGCTGCCACGCTTTCGAACATCTCCGGGCGGAATCCGCGGTAGAGCATGTCATGGGTCGCTTCCGGAAAATCCCGGCGCAGGATGCGGATCGACTGCCAGACGCTCAGAAGCAGCCAGATGGCAATTTCCCACCGGAAACGACGCAATGTGGTCAGGATGGAGTGGATGGAAGGATTCATCACTTGGTGGAGTTGAGGGTCCAGCGGCGGGTGAATGCATCCCAGTGGAAGTCCGTGGCGGTCCTGCCTTCGATCATCAGGGATACGGGGTCCTTGCCCTCCGGGACGGACTCCGGGGGCATCAGGACTTGGAAAACTCCGGAGGTGACGCCATAGGGCTCGTTCTGCATGACTTGTGACCAGCGTGCGAACATCCGCTCGAAGGCTTCGCGGACTCCGTGCGTGGCCGCGACCTGCAGCATGGATGAGGGGATCTGATGGTGATCACGCTGGCTTCGTTGTTTCGCCCGCTCCCAGGCTTCCCGGACTGCTTCCGTCAGACCCGGCTCCAGGCCTGGAACCCGCCGCAGCATTTGATCGGTTTCGATGTCCACGCCATCCTTCACACGCTGGAGGATGTCCGGGTAGGTGGCGGGATCTTCCAGGGATGCGAGGGCGAGAAGCGGCAGTTCGCCACGGTTCGCATCGTCCGTGACCATGCGCCGGAGCATCGGCTTGAGGTCGTTGGTCCAGCCGCGCTGCATTGCGATCTTGAGGAGCCACGTGCTTCCCTTCAGGTTTTCCGATTCCTCAGCTGCTGTTAGGAATTCTCCTTTCCGGGATTCCGGCATCGCGGCAAGCAGAGCGCCCATGGCGAATCCCCTGTAGTCGTCCGCTTCGGCGCGCAGCAGCCATGGGAGCTGCCGGGGGAGAAACTCAACGGCATCCCGTTTGGCGAGACCCGACGCGGTGTCGGCATAGGAACGGATGACCCACCTCCAGTAATCTTCCGGAGTGGAGGTGAGAGGATCAGGGCGTTCGCTGAGGACGATTTCCTTGCTGCTTGCAAAAGGTCTCAAACGGAAAGGTTTGGTGGGCAGGTTGGTCTTCCTCTCCTCCATGGAGAGCTTCACCTCCATATCCTCCACCTTGCCGAAAACGAAACCCTTGAAGACCGGCCGGAGAAGAACGAAGCGGGCCCCTGTCAGATCCACGTTCTTCGGATCATACAGCCGGTCCGCAGCCCATATCGTGCGGATGGAGGCGCACCCGGCGAGGAGGATGCACCGGGTGTCATACCTTTGGCATGACACAATCTGCCGGGTGGCCGGAAGATAGATGAACCCGATGTTCCTTTCCTTTTCGGGCGGAAGGTAGTGCATCGTGGGCCACATGCCTCCCGAATCCGATCCGAAATGGACCATTTGCAGGACCTGGACCATGGGGCCTTTGTAACTCGGGCTGTTTGGCAGATAGCGGGTCGGGCTGACATCCATCCTCACTCCGCCCGCATTCAGGCGGGCCGGGCTGGATATGGGCAGGTCCACCAGCGTTTCGTATCGGAAGACAGTGCCGACAAGACCGCTGCTGAACCGGGCCACGGTGCCGTTTGTCAGGTAGTCCGGCAGGATCGGTTCAAGGTGATCGGCCCACGGAACTTCATTTGGATAGTTGCTCATCACACGGGGTGATGCATTCCGGTCCTGTGGGAAAAATGTGGCTCCGGTTGGAAAGGAGGCCAACAGGGACTCGGACGTGGAATAGTAGCCGGGAGGTGACTGGGGCCGCGCCTTGCGAATGCCTTTGGCGATGATTCTTCCATCAACCGACAAGGTTGAATCCCCCAGCCGTTCCCAGGAGGTGAACCAACCGTCGGGCGTCCCGTTGGTGGAAATATCGGGTTGGATCTGGAGTGCTTTGATGCGGGGCAGGGGGCCGGGCTGGAAGGGAACGGGTGGTGGTTCGATTTCCGTGATTCTGGCCGGCAGGCTGCCGTTCGTGAGGGTGGGGCTGAGGTCCGGCCCGAGCTCGGTGTAGAGGCCCTTCGTGGATTCCCTTGCTTCCGCCGGAGTGGAGGCGGGTTTGTAGATGCGCGGGACGCGGAAGGCCCAGCGCACGGTTGCCGATGAACATGCCAACAAAAGAACCAGGGCGGTCACGATCCCCGTGTTGGGCCGGAGGCGTTTTTTTCCGAAGCGCAGGAACACCGCGAGTACGAGGACTCCGATCCAAAGCGTGATTGAGCCTTGCGCGGTGCTTGCGATGCCAAACGGATCGGTGACGAAGGTGAGGCCGATACCAAAGAACGGAAGGATGATGACGCCAATCGAAACCATGGCGAGGAACCCAACCATCGCCGCGACCCATCTCCAGAAACGGCCGCAAATGCATCCTAACAGGCAGGCTGCCAGCAGCCGCGGAACCACCATGCGCGTGGAAAGCCACGCCGTTTCGAGAAGGTCGGATGCCGGAAAGCGGTGGACTGCCAGGTTTAGGACGCTGAGTCCGACCAAGGGCAGAACCAGGACCACAAGCAGCAGGAGCGTCTTTGATACGATCAGATCCCAGGCTCTCAGCGGGCGGCTTGCAGTCCAGTCCACGGCGTGGATGCCGATCATGGCGGCAGAGGTGATGACCGCCAGGTTCAACACCTGGTGGGCGTAGACGTGAAGGATGTGCCCGATCCCGAACGGTTTGCCGGAAGGAGTGATGGCGTAGGAATTGTAGTCCCCGAGGATGCGTTTCGGGTCCGCCCAGGTCTCCCAGGTGAAGGTGAGGCCGGGCCATGCGACGGCCAGCATCAGCAACCATGCCAGGGCGAACAGCCACCACAGGCGGCGGAAGTCGGTCCGGATCAGCAACAGGACGATTCTCGGATTCATGGCGATGGCGGGTTATGCGTCCGAACCAACCTTGCGGGCCGAGACCTGTGCCACGAACAACTCCCGCAGGGTCAGCGGATGGATGTCCGGCTGTGGGATCTCCGGGAAAATCTTCCGCACGTTCTCGGAGAAGCGCGTGATCTCATGATCGCTGTCCACGAACCGGAGCAGGCGTCCGGACGACTTCGCGGAGATCCATCCGGGTGCCAGAGGGGGAATGGATTCGATGTAGTGCGGGAACATGATCTCCACCAACCGGTGGCGGGCGAGCAGCTCCTCCGCATTCTCGTCCAGCACGACCTTGCCATCGTTCAGCAACACGATGTGGTCGGCGAGCCGGTCCACTTCCTCGATGTCATGGGAAGACACGACGACCGCGAATTTCTCGCTCTCGGACAGTTCCAGCAGGCCGCTGATGAACTCATCACGGACGAGCGGATCCAGTCCGGAAAAGGGCTCATCCAGAATCAACAGCTCCGGCCGGTAGGCGAGCACGGAGGCAAGTGCCGCCTTCATTCGCTGCCCCCGCGAGAGGTGCTTCAGCTTGCGATCACCGGGGAGTTCGAACTGTTTGCGCAGGGTGCGTTCGAATTCGGTGTCCCATTGGGGATAAAGCGGGCGGCACCAACCGAGGAACTGGTCAATGGTCATCCACAGTGGCAGGTCCATGCCATCCGCGACGTAGCCGATCCGCTGCAAGGTCTTCGGATTCATGTTCCGTGAGTCCGTGCCGAGTACGGTGACGTGGCCGCTGTAAGGGCGGATCAGGTTGAGCGCGATCTTGAGGGCTGTCGATTTGCCCGCGCCATTCGGTCCGAGCAAGGCGGTGATCGATCCGGAGGGAACGCGGAAGGACGCGTTGTCCAGTGCCCAGGCGCGGGAGTAGCGGCAGGAAACTTCGTGGAATTCGAGCAACGTGTTCATGGTTTTTCCGAAAGTGCGCGGCGTACCGCATCAAGGGTTTCATCCGGCGTCAGGCCGAGCAGGGAGGCCTGGCGCAACAGGTCGCGGCAGGCGGGGATGAGTTGGGCCACCAGTTGCTCACGTGATCCTCCGACGGGAGTCACCACCACCATCCCGGCTCCCGGCCGGGTGGCGAGGAAACCGCTGTCGCGGAGTTCCAACACCGCCTTGTGGGCCGTGGTGGGGGAGATCCTGAGTTCCTGTGCCAGCACCCGGACCGAGGGGAACTTTTCCCCCGCTGCCAGCTCGCCCGTCAGCACGGCCCGTTGCACCGCCTTCACCAATTGGTCGGAAACGGGAATGCCATCCAGGATCTGGAAGCGGAATGGGAGCATGGCCGGGTATCAACTGTAACAGTATGAATGTTACAGTTGGGGCCGGCTGGCAAGCAGGAAATGAGGGAGAGCTTGTTCAATCCCGCCGCTGTTCTCCGGCCGGAGCTTCCCGCCTTGCAGTGGCGGTGGCGCGGCGACCGATCTGCGGATCGCTCTCGCTGTCCTCGCCGGTTTCCACACGTCCAGCGTAGCGGCGCACGAACTTCGGCGCGCCTTCCACGGTCAGTTCCAGATCATACCAGCGGGCACTGGTGGCCAGATCGACGGGGAGTTGCACGGTTTCGCCGGGAGCGAGAGTGCGGGTGATCGGAGCCATGCCATAGGCGGTGTCCGTGAGCGTGACACTCGCGGTTTTGGAGGTGTCCCGGTTGGAAAGCGTGAAGAGCAGATGCGACACCGAGTGGCTGCCGTATTCGCAGGCGACCTCCACCATCGGATCGACGGCATCTCCGCGGTATTCGCGGAAGAAGCCGTTCGGACCGTAGGTGCGGAGGTGATAGATCGAATCCTCGAAGGCATCCACCGGCCATGAGCCGGTCACACGGTCGCCCGCCTTCACCGCATAGGCCCAGCGGCGGGTCTGCTCATAGCGGAACTCGGCATCGGTGTAGCTGGCGGCATCATCGGGCCGATAGCCCTTGGGCGTGTAAACGTGGAAAGGCGCGCCCGCGGCTTTGGAACCGAAAGATTTGTCGGAAGCTTCCAGCGTGATCTCGAAGGTGCCGGTGGCGCGGTTCAAGCGTCCCTCGGCCAGCAATTCGTACGGCAGGGCGCGGGAAGGTCGTCCACCCGGCTCCTGCTGCGGCAGGAAGGAGGAGCTGTTCGGATTCGCACGGACATCCGCAATCTCTTCCAGGGCGAGCTTCCGGTAAGTCGTGGGTGCTTCCTTGAACTTCGCGCGGTGGATCTCCTCGACGAACTGGTCGCGCTTCAAGGGCAGGGGATGCACGTCCTTTGCTCCATTGTGTGGACGGAAGGCCGAAGTGAGATCGCCGCAGACCGTGCGGCGCCAGGCGCTGATGTGCGGCTCATGAACCGGCTTGGAAAGCTTCCGGCCGAGGAAGGTTTCGAGAAACTGAAGCACCGAGGTGTGATCGAAGACCTGGGAGCACACATTGCCGCCACGGCTCCACGGCGAGGCGATCACCAGCGGCACGCGGTAGCCGAGACCGATGGGGTGGCCGCGTTCATCGAACTCCAGCCGCGTGTCCAATCCCTCCGAGGCGGCACCGCTGCCCGCGATGTCCGGATGCGGTGGCGTGAAAGGCGGCACGTGGTCATAGTAGCCGTCGTTCTCATCGTAGGTGAGAATGAAGATCGTCTTCTTCCAGACCTCCGGATTTCTCGTGAGGATGTCGAGCACCTCGGAAACATACCAGGCTCCATACCATGGCGCGCTTGGGTGATCGGAGAAGTTCTGCGCCGCGACCAACCACGAAACGGTCGGGAGCTTGCCGGTGTCGACGTCCTTGCGGAACTGGTGCAACACGTCGCCCGCGGGCACGGGAACCTCGCGGTCTTCCTGGCCCTCGCGGTATTTCAGCTTGGCGAGCTGCCGCTGCTGCGGATCGCCGGTGTTGGTCGTGAAAGCGCGCTTGTGGATGGATTGCTCGCGCGGCGTGAGCTTGGCGAAGTTCTCCGGACCGCAGCGGACCAGTTCCTCCTCGATCTTCGCGAGCTCCTTGGCTGCCTTGTCACGCGCCGCCTGCGCCTTTTCCGGGTCTTCATCGGGAGCGGGCTGGGTATCGAGCTTCTTCTTGAGCACCGCCGCACGACGTTTGAGGTAGGCGCTGTGAGCCGGGTGGAACTCCACGTGATACTGGGAGAAATACTCCATCGGATTGTCACCGAAGTTTCCGAGCCACGGATCTTCCGCGCCCTGGAAGCCGGTGGGAAGGTCCAGCTCGTTCTGATAGATCTTCCACGGCACGCCGAGATCCTCCAGCCGCTCCGGGAAGGTGGTCCAGTCGGCGTGGGTGGCATGATCGATCTGGCCGTTGCTCAGCCGCACGCGCGCGTTTGGATCACGGGGATCGCGGTTGGTGCCGGTCCAGAGGAAGAGGCGGTTCGGAGTGGTGCAGGTCTGCGCCGAGCAGAAGTGCTGGTCGCAGATGGTGAAGGCATCCGCGAAGGCGTGGTAGAAGGGAATGTCACGGCGGTCATAGTAGCCCAGCGTGAGCGGGATGCCGGCGTAGTCCTGATGGGATGATTTCTTCGCCTTCAGCCAGCGGTCGTGCCTGCCCTTGTTGCCTGCGGCCACCTGCGATCCACGGTCGTGAGGGAGGTCGCGCATCCAGGTGGCCTTCGACTCATGAATGTTCAGGCAGAACGGCGTGTAGGTATCGCCCTTCGCATCCGTTTGGAGAAACACCGGATTGCCGTCGGGGAGGGTGATCGCGCGGGGATCCTCAAAGCCACGGACACCACGCAGGGAGCCGAAGGCATGGTCGAACGAGCGGTTTTCCTGCATCAGGATCACCACGTGCTCCGCGTCCAGGAAGGTACTGCCATCCGCGGGCTGGATCTCCAGCGCCTTCAGGATCGAGGGCGGAATTGTGGCGAGGGTGCCGAGCCCGCCGGAGAGCATGGCGGCGTGCTTGAGGAAATCGCGTCGGGAAAACATGGCGGGAAGGGGACCGTGCAAAAGAATCCCGTCACGTAAGGCCGGTGGCGACGGCATATTTCAATCCGACGCGGGAATTTGCGATTTGGACAGGGAAAGATGGCCGATCGACAACGGCTCAGCCCTCTGGCCGGGTCGGGAGGTCAGAACCCGCGCGAAGGATGCGTCGCGATCCTGGCGGTAGGCATCGCGACTTCGGAGATACCGGTGTCGAGGCAGCTTTGCTTCACGCTGAGGAGGGCTTCTTCGGTAACGGAGGAAGGGGCGGATAGGACGGCCGAAGCTTGGGAAGGAGGGACCTTGAGTGCCGCGGCCAGTTGTTTCGGCAGGCGTTCCATCGTGACGGTGGTGCCGTTGACGGCCACGCGCTTCGAATCGAGAATTTCGATGCACACTTGTTGCTTCGGTTGGCTGCGGCGCACTTCCGATGCGGCGTAGTCGCTGGCATTCGAGAGCTCCTGGCGTGTCTTGTCCCGGTCATGCAGCAAGGTGGCGGCCACCGATCCGCCGGTGATGATCGCAAGAGTGCCGGAGATGGAGATGACGCCGAGCGTCATCTTGAGGATGCGCCGTTTCCAAGGCACTGAGATCCAGATCAAACCGGTGATCACCAACCAGAGGGAGGCCGCGGCAAGAGACGCCAGCGTATAGGATAACGGCATTGCCGATTGATCTATCGGGTCACGCTGCCGCTGCCAACTGTGAACCGGGCCAGATTTTCCAATTCGGGGGTCTCCTTCAACCAGTCCAGCGTGGTGGTGGTGATCCATTTCTGTGCCGCTCCCGGAAGATGATGCATCAGAGCGTTGCGGCGCCCCGGATCGAGCTCGCCGAAGATGTCGTCCATGAGATAGACCGGGAGTCTGCCACCGAGTTGCTCCAACAGTTTTCCCTGTGCCAGTTTCAGAGCGAGGGCGAGCGTGCGCTGCTGCCCCTCGCTGGCGAATTCGGAGGCGGCCAGGCCGTGGAGCCGCAGTTCGAGGTCGTCGCGGTGCGGACCCACGACCGATTGTCGCAGACGGCGCTCACGCTCGCGGGCGTGTTCGAGGGCGCTGCGCAGACAGATGCCACCGGAAGGGCGGTAGGCGAGGGTGAGGGGTTCGGCTTTGCCGCTGACCTCGGCTTGGGCGGCGGCGGCAAGCGGTTCGAGAGCGGTGACCAATTTCGTGCGGCTGGCGGTCAGTTCCGTGCCGTGCTCGATCAGGATCTCCTCGTAAGCGGCGATCTCCGCCTCATTCGGCCGGCTTTCCTTGAGCAGCAGGCTTTTCGACTTGAGAGCCACCTTGTAGCGCGCCCACGCGCGGCGATAGCCGGGATCGAGTTGGGCTCCGAGGAAATCGAGGTAGCGGCGGCGGATCTCGCCTGAGCCACGGACCAGATCGAGATCCTCATTGCCCATCCACACCACCAGCCCGCCATCGGCGAGATACTTGGATTGTCCGTCGCGGGATTCTCCATCGACGGTCAATGCCAGCCCTTCCTTGGAGAACCGCACCTTCCGCTCCTGTTCCCACGTCTCCCCGGCAATGCCGAAATGCCCGGTGCCAACCCGGGCCATGGTCGCCATCCGGCGGGTGCGGGGCGAGTGGAGACGGGTCAGCACGCAGATCGCCTCAAGGATCGAGGTCTTCCCCTGGGCATTTTCGCCCGTGAAGACACCGCCTGCTGCCGGAAGCTCAAGATCGAGACCGGAAAAGCAGCGGAAATCCAACAGACGGAGGGTGCGGACCACGAGGAAGGGCTTACGTGGGAACGGGCATTTTGACCACGGATTACACGGATTGGATGGATTTTCCGATGCGTGGTGGCGGTTTCCAACCGCCATGCCTCTTCCTGCTGGTTGTTTCCGATAGAGGCCGGGTGGTTGGAAACCACCGCCACCGGCATTCGGGGTTGAAAACCAAGTCCTCCCGTGCATCCTCGCCGCCCGTCCATGGCTGGCCTTGCTTTCCAAGCTCTTCCCGGTTTCCGCGATTTCTCCCCCGGAGAATGCGCGGTCCGCAATTATTTGTTCGAAACCTGGCGCTCCGTGGCCCGTCGTTTCGGATTTTCGGAGTATGAAACTCCGATTTTGGAGGACACCGCACTCTACCTGAAAAAGTCCGGCGGTGAGCTTTCCTCCCAGCTTTTCCGTTTCGAAGATCAGGGAGGCCGCGACGTCACCCTGCGCCCGGAGGTGACCGCCTCGCTGGCCCGCCTCGCCGCTCAGCATCAGCGCGATTTCCCGAAACCGCTGAAGTGGTTCGAGATCGGCCAGTGCTTCCGCTACGAAAAGCCGCAGAAGGGCCGTGGTCGCGAGTTTCACCAGTTCAACGTGGACATCCTCGGCGAAGCCGGACCGGTGGCCGATGCCGAGCTGATCTCGCTGGCGATCGAAACGATGCTGGCCTTCGGTTTCGTGGAAGGGGACTTCGTGGTTCGTGTCTCCGATCGTGAAGCGTGGGTTGCCTTTGCCCGTCAGCATGGCGTGGCCGAGGAACTCATCCCGGATTTCCTGAACGTGGTCGACAAGATCGAGCGCGAGAAGCCTGAGGCCCTGGAAGCCAAGCTCCAGTCCTTCGGTCTTACGACCGGTCTGGTGAAGGGCTTCATCGCCGATCCGGCGAATGCTTCCGCGGCCTATAACGCGATCAAGGACGACCTCACCGCACGTGGCCTCGGTGCGTATCTCGAATTGGATCTCTCCATCGTCCGCGGCCTCGCCTACTACACCGGCGTGGTGTTCGAAGTCTTCGATTCGAAGAAGTCGATGCGCGCGGTCGCAGGCGGCGGTCGTTACGACACGCTGGTTTCCACCATTTCCGACGGCGGCGTGGATCTGCCCGCCACCGGCTTCGCGATGGGTGACTACGTCATTCGCAATCTGATCGAGGAAACCACCCACGCGAACATGCAGATGCAGGCTTGGCTCCAGCGCCAGGGAGCCGCTTGCGATGTCTACGTGGTGGTCGCGGACGAAACCAAGCGTGGCAACGCGTTGAAGCTCGTCACCGATCTCCGCCGTGCGGGCGTGTCCGTCGATTTCCCGCTCATCGCTGGCAATGTCGGCAAGCTCTTCAAGCGCGCCGAGCAATCCCGTGCCCGCTTCGCGCTCGTCGTCGGCAACGAATATCCGCAGCTCAAGCTCAAGATCCTTTCCGCCCGCAGCGAGGAATCCGGCGACGCCGATTCCGCTGTCGAATGGATCACCGGCCGCCTGCTTGAACCGGACGGTCCGCTGCTCGTCTGATTCCTCTGGTTCTCAGGCTTCTTCCTGAAAACCGAACACTTCAAACTGAAAACTTTCCTCTATGCGCTCCCACCACTGCAACGAACTACGTTCCTCCCACATCGGCGAAACCGTCACGCTCATCGGCTGGGTGAATACCGTCCGTGACCAGGGCGGCGTCATTTTTGTCGATCTCCGCGACCGCGAGGGCGTCACCCAGGTCGTGTTCCGTTCGGAGGAGAATGCGGAAGCCACCAAGGTCTCGCACAAGCTGCGCGATGAGGACGTGATCCAGGTGGTGGGCCGCGTGGCGAAGCGTCTCGAAGGCACCGCCAATGAGAAGCTCGGCACCGGTGAAATTGAGATCGTTGCCACCGAGTTGAACATCGTCAACAAGGCGGACGTGCTACCGTTCCAGCTCGACAAGGAGCTGTCCAACGAGGACCTGCGGATGAAGTACCGCTACCTCGACCTGCGCCGCCCGCGGATGAACCGCAACATCCGCCTGCGTCACACGATCACCTCCGCTGCCCGCCGCTATCTGGACGATGCCGGTTTCATCGAAGTCGAGACTCCGATTCTTTCCAACCCGACTCCGGAGGGCGCGCGCGACTTCCTCGTGCCCGCACGCCTGAACCCCGGTCGTTTCTACGCGCTGCCGCAGGCCCCGCAGCAGTTCAAGCAGCTCCTCATGGTCGCCGGTCTGGAGAAGTATTTCCAGATCGCCCGCTGCTTCCGTGACGAGGACCTGCGCGCCGACCGCCAGCCGGAGTTCACCCAGATCGACATCGAGGCCAGCTTCGTGACGCAGGAGGACATCATCAAGCTGGTCGAAGGCCTGCTTGGTTCGATGTTCAAGGCCGGTCTTGGCATTGAGGTGCCGCAGCCATTCCCACGCATGACCTACCGCGAGGCGATGGACCGCTTCGGTTCCGACAAGCCGGACACCCGTTACGGCAATGAGATCATCGATCTCGCCGATGTCTTCGGTGCCACCGAGTTCAAGATCTTCCGCGGCACCTTCGACAACGGTGGTGTGGTCCGCGCCATCAATGCCAAGGGCTTCGCCGGTGTGACCACCGGCCAGATGAACCGCCTCAACGAGATCGCCATCCAGGCCGGCCTGCCGGTGAAGACGCTGGCGTTCGTGAAGGCGGAAGGCGGCGAGTTCAAGAGCCCGCTGTGGAAGTTCTTCACTGATGCCGAGAAGGAGGCGCTCATTGCCAAGCTCAACATCGAGGAAGGGGACATCGTCTTCTTCGTCGCGGGCAGCCGTGACTCCGTGAGCACCATTCTCGGTCGCGTCCGTTTGGAAATCGCGGAGATGATGGAGCTGACCAAGGGCAGCACCGCCTACAACTTCCTTTGGGTCGTGGATTTCCCGCTGCTTGCGCTCGACACCGAGACCGGCAAGTGGGCCGCCGTGCATCATCCCTTCACCCGCCCGAACACCGACGACGTGCCCCTTATGGAAGGCGGCCGGTATGAGGAAGTCCGCGCCGTGGCTTATGACGTGGTGCTGAACGGCTACGAGCTGGGCGGCGGATCGATCCGTATCCACGAAAAGGACCTTCAGGCGAAGATGTTCGAAGTGCTGGGCATCAGCCCGGAGGAGCAGCAGGAGAAATTTTCCCACATCCTCGATGCCTTCCGCTTCGGCGCGCCGCCGCACGGTGGTCTGGCGCTCGGCCTGGACCGCATCGCCATGCTGGCCGCGGGTGAGGACAGCATCCGCGAGGTGATCGCCTTCCCTAAGAACAACAAGGGTGCGGATCTCATGTCCCACAGCCCTTGCCAGGTGGATTTCAAGACGCTCCGCGAAATCTACATCCAGTCCACCTACAAGGAGAAGAAGGACTGATCTTCCGCTTCCCTTCGTCCATTTTGAGCCGATGCCGCACACGGGTGGCATCGGCTCTTTTCTTGGATGGGATTGCGAAAAGCGATGGTTGCTCGACAAATTCCCCGCCGTGTGTTAGAGTCGGTCGTGACCCGATTCCTTCTTGCCGCCGCGTTTTCCGCCCTCTTCGTGTCCTGCGCTTCGCTCGCACCCGAGGATTCTCCGGGACGTACGCCGTGGTCGAAGAAGGACGAAGGTGCGGAAAAGAACCAGCTGACCGACGAGCGGGCCCTGATCAAATCGAACGAATACCAGCCGGGCTGGCAGTATTGATCGCAAGGGCGTTCGTTTCCTTTACTGGAAAGCCCGTAGCCGGAGTTGTATCACGGACTTCGTGGAGGGTTTGGCGTACGGGTTCTTTTTTGAGTGGTGTGAGCGCTTGTGTGCTGTTGCCCGGAAAGCGTTGGCTACTCGCGTGAAACCATAGCCCGCAAGTACAGCAGCCGGCCCGATGTGAATCCGGCTCTCGGGAAGATCGGGCTGTCCTCTGATGCAAGTTGGAAACTTGCACCACTTTTTCAGAACGGCTTCCGGATGCCCAGCCAGGCGGCGAGGATACCAGCGGCGAGGCAAAGGACGAGCAACACCGGGCGTGGAACGACGCCGCGTTTGGCCAGCGCGGGGGCGGCGCCGAGGAACAGCCAGAGGACGATTTTCGTGTGCCACCAGCCGCCGCTCTTCACCAGATTCTGGGTGAAGATCATGGCCAGACCCACTCCTAGAATCAGGAGCAGCGAAATCCCATGCAGCATGGCCGCCTTCTTTTTGCAATCTTCGCAGGCTCCGGCGATGATCGCGCCCATCGAGGTGAAGAGTCCGATGACGCCGGCGACGTGGAGAGTCTTGAGAAGGAGAGGATCCATGGTTGGGGTGGTTGCGTCGCCAGTGTCTCCGCCGCGGCTGGAGTGAGGCAAGGAGGAACGTCCATCCGGTGGTTCGAAAATCATCCTCCTTGTCCAATTGCGGTCCGCGATTTTCGTGCGACCATGGGGCAATGAAAAAGGGTTTCGCCTTCCTTGCCGCGCTCATGTCCGGGGGCTACCTGCTCACTTTGGGCATCGCTCCGGATCCGCTGCCGTTCATCGATGAGGCGACGGCTCTGCTCATTTTGGTCAAGTCCTTGTCGGTTTTGGGTATCGATGTTTCCCGGTTCTTACCTTTTCTCGGACGTAAAACAAGGACCCAGCCCCCTCCAGCTTCGCAACAGACTGTCGATATTTGAGGACTCTTCGTGGTCGCGGGTCTGAAAGATCGGATGTAAGATCGGGGTAGTTGAGCGGTAATTGCTCCGTACCTCGTCTTATGGCTCAAACGTCGTCCTCCTCTCGCAAACCGATCTTTTTCACCTTCGCCGGTCTGGTCACCATCGGTGCCATGATCGCCATGCCCCTGTTGGCGGGGCAGCCGGACGGGGACAAGGTGCCGGATATCGTCCGCTTCGTGGGTCGGTTCCACCCGCTGGTGCTGCATCTGCCGATCGGCATGGTGACGCTGGCGATCCTTCTGGAGCTCACGCGGCTTTTCTCCAAGGGCGAGGACAAGAAGCGCGGTGGCGCGGGCTCGCTGGTGCTTGGCTTCTGCGCCGCATCCGCGGTGGTGGCGGTGATCCTCGGCTTCCTGCTTTATCAGGGCGGTGGCTGGGATGAATCGAAGCTGGCCGAGCAACACATGTGGCGCGGCATTTTCTTTGCCGTGGCGATGATCGTGACCTTCCTCGCGAAGATGTGGTCGGATGCCGCCGGTGGTTCGGGCGCCTGGTTTTCGAAGGCCGGCCTGCTGGTTTCTACTGCCGTGATGGGCATCGCCAGCCATGATGGCGGCTCTCTTACCCACGGCGAAAACTATCTCACCGAAGAAGCCCCCGCTCCGATCCGCAAGGCGCTCGGCCTGCCGCCGAAGGACGGCAAGAGCAAGCACGAGGGTGGCTCCGATGGGGTGGCGGCCTCTCCCGAGCAACTGGTCGTTTACACCGATCTGGTGGCGCCGATCCTGGAGAAGCGCTGCACCAACTGCCACAATGCCGACAAATCGAAGGGCAAGCTCCGTCTCGATACCTACGAATTGATCGTGAAGGGCGGTAAGAACGGCTCGTCCATCGAGCCGGGCAATTTCGAGAAGAGCCATCTCACCGCGCGCATCCTGCTGCCGAAGGATGACGAGGAGCATATGCCGCCGGAAGAGAAGCCGCAGGTGGAAGAGCATGAGCTCGCCGTCCTGAAATGGTGGATTGCCTCCGGTGCCGATCCGAAGAAGACGGTCGCCGAACTCAATCCTCCCGCCGACGTGAAGGCCGCGCTGGCCAAGCTGGGCACTGGTGGTTCCTCCAAGTCTGCTGCTACGGCCAAGACCGAGGGAGGTGCTCCCGCACCAGGAGCCGCACCGAAAGCCACTCCGGCCGATCCTGCCCTGAAGACCCAGGTGGCTGGTTTTGCCAAGGAATTCCCCGGCGCGCTGACCTTCGAGTCGCAGCAGTCCCCTTATCTCACCTTTACGGCTGTTTCGCTCCGCGAGCATCTTGATGACAATGCCTTCCAGAAGCTGCAGCCGGTGGTGAAGCATCTGGTGACGGCGGACCTCTCCGCTACCAAGGTGACCGACAAGAGCGTGGCTCTGCTTTCCAGTGCGGCGAACCTCCGCATGGTGCGTCTTTCCGAGACGGGCGTGACCGATGCGTCCATCGATGCGCTGGTGAAGCTGTCGAAGCTCGAATCCGTGAACCTCTACGGCACCGCCGTTACCGATGGCGGCGTGCAGAAGCTCGCGGGCCTGCCGAACCTGAAACGCCTCTACCTGTGGCAGACGAAGGTCACCCCGCAGGCTATCGACGAGCTGAAGAAGAAGCTGCCGAATTGCGAGATCGTGACGGGAGCGTGAAGTCGCGCTACTTCTGGCACTTCGGACACCAATACGTCGACCGCTGGCCCATCACGGCATGGCGGATCGGCGTGCGGCAGACGCGGCAAGGTTCGTCCTTCCGATCGTAAACAAAGAGTTTCTGCCGGAAGTAACCGGGCTCGCCATCGGACTTCAGGAAGTCGCGAAGCGTGGTGCCGCCCTCCGCAATGGAGTCGCTCAGGACATCGCGGATGGCTTGGGTGAGACGTTTCAGACGCGATTTCGAAACCGCATTTGCAGGAGTGTCCGGCAGGATCTTCGCGCGGAAGAGTGCTTCCGAGGCATAGATGTTGCCCACGCCCACGACGGTCTTTGCGTCCATGATTGCGACCTTGATCGGGATGGAACGCTTGGCACAGGCATTGACAAGGGTCTCGACCGTGAAGTCGTCTTCCAAAGGTTCCGGTCCGAGATTGCCGAGCAGCGGATGGGCGAGAG
This sequence comes from Luteolibacter ambystomatis, assembly GCF_018137965.1. Taxonomy (NCBI): domain Bacteria; kingdom Pseudomonadati; phylum Verrucomicrobiota; class Verrucomicrobiia; order Verrucomicrobiales; family Verrucomicrobiaceae; genus Luteolibacter; species Luteolibacter ambystomatis. The sequence continues at coordinate 592,446 of NZ_CP073100.1, forward strand.
GATCGCCACCGGAAAGATGCAGCACGATCCCGAACCGGCGCGGATCGTGAAACCTCACCTGGAGGTCGGAGGATAGCGTCAGACCCACATGGTCATGCTTTTTCCACGGTTCGGAAGGCGGGATCACTCGCAGGCTGCCGGACATTCCGAGGTGGATCAGCAGCGAAGAGCCATCGTTGAGATCGACGATGAGATACTTCGAGCGGCGGCGGATCGCGAGAACCCGGCGGCCTTCGGCTTGGGCGATCGATTCCGGGATCACCTCGCGGAGATCGCGGCGGCGGACGATGACCTCGCGGAGCGTGGTTCCCACGACATGGGGTTCGAGTCCCCGGCGGGTGGTTTCGACTTCAGGAAGTTCCGGCACGGATCAACGGAGAATGTAGAGCACAACGGCGGCGACATGGCAGGCGCTGCCAGCGAGGACGAAGAGATGCCAGATGGCGTGGTTGAATGGCAACCGCCGCCACGCGAAGAAGATCGTGCCAAGCGTGTAGCTGAGACCACCGGCGACCAGCCAGGCGAGACCGCCGGGTGGCAGGGCCTTCATCATCGGGCCGATGGCGATGACCGCCAGCCAGCCCATGGCGATGTAAAGTGCCGTGGAGATCCAGTGATCCTTCTGCCCGGCGAAGACACTCTTGATGATCACCCCGGCGAGCGCGAGGAACCACACCACGCCCAGCAGCGACCAACCCCATGGCCCCCGCAGCGAAACCAGCGTCAGCGGAGTATAGGAGCCCGCGATCAGGAGATAGATGCAAGCGTGGTCGAAGAGCTGGAACAGCGCCTTCAACCGCGGGCCGCTGAAGCAGTGGTAGAGCGTGGAGGAGAGGTAGAGCAGGATCAGCGTGCCGCCGAAGACCGAGGCGGATACCAGCTTGTAAGGCTCGCCTTTCGCGACGAGCAGCATGCCGACCAAGGCGGCCACGCTGAGGGCGGCTCCGATGCCATGAGTGATGCTGCTGGCGAGTTCCTCGCGCGGGGAATCGCACAGTTCGGAGCGGGCGCGGGTGCTCATCAATGAGGATTCATCGCCGAAGACGACGCATTTGTCGAGGTGCCACCCGCTACGCGAACATGCGGGATTCTGCGTACGTAGTTCCTCCTTCAGGAGGGTGGGGCAGAGCTTCGATAGGTCGGACAGCCTCCCAAAGCAGAGAATCTCTCCGCCTAAAGGCTCAACTCCGTACCGCCTTCAACAACGCCTCAACCTTGTCGAAGTCCTTGATACCTGGCGAAATCTCCGCGCCCGAAGCTACATCGAGCGCCGTGGGTCGCACCTGCGAAAGAGCCGCCACCGCATTTTCCGGCACGATGCCTCCCGCCAGAATCACCGGCAGATCCGGGTGATGGCGGACAAAATCCGCCGCCACGGACCAGTCGAACGTTTCACCGGTTCCGCCATACACACCCGGGGCCGGAGCATCGAGCAGGACCCCGGAAGCGTGATACTCCTCCGCCCGATTCAGATCGGCGGCGGTGTTCACCCCGAAGGCTTTGAAGAATGGAATCGCCCAGTCTTCGAGAAAGCTGGCCTGCAAAGGCGACTCATCTCCATGGAGTTGCACGGCATCAATGATGCCCGCGCGGACCATTTCGATGGCGTCGTTGATGTCCGGATTCACGAACACCCCCACGCGCAGGATTTTACCCTTCAGGTCCTTGAGCCAGGTCGCGGTCTTCGGATTGTGGTAGCGCTTCGATTTCGGCCAGAAATTCACGCCCATCGCCTCCACGCCCAGATCGACCAGCCGCTGTCCGTCTTCGGCGAGGGTGACGCCGCAGATTTTCAGGGATGGGGTGGAGGGATCGAGGAAGCGTTCGAGAAGCACGCCGGAAAGAGAGAGCGGTCGGGCGGTTCTGCCAAGCGGAAGGTGGGGATTTTTTCGTCGCTGGGAACTTGGCAGCCGCAGCGCGGGGCTTTTTCCTGATGGGGTGGAAGCGATCCGGATCCGAGGGGCGAGACAGCACAACCTGCGCGGGGTCGATGTGGACATCCCGCGCGGCAAGCTGGTGGTGATCACCGGACCGAGCGGATCAGGAAAGTCGTCGCTCGCTTTCCACACCCTCTATGCCGAGGGGCAGCGGCGCTATGTCGAATCGCTCTCGGCTTATGCCCGCCAATTCCTCGACCAACTGGAGAAACCGGACGTGGACTCCATCGAGGGCCTGAGCCCGGCGATCGCCATTGAGCAACGGAGCGGGGGGCTCAGCCCGCGTTCGACCGTGGCGACCGCTACGGAAATCTACGATTATCTCCGCGTGCTGTGGGCGGCGGTCGGCGTGCCGCATGATCCCGCGACGGGAGAGCGTCTTGAGCGCATGACCTCCACGGACATTGTGACGGCGCTCTCTAAGCTGCCAGAGGGCAGCCGGGTGGTATTGCTCGCGCCGGTTCCCCTTGAAGAAGCCTCCGAGCCGGAACGCCTGCTGGGCGACTTGAAGCGCCAGGGTTTCGTCCGTGTGCGGGTGGATGGCTCTCTCTTGGAAATTGAGGAAGCGGCAGCTTCGTGGCCGGAAAGGCCGGTGGCGGTCGAGGTGGTGGTGGACCGCTTTGTCGTGCGACCGGGCGGCGAGGCCCGGTTGGCGGATTCCGTGGAGACCGCGCTCAAGATCTGCGGCAGCGAAGCCCGTGCCTCGATTCAGGCAGGCGATCTGTGGAAGGACTTGTCATTCCAGACCAGCTATCGGAATCCCACCACCGGTCTGATCGTGGAGGAGCTTTCGCCGCGTCACTTTTCCTTCAACTCCCACCTCGGTGCCTGCGCGGCCTGCGAGGGACTCGGGACGGAGTCGTTCTGCGATCCGGCGTTGCTGATCGGCGACCCGGCGAAGCCTTGGACCGCCGGGGGCATCCGCGGCTGGTGGAAGGACGGTTCGCCCCGGCACACCCAGTTCAAGCGTGAGGCGGAGGCGATGGGGCGGATGTTCTCTGTGGAGCCGGAAATGCCGGTGAACGCCTTGCCGGTGGAGCTGGCGCGGCTGCTGTTCGAAGGCGGCGAACTCGACACCGGCTGGAAGGTCGGTCGCGAGAAAAAGAGCCAGAAGAAGCCCTTCGAAGGCCTGTGCCGAGAGGCTGAGCGCAAGATCGGCCTCGCGAAGTCCGAGGCCGCGCGCCGTCGGCTCCTGCGCGTGATGGCGCATCGTCCCTGCCGTGTATGCCATGGCAAACGCCTGAAGCCGCAATGGCAGGCCGTGCGGATCGAAGGCTGTGGTGGCCGTTGGCTCGGCATTCAGGATTTCTGCGGGCTGCCGGTGGACGATGCCCTTGGCTGGATCGACGGCATTGTCATCGATGCTGCGAAGCTGGAGATCTGCAAGCGATTGGCCGATGACGTGCGGAAGCGCCTTTCGTTTCTGGAGGAAGTCGGCCTCGGCTATCTTGGGCTGGATCGTGCCAGCGGCACGCTTTCCGGTGGGGAGGCCCAGCGCATCCGTCTGGCCACCCAGCTCGGTGCAGGACTCTCCGGCGTGCTCTACGTGCTGGATGAACCGAGCATCGGACTCCATGCGGCGGACACCGCCCGCTTGATCGGGGCGTTGAAGCGGCTGCGCGATCTGGAAAATACGGTGGTCGTCGTAGAACACGATGAGGAGATCATCCGCGCCGCTGACCGTGTGATCGACATGGGACCCGGCGCTGGCGTGGAGGGTGGTCTCATCATCGGACAAGGCGAACCCGACACCCTTGTATCACCCACCGGGCAATGGCTGCGCGGTGAAATCCCTCCGTATCCGAACGTGCCCGCCACCGGTCTCCCTCTGGCCTCGCTGGTGATCCGCGGCGCGCGTGAACACAACCTGAAGGAGATTGATGTGTCCCTTCCTCTCGGCCAGTTGGTCTGCATCACCGGACCCAGCGGCAGTGGAAAATCAACCCTCGCGGATGACATCCTGCGCCGGGTACTCGCCCGCCATTTCAATGGCGCGGGCGATGTGCCCGGAAAACACGATGCCATCGAGGGGCTCGGTGAAATCGGCAAATTCGTCGTCGCCGACCAATCACCCATCGGCCGCAGCCCGCGCTCGAACCCCGCGACTTTTACCGGGGCCTTCGACCACATCCGTGAACTCTACGGCAAGCTGCCGCTCTCGAAGCAGCGTGGCTACGGGCCGGGGCGTTTCAGCTTCAATACCGCGGGCGGTCGTTGCGAACGCTGTGAGGGTGCGGGACGGCTGAAGATCGAGATGAATTTCCTCCCGGACGCCTGGGTGCCGTGCCAGGCGTGCGGTGGTCGGCGCTTCAACCGTGAGACGCTGGAAGTGACCTTCAAGGGCAAGTCGATCGCCGACGCGCTGGAGCTGCCAATCGCAGAGGCGTGGACGTTTTTCGGGGCGGTGCCGAAGCTGCGGGTGTTGCTGGAGATTCTCACCGACCTCGGCCTCGGCTATGTGAAGCTCGGGCAGGCGGCGAACACCCTCTCCGGTGGCGAAGCCCAGCGACTGAAACTGGCCGTAGAATTGGCGAAACCGCAGGCTCCGCACACCCTGTATCTCTTCGATGAACCCACCACCGGCCTCCATTTCGGCGATGTGGAGCGGCTGCTGGCGGCGTTTTTCCGGCTGAGGGACGCCGGGCACAGCGTGATCGTGGTGGAGCACCATTTGGATGTGATCGCCGCCGCGGACTGGGTGGTGGATCTCGGACCGGGCGGGGAGTCCACGGGGGCACGCTGGTGGGGACGGGAACTCCCTGCCAACTGGCCGGAATCCCCGGTTCACCCACCGGAGTGGCGCTGGCGCGGCATTTCGCGCAACTTCGGAAAAACAAATCTTAATACCGGTATCGCTCCATGGATGAAGCCTCCCAACCGGTGAATGCCGCAACCGATCTCTCTCCCTCCGCGACCGCTTGGCGTTCGTGGTTGGTGGAACATGGCCCGCGCCTGCTGCTTTTCGCACGCCAGCAGACCCGCTCGAACGAGGATGCCCAGGACATCCTCCAGGACGCGCTGGTCAAACTGGTGGACAAGCTCAACAGCGGGGAATTCGTGGGCGGTCAGGATGCCTGGCTGCCCTACCTCTACACCGCCATCCGCCGCCTCGCCATCGACCTCAGCCGCCGCGATGACCGTCGCAAGCGCCGCGAGGACACGGTGGGCGTGGAGATTGAAAGCGATCAGAAAGACGCGTTCCACCCTTGGTTCGAGAGTGAAGCCTCGGATGACGAAACCCGCGCCCTGCTGGAAGCCGGACTCAAGGAACTGCCGCCGAAATTCGCCGAAGTGATCGTCATGAAAATCTGGGGCGAACGCACGTTTGCGGAAATCGGCGAATCTCTCGGAATTTCTCAAAACACGGCGGCCTCCCGGTATCGCTACGGACTTGAAGCCCTCAAACGCAAACTCGGCGGCGCCCGCCGCAAAGGTGATCTTTCCATCTGATTCATCCATGAACGACGATCTCCACGACATCGAAGCATGCCTGGCCTCCCTGCGTCCGGCCGTGCCCGACTCGGCGTTGCTCGCCCGACTCGAACAGGCCGCGCACGGATCGCTGGTCCGGCCGACTGCCGAGGAAATGCGGATGGAGGCCTTGCTCGGCGGCCATGAGCCGCTGACGCTGCCTCCGGATTTGATGCGTTCCCTTGAGGGGATCGTGGCCAACGCGCCCTTCCATGTGGACGAGAAGATTGTGATGTTCACCAAGCCGAATGCCGCTCCCGCTCCGGTCCGCCGCTATCGTCCGATGGCCGCCGCCGCTGCGGTCGCGCTGCTCGGTGGCCTCACCGCGCTGATGATGCCTGCCGGCAAGGCCCCTTCCACCGGACCGGTTCGTGTGGCCGGTTCTCCCGTTACGTCCAACGACGATCGGGTGGCTCCCGCTTCCTTTTCGCCCTCGGGCTACGGACGCGATGTGCAGGACGCCAAGGACGAGGGTGTGATCTGGAAGAACGGCCGCCCCTACCGCGTGATGCGCGCCACCTTCAAGGAGAAGGCGAGCTTCACCAACTCCGAGGGCAGGAAGGTGGAGTTCGAACAACCGCGTGAGGAGCTGATCCTCGTGCCTGAAAAAATCGATTGATCAAAAATCAGATAAAACCGGGCTGCTACGACGCTCCTAGTATGTCAACGATGAAAACCGCGAAACATGCCATTCTTTCCGCCAGCCTCGCCGCGCTGGTGACTCCGGCTTTTGCGATCGAAGCCCCGCCGGATGAAGTGCCGGCCATCCAGGTGCCGCGCGATCAGCCGCTTGCCGAGGACGCTCCGTCCGTGGAAGCGCCGCTCCGCAACCAGCGTCCCGAGCCACGCCAGGCGGCACAGCCTGCCCAGGCCACCGCCTATCTCGGGCTCGGCAGCGGCACCGTGCCGGACATTCTTTCCGCCCACATCGGCCTGAAGCCGGGCGAGGGCGTGATCGTCCGCTCGCTCGATCCCACCGGTCCTGCGTCCAAGGCCGGATTTGCCATCAACGATGTGATCCTCAAGGTGGACGGCAAGGCTGTCGCCAGCCACGCCGAACTTTCCAGCCAGGTCGGTGCGAAGAAGCCCGGCGACGAAGTGGCCATTGATTTCATCCATGCCGGCAAGTCCGAGAGCCGCAAGGTGATCCTCGGCACCCGCCCGGAAACCGAACTCGGCATGGTGCCGAACGAGCAGCCCTCCTACGATCGCTTCTTCCAGGGCATGCCGCAGGATCAGGCCAAGCGCTTCCGCGAATCGCTCGAACGCGGTGTGCGCGGTCGTGCCGGAATTCATGATCCGTCCGGTGATCCGAATCTGGACATGAATGTTCCGGAGATCGACCAGGTCGTGCGTGAAATGCAGAACCGCATGCAGAAGATGCTCGAGGGCAATCCCGGTGCGGATGCATCCGCTGCGAAGGAATTCAACCTCAACAGCGAGAGCACCGTCCGGCTGATGGACGACCAAGGCTCCGTGGAGATCAAGAGCAAGAACGGCGGAAAGGAAGTGAAGATCTTCGACAAGGGCGGTTCGGTGGTCTGGTCCGGTCCGTGGGAAACCGACAAGGATCGTGAGAAGGCTCCTGAAGACGTCCGTGCGCGGGTGGATGCTCTCAAGCTCGACATGAACTTCAAAGGCGGTGGTCTCCGGCTCCAGTTCGGCTCCCGCGCCCGTGACCCGCTGCTCGACCAATGAGCCGGTAGCTTTCTCAGGGAGGCAAGGAAAGACACCCGCGTCCGGTTCGCCGGCGCGGGTGTCGCATTTTTGGAATGGCAGGCGGGTTCCGGCGACGTGAAGAAATTTCAGTTCCGGTTTCCAACAGCCGCGTCTAACTTCGCCGCGTGTCCGACGCGCCGATGATCGAAACGAGGAATTTGCACCGCAGCTATGTTCTCGGGAAGAAGCTGGTGGAAGTGCTGCATGGCATCGATCTGACCATCGCGCGTGGTGAGAAGGTCTTCCTCTGCGGCCCCAGCGGTGCGGGCAAGTCCACTTTGCTCTACACGCTCGCTGGTCTTGAACGACCCGAGGAGGGATCGGTTCACATCGATGGCCAGGACCTTTATAAGCTGGGGGACCGCGAGCAGGCGCGTTTCCGCAATGCCCGCATCGGCTACGTTTTCCAGAACTACCATCTTTTGCCGGAGCTGACCGCATTGGAGAATGTGCTGGTGCCCGGACTTCTTGGAAAGAAGGACCGCACCGCTGCGGCGATGGAGGCGCTGGAACGCGTGGGCCTCGCAAACCGCGCGGATCATCTTCCTGCGGAGCTTTCAGGTGGAGAACAGCAGCGTGTGGCAATCGCCCGCGCCATCGTCAATGAACCCAAGGTGCTCTTCGCGGACGAGCCGACCGGCAATCTGGACTCGGCGAATAGCAAGCAGATCATGGACATCCTGCTGAATCTCGCCACCGAACACGGCGTGACACTCGTGGTGGTGACCCACGATGAAACGATCGCGGAAAACGGCGATCGCAAGCTGATCATCCGGGACGGGAAGATCTGGTAAAACGCCCCGCGCGCGCTACTTCAACGCCTCCAGTTCTTCCCACCGCGCATACAGCTTCGCGGCATTTTCGCGTGCGACTTCCAGACGGTTCATCGTCTCCGGAATTTCGGCGAAGCGGTTCATCTGGAAGTCCGGGTCGTTGAGGATGGCTTCGATGTCCGCGACTTTTTCCTCTGCGAGCAGGATGGCGTCCTCCATGCCTTCGAGCTCCTTCTTCTCGGCCATGGTGAGCTTGCGTGGCTTCGGCGGCTCCACGGCCTTCTGGCGTGCCGCGGCTTCGCGGGCGGCTGCCGCGGCGAACATCTTGTCGCGCTGTTCGCGGGCCTGGCGCTTTTCGAGATAGTAGGAGTAGTTGCCCGGCTGGACGACGATGCCGTCTTCTTCAAACGCCACGATCTGATCGCAGATACGGTCGAGGAAATAGCGGTCGTGGGAGACGACGAGCACACTGCCATCGAAGTCCGCGAGCGCTTCCTCCAGCATGCGCAGCGAGGGCAGGTCGAGGTCGTTGGTCGGCTCGTCCAGCACCAGCAGATTGCCGCCGTTCTTCAGAACCTTCGCCAACATCAGGCGCGCGCGCTCACCGCCGGAGAGAAGATCGACTCGTTCGTTGATACGCTGGTCATTGAAAAGGAAACGGCGCAGGTAGGCTCGGGCTCCGAGCGTCTGGTTGCCGAACTGGAGCTTCTCGTTGCCGTCGGAAATTTCATCGAGCAGCGAACCGGTGCCATCGAGCGCCATGCGGGTTTGGTCGATGTAGTTCACCCGCACCTTCTTGCCGAGTTCCGCGGTGCCTTCGTTGGGCGGGATCTGGTTGAGGCAGAGCTTGATTAGCGTGGTCTTGCCAACACCGTTGCGACCGACGATGCCGGTGCATTGCCCCGGACGCATCGACAGCGTGAGGTGGCGGAACAGCCAGCGCGGATTGGCGGCGGTGCCGACGTTGATGCCCGCGCTTTCCAACTCTACGACAGTGTTGCCGAGTTCGGGCGGGGGAGGGATGAGAAGATCCATCTCGCGTTCCTCGGGAGGCGCTTGCAGTCCTTCGATCTCGTAGAATTGATCGAGGCGGTGACGGGATTTCGTACCGCGTGCTTTCACGCCGGAGCGCACCCATTCCAGCTCTTCGCGGAGGAAACGCTGGCGGCGGCGCTCGGTCTGTTCGGCGATCTGCTGGCGCACGGCCTTCGATTCCAGATACGCGGTGTAGTTCCCCGGGTGGGAGAACGCGCGACCTTGGTCGATCTCGATGATGCGGGTGGCGATCACATCGAGGAAGTAGCGGTCGTGGGTGACGAAGATCACCGCGCCGGGGAAGCCCTTGAGGAAATCCTCCAGCCAGCGGATCGACTCGGAGTCGAGATGGTTGGTCGGCTCATCGAGTAGCAGCAGATCCGGCTGCGAGACCAGCGCGCGACAGAGGGCGACACGGCGCTTCTCCCCACCGGACAGTGGGCCGACGGGAGCTTCCAGCGGAGCGGTGCCGAGAGCGGTGGAGATCGCCTTGATCCGGGTGTCGAGGTTCCAGCCATCGGCGTGTTCGATCAGGTGCAGCAGTTCGGCCAGCTCGGAATCGCTGCCCTCACCGTGCTCATAGCGGCGGATGGCCTCCACCAAATCGGCGGCTCCGGCGGCGATGTTCTCATGGACGCTGAGAGTCGGATCGAGTTCGAATTCCTGTGGCAGATACCCCACCCGGATGCTGCGGCGCAGCGAAAGGTCCCCGGAGTCCGCCTGCTGGGCACCGGTCAGGATCTTCAGCAGCGAGGTCTTGCCGCAGCCGTTGCGACCGACGAGCCCCACTTTCTCTCCGGCGGAAACGGCAAGCGTCACCCCGTCCAGCAGGGTTTGGTAACCGTAGGACAGGCGGAGTTCGTTGGCGGAGAGGAGGGCGGACATCGGCGCTTGCGGTGGAGGGAAGAGGACGGTGAAACTGCGCCGTGCTCAAGGTTTACCTCTACAAGAATTGCTCCACCTGCCGGGACGCGAAGAAATGGCTCCAAGCCCGCGGCATCGATTTCGAGGAAAAGGCGATTCGCGAGACACCGCCGACCGTGGAGGAACTGGCGACCGCGGCGGCCAGCCTCGGCTTGCAGCGGCTCTTCAATACATCCGGCGGAGATTATCGCGAGCTCGGACTGAAAGATCGCTTGCCGGGGATGTCACGCGAGGAGGCCTTCGGGCTGCTGGCCGCGAACGGCAATCTCGTGAAGAGACCGTTTGTGATCGGCAAGGGCGTGGCCCTGACCGGCTTCAAGGAAGCCGAGTGGGAAATGGCGCTGGGCCGCTGATTCCGAGCGTTCCGTAGCAAACGGGTGGGGATCCCCTGGTCCCACCTGCGGCCCCAATGCCATTGTCGGCGCGGGTGTGATCGGAATCAGCAAGGTGGGTCCGCAGGGGGCTGAGAGCTTGTCCGATTTTCTCCCCCGGACCGGTGGCAATCTTTTTCAGATGGCGTCAAGGGCGCACCGGGAAACAGGTGGCTAGCCGGGCCCGTACGAACCGGGCGATTTTGTGTCATGAAAAAAGCCAAGCCGAGCGCCGGAAGCCGCCTCAACGTGGCCGCGCATGTTAGAAAGTCAAACGGTCGATTGGAAAAATCTTCGCAAGAACGCGAAACCGGCCTTCCCGGCGTCGACTGGGATTGACCCGGAAGGGCGGATCGCCTAGTCCGTGGCCGGTCTTAATCCGACCTCACGACCATGTCCAAGGTGCCCACCATCATCTACACCCAGACCGACGAGGCCCCCGCGCTCGCGACTTATTCGTTCCTGCCGATCGTCCAGGCGTTCACGAAGCACTCCGGCATCGCGGTGGAGACCCGGGACATTTCGCTCGCCGGCCGCATCATCGCCAATTTCGCCGACCTCCTGCCCGCCGAACAGCGCATCGGTGACGCGCTGGCCGAGCTGGGAGAACTCGCCACCAAGCTGGAGTCGAACATCATCAAGCTTCCCAACATCAGCGCCTCCGTTCCACAGCTCAAGGCGGCCATCGCCGAACTCCAGGCCAAGGGCTACGCCCTGCCGGACTATCCGGAAGACCCCAAGACGGATGCCGAAAAGGACGCCAAGTCCCGCTATGACAAGGTAAAGGGTTCCGCCGTGAACCCGGTCCTTCGCGAAGGCAACTCCGACCGCCGCGCGCCGAAGGCCGTGAAGGAATACGCCCGCAAGAACCCGCACTCGATGGGTGCCTGGTCCGCGGATTCCAAGACCACCGTCGCTACCATGGGGCAGGACGACTTCTTCTCGAATGAGAAGTCCGTCACCGTTCCCGCCGCCACCGATGTGAAGATCGAGCTCACCGCCGCCGATGGCGCGGTGACCGTCCTCAAGGCCAGCACGCCGCTGAAGGCCGGTGAGATCCTGGACGCCACCGTGATGCGGAAGAAGGCGCTCGTGTCCTTCCTGGAAGAGCAGGTCGCGAAAGCGAAGGCCGAGGGCGTGCTGTTCTCCCTGCACATGAAGGCCACCATGATGAAGGTCTCGGACCCGATCATCTTCGGCCACGCCGTGGACGTGTTCTTCAAGGCGCTTGTCGACAAGCACGCCGCCGTGCTCGCCCCGCTCGGCATCGATTTCAAGAACGGTTTCGGCGACCTCGTTGCGAAGATCCAGTCGCTTCCCGCCGACCAGAAGGCTGCCATCGAAGCCGACCTCGCCGCGCTCTATGCGGAAGGCCCGGCCATCGCGATGGTGAATTCCGACAAGGGCATCACCAACCTCCACGTCCCCAGCGATGTGATCGTGGATGCCTCCATGCCGGCCATGATCCGTTCCTCCGGCCAGATGTGGAATGCCGCGGGCAAGCTGCAAGACACGCTCGCCGTGATTCCGGACAGCTCCTACGCGGGCATCTATCAGGCCACCATCGACTTCTGCAAGAAGCACGGCGCCTTCGATCCCCGCACCATGGGCACCGTGCCGAATGTCGGCCTCATGGCGCAGGCCGCCGAGGAATATGGCTCCCACAACAAGACTTTCGAAATCCCGGCGGCGGGCACCGTCCGTGTGATTGATTCCGCTGGCACCGTGCTTCTTGAGCACACCGTGGAGGAAGGCGACATCTGGCGCGCCTGCCAGACCAAGGACGCCCCGGTGCAGGATTGGGTGAAGCTGGCCGTGAACCGCGCCCGCGCCACCAACACTCCGGCGGTGTTCTGGCTCGATGAGAACCGCGCCCATGACGCGCAGATCATCGCGAAGGTGAACACCTGCCTGAAGGATCACGATACCACCGGCCTCGACATCCGCATCCTCGCCCCGGCTGCCGCCTGCCAGTTCTCACTGGAGCGCATCAGGGCCGGACAGGACACCATCTCGGTGACCGGCAACGTGCTCCGCGACTACCTCACCGATCTGTTCCCGATCCTCGAGCTCGGCACCAGCGCCAAGATGCTCTCCATCGTCCCGCTGATGAATGGCGGCGGACTTTTCGAAACCGGAGCCGGTGGTTCCGCGCCGAAGCACGTCGAGCAGTTCGTGCAGGAGGACTACCTCCGTTGGGATTCGCTCGGTGAGTTCCTCGCTCTGGCCGTGTCTTTCGAGCACCTCGGCGAAACGTTCGGCAATGCCAAGTCGAAGGTGTTGGCCGTTACGCTGGACTCTGCCACCGGCAAGTTCCTCGATGAGGACCGTTCCCCGGGCCGCAAGCTCGGCACCATCGACAACCGTGGCTCGCACTTCTACCTCGCGCTCTACTGGGCCGAGGCGCTCGCCGCGCAGAATGACGATGCCGAACTGAAGGCGCTCTTCACCACCGCCGCCACCGACCTGCGTGCGAACGAGGCGAAGATCGTGGAGGAACTCATCGCCGTACAGGGCAAGCCGGTGGACATCGGCGGCTACTACCAGCCGGACGACGCGAAGGCTTCCGCCGCCTTGCGCCCGAGCTCCACGTTCAACGGCATTCTTGCCGCGATCTGATCCTCGGAAACCATCTTTACCAAAAGCCCGGAGCGGATTCCGCTGCCGGGCTTTTTCGTGTGCCGGTAGGAGAAGGGGAGTCGGCTGCTCCTCCTTTTCTCTACCAATAGGTAAAATAAAATTGACAAGGGTGGAGAGCGGATTAAGAAATTCCCAGCCCTGCTTCTAATCTACACTAAAAAGATGAGATTGATAAGGGTTTGATTCGATTCGGCGAAAGCAACCCATGCAAATGGGAGCGAGCTGGATTGATCCTGATCGCCTGTTGACCCGTCTTCCATCGGGAAACCGGTTTGATTGCGGCCCGTGATCCCCACGTAGGGAAACGATGGCCTCTGCCCCGGCCTTTTCCAGGCAATCTTCATCTCCGCGCCATCGTGCCCGGAACTTTTCTCCATCCTCCTCTTTTCATCGCCTAAAAACTATACAAAAAAGTCTGGTTTTATCAATCCAGCTTAACCTTTCCCGCTGACATGAGAGCCCACCTCTACCGCTCCGCCCTCTTTGTGCTGGCCAGTTCCGTGCTTGCCGTGACCAGCGCCCAAGCCGTCAACCCCGCCGTGCCGGATCCGGTGACGGGGGACGTGTTTCTCGCATTCCGTGCCAGCGATGGCCAAGGCAGCGCGACTTCCTATCTGGTGAAGCTGGGTGTGGACACGCAGTTCACGACCGCCGCAGCTGGAAGCTCCTTCGATGTCTCCGGACTGGGAAATATTGGTGAGGATCTCAAGGCCACCTACGGCGATGGTTGGAACACCCGCGCCGACCTTTTCTGGGGGATCTTCTCGTTCCGTCCGAACAACGGCAATCCGATCATCTACGGTTCCCGTGAGCGTACCCAGGTGAACGTCCGCAGCACCGCATGGCCGACTCTGGTGCAGCAGTCCCGCTCCAGCACGTCGAATCAGATCAGCGCGGTGATCCAGAACATCGGCGGATACAAGGGCCGTCTCTCCACGGACAACAGCCTCATCGCCACCTTCCAGACGAACTCGGCGGATGCTTCCAGCTACAACAAGCAGGTGGCTACCGCGGGTACGAGTGACTTCGGCTCGCTGAGCCAGTGGAGCAGCATCGAAGGCAGCTTCGGCAATGGTGAAGCGGGAACGATTCTCGATTTCCACCGCATTGCGGCCTCCGGTGTGACGACCGTCGGCAGCTTCAGTATCAGTGCTTCGGGGACCATCCATTTCACCAATGTCGTTCCCACCAATCCGAACACGGATACCGATCACGACGGTGTGACCGATGCGAACGAAGCGATCGCGGGCACGAATCCGAACGATTCCACGGATTTCTTCCGGCTTCAATCGGTGGCCCCGGCCGGGGATGGCATCCATGTGAATTTCAACGTGGTCGCCTCCCGCACCTATACCGTCGAGTACTCGCAGACGCTCGCCGCCGGTTCCTGGGAATCCATCGGCACGTATGCCGCCACCGGAGCTGCTCCCCACACTTTCCTGGATACCGATGCCGTCCGTCGCTCGCGTCCCACCGGTTTCTATCGGGTACGGGTTTCGCAGTAAGGCGCAATCAGAGCTCTCTCCACCTCATTTGTCCAATGACCTGCTCCACCTGTTCCTGTCGATGAGCGTTGGCGTGCCGCCACGCGCGGCAGCGATTTCCACCGACCGGAACTCCCGGAGGCCTATTCCCACCCAGCAACCGAGACGGACCACAGGCGCATGCGGCGGTCCGGCTCTCATCCCCGGCCCAGCCTCTGGCGGGCCAGCCTTCACCAACACTTCGAAAGACAAATGAAACTTCACTCCAAAACACTGCGTGCGACCTTGTTCGCCGTGACCGGCGTGGTCCTCGGGGCCGCGGCGGCCAAGGCCTCGGTGACCGTCACCGCTCCGGCCAGTGGCGATATCTTCGTCGCTTTCCGTGCCACCGACGGCCAGGGCAGCTCCACCTCCTACATCGTCAATGTCGGCCAGTATTCGCAGTTCCGCGATGCGACTCCCGGCTCCACGATCACGCTCAACGTTGGCAACATCGGGGCTGACCTGGTGGCCACCTATGGTTCCGACTGGAACACCCGCGGCGATGTTTCGTGGGGCGTCTTCGGCGTCAGCCCCGGTGCCAGCCCCACGCTGTATGCCTCCAAGGAGCAGCCCACGGTGGGCGTGCAAAGCGATCCATGGATCGCGCTGAGTGCCGCGAACCGCACCAGCACCGCCAACCAGATCTCACCGGTGCTCCAGGGCATCGGCGGCTACCAGGGCAGCACCTCCACGGACAACAGCAACTTCGGTGTGCTCCAGACGAATTCGTCCAGTGCCTCCAGCTACTACAAGCAGGTTGGAACCGGCGGCACCTCCGATTTCGGCTCTCTCAGCGGCTGGAACAGCATCGAGGGCAATTTCGGCGATGGCACCGCGGGCACCGCGCTCGATCTCTATCGCATCGGCACCACCGGTGTCACCACGCCCGGCTACTTCACCATCAGCGATAGCGGCGTGCTGAGCTTCACCTCCAACGTCAGTCCGGTGCCGGAGCCGTCGGTGACCCTGGTTGCCGCCGCGGGTCTTTTGCTCGGCATCTCCCGCCGCCGCCGTTCCGCCTGAAATCTACTATATTCCTAGTCTTTTAAACCTTTTTCCCAACCACACTCATGAAACCATTCAAAAGCGCGGCCCTCGCCGCTCTCGTCCTCGCCCTCGCCGGTTCCGCCTCCGGCCAGACCGTCATCCGCATCGTGGGTTCCAATGGCGACCGGGTCGCCACCCAGACCGCGATTTCCCATATCCTCGCCTCCGGTTGGACCTTCCAGGGTGTTTCCGGCAATACCTCGTCCTCCGGTTCGCTGAGCACGGCCACGGGCGCGAACTTCGGCGCTTGGAACGGCACCTGGAATGGCAATCCGGTCATCATCAAGGTTTCCTACTCCGGCGCTCTCGCCGGAGTGGCCGCGGTGGCGGGCAATACGGACCAGCGCTTCGTGGTCAGCAATGGCACCGGCACCGGCACCGTGCCGAATCCGCTCACCGCTACCAACCTCAATGTGGACTACGAGATCGGAAAGGCCGACTTCGGTTTTTCCACGAACTTCCAGTCAACCTCGCCGTTCAATGGAGTGTTCGAGAACGTGACCTACAATCCGGTGGTGGAGGAAATCGTCGGTGTTTCGCCGCTGGGCTTTTACGCCAGCCCGGGTTTCCCCAGCACGGGTGCGAACATCACCACCCAGCTCGCGCAGCTTCTCTACACCTCCGGTTCGGTTTCGCTCGCACAGTTCACGGGTGATTTCAGTGCGGACCAGAACAAGATCGTCTACGCCATCGGCCGTAATACGGACGCCGGCCAGCGTTTCGGTGCCTATACGGAGATCGGTCTGGGCACCACCACCGGCGTCACGGTGTGGCAGCCTTCCGTCACTGGCACCACCACCACCAGTGGCATCACCTACGGCGGCACCGTGAATTCCCACGCGCTGTGGCCGGTCGAAACCGTCAGTGGTATCTTCAGCGGCCTCGGCAACGGCGGCTTCAGCTCCGGTGCTCTGGTGGCGCAGAACCTCACCGTCACGCTTGGTTCCGATGCCTACAAGGGGAAGTACTTCGATGAGGATACCCAGACGAACCAGTTCCTCTATCCGAATGCGACCGCCGGTTACTACATCGGCTACGTGACTCCGGGTGATGCGACCGATCGCATTCTGGGCGGCAACGGCGTGGTGCCCTTGGCCAACCGCGGCGTGGCGCTGAAGTACAACGGCGTGGATCTCACCAGCTCGAATGTTCAGAACGGCCGCTACACCGCCTGGCTTTACAACCGTATTCTCAAGCCGCAGAGCGGCCTCACCGGCACCAAGCTCAACTTCGCCAACGCGCTGCGCGACCAGATCAAGAATGTGGACGCTCCATCCGGCGGTGGTTTGTTCAACGACAGCACCTTCAAGGTCCAGCGCTTCACCGACGGTGGCCTGGTGGTGCCGAAGTGATCCCTTGGTAGCACCGTGATCCGCCGGAGGCCGTCTCTCCTTCCGGCGGATTGCACGACTCATCTCCCCGTGCCATGAAACTCCTTCCGCTCATCGCCGTCTTCGCTGCGTTGCTGTCGATCAGTTTGTTCGTGGGTCGCCACGATCATTCGGTCGCACCCCTGCGTCGTGCGCTGGAGCAGCGGTCGTTCGGTCGCTCCGAAGCCGCGTTCGCAGGAGCGGCGGAGCGGAGAAGGGAAGGGGAATCAAGGACACGGGTGGATGAGAAGCACACACCTGACGCGCTCGTGGCGGCTGTCGTGACAGTGGCTCCGGTTGTCGCCGAGGCGACGACCTTTCAACCGGCGGAAGACGTGGAAGATTTCTCGCCGGTCGAAGCAACGTCACCAGGCAATGCAGTGCGTGTGAACCAGCGGAACGTGATCGTCCGCGGGTTCCGGCCCGTGCCGGGCGCGTCGGGTGTGGCGCTCGCCGTGAGCGTGGAAAAGACGGTGGATGCGAAGACTCCGGTGGAAACAAAGCCGGAAGCCGTAGCCGCTCCGGTCGCTTCCATCCGTCCGCACCGCGGTCTTTCTTACGAGGACGAATTGTTCCGTACCAAGTGGGGATGGTCGGCCTATGCCGATGTCCGGCAAACCGCCCTCGAAGCCCGTTCCGATTGAGCCGTCTGTTCTCCATCGCATCCAATCCGGATGCTTCCGATTCCCGGATCTCCTCTTAGCCAGAGCCGTCCTCATGTTTGATTTCAAAGCCAGTCTCCGCCTCGCACTCGTCGCCGCTTCCGCATGGACGTTCCATGAAGTGCGTGCCGAAGGTGAGGCTCCTGTTGGCGAGGCGCGTCCGATGTATATCCGCGAGTACCGGGTGCGTGGTGTGAAGAGCGGGGTGGTGGGTAGTGCGGAGATCGGCGAGGCGGTGTATCCGTTCCTGGGACCGGGGCAGATGCCTGCGGACGTGGACCGGGCGCGGGCGGCGGTCGAAAAGCTCTATCACGACAAGGGCTACCAGGCGGTGGCGGTGGCGATCCCGGTGCAGCAGATCAAGCGCGGCACGGTGATCCTGGAGGTTTCGGAAAACCCGGTGGGCCGGCTGCGGGTGAAGGGCGCGCGCTTCACCTCGCCCTCGGCGCTCAAGGGGCTGGCCCCGGCGCTGGCCGAGGGCAGGGTGGTCAACTTCAACGAGGTGACGAAAAACCTCGTGGCGATGAACCAGCTCGGCGGCCGCACGGTCACGCCGGAGCTGCGTCCCGGCGTCGAGCCCGGCACGGTGGACATCGATCTGAAGGTCAAGGACGGGCTGCCCTTGCACGGCAGCCTCGAGGTCAACAACCGCTACAGCGCGAACACCAGCGAGCTGCGGCTCAACGGCGCGGTCTCGTATGACAACCTGTGGCAGCTCGGCCACGCGATGGGGATGAGCTTCCAGGTCGCGCCGCTGGATCTCGAGGACGCGCAGGTGTTCTCCGGCTACTACCTGGCGCCGCTCTCCAACGGCTGGAGCCTGATGCTGCAGGGGACCAAGCAGGACAGCAACGTCTCGACGCTGGGCGGGCTGGCGGTGGCGGGCCGCGGCGAGATCCTCGGCCTCCGGGTCTTGAAGACGCTGCCGCAGGGCAGGGACTTCTACCAGTCGCTGAGCTTCGGTCTCGACTACAAGCACTTCGACGAGGACCTCACCTCGAGCACCGGGACGATCCAGGCGCCGCTCACCTACTACCCGCTGACGGCGCTCTACACCGCGTCGCTGAAGCACAAGAGCGGCAAGACCGACTTCAACGGCGGGGTCACGCTGCACCTGCGCGGGATGGGGGCCTCGGCCGACGAGTTCAACAACAAGCGCTACAAGAGCGCGGGCAGCTTCCTCTACTTCCGCGGCGACCTCTCGCACACCGGGACCTGCCGCACGGGCTGCAGGGCTTCGCGCGGGTGCAGGGCCAGATGTCGAGCCAGCCGCTGGTCAACAGCGAGCAGTTCTCGGCGGGCGGCCTCGGCACGGTGCGCGGCTACCTCGAAAGCGAAACGCTGGGCGACGACGCGGTGACCGCGACCCTTGAGCTGCGCAGCCCGTCGTTGGTCGGCACCGGCAAGGACGATGCGGAGAACGACTGGCGCTTCTACGTCTTCGGGGACGCCGGGTTCACGTCGATCCAGGCGCCTCTTCCCGGGCAGGACCCCGGCAGCAGCCTGCTCAGCGTCGGCCTCGGCACGCGCGGGCGCTTCTTCGACCACTACAACGGTTCGCTCGACGTCGGGCTGCCGCTGCTGCGGCGCAGCAGCGGCCAGGACCGCCAGCCGCTCTACACCTTCCGCGTCTGGGGCGACTTCTAAAGCAACGCCCGCCACCCGCTTCGTCTCCACCTCTCCTCTTCCTCTGCCTCTCAACTCTCAGCCTTCAACTCTCAACATGCGCTTCCGTCTCCTCACTCTCCCCGTCCTGGCCACCCTGTTGGCCCAGCATGTTTCCGCCGGTGAATCCTCGAACTGGTGGAACAAGGAATGGACGCAGCGCCAGCCGGTGGCGGTGTCGGCGAAGGACGCGGGCGACGCCGGTGCCGCGACGGTGCTGGTGCGCCTGCACGACGGCAACTTCCAGTTCCCCACGGCCAAGGAGGATGGCAGCGACCTGCGCTTCATCGGTGACGACGGCAAGGAACTGCCCTACCAGATCGAGAGATACGACGGCCTCATGAACGAGGCCTTCGTGTGGGTCAAGGTGCCCGCGGTGAAGGGCGGCGAGGCGAAGTTCACGCTCTACTACGGCAATCCCAAAGCCGCCGCCCCGCGGCCGCCCCCGCCTACGACGCCGACACCGTGCTCGTCTATCACTTCGCCGAGCGCGGCGCCGCGCCGGTCGACTCCTCCCCGGCCAAGAACAACGGTGACAAGCCCGGTGCCGCGTCCGAAGGCGCGGTGGTCGGCGGCGGCCTGCGCCTCGCCGGTGGCGAACCGGTCGGCATCCCCAACACCGCGACCCTCGAATGGACCGCCAACCAGGCGCTGACCTGGTCGGCCTGGGTCAAGCCCGCCGCGCTGCGTCCCAACGCCATCCTCTTCAGCCGCGACACCCTTCGGGTGGTTCTGGACCAGGGCGTCCTGATCGTGGAAAACAACGGCGTTCGCAGTAGTTCCGGCGCGCCGCTGGCCGCCGGCGCGTGGAGCCACGTCGCCTTCGTCGCCGAAGGCGCGGCCATCAAGACCTACGTCAACGGCGTGGCCGCCGGCTCGCTCGCCGCGGGCCTGCCCGCCAGCACCGCGCCGCTGCTCCTCGGCGGCACCGCGGCCCCGTGGCCAACAGCGAACGCTTCAACGGCGAGCTCGACGAACTGGAAATCTCGCGCGTCGCCCGCCCCGAGGGCTGGCTCAAGCTCGCCGCCCTCACCCAGGAGTACCCAGCGAGGCGGCGACCAAGGCCGTCGCCGTCGGCGAGGTGGAAGGCGGCGAAGGCGGCGCCAAGCACAGCGCCGCGCTCGAGCACATCATGCTCTTCGGCGACATCGCGAAGAACATGATGTTCGACGGCTGGATGGCCATCGGCGTGTGCGTGCTCATGATTTTGGTCGGCTGGAGCGTGGCGGTGAAAAAGTTCTTCTACCTCAACTCGATCCAGAAGGGCGGCAAGGTCTTCCTCGACCAGTGGAAGAAGCTCTCCGGCGACCTCACCGCGCTCGACCACGGCGACAAGGCCAATGTCAGCAGCTTCGGCGGTCTCGCCGACGCGAGGACCCAGGCGCTGGTGAAGCAATCGCCGCTCTACCACCTCTACCACATCGGTTCGGAGGAAATCCGCCACCGCCTCGAGCGCGACAAGACGCGGACCAAGGGCCTGTCGGGCCGCTCGATCGAAGCGATCCGCGCCAGCCTCGACGCCGGACTGGTGCATGAGAACCACCACCTCAACAAGGGCCTGGTGTTCCTGACCATGAGCATCGCGGGTGGACCCTATGTCGGCCTGCTCGGCACCGTGGTCGGGGTGATGATCACCTTCGCCATCATCGCCAAGAGCGGCGAGGTCGACGTCAACTCGATCGCGCCCGGCATCGCCAGCGCGCTGCTCGCCACCGTGGCGGGCCTCATCGTCGCGATCCCGGCGCTGTTCATCTACAGCTACCTCAGCAGCAAGATCAAGGAGTCGATGGGCACGATGCAGGTCTTCATCGACGAGTTCATCGCCAAGATGGCCGAGTTCTACCCGCCGGCGGGCGAATCCACGCCGCACGTGAACGCCACCCAGGCGCACGCCAACGCGCACCCGGTGCCCAAGACGCTCGAACCCGTCTGATCCGATCCACCCCGGACCCCGACCCACGCCATGCAAGCCGACGACGGAAAAAGCTACGACGACATCAACGTCACGCCGATGGTGGACCTCTACCTGGTGCTGCTGCTGATCTTCATCATCATGACCACCGCGGGGTGAAGGGGACGAAGATCGACCTGCCGCGCGGCAGCAAGAGCCAGCCGAAGCTGGGCGGTCCGAAGACCCAGGCGATCACGGTGACGCCGGACGGCAAGATCCTGCTCAACACCACGCCGGTGACCTTGGCGGACCTGGAGAGCCGCCTCGGCACGCTCAAGGCCTCGACGCCCGAGTTCCCGGTGGTCGTCCGCGGCGACCGCGCCGTCCAGTACCAGGGCGTGATGGACGTGCTCGATGTCCTCGGCCGTCTCGGCATCACCCAGATCGGCCTCGCCACGCAGGCGAAGTAATTCCTTTCGAACTACTACAACCCTACGACTTCACGACTTCGGATCATTGACCACGGATTACGCTGATTTTTCAGAAGACAGAATCTTCGTCTTCCTCCTCTTCAATCTGTGTCATCTGCGAAATCTGTGGTCCCAACTTCTGAACTCTCATGAGCAACGAACTTCTCGACCCACCGAAAAAGAGTCCGTGGCCGTGGATCGCCGGAGCGGTCGCGCTGGTCGCGATCGGCGGCGGTGCCTTCGTCCTCGCGCCGAAGGGCGGGGACAAGCCGAAGCCGCGCAAGGTGGACACCATCAGCATCGTGCTGCCGCCCCGCCGCCACTCCCTCCGCCGCCGCCGAAGGTCGAGCCGCCGAAGCAGGAGGAAGTGAAACAGGAAATGGTCAAGCAGGAGGCGATCGAGGACACCCCGCCGCCGCCGCAGGCCCCGAGCCCGAACCGGCCCCGGCGCTGAGCACCAACCTCGAAGGGCCCGGCAACGACAGCTTCGGCCTGAGCCACGGCACCGGCAAGGGTGCGGTCGGCAACGGCGGCACCGGCATCGGTGGCAACGGCGGCCGCCGCAGCGGCAAGTACGACGCCTACGCCGGCCAAACCCAGAGCGCGGTGCGCGACGCCCTCGGCCGCGATCCCAAGACCCGCACGGCGACCTTCAGCGGCACCTTCCGGGTGTGGGTGGACGCCACCGGCCGGGTCACCCGTGCCAAGGGCGCGGACGGCAACGCCACCGCCGTGCTCAACGGCCTGCAGCTTCCGAGCGCTCCTCCCACGGACATGCCGATGCCCATCGTGATGCGCATCTCCGCTTCCAAGCCCTCCACCGCCTCGCGCTGATATCCCCCTTTTGATCCCTCTCTTCTTCCACGTTCCCATGTCCGTCCGTTCCATCCCCCTCCGCCTCGCCCCGCTGCTTGCGCTCGCCCTCCAACCGGCGTTCGCCGAGGACGAGTCGCTCGCGGTGCCGTCGCTCGACCAGCTCCCCGCCGAGGGCGTCACCCCGGTGGGCGATGAAACCACGGAAACTCCCGCAGGTGAGGCGGCCAGGCCGACCGACAACGTCACCATCAACCTGATCCACCGCCTGGTGGAGAAGGGCGTGCTGACCAAGGACGAGGCCGACACCATGATCCGCCAGGCCGAGGCCGACGCCACCCGCGTCCGCGCCCAGCAGCGCGCCGAGATCCAGACCGCGGTGCAGCAGGAGGCGCTCGCGCCGGTGCAGGAGGGCGAGGTCGGCGTCACCTACGTCCCGGAAACGGTCAAGGCGCAGATGCGCGAGGAGATCAAGCACCAGCTGCTCACCGAGGCCCGCGTCCAGAACTGGTCGGCGCCCGCCGCCACCCCGGAATGGGTGAAGCGCTACAAGGTCTTCGGCGACGTCCGCGTGCGCTACGAGGGCAGCTTCTTCCCCGGCGGCAACGACAACAGCGGCCAGTTCCCGAACTTCAACGCCATCAACACCGGCGCGCCCTACGACACCGCCGGCACCCAGCACTCGCCGCAGTACAACGTCGACCAGGACCGCGACCGCTTCCGCCTGCGCGCCCGCGTCGGGGCGGAGATCGATCTGGACGACGGCTTCACCGCCGGGCTGCGTCTCGCCACCGGCGAGAACAACTCGCCGGTCTCGCCCAACCAGAGCCTCGGGGCGGCGGGCAACGCCCAGGGCGGGAACTTCAGCAAGTACGCCGTTTGGATCGACCGCGCCTTCCTCAGCTACCACTTCGGCGAGGACCACTGCTACGACGTCGACCTCCAGGCCGGGCGCTTCGACAACCCGTTCTTCAACACCGACATCGTCTGGGACGACGACCTCGGCTTCGACGGCTTCGCCGCCAAGGGCAAGTTCCGCTTCAACGACGACATCAAGGTCTTCGCCACCGCGGGCGCGTTCCCGATCTTCAACACCGACTTCAACTTCTCGTCGATCAATCCGGCGAAGTTCGAGAGCACCGACAAGTACATCTACGGCGGCCAGATCGGGGTCGAGTGGAAGATCGCCGAGAAGCTCACCGGCAAGTTCGGCGTCGCCTTCTACGACTTCGACGGCGTGAAGGGCAAGCTGTCCACGCCGCACGTGCCGCTGACGTCCTCCGACGCGGGCGACACCGACGGGCTGCGTCCGTCGTTCGCGCAGAAGGGCAACACCTACATGGCGCTGCGCAACATCCTGCCCGATCCGTCGAACAACAACGGCAACAGCAACCAGTGGCAGTAGCTCGGGCTGGCCTCGCCGTTCCGCGAGCTGACGGTGACCGGCCGCCTCGACTACGACGGCTACGAGCCGGTGCGCCTGTCTCTGACCGGCGAGTTCGTCAAGAACGTGGCCTTCGACAAATCGTCGGTGGCGCAGTTCGCGGTCAACAACCGCGGGCCGTCGGGGGACCCGCAGAAGCAGGGTCTGTTCGAGGGTGGCGACACCGCGTGGATGGTCAACCTCGTGGTGGGGACGCGGCGCTGGAGAAGTTCGGCGACTGGCAGACCTACCTCGGCTACCGCTACGTCGAGAGCGACTCGGTGGTCGACGGCCTGACCGACTCGGACTTCGGCGGCGGCGGCACCAACCTCAAGGGCTTCACGCTCGGGGCGAACATGGCGCTCTCAAGGCGGTGCGCATCGGCGCGCGCTGGATGAGCGCGGACCAGATCGCCGGCCCGACCTACCGCAACGACATCCTGCAGGTCGACCTCAACGCCAAGTTCTGAGGCCGTCCGGCGCGACCGTTCCACCTCTGAAATTCCAGATCCCAGATTTCAAATCCTCTTCCTCTCCTCGAAGCCATGCGCTCCTCCTTCTCCTCCTCGCCCTCGCCCTCGCGCTGCCGCTGGCGCGGCGCTCGCCGCCGACGGTCCCAGCCCGGCTGAAACCAAGCTGCGCGAATCGCTCAAGGCGACGATGCTCCAGCTCCGCACCGCGGAAGCCGACAAGGCCAACCTGCAGGCCGAGAAGGACGCCAACGACGCCAAGGTGAAAGAGCTCACCGCGCAGGTCGAGAAGCTGACCAAACAGGCGGCGGCGGACCAGACCACGGCGAAGAAGCAGATCGAGGACCTCAACGGCAAGGTCGCCGCGCAGGAACAGCTCATCGGCAAGTTCAAGGAAGCGCTGGAGAAGTGGAAGGACGGCTACGCCAAGGCCGCCGCACTCGCGACGGCGAAGGAAGCCGAACGGGTGAAGCTCACCGACCAGAACGCGGTGCTGCGCCGCAAGGTCGAGGACCAGCGCGCGAAGAACGTCGCGCTGGCGAAGACCGCGAACGAGATCCTGGACCGTTACGCGAAGTTCGGGGTGGGCGAGGCGTTGTCGGCGCGCGAGCCGTTCACCGGCATCACCCGCGCGCGCATCGAGACGCTGGTGCAGGACTACGGCGACAAGATCGAGGACAACCGCATCAAACCGGAACCGGCTCCTACGAAGAAGAAGCCCTGAGACGTTTTCCATATTCATTGTCATGAAGCCCCGCCGTCATTTCCTGTCACGACGTTTTGTCCGGAAGCATCTGCCTCTCGGACTCGTGTGCACCCTTGCCACGACGATCGTCGTACAAGGCGGGGACCTCCTGCGCGGCGGCGCGGCGCGTGGTAATGCTCCAACGACGACCACCGGCACGACCAACACTCCGGCGGCGATCACGCCGCGTGCCACCGGCAATGCCAATGACGCGCTCGCGAAGACCACGCAGGCGATCCAGGCCGTGCAGGCGATGCAGACCGCGGCACGCAATCTGGCGAAGAACAATGGCTCCAACAATCTCGGTCAGAATCCCACCAAGCCCGGCCAGCTTCTTCCCGACGTCCCCGATGGCCTGACCGCGGGCGGTTTGGAAGTGGACCCGCGTGTCGGCACGAACTCCTCTCTATGGCAGGGCGCGAACCTGCCCGTGCAAGCGACCACCAGCGGCGGCAAGACGCAGGTGACCGTCAAGCAAACGGCCCAGCAGGCGATCCTGAATTGGAAGACCTTCAACGTTGGAAAGAACACCGAGCTCAAGTTCGACCAGAGCGCGGGCGGCAGCAGCGCCAGCCAGTGGATCGCCTTCAACAAGGTCAACGACCCGTTCGCGAATCCCACGCAGATCCTCGGCACCATCGATGCGCCCGGACAGGTGTATGTCATCAATCGCAACGGCATCATCTTCGGCGGCAGCTCGCAGGTGAATGTCGGCGCGTTGGTGGCCACCGCGCTGCCGGTCAACGAACTGCTAATCCAGCGCGGCCTCCTCAACAACCCCGACCAGCAGTTCCTCTTCAACGGCCTCGACCAGGGAGCGGACGATGATATCGATGCGAACACGCGCATCGGCGATGTCACCGTGCAGGCGGGTGCGAAGATCACCACCCCCGTGAGCGCGGATGGCAATGGCGGCCGCATCATGCTGGTGGGCGCGAATGTCACCAATTCCGGCACGCTCGAATCGACTGCGGGTCAGGTCGTGCTGGCTGCGGGTCTCCAGGTCGGCATTGCCGCGCACAACAGCAACGATGCCTCGCTGCGTGGTCTCGATGTCTACGTCGGCGCGGTCACCGATTCCCTTTCGGCGCTTTCGCCGTATGCAGGCGTGGCCACCAATGACGGCATCATCTCCGTCGCCCGTGGCAGCGCGACCGTCACCGGCAAGGACGTCCGTCAGAACGGAGTGATCGACAGCACGACCTCCGTCTCGCTCAACGGACGCATCGATCTGCTCGCGAACTACGGCGCGGTGGCGAACACCGGCTACGACGCCAGCAACGGCACCACTGGCAATCCCTTCCTCTACAAGAACACCGGCGGCGTCACACTCGGCGAGGGCAGCATCACCCGTATCCTGCCGGAGTGGGCCAGCACCGACAAGGTGGCGGGCACCGAGCTGGCCTTGCGCTCGCAGGTGAATATCCGGGGGCTTACCGTTCATCTGGAAACGGACTCCATCATCCTCGCACCGAACGCCCAGGCCACGATCAAGGCGGGAACGTGGGTCTTTAATGGTGCGACCACGCCGCCGTCCTCCACCTTCGTGGCCACGGGTGGACAAGTCTATCTCGACAGCGGCGCGACCATCAATCTCGCCGGATCGCAGGACGTGGCTGCCTCCGTGGCGGACAATATCATCACACTCCAGCTCCGCGGCTCCGAGCTCTCGGTCGCACCGGTGCAGCGCGATGGCGAGTTGCGCGGCGATACCATTACCGTCGATCTCGGCCTGAGCGGCACGTATGAGGGCCGCGATTGGATCGGCACGCCACTGGCGGATCTCACCGGATACGCCGGTCTGGTCGAGCGAACCGTCGGACAACTCACCACCGCGGGCGGCACGCTCGATATTTCCGCGGGTGGCTCCGTGGTGTTGCAGAATGGCTCGGTGCTGGATGTTTCCGGCGGCTCCACGAACTACGGCGGAGCCACTCTGCAAACCACGCGCTTGATCGATTCATCAGGAAACATCGTGGATATTGGCAAGGCCTCGCCGGATCAGGTGTATCGGGGAATCTATACCGGCGGCTCGACTGTGGTGCATGCCAAATGGGGCGTGACGGAAACCTTCAAGAGTCCGCTCGCGCCGACCGGTGCCTATTACAAGGAAGGCTACGTGCAGGGTGCGGTCGGCGGCAGCATCACGCTGAGCGCGCCGAGCATGGCGCTCGATGGTTCGCTCAAGGGCAGCACCATCGCGGGCACGAACCAGATCCGCAATTCCACCACCACCAGCGCGCTGCCGCAGGGTGCGAAGCTGACGCTGAACTTCCAGTCTCAGACGTATCTCAACAACACGGTTGTCACCACCTATCAGACCTCGCCGGATATCACCTTCCAATCCGGCGTGGTGCAGGACGCGGTGGCGGCATTCACGACGGATGCGAACGGAAATCCGGCGGCACTGGCGGCGGATCGGATCTCGAACGTTTATTTTTCTCCGGAGCTGGCATCGGATTTCGGATCGCTCACGTTGAACAATCCCAATGGCACCATCCATGTGCCGGAGAGCGTCACCTTGCACACGGCGGTGAAGGGTTCTCTGAACTTCGGCGCGGCGAACATCGACATCGCCGGATCGATCATCGCGCCGGGTGGCTCGCTGACGTTCACCACCTACAACATTGCCCCGGACGTAGCGGTCACTCTACCGGCGGGCACTCCGGACCCGGCGCCGAACTCGGGACGCGGTATCTTCACGCTGGGTGCGGGATCGACCCTGAGCACCGCGGGGCTGGTGACAGACGATCGCCTCGCGAACTCCAATCCGATCGCGGCCAGCGGTGGCTCGGTGAAGATCACCGGCTACGAGGTGAATCTCGCCACCGGCAGCGTGATCGACGTGTCCGGCGGCTACGTCATGACCGCGAAGGGCACTGGCAAGTACGGGAATGCCGGTAGCATCTCGATCACCGCCGGACAGGACCCGGGGCTGAAGTCGGTGCTCGGCGGCTCGTTGTCGCTGGGTTCCACCCTGAAAGGTTTCTCCGGCGCGCAAGGCGGCTCGCTCTCCATCACCGCGCCGTTCGTGCAGATCGGCGGCAGCGCGCTCACTGCGGGTTCGCTGGTGTTGCAGCCGGAGTTTTTCAGTCAGGGTGGCTTCACCAAGTTCTCTCTCTCGGGTCTCGGATCGGTGGCCAACCAGGGAGCGAATGCCGTGCCCGAGGTGTGGGTGGCGGATGGCACCGTGGTCGCGCCGCGTGCGCAGAGCTTCCAAGTAGTGCCGGGGAATCCCGGAGCCCTGTCACTGGCGGTGGGGGAGAATCCCGATGGCCTGCGCCCCGCGGTGAGCCTTTCGCTTTCTGCCCCCGGCGTGGATGCGCGTGAAGGCGGTCGTTTGCTTGCGGGCGATGTGGTGATCGGCGAGGGCGCGGTGATCCGTACCGAGGCGGGCGGCAATGTTTCCGTCACGGGGAATACGGTCACGGTGCTCGGTTCGATCTTCGCCGCGGGTGGAACGATCACCGTCGGCGGCGCGTCGAATTCCACCGGTTTGTTCGGCGATGATTCGCAGGCGCTGGTGACGACATACATCGGATCGCACGCGGTGCTTTCCGCCGCGGGCACCACCGTCTACATACCGGACCCCTACGGTCGCCGCACAGGCACCGTGCTGGATGGCGGCACGATCAAGATCAGTGGCAACATCGCCGCGGCTTCCGGCTCCGTGATCGATGTGTCCGGCACCAGCGCGATCCTCGATCTGGATGCCAGCACCGTTTCCACGGGAACGAAGACCACCACCGGCACGCCGGGTGGCCTCACCACGGTGGCCACACGCGTGGACAGCAACGGCGGCACGATCATTCTCGCGGGTGGCCAGATGCTCGCGTCAGATGCCACGCTACATGCGGATGCCGGTGGCAGTACCGCGCTCGGTGGAACGCTGTCGATTTCCTCCGGTCGCTATTATCCGGCGGGCGTGCTGCCCGCCACCGGTGATGTGAATCTCACCGTCACGCAGAGCGGGCAGTTCATCACCAGCCCGACCGGCATCGGCCACGCCGTGGCCTCTGCGAATGGCATGGGCGGGTTCGCGGTGGATGCGTTCACGGCGGGTGGGCTCGATTCGCTCACGCTCGGAGGCACCGTGAAGTTCCAGGGTGCGGTGACCATCAACGCGCGGAGCGAGCTCACCGTTGCCAATAGCGGCGTGCTCTACACCACCGGCGCGACTGTTCTCAATGCCGCACATGTCACGCTCGGCCAGCCGTTCCAGACACCGGTGGCACCGGATGCGAAGACGAATGTCTTCGGCACCGGCTATGCGCCCACCTGGGGCACCGGCACCCTCACGGTCTCGGCGGAGCTGATCGATGTCGGCAATCTCTCGCTGCAAGGAACGGGTAGCGCCGTACTCGCGGCGGACAACGGCGACATCCGCGGCAACGGTACGCTCAATCTCGCGGGGAATCTCACGCTGCGTGCAGGCCAGATCTATCCCACCACCGCCTCGGACTTCACCATCGTCGCCTACGATCACCTCGAGGGTGCGGTGGTGAAGCAAGGCTCGGTCACGATCCAGGCCTCCGGCAGCCGCCAGCTCCCGCTGTCCGGTGGTGGCAATCTCGCGATCTACGCCTCGAACATCCAGCAGAGCGGTGTGCTGCGCGCGCCCTTCGGTACCATCACGCTGGGCTGGGATGGCACCGGCACCGCGCCGAAGGATTACCTCGCGGGCGGCACCCTGGCGCTGCCGGTGACGAAGTCGCTCACGCTCGGCGCAGGCAGCATCACCTCCGTCTCGGCGGTTGATCCGCTGACGGGGAAGGGGATCACCATTCCCTACGGTTACAGCCCGGATGGCAGCAAGTGGATCGATCCGCACGGCACCGACATTACCGCGGGCGGCCTGCCGCAGAAGAATGTGGTGCTGGCTTCGAACAATCTCACCATGGAGCAGGGCGCGACCGTGGACCTGCGCGGTGGCGGCGAACTCTACGCCTATCGCTGGACCTCGGGACTCGGCGGGCCGGTGGACATCCTCGCCTCGCTGACGAGCTTCGCGGTGATCCCGTCCTACCAGGCGGACTACGCGCCCTATGCGGAGTTCAACAATTCCAGCGCCAGCACCAACCTGATCGCAGGCGTCGATGGCTACACCAACGGGACCTTGAAGGCAGGCGACCGCATCTATCTCAGCGGCAGCGCTTCCCTGCCCGCGGGCTATTACACGCTGCTGCCCGCGCGCTATGCCTTGCTCCCCGGGGCGGTGCTGGTCACGCCGGTCAAGGACGGCGGGTCAACGACCATCACCAATGCCGACAAGTCGAACATCGTCTCCGGCTACCGCTACAACGATCTCAACAGCGAGCGCACCGTGCCGACGATCCAGTCGCGCTTCGAAGTGGCCACCTCATTGGTGGTGCGCGCACGGGCGCAGTATGAGGATTTCAAGGCCAGCGATTTCCTGAAGGCCAGCGCGCTGTCGCTGAATCTGCCGGTGCCCACGCTCACCTCGGACTCCGGGCACCTTGTGTTCCAGGCCACGGACACGCTCGGCCTTTCGGGTTCGGTGTTGTCCGCCTCCATCGTTTCCGGCGCGCATGGCTCGTTGATCGATATCAGCACGCGCCTCGGCACCACGATCACGGCGGATGGTTCCGGCAGCGGTGCGGTGAATCTCTCCGCCACGGTGTTGAACAGCTTCGGTGCGGAAAGCCTGCTCATCGGCGGACGCCGCGATGGCACCGTCATCACCACCACCAGCTCCAGCCTCACGGTGGACAATGCCGGGGCCGCGCTGGTGGCGAACGATCTGATCCTTTCCGCGACCGGCGCGCTCACGCTGGCGGCGGGTGCGGAGATCCGCTCGACCACCACCAGCAATGTCACTCCGGAGAACTTCTCGCTCACCGGTGATGGCGCGCTGGTCCGCGTGTCCTCCGGCAAGGGCGCGGCGATCACCCGCACCGGCGCGACCACTTCGCAAGCCCCGGTTCTGACCGTGGCCGCGGGTGCGAAGCTCGCGGGCGGCAGCATCATTCTGGATTCCACCGCGCGCACCCTGCTCGATGGATCGGCGGATCTGTCCGCGTCCACCTACGTGCTCGGCAGCGGCCGGATCAGCCTCCAGCTCGATGGATCGGTGGTGCTCCCGGCGGACAGCGGACTCACGCTTTCGAATGCGGCGCTCGCCGATTTCCAGGGCGCGTCCTCGCTGAAGCTGCTCAGCTACTCCACGCTTGATCTTTATGGCGCGGGCCAGCTTGGCGGGAACAACCTCGCGCAGCTCGAACTCAGCGCGGGCTCGATCCGCGGCATCGGCCAGGGAAGCGGCACCGCGGTGATCCGTGCGGGATCGCTGGTGCTGGAAAACACCGCGAACGCCGCGAACACGGCGGCCACCGCCACCTCCGGCGTGGTCGAGTTCCGTGCCGATACGATCACGCTCGGTGCGAACCAGCTCGCGGTGAACGGCTACACGAATGTCACGCTCGCAGCGACCCGCGGGGTGACCGGTACGGGCACCGGTGGCCTCTCCACTCCGGGCAATCTCACCATTTCCGCCCCACGCGTCACCGGTGCGGCCGGGGCGGTGCGGACTATCACCGCGGGCGGATCGCTTTCACTTGTCGCGGGAACATCTACGGTGAATCCAGTAGCAAGCGGACTCGGAACCAGTCTCATCCTCACCGGCGCCTCGGTGGAGGTGAACACGGCGGTGCAGCTCCGCAGCGGACTCCTCTCCGTGCGCGCCACCGCCGGTAATGTCACCATCGGCGGCACGCTCGATGTGTCCGGCACACGCCAGGTCTTCGGAGACACGGCGAAGTTCACCGGCGGCGGCGATGTGGTGCTGGCGTCGGACAATGGCAATGTCACCGTTTCCACCGGCGGACGCATCGATGTGTCCGCGCCCACCGGTGGCGGCGATGCGGGATCGCTGTCCGTGTCCACGCCGCACGGTGCCTTTGCATCGAATGGAACGTTGGCGGCGAAGGGCGGCAACGGCGGAGCCAATGGCAGCTTCGTGCTGGATACGGCCACGCTTCCCTCTCTGGCGTCCCTCAGCGCTTCGCTTACTCAGGCCTCCTTCACCGGCTCGCAGGCGATCCGCGTGCGCGGTGGCGATGTGATTGTGGACGGCACCACCAAGGCCTCCGATTTCCTGCTCTCGGTCGACCAGGGTTCGATCAATGTCACCGGCACCATCGATGCCAGCGGCGTCACCGGCGGCTCGATCCGTCTCGCCGCTCATGGCGATGTCACGCTCACCAGTGGCTCGCGCCTCACCGTGGCGGGCCAGAAGTTCAGTGATGCGGGCAAGGGCGGGGACATCACATTGGAAGCGGGCACCTCGTTGAACGGCGTGGCCGGGACCGGCTGGGTGGATATCCAGACCGGCTCCACGCTCGATCTCTCGGTGGCGGCGAAGGTCGCGGGCGATGCCTCGACCGCGGGCAGCAGCGCCTACAACGGCCAGTTCAGCGGCAAGCTCCACATCCGCGCGCCACGCACCAGTGCGGGCACGGATCTCAATGTCCGCGCCATCAACGGCACCATCACCGAGGCCTCCAGCATTCTGGTCGAGGGTTACAAGGTCTACGATCTCGCGGACTTCGGCGGCATCGTCAATGGCGTGACCGGCACCATCAGCGCGGATGGCAAGACCTTCCTCGGTGCGACGGGCACCACCACCGCGGGCTACACCGCCATCTTTAATCGCCTCACCGCGAACAACGCCGGACTGGTGAACAACCTCGTGCTCGCGGCAGGTGCCGAACTCATCAATTCGCTCACACCTTCCAACGTCACCTCCAGCCTCGCGGCGGCGAACAGTACGTTGGTCGTGGCCACCACCGGCGGCAGCGTCCTGTTCCCCTCCGGCACCGGTGCGAGCCTGATCCGCGTGAGCAGCGCGGCGACCGTGACCTCCGCCACCGGTGAGGTCACCACCTTGGCCGCCAATGCCACCACCACGCTGGCCGCGGGCAGCACGATCACCCTGGCGAATGGCGGCACCATCACCTATGCCAGCGGCAGTGGTGCACTGGCGGTGAATCTGGTGACGGGTTCGTCTTACACCACCGGGGCAAGCAACAGCGTCGCCACCGTTACCTCGCGTGGCACTGTGGTCACGCTGAATACCGCGGGATCCAGTCGTCTCTCGCTGGCTGCCGGAACAAAGATCACGTTCCCGACCGGCACCAAGGCGGGCGCGACCACCGTGGTCAGCACCACCAACAAGATCACCGCCTCCGTCGCAGGCACGATCACCTCGGCCAGCGGCGTGGTCACCACGCTGGCGGCGAATACCGCGACCGCCATCGATCCGGGTAGCACCGTCACGCTTTCCGGCGCGGGCACCATCACCTTCGCCAGCGGCGGCACCGGCGGTCCCATCACCGTGGCGCTCGCTTCCGGTAGCTTCACCACCACCGGCGCGACCACCATTACGCCACCGTCCCGCGACATCCAGCTCGGCACGCCGAACTCGACCACCGCGGACGATTGGAACCTCGCCTCCACCGACTTCCGCTTCGGCGCGAAGAGCGCGCCCGGCGTGCTGACGATCCGCTCCACCGGCAATCTCGTCTTCAACACCGCACTCAGCGATGGTTTCACGCCCACGCTGGCCAGCACCGATACCAGTTGGCTGTGGACCGCCCGCCTTTCCACGCAGAACACCCTGCTCCCGGTGAACGAGCAATCGTGGTCCTATCGCCTGGCCTCGGGCGCGGATCTCACCGCCGCGGACTTCGGCCAGGTGAAGGCGCTCACCGCGCTGGATGCCACCAGCGGCAATCTGATTCTCGGCCGCACCTCGACCAACGCCGCGGCCACCGGATCGAATACCGCGACGACTTCCTCGGTGATCGCGAACCGTTTCCAGACGATCCGCACCGGCAGCGGTGACATCGAGATCCACGCGGGGCGCAGCGTGCAACTGATGAACCAGTTCGCCACCATCTACACCGCGGGCACCCGCGTGCTGGATGCCACGCTCGGCGGCATCTTCGATCTGCCGAATGTCAGCCAGACCACCTCCGGCGGCCTCGGTTCCGCGCAGCAGTCCTATGCGGTGCAATACAGCATGGCGGGCGGCGACGTGGTGGTGAAGGCGCAGCAGGACATCGAGCGGCTCACGCGCAATGCCGCTAACCAACTGGTGGCCGACTCGCAGTTCCAGATGCCGGACAACTGGCTCTACCGCCGCGGCTATGTCGATCCCACCACCGGCACCTACGGGACCGGCCGCTTCGGCGATACCACCACGACCACCTGGTGGATCGACTTCAGCAACTTCTTCCAGGGCGTCGGCGCGCTCGGCGGTGGCGATGTGACCTTGGAAGCGGGCCGCGACATTCACAACGTCGATGCCGTGGTGGCGACCAACGCCCGCATGCCGAAGGGCACCACGGATGCCTCCCGCCTGGTGGAGCTTGGCGGCGGCGATCTCGTCGTGCGCGCCGGTCGCGATATCGATGCGGGCGTTTACTACGTCGAGCGCGGCCACGGTCGTCTCAGCGCGGGCGGTGACATCCACACCAATGCCACCCGCTCGGTGCTCAATCAGAGCCTCTCCTCCGCGGCCTCGGTCTACACCCAGCTCCCGACCACGCTGTTTCTCGGCAAGGGCGGCTTCGACATCGATGCCCGCGGCAATGTCCTGCTCGGCCCGGTGGCGAACCCGTTCCTGCTGCCCGGCGGCCTGAACAACTCGTATTGGAACAAAAGCTACTTTTCCACCTACGCCTCGGACAGCTACGTGCATGTCTCATCGCTCGGCGGATCGGTCACGCTGCGCGAAAGCGGCACCACCGTCAGCGGTGACACGCAGGGCTCCGCGTCCTCGCTGCTGCTGGCCTGGTATGCGAACAAGCTGCTGCTCTCCACCACCTCCGCGTCCTACACCAAGCCGTGGCTGCGCCTGAATGAAACCAGCGTGCAACCCTTCGGCACCTTGTCCTCGTTGCTGCCGGGCACGGTGCTGGCGACCTCCTACAGCGGGGACATCAACCTCGTGGGCAACCTGATCCTCTCGCCCTCCGCCACCGGCACGCTGGAGCTGCTCGCAGGTGGATCGATCAACGGCCTGCAACCGAACGGCCTCGTCGCGCCCGGCGGTGTGACCAAGACGCCATGGGGAGTCGCCACGGTGAACGTCTCCGATGCCGATCCCAACTCGATCCCGGGCATCAGCTCGCCCTTCGCCTATCAGTCGGTGGTTGGCATCGGCAGCTCCGGTTCCGCCAGCACCACCGATACCAGCATCGGCTACCTCGATTTCCTCGACCGCTTGTTCGCGGAATCCGGCGCGACCACTGGCACCAATGTTGTGCTCCAGACGAAGCAGGCGCTGCACGGGGCCGGTCCGTTGCACAAGGATGATGCCTCGCCGCTGCGCCTCTATGCGAGTGCGGGCGATATTTCCGGATTCACGCTCTATTCGCCGAAGGCCGCGCGCATCACCGCGGGCCGGGACATCGCGGATGTGGCGTTCTACATCCAGAACGTGAACTCTACGGACATCAGCGTGGTCACCAGCGGCCGGGACATCCTGCCCTACAGCTCGTCGTCCGCTTTGCGCGTGTCCGCCTTGGCGACCGCCAATACGGTGAACGACGGCAGCGGTCCGTTGGCGGGGGATATCCAGATCAGCGGCCCCGGCACGCTGGAAGTCATCGCCGGTCGTAATCTCGATCTCGGCCTCGGCACCGCGAATGCGGATGGCACCGGCACGGGCATCACCAGCATCGGCAACACCCGCAATCCGTGGCTGCCGTTCGAAGGCGCGGATCTCGTGGTGGCCGCCGGTCTCGGCAGCGCCTCCGCGCTCGATGGCAGCAATGCCAACTTCGGCGCCTTCATCACGAAATACATCGATGGCCCGTCCGGCACCGACTATCTGAAGGCGATCGGCCTGACTCCGGCGCAGTTCGACAGCCTCTCCACCGAGGACCAGTACCTGGCCGCGCTGCGGGTGTTCTACGTCATCCTTCGTAATACCGGCCGCGACCACAACAACCCGGAGTCGCCCGGCTACGGCAGCTACGATACCGGCAAGGAAGCCATCGCCACGCTCTTCCCCGGCACCACCTGGGATGGCGATATCCTCACCCGCGGCCGTGACATCCGCACCACCAATGGCGGCGATATCGGCATCTTCATCCCGGGCGGCGGCCTCTCGATGGCGAATACCGCCATCGGCAATCCGCTTTCGCCTCCGGGCATCGTGACCGAAAGCGGTGGCAATATCTCCATCTTCGCCAACAACGACATCAGCATCGGCATCGGCCGTATCTTCACGCTGCGCGGCGGTGATGAAATCCTGTGGTCGTCCAAGGGCAATATCGCCGCGGGTTCGTCCTCGAAGACGGTGAAGTCCGCACCGCCCACCCGGGTGCTGATCGATCCCCAGAGCGGCGCGGTGAAGACCGACCTCGCGGGCCTCGCGACGGGCGGCGGCATCGGCGTGCTCGCCACCGTGAAGGGCGTGCTGCCGGGCAACGTCGATCTCATCGCCCCGGAGGGCTTCATTGACGCGGGCGATGCCGGCATCCGCGTGACGGGGAATCTCAACATCTCCGCGCCGCAGGTGCTGAATGCCGGTAACATCTCTGTCGGCGGCACCAGCGGCGGCACGCCCGCCGTTACGGTCCCCTCCGCGAACCTCGGCGGCATCGCCGCATCGAATACCGCGGCGGCGACGTCAGCGGTTTCTCCGACCGCCAATGCCACGCAGACCGGGAACGCCGCAGCCGATCAGGATCTTCCATCGATCATTGTCGTGGAAGTGATCGGCTACGGTGGGGATGAAGAGGAGGACGAAGACAAGAGTCAGGCGGCGAGGTGAATTGGCACGAGGCTCCCGTCTTGCGTGCGGGGCCAAGCGCTTTTGTCTTTATTGATCCTTCTGGGGTAAACACACGGTGTGAAGCACGCAAGGCGGGAGCCTCGCGCTACTTTTTGAACGCCACGGTGATCTTCACCGATCCAGCGGGTATGTTCACTTTCGCTCCGGTTCGTGCGACGCCTTGTGCAGTCACCGGTATCTCCTTGCCTCCGATGGTCATCTTCGAAACGCCCAGATCGTTCGGCAGCGCGACCACCAGTTCCCGCTTTGCAGTGGATGACAGGGTGACTTCGCAGGTGCCTGCGGCCAGATCCCATTTCAACTCATCCACGCCGATGTTTCCACGGGCGCGTGTTCCCCTCAGCGATCCCTTCGGCAGTGCCTTTGGAACCGCGGGAAGGAGCGTGAGGTCGCCGACGCGGGATTGAAGGAACATGCGGTTCACGATCTCCGGCGTCGCACCGTTTCCATCGTCGCAGAGGATGCGGGGACCCCCGAAGTGTGCGGCGACCATGTTGGAATAAATCGAGCGGCGCTTTGCCATTTCTTCGATGCGTGAAAAGGCCAGATCGCCCATTCCAAGGCCGACCGCCGCCAATCCGGTGTGCATGTAGCCGTGGGTGGCGTCTTCCTGGCTGGCATTGACGCGGTTGTTCAGTGCGACCTTTGCGGCTTCGAAGAGTTTCGGATCGCGGTCCCGGCTGAACTGCTGGCTCTCGAAGGCTCCGTAGAGATGCATCAGGTGGCGATGATTGTTTTTTTCACCCTGCTTCGGGTTCGACCATTCCTTGAGCTGGCCCTGGTCATTGATGAGCAGGGGCGGCAGTTTCGCGAGCAGTGCCTTCCATCGCACAACCCCTTCGCTTTCGATGCCGAGCAACTCGCAGCCTTCGATGAGATTGGTCAGCAGCTCGTGGGTGATCTCGATGTCCTGGCTGGTGTTGTCTCCCCAGCCGTTCTCAGCGGAGTAGGATGGACGGAAGGTGCGGCGGCCGTCGTTGTCTTCCGTGCCTTTGAGGAAGTCTTCCCAGAACAACGCGCAATCCTTCATGAAGGGAATGGCGGTGCTGCGCAGGAACTCGCGGTCTCCGGTGTAGAGGAAGTGGTCGTAGTACCAATGCGCCATCCAGCTTGTGCCGGGAGTCCACAGATTGCCCGGCCAGCCCTTGTCCCAATGCAGGGCGAGGCCATTGTTGGACGAGCGGCTGCCGATCAGGATGCCGCGGCAGTTGTAGAGGGACTTCGCATTGCGGCGGAGGTCCGGCATGTAGCTGTCCCAGAGGTGGTAGTAGCCGGTCATGCACTCGGCTAGATTCGCGCTGTAGGCGAGTTCCGTGTCGAGTTGGAGATTGGTGTCCGTGGTGTAGTCGCCGGACCATGCCGGCTTCCACGTCCCGGTCCAGATACCGAAGAGATTCGGCGGTGTTTCCGGTCCGGCGGCGCACATGAAGACATAGCGGCCCGCGTCATACATCCGCTCCAGCAGGGCGGGGGAAAGGCGCTTTTCCTGTTGGGCTTTGTCCAGCAGCAGTTCGGAAGGTAGTCCGCGTTCCCCGGCTGTGCCGCCGAGGTCGATGGAGGCCCGGTTGAACAGCGCGCTCCATGCCGCCGTGTGAGGCTTGAAAAGGGTGGAGTAGTCCGTCGGCATCGATTGCAGATCCGCTTTCAGAGCGGTCATCCACTCCGGGTTGTAGGCTTTGCCGGGGATTTGGACCGTGCTTCTTGCGACCTTCCGTTCGGGGCCCGTGAAATCCGGGTTCTTCGGATCATTCGGCCATGCCTGGCTCTCAGGCAGTGGCGTGCGCCATGGCAGGATGCGGACGAGCAGAGTCACCGAGTCCGCGCCGGTGATGGTCACGGAGCTGCCATTGCTGGTGCGCTTGCCGCCCTCGCTGATCACGCGGATCGCGCCCTCATAGCCACCCTTGCCTTTCACATACACGTTGTGACAGGTGATCCAATCCGTTGAGTGCTCGACCGTGGATTCGATGAGCGGGCTGTTCACCTTCTGCATCCGGACCGTCAATGAGACTTTGCCTTTCGGGCCGGTGGTCGTGGTGACGAGGGTATTGTCGGTCCTCGACACGAACATGCGGCGCTCGAAGGCCCCGTCGTCATTCTTCCACTGCACCCAGGTTTCCCCGGCGGAAAAATCCTCCACCCGGGCGAAATCCTTCACCTCTCCCGGCTGTGCTTGTCCGATGTCCACGAAGAATCCCGGATGAAATGCATCCGTCCATACGAGTTCGCCGCCCCAGCCCCCCTCGCGCGCTTTTTCGAGAAAGAATTTCTGTCCCTCTCCATAACCCTTTTCACCGATGATCCGGCGCATCTCGGAGAGGATGTCACCTCCGTTGGGGAGCACTTCCCGCGAGCCGACAGGTAGCCACAGCTTCGAGTGGTTCACCAGCAGGGTGTCTTTTTCCGGATGACCGTAGAGCATGGCACCCATGGTGCCGTTTCCGGCAGCCAGGCCATCCTCCCATCTCTTCGCGGGCTGGATCATCACCGTGCCGTGGCGAGGCATGAGTGCGGTGGGATTTTGTGACGGCGCGATTTCGCCAGCAAAGCTGGAAAGGAAGGATGCCAGCAACGTAGCGACGAGTGGAAGTTTCATTTGAGGATTGAAATCGTCATGTAGTGATTCGTTTGGAACGATTGGAATTTCCGATTGAAGTCTGAAATACACTTATAAAAAGGCATTATTTCATATTTTTGAGAATTTTGACGAATTTTGCTAGATGTTTAGATGGATAAAAATCGTTATTGATCGGGGCAAGAGGGCTCTGTATCCAGCCATCTCGTTCCCCGGAGGCTCGGAGGCACGAAAAAACCCGCCGCCGTTTCCGGCTGCGGGCTGTTCGAAAGCGTCGGATGATCCGAAGGATCTCAGTCCACGAGATTGTCGATGCGCTGGGCGAGCTCGATGTCCAGATCGGTGATGCCACCGGCATCGTGGGTGGTCAGCTTCAGCGAAACCTTGGTGTAGCGGATCACGATGTCCGGGTGGTGCTGCGCTTCCTCGGCGATCTCGGCGAGATCGTTGACGAAGTCGATGGCGTCCATGAATTCCTCGAACTCGACGGTGCGGGTGATCGCGTTTTTCTCGTGCTCCCACTCGGGGCACTTTTTGAGGGCGACGGAAAGGTCCTCGTCTTCGAGCAGGTCTGACATCAGGGGAAAGGGGTTGGTTTCGGCGGCGACATTGGCGCTGCCCGTTTCGCCTTGGCAAGACGTTTTCCGGCGGCGGGGAAAACGATTTCGGTACGTTGCAAGCTGCGCTTTCCCGCGCTAGGAGTTAGGGATGAAAACGCTGCTTGCCGTTCTCGCTCCGGTGGTGCTCACGGTGTCTTGCGCCAATGTCACGCCACAGGGCCGGATCGAACG
The DNA here is from genome assembly GCF_018137965.1 of Luteolibacter ambystomatis. Lineage (NCBI taxonomy): Bacteria > Pseudomonadati > Verrucomicrobiota > Verrucomicrobiia > Verrucomicrobiales > Verrucomicrobiaceae > Luteolibacter > Luteolibacter ambystomatis. The sequence continues at coordinate 632,587 of NZ_CP073100.1, forward strand.
CCATCCCGGACTGTACGCCACCCTGAGCGCCAGGGACAAACAGCTCGTCCAGACGGGCACGATCGCCCGCGGGATGAGCGCGGACGCGGTCTGGCTGGCGTGGGGCGAACCTTCCTCGAAGTTCTACGGAGCCAAGGGACCGCGGCCGTCCGAGCGGTGGATCTACACCTCTTCCGAGCCGGTCTACACCACCAATTTCTTCGGCGGACTCGGCTATGGTTCCTATGGCCCCTACCGCTACCGCAGCTATGGCTACGGATTCGGCCCGGAGGTCAGCTACGTGCCTCGCACCAGTGCCACCGTCGAGTTCGTGAACCAGAAAGTGGAGTCCTGGGAGCGCAAGCGCTGAGGCGGGCGGAACAAAGGTGGAAATCCCTAACCAACCCCGGCTTGCAATCGCTCCGGGACGCGCCAAACTGCGGGGGATCGAAACCATGAAAGCACTCCGCATGCTCGCGCTGGCGGGCCTCGCCTCGTCGATGGCCCTCTTCACCTCCTGTTCGACCACCACTGGTGGCAGCGGCCTGGCCGCCTATCACGCCTACGACCGTCCGACGAAGCTCCCGAAGAACCCGTCCGCCGTGAGGGTCAAGGTTTCGCTCAGCAAGCAGGTGGCGTACGTGATGGAGGGCAATGATCCGCTGCTGGTGATGCCGGTGTCCGTGGGAGCGCCCGGCACCTCCACTCCGTCCGGTTCCTTCACCATCTACAACAAGGAGCAGTTCCATCGCGCGAATACCCACGGCTATGCCTACAGCGGCAACCAGGTGAAGCAGACGTTCCTGGCGAAGAAACCCGCCGGCTGGTCCTTCAAAGGCACGCCGATGCCCTACTGGTGCGAATTCAAGGCCAACTACGGCTTCCACACCGGCTGGCTGAAGCACCATCCCTGCACTCATGGCTGCATCCGCATGCATGAGAACCTCGCGCCGAAATTCTTCCGCCTCGTGAAGGTCGGCACGCCGGTGAATATCTCTTACTCGCAGCCGGAGGACTCCACCCTCGGCAATATTTCCCTGCCGCCGGATTCCGGCCCGCTGCCGGACTATGCGGGGTCGATGTACACCGGTGACGGCTACTTCAGCCAGCACAAGAAGCCGGTCTACAACTGAGGCTTTTCCCGGAAACCAGGAACACCTGCCGTTTCCACCAAATCAACGAACGGGCCCGGCGGTCTGACCGCTTTTCCCGGCCCGCGTCCGGATTTTCCGGGCGCGGGCTTTTTTTATTCGGATCGTTCCGCCGGAATTGAATCGCGGGACGGTTTCAGCACGTAATCCCCATGTTTCCATGATTCGTTCCATTGCACTCTTCACCAGCCTCAGCACCCTGTCATCCATCGCCGCCGTTCCAGTGACGGATGATGACATGGTCATGGCCACCCAGTCGTATGGCGAACTCCGCCGTGATGCCAGTGTGGATGGCAAGCCGCTCGTGCTTGCCGGAAAAACCTATTCCTCCGGTCTCGGCAGCCATGCCACCTCGGAGATTCCCGTCAGCGTGCCTGAGGGAACGTCGCGCTTCACCGGTGCGGTCGGAGTGGACGATGCGGCGGGAGTGGGGAAAGGTTCGGTGAAGTTCCGCATCCTGTCCGGCAATGCCGTGCTGTGGGAGTCTCCGCGGATGAAGGCGGGCGATGCTCCGGCGGCGTTCGATATTCCGGTTTCCTCCGCCTTGCACAGAAAGCTCTATCTGCAGGCGGACGATCTCGAGGACCGTGATTTCGATCACGCCGATTGGGTGGATCTGGCGTGGGTGACTGGCGAGGGGATTGCGGCGAAAAAGGCGGAGGTGCTCGATGGCGCGGCGTTCGGGCTGAAGCCCGGCGTGCAGGATGACCAGACGGCCGCCATGCGAAAGGCGGTGCAGGCCTTGCGCGAGGCTCCCGGTTCCACGCTGAAGCTGGCGAAAGGCGAATACCACTTCCACGCCACTGGTGCGCTCCAGCGCCATTTTCACATCTCGAACCACGAGCAGCCGGAGTGGCATCCCGTCAGCATCCCCTTGGTCGATCTTCAAGGTGCCACGCTCGATGGCCAGGGCTCCACCTTCATTTTCCACGGCGATCTCCAGCCGATGCTCATCCAGGACAGCGTGAAGGTGACCGTGAAGGGGATCGGTATCGACTACTCGATTCCGCATCATTCACAGGGCGTCATCACCAAGGTCGAGGGCGATGCCTATGAACTGGATGTGGACCAGAAAAAGTTCCCGCACGAGATCCGAAGCGGCTGGTTCTTCTTCACCGGCGAGGGATGGGGCAGGGCCGACGCGGGCATCGGCATCATTTTTGATGGCAAGACCCGCAACATCGTCGCGGGCACCAGCGACTACACCTACAAGGGTCCGTTGACGGAACTGTCTCCCGGCCACTACCGGATCGCGAAGAACATCGGCAAGGATGGCATCAAGGCCGGTGACGTCATCACCTTCCGCCAGAACATCTGGGTCAGCCGTCCGCATCCGGCGGTAACGCTCTACCGTGCGAAGGACACCACGCTCGATCATGTGGCCATCCATTCCTCCCAGGGCATGGGCGTGCTCGCCCAGCGCAGCGAGAACATCCGTCTCACCGGTGGCGGCGTGTTTCCACGGAAGGAAACCGGCCGCTACTTCAGCACCAATGCGGATGCCACCCACTTCTCGAACTGCAAGGGCGAGGTGATCGCGGAAAACGGTCTCTACGAGGGCATGATGGATGATGCGATCAACGTTCACGCCACCTGCCTGCGCATCGAGGAGAAGGTGGATGCCCGCACGCTGCGCTGCAAATTCATCCACAACCAGGCGTTCGGTTTCGAAACCTTCCTACCGGGCGAAACGCTCCAGTTCATCCAAGCGAAGTGGCTGACACCCCGCGACCCGCGCAAGGTGGTCTCGGTCCGTCGCACCGGTGAGGACAGCCTCATCATCACGCTCGACTCGGACGTTCCTGCCGATCTCGGCAAGGGTGATGCGGTGGAGAATGTGGATTGGTTCCCGGCTGTCGTTTTCCGCGGTAATCTCGTTCACAAGAACCGCGCGCGTGGCTCGCTTTTCACCACGCCGAAGCCGGTGTTGGTGGAAAACAACCGCTTCGAGGACATCGCCGGTTCCGCCATCCTGCTCGCGGGTGATGCCAACGGTTGGTATGAGAGTGGCGCCTGCCACGACGTGGTGATCCGGAAGAATATCTTCAAGGACAACCTCACCTCCCGCTTCCAGTTCACCGAGGGACTGATCTCGTGCTATCCGGAACTGCCGGACCTCAAGGGACAGACGGAGTACTATCACCGCAACGTGAAGATCGAGGACAACACTTTCGAAACCTTCGACGTGCCGCTTCTTTTCGCGATTTCCACCCAAGGCATCACCTTCCGTGGCAACAAGGTCGCCTACAACGACAAGTTCCCGTCATGGAAGAAGGCTCCCTTCATCCTCAACCGCTGCGACCAAGTGGACATCTCGAACAACACCGTCACCCGCGGGGGCAAGCCGGTGAAGTGGTCCGCTACCGATGTGAAGACGAATCTGTGTCCACCCGATGCGGTGAAGGTGAAGTAAGCCAACCAACAGTGGAGCTGCCTTTGGGAAAAGGTTCTTCGCTTTGAATAAATGCCGGAGCGATCCGTCTCAGTTCCATGAAACCGATGGGACGGATCGTTTTGGCAATGGTGGCGCTTTCCTCCTTCTCCTTGGCCGTTCCGGAGGAGGGATGTCTGCTCGCCCTGCCGAGCCTCACCACCCGCGGCCAGAAAGTCTATCAGTCGGTTCGGATTACGGAAAAGCGCCCGGATGGCGTGACTGTCATGCATCAGGAAGGGGTGGCCCGTATTCCGTATGAGATGTTGCCGCACGATGTGGCGGTGGCTCTCGGTGGATTCGACCGCGAAAATGCGATGGCATTCCGCGCCGAGGACCGGAAAGCGCAGGCGGCATGGGAGGCGCAGACCTCCCGCGAACTCCAGGTGCTTGCGGAAAATCGCCGCATCGCCTGGCTGGCGCAGCAACGTCTGGCTGCGGAGAACGCGGCGGCCCGGGTCGCCGTCCTGCCCCGTCCCAACCCGCTTCATGAACCGGCGCGTCCACTGGGAGGCGGGTCCTACTCGGTGGCGACCTCTTCGGGCTCGGACACTTATTCTTCCGCGCCGCCGGTGGTGATCGAGGTGCCGGTGACGACCTCTTCCTATTGCCCGCCTCGGCCCTGTCCTCCGGAACCCTGTGGCACGGACAATCGTCCGCCACGTCCGCCGTACAACCCTTGCGGCACGGGCAATCCACCGCCGCGTCCTCCGTACAACCCTTGCGGCACGGGCAATCCACCGCCGCGTCCTCCGGTCCATCCTCCTTGCGGCACGGAGGGGCCCCGCAATCCGATGCCCAGTCCGACTGCGATGAAACGTTGATGCCAGCGCCCGTGTGGTGGCATTCCGCCAATCCAATGGGCGGTTTTTGTGACCACGAATCGGTTGCAAAGCCCTGTATCCGGGCTTGGTTGTTGGACCATGAATACGTCTGAACCAACAGGGAAACAGCGATTCCGGATCTCGGGGGATTTCCCCTATGCCTTCGATCAACTCATTCCGAAAGGCACGAGAATTTCCCACGAGGGTGGTTCCACCACCCTTGCCCGGGATTCGATACTCACTCTGAAATCCCCGCTGGGTGGCGGGCGATTTGAGATCGAGCTTCAGGAGCGCAGTTGAACGCGGCTCCATCATGACCGCCGGGAGGGTGCTGACGCGCCCGCCCGGTTTTTTTCGTGTGGCGCTTACTTCACCAGCGCGTCGCCGACATAGATCCGGTAGTCCTTGATGCGTCCGCCTTCATTTCCGGAGCCTTGGCGCGGCGTGTAGCGGAAGCCGCCGATGGTGGCGGAGGCGCCCAGATCGATGACAAGCCGGTGGGGCTGGGAGGGTTGAGAGTCCTTCCACTGGGTGTGCCAGAAGTTGGCGGACTGGCCGTCGATGGCGTTGGTGGCGGAGCCATCCTCGGCTTTCTTTTCCTCACTGTCCGCGTAGGCGATCGTCCACGTCTGGTGCGAAACCGAATTGCCCGCAGGATCGAGAAGGTCCAGTTCGGCGATGGCCGCGAACTGCTTTCCATCGTGAGCATTTTCGCTCTCGATGCAGAATTGCCTGCCGGTGGCCGGGGCGGCGAGCTTCACCTGCTGGGCGTCTCCACCGGGCGCGAAGCTACCGGAATGCACCGGCGTCACGCCATCGAGTGCGAGCTTGCCATAGGCGGTGGCCTGATTGGCGAAATCGAGTTCGGGGCGGAGCTGGTCGAGGATGGGTTTTTCCAATCCGGAGATCACCGGCTTGGATGGGCCGAGCAGATCGAGGATCACGATCTCGTTGCCTTCCTTCTTGAGCCACGCTCCGGGCAGGAAGGCGGTTTGGGTCGGTCCGATGTTCCAGAAGCGGGACAGGCAGTGGCCGTTCACCCAGATCACTCCTTTGCCCCAGGTCGAGAGATCCAGGAAAGTATCAGCGGGCTTTGCCACGGGGAATGTGGCTTTCCAGAACGACGGGCCTTCCTCCGGACCCTGCTTCCATTTCAGGCTGGCGAGCTGTTTGTCATCCTGCCGCAGCGGGAAGACCTTCCATGAGCCGGGCAGGGGCATGGTGTTGCCATTGGCCTCGGCGAGCATCACGCCATCCTGAAGGCCCTTCCGGTCGTGAACTTCCTTGCCGAAGTTCACGTGCCCCATCGCCTCGACCAGAATATCGAGACGCCCGGCTTTTTCGCGGGCCGGGAGCTTCACCGAGTAACTGCGGGTGCGGCGGTCCATGAAGCCGACCTTCTTCCCATCGATGAACACCCAGGCGAAGTCGTGCACCTGCCCGGCCTTCAATGTGATGGCCGGTCCGGCTGGCAACTCGGTCCGGTAGAGGATGCTGCCGTGACCCTGGTCGTAGTTTTCCATCGGCTTCACGTCGCAGTCCGCGATGGCTTCCGGCAGGTTGTCGAAGACCGGCGCGGTCTGCGTGAAGGTGATTTCGGGAAGCGAGGTCACGGGCAGCGGAGCGGGGGGCTCGGGAAGTTTTTCGCCCTCGCCGAGGTAGCGGCCCATCAACTCGCGGGTGCGGTTGAACTTGTCGCCGGTCCAGCCTGCTTCGCTGATCGGTGCATCGTAGTCATAGCTGTTCGTGTCCGGTTTGAACGGGCGGTCGGTGCCGGGCCACATGCCCGGCGTGGTGCCGCCGTGGGCCATATAGAGGCTGAAGGATGCCTTCGCCTTCAGCATGCTTTCCAGTTCCTTGATGTAGCGGTCGGTCTCGCCCTTGTGATGCGGGCTGCCCCAGGTATCGAACCAACCGGGATAGTACTCGCCGCACATCAGCGGTCCCTTCGGTTGGATTTCGCGGAGCTTCTTGAAGGCTCCCTCGGGATCGCGGCCGAAGTTCACCACGTTGAAGAGATCCGCTCGCGCGCCATTGCGGAGATCGCCGGCGGGATTGCAGGCGAAGAACGGGATGTCGAAGCCCGCGGTGGTGAGCGTCTTTTTCAGATCACCGATGTACTCCGCGTCCTTGCCGTAGGAGCCGTATTCATTCTCCACCTGGGCCATCAAGATCGGTCCGCCCTTGGTGATCTGGAGCGGGCCGAGCACGCGGCCGACCTCCTGATACCAACTGGTCGCCGCCTTCATGAAGTCCGCGTCACGGGTGCGGAGCTGGATCTTGTCATTTTTCAGCAGCCACCACGGCAGGCCGCCCCCATCCCATTCCGCACAGACATACGGACCGGGCCGGAGCACCACCCACAGGCCTTCCTCCTGGGCAATGCGGCAGAATTCCGCGGCGTCCGCCTGTCCCTCCCAGTTGTATGTGCCCGGTTCCCATTCGTGATAGTTCCAGAACAGGTAGGCGCACACGGCGTTCATCCCCATCGCCTTCAGGAGTTGCAGACGGTGCCGCCAGTATTCCTTCGGCACGCGGGCGAAGTGCATCTCACCGGTGCGAATCACGAACGGCTTGCCATCCAGAAGGAAAGCCTCGTCACCGATGGAGAACGTGTGTTTCGCCGCAACAGGCGCGGCCTGGATGGTGGAGGTGAACATGCCGGCCGCAAGGACAGCGGGCATCAATCGTTTGAAGAGGGTTGTCGACATGGGAATGCGATCGAAATGGGTATCGGACCGACGACCGATCCGACTGGAGTTTTACACCATGGAAGGACTCCGCCACGGAACAGAACAAGGTGGCATCGGACAAAGAAACAGCCCCGAGTAAAGAACCCGGGGCTGCGAAATCGAGCGGAAAAACCGTTCTCCGCGGCTATCCCAAGAGGGGCTTGTATGATCTCGTCACGTCGATTCCCACCGCCTCCGGGCTATCTATATCCAGTGAGGGTATCGATGGGGCCGTTGGCGCAAATCTCCACAACGGCTTATTTCTTTTCGTCGTCTTTCTTCGCCGGATCGACTCCCAGCGAGAGCGTCTGTGATCCGTTCTTGTAGATTTGGACCGGAGTTCCCTCCTTGCACAGGACACGCCCGTTGAAGGTGAGGTTGCGGTAATCGCTGCGGTTTCCGGTCTTCACCTCGACCTGCAGGCCGATGCTGTAGTTCACCTGGATGGCATTCTCGGTTTCGACGGTGTTGTACTGGACGCTGAGAATGGTGCCATCCCCGATGATGCATTCGGAATTGAAGGTGGGTCCGATGCCGGTGATGGAGAGATTGATGTCCCGGTTCTCCCCGACATTGCCGGTGAGATTGATGGAGCGGTTGTGATCGAAGGCGCTGTCATTCCCTCCTTGCGACCCACCATTATGAGGCCGGAGCGGGCGGACGCTGGGAGGCACAGGTAGTTGCTGAACGGGTTGTCCAGGTTGCCCGGGGGGCTGAACGATCTGGGGTGCCGGATCGGCGGAAGCCACTGGCAGGATCAGAAGGCAGCACAGGGAAATGAAGGATGCTTTCATGGCGGAGATCAGACGTGATCACCCGGCACGATATTCATGAAGTTCATCGGCGCTCCTTCGTCCTTTGATCCTGCTGGCGCTTCCCACCGGGCTCTCTAGGCTGTCGCTCGTCCCATGAAGACCGTCATCGTCTGTTTCACCACCCGCAACCGCGGTCTGCCCCACTTGGAGAGGCTGGAGCGCAGCAATCCGGGGAAGGAGATCATGGTGATGTACGGACGCGATGCAAAACCCGGTTTGGATCTCTATCGGGCGTGGAGCAACAGCGACATGCTGATCCGCGACTGGTGGCTGGAGACAGGACAGACCATGGAATTCGACCGGGCCGTCATGCTCGAGTGGGACGTGGTGTGTGATGCGGATGTGGACGGGGTGTTTCCTGCCGAGGCTGACTTGGTTGCCAAGGAGGTGGTCTATCCCGGCCAGCCCTGGACCTGGTGGCGCTACCGTTGGAAGCTGTCCTCCCGCTTCCGCAAGGTTCGCTGCGGGATCATCCCACTGGCCGTGATAGCTGTCAGTCGCCGCTGTCTTGAGGCGGTTTTCTCAGATTCCGAGGTTCTGAAACTGTATGAGAAGTATATCTTCTCCGAACTGCGGTTTCCCACGGCCGCCCGGGCCTGTGGGTTCGAACCCACGCCCTGTCCCGCCCTCGAGCATGTCTTTTGGGACAAGACGGACGGGGATGGTTCGCTACCGGGCATCTGGCATCCGGTGAAAAGCCCGGTTCCAGCGGTTTCTTGACCGCGTGGGGGCATTGGCAGGCAACTCCAGGTGGAAAAGAGAGAGCCGTATCCCTTGATTCATGGGGGTTTGAGAGAATGTTGGGGAATTTCTGGTGACAAGGCGGCGAATTTTGGTTCAATCCGCCCGTTCTTTTTTGACCCGGTCAGGTCCCTCTTTTTGTCCCCGTGTTTGCAGGCAGACGTTCTTTCCTGCCGCTCTATCAGGTCCGTCCTCTCATTGCGGTGCCTGAAACCAAGGAACCTGACTTATTATGTACCTCCATAACTCCTCCATTTCCACCTCTCCGCTCGTCCAGGACGCGGGTGCCGCAGGGTCCCATACCCGCAGTGGCCGCCGTCCGGTGATGTTGGTCGCGCTCGGCATCCATGATCCCGCCCTGCTGGACGGCATCACGGACTGGGCCCGCGGCAACGAGTGGGATGTCGATCTCTCTTGTGTCCGCCACGGGCAACTGCCGCCTCCATCCGGATTCGATGGCGTGCTGGCCACCGTGAACAACCAGAAGGTGGCCAACTGGCTTTCCCGTCTGGAGTGTCCGGTGGTGCGGATGCTGGATGCTTCCTTTCCGAAGCTCGCCCGCGCCACGGCCTCCTTCCCCATCGTGAACTATGATGCCGAAGGAGCGGGCCGTCTGGGTGCCGAGCATCTCTTGACCGTGGGTCGCCCGACCTTCGTTTTCTGCCGGCTTTCCTCCGGAGCGGATTCTCTCGCGACCAAGCGCGGCTTCGTCCGGGCGATCCGTGAGTCCGGACGTGAACCGGTGGTGCTCGATTTCATGAAGGACCATCCGGAGCTTTCCCGGAACCACGCCACCCCGCGCGACCTGTGCCGCGAGTGGATGATCTCGAAGCTCCAGGCGCTGCCGATGCCGGTGGCGATCATGGCGGACGACGATCGCTGCGCCTTGGATCTCGTGGCCGCGGCACGCAGCATCGGACTGAGCGTGCCGGGGGATCTCGCGATTCTCGGCAGCCAGAACCAACGCCATCTTCTCAGCGTCTCTCCGGTGGAGATTTCGTCGGTGGATGTGAATCTCCGTGAAGTGGGGCGTGCCGCCGCAGGCTTGTTGGCGGATCTTGTGGGCGTAAGCCGGAAGAAGCCGTCCCGCCCGCTGCTGGTGGCACCGGTGCAGGTGGATGCACGCGCTTCCACCTCGCTTTACATCGGGCCGCATCGCGGTGTGCGCCGCGCGATGAGCTTCATCCGCGAGAATTTCGCCGAGCCGCTCACCGTGGCGGATGTGGCGAAGCAGGCCGGACTCACTCCGCGCGGCCTCCAGAAGGCGCTGCTGCAGGAAGCCGGGCTCACGCTGGTGAAGGAGATCACCCGCCTGCGTCTGGAAGCCGCCATGCGGCTGCTCGGCGAGACCACCTGCAATCTCAATGAGATCGCGGAACGCACCGGCCTAGGCGATGCGAAGAATCTTTGCCGCCTCTTCCAGCGCTACCACGGCGTGACCCCGCGCAAGTGGCGCGATGGCAAGCGCCAGAGCCTCGAAAGCATGGCTGCGTCCTGAGAGCGTTCCCGGATTTTATTCCATGGCAACCGCGGCCGCGTTGGAAACAACGCGGCCGTTTCCTTCTCCAGTGGAAGGCTCAAAGTGTCCTCGATGCTGCGAGCCGGATGAACATCCGCCCGTTTACGGCGCTCGCCTTTGGAATGGCGACGCTGACGTAATCCACCGTCGTGCGGACCACCGTGACGGGACCGGATCCGGAAATGTTATCCGGAATGATGATGTCGTTCCACTGGCTGAGATCCGTGCTCCACTGGGTCTTCAGGATGGTCGGATGGAGGGAATTGTACTTGGCATCGTCCGTCCGGACGAAGTGGAAGATGAAGTTGTCGGCGTCCGTCGTGAGAGTGGGAGCGGAATTTCCGGAGCGAGCCAAAGGATTCCCACCAAGAATGAATTCCATGAGATTCGAAAAACCGTCGTGATCCGGATCCTGATCGAGGGCCAGATTGGCGAGGGTCAGGCCTTTTCCGTAAGCCCAATACCAGTAGCTGTCGTCGGGGCGCATGACGGTAACCTGCCTGCCGTTCGCACCGCCGTGATATTCCACGATATAGGTCAATTGCGCACCCAGCATACCGCTGACGGTGCCGGTGTATTCCGCAATAACCACCGGGGTGGCGGAAACCGCCGATTCACTGATATTGAGAGTTGCGAACCGACCGGTGGAGTCGCTGAAGGCGAGGTTGCCATTCACCATGAGCTTGTTGTTCCCGGTGGCGGTTAGTTGACCTGTGATCGTGGTATTTCCCAGGGTCGAGGTCGGGGAAGGTCTTCCAGTGCTCAAGGTTCCAATGCCGTCCACGCCGGGGTAGATGTTGCCGGCGATATTTACGGCGCGGTTGATGCTACCGGTGCCGGATAGGGTGCCAGCCATACCCACGGTTACGGCCACACCGTTGGGGAGGGTGCCCAGCACATTGAGGGTGCCTTGGTTGACGGTGAGGGATCCGCTGTAACTACCGGTGGTCAATGTGAGGGGATGGGATCCGTTTTTCATCAATGCCGCATTGGCTCCACTGGCGCTGAGGACGCCGCCGAGAGTGATCGGACCGCTGGCGGCATCGATGATGCTGGCGCCGCTGATGCTCAAAGGAAGGCTGATCGTCTGCAGGCTCGCACTGTTGTTCGTGACGTTTCCGGTGAGGCTCAATCCGTTTCCGGTGATGACGAAGGGACCGGCTCCCGCATTGAACTGCAGTCCGCCTGAGACGGCACCTGCGCTGAAAAGGTCATTGGAGGAGGCAAGCTGCGAGGTGCCTCCGAATTGGATTAGGGTCGAGGCTGTGGGAAGCGTGTTGGCGTCCCAGTTCGCCGCGGTGGACCATTTGCCGTCGGCTCCTTCGCCATCCCAGGCATTCCCTGCACCCGCCGGGCAGGAAAGGAGTCCGGGCATTCCCAAGATCAGGACGAGTCGCAGCATGGAGGAGGGAACCATGGAATGATCATCTCCGGGTTTGCCCATGAAACAACCTCGGAGATGTGTCGGTTCCGGCCGTGGAGACGCAAAAGCCGGGCCGATCGGCCCGGCTTTTGATGAGGTGGATTCCTTCCAGCCCCTGGTCTTTCACTTCACCTTCACCTCGCGGCGGTTGGCGAAGTCGGACGGGCTGACGCCCAACGTGCGCTTGAAGACGCGGGAGAAATGGAACGGGTCCATGCCGAGGTCGCTGGCCACCTCACGGACGATGCGGCGGCCGCTGTCCAGCAAATCGGCGGCGTGGGTCATCTTGCGATGCAGCAGGTAGCGGTAGGGGGACTCGCGGGCGTGACGGGCGAAGAGGCGGGCAAGATACGCGGGGTCCACATGGCAGGCCGTGGCCACTTCCTCGGCGGTATTGAGCGTGAAATAGTGCGCGTCGATGTAGTCCCGGCAGCGCAGGTAGGTCTGGTAGGATTGGGTTTGACCAGGAGCGGCAATGCGGTGATCGGTCAGTTCCAGCAGCAGGCTTTCCAACTGCAGCACGGCGATCCGAGTCTGGTTCGTGCTGGGGGTGCTGCCGGCATCGATCAGGCGGGAAAGAGCGGATTCGATGCGTGCCGGATCTCCGGCCTCAAGGATGGCTCCCGGGGCAATGCCGCACGATTCCAGCAACGCCAATGCGCCGTGTCCCGAGAAGTCGATGAAGTACTTTGAAAGCGGCCGCTTGCGCTCCGTGGTGATGAGGTGGGAGCAACCGGGGCCGTAGGTGAAGGCGATGCCGCGGCGCAGCTCATGTTTGTTTCCACCGGTGGTGACCTCGCCATAGCCGTCTGCCACGAACTCGAGGCAGCAGTATGGGAAATCCTCACGGGACACACGGTAGTCCGGCGCGCATTGCTCCCACCCGCCACAGACCACCGCGAGGGGCGCGTCCGGATGGGGATTCAAGTCCAGATAGAACCGGCGCGCCTCCGTCACCTGGGTGGAGACGAATGATGGGGTTTCGGGATTGGTCATAGTAACATGCAGTGTGATGAGATGGTCAAAAATCGTCATCCATGTGTCAGAAAGTGCTATGGCGGAAATCAAGGGTCTCCGCTAATTTCAAACCATCTTTCCACCACGGGAGTCGATTGGCTCCTGTCTTATTGAGTCTTAAAGAGCCATGGAATATCGTCAGTTGGGTCAAACGGGCATGGAAGTCTCCGTTCTTGGGTTTGGAGCTTCCTCTTTGGGGTCGGTTTTTCGTGAGGTCAGTGTGGAGGATTGCGTCTCCACTGTCCATGCGGCGCTCGCGGGAGGGATCAATTTTATCGATGTCTCGCCCTCCTATGGCCAGTCCTTGGCGGAGGTCCGGCTGGGTCGGGCGTTGGAAGGGGTCCCCCGGGGGGACTACTATCTGGCGACCAAGATTGGCAGCTACAGCGAGGCGCGGGGGGACTACGATTTTTCGCGGGCGAGCACGGAACGCAGCGTGGAGCACAGCATGATCCGGCTGGGGGTGGATCACATCGACCTTATCCAATGCCATGACATCGAGTTCGCCGATCACGACCAGATCGTCAACGAAACGCTTCCGACGCTGCTTGATCTGAAGGAACAGGGGCTGGTCCGCCACATCGGCATCACCGGTCTGCCGCTGGGAATTTTCCGGTCGATTCTGGACCGGGTGCCGGACGGCTTGGTCGAAACCATCCTGTCCTTCTGCCACTACGAACTGAACGATACCTCGCTCGGCGACCTGTTGCCATACTTCAAGGAACGTGGTGTGGGTGTCATCAATGCTTCTCCCACGGGCATGGGATTGCTGACCCGCCGCGGGGCGCCGTCCTGGCATCCCTCCACGCCGGAAATCCAGGCGGGATGCCGCAAAGCGGTGGAGCATTGCGATTCGAAGGGGGTGGATATTGTGAAACTCGCCGTCCAATTCTGCTGCATCAATCCGGACATCGCGTCCACGCTGGTGGGTACGGCGAGTCCGAAAAATATCCGCGACAACATCGCCTACGCGGAGGAACCGATCGACGAACCACTGCTCGCCGAGGTCATGGAGATTCTGGAGCCGATCCGGAATTTCACCTTCACCCGCGGACTGCCACAGCATCGCGATCCGGCGGAGGTATTGCGTCCGCTGCTGGCGGCGCGTGCGTAAGGTGCGGATGATGTCTATCGTGTGATCCAACGATGAAGCGTCTCGTCCAGATCCATCCCGAAGACAATGTGGCTGTCGCACCGGAGGCCGTTTCCGCTGGAACGGCGGAGGGTGCGCTGGTGTTGGAAGACATCCCGGCCGGGCACAAGGCCGCGTTGTGCGATCTCGCTGCAGGCGAGCGAGTGATCAAGTACGGCTTTCCCATCGGCGTGACCACCGAGGCGGTGAAGGCCGGAGCACATGTGCATTCCCACAATCTCAAGACGGGCCTTGGTGAAGATACCGAATTGTCATGGCGGCCGGTTCCTGCCGATGCCTCTCCTGTCGCGGGAGATGTTCCCGTCTTCATGGGCTTCCGCCGTTCCGATGGTCGCGCCGCGACACGCAATGAGATCTGGATCATCAATACGGTGGCCTGCGTGAACGTGCCGAGCCAGCGCATTGCGGAAACCGCCGCCCGCGAACTGGTGGTGCCGGGTGGTGCGATCGATGGCATCCACGCGTTCACTCATCCGTATGGTTGCTCCCAGCTCGGCGATGACCTCGGCCATACGCGTAAGATCCTGTCAGGCCTCGTTCGTCATCCCAATGCGGCGGCAGTGCTGATTCTCGGCCTGGGTTGTGAGAACAACACGCTGAAGGGTTTTCTGCAGGAGGTTGGCGCGCTCGATCCCACGCGTGTTCGTTTCTTCAATGCCCAGGAAGTGCTCGATGAAGTCGAGGCCGGCGTGGAGGCCGTGCGCGAGCTCGCGGCGGTGGTGGCCACGGCGAAACGCGAGCCGATCCCCGCGTCCGAACTGGTGCTGGGGATGAAGTGCGGCGGCAGCGATGGCTTCAGCGGCATCACTGCGAATCCCCTGGTCGGGCGTGTCGCCGACCGTCTTACCGGCTGGGGCGGCACCGCCATCCTGACCGAGGTGCCGGAGATGTTCGGCGCTGAGGCTCCTTTGTTCTCCCGTTGTGACAGCGGAGAAACGTTCGATCAGGCGGTGGCGATGGTGAATGGGTTCAAGGACTACTTCCGCCGCCACGACGAACCCATCTACGAGAATCCATCTCCCGGCAACAAGGAGGGCGGCATCACCACGCTGGAGGAGAAATCTCTGGGATGCATCCAGAAGGGTGGCCGCGCTCCGGTGAAGCAGGTGATCGGCTATGGTGAACCCGCCCGTCAGGGGCTCGGCGGTCTCTGTCTCGTACAGGCTCCCGGCAATGATGGTGTTTCCGCCACCGCGCTCGCGGCTTCCGGCGCGCATTGCATTCTCTTTACGACGGGCCGGGGTACGCCACTTGGCGTACCAGTGCCCACCTTGAAGATCGCGTCCAATCACGCGCTGGCCGCACGCAAGCCCGGGTGGATCGATTTCGATGCCGGCCAGCTTCTCGATCCGGATGTGGATCCCGAAGTGGTCACGTCCGGACTGATGGCTGTGATCCTCGATGTGGCGAGTGGTCGGCGCCTGGCACGCAATGAGGTCAACGGCTTCCGCGAGATCACGATCTGGAAGCAAGGAGTAACGCTTTGAAATCACATGCCGTCCTTTTTCTGAATGTCACTGCCTGAGACCATCCTCCAATTCGGTGCTGGAAATTTCCTCCGGGCCTTTGCCGATTTCTTCATCGCCGGGGCGAATCGTGGATCGAATCCGCCAGGCAAAATCGTGGTCGTGCAATCCACTGGCATCGAACGTGCGGAGGCGCTCAACCGTGCGGGCGGCCGTTATCATGTGGCGGTGCGCGGAGTGCTGGATGGTGCGGTGGTCGATGAAACCGTGGAGGTGGATTCGATTTCACGCGCGCTGCATGCAGGCACGCAGTGGGACGAGGTGCTGGCCTTCGCGGTGACGCCGGAATTGAAATGGATTTTCTCCAACACCACCGAGGCGGGGTTTGTGCTGGATGACACCGATGTGGCGAATGGCCCCGCTGCGCCGGTGTCGTTTCCGGCCAAGCTGCTAGCTGTTCTCCTTGCCCGTTATGAGGCAGGCCGACCCGGGGTCACCGTGCTGCCGTGTGAGTTGATTGAGAACAATGCGGCGCGTCTTTTGGGACTGGTGCGTGCCCAGGCCACGCGCTGGTCCGTGGATCACCGCGCATGGGTGTGGATCTCCGAAGAATGCCGCTGGCTGAACAATCTGGTGGATCGCATCGTGCCCGGCGCTCCCGCGGAGCATCCCTTGCTGGAGAGTGATCCCTTGTTGCTCGCGGCGGAGCCGTTCGCTTTTTGGGCGATCGAAGATCCACAAGGCTGTGGTTTCGATCATCCGGCGATCACCGCGTGCGATGACATCTCTTCCTATTACCTGCGGAAGGTGCGCATCCTGAATGGCGCCCATAGCGCGCTGGTATGCCGTGCCCTGCCGATGGGCATCGAAACCGTGCGCGAAGCTGTCGAGCATTCCGAGGTCGGTCCCTGGTTGGAGAGGCTGCTGTTCACCGAGATCGTCCCGGCGCTCGAAGGGCGTTGCGAAGATCCGGAAGGTTTCGCGCGCGCCACCTTGGACCGCTTCCGCAATCCCTTCTTCGATCACCGCCTCTCGGCCATCGCTCTCAATCATGAGGCGAAGATCGCCGTGCGCCTCGTTCCCACGTTCACCGAATATCGCGAACGCTTCGGCTGCGAACCTGAAATCCTCACCACTATCCTCCCATGAAGACGCTCGTCCTCCGCGAACCCGGCCAGATTGCTCTCGATGTTTCCACCGAACCCGCCGCGCCAGCTCCCGGCGAAGCCCTTGTGAAAGTGCATCGCGTCGGCGTCTGCGGCACCGACATCCATGCCTTCCGTGGCAAGCAGCCTTTCTTCAGCTATCCACGCGTGCTCGGCCACGAGCTCGGGGTGGAAGTGTTGGCCGTGGGTGAAGGTGTGGCAAACGTGAAGCCCGGCTACCGTTGTTCGGTCGAGCCCTACATCAACTGCGACACCTGCGTGGCCTGCCGGAAAGGAAAAGGAAACTGCTGCACGCGCATCCAGGTGATCGGAGTGCATGCGGATGGCGGCATGCGTGAGCGCATCATCCTGCCTGCACGGAAGCTGCATCCTTCCGCCAAGCTTTCCTACGATCAGCTCGCGCTCGTTGAGACGCTCGGCATCGGCGCGCATGCGGTGCAGCGGTCCGGTCTTCAGAAGGATGAGTTCGCTCTGGTCATTGGCGCAGGCCCCATCGGCTTGGCCGCGATGCAGTTCGCCGTGGAAGCCGGTGCGAAAACCATCGTTCTGGACATCAATGAAGCCCGTCTGGAGTTCTGCCAAAAGCAGCTCGGCGTCCAGCACGCGATCAATGGCCGCACGGAGGATGTTCTCGAACGTCTCATGGAAATCACCAACGGTGACTTGCCGGATGTGGTCTTCGATGCCACCGGCAACGCCGCCTCAATGATGAAGTCCTTCGAATACCCGGCTCACGGCGGGCGGCTGGTGTTCATCGGCCTCTTCGTGGGTGAGGTGACGTTCGATGATCCGAATTTCCATCGTCGCGAACTGACATTGCTCGCGAGCCGGAATGCGAATCCGGAAGATTTCGGCCGCATCATCGGGCTCATCGAAAGCGGCCGCATCAATACGCTGCCATGGATCACCCATCGCGCCACTGTCGAGGAAGTGCCGGGCTTGTTCGAGTCCTGGACCAAGCCCGAGACCGGCGTCCTGAAGGCGATGATCGGATTCTAAGTCCGTCTTATTTTCCGAACCGGAATACCAGCGTGGTGCGCGGCGCGACCTTAGCTGCGGTGCCCGGCTTGAGATCCTTGCGACCGGTGACCAGTTCGGTCGCATCGCCGGAGTCTTCGGGGACTCTCACGTCGAAGGTCTTGTCCTTCGACATGTTCATCGCCACGAAGTACGGACCGTAACGCATCTGGTAGAAGTCGCCGCGTCCCGCGTGGATGTTCTCCTCGCCGGCCTTGAACGGGATGCCATCCGGGATCCTGGCAATCGGCAGCTTCTCGCCGGTATGGGCGGATTGGACCGTGTCCGGATAGCGGTGCCCGCCGTTGGCGAAGCCGAAGTCGGTCCAGTTCGGACGTGTATATTCCATGCCGCTCTGCGTGTACGCGGTTTCCTGCCGGACCACTGCCACGCGATCGTATTCGGGTGTCAGGTAGTGCACGCGGGCGAGAAAGTTCACCGCATGACGCGCGCGCCAGTAAAGGGAGGCATAGAAGATCTCGTTGCCGCGCTTGATGGCCACCACGCCATCCTCTTCATCGCTGAAGACGTAGTCCGGCTCGCTCCACGTCAGCGGCAGGCGGGATTTTGAGGCGGGCTGGGATTTGATCAGTTCGTATTCCTCGGGAACCCGCAGTAGTCCCGCCGTGATGCGGAATCCCTTGCCTTCCACCTGCTCCGCGATGGAATGGAAATACTGGTTGTCCGCGAACATCTGCTGGCAGTAGCCGATCAGCGCCGGATCGAGCGTCAGGGAGGCAGCTTCCAATGGCGAGCCATCCCATGACGGGCGCTGGGCATAGGCCACATCTCCGGGCGAATGCGTGTCCCGCCAGCCGACCGCTGTTTCCTGAACCATGGCGCGATGGCCCCCTTCATCGAGCATCGGATAGCGGAAGGGCGCGCGGGCGCGGGCGATGCGGATGAGCTGCGCCTTGATGTCGGGGTCCCCCGGCTTGCCCCAGGCGGGAGCGGTGCCTTCATAGATCTGGCAGACCCAATCGATCACCTCGCCGTAGTTGCCCACGAATCCAAGTTCGCGGGTCAGTCCCTTGCGGGTGAGCTGGAGGTAGTCATTGCCGAGCGGCAGCGTGGGCTTGCCATTCACCTCGCTGCCCAGCCACGGATCGAGCCCGATGGATTCGCGCAGGTAACGCAGCGCCTGCTTCTCGGGCAACGCCTTCTCCGGACTCAGCACGGCGATGCCACGGTTGGCGAGGTAGATGCCATAGAGATCGTTGATCATCGATTGGTTCGTGTACTGCCGCCGGTGTTCGCGGTGCCAGTCGCGGCAGTGGAGAAGCATGTCCGTGTAGGCCTCACGGCGAGGGATGGAGCCACCGCTTCCGTCATCGATGGTTTCGCCCAGCGTGGGCTTGAGCTGCTCCGCCAGCAGGGAGATCACCTGGCCCGCCGGGCCGTAGCCGAACCAATCGGGATTGTAGGTGGAGGGTTCCGCCTCCGCCAGTTTCGGGTCCTTCTTGTAGGCGCGGTAGAGGTTGTCGAGGGATCGCTGGACCTGTGTGATGGCCTCGGGCTTTCCCGCCGCTGCGGTCCATTGGATGAAATAGGACTTGGCCAGAAACAGGGTCTGCATCTGATTCGGCATCCGGTCCGGCTTCAGCAGATTGACGAGCTCGTAGTTCACCCGTTGCTTGACCTTCCCGATGACTTCTTCGCCCGGCTCCTTGCGCAGCGGAGCATCCTTCGGATATACGCCCTGTTTTTCGTCCGCGGGCGGGGTGAAGCAGCCATCCGTATGGGTGTGGATCGCGTAGATGCCGCGGGTAGCTTCCGTCATCGGCTTCTGGTATTCCTCGAAGGATCTGCCGTAGTTCCAGATGGAGCCGTTGCTCTGGATGGTCACTTCCACCGATTGGCGGCCTTTGGTAAGATCCATGGGCAGTGGCAGGGTCTTGTAGCAGAAGCGCCCGTTGTAGGTCGGTGCATCGGTGCCGACATCCAGGCAATCGTAGTCGCCGAGGTGGCGGTAGCCGACCTGCTTTCCATCCACCTCCAGCATGAGCAGGTTGTGGTTCACGTCCGAGCCCCAGAAGCGGACGGTGACATAGTTCTGTAGCGTGGCATCCACCTTCAGCGTGCAGGACAGCTTGCCTCCGAACCACGCGGGGCTCTCCAGTGGCAGCAACCGCCGGGCGGGTAGATCGAGGCCACCCGTGAAAGTTTCGGCATGGTCGGATTTGAAGCTGTGAGCCGCTTCGGACGCGGGCGAACCGAGGGCGACGGTGTCGAGTGTCTCTGCGGACAATCCGCCTGCGGCGGACAAAAGGACGGCAATTACAAGATGGGGACTGGAGAAGAAGGTGGCCATGGAGCGTTTCAGATGATCCCTTAACGAGCCGCCATGGCAAATTCCGTCATCCAGCGACTTGTACTTTTGTTCAGTGGCGCGGTGTGATTCATTCGGTCAAATTTCGACACGCTCTATTCATGATCGACCGCATTCTCGCCAAACGCATCGTCCCGGTGATCGTCCTCGATGATCCCGCCTCAGCCGAACCTCTGGCCGAAGCCCTGCTCGCGGGCGGCCTTGATATCATGGAGGTTACTTTCCGCACCGCGGCTGCGGAAGAGTCCATTCGCAGGATCTCCGCGCGTTTTCCGGAGATTCTGGTGGGAGCGGGAACCTTGCTGGAAATCGAGCAGGTGAAGCGCGCGAAGGACGCTGGTGCCCAATTCGGCCTGGCTCCGGGATTGAATCCGAAAATCGTGGAGGTGGCCCGGGCGGAAGGAATCCAATTTTCGCCAGGTGTGATGACGCCGAGCGAAGTCGAGCAAGCCATGGCGCTCGGCTGCAAACTGCTGAAATTTTTTCCGGCGGAGACGGCTGGTGGGGTGGGCATGCTGAAGAATCTCGCGGGTCCTTACGGCCATACCGGCGTGAAAGTCATCCCGACCGGCGGCATCACCTCGGCCAATCTGGCCAGCTACCTGAAACTGCCGGTGGTGGCCGCGATCGGTGGCTCGTGGTTCGTGGACAAGGCGCTCATCGCGGCGGGCGATTGGAAGGAAATCACGCGTCTGACCAAGGAGGCGCTTGCCGCGGCGGCCCAGGCTTGATCGGTTGGTGTCATCCAATCCGATGACAGAATCGCAGGTAAAACCGGTGGCGGGAATCGAACTGGGCGGCACCAAGACGGTGGTCGCCTGGGGGCTCCCCGATGGCACGATCTACGAGGAACATCGTTTTCCCACCACGCAGCCGGATGAGACTTTCACCACCGCTATCGAATGGCTGCGTGAACGCGGCGTACCCGCAGGCATCGGCCTTGCGGCATTCGGTCCGGTGCGGGTGAATCCCATGGCGTCTGATTTCGGCTCGATGCTGGCCACGCCGAAGGAAGGTTGGCGCGGCTTTTCCATCACAGGTGCGCTGGAGAAAGCCTTCCCCGGCGTGCCGCTGGTGCTCGATACGGATGTGAATGTGGCCCTTTGGGGGGAGACGGTATTGGGGGCGGCGAAGGGTGCGACGGATGCAGCCTACATCACCATCGGCACTGGCATCGGTGCGGGGATTCTTTCAGGAGGAAGGCTGGTGCATGGCACGCTTCATCCGGAGTTCGGACATCTCAAGGTCGTGCGTGCGCCCGGTGATGCGTTCGAAGGCGTGTGTCCGTTCCATGGCGATTGCCTGGAGGGATTGGCGAGTGGGCCGGCCATCGCCGCACGCTGGGGGAAGGCTGCAGTGGATTTGCCACCGGATCATCCGGCATGGGACATGGAGGCGTGGTATCTCGCTCACGGCATTCTCGCGCTGCTGGCCATCGTTTCGCCCTCGAAGGTGATCGTCGGTGGCGGAGTCTCGCAGTGTCCGGTGCTGCACGCGACGATCGCGGCGACGTTGAAGGAAGCGGCCGCCGGATATTTCGGCGAGGGCGACTTCAGCGACCTTGTTGTTCCGCCACAGCTCGGACAGGAGGCGGGGATTCGCGGGGCATTGCTGCTGGCCGGGTCTCGCGGCGATTCTTGAAAGAAGGACTGCCTCTATCGTGGTGAGTCCTCCCGGCACGCGAAGCGGAGCCTCGCGCTACCGCACGTTCAGCCCTGAAGATACTTCACCACCGCCTCGGTGCGGGATTGTACGTGCAGCTTGCCATACACCGCGTGCAGATGCGCGCGCACGGTGCTCACGCTGATACCGAGTTGGTCGGCGATTTCCTTGTAGAGCAATCCCTTCGCCAGACGCGCGAGGATCTCTTGCTCGCGGGGAGTCAGCGATTGCATCTCCGGCGTGGCACGGCGCTCGGGATGGAAATACGTCACCACCTTGCGCGCGATGTGCGCGGACATCGGCGAGCCACCGTCGATGGCCACTTCGCGGATGGCGGGCAGCAGTTCCGTTGCGGCGCTGCGTTTGAGCAGATAGCCGCTGGCTCCGGAGCGGAGTGAATCGAAGATCGAATCCGTATCGTCGTAGGTGGTGAGCATGATCACCTGCATCCCGGGGTGAGCCGCCTTGAGGGTGGCCACGCAGGTGATGCCGGAGGCTCCGGGGAGATTGATGTCCGCGAGCAGCACGTCCGGCACCTGTGCGGGCAGCCCGGCGATGGCATCCTCGGCCGAACCCCACGAGGCGATGCAGGACATGTCAGCCGCGCGATTGATCAGGGCCACCAGGCTTTCGCGTGTGACCGTATCATCCTCCACAACGGCGACTCGGATATTCATGCAACAGATTGTGAAGCGGAGCGGCTCAATGAACAGGCTTTTTCAAGGCCACGGCAGCTTGAAAAGAATCTCGGTGCCCTTGGCTGCTTCGCTGATGATCGCACAGGTGCCGTGAAGCGTGTTCGCGCGGTTTCGCATGTTGCCGAGCCCATCGCCGGTGAGCTTGTCGGTCTCGAAGCCCTGGCCATCGTCGAGGATGCGGATCGTGAGCATCTGCGGCGCGGGATCGATTTCCACGGCGATCTCGGTGGCGCCCGCATGCTTGGTGGCATTGTTCACCGCCTCGCGGATCATCAGGAAAACCTGATGGCGGAAATCGGCGGGCAGGGGACGTGGTTCGATATGATCCGGCCACTCCAGTCGGCAGCGGATGCCCGCAGCCTGCAACAACTCGCCCACCTGTTCGGCGGTGTAGTCGAGAAAGCTGGCGAGGTTGTCATGGCGCGGATTGACCGCCCACACGATGCGGTCGAAGGAGGCGACCGCGTCACGCGAGGCTTCGGAAAGCTTCGCGAGATGCGGTGATGGATGTTCTCCGCTGGCGGAAAGCTCGGAGAGCAGCGAGATGCGGGTGAGGCTGGCCCCCACTTCATCGTGCATGTCGCGGGCGATGCGCGTGCGCTCGCGTTCGAGTTCAGCCTGGCGTTTGGCGGCGAGCATTTCACGGCGGGCCTGGCGCAGTGAAAGCCACCGCGCCACCCATGCGGTGAGACCGAGGCAAACCAGGCCGATGGAGATCTTGAAGGTGAGGGTCTGCCAGAAGAATGGACGCACCAGGATTTCGAGACGCGCGGGATGGAGACTGGTGACACCGTCATTGTTCGCACCCATCACTTCCAAGGTGTAGCGGCCGGGGGCGAGGTGATTGTAGTTGGCCGTCCTTTCTTCACTGCTGTCCACCCAGTCGCGGTCCAATCCGTCCAGCCGGTGGAGAACGCGTGCATTCTCCGGAGCGGTGAAGGAATACACGCCGAGACCCGCCCGCAGGCTGTCCACGCCCGGTCCAATCTCCAGAGGACCGCGCGGTGATACGGCTGTTCCATTGACGATCACATCGGTGATGGCGACCGGCGGAGGCACGGTGTTCGTGCCGGTGGCGGCGGGATTCGCAATCGCGATCCCTTTCCGTGTGGCGATCCAGATCCGGCCATCCGGGGCGGTGAAGTGGTTCGGCTGATAGCCGCTGTTGGCCTGCACGCTGGCAAGCGCCTCGCTGGCACCGAAGGCCTTGCAGGAAACATTCATCGCCCGGCCTTCCGCAACCGCGGTCAGTTGTTCGAAGTCACATGAGAATATCCCACGGTCGCTTGCGGCCCAGATGGTGCCGCGTTCGTCCAGCACCAGTTGGGAGATGACATCGTCCTTCAGCCCTTGCGCGCTCGTCACCGCGCCCGTCTTCCCATCCTTCAGGCGAAGCAGGCCCGCATTCACCCGCGAGATCCACAGCGCTCCATCCGGAGTGGCGAGCAAGGTGCGGACGCCACGTCCTTTCCCCGTCAGATCGTGCTTTTCGAAGCCCGTGGCCGGGAAGGAATACAGGGCACCATTGAGTTCGGCTACCCACAGCCTGCCGCTGGAATCCTCTGCCATGGAGGCGATTTCGGGACCGCCGGGGAAGGGATGCGAGGTGAGCGCGCCGTCTTTGAAATTCAGCATCGTCCGGCCGCGGGCGACCCACAGCGAACCATCGCGCGCTTCGAACAACGTCCGGATGCGCTCGGTGGGATGGACCGGCGGCAGTGCGATGGCCTCGAATGTGCCCTCCTGGTGACGGAACAGCCGGCCTTCCTCGGTGCCGATCCAGACACTGCCGTCGGCGGTGGCGCACACGGTGGTGGCATTGCGGCCGGGCCAGGCGGTCCCGTCGGCGAAGGCTTTCCATCCGCCTTTGTCACGCCGGTAGAGTTCGCCACCGGTTTGAAGTACGACCCATATCGTACCATCCGGCGTGCAGGTCATGGCCCTGGGGGTCTGTCCTCCCGGCAGGCCGGTTTCCGAAAGCATGGAGACGGCCCGCAGGCGCACGCGGTTGATGCCGCCGCCGCCCGTCGCGGCCCAGAGATTGCCCTCGCGGTCTTCCGCCAGCGACCAGATGTCCGGATTGGAAGTGGCCACACGGACGATATCCCGGCCGATGTTGACGAACAGCCCGTCGCCGAAGGTGCCGATCCAGACGCGCCCGGCCGTGTCCTCCAGCATGCAGGACACGCGGTCGCCCGGGCCGGCGGGCAGTTCCGAAATGCGCTTGAGCGCACTGTCCGCGGGCAGCCGGAACAAGGTTCCGTCCTGGATCAGCCAGATTCCGCCGCTCCGCGCGCCGCATGCCTGGCTATCCTTTGCCGACGGGAGCGCTTGTTCGTGAACGAAGGCATCATCCTGAAAGCGGGCGAGAACATCGGCACCTACCCCCCATATGATGCCGGAGCCATCCTCGACGATATAGTTCGCGAAATCCGGAGCGAGGTCGCCTGTTGTTTTCGGTGGGGCGATCACGCCATCGTGGACGCGGAATGCATGACCGTCGTTGTAGCCCAGCCAGATGTCTCCGGAGCGGCTTTCAAAAAAAGCCGTCATGTGGGCGAACCGCTCGCGACCGATGATGGAATAGAGGGCCACGTCGCCGCCCTCACGGCGGGCGGCCAGACCGCGGCTGGTGACCACCCACAACGTCCCATCCCTTGCAGACAAGACGCCACCCACGCCTTCTCCGGCACTGGAGGCAGGACCCGTGGGCACCTGGGTGAGACGCTTGCCATCCAGCCGGGCCAGTCCGCGGTGGGTGGCGGCGAGGATCGAGCCATCCGCGTCCTGCGCGATGTTGCTCACGTCGTTGCTCGGCAAGCCATCGTCGGTTTGCCAGGAGTGCGCGATCCACGCTCTCGGCGCCTCCACGGCCCGTGCGCCAGACATCGCGGCGATGAGGGCGGCGATGCATGGGATGAGCGCGTGAAAGCGGCTGGGCATGGAGCGCGGAGCAGGATGAGACCTCTCGGGAAGAGTCTCCGTACCGTCCCGGCGTTGTCAATGGAGCCACGCCCGGGCTGAGGGGTGGTCTCCACGAACCACGGAATTTCCCTTGGACGCCCGCAGGATTTCGGGCACGGTCCGCGCGCCGCTCCCCGGACGGCCGCAGTCGGGCGCAAGCCCGGTTGAGGAAAGTCCGGACACCATAGGGCAACGCGCCTCGTGAAAACGGGGGACGGAAGCGTCAAGGCTTCCGGACGGAAAGTGCAGCAGAGAACATACCGCCGATGGCCCGCAAGGGATCAGGTAAGGGTGAAACGGTGGGGTAAGAGCCCACCGCCCGAAGGGTAACCGACGGGGCACGGCAAACCCCGCGTGGTGCAAGACAGAACAGGGGAAGGGTAGCCCGCCCGCCAATCTCCGGGTATTAGTCGCATCCCGCGCAAGCGGGGTCCTGCGAAAACAGGAAGAGAAATGGCCGTCCAGTCCCTCCGGGGATGGACAGAATCCGGCTTACAGGGGGGCGGCACCTTCCTTTTTTGAGTCGTAACCGCCTCATTTTGAGAATTGGGGCCGTTTTTGTGACATCTTGGCCGAATTTGATACCAGAGAATGCTTCCTTTTTTGAAAAGTTAGGTGCATTGTATCACCAACGAAAGGCGACAGCGAGCTTCGGTTAGCTGGAAACCTTTCCCGCATATTCCTTTGTGTCTGACGATGGCCTTCCGAGGTCGATCCGGGGGGAGCAAGCCCGGAAAGCCGCCGAAGACACTTTGGGGGGAATGTGATTTAACCAAGGGCCCGAATCCGAATGCTATCCCGGATTCGGGCCCTTGTGTTTTCCGTTCCTTGAGGAGGCTGGTGGGATGTGGAAAAATGTCTGAAATTGTATGATTTTGTGTCCGTATCTGCTCCGATGATGTCTCGTTCATTGCTCTTGCCCCTATTGTTCGCCGGTTCCGTGTTCGCGGACCCCGATCCCGCCTCTGGCATCCATGTGCCGAAGGATTTCAAAATCGAACGGATCTACGAGGTGCCCGGAGGACAGGGTTCCTGGGTGGCCATCACCAAGGACGACAAGGGAAGGTTCATTTGCTCCGACCAATACGGCGGCCTTTATCGCGTGGAGGCGGGGGCTGCTCCGAAGGTGGAGAAGCTGGAGGTGAAAATCAGCGGTGCCCACGGCCTGTTGTGGTTCCAGGGAGTGCTCTATGTCTCCATCAATGAGGCGCCGATGAAGAGCGGCGTGTGGATGGTGAAGCCGCAGGGCGACCAGTTCTCCGAGCCGGTGCTGGTGAAGGAGTTCAAGGGACGTGGCGAGCACGGCCCGCACCAGATGGTGCCTTCTCCGGATGGGCAGTGGATCTACGTGACTTGCGGGAATTTCACCGACCTCCCCGGAATGGATGGTTATCAGCCGGCCAAAGTGTGGCAGGAAGACCAGTTGCTGACCCGCTGCACCGATCCGCGCGGCCATGATCCGAATCAAATGGCCCCCGGCGGCTGGATCGCCCGGTTCAAGCCGGATGGTGGCTCATGGGAGCTGTACGCGAGCGGCTTCCGCAATACCTACGACATTGCTTTCAATGACCGTGGCGATCTCTTCGGCTACGACTCGGACATGGAGTGGGACTTCGGTACCCCGTGGTACCGCCCGACCCGCCTGTGCGAGATTCTTCCCGGCGGCGAATACGGCTGGCGCAACGGCAGCGGCAAGTGGCCGGTGGAGTATGAGGACAACTATGGTTCGCTTGTGGACTTCGGACCCGGCTCGCCCACCGGTGTCGTCGCGGGGCGTGGAGCGAAGTTTCCGGAGGCTTACCAGCGGGCTTTGTACACGCTGGATTGGACCTTCGCTACGGTGCGCGCCATCCATCTGGAACCACAGGGTACTTCCTACAAGGCAACCAGTGAGGAATTCATCACCGGCACCGGCCTGCCGTTCACGGACGCGGTGATCGGTGATGATGGAGCGATGTATCTGCTCACCGGCGGCCGCAAGACCGGCTCCGCGATGTGGAAGGTGACCTACACCGGCAGCGCGAGCACCGCGCCGGTGAAGATCGGCCGTGAGGCGGACCCCTTGGCGGCGTTCAAGTCCGCGATCGACAAGCCCACTCCGGCCGCGATCAACTCGTTGTGGGAAAAGCTCGGCTCCAGCGAACGCACCGAGCGTTTCCTGGCGCGCACCGCTTTGGAGAAACTGCCGCCCGCATCATGGGCTCCACGTTTGGATGCCGAGAAGGATGCGTGGCGCGTGATCGGAGCCTCGATCGGACTGGCCCGCGTTTCGACGAAGGAAGACCGCGCCCGCGCGCTGTCCGCCCTGGACCGCCTCGATTGGAGCAAGCTCTCCAGCCTCCAGCGCATCAACTGGCTCCGCGCCTGCGATCTGGAATTCATCCGTGGCGGCGAACCACAGGTGGAAGAGCGCCAGAAGGTGCTCGCGAAAATCGACAAGTCCTTCCCGACCGGGGATGAGATGGTGGACCGGGAACTGTGTCGCCTGCTGTGCTACCTCCAGGCACCGGGCATCGTCGGCCGCACTTTGACGGCGATGGATCTCGCCGGTCCGGGCAAGCCGCCGGCATGGACGGAAATCGCCGCCCGCAATTCCGGCTATGGCAAGCCGATTCTCGAGATGCTCAAGAACCTGCCGCCCGCGCAGGTGCTGCATTACGTCTATTGCCTCCGCGCGGTGAAGGGCCCGTGGGGTGCGGGCGAACGCGAGCGATTCTTCTCGTGGGTGGACCGTCTGGCCTCCGGCAGCGGCGGCGCGAGCTATGGCGGATTCGTGGCGGAACTGCGGAAGCAGGCACTCGCCAATGCAACTCCGGAAGAGCGTGTCAGGTTTGAAAAGCCCGCGCATGCCGCGGCCAATCCGATGGCGAACCTGCCTCCGGTGAAAGGTCCGGGCAAGGACTGGACCGTGGATGAAGTCGCGGCACTTGCTGCCGGTGGCTTGTCCGGACGGGACAAGGAGAATGGCAGGAACATGTTCAAGGCCTCGCTTTGCGCCGCTTGTCACGCTTTCAATGGAGAAGGTGGTGACGTGGGTCCGGATCTCACCACGCTCGGCGGACGTTTCAAGCCGCGTGACATCGCGGATGCGATCATCAATCCCAGCGCGGTGGTTTCCGACCAGTTCGCCTACAGCACGATCACCAGGAAGGACGGCAGCTCGCTGTTCGGGCGGATGCTGAAGGAGGAGAATGGAAAGGTGATCGTCGGCACGAATCCCTTCGATACCACCCAGACGGTGGAGGTGCCGAAGGATGAGATCACTTCGATGGAGCGTTCCAGCATCTCCCCGATGCCGGGTGCGCTGATCAACCGTCTGAATCCGGACGAACTGAAGGATCTGCTGGCATTCCTGACTGGTGCGAAATAATCGCGGGCCGGTTTCATCAGGCTGCCTGGATGAGTGATCCGGTCGTGTGACGCGACCGGATCGTTTCCGCATCGACAGGCGCGGGATGGAGTGTTTCCACCAGGTGACGCAGTACTTCCGACTCCCACGCAAGCCGGGACAGGATGAGATCCGCCATCCAGCCGCCTGCGGTATCAGTCAAACGAAGAAGCGGTTCCTCCATCCCGGTGGGCGGCAGCAGATAGGCCAGTGGCAGTTGGTCGGGCACGACCGCGAGTCCGCTGGCAACGTCGTGGAGTTCCATGCCTTCGGCGATGAAGAGACCGCATTGCACGGGCGTTTCTTCAAGCCTGCCGTAGCGATGCAGCCGGAGCCGGCAGGGGCCCAAGTGGATCAGGTGGTGAAGGAGGATGGCGGTCTGACGCTCGAACCGATGGCCGGTGTTGTAGTGGCGGAAGATGAGTCCTTTCATCGGTCGCAAGGGAAACACGTTCCGCGATCGCCCGCCCGCGCACCGTTGCGGGATGTGGATGGCGGATTGCGGGGCACGGTTAGCCCCGCCTGTTCGTCAGAATCGCCCGCAGCCGCTCGCCAAAAACCTCACTGGTGCGATCCTTGAGGAGCGCCCGACAGGAGGTGTGGAAATCCACGGCATCCATCGTACCAAATTCATCACAACTCATCCGCGGCCACGCATCGCGCGCGCGTGCGATGGCGGCAGCCAGCGCGGTGATGTCGTCCGGCGGCACCAGCAGGGCGAGACCTGCGGCGCTCTCCGGAATGGCCCCCGCCGCGCAGGCCACCACCGGGGTTCCGCAGCGGAGTGATTCCAGCAGCGGCAGGCAGTAGGTTTCGTGCCGTGTGGCGAGTACCGTCAAATCGGCCGAGGCATAGCGTTCCGCCAGGTCCAATCTGGAAGCCGGTGGTCCGGTGAAGCGGACCCGCTTTGTCAGTCCGGAGGCTGCGAGAAATTCCCGCACCTGCGTCTCGTAGATGGCATTTGCGGACAGAGGATTGTGAACCACCTCCAGTTCCCAATCGCGGCAGCCGGATGTTTCGAGCAAATGCAATGCCCGGACGATTTCCAACAGCCCTTTGTTCGCCACGAGGCGCCCCACATGGAGAAGCCGGAAGACTCCATCCGCGCGGCGGGCTGGGCGGGGAACCTCCGGCAGATCCACCGGAAGGGGCAGCGGGATATAGTCCGGTCGGGTGACTCCCATCGAGAGTGCCAGGTCCTTCGAATAGCCGGTGGCATGCAGCACGACATCGGCACGATCCGCGATACGGAACTTGCGGCGCGAATGATCCACCCATCCTCGATCCGCCTCGGGTACCAGCGCGCGCGGTGTCAGTCCGTGGAAATAGACCATGCGGCGGGCTCCCCGTGGAATCCACGGCAGCAGGTTGAAAAGATCGTAGGACGCGCCGAAGTGGAACAGATGCACGTCCGTGTCCCGCCACCTTCTCCATTCGCGGAAGTGGGAACGGGCACCGTTCATCACACGGACTTCCGGTCGCTGGATGCTACTGCGGTCACAGTAAATCAGGCTTTCCGCACCACGGGCCAGCAGCGCCTCATGCATCGCCAGCACCGAGTGACCGGTGGCATCCTGCGGAGCCAACCAGCCGGTGTAGAGCGCCACCTTCACGCGGGTGCTCCGGCGAGCAGCGCGTCCACGGCCGGCAGGAAGTGCTCCCGGTAGGTGATCGCCCGGGTGATGGAACCTTCCTGCTTCAGGTGCTCCGCGCGCCAGTCGTAGCGGAGCACCCGTCCGCTGGCTTCCGGCTCCGGGAAAGCTCCGGAAGCCTCAGCGATCTCCTCCAGTGCGAGATGCTCGGGAGTGATCACCAGGAATTCCGGCCCGGCTTGCTCGCGCAGGTTGAGATAGATGTGGTCGCGGGCGTGGGTTTTGTGCGCGAGTTCTTCTCCGGTGAGGTGGTATTGGAAGCGGCGGTCGGCGAGAGCCTCCGGCACACGTTGGATTTCATAGCTCTCCGTTTCCGCCGGTTTCTGATAGACCAGCGGGATCTCGTAGAGGGTCGCCTCCGGCAGATCTTGCAACGCCCGCAGCACCATTGGCCGGGTGATGTCGTGGACGGGATTGTAGAACTCGATCGCATCGCAGAAAACCTGGTCCGGTTGCAGGCGCGCCAATTCCCTGCGCAGATCTTCCGTCACCCGCGCGAAGAGCACGTCATCACGATCGAGCAGCGCGTCATAGAAGGAGGATTCGCTGTAGCCGAGATAGGTGGCTTTTTCGAGAAGGCCGATGCGTTCCAAGCCCTCGCGGGATTGTCGTTCGCGCTCCGGCCCGCCACCGTCCGTGATCACCACCACGTGCGGTTGATGACGTTGCAACAGCCCGTAGATGGCGAGCTCGTGGGCAGGGTGGCCGATGACGACGACGCGTTTCGCGCCTGATACGGAGAAAGGATCGGTGGGATGGGACATGATGCCGGAAGGGATTGGAAAAGCTGCCCCACCCTGCGGAATCCACCCCTCGCGGGCAAGACGGGAAGTGATGCGGGATTGGAACCTGCGGCCGGAGTCACGGCTGGACAGGTGCTGCAACGGGCTTCCATGTCTCGACCGCCCTGCCCTCCTCACTCAGCCATGCATCGAATGGTGAGCCGGGCAGGGCCTTGAGGCCGGAGATCACGGAGCCGGCGTTGCGTTTCGCACCATCGGTGGTCGTGTGGGTGCGCTCGTCCGCGTAGTAGGTGGCCACCTTTTCCTCTCCGTCTTTCTGATAGGCCGCACGGATGATGTTCGTGAGATCGATGAAGGTCGCGCCCGCCGTATCCGCACTTTCGAGCGCCCACTTGCCATAGTCCACGAAGTCCGGGGCGAAGGTGCCATTATCCCACTTCTTGTGAGGGATGGGGGAGCAGACCGTGACCTCCGCGCCCTTCGCCTTCGCGGTGGTGATGTAGTTCCGCAGGTACCAGCCGTAGGTATGTACGGCTTCCGTCGTACCATCCGGCTTGGTCACATCCCGTGTTTCCTCGCCGGTGCCCTTCAGGGTTCCGCGGAAACGGCTCTTTTCGCCGGGTGAGCCGACGTCGTTATGACCGAACTGGATCAGCACGCGGTCGCCGGGCTTGAGGCCCGCGAGCACTTCGTCCCAGCGCTTTTCCGTGAGGAAGGTCAGGCTGCTGCGGCCACCCATGGCCTTGTTCACCACGCGCACCTTGGCAGGATCGAAGAAAGCCGGGATCTCATCACCCCATCCGCGCAGGACCAACCCGCCGTTCTTGCCGGTGTTGTGGACGGTGGAGTCGCCGATGATCCAAAGCGTTGGAAGATCGGCGCGTGCGACGACCAGCGAGAGCAGGAGGAAGGTGATGCAGGAGAGCAGTTTCATGATCGGAACCGATTGCGTATCGGCAGGGAGTAACACCACACGCATGACGGTGTTTCACGCCATTTGTCCCGTGGTTGCGGGACGATGGATGGAGGGACGGAAGCTTCCACCGGATTGCGTCCTGATGTCAGATCCTCCATTCCTCCCGGGAACACGGGTGATTGTTGGCTTCCTGAAAACCAGCCCCCGTTTTGCGGCTCGAAAAATATTTTCAGAAGGAAAGTCATTCGTCCCATCGGTTCCACATCCGGCGGTGTTCGCGGATTCCGCACCGATCAGCGTGTGCTTCCTCTTCATCGTTCGAGTGTTCCCGATTCGTATCGATCATCCAGCGAGAGGACGCCGGATGTATGCACATTCGCCATGATGGCAGAGGCTTGCGCGTCAAGGAACGGTGAGGAAAAGCGTCAGCCGCGTGAGGGTCGTGCCGCGTGTTCCCGTGCTCGGAATATCATCATTCCGAGCGATTTCGATTGAGGGTTTTCGATAGAAGGGCGTTCGGAAATAGGTGGAAAACCTTTGATAAATGAACGTTTTCGACGGTTGGTCGGCGGAATGATACACAAATCGAACCCTTCGATACAAGCGGCCTCCAAAAGACGGGGTAAGGTCAACTCATCGTAGTGGCCTGACTCGCCCCAATCCTTGTCGTCCGGAGTCCGGTCCATTGTCCGAGTATCAGTTGTAAATGCATCCGCCCAGACGCCCATGAACCCGACTCATGATAAACGTCACCGGTCATTAGTAAAATGGCAGCGTGGCTTCGCGCTGATCGTGGTGCTGATGATGATGGTGCTCATCAGCGTGCTCGCGTTGGGTCTGCTGGGCCTTTCCACCGTCACGCTCCGCACCAGTTCCGCCGAGCTTGCCCGTCAGGAAGCCCGCGCCAACAGCCGTCTTGCGCTGATGATGGCCATCGGCGAACTCCAGAAGCAGATGGGGCCGGACCAGCGCATCAGCGCCCGTTCTTCCGCCGTGAATGGACAGAAGGGTGAGAAGAACACTCTCGGTTCGTGGGAAAGCTGGCACTGGAAGGTTGCCTTCGGCAGCCCGGACTACAA
This sequence comes from Luteolibacter ambystomatis, assembly GCF_018137965.1. Lineage (NCBI taxonomy): Bacteria > Pseudomonadati > Verrucomicrobiota > Verrucomicrobiia > Verrucomicrobiales > Verrucomicrobiaceae > Luteolibacter > Luteolibacter ambystomatis. The sequence continues at coordinate 665,452 of NZ_CP073100.1, forward strand.
AGAGAAGGCTGGCAAATTCAAAGGTTGGCTGGTTTCCGCCCCCACGGAGCAGCGGCGCCTCGATCCGGCGTATCCGGCTGCGGAATTTACGAATCCAGTCTGGCTCATCAATCCGCAAACGGTGGGTGCCCGCTCCGAGGCGGCTGAAAACGGTGCAGGTCTCCGCGCGGACAAGGTCAATGTCACCATCGGTTCCCAGTCCGGTTCCTTTGCCTGGGCTGTGATGGACGAGGCGCAGAAAGCCCCGATGAATCTCGCCAAGGCGGCTCCATCGAATCTCGGGGAGAAGATCGCCCAGCGCACGGCTCCGCCACGCACCCGTCCTGAGAGCCTGGTGGAAGGCCTGTCTCCGGATCAGATCGGCGAACCCCGGAAGCTGGTTTCCGTGGCCACCGCGGTGCCTGCCTCCGGTGGCAGCAAGGAAGTGCTCGCACTGCAGGAAGACGTGACCACCGATTCGCTGGGCCTGCTGACCAATGTTTCCGAAGGCGGCCTCCGTGCCGACCTCACCACTCTCTTTGAAGCGGATCAATCGAAGGTGAACTTCGTTTCCGTGCTCGGTTCCAATGGTCCTTACGGCTCCGTGGGACCCGGCAGCAATGCCAATGCGAACACCGCCACCGACAGTGGACCCACGTGGGACTACCTGCGCAATCACTACCAGCTTTACAGGGACAGCCGTCTCAGCGGAGCGGACTCCGGCCAACCGCTGTTCAAATACTCCGATGCCAAGACGCTTTCCAGCGGCGTGGATGTCGGCAAGGCCGCCCTGACCGGCACTGCGGTGGGCACCGTGAAGTCGCCGCCCGTCGAGCGCCTGTTGCCCGTGATCTCGAAGTTCCAGATCATGTATTCGGCGGTCACCCACTACTGCCACATCAACGACCGTGTGGATTACTACAACACCTCCGGCCAGCCGCAGGGGAACCAGAACTACTACGCACCCCATCTCGTCTATGATCCGGTCGTCACACTCTACAATCCGTATGATGTCGCGCTCGATCTGCCGCAGCTCCGCCTCCGCATCTGGGACGCGCCGATTCTGTTCGGCTTCAAGAAAAACGGCGAGTGGCTGCGCAGCGGCTTCGCCGGTGGTTTGCAGCCCCTGAGCCGTTTCACCATCAATACGGAGAAGGATGACAAGGCTCGCAAGAGTTTCACCCTGCTGCTCCGCGATGCAAAAGACGGTACGCCCGGACAACCGATCCGCCTAGCACCGGGCGAGGTGAAGGTCTTCAGCGCCTGGGTCGAACCGAAATGGAACTGGGCGATCGAAACCGCAGGCCAGTACAACGTTTACACGTTCTTCGATTTCGATACGAACCGCAACTTCGGCAAGATTGATCCCCGCACCGGCAACAAGCTGGGTGTGGAAACCATTCCCGGATGGGACCCGCGCGCCGGTTTCCAGACCGACCACCTTGCCTCCACCTACGATCGTCCGTCTTCCACCAACTATCCGTGGGACACCAAGGGCAGGAATACCGGCTGGGTGGTGATCAAGAAGGATGAGACCTTCTCCGTGCGTGCGGAGGCCGGACATCCTCTGGCCACTTCCGGCTCCAGCGACCCGGATTTCCAAGTGGATCTCATGCAGGGCACTCCTCCCTCCGGTGGCGAGCTCGATCCTGCGAACGACACGCTGTTGCGTTCCTACAGCTTCAAGTTGAAGGACCCTGCCTCGGAGCTTTCGCTCAATGGCGTCAAGCCGGTGATCGACCGCTTGTTCAAGGCGGGTGACCTCATCCAGGCACCGGGCGACATGGGGGTGGGGGGCAAGACTCCCTTCGCCATCTTCACCATGGCGGCGAAGACCACCGCCGATCCGAATGACAACGCGCGGCCCTGGGTACACAACCACCCGGTGGTCGAAGGCCCGGTGCAGGATACCAACAAGGTGTCAAACGCGCTCGATTCCTACGATCTCACGCTCAATGAAGTCACCGACTTCAACACTTTCCCCGGCATCGAAATCGATCCCGGATCGAACCGCGGTTTCTATGGCGCCAGCACCACCGCCAACCGCGGCGTGTCGAATGTGCCGATGTTCCGCGTGCCGGTCATGCCTGCCGTCAGCCTCGGCGATCTGGTGGCTTCGAATGTGATTCCGGGATCGGTCCTGCCGCGCACGACCCACCCCATCGGCAATTCGCGGGCGCATCCGCTGGTTCCGGCCAATGCCGCGGTCTATCGTTCTCCCAGCGCATCCTCGAACTACTACGATCATTCGTATTGCATCAATGACGCGTTGTGGGACCGCTTCTTCTTCTCCACCGCAGGAACGTTCAATGGCGGGCTGGTAAACAGCGGCACACGCCTTTCCCTGCTCACCGGATTCCTGAAGGGAGACAAGCAGCTTCTCAACCGCCGCTTCACCCCGCTCGTCTCGACCACCACCGATCCGACCGAACTCGCCAAGCAGCTCGACGGCACCGCCGATGGCACGCTGGCGAAGAAGATCGCTGCGAGCATCGGCGTGCGCGGTGCCTTCAATGTGAACTCGGACTCGGTGCCCGCCTGGATTGCCTTCATTTCCTCGATGCGCGATGCCTCCATCGCTGGATGGGCGGGCATGGACATGACCACCAAGGACAAGACCGGTTTCCCGCGCTTCACGCTGCCGATTTCCGGCGCCGCCGAGGACATCAATGCGAACAGTTCCATTGATGTGCAGGGCGCGCGCCGCTGGGCCGGTTTCCGCTCGTTGACGGATGATCAGATCAAGTCGCTGGCCACCGCCATCGTCACCCGCATCCGCGAGCGCGGCGCGAAGGACAAGGCCCCATTCCTCACCCTCGGCGAGTTCGTCAACCGTCGGTTGGCGAGCAATGATCCGGGCTCGGTGGCCGGTGTGCTCCAGCAGGCCATCGATGACTCGGGCGTGAACGACTCCTACAACGCCACGGACGCCAGGACCATGACATCGGCCGGCACCATGACCGGACTGGTGAATCCGGAGGCCCGCCAGGGCTACACCTCGGCCGGTTCCCCCGCCACCATCACCCAGGGCGATCTAATCAGCGCGCTGGCTCCCGTCATGACCGTTCGCGGCGATACCTTCCGCATCCGCGCCTATGGTGAATCCCGTACCTCGGATGGCAAGGTGGCTGCGCGAGCCTGGTGCGAGGCGGTGGTTCAGCGCATGCCCGCCTATGTGGACCCGAAGGATGCCCCGGAGGTGCTGCCTTCCGCTGCCACCGTATCGGTCAACAAGACCTTCGGGCGTCGTTTCGACATCGTTTCCTTCCGTTGGCTTGATTCCAAGGAGATCTGACCCGCGCCTCTTTCAATTAAAAATTCCCGGTCCGCCGCACGCGCATCCTCTACTCATGAAAGCCCGTTTCACCATTTCCATCGCCGCAGCCCTGCTGCTCCAGGCCGTTCCCGCCGGAGCCCAGCAGGTGAACGGCAACATGCAGCTCGCGTCTTCCAGCGCCAGCCTTTCACAGTCCGCTCCTCCGAAATCCGGAGAAACTGCCGGCCTCCGCGCCCGCAGTCTTTTGTTCCTCATCGATTCCCTTCCTGGCGAGGTCTATGCCCATGATCCTGCGGCGGAGAAGCCGGTTCCGGGAGTCGCGGTGCATGCGAAGAACTACCTCAATCATGAGGGCGACAGTTTCCCCGCCACCGCCAAGGAGATAGTCTTCACCCGCAGCGCCGATCCGACCAGCGCGAAGGCCGCCGACCAGCGGATCGCACGCGCCGCCGTGCCGGCGAATCTCAAGTCCGCCATCTTCCTCTTCGTACCCGGCTCCGGCCGTGCCGGTGAGGATCTCGCGCGCGTGATGGTCATCGATGACTCGGCCCGCAGCTTTCCAGCGGGTTCGCTGAAGGTAATGAACTTCAGCCCGCAGCCGGTGCGCATCCAGCTCGAGAACAAGGACTTTGATTTCAAGGTCGGCGAGATGCGAAACATCGAAGATCCGCCCGTAGGTGCGAATCAGACCTCCGGTATGCGGTCGTTCACCTTCAAGGACAATCAGTGGCAGCGCATCGGAGCCGGCATCTGGCCGCATCCGGGTACGAAGCGGGTGCTCCAGATCATTTTCATGAATCCCGCCACGAACCAGATCGAGGTGCGTGGAGTCCGGGATGTCACGTCCGTCTGATGGCGGGCGGAACCTTCTTCATGGGCAATGCAACCCTGCTGCAACAGGGGAAAGGCGCTCCGGCTGTCGCAACCGGAGCGCCTTTTTAATGTTCCAATCCAGCAATGAAAAGCCCCCACGCTCATAAGGAGTGTGGGGGTTTGGGAGATGCGGCGATTTGAAATCTCAAATCAAGGTGGAGCCGGTTTACGGCATGTCCCCGGTGATCACCAGACTGCCGCTGCCGGAGAACGTGCCACCATAGCCGAGCGCGCCCAGAGAAGTCGCGGTATAAGTTCCGGCCGGGACGTTGTTTCCTCCGATGGTCATCGTACCAATCGTGCTGGTCGCGCTGCCGAGATCCAGCGTGCCTGCGGCCAAGGTCAGCACCGCACGGTCCTGGTTCCAGGCATTGGTGAGCTGGAGCGTGGAGGTGCTGGTGGTGAGCGTCACTCCATACAGGCTGTCCAGTGCGCCGGTAGCCGCGCTGCGGAGCTGGGCGCGGGTGTTGAGTGTCACGGTGCCGGTGCCCAGCGCTCCACCTGCCTCGGAAACGAGGAAGAGGCGGCGGGCGTTGTCGGTGGTGCCGTCGCCGGTCACGTTCCAGTTGCCGCTGTAGGTGTTGTTCGCGGAGGCCACATAGAGCAGTCGGCGTTCTCCGGATTGACCCTGGAGGGTGGCGGTCAGGTTGATGTCCGAGCCACCGGTGAGCGCTCCGTTGATCCGCAGGGTATTCGAGTAGGCGCTGCCGCTGTCGGACTGGAGGCGGACGGTGACGCTGCCACCGGTGCCCAGGCTCACGGGGTTGCTCATGTTGCGCATGACGTTGCCTGCGGCGGTGTTGTAGGACTGGAAGGTCGCGCCGCTTTCCAGCAGCAGTTCCTTCAGGTTCACCGTGTGGGTGTTGTTGCCACCCGCAGAGGTGTGGCGCAGGCGCAGGATGCCGCCATTGGCCACCGTCACCCAATCACCCGGGAAGGTCACCGTGCTACCGCTGGCCACCGAGGCGGAGACGGAGTCCACCGTATTGGCGCTCACCACACGGTAGTTTTTGCCGCTGCCCGGAGCGGTGGCATCCGCCCACACGCTGGTGGTCGTCCAATCGCCGCTGGCCACCGAGGGAATGGTGACGATGGTGATCGTGCCGCTGCCGGTGAAAGTGCCGCCGTAACCGAACGCTCCGAGATTGGTGGCGGTGTAGGTGCCGGGGGTGATGGCATTGCCCGCGATCTTCAGCGTACCGATGGTGCTTGCGCCACTGCCGAGATCCAGCGTGCCTGCCTGCAGGTCCAGCGTCGCCGCCGGGTCGATCCACGGATTGGTGAGCTGGAGCGTGGAGGTGGCGGTGGTCAGCGTGACGCCGTAGAGGCTGTCCAATCCGCCCGCCGCGCTGTTGCGGAGCTGGGCGCGGGTGTTGAGCGTGACGGTGCCGGTGCCGAGCGAGTTGGCGGCCTCCGCGACGAGGAACAGGCGGCGGGCGTTGTCGGTGGTGCCGTCGCCGGTCACGTTCCAGTTGCCGCTGTAGGCCACGTTGTTCATCCCCATGTAGAGGAAGCGGCGCTCGCCGGTTTGTCCCTGCAAGGTGCCGGTCACGTTGACGTTGCCGGTGCCGAAGATTCCATCGCTGATCCGCAGGCCGTTCGTGTAGGAACTGCCGCTGTCGGACTGGATGCGGATGGTCGAGGTGCCGGAGCCGATCACCACTGGACCGCGGATGCTGCGCGTCACGTTCCCCACGTTCGAATTGTAGGACTGGAGCGTGGAGCCGCCGCGCAGGATCAAGCCGCCATCGAAGGCGGAAGTATAGGTGGTGGTGCCACCCGCGGAATTGTGGGCGAGGCGCAGCAGGCCACCGGAGTTCACCGCCATCGTGTCACCGGCGAAGTCGACCGTGCCGCCGCTGGAGACATTGTTCGGCGATGCGTCGACGGTGTGGCTATTGGAGATACCGTAGTTCTTCCCAGCCGAAGGCGCGAGGCTGTCACTCCACACGGTGGTGGTGGACCACGCGCCGCTGGACACGGAATTCACATCCGCGGCGATGTCCGGGTCCGGCGCTTGTGTAGGCGGCTGGATCATCACCCAGCCGACCGATTGATACCCGGCCGAGTCCTGGATGCGGTAGGAGAAATAATCCAGCGCGGTGATCGAGGTGGACGGATGATAGATCAACTGGTCGCGACCTCCGGGCCCCGTGCCGGTCGAGCGGGTGATGGACGCTCCGCCTTGCGAGGTGGACGGAAATGATGTGATGGTGATGGTCTGGCCATTCGAGTCCGAGTCGTTCGCCAGCACGTCCAGCGTCAGGTCCGTCAGCGAAAAGTGGACCTTCGCCCGGTCCGCGTTCGCGCGCGGTGGCAGCGGGAAGGAGTAGGAGCCGAGGTTGTCGAGGATGCCGGTGCGCGTGTTGCGGTAGGGGATCATCTTCGCCAGTTCGGAGGAGGCGAAGCGGCTCAGGCCATTGCCGTTCATGATCGTGTTGCCCTCCGTGTGATCGTCCTGGTTGTCGCCCGCGCCCCAGTTGTGGCCGAACTCATGGCGCCAGACGGTACAGAAGTTGGCATCGCTCAGGCTGCTGCTGATGCTCACCCACGCATAGGCGTTGCTGGTGCCGATGTTGCTCACGAAGGCCAGGCCGCCACTGCCTGTCACCACCACCGTGGTTGCCTCATCGTAGGAGGTGGAGGGCAGCACCGTGGGCAGAACGTTGTTCCACTGGTCCTTCAGCAGCGAGAGGGACGTGGAAGGATCATCCGCGGAATTCGTCCGCAGCACGATGCGACCGATCCGTGGCAGCACCGCGAAATCGCGCAGGTAGATCGCGCTGGTCTCGGTGACGGCGAATTCCGCGCGCTCCAGTGCTTCGTCCGCGTTCAGGCTGGCCTTGTTGTAGTAGGAATAGCTGAGGTCCAGGCCGACATCCGCACCATAGACGGTCGAACCGGCGCCGCCGGAGCCGACGACGTTGGTGGGATACTTCGGCGTCCAACTTGCGGGCGAGGGGATCGTCATCGAAGTGCCCGTGCCTTTCCAGGTCGTGCCGTCTTCGAAAATGATCGAAGTGCGTACGCTGCCATCCGCGAGCAACTGGCCTGCGGCGATCGCGCCCGGATAACCGGAAACACTGCCGATATAGGTGCGCACCGGGCGGGTGGGGGTGTAGGAGGTGAACGAAGTGCCGCCGGTGTGGAGGTACACGCCGTAGTTCGGACCGCGCACCGACTGCTTGTTGAAGGTCACCGTGGTGCTGCCACCCGTGTAGGTGTAGGTGCGGGTGAACGATGCGGGCGGGTTGTTCGGATCCTGGCCATGGACCGTCGCGGTGACGGAGGCGAGGGCCAGTAGGGTTCTCAAGGCTCCACGCCGCCACGCAGGCGCGGCATGGGATTGGGCTTTATAATGCAGGTTCATACGGTTCATGGGTTTTGTAGGGGAGAGGCCGCGGCACGAAGCCTCCGGCCGGTCTCCGGATGGAGACCGCGTGGAGTTCCGTCAGGCGCGTCTGGGCAACACGCGCCACGGAGGTTTTTGCTCTCATGCCTGCATGAGCACTCCCCACGTACAGGGAGGAATCGATCTAATCCGAATGCCTAACAGGCACCCCGCCTCCTTGCATCCAACAACGAGTTGGAAAATCTGGGTAATCCTCTTCGGCAGAGGTAGCCAAGCATTCCTGCTCGCGAGCGGGTGGAGCGGATCGTTCGTACCAGATACGCACGTCTCCAACGGCTCGCAGGGTGCGATTGAATTTTTTGGGTGCGTCGCGCCACCCACACTCACAAGCAGGAATGCTTGTGCTACGTCACACCACCGGCGTGCGCTCCAGATCGAACACGTCCACTTCCTTTTCCTCGAACAAGGTCTCCAGCGCTTCGAAGCCGTGTTCTTCCGCATACACCGCCTCGGATTCCGAGACGGGGATCATCATCAGCCAGAGCACTTCCTTCTCCGTCAGTTTCACCGGTTCCAGCTCGTCCCATGGGAACGGTTCCGTGAACATCACATGTTGCATGGTACGGGATACGCCGTACATGGACACCAGATCTCCGAAAACGGCTCCCGGATAAACCGGCCAGCCTTCCTTGATCGAGCAGAACGCGGCCGTTGAGAGGATCGAGGCAAAAGCCTCGGCTTTGTCCGCGTTGCAGCCGCCGGTCAGCTCCAGGCACACCGGCTTGTCCATGCCTTCCACCTCCCGCGGATGATCGGACAGTCCCACGGTGGCGAAGGAAACCACGCCACGTTCCGGGGCGTCCGGGCAGCGCAGCACGTCCACGTGATGCTTTCCGGATTCATCGTGGAAGCGGACGACTTCGGGCTTGCCGCCGAAGACCGCCGCCAGATGACCCGCGATTTTCAAGTTGGACGCGCTTGTTTCCATGCCCGTTCCCCTGACCCAATCGCGCGGCCGAGACAAGCGGAATGCGTCCCCGGGAGGCGCCACCCGAATTCCGTCCCTTGCCGGGTGAGGGTTCCTGCGCGAGGGTGGCGCGTTTGAGCTCCATGAACCGTGCCCTTTTCCTCGCCGCCGCCACCGTTATCCTGGCCGCGTGCGACCGCCCTGATCCATCTCCGACCGGCAGCGGAGGCGGGGCCGCGGTTGTGGCTCCCGCTCCGATCACTGGTGAAATGCCGCAGGCAACACCGGGGGTGGAGATGGATGTCGCCTTGCAGGAAAAGGCCCGCAGCCTTGCCAAGGAAGATCCCGTCGGTGGTCTGCGATGGCTTTTTTCCAAGGGTTTGGTGGCGGAGTCGGGTGCTTGTCTCTCCGCGTATCTCGACCTTCTGGCAAAGGAGCGCTCCCCAGCCATGCTGGATCTGGCCGACCTGATCGAATCCCCGCAGGTCCGTGCTGCCTATCAATCCGCCGCCTATGAGGTGCTGGCGAATCAGGACTCCGCTCTCGCCTGGCGCTTGTGGACGGAACGAAGTGCCACTCATCCCGATGAGCCCGTACGGCCGATGGTGCTTCATCAGTTCCGGAATGAAGGCTTCCGCCAGGCGTGGGACGAACTGCAACGGCGCAAACCCGGGAGCAGTCTGGATCTTGCGGCTTTTCGCACGATCCTAGGCTCGGAGAAACTGAGTCAGGACGATGCTGCATTTGCGGTCACGCTTCTGAGAAACCTGTCCGATGGGTCAGGTAAGGAGCTGCTGACCGAGCCGAAGATCGTGGAAACGCTCTGTCGACTCGACCTTTCAGGCTTGGGCGATTGGCTGGTATCGCTGCCGACCGATCCACGGTATGACCCTGCTTTCTCGGCGATGGCGGCGGACTCGGCGGGGAAACACGATTTCACCGCCGCCCAATCGTGGCTGGAGCGGATTCAAAGTCCGGACCAGCGGGAAGCAACGTTGGCCTGCGTCCGCGACCACATGTCGTCCACCTTGGCCGATTCGAAACCGAAGGTGGACTGACGAACTCCGCGCCGATTACTTCGGCAGACCCAGTTTGACCAAGGTCGGTTCAAGAGCCTCCGCCCAGCGCTTGTAGCCCTCTGCCTGCGGGTGGAGGAAGTCCGGCATGATCTCCTTGGGCAGCAGGCCGTCGGGATTCAGGAAACGGTCGTTCACATCGAGATGGATGACCTGGGTGCCATCCGCGAAGGCCTTGATGCGTTCGTTGATCTCGTTGTTGCGGACGCGCATCTTGTCTTCGGCCTTCTCGCCGCGTGGGAAGACGGAGAGCAGCACGATCTTCGCATCCGGCTTGCGGGCGCGGAGGATGTCGAGGATGCGGCGCACTCCGGAGGCGGTGTCCTCCGCCGGGTCCATGCGATGGCCGGTGTTGTTGGTGCCGATCATCAGCACGAAGACCTTCGGATCGACGTTGTCCAACTCGCCGTTCATGAGCCGCCAGATGACATGCTCGGTGCGGTCGCCGGAGAAGCCGAGGTTGAGCGCCTTGCGGCCCGCGTAGTATTCCGTCCAGATCTCCTTGCCGGGGCCTTCCCAGCCCTGGGTGATGGAGTCACCGATGAAGACGAGATCGTGCGGGCCTTCCTTCGCGAGCTTCATTTTCTCGTTGTGGCGCTGGCGCCACCACTGGAGTTCCTCGCCGCGCTGGGCCGTGGTGGTGGCGGGATTGATGCCGTAGCCGGCCTTGAGTTCGGCGAGGCGTTTCTTGAGACCTTCGAGAATGGGCGCGTAGGCCGGATCATCGGCCACGGACTTCAGTTCCTGCGGGTCCTTTTTCAGGTCGAAAAGGTTCCATTGTTTCGTTTTCGGGAACCACATCAGCTTGTAGCCGCTGTTGCGGACGCCTTCGTGCGGGGCCACGGCGTGGGTGGTCTCTCCACTATAGAAATAGTAGATCGCATCGCGCCAGCCGTCCGGAGTCTTGTCCCCGGCTTTCAGGACGGGGATGAGGCTCCTGCCCTGCATGTCCGGCGGGACGGGGACATGCGCCGCATCGAGGAAGGTCGGCGCGTAGTCGATGTTCTGGATCAGCGAGGCATTGCGGACTCCCGCGGGAACCACGCCGGGCCAGCGGATGATGAACGGCATCGAGAGTGATTCCTCGAACATCCAGCGCTTGTCGAACCAGCCGTGCTCGCCGAGATAGAAGCCCTGGTCGGCGCAGTAGATGACGATGGTGTTCTTCGCGAGGCCGCTCTTGTCGAGGTAGTCGAGCATCTTGCCCACGCCCTCGTCCACCGCGCGGACGCAGCGCAGGTAGTCCTTCATGTAGCGCTGGTACTTCCAGCGGACCACGGCCTTCTCATCGAGCTTGCCGTCCTTCATGTCCGCCAGGAATTTCTGGTTCTCCGGCCCGTAGGCGGCGTTCCAGGTCGCGAGCTGCTCCGGCGTCATGCGTTGAAGCTCACCGTTGCGGTCGGCGCCGGTGAAAAACTTCGGATAGAGGTTCTCGCCGGGGAGTTTCATGTCATTTCCCCATGAGAAATCGTTCGCGATCTGCATCGCTTGCTTCTTGAGCGATTCGTCGCGGTTCGCGTAGTCGTCGAATAGGGTGGGCGGTTCCGGGATGGTGACGCCGTCGAAGAGATGCATGTGGCGCGCCGCGGGCGACCAGTTGCGGTGCGGGGCCTTCTGCTGGAACATCAGCACGAAGGGCTTCGACTTGTCCCGGCCGCTTTCCAGCCAGGAGAGAGCCTTGTCCGTGATCAGATCGGTGACGTAGCCGTTCTCGCGCTTCGATCCGGCGGAGGTGATGAACTCCGGATTATAGTACATCCCCTGGCTGTTGAGGATCTCCCAGTGGTCGAAGCCGGTCGGCGTGGAATCGAGGTGCCACTTGCCGATGATCGAGGTCTGATAGCCCGCTTTCTGCAGCAGTTTCGGAAAGGTCTGCTGGGTGCCATCGAAGCGCGAACCGCTGTTGTCGATGAAGCCGTTGGTGACGGAGTGCTTGCCGGTGAGCACCGTGGCGCGGGATGGGCCGCAGATGGAATTCCCGCAATACGAGCGGGTGAACACCGCGCCATCCTTGGCGATGCGGTCGATGTTCGGCGTGGGGGCCACGTCCTTGAGCGGCCCGCCATAGGAGGAAATCGCGTTCAGAGCGTGGTCATCCGAGAAGATGAACACGATATTCGGCCGGTCTTCCGCGCGGGCGGCGGCGAGGGACAAGCAGGCTGCGGCAAACAATGAGGACAAACGCATCGCCGCCCATACGAAGAAAAAACCGGGATGTTTCAAGACGAATGGTGGTCGCCCCAGCCGACCGGGTGGAAGGATTTCCGGCTACAACTGATCCGCGAGGGATTCCGCGAGCGGGGCGATCATGCTATCGGTGTCGGATTTCTTCATGCGGGGGGAAATCCGGAAATCCGGAGTGAAAACCGCGTTTTCCAGGGACTTGACCGTGGCGGGATCATTGGTGGAGAGATTGAGCTCACGGTTGATGCGCATGCTCAGGGTATCGAGATTGGCGGAACCGAAGGTGGCCCAGCCATCGGCGATCATCACCTTCATGTGGGTCATGCGCGGATAGCGATAGACCTTCACGCCCGCCCTCATCACATCGCGTGCGGTGGCGGCATTTCCGGCATCCATGATGGTGGAGTCGCCACGACTCGGCAGGATCACGCGGACATCCACGCCACGGCGGGCGGCGGCGATGAGTTCGTCCGCGATGTCATCCGCGGCGAAGTAGGGATTCTCGATCCACACACGCTTGCGGCTGGCATTGATCGCAAGGCGGGTGGCCTTGAGCACGTCGTAGCGTCCCTCCGCCGGATCAGTGCGCAGGATGCGGAAGGCGGGACCGTTGCCCGGAGGCGTGCGGCGATACCAGGAGGGTGCTTTCAGAAGCGCGAGGTCGCCGACGGGACCGGCCTTCCTCCAGGCGCGGTTGAATTCGAGCTGGAGCGGCACGGTGATGGGACCTTCGATCCGTGCCATCAGGTCGTGCCACTCGGACTCGTATTCGCGGCCGATGTTCATGCCTCCGAGGTAGGCGCGCTCCGCATCGAAGACGAGTAGCTTGGTGTGATCGGAAACAAGCCATGGATCGAGCACGCGGCGGACCCGGACCTTGGAGCCGTCTTCCAGATGCTCGCCGATGTTGCCGGGCGGTGAGAATCCTTGAGGGCCTTTGGTCTCCGGCGGAGCGGTCTGGGCGAACGTGGTACCGACGTCATCGAAGAGCACGCGCACTCGGACCTCGTTCGAGCGGGCTTTGAGCAGGTCGGCGCAGTGGACGGCGGTGTCGTCGTTGTCGAAAATGAACACTTGCACATCGATGGTCTTTTTCGCCTGGGCCACCTCCTTGCGGAAATCCGAGAAGAACGCGGGGCCATCCACGCGAAAGGTGGCCTTGCCCGGCTCGGCGTGGCGGATGTGCTTCCGGTCCAACAGGCGCTCGAATTCCGGTGTGCCGGGGATTTCCGGAGGCGGCGGATCGACGAAGTCCGCCAGGGAGACGGACGAGCGGAAAATCGTGCGGATGCGCTGGTAGGCGAGGGCGAACCCGACTTTGGTGGTGGTCACGGGCTGGCGCACGGTGGCGAGCGCGGTGGAGCGGAGCAGGGTCAGGCCGATTTCGCGGCTGCTGTCCAGCGGATCGGCCGATTGGGAGCGGCGCTCGCTGGAGCGGCGGGCATTCATGCTGAAGCTGCCACAGGACGGGAGAAGGAGAACGGGCAGGAGCAGGGTTGCGAGGGCCGTCAGCCGCTTCCGTCGGTTCGTCATCACCGCATCATGGTCCAACAAAAGGCGGATGGCAAGTTGCCGACAATTGCTTGCGGCGGCGCACGTGCTGTTGGAAGCTCATGCCATGGCGATTGAACATCACGTTTATTTCTGGCTGAAGGAAGAGTACAAGGGCGAGGCCGAGCGCGCCGCGTTCGAGGCCGGCCTTGAGAAGCTTTTCGAAATCCCGCAGGTCGTCGAAGGCCTCTGGGGCACCCCCGCGCCGGTCATGGATCGTCCGGTGATCGACAAGTCCTGGGACTACGCGCTTTCGATGACCTTCGACACCATCGCGGAGCAGGACATCTATCAGGAAGATGCCGACCACCATGTCTTCATCGAGTCCTTCAAGGACACGTGGGAACGTGTGCTGGTGATGGACGTCCAGCCGCACTGAGCGGTTTGCTTTACGCGCGGAACGCGAGGGACCTCGCGTTTCGTGTGTCCGATGACAAACCGGGCACCTCACCCTGCCGGATAAAACGGCCAGATGAAGGGGATCAGCGTGCAGGCGGTGATCCAGCAGATGATGTTGAGAGGAATGCCCACGCGCAGGAAGTCCGAGAACTTGTAGCCACCGGGGCCATAGACCATCATGTGGGTCTGGTAGCCCATCGGCAGGGCGAAGGCGGTGGAGGCGGCCACGGTGACGGCCATGACAAAAGGCCAGTGGCTCACGCCGAGGCTGGCGGCAAGTTTCACCACGATGGGGACCATCATGACCGCGGTGGCGTTGTTCGAGAGCACCTCGGTGAGCAACAGGGTCATCAGGAAGATGGCCCACAGCATCACGCCGGGCAGCATTTCATGGGAGATGTGACCGCGCGCCAGCCCGACGAGGCTGTCGGCCAGCCAGCGGGCGGTGCCGGTGTTCTGCATGGCCATGCCGAGGCCGAGCAGGCCGTAAAGCATCAGCAACACCTGCCAGTCGATACTGGTGTAGGCATCGCGAGGCGTTACCACCTTCATCCACAGCAGGGCCAGTGCGCCGACGAGGGCGGCATAGTGGATGGGGATTTGTGGCAGCCAGGGCCATACGCCGTCCTTGCCACCGAGGAAGTCGGTCAATGTGGCGACCAATACAACACCGACGAGCGTGCCCCATGAGAGCCAGATGTGATGGGCCGGCTGGCGTGGAGTGGCATCGTCCTCCGGTGCATCGTCCGGCGAATCCGTGAGGATGAAATCGCGGGTGGCTTCCAGGTCGTCCAGGTTGTTGAGTGCGGTGATGACGAGCAGGGTGTCACCGCTTTCCAGTGCCTCGTTCGCGATCTGGCTGGTGATGTTCACTCCATTCCGGTGCAACGCGAGCACGACGCAGTTGTAGCGCTGGCGGAAATCGGACGCCGCGAGCGTTTCACCGATGAGCGAGGATTCATCCCGCACCACGAGTTCGGTGACGATGCCATCGACGGTGGACAGCACTTGCGCGCCGATCTCCGCGAAGAGCGCGTCCGGTTTTGCGGCCCGGCCGCGGCGGCGGTGGAGCGCGATGAGAAAGCGGTCGTTCTTCTCGACGGTGAGCGTCTTGAGGGACTTCATCACGCGCGCGCCCTTGCGGCGGACCTCCATGATGTGGATGCCATTGGCGCGGTCGAAGAGGGCGGTTTCCGTGAGCTTCTGTCCGATCAGCGGCGATTGGTCGGAAACGAGCAGATGATAAAGAGGCGTGGTGCGCTGGGTGATCTCCAGCGTGCCGGAGATGGAGGTGCGGGCGGGGATGAGTTTTGGCCCGAAGATGGCCAGATAGCCGATACCCGCGATCGTGAGGGGAATGCCGACCGGCGCGAGTTGGAACATGGACATCGGCTCCATGTGGAGATCCTTCAGCGTGCCATTCACCAGCAGGTTGGTGGAGGTGCCGATCAGCGTGCAGCAGCCGCCGAGGATGGAACTGTAGGACAGCGGCATCAGCAGGCGGGATGCGGGGATGTCCTTCGAGCGGGCGAGGCCGAGGGCCACCGGCAGCAGGATCGCGACGATGGCAGTGTTGTTCATCCACGCGCTGAAGAAGGCGGTGAGCAGCGAGAACGCCAGCATCGCCATGCGGGTGTTGTTCGGCAGCTTGTCGCGCAAGACCCGGCCGATGTGGTCGACAGCCCCCGATTTCTCCAAGGCTCCGCCGATGATGAAAAGAGCGGCGATGGTGAGCGGCGCCTCGTTCCTGAAGACGTCCGTCATCTTGTTCGCGTCCACCAGCCCGAGCGCCACCACGGCACAGAGAACCGTGAGCGCGATCACGTCCGGCGCGGCCCATTCGCGGATGAAGGCGACGAGTGTGACGGCGATGACCGTCAGGGTGAGTGCGATCTCCAGTGTCATGAGTCAGGCGGCACCCCGTGTGGGGAAGCCGGGCGTTTCCATGACTACCCCGCCCATGTTTGGCAAGAAATGCCTGATTCGCGGAGAATGTGCGGAAGCCCAAAAAAATGCCCCTCCGCCCGGCCCGCAAGGGGGAGCCGGGCGGAGGGGCGAACCACCGCAAGGAAACTGTCGGATGCGTCAGGGCGAATAGATCTGATCGAAGATGCCGCCGTCCGCGAAGTGGGTCTTCTGGGCCTCGGCCCAGCCGCCGAACTCCTCCTCGATCTTGTAGAGCTTCAACTCGGGGAAATCGGCGGTGTGTTTCGCCAGCACTTCCGGGGAACGGGGACGGAGCTTGTGCTTGGCGGCGAGTTCCTGGGACGCTGGCGTGTAGAGCGCATCGAGGTAGGCCTTCGCCAGCGCCTGGTTGCCGTGCTTGGCCGCGTATTTTTCAACGACGGCGACGGGTGCCTCGGCGAGCACGCTGGAGGCCGGATAGACGATTTCGTTTTTGTCCGCGCCGAGTTCGCGGAGAGCGAGGTGGGCCTCGTTTTCGAACGTGAGCAGCACATCGCCGATTTCCCGCTGGGCGAAGGTGGTGGTGGCACCGCGGCCGCCAGCATCCAGCACCGGGACGTTCTTGAACAGCTTGTTCACGAACTCCTTCGCTGTGGCATCAGTGCCGCCGGAGAGGTGCTTTGCGTGCGTCCACGCGGCGAGGTAGCTGTAGCGGCCGTTGCCGGAGGTCTTCGGATTCGGGATGATGACCTGGAGACCGGGCTTCACCAGATCGTCCCAGCCCTTGATCTGCCTGGGGTTTCCCTTGCGGACGAGGAAAACGATGGTGGAGGTGTAGGGCGAGGCGCGATCCGGGAAGCGGTCCACCCAGTCCTTCGCCACCAGACCGTTCTGGGCGAGGATGTCGATGTCGGTCGATTGGTTCATCGTCACCACATCGGCCTCGAGGCCATCCAGCACCGAGCGTGCCTGCTTCGAGGAGCCGCCATGGGACTGGTCGATCTTCGGAGTCTCACCGGTCTTGGCTTTCCACTCGGCGGCGAAGGAGGCGTTGAACTCCTTGTAGAACTCTCGGGTGACGTCGTAGGAGGCGTTGAGGAGAGTCGGCGCGGAGAGCGCGGTGCCGCTGGAAACGAGCAGCAGGACAAGGTGGGAGGAAAGGCGGCGCCAGACGCGGCGGCGCGGCGGGACGGATTCGAGGATGGGATTCGGAGTCATGGCCAACGGGAAAGCGGAGGGGGCTGCGGATGAGGCGGCCGGTTGCGGTTGCTGTCGCTTCCCGTGTGGGGTGGCTGGCTTTTGAATGTAGATTGATTGGTGGGAATTCAAGTGGAAAAACGGGATCGGGGTGTAGTGCTTTGGAGGTGAGTCGATTAGATTCTCAGATTTCCGGCTCGGCGCGGTAGTGGGTGCTATCGCCTTCACAGATTGACCGCCAATTCCGCTCGATGGCGGGGTCCGGAGTGGCGATTTCCAGGTTGAGCTGGCCGAGCATGTCGTAGACGCGGATGGCGGACCACGGTTCTCCATCGATGCGGATCGGCAGCACCCACAGCGAGTGCGCGTATTCCAGCTTGATGTGGAGGAGACCGTGACCGCTGGCGTCGATGACCTCGATGCAGCCGTTGCGGAGCTTCGCGCGTCCGGGGATGAGGCGTGTGACCATGCCGAGATGTGGCGATTGAATACGGCACATCAGCGGGAGATGAAGTACGGAGGCTTCCTCCAGGATGAGGGTGAGCGGATGGCGTGTGGCGTGGAGGACGCGGCGGTCTGCTGCCTGACTGCAATGCGGGCAGAGGCAGGGCGGGGGATCGAGTTCGCTGCGCCAGCGGTTCAGCTCCGCATGCGGAATGGCGGATTCGCCGAGAGCACGCAGATCTTCCACGAAGGGGCCGTAGTCCGCGGATTCATCGAGCGCGACGAGACTGAGTGCGCAGGAGCGCTCCTCGAAATCGAACTCCACGGCCGGAGCCGGGTGCAGGAGCTTGTCGATGCGGACGGCATGAACCCCTTTCAAATGTGTTAGATCGAGATTGAGACCACCTTCCGGGAAAAACACGCTGCCACTGTCCTCGTCCAGAAGCGGCATACCGAGTGGCTGGATGGCGGCGAGCTCCGCACCGATGTTGCGGGCATGCATATAGAGCCGATGGATCGGAGCAATGGCTTGGAAAATCGCTTCAGGAGCGGGGCGCAGGCGCAGCACGTGATCGGCGGAAGGAAGGGACGGGCCTGTGGTTGTCATTCGTGACATGGAAGCCACATCCGCCGTTTTGTGCGCGCTGCCGCTTGTCGAAGAATGACGGTGGATTGCCGCATTCTAACAGCCGTGTTATTGAGACTGAATGTCATCAACAATTCTCGTTTCTCTTTGATCTAACTTGAGTTGGGGCGGAATCGATGCTTTCTTCAAAACGAATCAACCACCTTTCATCATGAAAACCGAAACCTCTGGAAAGACCGCAACGTGTGCCGCCTGCCAATATTGGAGCAGCGATGCCAAGGGTAAGAAAGGCGAGTGCCGCCGTCATGCACCCCAGATGCTCGTCTTCAACGTGGACGACGACGTGAAATACAAATCCCACTTCCCGGCCACCTCCGCCAGCGACTGGTGTGGTGACTTCAAGGCGAAGTAAGATTCCGCTCCGATTCCTGGCAACAAAGCCGCCCGACCTTCACCGGTCCGGCGGCTTTTTTCATTGGAGCGGCAAGGCTTGGAGGGCCATGTGACGACCTCCGTGACAAAATCTCTTGCTATTGAGAATCATTCGCATTAGCTGTGGCGCATGACTCACACGGCAACGCTCGATTCGGTGCTGGCTTCGCTTGCGCGGCCCTTCCGGGGATGTGCGGACACTCTGCTGGACCTGCGTGAATGCGCGTGCGACGGGCGACGGGTGGGAACTTGTGTTAGAGCTTACTTCGAGCTTCAGGAAGAGGCTCCGGATCAGAACGAGGCACGCGCGGGACTGAACGGTTTCCGCCATTGGTTGGAAGATCACGTGGAGATCGCGGTGCTGGATGGAAAAAACTCCGTGTGCCTTGAGACATGGCCGCTGATGCTGGCGGGCGAGACGGATCTGGAACACTTCTGCCAGAAGGCGATGAACCGCCTCCGCGACGACCGCTGTCACAAGGCTTCGCTGATTCATCTGGAGTTCCGGTTCCGTCCGGCGCTGGCCGCCTGAGAGGTTCGAACGGGAACAACTTCCCATGAACGACGCCTCCGATTTCGCGACGCGTGCCGCCGCATTCTGGCGCGAGCGCGGCGGACGGATGACTCCGGTGCGCGAGGTGCTGTGCCGGGCGATCGTTTCCAGCGAGAAGGCCTTTGTAGCGGAGGAACTGCTGGAGCGTGCCCGGAAGCTGGATCGCGGAATTTCCTGCGCCTCCGTTTACCGTGCTTTGTCCGATCTTGTGGACGCGGGCTTGTTGCGGGAGATCCGCGGCGAGCGCGACCAGCGTTCGTTCGTGGCAGCAGGTCTGCCCCAGGCACCCGTGGGCCATGTCGTGTGCTCGGATTGCCGGCGGGTGATTCCCCTGGAGGACGAGTGCGTGCCCTT
This sequence comes from Luteolibacter ambystomatis, assembly GCF_018137965.1. Classification (NCBI taxonomy): domain Bacteria; kingdom Pseudomonadati; phylum Verrucomicrobiota; class Verrucomicrobiia; order Verrucomicrobiales; family Verrucomicrobiaceae; genus Luteolibacter; species Luteolibacter ambystomatis. The sequence goes on from NZ_CP073100.1 coordinate 684,581, forward strand.
GCGCGAGGCGGCGATGCTGAAGCGCATGGGGTTCGCGGCGGGCGGCATGCACCTGCGGATCGAGGCTTCCTGCGAGTCGATGAAACGTTGCGGCACCTGTGAGAACCAGGCCGCGTCCACCGGAACGGAATGAGTATGGATGTCACGTGGTGGCGGAATGGAGGCGGCATCCGCTGCGGTTCCATGTCCGGGCGGGTGGCGTCGGCCGGCTGCCGTTTCCGTGAGGCGTCGGCCGGTGATGTCTGGCTGTGGTTGAACCGCAGTGGCAGCGGGCTGGTGTGGGGTCCGGGCGAACGCTTTCCAGTGCAGCCCGGCATGTATGCTCTAACAGGCGGCGTGGAGGAAGATGAGTGGACGTGCATCCGCTATCCGGGCATCCACCGGATGGAGATCGTCCGACTGTCGCGTGAATGGCTCTCGACCCATCTTGGCAAACAACCGGAATGGTTGCATCCGGATCTGGCGAAGTGGCTCAAGGATGGCGGTCGTCTGGCATTCTGCGGTCTGATGGGACTGTGGGAGGAGGATCTCGGGACGGCGCTGGAAAAGGGTGCGGAGGAGGGCGGGGGAGCTGCTCTGCTGGCGGAGGCCCGCATTCTCGAATGGGCGGCGGTGCGTCTCTATCGCGGCAAGACCGGTGGCGAGGCGGGCGCGGGCTTTTGCTCCGCGGTGCGCGGTCGTGATCCGGTGCGGCGGGCTTTGGAAACCGTGCGCGCCCGTCTCGACCAGCCGCTGGAACTCACCACGCTGGCGAAGGAGGTGGGGCTGGCTCCTCACTATCTTTCCCGCCGCGTGAGCGCGGAAACCGGCCTCACCTTGCAGCGTCATTTGCGGAGGATGCGCATCGAGCGCGCCTGCGAATGGCTCGCATCCGGGCGGATGAACGTGACCGAGGCCGCGCTCGAGGTCGGCTATCAGAGCCTCAGCCATTTCGCGAAGGCCTTCCGCGAGGAAACCGGGCATGGCCCGCAGGACTGGTTGAAGCAGCGGAAGAATGGTGCGGCGGTTGACGCCTGATACGATCTCCACCGCAAATGAGCGTCACGTTTCCGCAAGCGAGCGTGAGCGGGTTTCCGTCAGGTGGGGCAGGATGTGTGCGGTCGGCGGGACGTCATCGGGATGAACCGGCGGTCGCATACTGAAATTGAAACGATGAAATCGAACCTCCTTGGCCCGATCCTCCCCCTGCTCCGCGGCTGCGCCCTGACTTGTGCGCTGGCGGCTTCCGCCCACGCCGCGTTGTTCGTGGACTACAACCTGGGCGTCGACCAGAACACCACAATCTGGACAACGCTCAACAATACGAATCCGAGCCGTACCGCTGACGCCGGCAGCGATCCGGGCAGCTTCACCATCGGCGCGCCGGGCTATCAGGCCAGCGTGGGCACCTACAGCTTCTCCACCGATTACTCGGTCACGGTCAATCAGACCTCCACCTTCGATCTGCAAACGGCGGTGTTCCAGGTGGATATCGCGATGAATCCTTCCTACACGCTGCCGTATGGCACCGGCCCGTTGCTCAGCTACAACGGCGGTTCGCAGAATCTGGCCGCATCCCTTTTCACCACCAATGGCACCGAACTGCGCAACACGTCGTTCGGCCCGATGAACTATGTCGGCGGAGCCTGGCAGTGGGATCTCTCCGGCATCACCGAGAACATCTCCTCCATCACGATCACCATGCCGGTGTCGGTTCACTCTTCCATCTCCGCGGCGCGGATTGACTCGGGTTCCTCGAACCTCGCGGTTGTTCCGGAGCCGTCGATGATGGGTCTCGCTTTGCTCGGCGGCGGCCTGTTGGTTGCGCGTCGCCGCCGTGCTGTCTGATCCGGGAAGGGGGCGGGCTGCCTTATTCCCCCGGAGCAGACAATGCCCCGCGCGATCTCCGGATTGCGCGGGGCATTTTTATTCCGGGCATGGAGGAGGATGATGGTTCCTTGCACGGCAATCCACCGTCAATGAATGGCAAGGCATCGGGAGCGGAGGGGTGGAAAACGGCCATGCTGGGGCCGATGAACTTGCCTACGATGATGGTGGCCGCGGGTGTGATGCTTGCGGGAACGTTCGCACGGGCGGAGGAAACTCCGGAGAGTGCGTTTGAAAAGGACCGCAAGGCGATCCTGGCGATGGCGGGTGATTTCCAAGTCTCCTTCCACTTCCATGAGAGCGTGCCGCTTCATACCGGCTACACGTTGAAGGATCGTCCGTACGATGAAGAGGCTTTCGAAACGGTGAAAGTCGCCGAGGACTCGGGCAAGCGGATCATTCTCCAGCATCTCCTCCAGGTGGAGGGCGAGGTGGTGAAGCACTGGGCGCAGATCTGGACCTACGAGGACCGCGAGCTGCTGGAATTCAAGGGCCATCGGACTTGGGCCGCGCGCACGCTGGGTGCGGAAGAGGTGAAGGGGGCCTGGACGCAACGTGTGACGGAAGTCACGGACGAGCCACGCTATGAAGGCCTCGGCCGCTGGATTCACCGCGATGGCTCCAGCGAGTGGAGCAGCCCGGCCAATCGCCCGCTTCCGCGCCGTGAGTATACGAAGCGTGATGACTACGATCTGCTGCTGGTGACGAACCGCCACACGGTCACCGCGGATGCCTGGTATCACGAGCAGGACAACGTGAAGCAGGTGGACCGCGACGGCGCCTCCTATCCGCTGTGCCGCGAGGTCGGTTTCAACACCTACAAGCGCGTGAAGGATCACGACTTCGCCGCTGCGAACGACTATTGGAATCGTACCAATGCCTTCTGGAAGCAGGTCCGCGAGACCTGGGATGCCTCCTTCGCCGGTTCCGACAAGGTATCGCTGCGCGACAAGGTGGACGACCAGTCGTTCTCGAAGGTCCTCGGCGGTCTCGTGGGCCGCGTGAAGAAGGGCGAGGCGGTGAAACCGGAGGAAATCCAGACCGCGCTGAAGCCCTATCTGATTCTTCCAGCGAAAGGCTGATCGTACATGAGGATTTCCCCCCGATGGTGTTGGTTCGCCGCGCTCACGATCACCGTGGCCGCGGCGGTTCCGGATGAGCCTGTTTCCAAAGAGCAGGAAAAGAACGACGACGCGAACCTGCCCGAGTTGCCGGAGACGGTGGTGATCGCCACCCGCACCCGGCGGAACTGGCTGGACACCGCAGGGACGGTCAGCAGTTTGAATCAGGAGGAGATGGTGCGTCGCGGCGTCGAGGATCTCGGCGGGCTGGTGAAGTACGATCCGCTGTTGTCCGGACCGTTCGATTTCGCCAGCGGCGACGGGGCCTTCGCGTATGGCAGCAGCGGCTACAGCGGCTTCAATATCCGCGGGGTGGAGGGCAACCGGATCGCCATCGAGCTGGATGGCATCCGCCAGCCGCCGCAGTACGTCTCGACCTCCTTCGACATGGGAGCGAGCGATGGCTCGGGCGGCATGGGTCGGGACTATTTCGATCCGGCGATGTTCGACCTGGTGGAGGTGATGAAGGGTGGCGCGAGCGCGCTCTACGGCAGTGACGCGCTCGGAGGCGTGGTGTCGATGAAGACGCTCTCGCCGGATGATTTTCTGGGCAAGGGTGACATCGGTGGATTACTGCGGACGCAGTATTTCTCCGTCAATGAAGGGCTCGCGAGCCAGATCGGCGGTGCGGTGAGGCGCGGCGACTTCGAGGTGATGCTGGTCTGGGCCGGGCGCGAAGGCCACGAGACGCAGAACAACGGCACGCTGCCTCCGAACCCGGTGGACTTCACCAGCAGCGCGGGCCTGGCCAAGGTCGGCTGGCGGCATGGAGAGAACGCCCTGTTGCTCACGCTGGAATCCTACGAGCGCAATACCGGCAGCAATGCCCGCAGCGCGATCCTCTCGCCCTTCCAGGTTTTCAACCGCAATGTGCTCAACTCCCAGCTCATGACCCGCGAGCGCGTTGGCCTGGAGTGGGACTATGAACCCGCCAACGGCTGGATCGACCGTCTGGAGACGCACGCCTACTGGCAGGACTCGGTCACTGGCAGTGACAACCGCAGCCGCTCAAAGGATGTCACCATCGGCGGCATCACCATCCCGGGGCGCCTGCGCAACCAGTCGATCCGTTTCGACACGAATCTGCTCGGTCTGACCTCGATCGCGCGGAAGGAAATCGTGGCGGGGGACATCACCCACGGACTGCTCGCGGGGATCGATGTGTCCCGCGAGGAGGGCGTGAACCGCTTCATGCGCTTCGATACCGGCATGCCGTGGGAACGGGACAGGATTTCGTTCGCACCGAGCACCACCACGCGCCTCGGCGTCTTCGTGCAGGACGAATTGAAGCTCGGCAAGCGCTGGACGGTCACCCCGGGCCTGCGCGCCGACTCGACCAGCATCGATCCGGAGCTGAGTCCCGGCTATCTCGCGCGGCTGGCCTCGCTCGATCAGAACACCGTTGAGCCGCCGCGCCCTTACGACAATGTCGCGTTGTCGCCGCGCTTGGACGTGAGCTACAAGACCACCGATCAAACCCGCCTGTATGCGGCGTGGTCGCATGGCATCCGCAATCCGACGGCGGAGGAGCTTTCGATGATTTTCGAGCATCCGGCCTCCGGTGGCAGTCCGGTGGGATCGGTGACGGTGCCGAATCCCTCGCTGCAGGAGGAGACCAGCGAATCGTTCAAGGCTGGCTTCAAGGGCGAATCGGACGTGGGCAAAGTCGGCCTCGAAGGCTTCTACACGTTCTACAAGAACTACATCGAGAACGGTGTGCGCACCGGTCGTGTTGATGACGAGGGTCACGACATTCTGACCACGCTCAATCGCGGCGAAGCGGAGATCTACGGCTTCGAGGTGAATGGCGAGTGGCAGGCGCGTTCGTGGAGACCCGCGCTCGATGGCTGGTCACTCGGTGCGAGCACGGGCAAGGCGGTGGGCATCAACCGCACCGATGATACGTGGCTGAACTCGGTGGAGCCATGGAAGACGGTGGGATGGATCGGCTACGACGCCCCGGACCAGAGCTACGGTGTGCGCTTGACGGCGGTACACTCCGCGGCCGTGAAGCACGTGGATGACACAACCAGCCAGAGCCGGTTCTTCCGCCCGCCCGCATGGACCACGCTCGATGTGGCCGCATATTGGAAACCAACGGACGACCTCACGCTCAACGCCGGAGTGAACAACCTCTTCGATGAGAAATACTGGTCGTGGAGCTCCGTGCGCCGTGGAAACGGCCACCTCGGCGGCAGTGCGACCGACGACCGCAGCACCGCGCCCGGCACCAATTTCCATCTCAGCCTCACCCGCACTTTCTGACCTTCCTCCCATGAAACCGCTCCTCCTTCTCCTCGCCTCCGCGGCTATCACCTGCGGCGTGACGCTCACGCCGACCCAGGACACGGACGTTTATCAGTTCACCACCTATCCAACGAGCACCACCTACTCGCTGGGAGTGAACGCGAGCAATGGGGAAGGGCACTCGCAGAAGACGCTGCTCAAGTTCAATCCGACCACGACGACGCTGGGCATGTCCGCGACGGAAATCGGCACGGCGAAACTGCGGCTCTACATCCTGCCGGATGGATCACCCTCCAGCGGTTACGGGGGAACATTGGTTCCAGGAGCCGTGACAGTGCATCCGCAAGGTACGGCATGGACCGTAGCAACAGCGAGGTGGAGCACGTTTTCTCCCGGTACGTCGCTCGGTTCGATTGCGATCACCCAGCCCTCCACGGAAACCACGGCGGTTTGGGTGGAGCTGGACGTGACCGCGCAGGTGAAGGCATGGGTGACAACTCCCTCCACCAACAACGGCTTTGTGATCCAGTCGGCGAATGAAAACGCAGTGCCCTTGTTGAACGTGGCCTTCGCATCGATGGAAACCGGTTTCCCGCCGCAACTGGTGGTGGAGAAGGTCCAACCGAAGCCATTCCAGATGACCGGTTTCACCATGAGCGGCGCGAACGTGACTCTGGGTTGGAACTCGGTGGTCGGGAAAAGCTACCGCGTGGAGGAATCCCCGGACATGACCACATGGGCGCCGCGGCAGACCGTCGTCGCGTCATCGACGGAAAGCTCGCTGACGATCGCGAAGACGGTGTATGCGGGCGGGAAAGGGTTTTTCCGCGTGGTGGCGGTGCAGTGAAGCTAAGTAGCGCGAGGCTCCCGCCTTGCGTGTTTCTTGCAGGCCGCTGCCGCTGAATCTTTGTCGAATGAAACAGGCTGGCCTTTTTTAGCTGCCATGTTTCAGAAACACGCAAGGCGGGAGCCTCGCGCTACTTCTCGATCAGATTGCGGATCTTCGAGGCGGGCACGCAGTTCTTGATCATCATCTGCTGCTCGTTGCCTGCGGGTTCCGGGACGGGCTGGCCTTTTGGCTCGGCATCCTTCGGCTTTGGAGCCTCCTTGCCTTTTGGCGGGGTGGGGGCTTTCGGTTCCTTGCCGCCTTTCTGATTTTTTGGCTCGGCGGGCTTGGCTTCCTGATCGACGGGGCGCTTCGGCTCCGGTGTTTCCGGTGACTCTTCCTCTCCGCCTTCGTGGTTGATCGCCTCGGTGTTAGATACCATGCCCACGACCGCGCCATCCGGATCGAGCACGGGGCCGCCGGAAGATCCCTCGGCGAATTCCGCGGTTACGGATTGCCAGAGAGTCTCCTTGCTGTCGTCTTCCAACGTACGATCCATGGAGTAGCGGGAAACCTCGCCGCTGGTCTGGAAGTAGAAGTGTTCGCCCGGATGGCTGACGATACGGACGCGCGTGCCGACATCGGCATCCTCGCCCAGCTTCAGCGGCACGAGCTTCGCGCCCGCGGTATCCACTCTGAACAACACCGCGTCCGACTCCGGATCGGAGGCCAGGATGGAGGTGATCTTGTAGAGCTTTCCGTCGACACCATAGACACCCCACGATTCATCCTCGGGCACGAGGAAGACATGGCGGTTCGTCACCATCACGCCGTCCTCGGTAAGGCACCACGCGGAGGCGGTGCCGCCGTTGTGCCATTCGTCGCAGTCCTCGCATTTGTATGCGGAGGCGACGACGAAGATGCTCTTCACGAGATCGTTATAGCCCGATGGCTTCGGCGGATTGGCGGGCAGCGCGACCGCAGCCTTTTTTGGCGCCTTCTCCAGCTTCTTCATGAGAGCCTTGCCATTCACAGCTTCATGTTTGTCGCCGAGCTCTCCGAGCTTCTCGCGGAGATTCTTCAAAACGACCATGTCATCGATCACCACCGGAGCGGCGGAAGCGGAGAGAGCCGGAAGCAGGAGAGCGAAGGCGATGGGCTTCATGCGTGTCGGTTTCCGTGATGACGGTTCCCGGAGCTGTTTGAAACCACGAAAGACACGAAAATTCACGGGGGGATCTTAGCCAGGTTTTCCTTCTTCCGATCACTTCGTCCTCTGATCCAGTTTGCACGGCTCTGGTGGCACCGGCCTGCCGGTTTTTTCGACCGGGCTGGTGAAGAGGTAGCGCCAAACGTCCTCGTAAAGGAATTTGCCATCGGGTCCCTTGGGGGAATTGCCGCCGGGGGTGACGGAACCGTGGGCTTTGTCCGGATTCCCTCCCACATCGGCGGCGGAGATCAGCCGGCGGGTGTGGCCATAGGGGGCAGGCATGCTGTCCACGTTCACAATCGGGCCGTAGTCGTTCAGCTTCATGAGTTGCCAGGACCGCGGGTAGTGATCGCCAGCCCAGCCGGCATCCTGCACGTGGCTGAAGGCGAAAATCCGGTTGCCCGGGGTGGCGGAGGGGAGTTTTTGCCAGACCTCAAACTGGTCGCGGGGGCCGCAGAACAGCACAGCACGGTTCACCGCCTTGTATTTCGCGAAGCGGGCGGCGGTGGTGGAACCGTGAGAGGCACCGGAAATGATGACCCGGTCCCAACGCAGGTCCTTGCCATCCTCGGTCAGGAACTGGCCCCAACGGCCCTGCGGATTTTCATGATCCAGCCATTTCACGAACTGGAGCGCGCGTTCCATCATGCCATCCGGCTTCGGGATCTCCACGGCCGGGCTGAAGTCCTCGCCGGTGGCGGCCTCCAGGCGGACCTTTGAGAGAAACAGGTCATCCGCGGGCGGCTGGCCGGAGTAGAGCTTGGAGAACCAGCCATTGGCGTAATGGACCTGGATGGCGTGGAGGCCGTAACCGGAGACCCGCTCGAAGAGCCCGGCATTGTAGCCCATGAGCCAGATGACCAGTTTGCCCTGTGGGGCCACCCGGGTGTCCACGGTGGCATGCTCGACGTCCGCGGGCTTCCCGTTTTTTTGGAACAAGAAGTCGATCTCCGGATGCTCCTTGGCACGGGAGTCGATCACGCTGGCGCGGGCGGTGAGGTCGTAGCGTTTTCCCTCCGCGGGTGGGGAGGAGGGTTCCGCGAGGAGGGGCAGGGCGGTCGCCAGCAGCAGCGGCAGGGTGCGGATCATCCGACCGTTTACTGGCCGGACCGGGAAATCCTGTCGGGTGGATGTCACGCGACGATTTCGCCTTATTCCGGGGGCTTTCCGCACGGCTGGCGGGCGGGTTCGCAAACTTCTTTCACGCTGGCTGCCATTGGGCTTGCCGCCTCGCGATCCGGGGGGTAATCGGCGCTTGGCCCGCCATGCTTTCGGAATTGCAGGAACAGCTCGTGGAGCGCCTTCAGAGCGGAGACTTCTCCGGCCTGAAGCAAGTGCTCGGCACACTCGCCCCCGCGGACTTCGCGGAGGCGATCGAGCCGTTGCCCGCCGAGGAGAAGGCGGTGCTGTTCCGCCTGTTGCCCACCGGCTCGGCGGCGGAGGTGTTCGAATACCTCCACGTGGAGGACCAGGAGGAGTTGATTCACGCGATGAGCAGCCGCGATGCGGCGCGCATTCTGGAGGCGATGTCCTCCGACGACCGAACCGCCCTGCTTGAGGAACTGCCGACCGCGGTCTGTGCGCGCCTGATCGAGATGCTTTCGCCGGAGGAGCGGCGCGTGGCGCTGCGCCTGCTGGACTATCCGGAGGACTCCATCGGCCGTCTGATGACGTCCGAGTACCTGACCATCCGCGACGAGTGGACGGTGAAGGAGGCACTCGACCACATCCGGGCGCGCGGCAACGACTCCGAGACTCTCAACGTGCTCTACGTGGTGGATGACCACGGCAAGCTGCTCGATGACGTCCGCATCCGCGAGTTTCTGCTCGCACCGCTCGATCGCAAGGTGGGCGACCTGCGCGATGGCAAGATGACCCTCCTTCACGCCACCGACCACCAGGAGGAGGCGGTGAAGGCATTCCAGAAATATGACCGCACGGTGCTGCCGGTGGTCGATGGGAATGGCGGCCTCGTCGGTATCGTGACCGTCGACGACGTGCTCGACGTGGCGGAAGAGGAAGCCACCGAGGACATTCAGAAGCTCGGTGGTATGGAGCATCTGGATGAGCCGTACATGGACATTTCCTTCGCCCGGCTGGTGAAGAAGCGCGCCTCCTGGCTCGTCATCCTGTTCCTCGGCGAAATGCTCACCGCCACGGCGATGGGCCATTATGAGGAGCAGATCGAGAAGGCGGTGGTGCTCGCGCTCTTCGTGCCGCTGATCATTTCCAGCGGTGGCAACAGCGGCTCGCAGGCGGCCACGCTGATCATCCGCGCGATGTCGCTGGGTGAGGTGGGGCTGCGCGACTGGTGGCGGGTGATGCGCCGCGAGATCTTTTCGGGTTTCGCTTTGGGAGTGATCCTGGCGATCATTGGCGCGCTCCGCATTTCGGTCTGGGCCGGGGTGTTCCCCAATGTCTATGGCGCGCACTGGGAACTGGTGGCGGCTACGGTGGGCCTCTCGTTGATCGGAGTGGTACTGTGGGGATCACTGTCAGGCTCGATGCTGCCGTTTCTGCTGAAGCGCTGCGGGCTGGACCCGGCGACTTCATCGGCTCCCTTTGTGGCTACTCTGGTGGACGTGACCGGGCTGGTGATCTACTTCGCCGTGGCGGGCTTCGTGTTGCACGGCGCGCTGAATTCCCCGGTGCCTGCATTGCGCGGACCGGTGGCGATCCATGAATCCGCCTCCAAGGAAATCGGAAGTCTCACTTTCACCGGAGTCACGGATGCCGAGTGGTTGGCTCCAAAGGATGGCACCCACCGCATTCCGGTAACGGTGCAGCTCCGGGTGGCCAATGGCGGGGCGGAGCAGGTGGTTTTCCCGGTGACGGAATCGGTCCGACTCTCGGTGCAGGATGGGAGTGGCAAGGAAATGGTGGTCCCCGCCGACGGCAAGGAGGACCCGGTGATTTCGCAATCGGTGGTGATCCCGGCGCATGGCAGCTACACGCTGGCACGTACGGCTTATCTGGATTGGGACCGCAAGACCACTCAGGCGGTGCTGCACTACACGGATGACCGTGGGACCGAACAACGGACGGAACCGCTGCCTGCGGGAGACTACCGTTTGAAGTTCACGCTCTCCGGAAACGCCGTCGATGCCAAGACGGATGGGCCGAAGACCTGGACCGGTAATGGAGTTACCGGCGAAGTGCTTTTCCGGCTGACGGAGCAGCCGGAGACGAAGTAATCCACGCGGAAACGGGAAACTCCGTTCTCGCATGGCGATCCATGGGTGGTCCATCTTCACCGCAGGATGGAATCCTATCGCAAGCGCCTGCTAACCGCCCGTCTCGTGCTGGGCTGCGGCTTTTTACTCGCGGTGGCCGCCCAATGGCCGCCATTGGTGGTGTTCCGCCTTTCCGGCCTGGCCCAGCGGTATGGTACGGTGGTGGAGGACGTGACCATCCGCGTGTGGGAGGTGCTGTGGCAGCTCGGGGGAACGCTCGGACAGGATCTCAGGAATGGGAACTGGGCATCGCTGGGAATCCTTCTGGGCTGGTTCTCGCTGTTTGCCTTTCTGGCCTCATCGCCGTGGTTGGCTGGTTTTTATGCGAAGGCGGCGGCATTGCGGAGGATCGCCCGCACCATGGCGGTGACGTTGTGGCTTTCCCTCACCGTATTGGCGGTGGCTATCGGAAAGGCCGCAGGGCCCGGTTTGTGGCTGTTCGTGGCGTCGCTCGCGATTCACGCCGCGGGGCTGTTCATGATCCCGCGCGCGCATGCGCAGGAGATGGAGATGCCCTCCGGCGAAGCATGAGATACTCGATTTGCTACGGCCTGCGCCGTATTTGCATGGCCGCCGTCTCGGGTGCGGCATCGAGCCCGGCTTCCTCCGCCGTGCCATCCACATCCTCGTCGGCCGCGCTCAATTCCGGATCCGGATCCAACAGGTATTCCTGGGAGGATTCGTGGGTTTCTTCCTCGGCCACTTCCAAGCCTTCCTCGACGAGTTCCTGGTTCGGATTTTCATCAAGGTAGTCGGGGCCGGTTTTGATATTCGGCGCACGCGGCATGGGTTCGGACGGGTCGTAGGCATTCATGGCCTTTCAGCATAGCACAGGACGGAGGATCGTGCGTCGGGACAATCGCTCGATCCAGTGCGCGGTTGGGTGCATCCTGCAATCGCCACAGGCTGCCGAAAACTTGATGCATGCGTGGGTTTTGTTGTGCAAGTAATTGATAAATAATGAATTTCAAGTTTTTGGTTAGCCTTGGTACGGCCCCTGCGAAAAGACCGGACATGAGCACATCAATTTTCCATTCCAAGGAACAGGGCCGCCAGGCGGTGGAGGATGTGAAGGATCAAGCCCGGCAGGCTGCCAATGATGTCCGCGACGCGGCCGATGAGGTGGCGGGACGCGCCCGCCGCATCGGAGCCAATCTCCGGGAAAATGCTTCCGATGCGGTTCAACGCGCCACGGGCGCTGTCCGCGAACTGAAATCCCGGGGCACCGATGCCGCCGACCATGTCCGTGATTTCATCCGCGAAAAGCCGCTGGCAGCCGTGGTCGGATTCGCCGCCTTCGGGCTGGCGGTGGGTTATCTTCTGCGTCCGGCTCCACGCAAGCGCGGCTGGTTCGATGCCTCCGACATTTCCGATATTCTCCAGCCTCTGGAACGCCGCGCGCGTTCCGGCTACCGCGATCTGCGCAGCCGTGGTGCGGATGTCATCGGGTCCGTCCAGGACCGCATCCCGGATCATCCGGTGGATGCCATGGTGGACCGGGCCCGCTCGTTTGGACGGAATTTCAAGTTCTGGTAATCCATGAGCACTGCCACCCAAAGCCAAGGTCCGACTTTGTTCGAGCCGCCCACCGTCGAAGAAGGCGTGCAGGCGTTGTTGGACGATGGAAAGACCTTCATCCGCAGGCAATATGAAGCCTGTGAGGAGCAGGTGGTGAGGCATCCGGCCAAGGCCGTGCTTGCTGCTGTGGCTGCGGGTTACCTCATCGACCGGCTGCCGCTGCGAGCGATCTTCATCACGAAGATGCGCGTTCTGGCCGCCCTGACACCACCGGTGTTGTTCGCTTTTGGCGCCGCAAAAGTCTGCGAATATCTGCAGACCAAGGCGCGTGAATAGATTCCCTTGGGGAGGGAAATGCAAGACGAAGGAAAAAGAAGGGTCCGCTTCTGCTAGTCAGGGCGGGCCCTTCATCTTTGTCTTTGGGTCATCGTTCGCGTTGACCAACTCCGGCTCTCGGCCAACTCTTCCTTCCATGAAGATCGGCATCGCTCAGATCAACGCCGTGGTGGGGGATTTCCCTGGCAACGTGAAGCGCCTCGTGGCTGCGTATCGCGAGTGTATGGAAGCGGGTGCGGATCTGGTGGTGACGCCGGAAATGTCGCTGGTCGGCTATCCGCCGCGCGACCTCGTCTTCAAGAGCCAGTTCGTGCCGAAGTGCCTGCAGGCGCTCGATCATCTGGCGGGTGAGATCCGCTCGGTGCCGCTGCTTGTCGGCTACGTGGATCATCATGCCGAGGGCCGGGGCAAGCCGTTCCGGAACGCTGCCGCGTGGCTCCAGGATGGCGAGATCCGCCATCGCATTTGGAAGTCGCTGCTTCCCACCTACGATGTCTTCGACGAGCGCCGCTATTTCGAACCCGGTGAATCCTGCGAGCCGATCGGGTGGAATGGTCATCGCATCGGTGTGACGGTGTGTGAGGACATCTGGACCGAGGACTATCTCCAGCGTCCGTTCTACGATCGCGATCCCGCCGCGGAGCTGGCCGCGCGACGGATCGATGTGCTGATCAATCTCAGTGCTTCGCCCTTCCATGTGGGCAAGCCGGCGGTGCGGCGCGCGCTCATCACCGATGTGGCCTGCGAACACGGCGTGCCGGTGGTGTATGTGAATTCCGTGGGTGGGAATGACCAACTTGTGTTCGATGGACATTCGCTGGTGGTGAGCGGGGAGGGGAAGCTGCTGGCGGCCTTGCCCGGGTTTGTCGAAACCTGTCACGTGGTCGATCTGGATACCGCGCCCGAAATCGAGCCGCCGGTGTCCGAGGCGGCGGCTGATTTGTATGAGGCGCTGGTGCTCGGTCTCCGTGACTATGTCACCAAATGCGGCTTCTCAAGCGTGTGCCTGGGGCTGAGCGGCGGGATCGATTCCGCGCTTACCGCGGTGATCGCCGCTGATGCGCTGGGACCGCAGAACGTCCATGGTCTCACCATGCCGAGCGGCTTTTCGTCATCCGGCAGTGTGGATGATTCCATCGCACTGGCGGAGAAGCTGGGCATTCGTTGTGATGTCGTGCCGATTCAGAGCACCTTCGAATCGGTGAAGGCGGCGATGAAGCCGGTTTTCGGCGATCTTCCCGAGGACGTCACGGAGGAGAACATGCAGGCGCGCATCCGCGGCCTCTACCTCATGTCACTCTCCAACAAATCCGGGGCGCTGCTGCTGACCACCGGCAACAAGTCGGAATTGGCGGTCGGCTACTGCACCATCTACGGTGACATGTGCGGCGGCCTCGCGGTGATCTCCGATCTTCCGAAGACGAAAGTCTATGAAGTCTCGCGATGGATCAATCGCGAGCGGGAGATCATTCCATGGGCCACCATCGACAAGCCGCCGAGCGCCGAGCTCCGTCCTGATCAAAAGGACCAGGACACGCTGCCGCCGTATGATGTGCTGGATGCGATCCTGGAAGGCTACGTCGAGCAGCACCTTTCCGCGGATGAAATCATCTCGCAGGGTCATGAGGAATCCCTCGTCCGCTGGATCCAGCGCCGCGTGGATCTCAATGAATGGAAACGCCAGCAGGCGGCACCGGGCATCCGTGTGACCACCAAGGCCTTTGGCATCGGGCGGCGCATGCCGATCGTGCAGCGCTTCAACGGATAGCCGCAGGACGGTGGGCTTTCTTTTGGGCTTCGTTTGCGAGAAAGGTGATCGCTTCCTTCTTCGTGACATCGGGGAGGTCCCACATGACGGAACCATGCCCGAGTCGCGGGAGAACGATCCGCTTGCCTTGGCCAGGCCGGCACGCGTCGAGCAGCCGTTCGGATTGTACCGGCGGTACGGTGCCGTCGTCCGAGCCGTGGATGAATAGCAGTTTCGCGTCCGTGTGCTTTACCGCGTCCACCGGGCGGATGGATCGTGGATCGAATCCCGCTGCGTGACGCACGCTGGAGCGGACGACCGGCAACAGTGCGGTCATCGCGCCATGATAGCGCTTTTCGGCTTGGTAGCGGAGAATGCCTTCCAGATCCGCAATCGGCGCGAGGAGCACAGCCGCCTTCGCCTCCGGCCAGGATGGCAGGGTCTGTAAAGCCACCGCGGTGCCCATGGAATAGGCCCAGATCGTTTCCATGCCACGCGGGCCGTGATCCATCCGTCGTGAGGCGGCGATGACCCGTAGTGCATCATCCACCTCATGGGTGCCGTAGGTGGCGCGCTCACCGCCGCTCTTTCCATGGCCGCGGCTGTCCCACGCCACGCAGCGGAATCCCGCGGCCGAGAGTTCCTTCGCCGTGGGCAGCATCTGCTCCTTGGAATTGCCGAAGCCGTGGAAGAGGTAGCAGGTGCCCAGCTTGCTGACTTGCGGGGAAGCTTCGATGACCAAGGCGGAGAGCGTGATGCCATCCGCGGCGGTGACCTCGAATCGTTCCGGGCGCGTCCGTGTCTCCTTCACCCAGTGCGCTCCGTCCTTCACGCGTCTCGGCAGAGTCAGGAAATCGGTCGCCCGGCGGGTGACGCAGGACCCGCATGCAAAACACAGCAGAAGCAAAACGGCTCGTCGGATAGCGGTCATCACCGTGCGAATGGCAACCGTGCCAAGGTCGCCGCGTCAAGCGGAAGGCGGGCATTTCCACCGGCCGAAAACCCGAAATCGGCAATTCCCACCCCGGCAAGCCATTGCTAGGCTCCGCTTCAAATGACTCTC
The DNA here is from genome assembly GCF_018137965.1 of Luteolibacter ambystomatis. Classification (NCBI taxonomy): domain Bacteria; kingdom Pseudomonadati; phylum Verrucomicrobiota; class Verrucomicrobiia; order Verrucomicrobiales; family Verrucomicrobiaceae; genus Luteolibacter; species Luteolibacter ambystomatis. Next base: position 699,748 of record NZ_CP073100.1, read on the forward strand.
GATGCAGCGCGCCGCATTCTCGGACTGGAACCGAATGACGATCCGGCCACCCATCTGAAGGATTTCAATGAGGCCCGTGACCGTATCGCGGAATTGGTCCGTACCGCCCCGAATCCGACCATCGCCGCTCGCTATCAGGCCGGGCTTTCGGAGTTCGATGCAGCGCTCAATGTGATCCGCCTGCACATGGCCGCTCCGGCGATAAATCCGGTGGTGCCCGCTGTGGAGGCGACCTCCACGCCTGTCGAGGGACCGGGTGCCATCAGCAGCGAGCCTGCGGTCCATGCGGTGGAATCCGCTCCGGTAGAGCAGCCCGAAGTGCTGCCGGTGGCGTCTCCTGCGGCTCTGGTGCTGGAGCCCCCTGCCTTTTTGAGCCAGTCCTCACCCGTGGAAGCGGAACCTGTGCCGCCCCCTCCGGCTCCTATCGAAGCACCTGCGGAAATTCCGGTGGCTGCCGCCGTGCCTGAGCCGGAAATTCCCGAGGCCACATCGACCGCACCCACACAGAATCTGCCGATCGACCTGCCGACTCCCACATCGAAGTTGGTTCCCGCCTCGACCGAAGTTCCTGCTCCGGCGGCGGTCGTGCCCTCTGCGCCGCCTCGCAAGAAGAGCGGCAATGGGTTTCTGGTCACTCTGCTGATCCTGCTGCTGCTGGCGGTTGCCGGTGGCTATGCATGGCTGCGTTTGGAGGAGGACAAGCGCTTCGCACGGAAGGGAGAGATTGTGGAGTTGGAGAAGAAGGGCGCAAAGTTCGTGGAGGACCGTCTGTGGGATGAGGCCCGCCACATTCACGATCAGATCGACTCCATCGACCCGGGTTCCGAAGTGGCCGCCACCTTGCAGCGCAGCATCGAGGCGGGCATCAACGAGGAGAGCCAGCAGTTCATCCAGCATTGGAACGACCGCGCCCTCGCGGAGTTCGAGTCCGGCAACTACGATGCCGCCCTGGCCGCGATCAAGGAAGTGCTTTCCAAGGACCCGCGCAATGCGGAGGCACTGGAGCTCCAGAAGAAGATCGAGGAGGCACGCAAGACCGCCGCGTTTCAGAAAGCCAAGGAAGCCATCACCGCCAAGTTGACCGCGAAGGATTGGGAGGGAGCCATCGCCGCCGCCAAGGAAGCGCAGGCGAAAGGCGGCCTGGAACCGGCAGCGGCTGCGGAGGTGGCTTCGCTTCTTGCCAGTGCCGAAGCTGGCAAGAAGGAAGCGGAGGCGATGTATCTCAAGGCCCGCGATTTCTACGCGAAGGCCAAGGAGCGTGATGCCGGCAAGTATGACGCTCAGGGACTGGAACTGGCGCGCGAAGCGATGGTGCTGGCTCCGCAGGACCCGGAGATCAAGGCGCTCTTTGAAAAGCTCGCTTCCTACGTGCGGACATTGCATGTCCCGGGCGACTTCGCCACCCCGGCGGAGGCGCTGGCGGATGCGCATGACCGTGACCGCGTGGTCATCGCGGAGGGGGAGTGGCACGGACCGCTGGTGGTGAATGCAGCCGTGGAAATCCAAGGCGCGGGCAGCGACAAGACCTATGTGACCTGTCCCGCAGCGGATGGAGCCACACTCACGATCGGACCGGGTGGGAAGGGCGCGCGCGTCACCGGCATCACCTTCCGGCACACGTCTCTCGATCCATCGGCGGAGCGTTTCTCCGGCGTGTTGGTTCGTGGCGGCCAGGCCACCTTCGCCAATTGCCATTTCCTGGAAGCCGCAGGCCATGGCTTGGCGGTGATCGAGGGTGGGACCGCCTCCGCCAGCCATTGCCGTTTCTCCAGCAATGGCTGGGACGGTGCTTCCGCAAGCGGCGCGGGCAGTTCTCTGGAAGTCCGCGATTCCGATGTCACCAACAACATCGAGCACGGCTTGGACGTGTGGGATGGAGCCACAGGTACGCTCACCGGCAACCGCTGCGATGGCAACAGCCGCAATGGCATCCACATCGATGCCGGAGCCGCGCCCGTGACCGTCACCAACAATCAGTTCCGTAACAACCGCGAGTTCGGTCTGGTTCTGACCCGCGGTGAGGTCGGCAAGGTTTCCGCCAACACGGCAACTGGCAATCTGATGGGTGGCGTTGTCGTCCGTGCGGCCGCCACCCGCATCGCCGTCGCGGGCAACCGCATCCAGTCCGATACCTCGCCGGGACTTGCCCTTGAGAAGGGTGTGAATCGTGCGGCCTATGCGGGCAATGAAATCACCTCCGCGGTGCCTGCGAATCCGACCATCCTGGAGAACGTGGATTTCAATGCCCAGCCGCCTGCGGAACCCGCTCCCGTGCCGGAAGGCGCGGCTCCGGCTTCCGCCCCGACTCCGATGCCAGCACCCGTACCTGCGCCGAAGCATCCCAAGAAAAAGTAACGCGGAAGAGGAGAGTCCTGCCGTACAATCGATCGGCGGAAACCGGAGTGCCGGTGTCCGCCGATGGCAGGGGGAGATGGTTGGGAGGAATGGTCAGGAAAGGGTTCCGGGGGGAGGTCTTGCTGACGGATTCGTTATGCCACAAAAGCGGACTCAGGCCCATTCCGTGATCACGGAGACGCGATGGGTGGAAGTATATCGAAGCCCGATATTGATGAGGCACATGAGGCTTCGGAAATATTCCTGATCCCAATCTGTTAGAGGAGATGCTTTTCCAACCGGCCTGCATTGGCTCCGGATCCTTGTTAGGAGTGGTTCCTTTCGAGGAGCCATTTTGCGCACGATGGCCGTGGCAGATAGATCCGGTCGGCTCCTCACTCCCGATCATCGCGCGGAGAAAGGACCGTTCTCCCTCAACATGGCGGCTCGAAAGCCGCCACTTGTCTGTCGAGAGCGACTGTCGGCCGATCCGCTCCAGGGTGGTTGGGAGTTTTCCTCGGATTCCAGAGACGTGTCGTCCCAAGGTCTGAAGGAATTTCAGCCAACCCGGAAAAGCAATCGGCGGAAGCCGGAACGGGGGGATTCCGGCTTCCGCCGATTTGAAAGAGGGATGGGGGGATTTTCTTCCGGGGGGAGAAGATCGGCGTCCGGTCGGGGGGAACCTCGCGCTGACGAGAGAACCATGTCACAAAATCGGCCACATTGGAATTCCGTGATCGCGTGGAGAGGAAATCCAAGGGGTGGGACGGGACAGGGTCGAGTTTTGGATAAAAACCTTATAGGTCTAGGAAGAGCGGCAATTTACTTCAGACATATTGAACATTGACAAGATTCGACAATTAACGCAGATAGTGGGCAAACGTAGCCAAAGAGCCATGTTCCCCCTTGGACTGAACCCTCTCCCCATCAGCCGTCCGGAAGGTGAAATCCCGGAAAGTGCCGGCTGGGACGACTTCGTTTCCTCCGATGCGGTGCGCCAGGTGTTATCCGGAGCGTGTTCCGGGCGCCTTGCCGTGAGTTCGCTCGATTTCGGGCTTTCGTCCAATGACGATGATTTCGCTGCCGTGGCACTGATCGCCCCGCAGATGGAACCCGAGCCCCGGGTTTTTGTGCCGGTGGTTTGGCCGGAAGCGGTGGCCGCAGAGGCGGCATTCTCGCGCCGGATCTTCACGCCGGTCTTCGATCCCGTGGGCACCCGTGCCACCCCTCCTGCTGTGCCTTCCTGGGATGGCATCGAGGCCGGGTTGGCCGCCCGTGCCGGTTATCGCTGGTGGATCCCCGGCATCGTGGGGGTGGCGGCTACTTTCGTGTTGTCCGCCGTCTTGTTCCTTTTTTCCCAGCAGTCGGGATTGCCCCACGGAGCGATTGAAACACGCGCTCCCATTCCGGCGCTTCCTGCGGTGAAAGCCGCGGATGCCACGGCGGAAGCCCGTGGCGATCAGGGTAAGGAACCATCCGTGGCTGTGACCGACTGGACCAATCCGTAAAACGAGAAGGCCAGGGATGATCTCCCACGATCCAAGCGCTCCCAAGAGGTGCTTGGATCTTTTGTTTGAAGGGGACAACTTGTGAATAAGCTGGCAAGTAGCGCGAGGCTCCTGCCTTGCGTGCTGCTCGTGGAGCTATTCGACAAGGGCTGTCGTAGATCCTATCCGGCTCCCTCCCCCGCACGCGAGGTAAAGCTTCGCCACCATTTCAAACGGTGATCGTGAGCTTCATCTATTCACATTCTATTTACAGTTTCTTCCCTTCAATCGATCGATGGGTTGGTATTTTTTACGACGTTCACCGTATTTCACGAAACGATGGAGTTCCTTTCATATTTTCCATCGCCTCCATGGATCAAATGCCGGGAATTTGATCCTGATTCATTCATAAATCTCGTTTGGATACTTCCGGGTTCTTTTCCGGAGAGAATAATTCAAGCCGACAATCGGGATTCCATCTTAATCTTCAATCGAACGCTTGGCAGCTTGAATGCGGCAAAATGGCGCGGCTGAATTTGGATCAGAAAATACTTGGTTTTCCAGACCGCCCATGGATGGCTTTGCCGGATCTTCTGCCAATCATCTAGGCAATTTGGTCGATTGCGCTCGTTCTAACGGCCCGACATGCTCGGCGCACCATGGCCCGTGCCGGATTGATCCTGAAATTGAGTTGCCCCGACCAACCGGGGATCGTTGCGAAAGTCGCCAGCTATGTTGCCTCCCATCACGGCAATCTGGTGGAGTTCGCCCAGTTCTCCGACCAGCTTGGGAAAAAGTTCTTCGCCCGCCTGGAGATCCACACCGCGGATCTGGATGTGGATGTGGAGGATTTCATCGAGGGCTTCGGGACGCTCGGCCGCTCGCTCCGCGCCACCTGGCATTTCCGCCGCCTGCCCTTCAAGATGCGCACGGCGGTGCTGGTGACGAAAACCGACCACTGCCTGCAGGAGGTTCTGTGGCGCACCGAGCTGGGCGAGATGCCGGTGGAGATCACCTCGGTGATCGGCAACCGGGAAACCTGCCGCAGCGCCGCGGAACGGGCCGGGTTCGATTTCCGCTATGTGGAGATGGAAGGCCGCCGCGAGGAGGGCTTCCGCGAGATCCGGGAATTGCTGGTGGAGCAGAAGGTGGAACTGGTGGTGCTGGCGCGCTTCATGCAGATCCTGCCGGACTGGTTCTGCGAGGAATTCGCGGGTCGGGTGATCAATATCCACCACAGTTTCCTGCCGGCCTTCATCGGGGCGAATCCGTACAAGCAGGCTCATGAGCGCGGCGTGAAATTCATCGGTGCCACCTGTCACTACGTGACGGGAGAACTGGATGCAGGACCAATCATCGAGCAGGAGGTGGAGCGTGTGCAGCACTTCCACGGACCCGCGGACCTCGTCCGTCTCGGCCGGAGCTGCGAGCGCGCCGCGCTGGCGAAGGGCATCCGCTATCACGTCCACGACCGCACGATCCTCGATGGCCACCGTGCGATCGTGTTTCCGGATTGAAGATCGTCCGGCGGAAGGAAGATTCGGCGCTCGTAATCGGGCGGGAGGCGGATATCCCTCCGCGCCTTCGATTGTTAGATGAATCCACACCACCTGATTTCCGCCACGTGTGCCCTGGCCGCCGTTCTTCTTGCGTCCTGTGCGCCATCCACCCATCCCCGGCAACTCGACCGGTTGGAGCTCTTTAGAATCAACAAGAGTCTGGAGGCTGACTATGCAGCCAAGGGCCGGGACATGGAACTGGCCAAGCCGCTTCATCTGGTATCCGCGAGCAAGCCTGTTTATCCGGAGGAACTGCAGGATCAGGGTGTGACCGGTGCGGTGACGGTTTCCATGACGATCAATGAAAAAGGTCGGGTGGAAGTGGCGAAGGTGCTCAAAACCACTGACAAGAGGTTCAACACCGAAGCACTGGCGGTGGTCTACAAGTGGAAATTCGATCCTCCGGTGGGCAAGGAGAGACCGCGCAAGGTGACGGCCGTGCAGCGAATCTTCTTTGCCGCCGGCCACGGTGACGATGCCGCCACCGCGCTGGGTGAGAAATTCGGTGGAAACCTGCTCGTCTTCCACTATCCGAAGGACAAATACCGGTCCCTGTGGGCTGACAAGCCGGAGTATCTCTTCCTGCTGCAACCCAGGGCTCTCGTTCGCGGGCCACGGATTGTCAGCCAGCCGGATCCCGTGTTTCCCCCGACCCTGTGGTCCCAAGGGGGACGAGCGGCATTGGATGTCTCCTATGTCATCGGCAAGGACGGAAGCGTGGAAGCGGCGAGAGTGATCGACTCCACGCATCCGGTGGTGAATGATGTGGTGCTCGGCGCCATGCGGAAATGGAAGTATCAACCGGCGGCGAGCAAAGAGGGCCCCGAGCGGGTGCTATGGGAGAAACGCTTCATTTTCAAAACAAAGAACGGCACGATCTGAATGCCGCACCCCCTGGGGCGTGGACGGGAGCGCGGGATTTGCCGAATTGAGCGCTTTACAAGCCGGGGCCGGTTGCTAATTTGCCGCCCCATCAACGGACAGGTGGCTGAGTGGTTGAAGGCACTCGACTCGAAATCGAACGTAGGCTAATACCCTACCGTGGGTTCAAATCCCACCCTGTCCGCCATCCCTTTCCAATCAACCGGTTCTGAAGTTTCAGAGCCGGTTTTTTATGGCCCGGATCTGTTCCGATATGGGATGCGGAAGGCAGGGTCATCCAACGGGCTCTGAAGCGATCCTATGTATGAGCCACACGGCCGCGATCACCAGACAGATCTCGCGCGTGCCATCGCCGCAGCGCCCGATCACTTTGGTCCTTACCGGACTTTCGAAAGAGCCGATGCCTTCGATGTGGAGTCGATCGGAAATCCAAGGGAATTTCCATTTCACCACGCTGGCCGTTGTGCGGTTCTCCACATGGGCTTTGAGACCGAAAAGTGTTTTTCGAATGGCGAGGATATGGCCGGGGAACTGGATCAGGCCATTCAGGTTTTCGATGTGGTCGGGCCAGGAGCGTTCGAGCGTGGCGATTTCAACGAACTGATTTCCGGAGGCCTCGAGAATCCGCCGGTCCTGGAAATCGAAATGGAGCAAACGGCCGTCGATCTCGACGATGTCCGGATGATCTGTTGAGCAGGGGATGAGTCCGAAGAGCTTGTGGTGGCGCTTGTGTGGTTGACACATGAACTCCGTCATCTTGCCGTGGATCTATCGGATGGGATTGCCATGGCGGGAAAGAAAAATGGAGAAGCTGCGTCATGGGCCCAACTTCCGTACGAAAAAACCCCGGAGCTTGAGGGCTCCGGAGTATAAGGACGAGGTGATGGAATGAATGACTGCTCAGGGAGAGGTTCCGATGTGGGCGCTTGCCGAGAAATTGCCCGACATGATCGCGCCGATGATGTAGAGGATGATGCAGCCGGTCCAGATCAGCATGATTTTCTGCAGGCCGTGCTTGCCGGAATTCATCCAGCCCCAGATGTAGGCCCATATTCCGCAGAAGATGCCGATGATGCCAAGCAGTGGCTTTTCGGTCTTGAACATTTTGATCAACACGATGATCCAACAAATCAACCATCCGAGACCGCCCAGAGATAAGAGTAGAATGCCCATGGTGTGTTTCTATTGAGGGTTAAATCACGGCTTTCACCGATCTAACACTCATAGCAGAAACCAAGCCAACGGGTCAAGCTATAGCCCAACAGGGCGAGGCCGATCCACAGCGGCCAGCGGGTCAGGTGTTCGAATTTCTCCAGCCGCCGGATATAGGCCGTTCGCCAAGGTGGGGGACAGGCGAGGCCGATTCCCACGGCGATCCAGAACAGGGTGAACACGGGAGCCAGCGGGTGGAATTTCACCATCGCCGCCCAATCCCCGCGCAGCATGGCGAGAGTGGCGCGGGTCAGGCCGCAACCGGGGCAGGCGTGGCCGGTCACGGACTTGAATGGGCAGCGGAACCAGTGCCAGCCAAGCAAAGCGGTGAGGCCGTAAGCCGCCCCCCCCAAAGTCATGGCAAGGCCCAGTTTCCGCTCGCGGATGAGGTAGCTGGCCACCGCCCAGCGGGATTCCGGGGCGGGGGAGGTGTTCATGGGGTCTCGGCGAGAATGGTCCGGGCGGATTCGGCATCCAGCCCGATCTGGTGCTTCAACTCATCGAGGGAGCCGAATTTCTTCTCCCCGCGGAGATGGGAGATAAACGTGACTTCCAGCGTGCGGTGGTAGAGATCGCCGACGAAATCGAAAAGATGGACTTCCAGTGCATGTTGCACGCCATCGACAGTCGGGCGCACGCCGAGATTGGCCACGCCTTCCAGTTTCTCATCTTCAAGGGCGGCCCGCACCGCCCACACGCCGTCGGGGGGGAGTTGGACGTCACCGGTCGCGACATTGGCGGTAGGGAAGCCGAGCTGGCGACCGAGCTTTCGTCCTTCCATGACGTGGCCTTCCACGCTGTAGGTCCGGCCCAGCATGGAAGAGGCGGCGGCCAGATTGCCATCGCGGATGGCCTGGCGGATGCGGGTGCTGCTGATGCGCTCGCCATCGGCCATGACCGGGGGCACCGCTTCAAGCCGGAAGCCCCGCTCGGCGGAAAAGGTCCGGAGCATCGGCACGTCGCCGCGGCGGGCGTGGCCGAATTTCCAATCCTCGCCGATCGAGATGGTTTTCACCGGTGCCATGCACAGGCGGTCGATGAACGTCTCCGCCTCCATGCGGGCGAAGGCTTCATCAAAGTGGATGGCGAAGAGGAGATCGACGCCGAGCTCGGCTAGAAGATGGGCCTTGTGGTCGAGCGTGGCGAGCAGCGCACGCGGAGCCTTTTCCGGCGCAAGGACGCGGATGGGATGAGGATCGAAGGTGACGACGCCCGCCTTGCCACCCTCGCGGCGTGCGGCCTCTAGGGCACGCCCGATCACTCCGCGATGGCCGAGGTGGACGCCATCGAACACGCCCAGAGCCAGATGCAACGGGCCGGTGGCTTCAGCGAGTTCCTCGAATCGGGTGAGACGGAGCACGGCGTCAAAGTGGATGGTGAATCGCGATTGGTAAATCGTGGAAAAGGCCCCTTTTCCACGATTCACGATTTACCATTTGCGGGCGATTTCTCAAGCGCCACGCATCAGCGAGATCTCGGCGAGGGTGACCATCGCTTTCATGAGATCCTCGCGCGGGCCGTGCTTGAGGGCATCCACGGTCACGGCGCGCTCGAGGGTGAACTTGCCGGAGCGGGTGCGGCGCAGGGCGCTGAGGTGCGCGCCGCAGCCGAGAAGCCGGCCGATGTCGTGGGCGTAGGTGCGGACGTAGAAGCCCTTCGAGCAGTTCACGGTGAAATCAATTTCCGGCAGCTCGGTACGATGAACCTCGTAGCTGGTGACATGGACGGGGCGGGGTTCGCGTTCGATCTCCTGTCCCTTGCGGGCGAGCTTGTAGAGCGGCACGCCGTCCTTCTTGATCGCCGAGACCATCGGCGGGATTTGTTCGAAGGCGCCGGTGAATTTGCCGAAAGCCGAATCGATCTCGGCGGCGGTGAAAGCGGACACCGGCTTTTCCTCCAACACCTCGCCCTGCCGATCCTGGGTGGAGGTGGTGGAGCCGAGCGTGAGGGTGCCTTCGTATTCCTTGTCCTCGCTCATGAGCAGATCCTGGATCTTCGTCGCGCGGCCGATCACCAGCATCAGCAGGCCGGTGGCCATGGGATCGAGGGTGCCGCAGTGGCCGATCTTCTTCGTATTGAGCGCGCGGCGGGCGATGGCGACAACGTCGTGGGACGTCATGTCCGGGGCCTTGTCGATGAGCAGGACGCCGCTGGGGCCGAGGGGTTCGAATTCGTGTTTAGGCATTTGGGAAAGGAGTTGGGGCTTTGGAATTTTCAGCCGCAAAGAGGGGCAAAAATCGCAAGAGGGAAGAATGCAGGGGCACCCGAAACGGATGAAGGGGCCTTTTGCTCCTGAGAGTTCAGGAGCGGGCGCTGGCTTCCACCGCGCGGTGGATTGCGGCGAGAACCTTGGGCTTCGCGTCTTCCAGTGGTCCGGCCATGCGGATGCCGGCGGCAAGGGCGTGCCCACCGCCGCCGAACTCGAGCGCGATCTTGCAGACATCGATGGCGCGGTCCTTCGAGCGCATCGAGACGCGGATTTTTCCATCCGGCAGTTCCTCGAAGAACACGGCCACCTGCACGCCGCGGATGGCGCGGATGATGTCGATGAGGCCTTCGCTGTCCTCCGGGAAGAGGGCGAGCTTGCGGCGGGTGTCATCGCGCAGGTCCCAGTGGGCGACGATGCCGTTGTCGGAAAGCTGGAGGGTGTTGAGCAGGGCGCGCATCAGCTCCACGCGGCGGAACGGATGGCTGTCGTAGGTCAGCTCGTTGATCTTGCCCACGTCCAAGCCGCGGCGGATGAGATCGGCTCCCATCTCGTAGGTCTTCGCGGTGGTGTTGGGATACTGGAAGGAACCGGTATCGGTGGAGACGGCCACGTAGATGGCGTCCCGCGTTTCATCGGGGAAGGGGAGGTCCAGTGCGGTGATGAGATCGTAGAGGATCTGACCGGTGGCCGGGCTGGTGGAGTCGATCAGGTTGATGTCCCCGTAGCGCGGGTTGGAAATGTGGTGGTCGATGTTGATCCAGATGTCCGCACCGGAGGCGGCATGCAGGGTGGCATCGCCGAGGCGCGGCTTGGTGGCCGTATCCAGCGCGATGGCGACTTCAGCGTCCACCGGATCGGCGGGCGGCACCTCGATGCGGTGCGAGCCGGGGAGGAAGGTCAGGTTGTCCGGCAGGCCGTCCTCATTGATGAGGCGCACGCGCTTGCCCGCTGCTTCCAAGGCGAACCCGAGGGCGATCTGGGACCCGATGGCGTCGCCATCCGGACGCACGTGGCTGAGGATGACGAAGGACTCGTGGCGACGGAGGATGTCACCGATTTGTTCGAAAGTGGCGTTCTCGCTCATGGGATGGAACCGCAGCGCGGGGGGCGGATTCTGCAAACCGCCCTCTCCCGCGCAAGGACGAAAACGGGAGGGGAAAATCCACTCAAGAGGATGGGAACCACGAAAGACACGAAGATTCACGAAAGGGAGGATGCCCGGGAGTGTGTGAGTGAGGGATGACCTGGGAGCGGCAGCATGCGAATGACAAGCCTTCGCTAGGGACGTTCCGGACGCTCATCCTTTCGTGAATCTTCGTGTTTTTCGTGGTTTCATCTCTTCCGGCTGGAAGCTCAGACGACTACAAGAATGCCATCGCTTTTCCATTTACCCTAACGGCCGGGCGGGGCAGCATGCGGGGCGTGAGTTCTGATGAAACGACGTTGTGGAAGGGCAGCCCCTCGCAGTGGCTGAACCTCGGTCCCTTTGTGATCACCGCGCTCCTTGCCGGAGGGGTGGTGGCGGGCGGGATATTCTTCCCACCGGCATGGGCGCTCATGGTGATCCCCATCTTGTATGCGGTGTGGCGCTTCCTGCTGGTGAAGAGCCGCCGCTTTGAACTGACCACGGAGCGCCTTCGTGTGACCGAAGGCGTCTTCAACCAGAAGATCGACGAGATCGAACTCTACCGCGTGAAGGATATCGCGATGGAACGCCCGCTGTGGATGCGTCTCACTGGTTTGGCCTCCGTGAATCTCCAGACCTCGGATCGCTCGCTGCCGTTCCTCACCATCCCGGCGATCGTGAACGGCGTGGAACTGCGTGAGAAACTCCGCAAACAGGTGGAGGTCATCCGCGACAGCAAGCGCGTGCGCGAACTGGACATGGACGACCATCATGAACCCGGGGACCTCGACCACGCGTTGGATGTCAATTCGCCGTGAGAGAGTGCGGCTGAGAGCTTCGCATTCAGAAATGTAGGGGGAAGCTCTGCTTTCCCTCTTTGGGGGGGCGGCTGGCCTATCCGTCTCCGCCAACAAAGCTGGCGGAGACGATTCGAAAGCGGAGCTTTCGACTTCGATGGTCTCTTGGCGATTACTTCACCTCCACCGAGAGGTCCGGGCTGAGTTTTTCGATGGCGGTGACGATGGCTTCCACGGCCGCGCCTTCCGGGAGAGCCACAGTACCGCTGGCGCGGAAGATCGGATGGCCGCTCATGGCCGCGCTTTCGAGGCCGGTTACGAGTTCCTCGACATTGCCACCCGCGCCGCTGATGGCGGCGGCAAGCTGGCGCACGATGCCGGGGCGATCATTGCCGACCACGTCGATGGAGACGGTCTGACGGGTCGGGGCTTCGGCAGCTTGCTCGCGGGCGAACTGGATCGAGAGGCCGTCTTTTTCCAAGGTCTTCAGGGCGGCGACAAGGCCTTCGGCCTCGGTCTCCGGGCACTCCACGCGCAGGATGCCGGCGAACTGGCCCGCCATCCGGGCCATGCGGCTTTCCAGCCAGTTTCCGCCATGATCCGCGACCACCGATGAAAGGGACTGCACGAGACCCGGGCGATCCGGACCGAGAACGGTCATCACAAGATTGCTTTTCATGAAGCCCCATCACACACCCGATCCTAGGCGGATTCACGTTTTTTCCGTCTCGTTGGCGGAAAAATCACTGGCCTCGTCACGGAAGGGGCGCGCGGTGGGTGAACCACGAAAGACACGAAATTTCACGAAAGGGAGGGTGATGGGATATTCTCCCACAAGAAGGGCTCTCTTTGGTCAGAGATGCCTTCGCTCGTCCATATCCGGTTGCCCTCTTTATCGTGAAATTTCGTGCGTTTCGTGGTTTGGAGGCTGTGGCCACTCCGCCCTTGCGCTGAGGGGCTATCCGGCCATGCTCCGGGCGCAGTGAATTCCATTCCGGTCGAGCCATCTTTCGAGTCCTTTGCCCAGTTGGCGGAACAGGGGAACGTGATCCCCGTTTACACCCAGCTCGCGGCTGATTTCGAAACCCCGCTGTCCGCTTATCTGAAGATTCGCGACAGCCGGCACGCCTTCCTTCTGGAAAGTGCCGAAAGCACCGACAAGAGCGGACGATGGTCGATCCTCGGCTCGAATCCCCGGCGTGTCTTCGAGGCCCGCGGAAAGGACATCACCGTGCGCCAGGGACTGAACGTCCGCAACTTCACCGCGGAGGACGACGTGCTGGCCGCGCTGGAGCGTGAGATGGCCCCGTTCAAACCGGTGCGTCATGGCAACCTGCCTCCGTTCTGCGGTGGCATGCTCGGCTATCTTTCCTACGATGCGGTCCGCCAGTTCGAGCCCACCATCGGCACCGCGCCGAAGGACGAACTCGGCGTGCCGGACGCGGTTTTCATGCTGGCGGATACGCTGATCGTGTTCGACCAGCGCCTGCGCCGTCTCCAGATCGTCGCGAACGCTTTCCCGGAGGAACATGCATCCTTGGAAGAAGCCTACACCGAAGCCCGTGGCCGCATCGCCGCGATAGTGGAGATGCTGAACCGTCCGCTCCACGTCCCAGCCCTCAATGGTCTGGCCGCAGTGGAAGCTCCGCAGGCGGAAAGCAACACCACCCGTGAGGAATACGAGGGCATGGTGCTGGCGGGGAAGGAGTACATCGCCGCTGGTGACATTTTCCAGTTCGTGCCGAGCCAGCGTTTCCAGACACCGTTCCATCGCTCGCCGGTGGATCTTTATCGCGCGCTGCGCCATGTGAATCCCTCGCCCTACATGTTCATCCTGGAGCTGGGAGACTTCGCCCTCGTCGGCAGTTCGCCGGAGGTGCATGTCCGTTCCATTGGAGGTCGCATCGACATCCGCCCGATTGCAGGCACGCGCCGTCGTGGGGCCACTCCGGAGGAGGACGATGCACTGGCCGCCGAACTGATGGCGGACCCGAAGGAGCGCGCCGAGCACCTCATGCTCGTCGATCTCGCCCGCAACGATGTCGGCCGCATCGCGAAGCACGGCAGCGTTCATGTGGATGACTTCATGATCGTGGAGCGCTACAGCCACGTCATGCACATCGTCTCGAACGTGACCGGCCGGCTCGATTCCGGTCACAGTGCCTACGATGTGCTCCGCGCCACCTTCCCGGCAGGCACCGTGAGCGGCGCGCCGAAGATCCGCGCGATGCAGATCATCAACGAACTGGAGAAGAGCAAACGCTGCGCCTATGCGGGCGCCGTAGGCTACTTCGGTTTCGATGGCAGCCACGATGGCTGCATCACCCTGCGGACCTGTCTCCTCAAGGATGGCATGGCCTACGTGCAGGCCGGTGCCGGTGTCGTCGCCGACTCCGTGCCCGCCTCGGAATACGAGGAAACCGTGAACAAGGCAAAGGCCGTGCTCCGCGCGGTGGCGCTCGCCCGCACTTTGGAAGAGAACTAACTCACCGCCATCATGCTGCTCATCATCGATAACTACGATTCCTTCACCTACAATCTCGTCCAGTACTTCGGCGAGCTTGGCGCGGAGATGAAGATCGTGCGCAATGACGCGATGACCGTGGACGAGGTGAAGGCGCTCGCTCCTTCCCGCATCTGCATTTCACCCGGTCCTTGCACACCCACCGAGGCGGGCATCTCCTGCGAGCTCATTGCGGCTTTGGGTCAGACAACACCGATCCTTGGCGTGTGCCTTGGCCATCAATCGATCGGCCAGGTCTATGGTGGCGATGTGATCCGCGCGCCACGCCTGATGCACGGCAAGACGTCTCCCATCTTCCACAACAACAGCAGTGTCTTCGAAGGACTGCCGAGCCCGTTCGAGGCGACACGCTACCACTCCCTCATCGTGAAGAAGGAGACGCTCCCGGATTGCCTGGAGATCACCGCGTGGACCGCCGAGGACGAGATCATGGGCCTCCGCCACAAGGAGTTCCCGGTTCATGGCGTCCAGTTCCATCCGGAGTCGATCCTCACCCAGGACGGCAAGAGGATACTGGAGACCTTCCTGCGGCTTTGAGCGCGGGTCGGATTGCCGGAGAACGGATTTCAGGTCCGTGCCCCGGTGGGGTGGGCGTGGATTTCCGGGCCGTCCTTTCAGAAAAATTTCCGGAATAGGTCAGGAATTTCCGGGGAATGGAATCAGGGATTATGGTCTCTTGGGTTCCAGTCCGGTCGAGGTGTTCCCGTGGCTTCAGCTTGATCATCACTTTGATGATGATGGTGCTGCTCGCCACTCTGGCGCTGGGGCTTCTTTCGCTTTCCTCGATCACCCTTCGTGGTTCCACACAGGAAACCGCGCGGATGAAGGCCCGGGCCAACGCCCGCTGTGCCCTGATGATGGCCGTCGGGCAGCTTCAGAAAAACCTCGGCCCGGACCAGCGGATCAGCGCTCCGGCCGCCATGGCAGGAGCCAAGGTTCCGCCTGAGCACGAAAACTGGTGCGGTGTGTGGAAGTCGGATACGACCACCACCTCGTCCTTTCCCGCCGGTCGCGAGGACCGTTTCATGACGTGGTTGGTTTCCTCTCCTCAGGAAACCTCGCTGGGCCGCGTGGGATCCACCAGTGGTTCGTCCGTGGTTCTGGAGCGTTTGGCGGATGGTCGTGAAACCCGTGTGCCGCTTGTGAATCTGCCGGAGGGAAAGGCCGCGTGGTGGACCGCCGATGAAGCCCAGAAGGCCAACGTGGATCTCTTCGAGCCGGTGATCAGCACGGACAGCGCCCAGATCGCCAGCCGCCATGCGCCGCCCCGTCTGGCACCCGAAGCGATCGAGGCGATGAAGGCGTTTCCCAAGGATGAGGCGACCGTGAAGCGCTTGGTCACGCCGGAGGAGATCGAGCTGACGGGCGTTGCCAAGGTTCCGGATTTGAACCGCACCTACACCGTTGGCGCACGTACGGTGCTCTCGGACGTGCGGAAGGGGGGCTTGAAAAAGGATTTCTCCAGCCTCTTTGAAATGCCGGAGACCGAGATCTCCGGCTATGGACAGTGGACCGGAGCGAACTCGATCAACGATGCGCAGGCCTACATATACGGGAACCCGGGGGCCGCGATCGGCGCCCGTTGGAACCACCTTCACGCCTACTACAATCTCTATAAGGACGTCAGCCTGGTGGCGAACGAGCCGCGCATCCAACTGGCCTCGAAGCCGTTGATCGACTGGCGCCTTGCGGACCAACAGCAGGACTATGGTGACAAGCAGGGAGGCTTCCGTTATCCGCGCATCTCGCGCATCCTCTATGTGTTTTCCTACTCCGCGGTGCCACCCTCCGGCACCAGCACGGAGTTCACGCTGCGGCTCGGCGTGGATGTGTACGTTCTGCTGTGGAATCCCTTCGACGTCCGGATCACGTGGCCCGCGAACACCACGTTCCTGAGCAAGTTCAGCGCCGGACTGCCTTTCAAATTCAACTGGTTCGTGAATGGTGCCCAGCGCGGGGCGGCCACCCGCCTCGGCGATGTCATCGGATCTCCCGGCGGCTTGTTCCTCCAGTCCCAGTTCCAGATGCCGGGTGAGGCGACATTCAACATGGCACCGGGGGAAACCAGGTTGTTCTCCCTGGCGAAGACCACCAGCACTTTCAACGGCGGCAGCTACCCGGATTTCACCCCGGGCCTCTATTACAACGACCTCTTGTTCTATGACAAGGTGCTCGGCCCCGGTGGAAAGGTGACCGGCGGAGCCGCCGACCGGATCTCCGTGGGCATGGAGCCCTACAATGAGACCGGTGCTTACAACAACAAGGCCCAGTACGTGGATTTCTGGATCTACGACCGTTCGCGCGGCTGGCCCTACTATGAACATCGTGGCGAGATCATCGCGGAGGGGAACACCCAGTTCACCCAGAATCTCAAGCCGCTCTCGAAGGACATCCTTCCCTCGGTGACGATGTCGGAGGCTTCGGCGAAGAAGAAACCCTTCGCCGCGTTCATCATGGAAATGAAGTCGGCGGCGGATTCCACCCTGGCCACGCCTTCGTTCCTCTACAGCGGTGCCGCCCGCCTGTCATCGCGCCTGAACAACAGCAACGAGGATTTTTCCCTCGATCGCCTGGAGTACAAGCTGGAGAAGATGGAGTCCTTCCAGAGCGACGTGCTCCAATGCACCCTGCCGGGCGACCCGAACGGCGAGAACCACGGCTACATCGGTTCCGGCCGGTTGCCAATGGACGGACGCACGCACATGACCTCGCTCTCGATTCCGTCGATGCCGCCGCTTTCGGTTGCCAATCTACGGCACGCCAGCGTGGGCGACGGAGCTTCCTGCCTGCGCGCCACCTTGTGGGCACCACAGAATATTTCCTGCACACCTTCACCCATCTACACGGACCAGGCGGTGGGGAATTCCTACGCCCACCCGCGCATCTCCGCGAGCGCAACGAGTGGGACCGGTTCCGGGTCCACCTTATACGATCACTCGTTTCTCGCGAATGAGGCGCTCTGGGATGGTTGGTTCTTTTCCTCCCTCTCTTCGCGCTCGGCCGATGGCTCCGCGGTTCCGCCGAGTTCCGCCTGGAACGATTTCATTGTTGGAAAGAAGACGCTTCTCAACCCGCGTTTCAGTCTCTGGCGCGGAACGAACAATGATGACAAACTTCGCAGCGATGTCTTCAACGGGGACAAGATCCGTCTTGAGGCCCATCGTTCGATCGCATCCCATCTGCTGCTCAACGGCGGCTTCAATGTCAACTCGACCTCCGTGGACGCCTGGACGGCTTTCCTCTCCTCCACACGCTTGCGATCCATCCGCAAGCTGAACCGCACCGGCAATCCCGGAGGAGAACTGGTTCAGGCGAAGGGCACGTTGTTCTCCCGTGGCGATTTCGTCCTCGATGAGTCGGTGGATGGGAACTCCGGAGACGACAGCCAGTACTCTGGCTTCCGGGATCTCAGCGATTCCCAGGTCCGCGACCTCGCCACCAAGGTGGTGGACGAGGTGAGGAAGCGCGGTCCGTTCCTGAATGTTTCGGAATTCGTCAACCGACGTCTCGGAGACAACGCGGACCTCGCCCTGCGGGGAGTGCTGCAGGCCGCCATCGATGCAACCGATCTGAACGACCGCCTCAAGGCTCTCGGAAGGCCGGGGCTCGGCTCGCCACCCAGCGGTTCCTTCGCCAACCCCAACGCCGCCCAGCTCAATACGTCCACCGGCGCTCCCGGTTGGCTGATGCAGGGTGATGTCCTCGATCCACTCGGTCCGTTCGTCACCGTCCGGGGAGATACCTTCCGTATCCGGGCGTATGGAGAATCCACCGATCCCCAAGGCAACGTGGTCGCACGCGCCTGGTGCGAGGCCGTGGTCCAGCGGACACCCGACTATCTCGATAAGACCGAAACCGCTCAAACCAATCCGCCCGTCACCAAGGTGAACCTCCAGTTCGGACGGGAGTTCCGGATCGTCGGATTCCGGTGGCTGAACGGTCCCGAAGCCTGATGCCTATGAACGTCCGCCGATCCGCCACCGTCCTCGCCAGCCTGCTGCTTTCCTCATCTTTTGCCTGGGCGCACAAGGTGCGTTTTGTCGCCTTCGATCTACCGGTGGCCGCAGGCAAATGCCAGCTCATCCCAGCCACCGATTCGAAGAAGGCTTCCATCGTGGAACTCGGCATCAGCCGGTTCAGCGCGGTGGTTGATCTCTCCCCCGGCAGCTACAAGCTGGTGCTGCCGGATGGCAGGACCAGCGGAACCCTGAGCTTGGAGGGGGAGGCCGCCCGCAAGGCGATCGCCATCGTGCTACCGGGTCCGGAGGGGACGGTGAGCGTGCTCACCACACCGGACGAGTCCGCCTCCTTCGCCGCCGGCGACCGGATTTTCATCAATGCCACACGTGCGGAAATCCGCGTCCAGATCGGGGACAGGAACGTGGTTTGCAAACCGGCTTCGGTCCAGCTCGTGAAGCCGCCGGGCAAGATCGTGGATGGCCGCTACCCGGTGCGGATGGGCATCCAGAAGGACGACAAGTGGGTGACTTTCAACAGCACCTGGTGGCCGGACGATCCGACCTGCCGTTCGCTGGTGCTGCTCTATCCGAATGCCAACACCGGCGTTCCGGGAGTGAAGACGATCGAGGAGGTTCCGCAGAAGGAGCAGCAGTAGGCGGTCCACGTCTCCGAGGTTGGAGATCGGGGTGTTCCGAATGCCTCCGGAAACTGGTTATCAGCGTCCGGTGAAATTTTCGTGAGGTTGAGGTTACGAACTGGACGATTTGTTAGAGATTGTTCTAGCTTTGATACCTGTTGTCCCAACCCTTATGAAACCGTCCCCACTGCGTCCGCTTGCGGCGCTGCTTTGCCTTGGCCTCGGCCTTCCCATCGTCAGCCTTTCAGCCAGGGCGACACCCACCTTCGAGGCCGTCCAGGGCTTCGCCACCGGTCCCCAGCAGCCTGTGTGCAGGCTGGTGCGGGATGCCTCCGGAAATCTCTATGGCAGCACCTATGCCGGGGGCATGGGGGCTGGAACCATCTTCAAGGTCGCTCCGGATGGCACCGTGACCACGCTTCATGTATTCGACCAGACGGACGGCTGGTCCGCGGCGTTCGGCCTGACGTTTGGTCCGGATGGCAATCTCTATGGAGTGGCCGCATCGAGCTTTTCCAGCCAGGGCAATGTCTTCCGCATCACGCCGGATGGGAGCTTCACCATCCTCCACGCGTTCAGCGGCGGGGCCGATGGTGGATGGCCGGTGACGCAGTTGCTGCTGGCCAGTGATGGCAATTTCTACGGCACTACGAACGAGGGCGGTGCCCACGGCTTCGGCACGATCTACCGCATCACCCCGTCGGGTGAGCTCACCACCGTCGTCAGCATGAAGCAGGATGAGGTCGGCTGGGTTTCGCTCGGCAGCCTGATCGAGGGCGTCGATGGAAACATCTACGGCACCACCACCGACAACCGGGTGGGTGGAGAGAACAAGGGCGGCAGCATCTTCCGCCTGACACCCTCCTCCGGAACGATCACCGCGCTGGCGACCTTTGATGCGCTGCCAAACATGGCGGGAGCATTCCCTCACGGAGTCATCCAAGGATCGGATGGCAACTTTTATGGTTCGACCCAAGGCGGCGGACCCAATGGTGGCGGCACCGTTTTCAAGATGACTCCGACCGGCACGCTGACCCTGTTGAAGGGATTCGGCTGGCCGGAGGCGATGGACCTGTATGGTTCCCTGGTTGAAGGACCGGATGGGGATCTCTATGGCACGGCGCAGTTCGGTGGTCCGGATGGAGAGGGTGTTTTCTTCAAGATCAGCCCGACCGGCACCTATACCGTGCTGAGCACGCTTGATCAGGCGGACGGCCATCCCTACCGGCCGCAGGCGGGTTTCATTCTCGGGGAGGATGGCTACTTCTACGGTACGACCACCGCCGGTGGCCCCCGGAACGGCGGAACCGTGGTGCGCATGAACGCGGCGGGCGAATATACCGTGGTGGCTGGCTTCGATGTGAATCAGGACATGTGGTTGGATTCCGCGCTGGTCCAGGCTTCAGACGGCAGTTTTTACGGAACTTCCCTGGCAGGCGGTGTTGGATTCGGAGGCATCTACCGGATGTCCCCTGATGCGCAGATCTCGCACATCGCGTCCTTTGACACAGGGAGCAATCAATTCTTCCTCAGCCAACTGGCACTGGGCTCGAATGGAAACCTCTATGGCGTCCAGTCGCGGGGAGGCAACTACTACGTGGGTGGCATCTACGAGGTGACTCCGGAGGGGGCATTTTCGTATCTATGGTCCTTCGATGGTGAATACGGCTCCGATCCGACAGGGGTGGTCCAAGGAACGGATGGTGCCTTCTACGGCACGACTTCCCAGGGCGGCTTGATGGGCGGCGGCGTGGCCTTCCGCCTGACGACATCAGGCGACTTTTCCCTCATCGCTGAATTCGACGGCACCAACGGTTTTCAACCGAAGGGTTCGATGATCCAGGCGAGTGACGGAAACTTCTACGGAGTGTCCACCTCCGGAGGCAGCGATATGTCGATCGATGGCTCGATATTCAAGCTCACTCCATCCGGCGATCTCACCACCTTCGCATTGTTTGGTACGGACCCGGAGGACGCCCAGCGTCCGGTGGCCGGACTGGTGCAGGGTTCGGATGGGAATTTCTACGGTGCCTCTGAGGGAGGTGGGACGGATGAGGCGGGAGCGATCTACAAGGTTGCTCCTGATGGTTCTCTGACCACTATCGCGTCCTTCTCCCATGATGAAGGCTGGTTTCCGGTGGGCGCACTGGCGGAAGGTCCGGACGGTGCCTTTTACGGCGTGACCAATCGCGGGGGCAGCGAGGGCATCGGGACGGTGTTCCGTGTGACTTCCGCGGGCGTGCTGACCTACGTGCATGATTTCCAAGGTTCCGCCTACGGCCGCTATCCGGCAGCCGGGTTGACCAAGGGCGCGGATGGCGACCTTTATGGCACCGCCTCGGACGGAGGCTCCTTGTTGGATGGCTCGCCTGCGGGTGGCGGCCAGATTTTCCGCATCCATTTCGGTGCGGAGGTGGCCACGAACGGAGCGACGGAGGTCGGCGTGCTGGGAGCCAAGCTGAATGGCGTGGTCAATCCCGGCGGCTATGCCACCACGGTGACCTTCCAGTATGGCACCAGCCCGACCTTGGAATCTTCCTCCACTGTCAGCGGGGGCACGCTGTCTGCGGGTGATTCACCGGTGGGTGTGCAGGCCGTGCTTTCCGGTCTGGCACCGGAGACGACCTATTACTTCCGTGCCGTGGCAGTCAACGGGGAGACCCCGGTGCCGCAGGCGGGGGATGTCCGCAGCTTCACCACTGCGGCGGCCGTTCCTGCATCGGTGAGCACACAGCCCGCGTCGAGTGTGACCTTCACCACGGCCAGCCTGAATGCGGACGTGATCGCCGGGACCTATCCCGCTGGCGTCACCTTCGAGTACGGCACCAGCCCGACCCTCGCCTCCAGTACCACGGTGAGCGGCGGTACGATCGGAGCGGGAGAGGCCATCGTTTCGGTTCCGGTTCTTCTGAGCGGATTGAATCCGGGCACGACCTACTACTTCCGTGCGATCACCGCCACGGCGGAAAATCAGGTGCAGCAGACCGGTGAGATCCGAAGCTTCACCACCACGGCGGTGATTCCGGCCCAAGGCACCACTCAGGCGGCCACGGACATCACCACCACCACGGCCAAGTTGAATGGTTCGGTTTCCAGCGGCACCTATGGCGCGACGATCTCGTTCCAGTACGGCACCAGCGCCACTCTGGCGACCAGCACCACTGTAAGCGCCGGGTCAGTGGCGGCGGGGACTACCGCCGCCGTGTCGGCTCCGTTGACCGGTTTGACCGCAGGCACGACCTACTACTTCCGTGTCGTGACCACTCAGGCAGGTTCCTCCGCGCCGCAGCTCGGCCAGATTGCCAGCTTCACCACGACGGCCGCAGTGACCGGCAAGGCCAAGATCGGCGTGAAGGTGGCAGGTGAGGAACTCGAGAACGGTGAATCGATCGAGTTCGACGATACGAAGATCGGCGATACCGACACGATCACCCTGACCATCCGCAACACCAGCAACAAGGTGGCGCTCACGGGCATCGCAGTGTCGCTGACGGGCCGCGATGACGATCAGTTCAAGATCATCACTGCACCGGCCACCACGGTGGCACCGGGAGCGAAGACCACCTGCGTGATCCGCTTCGCCCCGACAGCGGAAGGCAAGCAGAAGGCCACGCTGCTGATCGCCAGCAATGATCCGAACGACAATCCGTTCAAGGTGAAGCTGAGTGGCATCGCCGCGCCGCGCCGCGGTGGCGGTCATGGCCACAATGACCGTGACGACGATCGCGGCGACTGCCGCTGATTGGATCTGATGGATTCCTGGGAAGCCGCTGACGGAGTTCCGTCAGCGGCTTTTCCTTGCTCTTGGAAAGCAATCGGCGGATGTCGGAACGGGGGGATTCCGATCCGCCGATCGAAAGGGGCGGGGAGTTGTCTTCCGGGGGAGAAGGCCGGCGTCCGGTGGGGACCTCGCGCTGACAAGGAAACACTGTCACAAAATCGGCCACAGGAAAATCACGTGATCGCGTTCCCACCATCGTGGGGGACCAAGCACACAACAAAAAATCCCGGCAGCGACGGGCGCGGCCGGGATTTTCGAAAAGGGGCTTTTGCCTCAGACCTCAGAAGGTCTGGGTGCGGCTGTAGCGGAAGGAAGTTTCGAAGCCGAGTTCCGGCGGGAATTCGGAGAGGCCGTCCGCAACGTTCATCTGGATGCGGTTGTCCTCACCGCAGCGCTGGTACGGGGGCTTGAAGGTGCCGCGATAGGTCGGGCAGGTGAAAGTGAAGACTTCGTAGAAGCCGTAGCCGAGGCGCTTCAGGGCACGGTTGGTGCCATCGACCGCACCGTAGGACCATTCCGCCTTGCGGCCGAGGTCGTCCTGCTTGCGCACCATTTGTTCCGGGATTTCCATCACTCCGTAGAGGATGTTGCTGAGACCGCGACCGAGCTTGCGGATCGAGGTGTACTGGGACTGCGGCGGCGCTTGGATGTCAGCGCTGGCCATGCCCGTAAGGACGGCAAAGGTAGCAAGGACGGCGAGTTTTTTCATGCTGCAGGGATGCTAAGGACGGAAGACGGGGGTTGGCAACGGATTTTTCCGCTAGAGACCGGGGTTTTTCACAACTTTGCCACGGCGGATTCGGGCCTCCTCCGGAGGCGGAAAAAGCCAGCGCCCGTCTAGAGCGCTGGCTTTCATGAACTTTCGGTATTTCCAACAGAATCAGAGGCCGAAGGACAGCACGCGGAGGATGCCCGGCGTGGCGCGCAAGGTTTCCAACAGGCTGACCGGCGGTTCCGAATCCACCTCGATCACCGTGACGGCACGCGAGAGGCTCTTGTTGCGGCTCAAGGACATGTTCGCGATGTTCACACCGGCGGTGCCGAGCGAGGAGCCGAGCAGTCCGACGACGCCGGGGCGGTCGTCATTCTCCACGAACAGGAACTGGCCGGAGGTGTTGGTTTCCACGTTGTGGCCGAGGATGTGGACGATGCGCGGGGCATTGCCGAAGAAGGTGCCGGCCACGGTGAAGGTCTCACCACCCTTGACGGCGGAGACTTCGATCAGCTCGGTCCAGTTGGTGGCGATGGCCACGGTGGACTCGGTGATCTGGAGGCCGAGGGCCTTGGCGACCGCTGGGGCATTGACCAGGTTCACCTGCGCCTCGTGGTGCGCGCCGGAGAGATAGCCGGTGAGCACGGTGCGGGTGACGAGCTGGGTGTCCAGCTCGGACACCGGGCCGAGGTAGGAGACACGCAGGGCGTCCACCTGGCCAGGGCCGATCTTCGCGAGGAGCTTGCCGAGCGCGGTGGCGAGATTGAGATAGGGGCCGACGCTTTCCAGGGTCTTCGCGTCGAGGTTCGGCATGTTCACCGCGTTGCGGATCTCGCCGCTGACGAGGAAATCCTTGAGCTGGTAGGCTACTTCGATGCCCACGTTTTCCTGGGCTTCCGCGGTGGAAGCACCGAGGTGCGGGGTGAAGACGGCCTTCTTCGCCGCGAACAGCGGGTGGTCGGCGGGAGGCGGCTCGACTTCGTACACGTCGAGCGCGATGCCGGCGAGGTGGCCGGAGTCCAGCAGCTCCTTGGCCGCCGCTTCATCGACGAGGCCGCCGCGGGCGCAGTTCACGACCAGCGCGCCCTTGTTCATCGAGGACAGGCGGGCCTTGTTGAGGATGTGGTTGGTCTCGTCGGTGAGCGGGATGTGGAGTGTGACCACGTCCGCGCCAGCGAGTGCCAGATCGGCGGTTTCAGCCAGTTCCACCTTCAATCCCTGCGCGCGGGCTGCGGTGAGGAAGGGATCGTAGGCGACCACGTGCATGCCGAAGGCTTGCGCACGCTTGGCGAACTCGGTGCCGATACGGCCCATGCCGAGGATGGCGAGGCGCTTGCCGTTCATTTCCACGCCTTCGAAGGATTTGCGGTCCCACTTGCCGGCGATTACGGTGGCGTGCGCCTGCGGGATGTTGCGGGCCAGCGAGAGCATCAGCGTGAAGGCGTGCTCGGCGGTGGAGATGGTGTTGCCGCTGGGGGTGTTCATCACCACCACGCCATGATCGGTGGCGGCATTGCGGTCGATGTTGTCCACGCCGACACCGGCACGACCGATGGCCTTGAGATTTTTGGCCGCAGCGAAGACCTCCGGGGTCACTTTTGTCTGAGATCGGACAACCAGACCGTGATAGTCGCCGATGATGGCGAGCAGTTCGTCGGGCTTGAGCCCGGTGTTCACATCAACCTGGATTTCCGGGGCGGTGCGCAGGGCATCCACGCCTTTTTCCGAAATCGGATCCGAAACAAGCACTCGGTAAGTGGCCATGAGGCGGGCGAGAAAAGCGTACCACCCCCCGCATGGCAAGGGCGGGGGTGCGTTTTATTGGTTTTGATTCTGTGGGAATCTTTGGGATTCGCGATTTTGCGACGCGGGATTCCCGCAACCCGAATGTGCATCCTTGGCCGGTGGATGCAAAAACCGGGAGATCCGGGAAAAGGCGGGGCGTGGCATGGGGCGGAAGAAAGGAGTGATAGTCTTTGGCCGCTTTTGCCCCGGGTTCCGGATGATGGCCCGGTTTGGGATTTCCCAATGGCCTCCGCCTTGACGCCGCGCCCGCAGCGGGAAAGCATCCCGCCGATGTCCGACTCCACCCGCACGTTCTCCAGTTTGATGCTTGACGGCCCCGACCGCGCGCCCAGCCGCGCGATGCTGTATGCCGTCGGATTCGAAAAGCAGGATTTCAAGAAGCCCATCATCGGCATCGCCTCCACGTGGAGCGAAGTCACCCCGTGCAACATCCACATCAACAAGCTCGCCGAGGAGTCCTCGAAGGGCGCGGATGCCGCGGGTGGCAAGGCGATCATTTTCAATACCATCACCATCTCGGACGGCATCTCCATGGGCACCGAGGGGATGAAGTACTCGCTGGTGTCCCGCGAGGTGATCGCGGACTCGATCGAGACCGTGGTCGGCTGCGAAGGCATGGACGGCTTCGTGGCGATCGGCGGCTGTGACAAGAACATGCCCGCCTGCGTGATGGCGATGGCACGCCTCAACCGCCCGTCCGTGTTCGTCTATGGCGGCACGATTCTTCCCGGCTGCGCCACGATCAAAGGCGACAAGAAGAATCTCGACATCGTTTCCGTGTTTGAAGCCGTGGGCAAGCATGCCAATGGCGAATACTCCGATGAGGAATTGGAAACCGTGGAATCCTGCGCGATTCCGGGCCCGGGTTCCTGTGGTGGCATGTACACCGCGAACACCATGGCTTCCGCGATCGAGGCGCTCGGCATGTCGCTGCCGAACAGTTCGTCCCAGGCGGCGATCTCGGACGACAAGATGCGCGATTGCTTCGATGCCGGTGCCGCCGTGCTGCACCTGCTCAATGAGAACATCCGCCCGCGTGATATCATGACAAAGGAGGCGTTCGAGAATGCCATCACCGTCCTCATCGCGCTCGGCGGCTCCACCAATGCCGCGCTTCACCTGCCGGCGATGGCCCATGCCGCGGGCGTGGACATTTCTCTCGATGACTTCGAGCGCATCGGCAAGCGCGTGCCGCTGCTCGCGGACCTGAAGCCCTCCGGCAAATACTCGATGGCGGAGCTGGTCAACATCGGCGGCACCCTGCCGCTGATGAAGATGCTGCTGGATGCCGGTTTGCTTCACGGCGATTGCCTCACTGTCACCGGCCGCACGCTGCGCGAGAACATCGAGAAGCTCGCGAAGCCCTATCCGGAGGGTCAGGAGATCATCCGCCCGCTTTCCGACCCGATCAAGAAGGACAGCCACCTGCGCATCCTCTACGGGAACCTCGCCGAAGGCGGCGC
Source organism: Luteolibacter ambystomatis (assembly GCF_018137965.1). Lineage (NCBI taxonomy): Bacteria > Pseudomonadati > Verrucomicrobiota > Verrucomicrobiia > Verrucomicrobiales > Verrucomicrobiaceae > Luteolibacter > Luteolibacter ambystomatis. The sequence continues at coordinate 726,237 of NZ_CP073100.1, forward strand.
GGTGGCGAAGATCACCGGCAAGGAAGGCGAGCTCTTCACCGGCAAGGCCCGCGTGTTCAACTCCGAGGACGATGCCATGAAGGCTATCCTCGCCAAGCAGATCAAACCCGGCGACGTGATTGTCATCCGCATGGAAGGACCGAAGGGCGGTCCAGGCATGCGCGAGATGCTTGGGCCGACCAGCGCCATCATGGGCCTGGGCCTCGGCAAGACGGTCGCCCTCATCACGGACGGCCGCTTCTCCGGCGGCAGCCACGGCTTCGTGGTCGGCCACATCACTCCGGAAGCCTTCGTGGGCGGCACCATCGCCCTGCTCAAGGACGGTGACGAGATCACCATCGACGCGCAGAAGAACCGCCTCGACGTGAAGCTCAGCGCCGAGGAACTGGCCGAGCGCAAGGCCGCCTGGGTGCAGCCGGAGCCGCGCTACCGCCGCGGCGTGCTGGCGAAGTACGCCAAGCTCGTCACCAGCGCCAGCGAAGGCGCCGTGACCGACAAGGGACTCTGAGCCCTTCCTTCCTAACACCTTACGCCACGGGAAAGGAACCTGATCCTGTTCCCAGTGGCGTGCGGGTGGCGGTGGGGTTCCTCCGGCTTTTCGCCTGGGGCATCATCGTCTGTACGAATCTGCTCGGACTTGCACCGCTGGTCCTGTCGTTTTTCTCACCCATCGTGGAGGAACGGCCATGGTGGTTGCTGGATGCCCTGGCGATCATCGTGATGGTTCTGCTGCTGACCGGTTTCCCGATGCGGATCTTCGCGGATGGGTTGGAGCGGGCACATCATCACCGGGGTGGGATCACCGATGCCGTGCGTTGGCTGAAATTCGGTTCCACCACCGCGGAGTGGGTGAAATGGATCTCCGTGGGGCTGCTGCTGACCTGCCTGCGCGTCCGGAGATGCGCCACCAGATTCGATCCGGGTCTTCGGGGGAGAGTGGCTTACTGCGGCAATTCCAGACCTGGGACGATCGCACGCGGTGGCAGCACTCCGGAAGAGCCGGATTCGGGATCGCGGGGGCGGTCGAGAATCGGATCGTAGGATGTCGCATCGCCCTGCGAGTCGTCGTTCTTGATCTTCAGCGGCCGGAAGGAAGCGGAATGGCTGTCCAGGCGGAACTGAACCTCCATCAGATCGCGGTTGGTCTCCGCCACCTGGTCGCGGAGGTCCTTGTTCTCCTGCTTGAGCGCTTTCAGTTCGTCCAGCATGCCTTGGAAGAATTCCTTGGCGGTGGCGGAATTGGTGTTCGGGGTATTGGCGGCAGTGGCAGGGGCCGGTTTCGCCGCCTCACGGGGAGGGGAAGGAGTGGGAGCGGCCGGAGGAGCGCCTTGGGCAGCGGCCAACTTGCGGGTGGTGCCCTGCATCTCGGCCTGCAGGTCCTTGTTCTCCTTCCTGAGCGCATCCATTTCCTGGCGCATGCGCTGATAGAGCTCGGGAGACGTAAGGTTCGGCAAATCGGACGGGAGGGGTGCCGGAACGCCGTGCGCGGCCTGCCAGGCGGCGACTTGCTGGCGGACTTCCCACCAATGATGGCCGCCCACCGCGATCATGGCGGTGAGAGCCAAGCCACAAATGCCAGGAACAAGGGAAGGTTTCATCGTGGCTTTTTGATGGGGGCGGCCTCCCGGACGGGTTGGGCGACGGGTGGCGCGGGTTCCGGGGCGGGAGCGGGCATGGAGGCCAGCAATTGCTCCAGACGGTCGATGGCTTCACCGAGGTTTTTCGAGTCCTCGTCGAGCTGGGTCACGGCTTTCGAAAGGATGGTGCCGACGGTGCCGGGCTGGTTGTAGCCGAGCGCGGGATCGAATCCAGGCTCGTTCACGTTGAAGGTTTCCTTGCCATCCGCGACGGGCACGAGGACGTGCGGCCGGATGTTCAGCGAGATTTTCGTGCCCGGGGCCAGCTCCACTTGCTTGGTGAAGGGAGGTGCGCCTGCGGTGGGGTCGAAGGTCCAGCCGGGTGGCGGCGGGGTGAGAGGCTTTGGTGTGAAGGGAAACAGCAGCTTGATCTGGCTGGCATCGATCGGGCCGCCTTTGCCGCCCTGCACGTCCACGACCTTCACGGTCACGCCCTTCTCGGGCTTTTCCGGTGGTGGCGGCGGCTCCTCCGTCACCAGATGAGCATCTTCCGGCGGCTTGCCGGTGACCAGCACCGGAGAACCGGCGGGTGCTCCCTTGTCGGTGGCCGGAGCCGTGGCGGGGTCCACCGCCTTGTCCGCGGGCTCGGCCGGTTTTTCGGGCGGCGGGATGGGAGGTGGGACGTCATCCAGAATGACGGTGACCTCGTTGGACTTCGGCCGGTTGCCGCTGTCCAGACGTTGGAAGGTATCCACCGCACGGTCGCGTTCGCGGTCGGTCGGTTTCGGCGTGAGATCCTGACCGGCCGCGGTCCGGCCTGCGAGAAGCAGGAGTCCAAAGAGGAACAGGCGCGGTTTCATTTCCGGTTGGGCTGGATGTTGATCGACTCACCGGCTCCCGCGGGAGGAGTGGCGCTGGTGGTTCCGGGTCGCTCCTGATTGCCGAGCAGCGAGGGGCTGTCCGCCTGCAGGCCGACGACCGGCATGGAGCGCTCCATCAACTGGTTCCATGCATCTTCGAGGGCTACACCCTCGGCGCGCAGGGCGCGGGTCTTTTCCTGATAGTCGGCAAGGCGGCCGAGAAGCTCGCGGGCGGTGGCGACCTCGCGCTTCGTCCACAGCAGGTTCCGGCTCCGGTAGAGGACGGGGACCTTGAAATCGAGACGCTTCACCACGCCGTTGGGCGCTTCCGCGGTGACGACGTGCTGGACGCTGAAATTGCTTTCCTCATAGAGGCCGGTGGTGGGCGCGGATTTCAGCGGCGCGCGGGTGGGGCCGACCGCGGGATCTCCCGGCAGGCGGTCGCTGGCCGGACCGATGGCGGCGAGGGTGGGATCCGTGGGATTCGCGGTGGAAAGCGGACTGTTCCGCACCACCGCCGGAGTGATGGCGGGTGCGGCGGCCGCAGGACCAGCCGGAGCGGGCAGAATCACCGGTTTGGTGATGTAGAGGTAGCAGAACACGCCGGAGACGACGGTGCTTGCCAGGAGCAGCCACGGATATGCACCACGGCCTGGAGACGCCGTGTTCCGGCGGTTCGAGCTGGAACGGGGGCCGCCTGTCTGCGGCAGGGCAGTGGGAAGGGCCGAAGGACCGGAGGGTCTCCGGTCAACGAGGCTGCCTTCTGCAGGAAGTGGTTTCATCGGGGCGCGGAATCGGGACGGGACGGCTCCACCGTGGCGGTGGAGCTTTCGTGGGAAGGCTGCTGGGCTTGCTTTTTGGGGGAGGGGTTCTCCGGGTTGCCCTCCACACCGACCGCCGTGGTGACGATGGTCTGGTCGGAAACGCCGGGGAACGAGGTGATCGTGAGCGTTTCACGGGACAGCCGCAAGTGGCGAACCAATCCGCTGCTCTGGCTGAGTGCCTGCACCCCTGGAATCACCTCCAGGGCGCCGCCCGGCGTCCGCTGGCGGCCGATGCCATCCGAACGGTAGATCTCAAAAGTGGAGCGCGCGTCCGGATCGTCCTCCGCGGTCACGCGGATCTCGACGCCATCCGTATAGACCCGCAGCAGCATCGGCTTGATGGCGATGGGTGTCGCCTTGTCACCGGTCAGCTTCATGCGGGATTTCACGAGATAGTCGCCGACATGACGGAACTCTCCCGCGATTCCGATCCCGCCCGAGAAGCACCACAGGCAGGCCAGCAGGAATGGCAGCGCGCGCTTCATCATTGGCCGACGTCCCAGAGCAGGTCGGTGGTGCTACTAGAAGGATCGTAATATCCACCCGAGCCATTGTTGATCTTCGGTGGAGACACGGTGACGGCGATCGACAGGGTCGCTCCGGTGAGCGAGGTCACCGTGGGCATCGTGGTGGCACCGTTCGGCAGATAGGGAATCAGCTTCGCGCTGGTGATCGAGGCGAGCGTGGCGGTCGGATTGTCCGCCAGATACATGCGCTGGGCGGAGTAAACCGTGCGGAGTGTCTCGGAGGCGGTGCGGCCGAGTTGCCAGTCCTTGATCTTGTTGTTGAAGAAAAAGCCGGTACTCATCAGGGCGATGAGGACGCAGATGACCATGCTCATTTCCAGCAGCGTGAAGCCGCGGAAACGGAAACGACGGGCCATGGAACCGGTGCAACTCATTGCGTTGGCACAAAATTACGGAATTTCCACAGTCCTGAAAAGAAGGAAATGTGAACGATCCTGTTTCGGAGGGATTTTTCAGCCCTTGAGGATCTGCAGCGACTCCCGCAGATGCATTTGGATGGTCGGGTCCTGCCACAACCGCACGGCTACACCGAGCAGGCCGATCGCTCCGAGGACGATGCATGTGGAGGTCACCACGAACCAGGTGACAGACCCGTTGTTCTTGGGCGCGAGGTACGGAACGTACCAGGCCTGCCGCTCCACGATGCGGGTGGTGAACATCTGGCCGTTGTGCTTGAGCAGGGCGATGAACTTGTCCGCAATTTTCGATTGGGCCGTGGTATAGCGGTGCTTGAAGCGGCGGCCGGGCTGTTCCGGAAGCTCTTCGTGGCGGATTCCGGAGGGCACCGGTTCCACGGCGCGCATGGTGTAGATCTGCGTTTGGAGGACGAAGGTCTCGCGGAGCCAGCGGTCGAGGCGGGTGAGTTGCATCGGATCGTCAGGGCGGGGCGGGATGGATCACATCCCGCTGTTCATCATCTTCGGACCCATCAGGAAGATTGGAAGGAAGGTGCCGATGAAAACCGCGGCGATGAGGGCGACGGCGATCAGGAGGACCAGGAAATTCACGGCGGCGGTGAAGGTGGCCATGCAGTTTTCCGCATCCTCCTCATACATGCCCACGAGCATCTCCAACTGCCCGTCGAGCGAGGCGGATTTCTCACCGATCGCGAGCATGTGGACGACCTGGGAATCCACGGACGTGTACTTCGAGAATGCGGTGGAGAGGGGGACGCCGGAGCCTTCGTACTTGTCGGCGGCTTCCAGCAGCTCGCGGTAGAAGGGAGTTCCCTTCACGCTGTTGGCGGAGACCCGGATCGACTTCGCGAGGTTGATCCCGTTCGAGTGGAGCAGCTTGATGGTGGAGAGGAAGGTCATCTGCCGCAGGCTCATGATGAGCTGCCGCAGGAGGCGCCACTTCGACATCATGAATCCGAGGATCAGGGTGCGGATCTTTTCCGAGCGCAGGATGGTGATGATGGTGCCGACGATGATGCCGACCACGATGGGCCAGATGGCCTGGGTGGTGTGGGCGATGTTGAAGGAAATCGCGGTCAGGCCGTCCGGCTTCTGGTTCACGCCCTTGAGCATGCTTTCCACCTGGGGAACGATTTTCACCTGGGAAACGATGAACGCGCCGGAAAGCACCGAGATCACGACCGCCGGCATGGTGGTCGCCTTCTTGAGCGCTTTCTTGAATTTCATCTCATTGGTGAGACGGGTGGAGAGGGCGGAGAAGGCCTGGTGGAGCTGGCCGGCATCCGATCCCGCCTGGATCAAACCGATGATCATGTCACTGAAGCGGCCGGTGCGGCGGAAGGCTTCGTGAACACTCACGCCGGCGGCGATGTCATCACGGATTTTGAAGAGGGTGTCCGCCATGCCCTTGTTGGGCAGGCCCTGGCCGTAGTATTTCAGCGCATCCGCGGTATTGATCTGGGCGCGCAGCATGGAACTGAGGCCGCGGAACATGTGGACGAGTTCCTTTTTCTTGAACTCCTGCGGCTTCGCGGGAGCCTTGAGGAATGAAAGCGCCTTCGGGGATACCGGTTGGGCACCCGGTTTGGCGGCTGGCACGGCGGGATTACTCATCGGTGTAAGTCATGTCGATGACCTTCGACACGGCGTTGAGGTCGGTTTTGCCTTCGCGCAGGAGGCGCAGGTTGGGCAGCTTGCCTTCCTGCTGGATCTTGATTTCCAGCTCGTAGGGAGTGATCTCGCCCTTCGAGAGCTGGTCGGAGACCTTCGGGGTGATCGGAATGATTTCCAGGATGGCGGTACGGCCGCTGTATCCGGAGTTGCGGCATTCGGCGCAGCCGCCGGGCTTCGCGGAGAAGACCGGGATATCCGCCCACGAGTCATCGAGGCTGAAGGTGCGGCGGTCCAGGTCACCGATGCCCACCTGGGCTTCCTTGCAATAGGGGCAGAGCAGTTTCACCAGTCGCTGGGCACAGGCGGCCTTCAGGGTCTGGGCGATCTTCCAACGCTCGATGCCGAGCTGTTCGAAACGCTCGATGATCTGGGAGGCGCGCGGGGTGTGGATGGTGGTGAGCACCTTGTGACCCGTCACGGCGGCCTCGATCGCGAGTTCGGCTGACTCGGTGTCGCGCACCTCACCCATGAGGATGATGTCCGGGTCGCTTCGCATGAAGGACGCGATCATCGGCTTGAACTCCTTCGGGCTCTTCAAGTCGCAGTGGGTGATGCCGGCGACTTCGTCTTCGACCGGGTTTTCCAGCGTGAGGATGTTCACTTCCGGGCGGTTCAGCTCGCGGAGGATCGCATTGAGGGTGGTGGACTTGCCCGAACCGGTGGGGCCGGACATGACGATGATGCCCGCCGGGATCTTCATCACGCGGCCGAGTTCGAAGAGCGTCTCGTCATCGAAGGCGAGCGTGCCCTTGCCGAGCGTCACGTTGATGTGGCTCTTGTCGAGCAGACGCATCGTCACGTGGTAGCCGCGGTAAGTACGATGGCGCTCGTAGCGGATGTCGATGGGGCGGTGGAAATAGGAGATGGTGAAACGTCCCGAGATACCCGGAGTGGTGTTCCGGATTTCCGTCGGCAGCTTCATCAGGTTCAGCAGGAACGCATCGAGGCGGTCCTTCAGCTTCATCGGGATCTCGACCTTGTCGCCGAGGTCGCCGTCCACACGGAAGGTGTAGTAGAAGACTTCCTTCTCGACCTTGAAGTGGATGTCCGATGCGCGGAGCTTCACGGCGTCCGCCATGATGGTGGCCACGAGCTGGGCCATCGGCTCGCTGTAGTCGGTCGTGACGTCGAAGTCACGGATGCCATCGTCCACGTCCTCGACGTCGATGGCTTCAAGCTCGGAGCGGCTGGGACCGTTGTTGGTGCCCACCGATTCGATCGCCCGGCTGATCTCGGAGGCGAGGGTGACGATCTTGACGATTTCGAGATCCGGGAAACGCGGCGCGAGATATTCTTCCGCCAGCGGGCTCCATGGATTGGCCACCGCGACGATGAGGCGGTTCCCGGGGGAAAGGCACAGCGGCGTGAAGAACCCGCGGGTCATCACCGTCGGGTCGCAATAGGTGTGCAGCGAGGCATCGCAGAACTCGGCCACCTTCGGGAAGAAGGGCAGGCCGTTGATCCGCGCGATCGCGGCCATGAAGCTGTAGCGCGTGACGCGGTTCGGCACCTGGTCATGCGCCAGATCCGCATAGGACGGATCGTGGATGCCGAGGGCGGCCATGATCCGCCGGCTGATCGATTCGTTGAAGGAAATGCCGTCGAACTCGATCATAAGCCGAAGTGTTTGCGGGTGAGGAAGGTCCAGCTTTCGTAGTCCATCCGCGCCACCGTGAGGAAGGGCTTGATGTCGAAGCGGCGGTCCACCGCGTTCAGGATTTCCTCCGCCATCAGCAGGGCGGCGATGGGATTGATGGAAGCGACGCCGATCGCATCCGTGTCTTCCGCGTAGATCACCGGAGCGAGCAGCACCCGTGCGAGCTTGTGCAGCGAATCGAAGGACTCATAGAACGCCGATGGCGCGATCAGTTTCCCGGCGAAGGGGATCAGCGGCGGCGAAGGACTGAGGGTGGAGGCTACCGCTTCCGAAAGGGAGACGATGGCAGATCCCATGAACTCTTCCTCGTAACCCTGGGCGCGCGCGATGAATTCCAGCAGTTCGACCGGGCGGTCCTCGGAGAGGGCCTTGTTGGCGTGGTTGAAGGCGGAGGTGATCTGCGCGTCGGTGGCGGCTCCGGTGGCCCGGAGTGCTTCCGCCGTCCGCTTGGCACACTCCACGAGCAGATCCTGGGACGTCCGCGGGCGGCGTTCGTCACCCTCGCGCACTCCTTGGAATGTGGTGGAACTCGGTTGCATGGAAAAGACCTTTAGCGGCGGGCGCGGCTGAAACGTGGGGAGCTGTCGCTGGTGGAGGTAGCCGGCTGGGCTGTTCCGGACTTCGAATCCGTGGCACGCGGTGCGGGAGCCTGGGCCGGAGCAGAGTAGGTTTCCGTAGTGGTCGTGGTCTGCGGGTAGAACGGCGCCTGATAGGGCTGGAAGTCGCGGACGCCACGGCAGAGGTTCGGTTCGTGGGCGGGACCGGGGTTCAGCTCATCCACCCAGTCATTGTCCACGCCGAGCTGGACCTTGCGCTTGATGGTGGAGTTGGTGCGGTTGTTCGCGCCGCGGTTGCCGGGATCGTAGGACGTCGGGGTGACGATGAAGACGAGGCTGGTTTGCTCCTTGGTCTGCTCCTTGCTCTTGAAGAAGAAGTTGAGCACCGGTACATCACCGAGAAGCGGAACCTTGGTCTTGTTGTCCTTCTTGGACTCTCCGTAGAAGCCGCCGACAACGAGAGAACTGCCATCCGGCACGCGGGCGAGGGATTCGACCATCGATTCGGTGACGCGCGGGTAGATGTTTCCGGACAGGGCGCTCTTCACGTTCTCCGTGATCTGGGCGGAGCGCGGACGCAGGCGCATGCGCACGGTGCCGTCCGGCATCAGCGTGGGGGTGACCACGATGGAGATACCGATTTCACGGTGGTGCTCCGGATCCTTGTCGATGGTCGAGTCACCGTCATCGATCTTGTAGCGGACCTGTTCCGTGGCGGTGGAACCGCCGGCGCTGCCCACGCTCTGGGTGGCGGTGACGATCGGCACACGGTCGATGATGGAGATCGTGGCCTGTTCGTTGTCCTCGGTGATGAGGGTCGGGTTCGAGATCTGGGACGCCAGACCGCCCTGGGCCAGCGCGCGGAGCACGCCATTGAGCTGGATGGGGGAAAGGACGATGTTGTTGGACGCGAGCGGGATGTCGGCGGTGGTGACGGAACTGCCGGAGGACGTGCCTCCTGTGCCGGTCCAGGAGGAGGGAAGGCCGAAGACGCTGTTGAGCGAGCGGGCGGCCTCGATGGGCACACCGTTCTCACCCAGGCTGGTGCTCCAGTCCACGCCCTGGCGCTGCGCCGCATTGCTGTTCACGCGGAGAATCTTGGTTTCCACCACGATCTGGCCGCGCGGCTGGTCGATCTTGCGGAGGAGGTCGCGTGCGGCTTCGATCTTCTGCGCGTTGTCGATGATCACCACCGTGCTGGTCTTCGGCTCGAAGCTGACGACACCGGCCGGGCTGAGGATGGACTTGAGGATTTCCTTGAGAGTCGCAAGGTCCGTTTGGCGCAGGTAGCGGAGCTGGTATTGGAACTCGGCGCTGGGGAGTTGCGAGAGCTGCGCCGGGGTGAGGGCGTAGACCGTGTTGCCCTTGGTATAGAGCGTGAGGCCGTACATGAACGCCAGATCCTCCATCTGCTGGAGCGGATTCACGTCATCGAGCAACATACCCGTGACCCGGTATTCGGGGGTCGCGATCTTGGAGTTGTGGAAATACTGGCGGCCGGCCTTTGAAGCCAGATACTGGAAGGTATCATTGAGGGCCGTATCGTTGAGGCGCCAGCCCTTTGTATCGTCCTCCTTGTTCAGTGGCTGTCCCGTGTGCGGCGGATTGGCCGGATTGCCGGGAGCGGCGGGGTCGGTTGGCACGATGTCCACCGGAGCAGCGGGCACGGTGGAGGGAGGGCCTTCTCCCGGTACGGCCGGAGTTCCCGGAGTGGGGGTGAAATTCGGCGGAGTGGTGGGCTGCACATCGGCCACCTGTTCGATCAAAGGATCGCTTCCGGTTTGGGCACGCAGGCCGCCCGAGCACGTCAGGGCGGAGAGCAGGACGAGGGAAAAACGATTCGGTTTCATGGCTGGCAAGGGATGGGAACAGCAGGGAGGTCAGCGGTTGGTGGGGAAGCCACCCGGTTGGGGTAGGCCGCCTACTTGGGAAGGCGGGCCTGATTCGATCTCAAGGGGGGAATCGGGACGTTGCGACTGGAAGCCGGGCAGCATCTTGTCGCTCTGGCTGGCGCGGGTCATGCCGGGCGGCAGCTTCTCAAATTTGATCAAGCCGGTTTCCGATGTATCCAGATTCTTCATCCGGATGTAATCGGCATTCACTTCGGTGATTTCGGTCGGGTAGTTGCGACCGCGGAATGAGATGGGGAAGCGGTCGCCTTTCTTGAAGACGCGCGAACCGCAGAAAAACCTCTCCTCGGCAGGAATGACGGTGTTGACCTGGATCTGGGCCACGATTTCCGAGTAAGGGGTCGTGGGGATCGCTGCGGCGCGGGCCACGGCCGTGTGGGTGACCTTGGGCTTGATTGGCTTCGCGGTCGTGTCCTGCACTTGTCCGAAGGGATCGGTGGTGCGGCTGCGGATGGCGAAGACGGTCGCGAGGGTTTCCACATAGGCGCCCACGTCGGAGCCCGCGTATCGGGAGGGGAGGTCTCCGGAGGTCGCTGCTTCTCCCTGTGCCTTGTCGAGCGCCGGGACGGTGGGGCCTTTTTCGGGAGAAGGGGCCGGGGCGGGCTTTGTGGCGGGAGCTACGGGCGCGGCCGGACCTGGTGCCGGTCCGATGGTTTGCGCGGTCAGGCCCAGAGGCAGCAGGGTGCAGAGTCCCAGAAGATGGATCAGTTTTCCCATGCCGTGTAGATCACTTCAAAGTTCAACAAGGAGGTTTGGTTGGGACTCGGGTCCATCTTCAACTCGGTGAGCTGGAGCTGGGGCATGCGGGTCTCGAGTTCCAGGAAGGCGCGTTGTACGGTGCGGAACGTACCTCGCAGTCCGAGCCGGATTTGTGAGGATTTCTGTGCGGAAACGGGACCGAAGCCGGTCGAACTGGCCATCGGTTCGAAAGCGGTGGGCTGGAATTCCTTGCCGGGCAGGGTTTCCTGGATTTTCCGAAGGTTGCCCGAGATCGCGCTTTTGGTTTCCTCACCGAGTTTGGTTTTCCACAGTTCCATGTACTGGCGTTTTTTACCGAGCATGGTTTCAACACCGATCGCGCCGATGCGGCCCTGTTCCGCGGTCGAATACTTCTTCTGCTTGTCCGCGAAGTCGGACTTCATGCCGCCTGCGATGTAGAACGCGATCCCCACGACGATCCCGGCTGCGACCAAAGGCAGCACGATTCCGAACAGGGTGATGGATTGGCGATAGAACATGGGAGAATGGTTCAGCGAGGCAGGTAAGTTATTTGAAGTGGATGATGATTAACAGATTGAAACTAACCATATTTCCGGGGGCGTTGTCCAGCCGTAGGGTGGGATGCTGGTCCGGCAAGGCAGTTATTTTCTGAGAATCATCGTCCGGCGGGAGATCCGGAAGAGGTCATTTGATCTTGGCAACGCTGACGGCGATCGGGTCCGTGGCTTCGAAGCGCTGGGTGATCGTCAGGTCGAAGGTGAGCGGGTAGGTGGTCGGGTCGTCATCCTGGATCTCCTCCGCAGGGCGTGGCTTGAAGGCGGAGTTTTCCTGGGTGCGGACGTTCGGGACGATGCTGCGGCTGCCCAGATCGGAGCGGAAGGAGGGGTTCTGGGTGATGCGCGCCATCTCGGCGAAGACCGCGGAGATGCCTTCGCGGGTATTGATCAGGTTGAGCCGGTCGAGGGCTTCGTCTCTTGCGTAGCCGGTGATCTTCCACTCCTTTACGAAGCCCGCCTTGGTCTGGCCGGGAGCGAGTTCCGGCTTCACGACATGGTTGTATCCCTTGATCAGGAAACCACCGCGTTCCGGAAACAGACGGCAGAGCAGTTCCATGGAGGTCCACGCCTTGGAGCGGTCCTCCAGAAGGTTGTCCCACAATTCCACACGCTGGCGCTCGGTATTGAGACCGGCCAGACGCTGCTGCACCGATTGCGAGGCTTTCTGGTCAAAGCCCCACTCCGGCCTGCGGATCATGGAGAAGATCTCCAGCAGGGCCCATGAGAGGGCGAGCACGGCGCAGGCGGCGATGCCCAGACGGATCATGCGCACGGCGCGGAGAAGACGGATCTCCGAACGTGCCGGATAGATTTCCGCCACTTCGCGCGTCGTGGTGAGGAAGTTCTGGAAAGGCCAGCGTTCCTTCTGAAAATCACTGAAGGTCAGGCTCAGAGGGGTCTCCTCGGAGTTCAGGGGAGCCGCCGTCGAAATAAGCGGCTCGACCGCGAAAGGCGGCAAGGCAGGATTGGAGAGCGGGGTCACCGCCCAATCCACATCCTCCACACGGCTGGATGGGAACACCACGCGGAGATCCGCGGTGAGACCCGGTTCCGGCTGGGGACTGAGATTCATCACGTAAACCTCGGGATCGATCAGCTCGAGCGCGGCGGTGGTGGTGGAGGCCGCATGCCGCAGGTTTGACGGGCGGCGCTGTCCACGATGCTGGAGCGTGCGGATCAACTGGAGGTCCGAGTGGCTGTTGAAGAACGCCAGGACGGTGAAATTCGGATAGTGGAGGACGGTCATGAAGGACTGTCCTTCCGGTATGCGGATGATGCGCGGGATTGCCATCAGCGCCACCAGCGGGGCGCTCAGCGCATGCGTGATCAGCGGGAAATTGGCGGCTTCGCCAGCCATGCGGAGGCGATCGAGAAACAGGCCGTACTGGCGTGTGAGAGAGACGACGGTTGCGATGGTTTCGCTGCCCGCGGCCAGATAGGGAAGCAGGCGCCAGGAATGTTGGTCCGGCGGCAGGGAGGTGTCATCGAGGATCGATATGGGATCGTTTTCGGCGGCGACACGCAGATCACCGACGGCACCGGGGTTGTCGAAAGTGGGCTTCAGTTCGGTGATCGCGAACTCGTCCGCAATGTGAAGCACAAGTCCGAGCGCATTCGCTCCGGCCTTGCGGGCGAAGGTGATGAGTTCTTCGGCAAAGGCATCGGCCCGCTCCGGACTCCGCAGCACCTCATCATCGGGTACGGGGGCGGACTGCCACTGGCCGCTCTTGCGATCATAGGCGCGGGAAAGCACGCCGGTGCCATCGATCCGGAGATGGATCTGGCAATCAAGATCGAGAGCTTCGCGATACCATGCGTCATTTCTCGCGCGGCTCGTCGAACGAAGGACGGCGCAAGCCTGGGAGTAACGCTGGAGCGGATTGAGTTCGCTCGGATGTTGGAGGGTGGCCAAGGGACCGGGGTGTCAGGGATTTCACAGCAACCGGGGAGGCGAAAAAAGGGGGAGGGGAATCGGCCCGCCCGCATGACGGGCGGACCGATGATGGGAGTTGTCCTGGGGACAACCTGCGGCTGGATTTACCAGTCGCCGGTGTTGGTCGGGGTGTGGGCCGGACCGTCAGCGAAGTTGCAGGTCAGGAGCACGGAACCAACGTTCGGGATGGTGGTGCCATCGAGGCCGGCGTAGGTGCCATTGCCCGGGCAGGTCGGGGCGTTTTCCATGAACAGGCCGGAACCAATGAGCACCTGCGTGGCGGTCTTGCTGGCCGGGATGGTGGCACCCGGGGTCAGAGCCTGCATGTTGCCGTAGGAGCGGATGGCCTGCTGCACATTGCGGATGTTCATGAGGCAGCCGGCGCGGTCGGAACCCTTCTTCCAGGCGCGGGCACCAATGAAGAGGATGGAGATGAGCGAGAGCAGGACGAGGATGACGACGGTCAATTCGAGCAGCGTCATGCCCTTCTTGCTCTTCGCGATGATGGTGTTCGTTTTCATGTGTATGGGTCGGGTGTTGTTGGTTTCAGTTTTTTGGGGAGGAGAGGGATTTCACCAATCGTTGTGCTGGACGGGAAAGTGATCGGTGGAGCCTGCCTTCGCGATGTTCGGGCAGCTGAGATAGACGACTCCGATGTCCGGGATCGTATCCGGATCGGGAGCGGTGTAGAGCCCGGCTCCCGACGGACAGACCGGCTCGTTTTCCATGAATTTTCCAAACCCGACGATCTGGCTGCGCAGGCCTGGAGCGGGAGAGTTGGGATTGAGAGCGTTGATGTTCGCGTAGGAGCGGACGGCCTGTTGGAAATTGCGGAGATTGAGAATGCACGCGGCGCGGTCCGAGCCCTTCTTCCAGGCGCGGGCGCCGATGAAGAGCACGCCGATGAGCGTGAGCAGCACCAGGATGACGACGGTCATTTCTAGAAGCGTCATGCCGGGGCGGCGGTTGGAGTTGCGGGATTGCACGAAGGGAACAGGCTGCGAGGACGAACGATCAGAGAATCTCGGCTTCCGAGCGGTTCATCCGGGCGCTCTCATAGGTGGCGTCCGTGATGAGGCCTTGTCGGCGGAGGCGGCGGAGGTTTCCGTCCCATTCGATGTTGCCGGCACGGCGGATCACGTCCTCGAGGGAACGCGCGCCGCCGTCGTAGTTCGCGATCGCGCTGGCGACCGCATCGTCATTGTTCTGGAGGAATTCGTAGGTGAGCACGCGGCGTTGCACGCCGTTGAGCAGACCTTGCGAGTGGATGAAGATGAGGATTTCGGAAAGCCGGCTGAGCACCGCATTGTGGCTCTCGCGCGGATACATTTCGAGAATACGGCCGAGGGTCTTGACCGCGCCGGTGGTGTGAAGGGTGGAGAGCACCAGGTGACCGGTCTGCGCGGCTTCCATGCAGGTCTCCATCGCCTCGCGATCGCGGATTTCCCCCAGAAGGATCACGTGCGGGGCCTTGCGCAGCACGTCCTTGAGGCCCTGGCGGTAGGAGTGGACATCGCGTCCGACTTCCTGCTGGGTGACGATGGAGGGGGATGGCATGCGGTGGCCGGCGTATTCCGGGTCCGGCATGTCATCGGGATACTGATACTCGATCGGATCCTCCACCGTGACGATATGCTTCGGATGATTGCGGCGCAGCCAGTCGATCAGCGAGGCAAGGGTGGTGGACTTGCCGGAGCCGGTGGGGCCGGTTACGAGACAAAGGCCCGCGCGCTTGAGCACGCCCTGGCGCAGGGTCTCGGTGGTGTCCGGATCGATGCCGAGCGATTCGAGCTCGGGAATGAAATCGTTGAGGATACGGCAGGTGACGCCGAGACCGGAGGAGCTGAGGTGGGCTTGGATACGCAGGCGGCCGGAGCGTTCGCCATTGTCACCCATCGGGATGCCATCGCAGGAGAAGTCCGCCACCTTGGTCTCGGCGAAATTCTTCATGGCGTCCTCGATCTTATCGCCGACGCGGTCGCCGAGGTCTTCATGCTCACCGAAGCCGTGGCTGCCGCTCTCGCGGTTGCGGATGAGTTCCTTGAGGATCTCATCCATGTTGAGAGCGGAGAGGATGCCGAGGAAATCGAGCTTCTCCATGCCCTTGTTGGTGTGGATGTACACCGGGCGTTCCGCGCGCATCTGGATGTCCGAGACGCGGAGTTCCTTGCAGACACGGAAGATGGTGCCGAGCAGGAAGCGGCCGTCCATGCCGTTGTGAAAGCGCGTGCCCAGCGCCGGATTCTGCAATCCGGGAAGTGGCGGCGGCGCGGGAATGGCGGAAGGAACGGACATGGAAATCAGTTGAATGCCTGTGGAGAGGTTTTGCCTTCCAGTCGGAGAATAGTGGCTTCCGCGGTTTCGCGGATTTTGGTGACGAACTGCTCGCGCTGGGCGATTTCCTGCTGGCGCTGGGTGGAGATCAGCGCCCACTCGCCGGTGCGTTCCCACTCGGCGCGGATCTCGTGATGGCGGGCGAGACTGAGATCGAGTACCGCCAGTACCTTGCGCATGTCCTGGGTGGGATAGCGCTCGGGAGTGAGGAACATCAGTTCCAGTTGGTTCTCCGCAGCCAAGGCGGCGGTGAGGGAGGGACGAGGATCATCGTTCCGCGCGAGGCAGTAGCGGATGGTCGCGTCGGCGAGTTTGATCGCGCCCGGGGTCAGTTCCGGACGGGTGCCGATGGATGGCTCGGTGAGGAAAAAGTGATAGGAGGCGTAGTTGCCGTAGTGGGAAGGATCGAGCTCGTAGGCAAAGCGCAGCTTATCCTCGACCGCGCGGCGCTGGGAGAACTTCTGGGCCGGGCTGGCCTCCTTGGGATTGGTGCGGGCTTCGACCGCTTCATCGAGTTCCGCGAGGAATTGGTCGACGCGTCCACTCAGGGTGGCGGGCACCACTTCCGCCTCATGCTCATGATCGTGATCCGCATCGCCATCGTGATGATGATGGTGGGATGGATCGGTGCAGTTTTCATCGTGGCATTCCTCGCCACCATGCCAGTAGGTGTCGATCGGCCCCTGCATGGCCATGGCGAAGACCTCGCCATAGGGGCTGCACTTCACGCCGAAGGGATTCGGCGGCAGCTTGAGGCTGTCATCCTGCCCGAGCGGCCGCGAAGCCGCCAGCCACACCAAGGCACCACCGCCAAGGAGCGCGACATTCAGGAGCTTGGACAAGGGACCGGACATTTCAGGAAAGTGACTTCACGCGGAAGCACAGGCGGGAAAGACCGCAGTAAACCGCGAGGATGCCTGCGAAGTAGGCGGCGAGCTGCCAGAAGCGGGTGGCCTCGATGGCGCCGGACTTGAAGTAGAGGCGCTGCGTGAGATCCGCCCAGCGGTACTGCGGGGAGATCTGCCAGATGCCATGCAGGATCGGATTCGGCTCCAGCTTCAACATGCGGTCGATGTAACCGACACCCCACAGGCCATAGATGGCGATGCAGAGGGTGGCGGCGAAGCCGACGATGCCACCGAAGCGGGAGGCCAGCGCGATCGAGAGGCCCAGCAGCGGTGCGATCGCGAGGCTGAAGAGCGTGAGATACTGGAGATTCATGACCCACCACATGCCGCGTTCTTGTGGATCGGCAGGCATGGCAAAGAGCAGGCAGATCGTGGTGCCGAGGATGGCCAGCGGGATCACGAAAATCATGACGGCGAGCCAGATCTCCAGCCATTGGCGGGTGGCGGAAACGCCGGTGGTGAGGAAGTATTCCCCGAGGCCGGACTTCGAGTTCGCCTCGCCCTGGCGGGCGGCGGAGTAGAGGCCCCATAACAGGGTGCAGACCCAGACGGAGGCCCATGCGGCTTGAATGCGCGCGGGCTGGACCACACTGAGGCGCTCCGTGGCTGTCGAAATCAACGGCAGCACGAACGGCAGTACCACCACGGCGAAGGCGCAGATCGCCCACGCCTTGCGGCGGAAAATGGTGGAGGCGGTGAGGTGGAAGAGGCGCATGGTTCAGTTCAATCGGGCCTTGAGGCTGCTCCAGGTTTGGTCGGAACCGGTGAGGTGCGAGATGTGGCCGTGCTCGATGACGACCGCGCTGGGCATCGGCATCGAGTCGTAGTCCGGATGACAACTCACCAGCCGCAGGACGTGCCCGCGGCTGCCGTGCCACAGCTCCTCGAAGGTTTCGCGCGCGTAGGCGTCCAATCCGCTGAAAGGCTCATCGAGCAACAGGATGTTCGCCTGATCCGGGACTACGGAAAACTCGGCGAGAATCAGGCCGGCCTTGCGACGGTTGCCGGTGGAAAGGCGGCCATACTGCTTGCTGGTGTCGAGCTCGATGCGCTCGGCGAGCTCAAGGGCGGGCTTTACCGCCGCCTTCGGGAGCATCGCGCGGAAAATGGCGCTAACCGGGATCTCGGCATCGAAGCGGAGGTCTTCCGGGAGATATTGGGTGAAACCACTGGTTTCGAATTCCCCACCGAGACGCTTGAGCGTTTTGGCCAGCGTGCGGAGCAGGGTGGTCTTGCCGCGGCCGTTGCGCGCGAGAAGAAAATGCGTGCCTCCGGCAAGGGAGATTTCCCGTTCACTCCGTGCAAGCGGCTGGGCGTAGCCGATCTCAAGACCGGCTCCCAAGCGGATCAAGGGCGTGGTGTTTTTGCACGTCATGCTTTTTGCAAGAATCGACCGCTTTCTAACGACTGAGCCTAAATATTCAAGAAAAATTAAATATTTGCCGTCCAAAGCCGTTGGGACAGTAGAAATATTTAGCGAAACAGGCAAATATTTTTTTGAACGGTTAGGGTTACGGATTTGTCTGAATGAAATGCATGGGTCTATTCCATGCGTTTTGCACCTCGGATGGGTTTGGTTGGATGGCTCTCCTTTTCCACTGTCCGAGTTCTACTTCGGGAACCCTTTTTGAAACAGTGCGCGATCGCGTGGGGCAGGGAACGTGATCGCGGGGGTGTCTGCCGCTTTTTCCTCCACGGTGGCTGAAATCCAGCGATTGCGTCGGGGTGGGACGCAGGAATGAGAAATTCGCGGGTTTTTCCGCGTGACGGACCGGGGTGGGGTGTTAAACACCCGCCATCGGCAACATGGCGGGCAAGCTCACGTATCAACAGGCAGGAGTGGACACGCGCAAGGCGGCCGCTCTGGTAGGGGACATCAAGACTCACGTGGCTCGCACCCAGGCGAACCGCAAGCTGTTCGGCGCGTTCGGACTGTTCGCGGCCTGCTACGACCTCAGCTCTTATCAAGAGCCGGTGATGATGACCGGATGTGACGGTGTCGGCACCAAGCTGGAGCTGCTGCTGGAGCACGATCTTCTCGAAACCGCCGGCAAGGATTTGGTGGCGATGAGCGTGAACGACATTCTCACCACCGGTGGCGACCCGCTGTTGTTCCTCGACTACATCGGCATTGCCGCACTCAACGAGGAGAAGATCACCCGCCTGATCGGCGGCATGGCCGATTACCTTGAGGCCTGTAATTGCATCCTGGCCGGTGGCGAAACCGCCGAGATGCCGGGCATCGTCCCCGTGGATGTGATCGAACTTTCCGGTTTCTGTATCGGTTGTGCGGAGAAATCCGACCTCATCGACCCGACCACCGTGAAGGTGGGGGACGTGCTGATCGGCTACGCCTCCGACAGCATCCATGCCAATGGCTGGTCGCTGGTGCGCCGGGTCCTGAAGGACCACGCTCCGGACGTGACGGAGGAAGAACTCGCGGCGTGGCTGCAGCCCACCCGCCTTTACCACGATGTGGTCAACGACCTGAAAGCCTCCGGCGTGAAGCCCAAGGCCATGTCCCACATCACCGGCGGCGGACTGCCGGAAAACCTCGAGCGCCTCTTCGTGGGAATGGGCGCCGATCTGGAGATCCCGAAGTGGGAGCTCCCGGGCATCGACAAGCTCCTCGCACACGTGGACGCGGAAGACCGCTTCCACACCTTCAACATGGGCATCGGCTGGGTCGCCATTGTTGCCGAATCCGACGTGGAAACCGCCCTCAAGGCGGGCCCCGGCGGAACAATTATCGGTCGCATGGTTGACGCGGAAGGAGTCCGTGTAAAGGTGCGGGGCGAGTGAGGCCGAGCCAAACTTCCGGTAAATGAGCGACTTCCTGAAACACGAATGCGGGATCGCCGCTGTGCGACTCCGCAAACCCCTGGCGTATTATCTGGATCGTTACGGCTCCTGCCTATGGGGCTTCAACAAGCTGTTCCTCCTCATGGAGAAGCAGCACAACCGCGGACAGGACGGCACCGGCATCGGCTGTGTCAAACTGGACATGCCGCTGGGGCAACCCTACGTGCAACGCCGCCGCGGCATTGAAAAGGATGCGCTTGCCCGCATCTTCCAGAAGGAGGTGAAGAGCTTCCACAAGATGGCGCGCAAGGGCATCCTCGATCCGAAGGACCCGGCCAGCGTCAAGGAGCGCTACGATTTCGGCGGTGAGATCCTGGTGGGCCACCTCCGCTACGGCACCTCCGGCGAGTTCGACGAAGGCTCCTGCCATCCGTATCTCCGCCGCAGCAACTGGCCGACCCGCACCCTGATGGTGATGGGGAATTTCAACATGACCAATGCCGGGGAGCTGAACCAGGTGCTCATCGAGCGCGGCCAGCATCCGGTCTTCGGCACGGACACGCAGACCGTGCTCGAGGAAATCGGCTATCATCTCGATGAGGCCCACACCGATCTCTACCGCAAGCTCCGCGACGCCGGAGTGGATGGCCGCGAGATGCCGGCCCGCATTTCCGCCGAGCTGGACGTACCGCGTCTGGTGGGTGAATCAGCCCAACCGTGGGACGGCGGCTACGCCATCTGCGGCGTGGTCGGAAACGGCGACATGTTTGTGATGCGCGATCCGCGCGGCATCCGCCCGTGCCACATGCTGGTCACGGATGAGGTGATCGCCTTCGCCTCGGAACGTGTGCCGCTCATGACCGTGTTCGAAGCCTCCGCCGACCAGGTGAAGTCCGTCGATCCCGGCTCGATCATCACGATCAAGGCGGACGGTTCCTACAGCGACAGCGCGTTCTCGCCGCCGCAGCGATACACGCCGTGTTCGTTCGAGAAGATCTACTTCTCCCGCGGCAATGACCCGCAGATCTACCGCGAGCGCAAGGCGATGGGCGCGGCCCTCGTTTCGCAGGTGGTGGATTCCATCGATGGTTCCTTTGACAAGGCGGTGTTCTCGTTCATCCCGAACACCGCGGAGACCGCCTACTACGGTCTCATGGACGGTCTGCGTCTCTACCGCCGCCAGGAAGTCCGCTCGGAAATCCTCAAGGCCGTGGACGCGGGCAACCTCACCGCGGACAAGCTGGACGAACTGATCCTGCGCAACTGGCCGCGCGGCGAGAAGCTCGCGCACAAGGACATCAAGATGCGTACCTTCATCTCCCAGGAGAAGGGGCGCGACCAGCTCGTCTCGCACGTCTACGACATCACCTACGGCATCGTGAAGCCGGACGACGTGCTCGTGGCGCTCGATGACTCGATCGTCCGCGGCACCACGCTGAAGAAGTCGATTCTCAAGATCCTCGCGCGCACCGAGCCGCGGAAGATCGTCATCTGCTCGACCGCCCCGCAGATCCGCTATCCGGACTGCTACGGCATCGACATGGCGGACATCGGACAATTCATCGCCTTCCAGGCCGCCGTGGCCCTGCATCGCAAGGCCGGCCGCCAGTCGCTGCTCGACCGCATCTACGACGAGTGCCGTGAGGAGATGAAGAAGCCCGCCGAGGAACGCCGCAACCGCGTCCAGGGCGTCTATTCCGACTTTACCGATGAAGAGGTCTCCGCGGAGATCAGCCGCATGGTGTATCCGGAAAGCATCGATTGGAGTGGCGAGGTGCAGGTGATCTTCCAGACCATCGAAAACCTTCGAGCTTCCATCAAGGGCGACTGCGGTGACTGGTACTTCACCGGCGACTACCCGACTCCCGGCGGCTACGCGATGGTGAACAACGCCTACATCCGCTGGTACGAAGGTGTCGGCGGCCGCAGCTACGACTTGCCGCTGTGAGGCCCAAGGACGTGGCTCCCCGGAAGGAGCCACGCATAGTCGCGAGGCTCCCGCCTTGCGTATTGGGTGAAGCGCGATGGAAGGTCAGGCGTGTGCTTCTTGAAAAGATCCGCAAGAAGCACGCAGGCAGGAGCCTCGCGCTACCTTGCCTGTAGTGATCAAAGGACGGCTTACGCCGTCTTCCACTTGAAGTCCGGCGTCTTCTCGAAGGCATGCAGCAGCTTGCCATTCGCATCGATGTGGCGGAGCAGCAGCTTGTCCTTCGTGATGGAGAGATGTGAGAAACCGAACACCGCCTGCGCGAATTCGGCGGGGTGGTTTTCGTGGATGTCGGTGAGACGTCGACCACCACCACCGGAGATGACGAAGCTGGTCCTGCGGCCTTCCAGTTCGAGATGCTGGAGATCGTGGTCGTGGCCGCCGAGGTAGAGATGCACGCCGTATTTCTCCAACAGCGGTGCGATCTCATCGACGAGTTCCTTGGTGTCGTTGTGCGGACCATTGGAGAACACCGGATGATGGCCGACCATGGCGGTGAAGGGCGCGCGCTTCGATTGCAGCTCCTTTTCCAGCCAGCTCATCTGGGCCTTCTTTTCCTCCTCGGTCATCCAGATCGGGCGTTGCTCGGCGAGCTTGCCGTGGATGGCGCGGTTGATCGGCTCCCAGTCGGTGTCGATGAAGAGCAGGGTGATGACCGGGTTTTCCTTTGGCAGATCCACGCGATAATATTTCGCTGGCATGGTCCAGCGGGTTCCTTCCGGGCGCTTGGCGTAGTCGAGCTCGGCTTTTTCCTGACCGGCGGTCTCCGCGTAATCGTGGTTGCCGAGGATGGCCCAGCAGGGACCGGGGAAGACTTCCTTCGGATAGCAATCCTCGAAGCCCTTTTTCCAGCGCGGCGAGTTCACGCCATCCATGCCGCCGCCGTAAAAATTGTCACCGAGCATCAGCATGCCCACCGGCGGGGCGGGGAGCTCCTTGGTGTAGCGGGTCATGCCGCGCGCGACCGCCCATTGCGATTCCTCCGCACTGCCGAAGTCGCCGATGGCGAGCAGTTCGAGACTCCCGGCCCCGGCTTCCGGAGCGGCCTCGGAACGACGGAGATTCAGCCCGAGGGCCAGACTGGAACAGAAGGCGGTCTTGAGCAGGCGGCGACGGTTCATGGTGGCTGTAGCAGATCACTCCAACGCCGCGCCGCCCATGGAAATTTCGCCAAAATCATTGTCTGGGGGAAATGGCGAGGACTCTCTCTTTGACCTCGGAGAGGTCACGGAACATAGCCGGTGCGTCGCGAAGCGACCTCCGGTGTGCGTCCTCATTGAATCTGCGCCCATGCGTCAGCGGGGCGCGAAATAGCGCCGGGCTCCGCCCGGCGTGCTGGGAGGATTGCTTTGCCGGTGATGCCATCCCCGTCTGGCAAAGCACCGCTGGAAGCACGCAAGGCAGGAGCCCCACGCTACCCGGTGCGACCCACTTCGGGGTCGAAGAAAAAGAAAAGGGGGCAGCCGAGTCCGGAGGTCGCTGCGCGACGCACCGGCTATGTTCCGCGACCTCTCCGAGGTCGGAGAAACCGGCGGCCTGATGTGGTGGTGGGGCGGTTTCGAATGCTTGGGCAAGCGGCTCTGGAAGAAGACTTCGCTCGGTTCTGGCCATTTCCCCGGGGCTCGTACATGCTGCGCGGAAAGCATGGGGCAGGCACGGAAACGGCATGGGGCTGAGGCGGGCACGACGCGGGGCGGTGGCGGTGGGATTTGGATCATCGCCGTCCTCGTTGCGGCGGTGGTCGCGGGCGGAGTGGGTTGGTGGTTGTCCCGGAAGCCGGAAGCTCCAGTGGTCCCAGTTGCCGAGGCAAAGGCCGCGCCCGCACCGGTGATCCCGCCGGAGGACAAGGTCCACGCGGGCTATGCAGGGTCGGCTTCGTGCAAGGACTGCCATCAGGCGGCGCATGAGAAGTGGATGACCTCGAACCATCACTTCGCGGAGCGCATGCCGGACGCGAAGCTGGATGGTCCGGCATTCGATCCCGCGCATCCGATTTCCCATGGACGCCAGACCTCGGAGGCGAAGCTGGATGAAAAGGGCCTGATGCAGCTCATCACCCAGGGTCTCGACAAATCGAAGCAGTCGTTTCCGGTGCGGCGTGTGATCGGCCACGATCCCTTGCGCCAGTTCCTGATCGAGGGGCCCGGCGGTCGCATGCAGGCGGCGGAGTTGGCGTGGGACCCGCACAAGTCGGAGTGGTTCGATGTCTATGGCACGGAGGACCGCCAGCCCGGCGAATGGGGCCACTGGACCGGCCGCGGGATGAATTGGAACGCCCAGTGCGCGAACTGCCACAACACGCGCCTGCGCAAGAACTACGAGCCGGAGACGGACAGTTACCACACCCGCATGGCGGAGATGAGCGTGGGCTGCGAGTCGTGCCACGGTCCGATGAAGGCGCACGTCGATTGGCAGGCGACGAAGACCACGCAGGCCGCGGAAGCGAAGGATCCCACGCTCAAGCCCTTCAGCCGCGATCAGATGCTGGAGACCTGCGGCGCCTGCCATGCGCGCCGCGGTGAGGTCACCGGCGATCTGGTGCCCGGCGAATCGTTCTACGATCACTTCAATCTTACCGTGCCGGATGGCAGCGACCTGTTCTATGCGGACGGCCAGGTGCATGAAGAAGATTACGAATTCACCGCCTTCCTCGGCAGCAAGATGCACGCGGCCGGAGTGCGCTGTGTGGACTGCCATGATCCGCATACCGGCAAGCGGGTGCTGGAAGGAAACGCCCTGTGCATGCAGTGCCATGCCGGTGGCGCGCCGCGTCCCGGCGTGACCAAGCCCGCGCCGGTGATCGATCCGGTGGCGCACAGCCATCATGGCGAAGCCAGCGCCGGAAACCTCTGCACATCCTGCCACATGCCGGTGACGGATTACATGCAGCGCCATCCGCGCCACGATCATGGCTATACGATTCCCGATCCGCTGATGACGAAGGAATACGGCATCCCGAATGCGTGCAGCCGCTGCCACACCGACAAGGATGTGAAGTGGGCGATGGAAGCCACGGAGAAGTGGTATGGCGGCAAGATGAACCGCCCGACGCGCGCGCGCACCGATCTCTTCTCCCGTGCGAAGCTCGGTGACCCGGCATCACGCCAGCAGCTCATCGATTTCCTGAAACAGCCTAACGAACCGCTGTGGCAAACGTCCGCCGTACACCTGCTGGGCACGTGGGCGGGTGAGCCTGCTGCGACCGCCTCTTTGCTCGCCCAGCTCAAGCATCCCAGCCCGTTGGTCCGTGAGGCCGCCGCGCGATCCGGTGGTGTGTTGGCATTGGAGGGAGATGAAGCCACCCGTGCGGCGCTCAAGCCCCTACTGGAAGATCCCGTGCGCAGCGTGCGTGTGGCTGCTGCGTGGATGTTGCGCGATACGGTCGACCCGGAATCGCGCGCGGGCACGGAGCTTTTGCACATGCTGCGCATCGGAGCGGATCAGCCGATCGGGCAGATGCAGTTGGGACAGTATGAATTCGCCCGTAAGAATGCGGCGGTCGCACTCGGGCATTTCCGCAAGGCGGTGGAGTGGGACCCGAACTCCGCGCCCTTCCATCATGATCTCGCGGTGGCCCTCAGTGCCAGCGGTGATGCCACTGGAGCGATCCGTGAGCTTCAGCAAGCGGTGAAGCTCGCGCCGGAGATGGCCGAGTATCACTACAAGCTCGCGCTCGCCTGGAACGAGGCGGGCTCGCTGCAGAACGCCATCGCTTCTCTGGAGGAAACGGTCAAACGCGATCCCGGCATGGGGCGGGCGTGGTATAACCTCGCAGCCGCCTACGCCCAGTCGGGCCGCAAGCAGCAGGCGATGGAAGCCGCACAACGCGCTGCTGCGATCAATCCGCAGGACCCGCGGGTGATCCAGTTGTTGCGGTCGCTGAGGTAGCGGGTCCGTCTTTGCCCCGGCAGGGGCAAAGAGTAATGGGATTCTGCGGCGGCTCTCTACCTCATTTGGCACCGGGGATTTTCTTGCGGCGCTTTCCCGCACCCTTCGTAATGGCAGGCACTCTATTGCAAATGTCTGCCACCGGTATCTTCATGAAAGCCACCTTGCCCTTGCTGCTTCTCGCAGCCCCCGTCCATGCCCAGGAAATCTGTCATGCGGACTTCCGTGATGGCACGCCGCCAAAGTGGTCGGTGGAGGTGCCGGAAGGGAACTACGATGTTACCCTGACTTTCGGCGGCAAGGACGCGACGGATACCACCGTGCGCGCCGAGGCGCGGCGCTTGGTGTTGCCGAACTTCAAAACCGAGGCGGGCAAGACCGCGACCCGCACCTTCACCGTGAACATGCGCACGCCCGCGCTTCCCGATGGCAAGCGTGTGAAGACCAACGCCCGCGAGAAGGATCATCTGGATTGGAACACCACGCTCGATCTCTCCTTCACCGGCAGTCATCCCGGAGTCACCGCCGTGGAGGTAAAGCCCCGTGCGGATGCCCTCACCGTCTTCATCGCCGGAGACTCCACCGTCACCGATCAACAGAACGAACCCTACTCCGCATGGGGACAGATACTGCCGATGTTCTTTCAGCCCGGCACCGCGATTGCGAACATCGCGGAGTCGGGTCTTGCGCTGCGTAGCTTCCGCAGCCAGCTCCGCTTGGAAAAGATCCTCTCGCAACTCAAGAAGGGCGACTACGTGCTGATCCAGTTCGCCCACAACGATGAGAAGGAAAAAGGCGAAGGTGTCGGTGCGTTCACGACCTACAAGGCGGATCTCGAGGACTACGTCACGAAGATCCGTGAAAAGGGCGGCCAGCCCGTACTGATGACGCCGATGTTCCGCCGCCGCTTCGACAAGGACAATCGCCTGCAGGACTCACATGGCGACTATCCCGTGGCGGTGCGGCGGGTGGCGGAGGAGAAGAAGGTGCCGCTTGTCGACCTTCATCGCCATAGCGAATCTCTTTTCAGCGCACTTGGTCCGGATGGCACCACCAAGGCCTTCGTCCACTATCCGGCGAACACCTATCCCGGGCAAACGCAGGCGCTCAGCGATGACACGCACTTCAACACCTATGGCGCATGGCTGCTGGCGAAGTGCGTGGTGGAAGGCATCCGCAAGGACGTGCCGGATCTGGCGAAGCGCCTCACGCCCGGCTTGCCGGTGTTCGATCCCGCGAAGCCGGATCAGCCCGGTTCATGGTCCGTGCCACCGTCTCCTCCTCCGTCCTCCGTGGAGGTTCCGGCGGGGAGTTGAGATACTCACGGTAATTTCCACTCCGCGCGCTTCGCCTGATATTCGGTGGCGGGCAGCAGCACGTAGACGGGATTGCGGGCCGGATCGATGCTGGAGATCAGCCAGCGCAGTTTTGCTTCCGGCATCGTCGTGCAGCCTGCGGTCGGCTTTGTGCCATCGGCGCGCCAGACGTGGAAGAAGATCGAACTGCCACCACCGGGGGTGACACGTGGCGGCGCGTTATGAGCGATGAACAGCTTGATCTTGTGGGCCGGGTCATCCTGCTTCATCTGCTGCTTCTTTTCCCAGGCCGTGGACGGCTCGTGATCGAGGATGACGTTCTTGTTGTAGTCTTTCGAGGCGGGGTCCTCCACCCACAGGTCGCGGCTGGTCACCTTGCGGTAAAAGAGGCCCGGCTTCTTGTTGATGGCCGCGTCATTGCCCCACGCGCCGCCGATGGAAAAAACGCCTGCGGGCGCGCGCCAGTCGCCTTCGTTCTTCAGCTTTGCTCCGGACGGGGCCGGGCTCATGCCGCGGCCCCACACCAGGCCATCGCGGCCAAGGCGTCCGCTCCACGTCGGGCCGACCTGCTTCCACGGGCCACCGCTGTCGCGCTGCCACAGGGCCAGCGTTACGTAGGAGTTGTTCCAATCCTTGGCCGTGCCGACCACGCACTGGGTCGAGGAGGACGGGATCTGAAAGGCGGAAGCGGAGGCCAGAGAGACGAGGCCGACGGCGAGAAAACGGAGCAGGCGCTGCATGGGTCTATGAGACGCCAGATCCGCCGGTTTTCAATCATTAGAACGTCGCACGCGCCCGCAGAACCTTGAAGGCCGATCCCGCGCCCTCCGGGTCGACCAGCGCCTCATCGACCGGATTCAGCGGGTCGATGTGCGGCAGCAGGAAATCCCGCTGGGTCATGATGAGGATTTCCTTCGCCCATGGGGACACGGTCAGATCGAGGTCGGTGAAATTCACGTCCGCGGTGAGGTCCTGCCGGCCCGCATGTTGAAACACCGCCGGACCTTCCACCCGCTGCTGCATCAGGTAGCCGCGGAGGGTACCGTGAGGCCGCCGGTGATAGAGCGTCTCCGCCTCATCCCCATAGTCGATCACCAGCATCTCGCTTCCCACCCAGTCCGATATCCATTCGTTGATCCAATCACGTGCGGATTCATGCACCTCGATGATTTGTCCCACCGCGTGGGGCTGCTTGAAGGAGGTGGAACACGGCAGCTTGTCCGCCGGTTGCCAATCCTCCGTGGGGCCGTCCGGCAGGAGAAACAGCTCGTCCCAGCCGTTTTCCGTCCGGCGGAAACGGCGCACCGGGAAGGCGTCGATGAGTTCGTTCGAATAGATCGCGGCGGAGTGGTCGCAGGCCTCGAGGGCTTCTGCCATGGTGTCATGCCAATGGACGCTTTTTCCGAGCAGGGCCTGTTGTTTTTCACGCAGCGGCAGGGATTTCTCCACCAGATGCAGCTTGGTACGGAGCCGCGTCCACCATGGCAGGGCTTTCATGACGTCCGCCGCCAGCCGTCCTTCGCCGGGGCCGATCTCGATCACGTTCCGCAGACCGGTTTCCGCGATCCATGCGGCGATGGCGCGTGCGAGCGCGCCGGACAGCATCGGCGTGGTGGTGAAGTCTCCTCCGCGCCCCACGCCCCGGATACGGCGTGCATAGTAGCCGCGCCGCGGATCGTGCAGCGCGCGGTCCATGAAGCGGTCGAAGCGCAGTGCTTCGCCATCGGTCCATGGCCAGGGAAGGGCGGGGGATTCGGGCATCCGCCGCTACGCAAGGGGAACTCCGCCGTGGAATCAAGACGTGTGACGGCCCCGCCGGAAACATCGCCCGGTTTTTTTTGACGAAACGCGGAATGCCCGATCAAAATCGTGGGAATGAAGAAGGAATGGATTGCGGGTGTTCTCCTTGTGCTTGTTGCGGCCGGAGTGTTCTGGGTGACGAAATGCGGTGGCAAAACGCCCGCCGTCGTTTCTCCTCAATCCGGACAAGGTGTCGCTTCCTCCGTCCCTGAAAAGACCGCACCATCTCCGGAAACTCTCCCGGAGGCAGCCAGACGCCAGGCCGAACCGCGCCCCAAGCTGGATAAACCGGAATACCCCGTGGCGACGTGGGTGGAAGGCAGTTCCAAGCTGGTGAGAAGTCCTTTCAACAATGAGACCATGATCGACGTCGGAGGGATGCCTCCCGGCGGTCTTGCGCGGGATCCCTCGGAAGGAAAAATCTTCCGAATCCCCGCACCCCGGCAATGAAGGCGGCTGCTTGACGATGCCGGACATCCGGCGGAGTATGGGAGAATGAAGGAACTGTTAGCCGGTTGCATTGGCCTGCTGGGCCTGGCGGCCTGCAAGAAGGAGGAAGCCGCCCCCATCGGAGAGGCGGAGCGGAAGGCCGTGCAAAAGTCCGCGCCGGGACTGGTGGCGGATGCGGACAAAGGTGCTGGCGGGAGGAAGCAGGCGGCTCCGCGGCCGAAGCAGGAAAAGAAACCCGAACATCCCGTAGCCAAGGTGGTGGGAGGGCAACCGGGTTTCGTGGTCAGTCCCTTCAACAAGCAGATCGTCGATGTCCGGGGTGTTCCCGCGGGCACCCTGGTGCTGGATCCCACCTATCCCACCGAGGAGAAGCGTTTGTTCCGGGTTCCGGAATCCACATCCAATCCCAAACCATCCTAATCCCAATGAAATCCATCCTGTTGCTGCCGTTGGCCCTGTTGTGCGCTCTGCCATCCTGCGCGCCGAAAGGTGAGATCGTGCTCGTCCCGGACAACGTCCCGCGCTTGTTCCGCAACCGCTCCGTGCAGGCCGTGTCCTTCGCAGGCCAGTACCCCGAGGCCACGCCCATCCGCTGCTGCCCGTGTCTGGTCCGCAGTCCCTATACCGGAAAGGTCGTACGCGTGAAATCGGTGAAACCCGGCTACATCGCCAAGGACCCCACCGTGAAGTGTGCCGTCCGCTACTTCCGCGTGCCCCAAGATCCGAGCCTTGATGTGGTCGTGGAACAGGAAATCCACACCGCCAAATGAACGCGCTTTCAAAAGCTGTCGTCACTCTCCTGCTGCCGGGTGTGATAACGTCCTGTGGTCCGAATCCTGCCGCCGTGAAATCGAGCGTCATGGACCGCACCGTGGGCAACCGCGTTTACGCTGCGGAAGCCAAGGGGCAGCCGCTGCCTGGGAAACACTATCCGGTCGCCGAGGTCGTGCCCGGCCGGCCGGATGTCATCATCAGTCCCTACACGCAGCAGCCGATCCCGCGGAGCCGCCTGAAAGTGAAGCAGGGACCGCTGGTGGAGGATCCGACCGTTCGCTTCGCGGTGCGCTATTTCCTGCTGCCGGAGTAGGGGATAGCAGGCCCACCAGCCGGATCAGGTCGTCCTCGGTGATATCCACGAAGGAATCCAGACTGCGCAGCGCCGCGACCACCGCCTCATGGCTGGGCTCCGCTTTCGCGACCCGGCGTTTCGCCACGAAGGCGGGGTAGCGCCGCCAAGGGAAGAAGGTGTTGAAAATCACCGCGATGGATACCATCGCCAGCGCGTTGGCCAGCACCGGTTGGAAGACAAACCTGAAACCCAGATCGTGGATCGCCTGCCCGCCGAGCACTGCGGTCAGGCCGGTGGCTCCGCCTGGCGGATGGATGCACTTGAACTGGTGCATCGCGCCGATGGACAACCCCACCGCACAGGCTGCCGCGATCTCCGGCGAGGGAATCCATTTCGCGCATGCGACTCCGATCAGGGCGGAGAAACCATGACCCGCGATCACCGGCCACGGCTGTGAAAGCTGGCCGTGAGGCACCGCGAACAACAGCACCGCGCTGGCCCCCATGGAGGCGATCACCGCCGCCGCTCCGGACAGGTGAAGCACGCTGCGACTGATCGCCACCAGCGCGAGCAATGAAAGAAAGCCGCCCAGCATGGAAAGCAGCTTCTCCTTCGTGCTCACGGGACTGAGTTCGATCCCGAGCCAGTTTCGCCAATGATCCATACGCGGGCGGCGAAATGAATCGTGATGCGATATAAATCAAGCCTTTCATGCCAACCATGGCTGCGGCTCATGACGGGGTTCCCCGGCTGTTGGTGCCTCTACCCCTGGCTGCTCTTCCGCAAGTTCTCCGCGAACGCCCGCTCGGTCAGTTCCGCGAACAGCGTGGCATAGGACGGCAGGAGCCGCTTGTGGATGACCTCCACCCGCTCGTGATGCGGGGCGAAGGCGCTTTTCATCGCATTCATCGTGATCTTTTCCAGATCCACCAGATCGAGCCCGAAGGTGGTGGTGGCGGTCTCGAATTCCTTGGTCATCGAGGTATCGCTCATCAGGCGGTCATCCGTGTTCAGGCAGGCGCGGAATCCAGCGCGGTGGAAGAGTGGAAACGGATGTTCCTCCAGGCTCGGGGTGGCTCCGGTGTGAACGTTGCTCAGCAGGCACATCTCGATCGGGATGCGGCGGTCGAGTACGAATTGTGCGAGTGGTCCGAGTTTCAGGCTGCCGTCCGGTTGCACCTCGATGTCATTCCGCAACCGCGTGCCGTGGCCCAGGCGATGCGCGCCGCACCACTGGATCGCCTGCCAGATCGATTCCAATCCGAAGGCCTCGCCCGCATGGATGGTGATGTGGAAATTCGCGCGCCGGATCGCTTCGAAGGCGGCCATGTGTTTCTTCGGCGGATGCCCGGCCTCACCACCCGCGAGATCGAAGCCGACCACGCCCTTGTCCCGCCACCGGATCGCCAGCTCCGCTGCTTCCAGCGAATCGGTTCGATCACGCATCGCGCAGAGGATCAGTCCCCATTTCACCCCGTATTGCCTGCCACCGCGATCCAGTCCCTCCAGCACCGCCTCCACCACCTCATCCTGGCTCAGCCCGTGGCCGGTGTGGAAAACGGGGGCGAACCGCACCTCCGCATAGATCACTCCATCCCGGTGCATGTCCTCGATGAACTCGAAGGCCACGCGCTCCAGCGCATCGCGCTCCTGCATCACGCCGATGGTGTGGGCGAAGCCTTCCAGATACTCCGGCAGGTTGCCCCGCTGTGCGCCGCGGTGGAACCACGCCGCCAGTTCGCCCGCATCTTCCGTCGGCAGACCCGTGTAACGATGGCTCTTCGCCAGCTCCAGGATCGTCTGCGGGCGCAGGCCGCCATCGAGGTGTTCGTGCAGCAGCACCTTCGGAATGCGGGTGAAATCGAGCGCGTTCACCAGCTCCTTTCCTGAAGGCATGGGAGCGGTGGGAAACAGCTCGGGATAACGATGTTCGATCATGACGCAGTCTAGCAGAACGATGCAGCATCATCCAACCGCCAAAGACTGAAATCGTGCTCTGCAAATCATCTTCGGGCACCCCATTTGACTTTGACCGGATGAAGGTCCGGGCGTAGTCTATCAGCGGTTTTCCACACTCCTCCCTGCATGAAATGTCCGCGCTGTGTGCAACGAATCCACCGCGCGGCCGCGGGCTGTCCGCACTGTGGATTCACGCTTGCGGATGCGGATGCGATTTTCGGTGCGGACGAGGTCGGATTGCGCGCGCTGACGGATGCCGCGGGATTGTTGCGGAGGGATGAACAGCGCCGTGTGGAGCAGGCGATGTGGGATTTCAACCGCCGCTTTCCCCAGCTTTTCATCGCCGTGCATACCGGCTCCTTCAGTGGCGTGGCGAACCTGCGGCAGTTCGGATTCTGGCTGCTCAACCGCGGGGCCTTCGAGGATGTGCCGGTGGATCGTCCGAACGAGGCCGGCGTGCTCATCGCCATCGATGCCGAGGCAAAGGCCGCGGGCATCACCTTCGGCTACCTTCTCGATCCGTTTCTGGAGGAAGAGGACACGTTCCTGTGCCTGTCGCGCGCGCATTCGTATTGGCTGGAAGGACGTTTCGCCGATGGACTGGTGAAGGCGATCGAGCAACTGGAGAGCCTGCTGAAAAAACGCTGCCGCCAGGCCCGGCGGAACCCGGCGAAGTTCGAGCGCCGGGTGGCCCGTCCGCCGCAGGTCGATCATCTTGTGCAAAAGATCCGTCGCGGACGGCAAACCGGGTCCACGCTCACGGAAAACGAGGAGGCCCGCCGATGAACGCGCGCCTTCCGATCACCCTGTTGCTGGCATTCCTCACGGCAGCGGCACCGGCCCGTACCAGCAAATCGGAGAAATCCGGAAGCGGCAAGGGCGGCTCCCGCACCGAAAAGAAGGAGAGAGCGGTGGAGGAACGCCCGCGACCCGCCAAGCCGGAGCGCGCGGAAGCGGCTGCAGTTCCCACCACTCCGCCGCCCGATGTCGTCATTCCGAAATTCCCGCCCACTCCCACGCTCGGACCGGAGGGGGTGCCCGATCCCGCGTTGCCCAAGTGGACCGAGGCGGATCTGACCCTGCTGAAATCCGGCAAGGGGCCTGCCGCCTCCATCCTGCTGTCCGAGGAAATGCCGCCGGACGAATCCGCCGAGCCGAAGACCCAGCCCCCGAAAGTGGCCGGTCCGACCGCGGAGGAACTCGCAGGTGATCTCACGCCGTCCACCGCCATTCCGGACAAATACCTCGCCGCGTATTTCAACGAACGGCCGAAGGCTTTCCTCGTCGATCCGCAGAAGCTGCTCACTCCCGAGCAGTATCGCGACCGGCTCGCCTTCCTGAACTACCATGCTGCGGACTCCACTATCGACCTTTACGTCTATATCTTCGGCGCCTCCCAGGAAATCCCCGGTGAAGTGCGAGCGGAGGAACTGGCGGAGCGCATGTTTTCCAGCGGTCGTCCCGCGGCCTTTGTCTATTACTTCATGGGCGTGCCACAGCGGTCCGTCTTTTATCTGAGTCCTTCGCTGACGGACATGGTCTCCGGAGTGGAACAGCGGCGGGCGCTCCAGAGTTCCGTGCTCCGGGCTCTCGACAAGGCTGATCCGGCGGAGCAGCTCGATGCATTTTCGGTGCAGATGTCGATCCGTCTGTACTGGATGGAGCGCATGCTGGCCGGTGGCACCATTCCGGAAAACGTCGCCTATGTGGGCAATGCTCCGCCGAAGGCCCCGGAAAAGGAAAGCAAGCTTGAGGCTCTCTACCGCAAGCTGCCGCCACGCTGGTGGCTGCCCGTCTCCGTGATCCTCGGATCGGTGGTGGCGGGCTGGAGCATGCGAACCTGGCTCCAGTTCCGGGCGCGCTACCGTTTTCCCGAATTTGATGTGGAGCCGCGTCTTGGAGGGGATCATGCCGCAGGTATCGGTGCGGTGATTTCCTTCGCCAGTTCTTCGCTGCCGCCCGCGGTCCAGCGCGAGCAGGTGCCGGATTACCTGAGACGGGCGTGATGGGTCCGGGAAGTCACGCCTGCATTACGACCTCGAAGAGGTCGCGGAAAGCTTGCCGGAGTGTCGCGCAGCGACCTCCGGATGAATCGATTCTCTTGATATTCTTTCGACCCCGGAGTGGGTCGCACCGGGCTGGTTGGTTGGGTGACGTGATACCGGTGATAGCGGCTTCAAAGGCCTTTCCGCCTCCCGCACCCCGCTGGCGCATGGGTGCGGATTTCAAAATACTCACCCTCCGGAGGTCGCTGCGCGACTCTCCGGCTATGGTCCGCGACCTCTCCGAGGTCGTAGAAAGGCTCTTGGGATGATGTGCTACGGCTTCACAAAACCATTCAAATCCCAGCTATCGCTCTTGCGTCCTGCCGTGTCCGGTCTTCTTTCTTCCGCATCATGACCGACTGGGAATCCCGCTACCGTCAGAACGACACTCCATGGGACAAGGGCAATGCGGCACCGCCGTTGTTGGAATTGATGGAGCGATGGCCTGCCGCCCGGATGTGGGGTGGGGGCGAGGTGCTGGCACCGGGTTGTGGATTTGGCCATGACGTCCGGGCCATCGCCGCCGCGGGTGTTCCGGTGGTGGGCTTGGATCTGTCCGAATCCGCGGTGGAGGGGGCGCGTCAATTTACTCCGACCGGGACCGAGCGATATGCCCGTGCCGATCTCTTCGACCGCTCGTGGTGGCCGGAGCAGGGATTTGGCGGCTGGTGGGAGCACACCTGTTTTTGTGCCATCGATCCGGCGGACCGCCCTCGATACGCGGAGGCGGCCGGTGCCTTGGTGCGTCCCGGCGGCTGCCTGAGCGGGGTGTTTTACCTGACGCCGAATGATCCGGGAGAGGAGGATTGCGGGCCGCCGTTCAATGCTTCCATCGCGGAAATCGATGGATTGCTCGCGCCGTGGTTCGAGCGGGTGGACGCTTGGGTGCCGGAACGGAGCTATCCGGGCCGGGAGGGGCGGGAATGGCTGGCGGTGTATCGCCGGAAATAAGCTCCGGAGCCGTATGCCATTCGGACGGTTGCGAGATCGGAGTTGCCAAGCTAGTATGAATCCCGCGCTTCCATGATCCGCCTTCTTCTCCTGATCGCCTCCGTGCCGCTCGTGGCTGCCGCCGCGCCGGACCGGCCCTATTTCAATGACAAGAAGGTGCCGGACAGCCGCAAGGATCTGGATGCCATCCAGAAGGCGCTCGCGACCGCGCTGCCGAAGGCCCGCGAGGCCACCATTTGCATCGAGATGGGCGAGGGCAGTGGCAGCGGTGTGATCGTTTCCGCGGATGGTCTGATCCTCACCGCCGCCCACGTGGCTTCCGCTGCCAACAAGGAAATGACGGTGGTGATGGAGGATGGCAAACGCCTCAAGGCGGAGTCGCTCGGCCTGGTCTCCACCACCGACTGCGCGATGGTGAAGATCACGGAAAAGGGCAACTACCCGCACGTGGAGATCGATCGCGACGAGTCGACCAAGCTGGGGGATTGGGTGTTCGCGCTCGGTCACTCCGGCGGCTTCGACAAGGAGCGGGGCTCGGTCGTGCGTCTCGGGCGCTTGGTTCGCACCGCGGATTCCACCATCCAATCGGATTGCACGCTCATTGGCGGCGATTCCGGCGGTCCGCTGTTTGACATGCAGGGCCGCTTGATCGGCATCCATTCCCGCGTCGGTCAGGTGTTGGCGCAGAACATGCACGTCCCGGTGAAGGAATTCCTCAATCACTGGGATGAGATGCTCGGCGGCAATTTCGTCGGTGAAGGCCCGTTCGCCAAAGCTCCGGAAAAAGGCAAGGGCTTCCTCGGTCTCGCCACCGAAGCGCGGCTGGAAGGCGGCGTGCGCGTCTCCAAAGTCGGCCGCGAAAGCCCCGCCGAGAAAGCCGGCATCGTAGAAGGCGACGTGATCCTGAAACTCAATGGCAAACCGCTCGCGACCCGCGACGATCTCCAGGGCATGCTCAAGGAGATGGCCGCCGGCGACAAGCTGGCGCTGGAGATGCTCCGCAACGGCAAGCCTGAAACCCTCGTCCTCAGACTCGGTGAACGTTAAGCTCCTTTCCCTCGCGCTTTGTCTCGGCGCTTTGTCTCCCGTCCTCCACGCCGCGCAGAATTTGGAATCGGATTCCCGCAAGAATGGCGATGCGGTGGTGGCGGTGTTCGAGCCGGTCCGGCAGGTGCTCCAGACCAGCAGCGCCGTGATGCGGGATGGCCGCAAGGACATCGCCTACGGCACCGTGGTTTCCGCGGATGGTTACATTTTGACCAAGGCCAGCGAGATCAACGGAGTCGGTTCGCTCGGTGTCATCATCGAAGCCACCAAGTACGAAGCCCGCGTCATCGCCACCGACCCGGTGTGGGATGTGGCTTTGGTGAAAGTGGAGGCACAGGGTCTCCAACCGGTCGTGTATTCCACCATCACGGACGTGCCGCAGGGAACATGGGTGGTGGCGAATGGCGCGACCAGCCTCACCCGCCGCCGTGCCCTGGCCGGGATCATCAGTGCGAAGGCTCGCGAAATCCCGGCCGGGGGTGGTGCCGCGCTCGGTGTGGTGATGAAGGAAAAGTCCAAGGTGGCCGAGGTGGACTCCGTGAACGACCGCAGTGGCGCGCATGAAGCCGGGATTCAGAAAGGCGATATCCTGATGGCGATCGATGGGAAGAAGATCTCCAAATCCGAGGACATCATGGCGGCTCTCAAGGACAAGAAAGCCGGCTCCACGGTGAAGGTCACTTTGCGCCGCAACGGCAAGGAAGAGACCCTCGATGTGCGGTTGGCGGTGCGTGGGGATCTTTATGAAGAGGAGAGGACCCGCAACGACGAGATGAGCGGCGAGTATTCCCGGCGTCGCACCGGGTTCCCCCGTGTGATCCAGCACGACATTCTCGGGCGCAAGGATTCCGTCGGCGGTCCGCTGCTCGATCTGGATGGCAAGTGCGTGGGCATGAACATCGCCCGCGCCGACCGAGCCCAGAGCTTTGCAATCCCGGCTCCCGATTTGAAAGCGCTCGCCGAGAAGATGATCAAGGACGCGTCCAAGTGAGACGCATCCTCGTGACAGGCAATGCCGGCTCGGGAAAAACGACTTTTGCCCGCCGCGTCGCCGCGGAACTCGGCATTCCTTGTCACGGCCTCGATCCGATTGTCTGGCAGCCCGGCTGGAAGAAAACTCCTGCTCAAGAGAAAGCCCGGCGCATTGCGGAGTTGATAACGTCTGATGCCTGGGTGATCGACGGCGTTTCCGATCAGGTGCAAGCAAGCGCGGATATCGTGGTGTTTCTGGACGTGCCGAGATGGTGCTGCTTCCTGCGGGTGGCGAAGCGGAACTGGCGTTACCTGTTCCGCTCGCGCCCTGAATTGCCACCCGGTTGTCCGGAGATCCGGATCATCCCGACATTGATCCGGATCATCTGGAACTTTCCCGCCAACGTCCGGCCCGGGATTTTATCGCAGGTCGGCCAAGCGGGAGAGGGCCGGTGGTTCTTCCATATCCGGACCGCTGCCGGGAAGGACCGATGTCTGGTTGCACTGTCGGAAGTTACTGCGGCACTTCCACGGTGACGCGCAGGAACATGCGGGAATTCCCCGCCTGGGCATCCGGCACGCCGCATCGTACGGCCCGCGAGCCGCCGGAGGGCGAGTCGGTTTCGATGCGCGAGGTGCCCGGAGCGAGCCATTGCCAATTCGCGGTGCCCACCTTGCGGGCGATGGGTGTCCACTGGATCAGGTCCGCACTCATCATGACACGATACACTCCGTCTCCCGGAGTGGGATCGGGCAGCGTGAAGGCACAGCCGCGGCGGCCGGAGAGCGTGGCACCGGCTTTCGGTAGATTGGGAGAGACCGGGCTGTTCGAGTTCGGGTTCAAATTGAATCCGTATTCGATGAAGTTCTGCAAGCCGTCCTGATCCGGATCCGCATTTCCGGAGCTACCAGACGGGTAGTAGTTGATGACCCACTGGCTGTAGCTGCCCGCGACCGGGACGATATCGCTCTGCCAGATCGAGAGCGCATCACCGACGGTGAGGAAGGTTCCTCCCGAGGAGGCCGCCGCACGGCGCCGGTTGGAGGTCGGAGAGGTCAGTGCATACCAGTTGATCGCATCCTGGGAGACGAGGTTGGTTTCGAATGCGCCCCCGTTGACGGATTGGTCGCGGCCTGCCGCGAAATACAGGTTCGAGCCGTAGGCGAAACCTTCGATGACTTCCTTGGCGGTGCGGTTGCTGGTGAAGGTGAGGCCATTGTCCACCGAGGTCCGCAGCAGCGAGGAAGAGGTGGTGTAAATGCCGCTGCCGCAAATCAGGAAACGGTTGTTCAGGAAAGCGGCTTCCGTGCCTGCATTGTTCGTGTCCGTGACGCCGCTGCTTGCCGAGACATCCGTCCAGCTCAGGCCGTCCGTCGAACGGAAGACACGCTGGGCGGTGCCGGTGTTGTAGGTGGACGTCATCAGGAAGTAGCCGTTGCCGTAAGTGACCGCGCCCAGGGCGGCGGCGGATGGAAGGAACGAAGTGGTGGCGACGGCCGTCCAAGTGATGGAGTCGGTGGAGCGGTAGAGCGATCCATTGTTGCCGCACGAGACATACACCGGGCTGCCGGCATTGCCGTTCCATGCAACGGCTTTTTGCTCCATGCCATTGTTGGCGAAGAAGCGCTGGGTCCAGGCGATGCCATCCGTCGAAGTGGCGATGTAGGAACGCCAACCGGCGGTGCCATCGAAACCATACTGCTGGCCGCAGCCCACGAAGCGGGTGCCATCATGCAGCATGCCGTAGAGGTCGGTGTTCAGCCCGAGCTGGTAGCCGGTCCACGTCGCTCCGCCATCAGTGGAGACCGCGATCGGTCCTTTGAACGCTCCACTGAAGAGGGAACCCGCCGCTACGATGCGCCCGCCTCCCACGGCCACAGTCTGCAAATCGCCCGCGTAGCCGCTGACACCCGCGCCGGGAGTGATGGTTCGTTGGGTCCAGTTGGACAGCGGATCTGTCACCACCAGATTCTGCGCGACCGTTACCGGGCCGGAACGTCCGTCATAGACCCGCAACGTGATCGGATAGGTGCCACCCGCAGGGAGGCTCTTGAAGATGCTCGCTCCCTCCGAAAGCGGATAGGACACACCGAAATCCCACACATAGGTCAACGGATCGGCATCCGCGTCGGTGGCGGAGGCGGTGAACTCCATCACGCTGCGGGCGGTGGCCGGAGAAGGAAGGGTGGCGGCGGCACCGGTGGGCGCGTGGTTCGGCACGTCGATCGGATCCGCGTATCGGGCGATGCCGCCGCTCTGCACCACCACGAAACGACCATCACCGAAGGCCATGTCCCAGTCATCACCCGCGGCTTGGTTGGTGGTGGGGCGCGCCCAGGTGCTTCCATTGTCCTGCGAAACGAGGATCGTGGAAGGCGCTCCGGACTCATCCATGGCCTGGGCCGTGCAGACCAGAGTGCCGTCGTGAGCCTTCCGGATGGTATTGGTCGACCAGCGGGTGGCGGAAGGCAGGCCGGCCGGTGCCCACGTGACGCCGTCGTCGTCCGAGTAACGGATGCCGCCATACCAACCGGTGATGAAGCTGCGGCCGTTCGCGCCGGTCAAACCATCGACATCGATACCGGCATCAAGTCGCGGCGTCCACGTGATGCCGTCCGGAGAGGTCAGCACCTTGCGGTCGGAACTGGTGGAGGCCACCCATACCGATCCTTCCCACGCGACATGGTTGAAGGTGGGTGCTCCCGCGACCGAATGGCGCGTCCAGGTCTTGCCATCCGTGGAGAGGAACGCATGACCACCGCCGGTCACGGCGAGGAAGCCTGGTGTGCCGTAGGCCACTTCTTCGATGCGGCTGGCCGTGGCCGGGAAAGCAGATGCCTGCCAGGCGCGGCCATCTTCCGACCACGAGAAACCGGCATCCACACCAGCACCGCTGCCATCGCCCGCCGCGACGAAGACTCCGGCCCCATACGCGGGATGGCAGGCTCCGTCGGTCACATTGGTGGAACCGGCACCGGTATTCCATGTGACGCCGTCCCAACTGAAATAGGGCGTGCCGAAGTAGCCGAAAGCGACGAAGCGATGCTCGCCCCACGCGATGCCCACCACCGGATTGGTAGTGCCGGGGAAGGCGCTGGAAGTCCAGGTGAGCAGGGGATCGGTCACGGTCACCGTCTTGCTGACGACCGCGGTGCCACCCTTCATGTCACTGACGGTGCAATCCACCGTGTAGGTGCCGCCGATGGTCCAGTTGAGCGTCTGGGACGAGTTGGAGTTCCGGTAAACATTGTCCTTGGTATCCCAGGCATACGCCAGCGTGTCGCCGTTGGAGTCGCTGGCGGAGACGGAATAGGCATTGGCCGTGCGCGCGGCCACGGTGGCATTGCCGGTGATGGAGGACGCGGTCGGTGCCGCATTGCCCGGGAAGGGGCCGATATTGACCCGCAGATCGATGTATTCGTTTGGTACGGTACCTCCCGTAGCCAGTGGAGTCACATGGATGTTCGCGGTGGTATCGGAGTAGGTGCGTCCCACGGTCAGGGCGGCATCCGAGACATCGGTCGAGGTGGCGGGTTTCGTATCGAGCAGGTCGTGGGTGCCGT
This sequence comes from Luteolibacter ambystomatis, assembly GCF_018137965.1. Taxonomy (NCBI): domain Bacteria; kingdom Pseudomonadati; phylum Verrucomicrobiota; class Verrucomicrobiia; order Verrucomicrobiales; family Verrucomicrobiaceae; genus Luteolibacter; species Luteolibacter ambystomatis. The sequence continues at coordinate 766,541 of NZ_CP073100.1, forward strand.
GGACCCAGGCGAGATGGAGGCCGTGGGTCATGGAGGGATTGTTCGTGCGGCGGGGACGGTAGGTCAGCCAATAGTACTGCTCGCTGCCCGGTGTGGCCACCTTCGTCATGCGCACTCCGCGCGGATTGAGGATCGAGGTGGCTCGGTCGATGCCGTAGAGGCGCACGTTCTGTGAAGTGGTCGCATTGGTCCAGTCCGCGGTGGTCAGCCAGTTCAGCTTCGATTTCTGGCCCGCACCGAAATGATCCACGGGCACGGAGCCGCCGCCCATCACATCGTAGATGTCCCCGTATTCCGTGGAACTGCCCGGTCCGGCGATCGATCCGTCGGTGGTGTCCCAGCGGTTCGAGTGTCCGAGGCCGTAGTTGTGTCCGAGCTCATGGGTGATGACCGAGGAACTCACGGAATTCTGGAGCCACATGTTGGTGCCGCCCGCCAGACCGGCGTAGTGGACGCCGCCGCTGGACAGGTTGTATTCCGCGAACACCACGCCGACGATGTCGTAGTCGCCGAAGCCGCCGGCGTCTCCCGCAGGGCCGATGTTGATGGCGGAATCCGCTCCGCTCTTCGTGGAGCGGAAGGTATTGCGGGCATCCAGCAGCAAGCCGCCATTGTTGTTGGTCGCCTTGTAGGTGGCGGTCGTCTGCGGCAGGCGGTAGACGTTCGCGCTCACTCCGATGGTCAGCGAGGTCTTGCCGTAGGAAAATTCCTCCACCGCACTTTTGACGGAACCGCTGAAAGGGTCCGCCACCTGGGCTTGGGTGAAGGGTGCGCCCGGAACGTCCGAGGTGTCGACGCGGATCATGAAGATCCGTTTCACCGTCTCGGTCCACGTCGAGTTCGCCTGGGCGTTGGCGATCGACTGATAGAGCGAGAGGCCGGGGTCCTGGCCTGCGGAGGGCTGGAAAGAGGTCTCCAGCAGAATGGCGGAGCTGATGTGCGGATCGGGCTTGTGATCGAGCGCGGAAAGCCGGCGGTTGGTTTCCTCGAGTTCGGCCAGATCGGAGAATGAGAACACCTTGCCCCCGGCGATGGCGGTGGTGGTGCCGTTGGTAAGGGCTCCAGTGACCACGCTGGAGCGGGGAGCGGACATCCCGAGGGCGGCAAGGTCGGCCGCGTTGACCGGAATGAGCGCGTGATCATATACGGCGGCGTCACCATCCAGAATGATGCCAGTGAGAGGCGCGTGGTCCTTCGACATCATTTCGACACGTTGTCCATAGACCCACAGGGAAGCGCGGGATCCATCCTCGAAGGTGAGCGAGCGGATCGCGTCCGGAGTTCCGGGAGGGAGGGTGCCCGAGTCTCCGCATACCGGATACACCTCCACCTTGGCTGGGGCGGTGAAGGGCCTTTCGACCAGCGCCTGGATCTCCTGCGGAAGAGTGGCGTATTCGGAAAAGGAAAGGGCATGTTGGAGGGCGGCCTCCGGATTCAGCCGGATCAGTTGCTGCATGAGGACGCGCCTTGGCCCGGCGGCTTCCTTCATCGCGCCCAGGGCTTCCGGAGAGTGGTCTCCCTTTATCAACCGGTTCGCGATGCCGTTCTTCAATCTGGCATCCGCCTCCGCCATGTTGGCGAGAGCTTTGGCGGCTGTCTGGCTCCGGGAGCTTTCATCCGGCGTTGGAGTGGCCGCGCCATTTGTTCCGGCGGCGGCCGCCGTTACGCGATCGTTCGATGCGGGCGGAAGTTTTTTCCAAAGCAGCCAGCCGACCGCCAGGGCGGACAAAACTCCGATGACGACGATTCCGCGCGTTTGTTTCATGCAGGCGAGTGTTTAGCTGCCTGCATAGTCAACATCAAGAAAGCTCTATTGACGGAGTTGTCGCTACCTCCGCCCGTTCTTATGCTTCTTGAATATCGCCAGAGTACGATTTCGTTCCGCCTGATGGTCCACAATGGGAAGGGGGTAGCCTTCAGCGATCGGCTGCCCATCCTTTGGAGGTTGCATCAGCTTCTGCGCCGGGACGTGCGTCAATTCCGGCACCCACTTCCGGATATAGTCTCCCTTGGGATCATAGCGTTTGGTCTGTGACCACGGATTCTGGATGCGGAAATAAGGAGCGGCGTCCGCACCGGTCCCTGCGGACCATTGCCAGCCGCCGTTGTTCGAGGCGATTTCGCCGTCGATCAGGTTTTGGAGGAACCATGATTCCCCCAGTTTCCAATCGATGTGGAGATCCTTGGTCAGGAACATCGCGGTGATCATGCGCACGCGGTTGTGCATGAAACCAGTGTGCAAAAGTTGTCGCATTCCGGCATCCACGATGGGAAAACCCGTGTGACCTTTCTTCCATGCTTCGAACCGGTCGCCCGGCTCGTCCCACGGCAGCCCGCGCCACTGGGGGGTGAATTCATGATCCAGCACGTCCGGATAGTGATGCAGGATGGCGAAGTAGAATTCCCGCCAAGCCAGTTCCTTGATGAAGGTCTCGATGCTGGTCCTGCTGGTGCCCCGGGCGTGCTTCATTGCCTCCGCGCACTTCGCATACACCGTCCGGATGGAAACCAAGCCGAAGCGCAAATCCTGGGAAATCCTCGACGTGGCTTCGTCGGCCGGTAGGTCGCGCTGCTTTCCGTAGGAGGTGATTTTTGTTTCAATCAATCGATCCAAGCGGGTGATTGCGGCGTGCTCTCCCGCTGCCACGAGATCTCCCTTAGGCTCGTCCAAGCTCCAGACTTTGACGGTCGGGAGGGGGAGCGAGGACAGCTTATGGGGAGTGCGGAGAGTCTTCGGTCCCGGTTTTTTTTGGGGCTTCTCCTGGTTGAGCCAATTCTTGCTATAAGGGGTGAAGACCCGGTAGGGGCCGCCGCCGCCCGTCAGGATCTCATCAGGCGCGTGCAGGGTGTGATCGTGAAACGGGTGGCACTCAACGCCGAGGCGCTCGCACAGTGCCCGCACTTTCTTCTCCACTTCTTTCCCGAATGGATCGGGATCCTCATTGAAGTACAAAGCGGAGGCTCCGGATTCCCGCAGCAACTTCTCCAACTCGGCCACGGCCTCCCCTTGGCGGAAAATCAAACGACCTCCCATGGCATCCAGGTCTTTGGACAACGAGGCGAGCGAGAGGCACAGGAAGTGCTGCCGCTTCGGCCCCGTCCAATGGTGCCGCTTTTTCCAATCGCTGAGAATGTAGACCGGAACCACCGGCCCTCCCGCGGCCGCCGCGGCGTTCAACGCGCGATTGTCCGCGAGGCGGAAATCGCGCCTGAACCAGTGTACGACCGGGGGATTGTCGGAAGGCATGGCCTCCAACAAAGCGAAACTGTCTTCACGCGCAACTGTTCATGGGACACCTTAGTGTTCCATCAGCAGTTTTTCGGCTTTGCGGATGGTGGATGGCATGAGTTTGCCGTTCACCTTCTTCGAGCCTTCCAACAAGGTTTTCAGTTCTTCGAGGGCGGACTCGGCCGCATCAAGGGCCTTCCGTCCGCCTCCGTAGTGCTTGTCGGAGAAGTAGCGTGTAAACGTGGTCCCGCCACGGCTGAGGCACAATCGCCATCCTTGGAAGGCGGTGTGCTCGTAAGTGAAACGGGTGAGATTTCGCTTCGATCTCATCGTGTTTAGTACGTGAGTCTTCACTCCTAACTGTTGCTCCGTTTTCAAAGAAATTCCATCCCTAAATGATTCCGTTCTAGCGGAAATTTTCCACCCGTCGGATGGGGGCGGGGGCGCTGTCAAAATTGTAACGACACCGGGGCGGTTCCTATTCGGTCATATTCGCCAAACACGTATATCCCCGCATGCGGGCGGAGGCGCTCGGACTACGTCTCGCCGTGCTATATCCAGCCCAAGGACGAGAAGGTCTTTACCAAGGAGGATGATCGCGAGGCGGTCAAAGTTGTGCCACAATCCACTCCCAGCTCGCCGGGGTATAATCAGGAATGATTCGGCATGATGAAGGTGAAGGGCGGCGCTGCCGCGTAATCCAACTGCCTGTCTGACGGAAATCATCCTACCCCGCTGCATCGCGCTGCGGGCGAGAGGGGCTCTCCGAACTGCCCGCAGGCCGCGGCTTGAGTGACGCGGAACAACCGGCCGGGGTGGGGGTGAGCCGGTGGAGCGGGGAGGCTGTGGGGACTGCATGCCTTGTCGCTCCGGGCTTTCCGGTCCAGATATCGGGAAAAAAAGCTTTGCAAGCGGGATTTCATCCGATTTAGTCCCGCCCCCGCGAGCCCTGAAACCGCCGTTGGTCCTCCTGTCGTTTCCGCATGGAAAAGACACCGCTCGCAAGGAGGGCAACCCGGCAACCCACTGATACCATGTCCGTTAAACTGTCTCGTTTCGAGATCCCGAACCGCCTCGTCCGCAACGAGGACACCGCCACCGACGTCTACGCCCAGTTCAGCGCCGAACCCTTCGAGCGCGGCTACGGCCATACCCTTGGCAACTCCCTGCGCCGCGTCCTTCTGTCCTCCCTCGAAGGCGCCGCCATCACCTCCGTCCGTATCGCGGGTGTGCAGCACGAGTTTTCCAGCCTCCCGGGCGTGGTGGAAGATGTCACGGACATCATTCTCAATCTCAAGAAGGTGAAGTTCCTTCACCACGACAAGGACTCCCGCATCCTCTCGATCAAGGTCGAGAAGGAAGGCGTCGTCACCGCCGGTGACATCCAGACCGACCACGTTTTCGACGTCGTCAACAAGGATCAGGTCATCTGCACCCTCGACAAGAAGGTGAAGTTCGACTGCGAGTTCGAAGTCCGCGTCGGCCGTGGTTTCTCCACCGGTGACGAGAACAAGCGCAAGGACCAGCCGATCGGCGTGATCGCGATCGACTCGATCTTCTCCCCGGTGACCCGCGTGAAGTACGCGGTCGACACCACCCGCGTCGGCCAGATGACCGACTACGACAAGCTGGTGCTCGACATCTGGACGGACGGCCGCATCACCCCGCAGGACGCCCTCCTGCAGGCTTCCGCCATCCTCCGCCACCACCTCGACGTGTTCGTCAACTACGACGAGAACGCCGTCGATTTCGAAGAGGCTCCGATGGAGTCCAGCGAGGAGAATGCCGCGCTGAAGAAGCTCCTGAACATGTCGGTGAACGAGATCGAGCTCTCGGTCCGCGCCGCCAACTGCCTCAACAACGCCAACATCACCACCGTGGGCCAGCTCGCGATGAAGACGGAGGCGGAAATGCTCAAGTATCGCAACTTCGGCAAGAAGTCGCTCAACGAGATCAAGGACAAGCTTGTCGAACTCGGCCTCGGCCTCGGCATGTCCTTCGATCCGTCGCTCCTCACCGGCCCAAGCGCTTCGTCGCGTGCCCCGCGCCTCGGCGTGGAGGAAGAGGCTCCGGTGGGCCTTGCCGACCTGATCGCCCAGAACCTCGACGACTGAACCAAGCTTTTTAAATAGAAAGGGACGCACCCGATGAGACATCGCCGCAACACCACCAAGCTCAAGCGCACCGCCGCACACCGCCGCTCGCTCCTCGCGAACCTGGCGTGCAGCCTGATCGAGCACGGCCGCATCAAGACCACCCTCGGCAAGGCGAAGGCCCTGCGTCCGGTGGCTGAAAAAATGATCACCCTCGGCAAGCGCGGGGATCTCCACGCCCGCCGTCTGGCTCTGGCTTTCCTGCGCCAGAAGGACGCGGTGAAGAAGCTGTTCGAAGAAGTCGCTCCGGCTTCGAAGGACCGCCAGGGTGGCTACACCCGTATCACCAAGCTTGGTGTCCGTCCGTCCGACGCCGCTCCGATGGGCTACATCGAGTGGGTCGACGCTCCGGTGACTGCTGAAGCCGCCGAGCCGGCCGAAGCCGCCAAGGCCGAGTAAGGTCCCCGGGATTCGTCCCGACCAAACAATTCAAGAAAAGCCGTCCGCGCCCCGCGTGGACGGCTTTTCTGTCGTACTCCGGGTATGAAAGGCACCATCCGATCGATGTCATTGGGGTGCTGATCGTTTATAAACCGCTCTTTCCCGGGTGGCACTCGCCGAGGCTCGTTGGCCCGCGGCTATGATCCGTGATCCCATCAGGATCCAAGAGTCATTTCAGGCACCTTTCCGGGCACCGGTTCGGTCTCAGAGAAATGTTTTCCCAGCTTCGCTTTTCAATATTCTGAAAGATTTCCGAACAATCGGCGCTGGTCACGGCTGCGGGGGGAGGCTAGGGTCGGCGCAATGATTTTCCGACTGCTTGAACCCTCCGGCCTGATCGAGCAGGGCGGCCCGCTGGTGTGGGTGCTGCTGGTGCTTGCCTTTGTGGGTGCGGTCTGCGTGGTGGAGCGGTTGTTTTTCTTCCACCGGGCGCGGATCAATGTCGGCGACCTGCTGGTGGGGCTTTCCAATCACGTGCGCCGCAAGGCCTTTGCGGAGGCCCAGCACGAGGCGGCCCGGGCTCCGGGACCGGTGGCGCGGGTGGCGCATTCGCTCCTGTTGCGGCATCATCTGGTGCGCTCGGACCTCCGTGATGTGGCTCAGGAAGCAGGTCAGCTTGAAGTCCCTCGCATCGAAAAAAACATCCGTTTGATTCTCGGTGTCGCGCTTCTGGCCCCCTTGGTGGGGATGTTGGGAACGCTGCTCGGCATGGTGGAGACCTTCCAGCGCGTGGGCGAGCAGGGCGGTTATGCCGGACCGGCGGAGCTGGCTGGTGGTGTGTTCCAAGCGCTTGTGACTTCGGTGATGGGGCTGACGGTGGCCGTGCCGATGTATCTCTTTTACCTCTACTTCCTCGGTCGGGCGAAACGTCTGGTGCATCGCATCGAACGCGCTGGGATCGAGATGGTGAATCTCATTTCCGATGCCCGTGCGGAAACCGGGATCGTGTCCTTCCGTGAGGAGGTCGAGGCCCGCAAGCGCTCCGCGCGGAAGAGCAAGGGGGAGGACGCTTCATGAAGCTGGAGCTGACCTTGCCGGAACGGCCGGGTTTCCTCCATGTCGTTCCACTGTTCAATCTCTTCGCGCTGCTGCTGATGTTCTTCGTGCTGGGACCGTCCCTGGTCCTGCAAGCTGGCAAGCAGGTGGAGCTGCCGCCGTCGAAGTTCCAGATGGAGCGCTTCACCGGCGCGCAGGTCGTCACGCTCGGACCCGGTTCTCCGGCCAAGATCTATCTCGGCCGTGAGGCGATCTCGCTGGATGCGCTGGGAAAAAAGCTCGACGAACGGCGCGGCAGCGGGCCCGCCGCGGTGCTGCTGCGCGCGGACGTGGGTACGCCGGTGGTGCTGGAGCAGGAGGTGTCCGAACTGATCCTGCGGAAAAACTACAAGGTGATGCTGGTGGGACGCCCGGCCCAGGTCGGGGCGAGTGACACTTCTTCCTCGAAAGAGACCGACCAGTGAACGACCCCGGCACCAAACGCGAGCGGCGCGATCGTGCCAGCGGCCTGATCTTCGCCTGGCGGGTGGGGGATACGTTCCATGTGGCCACGTGGATGTCGGTGGCGATCGTGATCCTGCTCGGTGCTTTTCTGTTGGGAACGCTCAAGGTGCGGGTGGTGCCACCGCCGCGGATCATCGAGCGCAAGGCCGCCGTGGTGCTGGTGCCCAATACCGCCGATGGGCATGCCTGGGTCGTAAGGGCGGAGGAAGAGGGTCCGTTTCCGGCGCGCTTCCGGCCTGCGGACTCCGGGATCGTGCGGGAGATGAAGGAGGATTTGTTCCGCGATCCCGTTTCACGGCCCGCCTATCGGGCGGTCTTGCGGGAGTTTCCCCAGGACACCGGTCCGGGTGCCGTGCAGGTGGCGGCTCGTGGAGAGCGGGTGTTTCCTCCGCAACTCCTTCCGGAATCCGCTCCGGTGGAAATGGACGCTCAACCGCTGCGCCCCGTGCTGACATTGCTGGCGAAGCTTCCTGCGGATGCCAGGCCGCAGGAGCTGCCTCCATTTCCTGAACCCATGAGTCCGGAAATGGCTGCCACCACCTGGCAATACATGGTGGAGATTGGTCCCGGGGGCAGGGCTCTGAGATGTGTCGCGCTGGATGGCGGCAAGCCGGAAGGCCAGCAGGACGGATTCGCCCGCAGTCTCGGCTCATGGCTTTGCCATGTGCGTTTCGGTCCCGGTGCCGCCAAGGCGGGCTGGGTGGGAGTGGAGATCAGCTTCAGCCGCACACCGTAATGGAGGTCACTCTTCCGGAATTCGTCCTGTGTGTGTTGCTGGTGGCCCTCGGCATCGTGGGCCTTTTCACCTTGGTCTCACGGGTTTCGCGGCGCGGAGTGGAATTGCGGGCGGTTCGCCACCGCATCATCTGCCGCTTGTGTCTCCATCCCTTCGAAGATCACAGCTCGGAAAAAACTCCGACCTGTCCGGCCTGCGGTGCTCTCAATGAGCGCGGGCGGGACCGGCGGCTGGGCTGAAACGGCGGGCCGCCTCCGGGCTTGCGTCGGCGGATTTACGGCCCCATCGTCCCCTCGCGCCCAGCGCGCCCCTATTCACTATGAGCGAACGACGCGTCGTCATCACTGGCATTGGTTGTATTTCCCCCCTCGGCAATGATCTGGCTTCCACTTGGGATGGCCTGAAGAACGGCCGCAGTGGAATCGGTCGGATCACCCAGCTCGATCCCGAACCGTATGAGTGCAAGATCGCCGGTGAGGTGAAGAACTTCAATGCGGACGGCTACTTCAAGGCCCCGAAGGACGCCCGCCGTTCCGACCGCTACGTGCAATTCGCCGTGGCCGCCGCCAAGCTGGCGATCGAGGACTCCGGCCTGGACACCAATGCCATCGACCCGCGCCGCGTGGGCGTGATGGTCGGCTCCGGCATCGGCGGTCTGGCCACGCTCGAGCGCGAGCACGAAGTCTGCCTTTCCAAGGGACCGAAGCGTGTTTCGCCCTTCACCATCCCGATGATGATTTCCAACATCGCCAGCGGCATCATCTCCATGGAGCACGGCCTGCTCGGCCCGAACATGGTGATCGTGACCGCCTGCGCGACCTCGAACCACAACATCGGGGAAGCCTGGCGCATGATCAAATTCGGCGATGCCGATGCCTTCGTCTGCGGTGGTGCGGAAGCGACCATCCTGCCGATGGGCCTCGCGGGCTTTGCCAACATGAAGGCTCTCAGCACCCGCAACGACGAGCCGGAGCGCGCCTCCCGCCCGTTCGACAAGAACCGCGATGGCTTCGTGATGGGTGAAGGTGCCGGCGTGGTGGTGATCGAGGAACTCGAGCATGCCCTCAAGCGCGGTGCCACCATCTACGCGGAGCTCACCGGCTACGGTGTCAGCGCGGATGCCTACCACCTCAGCGCTCCTTCCCCGGACGGTTCCGGCCCGGCCTACGCCATCCAGATGGCGCTGCGCCACAGCAAGCTGAACCCGGAGGATGTGAACTATCTCAACGCCCACGCGACCTCCACCGGTCTCGGTGACATCGCGGAAACCAAGGCGATCAAGCGAGCCTTCGGTGATTACGCGACCAACGGCCTCGCCGTCAGCTCCACCAAGTCCATGACCGGCCACATGCTCGGCGCGGCCGGTGGCATCGAGCTGATCGCCAGCGTGATGGCCATCAAGGACGGCGTCATCCCGCCGACCATCAACGTCGAGGAGCAGGATCCGGAGTGCGATCTGGATGTCGTCCCGAACACCGCCCGCGAGGCGAAGGTGGACGTGGCGATGAGCAACAGCTTCGGTTTCGGCGGCCACAACGCCACCGTGGTGGTGAAGCGTTACGCCTGATCCGCTTCATCGCATGGATGCGCCGCTCTATCGCCACGCCACGGAGATCGCCTTCGGGGATACCGATGCGAGCGGCCTGATGCACTTTCCCAGCGTGTTCCGCTACGTCGAGGCGGCGGAACACGCTTTTTTGCGCGCGAACGACATCCATGTCTTCGACCGCGAGAACGGCGGCTGGCCGCGCGTCCACGTGGATTGCGACTACCGCCGCCCGATGTTCTTCGGCGACAAGATCGAGGTGCGGCTCGGCATTTCGAAAATCGGCGGTTCCTCGCTGACTTGGGTGTTCGAGATCTGGAAAGGCGAAGAATGCTGCGCCGCCGGATCGATCGTCACCGTGCGCGTGAACGCCATCGGCAAGCCGCTGGTAATCGACGCCGCCACGCGGGCGGTGCTGGGTGGTAGCTGAAGTCGTGAGACTTCAGGTGGGGAGGACTTACGTGATCCCCAAGACGTTTTTCCGAATAGGATGTCCGTGCATAGACCGAACACGCACGGGTTTTACCCAACCCGCGTTGTCACCAACGCGGCTACGAAGAGGTGTTCCCCTTGCCTCCGGTCAGCCCTACGGGCGTAATAGAAAAATAGTGTTCTCTTGAACATTTGTTCCGGTGGGCTAAGGTGGCAGCCGTGTCCGCCCTCGACCAACTGCGAAGCGAGCTGCACCGGAAGTTTCCGGGCGCGCATGCGGGATCGTGGCGGTTGCAGGAGAGCGGCGCGGAGTTCACTCGCTTCACCGATCTGGAGGCTTTTCAACCCGGTACGATTTCGGAGGTAGTACCAGCGGCCGGGCTGTCGGTGTTCGGTCTGCTGATCGCGTCCCTGCTGGGAGATCCGGATCGCACTGCGGATTTTCCTGAGCTGGTGCTGGTGGATGGTGGCGATGGCTTCGATCCGGAGTCCTTCACAGCCGCCGCGTGTTCGAAGCTGCTGTGGGTGCGCTGCACCTCCGCCATGGAAATGCTGAAGGCGGGCGAGCTGATGGTGCGGGACGGCAGCATTCCCACGGTGCTGCTGGATGCCGCCGGGCTGGATCTGCGGCAGCTCCGTGCCATCCCGGCGTCCTCATGGTGGCGGCTCAAGCAGGGTGCGGAGCAGACCGGCTCGCGCCTGATCGTGCTCTCGTCCGCGCAGGTGGTGCCGTGCGCCAGCCTGCGGCTCGCCCTGACGGCGGACCTTTCCCTCGCCGATTTTTCCGAACCCCGGCCGGTTCTTCTCAACCGTTTGCAGGCGCGGCCGGAGCGCCTGCGTCACGCCACCTGATTGCGCCATGTTCGCCGCCCTTCATCTCGCCGATCTGCCCGTCATCGCCGCCCTGCGCGGTCATCCATCGCTGCAAGTTCGCCCGTGTGTGGTGCTGGGCGGGGACCATGAGGATGAGAAAGCACGTGGCAAGCTGCCGCTGCTGTCCGTGAATGAAACGGCCCGCGATGCCGGAGTGGTGGCAGGGTGGACGCTCGATCGCGGACGGGTGCGTTGTCCGGATCTGGTGGTGATGCCGCGGCACCGGCGGGTGGAGCGGGAGCTGCTCGCGGAGCTGTTGGTGCGGGCGGAGGCGTTGACACCGGATCTGGAAATCACCGCCCCGGACACCATCCTGCTGGATCTGACGTACGCGCCGCTACGGCAGATCCAGTACTTGGACGATGTCTGGATCAAGGGCGCGGTGGTGCATCACGTACGGGCGGAGACGCCGGACCTGGCGCATCTCGGAGTGCTGGATCCGGATTTCGATGGCGGCACGGTTTCGCCCGTATCCATCGCGGCGCTGCCATTGGGATTGCTGGCGAAGCTGGTGGACGATGCGCCGTTTTTCCAACTGCTGGAGCTCTGGGGGCTGCGCACGCTGGGGGATTTCATGGCCCTGCCGCGGCAAGGCCTCACCGAGCGGCTGGGGGCGGAGGCGGGGCATTGGCATGAGATCCTCCATGCCCGGCATTGCCGCCTGCTGCGGTTGCACCGCGTGCCGGAATCGCTGCAACAAAGCGTGGATTGCGAGGCCCCATTGCATGCCGTGGAGCCGATGCTGTTCGTGTTGAAGCGGATGCTCCACACCTTGTCCGCTCGCCTCGCCAGCCGCCATCTCGCGGTGAACCGGCTGCACCTCACCTTGCGGCTGGAGTCCGAAGAAAGCGTCTTCCGTTCCATCAGCCTGCCGGAGTCCTTGGTGGAACCGGTGGAAATGTTGCGACCGTTGCAGACGCTGCTGGAGTCGCTGCGATTGGCGGCGCCGGTGGTGGGACTGGAACTCGATGGAGAAACCGCGCTGCCCGGCACGGCCCAGCGCGAGTGGTTCACCCGCCAGCTTCCGAATCCCAGTCGCTGGGCGGAAACGCTGGCACGCGTGGAGGCTTTGGTCGGTGGCGGCAGAACCGGAATTCCCGTACCGGCCGCCACACACCGACCGGATGATTTCCGTTTGCTGCCGCCACCGGCTGTCATTGGCTCCGGTGTTCCTTGCGGCGATGACGAACGCCGTCCCGCGTCGCCGCTGCCGATGCGCCGCTACCGGCCCTCGCGGACGATCGCGGTGGCATCCGATCTCGATGGCGAGGTGCCGCGTCCCCTCGCGCTGCTGACCGGCCCGCATCCGGGCCAGATCGTGGAATGCCAGGGACCGTTTCCCATGTCCGGCCAATGGTGGGATCCGGAGGCACGCTGGAAGCGTTTCGAGTGGGACATCCAGATGGCGGACCAGCACCTGCTCCGCCTCGCCTACGTGCCACCGGACCGCTGGCAGCTCGAAGGCGTGTATGCGTGAACGTGGCTGGCTCATTGCGTCCATTTTCCCTGACATGAAACCGATCTTCGCAGGCGAGTTCCACGCGCGCTCGGCGTTCTCGTTCCTGCGTGGTGCGAACACGCCGGATGAGTTGGTCATCCGGGCGCTGGAGCTGGGTTACGATTGCCTCGCGATCACGGATCACAATGGGTTCTACGGTTCGGCCCGCGCCAACAAGCGGAGAGACTTCCTGAAAGAAGATGGTGCAGGTGTGATCCGCGCGAATGTGGGAGCGACCTGGGAGATGGCGGATGGTTCCCACCTTCCGGTCCTTTGCATGGATCGGGACGGCTATCAGTCGCTCAGCCGTGGCTTCACCCATATGCATTTGGACGGCGGATTTGTGATCGAGTCCGGTGTATCCGGGTTGATCGCCTTGACCGGGGATCGGGAAGGGCCGGTGTGCCGGCATCTGCTGCGCGACAACAGGGCGGCCGCCCTTCATGAAGCGGAGAAGCTGGTGGCTCTCTTCGGGCGCGACAACGTGTATGTCGAAATCAACCGCCACGAGCTGCGCGACGACCGCCGCTTGAACCGGCAGCTTGTGGATCTCGCGGAGCATTTGAAGCTCCGCTTGCTCGCGTGCAATGCACCGCTGCATGTGTTCAAGACGGACCGCTTGTTGTCGGATGCCTTCGCTTGTCTGAGGAATCATGTGACGCTGGATGAAGCGGGGCATCTGCTGGCGGTGAATGGTGAGCGTCATTTGAAATCGCCCGCGGAAATGGACGCCTTGTTTGCCGATCTGCCCGAAGCGCTGGAGAATACACGGCATCTGCGGGATCGGCTGGAGTTCACGCTGGAGGATCTCGGTTACCGCTTCCCGGATTTTCCGGATGAGCGTGGCCAGCCGATGTCGATGGCGGATCAGACCCGCAGGTTGCGCGAACTGGCCGAGGCGGAATTCAACCGGATCAGCCCGCGCCATACCATGAACGGTTGGAATCAGATCGCAAAGGAGGTGGATGTGATCCACCGGCTCGGATTCTCCGGCTACTTCCTGACAGTGCATGACATCGTCCACTTCGCGAAGTCACAGGGCATTTTCTGCCAAGGGCGTGGTTCCGCTGCGAACTCCGTGGTTTGCTATACCCTGGGCATTACTGCGGTAGACCCCATCAAGAACGGGCTGCTGTTCGATCGTTTCCTGGTCGAGGATCAGGTGGCGTGGCCGGATGTGGACATCGATTTTCCCTCCGGGGAAAAGCGCGAGTCCGTGATCCAATATGTGTTTCAGAAATACGGCGCACGTGGGGCCGCGATGACGGCGAATGTCATCTCCTATCGCTCGCGGTCCGCCTTCCGAGAAATGTCGAAGGTGCTGGGGTTTTCCGAATCCATCGCCGACCGGTTTTCAAACGAAGGCTCTTCCAGTTGGAAGCATTCGCCGAAGACCGCAAAGGAAAAGCAGGAGGACTTCGAGCAGCGGACGTCGACATTCCTGCCTCCATCCCATCCACGCTTTGGCGCGCTCTCGAAGCTCTTCAATGCCGTGTTGGGAAAACCGCGTCATCTGGGGCAGCACTCTGGCGGCATCATCGTATGTGCGGGGCGGTTGGATTCTGTGGTGCCGATCCAGCGCGCGACCATGCCCGGCCGGGCTGTGGTGCAGTGGGACAAGGACGATTGCGAGGATCTCGGCATTGTGAAGATCGACCTGCTGGGCTTGGGAACACTGGCGGCGATGGAGGACATCATCGAAATCTGCGGGAAGCGCGGTGTTCCGGAAGTGCTGGGCGGGATGGATCTGGAGGAGCCGGAGGTCTTTGCCATGATGCAGCGTGCGGACACGATAGGAACCTTCCAGGTGGAATCCCGTGCGCAGATGGCCTCGCTGCCCTTGTTCAAGCCGAACTCCTACTACGATGTCGCCATGCAGGTGGCCATCATCCGGCCGGGTCCCATCGTGGGGGATCTGGTGCATCCCTTGATTGCGAGACGGCAGGGGAAGGAGAAGATCGATTACATCCATGAGGATTGTCAGGACATTCTGGAGCGTACCTATGGTGTGGCCCTGTTTCAGGAACAGGTGCTGTTGATGGCCCGGAAGATGGCGGGCTTCGACAGCAGGCAGGCGGACAAACTGCGCCGTGCCATCGCCTTCACCCGGGATGATGAGCGCATGAAACGCATTGAGGCGGAGCTACGGGAAGGCATGACTCGGAACGGACATGATGAGGAGGTGCAGGAGAAGATGGCGGAAGCCATCAGCAAGTTCGCCCTCTACGGCTTTCCGGAGAGCCACGCGCTCTCATTTGCCTACCTCGCTTATGCATCCTGTTGGCTGAAGCTCCATCATCCCGCCGCTTTCTACACCGGTCTCATCAACAACCAGCCGATGGGCTTCTACTCCGTCCACACCCTGATGCAGGATGCGAAGCACCGTGGCATCCGGTTCCTGCCGGTGTCGGTGGTTCATAGCGGTGTGATGACGGATGTAGTGGATGAGAAAACGATCCGGCTCGGGTTGCACCGGGTGAAGGGCTTGTCCGCGGATACGATGAAGCGGCTTGTGGATGAGAGAGGAAAGCATGCCTTCGAATCGCTGGAGGACTTTCTCGAACATGCGCGGCCGAAGGATAAGGAACGTCGTGCACTGGCGAAGGCGGGAGCCTTGAACGATCTGCCGCAGGTGGTGCATCGTCGTCATGCACTGTGGCAATCCGAACTGCCGATCCGGGAAGAACTGCTTCGTCATGAGAACACCGCGCCAGTCTTGCCTCCAATGGCGATGGCGGAGCGGTTGAGCGCGGACTTGGAAACGCAGGGCGCGTCCACCGGGCCGCATCCGATGAAACTCTGGCGGCAGACGAACACCCTGCGCCTGCAACGCGCGCGGGATCTCGATTGCCAGCCGCATGGCATGCCGGTGACGGTGGGCGGCATGGTGATCTGCCGCCAGCGCCCGGGCACGGCGAAGGGGCATTGCTTCATCAGCCTGGAGGATGAGACCGGCATCGCGAATCTGTTCGTGCCGGAGTCCACCTACAAGCTGTTCCGGCTGGTGATCGTGACCGAGGGTTACCTGTTGGCGGAAGGCCGGGTTCAACGCCGCGGTGACAGCCTGCCAACGGTGTATGTCACTAGCATCCGTTCCTTACCGGGCTTCGATCCCACGCATGGGACGAGCTCGCATGATTTCCATTGAGGCGTGCTCTAACGGATCCGCATGAAGAACGGCGAGATCTCCCGCTTTTCCAGATCCTGGCGGCTGATGACTTCCATGCCCGACAGCGGATCGGCGATGGTCCACAGGTCGCCTTCGCATTTCAGCAGGGCGATGAAGTGGCCGTTGCCGGTGACATTCACGCCGAGCACTCCGGGGAGATGATCAGGTGAGGGGAGGCCATTGAACTCGAAGTCCACGGTGCGGCCGCGGCGACGCAGGGCGCGGGCGAGGTGCCAGGCTTCGGTGCCGCTGCTGGTGGACCATGCGCGGCGGGCGAGATCCTTTTCCGTGGCGGTCTT
This sequence comes from Luteolibacter ambystomatis, assembly GCF_018137965.1. Lineage (NCBI taxonomy): Bacteria > Pseudomonadati > Verrucomicrobiota > Verrucomicrobiia > Verrucomicrobiales > Verrucomicrobiaceae > Luteolibacter > Luteolibacter ambystomatis. The sequence goes on from NZ_CP073100.1 coordinate 782,417, forward strand.
GTCGCCGAGGAAACGTAGTACGGTCGCCGAGCTGGCGGGGCCGCAGGTGGACTCGGTGGATTGGATGCAGGAGTCTCCAATCCACTGCTCGATCAAACGTGATTGATCCAGTGGCCGGCGGATCGGCTTCAGGAATGGAGGCAGCATCGCGGCGATGGCGAGGCCGTAGGAAGCCACGGCCAGCGGGCGTGGAATGAACGCGCTCCAGGACACCGCAGCCGGGAGGAAGAACGCCAGCCACCATTCGGAGAGCGGCTGCGCGCGCAAGTCGTAGAGCAGTTTCGTCTCCGGCAGGATGTGGAGATAGTAGACGCTGAACCACAGGCTCGGCAGGCTGAGAAGGGTGAGCACGAGGGCGATGCCAAGCCGCCAAGGTTTCCGCGCACGCTGTGCGAGGAGACCGATCCGCCGTGCCAGCAGCAAGGCCACGGCGATGACGAGGATCAGCGTGGAGATGGCGGCGGTGGTGGGGGACATGCTGAAGTTTGCTAGTTTTCAGTGTTCAGTTTTCAGAGGAAGATCCTGTAACGCCCTCCTCTCGTTCTTGCTGAAAACTGAAAACCGAACACTAGTAAACTCTTCAAGCCAGGCACCCGGGGCAGTTCTGGACGAAGTGGCCGGGGGAAACTTCCGTCAATGCCGGATGGCGGTCGGTGAGACAGAGCTCGGGCTTGCCGATGCGGTTGCGCGGCTGGAAGGCGCAGCCGACGGGCGGACGGGTGAGATCCGGTGGCAGACCGGCGATGGTGTAGAGCGGATCGCCCTTCGGATGGGAGGCCGGGATCGATTTGAGCAGGCTGCGCGTGTAGGAGTGGCGCGGGTGCTTGAAGAGGTCTTCCTTGCTGGCGCTTTCCACCACACGGCCGGCATACATCACGTTGATGTGATCGCACATCTCCGAGACCACGGCGAGGTCATGGGTGATGAAGACCACGGCGGTGCCGAGGTCACGCTGGCGCTCGCGGATCAGGTCGAGCACCTGCTTCTGCACGGTCACGTCGAGCGCGGTGGTGGGCTCGTCGCAGATCAGCAGCTCGGGGCGGGTGATGAGGGCCATGGCGATCATCACGCGCTGGCGCATGCCGCCGGAGAACTCGTGCGGGTAGCTGTGAACGCGTTTTTCCGGCTCGTGGATACCGACCTCCGCGAGCGACTGGATCGCGCGGTCGAGCGCGGCCTTGCCCTTGATGCCCTCGTGCAAGGCGAGCGGTTCCATGAGCTGGTCGCTGACCTTCATGTAGGGGTTCAGCGAGGTCATGGGATCCTGGAAGATCATCGAGACACGCTTGCCGCGGATCTTCTGGAGCTGCTTCTCGGTGGCCTTGAGCAAGTCGATGCCATCAAACATCGCCGAGCCGGAATGGATGCGGCCGGGAGGCTGCGGGATCAGGCCGAGCAGCGAGTAGCAGGTGACGGATTTGCCCGACCCGGACTCACCGACGATGCCGAGGGTCTTGCCCGCATCCACGGAGAACGAGACATCCTCCACGGCATGGACGACGCCATTGCGGGTGTGGAAGCGGGTGGAGAGGTTTTTGACGTCGAGCAGCGGCATGGGCTTGAATGAGATTCCGGAATCCAGACTCCGGAATCAAGAGAAGAGGGTGATCACGTGGGCGTCTTTTGGGAATTGTAAACGAGAGCGATTGGGAACCACGAAAGGCACGAAAAAACACGAAAGTTTGGCGTCAGGGACTTCGCTGCTTGTTCGTTGTTTCAGGGTTTCTGCCCGAATTTTCAAAGCAATCCGTGGCCCAAAATCCGGTGAACTTCGAGATCGGTGTCCACAATCAGCGCAGCCTCATCTTTGGCTGGCGGGCAGCACCCTCCATTTTCGTGAAATTTAGTGCCTTTCGTGGTTCTCCACGTTTGAAGGCTACCTCTCGTCTTTCTTCAGATCCCGCCGGTCGCGTGAGCGCACGGAGAAGACCACCGGGATGCCCGGGGCGGGGTGCTTTTCGCGGTAGCGGTTGGTGAGATACTGCTCGTAGCTGGTGGCCATGAGCTTCTTGTCGTTCACGAACAGGACGAGGGTCGGCACCGGGATGACGCTGTATTTCTCGTTCAGCGCGGTGGTGGCGTAGTAGAGCTTGAGACGCTTGCCGGACTTGCGGTCGCTGCCCGGCGGATTCATTTCAAAGGCTTGGTGCAGGATGCGGTTGAGGACGCCGGTGCCGGGGAGGTTCTGGGCCTTGTCGCGGATCTTGAGTGCTTCCTTCAGCACGTGGTCGACGGCCTGGCCTTTCTTCGCCGAGGTGGCGACGAAGGGAGCGTAGGCGAGGAAGAACAGCTCGCGGCGGACGTGCTCGGTGGCTTCCTCCAGGCGGGCACCGCGCGGGGCGTCCGGGTGATAGAGGTCGAACTTGTTCAGCACGATCAGGCAGGGCTTTTTCTCCTCCATGATGAGCTGGGCGATCTTGCGGTCCATCGCGGAGATCCCGGCTGCGAGGTCGATGACGAGCACGCAGAGGTCGCTGCGGCGGATCGCCTTCTCCGTGCGCATGGCGGAGAAGACCTCCACGGAGGAATCGCGCTTGCCGCGCGGACGCAAGCCGGCGGTGTCGATGAGGGTGAAATTTTCCCCGGCGAACTGGTAGGGGAGGTCGACGGCATCACGGGTGGTGCCGGCGATTTCGCTGACGATGGTGCGCTCGTCCTTAAGGATGGCGTTGATGAGGGAGGACTTGCCCGCGTTCGGCTTGCCGACGATGGCGAGCTTGATGCCCACGGCTTCCGCGACCTCTGCCTCGGCTTCGGTTTCCGCGACGAGCGGGGCGATCACTTCCTCGATGACGTCCACCAGCGCGCCGACGTTGCGGCCGTGTTCGGCGGAAACGTGGATGCCCGCGCCGAGTCCCAGTCGTGCGAAGTCCGCGAAAACGTTTTCGTGCTTTTCGTGGTCCACCTTGTTCAGGACGAGGCGGACGGGCGGCTTGGCCTTGCGGAGCTTCTGGGCGAGCGCCTGGTCGATGGGAGTGAGGCCTTCGTGGGCGTCCACGATGAAGAGGATCAGGTCCGCGGTTTGCATCGCGATGTCCGCCTCGATGGCCACCTGGTCGGCGAAGCCGTCATCCAAGGACGCGCCGATACCGCCGGTGTCGATGATGGTGCAGGCGGTGGTGGTCGCCTTGCAGGGCGCGGAAATGCGGTCCCGTGTGACGCCCGGCTGGTCGTGGACGATGGCGATTTTCCGCCCGGCGAGGCGGTTGAAGAGCGCGGATTTCCCGACATTCGGGCGTCCGACGATGGCGACGGTGGGCATGCGGGAGATTATTGGGGCGAATCCGCTTTTGGGGAAGAGTGTAAAGGACTTTCAGCTCTGAAAGGCGCGAAATTCCACGAAATGAGGACGTTGGAGAGGATTCGGGAGCGTATCGCTCTGCCCGGTTGACCGGCGATGGTGGATCGCGTCTGATTTCCGTATGTCTTCCCGCACCTACATCTGTGTTTCATGCCGCTGGGCGCGCAGGGCGGAGGCGGCTTTCGGATTGGTCACGGAGCTGCGTTGTCCGCTGTGCCAAGGAGGACTGTGGGAGCTGAGCAGGCGCTGGCGGATTCCCCGGAAGACGGACGATGATGGGTGGCGGGAGCTTGCCGTGAAGGTGGAGCGGGATGCCGCGGAATGGCTGCCAAGAAGGCAGCTCATGGGGATTGCGAAGTTGGCCCGGTTGGACGAACAGATCTCAGCACTGGAGAAACAGGCGGCTTCGAAGGGCAGAAACATCCGGCTCAAGAGGCTTCATCGGGAGCGTGCCGAAGTGGTGGTGCGTTACCGCTGATCTGGATGGAATCATCACTTCTTCTTCCGCTCCTTCAACACTGGCTCCAGCACCTTCCACACGTTTTCGGCGACAATCTTCTGCCCTTCCGAGGTGGGATGGATCTGGTCGGCCTGATTGAGCTTGGGATCGCCGCCCACGCCTTCGATGAGGAAGGGGATGAGCTTGGCTTCCTTGTCCTTCGCCACTTTTGGAAAGATCTCGCGGAAGCTGGTGGTGTAGTCCGGTCCCATGTTCCCGGGCATCTGCATGCCGGCGAGGACGATGGTGATGCCGGGAACTTTCTCGCGGGCCTGGGTGATGATGGCGGTTAGATTTTCCTCAGTCTGCTTCGGTTGGATGCCGCGCAGGCCGTCATTGCCGCCGAGGGCGATGACCAGCACGTCCGCGCCGCTGCCGAGCACCCACTTGATGCGGCGGAGGCCGCCGGAGGTGGTGTCGCCGCTCACGCCCGCATTGACGATGGTGTAGGGCAGCTTCGCGGCCTCCACCTTCTTTTGCAGCACGGCGGGGTAGGCAGCCTCCGGATCATCCAGACCGTAGCCGGCGGTGATGCTGTCGCCGAGAATCACGATGCGGCCCGGCGATTTCGGCGTGCCATTTGCATTAGGCTCATCCGCGGCCCATAGTCCGGCGCACGATCCCAAAAGCCCCAGCGCGAGAACTTTCCATGATGCCGCCGATTTCCGACCCAGCCGTTTCAACCACCGCATTGGCCAGCGTAGGCACGGATGCCCGGACCGTCAACCGGCCCATTCTGGAGGTCCGCTCGCTGCGCAAGACCTATCGGAACGGCGGTCACGAACTCACCGTCCTGCGTGACATCGATCTCACACTGGAAGAGGGCGACACCTGCGCGATCATCGGCCCATCCGGCAGCGGCAAGACGACCCTGCTCGGCCTGTGTGCAGGGCTCGATGACGCCAGTGCGGGAACCGTGAAGATTGATGGCCAGCCGTTAGAAACGCTCGATCAGGACGCCCGTGCGGCGCTGCGCAACCGGCTGGTGGGCTTCGTGTTCCAGAACTTCCAGCTCATCCCCACGCTCACCGCCTTGGAAAACGTGCTCGTGCCATTGGAACTGCGCGGTGAAACGGGACGGCAGCAGGATGCGGCGGAGCTTCTCAAACAGGTCGGCCTCGGCGAGCGGCTGGATCATTATCCGCTCCAGCTTTCCGGCGGCGAGCAGCAGCGTGTGGCGCTTGCGAGAGCCTTCATCCACCGCCCGAAAATCCTCTTCGCCGATGAGCCGACCGGCAACCTCGATGCCGAGACCAGCGGCCCGATCGTGGAGATGCTGTTCCGGCTGAACCGCGAAGCGGGCACCGCGCTGGTGCTGGTGACGCATGATCCCTCGCTGGCCGCAAAGGCGCGCCGGGTGATCAAGATGGGCGGCGGAGCGATCATCGGGGAGGAGGAGCATGCCCGCTGATTCCACCCGGCCGCTGCCGCGGACCCTGCTCGGCGCGCTGTTTCACCCCTGGACCTGGCGCATGGCGTGGCGGGATAGCCGCACCCAGCGTGTGAGACTCGCGATTTTCTCGCTGGCCATCGTGGCGGGCATCGCCGCGCTGGTGGCGATCCATTCGCTGAAGGCCAGCGTGCAAACCGGGATCGATACCCAGGCGAAGTCGCTGCTGGGCTCGGACCTGATGGTGTCCTCGCGCCAGCCGATCCCCGCGGATGTGGTGGCGGATCTCACTGCACGGGCGAAACGCGCCGGACACGAGACCAGCTTTTCCTCCATGCTCTACTTCGCCTCGGCGGATGCCACCCGGCTGGTGCAGGTGCGCGCGCTCGATGGCGGCTATCCCTTCTATGGCACGGTGGAAACGGTGCCCGCGGAGGCGTGGCAGCGGCTGCAATCGGAATCCGGCATTCTGTTGGAGCCCGCGTTGCTCGATCAGTTCCAGGCGAAGGTCGGCGACAAGGTGAAGCTTGGTTCGTTGGAGCTGACCATCCTCGGCACGGTGAAAAAAGCCGCGCCGCGCAGTGGTCGCTTCGGGGCCTTCGCGCCGGAGGTCTACGTGCGTCCTTCGGATCTGGAACACAGTGGTCTGCTGGGCTCCACCAGCATGAGCACGCGGGCGCTGCATCTGGAGCTGCGGCCCGGCGTGAACGTGAAGAAGTTGAAGGAAGACCTGCGCGACCGCTTTCCGGATACGTCCATGCGGATCGAGTCTTCCGAGGACCGCCGCGAAACATTGGGCGACGCCCTGGACAATTTCCAACAGTTCCTCGGCATCCTCGCGCTGGCGTCGCTGGTGCTGGGGGCCATCGGCGTGGCGGCGGCGGTGCATGCGCATGTCACGCGCCGCGGACCGACGGTGGCGATCCTGCGCTGCCTCGGTTGTCCGGGGAATCTCGCCTTCGGCATCTACTTCGCGCAGGCGGTCGCGCTGGGTTTGTTAGGTGCCTTGTCCGGCGCGGCGGTGGGCGTCGCGCTGCATGCCGGAGTGGTGGCGGCGTTTCATGACAGCCTGCCGATCGAGATCGATGCCGCGCCGGAGTGGCGGGTGGTCTCTCTCACGGCGGCGGCGGGACTGGCGGTGTGCTGCGGCTTCGCGCTGCTGCCCTTGCTGCGTATCCATGGGATTTCCCCGGCGGCGACCTTGCGCGATGGCGCGGTGTTGGAACGACGCGGGAACTGGCGTTCGTGGCCGGTGTATCTGCTGTTGGCCGGATTGCTGGTGCTGCTGGCGCGCTTGAATGACGATCATTGGAAGCGCGCGCTCGCACTGGTCGCGGGGCTGGCTGTGGCGTTCGGCGTGCTGCTCGCGGTGGCGCGGCTGCTGGTGTGGTTCACGCGGAAACTGGTGCGGCCCTCGTGGCCCTATCTGCTGCGGCAGGGCATTTCCAATCTCCATCGCCCGCGCAACCAGACGCTGTTGTTCCTGCTTTCGCTGGGACTCGGCACCTTCCTCGTGGTCACGGTGTTGCTGGTGGGAAATCTCATCAACCAGCGGCTGCAACTCCGGCAGTTCGATGAAAGCCCGAACCTCTATCTCGTGGATGTGCAGCCCGATCAGGAAGCGGGCGTGAAGGATCTGCTCGCGGAGCAAAAGCTGCCGGTGCTGGAAAGCGCGCCGATGGTCACCATGCGCATCCAGTCCATCCGCGGTGTGCCGGTGCGCGATCTGGAGGCGAAGAAGGAAGTGCCGAAGTGGGCGATCCGCCGCGAGTTCCGTTCCACCTATCGTGACCAGCTGAATGCCACCGAGACGATCGTGGCCGGGGAATGGAAGACCCGTGCCGATGGTCCGGATCAACCGGTGCCGCTGTCCTTGGAAGAGCAGATCGCGAAGGACCTGCGCGTGAATATCGGCGATGAGATGACGCTGGATGTGCAGGGCGTGCCGGTGAAGACCCGTGTCACCAGCCTGCGCAAGGTGGACTGGAGCCGCTTCAACCTGAACTTCTTCATGGTCTTCACGCCCGGTGTGTTGGAAGACGCGCCGGGGTTTCATGTCGTCACCACGCGCGTGCCCGCGGCGTCCTCGTCGGGAGAACTCCAGCGGGCGATGGTGAAGAAGTATCCGAACGTCTCCGCTATCGATCTCACCGTCGTGCTGGAAACGGTGCGTGGCATCCTTGCCAAGATCTCCACGGTGGTCGGCGTGCTCGCGGGCTTCACCGTGTTGGCCGCGCTGCCGATTCTTGCGGGCACCTTGCTGAATGGCCGCGACCTCCGCATGCGTGAAAGCGCGTTGCTAAGGACGCTCGGTGCCTCTGCGCGGCAGGTGCGACTGATCCTGTTCACCGAGTATGTCACGCTCGGCCTGCTCTCCGCACTCACCGGACTGATGCTGGCGGTGGGTGCGAATGTGGTGCTGGCGCTGAAGCTCTTCAAAGCCTCGCCGTGGCCGAGTCCGGTCGTGCTGGTCGTGCTGGTCGGAGCCTTTCTCGTCACCACCGGCCTCGCGGTTCTCGGAGGATTGTTGCTCGGAAGGGGCGTGGCGAAACAGCCGCCGCTGGATTTGTTGCGGAGTGGCGGGTAGGAAGCTGGATTTGGGATAACAGGCTGACGCACACATCCGGAGTGCATCTTCCGACCTCGAAGAGGTCGCAGATCATAGCCGGAGAGTCGCGCAGCGACCTCCGGATCAGGATCGTTCTTTTATTACGACCCCGATAGCGGGTCGCAGAAGGGCGGAACGTTTGTGGAGAACGAATGATCGAGTGAGAGCCACAGGCCTTTCTGCCCTTCTGGCACACCCTCCGGGGTGCTGATACTTTATAGATCGCTCACCCCGGGTGGCACTCGCCGAGGCTCGTTGACCCGGGGCTATGATCCGTGATCCCTTCGGGATCAAAGACAGGCTGCATGGGAACGGCCGACTTCATCCAACCCGCGCTCTCACCAGCGCGGCTACAAGAAGCAGGCACAAAAAAACGGACGCCCTTGAGAGGCGTCCGTTTGTTCCAACCGGTATCGGAACCGGGAAATTTTCAGGCTTCGACGGGAGCGTCAGCGGAGACGGCGGCCGGAGCATTCGAGAAGCGCCAGCGGATCTTGTTGCGCTTCGAAGCGGAGCGCAGCTTGCGGGCCTTGCGCTGGGTCGGGGTCTCGAATGCGCGGCGGCGGCGCATTTCCTCGAGGATACCCTCGGTATCAAGCTTGGTCTTGAGGCGCTTCAGGGCGCGATCAACAGGTTCGCCTTTTTTGACGTTCACTCCACGCATGCGATCAGTAAGTCGTTGGTTTGGTTTGGTTCCGGTGGGTTGGGGCGCGGAAGCTGGCGGAAGGCCTCCCGATTGTCAAGGAGGAACCTTTTCCGATTGTGAATAACTCCAAGAAAATCCCCACTCCGCTCCGTGATTCCACGGTGGGGTGGAAGAATGGCCGGTTTTCGCCCGTCCTTGGGGGAATCCATGCCGGATTCCCGGATGATCCGGGTTCCAAAACCGCTTGCGTGCAAAGCGCCCGGGGGGCATGGAGGGGCTGCCATGGACCGCTATCTGCTGATCGTCTCGACCCTGCTCGCCGCCGTGGGCGCGGTGTTCGGGATGATGTCCGTGCATCACGGCATCCGCAGCCGCTGGACGGTCCTTTGGATGCTGGCCTCCTTCGGCTGCCAGCTCGGCTTCCTGGCGATCCGCGGAGAAGCCCGCGGAGCCTGCCCGCTGCGGGACCTGGGGGAAATCCTGGCGTTTCTGGCGTGGTCGCTCACACTTTTCTATTTCGTCGTCGGGCCGCCCTACCGGCTCTCCCTGCTCGGCGTGTTCACCGCGCCGGTGGTGGTGGTATTCCAGTCCGTGGCCCTGTGGCCCGGGATTCTCACCGAACTGGCTCTGGTCAAGCGCCTGCCGGGAAATGCCTGGGGCGAGACCCACGCGGCCACGTCCGTCCTGTCCTACGGTGCGCTGGCCTTGGCCGGAGTGGCCGGGGTGATGTTCCTGGTACTGGACCGGCAGTTGAAGGAGCATCATCTGAAGAGTGGGCTGTTCCGGAATCTGCCGCCGGTCCGCGAACTGCTGGATTGCATGGTCCGCCTGCTGTGGCTGGGCACGGCCCTGCTCACGGTGGGCATCATCGCCGGATTCATCATGCCGCACTCCGGCGGCTATGGTCACTTCGTGGCGGCGGTCGTCACTTGGATCGGCTACATCCTGTTGCTGGGGATCAAGATGGTGCGTGGCATGACCGGCAGGCGGTTTTCATTGTCCGCGGTGGGCATGTTCCTGGTCTCCCTCACGGTATTCGCTTTCGTCTGATGGAATTGGTTTGTCTCGGCCTCAATCACCGCACCGCGCCCGTGGAGGTGCGCGAGCGCTTCGCCGTGGGCAATACCAAGCTCGGCGAGGCGGCACGCGAGATCGCGTCCATCCAAGGCGTGGCCGAGGGCGTGGTGGTTTCCACCTGCAACCGCACCGAATTCTACTTCGCCGCGGACGAGGGTGGGGAAACCCTGAGCCGCATCGAGCACACTTTGGTCGAGCGCCACGGCCTCGATGACACGGTGCGCGATCATTTCTACCGCAAGGAAAAGGCTGATGCCGCGGAGCATCTGTGCCGCGTTGTCAGCGGCTTGGATTCGATGGTGCTCGGGGAGACCGAGATCTTCGGCCAAGTGAAGCAGGCCTACAAAGCCGCTCTGGAGGCCGGTACCACCGGTGGCTTCCTGAACCGCCTGTTCCAGAAATCCTTCGGCGTGGGCAAGAAGGTCCGCACCGAGACCTCCATCCAGGAAGGCGCGACCTCGATCGGCAATGTCGCCGTCGATCTTGCGGAAAAGATTTTCGGCCATCTCAAGGACAGCGAGGTGATGATCCTCGGTGCCGGGGAAATGAGCCGCCTCACCGCGCAGGCGCTGGTCTCCCGTGGTGCCCGCGGTATCTTCGTCACCAACCGGTCGTATGATCGCGCGGTGGAGCTGGCCAAGGAAACCGGCGGCAGTGCCGTGCGCTTCGATGAGTGGCAGAAGGTGCTGGAGCGGGTGGACGTGGTGATTTCCTCCACCGGCGCGCCACATGCGATCGTCCATCGCGAGGAGGTGGAAAAAGTCCGACGCGCGCGGAAATTCCGTCCGCTGTTCTTCATCGACATCGCCGTGCCGCGTGACATCGATCCAGCCGTCGGCGAGATCGAGGAAGTCTATCTCTACGACATCGACACGCTGGAGCAACTGGCCGAGGAGGCTCGTAGCCGCCGCCAGCGCCAGATCGAGGAATGCGAGCGCATCATTGAAAGCGAGCTCGCGAAGATGAACCTTCCCGGTACCTGATCCGATTCCACTTATACGCATGAGCGAAACCTTCACCATCGGCACCCGCGGCAGCGATCTCGCGCTGGCTCAGGCCGTGTCCACCGAAGCGGCGTTGGCCGCGGCGTTTCCTGATCTCCAGGTCGTCCGCAATGTGATCCGCACCACCGGCGACCGCCGTACCGATGTGGCGCTCAGCGAAGTGGCGAAAGTGGAAGGCGTGCTCGACAAGGGGGTCTTCACCAAGGAACTGGAAATCGCGCTCGATGCCCGTGAGATCGATCTTGCGGTGCATAGCCTGAAGGACGTGCCGACGGTGCTGGAGGATCGCTTCGCCATCGCCGCCGTGCTGGAGCGCGCGCCGATCCGGGACGTGCTGCTCACCCGCGATGGCACGGCTTTGGAAAACCTTCCCGCCGGAGCGGTGGTGGGCACCAGCAGTGTGCGTCGCGCACGCCAGCTTCAGTGGCTGCGTCCGGACCTGAAAATCATCGACCTGCGTGGCAATGTCCCGACCCGCCTGCGGAAGCTGGCCGAGGAGGGGACTTATGATGCGATCATGCTCGCGGAGGCCGGCCTCGTCCGTCTCGGTTATCTGCCGCTTGTCTCTGCTGGCAAGGTGGAGCCTCTTGCCGGTGAGGATGCCGTGATCGCCACGCTTCATGCCGAGCGGTTGCCGGAGGATGTCTTCTATCCCGCCGCGGGGCAGGGGGCCATCGGCTTCGAGATCCGCGCCGATGATGCGCGCGCCTGCGACATCGCGGAGATGATCGGCCATCGCGACACTTGGCTGCGGGTGGTGGCGGAGCGCGAGTTCCTGCGCCTGCTCGATGCCGGTTGTCACACGCCGGTGGGCGTCTATACCGCCATCGAACACGGCCAGCTCCATCTCAAGGCCCGCGTTTTCCCCGAGCAGGGTGGCGATCCGAAAACCGGCGACCTGTCCGCCTGCACCTCCGATCCGCTCCACGCGGCCTTCCTCCTTTTCGAATCCCTCTCATGAGCACTCCCGGTATCTGTTATCTCGTCGGCGCTGGTCCCGGCGACCTCGGCCTCGTCACTCTTCGCGCGAAGGAGCTGATCGAGCGTGCCGATGTCCTGGTGTACGATGCCCTTAGTAGCCCGGAGCTGCTCCGCTGGACCAAGCCCGGCGCGGAAAAGATGTACGTGGGCAAGCGCGCCGCCGACCACGCCCTGTCCCAGGACGGCATCAATGCGCTCATTGTCGAGAAGACCAAGGCGGGCCTCAACGTCGTCCGTCTCAAGGGTGGCGATCCGATGATCTTCGGCCGTGGTGGCGAGGAAGCCGCCGAACTGGCCTCGGCTGGTGTGGCCTTCGAGATTGTTCCCGGTATCAGCTCCGCCATCGGTGGCCCGGCCTATGCGGGCATTCCGGTGACGCACCGCGATCATTGTTCGCAGCTCACCATTTTCACAGGCCACGAGGACCCGACCAAGGGCGAAAGCTCCATCGACTACGCCCACCTGGCCAAGACACCAGGCACGAAGGTCTTCCTGATGGGAGTCGCCCGTCTCCGGGAGATCACCAGCGCGCTGGTTGCCAATGGGGCGGATGCCACCACGCCGATCGCGCTCACGCGCTGGGCGACGACCGGTTCGCAGCGGACGATCACCGGCACCCTGGCGGACATCGCGGACATTGCGGAGCGTGCCGAATTCGGTTCGCCTGCGGTTGCTGTCATCGGCGGCGTGGTGAAGGAGCGGGAGAAGATCAACTGGTTCGAGAAGCGTCCGCTCTTCGGCAAACGCATCGTGGTGACCCGCACCCGCGAGCAGGCTGGAGAACTCTCCCGCGCGCTTTCGAATCTCGGCGCGGATGCCATCGAACTCCCGACGATCCGCATCGATGCCCCAACCGACAAGCTCGCCTTTGCCGAGCACGTCACCCACGCCCACGAATACGACTGGCTGATCTTCACTAGCCCGAATGGTGTGCAGCGCTTTTTCGATGCCTTCTTCGCCGTCTATGAGGACGCCCGCAGTCTCGGCAATCCGCGCATCGCCGCCATCGGTGATGCCACCGCGAAGAAGATTCGTGAATACCGCTTCGGCATCGACCTCCTGCCCGAGCGTTTCGTGGCCGAGGGCTTGTTGGAAACCTTCGAAAAGGAATCCGTTGAGAACCTCACCATGATGTGGGTCCGCGCGGAAGACACCCGCGATGTCCTCTATGACGGCCTCACCGCCCTCGGTGCCATTGTGGATGAATGCGTCGCCTACCGCACTGTCGCTGAAACTTCCGATCCCACCGGCAATCTTGCCCGCGTGAAGGAGGAGGGTGCGGACATGATCACCTTCACCTCCGCCTCCACGGTGGATCACTTTTTCGCCCTCGGCGTGCCATGGCCGGAAGGTTGCGCCGCCGCCAGCATCGGTCCCGTCACCAGTGAGGCCCTGCGGAAACATGGAGTGGAGCCTGCCTTCGAGGCGAATCCCCACGACATCCCCGGACTCGTCGCTGGCATCCGCGGGCACTATGCCAGAGGGTAGGGACATGGCCGTCCCGTTTCTGCCAGCAGCTCATTCGTAATGAGCAGGTCGTGCGAAGCGGGCCGGACGAATTCCGCAAAATCTTTCGCCCGGATACTTCCCGCTTGCCGGGCCGTTCCAACTTTGCATCATACCGCCCGCCCAAGGCGAGACGCCGCTGTAGCTCAGGGGTAGAGCAGCTCATTCGTAATGAGCAGGTCGTCGGTTCAAATCCGACCAGCGGCTCCAGTTTTCAAAGCCGATATGGCGATCCGAGGTTGCCTGAAGAGGTCGGCTTCACTCCGCGGTCACCACGAGCCGGATGAAAAGGCCCGGATTTCCGGCCATGGGAACCGAGAAGATATGGTTTCCACCGGTGCCGGTATCCGCGACGGGCAACCAACTGCCCGGGGAGAGATTGCTGGTGTATTCCGCACCGTAGATGATTCCATCGATGCCGGTTGGCTCGGTGAAGCTCAGGGTGAGATTCCCGCCCGCCGTGAGCGGCTGGGGAAGCTGCTGGGAAGCTCCGGAGGTGGGATTCAGTCCGAGGGCGAACTCGAGCAGGTTTTCCAAGCCATCGTTGTCAGGATCTGCGAGATCGGCTCCGTCACCGGAGTTGTCGGGACTGCCGAAGAAGGTCGTGCGCCAGTTGGAAACAATGAGGGTGCCGTTGCCGGTGAGAGCGATATCGAAGGGATTCTCGTCCGTATCATTGCTCGCGATGTGGATGGCCGCTGTGCTGGCACCACCCGAACTGGGACTGAACGTGACGGTGAAGGTCGTCGTGGCTCCCGGAGCGAGGGTGGTAGCCGCAGGTGCGCCGAGGGTCAGGGCGGAGGCACCGGTACCATCCTTCGTCACTGCCAGTCCGGTGAGATCGGCGGTGCCGGTATTGCGGATGGTGAAGGTGAGAATGGATGAGCCGCCGACCGGAGTATCCGCAAAGGCGACGCTGGAGGTGCCATCGGTGAGGCCGGTTCCCACCGGCTGTTCGATGGCGATCTCGGGAACGGTGCCATTTCCTGTCAGCGCGATGTTGAATGGGTTTTCGTCGGCATCGCTGCTGGCGAGGTGCAGGGCCGCTGTTTTCGATCCGGTGGTGGTGGGAGTGAAGGTGATGTCGAACGTGAAGCTGCCACCCGCCGCCAGCGTGGTGGGAATGGTAGTGGCGCTGAAGAGAACGGCGTCCGCTCCATCCATCGTGAGTGCCAGTCCGGTGAGGGTGGCGGTGCCGGTGTTTTTCACCGTGAAGGATTTCGCCTGTGGCGTGCCTGTCGGAACATCTCCGAACGAAACCGTGGCAGAACCACTGGTGAGACCGGTGCCGACCGGTTGTTCGATGGCGATCTCGGGTGCCGTTCCCGTGCCACCGAGTGCGATGTCGAAGGGATTCTCATCGGCATCATCGCTGGCAATGTGAATGGCGGCGGATTTGGCTCCACTGCTGGCCGGTGTGAAGGTTACGGTGAAGGTGGTGTTCGCTCCGGCTGCGAGGGTCGTGGCACCCGGTGCGCTCACGGCGAACTGGGCGGCATCGGTTCCGTCCTTGGTGATGGAGATCCCGTTGAGATCGCTGATGCCGGTGTTCTTCACCGTGAAAGTGCGGATCACCGGTGTGCCGACGAGAGAGTCGCCAAAGGCAATGGTGGCGGAGCCATCGGTGAGATCCGTGCCTGCCGGTTGCTCGACCGTGATCTCCGGTGCCGCGCCGGTACCACCCATGGCGATGTCGAAAGGATTTTCATCCGCGTCATTGCTGGCAATGTGAAGGGCGGCGGTTCTTGCTCCGGTGGCGGCCGGAGTGAAGGTGACCTCAAACGTGGTGCTGTCTCCCGGTGCGATGGTGGTGGCTCCCGGGGTGCCGATGACGAAGTCTCCCTGGTTCGGGCCGTCTTTGGTGATGTCCGTCAGTGTCAGGTTTGCATTGCCGGTATTGCGGATGGTGAAGGTCCGTGCCACCGGATTGCCGGGAGCACTGCTGCCGAAGGAGATCGATGCGCTGCCATCGGCGAGGTCCGTGTCTGCCGGTTGTTCCACCACGATTTCGGGCGCGGCTCCGGTGCCGGTGAGAGCGATGTCGAACGGACTCTCCGTGGCATCATTGCTGGCAATATGAATCGCGGCGGATTTGGCACCGAATGAACTGGGATTGAACGTGACGTCAAAAGTTGTGGTGGCGGCTGGAGCGAGGGTCGTGGCTCCAGGAGCGCCGATCGTGAAATCGGCGGCAGCCGTGCCGTCCTTGGTGATCGTGCCGAGCGTGAGATTGGCGGTTCCGGTGTTGCGGATGGTGAATGTTTTCACCACCGGTGTTCCGGATGGCGTGGTCCCAAAGCCCACGGTGCCGGAGCCATCCGTCAGCGGCGTCGCGGCCGGTTGTTCGACGGCTATCTCCGCGATGGCCGGAGTGGTGAAGGTCAGATCCGAGCCGGTCACCGTGCCACCGCTGTTGGTGGTGCTGATGCGGAAGTGATAGGTCGTGTTTGAGGCGAGATTCGTGAGGACGGCCGAGACGTTCTGGAACGCATTGCCGTTGTTGGGGGACAGGGTGACGATGGCATCCGTGCCATAGGAGGTGGTCAGGCCGTATTGGAATTTCGCGGTGGTCACCACGCCCTCCGGATGCACCGTTGCATTCAGCGTCGCGCCATAGGCGGTCACACTGGTGGCGGCGAGGGTGGTGGGGACCGGCGGAATCCCGATGTTGGTCATGATGACCCCGGCATTGCCCGTGGTGTAGAGCGTGGAGCCCGATCCCCACAGGGCGTTCAGGGTGGCGGTGGTGTTCGAGACATCCGCGATCCACGATTCCCCGCCGTCGTTGCTTTTCAGCAGCAGTCCGTTGAGCCCGCAGGCCCAGAGGTTGGTGGTGTCCGTGCCCCAGATCGCATTCAGATCGCTGGTGGTGCCGGAGGTTTTCACGCTCCACGCGGTGCCGTTCCATTTTACGATGGTCCCAGTAGCTCCCACGGCCCAGAGGTTGTTGGCGTCCGGCCCCCACACGTCGTACAGGGCATTGGCAGTGCCGGAGGTCTGCGCGCCCCACGCGGTGCCGTCCCACTTGCGGATTGTTCCTGCGGCCCCCACCGCCCAGACATTGTTGGCATCGATGGCGTGTACGGAGTTCAACTGGTTCGTCGTGCCGGAGGTCTGTACCGCCCAGGTCGTGCCGTTGCCTTTCAAGATGATGCCACCGAGTCCCACCGCCCACTGGTTGGTGGTGTTCAGGCCATGTATCGCAAGCAGCAGATTGGTGGTGCCGGAGGTTTGTGCGGCCCATGTGGTGCCATTGCCTTTGCGGATGGTGCCGGTCGCGCCCACGGCCCAGATGTTGGTGGCATCCGCCGCCCACACTCCATAAAGCGCGTTGGTGGTGCCGGAGGTCTGCGGGGTCCAGCCGGTGGTGGCATTGCCCTTGTAGATCAGGCCACCATCACCGGCGGTCCAGACAGTGTCCGCGTCGCTGCCCCACATGCCACGGAAAGGGAAGGCTCCGCCGGTGCCGGAGCTGGTGGTGCTCCATGCGGTGCCGTTCCACTTCAGGATGGCTCCGGCTTCACCCACCGCCCAGCCGGTGGTGGCGCTGGGATGCACGTTGCCATGAAGCGGCTGGGTGGTGTTGGACGTTTGTGTGGACCAAGCCGTGCCATTCCATTTCCGGATCAAGCCGGTGTTGCCCACGGCCCAGATGTTGTTGGCATCGGTGCCGGTGACGGAATACAGCGTGGTTGTGGTGCCGGAGGTCTGGGCCGCCCAGGAAGTGCCGTTCCATCTTACGATGGTCCCGGCATCGCCGACTGCCCACACGTTGTTGGCGGCGGTTCCCCAGACGGACCGCAGGATCTGGGTGGTGCCGGAGGTTTGCACGGCCCACGAGGTGCCGTTGAATTTGTAGATCGCACCGCCGGTCCCCACAGCCCAGACATTGCTGGCATCGGCCCCCCATACGGAGGTGAAGGCGACGGTGGTGGTGCCGGACGTTTGCGCGCTCCAGGTGGAGCCATTGAACTTCCGGATCGTGCCGGAGAGCCCGACGGCCCACACGTTGTTGGCATCGAGCCCCCACACACCGTAGAGATCGTTGCCTGTGCCGGAGCTTTGCGAACCCCACGACGAGCCGTTCCACTTCACAATCACACCGGACATGCCCACCGCCCACACGTTGCTGGTGTTCGTGCCCCACACGCCCTTGAGGTCGAGTTGGAATCCGGAAAGCTGGCTGTTCCAATTCAGGCCGCCATCGGTGGTGCTGCGGATGGAGCTGTAGTTGAGGGTATTCCCGCCCACGGACCAGCCGTTGTTGGCATCCGCGAACCACACTTTCTCCAGCGGGCGTCCATCGGCATTCGCGCCCGCCACCCGCCAGTTCACCGGCGCGGTCGTGCCGGAGCCGGTCAAGGCCACGTCGAATGGATTCTCGTCCACGTCATTGTTGGTGACGTGAAGGGCCGCGGTTTTGAAACCGTTGGCGGCGGGATTGAAGGTGATCGTGAAGGTGGTGCTCGATCCCGGGTTCAAGGCATTCACTCCCGGAGCGGATGCCGTGAATTCCGATGCATTCGTGCCATCCACCGAGACGGCGAGACCGCTCAGCAGGGTGGTGCCGTTGTTCCGGATCGTGAAGGTCTTCACCACGGGTGATGTCCCCACCACCACGCCGCCCCACGCGACGGTCGAGGTTCCATCCGCAAGGTTCGTGCCGGAGGGTTGCTCCAGTCCGATCTCCGGCCCGGTGCCGGTGCCCGTAAGGTTGAGATCGAAGGGATTCTCATTCGCGTCGTTACTGGCGATGTGGATGGCAGCGCTGCGTGCGGTGGGGCTGAAGGTATTGAAGGTGACGTCAAAGGTGGTGCTGGCACCCGCCGCGAGCGTGGTCGCTCCCAGCGAGCCGATGGTGAAGTCGCCCGGGTTGCTGCCGTCCTTGGTCACGGCCAGACCGGTGAGATCCTGATCGCCGAGGTTGCGGATGGTGAAGGTCTTGACCACCGGCGTTCCCATCGTGGTGCTGCCATAGGCTATGGTGCTGCTGCCATCGGTCAGGTTGGTGCCTGCGGGTTGCTCGACCGCGATTTCCGGTCCGGTGCCGATGCCGGTCAGCGCGATGTCGAACGGGTTTTCGTTCGCATCATTGCTCGGCAGATGGATCGCGGCGGTCTTCGCACCGATGGAGGCCGGTGTGAAGGTGACGGTGAAAGTCGCGGTGGCGGCCGGTGCGATGCTGGAGGAACTCAGCGAGCCAACGGTGAACTCCGAGGCGTTCGTTCCGTCCTTCGTGATGGCGGAGAGAGTCAGCGTGGAGTTGCCCGTGTTGCGGACGGTGAAGGTTTTCACCGAAGGCGAGCCTACGGTAAGCGTGCCGTAGTCGATGGTGCTGCTGCCATCGGTCAGGTCGGTGCCAGCCGGTTGCTCAACCGCGATTTCCGGAGCCGTGCCGGTGCCGGTCAGGGTGATGTCGAAAGGGTTCTCGTCCGAGTCATCGCTGCCGATGTGAATGGCGGCGGTCTTCGCGCCGAGAACACTCGGATTGAATGTGACGTTGAAGGTCGTGACGGAAGCGGGCGCGATTACGGTGGAACCCAGCGAGCCGATCGTGAAGTCCGCGGCATCGGTGCCATCCTTGGTCACTCCGGTGAGAGTGAGGTTCGAATTGCCGCTGTTCTTGACCGTGAAGGTCTTCACCACCGGCGTGCCGAGATTGGTGCTGCCATAGGCCACGGTGCCGCCATCGGGCACGTTGTTGAGTGAGGGCTGTTCCACCGTGATCTCCGGTCCGGTGCCATTGCCGGTGAGTGCGATGTCGAACGGGTTTTCATCCGCATCGTCACTACCGATGTGGATGGCAGCGGTTCTGGCGCCCAGAGCCGTGGGGATGAAGGTGACATTGAATGTCACCGTTGCACCTGGTGCCACGCTGGTGCCGCTCAGCGAGCCCACCGTAAACTCGGCCTGGTTGGTGCCATCCTTCGTCACACCCGTGAGTGTCAGCACACTGGTGCCGACGTTGCGGACGGTGAAGGTTTTCACGAGGGAAGCTCCGACCATCACGTTGCCATAGGCCACGGTGCTGCTACCGTCGGTGAGATTGGTGGCGGCGGGTTGTTCCACCGCGATTTCCCGCGCCGTGGTGGTGGCGGTGAGCACGAGGTCGAAAGGGGACTCGTCCGGATCATCGCTGGTGATGTGGAGGTTCGCGGTGCGGGCACCCGTGGTGCTGGCATTGAAGGTGACGTCCAAGGTGGTGCTCGCGCCCGGAGCGAGTGTCGTGACACCGGGGGAGCCGAGCGTGAAGTCGCCCGCGTTCGCACCGTCCTTGGTGACCGCGATGCTGTTGAGCGTCTGATTGCCGGTATTGCGGATCGTGAAGGTTTTCACCAGCGAGCTGCCCGTCAGCACGTCCCCGTATCCCACCGAGGAAACTCCATCCTGGAGACCGCTTCCGGCGGGTTGCTCCACGGCGATGTCCGGAGCGTCCGGTGTGGTGAAGACCTGGTTCGAGCCGAGCGCGGTGCCGAAGGCGTTCGTCGCCGAGGCGCGGAACACGTAAAGCGTTCCGGGAGCCAGGCCGCTGACCGTAGTGCTCACGTTCTGCGTGGTGGTGCCGTTGTTCGGGCTCAAGGTGATGGTCGCGCTTTGGCCGAAGGCCGCGGTCGGGCCGTAGTCGAACTGGGCGGAGGTCACGCCACCACCCGGATTGACGGTGCCATTCAGCGTCACTCCGGCCGGCGTGATGGAAGTGGCGGCCTGGGTGGTAACGGCAGGCGCGAAGGGCGCGTTGGTACGGATCTGGTTGCTCATCGAGGAATACACCAATGAACCGTTCATGCCCCATACGCCGGTGCAGTGCTCGGTGGTGTTCAGAGTCTCGGTCGACCAGGACAAGCCGTTCCACTTGTCGATGCGGCCGTAGAGTCCCACCGCCCAGACATTGCCGGTGCCATCGCCCCACAGGCCGGTGAACCAGTCCGATACCACGGTGGAATGGTTGACCCAGGTGGACCCGTCCCAGCGGTAGCGTTTGCCATTGTTTCCTCCTATCCAGAAGTTGCTGTTGCTGGTGCCCCAGATGGCGGTCAGATCGCCGCTGGGCGGCCCGGTGAAGTAGCTCCATGAGGAGCCATCCCAATGTCGGATGATGCCGCTGCTGGTCGGCGCATAACCCACCGCCCACACGTTGTTCGCGCTGGTGCCCCACACCGCATAGAGATCCACACCGGCGGTGGGGTCATGCACGCTCCATGAGGAACCGTTCCACTTGAGGACGGTATTGAACTGGCCGACCGCCCAGACATTGTTCGCGTCCGCGCCCCAGATGGCGTAGAGATTGCGGGTGGTGCCGGAGGTTTGCGTGGACCATGTGCTGCCGTCCCACCTGAGGATGGCTCCGGCGTCGCCTACGGCCCAGACGTTGCTCGCATCCGCACCCCATACACCCCGCAAGCGGAAAACATTCGGATGCGTCTGTGAAGTCCATGACGCTCCGTCCCATTTCACGATGGTGGACGCGAACCCGACATTCGCCCCCACCGCCCAGATGTTGTTGGCATTGGCACCCCATATGCCCGCGAGTGTTCCGGGTGGTCCGGTGGCGAGTGTGCTCCACGCGCTGCCGTTCCATTTCACGATGTTGCCATGCTCTCCCACCGCATAGACGCTGCTGGCGTTTCCACCTGAGATGCTCAGCAGCGAGTTGACCGCTCCTGTGGCCTGGGAGCTCCAACTGCTGCCGTCCCATTTCAAAACGTCGTTCCCGCCGGTGGTCACCCACACGTTGTTCGCATCCGCCGCCCACAGGTGCCGGAGGGCCGCGGAGGTGCCGGAAGTTTGTGCGGTCCATGAGGAGCCGTCCCATTTCCGGATCACGCCGCCATTGCCCACGGCCCAGACGTTGGAGGCGTCCACGCCGGTAATGCCATTCAAGGTGGCGGAGGTGCCGGAGGTTTCCGGAGACCATGCGCTGCCATTCCAGCGCAGGATCGTGCCCGAGAAGCCCACCGCCCATGCGTTGGTGGTTCCCGTGCCCCACACTCCTTGGAGGACTTGAGTGGTGCCGGAGGTTTGAGCGGTCCAGGTGCTGCCATTCCATTTGAAGATCGTGCCGGAACCGACGAAGGAATCGCCACCCACGGCCCAGACGTTGTTTGCGTCCGCACCCCATACACCCCATAGATGGTTGTTCGCCGTGGGAGTGAAGGAGAGTCCTTGCAGTGCCCACGAAGTTCCATTGTAACGCAGGATCGTGCTGCCGGAGCCCACGGCCCAAACGTTCGATGCATCCGTGCCCCAGATGGCATAGAAGATCGTCGTCGATCCAGAGAGGCCGGTGGGTTGGTCGGACCAGGTCAGGCCGCCATCGATCGTATGACGGATGGCGCCTCCGTCCGTGCCCACGGCCCATCCTTCGGTGGGGCTTGCAAACCATGTGCCGTACATCGGCCGGCCATCGGAATTCGGGCCGGCGGGCCGCCAGTTGTCGGCTTGGGCCAAGGTGAGTGTCAGCAGGAATACCAGCATGCCGAAAAGGCACCCGGCACATCGGAAGCGGGAGGGTGTGTTCATGGCCCGATTGGGGGTTCGGGATTTGAAACGGACGGACCGTTTGAGGGGCCGTCATGCGTTTGTTCAAAAGACGAGGATGCTTTACCGCGGGTGCGGATAAAGGCCATTCAGGCAATCGCATTGAACCCTCACTGCGGGGGATGTCGCAAGACTATTTGGCCCGTCATTTTTTGACCGGCTCTGCATCCATTCCGCTATCTTGGATGGGTGGAGAACAACGATGCCGGGAAGTTCCCGGGCATTGGTTTACATAAGTGGAGTTTCCGGCCACGAATCCCGTGGGACGAAAGGATCACACTGTCGACCCGGGTCTCGTCACTCAGACGAGTTCGCGGAACATGATGTAGGTATCCACCAGGCCGAGCTTCTGGTGGCGGTAACCTTTGGGCGTGGTGCCGATGATGCGGAAGCCATGCTTTTGCCAAAGGTGGACAGCGGCTTCGTTCGTGCTCACCACGATGTTGAATTGCATGGCGAGATAGCCCTGTTTCGTGGCTTCTTCCATGGAGTGCCTGCACAAGGCGGAGCCGACTCCCTTGCCGCGCGCCTCGTCCGACACCATGTAGCCCGCATTCGCCACATGGGAACCGAGATCCGGCTGGTTGGGCTTGAGGATATAGGTTCCGAGAATTTTTCCGTTCTCCGAGGCGACATAGGTGGCGGCACCATCGGCGAACCAATAGCCGATGGCCTTTTCCCGCGGCATGGCCGGGTCGAATGCGTAGGTGTCACCCGCGGCAATCACGTTGCGGAAAATTTCCCAAACAGCGTCGTGGTCGGCGTCGGTGGCTCTGCGGATTTCCATGGCGGAAGTTATTCGGATGCCACGATGACGTCCATGCCGGCTCCGCGCAGTTCGCTGATTCTGGCGGAATCGGCCTGTGGATCGGTGACGACCTGGTGGATCTGATCCGGACGTGCGAAGATGTGGCTGCTGGTCACGCCCAGCTTGCTATGGTCGGCGAGAACGACGGCCTTTTCGACATTGCCGAGCAGCCGCTCCTTGAGCAGGGCGTGTCCGGGATTGATGTCCATCGCGCCGTGGCGGGCATCGAGTCCGTCCACGCCGAGAAACGCGAGGCTCACCAGATAGCGGCGGATCGAATCTTCCGCCACCACGCCGGTGTAGGCGCAGGATCGGTCCTCGTAGGTGCCACCGGTGGAGATGAGATTGATGTTGGGCCGCTTCGCCAATGCCACCACCACGTGATGGGCGTTGGTGATGACGGTCAATGGAATGTCGTAGGGCAGTGCTTCGGCCATCCGCAGTACCGTGGAGCTGGCATCGAGAAAGATCACCGCGCGTGGTGGCACGAGTTGCACGGCTGCGGCTGCGATCGCCAGTTTCGCCTCATGATGGAAGGCGGCGCGTTCCGGCAGCGGGAGACCCGCACGTGCCGATCCCATTGGCAGCACGGCGCCGCCGTGAGTGCGTTCCAGTTCCCCGGCTTCATGGAGAAATGCCAGATCCTTTCTAACGGTCTCATGGCTCACCCCCAGCAGGGCGGCGAGATCCAGGCTCCGGATGCTGCCGGTTTGCTGGAGATGGCGCAGGATCTGTTGGTGGCGTTTGAGTGGCAGCATTTTTGGTTCCGGGATACGGGTTTTCCCCCGCGATTACAAAATAACCGGGAAGGGTCCGCCTTGGGTTTCAGTGGGAAATCCTAACCGCAATCCACGCGAATCCAACCGAAAGAATGGATACTGTTGGGTATAACGAAAGAGACGTTCTGCTGGGTCCAATCGAGTTGATTTCCAAGGATTTCCGTGGCATTCAAAACTGCTTTTCAAATGTGCCGGAGGAGGGGATGGGTGCATCGGATTCATTCAATCCGATCATCAAACCCACATCGCCATCATGCGTATGAAAAACCATCTGTTGCCCGCCGCCCTCCTCATGCTCGCCTCCGCGCCGCTGCTGTCCGCCGGAGAGCTGCCGGCTTCCTATGAAACCCGCTCGGAGGGGGATTTCGCATTCTCGCTGACCGCAGGTTATGAATCGCTGCATGTCTATCGGGGAGCCGACTCCAGCATGGGCAGCGCCAACCTGTGGCAGGGACTGGACGTGGAGTACAAGGACTTCCTCCACTTCAATCTTTACCACGGCAGCGGTACCAATTCCGATTATGAGGAGCTCACTCCCAGCGCCTATGTCCACCACGATTTCGGTCCGGTGGATGCCGCTCTCGGCGTGATCTGGTATCATTTCCCCGACTACCATTCCTCGGACAGCGTCGAGTTCTACCTGCGGCTTTCGCACGACTTCAAGAACGGCATCTCGACCTGGATGCACGTGGGCTACAATGAGGATGCGGACGGCTGGTACGAGGAGCTCGGCATCAAATACACCCGTGAGATCACCGAGCGCCTGTCGCTCGCTCCCTATGCCTCGATTGGCTTCTCCCAGCACTATCGCGGACCCACCGGCAGTGATGGCCTGGACAATCTCACCATCGGCCTCACCGCTCCCTACAAGATCACCAAGCAGGTTTCCCTGACGCCCGCCGTTGGGCTGGCCCTGCCATTGGACACTTTTGATGGCGACAACGAGCTGTGGGGTGCCCTGACCCTTTCCATCAGCTTCTAAATCCAAACCAAAAACCATCCGAATCATGAACCACTATCTCGCCGAGTTCGTCGGCACGGCCATCCTGATCCTGCTCGGCAATGGCGTGGTCGCCAATGCGGTCCTCGCCAAATCGAAGGGCAACAGCGGCGGCTGGATCGTCATCACCGCCGGTTGGGCCTTCGCCGTAGGGTTGGCTGTTTACGCCACCGGTCGTATTTCCGGGGCGCATTTGAATCCCGCCGTCACTCTCGCGCTTGCCACCACCGGCGGCTTTCCATGGGCGGAGGTGCCCGGCTACATCGCCTCCCAACTCGGCGGTGCCATCGCCGGTGCTACGCTGGTGTGGCTCACCTATCTCAGCCATTGGGGGGCGACCGAGGACAAGGGGGCGAAGCTCGCCTGTTTCTGCACGGCCCCGGCGATCCGGTCCACGGTGCCGAATTTCATCACCGAGTTCATCGGAACGGCCATGCTGGTCTTCGCGGTGATGGCGATTGGTCGTGTGAATGCCGGAAACACGATGGACGCCGGAGAAGCCGCGGATGCGATGGCTGGCATCGCCGCCACGTGGTGGTCTCCCTTGCTTGTCGCGCTTACGGTGTTCTCGATCGGTCTCTCGCTCGGTGGTCCCACCGGCTATGCGATCAATCCGGCCCGCGACCTTGGGCCACGCATCGCGCACGCGATTCTGCCGGTGGCCAACAAGGGCAGCTCCGACTGGAGCTATGCCTGGATTCCGGTCGCCGCTCCTATTGCCGGCGGCATTGCCGGCGGTCTGTTGTTCAAGGCTCTCGGCTTCGCAGGCTGATTCCATCTCAAAAAACTCCAATCATCCCAACCACGTGAATCCCCGTTACATTCTCGCCCTCGACCAGGGCACCACTTCCTCGCGTTCGATTCTTTTCGACAAGAGTGGCACCGGCATCGCAGTCAGCCAGCGCGAGTTCAAACAGATCTACCCGCAGCCCGGCTGGGTCGAACACGATCCGATGGAGATCTGGTCGAGCCAACGCGCCACGCTTTCCGAGGTGCTGGGCAAGGCCGATGCCTCCGACCGCGATGTCGCCGCCATCGGCATCACCAACCAGCGCGAGACCACCATCGTGTGGAATCGTGAGACCGGCAAACCGATCTACAACGCCATCGTCTGGCAGGACCGACGCACTGCCGACTTCTGCGCGAAGCTGAAGCGGGAAGGGAAGGAGGCCGTCTTCACAGCGAAGACCGGCAAGCGGCTCGATCCGTATTTCTCCGGCACGAAGGTCCGTTGGATCCTCGACAACGTGAAAGGCGCGCGTGATCTCGCGAAGCAGGGCAAGCTCGCCTTCGGTACCGTCGATAGCTGGCTGGTATGGAAGCTCACCGATGGCCAGGTGCATGTCACCGATGCCACCAACGCCTGTCGCACGCTGCTCTATAACATCCATGAAGGCCGGTGGGACGATGAACTGCTGGAGATCCTCGACATTCCGAAGGAACTGCTGCCGGAGGTTCGTTCGTGTTCGGAGGTCTATGGCACCACCGAGTATGGCACGCCCATCGCGGGTATGGCCGGGGACCAGCATGCGGCCTTGTTCGGGCAGGCCTGTTTTGAAAAGGGCATGGCCAAGAATACCTACGGCACCGGTTGCTTCATGCTGATGAATACAGGAACGCAGGCGGTGGCCTCGAAGAACAATCTTCTTACTACCGTGGCGTGGAAGATCGGGGATGTCACCGAGTATGCCTTGGAAGGTTCCATCTTCATCGCGGGAGCGGCCATCCAATGGCTGCGCGATGAGATGAAGATCATTTCATCCGCCGCCGAATGCGACAGGCTGGCGGCGACGGTGAAGGACAGCGGAGGTCTTTACATCGTTCCGGCGTTTGCCGGACTCGGCGCGCCGCATTGGGACCCGTATGCACGTGGTGCGGCCTTCGGCATCACCCGTGGTACGAACCGCGCGCACTTCTGCCGCGCGGCTTTGGAGGCCATCGCCCTGCAGAGCGCGGACCTCATCAGCTCGATGGAAAAAGACAGCGGCCTGAAATTGGCGGAGCTCCGTGTGGATGGCGGTGCCACCCGCAGCGACCTGCTGCTCCAGATCCAGGCGGACATCCTCGGCACGCGCGTGATCCGCCCGAGCAATACGGAAACCACCGCGCTGGGTGCCGCCTATCTGGCGGGCCTTGCCGTCGGCTTCTGGGAATCCCGCGAGGACATCGCGAAAAACTGGAAGGTCGATGCCACCTTCGAGCGCAAGGCTCCGGAGGATTCCATTGCCAAGCTGTGCAAAGGTTGGGCTAAAGCCGTTTCCCGGTCGCTTGATTGGGAAGAGGGCAAAGCCGAATGACCCCACTCCACCCATTACCCCCGAATCCATGTCTTTTTCCCGATCCCAACATCTCGACGCCATCCGCAACCGCAGCGAACCCTTCGACTTCATCATCGTAGGCGGCGGGGCCACTGGCCTCGGTGCGGCGGTGGATGCCGCCACCCGTGGCCATTCCGTGGCGCTCATTGAAATGGCGGACTTTGCCAAAGGCACCTCGTCCCGCTCCACCAAGCTCGTCCACGGGGGCGTCCGCTATCTCAAGCAGGGGAATGTCAGCCTCGTGCTGGAAGCCCTGCGCGAGCGCGGTCGTCTGGCGAAGAACGCCCCGCATCTGGTCCACGATCTGGCCTTCGTCATACCCAGCTACAAGTGGTGGGAAGGCCCATTCTACGGCATCGGCATGAAGGTCTATGACCAACTGGCGGGAAAACTCGGCCTGGGACCCAGCCGCATGCTATCACGTGAGGAGACGATTGAAGCGATCCCGACAGTGGAAACGGAACATCTCACCGGTGGTGTGGTCTATCACGACGGGCAGTTCGACGACTCACGATTGGCCATCGATCTGGCGAAGACCGCCGCCGGACATGGTGCGCTGCTGGCAAACTACACGCGTTGTATCGGCTTGTTGAAAGAGAATGGCTTCATCAGCGGCGTGCGCGCGATCGATGAGGAAAGCGGCACGGAGTTCACCATCCGCGGTCGTGCCGTGATCAATGCCACCGGTGTTTTCGTGGATGACCTGCGGCGTCAGGATGTACCGGACTCGAAGGCGATCGTCGCGGTGTCGCAGGGTATTCATATCGTGCTGCCGAAGGAGTTCCTGCCGGGCAAAGCGGCCATTATGGTGCCAAAGACGGCGGATGGCCGCGTGTTGTTCGCCGTACCGTGGCACGATCATGTGGTGGTGGGGACCACGGATACTCCGGTGCCCGCGCACAGTCTGGAGCCGCGTGCCTTGCAGGAGGAGATCGACTTCATCATGGAACACTGCGCCCGTTACCTCACCCGCGATCCCCGTCCGGAGGACGTGCTCTCCATCTACGCGGGCCTGCGTCCGCTGGTGAAAGCCGGGGATGGCAGTGATACCGCCGCGCTTTCCCGGGACCATACGATCCTGGTGGCGGAGTCCGGATTGATCACCATCACGGGTGGAAAGTGGACGACCTACCGCAAGATGGGCGAGGATGTAATCGACCAGGCTGAGATGGTCGCGGGTGTGGAGAGCCGGCGGTGCCATACGGTCGATCTGCCCATCCATGGCTGGACCCACCAGCCGATTCCCGAGCCCCATCTTCAGGTGTATGGCAGCGATGCGGCCTCCATCCGCGGACTGGCGGCCGCCGATTCCTCCCTGTCGGAACGCGTGCATCCGGAGTTGGCACTGACCCGTGCCGAGGTGATCTGGCATGCGCGGGAGGAAATGGCACGCACGGTGGAGGACGTGCTCGCCCGCCGCAGCCGCAGCCTGCTGCTCCATGCCCGTGCCAGCCAGGAGGCCGCGCCGGTGGTTGCGGCTTTGTTAGGCAGGGAAATGGGCCGGGATGCCGCATGGGAGGCCGCCCAGGTGGAACACTATCGCCGCGTTTCCCAAGGCTATGTCTTCGGGTCGCCTGAATCCATTTCCCGTTGATCGGAAATCCCCGTTCCAGCACGCAATGTGCTGGAACGGGATGGTTTGAAACTGTATTGGATCCGGGTATATGAAATATGGGTTTTCTTAAAAAATTTGGCTAAGCTCATGGTGAGGAATCTAACAAGTTAAAAATTTCTTTACTGTCAGAATTTTTTGGGGATAGTCCGACCCGTGCTGTCCCAACATGAAAATTGCAACCTGCCTCCCCGCAGTGGTTGCGCTTGCCACGGGCCTCCTGGTCTCGTGCGCCGCGCCGCCTGTCACCAAAGTCCCTGTTTCGTTCTCCGCTTCCTCGGCTGACAAGTCGCTCGGCGGCCAGCTTCTGGCGAACGTGAATTCCTACCGCGCCGCCAAAGGCCGCAATGCCCTGGTGCGCAATCCCGGTCTCGACCGGATGGCCCAGGAGCACTGTGAGTTCATGCGCCTGAACCGCGGCAAGTTCTCCGCCGATGGTGGCAAGAACGTCAGCCACCTTGGCTTCGAGGGGCGTGCGTTGAAGGCCAGATCGTACCTGAACATCACCACGCTCGCCGAGAACGTGGCCGTGGCAAAGACGACCTCCATGCCCTCGTTCGTGCGCATGTGGTCGAATTCCAAGGGTCATGACTATAACATGAGTGCCAGCTGGACCGATACCGGGATCGGTGTGCTTGTGGACAAGGATGGAACGGTGTTCGCCACCCAACTTTTTGGCACTCCGGTGCTGAACCGGATGGAAATGGCTGACCGTCTCCATCAATACTGAGGGCGGATGCCCGACCTCAGACTCGAAAAAGCCCTTCACGCCCGTGGTCTGCGCATTGTCGCGGGCGTGGATGAAGCGGGACGCGGCCCCTTGGCCGGTCCCGTGGCCGCCGCCGCGGTGGTGCTCCCACCACGGTTTTCGTGCCCTGGTCTGGACGATTCCAAGAAACTGTCTCCCGCGAAACGCGAGGTTCTGTACGCGAAGCTGACCACCCATGCGAAGGTCCGATGGGCGGTCGCGCTGGTGCATGCGGAGGAGATCGATTCGATCAACATCCTCCGCGCCACTCATCTGGCGATGCGGCAGGCGGTGTCCGAACTCCGGATGGAGGTGGAGCATTGCCTGATCGATGGCCTCCCGGTGCCCGTCTTTCCGTGGCCGCATGATGGCGTGGTCAAGGGGGATGGTCTTTCGCTCTCGATTGCCGCCGCCAGCGTGATTGCAAAGGTGACGCGGGATTGCTGGATGCAGGAAGCCGCCCGCGAGTTTCCACAATACGGCTTTGAGCGGCACCAGGGATATGGTACTCCCGGGCATCTCGCCGCGTTGCGTTCCCATGGGCCTTGCCGCATTCATCGCCGGTCGTTTCAGCCGGTGTCTCAACTCACCCTGCCGCTTGACGGCGCGTGATGGATCGCCATTGGGGAGGAAGGAAATCGGGGATTTCGGCGAGCGTGTGGCAGCGGCGTGGCTGCGCGCCCAAGGTGAAAAGGTGCTCTATCGCAATCACCGCGCGCCACGGGGCGGTGAGGTGGACATTGTCGCTCGCAAGGGGAAGCTGCTGTTGTTCATCGAGGTGAAGACCCGCCGCCAAGGAGCGAAGATCCGCGGCTATGACGCGGTCAATGCGGACAAGCGGGCGCTGATCGAACGTGGTGCCGGCCACTGGCGCGAGCTGCTGAAGCGGAATGACATTCCGTGGCGCTTCGATGTCATCGAAGTCACGGTGGAGGAGGGCTGCAAGCCCGTCGTCCACCGGATCGAGGATGCGTTTTGAGAGGGCTGATTCAAAGGTGGCTGGTTCTCGTCGCCATGACACCGAAGATGGCCACCACGATCGCCAGGGCGTAGATCACCATGATCACGCAGACCATGATGCCGACGAATTTCCAAAAGGACCGTTGGAGATTCAATGCCTGCACCAGATCCATCGAAGATCCGCTCATCATGAGGCGGGTGATGGCACTCCCGTAGCTCCATAGCTTGATGGAAGGGAACACGTAGAGTGCGGCCATCACGAGATAGACCAGGCCAAAGACGATATTGAATCCGGGGAAGGGGACGGCGCTCGTTCTGGTACTCGCTCCCGCGATCGCGCCGCCAACGAGCATGGCCAGACCTCCCAGAATCAGGAATCCGGTTCCGATAAAGCCGATCACCGAGCAAAACCGCACCCACGGACGGGTCAGCTGGAGCATCCGGATTGCTTCAGAATCGACGGCTGGACCGCTGGAAGCCACGGGAGATTGGGCAAAATTGGGGGAGGCGTAGGGGTCGAGGCTCATCTGGAACCATGAGGCGTCATTCAGCGGTGGGACGCAAGCTCTTGCCGGTGACGGCCCGCCATTCCTTGCCGGAAACCGGGCGGGTTTTGCCATGAGGTTTCCGATCGTTGACCACGGCGCGGCCGGAACGTACAAGCCTGCCAACACATCATGGATCTCACCACCACGGCATACGGCACCTGGAGCGGCGGACGCTTCATGCACTACGGCGAAACCCTCCCGGAGGACCGTTACCTCCAGTGCATCCGCACGGCTTATGAGGCCGGTATCCGCACCTTCGTGACAGCGGACGTTTACGGCAATGGAAAGGCGGATGAGCTGTTGGGCGAGGCCTTGGCGGACGTGGATCGTGAGAGCTACTGCCTGGTGGGCATGATCGGCCACGATTTTTACGTGGGTCAGCGGCAGGGGAACAAGGGCTATCCCCGTTTCACCGATCCGGAACTGCGCGGTTCGGGTGAGTACAAGGACTACATGCGGATGGCCTGCTCGAAGTCGCTGGAGCGTTGCCGCGCCGACCGCTTCGACCTGCTGATGTTGCACAATCCGGACGACATCGGCTATACCAGTGAAGCCGTCTGGGATGGCATGCGCGCCTTGAAGGAAGAAGGACTGACCAGCCGTCTCGGTATCGCTCCGGGCCCGGCCAACGGCTTCTCGCTCGATATCATCCAGTGCTTCGAGCGTTTTGGCACCTACATTGACTGGGCGATGCTCATTTTGAATCCGCTCGAGCCTTGGCCGACAGGTCTGATCCTGCCCGCTTGTGAAAAATTCGGCGTCAAGGTGCTCACCCGTGTGGTGGATTACGGTGGTGTGTTCCATGGCGACCTGAAGCCCGGCCACGCCTTCAAACCCGGCGACCACCGCGCCTACCGTCCGCAGGGCTGGGTCGAGCACGGTCTTGAAAAGGCGGAGCGCATGCTGCCGCTGGCGGACAAGTACAAGCTCACTCCGATCCAGTTCGCATCGATCTGGAACCTCAGCCAGCCGATGGTGGAGAGCGTGGTGCCGACCTTCTTCCAGGAGCCGGTGGAAAACGCGCGCGACATCGAGCTGATGATCCGAGAATTCGCCGCGCTGCCGGATGTGCGTTTTACGCCGGAAGAATCCGAGCAGATCCGTGTGATCGGGGACAATACCGGCTGTATGACGCTCAAGGGCGCGAGCAAGCGCCACGAAACCAGCGAGCGCGCCGACGAGTGGCCGATGCGCCCGGAACTCCTTGAACTTGCGGGCCGCTACGGTCTCGGCGAGGACTGGTAGAGGGGAGCGATTCTCAACAAGCACGGGCCGTTTCCAATCCGGGCGGTCCGTGTTAGGGTGCTGCGTCCATGAAGCCGCTCCACACGACCGTTTGTGCCGCCCTGCTGGTTTTTTCCCTGCCTCTCCATGCCAAGGAGGCGGCGAAGAAAAAGTCCGCGCCGGCTCCGGCCAAGCCCGCTGCCTCCGGTGGGCAGGCCTTCGGATGGCCGTTCGTGGAATGGCAGCAGATGGTTCCCCGTGGGGGCACCACCCGCGGCGCCGATGTGACCCTGCTGGAGGGGCCGAAGGATACGTGGACGAAGCTCCAGGAGCAGGGTATTTCCAAGTTCGAGCGGGACCGCCGTGCGATTCTCTCTCTGGCCGGGAATTATCGCGTCAGCTTCGACTTCACCGAATCGTTCGGCCTCAAGGCGAACTTCAAGCCCGCCCGCCCGTATTTCTCATGGGGCACGGAAAATGTCACGGTGATCGAGGATCGTCCGGAATTCCTCAGCCTCCAGCACACGCTGGTGATGTACTTCAAGGACGAGAAAGGGAAATCCGGCCCGCCGA
This sequence comes from Luteolibacter ambystomatis, assembly GCF_018137965.1. Lineage (NCBI taxonomy): Bacteria > Pseudomonadati > Verrucomicrobiota > Verrucomicrobiia > Verrucomicrobiales > Verrucomicrobiaceae > Luteolibacter > Luteolibacter ambystomatis. The sequence goes on from NZ_CP073100.1 coordinate 814,537, forward strand.
TGGTGATGAAACACTGGCGCGAGGACTGGACCTGGCAGCCGAAGGAGATGAGTATTTACGATAAGGATAGTACTTGGAAGCGCGTTCCGGCGCCTTCGCCCGAAGGCCGGTGGTCGCAGGCGGTCTATCAGGTGGACGATTCTCCGCGCTACCAGGCCATCGGCGCATGGGTGCATGATGGCGGGCTTTCCTCATGGCGCAGCGATCCCTGCGCGCGTCCGCTGCCGCGGCGGGAGTTCTCGGTGCGGAACGACTATAATGTCCTCGAAGGCATCGAGGAGGTGACGATCACCCCCGGCGGCTGGGTACATCAGCAGAGCAACCGCAAGATGCTCGTGGCGAAGGATGGCGCCCGCATCTGCCTGGGTGGAGAGATCGGGGTGAACCGTTACGAGGCGATCACCGCCCCGGATCTCGCCGGACCTTTCAATGCCTATTGGGCGAAGACCGGAAATTATTGGAAGGATGTCCGCGCCACGTGGGATGAGATCCTGCATGGACGGGAGACTTTCACGTTGAAACCGAAGGACGGTGAGGACGAACTCTTCAAGGTCCACTTCACCTATGCGGGCGAACTGGAGAAGGCGGACAGGAGCGATCCGGAGGCGGATATGAAACATGCCCGGGAAACCATCGACCGCTTTTTGGTGAAGTAGTCCTCACGCTGTCGCCAAGGCCGGACATTCGTCCGCCGGAGCGTCGTCGTCCGCCATGCCCTCGAATTTCAGCAGCCTCGCGCTGTTGAAGATCACGAAGAACGCGCTGAACTCATGAAAAAACGCGGCGGCCACCGGACTGATCCAGCCGCAGGATGAAAGCACGATCGCGAGGGCGATGAAGACCAACCCGCAGAGAAGATTGCTGTTGATGATGCCGACCGTCCGTGCGGAGAGCAGCAGGAGATCGGGGAGGCGGCGCAGATCGTGGGACATCAGCGCCACGTCGGAAGTGAGAAGGGTCACGTCATTTCCCGCCGTGCCGATGGCCACGCCGAGATTTCCTTCCGCCAAAGCCGGAGCATCGTTGAGTCCATCCCCCACGACCATCACCCGCCGTCCCCGGTCTTTCAGATTTAGGATGTGGCGGAGCTTGTCTTCCGGCAGGCATCCGGCGTGATAGTCGCGGATACCAACCGCTGCGGCGATGGCCCCAGCCACTTCCTCGCGGTCGCCCGTGAGCATGAGAAAATCGGAAATACCGAGCTGCTGCAGACGTTGCACGGTTTCTGCCGCCTCCGGCCGGAGCTTGTCCGCGAGCAGGAATGTCGCCACATGAAGGCCATCCACCGCCAGTGCCACCAGACTGTGGCGCGTGAGCCCTTCAGCATCGATGGAAATGGGCACGCCTTGATCCGCCAGCCAGGGGATCCTTCCGATCATGACCTTGACGCCATTCACGCCGCCTTCCAAACCGAGACCCGCCGATTCGGTCACCTGCGTGGCCTCCATCTCGGCCGGGCCTGACATGCTTCGGCAGATCGCTTGCGCTACCGGATGACTTGATTGGCTCTCAAGTGCCACTGCCAGTTGCGTGACCGTCGTCGTATCGAAATCCTTTTCATGAATCAGCACGTCCTCCACCTCCAGTTCGCCGCGCGTGAGAGTGCCGGTCTTGTCAAACACCACGGTATCCACCAACCGGGCGGATTCCAGATGACGCACGCTCTTGACCAACAGGCCCATCCGCGCGGCCGAAGCGATGGCGGAAATCATGGCGGACGGACTGGCCAGCACGAAAGCGCACGGGATGCTCACCACCAGCACCGCGATCGCCCGCTGGATGTCCTGGGTGAAAAAGAACACGCAGGCAGCGATGAGTAAAATAAGAGGAGTATAGTACTTCGCGTATTCCTCCGTCATGGAAATGATCGGAGAGGAGGATGCCTTCGCTTCCTCGATGATCGCCTCCACCCGTCCCATGACGGTTTGGCTGCCCATGCCGGTGACTTCCGCCCGGATGGTGCCGTGGACGTTCGAGGTGCCAGCGAAGATGGCGGTGCCGGCAGAGACCTCCACCGGCACGGATTCCCCGGTGACATGGCTTTGATCGATCACCGCGTGACCGGATAGGACCATGGCATCGGCTGGCACGGGTTCTCCCGGGCCGATCCGGATGTGGTCGCCCACCGTGAGCCCGGTGGCTTCGATTTCCTCCTCATCATTTCCGCGCAAGCGGTGTGCGCGGATGCGGCCGAGCTTCCGAAGTTTGGAGACCGCCATCTCCATGCCCAGAGTCGTGCGTTCCTCCAGGATCTGGCCGAACAGCAGCACGATCGCCACGATGCCGCCGGTGACGTAGCGCTGGGTGGCGAGGCAGGCGGCCAGGGCCAGCACCACATACTGGTCCATGTAGAAGCGCGTGGCCGCGAATCCGCTGGCGCGCACCGCGGTGATGAGTTCGATGACGATGGGAAACGTCACCAGCAGCGCTCCGGCCAGGGCAAGCCCATCACGGAGCGTCGATTGATCCGGCCTGAGCCATCCGATCAGCACGGAAGCGATCATGAGAGCGGAGGACAGGAACAACAGCCCGAGTCTTATGCGCGTGGGGCGGTCGAAGCCGTAGGAAGCGATGGTATTCATGGCTACTGGGATTCGCCGCTGCCGCCCGGCAGGGGATCGATCATGAGCGAAGGCGCGGCCTCTCCGGTGGGGAGCAGCGTGCGGGATTGAGCACGCTTCATCACCGTCTCCAGCGTTTCATTGAGCAATCGTGACGAGACAAGATAGGGATCACGGCGGTAGTGTACGAGCATGGCATTGAAAGAGGCGGCTTCACCTTGGGCCGCGCCTACGGTCTGCGACACATCGCTTTGCGCCTTCTGGATGAGTGCCGAGGCATCGCCCTGGGCCTTGGTGACATTCTCGGTCTGATACTGGCGGGAGCTTTCGTAGAGCGTCTTTGCGAACTGGCGCGCGTTCACCACGTCCTCGAAGGCGGCCAATACCTGGGAAGGTGGCGAGAGCTCCATCACGTCCAATCCGGAAATGCCCACACCCAGCCTCAAGCGGTCGGCCTCGCTCTGAACGCGCATCATGGCTTCGTCCGCGAGAATCTTGCGGCCTTCGGTCAGGCTGGTATCGATCGGGTGTATGGCGAGCTGGGAAGAGAGCGCCTGATAGGCGAGGCGTTGCAACAGGCGCGGAACATCCTCACCCGCCACCGTGTAGTGGAATGGATTTGCGATCCGGTAGCGCAGGACGAAGCGGCCTTGGATGAGGTTGTAGTCCTTCGTCAGCGTGTAGCTTTGTTGTTCAGGGGCAAGGCTGCCACCGGTTGCAGCAAGATCGAGCTCCGGGTTGGCGGCGGCTGACATCGGATCCGCCTCAGGGATGGGGATGCCCAATGGATTGGTTGCGGGAGCGGTGGCCATCGGTTGGGTTGGCCCTCCGGTTTTCACATCGCTTCTTTTCCATTCATCGAGCGGGATGGCTGTTTCCTTTCCGGTGTCAAAACGAAGCAGGCGGTCGAAGGGTTCGGGCAGACCCACCAACAAACCGGGACCATGGACATCCGGCTGGAGGTTGCCAAAGCGCAGCACCAGCACCTGTTGATTGGACTCCACCGTGCGGATACCGGAGAAGAGGTACATCAGCAGCAGGATCGCGAAGATCCAGCGGGTGTGCGCGGTCATCCGCTTCATCAGCACCAGCAGGGCTTCCACCCAGCGGCCTTCCTTGCGGATCAGGAGTTGGCCGGGCTCTCGTTTCATCGGAGTTTGTCGCCGGTGAAGATGAAGGGCGTGGGGGCGGGTACCGGGGATTTGTTCGGAGCCTTGCCGGGCTCGGCCGGAGGCAGTGGAGCCGGTTGTCCTTGCACGGCCTTCAGCCATTGCAGGGGTGCCACGCTGGTATCGAGTACGATGGTGGTGTTGCGGTCGATGATGGTGCGCAGGCTCTGCATCTCCCGCAGGAAGCGGTAGAAATCGGGATCCTGCGCATGGGCCTTCGCGTAGATGGAGGCGGCCTCCGCTTCGCCTTGGCCGCGGATTTCCTCCGCCTGGCGTTTGGCATCGGCCAGCAGGCGGCTGGTTTCCTTGTCTGTCTCCGCTTTCATGCGGGTGGCTTGTGCCCGGCCTTCGGCGCGATACTGGGTGGCCTCGCGCTTGCGCTCCGCCCGCATCCGCAGGAAGACCGACTGGGTGTTCGCCTCCGGCAGCAGGATGCGGCTGATGCCCACCGACATGAGTTCGATGCCGAGCTGGTCGGCCGCGTCACGGTTGGCCATGGAAAGCATTTCCTGTTCGATCGCAGGGAGCGAGGTGCCGTTCCTGCCGTCCGAGACGAGATCCGCGAACGAGTGCCGTCCGAGCACCGAGTTGCGGGCACTGGTGACGAGGGCATCGAGCTTCGGCGTCGCATTGGCAACATCCTGCACGGAGGTGTGGAACCGGAGTGGATCTGAAACGCGCCACACGAAGAATACCGGTACGATGACGTTGCGGCGGTCCTGGGTCAGTGTCTCGCTGAGCCGGATGTCCGCATGTTGGAGGCGGCGGTCCACTCTCACCACATGCTCCACCGGTGCGGGCCAACGGAAGTAGTAGCCGGGTGCGGTGAGAATGCGCGTCGGCTTTCCGAATCTCAGGACGATGCCTTGTTCCGTTTCGCTGACCACGAAGCCGCACACCGATGCCAGCACGGCGGCGACCACGAGTAAAATCACGCCAAGGCGCAGCGCGATGGATTTTCGTGAAGCGGGGTTGTCGTTCATGGTAATAGGATCAGTGATAGCCTTCCACGCCGGGGTCGAAGCTGTCCGGCGCACGGTCCGGATCGGGGACGAGCGGTTCGGTCGAAGGTGCGGCGTGATCGATCAGCTTCGGGTTCAGCACGCGGCGGAGATCGAGGTGGGCCGGGACCTGCCCTTGGAACTTGTCATCGAACACGGCCTTCTTGGCTCCGGCCAAGGTGGAGTCGAAGGTGCGGAAACCTTCCCGCAGGTCATACATGCCGGGATCCCCGGCACGCGCCTTCCCGAGGCTGGTGAATCGCGAAACATCGCCGCCGACCTTCGCGAGACGGTTGTCACGCTTCGCTTCGGCTTCGAGCAAGATCCGCCTGGCATCGCCTTGGGCCACGGGCAGTTGTTCGAGGCGGTATTCTTCTCCGCCGTGGATCACCGCTTCCTTTTCCTCGATGGCGCTCACCACTTCCTGAAATGCGGGAGCCACGGCCACCGGCGGATGGATGTCGCGGAAATAGACATCGCACACCTGCAGGCCGCTCTGCCGGCGATCGAGCTCCGCCTGGAGTTCGTGGTGCATGGATGCGCGAAGCGATTCACGGGAGTCCGTCATGATTTCCGCGGCAGGACGGCCCAGGGTCAGATGGAGAAGGGAGCGCTTGGCGAGATCCCGGAGCAGCAGATTCGGATCCGCGGCGGAGAGCAGGTAGGCACGTGGATCGGAAATGCGATAAAGGATGGGGACCGAGATGGAGAGGAAGTCATCTCCTCCGCCGACCAGCGAGAGTTCTTCATCCACATAGTGCGGGCGCTCCCAAAGGATCGGCTTTCCGGGGTCGGACCCGAAGCCCAGCACGACTTCATGCATCTCACTGGTGGCCACGGTTCGCAGTCCTCCGAAAGGCCAGGGCAGGGAGAGGTGGAGGCCGGGTGTCAGCACTTCGTTTTCAAAACGGCCCAATCGCGTCCGGACTCCGAGTTGTCCTGCCGTGACTTCATGGACGCAGGTCATGGCCCAGGTAAGAAGCAGTCCGGCGAGGAGGATCAGCGGGGCACGGCGTTTGATCAGCGGCCACAGCCACATGTCTGCGATTCCGGGCAGCGTGTCATCGGTGATCGCTGTTGGTTGCGGCAGACAGGTGCGCCATTCCGGACCGAGCCACTGGAAGAACCGGAAGGCGCCCGGCAACCGCAGCAGAGGGTACTGCTCCGGCGGCGTGAAAAGCTTAGCGAACGAAGCGGCGGCGATATCGAGGGTCAGGATGAGGCCGAGGACCGTACCCATCCATCCGATCACCACGGAAGCTGCCAGCAATTGCCGTTGATCCGCGATGAGAAGACCCGCCACCGCAAAGTGCAGCAGGGTAGCCAGTTTCATCCAGCGGCTCCGGAGCGAACGATCGCCGCCGTGTTCCACTTGATCGACGATGTCGAGAAACGCGACGACCACCCCACACAGAATGGCCGCCACGGTGAACGGCATGGGCAAAGGAAAGACCGGCAACATCAACCGGCCGACCGAGATCCAATAACCAGCCGCCACCGTGGCGGCGCAAAGCGACAATCCCAATCCTCCGGAAAGCAGAGCGGCGAAGAGCGCCAGCACCGCCGCCATGGGCAACAACCACCCGTGGCCTCCCTTGAACGAGAAGCCGGCCATCGTAATGGCTTCGATCCACAAGAACGCCGCCGGGAGCGACAGTTTGAGGCGGGACATAAGGGGGACGGTCCGGAGCCGGAGTGGGAAGTGGCGCACGGGGGCTCCTCAGTCCCGTGCGCCCGACCACGCGTCAGTGTTTGAACACGCGGTAGAAATTCATGGAGGACGATGGGGCCGGAGCGGTGATCTCAAGCTGGCCATTGACGGGGGTCACCGTGGTGCCCGCTCCATTCAAAGGCAGATCGCTCCAGGTGGTGCCATTGGCGGAGCCTTTGAGGCCGAGTGACAAGGTCAGGTTGCCGTTGGAGGAGTCGCGGCTCACTGAAGTGGTTCCCGCGATCACGCCGGTCAGTACCGAACCGAGGTTGGCGTTGAGCTTGGAGATCAAGGTGGTGTCCGAGACGGATGGGTTGGTTGCGGTCTGATTGACTTCCGCTCCGTCCGCGATGCCATCGCCATCGGTATCCGGATTCGCGGGGTCCGTATGATAGACGATGTATTCCTGGTAGTTGTTGAGGCCGTCGCCATCGTTGTCGTTGGTGTCATTGGCGGCGGTGGCGCTTTCGTGGATGTCACCGGTCAGAGTGATGCTGAAGGTGTCCGGTTGACCGGTGAGCACCCCGCCCCAGCTGCCGAAGAGATAGCCGTTGGCCGGAGTCGCGGTGACCATCACCAGGCTGTTCAGATTGTAGATTCCGGTTCCGGTCACCGTGAGGGCGTCCGGATTGACCGCCGCGACATCGAGATAGGCTTTCCCGAGTGTGGCGAGATCGGTGAAGAGTCCTGCGGCGGCCATGCCGCGGGCGCGGACCTCGTTGATCTCCCGTGCGGTCAGGGCGCGCTTCCAGATGGCGACCTCGTCGATCATGCCGTCCCAGTTCCGACCGGAGGTGCCGTCACGAGACTTGCCGAAGTAGAGTCCGGTGAAGCTCATCGACGAGGTCGCCGCCGTGAGCGTGCCGGTCTTCGTGCCATCCACATACTGGGTCAGGGTGGTGTTCGTGCCATCGCTGGAGAAGACGTGGACGACATGATGCCAGGCATTCTTCGCGAGATTGTTCGCGGCCAGGGAGCTGCCGGTGGCGAGATAGCCCAGATAGTTCACCGAACTGCCCGCCGCCGTCCCCCAGGAGACATCGAAGTTGCCGGTGTCCTTGGTTTCGAACGCGTGAAAACGGGTCTGCGTGTTGGTGGAGCCCGGTGCGAGCCATGTCCATGCGGAGATGGTGAACGAGTTCCCGAGCTCCGTGGTGCCGAGTGGCACGGTGATCGAGTCATTCCGGTCTGTCACCAGGTTCAATGCCTTGCCTGCCAGCAGGGCATTGCGATCGCTGGTGCCGAGCGTGGTCGAGGTGAAGGCGGCATTGCCCGCGAAGCCGGGACCGGACGGGTTGGCGGAACTGTCATAGGAGCCGCCAGCGGAACGGGTGGCATTGTAGGCGGTCGCGCCGGGAGCCTTGTTCGAGAGGCCGGTGACGTCGGTTTCCTCGAAGTTATAGTAGGCGACGATTTGGTCGCTCAGCGCGCCATGCACCGGAGATCCGGACAAAAGCGTGCTCACCAGCAGCGTGAGTATGGAGAAGTCTTTCATGGGGAAATAGCTCGATCAGGGTTGGGCCGCGTTGAAGCGGTAGAAGTGTTTGTCGCCGAACGGGACATTGATCAGGACGTCCAGTTTCGCGCCATTCGGCGTGGCGGTGCTTCCGATGCCGAATGGGGAGGCGGACCATGAGCCGAGGTCCAGAGACTCGTCCAAGCCGATGCGGAACGTGATCTTGCCGGTGGTGGAATCCCGGGTGGCAAGAGGAAGGGTGGAGCGGCCGAGAAGGTAATCCACCAGCCCGCGGTTGCTGACATTGGGATCCGTGCCGGTGACCTCCACCTCCACCCGATCCGGAAGGCCATCGCCATCGGAGTCCACGGACAGCGGGTTGGTATGCGTGGTGTAGGTCTCGTAGATGTCGCTGAGGCCGTCTCCATCACTGTCCGCGGCATACTCCGCCGCATCCGTCTCCGAGAAGCGGAGATTGTCGATGGCGTGCTGGGCATTCGTCGCGTAAACCGTGAATCCGGAACCAAGCTTCGCCTTCACGATGGCGGTCTCATCCGCGGTGACCGCCGGGCGTGCGATGGTCAGTTTCAGGGCCTCACCTGGCTTGCCTACGAGGCCTCCGCCAAAATCGAAGTTGGAAACCGATTCTACTGCCGCGGTCATGGCGAAGTCCGCGCTGTAGGTGGTGGGGCTGGACGCATTGCCGGTGACGGTGATTTTGAAACCGCGGCCTTGGTTCGCACCGAGAGTGAGGTTCGATTTATAGAAGTCCAGTGACTCGAGCTTCACGCCCTTCCCTGCGGTGGGAGTGAACGTGACGGATACGGAATTGCCGGGATCAAAGCTGTTGAGTTGCCCCACGCCGTTGTTGGCGAGATTGTTCGCATTGTCTCCCCATCCGGCGGTGGCTTTGCCAATGCCTTCGATGATGTTGACTCCGGGCGGGCTGCCACTGGAGGTCCAGTTCAGTGCGATATTCGGGGTGCCGGGACCGGATACGATGAAGGCTCCGTTGTCCGCGGAGGTGGTGGACACGTTCGAACCATAGGTTGGTGTCGCCGCCGCCGGGCTGCCGGTGGCGAGCATCAGGCTCAGGTTCGGGTTGTTGATCAGGATGGGCCCGCCCGAGGTGCCGCTCACACCCGTGGCGCTGGCGGTTGCGAAGGTAAGCGTGGTCGATGCCGGCAGGAGGCCGGGACAGGATGCCCATAGGAGGATGGGCGCATATCTGGCGAATGTTTTGCAGTGGATCATTTGAGGGATGCAGGTTTGAACGAGAGGATTCAGGGTTTCCGGCCGCTGATCTGGTAGATCGCTTTGGAGGCTCCCGGAGCGGTGGTCCTGATCTCCAGATCACCGGAGGGCAGGAGGACGGCGCTGGCGGCGGTGAGTGGCAGCACGTTCCAGGTGGTTTGGTTCTCGGAACCCAGCAGGCCGAATTGCAGGAATTTGTTTCCCGTGGAGGTATCCACGCTCATCGCCGGACCATTGATCACGATGCTGCCGGTATTGGCTGTGCCGAGAACGGCGCTCGCACTCCCAAGCAGGCTGGTGTCCGCACTGGTGGGGCTGGTGCCGGTGAAGCGCACTTCATCCCCATCCGGGATGCCATCGCCATCGGTATCGGCGAGGGTCGGGTTGGTACCGTAGATGACGATCTCGTCGTAGTTGCTCAGCCCGTCACCGTCGCTGTCCGCGGTGTCCTTCGCGAAGTTCGCGGAGGCGGCGACGGAATTCGCCACGGTGAGATCGAAGGAAGCTCCCTGCGAAGCGAAGTTGCCGTTCCAGCCGGTGAAGATGCAGCCCGGTGCGGCCTGGGCCGTGATCTGCACGTGCTGCCCGATGTTGTGGACGCCTCCTCCTGAGACGGTGCCAAGGAGTGGTTGGCCGCTCGATAGATTCAGATAGGCCTTTCCCCGGCTTTCGAAGGTTTCCGCCAGACCCACTCCAGCGTGGCCGCGCACTTCCAGTTCGTTCAGTTCGGAGGAAGTCAGTGCACGGTTCCAGACCGCGACCTCGTCGATCAATCCATCCCACTTGCGGTCCTGGCCGGAACGCGCGTTGCCCAGCACGATCCGGCTGAAATCCATGCCGGAAGCCGTTGCCGAGACCGTGCCGAAGTAGGTGCCATCCACATAGGCGGTGAGATTGATCGTGGTGCCCGTGGTTTCGAACACATGCACCACGTGGTGCCAGGTGCCGCGTGTCAGGTCACCGGTGGGTCCGTTGGTCTGGGCATTGTAGGCGGCGTAGGTGTCCGCCGTGCTGGTGCCCCAGGAAACATCGTAGTTGGTTTCGCCTTCGAAAACGAAATAGCGGGTGCTGGTATTGGAAGGGAGCGGCGCGAGCAGATGCCAGGCGGAAATGGTGAAGGTGCCTCCCAGATTGTAGGCAGCGGGTGAGACGCTGGTGGTGGAAGGACCGCTGCCGATGGGCAGCTTCATCCAATCACCGTCCGCATCCACGAGGTTCAATGCCTTGCCCACCAGCAAGGTGCTGCGGTCGATCGAGGAACCGGAGCGTGTGACCGTGCCGCCGTTCCACGCGGTTTCCGGCGTGCCTCCCGCGATGATGAGGCTCCGGTTGTTTCCGCTCTTGTCGGATAGATCGGACTCGAAGTCGTAGTAGCCCGCCAGACCATCGGTCAGCGCGGCGCCGGCGGGCAGCGCCAGCAACAGATGAAGCGCGGAGAGTTTGGAAAGCGGGGGGAGCATGGGTTTACTGTTGCGGGGCTTTCGCTTGGAAACGGTAGAAGCGCTGCTGGCCCGCGGCGGGGGGCAGCTTCAGCTTGAGGAGATTGTCGATCGAGCTGATGCCCGCTTCCGGAGATCCCAGCGGCACTGCCTGCCAGGTGTGCAGATCCGTGGATGTCTCCAGGGTCAGACGCACCCGCAGACTGTTGTCCGCCGGATTCTTGAAAGTGGTGGAATCCGCACTCTGCCCCGGGGCCGCGATCTGCCGGAGGTAGGTGTAGAAGGGCGTGTCGTCGTGCAGCGGGCTGGTTCCCATCGCGTATTCGATGAAAGCCGGAATGCCGTCGCCGTCCGTATCACCGATGGCGTCCGCGGCGTTGTTGGCATCGAGACCATGGGTGTTTTCCCACCAGTCCGGCAGGCTGTCGCCGTCGCTATCTACCATGGATACCGTAGTCGGGATCGCTTGTGGGTTTCCCTGGTTCCAGAGCGAGGAAATCTCCGTGTCATCGAGCACCCGCGACCAGATGGCGATCTCGTCGAGCAGGCCGTTGTAGTTGCGGCCGGTACCACCGCGATGTCCGCCGAGAATCAATCCACCGTTTTCCGTGAGGGCTCCGGGAATCGGCAGGGCGAAGGTGGAGACCACCTGGCCATTGAGGAAGAGACGCAGTTGGTTGCTGTCAAAGGTGACCGCCAGATGGCTCCAGTGGCTGAGCAGCAGGCTGCGGTCCACCTGGGTGAGGAAGGGGCCTTGGACAAGTTCGGTGGGAGAGTTGGTGCCGCCGGAGGATGCGACGGCGGGTTTCAAGGTGCTGGTGTAAAGGACGACCGCCACCTTGTCCGCGCTGGTGCCGGCTTGGATACCCACGGAAATGCCGTAACCAGTGCTGCCGGTGCTGGTGGCTCCGGCCGGAGTGGTCTCCATCAGGTATTGCTTCTCGGTGCTGCCATCCGCCGGAAGGGTGGCGGGCTTGAGCCACGCCGAGGCGGTGTATTTCGAGCTGTTCTCCGGCAGGATGCTGCGGGTGACCTGGAGATATTGGCTTCCCGAAGCGGTGAAGGAGGCGGCACCACTCCGCACGCCTCCGGCTGCTCCGGTGGTGGAGCCATTGACTGCAGTGGTGTTGATCCGGCTGCCCAGCACCGATTGGTTCGTGCCGTTCTGGTCGAAGGGCCAGTAGGCGCGCAGGTCTTTGGCGAGGCCCGTGCCTTCGAGCGGCACCAGTTTATCATACGGAATGGTGACGATGCGCTGCAACGTGCCGTTCGCCAGATAGTAGCGGGCGGTCAGCACCGCCGGCTGCACCCGCGTGTCCGAGGTCAGCGTGAGGAACTGCTGTGGTTGCTCGGAGGTCCATTCAAGGTCCGGGTTGTAAACGTTCAGTGATGGAATCGTACTGGTGTGGGCCGGAGAGCTGACAAAATCATGCACGTCATAGCCGAGACGCTGCGGGTGGATGAGATGGCGGGAAACGTGGATGTCTCCTCCGAGCAGGACCACGCCGGGAATCCGCTGCGAGCGGATGTAGTCCAGCATGGCGTCACGCTCGTAGTAGTACGTCTGCATGTCGTCGTTCTCGGAGCCTTTCTTGTCCTGCCAGATGCCCCCGAACGCGACGACCTTGAAGGGAGCGCGCGATTGCTTGAGTGAATCGAGGAGCCACGTCCATTGCGCGTTGCCGAAGAAAGTCGGCTGACCCGGGGCCACGGGTGAAGCCGCGGTCTGTGTGAACCAGCGGTCGTCGATCAGGAAGACCTCGATGGGACCGCAGGCCACCTTGTTGTAGATGCCTTCCGTGCCAGTGCCGTACCGGGCGTGCGCCCGGTAGTTCACGAAGCCCGCGCGATTGACCGCTTTGTTCGGGACGGTGAGCCCGTTGCCATTGTTGAGACCGAAGTCATGGTCGTCCCAGGTGCCGGCGGAAGGCACCCGGGCGATCAAGGCGCTGATGTTCGGCGTCCGCAGGAAGTCGCGGTGCTTTTGCAACACCGTCGCCGAGGTGGAGGTGTCAATGTAGGGCGTGTCGCCCATGAAGAACATCGCGTCGACATTCAGGGAATCGATGCGCGCCCACACCGGCTCGGAGGTGGCATTGGCACAGGAAGCGAAAGCCGCGGTGAATAGACCGCGCTCGCCAGGGCCGGGAAAGGTGCGGAAGCGGTGCTGCTCGTCATTGCCCGCCAGCAGGGTGGGTGTGCCATCTCCCGCGATTTGATCGATCCGGTAGCCATAGGAGGTGGAGGGCGCCAGGCCTGTGATATGGAAATGCACCGCATAGTCCTGGACCGCCGCGCTGGTCTGCGTGTCACTGCCGACCACCGCTCCGGTGGAATCCAGCACACTGGCCCGCAGCGTCTGTACCACGCCATCCGGACGATAGAGAAAGCGGGCATCGGTGCTGCCCGTCTGGCCGATCATCGGGCCGACCACCTGCCCCTGGGCAAGAGGCAATGGAATAACAGAGAAGAGCACCAGCGGCAATTTTCCCAGACGCATTACAATTCGGGGTTAATTTATTTCTTTTTGGGAAACAAGTGGAAAAGTTTCCCAAAAAGAAACTAAATTGTCGCTTTGTGGTAGTTACGGGCAATTTTATACCGGAATTGTTTCCTTTGGGAAACTTTGAGGTCTGGATTTGATGGTGAGGAGAGCCATTCCTGGTTCCTTGGCAGTCTCATGATTTCTGCCATGCTGCGGCAGCTTCTATTGCACCCAATGATGAGATCCTCGCTCGTACCCGTGCTTGTTTGCTCCGCCACAGCGGGGCTTGCCGTGTCCTCCCTTTCCTTTGCGAAGGAAACTGTCGGAGGCAATGCCATGATCCGTCCCGCCGAGGTGTGGAAGGACACCAGCGGCAAACCCATCGACGCCCACGGAGGCGGCGTGCTGTTCCACAACGGCACCTACTACTGGTATGGCGAGATCAAGCAGGGGAAGACCTACCTGCCCAAGGAGAACGCCTCATGGGGCGGCACCCGTGTGGATGTGGAGGGCGTGTCCTGCTATGCCTCCAAGGACCTGCTGAACTGGGAAAGCCACGGCAATGTCCTGCCCGCCGTATCCGGTGGCGATCTCGATCCGAAGAAGGTGCTGGAGCGCCCGAAGGTGATCTACAACGCGAAGACGAAGAAGTTCGTGATGTGGTTTCATAGCGACAGCCTCGACTACGCCGCGGCCCGCTGCGGTGTGGCGGTGTCCGACAAGCCCACCGGCCCCTTCACCTACGTGAAGAGCTTCCGACCCGATGTCGGCCAGTGGCCGCAGGGCGTGACCGAGGACCAGAAGAAGGACACCAAGGCCGCGTGGGTCCGCGATCACGAGGCCGGCCAGATGGCGCGCGATCTCACCGTGTTCGTCGATGACGATGGCAAGGGCTATCTCTTCGCCGCGTCCGAGGACAATGCGACGATGCACATCTCGGAGCTGACCGACGATTACCTCGGCACCACCGGCAAGTACATCCGCATCTTCGAGGGCCGCTCGATGGAAGCTCCCACCGTCTTCAAGCGCGATGGCAAGTACCACCTCATCGCCTCCGGTTGCACCGCTTGGGCTCCGAATGCCGCGCGTTCCTGCGTGGCCGATTCCATCTGGGGGCCGTGGACGGAGATCGGCAATCCCTGCGAGGGCGACAAGGCGAACATCACCTTCGAATCGCAGGGCACCTACGTGCTGCCCGTCGCGGGCAAGCCGGGTTCGTTCATCTTCATGTCGGACCGCTGGAACAAGGACAACCTCCCGGACTCCCGCTACATCTGGCTGCCCATCGCCTTCAATGACAAGGGTCACGCGGTCCTGCGCTGGCAGGACGCGTGGAAGCCGTGAGTGATTTCGATTCCGCGCCCTGTGTCAGCGGGGCGCGGTAGTAGCACAAGCATTCCTGCTTGTGAGTGTGGGCGGTTCGATGCTTCCAATGGTCACAAGCCCTCCAAGAGCTCCCGGTGAAGCGAGTGGGTAACATGGTTGTGGTGAGAGAGATGATCTCCTCCCACTCACAAGCAGAAATACTTGTGCTACTTCACGGATGGCACACCCACGGTGTCGGGCTCACGCTGAAGGGAATCGTGTTGTCCCCCGTGGGCTGCGGCACCGGCTTCGCCTTCACCTGGAACACCGGCAGGGAAGGGCGCACGCCATAGCGCGGATCGTTCGTCGTCGGATAGGTCACGCCCTTCTTCTCAATCAGGATCCACGCCCCGAAGAGATTCCCCGGGATCTCGCTGACGAGGATGTCCAGGTCGATGATCTCGTCCTTGCGGCAGGTGAACCAGTCGCCACGCTTCATGTTGCCGGCCCACACCTTGATGTTCTCCTCGGGAAAGGGCTCCTTCCACTTGCTCCAGTTCTTGTGACTGCCGTAGTTGGAAACCAGCACCGTCTTGCTGTTCACCGCCACGGCCATCGCATCGTCCGCGATGCCGACGAAGCGGTAGGTGCCGTCCTCCGGTGGTGACACCTGCGCCTTGTAGATCACGATCCAGTGCGAAGGCTTCACGATGTCCTTCAGACCGTAGGCCGCGGGTGCGATGTCCGCGCTCACCGTGGGGATCAGCACCTCTGTCGCATACAGCGGCTTCGTGCCGCGGAAGTAGCGGCTCAGGGTGCGCTCGTCCCAGCCGCTGTCGAGGAATTCGCCGATCGTCCGCAGGTTGTCGCCATCCGGCAGCGGCTGGCGCTTCTGGGTCTGCTTCAGATCGTAGAAAATGCCCAGCATCGTGCCGGCGGTTTTCTTGGAAGAGCCGAAGACGGTGTCCTCCGCGTCCTGCCCGCGGGCGGTCGCGGCCATCAGAGACAGCAGGGAAATGAAAAGCGTACGTTTCATGGCGTGGGTGGTCACTTCCGGGTGCCGTCGTCCTCGGCCAGGTTCTTGATGTATTGGTTCACCTGCGGCTCGTAGCCGGGCGCGGCCTTCTCCTGCTTCAACATCGACAAGGCCTCGCGGCGCGCATCGCTGCCATTCGAGACGGCCGCATTGAACAGCACGCGCGAACCGGAGTTGCCGTTGCCCATGCCGTTCTGGTGGCTGTCGTTGGCCGGGCCGTTGTCCTTCTGCTGCTGGTTCGCGGCCATCTGGTTGGCCATGTCCTGCATGGTACGCAGCGCGTCATCCACGCGGGCGCGGCTGTGATAGAGATGGTGCTCCACCTTGTCATTGGCCGCGGCATTGTCGGCCATCTTGTTGAAATCGTTCAGCGCGCGGTCCATCGCCTGCGCGGATTGCTCGCCTGCGGCCTGTGCTTTCTGTCGCGCGGATTCCACTTCCTGCCGCGCCTGCTGGAGCCGCTGGTGGAAGTCCTGCTGCTGTTTGTTCTGCTCGCTGGCGATCGACAGGTTCGCACGCGCGTCGCCGAGTTCCTTCATCGCGTCCTGCAGCGCGGATTCCTGCGGTGACATCGATTGCTGCTGGGAGCCGGAGGATTGCCCGGAGTTCTCCGCCAGTTGGTCCGCTTTCTTCTGGAGGCCCTCGCCCAGCTTCGCAAGCTGGTCCGCGATCGCCCGCTGGCTGTCGGAAGCCTGGCCGCGCTGGCTCGCATCGTTGCGGAATTCCTTGGCCTGGATCTGCTCGCCGGTGTTGGCGGCCTGTTGCTTCGATTGCTCGGCCTTCGCTCCCGAGTTGGCATCGAGCTGGGAAAGCCGGTCCTTGATGGCGTCGAGACGGTCGGCGACGTTGCGCTGTTCCTCCGCGGCCTTCTGCTGCTCCCATTCGTTGAGGCGCGGCGTGCGGTCGGCGAGATTCTGCTGCTTCTGCGAGAGATCGTTGAGCTCCGATGCCATCTCGCGGTTGCGGTCCTCCTCGGACTTCGCCTTGTCGAGGCTGGCCACCATCGATTGCAGGGATTCGAGCACCTTCTGCTGATGGTCGGCCGCCGCGTTCAGATCCTTCTCCATCGCCGGGGCGGCTTCCTTCGCGTGCTCGGCCATCTGCTTCGCCTCGGCGGTCTTCGCCGCTTCCTTCACCGGCTCGGATGCCGGAGCCTGCGGATCTTCCGCGGCCTTCTTCACCGCCTCGGCGGCGGCCTTCAGCTCCTTCTCAAGGTTCGCCTGCTCCCAGCGTTTGTTGGCGAGCTTGTTCTTGGCATCCTGTGGAGCCTTCGGATCGGTGGCGTTTTGTTTCGCCAGATCGCGGGTCTCACGCAGAGTGGCGGCCTGCCGCACCGCCAGATCCTGGAGACGTTTCTGAAGCGCGGCCTCGTTGGCATGGCGGGTCAGCTTGTCGGCCAGCTCACGCAGGACCGTCTGGATCTCCTTCTGGTCGCGGCCTGCCTTCGTGAGGGCCGCGACCACCGCCGCCGCATCCTCGGAACGGCTCGCCGCCATCAGATCCTGCACCACGCCGGTCATGTCCTTCGCCGCCACGTTGTCGAGCGTGCCGGTGGCTTCCTTCAGCGTCTGGATCTCACCGGAAGCGGTACGATATTGCTCATACTCCTCGATGAGATCGACCACGTCCTGCTTCAGGCGGTCCGTGGAAACGCGGAGCTGCTCCTCGGAAACACCGGACTGGTAGGCTCCGGTGCGGGCGGTATTGGGATCCGCCGCCGTGGCGAGGGCGGTCGAGAAAGCGAGTGCGGTCAGAAACAGGCGTGGCGTTTTCATGACGATCAACGGGCGGAGTTTTCGGTGCGGACGTTGATCGCGCGCTGCTGGTCATACAGACGCTCGATGTCTTCCGCCTTGCGGGCGATTTGTTCGAGGAGTTCCTGGCGCTTCTGCTCCTCGGTCACGATGAGAACGGTGTGCTCGGTGCTGCGGCTGGTCTGGATGCCATTCACGCCGTTGTTATCGACGGCTTCAATCCAGAACACGATGGAATCCCCGGCGGCCGGTGAGGGGATGATGCGTCCGAGGTTCCAGTTGATCCTGCGTTTCAGCTCGGCGCTGCCGTTCGGGATCTCCACCGGGATGCGTCCGTTTGCCGTGGGGCTCTCGCTGCTCTGATCGCCGTGCATCACACGATAGTTCAGCGCCACGTAGTTCAACGCGAAATCGTCCACGGCCTCGAAAGCGACCGGGATCGTGGCGGTCGCCACCGCGGTGATGAATTCCTTCTGCGGCAGCGTCATTGCCACCGATGGCGGACGGTCGCGCAACAGCTCCACCGGATACACCGGGTCCTGCACCGAGCCATCGCCATCACGGCCGACCAGGTGCAGCGACAGGCTCTTCCAACCGCTGCCCGGCACCACCATCGCATTGCGGAAGGCGGTCTTCTCCGGATCGACCAGCGTGAGATCGGTCACCTCGCCACCCTTCACGGTGACGGTGCCGCTGCGGACTTCCTTCGAAGTCGTGCCTTCGATGCGCAGGGTCGATCCTTCCAGCAGCTTCAGTCCACCCGGGGGCATCACCGTTTCCGGCAGCCTCGTATAAGGCGGATAGACCTGCACGAAACGCAGGTCCTTCACGGAAGGCGGATAGTTCACCTTCACCGCGTGGTCCTCGGAACGACCGTCGTTGATCTCGAAATGATAGTGGAACGGTGCGCGCACATTCTTCACCACCTGGCTGAATTCCGCGGAGCCATTCGCTCCGGCCGACACCGCCAGCGATTCGGTGCGGTCGTCGCCGTGGGTGATGACCAGCCTGCCCTCGGGCGGCACCACGCCCTCGGCCTTCGCCGAGAGAGCCACGTCACCCCCTTCATCGATCTCCAGATCTCCGCTCACCGCGAACGCGCGCGTGTCCGGCGGAAAGGCTTCGTGCGAAAGCAGGATGCGCTTCACCACCAGCCACGATACCGGCTGGCAGGCGAGCAGCACCCCGAGTGCGATCACCAGCGGTGCGGCCATCCACTTGAACGCGGTCTTCAGCCTCGTCGTGTGAACGACACGCTCGACCAGTCCGGGCGACTTCGCCTTTTCCGTGACTTCATCGATGAGATGCCGGACCAGAGCCGCGGATTGTGGTGGCGCATCCGATTGCGGCGAGGCGAACTCCACCGCGGAGATGAGCGCCGAGCGGAAGTCCGGCACCTCGCGTTCGACCAACAACGCCGCGCCTTCGCGGTTGAGTCGCTTCAGCCATGGCTTCAGGGCATAACGGTAGAGCAGCCAGCACGCTCCAACCACATCCAGTGCGAGCAGCACGCAGCGGACGGTCCATGACAGATTCAACCAGCGGTCCACGCCGCCCTGTGCCAGCCATGCCAGCGAAAGCCCGGCCAGCAGCCACACCGGAAACTCCGCCACCGCCACGGCGAGATGACGGCCGCGGATGCGGTCGAGCAATCCGGCCAGCGACGCGGGCAGGCGCGGAGGTGCGGGATCGTTGGATGGAGGGGAAGCGCTCATGTCATTTCAATCGGGCCAGGCGGCGCATCAGCCATTCCGCGCACAGCAGCGCGATCATGCCGGCCAGCACCCAGCCGGAGTAATAGAGATCGATCTTGCGGGAGGTGGCCACCTTCGTGCTCACGGCGGTGATCCAGTCCGGCAGGTTCTTCAGGTCCTCCTCACGCAGGAAGCGCCCACCCGACATCGCGGCCATGTTCTTGAGCAGGCGGTCGTCCATCGCGGTCTGCGAGCTTTCGAGGTTGGTGTCGATCACCTCGAACTTCAGCACGCCGTTCGGATCGTGCAGGGTGTGGAAGGAATAGCGTCCCGGCTCCGTCGCCACGAACTCGCCGCGATAGCCGTTGCGACCGGTGCCGGTGAGATTGAGCGAACGCGGGGCCGCACCGTTTTTCTCGATGGTCAGCACGCCTTCCAGCGAGGGCTGCATCAGCGGGGAATAGTCGGCGTTGTAGGCGTTGCCGGAGATCGTCACCTTGTCGCCTGCGGCGTATTCCTTGCGGTCGGTGCGGAGCTGGGTGAGCGACGATGCGCCGTCGAGCAACTGCAACGCGAGCGTCTGCATGATCTGGCCCCACAGGATCGAGTAGTATTTCTCCCCGGTGCGGCTGCGCCAGCGGTGCGTTTCATCGGTGCCGAAGTAGACGCACTTGCCGGAGCCATAGCCCTGCATCGCGAACACCGGGAGCTGGCCGTAGCGGCCTGCGCTGGAAGAACGCGGATCGACGAGCAGCACCTCCGCACCGGTCTTCACGCGCAGCACCGGAGCGACCCAGCGCACGCCGGGGAACTCGCTCCAGATCTTGCGGTTCACCGCCGGATCGGGGTCCATCTGGAGATACGGCGAAAGGCGGCCCTGTGTGGTCAGCTCCAGTGCGAAGGGCTCGGGTTCCTTCTGCGCGTTCCACTCGCGCGGGCGGCTGGTGTCCGGCACCACCGGCAGCAGCGGTTCCAGAGGTGTGCCGGCATAGCTGCCCGGGTTGAAGTTCGGCCCGGCGAGGAAGATGATGCCGCCACCGGCCTCCACCCAGTCCACGATCATCTCCATGCGCTCCTGTCCGAGGCTGTCCGGATTCACATCGCCGAGGATCAGCACCTGCGACTGGAAGAGCTTCTCACGCGAGTCCGGCAGCGATGTGAGGAACGGGGAGTCCGGCATGCGCTCGAGGCCGGGCTCGCCCTCGATCATCACGCACTTCACCTCCAGCCGCTCGTCGCGTTGGAGATAGTCGAGCAGGTAGCGGAAGTCCCAGCGCGGGGCCTGCTCCACCAGCAGCACGTTGAACTTCTTGTCGGTCACGCGCACGGTGGTCGAGCCGCGGTTGTTGTCCTTGCCGATCTCCTCGGCGCGCACCGGCACGGAGACTTCCAGCTTCACCTCGCCTGCTTTCTTCGGAACGAGATGGAAGATCACGTCCTGTTCGTGATCGCCGCCGAGCGGCAGGTTCACCTTGTCCACCGGCTCGCCATCGGCGGTGAGCGTGATCGTGTCCGGCCGTTCATCGAGATTGCGTGAGACGACACGGGCTTTCACTTCGAGACGTTCGCCGACGAATGCGAGCCGTTGCGCGGTGACCTCCTTGATTTCGAGATCCGGTGGCGAACTCACGCCGACGCCGTAGAGGAACAGCGGTACGTTTTGTTCCTTCGCGATCTGTGCGGCCTCCAGCGGTGATGAGCCGTGGTTGTTGCCGCCATCGGTGACGACGATGATGCCGCCGAGCGCCTGGCCGCGTGGTTCCTGAAGCACCTGGCGCACGGCTTCACCGATACCGGTGGCGGTTTCCTCCGCATCGATCTTCGGCCATGTGACCGACGGTTGCTTCTTGTCATCGCCGGTGGTGGCCGCGGCACCGAGCGGCTGGGTGGTTGCGCCGAAGCGGTAGAACAACAGGTCCGCGCGGGCGGCGACTTTCGACCACACGTCGAGCTTGCGGTTGTCGCCGAGCCTGGTGATGAGGTCGTGGCGGGAAAGATCCTTCACCTGTGCGGTGATGGAGTCGGAGGGGGATGAATCGAGGCGTTGCGAGGGATCGACGAGGCCGATGGCCATCGCGGCGCGGTTGAGATCGGCGGGTGTTTCGCGGCGGTCGGAGAGCGACATGCTCTTCGAGGCATCAACGACCACGGCGACGGGTTGTTTCACCGGGCGCTGCTCCTGGATGCGTAGTACCGGCTTGGTGAGCAGCGTGGCCATCACCGCGCAGGCGATCAGGCGCAGCACCATCATTACGAGGCGCTTGCCCCATTTCACGCGCGACGCGCAGCGGAAGTAGGCGACGATGGTGGCCGCGGCGAGCACGCCGAAGATCAGGAACGCCCAGCCGGGCGAAAGCCCCTCGTGGCCGAGCGACCACGTGCGTTCGACGCCGAGAGCGTCCATGGAAGCGATCAAGAGACTGGAAAAGGCGGGCTGCATTTATCGGGCGTGGCTGATGCGGTGGGCCAGTGCGGCTTCCGCCACGAAGAGGGCGGCCACGCACCAGATGAGGGCGGGCCAGTATTCCTTGAGGATCACCAGACGCGCGCCGGGGGCGGCGGCGTTGTCGCGGGAGACTTCGGACAGATCGGTGAGGGCCGCGGGTTCCACGGCACGCAGGTCGGACTCGGTGGGATCGAGTTGCACCGAGAACACCGCCACCGGCTCATTGGCGACGGCGATCTGATAGGCACCCGCGCGATCGGTGGCGGCGTAGCGCAGGACCGCGCCATTGCCGCTGCCGTCACCGGAGACCTGGCCTGCGGTGCGCGCGGCATCCGCGCCGGGACGTTGCAGGGTGAAGTCCTTGCCGCGCAGCGATTCATCCACCGTCTTGCGGAAGACCTCGCCGGGGGAGAGCACCAGCTTCGATTCGTTGCAGCGGTTGAAGTATCCCATCAGCCGCTGGAAGAACGGCACGAACGAGGGATGCAGCGGATGATTCGTGGCGTCCTGCGTTTCACCGGCGCTGAACAACGCCACGGTGCCGAGGCCATAGGTCCACTCCGCGACCGAGGGCGTGCCATCGGCGAAGTTGGCGATCACCCGCGCGTCCTTCTTCGGCGAGAGCGGGAAGTAGTGCGCGAACTTCACCGTGCCGAGATTGCCGTTCGCGGGATCGTTCCAAAGCGTGGTCACCGGATGGGTGAAACCATTCGCCTGCCACGCGATGGGCGGATGATTGGCATCCGCGGTTACCGCCGCCCCGAGCGAAGCGGGCAGCATCTTCGCAAAGGCATCCTGAGACGCCCATCCGACCGGATCGCCGTTGTTTCCCGGGAAGACGGCGAGGTTGCCGCCGTCCTTCACATAGGCATCCAGCGCGGCCAGCACCGGCGCGGTGAGATTGCCCGGATCGCAGAGGAAGACCGCGGCGGGGCGCTGTGCCGGAGGTTTCGCCAAAGCCGAGGGCAGCTCGGCGAGACGCAGCGAAACCGGAGCGAGATAGTAGCGCGAGGCCTGCTCCTTCGGCACCGGTGTCAGCGCATGGGCGAGGAAGAATCCGGCGCGTGCTTCATCGAGCGGCGCGGCATCGGATTCGGCGAGGATCACCTCCATGCGGTTCGCCACATCCACGGCGGCGACGCGGCGGTTGTCGGCCTCGAAGCCATCGGACGGCAGCACGGCGGTGATGCGGTGCGGACCGGCACCGGGGAATTCGACGGTCACGTTCACGCCCTGGGTTTCCCCGGGTGCGATCGCCGGGATCACCGCGGAACCGGCGGGCGCGCCATCGTCCAACAGAAACTCGACCCGCACGCCGCGCACGGTGGCGGCACCGGAGTTCATCACTTCCGCATGGAAACGCGAAGGCTGTCCGACCGCAGGCACGCCACCTTCGATGCGCAGTTGCACCACGCCGAGATTGTCGACCGGCGTGCCGATCACGAAGGGGCGGATGGTGATCTCCGGATGCTCCTGCGCGAGCTTCTTCAACTCCGGGCGCTGGCGGAAGGCGGTGGCCTGGCCATCGGTGTAAATGTGGATATCCTTCGGACGATCATTTGCGCCATCGAGCGCGGTCACCGCCAGACGCAGCGCGCCGAGCAGGTCGCTGCCCTCGTCACCGACACGCGCTTCATCGAGCGACTTGCGGAACAAGGCGATGTCGTCCTCCGGCTTCGCGATCAGTGCGGCCGGTCGTGTGGCGGCGAGATAAAGCGCGAGCGACGATTGCGGATCGAGCTTCTCCTGCCACGCGCGGATGTCCTGCTTCGCCTGGTCGAAGCGGCTGATCGCACCATCCGCCTGCGTCATGCTGGCGGAGGCATCGAGAATGACCACCGCCGCGATGGGACCGCTGCCATGACCATCGCCCCGCGCGGCCCCTCGCATCACGGGACCGGCGAAGGCGAGCACGGCCATCGCGACCAGCAGGCAGCGCAGCACCAGGAGAATGAGATCGTCCATCTTCACGCGGCGCTGGTTCTGCTGGACCACGTCGGTGAGGAAACGCATCGCCGCCCAATCGGTGTGGCGGGTGCGGAACTTGTTGAGCAGATGGATGATGACCGGCAGGCCGATTGCCGCCAGTCCGCCGAGGAGCCATGGAGAGAGGAAGCCCATCTGTTAGGAACCGAGGGTTTGGCGGAAGGCGAGATAGCCGCTGAGCGTCTCGGCGAGGTTCTTGCCGGTGTCCACGAGGAGGTAGTGGGCCTGGAACTTGTCGCAGATCCGGCGCACGCGCGCCTGGAATTCGCCGAAGTTCTTCAGATACGAGCGGCGGAAATCATCGGGCGAGAGCTTCAACTTCGCATCGCTCTCCAGATCGCGGAACTCCCACGTGCCATCGAAGGGGAATGTCAGCTCGTAGGTGTCCAGCGTGTGGAAGACGACGACCTCGTGGCCGCTGAAGGTGAAACGCTCCAGCGCTTTCGAGAAACCTTCCTCGTCATCGAAGAGATCGCTGATGATGATGACGAGCCCGCGGCGCTTCGCCTCGCGCGAGACTTTTTGAAGGGCGGTGCCGAGGCTCGTTTTGCCAGTCGCTTGGAACGCGGCGAGGCGGTCCATGATGTGTTGGATGCGCTGGAGGTTGTCGGTGCGCGGCAGATACTCGCGCACGTCCTCGTCCACCAGTGCCAGTGCCACGGCATCGCGTTGCAGCAGGATGATGTGGGCGAGGCAGGCGGCGAGCACCTTGGCGAACTGGAGCTTCGTGACCTTGGCGGAGCCGTAGTTCATCGAGGCGCTGCCATCGACGACCAGATGCGTGACGAAGTTCGTGTCCTGCTCGTACTGGCGGATGTAGTAGCGCTCGGAACGGCCGAGCACCTTCCAGTCGAGGTGGCGGATGTCATCGCCGGGTGCGTATTCGCGGTGCTGCGCGAACTCGATGGCAAAGCCGTGGAAGGGCGAACGATGCTCGCCCACGCGGTAGCCTTCCACGATCTTGCGCGCCATGATCCCGAGGGCATCGCCCCGCGACACGGCGTCCGCATCCAGGAGATCAGCGTTCATGCTGGGGGATCGCTTTCAGCACCCGGGAGATGATTTCATCAGAGGTGATGCCCTCGCTCTGCGCGCTGAAGTTCACCGCGATGCGGTGGCGCAGGATCGAGGGAGCCACGGCGGCCACATCCGCGCAGCCCACGTAGAGCTGGCCGTTGAGCAGGGCATGGGCCTTCGCCGCCATGATCAGGCTGAGGCTGGCGCGCGGTCCCGCGCCGAAGGCGAGATAGCGTTCGCAATCCGGCAGCGCGCCTTCCTCCTTGGGCCGGGTGGCACGGACGATCTTCAAGGCGTAGTGGAAGACATGGTCCGCCACCGGCAGGGCCTTCACGGTTTCCTGCATGCGGAGGATCGCCTCGCCATCGAGCACGGCCTGCGGCTTCTGGCTCTTGGCTCCGGTGCCGCGCTTCATCACCTCCAGCTCCTCCTCGGCGGACGGATAGCCGACGTGGATGAGGAACATGAAGCGGTCGAGCTGGGCTTCCGGCAGCGGGTAGGTGCCTTCCTGTTCGAGCGGGTTTTGGGTGGCGAGGACGAAGAATGGCACCGGCAGGTCGCGGGTCACGCCGCCGACGGTTACGCGGCGTTCCTGCATCGCCTCCAGCATCGCGGCCTGCGTCTTCGGCGGCGTGCGGTTGATTTCATCCGCGAGCACGATGTTCGAGAACAGCGGGCCGGGGTGGAACTTGAACTGCTTCTCGTTCGTGACCGGATCGTGGTGGATCACCTCGGTGCCGGTGATGTCGCTGGGCATCAGGTCCGGGGTGAATTGGATGCGGCGGAAGGAAAGATGCAGCGTGTCCGCGAGGGTGGAGATGAGCAGCGTCTTCGCCAGTCCCGGCACGCCGACCAGCAGCGCGTGGCTGCGGGTGAGGATGGAGATGAGGATCTCGGAGATGACACCCTTCTGGCCGACGATGACCTTGCCGAGCTCCTGTTGGATGGCCTCGTTGAGGAGGCGGCAGTCTTCGATCACCTTCGGATCGATCTCCGGCTGGGCGCCGTCCGTGGGCGCGGGTGGGGTGAGGGTTTGAGGCATGGCGTTGGGTTGGGCAAGGAACTGATGGAGGGCCTTCCGCCGGGGGCGGAAGCGATCCGGCGATCCTATTCACAGACGCGCCAAGGAAGACGGTTATTACAACGTTTGAGAGGAACCATCCGAAGGGGGGAAAGCACGTACGGACATCCGTGGGGAAAGCCGGGGGCTCCACCAGATCCGAAGAAAGCAGGGCCCCGACAAGGTCCCGACGGGGCCCGTGAACTAGCCCGGAGCCCGCCAGCTTTCCGCGCCTCGGTTCATGAGATCTTCCAGAGGAAGAATAGTGAATCAGGCCAAGCCTGCCGGATGTCCTGCCCCACTCCGGGGCTGGTGGCGAATTTCCATTCAGGATGGAGCGATGTGAGCTTCTTCCACGCGCGTGAGCTCCCGGTGGTATCGAGACTGGGTAGAAGAACGAGGACCTGTGAAGGCACGGTCTCCGGTAGCCGGGGCTTCCCGGTGGGGTGGACCAGAAACAGGGAGGTGCCGGGCCACCGGGAGACCAGTTCGAATCCCTCCGGGAAGCGATCGCCGCATGCCAATATGGAGACGGGAGCGGAATGGGAATCCGGGCTCCAATTCCGGGCGTTGTCCGGCACATGAATGGACAAGCCGGTGGCGGGGGCGGCCAGGATCAACCGCCGGAGTTCCTTGCCGTAGCTGTCCCCCAAGACCGAACTGTCGGGAAGAACGATGATGGATTTTTCTCCGTGACCCGGTTTGGAAGCTCCTGCGGCGGTCAGGGTGATGCTTCCAGAGCGGGTCCTTGTCACCTCCACGTCATGGGGAAGCAGATGTCCTCCAAGATAGATCAACAGCACGGCACAGCAGGCTGTGGGCAGAGAGAGGGCGGTGGAAATGCCGATACTTCTCCATCTTCTGGCTGGTAGAAAGGCAATCCCCGACAGGACGATACATGCGGCGATGGCTGGAACGTACCAGAGCTTTCCAAAGATCCACAACGTGCTGAATACGTTGGCGACCAGGAAAGAAAGGATTGAGGAGCCCGCGCCAAGAACCAGAAGCGCCATGCGCTGCCTCATGGGGGATGAAGTGGCAGACATCGCATCGCGGGCGGTGGAAAAGGCAAACAGGAGCAGAGAGATCGCGAGGAACAGAAACAGCGCCAGCACCGGCAGCCCCCGTTCCACCGCCACGTGGAGATAGCTGTTGACCATGCCCAGATAGCGTTCATGAGCATCGAAAGGCTGGAACCATTGGGTGAAGTTGATGCCAGACTGGCCTTCTCCCCATCCCGACCAAGGGGACACGGCGATCATCTGAAGACCGCCCTTCCACAGAATCCAGCGATTGCCGGTGGAGGCATCCTGGCTGATGAAACGCGGGTCCACTCGTGCGAAAAAGCCGGTGGCTGCGATCAGGATGACGAGCCCTAGCAACCTCGCTGCCGTCAAGCCGCGATCAAATGAGACGGAAGACTTGGGAACCCGGTCGCCTCCACGGTGACGGAGCCTGAAAACCACCCCACTCAGGATGACGCCGGAGAGCAGCGCGGCCACCAAGGCTCCGCGGCTGTATGTCTTGCAAAGCAGAAACCAGAGCGAGAGCTCCCCACCCAGGAGGATGATACGGGTCAGATGGGATCGCCAGTCCCGCGCGGCCATGGAAAGGCTGGTTCCCCATAACCACGGGATGAGGGTCGCGATGAAGGCTCCTGCCTGATTCGGGTTTTCCCATCCGAGATTCCATCGCAGATGTTCTCCGAAAAAATACACACCTTCCATGTGTTTTTTGTATTGGCATCAACGTGTCTCCTCAATAGCAAACAATGAAATAGAAATGGGAATTTTGTTGAAGATTGGGGCGGCGTTTTGTGTGCTGATGATCGGTCGGGCGGGAGCGGAACCCCTGTCCGTGCAGCAGGCACTTGATAGAGCCGGAGACAACCGTCCCGTTCTGGAAGCATCCATCAAGGCCGGGCCTGAGGATGATGTGGTTTACCTGATCCGCCGTGCGTCGCAATACGATCTGGTCAACCTGACCCGGGAGCAACTGATGGAGAATGTGACCTATGCAAGGAAGGTGCATGTGGAACTTCCTTATCTGCAAGGTCGTCTGGATGATGCGATGTGGCGCGAGTGGGTATTGCCCTATCGGGTGTTGGACGAGGATCTGGACCTGTGGAGAAAGCGGTTTCATGATACCCTGATGCCGCTGGCGGCCGGGAAGCATACGACCGCGGAGGTGGCGGATGCGCTGTTCGATTGGATGTGGGGGCCGGATGACAACCGCAGGGTGAAGTTCGGTGTGTCCGAATTCCGCACCAAGTCCGCTGCCCAAACCTTGGAGGTGGGGGAGGGCGCGTGTCGTGAAATGAATCTCCTCTTTGTCGCCATGCTGAGGTCCGTCGGCATACCCGCGAGACACTGCACGGTGGGCTGGTGGTATCAAATCGATGAACGTCATTTCTACTGCGAGTACTGGGATGCTCAGGAAAAGAAGTGGTGCGCGACCGACGCCTCCGACCGGCAGGGCCGGAGATTCTCCCTGCCGAAGGCTGAAGTGGCGAGTGGACGATGGAAGCCGTTGGTGGCGTATGTCCATCCGGCCTACCCGGAGGAACGGGATATCTACGGAAGGAACCTGTGGGAGGGACGCGAGAGCGCGCTGGATCAACTCATCTCCCGGCGAACCATGGCAGTACAGGAAGAAACCCCGGCGAAAAATCCGGTCTATACGGCCTATGTCTGGAACAGCGGGTCCTGGAGGCCGGTGGCCGTCACACGGAAGAGTGGCGATGGCGCGCGGTTTTCGTTCGCGGATCTCTCAAGCACGACGCGCCCGGTGCTGGTGACCGCATGCGAGGATGGGAAGTACCAATGGGGGTTCACGGGCATTCCGGCGGATGGAGACGTCGTCAGGTTGAGAGGGACCGGAGCCGCCGGCAGGTTGGCATGGCCTCTTTCCCTGGAAGATTCGTTTAAAGGAGGACTGCGATGAAAAGGTATGCCTTCGGCGTTTGTGTGTTAGGCATGGGTTGCTTGGCATCCGTGGCGGAGGCTTCGTTTGATGACGGCACCACTGCCCATGACCGCGCGAAGATTTATGAATTTCTGGACAAGGTGGAGACCGCTGTCGGGATCAAGGAATTTGAAACCGTTCCTTATGAACGCGCGAAGCACCTTGCGGAAAGCCTCGGGAACCTCGACCGCTTGTCATTGCCTCCACGGGTGTTCCTGGATCATCTGAAGACGGTGGAATCGGGGAAAAGCAGATTTTACCGCCAGCAGCCGCTTGCACCGGAACAGGTGGATGACTATCTGCTGCCCATGCGGCTCCGCTATGAGCATGCTTCCCATCAGGAATGGATGGTGGAACTCGCCGGCAAATTCCGTCCGCTTGTCAAAGAAGGGACCGGTGTGGACGAAGCCGCTGTCTTGATCACCCGTTGGATTTCAGACCACCTCAAGGTGATAGGGCCGACACGCGCCTATCGGATTCCCGTGTGCGGTGATCTGGATCCGATGACGGTCCTGAGAGGAAAAGCCGGGACGGAGACCGACCTTTCCATCTTTGCCGTGGCCGCTTTTCGTTCGCTTGGCATACCAGCCCGCCTTACCTGGGCTCCGGCCCTGCGGAATGAAGATGGGGGCAAGGTTTGGATCGAGTATCTCCGCGAGAATGGAGAATGGGCGGCCTGGGCTCCGTCCTGCGGCTCCACATGTGACGGAGGGAAGGCCCTGCGTGCGGAACTGAATGGAAAGCTCGTGTTCGTTCTCACGAACCCCGAAGCGCCCCTGGATGTCACCGGGGCCTACGCGCCAATGGTGGAACTGCGTTTTGAATCCGCCCAGCAGGATACCACCGCGTGCATCCTGGTACCCGGCTCCACCGGTCTGGCTCCCGCCGGCGGTCTGGAGTCGGATGGGATCAAGCCGGGCCACGGTATCCGTTTCGCACGTGGCGCTTCATATCTCGCAGTGACCTCCGGTGGGCGGGCATTTTTCCTGTCCTTCCTGGATCCCGGCAAAGATTGCAAAAACATTCTGGTCCGGATGGAGAACGGCTTGCCCCGAATCGAGCAGTCCCCTTAAGTGCCGGTGGATAGATTGTGCCATTCCTGATATCATGAAACCGTATTCCAAGCTTTTTGTCTCCGTGCTGTCGCTTTCCCTCATGGGGGCGTCATGCCGGAAGAGTGATTCCACCGCCTCCGGTGAGGGAAAAGGCGGTGACGCTTCCGTTCCCGAGCTCCGCTCCAAGGCCAAGGCTCCCGCCGAACCCTCGAAGCTCCTCAAGGTGAATTGGGAGAGAGGCATCGCCCAAGCCCTGTCCGCACAGCTGGGCAAGCCCGCGTCCGACATGACCGAAGCGGATGCGCAGTCCATCACCAACCTGAATATCGACAAGAAGGACCTCGTAAGTCTGATGGGGCTGGAGAACCTTGTGAACCTCCGCACATTGTCCGCGAACGGGAACCGCATCTCCGAGCTTCGCCCTTTGCTCGCGTTGAAGCAACTCGAGACGTTGAAACTCAATGGCAATCAGATTTCCGACATCAGCGCGCTGGCGGAAATGGGCAGCCTCAAGAGTATCGAGCTGGAAAACAACGACATCGTGAAGATTGATGCGTTGGCGAAAATACCCAATCTCCAGCAGCTTTTTCTCTCCGGCAACCAGATCACCGATCTCACGCCGGTCTATTCCCTCTCTTCCCTTACCTTCCTCTCAGCCTCCCACAACAATCTGGCGACTCTGCCGACGGTGAAGCCCGGGGAAAACCTGATCTCGCTGGATGTCACCTACAACCGCCTGCAAATCGAGGACGGTTCCGCGGCGAAAAACCAGATCGATGGAGCGCGCAACAAATCCCGGCTCCGCTATCGTCCGCAGCGGGATCCGATTGTGGACGATGGGTACCTTGAGATTGCCCTGCGGAAAGAATTGAAGAAGCCGTTCGGTGCCTTGGCTGCCGAAGAACTCTCCCAGTTGCAGACTCTCGTCATCCCGGAAAGCAATATCCGTTCCCTCAAGGGGCTGGAGTATGCCGTCAATCTCAAGACCATCAACATCCGGCGCTCCAAGGTGACGGACATCGCACCATTGGCCGATCTGAAGGAGTTGCGCAATGTGGACATCAACAGCTCGCGGGTGACGGACATCTCGCCTTTGGCGGGGCTGCCCAAGCTTGTTGTTCTCCAGGTCGGGGGGCTGAAACATCTCGATCTCCAGCTCCTCGTCGCCTGCCCCGCATTGACGATTCTGGAGGCGAAGGATTGCGGTCTGGAGAATCTCAACGGCGTAGCGGCCATCCGCACGCTCACCACCATCGACGTGACCTCCAATCCCGCGCGCACCATCGCTCCGATCTGCCAGTTGCAGGATTTGAAGGTGCTCGATATCAAAGGCACCCGCTTTCAGGACATCGAGTTGCTGGGTGAGATGAAAAACCTCAACCGCCTGGTCGTGTCCTTTTGCGATCTGAAGGACATCGGCTGGGTGTCCAATCTCAAGGCATTGAAGGCCTTGAACGTATCGAACAATCCCATCGGTGAGTTCTCGCCGGTCGCGGCATTGGAGGAGCTTCAGGAATTCCGTGCGTCCGAGACGGGCATGTCGGATCTGTCTCCTTTGAAAGCACTGGCGAAGCTGGAGGTGATCGAACTGAAGGGGAACCGCATCTCGGATCTCTCGCCTTTGTCCTCGCTCCAGGGCGTGAGACGTCTGGATATTTCCCAGAACGCGGTGTCCAATGCCAAGCCGATCTCCGGGTTCACCAAACTCCAGGCGTTGAATGTCGCGGCAAATCCCATCGCAAATTCCCGCGATCTTCCTCCCTTGAAAGGAAATACAAAGCCTGCTCCGGGGGCAGGTCCCATGCCGGCGGCGAATGCGGTGGCTCCTCCTGCCGTGGACGAATAACGAGTGGGGGGAGGCTTGACGAAGCGGGGCGGCGCATCCGCGCCATCCCGCTATTTCCGAGCTGTCACGGCAAGACGGGCAAACCCCGCATCTTCGCGGTCAAACCGGCTGAACGCCGCTTCCGCGAGAGTCTCCACCAGCATGCCCTCGTCATAGACGAAGGCATGCTTGTGCATCCAATGGTTGAGTACGAACGCGGGGGCATAAACCGGAGCTCCTGTGGAACCGTTGGCTACAGGCAGATGCTTGTCCATGTAGTCCACGACATAGCGTTCCGCGTCCTCGCTTTGCATTTCCAGCAGTTGGGAAGCCGCGCCGAGATCATGGGTCAGGACCTTCAGGGTGCCTCCCGGGCGGATCACCCGGTAACACTCTGTTGCCACCTGCATAGCCTCAGCCGGTTCGAAATTCTCCCAGATCCCGTCCGCTTCTATGGCGTTGAGGACCCCGTCCGGCAACTCCAGCCGCCGGTGGTTGGCGAATCCCGGGATGCTGGATAGTGCCAATGGCCCGGCCACGGGTTTGTCCGCTGCTTCCGGGGCGGGACGTTCCATCGAATAACCGAACGCTTCGAAATCGCGGGCATATTTCCTCCCGATCAGTTCGAAAGCCTCGTCATCGTAGTAGTCGGACCAGTTGTAGCTTCGCTTGCTGTTGTGGATGTGCGGGAGTTGTGCCGTGATGCCGAGATCGGCGCACAGGTGCTGCCAGTCATCCTGAAGCGATTCGAACCTGAGAACACGGTCACAACGGATTTTGCCGGTGCTGTCCGTCAGCCAATCGGCCTGGCTCGCTCCCAGGTCATGGCTGATGTAGCCATTGAAGTCGGCCAGCCTCTTGAGATCGTCCGCCCAGGATGGTCCGGTAAAGAACGCTCTGGCTTCCGCACTCGTCCTCAGGAGATAAAACAATTCCGAGAGCGCGCGATCGTGGGGATTCCGAACAACGGTGAAGATGTAACGCCCGTCAACCTGGCCCCGGCGCTCGAAAAAGCGTATGGACTCATGTTGGATGACCTGGCTGAGGACGTCGGGCCTCTGGCCTGGAGGAGCCTTGCGCAAGCCGCCGGGAAGCCCGAAGGTGTCGAGTTGTTCCTGGGTGAAATCCTTTGGATTCTGCACGCCGGTGGCCATGGGGCTCAACGCTCGCTCGATGCTGGTTCCGGCGGTTTTGGGGATATGGATGAACAACCAAGGCTTGGGACAATCCGCGAGCATCGTTCGAAACAGGGGTGCTTAGATAACTCCCGGCAAGATGCAGAAACGGCAATGCAACGTCCACCGCTATTTCCGGGAAAGACCGGACGGAGTGATGTTGAACCGGATCAGGCGGCCGGATGCGGCAATGGTCCTGGTGGCTTGCGGGAGGGTGGGGGAGATTTTCTTTTTGATTGCGGAGGAGTTGATGAAATCCGCTAAATGATTTCGTGAGGATCGGCTGGATCACAGGCTTGGTGTTGGGGATTTGTTGTGTGTCTGCGACCCATGGGGAAAGCACTTGGCTCGAGAGCCTGGAGGCGGCATCCCCCACCGCCGCGAATCCGCTCCTGATTCCCAAAGGGGATGCAGCGGGTCGTGAACGATGGGCGGAATGGATTGCGAACTATTCCACGCTGCCGGCCGACCAGGTACGCTCCAATCCTGCCGCCTCGGTGTTTCCCGGCGCGGTGAAAGGAGAGGTTGGCCGCGTGAAGGGCCGCCGGTTCGGAATCGAGCTGGATCGGGCCTACTGGCAGTTCACCGGACTTTATGCTCCTCCGGGAGAGAAGATAACGATCACGGTTTCCGGAGGCCTGCCCGCGGAGACGAAAATTCGCATCGGCTGCCATACGGATGATCTTTTCGAGACGGACCAGTGGTCACGCTTTCCCGTCATTTCGCGCGAGGTAACCCTGGCCACCGGGAAAACGGAGATCGTCAACCCGTTCGGCGGGCTGATTTACATCGATGTCCCCCGGGATGCCGGCCGGGGAGGGCGGTATCTTCCGACTCATGGCGGATGCGTCTGGCTCGACGAACATCCCGCGCGGGAACCCCGTGGGGTGCGGGAGATTCTCATCGACGGCGCCGTGGAGGCCCCACATTTCCGCTTGGGAAAAACGACTCCTGAAGAGTGGCGGAAACAACTGCGTGATACGGGAGCACCGTGGGGCGAGTTGGAAGGCCGCAACATGAGTTTCGCACTGCCTGCGGATGTTCTCGCCAGTGTGGAGGATCCGGCGGAATTGCTCCAATATTGGGATCGAGTGCTGGACGAAGCATGGAAATTCTCCGGTTTCCCCGGCACCCGGGGACCTACCGAACGATTCGTTCCCGATATCCAGACCGCCGCCGGGCTTCTGCATTCGGGCTACCCGATCGTCGGCCAATATTCACATGCGCGCGAGATGGTGGATCTGGCGACGCTTCGAAGCGAAGGGAACTGGGGGCTGTTTCATGAACTGGGTCACAACCACCAGAGCGATGCGTATACGTTCGACCGCTTTGTGGAGGTCACGGTGAACCTGCATACCCTCTACTTGATGAAGGCGGTTTGCCGCAGGGAACCCGCGGAAGCGCGGTTGGGATGGGATGTCACCGCCGATCTTAGAAAATTGACCGTGGGGGATGCCGGTGTCTTCGAGCGTCTGGCGCTGTATGTGCCGCTGATCGAGGAGTTTGGGTTCGAATCATTCACCCGGACCTTCCGGACGTATTGGGTGGAAGGTGGGATGCCGGAGATGTCGGACAACCAAAAGAAGATCGACGAGTTTGTAAGGCGCTATTCGCAAGCTGTCGGCCACGATTGCAGCGGATATTTCGCCCGCGTGGGCCTGCCATGCGGCGCGCGGACTTCGGCCGGGCTTGCGAACCTGCCGAAGTTCATGCCTCCCGGATTGGAGTGATGGGCGCGGCCGCGGCCGTCACGGCTTGATGTAGACCACCTCGCTGGCCGGATTGGCCCAGGTGGCATACTCGATGTCCATCGGCATCAGCAGTGATCTCGTGTCCATGGGCACGAATGTCAGCACTCCGGAGGGAGCCAATCTCGGATAGATCGCCAGTTGGAACCATTCGTCAAATCCGTAGTTAGGCCACAAGGTCGCATTGATGTTCTTGGTTCCATAACCGGGAAGAGTTACTTCGATCGGCATGGTGCCGCGCCGGGCGTGCCAAGTGAATGCTTTGATCCAGGTGCTCATCGGATAGCCGCCGCGGGCTCCGAAGTGTCCGCCCAGCAAAGGACGGTAACGAACCGTCTCCTTGATCTCGGCGTTGTAGTATCCGGGTACGCGCCAGACTCCGAGTCCGGAATCCGCCATGGCCCGCGTTCTCGCCACCTCGGAGGATGCGAAGCCCGTTCTGTCCGAATCCATGATCGTCACCAGCTTGCCCTCGTCCTCCAGGGCGAGGAACCGCCAGAAGCCGCCCGGGCAATAGCGGAGGGAAGGGCTTTTCATCAATTTGATCTCCCATCCCAACTCGATGAAGTCCGGGATCAGGAAGGCAAGGTCCGAGGCCAGATAGATCCGGAAGCAGGTTTCGGGATTCTGCTCGGCCATTTCCTTGCCATGAAAAAGGACCGGTTCCACGTAGCTTTCCCATGGCTTGAAGCGTTTGATCAATCCCAGGCGGCCTGCGGAGATCATTCTCTCGCGCGTCGGCGTGGGCAGTTCGGGATCGCTCGCCTGGGTATGCTTCCAGAAGAGGGTCATGCTTGCGATCTCCGGCTTGTCCGGCTGGGGGTTGATGGTTTCCGCCACTCCGAACCATTCCTCCAGCTCTTCGAGTTCCGCTGCGGTCGCGTTTTCTTCGAATTCAGCGATGAGATCGTCGCTCAGGTAGGGGAATACTTCAGTCCAGCTCATGAGATGGCGTTGGGTTTTGGCTGCATCCGGCGCAGGATGTTCCGGCCTTCGGGGACGGGTTTCCGCGGACACATGTCGTGTGCCCGATTCCATGCCAAGGCGGGAGTGGTGGCAAGTATGGAAGCAGCGGAAGATTGAGGGAAAAACGGGTCAGAGTGATGGTATAAAATCGGCCAGAGATTTTTTTGCGGGAATGATTAGATTAATGTTGATGTGTCTTGTTTGTCCTGTCATCTACGGCGTCGCGATCTTGTTAAAGCCAACCTGAGCATATGGAAACGACTCGAAGAAATTTTGTTAAAAGAGCCATCGCCGGAACCATCGTCGCGGCGACGCCGCTGGCCATGACCGGACTGGTTGCCGCCCACGGTGCGCCGACCCCGACGCCTTCGCGCAATCCGAAGCCCGGCGATCCCTTCGATACCACCGCGCCGCCCACCACTACCAACACGAGCACTGAGGGGCCAACCACCGCAACGACCGCCCCTGTGACCGACCCCGTTACCACCGATTTCACGACCGAGCCGGTTGTGACGACCGAGCCGCCGGGGCAGACGACCATGCCGCCGACCACGATGTTCACGACTTGGAATGGATAAGATCGGCCTTCCAAATCGCTAGAGATATCAAAATGATCCCCCGGGCTTCGGTCCGGGGGATTTTTTATGCCACACGAGGATTGTCCTCCTGGATCTCCACCGCGAGTGGATGTGACTGAAATTCAGCCGGAGGCAAGAATCTCCGATTCGCGGGAGTCGTGGGAATGCGTCCCTCCGGTTTTCCTTCCGGAGCCGGTTCTAGTTGTCTGTCACCGGTTCGTGCCCGGAGAACAACGGGCTCAGGCACCGGTGCTTCAACATCAATGTATCCACGAGATTGCCTGGCGGGCATTGTTTGACCGCATTCGGGGAGCGTCTCAGCATTTCGCCATAGAGATGGATGGCGATTGAATCCCGGAACATGTCATCCTCCAGACGGAACTTGCCGTTGAAGCTCCCGAGCCAGCGCGGGTAGGCAAATGGATAGACCAGATGATGGGGTGCCGCCGTTTCGGCCAGTTCATGGTGCTTGATCACCTCGGTGAACGCGAAAGGGCCGTTCGATGCGAATGGCGCGTTGATTCGCAACCGGGCTTTTTCTTCCTCATCGTTTGAATAGTGTGGGGAAGCGGGCTGCCATGCACGCCTCCGCCCGGGCTTTTCGCAGAACTCGACAAGCTGGCGCAAGACCTCATGACCGGGCTCGAACGCCAGCAAACCGACGGAAATGATACCACCCTCCTGGCGGCAGAACCAAGGCATGGCCTCGGGTTGGAACGGCTTCAGACATGCCACATCGAGATCCGTCCAGACACCACCTTTCCGATAGAGAAGTTCGTAGCGGAACCAATCCGCGAATGGAGCGAAACTGCCGGTATTGTGCCGGAACAGGGACGAGCGGGGGATGATCGATGAGCCATCGAGCACGGAAGCTCCCTCCGGCACTCCCTTCACCGGACCGTAGGTGTATAGATCGAATGCATGGCCATGATCCATGAACGAACGGATGGTCAGTTCCCCCAACGCGGGTAGTTCATCGCCGATCCAAAGGGATGAAATGACTGGCAGGGTTGGAGATGGATGAGGCGTTTGCATTCGGCTGTGAAATGCCTGATGACGGGCTGCTGCGTAAGCGACGCGGCGTGGTCAGCCAGCGGACACGGTCCGGCTGGCGGGCATGGGTGCCATGCAGAATGACAGCGTTTCCGCTTGTTGCTGGGCCATGAACTCATCCCATTCAGCCCCGGACTCCCGGAGGCCGGGCAGGAGTTTCAACGCGGTGTCACGGCGCCACAATACCGCCGTGCATAGCTTGGCTCCGGTCAGTTTCACCAGATGCGGGGACCAAGCCAGATTCGGACTCTGGGCTTCGGCCAGGAAGTAGAGGAGCTCCCAGTCAGGTGGCAGTTCTGAAATGGCCCGATCCATCCAATCCGCCGCATTCTCGGCCCACGTGCAGTCATCCTCGCAAATCAGGGCGGTCTCCGCGCCGCTTTCCAGGAATGCTTCCAAGGCCTTGATGGCTCCGCGCTTGGCCGCCGTGGCCTGCACCGCGTGATTCGTCCGGGATTGGCCGACCATTCCATACAGCCTCATCATGCTGACCTCCGGCCAGCGCACGGCATCCGGGGCGGGCAATTCCTGCTCGATGCACTCGAAGACAATCCCTTGGGATCCCCACTCCTTTTCCAACAGGATGCGTCTCTCGCTCCGCGAGGAAAGAGAGATGACATACACCTTCTCAGCGAAAGAAGCGATACACTCTCCCAAGCTGGGGGTAACAGCTTGCGGTTCCCGCTGGACCGCGGAGGTTTCCGCGATCCGGAGATCCGGAGCCGGGGTGCGCCGCAGCACCTCGAATCCTTCGCCACTGTGCAGGGACTCAAAGCCGGATTCCCTCCACTTCTCGGACGCTGATTTTTCTTTGGCAAAGTCCGTTCGGTTCAGCACGACCAGTCCGCCGGGTTTGACATAGGACTGGAGGCTCAGAGCCCCATCGCGCATTCCTCCTGGATAGTGCGGTCCATCCACCAGAAATAGATCGATATGATCCAGCGGCATATCACGCAGATCAAACCATGGCAGGGTGCGATCCAAGGGCCGGTGGAAAGTCCGGGCCTTGGGGAAGCCCTTCAAAGCCGCCTGGGCGCGGGAGAGTCTTACCGCGCTATGGTCCAGAACCATAATCCTCGCTTCGGGATGGTGCTCGCACAACACGCGGCTGCCATAGCCGGGGCCGACTTCGAAGATGGTGTCCGGAGCCGGAGCGAAGGAGGCCAGCTCGCTTTGGAGGAAAAGCCGCAGCGGCTCCTCCAGATCGGTCATGAACTTCTCCTCCGTAAACCGATCGCTGTGCTGGGGGGCGGCTGCGAGGGTTGGCTGACACACGGTTAGATAGAGGTCTTCATCGTAGTCTGTATCAAGCCCGCTGCTGATCGGTGCGAAATCGAGGACCTGGGGATCGGGGCCACCGGCCGGCCATTCGTGTCGCTTGATCCTTGCTTCCCCTTGGTAGCCCAGCTTTTCCAGCCCTTGTATCGTCTCCGCCGCCACGGGACCCTGTAGCAAAATATGGCTGGTTCGGTTCTCCGCTTCCGATAGCCATTCATCCGCCCGCACTCCGGGGCCGAAGCGGACCAAGGTCTCCGCGGCTCCGGCTTTTGCCAGTTCATCGCGCAAGCGGGCCTTGGAGGCTTCCACCACGTTCAGATCGGGAAAGGACAGATCATGCGCGTCGACCCGTGGATTCTTCCGCCCGGGCTGTGGAGTGGCATGGACGGTGACTCTCCAGCCTCGTCTCGCCATCGCGTTCATGCCGGTGGAGGTGGAAGGCTGCACCTGGATCTCGCGCGGCTTCTTCCACAGCCCGAGACGTAACTGCTCCCAGTTTGTCATCTCACCTTCCCACAAGTCGGCCCGCCAGACTTTGTTCCCCCGCTGCCATGGCTTCGGACCACCGGTCCAGTGAACGATTCCTTCAGGCACCCCGCGGTACCAAGTGATGCCTCCGGCGGTGACCCGCTCTTCACCCGCCGCCGCCACGATTGCGGCGACTTTCTCCAGATTGTCCCACTGCGGCACCAGGTTCCATTTCTTGGAAACACCCTTGACTCGTCCTTCCGTCGCGGCCGTGAGGGATATTTGCTCGTCCTGCCCGATGTGCTCGTGCGCGTACAACAGCTTTTCCCAGGTCCCTTCTTCCCTCATGGCGGTGAGGTTCATCATCGGACCCATGAAGAAGTAGGGGTAGTTTTCACAGTGGCTGAGCACCTCCGGGAGCCCGCCACGCCGATGCATCTGCAATCCCAGGGTGTTTCCCTCTCCGAACAATCGGCCCAGGAGCAGATTGCCCTCGAAGTCCTCTTTGAAATACTCCTCCAGATCGCAAAACACCGACATGTCATGATCCATGATCAGGCAGCGGTCCCATTCCAGATGGTCGCGGATCACGTACAACCGGTCGAACACCGCCGCCGGCACGTGGGATGGGTACCGGCCGAAGTCCGATTCACCTCCATCAACTCCTGAAATGAACTCCACCTTGAGACGATCGATTTCAAATGACTTCGGTTGGAATCCCCGGCAGAAGAATTTCACATGAACATCGGCTTGGGTGCGGCGCAGAATGCTGGCGATCAAGGTGGCGTTCTTTCCGAAACCGCGGGCATCGGATGATAGGGAAATCCTGCAAGTGGGCATGAGGCTCTGGATGTTGGAAAATGAGGAAAGTGGAATGAATCGGGATGGGCAGGGACGGGCGTAAGGGCAACTCCGCATGAGTTGCGGCATACGCCGGAGCATCGTCTCTCAGACTCCACGCTTCGTTGCCGTATGGGGTGCGGCGGCGCAAGGCGATTCTGTGATGAATGCGATCTTGGGTGTCGCAAATCCGCCGAAGACCGGTTCGTTCCCGGAGAACGGTGCTATCCGGGCTTCAGAGGCCATGAGGATCAAAATCGGCCATTTGTGATAGAATGAAAAAGACGTGCGGAACGGGGTGAAAAGTCATGATTAAACTAGGAATATTCTTGCCAAGGTAGCGGGCATTTCGAGGATGGAAGATGTTCTGTATCGCTTGGCCGAATGAGAGTCCCATTTTCACTTGTTAGCTTCATCTTGGAAAGACGATCGGAACGAAAGATTTTCGCATGTTGCCGCCACGTGCTGGCAGCCGCCCTTTTGGTTTTCCCTATTGCTGCGGCCGGCCCTGTTTGGGAAAAACCGGTGCTCTCGCTGGGATCTCTGGATGTCGATGGAAGGTTGCGGCAGAAATTCGAGCTCGGTACATTGGCGGGTTCGCCGGAGTTCGCTTTCCCGATCTATCTCGAGCATGGATTCCGCGCTGAAGATCCCGTCAGCGAGTATAAAGTGCCTCAGCTTGAGACATACGCCGCTCCGGAAGGCCGGGACCAGATTCTCTGGCTGGAGCCCGGTGGCCTCAGGCATTTGTTCAAGAAGGCCGACGTGCTCAAGGCCGTGCCTGACAAGCAGACGGCCCCGTGGGTCGCGGTGGAGCCTGAGCCCGGCGTCATGGTGTTCCGTTCCGACGACGGCTGGACCTATCATTACAGTGCCGGAGCGATCCGCTCGCTGAAATCTCCCGCTGGCCGCGAACTCCTCTTCGATACCGATGGCCTTCAGGTCACCCGTATCTATCAGAAGACAGCGGGCGGAGATCTCACCCTTCTCAAAGCGCGCGAAAGCGAACTCGGCCAGCCTGAGA
Organism: Luteolibacter ambystomatis; assembly: GCF_018137965.1. NCBI lineage: Bacteria > Pseudomonadati > Verrucomicrobiota > Verrucomicrobiia > Verrucomicrobiales > Verrucomicrobiaceae > Luteolibacter > Luteolibacter ambystomatis. Next base: position 854,885 of record NZ_CP073100.1, read on the forward strand.
CACTCACCATCGGTCCGGATGTTCATCACTTCCAATACGATCCGGACACCGAGCATCTCAGGACCTGGACATCTCCCCGTCTCGGAGACAAACCTGTCTCCTTTTCCTACGACAAGGCTGGCCTCCTTCAGGCGGTTGTCCTTCCCGGAGGACAGAAGCTTGCCTACGCATGGGATACCCGGCAGAATCTCCAGCAGAAGAACAAGGATCTGGAGCTCCCCCTGGAAGGTCCCGGTGTCTTCCTGGTGCGGGATACCGATTACTCCTTCACCTTCGGACTCACCCGCCAGGGCATCCGTCTCTTCCGGACTGATGCGGCGGGGCATACCGAGGGCATGGTTTTCAATCCTCTGACCCAGCAACTCACCCGCCGCAGCCGTGACGGAGGTGAGACCACCGAGTTCTACGGACAGAGGGGCGTGACCAAGAGCCGTCTCGAAAGCGTGCGTGATGCGCGGGGGCGGGAAAGCATGCGTATTACCTATGATGACAAGGCCCGTGTCATCAGCCGCCAGGCACCCGGCAGCCCGCCTTTGCGCTTCGAATACGATGACCTCGACCGCGTGACGAAAATCTCCCGCCTTGATGAAGTCATCAAAAGCTATGTCTATGAAGGGGACTCCGAGAAGCCGGTCAGAATCACCGATGCTCTCGGAAACTCCATTCAGATCTCCTACGATGCCGCCGGTCAGATGACCCGCTACAAGGATCTGGATGGAGCGGTGTTCGAGTTCATTTACGATGAAGTGGGTCAACTGGTGGAACAGCGCTTCCCGCTGGGCTATAAGAAAACGATCGAGCGGGACAGTTTCGGCCGTGTGATCCGTGCCCGGGAAATGGATGGCCGTGAAAGCCGCTACGACTACACCGCGGACAACCGCCTGGCGAAAACCAGCAATGACGGCGTGGAGTGGAGCTACCAATACGACGCCGAGGGGAATTTCACCGGTCTGCTCCGGGACGGCAAGGCATGGCAGAAGATCGAGCGGGAAAAAAACGCCGAGACTGGTGGCGAGATAGTCAAAAACATCAATGCCAAAGGGGATGAATCCGTCATCCAGCTGGATTCGAAGGGAAACATGGTCAAGGAAATCGATCCCCTCGGCCAAAAGACCCAATACAAGCGTGATGCGCTCGGCCAGCTCGCCGGCTGGGAGGACGGCCGCGGCAGCACCGTGGATCTCCAGCGGGATCCTCTCGGGCGGATTTCCGGCGTAGATACCGGCGGTGGTCCCGGCATCAAGATGACTTACGATCAGACCGGCAGGCTCCGGGAGAGGAAAACCGGGGAGCAGGACATCCGCTACGATTACGATAAGGAAGGTCGCTTGGTCAAAATCGACTACGGCAAGGGTCAGACCGTCGACTACACCTATGACCGCTATGGCCGTGTGGACACCGCTCTCACCGGTCAGGGTGTCAAGACCACCTATACTTGGGATGTTTTGGATCGCAAGGCCAGCGAACGCAACGATATCCCCGGCATTGGCTCCACCCTCCTAAAATGGACCTACACCCCGTCCGGCAGGACCAAGACCGTCACCGTTTACAAGAATGGCGATGACGAGGCTCATCGCCTCCAGGAAACCGGCTATCTCTACGATGCCCTCGGCCGCTATGAGCAAATGACGGTCAACGGAGAGCCGAAGGTCTGGTATGAATACGACAAGGCCAGCCTCAAACTGACTCTCAAGCGTTTTTTCAACGGCTGGACGGTCCGTTACGAAACCTATCCCGCCGGCTACCCCAAATCCCTCGTCGCCAAGGACGACAAAGGCAAGGTCATCAAGGACGTCGGCTACGTCTGGAACGCGGAAGGAAAGCTGGAAAAGCGCACGATGGACGGCGTCCTCCAGGAATACCGCTACGATTCCCTCGGCCGTCTCACGGAAGTGATCAAAACCTCTCCTACGGAAAATACGAAGCCGGATCGCTCCACTTCAAAAGCCGATTCTTGATTGAGTCTCTTTGCCAAATAGAACCAAAAAATGACAACCAATTCGAAAAACAAAACTACCAAGCATGCCATCGTGGCGTGCGTGTTGGGATTGGCCGGGGCTGCGTCCGCCAATACCTCAGAAAAATATGTCTATGATGCTTCGGGTAATATGGTGGAAAAAACCATCAACGGAGCCGTGACACGGATGTCGTATGACGCTTCCAACCAGCTTATCTCCACGAACAAAGACGGTAGGGAGGAAGCCTATTTTCATGATACTGCTGGTTGTCTACAAAACGTAGTGAACGCCACCGGCGAAAAAATTCGGTTCCAAACCACCGGCTATGCCGGAAAGGTGTTGGAATTGAATTCGTCGGGGCTCATTTCGAAATTATTTTATAATTCGGAAGGCCAGCTTGTAGGGAAAATTACGGGTGGAGACTCGACCAATTATGCGTGGGATGGATATTCCTTGGCGATGGATGGAAGCCATGTTTTTACGAATGAAGGACATATCTCTGGAGGCGTCCCTCTCCTTATCGATGGAGGTGAGGTCGTCATTTCCGATTATTTAGGAAACACTTTGTCGAGCGGCACCACGCAATTTGATGGCAGTGCTTATGGTGACGGCTTCGAGAGTGGACGGTACACTGGCAAAGCCTACATTGCTGAACTAGACTCATACGTGTTCAAGCACCGTCTATATTCATCTAGTATTGCAAAGTGGAATATGCCCGATCCATCTGGGTATCCAGATGGTGCAAATAATAATATCTATGCATGCGGTGATCCGATTTCACGAATTGACGCAGACGGGCTGATCAGTTTTACAACTCAAACTCCTAGCCCCAGCACATTTACCCAACCGGGAGGAAGCAAGGTCGATACCGCGATGAACGCCGTAGCTCACGAAAATCGGAACGATACGAAAAATGTCATCGATACGAAGTACAATCCCACAGTACTGCCTGCTAACAAGCTTCTGATGAAACTATCTACTCTCGATAGAGCAAGTGATACTGTAGTTTTGAAGACCTCCGGTGATAGCGCCTTCAAGGCGGATGGCGGTGCCAGCAATGCGGGAGTCAACATAGAAACCGTGGAAACTTTCGGGCTAGCCAACGGTCAGTGGGAATCTATCCAGACGATTTTATCCAATGTCGCAGGACCTACGGCGAATGCAGTTGCGAATTCTGAATATCTTGATAACAATAACAGCACTACTTGCCCGTTCTATGCAGGAACACCACCGGGTAGCCCTACTGTTAGGGATTTTCCTCGACGCGATTGGCCAACATCGGGAAAAACTACATGGAAGGCATATATCGTTTATGGTGACTACATGGCATCCACGAAAGAGTTTTATTCGGATAAAAACGCGGGCATAAAATATGGTTTTACGTTGGAGTAAAAAATTAATACTCCCTAGGCGGCGTCATATTATTGAGAATCACCTTGATATTCGAGGTGGTTCTCTTATGTTTAGTTGCTTGACGTTATGCATTCATCATATCGCGCATGAATCACGGTCGTCTATATGCCATTCTGTTCTTTGTTTCCATTGGTCTTGGAATGGTATTCCCCTTGCAAGTGTCGAAGAAGCATGGCTCCATTGATGCTGTTTCGAGTTCGCAAATTCCAAAAAATAAAAGACGGGAAAAGTCGGAAAAATCCTCCGATTTTGCTTCATCGTCGGACTTGGCAAGATATCTGGGTGATCTTAATAAGATTGATGGTGTCGAAAAAGCTCTGCTCCAATTTTCTCGTTTCAATGCCAGTTCCTCTCGAGTCGATCGGGCAATGGGAACAGCGCTAATTGCACAAGCCGCCGCACAGGATCCTCAAAAAGTATTCGATTATTTTAAGGGTGATTGGCGACGGATTCCACAAGGTGCCAAAGAGACCCTGTTTAATGTTTGGGTAAAGTTGGAACCTGAGCGTGCTATTTCTGAGGTGAGTAGCCAAAGAAATGGCGCGTTTAAACAGGAAGCAGAAGCCCTGTTGTTCACAGCTTTTTGTGAGAAGGCCCCCTCCAAAGCTTTGGAGATTATGAATAAAAGTGGGGCCAGTATTTCAAATATAGCCAATTTCACTAGTTTGGACCCATCGTATCAGATATTTTTCAATATGTCGATAACGGATCGCTCCAAATGCTTGAGTTCCCTAGATTTGATCAGTGATCCTAAAATGCGAGAAAATGCACTTCAAGGAATGGTGCGTGGTATTGCAAGGACAAATATATTGGACTCCATTAACTTTGCTAGTTCCATTCAAGATAAGGACATGCGTAAATCGCTTGTAGGAACCGCTTTCCAAGAGGGTTTGTCCATTGATCCCGAGGCGGCAATTTCTCTGTTGAAAGAATCGGGTTCCTATTTGAAGGAAAATGAACGGTCCGAGATATTAAAATCTAATATCGGGCCGCTTCTTGCTTACAAAGCTGACGAGAATTTTGATTTGGTGATGAGCTCCGTCGCTTCTGCTGTGGATCGGCAAAAAGTAGAGGAGGTAATGCTAAACCAATTGTTGGCCAGTGATCCGAGCATGGCCTATTCGAAAATCCTCAAATACCATCCGGAGGTTCTTTCAGAGAAAGAAGCCATCCAAGGTCTGTCTCCGGAGCTCCAAGCTCTAGCTCTTCAGGCCAAAGGAGCCAGCGACCCCAAATCCTTGGTAGAATGGGCGCAAAAAAATCAAGGAGTCGTATCTAACAAGATACTCCAGCAAGCTTTGGCAAAAGCGGGAAGGGTGGATCCTCAAAGTATTCTTGAGTTTGCAACGCAGAATATACCTGGTGCCAGCCAGCAAAACTTCGCGGGCGACGTTCTTTCCCAGTGGTTTCAAGATGATCCCCAAAAAGCTGCTCTATGGACTAAGGAGCATCTGACTTCGGATTCTTCATTGACTGAAACTCTCGCAGAGCGGACGGTATCTGATTTTATCAGAAAAAGCCCGGAAACTTTTCTGCAATCCTTTTCCCAAGAGGACTATATAAATGCTAAAAATTTGCAAGATTTCCAAATTGCCACCTTGCAGTGGTCTTTAAAAGATCCAGCAGCGGCAGCGGCGTGGGCTGACAATCTGGGAGCAGGCCAACTTCACGATGCCGCTATCGAGCAAATATCTAAAAATTGGGTAGAGCAAGATAGCATGTCAGCTAGCACTTGGATAAAAGCTCTTCCATACGGTGAAGCTAGACAGGTGGCCATCAGGAATATGGTGAATTACTTGGAAAAAGTCGATCCTGTAGCGGCGGCTGATTGGCAAGGCGAACTGGATTCCAAGCCTCAAAAAAATCAATAAATGAGGATATATCGAAATATTGGATTGATTGCTGTGGCAGCAGCGGGCTACGCTGTAGGTTGCTGGATGGTTTTGATCTTTGATGCGTCTCACGATACTGCCAGTTCAAATGGGATATCGAGCCACAAATATACCAATCGTGCGATACGATTCCCTTCGGCCCACAGGTCCTCCGGTGAAAATGCTTCTGGGAGTGGTGAAATAAGCGCCAAATACGAGGTCTATTTGAAAGGCCTTCCTTCCATCGTGGCGGGAGTGGCGGCGCGGAATGACTTCCTAGAGCAGATCAGGTCTCTCGATCCTGGGGAATACTGTTTTGAGGAAACCCTGTATTTGGACATCTGTGTAGCGGGGCAAGAAGACCCTTATTCTATCCTTTCTTATCTATTGGAATCGCCGATTCCTAGAACAAAAGATCTGGTGGCGCAGGGCCTATTTGACGGATGGGCTCAAATCGATCCGGCGGCAGCGATAGCTGCGGTTGAAAAGCTTCCTGATGGTCCAAATAAAACCTGGCTTTCAGCTCAACTGTCTTCGTCATTGGTGAAATCAAATCCGGAAGAAGCTTTGGAATGGTTCAAGCGATCCGGTCAAGCAGTCGATAATAGTATATTGATAAATATTTTCCAGAATATCGGGAGCAAGAACATTGAGACTGCTATTCAGAATTTGAGTAATCTGAAGAGTGGTCAACAGCATATTTCAGCCATCAAGGGGGTAGCGAAATTTTTTGCTGAAAGCGATATTAAAAAAGGTGTCGCCTGGGCTAACGACATTAATGACGATCAAGGGAAAAAAGCTGCGCTGGGCGTTCTTGTTAGCAAGAGCATAAAACAATCTACTGCCGATTTTGATTTCTTAATTTCCAACCTAAACAGCCAAGAAGAGAAGGCTAGTATGATTTTCATGGCGATGCACCCTGCAGTGGGAGGAGATTTTGAAACACTCTATCGATCTGCAGAGGAGAATTTAACTGGCCCGATCTTGCAAAATGCGGAGTCAAATCTGATATCAGTTATGGGAAGTTCTGAAAATTTCGACAGTGCATCGGAAATAATCGAAAAAATGCCTATGGGGGGAATTCGTGATGGTTGTCTCGATACTCTCATATCAAAGGGGGTGGATCTCTGTCCGCATGAAACGTATAATTGGTTGGTTGACAGTGGGGAGTGGAATTTCCTGAGTGAGGATCAAAAAAGGAAGGTAAGAGAAGGGGTTAGTGGCTCACGTGCTGGGTCATATCTAAATTGGGGAAAGTGAAAACCCGGAGGAACGTGTCTTTTCGATTGAATGGTTGACCGATTCTCGATCGCTTGGGGGAACCGGGTTCTTATGGATGTTTCTCGCTTTATTTCCAGCCAGTTTGCTTTTATTAATCGTTGAGGCAGATTCTCATTCTCTTGTTGGCGAAAAACATATTTCGGAATTCACGATTGATTATGGATAATTATGTGGCTGATCATAAAAATATCGAAGAAAGACCACGAAGATTAGGAATTTCGGCTTTTATTCGATATTATAATGACCGGCACACTTTGCTGGCTTGCTTGGAGAGTATCCGCGGTGTTTTTGATGAGATCCTAATCATTCATCAGCCTTGCGACGATCACTCGGAGGAATTGCTGGATCGCATCGGCGGTGGATTGATCCCTTCTCTGGCGGGGGAGAGAATCCGCGTCATTTCCTATCCTTGGTTTGTGTATCCACCTCATTACCCGGTGGGATGGAAGAAGCCTGACGCGCTCCATACGTTGGCAAATTATTGCAACTATGGCCTGATGCATATTGAGACCGAGCGGTTCCTGAAAGTCGATGCGGACCAGATCTACTTCAACGGTGTTCTCAAGGAGATGCTGGAGCGCTCAACCCGAGAGGGCGTCGATTATTTCCCGTTCGGAATCAATCTGTTCCTGGATGAGGACGGTTCTCCGATGGGAGATCCAGCCAGACCGTTCAATGGCTGGGATTTTGATACCGAGATGATGAGCTTCTCCAGAAAGCCCTTCTTCACGCATACACGGGACTATGAAATATTGAGAGCGGAGGGAAAGAGGGGGCCGAGGTTTCCAAAACCTCTGTGGGTACATCTGACCCAGATCCGCCGTCCGCACCGTCTGCCTCCCGGCGTGTGTCCTTTGGAGCAGGTGTCAGAGCATCCCGCGCTCATGACGGCGATTTCCAGTCCGGAATTTCCTCCGGTATTGGAAATGGCGCGTGCCTCCATCCGCTCATCGGAGAAAAATTCCCTGACGTTCCAGTGGGTGGAGGAATTCCTGGTTGTGGGAACCGCTCCGCCCGATCGGGGCGAACGACAAGGGGAGGAGATCGACCGACACCCCTTCGTTGTGCGCTTTGGGGATGGAGGAAGTCCCCATCGGATCGGAGTGAATCGGGAGTTTACAGGCCGCAAGACGAGCCTGCACTGCTTGGATGGATGGCGGCCTCATCGGACGGATCATCTGGTGGATGCCCGCGTGATGTTCACGCGCCCGCTGGAGGATGGCGCGCCCATGAACAACGGGTTGTTCATCAGTGGGGCGAGACGGGATGAGGTTGCGGAAGTGACGGACAACATCTCCCATATTCCCCGGAAGGCGTTTCACGATTTCCAGCGCGATTATGGATACGATGATCCTTCTCCGGAGCTGATTTTCGTCTATTACGTGAAACGTTGTTTGGGAAAGGAGGTCCGGGTGGTGAATTTCGGTGGTGGATCGGAGGATGATCTGTCGCGTCTGGCGGCTGTGGGCAGGAATTCCCGACGGGATACCGAGAAAACCATTCTGGCATCCATCCTGAGTGGTTCGATGCTTGGGGTGATTCCTGCCGATGGGAAGGTGTACCTGAGGCAGATTGCCGCATCCACATCCGGATTATCCTGCAGGCTTTGTATTCCGGATGGATCCGAGAGTTGGATCGTCGTGGAAGGAATGTGGGAGAAGCTTGGGACGGATGTCGCTTTGAAACTGGCGCAGGATTGTTGGCGTGCCCTCGAACCCGGGGGAAGACTCACCATCGTGACGTTCGATCTGGGCTTGGTAGGACGGCTGATGGATGAATCGGACGAGGAGATGCAAGTGTGGATCCGGGAGTACATCGATAGGCATTTGCCCATGGCGTCGATTTACGCACCCGCGCCTGTCATCAACCACTGGCTGCGTAGTGCGGCGTTCTTCTACGATCAGCGTCTTCTGGAGAGCATGATGGAGTCAGCGGGTTTCTCGAAGCTCGAACGGCATCAGGAGTCCTCCGGCCTGCTGGCTGTATCCGGCTGGAAATAGCCGGGATGTTCAGCCACGGGAACAGGCGGCGCAGAGAGGGGAAATACCGATCCCGGGCAACTTGCGGTGGTGTCACTACGGCGGAGACGGGCCGGATCATCTGAAGCGGTATTGAGCGCCGTTGGCCTGAAAGCCGGACCTGTCCGGGCGGAAACTCCATCGCCCACCACCATTGATTGATCCGGGAGCACGAACTGGCTTGGTTTTCAGGCGGATTTTTACAGTTCGAATCTTGGGTTTTGATGGCGATAATTGAACATTTATCGGTCTATTGGTGTTCGTGTGATTCACCAGAGGGGTTTACGATCAAACCGACCTATTTTTAAAAGTAATTTCTCATTTTTATTACTGGTTTACATCTTTAATGTCTTTGGGATCAAAGTGGTTTGTTGGCTATATTTGATCATTTTTGAGTAGGCGGATCAAGAGGTTCGCCGAGCAATCATGCGCAGAGTTTCCATTCGCAACCTGATGCACACATGAAAACAGAATGTCATTCATCCTCTCATGCTTTGCGTGGTGCATTTCAAGAGGAGAGCGGCTTCTCGCTCATCATCACGCTGATGATGTTGTTGTTGTTGGCGACTCTGGCCCTCGGCCTTCTTTCTCTCTCCACGATCACGCTGCGCCAGTGCGCGTCGGGCACGGCCATGGCCGCCGCCCGCAACAACGCCCGTCTGGCGTTGATGCTGGCCTTGGGCGAGCTTCAGAAGCAGGCCGGATCGGACCAACGGGTGACCGCGACCGCGGACATGGGCGGCACCCTCGAGGGCGAGACCCTCGCCAATGGAACCCCGCCGCAGAACAACTCCTCGCTCATCGGTCTTCCGAAAGGCCTTAGCCTGATCCAGTCCGGCACCCGCTATTGGACCGGGGTCTGGAAGAACAGCACCACTATCAATCCCGAACTCGAGGCCTATACCAAAACCCCGTCGCCCTCCCTGCTGCGCTGGCTGATCAGCGGCAATGAGGGCGTGGTCAATCCGGACTTGCTCATCACCCCGGCCTCGCCGGTGGCTGCCGTGGGAAGCAACGGCCAGGTCTCCGATCCGAAGAACCACAACATCGTCTACGAGCTGGCCTACCAGAACGAGGGCGAGTGGAAGATGCGGGAGAACAGCATCGTGCGCGTGCCGGAGGAGGAGCAGGTGCAGATGATTGTCCTGAAGAGCGATGCGGAATTCTTCCGCCCCAGCAACGGAACCCGTTCAGGTTTCCTCCAAACCGTGGTGCTCGGAAGGCGATCCGTTGAATGAAGATGCGTTCGTCAGGAGCTGGATCAGGGAAGGGATGCCAGCGACCTTTCGGATACAGCGGGGCATGCCGTTTCTTCGATCAAATCACAGCGGACTGCCATCTCATGAGATCCGGAGCGTTCACTTTGGGGCGGTTCGCGGATTGCATGATCCATGCCGGATGTTCCTTGGCTGGGAGGAAAAATGATGAGGTGGATGGCCTGTGATTGCTCAATGGCTAAATGCTTGTGGGTTGTCCGGATTCGGCTGCATAGTCGAAGGGTGAGCCGCGGATCACGTTTTTCTTCACGCAAATGAGTGAGCCTCAAAAATACGTCACCTTGAAAGATCTCGCGGATTTCTGTGGTGTTACCCCCACGACCGTATCCCTTGCTTTGCGGAACCATCCCCGGATTTCCGAGTCGACCAAGGAGAAGGTTCATGAAGCCGCGCTCCGTCTGGGTTATCGGCGCCATCCGATGGTGTCCGCCCTCATGACCACGCTGCACCGGTCGCGCATGACGGCGGAGGCGGTGCCCTTGGCTGCTGTGTATGCGCACGAGGAGAAGCATGTTGGTTCGCATCCTTTTCACCGCGTCATTCTGGAAGGCATGACCAGCAGGGCTGATGAGCTCGGCTTCCGGCTGGACAGCTTTTTCCTAGGAGAGAAAGGAATGACCGCCAAAAGAGTTTCGGAGATTCTCTCCGCCCGCGGCATCCGCGGGATCATTGTTCCGCCTCTTCCGATAGCGGCCGGTCATCTGAGCATCGATTGGAATTTGTTTTCTGCGATCGCAATCGGTTACTCGATGCATCGTCCGCAACTGCACCGGGTGTGTCCGGATCAATATGCCGCCATCCTGCTGGCTCTCAAACAGGTCATTCGATCGGGCTACAGCCGGCCAGGTCTGTTGCTCAACGCCCGCAGCGATGTGAGGACGCGGCGGCTCTGGAGTTCCGGGTTTTATGGCCACGAGTTCCGGAGAGGTGTTCACGAAATGATCCCCGCTCTGGAGTGTGATGAAATCAGGGAGTCGAACCTGATGCTGTGGTTCAACCGTCACCGGCCTGATGTCATCATCAGCTCGGATCTGAAAGTGCTCAGGGCATTGCACCAGGCTGGACTCAATGTGCCGGGAGACGTCGGTCTGGTTTCACTGGCCGGGCCGGACAAGGAGATGAAGATTGCTGGAACCAATCAAAATCCCCATATGCTTGGAGCTGTCGCGGTCGAAAGGCTCTCACAACTCATCTACTACAATGAGATTGGAAGTCCGGAGACGCCGCAGGTCATCTTGATTCCTCCAATCTGGTGCCCGGGGACGTCGATTGAAGCGCGGCGCGGAACAGGACTGGCAGAGGAAGAGCCCGGTTGATCGGGCCTTTCGATCTATCGCACGTTACCGGAACCGTGCATCCATTGGCAGGCAATGTGCGCTCATATCGATCTCTGTGTCATCGGCATCTACCTCGCTTTTCTCGTGGTGGTCGGCCTGACCTTCAGCAGGTTGGTCAGGAACTCCAGCGACTACTTCCGCGCCGGAGCCCAAGGCTCATGGTGGATGATGGGAACCAGCATGTTCGTGAGCGGTATCAGCGCCTATACCTTCGTGGGGAATGCTGCGGGGATCTTCAAAAGTGGCTGGACTCCGATGGTGATTTATCTCGCCAATGTCGGCGGATTTCTGGGCGCGGCACTGCTACTAGGGCCTTGGTACCGGCAGATGCGGGCGATTACCTATGCGGAGGTTATCCGGGAACGGTTCGGGAAATCCGCCGAACAGCTTGTGTCGCATCTCCTTGTCATCAACAATCTTGTGTGGGCGGGGGCCGGCCTTTACACGCTGGCCACGTTTTTAAGGCCATTGACGCCCGGTTGGTCCGAGGCTGCCATCATTGTGGCTGTTGGGAGCGCTGTGGTTATCTACTCCTCCATTGGAGGCAGTTGGGCTTCTGCCGCCAACGATTTCGCTCAAAGCCTGGTGCTGATCTCCGTCACCATCACTATCACGGTACTTTGTTTCCAACGAACCGGTGGAATTGGTGGATTCTTTGCCGCTGTTCATCAGTCGCCCGCGGCAGGTGACTTGTCGTTCATCAAGACGGCCCCGGCCAATCAATCAGATTGGACTTCCGGCTACGGTTTGACCTGGATGGCGGTGACGTTTGTTTTCCAGATTTTCAATCAGTCCAGTTTGTTCCAAGGGGTACGTTACTTCTCGGCGAAGGACGGCAGGGAGGCGAGGAAAGCGGCATGGCTCGCGTGCGTCCTGATGAGCATCGGCCTCGTGGTTTTTTTCGTTCCGCCGATTTTCGCCCGCGTATTTCTGGAACCGCAGGTGTTGGCCATGCATCCGTTGCCGGAGAAGGCGGCAGAGTATGCCTACGCCGTAGCAAGCCGGGAGGTTCTGCCGAAGGGGGCTTCGGCATTGCTCTCCGTGGTTATTTTTGCGGCTGCGATCGGCACATTGGACACCAGTTTGAATCGCACGGCGGGACTTGTCGTCCGCAATTTGTTGCCCGCCCATCGCAAGCTGCTTGGGATGTCACCGGCCCAGGCGGGCAATGAGATGGTCGTGGGAAGGATCGCAACCATCGGCATCGGGATGATGGTGATGGGATTCGCGATGATCTATACCCGGATCGAGGGTTCCTCCATCTTTGATGTGATGCAGCGGATCATCGCACAGTTGATCGGCCCGCAGATAATCCCCCTTATGCTGTTCCTGTTCGTACGCAAGGTCCCCCGATGGGCCATATTTTCCTCGCTGGCGGGTGGTTATCTACCCTCGCTGGTCGTCTGGGTGCTGATGATCACCCGCGGTACGCATGTTTCCTACCCACAGGTTGGTACCATGGTCTTTACCGGTGGTGTGGCGGGCTTTTTGGTTTCCCGTTTGTTCTGGAAGCGGGTGCCCGAAGAGGAGCGGCGACAGACCGCTGCCTTCTATGAGCGGATGAAACGTCCGGTGGATTTCGGGGCGGAAGTGGGAGAAGGAAGCGACCTGATCCAATTCCGGATGGTGGGGCGATCCTCCCTGGTCCTGGCGGCGCTGTTCCTTTTGTTGCTTATCCCGATGGGTGACGGGACGGCTCGTGCGATCGTGCTGGCCATCAGCGGCAGCATCGGAGGTATAGGAGGGGTATTGCTTTGGTGCGGGCGTGTGGCCTCAAAGCGGAAAATTTCCAGGTAGAAATTCCACTGGTGCTTCATGCTTTTCCGTTGAAGGAAGGACACCCCGGACTCCTGCCAATCCAACAACGATGTTGTCGATGCCACCGCCGGTGCCCCGGCGGTGGCATCGTTCGTTACATCATTGCATATTACCCAGGAAAATTCCAATCCGTGCCAACCGGCAGGCATTCAACAGAGAGCCTGCATACCTCCATTCTCATGGAGTGGTCGATTGGAACCGAGGTTGAACCGTTGACGAGAGCGGCCGCGTGTCCACGGGGAACGGATGGCACACAAGACTGTGGAAAACCGGCAACTTGATTCCCGGAGGTTTGTTTAACGGTTTAACCTCCGAATCCAAATGGTGGGTTTTCTGGAAATTGGCAGCAACTACGGTCGAAGACCATGCAGCACACCCTCGCATTTGTAGCCGGTTTTCTGGTCCTCTCAGGAAACATGGCCCCTATATGGGCGGCACCACGGCTTCCTTCCGCGCTCTATGAAGAGTGGCGTGTTTCGCCGTTTCCTTCCGGTGGAAGTGTCTCCATCAACCCTCCCGCGCTGCAGTGGGCTTCCGTGAAACATTGGGAAAAGAAGGATGCTTCCTATACGGTGGAGATCTCCAAAGAATCCTCATTCCCAGCCAATGCGACGATGAAATCGTCCGAGCAGATCTGGTGCTTTTTCAACCCGCACCGGAAGCTGGCTCCCGGCACCTGGTTCTGGCGCTACACCATCAAATCGGGAGGGGCTTCCACCGTAAAAGGACCCTTTACTTTTCAGGTCGGGGAACGGACTCCTGTCTTCGACTCGGCGGACTTCCAGGATTTCGCGGCGAATATTCCGAGGAGGCATCCCTTCGCCGTTACAGAGGGAGTCAGTCTTGCTGCGGTGAGGAAAAACGCCGCTTCCCATCCGCTTGCGGCGACCATCATCGAGCGTGGTAAAAAGATCGCTGCCGCGGCAATCTACTCCGGGCCGGTGAGTGACAGGGATCCGGCGAAAGACCGTGAGGTCTCGGGATTGGCTTCAAAGGAGGCGGGGGCGCTGACTTCGCTTGTGGATGCCTATCTGCTCTGTGGGGATCCCGCCATGAAGGAGGGGATTCTGAAAAGGATTGATGTGGTGAGCGGATGGCCCACGGACGACCTGCTGGGATCGGGAGTGCTGACCTCATTGTCCCGGGCCTACGACGGCATGCATGCGGAGCTTCCGGAGGGAGTCCGGACGAAAATTCTCGCGGTGATCGACCGGCAGTTGAAGTCGAAGCTTTCCGCGTGGCCCGGAAATATCGAAGGGCGGCAGGTGGAGAATCACTTCTGGCAGGCCGAACTCGCCGCCAATTTTTGTGCCGGGGTGGCGACTTTTCATGAACTGGAATCCAGCCGGAAGATGGTGGAATACACTTATGAATTGTTTCTCGCCAGATTTCCCAATCTCGCCACACAGGACGGAGGATGGTCGGAAGGGTTGGGCTATTTCGGGGTTAACAAGACCGCAGTGGTGGACATGGCCCGTCTGATGAAAGCGGTCGGCGGCGTCAACCCTTTCGAGATGCCCTGGTATCAGAATCTCGCTGACTATTTCATCTACTTCGCACCGATTGGAGGGCGCATCGATGGATTCGGTGACATGCATGACCGCGTGGGAAATGGTGGCATCGGCACCTCGATGATCTTTACCGTCGCGAAGGAATCGGGCGAACCCAAGGCGGTTTTCTGGTCGTCCAAGCTCATGAAAGGCAAGCAGGACGTGGAACCCTGGTATCAGATCATCCACGGCATCCGCCCGGATTCGTCAGTGGTGCCCGCTCCTGCGAATCTTCCCGGAATGAAGGTGTTCGAGGGAGTCGGGCTCGCCGCGATGCACACGAACGTGCTCGATGCGCCGCACGATACCGCCGTCTATTTCCGTTCGTCGCCGTTCGGTGCGAAGGGTCACATGCACGCGAACCAGAACGCCTTCAATCTATCGAGGAAGGGCGAGCCCTTGTTCTACTCGACGGGGTACTACACCACGTTCGCCGATCCGCACTCGATGTCGTCCTACCGCCACACCCGCGCGCACAACACGATCCTCATCAATGGTCACGGGCAGGCCTTCGGTCACGAAGGATACGGGTGGATCAAGCGTCAGTTGCAGGGTAGGAAGATCTCCTATGTCTGTGGCGATGCCACCATGGCCTACCGGAAAACCACGGACAGCCAGTTCATCGGAATGATGAAATCCTCGGACATGGATCCGGAAAAGGAAGAGGGCGACGCGAAGCTCAAGCTTTTTGAACGCCACATGGTCTTTGTCCGTCCGGACACGCTGGTGGTGTACGATGTCCTCGATTCAGAGAAGGAGAATGAATGGGCCCTTCTGTTGCATGCTCCCATGGCTCCGACTCTCGATCAAGGCGGGCAGGTGACATTGGATACCGGGAGCAGCCTGGTGCGAGCCGCGGTGGCGGGCTCCGGTCCCTTGAAATACGGTCTAACAGACCAATTCCACTCTCCCCCGGTGGACATCAAGAAGAAGTATGGCAAGATGCCCAATCAGTATCACCTGAACTACACCTCCGCAGGGAAATCGTCCAAGATGCGATTTCTCACGGTGGTGCGGATGGCCGATAGCGGGAAGTCACTGTCTCCGGTCGCCATTCCAGCGAACGGGAATGTCGAAGTGTCCGGTGTCCGGATTGATGCGGAGTTGGACACTTCAAAGGCTCCCTCGCTTTCCATCTCAGGAGAAGGAGCGACTCTCAAGGTCAACGCCTGGCCCGCCGAACTAGACGGTCGAGCTGTCGCTACTCCGACCGGTCATGGGACGCTTCTCTTGGAGAACGGCACCACTACGGTGAGTGAGGATTCACTTCCTCCCGGTCTCTCCACCGCTCCCTGATTGTCATCAGCCCCGCTCATGACGGCTGTGCTGGAGAGAGGGACCTGCCCGCATGGCCCATGAGTGGGGCTGGTTGACGAATAAACCGGCATGATCGCCGGTTTCCCGATCCTCCGGCTTGAAGCGGGGTTTGATCTGAGAATCCAAGCTACTTGTTCAGACCGAATTGTTCCCCAATCCATCCATTTTCCAAACCCATGAAAGATCCGACTCGTTTCCCTTTGAGCCTGAAGTGCTGCGCGTGCGCGGTGTGGGTTTTGTTGTGCGCATCCGTCGCCATCGGACAGGATCACTCTGCGCCAGCGGTTGAGAAGCTGCCCGAGGGGGTGATGCGGGTGGGTCCGGTGGAGCTGAAGATCGATCGGGAAGCCATCACTCCCCTTTGGATTCCGAGACCATTGCCACAGGGAACCATCGATGTAAATCCACCTTGGCTTCACGTTGCCGTCCCCATTCTGGATGGGAATGAGAGCACCAATCCCGAGCGTAGGAGCAAGAGGGAGGCGCAGAAGTGGAACCGGCGCTTTTACTTCAAGCTTTCCCAGGACTCGTCCTTCCAAAGCGGAGTGATGGAGAGTGGTCCGAAGCGATGGTCATTCTACAATCCATACCGTCGCCTGGAGCCGGGGACGTGGTACTGGACGTATGGACTGGCGCGGGCGGAAACACCTGACAAACCGGTATGGAACAAGGAAATTTATTCGTTCCGGATCTCGGGCCGGGAATACACTTACGAGATTCCACCAACGCCGGAAGCGTTTCTGGCTGCGGTCAAAAAGCGGAACGCAGGCCCGATCGTTACGTGTTTCCCGGAGGAGGTCGGGCATCTGCTGCCCACGGAAACGGCACCCTCGCTTGCGGAACAAATCCGGAAGGACTGCGAGCGGGCCTTTGAGACAATGAATGCCAAAGGCTCCGAGGTCGCGAAAGTGTCGGACAAACAACCTCCGGGCGGAGCTAAGGAAAAGCCTTCGCTTCTGGAGAGGAAGCAGGCGAGCGCCCGGGCTTTGGTGGAATCAAGGCGGATCAATTCCCTGCTGCGCGGCTATCTCCTGACTGGTGAGGAGAAATACAAAAACCTCGCCATCCATCTCCTGACAGGCGGGGCCAAGCTGGAGAAACCCGTGCCCGGAGAACTCGTTTTGCACAGGCCCGGTGGTGGGAAGACCTTGGTCAATGAGACCGATATCATCTTATTGGACACCCTTTACAACGAACTGTCCAAAGCCGACCGGATCAAGCACTTCCAGGCCATCTACAACGCGATCTGCGATGATGGAAGCGACAGCCCGGACACGCACGAAAACATCGAGCACATGCTGTATGATAATCATGCCTGGCAGGGCCATCTTCCCGGCTTGTTCAGAAGCGCGATTCTCCTGTGCCGTTACAAGCCGGAACTCGACGATTGGGTGAAGTATGCCTACGAGGTCTATCTATACCGGGCTCCGGCATTCAGCCGTACGGATGGCGGCAGCAGCGAAGGAAACGGCTATCTGGGGGTGCATGATGAGCCGCTCACGGATATTCCCTGGCTGATCTACAAACTGACCGGATACAATGTTCTCAATAACAAGCGCTGGTTCCAGAACTTCGGGAACTACATGACCTTCTCGAATCCGAGCGGCAATCCGGGCATCTCCTTCGAGGACTCGGGCGTGGATGGCGGTTCGGACATGCAGTATTTCAGCGAGTTTCTTGCCCGTGCGTGTCCCGCGAACCTGTCCAACCTGTGGCAATGCAAATCGGTGGGCCGCCGTGAGGAAAAGTACTTCAGCGCCGATTTGAACAAGGGGGCGAAGGCCTGGGACATGCTTTCGATATGGAAGCGCCTTCCCATGCCCGATCTGGGCAAGGCGGTTCCGCCTTCGGAAAAGGCGGCACAGTTTGGCGACATCGGTCTCGTATGCATGCATACCGACCTGGCCAAGGCCGGGGATAATCTGATGCTGAATTTCAGGGCTGGACCGTATGGTTCCGAGGGACACACCCATCCTGCACAAAACGCTTTCACGGTGGCGTATGGCGGCCAGGAGCTATTCTGGCGGACAGGCTACTACAATGGCGGAGGTCTGCACAATATCTACAGCTACAAGTCCTCGCGGTCGCACAACACGATTATGGCGGATGGGCTCGTGCAAGGATTCGACCAGGGGGCCTACGCGTGGATCGCCCGGTTCGCCACGGGAAACCGGATCAGCTACGCATTGGGGGACGCCTCCCACGCTTACAATGGGAAGCATCACAATTTCGACATTCCCTACCAGCCCGATCTCAAAGGAAACAAGGTGGAGGAACGAAGGAACTGGGAGGAGGCTACCGCGGCAAACGGATTCGGCAATCCCGGCGTGACCCGCTTCCGCAGGCATATGGTGATGCTCCGGCCCAGCCATGTCCTGATCTACGACGAGCTGGAGGCAGCAAAACCGGTGACCTGGACCTTCCAACTCCATTCCCGGATGGAGATGAAACAACTGGGCGATTCGTGGTTCAAGACAGCGAACGATCACGCGCTGGGGAGCGCTCAGTTGTTCTGCGCGTCACCGATGAAAGGAGAGCTCACGGACAAGTTCAGAGCCGACGCCGTGGACGAGGAGAACAAGCGCAACGGGCAGAACCCTCCGAACTGGCACGCGACGATGACGACGCGTGACCGGCTGCCTGCGACCAGATTCCTCACGGTGATCGATGTCATCCCCGGCAAGGACCTGGCTGCCTCTCCGGCCCGGTTGGTACCGGAAGGTGCTGGCAGGACACGATGGCAGATCGGCGAGTACTCCGTCACGGCGGAGCTTGATCCAAGCAAGCCTTCTTATCTGGAAGTGCATGACTCCACAGCCACCTGTGCCCTCGTCACCGGCCAAGCCACGCGCGGGATTGAACTCGGCGGCCAACAGCGGAACGCAAAGCTGCCCGGCAGCACGTTGCTGTGGGAGAAGTCGGAAACGGGTGGAGAAGTATTTCAGGAGAAGGTCGACGAACTCCCCGACTGCCTCAAATTTGGGAATCCATTTTGAAAAAATTTTATCAGACATCAATTCACGGACTTATCATCCCAATGAAAAATCATCTTTCCAAGATCGTTTGTGCGATCCTGTCCGCCACAGCCGTTGTGCCGGCGTCCGCCGGGACCACGAAGCCGAACATCCTCGTCATCATGAGCGACGAGCACAATGCCTCGGTGATGGGGTGTGCGGGTGACAAGATCGCACGAACGCCCCATCTGGACGCGCTCGCCGCGAAGGGCGTCCTGTTCAGCGCGCAGTATTGTTCCTCGCCCATCTGCACGCCCTCCCGACAGACCTTCACCACCGGCAAATATACGTCCGGACACAATGTATGGGGGAATACTGCCGGAGTGCCGGAAGGGACTCCTTCGCTTCCGCGAATCCTGAACGCCGGCGGCTATGAAAGCTATTTGGACGGGAAGATGCACTACAAGGGCGGCATGACCCACGGCTTCAGCATCATTCATGAGGAGTCCGGAAAGATCACGCCTCCCGCCGACCCCAAGGACATCAAGGAGTCGGGCGAGGAGAAGGAGAAGCCGCGGCACCGGCTGTCGGCGGGAACATTCCCCGACAATGGGAATGAACTGGGAGGCGAGTTCAAACCGATGGGTGTCGATGACACGATGGACTCGTTCATTGACGTGGCGAGAAGCGACAACGCGGTGAAGTTCCTGAAGGAGCGCAAGGCTGACGCGAAGCCGTTCTTTCTGACCATTGGCTTCATCGCGCCCCACTATCCTTTGGTGGCACCCACCACCTACCTCGATCATTTCAAGGGCAAGGTGCCGCTGCCGGTGATACCGCCGGGCTATCTGGACAGCCTGCCCTTGAACTACAAGCATCTGAGGAACGACCGGAAATTCGAGCGGGTCCCCGACGATGTGGCCAGACTGGGGCTTGAGGCCTACTACGCCCGTGTCGAGTGGCTGGACGGCCAGGTGGGCAAGGTTCTCGATGCGCTCAAGGCATCCCCTTTCGCGGAGAATACGATCGTGATCTATACGTCAGACCACGGCGAAAACATGGGAGAGCACGGACTCTGGTGGAAGAACTGTCTCTACGATTGCGGAGCCCGCGTGCCTCTGATTGTGAGCTGGCCGAAGCGCTGGCAGGGTGGGCAGCAACGCACGGGTGCATGCGGCATGGTGGATCTTGTGCAAACAATCGCCGCACTCGGAGGTGTCAAGACTCCTGATGATTGGAAGGGATCTTCGATGGTGCCATGGCTGGACGATTCCCGGTTCGCCTGGAAGGACCTTGCCGTGAGTGAGTACTACGCGGGCTATATTTCCTCCGGGATTGCCATGATCCGGCAGGGGAAATGGAAGTATGTCTACCACACCCGGGCTGACCAGACCCACGGTCCCGAGCGCGAACTCTACGATATGGAATCCGATCCGAAGGAGATGCACGACCTTGCATCGGATCCGGAGCAGGGATCGAGGATGGAGGCCATGCACAAGGCGTTGGTCAAGGAGATCGGTGAAGATCCGGAGAAAACCGAGGCACGCTGGCGCGCGGGGGATGGGCCACAGGCTGTGGCTCAATCACAGAAGATCAAATAGGCTGACATCGCCGAACCGCCCACCTTCAGACCGAGTGCGACTTCTCCATTCATGAATGCCCCTCCAACGCGTGGATCGGATCACGATCCCGGTGCAGCCGCTCCCCTCGAACGCGGTCTCGGGTTGCTGCAGGCGACATCACTCAATATTGCCAATATGGTAGGCATCGGGCCGTTCATCACCATCCCGCTTTTCCTCGCGACGATGAACGGGCCGCAGGCGATGATCGGGTGGGTGTTGGGTGCCGTGCTGGTGCTGTGCGACGGCTTGGTATGGAGCGAGCTTGGCGCCGCTTTGCCTGGCAGCGGCGGCACCTACCATTTCCTAAAGGAGATTTTCCGACCGTATCGCTGGGGTAGACTGCTGCCATTTCTATTCGTCTGGCAGTTTCTGATCAGTGGCACGCTGGAAATGGCAAGCGGTTACGTCGGGGCGGTGGATTACCTGAAATACGCTTTCCCGGATTGGCAGCACATGTTCGACCGATGGGGGATTCCATGGGGGTGGAGCGGAATCGCCGCGCTGGGGTGCGTGCTTGTTGTCTGGATGCTCAGCCGCCGCACGCGGGTGGTCGGCTGGCTGGCGGTTGGCCTCACGGCGGGAACCCTTCTCACCGTCTTGATCGTGATTGTCGCGGGCCTCACTCATTTCAATCCCAGCCTGCTGAAGTTGCCGCCGGATGCCTTCAATCTGAACCTGGCGTTCCTGCTCGGCCTCGGCGGTGCGATGCGGATCGCCGTTTATGATTTCCTCGGATACTTCAATGTCTGCCATCTGGGTGACGAGGTGCGCACGCCTGGGAAAACCATCCCCCGTGCGGTCATTCTTTCCGTGCTCGTGGTCGCCACGATTTATCTGACGATGAACCTTTCGATCATCGGAGTGGTGCCGTGGCAGGAGGCGATGAAATCACAGAACGTTGCCGCATTGTTCATGGAGCGGCTTTTCGGCCGGCCGGTGGCGGTTGCATTCACAGGTTTGATCGTCTGGACGGCGATCGCCTGCATGTTTGCCATCACGCTGGGCTATTCCCGCATCCCGTATGCCGCCGCGCGTGAGGGGGATTTTTTCCGTGTGTTCGGGAAGGTGCATCCGCGTGACCACTATCCGTGGCTGGCATTGATGGCGATGGGCGCGCTCACCGCGGTCTTCTGCTTCTTCCCTCTCCAGCAGATCATCGATGCCGCGGTGACGGTCCGGATTGTGGTGCAGTTCATGGGGCAGATCATCGCGCTCCACGTGTTGCGGACCACGCGTCCGGATATCCGGTTGCCGTTCCGCATGTGGCTTTATCCGCTGCCGTCCTTCATTGCATTTATCGGCTGGATTTTTCTTTGGGTCAGCTCGGGATGGACGCTGGTTCTCTCAGGCGGCGGGGTAATCGTGTCAGGCTGTGTCGCCTATGTGGCCTGGCGGAAGGCAAGCAATCGAACGACCATGGAACCATGTTGAGACTTACTTTTGTCAGAATATTCCTCGCCATTTCACTCCTGAGTACAGTGGGGGCGGCATGGGGTGTTGGCGCGGAGGAGGCTCCCGCCGGGATCAAGGCGCGGCCGAACATGCTCTTCTTCATCGCCGACAATTGGGCGTTCCCACACGCTGGTATCCTGGGAGACAAGACGGCGGAGACTCCGGCCTTCGACCGGCTGGCACGGGAAGGTGTTCTCTTCACGCATGTTTTCAATGCCTCTCCGATTTGCTCTCCGACACGCGCTTCCATCCTCACCGGGCGTCCGCCCCATCAGTTGGGCGAGGCGGGCAATCTATGGGGAGGGTTTCCCGGGTCGTTGAAAGTCTTTACCCGCATGTTGGAAGACGCGGGCTACGAAGTGGGGTTCTGCGGGAAACCGTGGGCTCCCGGTCGCTACAAGCCATATGGCTGGTCCATGAATCCGGTGGGCAGGGAATACAAGAGCTTCACCGATTTCCTGGCGGTGCGCGATCCGGCAAAGCCGTTCTTCTTCTGGATTGGCAACGTCGATACGGCGCTCCGCGATGCTTTCCAAGGATGGAACTACGATGAGGAATCCGTGAAAGGTATTGATGCGTCGGGCATCGTGGTGCCGCCCCAACTGCCCGACACGCCTGAGATCCGGCGCGACATCCAGGCCTACTACGGCGGAGTGCGTAAAATGGATCGGGCGCTTGCCGGCAGCGTGGGGGCGCTCGATCAGGCGCGGTTGCTCGATGAAACGGTGGTGGTATGCACCAGTGACAACGGCTGGCAGATGCCACGTGGTCTTGCCAATTGTTACGACGCGGGGTCACGTGTGCCACTGGCAGTCCGGTGGGGATCGCATTTGAAGGCCGGTCGGCGTGTGGATGACTTCATCAGCGGGACCGATTTCACCGCCACTTTCCTTGAGCTCGCCGGATTGTCTCCAACCGCGGAGATGACTTCCAGGAGTTTCGTGGATCTCTTGTTGGGGAGACAGGGTGGAAAGGCTCGCGACGCCGCTTTCATCGAGCGTGAACGCCACGCCAACGTGCGGCGTGGCAATCTCAGCTATCCGATGCGGGCCATCCGGACGGAAAGGTTCCTATATATTCGGAATCTCCGCCCCGACCGCTGGCCGGCGGGTGATCCCCAGGTGTATTTCGATGTGGGGGACTATGGTGACGTCGATGCATCCGCGGCCAAGAATTTCCTACAGGCCAACATCGGGAAGCCCGGCTTCCAGCGCTATGACCGCATGATTTTCGAGAAGCGCCCCGAGGAGGAGCTATACGACCTCGTCACCGACCCTGCCCAGGTTGTCAACGTGGCGGGGCAGGAACGGTATGCCGCTGCCCAGCAGGATCTGCGTAACAGGCTCGACCGATGGATGCGCGAGACGTCCGATCCACGGATTGATCCATCCTGTGATCCCTGGGATCACTACCCATATTACGCGCCAGGTGTGCTCAATGGGAAAAAGGCGGCGGAGCCTTATGCACCGCGTTAGAAGCCGTCTTGAATAGCTCAAAGGCATGTGCAGACGGAGATGAAAAGATGGGCCAAGTGGCCTTGATCCCATGAAATCTCAGCCGTTTGCCATCCGCGGTTTCACCCCGTCCGCTCGAATAGACGAAGGATGGGGTGAAACCGGGATTGCGCCATGAGAGGTATCCGAGGTGTAATGGTCAGTCGTATTTGTTGCCGAGGCGGAATACGTCGGGGAGTTTGTCCGAGTCTTCCACGAAGATATCGCCACGGTAGGTGCCTCGCTCCATGAGCAGGGTGCTCCCGCGCAGCGACGCGCTCCGGGTGACACCGTTGAGAGTGATGTTCTGGACATTGGAGCCCGTTACCAGTACCGCCGTTTGGGCAGCATCCCGGGCCTCGAGGTACGGAGCCTTGTTGCCATCAAGCTGGGCTTTCACCGTGTAGCTTCCAAGTGTGACGGTGAACAGGCCATCGGATCCGGTGGCGCCGGTGATTTGGGCAGGGACCGTGGTGGCGCTGCCGGATTTGGAAACCGCGATCACGGACAGGAAACGCATCTTTTCATATTTGCCCGTGGTTTCGATATAGGCGTGATGGTGGCGTTGGTAGCCATTGGGATACTTGTCGTTGAACTCGCTGGGGTGGGCGAAGCGGAAGTGGTTGGTCACGGTGGTGTTGACCGGCGTATTGCAGAACAACTGGAAGTTGCCGATACCGTAGGTTCCGCTACCGATGGTATTGTAGGCGGTGATCCAGCCATCGCCACGCTTGGTCATGTTCTGGTTGGTTCTGGACTGGAGGAGATACATCCACGGGATGGGCTGCCTGGCTTCCAGTTCATCGTAGATGACGAGGTGCGAGGGCCGGAGCATCATGATGTGGCGGCGGACCCGCTCGACTTCCGGATAGCCGTATCCGAGCTCGTTCAGCATGGGGGCTCCGGCGGCGAAGATGTAGGGCCGGTCCCGGGTCGGGTAGGCCATGGTGGCATCCCCCAGGGAGTAAGTGATCTTGTCCCCGTGGACGAAACGTGGCAACCAGCCGTAGCCGCAGGTGCTGTCGAACAACTGGGTGACCTTGTTTGGAAGGATCGCGTTGTGTCCCCAGGTGGACTTGTAGTCGAGCCTGTCGTGGAAGGGATACGGACCGGTATTGTAGTATCCGGTGTGCCAGAATAGATCCTTGCCACCGAAGCCGACATTGAATGCGTTCTGGGCCGGATGGGCATGGTATTGGGCTCCATACGGGGTGGAGCGGAAATTGGCATAGAAGTTGTTGGCGGTCGTCCGGTGGTCGGTGTGCATGGTCACCAGCCCGGTATCGGGGAAGGAGCGTGCGAGTTCTCCCGGAGGCGTTTCAGTGCCGGTGGGCACATAGCGGCCATAGTGTTCGAAGGCGGACAGCAGCGCCATGGCTTGATAGGATCCGGTGCTGCGCTCGAAGACCCAGTCAATGCGGCCGAGATCCCTGCCTCCAACGCCGAAGCGGCGCAGCAGGTCCCACTTCGCGACCGGCGTGTTGGGATTGTGCGCGTGGATGATCTGAACCAGCGTATCCGCGCTGGTACCGCTCGGATCGAAACCGACCCCGTCGGAGAAGGTGCCTCCATGGTTCGAACCGGGCGGATTCGAGAAGTAGATGTAGCCGGGGAAATTCCGGTGCCAGTCGCTGAAGTCGAAAAAGTTGAACGAGTAGTTTGTCAGCTTCGTGTAAAGGGCGAGAATATCCACGAGTGTCCACTCACTTGCGCCGAGGTAGGCATTGCCGTCCATCCACGAGCCGTCGTTCCGGCCGCCCATCGTGCCGCGGTACAGGTAGACATTGTAGCTCCACTTGAATGATTCCACGAGATCCGGGTGATAGCGCATGAGGATCGGCAGGTACACGCATGGATAGTAGATGTAGATCTGATCCCAGTGTTGATCCCAGTAAACGTGCTCGAACTGGTTGAAAAGCTTGGTCGCGATCGGCATGCCGCCGGTAAGGAAGTCCGCCGCGTCCACAACCGGGTTCTTGCAGTAGTCCCTTTTTGCAATTCCAGCAAAGAGGGTGACGGCGGCCGGCGTAAGATCGCTTTCGAACATCTCGAGCGCGTCGCACAGATTGGCGACCACTTCGATGTTGCCTCCGAAATCCGCTGCTGCGGTGGCCACCGTCACTGTCTGAGGCCCGGAGCCCCAGTCGTAGGTCCATTGGCGGGTATCGTACTCCTGTTTGATCGCGTTGAGGATTTCGAGCGCCTTCGTTTTCGGATGGTAGATGGTATTGTTCGCGGACAAGTCGTTTCCGAAGACCGCGTATCCGCGGATCAGCCTTTTGACGAAATAGAACTTGTTGGCGAGATTGCTCCGGACAGCGGATTCGAACGCCGATCTGCTTGTATAGGACGCGGGAGAGAGCGTGACGGCCAGCGGAGGGAGCTTCTCATA
The DNA here is from genome assembly GCF_018137965.1 of Luteolibacter ambystomatis. Lineage (NCBI taxonomy): Bacteria > Pseudomonadati > Verrucomicrobiota > Verrucomicrobiia > Verrucomicrobiales > Verrucomicrobiaceae > Luteolibacter > Luteolibacter ambystomatis. The sequence goes on from NZ_CP073100.1 coordinate 880,638, forward strand.
GGTGTTGCGCCATACCTCGCGGGAGAACTCGTCCAGCTCCGAGCTGGACATCGTGTTCTTGAGCCTGCCGATTTGATCCGGATTGCAATTTAGAACAGGCATCTGGCGGGTCCGGAGCAGGTTCGCCATCTGGTCGGCATTTGGCGGCATGTTGACGGTTCGTGCCGTGGCAATGATGGTGAAGGTGTGGATGCCCGGATTCCATTGGACCGATCCTGCGGGCCCGGTTCCCCATTGCCAATGCCAGGTGCCCGCGGAGAGGTTCTGCCAGGGATTCCAGAATTGCCAGGCCTGGGGTTGGCTTTGCAACACGCCGGTTTGGAAAGAGGGATCTTGTGACAGGCGGAATGAGAACGGACCGGTGGCACCGGACTGGATATGGAGCCAGGGAGAACGAAGGTCCACATCGCCCTGCGGCATGGCCTCTCCATTGTTAAATTCATAGATCCGTGGAACGGCGATCGACCTTTCCGCCGGGACGGCTTCCTTGCCTCCCGGATTCAGCTCAAGGATGATCCGGAAGAACGCCTGGGGAAGATCAACAGTGATACCGACCGTTTCAAAAATGGAATCGATATTGGTCACCATTGTGGGTTCGATGTCGGACCATGTATTGAGATTCGTGGACATCTGGACCCGGTATTTCAGACCGGCGTTTTCTGCATCATGGCGGCGGAAGAACCGGAACATCTGCTTTGGTCCATTGGGACCCTGGAGGGTGGTGAGTTTCGGGGCACGCAGGATGCGGTCGTCGATGGTCGGGTTTCCTCCAAAGGCGAACTCCGCCAGATTGTCCATCAGATCGGTATCAAGATCGGCCCCCTGGGCGGTGTTGGTGGCTCCGATGATGCCGTAGGAAGCCAAATACGGATAGTAGAGCGGGGAATCCTGGGAGCCCGCGCTTTCCGCCCAAAGAGAGTTGTCCGAAAGGAACAGTTTCACTCCGTTCGAATTCACCCAGGAATATAGAACCGATCCGGAGCCAACGGGGCTTCCACGCTCGCCGAGAGTCCAGGTCACGCGTCCGGAATCGACCAGCCACTTCATATAGGGAACGCCGCCGGAAAGTGAATTGAAGCGTAGGACCCATCCGGAAAGATGAATCGGCCGGGTTCCATCGGTGGTGAAGGGCTGGTCCTGCTGGAGAGTGATGCCAGCGCCTTGGGAATACTGGAACACCTGCTCGAAGGGGGCTCCCCATTGTCCGGCGACCGAGATGGCTCCGGAACCCCACATCGACATCAGATAGTACTTGGAATAGTCATAGCTGTTCGCACCAAATGGATAGAGATCATCGTCCCAGGTATTGCCGTTCGGATCAACCGTCAGACCATCCACCGCAGGCATGTTCAGGAGGCCGGAGCTGCCGGGCCAGAAGTTCACATAGACACTGGTGGTGCGCGCCTGGCAATTGCCGCCCATCAGATGGAGCACGCCGTTGTCTCCCCCGAAATTGCGGATGCTAACCTTGCCGGAACGCTGGAAAATGGACGTCCAGTGATAGGAGGCGGCGCTGATGAGGATCTCTCCGTCGATCGTGAGCTCGGCGTTCGGCCCGTTGACCTGGATGGATGTTGGAGCCGTGGCATTGCGACCGAAATCCAGAGTGGAGGCCTTCCATGAACTCGAATCATTGAGAGTGACGGAAGCGCCTCCCGGACCTCCGAAGCGATCGGCACCGGTGAGTTTGGCATTACCGCTGAGAACGAGATCCTTCGAGTAGAGGTCATCCCGGCCGACGACTTTCGCGATGTCGCCGTTGTTGATCAGGCCAGGCTTCCTGGGCGATCGTGTTGGGAGACCGGAGTTCCAGTTGGTGGCCGTCACGATGCTGCCGTTGCTGGGGCCGGTGGCCCATTGGGTGGTGATTGCCAGCGGCAGTTGCACGTTGATGGTGATCGTCCCGGTGGTGGCGTTTCCTGTTTGGTCTGTTGCCTGAACCAGCAGCCTGTAGGTGGGGATGCCGCTGTAGCTCAGGGTTCCGGCGACCTTGAGACGACCGGTGAGGGGCTCCAGTGAGAAGTCATTGTCAAAGTTGCCGGAGATGATCGAGTAGGAGAAGGATGCTCCTGCCTGTGGAGATGTCGCGGTGATCGTTCCGACGAGTGTGCCGGCAGCGGCAGACTCCGGAAGTGAGAAGGATTGATTCTCCAGATGGAGCGCTACCGGAGGTGGTTGGACGAAGGTAAGCCGGGTTTCCGAACCAGTGGACAGGATCTCGAAATTGTTGGTCTGGGCGGGAGCGCCATCCACGACAATCTTCCCGGTCGTGATCATGGATTCGAAGGTGGCGCGGTAGCCCGGATCCCTGGCGACCAATACTCCGGTCTTTGCCCCGGTGAAATCGATGCGGCTGTTTGTTCCAATGGAGTAGGTGGCTGAATTGATGCGACCGCCAGTCAGCTTGAAATCCAAGGCACCGGTTGATTCATCGGTGAAGCCTCCGACAAGGGCTTCACCCGAGTTCCAATAGACCTTGCAGCCTTCCCGCATCCTCCAGTCGCCGGGCACGGTAAGGGACAACCCGTTTACCCGGATGACACCACGCCACCATGTGTGGCGTTCGGTGGAAAACGACCCGCCGTTGAAAGTGAGATCGGAGCCTGCGACGATGTCGGTATCCCGTGCGGCACCCGTGGTTCCCTCTTTCGCCCAGGTCGTTCCATCGAGGACGATCTGCATGGCGGTTGGCAGGTCACCCCGGATCGTCGCATTGCCAATTTCGCCGCTATTGCCATCGGCAATGCGCGGAATGGTTCCTCCCCAGTTGGTGGCATTGGAAATCAAATTGGTGGAGCCGCCTCCGATCCACTGGATGGTGGCGGCGGACGCTCCCGATAGAGGAAGCGAAAGCAGCAGGAGCGCTGGATGAAGAATGGCGGATAGGGTTTTCATGAGATACGGTTTCAATCATCATTTCACCAGGTCGGACACAAGCGGACGGGGGTGCTGGAACCACTGGATCAGGTTGAGGCGTTAACCATATCCGAAGATCCGGCGGCCTGTCCGGACAGGTGGGACGACAAGCCCGGATGGCGGTGGGCATATTTGGAATTTGCGCCGGACGCGGCAGGATTCCTGATTTGGAACCCGCCACTTGTTTCCGGCCACCGGCCTCCACCTCATCACCCAAGGAGGTGCTTGGTCTGGAAGAGGGCCCGTGGTTCCTGGAGTTCTGAAGGCGCTGCCCGGGCGATGGGGCTGGAGCGCGGAAACAAAACGGATGGCGGCATCCCTGACTGGGACGCCGCCGCAACCATGCGGGAGGATCCGTATCAGGCCATGCGGTCCGTGCGGCGTCGACGCAGGAACAGAAGAAGTGCGCCCACTCCCCCCATGACCGGGAATGAAGGCTCCGGAACGGCTATAATGCCGAAACTCATGTTGAGCCCCCCCACATAACCGGTGCCAGTGGTGCCAGTCATCAGTCCAACGATTCCGGGGGTGAAGGTTGCGGTGCCCGACCCATCGACGATATAGGTGCCGTTCGAGAAGCCGTTGAAAGCAATATCGTAAGATTGGGTTCCTCCCGTAAGCGTCATATTGGAAACGGAGAAACTGATGGATTCCCCGGCGCTGAGAAAGCGGGCCTCGACCGCGCCGTTTTTGCCTTGATCCACAGCCCAGCCTCTTCCAGCGCCTCTGCGGATGAGAATCCCATCCCCGCTGGAAGCGGTGACAGTGAGATCGAATTGGAGGATCAGGTGGACATCGGCTCCGACGGTGATTCCTGAAACCCGGACGCCGTAGGTGCCGGCGTCGAGTGTCGACAACAGACCGCTGTCAGACATTACTGCGATGCTGGACGGGGAAATCGTGCTGAGAGTGCCGTTGTCCGAAACTCCGCTTACGGTTGAAGTTGGAGAGGCGGTCGCCGTGGACGGGGTGACGTTGGTCAACTGGATCGTGGCGCAGTGGGCGGAGCCTTGGGCGATCAGGGTGAGAGCAAGCGGAAGGAGACATGATTTCATGCGGATCACGTGTTGGTTCTTTTGTGGGTTGGGGAACGCTCCACACGAATAGGGGAGCATCCGGATTCAAATCCCCCCGCACACCTGAATGACAGGATATCAGCGGCTCCGCCGGTTTACTCGTTGACCGTTCCAGAGGGCAGAGGATGGGTCTTTGCCTTATTCATCGCGCAGGCTGGTGATTGGATTGTTCAAGCGTCGATCCAATTCTCAGTTGAATCGTAAACCTATCCAAGATCGTCATGCCCGGATGCGGCTGATACTGTTCATCGATGACTGTAACCGGCCATGCCGGGTATCCGGTTTACGATCGCACCGATGTTCCCGATCCGGTTGTTGAGAATCGAGAGGGATTGCGACTTTCTGTTCGTATCGGATGCGATGTTGATTTCAGTCCGAGGTTTCCCCGTTGTATGATTTCACGAATTGTTCCGATGACATCGCTTCTCATGGCACTTTGCCGCATGGGGGCTGAGCCGGTGACCGTTCACTACACCAGCGACTGGGTATCCCTCCACCTTTTTTAGAATGATGATTTTTTCTATCACCGAATGAAACCACATTTGCTCATACGCGGTTTTGGAGCTGCCGCGGTCCTATTGTTTCCAGCCCTGTCATTGGCCGACGAGCCGCAGCAGCAACAGCGCGGAGCAGAACTGCATATCGACCGCACCGCCATCGTAACAGGGTCCCTTGAACGCCCGAATCCGCAAGGTATCGTGGATGACAATCCTCCGTGGTTTCATGTCGTGGTTCCGCTGGTCGATGACTCCAAAAAGACCAATGAGGAAATCCGGAAGGAACGGAAAGAGGAGAAGTGGCACCGGCGCTACTATTTCAAACTTTCCCAGGACAAGGATTTCAAAACGGGTGTGATCGAGAGCGGACCGAAGGGCTGGTCATTCTGGAATCCGATGAGGCAGTTGCCGAAGGGAACCTGGTATTGGACCTACGGTGTTGCGCCATCGTCCTCTCCGGATCAGCCGGTGTGGAATGAAACGATCTTTTCGTTTGTGATCACCGGTGCGGAGCAGACGGTGGAGAAGATGCCTCCGACCGCGGACGAGGTGCTTGCAAAGATCCATGCGTGGAAGGGGCCGATCATTTCGGTCGCTCCCGGAAGCGTCGGAAAACTTCTGCCGAAGGAGCGCTATCCGGAACTGGCAAAGCTGATGGTGAAATCCTGCAACGAGGCTCTCGAGAAGGATCGCAAGATGGATCACCTCGATTTCGGGATGTCCGAGAAAGACGTGCCGGAGCGTTTGAAGGAAAGTGTCACGCGGGCTTTCTTCGCGGTGAGGGCCAGGAAATACTGGGTCACTGCCGAACGGCACACGTCCGCGCTTCTCAGAGGTTATCTGATCACCGGGAACGAAGAGTTCCGGGCACGTGGCGTACGCCGCGCCATCGAGCTGGAGAAGGCCCGCAAGGAAGTGGTGTACCGGATTTCCGGATCCGAGGTGAAGTTGCGGGACATCGCCATCTACGATTCGGTGGCGAGTTTCTTCGTAGATGGCTTTTATGACTCCATTCCGGAGGATGAACGCGAGGGTTTCCTGGACGTGCTCAAGGAGACGATGGTGCTCAAGTCGGGCGAGCGGGACCGCGCGGATGGACCGGGCCTCCATGAGGCGCTGGAACATGCCCACTACGACCAGCACGACTGGCAGTACAAAGTGATGGATCTGCTCAACAGCTCGATCACACTGGCACGCCGCGACTCCGCCTATGACGATTGGTTCCGCTACGGATACGAACTCTGGCTTTACCGCAGCCCTGCCGTCAGCCGTGATGACGGTGCCTGTCGTGAGGGGAACGGCTATTTCGGTGTCCATGAGAACAACCTCGTCCACTGTCCGTGGATACTCTATCAGCTGACCGGGTACAATTTCTTCGACTACAAGCCCTGGTATCGGAACGTGGCGAAGTACATGTCGTTCGCCATGGCTGCGGGTAATCCGGGGCAGGCGTTTTCGGACGGCGGAAACGGTGGCAGCGCGATGTACTATTTTGGCGAGGTGCTGGCACTGATGGAACCGGGCAACCCCTGGAACCTGTGGCGTTACAAGTCGATGGGACGCACGGATCCCGACCAGTTCAACGCCGATCTCTACAAGGGAAACAAAGCATGGGATCTGCTTCAGATCTGGAACCGTTTCCCGGAGCCGGATCTTTCCGCGGTAAAGCCGCCAACTGTGATGGCCGCGGAGTTCCGCGACATGGGGATCGGCGTGATGCACACGGACCTGGGGAATGCCAGGGACAACATGATGGTGAATTTCATCTCCTGTCCCTTTGGTTCCTCGATGCATCTTCATCCATGTCAAAATGCCTTCAACGTGGCCTACGGTGGCGAGCCCTTGTTCTGGCGGACCGGCTACTACAACGGTGGCGGTGACCACAATATCATGAGCTACAAGGCATCCCGGGCTCACAACACGATCATGGCGGACGGTTTCATGCAGGGCTTCGATGTCAGCGAGTACGGCTGGCTGGCCCGCTTCGTGCAAGGCAAGCGGATCAGCTACTGCCTGGGCGATGCTTCCGCCGCTTACGATGGGGTACACCGGTATGTCCAGGACGTGCCGAACCGGAAGTATGGTGTGGGGGATGCAGGTGTGACCCGCTTTCGCCGCCACATTGCGGTTCTGAGACCTCATGCGGTGGTGGTTTACGACGAACTGGAGGCAAAGACGCCGATTCCATGGACATTCATGCTTCATTCGCTGAAGGAAATGAAGGAGGCCGGGGACGCCACTTTGACTGCCGCAAATTCGCATGCTTCTGCGACCGCGAAATTGTTCTGCGCGTCCGATGTGGAAACCAATCTCACGGACCAGTTTGCCGCGGCAGCGACGGATGAGGAGGACAAGCGTGGTGGAATCAATCCGCCGAACTGGCACTGGTCTGTTACGACCAGGAACAAACTGGCCGCGACGCGTTTCCTCACCGTGATCGAACTGGCACCGGGAGCCGGTGCGAAGCCCCCCGGGATCACCCGGAGCGGTCCCCGGGACAAACCGGTCGTAAAAGTAGGCGGTTATGAGATCGTGGCGGATCTGAATCCTGAACGCGAATCGAGCCTGCTGATCCGCAGCTCGGACGGTGAAGCCGTGCTTTCTAGCGGCCAGGCATCGGAACGGGTCATCGTCGCTGGCGATGAACGCAAGGCCAATCTCCGTGGTAGCACCCTGCTCCTGGAGCATGGCAAGGATGGCAAAGTCACCTTCGAGGAGAAGATCGATGAGCTGCCCGATGTGCTGAAATACGGAAACGTCTACTGAACGATCCCTTTCCACATGAATCCATTTTCAATATCCGGGATCAAGCGGCTGTTCGTGGTTCTTCTGCTGATCGGGGGCGTGGCGCGGGGAGGCACCGCCGTCGATGAAGGCCGGAAGTTGATCGGAAGGGTGACTCCGACGATCGCCGGACGGTTCGAACTTGAGGAGATTCCTCCCGATGCCGGATGCGATGTCTTCGAGATCGAGGCTAGGAACGACAAGGTCGTGCTCCGGGGCAACAACGGCATCAGTCTGGCCAGCGCCTACCACCGTTATCTGCAGGACTACTGCAAGTGCCTCTACTCCTTGTGGGGTGACCAGATGCGCTTGCCGGATCCTTTGCCCACGGTTGAAGGGAAAGTCCGGGTGGTGACACAACGGCGGATCCGCCACTTCTTCAACTACTGCACATTCAACTACAGCGGCAGTTGGTGGGACTGGGCCGATTGGGGGAAGATCATCGATTGGATGGCGATGAATGGCATCAACATGCCTCTCCAGATCGTTGGCACCGAGGCGGTCTGGTATCACTCGTTGCGGGAGCTCGGCCTTGATGACACGGAGGCGAGAGCCTGCCTGCCCGCGCCGGTTTATTTCAACTGGCAATGGATGGGGAACCTGGAGGGAACCGGAGGCCCTTTGCCACTTTCGTGGATCGAGAGCCATGAAAAACTCGGCCGCCGCATCATGGAACGCGAGCAGTCCCTGGGGATGACACCGATACTGCATGGCTTCTCCGGAGTGGTTCCCCGTGTTTTCCGCACCAGGTTTCCTGACGCGCGCATCGACATGAAGCCGTCGTGGGGCAGGGGGGCATTCGTTGGAACCGCGACCTTGGATCCCATGGACCCGTTGTTCGGGAAGGTTGCAAGGACGTATTTGAGCGAACTGGTGAAGCGGCTTGGAACCAGCCATCTTTACATCACCGATCCCTTTCATGAGAGTTCTCCTCCGGTCAAGGGAGGGGAGTACCTCCGGAATGTAGCGGGATCGATAGACAAGTGCTTGCTCGATGTTGACCCGAAGGCCATCTGGGTATGCCAGGACTGGAGCTTTTATCCGGACATCATCCGGTCGATTCCGAAGGACCGGCTGATCATCATGTCACTGACCGGAAAGAAGGTTCCGGAGTTCAAGGACTGGGGCTATCGCTACACGTTGGGCCAGCTCAACAGCTTCGGGGGGGAGACCCACTTGCATGGCAGCCTGTTCCAAGAACAGCAGAACGGAGTGGCACAGGTCATGAAAGAGTCCCCGAATTGTGTGGGAAGCGGCAACTGGATGGAAGGTCTGGAGAACTCGCCCTCTTACTATCATTTCATGCTCGATCTCAACTGGGAAGCGGGCCCGGTGGAGCTGGAGCAGAAGCTGGATGCGTATTGTGAACGGCGCTATGGAGGCATCACCGACAATATCCGTGCGATGAACCGGCTGCTGATTGATTCGGTTTACAAATTAGGCGGTCATGGATTCAGCAGCGTGGTAGCGGCGCGGCCCGCGGTCTTTCCCCTCAAATCAACCCCGTGCAAGGAGATCCAGGTTCCGAAGGCTTCCTTTGACAAACATGTCCTCGCGTGGAAGGCGTTGCTGGCGGACCGCTCTGCGGAGGTGAAAGCCGGGGGCATTACTTCCTATGCCATCACGGTGGCCGGGCCGGTGTGGTGGCTGGCCAATACCCAGTTGAGCGGGCTGCGCGCGGACTCCACGGGCAATTCAAAGACGCGAATCCAATACGTGCTGCCCATGGCCAGCATCGGCTCCATGGTGGCCAGCATCATCGGGCGGGCGCGGGCGCTCGGACTACCCATTCAGATGGGCACCGTGGACCCAACCTTCACCATCAGCCAAAAATCATTCTCAGGCGTCACCTTCCTGGCCGCCATTCAAAAGGTGCTGGAGGCGGTGCCGGATGCCGTGTGCTGGATCGACTACGCGGCCCAGCCCTACCCGTCCTTCAATGTTTCCCGCCGCAGCGCCAGCGTGGAGACGGTGGACCTGGTGCTTGGAGAGGATCAAGCCGTAGGCGTGAAGTTGAAGCCACGGCGCAATCTCCGGCCTTCTGGAATCCGGGTGACCACCACCACGCGGAACGTCACCACCGGGAAAATCGAATTCGGGGAGCAGATCGCGGGCACTGGCGCAAGGATCGTGGCGGACTCCGGTCCCGAGCTTTTGCCATTCGAGGTGCCGGACAACCTCCCCAGCGTGACCATTCAGACGAGCGCGATCGTGGGGGGATGGGCGGAGGCCAAAGTTTTGGATTCCGTGATTGCCCAGGCCATCGCCTCCAGCGGCGACATCACCGCCAACCCGATTTCCGGGACTGATTTTCTCTATACCTCCAACTCCTCCGGATCCGGGACCAATGCCGCGACGTTCGCGCCCGCAGCGATCAAGGACACGACATCCGGGGCCGCGGTGGCCTCCGGGGCCTGGCACCGCATCACCAACAATGCCTCGCTTCCGGATTTCATGCTTACGGACTACAATGTGAAATCCACCGGAATTCGTGTGACAGGCACCTATCGGGTGCAGATTGGCGGGACTCCTTGGTCAACCAGTACTCCGGCGGTGCTAAACGCGCTGCGCTACACCGGTCGTATATCCACCATCACCGGATACATTTCCACCACACCCGGCATCGGCCAGACCACCAACTATTACATTTCCGTGGACTACTCGATCGAAGGGGCGATCAACACCGGATATCCCTCCAGCCAGACAGTTTACGAGAAAGCCGCCTACCAGTATCTCACCGCACCGCCTTTGCTGGCGTCCAACATGTTCGATGCCGCCAACTTCATCCCCTACGAGGGAACGGTGGAGATTTCCCGGATGGTCCCGCCACGGCAGTGGCTCGTCACGAAGATCAATGTCCACGGAGCGGAAACGGATTGGAAGACGGCTGGCGCGCTGGTCCAGAGGGCAAAGCTGACACTTCTCACCAATGAGGTGGAATTGACGTGCGGGTCCAATGTGCCGGTGGGCGTCAACGCCGTCACCGGATCCTATACGAAGCCAGGCAGCCAAGACGTGATTTACACGCTATGAACCAGTTTGAAGTCATCATGACCCGCGATGGAGACCTGACCGTGACGGGAGGGTGGATCATCGAGCAACGCACCGGAGGCCGCTACCTGGTGGCTGATCTATCCGTGCAGATCAGCCCCACGGAGCGGTCCTCCTTCATCGGAGGCAGCGGTCGCAATGTGAAGGTGACGAATGCACCCGGCACCAACGTGCCAGCGGGGCATTTCCGCGCCGTGGCCGCCGGTACCTTTGCCGGTCATCTCTTTCCGGATTCCTCGCTCATCTTCAATGGGGATGGCTCCGTGGATCTGCGGGACGATACGGACGTGATCGCGTCCGCCCCCGTCGGCACCACTTCCACCACCACCGTGCCCGTGGGCAGCTTTTCCATGCCATCCACCAGCTACGGAGCGGACACCTACAACGGCAGCGTTGGGTTCACTCTTGATGCACAACCCGAGGCCAATGTGATTCCGGATTTCCGGCCAGCGGATCTCTACGTGATGGCAGGCACTGCTCCGGCGCAATCTTTCTTCCCCACGGATCGCGACCACTACACGGGAATCACGGATGCCACATGGGAAATCGAGGTGCTCGCAGATGGCTCGGCTGAAATCCGTGATGGCATGGATGTGGTGGCGTCGCGCGCGGCGGATGCCGCGATGAAGCATGAAGCATCCGGCCTCTATCCATCCACCAGCTACGGAGCGGACACCTACAATGATGGCGCGGCCTACGAGGTGGTGGTGGAGATCCGGCCCACGCTCCCGCTGGATGGCTACGTGTTCGTGGAAATCACCGAGACAAGCGCAGGCTCAGGAGAGGTGGCAAGCCATCGCGGCCCGCTGTGGGGAACCGCGATTCCAGCATCGGCCGGCGCCACGAACTACGTGCCACTGGCCTACGTGGACACGGACCGCAATGTATTCCCTCTGCACCAAGGACCGATATTCTGGGGATGATCCTGCCCGCCTGCATCTTCACCTACGCCGGAGGCGCGCTCGTGCTGCCATGGACCGTACGTGGCGCGCTCCGTGCGGGATTGGTACCGGTGGTGTGCGAGGACGCCGCCAGCCCGCTCCCCGGCCATGTGCGCGGCTGGTTGATGCATGAGGGCATCGACCTCATCACCACCACCTTCCCGCGCCGTGGCAATCTCAATGGTACCGACTGCGCCGCCGGGATCTGCCGCACGCTGGCGGAGACGGCGCTACGGTACGGGGCCACTCATGTGTTGAAGCTGGATGACGATACCGTGGTGATGGATCGCCGCGTGTTCACCCGGCACCGCCACGCACGCGCCGTGGGGCTGACGTGGCCGGACGGCAGGCCCGGGGCCTACGGCATGGCCTATATGCTCCGGGCCGATGTCGCCGAGGATGCGGCTGCGTGCCTCGATCGTTCACCGCTACGACCTGGCGCGCCGGAGGACATCACGATCTGGGAAGCCGTTTCGCGCAAAGGGCGGGTAGTGGAGCGGCGTTTCCGGCCCCACAAAGGGCCATTCTCCGCGCTTCCGTTTGGAGCCGATGCGGTGGACGGCGCGGCTCGATTCGACGTTCTCAACGTGGGCACCCCACCGCGGCAAGGATGGACGAACCGGGCGGTTCAAATAGCTAGCGAGCTGCAGAGGGTGGCAAACTCTGGATACGCTTCGGTCCGTAGTCGCTGGCCGCCGCTTTAGAGATCACGGAATAATACCTTTCGCGAGCACGGTTCATTCTCTCAAACTGTATTGCATTGGCATCATCGTGAGCCGCTTTGACCTGTTTCAAGTATTCTTCATGGGCCGCCTGCAGCTCCGACGCAAAATTTTGAACGTTACTGACATCGGTCTCGCTGGGAGACGATTTTAGAAACGCCTCTCGGCATTTTTCCACCCTCAGCGCGGATTCCTTTATGCCGCTTTCCGCTTCTGCCAAAAATCTCTCCCTGTCCTCAAGGGCATTGATGTCGCTGGGTCTCTGCTTGCCCTCCTTAAGGTCGGCCAAGTCACGACGGCAGCTTTCCATATATCCGATCGCATCACGCTGCGCTACCAGCGCCACCTTATATTCCGAGCGAGGCGTCTCAATCGAAGCTTCTTCGGTGCTCTTCGGCTTTAGGGATGCGACCTCGGTCTTGTCGCACGAGGCCAGGGCGAGGCAGGCAATCAGGGCGAGCGGCCATTTCATGGGCGACAGGGTTCCACGGGCCGGGATTGGAATCAAGAGCGCGGTTTCCATGGACTAGTCCATCACCAGAGAGCGGCAAGCGCGGGATCGTCCAGCAAGGCAAGGCGGCGGGCGGGGGCCGCTTCGGACGCCTTTTTCACCGCCGCTTTTGCTTCGCCCATCTTTCCCAATGCCAGCAGATGGACGGCGAACTTGTGAAAGAACGTAAAGGCTACCATGCGGTCATTGTCGCTCCCATGGCGCAGCAATTCGGCCAAGACTTCGCCTTCATCCCACGCACCGAGGTGGGGAGCGCACCCGGCCCGGACGCGCCAAACATCAGCCACCATCCGGTCATCCGGATCGAGATCCAGGGCAGCGTCCCACGCTTCCTGATACATTCCCAACAGGGCGTAGCCTTGGACCTCTTCAATCGTCATCGGCATGACTGTAGCAGCTGTGTCCAGCACCGTTCGGAAAATATGGCGACTATACGGCGACACGGGGTATTCTCGCTAAAACAAAAAGGCCTCCGATTTCCCGGAAGCCTTTGATTTTGAGAGTGGTGCTCGAGGGGGGACTCGAACCCCCACAGGTTACCCTACTAGATCCTTAGTCTAGCGCGTCTACCAATTCCGCCACCCGAGCAGAGTGTCGTGCGGCTTGCTTGCCGCGCCGCGGATTTAGGGTGCGGGGCAGGGGTTTGCAAGAGAATCTTTGAAAATAATCCGAGCCTCGCTTGGCGGCCTTCCTGCTTGCTACTGTCCGCCATCACCGGAGCATCATCCCGCCACCCATGGAATCCATTCGCGCTGAATCGGTCGTCAAACAGTTCGGAAACGTGACCGCTCTGGACGGTGTCAGCGTGACCATCGAACCGGGCGAATTGTTCTTCCTGCTGGGGGCCTCGGGTTGCGGAAAAACCACGCTGCTGCGCTGTATCGCGGGCCTGGAAACGCCGACTTCCGGCACGATCCGCTTCGGCGACCGCGATGTGAGCCAGCTTCCGGCGCACAAGCGTGAGGCGGCGATGGTGTTCCAGAGCTACGCCCTGTGGCCACACCTGACGGTGGAGCGGAACATCGCCTTCGGACTGGAGGAACGGCACCTCCCGAAGCCGGAGATCCGCCGCCGGGTGGGGGAGGCTTTGGAAATGGTGAGGCTGGCGGGATATGGGGAGCGGTCGATCGACCAGCTTTCCGGCGGGCAGCAGCAGCGGGTGTCGCTGGCGCGGGCACTGGTGGTGAAGCCGAAGTGCCTGCTGCTGGATGAACCGCTCTCGAATCTGGATGCCCAGCTCCGCGTGGAAATGCGGCGGGAGATCCGCCGGATCGTGAAGGAGAACGGTCTGACGGCGGTTTATGTGACCCATGACCAGGAGGAGGCGCTGGCGCTGGCGGACCGGATGGCGGTGATGGACAAGGGGAGGATCGAGCAGCTCGGGACCCCGGATGAGATCTATCGACACCCCCGCACGGCTCATGTCGCGGCGTTCATCGGAGAGACGAATTTGATCGAGGGCAAGGTGCGGGAGTTTGCCGCCGGAAAGGCCCAGGTGGATACGCCTGCCGGACCATTGGTGGGGCGGGTCAGTGATCCAGGCTGGACGCCGGTGCAGGGGGAGTCAGTGCGGCTTTCGGTGAGGCCGGAGGCGTGGCGGATTGGCGCGGACGATTGGAACCAGATCGAGGGCACTATCGCCGAGCGGACGTATCTGGGGCAGCGGGTCCAATATTGGATCACCACTCCGGCGGGACGGGTGCAGGTGGTGGAGCTGAATCCGCATGAGGTGCGCGAGCCGGGCGGCGGGTCCGTGTGGATCCAGGCTCGTCCCGAGGATGTGGTGGTGCTGAAATCCTGAGCCGCTCCGCATGAAACGCATCGGGATCATCCTCGGGCTGCTGGTGTTCATCGTGGCGCTGCCGATTGTGCTGCGTCGGGACACCCAGCCGGTCTCGCCGGAGCGCGCGGACGACCGGATCTCGATCCTCACGCCGCACAATGAAACGATCCGCCGCGAGTTCGGGCAGGCCTTCACCACCTGGTGGAAGGCGCGGACGGGGCGGACGATCTACGTCGATTGGCGGAATCCGGGCGGCACCTCCGAGATCGCGTTGGTGCTGGACGCGGGCTACAAGGCGGCGAAGGAGACCGGCCGCGAAGGGATCGGCGTGGATGTGTTTTTCGGCGGTGGGCAGCCGGATTTCGCGCGGCAGGCGAAGGAGGGAAGGTTGGTGCCATTGGATGTCTTCAAGCGTCACCCGGAGTGGTTCGGCGAGGGAAAGGCCGTGCCGCCGACGTGGACGGGGGAGAGTTATTTCCCGCCGGATCTTGTATGGGTGGGCGCGTGTCTCTCGCAGTTCGGCATTGCTTGGAATCCGGATGTGATCGCACGGCTGAAGGTGTCTGCGCCAACGCGCTGGGATGATCTGGGCGATCCGCGTCTGGCGGGCGCGGTGGCTCTGGCGGATCCGAGCAAGAGCGGATCGGTGGCGCGTTCGTTCGAACTGCTCGTGCAGGAGCAAATGCAACGGGCGATCAAGGATGCGTCTCTCCCGAAGGATCGCGCGGCGGCCATCGGCTGGGACAACGGGCTGAAGCTGATCCTGCGGATGTCGGCGAACGCACGCTACTTCACCGACAGCGCCTCGAAGATCCCGCGCGATGTGGGACAGGGGGATGCCGCGCTGGGGACGTGCATCGATTTCTACGGTTGGTCTTATCACGATGAGATGCTGCGCCCGGACGGCACCTCGCGGGTGGAATGGAGGGCACCGGAGGGCGGAGCGACCTACAGTGCCGATCCGGTTGGCGTGCTGAAGGGCGCACCGCATCCGGAGATCGCGCAGGCGTTCGTGGAGTTCTGCCTGTCCGTGGAGGGGCAGCGGCTGTGGTTTGGAAAGCCGGGCACGCCGGGAGGACCGGTGGAGCGGGCGCTGAACCGCATTCCGATCCGTGGCGATGTTTACACGCCGGAGTTTCTCGGGAAGGCCACGGTGCGGCTGAATCCGTATCGGGACACCGGAGCCTTTACCTACGATCGCGAATTGACCGGCAAGGCGTTCAACACGCTGCGGCAGTTCGTGAGGATCGCGTGCATCGACTCGCACGATGAAATGCAGCGGGCTTGGAAGGACATGGCGGCGGCGGGATTTCCGGAGGAGGCGATGAAGGTCTTCTTGGATGTCTCCGCGTTTCCATACGCGGAGTTTGGCAAGGGGCATCCGGTGCTCGATGGCGGTGATCCGCTGGCCGCTGCGGACTTCGCGGCGAACCTCGGCGCGCGCTTCCGCGCGAACTACAAACAGGCGGGTGCCATCGCCCGGCAGGCAACCCGAATCACCGCCCGCTGAGATGAAACGCGGACCTGCCATCGCCATCACCTTGGTCACCGTGCTGTTGTTCGTGGTGTTCTTCCTGTATCCCGCCGGCACGGTGGTGTGGCAGGCCTTCGCGCATCCGAAGGATGGTTCGTTCACGCTCGCTTACTTCGGCGCGGTGTTCCGGAATGACATCTACCGCGAGGGACTTTGGAACGCGCTGCTGCTGGGCCTGGCCAGCACCTTCACGACGTTGCTGGTGGCCTTCCCGATGGCCTTGGTCGGGCATCGTTATGATTTCATGGGCAAGCGTGCGCTTGGTGCGCTGGTGCTGGTGCCGATGATCCTGCCGCCGTTCGTCGGCGCGGTGGGTATCAAGCAAATGCTGGGTGTGGATGGTGCGCTCAACGCGCTGCTGATGCACTGCGGGTTGATGGATGTTTCCAAACCGCACGATTGGCTCGCTCACGGACGCTTCGCGGGGATCGTGCTGCTGAACGCGCTGCACCTTTATCCGGTGCTCTACATGAACATCGCCGCCGCGCTGTCGAATCTCGATCCGGCGATGGAGCAGGCGGCGGAAAACCTCGGTTGCCCGCCGTGGCGGCGGTTTTTCCGGATCACGCTGCCGCTGGCGATGCCGGGTGTTTTCGCCGGGGCCTCGGTGGTGTTCATCTGGGCCTTCACGGAGCTGGGGGTGCCGCTGGTGTTCGACTTCGGCCGGGTCGCGCCGGTGCAGATCTTCGATGGCATCAAGGGACTGGACAAGAATCCGATCCCGTATGCCCTGACCGCCATTTTGCTGGTGGTGGCTGCGGGGATCTTCGCGGCTTCGAAGGGCGTGCTCGGGCGTTCACCGCTGGGCACAGCGCCGCGGCCGAAGGGGCGCTCAACTGTCGCGCGGGCCACGGGATGGAAAGCGGTGGCGTGCCCGGCGTTCTTCGTGATCGTGTTCCTCGCCGCGTCGCTGCCGCACTGCGGGGTAGTGCTGTTGTCGCTTTCGGAATCGTGGTATGGCTCGGTGTTGCCGGAGCATCTCACGCTGCGGCATTACATCGAGGCGCTGGGGAATGGCCTGGTGGTGCCCTCGATCCGCAACAGCCTGGCCTATGCCTCCACGGCGACTTTGGTAGCGGCGGTGATCGGACTGGCGGCGGCGTGGGTGGTGGTGCGCTCGAAGCTGAAAGGGCGGAATGTTCTGGATGCGATGCTGATGCTGCCGCTGGCGGTGCCGGGACTGGTGATGGCTTTCGGCTATCTGGCGCTGTCGCAGGAAGGGAAGCCGTTTCATTTCCTCGTCGGCGCGGGAGGGACGCCGTTCTTCCTGCTGGTCGCGGCGTATTCGATACGGCGTATGCCGTACATCCTGCGCGCCGCGGTGGCCGGTCTGCAGCAGAGCAACCCGGCGTTGGAGGAAGCGGCGGCTTCGCTGGGGGCGACGCCCTTGCGGATGCTGCGGAAGGTGGCGATTCCGTTGATTGGCGCGAACCTCGCGGCGGGAGGCATTCTGGCGTTTGCATTCGCGATGCTGGAGGTCAGCGACAGTCTGATCCTGGCGCAGCAATCGCAGCATTATCCGATCACCAAGGCGATCTACACGCTCCTGAGCACGCTCGGAAACGGCACCGAACTGGCGGCCGCGCTCGGCGTGTGGTCGATGGCGTTCCTGTCCGTGGCGGTGATCGGGGCGGCTGTCCTTGGCGGGAAACGGGGAGGGATTTTCAAGCTGTAAGGCGCATCCCTTTTCAAGAGCGACACGGGTTTCCCGGAGTGTCGGAAAAGTCACCCGGCTACGTGCTTTCCGTAGCTCTTGGCGCATGGGGGTATCCAAAAACACCGCGTCTCTCCACTTGCTTTCGCGGGCATTCGGGAGGAGTGTTAGACGCGGTTGAATCCTTACAATCTACCCGCATTGATCCATGCCCAAAGTCCGCTTGTCGGGCACCGTTCTCGGTGAGAACGACCCCACCCGCTCCACCCGCGCCCGTCTCCTCCATCTGCTCTTCAGCCACGGCTGGGACATTTACAATGGCAATGGCGACCAGCGCATCACCCTGTCCAACATCGAGCGCAAGATCATCGAGTCCGATGCCTTCGTCTTCACGCCCGGCGCGACGCTGGAGGACATGTTCAAGGCGATCTCGATCTTCGTCGGCTACCAGACGCTGGACCGCCACCTCGCCGGAAAGCCGACGGTCGTGCTGAACTCCGATTTCTCGTGGGATCCGTTTTTCTCCGTGCTCGACCACCTTCACAAGATGGGCACGATCCAGCAGGACTACCGGGACTACCTGCTCGCCGTGGAAACCAGCGACGACGTCATCAAGACGCTCGATGTGGTCCGCCATCATGGCATCCCGGATGCGGGGCGGGTGAAGATCGGCGAGAGCAATGTGAGCTCGTTCGAGACGCCGCTGCCCTTGAACCACGCCGGAAACATCTGCGTATTCTGTTCCGCCAGCCTCACCGATCCCGCATTCCTCGCGGATGGTGAAGAGCTGGGTCGCCGTCTCGCGGAAGCGCGACTCGGCTGCGTCTCCGGTGCCGGGAAATCCGGTATCATGGGCGCGGTGGTGAAGGGGTCCGTGGACGCCGGTGGCTGGACCGCAGGCTCGAACGTGCCGCACATCATCGAGCTGGAAGGTCTGCCGGAAGGGCTTTCGAGCTTCTGGCTGAAGCCGGACATCTACACGCGCATGGAGGTCATGATCCAGAACTCGGACGGCTTCGTGATCTTCCCGGGTGGTGCGGGCACCGTGCAGGAGCTGTTCGCCTTGATGATCTTCAAGCACCAGAAGAACCCGCTGATGGTGAACAAACCGGTGGTGATCTTCAATCGGCCGAACGCGGCGGGGCTGGGCTTCTTCGATCCGCTGATCGACCTGCTCGACGGCATGTGCCAGCCGGGAGACTTCTCCGTGGCGCATACGTTGGATGATATTGTGCCGGTGTTCGAACGGAAGCTGAAGAAGTCGGCGTGAGCCGGTGGGGACAGAACAGGCCGGGGAGCGCCCCGGCCTGTCGTGTTGATGTTCGCTGTTCGGCGGGTCAATACACCAGCGTGGCAGTGAACGTGTATTCGATTTCGTTGAGTCCGTCCTTCACGTCGGAGGTCTTGGTGACGGACGAACCGTTGAAGTCGGAGAGATTGAAGCGGAAGGTTCCCAGTTCATCCCCGTCATCCAGAAGCTGGATGTCGACATACTGGTTGAATTTCACGCTCCGTCCCGTGTTCCAGGAGTGTTCCGGATCATCGGAATCGGCGGACATCGAGTAGTATTTCGAGGAGGGATAGCGGTAGGTGACATCACCACCATCCGGAGTGAAGAGGAAATACACCTCATCGTGGCCACTCTCGCGGGTGTTCAGGCAGGTGAGGGTGGTGAGGATCAGCATATGGTCCGCGGGCTGCTGCGCCACCGGATAGGTGCCATCCGAATCCAAGGCCCAGACGAGAGTGTAAAACTCCGCTTCATCGCCACCATCTTCCGCGCCCAAGGCGAGATCCACCGCGACGCCCGCGACTTCTTCATCCTGTTCGAAGCTCCAGCCACCGAGGCCAATGGTGTCATCGATCATGATTTCCTGGCCGTTGTAGTAGCCTCCCAGATCCATCGGCTCGTTCGCCCATGCACCGATCTGGATGGCCACGTCGAAACCGATTTCGAGACCTTCCGTGAAGGCTCCCGAAAGATAGAAGGCTCCGCTCTTGAAGGGATTCGGGAACTGCACGGCGTAACCGAATGAGGCGTAGATGCCGATTCCGATGTCGATCTGTCCGGCGAGGCCGAGAGTGATCGCCTTGATGGGGAAATCGATCCCATCGAAATCCGCGGCGGCCTTGGCTGCGAGTTCATCGGTGAAGGGCTTCACCACCTCGCTGGAGTAGAGTGTGCGCAGGCGATTGGTCAGATCGGCTGCGCTGTCGGAATTCTTCAGCGCAGCCAGTTCAGCCTGACCTTCCGGAGTGGCCTGCCACTCCTTGAGACGGACGGCGGCCCGCGAGAGGATGCCGCGGAGTTCGGCCGGGATGGCGGGAGCGGACGCGTCCGCGGACTTGGTGGCGCGGCTTTCCGAAAGATGGTGGCGGATTTTTTCCAGGGACGGCTGGATCTCCGAGCGGAATTTGGGATTCATGGTGTCGAAGTTGGGTGTTCCGGATTAGGAGAGCAGGGTGGCGTTGATGGTGTAGTTGGCGCCGTTGTTGTTGACCATGTTGTAGGACATCGTGGATTTCCCGTTGAAGGCGGCCACAGTGAAGTCACAGTTGATGAGGAAATCGCTGTAGCGGCTGAGATAACTCACGTCCTGGTCCCACAGGGTGACGAGTACTTCGTGGTCGAAGGGTAGTTCGATATCGATGTCCCAGGTATCCCCCTTGGCCATGGAATTGTAACCGGGAACGAGTGGATAGCGGACGGGGATCCCGGCATCCGCCTGCCAGACGATGTAGACCTCATCGTGGCCGGATTCCGAGGTGGAGTTGCATTGGATGCTGTTGATCTGAACGCGATGTGAGGATGAACTGCTCATGTTTGTTCTGATATTCCGTTGGTGGAATCCGGGGTGTCGCCATCAGGTGGTGACATGAAAAGGGATCCCGGATATAGTCCAATCGGGGTTATTGATGGGGTCGTGTGGAGCCGCAAGATCATATGTGTAACAATGTGTTTCCGGTTTTGGCGGATAAGGCGTTTGGGCTCCACTTGTGCCCCTGGGTTCAGTGTGGTGGTTTTGTAACGCGTTGACTGTTAGATTGCGTTCGGGTGATGGGATGATCCGGCCCAAACGGCGGGATGCTCACAGGGCGTCCTGCCGATAATGACAAAGTCCAAATGCCCGGGTCCTTCGGGCCGGGTGGTCTGATCTTTCAACGAAAGACCTGCCTTCCCGGGGTTCCGATCGCGCCTATCGGGGCAAGATCATCGCCAGACCACACGAAGGACAGAGGAACCCGGCCTGAGTGGGGGTGGACAGCGTGAGGGTGAAGGTGCGAGGACCGACGATCTTCTTGCCGTGGGACACCAGGGCTTCAAGTAACGAGCGTCCTTCCCGTTGCCAATAGAGTTGTCCTTTGACCCGACCGGCCTCCATCGGAGTCCCGCAGCCGGGACAGGGCGGCGCGTTATCCGCTGCGGGTGCCGTCGTTTCCGGGGGCTTGTAGGGATCGGGTGTCATCGCCCGGCCATGACCTCCACGGTCACACCCTTCAGATACTCCGTTTCCGGAATGGAAAGCACGACCGGATGATCGGGGCGCTGGCCGTGGTTGGCGAGCAGGCGCAGGGCCTTCTTCGCGTCCACGGAGGCATCGACGATGTTCTCCACGAACAGCTCGCGGCTGGCGTGGTGGGAGCAGCAGAACGAGGCCATGATCCCGCCCTTGTCGAGCAGCTTCAGAGAGCGCAGATGGATCTCCTTATAGCCGCGCATGGCATCCATGAGCGTCTTCTTGTTCCGGGTGAAGCTGGGTGGGTCGAGAATGATCAGGTCGTAGTCCGGCGTGGCGTGCTTGAGGAAATCGAAGACGTTGTGCTCGATCACCTCGATCTCCAGGCCGTTGAGCTCGGCATTGCGGCGGGTGGCATCGCAGGCGCTGGCGGAGATGTCCACGGCGGTGACCTTGGCGGCACCGGCTTTGGCGCAGGCGAGGGCGAAGCCACCCTGATTGGTGAAGCAGTCGAGCACGCGCTTGCCCTTGGCGAACTTTGCGACCTCGGCGTGGGACTGGAGCTGGTCGAGGTAGAGCCCGGTCTTCTGCCCGTCGAAGAGATCGACCTCGAAATCGAGATCGTTCGCCCGGACCGTGAAAGGGCCTGGGTTTTCGCCGTGGATGATCTCGATCAGCGGTTCCATGCCCTCGGCCTTGCGGACGGGGGAGTCGTTGCGGAGCAGGATCGACTTCGGCTCGATCACTGCCACCAGCGCGTCGCGGATCAGGTCCTTCCGCATGTCCATCGCCAGCGTGAGGGTCTGGAGCACGAGGTGGTCGCCATAGCGGTCCACTATCACGCCGGGGAGGCCGTCCGACTCGCTCCAGACCAAGCGGCACAGGCGTTCATCGACCCCGGCGGTCTGGCGGAGCAGGAGGGCCTGGCTGATGCGGCGGGTGAAGAAATCGAGATCGAGATCCTGGCGGCGGCGGGAAAACCGGCGCGCCACGATCTGGGAGGCGGGATTGTAGATCGCGGTGCCCATCGGCCGGTCGCGGAAATCCTTGAGCGTGATCACGTCGCCAGGCTGGGGATCGCCGAAGGTCTTTTTCACCTCGGTGGCGTAGACCCACTCGTGTCCGTGGAAAATGCGGGCGCGGGGTGCGATGATGAGGCCGGGCATGGGGGAGAAAGAGAACAGCCCCGGGCAACGGGAGGCAAGGCTTCTGTGGATTCCAAGGGGGCTCTCCAGAGGGGGAACCACGAATGGGCACGAATAAGCACGAATTTTGGAAAGAGAGGGTCCGGCTCGGAGACCCCATTCGTGAGGATTCGTGAGCATTCGTGGTTTTACTTAGGCGGAGCCATTTTGCGGAAGGAGAACACAAACTTTTCGAATGCATGAAATACCTTTGCATGCGGATTCGTTTGGGTGGTTAGCGATGGGGATCATGTCGTTGTTTGTCCTGCCCCTGAGATCTTCCGTCGGTGAACCAACCCCTGTCTTCCGCCATGAAACCTTGCTGCCCTGGTAATCCGCTTGATCGCTACGCGTCCCGCCGGGAATTCCTCTATGTCGGCCTGCTCGGCGGGCTGGGCATGACGCTTCCGGGCTTTCTGCAACAGGCCCTTGGTGCTCAGAAGGACTACCCGCTCCGCGAGGGGGTGGCCAAGGGCATCATCCACATTTTCCTCCCCGGCGGGATCGCCCATCAGGAGTCGTTCGACCCGAAACCGTTCGCTCCGGCGGAGTATCGCGGGCCGTTCGGCGCGATCGATACCAAGCTGAAGGGCGTCCAGTTCGGCCAGCACATGAAAGACCTGGCCCAGATCGCGGACAAGTTCACCGTGATCCGTTCGATGTCGCACGGTGAGGCCGCCCACGAACGCGGGACGCACAACATGTTCACCGGCTATCGGCCGTCCCCTGCGGTCGAGTATCCGTCGATCGGCTCGATCATTTCCCACGAGATGGGGCCGCAGAACAACCTGCCGCCGTACGTCTGCGTGCCTTCGGTGCCGAACGAGTTCGCGAATTCCGGTTTCCTTTCCTCCGCCTACGGTCCGTTCGCGCTGGGGTCCGATCCCGCGCAGGGCAATTTCCAGGTCCGCGACCTGTCTCTGCCGAAGGGCGTGACCGACGAGCGTTTCGCTCGCCGTCGTTCGCTGCTGGAGACGGTGGACCATCACTTCCGCACGCTGGAGAAATCCGACGCGCTGGACTCGATGGACGCCTTCTACCAGCACGCCTACAAATTGATCTCGTCCCAGCAGGCGCGTGAGGCCTTCAACCTCGCCGCCGAACCGGATGCGCTGAAGGACGAATACGGTCGCACCCAGGCGGGCCAGCGCATGTTGCTCGCGCGTCGCCTGATCGAGGGAGGAGTCCGGTTTGTCTCGCTGACGGCGGGCGGCTGGGACCACCACGACAATCTCAAGGCGGGGATCGAAAAGGAGCTGCCACCGGTGGACAAGGCGCTGGCGACCCTGATCCGCGATCTCGAACGCCGCGGCATGCTGGATTCCACACTGGTGGTGGTGACCTCCGAGTTCGGCCGCACGCCGAAGGTCAATCCGACCGGCGGTCGCGATCACTGGCCGCGCGTCTTCTCCGTGATGATGGCCGGTGGCGGCGTGAACCAAGGCTACGTCCACGGTGCGTCCGATGCATTGGGCGGCGAGCCGGAGCAGGACATGGTGACCGTCTCCGATCTTGCGACCACGATGTACAACCAGATCGGCATCACTGCGGATAAGGAACTGATGTCACCCGGCAACCGGCCCATCGAAATCTGCGATGGCGGCAAGGTCCTCGATTCCATTCTCGCGAAGAAAGCATGACCCGCACGGCTGTCATCGCCCTGGCGCTTGGGCTGATGCCCGCGGCGCTGCACGCCTTTTCTCCGGAGCTCTCCCTGATCGTCCCGCGTGGCGGACAGCAGGGCACGGAGGTGGCGGTGGAGTTCCGTGGCGACCGACTGGAGGAGGTGCAGGAGGCGCTTTTCAACGATGTCGGGATCACGCTGAAGGATCTCCAGGTGAAGGATGCCAAGAGCGTCGTGGCGAAGTTCGTCGTCGCGCCGGATGCACCGCTGGGCGAGCACTCGCTGCGGCTGCGCTCACCAAGCGGGCTTACCGAGCTGCGGACCTTCTGGGTCGGGCAGTTTCCCACCGTGGCCGAGGTCGAGCCGAACAACAGCTTCGACCAGCCGCAGAAGGTGGATCTCAATGTCACCGTCGCGGGGGTGGCGGGCAATGAGGACGAGGACTACTATGTGTGTAGTTTGAAGAAGGGCCAGCGGCTCTCCGTGGAAGTGGAGGGCATGCGGCTGGGGCGGACGATGTTCGATCCCTACGTGGCCATCCTTGATCCGCGGAAATTCGAGGTCGCGTCCTGCGACGATGCGCCGCTGCTGCGCAACGACGCCTTCGCCACGATCATCGCCCCGGAGGATGGAGACTACCGCGTGGTGGTCCGCGAGGCTGCCTATGAAGGCACGGACCAGTGCGACTACCGTTTGCACATCGGTTCGTTCCCGCGGCCCTCGGGCATTTTCCCGCCGGGTGGCAAGCCCGGTGAGACGATCGATTTCCGCCTCATTGGCGATCCGGCCGGGCCGATCGTGAAGAAGGCGACGCTGCCGCAGCAGGGGGAGCGCTTTCCGGTCTTCGCCGGTGTGGATGGCCTGCTGGCCCCATCGGCGAACTGGGTGGTGGTTTCACCACTGGAGCATGTCGAGGAAACCGAGCCGAACGATTCCAACAACGAGGCCACCGTGATGCCCGCGATCCCGTGTGCGGGGCAGGGAATTCTGGAAAAGAAGGACGACACCGATTGCTACAAGTTCCACGCCACGAAGGGGAACAACCTCATCCTGAAAGTCATGGGCCGTGCGCTGCGCTCTCCCATCGATGCCGTCCTGCGCCTGCGTTCCGCAAAGGATGGCAAGCAGCTTGGCGAAAACGACGACCAGGGCGGACCCGATCCGTTGCTGGCGTGGACCTGCCCGGAGGATGGCGACTACATCATCGAGGTTCGCGACAAGCTCGGCCGTGGCGGGCCGGACTACACGTATCGGCTGGAAGTCATCTGGAAGGAAGCCGCCATCGCCGCGGCCATGCCGGTGGTCGAGCGGAACAATTCCCAGAAGTGGAAGACCTTCGTGGTGTCGCGTGGCAACCGCTATGCGGCCTTGATCAATGTCACCCGCGAGAACATCGGCTGCGACATGGTGCTGGAAGCCGCTTCGCTGCCCGCAGGCGTGACGATGAACGCGCCCGGTGTGGCGAAGTCCACCAGCAGCTTTCCGGTGGTGTTCGAAGCAAAGGCCGATGCGCCGGTGGCGGGCGGACTTTATCATCTCGGCGTCCATTCGACCGGTGACGGCCCTGCGCTCAAGGGTGAACTGGCGGATACGATCCACCTCGTGGACATCAACAACCAGGGTGCCTATCACTCGGTGCCGCTCGACCGCATCGCGATGGCGGTGATCAACGAGGCCCCGGTAAAGATCGAGCTCGATCCACCCGCGGTGCCGATCGTCCGCAATGGCATTCTCCAGCTCAAGGTGCGGGCGATCCGCTCCGAAGGTTACAACGACGCGATCACCGTGCGCTTCCTGTGGAACCCGCCGGGCATCGGTTCGCCCACCACAATCACGATTCCCTCGGGCCAGTCCGAGGCGATGTACGAGATCAATGCCAACGGCGATGCTCCGGCGGCGGAGTGGAAGGTCTGCGTGTTGGCGGAGGCTCCCACGCCGAAGGGCACGGTGCTCGTTTCCTCCGCGCTGGTGCCGCTGAAAGTGGTCGAGCCGTATCTGACGATGACGATGGACATGGCGGCGACGGAGCAGGGCAAGCCCGCGCCGATGACCTGCAAGATCGAGGTACAGCATCCCTTCAATGGTGATGCCACCGCCGAGTTGATCGGCCTGCCCGGCGGCGTCACCACCACGGCGGTCACCTTCAACAAGGACAAGACCGAGATCGTCTTCCCGCTCACTGTCGCCGGGGATGCGCCGGTGAACAAACACGGCAACATCTTCTGCCGCGTCAACGTGCCGGAGAATGGAGCAACTATCCTACATCAGGTGGGGCAGGGTGGCACGCTGCGCATCGACAAGCCGAGCCAGCCGGTGGCGCAAGCCGCGCAACCGGAGAAACCGCCCGCAGCAGGTGCGCCTGCCGCTCCGGCAGCCAAACCGCTTTCCCGTCTCGAACAACTCCGCCAGCGCACGCCATGATCCGACCGACTCCCATCGTATGGGCCGCGGGTGCCCTGATCGCTTCCACACTCGTCTCGCAGGCCGCGAACTTCGAGCAGGTGCAGGACATTCTCGAAACCCGCTGCGTGGAATGCCACCAGACCGGCAAGACCAAGGGCAACCTGCTGATGGAAACCCGCGAGGGCTTTCTCAAGGGCGGCGATTCCGGTGCGGCGATCCAGCCGGGCGATGTCTCGAAGTCGGAGCTGCTCAAGCGCATCCATCTTCCCAAGGATGATGAGGACGCGATGCCGCCGGCGAAGTCTGGACCACCACTGACCGAGGAAGAGCAGAAGCTGATCGGACAGTGGGTGACCGACGGTGCTCCATGGCCGGATGGCTTGACGCTGGCCTCGCGCTCGAAGAACGCCTTGCCGCGCTGGGATGCTCCGGCGGACCCGCAGCTTGCTTTCATCGAGGCCTATCCGAAATCGGTGAGCTTGGAGACGGCGGCGGATTTTCATCGGGTGATCGTCATCGCGCGTTTCAAGGATTCCGCCACGCACGACATCACCCGCCAGTCGAAACTGACGCTCGGCGATCCCTCGCTGGCCACGCTGACCGGCACCACGCTGCTGCCGAAGAAGGATGGCACGACGACGTTGAAGATCGAATACCGCGGTCTCTCCACCGAAGTGGCGGTGGCAGTAAAGGATGCGACCAAGCCGCGCCCGGTTTCCTTCCAGCTCGATGTGATGCCCGTGCTCACGGCGGCGGGTTGCAACACCGGCTCGTGCCACGGTTCCGCGCGTGGCCAGGATGGCTTCCACCTTTCGCTGTATGGCTTCGATCCGAAGGGCGACTTCTATCGTCTCACCACCGAGATGGCCGGACGCCGCGTGAATCTGGCGGTGCCGGAGGAATCTCTGATGATCACCAAGGCCATCGGCGCGGTGCCGCACACCGGTGGCAAGTTGTTAGCGAAGGACAGCGCGTCCTACAACACGCTGGTCGAATGGATCCGCAATGGCGCTGAGTATGATGCGGATGGGATTCCGCAGCCGACCGGCATCACGGTGGAGCCCTCGGAAATGGTGCTCAAGGGCGGCGACGTGCGGATTCCGATCACCGTTCGCGCGACTTATTCCGATGGCACCGACCGCGATGTCTCGACGCTGTCCGGCTTCTCGACCTCGAACGACAACTCGGTGACCATCGACAAACACCAGGGCATCGCCGCTTCGAAGAACCGCGGTGAGGCGTTCCTGCTCGCCCGCTTCCACACCTTCAACGAAGGCGCGCAGGCGATCGTGGTGCCTGCGGATCTGCCTTACACGCGGCCGGAGGTCGCGGAGAACAACTACATCGACAAACTGGTCCACGACAAACTGGACAAGCTGCGCATCATTCCCTCCGGCCTGTGCTCGGATGAGGAATTCATCCGCCGCGCCTTCATCGACATCATCGGTGAACTGCCGAGCGTGCCGGAGCGCGAGGCTTTCCTTGCCAGCAATGATGCGAAGAAGCGCGAGGCGCTGGTGGACCAGTTGCTCTCGCGCAAGGAATTCACCGAGATGTGGGTGATGAAGTGGGCGGAGCTGCTGCAGATCCGTACCTTCCAGAAGGGCGGCAGCCAGGTGAGCTACAAGGCGGCGCTCGGCTACTACAACTGGTTGCGCGAGCGCATCGCCTCAAACATGCCGTTCAACGAACTGGTGCGGCAGTTGCTCTCGGCGGAAGGCGGCACCTTTACCAATCCGGCGACGAATTACTACCAGCTCGAGGAAGAGCCGTTGAAGACCAGCGAGAATGTCGCGCAGGTCTTCATGGGCACGCGCATCCAGTGCGCGCAGTGCCACAACCATCCCTTCGACCGCTGGACGATGGAGGACTACTATGGCTTCGCGGCGTTCTTCGCGCAGGTGAAGCGCAAGCCCGCCGAGGACCCGCGCGAGCGCATCATCTTCGATGGCGGCGGCGAGGTGCAGCATCTGGTGACGAAGCAGAACGTTCCGCCGAAGTTCCTCGGTGGCGCGCGTCCGGAGATCAAGAACGAGACCCGTCGCGAAGAGGTGGCGAAGTGGCTGACCTCCACCGACAACCCATGGTTCGCCCGCAACGTATCGAACATCGTGTGGTCGCACTTTCTCGGTGCGGGCATCGTCGAACCGGTGGATGACGTGCGCGTTTCGAACCCGCCATCGAACCCGGCGCTGCTCGATGAACTGACGAAGCACTTCGTCTCCTACAACTACGACTTCCGCAAGCTGGTGCGGGACATCTGCACCTCGCGGACCTACCAGCTCGCGAGCGCGACGAACGAGACGAACGTCACCGACGACCGCAATTTCTCGCACGCCGCGATCCGCCGGGTGCGTGCGGAGGTGCTGCTCGATTGCATCTCACAGGTCACCAACACGCCGAACAAGTTCAAGGGGCTGCCGCTTGGCGCGCGGGCGGTGCAGATCGCGGACGGGAATACGACGAACTACTTCCTCACCACCTTCGGCCGCGCGTCACGCGCCACCGCCTGCTCGTGCGAGGTGAAGATGGAGCCGAACCTGTCGCAGGCGCTGCATCTGCTCAATGGCGACACCACCCAGCAGCGCGTCCGCAATGGCAAGGTGGTGGAGAATTACCTCAAGGACAAGAAGTCGCCCAGCGAGGTCATTACCAATCTCTATCTCTCCACGCTCGGCCGCGCGCCCACCGATCCGGAGTTGAACAACCTGCTCACCGCCACCAAGGAAGCGACCAAGCCGGAGGAAACGCGCGAGGTGTTGGAAGACATCTTCTGGGCGCTGCTGAACTCGAAGGAATTCATTTTCAACCACTGACTTTTCCAACCACGAATGGTCACGAATTTCCACGAATTGAAGAAGAGGATCAGTCACTGGCTGTCGGCTGGAAGCCGGCGCGACAGCGCTACCCATTCGTGCTCATTCGTGTCCATTCGTGGTTTTAAGTTCCTCCTCTTGTTCACGCCGGTGGTGGCCTCTGCGGAAGATAAGATCACCTACGATGACCAGATCTTTCCGTTGTTCCAGCAATCCTGTTTGAACTGTCACAACCCGGACAAGACCAAGGGCGGCCTCGACCTCTCCACCTACTCCGGCGCGATGAAGGGCGG
The DNA here is from genome assembly GCF_018137965.1 of Luteolibacter ambystomatis. NCBI lineage: Bacteria > Pseudomonadati > Verrucomicrobiota > Verrucomicrobiia > Verrucomicrobiales > Verrucomicrobiaceae > Luteolibacter > Luteolibacter ambystomatis. Next base: position 909,885 of record NZ_CP073100.1, read on the forward strand.
CTCCGGTGGCAAGATCGCGGAACCGGGCGACAAGGGCTCGAAGATCATCGCGGTGTGCCTCCAGATCACCGATCCGAAGATGCCACCGGAGGGCGAGAAGCTCGGACCCAGCCAGATTGATTTGCTGAAAGGCTGGATCGAAGGCGGCCTGTTGGAAAACAAGAACTCGACCGCGAAGAAGGCCACGAAGCCGAAATTCGAGACCGCGCTCAAGTCCGATCCCGCCGCGAAGCCGGAAGGCCCGCCACCGATGCCGGAGCATCTGCGTCTGGAACCAGTGATCACGACCGCGCGTGCCTCCGCGGTGCATGCGATGGCGGTTTCGCCGTGGGCTCCGCTGCTGGCGGTGACGGGGCAGCATCAGGTGCTGCTTCACCACACCGAGACGCGGGAACTGGTGGCGGTGCTGCCGTTTCCGGAAGGCGATCCGGTGTCGCTGGCGTTCACCCCGGATGCGCGCTACCTGATCGTTGGCGGCGGCACACCGGGAAAATCGGGGATGACCGTGACCTTCGATGTGAAGACCGGCGAGCGCGCGCTGACGGTGGCCAAGGAGTTCGACTCGATCCTCGCTGCGGACATCCGTCCCGGGTTCGACGTAGTCGCGACCGGAGGACCCTCGCGCTTGCTGAAGCTTTGGAACACCCAGACCGGGGCGCCGATCGCCTCGATCAAGAAGCACACCGACTGGATCACGGCGCTCGATATTTCTCCGGACGGCATTCTTGTGGCCTCGGGTGACCGCAATGGCGGGGTGTGGGTGTGGGAAGCCGAGAGTGGCAATGAGTTCCACACGCTGCGCGCGCATCAGGCGGCGATCACCGCGGCGGTGTTCCGTGCGGACTCCAACATCCTCGCGACGTCTTCCGAAGATGGCACGGTGCGGTTCTGGGAGATGAACGGCGGCTCCGAGGTGAAGAAGCTCGACGCGCATCCGGGTGGTGTGACCGCGTTTTCCTTCGCGCGTGATGGCTCGTTCGTGACCTCTGGCCGCGACAAGAAGGTGCGGCTGTGGAAGCCGGACTTCAACGCAGCCAAGGAGCTGGCAAAAGATCTGCCCGCGCTGCCGACGGCGGTGGCGCTGACGGCGGATGGCGCGAAGGCCTTCGTGTCCGACTACCAGGGGACGATCCGCGTTTACGCGACCGCCGAGGGCAAGCAGGTGGGTGAGTTCAACGCGGCGCCGCCATCGATCGCGAACCGGCTCGTCGCTCTGAAGACGGAGATCGAGAGCGCATCCTCCGCCATCGGAACGACCGGGGCGAAGGTGGAGGAGGCGAACAAGGCTTTCGAAGGTTCCAAGAAAGCCGTGGCGGATGCCGAGGAAGCAGCCAAACAGGCGAGGATGATCCATGAGGCCGCCAAGAAGGGCGAGGCCGAGACCCGGGCGAAGCTCGATCAGGTCCGTCAGGGACTGGCTTCGCGCCGTGGCGAGATCGAGAAGCTTTCCGCCGATGACAGCGCCACGGTCAAGGAGCTGGAAGCGAAGCGTCAGGCGCTCGCCGTCCTGCCCGAGGACCAGCGGAATCCCCCGGAACTGGCCTCCATGGAGGAAAAGCATCGCGATTTGGAAGCGAAGTTGGCGGATCTGCGCCAGCAAGTGGGCGGACTTGAGGGTGAGGAGAAGACGTTGCCGGGAGCTTTGGAAGGCAGTGTTCGCGCCGCGGCAGCAGCCGGGGAGCGGATCAAGCCTGCGGACGAGACCATTGCCACCCGGAAGAAAGAGATGCCCGCCTTTGAGAAAGGCCTCAACGACGCCCGTGCCGAAGCGGAGGCTGCCAAAGCGCGGGTGCCCGCGCTTCAAGCCGCCGAAAAGCACTGGCAGGCCGCGGCGATCAATACCCGTGCCCTTGATGCCCGCGATACCACCCGCCAGCTCACCCAGAGTGCGACCGATCAGCAGGCGGATTGCCGGGAATTGGTGGAATCCATCGCCAAGCAGGGCGAGGTCCTTGCGGCGAAAAAGGCGGAGCGCGAAGCTTTTTCCGCGAAGCTGAACGAGAAGGCCCTCGCCTCCTATCGCGGGGAAATGCGGGCGACGCTGTCCGCACTGGATGCGACCATAGCCAGTCGCGCCGAGATTTTGGCTGCGGACGAACGAAAACTCCAAGAGCTGCGCGATTCCATGGAGAGGCTGACGGTCAAGCTGTTGGGGGTGTCCTTGGAGGCGGATGACCTGAAAGCCGCATATCTGACGGCGCTGAGGCGATAGGCACTCCCAGTGAGGAATCCCGGACGATCTCCGCCCGGGTGTCGATTTCGCCTTGCCCCCGCGCTGCCAGCAGGTTAGACCGCCCGCCACCAACCATGGGACAGCAATCCAACAAGGTCATCAAGCGCAAGCGCCGTTCGGACTATCTGAAGCGGAAGAAGGAACAGGCGAAGCTCGGAGGCATCGTGAAGAAGAAGTCTTCCACGAAGAAGGCTGCTTCCACGGAAGACAAGCCCGCCGCCAAGAAGGCCGCTCCCGCCAAGAAGGTGGCCGCCAAGAAGGCCCCGGCCAAGAAGGTCGCCAAGAAGGAAGCCGAAGGCGAGGCTCCTGAGACCGGTGAAGCCGGCGAGGAGTAATCCTTTCCGCTCCGGAACCAATTATTTCCGAAACAGGCCGGTTGCCACGTGCATCCGGCCTGTTTCTTTTCCCGGCGTGGAACAGCTGCTGATTGTCGATGGCCACAGCGCGATCTTTGCGATTCCGCGCTTCGCCGGACTGCACCGTGGCCCCACGCGCTACCTTGCCCGGCTGGAGCTGGTGAAATGGCTCCAGCGCTTCGGCGATGCCTCGGAGTGGAAGGTCGTCGTGGTATTTGATGGGAAGCAGGCGGAGCGGGGAATCGAGGGCGGGACGGAGGAGGGTATCCTCATTCTTTATTCCAGGAACGGCGAAACCGCGGACTCGGTGATCGAGCGGCTGGCGGCTCGTTTTGGCGCCCGTGATCAGGTCAAGGTGGCCAGTGACGACCGGATGGTGCTGCTCACGGCCTCCGCCTTCGGTGCGGAGACGATGCGGATCGCCGCGTTGGAAATCCTGGTGGAGGGGTAGGGGGCAAATCGGCGAATTCGCGGGTTGCCGAGGCGGCTCCGGAACGTGAATGTCTCGTCACCATGTCGGAACGCAAGGTCGGTTGGGTCGTCGTCATTCTCGGGCTTGCCCGGGCGATCCTGCATGACCGCACGATGCGGCGGCGTTTTCTCGGCCAACTGGTGATGGTGGCTCTGGGGATGATGGCGGTCGGGCTTTGGCTGATCGGCGGCTGGCTTTCGAAGCACATCCTGTGGTTCACGTTGTGGTGGGGCGGCTGCGCGCTGCTGACCTGCTTTGTGATGCTGTTCGCCCTTTATGACGCTCTCGCCGTGATCCGGGAGGAACGGGAGAAGATCGACCGCGAATGATTTGCTAAAAAAGCAGCCTTTGCGCAGTATCGCCCGGAGATGGATGCGCGTGAGTTTGTTCCCTATGGCCCGTCGCACTGGGTCGCCTTGGCTGCCACGGCGGTGGCTGCGATCGGCATGATCCGGCTGAATCGTTCCGTGAAGGTGGCGGAGCCGGTGAAGCAACGCGCGAACACGATTCTGGCGATCCTGCTGGTGGTCGCCGTATCCCTCGATCCGCTGCTGACCTGGTTGCGCTACCGCCACGATCCGGACGTGGCTTTGGCGGGGACGTTGGTTCGGGAAACGGCTCTGCCGCTTTACCTTTGCGATGTGGTGTCGCTGGTGCTGGCCGTGGCATTGGTCACGCGCCGCCAGCGGTGGACGGAAATGGGATATTTCTGGGGTCTTGCGGGAACCGTGCAGGGGCTGCTGACACCCACGTTGTATTTCAACTGGGACACACCGGAGTATTACGCGTTTTTTGTCCAGCATGGCGGGGTGCCGGTCGCGGCGCTGGCCCTGGTATTCGGTGCCGGGATCAAGCCGCAGCGGGGGGCGTTCAGGCGGGCGGTGCTTTGGAGCTGGGTTTACATGGCGGTGGTGTTCTGCCTGAACGTGCTGCTGGACTCGAACTACGGCTTTCTCAACCACAAGCCCGCCGTCGGCACGCTGTTCGATTACATGGGGCCGGAGCCATGGTATCTGCTGACGCTCCAAGCGGTCGCATTTTCGCTCTACGGGCTGCTGTTGTTGCCATTTGCACGCCGTTCCGAGTCACCGATTGTGGCGGATCCGGCATTGTAAATACAGACATTCGCCTTGCCGGTGCGTCGCTCTGTTAGTCACGATGATCACTGTGACCCCTGAGTTAAAAGACCTGTTCGATTTCCTGCGTTTTCCCAGTGTTTCCACCGATTCGCGGCATGCGGATGATGTCCGTGCCTGCGCCGGATGGCTGATCGAAAAACTCAATGGGATGGGGCTGCAAGCGACGCTCCATGAGACGGCGAAGCACCCGATCGTCGTTGCAAAAAGCAATCATCTGCCTGGTCGCCGGACGGTGTTGATCTACGGTCACTACGATGTCCAGCCGGTCGATCCGCTGCACCTGTGGACCACGCCTCCGTTCGAACCGGACATCCGTGATGGCAAGATCTGGGCACGCGGTTCCGCCGACAACAAGGGCCAGATGCTGGCCCACGTGCTGGGCGTGGAAAAGACGCTGCGCGAGAAGGGAGAGCTGCCGGTGAATCTCACCTTCCTGTTCGAAGGCGAGGAGGAAATTGGAAGCCCGAATCTGTTACCGTTCCTACGTGAGAACGCGGAACTGCTGAAATGCGATGTGATCGCCATTTCGGACACCGGCATGGTCGGTCCGGGAGTGCCCACTTTCACCTACGGCCTGCGCGGTATTTCCTGCTGCGAGGTGACTCTGCATGGCCCGAAGGGCGACCTGCACTCCGGACTTTTCGGAGGAGCGGTGGCGAATCCGGCGGCGGGCATCGCGCGCCTGATTTCCAGCCTCCATGAGCCGAACGGCCGGGTGGCGATCGATGGATTCTATGAAGACGTGCGCCCGCTGGAAGCGTGGGAGCACGAGATGTGGGCGAAGATCCCGGGCGTGACGGACGCGCAGTTCCTGCACTTCACCGGTTCTCCGGCACTCTACGGCGAGCCGGGCTACAGCTCCGCCGAGCGGACCTGGGCGCGCCCGACCGCAGAGGTCAATGGCATCGGCGGCGGCTACCAGGGTGAGGGCTCGAAGACCGTGCTGCCTGCCGAGGCGTTTGCGAAACTGTCCTTCCGGCTTGTGCCGGACCAGGAGCCTGCGGACATCATGGAAAAAGTCCGCCAGCACTTGGAGTGGAACTGCCCACCGGGTCTGACGATGGAGATTTCCGTGGGGCACGATGGCAAACCGTATGCCACGGACCCGAATTCCAGCTTCGGCCAGGCCGCCCAGAACGCGCTGCGCAAGGCCTTTGGTTCCGATCCGGTGCTCATCCGCGAGGGCGGCAGCATCCCGATCGTCCAGTCCTTCCGCAGCGTGCTCGGCGTGGACACCCTCCTGCTCGGCCTCGCGCTGGCGGATTCACAGGTGCACGCGCCGGACGAAAATTTCCCGATCGAAAACTTCGAAGCCGGTATCCGCCTGAGCCAGTTGCTGTTGGAGGAACTCGCTGGTTGATCCCACCCCACAAGCAGTAGCGTAAGACTCCTGCCGGGCTGTCGGGGAGAAAGCTTTTCTCTCGCGTCGGCCCGGTTCTGTGAACATCCGCCAGAAGCACGCAAAGCGGGAGCTTCGCGCTACTTTCGTTCCGATTCGTGAAAATTCGTGGCCATTCGTGGTTTTCCTGATTTTTTCAGGCCGTCCGCCTTTTCCCAAATGTCCGATTCTCCCAAGCTCGACTTCATCCGCGAGATCATCGCCGGCGACCTCGCGTCCGGCAAACATGAGACCACGATCACCCGCTTCCCGCCGGAGCCGAATGGTTACCTCCACATCGGCCACGCGAAGTCGATCTGCCTGAACTTCGGGATCGCCCAGGAGCATCCGGGTGCCCGCTGCCACCTGCGCTTCGATGACACGAATCCGGAGAAGGAAGAAACCGAGTACGTCGAGAGCATCAAGACGGACGTGAAGTGGCTCGGCTTTGAGTGGGGGGACAATCTCTACTACGCGAGCAACTACTTCGATTTCTACTACGAGTCCGCCATTCATCTCATCAAGAACGGCAAGGCCTACGTGGACCACCAGACGTCCGAGGAGATGCGCGCGAACCGTGGCAATCTCACGGTGCCGGGCACGCCCTCGCCGTATCGCGACCGCAGTGTGGAGGAGAACCTCGACCTCTTCGCCCGCATGAAGGCCGGCGAGTTCCAGGAAGGCGAGTGCATCCTGCGCGCGAAGATCGACATGGCTTCGCCGAACCTGAACCTCCGCGACCCGGCCCTCTACCGCATCCTGCACGCGGAGCACCACAACACCGGCGATGCGTGGCACATTTACCCGATGTATGACTTCGCGCATCCGCTGGAGGACGCGCTGGAGCACATCACGCACTCGCTGTGCACGCTGGAGTTCGAGAACCACCGGCCGCTTTACGATTGGTTCATCGACAACTGCCCGGTGCCCTCGAAGCCGCGCCAGATCGAATTCGCGCGCCTCAACCTGACCTACACCGTGATGAGCAAGCGCAAGCTGCTGCAACTGGTGAAGGAGAACCACGTGAGTGGTTGGGACGATCCGCGCATGCCGACGATCTCCGGTATCCGCCGCCGCGGCTACACGCCGGAGGCGGTTCGCAATTTCTGCAAGCGCGTGGGCATCACCAAGTACAACGGCACCACCGATGTGGCGCTGTTGGAGTACGAGGTCCGCGATCATCTCAACAAGGTCGCGCCGCGCCGCATGGCGGTGCTCGAGCCGCTGAAGCTGGTGCTCACCAACTGGCCCGATGGTCACGAGGAGGACGTGGAGGTGGTGAACAATCCGGAGAACCCGGAAGAAGGCACCCGCAGGATCGCTCTCACCCGCGAGGTGTGGATCGAGCGCGAGGACTTCATGGAAGATCCGCCGAAGAAGTTCTTCCGCCTCGGTCCGGAGCGTCATGTCCGCCTGCGCGGCGGTTACATCGTCAAGTGCACCGGTTACGAGAAGGCCGATGACGGCACGATCACCGAGGTGCGTGCGGAGTTCCTGCCCGGCACGATGGGTGCGGACACGCCGGAAGGCGTGGTCTGCAAGGCGGCGATCCACTGGGTCAGCGCCACCCATGGTGTGGATGCGGAGGTTCGCCTCTATGACCGACTCTTCACCGTGGAAGACCCGGATGGCGAGGAAGGCGGCTTCCTTTCCGTGATCAATCCGGATGCGCTGAAGACCGTGGCCGCGAAGGTGGAACCGGCGGCTGCGGATGTGGAGGCGGGCTTCCGCTGCCAGTTCGAACGCACCGGCTACTTTATCGCGGACGCCAAGGATCACGTCCCGGGCACGAAGGTGGTGTACAACCGCACGGTGCCGTTGCGCGATTCGTGGGCGAAGAAGAAGTAGACCAAGTGGCGGGATGAGATCGGCCGTGGATGATGATATTCGCCCGGTTTGAGGATCGCCCTTTCCGGGTTTGTCGGAGTTGTCTGCCGGGCTTGGGTCGGAATGGGGAATCCTCCCTGTTCCGATTGGGGAACAGTCGCGCGAGGCTCCTGCCTTGCGTGCCGGGGAGGAAGCGATGGGGGACATAAAAAACGCTCGGCGGGAAGCACGCGAAGCGGAGTTTCGCGCTACTACGCTGCGCGGTTGGGAAAAAATCGCACCCCGCGTGTCACGTTTCCGCGGGTTGGCTCGTCTGTATTCGTGAAGGCCGCTGAATGCGGAATCTGAATCCTGAAACCAACCGACTACGATCATGCAACCCCGATTGGATTACTCGAAGGCCGATGCGGCCGGATACCAGGCCGTTCTGAAGCTGGAGATGCACGTGCGCAACTCCGGCATCGATCCCACACTGTGGGAACTGGTGAAGCTCCGCGCCTCCCAGATCAACGGCTGCGCCTATTGCATCGACATGCACTCGAAGGAAGCCCGCGCGAAGGGCGAGACTGAGCAGCGCATCTATCTGCTCAACGCCTGGCGCGAATCACCACTCTATACGGATGCAGAGCGCGCCGCACTGGCGTGGACCGAGGCGGTGACGCTGATCTCCGAAACGCATGCGCCGGATGACGTGTATGAGGAACTGGCCCGCCATTTCTCCGGGACGCAGATCACGCAGATCACGATCGCGATCGGCATGATCAATCTCTGGAATCGGCTGGCGATCTCCTTCCGCGCGATCCATCCTGTGGCGCACGCCTGAGATGGCCCGCCCGAGTAATGAGCGATCCCACCGCCACCGCTGTTTGCGTTTTCGAAGAACACCGGCCGTTCCTGCGGTCGCTCGCTTACCGCATGCTCGGCACGCTCAGCGATGCAGAGGATGTGGTGCAGGATGCATGGCTGCGGTGGGCGGACGCCGGGAATGAAACGGTGGAATCGCCGAAGTCCTATCTGGCGAAGATCGTGACGCGGCTATGCCTGGATCACATGAAGTCCGCGCGGGTACGACGTGAGACGTACATCGGTGAGTGGCTGCCGGAACCGCTGCCGGATGACGCGTGGTCCGCGGTGCCCGCCGGGGAGACCGGTGCCGATGTGGGCTACGCGGTGCTGCATGCGATGGAGCGCCTTTCACCGCTGGAGCGCGCGGCGTTCTTGTTGCACGATGTGTTCGGCGAGAGCTTCGCGCAGGTGGCGGATTTTCTGGAGAAGCCGGAGGCGGCGTGTAGACAGCTCGCCTCGCGGGCGCGGACGCACCTGAAGGAAGAGACGCCGCGTTTCCAGGTGGCGGAGGAGGAAGGGCGGCGGCTTTCGATGGCGTTTCTGAACGCGGCGCGCGGCGGGGATCTGGCGGCCTTGAAGAAGCTGCTGAGGCCGGATGCGGTGCTCTACTCGGACGGAGGTCCGGTGCGTGCGGCGCGCAGGCGGATCAACGGACATGACAAGATCGCACGGATGTATGAGAGCCTCACGCGGCGGAAGGCTCTGCCGGACGAGGTGCGGGAGGTGGTGATGAACGGCTTGCCGGGCTACGCGTATTTCTCGGGCGGCAGGGCGACGGACGTGCTGCTTCTCGGCATCGAGGACGGAGTGGTCCGGGCGTTGTACATCGTGCGGAATCCGGAGAAGCTGGAGCGGGTTTCGCTGTCGTAGCCGGAGTCGTGAGACTTCGGACGGGGTGGATATGACCCGACCCAGCGATCCCGGTCTCCTTCCGATGGCGTTTGGAAAATGAACGCCGCCCCTCATGCGGGAATCCACCCAACCTGAAGTCTCACGACTCCAGCCACGTTGCGGAAGCAATCAGCGGCGTGATTCTACGATGTCTGACGTAGATGGTGTTTCGCGGCATTCGGGATGAGGAAGAGGGCGGTGATTTCCATTGCCAGTGCGTCGAGAGTCATCCAGTAGCCGGAGCCGATGTTTTTGAGGGAGGCATCCGGATAGCCGGTGGTAACGAGGACAAGATTGCGCACCAGCCAGATGAGCAAACAGCAGGCGAAGAACCGGGTGAGCCAAAGGAGGGGGCGGGCGCGGGCAAAGAGGCCGGCGAAAAACGGAAGAGCGAGCAGCGAGGGAAGGGCGATGGTCCAGACGGCGAGATCAAGAAGAGGCCAACCGAGATTCCAGCGGCGCAGGATATCGGAATTGAGGGCACGGCCGTAAGCCCAGAGATCTGGAAGATGATGGATGGAAATCCGGTTCGGATAGCCCTCGGGACAGATGTCCGCGGTGACAAGGCGGGGTGGTCTGTGGGGCTCAAGGGTGCGGGGAGAGTCGATGATGTCGTTGGTAGGAAAGGAAAGCCACACATGATGGACATGCGGCATCTGACTGAAGCGGGTGGTAGCTTGGGGGATGAAATAATCGTGGTTCACCACGATATGCTCCCACGGCAGGAATTGCGCGGTGACCAGCAGCAGCGCGCCGAGGATGAGGAGGATTCTCGCGAGACGGAGCTGGCGGGGGAAGGGGGCCATGGCGGAACCGGGGAATTTGAGATCTGAAATCTGAAATCTGAAATCTCAAAGTGGGGTGAGGAATCCGTGGTTCAGGCGTTCGGATCGCCCGGGCGAAGAGGTATGAACAAAAGTTGTGACTGAGATAAGAAATTGATCGTCATTTATGCTGGATCGGTGGAGCCAGATAAGGGATGACCTGCCGCATGCACCCCCCCTATGCATCTCCGATGGAGGATGACAATCGCGAGAAGGAAACGGCGGAGTTGATCAAGACTCTGGCTTTCAAGGGGCTGTCGCTGCCGATGATCCAGGCACGGTTGAAAAAGGAAGGGCTGGACAACCAACTGCCGAATTCGGAGGTGGATCGCATTTTTCATCAGGCACAGACGGGGCGTGGTCTGGTCCGGAGGCCGGGCCGGCTGCTGCCGCGGATCGTGGGCACCGTGGCGGTGCTGGGTGGAATCACCGCGGGATGCATCATCGGGTTCCTGGATATCAAGGTGGTGTGTTCGATCCTGTTCGGGCTGATCCTGATTTTCCGGCCGGAGAATGCGCAGGACGCGATGTGAAGGGGGAGTGTGGGGGATGAGATCCACCTTGGCACAGGGAAAGCGGAGCTTTCCCTGCGATGTAGTCGAAAGCTCTGCTTTCGATCAGGGAGAGGTGAGGTGGAGGGGGAAGCCGGCAAGATGGATATAATCCATCTTGCGCAGAGGGAAAGCGGAGCTTTCCCCTACATTTCAAGCGCGGCTTTCGGATGCCTTCACCACAGGCCGTATTTGCCATACGCCATGATGTAGAGGCACATCAGGAGATTGGCGGTGGCGTGCATCGCCACGCAGGTTCCGAGGCTCTTTGAGCGCACGCAGAGCAGATAGGTGATCGTCCCATAGACAAAGGCCATGATGCGGTCCGGCCCGGAGTGGACGGCGGTGAAAAGCCCGGTGACGACGAGATACGAAATCCAAGCGTGCTTGCCGAAGGGCTGCTTCCACCAATCGCCATCGCGATCCAGCAGCCAGCGCATCATGAATCCGCGCCAGAAAATCTCCTCCGCCAGCGCGACGACGACGACCGCCCGGAAAAACCGCAGCACCACCGCGGGCCACCACGCCACCGGCGAGTGGAAGATACCGGGATCGAAGCCTTCCTTGCGCGCGGCGATGCCGAACCACGACATCCAGCCTTCCGGATCGGACGTCAGACCCATGCGGTCGTAGAGCGTGGTGGGCAGCAGCCAGAAGCCGATCCCCACCGCACCACAGACGATACCCGCCAGCACGCCCTTCGCGGACCAACGGAAGTCATAGTACTTCCACCCGCGCAGCAGCAGGCCGAAGACGACGAGCGCCTGCAGCGGATACATCCACTGCTCTGGCGCGCGCCGCCACCACGGCGCGTCCGGATGCTTCCACCCGATCATGGACGTGACCGCCTGCAACAACAGCAGGAAGCCGAGAAACACGGCCAGCGGCATCACGTGCGCGGTCGTCAGCGCCCGCGCTTCCTGTTCGTTGCGTGGGGCCGTGTTCATGAGCGGGGCGGATCAGAGGGTGCCGACGAAGCGCTCCATCTTGTCCATGGCCTTGCGCAGGTCCTCGATGCCGGTGGCGTAGCAGCAGCGGAGGAAGCCCTCGCCGCTGGTGCCGAAGGCGCTGCCGGGGACGGCGGCCACGTTTTCCGCCTCTAGGAGGCGGGTGGCGAAATCCTTGCTGGAAAGACCGGTCGAGCGGATGTCCGGGAAAACGTAGAAGGCACCGCCCGGCGTGTGGCAGGACAGGCCGATCTCATTGAGCCGCTTCACCAGGAAATCGCGGCGCTGGTGATAGCTGTCCCGCATCATCTGCATGGCTGGCGTGCCGTTTTCCAGCGCTTCCAGTGCGGCGTTCTGGCTCATGATCGGAGCGCAGAGCATCGAGTACTGGTGGATCTTCATCATCGCCTCGATGATCGGCTGCGGCGCGCAGGCATAGCCGAGGCGGAAGCCGGTCATCGCGAAGGCCTTCGAGAAACCGTGCAGGAGAATCGTGCGCTCCTTCATGCCGGGCAGCGAGGCGATGGAGACGTGCTTCACGCCATCGTAGCGCAGCTCGCTGTAGATCTCATCGGTCAGCACGATCAGGTCATGCTCGATGCAGAGCTTGGCGATGCCTTCGAGGTCCTCGTTGGTGGCGACCGAACCGGTGGGGTTGGTCGGGAAATTCAGCATCAGCACGCGGGTACGCGGCGTGATCGCAGCGGCGAGCGCCTCGGGCTTCAGCGAGAAGCCGTTCTCCTTCTGCGTCTCCACGGACACCGCCTTGCCATAGGCCATGACGATGCTGGGGCTGTAGGAAACGTAACACGGCTCGTGAAAGATCACTTCATCGCCCGGATTGAGCAGCGCGCGCAGGGCGAGGTCGATGGCCTCGGACACGCCGACGGTGACGAGTACTTCCTTCGAGGCTTCATACTGCACGTCGAAGAACTCGCCGACGTAACGGGCGATGGCCTTGCGGAGCGATAGCAGGCCGAGGTTCGACGTGTAGGTCGTCTGGCCCTTTTCCAGCGAGTAGATGGCGGCCTCGCGGATGTGCCAGGGGGTGACGAAGTCCGGCTCGCCGACGCCGAGGGAGATGACGCCCTCGCGGCCTTGGACGAGCTCGAAGAAGTCGCGGATGCCCGATCGCGGGATGCCCGCGACGTTGTGCGCGATTTTGGTGGAATAGTCCATGGTGGTGGTGGGATGGATGCAGTGCGGTGGGTTTGGAGATCTGTTATCGCCGGGCAATCGCCGGCTTGAGATCACCCATCGCGACTACCCATTCCTCTCTCACGGAGAGACGGCGAGGCGCTCGGCTCGGGCTTCCTGGTCGAAGAGGAATCCGTTTTCCTTGTACGTCTTCAGTCGGAAGTGTGTGGCCGTGGACAGCACGCCATCCAAGGTGCTGAGCTTTTCGGAAACGAAGCGGGCGACCTCGCGGAGATCGCTGCCCTCGACGACGACCATGAGGTCGTAGCCGCCGCTGGCGAGGTAGCAACTCGTCACCTGGTCGAAGCGCGCGATGCGCATAGCGAGGCGGTCGAAGCCACCGCCGCGTTCCGGCGTGACTTTCACCTCGATGAAGGCGGACACGGCATCACCGTCCGCGCGCTCCGGATCGACCACGGCCTGGTAGCCGAGGATGGTGCCGTCCTTTTCCCAGGCGGCAATGCGGACATTGACCTGTTCCGGGGAAATGGAGAGCAGTTCGGCGAGCTGCTCGTGGGAGTAGCGGGCCTTGTTGCGGAGGAGCTGGAGTAGCGGATCGGTGGACATGCGGAAGACTTCCAATGAGCGGCCGTGCGGATGGCCGCCGCCGTTTTAGCGGAAGCGAGGCATCCGTCACGCCCGATTTTGGGGTCAGGGGGCTGTGTGGGAAAGGTTTGTGACGATCTGTGCAGGGTGGCGGCTCCAGGAGGATCGAGCTTCACCGATTACTCTGAATCTGAGTCCCAGAGGGACGATGCTGCCTGCGCTCTCACGCGGGACCAACCAATCAAAGGTCCATCGGTCTGCCTGCCCGACCATCCATTCGTCATCCATCGGACTCCGCTTGCGTCGCCCCTAACGGGGCTCAATCCCTCCTATCTGTCTGACCGGTGGCTTCCGCCACCGGCTACCTTACGTCGCCCCTCCGGGGCTTGGAGACGATGGCATGGGAGACGCGTGAGAATCAGGTCGGGTTTTTCCCCGCCCACGTTCTCACGAGCGCGGCACGAAAAAGAAAAAGGCCGCCTCGGGTGAGGCGGCCTTGTCTTTGAAAAGATGTGGTCCTCTATCGGATCACTCGCCGAGGCAGATGCCCACGGCGCGGGCGGCCTGGACGAGCTCGCTGTCCGGCTCGACGAGGCGGAGCTTGTTGACCGCTTCCTGGATCGGCACGGAGCCGACGTGGTAGGATTGATAGCTCACCATGCGGCCGAAGTCGCCTTCGGAGGCGAGCTTCACGGCCATGACGCCGAAGCGCATGCCGAGAATGCGGTCGAGCGAGGTCGGGGCACCGCCGCGCTGGAGGTGGCCCAGCGTGCAGGAGCGGGTTTCCTTGCCGGTGAGTTCTTCGAGTCGTTTGGCAACGACCTGGCCGACTCCGCCGAGGCGGACTTCTCCACCGCAGTTCGCGTCGACGCTGACGATGTCACCTTGTGGCAGGCACGCGCCTTCCGCGACGACGACGAGCGTGCTGTGGTAGCCCTGCGCATCGCGGGCCTTGATGTGCTCCGCGACCTTTTCGTAGCTGAAAGGGATCTCCGGCAGGAGGACGACGCTGGCACCACCGGCAATGCCGCCCCATAGGGCGATCCAGCCGGCGTGGCGGCCCATCACTTCCAGCACCATCACGCGCTTGTGGCTGTCCGCGGTGGTCTGGAGGCGGTCGAGGCCATCGACCACGGAATTCACCGCGCTGTCGAAGCCGAAGGTCATCGCCGTGGCGTGGAGGTCGTTGTCGATCGTCTTCGGCACGCCGATGATCGGCCAGCCTTCACGATAGAGCTGGAGGCCGGTGGTCAGCGAGCCATCGCCACCCACGATGACGAGCGCGCTGATCTCGAGCTGTTCCATGGTGCGCTTCGCCTTGGCGACGATCTCGGGAGGCACTTCGGCGATATCGCCCTTGCCGACCTTGGCGGCGAAGTGGCCCTTGTTGGTGGTGCCGAGGATGGTGCCGCCCATCTTGAGGATGCCGACGGTGTCTTTGGGCTTCAGAATCGTGTAATCGCCGGGAGGAAGCAGGCCTTCGAAGCCGTCCCGGAATCCAATCACTTCCCAGCCAAGTTGATCGGCCGCGCCGACCACGCCGTGAATAACCGCGTTCAAGCCGGGACAATCCCCGCCGCTGTTCAGGATACCGATGCGCATGAGTGTGTTAGATTTCGGGTATGGAGCAATGTGTTCCCGGGCGACCCCGGATTTTTTCGTCAGAGCGGATCGTCCGCCTTGAGAAGTTCACGGCGGGGATCCTGGACCGGGGCGCCATTGGCGAGCCACTGGTCATAGATGCCCCAGCCCTGCTGGATGAGGGCGCGGGCGCGGTTGAACCGGTCCGGGTTGTTGAGCACCACGGCAATGACGCGGCGCGGGGTGACGCCCTTGCTGCCGTCCGGCTTCTTGCGGACAAGAGGATCGCGTTCCTGGCAGGCGGAGAGGCAGGGGCCGGCGGCATTGGTGGTGCCGGTCTTCACGCCCAGCATGCCGGGCTCGGTGATGAGTTCGTTGGTGTTCTTGACCGTGAAGGAGCGGTTGCCACCCTGACCGCTGACGGTGACACGGCGTTCCTTCTGGCGGACGATGTAGTTGAAGGCCGCGCGGCGCATCGCGTAGATCGAGAGGCGGGTGATGTCCGCGGCGGTGGAGGTGCCGACGGCCTGCCCCTGAAGTTCAAGACCGTGGGGATTGGTGAAGCGGGTATTGGCGGCCCCGATGGCACGGGAGAGGCGGTTCATTTCACCCACGAAGGCACCCACGGGATCGCCACCGCTGCCACGGCGGGAGAGGATGTCCCGGCCGATGTGGTCCGCCACCGTCTGGGCGGCGAGATTGTCCGAGCCGAGCAGGGCGGAGGTGAGGGCATCGCGCAGGCTGATACGGTCGCCGGGGACGAGGCGCATGGGGTTCGGACCGCCGATCATGGCCACGGAATCCGGTACGGTGACCATGATGGTGGCGATGTCGGATTGATTGGCATTCGCCCAGTCGATGGCGACGGCACCGGTGGCGATCTTGGTGAGGCTAGCGACCGGGCGCTTGGTGGAGGCGTTCGCGGCGACGAGTACCTTGCCGGACCATGCTTCCACAACCATCACGCTCTCAGGCGCTTGAGCGGAGGAGAGGGCTGGGGCCGAGGCCATCAGAACGGGGATCAGGCGGAAAAGGATACGCGTGAGCATGGCTGTCCGGCGCGAAATCTATCGACCGCCGCCCGCGACTCAACCCCAAACGCCGGGGATTGCAGGAGGGACGACAGGTGGGGGCAGGTTTTCCGAAAGGTGCCGCATTTTGTGTGCCAAAGGGGGGAGGCGGAACGGGGAGGGAGCGGGGAAGTGGTCGTTGGAGCGCGGACTCCAGCCAAGGGGCTGTTTCGATTCAGGGACGCATGGCGGTTAATGCCTTGCCAATTGTGCTTGAAGCCTTAGTTTCCTGCGGCAGCAGGACTTTTCCCACGATTCCGGATGCCCGAACCCGGCCCTATGACCCTAGCCATGGCCGCCCCGAGTGGAGCGCCCGCCGGTCGCCGCATCGCTGGATCCGGGAACGTTCTGCCTCACGGGCGGCGGCGCAAGCCGGCCGACACGGATTCCCCAGGCACCGCCACGCTCTCCGGACGCGGTCCCTTCCCGGCACCAAAAAGCCGGTCGATCCCTGTCATGCCGGTCCGCACGCTGGACCCTCCATCACCGCCGGGCTTCACCCGCCCGCCGCGCCGGTCCGCCCGCAACCAAGACCCCGCGACAACACCATGTCCAACGTAACACAAGACTCCCCGAATCCGGGACGCAAGCGTCGCCGCCGCAACCGCGGTGGGCAGAACCGCAACAACAACGAAAATCGTGACAACCGTGAGAACCGCCAGGGCGGACACGGTCACGGCCAAGGAGGCGGCCAGCGCCGCGAAGGTGGACGCCGTGAAGGCGGCCCGCGCCGCGAAGGCGGTGGCAACCGTGAGGGAGGCGGCGGTGGCAACCGCGGCTTCCGCGAGCGCCGCCCCATGCCGCAACCGGCGAAACTGACCTGGTGGCAGAAGTTCCTCAAGATCTTCGGCCTCTACAAGGAACCCGTCCGCCCGACCCGCCAGGACCGTATCCAGGAACGCGAGAAGGACGCTCCCGCAAAGAGCGACCGCCCCGCGCAGCCGGTGAAGTCCAACATCCGCATCGCCCGCCCGCAGGAGCGCAAGGAACAAGGCCCGGTGGAATCCCCGCGCCTCTACCTCGGCAACCTGTCCTACGAGGTGACCGAGAGCGACCTGACCGACCTTTTCAAGGGCATCGGCGGCGTCCGCAACGTCGAGGTCGTCTACAACCGCAACACCCACCGCTCGAAGGGCTACGGCTTCGTGGAAATGCTCCACGTGGACGACGCCAAGCGCGCGATCGAGGTGCTCAACGACCAGTTCTTCATGGGCCGCAAGCTCAGCGTCTCCAGCGCCAAGTCGAAGGGTCAGGATGAGCGCGAGGACAAGGAAGAGCGTGAGGAACGCCAGGAGCGCCGCCCGCGTAACAATCCAGCTCCCGCCCAGTCCGCCGCTGCCGTCGCCGTTCCGGTGGCTGCTGCTGCTGTCGCCGCCGTGGCCGTGGAAGCCGCTGCGGAAGCTCCGGCTCCTGTCGCCGCAGTGGAAGAAGCTGCTGCTCCGGTGGTGGCTGAGGCCGCTTCGGCTCCTGTGGTGGAAGAAGCCGCCCCGGTGATCGCCGCTGTGGTTGAAGAAGCTCCGGCTGCTGTGGAAGTGGCGGAAGCCGCTCCGGTGGAAGCCGCCGCCGAAGGCGAGCAGAAGTCCGAGCAGGCCTGATCCAACGATCCATCAGGATTTTCCCAAGCCCCCGCCCGGTTCGTCTGCGGCGGGGGTTTTGTTTTATTTAAGAAGTGATCAGTCATCAGTGAGCATTGATCAGAGAAGAAAAGGGGTGGGGAAATGGTTCTTCAGCCCCGGAGGGGCGGCGTACGGTAGCCGGTGGCGCAAGGCACCGGTAAGGCGTGATGGAAGGATTGAGTCCCGGAGGGACGACGCAAGCGGAGGCCGATGGATGGCGAATGAATGGTCGGCGGTCAGACCGACGGATCTTTGGATCGTCTGGTCCGGCGTGAGAGCGCAGGCAGCGTCGTCCCTCCGGGACTTCGATATAGGTGCGGCTGTTCCGTTCCGGTGGCTTGCGCCACCGGCTACCCTTCATCGTCCCTCCGGGACTCAGAGGTAATCGTCTGGGACGGTGTCGTTGGGAGCGGACGGTTCCATCCGACCCTGACATCCCGCGGGATATCCCTACTTCCATCCTTTTTCTTTGAATCCGATCCAGTTCGCAGGGCACGGTTCGTGCGCCTTTGAATCCCGAAACCCCAACTCCGATCTACGTCTGCGGTCCCACTGCTTCCGGGAAGACCGCGCTCGCGCTGGAGCTGGCGGCACGGCATGACGGCGAGATCGTGAATGCGGATGCCTTCCAGCTCTATCGAGGGCTGGAGATCCTGTCGGCCGCGCCCTCGGCGGAGGAGCGGGCGATCGTGCCGCACCATCTTTTCAGCGTGCTCGATCCGGCCACACCGAATGATGCGCAGTCGTACGTGGAGCTGGCCGCGCCGGTGATCGCGGAGATTGCAGCGCGCGGCCGGACACCGATCGTGACGGGCGGGTCCGGGCTTTATCTGAAATTCCTCACGCATGGAGCCTCGCCCCTGCCGGCGGGGGATGCGGCGCTGCGGGCGGAACTGGATGCGCTGCCGCTGGAGGAGCTGGCGGCGCGGTTGCAGGCGCTGGACCCGGTGGAGGCGGCGCGGACGAACCTGCTGAACCGCCGCTATGTGGGCCGGGCTTTGGAGATCTGTTTGCTGACAGGGAGGAGGGCATCCGGGTTGCGTGACCAGTGGGAGGGCGCGACGGCGGAGCGCACGGCGGGTTTGCGCGGCTACGTGATCCATCGTAGCAGGCCGGACCTTCACGCGCGGATCGCGGGGCGGACGCGGGCGATGCTTGATGGCGGAGCGCTGGAGGAGGTGGCGGCGCTGGAAGATGTTTCGGCGACGTTTGAAAAGGCGATCGGCTTCCGCGAGGTGCGGGCACTGTTGCGCGGGGAGATCGACCGCGCGACATGCGAGGAACTGGTGAATGCGGCGACGCGGCAGTATGCGAAACGGCAGGAGACGTGGTTCAGGCGTGAGACGTGGCTGGAGCCGTGGGCGGTGCCTCCATCGTAGCCGCGTTCGTGCGAACGCGGCTGCGATGCGTTTGTTACGATGAATGCCGCAGGTGGACGTTCAGCGCAGGGTGCTCTTGCCGCTGACGGGGGCGGCTTCCGCCTGAAGGAGGTCGAGGATGATGATCTCGTTTTTTCCGGCCTTCAGCCACGGGGCGGGGCAGTAGAGGCGTTTCTGCGGTCCGATCTCCCAGAAGCGGCCGAGGTTGTGGCCGTTGACCCAGACGACGCCCTTCTTGTAGGCGGAGAGGTCGATGAAGGTGTCCGCGGCTTTTTCCAAGGTGAAGCCGCCTTTGAAGAACACGCCCTTGTCATCGGCGCCGGGTTTGCCGGGCTTGAGCTTGGCGATGTCGGCATCGGCGAGCGGGATGGCGCGGGCGTGCCAGCCCGTGAGAGCGGCAGCGCCGAGCTTCACGGGGCCGAGGAGGCCCTTGCGGTCGTCCGACATGCGGCGGCCGAAGTTGATGTGGCCCATGGCTTCGGCGAGGATGGTGAGCATCGGTTTTTCCGTGCCGGTGGTGGCGGGGAGGTCGATGGTGGTCTCGGCGAGATTGCGGTCGAGCTTGCCGATGAATTTTCCATCGAGGTAGACGAGGCCGTAGTCGCGGACGCCGGTGGTGCCGAAGTCGAGCTTGCCGCCCCGGTTGTCCGGCAGGGTGGTGGTGTAGAGCATGAGGCCCTGGTGATACTGGCCGAGCTCCTCGAAAGACTTTGGCTGATCGAGCGGGACGGGCTTGCCGGGCATGTTGTCCCGCAGCAGGGCGAAGGGCTCGGTCTTGAACTCCGGAACCTCGATGGCGGGGATGGGCTCGGGGACGGGCGGGAGCTTCAGATCCGGAAGGGCGGCGGCGATGGTGCTACGGATTCCATCGTACTTCGCGGTGGGGCGCCCTTGCTCGGTGAGGATGGCATCGTAGTCGTAGCTGGTGATGTCCGCCTGATACTTGCCCTTGCCGCCGTCATTGGCGCCGGCGGTGAAGCCGAAGTTGGTGCCGCCGTGGAAGACGTAGAAGTTGAAGGACTTCTTGTTATCCATGTACCACTTCATGTCCTTGATCACGCCGTCCACGCCGACGTTCTGCCACTTCTCGCCCCAGTGGGTGAGCCAGCCGGGGTAGGTCTCGCTGCTGAAAACAGGGACGCCGGGGTTGTGTTTTTTCGCGATGTCCCAGTGCTTGTCCTCGGTGCCGGAGTCGAGGCCGACGGCGCAGCCGGGGAGCGTGCCGTTTTTCATCATCTTGTCCGTGGGGCCGTCCGCGGTGTAGAAGGGGACGTCGATGCCGTTTTTCTTCCACTGGTCGTGGAGGAACTCGAGGTATTTACGGTCCTCGCCGTAGCTGCCGAATTCGTTCTCCACTTGCACCATGACGATGGGGCCGCCGTTGGTGACGAGGTAGGGCTTCACCACGGGCACGAGGTGCTCGATGTAGCGCTGGACGGCCTTGAGGTAGTTCTCATCCGCGGAGGAGCGGAGCTGCACCTTCGGATCGCGCATGAGATAGGCGGGGATGCCGCCCAGGTCCCACTCGCCGCAGACGTACGGGCCGGGACGCAGCAGCACCCAGAGGCCTTCCTCCTGGGCGAGCTTGATGAAGGCGGCGATGTCGCGCTCGCCGGTTTTGAAATCGAACTTGCCTTCTTCTTCCTCGAACTGGTTCCAGAAGAGGTAGATGGCCACGGTGTTCATGCCGGAGGCCTTCACCATCCGGAGGCGGTGACGCCAGTATTCCCGGGGGATGCGGCCGGGGTGGAGCTCGCCGCTGCGGATCTGGACCGGCTGGCCATCGAGCAGGAAATCCTCCGTGCCGAGGGCGAAGGTGTGTTTCCCTGGGACGGGGGACGGCTCCGCGGCATGGAGCGCGCCGGAGAGGAGGAGGCCGGTCATCAGGCTGGAAGTGAGAAGACGGGATGAGACAAACATACGCCACCAGTCGAAATGCCCGGAGTGGCGGCGGCAAGCGGGAAAGCGGAGGGAGAAGAACCGACCGGTTTTGGGGGATGTTTCCGGGAGTGGCCGGAGTCGTGAGACTTGCCTCTGGCCATGCCAGTGAGCGGCTTCGCCGGGGCTGGATTCAGTCGCTTCCGCTCCTGCCGCATTCAGGCTGGGTGGATCCACTCCTATTCGGGACGTCGCTTTGGATTGGTCGGGGACGGACTGGATGTGAGGGAGACTCCGCGGCCCTACCCAGCCTGAAGTCCCACGACTTCAGCTACGTGGCAGAGAACTACTAAAAAGATAGTAGATTCCGCAGCTCCGGAAAATGCGCGGCGGTGAAGGCGGTGGTGCCAATGAGTGCGACCACCCCCAGCGACCGGCGCGGGGCGGGGAAATAGAAGGCGATGGCGGCGAGGCGCGCGGCGAATCGTGCCCACGCCAGCCAGAGCGGCGTGTCCGCCTCATGCGGCGGGCGGATGGTGACCCGGCTCCAGCCCTGGCGGACGACGGTTTCCCTGACCGTTTCCGCGAGATGGACGAGATCGAAGGTGCCCACCAGCGCCAGCACGATGAGCGCCGGGGCCAGCAACCGCAGCGCGGCAGCGGTTTCGATGCGGCGGCAGAGGCGCAGCAGGCAGACGAGAACGATCAGCCAGAGGACGCCATCGGTGAGGAAATGCAGCAGGACGGAGAGGTGGGAAAGCATGGGTACGGGCGGAATCTAGCGGGTGCAAGGGGGAGAAGGGACTGTGGATTTCGCAGATGACGCTGATTTTTTGAGATGTTCCCGGTCACGGAGATCCCGCGTCCGGCGGTGTAAAGGCCTCCCGGGATCAAAATCGGCCACGAAGTCGATGTGTAAAATATTTCTAACCGACTTGCTATACGGTATGTATGATGATTTGGTTTCCCGTGGCACTGGTCCCCACCGGACACCCATCCGATTCCAGTGCCGCGATTGTGTCTTGTTGGATTTCTGCTGTCCCATCCCATGAAACCTTCCAGTCATTTGCGTGCCTGGCTGTGCGGCTTGGTCGTCCTTTCGGGCGCGGGCCTGGCGGTCTGGCATTTCACCGGTGAGGCGGACGTTTCCGCTCCGGCGGCGTCCGATGCGGCTCCGGCCTCCCGAATCGTCCGGTCCGCCGGGGAATCCGCGATGCCACCTCCGGGCGAAGCTCCGGCCCGGCCGGCGCACGAACGGGGTCGTGATCATGATCATGGCGGGGATGAAGTGGCGGTTGTGGATGTGGATTGGCGCAAGGGGCCGTTATGGGACGCGCAGGGACCGCGCATGGCTCTGGTCACCGAGCGTACGGTTTCCGCCGCGGCGGTGACGGGCATCAACGGCGTGGCGAAGTGGCAGCCGGGACAGCGGGTGATGCTGGATCTCGGCAACGGCGTGGCTCCGGTTTCCGGCGAGGTGACGATGAACTTGCTCCGCGAGGACGGTATCCGCGCGGTGCGCCTCGATCTGGGCACGGACGCGGAGAGCGGCGAATCAACCGGTGAATTTTTCGGCAGTGTGGACCGCGATGGCGCGTTCACGGGGCACATCCGCTATCGCGGGGACGCGGGCGTTTACCGCCTGAGCGCCGCGGCGGGCGCGGCGGATCTGTTGGTGCGGCGCATGCCGCTGGCGGATCTGCTGTGCAGCTACGATGTGCATCGTAGCGATGGCATGCTCACGCCGGAGGAAGCGCTGGTTCCTGCGGCCGCGGTGCCTCCCACGCAGATCACCACGCCGATCGTGACCGCAGGACAGGCGGTGATTTCCGTGGGTGATGTGGCGATGGCGGAAGGCCAGACGAAGGGGAACGTGATGCAGTTCCCGGTGGTGTGCGGTGTGGCCTCCGGATCCGGCAAGACCGCCGTCACGGTGCAGTGGACGCTGGTGGGCCAGACGGCCACGGCTGGATCGGACTACAAGGCGGCGAGCGGCAAGCTGACGCTGGCGCGCGGCAAGACCACGGGGGTCATTTCCGTGACCACCGTGCCGGATCGGGTGAACGAGGCCGACGAGACTTTCAAGGTGGTGCTGTCCAATCCGGTAAATGCCACGCTCGGCAAGACCGAGGGCACCGGCACGATCCTCAATGACGAGTGGAACTCTACTGTCGCGCCTGCCTCATCTCCCGTCGTGCAGGAGCCGGTGGGGGATGTGGCGAAAGCGAAGCTGGTGTCCAGCGTGGCCTTCACGGTGTCCCCTCCGGTGCAGGAGGCGGTGACGTTTTCATGGAAGGTGGCGGGCGGCACTGCGGAGAACGGCAAGGACTTCGTGAACACCTCCGGTACGATCAAGCTGGCTGCGGGCCAGGGCACCTTCACCGTGCCGGTGACGATCCTCGGCGATGGGTTCAGCGAACCGGACGAGACCTTTTCCATCCAGTTCACGAAGCTGCCCGCGATGATCACCGCGCCGGACGCGCAGGTGAAGATCGGCGGCGCGGCCCCGGTGGTGACCACTCCCACGCCTGTGCCCGCCCTTCAAAGCAAGCCCGGCGCGGCGAAGGTAATCTATCTGGAATTCAATGGCACGACGTTGAGTGGCACGGCCTGGAACAAGACCAGCGCGCCGATCACGACGGCGTCCGTGTACCCGAAGTTCGGCGACAAGGGCTGCCACGACATCTGGATCACGGTGGCGGAGGCCTATCGCGCGTGGGACGTGAACGTGACCACGGACAAGTCGGTTTTCGACAACACGCCGACGGCGAACCGCACATGGTGCCTGTTCACCTCGGAGCCTTCGAAGTTCAATTCGAGCGCGGCGGGGCTCGCCTATATTGCGGTCTTCGGCGAGCCGACCTATCAGCCCGCGCTGGCGTTCACGGCGGGGGATTACACCATCGACTCCTTCGGCACGATCGCGATCCACGAGCTGGGTCACAATCTGGGCCTGAGCCACGATGGCAAGGGTAGCGCGGAATACTATGCAGGCCACTCCGGCGCGCTCCATTCGTGGGGCCCGTGGATGGGCACGCCGTATTACAAGTTCTACCGCCAGTTCACGATCGGCGACTACACCGGCGCGACGAACTCCGAGGACGATCTGGCGATCATCGGCCGCTATCTGCCGGTGACGGCGGACCCGGCGGGCAACACGCTGGCCACGGCGGTGGATCTGCCGGTGCAATCGGCCGGAGACACGCCCGCGGTGTCCGGAACGATCACCTCGCGCGCGGATGTGGACAGCTACAAGCTGGTGGTGGCCGCAGCGGGCACGGTGACGGTCACGCTGGACGCGGACCAGGAAGGCTCCTACTCGCTGGTGCCGGGGATGAAGATTTACGATGCTTCTGGTAATCCCGCGGTGCCCGCGAGCACCGGCTGGACGGACAACGGTGGCGTGGTGACCTGGAAGGGCACCCTGCAACCGGGGACGTACCGCGTGGATGTGGAAGGTGTGGGTGATCCGTCCGATCCCGGCTACAGCGACTACGGCGCGATCGGGGCCTATACGGTGCAGGCGACCGCTCCGTGAATGGTGGCGCGAGGCTGCCGCCTTGCGTGCGAAGAAGGACCTTCGCATGCGTTGGAATCCTGTGCCTTGATCTCCATCCACCGCCCGGACGCTCCGGCGGTGCGCCCTTGCTCTTCTACCTTTCGCGCGCGAGTTTCCGGCTGATGGCGGTGAGGAGGAGGCCGGTGGTGAGGAAGGCGGCGGTCATGCCGAGACCGTTGGCGAGCACCCAACCGGAACCGAGGCGGTCCAGGTCGATGAAGGGATACGGGTAGTGGCCACTATGGCTGCCGTAGATCATCGCCCACAGGAGGTAGAGCGCGGGGTAGCAGAGCCATTTGACCGGGGCGGTCCAGGGCAGGCGGATCTTCGGGACGAAGGCGATCCAGTGCAAGGTGCAGAGGACAGGGGTGGCGTAGTGGAGCAGGACGTCCGCCCACCATTGCAGGCCCTGCGGTTTCCACAGTCCGGCGAGCACGAGGACATAGACGATGCCGACAATGGCAATGTAGACGAGAAGAGCGGTGGCGGTGGACGGGCGGTTGGCGAAGGCCCCGGCACGGCTGCGCGGAGCCAGCGAACCGGCAAGGAAGCCGAGGGCGAGCAGTATGTTCGTGGTGATGGTGAAGTAGCTGAGATACTTCACGATCGCGCCGCCGATGGTCCAGCCACGCGAAGAGGCGAGGTGGGAGGTGACGTGCGCCTGGAGCAGCAGGCCTGTCAAACCGGTGAGCCCGGAGACGAGCATGAAAGCACGGCGGGCGGGAGTGGGCGGGATGATATCGGAGGACATCGCGGCAGAGGATGAGCGGAAAAGCAGGCGGCGCTCAAGGCAGCTTTACCTTGTAGGCGCGGAAGGGCAGGGAGTAGGCGGGCTTGCCACCATTGTAGTTGCTGCCGCGGTTGATCTGGGAGGCGGTCAGATACAGGTAGCCGTCCGAGCCGATGCCGAGGGAATCCGGCCAGATGAGGCGCTCGTCCTGCACCAGTGTCCCGACCTTTCCTTCGGGGGTGACGTAGCGGATTGCCTTTGCCTGCGAGTCGGTGAGGTAGATGTTGCCCTTCTTGTCCGCTACCATGCCGTGGCAGACTCCGGTTTCCGCGACCTTTTCAATCTTCGTGGAAAGTTCCGCATCGCCCAGCGAGGCATCCGCAAGCCAGCGGGTTTCGATGCGGCGGAGCCAGGTCTGGTTGATCGCTCGGAAGTAGAACCAGCGGTCGTCATGGGTGAGGGCGATGCCGTTGACGTTCGAGATGAAGGGGCGGCCGGAGGCGTCCTCCACATATTTGTCCTCGATCTTCAGCTTGAAGCCGGGCGCGGCGAGCATGGCGGGATCATTGCGCAGGACCACGCGGGATTTCTTCGTGGCGAGATCGAGCACGACGATGGCCTTGAGGCCGGGATCGGAGAGGTAGGCGAGGTGGTGGGTGTGATCGATGCAGAGATCATTGAGCGCGCTTTGTTCCTTCGGCAGATCATTGAAGGGATAGATGTCCGCGACCTCGTTGCGGTTGAGATCGATCTTCACGACCTTGAAGCGTCCGGCGGCGCGGGCGGTGGTGCCGTCCTTGCCGAGGATGGAGGCACCGCCGGAGGGCGAGGAATCAAGCAGCCAGAGGTTGTGCCGGTCATCTGCGAAGAGATCCTGTGCGTTGATGAACTGTTTGGTTTCGTCGGTAGGATTGAGGGCGTTCCATTCCGCGTTCGGGAACGGGACCTGCCTGCCGTCCGTGATTTCCAACAGGGCGTTGGCGAAGGGCTGGCGGTGGGGGAAGGAGACGAAGACGCGGTTCGGATCACCGGAGACAGCCATGCCGATGGGCTGGTGATCACCGAAGGCGGCGACTTCGATGAGCTTTTCCTCGTCCGCGCGGAGAAGTGCCGGCACGCAGGCGGCGAGACCTGCGAGGGCGAGGCACCGGGAGAGGAAACGCGGCGATGTCATCATCGCGGAGTGTCGGCGTGATCGCCGCGGGAGGCGATGAGTTTTTCGGGTATGACCGCTCGCGAAATGGTACGTAGTTCCTCCTTCAGGAGGGCGGGGTGTAGCAGCGATGCGTGAGACGCCCTCCTGAAGGAGGAACTACGTACGAAGATGGAAGACCTCACGCCCGCTTGCGGCGGAGGAGTAGGGTGCCGCCCAGCAGCAGGAACGCGGAGGAGGCGGGCTCGGGGATGATGGTGAGATTGACCTGGCCGGTGGTGGCGGTGTCGATGAGCCAGCTTTGTCCGGCATCGAGGGTGGGCATCGTGCCGATGTTGAGACCGTTGTCGGTGAGCGCGCCGGAGTAGTTGAAGAGTCGCCAGGTGGTGCCCTCGGCGAGACCGGTGAAGGTGCCGCCGCTGAGATTGAGGACGCCATCCAGGGTGAGCGAGCCGCCGATGGTGGCGAGGTCGTTGACGCCGCCGCCGATGGCGGTGTTGGCGGGATTGAGATCCCAGTTGAGCTGGGCGGTGGAGAGCAGCGCGAGGGAGTTGGTGAAGGCAAGTGTACCTGTGGCCACGCCGGGAGCGAGGGTGCCGGAGACGGAGGTGTCTCCGCCGATGGTGCCGGTGCCGGCGAGGGTGCCGGAGGAGCCGACGCTGACGGCGGAGCCGGTGGCGAGCGAGCCGGTCACTTCCATCTTGCCACCGCTGATCGTGGTGGTGCCGGTGTAGCTGTTCACGCCGCTGACGGTCCACGTGCCGCTTCCGGTCTTGGTGACATTGGTGGCGCCGCTGATGATGCCGGAGTAGGTGGTGCTGGCATTGAGCGCGCCGACGGTGATGCTGCTGGTGCCGCTGGAGGAGGTGACTCCACCCGCACCGGAGAGGCTGCCGAGATTCACGGCGACGCCGTTGATCTGGAGGCTGTTGTTTGCGGAGACGGACCAGGCGGCTCCGGCGCTGCCGGAATTGGCGGCGGTGAGGCGGACGATGCGGCTGCCGGTGGTGCCATTGATGTTGAAGGTGCCGGTGAAGCCGCTGTTGTTTCCGGAGAGGACGATGGCGTGCGTGGTGCTGCTCGTCATTTCATTCCGGAGATTGTAGGTGCCACTGCCGGTGAAGCTGCCGGAGAAGGTTTTGAGAACGGTGCCGGTGGAGCTGAGGGAGGCGGTGATGGTGCCGCCGGTGCCGGAGGCGGCTCCGGAGAAGCTGTGGCTGGCACCGCCGCTGATGGCGACGTTTCCACCATTGATCTCGATGGGGCTGGCGAAGGTGAGGGTGCCGGTGTTGTTCGTGAGCGTGAGGGTGGCGGAGGAGCCGACCTTGTAGGACACGCTGGCGGCGGAGGTGGTGTTGGTGCTGCTGCCGGCCTGGACGGTGGTGTTTCCGGCCTGGAGGTCGAAGACGCCATTGGTGAGGTTGACCCCCTGGCCGAGGACGAGATTGCCGGTGCCGGACTTGGTGATGGTGCGGGAGCCGAGGTCGAAGTTCCGGATGGTGGTATTGCTGCTGACGAAGGTGAGCGAGCGTCCGGAGGCGACGTTCCAAGTCTGGTTGGCACCGAGCGCGACGAGGCTGTTGGCGGTGAAACTGAAGGTGAGGTTCTGGGTGGCTGCGCTCATGTCGATGCCGCCGGAGCCGATGGTCAGCGAGCCGCTGGTGCCATTGGCGATGGTGACGGCGCCGGTGGGGCTGGCGAGGGTGAGGCCGGTGATGCTGAAGGCGGCATCGAGGGTGGTGGAGAGATTCGCGGTGGAGCTGGAGTTGAAGATGACTCCGTCTCCCGAGGTGGGTTTGGTACCGTCCTGCCAGTTCGCATCGGTGTTCCAACTGGCTGTGCCGCCGATCCAGACATCCGCGTGGGCGGAGAGGCTCAGGAGGATGAGGGAGGTGAAGAGGGAGAAGGGTTTCATGGGGAAGTGATCAGTCAGCAAGGATCCGTGAAGAGGGGGGAATGCCGGAGGCGGATTTCGGGCTTCTCGAAAGGAGCCGCTCCCATTGAGGGGCTTTCCGCCATGGCGGCCGGAGAAAGGAGGCCTTTCTCCGGCTGCCCGGTCTTATTGCATGTACCCGGAAAAAGGGGATCAGGGGGTGTCCGTGATCTTGACGCGGAGGAAGGCCTTTGGATTGCCGGGGGCGATCTGGAAGGTGCGGTATTCCCATCCGGCCGCATCGGAGAGAGCGGGCAGGCCGGTGGTGTCCGGAGCGGTCTCAAAGACGAGGGTGTTCCAGTTCATGAGATCGGTGCTGGCCTGGACGCGGTAGCGGACGCCATCGACAAGCGGGGAAAGGAGGCCATCGGAGTCGCCGACAAAGGCCCCGGCGTTCTTGCGGACGGGAAAGGTGATGGTGGGACCGTCGGGAGTGTTGCGGAGGGCGATCCTGCCATCGGTGGCGCCGGAGAGCGGGTTGCCGTCGAAGGCGAATTCCCCGAGATTGTTGAAGCCGTCGTTGTCCGGGTTGTCGGACTTGGCGGCATTGGTGCCGGTGGTGAGGCCCTTGGTGATGGTCCAACCCTCGTAGGGGACGGGGGCGGTGGTGACGCTGAGGAAGCCGGTGCCGCTGAAAACGGCGGAAGTGTGCGCGGCTCCGGAGCCGGGCGCTCCCCAGGTGCCGGAGAGCTGTTGGACGCCATCGATGAAGAGCTGGTCTACGGTGTCTGTCGTACCATGATCAAGCGCGAGGGTGGCGCCGGTGGTGATTTTCACCTTCGAGGCATCCGCGAGGGTGGCGGTGCCGAGTGAAAGGGTGCCGCCGGTCACGGTGGTGTCCCCGGTGTAGGTGTTCGTGCCGGTGAGGGCGAGGGTGCCATTGCCGGCCTTGGTGAGGCCGCCCGCGCCGGTGATGGCCTGGCCGAGGATGGCGGTGTGGGAGTTGGTATCGATGATGCCGCCGCCGGTGCCGAGCTGGACGAGGTTCTTCACGGCGGTGCCGGTGGGCGCGGCGATGATGTCGGCGAGGTCCGCGGAGAGCTTCAGCGTGCCGCCACCCTGGAGGATGAGGATGCCGTTGTTCGTGCCCGGGGTGGTGGAGGAGGTGGTGGTCTGGAAGGGGGCTCCGGTGGTGAAGGTGCCGCCCGCGAGAGTGAGGGTGGCATTGCTGCTGGCACCGGGATTGAGCAGGATGGGGCTCGCACCGGTGTAGGAGAAGGTGGCTCCCGTATTGAGAGTGACGGTTGCTCCGTAGCCGCCATTGCCCACGAGGGAGAAGGCCCCGGATTGGGTCCAGGCGGTGCCGGTATTGAGGTTCACCACGGAGGCCCGCCCGGCGGTGAAGGTGCCGGAGTGATTGACGGTGGCGGCGGAGTTGAGCGTGGTGGTGGCGGTGGATGGGGCCACCGCATCCACGACCACGGATTTGCCCGAGGGAACGGTGATGGTGCCGCCGGTGAGGTACTCCAGCTTGCCGCCGAGGGTGACATTCACGTTGCCGAGGGTGGTGGCGACATTCGAGACCTGGAGGGTATTGGCCGCGCCGATGGTCCAGGTGGCGGCGGCACCACCGGCATTGGCCGCGGCGATACGGACGCTGCGGTTTCCGGAGGTGCCATCAATGGCGAAGGTGCCGGTGAAGGCGGTGTTGTTCCCGGTGAGGTCGTAGCGGTTGTTGGCGTGGCTGGTGGCGTGGTTCTGGAGGTGGAAGATGCCGCTGCCGGTGACCGCGCCGGAGAGGATCTGGGTGATGCCGCCGGTGGAGGTGGTGAGGTAGCGGACGGTGCCGCCATTTGCGGAGACATCGATGGGACCGCTGAAGCTGCCGACCGCACCGCCATCCATGGTCCAGGTGCCGCCATTGAACTTCACATTGCCGGCCACGGTGATGTTGCCGCTGTTGCGGGAGGTGGCGAAGGTGGCTCCGGTATCGAGCTGGAGGGTGGCGGTGGCCTGGATGCCGGCGGCGACGCTGGAGTTGCCATTCAGGGTGAAACTGCCCGCGGCGATCTCCAGCGTGCCGTTCGAGAGGTTTGCTCCGGCGGAGGCGAGCGTGCCGGTGCCGGACTTGAGGATGTTTTTCCCGCCGAGATTGAAGGTGGTGTTGGTAGGCAGGGTGAAGGTGAGCGCGCGGCCGGTGGCCACGTTCCACGTCTGGTCCGCCCCGGGGGTGGGCGTGCTGGTGAAGGTGAGATTCTGCGTGGCGGCGCTCAGATCGATGCCGCCCGCACCGAGGGTGAGCGAGCCGCCGGTACCGTTGGCGATGCTGACCGTGGCGGTGGGACTGACGACGCTGATGCCGGAGACGCTGAAGGCCGCGCCGAGCGTGGTGGCGAGGTTCGCCGTCGAGCTCGAGTCGAACACGATGGCCTCGCCGGAGGCGGGCTGGGTGCCGTCCTGCCAGTTGGTGTCGACGTTCCAAGCAGTGGAGGTGGTGCCGGTCCACGTGTCCGCGGAGGCGGGGAGGGCGGCGAAGAAGAGCGCGCCGCTGACGATGAGGGGATAGGTTTGGGTATGCATGATGCGCCCTTTTCTATTGCATGAAAATTTCGGGCGGAATATGGAGGGCTGTCTTTATTTCATGCGTTTTTGACTCATGGCTAGAAACCGGCCGACGATTCTCTATGGCACGTACACGTATGATGAGCGGGTCCACCGCGGCATCCTGCGGTTCGGGCGGCAGCACGGATGGAAGGTGCGGCTGCTGCTGCCGCACTCGTGGCAGCATGCGGAAATGCTGGTGGCGGACGGCATCATCTCCATGGTGGAGCCGGAGGACGACGCGGGCAGCGGCATGACCGAGCACCTGATGGCACGGGGGCTGCCGATGGTGGATCTGAGTCTGAACCACCCGGAGGTGCGGGCGCTGCGGCTGCTGCCGGATGCGCGCGGCGGCGGGCGGATGGCAGCAGAGTATCTGGCGGGTTTCCGGTTCGAGCGATGGCTGCACGTGTGCTGGGGCCGGACATGGCACGATGAACTGCGGATCGCGGGCTTTCGCGAGGGTGCGGAATCCGCGGGGATGCCATGGGAACTGTTGGAAATCCGGGACCACAAGGACGACCGGATGGCCGTGATCCGGCGGCGGCTGTTGGAACTGCCGAAGCCGCTGGGGGTGTTCTGCTCCTTCGACCACTACTCGGAGCAGGTGCTGGAAGTGTGCCTGGAGGCAGGACTGGCGGTGCCGCAGGACGTGGCGATCCTGGGTTGCTACAACCACGAGGTACACTCGGTGTTTTCCGAGATCCCGCTATCGAGCATCGATATGGGGCTGGAGGACCGCGGCTATCAGGCGGCGTCGTTGTTGCAGGGGCTGCTGGATGGCGGGCCGGTGCCGGATGAGCCACTGTATTCCCCGGCGAAGGGGGTGATCGAGCGTGCGAGCACGAATTTGGAATCCTCCCGCGATCCGGTGGTGGCGCAGGCGCTGTATTTCATCGAGAGCCGGATGCATCAGCCGCTGGGGGTGGAGGAAGTGGCCGCGGCGGTGGGGGTCTCACGGGCTTCGCTGCAGCGTCGGTTTGAGAAGGCGTGCGGCCGTGGCGTGGGGAAGGAGATCCTGCGGATCAAGATGGACCGCGCGGCGAAGCTGCTGCGGGAGGAGGACGACAGCGCCGCGATGGTGGCCGGTCGGGTGGGATTCCCGGACGCGCTGCATTTCTACCGGGTGTTCAAGAAATACACCGGGCTGACGACGAAGGAATACCGGGCAAGGCATAGGGTGATCGGCCAGTGAGCACCAGCCGGGTGGCGGGAGGTGGTGATATTACTAGGAGTGTAGTAATTTCCCGCCGGGATTCCGGGAGGGAGGGGATTCTGGTGCCCGGAAGTGGAGCGCCGAAATCAGGTCGAACTCCTTTGGACGGATGGCGGATCGGCAAACGGGGCCGATTACAAAAAAAAATCGTTCCGGATGTTTTGTGAGGTGCCGCCACAAAAGGGCGCTCATTCGTGCGAAAAGGGACGGCAGAAGAGAAGCCGGGGAGGATTTCAGGGCGGATCTAACGCGGTGAGAGTCACTTTTTTGGTTTCATGGAACAAATCTATATTTATGTAAATCGTTGATGATTAGAGATTTATTGATGAGTTATTAGGAGGGTGATAGAACATACCCAGCAACTCCCACTGACGGGAGGCACGGCTGGGACTCCCGGCTGAAATCCAAAAAAAACCAAAGAAATGAAAACGAAAGAGATAGCAACAACCCCGCGGATTCACATTTTCGAGTTCGTCGGAGGAATGGTGGAACGACTCACAGACAGGGACCTGGCCGCTCTCGGCTATGACGGTCCCCGTGACCTCCACGTGGTGTTGGTTGAGGAGGCTGGCTTCAAGGTCATCATCATCATCCCCGACACGCCGACGACCAGCTGGTATGGCAAGTACGCCTGAAGGCCGGCTGGCGCGTGGCTCCGCCGGCTTAGGATGAAAGATTCCCTCACAAGAGGGGATCGATCATCCGCAGCGGAACGGTAAGGGCCGCGCAGGCGACCTCGGCCGTCAAGATTGTCCTTGCACACTCGATCACTCCTTTTCCACTGTTTGCTACAACTGCGGAAAGATTGGCTTCTTGAAACTTACCCCATGGATCGAATTTAACTCTGAGTTTGATGGAAGGATTGGTGTCCAGAGCATGCAATGTCACCGGGCGGCTGCACAGGCAGACGACGGGATGCGGCTCTTCCTCCCAATCCTTGATAGTCCGGGCGTTTTCCGTTGCCCCCAGCTTGTGGAGAAACTGGCGCGCGAAGGCCGGATCGGCTCGCACGCTCTGCTCCAAGGTGACCCAGACACGATTGGTGCGGGCGGGAAGGGATGCTGGCAGGACATCCAGCCGGAGATATTCCAAGAGTGGGAATCTCGCATCAATCTCTCCATGCCATTTTCCCGTATCCAGATGTGCCACCCGTCTGACAGATGCGCAAATTCCGGCCTCATCCAGCAGCGATCCTGAAAGGCTGGCGATTCTCATGACAAACCCCCGTCCCCCATCCACAGACCCGGCCCCCCCCTCTTTTTCAACCGGTTCTCCGTAACCGGTGTCCTCGTTTTCCTGGAACCGGAAACGTGCGGGTGGATCCCAGCCGCTTTCTGGAAGTTCCTCACTCATAACGAGCAGCGTCCTCTTCTGCCGCCCGAAGTCAAGATCTCCTCATCGGAAAGGAGAGGCGGACTTTTGATCAAATCCCCCTGAAACCCAACATGTCGAAACATCAAAAAACCGTGAAACGTGTGGAGATCCTGGCCGGTCTCTTGAAAAAAACCCTGGAAGCCGGCGAGGATCTGTTCGTCGATGATCTGTTGAAAGCGTTTGAGACGGTGGAGCGTGAGCCTCCCGACTCCTGGCTCAGGATGATCGCGAATGTCATCAGCTCCTATAATAAAAATTCCAAAGTCCGGAGCATTGCGATCTCGCCGGACAACCGGAGGATCCAATACGTCGAGCCTCCGGTGCCTCAGTTCGAGGAGCGTCTGCACAAGCAGGCGAATGAAAAGCACATGGTCTGCATGGGGCTGCTGCATTGGTTGTTCGACGCCACCGATGTTCGTGCCGGATATGGAGCGACGGAGAAGTCCGTTCCCAAGGCTTTCGAAAAGGGGATGGGAAACTATCCCTTGGAAAAGCCCCTTCAGGCCCGGTTCAACTGGGCGAGGACTGATCCGGCGAAGAGCTTCATCGAGCGCCGCCTGCAGCGGAAACGGAACGCGGCGAGAAACCGCACGGTGCTGTCCTTGATGGTGGACTCGGGGTCCACGACCTATACGTGCATGGAGCGCTTTCTGGCTGCCAGGGAATTCCCCCTGAAGGTGCCGATAAATGCTCTGGACGGTGTGGATACCAGTGACGGCGAGGATTTCGAGGCCGCAGAGGAGGAACCGAAGAAGCTGCGGCATCGGAAGGTGGAGCCCTCGATTCTCACGAACTCGCTGGCGATTTCCGAGCTGATCGGGAAGGATTCGAACCTGCACCGGCGGAGAATGATCCTGCGGGTGATCGGGGGCACGGAGCGCCCGGAACGCAGGAGTCTCTCCGGAGATGTTTCACTGCTGTGGACACGGATGCTGAAGAGTATGGGTGGTGTGGACCTTTCGATCGTTGGAACGACGGGGATTTTGGAAAACCGTCACGGCGATTGGTCGCTCTACATGGATGACCCGATCGAGTGCGAGTTGAAGCGCGAGTTCCTGCACATGGCGGGATTCAAGATCGTGATTTGTGACTCCTTGAAGGTGCTGGAGGGTTCCTGCCTGCACGAGTTCGCTCCGATCCATGAGAACAGCGTGGACCTCATCGTGATTGATGATCCATTCCCCAACGGGTATCGGGGGGCGGACCGGGAGAGGCATGATCGATTCCAATCATTCCTGGAAAGTGCCCGCGAACAGAACGTGGGTGTGATGGCTATCAGCTTGGCCAAGACGCGCAAGCAGGATACCTGAGGGCAGGACCGTGTGGAAAGGGGCGGGTGTTCCCTGCCAGAATCGTGACCAGTCCGGCTACGTGGATGAATCCGTGGCCGGACCGTTTCCGTGCGGACGGGGAATGAGGAAGAGGCCTGCGATCTCGACGGACAGAGCGGCAAGCGTGAGCCAGCAGCCGGAGCCGATGCGGCCGTATTCACCCGGCGCGTAGGTTCCTGTGAAGGCGAGGTGGAGATTCCGGACAAGCCAGATGAGCATGATGCATGCGAGGGCGCGGACGAGCCACAGAGTGGCGCGGGAGTGTCCGAGCGGACCGGTGAGAAATGGCATCGCCAGCAGAGCGAGGAAGGCGACGGGCCAGATGAGTAGAAGCATGGCGGGCCAGGGTGATGATATCAACAGGGCCAAAGGAGGCGGTCTGGCAAGCAGGCTGCGGGCGTATGCATGAAGATCCTCCATTTGATAGATGGGAATCTCCTCGGGCGGCGGCAGGGGGGAGACGGTTCCGGAACGGATGGTCCCGGACCCGATGGAATGTTTCGTGGAAGGCGGGAGTTCGATGGACTGGAGGAACATCCAATGGTGATCAACCTGTTTTGTTATCGTTCTTCCTTGGACGGCGTAAGGGTTGATCCAGAAGTTCAGTGGTACACGCTCCCATGGCAGGCACTGGGCGGCTGCCATGAGGAGGACGGCCAGCCAGAGAAGGAATTTGGCGGTCATGGAGCGGGAGTATACCATCCGGGGGGAGAATGGAGGGTGTGAGGAGGAAGCGCCAGTTTGTAGCGCGGAGCTTCTGCTTTGCGTGCGGCGTGGAGTGGTTTGGGATGGGGGCGGGTTTCGAGAGGGAAAGTTCCGTGAGAAGCATGCGAAGCCGGGGCATCGCGCTGCTACGCTTCGCGATGCCGTATTGAGAATGCCGCAGGCTTTGATTCGCCGGCGGGTTGGTTAGGAAAGGCCGGTCCCACCGGGAGGTAGGGAAATATTTATCCTCCAACTCATGATGAAGATGACGACGAAATGGATGGCGGTGATCGTGGCGGCGTTGGGTGCGGTGGCGTGCTCGAACCAGAACGCGCCGTCGCAACAGCCGGGAGCGGCCGCACCCGCGCGGAATCCGAACAGCCGCAGTGTTTCCGTAACCGGCAGCTTCGTGAAGGATGGCTGGGTGCTGGTGGACATCGCCAACCAGGGCAAGCAGCCGGTGAAGGTGCAGACCGCGCCGCCCGCCGTGATTTACACGGCTTTCAATGGTCGCAAGGAGCGTTGGGTGAATGCCGCCGAGTATCGTCAGGGTCATGCGGCGTCGCCAAGCGCGGGCACGGAGGAGATCGCGCCGGGGCAGGGGAAACGCATCCTGCTCAATCCGCAGACCTACGTTTCCGCCGAAGGCGGAGCTCCGGTGAAGTCCTACAACCCGAAGAGCGGTACGTATGCCGTCGAGATCGAGGTGAACGGCCGGAAATCCGTGCGTCCGGTCCAGGCGAAGCCGTAGGACAAAAAGAACCGAGGGGGTATTACTGGAAGAGCAGTAGTAAAATACCCCGGAATGATGGTGGGATGATATGCCGGGTCCCGGCGGGATATCCCTGCTCTTCAGATGTCCACGCGGGTCTTGTTGGTGATCTTCCAGATCGGACCGTTCTTGTCGTAGGGCGGGCCTTCGCCGGCGGCGGCGGGGGTGCCGTCGAGACGGAAGAGCGGGAGGATCGGCGCGCCGCTGGGGTCCTTCTCATAGGTGGCACCGATTTCCTCGATGAGCAGATAGGCGAAGAAGAAGCCGCCGGGAACCTCGCTGACGAGGATCTCAATGGGGTAGTCGGTACCCTCGCGGGCTTCGAATTCCTGGCCGACTCCGAGACCGCGGAGGTCGGACTTGGCGCGCTGGGACATGGAGCCGTAGCTGTAGATGGGCATGGGCTTCGGCATGGCGAGCTCGCGGCGGGCTCGGTCGAACTCGCGGTCTTCCTTCTCGCCGGTCAACTCGGCTGCCTTGGCGGCCAGCTTGATATTGGCGGTGGGGGATTCGTAGCCGTAGTCGAAGACGTTGCGGTTGTTGAAGCGCACGGTGACCACGTCGTCCCCGGCACCGACGAAGCGGAATCTGCCGGTCTTCGGCGGGCGGACGACACCGCGGTAGATGACCACCCAGCGGGAGCCGGGAACATTGCAGTTGAAGGCCTTGGGTGCGGTGTCCGCAGGCAGGACCGGCATGTAGATCTGGGTTTGGTAGAGCTTTTGCGGAGCCTGGTAGTAGGAGCCTGCGAGGGTGCGTTCGTTCCAGCCGCGGTTGACGAAGTTGTGGAGGATGTCACGGGTCTTGTCCATGATCTGGCCCCAGTCGGTCAGCTCGCCGAGCGGGGTGGTGCGGCCCTTGGCGTCCTGCTTGAGATCGTAGAAGGTGCCGACGAGGGCGTTGGTCTTCGGGTCGATCATGCCGAAGGGGTTCATGCCACCGGCACCGCCGCCCAGGCCGGGGCCATTGCCGCTGCCGAAGCCCTTGCCATGACCGTCACCCTTGCCGCCGCCGGAGCCGCTGCCGCCGAGACCACCGGAGAGGCCGCCGCTGCTCAGGGAGCCTACGGAGGACATGGCGGAGGAAGCGTCCGCTTCGGGAAGGACGAAGTTGCTGCTGGCCCCCTTCGCCGCCATGCGCGGCGCGTTCGGGGTGGACATGGTCGCGCGCTGCTTCTTGTTGTTGATTTCCTTCACCCCTGGCGAACCACCGCCGCCGCCCTTTGGCATGAAATCGGGATCCGGCGTCTTGTCCGGGATGACCTGGAAGATCCAGAACACACCGATGGCGAGCAGGATCGCGTGGACGATGATGGAGACGGAAAGGGAGCCACCGCCGAGCTTCCGCCAGACGGAGTTCTTTTTTTCCTGCTCTACCTTGGAGGGCAGGGGGCCGCCAACTGGCATGTGGGTTGTTGGCACGGAGGCGGGGTGGACGTTCGAGTGCATGTCCTGGGTGGTTGAGTACGGATGGCAATGAGCCGGAATGCCGCGTGACACTGCGCGGGCCTTCCGGCGGCGTTTCATGGGACGCCGACCGGACCGCTGTGGCGTGGGATTCCGTTACATCCCAAGCGAACCACAGTTAGAACAAATCCGCTTGTAGAGTGACGGCGGATTTGTGTGTGATTCCGCCATCAGGTGTCGGAAAAAAGCAGATGAATCTATCTGAAAGGCTATGGAGCGTAGCGACTTGCGAGGTTAATTCCCCCGCTTTTTCCACTCCTTCTTCGCCACCGGCTTCTTCGGCGCGGGCGGCAGGATGTCCTCGGTGATGAAGCGCCCCTTGACTCCATCGAGCAGGCGCTTGATCTCCTTTCCTTCCTCCAGCAGGGCGGTCATGCGCTCCATGGGCAGACGTGGATCGGCGAGCAGGGCCTTGTTCCGGGCATCGCGCTGGAGCAGGACCTTGGCGGCGAGCATGGACATGGTCTCGTAGCTGGCGGTGACAGGGTCCGGATGGGGACGTTCGACGTGGAGGATGGTATTGAGTGCGAGGCGGTCCTCCTCACCGAGATGGGCGAGGAAGGAATTCACGGCGGCGGGGGAGGTGGTGTCCGGGCGGGCGGCGAGGACGCGCTCCAGCAGCGGGATGCCGGCGATGAATTCACCGGCCTCATGGAGCGTTTCGTACTGCTCGCATAGTAGATGCTGGACCTCCGGGGAGGTGAGGGCGAGATGGCAGAGCGCGGCCACGGTGCGGTCCACGGACGTGGGGATGGCCGCGGGATTCAATGCGGCGTGGTCGGTGGGGTGTTCCTGCCGCCTGGGTTTTTTCAGCTCGGCCACGGTGACTTCCTTGATGGAGGAGATGCCCATCTGGAGCCGCGAGGCGAGGTGGTTCATCTGGATCTCGCGCGCGGCGGTATCACTCATCACGGCGAGGAGCTCGGCGCATTCGCGGGCGATGATGGCACGTTGCTCGGCATTCGCCATCGCGCCGCTGGCGGTGGCGCGGTCGATCTTGAAATCGAAGAACGGGCGGGCGTTCGCGATGAGTTCGCGGAAGGCATCCGCGCCATGAGCTTTCAGGAAACTGTCCGGGTCATCGCCCTTCGGCAGTTCCACGACGCGCACGTTGATCCCCTCGATGATAAGCTCCCGGAAAGATTTCGCGGCGGCGTTGAAGCCCGCGTTGTCCGCATCGAAGCAAAGGACGACGGCCTTGGTATAGCGCTTGAGCAGGCGTGCGTGCTGGGAGGTGACGGCGGTGCCCTGTGCGGCGATGGCCTGTTCGATGCCGTGTT
Organism: Luteolibacter ambystomatis; assembly: GCF_018137965.1. Lineage (NCBI taxonomy): Bacteria > Pseudomonadati > Verrucomicrobiota > Verrucomicrobiia > Verrucomicrobiales > Verrucomicrobiaceae > Luteolibacter > Luteolibacter ambystomatis. Next base: position 948,676 of record NZ_CP073100.1, read on the forward strand.
CGTGGCAGGAGATGACATCGATCTGGCCCTCGCAGAGCAGCGCGGCCTTTTCGTTGAGAATGGGCTTCTTCGCGCGATCGAGGGCGAAGAGGACGTTGCTTTTCTTGAAGAGCTGCGTCTCCGGGGAGTTGACGTACTTGCCGGAGTTCTTGTCCTCGATGAGCTGGCGTCCGCTGAAGCCGATGACGTCCCCGACTTCATTGCGGATGGGAAACATGAGGCGGTTCCGGAAGCGGACACGGATGCCGGAGCGCGGATCGTTCTCCTCCTTGAGATAGGCCATGCCGGAGCCGACGAGTTCGCGACCGGTGAATTTCCGGTCCCGAGCCCAATCGAGGAACCAGCGGAGGTTGTCCGGCATCCAGCCGATCGCCCAGCGCTCCGCCATGTCCCGGCCGAAGCCACGGGACTTCAGGTAATCGCGGGCATGCTGGGCATCCGGCGAGGTGAGGAGGAGCTCATGGAGGTAGGCGGTGGTTTCCCGCATCACATCGAGCAGCCGTCCGCGCATGCGGCGTGCCTGGTCCGCATGTGGATCGGACTCGACCTCGATCACGGGGATGCCGGCACGGGTGGCAAGCGTCCGAACGGCATCGGTAAAGGGCAGGTTTTGGAACTCGCGGATGAAGGCGATGGCGTCGCCGCCCTTCTGGCAGCCGAAGCAGTAGAAGGACTGGGTGGAGGGCCGGACGTTGAACGAAGGGCTCTTCTCGTTGTGGAAGGGGCAGAGGCCCACGAAATTCGTGCCAGCCCGCCGCAACGGGACGTAGGAATTGATCAGGTCCACGATGTCGGTCGAGTTGAGGACCTGTTGGATGGTTTCCTGTGGGATCTGCGACACGGCGGGCGGGGAGGCGAGTATGACCGGCGGCGGGCGGACGTCCAATCCGGAAGGGGGAATTTTGGTCATGCACCCAACCCGTCGTTAGGGGGAAAACTACGCAGGTGGGACTAACACGATTTGCAGACGAGGGCGGTTCATGGCATCGCTCTTATGTTGGAACAGGAAAAACGCTGTTCCCTCATCCCATGAAAGTCGTACGCAAGAATTCCGCCGGTGAGAGCCGGGAAGTGCTGCTGAAGGAATATTTCGTTACCGCCTCCCTGATCGCGCTGCTGAAGCGCGTCGGAGCCGAAGCCGCCCGTTGTGCAAAGCCGCTTCCGAAGCAGGAGCCCGCCTTGGTGCGCGTGCGACCGTGATCCTTTCCCGGTTGCTGGTTGGTCTCGTCCCGTCCGGTCCCCGATGGCCGGGCGGGACATTTTTTTTGGAGCGGATGGAGGGGGAAGCTCCAGCTTGCCCTCCGTGGAGCCGGACGTCGTTTGATCTCCGAGCCCACCGCCAGCTGGAGCCGGCGGAGACGATTCGAAAGCGGAGCTTTCGACTACATGGCGCCGGGTCGGCCAACGAGCTTGCCGGATGGCGCGGGATTTGCTTTGCTGGAGGCGGATGGAGTATCGAGCGAGGATCCGCGCCGCAGTGGGCTGGCTGGAACTCGGCCTGCCCGACGAGGCGCTCGTCGAGCTCGCGCCGCTGCCGTGGCGCATCCAGATCCGGCGTCCGGTGCTGGAGTTGAGGCTGGCGGCGGAAATGGCGGCACGGGCGTGGAACAAGGCTTCCGAGACGGCGCGGCTGCTGTGCCTGCGTTTCCCAACGGATCCGCGGTTTTTCCTGAATGCGGCGTTCTGCCTGCATGAGACGGGGGACACGCTGGAGGCCTGCCGGTGGCTGCTGCGGGGGCCGAAGGCGCTCTTCGGCGAGGCGGTTTTCCACTACAATCTGGCGTGCTACTTGAACGTGATGGGCCAGCACACCCGGGCCCGCGGCCATCTGGCTACGGCCATCCACCTGGATCCCGGCCTGCGCGAGGAAGCGGAGCAGGATGAGGATTTGGAAGGCTTGGAAGTGGAGTGCTAGATGAGTGCCAAGTGAGCAGAGGAACCGGCGATCAGGAAAGAAGGTTGAGGGGGGATTCGCTTGCGTGGCGGGGCTGGATGTTCCGAAGCTCCGCGCGTGTCCGTTTCTCCCGCCCAACTCGGTCAGGTGCTGTCCGCCTTTGAACGTAATTTCCGCGAACGCAACGAGCTGGGGGCCTCCGTCTCGGTGTGGTGGCAGGGGGAGGAGATTTTCTCGGCGGCGCAGGGCCACATGGACCGGACGAAATCGCGCGAGTGGGCGGAATCGACACTGGTACCGGTGTATTCCGCCACGAAGGGACCGGCGTCCGCGACGCTGCTGATGGCACTGGAGGCAAAGGGAATGGGGCCGGAAACCCTGGTGCGCGAGGTGTGGCCGGCGTTTCCGGTGGCGGAAGCGACCTTCGCCCACCTGCTGTCCCACCAGTGCGGACTGGCGGCGCTGGACCGGCGCGCGAGCGTGTGGGACCACACGGAGGTGGTGGCGGCGGTCGAGGTACAGGAACCGGCGTGGCGGCCGGGCGGCGGGCAGGGCTATCATCCGCGGACCTTCGGTGCGCTGGTGGAGGAACCGGTGCGGCGGTTGACCGGGCGGACGCTGGGGGTGCATTTCCGCGAGGTGCTTGGAGAGCCGCTGGGGCTGGAATTCTGGATCGGCCTGCCGGAAAGCGAGCATCATCGGGTGGCCACGCTGTATCCGGGGAAGGCGGACAAGTCGGATCTGGAGGAGGGTTTTTACAGCGAATTCCACAAGGAGGGATCGCTGGTGCGGCGGGCGTTTTCCTCGCCGCGCGGGCTGCATTCCGTGCAGGAGATGAACGATCCGAAGGCGTGGTCGGCGGGATTTCCGGCGATGGGCGGGATCGGCACTGCGCAGGCGCTGGCGAAGTTTTACCAAGCGGCGATTGGAGCGATTGAAAGCCCGCTTTCACCGTCCGTGCGCGCGGCGTTGGCGGAGACGCGGATTCAGGGAGACGATCGCATCCTGATGCGCGAAACGGTGTTCACCTGCGGCTGCCAGAAAGATCCGCTGGATGAGGCGGGGAACAAGAAGCGGCGGCTCTATGGGACGTCCGCAGGGGCGTTTGGGCACCCGGGAGCGGGTGGCAGCCATGCCTTCGGCGATCCGGAGACGGGGCTGTCGTTCGCGTATGTGATGAACCAGATGGAGCTGAGCGTCTTCCCGGGACCGAAGAGCACGGAGATGATCGAGGGGTTGTTCGGGGAGTGAATATACGATGGTTCCAGTAGGTGCAGGTGGTCGCGGCGCCGCCGATGGGTAAAATCGGCGTAAATTTCCGGATGGAATTTGATGGAGACCGGGAACGGTGCTTGGAATGCGACCGTTATGATGACGTTTTCTCGGATGTTGGCATCACCCATCGCCGCCGTGGCGGTGTGCATCGCACGATGGTTGTCCTTACTTGCGCTGGGGGGAATGGCGTGCGGGGATCCGGTGCTCGTCCAGCCGAAGGCGCTGGTGTGTGTGGACAAACTGGTGGCAAAGGTGGCGCGTGATCCGGTTCTGGATTCGGGCTTCTTCCGGTCGAAGGAATACTCGTATCCATGGTATGTGGTGCAGGGAGAGGACGGCAGGTTGCATAGCGCCCTTGATGAGCCGTTGACGAACGAGGACCGGGCCAGGAAGGAGCACTCGTCCAACTGCACATCCTCCCACATGGGTGCGCATCGGATGGATTTCTGTGATGCCGTGGTGAAAGGAGGAAAGCTGGTGCTGACGATTGATGGCGGCCTGCCCGCATACGCCAGCGATCTGGTGATCACGGTGGACGGAGAGAATTTCAATTGCCGGTTCTCCGCGAGCTATCCCGGTCCGGTGACGGTGCTGGGATGGACGATCACGAAAAAGGAGATGCGGGTGAGAAGTTTGAAAGCCACTCCGGGGAAGCGCTGGTATGCGTGGATATCCGTCGAGCTGGATGAAGAGTGTTTGGAAAACGGCAAGGTGAGCGTGTTGCACCACAAGATCGAAGGCTACCTCAAGCCGGTGGTCAGCAAGGGGAAGTGATGGCCGTGGCTGGTGGAATCCCTTTGCACGATCCATCTCGGATTGGGAAACCCGGAGGGGTGCCCGGGAAAAAACGGGCCGGAAGATTATGAACCAAGAGACACATTTTCTGAGCAGTGCGATCGAACTGGCGTATGCGAATGCCGCGAAAGGTGGTCGTCCGTTCGGGGCGCTTGTGGTGAAGGAGGGGGAAGTCATCGCCACCGGCGTGAACGAGATCCTCACCACCTGCGATCCGACCACCCACGCGGAGATGCAGGCGATCCGCCATGCGAGCCAGAAACTCGGATCGCCCGATCTCCGGGGATGCGCCGTGTATGCCAGCGGCCATCCGTGCCCGATGTGCATGGCGGCGATGCGACTCTGTGGTGTGGGCGAGGTGGCATTTGCCTACTCGAATGAGGATGGAGAGCCGTTCGGATTGTCCACCGCCGCGGTGTATGCGGAATTGGCCAGGCCCTTTTCCCAGCAGTCGATGAAGATCCGCTACGTTCCGGTGCGCCTGGAATCGCGGCTGGATCTTTATGCGGAATGGAAGCGTTTGCAGAGTCCGCGGCTTTAGCGTCGCAGTATGGCAAGGTGACGATCCACGGATTTGTTGGGGGCGTCATCCAATGTGCGTGACTCCGTGTGGCGGAGATTCGCGAGAAGTTCCGCGCCGCGGAGTTTGAGCGAGGTGAGGGCCAGTTCGTGCTCGCGGTCGAAGTAGGAAGTGATCGCCAGCACGCCGCCGGGCTTGAGGGCGGCGAGGGCGTTCTGGAGCAGACGGTCCCACACGGGAGCGTCGTGCCAGTAGTTCTGGTGGCGGATGAAGACCAGGTCGAAGGGTGGCAGCTCGCGCATGCGGTCGGTGCGGGAGGCATCTCCGGCGCGGAACTCGATGCGGGTGTCCGGAGTTTCCGGCTGCCAGCGTTTGGCTGCCTCCGCGATGTCTCCGGGCAGGAGGTCGATGCCGAGATAGTAACCGATGCGGGCGGGTGCGAGCGCGGCGAAGAGGGTGCCGGTTTCGTCGGCACGGCCGCAGGCGAGATTCAGCACGGCGGCGGGAGAGCTGGCGACAGAGCCGGAGAGGGAAAGAGCCTCCCGGAGCTTGACCCGCAGGCGCTCCACATCGGCGGCGATGCCGGGGAAGCGGAAGGGGATGCGGGGCTGCATGCCGTCCGGCTAACCGTTGGCGGGCGGGGGATCAAGCGTGGGTGGTGCCGGAGCATGTCGCAAGCCTGCTGGCAAATTGATGCATGGAATAAAAAACCCGCTGTTTCCTACTGGTCGGTGGTCCGCGGGTTGCTAGACTGGTTGAACATGGTTCCTTTCACCTCTCCGGTCCGCGAAATCGATCCCATCGTCCAGGAAGCCGTCAGTGCGATCGGCAGCCAGTTCGCGATCGGCGGGGAATTCGTCTTTGGCGAGGAAATCCAGAGCGGCCACATCAACTCCACCTATCGGGCGACCTACGAATTGCCGGACGGTTCACGCCAGCGCTATATCCTGCAGCGGATCAATGACAGCGTCTTCAAGGACCCGCATGCGGTGATGCGGAACATTGAATGCGTGACGCGGCACATCAACTGGAAGGTGCTGCGGGTGAAGAAGGACCTGGGCGGCCAGACGCTGAACCTGTATCCGGCGCGCGGCGGCCATTTCTGGGCGGAGGCACAATGTGGCGGGCTGTGGCGCTGTTACAATTTCATCGAGGGCTGCCTGACCTACGATGTGGTGGAAAACACCCGCCAAGCCTATCAGGCGGCGCGGGCCTTCGCGTCCTTCCAGGATCTGGTGTGCGACCTCGCGCCTGCGGAGATTGTGGAGACGATCCCGAATTTCCACGACACGCGGAAACGCTACCAGCGGCTGCTGGAAGTGGCGGTGGCGGATCCCTTGGGGCGGTTGGAGTCCGTTCGTGCGGAGTTCGATTTCATCCGCGCCCGCGGTGACATCACCGGTCGCCTGCTGGATCTGCGCGACTCGGATGCGATTCCAGTGCGCATCACCCACAATGACACCAAGATCAACAATGTGATGATCGACTCGGAAAGCGACGAGGCGGTGTGCGTGATCGACCTGGACACGGTGATGCCGGGGCTTTCGCTGTATGACTTCGGCGACTTGGTGCGTTCCGCAACGAGTCCTGCGGCGGAGGATGAGACGGATTTGTCGAAAGTGCAGATGCAGATGCCGATGTTCGAGGCGCTGACGGAAGGATTCCTGGATGCGGCGGGCGGTTTTCTCAATGAGACCGAGGTGGCCCACATGGTTTTCGCCGGGAAGCTGATGACGCTGGAGGTGGGCATCCGTTTCCTGACGGATCATCTGGAAGGCGACGTGTATTTCAAAACCCACCGCCCGAACCACAACCTCGACCGCTGCCGCACCCAGCTCAAACTGGTGGAGCTCATCGAGGAGCAGGAGGAGGCGATGGAGAAATTCGTCCGCAAGGTGTGGAAGGGGAAGCGGTGAGGGTAGCGCGTGGCTTTTCCTTTGGTGCCAGCCTGCCATGAATTACGGATACGCGGCATGAGCGCGGACGAGCAAAATCCCTACGCCCCACCTTCAAGCGAGCCCTTGCCTCCCCCGGTTGCAGGGAGCGGGCGGTTCCTCCTGGCGTCTCCGTGGATCCGCCTGGGAAGTGCCATCATCGACGGGATCATCAACTTGGCGATTTTCCACGTAATCCGCGTGGCGTTCTCCATGTTCGGAGTATCCCCATCATGGGATCGCACGGGCGAGGGCTCCCGTGAAATCAGCTATGGCATGGCGCTGCTGGGAGTCCTCATCTTCTATGCCGTTCACTGGCATTGGCTCAGTGCCAATGGCCAGACGATCGGCAAGAAGCTCGTTCGCATCCGGATCGCGACGATGACTGGCGAAAAGCCTTCCATGACCGACCTGGTCATCAAGCGGTATGGCTTCATCAGTGTGTTGAACTTCATCCCCTTCGTGGGCGCATGGATCGGCTTGGTGGATAGTCTCTGCATTTTCCGGAAGAATCACCGCTGTCTTCACGATGAGATCGCAGGCACCCAGGTGGTTCGAATCGTGGAGTAACGATTCTGGCCGGGAAGCCGCTGCGGATGATTGCGTTCTCACCCGTTCACCAGACAATCCGCGAGCAGCACCCGTGCCTTCGCATTGTCGCTGGTGGAGAGGATGACCGTGGCCCAGCCCTGGTCGCGGCGGACGAAGCGGATGGCGCTGATGTTGATCTGCGGCTCGCGGAAACGGGCGGCGATGCGGGCGATGGCACCCGGTTGGTCTTCGATGCGGATGACGAGGACTTCCTCGCTCATGGCGTGGTACCCGGCGGCGGTGAGGACGCGCAGAGCTTCGTCATACGGCTCGGCTTCGAGACGGATGACGGCGTGCTCATGATCGTCCGTGCCATCGATCTGGAGGATGTTCACACCGCGTTCTGCGAGCAGGCCGGTGATGTCCGCGAGGATGCCGGGACGGGTGGCGGGAACGAGGATGAGGATCTCTTTCATGGAAGAAGTGATCAGAGAAGAGAGATGGGAAGGGAATCGGGAGAAGACCGAGGATGGAAAGGATTGGGTGGGTCGGCACTGCCCGAACTGTTACCAGTCCGGCTACGAAGAGAGGCGGCGACGTCGGCGACAACCTGGTCGACGGTTTCGCGGGTGACGTGGGGCATGGTGATGAGGTGGGCGATGTGTTCGTGCGGAGCGATCTGCCAACGGCGGATGACTTCATCGCCCGGGCGGGGAAAGACGACGGTGATGGAGTTTTCATGCCGCCAGGCGGGAAGTCCGGCGGCGTGGAAGCGGGCGATGGCATGGTCCGCGACTTCCAGACATCCGGCGACGCGCTTGCGCATTCCGTCCTCGCCCCAGCGCTGGAAGGCACTCCACAAGACTAGCGGGCCGAGCGCGCTGCGGCTGCCGAGGATGGTGGTGTCCATGACGCCGACGTATTCCACGCTGCGGGCGACACGCTCGGTGTGGGAACGGCGGGCGAGGACGACACCACAGGGGACGGGACTGCCGGTGAACTTGTGGCCGGAGACGGCGATGGAGTCGATGCCTGCATCGAAGCCGAAGGGCTGCGGCCGCGCGACCCATGGCAGGATCATGCCGGAGAGGGCCGCATCCGCGTGGATGTAGTGGCGGGTGATGGCGAGTTCCTTGAGGATGGAGCGGATCTTGACGAGGTCATCCACCGCGCCGTGCATGGTGGTGCCGATGTTGGCGAAGAGGATGGGCGGGACATCGCGGTGGAGGCGGAGGGTTTCGCGGAGATCGTCGTAGTCGATCTCGCCGTTGTCCTGGCCGCGGATCATGATGCTGCGCGCACCGAGCACGCGGACGATCTTCGCGGCGGAGTAGTGGGTGTGCTCGGAGAAATAGACGACTCCCTCCGGGAAGAGTTCACGGGCGAGGTAGAGGCCGTAGAGATTGCCCTCGGTGCCGCCGGAGGTGACATAGCCCCAGGTTTGATCGACGGGGGCGCGGAGGTGTTTCTGGAAGACACCGATGACCTCGCGCTCGAAGGGGAAGGAGTTTTCCCGGTAGATGGAATCCGCGAAGGGATCTCCGCAATTATTCAGCGGATAGCGGAGAAAAGGGGCGAGCTCCGGGTAGTCGAAATCCTGACTGCAGGGGTAACCGACGAGCGAAGGTGAGATCTCCGTGATGTGCTGGTAAAAGGCCTCCAGTCGTGTCCGCGCCTCAGGTGGCAGAGGCGGCATGGGCAGAGGGCCGGAAAGGTCATCCATCGACCATGACTATGCACCCGGATGCAGGGAAAGGGAATGCGGAATGATGCGAGACGAAGGCTCGATCTCACAATCCCGCTTCCGCGAGGCGCTCGGCCATTTCGGTTTTCTGGAGTTCGTGGGTGAACTCGAAGAAATCGCCGTCGAGGATGCCGGTGAGGTTGTGCGAGGTGTGGCCGATGCGGTGGTCGGTGACGCGCGATTGCGGGAAATTGTAGGTGCGGATTTTCTCCGAACGGTCGCCGGAGCCGATGAGCGAGCGGCGGTGGGCGGAGTGGGCGTCCTGTTGCTCGCGCAGCTTCATCTCATAGAGCTTGGTGCGGAGGATCTGGAGGCCCTTTTCCTTGTTCTGGATCTGGGAGCGGCCGTCCTCGCAGCGAACCATGATGCCGGTGGGGAGGTGGAAGATCTGCACGGCGGACTCGGTGCGGTTCACGTGCTGGCCACCGGCACCGCCGGCCCGGCAGACCTCGATGCGGAGGTCGTCCGCCTTGATCTCGACATCGACTTCCTCGGCTTCCGGCATGACGGCGACGGTGACGGTGGAGGTGTGGATGCGGCCTTGTGCCTCGGTGGCGGGGACGCGCTGGACGCGGTGGACGCCGGATTCGTACTTGAGGAAGCGGAAGACCTCATCGCCGGTGATCTTGAGGATGACTTCCTTGAAGCCGCCGACTTCGGAGGGACTGCTTTCGAGGTGCTCGGCTTTCCAGCCCCGGAGTTCGGCGTGGCGCTGGTACATGCGCATGAGTTCCGCGGCAAAGAGAGAGGCCTCGTCACCACCGGCACCGGCGCGGATTTCCAGCATGGCATCCCGGTCCTCGTTGGGATCGGCGGGGAGGAGGGCGTATTGGAGGTCCTCGGCGAGCCGGGCGCTTTCCTTTTGGAGGGCGGGGATTTCCTCTGCGGCCATGGCGGAGAGGTCGGGGTCCTCGCTCTTTGCCAGCTCCTCGTTGTCGGCGAGCTGGCGCTGGATGTCCTCGTGGCGCTCCCAGAGGTCGAGGGTCTGGCGGAGCTTGCGGTGCTCGCGGAGGAGTTCGGTGGCGAGCTTCGGATTCGAGAAGAGATCGGGATTGCCTACGGCGGCATCGAGTTCGTCGAAGCGCAGGCGGCGTTTGGCGATGAGAGCGGAGTAATCCATGAAACGGGAAAGGCGGAGCCCGGTGGCGGGGGAAGGATGAACAGCGAATGGACGCGAATCCACGCGAATGTAGCCGAAAGCTCTGCTTTCGATCCCGGGGACGGGGCTGAACGGCAGGGTGGGGTCCATCCACGCGGAGGGAAAGCTGGAGCTTCCCCCTGCATCGACAATTTCCGTGGACGCGCGCGAGGTGCTCCGCATCTATTGTGGGATGGTGGAACGCGATTGGACACGACGCGGTTTTGTATCGGCGACCACGCGGGGCGCGTTGCTCGGGGCGGGGAGTCTCGGGTTTCTATCGCGGCTGCCGCTGGTGTCCGCAGAGGAGGCGAAGGTGGATCCGCGGATGGTGCGGTTCCTGCCGGAGATCGAGCCGCTTGTCCGCCTGCTGGAGGACACGCCGCGCGAGCGCCTGCTGGAAGAGGTGGGCATGAAGATCAAGGGCGGCACGACGCATCGCGAGATCCTCACGGCGTTGTTGCTGGCAGGCATCCGCAATATCCAGCCGCGGCCGGTGGGCTTCAAATTCCATGCGGTGCTGGTGGTGAACTCGGCGCATCTCGCCAGTTTGAATTCGCCGCCGGGCGACCGTTGGCTGCCGCTGTTCTGGGCGTTGGATCAATTCAAGTTCTCGCAGGAAAGAGACAAGCAGGAGGGCGATTGGACGATGGAAGCGGTGAAGGAAGCGGATGTGGCTCCCGCGGATCAGGCGGTGGAGCGTTTCCGCAAGGGGATGGACGCGTGGGATTGGTCGGTCGCGGATGGTGCGGCAGCCGGGGTGGCGCGGAGCGTGAGCACGCAGGCGGCGTTTGATCTGTTCTGCCGCTACGGCGCGCGCGACTACCGGGACATCGGCCACAAGGCGATCTATGTTTCGAACAGCTGGCGGCTGTTGGAGACGATCGGCTGGCAGCACGCGGAGCCGGTGTTGCGTTCGCTGGCGTATGCGATGCTGGAATTCTCCGGCGCGAATCCATCGACGAAGGATGTGCTGGCGGATCGGCCGGGGCGGAAGAATGAAGAGCGGCTCAAAGAGCTGCGTACGACCTGGAACAGCGGCGAGAACCGTGCCGATGCGGTGGGGGAGATGATGAAGGTGCTGCGTGCCGGGACGTGGGATGATGCTTCGGCGAAGGTCGTGGCGCTGATCAATGGTAGCTGTAGCCCGCAGCCGGTGTGGGACGGGATGTTCCAATTCGCGGGCGAGCTGCTGATGCGCTCGCCGGGGATCATCACGCTGCACGCGTCCACGACCACGAACGCCCTGCACTATGCCTTCCAGCATGCTAGGGATGATGCGACGCGGCGCTTCCTGATGCTCCAGAACGCATCGTTCCTCACACTGTTCCGCGATGATGCGGAGGTGAAGGGCGGGGTGGAGATCGATACGTTCGAGGCGTTGCCAGCGGAGCTGAAAGGCGAGGAAGCGGTGGCGGAGATTTTCGTGGGGCTGGCGGAGGACCGCATGACGGCGGCGCGGAGGACGCTGGGGTATCTGGATGCGGGAGGGAATCCGAAGTTGTTCACGGACGCGGCGCAGCGGTTGATCTATCTGAAGGGGACGGACTCGCACGACTATAAGTATAGTAGCGCGGTGATCGAGGACTTCGGCGGGCTGTCGCCGGCGTGCCGGAACCGGTTCCTGGCGGCGAGCACGCATTGGCTGAAGGGATCGTCCATCGCGGACAGTCCGCTGGTGGCGCGGAGCCGGGCGGCGTTGTGAGGGAGGCGGAAGCTGGGCTTTCGGCCGTCAATCCGGTTGCGACTCCACACTGCCTTTCGCCGCCCCTACGGGGCTCAGAGGTTCACTTCTTCGCGCGCTGCTGACGGACCGTTGCCCCTTCCCGTAAAGCGCTCATCACGCACGCGAAGCCAAGCTTCGCGCTACCTATCCTCCGGATGCGTCGTCTTGAAGGCATAGGCCGCGACCACGGCTCCCAGCACCTGCGGCAGGAAGTGCAGCCAGCAGTCGCCGATGCGGAGCTTTCCGATCACGAGCAGCATGGTGCTGACGGCGGGATTGAACGCCCCGCCGGAAATGCTGCCGACCGTGATCGCGCCAACGAGTACCGTGAAGCCGATGGCGAGGCCGTAGTTGGAGTTTCCGGAGGTGGCTTTGGCAGTGGCGGTGCTCAGCACCACCCAGGCGAGGGCGAAGGTGAACAGCAGTTCCGAGATCAGGGTGGGCGTGCTCTTCAGCGCCAGAGGATCGACTCCCTGCCCGGGGACGAGCGCCTTCGCGACGAAGACGGCGGCCACTCCGGCAAGAAGCTGGACGACAATGTAGGAGATGAGGTCCTGCAATGAACTGCGGCCGCGCAGATAGACCGCGAGCGACACCGCCGGATTGTAGTGGGCGCCGGAGACATGGCCGCCTGCGTAGATCATCACCATCAGTACCGAGCCGATGGCAAAGGGGGCGTACGGCGTGCCGGTGCCGAGCACTGCCGCCGTGGCGACGGTGAGTGTCAGAAAAAACGTGCCGATGAATTCAACCAGAAGCTTTTTCATGCATCCCGATGTTAGATCGGCGGGATGATCCGATGCAAGCTCCGGAAATAAAACGACCGCGATCCCAAGGGGAACGCGGTCGTTTTGGAAAGATATGTGCCCTGCGGCTTGCTTACTTGGAAGCGGCGGTGCGGGACTTGCGGATGATGCTGGCCACGGTTTCGGAGGCCTGGGCACCCACGGCGAGCCACTTGTCGGCCTTCTCGAGGTCGAGGTCGTAGTTGGCACCTTCCTTGAGCGGGTCGTAGGTGCCGATCTGCTCGATGTAACGACCGTCACGGCGCTTGCGGCTGTCCACAGCGACGATTTTGTAGTACGGGCGGTCCTTGGTGCCTTGGCGATTGAGTCGGAGAGCTACGGCCATGTCAGTGGGTCGTTCGGAAGATGCCCGGAGACGGGCGGGCGCGGAAATTGCACCGACGCCCCCGGCTTGCCAAGCAGAAACTGCCGGGAAGTGACGTTTTTGTGAATAACTTGCTTCCGCAGGTCCGGATCGTGGGCTGGAATCCGGCCCCATGGAAGTCCGATCCCACGCCGCGCAGGTTCCTTTCACCACCAAGGATGGCTCGACCATCCGCAGCCTGCTGGATCGGGCGAATGCGCCGGTGGAGAACCAGAGTCTGGCGGAGGCAACCATTCCGGCGGGTGGTGCGACCGAGCGGCACTACCACCGCGCCAGCGAGGAATTTTACTACCTGCTGGAAGGGCGGGGGATCATGGAGATCGATGGCGAATCCCGGGAGGTGGCCCCCGGCGATGCGATCCTGATCCCGGCCGGGGCCTGGCACCAGATCACGGCGGTGGAGCCGCTGCGGTTCCTGTGCTGCTGCGCGCCTCCGTACGCGCATGAGGACACGTTTTTCGAGTGAGAGAATGTAGGGGGAAGCTCCAGCTTTCCCGATGGGGGTGGAGGTCGGTTGGCCTGACAGCCGCCGCCAACGGAGCTGACGGATACCATTCGAAAGCGGAGCTTTCGACCACATTACTGGAAAAACGACAGCCCCCGGTCCTTTCGGAACGGGGGCTGTGGGGAGAAAGCCGCTGGAGGCGGGAGCGTTTACTTCAGTTCCTTGATCCGCAGGTTGCGGAAGGAGACGGCATCGCCGTGTTCCTGGAGGCAGAGGTGGCCCTTCGGCTCCTTGTTGAAGGAGGGCCAGTTGGCGAATTTGGACTTGGCGAGCAGTGCCTTGCCCTCGTCCGAGGCCATGTCGATGTCCGCGCTGGTGTTGCCGTTGATGGTGAGGGTGACCTTGGTGCCGACGACCTTGATCGAGCCATCGCTCCACTCGGTGACGGGCTTGGCCCATTCCTTCTTGCCGGGGATGATGTCGTAGAAGTTGCCGGCGATGTTGCCCTTCTTCAGCTCGTGCTCGTAGCCGGTGCCGAGGGAATCGAGGATCTGGTATTCCGGACCGGTTTCGTAGGGCTGGCCCTTGGCCTCGGAAACATGCCACATGATGCCGGAGTTGCCGTTCGCGGCGATCTTGAACTGGAAGCGGAATTCGAAATCCTTGAACTCCTCCTTGCTGATCAGGTTGCCGCTGCCCTTGACGATCGAGATCGCGCCATCGGTGACGGTGGTCTTGTCGGAGGGTTTTTCCTCCTTGTAGTTGCGCCAGCCATCGAGGGTCTTGCCGTCGAAGAGGAGCTTGAAGCCATCTGCCTTCTCCTGGGGTGTGAGCTGGTTCGGCTCAGCAGCCAAGGCGGGCAGGGCGAGGGCGAGGAAAAGAAACGGGATCTTCATGCAATGCGTGTGCGTGGGTTGGGTTGTGTTTGTTAATAGCAAGAACAAGCGCGCGTGACCAAACGGTCCCGCGCGCCTGCGATCTTTCAAAGTTGCACGTGATTTCAACCGAGGACGTCGTCCATGGCATCGATCAGCTCCTGCATGGTCTCGCGGGTCTCGTTGCCCATGTTGGAGATGCGGAAGGTGAGGCCCTTGATCTTGCCGTAGCCGCCGTTGATGACGAAGCCGTGCTTCGACTTCAGGTTCTTGATGAAGCCGGACTGGTCGAAGCCTTCCGGGGTATGGAAGCAGGTGAGCGTGAGCGAGCGGTTGCCCTCGGGAGCGAAGTTCTTGAAGCCGTGCTTCCCGCCCCACTCGGCGATCATTTTGTTGTTCGCCTTGTGACGGGCCACGCGGTTGGCAAAGCCTTCCGACTTGATGTTGGCGAGGATCTGCTGGAGGCCGAAGAGCAGCGAGATGGCCGGGGTGGAGGGCGTGTTGTTCGCCTCGGCGTTCTTCGCGAACTCGAGGAAGTCGAAGTAGTAGCCGCGGTTCGGCTGGGCCTTGGCGCGGGCCATGGCGGCCTCGGAAACGGCGAACACGGCGAGGCCTGGTGGCAGCGCCAGCGCCTTCTGGACACCGGCGAGGGTGACATCGAGGCCCAGTTCATCCGCGTTGATCGGGGTGCCCGAGAGCGAGGACACGGTGTCCACGATCAGCAGCACGTCCTCGAAGGACTTCACGACCTTCGCGATGGCGGGGAGGTCGTTCATCACGCCCGTGGAGGTCTCGTTGTGGATGAGGGTGACGGTGTCGAAGCCGCCTTCCGCGAGCTTGGCGCGGACGGCTTCCGGATCGATGGCCTCGCCCCATTCGACCTGGATCTTGTCCGCCTCGAAGCCGCACTTCTTCGCCACGTCGAACCACTTGTCCGAGAACGCGCCGCAGCAGAGGGTGAGCACCTTCTTGCGGACCAGGTTGCGCAGCGAGGCCTCCATCACGCCCCAGGCGGAGGAGGTGGAGAGGAAGACCGGGCGGGTGGTGCCGATGATCTCCTGCAGGCCGGGCTGGAGCGAGGCATAGAGGGCTTCGAACTCGGAGCCACGGTGGCCGATCATCGGCTGGCTCATGGCGGCGTAGGTTTCCTGCGAAACGTCGATCGGTCCGGGGATGAAGAGTTTGGGCATGGATGAGACGTGGTTGGTAGGTGTGGTTGGTGGCGTAGGAGGAAAAGGGTCAGTCTTCGTAGATCATCTGTTCCATGCGGATGGTCTGGGCGCGTTCGGCGGCCTCGGCGGCGCGGGGGCCTTTGAAGGAAGCGATCTTGCTGGCGATCTTCATGGCGGAGCGCCACTTGCCGGCGTCCTCAAGGAGTTTCAGGGCGCGGAAACCGCAACTCTCGAACCATTTCCATTCGGCAGGCGGACGGTCGTTGGTGCCTTGCAGTACGGCCACGTAACACTCCAGGGCGCTGCCGGCGCGAGTGCCGCCATCCGGGCCGGGGAGGTGTTCGAGGGTCATGCCGCGCTGGTATTGCAGGCGGTTGACGAGAGCGGGCTGGTTTTTTGCTTCGGCAAGAAGTTGATCGTAGATGGCCAGTGCGGAGGCGAGCGAGGCGGGCTTTTCCACGCCCTGTGCGTAGAGGGCGTCTCCCAGCAGCAGTCCGGCCGGGATCCTCAGCGGATCGCCGGGTTTCAGCGAGGCGAACCACGGCTGGAGCTCCGTGATGGCCTCGTCCAGACGGGAGAGGTCGATGAGCAGGCTGGCGTGTTCCAGCCGGGCCAGGGGGCCGAGCGAGTCATTGCGGTCGATGATCTTCGAATACAGCTTGAGGCTTTCCCCGCGGGATTGGTCGGTGGCTCCCAGAGCGGCCGCACGGGCGGCCAGCATCAGTGCGGCTGGTGCGGCGGGGGAGTTGGGAGACGTATTGGCCAGCCGTTCCAGAGTCAGACGGGAGTTGTGATAGTCCTCGTTGCGGAACTGATTGCGGCCGAGGATCAAGGTGGCCTCAGCGACCGCAGGGCTGTCCGGGAAACTACCGAGATAGCCCCGCGCCGCCTGAATGGCCGCCTCCGGGGATTCCGCCTGGTCCGCGATCTCCAGCCGCAGCCAAGCCAGACGCTCCGCCGGGATGCTCTTCAACAACGCGGCGTCCGATTCCAGAATGCCCAACTGCGCTTTGGCAAAGGTAGAGTCCGGCGGGTGCATGCGCAGGGCTGCGGAAGCGGCGGTCAGCCGTGCCTCACCCGCGCGGGGGTGAGCCGGGTGGGTGGAAAGGAACTGCTGAAGTGCCTCGCAGCTCTTGTCCGGTGAAGGTTCTACCAGTGCGCGCTCCAGATCCAACTCGCCGCGGATGCGGGCATCCCGCTCCGGATGCCCGGTCGATGGAATGGCAGGGAGATCGCCGTCCTGCAGGCGGACCAGCGCGGTATTGAGCGCCGCGACATCGCCGGAGCGATCCGGCAGCAACTCGCTGGCCTGGTTGAACAGGGCGGCGGCGGCATCGGGATTTCCCCGATCGTATTCCGCGCGTGCTTCGGCGAATGCGGCTTCGCCCTTCAACTGCGGGGAATTCGCCGTCTTCAACACCGCATCAAAGGCGACGAAAGCTGCCTCCAGGTCTTTCTCCAGCAGACGCCAGCGTCCGACCTGCAGCAGCGCCCTCGGCACCAGGAAATGGCCCGGGTATTCCCAGCGCAGGCGGGTCATGAGGTGGTCCGCCTCATGGGTGGAATCCGGCGTGCCGGTGCGGTAGAGACCAATGGCGCGGGTATAGAGAGAAAAGGCGGCGAGGTCATTGGCGGTGGTCTGCGCGGGCTTCGCGGCCGGGACCGGCCAAGGATCATTGGCACCGGACAGGTCCTTGGCTGGATCACCTTCGATGGGGGTGGGGATCACGCCGCGGAAGGACGGCGCGTTTGGCGGAATCCAGTCCTTCAACCGCTCCATGATCGTGTCGTCCGGTGCGGGCTGGTCTGGCAGCCACTGGAGCAGGCGCTTGAAGATCGGCTCCAGCATGGGCAGGTCCTTTTGTTTCTGGATCTCATCCAGCAGCAGGGTGGCTGCGGCCTCCTTGCCCTCCGAAACAGCGGTGGCATCCGCCAAGCCGATCACAGCGGCGTAGTAGCGCGGGCGGGATTGTTTCTCCGCCTGCTGCTTGAGCGCGGTGAAGGCGGTGACCGCCTCGTCCGCCTTGCCCTCGGCAAGCAACAGGGTGGCATCGAGGAACGAACGCTCGGCCAGATCGGAACCCTCCAGTCCTTTGGCCGGGGGCAGCAGCTTGCGCGCCTCGGTGGTTTTGCCTTGGTCGATCAGCAGCGAGGTCTGGCGCAGCTTCGCCTGCCGCACCATGGAGGGATCGCTGGAACGGGCCAACACCTCCAGCGTGCCGCGTGCGCCATCCTGATCCCCCAGCGACAGCTGGAGGCTCGCGCGGGTGAGCAGCGCCTGGTTGCGGAAGGCGGCCTTGGGATTGTCCATTGCCGGGACCAGACCTTCGACCGCCTCATGGTATCGACCCAGACCGGCGAGGGCCTGCGATTTCCAGAAATAGGTCTCCGGATCATTGGCGAAGGCGGGGTCCGCCAGTTTCTTCAACGCTTGGTCGGAGCGGTCCCCGCGGATCCATGCTTCCAGCCGCTTCGTCTCGATTTGATGGCGGTCGGCGGGAGCAAGATCGGGTGTTTTGAGCGCTTGTTCGAACCGCTGGTCGGCCACGTCCCACAGCTCGGCATCGAGCGCCTCCATGCCCTGCCGCCAGAGAGGTTGGTCACGCAAGGCCGTGGCTCCCAAGGCCGGGAGAGCGGCGAGAATCAGGAAAAGTGACGGGCGGACGGGCATCGGACGGGGCGACCCTAGGCCGAACCCGCGCGGCTGGCCAGCCGAGATGCGGGTCGGCGGGACGCGGGGCATTTCAGGATTCCCGGGCGAGCAACTGGCGCAATTCCGAGGCGGTTACCCCCAACTCGATCGAGGCTTCCTTCAGGTCGCCATTGGCTCGCTCCAGCACGCGGCCCGCCATCTCACGGCTGACCCAATCGATGAGATTCGTCCCGGTGGGGGCGGCATTGAGCAGGCGGTCCATGGACTCCGCCACCGTATTCCGCATGGCGGAGGGGGCGGCGGCCAGCGGGATGTCCGCGGGCAGCAGGATGCTGGAGGAGGAGAGGGCGCAGGCGCGGGCGATGGTGTTCTCCAGTTCGCGGACATTGCCCGGCCAGTTGTGGAGCTGGAGCGCGGCCACGGCCTCCGCGGTAAGGCGGATGCGGGCCATGCCGTTTTTCCGCGTGATCTTCTGGAGGAAGAACTCCGCCAGCAGCGGGATGTCCTCGCGGCGCTCGCGCAGCGGCGGGATGCGCAGCTCCACCACGTTCAAGCGGTAGTAAAGGTCCTCGCGGAAACGTCCGGCGGCGACCTCGGCGACGAGGTCCTTGTGGGTGGCGGCAACCACGCGCACGTCCGTCTTCAGCGTTTCATTCGAGCCGACGCGGGAGAAGGAGCCGTCCTGCAGCACGCGCAGCAGCTTCACCTGGATGGAAAGCGGCATGTCGCCGATCTCATCCAGGAACAGTGTGCCGCCATCGGCCTGCTCGAAGCGGCCCTCGCGCTTCGCGATCGCGCCGGTGAAGGAGCCCTTCTCATGGCCGAAGAGCTCGCTTTCCAGCAGGTTCTCCGGGATCGCGCCGCAATTGATGGTGATGAGCTCCTTGGTGCGGCGCGGGCTGTATTCGTGAATCGCCTTCGCGACCAGCTCCTTGCCGGTGCCGCTTTCGCCGGAAATCAATACAGGCGCGTCCGAGCGGGCGACGCGGCCGACCATCTTGAAAACATCCTGCAGGGCGCGGGAAACGCCGATGATCTTCACGCGGCCATCCACGGTCGGCAGTTCCGCCACCGGCTCCTCCGCGCTGCGGCGGTCTTCCAACGTCTGGAGCGCGGACTCGACCACCGGGCGCAGCTCGAAGGGCAGCGCCTCCTTGCGCAGCACGTCGTGCGCGCCGCGCTGGGTGGCCTCGATCACCTGGCCGGTGGTCGGGAAGCCGGCGGTGAGCACCACCAGCGTGTGGGGGCTGATCTGGCGGATCTGCGTGAGCAGCTCCAGGCCGTCGAAGGGCTCCAGTGCGATCGCCGCGATCACCACGTCCACGGCGGTCTTCTCGACCACCTTGGCGGCGTTCTGGGCGTTGTCACAACGCAGGATGCGCAGGTTGCGTGCGGACAAATGCTTCGTCGCCCAATCCAGGAAATCGTGGTCGGGATCGACGAGCAGAAGGGTTTCCTCCGTGGGGCTATCGGCCATCGTTCGCCGGGGAGTGAAGCAGGCGTGTCGAAGATGACACGCAAAAACGAGGGGATCGTTTGTTGGAGGCAGGGGTGGGGGAATGGAGTGGAAGGCTGGAAACTTATTGGGATCCAAGGAAATCAGGAGAATTTCGGGTAGAATGGGGAGGGTTGAGGGCGCGAATAGTGGATGGCGGGGCGGCTGTTAGAGAGAGAGGCGTCGCGGGCTGGATCGCCGGGTAGGCGAGGCGGAATCACGGCATCCTTTCTACTTCCCCGGCGCGGGGTGTTTGTTAGCGTGCATCCCGCCCCATGCCCGCCCGGAGGAAGACTGTGATCAAAGACTCTTCCACTTGGCTGAACATACAGGCCTAAGTAGAAAGCCATTTGCATGAACCACACTGTCTCAGAGGTTGGCCAAAATTTCAGGCGTGGATGCCCGGCTCTCCAAGCGTTGGTCGTCGGTTTTCAAAGACCACTTTCCGTGGCAACCAATCCGCTGGCTGGAGGGGTGAGATGGTTCAGGTTGGCGATGAAGCGACTTTTTGAAATGATCGATATGGCCTTTCTTTGCTCAGGATTGTCGAGTGGGGTTATTCGGTTGAATTCAAATGCTCCATGAACCTCACTGAATTCCAGAACATCACTCCGCTTGCGAACATTTCTTCGGTTCTAAAGCACGGGATATTGTCGTACACGCAGGCGGCGCGACTTCAGCATGATTCCATTGCCTTACAGGAGGTCCAAGACAAACGGGATGCGAAACAGGTTCCTGGCGGCTTGCGTTTGCATGAGTATGCTAACGTGTATTTCCATGCTCGAAATCCGATGATGTCACGCAGGAGGAATGAAGCGAGTTCGCTTTGTGTGCTGCGAATTTCGACCGACATCCTCAAGATCAGTGGAGCCGTGATCACGGATCAGAACGCAGCGAGCAAATATGTGAGATTTTCGTCACCCGACCGACTACGATTTATGGATCTTGAATACGTGTTTGCCGCGAACTGGAAGCACCCGGAGAACCAGATCGAGGAATGGCGTCATAGCAGCGCGAAGTGTGCTGAAGCATTGATTCCGCATCGAATTCCGCCAGAATACCTCATTGGCGCCTATGTTGTGGATGCCGCTGCCCAGACGCGCTTGGAAGAGATTGGCTTCGGCCTTCCCATCGTCATCGACGCAGATATTTTTTTTCACTGAGCCATGAAGCCGAATTTTCCAAACATCCGAGTTTTGATTGGTGATATGTTTGCTAGCGATATGCGCACGCTCGTGAATACGGTGAACTGTGTGGGCGTGATGGGCAAAGGGATCGCCCAAATTTTCAAGAAGGAGTATCCGACTATGTTCGAGGACTACGCGGAACGCTGCGCCCGCGATGAGGTGCGGCTGGGTGAACCCTACCACTATAAGGATTTGGGTGGGATTTCGATTGTGAATTTTCCCACCAAGGGGCATTGGCGAGCCGCTACGCGCCTCGAAGATGTGGAAGCCGGATTGAACTACTTCCTGAAGCACTTCCGGATATGGGGCGTTGAGTCCATTGCCTTTCCTCCGCTTGGTTGTGGCAATGGTGGACTGGAGTGGGCGACTGTTGGTCCTTTGATGTATTCTAAGCTGAAAGGGATCGGTATTCCTGTTGAAATTTACGCACCTTATGGCACTCCGGCGAGCCAACTGAAGGAGGATTTCCTAGGGGCAGACCAGCAATTGGAGTTTGCGGTCAAAGGTCGGCGCAGGGAGAAATTGCGCCCAGAATGGGCAGCCTTGATGGAGGTGCTTTACGATTTGGAGCACCAGCCTTATGCGAATCCCGTCGGTCGGACGATTTTCCAAAAAATATGCTATATCCTCACCAAGCAAGGGCTTGATACCGGATTTCAATTCGAGCGGAATAGCTACGGCCCGTTCGCCGACGAAGTGAAGGAGGCCATCAACGTGCTAGCCAACAACAATTGGGTGATCGAGCAACAGCTTGGCAAGATGACGGCATTGAAAGTGGGACCGGAATATGCCAAGGCGCGTTTGAAACTTGCCGAAGATCTGAAGCCATTCCGGCGCAAGATCGATAAAACAGTGGACCTGTTCAGCCGGATCAAGAACACGGATCAGGCTGAAGAGGTGGCGACAGTGATTTTCGCGGTGCAAGTGCTCAAGCACGACAGGAAGCCAGACGAAGTTAGTGAAGCCGATCTTTTCGATTACATTCTCGAATGGAAGAAGCTCTGGAGAAAGGATTTAGCCAAACAGCAGAGCTTGGCGGATGCGATCAGAAATCTTGAAATGCTAGGTTGGGTCAAATTGCAATACAGCGATTCTCTCCCTATCTCTGGATAAATCGGGCCGAAAAAATGGCGGCCGGGTGGCCGCCATTTTTGGGTTGTTGGGAATGGAATGTTGAAGCGGGAGCCGTGGCTTACTTCGGAATCTCGTTGAGGGTGTACCACGCCTCGGGGTGCCAGAGGGGTTTGCCTTCGGCGGATTTGAGGGGCTTGGCGGTGAGGTGGTGGACATGGCCCTGGGTGAGGCCTTCCACTTTGATCCGCACCTTGAGCTTGTCCGGGGAGACGGTGGCGGCGGTGATTTTCGGGGTGGTTTGATCGACCTCGGGGCTGCCGTATTTGGATTGGTAGATGTAGGTCCACGCGTCCATGGCATAAGTGGCGGGGTCGCCGGCGGTGACGGGATCGACGGGGCCGGTGAAGGTGAGTTCGAAGCCGTCCGGGCGGGCGCTCATGTCGTGGACTTCGAAGGGCGTTTTGCCGGTCCAGCGGACGCGCTCGAAGGTAAACGGCTTGCTGCCGCGCGAGGCCCAGCCGCGGTTGGTGCCGCCGACGAAGAGCGTGCCGTCCTCGGCCTGGCGCATGGGGACGATGCCGGCCTCGAAGCCTTCCAGGAAATGGAACACCGCGCCCTGGTAAAGGCCGTTGACCTTTTCGAGATTGATGCGCTGGACCTGCGAGTGGGTTTGCTCGCCGATGAGCATCTGCTTCTGCCACGGGCCGAACTTGCCGCTGCTGAGATCGCAGGCGATGCCGCTGGGCGATTGGCCGACCTTGGCGTGCGGGAGGATGACGGCGGGCGGGACGAACTCGGGGAACTTCCTGCGCTCGGTGAGGATGCGCGAGGGGTCGGCGGGTTGCGGCGGGGCGGGGAACTTGTCGCCGTGCCAGTTGTTGCCGCTCGGGTTGCCCTGGAAGGATCCGGGCTTGAGCCACTTCAGGCCGGAGGAGCCGTTCCACGGTCCCTGGTTGTCGGTGTAGAAAGCATCGCCCTCGGCATTGAAGCCGATGCCGCCGGGAGAGCGGATGCCGGAGCAGGTGGGGATCATCTCGCCCTTCGGCGTGACGCGCAGGGCCCAGCCGCGCCAGGGCGACTCCGAGGTGAAGGAGCCGGTGAGGCAGAGCAGGACCCAGATGTTGCCATCCTTGTCCGGGGTGCTGCCGAAGGCGAACTCGTGGTAGTCGCCATTGATGCCCCATTGGTCGCAGATGGTCTCGAAGGTGTCGGCGGTGCCGTCGCCATCGCTGTCCTTGATGCGGGTGACTTCCGGGCGCTGGGTGAGGTAGAGCCAGCCGTCCTTCCAGAACATGCCGAAAGGTTCGTGAAGACCGCTGGCGAACTTGCGCCAGGTGACCTTCGAGAGATCGGCATCGTAGGCTCCGTTGCAGATCCAGATGTCACCGCGGCGGTCGGCGACGGCGACCTGCTTGTCCGGCAGGAGCGCGATGGAGCCGAGCTCCATCACCTCGTTGGTGGGCGTGGGGATTTGTTCGCGGATGTAGTATTCCTCTTGTCCGGCGTGAACCCCGCTGATGAGGAGGGCGAGTGTGAGGAGGGCGGCTTTCATTTCCAGCGGTAGAGGAGGGTGGCGGTTTGGCCGGTGGCCAGGGTGAGGACCAGCTTGCCGTTCTTCGGCTTCGGTGCGGGTGGGCCGGAGGCCACGGAGGCGAGGTTGCCGAGCGCGAATTCCGTGGAAGAAATAGCCTGTACGGGCAGCGTGTCGGTGATGACCACGTCCACGGCACTGCCCTCGCCAGTGAGCGAGAGCGTGCGCACCAGAGTGCGTTCGGTATCAGAGCCACCGGCCTTGTAGGAATCGAGCAGGCGGGATTTGCCGATGCTCATGGAGAAGGTCGGGTTGCCCTTGGGATCGAGCTTGTAGCCGAGGAACTTCGCGCCTTCGGGGAGGGCTTCTCCTTTGGAAAGATTGACGACATGATCGCCTGCGGGAGGCTCGTAGCCTTGGCCGCGTTCGGTCCAGTGGTGGCCGCCGTTCATGAACTCGCCCTGCCAGATCAGTTCCGGTGCGAAGTGATCGGCGCTCCAAGCGAAATTGACGCCGCCGGGCAGGCCGATGCCGATGCCGCGGGCGGTGGTGCCCTTGATGAAGTTGCGGTAGATCGCGGCCTTTTCGGCGACGGGCTCGATCATGATGTCCGGCCACTTCGGCTTGTTCGCAGCCTTGCGGTCGGTGAGCCAGACCCAGTTCTTGTCGCCCTTCTTGCGCCAGCCGATCTGGATTTCCTCCTGGCCTTCGAACTCGAAGAACTCGACGCGCAGCTTGTGCGGGCCCTTGGCGAATTTTCCGGCGGCCTGTTTCTCGCGTCCCTGGATCGGGCCGATGCCATCGACCTCGCCGAGCGGAGTGCCATCGAGCATGAGGCGCATGCCATCATCGGCGGCGAGGTAGAACTCGTAGTCGCCATCCACGGGCAGATCGAGCACGCCTTCCCAGACCATGCCGAAGTGATCCTTTCGACCGGCTTTGGCGATCGAGATGATGCCATTGTGTTCCTCCTCGGTGGCGGCGGCCTTGATGGTATTGAAGTCCGGAAGCTTCTTCCATGTGCCGTCATAGACGTAGGAGATGAGATCCGCGACGGGCGGCTTCACATCCAGCGGATGCTGCTTGAGCAGTTCCGCGGCGGTCCATGGCGTGGTGCGGTTGGCGGTGGCGGCACGCACGGTTTTCACGCGCGAGGTTTCCACGCCGGGCGCCTTGTTGCCCCATGAGGAGCGGACGTAGGTGAGGATGGCGGCGATCTGATCGTCCGGCAGCATCGCGCCCTGCGGCGGCATTTCGAGATTCCAGGTCTTGCCGTTCACCTCGACCTCGCCGTGGAGACCGGCGATGAGGATCTTGATGGAGCGGTCCGGATTTCCGAGCGGCCAGGGCGATCCCGCGAGCGGCGGGAACTGGCCGTTCTGCGCGCCTTCGCCATTCACGCCATGGCAAGCCGCGCAGTAGGTGGTGTAGAGCTGGCCGCCATCCTGCGCCCCTGCAAGGGCGGCGAGACCGGCGGTCGCGGTGAGGATGCCCAGTGCCGGTGGCACGGAGCGGATGGATGGTTTCATGGGATGTGCGCTGAGTAGTAGCCGGTCCTCAGGCCGTGGCCTTCAGGGATGCCAGCCAGGCTCCGTAACGTGGTGCCGTGCCGCGCTCTTTCGGTTGGATGGAAGAATCCGGGTGGGAGAGCGATTCCACTAGATCCGTAGTAGATGTGCCAGAAGCGATGGCTGCACGCATGGCGGCGCCGAGGGCGGCGGAGTTGCTCACGGAAAGCCGGCTGACCGGCACGCCGAAAACATCCGCGAAGATCCGGGCGATGCCTTCATTCCGCGAGGCTCCGCCGGTGAGGCAGAGTTCCGTCGGCTTGAGGTGCATCCATTCGAGCTGGCGCAGCAGGTTGAACGCCTGGCCTTCCAGAAACGCGCGGACGCGCTGCGGGGTGGTCAGGGCGGGTTCGGATTCGATGAGGCCGCCGTGTCGCTTCGGCGTGATCTCATCGGCCACGAAAGGGATGGTGAAGGCGGTGTCCGGGAGTTCGGCGTCACCGGCTGCTTCAAATGCGGACCAATCCGCGCCAAGCTGGTCGCGGAAGGCTTCGCGCGCGAGCGATCCATTGCGGATGCACGCGAGCGTCATGTAGCCGCCGAGAGGATTTCCAAAGACATGGCCGCAGCCCTCGGGATCGGTACGCGGCTCGGTCATGGCGGCGAAGAGTGTGTCGCTGGTGCCGAGGCTCACGACCACGCGGCCCGGCGTGGCGGCACCCATGCCGACCAGCGAGCTGGGATTGTCACCGGAGAAGGGAAGTACGATGCACGTAGGAGCAAACCCGAAGCGCTTCACGAACCACGGCGAGACGGTGCCGCAGGGCTTCGAGGCCGGGCTGACGGGCGGGAGCTTCGAGGCGAGATCGGGCGCGGTGGCGTTGAGAAGATCCGTGTCCCATTCCTCGGCAGCGAGGTTCATGAGATTCATGCCCGCGCCATCGCCGGTATCGATGGGTGCGTCCGCGCCGATGAGCAGGCTGCACAAAAACGAGCTGACGAGATGGATGCGCGCGGTGTCCGCGTAGCCCTGCGGATCACGCTTGGAGAAGGCGCGGATCTGCGGGCCGGTGAAGCGCTCCACGGCCACGGATCCACTGCGCGCGCAGACGATGTCCGCACCGCCGAGCGCGGCGGCGATCTCCGCGCACTCCGCGGAGGTGGAGCCGTCCATCCAGATCGGCGAAGTCGCGCGCGAGTAGATGCCTTCGAGCTGCGGTGTCAGCGGTTGCGCGGGATCGAGTGCGGCGAGGCGATCAGCGAAGCCCGCCTTGAGATAAACACTGCCGTGCTGCTGGCCGGAGCCGGAGATGGCGACCACCTGATGCAGCGGCCAGCCTTCATCCTTCATGCGCTGCACCAGCATATCGAGCGCGGCCACCCACAGGCGCGGGTCGGCATGCACTTGTCCCTCCGGCAGGTTTCCCAGAAAGCCGCGCGGCGAGGCGTACTCCGTGAGTTCTCCGAAGGGGAGACCCAGTTCGTGGGAGACGTGGTTCGTTTCGAGATCCAGCAGGACCGCGGAGAGGCTTTGGGTGGAACTGTCGAAGCCGAGGGCGTAGGGCATGGCAGGGAGCTTTTGTTTAAAAGGAGGCCTCCCCGGCACCGCTCCGACGAGGGAGGCAGGAGGTGGAGCGGACGGGGAGGCACGTGTTGGGAGAAACCGCGAGGCGATCAGCGGACGCCCATCAGCAGTTCCATGGTGAGCTGGTCGAGCTGCTCGTAGGGCAGGCGCTTGTTGGCGAGTTCGTGGCGGTCGAAGCTCGCTTCCGCGATGGACTTCACGCTGGCCTTCGAGCTGCTCTTGAGGAGCTTCGCGATCTTCTCGTCACCGGCGGTGATCTTCTTCACCAGTGCCTGGATGTCCTTGTCGGTGTTCCAGCGCTGGGCCTTGTCGGCGAGGATTTCGTAGGTGCGCATGTTGCCGGAGGCGAACCACTTCAGGTCCTCGAAATCGCTGGCGCGGTAGGCGTGGCAGTCGAAGGAACGCGGCGCGTTGTATTTGTAATCCTCGAGGATCTTCACGAGGTGGAAGCAGTGCTTCAGGTTCGCGGAGCCGAAGCGGAAGTCCTGGTCGTAGCGGCCGAATTCCTGGTCGTTCAGGTCGATGTGGAAGAGCTTCTTCGCATCGAGCGCAGCGGCGATCTGGTGGACGAAGTTGAGGCCGGCCATGTGTTCGTGGGCCACTTCCGGGTTCACGCCGAACATTTCCGGATGCTCCAGCGTCTGGATGAAGGCGAGGTAGGAACCGGTGACGGCGTTGTAGATGTGGCCGCGGGGTTCGTTCGGCTTGGCCTCAAGGGCGAACTTGTAGCCGTAGCCCTTCTCGATGTTATAGGCGGCGAGGAGGTTGAAGGCCTGGCGGGTGTGCTGGATGGCGATGTAGGGATCCTTGTGGGCGTCCGACTCGGCGCCTTCGCGGCCACCCCAGAGCACGAAGATCTTCGCGCCGAACTCCGCACCGAGGTCCATCGCGCGGAAAGTCTTCTGCACGGCGTAGGCGCGCACGGCGGGATCGTGGCTGGTGAAGGCGCCGTCCTTGAACACGGCTTCCGTGAAGAGGTTCACGGTGGCCATCGGCACCTTGAGCTTGTTGCGCTTCAGGGCGGCGGTGAAGTCACGCTTGATCTCGGCGGTCTCGGCGGCGGTGGCGTCGATCGGGATCAGGTCGTTGTCGTGGAAGTTCACGCCGTAGGCACCGGCTTCACCCACGAGATCGCAGATCTGGGCGGGGGAGAGGTCCGGACGGGTCGGAAGACCGAAGGGGTCGCGGCCGACATTGCCGACGGTCCAGAGGCCGAAGGTGAACTTGTACTTGGGATTCGGTTTCCAGGTCATGATGGCGTTTCGGGTATTGGATTGGTGACTGTGAGCAATCTTCATGGCGCGGCCGCGGTTCGGCTCACTACCATTCATTGTTTGGTCATTGAACACTGGAATGGTTCTTGCGCGCAACGTCCCGCTCGTGCCATAAATTTATCCACAGCGAACATCCGATGTCCGACCGTCTGATCAACCTGACCCGCGTGAACCACGGCCGCCACGGCGTGGACACGGTCTTCGGCGAGGCTTTCTATACGCCCGGCGGCATCTGCGGACCACGCATCCAGCAGGACTGGCAGATCGTGATCCTGCTCAGTGGTTCCGGGGTTTCCCATGTGAATGGGGAGGTGCGGGAGTTCGCGCCGGGGCAGGCGACACTGCAGGTGCCGGGCCAGCATGAAACGGTGGTTTACGCGGCAGAGAGCCCGACGCACCACACCTGGGTGGCGGTGAAGCCGGAGGCGGTGCCGGAGGATTTATCCGCCGCGCTCCACGCCGCGCCGAAGGTGATCCAGGTGTCCGATTCGCTCTCGAAGATCATGGATATGGTGATGGCGCAGCCGCGTTACGAGGGGCCGCTCAACACGCGCTGGGTGGATCACATGGGGTTGGCGGCGCTTTTATCCTACTTGTGCGTCACGGAATCCTCGTCCGACCTGCGCCAGCAATCGGTGGTGGAGCTGGCGATCCGGCACATGGAGCAGCATCTGGCGGATGCGGAATGCCTGGCCACCGCGGCGATGGCGGCCTCGGTGACGCCGCAGCATCTGGCGCGGCGTTTTCAATCGGAGATCGGTCTGCCGCCTTCGGAATGGCTGTGGCGGCTGAGGTTGGAGAGGGCGTCGGATTTCCTGCTGCACAGCGGTCTGTCCGTGGGGGAGATCGCGCAGCGGTGCGGGTTCAAAACGATCCAGCATTTCTCGCGGCGGTTCCACGAGCAGTTCGGGAGATCGCCCGCACGGCATCGCAGGGAGGCGTGGAATGCGCCGGTGAAGGGGTGATCTTCGTACGTAGTTCCTCCTTCAGGAGGGCGTCTTGAAGTCCACTGCTCCCAAATGTGGCAAGACCGGAACGCCTCCGGCTGTAAAGGTCTGGTAGCTTGGAATGGAAGGCGATGTTTTCCCCGCCCTCCTGAAGGAGGAACTACGTACGCAGAGAATCACTCCGGGGCCACGTTCCCGTCCTTCAGCCTGAGGATGTCGGACTGGGACAAGGCGGCATCGAAGATATAGACTTCATCGATGTCGCCGCGGAAGAAGCGGCGCTTGTCCTGGGCGAGCGATTTGGCGTTGTTGGTGATGTCCCGGCCGAGCCAGACGCCGTGGGTGGCGGTGTCGATGTCGGTGCTGATCTCGCGCAGGGCCCGGCGGGAGATCGGCTCCAGCTTGCCATCCAGATAGACCAGCACGTGGGTGCCCACGTTCGGCTGCGAGCCGCCGTAGAGGACCGCAGCGACGTGATGCCAGTTGTCATCGCGCAGGTCGCGGGTGCCAACGATCTGGCCCTGATGGGTGCCCACGCGGATGCGGCCGATGGGGCCGTCTTCCACCAGCGGATTGACGGCGATCTGCCAGACGCCGCCGGGATGATCGGGAACGAAATTCCCCCATGAGACGATGGCGAAGCCTTCCTTGGGATTGAAGTCCTTTGGCACCTTCACCCAGAAGGACACGGTGCGGGGAGCGGCGCCGCCGATGCCACGGAAATCGCTTTCCGCATAGGCTTGGTTGCCATCGAAACGCAGCGCCCGTCCGAAGACACCTTCGCTGCCATAGGGTGGGGGGAAGCTGCCGCGCGACAGCAGGCGGAAGTCTTTCGGCCCCGGCGGCATGCCATCGCTGACCGCAGGAGTAGTGGCGTCGGTAATGGTATCCAGCGGCCAGTGGACCTGATTCACGGTCTTGCTGTGGGTGGGCGGCATGGCGGTGTAGAACTCGCCGAGATCCGCGGGGATGCTCTCGCCGCCATGGGCGAAACGCAGTGCCTTGTCACGTGTGAGCAGCACCTTGCCTCCGCCATTGGGGAAGGCTTCCACCTCGCCCTCCAACACGTGGGTTTCGGTGTCACCCTTGTCGCCCACGGAAACGGCGAACTCGGTGCCGAGATCGACCACCGCTCCGCCCGGTGTTTCCATGCGATAGCCGTGTCCCGCGGGTGTGACACGCATGACCACACGTCCCCGGTGGAGGATCGATTTGTCGGCAGCAGCGAATTCGAGATCGGCCGGACCTTCCACGATCATCTTGCCGCGCTTGCCGATCTGGAGCTCGACGAGGCCGGAGTCGAAGGACAGATGCTGGCCGGATTTGAGGTGGCTGCCGGCGTCGAATTCCACGCTTTTGCCCCAGGTGACGGTTTCCACGCGGGCCACGGTGGCGACGGCACGGTGTTTGCCCGCGAGGAACATCCAGCCGGTGAGGCAGAGGGCGACCGCCGCGGCGATCGCGATGCCACGGCGGATACGCCGGAACCGATTGCCCTCGCGGACCTTGTCCTGCACCGCTTCCACGAAATGGTCCTGCTCCGTGGCCTTCACGGCCTTGAGGATGTTTTGCAGGCGGCGCTCCCGCGAGAACTCGTCCTCCATCACGATGCCTAGCATGCCGTGAAGGGCTGTCGCTTCCGCCATCCGTGCGCGCAGAGCGGGATCGATGCGCGCGGCGTCGGTGAGGCGGGCGATTTCCTCCGGGCTGGCGTCGCCCTCGATCATGCGGGCGATGATGTCCTCGTGCTCATTCATATGCCTGAAAGCTCCAGTTTCTTTTTCACGCAGTCCGCCAGCGCCTCGCGCATGCGGTGGAGCTGCATGGTGAGCGCGGAATAGCCGCGCCCTGCCTCATCCGCCAGTTCACGGACGCTCTTGCCCTGCACGTAGCGACCGTCCAGCAGCTCGCGGGCCGGACCATCGATGCGGTGAAGGCATTCGCGCAGGGCATCGAGAGCGGGGCCGCTGCTTTCCACTGCGTGTGAGTCGGCGTCCATGAGCGCCTGGAGTTCCTCGCTACCGCCGATGCAGTCCTCGCGGCGCTTGCGGATGAAGTTCCGCATGTGGTTCATCGCGATGCCACGCAACCAAGCCTCGAAGGGGGCCTCGCCGCGATAATCGCGGATCCGGCGGAAGGCGGTAACGAACACATCCTGAGCGAGATCATCCGCCGCCGCCCAGTCGCGGATGCGCGTCCGCAGGTAGCCGCGCACCCAGCCCTCATGCTGGCGCACCAGTTCGCCGAAGGCATCAAGATCACCTTCGCGGCTGCGATCCAAGGCGGTGGGGTGGGGTTCCTGCGACATGGTTCCTATCGGGAAGTGTCGGGTGGGGCCGAGAGTAACACGGAAAAAATCACCCGCGCGAGAAGGGAAGCGAACGGATGGCCGGTGTTGGTTGGAGAGAGTGACGCCGGAGTGCCGAAAATGCCAATAATCGCGGCGCTTTTGGCATACCCGATTCGGGATATTTCGCTCATGTTTCCTCCGAAGCAACACCCCGGTGCGGGTGTCCGGCTTCGAAGATTTCTTCTGGGTACATGCAATGCAATGAGTGTGGCCGGGCGGTAACGCCCGGCCATATTGCGTACCGGGTGAGTGTCGTGAGAGGAAATATTTTCCCTGAATCGACGCTTTTTGGTGTCATGATGATGGACCCGCCACACCTCCCAGTGCCGGACCGTCGGCATTTCCATCATGTTCTTACGCAATTTACGTCATCCTGCCCTTGGACTCATGCTCGCGGGAGTGCTCCAGGCGGAGCCGGTGAATGTCTCCGGGATTTATCCGGGACTGGCTTGTTTCAACAACGAGGGCGAGTGCGGCACCGGAGCCGTGGTGCCCTGGGCGGACCGCCTGTGGGTGATCACCTACGCGCCGCACGCGCCGAAGGGCTCGTCCGACAAGCTCTATGAAATCACGCCGGATCTCGAACAGATCGTGCATCCGGAAAGCATCGGCGGCACTCCGGCGAACCGGATGATCCACAAGGAGAGCAATCAGCTTTTCATCGGGTCGTACGCCATCGATGCGCAGCGCAACGTGCGGGTGATTCCGTTCAAGGACATGTACGGCCGCATGACCGGGAATGCCCGCCACCTCACCGATCCGGCGAACAAGATCTACTACGCCACCATGGAGGAGGGCATCTATGAGGTGGATGTCCGCAGCCTCGTGGTGACGGAACTGTGGCGCGATGAGCAACAGAAGGGCGGGCGCCATGCCAACCTTCCCGGCTATCACGGCAAGGGCCTCTACTCCGGCCAGGGGCGCCTCATTTACGCGAACAACGGCGACCACGCCGCCGAGGCCACGGTGAATCCGGCGGCTCCCTCCGGTGCGCTGGCCGAGTGGGATGGCAAGGCGGACAAGTGGACGGTGATCCGCCGCAACCAGTTCACGGATGTCACCGGTCCCGGCGGAATCACGGGCAATCCCGATCCGGCGAAGGATCCGGTGTGGACGATCGGCTGGGACTATCGCTCGCTGATCTTCATGTGCCTCGATCACGGCAAGTGGACGTCCTACCGCCTGCCGAAGGGTTCGCATTCCTACGATGGCGCGCACGGTTGGAATACCGAGTGGCCGCGTATCCGCGAGATCGGCGGGAAGGATTTCCTGATGACGATGCACGGGACGTTCTGGAATTTCCCGGCGACGTTCGATTCCACGCACTCCGCGGGCATCAAGCCACTGTCGAACTACCTCAAGGTGATCGGCGACTTCGCACGCTGGAAGGACAAGGTGGTCTTCGGTTGCGATGACACGGCCAAGGCGGAGTTCCTGAACAAGAACAAGGCGAAGGGCGTGATCGCCGCGCCGCAATCGCAGTCGAACCTATGGTTTGTCGATCCGGAGAAGCTCGCGGACATCGGCCCCGTGATCGGTCGTGGCGCGGTGTGGATGAACGAACCGGTGAAGCGCAACGCTCCGTCCGATCCGTATCTGCTCTCCGGTTATGACAAGCGCGGTCTGCACCTGTCCATCGATGCGGGCAAGCCGGGCTTGATTCCCATCATCAACGTGGAAGTGGATGCCGCGGGCAACGGCCAATGGAAGTCCGTGATGAAGATCAAGGCGGACAAGCCCTACCAGTGGCTCGATCTCTCGAAGCTGGAAGGCACCTGGCTGCGCCTGACCTCCGACAGCGATCTGGCGAAGGTGACCGCATTCTTCCAATACGCGAATGAGGACACCCGCAAGGACCTGGGCGATGAGATTTTCGGCGGACTGGCGAAGCCTTCCGAAGTGAACGTGACCGGTGGCGTGGTGCGTGCTCGTGCCGACAATGCCCGCACGCTTTCCCTGGCCGCCGTTTCACCGCAAGGGGATGTGGGTTACTATGAGCTGGACGGGGAATTGAAGCTCAAGCGCGTGGACGATGCGGCGCGCTGGGACCATGCGAAGAAGCAGACTGCGATTCCGACCGGCGCGGTCGAAGTCGATGCCGCCTCGGTTTTGTATGTGGATGAGAAGGGCGCGCGCTGGCGTTTGCCAAAGGGTGATCCGTCCTTCGATCAGGTCGGGCCGTTGGGCGATGCCCGCGTGTGCCGCGAGGTCTCCACGGAGCGCAATCTTTTCAATGCCGGCGGTATCTTCTATGAACAGCCCGCGAACAATGCCGGTGGCTTCGCCAAGGCGCGCGCGGTCGCCACGCACAACCTTCGCATCCACGATTACTGCTCCTATCGTGGCATGTTCATCATGTCCGGTGTGGCTGGTGGACAGGGCATGGACAATCCGCACATCATCCGCTCCGATGATGGCAAGGCCGCGCTGTGGACCGGTGCGATCGACGACGTGTGGAAGCTCGGCAAGCCCCGCGGCAAGGGTGGTCCGTGGAAGGATACCAATGTGAAGGCGGGCGTGCCATCCGATCCGTATCTCATGACGGGCTTCGACAAGAAGACGTTCGTGGTTTCCACGAAGACTCCGGCGACGGTGCGTGCGCAAGTGGATCTCACTGGCACGGGGAACTGGGTGGATTACCTGACATTCAAGGTGGACGGCAGGTTCCAGCACGATTTCCCGGAGGCATTCCAAGCCTATTGGATCCGTTTTGTCAGCGAAAGCGACAACGTCGCGACGGCGCAGTTGGATTACCGTTGAGAGGTGGTTTTTTTGCCAGCCCGGGAGAAGGTGGTGGACCGTGGTTGAGGGGGTGCCCGATCGTTCATAGGCGCACCCTCTCCACCCTTCCACGGAGCAGGACGGAATTCCGGCACATGCTCTAAGGCTCCGAGAGATTTTGTAGCGCAACCGCTTTGAGCTGGGGATCACTGATCCCCTCCGCGTATGAGAGCGCGCTCGAAGGGTTCGTGGCGGCCATGATGGATGCCATTGAGGATGCGACCTCGTTGCGGAAGGTTCCCTCCGGCTGCCGCGACCACCAGTTCCGGAGTTCAGCCGGCGCCGCCTGGGCCCAAACCCGCAGCATGGGCTGAAGACTTGCCGTCCGCAGGTTGGCGTCGGAAACACCCCGCACCCAGTCGGCTGCCGCTTCCGGCTCGATTTGAACCCAGCGCTGGATGATCCCCGGCATGCTCTCCAGGCGCGCTTCGGGGGCCTGCATCTCCATCACGTAGTTCGCCGCATCCGAAGGATGATCCGATGCCACGGCCATCATCATGCGATGCTCGACAGTTGCCCTCAACTCCGGATCGGTCAGGTCGCGCAGCCATTGCAATCCTTCCTTGGGATATGCTCCGGCCCACTGTGCCGAGACGAATGACAAAACATCGCGGCGTGTTTGTCCTCCATCCAGCATCAAGGCCACCTCCATGGCCGGGCCGGGAGCACGGGCCGCCAGTTCCATCGCCATCGTCGGGAGAATCGCTTCCTTGGTTTCTCCTTCGAGGGCGGAAGCCCAGGACATGGCGGCGGCGGGGTCGAGATGCGCCCATTTGGCGGCAAGCATCGCCATTTCCTCGCCTCTTGATCGGAGGAGTTCCGGCGATGCGTCCATCTGCTTCTGCAGGTCCAATACTTGCAGGGCTGCCAGTACAGCTTCCTTCTTCCGGCGATCCAAACGGCTCTCCGGGCGGGGTTTCCCGACAGCCTTGGAGGGGTGGGGCGCACCCGTTCCGGGTGGATCAGCAGATGATGTGGCTGGAATGGTCCGCCGGGCCTTGAGAACGGCTATTGAAGCGGTGGCCAAGCTGAGAAGACCCAGGGCGGAGAAGAGATGTCTCCGGTTCCTCATGGCACGACGGGTCCGCAGCGGAAGGGGTGAAGCTTTAGTGGAGCACACGATCAAGCAGGGTTTTTGTATCGTCTCCAACCGGATACCGCACCGTGTCGCAGTCAGGCGAGTTGGGCATATGTGTTTGTGGTTTAGCCGTTGACTTTTCGCGAGGCCGATTGTCAAGGCGGCGGTCCTGATCGGAATCGCGATTTCAAGTCAAGGCGCCATTGGTCCCGGGGTTTGGTTGAAGGGAAGGCACAAGAAGTTAACGATTCAACCGATGTGCTCAGGTTGAATGTGGGATCGTTTTGAATGTTCGTGCTAGCGAACATGTGATGATTGCTAAAACCAAATCCATGGAAATCGGGGTGATGGATGGAGGTCGTACCGTGCCGGGTCTGTGGGCATCGGTGTCGATGCCTGCGGGAATCCCGCTTTCCACCATCATGCGGTCACTCCTTGTCCTGGGCCTGTCAATGTCCGGCGTGATGGCGCAGACCGAGTCCTTCGTCGGATATGAATCCGGCCACCAAACGGATAACAACCCGTACGTCGGAGTGAAGGAGCCGAGGCCCGAAAGCACGACGGCGAGCCAGAACTACGCCCGTTCGGGCTCCTGGTCCCTGAGGAGCGAATTGAACTATGGGGAAACCACGACCGATGTGGGCATCCGCTCCGAGTGCAACCAGCATGGGATGCCGAGCAGCACCGGGAGCTGGACCTCCATCATCCAGCGAGGGGTGCGGCGCTTCTATGGCTTCTCCGTTCTGTTGGACCCCCAGCCCGGCAACTACGAGTTCGACAATACCAGCGAGGTGATCATGCAGCAGAAGCATCCCGGGGGAGATGCCCTGTTCCAACTCCTGACCGATGACGGCATGTTCAAGTGCTGGACGGAGAATCACGATGGCATCCGCCGCCGGACGAATATCGCGCCCTACCAGCGGGGGATCTGGTACGACTTCGTGTTCGAACACCTCCCGTCCTACATGGGTAGCGGGGAAATGCGGCTTTATTACAAGAAGGCGACCGACACCACCTATATCAAGTGCATGGAGTGGGTTGGGCCCACCCTGTCCATGGACAGGGACTGCTATTGGAAGTGGGGCATGTACAAGGCCAACTGGTCTTCGCCAACCGCGAGCACCAAGCGGGTGATCTATCATGACAATCTCAAGGTCGGTAAGACCTTTGTGGAAGCGGATCCCTCCCTCGTGCTGCCTCCGGGTTGGAGTGGCAAGGACATTGGCTCTCCGACGTTGGGGGGATTCGGGAGGGAGAGCAGCGGCACCTACATCCTCAGCGGATCGGGCAGCGGATTGGATTCGACCAGCGATGGTTTCTTTTTCGCCTCCCAGACACTCAGCGGGGATGGCGAGATCAAAGCCCGGCTGGTGAACATGGGCACCAATGGCAACCCGCTGGCGGGGGTGATGGTGAGGGAAACCTCCGCTACGGGATCGAAGTACTATTTCTGCGGTCGCAACACGGCAGGAACCATGCATTCCAAGTGGCGCGGCAGCACCGGAGGCTCCGTGTCCACGACCGTTGTGGGAACGGATGCGACGCCGGTATGGGTCCGGATCACGCGCGTCGGGGACACGCTGACGGCCTATAAGAGCACGAATGGCACGACATGGTCCACGATCTCCACACACACGGTTGCGATGGCGGGTGAAATCTCCATCGGCCTGGTTTCCACCAGCCGCAATGCGAATGTGACGGCTGAGGCGACCTTCGACAACGTCTCCGTGGTGCCGTGAGGGCCAGGGCACACATGCCCGGATCAAATACGAGGAGACAAACAAGCCCGCCGTTTCCGGCGGGCTTTGAAAGGGGAGCCTGGCTTACGCTCCCGGCAGCTCGATGAATCCTTCGAGCTTCCGGATACGGGTGGGGTGGCGCATTTTGCGGAGGGCCTTGGCCTCGATCTGGCGGATACGCTCGCGGGTGACCTGGAACTGGCGGCCCACTTCCTCAAGCGTGCGGCTGTAGCCGTCCTTGAGGCCGAAGCGCTGCTCGAGCACTTCGCGCTCGCGCTCGGTGAGGGTGTCGAGGACGTCCTTGATCTTCTCCTTGAGCATCGAGAAGCCGGCTTCCTCCATCGGGTTGTCGGCGGTCTTGTCCTCGATGAAGTCACCGAAGGAGGTGTCGTCCGAGTCACCGACGGGGGCCTGCAGCGAGATCGGCTGCTGGGCCATCTTGAGCACGGCGCGGACACGCTCGACGGGAAGGTGGATTTCCTCGGCGATTTCCTCCGGGGAAGGCTCGCGGCCGTATTCCTGGACCAACTGCTTTTGCACGCGCATCAGCTTGTTGATCGTCTCGATCATGTGGACCGGGATGCGGATCGTGCGGGCCTGGTCCGCGATGGAGCGGGTGATGGCTTGGCGGATCCACCAGGTGGCGTAGGTCGAGAACTTGTAGCCGCGGCGGTATTCGAATTTCTCCACCGCTTTCATGAGGCCCATGTTGCCTTCCTGGATCAGGTCGAGGAAGGAGAGGCCGCGGTTGGTGTATTTCTTCGCGATGGAAATGACGAGTCGCAGGTTGGCCTCGACCATCTCGGTCTTCGCCTTGAGCGCTTCCTTCAGCCAGTGGCGGAGGCGCTTGTTGGTCTCATCGAAGTCCTCGGCGGTGTGCCACACCTTCTGCTGGAGCTCGCGGAGCTTGGTCTGGAATTCCTTGTCCTCCGGATCGACCTGGAGCTTGCGGTTGTACTTCCAGAAGAGCTGCTGGTATTCCTCCACAAGCTCGCAGAAGTCCTCGGTGACCTTCTGCTTGAAGTAGAAGCGGGTGTAGAGGCGGTGGAGCGTTTGGAGGTTCTTGGCGAAATCATCGTCCAGCTTCTTCTTGCCGCGCGGGTTCTTGGCGGAGAGCTGGCGGAAGATCTCGTCGTTCTCCTCATGGAGCTGCTTGAGCTGGTCGCACTGCTTCGGCAGGATCTTCATGTAGCGCTCGCGGGACTCGATCTTCTTGTCGAGGATCACGCGGTCGAAGCGTTCCTTGCCCTTGTTGAGTTTGTCGGCGAGTTCCAGGTAGCACTCGGCGGTGAAGCCGAAGAGGTGGAGCTGCTTGGCGACTTCAATTTCGGCGTCTTCGATGCGCTTGGAGATTTCAACTTCCTGCTCGCGGGTCAGCAGCGGGA
Organism: Luteolibacter ambystomatis; assembly: GCF_018137965.1. Lineage (NCBI taxonomy): Bacteria > Pseudomonadati > Verrucomicrobiota > Verrucomicrobiia > Verrucomicrobiales > Verrucomicrobiaceae > Luteolibacter > Luteolibacter ambystomatis. The sequence continues at coordinate 986,482 of NZ_CP073100.1, forward strand.
CCTGGCCCATCTGCTTGAGATACATGCGGACCGGGTCATCGAGGATGTCCAGCTTCTGGTCGGCCTTTACATCCTCCTCGTCGTTGTCGCTGTCATCGCGCTTCTTGTCCTTGTAGCGGTCGACCTCGGAGGCGTCGATGATATCGAACTCCATGTTGCGGAGACGCTCCATGATCGCCTCCACATCCTCCGGATCGACGAGGTCGTTCGGGAGGATTTCGTTGATGTCATCGTAGGTGAGGTATTCCTGCTCCTTGGCCAGCTTGATGAGCTCGCGGATCTTTTCCTGGATCTCGGGAGTGTCGATGCGGCGCTTGGAGCTCTCGGACTGCGTGGAGACCGGCTTCTCGGCGGCGGGTGCGTCGGCGGCGCCCTTGGTGGCCTTCGATTCCGGCTTGGCGGAGGACTTGGAAACGGGTTTGGCGGCGGCTTTCGGCTCCGGTTTGGCCGGGGCTTTGGCAGCGGCCTTCGGCTCGGGCTTGGAGGGAGCCTTCGCCGGAGCGGGCTTCTTCACTTCCTTGGTGGGGGCCTTCGCGGGAGCAGCCTTGGCTTTCGGAGCCGCCTTGGGTGCCGGTTTGGCCGGAGCCTTGGGAGCGGCTTTCGGGGCGGGCTTCGCGGGAGCCTTTGGCGCGGCTTTCGGAGCCGCCTTGGGTGCCGGTTTGGCCGGGGCCTTCGGGGCCGCCTTCGGAGCGGGCTTGGCGGGGGCTTTCGGGGCAGGCTTCTTGGCCGCGGGTTTCGACTTCGCGGGCGCCGGCGCTTTGGCTTTCGCTGCGGGCTTCTTGGACGGGGCTGTCTTTTTCGCCATGGTGGAAGGCTGGAAGGCTGGGAAAATGGACCGTTAGGACGGGAAATCAGGGCACAATCCGACTATTATAGCACAACAGGGGGTACCCGCTGCGGGCGCGAATGATGCGTCGCAACCTCAACCCGTCAAGGTTTTGTTTCATAGAACCTTTCGGGCATCTGGTGGAAGCTCTTTCGGTGCCGGAACCATGTGGATTTTTGAATAAACACCGGAACTGGAAACCGGTTGCTTACTCAACCCGGGAAAGCTGCGGAATACCCCGCTGCACGAGTTGCTCGTCCACGGCGGTGGAGGCCGCCTCATCCAGGTAAACGGTGAAGTTTTCCTCGTCGAATTCGATCGAGTGGAGGCCGCCCTTGTTGCCCTTGAAGGCTTCCACCAGCGACTTCATGTCCCGGATGTCCTTCCCGTTCACCTTGCGGACGATGAGATTGCGGAGCGGCTCGTAGCCAATGGTGGCCGGGGTGGCGATGACGCCGCTGAGAAAGACGATGTGATCGGCCTTGTTTTCGTATTTCTCCGGGTTTTCGTAGGCGTCCAGCAGGTTGAGTGGCGCGCGGGAGTGCCAATCCTCGCCGAAGGACTCCAGCAGGGGCTTGGTGAGCTCCTGGAAAATGAGGCCGCCCTTGACGAGATACTGCGGAGCCTTGCCGAAGGTGTAGGCTGGTACGAGGCGCTTCGTATCATCGGACAGGTTCAGGGTGACATCGAGGTGGAGCGGCTTGCCCTCGCGCAGCAGCGAGAGCTTCACCACGTCCCCGGTATTCTTTTCACCACGAACGAGATGGCTCCAGAAGAGGCTGCCGTACACCGGGTGTTCGTAGTAGCCGCGGCGGTCGATCTTGTGATCCTCCACGGCCAGCAGCACGTCGCCTTTCTTGATCCCTGCGGTGGCCGCCGAGCTGTCCTTGCGGACAGAGGTGATGTAGAGGCCGCCCTGGTCGTCCGGGATCTGGAGCCACTTGCGGAACGATGGATCTTCCGTGCGGGCGGTGTTGATGCCGAGGCTGGGGAAGCCGGCGTATTTGCCACTGCCGGCGGACTTGAGGAAACGGGTGAGGATGCTCGTGGAGATCACATCACTGAGCTGGTCCTTCGAATTGTAACTGGCGAGCAGGCCCGTCAGTTCGCCGTGGCGGAGGACCGGCAGGGAAAAGCTGCTGGCCGCGCTCTGCATCGAGGCCTTCACCTGGAACGTCAGAAAGAACTGTCCCTCCAGGAAATTCGAGATGATGTCCACTCCCTGGAGCATGCCGGGTGTGATCAGCGGCATGCCGCTTTCCTCAACCTGGAGAATGTCCAGAGAATCGCCGATCCGCGGCGCATCCCCGATGTGGAGCGGGCGTGTGCCTTTGAAAAACTCCTCGGACTTCGATTCATCCTCCGGCGCGAGCAGGGCGAGATTGGCCTCGTAGTCGACCGCCACCACCTTGGCGGGAACCAACCGGGTGCCATCGGTGGACTCGAACTCCAGATAGGTCGCGTCCGCCACCAGTTCGCTGGTGGTGAGGACCTGGCCCTTGGCAACGATGGGTCCGAGAGCGCGGCGGCGGCCGGGTGGGTTCTTGTCCCATGGCTGGCCGGCGCTCCAGCCCTGCTGGGTGGAGTTGATGCGGACCACGGACTGCTTCAGCTCGGGTGCGGGTTCGACCGGAGCTGTCGGCACGGCCACCGCTGCGGGCGGCTTGGATTCCGCGGCGGCGACGGCGGTCACCTGTTTCGAATCGCAGGCGGTGAGAGCCAGCGAAAGCAGGAGAAGGGCGGAGCGTTTCATGGAAAACGGAAGCGAAAGCGGGTGAAGGATGGAAAGGGGATGCTGCCTCGAGCTCATCTTATTCTTCATCGAGGCGGGACAGGCGCTTGATGCCGTAGCCGAGCTGGATGCGTTTGTTGGCGGCCTCGATTTCCGCGGAGGGAATCACCACGGGGCGATCCGAGCCGAAGAGATCGATGACGAAGAACTCCGGCTTTTGTTCGGGGTTCAGCAATTCGTTGGCGTGCTTGAGGCTCTTCACCTCCACGCCGTTGATTTTGTCCACGGCGAAGCCCGTGAACTCGTCCATCTGGCTGGTGAGAGGATCGCTCTCGATGCGGGTGAGCACGACGATGTCATCGCGCTTCTGGAAGCCGCCCTTCGGCACGTAGTCGGCGAATAGGCGTCGGACGTTGATGTCATCCAGCTTGGTCGAGCGCAGCAGGTTGGTGTCCAGCGGTTGGAAGACGAGACCGGCGAAGACGATGTAGCGAGGCTTCTTCTCATACTGCACGGCATACATGCGGGCCTGTGGCAGCGGCTTGAGGGTGATCTCCACGTCGTTCGGTTTGCCATCGCGGAGGTAGCGCAGGGCGACCTTATCTCCGGAGAACTTGCGCTCGACGACTTCGTTCATGTTCACCTCTTCGCCATCGATGGTGACCATGCCGGCGCTGTCGACTTCCTTGCCATCGATGGCCAGCAGGATGTCGCCGGACTTCAGCACGCCATCACAGGAGCCGGTGGGCGTGACGGTGGAGACGAGCACGCCATTGCCATCGTCCGGCAGATTGAAGGCTTTGCGCATGGCGGGGTTGAACAGCGGGAAATCCGCCACGCCGAGATCGGCATAGGAGTCGTAGCGGCCGTCCTCGATGTCCTTGAGGAAGCGTTTGATGACGGGAGTGGGGATGATGTAGCCGGTGTTGTCCGCCTGGCGGAGACCTTGGAAAGCCACGCCGACGACCTTGCCATCCTGCACCACCGGACCACCGGAGTTGCCGGGATTGATGGCCGCATCGATTTGGACGATCAGGTGCGAGTCCGCCTGTGAGTGGGAGTAGGTGCTGAAGTCGATGCGCGAAACCACGCCGCGGGTGACGGAGAGACGCTCGCCGCCGATGGGGTAGCCGATCACGCGGACCTGCGACTCCAGCGCGGGCACGTCACCGATGGAGAACACCGGCAGTTTTTCGAAATCCGAGAAATCCTCCACGGACAGCAGTGCGAGGTCGCAATCGTGGGCCACGAACTCGACCTTGGCCGCGTATTTCTTCGGGCTGCCGTAGATGTTCAGCAGGATCCGGCGCGAGTTCGAGATGACGTGGGCGTTGGTGAGGATCTTGTTTTTCCCGATGATGAAGCCGGAACCGATGCCGCCGCTGAAGCGACCGGAATTCCAAGGCGTGGAGTAGTCGGGGATTTGTGAGGCCACCTCGATCCGCACGACCGACTTGTATATGCCGGATGGGGCGGATGGGGATTCCTGGGCGGAAGCGAGGGGCAGGGTGAGGGCGAGCGCGAGTAACCAAGACCGCATGACCGGCAAGGCTAGGGGGAAAACCGGTTCCCGCAAGGGAGGAAACGGCGGGACGGTGCTTTCTCAGGAAGCCCGGGGCGCGGGTTTAGCCTTCCCATGCCGCGGATACGGGCTCACGCTGGCGCCGGAACGGCAACAGTCATGAGCAGCAAGAAGAAGGTCAACGAGAGTCCAGACGCGGTTTTGGTAGGAGCGGGAATCATGAGCGCCACGCTGGGTGTTCTGCTCAAAGAACTCCGGCCGGACATGACCCTCGTGATCCTCGAAGGCCTCAGTGAGGTGGCCCAGGAAAGCTCCAGCGCCTGGAACAACGCCGGCACCGGCCACGCCGCGCTCTGCGAGCTGAACTACACGCCGGAGAAAAAGGACGGCTCGATCGACGTCTCGAAGGCGATCCAGATCAACGAGTCCTTCGAGCTTTCCAAGCAACTCTGGGCCTCGCTGGTCCAGCGCGGCACCCTCGGCCGGGCGGGCGGATTCCTGACCCGCGTGCCGCACCTGAGCTTCGTCCACGGCAGGAAGAACGTGGAGTACCTGCGCAAGCGCCATGAGGCGCTGAAGGACCATCCGTTCTTCCGTGAGATGGAGTTCACCGAGGACCCGGCGACGATGGCGGAATGGATGCCGCTGATCATGCAGGACCGCGATCCCAAGGAGCCGGTGGCGGCGACCCGCGTGGAGTCCGGCACCGACGTCGACTTCGGCGCGTTGACCAAGGCGATGATCGAGCACCTCAAGAAGCTGCCCGGTGTGACGGTTCATACCGGTCATCAGGTGGCGAACGTCTATCGCAGCGGGGACGACTGGACCGTGGAGGCGGAGCCGGATTTCGCGCCGCGCTACTCGTTGCGCACCAAATTTGTCTTCCTCGGTGCGGGTGGTGGCGCGCTGCCGCTCCTGCAGATGTCCGGCATTCCGGAAGGGAAGGGCTTCGGCGGCTTCCCGGTCAGCGGCCAGTGGCTGCGCTGCGACAATCCGGAGCTGGTGGACCGCCACTTTGCCAAGGTCTATGGCAAGGCCTCCGTCGGCGCACCGCCGATGTCCGTGCCGCACCTCGATACCCGCATCATCAACGGCAAACGCTCGCTGCTGTTCGGGCCGTATGCCGGATTCACGACGAAGTATCTCAAGAGCGGTTCGTTGCTCGACCTGCCGATGTCGTTCCGCCCGGACAATTTCATCCCGATGGTGGCCGCCGGTCTCGCGAACTTCGATCTCACCAAGTATCTCATCGGCCAGGTGATCCAGTCGCCCGAAGAGCGTCTTGAGGCGCTCAAGGAATTCGTGCCGGATGCGAAGATGGAGGACTGGCATCTCGCGTATGCCGGCCAGCGCGTGCAGATCATCAAGAAGGACAAGAAGAAGGGCGGCATCCTCCAGTTCGGCACCGAGGTGGTGTCCGCAGAGGACGGTTCCATCGCCGCGCTGCTGGGTGCTTCACCCGGAGCCTCCACCGCGGTGGGCATCATGCTCCAGCTCATCGGCAAGTGCTTCCCGGAGGAGATGAAGTCGCAGGAGTGGACGGACAAGCTGAAGGCGCTGATCCCGGCCTACGGTGAATCCATGGCCGGGAATCCGGAGCTCTACCGCCAGACCCGCGCGTGGACCGCGGAGGTGCTGGGGTTGAAGGTGTGATTTCTCCGGTAGCTGGAGTCGTAAGACTTCAGGCTGGGGAGATTTGCGCTTTTGCAGAGGATTTCAGTCTATGGGTAGCTTCCGCATTGGCAAAGGCAGGAGGCGGGTGAACAATGGATATCGTGGGGTGGATGGAAGTCCGCCCCGTCTGAAGTCTTACTACTCCAGCTACTACGAAGAAGGGTTGCGCGACCTTATTTGCTAGTGATGGCCCGCCTTTGTAGAGAAACTGCGAATATGTCCTTGAGGGAAGATCGTCCGGATTATCTCAAGCGTCTGTCGCGTGGTTGGTACAAGGGCAAGTCATGGGTTCACTGGACCATGGCGATGGAAGATCGGGCTATCGGTTGGCTCGATTCACGCATGCACCTGCAGGTGCGCGAACTGCTCGTTCACACCTCAGCCCGGCATCATGTGGTCTGTCCGCTTTACTGCCTGATGCCGGATCACGCGCATTTCCTGTGGGTGGGTTTGGGAGAGGAATGTGATCAGCTCAATGCTGCGAAGTTCTTCCGACAGCGGTGGAATGCTTTGTTGAAAGAGCGAGGCGTTCGCCTTCAAGAGCAGGCCTACGATCACGTGCTCGATGAGAGCGAAAGAAATCCGGATGCCTTCGAGGATATCTGTCTGTATATCGCCCATAATCCGCAACGCGATAGCTTGGTGGGGAGTTGGCAGGACTGGGAGTTTCTCGGATCCGTCGTTGCAGGATTTCCGGATCTCAACCCGAGGGAGATCACCGCGTTCTGGCCGACGTTTTGGAAGATCCACAATCTCGAGACCAGCCGCCGGGCAAGGGATTCTTCGTAGCTGGAGTCGTGAGACTTCAGGCGGGGAAGATTTGCTTATAGGCAAAGGCGTCCGTTTTTCACCTGCTTCCGGAGAGGTTTATCAGACGGGGATCGAGAGCAGACCAAACCCGCGGGATCTAGATGAACCCACCCAGCCCGAAGTCTCACGACTCCGGCTACGTGGAGGAAGAGCTCACCTTAACCCATCCACCCACTTCTCGATATCCCGGATGACTTCATCCTTGTGTGTATCGTACATGAGAAGGTGATACGCATCCGGATAGATCTTTGTCGTTACCGGCACGCTCTTCGGAATGCTGCCGGTGAAGCTCTCGATGGCTTCTTCATCCGTGAAGAAATCCTTCTTCCCGTGCAGTACCAGCACCGGCACGCGGAAGGTGGTGGCACAGGAATCCATGTTCTCGATGTGATGACCGAGCGTGGAAAGCAGGCGCAGCGTGTTCGTCTCCACATGCCACGCATTCGTTTCCGCCTGCTCGGTGTGGCTGGAGGTGTGCGTCATCTGCACGTCCTGGCCGCCGGAGAGCTGCTCCAGTGAGAAGCGGGCCATCGGCGCGATTTCCGCAGCGGTGTTGAGCAGGCCGACCTTCCACCGCGGCACGTCCTTGCGGATCTTCACCACGGGGGATGAGAAAATGAGAGCATCGCACGGCTTGTGATCGGGCGGTGCCTGCTGCCAGGAGTGGGCGGTGATGAGCGCGCCCATGCTCTCGCCCATCCACACGATCTTCGCGCCGGGGTGGAGCTTGCGGATAATGCCGGTGAAGGTGTCCAGATCGTGGTACCAGTTGCCGGGATCATCGATGTCGCCGCGGCGGTCGCGCTTCGGGTCGCTGCCCTGACCGCGGACCTCGTAGGCGTAGAGGGCGGTATTGGGCTGCTTCTTGAGCAGATCCTTGCCGAGATTCTCGTAGTCGATGGAAGCACCGTCGAAGCCGTGGAGGGCGATGATCACCACATCCGGCTGCGCGCCCTTCGCCAGCCACTTGCGGTAGCCGAAGGTTTCGTTCTTCCGCTCGACCAGTGTCGCGTCCTTGTAAGCCACGAGCGTTTCACGATGAGCACATTGCGTCAAAAGCGCGGCTCCGGCCAAGCACAGGACAGGCCGCAGACACGTCTGGGTGCGACGCAGCAGGCCCATATCGATCATGCAAAAAGTATCACCGGTCCCGGCCCGGAGGGCAATAGCGGAACCGCGCGATCGCTCATGAAATGAAGGATTCGCCACAACGGGGACAATGCCGTCCGTCGCCGTATTTGTCGGCAGCCGCCGGTCGGAGAGCGGTCATCCGCGGTTGACTTCCAAGGCTCCGGCCTGTTCCACGGTGATCACATCGCCCGGTTCGATCGCGGTGTTCTTGTCCTCCTGCTTCCGGAAATCGAGGCGGGTGGCCTTGCCTTTGCGCGTGAGCACGATGTTGCGGCCGCCGAACTCATTGCGGTCGCCTGCGGTTTTGAGGGCTTGGAGCAGAGTCATACCTTTGGCGAACGGAACGGGGCCGGGCTTCCGGACCTGCCCACCGATATACACGACGGACTGATCAGGCGTGGCCTCCACGCCGGTTTTCACTTCCGTTTCGATGGCGGGCTTTTCATAGACTCCGGCATCGCGGTAGGCCTTCTCCGCAGCGCGGGCCAGTTGGTCACCGGTCAACCCCCGGGCGGTCACCGGAGTGTCGATCATCGGCAGGCGGATGGTGCCGCTGTCGCCGATCCGGTAGTCGCCATTGACCTTCTGCTGCTCGTCCGCAGGCACGCCGCGGAGGGTGATTTTCACTGTGTCGCCGACCGCCAGTTCCGCGTGGCAGAGTGTGATGGAAAAGGGGAGCGCCAGACCGACGATGAGGGGAAGCATTCGCGTTTTCATGGTGCTGTGGTCTCTAGCAGTCCATTAACTTTGTGTCAAAAAGTTAATGCCGGGCGATGCCTTTGACCGAAATCCGTGCCCGGAACACCGGGTTCGGACAAAACGGCGGAATGCCATTGCGGAGGCCGCGGGATGAGGTGCAGTTTGGACCCGTGCGCTACGAACCGATCGATCCCCAGCTTTTTGTCCGCAATCGTGACCGCCTCCGCTCGCTGTTGAAGCCGAACAGCATTGTGATCGTCCACTCGAACGACATCTACCCGACCAATGCGGACGGTTCGATGTCCTTCAAGCAGAACGCCGATTTGATGTATCTCACCGGCGTGGACCAGGAGGAGACGATTCTGGTGCTGATGCCGGACGCGAAGGACCCGAAGCAGCGCGAGATTCTTCTCGTGAAGGAAACCAGCGAGTTGATCGCGATCTGGGACGGCGACAAGCTCACCAAGGAGCAGGCAAAGGCCGCCACCGGCATCGAGCGCATCGAGTGGACGCATTCCTTTGACTCGCTGCTGCACACGCTGGTGCCTCAGGCGGATCATATCTACCTGCCGACCAATGAGCATCTGCGTGCCTCCGTGATCGTGGAGACCCGCAACGACCGCTTCATCAAGCAGTGCCAGGCCCGTTATCCGCTGCACAGCTACCAGCGCCTCGCGCCGCTGATGCACCGCCTGCGCATCACCAAGGACCCGGTGGAAATCGACATCATCCAGAAGGCCTGCAACATCACCGGGAAGGGCTTCCGCCGCCTGCTCGGCTTCGTGAAGCCGGGTGTGGGCGAATGGGAAGTGGAAGCCGAGCTGCTCCATGAATTCGTCCGCAACAAGTCGCGCGGCTTCGCCTACGGCCCGATCATCGGCAGTGGTAAGAATGCCTGCGTGCTGCACTACATCGAGAACTCCGCCGTCTGTAACGATGGCGAGATGCTCCTCCTCGACGTGGCTGCGGAATACGCCGGCTGGGCGTCCGACCTCACCCGCACGATCCCTGTCAACGGCCGCTTCACCCAGCGCCAGCGCCAGGTTTATGATGCGGTGCTGCGCGTGCTGCGCGGTGCGAATGAGATCCTGCGCCCGGGCAACAACCCGATGGATTACCAGAAGCAGGTCATCGAGATCATGGAAGGCGAGCTCATCGGCCTCGGTCTGATTGATGCGAAGGCCGCGAAGGAGCAGGGCCCGGACAAACCGCTGGTGAAAAAGTATTTCATGCACGGCACCTCCCATCACATGGGATTGGACGTGCATGACGTGGCACCGCCGAACGAGCCGTTCGCCGAAGGCATGGTTTTCACCATCGAGCCGGGTATCTACATCCGCGAGGAAGGCCTCGGCATCCGCCTGGAGAACGACGTGCTCATTGGCAAGGATTCGAACTTCGACCTGATGGGTAACATCCCGATCGAGGCAGAGGAAATCGAAGCGCTGATGAACGTGCGATGAACCGCATCGCGCTGGTCCTCGGTTCCGGACTCGGCCCGCTCGCGGATGCGGTGGCGGTCGAGGAGGCCGTCGGCTTCGCGGACGTGGAGCTGCCGGGTTCATCCGTGCCGGGGCACGCCGGGCGTTTCCTGATCGGGACGCTCGGCTCCGCGCCGGTGATCGTCATGCAGGGCCGCGTCCACCTCTACGAGGGACACGATGCGGCCGCAGTGACGGCGGGTGTCCGCTGGATGGCGGCGCAGGGTGCGGACCGGTTGATCCTGACCAATGCGGCGGGCACCTTGAATCCGGCGTTCGAGCCGGGTTCGTGGATGGTGCTTTCCGATCATCTCAATCTCACCGGCACCTCGCCGCTCCATGGACCGGAATTCATCGACATGAGCACGGCCTACGATCCGGAGTGGCGGGCGGTATTCCGGGCCGCTGCATCGGAAACCGGCACCGTGCTCCATGAGGGCGTCTATGCCGGACTACGGGGACCACAGTATGAAACGCCCGCGGAGATCCGCATGCTGCGGACGATTGGTGCCGATGCGGTCGGCATGAGTACGGTTCTGGAGACGATCCAGGGACGTGCGCTGGGCATGAAGGTGGCGGCGTTTTCGTGTCTCACCAACTGGGCTGCGGGGATCACGCCTGCCGCGCTGGATCACCAGGAGGTGCTCGCCACCGGAAAGTCCGCTGCGGATACGATGGTGCGGCTGCTGCGGAGGGTGATTTCTTTGTAGCCGATGTCGCAAGACTTCGGGCAGGGAAGGCGATCCCGTTCCTTCCGACATCATCGCTCGTCCGGTTTCATGGATGGGGGTATGAATGTGGTGGCATCGTGGCGAATGCGTGGATTCGCCCCGCCCGAAGTCTCACAACTCCGTCTACGATGCGGAGAGGCTGCCTCCTGCTACTCCAACTGATGCATCAGCGCCTTCTGATCCGCAGCGTGGCGCATGGCGGTATCGAGATCGATCGTGCCTTTTCGGACGAAAGCGGAGAGCGAGCGTTCCAAGGTGATCATGCCTTCATCGCTGCCTGTGAGCATGGCGTTGCGCAGGTAGTGTTCATGGCCTTCGCGTATGCCATTGGCGACAGCCGGAGTGACCAGCATCTTTTCCAGAACGGGGATCATCGCACCGCTGCGGGTGGGCACCAGACGCTGCGAGACCACGGCACGCAGCGAGGCGGCAAGCTGTGCGCGTACGTGCGATTGCTGGTGTCCCGGGAAGACATCGATGATCCGGTTCACCGCCGAACTCGCGCTGCCGGAATGAAGTGTACCGAGCACGAGATGGCCCGTCTCCGCAGCCGTCAGCGCGGCGGAAATGGTGTCGAGGTCGCGCAGTTCTCCCAGCAGGATCACATCCGGATTCTCGCGCAATGCGGCGCGCAGACCGCTGCTGAAGCTCTCCACATCCGCGCCCACCTCGCGCTGGTGGATGAGGCACTGGACCTCGCGGTGTTCGAACTCGATGGGGTCCTCGATGGTGATCACATGACGCGGGCGCGAGCGGTTGAGGTGATCGATCAGCGCGGCAAGTGTCGTTGATTTGCCCGAACCGGAGGTGCCGGTGACCAATACCAGTCCGCCATGGAATGAAACCAGATCGAGCAGCGAATCGGGAAGATTCAGCTCCGCGAGCGTGGGAATGCGCTGGCGGATCGGACGCACGGCGGCGGCCACGCCATCGAGGTGGCGGAAGACATTGATGCGGAAACGACGGCTGCCTCCCGGCAATTCCCAGCGTACTGCGAAGTCCGTACTTCCGGCCTTTTCGAAATCGCGTCGTATTTCTTCATCCGGAAGCAGTCGCAGGATTTCCGCGGACTGCGGCGGATAGGCATCGATGCGGGTGATGAGTCCTTTCACCCGGGCTCGCGGAGGCTTTCCCGAGGATAGGAAAATGTCCGATGCTTCCATCGCCACCGCCTTGTCGATGGTGAGGAGCAGATCGGGATCCGGCTGCGTGCCGGAGGTGGTCGTCAACGGCGCGGACTCTTCTGAGGAGGGTGCGGGTTTCGCCATGGCCCGGGCCACGGCTTCCTCGATCACCGGATTTTCCACGGGAGGTGGCGCGTCCAAGGTCTGGACCTCGATCCGGTGCGGATCGGACGAATCAATGAAGTAGCCGAACTCCGAGCCGTCTGTGGCGCGGAAAGTGCCTTCGCGGCGCGGCTTGCCGCCATCGGGAGGGGAGTCACCGCTGATCTCCGAGGACAGCCGTTTGAGGATCTCCTCGCCGAGCGGCGGCATGGATAGCGGGAGCGTTTCGCCGGCTTTCAGCAGGTAAGGTACGGTATCCGAAACGAGCACCAGCCGCTCGGCGCGTTTCTCCACCATGAGCTTGAGGAATGTGTCGATGAGGGCCATGTCGTGCGTCCGTTCCGAACGTTCCTGTTCCCAATGCCCCCGGTGCCGGGATTTGTCTAGGGAATCGAAACCGTTGCAAACTTGGGACTTCCGATTTACAGCGGCCTGCTGTAATGTTCCAACGTGCAAAAGCATCCGGGTCGTTCCGTCCGTCCGATGATCCATCGGAGTATCCGGTTGGCCCTTGGTGCCGTTGCTCTGCTTGCCGCCTCTCCGGTGGGCGCGGCTGTGGTCGATGCGATCACCTTTGATCGGAATCCGGTGATCTACCTGCCGCTCAATGAGACCGCGCGGCGTCTCGGTTGGAAGGTGGAGCGGGACAAGAAAAAGGGAACCGTGAAGCTCAACGGCATATCGATTCCCCCGAAGTCCGGCTCACGCGCGTTCTACGGGGCCGATCTCATTCCGGTGCCGCTGCTGGTGGATGCCGGAGCCGTGATTCTGCCCGGCGAACTGCCCGGTGAACTCCAGGTTTGGTCGTGGACCCGGCACTTCACCGTGACGGTGGCGCCGAAGCGGGTGGAGGTGAGCCTGAAACGCCAGCGGCTGCGCGCGTGGCAGGGCAACCGGCTCGTCCTGCAAACCCACATCAGCTCCGGCCGCAGCGGGCGCTCCACGCCCGCCGGGGAATTCAAGGCCGGACCGGACAAGGAGCGGATGCACTACTCCCGGCTCTTCAACAATGCGCCGATGCCGTGGGCCGTACAGATCAACGGTCATGTGTTCATCCACGGCTTCAGTTCGGTGCCCTCTTATCCAGCATCCCACGGTTGCATCCGCATGCCGCTCAGTGGCAAGAACGCCGCACGCTGCTTTTATGAATGGGTGGACCGCGGCACACCTGTTTCAGTGAGTCGCAGCTAGGCGGAATCAGGCGTTTGGCGCGCCCTTCTCCGAGGTCGCAGGATTCCGCGGGTGCTTACTTCACCGGCGAATAGTCGGTCGGTACCAGCAGGACGGACTTCACCCCATCCGGCAGGACGGTCAGCGAACCTCCACCCGCTTTCTCCGAATCCGCTTTCACCTTTACCCATTCCGGATCGGCGCGGAAGTCCGCCCATGATTTCACCTGGGTGTCGGCGGAGGCGTGCTGGATCAGATAGACCAGCGTGTTGTCCGCACCCGGATCACCGCTGGCCGGGGTGGTGTAGAGGAAGTTGGTGATGCCGTGGCGTTCGAAGAGTTTCACGGTGTGCTCGCGGAAGCGCTTCAACAGCAGAGGCAGATTGTTGGGGGTGGCGGTGTAGGTGCGCAGTTCGAAAAGGTGCGCGGACTCCTTGCCGGTCGGCTTCGGGATACCTTTTGGTTCCGACGAGAAATCGGTGGGAGTGAGCAGGCGGCTTTCGATTTTGCCGACCAGCTTGCCATTCGCCTCGGAGGCGGTCTGGGCGGCCTTCCAGTCCGGGTCCGCGCCGAATTCCTTCCACGCCTTGTCGCGGGATTCCTTGTCAGGGAATGAGAGGAGGTAGATCAGCAGGTTGTCCGGATTGTCCTTCGGTGTCCAGTAGCCGACGTTGGTCATCCCGTGCTTGGTGAAAAGCGCGAGGGTGTGGTCGCGGAAGCGGGCATTGAGCGCGTCCAGTTTGCCGGGTTCGGCGTGGTAGGTGCGCAGTTCGTAAAGGCGGGATGCCGGTTTGGCAGGTTCTTCCGCGGCAGCGATGGAGGCGCCGGTCAGGAGAGCCATGGCGTGGAGGCAGAGGGAACGGAGCATGAGACCATGAATACGCAGTGGTCCGGCGGTGTCTCGCAAAAGATGAATGCCCGCGACATCTTGACTTCCGGAACGACCACCGCGAGGGTGCCGTGATGAAGTTCTTGTGGGTCATCGTGACACCATTGCTGCTGCTGGCCTCCTGCCAGCGGGATTCGAACAAGGCCGCACCGGAAACCTCCCAGCCCGCGAAGCCGTTGCCGGACGCAGCCGTGCCCGCAACCCTGATCGGCCTGCCGCTCAAGGAAGCGGAGGACTTGGCCGATCATGCGAAGATTCCCCACCGGGTGATTTCGATCGATGGCCAGACGCGGCCGGTGACGATGGATTACCGCACCGACCGCCTGAATTTCACGGTCGTAAAGGGCGTGGTGACGGCGGTGAAAAAGGGCTGATCGGTCAGCCATTGCCTGGTCCGGCCTCCTCCTGTGCGAGCGCCGTGCGTGAACCCGGAGGGGGTGGCGTCGGTTCGTCCGGTGGCAGCCGGTCCACGATTTCCTCGCTGAGACCGATGGTTTCCAGCAGCAGATGGCGGCGGGTTTCCGGAGTGGCGGGCTCCCGGGTCACGGTGCCATCCGCACGGAAGGTGATGAGATTGCCGAAAGCCATGCCCACGACTTCCTCGCCCCGGTTGATGCGGATGGTGAGCTCGTGATTGAAGGGACTCCATGGGCGGGTGCGTTCGTGCATGTCCTGGAACTCGGCATCGGTGGCCTCGAAGGTTTCGAGACGGCACTCGAAGCCATCCGTCTTGTGAAGTGGCCGCCATCCAACGTGGAAGCGTCCCTCCTTCATGGCCACCTTCAGGCCCCACGCGGGATGGGGGATGACGGTTTCGATTTCCGGATCGATCAGCAGCGGCTCCCCGCAGAGCATGGCGGAATCAACCAGGTAGCGCCTGCCATCGAAAGTCACGGTCACCGTCCCGTGGTTGGGTGGCAGGACCGGTGCGGCCATCATCGTGCCGATGCCCCGGATTGCCGTGTAGCCGAGGGAGGAAAGGAACGCGTGCAGCGGACCCGCACCCGCCCAGCAGGTGCCGCCGGTACCGTGCGTGAGCCAGGTCTCGAAGTAGTCCACCGGATCGCTGCCGGGCAGAGGCCCGGGATTGCGCTCGCGGATGTGGATCATCTTCCGCACATTGTCGAAAGGGATGTGACGGCCCCATGCGGCGTAAAGCGGAGTCAATCCCGCGAGGCTGATTTCCGGATACTGGTGGAAGCCAAGCTTTTCCAGGACGCGTTCGACGAGAGAGGCGGGAAGGGCTTCGGACATGAGTTCATTCATGCGGATATCCGCAGGCTGGGCGCAATCCTGATCTGAGGATCATCGTAGCCGGAGTCGTGAGACTTCGGGCGGGGTGGGTTCACCCGTATCCCATGAGATCAGTTTTCTTCCGATGACCTTCCACATCGCTGCCGGTAGTTAAGAAGAAACCAGCCCCGTCACTCCTGTGGGAATCCTCCCAGCCTGAAGTCTTACGACTCCAGCTACAAGAAATCACACCACCGTGTGCGCCCAGAAGGTCACGGCATCGCCCAGGCTGGCAATCATCCGCACGTGGCTGTCCTGGGAGATGACGAAACCGATCACCGATGGCTCCACGGAGCACAGCCGGTACACCGCGCGGTGCCGCGTGCCGTCGTTCTGCACGTTCCAACTGCTGACGTGGGTGCCATCGAGATCGTGCGCTTGTCCGACCTGAAAGACGTTCCGGTCCACGCGGATCTCGCCACCGAAGCCGATGACGCACAGCCGCTGGTCAATGACGAGGGCACCATCCACCTGCATCATGTCCGAGAAGAATCGTGCCAGTTCGAAGAAGGCTTCTTCCAGCCGGTCCAGTTCCGGATCGCGGCTGTTGCGGAAGACATGCCACGCGTCCTCTACGGTGGAGTTCTCCGTGCAGAGTTGCCCCACACGGCGGATGATCGCCTGGAGCAGTTTGCGGAAGCGCATGCCCGCCACATCCGGCATGGCGGAGTATTTGCAATCGATCCAGCGGGTGGCGGTCTCGATGCCTTCCTCGCCCGCAGGCAGGAAGACGAGGCTTCCGCCGTGGCCGCTGGTGCGGACAAGATTGATGATCCGCTTCACGAACTGGAGCGAGATCAGGTGCGCGAGTTCGGCATAGGACTCGTCATCCAAGGTGGGCACGAGGCAGCCGGGATCGAACTCGGAGACGAGGCCGCGGCGCAGGTGGGCGAAGCGGTCGCTGAGCAGGCGGGACTGGAAAACATCCATGCGCGGTCCGTGGAATTCGCGTCCGCGCCACTCCGCGATCAGGCCATAGCCCTCGTAGAATAGCAGCCAGCCGGGATCGCGGACGTGGATGATCGGGTAGGGGACATCGTTGCCCAGTGGCTTGCGACCGCCGGCGACGAGGTTCATCCAGCGCGGACCGGTATTGAGGATGCCCCAGATGCGCAGGCCTTTGTCACGGTCCGGCCACACCGCGACCACCGAGTGGAAGAAACTGGCGGCGGGGCTGAGGCGCTTGATTTCATTCGCCGTCAGTTTCGCGGGAACGGTGAAGCGCACGGCGTGGATGCCATCGGGAGGGCCATCGGCATCGGCGAATGCATCGGGTGGTGCGAGCATCACGCGGGTGCGGACGGAGCGGCCTTCCTCCTTCAACAGGCTAGCGGCATAGAGGGTGTCGCAGACATCCTGGATCTCCTTTTCCGAAGGACAGTCGGGATGGCTCTCCAACAGGCCGTGGAACTGGAGGATCAGCCCTTGCAAGGTCGGTTCGGAAAGCGGCGCGGCGGGCATGACACCAGGCTGCTGCGTCTTGCCCGGAAATCAAGGCGGCTTCGTGCATTTCATGGGTTTGCGGTGGACAGGAAACGGCCCCCGGAGAAAGGATGCCGGGCAGTGAGCAGCGGCTTGGAAGAGCAAGGGAATGAACCATCCGGCAAACCGCGGCGCGGATGCTTGGCGCGGCTCGGACGGTTGGCGTTGTATGGGGTGGCGGTCGTCGCCCTGCTGGTGGTGGTCAGCGTGAAGCCAGTGGACCGCGAGCCGTATTTCACGACTCATTATCATGAGGAGACCCGGCGGCATTTCGAAGAAAGCGTGAAGACCTATCGACCGGGAACCGGTGCGCTCAAGGCGGGCTTTGGTAAGGCGCGGCTCTCGCCCGAACTCAGGGCGGCGGAGGATGATCCGGAACAGGGGAAATTCAAATGGCTGCCGATGGCGGGCTACAATTCCCGCGGCGACAAGCCGACCGAGGGCATCCACGATGACCTGTGGGCGAAGGCGGTGGCCATGGAGGTGAGCGGCCGCAGGCTGGTGATGTTGCGGTTGGATGCCCTGATCATCCCGCATGATGTCTCGGACGCGGTGGTGAAGGAGCTTTCCGCCAGGCATGGCCTGAAGCGCGAGGAGATCTACTTCTCCGCCACGCATACCCACAGCGGGATAGGCGGCTGGGGACCGGACCCGATTTCGGAGGCCTTCAGCGGAGGATACAACGCGGGCATCCCGAAGTGGTTCGTGCGGCAGTTGGTCACGGCGGCGGACGATGCGCTCGGGCACATGGAACCGGCCTCGCTGGGCGGCGGGCGCTTTCACGAGCCGGACTACGTGCGGAACCGTCTGGCGAAGACCTGGGGCCGCGTCGATGACGAGTTCAGCTATCTGCTTCTCAAGCAGCAGGGTGGTACCACGGGGGTGATCGGCGTCTACAATGCCCATGCGACCTGCCTGTCCGGCGAGAATATGAAGCTCAGCGCGGATTATCCCGGCTACTGGGAACGTCGTATCGAGGAAAAGACCGGCGGTTTCGCGATGTACATGGCAGGTGCGGTGGGCAGCCATGGGCCGGAATACGGCTACCGGGATTTCGAGGGGGCGCGGAAGATGGGGGAAGCCTTGGCGGATGATCTCCTGAAACGGCTGCCGGAAACAAAGCTGGAATCGGAAACGACGCTGGGTGCCTTCGGGCTCGATCTGGGTCTTCCGGAATCGCAGGTGCGGGTGACGGATACATGGTGTTTGCGGCCGACGGTGACCAGCAGATTGATCCCGGTGGAGCAGCAGACGTATCTGCAGGTGGTGCGCCTCGGCGACGGGCTGTGGTTCTCGACGCCGTGCGATTTCAGTGGCGAACTGGCGCTCGACCTGAAGGCCCCGCTGGAACTGCGCGGCTATCATGCCACCGTGACAAGCTTCAATGGTGACTACATCGGCTATGTGGTCCCGCAGCACTACTTCGACTATACGAAATACGAATCCCGGGCCATGTCGTTCTACGGCCCGTATGTCTCGCCCCACTTCATGGATTGGATGCGGCGGATGGCGGACATGGTGGCGAAGTGAGGAGTTGGAGCTTCATCTGAGGAGAGTCTCCAGAGGAGGCTTTGGCTTGGTTTCCAGTGTTCTCGTTCCAGGGAGACGAACGGATCGACGCCAATACCTCTTCCTTTTTGCGTCTTTTGCGTCTTTTGCGCTTCTTTGCGGCTAAAAAATCCAGTGCCTTCTTCCCCTCCGAATCGTGGCGGGTATCGTCCGCGCATGGCCCGCCCGAAGCCCGCGATCATTTTCATCTTCATCACGCTGTTCCTCGATATTTTCGGGATCGGGGTGATCGTGCCGGTGCTGCCGAAACTGGTGGAGCAGCTCCAGGGCGGAGACGTGCAGGCGGCGGCGCATTCGGTCGGCTGGCTTGGCGCGCTGTATGCGCTGATGCAGTTCCTGTTCTCGCCGGTGCTGGGGAGCCTTTCGGATCGTTTCGGGCGGCGCCCGGTCATTCTGTTTTCACTGCTCGGTTCCGGGATCGACTATCTGGTGCTGGCATGGGCGCCGACCATCGGCTGGCTGTATCTGGCCCGCGCGGTCTCCGGGATCACGGCGGCGAATTTCTCCGCAGCCAGCGCCTACATCGCGGATGTGACGCCACCGGAAAAGCGCGCGGCGGGCTTCGGGATGATCGGTGCGGCTTTCGGGCTGGGATTCATTGCCGGTCCGGCAATCGGAGGTGTCCTCGGGCACTACGGCCTGCGGGTGCCATTCCTGGTGGCGGCGGGGATCACCTTGCTGAACTGGCTGTATGGTGCCTTCGTCCTCCCCGAATCCCTGGCGCCGGAAAACCGCCGGCCGTTTCACTGGGAAAGCGCGCATCCCTTGAAGGCGCTGCACGCCCTGACACGCTGGCCGCTGGTGTCCGCGCTGGCGGGCACACATTTCCTCACGATGCTCGCGGGGAATATCTACCCATGCCTGTGGGTGCTCTACACCGGCCATCGCTATGGCTGGGAAAGCCGCCAGGTGGGGATCTCGCTGGCCTTGGTCGGCGTGCTCGCGGCGATCGTGCAGGGCGGATTGGCATCGCGGATTCTCAAGGTGATCGGCGAGAGGCGTGGAGTCTTCGTGGGCTTGATTGCGATGGCGGTGGCGATGACCTGCTACGGCGCGGCTCCGCTCGGCTGGATGGTTTACGGAATCATTGTCATCGGATCGCTGGCGGGCATCGGGTCTCCGGCCACGCAGTCGATCATTTCCCGGGCCGTGCCTGCGGACGAGCAGGGGGCGGTGCAAGGCGCGCTCAACAGCATCACCAGCGTGTCCGGCATCCTCGCGCCTTTGGTGTGGACCTCCTTGTTCTCCGTGGCGATCGACCCGAAGCATTCCTTCGGCATTCCCGGACTGCCGTTTTTCATGGCCGGGCTGGTATCGCTGGCAGCGGCATTGCTGGCGTGGAGGGCCTTCAGGCGTTCACCGGTGGTGGAAGGGCAAGTATCGTAATGCGAGTGAAAGCGGTGGGAAATACAGGCCGTATCCATGGCGGTTTTGCTGGCGCACTGGATAAAGCGGTTCCGAGGATGGGGCAGGGAAGGAGCGGGTGTCTGGCTCGGCTTGGGGCTTGTCACGGCTGTGTCGTCCGCATTGGACGTGTGGGAGCAGCCACCGATTGATTACTCGAAGGCGGCGGCGAAGGACCCGGCGGGAACGCTTGGTCAGGCGCTGGCGGACGGGTCGCTGAAACTCACCGCCACCACGCCGCTGGAACGGATGAAGGAGGTGCTCGTGCTGCTGAAGATCCCGGTGGAATCGCAGGTGCTGGTATTCTCGAAGACCAGCAAGCAGAACCCGCTGATCGATCCGGGGAATCCGCGGGCGCTGTATTTCTCCGAGAATGCCTACGCCGGATACGTGCCGGGCGGGCAGATGGAGATCATCGCCCATGATTCCGTGCTGGGCCCCGTTTACCGGACCATCGATCTCGGCGGTGAGGTGAAAGTGCCGGTGATGCATCGCCAGACTTCGGATTGCTTGTCGTGTCATGGCACGGCGCGCACGCTGGACGTCCCGGGCGTGATGGTGCGCTCGGTCTTCGCCGATGCGGACGGGCGGCCCTTGTTGGAATTCGGCAGCACGGATGTGAACGCCACGACGCCGCTGGAGCAACGCTGGGGTGGCTACTACGTGACCGGCCGTAGTTCGCTGCCGCATCTGGGGAACCGCTTTTTCCGTCGCGGTGAGACGCCACAGCCGCCCACGGAGGCCGTGCAACTCGATCGGGTGGACCAGTCCCTCGATCCCGTGAAATATCCGCGGGCCACCAGCGACATCGTGGCGCTGCTGGTGCTGGAGCACCAATGCCAGCTCTATAACCTCATGACCTCCGCGTCCTACCGCCATCGGCGGATGAGCTGGATGGCACGGGCTTTCGATCCGAAGGCGGACCCGGACACGGGCACGGCGGGCAAACTGGCGGATGATGACGCTGTAAAAATCGTGGATGCCCTTTTGTTCAAGGATGCCGCACCGATGGGCGATGGCGTGGAAGGAGACGAGGCATTCCAGTCGGTGTTTATGAAACGCTTCCCGGTCACCCGCGAAGGCGATTCGCTGGCGGACTTCCATCTCGGCGCGAAGCTTTTCAAGAACCGCTGCTCTTACATGATCTATTCGGAGGTTTTCGCCTCGTTGCCGGTCCGGGTGAAAACGGCGGTGGTGAAGAGGCTGCGGGGAATACTGGAGGCGGACGGGGAAACGCCTGGCTACGAATACCTGAAAAAGCCCGAGCGCGAGCGCATTGTGGCGATTTTGCGGGAAACGCTTCCCATTTACGGTCAATAGAATACGTGGCTGCCAGGATGCCGGGACGGTTCGGCTTGTTCAAAGCTTGCACAGTGTCCACCGTTGCGGTTCACGATTTGTCCAGCCGGACGGCAGCGGGGTTCCCGCGTCCGGCGTCCGATCCGAACACACGATCCACCACCATGATTATTTCTCCCAAGGTCCGCGGTTTCATCTGCACCACCGCCCATCCGGAAGGTTGCGCCAAGCACGTGGCAGACCAGATCGCCGTGGTCAAATCCCGCGGCCCGATCGCCAACGGCCCGAAGAAGGTGCTCGTGATCGGCTCCTCCACCGGCTACGGCCTGTCCTCCCGCATCGCCGCCGCCTTCGGTTCGGATGCCGCCACCATCGGCGTGTTCTTCGAGCGACCGGGTGAGGAGAGCCGCCCCGCCACCGCCGGCTGGTACAATTCCGCCGCTTTCGAGAAGGAAGCCGCCGCCGCCGGCCTCTACGCCCGCTCCTTCAATGGTGACGCTTTTTCCGATGCGATGAAGGCCGAGGTGATCGCCGCCATCAAGGCCGACCTCGGCCAGGTCGATTGCGTGGTCTACAGCCTCGCCTCGCCGCGCCGCACCGATCCGAAGACTGGTGAAGTGTACTCGTCCGTGCTCAAGCCGATCGGTCAGAGCTACTCGGCGAAGAACCTCAATACCAACACCGGCGTGGTGAACGAGGTGTCCATCGAGCCCGCACAGGGCGATGACATCCCGCAGACCGTGGCAGTGATGGGCGGTGAGGACTGGATGTTCTGGATGGACGCACTGCTTGAGGCCGGTGTGCTGGCCGAAGGCGTGCAGACCGTAGCCTACTCCTACATCGGGCCGGAAGTGACCTGGCCGATCTACAAGCAGGGCACCATTGGCAAGGCCAAGGAAGATCTCGAGCGCGTGCAGCGCGAGCTCGATGCCAAGCTCGCACCGCTCAAGGGCAAGGCCTGGGTGTCCGTGAACAAGGCGTTGGTGACGCAGGCCAGCTCCGCCATCCCGGTGGTGCCGCTCTACATTTCCCTCCTCTACAAGGTGATGAAGGACGAGGGTACGCACGAGGACACCATCGAGCAGATGGATCGCCTGTTCCGCGACCGGATGTACAACGGCAACCCGCAGCCGGACGAAGCCGGTCGCATTCGCGTGGATGACTGGGAAATGGCCCCGGCCGTGCAGTCCCTCGTCGGCGAGCGTTGGAAGGAAGTGAACACCGAGAATCTCGGTGAGCTGGGTGACTTTGCAGGCTACCAGTCGAGCTTCCTTCGTCTCTTCGGCTTCGGCTTGGAAGGCGTGGACTACGCCGCGGATACCAATCCGGCGATTGGCGTGCCGTCGATCAAGTAAGCCGCCTGACAGTTTGATTTCCAAAAGCGCTCCGGTTCATGCCGGGGCGCTTTTTTTGAGATGCTCCGCCGGGATGTGGGGGGAAGCTCCAGCTTTCCCTCTTCGGGAAAGGATGACGTTCGGCCTGTCCGCCACCGCCAACCGGAGCTGGCAGAGACGATTCGAAAGCGGAGCTTTCGACTACATTGGAGCCTCGACCCTGCCTTGCGCGTTCTATCGAGAGGGAGAGCCAGGAGTTTCGATACGCCCTCCTGGTTGGAGGTTCCTATTTCAGAGAAGCGTGCTAGAATGCTTCCGTGAAGGCCGCGCGGGATTACTCACCTCCAATCGATTTCCTGCGTGATCAATGCCCTGTGAGGGCGGCATTGGATGTGTTGAGAGGACGCTGGAAACCGTCGATCCTGTGGGAACTGAAGGATCGGCCGCGGCGTTTTTCGGACATCCAGTGCGCGTTGGAAGGCGCGAGCGCCCAGTCGCTGACGTTGCAGCTGCGGCAACTGGAGGCCGATGAGGTGATCATCCGCACGATCTATCCGGAAATTCCGGTGCGGGTGGAATACCATCTCAGCGAGCACGGACGGACGCTGGCCGGATTGATGGATCAACTGGAGCTGTGGGGACAGGCGCATCTGGCGCGAAAGACCCGGAGCGGTGGAGGGTGACGGGGACGTTTTGCCGTCCACTCACATTTTGTTGAGCAGCTCAACATTTTGGGACGAAGCGCCCGATCCGTGTGGATGGCAAGCTCGAGGCGTATGAAGAAGACACTCCTTGTTCTCGATTCCAGCGCCCGCACCAACCGTTCCATCACCCGAAGCCTGACCGCCCGTCTCACCGAACGCTGGCGCGGCCGATGGCAGTCGGCTGAAGTCATTCATCGCGATCTCGGCCGCAATCCGCCGCAAGCCATCAGTGAAGCCTGGATCGGCGCCGCATTCGGGAAACCGGTGGAGGGACCATCGCCGCTCGCCGAAAGCGACGAATTGATCGATGAGTTGTTCCGAGCGGATGCGATTGCGATCGGGGTGCCGATGTACAACTTCGGCATGCCTGCGGCCTTGAAGGCGTATCTCGACCAGATCGTGCGGGTCGGTCGCACCTTCGACTTCCGGGCTGAAGCAGAGAATCCCTACCTGCCGCTGATCCCCAGCAAGCCGGTGGTGGCGGTGGCCTCGATGGGTGCAGGTGGTTTCGAGCCCGGTGGGGAAATGGCGAACCTGAATTTCCTGGAGCCCCATCTTGCCACGGTCCTGGGCTTCGTCGGGTTGGATCGTTTCAGCGTGGTGCGGGCGCAGTATGAGGAATTCAAGGACGAGCGATGGCGGCTCAGTGTGGCCGCCGCGGAAATGGCCGTGGATGCCTGGGTGGATGGCCTGGAAGTCTGAGGGCTGGAGTCATTTGACGAGGCAGGCCCGCAGGCGATCCGTTAGAAAAAGCTGCTCCGCCTTCACGGCGGTGAGTTGGAGCGCCCGGGTGAAGGACGCGGCGGCGGCTTCTTGGTCGCCGAGGCGTTCCTGGAAATCGCCCAGCACGGCGTGCAGGAGGTAATAGCGCTCCAGTTGTCCGCTTTTCCAGATCGGTTCCAGCGCGGCGATGCCCGCCTCCGCACCATGCACTTCCGCGCTGGCGACGGCGCGGTTGAGCGCGACCACCGGGGAATCGCTGATGGTCAGCCAGCGGTCGTAGTGGGCGAGGATGCCCGGCCAGTGGGTGGAGGCGGCATCGGGCGCGGTGCTGTGGATGGCGGCGATGCCGGCCTGGAGATGGTATTCGGTCACCTCATCGCCGCGGGCGGCGAGAGCGAGGTGGCGCAGGCCGCGGCCGATCATGCCACGATCCCACAGCGAGCGGTCCTGATCCCTCAGAAGCAGGATATTTCCCTGCAAGTCCTCGCGCGCTGGCAGCCGTGCGGCGCTGAGCAACATGAGCGCCAGCAGGGCGTGCATGCGCGGATGCGCGGCGGCGGGATGCTGGATGAGGGCATCGGCGAGGCGGATCGCCTCATGGCAAAGCTCCGCGCGGATCACGCTGTCACCGTTGGACGCACTGTAGCCTTCATTGAAGAGCAGATAGAGGATGCGCAGCACGCCATCGAGCCGCGGAGAGAGCTCCTCACCGGCGGGGATTTCAAACGGAATGCCCGCCTCGGCAATACGCTGGCGGGCGCGGGTGAGGCGCTTGGCGATGGCTGCCTCGGTAGTGAGAAAGGCGCTGGCGATCTCGGCGGGGCTGAAGGCGCAGAGTGTTTTCAACGCGAGCGCTGTTTGCGCATCCTGCGGGATGTCCGGATGACAGCACGCGAACATCAGCCGCAGGCGGCCGTCCTTGATCTCATCCTCGAAGCGCGGCGTCTCCTCACCGGAGTCCGGCCATTGTTCGAGAGAGGCGGTGATTTCGGGGAGCTTGTCGTGGAAGAATTTTTCGCGGCGGATCAAATCGAGTGCGCGGCGTTTCGCCGTCTGCATCAGCCAGGCGGCGGGATTATCCGGGATGCCGTGATACGGCCAGGTTTGCAGCGCACGGACCATCGCCTCCTGCACCACGTCCTCGGCGAGTTGCAGCCGGTGGATGCCGAAGATGCCCGTTAGTGCGGAGACAAGCTTACCCGCCTCATGACGGAAGAGGTGGTCGGTGAGGCGGGGGATTTCTGAGGCGGGCTGGCTCACGGAGGCGGTGGATCAAGGACGCAGCGTGTTTGTGCGGTAGAACGATCTCCCATAGATCTTCCCATCCGTCGTGGTGGACAACCGGACGTAATAGCGGGCTTCGGAACTTCCGGATTGGGCGAATTGGAGATTGTCCGAGAAGGCGAAGTAAAAAGTTCGCCCGACCAATACCCGGGGCGTGTTGGACTTGCTATAGTCAGGCTCGACATGAGCCGTCTCCACGGCATGGACGTAGATGTCCAGTATCCGCTTCGCGTGCAGGATCGTACGGATCTGTGACGAGGACTTTTCCAACCGCGTCTTCAGCGACGGATCTTGCGAGAGTCGCAGCTGCCATAAGTTTGGTTGTGGGGCTGGTTTGGTGGCGCAAGCGGACAATAGGACCGCAACAAGAACGACGGGAACGAACTTCATTTCCGTTTCAGTCAAACGAACCGGAAGCGGCTGGTCAATCCAGCCGCTTCCTTGGAAATATCGACCTACGCCTGTACAGACGCGGCGGCTTCCTCAAGGGCCATGCGCTCGATGGGGCAGGACGGGGCGACCGGGCGGACCTCCACGATGATTCCATGGGGCAGGCCGGGGCATTGTTTCGCGATCTCCACGGCTTCCTCGATGCTCCCGGTACTGACGTAGAAATAGCCGCCGACGGCTTCCTTCGACTCGGCGAAAGGGCCGTCCGCGACGTTCGCGTTTTTACCGGTGATGACGCGGCCCTCGTTTTCCAGCGGGCTGGCGGCGATGAGACGGCCGTCGTTCTTGAGTCCTTCGACCCAGTCGTTCCAGCGGCTCATGACGTTCTGGATCTCATCCATCGAGAGCTCGTTGCACCAGTCGGTGCCACGGAAGAGGATGAGATGGCCGGTGCTATGGGTGGGGATGATCATGGGATGTGGTGGTTGGAGTTTGGAAAAGAAAATCAAGAGACGAGAGTGGTGAAGCCGCCGAAGACCATGCGGTTGCAATCGAAAGGCATGCTCGGGGAATCCATCATGGGCTTCATGCGTGGATCTTCCATCACTGCGGCATTGATGGCATCGCGTCGTTCGCGGGATTCATAGACGATCCATGCGAACACCACGGTCTCATCCGGTTGCGCCCCGGCGGCGGCAGTGAAGGTCGCGGTCTTGTCCTGATCGAGATCGTCGCCGACACATTCACGGTAATCGAGCGCGCCGTGATCGAGCCAGACCTGGCGTGCGAGTTCAGCGAGTTTGCGGTAATCCTCGATGTTCGCTTTCGGAACCGGGATGACGAATCCATCAACGTATTGACTCATGGTGGCAGCGGGTTGGGAATTCAGTAGATTTCGAGATGACGTTGCAGCCGGTCCATCGACTGCGCCCATCCGGTTTGCATGCCGGACAGGTAGGGAAGGGTTTCCGGCGTTGGCGCGCCATTGAGGCGGGCGTGGATCTTGATCCGCACGCCATCACCTTCGCGGGTGAAGGTGATGGTATTGTGGAGTTCGAAGAGCGGCTTGGTTTCCGCATCAAGGGCGGCGCTGAGAAAGGTGAGACGATCCGGTGGAGCGACCTCCTGCACCACGCCGGACATCGGATGGACGGTGCCATCCGGGGCCCGCATGTGGATGAGGATGATGCCTCCGGGTTTCGCTTCGAATTGGCACAGCGGATTCGTGAAGCCTTGCGGGCCCCACCATGCCTTGAGGCGGCCGGGATCCGCCCACGCATCGAAGGCGTCCTCCGCGCTGGCATCAAGGAAACGGGAGATCGCCACCTCGCGCAGCTTCATGTCCGTGAGGCGGCCGTCCAGACGCTCGAAGCATTCGTTCCATCCGCCCTGATGGCCTTCCTGCGATTGCACCGTGGCGAAGACACCCTGCGAGAACTGCATCCGCGTGCGGCCGTCCTCTTCATCCGAGAGCAGCACGGTGACGATGGTTTCCGGGCCGGGGCCGTAGTCTTCCTCCCAGATGTGGGTGAAGACGATCTTCCTGTCTTCGATGAGTTCCTGATAGACGCCGCCGAGCCGATGCTGGGTGCCATCCGGAGCGAGCATGCACGAACGCCACGCACCACCGACACGGAGCTCGCCTTCCGAGAATGGAATGGTGAATCCGTGCGGCGCGCTCCAGTGATCGAGATGTTCCTTCTCCGTCCACGCGCGATAGACCAGCGGGCGCGGGGCATCGAAGACGCGGTCGATGGACAGCACGCGATCGGCTGGAGCGGTGGTGGCGGACGTGCTCATGGCGATGGTCCTTTATTTTTGAATGGCAGCGGGATCCATCCACATGAATTCCCAGATGTGGCCGTCCGGATCCTGGAAACCGTGGCCATACATGAAGCCATGATCCTGCGGCTCCTTGTAGGTGGTGCCGCCCGCGGCGAGCGCCTTCGCGATGGTGGCATCCACCTCCCCGCGGCTGTCACAGGAAAGGCAGATCAGCACCTCGGTGGAGGTTTTGGCATCGCTGATCGGCTTCGGTGTAAACATCGAGAAGTGAGGATGGGTGAGCAGCATCACGTGGATGATGTCGCTCACGATCATGCAGGCCGCGTTGTCATCGGTGAACTGTGGATTGAAGGTGTAGCCGAGCGCGGAGAAGAACTCCTTCGAGCGCGGCAGGTCCTGCACGGGCAGGTTGATGAAGACGAGTTTGCTCATGGTAATGGAATGGGTGGAGATGATCAGTCTTTGCAGGGGCCGGTGACGGTAGGCCGGACTTCGATGACGGCACCGGCATCAAGGGCTGGGAAACGACCGGCGATGGCGATGGCTTCCTCCTTGCTGGCGCAGTCGATGATTTCAAAACCGCCGATGACTTCCTTCGATTCGGAGAAGGGTCCGTCGGTCACGATGACCGAACCGCTTTTCTGCCGGACCACGGTGGTGGTGTCCGGCGCTTGCAGGCCGACGGCATGGACAGCGACGCCCTTGTCGACAAGTTCCTGGTGCCAGACTCCGCAAGCCTCATGGACCTCATTGCGTTGGTCGGTGGTGAGGCTGTTCCAGCGTGCGGGATCGGCGTGGATGATGAGAAGGACGAATTGCATGGGATGGAATGAGATTCAGCGCAGGAGTCCGCAGAAAGCCTTGCGGCCGTCCCAAAGCAGGTAGGCGGCGAAAACGCAGACGGTGATGAGAACGGGGTCGAAGATCATCGCGCCCTTCAGGATGAAAATGTGGAAGGCGAGGATGTTCACGATGATCGGACCGAGCACCAGCAGGCCGAAATTCCGGGTCTTCGGAATGGCGACGAGAAGACCACCGGCCACTTCCAACACCTTCACGAAGGTCATATAACCGGTGGGCATCAGGGCGCCCATGAAGAGTGCGGGTGGCGAACCTTCGGGCGGGGCGGGAGGAGTCGGGCCGAGATGCAGGAGCACCATCAGGCCGAAAGCGACGAACATCAGGCCAAGAAGGCCGCCGACGATGTTAGGGATGTGTTTCATGGATGGAATGGGAGTCGATGATTCTGGTGGATTACTTCTTCTCAACGATCTCCTTGAGATTGCTGAGGCCTTTTTCGAAATCGGCGCCGACGAGCTTGTCCATGTTCATGAGCAGGCCCATCGCTTTCATCGCGAAGTTCTTTTTCCCGATCATGGTCCAGGTCACCCGCGTGCCGTTGGCTTCGGGAGCGAGGGTGAACTCGGCGGTATTGGTGGCGGCGAAGGGCTTGAGGAATTCCAGGCGCATCGACACACGCTTGGCCGGGTCGCTTTCGGTGATGGTCATGCGGCCTTCACCGACCTTGCTGTTGCCCGCCCAAGAGTAGATCGCGCCGGTGCCCGCGGGCGGACCCTCGAAGGTCTGCTTCATCGCCGGGTCCATCTTCGCCCAGGGCGACCAGTCCACCCACTTGTGGTAGTCATTGATCTGTTCGAAAACAGTGGCAGGTGGTGCGGCGACCACCGCGCTGCGGCTGATCCTGCAATCCGGGGACTGGAACGCGGCGACGGCGAGAAACACGATCACGACGGCGGCGAGGGCGATGAGAATCTTTTTGAACATGGGAGTGGTTCTTTAGGGATGGGCTAACAGCAAAGTGGGTGGCGGAAGGGGAATCAAGCTCACACCGCCTTCCCCGACTGCAAGCGACGGAACCGTTGCACGGCGAGGAAGGCCAATGAGAGCAGGCACAGGGCGATCAGCGCGTGGCGGATGATGGACGCCGCTGGAATCGAGAGGCCGATGCCACTGGCCAGCGCGACATAGGCCGCGAAACAGGCCGGGCATTTCGGCATCAGCACCAGCACCGAGCCGGGGAGAGCCCACCGGATGAATCCGAGGACGCTCCGGCCGTGGCACGCGCAGCCCGCTTTCACGCCACGGCCTCCTTTTCCTTTTTGGAACCGGAGCCGCAGCAGCACGAGGTGTCCTCCGCGGACTCGTATTTGTCGTGATGGCGCAGCCAGTTCTGGGCGGGTGGTGGCGAGGTTTCGCAGCGGCCCTTCGGCGTGAGATCCAGGAAGTGGTGGGTTTCGATCAGCACATCCAGACCACGGGCATAGGCGGAGTAGGTATGGAAGACGTTGCCGTCCTCATCCTTGTAAAAGACGCTCACGCCCGGCAGCTCGTCGAAGGGATAGGGCGAGGTGCCATAGTTGTATTCCTTGCAGCCTGCGGCCACCTGCTCGGGCGTGAAGGAGACCTTGTAGTCGTAGTTGAAGTCCGAGCCATGGGACGACACCCACGCGAATTTCCAGCCCATGCGGGCGCGGAATTTCCCGATCTCCCCCAGCGGCGCACGGGAGACGCACATGAAGGTCACGTCCGCTTGCTCGAAGTGCTGCTGAGGTCCCTCCACCTGGTCGGCGAAGTGCGAGCAGCCCACACAGCCTTCCTCCCAGCCGGGAGCGAGCATGAAGTGGTAGATGATGAGCTGACGCTTCGACCCGAAGAGGTCCGCGAGCTTCCGTTTTCCGTCCAGCGTCTCGAAGGTATAATCCTTCTCCACCTTCTCCCATGGCAGGGCACGGCGGGCGGCATTCACTTCATCGCTGAGAGCGGTGAGTTCCTTTTCCCTTTTCAGGAGTTCCTTGCGGGCCTCGATCCATTGGTCGTGCGGCAGTACGGCATGACCGGTGATGGCGTCTTCCACGCCGTGGATTCCCTGGTGTTTCATGGTCGTCGTGGTGGATTGAGGTTTGAAGATTACTTCGCGCGGTGGGCGTGGACGGTGACGCAGGTGCGCCACTCGCCGTCATCGCCCTGGATCGCGCTGGTGAAGAGCTTGTGATCCGGCGTGAGCAGTTCGATGCGCTCGCGGAAGCGCATGGTCTTGCCGGGCTCCATCGGGCAGGAGCCTTCGGTGTGGAAGGTGAGGACCTTGCCATCGTCCGAGACCTCGCCTTCGTAGTTCCAGAGGCGGCTGGTCATGGTGTCCACCCAGGTGGCGATGTACTTCTGCTTCTCCGGCGAGTAGCCGATGGTGAAGATCGCGCCGAAGGGCATCTCGGGAGATTCGCTCTTGGTCTCGCTGATGAGCCAGAAGCCGCCGAGCATGCGGGAGCTGTCGTGGCCGACGGTTTTCATCGGCGGCTGGTCCGGCATGCACTGGAGCTCGGCGGCGGTCTTCCATTCGCCGGCGAGGCGCTCAAGCCAGGCGTGTTCGGCCACGGGCGGCGGCATCTGAGGCATGCCGGTGGCGGGAGCTTCGGGAGTTTGGGTCGTGCTCATGGTGGTGGTGATGTTTGGTGTTTCGGGGTTCGAAGTGAGATCGCGTTTCCGATCTTCACCCTATTGACGAACGGCGGACGCGTCTCAGGACACGCCGGGACATTTTTTCGGAAAATATTTCCGATGTCCTGAAACGATCGTTCGAATTTGTGGCCACGCGCCCATTCGGACACCCTTTTCACAGGAAGGGCATCCGCGCCACTGGAGTTTGACCTCCAGTTTCGCTTTTGGCAGCCGACGAGGGAGATACTCGATCATTGCTTGCTTTTTCTTGCGTTGTGGCTTCGATGATTGCGTAGACATGACCTCGACCGAGCGCAAAAAGGCAACCGTCATAACAAAATATATTTTGGAGTCGTTTGCTGCAAATGACTGGTATGAACTCGGGCAAATTACAGGAAAGCTAGATTTAATTACGGAGCATCCTCGGCTTCTTCGAGCGTTAGGTTTTGGGGATGATGATTATGGACATTGTGTTGCAGAAGTATTGAATAATATTTTATCATCAGATTCTTCGCTGATTGATGAAATAGTTAATCATTTCGATATGGATCTATGGTATCAGCAAAAGGATCCCGCCAAATTTCAAAGAGTATTTTCAGATACCCGATCGATTTCAGCGGATTTTTGGAGGGAGGGTTTTTTGAAATTATTTATAAGTCATCTAACCTCCAATAAAGATAAGATGTCTGTATTGAAATCCGCCTTGGGAAACTGGGGGGTTTCGGCATTTGTTGCTCACGAGGATATCGAGGCTTCCCGAGAGTGGTTGAATGAGGTGGAAATAGGACTTCAAACAATGGAGATATTAGTAGCAGTTGTGGAACCAGGATTCAGAGAATCAGACTGGTGCGCTCAAGAAGTCGGATATGCATTGGGAAGGAATGTAGACATTATTCCGTTGAAAGCTGGGATGGATCCGTTTGGTTTCTTTGGGAAATTTCAAGGAGTTCAGATTAAAGGTAAATTTCCAGAAGAGGTGGCATATGAGATTGTGCGGTTGTTGCTAAAAAAGCCGAAGTATAGAAATAGACTTCTTGAGTGTATGAGTCGTGCTTTTTCTACATTGTCGTCAACACTGAAAATAAAATTAATAGGTGTGCTTGATTCTTGGAGTGTAGTGACCGATGATCAGACTAAATCCCTTTTGGAAACCAGCTCAATGTCTGATTATGAGCGTATTAAGTTGAAGGATCTTGTTGGGAGAGTGGGGGCGTTTAAAGTTCATCAAAACGCAGAGATTTGGGATGATGATGAAATTCCCTTTTAGTGCTGAAATTCAGGTTTGTCTGTGGAATTCCAACGCATGTCCAGCATCGTTGATGTCATGATCGCCATAAAGAAACTCTCCACCGGTGCCTCATAGGAGAAGGGGGGCAGCATCATGCCATGTAGGCGATTTCCGTATTGGGACGTTTTATCGAGGTGTATCCAGCGAGCCGAATACCATCAATACGACGGGGCGCATCAGCTAGATCGGCAAATGCTCAAACCTGATATTTTTCTTTTTCAGAACCCTAACAAACTTCCGTTTTGCACTCTTGCTTTATCGACAGCGACGCATCCGCGCCAAGGTTCCTCACGACGTCCTCCCGCAGCCCGGCGATGAACTTGCCCATGTCCCGCCAGATGGTGCTGTAGAACTCGCGGTCGGTGGCACCCAGCGCCACCAGCGCGCCACGGTGATTGATCCACAGCACTGTTCCGGCGGTCAAGCCACGCAGGCGGAAAAGGGCCTCCCAAAGGCGGCCGTAACGTTTGCCCTTGTGGCGGCCATCACTGGCGAGGCGGGCGCGATGAAAGGCGATGTGCCCGGCTTCGTCGCGGATGATCAGGCGGCACATGCCGCGCAGCGCTTCATCCCCGCCGTGGCGGTGCAGCATCTTGTAGTACACATGGCTTACGATCTCGGTGAGCAGCAAAGCGTAGAGCTCGAAGCCGACCCCGAGCCATTTCCGCAGTCCGCAGAAGAGCCCGAAGCTCCAGTGGTTGTCGATCGGCCTTCCACCGAGCCGTGCGAGCATCACGCCGAGCAACCGGGAATGCTCGACTTCTTCCGCGAACCACAGGTCCACCAGCGTGTGGATGCCGGGATCCGAGGTCAGCAGACTTTCGCGGTTCCATGCGATCAGATAGGCCGGACCGCCGCCATCACCGAGCTGGAATTGTTGGATCGAGCGGGTCAGTTTTGCCAGCCGCTTGCCTTGGAGATCGAGTGGTGCATCCCAATCCGGTTCCGGGCGTTCGATGCCATTGCGGCGGAAGTGGGCGATCCAATAGTCGATGTTCATGATGCCCGGAAGCTTCCATGCGAATGGGAAGCTCCGGCGCGGGCGCGATGAAAAGCGGGTGAAGATTGGCCGAACGTGCGGCGCGATTACTTCCCGTGCCTTGCGCGGATGCGGGCGAGGGCTTCCTGGCCCTCCGGAGTATCGCTCCAAGAGGGAAGCTCCAGGTAGTCGGCGGCCTCGCGGCAGGCGGTGGCCTCGGCCGCATCGCTCATGCGGGTGGCGGCTTGGCGCAGGATGGGAATGGCATCCTGTTCGCCAAGCTGGATCAGGCCGTCACGGGCCGCGAGGCGGATGTCCGGATCGGGATCCTGAAGAAAGGCGGCGATGGTTTTTACCGCTGCCTGTTCATAGGTGGTTACGGCCTCCTCAATGCTCTGCCGTGCCGCGGCGCGTTGTTCCGGAGAGGCGGGCGGTGCCGACTTCGTTCCGATCAGCGGGCCGGCAGCTGGTGCCGTTTCCTTGGCGCGCTCCGTCCTGGATGGCGGAGCAAGGCCTGCCACCGGTAAGGACGGGGCAGGCTCATGACGCAAGGCGAAGATCCCGAGGCCGATACCCAGAACCGCCACTGCGGCGATGGCGGCGCCCCCGCGTTTCATGGAGTCGAGGGAGCAGGGGAGGCGTCCGCGTTTTTGGCTCCCGGCGCGGCAGGTGTGGCATTCGTGTCCGGGAAATAGGTTTCCAAACGCAGGCCGACGCCGTTGGCGGTCTTGTAGGTACCGGTGTAGGTGGTTTTGCCCAGAACCTCCACCACGGCTGGCACCGCTGCTACATCGTCATTTTCAGCGTTGGTGGGACCCGCGTTGGCTGGTTTGGCAGCGACAGGGGCGACGTAGCCGATGGTGCCGATGAGACTGTAGGTTTCCGAGCGGACGATGATCGGATAGGGGGTGTTGGCAATCTTCACGCCGGTGGTCTTCTTCGACTCGGTGCCGGAGAAAGTGCCGCCGCCATTGTTCACGGAAATCGCGCCGTAGGTGAAGCTGTTCACCACATTGCTGGTAGTGGAGCCAGAGCCACCGGAGCCGCCGCTGCCACCTCCGGTGGTGGCGACGGCCTTGTTGGCGCGGCCTTTGACCGCAGGTTGCGTCAACAGATCATCCGGGATGGAGATGGCGGGCTTGCCCGGTTTGAAGGCATAGATGTCACCGGCATCCGCATCATCGGTGAAGCGGGAGAGCGACCAGCCTTTGATGGAACCATCGAGGAGACCGTCCGCGTTCATCGCCGTCAGGATCTCCTGGTTGGTGAAGCGGGCTGCGGCCTTGGCGTCTTCATTGATCGTGGCCTGCAGGGCGACAGGCGCGCGCACGCCGACCTTCACTTCAGGTTCATCCGCGCCAAAGGAAAAAGAGGCAGCGCCGAGCAGTCCGGCGGTCACAAGGGTGATGGATTTCATGAGATGGGAAAATATTTGGAATGGATGGGAGCGAGACCCGTCCTTGCACGTAGGAAACGCCACATCACCGGACATTTATCGGCGGATTTCCATGGAAAAAAACCGGGTGGCCCGAGGACGGCCCGAGAATGGTCATGCAATTTGCGCGGAATGCTCTTTGGGTCCCCGGTCGGTGTTCTGTGGGGCACGCATGAGGCCCTCTCATCGGAAATGAGGGTTGTCCTGCCGTGCGCTCATTTTGAGGTATTGGAACGCCGTTTTGCAATGAGTCCGCAGCATCGCGAAGGCGACGACGATTCACCTTCGGAAAGCCGCCGCAGGGACGGGTTGGCAAACGCCGCGCTCTATCAGCAGGCGACCACATGAAAGCAACCACCACCTCCCTGCTGATGCTGACCGCCGCTCCGGTTTTCGCCGGAACGCCCGCCCCCCAAGTCGATGCACCCGCTTCTTCCGGAAGCTGGCTCGACGATTTCAAGCTCGATGCCGAACTGCGAGCCCGTGCCGAATGGACGGACAACGTCCGCGATTTCAACGACGACCTGAACGCCAGCGATGACGATGGCTGGCTGGCCACCCGCGCCCGTCTCGGCCTCGGCTGGACGCCGGAGAAGTGGCTGAAGATTTATGCCCAGGGGCAGGATGTCCGCGAATTCTTCTCCGGCCGTCCGCATGATACGCTGGGTGGAGCGAATGGTGATGACAGCTTCGACCTCCGCCAGGCTTACATCCAGCTCGGCGATCTCAAGCAGTGGCCGCTCCAGCTCACACTGGGCCGCCAGCCGCTGGACTATGGCTCGAAGCGTATTCTCGCCGACTCCGTGTGGGGCAACTATGGCCGCACCTTCGATGCGGCGAAGCTCACCTGGCAGATCAACAAGGACTGGAGCGTGGATGCCTTCGCCGGAAACGTGGTCACGATCGAGGAAGACCAGTTCAACGACTCCGACCACAATGCCGACCTCATCGGCATTTACGCCACTGGCAAGATCCCGCTCGGACAGACGCTCGATTTTTACGCCATTCACCTCGACAGCGAGCATTCCACGATGGCTCCGGTGAAGGGCGACTTCTGGACGCTCGGTTCGCGTCTCTTCAAGAAGCCCGGCAAGGATTCGCCGTGGGACTGGGAACTGGAGGCCGTGCTCCAGACTGGCAACGTGATGTTCGGGAAGAAGGATCTCGATCTGCTGGCCTTCGGGGGACAGGCCACGCTCGGCTACACTTTCGCCGACTGCACCTGGTCGCCTCGCCTGAGCGCGAACTACAGCTATGCCAGCGGTGACGATGACCGCACGGATGGCGATCAGCACCGCCTCCAGCCGGTGTATCCCTCCACCCACACCATGAACGGCCTGCTGGATTCCATCGGCTGGGCGAACGTTCATGACCCATACTTGGAATTCACCGTGGTGCCAGCGAAGGATTGGAAGATCGGCCTCCAAGGCCATGCTTTCTTCCGTGCGGAAACCGGGGACTTCGTTTACCGCGCGAATGGTTCGACGCCGGTCCGCATGCCTGCCGGTTACAATGGCGAGAGCTTCGTGGGCACGGAACTGGACCTCTACGTGCAGGGTGCTCTCACGAAGAACCTGGAGTTGCTCGCAGGCGTGGGTGCGCTGTTCGCCGGAGACTATCTGGACAGCACTGGCACCGATGATACCGCGAAGACCGCCTACCTCCAACTCACCTACAAGTATTGATGATGCGGGCCGGTTTTAGAACCGGTCCTGTAGCAGACGTAGCTCATCGCGCCGCGGATCCGGCTCCAGGGTGCCTCCATCATCGGAGACATCGGGCGCCCGTTCCGCGGCGCAGACCGTACCGAGCATGCTTGTTTCTAGCCATTCGCCGGTCTCAAGCATGTCTGGGGGTGGCGTGTCCGGCATGGGAGTGTCGATCACCCCATGGTAAGGGATTTCGCTCATGCCTTCTCATACACCGGAGCGGGGAGGCTGTCGCGTGACAGTTTCTTCAGAAATGGTAGCCGGAGTCGTGAGACTTCGGGCTGGGTGGACTTACCCTTGTCGCATCGCTTCCTTTCGGTGAATCGAGAGCAGACTGGATGTGCGGGAAACGACGGGACCCAACCCAGCCTGAAGTCTTACGACTCCAGCTACGTCAGAAGGGCGCTAGGTTCACGCGCGTTGCTGGAACGGGTAATCGACGGTAGGATCGCGATCGGTGGGGCGGGCGGGCATGTTGCCCGGAGTGGAGGCGGACAATTCGCCGATGAGAATGTAGTCCTCCGGCGTTTCCAGCTCTCCGGTTGCCGTGAGGCTTCCCGGTTCGACGGATTCCGTCCAGACACCGCCAGCCACGGCACGGCCCGATCTCACCAGCAGGTCGCGCAATTCCGGCTGGGTCATCTCGGTGCGGGAAATGACGATCAGGCGCGCTTCCTCCATCGCGGGCGGCTGCCAGAGATGAGTGAAAACCTTGTAGTGATACCACGGGTCGTTTCCTCTTTGGTGGGCCATACTGTCATATTCGCCGTACATCGACCGAACGTCAAGGAGCCGCTGGAACCAAGCGTTGGCGGG
The DNA here is from genome assembly GCF_018137965.1 of Luteolibacter ambystomatis. NCBI lineage: Bacteria > Pseudomonadati > Verrucomicrobiota > Verrucomicrobiia > Verrucomicrobiales > Verrucomicrobiaceae > Luteolibacter > Luteolibacter ambystomatis. The sequence goes on from NZ_CP073100.1 coordinate 1,023,383, forward strand.
GCTTGGGTGGAATGCGGTGGCTTCCTGTTGGAGTGTTTCGGCCCGTCCTTGCAATTCGCCCGCGCGCGGTGAAAATCCGGGTCCCGTGACCGCCGCTCCGAAGCCACTTTCCGCCTCCCTCCTGCTCGTCCTGACCGCCACTGGCATGGCTGCGGAGGAGTTCTCCTATGACTCGCTCCGCGCCGAGGCCCGCACGCTGGCCGCCGCGCCCTACGAAGCGCCGAAGGACAATCTGGCCGACTATTGGAAGAATTTGACCTACGACCAGCATCGTGACATCCGCTTCAAGATGGAGTCCGGCCTGTGGTGGGACCAGAAGGTGAATTTCTCCGTGGATTTCTTCCATCCCGGCTGGACCACGAAGCGCACCATCTCCGTGTCCGAGGTGGTGGGGGGCAAATCGAGCCACCTCGATTTCAACCAGAGCCTCTTCAATTACGGCAAGAACGTCATCCCGAAGGGCACGCCCGCGCCGCAGGGCTACGCCGGCTGGCGCGCTCGCACGCACCTGAACTCGGAGGACTACATGGATGAGTTCCTGGTGTTCCAGGGTGCGAGCTACTTCCGCGCGATCCCCCAGAAAACCGTGTATGGTCTTTCCGCCCGTGGCCTCTCGCTGAACAGCGGTCTGCCCGGGGTGCCGGAGGAGTTTCCGGATTTCACCGAATTCCACCTCCAGCGTCCGGGCAAGGAGGACAAGTCGCTCAAAGCTTGGGCGTTGCTCAATGGCCCGAGTGTCGCGGGGGCGTATCAATTCACCGTCACCCCCGGCGTGGAAACCGTGATGGATGTGGAGGCCGAGCTGACGTTCCGCAGACCGGTCCAACAGGTCGGCCTCGCGCCATTCTCCAGCATGTTCTGGTTCGGCGAGGGTACCCAGCCGCGCCCCTATGATCATCGCCCGGAGGTTCACGACAGCGATGGTGTCCTGATGGAACTGGGCAGCGGCAATCTCCACTTCCGCCCCTTGGAACATGCCAATGACCGCTTCCGCCATTGTGTCTTCCGCCTGGAGAAACCGCGCTCGTGGTCGCTGCTGCAGCGTGATCGTTCGTTCTCGTCCTATCAGGATCTGGAGGCCGGTTATCACAACCGCCCGAGCGTGAAGGTGGAGCCGGTGGAGGGCTTCGACCTCGGCAAGCTGCACCTCATCGAGATGCCCACGCATGACGAGACGGATGACAACGTGATCCTGCTGTGGGAACCGGAGCCGGGCTTGGAAGTGGGCAAGGCCTATCGCTTCCATTACCGCCTGCGCTGGATGCGCGATCCCGCGCCGTCCGGGCTTTTCCAAGTGAAGGCCACGCGCCCCGGTGTGCCGGTGAAGCAGCCGGGCCAGATGCTGGTTTCGGTCGATTTCGCCAAGCCGCTTTACCCTGAGAAGAAAGTCGGTGATCCGAAGTGGGACGATGCCACCAAGATCAAGCCGGTGGTCACGCTGAACAAGGAAGGCGTGAAGCTCGTCCACGTCGGCCTCACCGATCTGAGCATGGCGAACGTGGATGATATCGCCGTCGCCGATGGCCGCAATCCGGCGATGCATATGCCGCAGGTGCTGCGCGCGTTCTTCGTGTTCGAGCCCGGACAGGAGAAGGACATCGACATGACCTGCGAGCTCCAGGATGCATCCGGCAAAGTCCTTTCCGAGCGCTGGGTGTATTTGTGGAGCAAGTGAGCGGAACGTATCTTGCGTGGCTGAAGTGGTGACCCTTCAGGCTGGGTGGATTTGGGCTCATCCTGAGATTTCGGACGTCTTGTGACTACCGCATAATCTCCCTTCGGAGGCAGGGGAGCGAAGAGAGTCGCAAGGCGGGGGGATATGCCCCGCCCGAAGTCTGACGACTCCGGCTACGAAGAGATCTCAGAGCACCCGGATGCAGCACGGATAGCGGTACCACTCTCCGCGGTTCGCGGCGATGGCGGCCATGATTTCCGCCACCAGCATGAGAATGGCCACGATGAAAAGCACCGGGAACAGGACGATGCCGATGCCACCAAGAAACATCAGCAGGATCATCAGCGCGCCGCCGCTGAAGAGATAGATCAGCTTTGTGATCTGGAAGTTCAACGCCTCGCGGCCATGGTGGTCGATATAGCGGGACTGGTCTTTTCGCACCAGCCACAGGATCAGCGGGCCGAGGAAACCGGTGAAGATTGGCAGGAGATGGCACAATAATCCCATCGTCCGTTCCTCTTCCGTGGACAATGGATAGGTGGGTGATGGAATCATCATGCCGGGCGGCAATGCCGGAGGCGGCTGCGGCAGCATCGGCGGTGCGGCAGGTGGCTGCACCATCGGCGGCGGCACCGGTGGCATGGAGGTATCGGATTCCATGGGCAAGGACGATAGCCTGCGGAGAAGGGGAGTCGAGAATGCTCTTTATGCGGATGCCTCTGCGTACGTAGTTCCTCCTTCAGGAGGGCTGGGTGGATTCGGTTACGGAAATACGGCGGCCCGGTCCATGGACCTCCGTTTCAGAGATTTCTGAAAGCGGGCGTGGAGGAACCAGACTGCTGCACTGGCGGAGGTAATTTTTCCCCGCCCGCCTGAAGGCGGAACTCCGTACGAAGACTACTTCGCCGCGCCGATGAACTTCACCAGATCCTCGCGGGCCTTTACGCGGTCGGGCGGGTTGAGGTAGAACATGTGGCCGGCATCGTAGTAGGTGAAACTCACGTTCCCGCGCTGCGGTTCCGGCAGCTCGAACATGTGGCGGAAGGTGTGCGCGATGCCATCGGGCGGGCAGGCGAGGTCGGAGTGACCACACATGACCATCACCTTCAGGTGTGGGTTGTCGCGCATGGCCTTGGCGATGCGGCTTCCGAGGTTCGTCGCGCCGCGGCTGGAGTTCCAGTTCCACGGGTTGACCTTGCCGGTGAGGATCTCGTAAGGCTGGTCTTCCTTCCAACCGAGATCGCGGCCGAGGTAGGTCAGCATCGCGGTGGAGAAGGCTCCCTGGGCGAGCGAATAGGAAGGATCGTAGTCCGGTTCCAGCTCCGCCTCGCTGGTGGCACCCCAGGCGACACGCGCGTCGAAACGGCCGATCACCTTGTGCTCCTTGCGCAGCAGCTCGGCTTCGAATTGCGATGGCGAAAGCCGCAGGTCATTGGCGAGCCAGATCGAAGCATCGACACCGCTGTAGGATGTGAGCTTGTCCGCCAGTTTGGCGCGCTCGTCAGAGGAGAGCTCGGTGCCGCGCAGCAGGGCGGTGGCGTATTCACCGAAGGCGAACTTCCGCGCCTCTTCGAACAACGCATTGCGATCGCCCTTGAGCTTGCCGTGGAAATGACCGACCGAGGCATACACCGGCAGGAACACGGGATAGACGATGTCATCGCCCGGGCCGCCGCCGAGCGTGCGCAGATCGAGGACGGAGGAAAGCATCACCACCCCGTTCAGGCTCATTCCATAGCGGGATTGCAGATGGTTCGCGAGACCGGCCGCGCGGATGCCACCGTAGGACTCGCCCAGCAGGAATTTCGGAGAGCTCCAGCGGTCGTGCTCGGTGATCCAGCGGCGGATGAAATCGCCCACGGAATTGACGTCCTCTTCCACGCCGTGGAATTCGTTCGGCTTCACATCCTTTTCGACGCGGCTGTAGCCGGTGGAGACTGGATCAATGAAAACGAGATCGCAGACATCCAGGATGCTCTCCGGATTGTCGATCACCTGGGCGGGCGGCGGCGGAGCCTGGGTGCCATCTCCGGGAATATCGACCCGCTTTGGTCCGAGCATGCCGAGGTGCAGCCAGACCGCGGAGGAGCCGGGGCCGCCATTGAAAGCGAACATCACCGGTCGCTTGGCACGCTCGGCATCGCTCAGACCGGTGCGGGTGTAGGTGACGTGGAAGACCGAGGCGCGGGGTTTGCCCTCGTCTTCCTTCAGCATGATCTTGGCGGTGGTAACCTCGTAGGGGATCGGTTTGCCACCGATGGTCACCGTGGCCGAGCGGGTGACGGGTGGGGAATCCTTGGCGTCCTTGCCCTCTTTCCCTTCCTTGGTTTCCTTCGGAGCCTCCTTGTCTGTCTTCTCTGCCTTTTCCACCTTGTCGGGTTTCTCGGCTTTGGCGGGTTCCTTCTGACCTTCCGCGTTGATGGCGGTCAAGGTCAGGGCGGCGAGAGCGGTCAGAGCGAGGCGGGTGGGTTTCATGGCGGAATCAGGGAATAAGTGGAGACGGAGCGATGCGGGAACGTCTTACAGCGATGCCGGGTGGTGGGACATTCTGAAAAAGTGCGGGTAGCGCGGAGGTCCTCCTTCGCGCCCAAGGAGGACGGCTTTTCGGGTGAAGGCCGTCCCTGTCCAACAGCAGGCCGTTCACAGCCCGCTTGGAGGCCCTTTCTCAATGCATCGGCGCGCCCTTGGCCACGCGCGAGGCTTCGGACTGGAATGCCAGACGATGTCCGGCCAGTCCATCGAGCCCCGGCGGCAAAGCCTGCGGTCCCTTGAACAGACCCTCGAGCGCGTCCACGATCCCGTAGTCGCCGCCACCGTGACCGGCATAGCCTTCATCCGCGGGCTTCACGATCTCCACCGGCTCGATCAGGCCGTGCTCGTGATGGCGCAGCCACAGCTCCGGCGCACCGGCCTCGTGATAGGGATGCCCACCCTTGAGCGCGGCCTTGGTGCCGTAGATCTCGATCGCGCGGGCGTAGTCGAAGGCCGTCATCGTGTGGGTGACGGTGATGCCGTTCTCCAATTCGCAGGCGAGCACCTGATGATCCACCACGTCATTGTCGCAGTGATAGACACAGCGGCCCCATGGCGAGGTGCGCAGGAAATCGAGCACGGTGTCATCGTCCGCCTGTTCCCAGCCATCCATCACCATGCCCAGCCAGCGGCGCTTGTCGGTGAGGTATCGGTGCGAATCGTAGATGCACTCCTTCGCCGCCGGACAACCGTCCGTGCAGCGTGCGGGCGCACCGGCCGGAGCATTCTCCGCACGGAACCAACTACGATCCCCGTAGCTGGAAACGGAGGATACGGCGGAATCGCCGAGCCAGCAGATCAGGTCGGCATCGTGCGAGCACTTCGCCACGATCATCGGCGTGGAGCGGTCGGTGCGGCTCCAGTGGCCGCGTACGAAGGAATGCGCCTGATGATAGGGCTCCACGCCCTCGTGGGTGCGGATGGACATGATGCGGCCGAGGCGACCGCTCTCGATCACCTTCTTCACCGTGGAGTAGAACGGCGTGTAGCGCAGCACGAAGCACAGCGCCACGCGGCGGCCGAGCTCTCTCGCGCGCCGGTCGATGGCTTCGCAGCGCTCCAGCGACTCGGCGGCGGGCTTTTCCAGCAGCACGTCATAGCCCGCCTCCAGCGCCTCCATCACGTGGCCGAAGTGCTGCGAATCCTGCGTGGCGATGACCAGCACATCCGCCAGCTTGCCTGCGGCGAAGAGCGCCTCCGCGGATTGGAATTCCTGCACCTGCCCTGCGGGGGCGAGTGAGGACACGGCCTCGCGGCGGACCGCCACCGGATCGGCGGCGGCGGTGAGACGGTAGCGATCGCCGAACGACGCCGCGATTTTCGCATAGGTGCGGCCGCGCGAACCGCAGCCCAGGACGGCAAGAGACAAAGAATCAGACACGTCCGAGGCCTACCTGCCGGGACAGCCGAAGTCCAGAATCCAGACGCGGAACGGCTTCATGGGCCCTACGGAGGATCAAGGCGGTTAGCGGCTCAGGCGCTGCTGGACGTAGCCTTGGAGATTCTGCGGGAGCTGGTGGGTTTGGAGGTAGTTCTTGGCCGCGGTGGCATCGGTGCGCATCCATGCATCGATGGTGCGGCGGTACATGCCTTCCTGCGCGCCCGGATCGCCGAGCTTGGAAATCTGGCTGATGGCCAGCTCCGGAGCTTTTTCCATCGAGTTCCACACGAACTGTTGGATGTTGCGGTCGGTCACGTCCGCCGGGTGGCTGTTCATGAAGGACAGCGCGGCCTGTGGATCATCTTCGGCCATTGTGTTCACGATGCCGCGCAGCGCGTTGCTGCGGGCCTCTCCGGCGGGAAGGGCCTGGTAGTAGGCGGTGGCGGCCTTGGAATCCTTCTCCATCCAGGTGCTGATCACGTCATCCATGTTGCGCGAGGAAGCTTCGCCGGGATTGGCCAGCAGCCAATCGGCGGTGCCCTTCGGATCGGTCTTCGCGAGTTGGTCGGCCACGCGCTCCATCGCGCCATTGCGCAGTCGCTCGTCCTGGATCGAGGCCACCCATTCACGGGTCGCATCGGTACCTTGGGAAAGGATGTGGGGTAGCACGCCGACCAAGGCTTCACCGCGCTCGGCGCCGTAGGGCATCTCGGCCATGAGGCCGGTTGCACGGGTGGGATCGGTGGAGGCGATGCCGCGGATGATGCCCGCCATGTAGGGATTGGCATCGTCACCGGTGTGATTGGCCTTGGCCCAGGCGATCGCCGCGTCCGGATCATTGGTGGCCCAGGCGGAGAGAATGGCATTGGTGGCATAGCCGCCGCGGGTGTTTTCCTTGGCGTAAGCCAGCGCACCGGTCGGGTCGGCCTTGGCCCAGGCGGTGAGCATCATCGAATATTCGCCGAAACGGCTTTCGGTGATGCCGAGCGAGCGGAAGCGGTCCACGGCATCCTTGAGTTCGGACGGGTCGAGTTGGTCGAGGTAATCGATCAGGGCACGGTTGCGGGCCAGCGGATCCTCGCCGCGCATGATGCTTTCCAGTTTCGCGAGGCGGGCTTCCTTCGTCGCGGGGCGGTTGGCATCGGCGGAGGTGCGGCCACCGTTTTTACCCGTGGTGCGATCCGTCGAGCGAATGCCACCACTGTCCACACCACCGGAAGAGCCGGAGCGCGGGCCGGTCAGGGATTTCACCTCCTCGGAGGCAGCGGTGCTGTCTTTGGAGGTGGAGACACTGGAACGGCCGGCTAGAAAGGCTCCGGCGCCAATGACGACGACGGCGGCGGTGGTGACGAACTTGGGTTTCATGGCGTGGATGGGTGGATAGCGGCGGAGAAGCTCCGGTTTGTCTGCCGGAAATGTGGAGATCCAACAGGCAACGTCGCCCGGAACGGACTTCTTGCAACCATCTGTCAGTCAAACGAGACGAACAGCAAAGAATGGGGGGCGAGCCGCAGATGGACACAGATGAACACGGATGTAAGAGGGGATGATTCGGAAAGAAATTCCTGGGCTCCTCTCTGGCTCGATCTCGTCCCTGTTCATCCTGTTTATCTGTGGTTGGGAAACGAAAAAGCGGACGCCGCCTCCGGGACGTCCGCTTTCCAAAATGCAGTGCGCTGAGATTACGCCTCCTTGGCGACCGTGCCCGGGCGGTTGACGATCACCCGCGCCTCCGGATTGTCCCGGATGTAGGAGAACGCCCAGCCGAGCAGGACCGAGAGCTTGTTGCGGAAGCCGACGAGGAACAGAATGTGGATGAACAGCCACATCAGCCAGGCGATGAAGCCTTTTACCCGCATCTGGCCGGCCTTCACCACGGCGTGGTTTTTGCCGATGATGGCCATGAGGCCCTTGTCCCAGTAACGGAACTTCGCGCGCAGCGAGGCCTTGTCGCCTGCGAAGCTGGTAGTATCGAGACGAGCGTCCTCCTTGAGAACCTTCGCCACGTGGCGGCCCATCTGGGAGGCGGCGGGGGCCACGCCGGGCACCGGCTTGCCGTTCTCGTCGAGTATGGCGACCAAGTCACCAGCCACGAAGATGTCCGGCTTGCCGGGAAGGGAGAGGTCCGGATTCGGAGTCACCCGGCCGCCGCGGTCGGTCGGCACGCCGAGGAGGGCGGCCAGCGGGTTGGCAGCCACACCGGCGGCCCAGATGATGGCCTCGGATTCGAGAACGGTGCCGTCCTCCAGTTCCGCCCGGCCTTTGGTGATGTTCACCACCTTGGTGGAGGTCATGACTTCCACGCCCTCCTTGATCAGTCGCTTTTTGGTATAATCGCTCTGGTCCTTGTCGTAAACGGCGAGGATGCGGTCGGCTCCCTCCAGCAGCAGCACGCGCAGCTTGGAGGTATCGATGCGGCGGAAGTCCTCCTTCAGCGAGCGGTGGATCAGGTCGGCGAAGGCACCGGCCAGCTCGACGCCGGTCGGACCGCCACCGATGATGACCACGGTCATGAGGCGCTTCTTTTCGGCTGGATCGCTGGTCAGCTCGGCTTTCTCCAGATTGGAAAGCACCGTGCGGCGCACCGTTTGTGCTTCCGCGAGGGTCTTGAGGCCCAGCGTGTGCTCCGCCCACTCGTCGCGACCGAAGTAGCCGGTGCGGGCTCCGGCAGCGAGCAGAAGGGTATCGTAGTGGTAAACGGTGCCGGACTTCCCGTTGGCGGTCTTCGCATCGCTGTCGATGGCGGTGATCTCGTCCATCAGCACGGTTACGTTCTTCGCCTTGGTCAGCACCTGACGGATGGAACGGGCGATGTCGGACGCGGCGAGGGAGGCCGTGGCGACTTGATAAAGAAGAGGTTGGAACAAGTGGTGATTGTTCCGGTCCACGAGGGTCACGTCGAACCGGGAGTCATTCGCCAACTTCTGTGCACATTCCAATCCTGCAAATCCGCCCCCGATGATGAGTACCTTCCGGGGGCCCTTGGCGCTGGCGTTTCGCTCGCTCATTTCGCTGTGGAAGGTCGCACAGCATGATCTGAGGAACAAATGCAAGCTTGTGAATTATTTCACAAGCGATGAAATGAGCTCATGAGGGGCGGTTTTTATTTGAATGCAATGACTTGAATTCAGAGTTCGCCGATTTTTCGAAGTTTTTTCGTCATATGGGAGGCTGCAAAGACCGGGTTTGCAAGTTTTTGGGTGAAATGTCCCCGTTTTGAAGGTCCGATTTGTAAAAAGTCGCCGGTCATTGTTCAGGCGAAATCCCCGGGATGTAGCTGAAGTCGTAGGACTTCAGGTTATGGAGAGATGCGAAGCCCCACCAGAGGTTCAGTCCGTCCCCGACCATCTAGGGCAGCGCAGGGGGGGAGGTGAGTTTCGCCACCATTTGAGGTCCTGCGATTCCGGTTGGACTCACGTGGGCAGGCTAATGGAAAGGAACTCGCCCTAGTATGCGGCAGCAAGCCATCGGACTCGGCCTAGCGCAGGTCTTTTCCTGGTATCATCACTGTATCGGGACCGGACTTCAGCACAGCCTGCTGTTGTTGCTCGGGCGTAAAATCCTCGATTGATGCATCGGAAAACAGTGCCTTGTATCTCTTGTCGCCGATGGCGGGGCTGATCAGCACCAAGCGGCGAGGGCCGGTGGATTTCGCGCCGGGGAAGTAGTGCCAATCGCCTTTCATATTGCGCGAGACGCGCAGCAAAGACTTCAGATCGGAAGTGATTCCGGCGGCCTCGAGCTGGTACAGGGTGTTCTTCGCGGTCAGACCTGTGTCCTCCTTGATCTGTCCGGCAAGAGCGTCCGAGGGAAAGCTGCCATAGTCGGATTCAAATTCTTCGAATAGCACCACCATCTGGATCATGTGGGAGGTGATCATGACGGACGTTGCTTTTTCCTGCTGCTTCAGCAGCACCGGCATGGCAAGGGCGACCAGCAGCGCGATGGTGCCGACAATGACGCTGGTGGCGTAGCCCATGACCAGACCGATCATGGACACGGTGCCTCCGCCGAGGGTGCCGCCGGAGCGTTTGATATTTTTCTGGGCGATGTGGCCGGTGATGATGGCGGGGATGCCCGTGAGCGGCCCGGTGAAAAGGCCGCCGATCCCGCAAATGAGGCTGGCGATGGCGGCTTTGCTTGTCCTGGCGGGTAGGGCGGCTGGGATCGGAGTGTTCACGGTGGCGGTGATAGGGCAAAGGAGCTTGGTGGCAAGATTTGTCGGAGACTGGGGACCGGTTGCACCTTTCTTAAAATTCCATTGGCTTTCCGGGCCGTCCTCTGTTCGCTGTCCGACAAACGATGCGCTGCTTCTACTCCCAGGATTTCGAGCTCGCCCTGCCTGCCGGGCACCCGTTTCCGATGGACAAGTTCCGCGTGTCGAAGGACATGCTGCTGGAAGGCGGCATCCTGCGCCCGGAGGAGATCATCGACGTGCGGGTGGCGGATTCCCATCTGCTGAAGCTGGCGCACCAGCCTGACTACATCTCGAAGATCCAGTCCGGTTTGCTCGACCGGAAGGAGCAGCTCCTGCTCGGACTGCCCGCCAGCCCGCAGCTTTATTCGCGCAGCGCCACCGAAGTAGAGGCCACGCGTTTGGCCTGTCATGCCGCGCTCGCGGAGGGCATCGGCGTCTGCCTTGCCGGCGGAACCCATCATGCCTTCAGCGAACACGGCGAGGGCTATTGCGTTTTCAACGATATCGCCATCGCCATCCGCGACATCCAGGACAAGCAGCCGGGCATCCGCATCATGGTGGTGGACACGGATGCGCACCAAGGAAACGGCACCAATGCCATCCTCGGCCATGACCCGCGCGTGTTCACGTATTCGATCCACGTCGGCCGCAATTATCCGACGAAAAAAGTGGATGGATCGATGGACGTGGAAACCGTCCGCTACGTGGAAGGGGAGATGTATCTCAAGCAGCTTTTCACTTCGCTGGCGAACGCGCTCGATGCCTTCTCGCCAGATCTGGTGATCTGGGTGGCGGGTGCGGACAACCATCGCAACGACCGTTTCGGGCAGATGCATCTTTCGGTGAAGGATCTCCAGCGCCGCGATGAAGTGCTGCTGCGTGCGTTTCTGAGGAACCGCATCCCGGTGACCGTGCTCTATGGCGGCGGATACAACCGTCAGCCGGAGTTCACGGCGAAGCTCCATCGCAACACCGTGGCGACCGCGAAGAAGCTGGCGGCGGAGTATCGGGGGCTGTGAGAATGCTTTGAGGGTGGAGTGCCTCTGTTGTAGCTGAAGTCGTGAGACTTCAGGCGGGGTGGATTTCCGTGAGAGTGGTGACGATTATTTTCCAGAGATCGTCGGAAAGAAACTGATATCGCGGAGAGCGGGTGACTCTCCCCAGCCCGAAGTCTCACGACTCCGGCTACAGCAGAGTGCTGCTTCTTGGAAGGCGACTGTTAGGTGAGTCAAAAACGCATGCGATAAGCATTTGATCATCCGCATATCCCGCCGTTCATCACGGCTTAATGATTGCGGTGTTAGGGTGCGTGCAGGATGAAAGCACAACCCCTTGCCCATGTTGCCAGTCTCCTCCGTGCCGCCGCGTGCGGATCCTTGCTCACCACCATCGCCGCTGCCAACGAGGTGCCGGTGGTGGCACTGACCGGTCCCACCGATGGAGTCGCACTCCAAGCCGGGACGTATTGCAAGATCACCGCCAATGCCAGCGACCGGGATGGCTCGATCGTCAAGGTCGAGTTCTCCGTGGATGGCGTGGTGATCGGTGAAGCCACGCGCGCGCCCTATGAAGTCACCTGGAACAATCCGCGCGCCGGTTCACGGGTGGTGTCCGTGCAGGCCACCGACAACGAGGGCGCGGTCAGCCGCTGGGACTATGCCATCGTCAGCAGCCAGGCCCGTGCCACCGATCCGCAATGGACCGAGGGACCGCGCAAGGGCTATCAGATGACACTCTATGGGCAGCCGGGCACCAGCTACCAAGTCCAGTATTCGGAAGACATGCGCACGTGGAAGACCATCCGCACCGTGGATGTGAAGCACGACGCCGGCATCGTGATCACCGATACCAGCGCCGCCAGCAATGACACGCGCCGCTACTACCGATTCCTCGCGATGAAGTGAACGCGATTCAGAGGTTCATCCGTGGTTTGATCCTTTCATTCCGCACTCCGGGATTGATTCAAACCGGAGCCGCCCAAGAGTGGTATTCGATGACGAGGGTGTGGGTAGACGTTTCGGGCGGATACGACTGTCCGGCTTTGATCAAACAACGAGGGGAGACATTGCAGGGCGTCAAACGATAATTCGATGATGATCGAACTTTCTGGCACCGGGTGTGACTCGCTCCTTGCCTCCGTGCGCCGATGGGCTTTGCTGCCGCGGTGAGCTGGACCTTTGAATCGGTGGCGGTGGTGGGATCGGGAGCGATCGGGTTGTACTACGGCGGTCGCCTGGCGCAGTCCGGTGCGGATGTGCGTTTCCTGCTGCGCTCGGATTTCGATGCCGTGTCGCGCGATGGCATCCGCTGTGAAAGCGTGCATGGAGATTTCCACCTGCCGCAGGTCCGGGGTTTCCGCATGCCGGAGGAGATCGGGCCGGTGGACCTGGTGATCGTGTCATGGAAGGCCACGTCAAACGCGCAACTCACCGAAGTGCTGCCTCCGCTGCTGCATGAGAATACACAGGTGCTTACGCTTCAGAACGGCCTGGGGAACTGTGAGACGATCGCGGAGATCGCCGGAGCGGACCATGTGTTGGGCGCATTGTGTTTTGTGTGCCTCAACCGGCTCTCGCCGGGCTTTGTGAGCCACACGGCGGGCGGGAGGATCAGTGTGGGGGAATTCATGCCGGATGACCGTGGGCGCTCGGCGGAGATTGTCCGCCGTTTCAAAGCGGCCAGCATCCCTGCCGAACTAGGGGAGCCGCTGGAAGAAGCTCAATGGAAAAAGCTCGTTTGGAACGTTCCTTTCAATGGTCTCGCGGTTGCTGAAGGAGGAGTGACCACGGATGTATTGCTTCAAACTCCCGGCATCGAAGATGAGATCCGCGTCTTGATGGGGGAGGTCACGGGCACCGCCCGGGCGCTGGGGCTGGATCTTTCCGATGATCTGATCGATTTCAATATCGAGCGCACCCGTCCCATGGGCCCCTATCGTCCCTCCAGCATGATCGATTTCGTGGAGGGCCGGGAGGTGGAGGTCGGCCCGATCTGGGAGGAACCGCTGCGCCGTGGACAGGCTGCGGGAATCGCGATGCCGCATTTGGAACGCCTGCTCACCCGCATCCGGAAAAAGATCGTAGAGCGCGACTCGGCGGTCAGCGCGCGATGATCTTATCTTCGCTGGAAGCTTTCGTTTGAAACTATAAAACCCGCCCGGGGAGCGACCCCAGGCGGGTTTTCTTAGTCCTTTCCAAAGACTCGGGTGCTAAGGCTGGGCGGGAATATAAAGTTCCGAACCCTTGGCGAGGACCGTGCTGGTACTAAGAGTGAGACCGTTGAGATCGTTGAGGCGTTCCGCCGTGGTGCCATGCTGGGAGGCGAAGCTGCCGTAGCTGGTTTCATCCTGGATGATGATCGAGCGGATCGTGGGTGGCTTCGCACCGCCGCCGGTGGTTGGAGCCGGGGTTTTGGAGGCTTCCGCGGTGGCTTCGGGCTTCGGCTGCGGAGCGGCAGGCTTCGGAGCCGGATTGGAGATTGTCTTGGATTCGTTGGAAGCGAGCGTTGGGGCCTCCTTGGCGGGTTTTGATTCCTGCTTGGCGACTTCCGTCTTCGGCTCCTTGTCCTTGGTATCCTTCTTCGCCACGGCCTTGGATTCCTTCTCCTTGGCATCGGCCTTGGAATTGTCCGGGCGGTTGGAAGCCGTAGCACTGGAACCAGGAAGCTTCAGGATCTGGCCGGGATGAATGATTGTCTCGCTCTTGATACCGTTGGCCTTGCCGAGGGCGAGGGTGGAGCAGTTGGTCTTGCGGGCGATCTTCTCAAGGGTGTCACCGGCGCGGACCGTGTAGGTGCCGGATTTGGCGGCAGGTTTTTCGGTCTTCTCGGCGGCGACCGGCTTGGCGGTTTCCTTGGAGTCTTTCAAACGGCTGTTCTCCTGCTCAAGCTGGCGGATCCGCTGATCCAACTCCAAGCGACGTTCGCGCAGGGTTTCCAGTTCCGATTTCGAAAATGCAGCCGGTGCTCCGAGCACCAGTGCGAGAGTGGCATACAGCGTGGTCGCCTTCATGATTCGAAGTTTTTCAAAAAATCGGTAAAGCTCAAGAAGAATTTAAGATTTATTAAAGATCGTAGGTTTCAAGCGATCTGTGTAAAGATGGGAAAGGGAGTGTGGCGGACATAAGGAGGCTTGATTTGTAAAAGCTGGGGCGTGTGAGCGGGTACGGATCGTACGTTTCAATCTGAGTGGTCGCGTTCGTGAGAACGTGGGCGGGGAAGACTCTCTCCTGCCTGAGGCTCCCAGTCTCACATCAAGCCTTCCTCCTCACGCACTCATCCCATTCGGTCCATTCGGGAATGATCGTGAATCTTCCCCGCCCACGTTCTCACGAACGCGGCTACGAAGATGTGGTCCGGGAAAGGTGCCGGACTTGACCGTTCCGTCACCACGCGTCCATCTTCCGCGCCATGCGAATCCTGACCGGGCTCCAACCCAGCGGAAAACTCCATGTCGGCAACTACTTCGGTGCGATGCAGCCGGCGGTGCAGTTGCAGGACAAGGGCGAGGCGTTCTACTTCATCGCCGACTACCATGCGATGACCTCGTCGCAGGATCCGGCGGCGCTGCGTGAAAACGTCCGCGAACTGGCGATCGATTTCCTCGCCTGCGGCCTCGATCCGGAGCGCGCGGTGTTCTTCCGCCAGAGCGCGGTGCCGGAGGTGAACGAGCTGGCGTGGATCCTCTCGACGGTCTGCCCGTTCAGTCTGCTGGAAAAGGGCCACTCGTATAAGGACAAGGTGGCGAACGGCATTGCGCCGAACCATGCGCTGTTCGCCTACCCGGTGCTGATGGCGGCGGACATCCTGCTTTACGATTCCAACCAGGTGCCGGTCGGCAAGGACCAGAAGCAGCACCTGGAGATGACCCGCGATCTGGCGGGGAAGCTCAATGAAACCTATGGGGAGGGGACGGTGGTCGTGCCGGAGCCGATCATCCGCGAGGACACCGCGGTAGTCGTCGGCACGGATGGCCGGAAGATGAGCAAGAGCTACCACAACACGCTCCCGATATTCGGCGAGGAGAAGCCTTCCAAGAAGATCATCATGAAGGACCTCGTCACCGACTCGACTCCGCTGGAGGAGCCGAAGCCGGTGGAGGACTCGACGATTCTCGCGCTTTACAAACTTTTCGCCAGCGAGGCGGACTACAACCAGATGGTGGCGGACCACCTCAGCGGTGGCTTCGGCTACGGCCATTTCAAGACGCGCCTGGCCGATGCCTACTGGGACTTCTTCGCGCCGATGCGTGCGCGCCGTGAGGAAATCATCGCCGATCCGGGCTATGTCGATGCCGTGCTGAAGCGCGGTGCCGAGCGCGCCCGCGAGGAGTCAGCGAAGGTGCTGGCTCGCGTCCGCAAGGCGGTCGGCCTCGTTTGAGAGATCCTTATTGCGGGAGCTTGGCGCTTGGCATGCGCCGGGCGGTCCGCATGATCCGCCCCCGAGACGATGGCCGAAGAAACTCCGGTGCCCCCTGCTGAAGAACCACACGAGCCGCTGCTGCCGGTCCCCGGACTGCGGCAGGATCTGGCCGTGCTGATGAAGGTGCGGCTGAACGTGTTCGTGCTGATCACGGCATTCTTCGGCTACCTGCTGGCTTCGCGGGGGCACGCTTTCGACTGGATGCGCATGTTGAATACGCTGCTGGGCACGGCGGCGGCGGCCTTCGGCTCCGCGGCGTTCAACCAGCTCATGGAGATCGACCTGGATAAGCGGATGCGCCGCACGGCGAATCGTCCGCTGCCTGCGGATCGCATGGACCCGATGGTGGCGTTCGGCGTCGGCTGGGTGCTTTCCGCCTTTGGTATCCTCCACCTCGCCACACTGGTGAATGGTCTTGCGGCCACGCTTACGGCAGCGACCATCGCCATCTACGTTTTCGTTTACACCCCGCTGAAGCGTCTCAGCTCCACCAATACGCTGGTGGGGGCGATTCCCGGAGCCATCCCTCCCGTGATCGGCTGGGTGGGGGCGGGAGGTGCGCTGGATTGGCGGGCGGCCTTCCTGTTCGCGCTGCTGTTCCTATGGCAGCTTCCGCATTTCGTGGCGATCAACTGGATCTGCCGCGAGGAATACGAGCAGGCGGGTTACAAAATGTGGTCGAATGGGGATGTCAGCGGGAAAAAGAGCGCGCTGCTGTCCACCATCTTCGCGTTGATGCTGGCGGCGATCTCTTTGATGCCGTGGGTGATGGGTTTCGCGGGCTGGCTGTGGGGCGTCTTCGGCCCGCTGCTGGCGCTGCTGATGGCGGGGCTGGCGTGGCGCTTCCGGGCGGCCGGGGACCGGGCTTCCGCACGGAAACTGTTCTTTTTCACGTTGATCTACCTGCCTGCGGCACTTGGTTTGCTTGCCATCGCTTGGCGCTAGGTTACGGTCCGCCGCCCGATGCCTGTGGACAACAAGCCTCTCCAGCCCGCCGTTCGTGATCCGAAGGCGCTCCGCCGCACCGCGATCACGCTGGTCGTCATCATGCTGCTAGGCGGGGTGATGGTTCATATCGCCTACCGCAAGTGGTCGAAGAACCACCAGCAGGACAATGAACCGGCGCGTATCTCGCGCATCGTGCCGGGCCGCGAGCTCGACGTGCTGCGGCAGGATGGCACCCGCGGCCGCGTGCCGGATGGCAATGGCAAGGTCTGGGTGGTGGTGGCGGTTTCCTCTGCCGCCCCGGAAACTTCCGCGATCTCCACCGGCGTGATGAAGCGGCTGGCTGAACATTATGCGGCCAATGACGATGTGGTGTTCGTTTCATTGGTGATCGATCCCGGCGCACCGGAGCAGCTCGAGAACCTGTTGAAGGCGGAAAGCGACAAGCTCGGCGCGAAGCTGCCGAAGTGGACGGTGGCTTCCACGGAACCGCAGACACTGCACAAGTTCATCAAGAACGAGTTCAAGCCCTCGCTCTATCCGCATGAGGAAAACGGCAAGTGGGTGTACGATACCTCGATCATCCTGATCGATCGCAACCGCCACATCCGTAATGCGGTCATTCCGCAGAAGCGCGGTGGCGAGCCATATGTGGCCCGTTTCGATTTCGACCAGGCCGCGGAGTGGGACTCCAAAGGCGTGAAAACCGGCACCGACCGGACCAATGTGCAGGAGCTGGAGAGCGTCCTGCAAAACACCATCGAACAGCTCCGGGCGGAGCCGCTGAAAGACTGATGAACTCGAAAGGAAAACTGTTTGCGATCTACGGCACCGTCGCCGTGATCTGCGTGGCGATCATCAGCATCGCCATGTGGCTGCGCCCGGGAGTACAGGGCTCGCCGAATACGCTCGTCGTGAATGCGGGCAAGGCGACCGAGGAGAAGTGGCTGCCGATCGAGAAGGACATCGAAGGCGTCAACCAGCTCGGTGAGAAGGTGAAGCTGTCCGATCTCAAAGGGAAGGTCGTGTTGCTCGCCGAGTTTTTCGCCGTGTGCCCGCACTGCGCCCAGCGCAATGGCGTGGAGATGAAGGCGATCTACGATGCCTTTGGTTCCAATCCGGATTTCCGCATCGTGTGCATCTCGGTGGATCCGGCCAATGACACGCCGGAGAAGCTCGAAGGCTATGCCGCGGCCTACGGTGCCGATGCGAAGAACTGGTGGTTCTTCAATGCCGGGGACGAGAAGAAGGTCCATGAGTATCTGGAGCATGAGCTGAAGTTCATGGGGATCCGCGAGCGCCGCGATCCGGCGGATATCGAATCGAACGGCCGCTTCGCGCATGACCTCGCATTCCAGCTCGTGGACCGCGATTGGCAGATCGTTGGCAAGTGGCCGCTGGCCGATGCGCGCTCCGAGGAATCGATGAAGCGTCAGCCGGAACTCTACGAGGAATTGAAGACTCATCTCTATGGTCGCATCCGCACGGAACTGGCGAAGAAACCGCAGACGGTGGAACGATGAACGACGAGCGCAGGCAGTGGCTGTCCCGCACGCCGAATGAGGCGTTGTCGAAGAAGCTGGGAATCGTGACCTGGGTGCTCACCGCGGTGGTGCTCATCCTGGTGGGGCTGATGCGGCGTCCGGAGTTGCGCATTCCGCTGCCGGACGGGTTTTCGTTTTCCTTCCTGCCGCCGGTGCATGCATTGCTGAATACGCTGGTGGCGTTCAGTTTGATCGGGGCCTTGGTGGCGGTGAAGAAGGGGAGGATCGGGCTGCACCGGTCCTTCATCTTCGCGGCGATGGGGCTCTCGGTTGTGTTCCTGCTGTGTTATGTGGCGTATCATTTCACCACGGAGGAAACGCGCTACGGCGGCACCGGCTGGATGCGCGGGGCGTATTTCTTCCTGCTCATCACCCATATCACGCTGGCGGGCATCAGCCTGCCGTTCATCCTGTTTACTTTCACGGCGGGGTGGACGAACCGTTTCGCCGCGCACCGTCGACTGGCGAAGTGGGTGTTTCCGTTGTGGCTCTACGTCGCCGTCACCGGCCCGATCTGCTGGCTGATGCTCCGGCCGTATTATTGACCGGGAGCGGCTGATCGAAAGCAGCCACTCCCAGTGGGAGCCGGTTAGGAAT
Source organism: Luteolibacter ambystomatis (assembly GCF_018137965.1). NCBI lineage: Bacteria > Pseudomonadati > Verrucomicrobiota > Verrucomicrobiia > Verrucomicrobiales > Verrucomicrobiaceae > Luteolibacter > Luteolibacter ambystomatis. Next base: position 1,041,673 of record NZ_CP073100.1, read on the forward strand.
CAGGCTTGGCGTCTGGGGATTTTCTCCTGATAGTGCCGCCGTCTCCCGAATGAAGATCCTCCGTCACAGCGATCCCGGTTACGCCTCGTTCATCAAGCGCCTCAACCGCCGGGCGATTCCCGATCCGGGAGTGCGGGAACTCGTCGGTGAAATCATCTCCGAGGTCGCCGCGAACGGCGACGGGGCGTTGCTGGCCTACACCAAGCGTTTCGACGGTGCGACGCTGACGGCGAAGGAGCTTTTCGTGAGCGAGGAGGAATTCGCCGCCGCGGAAAAGGCGGTCACTCCGGCCACCCGCCGCGCCATCGCCCGCTCGCTGAAAAACATCAAGGCCTTCGCCAAGCACAGCCTGCGCAAAGACTGGTCCTACAAGAATGCCGAGGGCGCGACCGTCGGTGAACGCTTCACTCCCTTCGACCGCGTGGGCGTTTATGTCCCGGGCGGCAAGGCGCCGCTGGTTTCCACAGCGCTGATGACCGCCGGTTTCGCATTGGCGGCGGGCGTGCCGGAAATCATCGGCGCGACTCCTTGCGGTCCGGATGGCAAGGTGAACCCCGCCGTGCTCTACGCGCTGCGCAAATCCGGTGCCACCGAGGTGATCAAGGTGGGCGGCGCGCAGGCCGTGGCCGCGCTCGCACTGGGCACGAAGAGCATCCGTCCGGTGGATATGATCGTCGGCCCGGGCAACCGTTTCGTGGTCGAGGCGAAACGCCAGCTCGTGGGCGCGGTGGCGATCGACCTGCTGCCGGGACCGAGCGAGGTACTGATCCTTTCCGACAAGACCGGCAATCCGGAATTCATCGCCGCCGACCTGCTGGCCCAGGCGGAGCACGCCGGTGACAGCGTGGTGGGTTTCCTCACCGACTCGAAGGCGCTGCTCGACAAGGTGCTGAAAGCGGTGGACCGCCAGATCCTGACCCTGTCCCGCAACAAGTACATCCGCGATGTGCTGAAGGGCGGCACCTTCGTGCTGCACGTGAAGTCGATGGACGAAGGCATCGCGATCGTGAATGACTTCGCACCGGAGCACCTTTCGCTGATTTGCGCGGATGAGAAGAAACGGCTCGCCCAGGTCCGCACCGCGGGTGCGATCTATGTGGGCAACGATTCGCCGGTGGCGGTCGGCGATTTCCTCGCCGGACCCAGCCACACGCTGCCGACCGGTGGCGCGGGCCGCTCGTTCTCCGGGCTGCGTGCGGACCACTTCCAGCGCCGCACCAGCATCGTGAAGCTCGACAAGGCGGCGGTGCGGAAGTCGCTGGATGTCGTGGAAGAGTTCGCGCGGATCGAGGGGCTCGACGCGCACGGTCGCTCGACCGCCATCCGTCTGGAACACCGCTGAGCCTTCCCTATGTGCGCCCGGCCGGACGAGACCCCGCGCTATTCCGCCCAACGGTTTGCGGCGGGAAAGACGGTCTGTCCGTCCTGTCTGGTGCATCTGCCGCAGGCCGCGGCGGCATGTCCGTCCTGCCGCTTCAGCGGTGAGGACACGATGAAGATGTTCCCGCATCCACTGCCGCCGCTGCAGCCGGTGCTGGATGCCGCGAACCTGTGGTCGGAATCGGAACGTTCGACGATTGTCCGCCGGGTGAAGAAAACCCGCCACCGGTTTCCCCAGATCCACTGGAGCCTGTGTACGCTGGATGCGGCGGCCATCGACAATCCGCGCTTGTTCGGCTTCTGGATGCTCAATGCCAGCCCGCTCGCGGAAGGCGAGACGGCTGACCAGCGCGCGTGGACCGTGCTGATGGTGATCAATGGCGCGACCGGCAAAGCGGCGATCGTTCCCGGCTATGGTGTGGAGCCATGGTTGAGTGATGACCAGTGGCACAAGCTGCTGCTGGAGATGACGGTCGCGTGGGGCAGGGGACGTCGGGGGCTGGCCGTGGTGAAATTTTTCGATGCTGCCGAGCGCTTGCTGCGCCGTGCGTGCAGGCAGGCCCGCAAGAAACTCCGGCATCAGGAAAGATGATGAAACGGGTGGTCATGTTCCTGCTTCTGTTCGTCCTCGGGTGGCATCCCGCGCGGGCGGAAAGTCCGTCTTTCGAATACGGACCACGGCCGGACAATTCGATCTATGATCCCGAGCAATCGCTTTCTCCGGAGATGGCGAAACGTCTCGGCGATGAGTTGATCCACCTGCAGAGCCGCGAGCGCGCGGATGTGATCATCGTCCTGCTGCCAAGCATCGGCGAGCTGCCGCCGGAGCATGTGGCGCGCCGGTTCGATGAAGCGTGGGGCAAGGACGTGCTGCACGCGGTGGTGCTGGATGTGGCCGGTCGCAATGACGGGCCGTGGATTCATGTCGGTGGCGAGGTCACCAACAGCGATCGCAAGGAGGTGATTCCGCGGATGACCAAGGACGCGCTGCGGTTGGCCCGCCAGGAGCCGGACCGGGAATCATGCCTGCGCTCGGCATCCATCCAGACTTCGGACATCCTGCGCTACCTCAAGGGCAAGGTGAAGACCCAGGTGGAGGTCTATCAGAGCGAGCGTTTCCGCGAGCGGCAGCAGAAGGAGCGGGATGCGGAGCAGAGACGCATTCTTCTGGTGTCCGCTGCCGCCGGAGTGGTGCCTTTGGCTGGCGTCTTGTTTGTGATCGGTTCTGTGATCTGGCGTTGCCGGAGCCGGCGTTTTCCGGAGATCATCTGGACCCGGCGTCTGGGAGCTCCGCATGCGGGAGGAAACAACGCCGTCATCGATCTCGGTCCCTCACGCTAATCGTCATGAACCCGCGTTCCATCTTTATCCTCGTTCCCGTCCTGGGCTTGCTGCTGGCTTCCTGCAAGGAGGAGCAGGCGGCACCACCCGCTGTGGTCGCACCGTCCGGGATGGATTTGCCGGTCTTGAAGATCGAACCGGGCGACTACTGGAGCTACCGCGTGCGCATCGAGATTCCGGCTGGAGTCACGGGCGATCAGGCGGCGGCGGTGGATAGCACGCACCAGCGCACGCGTACCTTTCTCGGCAAGACGCCTTTCATCCCCGGTTCACCGGATGTCGATTGCTTCGAGGTGATCGCGCCGAATTCGCCGCCGATGAGGGAGTTCGTGAATATCTTCGAAGATCGTGTGGAACTGCGTGGCGATTGGGCGATGAAGAATGCGGAGAGCCGTCCGATCGTGCTGCCCACACCGGTGGTGTTTTTCAAAGCCGGATTGCAGGCGGGTGACACCCTGCCGATGCCCACAGGCGTGGGAGTGCCCGGCAGTGAGGCGGTACGGCAACGTGTCTGCGCCGTCATCGGCCGCGAGGAATGTGTCGTGCCCGCCGGAAGTTTTCCCTCGGTGCGGATGCTGATGAACGGGCTGGATGGCAAGATCGAGACACGCCGCACGATCTGGTTCTCTCCCGGCACGGGCATCGTGAAGGAAGAGCGCATCCGCTATGCGGAAGGCAAAGTCATCGTGAAGGAAACCCACGAGCTGGCGGAGAAAGGGCACAAGGCGCTCACGGAACGCCCGAAGGCTCCGGGACCGGAGTAGAGCGAACGGTTGTCGGACTGCGGCGGCGGATTCCATCCGCCGCCACTCCTTGGGGGGCTTTCTACGGTCTCGTCACTTTCAGCCGCAGGAATTTCTGCGGCGCACCGGCGGTGGCGATGGTGGCCTTGATCACCCGCGTGGTGCCGTCATCGGAGAGTGTCTGTTCGCTCACCGAGGCGGGAGTCCAACCGGTCACGTCGTTGCTTTGGAGCACCGTGTATGTGAGGTCCGTGGCCGCGAGGTTTTTCCGATAGGTGAGGCTCAAGGTGCCGCCCGTTTTTGAGACGGTGGGAAACAACGCACTGTCCGCGGACTGCGGATTGGAGTTCAACGCGTACTCCATCAGGTTCGTCATGCCATCGCGGTCCGGGTCCGCGTTGTCACCGGCGGTCGCCGGAGTGTTGGCGGCGGCGCCGAACTTTGCGAAGCGCCAGTTGTCCGCAGGCAGGTCCTGGATCGTCACCGTTCCATTCGAAGGACTGGAAACATAGTAGCCGGTGCCATTGCCCGTAGTGAGAATCACCGTTTCCGGTCCTTCCGCGAGGGCGTCCGTCACCGGAACTACGGCAACCGTTGTGGATGAGGCTCCGGCAGGAATGGTCACGGTGGTGGGGATGGCGGTGTAGTCGCTGCCGGGAGTCGCGGTGCCGGAGACGGTCACGTTCACGGTCAGCGCGGCGGTGGTGGCGGCATCGGCACGGGTGACGGTGAAGACACCGTTGACCGGCCCCTGTTCCTTCGCCGTAGGAGTGGTGGCGGTGATGGTGACGGCGGCGGGCGGATCGGACATCTTCGCGATCTCGGCGGCGGAAAGCGAGCGATTGAACAACGACACCTCATCCATCGTGCCCTTGAAGGTGCGGGTGCTGGAACTGGTGTCCTGGCCGATGCAGAGCTTGCCATCGAATTCCTCGATGGAATGGGAGATTCCATTCGTGGCGGAGACGAGACCGGTGCCCGGATTCATGTAGATGGTGGCCTTGGATGGCTCCACGACCAGCGCGACGAAGGTCCAGACGCCATCCGGCGGCGTGAGCCCGGAGTTCCAGTTGTAGGTGCTGCCGGAGTCGTTCCAGGTGTAGCGCAGCTCGTTGCTGTTGCCGAAGGTGAGGCCCGCCACGGTGTTCCCCGCGCGGCTGAAGACAATGCCCGCAAAGGAGCCCTGGGTGCCATTGCGCTTGATCCACGCGCTCATGGTCACCGTGTTCGAGTTCAGGTTGAGCGCGGGCACCTCGACACGGGAGCCGTTGCCATTGAACACGAAGGCATTGTTCGTCGCGGCGAAAGCGGGATAGGCGGTTGGGCGAGGTCCGGCTTGTCCCAGGGTCAGGCTGCCGACCGTGGTGCCGTTGCGGGCACCCACGTAGTCGGTGACGGTGGTGCCGGAGGTTTCATTGAGACGCCAGTAGGCGAGAGGTCCCTGGATCTCCACCGCCCGCTGGTAGCCGGTGCCGGAGGCCTGCACCGTGAGCGTCGCTGCATTGCTGGGTGTGGTGGTGGTGCCATTGGAGACGACCACGCGGTAGTCCGCCGCGTCGCCAGTTTGCGCGGGATCGATGGTGTAGGTGGAGGAGGTCGCACCGGGGATGTCGGTGCCATTGCGCTGCCACTGGTAGCTGAGCGGGCTGCTGCTGGTGATGGTGGCGGAGAAGGTCACGGTCGCACCGGCATAGACGTTGCGTGACTGCGGATGACCGCTGATCTGGAAGCCGCTGCCGACACTGGCGAAGCTGGTGTTGTCGAACTTGAACCAGTGCGGGTTCGGATTGGTGCTCGGGCGGGCCAGCGTGAACAGGCCCACATACATCTTCTGGCTGAAGGCGGTGGCCATGGTGCGCGTGCCGAGCTGGGTCCACGTGGTGCCATCCGTGGAGCCGGAGGCGGTGAAGGTGGTGCCCGCGCGCTGGAGCTTGAGCCAGGTGTAGGTGCTGCCGAGATTGCTGCCGGTGTCATAGCCACCGGGGGTCACATTGTCGCTCGATTGCAGGTAAACGCCGTTGTTTACCTGTTTGTAGAAGGAGACATAGCGGTCGCCCCACTCGATGCCCGGATTGGCGGAGAGATTCTCGCGGAACATCACGCCGCCGCACCATGAACCATCGAAGGCGACGGCGTCGAATTGCGAGCTGTTGCCGGTTCCCGTCGAGGGCTTGCCCGCCACGCGGGTGATGATGGTTTCATCTCCGGTGATCTCCTGCCACGCGAAGTTGAATTGATCGCCGATCATCGACCACGTGCCGTTGTTGTAGGAGCCGGCGGATCGGAAGGAATGGAGGCCGATGGCGGAGAATGTCCACGGCGATTCATCCGGTTGCATGACGGTCACGTCCACCGGAGCGGAATCGAAGCTATAGTTCACGCTGCTGCGCGTGCACATCACGCGCGCCTTCAAATGGTTCGCACCGGTGCCCAGCAGGGCGGTGGTGCTGATTGGCGAGCTGGTTCCATTCTGGCTGGCGTAGATGGTACCGCCACTGAAGTAGCGGGCTGAGGAAAGGGTGTTGCCATTCGGGGTGACGGTGGCCGTCATGGCGGCGGCATCCGCGTTCACGGTGACACCGGGAGCGGGAGAGGTGAGGGTGATGGTGGGTTCCGTGCCTGCGGGGACCCGCGACCAACTGCTCTCGGTCATGGAGGTTCTCGCCACGCCGGGGCCTTCCCAATAGAGCCTGAGTTGGTCGTCGTCGCCGGAGGAGGAAGAGCCCTTGAAGTACTGCACCTCCACGGTGTGCCTGCCCGCCTTCAGCGGTAGCGTGCCGGTGAGTTCGGAGCCGCCGGAGTGCACCCCGTCGTTGCTGATGGTGGTGGCACCGTCGATGATCAGCTTGCTGCCGTCGCAGGAACCGAGGGAAAACATCCACAGGCCGTCGGTGGGGATGTTGACGTAGCCGGTGAACTGGCAGACGTAGGACGTGTGCTTTTTCCGGACGGTGAGGTCGGGGTAATTCACCGATCCCTGGAGAACCGGGGTGCCGAGCGTCGTGAAATCGGGGAGCGTGGTACGGGTGGTCTCGTAGTATTTGTAATTCAGACCCGGGGCGGTGGTGCCTGGGGATGACGCGTTGGCCAGGGTGGGGGTGGTTGCGGTGATTGCGGCCGTAGTATTGGTCTGGTCGAAGATGTCCGTGATGGTGAGCCGCACGGTGGGGGCGGGCAGGCCGGTGGTGGAGATCACGCACTCGCTCACGTCCGGATCGATCTTCGAGACGGTCATCGCCGGGGTGCCGGAGGTGTCCGCGGTGGCGAAGATCTCCACCTTCCAGGCGAACTGCGGCGAACTGGTGTCTGGCACGGTCCATTTCACATGCACTTGGTTCGCGATGGCCTGTGCGGTCACATTGTTCACCACCAGAGCGTCGAAGGTTGGCACCGGCGGCGTGGCCAGCGTGTAGGTCAGTTCTTGTGCGCCCGGCCCCATGTTGCCCGTGTAGGAGGCACCGCTGCACGTTTCGAAGAACCCGACGGTGTCATTCTCCATCAGGCCGGAGGTGCCTTTCTCCGTGGATTGGCGGGTGGAGGGTTTGAAGGTGGTGGCGGCCTGCCAGGTATTCTTCCGATAGTAGATGTTGCGGAACTCGGCGCGGCGCGGATTGGCGTTGCCATGGGAAAAGTCCTCCAGGAAGCCCGACATGGTGCCGTCGAACTTCGTCGCGGCGAAGGGGATGTTCATCGTGGCGATGTGGCTCCACTTGCCGGTCACGCCATCCTTCAGCCATTGGCCGACGCGACCGACGTTAGCGGGATTCCCGGTGGGCCGCCAGACGCGCAGCGCGGAGGGATACCATACGTTGGTGGTCATGCTGCGCACGTTTCCCGCCTCGACCTTGCCGGAGGCGCCTTCCCCTACGGAGGGTACGTCATAGAACGGCGGGTTCCACCACAGCGGTGTGACCGAGTCCCCGGAATTGATGGGGTTGCCGACCGGCCAGAAGCTCCAGATGTAGCCGTTGTTCCGGGTGCCGGTGGTGCCGCTGGGGCTGGAATCGAGCGTGGTGCCGGAGTAGAAGAAGACGCTGTGGCCGGCGTCATCCTGCACGTTGTTGTAGTAACGTGCGTTGTAGGTGCTCTCCGGCCAGTAGGGGTAGCGGACCTCCTGGTAAAGGATGTCCGATCCGGACTGGGTATTGAAATTGTAGTATTCCGCGGTGGATGGCAGGGTGAGGGCGGACCATGCGAGGGCGCCGAGCAAGCCTGCGGCAGTCCGGCTTCCCGACTTCAAGGGGCTGGTAATCATGGGCTTTTGCAAAGAGACGAAACGAGGGGAATCTCGCAGCGTTTTTGCAAATGGGAAGTACGCAATAAGCGAAGGGTGCCTTGGTTCCTGGGAAATCGGACAAGTGACCAGCTAAGGATACGTAACTGCCTCTAAAATCGAACTCAAATGTTTGAATAAAAGAAAGGGCGCGACCCGCTTGCGCAGGCCACGCCCCGTTTGGGGGGAGAAAGTATTTTGCGCCGGATCAGCGGCGGCGGCGGAGCACGATCAGTGCGGAGCCGAGCACACCAAGCATGGCGGAGGCTGGCTCGGGGACCTGGGTCCAACTGATGGCGTAGAGACCCGCACCATCACCGGAACCCTGCAGGTTGATGAGGAACGACTGGCTCTTGAAGAGGTCCGGCTGGACGGTGAAACTCTCACCAGCAGATACGCCAACGAAATCGAAATCCACATTGAGCGGCTGAGCGCCGAGGAAGGTCACCTGGATGGCCTCGCCTTGGTCGAAGCTCAGCGACGGAGCGGCAGAACCGTTGTCGTTCTGATAGGCGTTGTCGACTTGGAGCGTGGAACCATTGGCGGCGTCGAAACGGACATCGCCGTAACCCGGAACGTTGATGATCAGCGGGTTGGGAGGGAGCGTCGTGCCTTCATACCCGACAAAGTCGAGCGTGAAACCCATGGATGAAGCCATGGTGGCACACAGGGACGCGATCGCTAACGCAATCGTGGTTTTCATTGGGTGGGGGGATGGGGGAACTGGTCCGGGGGGCTGGACCGCCGTTAGAACAACCGATTTCAGAAAAGAAATCAACTAAAATGTGTTATCTTTCTGTTGGATGGAAAGATATGCTAATTGGAAAGAAATCCAATTAATCAACAAAGCCGTGGTAAGTAGCACGGAGTCGTGAGACTTCGGGTGGTGGAGATCCGCCATGCTCCGTGCGAGTCCGGTTCGCCCTCAAGTGGCTGGCGGGCAGTGAAGAGAGGAGAGAACCGGGGCGGTAATCTTCGCCCTCTTCTTCCTCACCGACCATTGGGGATTCCTCACCGCTCCACCACGGCGGTGCCGGTCAGCAACTCATGCCACGTCCGCCGTGTCTTGCTGATGGTGGCCCAGACGAGACCGAGAGAGAAGGGGGCCACGGAGACGATCTTGGCGAGGTTCCTGGCGAGAGCCTGGAACAAGCCGGGCCGTTTTCCTTCGAGATTGCGGACCTTCAGGCCCATCAGCTTTTTGCCAAACGTGCCCGCCCATGGCGAAACCTCGGCAAGGGTGCAGTAGAGCAGCCAGACGCCGAAGGTGCACAGCGAGATGATCATCTTCGCCTTGCGTGCGGCAATGAAGGCGGCAGCACCGGACAGGGGATCGTTCGCGGCCAGCGGATTGACCCGGAAAATCTGGATCGAGACAATGATTCCGATCAGCCAGATGGGAATGATGTCGATGATATAAGCGACGAGTCGCTTGATCGGGTGGGCGGTGTTCCAGACGTGATTGCGCATCAAGGGGGATTGCAAAATGCCACCGGAAGCATTCGGGGGGCAAGTTGCAAATCCGCTTGGCTACGGAACCGGATGTCAGTGAACGGCTTTCAATTCATCAACCGTCCACGGAACCATTTTACGAGCGTCAATCTTCGGACGCTGGGACTGGATATCGGACGCTTTCACCGGCTCCTCGCGGAGTCCTCCGAATTGGTAGCGCACGTAGTTGATGACTGAGGCCAGTTCGTCATTGGTATGGGGGAAGTGGCCCGGCATCACGCTGTCGTAGGTGGTGCCCGCCACGCTGACCTTGCCGGTGAGTCCGCCGAGCACGATCCGGGTCATGGTGGCCCGATCACCCTTCACCCACTCGGAACCGGCAAGCGGCGGGAATGTGGCGGTGACTCCCTGGCCTTCCGGCTGGTGGCATTCCACGCAGATCTTCATGTAGAGATCGCGTCCGGCAACGAGATGGTCCGGCAGCTTCGCGGCTTCCTTGGGAGCGGTGGTCGGCTGGTTCATGGCCACGGTGAGCAGGTGCCGTGCGGCCGGGGTGTTCGAGTTTTCGAGCAAGGTCTTGAGACGATCGCGGTCCGGGCCGTTGGCTGCGACGGTGGCGATTTCGATGGCTTCCTGCGGCAGGTCGTAGACGGACTTGGTCAGGCGGTCGATGCGCAGCTCATCAAACCAGGCGCTGCCACTGGCTTTGCCGAAGGCTCCGATGGTGCAGTTGATCTGGCAGTCTCCATCTTTCGGCGAGGTGAACTCGAACGATACCGGCGTCCAGTCACACGTGCCCTCGATAGGCTTGGTGCTCGATTGGCTGCCGTGGAGATTGATGATGGCCCCACGGCCGCCTTCGGTCTTGAGGTCGGTCTTGATGAAGGCGGTGAGCCGGTAGCGGCGTTCCGGCTCCAGTTTCACCGTGATGCCGACCGATGAATCCGTGGGCTCTTTGGAGGTGAGCTTGAGGGCCTTGCCGGTCCTGCCTTCCGGGACGATGGCACTGGTGAAGCGCGGCGTGCCGGAGGGAACCCATTGGAAGGCTCTCCAGCCACCGGAGGGAAGATCTCCCGCGGCTTCTTCAAAGGACCCGTTCGGCAGCAGTGAAGCGGCCACCGGATCGTTCTCGAATTGGAGCTGGGGCAGCAACCCGGCGAGAAAGGGAACGGCATGGCGCCGGGCGGCGAAGCGCCAGGCATCGAGCAACGCGGAATCGGTCTTCGGAGCGTCCATCGGCATGGCCTTCGCGATCGCCGCGCCGATGGCATCGTCGGACGGTGAATCCGCGGCGGCAAGCAGGGTGAAGAGCTGTTCGCGGGGAGACTGCTGCGAGGCGATCAGGCGCGGCAGTTCCTTTGCTACGATGGCATCCGTACCTCCCAGTGCGAGCAGGGCGTGACGGACGACGAGCGGATCGGAATCCGTGAGGCACTTGCGTACGGCCTCCAGGGCGGGACCATCCTTCTTCAGCAGGCCGAGACCTTCCAAGGTGTGGATGATGGCGGTCTGGCAAACGCCCTTCTTCATGGAGAGCCCCCGGAGCAGCTCCGACTCCACGTCCGTCTTGCCGCGCTCCACCAGCAGGCGCTGCGCCATCAGTCGTTCGTCGCGGGATGCTCCGACAAGCGTGTACAGAAGATCCTTCGGGTTGGTCTGGTCCAAGGTCGCCAGCTTCCGTGCTCCTCCATCCGGCACCACGCGCCAGATGCGGCCATGCTGGCGATCGCGTAGCGGAGTCACGTAGGCATTGCCCTTGCCCGGACCGGGGGCGCCCGTTTGGTAGGGGCTGTGCGGCTGGTCGTATTTGCGGGCTGGGTTGTAGAAACGGAAGACGACGTTGTGCTGGATGATGGGATTGTACCAATCGGCGATCCACACCGCGCCATCCGGACCGGGACGGGCCTCGACCGGAGCGGACCATGCATCCGCGCTGGCGTAGAGATTGTTGCCGCGGAAGTCGGTGGCGAAGAGCGAACCGCTGGGCCTGATGCGGCCGAGGCCGACGATGTGGGCGGTGGGTTCGCAGACCAGCGCGTCGTGGTCGTCGAGGTTCATACCCGCCAGCGTGTCGGTATAGAAATCATGGCCCGCGCCCGCGGTGTAGCGGTCGATCTGATCGACCTGGGTGAAGTCCGTGGTGATGGGGAAGATGGTGGTGGAGGTATCCGCACGCGGCGTCTGCGGCGGTTTCATGCCCCAGGCTTCGTAGTAGCGGTTGGGGATCGAGAGGTTCCAGCTCGGATTGTTGTTCGCGGTGGAGCCCATCACATCGCCCGCATTGGTGAAGCCGAGGCCCCAGGTGTTGTTGGTGGTGCTTTGCAGGACTTCCAGATCGGAGAGATCTGACTTGAAGCGGAAGACACCGGAGCCGTTCTTGTGAACCTTGCCATCGGTGGTTTTCACGGCGATGCCGCTGTAGCCCACGGTGGCGTAGATCCAGTTGTCATCGCCGTAGCGGAAATGCGAGGTGCAGGCGTGGGTGTCGGAAATGCCGAGACCGGTGGCCAGCACCCTGCGGGTGTCCGCCTTGTCGTCGCCATTGTCATCCTTGAGAAAGACGATCTCCTCGCCATCGGTGGTGACCACGCCGCCATTGGCGAAGGTGAAGGCGGTGCCGAGCTTCAGTCCTTCCGCGAAGACGGTACGCTTGTCCGCTTTGCCATCGCCATTGGTGTCCTCGAGGATCACGAGGCGGTCCTGGCCCTTGCCTTGGCCGGGCGCGTCATTGGGATAGTCCATGGCCTCCATCACCCAGCAGCGGTTTTTCCAATCCCAGTCGATGGCGATCGGATTGATGACCAGCGGCTCGGCGGCGAAGAGTTCGAGATGGGTGCCAGCGGGGACCTGGGCATGCTTCGCGCTGTCGGTGGGCGAGAGCGGCTTTTGGAGCTGCATCATCGGGACGTCCGGATGAGAACGGTTCGGAATCTCCGGCGTGTAGAGGGTGAGGGCGGGGAGGTTCAGAGCGCGCCAGCCATTGGCGCGGTTGTTGGCCGCCCACAGGATGCCGCGATAGACCAGCTCCTGCCACGCGGGCTGGCTCCAGCAGCGCATGTCGTGGCCGCTGGCGGTGTAGAACACGCGGCCTTTGCCCTGGGTGCGGGTCCACGTCCATGGCTCCGGCTGGGTCTCGCCCTTGTTCATCGGCTCGCGCACCTGGAGGATGCGGCGGTCGTTGGTGGTGTTCTTGTGGACGTAGGTTTCGTCCCAGCAGTTGAGCGCGGGCAGCCCTTTCATGAGCGGGTCGTTCGGCTCGATGGTCTTCGGCGAGAACACCCCGGTCTCGTGGCTGGCGAATTGTCCGCCGACGAGGGAGAACCAGTCCTGCGAGGGATGGAAGCAACCGACCGCGGAATGCAGCGCCACCAGTGCGCCACCATTCTCGACCCACGGACGGATCGCGGGTGGCACCGGTACTTCCTCATGGTTCGCATAGACGATGAGGACGTCGTATTGGTTGAGCTTCGCGGTGGTGATCTGTTTCAGATCCTCCACGAAGGTGAGGTTGAAGCCCCTCGGTCCATAAACCTGCTTCAACACGCGGTAGCAGCCGATCGGCTTGTGATGACCATCATCCCCGAGGAAGAGAATCTCCAGCCGCCTGCCATCCTGTGGAGCGGCGTGGGCCACGGGAATGAGCCCGGCCATCGCGGGCAGGAGCAGTGCCAGAAGGAACCGGAACAAAGGGCGGAGATTCATGAAGATCGTTGGGCGATACGAATTGGAAAAGCCTCTATAAACGATCCAGCGTGCTTCTCATACATCAGGCAGGACTCCCGATAGTCCTATGTGGGTTTTACGAGCCCGAAAGGCTTTCATACATGCCTCTTTGGGGGCAAGGAGGCTTCACCTCCGGTGCTCGGACGGTCGCCAGCCCACCCACTTCTTGAAGGTGTTCGAGAACGTATTCGGGTTCTGGTAGCCGACCTCCCGGGTGATGGACTCCACTTTCATGTCGGTGGTGGAGAGCAGGTCACGGGCGCGCTGCATGCGCAGGAAGGTGACATGCTGCATCGGGCTGCGGCCGAGTTCCTCCTGGCACAGGCGGCGCAGGTGTTCGCGGCAGACACAGGCGCGCGCGGCGAGTTCGTCCACCGTCCAGTTGTGCGCCAGAGATTCCTCGACCTGCCGCCACAGTTTCCACAGCCGCGGGTCGGCCTGGTGCGGCTGGGCGAAGTGGAGGACATGGGAATGGATCAGTTCCACCCACAGATGCACATGCGCGGGCGACTGGCCGCCCTGGCATTCCGCGTGCAGGCCTTGGATAGCCCGGTAGAGAGGCCATGGATCGTAGGCGCCGAGCACAGGGGAAGTGGAGGAAACGATGGGGTTCGATTCACGGGACTCGTGATAGCGCACCCAGCAGATCTTCCATGGTTCGCGGCCGGTGTATTTCATCTGGTTGGTGACGAAAGGCGGCAGCAGGCAGGCCTGTCCGGCCTCGATCCGCCGCCACTGGCCGTCCGCCTTCACCTCGCCCTCGCCGCCGATGCAGGCCATGAGGAAGGTGCCGGACTGGTCGGGACGGGCCAATTCAAAGGGGCCGCTGGCCTCCCACACGCCGACGTGGGCGATGTGGTGCTTGTCCAAGGCCGGGCAAACCGGCGCGTCGTTCAGCCAGGTGCGGTGATCCGATTCATCCGCACGGACCACGTGCATGCGGGTGGGGACGCTGCCGGTCAATGGGTATGGGTTTGCGGCGGACATGGGTTGATCGAATAGACGAACGTGCCAGACCTATTCTTGCACGTGATTCCATCCCGAGTCAAAGGTGCTTTCCAGATAGAACTACTTCACGCCATGCCAAACCCCTGGACCGGAATCGGAAACCCTTACACGCGCGAGGAAGTGCGCGAGCGCCTCACCAAGACTCTTGATGCCGGCAAGGCGATCATCGCCGCCGGTGCGGGGACGGGTATCAGTGCGAAATTTATCGAAAAGGGCGGCGCGGACCTCATCATCGTCTATAACAGCGGTCGTTTCCGCATGATGGGCCACGGCTCCACCGCGGGCATGATGGCCTACGGTGATGCCAATGCGATCGCCATGGAGATCGGTGAATACGAGGTGCTGCCGGTGGTCGAGGAGATCCCGGTGATCTGCGGCGTGCATGCCACCGATCCCCGCCGCCGCATGTGGCACTGGCTTGGCAAGGTGAAGGACATGGGCTTCAGTGGAGTGAACAATTTCCCCACCCACTGCATCGTGGACGGACACTTCCGCCGCGTGTTGGAGGAGACGGGCATGAGCTCGAAGAAGGAGGTGGAAATGGTCGCTCTCGCGCGGCGCATGGATCTCTTCAGCATCGTGTATGTGGACTCTCCGGAAGAAGCCGCGGCGATGGCCCGGGCCGGTGCGGACTCCATCATCGCGCACGTCGGCACCACGGTCGGTGGTTCCATCGGTGTGACCGGTGCGGTGATGTCGTGGGACAACACGCTCAAGCGCACGCAGGCGATCATCGAGGCGGCGCGTGCGGAGCGGGATGACATTTTCTTCCTCTGCCACGGCGGCCCGATCAACACGCCCGACGATGCCGCGCGCGTGCTGGAAGCCACCGATTGCGTGGGTTTCGTCGGTGCCAGTTCGCTGGAGCGCATGGGGGTGGAGGAATCGCTCACCAACCTGACGCGGGATTTCAAGAAGATCGCGGTGCCCGCCGCCGCGAGATTCAACGGCTGAGTCGCGTAACGATCCGAATCATGGAACCCAGCCAACGCCGGTTCGTCCAGAACCACGAAGCCCTTTGCGAAACCAATGCGTGGACGCACAACGAATGGTTGTGCCGTCCGGACGTGGTGGCGGCGGAGAAGCTGCTGATGGTGCGCGCGACGATGCCGCCGCACCATTGCCATCCCTTCCACGTCCATCCGCACCGCGAGGAGATCATCCATGTGGTTTCCGGTCGCGCGGAACAATGGGTGGGGGAGGAGTCCCGCATCCTCGGACCGGGCGAGATCGCGCACATTCCGCCGGGGATTCCGCATGGGACCTTCAATCCGTTCGATGAGACGCTGGTCTTCAACGCGATCCTGTCACCGGCCGTTCTGCCGGACGATCTGGCTGCGGATGAAGACCCACGCGAAGTCGCGGCGGAAGCGCCATGGAATACGATGCGCGATGGACGTCCGGAATGCCGGGTGCTTTGAAGATCCAATGATGAGGTGGCGCGAGGCTCCTTCCTCGCTGATCCGGTGGATGATTCGCGACGATCATCCACCCCGTTTTAGAGCAACGGCATGAGTCGTGAGGCGGGAGTCTCGCGCCACCTCGGGAAGTCTTGTAGCCGGAGTCGTGAGACTTGCCTCCGGCCATGCCAGTGAGCGGCTTCGCCGGGATTGGATTCAGTCGCTACCGCTCCTGCCGCATTCGGGCTGGGTGAACTTGCCCTCATTCCGATGCTCCGCTTTGGGTGGGTCGGGAGCGGACTGGACGTGCAAGCGACTCCGCATGTTCGCACAACCTGAAGTCTTACGACTCCAGCTACGCAGAAATCATCCTGCGATCTTCAGCCACAGCCACATCACCCCGTAGGCGACGCCACCGGCGGCAGGAAGCGTGAGCACCCATGCGCCGAGGATCTTCTTCACGATGCCGCCGTCGATGGCGCTGAAGCGCTTCGTTGCTCCCACGCCCATGATGGCGGTGGTGATGGCATGGGTGGTGGAAACGGTCATGCCCATCTGGCCGGTTACGGCGAGCAGGGTGGCCGCGGTGGTTTCCGCGGCGAAGCCGTGGACTGGTTGCAGCTTCACCATCTTGTGACCCATGGTCTTGATGATGCGCCAGCCACCGGAGGCGGTGCCCGCGGCCATGATGAGCGCGCAGATGATTTTGATCCATGCGGGCACGTCCGGGGAAAGATCACGGACCTTGCCAGCGGCGGCGGCGAGCGGGTCCTTGCCGTCTTTGGAGGCCTTCGTCATTTCTCCTTCGAGAGTCTTGAGCCAATCGGTCGGCTTGCCTGCGACCATCGGGCCGAGGATCGGCACCTTCGGCATGAAGCGGGCGGCCTCCTTTTCAAGAGCCTGTTGGTGCGCCTGCTTCGCGCTCGTCCGCTCGCGTTCAGCGGCGGCGGCATCGCCATCCGCCTGATAGGCGATCGCGGCCAGCGCGTGGAAGGACTCCTTGAATTCGCCGGTCTGGAGCTTGTCCGCCTCGGTTGCGAGGATGGCGGCGACCTGGGGATCTTTCGAGCCCTTGAGGATCGCCTGGATCTGATGCTCGGCCACGGGGGACTTGTCCATTTTGAGGAAACCCATCCACGACGGCAGGTGCTCGAACGAACCCGCCGTGGTGGCGGTGACGAGCGCCAGCGTGATGATGCCCATCGTCTTCTGCGCATCGGCGAGGCCGTGGGCGAAACCCATGTAGCTGGCGCTGAAAATCTGGGCGCGTCCGAAGAAACGGTTCACCCACATCGGTTTCGCGTTTCGGAGGAGCGCGTAGAGGATCGTCATCACGATGAAGCCGCCGACCAGGCCGACCACCGGCGAGGTGAGCATCGGCCAGATCACCTTGTGAAGCACGCCCTCGGAGACGACCTTGCCGTCCTTGATCTTTTCGGCGGACCAGATGATTGCCTTCCAGTTGCCCTGTGAATTGGCGAGCGTGGCACCGCAGAGGCCTCCGACTAGCGCGTGGGTGGAACTGGAGGGCAGACCCAGCCACCAGGTGAGGAGATTCCATGAAATGCCGCCCACCAGCGCGCAAATGATGGTGCCGGTGGTGACGAACTTGGCATCCACCAGACCGGACGACACGGTCTTCGCCACCGCATGGCCGATCAGCGCGCCGAAGAGGTTGGTGAACGCCGCGAGCATGATCGCCTGCCGCGGGGTGAGGACCTTGGTCGAGACGACCGTCGCGATGGAGTTCGCGGTATCGTGGAAACCATTGATGAACTCGAAGGCCAAAGCCACGAGGATCACGACGATGATCAGCGTCATGGCGGGCGCGTCAGGAGTTTTTGTAAGCGATCTGCTTGGCGATGTTGCCGACATCGCGGCAGCGGTCGAAGACCTTCTCCAGCAGGTCGTAGAGATTGGAGACGATCACCACGAGGAGGGTGTCGTGCTTGCCGCTGTAGAGGTCCTTCAGGCACTCCAGCATGAGCTTGTCGGCATCCCCTTCGATCGTCTGCATGCGGTCGTTGAGCTCCTTCATGCGGACGATGTCCATGCCCCTGCGCAGCGCGTGGATCATCTCGATCACCAGGCCGGTGGCTTCATCCAGCATTTCCGCGTGGCGGTGGAAATCGACGGAAGCAGCCTTGTCCGGACAGATCAGATAGCGCTCCACGAATTTCTCGACGGTCTTCGGGATCTTGTAGAGGGCGGTGGAGAGGGCCTCGATGTCCTCGCGCTCCAGGGCCGTCACGAAGGTTTTCACCAGCAGATCGCTGATTTCCTGGGTGATGGCCTTGTCCTTTTTGCGCATGCCGCCGAATTCATCGAGCGAGGGGGCGGGCTGGAGGCGCAGGATGCGGGTCAGACCGCCGATGCTCTGCTGGGCCTGCTCGGCGCTGGCGGTGAGCAGGTCGAAGAAACGGTCTTCTTTGCCGAAAAGGCGTTGGATGGAAATCATGGGACGGGCGGCGATTGTGACGAAATGGTCACACGTGGCAAGCCGCACAAAGAGGAAAGTCTGGCAGATTACCGCCGCCAGCCACCGAGTTATGCCATTCGGGCCTCCCTTTACAACAGGAGGTCCGGCTGCTAACCGGGAGGTCCGGTCCGGATGCGTTCACCATTCATCCCTGATCGATCATGATTCTCACCATGCCAGAAGCCCAGAAAACGACGCCGGTTTCGCCCACCGCGCCGGCCCAGACCCCGGCAGCCGCCGTGCCGGTCGCCCAGCCGTCCGCCGTCACTCCGGCTGCGAAGCCGGACGCCGGACCCACCGTCCCTGCCATTCAGGTCAAGGGGGTGGATTTCTCCTACGGCTCCAACAAGGTGCTGAAGGATGTCACGATCGACATCCCCACCAACGAGGTCGTGGCCTTCATCGGCCCTTCCGGCTGCGGCAAGACGACCCTCCTGCGCTGCTTCAACCGCATGAACGACCTCGTCCCCGGTGCCCGGGTGACCCGGGGCTCGATCATCATCGAGGGCGCGAACATCGCCGATCCCTGCATCGACCCGGTGCAACTCCGCCGCCACGTCGGCATGGTGTTCCAGAAGTCGAACCCCTTTCCGCAGAGCATCTACGACAACGTGGCCTACGGTCCCCGGACCCTGGGCGAGAAGAACAAGAAGAAGCTCGATGAGATCGTGGAGAAATCCCTCCACCGCGCCGCGCTCTGGGACGAGGTGAAGGACCGCCTCGATGACATCGCCACCGGTTTGTCCGGCGGCCAGCAGCAGCGCCTGTGCATCGCCCGTACGATGGCGGTGGACCCGGAAATCATTCTCATGGACGAGCCTTGCTCCGCGCTCGACCCCATCGCCACCGCGCACGTCGAGGATCTGATCCTTGAACTCAAGGAGCACTACACGATCGTGATCGTGACCCACAACATGCAGCAGGCGACCCGCGTCTCGGACCGCACCGCCTTTTTCTACCTCGGCGAGCTCATTGAATACGGTGATACGCGCCAAATGTTCGAGAACCCTTCCATAAAGCGCACCGAGGACTATATTTCCGGCCGGTTCGGTTGATACCTTCCCCACATGCAACAGCACATTCTCAAGGACTTTGATCACGCCATGACCACCCTCCGCGGGGAGGTGCTGACCATGGCCGGACTCGCCCGGTTGAACCTCGAACGCGCCATCCAGGCGTTGCTTGACCGAAATGTCGAGCTCGCGAACGCCGTCATCGCCGATGACAACGAGGTGGACGAACTGGAGCGCCGCGTGGACCAGCTCGGCATGGACGTGCTCGTGCGCTTCCATCCGGTTGCCAGCGACCTGCGGCTGGTAGTGACCGCGATGAAGATCTCGATGAACCTGGAGCGCATCTCCGATCACGCGGTGAGCATTTCCAAGCGCGCCCGCAAGCTGGCCGTGGGTCCGGAACTGCCGGACATCAACCTGATCGAGCCGCTCTACACGCTGGCCGACCACCTGCTGCGTGACGCGATCTCCTCCTTCAGCGATCGCAATGCGAAGCTCGGCGAGTCCCTGCATGCCCGCGACAAGGAGCTGGACCGCCTGCACCGCGATGCCACGGCGACCTTCGGCTCCCGGATCGAGGAAACCGGCCGCAGCGAGGAATATCTGCACCTGATCCTGATCGTCCGCTCGCTGGAGCGGGTGGGGGACATGGCCGCGAACATCGGCGAGAACGCCGTGTTTCTGGATGTCGCCAAGGACATCCGCCACGAAGCCGGCCGCAAGGTCGCGGACGTGGGGTGAGGTTTCCTTGTAGCTGGAGTCGTGAGACTTCAGACGGGGAAGATGCCATTTGATGCCGGAGGTTGCAGCTTGTCTGTGACCTCCGCATTGAATCGCCGCGGGGGGATGGGAAGAGAGAAGGGGGCCGCAGGGTGGAGGGTGGATTCACCCAGCCCGAAGTCTCACGACTCCGGCTACTTGACTGCGACGCACCGCCGCATCGCGAGGCTGTTCCAGACGGAGCCGCCGACGATCAGCAGGATGCCGCCGTTCAGCGCCCAACTCGTGGCGGGAGCGTAGCGGCGGACGAGAAACACCGTGGCGGCACCGGCCACGCTGATGAGCAGCGGGCCGTAGCCGACCTTGTTCGCCTGCTTTCCCAAGGAGATCAGGTGGAAACCAAGCATCGCCACCAACACCGGAAGCAGGGCCTCCATATACGGTGAGCCCGCAAGGCCCGCCAATCCCAGCGCGCTGCAATAGGCAGCCCAGCACATCGGGCACTTCGGAAAGAAAGCCACGAGAATACTCAACACCAGCGTCCCAGCAGTGCGTGCGGACGATCGTGCGGCTGCCGGTACGGCGGTTTTTTCCACCGCCGTGGTGGATTCGCAGGGACAAACCGGCATGGAGCGGGATCCTCTCAGGCTTGGTTCCTGCCTCCGGACAGATAGGCGGCGACGACCTGTTCCAACGTCGCCGCACCTTCGCCGAACTGTTGGAAAAACGAGGCGAGGATATCCGGCGGAGCCGTCAGCGGTGAACCGGCGTTGTATGGCGGATCGGGCGCATACTGGTTCAGCAACTGTGCGTGCATCGCATCCGTGCTGCTGGAGATCGCGGCGATCACCGCGAGCGAGGCATCGAGGCCGGAACTGATGCCGCCACCGGTGATGCGGTTGCGGTCGATCCAATAGCGCGGGTATCCCGAGGCCAGCCGGACTCCGGAAAACAGCGTGAGAGATTGCTGGAACTGCCAGTGCGTGGTGGCGGTGTAGCCGTCCAGCAGGCCGGCGGCCGCGAGCAGGATGGCACCGGTGCATACGGAGCAGATGTAGCCCGCCTTCGGGCCTTCACGTTTCAGCCAGGCGAGTGTTTCCGATGATGCGGAAATCTGTTCGTTGAAACCGGAACCGAAGCCACCGGGCACCCAGGTGGCATCGGTGCCGGACAAGGTGGGAAGCGCGAGGTCGGCCTGGAGTTCGACCCCTTGCAGGCTCTTCATGAGGCCGGGTTCGGCTGCGGCAAGCACCGGGGTGATGCTGGTGGCACCGGCCACGCTGCTGAACATCGCGAGCGGTCCGCAGACATCGAGGATGTCGAAGTCCGGATACAGCGGGATGACAATGCGGTTGATCTTCGCCATGAGGTTGTTTCGGTGGGGAAGGAAGGGCACTCCGCGCAAAGGAGGCGGAGTGCCCCGGCTGGTTCATTCGTTGCTCAACAAAAGCCGCACTTCGACGGATGGATTGCCCATCAGCTTGTTCGGGAAACGATCGCCGACGAAACTCTTGTCCACCGGCTCGACCCAGACGCCGAGCTTGCCACCGGTGACTTCCTCCAGCGGCAGCTCGAAGTCGAAGTGAACCACCGCGTTCTCCACGCAGTTCTCGCACTTCTCGGCTTCGTTCGGCTGGAAGAACGCCTTCGAGGCGATGGTCTTGCCGTCCTTCTGAAGATGCACCGAGAAACTGCCCGGGATCTTCAATCGGTTCAGGCCGAGCACGCGCACGTCGACGAGGTTCGGCTTCACTTCGAATTTCTGCGAGGCGAGGGCGCTGCGCAGGGTCTTGGTTTGGAAAACGGATTCCACGAGCGGCTGGGTCTTGGGTTCTTCGTAGTCCACGTCAAGGCTCGTCACCGAGTTGATGATCGAGAGCGTGGTGAGGTTGAGCGGATCGGTGGAGAAGGGAGCCAGTTTTTCCAGAATCGGCACGGTAAAGATCTGGTAGCTGAGCGGGTCCTTGGCCTTGTCGATGGTGCTGAGCAGGCCGTTGAGATCGGTGGCCTGCATGCTCTTCTGCCATTTCCAGAACAGACGGTCCCAGTTGCAGTGGAAGAAGAAGAAAATCGGATCGAACGCGGCGACGTTCTGGTCGGCCATGGTATTTCCGATGGAAACGTGGCCGCCATCGTGTGCGGCGATGATGGTGTTGTAAGGAGCGCCGGCGAAATAGCCGTGGAAGTCCTCCCAGTCGGTCTTGGTCAGCGCGCGGTTGATGTCATCGGTCACCTCGTACTGGATGAGATTCGCGGCGATGGTCGCGTCATCGAAGCGCTCGGTGACGTAACCTTTTTTGTAACTTCCACCGATGTCCTGTGGCAGCGTGTATTTGTCGAATGGCGGTTGGTTGAGCACATCCGGCAGCGGGGTGGTGATGTCCCAGTAGGGCAGCGTGACATTCTCGCAGCCGGGGATCGAGCGCATGGCATTCTCGAAGCCGAGCAGGTAGGCGCGGTGCCACGGGTTGTAGCCGGGCGCGTGGTGCTGGCAGAAGAAGCGCGGCGGCGAGCCGGTGCCGGGCAGCCAGTGGATGCCCGCCTGCAGGAAGAAGCCGTTCGGATCGGTGGGGTCCTTTGCGATCATGCCCGCGAAGGCTTTCTTCACCAGCGCGAGTTCGTCCGTGGAGAGCGTGGTGATGTCCTTGCGGATGCGCGAGGCTTTCGTCTCGACGCCTTCGGTGAGCAGGCGGAAGCCGCCGACGGTAGGGGCGTTGGTTCCCTTCGGACAATCGTTGGTCATCCAGTTCAGGAAGGTCTCCACCCAGGCGGACGGCCATGGGTTGTTCGGCGGCATGCTGCCGCTGGCGACTTGGCCGTAGATGATACTCGAGTTGTCCTTGACCACATCGTAGATGGAAAGGTCGAGGCCTTGGCTGCGCATGTGGTCGATATCTTCCTGGGTGAAGAGGTGGCGGATATCGGAATACCAGGTGGGATTGGCGATGGGAGCGGATGGATTGGTTGGCATGACGGGCTGTTGGAATAAGAGGAGGTGTGGTGTCTCTGATATGGAGTGCGGCGAGCTATCGCCGCTTTGGGTGCTGGAGAGAATCGACGGGAGTTGAGCGGAACGATGGAATGGATGTCTGAACCAGCGGTGAGGCCGGTTCGCGAGCGCAGCTATTCCTCCCGGCGATGGCCCGCCTCCGCTCAAAGCGGCGATGGCTCGCCGCACTCCATATTCAAATAGTCTTACTCCGGTTCTTCCACCGAGGCGGTGGCCTTGGTGTCGGTGTCGGCCTTGGCGGGCATCTGCTCGAGCAGTCCGGCGATGTTCATGTAGGGGCTGGCCCCGGTGGTGCCCCACGCGACCTTGCCCTTTTCATCGATCACGAAGGTGCCGTGCGCGATCTCCGAGCCACGGGTGCAACCGTAGGCGGCGAATGCCTTGCCATCCGGATCGGCGAGGATCGGGAAGGGCGCGGGCGAACCTTCCAACGCGGTCTTCAACGAGGTGGCATCGTCGGAGGTGATTCCGACCACGCCCACGCCCTTCGCTTTGAACTGCTCGTAGAGCGCGGTGAACTCCGCCACCTGGCGCGAGCAATGTGAGCAGCCGTGGCCTTTGAAGAGGAACACCACGTGGCGCTGCCCGGCGAAGTCGCTCTCGTTGTAAACCTTGCCCGCACCATCCGGCCGGCTGAACGCCGGGGCGCTCACACCGGTCTTCAATCCCGGCGCGTTGTTGGAGGCGACGGGTGCCTTCGGGTCCTTGATGTCCACGAGCTGCATCATGCCTTGGTCCTCGTGATCGAGGATGTGGCAGTGCTGCACGAAGGTGCCGATGAAGTCGGTGTACTTGGTGCGGAACTTCACGGTCCCGTTGTTAGGCACCCAGATGGTGTCACGCCACACCGGGCCGCCGGTGAGCTGTTCCACCTGCTTGCTCTTCGGATCGTTCGGATTCTCCGGTCCCATGATCGACGTGACCTCGAAGGGATTCACGTGGATGTGGAACGGATGGCCGGTGTTGATGCCACCGCCGTTGCGGACTTCCACGGTCCATTCGTCGGTATTGCCCAGCGAGAGTTCCTTGGCCTCGTCCATGTTGAACGACTTGCCATCGATGGTGAAGACCACGCCGCCGGTCGCGGGTAGGATGCCGTAGGTGGCGGTCTGGGGTGCATCGATCTTCGCATTCACCAGCGTGGGCAGGCGGAACTTCGCCATCTCGCCATCGGTCGGCAGTTTCATGCTGACCGGCGTGCCCTCGACCACGATGCGGGCGATGTACTTGAGAGGCTCGCCCTGGCCATCGATGCCGCTGGCGGTGGCCTGGTCCACGAGCACGTATTCGCCGGGTTTGTCCGGAGCCTTCACCAGCACGTCGGAACGGTAGCCGGGCAGGAGCTGGATGACGTCCTTCTGCACCGACTTGCCGAGCGCGAGTCCATCCACGGCGATCTCGTTGAAGGGGATGCCCTTGCTGCCATCGATATTCGTGATCTGGAGGTCGATCTGTTCACGTTGGCCGCTGTCCACCACACGCCAGCGCTCCACCTGGCCGGGGGCCATTCGGATCACGGGAAGCTGCACGCCGTTCACGGTGGTGTAGCGGCCGAGGGTTTCCCAATCGCCGGGGCCGAAGATGTAGCCGGCGAGCTTTTCCTCGATGATGCCTTCCGGGAAATTGAAGGTCACGGTGCCACCATTGCCATCATCCAGCGTGTTCTTGTAGATGTAGGGGATCTGGTTGAGCACCATCACGCGTTCCTTCGCGGCCTTCACCGCCGGGACTTCGTCGAGATCGCCCTCGATGATGAGCGCGCCGGACATACCGCTGGCGACATTGCCCGCCGTGGAGCCGTGGCGATGGGCGTGATACCAGTAGGTGCCGCAGGTGTGATCCTTCGGGATCACGATCTCATAGTCCTGCGTGGCACCGGGTCCGATCTCGATCAGGACGTTGTCGCTGATGCCGTTCGGCGAGACATGGAGGCCGTGGGTGTGGAGGTTGGTGGTGTTGAAATCGTGAAGCGTGTTCATCGAGTCCTTCTGCCACGGCTGCGTGGGAAGGTTGTTCTTCACCGTGATGCGCAGCGTGTCGCCGGGCTTGGCGCGCAGGGTGGGGCCGACGAGATGGCCGTTGTAGGAGCGGAGATAGACCGGATCGCTGCCGATGAAGTTCTTCGCATAGGTGGCCACCAGTTCGGCGGTGAGCACGCCGTTGTGGGAGCGCAGTTCCTCGGGATCGGTATAGCCATTGAGCGTCTGGCGGGCGACGGAGGCGCGCTGCGGGGAGGGCAGGTTCGCTTCCAGCTCGAGCTTCTCCAGTTGCGGGAGGCTCAGATCGTTGGAAAACTTCGGCGTGGCCTTGAGGGGGCCGGGCGTTTCGGTGGCCTGCGTCCGGGCGAGGCGCTGCCATTTGTTGGCGAGCTGCTTCCACGCCTTGTCCACGTCGGCGCGCTCCTTCACGAAGTTACGTCCGGCATCGGCGTCGTCCTTGGGCGGGTTGTTGTCCTGGGCGCTGGCGGACCACACCGGCAGCAGGACGGCGGCGAGGATGAGGTGGTCCCGGAGACGGGGAAGGGGTGTGCGATACATGGATTCAGTGGTTGGGGATGGATGAGGAGATCAACGGAAGACGAACCGGATGGCCGGTCGGGAAAAATGGGATCCGATATGGCCGATTTTGATGTGTCGTTGAGAATGTGGCCGATTTTGATGATATGTTTTAAGTCGTCTATCGGAGGTGATTGGATCTTGTGGTGCGAATAGTTTGGGATGCTTGTTTTGTCGATATAAAATGAGGTATTGGCTTTGGATTGATGTGTTATGGGTGATGCAAGTGATTGATGGTGACGATTTGTTAGATTGTCTGTAAAGTTATGTCCGATTTTGGGTCCTTTCTCCGGAGGCAGGGCGTATGGAGCCGCTCGCCGCATCCGCACCTGTTTCCGCCCGTTCCAGGCCGACAAGCACCGGTGCCTCTCTTGAAGACCGGTTCGCCAACCTGATGAAAGCCGGGGGATCAGCCGCCGCTCTTGCCGCCGCGAAGGCCCTGACCGGCAAGGAATGCGAGAATGCGATCTCCTTCCTTTTCAGCTACGGCACGAACAAGGATCCGGAATTCGTCGCCCGGGAACTGGCTGATTCCGGGTTCCCGACGGTTTGCTGAACCTGTCGGGGGCATCCGGGCGAATGAATGGCAAAATCAGGATTCCAAGAGCTCGTTGGAGGAGACCGGATTTGGGTTCGGAAACCAACAAATCGGAGGGTGTTACCCAAAATAAATCCAATATTTCTCCTAACAAGGGTTGATGTGGCCGATTTTATGCCTATGGTGTAGGTCAAGTCACCGGGATCCCCGACCGATGACCATCCTCCCCGAAAAAGGAAGGCCTGTCTGTTCCAGACCTTTCATTTGATCGGCGGGGTCCGGCTTCCCCCCGGACCCCGCCGATTTTTTCTTTGGGAGCCGGGCCGATGCCGGAGTGGCGGCTGGCTGCGCCGTTAGGCGAAAGGCCGCCTTACGGGAGGACCGGACTCCAAGCTACAGTGTGTGCGGTAGTTTGTGCCTCACGCGGAAAGGCGGATCGCGCCGGATTCCGGATCGAGAAAGTGCGCCCAGCTGGCATCGCCGAAGCCGTTTTCCCGCAGGCCGAAGAGCGGCTTCCAGCGCGGAGCCACCGGCTTGTTCAGCGGATGCATGTCCGCCTCATGGGGGAGCTTGTTCGCCTTCCGCGTGTTGCAGCGGATGCAGGAGGTCACGATGTTCTCCCAAGTGGTGCGTCCGCCTTTCTGACGCGGGATGACGTGGTCGAGGTTGAGCTGGACCTCCGGCAGCGAGCGGGCGCAGTACTGACAGGTGAACTGGTCCCTCAGGAACACGTTCCGGCGGGTGAATTTCACCTCCAGCCGCGGTATTTTCTCATACAATCCCAGCACGAGGATCGCCGGGACCTGCATGGCCAGTCTCACGGTATGGATCAATTCGGTGCTGGTGGAGCGGGCGGAATATTCGATCCAAGAGTCCAGATCGTGGGTCTGGAACTTCTCATCCCCGTCCGTCTGGACGACGCGGGCATGCCCCACGCAGAGCAAGTGGAGGGCCCTGCGGACGCTACAAGTCTGGACCGGCTGCCAGAACCGGTTCAGCACCAACACGGGATGGTCGAGGAGCGAATTCATGCATCCTTTCCGAACAATCGCCCGGAAGCTAACAAAGTCATCCGGCTCGGCAACTGAAAAGGGCGCGGGATGGGCACGGATCAAAATAGCGCATTTCGCAACACTCCGCCTGCGGTTTGTTGGTTGAAATAGGGTCCCGAAATGCCCGTAATCACGCCCCATATGCATTGCTGCTTGACGCGTTCGCTGGTTTGCCTGGCCCTTCTGACTCCCATCGCGATGGCGGAGGAAGCGGATTCCCTGGGTCCCGTGCAGGGGGATTCCACCCTGACCGCCCCGCCCGGGGTGACCTACCACCTCGCGGGGGACGCGAAGACGAACCGCATCCTGTCCCCGACCGCGATCGCCTTCGATGAGGCGGGCGCGCTCTATGTGGCGGAGACCCACCGCTTCCGTTTCGGCGTGGAGGACAACCGCGAGCACCTCTACTGGTATCTGGACGACATCGCTTCCCAGACCAATGCCGACCGCTTGGCAATGCACGAGAAGTGGAAGGGCAAGAAGTCGATCAAGGAGATGACGGAGAAGTCCGAGGAGATCCGCAAACTGGAGGATCTGGATCACGACGGCGTTTATGAAAAGGCGGGCACTTACGCGGACAAGTTCAATGACGTGCTCGATGGCACCGCCGCGGGCGTGATGGCCTATGAGGGCACGGTTTACTTCGCCTGCATCCCGAAGGTGTGGGCGCTGCGCGATACCAAGGGCACCGGCACGGCGGATGTGCGGGATGTGATCCAGGACGGCTTCGGCGTGCGCGTTTCCTTCTCCGGCCATGACATGAACGGCTTCGCGCTGGGGCCGGACGGCCGCATCTACGGTACCGTGGGCGACCGTGGTTTCCACGTCGAAACGAAGGAGGGCCGCAAGTATCCCTCGCCGGACCGTGGCGCGATTTTCCGCTTCGATCCGGACGGCTCGAATTTCGAGGTGATCCATACCGGCCTGCGCAATCCGAAGGAGATCGCCTTCGACGAGCGCGGCAATCCGATCTCCGTGGACAACAATTCCGACCAGGGCGACAAGGCACGCGTCGTCTATATCGTGGAAGGTGCGGATTCCGGTTGGACGATGGAGCACCAGGCGCTGCATTCGTTCCACCGCCAGATCGGGCTGGAGAATCATCCGGACAACCGCTGGATGGTGGAGAAGATGTGGGAGCCGCAGAACGACGCGCAACCGGCCTATATCATCCCGCCGGTGGCGAATCTCACCAATGGTCCCAGCGGTCTCGCCTACTATCCCGGTACCGGCTATCTCCAGAGCGAGGAGGGACGTTTCCTGATCTGCGATTACAAGGCCTCGGCTCCGACCTCCGGCATCTGGTCGTTCAAGGTGGAGCCGTCCGGCGCGGGCATGAAGATGACCAACGCACGCAAGGCGGTGTGGGGCGTGACGGCGACGGATGTGGAATACTCGTGGGATGGCAAGCTCTACGTGGCGGACTTCAAGGGCGGCTGGACCGCGCATGACGATGGCCGGGTGTTGTATCTCGATGCGGGCAAGGACACCGCCAAGGCCAAGGAGGCGGGGGAAACCGCGAAGCTGATCAAGGAAGGCTTCGACCAGCGTTCGTCCGCGGACCTCGCCGCGCTGCTGCATCACCCGGACATGCGGGTGCGGTTGCGCGCACAGTACGCGCTTTCCCGGAAGCCGGACGCGCTCGCGCAATTCAAGAAGGCGACCGCTTCCAGCGATCAGATCGAACGTCTGCACGGTGTGTGGGGGCTCGGTATTCTCGCCCGCCTCGGTGGTGGTGCTCTGCATCCCACCGGCAAGGCTCCCGCTCCGAACGCTGAGCTGCGCAAGGCCGCCTCGACCGAACTTGCGGCGCTGCTCAAGCACGCCGATCCGGAAGTAAAGGCGCAGGCGGTGAAGGCGCTGGAGGAAGGTTCTCTGGATGGGACGAAGCTGCCGCTCGGCGATCTGGTGGTGGATGCCTCGCCGCGTGTGCGGATGTTCGCCGCCATTGCCGCGGGCAAGCTCCATGCCACGCAGGTGATTCAGCAGGTGTTGAAGCTGCTGGAGGAAAACGCGGACAAGGACCCGTATCTCCGCCACGCCGGTGCGTATGCCCTTCAACTGCTGGCGAAGAATCCGGCGGAGCTGGCCGCGCTCAAGTCGAATGCCAGCCCGCACGTGCGCCTCGCAGCGGTAGTCGCGCTGCGCCGGATGAAGGACCCCGCGGTGGCGGCCTTCCTGAAGGATGCCGACCAGGCGGTTGTGGAAGAAGCGATCCGCGCGATTCACGATGAAGGCATTGAGCCGGCACGTCCGGCGGTGGCCGCCTTGCTCGATGATGCCACGCTTGCCGAGCGCAAGCCCTTCATGCAGCGCCGCCTCATTCACAGCGCTTTCCGCGTGGGTGGCGTGGAGAATGCGAAGCGGCTTCTGACCGTGGCCTCCACGCCTGCCCTGCCGGAAGCGGTCCGCCGCGAGGCTCTGCGCCTGATTTCCGTGTGGCCGGAGCCGCCGCTTGTCGATCAATCGCTCGGTCGCATCGCGCCGTTGCCGAAGCGGAACCTTGATGAGATCCGCCCGCTGCTGTCCAGCTCCATGCCCGCGCTGATGAAGGTGGAGGACACGCTGGATGACGCGTTCGATCTGGTGCTGAAGTTCAAGTTCTCCGTCGAGGGGCTCGATGATGCCGCCCTGCGTGCGATCACGCTGAAGGATGGCATCCCCGGCACCGCTCGTGCCGGAGCGCTCGCACTCTATGCCGCCCGCAAGCCCGCCGATCTTTCCGAACACCTGGCGAAGTTGATGGGGCAGGGGAATGACAGCCTCGCGCTGGAGGCGATGAAGTTGCTGGTGGCACAGTTTCCGAAGGAAGCGGTGAAGCCGTTGCTCGCCGCCACCATTGCCAAGAGCGGTCCGCGCGCGCAGGCGGCGTGGAAAAATCTCGCGGGCGTGCAGGACCCGGAAGTGGCGAAGGCGATCATTGATCAGATCGGCACGCTGCGTCAGAACGGCGGTGTTTCACCATCGGCTCTGGAACTGCTGGCCGCCGCACGGGGTCGTTCCGAGCCGGAGGTGAAGAAGACGCTCGCGGACTACGAGGCGGAGTTGAAGGCGAAGGAAGCCACCGATCCGCTGGCTCCATGGATGGCCTCGCTGGAAGGCGGAAATGCCGGGCGCGGCGCGTCCTTGTTCCAGTCCCATCCGGTTGCGGAGTGCCTGCGCTGCCACCGCGCGGAGGTGAATGGCGACCACGGCGGTGAAGCCGGTCCGAACCTCGCGGGCGTGGCCTCGCGCGGAGACCGTATGTATCTGCTCCAGTCGCTCATCGTGCCGTCCGCGAAGGTGGTGGCGGGATACGGCATTGTCAGCATGACCTTTGCGAATGGCGAAAGCTTCGGCGGGACCTTGCTCGCGGAGACTCCGGATTACGTAGACATCGATGCGAATGGCAAGCGCTGGCGCGTGAACCGCAAGGACATCAGGGAGCTCACGCCCGCCGTATCCGCGATGCCGCCGATGAACCTGCTGATGAAGCCGGACGAGATCCGTGACATCGTGGCATGGCTGGCCACCTTGCAGAAGGGCGAGAAGCCGGCGAAGCCGCTGCCCGCGCCGCCGGTGCTCGATCCGGCGACGCTGAAGCATTGATCCGCGGGTAGCGGGCGGCGTTTGCGATTTCTTGATTCTTCCGCTTGCGCCGGGCGGGATGTCCCACCAACATCCCGCCCGCAACGTAACGGCGGCTTGGCGGAATTGGTAGACGCGCTCGACTCAAAATCGAGTTCTTCGGAGTGTGGGTTCGAGTCCCACAGCCGCTACGTTCTTCACTGGATGGTGAAGTGATGCCGGAGGATTTGGAGTTGAGATCCGGCTTTGGTTTTCAGGGCCAAAGGCCCGTCCCATAGCAGCCCAGGCCGCAAGGCCAGGGTATGTGCATGCAGGGGGAATCGAGGGCTGAAAGCCCGATCCATGTTGGGAGGACTGCGATGTTCTCACCTGCGTCCGAAGAATGGATCAGGCCTTCAGCCCTCCAATGAAGAACAAACCATTCCCTGGGCCTTGCAGCCCAGGCTGGTATGAGACGGGCCGTTGGCCCTCAAGATTCGTTCGACAAGCGCGTCTATCGAGATCGAGTGATGCTTTCCTTCAACGCGCGAAACGGGCGAGCTGCTTGCGGATGGGCATGTCCACAAAGCGCATGACGAGATAACCGGCCGCGATCGAGGAGAGATAGACTCCGATCCCCGCAAGGGTCTTCATGCCCGGGGTTGGCTGGGTGTTGTTGAGCCAGGCGTAGAAAACGTAGTGGATCGGATAGTGGGCGAGGTAGAGTGGATAGGAGAGTTCGCCGAGGAAATCGCAGGCTTTTTCGCCGGAGCGGGTGACGGGCTGGCTGCCCGCGCCGATGAGCACGATGACCGGCATCAGGAGGATGATGACGAAGCATTCGTAGAGGCCGTTCACCCATGGCATGGCATCCGGACCGATGCGTGGCATCGGCAGGGCGATGAGGAGGGCGAGCGAGGTGAGGATCATCGCGTGCTTCACGTGGATCGTCCTGCCGAGGCGGAAGAGGAAGAGTCCGGTGATGAAGGGGAACAGCACGCGGACCATGCCCTTCCACACATGCTCTCCGGTGAACATCCATCCGAATCCGATGGTGCCGATCTTGCTGGTGACGATGACGTACGTCAGCAGGCCGGCGAACACGAAGGACAGCACGCCGAGCACGCGGCGGCTGAACCTGCGGAGAAAAAGCGCGTAGGCGATGTTCGCGACGTATTCATAAAACAACGACCATGCCGGACCATTGAGAGGATACGCTTCGCCCACTCCACGCACATCCATGGACTTGACCGATGGAATCAGGAGAGCGCCCAGGAGGGTGGAGAGGAGGAGCATTCCGAAGGAGGTGCGGTCGACCAGCGGGAACAAGCCGCACGCGCCGAAGTAGAAGAAGATCGCGCCGAGGATCGATCCGACGATGACCATCGGATGCAGGCGGATGAGGCGGCGCTTGAAAAACGAACCGGGTGACATGGTGCTCCAGCGGTCATCGTACGCGTAGCCCATCACATAGCCGGAGAGCATGAAGAAGAAGTCCACCGCGAGATAGCCGTGGTTCACGCTGTTCACCGCATCCGAATCGAAGATATGGTAGGCGATCACGATCAAGGCGGCCACACCGCGCAGGCCATCAAGGATCGGCAATCGGGTTTTGGAGGTTTTACCGGTGGCGGGCAGGCTTGGAGCGGCGTGTGAGGTCATGAAGGAACAGGCGGTAAAACGCGAGGAAGGCGGGAAGTTTTGCGGACTCTGCGTGAAAATAGTGGCCGGGCAAGGTCGCGGATGGATAGGGCCCTGCGGAAATCTGCGTACGTAGTTCCTCCTTCAGGAGGGCGGGGGATGGATCGGTTTCATATGAGGGCGGCCAGCCGTGTGCAGAAATACTCTTCGGGATTGACCAGGTTTTACCTCCGCGTGATGGAGGCGATGTTCCAGACGCCCTCCTGAAGGAGGAGCTACGTAAGAAGAGGTGGAAAAGTCCCTTGCAGGAGCGGGCATTCATGGGGGACTCTCGTGCGGACTGCGGCGTGGTTTTGAAAAGCGAGGCCCCGGCAGCCATTCATTTCCCACAGGCATGTCCTCCACCCGCACCATTGGCATCATCGCTGGCAACGGCGTGTATCCCGCCACCTTTGTCGAAGCCGCCCGCCGCAAGTCTCCGGGCGTGCGCCTGGTGGTCGCGGCCTTTGAGAACGAAACCAATCCCGAGCTCCAGAAGTCCGTGGATGCGTGGGAGTGGCTGCGCGTGGGCCAGCTCGGCAAGCTGATCAAGCATTTCAAGCGCGAGGGTGCCACGGAGGCGATCATGGTTGGCCAGATCGCGCCGAAGAATCTCTTCGACCTGCGTCCGGATTTACGGACGCTGCTGGTACTGGCGCGTGTGAAGGAGCGGAATGCGGAGACGTTGTTCGGAGCCATTGCGGATGAATTGGCGAAGGATTGTATCACCCTGCTTCCGGCCACTACTTTCCTGGAGGATCTCCTGCCCGGACCGGGGCATGTCTGCGGACCCGCGCTGAAGAAGCGCCAGCTTGAGGATGCCGCGTTCGGTTTCCGCATGGCGAAGGAAAGCAGCCGTCTCGACATCGGACAGACCGTGGTGGTGCGCCATGGTACGGTGCTTGCCGTGGAAGCCTTCGAGGGGACCAATGCCTGCATCCGCCGCGGTGGCGAACTGGGGCGGGGGAAGGACGTGCTGCTCGCGAAGGTCTCGAAGCCGGATCAGGATTTCCGTTTTGATGTGCCGGTCGTGGGGCCGCAGACGATCGAGACCTGTGTCGCCGCGGGCGTGAAGGCGATCGTGATCGAGGCGGATAAGACGCTGTTGCTGGAACGGGCGACCGTCGAGCGCCTGTGCAAGGAGCACGAGGTGTCGGTACACGCGATGGCGTGAACGGGCCAAATCCTTGAGGTTCCTTGACATTTCAAGGAAATTGGGGACTAGTGGGGGCCAACCCCGATGGCACGGAAACGCAAGACAATCGCACCGAAGGTCACGCGCCTTGAAGCGCGTACCCGGGCGATTGGCGTCGTGAACAAATTCCTCTTCTTCGGAATGTGTCTGGCGGTGGGCTTTGTGGTCGTGGCCGCTGCCATGCCACAGAAGCGCAAGCTGGAGGAGATCGAGGGGCGTGTGGAGGAGGCCCGCCGCCGTCAGGCCGCCGTTACGGCGGAGCGGGATGACGCGCTCGCGCTGTACCGCTCGTTGAAGGAGGATCGCGCGTGCCTGGAGCAGTATGCCCGGGACCGCCTCGACTACTATCGCGAAGGTGAGAAGGTCCTCCGGATCAAGCGCGCGCAGTAAAAGCGAGGTTTAAGGGTTAAACGCGGATCGTGAGACGTCATTTCGTCTTTCGGCCATGCTTCGCGTGTGCTATGAATCCGCATATGGGCAGGATTGCCGACTTGCCATGGCGTTATCCGGTATGCAGCTTGGAAATCCCTTCGGGGGTCAAATGATTCCGGATTTCTCTTCCGCTTGACAATACGGACCGTCATGGAAGAACCCTCCCTGCCGTTTCTCATATGGCTACAAAAAAACCCAGCCACCTTCAGATCTCCGCTTTGTGTGCAGCCCTTGCCGTGATGGCTCCGGGCAGCATGCTTTTTGCCCAGACCCCCGCACCGAATCCCGCTCCAGGCACCGCACTGGACGTGAATCAGCTCAACACGCTCTACGACAAGGCGGCCAAGGCCCTGTCCGGCGAAAAGCCGAACTACGAGGAAGCGATTGCTGCGCTGGAAACCATCGTCAATTCCCAGATCGGCAAGAATCCGGGACCTGCGGCGGGGTTGATCGAGCAGCTTCGCTTCAACCTCGGCATCGCTTACATGTCCCTCGGCAAATACACCGAGGCGGAGAAGGCTTTCGCGGAGTGCTACAAGCAGTTTCCGAAGGGAGAATTCGCCAGCCGCTGCCAGCTCGGAATCGGTCGCGCCCGTATCGCGACCGGCACCGAGGTCAGCAGGGCTGCCGCTGTGGATCCTCTCAAGATCGCTGCTGCCGATCCGAAGTATCGCTCACAGGCCGGTCTCGCGCTTGCGCAGCTCTACACCGATCTCAACAAGAAGGATGAGGCGTTGAAGGTTTTCAGCAGCCTGATGGGTTCCGACATCCGCACGCCGGACCAGACCATTGCAGCGGTGGAGGTGATCGGCCTTCTCGCGGATGCGGACAAGCTCGACGATCTCATCGCCTACCTGGACCGCCTGATCCGCCAGCCGGGTGTCCGCGATACTCTGGCTTGGTACACCAACCAGGTGCTGGTCACCGCGGATGAACTGGCGGCCAAGGGCAAGTATGACGCCGCCCTCGTGATCTATCGCTCCGTGCTTCCGCGTGCGCAGATCCTCCAGATCCAACGTGACGCACTCGAGGTGATGCGCAAGGAGTCCACCCGCCTGCAGGCGCTGGCGACCGCCCAGGAAAAGCTGCCTCCCACCCAGCGCGGCAATACCGCCGAGGTGCTGGGCACGCTCAAGACCGCGATTGATACGACCGACAAGGCGCTCGCCGAAGTCGAGAAGTACACGGACCTGGATGCCATGCTGCTGATGAAGCGCGGCCGCTGCCTCTTCTATCTCAAGCGCAGCGAGGAAGCGCTCGTTTGCTTCCGCACCATCCGCCTGAAATACAAAACGGCCAAGGATATGAAGGCCGCCGCGTACGCGGAGATCGCCCAGCTTGCTGATCTGAAGCGCACCAGTGAGATCATCAAGCTGGTGAAGGAATACCTCGCCAAGTTCCCGGACGCCGACAACGTCGAGGCCATGTTCGGCATCGCCGGACAGCAGATGATGGACGAGAGCGACTGGAAAGGAGCCTATGAGTGGTTCAAGGAAGCCGAGGAGAAGTTTCCGAATTCCAAGGAGCTCGAGCGCTACATTTTCTTCCAGGGTGCCTCGCTCATGAGCGATGGCCAGTTCTCTGAATCGGCGATGACGCACGCTCGCCAGCTTCAGAAGTTCCCGACCGGCACGCTGGCGGAAGACGCACAGTACCGCATCGCGATGTGCTACTTCCTCACAAACGATTACAAGAACACCCTCAAGGCCTGCCAGGCCTACCTGGACAAGTTCCCGGGTGGCAAATACACCGGGGACATCCTCTATCGCCTCTGCTTCATTGATTTCCAGGGCAAGGAGGACAAGGCGGACGAGATCCTCCAGACCCTCGGCACCTATGTGGAGAATCACAAGGACGACGCGGCCGCTCCGTTCATGTACAATCTGATCGGCGACGTCTGGACGCAGAAGAAGATCGGCGTGAAGGAAGCGCCGGACATGGCCCTCCAGTATTACCTGAAGGCTGTCGCCGCCGCTTCCGGCAAGGACTACGCCCAGGACGCCCTGCGCTATGCGATGGGCCAGGCCAGCCAGCTTCTCCGGGACAAGAAGGACTTCAAGCAGCTCGGCGAACTCCACGGCGAGTTCATCAAGAAATACCCGAACAGCCCGCTGGCCATGGAGTCGGTGGTGGAGCTGGTCGGCATCATGATGCGCAACAAGGAGCCGGAAAAGGCCGCCGAATACCTGGGTGAGGTGCTGAAATCCCGCATCGGTGATCCGGCCTCCGAGCAGGCGGAGATGCTCATTGATACCTTGCTGAAGGCCTTGATCCCGCGCATCCGCCAGCCGAAGCCGGAGGAGATCGATGCGATCGAGCAGAAGGTCGTTGATGAACTGAAGAAGATCATCGGCACGAACGAGAATCCGACCACCAACGCCCGCGTCTATTACGCCCGCGCCAATGTCCGCTACAAGTTCAAGGACATCGCGAAGGGGGACCTTTACATCAATGGTATCGCCACCGGCAGCAAGCCGGAGGACCTGAGTCCGCAGCTTCTCTACGTCTGCGGCGGCGTGCTGCTCAAAATGGGTGAACTGGACAAGGCCGAGGAGATGTTCAAGCGCCTCCGTGACCGCTACCAGGCCTCCTTCTTTTCGGACGCCGGCCCAGTCGGTCTTGGCCAGGTCGCGCTCGCCCGCAAGCAGTATGAGGAGGCCCTGAAGCTCTTTGATGACGCGCTTTCGAATCCCAACAGCAGCCGTCTTCTTGAGGCGATGGCTGGCAAGACCCAGGCTCTGATCGAACTCAAGAAACTGGATGATGCGGAGAAGCTCGGCCTTGATGTGATCAAGGACAAGGCTGCACCCAAACCTCTGGTCGCCTATCTCTACCTCGATCTCGCGCGTCTCGCTCGTATCCGGGCCGCCAATGCGGTCGGGCAGCCCAAGGAAGACGCCCTCAATACGGCGAACTTCCGCTACCAGCGCGTGATCACCGGCTACAAGATCGTGCCGGACGCCGTGGGGCAGGCTTACATCGGTTCCTACGAGGTCACCAAGGAACGCGGCAACATCGAGGACGCGAACAAGCTGCTGGAAATGCTGCTTGCGGATCCGAAGCTGGAAAAAACCGAAAGCGCCAAGAAGGCCCGCCAGCTTCTCGGCAAGTAAACCACCCACCTTCCAGCCATTTCATTCCAATGAAACGTTTTACTGCCGCTCTCGCGACCGTTGCTCTGGCCACCGTTGTGACCGCCCGCGCCGCGGAACCCGTCCGCATCATCTTCCAAGGCGGCCGCGCCATTCCGATCGAAGCCCTTGAACTCAAGGGGGCCAATTTTGTGGTGACCGCCGCTCAGGATGGCCTGACCGTGGGCCAGTCGGTCCCATCGAACACCGCCGACCATGTCTTCGGTGACAAGCCGGAGGGGATCAACAAGGGCATCGGTTTCCTTTTGACCGGTGAACCGGTCAAGGCGCTGGGTGCTCTCGAACCGATCGTCACGGCCCACAAGGTGACGGGCCCGGTCCCCGGAAATTTCTGGGTGGAGACCGCGCGGGCCGCCATCCTGGCCTATGCCGACATGGGCAATGCCGCCAAGGCCGAGGATCTCGCCAAGGCTCTTGCCGATGCGACTCCGGAATCCGGACCGGATCCGGTGCTCGGTCTGGCCCGGGCGTTGCTGATGTCCGCCTCCACCAAGCTGGATGCCCGCGTTGCCGCCTTTGACGAGTTCATCAACGACAACTCGCCCACCGACATCGCGGCCTATGCTTCCTACTTCAAGGGGCAGTATCTCCAAAAGGGGAAGCAGGACGCGCGCGCGCTCGAGGCATGGAGCGTTGTCACCTGCCTCTATCCGACCGGTGGCAATATCCTCAATGGTGCGGCCGAGCTTGCGTCCTCGCAATACCTCTTCAACCACAAGCGCCGTGACGAGGCGGTCGTGCTCCTTGAAGCCGCCGCCCGCGACGCCCGCAATTCTCCCGTTGCCGATGAAGCGAAGAAGCGGCTGGAAAGCATGAAGTAAATTGATTTGACTCCTTCCAAGATCCTACCCTCACACGAACCCAAGTAATGAAAAAGACCATCAAGGTTGTGGCGCTTGCCACTCTTCTCCTCAGCCCGTTCACGGCTTTCGCAGCCGAAGGTGGAGCCCCGGCCGCCCACGGTGGTGGCACCAACAAGAGCTTCATCGAGGTGCTCAAGGAGGGCGGCTGGTGCATGTATCCGATCGGCCTTTGCTCCGTGGCGACGGTCTGGCTCATCATCGACGTCTGGCTCCGCACGAACAAGCCGAAGCTTGTCCCCGAGGATGATCTCGCAGTGGCCCAGCAGAGCTTCCGCTCCGGTGACTACGTGGGTGCCTATCAGGCCATGAAGGCCAGCAACAGCCCCTTTGCCTCCGTCGTGCGTGCCGGTCTTTCCTCCGTGGGTTACGGCAAGGACGCCACGGAAGAGGCGATCGTCGCCGCCGTGGACAAGATCAACTCCACTCTCCAGACCCGCATCAACTATCTCTCCGTCATCGGTGTCTGCACCCCGATGATCGGTCTGCTCGGCACGGTGTCCGGTATGCGCGGTGCCTTCGCCACCCTCGGTTCCTCCGGTATCGGTGACCCGAGCACCCTTTCCGCCCACATCGGTGAGGTGCTTATCGCCACGGCGTCCGGCCTCTTCATCGCCATTCCGGCGTTCATGGGCTTCTACTTCCTCAAGAACAAGCTCCAGTCCGGCATCCACGGTCTGGAAGAGGAAGCCGAGCGCCTGTTCCGCAATGCTCCCTATGAGTATCTCCAGAGCGCGGATGTGGGTCAGGAAGAAACCTTCGCCGCCCTGCCGAACTGGATCGAAGCGCCCGCCGGTTGATCCGGATGGGAATCCTTTAAAACCCTTTTTAACGACACGATACCATGGGCGGCGGCGGTGGAGGTGGAGACGGCGAACCGGAGTTCCAGATCGCTCCGATGATCGATGTGTTGCTGGTGCTGCTCATTTTCTTCATGAGCATCACCTCGGCGCAGGTGTTGAAGGTGGACAAGAAGCTCACGCTTCCGGTCTCCCCGCATGCCAAGGCGCTGGATCCGGAGATGTCCAAGCATGACCTGCCGGTCAACGTGCGCTGGATCAACAACAAGGCCACTGTCGTCGTGGACGAGAAGGAATACGACGATCCCTCCGAACTGGTGACGTACATCCAGGCGAAGAAGACCGCGGACCCGAAACTGCGGGTTCTCGTCCGTGGTGACCGCTTCCTTCCGGCCGGTGAACTCCAGAAGGCCATGAACACCCTCGGTGAGGCGGGTATTGTCGATATCGCCTTTGCGGCGTCCAACAAGTAACGGCGATGAAGAAACGCAAACACAAGGCAAGCAGCGACTCGAACCTGGGCTTCCAGATCGCGCCGATGATCGACGTGGTCTTCGTCATCATGCTTTACTTCATGGTGATGGCCGGTGCGGTGCAGAAGGAGAACTCCCATAACACCAAGCTGCCAGGTACCGAAGTGAGCACCGAGGGCGAGGACATTCCGGATGAGGTCTCGATCAACATCGAGGAGGACGGCCAGGTGTCGCTCAATGACGAGCCGGTTGATTCCCCGGGCGAAGCACCGCTGCCGGATCTCCTGGGCAATCTCAACCAGCTCAAGCTGAGCAGCGATGCCGCCAAGGCGAAGATCCTCGTGACGATCTACGCGGCCGACCAAGCCCCTTACCAGCGCATCATCGACGTGCTGGACGTGCTCGGCCAGCTCAAGATCGAGAACGTGACCTTCCAGGCCGGCGCCGCTGAATAAGCACTGGAACGTTTGAAATTTGGAAAGGGCTTCTCCGGATGCGGAGAAGCCCTTTTTTCATCGCCGGACGGATGCCGGACGATTAGGATGGAACGAATGGGGGAGATGTCCTCCGCCATTCATCTCCCATCATGAAACACCATTCCAAACGCCGTTCGGCGAACGAAGCTTCTCCCGGTTTCCAGATTGCGCCGATGATCGATGTGGTCTTCGTGATCATGTTGTTCTTCATGGTCATGGCCGGTGCGCTTCAGAAGGAAGTGCGCCAGTTCACGCGGCTGCCGATGGTAATCCCTGATCCGA
This sequence comes from Luteolibacter ambystomatis, assembly GCF_018137965.1. Lineage (NCBI taxonomy): Bacteria > Pseudomonadati > Verrucomicrobiota > Verrucomicrobiia > Verrucomicrobiales > Verrucomicrobiaceae > Luteolibacter > Luteolibacter ambystomatis. The sequence continues at coordinate 1,081,256 of NZ_CP073100.1, forward strand.
AGGATGCTCCTCCGATCGAGCTCTCCATCCGCATAGACGGGGACGGGCAGGTGCTTCTCAATGACGATCCGGTGGATGGACCGGGCGAGGGGAGCCTTCCGCTCCTGGCGGATCAACTGCACCTGATCAAGACCGGCACGGAGGATGTCTCGGTCGCCATCCAGGCGGAGGATGATGTCCGCTATCAGCGGATCATGGATGTGCTGGATGCCGTCGGGCTCGCCAATATCCGGAACGTCACCTTTGTTGCGGGAGCGGAATGAGACGGCGCGTGCGAGGAACGAAGCAACTCCATGGGCCGGGCGCGGGATTGATGCTCGGTTTGTGTGGCATGGCCGCATGGCTCGGCGCGATGCAGTTTGTTGCCGGAACAGCTCCGGTCAATCCGCCTGTTTATGGCCATCTCATCAAGCTGCCCTGTTGCTGCTGTTCAGGGAGAACCGTGCCGGACCGCGTGGCTGAAATCGTGATCCATGCGGACGGGCGCGTGTTTTTGGACAAGATGGAGGCAGGTTCTCTGGACGATCCGTCCTTGCTGTTGCTTTCCGAAGGCCTGCGTGAGATCAGGACCCATGCTCGGAAACCACAAGCCTGGGTCATGATGGAAAACGGGGTGTACTATCAGCAGTTGATGGATGTCCTCGATATTCTGGCGGTCGCGGAGATTCCGGACTACCAATTCTCGATGGAGTAGCATGCGGGCGCCGATCCTGTTTGCTTGGCATCGGACACGCTCCGGCATTCCATGGCCCTCATGCGCGCCGACATCGAACGAATCCTGATCGACGAGGAGATCATCGAGAAACGCCTGGATCGGATGGCGGAGGAAATCGGGCGGGATTTCCCGCAGGGGAACCTGCTGGCCATCATCCTGCTCAAAGGTGCCTTGGTATTCGCCGCGGATCTGCTGCGCCGTGTACCACGCCAGCTCGAGTTGGAATGCCTGAATGTCTCCAGTTACCACGGCGGCCTGGAGAGTTCCGGCACCGTGAAGTTCCTCGACCGCTCCTTCCCGGAGGTGAGAGGACGGCACGTGCTGCTGCTTGATGACATCCTGGATACCGGCCGCACCCTCCATGCCGTCGCCGAGCGTCTCCGCGCGGAGGGCGCGCAGGCCGTGCATACCTGCGTGCTGTTGGCAAAGGATCGTCCACGCGATCAGGAGGTGGCCGCGGATTACACCGGCTTTGTGATCGGGGATGAATTCGTGGTCGGCTATGGCCTCGACTACCGCGGCCGCTATCGGAATCTGCCTTACGTCGGGGTCCTCACCCGTGAGGCCATCGAGCGGGAACCAGGGGCGTGATCCGGTGATCCCACCGGGGAAATGGTGGATGACGGGAGAGGTGACGTGTTTGCAAATTTCCGAAAAAAACAGGAGAATTCGCGAATCCGCCGGGCGCTGGAGTTTGGAATTCCTTGTAGTTGCAAGGAATTCCGGTGGAGGCCGAAAAAGTGCATCCAACTTTTTGATTGCATGACTCTTTTCAACTCTGTTAGGCGACGTGTTGATCGTTGGTTTCCTCTTTTTTGCAAAATCCGGATTGCCGTTTTTCCGCGGCGGACCACCCAGCGGGCTCCAAAACCCAAACCCATTGAGCCCGGGTCCGGCCTGAAAAATTGCATCCACCGATGTTGCGGGCAACTGGGGCGAACGGTCAGGTCCGCGATCAAGCCGTCGGTTTGGGGCGCGGGCCGCTATGCTCCAAAACCCATCAGAACCCATGAAAGCCAGTCGAACCCTTGCGGTTTGCTTGTGTCTTGCGTCCGCCGTCGTCACGACGGCCGTGTGGTGGCCGTCCGGTCGCCAGGATGCATCCTCATCCCGTTCCGCCGCGACGCGGAGCGACAAACGGGAAGCCGCGAAAGCGGATCTTCCATCCGGCACCATCGCCCCGCCTTCGCCCGACAGTGGCAAGGTCACCCCGGAGATGGCGGAGGAATTCGGTGCCTGGGCCCTGGCGAAACCAAGGCAGCCGGACATGCAGCCGATCGAGGCCTTCGCCGGCTGGATCGACCGCTGGAAAGCCGCTTCGCCCGAGGAACGGAAGGCCCTGGTTGCGGAAGGAGCCCGGCTCGCAGCGGCCCGCCGTGAGGAGTTCAAGGCACTGATCGCCACCGATCCACGCCGCGCCTTGGAGGAGGCCGTGCCGCGCGTGGTGCGGCAGGAGCTGCCGAAGTCGATCGTGGACTCGCTGGAGACACCGGTTTCGACCAAGGGCGATTACAACGTTTACATGGGCCGCCCGGCTCCCGGGCTGGACGCTCCGCCGGACGCGCTCACGCTGCGCTATTTCGAGGCGGACGGTGTCAGCTACAAGGCGCGCGTGTTCGGCCAGATGAACACCGTGATGTCGAAGCCAGCCATTCCCCTTGGCGGGGTGTCGGTGGACCGCGAGTTTGCGGTGGCGGAGAGTCCGCTGCGCCAGCTCGAGGTCGGCGAGATCGTTCCCGCCGGCACCACGGTGCAGTCCACCTGCCCGGTGTCCGGAAATACGACGACCGCCGTATCCAGCGGCGAGGCCGTCGCTTCGGACACGCCCACGGTCGAGGTTGGCGGGGAATACATCACGCTGTGCAACGGCTCGCACGTCACGGTGCTGGATGATTCCTACCGCACGGCGATCCAGGCCAGCGGCCCGGGCGGTGCGACGTCGTTCGTGGCGGCGTATCCGGGTGCCTCGGCGAAATCCATCGGGGATTTCCATTGCCTCTACATCCGCGTCACCTATCCGGACCAGATGGTCGCTCCGAACACGGAGAGCACGGCATATGCGGACATGGCGAACAACGCCCGCTACTATCTGGAAAGTTCCTACGGGAAGATGACCCAGACCAGCGTGTTCACCCCGGTGATCGTGATGCCGCACACCATGCGCTGGTATCTCGACAAGGACGGCGAGGTGGACGGCCTGGGCCTGGTACACAGCGACGCGCGCGCCGAGGCGAAGAAACTCGGCTACGATTCCGCGCAGTTCACCTGCACCATCGTCCGCGTGAATGGCGGTCCGCGGCTCGGCGGGACCTCCTGGGGCGGCGGCAACAGCGTGTGGATCACCTGGAACGGCATGGACGTGCTCAATCACGAGTGCGGCCACTCGCTCGGCCGCAACCATGCGAACTACTGGAGCACCACCGATGGCACCGCCTACGGTGATGGTAGTAATTCCGAATACGGAAACAGCTTCGACGTGATGGGCGGCGCCTACGGTTTCAGCGCCCACTACAACGCCTACAGCAAGCGCGCCCTCTCCTGGCTGCCGGACAGCTACGTGAACCTGCCGAAAGGCAATGGCGTCTATCGTATCTACGCCTACGACCAGCCGCGGCTGGAGGAGGGGAAACGCTATGCCCTCGCCGTGGCGAAGGACAGCATCCGCAGCTACAACCTCGAGTTCCATCCCGCGCGCGGAGGTCTGCTCGCGGACACCGCTTTGGTGCTCTACACCGGGATGGGCAGCAATGCCGGGCACCTGCTCGATACCACGCCCGGTTCTCCCGGAGGCAAGGGCGACGGCGGCATTGCCGTGGGCCGCACCTACTCGGACTTCGAGTCCGACCAGCACTTCACCGTGCTGTCGAAAAACGCCACCACGCCGCCTTCGCTGGATATCGCCTACAACCGGGGACCATTTCCCGGCAATCTTCCGCCGACCGTCACCCTCGCCACTTCCGGCACGACCATTTCCGTGGGTGGCAGCGTGACCTTCACCGCCACGGCATCCGATCCGAATGGCGATGCGCTCGCCTACCAGTGGGACTTCAGTGATGGAGTGGGCGGCACCAACAGCGCCAGCATCAGCCGCACTTTCAGCGCGGCGGCCCAGATCACCGCGTTGCTCACCGTATCCGACATGAAAGGCGGCACCGCCCGCCGTTCGGTGGTGGTGAATGTGGGCTCGCATGGCAAGCAGTCCGTCACCGGCACCGTCACCGATGGAGTCAATCCGCTGGCGGGAGTGCTCATCACCGGCAATGGCAAGTACTGCTACACCGATGCGGACGGCACCTACACCCTGGCCGGAGTGGCCACCGGTGCACAGACGCTGGCCGCGAGCCTGCCGGGCTACACCTTCACGCCCTCCACCGCGAATCCTTATACGGTGGTCGCGGGAACGAACACCGTGGACTGGACCGCGACGGCTTCCACCTTTGTCACGCTCACGAAAGTGGCGGATGCGACCGAGGGCGGATCGAGCGGCACCTTCCGCTTCACCCGCACCGGCAGCACCGCCGCGGATCTGGTGGTGCGCGTTTCGCCGGCCGGTGGCACGGCGGTGAAAACCACCGACTACACCTTCTCGCCGGATTACGTGGCGGACGGTTCCTACAAGTCCTTCACCATCCCCGCGGGCTCGGCCACGCTGGATGTCACGGTGGCCGCGGTCAATGACACCTCCGCCGAGGGACCGGAAACCATCACGCTGCAGCTCGCCTCGAACGGCAACTACATCTCGGGCACCGGCAATTCCGTGGTGATGACCGTGGTGGACAATGACACCACGCTGCCGCAGGTCGCCGTGACAGCGCCTGATCCGTATGCAACGGAGGACTCCAGCGGCACGGATACCGGCACGTTCACTTTCACCCGCACCGGTGCCACCACCTCCGCGCTGAACCTCACCGTGGCGTGGAGCGGGGGAGCCACCAATGGCACCGACTACACCACGCTGTCCACGACCGTCACGATTCCCTCCGGGCAGAGCTCGGTGAATGTCACGGTGTCTCCGACCAATGACAGCGCGATCGAAGGACCGGAGACCGTGGTTGCCACCATCAGTGCCAATGCGGCGTACGTGCTGGATACCTCGGCCACCACGTCCACGGTGACGATCACCGATGATGACGTGCCGGTGGTCACCGTGACCGTCCCCGATGCGGATGCTTCGGAAAACGGACCGGACTCCGGGATGTTCCTTATCACCCGCACCGGCAGCACTGCTGCGGATCTGAAGGTTTACTACGGCCTTTCCGGCAGCGCCCTGCAGGGTGTGGACTACGCCCCGCTTTCGGGCGAGGTGGTGATTCCGGCGGGCTCGTCCACTGCGGCGGTGATCGTCAATCCCTACAACGATGCGCACGGGGAGCAGGCGGAGACCGTCACGCTCGCTGTGACCACCTTCGATAATGACTACAGCGTTGGTACCGATTTCCAGGGCACCGTCACCATCACGGATAACAACGATCCGACGCTCATCACCGTACGTTCCAATGGAGCGGGAACCGAAGGTGGCTCGAACACCTCGGTGATTTTCCGTGCGATTGGCAGCGGCACCGGCAATGTCACGGTGAACTACACCGTCTCGGGCACCGCCACCGCGGGCAGCGATTACACCGCGCTTTCAGGTTCGGTATCCGTTCCCGCCAATGGCGCGAACGAAGTCAGCGTGCCCATCAGCATCATTGACGATGGCAGTGCCGAGCCGACCGAGACCGTGGTTGTCACGATCACTCCGAACGCCGCCTACACGGTTTACAACGAAAGCTCCGCCACGGCGCTGATCCGCGACAATGACAGCGGCGGCGAGCGGGTGATGGTTTCGAACTACAATACCTCCGCCGCCGAGGGTGGGAGCACGGGGACGTTCTACTTCTCCCGCGCCGGCACCACCGGTGATCTCACGGTGAACTACACGCTCTCCGGCACCGCCACCAATGGCACCGACTACTCCAGCCTCTCCGGTAGTGTGGTCATCCCGGATGGCGAGCAGGGTGTGAACGTGGTGGTGACCCCCACCGACGACGCCACCGCGGAAGGCACGGAAACGGTGATCGCCACCGTGGCCTCCGGCACCGGTTACAGCGTGGATGTTCCGGCCTCGGCCACCATCGAGATCGCGGACAACGATACCTCATCCGTCACGGTTGGCTTCCAAACGGCGACGATGCAGACCAGCGAACAACCCGGCGGACTGGGGGAATACCGGGACATTCCGGTGGTGCTCTCCGCTTCCTCCGCCAGCGCCATCACGGTGAGCTACATCGCCAGTGGTGGCACCGCTTCCGGGGATGACGTCGATTGGTCTTTCGCCGATGCGGCGAATGGCAATGCGTTCCTGCCGACCGGCACCCTGACCTTCGCGCCGGGCGTTACCACACAGAACATTCGCATCCGCGTGAAGAACGATGGTGTGACGGAAATTCCGGAAACCGCGGTCATCGAGCTGCGCGCTCCCAATGCCGCCTCTCTGGCTGCGAACCTCAACAAGATGACCGTGCTCATCTACGATGACACGGCTCCACCAGTCGTCCTTGAGCAACGTTGGTCCGGTAGCACCGCCTATAACACGAATACCTGGACCGCGGTGCCTTCCTACAGCGGCTTCCTCTACAGCTTCACGCCCGCGCAGAACGTGGCGGACAGCTATTCGCGCCGTCTCACCGGGCAGATTGTCGCTCCGGCCACCGGCACCTACAACTTCTGGATCGCCTCCGATGATGGCAGCCGCCTCTACCTGAGCACGGATTCCACCGCGGCGAACAAGGTCCAGATCGCCTCGCTGTCCAGCTACACCTCCTACCAGAACTGGGATGCGAATGCCTCGCAGAAGTCGGCGAACATCACGCTGACGGCGGGCCAGAGCTATTACATGGAGGTGCAGCACTTGGAAGGCAGCGGCAGCGACCATGTCTCGGTGGCATGGCAGGGGCCGTCCTTCAGCCGCACGCCGATCACGTTCACGCTGCCGGATACCGCGCCGCGGACCGTGCGTCTCGCGCTTGCGTCCAGCACCTGCTTGGAAACCGATGGCTCGGAGCCGATGCTCTTTGCATCGCTCGACCGACCCGCGGGATCCACCGCTGTGACGGTGAACTATGCGTCCTCCGGAACCGCCACCAATGGCAGCGATTACTCGCTCACCGCGGGCACGCTGACGTTCAATGCAGGCGAGCAGACCAAGGCGATTCCGCTGACCTTGCTCACCGATGCGGTGAACGAAGCGCCTGAAACCATCGTGGTCACCTTGTCGAGTCCTTCGGGCGCGACCTTGGCCACACCGTCCTCGCACACGATCACCTTGATCGATGCGAATGCTCCGGTCGTGACCGCGGCTTCATTCAATGCGAACGCCGCGCAACCCGCTTCAACGGTGATTGGCACCGTTACCGCGACTCCGGCGTCCGGCCGCAGCATCGCGAGCTGGTCGATCCAGTCCGGCAATACCGGCAGCGTGTTCGCAATCAATTCCAGCGGTCAGGTGAGCCTCGCGGCTCCGGGATCGTTGACGGTTCCGGGCACGGCCTACACGCTGGTGGTCCGCGCCACCGACAACCTCGGCGCGGCGTCCGATGGCATGGTGACCGTCACCGTGCAACCGGGCAATGGCACGTGGACGAACCTGTCCGGTGGCTCCTGGACGACCTCGGGCAACTGGAGCGGCGGCCTCATTGCCAATGGCACGGGTGGCACGGCGGACTTCAGTACGCTGAACCTCACTGCGGATGCGACGGTCACTCTGGATGGCGCACGGACCCTCGGCAATCTGACGTTCAACGACACGACGGCCAGCAACAACTGGGCGCTCAATGCCGGGTCTGGTGGAGTCCTGACGCTGGATGTCACCAGCGGCACGCCAACCATCACGGTGAGCAACCAGACCGCCACGCTTGGTGTGGTGCTGGCAGGTTCCGAAGGCTGGGCCAAAGCGGGAGCAGGCAAGCTCACGCTCACCGGCACCAATACGGTGACCGGCGGCGTGAATCTGAACGGCTCCGGTCTCGTCACCATCGGCGGCAGCAATGCGGCCAATACGTGGACCGTTCCCAACGGCCAGTACACGGCGGGCGTGCTGCTCAACAGCAATACCGCGATTGCTTCCGGCTCGACATTGAATACCTCGTCCAATACCAGCTTCCCGTCGGGCCTCGGTGTGGCGAACGGCGTGACGGTTGGCGGCGGCTCGACCATCAACTTCAATGGTGCGAGCGGTCGTGCGACCTACAACCTCGGCACCAATTCGGTGTTGGCGGCGAATACGGTGAACGATGGCACCAATCCGCTGCAGATCGTGGTGGGCAGTGGTTCGCTGATCACCGGCAATATCGATCTGGATGGCGGCCAGTTGAACATCCGCAACGACTTCACGGCCATGACCGGCGTGACGAAGAACAACACCGGAGTGTTCACCATCTCCGGAAACATCAGCGGTACCAACGCGTCCGGCATCAACACACCGAACACGTTCACCGGTACCTATGTGCTCACCGGTGCGAACGGCTTCACCGGCACCACGACGGTGTCGGGCTACACGCTGTCGTTCAACTCGGTGAAGAACGTCGGCGGAGGGGCGAGCGCGCTCGGAGCTCCCGCCACCGTGGCGGCGGGCACGATCGGCATTGGCAACTCCACCACCGGCGGCACGATCGTCTATACCGGCAGCGGCAACACCTCGGACCGTGTGATCAATCTGGCGGGTACGACCGGCGGTGCGATCATCGATCAATCCGGCTCCGGTCTGCTGAAGTTCACCGGCGGCGTGACCGCCACCGGTGCGGGTGTGAAGACGCTCACGCTGCGCGGTTCCACCGCCGGGGCGGGCGAGATCGGTGGTGTGATCGCGAACAGCACCAGCACCACCGCGGTGACGAAGACCGGCACGGGTGCATGGACGCTCTCCGGTGCGAACACCTACACCGGTAATACGACCGTTTCAGCGGGTACATTGTTTGTTACCGGCAGTGTGAGCGGGACGACGAGTGTCGCCAGCACCGCGACCCTCGGTGGTACGGGCACCCACAATGGCGCGGTTTCGGTGGCGTCCGGCGGGACGCTTGCTCCGGGTGTCGGCGGCACCGGCACCTTGACGGTGAACAGCACGCTGTCCCTCGCGGGTAGCGCGGCGATGGAGGTGTCCAAATCCGGTGCCACACTGGCCAATGACAAGGTGACGGGCGTGAGCACGCTGACCTGTGGCGGCACGCTGACTGTCACGAGCGTGGGGCCTGACGCGTTGGCGGCGGGCAATACGTTCCAACTCTTCAGCGCCACCGCGTATTCGGGAACGTTCACCACCGTGACCCTGCCGGCACTGACCGGCGGTCTGGTGTGGAACACCTCGAAACTGTATGTGACCGGCACCATCTCGGTGAACACGCCGCCGGTCTTCACCAGTGATCCGATCAACGGTGGCAGTGTCGCTCAATCGGATGCTTACACGGGGACGCTCGCCAGCGTGGCAAGTGATCCGGATGCGGGGGATGTGCTCACCTTCACCAAGGTCAGCGGCCCGGCCTGGCTCAGTGTGGCCTCAAACGGCGCGCTCAGCGGAACGCCCGCGGGAGGTGACGTGGGAACCAACGCCTTCTCGGTGAAGGTGACGGATGCTCTCGGCACCTATGGAACGGCGACGCTGAACATCACCGTGACCTCGTTGCTTCCGGGATACACGGCGGCAGACATCGGAACGACGGGCATCACCGGCAGCAGCAGCTACTCCGGCGGCGTCCACACGATCTCGGGTGGCGGCGCGGATATATGGGGTACGGCGGATGCTTTCCAGTTCGCCTACCGTTCCTACACCGGGGACTTCGACATCCGCGCGCGGGTGACCTCGCAGACCGCCACCCACACGTCATGCAAGGCGGGGGTGATGATCCGCGACAGCCTCGCGGCGAATGCGGTCAACGCGATGATGGAGATCACACCGTCCAATGACGTGGTGTTCCAGTATCGCGCGACCGCCGGTGGCAGCAGCTCGTCCATCCACGGTCCGGCTACGAACACCGCGCCGAACAACTGGGTGCGTCTGGTCCGCATAGGCACGTCCTTCACGGCCTTCTACTCGGTGGATGGCACGGCATGGACTCCGATCGGCACAACCACACTCACCATGGGCAGCACGGTCTATACCGGTCTGGCGGTGAGCAGTCACGTCAGCGGCACGCTCAGCACGGCGACCTTCGACAACTACGCGACCACGGCGGTGGATCTGCCGAGTCCGTGGGTGACGGCGGACATCGGTACCACCGGCCTCACGGGTAGCGCGTTCCGCTTGAATGGTGTGTTCCAGAATACCGGTGCGGGAGTGATCGGCAGCACGGCCGACGGCCTTCGCTTCACCTATCAGGCTCTCACCGCGGATGGTGACATCACGGTGCGCGTGCCCGCGTTTGCGAACAGCGGCTCGTCCTCGCGCCTCGGCGTGATGATCCGTGATACGTTGTCCGCGGACTCCCGCCATGTGTTCCTGGGCACGGATGCTTCTGGGGCCTTCACCTGGTCACGTCGCACGGCGACGGGAGGCAGCATCTCGACCTCGAACAGCGGCACGGCCACCGCGCCGAACGTATGGGTGCGTCTGGTCCGCGGCGGCGATGACATCACCGCATATTCGAGCACCGATGGAAGCACCTGGACCAACATCGGCACGGTGACGATGACCTTGTCCACCAACTGCTACATCGGCCTCGCCAGTGGCAGTGGCACGACCACCACGCTGACGACTGCATCGTTCGACAACATCACGGTCAATCCGTAAGAGTACGACCGCATTCACAAGCGCCCCTTCCGTCAACGGGAGGGGCGCTTTTTCATGAGAGGGAAGATCCTTACGTCCATGGTTTCCGCTCCCAGAATGGACGCGGGTGGAGTTTCCGGCAGGTCGAGTCCATCCAGCCGTGCCGGCTCGACGGACCACTCGTCGCAATCGACCGGGGCAAGCCGGTAGGGAGGATGATGGACACGGCCGGTGAAGAGGGAACCATCCGCCGTGACGGAGTAGAGCAGATAGCGCTCGGCGAGGAAGAACTCCAGCGTGTCCGGGTCCGCCGGGCTGCCAGTATGGCAAATCTCGTAGTTGAATACGGCGTCTTGAGCGCCGTCGGTTTCACGCTGGCAATGGTAGCGGACGCGTCCGTTGCTTTCCTCCGCCGACATGAGCGCGTGTTGATAGGGGAGGTGGAAGAAGCGGCGCGCGACCTCGACCGCAAGCGGCTGGTTGCAATCGAGCGAGAAGAACCAGATGCCTGGCGTGCCATCGTCGTCATGGACGTAGGTGCGTATGTTCAGTTCCAGAAACCATGAGACGCCGGGCACAGGAGGCAGGGCCACGGGGCGGATGCGCTCCATGTAGAAGGGCACGATGCCGAGCCAAGCCACGCCATCATGTGTGTCCACATGCAATCCCGGCGGGAGCTTGGATTGGAGCGTTTCGGCCGGCACCGGCCAGTGGAGGAAGAGCAGCCGGGACCAGCGCTGCCGCATCACCGCGCGTCCTGGCGGCGGCTCACGGACGGCGAGACGATCGGATAGCAGCGGCGTACGCACGGAAGCCACGGTAGCGATGACCGTGGCTCCTTGGGAAGATTGAAGAACGGGCCTAACCTCAGACCGCGGCACCGTAGCCGACGGACTCGAGCAGGGCTTCGAACTTGCGGCCATATTCCACGTAGGAATCGTAGCACTGCTGCCAATCGACCTGCGACTGGTCCTTCACGTGGAAGACGGTGGCGACGTGGGGTTCGATGGCGATGTAGCCGTCATAACCGCGCGCCTTGGCGTCGATGAGGATCTCACGGATCTTCGCCTCGCCTTCGCCGGGCATGGTATAGACCGGCTCCACGCCATCGGCCACCGGGTTGCGGCAGTCCTTGATGTGGATGTGGACGACGTGGTCGCGCACGGCTTTCCAAAAGGCGAGGGGATCCTGCCACGGATAAGGCTGGGCTTTCGATCGGTCGCGCTGGAACACCGGATTACCGGTGTCGAACACGAGCTTGAGGCCCGGAACTTCCTCGATCATGCGCAGGGTGTGCTTCGCGGAGAAGCCGCCCCAGTTCATGCAGTTCTCATGCGCGGCGATGAGGCCGACATCCGAGAAACGGGCGACCACTTCGCGCAGGCGGTGGAAGCGTTCGGTCTCGTGCTGGTCTTCCCCCCACGGCTCCTGGGCGTAGGACATCACGCGCACGATTTCGGTGCCGAGGCGCTTCATGCGCGGAATCGCGCGCTCGATCTCGGCCAGCGTGATGTCGAAATTCCCGCCGATCTTTTTCGACCAGTTTCCAATCAGCGAGCCGAACTCCGGAACGCGGACGCCCGCTTCATCGAGGCGGTCGGCCACACGGGCGAATTCGTCATCGGACAACTCGTGGATGTTGGCCGCTCCGATCATGCGCGCGGAGATGCAGGACCAGCCAAGCTCCTTGGTGGCCTTGATCTGTTTCTCCAGGTCGCGCGAGGCTTCGTCGGCAAATCCGGTCAGTTGCATGGGCGTTTTCTACAGGGAAGGAAAAGGGATCAGAGGGTGATGCGCTTGCCGCCTTCGCGGGCGGATTGGTAGATGGCGCAGATCACGGCCACCGCCTTGCGGGCTTCTCCGGCATTCACGGTTGGCACGCGGCCTTCCTGGATGGCATTGACGGTTTCCTCGAAGTTGCGGATGTGTCCGGTGACATTGATCGCATTTGGATCATTGGCGCCCAGACCGGCCGCGGAAGTGGTCATGAGATTTTCGCGGACGAAATCGTCTCCAGCACCAGTTTCGGCGAAATCCCAGATTTTGAAAGCCTCATCGGCGAGGAACACGGAACCCTTGGTGCCGCAGACCTGCACTTCCGCCGGATGGCCGGTGGAGGACCAGCACGCGGTGGAACCTTCGATCACGCCGAGTGCGCCGCTTTCGAATTCCACCAGGGCGACGGCGGAATCCTCCACCTCGATGCGCTCGTGGGCGAGCAGTTCGGCGCGCGCGGTCACGGCCTTGATCGGACCGGCAATATAAATCAGGGCGTCGATGGTATGGATCGACTGGTTCATCAGCGCGCCGCCGCCATCAAGGGCCCAGGTGCCGCGCCAGCCGGCGGAGTCATAGTACTCCTGGGTGCGCCACCATTTCACATAGCAGGAGGCGGAGGTGATCTTGCCAAAGCGGCCGTTTTCGGCGGCGGCCTTGAAGTGCTCCATCGCGGGATGGAAGCGGCGGTTCAGGACGGCGGCGAGGGTCACGCCTTTCTCCTTCGCCAGATCCATCATCTGGTCGATGCGCTCGGGGGTGATTTCGAGCGGCTTCTCGCAGATCACGTGCTTGCCCGCCTTGAGAGAGGCAAGCGCGGGATCGAGGTGCGCGCCGGACGGGGTGCCGATGGTGACGATCTCCAATTCCGGATCCGCCAGGAATGCATCAATGTCACTGTAGGCTTTCGCGCCGAACTCGGAGGCCAGTTTTTCAGCGCCTTCCGCGCGCAGATCGAATACCGAGTGGAGCTCCCCACCCGTCATTTCCTGGATGGCTTTGGCGTGAAAGCGGCCGATCATGCCGGCACCGATGATTCCAAATTTCATGTAAGATTACTGCAGTGGGGAGGTAGGGATGCTAAGGAATTGCGTGCCAGTCGCAACCCTGTATCGAGGAATCGAACAAAGGTTTTGGAGATTGGCGGCAGGCAACCGTTAAGGTTTGCTTGACGCAATTCTACCCCAGTTTCTTGCTTGCAACAAATGAAATCGTCCGGTGAAGTCCGAACGTTAAGAAAATCATTCATGACCACCTCTCATACGCATTCCCAGGACTCATCCCGCCCGTGGTGGTCTCAATTATCTGGTTATCATTGGTTTGTGTTCGTGGTGGCGTCGCTGGCCTGGTTCTTCGACTGCCTCGACCAACGCCTGTTCTCCCTGGCCCGCATCCCGGCTTTGAAGGAACTGATGCCCGGTACCTCGCAGAGTGGCATTCAGGCGATGGGGAAGGATGTGACGGCGCTCTTCCTCGTGGGATGGGGAATCGGAGGGATGGTCTTCGGTGCGTTGGGTGACCGTTATGGTCGTTCGCGGATGCTGACGGTCACGGTTCTCATCTACTCCCTGTTCACGGGCCTGAGCTTCTTCAGTCACTATTACTGGGACTTTGCCTTGTTCCGTTTCCTCACGGGCGTGGGCGTGGGCGGAGTGTTCGGCCTGGCCGTTGCCCTGATTGCGGAAACCGTGCCGGCGGGTGCGCGTGCGGGTGCGCTGGGTACCTTGCAGGTGCTTTCCACGGTGGGGAATATTTCCGCGAGCTTCATCAAGATGGGAATCGATTCGCTCGAAAAGGGAGGCTCCATCCCGCCGAATCACGGTTGGCGTTACCTGTTCCTTGTGGGTGCGGTGCCCGCGCTGCTGGTGATCTTCATCCAGAAGTATCTCAGGGAGCCGGAGCCATGGCTGAAGCTGAAGGCTGAAGGCCGCCTGCCCGCGGGCAGCATTTTCAGTCCCTATGTGGCTCTGCTGGGTGACAAGAAGTGGCGGAGCAATCTGATCATCGGCGCGGTGATCGCTTCGACCGGTGTGATCGGTCTGTGGGCGATCGGTGAATATGCCGTGGATCTGCAGGACGTGGTGTTCAAGCAGCACTTCCTGTCCCTCGGCGTGGATCCCGCGCAGGTTGCGGGGAAGGTGAGCGACGCGAAGAATCTGGCCTTTCTTCTGAACATGCTGGGTGGCGCGGTCGGCATGTCCGTCTTCACCTGGATGTGCGGCGTGCTTGGCCGCCGCAAATCATTTGTGATTGGCTTTTCCGCCGCGCTGGTAGTGACGGCGCTGGTGTACAAGAACGTGACCACTCCGACCCAGGCGATGTGGATGATGCCGCTGATGGGCGCGGTGCAGCTCGGGCCGCTCGCCGGATTTTCGATCTATCTGCCGGAACTGTTCCCGAGTCGTCTCCGCAGCACGGGGATTTCCTTCTGCTACAATCTGGGCCGCTTTGCCGCTGCGGCGGGCAGCCTGTTCTCGGCACGGTTGGCGACCGATGTGTTCGCCAAGTCGGGAGTTCCGGACAACCTGCGCTACTCGGCGATCACCATGTGCGCGATCTTCATTGTCGGCATCGTGGCGGTGATCTGGGCCCCGGAAACCAAAGGCCAGCCGCTGCCGGAAGACTGACTCCGGTATTCTCCCCAAATTTTCTTCCACAGGATGGCGGCCTTCGGGCCGCCATTCGTTTTGATGATGGAGCGGATGAACCGGGGTGGTCTTCGATAGGATTCACTACAAATGTAGTTGACTCCTCACTACGTTTGTGGTGGAGTTCATGCACTTTCATGAATCCTCCAAAAATAAGCGAATCGGAGTGGAGTGTGATGGAGCTGCTGTGGGAGCGCTCGCCGCTCACGGCCTCCGAGGTGGCGAGGGCTCTGCTGGAAACCACCGGCTGGGCGGAGAACACCGTCCGCACCCTGCTCACGCGCCTGTTGGAAAAAGGCGTGCTCAAGGTCAGCGCGGGCTCCCCGCGCCTTTTTTCTCCCGCCGTGTCCCGCACCGACTGTGTGCAGGCGGAAAGCTCTTCTTTCATGGCGCGCTTCTTCCAAGGCGCGACCCAACCGCTTCTGGTGCATTTCGCCCGCAATGCCCGCCTCTCTCCGGAAGAGATCGCGGAACTGAAGCGGGTGCTCGACGAATCCATTGAATCCCAAAACCCCAACTGATCTCTCATCATGAATACGCTCGATGCCTTGTTCCAATGGCTGCTCGCAGCCAGCCTCCGCGCCTCGGTGGTGGCGGTGGTGGTGCTCAGCCTGCGCGGTCTGCTCCGTCCCTGGTTGTCCGCTTGGTGGCGGCATGCCTTATGGTTGCCGGTGGTGATGGTGCTGATACTGCCGGCGTTCCCGGTGCTGCCATGGAGTCCCTTCCCGGCGGAGAAGACGGCAGCTCCCGTTCCAACGGTGGTGGAGCCTGATTTCGCACCTGCTCCCGCCGTGCCTGAGACGCTTCCTGTCGCCGCATCGCCGGAGCAACCCCGGTTCACCACCATGAACCTGCTTGCGGTGGTGTGGCTCTGTGGTGCGGGCGCGTTCCTCATCGTGGGTGCCACCGGCTATCGGAAAAGCTTGAAGCGCGCGGAGTGGAATGGCGCCGAGCCGGAGCCGAAGCTGATCGTGACCATTCAGATGGCGGCGGCGAAAGTCGGCCTGAAGGGGTTGCCGCGCGTGCTGGTTTCACCGGAGGTGGAGAGCCCCGCGGTGACGGGCCTGCTGCGTCCGCTGCTGCTCCTGCCCGCAGGGTTTCCGCAGGGGCTCTCGGATAATGAAGCCCGCCTGATCCTGCTTCATGAGTTGACTCATTTGAAACGCCGGGACCTTTCCGTCAATTGGCTGCTGTGCCTGCTCCAAGCAGTGCATTGGTTCAATCCGGTCATGTGGTTCTCGTTCTCGCGGCTGCGTGCCGATCGCGAGGCGGCCTGTGATGCGCAGGTGCTGGCCTTGGAGAAGGAGGACCTTCGTGCCGATTACGGCCACGCCTTGCTGAAGCTCCAGACCGCCACGCCACCGTTCGGCCATGGGCTTGCCTTCGTCGGATTCTTCAAACGCGGAATGGATCTGCACACCCGCATTCGTGAGATCTCGCGGTATCGCCGGGTGCATCCTGCATGGAATGCAGCCGCTGCGGTGGTAGTGGGAGTATGCACCTTGTTCGGGATCACGAAAGCAGAGCCGCCCGCTCCTGCGCCGGCCGAAGGCAAAAGTGAAACAACCGCCAAAAAGGATGCGGGTGCATTGCCGGTTCAGCAGGTGGTTGCCAACAGGCTGAGGGAGATCGTGATTCCGGAGGTGGATTTTGCAGACACCACGCTGGAGGAGGCGGTGGCGTATCTGCGGCTGGTGAGCACGGCGGATGACCCGGGAACTGGTACGCCGAAGGGCATCAATTTCGTGATACAGGTGAAGAACGGTGTCCAACTGCCCAGGATGAAATCCTTGCGGTTGAAAAACGTTCCGTTGGCGATCGCGCTCAAATACGTGTGCGATCAAACCCGCATGAGTTATCGGGTGGATGAGGCTGGCAGCGTGATCCTTGCGCCTCAGACCCTTGGCGATGGTGCGGCACCGCCAACGGCCGCCAGCTCTGGTCAAGCCTACCTCAACAACAAGCTGAAAGCCATCGTGATCCCCTCCATCCAATTCGAGGACACCACGCTGGAAGAGGCGATCAACCTTCTCCGCAAGCGCAGCGTTGAGCTCGATGTCAAGGAAACGGACCCTGCCAAAAAGGGCGTCAACTTTGTCATCCGCCAGCGCAAGGGTGAAGAGGCTCCGGGAGCAAACCCCGAGGAAGGTTCTCCGAAAATCAAGGGGCTCCGGCTTCAGAATGTTCCTCTGGGCACGGCGCTCAAATACATCGCCGATCAAACACGCATGACCTGCACGGTGGACGATTATGCCGTGACTCTGGTGCCGAGTGAGATGGCGAAATAGGAATGGCCTGGGTTGTAGCTTGTTCCATCGCCCGTTGCCGCTCACTCCGGCAGCGGGCGTTTTCGCAAGGCCCGCATCTGAAGGAACGCGCCGATGAGAAACAGCAGGAACCAGACGCCGATGGCGGCCTGGAGTTCCGAGCCCTCGCGATCCGCGACCAAGGGATGATCAATGGGCAGGCGGGTGGTGGTTTCAACGGTGCCGGGGATGAGATGGAAGAGGAATGTCAGCGTGTAGGTGACGGTCTCCACATAGGGTGACACCTTGCCGAAGCTCCGCCGCTTCCCGGCTGCCGCTGCGATCGCCAGTGCGATCAAGGTCAGAACGCCCAGCACGTGCGGTTTTCCAAATCCGCCGTGCTGATAGATGCCGAAGCCGGTTGCCGCGGTGACGAAAGTCGTCCAGATATAGACCTTTCCGAGCAGCGTGCTTGGAACGATCCGGCCGGATCGGATGAAGGCGGCGATGCCCGCGATCAGCGCGACGACGCCGATGGCGGTATGAGCGATGCCGAGTGGTGTGAGTGCGAGCATGGCGGCGGGAGTCAGGCTTGGATGAAAGCGAGCGGGTCGGCGTTGAGCTGATCCTTGTGGGTATCGGTGATGCCGTGCGGCGCACCGGGATAGACGATAGGCTGGCCTGAACCCCAGTCCTTGTAGTAGATCGATGTCTCGTCCTTGGTGGTGATGGTGCTCATGAGGGTGGGGCGGAATCATCCGCCGGTCTCATGAAGCAGCAACCGTCGTGCCGGAGACAGGTATTTCTGTTAGAGCATGTCTTCGGGTTTTTACCCAGATGTGCTGGCGGCAGGTGAAGGTTCCATCACAGCAGGCGGATGCTTTGGAATTGCTTTTGCGCGGTGCGGCGGACGGTTTCGATAAACTCGCGCATGAAGGCCTGTGAAGCACCCTCGCGGGTGGTAGCGGCGTGAAGGCTGGCGCGGAGACCGTGTGTGCCGATGGGGCGCTCCGCGACATAGTCGCGGTCGAGGTAGGCCTGCACGGCCCAGCGTGGCAGAGCGGCGATGCCGCGGCGGCTCTTTACAAGCTGGAGGATGGCGACGGTGAGCTCGGTGGTGCGGCGCTCCTTCGGCCCGATGCCCGCGGGTTCCAGCACCTGGCGGAAGAGATCCATGCGGTTGTCCGGGATCGGGTAGGTGATGAGCGTTTCGCGCTCGAAGTCGCGGGCGGTGAGGTGGCTCTTGCGCAGCAGGGGATGATCGTGCGCCAGGAGCGCGGGCATATCATACTCGAACAGCGGATGATGCTCGATGCCCCTGCGGCGCTTCGCGCTGGAAACGATGACGAGGTCGGCGCGGTTTTCATCGAGCAGGCCCACGGGATCGGCATGGAAGCCGGAGACGATGTCCATCTCCACGCCCGGCCAACCCTCGCGCAGCGCATCCATGGCGGGCATCAGCCAGTCGAAGCACGAATGACACTCCACCGCGATGCGCAGGGTGCCGGCCACGCCTTGCTCGAAGCGCGAGAGATCGCGCTCCGCATCGGCGATCTGGCGCTGGACATCGTAGGCGAGGACCAGCAGGCGCTCGCCCGCACGGGTCCATTTCAACGGGCTGGTCTTCCGCTCGAACAGTTCAAGACCATAGTGTTCCTCCAGTGTGCGCACTTGGTGGGAAAGCGCGCTCTGGCTGAGTGAGACGCGTTGCCCGGCACGGGTGAGATTGCCGGTTTCCGCGAGGGCGATGAGGGACTGGAGATGGCGGATTTCGAGCATGGGAGAAGGGAAATGGTGGCCGGTGGCGGGGAGATGGGATCATGAAATGAATGGTGGATCAACATTCAGAACATGCGTTTTGTTCATGATGGGGTGCGGACCATGATCCGCGGCGATGAATGTGAATCTGACCACCCATGTCGGCGGCTATCCGCGGATCGGCCGCAAGCGGGAACTGAAGCAGGCGCTTGAAGCTTTTTGGGCTGGGCGGCTCGATGCGGCCTCGCTGGATGAAGCGGCGCGCTCGCTGCGCCTGCGCCACTGGCAGGAACAGAAGGGCGCAGGCCTCGATTTCGTGGCGGTGAATGATTTCAGCCTCTATGACAACATGCTCGATCTGGCGTGCGTGCTCGGCGTGGTGCCGGAGCGCTTTGGCAAGGCCAATGAGCCGGTGACGCTGGACCGCTACTTCCGCCTCGCCCGTGGCCGCGCGCGCAAGGATGGCCGCCCGGATGTCGCGCCACTGGAACTGACGAAGTGGTTCGATACCAACTACCATTACCTCGTGCCGGAGCTGGCGCAGGATCAGGCGTTCCGCTTTGCGTGGGACAAGCCGGTGCGCGAACTGCGCGAGGCCATCGAAGCCGGGCATCGTGCGAAGGTGGTGCTCATCGGGCCGGTGACGTTCCTCGCATTGTCGAAGACACCGGAAGGCGATCCGTTGGATTTCCTCCGCAAGCTGCTGCCCGCGTATCGCACGTTGTTGGAGGCGCTCGCCCGTGCCGGTGCGGAGTGGATCGAGATTGCCGAGCCGATCCTCGCTTCGCGCAAGGATGGAAAGATTCTCACCGCTCTCCAACAGGCGTGGAATGAGACGGATGGCATTGCGTCCGTGAAGGGGCTGAAGTTCCTGCTGTCCGTGGCCTATGGGCCGATCGGCTCGGCATTGGAGACCGTGGCCGCATTGCCGGTGGATGGCTTGCATGTGGATGCGACGCGCGGTCAGGGGGATCTGCCATGGTTGCTGAAGAACTGGCCGGTGGATCGCGTGCTGTCGCTCGGTGTGGTCGATGGCCGCTCGATCTGGCGTACGAATCCGGAAACGTGGCGCGCGGTGGTGACGACCTTCCGCGAGCAGCGTCCGCAGGAGAACTTGTGGCTCGGTGGCTCGTGCTCGCTGTTGCATCTCCCGCATGATCTGGGCGAGGAAACCACGCTGGATACCGCGCTGCGTTCTTGGCTATCTTTTGCGAAGGAGAAGCTGGCGGAGCTGGTGATCGTCGCCGCGGGCGAGGCACCCGTGGATGCGCTGGCGGCGGCGCGCGCTGCGATCACTTCGCGAAAGCAGCATCCCGGAGTTCACAACACCGTGCTGCGCAATACCGTGGCGGCGCTGGATGACAAGGCGATACGTCGTGACACGCCGGTGGCGGAGCGCGTGACACTGCAACGCGAACGTCTCGGCCTGCCATTGTTCCCGACGACCACCATCGGCTCTTTCCCACAGACGGCGGAGATCCGCGCATTGCGTGCGCGCCTCCGCAAGGGTATCGACGATGAGACCGCCTATCAATCCGGCCTCGATGCCGCATTGCGCGAGGTGATCCGCAATCAGGAGAAGCTCGGTTTGGACGTGCTGGTACACGGCGAGTTCGAGCGTACGGACATGGTGGAGTTTTTCGGGGAGAAATTGGAAGGCGTGGCCGTGACCGCGAATGGCTGGGTGCAGAGCTACGGCTCGCGCTGCGTGAAGCCGCCGGTGATCTGGGGCGAAGTGACCCGCCCGGAGCCGATGACCGTTGAGGCTTCAAGGCACGCGCAATCGCTCACCGGCAAGCCGATGAAGGGCATGCTCACCGGACCGATCACGATCCTTCAGTGGAGTTTCGTGCGCGATGATCTTTCCCGTTCCGCGGTGGCGGCGCAGCTAGCACTGGCGGTGAGGGCGGAGGTAGCCGATCTGGAAGCCGCGGGCATCCGCGTGATCCAGGTGGACGAGCCGGGTTTGCGCGAAGGCTTCCCACTGGATGAGTCCGAGCGCGCGGCCTATCTCGATTGGGCGGTACGGGCCTTCCGCATTGCGACCAGCGGTGTGCGGGACGAAACGCAGATCCACACGCACATGTGCTATGCGGAGTTCACGGACGTGGCCGGTGCCATCGCGGCGCTCGATGCGGACGTGATCACGCTGGAGGCCTCACGCAGCAGGATGAAGGCGCTGGGCGCGGTGATCGAAGGCGGCATACTGTCCGAGGTCGGCCCGGGTGTGTGGGACATCCACTCGCCGCGCGTGCCGGAGGTGGCGGAGATTTCCGATCTGCTGGTCCGCGCGCTGCGGGTGATCCCGGCGGACCGCCTGTGGGTGAATCCGGATTGCGGGCTCAAGACCCGTGGCTGGGAGGAAACCCGGGCTTCGCTGAAAAACCTCGTCGCGGCGGCGAAGGCGCTGCGTGAGGAATACGCGGCGGTGGAGATTTAAGCAGCATACTGAAACCACGGATTGCACGGACTCAATTCGTTCAATCCGTGGTTCATCTCTTCATGCGAAAGGTGGGGATTTTATTTTTTGGCTTGGCAGTTGGAAACCTCCGTTGCGGCGGATAAGACCTCCGCGTGGACGCTTGGTCGATTTCGGTAGAAACAGTGCGCGCCGCCCTTGCTGCGGGCGTGCGTGAGTTCGTGGTGTGCGCCGGGGCGCGGAATGCGGCCCTGCTGGAGGTGCTGGCCCGTGCTGAATCCCAAGGCCGGGTGAAGGTCTGGCGGCACTTCGAGGAGCGCAGTGCGGGATTCTTCGCGCTGGGGCGTACGCTGGACATTGATGCGCCTTGCGCGGTGGTGACGACCAGTGGCACGGCCGCGGCGGAGCTGCTGCCCGCGATGATCGAGGCGCACTATCAATCGCGTCCGCTGGTGGCGGTCACGGCGGATCGTCCGGCGAGATTCCGTGGCACCGGCGCTCCACAGGCGATCGAGCAGCCGGGTATCTTCGGACCGCACGCGGTTTCGTCCTACGAGGAATGGACCGGCCTCGGGCCGCTGCACCTCAATGTGGAACTGGAGGAAGAGTTCAAGCCGGGGGAGGTGAAGTTCCCGGAACCGGCGGAATTCGTGGCCAAGGAGAAGAGTCCATTGGTGGGGGAACTGGCACGGTGGCTGCGCGAGGATGCCTATCGCGGGCTGGTGGTGATGATCGGAGGTCTGGAGCCGTCCGATCACGAGGAGGTGTTCCATTTTTGCAGCGACCTCGGCGTGCCGGTGGTGGTGGAGGGCACGAGCGGTTTGCGTGAGGCTTTGCAGGCACTGGCGCTGCCAAATGCGGACCGGACCCTCAAGGCTCGTCCGCCGGGCAAGGTTCTGCGACTGGGCGATGTGCCGAGCGGACGCTTCTGGCGGGATCTCGAGGATCTGCCGAAAACGGAAGTTTGGTCGGTATGCCGCGGTGGATTCACCGGTCTGGCGCGGGAATCGAAGGTGGTCCGTGGTGGCGTGGCCCGGGTGTTGCGTGCGATCGGCCAGGTCGATGAAATCGGGGATGCTCTCGATTACCTGGTGGACCGCTCGCGGCAGAAGGCGCGGATCGACGAACTGCTGGAGGCGCATCCCGACAGCGAACCCGCGATGGTGCGGACGCTTTCATTGTACGCCTCTTATGGTAGTTCCGTGTATCTCGGGAACAGCCTGCCGGTGCGGGAGTGGAATCTTTTCGCGCAATGGGACAGGCCGGTTTCGGACGTAAGGGCGAACCGCGGGGCGAATGGCATCGATGGCCAGGCGAGCACGTGGCTCGGTTGGACGGCGGGCCGGACCGGCGCGTGGGCGATGCTCGGGGATCTCACCGCCCTCTACGATCTGGCGGCACCGTTCGTGCTCGAGCAATTGGAAACCAAGGGCCGAGTGCTCGCGGTGATCAACAACCACGGCGGCCGGATTTTCGAACGCCTGCCGCGTCTTGCAGACATGAGTCCGCGGGCGGCGGAGTGTTTCACCAATCCGCAGGCGGCGGATCTTTCCGGTTGGGCGAAGCTGTGGGGGATGCGCCACGTCCGGATCACCACCGCGGACGACTTCGATGATCTGGAGCAGGGAGATGAAACCGTGTTGCTGGAAGTGCTGCCGGACGCGGGCCAGACCCGGGCGTTCTGGGCGGCGTGGGACCGGATGTAGGAGCGCCCGATATCCGGTCCCTTTCTCAGCGGCGGACGCAGACGCGGCGGGATGGCACTGCCGGAAGCGACAGGGCGATCAACGCGCAGATTGCGGCGACAAGCATGGGCACCAGCGAGAGCGGACTGTTGGCCAGATCACGGCCGAAATAGAAGTACGCCTGATGCTGCGGAGTGCAGAACAGGAAATTCGGGACCGTCAAAAACAGCGCGACCAGAATGGCCGGGATCGCCCCGGCGATCATGAATGCGGCGGTGCGCTTGGACACCTGGCCGGTGACGAGCATCAGCGGACCGGTCCAAAGGGTGGACTTCAAGAAGTTGAGCACTTTCCGCCACTGATGCCGGCTGGAGCGGCGGCGGAGGTTGGGATGATCAAGGGACATATCGGGTGATCGGGAACGGTCCATCCGTTACACGTGATCGCGTAGTATGCCAAGAAAGTTAGAAGGTTTGGGCCTCCAAACGTTCAAAAAAGATCAAAAAGTTTTTGGTAGGTTCCAAATCGTGCGAAATGCACCTGTTGGAGACAGGTTTCCATTGGTGTTCCAAGGTTCCCGGAAGGTGATCATTCCCAAAAGGAACGGTTCGGAGTTGGCGACGGGGCAGGTCTGGATTACAAAAAAACTCCATGCAAGCACCGCGGATCGATGGGCTTAGAGTTACGGACCTGACTGGTGCCGGCCCATGCGGAAATGTGTACGCCGCTCATGATGAGTCGGATGTCAAGCTGGCGGTGAAGGTGTTTCACGGCATGGCAATCAACCGTGCGCTGCTTCAAAAAACGACGGCACGTCTGGAAGCGGCAGGCTGGCCGTCCGGGGTGATGCAGGTGGTTTCGGCGGATCTCGAATCACGTCCGGCGCTGATCGTGATGCCGTGGATGGCGGATCCGGCGGAGGACGGGCATGGCGTACCCCGTACCCTGCAGAACCGTCTGGCGGATTTCCCCGGCGAGCGATCCTGGCCGATGGTGCTGGATCTGGCGCGGGCGCTGGCGGTCTTCCACAACGTCCAGGTGGCGCACGGCAACCTGAAGCCGAGCAATGTGTTTTTCGATGACGAGGAGAAGCTGTCGATCGCGGATTGGTCGCTGGGAAACATGCCCGGTGTGACCCACGCGGACTATTCGGATGCCTATCTCTATCAATCTCCCGAGCAACTCCGCGATCCGGATGGGTATCTGGATGAGAAGGGCTACCGCTGGGATGTGTTTGCCTTCGGAGTGCTGGCGTACCGCCTCATCACCGGCGCGTTTCCGCGTTGCAACGAAACCTTCCTGCAGGTGGCTCCGCCGCCGGGCGATATCCGCCGTGATTCCGCGATCCATGCCGACCTTCACAAGATCGCACGCAAGCTGGAGGCGGATGCAAATGTGACGTGGCCGGACGAGGCTGCGAATCCGGTGGAAGCGGGCTACCGCGAGTGGATCGTGCGCTGTCTGGCGCTGGATGCGGCACAGCGTCCGGCGACGCTGGCGGAGGTGGTGCGAGGATTCGAGCGGGTGGAGGAGCAGGTGGCCACGGAGACGCATCGCGATCAGTTGCTCGATCAACGCCGCCGCGCGGATCATCGCGCCTGGCGCGCGTTGTTCGCGATGGGCACGGCTGCGGCGCTGGCATTGGTGCTCGGAGGATTGTGGCAGATCTCGCTGGCGCTGCTGCGCAAGGAGAAGGCCGCCCATACCGAGGACGTGCGGGAATTGAAGGCCAAGACGGACAGCGCGGTGACCGCGCGTGACCAGGCGGTGAAAGGAGAGTCGGAAGCCAAGCAGACGCTCGAACATGAACGCGATGTGGCATTGGCGAGGCTGGAGGCTTCGCGTGCGATTGGGGATCATTTGTTCGAGTGGGCGATGGAGAAGGGGCACCGCAGCCTGCCGCCGCTGGATGGCCGGGAGCTGCGGCTGCTGCGCCTGGAGCGTTATTTTGATGATTTCCTCAAGCGGACGGCTGATGTGACCTCGCTGGATGACGAGCGTGCGCGTGTGAAGCTGGAGCTGGCGGAGGTTTCGCTGGCCGCCGGGGATGCGAATGCGGCGCAGACGCGCTTGGGCGATGCCTTGGAGGCGTGGAAGAACCGGCCCACGGATGCGGCGTGGAAGCTGCGGATCGGCACGGACCGGCTGTTGCTTGCGCTGCTGCGGCAGGCGAAGGATGATCCGGGCACTGCGGCGGCGTTTGTGGAGGCACGGCAGATCCTTGGGTCCGTCCCCCAGGGCGAGGTGGATGCGGACCGCTTGCAACAGTTGATGGCGGTGCTGGACTTCCATGAGGCACAGTTGCTCGCGCAGGGCGGGAAGGGGGACGCGAAGGCGCTGGAGCAGCTCATGCGCGCGACGCAGACCTTGAACCGCTTGGTCGATCAGCGGCCGGATGTGGCGGTGCTGCGCTCGGAGCTGGCGAGCTGCTATCTTTCTTCCGCGACCATTCTCGATGGCATGGGCAGCCTGGGGGATGCGCGCGAGGTGAGGAATCTTGCGGCGGCGGAACTGATCAAACTGCTCAAGGAGAAGCCCGGCGATCCGAAGCTGCGGCTGGAACTGGCGGGTTGTTATGGCGCGATGGCGGAGGCGGCGGTGCTTTCCGGAGACGTGGCTTCCGCCGACAGCCTCTCGAAGCAGGCGACGGGATTGCTGGAGGCATTGCTGCGTGAGCAGCCGGACAATACAGAAGCTTTGTCCCGTCTCGGCGCGCAGCGGTGGATTCGTGCGGGACTGTTGCGGGACAGCGGCAAGACCGATGAGGCGATGAACATGGTGGACGATGGCATCCGCATGCTGGAAGGCGCGCGTGCGTCCGATGCGGCCAATGGCACGGTGGCCTACCGGCTGGCGCTGCTGTGGTGGCAGAAGGGCCGCATGGTGGGGGCTGCGGGCAAGACCGATGACGAACTCTTCCTCATCACCAAGGCCCGTGATGCGCTCAATGGGCTGATGGAGCGTACGGAATACGGTCTCATCCGCGGCGACCAGCTCAAGAAATCGGTGGCGTATCTGTTAGGTGATCTTGGTCATGCACAGCAGCTTGCGGGCAAGAACGACGAGGCGAAAAAGACATTCGCGCAGGCGGTGATCGCGTGGGAAACGCTGGTCAAGGCCCAGCCCCGCAGTGAGGAAGCGGAGGAGGCGTTGTCGTGGTGCAGGCAGCGGTTGAAAGAGATGCCGTGAGGATCAATGCGTGGCTCCGCCGGTGATGCGGATATCGCGCTTGTGGCGGATGGCGGCGGCAACGGCGAGGGTGATGCCTTCCAGCAAGGCATCCTGTGACAACGGCGAATTCCAAGGCGCGGGTACGTGGATGAAGCCACCACGCACGTCCGGAGTGGCGGCAAGTTCGTGCATGAGACTGTAGAAGACGTGATTGCAGACGAAGGTGCCGGCGGTGTGGGACACTTCGGCGGGAATGCCGTGTTCCGTTAGGACGGCGGTGATGGCTTTGACCGGCAGCGTGGACCAATAGGAAGAGGGGCCGCCGCGGACGACGGGCTTGTCCACCGGCTGGCGTCCGGCGTTGTCCGGGATGCGGGCGTCATCGAGGTTGATGGCGATGCGTTCCGGTGTGATGGCTTGCCGCCCGCTGGCGAGGCCGAGGCAGACGACCAGCGAGGGCATGTGGCGTTCGATCAGCTTGTGGAGTTGGCGGCGGGATTTCCCGAACTCGCAGGCGAGGATGGCGCTGGTGATTTGATGGCCTTCGATGATGGCTCCATCGAGCTGTGCCGCGATGGCCTGCGAGGGATTCCGGGCATCGCCGCCGAAGGGCTCGAAGCCGGTGAGGAGCACGGTTTTCATCAGTCGGTCAGAAACGATATACGCAGAAATCGAGGATGAGAATATTTACGGCGAGGAGCGTGAGTCCGATGGGGGCCTGCGCCTTGATCACGGCGTGGGGATCGCGGAGTTCCAGCAGCATCGCCGGGACGAGATTGAAATTCGCGGCCATCGGGGTGAGCAGTGTGCCACAGTATCCACTGAGCATGCCGATGGCGGCCATGATCGCCGGATTGCCATGATGCTGCTGCACGATGATCGGCAGGCCGACACCGAGCGTGATCACGGGAAAGGCGGCGAAGGCATTGCCGAGGCAGATCGTGAACAAGGCCATGCCCACGCAATAGACCACGACCGCGACAAACGGGTTGCCGGTGGGGAAGGTGTCCGTCACGAGCCGGGCGATCACCTCGCCCACGCCCGCCTTGGTGAAGATGCCGCCGAGCGCGGCGAGCAGTTGCGGCAGCAGCATCGCCCAGCCGATGGCGTGAAGCAAACGCCCACCCTCATGCAGCGACTCGCGGGGCTTCGCGCGGGTCATGCGCAGGGCGACGATGAGTGCGAGCAGGGAACCCAGACCGAGCGCCGCGAGCGTGGGTTGCTTGGGATCGAAGAGACGCACGCCGCCCAGCGGGATCTTGGAAAGAACCAGCGTGCTGACGACGGCGGTGGCTGGGATGACCAATGCCGGGATGAAGATGCGGTTGCCGAGGCGGAGGGCTTCACTGGCGCGTTGTTCCGCGGGTACCGGAGTTTCCTTGGGAGCTGTGATTTGTCTGGTGGCGGCGAGGGCGACGAGACCGAGCATGATCCAACCGATCGCGAGGGGCGGGAGATGGCCGCCGAAGAGATAGATGGCCGCAAGCGCACCCCAGAACAACGCGGTTCCCACGCGCCGGAGATGCGCGCGATTTTTCACGGTGTTGATGGCGATGCAGGTCAGCAGGATGCCGGCGATGACATAGAGGGTTTGCAGCGAGACGAGGGTCATGCCTCCTCCTTCCCTTGAGTGGCGTTGGTTTCCCGCCGGATGCGGCGGTCGAGCACACGGGTGCGCCACGCCATGATGAAGGATGCGGCGATGGCAGTGGGAATGCCCCATAGTGCCAGCGGCCACACGCCGACCTCGATGTGCTGGGCATCGAAGACGCCCTTCATGAGCAGCACCGCACCAACGGCGATGAAGACATCCTCCCCGAAAAAGTTGCCGATGTTTTCCGCCGCCGCGGCGTGGGCGCGGATGGTATCGCGGGTTTCATCCGGGAGAGGTCCGTGTTGCGCGTGAGCCGCGCCTTCCGCCATGGGTGCGATGATCGGGCGCACGGCTCCCGCATGGCCACCGATGTTCACCCCGAGGGCGATGCTGATCTGGCGAACCAGACTGTAGAGGAAGATCACTCGCCCGGCGGTGGCTCCACGGGCGCGGCGGATCAAGGTCTCCGCACGTTCGCGCAGGCCATGGCGCTCGAGCAGGCCGATGACCGGCGCGATCAGGATCACCGGCAGGGTCATGTAGCGGTTCTCGATGAAAAGCCTGCCGAAGAGTTCGAGCACTTCGTTGAATGTCATGCCGGCTGCCAGTCCGGTGGCGATGCCCGCGGCCATCACCACCAGCAGCGTGTTCAGCCGCAGGGCGAA
Source organism: Luteolibacter ambystomatis (assembly GCF_018137965.1). Lineage (NCBI taxonomy): Bacteria > Pseudomonadati > Verrucomicrobiota > Verrucomicrobiia > Verrucomicrobiales > Verrucomicrobiaceae > Luteolibacter > Luteolibacter ambystomatis. Next base: position 1,109,675 of record NZ_CP073100.1, read on the forward strand.
GCCAATGGCCACCACGGGGATGCCGATGAGCTTGAGCCACATCATGGCGTGAAGCGCTTGATGGGGATGCCCGCTTCCTGGAGCGCATGCCGCAGCGCGTGGGCGAACGCGACGGCGTGGGCTCCATCGCCATGCAGGCAGACGGTGTCGGCGATGCCTTGGCGGATGAGGCGGAGCGTTTGGGCGCAGGCTTCCGCAGTGTCCGTAATCAGGGCGTGGGGATGGGAACGCGGAACGAGATTACCGTCCGGCTGATAGCGGCGGTCGGCGAAGATTTCGCGTGCGGTGGAGAGTCCGCGTGCTTTTCCGGCGCGGATCAATTCGCTGCCAGCGAGGCCGTAGATTACCAATGTGGGATCGGCTTCATAAATGGCGTCCGCAATGGCCGATGCGATCATCGGATCGCGGGCGGCCTGATTGTAGAGGGCGCCGTGGGGTTTGACGTGAGTGAGTCTGGTTGTGGCTTGGACCGCGATGTTCTGAAGCATCCGGATTTGCCCGAGAACGAGCACGCGGAGATCGCTGGAAGAAAGCGTGAGTTCGGTTCTGCCGAAGTTTTCCCGATCCTCATAGCCGGGATGCGCGCCGATGGCGGTTCCATGCGCGAGAGCGAGATCGATGCATCGCTTCATCGTCGCTTCATCCCCCGCATGCGCTCCGCACGCGATGTTCGCGGACGTGACCAGTGGCATCAGCTCCGCATCGTGGGGCGCGCCTTCGCCCAGATCGCAGTTGAGATCGATGTGCATGGAGGATCAGAGCCGGGGCGTGGATAGGTGGCCGATGGCAATGGCGAGATCACGCTCGCGTTCGATCAGCAGGGCATGGGCCACCGCCTGCGGGATTTCGCGGAAGCGGACGGGTTCGCCGGGGCGGAGCTGGGCCAGCTTGCCGATATCGGCGGTGGCCACGGCACCGATCCGCGGATAGCCGCCGAGGGTCTGGCGGTCCGCACCGAGCACGATCGGCTGGCCGGATGAAGGCACCTGGACCACGCCGTGCTGGACGGCGGACGAGATCATGTCGCGCGGTGCTTCAAGATCGAGGGGTGGACCTTCCAGCCGGACTCCCATGCGGTTGCTGTCCTTGCTGACGCCGTAGATGGCGCTGGTGAAACGCTCCTGTGCGGCGGGCGCGAACCATTCCCACTCCGGTCCGCGCACCACCCGAAGCATGCCCTGGCCATTGGGCTTGCCGAGGGATTCCGGAACGAGGCTCCATGCGGCATCCCGGCCTGAGGTGCGGAGCTGGGTCATCATCGCCTGCGCCCATGCGGAAGGTTCACCGGTGGGGAGCTCGTCTCCGGCGGCGAGGGCGCGGCCTTCGTGGCCGCCGATGCGCGCGCCGGTATCGGTGGAACGGCTGCCCATCACCTCCGGGACCGTGATGCCACCGGATGCCGCGAGCCAGGCCATGGCTCCGCGCCGCGCGCCGGTGAAATCGATCACGCTTTCCGTCCGCACCAGCACCGGGCGGTTTTTGGACAGAGGGCGACCGTCCAGGGTGACGGCGAAATCCGCTCCGCACCACGCGACCAACGTTTCACGGTCGAAGTGCAATCGCGGGCCGGCGAGCGCCATTTCGATCACGGCGGCACCGGGTTCATTGCCGGTGAGATGATTCGCCACGCGGACGGCGAACGGGTCCGCCGCACCACCGGCCACCACGCCGAATTTCTGGAATCCCGTGCGGCCGAGATCCTGCACGGTGGAGAGCATGCCGGGGCGAAGTACGTGAATCATGGTAGTTCCTCCCGTGCTTCGAACTCCTTCGCCGGGATGGCGCGGAACTTCACGCGGTCGCCGGGTTGCAGCAGCACCGGCGGTTCATGGTCCGGGCGGAAGAGTTTCAAGGGCGTGCGGCCGATCACATGCCATCCGCCCGGAATGGCCTGCGGGTAGATGCACGACTGGCCGTTGGCGATGGCGATCGATCCGGCGGCGACGGAGAGCCGCGGCGCGGCGCGCCGTGGCAGCGAGAGCGAATCGGGCAGACCATGCAGATACGGAAAGCCGGGTGCGAAGCCGAGCTGGAGCACCAGATATTCCGCGGCGCTGTGGCGGGTGACCACATCGATCACCGAGAGTCCGGTGCGTCGTGCGACCTCCTCCAGGTCCGGGCCATGCTCGCCACCATAGCACACGGGGATCTCCACCACCCGGGAGGATGGAGCGGAGCTTTCCTTGGGCAGACCGGCGAGACGTTCCAGCGCCTCTCCACCAAGCCAGCCGGTGAGGTCATCCGCCGGAGCGCCGTGTTTCAAGAGTGCCAGCGGATCGTAGAAGAGCGTGATCGTGGTGGCGGCCGGCACCACCTCCATGACTCCGGGCAGGGCGGGGGATTGCAACCAGGCCACCACTTCATGAACACGATGCGGCGGCAGCGCGCCGACGGTTTCCGCCAGCTCGAGGATCAGGGCGCTGTCGCCCAGCGGAATGACGCGTGTCTCCATGGAAGAGTGACCGGAAATTACGTAGCGCAAAATCGAAATCGAACAAGCAGCGAGAACGAAATGCGGAGGTGGGGGAGTGGATTGGGGATAAACGAAGGTGGGAATGGACCCATTGGCAGCCAAGGGGTTCCATCTTAGCTTCGTAAATGGGCTTCTCCCTCCGTCGTCTCGTCCAAGTGGCTTTTGGTTCCTGTGTCCTTACTGGTGGCGTGTCCGCCACGCCTCTGACCGCGGGCATGAAGATCGGGATCGATTTCGGTCCCACGCTCACGGCGAACTGGAACAACATCGTGACGCTCAACCAGGGCGTGGCCGCAGGGTCGGTGACCAACCTCGGCGGAACGGTGGTGGATGGTGTTTCCATCGCCACTGCCAACGCCCAGTTCATCAACAACGATGGTACGGACAACTGGGTGGGGCTGGCGGTGAAGGGGGGCAATGTGCCGCCGGAATTCGTGGACAGCGTGGTCACGGACATCGCGGGAAATTCCAGCCTTGGAGACGGCAGTCCGTACAAGATCACCCTCGGCGGCCTGGATCCGGCCTTGGTTTATACGGTGGTTGCCGTAGCCACGGCCACCGGGTCGCCGACGGATACCTTCACGGTCAAAGGGGCGGCCACCTATGGTCCGTCCGCCATCGCGCGGGCGAGCGCCCGGACGGGTCTGTTTCATACGTTCACCAATGTCAGCCCGACCACAGCGGGTGGTCTTGTGATTGAGGTGATGGACAGCAGTGCCGGCTCGAATCCGATCGTGAATGGCATCCTGATCACGGCCTCGGCTACCGGGAATCCGGACTCGGACGGCGACGGGCTTCCGGATGCGTGGGAACAGGAGCATTTCGGAATGCTTTCACAGGGCGCGGCAGGCGACTATGATCAGGATGGCGACAGCAATCTCGCGGAGTATCAGAATGGAACGCTGCCGGAGGACATCGGCTCCCACTCGGCGGTGCTCCAGGCCTGGCAGATCGATTTCCAAGGCGGCACCGGTGGTGCGCTGGGCTCGGCGAACCCGGTGACGTCCACCTTCGACATCGGCTATGGCGCGAAGTGGAATGCCTTCGAGATCGCCGCCACCGATGGGAACGTGTTTGCCAATCCGCCCGCACACAACGCGGCGATCGATCCGCAGTTGCTGAAGCTCCATGATGCGAAGGACGCCACCACCAAGGTGGACATGAAGATCAGTGGAGGCGTGTCCGGGTTCAATGTTGGGCGTGTGCTCGATCTTGGCGGCATCAATGCGGCCTTCGGCGACCACTGGTTTTGGGGGGCGCAGGGACGCACGACCATGAACGTGGGATTCACATTCTCCCATCTGTTACCCGGAACGTATTCGCTCACCGCCTATGCGAATCCGGACCAGCACAATCCACCGCGCGATTTCAGTCTCACGGTGGGTGGAACGACGGTGCCGATCAGTCCGACCTTCGGGACGACGTTCTATGCCAATGCCGGGACGTTTGCCGGAACGGTGCGCAACATCACCGTGGGGGCGGATGGCACGTTGACCGGTAATCTGGGGACGATCGGAGGTGATCCCAGCATCGCCGCGATGGTGCTGCGCCGCGTTTCCGCGCCTGCCACGGCGGTGGCTGGCAACGATGAGGCGGCGGTGGGTGCGGGGGGCAAGGTGAGGATCGCGGTGATAGAGAACGATGCCATCCATGAGCCGTTCGTCTCGATGGAGATCGTTGCGCCACCCGTCTCCGGCACCGCGTTGGTGAAGGCGGACCATTCGATCCTCTATGCGGCGGGTGCTGCCGCGGGAGCGGATTCGTTCACTTATCGTTTCACGGATGCGACGGGTGTTTCGAACACCGCGACGGTTTCGATTCAGGTGTCCGCAGGACGTGTGTCACCGGATTCGGTGACGCTGCCATTGGAGCCGCCGCAGGGGACTTATTCGCTGGAGGATGCGTTTGCGAACCGGGGTGCGTTCAATTTTGGCACGCCGACGTGGATGGCATCCATCCAGGGCAACACGAAGCGTTTCTTCGTCTCCGAGCGGACCGGTGTGATATGGGAAATTCAAGACATGAGCGCGGCCACCGCCACGCGGCGCGTCTTCGTGGATCTCTCGGCGAAACTCGATCTTTATACCGAGATGGGTGTGAAGTCCTTTGCCTTCCATCCGCAGTTCGAATCCGGGAGCCCGTATGTGTACGTGACCTACAACTACGAATCGCCATCTAGCGGCTCCACGGTGGGCTCGGTGCGCCTTTCACGATTCACTGTCATGAGCAATGGTACCGGTGTGGTGGATCCGGCGAGCGAACTGATCCTCTTCGAAGTGGACAGCCGCAGCCAGGATCACAACCTGGACAGCTGCAAGTTCGGGCCGGATGGCTATCTGTATGTGGGATCGGGGGATGAACGGCGTCCGGCGGAAAACTCGCAGACGATCACCAACATGTTCTGGAGTTCGGTGATCCGCATCGACGTGGATCGTCGTGCGGGGAATCTCGAGCCGAACGCCAGTACGAATCCTTCGCTGGTGATTCCCGCGGATGCAGGTGTGGCGCGCTACAAGATTCCCGCGGACAATCCGTATGCGGCTGCCTCAGGGACTGTGAACTACCGGGGGACCTCGTATGCCGCGAATGCGGTGCGTTCGGAAATCTACATCACCGGAGTGCGGAATCCGTGGACCTTCAGCTTCGACACGGTCGATGGCGATCCGGTGCTGTGGTTGGGCGATGTGGGCAGCGATGGAAGCGACAGCCGCGAGGAGGTGAATATCTTCCGCAAGGGCGACAACGGCGGATGGAATTATCTGGAGGGCGACCGCTACAACAGCACTCCACCGGCGGGTGTGGTACTGCGCGCGCCGGAGTATTTCTATGCCCGCGGTTCGGGAGCCTATCAGGGCGCGTCGGTCATCGGGGGCATGATGGTGCATGGCGGCAACTACCCGACGCTCGATGGCAAGTATCTGTTCGGCGATTGGCTGAACGGCCACATTTGGACCTTGGAACGCGGTGCGGCACCGGGCACGCCGACGGTCACGCGCATCGCGGGACTTTCCGGAGTGGTGGGTTTCACCACCGATCCCTCGAATGGCGACATTCTCGTCCTGAGCTGGAACAACCAGGGTGGCGCGTTGTTCGATCAAAGCGGACAGGTGGGGAAGGTGTTCCGCCTGAAATCGCAGATCGTTTCCGGCAGCACTTTTCCGGGCACGCTTTCCGGAACCGGACTGTTCGCGGATCTCGCGGACATGACGCCGAATCCGGGGCTGCATTTCTACGAGCCGAACGTCACCTTCTGGTCCGACAACGCGAGGAAAAGCCGCTGGTTCGCGCTGCCGGGAACCACGGACAAGATGACGTGGTCCGCCGATGGCGCGTTCACATTCCCCACCGGGGCGCTGTGGGTGAAGCATTTCGAATTGGAAACCACCCGCGGCAATCCGGCGACGCGCAAGCGGCTTGAAACCCGCGTGATCGTCAAGAACGCCGGCGGTGTCTATGGTATTTCCTACCGTTGGAATGAAGCCGGGACTGAAGCAACGTTGGTGGGCGATGGTGGGGATACCTTCGATGTGCAGGTCACCGATCCGGCCTTGCCTGCAGGGCAGCAGGCATCCACGCAGCGGTGGCAGATTCCCTCGCGGACCCAGTGCCTGACCTGCCACAATGCGGAATCGGGGCGCGTGCTCGGCTTCGACAGCCGCCAGCTCAATCGCGATGATGTGCCTTTTGATGGAATCTCTGGCAACTATCTCCAGCGATTGTCCGATGCGGGCTATCTCCAGGGACTGGCCGTGCCTCCTGCCTCACTGCCCCGTCATCATGCCGCGAATGACACTTCGGTGGACATCGAGTCCCGCGTGCGATCCTACCTCGCGGTGAATTGTTCCTATTGCCACGCCGACTCCGCCGGACTCGATCTGCGGGCTTCGGCGTCATTGGATGCCACCCATTTGTTGAACCGTCCGGACCAAGGGCAGATCACCATCACCGATCCCGCGGTGAAGCGGATCGTGCCGGGATCGACCGCGCATTCCAGCGTGTTGCAACGCATGATGGGCGCTCCGGGATTCAACCGGATGCCTCCGCTTGCTTCGTCGGTGGTGGACGCGGAGGGCGTGGCGCTGGTGTCCGATTGGATACTGAACACGGCGAACTCGGCGCCGGTGTTTTCGATCGCGGATGGCCAGGTGCTTGTTATCGCGGCGGATGCGTTGCCTGGCACGGTGGTTGCGGATCTTCATGCGGTGGACGCGGATGGGCGGGACAGCGTGACTCACGAAATCACGGGAGGAAATCCGGGCGGCGTGTTCGCGATTGATCCGGTGACGGGTATCCTGTCGGTGGTCGGAGATGTTTCGTCGCTGGGGAGCGGCCTGGTGCAACTCACGATCACGGCCTCGGATCATTTCGCGGGCAATCCGAAGACGGCCACACTAACGGTATTGATCGATTCTTCCGGAGTGAACGATGCACCGCGGTTCACCAGTCCGCTCCACTACTATCTTCCGACGACCTTGGCTGCGGGAGAACGAATCGGCCAGGTCACTGCCAGCGATCCGGAGCGTTCGCCGGTGACACTGGCTGTGACCGGAGGCACGGCCGCCGGGCGCTTCCTGTTGGATCCGGCCATCGGAAAACTTACGCGCGGTACCGGTGCGCTTGCGGTGGGTGACGTGTGGACGCTGGAGGTAACGGCGACCGATGGCAACAATCCGCCTGCGGGCACGGCGGCAACGATCACCTTCCACATCACCGCTCCGGAAACCGTGTCGGATGTTCCGCCTGCAGGAGCGACATTCTGGAACATCGATTTCCAAGGCGACGGATCGAGCACGGCGGCAGGGCAAACCACCACCCCGGCCACCACCACGCGCGGTGGCATGACGTGGAATGCCTTTCAGGTGAAAGCCTATTCCGGTGATCCGAGCGCGATGTCGGTGAATCCATCGATGATGTTGCGCACGCATGATGGCACGCAGACACAGGTGGGCTTTCACATCTTCACGGACAACGATCCGAACACGCCGATCGGCAGCGGTGTGTATGGTTACAGCGGTCGCACCGGAGCAGACAATCTGACCGGGGACTATCTTCTGCTGTTGAACTCAAGCAGCGCGAATGGACCGATCCTCCACCAGTGGGAGATCACCGGACTGACGCCGGGCTGGCAATACGACCTGTTGATTCAAGGCGGTTACGACAACTCGACCGCCCGTGGCATTGCCTTCACCGTGGACAAGGATGGCGATGGAGACCTCGCGGATGAAACGCCGGTGTATGTGCAGGCGAATGCGAATGCCGTGACAAATTCCTGTGTCATCCGTTCCGTGGTGGCGGATGCGAATGGGCGCATTCTCGGACAGTCGTCGCGCACGCCGCCTGCAGGCCAGACGTGGGGTGAGAGCAACTGGGCGGGATTGCAGGTCCGTGCGGCAGGGGGCAGTCCGCCGGTCTTCACCGCCAGCGGGCCATTCAGCATCGTGGAGAATGCCGCGGCCGCATCCGTGGTCGGTGATTTGGCCGCCCGCGATCCGGAAGGGACCGCGGTATCGTTCACGATCAACAGCGGCAACGGCCAGGGTTTGTTCGCTCTCAATGCCACCACCGGTCGTATCACCACCACCGGACCACTCGACTACGAAAACGGGCCGGTGCATGTGTTGGAAGTAGCGGCCACGGATGGTTCCGGCGCGTCGTCCTTTGACACGGTGGTGATTTATACGCTCAATCTTCCCGATACCAATGCGGACTTCGTGACCTCTTGGCTGACCGGAGTCGGCGGAGTTTTCGCGGGTCAGAGTTCCGAGGCGGTGATCGGCTTCAATGCGGACCCGGACCACGATGGAATTCCAAATGCATTCGAGCGTTTGTTCGGTACCAATCCTTCGGCGGCGGATGTCAGGAGCGGCTTGGAAGTTCATTCGCAGTTGTCCGGCGGTTCGCGTTCGTTGTGGCTTGATGCAACAGTGGACGCGGCTGCGTCTGATGAACTGGCATTCCATGCGGAGGTTTCGGACGACTGTGCGCACTGGACCACTCTTGCGGGAGATCCGCTGGTCCTCTCCGATGTGAACGGGAAACGCGTGCTTCGCTTCACCGATGTCACGCCGTGGCCGCGTGAACCGGCGACCCGTTTCATCCGCTTGCGGATGAACGGTGACGATCATCGCTGATGTCCGATTTCGATAAGTCGAAGTGGGCGGGCACCATGGAGTTACACGGTAAGATGGGGCAGGGTTGATGGACATCATGAAACCCTGCTCTCCCCGTTTTCTTTCCACGCGCATCATGCTGGCTGCCAGCGTGCTTTCCTGGCCGCTGGCTGCCACTCATGTCTCGGCCGCCAATGTATGGGATGGGGGCGGAGATGGCAACTGGGGTACCGGAGCAAACTGGGATGATGACAATGTCCCATCTTTCCCGGTGGGGATCACCTTTGGAGGAACCGGCGGGCTCGCCTCCACAAACAACCTGACCGGCATCACCGTCAACGGCATCACCTTTGCATCCGGTGCGGGTGCATTTGTGATCGGTGGCAACTCCTTTTCCCTTGGTGGCAACATCGTCAACAACTCGGCCAGCCTCCAGACAATCAACAATGCGATCGCTCTCACCGCGAACCGCACGGTCAACACCGCGACTGGTGACATCACGCTCGGCGGGGCCATCACCGGTTCCTTCGGACTCATCAAAACCGGGGCGGGGAAGCTGACGCTCTCCGGCACGGGGGGAACCTCGCAACTGGCGGTTGGCGATGGTGCGGCAGGCGGCACCGCGGAGTTGAGCGGTGGCGCATGGACCCAGGCAGGGACCATCACCAACATGGGATTGGTGGTGGGTAACGGAGCCGGAAGCTCCGGCGCGCTCACGATCTCCGGCGGCACGCATACCTTCGGAGGAGACAACTACAGCAATGCCGTCCGCATTGGTACGACCACCGCTGCGGGACAGACTGCCAATGGCAGTCTCACCATCACGGGTGGGTTGGTGAAGGTCGGGACGACCGGTACGCTTGATGCGGCGGTCAACCTCGGCACCCAGATTTCGGGTGGCGGCACCTCCACGGGCACGCTGAATATCTCCGGTGGTGAGATGCAGATCGCCGGCCGCCTCTTGATGGGCGCGAACAATGCGGCGAACACCGCGACTGTCACGCTGTCCGGCACGGGGGTTCTCAACATGACCCGCACCGGTTCCACCTCCGATCGCGGCCAGATCCGCATGGGGGCGGGCGCGAGCACGGTCAACTTCAACGGCGGCACCTACATCGCGTCCGGTCTTTATTCGTCGGATTCGTCCACCACCTCGAACGTCTATTTCAACGGCAGCGAAATCCGTGCGAATGCCAGCGGAGGGAGCTTTGGAAATGGCGGTACGGCCAACTTCCGGATCGAGACAGGAGGCCTGGTTTTCAATACGAACGGCTTCGATACGACGATCGGTACGGCGTTGAAGAACAGCCTCACCACCACCGGGGCGTTCACGAAGAACGGCAACGGCCAACTTTCGCTCACCGCGGCGAACACCTACACCGGCACCACCACCGTCAATGGTGGCACGTTGCGTTTCGCGAATTCCGGCTCACTCGGAGCGAATGCCGCGGTGGTGATGCAAGCTGGAACGACCCTGCGCTTCGATCGCAACGACACCTTTGGCGACGCGACTTCCGTTCCGACCGTGACTGTCACCGCGAACAACGGGGCGACGATCACGAACGGAAACTTTTTCAACAATCTCTCCTCTGTCACCCTCAACGGCTCGTCGCTGGTATCCAACGGTGGAGCGAATGCGAATTACCAGGCATTCAAGCTTTCCGGAACGGTCACCGCCACCGGTTCATCCGGCATCAGTGTTTCGGGATCGCCGGGCAATGCGAACACGCAGATTCATCTGGGAGGAAACGCTGCGAATTCGCAGACCACCTTCAGTGTCACCGGCGTTGCTGACTCTCTCTCGGTTTCCGCAGTGCTGAGAAACGGAGTGACCGGTGGTTCGGGAGCAGTGGTTACCGCGGGCCTGATCAAGACCGGTGCGGGTACGATGACGCTTTCCGGGGTCAATACCTATGGAGGTGCGACTTCCATCAACCAAGGCAAGCTGGCACTCGGTGGCAGCGGTTCCATCGCCGCCTCGACGACCATCAACATCGCTTCGGGTGCGTTCCTGGATGTCTCCGGCACCAGCTCGACCTGGTCGCTGGGTTCCGGACAGACGCTGACGGGCAATGGAACGGTCACCGGCAATGCGACGATCAGCGGCACGGTGGCAGCGGGCAACAGCATCGGAGCCCTGGCCTTCTCCAATACCCTCACATTGCTGGGCACCGTGAACGCGGAGCTGGATGCCAGCCTCGTCACCGCCGACCTCGTGACCGCGGGCAACATCGCCTTCGGCGGAACGCTGAACGCAGCCAATCTGGGCGGCACTCTCGATCAAGGGCAGACCTACAACTTGTTCGACTTTACTTCGGCCAGCGGGGCCTTCGATACGGTCAATCTCCCCACGCTCACCAACGGTCTGAGCTGGGACACCTCGAGCCTCTATACCCAGGGGACCATTTCGATCGTGCCGGAGCCCACCGCCGCATTCGCCCTTCCCATGGGGCTGACCCTGCTCCTCGGCGTCCGCCGCCGTCATTGCATTCTTTGATCGTTCGCATCTCCATCACTATGAAACCCAAGTTCAACCATTCGTTTTGTTTGCGCCTCGCGGCGATTTCCCTGTCCTTCTCCTGCATCACCCATGGCGCCAACCTGTGGGATGGCGGTGGCGCTGATGGAAACTGGAACACCCCTGCCAACTGGGACAATGATACTGTTCCAACTTCTCCTGCGGCATTGACCTTCGATGGCGGTGTCCAACTCACGAACAACAACAACCTCACCGGATTCACAGCGAACGGCCTGACCTTCAACGTGGGTGCGGGATCCTTTGTGATCGGAGGCAATGCGATTTCACTCGGTGGAGACATCGTGAACAATTCGGCGGCACTGCAGACGATCAATGCAGGCCTCACCCTCACCACCGCACGGACAGTGAATGCGGCTTCCGGCAATGTCACGCTGGGTGGTCCGGTGACGGGCACGTTCAGCCTGGCCAAGACGGGCACTGGAAAACTTACGCTTTCGGGCACGGGTGGAACTTCGCAACTGGCGGTCGGCAATAGTGCCGCCGGCGGCACGGCGGAGATCAGCGGTGGCGCATGGACGCAGGTCGGAACGATCACCAGTGTCGGGCTGATTGTGGGCACTGGCAACGGAGCTTCCGGAGCTCTGACCATCTCTGGTGGCACGCACACCTTCGGAGGAGATGCCTACGCCAACGCGGTTCGTATCGGCGTGGCCCAAGGAGCCGCTCAGACACCGACTGGCAGCATCACCGTGAGTGGTGGAACAGTAAAGATCGGCACGACCGGCGCTCTCGATGCCTCCGTGAATCTCGGCACCGCGATGAACACGGGCACCTCGAACGGGGCTCTCGTCATTTCGGGGGGAAGCGTGGAGGTGGGAAGGCGTGTTCTCGTTGCAGCGAATTCCACGACCAACACGGCTGTATTGACTCTTTCCGGATCCGGCACGTTGAACATGGTTCGCACCGGATCGAATGCGGAAGGGGATCTCGGTATGGTGCGCCTCGGAGCCGGAGGCAGCACCATCAATTTCGATGGAGGAACCTACATCGCCACCGGCTTGCACACCTCCACGGCGACCAATACCTCCACGATCAACTTCAACGGCACCGAGATCCGGGCCAATGCCTCGGGTGGCAATTTCGGCAATGGAGGCACCGCCAATTTCCGGGTGCAGGCGGGCGGCCTCATCTTCAACAGCAATGGCTTTGATTCGACGATCGCCAATCCACTGATCAACAGCCTCACCACCACCGGCAATCTCACCAAGAACGGTGCCGGAACCCTGACACTGACCGGTGCGAGCACCTTCACTGGTGCGCTCAACGTGAATGCGGGCACCTTGGCGCTGACCACCGGTACCGTGCCCGCGACAACGGCGGTCAATGTAGCTGCCGCCGCGAAATTCACGACGAACAACTCGACCACACGGACCTTCGGCGCCGTGACCCTTGGCAACGGTACGACTTGGGCCGGGTTGAATGCAGTACCGGTCGGATCGCCACAGGCCACCGTCACCGGCGCACTTGCGTTCGGGACCAGCGCGACCATCGGCATTTCGTCCTGGGGAGGGGTCTCCACGATTGGAACGGTGCAGGATGTGATCCAGGCGGGCTCGATCACAGGCAGCCCGGTGCTGACCGCGGATTTCGGCATCTCCCGTGTCACCGGCACGGCGGCCATCAATGGCAACAAGGTGCAGGTCACACTCACCGGCAGCGGAGCCAATCTGATCTGGAACAACGCGGCCGCGAACAACACGTGGGACCTCAATACCTCGGCGAATTTCCTCAACGGTGCCGCGAATGACGTGTTCAAGACTTTGGACAGCGTGACATTCGACGACTCTTCGGGAGCTGGTGCCAAGACGATCACCTTGAGCGGCACCTTGCAGCCGGCCGCCCTGACGGTGAACAATTCCAACGGCGACTACACCTTCAGTGGCGGTGCGATCAGTGGCGGCGCATCCTTGCTCAAATCGGGCTCTTCGATCCTGACCCTCACCAGCGGGAACAGCTACGCCGGTGGCACCACGATCAACGGTGGCATGCTGGTGAACAACGTGAGTGCCGCTCTCGGAACCGGAAACGTGACGCTGAACAACGCGGGATCGACGTTGAAGTTCAATGCGCACGATACCTTCGGACAGGCGGCCTCCAATCCAACCGTTGTGGTGACGGCCAACAGTGGTTCGATCGTCACCAACGGCAATACCTTCACCACCTTCGGCACGTTGAATTTGAATAGCTCGACTCTGACGTCAAACGGCGGGGCGAACGGCAACTACCAGGCTTTCAAGCTGCGGAACACGGTCAACGTGACCGGCAGTTCGGTCATCGATGTTTCCGCCAGCCCGGGCAATGCGAATACGGCCGTACATCTGGGAGCGGATACGAATGGAAGCCAGACCACCTTCAATGTCATCGGTGCATCCGACACGCTCACGGTTTCGGCGGTGCTGCGCAACGGTGTCACCGGCGGCAGCGGAACGGTGGTAACGGCTGGATTGATCAAGGCGGGCGCGGGCAAGCTCACGCTTTCCGCCACGAATACCTATGGGGGCGATACCACCGTGAATGCGGGAACGCTTTCGCTCGGCACCGCATCGTTGGCGGACACCGCGGATGTGCGCATCGCCTCCGGGGCCACCTTGGATCTCACCCATGCCGCCACGGATACCATCGATGAACTTTACATCGATGGCGTCCAGCAGGTGACAGGCACCTGGGGAGGACTGGCTTCCTCGGCGGTCCACAGGACCGCACGCATCACCGGCACTGGAATCCTCCAGATCACGACCGGACCGGCACCGCTGACCTATGCAACCTGGGCTTCAACACGAGGCCTCACGGCTGGAGTGAATGACGGCATCGCGAATGATCCGGATGGCGACGGGAAGAACAACCTCATCGAGTTCGCCTTCGATGGTCAGCCGTTGTCCGGAGTGGCCGCTACCAATATCATCGCCAAGGTCGGCGTGGTGGGTGGTGAGCACCTGCTTACGATCAGCCTGCCGGTGCGCGACGGCACGCTGTTTGGCAATCTCGGGGGAGGAGAGCTGGTTTCGAACGCGGTGGATGGCGTGATCTATCACATCCAGGGAACGATCGATCTGGTGGATTGGACCATGATCGGCGTCCAGGAGGTTACGGGGCCGGATGCCGGAGCCCTTCAAGCCGCCCTGCCAACTCCGGCTCCCGGCTGGACGAACCGCAGCTTCTGCGTTCCCGGATCGGATCCGACGCAGGGCAACCCGAAGGCCTTCATACGAGCCAAGGTGGAGAGCCCTTGAACTTTTGATTGGGTAGTAATGCAATGAGCAGAGCCGGAGGGGATACCCTCCGGTTCTCGCTTTTCATAGAGTCCGTTATTCCAAGGAATAGACCTTGTGCAATTCGCTCAGGGCAGTCGCGAGCTCCGCATTGGAGAGAGGCCGGTCGAAGATCATGAGGCGGGCGATCTCTCCATCGAAGGACTCGTGTCCCGGGTGCTGGATGGCGTCGCGTTCCTGGCCCACCGCCATCCGCGAGGGATTGGCCGCCGGCTCCACCGGGAAGTCGGCGGATGCCACCACGCCAAGGCGGTCCACAAAGAGTTCCAGCTTCACCGTTCCGGTGCCGCTACCCAGGCGTCCGGCGATGACATGGAACTTGCCCGGTTCGAGTTTCGGGCCGAGGACCTGCGGGTTGTTGGCATCGAAGCGTCCGAAGGTGCGACTGTTGCGGGTGCCGATCCAGAGGGTGTTGTTATCGTTGAAGCAGCCCCAGAGACCCTCGTATTTCTCACCATTGCGGAGATTGCCGAAGAAGGAGTTCACATCCTTGAGGCCGGTGCGCTGCGGATAGGTGGCGATCACTGCCAGCCAGGTGTGCCCGCTGCCGGTGGTGAGTTTGTCGAAGGCGTCCTCATCGAGACAGACGAGTTCCTGCTGCCTGAAGGAGAGGGCGGGTTTGCCACCGAGTGCGGGAAGCGCCGGGAGAAGCGTCGGCCGTCCCGAGCCCGGCTCCTTGCGGCCTTCGTCGCGCTGGACGAACACCTTGGCGGCAGGAGTGCCAGCCAGACTCGCCCATTGCGTCACGCGTTGCTGTGCATCGGCGGTGATACCCTTGGCGGCATCGAGATCGAGATCGAGGATCGGAGCGGCGGGCATTTCAGCCGCTGCCGACAGACACGGGCAGAGCGAGGCGAAAGAGGAGAGAAGGGAGAGGAGTTTCATCCCCGCAGACTACGTGGCGTCGTGGGACGAGTCGTCACAAAGCCCGTCTCCGATATCCGGATGTGGGCGGGAAGACGACGAATCCACGCATCTTCTCAGGCCTTCCGGGTGAAGGCGGCTTCGTATTGAAGCCTGGCGATGGTATTGCCGACGGGGGCCAGGAAGAGGTCCATCTCACCGAGTTGCGGATGGCGGATGTGGTAGATGCCTTCCGCGGCGGGCGAGCCTTTCGGCGCATCGAAGAGGATGGTGAAGGCGGTGTAGGCATTCGCATCGTTGTGGATGCGGGTTTCCGCGCTGACTTCGGAGAGGGTCATGTCCACCGTGCTGCTGCCGGTGAGGGACATGGAAAAACGGCTGTTCAGATGGGGGAGGAACCAGTCGCGTGAGAGGCGGTCCGGGACATTCGGAGCGGAAGCGAACGGGCTTTCCTCAACCGGTGTTTCCGCGGCATTGGACACTCGGGGTGCGGTGGTTTTGTTGCCGCCAGCAGCCGGAGCCGGAACGAACGCCATTTCGGGAGAGGTGAAAATACGCTTGAGGCCCACCGCGGTGGCGCAGGTCCCTGCAGCCAGAACCATCAGCACGTGACGCCGTTTGAAAGCCGGGGTGGGGGAATCGGTGCTTTTCGGAGCGTTCATTTGGCGTTCTGGCTGGAAAAAGACGTTCTTTTATGAAGCATGTGGCGGATTCCGGTCCGATGGACTCGAATCCGCACCGCCGGGTAGCGTGGAAGCCACCGAACGGCAACCGATTTCATACCCAATCCAAGTTTCAAATCCAGATCAAAATCGGACATAACTGTCACAAAACTGTTTTAGATTCCCATTCTGCCGAGATAATAAGTAAATGGTCATCGACAATGATTGACTCTTTTGGTCGATCCGATCTAACAGAACACATCCTGCTTCTACAGGTCCCCTCCAATCATCCACCCCACCATGGCTGAACCCTTCCTTTCAGAGATCCGGCTCATGAGCTTTTCTTACGCGCCCAAAGGTTGGGCGATGTGTAACGGACAGCTCCTGCCGATCAACCAGAACCAGGCGCTTTTCTCGCTGCTCGGCACCACCTATGGCGGCGACGGACGCGTCAATTTCGCGCTGCCGGATCTCCGCGGTCGTGTGCCGATCCACATGGGCCAGGGCTTCACGCTGGGCGAGCGCGGCGGCGAGCAGGCTCACACGATCTCAATCAGCGAGATGCCACAGCATCTTCACTTCCTGCAGGCTTCGAGCGTGGATGGCAACCAGCTGATCCCCGCGGGCAACCTGCTCGCCTCGACCCCGAGCAAGTTCTACTTCAATCCTCCGGATTCGAGCATCGCCACGATGTCGCCCGGAACGGTGTCGAGCATCGGTGGATCCCAGGCTCATATCAACATGCAGCCCTTCCTCACGCTGACCTTCTGTATCGCCCTCCAAGGTATCTTCCCATCCCAAAACTAATCACTCCCCATGGCTCAACCTTATGTAGGTGAAATCCGGATTTTCGCGGGAAATTTCGCCCCGGCAGGATGGGCGTTCTGCGAAGGACAGCTCCTCCCGATTTCCGAAAACGAGACGCTCTTCAACTTGATCGGCACCACCTATGGTGGCGATGGGGAGAGTACTTTCGCCCTTCCTGATCTGCGTGGCCGTGTGCCGCTTCATCAGGGAAGCGGGTTCATCCTTGCCGAGACCGGGGGCGTGGAGGAAGTCACTCTCACCGTCCAGCAGATCCCGGCCCACACCCATCCCGCGCTGTGCGACAATACCGTGGCGAACAGCACCGGAGCGGTGAACGCGATTCCCGCGCCTTCCAGCCTGTTCGACGGATTCCAGACCGAGGCCCCCACCACGCCGATGGCTCCGCAGTCGATCACGCCGGTTGGCGGCAGCCAGCCGCATACGAATTTCCAGCCATATCTCTGCCTGGATTTCATTATTTCGCTGTTCGGCATCTACCCGTCCCCGTCGTGATCTTCCGCACCCATCTTCAATCCTGATCCCTCACTACCATGGCTGATCCTTTTGTGGCGGAAATCCGCATTTTTCCTTTCAACTTCGCTCCGAAAGGGTGGGCGTTCTGTAACGGCCAATTGATGCCGATTTCCCAGAACACCGCCCTTTTCTCGTTGCTCGGCACCACCTATGGCGGTGACGGCAAAAGCACCTTCGCGCTGCCGGATGTGCAGGGCAACGTGCCGATGCATCCCGGCCAGGGCCCGGGCCTCTCCCTTCATGATCTGGGTGAGATGAGTGGCTCCCAATATGTCACGCTGCTCACCTCGGAGATCCCTCTCCACACCCATACGCTGATGTGCCTGGCGGCCCCGGCCGACACCGCATCTCCGGCTTCCGGTTCCTTTGCCCGCGTGGTAGGAGCCAGCCCGTATATCCAGCCGGCGGCGATGGGTAATCTCTCGACGATGGCTCCGCAGGCGCTCGCGCCGGCAGGCGGCAGTCTCCCTCACAACAACATGATGCCGTATTTGACCCTCAATTTCTGCATCGCGCTCCAAGGAGTCTTCCCGCCGCGAGGCTGAGGCTGCTTTATGGAGCAAACGGATATTCAGGTCCCCGTCGAGCTGCGCGAAGTCACCGCGGCCGACGGGGCTTTTCTTTTGGAGGTGTATGCCTCCACCCGGGCGGAGGAGCTGGCGCAGACCGGTTGGCCGGACGAGTTGAAGGCGGAATTCTGCCGGATGCAGTTCGAAGCTCAGGATGCCCACTATCGCACCTACTATCCCAACGCCCGTTTCACGGTGATCGTGCGGGGAGGGGAGCAGATGGGGCGGCTCTACGTGGATCGCTGGGAAAAGGAGATCCGCGTGATGGACATCGCCCTGCTGCCGTCATGCCGCGGAAGAGGGGCGGGAACTTTCCTGTTGAAGGAGTTGCAGACCGAGGCGCGGGATGCGGGGAAGGTCCTGAGCATCCACGTCGAGCGGTTCAATCCGGCGCTGCTGTGGTACCAGCGGCTGGGTTTTCAAGTGGTTGAAGAGAAGAATGTATATCTCCTCCTTAACTGGAATCCTAGTTGAAAACCGCTTCCAATTCCGTGCCTTCGGAGGTGGCGGAGTTTTGAGTGAGAAAGATTTCGAATGTGCCCAGTTCCGGATGCGTGAGTTGGTAGATCCGCTGTGGCACGCGCAAGCCCGGAGAGCCGCGGAAGGAGAGTGAGAAGGGATTGCGTTTTGCATCCGGACGCCGGTGGCCGAGATCGCGAACCGACTCGAGCACCAGCGGATAAACGCGGCCTTCCTCTAGGATTTCAAAGGTTTCTCCCACGTGCGGAAGGAAGAGATTCTGATCGAGTTCGTTCAGCGGGATCACGGTTTTGGTAGTGGCAGGAATGGAGGGAACGCGCAAAGGAATTGCGTGCTTGGGGAATGTTTTTGCGACCGGCGGAGAGGGTGGAATCACGCGATCGTGCGGGGTCCTGTGACGAAATGGTCAGGGGGGGAGGACTGGAGTCGTTATGGCGGAGGTATAAACATTTTTTCCCCAAAGAGATTGCTCCTTGTGTCCGGCTTAGTTAAACATCGCCGCGAACGTGGGCTCCGTCCCACGGTTCTAACATCCCTTCTCCCCAAGAATTCCCTCGTCGCCCGCCATGACCCCGATGCTTCGCCTTCCCCGTGCTGCAGTCCTATCCGCGATCGCAGCCCTTACCGTCCCGGGCTTGGTTGGCACGCTTCACGCGGCTCCCGTGGTTTCCGCCACCAAGGACGATGGCGTGCCCCAGACGACACGGAAGAAGCCCGGTGAAACGATCACCTACACCAACACGATCACCAACAGCGGCGACGCGACGGCAAACGGCGTTTCTTTTTCCGATCCGGATGTCCCCGGTACCACATTGAGCGTTTCTCCGAAGGTGACTCCGATTGCCTTTGATGATGCCTACACGCTCGAAGGCAACACGCCGCTGGCGGTGAACGCCGCGGCGGGTGTGCTGGCGAACGATTCCGACCCGGATGGCACGCAGGCGGGACTTACCGCGGTGGGTCTTGATGTGACGGGCACCCAGGGGGCGGTCGTTCTGAATGCCGATGGTTCGTTCACTTTCACTCCGAATGTCGGCTACTCGGGTACGACCTCTTTCAAGTATCTGGCGCACGATCCGCAGGGACTCGACAGTTTGGTCACCGGCACGGTGACGTTGACGGTGACGGCTCCGATCTGGTGGGTGAACAGCGCGGCTGCGGGAGGTGGTAACGGCACCTACGATCTTCCGTTCCAGACGGTGGCCGCCGCAAGCACCGCGCACCAGGCCAACCAGAAGGTTTTCGTTTATGAAAGCGGAACTGCCTACACTTCCGGAATCACGCTGAAGAACGGTGCGATCCTGATCGGTGAAGGGGACGGGATCACTGTCAATGGCATCACCATTGCCGCGGGCACCGCTCCGACCATCAACAATTCCGGTGGCACGGTAGTCACTCTCGGCACCGGGAACACCATCAAGGGTGTCATTCTCGGAACTTCGAATCTGGCACTCTCCGGAGCTTCTTACGGAACGCTGACCGTTTCCAACACCACGATCAACAACTCCGCCGGTGCGGCGATCTCGCTGAACGGTGGCGGTGGTACGCTGGTCTTCATGAGTGTGACCTCTGGTGGCGGCACCAATGGCGTGTCGCTGACGAGTCTCACCGGTGGCAGCGTGACGATCAACGGCGGTGCGATCTCCGGTGCGTCCGGCGCCGCATTTTCGATTTCCGGTGGTCTTGAAACGACCACCTACAACGGCACGATCACTCAGAACAACGCCGCCGCCGCGGTTTCGGTGATCAACCGCAACAGCGGTTCTCCAGGAGCGGTCAGCTTCGGTGGTGCCATCACCGCGAGTTCCTCAACCGCCACGGCGATCAACCTCACCGGCAACTCCAACGGCACGGTGGCGTTCACCGGCGGTCTGGATCTGACCACCACCAGCGGCGTCGGCTTCAATGCCACCGGTGGCGGCACGGTGTCCGCGACCCAGAACAACTCGACGATCGTCAACAAGATCACAACCCAGACCGGCACCGCTCTGAATGTGGCGAACACCAACATCGGAGCGTCGAATCTCACTTTCCGCAGCATCAATGCCGGCACGGCGGGGAGTGGTCCTGCGAACGGCATCGTGCTGAACGCCACCGGCACCAACGGTGGTCTCACCGTCACGGGGTTGAGCAATGCCCTCGCCAGCGGCGGCACGATCCAGAAGACCACCGGTACCGCGGTCGCATTGACCAGCACCAAGAATCTGAGCCTGGCCTGCATGGACATCAAGACCAGCAGCACCTTCGGCATCCAGGCCGGCACCATCGGTGGCAGTTCCACCACAGGCGGGGTGAACGGCCTCACGCTCGACCGCTGCCGCATCACCGCCAATGGCACGACCAATACCCACGACGGTGTCCAGCTCTACGACCTTTCCGGCGCGGTTACCTTCAACCTCACCAATGTCACCGGTTCACAGGTCAACAACGTGCGGATCACGAACCGCAGCACCGAGACGATCTCGAACCTGACGGTGACGAATTGCGATTTCTCGACCAACAACGCGACCAACGGCAATACGCTTTTCCTATTGGAAATCCACGGCGGCACGCTGACCACCGGCAACATCTCGAATAGCACGTTCTCCGGCAGCAAAGGCACCGGTCTGAATATCACCACCGCCAATGCGGGGACGAGCAGCGGCACCATCAGCAACCTCGTGGTCGGTGGTGCTGTCGGAAGCGGCAACACCTTCTCGAACAGCAACAATCACATCGACATCGACACCAGCCAGGATTCGAACCTGACGGTGAAGGTGCAGAACAACGGTTCGGCCGGTACGCCAATGACCGGAAGCGCCTCGCACGCCATCAACTTCTTCACCGCCCCTGCGACCACCTCCGGCTCGCTCAATGCCCGCGTGGAAGGAAACTACGTCGGCAACGTCGGTTCGGCGGGATCCGGTTCGACGACCGGCAACGGCATCCGCGTCAACATGAACGGCGCCACCAATTCGAAGGTGCTGCTCAACGGCAACATGGTGCGCCAGTGCCCGAACGGCCGCGGTATCGAAGTGATCGGCCGCAATGGCAGCGGCAACCTCGACGTCACCCTGACCAACAACGACTGCAATCCGAACGATACCAGCGGCTTCCCGCTGGCCGGTATTTTCGTCCAGTCCCATGAAACGGCGGTCGGATCTTCGACCCACTTCAAGGTCCGCTCGGATATCCGCGGCAACACGGTGCCCGCGGGAGTTCCCTCCGGAGAACTGGTGGGCGGATACATCGCTCTATTGGAAAGCCAGGCTTCCGGCAATAGCTCGCAGCATGAACTTGTGGGCAGCGGAGCCACCACGAGTGCTTATCTGGCTGCAAACAACACTGGAAGCGCCGCTGCGAACGCGGGTGTTTCCTTCATTGCCGGTCCGATCAATACGCCGCCGCTGTTGTTCGCCCAGGGTGGCGTGGAGCACTCGGTGGAAGCGGATGTTTCCCCGGTCGTCGCCGCTGCGGACACCGCAGCGCCTGTGATCGTGAATACGGTTCGGGCTCCGGTTTCCGCCGCCGCTGCCACGCAGCGGACGAGGACAGTGCTTGAGCAGTCCCAGCTCGACTCGCTGGTTGCCGCCGCGACCAAGCGTTGGGAAGCTTCGGGATTGACCCTCGAGCAGAAGGTGATCCTGAAGGGACTTGCTTTCGAGGCCTCGGATCTGCCGGGCGCCCGTCTTGGTGAAGCCGGTGGCAATCTCATCCGCGTCGGACGCGATCCGGGTGGCGATGGCTGGTTCATCGACCCGTCCCCGATGAGTGACGAAGCCTTCTCTTCCGAAGTGATCGGCACCCGCCGTTACACCGCTCCGGATCATGCCGCAGCGGGCCGCATCGACCTGCTCACCACGCTGATGCATGAAATGGGGCACGCCCTTGGCTTGGAAGACTCCTATGCCGCGGCGGATCGTGACAATCTGATGTATGGCTTCCTCACCAAAGGTGAGCGCCGTCTGCCGGCCGTGGGTCAGGCGATCGGTGCCAAGCCGCACGAGGACGGTGTCTCGCACTTCCTCACTTCTTCGGTTTCCATCGGTGCTCTGCCCGCAGGCAAGAAGGTGGCGGTCATCTACAGCGTCACCGTGGATGCAGGGATTTCGACTTCCTCGATCAGCAGCCAGGGTTCGGTGTCGGGTAGCAATTTCGCGACGGCCAGCACGCAGGACACGGGAGTCGGTTCTCCCGGTTCGGGACCAACGGTTACTTTGATCGGTGTTCCACCGGTGATCACCAGCGCGAATGCCACGACCTTCAAGGTTGGCACGGCCGGCTCGTTCTCCTTCACAGCTACGGGCATCCCGGGTCCGATCACGTTTTCGACTCTCAGCACGCTTCCATCCGGTGTGACCCTTGCCTCGAATGGCACGCTGTCCGGCACCCCGGCGGCGGGTTCAGGCGGCGTTTACACGCTCTCGGTGACTGCTACCAATGCGGTTTCTCCGGACGCGACCCAGACCTTCACCCTCACGGTGAACGAGGCTCCGGTGATCACCAGCGCGAACAGCACGACTTTCACGGCAGGGTCCGCAGGCACCTTCACCGTTACGACCGGCCATATCTATCCGACTGCGGTGACCCTGTCTTCCACCGGCACTCTGCCGAGCGGAGTGACCTTCACCGATAATGGCAATGGCACCGCCACGCTGGCGGGCACTCCCTCTGCGTCCGCAGGTGGCAGCTATCCGCTGAGCATTACGGCGAACAACGGGATCACTCCGAATGGAACACAGTCCTTCACGCTCACGGTCAACCAGGCTCCGGCGATCACTTCCGCGAATGCCACCACCTTCACGGTCGGTTCGGCGGGCAGCTTCACGGTGACTACCACCGGCTTCCCGAATGCCGCCATCAGCAAAACCGGCACCCTGCCGGGCGGCGTGACCCTGACCGACAATGGCAATGGCACCGCGACACTCTCGGGCACTCCGAACGCGGGGACTGGCGGCACCTATTCTCTGACCATTTCCGCCAGCAACGGCGTGGGTTCCACCGCCAACCAGAGCTTCACGCTGACGGTCAACCAAGCTCCGGCCATCACCTCGGCGAATGCTACTGCGTTCTCCGTAGGTAGTGCGGGTTCCTTCACGGTGACCACCACCGGCTTCCCGAGCGGTGCGACGATGGTGATTGGTGGAACCGGGACGCTGCCGTCCGGCGTGACCTTCGTGGACAATGGCAATGGCACCGCGACCTTGTCCGGCACTCCCGCCGCTGCCACGGGCGGCACCTATCCCCTGACCATCACCGCGAACAATGGTGTCGGCACGCAGGCCAGCCAGTCCTTCACGCTCACGGTCAACCAGGCTCCCGCGATCACCTCCGCGGACAACACGGCATTCACCGCCACGATCGCGGGTTCCTTCACGGTGACCACCACCGGTTTCCCGAGCGGCGCGACGATGGTGATCGGTGAAACCGGTTCGCTGCCGTCCGGCGTGACCTTCGTGGACAACCACGACGGCACGGCGACCCTGTCCGGCACGCCGGGCAGCCTCACCGCGGGCACTTATCCGCTGACCATCACGGCGAACAACGGCGTGAGCCCGGCTGCCAGCCAGAGCTTCACATTGCTGGTCAAGCCGCCGGTCGATCACTTCACGGTGTCCGCTCCGGCCAATGCCACCGCAGGCACCGCCGTGAATGTCACGGTGACCGCATTGGATGCTTCCAATGCGCCCGTCCCGAACTACCAGGGCACGGTCCACTTCACCAGCACGGACGTCCAGGCGGGTCTGCCTGCCAACTACACCTTCACCGCCGGTGACAATGGCTCTCACACCTTCAGCGTCACGCTGAAGACCGCTGGCACGCAGACGGTTTCGGTGAATGACACCGTCACCACCTCCGCTGCCGGCACCAGCGGCAACATCACGGTGGGCGCCGGTGCGGATGCGAAGCTGGTCTTCGTCGTGCAGCCGTCCACCACGGTGGCCGGTGTCGCTATCAGCCCGGCGGTGACCGTTCAGGTTCAGGACGCCTATGGTAACAACACTACCGGCACCCCGAATGTGACCGTCGCCCTCGGCAATGCCGGAGTGGCCACGCTTGGCGGCACGTTGACCAATGCGGCTGTCGGTGGCGTTGCGACCTTCAACAACCTGACCGTCGACAAGGTCGGCACCACTTACAATCTCGGTGCGACCTCGGGTGCCCTGACCGGTGCGACCAGCAACAACTTCACGATCACCCCGGCGGCAGCGACCCACTACGCGGTCTCCGCTCCGGGCAGCGCCACGGCCGGCACGGCCTTCAACGTCACGGTGACGGCGCTCGATGCCTTCAACAACACCGCCACCGGCTATGCGGGCACGGTTCACTTCACCAGCAGCGACGCAGCGGCCACGCTTCCGGCGGACGGCACGCTGACCAGCGGTGTGGGCACCTTCAGCGCCACGCTGAAGACCGCGGGCAGCCGCACGATCACGGCGACCGACACGGTCACCGGTTCCATCACCGGCACCAGCAACTCGATCACGGTCGGCGCGGGTGCGGATGCGAAGCTCGTCTTCGTCCAGCAGCCGTCCACCACGGTAGCGGGTGTTTCGATCACTCCGGCAGTGACGGTGCAGATCCAGGATACCTTCGGCAACCCGACCGCCAGCACCTCGAACGTGACGGTGGCTCTTGGCAACGCGGGCAGCGCCACGCTCTCCGGCACGCTGACCAAGGCCGCGGTGGCAGGTGTGGCCACGTTCAACAACCTGAGCGTCGACAAGGTCGGCACCACCTACAATCTGGGTGCCACCTCGGGTGCCCTGACCGGTGCGACCAGCAACAACTTCACGATCACTCCGGCGGCTGCCACCCACTACACGGTGTCCGCTCCGGGCAGCGCGACCGCTGGCACGGCCTTCAACGTGACGGTGACGGCGCTCGATGCCTTCAACAACACCGCCACCGGCTATGCGGGCACGGTTCACTTCACCAGCAGCGACGCAGCGGCCACGCTTCCGGCGGACGGCACGCTGACTAGCGGTGTGGGCACCTTCAGCGCCACGCTGAGAACCGCGGGCAGCCGCACGATCACGGCGACCGACACGGTCACCGGTTCGATCACTGGCACTTCCTCAGGTATCACCGTGACGGCGGGAGCGGATGCGAAGCTCGCCTTCGTCCAGCAGCCCTCCACCACGGTAGCGGGTGTTTCGATCACCCCGGTGGTGACGGTGCAGATCCAGGACACCTTCGGCAACCCGACCGCCAGCACGGCGAACGTCACGGTGGCCCTCGGCAACGCGGGCGGTGCCACGCTTTCCGGCACGCTGACCAAGGCGGCGGTGGCGGGTGTGGCCACGTTCAACAACCTGAGCGTCGACAAGGTCGGGACCACCTACAATTTGGGTGCCACCTCGGGTGCCCTGACCGGTGCGACCAGCAACAACTTCACGATCACTCCGGCGGCTGCCACCCACTACACGGTCTCCGCTCCGGGCAGCGCCACGGCAGGCACGGCCTTCAACGTCACGGTGACGGCTCTCGACCAGTTCAACAATACCGCCACCGGCTATGCGGGCACGGTTCACTTCACCAGCAGCGATGCAGCAGCCACGCTTCCGGCGGATACCACGTTGACCAGCGGTGTGGGCACCTTCAGCGCCACGCTGAGAACCGCGGGCAGCCGCACAATCACGGCGACCGACACGGTCACCGGTTCCATCACCGGCACCTCCGCTTCGATCACAGTCAACCCGGCGGCAGCGACCCACTATGCGGTGTCCGCTCCGGGCAGCGCGACGGCAGGCACGGCCTTCAACGTGACGGTGACGGCTCTTGACCAGTTCAACAACACGGCCACCGGCTACGCGGGCACGGTTCACTTCACCAGCAGCGATGCCCAGGCGGTTCTCCCCGCGAACAGCACACTGACCAGCGGTGTGGGCACCTTCAGCGCCACGCTGAAGACCGCGGGTAGCCGCACGATCACGGCGACCGACACGGTCACCGGCTCCATCACCGGCACGTCCGCTGGCATCACTGTAACGGCGGGCGCGGATGCGAAGCTGGTCTTCGTCCAGCAGCCATCGACCACGGTGGCGGGTGTCTCGATCGCTCCGGCGGTGACGGTGCAGATCCAGGATACCTTCGGCAACCCGACCTCCAGCACCTCGAACGTGACGGTGGCTCTCGGCAACGCGGGTGGTGCCACGCTTTCCGGCACGCTGACCAAGGCGGCGGTCGCGGGCGTGGCCACGTTCAACAACCTGAGCGTGGACAAGGTCGGCACCACCTACAATCTCGGTGCCACCTCGGGTGCCCTGACTGGTGCGACGAGCAACAACTTCACGATCACTCCGGCGGCGGCGACCCACTACACGGTGTCCGCTCCGGCGAATGCCACGGCTGGCACGGCCTTCAACGTGACGGTGACGGCGCTCGACCAATTCAACAACACGGCCACCGGCTACGCGGGCACGGTTCACTTCACCAGTAGCGATGCTCCGGCCACGCTTCCGGCCAACAGCACGTTGACCAATGGTGTTGGCACCTTCAGCGCCACCCTGAAGACCGGCGGTAATCAGACCATCACGGCGACCGATACGGTCACCAGTTCGATCACCGGCACCAGTGGCAACATCAACGTTGATCCTCGTTCCGATCTGGCCGTGACCGTCACGGACTCCCCCGATCCGGTGTTTGCGGGCAACAACATCACCTACACGATCAACGTCGTGAACAACGGTCCAAGCGCGGCGGCGTCCGTCTCGCTGTCAGACACCTTGCCTGCCGGAACGACCTTCGTGTCCTTCACCGCTCCGGGCGGATGGACGCCTTCGACTCCGGCTATCAATGGTACCGGTACGGTGACCGTGACCAAGTCCAGCGTAGCCCCGGCGGAAACCGCGAGCTTCACGCTTGTCGTCAAGGTGGCGGCCTCCGTGTTGAGTGGCACCGTGATCAGCGACACCGCGAGCATCACGACCAGCACCACCGAGCTCAATACCGGCAACAATTCCGCGACCACCACCACCACGGTGACGGCCAACGCCGACCTCGCGGTGACGGTGACGGATGCTCCGGATCCGGTGACCGCAGGACAGAACCTCACCTACACGATCAGCTATGCGAACGCCGGTCCGAGCGACGCCGCCACCGTAACGGTGAGCGATACGCTTCCGGCTGGAACGACCTTCGTGTCCTCCACTTCTCCGGGCGGATGGTCGGCCACGACTCCGGTGGTGGGCAGCGCGGGCACCGTGACCTTCACTTCGGCGAGCATCGCCAGTGGTGGTTCCGGTTTGTTCACCATCGTCGTGAAGGTGGCACCCAGTGTCGCCTCCGGCACGGTGATCTCCAACACCGCGACCATCACTTCGGCCTCCACCGATCCGAATTCCGGCAACAACAGCGCCACCGCGACCACCACCGTTACCCGTTCCGCGGATCTGGCCCTCACCGCCACGGCCACGCCGGACCCGGTGAATGCCACCCAGAACGCGACCTACACGATTGATGTGATCAACAACGGTCCAAGCGATGCGGCCAATGCCCTCGTCACCTTCCCGTTCCCGGCGAATGTGACCTTCGTGTCCGCCTCGACTCCGGCGGGCTGGACGAAGACCTCCACGAACAATGTGGGGGATGCCACCGGCACGGTGACCTACACCGCTACCTCGGTCGCAGCCTCCGCCACCGCGCAATTCGTGGTCGTGCTGAAGGTGAACGCCACCGCGCCGAACAACTCGCACTTGGACAACACCATCACGGTGAGCGCTGTGACGACCGATCCGACTCCCGGCAACAACAGCGCCTCCCCGAGTCCGCTGGTGAAGAGCGGTGCCGATCTGGCCATCAGCGGTAGCGCTTCCACCCCGGCGGTTGCGGGTTCTGACATTACCTACACCTTCACCGCGACCAACAACGGCCCGCTTGATGCGGACAGCGCCGTGGTGACCAGCGTGCTGCCGGTGGGAACGACCTTCGTGTCCGCGGTCACGCCTTCCGGCTGGACCCTTGCTGGTTCCTCCCCGGCGGTGGGATCGAATGGCACGGTAACCTTCACCCGTCCGCTGCTCGCGAACGGTGCCACGGCGGACTTCACGGTCGTCGCCCACATCAATGCGAATGTCGCTTCCGGCACCGCGCTCCATAATGGCATCGCGGCGGCGTCCTCCACGTTGGACATCTTCCCGCTGAACAGCAGCGCGAGCCTCGATTCCACGGTCGTCACCCGCGCTGACCTGGCAGTGACGCTCGTTGGGGCTCCGGATCCGGTGCTGGCCAATGACAATCTCACTTACACCATCACCGTGGCCAACAACGGTCCGAGCGATGCCACGGGTGTGAGTGTCAGCCTGCCACTGGCTTCCTCGACCACGTTCACGTCCGCCACCGGTGCCGGTTGGTCGATTTCTTCTCCTGCGGTTGACAGCACCGGCACGGTGACCTTCTCCGGCGGTGCGATCACCCACGGCTCGTCCGCCATCCTCACGGTGGTGACGACGGTGGCGAGCGGCACTTCGAATGGCAGCACCATCTCTGCCACGGCGACCGCCAGCGGAGGCAGCGATCTCGATCCGAACCTGGGCAACAACAGTGCCACCGAAACGGTGGAGGTGGGCACGGTCGACCCGACCGTCCTCCAGCTTGCCACCACGGGCACGCTCAACCGCCAGACCGGTTTGTTCGAACTGAATGTGAAGGTGACGAATACCACGCCGCATGCGATCAATGGCTTCCGCCTGCATGTGGACTACAGCGCCTATCTGGCGGCCTTCCCGAGCCTGCGCTTGTGGAATGCGACCAGCCTCACGCCGTCCCCCTATGTGGACTATCCGTATCCGGTGGCGATCGATGGCGTGGTGAATGTGAAGCTCGTCTTCTACACCAGCACCCGCACCTTCCCGGTCCAGTTCAGCCCGATCCTCACGGTCGAGAAGCTGCCGACCTCCCAGACCTCCGACACGAATGGTGCGGGCGTCCAGGCTACTGCGAAGAAGCTGCTGGATGGCACGGTGCTGATCGAATTCCCGTCCGTGGTGGGTCACTGGTACCGCGTCCGCTACAGTTCGGACATGGTTCACTGGAACGACTGCCCGGTGCCGCTCCAGGCCGGTGGCAGCAAGACCCAGTGGATCGACAGCGGTGCGCCGTTCACGAACATCTCGCCGGCCGATCCGTCCGTCACCAGCCGCTTCTACATCGTGAACGAAATCCCCGCTCCGTAAGCGGAGACGGTCCTTGTCCTTCCTGATCGTCGAAAACCGACCTCCCGCCCCATCATGAATTCCCGTTTCTCCCTGATGTTCCTCGCCGCCCTTGGGACTGCCTCCGTGGCCCAAGGCGGGGATCTCCGTGATCCCGCCCCGGACGATTCCAAGGCTGCATCGAACATCGTCCAGGCTTCCGAACCGTCGCCATGGCGCTTCGGAGCCAGCTACGCTCCATTCATCGGACTGAAAACGACGTTCTCCGGACTCGGCCGGTTCAACAGCCCTTTCACCCCGCAGCCTCTCGGTGGCGGTCAGAACCGGGACTATGACGACGGCTTCGTCCACGTCGACTCCTCCGGACCGAACAGCGGCGGCACCTGGAACTGGGGTTACGACAATAACAGCCAGTACAACCCGGCGGGCAATGGCTCGATCAATCTCTCGATCAGCAACAGCCAATCCAACGCCAGCGCGGAGGAAAAGGGCGGGGGACAGGGATTCGAGCTTATGGGCTACCGTGATCTCGGTGCCGTGGAGTGGGCCAGTCTCGGCGGCCGCAAGACCACCTGGGGTCTGCGCGGCGGCCTGCAGTACGCCCGCGTGAACATGAGCAATCATGATCTGCTGACGTCCGGCCTCACCACCGTGACGGATTCCTTCGGCCTCGGTGGTCAGATTCCTCCCGGTGCTCCGTATTCGGGTTCGTTCAATGGCCCGGGCACGGTGCTGGATGACAACCCCGTCCGCACCATCACCAATGGCGGCACGGCCCTCGTTTCCGGCACCCGCGATCTGGACACCGATCTGTTCATCGCGAACTTCGGACCTTATTTCGAAATTCCGGTGACGGATCGCTTCAATGTCCTGCTGGAGGCCGGTGTGAGCCTCGCGGTTGCTTCCGGCTCCTACGACTTCTTCTCATCCACTTCCGCCGGTGCCCTTGGCACCCAGCAGAGCGCTGGCAGTGCCTCTGAGACGGACGTTTTGCCGGGCATCTACGTCGGTCTCAGCGGTGTTTACCAGCTCAGCGAACGCTGGGCGCTGCAGGGCTCCGGACGTTACCAGTATATGAAGTCCTTCGAACTGAATGCCGGTGGTTCGAATGCGGAATTGTCGTTCGACTCCGCCTTCGTGCTTTCTCTTGGCGTGCTTTACTCGTTCTGACCGGAGTCGTTCCGACACCCATAGCTTTCACGCAAAACGGGGTTGGCATCCGCCAACCCCGTTTTCGTTTGCGGAGGCAGAGCCGATCCGCTGTTCATGAAAAAGAAAAATAACCGCTGTGCCGTCCAGGCGAGGTGAGCCACGTTCCAGGAGCCCACTAGGTGGGGACGTCCGGATGATGTTGGTCGTCCTGTAAAGGCATGACCGGATTTACCGGAGGAATGTCCCCGTGTTTATAGCATCGGTTCGGGCACGCTTGCCTGAGCGGACGCACACAGCAGTTGCAGGGATGCTACCGCCGACCGGACCGCTGGCAACCGAATTCCTGCGTTTGGACCCCGAAATCGGGGCGGCATTTCCGTGACGGATTGCAACGTGAAAAGTTTGATGAATACGCCTACCCGTGTCATTCGTCAAAGAAGGCACATCGCCAGAAACCCCATGAAACCGAAACGTTTTCTTTCCCTTGCCACGCTCGCCGTCCTGACCGTGACCGGTTGCGACAAGTCTTCCAAAGGCGGCGACCAAGGTCGTGCCGATACGGACCGCCAGCTCCAGGAAGCCCGGGACCGCGAGGCAGACCTTCGCAACCAGCTCGAGATGCAGAAGCTGGATTCCGAACGGGCGGCGCTCGATGCCGAGCGACAGCGCATCGAGGATGCCAAGGCTGATTTGGAGCGCCGCAATCTCGACGCGCAATCCGCCGAAGCCCAGCGCCTGAAACAGCGCGAGGACGATCTGGCCAAGAAGCAATCCGATTTGGATTCCCGCGAGGCGGATCTCGGCAGCCGCGAGCAATTGTTGAGCGATCGTGAGATGGACCTCGCAGGCCGCGAGCCGATTCCGGAACTCGATCCGACGCCGGATCTTCCGAACGAAGCGCCGGTTTCGGACTACAATGTTTTCTACGACCAGCTCGGCTCGAATGGCGATGGCTCGTGGTTCGAAACACCGGACTACGGCTACGTTTATCAGCCCACCGTGGTGGTACAGGACAGCTCATGGCGTCCCTATACCCGTGGCCGCTGGGCATGCAGCAACCGCGGTTGGACGTGGATGTCGGACGAGCCCTTCGGCTGGGCAACCTACCACTATGGTCGCTGGGCGCTGTGCCGTGGCCGCGGCTGGGTGTGGGTTCCCGGTGACGAATGGGCTCCGTCGTGGGTCTGCTGGCGCTCCGGTGATGACTGCATGGGTTGGGCTCCGCTTCCTCCGGAGAGCATGGGTTACCGCCGCCGTGGCTGGGGCACCTCCGTGGAGGTGGACCTGAGCATCGGCGTGGGTTGGTTCACCTTCTGCGCGATGCGGGACTTCGGTGGTCCGTTGCGCTCGCGCTGCTATCCCTACAGCCAGAACCAGCAGTGGTGGAGCCGCAGCCGCAACTGCACCAACATCACTTTCGTCAACAACCAGTTCAACATCGGTGGTCCGAGCTATCGTGACATCAACCGCCGTCTCGGTCGTCCGATGCCGTTTTACGAACTGAACCTCGACCGCTACGATCCCTCCCGCCGCGGCAATTTCAATTCCCAGGTGAACGGCAACCGCCTCAATATTTTCGCCCCTACGGTCAATGCGAATTGGAACGACGGCCTGCGTCCGAACCGCGTGAAGGACAAGTGGAATGATTTGCAGGTGGATCGTCCGGTGGCTCTCAAGCAGGACGTCGCCGAGAAATTCCGCGAGGCGCGTGAAGAACGCCAGCGCAAGGCCCAGGAAGCGATCGAGAAACTCGGTGGCCAGCAGGCGTTGCAGAAAGAGCGTCTCGCCATCCTCGAACAGAACCGCAAGGAAGCCCAGGAAAAGACCAAGGTCGTTTTCCAAGAGCGCCAGAAGGAAATCCAGGAGCGCCAGCAACAGGCGAAGGAGGATTTGCAGAAGCGCCAGCAGGATCTGCGCGACAAGCAGGGCCAGGCCAAGGAGGACATGGACAAGCGCCGTCAGGAAGCCGCCGACCGCCTCAAGGATCAGCAGCAACAGCGGCAGGATGACATGGCGAAACGCCAGCAGGATCTGCGCGACAAGCAGGAGCAGGCCAAGGACGATGCCGAGAAGCGCCGTCAGGAAATGGCGGACCGCTTGAAAGATCAACAGCAGCAGCGCCAGCAGGGCAAGGATGACGGTAAGGATCAGGCCGGCAACATGCAGGAGCGCCTCAAGCAGCAGCAGGAGCAACGTCAGGCGGATCTTGCCAAACGTCAGGAAGAACTGCGCCAGAAGCAGGAGCAGGCCAAGGACGACGCTGAGAAGCGCCGCCAGGAAGCCGCCGACCGTCTGAAGAACCAGCAGCAGGGCCGCAATGATGGTGGCAACGATCAGGCTGGCAACATGCAGGAGCGCCTCAAGCAGCAGCAGGAGCAGCGCCAGGCCGATCTTGCCAAGCGCCAGGAGGAACTCCGCCAGCAACAGGAGCAGGCGAAGGCGGAGGCTGAAAAGCGCCGTCAGGATGCCGCCGACCGAATGAAGGAGCAGCAACAGCAGCGCCAACAGCAGCAGGAGCAGAACGACCGCCAGCAGCAGATGCAGCAACAGCAGGAGCGCCTGAAGCAGCAGCAGGAAGACCGCCAGCGCCAGATGGAGGAACAGCGCCAGCAGCAGCAGGAGAAGCTGAAACAGGCCCAGCAGGAGCGCGCGCAGCAGCAACAGGAACAGGCCCGCCAACAGCAGCAGGAGCAGATGCGTCAGCAGCAACAGGAGCGCGCCCAGCAACAGCAGGAACAAGCCCGCCAGGCCGCCCAGGAGCGCGCGCAGCAGCAACAGGAGCAGATGCGCCAACAGCAGCAGGAACGCCAGCGCCAGATGGAAGAGCAGCGCCAGGCTGCCCAGGAACGCGCCCGCCAGCAGCAGGAGCAAATGCGCCAGCAGCAGGAGCAGGCCCGCCAGGCCGCCCAGGAACGCGCCCAGCAAATGCAGGAGCAGCTCCGCAAGCAGCAGGAAGAACGCCAGAAGCAGCGCAACGGCCAATGATACTCCAGCCGTAGTAGATCAAAAAAGCCCCCGTTCGCGAGAACGGGGGCTTTTTTATTGGAAGGGGATGGATGGCAGGCTGTTCAACCCAGCTTCGCTTTCAGCAGGTCGGTGACCTGCTTCGGGTTCGGCTTGGTGGAAGAGGCTTTCATCACCTGGCCGGTGAGCCAGTTGAGCAGCTTGTCATTGCCTCCCTTGATTTCGGCGACCTTCTCCGGGTTCGCGGCGATGACTTGATCGCAGAGCGTGTCGAGCTCACCCGCGTCGGTGGGCTCGAAGCCGAGTTCCCGGGCGATGGCGGCGGGTTCTTTGTCCGGGCCGTCGAAGAGCACGGTGAAGACTTCCTTGGCTTGGCTGGAAGCCAGCGTGCCGTCCTCCACCAGCGCGAGCAGGTCGTGGATCTTCGCGGAAGGCACCGGGCAATCGGCGATGGCGATGCCGCGCTCGTTGAGCAGGCCGAGCAGGTTGTTGATGATGAAGTTCGCGACCTTTTTGCCCGCGATGGCACCGGCACCATGACCGCTGACGGTCTCGAAGAACACCGAGAGATCCTTGTCCGAGGAAAGCACGGAGGCATCGTAGGCGGTCACGCCATACTCGCTTTCGAATCGCGCGGCCTTTTGATGTGGCAGTTCCGGCACCAGTGGACGGACTTTTTCCAACAGCGGCGCGGTGCGCACCGGCAGCAGATCGGGGCAGGGGAAGTAGCGGTAATCATCCGCGTTCTCCTTGGTACGGAGGACGGTGGTTTCGCCGCGATCATCATCCCAGCGGCGGGTCGACTGGATCTGCGGGATGCCCATGTCGAGTTCCTCGCTCTGGCGCTCGACCTCGAACTGGATGGCGCGGCGGATGGCGGAAACGGAATTGAGGTTCTTCAGCTCGATCTTGGTGCCGAGCGGATCGCTTTCTTTCTCACGCAGTGAGATGTTCACGTCGCAGCGCATCTGCCCCTTCTCCATGTCGGCATCGGAGACGCCGCCCTGGACGAGGATCATTTGTAGCGAGCGGAGGTAGGAGCAGACTTCCTCGCCGGATTCGAGATCAGCCTCGCTGACGATCTCCATCAGCGGCGTGCCAGCGCGGTTGAAGTCGATCACGGAGGTGGTGCCGAGGTGGGTGGACTTCGCCACGTCCTCCTCGAGGTGGATGCGGTTGAGGCGCACCACCTTGCCGGGGTTCTTGATGTTCTTCCGCGCGTCGGTGGGATAGCAGTGATCGTAGAGGGGTACGCCGCCACCAATGCAGAGGGGCTGTTCCATCTGCGTCGTCTGGTAGTTCTTGGGCATGTCCGGATAGAAGTAGTTCTTCCGGTCCCACTTCGAGATTTCCGGGGAACCGCAGCCGAGCAACAGGCCCGTGAGCAGGGTTTTCTCGATCGCCTCGCGGTTCAGCACCGGCAGCGCGCCCGGCAGGCCGAGGCAGACCGGGCAGGTGTTGGTGTTCGGGTCTTCCGCGAACGAGGTGCGGCAGGCGCAGAACATCTTGGTCTGCGTCTTGATCTGGCAGTGGACTTCAAGGCCGATGGTGACGAGGTAGGGCATCTGGGAAAAGGAGTCGGAAATCGTGAATGGGGATCGTGCCGTGAGGAATCAAAGATCGACCTCCTTGAGCGCCTGGCGGACCTTGGGATCGTTCAGTGCCCTGTTCACGGCAGGGTGGTTGAGGAGCGCGCCGTAGTGTTTGTCCTTCGCGAGTGTTTCGAGGCGCTTTTCGTCCACAGCGATCGCCTTCAACACCGGACCTTCCACCACCGGGATGGCCTTGGGCGGCACTTCGTTCCCGGCCTTGGCGGTGATCAGCTTCGCGAGCGTGAGGCGCGGACGGTCCTGGGTGAGCTCGTCGAGCTTCGCCATCCAGTCGGCGGGAATGTTCGCGGTGATCGTCTTCTTGAGGTCTTCGGAGATTTTCGCCCACTCCGGGCGCTTGGTGGCATTGCCACGGTCGGCGAAGGAGCGAAGTTCGCCGAGATTGCCCACGTGGTTCACCAGCATGATGCCAGCGGCGCAGATCAGCGAGGCGGGAACCAGTGACAGCGGGATCGCGAGCAGACGACCGAGGAAGGAGGGCTTCGAGCCCTCGCCTCCACTGAAGGGCTTGGCGATGAAGTTGGTGATCAGCCGCAGGACGATGAAGGTGATGAGTCCGGCGGCGACCGGCCACGCAATGTCCAGCCAGGGAATCGGCTTGCCGGTGTAGCGGATGGCGATTGTAGGCGATTCGCGCCACGCCCACAGGCCGACGTAAACAGCCGCCGCCAACGTGAGCGAGCCGAGCAGGATGCGGAAGATGCCACGGGCCGCCGCCATCACCGCGCAGATGATGAAGATCACCAGCGCCGCTGTTCCCAGGCTGAGCTGGGGCACGCCGCTGTTGCGGATGGAGTCGATGAAGTTCTGGAAATCCATGGCGGGCGGGTGGTCGGAAGACCAGTTCGTTCAGCCGAGATCGGCCGGAGCGGAGGTTTCGTTTGGATCGAAGTCGTCCTCGTGGCTCTTTTCTTCCACGGGAGGGAAGCCATTCTGGGCGCGCTGGCGGAGCAGATGATCCATGAGCACCAGCGTCGCCATGGCCTCCACCATCGGCACGGCGCGCGGCAGCACGCAGGCATCGTGGCGGCCGCGACCCTTCAGTTCGGTATTCTCACCGGACGAGGTCACGGTGTCCTGGGAGGTCATGATCGTGGCGGTGGGCTTGAAGGCCACGCGGAAGACGATGTTCTCGCCATTGGAAATGCCGCCTTGAATGCCACCGGAGCGGTTGCTGGTGGTGCGGATCTTGCCATCGATCATGCGGAAGGGGTCGTTGTGCTCGCGACCGGTGAGCAGGGTGCCCGCAAAGCCGGAGCCGATCTCGAAGCCCTTGGTGGCGGGCAGGGAAAGCATGGCCTTCGCGAGCTCGGCCTCCAGCTTGTCGAAGACCGGCTCGCCGAGACCCGGCGGGCAGCCACGGATCACACATTCCACCACGCCGCCGACGGAATTGCCATCGGCGCGCACTTCCTTGATCCGCTCGATCATCGGCTCGACCATGGCCGGATCGCCCGTGCGCACGATGTTTCCTTCGATCGTTTCAAACGAAACGGTTTCCGGATCAACAGTGGCGTTCAGATCGTGGATCGACTTGACCCAGGCCAGCACCTCGATGCCGGGATGGAGGGCCTTCAGCACTTGGGTGGCCACGGCGGCGGCAGCTACGCGGCCGATGGTTTCGCGGGCCGAGGCCCGGCCACCACCGGAGGGGGCCCGGATGCCGTATTTGGCGTCGTAGGTGTAGTCGGCGTGGGACGGGCGGTATTTCACCGCCATTTCGTCGTAGGAAGAAGGGCGTTGGTCGGTATTGCGGACGACGATGGCGATGGGGGTGCCGAGGGTGACGCCATCATGGGTACCGGAGAGGATTTCCGCGGTGTCTGCTTCCTTTCGGGGGGTGACGATCTCGCTTTGGCCGGGGCGGCGGCGGTCGAGTTCGCGCTGGATATCGGCTTCGGAGAGGGGAATGCGCGGCGGGCAGCCGTCGATGATAACCCCGACGCCGCCGCCGTGCGACTCGCCGAAGGTGTGAAGGCGGAAAAGTTGGCCGAAGCTGGACGACATGCGGGGAGGTTAGGAGCCGGAATCCGGCCCGCCAAGAGCGAATGGTGGTTCCCAGGTAGCCGGAGTCGTAAGACTCCGGGCTGGGGAGATTCGCGAAGTCGGGTGCAGGTGTAGTCGCCTTTGAAGGGCATGGGGGACAGCAGACGCGGTTGATAAGGGAAGAGGGCCTGCGATCCTTTCTTTCTCTTCCCGACTTCCGGCCCTTGGCTCATCGGAGGCCAGTTGGACGTGCGAGGATTAGTGGCAAATCTTTTCCGGCCGGAGTCTCACGATTCCGGCTCCGATCATCATGTGACGGAAACGACACTGGAAAGGTGCTGAGAATGTGACGGCAGGTCTGGTTTCCTGTCACCCGACGGAACGAGTTCTGTCCGTCGTCTCCGCATGAGAATCGACTTTGTCACGGATACCTTCCCACCGGACGTGAATGGCGTTTCGATGACGCTGGGAAGGCTCACCGATGGACTCCGGCGGCGTGGCCACCGGGTGCATGTGATCCGCACGGGGGATGGGAGGCCCGGCGAAACCATCGCCGCCTCTGTCGCCCTGCCGGGCTACAAGGAGGTCCGGGTTGGCCTGCCAGGGCCGTTCAAGCTGCGGAAGCGGTGGATCAAGAAGCGTCCGGACGCGATCTACGTGGCTACGGAGAGCCCGCTGGGTGATTCCGCGGTGAAAGCGGCGAAGACGCTCGGGATTCCGGTGATCACCGGTTTCCACACCAATTTCCACGAATACATGGAGCAATACCGCCTCGGCGGACTCCAACCGGCGGCAAAGTTCTATCTGAAGCGCTTCCACAGCCGCGCCGATTGCACGCTGGCTCCCTCGCCGGAGGTGGTGGAGGCGCTGCGTGCCGAAGGATTCCCGGAGGTGCATTTGCTCGGACGCGGGGTGGATACCGCCCTGTTTCACCCGGAAAAGCGTTCCTTCGACCTCCGCAGGGAGTGGGGTGCGGAGAACGATGCTCCGGTCGTGCTGATCGTCGGCCGGGTGGCTCCGGAGAAAAATCTGGATCTGGCGATGGATGTTTTCCGCCGCATGGAGGCACACCTTCCGGGCACCCGTTGTGTGGTGGTGGGGGATGGCCCGATCCGAGCCCGGCTTCAGGAGGCGCATCCGCAGGTGCATTTCGCCGGCGTGAAGACCGGGGAGGATCTGGCGGTCCATTATGCCTCGGCGGATGTGTTGCTGTTTCCCAGTGAGACGGAGACGTTTGGCAATGTGGTGCTCGAGGGGCTCGCCAGCGGTCTGGTGACGGTGAGCTACGACTATGCCGCGCCGGCTCGTCACGTCCGGCATGGTGAAAATGGTCTGAAGGCAACGAAGGGGGATGCGGATGAGTTCGCGCGGGTGGCTCTGGATGCGCTCGATGTGGTCCGCCACCAGTCGCTCCGTTGCTCCGCGCGGCAGACCGCCGAGGCGCTTGGCTGGGATCAGGTGATCGTGTCCTTTGAGGAGCGGCTTTCGTCACTGGCTGGCCAATCGAAGGACATCCTGCGTCCTCATCTGACCCCGAAGAAGCGGCCGAAGCTGGGCTGCCGCACGGTGTTCCTCTCCGATATCCACCTCGGCACGCCGGACAGCAAGGCGGCGGAAGTGACCCATTTCCTGAAGCATCTGCGTTGCGAGAAACTGGTGCTCAACGGTGACATCATCGATGGCTGGGCGCTCCGCCGCGGCGGCCGCTGGCGCGGGCGGCACAGCCGCTTCATCCGCAAGGTGCTCAAGATGATGGAGAAGGACAAGACCGAGGTGATCTACCTGCGGGGCAACCACGATGACATCCTCGAGCGTTTCCTGCCGCTGGCTTTCGGTCGCCTCAAGGTGATGAAGGAGCACATCCACACCGCGCTCAATGGCAAGCGCTACCTCGTGGTGCATGGTGATGGCTTCGACAGCGTTTCCACCAATCACAAGTGGCTCGCCGTGCTGGGGTCGGTCGGCTATGATGTCTTGCTCAACCTCAACCGCCTCTACAACCGTTGGCGTGCCTGGCGCGGGAAGGAGTACTTCTCCCTCAGCAAGAAGATCAAAGCGAAGGTGAAGAGCGCCGTCAGCTTCGTGGATCGCTACGAACACCAGCTTCAGGAACTCGCGCGTCACAAGAAGTGCGATGGCATCATCTGCGGCCACATCCATACTCCCGAGGACAAGGAAGTCGGGGAGATCCACTATTTGAATTCGGGCGATTGGGTCGAAAGTCTCACCGCGATCATCGAGCATCTCGACGGTCGCATGGAACTGGTGGAATACAGCTCGTTCCTGGCGGGTCTCGGCAGCACGCTGGAGATCGAGGAAGAGAATGTCAGCGAGACCGAGGCGGCGTGAGGCGATGTGGATGGGCCGGAGGTCGGAAGATGCCGTCCCAGACTGAATTGACATTCAAAGCGTGAGGCCGGGTGTCTCTGATGTGGAGTGCGGCGATGCCCCGTCGCACTCCAAATCCAGAGCGCCCTTTGGATGGTTCCCATCCAAGGCAAAATGAATGCTGGTTCAGCCTAGAGCCTCAATTTCCGCAATTCCTCACGCAAACGTTCCACCTCGGTCACGAGATGGAAAACCATCGGCAGCACCTCCAACGGCACGCCTTGCTGATGCCGCAGGTGTTCGATACGGCGGATGTCGTACAACGCGTCGTCATCGAAAACCGGGTCCGCGGTTCCCTCGGTGCGTGCGGCACCCAGCAGCCCGTCCCGGCAATAGCGGCGCAACACATCAGGCTC
The DNA here is from genome assembly GCF_018137965.1 of Luteolibacter ambystomatis. Taxonomy (NCBI): domain Bacteria; kingdom Pseudomonadati; phylum Verrucomicrobiota; class Verrucomicrobiia; order Verrucomicrobiales; family Verrucomicrobiaceae; genus Luteolibacter; species Luteolibacter ambystomatis. The sequence goes on from NZ_CP073100.1 coordinate 1,149,573, forward strand.
GACCGATGTGCGCTCGGCGGCTTCTTCCAGCGAATAGTGCGGTGTTTCAGACGGACGTACTTCGATGGAGACGGCGGTGTGGACGAGGACGAAGCGGGTCATGACGGGTTCCTCGGGTTGAAGTTGGATGCGGCGGCGAGTTTTTTCCAGAGTTCCTCTTCCTCCGCCGTGCTGTGGTCGGGCACCTGGATGTGAACGATGGCATAAAGATCGCCACGCTGCTTGTCCTTTCCGGTCATGCCACGGCCTTTCAGGCGCAGGCGGGTGCCGGATTCGGTGCCGGGTGGGACACGCAGCTTGGCGGGGCCGTCCAGCGTGGAAATTTTTACCTCCACGCCGAGCACCGCTTCCCAAGGCGCGAGGTCGAGATCGTAGTCGAGATCCGCGCCATCGACCTGGAACTCCGGATGCCGGGCAAAACGGATGCTGAGATACACATCTCCGGCCGGAGCGCCTCCGGCTCCGGGACCACCTTTGCCAGCCAGGCGGATGCGCTGGCCTTCGCGCAGTCCGGCGGGGATGCGGATGTCGAAGGTGTCCGCCGTGCCATCCGGTCGCCGCAGGGTGATGGAGCGTTGCGATCCATGGAGGGCGTCTTCCAGGGAGACGAGGATGTCCGCCTCAACATCATGGCCGCGTTGTTGGAAGGAGCCTTGCGGACGGGACGAGCGCGGAGATCCGCCGAAGCCGCCCTGCGCGCCGCTGAAGTAGCGCTCGAAGAAGTCGCTGAAACCGGTACCGCCGAATTCAAACGATGCTCCTCCTTCGTTCGGCTCCCACGACCATCCGCCGAAGCCGCCTTCCGAGGGCGGTGGTCCGCCGGTCTGGTTCCAGTTCGCGCCGAGTTCATCGTAGCGTTTGCGCTTTTCCGGATCTCCGAGCACCTCGTAGGCCTCGTTGATCTGTTTGAATTTTTCCTCGGATCCGGCCTTGTCCTTGGCCACGTCCGGGTGATGGGTGCGCGCCAGCTTCCGGAACGCCTTTTTGATTTCCTCCTGGGTCGCGCCGCGGGAGACGCCGAGGGTTTCGTAGTAGTCCTGGAACTTCACTGACATGCAGGGTTGCGGGATGATCTCTTTCCGATCCCGAGCCTAACATGAGCACGTTCCGGCCCGGGGGCAAACGGATTCCTGACGATCCGGGGGCACGGAGAGCTACTCATCCATGTAGCTGTGGGCCTGCCGCTCATCGGCACAAGATCGGGGTCCATCCATGACCCCGCGTTCCCTCCTTTCCACTGCTGTGGTGCTCGCGCTCGGCTTCGCCGCCTCTCCGTTGCTAGCGTCCGCCCAGGAACCCGCTGCGGCACCGATCCTCACGCCACCGCCGCCCGCCGAACCGCGGGTGAACGGCCCGAAGATCTTCGGCGTTCGTCCGGGCGCGCCGTTCCTTTACTCGATCCCGGCGACCGGTGATCGCCCGATGACTTTCGCCGCCACCGGCCTGCCTGCGGGGCTTGCGCTTGATCCTGCCACCGGCCGCATCTCCGGCAGCGTGAAGGCGCGCGGCACTTACGAGGCGAAGCTGCTGGCCCGCAATGCCAAGGGTACTGCGGAGAAGGCCTTCCGCATCGTGGTGGGGGACACCATCGCCCTTACACCACCCATGGGCTGGAACAGTTGGAATTGCTGGGGTTCGAAGATCGACCAACAGAAAACCCTCGCCGCTGCGAAGGCCATCGTGCGCCACGGCCTCGATCGCCACGGCTGGACCTATGTGAACATCGACGATGCATGGCAGGGCAAGCGCGGCGGTCCTTTCAATGGCATCCAGCCGGATCCGAAGAACTTCCCGGACATGAAGAAGCTCTGCGACGAGGTTCACGGCATGGGATTGAAGATCGGCATCTATTCCACGCCATGGGTCACCACGTATGCCCGCCACATCGGCGGCTCCGCGGAGAATCCGGAAGGCGATTGGACGTCGCCGGGCAATGGACCGAAGACCGTGAACAAGAAGATCCTGCCATGGGCCATCGGCAAACACTCCTTCGCCACCCATGATGCGAAGCAATGGGCCGCGTGGGGCATGGACTATCTCAAGTATGATTGGAACCCCATCGAGGTGCCGGAGACTGCTGAGATGGAAAAGGCCCTGCGCGACAGCGGCCGGGATGTGATTCTCAGCCTTTCCAACAGCACGCCCTTCAAGAGCATCCCGGAACTCAGTCGCATCGCCAACTGCTGGCGCACCACCGGCGACATCAAGGATACCTGGGACAGCATGAGCAAGAAGGGCTTCACCCAGGACAAGTGGGCGCCTTTTGCCGCGCCTGGGCATTTCAATGACCCGGACATGCTGGTGGTTGGTCATGTCGGCTGGGGCAAGCCGCACCCGACCAACCTCACGCCGGACGAGCAATACACCCATATCAGCATCTGGTGTCTGCTGTCCGCGCCACTGCTGCTGGGCTGTGACTTGGAAAAGCTCGATGACTTCACTCTGGGGCTGCTCACCAATGACGAAGTGCTCGCCATCAATCAGGATGTGCTATGCAAGCAGGCCGTGAAGGTGGCGGGCACCGATGTGCTGCCGGTTTTCGCCAAGCCGCTCGAAGATGGCTCGAAAGCGGTCGGTCTTTTCAATCTTGGCACCGATGAAGCCGAGGTGGCCGTGACATGGAAGGATCTCGGTCTGAATGGCGGTCAGACCGTTCGTGACCTCTGGCGTCAGAAGGATGTGGGCGCTTTCCCGGACGGCTATCGCGTGAAGATCGCTCCGCACGGAGTCACCCTAGTGCGGGTGATTCCGGCGAAATGAAATTCCAATGCATGCACGGGTTCTTGCTGACGGGCCTCTCCGGAACACCTAGCGTGACTTGATGGTGGTGATCCGGCGGATGGCTGTGGCGGTGTGGTTGGCAGGCGGGATCGCCTGTCCGGCGGCCCGCGCCATTCCACCGGAGGTGCCTTTCTCCTCGCGCGCGTGGGAGACCGATGACGGACTCCCGCATGGAGGGGTGAATGCCGTCCTGCGCCGCGAGGATGGCTTTCTGTGGATTGCGACCCAGGGCGGTCTTGTGCGTTTCGATGGCATGGAGTTCGTGCAGAAGCGGTCGCCGTTGCTTTCCGACGCGCGTTCTTCCCGCGTGATCGACATCATTGAGGAAAACCCGCGCACGATGTTGGCCGCGTGCGATACCTCCGGATTGGTCCGTCTGGAGGAAGGAGGGCTTTCGGTTCATCCGCTCAGCGCCTCGCTTGGTTCCGGGCGGCGGATTCTTTCACTCTTTCATGAGAGCGCGGATGTCTTCTGGGTGCTGTGCTCGGACCGCGAGTTGTGGCGCTGGGACCATGGCTCGGCGGTGCGGTTTCCTCCGACGGAGCATGTCTATACCTCCGCACCTTCTTCTTTCGTAAGGATGACAGATGGCTCGGTCCTGCTGACCCGTGGTGATGGCCTGGAGCGTTTTCAGAAGGGCTTGCTGGCTCCTGTCACGGGTATTCCCGAACGATCGATCATTGTGTCCATCTGCCATGGTGGTGGGGCCTGGGTGGCATCCCCCGACCGTTTGTTGAAACTGGATGGGGATGCGATCTCCGTTTCCGACGCCGCCGTACCCTGGCTGGGTACACCACCGGCAGTCATGCTGGAGGATCACGAACACGCGCTTTGGATCGGGACGAAGTTTCGCGGCCTTTTCCGCCGCGAGGGGGATGTCATCCGGCCGATGGACACCTCGCATGCGCGCATCACCTCGTTGTCCGAGGACGCGGATGGAAACATCTGGGCCGGTACCGCAGGTGGAGGCTTGAACCGCTTCCAGCATGCGCGCTTCCAACTGCTGGGGGAGAAAGAGGGATGGATGTCGGACATCGTCGGCAGCGTGTGCGAGGACGGGAAAGGACGGCTTTGGTTCGGCAACACCAATCTCGGACTGCGTCAGGTTGGCGAGGGCCGGTTTCTCGCGGCACCTCCGGTGGCGGGCTGGCCGCACAAGGCGATGCCCATCCGGACGGATGCGGCGGGCTCGGTTTGGGTTGGCATCAACAACCGTCTTGGTCGTCTGGATCCGGACAGCGGCACGATGGAATCCATCGCCATTCCTTCACTCGGTTCGCTCCATGTCATTTTCACCGACCGCAGGAACCGGGTGTGGGTGGGTGGGGATTTCGGCGGGTTGCTGCGCGTGGAGGACGGATCGAAACAACGCCTGTTCGGAGCGGACGATGGCTTCACCGGCTTGCAGATCCGCTCGATGGAGGAGGATGCCAGAGGGACCTTGTGGATTGGAACCGAACAAGGCGAGATCTTCGAGCATCGCGGTGATGGCTTCATCCGTCATGCCGAGGCGGAGGGATTGCGCGGGAGCGCGGTGCGCAGCATTGTGGCGGATGCGGATGGCACGTTGTGGGTGGGAACCGGCGGAGGGGGGCTGTTCGTGAGGCGGAACGAACGCTTCACTTCCATCGGCGAGGAACAAGGCCTGCCGGATGATGTGATCTCCCAGCTTCTCGATGATGGCGCGGGAGCGCTGTGGTTTGGTGCGAGCCGTGCTCTCTACCGCGTGAAAAAGTCCGAGCTTCTCGATTGCGCGGCGGGTCGCGTGGCAGGCGTTCACCCGGTGCGTTTCGGGGAAGGGGATGATCTTCCCAACTTTTCCGCCGCAGCGAACTATCAGCCTTCATGCTGGCGCACCCGGGCCGGGACGCTGTGCTTCGTTTCGCGGAAAGGCCTCGTCATCGCCGATCCATCCGTGGCTCCGCACGAGGCGCGCGCATTGCAGGTGCATCTCGACAAACTGGTGGCGGATGGCCGGGCGTTGCCACCGGGAGTGGCGAAGGTTCCGTCGTCCGCTCGGAAGATCGAGTTCCAGTTCACCGCGCCGACCTTCACGTCACCTGAAAAAGTCCGCTACCGTTACCGGTTGACTGGACTGGATGCGGAATGGAGCGAACCCACGGCGACCCGGTCGGCAACCTATTCGCCACTCAAGCCGGGGCGCTACCGGTTCGAAGTCGCGGCTTGCGATAGCAATCTCGTGTGGAGTCCGCTGGTCACCTCGCTGCCGATCGAGATCGTGCCCGCGTGGTGGGAGACGTGGTGGGCGCGTGTGCTCGCCGTGGTCGTTTCCGGCGCGCTGCTGGTTGTAGCCGTGCGCTATTGGTCCCACCAGCGTTTGAAAGCACGGCTGCTCCAGCTTGAGTCCGGACGCCGCTTGCAAAACGAGCGGGCGCGCATCGCCCGTGATCTCCACGATGGTCTTGGAGCCGGGTTGACGCAGGTCGGCATGATGGCGGAAGAACTGGCGGAGGAAGGTGGCGGCGTGGAGGAGATGAAATCCTACTCCGCCGGCATCGCCGGGCGCGTCCGTGATCTCGCGCGTGACCTGGATGCGGCGGTGTGGAGCGTGAGCCCGAAGAACGACACTCTTGCCGCGCTCTGCGGTTATATCTGCCAGTATGCCATCGAGTATTTCCGTGAGACGCCGGTGCGTTGCCTCGTCCACGTCGCGCCGGACATTCCGGCGGTCGCACTTTCTCCGGAGGATCGGCACCATCTTTTCCTCATCGCGAAGGAGATCCTGAACAATGTGCTCAAGCACGCGGGAGCCTCGCAGGTGATCCTTTCCATGGGTCCGGAGGAAGCCGATTTCGTCATCGCCTTCGAGGACAATGGTCGCGGCTTTCCCTCCACCACCGCTCCCGACCGCCATGGCTTGGAGAACATCCGCGAGCGGGTGGCGGCTGTTGGCGGCGTGATGGATCTGCGGAGTTCCGGGGAAGGGACCGCCATTCGTATCCGGCTCTCTTCTTTCCCTCTTGCGGAAAAGCCGCTATCTTCCCACTGATTCCATTCCGCCATGCCCATCAGCGTCGCCATCATCGAGGATGATCCCGGCATCCGTGAGATGCTCACCCGCACCATCGAGCGTGCGTCCAGCCTGCGTTTCATCCAGAGCTTCTCCTCCGCGGAGGAAGCCTTGGAGGTGCTTCCTGAGCTCAAGCCGGATGTGGTGATCATGGACATCCAACTCCCCGGGATCAATGGCGTCGAGTGTACGCTGCAACTGAAGAAGATCGTTCCTGCGATCCAGATCCTCGTCTTCACCGTCTTCGGGGATGACGATCTGGTCTTCAAGGCGCTCGAGGCGGGAGCCAGCGGCTATCTGCTCAAACGCACGCCACGCCAGGCCGTCATCGATGCGGTGCGGGATGTCTGGCACGGCGGGGCCCCCATGAGCGGAGAGGTGGCCCGCAAGGTGGTGGAATCCTTCCGGAAGCCTCCGAAGGCCAAGCTCGAGGATGCGGAGCAACTGACACCACGCGAGGAGGAGGTGCTGGCCTTGCTGGCGAAGGGCTACATCACCAAGGAGATCGCCGATCAGATCGGCATCAGCTTCGACACCGTGCGATTCCACCTGAAGCATATCTACCGCAAGCTCCATGTCCGCTCCCGCAGCGAGGCCTTGATCAAGTATCTGAAGTGAGCGAGGGAGGGAGACATGGGAGGGACCGCGCTACTACTCATCCGTGTAGCTGTCGCTTCCGCGCCGGTGGGAGGACGATGCGGCGTCATGCGTCCGTTGATTCTTCTGGCTGTCTCCCTCGTATCCTCCGCCGCAGCGCGTGAGATCCCGGTGTCCTCCGCGACCGATCTGGCCCGGGCCATGCCCAACCTGAAGCCGGGCGATACCGTGGTCCTGGCGGACGGCGAGTGGCGGAACCAGGATCTCGTGCTCCAGGGAAAGGGGACGGAGGCAAGGCCGGTCACCTTCCGTGCGGCACATCCCGGAAAGGCTGTTCTCGTCGGAAACTCCTCGTTGGTGGTGGATGGAAGTTTCCTTGTGGTGGACGGGCTGTGGCTGAAGGAATCCACCACCAGCGGACGGGCCATTTTCCTGCGCGGGGATCACTGCCGTCTGACTTCCTGCGCGGTCACGGGTGGCAATGCCCGCAATTTCCTCGATATGACCGGGACCGATCACCGCATTGATCACTGTTACTTCGCGGACAAAACCACGGAGGCTCCCACGATCCAAGTTCAGGTGGAAGAAAGTCCGAACCGCCATCGCTTCGACCACAATCATTTCGGGCCGCGTCCACCCCTGGGCCGCAATGGCGGCGAGACGATGCGTATCGGCTACAGCGGCCAGTCGATGCGATCCTCCGCCACGCTTGTGGAGGACAATCTGTTCGAGCGTTGCGATGGCGAGATCGAGATCATCTCCAGCAAATCGTGTGACAACATCTATCGCTCGAACACATTCCGCGATTGCGCGGGCATGCTCACCCTGCGTCATGGCAATGGCTGCCGGGTGGAGGGGAACTTTTTTTTCGGCGGAGGCAAGAAGGGATCCGGAGGCATCCGGATCATCGGGGAGAACCATGTGGTGGTGAACAACTACATCGACAATGTGGCGGAGGGTTCTTTTTGGATCACGGCCGGTATTCCGGAGTCGCCGTTGGTGGGATACTTCCAGGCCAGGCATTGCACCATCGCCTTCAATACCGTCGTCGCCAGCCGCGGAGTCTGCATCCAGACCGATGCCGGCATGGGGTCCTCCGGGCGCACATTGCTGCCGGAGGACATCACCATCGCCTACAATCTGCTGAACCTTCCACCCGGAGCAGTGCCCGCGCGCGGCCGCCAGGGCGGCGGTGTCGTATGGACCGGCAATGTTTCGAATATTCCTGCAACGGATTTCACTACGGTGGAGCCCCGTCTGATCCGTAGTCCGGATGGCATGTGGCGTCCGTCCACCGGCAGCCCGGTGGGTGGTGTCGCGAAGGCTCTGCCGGGAATCACCACCGATATCGATGGGCAGCCACGTCCGGAACGCTGTGACGTGGGATGCGATCAGGCATCCGCCGCCAAAACAATCCATCGGCCGCTCTCTGCCGCAGATGTCGGACCCGCTTGGATGGATCGTGGTGCGGCGAGCAGGCCCACGCCGTGAGATGGATCCATTGCGAGTGAGTGGAATGCCGTGGCCGGAGCGCGGGCTTCAGCGTTGCTGGCTTCGGACGCGGTTGATTTGGAGTCCGGCTCATGACGAACCGCGCGGATCATGAGTGCTACTCATTCGTGTAGCTGACGTGCTCTCCACGCCACGTGCAGAGTGGCAGGTATCCGGAGAGAACCCATCGCCCCCTTGCGGGACCGTGCTCCGGCCACTCCCAAACCGAAAGCCCATCATGAGCCCCCGCATCCCGGACCGCCCGATCATCACACGCGCTTCCCTTCTTGCGACAGCCGCCACGCTTTTTCTTGGAAACCTGCCAGCCCGCGCCGCCACCAAAACTTGGGATGGCGGCGGCACCAATGATGCCTGGCTGACAGGCCCCAACTGGAATGCCGACACCGCACCCGCCGCGAACGACATCCTCATCTTCGGCGGCAACATCCGCATTGCCCCGGTCAATGATTTTGCGGTGGGAACCGTTTTCACCGGCCTCTCATTCGCCGCCGGTGCGGGAGCTTTCAATGTGACGGGCAATGGTATCGTTCTCAACCGCTCCACCGTCACGAACAACGCGACGAACGCGGTGACCCTGGGGCTTCCGGTCACTCTTGGTCCCGGCAATACCACGCTGAGCACTCCGGCCACCGGAGGAATGATGACACTCTCGGGTGCCTTCGCGCGTTCCACCGGTTCGACGGTGGTGGTGAACCGCGTGGGCGGAAACATCAACTTCACCGGCTCGGGTCTCGTGAACGATACCACCGGCATCCTCGGTGGCTGGGCCGTGATCGGCAATGACTGGGCGTGTCTCGATGGCGCGGGCAATACGGTGCCCTACAACGGCTATACGAACATCTCCAACGGCGCGATCACTTCCAATGCCAGCTTGAACTACCGTTACACCGCGGACACGGCGAACATCACTGCAGCGGCCGGCACTGCGGTCAATACGATCAGCGCCACCATCGGCACGAACCGCAATCTCACGCTCGCCGGGGTCATGCGGCTCGGTCCGCGCGGTGGCATCTACCGCACCGGTGTTTCCACCGCGAACAGTATCCTGACGGTGACGGGTGGCACGCTCACGGCGAATGGCGGTGGTGAGATCACACTGCTGGACGCCACCACCACGGCCGGCAATTTCACCGCCACCAACAACAACCTGCGCGTGGACTCCGTGATTGCGGATGACGCTGGCAATCCGGTGTCGGTCAATATCATGGGCTACGCGGACATCCGCGGCACGAATACCTATACGGGAGGCACCTTCATCAACCTCGGCCGAGTCCAGGCGGCGGGTAACTCGGTCTTCGGAACCGGTACGGTGAGCGTCTATCAGGGAGGACAGGCTTTCCTGAACAGCGGAGCTGCCTTCGCCAACAACTTCGTCATCACCGGTACCGGCACCACCGAGACCAGTGGTGGACAGACGATGGGCGCGATCCGCATGGGCGGTGGATCTTCGCTCTCCGGCATCATCACGCTGGCGGAAAACGCGCGGATCTCCGGTGCGTCCGGATCGAACAACACGATCACCGGCAAGCTCACCGGTCCGGGACGACTCGAGCTCACCGCCTCCACGGGAAACAACGGCGGCATCACCCTGAACAACGCCGCCAATGATTGGAGCGGCGGTTTGCTCCTCACGGTGGGTGGCGCCACCCGGCAGGTCTATCTGAAGCTCGGCGCGGACGAGCAGATCCCGGACGGACCCGGGAAGGGAAGCGTGACCATCGCGGGCGCTTCGGACATCGCCCGTCTCGATCTCTCCGGCCGCAATGAAACCATCAATGGTCTCAGCAGCGCGGTGAACACGTTCAACCAGTTGAAGAACACTTTGGCCACTCCCTGCACGTTGACGGTGGGTGGAGGCAATGCGAATGGCGATTTCGGCGGCACGCTGGATGATGCCGGTGCCGGAGCGATCAGCCTGGTGAAGATCGGCAGCGGCACGCAGATCCTGCGGGGCACCACCAATCATCAGGGCACGACGACCGTGAACGGAGGACGCCTGGAGTTCGTGGGGGATTTCAATGGTCCCGGGACGATCACGGTGAACAGCGGGGGAGTGCTTGCGACCAATGCGCAGTTGAATCCGGAGGTCACCATCTCGACGGGCGGCTTGCTGGTCAGCAATGCGGCCGCCGGCACCGGGATCACCGTGAAGGGAAACCTCAACCTCGGGGAAGGCTCCGCGATCCAGATCAATACCGCCTCCTTTCCCACCAATCCGGTCAGAGTGCAGCAGTATCTGAACCCCACGGGTGGGGTGGGCAGCGTTTCGATCAACCTGACCGGCGTCACTCCGGCGGTCGGCCAATATCCGCTCATCAGCTACAGTGGGATCGGCGGGATCGCCGGGGTAGGCCTGTCGGCATTCAAACTGGGGACCGTGCCTCCGCGTTTTCACGCGGATTTGTACGATGACACGCTCAACCAGGTGATCGTCATGGATGTCACCTACAGCGGCGATTTCCCGGTGTGGTCCGGCGCGACCAGCAGCGAATGGAGCACCGCTGTTCTGGCTTCTCCGAAGAACTGGGTGCTGAATTCGAACGCAGCGACCATCACCGACTATTTCGACGGAGAGATCGATCTTTTCGACGATACGGCGGTCTCGACCACCCTGAACATCAGCGCGGGTCCGGTGAGCCCCCTGGAGGCACGCTTCAACAATGGTGTGCTCGATTACCTCGTGACGGGCAGCAATGGCATCGCGGGAACCGGGATGCTCACGAAGAATGGCGGCGCCTTGGTGACCCTCGCCACCGACAACAGCTATACAGGACAAACGAAGATCGACGCGGGAACCTTGCGCGTGGGGAATGGAGGTACGACGGGAACCGTAGGAACGGGGGCGGTCGTGAACAACGCCCTGTTGGATTTCCGGCGCAGCGACACCCTCACCGTGGCCAATGTGATCTCCGGCACGGGTCTTCTTACCCAGTCCGGTTCGGGCACGCTCGTTCTCTCCGGAACCAACACCTATACCGGCGGCACGAACATCGACGTGGGTACCTTGCGGGCGACGAACAGCAACTCCGTGGGTGCGCTTCCCGGCGGTGTCGTCACGATTGCGAATGGCGGGGCTTTCGATCTCAGCGGCAACCCCACCGCCAACAATCTCAACTTCGGCCAGAAGTCCTTCGTCATCTCCGGGGCCGGCCCTGCCGGACACGGTGCGCTCGTCAACAGCGGCACGGTGAACCAGCAGAACGCCTTCCAGCGTGTCACACTCGCCGCGGATGCAAGCATCGGGGGAACCGCCCGGTTCGATGTCCGTGCGACCCAGGCCGCCGGAGTAAACCAGGCATCGGTGGATCTCGCGGGCCATACTCTCACGAAGGTGGATGACAACACCGTCTGTCTGGTGGCGACGGATGTCAGCGACGGCAATATTGTCGTCAATGGCGGGATCTTCAGCATGGAGACCACGACCAGCATCCCCGACTACGGCACGGGAAAAACCGTGACCTTCAACACCGGAGCCAGCGCCCAGTTCTATTCGAACACTGCTGCGGTTTCGACCATCACCCGCCCGTTCGTCTTCAACGGCAGCGGCTGCAAGATCGCGAACGCGAGCGCCGTGGCATCGCTCATCGGCAGCCCGATAGAGTTGCGCGGCGACGTGGCCCTCACCACGTTGCCAGGGAATCTTGTTCCAGGAAATCTGACGCTTGGCGGCAATATCACGGAATCGGGCGGAACCTACGGGCTGACGAAGAGCGGAACCTGCACAATCATCCTTTCCGGAGCCAGTTCCTACACCGGCCCCACCACCGTATCGACCGGCACCTTGTTGGTAAATGGATCGCTGGGTAGCACCGCGGTGACCACCGCTGCCGGGACGACCTTCGGTGGTACGGGTCTGGTGACCGGGCCTCTCACGGTGGGAGGCACGCTTGCCCCCGGCAATGCCGCCATTGGCGCGTTGACGGCAGGTGCCGTGACCCTGCAGCCCGGCGCCACACTGGCGATCCAGATCAACTCGGGCACGGTTGCTTCGGACGCTTTGTTCGCCGGGAACATCAATCTCGGCGGTGCCACGCTGGCCGTCACCGATGCGGGTGCCGCAACTCTCGGAGATGGCACGAAGATCGTGATCGCCCAGTACACCGGCACCGTCACGGGCTCTTTCGCCAATCTCGCGGACGGCGGTTCGCTGGTGATCGGGGCGAATACCTTCCGCCTCAACACCCACGATCTGGTGGCCGGCCAAAATTCAATCACCCTGACGGTTTCGGCTCTCGTGTTCAGTCCGGCTTACGATGCGTGGGCCAGTCTCATGGGGCTCACCTCCCTGAACAATGCTCCGGATCTCGATCCGGATCACGATGGGCAATCGAATCTTCTGGAGTTCGCCCTTGCCGGGAATCCTCTCTCCTCCTCCGCAAATGCGGGCATCGCCAGCCGCGTGGTCGAGATCGATCCGGGCAGCGGAGTGGAGCGGGTGCTTACGCTCACCATTCCGGTCCGCGGCGCGGCGGGATTCTCAGGCCCGGGGGATCTGGTTTCCGCGACCGTTGACCGGGTGATCTACACGGTGCAGGGCACCAACGATTTCTCCGATTTCACATCGATGGCGGTGGCGGAGGTCATCCCCGCGGTGACATCGAATCTTCCGAATCTCCCGGCAGGATGGAGCTATCGCACATTCCGGACTCCGGGCAGCGTCACTTCTTCTCCCAAGGTGTTCCTGCGGGCGACGGTGACGGCCGCGCCCTGAAGCGCATATCGTTTTCCATGGGCAGATGCATAGCGAAGCCCGCCGGTCTGCAAGGACCGGCGGGCTTTTTGCTGCTTGGCGAGACATCATGCAGGATGCCCGATGATCCAAGCATCCTGCACGATTTTTGGAAATTCGTTGACCACCGTGCAATTTGACGGATCAGATCGGGCGGAAATACCGATGACTCGTTTCGCGGAAAAATCCCCCCTGCTTCTGATTTGGGCCGTTTGGTTGGGCTTCGCAGCAGTGTTTGCCGCGGATCATTTCACCCCTTTTGGGGTTTCCATCTACATGCTGCACATGGTGCCGCTGGTGCTGTCGTTCTTCCTATGGAAGCCGAACATGCCATTCGGATTGGCGGCACTCGGAACGATGCTGATCGTGGTGGCCTACTTCACCACGCCCGATGGTCCGGGCAGGGAGTTGTCGGAAATCCGCCGGGGTTTTGCCATTGCCACCCTGTGGATGCTCGCCGTGATCGGCCACCAGTTCATCAGGGTCCGGATCGCCTCGCGGCGTGAAATGTGGCTCCAGCGTGGCCAGGCGGAACTGGGCCGGCATCTGGTGGGCGATTTGAGCACCGCGCAACTCGGGGAAAATATTCTGGGCTTTCTCAGTAGTTATTTGGGGGCGGAAGCGGGGGCCATGTTCATTGAGGACCGGGGAAGCTTTCGGAAAAGCGCGGTCCACGCCGCGGCGGTGGAGAGCGTGCCGGAACGGTTTGCGATCGGGGAAGGCTTGCTCGGAAATGTGGTGAAGGAGGGACGGCTGGCCGTGGTTCAGGATATTCCGGAGGGATACATCACCATCGGATCGAGTCTCGGGCATGCATTGCCACGGCGCTTGCTGATGGCTCCGTTTTCATTGGACGGAAAGGTCGATGCGGTGGTTGAACTGGGCTTCTTCGGCCCGATCCATGAGTCGGATCCGGAGTTGTTGCAACGGGTGGAGAGCCAGGTGGCGACAGCCGTGCGTGCCGTGAAATACCGCACGAAGCTCCAGGAACTGCTGGAGGAGACACAGAGGCAGACGGAGGAACTCCAGGCACAGAGCGAGGAGCTGCGGGTTTCCAATGAGGAGATGGAGGAGCAGAGCCGCACGCTTCGCGAATCCCAATCGCGTCTGGAACTCCAGCAGGTGGAGATGGAGCAGACCAATACGCAGCTCGAAGAGCAGACGCGTATCCTGGAGCGCCAGAAGAACGACCTGCTGGCCGCCAAGGTGAATCTGGAGAGCCAGGCGCGCGAGATCGAGCAAGCCAGCCGCTACAAGTCGGACTTCCTGGCCAACATGTCCCATGAACTCCGGACGCCGCTCAATTCCTCGCTGATTCTGGCGAAGCTGCTGGCGGAGAATCCTACGGGCAATCTCACGGCGGAGCAGGTGAAATATGCCCTCACCATCGAATCCTCCGGCAAGGATCTCCTCTCGCTCATCAACGACGTGCTCGATCTCTCAAAAATCGAGGCGGGGCATATGGAGGTCCATGCCGAACCCGTGCGGATCCAGAAACTGATGGCCGGACTGCGCAATACCTTCGCGCCGCTGGCGGACCAGAAGGGATTGGAATTGTCATTCGAGGCCGATCCATCCGCTGGAGAAGGCATTGAGACGGATTCGCAGCGGCTGGAGCAGGTGTTGAAAAACCTCCTGTCGAACGCGATCAAGTTCACCGCGGCCGGCTCGGTCGGGTTGCATGTTTCCGCTGCCGATGGCGATCACGTGGCCATTGCGGTAAGGGATACCGGCATCGGCATCGCGGCCGAAAAGCAACGCATCATCTTCGATCCGTTTTTTCAGGCGGATGGCACCACGTCCCGCAAGTATGGCGGCACGGGACTCGGTCTTTCGATTTCGCGGCACCTCGTCCGCTTGTTGGGCGGAGAGATCCGGCTGCAAAGCGAGCCGGGCAAGGGAAGCCTCTTCACGGTCGTCCTGCCGCGGGTTTTCAATGGTCCGGCCGTCGTGGAGGACTCCATTCCTTCTTTGCCATCGGTCCCGGAGCCGGTGCGCCAGCCGGTGAAAGAGAACGGCAAGGTGGTGCCCCGCATGCCGGATGACCGCGAACAACTTACCGGAGCGGGCCGTGTCATTCTCGCTGTGGAAGACGACGAACGCTTCGCCTCCATCCTTTACGATCTGGCGCACGAGCTTCGTTTCGAATGCATCATCGCCACGACCGCGGAGGAGGCACTGGTGGTGGCGCAGCAGTATGTCCCCAGCGCGATCGTTCTGGACGTGGGTTTGCCGGACAACTCGGGATTGATCGTGCTCGAACGTCTGAAGGCGGATTCGAGAACCCGCCACATTCCCGTGCATGTCGTCTCCGCCGGTGACTACACAAAGGCAGCCATGGCGCTGGGTGCGGTCGGCTACATGCTCAAGCCGGTAAGGCGCGACCAACTCGTAGAGGCGCTCCGTAATCTCGAAATCCGTCTGACCCAGAAAATGCGGCGGGTGCTGGTGGTGGAGGATGACCCGGTGCAGGTGGAGGCCATGCGAGATCTGCTGGGGTCGCGTGACGTGGAAGCCGTATGCGCACGCAGTGCCACGGAGTGTCTGGACTATCTGAGCAATCTGACCTTCGACTGCATGGTGCTCGACCTGAGCCTCCCGGATGCTTCCGGCTTTTCGTTGCTGGAGAAACTCAGCGCGGAGGATGCCTATTCCTTTCCTCCGGTGATCGTTTACACGGGACGCGAACTGGATCCGGATGAAGAGCAGCGTCTGCGGCGGTATTCGAAATCGATCATCATCAAGGGGGCGAAGTCCCCGGAGCGCCTGCTCGATGAGGTCACCTTGTTCCTGCATCAGGTGGTGTCGGACCTGCCTCCCGAAAAGCAGCGCATGATCGAGAGGGCGGGCAACCGCGACGCCGCCTTGGAAGGCCGCTGCATCCTCGTGGCGGAGGACGATGTCCGGAACGTGTTCGCGCTCACCAGCGTGTTGGAAGCGAAGGGTGTCAAACTGCTCGTCGCCCGCAATGGACGTGAGGCAGTCTCCATGCTGGAGAGCAGCCGCGTGAATGGCGGGGCATCCGTCGATCTGGTGCTGATGGATATCATGATGCCGGAGATGGACGGACTCACGGCGATGCGGGAGATCCGCGCGCGGCGGGAATGGTCACGCCTGCCCATCATCGCGCTGACGGCGAAGGCGATGAAGAGCGACCAGGAGCAGTGCCTCCAGGCCGGAGCCAACGACTATCTTTCAAAGCCGCTTGATGTGGAGAAGCTGCTGTCTCTGATCCGTGTCTGGATGCCGCGATGAAAACGCCCGATGCCGAGACCGAGGAAATCGAGATCCAGCTGCTGCTTGAGGCGCTGTATCGGAAATATCACCACGATTTCCGGGATTATTCGCCGGCCTCGATCAAGAGGCGTCTGGTGCAGGCACGGGAGCTCTTCGAGTGTGGGACGTTCTCGCAATTGCAGAACCGCCTGCTGCATGAGCCGGAGGTGGTGGGGCGTCTGCTGCCCACCCTGACCGTCCAGGTCAGCGACATGTTCCGGGATCCCTCGTACTTCCGGGCTCTTCGCGAGAATGTCATTCCCCACCTGAAAACGTATCCCTCGCTGAAGGTATGGATCGCCGGATGCAGCGCCGGGGAGGAACTCTATTCGATGGCCATCCTGTTCCGCGAGGAAGGCCTGGAAAGCAGGACGATCTTCTATGCCACGGACATCAACGGCGAGGCGTTGGAAAAGGCCCGTGCGGGCGTCTATGAATTGGACCGCGTGGCCCAGTTCACCGAGAACCACCGCAGGTCAGGCGGGAAATCCTCGCTGTCCGACTACTACACCACCGGATATGGCTTCGCGAAATTCGATCCATCGCTGAGGCAGCGGGCGGTGTTTTCCGATCACAGTCTGGTTTCGGATGAAGTCTTCGCGGAAACCCAGTTGGTTTCGTGCCGCAATGTTCTGATCTATTTCAACCGCGATCTCCAAGACCGGGCCATCGGCTTGTTCAAGGATGCCCTGGTCCGCAAAGGCTTCCTCGGGATTGGATCGAAAGAGAGCCTGCGGTTTTCCGCCCATGCCGCCGCGTTCATGGAATTCGACCGCGAGCAGCGCATCTATCAGAAAGGAGGTCTGGCGTGAGCGATCCGGTCATTCCGCAAGCAGCGGCCATCGTCATCGGTGCCTCCGCCGGAGCTCTGGATGCATTGTCCGTGATTCTTCCGAGTCTTCCATCAGGTTATCCGTATGCGGTGCTGGTGGTGGTGCATGTTCCTTCGGATCGGAAGAGTCTCATGGCTTCCTTGTTTGAAAGCCGCTGTTCCTTGCGCGTGAAGGAAGCGGAGGACAAGGAACCGGTGGAGCCGGCGACGATCTATTTCGCCCCTCCCGATTACCATCTGTTGGTCGATCCGGATTTCCACCTGTCGCTCTCCAGCGACGAGCCGGTGTTGTATTCCAGACCTTCGATCGATGTGCTGTTCGAATCCGCGGCGGATGCCTATGGCGATGCGCTCACGGGCGTGATCCTGACCGGCGCCAACCACGATGGCGCCAAAGGTCTGCGGGCGGTTTGCGATGCCGGTGGCAGGGCCTTGGTGCAGACGCCTGCAACCGCCGAAGAACAGGCGATGCCCACGGCTGCTTTCAAAGCGTGCCCGGAGGCCCGGGCCATGGACCTGGATGAAATCGCCGCTTTCCTGAATTCCCTCTCCCGCTGAACATGCCCTACCACAAACCCATCAAGTTTCTTTTGGTCGATGACCTCGAAGCCAACCTTGTTGCGCTCGAGGCGCTCTTCATGCGCGAGGGATTGGAGTTGCTCAAAGCCCGATCCGGCAGGGAGGCATTGGAGCTTTTGCTGGTCCATGAGGTCGCCCTGGCCTTCATCGACGTGCAGATGCCGGAGATGAGCGGTTTCGAGCTGGCGGAGATCATGCGAAGCACGGAGCGCACGCGTGGAACTCCGATCATCTTTCTCACCGCGGGCACGGTGAGCCGGCAGTGGCGCATCCGGGGAACCGAGGCGGGCGCCATCGATTTCCTGCCCAAGCCGGTTGATCCCGCCATGCTGCTCAACAAGGCACGCGTTTTCTTCGACTTGGCCTTGCAGCGGCAGGAACTGCAGGAGAGCGAACGGAAGCTGAAGGTCGCCAACGAGAAGCTGGCGCTGGCGGACCGCAGCAAGGATGAGTTCCTGGCGATGCTGGCTCATGAGCTCCGCAATCCGCTCGCCCCGCTGCTGGCGGGGGCGGACCTGCTGCTCGCATCGCCGGGCAACGTTCAGACCGGTGAAAACATCGGCCGGATGATGAAACGGCAGGTTGGCCAGATGGCGCGCCTGATTGATGACCTGCTGGATGTCTCCCGCATCACCAACGGCAAGATCGAGCTGCAGAAGCAAGCGGTGCTGCTATCCGGGATTTTCGAGCAGGCGGTCGAATCGGTCCAGCCGCAGATCAACCGGATGGGGCATCATTTGGAGGTTCATCATTCCGAAACCTCTCTCGGTGTATCGGCCGATCCCTACCGTCTCACCCAGGTGGTTTCCAACCTGCTGTCAAACGCGGCGAAATACACGCCGCCGGGCGGGCGCATCCGTCTGACGGCGGTGAAGTCCGCCGATGGCAAGGTGGCCATCTCCATCAAGGACAACGGGCGCGGCATCCGGCCGGAAGACCAGCGGAGCATTTTCAATTTGTTCGACCAAGGCTCATGCGCGACCGAAGGGGGATTGGGGATCGGGTTGACCTTGGTCAAATGGCTGGTGGAGATGCATGGTGGTGTGGTCTCCGTGAGAAGCGAAGGAGAGGGACGTGGCAGTGAGTTCACGATCGAACTGCCTGCCATCGAGATCGAACCTCCCGCCGTGCCGGAACTGGTGGTGGAGACCGGATCCCAGGAGAAGCTGAGGATTCTCATTGCCGACGATGGTGAGTCCACGGCCGACATTCTTGGGATGTTTTTCCAGATGGAAGGCATGGAGACCCTAGTGGTCTATGATGGGGAGAAGGCAGTGAAAGAGGCTGAGTCCTTTTGTCCCGACATCGCGTGCCTGGATCTCGGCATGCCGTTCGTGGATGGCTTTGCCGCCGCCCGCGAGGTTCGCAAGATCTGCCCGGATGCCTACATCGTCGCTCTCAGCGGATGGGGCAGCGAGGCGGACCGCTTGAAGACCGCTGCGGCGGGGTTTGACGAGCATCTGGTCAAACCGGTCAGCCCGGAGGACCTGCGCAGCCTGCTCACCCGGGTCACGGAGGCGAAGTAAGGGCCGGAAGTCATCGTTCTTTGCCGGCGGATGATGATCTGCTAGAGAGGAATCGATGAAGAAGGGGGAGCCCACGTCCGACCAACTGGCACTGTTCGCGAGGATGAAGTTCATCTTCCTCGGTCTGGTGACGCTGGCGTTCATCGCGTGGGAGGTTCAGGACTTCGCGGCGTCGTTGGCGGCCACGGAGGTGGCAACCCGCGCCCGGTTGCGGACGACCCAGGAACGGGACGATGCCCGGGTGATGCGCGCGTTTGAGGAAACCCGGCGGAGCATGCAAGCGAACGTGGTGATCGAGACAGAGGCTGACCCGCGGCAGGAAACTCGGGATACGTGGCTGACAGTGACGGCTTCCTCGAAGCGGGAGGCGCTTGATGCGCGTGCCGCGCTGGTCACGACGATGCAGGCAGCCTTCGCGCGCGAGGGTCCAGGAGAGCTGTTTGATATCAGCAATGCGCCGTATGCCGATCCGGTGAAGAACGAGGGCTATCGGAACGTGCAAAACATCGTGCGTGGAATCGCCGTGGCAATCCTGTTGGCAGGTGTGGTGATGCTGGCGAGGCAGTGGAAACACTCCGGCCTGCCGAAGTTGGCTCTGGTTGGTATCGCTGCCTCGGCGGGGGGTTGGTGCTGGTGGGCCTGGGCGATGATGCCGCGGGGATCTGGATGGCATTGTTGTTTCTCGGGCCACCGCTTGGGTTGCTCGGGCTGGTATTTTATCTCACCCGTCGTGTCCGGCAGGCGGTGGGGTGGACGGAGGGACGCGCGCGCATCACGCGCTCCGAGGTGAAGGCGGAGCGGCACCGGCACGAGGGCGATACCACCCAAGTAAGGAATGTCCCGTGGATCACATACCAGTTCCAGGCCGGAGATCGAACGATACACGGAGAACGGATCAGCATCGGCATGGGCACCGCGGACAACGTGGATGTGGTGGTGAAGCGCTATGCCGTGGATGCGGAGGTGCCGGTGTTTTATGATCCGGATGACCCGGAGGACTGCGTGTTGGAGCGCACGCCGCCGGTTTCGCCAGGCTGCCTGTGGGGAGGGGCGGTGTTGATCGCGGTGCTCTACATCGGCGGGCTGGTCGCGTTTGGAAAAGGACAGGAGATCGCGCGGTTCTTCAGCCGGGGCATTCCCGGCATGCGGCATCCGCTGGTGGTGTTCCTCTGCGGCGGTGCGGGTCTTTTCTGCCTTGCCGCCGGGCTGTGGATGTGGAGGCACCCGCGCAAGGCCCGGCCATGGACGCGCGTGAAGGGTATCATCATTTCCAGCGTGACCGAGTCTTTCGAGGAAGAGGATAGCACGGACTCCGGGCACCGTGTCCGCACCTACTACCGTGCCGTGATCGAGTACCGGTATCACGCCGATGGACAGGACTACCATGGCAACACCAGTGCGAGCGGTCCGCTCAATATCAAGATCGCTGGCGCCCGTGCGAGCGCCGATGCCGAGGTGGCCCGCCATCCGGTGGGAGCGGAGGTGGACGTGTTTTACAACCCCGCGAACCCATCCCAATCCGGCCTCAACGTGGACACGGACATGATGCTGGATGGCCGCCGCTCGTTGATCGTGGCGGCGGTGTTGCTGGCGATCGCGGTGTATGCGTGGATCGCATGAAGTGGAAACCGGGCAAGGACTCCTCCACCCGCAGGAGGCACCGCCTTGAAATCAAAAAGGCCGGAGCATCCAGCGGATGCTCCGGCCCGGTCATTGGAATGGATCAGCCGGTCAGGGTGTTTCGCTGACCTTCGCGCGGAGGAATGCCTTCGGTGCATCATTGACCGTGCCGGAAGTACGGAAGGTCCGGTAGGTCCAGCCGGTGGACAAGATCGGCAGCGTGTTCTGGATCGCCGTCGCATTCGCATCGGTGAGTTCGATCACGGTGACCGGGGTGCTTCCGAGATCGGTGCTGCCGGAGACTTCGTAGTGGAAACCATCCACCGCATTCGAAACCAGGGTAGGCGAACCGCTGAAGGTGGTGGTCAAGGCATCATCGCGGACGGGAATGGTCAGCGTGAGAACCTTGGCGCCACCGATGGTCACGACCCGCGAAGCGATCTTGCCGGATGAGACTCCGGAGAGCGGAGTGTCATCGAATGCGAATTCCGCCAGATTGTTGAGTCCGTCGTTGTCGGGGTTGGCGTCCTTGGCGTTGTTGGAGGGTCCGAGGCCTTGGAGGGTCGCCCAGGTGCTGTAGCCGGAGGCGCTGGTGGTGACGGTCAGCGTGCCGGTGCCGGCGAGCGCCGCGTCTGTGTTCGGAGCACCGGAGCCGGGGGCGCCCCAGACACCGGCGTTCTTCTGGACGCCGCCGATGAACAGCTTCGCCACGGTATCCGTGCCTCCGAAGCCGAGGGTGACCGTGGCACCCGTGGCGATGCTGAGATTGGCTGTATCCGCCAGCCCCGCTTGGGAGAGCGAGAGCGTGCCCGCGTTCACGGTGGTGTCACCGGTGTAGGTGTTGGCGGCGGTCAGCGTGAGAGTGCCCGCGCCATCCTTCTGCAGGGAGCCGCCGGTGGTGGCGTCTCCAATGACGGCATTCACCGTAGCACTGCGGCCGGTGGGGATGTCGAACGAATGGGTGCCGGTGGCGGCGAGTTTCACGTCCACTGCTCCGAGCGTGAGGTCGGTGATGGCATCATAGGTCGTGATGGTGCCACTGTTCCAATTCAGCGTGCGGCTGGCGGAGCCGGTGCCGGGCTGGACGGTCTGTGCGGCGAGGGTGCCTCCGTTCAGATTGAGGATGGCGGTATTGGTGCCGGTGCCGCTGCCGATGGCGGGCACGAAGGTGATGGTGGAGACCTTGGCGGTGCCGCCGGTGATCTGGAAGGTGCCGCTGGCCACGCCCGTTCCCGAGCCGGTGCGGGCGCCGAGGAGGATGCTGGTGGCGTCCAAGGTGCCGCCGCTCATGCGGAAGGTACCGGTGCTGTTTCTGGTATTACCCGTGACCTGTCCGATGTTCATGGTGCCGATCAGCGCATCCAGGGTGCCGCCGGTGAAATCCGCGAGACCCGTCGCATTCTGATAGGACGAGTTGCCGGCGGTGGCGATATTGACCGTGGCCCGCGAGGTGCCGCCGGTGGTGCCGCGGATTTGCACGGTGGGGCTGGTGAGGCCGCTGGTGAACTTCAGCGTGCCGTTGAGTTTCGAGCTGCCTGCCACCGCCAGCGTGCCGACGTAGAAGGTGGTGGCTTGGTTCATGTTGACCGTGCCGGTGTGGGTGCTGTTGCTGCCGTGGGCCAGCGAGACATCCCGGCCGATGAAGAAGGTGCCGGTGATGAGCTGGGAGTTCGGAGCGAGGTTCACCGTGCCGGATGCGCCGCCCGCGTCCGTATTGCCACCCACCGAGAAACTGCCGGAGGCATTGTCGTAGATGAACATGCCCAGGCCGGTGGTGGTCAGTGTCGCACTATCGCCGGAGGCCGTGCCACCGATGGAGACATTGCTGCCGCTGACGGTCACATTGCCGCTGCCATTGAGTGTGCCGGTGAAGGTGCTGCCGACGCTGAGACCGGAGAAACTCTGTGAAAAGCCGCCGGTATTGAGCGTGGAGGTACCGGTGAACGCCAGCGGAGTGATCGGCAGGAGATTGCCCGCGCCCAGGGCGAGCGTGCCGCCTGCGATGCGGGTGGCACCCGTGTAGCTGCTGGTGCCGGTGAGGGTGAGCGTATTGGTGCCCACCTTGGCGAAGCCGCGGTCACCGGCGATGCCGGTGGCGTAGGTGAATGCGCCGCCGGTGGTATCAATGCCGAAGAAGGTGCCGGTGGCGAAGGGCGCGGTGGTCTGGAAGGTATCGATGTCCGCGGAGGTCCACTGGTTGGTGCCACCGGCACCGACGGCCAGCGTGCCTGCCGAAACGGTGGTGCCACCGGTGTAGGTAACGGGGCGGGAAATGCTCAGCACGCCAGCGCCGGTCTTCGTCAGCGAGCCGGTGGTCCCGGAGGTCTGGGTCATCAACGGACCGAGGGTGGTGATGCCGCTGCTGACGTTGAAGGTGTGGTCGTGCGTACCGGTGCCCGCGAGGACGAGGCGTGCATTGGTGTCGCCGGGAACCGAGTTGGTGTTCGCTCCGGTGAGGCCGCCGTTCAGATTGACGGTAGAGGTGAAGGTGGCATTGCCCTGGCCGACACCGAAGTAGGCATCGCTGAGGGCGAGGGAGCCGAGGGTGAGGCTGGAGTTCGCGCTGTTGGAGGCCAGCGAGAAGAAGTTGGTGTTGGTGACGCCGTTGCTGCCGGTGATGGAGAGCGTGCCGGTGACGGTGACATTGCTGCCGGAGCCCGGGTTGAACTTGGTCGTATTGCCAGTGGTGGTGATGTTGGCCACCGTGTCGGTGAAGGCGGTGGCGATCGCACCGGTGCCGCTGACGGCGATGTTCGAGGTGTCCTTGATCTGATTGGCACGGGACCAGGTGATGGTGGCACCGGTGAGGTCGAGACTTCCGGCAATGGCGTCCGTACCCGCAGCCTTGCTCAGAGTCAGGGAACCGGCCGAGGCGGTGATCTTTCCGCTTTCGGTATTGGCATTGGTGTCGCCCGAGCCGCCGCCGAGGGTGAGGGTACCCGCGCCCGCCTTGGTGAAGCCGGTGGTGCCTGCGATGGATGAGCTGATGGTGGCGGCACCGGCATTGGTCACCGTGTTCGTCGCCGCGCCGAAGGTCAGCGTGTTGCCGGTGACGATGTAGCTGGCGGTGCTGAAGGTGATGCCACCGGTGGTGATCGGCTCCGTGAGGGTAACAGTACCCGCGGTGCCTTGGAAGGTGGCCGTGTCGTTGTTGGCGTTGTTCCAAGCGATATTCGTCACCCCGGCGTCAGCCGTCCAGGTGGTGGTGGAGGTGGTCCAATTGCCCGCGCCGCCGGTGATGGCGGAATCCGAGGCAACGGTATCCCATGTCAGAGAAGTCGCTGCAGAGGCGGTGGACGAAACGAGAACAACAAGGAGCAATGACGGTGCGAGACTGAAGAAGTTTTTGAATTTCATGGATTTCAGATGCAAATAAAGCGCCTGCAACTGTGGTGCATGCAATTATTCTGTCAAGGCATCGCGTGTGATTTTTAGCCCAATCACTGGTGCGGGACAGGGGATGAAACGTCGCGATTTGAGGGGAGGAGCCTGGACCAAGCACGGAAAAAGCCGCACCCCGGTGAGGAGGCGCGGCTTTGGAGGAAGACCGGAGTTACTGGTTGAATACCGTGGTGACCTCGGCGGGAGCCAATGCGCGGCGCCAGATCTTCACTTCGTCGATTTTGCCACTGAACCAATTCGGCCAGATGGTACCGAGTGTGCCATCGGTGGCGACGGCGGTGGGCTTGGTGGCGTTGAGCGAACCGATGGCGGCAAGCGAGCGGATGGCCGTGAGGGTGCCATCGTAGTAGAGTCGTGCTTCGTTGGTGGAGCGGTCATGGACCACACAAAGGTGATGCCATTGGCCGTTGCTGAGCAGCGACGAGGCGCTGTCGAAATCGGCGCGGTCGGTGCCATCGCCCACGTTCCATTGCCAGCGGCCATCCGCACCCGCTCCGATGAACCAGCCGGTGTTCGCGCCGCTGTTCCAATCCTTGTTGGAGAGGATGGCCGGGTCGTCCGCACTGCCTCCGATGGACCGGTTGTCCGCGAAATTGCCGGTGTGATTCACCCACACGGACACCGTGAAGCTGTCCGTGGCGGAGAATTGGAAATCGGTCGGCTGGCCGAGATTCACATATTGATGCGGGCTGGTGGTGTCCGTGAACTGGAGGCATTGCCCCGTCCTGCCGGTGGTGTAGGCGGGCGTGCCGCTCACGGTGCCGTTGTTGCCGTGGCCGGACATGTCCAGTGTGCTTCCTTCGAATGGAAGGTGGAGCACAAGTTGGTCATTGAGGTTCCCCAGCACGGTGGCGCTTCCGGTGCGGGTCTCCGTGGTGCCGAGGAAGCGGATCTCGTAGGCATGAGTGCCCACAGCCGGCGCATCCGTGTAAGTGGTGGTGGCAGCGGACAGCGAGGCGATCAGCGCACCATCGCGGCGGATCTCATAACCGGTCAAACCGGACAACCCGCCCGTGGGCAGCACCCAACTGAGGTTCACGTTTTGGCCGCTCACCGGACTGAAGAAATACGGTGGCAGGCCGAAGTCCGTACTGGCCCAGTTCCACGCGGCATTCACCGGGACTCCCAGATATTTCATCGCAGTGGGTGGGACAGCGGTCTGGCCCGGAGTGGCGGGACTCACGTGAGGCGCATTCACCACGGCACCACTGACAAGCAGCGTGATGTTCCTCTCCTCGCTGGTCTGTCCGCCATGGCTGGTACCGGTGCCGCCGTGATCGGTGGTGAGAATGACGAGCCATTTTTCCTGGGCGATCTGCGGGCGCGCATTGATCGCCGCGAGCACGCTGCCGATGTGCGTGTCCACGGTGTGGATGGCATTCATGTAGTCCGGATTCGTCGGACTAAAGCCTGTGGAGTGGCCCGCACCATCCACCTGGTCGAAGTGCAGGAACAGGACGTCCGGATTCGCGGAACCCAGATGGGCCACCGCCTTGTTCTTCACATCGAGATCGCGGTCCGCATAGGTCGCGCCCGTGGCCTTCACGTGGTAGTTCACCGAACTGGCAACCTTGGAGACGATCGAGTCCTCGATGGAACTCCAGCTCGTGATACTAGAGAGATAGGAGTTCGGTTTGGCGTCCTTGAGCCGCTTGAAGAAGTGCGGATAGTTCGTGGCGACGCTGTTCTTGTAGGCGGTGAACGAATTGTCCACGACCTTGTGCTTGTCCGTCCACACGCCGATGGTGATGGAACACCAGCCTGGTCCGCTGATGGTCGGCTGCTGGGTGGCGGTGCCGAGCACGCCGCCGGCATAGGCGGTGTGGGTGATCACGCCCTGCGCGGTGAGCGAGGCGATGTTGGGCGCGTCCGCGGCCTGCAGGGCATCGTCCCTCATGCCATCGATGCCGATGATGAGGACGCGTTTGCCGCCGAAGTCGTTGGATGCGCCGGGACCGGCGGCGAACAAGGGCAGGATGGTGGCGGCCAGCGCGAGAACGAACGCGCGGCCTGTTTTCTTGGATTGCATGGGTGTTTGTTTTTTGTGGGTTTTCCCGCCTACATGGCGGGTGGTTTCTCCGATCCTCCTCCGCGTGGGTTTGGGTGCGGACTCGGACGGAAATCGGGTGAACGCGGTATGTCAGCGGCGGGAGAGCGGTGCGCGGTCCTCGTGATTTTCCCCGGGCTGGAACGCGGGCGGCGGCGGCGTGAGGTCGTGGCCGCGCTTCCACTCCGCCTCCAGGGTATCGCGCAAAGGACCGGGCGGGACCTCATCGATCCATGTGCGCAGAGTGTCCCGGTCATCGATGCGACCCAGAGCGATCACGGCGACGAGGGCCTGCTGGAGAGCGTCCGGATCTTCCAATGCATCGATGGCCTGCCCCGCGGCGGTGGCGGGATCGGTACGGGCCAGGACGGTGGTTTCAGAAACAGCGGAAGGGCTGATGGAA
The DNA here is from genome assembly GCF_018137965.1 of Luteolibacter ambystomatis. Lineage (NCBI taxonomy): Bacteria > Pseudomonadati > Verrucomicrobiota > Verrucomicrobiia > Verrucomicrobiales > Verrucomicrobiaceae > Luteolibacter > Luteolibacter ambystomatis. The sequence continues at coordinate 1,175,908 of NZ_CP073100.1, forward strand.
CCAGGGAACTCCTCAAAAGGGTCCGGCGTTTCCGATACGTCATGGTCCGATCCGGCGAGGAGAGGGCTCTTGTGGGTTGACTGAACCGGAGTGCCGCGGTGCGGTCTCGCAATCGCTGGAGGGGAGGAAGTCTGCGTTTTTCCAAGAGCCGGCAACGCATGTCTGCCAAGCCATGCGATCGTCATCACCGCCAGTATCGCGGTCGTGACATACGCCCTTCGGAAAACGCGTCTCCTTTCCATGGTCTGGCATGCTTAGGGCATGCCTGTCATGTCATCACTGGCATTGATGCCATGTTTTCATGCGAAATGACCAAACGGTGGATCGTATGGACACACGCGATCCACATCCACCTAACAGAACGTGGCTCCTTTGTTTTTCGATCCAACGGGATCTCCCTTGCGAAACCAAAAGAGCCGGAGCACCCCGAGGATGTTCCGGCTCTGTTAGTGGGGTCGAGGATCCGATCAGGCGCGCCGCTGCTCGCTCTCGCGGATCATTTCGGAGAGATCGGCGGCGGGGCGGATCTCGAAGGGACCGGCTTTCACGCCGGGGTGCTTTGACATGATCTGGATGGCGTGGTTCAGATCGCGGGCCTCGAGGATGAGGATGCCGCCGATTTGTTCCTTGGTCTCGGCGTAGGGGCCGTCTGAGATGGCGACTTTGCCATCCTGCCAGCGCAGAGTGGCGGCGGTTTGAGGGGGCTGGAGCGCCTCGCCACCGGCGAAGTGGCCGTTTCTCCGCAATTCATCATCGTAGGAGAAGCACTCGTCCACCATCGCATTGCGTTCGGTTTCGGAGAGGTTCTCGAACTTGTTCGGTTCGATGTAGCCAAGGCAGATGTATTTCATGTGGGTCTGGAGGTGATGGTTTGTTGGGTCGGCGGAAGATCTGCCGTTCTGCAAGCTGGTCGACCGGAGTGGCCGTAAATCGACAGCGCTTCTCATTTTTTCTCCGCCAAATCCTGAAGCCGCTTTTCGAGGAAGCGCCGCTCCGGTTCCTGTCGGGCGAGTGACAGGGCGCGCTCGTAGGAATCTCGGGCGTCGGTGTCGCGGCCGAGCCGGCGGCAGAGGTCCGCGCGCGCGGCGTGGGCGAGGTGGTAGTCGGCCAAGGCACCGCGCTCGAACAGGGAATCGATCAAGGTCAGCCCGGCTTCCGGGCCATCACGCATCGCCACGGCGACGGCGCGGTTCAACTCGACCACCGGTGAGGGCTCGGCCTGCGCGAGCAGGTTGTAGAGCGCGACGATCTGGGGCCAATCGGTCGAAGCGGCATCGGCTGCTTCCGAATGCACGGCGGCGATGGCGGCCTGGAGCGTGTAGGGGCCGAAACGCCGTGAACGCAGCGCGCGCTCCACCAGGGCGACGCCTTCCACGATTTGTCCGCGGTTCCACAACGAGCGGTCCTGGTGTTCCAGTAGGATCAGTTCGCCGGTGGCGGTGGTTCTGGCCGCGCGGCGGGATTCCTGCAGCAGCATCAGCGCGAGCAGGCCCGTGACCTCCGGCTCCGGAAGTAGTTCCAACAATAGGCGTCCGAGCCGAATGGCTTCGCCGGAAAGATCGGAGCGGGTCAGCGAGGCACCGGAGGAGGCGTAGTAGCCTTCGTTGAACACCAGATAGATCACCTGCAGCACGCCATTCAGGCGCTCTGGCAGTTCCTCCTGTGAGGGCACCTGATAGGGGAGGTGAGCCTCGCGGATCCGGGCCTTGGCGCGCACGATCCGCTGCGCCAGCGCGGCCGCGGAAATCAGGAAGGCACGGGCGATCTCCTCCGTGGTGAGTCCGCAAACTTCGCGCAGCGTGAGGGCGGTCCGAGCTTCCGGTGGCAGCGCGGGATGGCAACAGGTGAAGATCAGCCGCAGCCGGTCGTCTTCCAGATGCCCGTCGTCGGAATCGGTGGCCGGTCGGGAAGACTCGAGTTCATCGGCGATCTTGTCCTGGGAAGCATCGAAGCGCGCGCGGCGACGCAGCGCATCGATGGCCTTGAAGCGCCCCGTGGACACCAGCCACGCGCGCGGATTGGACGGCACCCCATCCACCGCCCAACGCTCCAATGCCACCGCAAAGGCGTCGTGCATCGCATCCTCCGCCAGATCGAAATCCCCCAGCAACCGGATCAACGTCGCCAGAATCCGCCCGGATTCTTCGCGGTAGAGGGTGTCCAGGGTGGATTGCATGATGGCTAATGGATGCCCCTTGTTCTGGAGGACAGCCTTGGATACGTCACGCACATCCCTCATCATCCGCGCATGTTCTCCCTCCGCTTCAGGCTTCGATTGGCGTGGCAGATTTTTGGATTCTGTCTGCTGCCAGTCCTTCCACTGAGGGGAGAAGATGCCGGTGCGATGTTGGATGACCCCACGGTTTACTTCAAAATCGTGAAGGCCATACAGGATTCAAGGATCGAAGTGCTCAAACCGAAAGTGACGGAGAACACGTCCTATCACCTCAAGTCGGTGGAATATCTCGGCTACGTGACCCGCTTCGGAAAACGCTACTACATCGCGCAGGCTTTTTTCCTGAGGTCCTCTCCACAAGGACGGGAAACTCCACCGCCTCGCGGCCATTCGACTCTTCTCATCCTGGATTCCAAGTGCCGGATCGTCAGCCATGGCTGGGATGGGGAGACGGATCTCCATTTGAGCGGCACGGTTCTGGAATCGGGCGGCAAGCCGGTGCTGGATTTCGAAGACATGGACATCCGCGTAAGGCACTCCGGATGGATCTGGGGTGGGTCACATCTCCCTTATCCGTTTGAAGACAGGATCAGCGACGAGGATTGGGAATCGGGTGCTTTTCGTGAGAAGGACAGGCAGAGAGCGGAGCAGGAGAAGGCCAAGAAACATTGAAGGGGAATGCATTGTGGTTCGTCAGGAACCCATTGACGTCGCTGCTCTCAAAGAGACATGATGGGCGAATGAGCGCGGAATACATCATCCGTTACCATGACGGCTCCGAGGTCGGCCCCTTTGACGAGGCCACCATTCAGAGCATGAAGAACAGCGGGGAGATTTCCAGCTCCTCCGAGGTGATCCAAACGGTCGACCAAGAAGGAGAGGCATGGTTTGATTACCTCACGCAACTCACAGCCTCCGACACCACTTACGACCAACTGAGCACGAAGGATCGGCAGCGGCTGGAACGTTATTTTGCTGCTCTCAACCGGAAGGGGCCAAGCATGTGGGACGGAAGCGATCTAGCCAGCTATCGGATGATTCTCCAAATCGAAGGGCGGAAGCAGATCATGGACGAGCACCACAAGTATGAGATTGCCAGTCTCACACGCTCCATTGCAGGCCACCTTGAGAGGATCGAAGCTCGCCTGAGGAGTGTCCAGTCAACCGTGAATCTTCTCCCCAATCTCCTCATTCAGGCGGGCTCTCGGGACCTGAATATTTCGTCTGTTTCCGTCGGGATCGCTGTGGATCTCGACTGACAGTAACCGGCTCTCGTCGGTCATTTCGCGCTCCGCTGCAAGGCCTGGATGCGGCCCTGATCGACCACCTCGAGCACACGGACAGGCTGCCCGGCCATCGTTTCGCTTGGCAAGGAACGCTCCCTTGTTCTAAGCCCGCCCGCGATGTTTTCCCATGAACCAATCGAGTGGCCGGATAAAGTGGAGGCGCTGGTCGACCGCCTTGAGAACGAATCCGCCGGGCGGTCCCTCACCCGCGAGGAGCGGGCGGTCATGGACGTCTATGAAACCGTCGCCGTCCTGGAAGAGGAAGATGGCCTGCACGGCTTCTGGCAGAGCGACGTGAACCACCAGCGGGTGATCAACTCCTTCGAGCTCATCGGCGCCGCCACCTTGGTCGATCTTCTCAACGCCAGCCGCTGGTGCCAGACCCGCCCGGAAGACCGCCACGATTACAGCGAAACCGAAGAGGAATACCTTTCCACCATTGAGGAAGAACTCTTCGAAGGGATGGACGAACTCGTCGATCTCGTGCTCGATTTCATGGAAGAGGAATTGGGATAGGTTGAGAGGGTTAAGGTGTCCTGGATGGCGCTGAATAGGGCGTATTTCCGGTGTTTTAGCGGTATGGGAAGCGCCCTACGTCTGCGTGAATTGTTAAAATGCGAGGACCGATCCGAATGGCGCTTAGTTAGCGGGCTTCTTCGGTGATTCAAAGCCCTGAGGGCTAACATTTTTGAATGCGCGTTAAGTGCTTGAATGCCTTTTAGTTTAAACAGTTTCTCCGCTTGTTGGCACCATGCGTATCCTGAGTCTAACCGACTCATTTTCAAAGAAATAGATCTTAACTAGGCGCCCTTTAGGAATGGCCCCTTTCATAGACCCCCTTTTCATAAGTCGAGGCGCAAAGGAAGCTCCCAAAGGCGTAGCTTGAAGCCTCGGGCGATGCTGCCGTTTCCTCTGGCATCTCTGGAGTCGCGTCAGCGTGAGAAGGTGTTGGACGTCGCTACGTGGTTGATGCCTAAATCAATGCATGTTGCCGACTCCCTACAGCATCTGGAATCCAGAATGGCCGCCGACGCTGCATGAAGTGTTCCGCGATTTTGGACACGCTGCTTTTACGGCTCAGATGTTGGAGGGCTCGTTGGTTGCGATTCTGCTGGCTTTGGAGATCGCGGGGAAAATTGAAATTAAGAAGCCAAACCCAAAAGCTGAACTCGAGTCTGAAATCTATCTTTCGTCAAAGACCATGGGGAGCCTCTTCGCCGAACTAAAAAAATGTGGAGTGGCAGTAGAAATTACCGAATTGATTCAGGATTCTTTAGAAGCTCGAAACTACCTAATGCACGGGTTTTTCAGCTGGAACGCAGAGAATTTGCAAACAGACGCTGGAAGGAGGTTGGTGCGCGAGGAGCTTCAGCAACTCCGCTTCCGAATTGGCCGAGTCGAAATGGCCTTCAGCCAAATTCGCGAGCAGGTGTTTGAGAAATTTCTCGGGCTGCCCCCCGAAATCCTTAGAGAAATTTATGATCGGCGAAAATCAAAGCAAAATCCTGACTTGGGGCAGTAGTGAACGCATGGCCCATTTAGGTTCACACTACTGTCGTAACTGTCCCGGCCTCGCGCTAGCATTTTTGCTTTCAAAAAATCGGCCTGCGGATTTTGCACGAAAAATCACCAATTACTTTTCTTTGGAAAATGGACAAATCGACTAAAATACTTCTCCCTCGCTCGTCGGAGTCTACAAATTTTGATCCCGGACCTTGGAAAGAAGTTTCGCGATCAAATGGTATTCGAACTGTTGAGGCTGGAGACTTCAGCGCTTTTTTCGAGTTCGTTAATAGGGGCTTCGGAGACACAGATACTGAACATCTCTGGAGAGGGCAAAAAGACTCGTCATGGGAGATACTGTCATCCTTAGGTCGAGCCGGAAAGGACGCCAACCTAATTCTTCACAGATATCGTGATGCAGTAGCCCGATGCAACCACGTCGAATATAAAATCGATGGTGCTGACGAGGCTGCTGAAATGGCTAAGCTTCGGCTTTGGTCGCTGGGGCAACATCATGGATTGACGACGCCATTAATTGATTGGACAACTTATCCATACGTCGCTCTTTTCTTTGCATTTGTTGAACCCGACGATTCAGTAGAGAGCCGATCAGTATTTGCAATAAACTGGGGATCCGTGGGAATTTCAAACTTCTCGATTCAAAGCAAGAAGCCCGACCTATTTAAAGAGCGGCTGAACTCACCTCCATATACAAAAGATTTCCAAGAGGAACTTTTTCGAAAATACGGTAATAATTTTAGAGATGAAGATAGATGGATGATTGAAAAATCCGAAATTTCCCAAACAGCCCGTGAAAAAATCATAAATTGGGAGAGAACGCGCCAAAAAAAGCAGACGCTTGGGCTATACACGCCGAGAACTAATGAGAATCCGAGAATACACAGTCAAGGGGGGCGGCATATTTACACCCCAGACAATATTTCAATTGAGTCTTGGATTAATCAATGCGCATCAGATGATGAGGTGACGATATTTGGTAATATTCTAACTAAAGTCAACATGCCTAATTCTCAACGCCCCGAGGTTTTAAAATGCCTCAACCGAATGAATATCAACTATTTGAATTTGTTTCCCGATCTTGACGGAGCGGCGAGACATTGTAATTTAGATTTAATTGGTAGCCGCATGTTCGGAATTAGAGACTATTGAGGATTTTATTTATTCAACTCACGGCTACTGGAACTGACGTAATAAAATTTGACATCCCATTCCGCAGGTGACGCGTTAAATCAAATTTTGGAGCTAGCAGCTTGGACCATCTGGGCTATGATGCGGTCACCACGCTTGAGGAAGCGCTCGCGGAACCGGAAGGTGAAGTCGTAGATGACTTCTGCCTTTCGGTAGGAGAGGAGCTTGGCGGTAGTTCCCGGCTTTCGGAAAGCTGGGGGAGTTGAGTCTGGGGGCTCATGAAAAATAGGTCCTATAGGACGTATATGCCCTATAGGATCTATGTGGGAAGGGCTCTTTTCGGAGCGGACAGGAATGTCCTTGTTCCCTGGTGGTGGTGGGTCAGGCGGGGACGTAGACCTCGGCACCGGCTTCGGTGAACTCCTTGCTCTTTTCGTCCATGCCGGCCTGGAGGGCTTGTTCTTCGGAGAGACCTTGTTCAGCGGCGTATTTGCGGACGTCCTCGGTGATCTTCATGCTGCAGAAGTGCGGGCCGCACATGGAGCAGAAGTGGGCGGTCTTGGCGCCGTCCTGTGGAAGCGTTTCATCGTGGAACTCGCGGGCGGTGACGGGATCGAGGCCGAGGTTGAACTGGTCTTCCCAACGGAACTCGAAGCGGGCCTTGCTCAGGGCGTTGTCGCGGTATTGGGCACCGGGGTGGCCCTTGGCGAGGTCGGCGGCGTGGGCGGCGAGCTTGTAGGTGATGACGCCGTGTTTGACGTCCTGCTTGTTGGGCAGGCCGAGGTGTTCCTTCGGCGTGACGTAGCAGAGCATGGCGCAGCCGTACCAGCCGATCATGGCGGCACCGATGCCGCTGGTGATGTGGTCGTAGCCGGGGGCGATGTCGGTGGTGAGCGGCCCGAGGGTGTAGAAGGGGGCTTCGTGGCACCATTCGAGCTGCTTGGCCATGTTCTCCTCGATCATGTGCATGGGCACGTGGCCGGGGCCTTCGTTCATGACCTGGCAACCCTTCGCCCAAGCGCGGGTCGTGAGCTCGCCCTGGACCTCGAGTTCGCCGAACTGGGCCTTGTCATTGGCGTCCGCGATGGAGCCGGGACGCAGGCCATCGCCGATGGAGAAGGAGACATCGTAGGCGGCGCAGATGTCGCAGATCTCGTCCCAGTGGGTGTAGAGGAAGTTTTCCTTGTGATGGGCGAGGCACCACTTCGCCATGATCGATCCGCCGCGGGAGACGATGCCGGTCATGCGGCTGGCGGTCATCGGCACGAAGCGCAGCAGCACGCCGGCGTGGATGGTGAAGTAATCGACGCCCTGCTCGGCCTGCTCGATGAGGGTGTCGCGGTAGAGTTCCCAGGTGAGGTCCTCGGCCTTGCCGTTCACCTTTTCCAGCGCCTGGTAGATCGGCACGGTGCCGATGGGTACGGGGGAATTGCGCAGGATCCACTCGCGGGTGGCGTGGATGTTCTTGCCGGTGGAAAGATCCATTACGGTGTCCGCGCCCCACTTGGTGGCCCAGCGCATCTTTTCCACTTCCTCCTCGATGGAGGATGCGACGGCGGAGTTGCCGATGTTGGCGTTGATCTTCACCAGGAAGTTGCGGCCGATGATCATCGGCTCGCACTCGGGGTGGTTGACGTTGAGCGGGATGATGGCGCGACCGGCGGCGACCTCGCTGCGGACGAATTCCGGCGTGATCTCCGCGGGGATGCGCTGCGGGAAGCGACCGAAGATGGACGGCGTGTAGGGGCTGGACGGAAGCTGGGTGGAACCGGCGTGCTGCTTGTCCAGGTGATTGCGGACAATGTCCTCCTTCAGGTCCGCGATCTGGGCGCGGCGCATGTTCTCGCGGATGGCGATGAACTCCATCTCAGGAGTGATGATGCCATTGTCGGCATACCACTTCTGGGTGACGGGCTTGCCGGTGGCACGGAGCGGCTTGCGGCGGTCGGCGGTGAGGCCGGGGAACTCGACGTAGCGGTTGGCGCGCTCGGACTTGGAGGCGTACTCGGCGTGCTTCTCGGTGAGGTAGCCGTTGTCCTGCGGCTGGACCTCGCGGCCGTCGTATTCCTCGACGTCGTTGCGGGCGAGAATCCACTCGCGGCGGAGCGCGGGCAGGCCTTCCTCGGAGGTGCCGGTGAAAGCCGGGTCGCCCCACGGGCCGGAACAGTCATAAACGCGGACCGGGGCGTTCTTCTCGATGCGGCCGTTGAAGGCCTTGGTATCGGAAAGGGCGATCTCGCGCATCGGCACGCGGACGCTAGGGTGGATCGAGCCCTCGAGATAGACGCGGGTGGAGGCGGGGAGCGGGGCGCGGGATTCGTCGTGGTTGGATTCGACGGGGGCCGCTCCGGTGGTTTCTTCGGGGCTGATCATGGTGGGAAGAAGTTGAGAGGTGATGGTTGAGAGCTGAGAGTCAGAAAATAGAAAGGCCGCGCTGTAGGAACAGGCGCGGCCGTGGAGGAGAGGGTCGGATTGGGACGAGCTTCCTACGCGGCGGGCGGACCCGCTTCCAGGTTCGGAGGATTTTCGCCGCGAGCGCCGGCCGTTCTCAGTTCCCCGAGCGTGGGAACTCTCCTGTCGTGAGGCGGCAGTGTGGCGCGGGAGCCGGGGAAGTCAAGATGCTGGTGGCCGGGGCTCTTCCGTGGAGTGCGGCGAGGCATCCTGCCCTTTACCCATATTTCGATGTGGTCACCCTCGACCTCTTTGACCTCGGAGAGGTCGCGGATCGTAGCCGGAGTGTCGCGTAGCGACCTCCGGATTGGCGCATCACTGGAATTTTCCGACCCCGATAGTGGGTCGCAGAGGGGCGGGCAGGCCCGTCACGCCTTCTACCCAGGAGAACGCTCCATGGACTTCCCGCCTCTGCGCACCCCGCTGACGCATGGGTGCGGATTCTTAAAACACCGTTCACCCCGGGTGGCGCTCGCCAAGGCTCGCTGACCCGGGGCTATGTTCCGGGATCCCTGCGGGATCCAATCATACAGGGACCGGAGCTCCAGAAGATGTCGGTAAAGGGCAGGAGGCATCGCCGCTTTTGGTGCCGGAGAGTCATCGACGGGAGAAGAGGGGGATACAGGTAGGGAGCCTGAGCCGGAGAGGAGGTTGGTCTGGAACGGGGGAGTGGGTGGGGTAAATGCAGGTTTTTTCTCCGGCGATGGCTCGCCTCCACTCAAAGCGGCGATGGCTCGCCGCACTCCGAAATTCAGAGCATCCAGTTTGTTCGTGAGCGGCGGGTGGAAACGGGGCTTCAGCGGCAACTTGCAAACGGCGGGGAACGGGTGCATGCTGCCACCCTATGCGCTGGATTTTTCCGGTGGTGGTGATGGTGGCGGGAGCGTTTGCCGCGGAGGAAAAGCCCGCGGCTCCCGAACCGAAGCAGCCGGTGTCGGACAACAAGCAGTTGCCCCGGCATCTGGTGAAGCCGTGGATCGCGGAAGGTTTCGTGGAATACGGCGGCGTTTTCACGGCGCTCAAGGGGGATGAACCCGGGAGCTCGCGACTGGTGTTCACGCCGTTTGTGAGCATTGGCGGGGATGAAATGTTGTCGGTGCTGCGGGTTTCGATCCCGGATCTGATGGCGGAGCCGATCTACACGATGCTGGGGTCTGTGGCGTGTGACCCGAAGACGGGTGCGGTGAAGGGCTTCGGCACCAGCAACAAGTGGCGGATGATTTCTTACATCGATCCGAACACCACCAATCCGGTCTATGGCGTGGAGGTGGACGGGTTGATTTATGCGGACTGGAATCATGCGATTCCTGGCGCGAAGCCGGTGGCTCCGGTGAAGACACCGCAGCAGGCCGGGGCACCACCTCCTTCCGCGACGCCGATCCCGGCTACGCCCACCGAGCCGAAGAAGGCGGTGGCGACGGAGAAGACGCCGAAGGCGGAGTAGTACTTTGCGCTTCCGCCTGCCGTCGCGTTGCCGCAAAACGTCTTCCCGATGCCGAAGATCCGCGTGCTTCCCGATATCCTCGCCAGCCAGGTGGCGGCGGGGGAGGTCGTGGAAAGGCCGGCGTCGGTGGTGAAGGAACTGGTTGAAAACAGCATCGACGCCGGGGCAGGGGAGATCCGCGTGGAAATCGAGCGTGGTGGCTCGGCCCGCATCCGGGTGATCGATGACGGTTGCGGGATGTCGAAGGAGGATGCGTTGCTATCACTCGAACGCCACGCCACCAGCAAGCTGCGCACGTCTGCGGACCTCGCTGCGATTTCCACGCTGGGCTTCCGCGGTGAGGCGGTGCCGAGCATCGCCAGCGTTTCGCGGTTCCGATTGGTCACGCGCGAGCGCGATTCCGTGGCCGGGACCGAGGTGTTGGTGGACGGCGGGCGTCTTCGTGAGGTGAAGGAGGCCGGCTGCGCGCCAGGCACGTCGATCGAGGCCGGTTCTCTGTTTTTCAACATGCCCGCGCGGCGGAAGTTCATGCGCGCGGAATCCACGGAATCCGCCCATGTGGAGCACCAGCTCCGCCTTCATGCTCTGGCTGCACCGAACGTGCGCTTCCGGTTTGAAAAGGATGGCCGCGAGGTTTTCGACCTGCCTCCGGTGGCCCGTGCCTTGGATCGGGTCCGCCATTTGCTGGGCCCGGAATCGGCGTCCGAACTGATCGAACTACCCGTCACCCGCGGCAATGGCGTGTCGATCGATGGCTTCGTGCTGCCCGCGATCCATGCCCGGAAGGGACGAAGGCACCAGTGCGTCTTTCTCAATGGCAGGCCGGTGGAGGACTCGGTGATTTCCCGGGCCTTGGCGGAGGGTTTCCGCGGCGCGGTGGCGGAGGGCATGCACCCGGCGGCGTGGCTGTGGATCGACTTGGAGCCTCATCTGGTCGACGTGAACGTTCATCCGGCGAAGCGCGAGGTGCGCTTCCATCGGCCGCTCGACATCCGCGATGCGATTCTGGAAGCGGTGACCACGGCGCTGCGACCGAAGCCTTCGGCAGCGATTTTCGATGCACCGGCTGTGGCAGTCTCCGGTGCGCCAACCAGCCGTCCCACCTACACCCCGCCGCCCCGGCAGACGGTTTCGCCGCGCGTGTGGACACCGCCTGCCGCCGTGCAGGTCCCGCTACCGGAAGCCGCGCTGATCCCGCCGCGAGTCCCGGAGGAAACCACTCCTCCGGTGCCAGTCTCGAAGGCTCCGCCGTTCCGTCAGCTCGGCCTGCTGCACCAACGATTTGTGCTGATGGAGAGCGAGGATGGGCTGGTGCTGTTCGACCCAAGGGCGGGACGGGAACGCATTTTTTACGAGAAGCTTTTGTCCGGCCGTGAAGAGGGCGTCGAGAGCCAGGGTCTGTTGGTTCCGGAATTGATCGAGCTGGAGCCACGCGATCATGAATTGCTGGTCCGCGAGCGTGAGGCGCTGGCGGCCGCCGGAGTCGAGCTGGAATCCTTCGGCGGGAATACGGTGCAGGTGAGGGGACTGCCCGCTTGTCTCGGCATTACCGATTCACGGGCGTTCGTGGATCTGCTGATCGACGAATTGCTCCACGAATCCACTCCCGGGTCGCGCTTTGCCTTCGAGCGGGTCGCGCGTCTGTTGGCCCGCCGCCAAGCAGCTGGAGTACCGGTGCGGATGATCGAGACGACGGCCTTGCTCGATTCGCTCTTTGATTGCGAATTGCCCTACTGCGCTCCGGACGGCCGGCCGACGCTTACCGAGTTCTCCATCCGCGAGTTGGAACGGCGGTTTGGCTTGGAAAAGGGTCCGTGATGGTTACCTTTCGATCTAACCGGCTATTTCACGATTCTAAAATTTTATTGTAATCGGCTGAAATTTTTGGCTTATGGGGTGCCGTGATTCCGTGGTGCCGGGGCCAAGACACTTGAACGTCTAATCCGTTCAAAAATAATCTGAATAATCTTGTAAGAAGATGCAGATTATTTAGGGTCGCCCTAACACCCGTGATCGCGTAGGTCCGAACTGATGGGTAACCAAGAGCTTACAAAGCGGTTTTTTGCCCTTTCCGCGGCGCTTTTTGCACCGTGGCTTGCAAAAGGCGCGGCCTTGCAAGACCGCTTGGACGCGGCGCACGAGGGGCTTTTGGAGAACCGGCGCGAGGCGATTCCATCGTTGAGCGATCCCTACGGGGTGCCGCCCGCCGCGACCATCGTGGTGGAGGATCCGCGTGAGCATTTCCGCGGTCCGGATGCGTGGCACCGCAATGTGGTGGCCACGGTCTTCTGGGTGGGCGAGCAGCCGTCTCAGAACAATCCCACGCCGAATGTGGCCAGCGCCTGGGACCAGAACTGGCAGGAGAATTTCGGAGGCTACGATCATCCGGACAAGCGCCGTGGGTATCTCCCGGCGGATTTTCACCCGTCCCTCAATCCTTTTTATGTCGCGCTGCCTTACAATGACATTGGCCGCGACGGCCGCCACCGCCCCGAAGCCCAGAGCGTGATTCCATGGTTCTGGGAGGATTATCGCGGCGATGGCATCTCGGTGTGCAAGGACCGCTGGGTCTTCATCCATCATGAGGGCAAGGTGTGCTTTGCCCAATGGGAGGATGTCGGCCCCTTCACCACCGACCATTGGCAATACGTTTTCGGAAAGGAAAGTCCCCGTCCCAACCGGAACTCCAACGCTGGCATCGACCTGAGTCCTGCCGTCCGGGATTACCTCGGACTGCGCAGTGGACAGCAGGTCGAATGGCGTTTCATCCAGGATCGCGATGTGCCTCGCGGGCCCTGGCGCTCCTGGGCGGACGCCCCCCTGAATCCTGTCCGCTGACCAGACCTGACCAGACTCACCCACAACTGCTGTTCAACACCCAACCCTGATCCCCGACGACCGAAACGTTGTTACCTCCTTGAGTTTTCCGAATCCGACCAATGATGGCCTCCCTTGCCGGCCATCGTTGGTGGCCGCGAACCGGGCATCTGTCCCGAGCGGACACGGCTCATCCTTTTCCGGGATTCTCCGTGTTCGTGCCCGGCGCGCGCGCTTCCGCTCCACGACGGTGTGCCCGTTCTGTCTGCGGCGGATTCTGTTTCCCACCCCACCCTTACAGCCATGAAAACCTCCTTCCTCACAGCCCTCGCCGCCGCCCTCCTTGCAGGTGGTCATGCGTTGGCGCAGACCAATGACCCGGCCATCCCGGTCGGCTCGCTGACTGCCTTTCCAACCATCGTCCAGACCGGCACGCATCCGACGCTGACTTGGAACATCACGTATCCGAGCATCGTGCAGGACGTGGTGACCATCACTCCGCCCGGTATCCTCACCCCGAAGCAGGATCTTTACATGGATGTGCGCATTCTCGGCGCATCCGTGGCGACCTCCACCGCCTACTTCCCGGTGGAAGCGCAGGTGAAATATGACACCGGCTCCTGGACCCGCGTCTTCTACGACAAGCAGACGAAGGTGAATCCGAGCACCATCGTTTACACGCGCCAGGTGTTGAAGAACAAGCAGATCAACTTCGCGGGCCGCTACTACTACAACAACGCTTGGTCCACCCTCTACACCACGCTTCAAGGGAATACGGGGCAGATCGTCGCACTGGTGAACGGTGCCACACCGCCCAGTACCTTTCCGGACTACAACCAGCCCACCATCGAGAGCTTCCTGCGCCCCTATCTGGATTCCGCGGGCAAGATCAAGATCGGGCCGATGGACGTCATCTACCTGTTCGAGCTGACCCACACGAATACCAACGACTCCGGCTTCGACCTTCAGGACTTGTGCGTCCTGGTCACCTTCCGCAAGTCATGAAAACCCTCTTTCCCCTTACGATCCTGGCGATCACCCTGTCGGCCCATGGTGAAATGGCCGTGAAGGCGCCCATGGCGGATGCTGTCACCCACGAGCAACTCACCGCGATCTCCAAGAAGGCGAACAGTACGCCGCCTACGGCGCAGATGAAGCCGGTACAGCTCGCGGAAGATCCCTCGGTGGTGAACCGTCCCGGCGATCTGTTTTCACGCTCGGATATCTTTTGCTTCAATGGCTACGCGAGTCTCGTCCCGAAGCAGGCGATCCTCCACATCCCGGACAACTACGCTTCCCGGGTCGGTCTGCAGGATGGGGTGAAGTTCCAGATATGGGCGGATTTCTACGCCGCCAACCGCGGTTGGATCACGACCCAGGAGGTCACCCGGGCCCAAGCCGAGGGACGTGAGCCTCTGTCAGACGATGTGAAGAAGGCGCTCTCGAAATGCACGAGCGTCGTAGTCGCCACCTATCATACCGGACCGATTTCGGTGCTTGCTCCCAAGCCTGTCCAGCCCGCTACGGCCACCGCAACCACCAAACCCCAATGAACACCTTCCGATTTGCTTTTGGCTGCCTGTTGCTGGGCTCCGCGGGTGCGATGGCCCAGACCGGCAGCAGCTTCACCAATTTCATCCGCCAGGTTCAGCTTCCTTCCGGAGTGCAGTGGGATGCATCGGTTGCCGCGAGCGGCAGTCAGCAGTCCTCGCTTGCGATCGATCCCGGTGGCGCGCGCTTCGAGCTTTGGACCGTGCAATCCTTGTCGGGAGCTACTCCCCTCCTGCTCGATAGCAAGTACGTTGGCACCTATGTGCCGATCGCGCAGGTGGCGATCCGTTCCGCCGACCCTTACGTGACTATTCCCCGCACCCGCGTGGACAAGCCGTTTTACGTGGACTACTCGGTTTCCGGCCTGCTTTCGGATCCCTCGGCTCCGGCGGCGGCGAAGAGCGTGAACTTCCTCCGGCACATCCAGAGTTATGGCGCAGGCGGTACGGGCATCGGGATTGATAAAACGCAGGCGACCTTGTTCAACACCTCGTCCATCTCCTCGAATGTCACGGCCACGCTCACCTTTCCGGTGACAGCGCTGGTGGCCACGCCGCAGACGAAGGTGCGCGGTGAGGAGCGTTTCTCGTTCTTCTCGCTGGACGACTACCAGTCTCCGGCTTCCCAGCTCGCCGCCCAGTTCATCCAGATCTGGCCGGTGGCGGATGGCTCGATCTCCGGAGTCACGATGAACCAGAAGATCCGGTTCGCGATGCCGCAGGTGTCGCTGACGATGAACGACGTGTATCCCAGCTCCACCACCTATGCCCAGATCTACCAGGGTCCGGCGGTGTTGGGTACGGTGGGCACCGTAGTTCCCGGGTCCTCGCTGGTGGTCAATGAAACCATTCCGCAGAGCCGGGTGCTCACACTCACCAACTGGGACCGCATCTTCGATGCGGACGGCCAGTGGACCATGGAGCTGGTGACCTCCACTCCCTTCGGCGTCGAGCGTCTCGCCTATGTGACCTTCAACCTTGACCGGACGATCCAGGTCAACGGCAACGTCACCACCATCGACTGATCATCCGGCTTTACCGGCCGTCCGGTGGGACGGCCGGTGACAGCAGCAGTTTCTCGATTTCCTGCCGCAGATTGTCGTTCCGATAAATCACCGAATAGCGGGCGTCCTTCGACTTCCGCAGTTGGTCCTCCACCTCGGTGTAAGCGAGCATCAGGAACAAACCCTTCACCGGCTCCCGATGAAACGATTGCGTCCGCGTGGTGAACTGGTCGGCGGTGGCCCGCTGCTGCTGATCCGCCACCAGCGGCCCGCTGTCGCGGGTGAGCTTCTGCTTGAGTTGCTGGAAGCGGGCCTCCATCGAGTCCGCGGAAGCGGTCGGATCGGAGTAATGGACGGTGATTTCGAACATCCGTCCGCTGAGGAAGCGGCCTTCCACGGCGGAGTCCATGGAGCCGGGAAGGAAACCCTTGCGGGCCTGGATTTTGACCACCCGCAATGCCGGTTGATCTCCTGGAAGCGAAATGGTAACGTCCAGAGAGTGTCGGGAAGCCCAAGAAATCAACTTCTCCGGAGAATCCCCCCATTTCAATCCGTAGGGGGGGGTAAGGAGGGCCTGTGCATGCGTCGTGCCGAAGGTCATGAACCACAGGGCGGCGATGAGCATGAAGGCGCGTTGAAACACGGGCGCATTCTTCCCGTTTCCCGCGCTCCGCGCAAGAGGGGAAGGCGTGGAATGGCTCTTGTGGACGCCACTCTGGCCATCACGGTGCTCGGCATGCTCGGGCTCATTCTCCTGAAGCTTTCGCTCAACGTGCTCATTCCCCGGCAGTGGACGATGCAGCAGACGCTTTCCGATGCCTACCTGACCTACGAGAAGGCGTACGCCCAGCGCGTGCCTTTCGAGACGCTTACCGGCGTCAGTTCGCCGTGGCCGGCCCAGCCCCAGTATTCGACCACCAGCATTGAAATCGGCAGAACCCCGGGTGGCACGCCGGTGACCGGCACGGTGTATCGGACCCGTTCTGCGGATGGATCCAACTATCCCATCGACGGAGGCACCGGAACGACCACCAACAACCCCGCCGCCATGAAGATCTGGAAGGTCCAGAGCGTCCTGACCTACAATATCGGCGGGAATACCTATGTGAAATCCCGAACCGTGGTGCGCGCGCAATGAAAGCCCGGCGTCATCAGCGTGGATTCACGCTCATCGAACTCTCGGTCGCCATCATGATCGGCATGGCCATCGGGGCGATCGTGCTCGCGCTGGCCAACCAGCAGTTCACCTTCCTGCGCATTTACAGCGCGCAGAGCTTCCTGGTGGAGGAGGCGCCGGTCGTCAGCGCCTACATGAACCGGCTGATCGGACAGGCGGACCGCTACCGCCTGCACAATTCCCTTACGGATGCCAAAGCCGGCACCAATGCCGTTCTGAGCAACGCCACCGTGTTGGTCTTGAATTTCCAGCAACCGGATGGCACCGCCCGGGCGGGAATCCTCGCGTTCCAAAACCTCGGCACGGGTGCGGGCAACGCCCTCTACTACTATGTCGTTTCCGCCACGGGTACCACCACCACCCCGGAGTGGATACTGACCAAGCGTCCCTCCGACGTCCGGTTTTCCATTGAGAATGGCATCCTGCGTACACGGATGACCGGACCCAACGGTGAGATCATCACTTATTCCGGAACCATGCAGCAATGAAAACGCGTGTCATCAGACGCCGCACTTCCGGCTACGTTTCCTATGTCATCGTGCTGTCCTTCGGTCTGCTGCTGAGTCTTCTCATGGTGGCGGCCTACCGGAATTCCCAGCGTGCGCAGGACATCCAGAAGGACATCCAGATCCGTACGGACTTCGTCAGCAAGGAGGATGCGATCATCCGCTCGGTGGTGGCGATCGTGCCGAACCGCGCGATGCGCTGCATGATGACCACCTCCGAGTCGAACGCGACCACCAACGCCCAGTTGCTATGGGGAACCATCTTCAATGATGCCCTGGATCAGGCGAACGCGCGCAATGCGATCCCCTCCCTGGTGGCCGGCAACCTGAGCCTGAACACCACCTACAAGGGCAACACCGGTGACTCGACGCTCACGAGCGTGAGCACGATCTTCGACCCGATCGAAGGGGATGACACCTACACGATCAGCGGCTTTTCCGGCACGCGTTATGCCGCGTCCGGACTGAACCACAGTCTGGGCACGGGCTTCCCGGCACCCTTGAACACGACCGACACGGGAGCCGGAACGACCGGCGATATCAGTACCCAGGCCGGAGACATCCTCTATCCCATCATCTCATCAAGGAAGTATTATGGCACTCTCTCCAACGGATACTCGGACGTGGTGGTGACGTCCGCCAGCACGCAGTTCGCGAAGCTCAAGTACCCGCGCATCAACTTCGGCTATGCCAAGCCGGGGGACTGGTTCGTGGCCAAGCGGAACTGGTGGGCCTTTTCGCTGAACATCTATCAGAACGATTACGGCACCCGCATCGACCAGGAGAAGGACTACGTCGTCTCGATCTACGAGATCCCGTCCCAGCTTTCGATTTCCTCGAACGCATTCACCGCCCTCGGCCGCTTCGCTTCGGGGGACGCCTGGCAGAACGTGACCATCCAGGGGCGTGTCTTCGCCGGCAAGGCGCAGGTGGAAGGAGGAGCCAGTCTCGACGCGCTGACCAGCCGCCGCTCCATGACCCTGTCGTCGGACTCGGTGATCGGTGGACAGAGTTTCGGCGGGAACAGTCCGTTCACGCCTGGCCTGCGCGAGCAGTTCGAAATCGATAACAGCACCACCGGCGAGTTCTATCCGGTATCGCTGCCATCCGAGAGCGGTCGTGCCGTGTTCGTGCCCATCAACCGCGGCATCGAGTTCTTCGACCGCTTCGGCCTGAGCGCGGAGTCGAACACCATTTCCAAAACGACATGGAACAACTATTCCGTGGGCGCCCTCCAGTGCTCGATGAAACTGGATGTCATCTCCGTGCAATCAACCACCGGTCCCACCGGCAGCCAGAACCCGACGCAGCTTCGCTTCACTTATAAGAAGAACGGCCTCGATGTGGTGAAAACCCTCAATCCGAGCGACATGCTGTCGGCCGGGGGCACTGCGCCCTTCGATATGACACCGCTGTCCGGCAGCAGGCCTTGCATCCGCGTCTATCCGCAGCTCATTCCGGCCTATGTGCAGACCACGCTGAGCGGTGATTCCGTGACGACTCCCAATGCGACCTACGGCACCATCAATAATTCGCTGGTGGTCAATGTGGACTACACGGTGAGCACCAACATCCGCAAGCCGGCCTATCCGTGCCTGGACAACGACATTGCGGTGGCAATGACCAACTGCACCGACATGACGGCCTTCACCAAGGGCTTCTCGCTGGTGACCAACATGCGTCTCTACATCGGGGATGATTTCAATATCGTCCCTTCCTCCGGCACGACGTATCCGCCCGCGTCCCTCTACGCGCCCGAGCGCCGCTACGGCACGGATGTGGACCCGTGGAAGGTGGAGCTTGGCGGACAGGTGGGCAGTCTTGCCGCGGATGACAAGACCACTCCGATCCGTCCGCTCGACATGAAGACCAGCAGTGGCGCGATGATGGCTGCGGACAAGATCACGGTGAATCTGAAGCCGATCACCGACCCGGCGAACCTGCCACCCATCTACATGATGAATTGGCTGGTGATGATCGAGGAGCGCCGCAAGGAGTTCTTCTGAAGCGGGGTTTCAGTCCGGATAGAGAATGCGTCCGCAGTCCTCGCATTGGGCGATCTCCTTCTCCGACTGCACCTTGATCACCGTGCCGGCGACCAGCTTCATGTGGCAGCCGCCGCAGCGGCCCTCATGCATCGGGGCGATGGCCACACCGCCCTTGGTTTTCAGCAGGCGTTCGTAAAGGGGCAGGATGTTTGCCGGAGCGGCGGCGGCGAGACGGTCGCGTTCGGCTTTCACCTCGGTCTGGGTGGCCAGGAGGTTCTGTTTGCGTTCGGCCACTGAGGCGAGATCCTCATCGACCAAAGCGCGGGTTTTTGCCAGAGCGGCGTTGGCTTCAGCGAGCTTGGCGCGCAGGCCGTCGGCTTCTTCCATCAATTCCAGCTCGCGGGTTTCCAAGCCGTCCAGTTCCTTTTCATAGCGGGCGACTTCGTGTCCGAGGGCCTGGAACTCGTCGTTCTTGCGGGTTTCAAACTGCTGCAGTTTCAACCGCTTGATGGTGGTGCGGCGGGTTTCCGCATCCAGCTCCACCTTTTTCACTTCCAGTTCGCATGCGCGCAGGGCGTCGGTGGCCTTGTCCACGGCGGCCTGGTCCCCGGACAGCTTGCCCTTCGCGCGGGATTCCTCCTGCGGCAGTTTCTCCAGATCCTTGAGGATGCCCTGGAGGCGTTTGTCGCGATCCTGAAGCACCAGCAAGTCACGGATTTCATCAAGCATGTCCGATGCCTAACGACCCACCGCCCCACCGGCAAGCAATGATGCTTGGTATTGCGCTTGGTGTTGCCAACCGGACCTCTTGCGGGAATGTTGGAGTCAAGCATGCTTCCTCCGCACGAACACCCGGACAATTTGCAGATCCGATGCCCCGCCTGCGGCCAGCGGTTCAATGTGGGCGTCGATCTCCGGGACCGCACGGTCGAGTGCGGTTCGTGCGAGCACCGTTTCCGGATCGACGATGATGTCATCATCCGCAGCCGCAAATTCTACCCCGGCGAAAGGCGTGACCCGAGACTGGATATGTTCGCGCGCGTGCCGCACGCGCCCCCCGTCTCCCCGAATATCCAAACGGTGGCTTATGCTCCGGAACCGTCCCATGCATCTTTCGAGCCGCCATCCCCGCTGCGGACGATGGTCGGGATCGCCGCAGTGGTCGGTATGATTTTCATCGGCGTGCTGCTGATGGGCGGCGCGCGTTACGGTGGAATGTTGGACGGAGTGTCCACTTTGAAGCGTCTCGGGTTGGCCGGCTTCGCCGGTGTGGCTGGCGGTGCCCTGCTGGTCTATGCGAATCCTCGTGGCCGCAGGAAAGCGGTGGCGGTGGCGCTGCTTCTCCTCGCGGGGTTGCTGGCGGTTCCTCTCACCTTCACGACCGCCTCGGAGCCCATTGCTTCGAATCGTCCGGTCGTCCCGGCCCAACCGGTGCCGGTGAAGACGGCGCAGGCTCCGGATCGTTCTTCCGAGCTGGCGGATCGGATGGTTCTGGAGCCCTTGATCAAGGAAACCAGCCGTCTCGCCGCGGATGGGGCTCCGGGGCGCGCGGTAGGAGTGTGGCTGCGCAATCTGCGGGACAGCAACAGGTTCCTCGTGCGGGACTACCTGATCAATGCCACCGGCGCGGATGTGCTGCACTCGAATCTCTACACGCGGCCGGACGACGAATGGCTGCTGGTGTTGTCGGGGCCCTCGGTGTCTTTGGAGAGTGCGACCCAGGCGGCCTCAAGGCTGGCCGGGGATGTCGATGCCACCCGCATTCATGAGAAGCTCAACGTGGTGGAGGTCACGGTGAACAACGCCATCTTCGTGGCGGGTCCGTTGGAAAAGCTTCAGGACAAGGGCGATCCGGCTTTCTACGATCTGAACCGCCGCGAACTGGAGAGCATCGATCCGGACCGCATCACCAAGGCGGTGAAGCGCCTCGCCGAGGCGGAGCCGAAAATCTACCGGGAGGACATCACCCGGCTGCTGATCCAGCATGTCCGGGGTGCGGATGCCGCGCTTTTGGGGAATCTGGCGAAGGCGCTCGGGATCTGGGCCACGCCGGAGGATACCAAGTCCGCGGTTGCCTTGGAGGCCGGTCTGCGGCGTCTCCGTGAAACAGGGGTGGTCCCGCCGCATGATCTCGTGGCCTTCCTCGTTTCACGCAAGGCGGTGGCCATCGCCCCGATCGTTGATGAACTCTGGGCGTCTGATCCCACGACGTGGGAGCCGCTATACGGCGATCTCGGTCCTGTCATCGAACCGCTGGTCCTCAAGCACCTTTCCGATGTGAAAATATCGGTGCGCCAATCGGGGCTGCGGCTGCTGGGCAAAACCGGCACCAGCAAGTCCGTGGCGCCGATCTCCGCTCTGGCCAGCGGTGCCGACCCGGAAACCAAGGTCATCATCGATCGCGCGCTCAAAGCGATCCAGGAGCGCCATTGAACCGCTTTTCCGCGGGTAGGCGGCTTTTTCTGAACAAATCCGGCGGGCGGAGGAGTTTCTTTTTTGAAGACTCCCAAACCGGCCTTCAGAAAAATCTGAAAAAAGTTTCGGGAAAGTCTTGACCGGAGTCGAGGGTTTTGCTTATGACGCGCGCGTCGCGACAAAAGCAGGCGGCCCGACTGAGTTATCCCTTGGGTTTTTGGGTTTTTCCCGGGGAGGATCGGTCGGGCCGCTTCATTTTTCAGAGGGCGGCCCGCAGGGGCGAGGGGGGGATCACGCCAGGCGCATGATCCGGGCGGTGTCGAAGTCGTAGGGCGTCAGTTCCACATGCACCTGCTGTCCGGCCTCGAAGGTGGTTTGTTCTTCCAGCAGGGGCTTGGAAAGATGGGCGATCACGATTTTGCCATTGGGCAGGGCCGCATGGTAGAGATTCGGGCCGACTGGCTTTTCGATCGTGGCGATGGTGCGGACTGGCGGGTCGTCGAACATGGGAGTGGAAATGGAAAGATGTGGGCAGGTCAGGAGCGGTCACGCCACATGACCAGATCGGCCAGCGGCATCCGGCCATCGTGGTGCCAGAAAAGGGGCGGCTGCTGGGATTGTCCCAGCGCGCAGGTGCGCGGCGCGGCCAGCGGTTCCATGCGGTCAGCCAAGGCATCCTCGCAGGGATGGATCGCCATGGTGGAAAGATAAGCGGTTTCCGGCCCCAGAGCTTCACGAAGGCGGCCGCCGGAGGGCAGGGGGTGGACGGTGGCGTAACCATTCAGCGGGCCGGGAGCCAGGGTTGGATCGGTCTGATAGACCACCGTCCAACTGGTATCGCCCGGGCTTTCCCACAGGGTGGTGTCCTCGCCATTCGCGGCTTGGAAACGGACCAGTTCACGGGCGTTCGCGATTGCACCGCTTTCCGAGAGCGTGAGGGGAAGGCGTGGCTCTTCCTTCCGGTGGCGTGCCATCGCGCGGGCCAGCCGCTCGGAGAAGGCGCGGGCGGAGATCGGGCCGCCAGCCACATACACCGCCTGCAGCGAGAGGCAGCCGCGTTGCTCGAAGGCGAGGATGTCCCGCGCCGCGAGTTCCGCTGCCCGGTCATCCGGGTCGAACACCACGCCGATGCTCAATTTTGGGCCATGCTCGATGATCGGAATCCCGGGCGGCAGCATGTGGCGGAAGGTCTCCATCGTGGACGCTTGTCCGAACAACACCGCGGCCGTACTGTCCCGCCATGCATCCGGGAAGTCGTGCCGGATCTCGACCAGTGCCGATAGTTCCGGCGGCAGCATCGCCACCCAGGCCTCGAATTCCGGCATGCCCGCGGAGGGTAGCTTTACCCGATTGTGGGCACCCACCAGCAGACCCCGGACGACCGATTGAAACGCCGAGTGCGGGGTATTTCCGCTGATGACATGGAGCAACGGGGAAAGAGGTGCCGCTCTGGCCCGGGTGTCACCGCGTGGAATCCAAGCATCGAGCGCGTCCACGGCCCCGAGCTGGGTTTCCAGCAGGGCGTGGAGGGACGTGGCATCGAAATCCCCGAGCCACGGCACCAGGTGGTCGCGGCTGGCCAACAGGGCCTCGATGCGCTGGCGGGTGGTGGTCATGAAGGATTGAGGAGATCATCGGCGCGGCGCGAGCAGCCGCGGGGCAGGGCGGCGGGGTCGCGGCCGAGCAGGGTGAAGGAGTTTTCCCCCGTGGCGATGGCCAGATCCTGGGTGCGGATGGCCGCGACCGAACCGAGATTGGCCAGATCCACGACCTCCAGATAACCGGGCTCGCCGGGGGAGGCGATCCGGCCTGTTTCCGGATCAATGACGCGGATGCGCGTCCACGGGCTGCCACGGTGGGCGGTCTCGCCATTCCACGCGTAGAAGGGCGAACTGAGTTCGGTCATGCCGTATTCGTTGAGCAGTTTGGATGGCTTGATGGCGAAGCGTTCGGCCACCAGAGCGCGGAAAGCGGCGGGTTCCAGTTCCACCTTCACGCCCTTGTAGCCGCCGGTTTCGAAGATCCATGAGCCCGGCGGGAGTGGCACGGCTTGGCGGGATTCGATCATCCGCAGCAGCCCCAAGGCGGTGGAAAACAGGGTGATGGGCTCACCCTTGGCCACCGCTTCGGCCAGCGGTGCGGGATCGATCCTGCCTGTTGAGTCGATCAACCAGCGATCCCTTGCCAGCGGTGCATGAGCCTGCTGGAGGGTGCCGAACATATGAACCAGCGAGGAATCGGGAGCGTCGGCGGGAGATTGGGATAGGAACCAAGGATTGACAGGAACCGGCAGTCCGATCCGCTCCCAGCCCCGGATGATCGAGGTTTCATACAGCGTGAGATCCTCGAATGCGTGCTCGCCGCGGATGTCCCGGGTGGTGCCGGAAGTGCGGAAGACGGCCTGGACCGCCCCGGCTGGAAAGCACCGGAGCGGGTGGCGGGTGAGCTTGAAGGCATCCGTTGGAACGGCGGGGATTTCCTGCCAGCCGGTTAGGGTTTCCGGAGTGCGGCCGAGGGCGCTGGAGTAGCGGCGGTAGGGCGCGTTCAACTCGAATTGATGGCGGAAAACCTTCAGAGCCATCTCATCGAACGACGGCTCCGCACCGGTTCCATGCATCCAATCCAACAGTTTCTCGCGGAGTTCCATCAGGCCTGCCCATGGGCTTAGGGCCTCCCGTGCCGGATGGAAAGCGATCTGTGAGGATGGCCTGCCACGCGCTGGCTTGACGGGTGCCCCTGCGGATTTCAATGATCGCGGTGTTGCAAGCTGCTGCGGCTTGGCGCACTATCCGCCGCATAACCCCACTTTAATCCCAGCCATGTCTTCCCGCCTTCTCCTCGGTATCGCCGCCCTCAGCGGATCGTTGCTCGTTTCCTGCACGGTTTATCCCGAAGGCCGCACGCCCGGCAAGAAGGGTCCTCATCCGCAGGACAACGTCATGACGCCCGAGCAGCAGGCGCTGCAGAAGCAGCGCGACGAGCTGAAAAAGAAAAAGGAAGAGGAAGAGGCGAAGAAGAAGCAGGAGGAGCTCGCCAACAAGCCCCCGGAAAATCTCAACAAGACGGAGGGTACTGGTGAGACCACCCAGCCGAAGCCGCCGAAGCAGGAGAACAAGAAGGACTACCCCTTCGCCAATCCGGTGCCGGGCAAGGAAGGCTTTGTCTTCAGCCCCTATAACAACAAGATGGTGGACGTCCGCGACATCGCCAGCGGCACCCTTGTTGAGGACCCGACCTACAAGGCCGGCGACAAGAAGTACTTCCGCGTTCCTTGATCGGGCATTAGCGTTTTCGAGCCGGCCGGGTTCGTTCCGCGGACCCGGCCGTTTCATTTTCCAATGAGCATGGATTTCAAGAAGGTCGCGATTCTCGGCGGAGGGTTGCTCGGCGGTTCGCTGGCACTCGCGCTGGCTCAAAAGCATTCCGGGACGGAGGTGACCCTGTGGTCCCGCCGCGAGGAAACCACCATGCGCGCCCGGGAACTGGGGATTTCAGGAGCCACATCGGACCTGCGCACGGCTGTCGCCGGAGCGGATCTGGTGGTGCTGGCCGTGCCCGTGGGGGGGATGCCCGCGCTGGTGCAGGCCGCGCTGGAAGCGGGTCTGAACACCGGAGCGCTTGTGACGGATGTCGGCAGTGTGAAGGGCATCGTTCACTCGACCCTGCCCGCCGTGCTGGCCACTCACGGTGTGGTGTTCATCGGCAGCCATCCGATGGCGGGCTCCGAGCATGGCGGCATCGGTGCCGCCAAGGCGTCTCTTTTCGAATCCGCGGCTTGCATCCTCACCGATGACCAGCACGCGCCCGCCGCTCTTCGCACGAGTTTGGAAGGATTCTGGCAGGCGGTGGGTTGTCGTACCGCGTGGATGATCTCCGCGATTCACGATGAATTGGTTGCGAGGATTTCCCACCTTCCCCACGTGATCGCCGCCGCCGGGGCCACCGTGGCCTTGCGCGATACCGGAGACGGTCGTTTCGCCGGAGGTGGCCTCCGCGATACCACCCGTGTGGCCGGGGGCGATCCGGAGATGTGGACGGAGATCCTGCTGGAGAACCGCGAGGCACTGGCCGCCCCGCTGCGTGAGACCATCGCCAACCTGCGCGAAATGCTTGCCTCGCTGGAAGCGGGCGACCATGAAAGCGTCCACCGTCTGCTGGCCACCGCCAAGGTCCGCCGCGACGCGCTACCCACCCACCGCTAGCTTTTCATCATGTCGGAATTCCGAGTCAAATCGATCGAAACCCTTCACGCCGAGTTCCGGGTGCCGGGGGACAAGAGCATGTCCCACCGCGCTGCAATCCTGGCGGGCCTCTCCAACGGCTCCTGTACGATCACGAACTTCCTTCCCAGCGAGGATTGTCTAAACACGCTCAATGCGATGCAGGCGCTCGGCGCGGAGGTGGAGGTGCTGGAGGAACTGGAAGGCTACGGCCCGGTGGCGATGACCATCGGCGGCCGCTCGATGCAGCTCCAGGCACCGGTCGAGCCGATCGACTGCGGTAACTCCGGCACCGGCATGCGCCTGCTCGCGGGCCTGTTGGCCGCGCAACCGTTCACGTCCGAACTCTTCGGCGACGCCTCGCTTTCGTCCCGTCCCATGGGCCGTATCACCAAGCCGCTCGAGGAAATGGGCGCGAAGATCGAGACGCTGGGTGAGAAGCCCGGCTGCGCTCCGCTCCGCATCCACGGCGGCAAGCTGAATCCGATCCGCTATGAGATGCCGATGGCCAGCGCCCAGGTGAAGAGCGCCGTGCTGCTCGCCGGTCTGTTCACGGAAGGCCGCACCACCGTGACCCAACCCGCGGAAACCCGGGATCATACCGAGCGCATGCTCGAGTCCTTCCGCGTCCGCACGATCCGTGATGGCAATGCGATCACGATCTACGGCGACCAGATGCCGCAGGCCTGCGACTTCGTGGTGCCGGGTGACATTTCCAGCGCGGCCTTCTGGCTTGTCGCGGCTGCGGCGTTGCCAGGCTCGCGCCTCATGATCAAGGACGTGGGCCTGAATCCGACCCGCACGGCCATCATCAACGTGCTTGTCCGCATGGGTGCCCACATCATCGTGGCCGAGCACCAGACCGAAGGCGAAGCCATCGGCAACATCGAGGTCCACGGTGCTGCGCTCAAGGGCACCTCGTTGCTGCCGGAAGAAATTCCGAATCTTATCGACGAGATCCCCGTCATCGCCGTGGCCGCCGCGCTTGCCGAAGGCACCACCATCATCCGCAACGCCCGCGAACTGCGCGTGAAGGAAACCGACCGCATCGCCACCGTGGTGGAGAACCTGCGCCTGATGGGCGGGGATGTGACCGAGTTCGAGGACGGCATGGAAGTCCACGGCGGCAAGCCGTTGATCGG
This sequence comes from Luteolibacter ambystomatis, assembly GCF_018137965.1. Classification (NCBI taxonomy): domain Bacteria; kingdom Pseudomonadati; phylum Verrucomicrobiota; class Verrucomicrobiia; order Verrucomicrobiales; family Verrucomicrobiaceae; genus Luteolibacter; species Luteolibacter ambystomatis. Next base: position 1,202,736 of record NZ_CP073100.1, read on the forward strand.
TGCGGATCTCGATTCCTACGGTGACCATCGTATTGCCATGGCCTTCGCCATCGCCGGTTTGTTCGCCTCCGGCGAGACCGTGGTGAAGAACACCGAGTGTGTGAACACGTCCTATCCGGGCTTCCGCAAGCACCTCGATGCGATCCGCCACGAGCGCACGAATCCCGGGGATTTCGAAATGAAAACCCTCGTCCGGGCATGACCTCCATCGCACCGGACTCCGGTAACGTCGCCATCGCCATTGATGGTCCCGCGGCTTCGGGCAAGAGCACGCTCGCCCGCATCCTCGCGGACCAGCTTGGCCTGGTGATGGTCAATTCCGGCGCGATGTACCGGGCGGTGACCTGGAAGGTGCTGCGCGAGGGCGTGGATTCCCATGATGCAGGCGCCGTGATCCGCGTGTTGCGGGAAACGATTCTCGAATGTGGCGATGACGGCCGCTATTCCACCATCAAGGTGGATGGCATCGATCCCGGCGATGAGCTCCGCAGCGAGGCGGTGAATGCGAATGTCTCCGCCGTCTCCGCCGTGCCGGAAGTGCGCGAGGCGCTGGTAGCCTTGCAGCGTGACTATCTGAAGCGTGCCAGTGTGGTCATGGAAGGCCGCGACATCGGCTCGGTGGTGTTTCCGGACACGCCATACAAGATCTACGTCGATGCGGACGAGGAAGTCCGCGCCGCGCGCCGCCGCGATGCGGGCGAACTGGATGCGGTTTCCAAACGGGATGCCGCCGACAGCCGCAGGGCCACCGCGCCGTTGATGGTGGCGGACGGGGCGACGGTGCTCGATACCTCCGATCACACGATTGAATCGGGAGTCGCCGCGGCAATCGAGATTCTCAAGGCCCAGGGCCTACATCTGATTTGAATCGCATGATGCGTTGGATTTACTGGTTCGGCTGGATGACGCTGGGTTCGGCGTTCCGTTCATTGTTCGGCATGCGGGTGATCGGTGCGGAAAAGCTCGTCACCGAAGGTGCCGTGCTGGTGGCATCGAATCATGAGAGCTTTCTTGATCCGCCACTCATCGGGAATCTCTACACCACCGAGATGTGGTATCTCGCCCGCAAGACCTTGTTCCGGGATTTCGGCGCGTGGTTGTATCCACGATGGAACGCGATTCCGGTTGATCAGGATCGTCCGGACATGGGCAGTCTGAAAACGGTGATCAAGTTGCTCAAGGAAGGGAAGCGAGTCCTTGTGTTCCCGGAAGGCGAGCGCACGCTCGATGGCAATCTGGGCGAGGTCCAACCCGGCATCGGATTGATTGCGGTGAAGTCCGGTGCGGTCATCCAGCCGGTGCGCATTCGTGGTGCGCGTGAAGCTCTGCCGCGCGGCTCCGGGAAGATCCGCTTTGCGCGCATCTCGGTGACCGTGGGTGATCCGATCCGGTTGACCGAGGAGGAGATCAAGGCCTCACACGGCAAGGAAGGCTACCAAGTGATTTCGAAGCGGATCATGGACGCCATCGCGGCTCTCTGATCGTAGCCGGGAGTCGTGAGACTTCGGGCTGGACGGACAAACCTTTGCCTTCCGGAATTCCTTGTTCATCGTCTTTCGAAGTGATTCAACGCGGAAGTCTCCAGGCGACTGCGATCTTGGCATTAGTCGGACTCCACCCCACCTGAAGCCTTACGACTCCAGCTACCTTCTCAGTCGATGCCAGGTGGAAGTGTCCGGTGAAACCAGTCCCTCCACCGGTAGATCCTGCAAGCCGCAGGAAACGATCAGATCCTCCAACAGCACCAGCGAAGCCACAGCATCATACAGCGCGTCATGCCATCGCTTCTCCGGCACCAAGGCATCAACGGCAGCAGTAATGCCACGGTTTTCCGCCAGGGCTCCCAGTGAGTGATCCGGCAGCTCGGGCCAGGCGGCGCGGGCAAGCAGCAGCGTATCGATCCACGGTCCGAAGCCATGCCCGGGGAAGGCCCGGAGGAAACGTTTCTCCGTGCCCTTGCCATGAGCGACCACCACCGCTCCCGCGAGATGGTTTTTGAGATCCGGCCATAGCGAAAGCAGGGAAGGGGCATCCATCAGATGCTCGGACCCGATGCCGTGGACCTTCCGCGCCGACCATGTCACCGGTTGATCCGTTTTCAGGTAGGACATGAAGCGTCCGCCGTGTCCCTTTGCTGGCGACCATGCCGCCAGCCCGATTTGTACCGGCGCATCCGTGCGACCGCGTGCGGCTCCGGCGGATTCGAAGTCGATGGAGGTAAAGCGGCAGTCGCGGACAAGCGTCACCCGTGCAGGATGGCGGGATGCGGGATGCGGCTCAAGCCCGGCTGTTGCAGTGCTCGGTTTCCCGGCAGAGGGAGTTGCTGGCGGATGCGGCCTCGGTCCAGTTTACGCGCAATCCGGAGGCCATGGCCCGCGCGTTGAAAGAGGTCGGCGGTACTTGGCGCCGCGGCACGTTGTTTCATCATCGGGCCATGGAGGCGCGGCATGTGTTCTTCGTGCCCAGTGACAGCATCGGGATGAAAACCCATCCGGATCTCGAGCAGCGTATCCGTGCCTTGGAACCAAAGTGGGATGGCAAATTCATCAAGGTCTCAATCCCTTCAGCCGAACTGCTGCACGGGCAGCCCAAGGCGGAGGCTTGGAATGCGAGTGCGGCTCCGGATCCGGACGCATTGATCGACCGTTGGCGCAAATCCTCGATGCTGCTGGTGCCGCAGGAAGCAAGGCTGGTGGTGCTGGCGATGGCGGGTGCACGCGAAAGCGACCCGCAGGCAGCGGTGGTCGGATCGGCTTTGGACAAACTGACTCCGGCCCTCGCCTTCACGGTGACGGATTCGGCGCTGGCTCCTCTGAAGATGGTTCCCAAACCGGAACTGGTGCGGATGATCACGGCGGTCCGGGAGGCTTTGGCGGCGGAGCCGCTGACATGGCGAGGTGTCTGGATCCAGCAGATTGTGGAACGGCGGATCGCGCCAATGGTCGGTTTGATGGGATCCCCCACCTGTTCCTACCGCAGTCTGGAAAGCCTGCATCGTGAGACAGCGGTGATTCTCGCTGCCTTGGATGCTGAATCCGGTGATGGCACGGCGCTGGGAGCGGTGATTCCGGAATATGTCCAACACACCGGGACTCCGTTCGTGGTGCCCGGACCGGAGGACCGGACCCCGGATCGGGTGGCGGAGGCCCTTCGGAGCTTCTGGGGTGCGACCCCGATGGTGAAGTCCCAGTTGATGCGCCTCTGTCGTCTGGCGATGGAGAATGACGGGACGATCAATGAGTGCGAGGAGCTGCTGCTGCGGGCGGTTTCCGTGGTCACGGGCCTGCCTCTGCCTCCCTCGGTTTCGGCCGGAAAAGCTTGATTGCAAAAGGGCCTTGCATGGAATCAAACCCTCGGGGAAGGTCCGGCGCCCGTGGTCTCCGATCGCCGCACACCCCTCTGGCTGTTTCCGAACCTGCTGAGCCTGGATGCTCCGCTCGTCGCGGTTGCTTGGCTGTGGGTGTTCGCCCGCACGTGGCGGGCCGATTACCTGCCGACTTCGGCTTACGTGGTTCTTGGGCTGGTGGTGTGGGCGATCTACGTGTTCGACCGTTTGTTCGATGCCGCGCTCCGTTCCGGTTCGCCGGAGTTGCTGGAGGACCGCCACCGGTTCCACCTGCACCATCGCCGGTGGTTCGCGGTCGCCGGGGTGATGGCGGGGGTTGGGGCTTTGATCACCACGTTGGCTTCGCTGCCGGTGCAGATTCTGAGTTATGCCCTTTTCGGCGGAGTAATGGTGCTGGGCTTCTTTGCCCTGAATATTTTCACGAATCACCGGCTGGGGGATATTCCTTATACCAAGAACATTCTCGCAGGTCTGGCATTCGCCTATGGCACGGCGGTCGCCGCACACGTGTATCTGCCGGCGATGGACGGCAAGACAGGCTTCCGCTGTCTCGATCTGCTGATCACTCCGGAAGTGATCTGTTTCGGCGTGCTGTGCATCGTGAACATCAGCGCCATCGACCTGTGGGAGAAGGCGGACCATTCCGGTGATGAGGAAAAAGTGGCTGCGGCGGATTTCACCATCACCGTCCTGTTGGCGGCCCTCGCGGCGGCCTCGGTGGTCTTCGCCGTCATGGAAAGCAACAGCCACCCGGAGGTGGAGGGCTTCCCGGTCCAGGAGCACCATGTGCGGCCGTTCTACTATTCCATTTTGATCGCGTCCGGCCTGCTGTACATCCTGAACCGCACCCGGCACCGTCTGCCGGACCGGCTGTTGCGGGTGCTGGTGGATGGCGCATTCCTGGTGCCGGTGGTGATTTTCCTCGTTCTGCAGCGGAATCTAACCGCTTGATCCGGGCTTGCGGGAGGCTCCTTGGGCCGGTACGGTCCGCGGCTTTCCGTATGTCGAAGCATCTCGATTTCAAACTTCCGGCGTTTCTCATTCTCGGCGCTCCGGGTTCCGGCAAGGGCACCCAGGGCAAGATCCTCGGCAGCGTGCCGCGTTTCTTCCACTGCGCTTGTGGCGACGTCTTCCGCTCCCTGGACACCCGCACCGCCCTCGGCCAGAAGTTTGTCTATTACTCCAGCCGCGGCGAGCTGGTGCCGGACGAGTTGACCATCGAGTTGTGGCATGCACAGATCCTCAACTGGAGCGAAACCCACATTTACAAGCCGGACATTGACTTCCTCGTGCTCGATGGCATCCCGCGCAACGTCCGCCAGGCCGAGTTCCTCGCCGAGCATGTCGAAGTGCATCAGGTGTTCCATCTTTCCTGCCCGGACCGTGAGGAACTCGCCCGCCGCATGCGCAAGCGGGCGCTCAAGGAAAACCGCCTTGATGACGCCAGCGACCGCGTGATCCAGCAGCGCATCGCGACGTACGAAGCCGAGACCAAGCCGATCCTCGAGTACTATTCCAAGGAGCGGGTGCTCGACATCGATGCCACCCAGCCGCCGGTGAAGGTTCTGCGTGACATCGTGGATCACATCACCAAGCTGCCGGTCTATCAGGCCTCGCTGAAGCGATAGGCTTGATCCCGTGACCATGCGCATCGCCTTTTTCGGAACAGGAGAAATCGCCATCCCGGCCTTCCGTCGCTTGATCGAGGCCGGGCCAGCGCCCGTGCTGTTGGTGACCCAGCCGGACAAACCGGTGGGCCGCCATCACACGCTCACGCCACCAGCGATCAAGACGGTGGCGCTGGAGGCGGGCATTCCCGTGCTCCAGCCGGAAAAGGTGCGCAATGCGATCGAGGAGCTGGCTGCGTATGACATCGACCTGATGGTGGTGATGGCCTACGGACAGATCCTGCCGCTGAAGCTCATCAAGCTGCCGCGGATCGCCTGTATCAACCTCCATGCCTCACTGCTGCCGCGCTATCGCGGTGCCGCGTGCATCCAGGCGGCGATTGACTCAGGGGATGAGGAAACCGGTATTACGGTGATGCATGTGGTGAAGCAGCTCGATGCGGGCGACATCATCCTCGCCAAATCCATTCCGATCCTGCCGGGCGAAACCGGCGGGCATCTCCATGACCGACTCGCCGGTGTGGCGGCGGACGCGATGGCGGATGCGTTGCAACCGCTCGCGGCTGGAACCGCGTCACGGACTCCGCAAGATGAGAATCTTGTTTCCTACATCCCGAAGCTGGAGCGCGAGGATGGACGTTTGGATTTTACGAAGACGGCGAACGAACTGGAGCGTCGCATCCGTGCCTACGATCCGTGGCCGGGCACCTATGTGGTGATCCGTGAGGATGGCAAGGAGCGGCGTTTGAAAATCTTTCCGCCGGTGGAAGTGGTGGAGGGAACGCCGGGTACCGGAGAGATCGATACTTCCAGCGGCTCGCTGCTCATCGGATGCGGAGAGGATGTGTTGAAGCTCCTTGAAGTGCAGCCGGAGGGCGCGCGGCGAATGAATGTGTCGGATTACCTGCGCGGCAGGAAGCCGGAGAGGATCATCCCGGATTGAGATCAGGGAATTTCGAGTATCCGGTATTCTTTCGCAATGGTCGAAGCCACGCTTGAACGCAATGAGTTCGAAGCAGCTTGGATGCGCCGTAGGTCATTTGTGGTCAATTCCAGGATGGCGATGGTTCGTTCCGCCAGATTCTGTTGATAACGGAGATTCCGATCCGCTGTGATGAATAGATCGAATTCCTTTTCCGCCAAGGAAATCAGCTCGCCGTTTTTTGTGCCAGCCCAGCCTTGATCCAAGCTGTATTGCATTCGTGATCCGGCAGAAGGTTTCGCACGGGCCACGGAACACATTCGTCCAACAGTATTCTCATGATGCGAGGGACACGAGAGCGGACTCGGATTGATCAAGAATTCGGCAGGCCATTTCGCGCGTGACGGACGGGAAGCATTCGATGAATTCCGCGAGCGTGTAGTCTTTTTCGGTGTAATCGAAGAGGGTCTTCACGGGAACGCGGGTGCCTGCGAATACGGGAGTTCCGCCGAGGATTTCCGGATCGATGGTGATGGACTCCAGTGATTCCATGCGCCCACTCTAGCGTGAAAACCGCATTTGGTACCCCCCCCGCTGGAAAATGAAAAAGAGGTGCCCCGGTTGGAGCACCTCCTTGGATCAAAAGGGCGGCTCTTCAGAGCGAGAACGTGTCCCCGGCAGGATCCTTGCCGAGAGCGATCTGGACCTCGCCGTTGGCAGCCAGATGGGTCAGGCAGTGATAGACGTCCTCCGGATCGGCGTCGAGCTCGGTGGCGACCTCCGGGGCGGTGCGGGCATCCGCGATGATCTTGCCGCGGACGGCATTGAGCAGTTCCAGGAAGGTGGTGGCGGCTTTCTTGCCGGCTTCCACACCCGGTTGGTGGTAGGCGTTGATGTTCACCAGCGAGGCGTAGAAGGACACCGTGCGCTCGAAGAGACCGATGAGTACGCCGAGCTGGAACGGAGTGACCTCCGGGATGGAGATGGTCACGGACTTGCGGCCGGACTCATACAGCGCCTTGCGGGTGCCGCGCAGGAAGCCCTGCAGGTAATCTGCGGAACTGGTGGACGGCTCGACCTCGATGCCCTCGCCATTGCGACCCTTGCGGACCTCGATGAAGGTGGTGAAGAAATTATGTACGCCGTCGCGGAGCTGCTGCACGTAGGCGTGCTGGTCGGTGGAACCCTTGTTGCCATAGACGGCGATGCCCTGGTTGACCTTCTTGCCGTCGAGGTCGAGTTCCTTGCCCAGCGACTCCATCACGAGCTGCTGGAGATACTTGGAGAATAGTACCAGAGAGTCCTTGTAGGGCAGGACGACCATGTCCTTTTCGCCCTTGCCATTGCCGGCGTGATACCAGGCGAGAGCGAGCTGCATGGCGGCGTTCGTCTTCGCATCGGTCTTGCGGGTTTCCACATCCATCGCGGCGGCACCGGCGAGGAAGGAATCGATGTCGATGCCCTGCAGGGCGGCTGGCACGAGACCCACGGTGGACATCACCGAGGTGCGGCCGCCGACCCAGTCTTCCATCGGGAAGCGGGTGATGAACTTCTGGTCGATGGCATACTTGTCGAGCTTCGAGCCTTCGCCGGTGACGGCGACGGCGTGCGGGCCGAACTGGAGACCGGCGGCCTCGTAGGCGGCCTTGGCTTCGAGCATGCCGTTGCGGGTTTCGGCGGTGCCGCCGGACTTGGAGATTACCAGCACCAGCGTGCGGCCGAGACCCACTTCCTTGAGGTCGGAGATCACGCGGTCCATGCCGGCCGGATCGGTGTTGTCGAAGAAGAAGATCGGCAGCTTGGAGTTGTGGCCGATGGCATCGTTGACGAGCTGCGGACCGAGCGCGGAACCGCCGATGCCGATGAGCAGGATCTGCTTGAAGGTGCCACCGCCGGGAGAGGTGATCTGGCCGGTGTGGACCTTTTCCGCGAAATCCTTGAGCGCGGCAAGCGGCTCGGTGACGGCCTTGCGAAGCTCTTCGGTCGGGGCGAGGCTGGCATTGCGGAGCCAGTAGTGGCCGACCATGCGTTGCTCGTCCGGGTTCACGATCTTCCCGGCTTCGAGAGCGGCGATGTCGGTGAAGGCCTTCGCGATCTTCGGCTGCATTTCAGCTAGGAAGGCGTCGTCGACATCCATGCGGGAGAGGTCGATCGAGAAGCCGAATTGCGGATAGCGGATGACGGATTGGCAGTAGCGGGTCCAGGACATGGTAGGAATGAGGGAAAGGTGTGGTTAGTAGGAGAGGATCGAACGAATCGGATGGGAACCGAGCTTGTCGCGGCCGTGAAGGAACGAGAGCTCGATGAGAAAGGAAACGGACACGATCTCCGCACCCAGTTCCGTGAGGAGCTGGAGGGCGGCGGCAGCGGTGCCACCGGTGGCGAGCAGATCATCCACCAGCATCACGCGTTCACCGGGAATGACGGCGTCCTCGTGGAGTTCCACCACGGACTCGCCGTACTCCAGCGAGTAGGAAGTCTGGCGGGTCTTCCATGGCAGCTTGCCCTTCTTGCGGATCGGGACGAAGCCCACCCCGAGACGGTCCGCCACCGCGGCGGCGAAGATGAAGCCACGGGCATCGATGCCAACGATCTTGTCGATCCGCTGGTCCGCCGCAGGGTTGCACAACAGCGTGATGGCGTCCCGGAACAGCGGGCCGTTGGCGAGGATCGGGGTGATGTCCTTGAACACGATGCCGGGCTTCGGGAAGTCCACGACATCCCGCACGGCGGCGCGGAGGGCATCCGGAGATGGCATGGCCGGAGTGTGGGCGGCACCCGCACGGTGGCCAAGGTTAGAATGCATCCAACGAAAGGGGGAGGGATGAATGGTTTTGGTGACGGCTATGAACGGAGAGAGCTTTTGCTTGCCACGCGAGGCATTGGATGCTTGGTTCCCGCCGATGTTCCAATGGCTCCGCGCCCTGTTGCTGATCGGCCTGTTCGCAGGTCTCGGCCTGCGTGCGTCCGGAGCACAGTTCGGTTGCTGTGAATCCGCCGGGCATGGAACGGAATGTTGTGAGGCAGCCGGCTCGGATAAAGCCGCCTTGACCGAGCACACCAAGGACTGCCCGCCTTATCAGCACGATCATGAACACCACCACCACGGTGCGTGCTGCCATGTGCCTGCCTGGGTGTCGATCGATGTGGGGGAAGCCACGCTTTTCCCGCCGACCGCTTTTTCCTCCAGCCTGCGTGGTGGCAATGAGAGTCCGCCGGATGGCCCGGTGATGCCGCTCGACAAGCCGCCCTTGGTTTGACCCGGAAAACGCTCCGCCTGCCGGAGCGGTGGCCCGTCCGTACCGTGATCGGTGACCGGCCGCTTGTTTTCCCCGTGACGAGTCTTTGAGGACCGTCGCGTCCCATCGCCGGATTTCCGGTATCCTTCCGTCCCGGTTGGGCGGATTTCGTGGATTTATTTCATCAAATCATGAGTTTCAAATATTTGTTGGTGATCGCATTGGCCATGTCGTGGCCGCTGCGATTGGTGGCCGCCGAATCCGGCGGACTCGTAGTCACGCTGGCCTCGGTTGCGGACCGGGTGCGCACGCAGAACCCGGATCTGAATGCTGCGAGGCAGCGGATCGGTGAGGCTCTCGGGCGCATGAAGCAGGCCGGCAGGCGGGAGAATCCGCGTCTTCAAGGCGAGTTGGAACACAACACCCGCAGCAGCGAGGGTAGCGTGAAGATCGGGATCACCCAGAGTTTTCCGGTCACGGACCGGCTGCGCTTTGAGAAGGAAATCTCGGTGAAGGAACTGAAGGCCGCCGAAGCCGAGGTCCGCGATGTCGAGCGCAAGCTGGTCGCCGAGGGCCGCGAAGAACTGGTGAAGATTCTCGCAATCCGCCGCCAGCGCGAATTGTTGCGCGAGCAAGCTGCGGTTTCCGGCAAACTGGCCGATTTCATCGACCAAGCCGCCGAGAAGGGGGAAGGCTCACGTCTTGATGCCGGTCAGGCGAAACTGGAGGCGGCCAAGCTGGCGACCGAGATCCGCCAGCTCGATGCGGCGGAGGCCGCCGCCATCGGCGCGTTGAAGCCACTGCTCGGCATGAGTCCGTCTGCGAAGCTGCTGCCGAGCGGAGACTTGCCGCCGATCCGGATTCCGGAGTCGGGTGCGGGCTCGTCCCGGCGTCCGGACATGCAGGCGGCCAAGGTCGAGGCGGATGCCGCTTCGCTGGAGGTCGATCTGGAACGGTCGAAGAAATACGAGGATGTCGAGGTGGGCGTGTTCGGCAGTGCCGGACGCCGCATCGATGAACCCGGTGGTGCGGAAAGCGAGGGAATGGTCGGCGTCCAGTTCAGCATTCCGCTGCCATTCTGGAACGACAACTCCGGCAATATCGAGGCGGCTCAGGCGAAGCTGAAGCGCAAGCAGCTCGAAGTGACCGCGCTCGACCGCAATATCCGCAACGAAGCCGAGGCCGCGCGCGCCGAGATGGCCGAGTGGGCGAAGCTGGAGCGTGAGGTGCGCACCGAGCTGCTACCGCTCGCCGACCGTCAGGCTGACCTGGCCGAACAAACGTGGCGCAACGGCCAGGGCGAACTCCAGGTCGTCCTCAAGGCTCGCGAACAACGCCTGCAACTCGCGTCGTCCCGTCTCGACGCGCTCCGTGACTTCCACCTCGCGCGCGTGCGCTACGAAGCCGCGATCAACCAACGCTGATCCATGAAACCTTTTCTCATTACCCTTTTATCCGCCTGCACCGTCCTCGCCGCTGATACGCCGCCCGTCATTCTCGATGAGGCCGGTGTGAAGAACCTCGGCATCGAAACGGTGGAGACTTCCGAAACCACCTTCGAGGAAACCGCGTTCGCGCTCGGTCGCATCGAGGAGATCCCAAGCAATCATGCCGTGCTCAGCAGCCGCATCGCCGGTCGCATTCTGGAGATGAAAGTCTTCGAAGGCGATGTGGTCACCGCGGGCCAGCCGCTGGTGAAGGTTGAAAGCCGTCAGCCGGGCGATCCGCCGCCATCGGTCGAACTGAAGTCGCCCATCGCGGGACTCGTCAGTTCCGCGCATGTGCGCCTCGGTGAACCGGTGGAGCCGGAAAAGGAGTTGCTCGACATCTCCGATCTAACAGAAGTGCTCGCCGTAGCGCGCGTGCCCGAACACATCGCGGGCAAGCTCAAGCCCGGCGCCACCCAGGCGCACATCCGGGTGGCCGCGCTCGGTAGTGATCCACTGGATGGCACGCTGCTGCGCTTCGGTACTTCCGCCGACCGTGAAAGCGGCACCATCGACGCGATCTTCCGCGTGCCGAATCCCGGCCTGCGGATGCGTCCCGGGATGCGCACCGAGTTCTCCGTGGTGCTCTCTAAGCGCGAGAATGTCATCAGCGTTCCCCGCGAGGCCCTTCAAGGCGATCCCGCCAGCCGCGTGGTGTATGTGAAGGACTTCGATCTTCCCAACGCCTTCCGCAAGGTGCCGGTGCGCATCGGCCAGATGAACGACCGCTTCGTGGAAATCCTCGGCGGCCTGTTCCCGGGCGATGAGGTGGTGACGACCGGCTCGTATGCGCTTGGTTTCGCCGGTGGTTCCGGGCCTTCGCTGAAGGAGGCGCTCGATGCCGCGCACGGCCACGAACACAACGCGGATGGATCGGAAAAGACCGCCGACCAGAAGAAGACGGAGGCAGGCGGCGGGCATGGTGACGACCATGCTGCGCCCTCGCCGATAATGACGCGCTTCTTCATGGCCACTACCGCGATCCTGTTCGTGCTGCTGGTGATCGTGTCGATGGCGAAGCGTCGTCCGCTGAACCCTGAAACTCCGGAAGCCACCTGAGCCATGCTCGACAAACTCATCCGATTTTCCCTGGCGAACCGGGCGATCATCCTCGGGGTGGCCTTGCTGGTGATGGTGCTCGGTGTTCGCACCGCGACCCAGTTGCCGGTGGAGGTGCTGCCAGACCTGACCAAACCGACCGTGGTCGTGCTGACGGAAGCTCCAGGACTCGCGCCGGAGGAGGTGGAATCCCGCGTCACCCAGCCGATCGAATCCGCGCTTTCCGGTGTGGGCGGCATCACCCGCCTGCGCTCGAATTCCGATGTCTCGCTGTCACTGGTATATGCGGAGTTCTCCTGGGGCACCGATGTCTATCGCGCCCGCACGCTGGTGCAGGAGCGCTTGCAAGGTGTCCGCTCCAGTTTGCCGAAGGATAGCGAACCGTTTCTCACTCCGGTGGCCTCGCTGATGGGAGAGATCCTGTTGGTGGGCGTGCGCTCGACGATTGACGAAGGCCAGGACGGCTATCTCGCGCCGCGTGACGTGCGCACGGTGGCGGACTGGACCATCAAGAAGCGTCTCCAGGGCATCCCCGGTGTGGCCGAGGTGCTGAACATGGGTGGCGGCATCCAGCAGCTCCAGGTCCAGCCGGACCCGGCGAAGATGCAGGCTCATGGCGTGACGCTGGAGGAATTGAAGGCGGCTGCTGAAAAGGCTGCGGGCAATACCACCGGCGGCTTCGTGAACTCCGGCTCGCGGGAAATCCTGATCCGCAATCTCGCGATGACCATCGATCCGAATGCCATCGGTGCGACGGTGATCAAGCGCGTGAGCGACCGCCCGGTGAGCATCCGCGATGTGGCGGATGTCGCGTGGGACATCGAGCCGATGCGTGGCGATGCCAGTATCAACAACACCCGCGGCGTAATCATGAGCATCACGAAGTCACCCGGCTTCGATACGATCACGTTGACCAAGGAGATCGAGAAGGCGCTGGCGGAACTCAAGCCCGCGCTGCCGAAAGGCGTGGAAGCGGAGCCGTTGTTCCGTCAGGCTGACTTCATCGACCACGCGGTGGGCAACCTCAAGGACGCGATCGTCGAGGGTGCGATCATGGTGGCTATCGTGCTGTTCCTGTTCCTGCTGAATTTCCGGACGACCTTCATCACCTTGATGGCGATGCCGATGTCGTTCGCGATCACCCTGCTGATCTTCAAACTGGCGGACATCAGCGTGAACAGCATGACGCTCGGCGGACTCGCCGTGGCGATCGGGATGGTGGTGGATGATGCCATCGTGGATGTGGAGAACGTGTTCCGACGTCTCAAGGAAAACGCGGCTCGAAGCGAACCTCTGCCGCGACTCAGCGTGATCGCAAAAGCTTCGGGAGAGGTGCGGAACAGCATCTTTTACGCGACCGTGCTGATCGTGATGGTGTTCCTGCCGCTGCTTGGATTGAGCGGTGTGGAAGGCCGTTTGTTCTCGCCCATCGCCATCGCCACGATCGTCAGCATGGCTGCGTCCTTCGTGGTCTCGCTGACCACCATTCCGGTGCTGTGCTCGCTGCTGCTGAGGCCGAAGGAAGGCAAGGCGCATGAGGATGGTCATCTCACCCGTGCGATGAAATGGGTGTTACGGAAGACGTTGCTGAAATTCGCACTCGACCAACCGTATATCCTGCTCGCCATCACCGGCGCGCTGATGGCGGGGGCGTTCCTGCTTTACCCGACGATGGGCAAGGACTTCCTGCCTGCGTTCAAGGAAGAGACCGCCCTCGTTTCCACCACCACCGCTCCGGGTACTTCGCTGGAGCAGATGAACCAGGTGGCGGATGTGATCGAGCGGAAGCTCACCGCGATTCCGGAGGTTTCCAAAGTGGGCCGCCGGGTGGGGCGTGCCGAGCGTGGCGACCACGTGGTTCCGGTCTCGACCGCGGAGTTCGACATCGATTTCCGCTCGTCGGAAAGCGGTCGCAGTCGTGGCGAGATCCTGGAGGAAATCCGCAAGACCATCCGCACCGTGCCGGGTACCTTCAGCGTGCTCACAGGACCGCTGGCAGACCGCATCGGGCACATGCTCAGCGGTGTCTCCGCGCCTGTGGCGGTGAAAATCTACGGGCCGGACCTGGATGAACTCCGCCGCATCGGTACGCAGGTGCAGACGATCGCGAAGACGATCCCGGGCTTCGAGGATGCGAAGCTGGATGCGCAGTCCACGATTCCACAGATCCGCATCGAGCCGGATCGCGATCGTGCCTTCGCCTACTCGATCACCCCGGGCGATCTCAACGACCAGCTTGCCACCTATCTCGGTGGCGAACAGGTCGCGGAGCTGCGCGACGGCCAGCGGGCGATCGATCTCGTCGTGCGCCTGCCGGAGAAACTCCGCGACAAGCCGGAGAAACTGGCAACCTTGGCGGTGGAAACCGAAGGTGGCATGCGCGTGCCGCTCGGCCTGGTCGCCCACGTGCAGGAAGCGAAGGGGCCGAACGTGATCCAGCGCGAGAAGAACCAGCGCCGCTTTGTGGTCGCGATCAAGCCGACCGTCCGTGACGTCGGCACTGTGGTGGGGACGCTCCAGCAGAAGGTCGCGGAGCAGGTGAAGTTGCCGGAAGGCTACTTCATGAGCATAGAGGGCGAGTTCGAGGCGCAGCGCGAGGCTTCCCAACGCATCGCCATCCTCTCGGCGGTGGTGCTGGTGGTCATCGTGTTCCTGCTTTTCGGCTACTTCCGCAGCTTCCCGCTGGCGCTCCAGGTGATGCTGAACATCCCGCTCGCGCTGATGGGAGGGCTGGCCTTCACGTGGTACATGATCGACAACATCAGCATCGCCACGCTGGTCGGCTTCATCGCGGTGGGCGGCGTGGCCGCGCGCAACGGGATCATGATGATCTCGCACTACCTCCATCTCATGCGCCATGAGGGCGAGGAGTTCACGCGGCAGATGATCGAGCGCGGTACGCTGGAACGGATGGTGCCGGTCTTCATGACCGCGCTTTCAGCCGGCATCGGCCTGATCCCGCTGGTCATGGCCGCGGATCAACCCGGCAAGGAAATGCTGCATCCAGTGGCGGTCGTCATCACCGGCGGTCTTGTCTCCTCCACCTTGCTCGATATGGCCGTCACACCGGCGGTCTTCTGGCTCTTTGGCCGCAAGGCCGCACGCCGTGCGCTCGCTCTCGATGCGGCCGCGGCCCGTTGAACAAACCTCTCATCGTATAACCCGAATCAAACCAATATCATTATGAAACACATCCTGATCCTCACCGGCCTGATGGCCGGACTCTTCGCCGCACCGCTCCATGCCCACGGCTCTGCCGGCAAGGCTGGTCCGAATGGAGGACGCGTCCTCAAGAACGTGGAACCCCACGCCGAGTTCCTGGTCACGCCGGACAAGAAGGTGCGCATCACCTTCCTCGATGCGGAAGGCAAGGCCACTGTGCAGGAGGGCGCCCAGATCACCGTCACCTCCGGGGATCGTTCCAGCCCGACCAAGCTGACTTTCACCAAGGACGGCAACTCCTACATCTCCGACAAGCCGCTGCCGGAGGGCAAGAACGTGCCGGTGGTGATCCAGATCAAGGCGACCGCCGATGGCAAGTCCGTAACCGAGAAGTTCGGCGCGAATCTTGCCGAGTGCTCCGAGTGCAAGCATCCGGAGTATGCCTGCACCTGCGATCACGCCGAGTAAGGCGGTCCGACGCTGGCCGGCAGCCGTGGGGAAATCCGGCTGCCGGCACTGTCGTCACGAACGGTCGGCCTCGGCCGTCCGGGTTCGTGTTTCTCCTCCCTCTGGGGGCGAACCAGTGACGTGTTGGACAGCGGAGTCATTGTGCCGCAATGGAATTTTCACCACGAGAGGTGGCGGACACCATCCGGTTATAGGGCTATTAGGACACATCAACGAGCCAGCAACCCGCGCCTCGCAAGGTGGCTGGAGATGGCGGCAGCGGTGGCCAGCACATCCTTCGAGGCTTCCTCCGCACGGCAGTAGATGCCGTAGGTGAAGGCCTGGGGAAGAAGGAACTCGAAGGTGCGGACGCTTTCGTAGTGCCGCGCCTCATCGCCGAGACGGGGAATCAGGTCCCCGGGGGCCAGCATCACGCCCAGGCCGGCCTTGCAGGCGGAGGCAGCGGCCTCCTCGGTATCGAAGGCCATGGTGTGGGCGGGCTGGGTGCCGTAGGCCTCATGGCACCAGCGCAGGAAGAATTCGTAGAAGCCCGCCACCACCTTCACGCTCGGCAGCAGCACCGTGGACTTGAGGATCTCCGGGAAGCTGAATTGGTGGGTGTCGAAGGAATGGAAAGTGGGATTCCACGCCACGGTGATGCCGCGTTCCCGCAGCAGCACGGCTTCCTGGATATTGGAATCCAGACCCGCGCGCAGGAACCGGCCGGAGAGCGCGAGATCGAAGCGGTTGGTTTCCAGCGCGGCACCCCAGCGGTCCTGCAGATCGCAGGTCACAACTTTGGTGGACAGGTTCGGCACCCTGCCGGCCGCGAGGTCGGCGATCAGGGTGCGGCCGATGGAGGTGCCATCGCAGGCGAGCAGGACTTCCTTTGTTTCGCGGCGGTTCCAGGTGCGCAGGCCGTCGATGAGTCCGGCATAGCACTGGCAGACCTCATCGGCGCGCGGCATGAAGGCATGGCCGTCGGCGGTGAGTTTCGCTCCGGTGGGTGAACGTTCGAAGAGGACCAGCCCGATCGCGCTTTCCAGCTTGGAGATGGTGAGGCTCACCGCCGGCTGGGAGATGCCCCAGTGCTTCGCGGTTTCGCTGAAGCTGCCGCATCCGGCGAGGTGGCGGAAGACCAGCAGGCTGCGGAGTTCAAATTCCATGGGCGGCGGATTCGAGAAGGGTTTTCAATTCGGAATACGGATGATTCCGGCGGAGGAAGGCACCGTAGCGATGCGAGGGCCAGACGTGGGAGCCCTGGTGGTCGGTGTGGGTATCCGGAGTGAGAAGCAGGGTGCCTGCCGGAATGGTGGCGGGTTTTTCCAGCCAGCTTCTGGCGACGGATGGTGTCAGCAAGGTGCCTCGTCCGGCTCCGGCTTCCTGGAACGCGTCCAACAGGAGTGTCATGGCTTCCGGATCTCCGTTGTCCTCCACCTTCCAGGCGTGTTCGCCGAGCTGGGAGGGCATCGCAAGCTGGACCTCGCCGTCGTGCCCGAGGACTTTCCACGGCACCGCACCGAGATCAACGATGTCGAGCTTGTCGGATGGCGTCATGCCGCAGCCGAGGAAAACGTCACACTCGGCATTGAGCAGGGCCGTACGAAAGCGCCGGTCGTCCAGCATCAGGCAGCAGACACGGAACGAGCAGTGGGTGCGGAAGCGCCGCAGGAAGCCGGTGAACCAGCCGCTTTCGAAAAGCTCCGGCGTTGCGGCCAGGCGCAACACGCGGCCGGTCTGGTGCATGATCGCCACGGCATCCTCCAGTTTCCGCACGCTGCGGGCCAGCGGCCCCATCTGGGCCTGCATCGCATGGGCGAAGGGCGTGGGATTCAGCGTTCCGGCTTCATCGTTTTCAAAGAGAACGCCGCCCAGGACCTGCTCCAACTCCACGCACATCCGCTTGATGTTTCCGCGTGTGCTGTGGAGGTCCAGGGCCGCATTCGCAAAGGAGCGCTCCCGGTAAACGATCCGCAGAACCTCCAACTGGCGGAAGGTGAGGCGGGGGAGAAGTTGATACTGGTCCATGACGGGGGTGCCGCCGGATCAGCGGGCGTTGGTTGGCTATTAGGAAACGTTTCGGAACCAAGTCAACCTGACGTCATTCTCAGGTATGACTTTCTATTTCTAACCCCTTCACGCTGGCCGCGCCACAGGTTCTCGCCCAATCTCCGTGCATGTCCGCTCCATTGCCCGGCCGCACGCCGCACACACCCATCGCCGTGAACATCGAAATGTGGTTCGAGGGCGACTTCGTCTCCCGCATCGAACAGTCCGTCGCACTCGGATTCCCGGCCATCGAACTGTGGACGTGGAAGGACAAGGATTTGCACGCCGGGGCTGCCGTATTGGCGAAGCATGGCATGACCGCCACCCAGTTCACCGCCTGGGGCTTCGGCAAGGAGATCAACGATCCGTCGTTTCCGGTGGAGAAGTTCGTCGCCGAAATCGAAGCATCCTGCGAAGCGGCGAAGATCCTGCCGGGCTGCGACCTGATGACCGTGGTCTGCGGCGACAATGTTCCGGGCCTGACGAAGGAGCAGATGCACGCCGCGGTGGTGGAGAAGCTCAAGGCCGCGGTGCCGGTGCTGGAGAAGTCCGGCAAGACCGTGATCCTGGAACCGATGAACCCCTACAACCATCCTGACCACTGCCTCTACGGCAGCGCGGACGGCATCGCGCTCTGCGAGGCGATCGGCTCGGAGCATGTGAAGCTCAACTGGGATCTCTTCCACATGCAGCGGACCGAGGGCAATCTGATCGACAACCTCCGCAAGGGAGCGAAGTGGATCGGCTACGTCCAGTTCGCCGATAGCCCGGACCGCCATGAGCCCTCGACCGGCGAGGTGAACTACGGTGAGGTCTTCCGGGTGGTGCGGGAGCTCGGCTTGCCGCTGCCGTTGGGTGCCGAGTGCATCCCACAGGACATGGACGCCCGCCGCGCGGCGGAGCGACTCCATGCGGTGGATGCCGCATCCGCCTGAAAGGCGGAAGGGGTGCAACTTTGTCGTGGCAACGAGGTTGCATCTCCATGATCCGAGGGCTCCTATCCGCCGCCGTGGCCGGTTGTTGCGTCTGTCAATCCGTGTTGGCCGACCTGGCTCCGTTGCCTTTGAAGGTGGAGGGCCGCATTGTCGGTACCGGTCTTGATACGGATGGCAAGAAGGGCAAGCAGGTTCAGGAAAAGAAGCTGCGGATCGAACTGACATCACTGAGTCCGAAAGATCCCGGGCCCTTGCAGGTGACTTGCATCTTCTACGCCCGGGACCTGAAGACCGACAAGATGGTGGTGGAGAAGGAGCTGAATCTCGCCACCGCGTTGTCGAAAGGCAGTGTGACGCTTGAAACTCCCATCGAGGATTTCAAATCCAACCAGCAGCACTACGAAGGCGGCGGCACCAAGCCCAATGGCAAGCCGAAGAAGAACGTCAAGAAGGTGGAAGCCAGCGGCCGTGAATACGCGGGGTGGGGGATCCGGGTCTATGGACCGAGCCACGTACTGATCGGCAAGGCCTACAGCGCCGCCTATCTTGATCCGGAGGAAAGCAAGTGACGGAGATTCCTCGCGTTCAAACCGGCTCGCTCACCTCGATCAGGTTTCCGTCCGGATCGCGGAAATAAACCGAGAGGATGGGGCCTCCCGCTCCTGTGCGTGGCACCGGACCTTCGAGGATCGGTACGTTGTGATCCATCAGATCACACACCACGTCCGCGATCGGGCGGTCTGTTAGGAAGCAAAGATCCGCGGAGCCGGGTGTGGGTGCGGCGGCGTGCGGTTCGATGGGTGACGCCGCATCGTGAAGATTGATCTTCTGCCGGCCGAAGTGAAGCGCGGTCCGGCCTGTGCCGAACGTCCGCGCCTCCATGCCCATGACCTGCTCGTAAAAGGCCACCGTGCGCGGGATGTCGCGCACGGTGAGCACGAGGTGATCGAGCGCTTCGATCCGCATCAGCTCTCGAAGTAGGTATAACCGCCGAGCCCCGTGCGGTAGATGTCGAGGATCTCACGGCGTTCCTTCGGCGAGATGCGGCCTTCAACGACCGCTTTCTCCGCGAAGTTGCGGAACTTCGTCACCAGTTCCTTCGGGTCGTATTCCACGTAGGTCAGCACGTCCGCCACGGTATCGCCCTCCACCTCGTGGGTGTAGACCGGCTTGCCGTTCTCCAGATGCACGCCGACGACATTGGTGTCGCCGAGCAGGTTGTGGAGGTCACCAAGGGTTTCCTGATACGCGCCGACGAGGAAGACGGCGACGTAGTAGGGCTCGTCCGGCTTGAAGTCGTGGAGCGGCAGGATCTTGGCGACGTCCTCCTTGTCGATGAAGCGGTCGATCTTGCCATCGCAGTCGCAGGTGATGTCCGCGAGCACCGCGCGGTTCAGCGGACGCTCGTCGAGGCGGTGGATCGGCATCACCGGGAAGATCTGCTCGATCGCCCAGGAGTCGGGCAGCGACTGGAACAAACTGAAGTTGCCGTAGTAGTAGTCGACCAGTGTGGAGGAAAGCTCGCGGAGGTCCTCCGGCACTTCGTCGAGATCGTTGAGGAGCTTCGAGATCTTGGTGAGGATGTGCCAGAACCAGGCTTCGGCCAGGCCTCGCTCGCGCAGGGTGGCGGCACCGTAGAAGAACTGGGCGCGCATCTGGTCGCGGTAGTAGACGGCGTCATTGAAGCACTCCTGGAGGTTCTTCTTGGCGAGCACCTTGTTGACCTCGATCAGGTTGAGGAGGTTCTGCGGCGCGTTTTCCGGAACAGCGGGAGCCTTGTCGGTGGTCTGGGCGCTGGTGACATCGAGGATATTGAAGACGAGCACCGAGTAGTAGGACACCACCGCGCGGCCGGACTCCGAGATCAGGTTCGGGTGGGCCACGCCGGCCTTGTCGCAGATTTGGGCGATGGTTTCCACAACGTCGGCGCAGTATTCCTGCACCGAGTAGTTGCAGGAGGAGTGGAAATTGGTGTGGGAACCGTCGTAGTCGACCGCCATGCCGCCGCCGATGTCGAGTACGCCCATCGGCGCGCCTTCCTTGATCAGGTCGCAGTACATGCGGGTGGCCTCGGTCGCGCCTTCACGGATGGCGGCGATGTTCGGGATCTGGCTGCCCTGATGGTAGTGCAGCATCTTCAGGCAGCCGAGGTAGCCGGAGTCCTTCAGGCGGTCCACGGCCTCGATGACCTGGGCGGCGCTGAGACCGAACACGGACTTGTCGCCGGCGCTTTCACTCCAGTGGCCGGAGCCGCGGGTGGAGAGGCGCACGC
Source organism: Luteolibacter ambystomatis (assembly GCF_018137965.1). Classification (NCBI taxonomy): domain Bacteria; kingdom Pseudomonadati; phylum Verrucomicrobiota; class Verrucomicrobiia; order Verrucomicrobiales; family Verrucomicrobiaceae; genus Luteolibacter; species Luteolibacter ambystomatis. Next base: position 1,223,282 of record NZ_CP073100.1, read on the forward strand.
GCACGCCGAGGTTCGGCAGAATGCCGAGCTTGCGGGAACGCTCGAGGATCAGGTCCAGCTCGGAGGGCATTTCGAGTACGAGCATCACACGCAGACCCATCTTCTGGGCATTGAGCGCGAGGTCGATGAATTCCTCGTCCTTGTAGCCGTTACAGACCAGATAGGCTTCCGGGTCGTGCATGTGGGCGAGCGCGGCGATCAGTTCGGGCTTCGAGCCGGCTTCGAGACCGTAGTGGAACTGCTTTCCGAATTCGGCGATTTCCTCGATGACCTGGCGCTGCTGGTTGACCTTGATCGGATAGACACCGCGGTAGCTGCCCTTGAAGCCCACGTCCTTGATCGCCTTGCGGAAGGAGCTGTTGATTTCCGCGATGCGGTTGTGCAGCAGGTCGCGGAAGCGGAGGAGGACGGGCAGGTGGGTGCCGCGGTCGCGCAGGCCTTCGATCACCTCATGAAGCGAGATGTCCGCCGTGCCGTTGTCGTCGGTGAGGTTCACCGTCACGTCGCCATGTTTGTTGACGCCGAAGAATCCGTGTCCCCAGTTTTCGATGCCATAGAGTTCGGCGGACTTGGCGGGAGACCAATCCTTGGCAGCCTTGCGCTTGGCGGTTTTCTCGGCGGTGTCGGTCGGAGGAACCATGGCGGGAGGAAAACGCCATTTTCCGGGAAAATAAAGGGGAACTCGCGATGAGGCGGGAATTTCACCGAAGGCTTGTCCCAGCAGGGATTTTCACGGAGAAGGATGCCATGACCGAACGAAAGGCCATCTGTGTCCAAGGGCTGCTGCCATTCCTCCTGCTGATCGCCGCCATCGGGGCCACCGTGGCGACCGGCAAGCATCTGGTGATCCTGCGGGAAGCCCCGTTCCTGATGGTCCTGATCGTCCCCGTGGTGATCCTCTGGCTGAAGGGGCTTTTCATCGTTTCCCCGAACGAGGGCAAGGTGCTGACGTTTTTCGGCAAATACACCGGCACTGTCCGTGAGCCGGGCTTCTGGTTCGCCAATCCCTTCGCCAGCAAGAGCTCCATTTCGCTCAAGGTGAGCAATTTCCAGAGCCCTCAGCTCAAGGTGAACGACGCCCATGGCAATCCGATCGAGATCGCCTGCGTGATCGTCTGGCGGGTGGTGGACACGGCGAAGGCGTTCTTCGACGTGGAGAACTACCAGGCCTTCATCAACATCCAGTGCGAGACCGCGCTGCGCCATCTGGCGAGCCATTTTCCGTATGAGCCGCATCAGGCAGGGGAGCTATCCCTGCGTGGATCCCCGGAGCAGGTGGGGACCACGATGCAGAAGGAACTCCAGGATCGCGTGGGTGCCGCTGGCATCGAAATCATGGAGGCCCAGCTTTCCCATCTCGCCTACAGCCCGGAGATCGCCCAGGCGATGCTGCGCCGCCAGCAGGCCGCCGCCGTGATCGCCGCCCGCCAGCTCATCGTGGATGGCGCGGTCGGGATGGTGGAAGTCGCCCTGCGGAAGCTGGAAAGCGACGGCATCGTCAATCTCGACCAGGCCCAGAAGGCGGTCATGGTGAACAACCTCATGATCTCGCTCGTTTCCGAGTCCCACATGCAGCCGGTGCTGGCGACGGGGAGTGTGAGTTGAAGGAGCGTAAGTTCCCAACTTGCGCCTGGGTGGAGATGATTTCCTCCCGGTGCTTGAACATGCTCCGGGAGGCTGATGACCGAGCATCAGGCATGCGGGTGAGTCCACCCGGCCCGGAGTCTAGCGACTCCGGCTACGATTCTTTCAGGTGTTCAGCACGGATCGGCCGAACGAGCGCCAGCTTGCTGCTGGGTATGCGCGCGGAGGATCGCTTCCAGTTCTTCGATCCGGTTTGCCATGGCGCGCCGCTTGAGAGAGTACCAGAGTAATCCCAAGGTGAAGGACATCCACCCCATCCACGAAACCGCTCGGACGAGCAAGTCGATGTTTTCGGATGAAGGCAGCAGTCGGGAGCCGAAGAGAATGTAGAGAGCGAGCAAGCCTCCGACGATCGCTCCAACGAACATCATCCAAACAGCACCCATGCGCTCCTTCATCAGGAGGATGGTGGCTGTTACTTGGATGGTCGCTGAAACAAGGCCCAAGGCACCCACAAGATAGTTCAGAAGATTCGAGCTCATGATCGTATGCGTTCAGGCCAACCGATCCCGGAAATCCGCGTAGCCGAACTCCCGGATCGTCTCCAAGGTTCCATCGGCCTTTTGCAGCACGATTGCGGGATGCTTCACGCCGTTGAAGGTCGTCGTCTTCACCATCGTGTAGTGCGCCATGTCATCAAAGACGATGACATCGCCGATCGCCAGCGGACGGTGGAATGCGAAATCGCCGGTGACATCCCCCGCCAGACAGGTGGGGCCGCCGATGCGATAGACGAATGCCGCCTGAGGATCGCGCACGCCGGGATCGGCGGACGGTTCATCGGCGGGGTGATAGAACTCGCCTTCAAAGGTGACGGCCGGTTGTGACTCCACCTCCACCGGTGGTTCGTGGCGGTCCACCAGATAGACATCCGGACGATAGGGCATTTCCAACACATCCGGCATGTGCGCGGTGGCGGAGATGTCGAGAATGGCGAGTTTGTGACCGGCGGATTCGAAGACATCCAGCACGGTCGAGCGCAGCACCCCGGTGTGGATCGCAGCAGCCTCACCAGGTTCCAGCCAGACCTCGACGCCGTATCTGGCCTTGGTTTCCTGCACCAGACGGACGAGCAGGGCGCGGTCGTAGAAGGGCTTGGTGATCCAATGGCCTCCGCCCATGTTGAGATACGTGAACTGTTTTGAGCGCAGCAGGTGGCCGAACTTTTCTTCCACCGCGACGAGGGTCTTTTCCAGATCGTCCGAGTTCTGTTCGCAGAGCGTGTGGAAATGCAGGCCGGAGAGTCCGGTCAGGTCCACGCCCTCTAATTGGTCCGCCGTGATGCCGAGGCGCGAGCCCGCCACGCAAGGATCGTAGAGCGGGGTGCTGCCGGTGGAGCACTGTGGATTCACCCGCAGGCCGCAGAGCAGATCACCGCTCTTGAAGCGCGGGTGCGCCATCACGATTTCGCGGAAGCGGAACCACTGCGACAGCGAATTGAAATCGAGGTGATCCGTGAACTCGCACAACTCACGGATGTCATCCTCCGTGTAGCCGGGTGAGTAGGTTACCACATGCTTCCCGAAGTAGTCGCGAGCCAGCAATCCCTCCCACAGGCCGGAGGCGCAGCAGCCATCGAGGTAGGGGCGGATTGCGTCGAAGGCCTTCCAGCAGGAAAAGCCCTTCAATGCGAGCACCAGCTTGCAGCCCGCGGCATCGGCGGTTTCGCGGAGAATGCGCGCATTGCGCTCGAGCGCGGGCAGGGAGATGACGTAGGCGGCGGACACGCGCGCACGTTAGACCCGCTTTAAACCCCGTAAAAGGAAAAGCGCGACTCCCGCGATGAGAGCCGCGCCTTCCAGAAAGAGTGACGATTACGCCACCTGGAACGCCGCCGCCTGCTCTTGTGTCAGCTCGATGAACTGCCACGGCAGGCCGTGTTGATTCAGATCCGCCATGAAGGCATCCGGATCGTACTGCTCCATGTTCCAGACACCCGGCTTGCGCCAGTTGCCTTCCAGCATCTGCTTCGCGCCGATCATCGCCGGGACGCCGGTGGTGTAGGAGATGGCCTGGGAGCCGACTTCGGCGAAGCAGGCCTCGTGGTCGCAGATGTTGTAGATGTAGATCGCCTTCGGCTGGCCGTCCTTCACGCCGGTGATGACGTTGCCGATGCAGGTCTTGCCCTTGGTGGTCTGGCCGAGCTCGCCGGGGTCCGGAAGGACCGCCTTGAGGAACTGAAGCGGGATGATTTCCACGCCCTGGTAAACGACCGGGTCGATGCGGGTCATGCCGACGTTCTGGAGCACTTCGAGGTGCTTGAGGTAGTTCGGCGAGAAGGACATCCAGAACTGGGCGCGCTTGATGGTGGGGATGTGCTTCACGAGGGACTCCAGCTCCTCGTGGTACATGCGGTAGATCTCATAGGTGCCGACACCCTGCGGGCAGGTGAAGGCCTGGTGCTTCGACATCGGGGCGGTTTCGACGAATTCGCCGTCCTCCCAGTGACGGCACTCGGCGGTCACCTCGCGGATGTTGATCTCCGGGTTGAAATTGGTGGCGAAGGCCTTGCCATGGTTGCCGCCGTTCACGTCGATGATGTCCAGGGTGTGGATCTCGTCGAAGTGATGCTTCAGCGCCCAGGCGGTGAAAACGTTGGTCACGCCGGGGTCGAAGCCGGAGCCGAGCAGGGCGGAGCGGCCCGCGGCCAGCCACTTGTCCTGGAGCGCCCACTGCCAGGAGTATTCGAACTTGGCGACGTCCTTCGGCTCGTAGTTGGCAGTGTCCAGGTAGTCCACCCCGGCATCGAGGCAGGCTTCCATGATGGTCAGGTCCTGGTAGGGCAGGGCGACGTTGACGACCAAGGTGGCGCCGGTCTTCCGGATCAGCTCGGCGGTCTGCTTCGGATCATCCGCGTCCACCTGGGCGGTGGCGATGTCCCGGCCGGTGCGCTTTTTCACCTCTGCGGCGATGGCGTCGCACTTCGATTTGGTGCGGGAGGCGAGGGTGATTTCCCCGAAAACCGAGGGAACCATGGCGCATTTGTGGGCGACGACGCTGCCGACGCCCCCGGCGCCGATGAGGAGAACCTTGTTCATGGGATGAGATTTGCGGGCCACAGGGGTGGGAAAATCCGGGCGGCCTTGCAAGGATTTCCCGGGAACTTTCCTGACGCGCATGTAACTTTTACCGGCAACTTTTCCATCGCACGGCGTTTTCATCACTGTAAGGCTGACGCCGCACGGCCCACAGCCCGTCTATTTCAAAGAATGAAAACCACCCGCACACTCCGTTCCGCGGCCCGCCGCGGCTTCACCCTGCTCGAAATGGTCATCGTGCTCGGAATCATCGCCATGATCCTCGGCGGCGCGATCTTCGCGATGAAGGGTATCGGTACCCAGGCCAAGATCACCCAGGTGGACGCCGACATGAAGTCGCTCCAGTCCTCCTTGGAAATGTACAAGATCAACGCTGGCAGTTATCCATCGACGGGTGAGGGTTTCCAAGCCTTGGTGACCCGCCCCGCGAGCGCGAAGCGCTGGGCGAAGAGCCTCGATCAGGTGCCGCTCGATCCCTGGAGAAACCAGTATGGTTACAAGTTCCCGGGCCGCAAGAAGCCGGCGGAATTTGAGATCATCAGCAAGGGGCCGGACGGCGTTGAAGGCACGGAAGATGATATCAGCAACCAAGACTGATCGTTTCGGACGGCCCGTTCGTTCGCCGCGCGATGGCTTCACCTTGCTCGAAATCGTCATGGTGCTGGCCATCGTCGCCATGGTCATCGGCGGTGCGGTGGCCATGATGGTGTACAGCTCTTCGGAGCGCCAACTCCGGCGGGCCTCCGTGGATATCGAAGTGATGGCGAAGCGCGCCCGCACCATCGCCCTGCTCCAGCAGAAGCCGTATGCGATCGTGTTCATGCCGGGGAAAATCCGCCTGATGCCTCTGGCGGAGACCACCGGAGTGGAGGACTCGCTTTCCTCCAGCCGCGGATCAACCCGCTCGTCGCACTCCGCGGAGAAACCATCTGAAGACGACCAGCCGTCCCCATCCGCCGCGGCCCAACAGCCCGTTTACGATGAGATCCCGGTCAATTCCGACATGACCCTGAACGTCCGCCGCTGGGCCAGCGACAAATGGCTGCCCATGGACGAACGGCGTCCCCAGATCTGGCGATTCGATCCGGAAGGCCTTTGCGAGCCCATCAGCGTCCGTCTGGTTTATGAGGAAAGCTGGATCGAAGACACCTTCAATCCCCTGACGGCGTCCATCGCGGACTCCGCTACTGAATTCAAATGAACCCGCGTTCCGGAAAAAACCGTCTTCGCAAGGGATTCCTCATGCTTGAGGTGATCCTGGCGCTGGCTGTTTTTTCGATCGCCGCCACGGGATTCATCGTGGCCATCCGCAAGATGGGAATGGTGGCCCAGCTCGCCCAGAGTGAGATGCGGATCACCCGCATCATGGAGAGCGCCCTGAGCGAGGCGGTTTCGCGGCCGACCATGGAGGAAGGCACCACGTCGCTGAATCTTGTGGAATCCGACACCGAAGTGATCACCAAGATCGAGTCCATGCAGGACCAGCTTCAGAATCAGGACGGTCAGGTCCTGCAGGAAATGTACCTGATCACCGTGACCGCCCATTGGATCGAGAACAACGAACAGCAGGAGCGAACCGCCCGCACCTGGCGGTACTCCCGCATGTATCAACCGTGAATCATCCCGCTCCATACCGCCGTGCCAAGGGCTTCACCATGCTGGAAATGGTGCTGGCACTCATGCTGATGGCCATGGTCATCGGCATGGTTTTCCGTGCTTCCCAAGCGTCGCTGATGCTGGCGAACACGGTGACGGAGTCCCAGAACGAGGAAATGCTGCATCAGGCATTTTTCGATCTCCTGGGCCGGCGTTTTTCCGCCCTGCCGGGTAATACCCGCTTCGACCTCAAGTATGAGGAAGGGAGCCAGATTCTTTCCGACCTTACCCTCCAGAATGTTCCGCTTGGGTTCACCTGGGGAGGACAGGAGCGCATCGCCAAGGCGGTGCAGCTTTCCACCGTGCGCCGCCGGGATGGTTACCTGAATATCGTCCTGCGCTACTATGAGAACGAGATTCTCGAGGGCTCCACCCAGGAGGTGAATGCTTCCACCAGTTCCAACATCGATAACAAGCCGTTCGCGGAAATCGTGCTGCTGGAGGACGTGAACTACTTCGAATGGCAGGTCATGGACGGCCGGACCATGGAGTGGCAGTACGATTGGGACATCCAGGGACGGATGCCGCTGCTGCTTGAGTTGAAGGTGGCCTTCGGGGCCAATGGCCAGGAAATCCGCCACGTGTTCTGGCTCACGCCGAAACAGAATCCGGAAACGCTGATGCGTCAGCTCGGGCAAACTCCAAGACCGACTCCTCCTCAGTAAGTTGAGATGATTTCCCAAATTCCAAAGAGACGCCGCCCGCGCGGTATGGCTCTTCTCGCCGTGATCTGGCTGATCGCGGTGCTTGGGCTGGCGTGCATGGCGGCGCTCCGGGTGGTGAGCTTTGATATGGATGTCGCCGCCGCGAAGATCCATGGCTTCGAGGCGAAACAACTTGCCGAGATGGGCGTCGCGGTTGCTTCCAATCCGGCGGTGAAGCCCAGCGATCCCATCCTCCACCACACGGAGGAGGGGGGGGAGGGCTACGATGTCAAAATCACCTCGGAGGGAGCGCGTTTCAACATCAACGCCATCATCCTGCGGGACGACAAGGCGCTGCTGCGCAAGATGTTCACCGACTGGGGTTTGGAAATGGAAGAAGCCCAGGATGTGAGCGATGCCCTGTCCGACTGGATCGACGGTGATGACGAAGTCGCCCTCAACGGTGCCGAGAAGGACTGGTATCTGGAGCAAGGGCGTATCAATCAGCCTTTCAATCATCCGTTTTACAGTCTTGATGAGGTCCGCTTGGTGCGTGGCATGGACCGGGTGGAAGCGGTGAAGCCGGATTGGCGGAATTGGTTCACGATCTGGAGCGGTGGCGCTCTGGACCTGAACGAAGCATCCGCCGAGCTCATCGCCGCAGCGGCCGAGGTGCCGGTGGAAACCGCTGACCAAGTGGTGGAGCGGGTTCGTGGCTCGGATGGCATCCGCTACACGGATGACGATGTTCCTTTCCAAAACGCCTCCGAGGCGCTTGCCTTGCTGGGCGTTGATAGCAATGGCCGTCCGGACATCGTCCAGCGTTTCACCGTCAATGACTCCACCGTCCGGATCGAGAGCATCGGTCATGGCGAAGGCTCCACCCGCAAGATTTCCTTGATTCTCCGCAACCGCACCGGCCGCCCGGCCATTCTAGAACGATCTGAAGAAGTGATTCCGTGAGCAAACAGTCCGACAACGTGATGCTGGTCCCCGGTGAGTCCGGGTGGGAAATTTGGTCGGGCTCGTCCGCCACAGGGTTCACCTTGCTGTCCGCCACGGGAACCTCCCGGGCGTCGGATATCACCGGGCTGCCGTCGGGTGATCTGACCATGCTTTTCCCGGTGCGCGCGATCACCGCGCTGCCCCTGAAGGTGACTTCCGAGGATCCGTCCCTCATCGGTGACATGGCCGTCATGTATGCCGAGCGGCAGGGCTTGCGTCCCGATCCCATGGCCGGACAATTGACCGACCAGTTCATCGTCAGTCAGGAAGGGGATCAGACCACTTTGCTTTCCGCGGTCCTGCGGCCTCCCGGTGAGGGTGAAATGCCACCGCGTGGGCCCAAGGAATTCGATCTCTCCGCGCGTGCCCTGCCTTACCAAGGGGATTCCCTGGTGGTTTGGAAGGAATTCGACCGCTGGGTGTTTGCGGTCTCGAAGGGCGGGAAGCTGCTTTACTGCCAGGCCACGGCTGTGGACGCGCCGAATCCGGATGAATCGTTCGTCCGGGAGGTGCGTCTCTCGTTGATCCAGTTGTCCCTCCAAGGCTTGGATTGTAATCCGGCACGGGTCGTGGTCTACGCGAATGCCGGTGCGGATGGCGCCGCGCTTTCCAGCCTGTTCGGCCCCGGAGTGATCGTGCAGCCGAAGCCGGCACCGGTGCTTCCGGAGCCCCACAGCAAGTTGCTGCCCGCGGATGTGCGTGCGGCGCGCCGGCAGGCGGTCCGCCGCCAGCAAACCATCGCCGCCGTGGCTTTGATCGCCCTGCTCTATCTCGGCGGTCTCGGCTGGGTCGGCTACAGCTACTGGAAGGACAGCCGCACCATCAAGCGCCTGCGGGCTGCGGCCAGCGAGGTGGGGCCGGAGCGCGAGGCCTACCAGCAGCACATCGCAAAGTGGGACGAACTCGCCCCCGTGGTGGACATCAACAAGTCGCCCGTCGAGCTCATGTACCGGGTGGCGACGGCGATTCCCGGAAACGGCGGCGTTCGTTTGAAGGATGCCGACATCGATGGCACGGAAATCAAGCTGCGGGGCCAGGGACAGCAGCCGGCCCCGATCAAGCAGTTCGATCTGGCTCTCCGGAAAAGCGATCAATTGGCGGGGTTCACCTGGGTGAACCAGGAGCCCACCCAGGACAACAAAGTGGGGTGGACCTTCAATTTCACCGGCAGTGCGCCCGGCGCGACAGGCACAAAACCCTGATTTGTCACCCGATAAACCGACAAATCGTTTCGCGGGCGGGTTTCTTTTTTCGTTCCGACCGGATTGGAACCGCCCGATTTTCCTGATCCACGCTATTTTTCCTCATGTCCTCCAACGAAAAGCGCCTGCTCGCCATTCTCGGCATCGGCGGATTCATTCTGATCAACATTCTGGGCTTTGTGAAAATCAAGCAGTTCCGCGCCCAGCTGGTGGCGGACGAAGCCAAGGCCCGGAGTGAATACAACATGGCCAAGCTGGCCTTGGAGATGCGCGATCAGGTCGCCGGGGAGATGGACTGGCTCTCCCAGTATGAGCCGAAGCCCCAGGAGGAGCAGGATGTGCAATCCGCCCTCCAGCAACTGGTGGAGCGTGAGGCGACTTCCCGCGGGCTGACGATCAAGTCCCAGAAGTTGTTGCCCACGGACACCAATCAGAAACATTACCACCGTGCGAAGGTTGAATTCAAAGTCTCCGGCACGGAAGAGAATCTCTACAAGTGGATCGGCCGGCTCCAGATTCCCAGTGAGTTCCGGGCCGTGACGAAGATCAGGCTGGTGCCTGAAACCTCCGACGATACCCGGATCGAAGCCGTTCTCACCATCGAGCAATGGTTCGTTGCTCCAACCTCGAACATTTGAGGCCATGAAAACATCACGACTTTCCATTTTCCTGATGTCCCTCCTGTGCGTCCCCACCGTCTTCGCGGCAGGACCGGTGGAGAAAAGGTCGGACACCTATTACAGCCGTCTTTGGACCAATTCGCCGTTCACGACGAAGCCGCCTCCACCGGACCAAGGACCTATCCATGATCCTTTCGAGGACTACGCGTTGAGCGCCGTGATGCCGCTTCCCCGGGGAGGTTACATGGTGGTGATCCAGAACAAAAAGAAGCCGGACGACCGCGTTACGATCCTGCCGGACCAACCCTCCGACTTCAAGGTCATGGAGGTGAAAACCGGCGACGGCAAACCGCGCTCCACGACGGTCAAGTTGTCCAGCGGATCGAAGACCGGCACGGTTTCTTTCGATGAGAAGCTTTTGGTCATCAGGCAGGTGGCTCCGAAAAATCCCGGAGCCCCGGGTGGCCCCGGCAACCCGAACAATCCGGGTGGCGTGGCGGTGCCCGGCGCACCCGGTGCTCCAAACGTAGTCAACAATCCTATCCCCAGCGGTAATCCCGGAGCTCCAGTGGCCCCGGGCGTGACCCATTCGGGTGGTGGGCTCCCCGGCGGGCCATCCGCCACGGGTACCGGTACTGCCAATACCGCCAACAGCGGCGGTGTCCGCCCGCCTCGTCCCCGTGTCATCCCCAGCCAAGGCGGGGGTGGTGCGGGCCGCCGCTGAATTTTTCCCACCACTTTCCATCCCCACGTTTTTTGCCTCACATGCACGCCATACGTCGTCTCGTCCCTCTCGGCCTGATCGCGCTTTCCAGCGCGTTTGCCCAGGAAAATCCCGAGCAAGTGCCACCCATCCCGCCGAATGTTCCGGTCCCGGGTAATGCGGCAGGTCCCACTCAGAATCCGGCCGCCCCGGCTCCGGGCGGAAACCGTGCTCCGGGTGCCAACCGGCTTCCTGCTCCGGGAGCCCAGGCGAATCAGGACAACATCCCGCTGGAAGATCGGAAACTGGTCGAGACCATCAACGGTGCGAAGGTTACCGGTGCCGAACTGGCGGACTATTATCACGAATACACGGGACGCCGGGTGGTGGTGTCCGTAGCCGCTTCCCAGGCGGAGTTTTCCTTCATCCTTCAGGCCAGCCCCAAGGATCCGCTGACCTTCAAGAAGGCTGCGGATCTGCTCAAGATGGCTGCGCTGACCGAGGGTTTCGTTTTCGTGCCGGCAGGTGAAGGCGTGGACCGCCTCTTGTTCTCTGGGAATCCCTCGAACAACCCGAAGGGGTTGGTGGGGGTGTTCAACGAGCACGACGTGCTGCCGGAGGAGGATCTGGTCGTCGCCTATGTGATGAATTTCCAGTATCTCAAACCGGAGCAGGCGAAGACGATCTTCGATGGCGTGGTCGGGCAGTCTACGGGAAATTACAGCTCGGTGGTTCCCGTCGCCAACGCCTCCGCCTTGGTCATCACCGACAATATTTCCGTCATTCGCAAGCTGATCCAGCTCAAGGAGGAGATCGACAAACCGTCCGGCGATCTCAAATCCAAGTTCATCAAGGTACAGTATGCGGATGTGACCGAACTGGCCCAGACCCTGAACGAAATCTTCAGTGCCCAGGCTCAGACGCAACGCACCGCAGGCATCCAACAGGCAGTTCCACAGCCGGCTCCCGGCGGTGCTCCAGGGCAGGTTGGCAACCGCACATCTTCCGCTGGTGAGGAGATTCCGCCACAGATCGTGCCGGACGCCCGTACCAATCGTATTTTCATCCGGGCCAGTGCGGTGGATCTGGCGATGGTCGAGCAACTTGTGAAGGACTTCGACACCAAGACGGATGACCGCAATTTCCTTCGTCGCAAGCTTCGCTTCCTGACTGCGGGGGATTTCCTTGGCATCGCCGGAGACGCTCTGACCCGCGCCTTCACCGGCACTGGCTCGGGCGGCAGCGGCGGTGCAGGCGCCGGTTCCACTGGTGCCAATTTCGGCGGCGGCGGTGGTGGCAACCGCTCTTCGGGCGGTGGCACACGCACCAACAACTCGGGTGCAAGCGGTCGCAATTCCATGGGCACCTCGGCTTCCAGTGGCGGTTCCTTTGGTTCCGGCGGCAGCTCGTTTGGCTCGGGCGGCGGCAGTGGTTCGGGTTCCGGCAGTGGCGGTGGTCTTGGTAGCAGTTCGGTGTCCGAGCCGAATGTTTCGACCGCTCCGCAGTCGCTCCTCGTCGGCCGCACCCTGCTGGTCGCGGACAATATCACCAACTCCATCATCGTGCAGGGCCCGCCGGCCAGTGTGGAGGTGATCGAGAAGCTCCTCGACCAGGTGGACGTGAAGGCGGATCAGGTCATGATCTCCACCGTCTTCGGCCAGCTTACGGTCAACGACGACCTCAACTACGGTGTCGATTTCCTGAAGACCTTCGGTAACAAGAAGACGGGTGTCGCGGGTGGCAGCACTCCAGTTGCGGGTGATGATAGTCCTTCCGTGCCGATCAATCCGGCCACACTGCTCACCCCCGCGAACTTCCCGGCGAGCAACGGCCTGAACATCTATGGTACCATCGGCCGATCCTACAGTATCTATCTGAGCGCTCTCCAGGCGACGGGCAACTTTACGGTCCTCTCCCGTCCGAGCATCTACACGGCCAACAACAAGAAGGGCCTGATCTCGTCCGGCCAGCAGATCGCCGTGCCGACCAACACCTACAACAACACCGGCAGCGGTGGCACCACCGGCGGTCTCCAGACCAACATCGAATACAAGGACGTGGTGCTGAAGCTGGAAGTCGTCCCGCTCATCAATTCCGCGGATGAGATCACCCTCCAGATCGCTCTCATCAGCGATGAAGTCGGTGCGAACCAGACCGTGGGCGAGTTGACCGTGCCGACCATCATCACCCGTGAGATGACCACCACGGTGACGGTGCCGAACAACCAGACGGTGGTGCTGGGCGGCCTCATCATCTCCCGCGATCGTGACAGCGTGAGCGGTATTCCGATCCTTAGCAGAATTCCCGGCCTCGGAAAACTCTTCTCCAGCACCTCCAAGGAAAAGGAGAAGTCCGAACTGCTCATCTTCATGCAGCCGTCCATCGTCCGTGCCGACAAGCAGCTCGATGCCGTGCAGACCGACATGGACCGCCGTTACAGCCTCTCTCCGGACCTCCGCAACTTCGGCGATGGCCCGGGCTCGATTCCGCCGCCCGATGGCATCGTGCCGGTGACCGAGAAATATTCGAAGGGCACCAAGAAGGCCGCCACCTCCGACTACGACGCCCCTGCCAAGCGGACCTCCACCAGCGGCACCAAGGCCTTCCGCCGTCCGCGCTGAACCGGAACCGACCTTATCTTTCCACGGCCACCTGGCATCCCGCCGGGTGGCCGTTTTGTATTTCAGGAGGCACGGATTTGATTCGCATTCCGGAGCATCCGGGGCTATGTCTAACAAACCGATGAAACTGCGATTCTGCGGCGCGGCCGGCACGACGACAGGTTCCCAGCATCTGCTGGAAGTGAATGGAAAGCGCATCCTGCTCGATTGCGGATTGTATCAAGGCAGCCGCAAGCATGCCTATGACGTGAACTGTTGCTTCCCCTACTTCGAACCATCATCGATCGATGCGGTCATTCTCTCCCACGCGCACATCGACCATTCAGGCAACCTGCCGAATCTCAGCCGCAAGGGCTTCACCGGAAACATCTACTCCACCGATGGCACCCGCGACCTGTGCCAGATCATGCTCGCGGACTCCGCCCACATCCAGCAGGGGGACATCGAGTGGCTGAACAAGCACCGCCTTCGCGAAGGCCTGCCGCCGGTTGAGCCGCTGTACTCCCAGCAGGATGCCGAGCACTGTCTCCGCCAGTTCGTGACGGTCAGCTACGATCGCCCGATGTATGTTTGCGATGGCGTCAAGGTCACCTTCATCGATGCGGGCCACATTCTCGGCAGCGCCCAGGTGTTGCTGGAGATCGAGGACAAGGCGGACGGACGCCGGAAGCGCTTCCTGTTTTCCGGGGACGTGGGCAGGGGAGGGAATGAAGTGCTGCGTGATCCGGTGCCGGTGCCGGATGTGGACTTCGTGCTCATGGAGAGCACGTATGGTGGTCGTGAGCACGAGGCTCCGCCGGGAGAGAGCGAATACTTCGCGAGGCTCATTCACGAAGCCTTGGAACGCGGCGGGAAGATCCTCATCCCGGCCTTCGCGGTCGAGCGAACCCAGCAGATCCTCTTCATGCTCCACGAGTTGTTCACGGACGGAAGGATCCCGGACATGCCGGTTTACGTGGACAGTCCGCTGGCGGTCAGCGCCACCGAGATCTACCGCCTGCACCCGGAGTGTTTCAACGAGACGGTGTATGAAACCCTCTTCGAGAAGCAGAATCCTTTCGGGTTCGAGAACCTCACTCTGGTCCGCAGTGTGAAGGGTTCGATGGAGCTGAACGAAATCGACGGCCGTGCGATCATCATCGCCGCGTCCGGAATGTGCGAGGCGGGGCGCATTCTCCATCACCTCAAGAACAACATTGGCGATCCCCGCACCACCGTCCTGTTTGTCGGCTACTGCGCGGACCACACGCTGGGCCGCCGCATCCGGGATGGCGAGAAGGAGGTGCCTATTTTGGGAAGCCGCTATCGGGTCCGCGCGAAGATCGAAGCGGTGGATTCCTTTTCCGGTCACGCGGATCATTCGGAGTTGCTCGATTGGTTTGCCCGGACGGGCGGACCAAAGGAAAAAGTCTGGCTGGTGCATGGGGAGCCGGATCATGCCGAGGCCTTGCGCGAAGCCTTGGCCGCCAGGCACTCGGGCACGGTGGAGGTCGCCAGACTGGGGGAGACGGTGGATTTCTGACGCAAAAATGCAGCGAAATGCTTGCCAAGCCGGATTGCGGGCGTTAACCATCCCGCCCGGCCCGAAAGCGCGGTTAGCTCAGTGGTAGAGCACATCGTTCACACCGATGGGGTCGCAGGTTCGAACCCTGCACCGCGCACCATTTCCTGTCCTTGAGGACGGTTGAACGTGGAAGAAGCAGGCTGCTTTGTAATGGTTCGCCTACCGCCACTCTGATAGATGAATGGCCATGGATGATCTTGGGGTCATTCTTATTCTATTGGCTCATCTGGTGGTGCTCGTGTGGATGCAAATCCGTATCGAGCGCGATCTCGGAGAAGCGCTCGGACATCGCCGCGGATGGGGATGGCCGGGATTCGGACGCGGTGCCGTCGGCGCTTTGGCGGCCATCAATCGCGGACGTGCCATTCGTGTGGAAGTGTGTCCGCTTTGCCATCGGAGGAAGGTGGCAGGAGTGGCCCGTTGCTTCTGCGGCGCTCCTTATGTCGATGCCGCGGATCCTGCCATTGTGGTGGAACTCCGCAAGAGATGTGCGGCGGCGCAACAGGCGAGAAGGGAACGCTCGGTAACGAAACGGATGGCGCATGTGATTCCCCGGTCACCGGATGCTCCTTTGGCGACCGCATCGCCGCAGTTGTCATCACGCACTCAATCAAAATGACGATGCGTGTGGAATCTGACACCCAACGATATGCCAGTTCCCGAAGGATTCCCTTTCGGTCAGGTCGGCATGGGATTGGGACTTGCGTCCGGATGGGGGCGTGTCAGAGTCCGCGCGTCGGCCACCCTCCGCGGGAGGGATTCACCGGAGGAGGCCGACCGGGGATCATTCCCGGTGCTCCACCCTTGATGATTCCGCCATCCATTACTGCCGTTTCGGCAAACCCATCAGGTCGGGATATCCAGTGGATCCGGACCGATGACATCGGCCGGGAAACTTGCCCCGGTTCTGTATCAAACGCGACCAGCCGACCTTTTCCGAAGAAGGATTCCCGACCGACCAAGGCCCTGCATGAGCGACGCCGATTCTGATCTATCCACTACCGTCTCGTCCGCGACCGAGCGCGTCCGTCTGGCGCATCGCGCCGGCACCAGCCACGACAATCGTGAACCGCGTGACCTGATGGCGGACCCGGCGTGGACCGAGGAGGATCTCGGCGTGCCGCTGCCGGATTCCGCGCATGCCTGTTCCGTTTGTCTGCCCACGTGGGACGCCGTGGTGGGATACGAGGAAGGCCGTGAAAAGGTGACCCGCCGCATGCGCGCGGGCTATCCACGCTTTTTCAAGCACCCGCAGGTCGAACGCCTTTTCGCATCGGCCAAGTCCGAGATCGCTCTGGAGGACGAGCATGTCGTGGTGCTGCCCACGCGTGGTGCGGTCCAGCGCGCGCAGCGTTGGGTGGAACGCCGTGCGGAAACTGCTGTCCGCATCGCCAGCCTCAGCGGCCTGCAGGCTCTGGTGGTGCCCGCGAAGGCGAAGCAGGATGCGGATCTCTACTGGCGTTTCTCCGGCGAGGTCGTGAGCAGCCGTCAGGCCCAGGATTTCCTGGAGAACAATCTGCGTGAGGGATCGAAATCCCATCTCATCGCCCGCCGCATCGCGAAACTGGCCGGGGCGGAGCCGGAGGATTCATTTATCTTCTCCAGCGGCATGGCGGCCGTGACCGCCGTGCTGCGTGCCCTGCCCGGAGTGAAGGAGGGCAAGAAGACCCTGCAACTAGAGTTCCCGTACGTCGATTGCCTGAAGATCCAGGAACTTTTCGGCAACGGCGTGGTGTATCTCAACGACGCCACCGGCGAATCCTTCGATGAAGCCCTCCAGCGCATCCGCCAGGGTGAGTTCGCGGGCGTCTTCACCGAGGCGCCAAGCAATCCTCTCCTGCACACCGCGGACCTCGCGCGCCTTGCCGCCGCTTGTGCGGAAGGTTCCACTCCATTCATCATCGATGATTCCGCGGGAGGTCCTGCGAACGTCAATGCGCTGCGTTTCGCCGATGTGGTCACCGGCAGCCTGACGAAGTGGCTCTCCGGCATGGGCGATGTGATGGCGGGTGCCGCCACCGTGCGAACGGATTCACCGCACGCGAACGCGTTCCGCGAGTTCCTTGCCATCGAGTCCACCGAGACCGCTCCGCTTTACATCGGTGATGCGGAAGTGCTGCTTTCCAACCTCAAGGGCTACGAGGATCGCATGAAGACGGTCAACGCCAATGGCAGCGAGCTCGCCGCGTGGTTGGCTGCTCATCCCGCCGTGGAAACCGTGTGGCATCCATCGCTGGGGGATACCACGAACTATGACGCCGTGAAGGCAAAAGGCGGTGGTTACGGCGGCCTTCTGTCCTTCGTGCTCAAGAACCAGAAGCGGACGCCGAAGGTTTTCGACAGCCTCAGGGTTTGCAAGGGCCCCAGCTTCGGCACCCTCTTCACGCTGGCCTGCCCCTACACGTTGCTCGCACACTACCATGAGCTGGAGTGGACCGAGGACTGTGGCGTCCCGGCGAACCTGCTGCGTGTCTCCGCCGGCCTCGAGTCGTTCGAGACCATACGCACAGCCTTCGAGGAAGCGCTTGAGCACGCCTGAACTACCAGTGCATGCCGCGCTTTCTTCGCTCTTGATTCCCACCACTGGAATCATGAGTCTTTTCCCAACGGGCCTGTAGCTCAGCGGTTAGAGCAGGGGACTCATAATTGTAAATTGCTGATTTTCAGTAATTTGCGATTCTTTGCAAAGCGTTGTAGTCGCGGGTTTTGCAAAAGACTGGGCTTTGCGAAAATTTGCGAGTGCCTGCCCCGATTGGTGCGATTTTTGGGCCGGATCGTATAATCGTTCGTATAATCGCAGACTCCGTTGGATCAAGGGATACTAGGTCCCCTCGCTCCGGCGCGAATGTCGCAGGGACTTCAGTCGCCTCGTTACGGGAGGAGTCGGGATGGCATGTCTATAGGAAGCAGGCAGCTTCCGCCAAAGTTCGGTTGCCTGACGTGGGGAGGTTGACCGCGGACTGCCCAATAGGAGACACTGCGTGGACCCTGATTAAATGGAAAGCCCTCTGCAAAAGCACAATCCCCTTAAGTTCTGGGAACTGAACGAGACGCATTTCGAGGAGCTATGCCGTGACATTTGGGAGAAGGAGCCTGAGATCCGGCGGGCGGAGCGGCACGGTAAGCCGCGCGGCCAGAAGCAGCGAGGCGTTGACATCCTCGCTCGGAGGACCGACGGGAAGTGGAGTCTCGGCTCATGCAAAAACTACGTTGAATTCGGAGTCGATGACTTTGACGACGCTGTTGAGGAGTTCTGGAAGTATCGACACGCTTGGAAGCGCCGTGGTGCAATAGCGTTTGTCGTATTCATTGGCTGCTCCAAGGGCGACGTGAAGCTTCAAGCCCAGTATCTTAGCCACGTTCAGGATTTCGCGAGTGAAGGCTTGGACCTTGAACTGTGGGACAATCGGGATTTGACTGACGCCTTACGAAGGCATCCGGATGTCGGCCGGAAGCATTTCAATTCAAGAATCCAAGCCGACCTCTATGGCTCGAATGCCGAGCCGGTGGTTTTCAACTCTGCAAAGGGTAGCGGCGACTTAGCTATCTCTGGAGGGTTACAGGAGAAGCTCATTCTCGAATTCACCGCCGCGGTGGAAGACGAGATTCCTGATTTGAGGGCAAAGGCGCGGCGCGGGGAATGGCGGAAGGCGTTGGAGCTCGTCGAGAAGCGTATCCAATCGGCAACGTGGCAAATGCTCAGCGATGAGACCCGCAGCAAGGTGCTAAAGCTATCTGCCGGCTTGCATCTCGACGCCAAGAACGATTTGGCAGGAGCGAAGATCCGTCTGAAACTGGCAAAAGAAGCAGACCCGAAAGGCGACTTCCAAGTATTGGAAGGAGTCATTGCCTTGAGAGAAGACGATACCGAGGCGGCTCTGAGGATCTTGGCCGTTCCTCAGACAACCGATGCCTGGAGCATCAGATTGTCGATCCTCATCAACCTCGGCCGTTCTCAGGAGGTTCTTGACCTCATGAAAGCGCCGACCTTCAGGCCGTCTGGGGGAACCTACCGGGTCGCTGGATTGGCATCTGTAGTGATGGGGGACTTTGAGCAAGCTCGTGAGTTCTCGGCGCTTGCGCTCCAAGCTGATCCCGAGGGGTTTTACATCCGGCTACTGGCAGCAAGCCTCAAGTATCTGGAGGCTGTGCTGCCGAGCTTCAAAGAAGCTCGCTTTCTTGGCTGGCCGATTCCGCCTAAGTGGGAGTTTGTCCTCTCCGACGAGAAATCGATGCGGGCTTTGGAAGAAGCCGAAACTGAATTTACTGCCTTGTTGGGGATCGTTGAGGATGGCCATGACGATCGGAGAGATCTGGAAGCTTGGAGACTTGGCTGTCTGGCCAACCATCCAGCTCGTCAGGAGGATGCGTCTATTTATGCGCGGGCACTGCTAGCGTCCAATCCCTGTCATTTGCCTGCGCTTGCTTGGTGTTTGGACCGTGGGCTGCCTTTCGATCGGGCTCAGTCAGGAAGTGCTCTCGAAGCAATGGTCAGAACCCAGCCAAGCGCAGAGCTAGTTCAAACTCTGGTAAACCTACGGGTGCTGGAAGGTGACTTTAAGGAGGGTGCCGAGCTTCTGGACTTGCATCGGATACTCTTTGAGCAGGACTCCTTCAAATCGGTTTGGCGTCATTTGAGGATTCAAGTGGCGGCGATACTCGGTGAATCGACTGAGGAAGCGGCTCTCATTGAGGATGAGCCCGATCCCATCGCGCGGGCCCAGCTCAAATACCTGGTTGAGCGTGTCAATGGAGCAAAGTCCGGCGTGTGGGCCAATTTTCCAGGGGCTGCATTTTCGCTCTTTGAGGCGACAAACGATCCCAAGTATCTTTTCGAGGCCTGCGAAACCGCGCTAGTTGCGGGAGATGCTGGTTTCGCTGCAGCTCATGCGGAAAGGCTTGTAGAAGAGCTTCGCTCACCCGGAAGCCTGCTCGTTGCTTCACATTCCTTGTTCAGTGCAGGGCAATTCAAGGCGGCCTTGGAGCTGCTTTCCCGCTATAATCACCTGATCGGAGAGGGAGAAATTGGCGATCGCCTTCAGCGGGTAAAGACGATGAGCCTCCTTAATAGGGGCGATCTCCAAAGTGCCATTGGCACAGCGAAGGAGCTTCTTCACAAAAGCGGTACATTCGACTCCAAGTGGATGCTATTCGCAACACAGGTAGAGGCCGCCGATTTTCATGGTGGCGCCGAGACGGCTCGCTCGTTGGTAGGAGATCCCGAGGTCACGAGTGGGCATCTAATCAACATCGCCCACGCCATGTGGATGACCGATCCACCTTTGGCTTCGCAGGCGTATGACAAGGCGATCGAGAAGGGCATTCCTGACCGCTTCTTGGCGATTGCAGCCTCGCTAGGCTACCGGCTGGGGAAGGACAAAGTTGCAAGCCCTCTTCTGCAAAAGATGCTTTCTGAGGCGGGAAAGCCGGGCTCGTCTCTAACTGTCTTGCGGGCGGATGAGGTGCAGAAGATGGACAGAGAGAAGTTCGACACCGCTGACCGCTTTCTGACCGCGTACAAGAATGGTGAAATTCCACTTCATGTGGCGTATTCGGAAGTGGGCTCGGCTGTGATTCAGCGTTGGCTGGGCAACGATAGGGATGTTCGAGATCTGGATGCGCCGTGCGGGCTGATACGAAGTGGTGTTCACTCGGTGCGCAAATACGAGATCGGCGCTGGCGAACTTTTCATGGATGTCAGCGCCCTTATGGTCGCGGATCAAATCGGGGTCCTCGGCCTCGTCGAGTCGACGATGGGCCCGATTCTTGTATCCCAAACTTCAGTCACCACCCTTCGCGAACTCGCTACCGCGCTCGCTTCAAGTCATCCTCGGTTGGATGAAGGCAGTCGGCAAGTTGCTGCTCTTGTTCAGGAACAGCGCGTAGCCATCTTCGAAGCCAGCCAATTTGACGTTCCAAGGTCCGAGAAAGAAAAGATAGATGACGATCGACCTGCTGAGCGTGTTTGGATCTGTATGCGGAATGGCCAGAATGGAACCTTTGCCACTTCACGCCCAGCCAGCGGACTGACTCTTTTCGTGGATAGCTTTGTTCTCTTGGTCCGAGACAAGTCTCCGCGGATTGGCGATTCAGTTGCGACGGGTGTGGAACCGACTGTTCTAGAGGAAGGGCATGCTAGGGCTCCGGCTGATGGAGAACTGATCTACTTGGAAAAGGGGGTAGTAGAATTGCTAGCGACCGAAGGTGTCTTGGCCGAGGCCTCTGTTAGATTTCGACTACGGATCGAGAAGCAAGAGCATCAGAGAATTGTCTCAAAGAATGTGGAGAATGGCCTGAGAGCGAGAAACGCTCAGAAAGCTATTCACCTCTTCGAACACGTTAGCCGGGGTATCGAACAAGGAGTGCTTCGCGTTGTGCAGCGGGATGAAGCAATTTCCGGGACGGCGGCTGAATTCAATGATTCGTGCGGATTGGGACTATACGACATGGGCATTGCTGCGTCCCAGGGATGCAAGTTCGTCTGGTGCGACGACCGTTTCGTTACGTCGTTTGCAAATTACGAGACGGCTTCGGTGGCCGGCGTCTCCGAAATCCTCGATCTATTGCGTAGGAGGCTGGTGCTATCGAAGGAGGAGTATTTTCGGGCGATTCTTCGGCTTCGCGAGCTGGACTTCAGGTATATTCCCACCTCGGAGGAGGAGATTATCTGGGCCTTGAGAACAGCTAAGGTTGAAAAGGGAAGGGTTCGCGAAGGTCCTGAACTGAAAGCGCTGCGGCGAAGCCTTGCAGCATGTACTTTGGACGCTCCTTCACTGAAGCCCCCAGAAGGTGTTTCCGTCGGCGGACCAACGATGGAGTTCCAATGGATTGCCGATAGCTATCAAGCCACGACCGGCGCGATTGCGGAGCTATGGGAGGATGAAAGTATCCCGGATGAGGAACTGCTAGCAAAGAGTGACTACCTGCTCGGGGAATTCGTTTGGCCTCTCCTCGCGCCAATCGAGTTGGCGGACAGGGTTCCGAATAGCCAATTCAGGAAAGATGCGATTGCTTCGGCGGCGGCAAGTCTCTTTGCACGAGGCTTGGGCTTGGATTCTCAGAGAGAGAAACTTGGCTCGCGAGATCACAGAAGAGCGCGGTTCAACGACTGGGTGGCGTCCCGATTGCTTGATCCCATAACCGCTGTGGAGCCTGAGGTGATCCAAGCTGTTGCAAAAATCGAGGCGGGAGCGTTAGAGGGCCAGCAGGTGTCCATGGGAGGTGAGGAAGAGGAGGCTATGAAGAGATTTCTGCTTCGAACGATTCTGGATCTTCCTGATGTAGTGAAGCAGGAGATCCAATTTGGTCAGGAATTCAAAGCATGGCTCAAGTTGCTGCCCGGAACGGTGCACATGACCGTATGGGGAGCGGAGTTTGATGCTGGAGAGTTTTGGAACGCAGTAGCTGAGGCGGCCCGGTCGGGGCAGGGAAGCGTTCAGGAGCAAAATGGCGATCGGATAGCTGTGTTGTCGCGTATCGAAGGTCGCAAGCCCTGGAAGCGATTGAGGTTTGCGCTCGATGGTCGTCCGCCGAGGGGCTCATTTCGTAATGAGGGAATGCCGGTGGCGTTGTTGCCGAGGGATCAGGCCAGGAAGTATTTGGAACGCCGGCCTGATTGGTTCGATGTAGATGCAAAGGAGCGCACGCGAAGGATTCGACGGATCACAGCTGAACGAAATGTTGGCGACCGCGTGGCCAAATTCCTCGATCATCGGGAAAGTTCGCTGGAGGTGCTCTATTCGGAGCTTCGCAAAGCCCTTAAGGGGAGGTCCGCGGTTACTACCGAGGATTGTATTCCCCGGTCGCTGGAAGCCCTCGGCAATCACCTGCGCATTTCACGACGTGAACTTGAGACTGGTCAGGTGGATCTCGATCAATGTGCTGCACGATTGGTCGACGACGTCGGTCTACCAAGGGCTATTCAGAGCTTTATCCAGCTACCGGTTCCGTTGCCCAGAATTCTGATCGAGAGATTCAAGAGCTGTGTCGCAATGAATCGGAAGGCGGTGCTGGTTAGGATCCTACGGACCACGAGAAGTCCTCTGGGGCTTATCCAGGCTGTGAAGCTTTTTGCCATGGCCGGGGAGAAGGAGGAAGAATTGATGGCGAAGGCAGAGGCCTTAGTAGCCCGAGCACTGAAGGAAGAAGCGAGCCTTGCGAGTTGGAAGTTCTTTCACTCCGTCCTCACCTGGGCATTTGCCATGCTGGGTGCGGTCGATCGCTTCCAGGGAGTGGATGATCGACTGAGACTCATTTTCGCATGGTTGCATGCGGGCCGCGTGTCCGATGCGTTCCTCTCGGTTGGGTCTTTGGATCTCAAGAGATGTGAGGGAGCGTTTCTGAACGACGCGCGGTTGTTTGGGCTCGAAATCGGAGGTTGGAACGAACTGGTCTGGGAGGATTGCATGCATCCACGCTTTGCAGGGAGGTGCTCGATTCTGGTGCCTGCCTTGGCGTCGGCTTTGGATGGCTTGAGTCATGCAGCCCAAGAGAGACTCCGGGTTGACGAGATTTTCGGGATCGGGAAGGAGAGGGGTGATGACACGTCGATTACCGACCTCTTCAAGATCACCTCTAACCAGAGGAACCGTTGGAACTCATTTCTTGGCGGCGATGGGTGTCTCGACTTTCGAATTGCGTTGGGGCAACAGTTCTCGCCTGCATTTGGGATTACCGACCCAGCGCAGACTGTTTTCGATGTGCTCGAAAGTTTGGAGACTGATCCGAAGCAGCCGGATGCATGGGCGATTTTCTATATGCTGTTGGGCGACATGCCAATGGGCCCGGAGGTTGAACAGAGACTAAGCGACCTCGTTTTGTCCCAGGACTTCGATGAGATCGTGGAACAGATTCCCGGCCCTGGACTGGGTGCCATAATGTTCGCAGCGAATCGCACACGGCTATGGTCTGATCCGCTGCTTGTTGCAAGGGTAGAGGGAATAGTGGCGAAGTATCAGCGGCGACTCATGGAGGAATCGATCTCCAAACCGCCTCCAGTGGATGCTGTCAACGTGGTATCCTATTTTTTGGGGATGGCGGTTGTTCCTGGAGACGAGTCGGCGACGTATAGCCGGTTCTTCGACTACCTCGCCGCCATGGTCCGTGCGTGGCCCCAGAGCGCGGCAATCTTTGACAATGTCTTTTGGGGCTGGCCGAATAAATGGCCGATCCGCCGTCAGAACGGCTATTGGAATTTCGCCCTGACCAAGCGAGCGGCAAAGTAAGAGCGGCCCGCGGTGAGCTAGGGACGACGGTTCCGGAAGGCAGCAGAGGCAAGAACGAAGAAATCAGCAAGCAGCTCATCGCCGGCCTCTTGCTCGACCGTCTTCCTTAACCGCCTGCGAAAGGTAGTCTTTGCTCACACGTTGGAGGATTCTCCGGGTGCGGGGCCATTTCTTGCAGAGATCAGCGAACCCACGAAATCGCTCTGCAAGTTTTCGTTCTTGGTTTCCCCCCTCGTAAAGATCTTTGCTGTAAGAACGGCGAAGGTTATGAATGCCTATTTCCAAACCGCGATCGACGCGATCTGCCCGAATTTCTTCGAGCACTGTTCTCACTGCTTCGTGGGGAATCGCGGAGTCTTCACCAAGTGGAGATTTGGCGAACAGCTGGCCGATATGCGAGTCACAGACGCGTAGCAACTTTGCTTCGGTAGCAATGCGTCGGGATTCGATCACCCATGCTGAAAGTGCCTTCTCATCGATTTGATTCCCCGAAAGACTTCCGGGGATAAGGGACCAATTATCTAACAGCTGATAGACGTTTCGCGCTGTTAGCCTTTGAATTTCGGACGGTTCTGGGCGCGGCTCTGGAGTTTCGCCACTTGCCAGAAAGGGTGCCTCCCCTTCCTCATCGTCCGCCATTTCGTGCTCGGGAACGTCATCGAGCGGAAAATACAGCTTAGCAAGGGTTTCAACAAAATACGCGGGCTCCGTAGAGAGGCGGCGTTCGAGCGCAACAGGAGAGAACGAGCGCCGGTCCAAAAGCGAGAGAAAGGCGAATTCCCAATTGGCAACTTCCTCTAGACCGAGTTGGTCAACATTGCCCTCAAGTAACTTGATGCTCTCTTGAAGTCTATAGGCATCCATGGTGCCTCGAGCTTCCGATCCTGAAGCAAGAATACCCGATAGCGCGGCCAAGATCGGAGCGGAGATCTTGTTCTTCGTGACAGCATCGCAACTCATAACGAAATGAAGCGCGTCCCACTCTCGGCCGGACTTCACAAGCTTCTCACACCCGTAAGTGGCTTCTTCTTCAGTGAGGTCGCTACTTCCCCAAGCGTACACTTGGGCCCAATACTCTGCTCCCACTGCTTCGCCTCTATTCTCGACCCACGTCCAGCTGGATTGATCTATGGGCGTCGCTAGTGCAAGAAGAGCTTGCTGCTGAGGAGTCCAGCTTTCCGTCGGCAATTGGCGCGCCCACTCTGATCCATTCTGAGAAACCCTTTGTGCTAAATAATTGCGGGCGCCTTTAACCACCTTCGGGTCTTCGTCCGTTAACCATTTGGGAATTACCTCCGTCAAACAAACATCGCCTAGCTCACATGCCATCGCCCAACCCAGTCCAAAAGGGTCCTCCACCGATTTCAACACTTCGACTATGCCCTCAGTCCCCGACTGGTCGAAAAGGTTTCTTAGTGCTGCCATCCGTTGGACGAGAAGCTGCTGCCTCTGCTCCTCGTAGGGCAGAGAATCGTCAGAGTAGTCTAGTGCATCTTCCCCAAAAAGGGGCCCAAGAAGAACAATAGGATCCTTCACCGACAACTCCGTCAAAGTCTGTTTCCACTTCGCAATCTCCTCAGGCGAAAATTGCCATTCGCCTTCCTCAAAGCGGGTTTGATCGGAGATGAACGAATTTAGTTTCTTCCACCACACCTTCCTCTCGTTCGTGGAGGTCCCCTTGTGCAAATGGTCTTGCAGTCTACCGAGAATCTTTTGGTAAAGGGGCCTCGAGATAAAATAAATTGAACCAATAATCTCAAAGAGCGAAAGCCACTTCTCGTCGCTTCCTTCGGCTCCCTCGATGAGCAGATCAACTACCCCAGATGCAAATTCCAGGAGATCGTCTTTCGTTAGATCCTCCTCGATCACAGCAGCCCAATTTCGATAGATGGGTTTTGTGCTCGGCCACATCACCACCCGCCCCGAGCGAGGAACGAGTTTCTTAAGGAGCGTCCACGTTGACGCGGGGAAGCGCTGTTGAAGTGTTCTCAACACGCCAAGCCGAGTTCCTACGTCAGTGATGCTCTGGCTCCTTCGGCAAAAAAAAAGACCTGTCACACTTTCTATCGGTCTGTTTGCCCAGGTGCCTCCGGGATCAAGTTCCGATAGTCTCGTTATAATCGCAGCAACGCGTTCAAAGTTGTCAGGCGCCCAAGCCGCTGCCTCTAAGGCCCAAAGAAGCCCGGAATGATGGGCCCTTCCGTAAATCCCGCTAGTCTCTTGGCGAATCAGCTCGGCAAGCTGAGGGTCAGCGGAATCCAAATCCGACTCTATTGCCGTCAAGAACTCGTCAGGCGCTGCTTCCATCAACAGTCGCAGCTCATTCGAAAGCGAGGCCCAACGCATCCAGCTCGCGCCAGCGGGCAATACCGAGGCTACGACATCCGAGGCCAGTCTCTGATAATCGTAACCTAGGTCTTCACCGAGCTCATTCTGCCTCGAGGCACAAACGGCTAGGATCTGCGCCACACCTTTGCGTAGATGCCCGGAATATTTCCGGGCTTTGCCCTTCAAGGACGCCATCGGACGATCTTCAGGGGCTAACGTGAGGGCTGGGTCATCGTCGGTTAGAATAGCTATTGTTTCAGTTTGGAATCGGCTAAGCAACTTAGGGCTCCACAGCCGGTGGAGAAACTGCCAAGCGTCCAAGGACGATTGGAAACGCCAATATCGAGGATTTTGGCCCCGGCCAGAAATGATGAGTGAGATTGGTGGATCGTCAGACTCTATGCTCCACCTATTCGCTTCTTCGCGAAGGCTGGAGTAGCTTCGGCCCGAGATTGTGACCAAAGCCTCCAAATCATTTTCTCGCTCATCTTCCCATGCTCCAGCCAACAGGAGTGAAGCCAGAATCTCGCTCTTTGCCCACGCTGGCTCTGCAGTAACTTGGTGCTTTGAGCGAATCCTGCGAAGAATGGTGAACATTCCACCTGAGTCGCGGGCAATTCTCTGCGCCTCGATGCGATGAACACCACCGGCTTCAAGCGATTGAACAAGATCTGCCTCTCGGATTCGTTCCAGAATCGGATCCGAACTTCCGGGTGAAGAAGCCCTTACGCCTGCTTGGCGCAATACGGAGTGGCCAGCTAGGATCGCCGCGGAGACGTCTTCTGCCTCAACGCGCAAGAGTGGTGAGACGATCAGAAGCATCGGATTCGGGCTGCCGACCAAGGTTTTCCAAGTCTCCCTATCGTCGACAACTACGGACCTAGCATGAATCGCCGTCTTCTCCAGTATCGGCAGATTCTCACACCATGCGCAGAAAAACGCGACCAATTCATGCGGGGAGTGACACCTGACTGTGAGATCGCTCGCGGATCCCTCGGCCCATTCACGAATACGATCAGCCACACCATTGCGGCTCGCGAGAAGTGTTGCGGGAGACAATTGGATTGTTAGCCCGGCCTGAATTCGATTCCAATACGTTGAAACATCGTTTGCTCCAGAGACAGGGCGTCCCATCTCATTTGCCAGCCAAAAGGCGACAGAAGGCGCCTCACGCAACCACTCCTCCAAGTTGCTCGAATCAAGCGCCACGACCTGTCCAAAGACCCCCTCTTGTAATTTAGCTTTCTCCCAGCCTGTCTTTCCGAGTAACGGCCTCGCAGTTTTTGCTGACTTAGCGGCCTTTTTCGCCCGAGTCTTTTTCGCGGCCTTCTTTGTCGCCTTTTTCTTTGGCTTGGGGTCGTGCCAGTCTACGGCTGAAAGAGCCACGAATGTGGCTTTGCTTAGGTCCTCAGTTTCTCCTTTGGCGATCCGCTCGCGATGTTCCGCAACCCTCTTGTCGTAGTCATCATTGGCCTTCGACTCAGCTTTTGAGGTTCCCAGTTCCCAAAATGCAACTCCCTGCGGGACAAAGGGTGTTGTGGATTGACTGACACTGGTTCCATCGTAACCAGGCCGATGCACTTCCCCCTCAGAAGGGAAATGACATTTCGAGAGATTCCCCCGAGGCACGGTTGCAATGATTAGGCGAGATATCAGCTCTGGGAGGAGCGACTTGGCGCCAGGACTTCCTGACCACTCAGCAATGTGTCGCGCTCGGATCAGAGGTGGATTCATCGATGGGGAGAGTGATGAAAGTTGATGATTGTGGGTCTAGGCTGCCAGAAGTTGCCACTTCCTGAAGGCCAATCCACCGGTTCTGTCAACTACGGAGCCAGGGGACATGGGGGGAGCCTCTCAGCAAACGAGTTTGGGCATTCTCAGGTCAGTCCACGTCCTGGTTCCGGCAACATTAAATCTGATGCCAGCCATTTGAGTCCCGGTGGTCGCGCGTCCTTGACCCTTGGAAGACAGTGTGGTTCTCATCATTGTAAGCCTCACGTTTGCTCACCATGCCTCACCTAAGAATCTTTCTCTCGTCACCGGGCGACGTGGCTAACGAACGTATCGTGGCCAAGGAGGTGATCGACAATCTTCCTTACAATCCGCTTCTTCACCGCTCGATGTCCTTTGAGTTGGTTGCATGGGATATTCCAAGCGCGCCGGGCCTAGATGCCAAGATGGTGCCTCAAGCTTCGCTCGATCGAGACCTGCCTAAGCCTTCCGAATGCGACATCACCATTGGGATCCTCTGGTCTAGAATTGGAACCCCTTTCGAGCTGGACGGAGTAAGCTACGGATCTGGCACCTTGTATGAATTGGAGGATGCCATGCAGGGAGGCGGAGACGTCCTCATCTATCGGCGCACGGAACGAGTGCTCTTAGATCTCGATGATCCAATCCTTCCCGAGAAGCAGGCGCAGTACCGCAAGGTCAAAGAGTTCTTTCAGTCATTCCATGATGCCAGCGGTCACGCGAAATTTTCCTACAATACCTACGACAAGCCATCTGACTTTGCCGACAAGTTGCGGGATCACCTTCTTGCAATCGTAGCACGCCGAATGTCTAAGACGTGGGGCGAAAACGAAAAACTTGCACCGGCTTGGGAAGGTTCTCCCTTCCCCGGACTGCGAGCCTTCACAACCAACGATGCGCCCATTTTCTTCGGGCGAGGACGCGAAACCGACGATCTCTTAAGGTTGGTTGCGGTTTGGCCAGTTCTCATTATCATGGGCGCGAGTGGATCAGGCAAGTCGTCGCTGGTTGGCGCCGGCCTGCTGCCACGGCTCGCGGCGGGCGCGGTGGAAGATAGCTCCCGTTGGCATGTCCCGGCCTTTGACTCGACTATAAGGCAATGGCGGGGCCTGCGGTTCTCGCCGGCAGAAGTAGGAAATGATCCCTTCCTAGGACTCGCTGCCAAGCTCGCGCCTCTGATCGATGACGACCCTGCGACCTTGGCTGACATACTCCGGCACGATGCGAATGCTTTCGGAGAGCGAGTCGCCTCCCTAGCCACAGACGGAAGGAAAGTGGTCGTTTTCGTCGACCAGTTCGAAGAGATCTTCACAAGCGTCAGTGCGGCTAGCCGGCTAGCCTTTGTCGATCTATTGGCCGTCCCAAATCCTTCCATCCGATGGGTCGTCACAGTTCGATCTGATTTCTACCACAAATGTGTCGATATCCCCGAGCTTTCGCGCCTACTTGAGAATGGCCAGTTTCCGCTGTCGACTCCAACGGACACCCTGCTGGATATGATCGCCCGTCCTGCACTACGCGCCTGCATAGATTTTGAGGAGGGTTTGACGTCTAGGGTTCTTGACGACACTGGCCGAGAACCAGGGTCGCTCGCCCTAATGGCCTATGCATTGGACGAACTCTATCTCATAAGCCTGCGCCGTACTGATCGGACCTTGGCGATCACCGACTATGAAAGTCTGGGTGGCGTTCAAGGTGCTATCGGCAAGCGAGCTGAGCAGGCATTTGCGGAACTGACGCTCACCACAATGCAGAAGGAGAAATGCCTGCAGAGGGTCTTCCGCGAGCTCATTGAGATCGATGAGCGCGGCGTGGCTACCAGGCGCCGGGCGCTCATCAGCGAGGTTGGGCGATCCGACAATGAGCGCGCCTTCATCGACTCGTTCGTTGGTGCCCGGCTCCTGACAACTAGCGAGGGCGACCAAGACGGACAAATTGAGGTTGCCCACGAGGCGCTGCTCAAGAGTTGGGCGCGTTTGGCGAAATGGATTGAGTTGATGCAGGGCGATTTCCTTTTGCTCCGGCAGTTGCGCGCTGCCGCGAGCCAATGGGAGGCGAGCGGGAGGAGCCACGACTATTTGTGGAGGGGAGAGAAACCGGAAGTCCAAGCCATGCTGGCGCGGCTCGACCCTCGACTAAGCCAGATTGAAATTGACTTTTCCCAACCCGAATCGACCCATCTAATAACCGAGCTCCAGTTGGACAAGATCGACCACTATCGTCGAGAATTCATCGGCCAACAGTTAGCGATGCTTGGTGATCCGCGGACCGGCGTGGGCTGTAGACTTGGCATTCCCGACCTTGAATGGTGTTGGGTCGATATCGGAGCGGTGCAGCGTGCAGAGTTTCGGGACCACCAAGGGGCCGTCTTTGGCGAGTTCAATCTTCATGGCTTCTTCATGTCGAAGTATCCTATCACCTTCTCGCAGTTCCATGCTTTCGAAGAAGCAGAGAACGGAGCATCGAACGATCAATGGTGGCACGACTTTGAGAACGTAGACCGCGAAGTGTTGGCAACGGGTTCCCAAACAGCATCAAATTTCCCGGCTTCAGGCGTCTCTTGGCACGCAGCCGTAGCCTTTTCCAGATGGCTGACGACTAGCGTGCCTAGGGATACGCTTCCGGAGCGAGCAGACGGATGGTCCATCCGATTACCCCACGAGTGGGAATGGCAATGGGCAGCGATGGGTGAAGCCAACGGTAAGGCATTCCCTTGGGGTGAGTGGGATCCGTCCCGGAGCAACTTGAAAGAAGCTGGCATTGGACGGTTTACCGCAGTCGGGCTGTATCCCGCCGGAGCCGCTAAATGTGGAGCTTTGGATATGGTCGGAAATGTGCGCCAGTGGTGCTTGAACAGTTTCAAATCTACCAACGATATCTCGTGCTCAGGGATTCATCCGCGTGCCCAGAGAGGAGGCTCAATTAATCAGGAGCACCCTTGGGGAACCGCAAATTATCGCTCCAGCAATGGGCCTGTCAAATCCAAGCCCGAAGTTGGTTTTAGAGTGGTGTATGCCCCTCCGCTGGCGCTCTGAAGAGCGGACGTCAGCAGACCGTCGGAGTTCGAGCGGATCCCCCTTGCGCAACTTGAATTCGGACGGAGACCCGTGCCCCGCGATTGAAGGCCCGATTTTCAACCTATGAGCCGTCGAATCATTCTCGATAAGAGCTTCCTCCAAGCAGAGGCTAGGAACTGTAACCGTCTGCGTTTACTCAGGGAGGCTGGTTACACTTTCGTCGTAATCGACACCTTGGCGTATGAATTTAGCACTGGTCGAGGTGCCCAAGAATGGGGCGTGGCACAGCGAAAACTCTTTGAGTTTTCTGACCACGTCGAGATTTGGACGCACATCGGCGAGCTACTCAGAAAGGAAGTGCGCATGGGTGTCCCCACAGCCTCACCAATCGATGATGATCTAACATATCGAATGCGAGAACTTTGGAAGAATGGCAATGTGGCGGTGGCTAGTGAGGGGGATCCTGCAATCCAGAGAAGCAGAGCGGAGCGCGAAGTCGATTCTACCGACGCTATGGCTGATGAGTGCAGGAATTTCTCGGTGTCCTATCCGGAGTATGCTCGCGAGGTGAAGCGTCGCGTCGGCGCTGGAATCGACGTAGGACCACTCTTTGTCGACCTTCTACACAACGAGAAGCTCATCCAAGCTTTCGTAAGAAGGGACCACGGCGACCCAGCAGATCGGGAAGTCTACATTGTAGGGGCCGAATCAGGACTGAATCATGAATGGCTCGCGTATCGGCTTCAACGAAGTCACTTGGCTGCCAAGTTACTATTCATGATGAAATACGAAGTCGGCACTAGGTTGGGGAAAGAGTTCATCAACACAAAGTTGGACTTCGACTACATTGAGGCACTCCATTTTGCAGATGCGATTGCAACAAATGAGACATCGGGAAGCCTCGGACTGGTTTGTGATTGGCTCTATGGTCCTTCGAAGCCCAGAATCTCGACTAATTTTATTGATGGGGTGATGCCTTCTGAGCAGTCGATTCGAGAGCGAGCTTTCTTTCTCTGGGAATGCAGCGGACGTCGGGCGGGGGATGATCTCGCTCATTGGCTGGAGGCCGAACTGCTAGCCAAGCGCTTGGCATGGCCCCAATTGCTTCCGATGTAGCTCCTCGCCCACTATGAGATCGTCGAGGCTCAAATGGTAAGATCTCTGCAGCGTCGGCAATCTGAGGGCCGTCACTCGGCGGCGTGCTCTGCAATCGAAAACTCCCCCGGTCCGTCCTACGGCTGCCAACAGATCAAAGGTCCGCGCAGTGATTCCTTGCTTCGCTGCTGGGTCCGCATTTCGAAAGGTGAGGCCAACCGATTGCGCGGAGCGGAGGCAGACTCAGATCGACAGTGCCCGCCGCCGCTCTGCTAAGATCACGGACATGAAGTCGCCCGATTCCACCGCGAGCCTGATGGCTGTTGCATCTAAGAGAACTACCACGAGGCTTTCGGTGGAACCCCGCAGTAGTTCCTTGGTGACGGTGTCGGCGAATCCGTTCCAAGAGAGCAAGAAGCCGAGGGTGCAGCGGCCTCCGCGGTTCCTCATTTTGTCACGGAAAACCACGAGCTCGTTCTTGCCGACCTTTCCGCTCCAGTTCTTGCACTCGACGAGGATCTCGGTGCCTTCGCGGGCTAATGGCGGTTTTTCGACATTGTTCTCGATCCACAGATCTATCTCCTCCGTTTGAGTGCGGACGTTGGAGGAAATCCCGAATCCGTCCACGGATGCGAACAGCGCTGCAGCAAGTTCTTCCAAGGCTACACCCTTGTCGGCAGCAGACGTGGAGGCATCGACCCGATCGACAAGTTGCCTCCACCCGATGCGGTGTTCTTCGGCCATTGCCGCCGCGCGGATCGAGATGCTGATGTTTGCGTTCGCGTCTAGGGTCTGGGCATCCTCGGTGAATTTGGAGATGATCTCAGCAATTCGTTCCTTCGGGACATGAATCGAGATCGCGGCCTCTAACGATACCATGACCATTTCGGTCTCCTGGTGGCCCATTCCTACCGAAGCGAGTTCGTCGGCCAGCTTCGATTGCAGGCGATCCCAAATGCCTTGCCTATAGTCCTCAGGCCATCGTGCAAGATCCGCCCAAGGATCTTCGAAGAATTCCAAGGAGACAGCTTCCTGTCCTAGGGCTTGGGCCGCGAGACCGACCACAATTGGAAAATAGCCAGCCGATTTCTCAGGGATGAAGACGAAAGGGTGGATCTCGAAAATTGTGATTAGTCTCAGCCGCTCCGCAACCGGTTCGATTGGAAGGACGACCAAGGGTGCTTGAATGGATTCGAGCTGTTGCAGGACGTCCTCACTGACTGCAACAGGCTCATCATCCTCCGGCTTCAAGTCGTCATATTCGATTGTTCCGGCGCCGAATGAGAGAGGTCGAAGGGCCTTGATGATCGCCCTGTCGCGAGCGACCCCATCCTCGATGGCCCGGATTTCGTCGATGTGCTCCGCCGGGAAGAAGGGGATAAAGCCTTCGTCCGATTGGATCATCGCCATCCCTTGGGTAAGATCGGCGAGGGTGATAATTTCGAGGTGGCGCACCATCAGCTCGGAGAGGGCCTTTGATGCCGTTTCGTCATCGCGGACATCGGAGATCGTTAGCTTTCCAGTATTCAATGAAAAGGTTCCCTCCTTGAGGGGATCGCCAACTGTTTCACAATCGACATGGAACTGGAGCTCTACAAACGGATGCTCCCAAGAAATTTCGGGATCGGTCTTGTCTTCGATGCAATCGCGAAGCCTCAGCAAACCCCATTCGAGTAGCATCAGAAGCATCCCCTCGGGCCAGTTCGGGTGTTTGGTCTCGAAAGCCTCAAGAATATCGGGCAAGGTGTCGATGTAGCGCCCGAGACGCTCCACGGGATCTTCTGCTTCGTTCTCTGCCTCATCGGCACCGCTGGCTTCAGGGGTCATGCGATTGTGGGTGCGTTCGATTTGCGGTGGGCTGCCTTGGTACCGGAAGGTCTACCGACTGTCGGTGCCCGATCTTTGTCGAAGTGAAGCGGCCTGCAACTCCAACCGATTTGATCGAGGTTTTTGGGGGGCGAACGCCGGGATCCGGAGGCAGCGATGGTGCACCGAGAAAATGACGCATATTTCCGGTGATTCACCAAGGTTGTCATGAATTGATGGTGTTGTTATGGCAGATGAAGCGATTCCGATGGAGATCGTGGAATGGATGCGGGCCCGCGAATGGGGCGCTCACCACGACGAATGGCATTTCGTCCGGCGCTGGGATTTCTGGCGCGTCTTGGCCGCTCAGGGAAATACCGCTGCCGCCGAGATGGTAGAGTATGCCGAGCAGCAGGGATGGCAGCGTGCCGAGATCCAGGAAGGAGAGGCTGGGAACGGGTTGGAATTCCTCTCGATGCATCGAGCGATGCTCATTTTATTGCTGCGGAACTTCCCACAACACATGCATTTTTTCCGAGGGTGGGCGCGTCCTCCTCTTGACCCCCGAGATGTCGAGGATCCCGTCACGGATGGCAGCGAATTCGATTCGAACCGAGCGGCAGCTCTCCTTCGGATTGAAGCTCCCGGAGAACCCTTTGCTAGCGAGGATGACTTCGGAATGTTCGTTGAGACCAACCTTGATCCGGTTGCGGATGATCCGCTTCACCGTCATGAGGATCCCCGGCGCGGCATCCATAACTATCTCCACAACCGATGGACCGACGAGAATAGCCCGATCAACCTCGGGGATCCCAAGGTCAATCTTGAGAACGCGAGGTTCTGGAAGCTCCACGGTTGGATCGACCACATGTGGTGGCGTTTTCGGCGCGCCAACGGTCTCTCCGACACCGACGCGACCTACAAGGCTATGATCGACCACTACGTCGCGATGATGAATGAGCCCGGGCATCATCATTTGCACGGCGGACATCATGCTGCCCCGCGCCCCGCGGGCTTTGCGCATTCGTTCGTCGAATGATGCGCAGGGCGCCGCAACCGAACAGCGAGGCTGCGAACTCAGCCAGTCGGCATTGGGCTGCCTTTCTCGGGGGATGCGGCACCCCGGAGAGAATGGATTGCGGCACACGCGGTAGACGCGCGAAAGTTCTTCTCTGGGAGGTTAGGGAGGAGCTTCTTCAGTTGAGTCCAACACCTCGTCTACGAAGATTGAACGACCCTTGGTAATGGTCTTTCCTTTTCGGATGAACCAGCCCGACCACAGGAGATGGACCTCGTGCTTTGCACGGGTCATTGCGACGTAGAATAGACGTCTCGATTCCCTGAGGTCAGGCCCGTCATCCGTGGAGTAGGGGATCCGTCCGTTCTCCAATCCAAGCATGATCACGACATCGTATTCCAGGCCTTTTGCGCTGTGGATCGTCGTGAGATTGAGGTGATTCGGTGAGCCGCGCTGGCCGCCAAAGTAGCCAACGGTGTATTTGACGAGCTTGCCTTTAGCTACGGTGAGCTGATAGAGTGCATCGAAGGCCTCGATTTCATCGCTCATGGTCGGTTCCTTGGCGATTCTTTCATACAGGCCCTTTCCTTTGAACAAGGTCAGCCACTCATTCAGCGATCTGCCAGTCTGCCTAGTCTGATGAAGGAATTGGACTAGCTCTCGACGGCACGCAGCGATCTCCGAGTCCCGCACGATGCTTGGAAGGAATCTGAGCCAAGAGCGCAGCAGCGTGGATAGCCTAGGATCTCCTTCCTTCCATCCGCCTGCGCACCAGCTTGCGCACTCCTCCAACCAACTGATCAATGGAGTTCGGGAATAGGGGTTGCCTTGATCGAATCGCACATACTCGATTCCAGCCTCGGCAACGGCATCAGCCACCTCTTGGCCATCATACTGGCTTTGATAGAGTATGCCGATGTCACCGAGCATGCGGCCTTCTTTTCGGGCGAGGGCCTCGGGTATCAAGGTATGGACCGCGAGGGCCACCTGTTCGTCGAAGCCCCCGGGGCATTCATAGCCTTGAACGATCCCCGCGTGATCATCCGCCGAGACAAACTCGCGCTTCTCACCGAGTGCCAGCGTCGATGCTTTAATGATGGTCTTTCCGCATCGATAGTTCAGGCGAAGGCGAACCTCCTGAACCTCTTTTCTGGCCGCGAGTTGCCTCATCAATGAGGGCCTGGCACCGGTAAATCCATAGATTGATTGGTCGGGATCCCCGACCGCAAACAGCCGGATTCCCTCCTTGATGCATAATTCCATCACGATCTCGTGAAGAGGGATTCCCAGATCCTGGTACTCGTCCACGACCAGAATTGGAAACCGTGCTTTGAGTGCCTTGCAGATCCACGGATGGGTCTTGATCAGCTCCAATCCTGCCAAGGTCATTGCGTCGAAGTCGATCACACCCGCCTCCCTTAGAAGCCGTTCGTAATCTAAGGTGATCGCTGCAAACCGAAAGGCCTCGGCCTCCCACTCCGGGCTTTCTCGATCAAGGACGGTGCGTCGAAACTCATCAAACCGAGTCTTGAGAAATGCCGGGTTCTCATTGGCACCGAGAATGTTGGCAACCGCTTGGTCAAACAATCTTCGCTGCTCGCCAGGAGTGGCGACTTTCAGTGGATCCGGCAGGTTGAGGCCCGCGATCCGACCGTAGGGAATGATAATCTCACGTAGGCAGAAGGAGTGAACTGTGCCGACGAAGAGACGCGCCCCTGCTTCAATTCCCAAGCGTTGCAGCCGTGATTTGAGTTCCTTCACGCACTGCGTGCTGTAGGTGAGGCAGGCCAAGCCTCTCGGTTGGCGAACATCCTCAGCGAGCATCCGTGCGACCTTTGCGGTCAGGACTTTTGTCTTGCCGCTGCCGGGGCCGGCGAGAACCACGCAATGGTGCTCCGATTCATAGGCTTCAAACTGCGGTGCATTCGCCCGCATCTCATCGGCAGCTGCCTGGTAGCCCTTATTTTGCGTTTCCTGTGACATGGGCGATACCTTTCAAAATGTAGGGAGGACAACCGAAATGGGGCGACCATTCAATGTGGCTGGCGAGTCTTTGTGCAAACCTGCCTTTTCCAACGTATCCGATGTCGGCGAGAAAGACATCGACGTCCTCCAGCTTCTTGGCAGCTGCCCGATTTTTCGCACGTGTTTTGGCAACCTCGACGGGGCAAAGCTCGCGCATGGTCTTGCTAATGCTCGTCCAGAAGCCGGCACGGAACAGGTCAACCTCGAGGGTGTGATTGTTTAGAAATACGCCTGACTTCTCGGCAAAGAGGAGTGCTTCTGCTTGTTTCTCGGGCAGCTCGAACTCAGCAAGTAGAGCTGGCAGGATTTGGTCGAAGACCCGGGGTATCCCGAGTGTCTTCGATCCGTCAGCTGAAGGATCAAGATCCGTGAGGATCGCCAATGGAATGTTCAGGCCTTGGGGGCCGAAATACTTCGAGTAGGGAACAAAGTTGGTCCCGGCGACAGAGCACACAGTGATTCCCAGTGCATCTAGATCGTAGCCGGCTTTGCTGGCGAGCGCGGGGACGATGAACCTTTCGGCGTCGCCCTCGACGAAGAGGATTCCGCGTGCGAAGAGCGCCTCGGCTCGTGAGACATCGAGATAGCGTTCGATGTCGTCGCGTTCCGACTCAGACAGCGGGATTGAAGAACCCGACACTCCAACGGTGGACTTTCCGTCTCCGCTCTTTCGGAGGAGGATAATGGACGATGCAGGAGCGACGCTGGCAATGTGAGGCGAGTGCGTCGTCAGCAGGTAAGTGACGGGATCAGATTCTTCGACTTCTTCCTCCGAATCATCGTTGGCCTCATCGTCGTCGAGTACCTCGCCCTCCTCCTGGTCCTCCGTATCCTCACCTTCGGAGTCCACTTGCTCATCCTCGTCCTCTTCCTGATCGTCGTCGATCCAAGGCCGGAGGTAGCTCCGATAGACCAGGCGCTGTAGGTGTGGGTGGAGGTGGGCCTCTGGTTCCTCAATGCAGAAGTAGGTGTGATCACGATCGCCCTCGGCAACCAAGGATTCGAGATCCAACGACCGGAGGGCAAGGTAGAGAATATTTGAGGTGCCAAGACTCGCTTCGGAGATATCCCTCGTGCCAGAGTCGAAAAGGAGCCGGAGACTTCGGAGGAGCTTGTCGGGATCGGCAGGCGAGAATCCAAACGCGGTTTCGATCGCCTGTTGCTTGCCGGCCATTTTCTCCAATTTGGCGTTTATCGTCTCGGCAAGAGCCTCGATGGGGTCGAGCTTTGCGATTTTGGTGGTCTCGTCGGAGACTCCTTTGGCGAGTTGCTCGAGTTCTTTGCGATCGATCTTGTCCTTTGCCACCTCGAGTAGAGGTCTGAGAGGGGAACGGCTCCACCGTGCCAGGTCTCCTTCGGCGTCTCGCAGTGCATGGAGAACCTCCATCGGAAGTCGCTTGCGTACTTCGTAGCCGATGCGGTTTTCTGGGCGGTCTCCGCCATAGACCAGGAACTCGAAGTCGCTTTGCTTGCCGGGCGGATGGTCGAGGCCGGGAATCGGACCAAATTCGTAAGTGATGCGCGACACCATAGGGCTTGGCTCGACGAGGTGTTCCGCCAGCACGGCGAGTTGATTCTCGTCGTGCTCGAAATCAGCAATGTCCACCGAGATTCGGATTTTCGCATCCGCGGCGAGTGGGCGAGGAAGACCGTCCCAGAAGTCCTCCTGTTTCAACTGACGAGCATTGTCGGAGAGGGAAGGGTCTAGCAGGAGCCGCAGTGCGAAAACGAAATTGGTTTTTCCGATTTGGTTCTCCCCCAACACGACGATCGAATCTCCAACCGTAACATTGAGGTTCTGGAAGTTTCGGAAATTCTCGATTTGGATCCTGCTGATTCTCATGTGGGAGCGGAAGGTGTATGAATCTGATGCTGGGCAACGCAGGTTCCCGGTCAAGTCGGCAAGACTCATTGACCGATATGGGTGGTAAGTGATCCGGCCGTCATGCCGGGCCGTGCTCGCGAAGGAGGCAATTCGCGTTTGCGCGGGCCGCTAAACCGAATGGCAGGTCACAGCACGCGGTCAGGCTTGTCCGGATAGGCGAGCGTTGGTCCCTGAGTGGCACGCGGAGCGTCTTTCGCCTCGCGGATCACCGACAACCAACTGCGCT
Source organism: Luteolibacter ambystomatis (assembly GCF_018137965.1). NCBI lineage: Bacteria > Pseudomonadati > Verrucomicrobiota > Verrucomicrobiia > Verrucomicrobiales > Verrucomicrobiaceae > Luteolibacter > Luteolibacter ambystomatis. Next base: position 1,262,355 of record NZ_CP073100.1, read on the forward strand.
CGACGTTGGGATTGGCGAAGGAGGGAGGTTGTCGTTGCTAGGCTGCGGCAGGGACGCGTCAGCAAAGACGAAGGTCCACGATACCTCGAAGCCTCTACTTATTCATTGGCAACAACGGCGGCATCCAGAGCGAGATAGCGCACGGCCGCGGGCATTGATATTGAGCGATGCTCTGGAAGAGAATCTGTTTGAGTGAACCGATCAAAGTGAGTGCAGCAGTTTCATTTGCTGCTGAGTTTTTGGACAAGTTGTGAGGCAATGCGAACGCGATTGTAACCAAGCTCTTCGCAATCCGCTGCCCGACGGAGGAATTCCTTGGCTTGCTTAAAGCGGGAGTCTCCCGCTTGCGTCTCGGCGTAGCGTCGGCCCAAGGAGTAGCAAGCTGCTGCTCGGTCCATCCCCATCCCTTTCTTCGCCGGCTGCTCCGCGAGGGTGATGAGTGCCGATGAAGCTGTGACTGGCACTACTCCCGAACGATAGAAGAGGGCGGGACCTGCTTGTTTAACGAGGTTCCAGTGGCTGCGATCGGAGTCCTTCAAGCGGTCCAAACTAGCAATATTCACCTCAAGGATGTTCGAGATGATCTGTGTCTTCACTCCAGTCCGCATCGCGGCCCGAATCCGATGGATGCCAGGCTTACGGAAGGTGTAACCACCCGATTGTCCGAAAATGCTTACGTCTCGAGCAAATGGCTTGCCTTGCTGAATAGAGATTCCACCGCCCTCAAGTGAGCAGTAGTGGTTGATCGGCCGGTACCGGCGCGTCTCGCCGTCTGGCTCTTCTATCCAGATATTGAAGTCGGGATAGCCGCAATCGACCCGATTCGGGATCTTCACAGGTTGCCTCCGTCCCTTTGCCAAGCTGATTTCAATGTCCAGCTCGACCGGGCGATGTGGAGTGAATTCGGCTGTGGCAATGTCGATTTTGAGTTGCAACCGCGGGTCCGGGCCGGAACCTAAATTTTGCGGGATGTCGTATTCGCCACCGATGCTCCGATCAAATTCCGCCCCAAGGTCTCCATAGCGGGATCCACCGGGACGAATGAAGGGATAGTCGGCGCGGGAGCACTGGCTAAGGAGCAAGCTCTGGTTTGGAGTGAACCTGAACGCTGATGCAGCCTGCCGTCCAAGTGGTCGGTCGGAGCTGGGCATCATGAAATTTGCAGGAGCCCCCTGCGGGTGGCCCATATGTCCCAGATTGAAGACATGACCGAGCTCGTGGATGGTGGTGAATGCGATCTCTTCGCGGATTTGTTGGGCGCTTTGTGGCGGATTCCCGTTTACCGTTCGTGCCTTGATGATGGCGTCCACGAAGACGGCACAGCCTTCGCGAGCGATGCTGGTAAAGCTTGAAGCGGGATCGTCCTCGGTCACGAATCCGCGATCGAACATGATGCCCAGCACTTCGTCGGGAAAGAAGTGATAGGCACGTGCAAAAATGAGCCCAATGCGACTAATTGGGCGGGACGAATTCGGAGCAACGAGCCGCAGAGCGGTATGAAGCCTGGCCGCCGTTACCGTCGCGGGATCAGCGGGAGCTGGGGGGAATTGAAGACGGGGAATCGGCTGTCCAGAGAAGAGCAGCTCAATGGCACCGTTGGAGGCAGCATGGAAGTACTGGCTTGCCCTGGTAAAGAGGTCCCGAAGGAACTCTTCCGGGATTGGATGGGCTGCTTCAAGATACGCGGGGTGACAGGTGATGCGTGCGGGAGGGATTTGCGGTGGCATGGCCTATTCGACGGTCACTTTGAACAAGTAGGGGAGTTCGGCATTGGGCTTTTCGCCCCCGCTGAAGAGGAGGTTCACTTCATAGCTTCCTGCTGCGAAATCAGGCGGGAACCGCAAGCTGTAGTGCCTGTTGTCGGGATTGGTCTTAGTAATGGTGGGTTTCTTTTCGATGCTTTGAAGTTGGTCGTCGGGCTGCTTTACTTGGAACACGCTGCTCACGGCCACGTCAGGGAAAGGAGTATCGAGAACGAGATCCAAGGGCTTTTGGCTCAACCGCCCTTCGACACGCTTGATCAAATCTCCAGAAATACCCACCGAAGGCGGAGCTGAGGGAGGCATTTCCGGCTTGTCCTTCCGTGACTTGGAGGACGAAACGACGAGCTGGTTGCCCAATTTGACGAATTTCGATTCGGTGCCCTTGGCCCCTGTCTTAGCCACGAAGGTCCTATAGGGCACGTTTACCAATCGGATTCTACCCTTTCCATCGTCTTCCAAACGGTAGACGACTGGTGTCATGGCGGTCGGTTTTGGAGCTGCACCTCCGGACTTGGTATTGGCACCCACTAGCTGCCGCAGTTGGGTTCGAGCGAAGTCCCGTTCCGCGATTGCTTGGTCGTAAGCGATCTGCTTTGTCGCGTCCGGTGCGGCATCTAGGGCGATCTTAGCCTTGTCCACAGCCAACTGCTTCTCTGCTAGAGCTTTAGATGCAGCTGCAATTTTGTCGTCCTGTGCCTTCTCTGCGGCTTTCCGCGCCTCGAGTTCTGCTTTGACGATCTCTCCGGCGGCCCCGATGAACTTTTCGGGAACTGTGTCGGTGTATTGTTTGGTCTCGAATTTCTTCAGGACACCAGGTGCGTCCTTTTCGTAGTCGAGCGACATGGTATGCTTGCCAAAGAGCGTCCACGTGTTGACGGCGTATTCGGCGGTCTCGTCCCGTGAGACGAACTTCGTGTATTCAATCGAGCCGTCCTTGCCCGGCTTGCCGATTAGGTAAACCTGAGGAAGGTAGTAGCGCTGGCCCTTGGCATCGGGGTGATCGGCCACCTTTTTGACGGTGGTCACCGAAATGCAGGAAACAGCCGGGGCGAAGGCTGCAATAGCGAGTGTCCTGACTAGGAAGTTTTTCACGGCTCGAACTGGACTAGTGGATAGGTGACCTTTGCGTCGACCAACGCGATTCCCTTGGGAGTGTTCATGATCTTGAACAACCGCGGGCCGGGGACAGACTTGCTTGCTTCTGGAGTTCCATCCTTGGTGTTGGCTCCAACCAGCAGAGGACCGAATGTCTTCACGGCATCGGCGATGGCGGCTGGCACTTTGGATGTGTCTAGAGTGGACGAGGTTCCTGCCAACGCGCCCTCCGAGAGGGTCAAGGTGGTTTCATTGCTCGACATCAATGCCCACGGCCGTGCGCTATGAAGGCGGCTGCGATCTGGAAGAGTCAGGATCTCACTCTTAACACCGCCGTTGTTGTCAGTCGTTACTAATAAATAGGTAGAGGTTTCGACGTATCGCAGACCTTCGTCTTTGCTGTCATCCGTCACTCGGTGGAATGTTGTCCCGGCACATCCTGAGAGCGCCAAGATCAACACGAAATGGAAGGGGAGGTGAAGCTTTTTCAAGTTGTTACATTATCTGTTTTTGGGTATGCCTATTGCAAGTTAAAAGTGAAGTGCTACTCACCTGTGGGGTGGCATTTGGAAGCCCAACGAGAGGTATGGATCTTAGGCGGAGTGAACAATAGAAGGTGGACGCCGGCCGCCTTGATTCTGACTGTTAGGGGCGGCCGATTAGCCGTGATCCGGGATCTCCGGCTCGGTCAACTTTGCTAACAGTTGTAGGGATTCCTGCCAGCCCAAGTAGCAGGCCTCGAGGGGGATCACCGCCGGGATGCCTTCTTGGACAATATTGATTTCCACACCGCAGAAGACCTCGCGCAATTCCACGGTGGTGATCATGGTACCCGGGAGATTCGGATCCTCGAACTGGTCGTCGTAGCGGATTCTCTTGTAAGGGTCGAGTTCCAAGTAGCGGCCCCCGAAGGCGTGGCTGCTGCCCGTATTGAAGTTGGTAAAGGACATCCGGTAGGTGCCGCCGACCTTCGCGTCCATGTGGTGGACTTTGCCAGTGAAGCCGTGCGGCGGCAGCCACTTGGCCATCGCATCGGGATCAAGGAAGGCGCGGTAGACTCGCTCCGGCTTGGCGCGCAGCACCCGGTGAAAGCGGACAGTTCCAGTGGTTGTTTTAGGGTCTTCGGACATGATGGTTTATCAGGATGGTGCTTCACTATTGCGACGAGCGGCTGCAGCGCATTGTGGGCAATCCTGTAAAGGTTGGTGCGGATATTTCAGTGGAGGCGCTCCTTGGCGCAATGGCTCAAGTAGGTAAAAATCAACTTCATCACCTGACCTGAAGAGTTGTTTGAGTGGTCAAACTCTCGCAAGATTTGGGCTTGCACTGTAACCGGGGGAGGATTGTTCGCGGAGCCAACTGAAGGCAGTCACCGATTGAGCTGGAATTGGGGTGCTGAGGCTGTTAGGTAGGTGTAATCAGTCGTAGTTGAATGGAGAAGGCACTTCGGATCTACAGCTGGAAAGGGCTTCTGAGCGAGGAGGTCCAAGCTGGAACGATAAAGAGCAGGCAGGATGCAAGACGTTTGGGGCCTTTCTGCGCTCCCGATAAGTCCGGGATTGTCACCTGGGTCAGAGCTGCGTGGGAGGGAAACCGTAGGACCAAGGTTTCGCACTTCAGGCACTTGCCGGACGGTAGGCAAGACATCGATCTGAAACGACAAGTGACCTCGGATTTTGAGGAGATTGAACGTCAGAAGTCTCGCTCACCGATTCATAACCCGGCTCGGGACGCATTGGCACTGGAACTGAAGAAAATGATTGGCGCCAAGATCTCGTGGGCAATTCCGGGCGGTGAGTTTTCCGATTTCCCCTTGGTTGGTAACCTGATGGAGAGCGTGGAAGAGGTCGAAACCGAGTATGAGGTTCAAACCCCTTTTGGAAGAAGCTATCGCTTCGACATCGCGCTGTTAGGCCCAGCACTGCCGAATTCCAGGATCATTCTAGGCGCAATTGAGCTTGAGAACCAACACGAGTTTGAGAGCTCGAAATGCCTTTTGTGTAAGTGTCTCGGTTTTCCCCTGGTTTCCTTGGACTTGGAGAGTTTGTCCGCCGACGAGCTCACCGGAGAGGTCCTTCTTCGGCGCGTAACGGAAACCACGGTGACATCCGATGATGGTCGTCGCCGGAATTACTTCTATCTCCATACATTTCTCTATCCCGCGTATCTCCAGTATCCACATACGTTGGGGCTCGATCAACGTCATCAGTTCGTGATCTTCGCCTCGGACAAGCGCATCGGTCCGATCATCCGTTATTTGAACAAGCTTCAGGAATTTCTCGGCATAGGAGAGAACGCGATCGTTCTGCAACCGTGTTCTTGGTCGGATGATCCGCGAATCAAGGAGCAGTTTGAGAATGAGGGCTCGATTGCAGGTCACGATTGGCGTTCCTATAGCGAGCAGAGCTATCTTCGCATCACAATGGATCGGCCGCCGGCTTCGGAGCCAAGGATTCGAGTTTTCCATCTGGCCATGGCGAAGCTCTTGAACTCGGATCGTCCAGCCTTGGTCGGCTATAAGGTCGAGCGGGGTAAGCACAATCGATTCCGCGAGGACCCATTTTGGGAAAAGGAGCATTTTCCGGATGGTGAGTTAGCGCGCCGCTGCCGGATTGCCCCCAAACATCTTTCGGAGCCGATAGATTCGATCCTTCGTGCAGTGGAATCCATCGGGCAAAGGCGTTTCCCTGCCTGAGCGTGTGCAGAGGCGAATTGCTCGGATGTTTTCCTTCTCAAGAGGGATGCATTGAGAGTGCGGCAAGGATCTCGTCCAGCTGCTGCTCTTCGTGCATTGCAATTCCCGATGCCTCCATTGCGGGGCGAAGCGCTGGGTCCCATTCCGCGTCGGCTGGCAGGCCGCGAAGCTGCAGTTCACCGGCAGCGGAGCGGAGATAATCATCGGCAGTCATTCTCCAGATGTCCACACCGTGGCGTGACCGCATCGCGTTCGCAATGCGGATACCGGGCCAGTCGAAATCGCCGTGGTAGCGGACTAGAAACCCCGCGGATTTCAGCTGCCGGAGGAGAACGTGGAGGGCGGTCTTTGGTTGGCCATCGGTCGCTATCAAGGGTGGAGTTTTTTCTCCGAGTCGATCGGCTGCTGCTGCGAGGACGTTCTTGTTCTCGAAGACGTAGGCGTAGGGTGTGGACGATTCGAATGTAGGTGGGGTCCTGACGAGTTGGCGAATCGTTAGGAATTGGGGTTCACCGGCATCGGCATGGATGTTTAGCGCTCGACTGGTAGTGTCTGCCCCGCGAGCCCTCAGATTGAGAACGGCCACAGGCGCGCTGAGTTCATCTAGCAATACTCCGACCGATGCCCAGGCATCGCGTCGCCCCTCGCTGTCGTCCCATGCTTCGACATTTCCCATGGAAGCAACGGCGCGGAGCAGCAGGTTTGATACCGTCTTTCCTTGATCTAGTGCGTGGGCGTCGCCAAAGACAGAAGCTGCGAGTTCCGCCAATGTGGTGCCGTGGGCAGGCAACCGCGAAATCACTTTGAAGGACTGTTCAAGGAGCTGGCGGGCGACTGCGGGATCATGCCGGCGAAGCAGGCCAAGCGTCTTCAACTCTGCCAGCCACGTCATTAGCTCGGGCCTTTCACCCGCTGAGCCAATTGCATCCGAAAAGAGATTCTCCCACGCTTCCTCCTCTTTGATACGCTCCGTCCTTTTGTCTTTTACAGGTCCTCCCAAAGCCTCGACTGCATTGGCGAGTGATGCGCAGACACCGGCGTTCCTCAGGTTCAATTCAAGGGACTCAAGCTGAATGGTGATGGAAGTGGCCGTACTTGGTGCCCGCCTTAAAAGTCGATTAAGTGCGTCACGCTCCGAGGGACTGCAGGAGGTAAGCGTAAGCGGTCCGGAGAGCGATCGGCCCGACTCGAGTCTGCGTCGGAGACGCAGTATAAGCCGGTTCAGTTCCGGTCGTCCCAAGGTTTCCTGAATGCGAAGAGGATCGCTACTCATGCTGAGGCACCGGGTGGGAGAGGGGACGGATCTGGAGTTTCGTCGCGAAGCCTTTTGCGACCGTTCCAGACCCAGCGTGAGGCATACACAGCGTCAATTCCAGGCCGCGCGGAAAGTTGGTAAATGGCGATCGAGGGCACGGTCGGATAGCAGGCCCATTCGTTTTCGCTTGTGATTACTACGTCCAGATCGAATGCCGCGATCATGCCAAAGCATTTTTCTCGCATGTCGGCGTCGACCCCGACAAAAGCCTCATCGAGGAGGATGAGGCGCGGAGCGAGGGGGTGGGCGCTACGGTAATGAGCGGCGGCCGCTGCGAGTTGGGGAACCGTGAGTGCCACTGCCTTCTCTCCACCCGACCCGGTGCCATGGGTTCGCTTTGTCAGTCGCTTCCACGCGCCGTCTTGTTTGCGCTCGACGCCGAAGTGGTGCCACTTCCGATAGTCAAATGCGAGGGTGAGGTGATCCTGCCACGTCCCCGTATCGTTGGCGGCACGAACAGCCCGGATCTGTTGCTGGAGGAAGTCTCCCACCGCCTTTCGCTCTGCTGGCGACCACGTCCCGCGTGCTCCAAGCAACAGTTTCCGGGCCTCGGTCAAGGCAGGTGGGCTGTCAGCTGATGGCTCCCACGAAAAGCGCAGGGTCATGCCGGTGTCCATGGGACGCGACTCCAACTCCCTGTTGGCTTCTTCTTTCCAGCGAAGAGCACTGTGCAGAAGATCGTGGAGAGACTCAGCGACTTCATCGATCAGGTAGTTTTCAAGAACCTCCCGCTCCCGCGCATCAAGAAGTTCCTGGCGGTCGCGAATGATGTCGATGAGGGCGTCTCGAAGTTCGTCAATCGTGCAGACTTTGCCCTGGAACGGAATCGATACCACGTAAACATCGTTCAAGAGCGTGCCTTCCGGCATGTAGCCGTGGGACCGAAGGCTGGATTGAAGCGTATCGAAGTGTTGGTGGATATTGGACTGGTTCCTCCTCCAAGCGACGTCGTCGTAGTCCACGTTCGAAAGAAGGGAGTCGATCTGGCGGGCGATCTCAACACCGCGGGAAGAGGACCAAGGGCCAGACGTCAGGCCACCCAGATCGTGGTGAGCGACGCGGAGCTGGCCGGTTTCGGCAAATCCAATGAGAGCCGTGATAGCGACATCACGAGCTTGAGACTTCTCAGTCAGATTTGAATTGGTCTCGACGATTCTTGATTCGGCGATGGCGATTGCGGTGGCTATGCCGTTCTTCTTCTTTTCATGCTCTTCTAGGGCATCTGCAATCTTCCTCTGGTTGAGCTTGGCATCCTCCAACTTGGCCATGATTGCTTCAGCTGACGCTCCGGCGGATTCCTCGAGAGTCTCCAGGTTCGACTGGGCGGCCAGCAGCTCTTGGTGAGCATCGCGCTGCCGGATCTCACTTTGCTCGCTCAGTTGGCGCGCCTTGGCCAAAGAATCCTCGGCCCAGGCCACTTGATCGCTGGTCGATTGCTGCTTGTCGATCGCCGCCCTTCTTTCGGTCAGTGACTGGCGATATTCGCCAAGCATCTCCCGTAATTCGGTCAACCGTTCGACCCAAGCACCGATCGAGAGGTCGGCTGCCTCTTGATTGCGGAGCGCCACGGAATCGAGGTGCAGTTGCCGGTCTTTCTGGAGGCGAGATTCCGTCTCCGCCAGGCGAGACCGCTTGGCCGCGACGGCCCTGTGAGCTGATGCGATGTCCGCAACCCGACCACGGACGGTCCCATCAGTTGGTGCCGCGTCCGCTTCTCCTCGCGCCGCATTTTGACGAGAGACGATTGAGGAGATGTTTTCATCATGCGCGGTGATCCGCGTCTGAGTCTCCAGCATCTGCTCCTCGACCTCTCGAAGTCGTCGCTGGCGTTCTGCTTCGCGCGAGGCATGCCCGATATACTGAGCCGAGGGCTTGCTCCAAGATCCATGCAGGGGGCCAAGTTGCCAACGGCCCTCAGTGGTGACCCATGCCTGGCCAGCGTCTTGATCACAGCCTATCTGCTGGAGCACACCCACAATCACCGCATCAACAACGGGAGTCTTGCGCAACGGATCCGGCTTCAGGAATCGATCCAGAGAGCGACCGACGGGTGCAGGAGAATTCGTTCGGGAAGAGAGGAAACTGTCGTGCTGATGGGGATGAATCACTTCCCCGTCCAGCGTAACCCAGGCATCGAGCAGGCCGGCAGCTTCCATGGCCGCCTCCAGCCCGGCTTTTTGATCATCAGTGATCTCAGGCCGGAAGTCACACAGCGCCCAAAATGGCGCACCGGGACGGTCCTCGCGGGCGTCCGGATTCCGAGTGTGTGGGATCGGCGGCGGCTGCTCCCTCCCATCCCGGAGACGTTGGCATTCGCTTTCCTGTTCAGTCAGATTCCTACGTTCCTCGTCCAATGCTCGCTGGGCATCCCCGTGAAGCCTGCTAAGGCGAGATACGGCCGTTTGTTCGGCCAGTTTTACGGCGCTGGCCAAGGGACTCTCTGCTTCGGCGGTCTCGCTCCATTGGATGAACTCATCCTCAAAGGTGTCGAGGGAAGTTGGTTCGAGTTCTCGGAGGCCAGCCGCCCAGTCGCGGTATGCTTGGAACAATGTAGTTATCGCCACATCACGGGCGTCGATGGCGGCTCTTTCGTGCTCCAGATGCTCTTCCAGTTCGGTGCTCGCCTGGTTGTGGTTGGACTGGGCGATGGTTACCTTTTGCCAAGCCTCAGAAATTGCCTGGTTGCGCCTTTCAATATGGAGGGCTGACTTCAAATGCTGGGCGATATGTTCCTTAAGCCGTGCGTCTCCGGCATCGGGGGCCGAACGGCTCTCGCGGTGATGTCCTGCCAAACCGCATGTTTGCGCGAGTGCTTCGCTGTTGGTTTCGCTGAGAGACAGTTCCTGCTTTGCCCGGCGATCCTGCTCTATTGTCGAGGCGTGACGTTCTCCTTCCTTCGCAAGGGTTGCGGCTCGCGAATCAAGCTCGCGCTCGGCATCTTCGGCCCGGCTTTGTGCCCGGCTTGCGGTTTCGCGCGCTGTCGCCAGCTCCCTTGCGCTTTTCATTTCGGGGCTCTCCTGCAGGGTTTGAAGCCTTGCATCTGCGGAGGCTTTCTCACCTTTGAGCCAATCGATGTGATCACCCGCTGTTTTCAGATGCTCTTCGTTCTCGTGCTTCTCGCCTTGAAGTTCCCGAAGGCGGCGCATGGTGGCTTCATAGGCGGAGTTCGCCTTTCTCACTTCCTCGGCACGCCGCCGGGCAGCAATGCGGATGTAGCGCTGGTATTCGACCAAAAATACTTCCGAACCATCCCTGGCGGCGATCAGATCGCTGAGCTCCTGACGATCGTTTTCGAGTGAGCGGAAGGCGTCTGCAACATCGCCAAGCACTGATTCCGGCAATGGCGGCAGCGATTGGTTGAGTGCATCCGACAAAGTCTTCTCTTCGAGCTTTCTGGTCAATTGGGGTTGGCGAAGCTGGATCAGCAAGCTGAGCAAGGACCCGTAACGACTACCCAGTTGGAAGAAGGCCATGTCCACGGCTTTGCGGTAATCCCGCCTATCTTCCTCGATCTTTCCGCTGCCAAACACCTTGCCTTGATCCGCGATCGAGTCCTCCAGCTTCGTCTTGCTCAGGGGCTGCGAACTCTCATTGAGAAGGAATAGATCCCGTCCAATGCGCTGCCGGGTGATGAACATCCATTGCTGGGCGATTCCCTTCCCCTGTACGGCCCTAAGCCCGCAGCCTATGGTTTGAAAGTGCTCCTGTCCGTTTTCGTCGATCCTACCGAACTCAAGCCAAGTGTATCCTTGCCTATCATCGTATCTACCGCCCATGAGAAGGTTCCACTCCATCCGCTTTGCGGGATCCCCATCGGGCTCGAAGCGCTGTGGAATGATCTCTCCGTCGAGCAGGAAGGGCAATTGGAGGGCGAGCACTCGCGATTTTCCAGTGCCGTTGTTGCCCCTTAGTACCAATCGTCCGTTCTCATATCGGAACTCTTGGTAGTCGTAACGATAGAGGTTGATGAGGCCGCCTCGAACAGGCTGCCAGCGAAGACTGGTCGCATTCGGCAACACGATGGAGGTGTTTGGAGCGGGTGGATTCATTGGGGTGATGATTCTTCCTCGGCGGTCTCTGGCTTCGACAGATTTCCCAAGGCGAAGCGGGCTATTGCCGGCAAAGGCTTGATGGCTTCGGACGTCCGTCTCACGAGCCGGAGGGCGACGAGGCGATCAATGGTGGATTCCATGAGAAGCCTGTCCGCGCCGGGCTCAGTAACGTCCTTGCGCCAGTGTTTGCGGTGTACTTCAATCAGTTGGGCCACGTGCTCCCTCAAGACGGCGACTCCGCATAGTGCGCTCTCATCCCGGCGAAGCATGTTAGCCAGAAACTCGGCGACAAGCAAAGCGAGGTGACCGTCGGTTCCTTCTTCTGGAAGTCCGAGATCGGTCATGTCTCCTCGTTGGTCGAGAAGGGCAATGCCCTCCTTGCGGACTTCGGAGGCCATGCCGGTAGCAGCGTGGATGTGGCGGAGGATGAATACGCGTTGGCTGTCCAGGTAGACGCGCTCGTCCGGCTCCAAGTCCTCGTAGTAAAGGATCGGGTCGTCGAGGAGACGACGCATGAGGCGAACCCGCAAACGACGGTTTCGTCCATCGTCCGTTTCCGGGAGAGGTTCCTCCACAATCGCAGCCAACCTCTCCCGAAAGGCGATGTTCTGAATCATCGAGGGCCCGCGGCGGACTGCTAACATTCCGGATAGCACCGATCGATTGATGTTGTAGAGGGCGTCGCTCCGCTCGTTCTTAAGGAACGCGTCTTCTTCCCCCTGGATCCGGCGGAGGGCGCCGTGTTCGAGGAGAAAGCGAATAATCTGCACCAGGTTTCTCCGCTGATCCACAGACTGGAGGTCGAAGATCATTCCAGCTTGTTCCAGCTCGGGATCCGCTTTGAAGAAGCCTTGGATCTCTTCAGCCAGCCTGCCCAAAGTGATCTGCCTTTCGCTCCGTTCCAAGGTCGCCAATGCAAGACAGAGAAGAACGTAGCGAGAACGGGTGAATGGCGCATCGGTGCGCGAGTCCCGGGCGGGCCGGGTGCCGTCCGAGGAATCCGGCGGAGTTTTCCTCAAGCGGGCGAGGTCGCTTGTTACCTGGAGTTCCCAATTGGCATGGTGTGCGAACCATTCGCGTAATGATTCTGCATGCTTGCGGACCAAGCCAAATTGCTCGGCAAACGCGCCGCCCGCGGAGAGCATCGGATGCTGGAGCAAACAACGAGTCGCGTGTTGACGCTCGGCAAGAGCAAGTTCGCCAAGCTTGTCGTCCAAGGGAATGGCAGGGGAGGGAAGGTCGGCCATAGATCAAGTCGAGTCTTGGGTTATGGTGACGTGATGGTCCAAGCCGGTGAAGTTTCCCCCGGAAGTCACTAGCGTGACGAATTGCCCGTCGTTTGCCGGCTCCAAATGAATTTGGAGGGCTCCGTCGCTAGATGAGGCAGAGACGGAATCCCCGTCGCGCCGCTTTGCGGCTAAAGCCTTGCCTAGCAGGTCAAGCAAGAGCCGGAATTCCTCAGGTTGATCAAGAGCGCCCAATTCGGATAGCCGCATCCTGCGCCCCTGCGCCAAGCGCTTCTGTGCTTTAGCAATTTGTTCGGCTTCCTCCTTCACCAAGCGCGCTAGCAACTCCTTTTCCGCTGACCGATCAACAACGCGCCGTGCCGGCCCCTTCGCCTCATGACGTCCGTATTGGCGGATTCGGGGTGTGATCTCGACGGGGGGCGCTTCCAACCAACTGGTTTGTGAAGATACGGGCTCCTGTTCCCGCAGGTCCAAGGTCTCTGCATCAACCTTCAGGTGGCGTGCTGGAGCTAGGGAGAAGGCAGAGCGCCAAAGGCGGTGCGCGTCTTCCTCCGAGGGTGCTTGCGCAAACCACCGGGCTAGCGTCTGCAAATCCGCAACCCGGTCGCTCCTGGAAAGTCGTCTGTCATTGATCCGAGCCACGGTACCAAGCAATGCTGGAATCGCTGAGCGAGCCCGTGTTCGCAGCATTTCGGCTTGGGATTGGCTATGAGGTCCTCCTAGGAACCAGCCGCGGAATCCCGACCACCTAGCCTGCCAGAGTCGCCGGCACTCCTCCAAGCGTTGTATTCTCTGATGCTCCAATGCGTCAGCGGCGTCGCGAAGCGCGGCGATCTCTATCAGCCGGTCGGACCCTGAATCTTCGATACTGCGGAGGTCCTCTGCAATCTCGTGGGTGGCTATCACCAGTTCGCCGATGAAACGCTCCAAGTGGTCGATGAGGTGCTGCTTGTATTCGAGGAACCTTTCGATCGTCGTACCTTGAAGATCGATGGTTCGCTGTAGTGCTCGCAGGAAAATCTGGGCACGATGCGTCAGCTGTTCGAAGCGGTCGGTCAGATTCCGCAAGGTGAGGATAATTCGCCCTTCATCGAGCTCGGACGCCGAAGTAAGCACGGCAAGTTCGGTCAGTTGCTCGCGGATCTCCTTGAGTGTAGTGGTCTGGAGCTCGCCCGGTTGGACGAGCATCTCGTGGAAAACCCGGAGTGACTCTTCGGCTGCTTCACCTGCGGACGTCAATTGATAGAGAAAGCGAGGCCGATAGAAGTCTTCTGCGGTGGTCACATCGGCGTGGTCGCGGTTCGCTTCCAAATTTCCCCATTCGCACAGTTTCGCCAGCTCTGGCTCGAAATCCTCCTCCGAGTCTGCCGAGGTCTCACCGAGCGCGGATCTAACGTCTCCCGGGCGGAGGTGCAGTACAAACGACGCCTTGGCATTGACGAAGGCCTCCAAGATCCGTCGGTACAGGGCCGACTTCTCTGCCGTGAGATGACAGAATACCTGGAAGTCGTGGGATTGCCCGTCCGAGGATGGCATATACCAAGCTCACCGAAATCCGCCTGGAAGGTCAAAATTTTCCTGATGAGATTGTTAGCCTTGGCCTGGCAGGTGAGGGAGTCTGTCTTTTTCGCGTTTCTCGGGGCGATTGCATGACAGCTCGGAGAGCTGAGCCGAGTTCAATTCCGGTGAGGAGACGGCTTGTTTGGCGCCGACTGCCTTTTGAGTAGTCCGTGTTCTTTCGCTTTCACGCGACGCGATCATGAGCGTTCAATTCGTGTTGCGGAGCGCCTTCAGCGGTTGGCTGGAGATCCGCCGAACTAAACCCGATGAACCCGGAACTTCTCGACTTTCTCAAGAACGTGGGCGCCATCAGCGTTACCACGGTTGCCTTCAATACGGTCCGCCACATGAGCGGGTGGGGGCCGCGATGGTTTGGAGGCCTTCTTGCCGGCGGCACGTCGCTCGGTGCACTCTTTCTCGCGGAGAAGAGCATTGCTCTTCCGCTTGATCGCATCGCCACCGCAGCGACCCTTGGAGGGCTGCTGGTTTACGCTGCAGCGTTTGGAGTGAACACCTACATGGCTGGGAAGCCAGACGGTGAAAACTCGTTCCAAGGGGGAAAGCCGCCTTTCTGGGATCACTGGTAGGTGCTACCGCCGCTGGAAACCCGTGGAACGCATGGAAGTGAATTCGACAAGCACGTCGGACGCGGCATCGCGAATATCACCCTTCTCTTGCTCTGTTGCTCCGCTCCTTAAACCAACCGTGAGATAGTAGTTCTCGTTGTCCTTACTGACCACTCCGATGGTTTCGAGGTGCGGCAGGCGCCTTCTCATTTCGAGAATGCGCTCCTTCGCATTGATGACCTCGTACTTCCCCATGGGAAATTACCTCCTAAGGTAGTTATGGATAATTTTTAGCGGAATGTCAAGAGGGCCGAAATTACTCGACCCAAGTCCTATTGATGAGACTAAGAGACCGTCGCAGGCTACAAGCGAAAGTAATTGGAGTCGAGCGGCGAGTTTGGCCGATCCGGTTGACGCCACCCGCCGAGATCAGGCCCAAGCCCCACAAGATGTTGGGTACCGGCGACTCGCAGAAGATCAGGGCTCCCGAATCCCCATCGTAAGAGAATCTGGAGCTTCCCTCGGGAACCACAGAGAATCCTCCATCGAACCAGAACTTCTTGGTCCGTCGCCGCGAAGGCTTGAAGGTTACCGGGAACGAAAAGTCGGGAGCGAAAACGGAGCCTCGGGTGAAGCCAGTGGTCTTTCCGATCTTGAAGACCGGGGTTCCTTGGTGGAGTTCGAAATCTTCGGGAGGAAGGATGATCTTGGAGCCCTCGAAGGGGTATCCTTGCCCCCTCGGAATCTCGTTCCGACCTGCAAATTCAGCTTGGGTGAAGCGAGCGCTAGCCGCTTCACCGAAGTTCAGATCGACTTCGGAGAGTTCGATTGAGGGGTTGGTGATCGCAACCCGGTTCTGCGTCGAATAGCGGGTCTTGGGTTGCGACACATGCTTCCCTCCGAGGCAGCCCATCAAAGCGCCGAAGACATGCTGGCAACTGAGCAACTCGATGCGCCCGGCGGGGCATCTGACAAAGCCGCCGAGAGATCCCAGCTCTCCTTCGGCGTCGATCTCGCAACCCAGAATCAACGGCCGGCGGTTTGCCAAAAGTGGTTTCGATGAAAACGGGCCACGCCGGAAAGAGTCCGGAATATAGAGATGAAAATTGCGAAGGACCTGGATGATCGTCAATTCGGAGAAGATCCTCGAGATGGCCTCTGCCGCTTTTAGGCTCCGGGGAGTTCCGTTGGGCACCAAGAGGAGCTTATAGTCTTCAGGCGCGGTGGTAGTGATGCCTACCCCAAGAAGGCTGGAATTCCTGGAACTCTGGAGGAACCTGAAGTGCGGATTGAGGACCGAGCAGAGGGATGGGGCGGCTTCTGAAGGCTCGACTAGAAATTCGGAGCCATTGGCGGGAAGCAGGAAAGCATCTGCCGGATTGTCGCTGCTGGTCGTAAGGGCATCGAGGATTTGGTCTCGAAGGTTCGAGATCTCACGCAAATTCATGAGGGGGGAGGAAAGTGAAGGTGGGTAATCTTCAATGGCGGGGCTTTTCCGGGCAATGGCGCAGATGGGTAAAAATCGAGGTCTCGGGGAGATCTGAAGCTCTGTTTGAGTGATCAAACTTGGACGGCATTTTACCCGAAGAGTTATTAGCATTTTCTTGCACGCCGAAGCGGCAACTGTTAGGAGGCGAGTGCTTCGGGAATCTGTCGGCAACGCCTCGCAAGAGGATGATGCAGGCAAGCCGAGCTTTTCCTCCCATGCACAAGAAAGCCCCCCCTCCCGGTCTTGTCGCAAGCCGCATCTGCGGGGCGATTGCGCCAATAAATACTATGAAGATAGTAGATTGGGCCGGATGTGTGCGTTTGGTCGGGAAGAGTGGCGCCAAGCGACGGTTCCGTTCACAGGTCTTTGAATGATTTTCATCCCATGAGAGTTCCCAGTCATTTGCCACTTCCTGTCGGCGGTGGATTCCACCGACCCTACAAGGCGGACCGTCCCGAGACGGGTGAGGATCCGCGTTTGCTTTGCACCTTACCCTATTGCGATCTTATCGAGCTCCTGGCGGAGACAATGTTTCCAGAGAACGTGATGCTCGATTCGGCAGGGGTGGAGGTTCCGATCATGGCCCGCGACATCCGGATTGACCGATACGCGGTATTCCGGGCCGCTTGGGATCAAGAGTTCGGGATCAACCTCCAGCTCGCCCTGCTAGACTTCAGCGAGGGGTGCGGGGAGAACCATCCAGGCCAACATTTCGCGACGCTGGATGCAGCCGCCCGGACAGCCTTTGTGGGCAGCCTCTCCAAAGGCGCGCTGGCGACATGGTCGATTGGCAGGCGGAATTCAAATCCTGTGGATGACCAGAAGCTCCTGTTCGGAGTGCTGCACAAGTTCGTGATCGGCGGTATGTTCGGCGACCCGTGCTACGGCGGGAATTACCGCGGCCTCGGTTGGTTCTACTCAAACTTTACTCCCATTCCCTGACCCCATGAGTTCCGTCCCGTATGATGCAATTGTGATCGGCTCCGGTGCTGCAGGCGCATGCACGGCCTATTCGATGGTGATGAAGGGCATGAAGGTTCTGTGCCTTGAGAAGGGACCTTGGCTGGAGCTGCCGGATTTCTTTGAGGGCGGCCTCTACGGAAAGAGGTTCGCGAGTTTCGGCCGGGGGGATGAACTTCTCTTCAAGGAGAAGGAGATCCTGATGCCCCCGTTGAAGAAGGAGCGGCGCTACATGAGCTACGAGGGCAGCCCGCTGGAGAGGACCGAGTTTGGATGGCAGTCGCAGATGGTTGGCGGAGGAACCGTGCACTACGGCGGTGCTTCCTTCCGGGCTAAACCGGTCGATATGCTGATGAAGAGCACATTCGGTTCGCGAGGGGATCTGAATACCGGGCTTGGAACTGAAGCGTGCGCCGACCTGCGGGACTGGCCGATTTCCTTCGAGGAGTTGGAGCCATGGTATTCGTTTGCCGAGAAGCTGATCGGCATTGCGGGAGCCCCCAACTCGGGACTGCCGCCGTTGCGGTTCAACAAGGCCGCGGCCCTAATTTCGGATGCGTTGAAGAAGAATCCGGCGCTCGGTGCCGAGGTCATACCGACGCCGATGGCGATCAACAGCAGCCGCCATGATGGCCGCAGTCCTTGCCATCATAGCGGCTTGTGTCAGGACTTCGCCTGCCGGTTTGAGGCGAAGTCGGACATGCGCGTCACGACCCTCAGGCACGCACTGAAGACAGGAAACCTCCAGATCCAGCCCGGAACCTTCGTGCGGAAGATCAACCATAGCAATGGACGGGTTGTTTCCGTGGATTGCATTTCCGGAACGTTGGATCCCGTCGAGAAGACGCTTCCGTGTCCACTTCTTGTAGTGGCCTGTGAGTGCATCGAATCGGTGCGCCTGCTCCTCGCCTCAAACGCAGGGAACCAAGACGTGCTGGGAAATTACTTCATGGTCCACACCACCGGGGGCGGCAGGAGCAAGGCTCCCATTCCGACTACGACCTGGGACACCGCGCCCCACACTGCCTACATCGATAGCTTCTACGATGCGAGCGAAGAGGGGCCATCGGGATTCCTCAAGGCGGGAATCCTTCTGGTTTCGAGCGCGTCGGGGCCGGTCTTCGAGGTCGGTTCGAAGAAGCTGTTCGGCGATCAGGCCAAGGTCTTTCTGAATGATGTTTTCCCGTTCAAGATGGATCTCAGCTTCATCGGGGACGGTCTGGCTACACGGCAGAACAGGATTGGAATCCGCCCTGATGAACTTGACCGGTTTGGGATGCCGGCGACAACGATCCACTATGCGCCGCACCCGATGGACATGAACGCGGCGCGCTGGATACGGGACAAGGCCATGGACATCATGGAGGCCGCCGGCGGGATCACCGAGCGAAAAGGCGCGTCGGAAGCCATCAAGCCCTTCCTCAAAAAGGACCCGACCATGAAGCAGCTCTATCACGCCTCGGGCGGGGCTCGTGCGGGCGACGACCCGAACGAGAATGTGCTCGACCGCGACGGGAAAGTTCACGGGCTCGAGAACCTCTACGTAACGGACTCCTCCTATTTCCCTTCAGGACTAGGAGTGAATCCGACACTTACGATTCAAGCCAATGCTTTCCGGATTGGAGATCTGCTAGGGAACTAGCGACGGCGGCGGCTCAAGTGGAGGAGCCTTCCCAAGGGAAGTCAGGCCCCCGACTTTTTCGTTGAGACGAAAAAGTTGCTGGCCGCGTCCCAGCGGCCAGCTCGCAGGGGTCAAGGGAGGGGTTCCCGGCGTTCCCGCAGGAACGAATGCGACGAGGACAACGACGGGATGCCCTTGACGCTGAGAACCGGCCGCTATCGATCCGGGCGGTTGCACACGGCTGCGAAGGCTTTGCGAAGCAGTGGTGTGCAATCCCCGGGACTGTGGAGGCTGCCCGCTGGCGGGGGAGGCAAGACGACGAAGCGAGGGACGAGCGGAGGCGGCTGGCCTTCATCGCGAGCATGGGGCAGGTGGCGCGGAGCAACAGACCAGTCCGCCACCTTGATGAAAGGGCGGGAAAGAGCGGCCTGCCGAAGAGACGGAGATCCGCGCATCAGGGTTTGGGGCGGAGCCCCAGGAGAATGGGGCGCGGCGCACGAAGTAGACGCCGGGGAAAGTCCTTTCCCCGGGATCCGTCTTTGGACCCCTAACACCGCACTCGGAATCCGGAATAGGGTGGGCGGAAACGACAGGCAAAGGGATTGAAAGAACCAGACCGATCGTCCACGCTCCCTACATGTTTCTCCGCCGCCTTGTTCTGGAAAACATCCGCTCCATTGAGTTCCTGGATATCGACTTCACTGCCCCTGATGGGACGGGGAAAACCCGGCAGTGGACTTGCATCCTTGGGGAGAACGGAATCGGCAAGAGCACCATCTTGCGCTCTGCCGCGCTGCTTCTCGCCGGCAGTGAGGCCTTGCCCAAGTTGCTGGACGACCCGAAGCGCTGGCTCCGAATCGGGACGACGCTCGGCCGCATCAGCGCCCAGATCGTGACCCAAGATGGGAAAGTTCGCGAGATCAGCCTGGAGCTGGGCAGGCGGGACAACCTCACTTCGATACTGAAGCGAAACGAGAAGAACCTGAAGGATCTTGATGCAGCGCTCTCGCATTCCTCCCGCAATTATTTCACCGCGGGCTACGGAGTGTCGCGTCGCTTCCCAAGCCCGGATAGCGAGAAGTTCCAGGGGGATTCATCCATGCTCCCGCGTGCGCAAAGCGTGGCAACCCTCTTCCGGGGCGACAGCTCGTTGCGCTCGGTCGAGTCGTGGGCGATGGACTTGCATTACCGGCGAGGCTCGGTGGGCTTGAAAATGATCCGCGAAGCGTTCGATGCTTTGCTGCCCGAGGTTAAATTCTACAAGATCGACAAGGAGCGACGTCAGCTCTTGTTCAGCACGGCTGACGGACGAATTCCCTTAGGTCAGCTTAGTGATGGCTATCAAAGCGTTATTTCGTGGTATGGCGACCTGCTGTTCCGCATCACTGAAGTATTCCGGAACTACAAGAAGCCTCAAGAAGCCCGCGGGCTTCTGCTGCTCGACGAAGTGGATCTTCATCTGCACCCCAAGTGGCAGCGCCGGGTGATCGACCACCTTCGAACCACGCTCCCCAATCTCCAATTCGTCGCGACCACCCACTCGCCACTCACGGCACAGCAGTGCGGCGAGGCAGAGCTCTACGTCGTGAAGCGGGAGGGTAAGGGACCTGTCACTCTCCATCATTACGAAGACGCGCCCAATTTGCTGCGTGTCGACCAAATCCTCGTAAGTCCAGTCTTCGGCCTCGATAGCGGGATGTCGGTTGCGGTGGAGAAACTGCGCGCGAAGAAGTCTTCCGATCTCACTGCCGACGAGAAGGAAGTTCTTCTCAGTGTTCCGCGGCCGCGGGTGGATGCGGAGAGCGAAAAGGAGAAGATCGCATTGCTGAAGGAGGTCCGACAGGAGTTACTGAAGAGCGGGGGAAAACCCCGTGCAACGAAGAAGGCCACGAAAGGTGCCAAGAAAGCCACAAAGGGCTCCAAGGGGGTGGTGATGGTGACCAAGGCCGTCGGTCCAGCTGCCTATCAGGCGCCGAGTGTTCGAGGGGCTGATCGTCCCATGATCAAAGCCGCCTTGAAGGCCAAATGACCGTCTGTTTCCGGCACCCTCCACCCGAGCCCTCCCCATGATACAGATCACTCGCGACCGTAACGCCATCCCCGCTGCTTTCCGTCCGCCGGGTAGCTCGAAGAACGAAACCTCGCTGCTTGGTGCTCGGCTGGATCACCTGATTCGGCTTCAGAGCGATTCCAATGCCGGGCACGGCTACAGTTCCAGTTGGTGGAAGGCAGCAAAGAAGCAACTCATCAAGGAATCTCATGGCAAATGTGCCTACTGCGAATCCGGGGCCACCGCCATCAGTTACGGCGATGTCGAACATTTCCGTCCCAAAGCCTCCTGGTGGTGGCTTACCTGCTCTTGGGAGAACTACCTGTTTTCCTGCCAGCTCTGCAACCAGCAGTACAAGGGGGAGAACTTCCCGATTGCCGGCACCATCACCAAGGCGCCGGTGAAGATCACCACGACCACGACGACCAAGGCGCTCACGGCCCTCGTTGGCAAGCTCGTTCCCGATCCGACGAAGAAGGCGCTTTGTGATGCCGCTTGGAAGAAGCTTTTCACCGCGGAGAAGCCCGGCCTCATCGATCCGAACCACGAGGATCCTGAGACTTATTTTGCCTATGAGGCGGACGACGTTAAGGGCTTGGTCTCAGTGATCCCCCGGAGCAACGGAGCTCAGGTCAAACGTCGCGTTGCCGACTGCATCCAGTATTACGGCCTCAACCGTGAGGAACTTTGCGTATTGCGGTACGACCTCTACGAGACTCTGGCGACCGTCCGTGACTCGCTGGAGGGAATGAAGGCCGCGTCGAAGGCGAAGGTACTGAAAAGACTCGAACGCCATGTGGCATCGAAGAAACAATTTGCCGGCATGTGCCGTTACTTCCTCATCGACGACTGGGGACTGCTTTCCCCGAACTTGCGCGTCTGAACGCTGACACGAGGTGGCAAGAGGCGGGTTTTCTCGTTGTGAATAACTGATGTTCGATTGAACAAAAAAGCTGTTGGACAGTGCTGTGGTCCGGTGCTATGGGGCAGCATGCAAAAGAAGAAAACGAAGTTGGTCGGCCGTGATGCCGAAAGAGGGATCTTTATTTCGGTAGATGAAGCCCGTCGCCGCAAGAAGACCGCAATCGTGCAACGGGTTCCGGTTGGCAAACCTCCGGGCAAGAAGAAGTGACGTTGCGAGTGCAGTCAGCCGTTAGGAGCGGCGGATATCGTCCAGCGGGCGGCGGTCATGAATCCGATACGCCTTGTCGGTGGAGTCTTTGGTTCCCAGGATAGCGGGACATCATGAGCAAGATCCCCGCCGATACCTTGAAGGTTGTCCTCGAACTACGCTCCGAGAACGGATTGCCCGCTACCGAGGAAGCTGTCTACGCCGATTTGGCCAAGTCCAAAGCCAAGTGGGTATTGGAGGAAACCCCGCGCTATCGACAGGCTGGGCGTTCGCCTCTCTACGTTTCCGGAAAGTATCTGTCGGCGTATGGGACAGACCCCGCGACCGGTGAAGCCGATACCAAGACGAAGGAGAAGCCTGCAGCAAAGCGGGAAGCTCGTGCGTCTTCAACCTTTGTAGGGAACGGCAAGGCGGTCGATGAGACTGCCTTCTACAAGGTGCTTCATGGCAAGGGCTTCGCGGTGAAGATCAGCCAGAACCTGCTGAACGGAGAGTTGGAAACCCAGATCCCGCCGGCGATCTCAAAGCTTGAGCTGCAGTTCGGAGTAATCCCGGCGAACGCCTCGGCGATTCATGTGACGCAGACTTCACCCCAAATCCAGGTGGCGATGCCGTTGGACAAGTTCCTGGAGATCGCGGGAATCAAACCTGTCTGAGCAGGGCTGGAGTTGAATTTCCATTAGGGCGGCGAGCAGCGCATCGTGGATGCCAACGCGAGACACCGACGCTCCTTGCTTGTGATGCACGCCAGCCTAGGCGATCACGTCATTTGATCCGATGGTGGAGGTCGCCATGCTACCACCGGATCTCCGGAGGGCCCATAGCGCCCACAATGATGGACGAGCCATATGACTCCACCCACTCCCCATCGATCTTCAGCAATTCGGCCTCGATACCTTTTCTCAGGTTCTCACGAATCTTGAAAAGCCGGGCCTTGAGCGTTCCGGGTTTGCGATTGAGATCCTTTGCATAGTCGCCGAGGGTTTTATCCGTGCCGTAGCGCATCATGACCAGTTCCTGGTCCCGGGCGGGTAGTCGCTTGAGGCAATCTTTCAAAGCAGACAGAGCCGCAGCGTCGGGATCAGGGTAATCCGGGTAAATGGGCAGAGGACATTCAATATCCTCGATGTCCTCATCCAGATCCGCGAAGACGCGTTTGTCGCGGCGCAATTGGCGCAATTGGCTGAGGGCCTCAAATCGGGCAATGGCGAATGACCAAGCATGGAAGTTCGAACCGGCTTCAAAGTTTGTTCGCTTCCTCCACAAGATCAGATTGGTTCGCTGCAAGAGGTCTTCCGCTTGGTGGTAGTTCGTCACCAACGATTTTATGTAGAGGAAGAGGCGCCGCTGGTGCGAGATTAGCAATTCCTCGAACTCCGCTGTCGAGACAGCACGTTCTACGCGGGTGGCGCTCTCAGTCATGGGCCGACAGACAGAGTCCAATTCATCCGTGCTGGCCGCTCGGCCGGCGAGCGGATCCTGCAGACTTGTTGCTCTCTCGGTTGCAAGCGAGAGAGCCAAGTAGGAAACCCATTGGCGTTGGTCCCAACGAACTCACTTCTTCAAAGACCACAGGGTTCTGTTAGGTTCCTCGCTGTCCGGGAAGATCCGGTTCTGGAGACGGCATGTGATCTCGCGGCCATCCTCCGACGCCGAGACTCGAATGAGGTTCGGGGAAACTGGAGCACCGAGGCCGTCGGGGCGCTTCGAATCATGCCGGATGAACGCTGCATCGACCTTGGTCAAATCGGCGGGCATGCCATTGAAGCGGAGATTGGAGAGCTTTATTTCCAATGGCGGCAAGGTGGAGATGTCAGGTGGGGAATAGATTCTTTCGGTGGAGTAGAACTCCAGGAACGCGGCGTTCTTGCCGTTATGAACCAGCTTCTCTCCGGGAAAGCGCAACGCGTTCACAAACACATCCCTGGATGTGGCATGTTCGCGAACGAATGCACCCACCCAGGTATAGGGTTTGCCGTCCACGATCTGAGTGTCCATCCGGCGTAGCGAGAACGTGTATTTCCCGGAGGTCCACGGGTAGGGATGGCGTCCAGAAACGAAGTTTCCCTCGTAGTCCGCAGCTTCAACAAATCCTCCCGAGGTGGCACGGACGTCAGCGAGCGTGAGGCCCTGGCTGTCACCGTTGAACAAGCACAGGAATTCAGCTGCGTGTGCACCTGCGACACTGCAGAACAGGCATTGGAGCGTCTTCCCAAGCACAAGCCGGACGTGGTGCTCATGGACATCCAGCTTCCGAAGATGTCAGGTGTCGAGTGCGTCGCGCAGCTCAAGAAGATTCTTCCGGAGGTTCAGGTAATCATGGTGACAGTCTACGAGGATCCGGACCGCATTTTTGCCGCTCTTCGCAACGGGGCCTCAGGTTACCTCCTCAAGCGATCGACTCCCGAGCAGGTGCTGGCTGCAATTCGGGAAGTCCAAGCGGGCGGAGCGCCGATGAGCACTGAGATTGCCCGCAAGGTCATTCTCCATTTCCGGGAACAATCGACTGTTGCTGACGATGTAGAGCATCTCACCTCCCGGGAGCGTGAGGTTTTGGAACTACTCGCCAATGGATTCGTCAACAAAGAGATCGCGGAACGAACCGGTGTGTCCGTTGATACCGTCAGGTACTATTTGAAGCGTATCTACGTGAAGCTCCACGTTCGGACCAGAACGGAGGCGGCGCTGAAGTATCACAGGCCGAAGTGATTTTGTTCGAGTGTTGCACTTGCGATTCTCCGTTCGTGCGTGGGTTGCTGCCGCAAACATGAATTCCGCGAAGCGGGGGGAGAGAGAAGGCAGCCTTCCTCCGGACCTGAAATCTGATGTTCAGTCGTGCTCTTCCATTTACTGAACACGTCTGCGGAGGCCTTGCGCAGCAGTGGTGTTCAGTAAATGGCTGTCTGTGGCGCAAATTCCTGGCGGGAAGGCAAGACGGCGGAGCGAGGTATGAGCGGAGACGGCTTGCATTCCTGCGAGGGTAAGGTTGCGCGGTGCGGCGCAGTGGGACGGTTTGGCTGGGTAATAGAGCTTACGTTTTAGTACGATACCTCGCAGTGAGAGACCTTACGGATCTGTCCGTGGTCCTGGTAATGGCCGCCGGGGAAAGCTCTTCGCCGGCGGCTATCATAGGGTCTACCTCGCTCGTCGCGGAGCACGTTGCTGCGTGACTTTTTCAGTGAATCCACCTGGTGATTGCTCAGGTGCGAACGGATCCAAGTCATTCGCGCCGACAGATTGCTCCTGCGGTGCAGATTCGTCACGAGAAGGCGATCGTTCCTCATTCGAATGTTCGCGATCCTGGCTTCGAGTGCCGAGGTGGATGAACTCAAAGGCCTTCTGGCTTGCGAGAATCAGTTCGGGAAGCTGGTTTGGAAGGAAGGTATTGGTCTCCTTCCATTCGCCACCCTCCGTCATGTAGGAGCGGACGATGCTAGTCGTGTGAAGGGTGCGTCCATCCCCGCGATCGTTTGCCCAGATCGTGGCCTTGGTTCCGCCCACGCGGATAGTTTGGATTGGTTGTTGGCTCATGCATAGTTCTCCATTGGTTGGTTGATTGAATTGTCGTTGCTAGCAACGCTGCCCATCGCCGCATTGGGGAAGAGGATTCGGCTGCGCGCTTCGTGACGTAGGCGGGCGTTGCGCTCGGCGCGGCGGAAGTAGCGCTTCCGGCTTTCCTGGCTGCGGTTCCTAAGGTGTGCTTTCTTGGTGCAGCGGAAGTCGATGGACTCGGTTTCGCCCTTCAGTACCTTCGTGAAGCGCCGACGAGTCTTCGCGAAATCGATTCCGGCGAGATCGCAAACCGCGGCGAAGTCGCTGGTGATGCCTCCTTTCCCCAACAGCCATTCGCGGGCTTGTGTCTGGTAGGCAGAGTTACCTCCTTTGCCTGATGCGTCGATTAACGCTTGGATGGCGACCGCTAGCCAAAGTGCTCGGCAAAGGTCCTCTTCAGTTTCTTGAATCGGGGCGACTTTGCGCTCCGGCAGTTCTTCGTTGTCGTTCATCTAACCCTCTCATTAGTTAATTTAACTTAATCAATCGAGGGGCGGACTATAGGCGTCCTTGGACGACATACGGAAGGGGTTCAATTCGTGGTTGAGTCACTTTCTCCCGCGAGTGTGACGTCGCCGACACGGAAATTCCGACAAATCCGGCGCAGAGTTCCGAGGGTTCCGAAACTTCATTTGGAAGTAGGATCGATCGGGAAAGTATCAGGCATCAACATCGCTCTGCTCGCTGCAATTCCTGGGAAAACGTTCCCGTTGCGTGCGGCCGGTTGCGGAGATTGGTTTCAACGCCGCCGGTTGAGTAGCGTCCATGGTTTCACTGGCGTCGTTGAGATTGTCTCTGAAGCGCTTCTTCAGACGAAGGGACTGCCAGGATCGGACGAGTTCTTTGAGTGCGAGCGCGATGCTAAAGATGAAGAGGCCAGTTCCGAGGAGGGTGGGGGAGAGAAGCCAAGCGCCGATTGCGGTTAGAAGAGGTTCGACGATGGTATGAACCATGGATTCATACTCATGCCTGCGACCTGCTGGAATCAGGGAGAGCAAGTGCGAATGTCCGGAGAATTGGTCATGCTCCCCGCGACCAGCCACGTTGGCGGTGATGCTTGCACCAAGGTGAACCAGGTAAAGCATGGAGAAGAGAACAAGAAAGCCGGCGAGCGGAAGGTATCGCGGTTGCCATGCCGGTTCATGCCACGCCATCCAGGCGAACAGAGTGGAGGCGAAGATGCTCGCCAAGAACACGCTCTTGGGTCGGAGGTAGGCATATCCAAAGCGGCGGCGCCAAAGGACCAAGATTGGCATCGAGAAGAAATGCAGCACGGGGCTGATCACGGGGATGCCGCCCTTCGGTGCGGGTGCCGATGCTTGCTTGTCTTTCACTAAGTGGACAATTGGTTGAAGCTGTGGCGAAGGAAGTTTCGCGGAACGTCGCCTTTGCCTTCCTCGGCAAGCCAGCGTCGGCCACCTTGGAAAATGATCGAATCCACGATTCCGCGATTCTCGAGGCCACCAGTTCGCAGCTCTGTGAATTCCTGGGGTTGGACGATGAATTCGATGGCGAACGCGCCACCGGCGTTCTGACTGGATCCTTGCCGATCGCCCTGAGCCACCCCGCTGGAAGCCTGGATCTGTTTGGCTCGGCCGATAGAGTCCGCTGCCCAATTGTTGGTTTGAGGGTCGCCGTTAGCGTGGAATATTTTGGTCTGAAGGTTGCCGAGGAACGCTTCGGCGGCCGGTTTTCCTCCTTCGGAGGTGAACGCTGCCTGATAGCCAGGAAGATTCTGGGTAAGGTAGACGGTGCAGGCACGAGAGGAACGCGCGGTGCTCTGGAACAGTGCGTCGTACTGGTTCACGAAGAACTGGCTCTCATCTGCCCAGAGGAAGACCGGCCTGATTGTTTCCTGGGCTATGCCTCGCTTTACCGACGGGGGAATGCGGCGTTCGACGGCACGCTGCCAGACGTATTTGAAGAGGATCTGAGCAAAGATTCCGAGTTCGTGGTATTCCTTCACCGGGAAATCCAGCAGGATGACCCTGCCTTCGAAGCTGTCCTCCGGTGAGAAGTTCTGAGCACCGCAAAACATCTCCCGAAGCATTCCTCGAAGGAAGCAGTCCGCCATGCTGGTGAACATGCTGACGATGCCAGTGCGGGTTTCGATGGCGAGCTGGGCGAACTCTCTCAGCCAGTATTGCCGGGTCATCTCGAAGTCATGCCGCCGGCCGGTCTTGTCGGCCTTTTGTTCTGCAGCGTTCAGGAGCGCGAAGCAGACCGAGTCACGCTGCCATGCCGAGTCGGAGGTTTCGGCCAATGAATTGGGGGCCGATGTGACGATCCTGTAGAGACTGGAGAGATCCACGTCCCCGGTAGCAATGACGGCGAGATCGATCGCGTTACGGAGGAGTTGTTTGAGGGCCCTGTTCCAGTAAGCCTCACCACCGCGGGCGTTTCTGCGGTCAGCAACTTCCATGACGCTCCAGAACAGATTGATCAGGTTCTCGGTGTTGCCGGCTCCCTTGCCTGGTCGCTGGCGCTCGTAGCGTAGAAAGTTGAAGCGATGGGGATTGGATTCCGAGAAAACCAGAAGGTCGGACGATCGGCGGGTGTCTCTGGCAAGTTCTTCCCATGCATGTCGTTCGTCCGTCTTTGCGACTAGAACCAAGCCGCCAAAGTTGGATTCCATAAATGCCCGGGCTATTGCCTTGCCCGACCCGCTGCTTTTCCCGCTGCCGGTAGCCCCGAAAATCTGGGTTCCTTGGAAGGCGTCGTTGACCGTCCAGAAATTCTCGATGCGAGAACCGCGCCCCAGCTCAAGAAGAACCGCAGTGTCGGACGGCCAATCACGGGCTTTTGTGGCTTGCGAAGTCGATGGATTCGTCACGTCCGGAACGAGTATCTGAATTGCTTTCTCGGTATGGGACTCCGATTAAGTTGAGGTATTTTGGGTGACGGGCAGTGCAACGTTTTACATGGCGTGTGAGACGTACTGCCCGCCACCCTGACCTCGGCAGGAAATCCATTCGGCGATTGTCAAAGCATCCCATAGGCATCTAGCCGCAAGAGGCATCGATGTCGCAAGCATCGTGCCGGAAGGCTAAGGAATCCCAATCGAGGAGGTCCACTACCCATGGTGGTAAATCTCGAGGGGATATTCGACCGGAGCCGCGATTGGAAAGTTCGAGCCTCAGTCTCAGCCATTAGGCTTGCCGTCCGAGCGCGTTCGAATATTAGAGGATCCAACGCTAAATTTCCAGAGTTAGAGACGCTTCCTTCCATTTCCTCCCTTGAAGAAGCCGACCAGAAAGCCCACGAGCGTCGTGAAGCGCGAGGTTCTGCGACGCTTCGGAGGGCGATGCGCATTGTGTCTGGCCGAGGCGCTGAGTGGTAATATTTCGGCAGGTCCGCCTCGCACGATGCGTCCTGAAATGGCGCATTTCCAGGCTTGGTCGCGCAACAAATCGAGTGGGGTGGAGAACCTGATTCCGCTTTGCCTCGATCACCACGAGAGGTTCGACAAGCAGAATCAAGGAGAGCGTGTTGCGGCACTTTTGACTGGCATCCTTGAAGGTCGGCTTGAGGTATCCGACTCCACGGTAGAAAGGATGCGCGAGGAGTTCCTGAAGCTTCCTAATGGCAGGAGCTTCGGAGAGCTGCGTCAGGAAATTTGGACGGTGAAGGCCGCGGAACGTCTTGGGCGCTCATTGCTAGTCGAGGAGGCTCAGATTCTTTGCAAAGTGGGGCAGCCGTCTGAAGCGTGGGAATCGCTGAGGATCTTCTTTGGGGTCTTTGCGTCACCGAACAATTACCGGGAGGTTAGTGACGCGCTGGCTGTCGCGGGTGAGGTGGCACTTGCGTATGGAGACGCCAGTTTGGGGATTGCGTTGTTCCGAGAAAGTGAGTCGCACCTTATCACTGCCAGGCAATCCGAGAAAATTGCGCTTACTTCAAGAATTCGGCTTACCAGGGGAATTGCCAATTGTCTCCTGATGAGCACCGCCACGGGAAATAGACTCCTGACGCATTCCGCACTGGAACTCGCAGCAAGGGATGCAAGACAGGCCGCCAAGCGCGATGCCGATTTCGTCGCGAGCGCAGCTAACCTTGAGGCTCTCTGTATCGTGCGCAACGCCTTGGGCGATCGCAAGAGCGGTGCAAAACCACGACCGAAGTCCTACGTGAATCGGTTGGCGTCCTTGGATGCAACGCTTCAGGGGATTGATCCGCTCGGAGCGGCATACCGCGCGGTGAACGTTGGGCAGGTGCTTTTGATCCTCGGGTGCTACCCTGATGCCAGTGATGCCCTAGAAGCGGGAAAGTCGCGCCTTGAGGCGCTTGGGGAAATCGAGAATGCTACCGTTGCAGCTCATCAACAAGTCGAGGCCTTGGTGAAGGGGATGACGGGCAGCCGAGCGAGCCCGGACTTTGGACGGGTACATGCCCTTCTGAAGCGTTGTGTCCGCCTTGCAGGGAACGTCTCAAATGATGATCGCTATTGGAGGAATATGATCGGTAACTTGGAATGGCTAGAGAGATCGCAAAAAGACAGCCGGGGAGAGATCACGCCATGGTCTTTCGACGCGCGAGAGGCTCATTCTCCCTTTCAGCTTGGGGCTTTGCTTCCCAAGCGTTGGCCGGTCCGGACGACCAGGCTTAGAAGTTTGATAGCAAGCCGGGGCGGGGGAGTCCGGATGAGTCCTCTGCCAAACATGCAGGAGCTCGTTGATCTTCGTGGGTTCATGAAGTCACTGGTGGTCGGATCGCGACCCCGAAGCAATGGACATCGATAAAAGGGTTGGGATGAGTCTGTGAATCTGGTAGTATTGAGAATTGGACGGAATATCATGAACGGAGATGGGGTGAAGAGTGGTGTTGAGGGGCAGCGGTTCATCGTCGTTAGAGGCGGTCCGCTGCGAGGCGACGAAGCCTTGAGTGCCGCCAAGTTTCCGATCGCTTCTCTATTTAAAGTGGTCATTGCTTATGCCGCGCTCGAATCGGACAAAATCACTCTGGACGAGGCGGTGAGTTGCCCGGATGCCCTTCCCAAGGCAGGCAAGACTGAATTCACCCTTAGTGAAGCAATGCTCCATTCGAGCAACGACTTCTTCAAATTGTTGTTGAACCGGCTGACCCCAGATGAATTGCGATTGGCGATCGACGAGCTTCGGTTTCCGTCTTTGCCTTCTATCGACCAGAGTATCGAAGAGGAGTGGGCGGATCTCTGGAGAGGTGGCAATATTCAGGCAAGTCCTCAGGAAGTCTTTCTATTCACCCGTGGACTGGGCGAACTTGCGAGGCTGAGCTCCAAGGAGGCCTTCATCAGCTGTTTGCGAAGGTCTGAGGCTGATCTCGCTGGAGGCGTCTATGGAAAAACTGGAACCTGGGGTGGCGCTGCATGGTGCACGGGGTTTTCGCTCGATCCCGTTAGCAACGCGTTGCCAGATGTCGTGACGGTTCTCGTAACCTACACCGTTCCGCATTGGCAGGATGCTCATGCCAGGGCCATGCAGTTGTTCCACGAAGAGTTGAAGAGCAGCCTCGGCTAGCCTCGCGTGCGGTAGCATCTATTTCGGATCAATTGCGACAACGGTTCTTCCACGGAGCGAATGCCTCTACATCCCGAGATTCCAACCTTCACCAGAGCCTTGAACGAAGGCCTGGCAAATTGGCTGACCCAACAGAACGACCTAAGGGAGTCCTTTTCGGAAGGCGATGGAACTCTCGTCAGTGCCGATTTTGGCCAGGACGACCCCAAGACTCGCTTTCAAGTCTACACTTTCCTGGTAGTTCCCTCTCACCAGCTTCGGAGCTGGGCGGCTAGCATTGAGGATTTCAGGTCCAACGTTTACAAGGGTTCCGGTTCGTTCGAATTCAAGAAGGTGGACGATCCGCATCGACTTAAGGTGTTGCCCGATTTTTTGGGCCGATGCGCGATGATAAGGGGTTACACGCTCACCTTGCTCGTGCCACGTGAAATACGTTGGGCCTTTCCTCGGCACGGTAGCAAAAAAGGTGTCCCGGATTCGCTGCTTAGGGATACTGTTGGCCTTGTCGCGAAGCCTCACATCGCAGAGAAAGTTCTCAGGATACTTCACGGCGTCATAGGTGTACTTAGTTCTCTCCCGAAAGTTGGCCGTGCCTTAGTCCTCCACATTGATCGAGACGCCGCGGTCAACGATGTCACCAGATTCATTGAGTTGATGCGGGGGCTTGTGAAGGTGAACTTGGACTCGGACTCGGAAGTGGAGGAGATCGTCCTCGCTCGGGACGAAGGCTCAAAGGGCAGGGATGGCGATCTCTTGTGCATTCCGGACCTCGTTTGCGGCGCTGTCTCCGAGATCCACAATCGAGCAAATGGAGTGCCCCACATTCCGTCTGCAAAGGCGGCGCGAGTGATATCCTGGATGAACGAGGACAATGCCTCACTAAAGCACCTGGTGCTTCAATACCGGCTTGAGATGATCAGCGGAAGTGAGCATGCGCGCTGGCTCCGAATTTGTTACGCCGACACACCTCCAAGCGAAGCTTGAATTCCCGCTGCGGCCGAAATGAGAGTGTTGCTGGAATGCCGCAGCCTCTGCAATTGTGCATAGCTGGGTGCGAATACGGGTACGGTTGTTGAGGTGGACTGGAAAGATCTTGGAAGAACCGAGGCTTAGCCCGGCGGTTCGAGTCCGTCAGGCAGCACCAACAGGTTGTACTCGCAAGACCCATGAGGTCCCGCAAAGTCCCGGCCACGGCCAGGTTCAGTGTTTCACGGGACTTCATGAAGTCTCACTCCATTGCACGCCGTACGCGAAAAATGTGGGTATTAATCTGGGTGCGATTCTGGCATCGTATGTTCCTCAACCAATGTAGGAATGATGAATGCTATTATCGGATGTGAAGATCAAAGCGCTTCGACCAAGGAAGAAGCCTTTTAGGGTTTGCGACGGCGACGGGCTTTATCTGCACGTTACTCCAACAGGAAGGAAGAGCTGGCAGGTGCGCTATCGGTTCGCCGGCAAGGAGCGGATGATCTCGGGAGGTGGCTATCCACGCGTTTCGCTCAAAGAAGCCAGGGATCTTCGGCATCGAACCAAGCAGTTGCTGGATCTCAACATCGATCCATGTAGCGAAAAACAGCGCCAAAAGCTGGAGGCCAAGTTTCGCGACCAGAACAGCTTTCAGCGGGTGGCGGCGGAATGGTTCAATTCCCGCAAGGCAGAATGGACGCCTCGGCACGCTCGCAAGATCTGGCATCGTCTCGAACGATACGTCTTTCCTGATCTCGGAAGGAGAGCGATTGCCGAGATCAAGCCTCTTGAGGTGCTGCGAGTGATCCAGAAAATCGAGACCCGGGACGCGACCGAGCTGAGTCATTGCCAGCTTTCCGTCTGCAACAGGATCTTCCGATATGGGATAGTAACCGGGCGCTTGCACTACAATCCAGCCAGCGATCTGGGACCAGCCCTGCGGCGTCACCGCGTCCGTCATCATCCGTCTCTACGCCCGAACGAACTGGGGGAGTTCTTGCGACAGTTCCAAACCTTGGAATGCAAGGAGGTGCACAAGATCGCGTTTGAGCTGCTTCTCCTCACCGGGCTCAGGACCGGCGAACTGAGGCACAGCAAGTGGGGCGACATCGATTTTGCAAGATGGGAATGGGTACTGCCATCCGAGATCACCAAAATGAAGGAGGAGCATGTAGTGCCGCTTTCCGATCAGGCCGCGGCACTTCTACGTCGCTTGAAGGATCTTACCGGCGATCAGAAGTGGTTGTTCCCGAATCAAGATCCGCGCAAGCATCCGGTGATCAGCGAAAACTTCGCGAACAATATCATTCGGAAGATGGGCTATGAAGGTAAAGTCGTTGGCCACGGATTCCGCTCAATGTTCTCCACGGTCCTCAACGAAGCAGGTTTCAATCGGGATGCAGTCGAGAGGCAGCTTGCTCACAAGGAGCGCAATCGTGTCCGCGCCGCCTATAACCGGGCAGAGTATTGGGAGATCCGAGGGCCGATGATGCAGTGGTGGGCTGACTTCCTCGACAAGGCGATGCGATCAGATCCACGCGCGGGTCGTGGCAGATCGTTGGAAGGCTTCATTATGCCCGCGGTGGTGCCCGGTCGGATTGAGCTAGGGAGCTGTCAGCCGCCATTTGAGTCCGGCAGGGCAGAGCGGCAGCGACTGTCACGCGTCTAGCTTCCTTGTTGCTTTGAAAGGTTGGCGATGCACTCTCGGATCTCGTCGACTCGTCAAGCGGACGAGCGACTTCCGATTTTGACTGGCTTCGGGTATTTGCCGGCGGCAATCCCTCGAAACCAGGTGCTCTTGCTCACAGGGATCACTTTCAAAACTTGAGCGAGCTTTGCGAAGCCTTCCTCCGGAAGGATCTGTTCCTGAACCATCGATTCTCCATTCCTTTTTTGGGAGTCGAAGAATGCAGGAACGAGGTAACATTCGGAAGCAAGGTAGCAGATACCGTCAGCTGCCCACTCTAAATGTGTGCCGCTTTTCCAGCAGTGTTGCAGAATAGCCTCTAGGTGGCCGTGGGGGTCAGCGCGGACATCTCCTCCGCCAGATCCTATTGATTTTGTTGGAAAATCACCCCCATCGTTTAGACGCCCCATCCTCGTGGCCGCCAATCCGAGCGTTGCAGCACCGACACGATTCTCGTTGAATCAGCCTAGGGGCTGCACCCGAGAGAGCGAACGGCTCCAACCGTCTAATCGTTCGAGCCGACCTCGATGTGCACCAGCACCGGGATGCCCCACTCGTCGGGTTTATCGGGCTCATCGTCGCCTCCATCACCCTCATTTCGCGCATGGCCGACAAGCTGGAGAAACGCTCCAATCACACGCGGCTGGTTTGAAGTTCCTCCGACAGTTGTGACCACTCTCTTCATGCTGCTGATCAAATCCCAAATTAGCTCATCCCAATCGTCCTTCGAGGTTGATTGACTCCAGGAAAGGCCCCGGCCACTCGATGCATTGAGGAAATCGTAAATGAACTCGTCTAGACTGGCTGAGGATGGTTTCGGCTTGAGCGCAAGCGTCGAAAGAATCGAAGCCTTGCCAGTGTCGATGGTCAAATATTGCGCTCCCGGGTCTTGCCTCCCAGAAAATGGAAGGAGCCGGGTGACCTTCGTCGAAGCCCCATGAGGCGTGTAATCAAAGCTGGGCCATGTCGTTAGTAGCTCCCATTGCATTTTGTTGGCAGGGGGCCAGCTTCCGCCCGCAATTTTGGCTTGGAAAAGCACGGCGCGCCGTGTTTTCGACGAATTGTCGGTGAGAACGATCAATACGTCTGCCAGCTCGCAGGTAGAACTCGCCCCTGACGACGCGGTGTAGGTCACCAAAGGTTTCTGATGCGTGAACACGACCCCATACGAAGCGCTGGGATTCCATTGCCCTAGGGCAGCCTGCCAATCTGGCTCACCTTTCAAGAAGAGGTTGTAAACCAACTTTGGTTCCGGCCCTGAACCAAGCTTCGCCACGATAATACTATCGCATTCGTTCTTCCAGCAAATGGGGCAGTGACGCCCGCCGTGAGTACCGCCGCAAGGAAACGTAGCCATACGATTATTGCTGCTGTTCTTTTTGAGCCGGTGGATTCTCGGCCGGTCCCACGCGACAAAAAAGAGCTCCGATTGCCACAAGGATAAACACAATCGTAAGAATCCTTACTGCCCACAGGAGCTTCCAGACGAGTTTCTGGTGGGAGTCCATAGCCGAGAGGAGTGCCCCGGCTTTGGTTACACCGCCGCCGCATTTGTCGATTTCACCTCGAAGCTGACCATGCTGGAGTTTGACCGCTTCGAGCGCTTTCTCTTGGCTCAGACTTAGTGCCAGCAAGAGGCAACCCACTACGACAACTGCGACAACAATCATCACATTCTCATAGGTGATCTCAGGCGAGCGTTTCATCTCCTTCAGTGCAAGCACGCCCGCCAATGGCACCCCGACCAATGAGGTCTGAATATTTCCCAAGATTCCGTTGAGCGCAGCGATCATGCCAGCTCGCTTATCCTCGTAACGTTCAATCGCCTTGTTTGCCTCATCAGCAAACACCCGAAACGAGAGCCTGAATTTAAAAAGACACTCGTCAAAATGAGAGATAAGATGAGGCAGTCTTTTTTCTCTCTCTACACCAGACACGATGTCGTATATCGCCTGAGTAAACAATGACACATAAACATCGCGAACCCGTTTGGCCTCTGAAGACAAATCTTCGCCCTTCTCTAGCTTCGAGGCCATTTCTTCTAGATTTGGCATCTCGCGCAAATCGGACGCCTTGTAGAGAAGAGGAATCTCCAAACTCTCTTTTGAAACAAGAATGATCTTTTTTCGGTCAACTACGGCGCTGATTTCCTTCAGCATGGAGCAAAGGGTAGCGATCTGACGATAAAGTGGAACAATTGTATCATCATCGCGAATGTCGAAAACCCGAACGTTTGCAGGCGCCGAGATCGGATGGCGCCTTATCAACTCGTCGACTGTCTCGAAATAGTCCAGAGGTGCCCTACAAACGAAAGTCGCCTCTTTGGTCAAAACAAGATCTGACGGACTGACTATTCGCCCTTCGGTCCTCAGTTCTGGAACGTCCGCACTGAGGACTTTGAAGGCGGCTTTCACCTCCGGGGTAACTAAT
Source organism: Luteolibacter ambystomatis (assembly GCF_018137965.1). Classification (NCBI taxonomy): domain Bacteria; kingdom Pseudomonadati; phylum Verrucomicrobiota; class Verrucomicrobiia; order Verrucomicrobiales; family Verrucomicrobiaceae; genus Luteolibacter; species Luteolibacter ambystomatis. The sequence continues at coordinate 1,298,033 of NZ_CP073100.1, forward strand.
ACCATCCCTTTAAGCAAACGATCGTCCAGGACATAGCCTGATTGATCATCGTGCTTTATGCTGCTCCTTAGCAGCCAGAATGCGTCGAGCGGCGTCATTGTTCCGCTTCCCTAAGTTTTTCGCCAAGATTGGAGAACTTCGAAACGTCGATTACTAGCTCATCTTCTTCCTCATCCCAGTGAATCGAATCATGAAGGAGATTCTTGTCGAAATCCAAGATCAGTTTCTTGTTTTTATAGCGCACTCGAAGCCAGCCCTTCACCGTTTCAGGATCTCCAGTGAACTCAGCACTTATTTCGTGCTCATTGGCATAGTCATGAAAGCCCTCTGGATCCTCAGGATTCACAACACCTGCGATCGTAAGTAGTGGGACTTGTCCTCCCTTGCTATCCTTGATTAGTTGAGCGACATCACGCCGAACTTCATTGATCCGGTCAGCGTCATAGTTTTCATGATTTTCTCTGAAATAGGCATCCATGACGTTAGCCAGATCGAGCGTCTCATCTTTAGGGCTTTTGAAATTTTCAACCCCCAGAAATCGGCGAAAGTATTTAGCGACGTCCTTTAAGCCTCGAACTAGTGAGAGATGCCGCTCGACGCTATTCCCGTAATCTTCCAGATTGATCCTGGCTCCAACGTTGATTGTGGACAAGTCCAAGTGAACTGCCTGCCGCAACTCCAAAGTATCGGGGTCAACGGCGTAACCCTCCTCTTGGCGGATCATGATAATGAGCAATTGCCGAGGGCTAGCTGAATATTCGGCGATAGCCATGTAGCCCCCGGTCGCTAGCGTTGTGCCTTTCATCGTCTTAGCAAGCTCTGTTGCCAGACGTTTCGAAAATTTGATAAAGGGGGTTTTGCCCGCCAAATATCGATCGAGGACGTCTGCAAAGGTGTTGTCCTCCCGACCCACGTCAGCGTAAACACGCCCGCTGCGCTGCTTATCGAACATTGTGGCAGCGCTTTCCACAAACTTCTTAATCAGCTTGCCTTGATTAGTCAACTTTAGAGAAGGGAGGAGGAGCTTTGCCTCTTCATCCTTGGTGTGCACCTCCGGGTCGCGAAATTGATCCTTCTGGATGTAATGAATAACAAAGTGGTGAATCGTCATGCGGGGAGGAAGATACGATGCCGGAGGCTGTTCGCGCGAACGTTAGCACAACTTCCCACCGTGAGAAGCGGAATCTCCACTCTCCTTAGACAGCGGAGCTGTGTAAGGGCAGATGCCTGCATTCTGGAGAGCGGGGGTGGAGAGGTGGCTTTTTTGTCGCCGACCGAGCTTTTGATCTGGGCAAGGGCAGGGCGGTTGTGATGGTCGTGGCCCATGGGAAGGCACACGATCGATCTCTTCATGTGGGGGTACCAAGCGCATTTCAGGGCCAGTCTTCAAATACGTGCTGAGTGGACGTTTGGGAAATTGGATCCAGGCTTTGAGGTGGAAGTTTTTCTTTTGGGGCTGTTGCGTGGGGAAGATAAAACTCTTCACCCAGTCTGTCTCGAACCGGAAGAGTGTGGATTTTCCCCCAGCGACTTTCTGTCAGTGCGTGCTGACGTGGCGTCATATTTAGCTTTGGATGGTGAGCGCAATCTCATTTCGACAACTGAAGCCGGGGATGATGCTATTCGCGGGCGACGGAACTTTCGCGCGGTCAGAGCTGCGGTATTAAAAGCCCTACAGGGCGGATTCGAACGACGGGATCGGAGCTACTTCTTTTCTGGTTTCGCTCCGGTTGATCAATACGATGTGGGAGTGGTTTTATCTCTGAAGCACAAGGATGGGCTTGAGGGCTATCGTCTTCCCAAGTCTCATGCAGATGATCGATTCCGTGTTCCTTTGTCGATAGTTGAGGCAGTCGCTGAGGAGTTCTTGCAAGGATGTTTGGAGTCTCTTCACGTCCCTCAACCAACGTTGGTGACCGACTGGCGTGGGCACAGAGAAGAGGAAATTCTGCGCCAAGCAGCGAATCGGCTCATGGAGCTTCCGAACTTTGCGGCGGGCAGCTTTGAGGGACTCTATGGTCTCTTCTCGGCGTGCAATTTTATTTCCTCACTTACATATGAGGGCGGAGAGTCGGTTGGGTCGATGATCGTTGCACCGGCCGAGCATCCCAATGTCAGATCAACGCTCCAACTTGTTAATCCTGTGAGGCTCCAAAAATACCGTGCGACGCGGAAGTTGTTGGAGATCGCGACACGAGGGGATTCGATCATATCCGATGGCGCACACGTTACCGGTTTTGGCAAGATGGTGGGAAATTATGATCAGGCTCGTAGCGACTTGTTTTTGATTCGGTTCTCCGGGCACCATCAATGGGAATTGCTACATGGAGATCATCTGATGATGCGGGTCAGGCAGGAGTTGCCGCGCCTAGCTGTGCCGCCTATTAATCGAGCGGATTTTTTCTCGCGTTTCAAAGTGCTCATTCCCGATCTATCAAGGGTGAAAGTAGGCTCACTTTTTGATCTTGCTCTATCGGCTTGTAGTCAGCGGAGCGGTACTATCTTGGTTATCACTCCGTCGGCCAAAGATGAAGCTCGTCGGCTGGCCGCTCAAGGTACGATGATTGTTCCTACGGTCGCTAGTTCATCTATGCTGGATAGCGTCACGTCGATTGATGGAGCTGTGCTGCTGGATGTGGACGGTGTTTGCCATGCGATAGGGGTAATCCTTGATGGTCTGGCTGTGGAGAACGGCGATTCCGGACGAGGAGCGCGTTACAATTCCACGCTTCGTTATATTGCTGCCATGCGAGAGAAGGGGATTGCGTGCATAGGAATTGTGGTTTCGGAAGACGGGACGGCTGAGATTATGCCCAGATTGCCTCGGCAGATCAGCCGTGATTTGGTTGTCCAAAAAGAATCCGAAATGGATCAAATGCTAGGCACAAGCTTTGATCTGGAGAAGGGCTTTGGGCTCATTAAGTGGCTTGATGAGAACCGGTTTTACTTGTCAGAGATCGCCTGCGACAAGGCTAATAGGTTTTGCGTTAAACACAACGAAGAGCTGTGGAAGGATCGAGGAATGCAGATTCACCGAGTCGAGTTTAAGCGCGATCCAGAGATGTCGGACGCTTTCTTTGCTGAAACACCTTAAAAGCTGTGGATTGAATCCCGCTCAAGCTGGGGCGGGATTCAATGTCTCTTCAGGACAATTTCTTAAAGACAATGCAGCAATCGTGACGAACCTGGATCCCGTCCAGCGGAAGGCGGCGCTGACGCATCGGGATGATGTCACTCCAGCAGTTCTTCTGCTCGTTCATGATCACAGTTCTGATCTGTCCGAGTCGGCCTTCCATGTTCATGACATCGCGGCAGATCGGAATGTAGCGACCATCGCGATGAAGGTCACCGATCAAGATAGCAAGCCTGCCACCGGGATTGAGCGCTTTGTAGCAGCGAGCGAGGCAGGTCTCGAGGCGTTCGAGGAATTCCTCGTAGGTTGCCGCGCTGCTGAGATCGCCGGGGCGATGGCTATAGCGGATTAGGTTCCAGTAGGGTGGATGAATCCACACGAGGTCGAACTTTCCTGGCAAGTCCTGCTCGGCGAGGTTGAACCCTTGGTTGAGGTCGCCACCCCAGTAAGCGATACCCGCTCCTCCGGTGTTGAAGTCTGCGATGCAATCGCGGGTTGTGCCGGAGCCCATCATTGGATCGGCCACGGATTTGGCGCCGTATCGTAGGACAAGGTCAGCAAAGATGCGGCCATCGCAATTGCCACCGTAGCGGTTGCTACCCCACTGGTTGGCACGTTTCGGGTTGGATACCACCGATGTGGTAATTGGTGAGAGAGGAAGTTTCAGTGTCATTCATGACTCCATTTGTTAGAGGTTGGATTGCCCCGCCTTGCGGCGGGGCAAGGGCGGCCTAGTACTGGCCGGCCGGAGGATTGATTGTCGATCCGGCTGGTTCGCTTTCAGGGGCGGATCCTGAGTTTGCAAAGATCCATACGTAAGCGAGGTCCGCGCATTTGATGACGCGGGGAAGATCGTTTCGACCGAAGGATTGAGTGTCCTTCCAAGTGTTGCCGTCGCGGTATCCGCGGCTGAGGCTCACGCTGTAGCGTATGCCATTCTCGGACTGGTTCTGCCAGATGGTGGCCTTGATTGATCCGAAGCGGACTTCATGGGCTGGTCTATTCTTCGAAGAGTTCTCGTTTGTTTGTGACATGGTGTTTTCCTTTAAAGTTGGTTTCTCCCTCATGGGATTGCAGACTTCGAAGCAGGCCTTCAGGCGGGCCTGTCACCGTTCGCGGTCGCAACGGAGTGAAGATATGCGCCAGCAATTGACTGGCCTGACGGGTCTGCTCTCCTGCACATCCCTCAATCATCAGGGAGAAGCCCTTGGAAAAGCCGTCACGGTAGGGGGCTCTGAGGAGTGCTTCTCCAGCCTTTTGCGAGATGGCAGGTCAAGGTATCTCGGCTTCCGGCTGGCAGAGTGGTTACTGCCGGGGGACGGTGCTGCTGGATCCTCGGGCTTGCGGAAGTCGAGAGTCTAATGCTGTCAGAGTGGTGGCGCCGAGCGCTGATTCTGCCTTCAGGCTTGAACTGGACTCGGAATGTTCTGAGCTAGCGCGATGGGAGCGGCTTCAGACGATGAAAGGTATCTCTGCTACGAGTGCGTGGGCGATCAGTATCTCCGGAACGAGATCCAAGGGCAGGGGAAGATTAGGAAGTGCTTCCACTGCAAGACCCGGCGGAACGCCTGCAATATCAAGCTCGTGGCCACGAAGGTGGAGCGGGTGTTCGAAAGCCATTTTGTCCGGACTGACACGGAACCATCGGCATGGGAGTACACGCTCATTAAGGAGATGGACTACGACTGGGACCGGGAAGGTGAGCCTGTGAGTGCAGTGGTCGCCGAGATTGCCGGCGTGGACGATGAGGTTGCGGATGCAATCGTTGAGGAACTGGAAGACCGCCACAGCGATTTTGATTCGGCCGCGATGGGGGAAGAGTGTGAGTTTGATTCCCAGTCGCACTACGCTCCACGCCTGTTAGACGGCTACAACCGGTACCATCAGAGCTGGAATTCGCTTGAGGAGCGGCTGCGGCACGAATGCAGATTCATCGGACGATCATCACAGGCAATTCTGGATGAAGTTTTTGCCGAGGTTGAGTCGCTGGTGACTCGGGAGGGAGGGCCTGTGGTGAGACTTATTGGTCCTGGAACCACGTTCGGAGAACTGTTTCGCGCTCGGGTTTTCCAGTCCATCATTGGCCTGGAAAAGGGGTTGGCCCGCCCGGATCTTGAAGTCGGTCCACCCCCTTTGGGGCAGGCCTCAGCGGGGCGAATGAACGCCCAAGGTATCTCCGTCTTCTATGGAGCCCTTGATGCGGGGACGGCTTTAGCAGAGGTTCGTCCGCCTGTAGGGGCCAACGTCATAGTCACCAAGTTTCGAGTAACAAGAGATCTACGAGTGTTGGATGTCGCCGCGTTGAAAGAAATCATCACTCGGGAGAGCTACTTCGATCCGCGGCATCAGCAATTGCTGGAGCGCGCGGCATTTCTGGGAATCTTGGCCGGGAAGATGACGGCACCCGTACTGCCGGGAAATGAGGGCTCTCAGTATCTCGTGACGCAGGTTGTTGCCGACTACCTTGCCTCCGAACACGATCTGGACGGGATGATTTACCCCTCGGTTCAGGTGACCAACGGAGTGAATGTGGTTCTCTTTCATCGGGCGTCTAGGGTGGCGGCAATTGACCTTCCGGAGGGAACTGAGATCGAAATTGAACCCGACGGATGGGACGAAGACGGTCCTAGCGACGATTTCCTTGTTGTTGAGAGGGTGCCTGGTGTCGTTCCGCCGCCTGCGAGGCCTGCTCATGAAGGAGCCGACAATTCGTTTCTACTTGGTATGCTGCTCTCGATGGAGTCAGGCGACCTGAGACAAATTAGTCTGGAGATTCTTTTGGACCAAACTGAAGTTCGGAGAGTCAGGTCCGTTGTGTTCCACACTGCCGAGTCCGGGGTTCGTCGAGTAAGGCGAGAAGGAGAAGAGTGACTGTAAGCGTAACCGAACACCGGGCACGGCAGACAAGCTCTTCAAATTGATGATCGGCGGTGTCCTGGTTCGGACACCGCCCTATTTCAAGAGTGCTTGTCGAACTCTGTGCTTATCGGGTGGGAGCTTCTGCTCTCCTTGGCCAGAGCAAGTCCACGCCCACTCCGGCACCCCAAGGGGCAACGCGGCTTCCTTTCCTGATTACCCGAACGGCACGTTGCGCCGCTTGCTTGGTAAAAACCCTTGGGGCGGCTTGCCGCGCCCAGTTCCGAGCCTGCTGCATCTTCGGATGAGGGCGGGAGTAAGGTGGCGTGCTGTGGGCGAACTGCGGTGGCGGCGGGGTAGGGCGGTAGTAGCGCCCCTGTTGTGCGTTGCTGCTACCAGTCAGAACTATTGTGGCGATGAATGCTGATGTGAGGTATCTCATTCTCAATTGGGGGTTAGGACGATGGCAGCTACTCCAGTTAATGCTGAGCGCAAGGGAACCGGCGTGAGAAACCGAATAATTACCTCTTCCGGTAGTACCGCACGCTGGCTTTTGACCGTTAGAAGAGATTTAGCTGCTGGGTCGCCGGCAACTTGCTACAGATCTCGGACCTTACGAATTCCTTCGGGGTCATCGTCGCAAAGGTCTTCAACGGCACAAACATCGAACGATAGCCCGTCTCGGTGACGCCGGGAAGCGGACCGTCGTGCCTGACCTCGAGATGGGCAGACCAATGGCTGATGTGGAATGGGCGGAAGCGGACGCGAAATGTCCAGGGCGGCGCGTTGAATTCGGCGCTGCTCCAGCCTGCGAGGGTAAGCTCTCCATCGGTCTTTGGCGCGACTTCGTCGAAACATGCTGCCATGCAATCAAACCCCAGCTCCCGGAAATGTGTCCAACAGAGCGATTTGAGTTTGGATAGGGGTAGATTCTCTTCTTCAGGCTTTTCGGTGGCGATCGTCACGGCCTCGGGGAAGAGTTCCGCTGCTAGCGCTCGTAGTTCATCTAGGGTCAAGTGAGGCCTCCGTCGGGTTAAAGGTTTAAGAGGAACTGGCCGCGGCCATCGTCCGGGTCGAAGTGTCGCTGTGGGATCTCCATATCGGGCGTGGTTTGGGCAACAGAGCCGGCGAGGTCCTTCAGCCTGCCCAAAGCTTGGCGCTGATCTTCGCCTACTCGGTGCCAGTGCACATTTTTCCATGCACGCGTGACGGTCATGCGGATGGTATCGCCGAGTACTACATGCGCGGGAACGCCCCAGAGGGTGAGGTTGATGTAGCACATGTCGGTGGCAACAGGGTTGATGTCCTGAGCTGTAATCCGCAGTAGATCGACCGAGTCGGGGGCGAAGAGCTGAGCGAGGGCGAGTGCCATTCCGCCGCTTCCGCAAGCTGGCTCATTGACGGAGATTGGGACTCCCTTGCGCTTCACCTCCTCCACATCAACGGTCATCCGTGCGATCAACTGCGAGATCTCAGGTGGTGTGTAGAATTCGCCGCGAGCCTGTTTTGAGGAATGAGCCGCGCATTCGAGATAGAAAGGCCCGAGCAGATCGGTGAATGGGTGCTGCTCCATCTCCTGCACCAGCTTGGCAAATGCGAGTGAGAGATCGCTGAGTTCATCTCGGCTGTACGCCTTCGCGGTATCGAGATATTCCTCCTCGCGACGACCGATGGCTAGCGAGCATGCGGCGATTCGGCAGAAATCGGAAAATACAGTAACGGTTGCACCCTTTGTCCGCGCAATGCTTAGTAATACGGATCGGAAACCTTCATTCGACAAGTAATTGCTCCATTGATTGTCCGACCGTTCTAGTGCCCAGCGAGCACATAGGTTGGAAAATTGTGTGGCGGCACCGTGAAGGTGCCGCCACATTCATGCCCTACCATGAAGCTTGGTAGTATACGTGGCGCCGCCAGTCGTTGGCCTGCAGCCACGCGATGGCCTTGGTCAGGATCTCGATGTCTTCAGCCCTCTGCTCGGCGTCGTTGGTGCTTTCGCCAAAGAAGAAGCCGGTTGTTTTCGGCAGTCTTCCCTCGCGGACGGCTAAGACGAGCTGTGCGAGATCGTCCTCATCCAAGTAGATTGGCCTGCAGTCGTCTTCGCCGTCTGAGAAGTTCTCGACGATGAATCCATGCAGGTCTGGATGCTTCCGCCAATAGCCTAGCTCAAAGTTCTTCGATTTCAGACGATAGCCCCCTTCGCATTGGTTGTTCTCTGGGTTTGTCCAATCGGTGGAGAGGTGTTCCTCCCCGGTTAGATACATATCAAGGCCCATTTGGCCCTCCTTTTAGGTTGGTTTCTCCCTGATGGGATTGCCCTCGCGAAAGCTGACCCCTAGACGCGGAGGTCACCGGAACGGCTGAAACAAAGTGGAGGAACCGCAGGCAGGTTTGACGCCCGCGGCGGGTCAGCTAAGAGCAATGCCGACCATAGGAAGGGAACCAACCGTGGTGGGGTCAAAGGCGGTCGATGCGAGGCATCTCCATCCGGAGAGCGGGGCCGCCCGATTGGGCTTGGCCGGGAATCGCTTGATCGATCCCGGGCAGCCTATCTGGGGCGTCAACGGGATCTTCCAAGGATATAGTCGGTCGCTTTCTGTCCTTCGGAGGCTGCGCGGACAACCCAGCTCTTGGCCTCCTTGGTTCGTAGGGCGTCCGACCAGCCCTTGATGTAGGCGGCCGAGTTTTCAATTTCCTCTTCGATGATGCCGGCATGGGCATTCAGAAATGAAGCGGTCATCTCGGCAACGAGTTCTTCCTCGGCGTAGGTCTTTTGAGCAGTGTCGCCAGCGGCATTAATGCCTCGGTTTTCCAGCAGTGATTTGCGGGCTAGGCGCGATGCGTGGCCGGTCGAGTGCGCCAGTTCGTGGAAGAGGGTGGTATACAGGGCGACTTCGTTTACGAAGTAACGGTTTGCCGGCATGTGAACAGAATCGGTTGATGGCCTGTAGCAGGGGACAGCGCTCCCCTCACTGATTGACGGAGGGTTCGGCATGCCTTCGATGATTGCGCGGGCGCGATTGGTCCTCTCGCTAACAGAGAGCTCTGGAAGTTCCTCCGGTTCAGGAAACGCGATTCCATCGATCTGTGACGCATGGAAGACAGTGTAGGCTTTCAGGTAACCGCGCTTAAGGGATTTGCCTTCCTCGGGCTCGATTTGTTCATTGGCTTTCTCATAGGTGCCGTACTTCACGACAAGGAAGCCGCGCTCACCCTTGCGGACGTGTCCCCCAAGTTCCTTCGCCTGAAGGAAGGTCAGGAAGTATGGCGACGTGAATCTCTGCGATCCTAGGAGCAGGACGTTGATGCCGTTGTATTCCTTCTGGGTGGAGAAGTTCTTTGGGAACCCGGTTTTTGAGAAGTATGGCGACTTCCAGGGGACTACGCCGTTCTCCAGGTGGTCGAGGATTCGGTTGGTGATCTGCTCATATACATTCTGCAATTGCTACTCCATGGTTGTTGGCCATGGAGTTCTAGCGCCCCCTAGGAACATAGGTAGAGTGGCAGCTCTCATCGTGCGGCGGTGGGCCTTCTTTTGCCCGCGAGCGAATGGCTGCTCTGCGTCCGTCGCTTGACTACTCAAACCGGTAAAAACTGGCTGTTTCTGCCCTGTCAATCGTTCAGAGGCTGTGGGACATTTGACTCACTGTTAGGCAATGTGGCACGATTGAACCCATTCGAGCCACAAAGAGGAACATGCAGCCCTACACCATTCACCCTCCATTTTTTCTACTGCGCTCTCTGGAGCGATGCTGGCGGTGCAACGAGGTTGCCCGGGTCTTTGCGTTCGCAGCATCTCGCTGCACGACCTCGGATGAGGAACTGGAGGACTACATTCCTCTCGGCGGTCCGTTCATGCTGTACAACGCGCTCGACCTGCCGGCTGACTTGGTTGAATTCGCCCGCGAGCTTGGAGCGTCGATTCAGAGACGGTATTCCAAGACGGCAGAAACGGAATACTACATGAACCTCTGCCATTGCGGGGCACCCTTTGGGGACTACTTCATGTTTAATGAGCCTGGACACGCGTTTTTCCCGACCAGCGAGGAGGAGGCCGCGATGATCGAGATTTTTCAGCTTCCGCTCCCTCATCCGGTGGGCGTGGACTCCGGATTCACCGAAAGCGATCTCAGTTTGATCTTCGAGTGCGGGATCCGGCGATAGGCGCCTGTCCGCCGCATTGGAGGGATGTGTCACTTCAAGAGTTCTCGGACTCATCGAAGTTCGAGCAGATCGTTTCGTCGCGGCTTCGCTTCAGGTTCGCGGCCTCAGCCAGATCTGTCGGGAAAGCGCAATCGAGGTAGTGAAAGGACTTTGACCGTGGGACGTTCTCAGCGCTGCCAAGAAAGCGGCAGTAGCTAAAGGTCGTGCGATTCGATAGCTTCGCGGAAGTCCAGCGCGTTCCCGAGAAGTGGCAGCTGCTGAAGCTACATCCTCGAAGAACGGACTTTTTGAACGAGGTGTCGTCGAAGGAGCAGCCTTTGAACATCATGCCGTCAAGGGTCGCGCCCTCGAAGTCAAAGCCTGAGAAATCCAGATGGCTCACATCGACCTCCGCGCTAAATTCGAGTCCCGTCACTGCCTTTTTCAGGACGCTAAGCAGCGGTTCAAGATCCGGGGCTGACGAAAGAAAGTTCATCAGATAGCAAAGGCCTTCCACGCGATTGGGCTCGCCCACATTCGCGGCATGGCAGTAGTAAGCTTGGCCAAGGAACTGCAGAAGCGCGATGTTGGCGATTGCGATTTCGATGCGGAGGGGACGGCTTTCCCGTATTGGCTGTCGTCCTGGACCTAGAACGGAGTAGGAGACCCGCGACAATATTGGCTGAGTCGTTTCGTCAGAGGATTTAGCCAAACGCCAGGAATCTTCAGCCAAATCGCGGAGTAAGCTTGGCCACCAGTGCAGCTCTGCAAATTGCTCTACCAAATCCGGTCCTGTATTCTCCGCAAATTCTTCAACTAGGTCCCGGAAGAACCGGACTTCGGCAAGAGTGAGGGGGCGGTCGATCAGCAATTGCTGGTAGTCGGGCGCGAAGGCCCATTCGCCATCGTCCTCCTCTTGGAACATGGCGTGAAGTAGATGGTCGGCGACCAAATACTCCCTCAGGGACTGATGGAGGAATTCCACATAGTTTGGCCTCCCCTCGTGGAACGCATGTCGGACGAAGAGGCGTGGATCCAGGTGGCGTTCTGAAGCTTTCGAATCGTGCTTCAGCTCGTCCAGTAGCAAGGGGACCTCCATCATTCCAGCCTGCGACTTTGGGTGGCTTGAAAGCAGTACGGCGATCCTTCGCAGGATCTCCATTGGAATCTCGAAGTGCTTCCTCATCCGCTCGTTGGCATTCAGCGCCCCGCCAGTGTTGCTTACCCACTGGAAGAACTCCGAATAGATGGATGCTCGGCGAGTGTAGCTTTCGTTGGAAAGACGCTTCGCGCGGTGGAGCTGGGCAATCAATAGGAGAATGACTGGTGTCGTTGCCACTTCGGACAGCCCCAGACGCTCGAGGTCATCGTAGGTTAGGGGGCAGCCCCAGTTCTCGAGCCAAGTCCGGATACGCTGCTTGTCGAAAGGCTTGAGGTTGACCTTGAGGTATGGGCGAAGGTAATCCGCTCTCTCGGATGAATCCATGAAGAGGATGGGCCGAGAGCTGATCACCAGTTTGATGTTAGGCTTGAGAGATGCCGCGTAGAGTTTGTGGAAGCGGCTACGGACCCAATCTGGCCGATCTTGATGGAGGACATTGAGCTCATCAAAGCCATCGCAGAGCACCAGCCACTCCGAGGAACGCCAAGTTTCGTCGTCGAGCGCTGCTGCTTCGGAGACTGCATCGGTGACCAACTCCAGGATGTTGTTGCCCTCCTGAAACGAGTGGCGAAGCGATACGAAAACTGGTATTGGATCTCCTTCCTTCCAAGCAGCGGCAAGCCGTGCTGCCATAATCTTGAGGAGGGTCGATTTTCCGTGGCCAAAGTCCCCCAACAACAGAGTCAGGGCTGAGTCCTTGTCCTGCTTGAGTAGGTGCCTGCGGAGCCAAGTTTCAGTTGAATAGCTGGTTTTTGAATCTTCTGGAGCAGAGTTTCCCCCTTGGATTTCCGCGCATGGTTCAACGAATAGCTTTTCCAATGATGGTTCTTGGGGGCGCTCCGCTGTTCTGACGCGGTCGATCTGGAGTTTGAGGATGTCCTTTACGACCTTTCGTTTTGAAGTCGTCGGCCTGTGGTTTTCACGGATCGAAGCGACGATATCGTCAAACAGCAGAGGCCTCCCGTAGTTGGTGCGGATTAGTGAAAGGGCTCGCCCGCAAAGATCATCAAAGTCCTTCGTTGCACTAAGATTTACCTCCAGTTGCCGGCCGCACAGGTTCTCGATTCGATCTCTCAGGGAGGACGAGGTCCAACCTTCAACAATGAAGCGGCGAAACCAATAGACGCTGCCGTTGTTCCGGCTTTCAAAGTCGAAGAGCATCAGGCCGGGGATTTCTTCCCCAGCGATCAGTTTGACAAACTGGTCGAGATCAACCCCGTCGAAGTCCTCTTTCCAGACTTGCTCCATGTCGGCTCGCCCGGGCATTTCGTCATAATCCCTGAGGATCTCCAGGAACTGGCGGAATCTCTCCAGGGCGGAGTTTAGTTGGCTGCTGGTGATTACACCGAGCAAGGCGTCTTGGTGAACTTCAGCTTGGGCCGCGATGAGGATTTCCCCGCGATGAAGGTGCCGGTGAAGATTCTTCCAATATTCGCAGCACTGATTCTTTGACACGGTTGTGTCCTTGGCTTGCCACAATTCCGTGGTGAAGGTCTCGGAGGCGGGATTCCGAATTTTAATGTCCCACGGCTCTGGCTTTCCTTTGTTGGCTCTCCGACCGTCCTCCACCTGCAGCGTTTGGCCGGTACCCTCGGTGTATAAGGTCAGCGCCCGATAAAGGGCACAGAGGTCCTGGTATACAAATCCCTTGGCAGCGTCTTTTCCTCCCATGGTGGCTTACGAGCGGATCAATTCGAAGGCGGCTGGTTAGCTGCCATTCTTTCCAGTTTCTAACCGGGCTCTCTTTGGCTGGCGAGCATCACCTGCAACCTTTCGCGGTGGCTGCGATGGACGAGGGCTGCGACGAAGGAATTGCGACTGTTGGGGGAGTTCTCTCTCTAGGATCAAGTGCCCGGAGTCAGCAGGGGCACGGAACGATGGAAGGCGCAGGGCTCGCATGTTGCCGGTTGGCAACACTGCTTCAGAATCGGAAGATGATGGATAAGAGAGGTTGCTATTCCTCATAATTTGGGGTATTGTGAGGAATAAAAGCGAAGGTTATTCCTCATGGATTGGAACTGGCAGTTGGCTGAATGGCCGAATTTTAGGTGGGAGGATGGCCACAATAGGGAACAGGAATCTGCGTTTCTGGTGGGATCCGGTGTGCTCATTGGAGCCTTCCAATCCTTGGCCGTTGGAGAGGCGAATTCCTTGCGCGCGGAATTGCTGAGCGACGAGGCCCTCGAAACCTCGCGCATTGAGGGGGAGCTATTGAACAGGGATAGCCTTCAGTCGTCCATCCGCCGGCAGTTTGGTTTGGCGGTGGACTCAAGAAAGGTTGCCCCGGCGGAGCAGGGGGTCTCGGAGGTTATGGTGGACGCGTTTCGTAGCTATGCTGACGACCTTTCAGATGCGAAGCTATTCAAGTGGCATTCGCTCCTCATGAGGGGGCGTGTCGGGCTAAAGGACGTGGGCCGTTACCGGCGCTCAAAAGAGCCGATGCAGATTGTCTCCGGGCCGCTGCATGCTCCCAAGGTCCACTTCGAGGCCCCGGCCGCCTCGGCGATCCCAAAGGAGATGAAGGGCTTTTTAAAGTGGTTCAACGGTTCCCGCGGTGAGTTGCCGGCACTTTGCCGGGCCGCTCTCGCTCACGTCTATTTTGAGTCCATCCATCCGTTCGAGGATGGCAATGGCAGGATTGGAAGAGTGATCTCAGAGATTGCGCTCTCACAGGCGGTTGGTGCGCCTATGGTAATCGCGCTGTCGCAGGTCATCAGCGCGGGGAAGAAGGAGTATTACTCTCAGTTGGAGAAGGCGAACCGGCGCTTGGACGTGGCTGAGTGGGTTGCCTATTTTTCGGCGACGGTTTTGGAGGCGCAACGGCGGGCTCAAAGGAGGATCGAATTCTTGATCGAGAAAGCGAAGCTCTTCGATCGTCTGAGGGGCAAGCTGAACGTGCGCCAGGAGAAGGTCCTAATACGGGTCTTCGCGGAGGGCCCCGACGGTTTCAACGGCGGGTTGAGCGCCAAGAATTACGCGGCGATTGCTAAGGCCTCCACGGCTACGGTCACGCGTGATCTGAACGAATTGTTGGAATTCGGAGCGTTGCGCAAAACCGGCGAGCGCAAGTCTACTCGCTACTGGCTTCTTGTGGAGGGGCAATAGGCTGGTCCGCCTTGGTGGCGGCTGGGGCCTATTCATTTGCCTCAAGGAGGCTAGGTGTTTCGAATTTGCTGACGGGAGACGGGGAAGGATCTAGAGCGTGGGTAGTGCTCCATGAGTAAGGAGGCACTACCTGCAGCGGTAAAATCTGGCTCCTTGCTTCAGCCGCGCCTCAATTGACTTGAGACCTCACAGGGACCCGTTAGGAAGGAATGAGTCGCCCGGGAGATCTAAAGTTCTTAAAATGAGTGAGTATCGCGACAAGGTTATCGAGAAGGCCAGAAATGTAGCGGAGCTTTTCTTGTTCGAGATCGCAAAGGGGACGAGTCAGTACCTCAGTCTCCACAATCTGACCCGGCATGTTCAGCATCAGTATCACGGGCGCTTCCTGATCGAGCTCCTTCAGAATTCTCACGACGCGCTCTACGGTGATTCCCAAGAGGAACAGCGAATCGAGATTGCGATTCGCGAGGTCGGGCCCTTTGGCGCTTTGTATATTGCCAACGACGGCCGGCCGTTTAGCGAGTCAAATTTCGATCGGCTTTCCAATCTGGGGCAGAGTGACAAGAACCCTCAAAGTTCGATCGGTAACAAAGGCATCGGTTTCCGCAGCGTCCTTGAGATCACTGAAGACCCACAGGTGTTTTCGCGGTCCGCAAGAGACGCAAAAGGATTCGATGGCTTCTGCTTTGGATTTTCGCCGACATTCGTCGAGGAGATCTCCAGCCCCTTGTGCGGTCTCCTTGAAGGTGATGATCTGGTCAAGTTTCCTAGGATTGAGAGCTTGTTGGTCGAAGGGGTAGAAGAGGGGATTCTCCGCAAGTTTCGCGAGAGCGTGCATGGAAAGGCGTCGTCCGCAGCAATGACAGCTGACGATTGGCTTCGCCGAGAACTATCGAAGCTTTCTCCCTACCTCCTGCCATTCCCGGTGGATGGCAATATGGGAGATCCATTTGTCAGTGAACTGGAGCAGCGGGGATTCTCAACCGTCGTAAGGCTTCCGTTTAAGAGCAGAGCAGCCTTGGAACTTGCGAAAGAGGGGCTCCAATTTTTCCAGCGGGAGACGATTCTCTTCCTGGAGAAGGTCAACGCGTTGATCCTCGATGACGGGAAAACGAGAAGGGAACTGAAGAGAACCGGGGAACCCATCGAAAATCAGGCCGCGGAGGCGCGCGACATCGCCCTCAGCCAAGAGGATGGAATGGGCGAAACCTTCCGAATGTGGAGCACGACATTGGATCTAAGCGCGGCGCCATCCGCTGTACGCACTGCGCTGGATGACCTACCTGGTGAATGGTCGGCGATGACTTCGGCTAGAATTTCGCTGGCGGTGAATCTTGCCGATGCAAAGCCCGGACGTTTCTCAATTTTCCTTCCGACCAAGCTACCTACCGGTTCGAGCGTTCATATCAACGCGCCGTTCTTTGGCGACATGAGCCGGACTTCGATTGCCTTTGGTGAGGATGAAGAGGAGGCAACTACGGCCGAAGAAGAGTACAATGGATACCTTTTGCGGGAATGTGCACGCCTCGCCATCAAGGTGGCGGCAAGCTCGGCCTCCGAAGGCGAGTCGCTCGGCGCCAAGTGCATCTTCGGGCTGCTTCTGCCCTGCGGAGATGACTTGGAGCGGTTTGATTCGTGGCTCGCCTTGCTCAAGAAAGCCGCTATAGACGAGTTCGGGCTAGCACTTCAGGATCTGGCCGTGTTTCCGGCGGATACGGGATGGGTTTCCCTCAGAGACCTTGCGGTATTGCCGCCAATGCTGGGGAAGACGGTAGTCACCGAGGAAAAGATCCGGCGGTTCGCTACTTTCCCTGCGCTTCACAACGGAGCACTCCCCAGCATGGAGCCTTTGCGGAAGTTCGCTAGCCGACTTCGCGTTGTCTTGGGGCCGTCTAGCGAGCAGATGGCAGAGACTGTAGAAGCATTGGCAGCTGATCTGGCGTCCGATGTTGGATTGGATTGGTGGGGATTCTGGCGCGATCTGACCGAAATGCTGGATGGCAAACTGGGGATGCTGGCCGGCAGGGAAGTTCTAATAGGGACCGATGGTCGGCTCCATTCTGGAGGTGGCGAATCCTCTGCGGTCTTTTTGTCGCCTGACGGCGAGGATGCCGGAAGCGGGCGAAGCCGAATGGAAGCTGTTCCTCGAAATTTGAGGGGGCGATTGGCGTTCCTAGCTGAGTCGATCTCGAATGATAGCCTTTCAAGGCGTCGAGCCGGGAGCAAGGCTACCGCAATCGTAGACAGCCTGATTGAGGCTGGTTTGGTAAGGTCATTTGATCCGGCGGATATACTTGAAACCGTCGTGATCCCGGCGATTCCGGTATTGCCGGCAAAGCTCGACTCAAAGTCCGGTACGCTCTGTCGTGATCTTTTGCGCTGGGGGCTGAGTCTTGTGGAACCAGGTTCCGCTAGGACGCCGATCAAGGGCATCAAAAGGTTACTCGCGAAGCTGCCCGTTCCATGCTCAGCGGGTTGGTTCCCGGCCGGTGAGGCTTCTTTCGGGGCGGGGTGGGGAGGAACGAGTGGAGCAAAAGTAGAGCGCTATCTGGATTTGCTGCCCGGAAATGCCGGGGCTCCTTCGAAGCAGAAGCTCTTGGTACCTCCAGATCATCCCGAATGGAACGGAGCCCCAGTTGCGGCGGAGAGGTTGAAAGCACTTGGGGTTTTCGATGGTTTGCGAGCGGTCACCGTTGCCGAAGTGCGTCCGGGGTGGTCAGGTCCAGGCTGGCCCAGCGGCAGCAAGAGGCTGGCCTTGCATGAGAGTCCTCCGCCGGGGATCTCGAAGCAGTTCTGGGGAGAGTATCGGGACTATGTTTGGCAAAATCACCGGACGTCTTATCAGTCCAAGGCCTACTACCTTGGCCAGTTCTCGTTTGTTCCCGGAGCAGATCTCATTGGGCAGTTCAACGATGAGTGCAGGGCTGCCTTTATGGAGGCCATGGTGGCCAGTATGGCCAATCTCCCGGACAAGTGGTGGGTGCTGGTTGCGGTGAGGTACGGTGGATTGAGTGACATTGTTGAGCTCTGGTCGCCACTTCGCTTTGCTCTCTCAGAATCGCGGTGGCTGCGGACCGATCGCAAAGGTGATGGCAAGTGGTGGAAACCATCCGAGCTTTGGCACGTGTCGTCTTCGGAAATGCGACTGTCGCGAGGTACGCTTCGCTCACACCTGCGCTGCATGCCTCAGTCGACGTTGTATGGTTTCGAACGGGCTAGGAGACCACTCCAGGCGTTAGCCTTTGTTGGTCTCAGGTCTTATGGTGAGAATGAGGCTAGCAAGGATGCCCGATTGTTGGACGATTTGATGGAGTCTTGGACGCAGCATTGCGTTTCTGACCGGAACGCTTTTATAAGCCAGCTGCATTTCGCTTGGGAGTGCTTTGCACCGACCTCGTTTTCCCGCATGCCGAGCAAGCTTCCGGTAGTCCAGGGAGAGATGCTGGCGATGGTCGCCCCATCGCAGGAAGAGCCCTGCTACCTTCCGGATGATTCTCCTGCTGTGGTCGATCTCGTCGCCAGTTTCGGACTTAGGCTTGTCGAGATTCCGGTTAAACGTGCTAAGGCGCTGCGTGATTCCCTGGTGAATCGCTATCCGCAGGCAGTAAAGTGCGTATCGAAGCTCGCGATTACCGCCTGGGTTGACGACGAGAAGTGGCGTAGCAAGGGGAGCTGGGGAAGTGCGGCCAACGACGATGACTTGTCATGGCTACTTCCGGTGGTTTTGACATTGGTTGCTCATCACGGAGAGCAGGGCGCTGGGACGCGGGTCGATTCATTTGAGAAGCTGATGGCTCGCTTGCGGGAGATGCGAGTCGCGCGCTTTTCCACCGTTGAGGTGAGCGTGGACGAGAAGTCGGGAGAGCATATTCGCCGGAACGAGGTGTCCGCTTATTGGCATCAGGGCGAAAATGTCCTCATCGTTTCGGAGCGATGCATTGGCGAGCCAGTTTTGCTTGCCGCAACTATAGCCGGGGTGGTGGGCGACGAAGACATTGAGCATCGGCTCAGGTCTTTCCTTTCAGACCTCTCGGGGAGGCCCGACCACGATTTGATTTGCTTCTCCCTGAGGAAGAACCTCCGCATTCCTGAGGCGGCCTATCTCGAAGTTCGCGATCGATGGTTCGACGATGTGGCGCTATCAATTCAACGAATCTGGCCCCTGATAGAGGCGCTTTCTCCGAATACGGGCTTTGCCTATCTGACGGACGCGGCCTCGCACGAAGAACTTGTCGAATTGATCGACGCCCTTAAGTTCGAGAATTTTGACACGGAGGCAGCACTCAAACAGGCCAAGGATGCGCCCACGGTATTTGAGTTCGCAGCAGGGATAGCGGGACAGCTTGGCGTCACCCTCAGCAGGTGGAATGAGGCACTGGCAACGAGGAAAGAGCCGCCGCTTGTGAACCGAGACGCGAGTACACAGTTCAAGGACCACCTAGCTTCGGCGAAGGCCACGTTGAAGGCGTGGGCCGCCCGCAGAATGATGGCCAGCCGATCAATTGGGAACTTCAAGGATCTAGCGGCTAGGATCGATGGCTTGTCGGCACCTTCTGATGCATCTTACCGCTTTTGGGAGGTGTCATTCAGGGACACAATGGACATTGTCCGGCCAGTCTTTGTAGCGTGGGGCGCAGCCGACGCAGAGCTGGCAGCATTGGATTTGGCACCGGACCATCGCGATCTCATTTCGCGAATGGGCGGCTGTGGCATTGATTCTTCGGTGGATCCAGTAGAGAGCGAGCGAAAGAACAATGTGCTCCTTGATCGTGCATTGGCGGATTTGCAGCGAATCGGTAGCGCTTTTGCTTGGAAGGACGGGGATCGTGACCTGTCGAAGTGGCGAGATTTCTCAAGGCAGGCGCGGGCAGGAATGGGCGATGTTTTCGAGTCTGACGCCTATGGTGAATCATGGACGCCTGAACGTGTCTGGACGCTAGCCAGAACAGGTGCCCAGACACTTGGCGGGGAGTCATGGCGGGGGCTGCTACAGCGAGTGTCGTCGCTGGAGGAACTTCGGGTTTCCTCTGGCCTGACGGCAGCCGATCTCGAAAGGGCCCGTGAGCAGATCGAGCATGCGCGCGTCGCGGAGAAGATCAAACGTGCGAAGGTTTCGATCTGTGGAGAAGAGTTCGACATGTCCGATGACAATGCGAAAGCGCTCATGGACCATATCGAAAGCCGTGTGCCCGCAGCAGCATTGGCAGAAGCAACCCTTGCTGATCTAGCGAAGCCGCATCGGTTGTCGAACCTGCCCGCGCGGTGGAAGAGAGGTGGATCCGGCGGTGGGGGAGGCGGAGGCCGACGTTCACGGCGCCAGGCTCAGGAAGCCAGTGACGACCTGACGGGCTTCTGTGGAGAGATTCACGTCTACCGCTGGTTGGGGGAGGTGTATTCTCGAGCAGTTGTCTCTTCCGACTCGTGGATTTCTTCGTACGCGGGCCGAGTGTTTCCTGAGAACGAAGTCGATGACGGAGCTGGATGCGATTTCCGGTTCACTGCGGACGGGGTAAAGTACCATCTGGAGGTGAAGTCGAGCACGGGTTCCGACGAATCATTCCTCCTAGGAGCGTCGGAGATTGAATTGGCGAAGTATCTGGCCGGTTCGAAGAGGCATGGGATTTTCCGGATCGTCCGCGTTATCGATGCTCTCAGCGAAAGCCCCCGAATTGTGGTTCTCCCCAATCCTTACGAGAAGCGGTTCAGCCAAGCGTCCCGAATTGATGGGGGAAATGTATGGGTGCGCTTCAAGCTTGCCTGATGCCGGCCATGCTCACGGCCTGCCAAGGCTTGGAAGGCCTTGGGGCGGGAGACCCTCATCGCTATCTGCTCAACATGATCGATGAGCGGCGCTGAGGCTTTTGAGCCACACTGGGGGGGGGAATGCGGAGGCTCTTGTTGATCTTTCCGGCCATTGTCACAAATCTTTAATAATCTCGCGCTATAGTTGAGGGATGTGGAGGCATAGTGACAAACAATAGCGAAGTAGAAGCATCGCGATTTGCGCGAAGTGTGGAAGAAATCGAGAAGCTGATTCGGTCTGGTGGACAGCCTGGTTCAGGCTACTCGCTTGCAGCGTTACTCGACCAAGCGCAGACGCGTCTTGATTCGATTCGTGCGGAAGATGACCACGTCACCGCGGATAAGAAGGACAAGGATCAGAAGGAACGCAGTGCCATCGCTCAGATGGTAGAGCGCGAGGCCAAGCTCAATGAAGAGGAGAAGAGGAAGTATGCGGAGTTCCTCGCGAAGGACTACTTCACGAAATCAGACTTCGCCGATTTGTCGCGCTTCTACACCGATGGTGGTGCTTACGATCGACTCTCCGAAGGAGGTAAGGCCGAAATGAACGAGCGCGTTAAGGAAGGTGTGCGGCGTGGGAAATACAATGAGTCCGATTTGCCGGATAACGTGGAGCGAGAGGTGTTCGATGGTGAGAAAGGCCGGAATGGTAGGGCGGCTTCAGATTTGAGAACCTCTTCTATTGAGAGAAGACGCGAGTCCGCGACCCTTGCTTCATCGCCCACGGGCGGCGGTCCAGACGAAATGCCGGGAGACACCAAGCCGCTGGAGTCCAAAATGGAACTGCCTTCTGAACTTGCCGGGCTTTCGAAGCTATCATCTGTCCAAGAGACCAATGCTGTCGTGGTCCCTCAGACAGAACGCGGAAGCGATGGCCGGGAAATCGGCGGCTAGCGCTGGAGCACCTCATCCCAGAGACCCGCCTCAAACTCCAATTGGGATGCTACGATCAGATTCTCGAACATTAGCGTTGTCGCGGTTTTCATGGCCTTCATCTGTTCTGGTGTTGCCTGCTTGGAGATTTCCTTCAACCGCTGATCCAGCAATCCTTTAATTGCATGGGAGAAGGTCAAGGCGTCGCGCTCCGTTGACGGAAGCCTGTCTACCTCGACTCTGTCCTCGGCAAGCTTCAGCCCCTTTACGAGCGCTGTCTGTAGGTCATCTGCATTGGCGGCTGCCGATGTGCCGTTGATGCCGCCTACGGTTCTGCGCTGGTGCGCACTTAGAATCGAAAGGATGGTCGTGCCTTCTTTCGATGCTTCAATATCCTTGTCCAACTCTCGTTGGTCCATCGTTCCACGCCGGACACGGCGGTTGACCGCTTCTTTGCCGATAGCAGTCAGCTTATGGTGACCTTTGCCGTCGGCATAGAATCGTTCCAGCGATACGAAGTCATCCTTCGTAAAGTAGGGCTTGGCGACGAGCCTGCGAAACTCGGCTGATTCCTCGGCTGTGAGATTCGGCTCCAATGATGCGAGTTCGGCTGGTGTCATGCTACCGCTGCCAATGATCGCATAGCGCATCTGCCGGCCCGAGGTCCGAGTGAAGCTCTCCAGTGCGAGCACACGCTCCATCTGATTCCAGCCGGTGATGAGTTTCTCGATGTACTCTTCGGTGAAGTATTCGGGCCTGAATTTCGCGGGCTTTCCTTTGGCCTTTAGCCAGGCTGCCTCGACCCGCTTCGCCTCGGCGTTCGCGTGGCGGAGGTAGTTGGCCGGCGTGCCGTAGTGCTCGAAGCTTCCGGCCATCTGGAGAAAGATCGCTGTCAAGTTGCGTTGCGCGGGTTTGAAGCCGTTCGCCGGATTGAAATGCTCGGCGTAGGGCAGGGCCTCGTCGCCGATCACCGTCGTGGGCATCAACGCCAGGAATGCCGAAGCGAGCGCGAGTCTGATAGGGCGGAAGTAACAGAATTTTAACGAGTTGAGTTCAGAATGCATCAGAACGGGGGAATTCTGATGCAGGGGGAGCCATGAAAAGGGACGCGATGAGCGCCTACGACGCCGAAGGTCGGCGCAAGTATCTAAGCCGCGACGAAGGGAAGAAGTTCCTGAGCCAGGCGGTGTTGCTGCCGCGAGCACGCGCGCTGTTCTGTCTGACGATTTACTACACGGGGTGCCGCATTTCCGAGGCCGTCAATTTGAAGGCAGCTGACATCGATACCGAGCTGAACGTGATCCGGATTCTGTGCCTAAAGAAGCGAGGCAAACGAGAAGTCCGCCGCATCCCCGTGCCGGAGTTTCTTGCTATGGGGCTTGTGGAAATCGGGGGGAGCTCAAAGCAGCAGCGAATCTGGCGGTTTCACCGGACGACTGGCTGGCGAACGATCAAGAAGGTGATGGCCGCAGCGGGCATTTCGGGAATTCACGCCACCACAAAAGGCCTCCGGCATGGATTCGGGGTGCGGGGCGCATTGGAGCAGATTCCGGTGAGTGTGATTCGGGATTGGATGGGCCACGCGGACTCTGAAACGACCGCGATTTACCTCGCGGTGCGTGACGAGGAAGAGCGTGAACTCATGGGTAGGACATGGAAGTAAGCGCCCGGAATCCTTGATTCCACAGGCATTCCTGCTAGTCTGAGTGCAACGAAATTCCCCCGAAGTGTTGCAAGCGGGGAATTTTGGGAGGGCTGTCAAGGGGCGCATTTGGAGATGCCCTAAGAGCGGTTTCTGGCGGTCGCGTAGGGGGCGCGAACGGCGCGAACGGCGCGAATGAGGCGATGCGCCCGTTACAGAAAGTGCCGCGACATGGTCATCATAGCGGAAATCAGGCGGCTGGCACTAGTCGGAGCGCGCCGCGAATTGACACCATTCCCCACCTCGTAATGACCACGCTTGAAGTTCTAGAACCAGTCGCCGAATTCGTTCAACAGGTGGCTGAGGTCCTCGCGCCTTGGTTCGCCGCTTACTTGGTGAAGCTGCTCAGGGCGGCTCGGTCATCTGTTGCTGAAGTTCGGAAGGGCAAGGAAGGCAGCAAATGGCGTGTTCAGTTTAGTTGCCAACTGAAGTTTGACTCGCGTCCGCCATCAAGGGGCGCAAAGCGAGACCCTGAGAAAACTGGCCGCAGAAAACGATCGAGATCCCCCTGAGGGGCGAATTCGTGGCAACCGGTTCAGGTTCCCAAGTATGAAACCTTCCCGTCAGCAGTAATTGCGAAGAACTTTCGCTTCTGAAGAGAGGCCACGAGTTTTTCGATCTCCGCCGCGGTGATTCCCCCGTTAAACTGAAACATGGCTTCAATCGAACGGATAACGCCGTCGCGCCTCTTCGGAGCTAGCTTTCGGAGACGATCAGCGGCGTAGGTCACAAGCTCGGAATGGCTCATGCCCTTGGCTTTCGCTTGTGAGGCATCAGGTTGATCGTTGGTTTGCAGCAGCGCATCGTATTCCTCCTTTGTGACTTCGATGATGAAGTTGCCAGTGGTTGTGGTGCCGATTTTCTTCATTCTGATTTTCTGAGTTAGCAGGAATTGCGGCGCTTTGTGGAGGTTCGAATTGGTCGCCAAGGCCGAATCCATCGCCGAAAGCGCAGGAGGAGAAGCTATCCGCGCGTTGGCCTGTGGCCACTCACGCGCTGTGACTTACCTAGCCGATCAGGTTGTGAAGTTCCCGGAATACGCCGGCCTCGGCCCAGAGTTCACGATTACCCACAACGTACAGCGCAGATTTAGCGCGGGTGATTGCGACATTGAGGAGATTCGGGGTTCCTCCAGCCCAGGATCTCGCCCCTTTTTGCGAAGCCGAAGGAGCTCCCAGCACGAATATCACGGTCGCCGCCTCGCGGCCCTGGACCGTGTGCACCGTGCCGACGTTTTGATAGGGCCAGGCATTCGCGTCATTCGCCCAACCATTGAGGACGCCACTTTGGGCGATCAAACTTCGCAATCGATCTTGGACGATGACGAACGGCGTCACGACGTAGAGGTCAGGTGGTACTCTCATCGAACGAAGTCGGCGCAGGAGCGAGATCACCTCATTTCCTTCCTCTTCTGACCATTTGTCGAAGGCGCTGGCTTCTCGAACATTGATCCAGCAGGAAATTCCCAAGGGCGGAGTGACCGACGGCGGCGGCTTCGCAGTCACCATTAGATTGGCGTAGGCGATCGAGTTCGAAATCTCGAACATTGGGCTGTCGCATCTGCGGTGAACCAGAAGCGGAGATCCGACCTCCCTCCAACCGCTTCCTGCCGGGAATCGCCCGCATTGCGGACTGGCAGCGTCGGCCAAGGTCTGCGCTGAGGCCTCGGGCGCATTGAACTTCAGAGCAGAGATTCCGAACTGACCGCAAATCTCTTCGGTCAATGTATTGGGGAGCGTCACCACGGGTTCGATCTGCAGTGGATCGCCCACGATGACGGAGCGGCGCGCGCGAAGGAGTCCTCCCACTGCAGCCTGTGGAGTCGCTTGACCTCCTTCATCCACCAAGAGCCAGCCGATGGCTCCCGGTTTGACCTGAGCGAACATGCGCTCCATGGAGGCGAAAGTCGTGGAAACCACCGGCACAACGAGGAAGAAGGTGGCCCACAAATCTTCGATGAGCGCGTCCTTCTCGGAGGTGCCGAACGATCTGGTGCCAAAGCTATCCATGAATACCCCTAGGTTCTGGCGAATGGGATCGGCCGCGGCGTCGATGAAGGCGCGGTGGAGATTGACCGCCGCCGCAAACAATTTGTCCCGGAGAACCTGCTCATCCCGACTAAACCAGATCGATGCCGTTTCCCGCGCGTCCCGGGGCCAGGCGAAATACTCGTCGTCTGGCACAACCGCCCCGCCTTCTTTGGCGAGATTCACGCGTCCGAGAAGCTGTTCAAGCTGCGATTGCAACTTCGCGAGCTGCGTCTTGAGGGTCTTCTCCCGTTCGACGGCTTCAGCGGCACTGCGGGAATCCAGTTGGGAACGTTTCTCCGCTTCAAGTAGTTTTCCTTGAGTCAAATCACGGGTTGCCGAGAGCGACCTCTGCGTGGCCTTCCAATCCTTCGCGCTGCCCAGATTGAAGATCAAGGCAAGCCATCCAGGCCGTCTCCCTCGATGCTCAGACAATTGCCGATCAGAAACCTGATGCTCTTCAACCGAATGTAGATGTTCCGCGGCGGATTGCTGCCTTCGGCTTTCAGCTGACCGTGATTCTGCCTCCGCCGAACGACATTGCCGTTGGAGCGCGTCGAGCCGCGCGACGTTGAGGGGAATCTCCGTCAGTGCTTGATGAATCTCTTCCTTCCTCGAGAGGAGAGCCTTCACCGCTTCGCTCGCAGAAAGGAATTCCTTCCGTGCTGCCGCCCATCTTTGGCGTGCTTCCTGTCTTCCTTGGGGAGGGGACTCTGAAAGGACGACTTCCCGAGTTCTGGTCCTGAGAACTCCGGACGCATCCTTCTCGTGAACAACCTGCGGAGTGCCTGCTGCGTGATTGAGGTAGGTAGAAAGTCCTTTCTCTTCGTCCCGCCAAAATCGCTCGCTGAAGTTGAAACGGTTGCTGCTGTTTCCAAGGACGGCCGCGATGACACCCCAGTTCTCGCCTCCCAAGACATGGTTCGCCACTGAGGGAAAGTAGCGTGCTTCAGGAACATGCTGTCCCATCGCGGCCATGGTCGGCAGCTCAGCGCTTACATTTTCGACCGCTCTGTTGTTTGATGATGCGACCACCATCTCCAGGCCTCGAAGAGAGGGATCAAGGCGATGGAAGGTCAGGTTCGCGCCTTTCCGCTGAACAGATTGCGAGGTGGCTTTGAACGCTTGAGCGGGGTCGTCATAGCCAACCATGGCTTCAGCGCGCTCAACGATTCGAGCTGCGACGATGTCGCGCAGAAGCGTGGTCTTTCCGGTGCCGGGAGGTCCATTTACCGCCAGAATACTCCCGCTTTCCGACCTGCCAAACGTGCCGTTGACTGCAGCTTGTTGAAGGACGGCCAATGCGTGCCCTCCGGCGGATGGCCAGCGGCCCGGGGGGGTATTTTGCGGCGCGAGAATTCCCCGTAGAGCTTTCTGGTCGTCCAAGAGGTTCTTCCTGATGGGAGGAACGCTCTGTCCCAGATAGAGCTTCAAAGTTTCCGGAGCCTTGCCCGCAGCAGAGAGGCCGCGAGCTAGTTCAAGATCCCTGAGGAAAAATGAATTCAGAATGCAGGACGGTTCCGATGGGAGTTTGCTCGCAAAGAACTCATAGCGACGGATCGCGAAGTGTGGTTCCCGCGTTTCCTGTCCATCCAGGTTCAACCTGGCCACGAGGAAACGGAACGCGTTGAGGATTGTGGGCAGATCCAGAGGAGGAATCTCACCGGATGGAAGCCTGTGAAACAGCTGGCGGTGAAGGTCACGCCTAATCAGGCGTTCTTGTGCAGGCCAAGCGGCCAATGCAGTCAGGTCTCCCCGCAGTGCCACAGGCACTCCCCATGCAAAGCTTGAAATAACGAGCGAGGACTCCTCTTCAAAAGGTCGTCCTTCCTTGTCGACCATGATGCTTGCGAGTATCGCCGTGTCTGATCTGGAAGGCAGGTCGGGACGCCGATCCGAATAGACTTTCAACAAAGAGGCGACGGCAGGCCCTAAACTGAGAGTTCCCAGAACAACCTCGAAAAGGAGCTTCTTGCCAGGCTTGGATCGGGTGTCGAGGTCCCACGGCATAGGGAGACCGGGAAGCAAGGGGGCGATGTCGGTTTGCTTTCCAGCAGCGAGGTCACTTTCTCGGCGGTATCCCTGAGGTGAAAGCACCTCTAGTGCAGTCCAAGCTTCCAAGATATGGACTGGCTCGTTGGTCACGGGTGGCTTTGGTCTCGATGCGACGGTGACTTTGGCTTGCCCCGGGTCATCTCCTTCGGGCCCCGAACGAGGCCCGCTCGAATCGTGGGCCGAATTCATTTCGCGATCTTGTGCAGGTGCTGTCGTCTGTTGTGCGACAGGTGGGTTCGTAGCGGCTAGCTGGCGTTCCAACGACTTTCGCAACCGGTCGGCTGCCGATGTAGTGCGGAAACCCAATTCGGCCAGAATCTCCCTGAGCAATGGCAAATTGGTCTCGGCCTCTTGAGCGAGTGCTTCCAATTCCCGTGCAGATTTCTTGAGGAGGGGACGGCTTGTCATTTCAGGGCGATTTCCTGGGAGGGTATTGAGGGATGGATGGCTCGCTCATTCAAAGTGTTTCGGTATGATCTGCCTAGCCGTTCTTTCCGGGGGCATGTGCTCCGCCCTGATTATCAGTCACAGATGACCAAGGCGGTAACGAATTATTAATGGGTTTGGTCGCATGATACACTTTGCAAGAGAAGTGTAACACGGGGGAGGAATGGGCGATTCAAGCCACAAAGCATACGACTCCGCGGGAAAGCGGAAGTACCTAACAGAAGCGGAAGGCAGGAGATTCTTGAAAGCGGCCGCCGCGTTGTCCACGCGTGAGCGGCTGCTATGTGAGTCTCTCTATTTTCTTGGCTGCCGTGTCAGCGAAGCGCTTCAGCTCACCCCAACCTGTGTGGATGTGGGGGAATCTGTGATCCTGATCCGATGCTTAAAGAAACGTGGGAAGGAGGTCACCCGACGAGTCTTGGTGCCCAAGCGTCTTGCAAAGGAACTGGTGGATCTCGGTGCCCAGGCCGAAGAGCGCCTTTGGCCGATCTCGCGCATGACAGCTTGGCGGATCGTAAAGAGGGTAATGGCGGTTGCCGGAATCAGTGGCATCCACGCGATGCCCAAGGGGCTTCGGCATGGATTTGGCGTGCGAGCGGCACTCGCCAAACTGCCACTTCATCTTATCCAGCGGTATATGGGACATTCCTACTCTACAACCACAGCCATCTACCTCGACGTAGTGGGAGACGAGGAACGAACCCTCGTTTGTAGGACATGGCGCTGATCGTTTCTGCTGAGCTGCTTACAGTGTGGATTGCGTGTTACACTTCTCTTGCAAAGTGTAACAAGATGGAACCTCAGGTTGATTGACCGTTGAAGTGTACAAGCTTGGCGTGTAGTATGAGGTCCTGTTTGTTCAATTGAGGTTGGGGGTTCTTTGGCGGAAGAGATTTATAGGAGAATTGGAAGGAACATCCGAGAGCGGCGGCTTGCGATGGGGTGGTCCCTGGAAAAGCTGGCCGGGACGCTTGGGGTCTCATACCAGCAGTTGCAAAAGTACGAGACTGGCACAAATCGTTTGCCGTCTCACATGCTGGTGATACTCGCTGCAAGGTTCGGATGCTCTACCGATGAATTGTGCGGGCTGAGTCGAGAGCCGTTGCCCTTGGAGGCTCTGGGGCTAGTTCGGTGCATCGGGCGCACTGCTTCGGCCGAGCTGAAGTGCAAGATACTCGGGCTTATCGATGCCGCAGCGATGCTGGCATCGGAGGCTGAGAGAGTAGCCGCCTCCGATGCAGGACAGATCACCTCGGTGGAGCTGAAAGAACTCCAAGAGATCGGGTGAGAATTATCCCCCGATCCAGAAGTTTATCTCGCGCAAGGCGGTGCTGCCCTCTTTCAGGTAGCCCTTCTGCCACTGATCGTTGTCCTTCAAACCATCCCAGCGTTTGCCTGGGGGCTGGATCGAACTCCGAAAGCGCCAGCGGTATTGATTGTAGATCGCCATGATGTTGGCCGCGTAGGCAGCCGCCAGGCCGGGAGCGCCGCGGATGACGAGGAGGTTCTCGTCATTGGTGCCACTGGCCTTTGGGCCGAGGTTGTGCGAGCCGGTGAAGATGTATGGGTTCTTCCCGAAAGGATCCACGATGACTACCTTGCTGTGGACCATTGCGAAGGCCTGAGGAAGCTTCTTCAGCTCACGACGGAACCAGTTGGTTGCCTTGTCCACTGCTGCCGGTAGGACGACCTCGAAATCGGACTTCTGTTGGTTCTCCGAATCGAAGAGCGTCACCGGATTTGTGGTTGTGCTCGGGTCCTGATTGATCGCGCCGCGGATGTAGAGGCGGTTGCCGACGGCGCCTTTGCGGGCGGTCTCGATGATCTTGTTGAGAAGGGTATCTTTCGGACCCGGATTGAACATTAGAAAGAGAATCGCCTGCTTGGCATTGACGATGATGTCGCGGGCCTCTTCCAAGTCGACCTGGCCAATTGTCGGGGTGAACCACAAATTGAGCGGGGTCTTGCCGATCTTCTTCGAGCGGACGGTACTGTTGCTTTCTTTGAGCTCTTCTGGAGTTTCTCCGCCTGCATCCCGCAATCTCTCCCACTGCTGGAAATATTCCTTGGCCAGCGCGGGGTTATCAATGAGCAGTGAGTTATTCGCCTGCGTGCAGAGGCCCGTCTTGGTCCAGTTCTGGCTTCCGGTCCAAACCCAGCGCGGCTTTCCAGAGTTATCGGTGATGACGAGGAATTTGTTGTGCCCCAAGACTCCGGGTTTCAGAATTCGATCATAGAGGTCGATCTTGCCGGTGAGACGCTCGCGGGCAGGGGCGTTCTGATCGCCGCCCTTTTGTTTGACGCTGCCGTTGGCAAGGACGACGTGCGCGCGCTCACCGAGATTCTCAAGAGCTGCCTCCAACTGCTCGTCGTCGAGTTCGTAGAGCGCCGCGTAGACGTCGCGCCCGTCATTGGCGGCTTCGTCTAGAACTTGGAACAGGCGGGCTCCAAGGGGACCGAAAAGATATTCGCGGAACTTGTCGTTAGGAGTGGAGATTATCTTGGATAGCTTCGTAGCCTTGAGATCTGTATCGGTGATTCCCAGGCGCCGGGAAACCCATTGGGCTGCTACAATTCCGCGGTTGAAATATGCTTCAATGCCAGGGGCAAACTCGCGGGTCAGCTCGATTTCCTCTGTCCACTCACTCGCGTTGGATGAATCGATGCGAAGGGATTCCTTGTTGGGTCCGATCATCGGAAGGACCCGGTAGGCAAGCTTGTCGCCGGGACTGGCCATATAGTCGGTCCACTGGTACTTCTGAATCGGCCAGTTGGTGGATGACCTCCGCTCACCGTCTTTGTGAGCCTGGCCCTCAAAGCCAACCCAAGTGCTGACGACCTCCTCGATGCCGTTCCTTCGCCGCATCAATGCAAATCCGCGGCAATCCTCGATGAAGCCGTCCGGCTTCCAAGCAATGAATACATCGTCGCCATTGTGGTAGACCCTTACTTTCATTTTCGCGTGCGGTTAGGGAGGAAACAAGATGGGGCAGCTCGATTCTCAAAGATCGGCTAACAACGTCAGGAGTCGTACTAAGGCACCGAGTTGCGGAACTCCAGCTTCTTCTTGCAGAGAAGTAAAAGTTACAGATGCGACACGGTGGGAAGTCTATGGTGAGTGGGCTGAATTTTACCGCTACCGGTAGCCATGGGAGCTCCAGGGATTGGGGTGGGGGGATCCGGTGAAGCCTCAAGCGGGAACAACGGATACGGTCGGATCTTGCGTCGGGGCGGGCCGGCGGGGAGAACTCGTATAGGATGCATGCCGACGAGATCCGGAAACCGTGGCTGCTGAACTACACAGCGGTTCAGCGAACCATCGACGACCTTCCTGTGGAGGAGCGTGCAGCGTTCCTTTTGAAGGAGCTGCCACCATTCTGGGTCGAGGTCTATGAGGAGAATACTGGCAGGGAGGTGGAGCTCTACCGGCTTTCCTCCGGAGAGTTCCAATACATCTACGAGGATCACGGTGCACTGGTGGCAAGCGGACGAATCGAAGACGACTCGGTTTCCGAATCTAGGCTTGTTGCAGCGTTTGGGCGCTCCGAGCCTGCGTCGAGTTCAAGGGCAGGGGACGATTCACGCCTTAAAGGGTGGGTTGGTCCTACTGAGAAGTGTTTTGGGAAGGGATTCGACAAGGGACACTTCATGGCACATTCGATTGGAGGTGCAGTCGATAGGGCGGAGTTCAACGTCTTCGTTCAATGCAGGAGGCTCAACCGCGGATGGACCGACGATGGGCGGCGGTACCGAAGCATCGAGAATTACTGCCAGAGCAACCCAGGCGTTTTCTGTTTCAGCCGACCATTCTACACCGATGTGAGTTCGCGTCCCTCTTGGCTCGAGTTTGGTGTCCTGAGAATAGATGGCAGCCTATGGGTAGAGAATTTCGACAATCGTGGTGCAGTAGAGTGAAGGAGAGGCCTCGCTTCGAATCCAACGCCGGCATTAGGTGGGGTCAAGGACGCGGGATGTAAACGCGAGAACGCCGCCCGGCTTTCGCCGGACGGCGTAACCCAATATGCGCTCCAGTCGGGGCAAAACCCAAAGCCCCGATCTGGAAGACCCGCAAGTTTGGACCACTGGCAGCTTAGTTCTAACGCGACCCCTTGGATCGATGAGTCCCCCGGTTGCCTGTCATTGGGCCAAACTTGCTTTTAAGAAATATCGCATCGCTACGACCTTCGCCACTACTCACAACGGTAAAAGGTAGGCAGTCGCTAGGAACGTGAATATCGGCATTTGGCTTGTCCGGCCCGGAAGTTCGGCTAGGAGCAAAAGCGTGGGCCAGAAGGAAAACAATCACTACTCTCCGATCGTTGCCAACAAGGCGTGGTGCGACGAAACAAACCACTTCCTTGCCTACGAAAGGAACATCCATGTGGGTGGGGTGAGTAGTGCGCGCAAGGGCAAGGCACAGTGGGGAAGGGTGAAGAACCTCTACCCGAAGGCGGTTGAGGAAGCTCTAGACCGGGAGCTGGAAACCAAGATTGGAGAGATCTTCGGACGTCTTCTAACACTCGGTAGCCTAGATGCCGGGCAGAGGAGGCTATGGGCGCAATTTCTGCGGTCTCAGTTTGTAAGGACGCCGTCCTTCATCCGCTACGAGGAATTTGCTAGAGAAGCATTGTCGCTTTCGGATCGTCCCGCCTGCGACCGAGTTGGTTGTGAGCATTGCCTGGATCTTCACATGGTTACGGGGAGAGATTGGATGCTGCTGGTCGCTCACGAGGATGACTACTTCGTGCGCACGGATAATCCGGTCTACACCACGGGGTTCCTGGAGGATCCTGACTCAGTCCTCTACTATCCGCTTGGTCCGAAGGTCTGCTTTGTAGCCTGTTCGATGCCCCAGAACTGGGAGCCGCTGGCAGGAGCCGCGGTAGAACGAGCAGTTCCTGCCTATGCGCTGGATAAGGGTGGTGCTTTGGTTCTCAATTTCCACTTTTGCCGTTCGTCCGATCGAACGTTGATCATCCACCCTGCACATCAGGGCCAGATCAGCGAGGCGATGTTTACCGAGATCCTTGGCCTCTACCCGCAGCCTCCTTTTGATTTGCACCACCTTGGAATGGGCGACAAGGAGGCGTTGATGGAGAGCCTCCGCCGGCTGATGTGCGAGGCTGATGGCCGGAACTACTCTAGTTTCGACGCTTCAGAGATGGGGCCACGATATTTCCCGCGTAGGGATGATCAATAGAGTGCATTGAGGTAGAGCTTCAGGAAGAGCCTTGGACGGCTTGCATTTCCGGCCAGTTGCTGAGCGGTGGCCTTCCTCGCGATGGATTTCGTGATGGAGAGGTTCTCGGCAGGACTGTCACAGAACCTCGATCGGATGGGGGCTGGTGGGCGGTGATCCCAGAGTTTTACCGCTGTGAGTAGTGGCGACGCAATTGGACCTGGGCCTAGCGTCATGCTCTTGGGCTATTCCTCCAGTCTCGTTTAGGAGCGAGTGGTCCTTTCCAAAACCACCTAGGTGAAGATAAATGAAAAAACCATATGAAGTGAGTAGGCGCGGACGCTTCCGTTCTAGGAGGCTGGTCATTGCGACGGCATTGCTGGGGCTGGCTGGCACCGCTTTGTTCCTGAATACGTTGTCCAATACGTCCGTTGTGACGGAGAGGGGCAACACGTCCGCTCCCGCCAAACGGGAGCGATCTTCACCTTCCGACACATCGGAAGCACGCGAACTTGAAAGGCTGGTGCGACTTGGAAGCACCGCTGTGAGCGTTTCTGGCGGGGATCCTCAAGGACCTCCAGTCCCGGCCATGGCTCCTGAGCGCGAACTTATCGCCTCCGGTTGGAAGGCCGATCCCGAGCCCGCGGTGGCCCACTTCGCGCAATGGGCGAATAAGTATCTATCGGCACCCGCTTCCAGCCGCTCAGAGCTGGAGGATGAGGGGGTGAAACTTGCTTCAGCAAGACGTGAATTCCTGGCGAGTGTGATCTCGACCGACCCACGTCGCGTTTTGGCGGATGCTGTGCCATTGGCGACTCGCGAGCAGCTTCCTGAAGCGGTGGAGTCTCTGTTGGAGGAGCGGGTGAGCGGCTATGGAGACCTCTATTCAATCTATACCACGCCCGCAATGGACGGAAGCGGCGGAGCGCCCGTTTTCGATCTCGCGGATATCGGCGGGCAGAGCTATGACGCCTTCCGCTACGGAAAGCGCACCTCGACGCAGTACATAAACGGCGCCTCCCTTCATGGCGTGGCGATCGACAAAAAACTCGCGGTGCTTGATAGCCCGCTGCGGACCTTGGAGCCAGGCGAGAAGCTCGAGGCCCGGATTGTAAACGAGTTTTGCCCGGTTTCTGAGGAAACAGTGGCAAAACCTGGCGTGGGAACTGTGGCCGGAGACGAGAAGACGATATTCCAGGTAGGCACAGACCTCTTTGGTACTTGCGAGCCCGCGCACGTGACGAACGTGGAGAGTGTGATTGAAGCCAAGGAAAGGAACTCTGGCAACACGAAGGAGGCTTTGGCAAACCACGACCTGAAGACGGTCTACAGGAAGGGCGTAACGGACGGATCTGGGATCCTCGCATTGGGTGACAGTAATGCCTCTGGATCTACAGGCTATATGGGCAAGGCACCCACGAGCCTGACCTTGGGCGGAAGGAACATCCTGATCATGCGCGTGCAGCCGACTGACAAGCCGTTCCCCGCGGCCCAGACGCCGGCATTTTTCGATGACGTCATGAACCGTGCGGGCGACGGCTTGAATGCACGAATCCGACGTATATCGTATAACAAGAGCTGGATCAATCGCGCCGATGTCACTCCAGTATTGGACCTCCCGCAGAACTCTGCGTACTACACAACGGGTGGATACCAATTCAGCCGATGGAAGGAGGACTCGAAAGCTGCGGCCGCTGCTGCGGGCTTCAACCTAGCAGACTACTCCTTCTTTATAGTCGCCCATGATGGCTATAGCCTCCCCGGATTTGCTCCCGGTTGGGGCGGAAACGGTGCCATCTATTGCAATGGTAATTTCAGCGTCCAGCTCTTCATTCACGAGTATGGGCACCTGTTCAGCCTTAAGCACGCGAATGCGTGGACTAGCACCGATGGCAACCCCATTTCACCTAGCCGCGTACACAGGGAATACGGCGACGCGAACGACCCAATGGGAAATGCTTGGGGAACCAGCGAATTCAACAGCTACAATGCCTACTATAAGAACCTATGCGGCTGGCTTCCAGATTCGTCGGTGCAGACGATTACCCGTAGTGGGACGTATCGTGTCTATCAGGATGATGGTGCCACGTCTGAGAATAGGACTCTAGCGCTGAAGCTTGGACGTGATTACGAGTATAATTACTGGATCTCGATCCGCGGTGAAACGATCCCACAAGTGAATTTCAACAACGGCGTGGCGGTGATGGCGGTGTCTTCATGGACCTCTTCCGACTCTCACCTGCTAGATATGAACGATCCTAGCGATAATCGTGACAATGCGCCGCTGGCCGTCAACCAGTCATGGTATGATTCGGCGGCCGATCTGACGATCAGGACCGTGGCGGTTGGGGGATCGAACCCGAATCGTTACGCCGATGTGCAGATCACGTTTGGACCTCGCCACCAAGGAGGCTATCGTCCCTTGGTCAGCGGTGGAGTGTATCGCCTTAAGAACCGGTTCAACGGAAAATACTTGGACGTCCCTGGTAACAGCTCTGCCAACAACCTTCCGGTCCAAGTGGCGACAGCTTCCGGCACTGCCTCCCAAAACTGGGTGGCGTGGCGCAATGCGGACGGCTCCTACAGTTTCAACCACCAAGGAACGGACAAGTGGTTGGACGTAGCGGGCAACGGAAATGCCGATGGTACGGAGATCACCCAATACACGGGCAATTCCAGCGATGGCCAGAAATGGTGGGTGGGACAGAACGCGGCTGCTCATGTGATCCTGGTCCACAAGGGGGCTGACAAAGTACTGGATATGGATCCCAACGGGGTGAATGACGTTCACCAATGGGGCTATAACGATGGCAACCAGCAGCAGTGGTATCCAGAGCTCGTCGCAATCGTTCCGGGCACCTATCGCGTGATGCCAAGGCATGCACAGTATCAGGCTCTGGACATTGCGGGAGTCTCGACCGCGGATGGGGCGCAAGCACACATCTGGGAATTTGTTGGGGGCGCAAACCAGAAATGGGAGGTAAGCAATCCGGTCGGTGCTTGGTTGCGACTGAGCCCAACGCATGCAGTGTCCAAGGCCCTCGATGTGGATGGCGGCAGCTCCGCAAACGGCACTAAGATCCAGCAATGGGCGTGGTACAACAATACTGCCCAGCATTGGGGAATCAGCCGGATTGATAGCAATTGGCTCCGATTCACCCCGGAGAGTTCTGCGGGAAGCTGCTTGGAAGTGAACGGGAACGATAACCAGTTTGCAAACGGCAGCATCGTTCAGCAGTGGCAATTCAACGGTGGGCTGGATCAGCAGTGGCGGTTCGCTGATGCGAACTGACGGCTACAGTTAAGGAACGCGCTCATCAAGCGGCCCGATGGTTGATTCCGTCGGGCCGCACGTGTGTCCGCTCAGTCGCTTTCGTTGGCGATCCATTGCTTCTGTCCGTGATAGACTCGATTTTCAGAGCACTTGCCGCGCTGGAATTGGAATGAACTTTTCCATGATCGCGACCCGGCATTTGAGCAAGCGTAGAGGGTGTCGTTCACGGCACCTTCAACTAAAGAATCCGATACAACCGCTCCCACAATGGAAATGAACCCCGTTTCGACCAAGCCTTGGCTTCTTGCCGCATGCGCTTCTCTCGCTCTTGCCTTGACCGCTTGTAGCGGTGCCGGAGGCGATAGCATGCTCTATTCGCCCGTTCCGAGCTTCGCCGCCGCCGCTGGAGGCTGGATTGCGGGCTCTCAGGTCAAGGGCCGTCATAAAGACACGGCCGCAGCAGCATCGGCGGTTGCTGCCTATCAGGCCGCGCAGACTGCCCAGCAGAAGAGCATTGAGGCGAAACAGCGAGAAGAGAAGAGGCGAGAAGAGGAATTAAAGAAGGAGGCAGGAGTCCGTTGAGCTGCTTCCCATTGCCCGAATCCACATACAAGATGGACAAGCGCTATTTCATTCGCACGCTCGGCGGAAGTGCCATCGGCTGTATCGCGGGTTGTGTGCCGGTTGCTCCGGCACCGCGCGATTCTTCGCAGAGAGCATGGCAGCAGTATATTCACTACAGCCCTTTCTCGAACCGCACCGGCAATTCGCCTGAAGTCGTCGCGCTGATCTCTCGGAGAACGGGTGCCATACCTTTGGATGGCGTCAGTCCTCCGGTTTCTGGGCACATCCGGGAAGCTGCGGAGTGGACTCGGGATTTTCCAATCTGTCTTGCGCGAGCGAACGCTGCGGCCAAAGCAGCTTATGAAAGCGGCATGGAGTTAGAGGAGCCGGCAGCTTGGGTAGGTGGCGAACTGGGGAC
The DNA here is from genome assembly GCF_018137965.1 of Luteolibacter ambystomatis. Classification (NCBI taxonomy): domain Bacteria; kingdom Pseudomonadati; phylum Verrucomicrobiota; class Verrucomicrobiia; order Verrucomicrobiales; family Verrucomicrobiaceae; genus Luteolibacter; species Luteolibacter ambystomatis. Next base: position 1,334,773 of record NZ_CP073100.1, read on the forward strand.
TGCGGTGGCTAACGACGGAGAGAACACTGTCAGTTCGAAGCTTAAGCGCGCTTTCGGCAGCACGGTGGGTGAAGCCTTGGCACGATGGAGCGTCAAGGCTTGGTCCCAACACTCGGCCAATGCTGCATTCTACCAGGTGATGAATCCCTTGTTTGTGCGAGGCAGGCAACTTTCCCTCCAGGAACACGCGATCAATCGAAGCTTGAACCTGCCTACAACTGACTACCTCCGTCGGCTGATCGGAGCAGTCTAAAATACTTCGTCGCTGTCATAAATCTGTAACAATCTTGGATTATGATGGCAGTATGGACAATTCGCAGCACACGGGTTTGCTGACCCTTTTCAGCAGCTTCTTCGATTGGCTTTGCCAAGGCACGACCATTGGAGAGCAGGAGTTTGGACGGGCCACTTCGTCTCGGGGGACGGATGTGGCCACGTTCAGATCCGGATTTCTGAACAGGATCGGGAAGGCATTCGGAATTGGCGACAGCTACGGGTTTAGTGACCAGGTGGTCGAGGGGGAGGTCATTGCTAAAGAGGCGGCCAAGAAGATTGGATGCGAAGATGGGATCGTTCCTGAAAAGGATATGGGCAGGTTCCTCGATGCTGAGAAGGAGCTCAAAGCGGAAATGTGGAAGCTCACCCGTCAACTCAGACAGAGGATGGGGGAGGTGACTGGTGCCGGTATCGACGCCAACTATTCGTCAATGCTCCAGTCGGACGCCCGGATGACCGCAATCATCTCCGAAGCGGTAGCGGACGGCGTTCCCGCAACCCTGATTGACAACGTGAAGCAGACGCTTACGAACGACCAGAATCGCGTTATGCAAAGCAACGCGGAGATCCTCAAGAACATGAGCTTTCGTCGGTAGCACCCGGCGCGGCCGGATGGTTGTAGAGCAGCTTCCGAATTAACGGCCGTGATGCCCACCTAGTGCCCTCGATGGCTACCCTATTTGGCCAACAATCTAACCTGGGGTTGCAAGGTGCCGGTCTGGGTGAGCTGCATCACTGACTTCGATTCGATGTTGAAGCTCCAAAGATTCCCCCCGGAAACGAATAGGGCCCCATCGCGTGTACGGGCTACAGGGGAAGAGCGGGGGCCGCCGGCTCTGCCGGAGTCCATCGGGAGATTGGAGACGCGATTCATCTCCCCAGCTTTTGTTACCAGCCAGACGCCGCGGTGATCGGTGTCCACCTCATTGCATGAACAAAGCAGCTCTTGATCGGAGATCCATTGCACTTCGTTGAATTGGAGCTTCAGTCCAAAGTCTTTCTTCTCGTTGAGATCTAGGACCGCAATTCCCTGGCCGCCAATTACGAGGAAGCAATTTCCATCGGGTGACGGTGCTGCAATGTCGCGAATGCCATCATCGGATTGTTGGGGTCCAACGAGACTCTTGGTGGAGTGGTCGTATTGCGCGATCTGGTTGTTGCCAATGTGGAGCACCACCTTGGTGGGCGTCAGCCACAGGAACTTGCGGATGCGCTGGCCGACGTTGAACTTCGTGGTCTCTCCGTTTAGGAGATCGACTACCCCAAGTTCGCGGCCACCCACCGGAACCACGGCAAAGGTACCGAGCGGGCTCATCCCTTGTTCTAGTTGGCCGAGGTTCACTGGAACCTCCTTTACTGAGCCGGACGACAGGCCGACTTGGAGCGTTTTGCCGAGAACAGGAACGAGGAGATCGCCTTCGTGCCAGAGCCAGCGGCCCCGGAATGTCTCCGGTCGAAAGTAGCCCACGTCAGTTACTTTGCGGGGAGTGTCCACGTTGCCCTCGCTCCAGTTGACGCTGCCATGCCAAAGGTCGCCGTCTCGGACATACACCACCTCCGAATAGGTCTGGTTAAACCCCGCTGACCCTGTCGGCTTTTTGTCTGCCTTGAGGATGGGCTTGGCCTTGCCGTCAAACCCGAATGCCCCGACCATTCCGTTGTAGCCGGAAACGATCACAAGTCGCTGTTCAGGCAAGACCTTTGTGATGTTAGGCGGATTGTCGCCGGCACCCTCCAGCCATTCCTTTGCGATGAGTTCTCCAGTCCGATAGTTCACGAGGGCGTTTCCGCAAAGGACTGCATCTTCAATTTCGAATGCGGATGGGGTGTTGGCTTCTGCAACTGGCTTGGTGGCTGCGTTACCACTGCCCCGGTTTAGCCACCAAAGGGCGAACACCAGACTGCTGATGACGACAATACCTCCTGCAATGGCCCACTTGGGCCACCTGGTGATGATCGGCCACCACTTCATTGGACTTCCTCCTCTCCGCCTGAGTCATCCGGTGGCGTAATCCAGATCTCCTTGATGAAACAGGAATTCGCATCGTTGTCCTGAAGCTCGGTGTCAGCCTCTTTGACCCAGGAAACCCGCTTGCCTTTGAGAGCTTGGAAAAGGTCATCCAGGCCACGGCCTTCGACGCTCACGGTAGTTCCCATGAAATTCAGATCAAGGGCGCTGGTCTCCGGGCTATAGTTGAACCATGAGAGTTTGTCGTAGGCAAATGCCGTCTTGATGCCGTCACGGAAGCGGATTTCTAGGAAATGTTCCGAGCCGTCTACGCGGATCAACTGATAGAATCCGGCAGGCGGCTCATCCGGATTCTTCCGGTGTGCGTCGAGTATTGAATCAATCGTGTCGCTCATACGGGAGGTGTGTCTCATCATCTACCCCTGCGGATGGGCGGAGTAGGGGTAGGGGGCTTGGGAGATGGCGGCTTCTGAGTGATCTGCTGCTTGATCTGCTCTTCACGGGTCTTCTTGTTTCCGGACAGCTTGCCCACGGAGGCCTTTGTTTTGCTGAAATCGATCTCTCGCTGGCTGCCGCGCTTCGCCGCATCGCGACCGCGCTGTGTGCGTTCGACGACCTCCTTGAGGTGCTTGTCGCTGGCCTTCATTTCTTTCGCCGTGTCTTGGAGCTCGCTATTCTTGATTCCACGGTTGGCCCTTTTTCCCTCTGGCTTTTTGGGCTTGTCCTCGCGTGGTGAAGTTCGCTTCTTCTCGGGTTCTTTTGGGTCCGGTTTCTTCGAGAGTTCCGCAGGTTGCTCAGGCTGCTTCTCGGCTTTCTCGTTTCGGCGCGGGTCGGGTATGCCTTTTTTGCCGCGCCCCTTGGACTTCCGTGAGTCGGGATGGCCCTTAGCCCGGTTCTTGCCGTCAGGCGAAACGTTCGCCCGACGCATTTCAATGTAGTCGACGAAGGACGAAATTGCCTGCTTCGGATCGATGTTCCGATCGGCCATCACCTTTTGGGCGTGGCTGGCGAACTTCTGTTTCCGATGCTCCCGATTGGCGGCGATCCGTTTGGTCCACTCCACTCCCTTGAGGCTGCCTTTCATAAATATTTCCTCTCCAAGTCCGGTGAATTCCAAAGCGGAAAGTCGACGCGCGGAGTTGCCGACTGCCAATTGCAGGCCCGTTCGATCGTCGGTGTAGATGCGCAAGCGCTCTTTGCCGCGGCTGATGGATACATAGAACTGCTCGCTACTGCCGGCGCGGAAAGACATGGCCGATTGTGCTACGAAAACCTCACGCGAGGTTTTGCCCTGCGAACTGTGGGACGTGTCGTAGCCGTGAGCGACGTGGCCGAAATCCGGACTCAGGACGAGCCCGTTGGCCAGCGTGATACGCCCATCCTTTCCAATGCCTTTGACTGTAGAGAGTTTTCCGTTCTCCAGCCGCCGTCCGTTCAGATCTCTTCCACCATTGGTAATTTTCAGGGGATCGCCTGGGGCGAATTGAACCTCGCCAATCTCATAGACGCGAAATCGGTCCGCCTTCGCTAGATCAAGTGCCACACGTTTCCCATTCGGGGCCTGTGCCCAGACGGTCTTTGCCGGATCGACTCCAAGTACCGGAAGAATGGCACCACGCTTGATCCCTGCCACATTCTGGTGGAACTGAACCATCTGACCGGGTTCGTAATTTTCGGCACGGCCTTTCTCGGCGTCCTCCCATTTCAATTCACGGTACTGGCGGAACCGCTGTTCAGGACCAAGCTTCCCGATTTCCGACAGATGAACGCGGATGGCTTTCACCGCAGCGCGCGCCTCTGCATGGGTTGGTGAGACCAGCAGGGGGGCTATCCCTGTTTCAAGGATGCATTGAGCGTAGTCTCGGGCAAGCCGTTGATAGCGGATTTCTGCATCTGGAACCTCCGTTATTGCGCCAATCTCGTCTAAGCGGGCAAAGGCGGTCTTCAGATCCTTGTCTGCCATGGCCTCCACAGCCTTGCGGTAGCCTTCGGATTCCTGTCGGCGGATCTGGCGTACCGTAGCGACTGGCAAGCCGGCATAGGTTTCCAATAGCCGCATCGAGTCACCGCGGGCGACCGGCGCGTGCTGCCCTGTATCGCCAGAGAGGATCACCCGTGTGGATTGACCAGCGATCTCCATGATCCTTGCCAGGTCGGGAATTCCGATTGTACCCGCCTCGTCGATTAGGATCACGTGACCCCGGGTAGCGAGCTGGAGCTGCTTGTCCACAAGCAATCGGGCCACGGTTTCCGCTCCCTTGAAGCCTTCGTCGCGGAGCACTCCTCGTGAGGCCTGTGCCGATGGCGCAAATGCGAAGAGGCGCCGACCGGATTTCTCAACTTGTTCACGAACCTCGGATAGAAGGGTCGTCTTTCCACTCCCCGCCTTCCCGCGTAGCGCTATGACCTGGTCATGGGATTTCAAAATGTGGCGAACCGCCTCGCGCTGTTCCTTGGAAAGGAAATCCCGGGAGAAACTTAGACGTCCTTTGTGAATCGGTGCGAGCTTGCCGCGTCCATCCCGAACGCGCTGGATCATCAGGGCCTCCTCAACAACCCGGGGAATGGTGGTCACCTTTGGTTCGCCGCCAATTTCGCGTTCGATGAATCCCCTCCGCTTCATCTCGGCTTCGATATCCGCGAGCGTGACGCTGCCGACACCGAATTTCAGAGCTGAGGCGAGGATACGATTCCGGTCGACGACGCTTTCCCGCTGGAACAACTTGGCCTCAGCGAAATCGAGTGCTTCACCGACTGTTGTTCGTGGTGCCGATGGTGGTCGGAGTTGGCGACGATATGCCTGATCGAGCGCAGCCTGTTCAGCTCCGTTCATGCGGGACTTCCACGCCTCTACGAGATCGGACTCACTCAGGCCGTTCTTCTTCCGGTTCCGGGTTTTGGCGCCAAGCTTGTCCTTCTCCTTCGGATCAGTGATCCCAAGCTGCTTCGCTAGCTTCTCGATTTCGTCGGTTCTTCGGGAGAACTTCTTCAGTAGTGATGGGTCATTTAACCAGGCCAATTCCCAGCCTTTCGCCGTCCTTTCAACAGGATAGCCGATCTTCTCCAGCTTTTGGGTTAGGATTGAGTCGTAGAGAGCCTCGTAGAAGAAGCCGTTGTCCTTGATTTCCCGAATCTTTGCCGCCTTGAAGCGGTCCTCCACCAAATCGTGGGTGAGATTGAAGACGTAGGCATGGATGTGGAAATGTGGATCCGGCAGGCCGTCTTCAAGCGGCCTTGTGGTCGTGTGGAGGAATTCGCACCATGCGAAGTTGCCTGTTGCGCGGTCCTCCTGCCTGCGGCCAATACGAACACGCGTTGCTACCTGCTTCTCAATTTCGGCCATGGTTTCGGCCACACTTTCCCGGAATGCTCTTTTGAGTTCTTCGTCGCCGGTGACGGCGAGGAGCAAAGAACAACTCTTCGGCAGGCTGAACACGAAATCCCAGCCAGGCGTCCGGTTCTCCCCGGCGTTCATCCGTGGCGTGAGTTTCTTGTCAGTCAGTGGATGGCGGTTGTGAAGTAGCGCCGTAAATTGTTTCGCGGTTTCTGTGTTGCCCGACGCAAGCCCCAGTTTTTCCAAGGCAAGGCCATGCCATCTGCCTTCGACCTCGTGGCCCAGGCTGTAGTAATCCTCGCGCTTCAGTCCTTCCGTATAGTAGTGGGCGGCGCTGGCGGCGTTGGTACTCTGGATAATTCTAAGCATTTCCTCAGCCTAAACGTAGGGCGGTCACATTGTCATGGTGCCGACGCGAGCAATCTTGTGAGTGCTGCTCGAAGAGGAGGGTGGCTTGTGGCAGCACTTCGTTCATGGAAAGGTCTATTCCAAGTCGATCGCCGCGAGGTCCTTCAGGTGTTTCGGTCCCAGTCGCCCGAAATGAGCTTTCGCCCAAGGGTGATGAAATCCGCACAAGTAGGAGCGGCGGCGTGCAGACCGACGAAGTTGTTCTGCTAGAGCGGAGTCTCCCGTTCGGAGATGGAGACGCGCCATCAGAAGTTCCGCCCTTATCTGATGGGGAAGCCATCCCAACACTGCTGCTCGTGATTGCACCGAGCGAATGTCTTCGAGTGCCTGCCCCTCGTCTCCCGAGCCGATCGCCCATTCTGCTCGAACTAGGCGCGCTGGTGCCTCGAAGTGAAACTGAGCCCTGTCGCTGGCAATTGTAACGGCCTCGTCCAGTTTATGTTTCGCCACCCTCGCAAGTCGTGAGCGTTGCTTTGCGTGAGTCGTTTGGAATGCTGACGTCAACAAGGCGAGGCCGTGGAGGTAGGATTCTGTGTTTCCAAACTCATGCCTCCTTGCGTCGTAAGCCGCCTCGCCTCGCTCCACGGCCTCCAGCAGGATCGACGACGGTTTGGTTGCGGCAAGGTACTCTCCGTGTGCACGTGCGGCCAGTCCGGGCAAGAGCGTGACCTCGCGAGAGGTGCGTTCTCGTGCCTTGGCCACGGTAGCTTCAAGTTCTTGTGTGGCGATGTGCTGAAGACCTTTTCCCAACAGGAACTCGCAAATATGTGCGACCGAGTAGTCTTGCGCTTCCCCTAGACGGAGATCGGAGTCCGTCTCTGCTTGTTTGTCCAAAATGCCATTCTTCGCCTTCGCCAGCAGCCTCAGCCGTCTCAACGTGCCCAATCCATTGCTTCGGAGATTCCCAATCCAGCCGAAGACGCGAAGCTTGTGAACAAGCGCAAAGAGCACCACTCCAACAAACTCGGCATCATTGGACTTTTGGGCCGCCGTGTAGCCAAGATTGATGCAGCGGTCGAGCTGGGCCAGTGCTCCTGAATAGTTGCCTGCAGCGATCTGGCTGATGGCGTTTACATTTGCGAATCCACAGAACCACTTGGGGTCAGATGTGGCCTTTATCTGTCGTGTGGCCGCTTCGATGGCGTTCATTCCTGCTACCATTTCGTGAACGGCTCCGAGGTGGCAGAGCGGATAGATCTCGTAGCGGTGCGCAAATCGTTCGTAGGCGACTTCATTGTAAGCCAGCAACGGGTCGCCCATTTGGCAGCCGTGGACCACTGCGTCGAGCAATCTAAGCAGGGACGGCATGTCGCGAGGCTGAAATTCGAGAACGGAGTCCTTGTAGTGATCGTAGAGAATCCGGTTTATGTCGGACCAGAGCTTGGGCTTCTGTTCTCGAAGCGAGTTCGAGAAGTAGTTTTGGACTAACGGATGTAAGGTCAAATTGAGACCTTCGCCCTGTGCCAGTTTCAGTTGGTTGAGTTTGTCTGCTGCCAACAGCCAGCGTTCACGGGACACTGGAGGGAGGCCCATGCGTAGCTCTGGCAAGCTATCTAGAAGTATTTTGAGTGCCTCCGGATCGGGATCACGTTGGAAAGCGCTACAGAAGCTTAGGAGGGCAAGTTCCGGGGTTCCTGCCAGCATGGTTTCGTGGCGGGAGAACGCGCGAGCCAGGATGCCAGAATGTGCTCCTGCATCACTCGAATGAAGGCGAACCGCGTTTCGACGGTCATTGGTCAGAATATTCAGAACCGACAACATTCCGAGCACAGGGTCCGCCTCCCTGCCCGCGAGCGTAGATAGCAAGTGGGCAAGTAACGGGGACCCTTCTGCCATCTCGATGGCTTTCCTCCTCAAGCTGCCTGAGAGGTGAATCCCGTAGGCATCAAAGATTCCGGCAATCCACTCCGGCTTCATTGGCTGGAGATGGATTGTCGGGATGGCGCGAGTTGGGACTTCAATCGGAACTCGAGTAGTGAGAACGATTCCGGCTCCTGCGATATCGGGAAAGTCCCGAATAAGTGCTTCGAGTTCCGGATAGGCTAGTCTTCCTCCACTGACGTTGGTCGTCCGGGCTGTCATCACCTCGCAGCCATCCAAGACGATCCGGCAGGGACGATTCGTGATCGCCTCTATCCATCGCGCTACGATCTCCCCTCGAGACGCTCCGTCGTTGGTTTCCAATCCTAGGAACTCGTCCAAGGCCCGACGGAAGGGCCACAAGGGGAGATGGTGATGGCCATTCACACCTTGCCTGTAGAAGGGCCAAAAGAAGATTGGGCGCGTTCCGTTCCAGCGTCGTATAAGACTTGTCTTACCTTGGCCGCCCGGGGCCACTACCTGGAATAGGCCGTTGCCGCTGGTTTCCTGTTCTTCCAGCAAGGTTAGTTCATCCTCGCGGCCGACAAAAACTGTTTCGCGGCATTGCCAAGGCGAAATCTGCAATTCCTCGGCCAAGGTTCTTTCGATGCCCGATAGTTCGATGAAGCCTGCCTCATACTGTCCAATCCAGACCGAGACCTCGGCAGGGGTCACCCGATAGGTTTCGGATGAAGCGTGGATTCCTGCAAATCGATTCTCGGACTGGGGATTGTCGAATCGAATCAGTCTCGCAATCGAAGTGCTACAGTTGCTGCCATCGCCGAAGAACGCGACCACCCAAGGCACAGCGTCTCGTTTGTATAGCTGTGACGCCGTGCTTCTCGCAAGAGTCATGGCGTGTGGTTCGTGGCCTAGCAGCAAATCGCCGGCCGAGGCTCCGAGCTTCAAGCGCAAGGTGCAAAGCAGCACTACCTTCCAGGCTTTTCCTTCGCGGATTCTTGCCCCTCCCGCGAGGGTGGAATTAGGTCCTATTGCCGATGCAACGGTCGCCCCGTTGGCATGTAGATGCCAGCGTTCGAAGCGGAAGCCGTCGGGAGATTGGGAGAATCGGATGTCGAGCATGTTGGCGGATAGAGGCGTCAGATCGGCGGCTTGGATTGAGATGGGACTGGGGATGGGGAATGTGAAAGGGAGGGGAGGCGGCAACTCCGGCTATCGGGGCATCGATCTTCGGTCACTACGCAGCCAATTAGGTCTCCGCTGGCGCTTCACGGATGCCGCCTGCGAGGGCCTAGACCTTTGTCCGTGGCAGGCGCCGTGGACCACTACTCAGGGCGGTAAAAAGCCTGATGAGCGGTTGAGTTCGCTTCTCGTGGGAGCCGTTGGCCGTTAGATGCATCCCGGTGACAGAGAAACGGGCGTTCACACCGGCTGAATTTGCTGCCTTATTTGGGCGGGAGAAGACTTGGACCTACCGCTTATTGTATGCGGGGAAGATCAATGGTATCAGCGACTATGGCCGAATGATGATCCCAGCGTCGGAAGCGGCGAGGATCGAGTCGGAAGGGAAGCGCTACCTGGGCAAGAGGAGCGCGGCTAAGAAGGCCGTGCCCGAAAAATTGGCGCGGAAGCAAGGGAGGCCTCTGGCTAAAGGTGCAGTCGATTGGTCTGCATGGGTGGAGAGCCGTCGGAACAAGATGGGACGGGCCAAGGGTATTGGCGGCAATGCAAAGACGACTCAGCCGACTGCAAAGAAGAAGGGTTCTCGGTCCGCCTAGGCGGCGAACGACACCTTCTTGGCGGCAGCTCGACTATGTTCGTTGCGGAGGTGGCCGTAAGTTTTCATTGCGAGCGCCCCGCCATCCAAATGCCCAAGCCACTTCGACACGGTTGGAACATCCACACCTGACTCAATGCAGATTGTGGCGAAGTAATGGCGAAGGTCGTGATGGGTAATACGCTTCATTCCGACCTTCTTCGCTGCGTGGTCCATCGACTTCTGGGCTTCGTTCACCCGGAAGAGAGGAGCTTTGAGCTCCTCGGCTCCGCGGCGTGCCTTGATCTTGGCAATGAGTTCTTTCATTGCCGCGTTGATGGGGACACGCCGGATCTGGCTGTTCTTGGTGCCTTCATCCGGATCGCCGCGGACAATGATCTCCTCGCGGACTTCGTCAATATCGGCAAGGCTGATGCAGGCCGCCTCGCCTTTACGGACGCCCGTATAGGCTAGGCCTTCGACAAAGTCTCCGGCATCTTGGGAGAAGCGACCTCCAGCACCGCGAATTGCTCCGATCCACTTCGCAAAGAGCTCTTTGGTCGGGAGCTTTGAAGCCAGATCCTTGGATCTCGGCTTCAACCGCTTCACCTGCAGGGCGGGATTGGTGGCTCGAGCCCCGTGCTTCATGCTTACTTCGAAAAACTGGCGAAGTAAGGAGACGGCGTTGTTGTAGCGGGTGGCTGACGTGGACTTCGCAAATCTGCCAGCCCAATCCTGACACATCGCGGGAGTGATCTTGCGTGCCTCCATGTCGTCCATGCCGGGCCACGACCGCGATAGGGAGGTGGCAACCTGCCTCCAGTAGTGTCGGGTGCCTGACTTGAGGCTCGCGTCGTTCTCTATCTCTTTCAGCCGAATGGTCTTAGCTTCGCCAATGGTCATGCGAGGAGAGACCAATTCGTTGCCGTGCATCTCCTCGCGGGCGGTTTCGCTGTTGAGGGCCTTTTCCAACTCCGCCTTGGCCACGGAGAGGAGATCGGTTTTGAGGCTGCGCCATGTGGGCTTGCCACCGACTTTCATACGCGCATAGAACGTGCCCGACGAATGACGGTAGAGCTGCTGCACTTTGGTGGGCGTCCAAGTCTTGGGCTTCGGCTTCATGGCGGTGGAAGGGCTTTGCCAAGCCTTCGTATAAAAGCAGTGTATAATGGCTCGTCTTTGGGTCAAGTTTCGCCGCTCATTGTTACTGATTTTCAGCAAGTTTTGGGCCTGTAGCTCAGCGGTTAGAGCAGGGGACTCATAATCCTTTGGTCGTGGGTTCGAACCCCACCGGGCCCACTTGACCGCCAATTAGTTGAGGCGTTTCAGGATTTTTTGGACGTGTCGGTAGGGCAATGACAGGTCATTTCGGCAATCGCATTTTTTGAGTCGCGATCGCTGGTCCTGCACCCAAAGTCCCTGATTGGAGCCGAGGTTGGGAAGGGATAGGTCGTAGGTTCGAGCCCTACCGGGTGTGATAGATGTTTCGTGAGAGGATTGGCAGCGGATGGAGAGGTATTGGACGTCTTGGCCGGTTTCGTCTCCTTTTTGGAAACCGCGCTCGATTACCGTGGGGAGAGGCTCGGAATTCTACAGGCGTGAGTTGGACCACTGAATCAAGATGTGCAGGCGGAAATCACTTGCTATTAAAGGATTGCGACGAGATTTATCTCTGCGGGAGCCTCGGTCGCATGTCATCTGGGGAGTTCGCCAGAGCAGAGGGCCAACGAAGCGAGATCGGGAGATCCTGAGTCCTGCTGCCCCCATTCTTTGGAGGATTTGGAGGGCCGTCATAACAGGAAATCCCCAGGTTTCCAGCCGTCCCATTTTCGGGGAGGACGTCACTATCCCCGTCTCGAAAAAGCGAGCTCAGGTGAGATTTATCTTGTCATTCATCATGGTTCCAACATGAGATGTTATTGAGTTTGATATGAATTAAAAAGACTGATTTTTCTCGAACCTATGAAATCGATGCAATTTGATTACGCTTCATCAGCTCTGTTGGCCTTGGCGATCATGACAGGATCTATGGGGACGGTTCTGGCAGCTCCGACCGTGGAACGTTATGAACGCGATGGTTCGGGAAATCTTGTCTCCATTTCGAACGGACGATCGGAGGCCAGACTGGAATACGATCGCTCCAACAAAATCGTCTCACGGACGGAGGACTCCGGTGTCACCACCTTTGAATACAATGCCGCAGGCCTTGTTGTCAGGGAATTGAGAAATGGCAGCCTTTTCCGCGAGTACACATACGGCATGTTGGACAAAGTCGTGAAAATCTCGGAAGGGGATGAATCGACTGAATTCTATTACAACGCTGCGGGAATGCTGATCGGGAAGCAGAAGCGCGGAGGAGCGGAGAGCTGGGCGTGGGATGGCTATGGCCTGCTGATGCGAGGTTCGGTCGTGTTTTCCAATGAAGATCATATATCCGGAGGGATTCCGGCTCTGGCATCGGATGCCCAGCAGCCTCTTCTCAGTGATTACCTCGGAACGTCTTTCGAAGCGGAATCCTCATTTGGAAAAGGAATCACCGGCGTTGGGCAGCGTTTTACCGGAAAACCCTTTGATGCCGATTTGGGTGCGGTTGTGTTTCCGTTCCGGAATTTCAGATCGGATCTTTGCCGTTGGAGTGGCCCTGATCCCTTGGGATATCCGGATGGCGGCAACACCTACGCCTACGCCTCCTGCCCGACTTCTTCCATGGACCCGACGGGACTTCTGGATATGGCGACCAAGGTCGACACCGGCACGACGCAGGTCGTCAGCCATGCCAGCGGCCTCTCTTGGAATACCAAGATCTGGACGGTCAAAACCGATGACCACTCGTACACCGCGACATTGTATCAGAATCTCGAAAGCGCCACGAAGCCCCAGGCGAACTACAACTGCCACGGGTATGTGTTCGGAGGTTCGGGCTACTGGATCGACAATCCGGATGTGGCCGGAATCCTGACTGGAGACAAATGGGTTCTTGTCGCCGAGGCGGATATTAAGGCGAGCAAAAGCCCTTACATCGGTGTATATAATGGCAATGAACACAGCGTCAAGGTCACCAAATGGGTCGATGCGTCGGTTCAGGAAGTGACAGGCAAAGGGGGGGTGACTCCCGCTCCCGTCACGACCACACCAGCTGCCGGATGGACGACCGGAGCTTCACTCAAGTATTACGAAAAATGATCAGAATGAAGCCATCCGTAGCATCCACCTTGATTTTCTCGATTCTGGCGATTGGGGTGGTCGGAGGTTTGATTTGGAACTTGAGGAAGGGCGGGAATAAGCCAAATGGGAATGAGGTTCTCTCACCTCGTTCAGACGCGGCTTCATCCGTCGTCAGATCGGTGGATACTTTGGCATCCTCTTCTGTCAATAGTTCCAAAACGGATGGCTCTTCCTCGTCAACTTCCCAAGCCTTGCAGACCCCTGTAGGAAACCCGGGAGTGGGCGGACGTTCTTCGGGTGCTGTTTTTGAAGGGAAAAATGGAGGAATGACTCTTGGCATTTCCCAAGCTGGAACTTTCAGAGTCTCGATCCCGGCACAATCCTCCTCTTTTTTCAAGCGGACGGCTGATTCGCCTCTAAGCCCTATCGAAGGCTTTGGGGTGCCCACCGGGGCTTACATCAAGATCCGCAACAAGGCGGGAGAAATCCTTACGAACAACCCCATGATCGATGGAGGATGGTATACCCCGTTGATTCATTCTTCGAAAATCACCGTGATAGATCCCCGGCAGAAGCCCGATCTCATTGCGGTTTCTGCCGATTCGGGTGAAATTCCCGTTTCGAGGCTCTTGGAATTCCTGGAGAGAACCCAACCTGATTTACCGCCATTGTCGGAACTTGAATTCAAGATTCTGGTGAAGAGTGAAGCCTTGCGGCTCTACAAAGCCGATGGATCTTCAGTGACCGCAGCGGACCTCAAGGATATCGAATCCGGATGGCTCAATGGACGGTATCTGGAGAAGAAACCATGAAACCTTCGTTCGTGTCACTGGCGCTCGTTGCAGGAGGCTTTGTAGCCGGTTGCCTGATGACCTACCACCTTGTTGGTCCAAAGAGCGGATATGCGGTGAATGGAGCGCCTTTGGTTCCGCAATTTCAGCAGTCCTCTTCCTTCCCTTCAGCCGCATCGGAAAGTGCTCCCGGATCTTCAAGGCCTCGGAGTGGTGGAACTGTATCGAGGCCGGGTGCTTCCGCCACAAAGCCCGCACCTGCCACGGACGAGTTGTTGGACGCTCTGTTCAAGAATCGTCCGATTCAGCCCTTGTCCGGGGGTTATGCGTTGAATGATTCGATCTGCGATTTTCTTTCAATCACCGCCCCCGACCGGATAACGTTGGATGAGGCTCTTCATGCTGCTTTGCAGGATCTACAGGCCTTGCAGTTGGAAAACATTCATTTGGTTGAGTCGGGGGATAAGGAAACGCGATTTGTCATCAACTCGTTTCCCGAAGAAGGGAAGCGACGAAAAGAGCAACTCCTGAAGCAGATTCAGGAGACGTTGGGATCGGAGCGCTCCGCCTTGTTCATGAGAATCGCTGACCGGGAACTGGGAAATTCCTTTTTGAATTTCGGGGCATCAGACGCGAAAATTTCGATCTCCACCCTCGGATCATTGGAAAGGCCAAGCTACCAAACCCACTTGGTTGTGGGGGGGGAGGCTCGTCTGTTTGAAACGGACGCGGTCCCCGACCTTCTGAAGGGCATCATCACTACGGACTGAACGAGAGGTGGGGCCCTTCTACGGTTTGACTCGATTCACATCGAGCGGCCTGCATCGTCTCCTCACTGTGAAGCGCCTCACTTTGGCGTATCTCTCTTGAGCAGATTATAAGCTTGCCCTGAGCTGGGATAAGGAAAAGGAGAGGTTCCAAGCTGATGGAAGGAACGGACCTAATGAGAAATCGCGATCTGGCAAGACGCAGATCGTTGTGATCCTCATGATCGGGATGAAGGCGGTGAGGGTGTGTCGACCACGGGGCGGAAGATTTCATCGTTGTCCGGCAGCATGGAGGAGGCCAGGCCCTGGAACCATTCCTTGAGCGAGGGGTCATTGACATTTCCTCCCAGAATCCGCGCGGTGAGGATGCTGGATGCCGCGGCCTCGCCGAGGGAGCGATAGGCTTCGAACTGGGCTTCATCGTAGATCTGGTCACCGGTGGTTTCGTGAGGGAAGGACGGGTGATCCCGCTTGTAGTCCATCACATACCCTTTGGCGTATCCCACCATGGCGAGCTTGATGTACAGAAGCCATCCCCATTCGGCATCATGCGACTTGCGTTTCGTCCGTTCCGCTTCCGTGCGGGGAGGGCTGTAGTCGATCTTTACCATGACGGCATAGGACCGGCTGTAGCCGTTGGCCTGGAGTTCGAGATCAGCGATGTCGTAGTGCATGGTAATGCCGAGATCGACCGCGGCATAGCGTTCGAGACGCATCAGATCCCGGCAACCCATGTCGGGCTCACAGCCGCCATCGACACAGACGATGAACTTGCAACGACGGCGGAGGAGTTCGTAGGCGGCAAGGTTCTCGATGTGTCCCCCGTCGGAAAGATTGAGGTAGGATTGTTTTTCATCCATCCGCACGGAGAACATTTCACGCAGCAGCCAGAAAGGACCGGGCCTGGGAGATTTCCCGGCCTTTTCAGATCCCCCAATGGGATTCCTGAGCCAGTAGCCGAGGCGGACGTTTGCAAGGGTCATCGCCATCCGGTAGGTGGGCTTGGTTTGCCAACACATGTTGGAGGAGGCGGCGGCTCCGGAGATGGCCATGGCGGTTCCAAGATCCAACAGCGGATCGGCCTGCTCGAGGGCCTTGGTGGGGTAGTAACCGGAAACGGGACTGCCACAATGGTGCTGGCTGAAAACGAAGAAATCTCCGAGGCGGCCACGCAGTTCGCGTTCCTTGCTGGTGGGCAGGTTCAATGTCGCGTTGATGAGATGATAGGGAGTCGCGCAGGTGGAGGATAATTCCGAGAGCAGGACGAGCTCGCTGGCCGAGATTTCAGGCGGGGAACCGGGCGCGATTTGATTCCGGAGCAGGAAGCACTCGCAGAGTTTCTTGCGATAGTAGTGATGGGGGGAGTAGGTGTTCACATCGACGCCCCACCCTGCCCATGCAATCAGCACCGTGGTGGCGCTGGTGAAGCCCCATATCCAGCCGGTGGCGTGCGGACCGGATATCATGAGGGAAGTGATCATCCAATAGAGCCACAGATAGAGCAGGGGAAAGGCGACGATGGCGGAGAGTCTGAGGGCAAGGCCTTTCCAGCCGGAGAGCTTGAGCTTGGAGGCGAGGGTGCTGAGTCCGGCGAATCCGGTGATGCCGAAGACCAGGAGAACCGGTTCGAGCCGACTCTTGAATGATTTTGCATCGTTCAGCCAGTGATCGGAATTGATCCATTCATAGAAATGGAATCCGAGAGGGATGCTCCAGAGGATGAGGGCGACTGCCGTACAGCTGAAGAAGGCAACGACCCATCCCTCCCAATTCGGCAGACGTCCTGATTTCACCAACCGCGTTTTGATGACCGGGAAGATCAGCAGGGCAATCAGTAGGAGAGAGGCCGGAACCAGTAGAAGCCAGGTAGAACCCGTGCCCAAGTCGGGCATCCAACTGGTTCCGATCGGCTGTTGTCCTCCGCCCCAGAATCCGAGGTGATAGAGCACCAGTGTCAGAAGGGCGGCGAGCAGGGGAATGGGCAGTAGGATTAGCAGATTGAAGAGAGCTCCTGCGAGAACGATGCCGATGCCTACTCCTCGTTCCGCAGGACTGCCATCCAGGAGGTAGGTGCTGTGGTTTCTCAGATGTCGTATGGCACGTGTCTCCGGTGGGTTGGCGGTGGTTGCATCCGTGGATGGAGGCGTGGTTGATGGCAGTGACGTTGCGGGATGCGGTGGGTGGACGGTGGTTTCATCCTTGGATGAAGGCCGGTCGAAAAGAGCTTCCACCCGTTTGGCATAGTTGTCATCGGCGGGCTGGTTGTTGGCTGGGGCACTGGTTCCCAGATAGCTGCCCAGGAAAGCCCCGAAGTAGCCTCCCCCCGAAACGGTGGAGAGGTAGTCGAACTGGCCCAGCAGGCCGCGTTTGGCCAATACTTGGACGATGCCGAGAGCGAAGGTGGCGGACCTGATGCCTCCTCCGGAGAGAGCGAGCCCGCAGGCATCCATGATGGACGGTGTCTCTTCGTGGATGGGATGGCCGGGAGATTGCCTCGCCATGCGGAGCTTATGGATGGCTTTGGCTTCCGCGTCGTTGATAGCTTCTCTTGGCAGGCTTTTTTGGCTGGGATCTCCGGGAGACTCCCGCAGGAGAAACGGAATGCGGATGCCGGCTTTGATCGGCTTGCCCAAGGGCACCGGCTTGGGAATCATCCGTTGGCGCAGGGCCTCGAGATCTTGTGGCCAGGTCGCGCCCTCAGCCGGGGGCTGTCCTGTAGCCAGGCACTTCAATTCCTGAGCGTATAGAGTCAATTTTCCGCGAAGATCCTCCAGTTCCGTCCGGAAGTTCTTGCGTGTCCATTCGTCCGCGAACTCAAGGCGAGGTTCCCCCTTTTCATCGCGGACCGCATCTGAAGCGATCATCCAGCGATGCCACCGTGACGTGTAGCGGCGGACGGTTTCATTGATGATCTCCAGCGCCAGTTTCTCAAACCCGGTGGCGAGTGGATAGTGAGTCAATAGATCCCGGGTCGTGGCAAAGAGACTGACGATGCTCTTGACCGCGGTTTCCTCATCTCCGGAACATTGGTGGAGGGATTGAACGGCAATACGGGTTTCAAGCTGTACCCACAGGGCATGGGCGGCTTCTTTTTCCTGGGAAGCCTTGTCCAGAGTGGAGGTGGGAGAGGGGGGCATGAGGTCTTGCGTGAAGGAATGTCAGGAAGGAAACCGGGGGGGGATCAGAGCTTCCGACGGAGGTAGCGCTCCGCATTCAGGTGGAAGTAATCAGCGTAGTGGATTCTGAGGCTGTCATGGAGGAACGCTTCCTGGGTGGCTTTCAGAACGGCGGCGGGCGCGCCCGGATCAGGCAGTGGCCAATCCGATCCATAGAGAAGTTTCTTCCCGAACGGGTGGGGCGTCTTTTCCGATTGGGTAAACAGGGTGGCCAGTTGATTCACGAAATACGCCCGGCGGTTGGCATCGAGGAGCTCTTCACCACTCGTGACTTCACAGTAAACATTCGGATATTGGCAGCACAGTTCATAGACCATGCGACCCCAATCGGAATGCTTGCCGCAACCGAACCAATAATCACCTCCACCGGCATGGGCGAGACAGAGCCGCAGACGGCATGGAGAACCATCCGGTTCCGGGTGGCTTTCGAGAAATTGCTTCCAGTAGAGAGGATTGGCATTGGCGACGCCATAGCCCTTGCGGGCTTCGAACTCGCCGTATCCGGAATGCGTGAACACGGGGACATCCCGTGAGATGCACCAGAGCAGCAACTCCTCGAGTTCCTTGTCCAAGGCCGCGCCACCGGTGGTGCCGCCAATGTGACCGTACCGGGCGGTCCACTGGTTGGCCGGATGGCGGGTGAAAAGCGGGGTCGGTTTCTTTTCGATCTGGTTTCCGGAAGCACGGTAGCCGGAAGGAGGATAGACTTTCACTCCGGCGGCTCCGTGTTTGGTGATGGCGTCCTTGACCAGTTTCAATGCATCCCCCGGGCGACCGCCCTGCCAGTAATCCCGGTAGGGATTGTAGGCGACGAAATACGTGGCACCACTGGTCCGCAACTGGGTGAATGTCCGGGTGCGTTGGATCTGCTGGTTGCGGAAATCGAGCAATTCCTTGGAATCCGGAGTCTGGTCATACACCGGTGCCAGATCCATCATGTGCGAGACGATGCGGATCTTGCCCGCGGAGGGTGCGCCCGCGTGGAGCTGGCGATAGAGGTCCACAAGCCGGGCATCGTCCTGCGTGAGGACCCAGAGGAAATGCAGGGTTGCCTTGATGCCCGAGTCGACGTCCGGATTTTCTCCACGCCTTTGCAGATGATCCTCCATGCCCATCATCCTGGCGGTGGCTTTGACAGCCTGTTTCTCGGCGAAGGTAAGAGTGGGCACCATGGCATCGACCCGTTGCAACTGCTCTCCGGGATTCAGTTGGGGATTCCACGCTCCATGGGCGACGGCTTTGTCCAGAATGCTGGTGAAAACCCCGCACGCGAGGCTCTTGCGAATTCCCGCGGCTTGTTGTGGATGAAGATTGGTGCGCTTGATGCCTGGGGAGCCGGGAATCGGAGAGAGTGCCGCACGCGATGCGATATCCTCTGCGATGATCTTGGCGCAATAGTCTGAAATCAACCATGTCCAGGGGGCGGCGGCGTCACGCTTGCCCAGGATGATGCCGCGTAGCGGAAGATAGCGCGCATTGAAGGTATGAACGTGAACGTCCACCACCGGCGTGCTCCGGGCCAGGGAGGAGTTGGTGGCGGAGATGCCCCGCAATTCCCCGGCGATTTTCAGTGTTTGCGGAGTAGGGGCTATGCAGGAGTCCTGTCTGCATGAAGAGAGGGTGGACATCAGGACCGTGCCGGTAAGTGCGCTGGTGAGCGATCGGGCGGAAGAGATGAGGCGGTTGTTTTTGGGGGAAGGTTTCATGCTTTTGGAGATGTTGGTGGAACAGGATGAAGGAATTGGGAGGGGCTGTCCCCGCATCACGCCAGCCATGATGTCATGGGTTTTGCCTATTCAGGAATCCGCCGGGCCAGCGTGGGGAAGGGGAGGATGTGCGCACGGTTGGCTCGCGAATTGCCTTAAATAACAGATCAATGAGTCGTCTTATCATCAAGACAAAATCATTATTTGCTGGGAGAGGTCGTGAGTTTTGCGTGTTGGATCGGATGCATGTTGGAATATGTTTGCCAAGCGCGGTCATGTTGATCATGTTCGGGTTAAAATTGTCGGTGTGGATGCCACGTAAGGTTGTGTTCAATATATCTAACAAAACCTGACAATATTATGAGAGTTGCCGTCATCGAAAATGCGTTTGCCATGAAGCGCTTGCGGCTCCGGATTGCTTCGGTTTGGGGGCTTTCGGCTTTGGTTTTGAGCACTTTGCTGGTTCTCCCGATCAGCTCCCCGGCGGCGACACCACCTGGCGGCGCAGCCGGGGAAGCGCCCGAGCAAGCCATGCCTCCGGTGGATCCCCGGAACTATCCGGCAGGGACGGATCCCACCGCGCAACTTGACGAGCTGACTGCCGGCCGGACATTGCGGGGGACACCAATCACGAAGAGGACGGCGGAGGATTTCAAGGCGGAGTCCAGGGATGTTTTCTGGCAGATGGATCAGGTGGCGTCCGGACCCCGGGGGACATTGCAGCCGTTGGACTTCGATGCCGATGGCAACGGGCGTGTCTCCTCGGACGGCATCCCCGGAAAGGCTGAGATCGATGCGATCCGCGGCCGCAACACATGGATACTATGGGGGGCGGGAAATGAGACCTTCTGGGGATGGTTGCAGGAGCAGGGATACGGTTTGAACGATTTCCTGATCCTGATGGACGGGCGCCGGAGGGATACCCGCTTTCACGATGCGGGTTTGATCAATCAACCGGGGTTCAGGAAGAACGACGGGCACAGGGAGAAGCGGGTGCTGGGATTGTATCTGGATGTTCCGGATCCCGGTGGCACGAAGCTGACGGTGCCGGTACTCGATCCCCATACGCGCCAGGTCGTGGGAAGCAAGGCCATCGGCGCATACTCCACCGACTATCCCGGAGTGGAGACACGTCTGCCCTTTGAACCGGGTCAGGACAAACAGGCACAGGCGATGCTGAAGGAGGTGGAGGAGTGGTTGGCGAGCGCGGATGACGGCGTGAACCCGCTGGTTTATGGTTATCCCAGCGGCATCGTGGGACTGCGGCTGATGCTCAATCCCGATTTTTTTGGCAACACGGTGGAGGCGAAGGAGGCCCGGGAGTATTGGGATCGCCGCGTCATCACCCAGCAGCCTTCGGATTACTACGAGGATTCGACCGTGCATGCGGATCCCCGTTTGGTCCGTCCGTTCCGCCCGAGCATGTCGTGCGGGTTTTGCCATGTTGGACCGCATCCATTGAATCCGCCCGCGGATCCGGAGAATCCGGGTTGGGAGAATCTATCCTCCATCGTGGGAAACCAATATTGGAGGCCGCAAGAGGCCTTCGGCAACCTGTTGGACAAGGGGGCGTTCAAGGACAAAAGCCACTTTCTCTATCACTTCCTCAAAAGCCAGCCTCCGGGGACGATCGATACCTCGTTGGTCAGCACGGATCACATCAACAATCCGAATACCATCAATGCCATCTTCGACGTTCCGGCACGTTTCGCGAGAGCGGCGGCGAACACGACGGAGCGCCAGAGTGCGGCGAATCTCCTGATACCGAGCATCGAGGATGTGCCGGGGGCCGACCGGCGCCATTTCCCGCGGGTGCTGTTGGATGGATCCGACAGTTGTGGTGGATTCGCGGCCTTCATCCGCGTGCCTCTCAACATCGGCACCTACTCCGAGGAATGGGCGAAGTGTCACAATCCGATCGTGGGCTACCGTCCGCAAATGCCGTTCCGCGTTTCTTCATCCCAAAGGAATTCGGTGTTCTGGCAGGTGAACGAACGATACCGCGTTCCGTATCTGGCTGCGTTTTTCACCTTCAAGACGTCTGCCCGCTCCTTGAAAGGGGGAGGCATGCTGCCGGCGCAAAACGCCACCGCGGCCATGAAGTTGTACGATGCGAAGGCGACGGTGGGTGCCGGGGCAGCGGCTTCTCCGGATGACGGCAAGGCGGGAGCGCAGGACGTGGGGCGGCGTGAGCTTGAAAAGAACAGCGATCTCGACCGGTTGAGGGGACGGCGGGTTTTCCTGAAGAACTGCGCGATCTGCCATTCCAGCAAGCAGCCCGGGGATTTCAGGTTGTCCTTCGAAACCACGGAACCGGAGGGCGGATGGAAAGGATATACGGTCGGCGCGCAGGCTCCGGCCCACTACAAGCTGCCGATGTCGTTCCAGTCCTGGAGCGACTTCAAGGCGAGTCCGGCGTATGCGGACTACGTAAGGCGGATCACCGAGATAGCTTCACGGGGGATGACGGCCGATCAAGTCCGTGCGGGTTTCAAGCTAGGGGTCGAGGATGATCCGTTTCTGGTGGATAATTTCATGTCCTCCGAGATCCGGATTCCGATCACCCTGGTAGGCACGAATTCCGCGCGGGCGGTTGCCACCAATGCGATGGCAGGCCATGTGTGGGACAATTTTTCATCGGAGGATTACAAGCATCTTCCGGCTGTTGGGAAAGTGACCGTCTTCGATCCTTGCAATGAAGCGCACGGCTTTCGTTCCTACGCGCCTCCCTCCGGAGGTCCCGGCTACTACCGGCCGCCCACGTTGCTGAGCTTGTGGAGCACCGCTCCCTATCTGCACAACAATACCGTGGGAGGTTTCTATCCAACTCGGGACCCGGCCAAGGTCTCCAATCCCACAACGGTGGAAGCCCGCTTGGACGCCTTCGGAGATGGCATCCGGAAGATTCTCTGGAAGGACAAGCGGCCGCTGGAATCAGTGGTGGAGGGTGTGACGTTCGAACCACGGCCGGGAGACCTCCGGGGCAGGGCGAAATCCGCGGCGGCTGATCCGGGATATATCTATCGGTTGCCAACGGAGTCCTATATCGTTTTCCAAGCCCCCTTTATCCGACCATTGGTCGAGGGAGTTACGGGACCCGTCTGGTTTGGTGTTGTGAGCATATGGCTGTGGGTTCTGCTGCTTGCGGTATGGGTGGTGGCGTTCTTTTATGGCAAGTCGAGGCATGTGGGAGTGCTGTTGATCGTGATGGCGCTCATGTCGGCGGCGTTCTTGTTGCTGACAGGGATCGGCCAGATGACGGGCACCGCGGTGGGGGCCTTGGTGGTGGCTGCGACTGGTTTGCTCGAAATGCCGGCCTGGGTGTTGTGGTGTGCGGTGGGGGTGCTGGCCTTGTTGGGTGTTGTATTCCTCTATTTCCGCCCGAACGCGCGGGTGCTGGCCATTTTCTTCATCGTGGTAATGGTGGCGGCACTGGTCGGAGTGGTGGTGCTCCAGATCCGGAAAGGTGGAGCAGGCGCTTCCCATGGCTGGTTGGTGGGCGCGGCCATGCTGCTTCTGGTGGTCTTCGCCACCAGTCTCTTCCTGATCCGGAAACGGGATGATCGTGCGGTGAAGGCGGTCTTCGCGGCGCTCGCCTGCCTGACCGCGCTGATCGCGGTGGTGCTGAACGGCTACATTGCCGGGCGCTTCGGACCCATCCGGGTGGGCCCGATTCCCGAGGGCACTCCGGTGAACTTGTTGATGAACCTGGACCCGGAAAAAGGGCCTGCCACGGCCAGAGGAGTCGTGGCGATGGTGCGGGCGAGCCAGGAGATTCGGAAAAGAAATCTGAAAGGTGACGAGGCTTGTATGCTCTTCGAGAGACTGGCGGGAGAACCCCTGATGGAGGCAAGCAGGTGCCCGGACTTCGTCCTCGATCGTGGTCACTTGTTCGGGGAGGTGCTCGATCCCGATCCCTTGAAGAACAATCAGGCCAAGGAGGATCTCATTTCATTTCTCAAGACTCTCTGAATCCCCCCAGCAATCTCACAGCCATGAATCAGGAGACCGATCAGGAGATGGATGTCGCCAAGGCGGGAGAGCCCGGTGAGTCGCCGTTCGACTACATCATCGTCGGATCGGGTGCGGGAGGCGGTCCGCTTGCTGCCCGGCTGGCATTGGGCGGAAAGCAGGTGCTGGTATTGGAGTCGGGAGGCGATCCGCACACCGCAAGCGGATCTCCGATCTTTCCCCGGAGCTGGCCGGGTGAAGTTCATTCCGTGCCCGGCTATCATGGGGCCGCCACGGAAGATCCGGACATGGCGTGGATGTTCTCGGTGCGCCACTACGAGGATGACGCGACCCAGCAAAAGGATCATAAGTATAACAAAGCCACCGATCCCAATGGCAAACCCGGAACTCCGGTTCCGGATCGATTTCTAGATCCGGAAGAGGGGCGTGCGCGAGAAGCGGATCCGGTCAAACGCGGCATTTTCTATCCGCGGAGTGCGGGCATCGGAGGGTGTACGGGGCATCACGCGATGATCATGATCGCTCCGAACGACCGGGACTGGAATGCGATCGCCGACCTGACCGGGGATGATTCGTGGCGTGCCGGCCAGATGCAGGGCTACTTTGCGAAGCTGGAGCATTGTCTGTATGTCTCCACTTATCACAAGGCGCTCCGGAAACTCCTCGGGCTGATATACGTGGCGTGGCAGAAGGTGGCGTTTGTCATCGATCCGCGTACGGCGCTCGATGAAGGCGGCCACGGAAAGAGCGGATGGTTGCCAACCAGTTTCATTGACCCGGATTTGGTCGAAGGCATCGCCAAGAAGGACAAGGAGTTCTTCAACATCCTGGCTCGCACGGCGATCAGTGTGCTGCACGGCAGCAATCCGCTGTTGATGATGTTGAAGAAGGCGTTGTTCCAGGCCCGGGTGATCCAGTACCTGGACCCCAATGACCGGAATACCCGCCGGACGAAACCGGAGGGCGTGTTCCTGATCCCGGTGGGCATCGCTCCGCCGCCGGAAGAGGCTTGGCCGACGAGCATGGGCAAGGGGTCTCCGCAGCGGATAGGCGTCCGTGAGTTTTTGATGCGGACACAGGACGAACTCAACAGGAGAGCGGCGCAAGGGGAGGCATGTGGCAGATTGGTGATCGTCCCGGAAGTTCACGTCAAGCGGGTGATCTTTGATAGCTCGTTTGCGGGCGGGCCTCCGCGGGCGATCGGGGTGGAGGCGGTGAAGGGCAAATATTTGTACAAGGCGAGTCCGCTTTTCTCCAATCCTCCCGCTGGAAGTGAGGTGAGCTATTTTACAAAAGCGGGAGGAGAGGTGGTGCTGTCAGGAGGGGCTTTCAACACTCCGCAGCTGCTGATGTTGAGCGGCGTGGGTTGTGTGGAGGATCTCCAGAAATTCGGAATCGAAGGACCCCGCGATCGGGACGGGAAGGCGGTGGCTGAAATCGTGGACCTTCAGGGGGTGGGACGCAACCTGCAGGACCGGTATGAGGTGAGCATCGTCAGCGAGATGGCGCGTGATTTCGAAACGCTCCGCACCGTTAGCTTTTGTCCAGGCGATGACAACGATCATGCGGCGAAGCTCTGGCGTGAGGGCAAGGGCGGACTGTACGGCACCAATGGCGGAGCTTTGGCGGTCATGCGCAGATCTTCCGTGCTCGGAGAGGATCAGCCGGAACCGGACACATTCACCTTCGGTGCTCCGGCGGCGTTCCGCGGCTACTATTGGAACTGGTCCCGCGAGCTATTGCGGCGGGACATCGGCGGTTCAGGGGACGAGCGCAAGTTGTGGACCTGGGTGATCCTGAAGGCCTACACGGACAACAACGGTGGCACGGTGAGGCTGTGCTCCAACAGCTCCTTCGATGCGCCGGAGATTTGTTTCCATTCCTTTCTGGAAGGTCCTTCGGAACAGGGGGCAATGAACGACACGAAGGCGCTGGTGGATACGGTCAGATTCTTCCGCCAGATCAATGCGCGCAATCCGGAACAATTCATCAACGAGATCCAGCCTGGCAGTCGGATTCAGGATGACAGTCCAGAGATGGATGAGTGGGTGAGGACCCAGGCATGGGGACATCATGCCTGCGGAACATGCCGGATAGGTTCGGACCCCTGGCGCCGCGATACCGGAGCCCTGATTGACAAGGGCGCCGTACTCGACAGCAAGTTCCGCGTCCATGGTGTGGAGAACTTGAGAGTGGTGGATGCTTCGGTGTTTCCGAGCATTCCCGGCTACTTCATTCTGGCACCCCTGCTGATGGTCAGTGAAAAGGCGGCTGATACGCTGCTGCGCGACGATCTTGAGACGATCTACCCGCAAGCCCTGCGGGAAGCGGAGTGGAAGGCCATTCGGAAAAGGAGGACGAAAGCCCGGGCCGGAGACCGGGCTGCAGCGGCGAAGTCCGGCGGGGCGTGGGAAGATCGGCCGAAAGACATCGTGGGCATGGCGTTGTCCGGAGGAGGTATCCGGAGCGCCACGTTTTCCCTGGGAATCCTGCAGGCCATGGCGAAGCGGGACGGCCTGCGCCATGTGGACATGATCTCAACGGTGTCCGGTGGAGGTTATGTCGGAGGATTCATCGGCCGCCTCTTCACCCGACCGATGGTGACCGCTGCCGCTGATCCCGCGGGCAGGGTGCAGGATATCCTCAAGACGCCGTCAGGTCCGATGGCATGGCTGAGAAATCATGCCAACTATATCGCGGGGTCCGGCATGGAGGATCTGAAGATGAACCTCGGAGTCTATTTCAGGAATGTGCTGACGGTTCATCTGGTGATCGGCTCGCTGAT
The DNA here is from genome assembly GCF_018137965.1 of Luteolibacter ambystomatis. Classification (NCBI taxonomy): domain Bacteria; kingdom Pseudomonadati; phylum Verrucomicrobiota; class Verrucomicrobiia; order Verrucomicrobiales; family Verrucomicrobiaceae; genus Luteolibacter; species Luteolibacter ambystomatis. Next base: position 1,360,699 of record NZ_CP073100.1, read on the forward strand.
CTTCGCCTTGTTCAGTGTGCTGCGGATTGTGGCGGATGAATTGCCGTTTCCCACCGCCGGGCTTTCACTGGCGGGCCTGCCGGTTTCGGGTTGGTGGTGGCTGGCAGCGGGCATATTGGAGCTTGCGGTGTTGCCGCTTCTGCTGGGTTACTGGCTTGCTCCGAAAAGCGGCGCGTCGCGGCCTTATCCCTTTTTCGCACTGCTGTGCTGGCTGACTCTTTTGATAGGAGTGGTGGTGGTGGCCTTGTTGCCTGGAAAGCTGCTGGCGGCCACCCATCTGGCGGTGATTCTGGTGCTCGCCTGGGTTTGGCAGGAAGCCGTGCGGCGTGAAGCCGGAAGCGATCCCTGCAAGCAAGGGGTGATTGTGAGGAACCGCCTTTCACGCGCGCTCGGTGAAGCGCTGTTGATGCTGGTAGTTGTGGCCGGATGGGTGGTGGTGGATACTTTCGCCCGATCCGCCGCGGGAACCCAGGGAATACCCGGCACCTTGGCCATTGTCAGTGCTTCCCTCGTTCCGTTCCTGCCGGTGTTGCGAGCCGTGTTTTCCAAAGTGTTCAAACAACTCGATGGACGGAACAAAAAGGAAGGAACCGGCATGCTCGCCTTCATCGGGGGCTTCATTGGTTATCCCATTGCCATCGGGTTGCTTTTCATCATCGACGTGGCGTGCCACTGGATGTTCGACCACCACTATTCATGGGGACTGAGCGTGACCGCGATCGCAGCGGTCTTTTCGTTCCTGGTTGGCCGGGCGTTTGATTTCCTGAACCTGTCCACCCTGCAGGCGCCTTACGCGGCACGGTTGACACGGACATTTCTAGGCGCGTCCAATCAGAAGCGCGTCTTTGGATCGGAGAATGACGGCGGGGGCGATGTGCAGCTGGCTCATCCGGGGGACGACCTGCCATTCCACCAGTATCATCCGGAGCTTCAAGGCGGACCACTGCATCTGGTGAATGTATGCGTGAATGAAACCGTGGATGCGGTGTCGGAGCGGGAGGTCCGCGAGCGCCAGGGCATATCCATGTGCGTGGGCCCCCACGGGGTATCGACGGGCCGCCGCTTCCACAGCCTGTGGACGAAGCCTGGGAATATATCCAGATGGCAGAAGCTGCGCCTGCGTTTGGAGGGACTGGACGGAAGAGGAGATGACCTGACCGCCCTAAAGCCTGTCATTCCTCCGGAGAACCCGAATGCATTCCATGTGTTGGGCAATCGCAATGGCACGGTCGCTCCGGTGGAATCCCTCACGCTCGGTAACTGGCTGGGTATTTCCGGGGCGGCTTTCAGCACGGGGATCGGACGCGGCACGCGCCGTGGGATGTCCCTCCTCATGGGCATCGTGAACGCCCGGCTGGGCTACTGGTGGGACAGCGGCATCGGTGCTGGAGAGCGACCTGGTCGCTACCCGCGGTCGCTGTGGCGAAGGCTGAAGGACCTGCCGGGATTTTTGTTCCGGGTTCAGTCGTTGCTGCTTGCCGAATGGCAGGGAATCTTCGGGGGGCCCTCCAAGCGTCTGTGGCAGTTGAGCGATGGCGGCCATTTCGACAATACCGGCCTCTATGAACTGATCAGGCGTCGTGTCCCATTCATGATGTTTACCGATGGCGCTTGTGATCCGGACTATCGCCATGAGGATCTGGCCCGGCTCGCCCGTCAGGCCAGACAGGACTTCAATGCCTCCATCGAATGGATGGAACCCGGCGGCACGGCAGGGAACCGGAATTGGAACGACTTTTTCGGGACGTTGCCTCCTCCCAGCCTGGTTGAGCGATGGGCGGATCCTGCACGTCTTGGATCCTTGAAGGAAATCGGGGCGGCTGGAGCATGCCACGGCGCATTGGCACGGGTGACTTTCGGTCCGGATCCCTCGCCTTATGCCCACGCCCATGGCAACCTGGAGATCCCCTTTGATGAAGAGGTCCGGCCGGGGAAAGAGGAACGATATGGAGAAGCCGAGTGCTGGATACTTCTCCTCAAGTCAAGTTTGACGGGGAAGGAATCCCAGGACGTGACGAGTTATGCCGCGTTCCATCCCGCGTTTCCTCAAGACACGACGGTCGATCAGTTCTTCGATGACGAGCAATGGGAAAGCTACCGCGCCCTGGGCGAGTCGATCGGAGAATCACTGCTCCGTTAGAACGGTGCTGAATTGAAAGCGATGATGCGGATTGAGTGGAATTTCCGACGTGACAGTTAGGTGTGGGATGAATTGCGTGAATAACTTGAAACCTGAAAACATGCTTTTCTCCTCTGAATATCATTTTACGATTTCCGAATGAAGCCGCCCCCCCAAGGCCTGTCTCCGGTCCGGATCTATGTGTTGTGGCATCCTGAATTCGATGCCCAGGCGGATGCTGCGGGATCGAACCAGTCATCCGAGTCCGGAAAAAGCGCTCCCCGGGGGCTGACCATTGCGAGGAGGTTGTATCACTGGTTCCGGCTGGAAAACATGGAGGGCATCCCGGTCTATTTCCGAAGTGCGGCGGGTGAGCAACCGGATGGCAGCCCTCTGAAAAGCCCGCCTCCGATTTCGGAGGATTGCCGGATCAACTACATCATTCCGCTGATTGACGCGAACATGGTCGCTTCGCCGGAATGGCGGCGGTATGTGGCCGAACTGGCCGCGAAGCATGGAGCATCAGGGGGATGCACCACCAGGGTGTTCCCGGTGGCGGTCGATCCGGTGGCCTACAACATGCCGGAGTCGATGAGAAAACTGAACTTCATCCGGCATGACATGCGCCAGCCTTCGGAAGTGGCGGACATGAAATTGATTGCGAAGCTCACTGAGGTTCTTTGCCGCGATATGAGATTTTATCTCCAGCAGCAGAGCGCCGGTGGCCGGATGCAGCAGGTGCCGGGCAAGCTCAAGATCTTCCTCAGCCACGCCAAGGCGGACGATACGAGGGAAGCGGTGAAGCTGAAAGAATTCATCCAAGGAGAAACCCAGTGTGAGGCCTTCTTCGACGAGACGGACATCGCCTCCGGCTACGACTACGAAGAAGTTCTGAAGAAGGCGATCACGGAGGATTCGGCGGGGCTGATCGTCGTCCAGGGAGATCACTACGCGGATCGTCCGTGGTGCCGGAAAGAGATCCGGGACTTCCTCCAGCCGGTACCCGATCCCCTTGTGAAGAGGCGGAGAAACCGCATGTTCATCATTCCACCGGTGGTGGTCGTGCAGACGATGCAGGGGAAGCAGATCGCGCGGACCATTCCCGAACTCGGCCACGCTCCATGTGTGCGTTGGCAGGACGATTCGCCCCGCTTCGTGGTGACGACGCTGTTGCGCGAGATCCTGTTGGGCATGTTCTATCGTCTGATCGGCATTGGATTGGCGAACCGGGGAGGAGGTGCGGAGTGCGTCGTCATCAACCGCACTCCCGATCCTGTCATGGTCAACCGCCTCATCTCGTTTCCCCAAAAGAAATCTCCGGCCGATCATGGTGGTGCCACAATTGAGAAGATCATCCATCCCGGTTACGGTCTCAGTCTGATGGAGCGCCAGGGGCTGGAGATGGCGTTTCCCAAGGTCAAGTTTTACTCCTATTCGGAACTTTCCATAGTCTCACCCGCGGGCGGTGGTTGTCTGGAAGACGTGGGCAGTCTCGATGGCAAGGTGTTTTCCGTTTCCGTGGGGGATGCGTCCGACGCCCTCGTCAATGGCATGGGGGACGAGCACAATCAGGAGCTGCTGCTGCGCCTTTTGCGCCCGCTTCTGCGAAAACGCTCGTCCGTTCTCTATGGTGGTGCCGTGCCCTGTGCGCACGTTTCTTCCGAGCCTTGGAAGGAACGGGTCAACTTCACGGGGGTGATTCTTCATCTTCTTCTTTCGGAACGCTCTGCAGACAAGAGCGGCAAGGGGCCGGGCACCCGCCTCTTCAATCTCAGCGCCGGGCTATCCAGCCGGGCGATTACCCGGCAGGTGATCGCCCAGTGGACGGATGTATGTTCATTCATACCTGTCGATGAGAAGACGGCCGGGCTCGAACCGATCCCACCGGTGCCCAAACCCGACAGTCGTATGGGATCCGAAGAACTGACATTGGGTGAAAAGAGGAAGATCAAAAAGGAGGACCTCGCCAGGATGGAAAAATACCAGCGTATCAAGCTGGCAACGAACGCGGCCTGCCTGACCGTGATGAGGCGGACAGCCTGCATGTCCATGCCATGCGTGCTGCCGGACAAGCCCGTTGGCAGGTCGCAGAATCTGAAGGTCAAAACCTTCGCACACCTGTTTCTGGGAGGAAAAATCCTGGGATACTCCGGAATCATTCCCGGCGTTTTCGAGGAGATGCTCCATGCCTTCGAAGCCGGGAAGCCGGTTTTCGTGATCGGTGAAAGCCGCGGTGCCAGCGGCCTGGTGGCTCGTTGGCTGGCATATCCTCCGAAAAGCCGTCCTCCTGAACTGACCGTGGATTACTATCTGAAGGAGACTTCCCCCGGGGATGAAAGCTGCAATGAGCGTTTCAAGATCATCCGCGAAGGGCTGCAAGCCATGACCTATCCGGGAAAATTGACGCCCGATGAAGCTTTGGACCGCCTCTGGAGTTTCATCCGGAACGCCAACTCACAGAAGAAGGTGGCCGAACTCCTGCGCAACGGACTCAACGGATCGCAGAATCACCGGTTGCTCACCAGCGGATCCTCGAAGGAAATCTGTCCGCTGGTGTGGACGGGTATCAACGAACTCACCAAATCTTCCGGCAATTCCAATGCGGTTGCGAGAAAGACCGTACCTCGCAAGCGGAGTCCGGGTGGAAGATGATCAACCATCCGATGTGCTGAATCCCTTGGAAAGAGCCGCTTTCAATCATTCCCACCATGGCATCCCCATACGCAATTTTCACCAGCTACTCCACGGTCGATGGCCAGGCTTTGAAGGGAGCCCCATTCCAGAAATTCTGCCGGACTTTGAAGGATCTGGTGACCGTGAAGACGGACGCGGCAAGGACCAATTGGTCCTTCGTGGATCAATACGGCATCAAGAATGGTGATGACTGGAAGGACGTGCTTGTGGAAGCCGTTCGTACTTCCGAGGTGCTCGTCTGTCTGATCTCGCCCCGCTATCTGGGAAGTGTCTGGTGCGGAAGAGAACTCGAGGTTTTCGTCAGGCGCATGGGAAAACGGGCAGAAGAATTGCCGCCGCCCGCCGCCAATAATTTCATATTTCCCATCTGGTGGGAGAAGCCTCGCGACCGCGAGACGCTTCCGAAGAAACTCGGGCGCTTCAATCCATACGATCAAGGCTATCCGCGCAGCTATTCCGAAAAGGGTCTCCGTCAACTGATCGCGCTGAACCAGAGAAAGGACGTGCAGACCATTCTGGAAACACTGTCCGAACTCATTGCCGACAGCCTGAACAAGAACAGCCCGCTCTGCCATTGCGATGAGATCGCGGACTTCCTGAATTTTCCCAGTGCTTTCGCGGACCAGATAACATCCCCCCTGCCTTTTCAGATCGCTTTTCTGGAAACCGCGGGGGGCGGCATCGCGGGACTGGATGGCACCCTGGAAACCATTGCGGCAAGGCTCAAGACGGTCAGCAGATCCATCCAGCCTGCAGCGGACATAGCCGCAAGCCTGGCCCTCGCCGGACAGCAGAAGCAACTCATCGTGTTGGTGGCCGATGCCGCTGCGGACGCCACCGATCCGCTGTTGTCGGAAATCAACTCCCATCCGGTTGGCCACCTGGCGGTGGCGGTGGTTTACTCCGGTGCCGAGACCGCCGGATGCTCCACGGCGGAAGCCTGGGTCCGGCGTTTCGGGGAAGGCAGCTTCAAGGAGGCGGCCCGTACGGGGCATGTCATTTTCGCCGGTCCACGCGATTTCGAGAGCGCGCTCGAGGGATTGGTCACGCGCGTGCGCCAGCAGATGATCCAAAGCGACCAAGCCATCACGAGGGCCGCTGATCCTCTGCTCTCCGCCGAGGCTTCGGCCGCTGGCATCCCAACTGAAATCAAACCGATCCTCGATGGCCCCAAAGCCGACAACCAGCCATGAACACCGATTCCGTCATCCAGCGGACCGGAGTGTCCGCTTCCCCGTCAACATGCCAGATTCTCACCTTCTATTCCTATAAAGGCGGTACCGGGCGCTCCATGGCGGTGGCAAATGTCTCATGGATTCTGGCCAGCCAGGGAAAGCGTGTATTGGTCATCGATTGGGATCTGGAAGCTCCAGGACTGCATCGCTATTTTGCTCCGTTTCTGGATGATCCGGAACTTGCCGAGACATCCGGGCTGATTGACTTCTTCGCTGCGTTTGTGGAGGGCAGCCGCCACCAGGCCTTCAAGACAGCTTCTGCACCGCCTGTTGTTTCCGAAGAGGAGAAGGGCGGGGAAGCCGGGCCGGAGGCTGATGGAGGCCCCCGGTGGTTCGACGAGTACGCGGATCTCCTCGATTATGCGGTTTCGCTCGACTACGAGTTTCCGGGTGAAGGAACATTGGACTTTGTGCCAGCTGGCCGGCAGGGGCCGTCCTACGGAGCCTTGGTGGCGACTTTCCAATGGAATGACTTCTACGAGAAATTGGGCGGAGGCGTTTTCCTGGAATCGGTGAAACGCAGGTTGCGCGAGTCATATGACTACATCATCATAGACAGTCGCACGGGCCTGAGTGACACGTCGGGCATTTGTACGGTCCAGATGCCGGATGACCTGGTGGTCTTCTTCACCCTGAATCTGCAGAGCATGCGTGGTGCCGCGGCCACCGCCGAGTCCGCCTTGAGGTCCCGGCAGCGGCCGTCGGGTGAGCCGGGGTTGCGGGTGTGGCCGGTGCCGAGCCGGATCGACCTGACCGAGAAGGACCGTCTCGAAACGGTCCGGCAAATGGCCAGGGAATCCTTCTCACGCTGCCTTTGGCATCTCACCCGGGAGGAACGGAACGAATACTGGGTCCGCAGTGAAATCCTCTACATTCCCTACTACGCCTATTTGGAAACCCTGGCCGTGGCTGCGGATCGTTCGGGGCAGACCGCCTCGTTGCTCGGCTGCATGGAGCAACTCACGGCATGGATCAGTCGTGGAGTGGTGAAGTGCCTGGCCCCGCTTGATTCCCTGCAGCGCATGCGGTTGTTGGAAAGGTTCACCGGCACGCTGGACGGATGGTCTTTGAAACCCAAGACGACGGGGGCGTGCATCTTTCTGAGTTACGCCAAGGGTGATTTCCAAGATCCGGCGCTCGCTCCGGTATTCAAGCGGCTCCGGACATCCCTTCCCGAGTGCCGGTTGTTTTGGGACGAGGATACTCTGCTTGGCTCGGACATCACGTCCCTCCTCGCATCGGAACTGGCGCAGGCTGACATCCTCGTGGTGTTTTTTGGACAAGGGGCCATTTCTTCGAGGGGGGTGGCGCACGAGGTGAAATCCGCCATTGCCGATGGAAAAATCATCGTGCCGGTATTGCTGGCCGATCAGATCGCCTGGTGGGATCTTCCCACGGAACTTTCTTCCTTCCGCGGAGTGGACCTCAAGGCGGCGGATCTCGACGAAGGAATTGCCAAATTGGCCACGGGACTCAAGCAGGTGGCGATGCGGGTGCGACCGAAGGTAGTCGATCCCGAAGATCCCCAGAAGGGACGCTGGGGGACGCAATCCCGCCGCGATGGGTACGAGATCCAGGCTCATGTGAAGGAGATCACTCCCGAATGGTTTGGTGTGGAGTTGTTCGTAAGATCCTCCGGTGATCGCCCGCTGAATGGAACCGTGGAGTTCCACCTCCACGATTCCTTCAATCCGAACATCGAACGGGTTCCGGTCCGGTTCGGAGAAGCCAGGTTGTCGCTTCGGGCTTATGGGGCGTTTACCGTGGGCGCCATGGTCAATGACGAGACCATCCTGGAACTGGATCTTTCCGAACTGCCGCAGGCTCCGGAAGTCTTCCGCAATCGTTGAATGCCCGGTGGCGGCGAGGTCTCCCGGGTGGAGGAAATTCAGTGAACCACTTCCTCCGATGCGATGGTTTTCACGATTTCATAGGACCTCAGACGATCGGCGTGATGGTAAAACTGCGAGTTCAGGATGAACTCGTCCGCACCGGTGGCGGCGAGGACTTCTTCCAGTTTCCGCTTCACGGTTTGCGGCCCTCCGATGATGGCCGCTCCGAAGAACGAGGCAACAGCGGCTTTCTCGGACTCGTCCCACAAACCATCCATCGTGTCCACCGGCGGTGGCACGCGGATCGGCTCATGGCGGATCAGACCGAGCACGCTTTGTTGTGCGGAGGTGGCGAGACGGTGGGCCTCTTCATCGGTGTCCGCGGCGATGACCGGTAGGCCGACCATGACATGGGGCTTCGGCCAGTCTGCCGAGGGATGGTAGTAGGTGCGATAGAGATGCAGAGCCTCCTGCATCTGGCGCGGTGCGAAATGGGCGGCGAAGGCGAAGGGCAAGCCCATCGCGGCGGCGAGCTGCGCGCTGAAGGTGCTGGAGCCGAGCAACCACACCGGCACATGCGTGCCTGCGCCGGGGATGGCTTTCACCTTTTGTCCGGGCTGCGCATCACCAAGCAGCGCGCGCAGTTGCTGGACATGCTCGGGAAAAGAGTCCGCCGTGGTGGGATCCCGTCCAAGCGCATGCGCGGTTGCGCGATCCGAACCGGGTGCGCGGCCAAGGCCAAGATCAATACGATCGGGATAAAGGGTGGCGAGGGTGCCGAATTGCTCCGCGATCACCAGCGGTGGGTGGTTCGGCAGCATGATGCCGCCGGAACCGACGCGGATGGTGTGCGTGCCCTGCGCTACGTGACCGATAAGCACGGAGGTGGCGGCGCTGGCCACGCCCGGGATGCCATGATGCTCCGCCAGCCAGAACCGCTTGTAGCCCCATTGCTCGGCATGCTGCGCGAGGTCGAGCGAGTTCCGGAAACTGTCCGCGATCGTTCCGCCCTCGCAGATGGGCGAGAGGTCGAGCACGGAGAGGGGCGTTTCAGCGAGCGTGGCCATGACAGGGATCAGGACAGGGCGGGGTAGTCGATGTAACCTTCCGGACCCGGTGCGTAGAAGGTCTCCGGGTGCTGGGCATTCAGAGGCGCATGGAGCTCGAAGCGGCGCGGCAGATCGGGATTGGCGATGAACTCTCGTCCGAAGGAAACGGCATCCGCGAGGCCGCTGGAGATCGCGTCTTCGGCGGTTTCGCGGGTGAGTTGCTGGTTGGCGATGTAGGCGCCGTCGAAGGCCTCGCGGATGGCGGGACCGACGGGGCGTTCGACATTCAGACCTTCACGGATGAAGAGGAATGCGAGGCCACGGGCTGCGGCTTCACGGGCGACATAGCTGAAGGTGGCGACGGGATCTTCATCGTGCATGTCATGGGAATCACCCTGCGGTGCAAGGTGCAGGCCCACGCGGTCGGCACCCCAAACGGCAACCGCCGCATCGACAGCCTCCAGCATGAAGCGGGCGCGGTTTTCCACCGAACCGCCGTATTCGTCCGTGCGGTGGTTGGTGCCGCTCTGGAGGAACTGGTCGGGCAGGTAACCGTTGGCCCCGTGGATCTCGACACCATCGAAGCCTGCGGCCTTCGCGTTCTCCGCGGCGCAGTGGTAGTCCGCTATGGTGGCTTGAATTTCCTCCAACGTCAGCGCGCGCGGCGTGACGAAGGGCTTCATCGGACGGATCAGGCTGACATGGCCGGAAGGAGCGATGGCGCTGGGGGCGACCGGCAGTTCGCCATCAAGATAAACCGGATCGGAAATGCGGCCGACGTGCCAGAGCTGGAGGACGATCTTGCCGCCCGCTTCATGGACGGCATCGGTGACGAGCTTCCAGCCTTCGACCTGCTCCTGGGACCAGATGCCCGGCGTGTCAGGATAGCCGACACCGAGCGGATTGATGGAGGTGGCTTCCGAAATGATGAGTCCGGCGCTGGCGCGCTGGCGATAATACTCGGCCATCATCGCGTTCGGCACCCGGCCCTCGCTGGCGCGGCAGCGGGTGAGGGGCGCCATGATCAGGCGGTTCGCGAGATCCCAGGCTCCGATGCGGACGGGACGGAGAAGTTCGGCGGCGGATTCGATGGGAGCGGTCATGATTGTTCGGTTTCCGTCGAACTATTCGCGCCAGTTTTTTCCCGCGTCAAACGATAATTCGATCATTGTCGAACTTTGTTTCGGTGCTACGTTCCCGCGTCCGCATGAAGGAATACAGCCATCCGCCACTCGAGGAAGTGACGCTGCCGGCGGTGATGCAAGCGCTCTCCGACCCTTGCCGCATCGCCATCGTGCGGACGTTGCTGGAAGGGGGAGAGCTCGCGTGCAATGGCGTGCCGCTCGACATTTCCAAAGCGACGCGCTCGCACCACTTCGCGATCCTGCGGGACGCGGGGCTGGTGGCGACCCGGGTGGAGGGCACCCGCTGCATGAGCTCCGTGCGGAAGGAAGAGTTCGAGGAGAGGTTTCCCGGATTGCTGGAGTTGGTGTTGCAGCACGAGAAGTAGCGCAAGTTTTCAACTTGCGGAGGAGGGGGACGCTTGAAGTTCCTGGAGGGATTGGGTGATTCCCCATCGTGGCGCGTTCCAAGCCTCACAAGTTGGGAGCTTGTGCTACTACTACTGTTTATCTCGTAGTTGCCGCCAGTGGTCGAGGCGTTCCTTGATGCGCTTTTCCAGACCTTCTTCCCCCGGTGTGTAGTAGGTGCGGCCTTCCGGCAAATATGCCTGGGGAATGTAGGCTCCCTGGTAGTCGTGGGAGTAGAGATACTTTAGTGCTTCCTCGCTCTCGCCTGAAGCGGCGGCGAGTTTCTTGCGCGTCTTCGTGCGCAGGTGCGGCGGTACGGCGAGAGTGCGGCCTTGTTCAATATCCGCCATGGCCTTGCCGAGGGCTTCGTAGGAGCGGTTCGATTTCGGCGCGGTGGCGAGATAGACGGTGGCGTGGGCGAGGGGGATACGGCCCTCCGGCATTCCGACGAATTCAAAAGCCTGCAGGGCATCCACGGCCACGCGCAGCGCGCCGGAGTCGGCGAGGCCGATGTCCTCACTGGCGGAGATTACCAGACGGCGGGCGATGAAACGCGGGTCTTCCCCGGCGTGCAGCATCTTGGCCAGCCAGTAGAGCGCGGCGTCGGGATCGGAGCCGCGGATGGATTTGATAAAGGCGGAGATGGTGTCGTAGTGGGCGTCCCCATCCGCATCATAGACGATGGCCTTCTTCTGGATCGACTCTTCCGCCACCGCGAGATTGAGACGAATCACGCCATCCTCATCCGGCGGAGTGGTGAGCGCGGCGAGTTCGAGGGCAGTGAGTGCCTTGCGGACATCGCCATCGGATTTCTCGGAGAGATGGCGCAGGGCCTCGGGATCGGCGAGGATGTTCTGCCCGCCGAAGCCGTATTCTTCATCGCTCATCGCGCGTTCCAGCACCGTGACGACTTCCTCGGTGGAAACGACTTCGAGTTGGAAGACCTGCGAGCGGGAGACCAGCGGCGAGTTGACGTAGAAGTACGGATTGTGCGTGGTCGCGCCGATGAACCGCACCGTGCCGCGCTCGATGTGCGGAAGCAGCACATCCTGCTGGGCTTTGTTGAAACGGTGGATTTCGTCGATGAAGAGGATCGTGGTTTCACCGCGGAGGTCCCGCCAGGTGCGGGCCTGCTCGATCTTCGCACGGATCTCGGCGACGTTTGATTCGACGCCATTGAGTGCCTCGAAGCGCGAGCCGGTGCTGCGTGCAATGACGTGGGCGAGCGTGGTCTTCCCGGTACCGGGCGGTCCGTAGAAAATCAGCGAGGTGAAGCGGTCCGACTCGATGGCACGTCGCAGCAGCTTGCCCGGCGCGAGAATGTGCTGTTGCCCGGCGATTTCCGCGAGCGTGCGCGGACGCATGCGCGAAGCGAGTGGTTCGCCGGGATTCGGTTTGTCGGCGGCGGCAGCGGGAGTGGTGAAGAGGTCGGACACGGATCAGGGAAGGACGGCGAACACGCCCGTGGCGGCTTTGACGGAGATCTTCTGGTTGCGGGCGTAGGCGGCTCCAGCGGCGGCCCGCAGATCGGCGGCGGGTTTGCCCTTCGCCCACAGCGGCAGGGTGTCCCGCAGCAGAAACCCTCCAGGATACATCAACTGGGTGGTGAGCAACACCGGTTTTGCGCCGAGCCCGGTGAGCCGTTTCTTGAAGTAAGGTTCGCTCTGGCAGCACAGGACCATCGCGTCCACCGGCTTGGCCGCCTTTTGGGTGGGTGGATCGATGGGGCGATCCATGAGGACATTGTGGCCGACGAAGGCGCAGAGATCGAAATTCCCGGCCACCAGCGCGCTTTCGAACGCCATCAAGCAGAAGCCGATGTCCGACCCGCGCCAGCCTTCCACAGTGACTTCAAGCGTGCCCGCGGTGTCCGTGAATACCCGGCGATCCAGGATGCGGGAATCGGCCGGGGTTTCCTTTCTCACCTGCTTCCACGCGGCGCTGGCCTTGAGGCAGGCCGGGACACTCTCGCTGCATCCCCAGTAGAGGTTGTCGTCGGGTTTGTTGCCGTCGCCGATTTTCGCGGACACCGGGATGATGCCCTGGGTGGCATTGTCGCATAGCGCCACGAACACGGCGACCCGCTTCGGTGCGCCGAAAACGGTCGCGGCAGAGAGCGCGAGGACGAGCAATGTGCGGAACATGCCCCAACTTGCACCTTGCAAGCGCGCCGTGGAATCCCGAAATGGGGGCGCGCCACCTCTTCCCAGCATGCCTGATCTCAAGTCCCTCCTCGAAAACAACCGCGCCTGGGCCGAGGCCCAGGTGGCCGCCGATCCGGAATTCTTCAAGCGCCTCGCTGCCCAGCAGAGCCCGGAATACCTGTGGATCGGCTGCTCCGACAGCCGCGTGCCCGCCAACCAGATCACCGGTCTCGCGCCCGGCGAGGTGTTCGTGCATCGCAATGTCGCCAACGTGGTGGCGGAGACCGATTTCAACGTCCTCGCGGTGATGCAGTATGCCGTGGATGTCCTGAAGGTGAAGCACATCATCGTTTGCGGCCACTATGGCTGCGGCGGCGTGCGTGCCGCGCTGGAAAATTTCCGCCATGGCATGATCGACAACTGGCTCGCGGGCATCCGCTTGATCGCCCGCCTGAATCGTGAGGAGCTGGATGCCATGCCGCATGAGGAAGCCGTGGACCGCCTTTGCGAACTGAACGTTCTCATCCAGGCCAAGCACGTCGCGCGAACGACGATTTTGGAAGACGCGTGGGATCGCGGTCAGGAGATCAAGATCCACAGTTGGATCTATCGCCTTGATACGGGTCTGATCAGCCGCCTCGCCGATCCGATCAGCGCGAAGATCGACGTTTGAACCCGCTTCACTCGAAGCGCGTGGCCAGATAGTCCGCGATCGCCTTGGCGATCGCGGGGAAGGCTTCCCTGCGCTTCGCCAGCAGATTGGTGTCCACATCCTTGCGGTCGATGAACTCGATCTCCAGGAAGCACTTCGGGACGTTGTTGAGTTCCGGGTGCCTGGCGAGCTGGTAAAAGAAATTCGATCCCGCACCACCGTGGAGGTGGCTGTCCGGGATCACCGCCAGCGGAGTGGAGCGGGGGACGAATTTCACCACCGCGCCGTGGGCTGCTTGGATCAGTTCCTTGGCGAATGCCTCGTCAGCCGCGTAATTCGGATTTGTGGCCTTGGCGGCGACCACGGCGGTGGTACCCAGCGCGGCGTGATTGTCCGAGGCGTTGAAGTGGATGCTGAAGATCGCCACGGGTTTGGCAGCCGCACAGAACGCGGCGCGCCTGGCGAAGTCCGGATTCTCGTCTTTGGTGCGTGTAAGCACCGGCTTCAAAGCCGTATGCGGACGTGCTGAAAGTTGCTTCGCCACTTCCAGCGAAAGCTCCAGAGTGAGATCTTTTTCTAACAGTTTTGAAGGTGAAGTCGCGTTGTTCGAAGACGACAAGGTCCGCTCCTTCTGGGAACCGGCATCGGTGCTCCCACCATGGCCCGGATCAATGACGATGACCTTTTCGGCCGCACTGACGGTAAGTGTGGCAAGGATGGCCAGCAAGGCGGCCAGTCTCATTTCTTGCCTTCGCTGAAGAAGTTCTTCATGGCCCGTTGTTCGGAGGGATCGAGCGATTCCTTCCATACGCGATCACCACCGGCACCGGTGGAATCGGTCGCGCCACCGCCGGTCACCTTGCTGCCGGATTTGTCCACGTCGTGCTCGCCATCCTGAAGCTGGAGGAGATCGCCGGGAGTGGCGCGGGAAAGGTCCTTGTTCTCAAGGCCGGTGAGATCGCCGGTCTGGCGCTTTTCATGCTCCTTGCCGAAGAGGTTGTTCGAATGGCCGGGACCGCGGGAAACCCCGCCTTTGCCGACTCCTTCACCCTCTCCGTTTTCGCCTTCACCTTCGCCACCGCCGTTTCCCTGGCCCTGTCCGTTTCCTTGTCCGTCACCTTCTCCGGACAAAAGCTGGTCGGCCCAATCGTCGCCTTGGCCTTGGCCACCCTGGCCCTGCATGTCCTTCATGCCATTGGCCGCCTTTTGGAGATTTTCCTTCAACTGCTGCATCTGCTCCTTGGTCAATCCGCCGAGGTTCTTCGGATCGAAGTTCTGGAGTTGCTTGAGCAATTCCGGGTTCGGCTTCATCGCACCGTTTTTCAAACCTTGCAGCGCCTGATCGAATTCATTGGCGAGGCGGGCCTGCTCCGCCTGGCCTCCAGCGGCCGCGGTTTTTTGGAGGTCATTCATCGCCTTTTCGGCACGACCCAGCTCGCGCTCGACACGGGAGATCTCCGACTGATGGGCCTTCTTCAGCGAGTCGGTGGCTTCAAGCGAGGAGTGGCTGAACCAGTCCTCCTCCTTCTGGGCGCGCAGTTCATCGAGACGTTTGCGCATGTCCTCCAGATAGGTCTCATCGACCATCTTTTCATCGGCGAGTTTGTTGAGATCGGACTCGATCTTGCTCCATGCCTGCGGAGCCTCGGTCGGATGCTTGGCGGCTTCCGGTTTGGAAACCGGGATGAGCAGGCCGGCGGCGAGCAACAGCAGGGTTCCGAGGATGGGAACCAGCAGGCGCGGCCAATTCCACTCGATGCCCGCATCCACGGCTGCCGGTGGGTTCGGCCAAGGGGCAACACCGGCACGGGCGGCGGAGAGGGCATTGCGCAGACGCATGGCGGCCTCCAGGCGCACGAGGGATTGATCGGACGTTTCAAAGCTGGTGCGGCTCATCAGCCACGCGACCAGACCGATGATGGCCAAGCCGCCCACGATGCCACCCGCCAGCCAGCCGAGCGGCGTTTCCGGATGCTCCCGCCGCACCAGCAGCAGGCCGCAGGCCCCGGCGATGGCGGCGATCACCAGCGGCGCGGCGAGTCGGTCCAGCCACCAGCCGAAGTTGACCCGGCGCGAGGTTTTGTCGGCCAGATTCAGCCAATGAGTCTGGTTCGCATCGGAGGAGGTCGCCATGACAGGGATCAGTCTAAATGCCCCTGCGTGCGAGGCGACTCCGAAAACGTGAATTTCCGATGAAGAAAAAAGCCCGCCGGTTGCCAGGCAACCGACGGGCTGGAAGAGGAAACCGGTGTGTCAGGCGAGCAGGGAAGCCGCGCCGCGGTCGAGGAAATAGGTCGTATTGCCGTGCTCCTGGAGGAAGGAGGCGCTGATTTGATCGGTGATCGGGCCTTCGATGGCGGCCTTCACGATCGAGGCCTTCTTGTCGCCCCAGGCCAGCAGGGCGATGCGCTTGGCACTCAGGATGGTGGCGCAGCCCATGGTGATGGCGTAGGTGGGGACGTTGTCGAGGCCACCGAAGGCCGGAGCGGCGTCCGCGCGGGTCACCGGATCGAGGTGGACGCGGCGGGTGATGGAGTTCTTCTCCGAGCCGGGCTCGTTGAAACCGATATGACCGGTTCGACCGATGCCGAGAAGCTGGAAATCGAGGCCGCCGGCTTCGCGGATGGCATCCTCATAGGCAGCGCAGTGGGCCGCCACTTCGGAGTCGGCGACGGTGCCGGAGGGCAGGTTGACGTTGTCCGGAGCGATGTCGAGGTGGTCGAACAGGTTCCGGTGCATGAAGGTCCAGTAGCTTTCCGGGTGATCGCGCTCGAGGCCGAGATATTCGTCGAGGTTGAACGTGATGACGTTGCCGAAAGAGAGGCCTTCCTCCTGATGCAGGCGGATCAGCTCGCGGTAGAAGGGAAGCGGCGTGTTGCCGGTGGCGAGACCCAGCACGGCATTGCGGCCTTCGGCGGCACGGGAACGGATCAATTCCGCCACTTCGGCGGCCAGCTCGCGGGCGGCATCGTCAGAAGAATCAAATACCCTAAAAGAAACAGAATTCACAGAAGTCACGACGCCAAAATGCCAACTTATTCGCGCATTGTCAACGCGTTGGGCGGCTGTCGCCGGGAGTCCTCCGGAAAAGCAGAAACACCCCGACTAGGAAGGAAATCGCGAAAAAGCCGCTGATTCCCCATGAGGCGACGGGGCTCCCGCCGGGGATGATCGAGGTGCCGTACTGAATGAGGCGCACGGTAGAATAAAGACCGAAGGCGGAAGTGAGAGCCCCGAGTCCACCGATCAGACGCAGGACGGAGGTGCGGTTCATGACGGCGGGCTGATGGCTCAATAGCTCGGGATGCTCGGCAGGGTGTTGCTGTAGCCCGATTTGTAGTTCTGCATCTGGTTCTTGTAGGCCTGCTCCTGGACCGCGCGCTGGTTGGCCTCGCGGGCGGCGTTCTGCTGGGCATACCACGCCGAGTCATCACTGCGCCGCACCGGCTGGTAGGTGCCATCGCGGGGACCGTTGAAGAAATAGTCCACGTCCTCTTGAGCGCAACTGGAGAGGAATACAGCGCAGGCGAAAGCAGCGGAAAGTTTGATCAAAGCCATGAGGGTCGGGAGGAAATTGACTGACGACGACTACTAGGATGTCAGCCATCCTGTTTCAAGCTGGTGTGTGCGGTTGGGAAGACGCTTGGAAAAAGCGTTTCGCATTTGCATTTCAGCGAAGCGAACTTCACACCAAATCGGCAGATTTGTCGTGCCAACCTACTGGAAACCCAGGCTCAGCATCTTCGAGATAAGCTCGAAACAGCGCCACAACCTGATCACACGTGAATAACTCGGCATCAGACCGCGCCATACGAGCCGAAAACTGATACCACTTGGGTTTCGGGCTTGGGGAGGGTTGTTTGTCGATCAAATAGGCGGCAAAATGCCGAACTGGATTGGAAACGCGTTTTTCAACAAAGAAGCCGCCCTTGTCTGCTGCGGCCTGGATGTAGTCATCATCACCGGAGGCCATGATGACGAACGACGAATCTCCGCCAAGATGCACCTTGATCATCTCCAGATCATAAGTTTCTTGCACCTCGATGACGGCGCCACTCTCAAATTCCAGTTTCATCCGCGGCTTTCACGATTCCCGGCGTTTCGTTCCCTGCCGTTTTTCCCCGTTGCCGGACAAACGCCATGGCACCGGTTTGGCCAGCTCCTCATGACGACGATGGGTGTGCCGCTAGGTTCGGACAAGCCTGTAAAGCCTGAAGGGTTCAGGCTGTTCTGCTATACGGCGCATTGGCCATGAGTGTTGTGAGATGAGAATGTCCCTGCTCCTTGATTATTCCGCTGGCACGTGCGGCTCGAAGGTCATCGAGCGTTCGTGCTCGCGGGCTTTCGCGGCCTTGCGGGCTTGATTGAAGAAATGGGCCTGGGCGCGGAAGGCGCGTTGTCCCTGGGCTTTGGCGATGCGTTGGGAGGTGCCATCCGGCATCAGCTTCGAGGCCTGGACGTTGTCCTGGAAGAAGGTTTCCAGGATGCGGACCAGACGGCGTTGCAGCGCGGGCTCCTCGATGGGAATCATCAATTCCACGCGGCGTTCGAGATTGCGGCCCATCCAGTCGGCGGAGGCGATGAAGACTTCCGGCGTGCCGCCCTGGTGGAAGTAGAACAGGCGGGCGTGCTCGAGGAAGCGGTCGATCACGGAGACGACTTCGATGTTCTTCGACCAGCGGGCGTCGCCGGGCTTCAGGCAGCAGATGCCGCGGATGTTCAACTTCACTTCCACGCCGGCCTGGGAGGCACGGTAGAGGGCGAGGATGATGTCCGGGTCCTGGAGCGAGTTGACCTTGGCAAGGATGCGCGCGGGCAGACCCTGCTTGGCGCGCTCGGTCTCACCGGCGATGAGTTCCAGCAGCTTCGGCTTCATCGCGGTGGGCGCGGGCACGAGGCGCTGGAAGCGCAGGAGCTTCGAACGGCCGGTGACCGCGTTGAAGAACAGCGAGGCATCGTGACCGAACTCCGGCTTGCAGGTCAGGTAGGAGATGTCGGTGTAGAGCTTGGCCGTGGACTCGTTGTAGTTGCCGGTGCCGAGATGGGCGTAGCGGCGGAGATGACCACCCTCGCGGCGCACGATCAGGCAGATCTTCGCGTGGGTCTTGAGACCCTTCACGCCATAGACGATCTGAGCGCCGGCGCGCTGGAGTTCATCGGCGCGGTGGAGGTTGCGGGCTTCATCGAAGCGGGCCTTGAGTTCCACCAGCGCGGTGACGTGCTTGCCGTTTTCCGCGGCGAGGATCAGCGCGTCGATGATGCGGGACTGGCGGGCGGTGCGGTAGAGCACCTGCTTGATCGCGATTACATCCGGATCGACGGCGGCTTCCTCGATGAGGCGCAGCACGGGCTCGAACGATTCGTACGGGTGATGTAGTAGCACGTCGCCCGCGGCGATGGTTTCGAACATCGAGTCTCCCGGCACGATGGCCGCGGAGGTTTGCGGCGGCCACTCCTCGTCCCGCAGTTGGTCGAAGCCCGGCAGGAACGCGAGATCCATCAGCGAGGACAGGCCGATCGGGCCATTCGCGCGCACAAGTTCGGGAGTTCCGGAGCGGGTGATCTCCCTCACCACACGACCGAGATCGCGCGGGGCGTTCTTCGGCATTTCCAGACGCACCGTATCGGAAAAACGGCGGGCGGTGAGGACTTCCTCCATCTCGCCGGCGAGGTCGATGGCATCCTCTTCCTGCACGGCGATGTCGCCATTGCGAGTCACGCGGAAACAGGTGGTGGCGGAGACTTTCTCGCCGGGGAAAAGGTCGTCCGCGTGCCATGCCACCACGTCCTCGATCCAGACGAAGGCGTGGGTGTCCTCGGATGACTTCACCGGCACGCGGCGGGTGATGGTTTCCGGAATCGGGATGACGGCATAACGCGTCGCGCCCGTATCGGGCTCGACCAGACGGCAGGCGACGATCAGTTGCAGCGCGGGCACCAGCAGTGGTTCCGCAGCACCGTCCGCATTCAACGCGACCGCCAGCGGCGTGAGCAGGGGAAACACGCTGTCCTCGAAGACGGCGGCCACCTGGTCCATCTGGGTGCCGGTGAGGTGGTCCATCTTCAGCGGACGGATGCCGCTCTTCGCCATCTCAGGCAGCAGGCTCTCGTTCAGCAGTTCATATTGGTCATCGACCATGCGGCCGACGCGGCGGTGGATCGCCTGGAGTTGTTGCTGCGGCGTCATGCCGCTGGGATCGGGAGCCTTGCGGCCGCTGCGCTGCATGAGGATCAGCCCGCCCACGCGGACCTGGAAGAACTCGTCCATGTTCGAGGCGGTGATCGCCAGGAACTTCACGCGCTCCAGCAGAGGGAGGTCGGAGCGCAGCGCCTCATTGAGCACGCGCTGGTTGAACTCGAGCCAGGACAGTTCGCGGTTGAGATAGGGTGCAGGCATGGAGAGAGGTGTTAGAGGTCGTCGTCGATCACGATTTCGAGGCCGAAGACCTGTTGGAAAAGATCGCCTTTGGATTGCATGGCCAGCCGCTCCACGGCGGCGTCCTCCAGGCTGGGGAGGCGCAGGTGCAACTTGTCGCCCTCGCGGCGGAACAGGATCTCGCTCACGCGCTGGTCGTGGGTGCGCTCCAGCGCGTCCGCCGCGCGCAGCAGGGCGGCGAGTTTGGCCACGCGGATGCGGTCGTCCGTCGAGAGCGCGTGATAGTGTGGATGGGTCGGGCTGGGGCCGGAGTGGCGGTGGTAGCGCGATACCAGTGCGACGATGGTGACGTCCAGACGGTCGAGTCCGAAGATCTCGGAATTGAGGATGATGTATTCCGAGTGCTTGTGATGCGCGCGCGGGCTCACGTAGGTGCCCACTTCATGAAGGATGGCCGCCACTTGCAGTAGCAGGGCATCGTGGCTGGTGAGCTGGTGAAGGTCCGCCATTTCCGCGAAGAAGCGGCTGCAGAGACGCCCGACGTGCTCTCCATGGCGCGGATCGGATTGGTAGCGCTCGGCGAGGATGCGGGCGGAGCGGAGCACTTCATCGGCGAAGGAGCCGGTGAGGTCGCGGGAAATGAGGATGTCGTGGAGCAGTCCCTGCTCGTATTCGCTGGCAGGGATGTGCAGCTCGGAGAGGCCGAGCTGCTCGGCGATGGCGAGGTTGATTTCCAGCGAGGGCACCAGCGCGTCGGCGGTCTGGTAGTCGACCTGGAAGCGTTTCACCAATTCCACATCGCTGAGGATGGCGGCACCGGCCACAAACTGGCGCAACGTTTTCACCGGGCACGCCTGGCCGGGCTTGCCGAGGTGGCGGGTGATGGACTGGATTTCGTAGCCGATGACCACCAGCGCCTGGATCTGGACGTCCGAGTAATCGAAGCGGATCTGGGTGAGATTGCCGGAGGCGTGCTCGCGGATCACGCGCAGCAGGGCGGGGCCTTCCGCGTGGGAACCCTCCACTGCCTCACGGGTGCGGTGGGTGCCGAGGCGGTAGCTGGTGTAGCGGACGATGGCTCCCCCTTGGAAAAGCAGGGCGCGGGTATTGCCCGGACCGACGTGGACCACCAGCGTGGTCTGATCCTTCATCGCCGGGATGTCCTTCAGGCGGCGGCGGGTCTTCAGATAGATCAGGCGGGTCATTTCCCCGTCGTCGATCGTGGAGACATCCAGTCCGCAGGCGATGCGGATGCGGTTGAGCACCGCTTCCTGGTTGGTGGCCTCGCTGAGGATGTTGGTGGCCAGGGTGCGGGTGATGCCGTGGGGATCGAGGCCGAGCTCGGCCAACGATTTCTGATAGCCCTTGATGATTGAGACGATCCGCTCGATGGTGCTCTGACTCAACGAGCCGCGACGGAAGATGTCGCGCGCGATGGGGGCCGGCTGTTCGAGAAAATCCACCGGCAGGATCGTCTGGCCGTCCTGTTCGCAGACCATCACGGAAACCGAACTCGCCCCGATGTGCAGGGCCGTGGAAATCACGGCGGGTTCATGGGCGGGGCGTTGCGGCTTCCGTGCTTTCGGCATCGATCCAGCAGAGCGCCGAGGCGGGGTTCTTTCAACCCGGAATATGTGACAAGGCCGTGTTTACAGTCCGGACTTGTCAGAAAGCGGACCTAACCGGATAAAGGCTCCATGCCATCCAAAGGGATTGATCGCTATCTGGTGAAGCCGGGCTCGAAATTCGAGATGGCTTCCGTGGATACGTCCGAAAAGACATTGTGGGAAGATCTCACCAAGGACGACCACGAGGCCACCTACGACATGCTGCGCGATGAATTGCAGCACCTCCAGAAGGTCCTCTACGCCCAGCAGAAGCACCGCGTGCTGGTGGTGATCCAGGCGATGGACACGGGCGGCAAGGATGGCTGCATCAAGCACGTCTTTTCACGGATCGACCCGCAGGGCATCAATGTCCACTCGTTCAAGAAGCCGAGCGAGGAGGAACTGGCGCATGATTTCCTGTGGCGCGTGCATCCGCATGTGCCCCGCAACGGCCAGCTCGTCATTTTCAACCGCAGCCACTACGAGGACATCCTCGCCGTGCGGGTGAAAAAGCTGTTTCCGGATGAAGTCTGGAAGCGCCGCTACCGCCACGTCGTCGAGTTCGAGCGGATGCTGGCGGAGGAAGGGACCACGATCATCAAGATCTTCCTCCACATCAGCAAGGACGAGCAGAAGAAGCGCCTCGAAGCCCGCCTCGAAAATCCTGCGAAGCATTGGAAATTCAATCCCGATGACCTCCAGGATCGCGCCCGCTGGGGTGACTTCATGCACGCGTATGAGGACCTGATCGGCAAAACCTCCACCGAGTGCGCGCCGTGGTATGTGATTCCGGCCGACCGCAAGTGGTATCGCAACCTCTGTGTGGCGAACCTGATGGTGGAAAAACTGCGCTCGCTGAAGATGGAGTTCCCGCATCCCACCTGGGATCCGGCGACCGTGCGGGTGGAGGATTGAGAGGCTTCCCTGAGGAAAATCACCCGCGGTATTCCTCGTCGCTGACGTGCTCCAGCCAGTCAACCGCCTTGCCGTCCAATAATTCCTGGATGGCGATGTGGGTCATCGCGGTGGTGGGGGAGGCTCCATGCCAGTGTCTTTCACCGGGTGGAAACCAAACCACATCGCCGGGCCGGATTTCTTCGATGGAGCCTCCTTCGCGTTGTACCCGGCCACAGCCGGAAACGACGATCAGGGTTTGGCCCAATGGATGGGTGTGCCAGGCGGTGCGCGCGCCGGGTTCGAAGGTGACACAGGCTCCGGCCGTGCGCGCGGTGTCCTGCGGTTGGAACAGCGGATCGATCCGGACCGTGCCGGTGAACCAATCGGCCGGGCCTTGGACGGATGGCTGTGAGCCGTTTCGTTGGATGTTCATGAGGGTTGTTCAGTCCTGGGAGGTGGAAACCATCACATCCATGCGGCCGAAGGTCCGCATGGCCGCGTTTACGAGATCCTGGACCTGATCGCGGCGGGTCACGTCCATGGCCATGGTGATGACCTGTCCTCCGCTGCTTTCCAGTTCTCCGGCCAGTGATTCCAGCCGGGTGATGGATTCCGCTCCAAGCACGAGGTGCGCCCCCTGCGCGGCCAGGAGGCGGGCGGTGGCTTCGCCGAGGCTGCTGCCGGCTCCGGGGATCACGACGACTTTTCCTTTGATGGGATTGCTCATGAAAGTGGGCGATGTGGGGTTTGGAGGGAATGTCCGGAGAATTCCCGCTTGTGTGGCCGTTGTCGCGATTCAGCGGAAAACCATGCCGGTCCGGTGGCGCGCGCGCCATTCGCCCGGCGTGGTGCCTTCCCATTCCTGGAAGGCACGGAAGAACGAGTTCGAATCCTCGTAGCCGAGAAGAAACGCGGTTTCGTTCAACTCAATGGTACTACGGGTCAAGTAGTGGTGCGCGAGCTCGCGGCGGGTGTCCTCCACGAGCCGTTGGAAGGTGGCCTCGGCATCGGTGAGACGCCGCTGCAGGGTGCGCGGGCTCATGCCGAGTTCCTGCGCCACGTCTTGCAAGGTGGGGCGCTTGCCGGCGAGCGAGCGCTTGAGCGTCCGTTTCACCTGCTCGCTCACGTCGCTTCCGGCATCGCGCTGTTGCAACTCGTTTTCCAACTGCGCGCCGATGGCTTCCAACAGGTCCGCATTGTGGGTGAGGAACGGCCGTGACAGATCGCTGGTGCGGAACACGATGGCATTGCGGGGCGCCTTGAAACGCACCCGGCATCCGAAGTGACTTTCCAACAGTTCGCGCTGGTGGAGCGGGCGGGTGAGTTCGAGACGCACCGGTGCGATCTGCCCATCCGTGCCACGATGGCCGATGGACAGGATCCACGCCAGGACCAGATCCACCAGCACGTCCGGCTCCGATTCCTCGGCCTGGAGGTAGGTGAAGTCCACGGAAGCCTCCGGGCCATCGATCACGACCCGGATTTCCTCCGGGCAGGTGAGCTGCTTGTAGCGGGCGACGCGTTGCAAGGAGTCGCCGAAATTGCGGCTGCACACCGCCGCGATCGCCGTGGGCTGGTAGCGTTCGAAACGAGGCTCCGAGCCGAGCTTGAGACCGATCGCGGGATCGGTGCTCAGTTCGCCGATGGAACGCCACAGCGCGAACAACTCGGACGTCGTGGCATGGATCTTCTCCTGCTGGAAGAAGCCCGGAGGCAGTCCGGCCAAACGCAACAGAGAGGGCAGCGACAGGCCGTGCTCCACCAGACGTTCGGCCAGCAGGCCGGGGATGCGGAAGCGGTTGTTCATGACTTGAGGGACGCCATGTCGATGACGAACCGGTAGCGCACGTCCTGCTTGAGCAGGCGGTCCCAAGCTTCATTCACCTGCTGGATCCGGATCAATTCGATATCCGAGACGATCTGGTGCTCGGCGCAGAAATCGAGCATCTCCTGGGTTTCAGCGATGCCACCGATGGCGGAGCCGGAGAAGCTGCGGCGTGGCAGCAGCAGGTTGAAGGCGGCCACCGGCAGCGGTTCCTCCGGAGCGCCCACCAGCGTGAGATTTCCATCGAGCTTCAGCAAGGTGAGATACTCGTTGATATCGTGCTGGGCGGAGACCGCATCGAGGATGAAGTCGAAGCTGCCGCGGTGCTTGGCCAACGCTCCGGGTTCGCGGGTAACCACCACTTCGTGGGCACCGAGGCGCAGGCCGTCCTCCACCTTGCCGGGCGAGGTGGTGAAGAGCACCACATGGGCACCAAAGGCGCGGGCGAATTTCACCCCCATGTGGCCCAGGCCGCCGAGACCGACGATGCCGACTTTCTGACCAGGGCCGACCTTCCAATGGCGCAGCGGCGAGTAGGTGGTGATGCCCGCGCACAACAGCGGTGCGGTGGCGGCGAGATCGAGGCTGGCGGGCACCTTCAGCACAAAGCCCTCCGTCACCACGATGCTGGTGGAGTAGCCGCCGAAGGTAGGTCCCCCGAGTTGCTTGTCCTCGCCATTGTAGGTGAAGGTGGGGAAGGCGAGGCAGTATTGCTCGAAGCCCGCCTGGCAGTTCTCACAGCTTCCGCAGGAATCGATCATGCATCCCACTGCGGCGAGATCGCCGGGCTGGAACTTGGTGACCTCCGGGCCGGTGCGGGTGACGCGGCCGACGATCTCGTGGCCGGGCACGCACGGATAGATGGTGTTGTGCCATTCATCACGGGCCTGATGGAGGTCCGAGTGGCAGACACCGCAATAAAGGATCTCGATCTCGACATCGAGGGCACCGGGTTCGCGGCGGGAGATGTCGAAGGGGGCGAGGGCCGAGGCCGCGTCCTGGGCGGCATACGCGTGGACTTTCGTGGTAGCCATGGTCACCACCATAGCGCGAAGTTTGGATTCGTCATTGGTGGAACGCGCCAATCCACATGCGAAACGCGCCACGATTGGCGCGGAGTTTCTTTCCTGTCTTGCGGGGAGCGGGGATGGTCCGCATTTTCGGCGGGTGTCCGCTGACGACGATTTTCTCGACCAACTCGCCTCGCCGCGTTTCTGCGAGCGGTTGTTCGCCCACCTGCCGGACGTGGTTTTCTGTTTGAAGGACCGCCAGCGCCGCTATCGGGCGGCGAACATGGCCTTCGCCCAACGGCTGGGGATTGATCACCCGCGGAAGCTGCTGGGCCGGGTGGCGGACGAATTTTTCGCCCCCCACCTCGCCGCCGCCTACCGCGAGCAGGACATGCAGGTGCTGGAGTCCGGGCGCGAGCTCAGCGACCGGCTGGAGTTGGTGACCAATCGCGATGGATCGCTCGGCTGGTATCTGGCCACCAAGGTGCCGCTTCACGACGCGAAAGGAGAAGTCATCGGCCTGGCTTCGATTTCCCGGGATCTCGGCGCGCCCAGCGAGGCCGATACCGAGTATGCCGGGGTCGCGCGCACTGTGGCCTTCATTCAGGCCAACCTGGACGAGAGCCTGCGCCCGGACGATCTGGCGGCGAAGGCGAAGCTTTCCCCGGACCAGTTGGATCGGCGGATGCGGAAGGTTTTCCAGCTCACCACCGCCCAGTTCATCCGCAAGGCCCGGATCGGTGCGGCGGCCGAGTTGCTCACCACGACCTCCACACCGGTGGCGGAGATCGCGCTGGCCTGCGGCTATGGCGACCAGACGGCGTTCACCCGCCAGTTTCGCGCCACCGTGGGGATGCCGCCAGCCACTTACCGGGAACATGCCCGCCGCCATGTCTGAGCCACGGCGCATCGCTCTTTTCGGAGGGACTTTCGATCCGGTTCATCTCGGGCATATCCATCTGGCGGAAAGGGCCAGGGAGGCAGCCGGGCTGGATGAAGTGCGGTTTCTGCCCTGCCGGATCTCGCCTCACAAGACGGGCTCCGAGGCCGCTCCGGGTCGTGATCGGCTGGAGATGCTGCGGCTCGCAACCCGGGAACTGCCATGGGCGGCCGTGGACGAATACGAACTCAACGGGCCGGAACCTTCGTTTTCCTATCTTACGGCGGAAGCAATGGCCGCACGGGAGCCGGAGGCGTGCTGGTTCTGGTTGATGGGCGGAGATCAATGGGAGGCCCTGCCACGCTGGCGTCATCCGGAACGTCTGGCCGCGGTCGTTACCTTTCTGGTCCTGGCGCGTGGAACTGATATTCCACGGGGGCGGCCCGGTTTCCGGATGAAGGTGGTCACCGGTGATCACCCGGCGTCTTCCACTCTGATCCGGCATTCGGCGGAAGGGGGAAAGCTCCGGGAGGAATGGCTGCAGCCGGCTGTGGCTGACTATATTTCCAAGCATGACCTCTATCGTCACTGAACCTCGGCTTGCGCCGACGAAAACCACCACCTAGCATTCCGCCGGTTTTCCCCAAATGAAAAAACATTTTCTGCCACTGACCCTGTTGCTTGGCGCTGCGGTCACCGCCATCGCCGAAGAAAAGCCCGCGGCGGACAAGCCGGTGACGGAGAAGGCCACCGAGAAAAAGGACACGCCCCAGTATACTCCGAATCAGCAGGCGTTCCTCAATCTCCCGGAGGAAAAGCGCACCGAGTATGCGAAGCACCTGCAGGAAGCCTATCGTGTTTTCCAGGAAAAGCGCGTGTTCGAGACCCTCGATGAACTGGCGAAAGCCCGAGCCATCTTCAAGGATGATCCCGATGCGTTGAATCTCTTCGGGTCCTGCCAAGTCGAGTTCCGGGCGTTCGACAAAGCGATGGAAGCCTACATTGCGGCCGACAAGCTTTCTCCGGATAATCCAAATATTCGCTTCAACATCGGCGAAGTGTATTTCGTGACCAAGAAGTGGAAGGAGTGCCTCGACACCTTTGAGAAGGTTCTCAAGCTGGTCGCGGAGAAGAATATCAAATTGGACCCCGGCCTCCTCCGGCTCATGGAGTTCAAAGTCCTTCTGTGCAAGATCAAGCTGGGCAAAAAGGAGGAAGCCGAAATTCTTGCCGAGAAGTACGACTATCTGGACGATTCTCCTTACTACTATTTCGCCCACGCGGCGATGGCCTACGAGAAGAAGGATGAAATCAATGCGGAGGAATGGCTTGCGAGAGCCAACCGCATCTTCAACAACCCCGCCACCTTGTCTCCCTGGCAGGACACCATGGTGGAATTCGGGTATATCAAGAGCTTCTACGGCGAGGATTCAGCCGCGCCTGCTGCCGCCAAGTAAAAGCTTGGCAGAACCGGGTTTCCCAAAGGGGTGGTTGCCAATGGCGGCCGCCCCTTTTTTGATCCGCCGTTCCTCCATCGGCTGGAAAAAGCAAGGGCGCGAACCCGGGACCAGCCTCCGGTTTCACGCCCTTGCAGAGTACATTCCCCCCAAAGTGTGGACGGCCCGCTTTCCCGGTTGCTCCCCCCGGATCACTCGGGACGGGCCAGTCCGCTCTTGGAATGACGATCCCGGAAGGAGCCGAAGCAATCTCCGTTGACCGTGATCCCACCATGTACCGTCTGGTATCCGGACAAAAGAATGGATGGGTTGCCTTTTCGGACAAATAGGCCCTTT
Source organism: Luteolibacter ambystomatis (assembly GCF_018137965.1). Classification (NCBI taxonomy): domain Bacteria; kingdom Pseudomonadati; phylum Verrucomicrobiota; class Verrucomicrobiia; order Verrucomicrobiales; family Verrucomicrobiaceae; genus Luteolibacter; species Luteolibacter ambystomatis. The sequence continues at coordinate 1,388,341 of NZ_CP073100.1, forward strand.
TCCGGCCTTCAGGCTTCAAGCTTGCGAACTGCACCCTGCCGGAGTGGAATCCACCCCTGATGAGCCCCCGCTTTCCTTTGATTTTCATCGCCCTTCTTGTTGGACGATTGGCCGATGCTCATGAGGCGGATGTCTTCAATGCGGTGAACCTGGAAACCGGCTCGGGTGGATTGTCCTCCGGTGGCACCTCCGCCCCGGCCTCGCTCGGCACTTTCAATATCGTCATCCAACCGGGCTCGACGCTGGCTTCGAACGGCAGCGCCCTTGCCGCCTTCCAACGCGCTGCGACCTCATGGGCTGCCTATATTTCGGATCCGGTTACGATCGTGATCGATGCCGATGTCCACTCCTTTGGCGCAGGACAGGAAAACATCATCGGAGGAGCTTCGTCCCAACTGCTGATCGGCGGATATTCGGGAATCCGCGATACCCTGGTGGCGGATGATACCGCCGGAGGTGGTGGTTCGATCTCCTCCGCGCTGCCGACCACTTCCTGGGGGATGAACATGCAATCGCTGGCAGGCATTTCCTTCAGTGGCAATGTCCTTCTGACCAAGGCCAATGCAAAAGCCTTGGGATTTTCCGCTTCGATGCTCGATGCCATCGTGGGCACCACCACCGACGCCACGATCAATTTCAACAGCGACTTCGCATTCGACTACGATCGGTCGGACGGCATTTCGTTTGGAACGATCGATTTCGAAAGCGTGGCACTGCATGAGATCGGACACGCGCTGGGCTTCATCTCGCAGGTGGATGTGGCGGACATGGTTTCGGGATACGCGGATGGAGTGCCTTACATCACCACGGAGCAGGGCAATGTCCCGCTGACCCAGCTCGATCTCAGCACCTTGGATCTTTTCAGGCTCGCCGCAGGGAGCGCGTTGGCCTCGGAAACGGATTTCACGGACGCGGTGCGCCAGCTCACTCCCGGTGAAGAGGCTGTGTTTTTCGATGGCGTCTCGCTGTGGTCGTTTTCCACCGGAGTCGCATTGGGTGATGGTCGTCAGGGCAGCCATTGGAAGGATGACGGTCTGACGGGTACCCTCATCGGTGCCATGGACCCTACGATCGGTTACGGACAGTCCTTCGCCCTTACGGATGCCGATCTGAGAGCACTGGATCTCATCGGCTACGATGTGGCGTCTTTGGCGAGTGTGCCGGAACCGGGTATCTGGATCATGGGGGCGCTGGGTGCGTTCGTGAGCATGCGCCGCCGCCGTGGATGAGGAATTGCCAGACGCCGGACCTGCTCGTTCCCACCGATGGGAGCGGTGGCTGGGGGTAGGCATGCTGACGCTGGCTGTGGCAGGGGCGGGTGCCTGGGCCTGGGGGGCATTCAAGGTGAAGCGGTCTCCGCAGCCCGCGCCGGTAGCTGCCAATCCGGTTGCTGTTCCGGATCTGGCTTCCGCGCGCCAGATACTTACCGGCTATTTTGAGGCGACGGAGGACGAGGGAAGAATCCGCTGTCTCCATGATTCCCGCCGTGTTGGTGCGCTGTGGCTGGACTACCATCACCGCCGGAACAAGCCGGTGCCCTTGTTAGTGCGCTTGGACCAAGGGCGTCTCGCCAGGCTGGGGGACAAGACCGTGGCCATGTTCCAAACGGAACTCGACCCCGGCGGGAGCCGCCCGATCGCCCTGATTTGGGACGACGGGCGCTTCGGCATCGATTGGGAAAGCTCGGTGGTCTATGGTTCCATGGACTGGATCGAGTGGGTGGAGACGAAACCCGCTTCGACCCAACTGCTGCGAGTCTATCTGAGCAGGAGCCGGGTGGACGGTCTGTCCGTTGCGGAACGAGAGGCCGGTTGGAGCGAAGTCGTGGCCGAACATCCCGACGGCTTGCAGCCTCTGCCGGTGCGGATTCCGCCGGGAGTCCTGTTTCCCGTCGATTTTCACGGGCGCCAGCGCGTGCCCGCCGCTGCGGAATTGCGCTTCTCCCGGAGCAACGCGGAACTGGTGAAATTCCTACACGAAGGCTGGAGTCGCTGAGGCTGGCTCATTTCGGGTCCTTCCACCAGTCCGGTGGTCGTTCCCATGGCGGCGGACTCGGGGGAGGCTCCGGGTTTTCCTTGTCGGCTTGAGTCTTCTTTTCCGCCGCTTCCAGTTCCTGCAGGAGCTCGTCCACCTGGGAATCGCGTCGTCGCGCTTGCCGCCGCATCGATAGAAAGAGTGCCAGCAGCACCCCGAAGCTGGCCGCGATCACCGCCAGCATGGCGAATGCGAAACCATCCGCGGCGGTGAGGTGGTCCCAGCCCATCGGAGGACGCTCAGTCGATGATCCGGCGCATCGGGATCATGTTCGAGTACTCGAAGCCGTGCTTCTGGAAGAAATGCTGGGACTCCGCACTGATCCGGTCGGTGAGGAGGGTGATGCGCTTGAAATCCTTCTGCCGGGCAAACTCGATCACGTATTCCACCAGCAGCGCGCCGTAGCCCAGGCCGCGGTGGTCCGGATGGACGATCACGTCCTCCATGAGAATGACGAAGCCACCGCGCGCGGTGGAGATGGTGAACAGCAGGTTCACCATGCCGATGATCCGGTGGTCCGTCCGCAGCACGAAGATGCGCCCGCGGTTCGGTTGCTCCAGGATCAGTTGCAAGCCGCGTTCCTGGGTCCCGCGGTCCGGAGAAAAGTCTCCGGAATGCGCGAAGAGCTCCATCACCAGTTCGGTGAGAGCGGGCAGGTCGTCGATCGTCGCAGGCTCGACACGCGGCTGGTTGGTATCCGGCGTCCGGGTCTCAGGTTCCTGCATCACGGGGTCCATGGCCGGACGCTGCCACACCCGGGGGCCCGGGACACGCGCAAATTTCCGGGGGGAGGACGGAAAAAATTCACATTTCCGTGATAATTGGTGGATTGACATCCGTTTCCCGGGACATAGAGTGCGCGCCCGCCCTGCCAGCAGGGAGGATTTTCCTTTCACCGCGACCTGCCATGAGCTTCCGCACCTATCAGCCCTCCAAGCGTACCCGCCGCCGCCAATTCGGATTCCGTGCCCGCATGGCCACCAAGGCCGGTCGCGACATCCTTCGCCGCCGCCGCCAGAAGGGCCGCAAGCGCCTCCTGCCGAAGGGCGTTGAGATTCCGTACAAGCGCCACACGGTGCAGCACGGTTCCTGAGTGCCCCGCGCCGCGGGCCGGGATCGGGGAAACCCCGTGAACCCGCCATGCGACTTCCGCGCAAGCACAGCATGACCCGCCGCGACGAGTTCGCGCGGGTCCGGACCACCGGTCAGGCGAAAGCCGGCCGGTTTGTCGTTTTAAGCACCTTGGAGGATTCCACGCTCGATGGAATCCGCACCGGCTTCATCACGACCCGCAAGTCCGGCAAGGCTCACGACCGTAATCTGCTGCGGCGTCGTTTCCGCGCGATGGTGCGTTTGTTCGCGCCATCCTTCGTGGAACCGAAGCGCTTTCTCGTCACCATCGCCCGGCCCGGAGCCGCCGCCGCGACCTATGCGGAACTGGAGGCGGACTGGGTGCGCCAGGCGAAACGTCTCGGGCTTTTCGGTCCCAACCCGCCCCGTCCGTGATCAATCGTGCCGCCAGCTGGGTGATGCGGAAAGGGGTGCGCTTCTATCAGAAGTTCCTCAATCCCGTGCTCAAGGCCGTGGCCGGTCCGATGTCCGGCTGCCGCTACACACCGACCTGCTCGAACTATTTCTTGCAAGCTGTCGAAGCCCACGGACCGTGGCGCGGCGCGTGGCTCGGTATTTGCCGGATTTTCCGCTGTCATCCCTGGGGGGGCTGCGGTTATGACCCCGTCCCGCCGCCAAGGAATTCCAATCCCTCCGACCCGGCTCCCTGAGGCATCACGCCCGCACTTTTCCTTCCCATGTACGATCGCAAGACCTGGATCATCCTTACCGCCTGCTGTGTGCTGTTGGCGGCCAATCTCTACTTCCAACCGAAGCCGCCTCCGGCGGAAACGCAGAACCAGGCTGCGGGCCAGAACTCCGCGGCGCCAGGCACGCCCGGCCTCGCCGTGCAGCCCGCGCCTTCTCCGGAGGCTGAGGAACAGACCCTCACCATCGAGACCGACAAGGCGGTCTTCACCTTCAGCACCTATGGTGGTGGCCTGAAGTTCGTGGATCTGAAGGAGCAGTTCGCGGTCGGCAGCAAGACCGAGCGCATCCGCCTCAACCGCAATGCCCCGGCTCCGATGGCCGCGCTAGCGGGCTCCGATCAGGTTTCCGGCAATGTGGTCTATCACTTCGTCGAGCAGGAATCGCTGCCGGGCAAGAAGGTCGTCTTCAGCACGAACTATCCGAATGGCCTGGTGGCGAAGAAGGTTTTCTCGATCATCGAGAACGGCCAGCCGGGCTCACCTTATCTGATCGACTTCAACCTCCAGCTCCAGAACACCTCGGGACAGCCGGTATCGCTCGCCGACTACAGCCTGTTCCTCGGTGAAGCGGCTCCCGTACACGCGCACGAACCGTTCCCGGCTTCGTATTTCTGGCTCAACGATGGCGACATCAAGACGGATGACACCGGCAAGTTCAAGGGTGGCTGGTTCAGCGGAGCTCCGAAATCCGTGGTGATGGAAGACGCTCCCAAGCTGGAATACGCCGGAGTGGCCGACCAGTTCTTCACCACTCTGATCCGGCCGAAGGACGTGCAGGCCTCCAAGCTGTGGCTCCGCTCCAAAGACGTGAAGATCGGAGACAAGGAGCTCAAGTCCATCTATGGCGGCTTCAGTCTGCCCGCCGTCTCCATGGCTTCCAATGAAACCAAGGCTTTCGGCTACACCATCTTCGCCGGGCCGCGCCACAACGCCATGTTGCGCCAGATGGGCGGAAACTGGAGCGACATCATGCCCTACAGCGTCTTCGGCTGGGTGGCGAACCCGCTCAACCGCCTGCTCAACTGGTTCCACTACGCCTTTCGTAATACCGGTCCGCAGTGGGCATGGGGTCTGGCGATCATCGCGCTGACCCTCACCGTGCGCACCGCGATCTGGCCGCTCTATGCGAAATCGACCCGCTCGATGAAGCGCATGAGCAAGCTCCAGCCGGAGATGGCGAAGCTGAAGGAGAAGTATGCGGACGATCCGAACCGCATGAACCAGGAGATGATGAAGCTGTACCGCACGTACGGCGTCAATCCGCTGGGCGGCTGTCTGCCGATGCTGATCCAGATTCCGATTTTCTATGGCTTCTTCCGCGTCCTCCAGTATGCGGTGGAACTTCGCGGCCAGGGCTTCCTGTGGGTGCATGACCTTTCCCAGCCGGACACCCAGTGGATGATCCCGATCTTCGGAGGCATTCCTCTCAATCCGCTGCCGATCGTGATGGGTCTTACCAGCTTCATCCAGATCGCGATGACGCCGAAGACGGGTGACAAGACCCAGCAGCGGATGATGATGATGATGCCGTTCATCTTCTTTTTCTTCTGCTACAACTTCGCTTCCGCACTCGCGCTCTACTGGACGACGACGAACCTGTTCTCGATCATGCAGACGTGGATCACCAACAAGATGCCCGAACCCGAGCTGAAGGAAAAGAAGGCCGTTCCCGGCAAGAAGACCTTCATGGAGCGCATGGTGGAGAAGCAGCAGGAGATGGAACGCATCCAGCGCGCGCGCCAGCAGGGGATCGACCCGGGCAGCGAGCCACCCAAGAAGAAGCGTCCGCCGCGCACCGGTGGTTGAGATTTCCAATGAAAACGGCGGAGGTGATTCTCCGCCGTTTCTGTTTGTCCGGGTCGTTTGCTGACGCTCCAGTTCGACCCCTTTTCATCCGTGTATGAGGGAGTAGTGACTCCTTCCACAAGTCTCGGATGGATCACCACTGATTTACTGATGAAGAACGAGAATTTCTCTGCAATCTGTGTAATCAGAGTAACCCTTCCAATCTGCGGTTCTCCGCGCCGCTGTCCGGAGAAATCGCTTTCATTCCGGGGTGGGTGACTACTTCGGCAGATGCTCGGAGCAGTATTCCTGGCCATCGCTGCCGATGCGGAATTCAAGCTCGGGCTTGTGATGCTCGGTCCGCTGGCACACGGAGCATTGGTGGAATGCATCCTCTTCCGGCAACTGCCGCCGTTTGAAATCACGGGCGCGCTGCGCGGACCTCGCCACGCGGGCCTGTCCTTTCAGGGCGGGGATGCCAGCCCACAGCAGGTAGTTCGACACCGCGAACAGATAGAGAGGAAATGCGACGAAATTCTGGAGAGCGGTTAGAAACAAGGCGACCCCCAACACGATGGCGATGATCCGCACCTCCACCGGGAATATGAACATGAGGCGGAATTCGAATTTCGGGAACAAGGTGGCGAAGGCGAAAAAGGCGGTGAGATACAAGGTGATGGTGCTGCCGACCAGCGGTGTGCCGTGGATGAAATTGGCCGCGATCAGGGAGAGGATTCCGGTGTAGTAGAAGATCGAGGTGCTGAAACTGCCCCATGCTTCCTCCAGGCTGTCGCTGATCAGGAAGGTGATCACTAGCAGGAAGAACGCGAACACCGCCGCCATGGGAGTGAATCCGGTCTGGGCGGATGAGGCGAAAAGAAAGGTGACGGCTCTCCAAGCCTCTCCCGCGAAGATTTTCGACCGGTCGAACTCCAACAATGCACCGAGATCCGGCCGCACGAATTGCAGCGCGAATGCAAGCGCGTGGAGAATCGCGTAGAAGCGGAGGAAATGCGGGAATGCCATCCACCCGCACTTGCGTTCAATTTTCGAAAGCCATCCCATACGGCGGGAAGGATTGCCGGTTCCGGCCGGTTGACAAGAGCGGGGTGGGGGAGCAGTCTCCCGCGCGTGTCCGATTTGTTGAAACGTAGTCCCTTGGAAGCCGCCCACATTGAGCTGGGTGGGAAGCTCGTGCCCTTTGCCGGCTGGAACATGCCGGTGCAGTACACCGCGATCCTTGATGAGCACTCCGCCGTCCGCACCAAGGCCGGGGTGTTCGATATCTCCCACATGGGCCAGTTCCTGGTTTCGGGAGAAGGTTCGCTGGAGTGGCTGAACAAGATGCTCGCCAACAACGTGGCCAAGCTCGGCATCGGCGAAGGCCAGTATACCTTTCTTCTGAACGGCCACGGCGGCGTGATCGATGACCTCATCATCTACCGCACCGGTGAAAACGATTTCTTCCTGGTGGTGAATGCCTCGATGATCGAAGAGGATTTCGCGTGGTTTGCGAAGCATCAGCCGGAGTCCATCGAACTGCGCAACGAGAGCGAACTGTGGGCTGGCATGGCCGTGCAGGGACCGGAATCTTCCGCTGTCTTTGCCGTGGTCTGCCCTGGCGAAACCCTGCCGCCACGCAACGGCATTTCCAAGACCTCCACCGGCTCGATCGTCTGCCGTACCGGCTACACCGGTGAGGACGGCTTCGAGTTCTTCAGCCCGGCGGAAGAAGGTGGCGAGTGGCTCAAGAAGTTCGTCGCCGCCGGAGCGAAGCCCTGCGGCCTCGGCTGCCGCGACAGCCTGCGCCTGGAGATGTGCTATCCGCTCAATGGAAACGACCTCGCTCCGGACCGCACGCCGATCGAGGCGGGCCTTGGATTCTTCGTGGACCTGGACAAGGGCGACTTCATCGGTCGAGAGACCCTCGCGAAGCAGAAGGCGGAAGGCCCGGCCGTGAAGCTGGTGGCCCTCCAATACACCGACAAGGGCGCGCCGCCGCGTGCACACTACGCCGTGTTCTCACCGGAAGGTGAAGCCCTCGGCGAACTCTCCAGCGGGGTGCATTCTCCCAGCCTCGGAACCGGCATCGGACTTGCTTATTTGCCCTCCGCGTGGACTAAGATCGGGACGGAAGTCCGCATCGACGTCCGGGGGCGCCAGTTCCCCGCGAAAGTCGTGAAGAAACCGTTTTACAAGCCCGCCGCGAAAGCCTGACATCACCCCGTTCCTGCTTTGTTTATGAACGTTCCATCAGACCTCCGTTTCAATACCTCCCACGAATGGGTCCGCCTTGAGGGCGACATCGCCACCGTGGGTATCTCCGACCACGCCCAGGAAGAGCTGACCGACGTCGTGTTCGTCGAGCTTCCCGCCGTGGGCCGCGCTGTCGATGCCGGCGACCCGACCGCCGTGGTCGAGTCCGTGAAGGCAGCCAGCGACATCTACGCCCCGATCGGCGGCGAGGTGGTTGAGGTGAATCCGGAAGTCGAGGCCAACCCGGCCCTCGTGAACACCGATCCCTATGGCGCGGGCTGGATCTTCAAGCTCCGCGTGAAGAACACCGCCGACGTCGAGTCCCTCCTGACTCCGGAAGGTTACATCGCCCAGATCAGCTGATCCCAAGGTCCTCCGAACATTCCCTGCTTTTGCGAAGGCGCTCCGCTTCTCCGGCGCGCCTTCGCCCTTTCCATTTTACCCTTTTGCACCATGTCCGCTCGTCTTGACTTCCTCAGCCGCCACCTCGGTCCCGTCGGCACCGAACGCGATGAAATGCTCGCCACCGTTGGCTTTGCTTCTCTCGAAGCCCTCACCGACGCCGCTGTTCCGGCAGGCATCCGCCTGACCGCTCCGCTGGATCTTCCGCCCGCGCGTTCCGAGCAGGAGGCGCTTGCCTGGCTGAAGTCCATCTTCTCGAAGAACAAGGTCCTCAAGTCCTTCATCGGCCAGGGCTACTACGGCACCCACGTGCCGAACGTGATCGGCCGCAACATCCTGGAGAATCCGGGCTGGTACACCGCCTACACGCCGTATCAGGCGGAGATCGCACAGGGGCGCCTGGAGGCGCTGCTGAACTTCCAGACGATGATCACCGATCTCACCGCGCTGGACGTTTCCAATGCCTCGCTGCTGGATGAAGGCACCGCTGCCGCCGAGGCGATGAGCCTGGCACTGTCCGCCAAGCCGAAGGGACGCGCGATGTTCGTGTCGGACCGCTGCCATCCGCAGACGATCGACGTGGTGCAGACCCGCGCCGAGCCGCTGGGCATCGAGATCATCGTCGGCGATTGGGAGAAGTTCGATCCGGCCTCCGTGCCGAACCTTTTCGCCGTGCTGGTCCAGTATCCGGACACTCGTGGCCGGATCGATGACTTCACCGGTTTCTTCGAAACCGCGAAGGCTGCTGGAGCGGTGACCATCGTGGCTGCGGACATTCTCGCTCTTACCGTGCTCAAGGCGCCGGGTGAATTCGGCGCGGACATCTGCGTCGGTTGCAGCCAGCGCTTCGGCGTGCCGATGGGTTTCGGTGGTCCGCACGCGGGCTTCATGGCCTGCAAGGACGAGCTGAAGCGCAAGATGCCGGGCCGCTTGATCGGCGTGTCCATCGATTCCCGTGGCAAGCCCGGCTACCGCCTCTCGCTCCAGACCCGGGAGCAGCACATCCGCCGCGACAAGGCGACCTCCAACATCTGCACCGCCCAGGTGCTCCTCGCGGTGATGGCTTCCATGTATGCCGTGTATCACGGTCCGGAAGGCCTCAAGCACATCGCCCGCACCGTCCACAGCCGCACCGTCCAACTCAAGAAGTTGCTGGAAAACGTCGGCATCGAGACCGAGTCCGGCGCGTTCTTTGACACGCTGGTGGTGAAGGTCCCGGGCAAGGCCTCCGAGGTCCACGAAGGTGCCCGCCGCGCCGGTGTCAACTTGCGTGAGATCGATGCCGACCACGTCGGCGTGTCATTCGATGAAACCACCACGGAAGGAGACGTGCTCGTCGTCCTCTCCGCTTTCGGTGGAGCAGGGGAGCTGCCGATTGTCAGCGGTCCTGCCTGGCCGTCCGGTCTTTCCCGCACGTCCGATTTTCTCACGCAGGCCGCCTTCAACCGCTTCCACTCGGAGACAGAGATGCTGCGCTACATGAAGCGTCTCGAGTCCCGCGACCTCGCTCTGAACGAGTCGATGATCGCGCTGGGCTCCTGCACGATGAAGCTGAACGCCACCGCGGAGATGATGCCGCTGAGCTGGCCGGAGGTTTCCTCGATCCACCCCTTCGTCCCGGCCGATCAGAGCCAAGGCTATCGCGAGATGCTCGTGACGCTCGAGGGTTGGCTCGCGAACATCACCGGCTTTGCCGCCGTGTCGCTCCAGCCGAACGCTGGCTCGCAGGGTGAATACGCCGGTCTGCTGGCGATCCGCCGCTACCACCTCGCCAATGGCGATGCCCACCGCAACGTCTGCCTCATTCCCGTTTCCGCGCACGGTACCAACCCGGCGTCCGCCGTGATGGTCGGCATGAAGGTCGTGGGCGTGAAGTGCGATGAGAAGGGTAACATCGACATGCCCGACCTCGCCGCCCGCATTGAGGAGCACAAGGACAACCTTGCCGCGCTGATGGTGACCTACCCGTCCACCCACGGCGTGTTCGAGGAAACGATCGTTTCCATCTGCGAGCAGATCCACGCCGCCGGTGGCCAGGTTTACATGGACGGCGCGAACATGAACGCCCAGGTCGGTCTGACCAGCCCGGGCCGGATCGGTGCGGACGTCTGCCATCTGAACCTCCACAAGACCTTCTGCATCCCGCACGGCGGTGGTGGTCCGGGTGTCGGCCCGATTGGCGTGGCTCCGCAGCTCGTCCCGTATCTACCGGGACACGGCGAGCTGCCGGGTACCAGCGGCACCGTCTGCTCCGCTCCATGGGGCAGCGCTTCGATCAACACCATCTCATGGATGTACATCGCCATGATGGGCGCGGCAGGCCTCACCCAGGCCACCGGCACCGCCATCCTGAATGCGAACTACACCGCCAAGCGCCTCGCGCCGTTCTTCCCGATTCTCTACACCGCGCCGAACGGCCTGGTGGCCCACGAGTGCATCATCGACGTCCGTCCGCTCAGCGACAAGAGCGGTATCACCGTCGAGGATGTGGCGAAGCGCCTCATGGACTACGGTTTCCACGCTCCGACCATGAGTTGGCCGGTGGGTGGCACGCTCATGATCGAGCCGACCGAGTCCGAGGCCCGGGTGGAGATCGACCGCTTCTGCGACTCCATGATCGCCATCCACGGCGAGATCATGGCGGTGATCAATGGTGAGTCCGATGCCTCCGACAACCCGCTCAAGAACGCTCCGCATACCGCGGACATGGTCTGCGGCGACAAGTGGGAGCACTCCTACACCCGCGAGCAGGCGGCTTATCCGCTGCCGGTGCTCCGCAATCACAAGTTCTGGCCGTTCGTGGGCCGCGTGGACAACGTCCATGGCGATCGCAACCTGGTCTGCACCTGTGACACGGTGGAGGCCTACGCCGCCGCGAGCGCCTGACCGCCACACCCGCTCCTGATTCAACGACCACGGATCAAGCCGGTACAGCCGGTCGGATCCGTGGTCTTTTTTGTTCCCTCGGTCCGGCAAAGTGTCTTCCCTCGGTCCGCCTTCCCGCAAGCCCCCATGAGCTTTATTTCCTCACCCGTCGATTGGACCACCTGGACCCCCGTCATTCCGGCGACCCTGATGTTCATCGTGAAGGATGGCCGGATTCTCCTCATTGAGAAGAAACGCGGACTGGGGGCGGGGAAGATCAATGGTCCCGGCGGCAAGATCGATGCCGGCGAAACCCCGCTGGAATCGGTGATGCGGGAGACCCAGGAGGAACTGTGTGTTTTACCCATCAATCCACGTAAACTCGGCGAGCTGTGGTTCTCGATGGGCGACATACCCGACATTCTATGTCATGTTTACCGGGCTGACGATTTTACCGGGACGCCCACCGAAACGGAGGAGGCGGTTCCGCTCTGGTATTCTCTGCAATCCATTCCGTATCAACGGATGTGGGAAGATGATATTCACTGGTTGCCTTTACTCCTCGAAGACAAGACATTCCTAGGGAAGTTTGTCTTTGAGGGAGATTCCATGCAATGGAGCCACGTTGAAACCGGCGTGGCATGGTGATGGCCTCACATCCCGGAACGACAAAGCCGCCTGCCCCGGAAAGGGCGGCGGCCGTGCCTGCTGGAAAGAGTAGGGATCTACCCGGTTAGAGAGACTTCTTGAGGGCCTCGAACTGGGCCTGAAGCTTGCCGAGTTCCTTCTCGGTCTTCTCGATTTGCGAGGCCAGGTTGGCCAGCTTTGCAAGCTTGGAACTGATGCCGCCCTTCGCACCGCCGTTGCCCTTGGCAACAGGGCCGGAACCGATTCCCGACTTCAGCCAGCTCGAGATGGTGAGCTGGGAAATCTTGTATTTCTTGGCGGCGGCACTCTGGCCGCCACGGCCCTTTTCGGCGTTCACCTTGTCGACGAACGCGAGGATCTCGCTCTTCTCCTTGTCAGTGTAACGCTTGCCCTTGGCTGCGTTGACGTTGGTGTTGGTGCTCATGACCCTTCAACCAGACACCCCCGGGGCCTGCATGACAAGTCAAATCTCGATTTTTAGGCCGAAATGTTATCAGTGAAATTACGAGCGAAAAAGAAACCGTTAGATCAGATTCTATCAGTCGCAAAATCGGACATTTTTTCGATCCAGAGATCAGACCCATTCATTACCAGTGGTCTGCGAACTACGCCGCCGAACCCGATGAACAGATCGACGTCCGGTTTGGTCTCCAAATCGGACACGCCATCGCCCATCATGACGACCTTGTTAGGGCGGAGCGCGGCCTTCCATTCCCGGATGATCTCATTTTTACCACCATTGCGGGTCGTTGGATAATCACTGCCGTATCCTGCATAGCGACCTTCAGGATCGAGGTGGAGGGGGACCGCCTCAACGTGATCGATGCCCAATTCCCGTGCCAGCGGCTCGATCAGGGGGGCGAAGCCACCCGAGAGGATGATCAGAGTCCAGCCATCCGCCTTGAGGCGCTCCACCAGTTCGCGCACCCCGGGAGTGATGGTTTCGATATAGAGGCTGGCCACGGCTTCACAGGTTTCGAGGTCCGGCTGGATGATCTCCATGCGGCGCGGGAAGACATCGGTAAGAGGAATCTCACCATTCATGGCGGCATGGGTCAGGGCCACGACGTCCTGATACACTTTCTCGCCACGGACGCGGGCGAGTTCGTCGATGCCCTCGATGGTGGAGAGGGTGGAGTCGCAGTCGAAGAAGAACAATTTGCCGCGATGGTTGGAGGGCGGCGTGATTGTCATCGGAACACCGGGTTCTACGAGGTCGAAAAGCTCGATGACATCGGCGTTTCCCATGCGGATGCAACCGTGGCTGTTCGGCTGGCCCAGCAGATCCTCGCGGTTGGTGCCGTGGATGTAGATGTAACGGTCGTAGGAATTCGCGTTCTCCGGATCGAGGCCGGAGATCCGCAGGATGCGGGTGAGGATCAGATCGTCACAGGTGGGCGGGCTGTCTGTGGTCCACACGCCTTGCGGTTCGCGTGCCTTGAAGATGGTGCCGGTCGGCGCATCGGCTCCAATCTTATCGGTAATCTTGAAGTTACCGGTCGGGGTGCGGAAGCTGCCGGGTTGGAATCCCACGCCTTTGGTGGCGGTGGAAATGATATAGGTGCGGACAATATCCGTGCCCCGAAAGACACGCATTTGCTGGTCATCGACGGAAACCTCAAGTCGCAGATCAGTGCTCATGGTGGAGATAGGACAAGGAGGGCGTTGTGGCCGCCCATGCTGTGGGAGAGTTTGAAGACCGTACCGTCGGCGTCCAGTGCCGTATCTGGAGCGATGAAGTCAGGCGGGGTGGCCAGGCCGCGGGGATTGGGCGGAAGTTTTTTCTGCTGGAGAAAAGCGGCGAGGATGGCGGTTTCCAACAGCCCGCTGGCCCCGATGGTGTGGCCGGTGAAGGGCTTCAGGAAATGAAGGGTGGGAAGATGAGTGCTTTCAAAGGCACGTATCAGTGCGGCGGGCTCGGCGACTGCATGGACTGCCGTGCCGGTGGCGTGGGGACAGAGCGCGGCGGGGTCTCCGTGGCGCCCGCGGGCGGCGATGAGTAGATCGCCGCTGCCGCCGCCGTCCTTCGGGATGCCGATGGGATCGCAGGCATCCGAGTTGGCCGTGTAGTCCAGGATCCATGGCGTCCCGGAGCGGGTGGCGTCGATGGCAATCGCGGCGGCTCCTTCTCCCGGAATGAAACCGGCGGAGGAGGGATGGTAAGGGTCCACCTGTGGAGCCGAGGCCAGCAGCCCGGAGGCGGCATAGCTGTCCAACAGCAGGGGGACCAGAGGCAGATCCACGGCCACAGCCAGCGCACGCGGGACCACTCCGCTGCGGACCAGCAAGGTGGCGATGCCGAGGGCGTCAAGGCCTGCCGAGCAACCGCTGGCCAGCACATGATAAGGGCCGTGAATGCCGAGCTCGATGGTGATGGCGGCGGCGGGTTCGCTGTGGATGGTGTTGCTCGCCGCCATGAGTTTGAAGGGGCGGCGACCGGGCCACGGAGAGAGCCATCCGGCGGCATTGCCCCGGCTGGTGCCAACGACCACGGCGGCGGGGCGGCAATCTTCCGGAGTCCATCCGGCGGCGGCGATGGCTTGGCGGGCGACATGGAGTGCAGCCATCGAGGCGGGACTCCACTTGCGGTGGGTCAGGAGTTCCCGTTGCTCGATCCAACCGGCGGGAGTGGCGGCATGGGGACTGCCCGCTCCGAGAAGACCGGACAGCGGACGGAATGCCGGTGAATTCCGCGAGATCGCATCGAGATGAGCCGCCGGGCCGTCGCCCAGCGTGGAAAGCATCCCGAGTCCGGTGATGGAAAGCGGTCGTTCGATGCGCCCGGCGTAAACGCTGGGCGGCATCGTGTCAATTGGACCATGGTAGCGCGAGGCTCCTGCCTTGCGTGCGGGGAAGAGCCCTTTCTTCCAACGACCATCCCTTTTCCGCAAATGCCCTCTCAGCAGCAACCGCAATGGCTGCCGGTTTCGCAGGCCGGGGACAGAGGCTGCTCGGGATCGGCTTCCGGAGCGGTCAGCGCCGGATTCGGAGCGAGGGTGCCGAGGCCCAGCTTGGAAAGCAGCGCACGGTCCTTTTCCACCGCCGGGTTCTTCGCAGTGAGGAGCTTGTCTCCGTAGAAGATCGAGTTGGCACCGGCAAAGAAGCACAAGGCCTGGGCTTCGTCGGAGAGACGGGTGCGACCCGCGGACAGGCGGACCTTTGCCTTCGGAATGGCGATGCGGGTGACGGCGATCATGCGGGCCAGGTCGAGCGGATCGACCTGCGGATTCTCCGCGAGCGGAGTGCCGGGCATTGGCATCAGCGAATTGATCGGCACGCTCTCGGGCTGCGGATTGAAGCTGGAAATGACCTCCAGCATTTTCAGACGGTCGTCGATGGTTTCACCGAGGCCGAGGATGCCTCCGCAACACACCGACATGCCGGCCTTCTGCACGTTCGAGATCGTGCGCAGGCGGTCCTCGTAGG
Organism: Luteolibacter ambystomatis; assembly: GCF_018137965.1. Classification (NCBI taxonomy): domain Bacteria; kingdom Pseudomonadati; phylum Verrucomicrobiota; class Verrucomicrobiia; order Verrucomicrobiales; family Verrucomicrobiaceae; genus Luteolibacter; species Luteolibacter ambystomatis. The sequence continues at coordinate 1,403,577 of NZ_CP073100.1, forward strand.
TATGGGTGGTGACGATGTTCGGGTAATGCTCCGGCGAGGTGTCGAGATTGTGGTTGTAGGCGGTGACGCCGGCTTCCTTCAGGGCCACGGCTTCGTCGGGACCGAGTTCGCCGAGGGTCACGCAGACCTCCATGCCGAGCGAGGAGACATCGCGGACGATGTCGAGCACCTGTTCGAAACGCTGCGTGCCACCGCGGACACCGCGCCAGGCGGCACCCATGCAGAAGCGGGTGGAGCCGGTTTCACGGGCGGCGCGGGCGCGCTCCATGATGGTGTCCTTGCTCATCAGGCGCTCGATTTCGATGCCCGAGTTGTAACGGGCGGACTGGGCGCAGTAGGAACAGTCCTCCGAGCAGCCGCCGGTCTTGATGGAAAGCAGGGTGCAAAGCTGGACCTCCGATTCCGGCCAGTTCGCCTCATGAACGGCGCGGCTCTGCTTGAGCAGTTCGAAAAACGGGAGGGAGTGGAGACGCTTGAGCTCGGAGAATGTCATGACGGGAAATCAATCGAAGGTCGGAAAACAGGAGCGAGCAGGGGATCAACGGATCCAGCCGCCGGAGGCGACAGGCAACGTGCCTTGGCCGACCTGATCGTAATTGGTGGCACCGCGTGCGCCTTCCAGCGCCGTGCCGGTGGCGGCCTTCCACTTGTCGCTCATGCTTTCCGCGGTGTGGCAGCCCCAGCTCTTGCAATAGGCGTTCTTGGCGAAGACCGAGGAGCGCAGCCGACCCAGGTCGTTCTGGTGCAGCCACGAGGTGCTGGCGGCCATGACCTCATTGCCGTAGTCGAACATGAAGCAATAGCGGTTCGAGTGGCCGAAGTAGTCGAAGGTCTGGATCGAGCCGCTGGGGCGGTTGTTGATCGCGCGGATCACATCACCGCCGCTGTTGACCCAGATCAGCGTGGCACGCCGGGCGGCGGCGAGTTCGGTGAGCCAGGTGGTGTAGGGCTTGCCGTCTTCCCGGCCACGCGCGGCGTAGGCGGGTTGATAGACGATCCAGACGAGAGGGGCATCCTTGCCGTAGGCGGTGCGGATCTCCGCCATGCGCAGGGTGGAGGCTCGCACGAAATTCGCCCACCAGCGGTCGTGCTGGTCTTCCGGTGTGCGCAGGTTCTCCCAGCGCCGAAGCGTTGGTCCGCCGGTGAGAATGACGTGATCCGCCGAGGTGACGGCGGTGAGGGTCAGAAACGCGGCGGCGAGAAAGCGCGGAAGACGTGCCATGGCGGGAGGATGCGGTGGTATTTCGGAAAATCGAAGCAAGAAATCGGCCGTTAGAGCACGGCGGCGATCTTTTCGAGGCCCTCCAGCATGCGGGCGCGGGGGCAGCCGAAATTGAAGCGGATCCAACCCGGCCACTGGAAGAACGCGCCATCCGAGAGGAACAGCCCGGCATTCTTTTCGAAAAACAGCGCCGGGTTGTCGTGGCCGAGCGCGCGGGCATCGATCCACGCCAGATAGGTGGCCTCGCCGGGGTGGATGATCAGGCCGGGGCAGCGGTCGCGGATGAAATCGACCAGCGTGTCGCGGTTCTGGCGCAGGTAGGCGATGAGTTGTTGGCGCCACGGCTCGCCATGGCGGTAGGCGGCCTCGGCGGCGTGGTACGAAAGGGCGCTGATCTCCGTGAGGGTGTGGCCCTTGGCGGCGTTGAAGCGGCGGCGCACGGAATCGTCCGGGATCACGGCGAAGGCGTAGCCGAGGCCCGCGATGTTCCAGGTTTTGCTCGGGGCGAGCAGGGTGATCGTGCGCTTCTGGAATTCCTCCGGAAACGTCAGGGCGGAAATATGCGGTGTGGCGGCCTCATCCAGCACGAGGTCGCAGTGGATCTCGTCCGAGACCAGGATCAGGTCGTTTTCCTCGCAGAAGATCGCGAGTTTCTCCAACTCGTAACGGCTGAAGACGCGGCCCAGCGGGTTCTGCGGATTGCAGAGCAGGAAGACCTTGGTCTGCGGCGTGACGGCGCGCTCCATCGCCGCCCAGTCGAAGGTCCAGCGGCCATCCTCGAAGGTGTGATCCACGGTGATCAGTTCCGCGCCCGCGTCCTTGTGGACATTGAGGAAGGGCGGATAGACCGGCGTGCAGGTCATCACGGCCTCGCCGCGCTGGCAGAAGGCGCGTGTGGCGAGGGAAAGCGCGGGCACCAGACCGCCGAGGTGGACGACATGGGCCAGCGGAGTCTTCACCCCGATCCGGCGCTCCAGGTATTCGAGCACGGCTTCATTCAGGCCTTCATGTGCCTGCGCGTAGCCGAAGATGCCGTGGTCGACGCGGCGATGGATGCCTTCCAGAATTTCCGGGGCGGAGGCGAAATCCATGTCCGCGACCCAGAACGGGTCGAGCTCCGGACGGCGGTCGAACTTGATGCAGCCCGTTCCCTTGCGGTTGATCGGCGTGTCGAAATCGAATGTCACGCCGGGGGATGTAGCCCGCCGGGGGCCGCGGGCAAATGATTTTGCGAAAGGTTTTTTCAGGAGAGGTCCCGATACATGCGTGCGGTGCCAAGGGTGATTGGGTTTGACGGAGTCCAACAATTCGGCTTTCGTGGCGCTGTTCCGTCTGGTGATCCACGTGTTGAACGTGGCACTGGGATGGAAAACGACCGACTGACCGGAATACCGGAGGGAGGCCGCGGTTCAAGAACTCGCGCAACCCCATCCCTCATTTGCCCATTTATTCCGTGAAGTCCATTTCCGCCCGGTCCCTCGCAGCGAGGTCATGGGGCTGTTGTTGCCGCTTCTGACGGCTGCCCGGACGGCTTTCGTCCGCCGGGTTTTCGCGTCCGTCCGTTTCTCCTCCGCGCGGCCGTGTGCCCGCATGTCTCCATCCCATTGATTGCATCTCTCCATGAGTCCACAGCCCCAATCCTCCGCTCCCTTGAGCCTGAGCGCCCAATCCGCCCGCAACCTCGCCACCGCGACCGTCACCCCGCCGCAGTGGGATGAGATCACGCCGCGGTGGCTGCTGAAGCTGCTGCCGTACGTCGATGTCGACGGCGGCGTCTATCGTGTGAACCGAGTGAAGCAGAAGGAGGGCGCGCCGACGCTCGACCTGCTCACCGTCGATGACGGCGAACCGAAACTCCCCGCGACCTTTGTCGACTACGAGGAAGATCCGCGCGAGCACCATCTTAGTACGATCCAGACCGTACTTCACACCCACACCCGGATCACCGATCTCTACAGCAATGCCATCGACCAGCTCCGCGAGCAGGTGCGCCTGACGGTGGAAGCCGTAAAGGAGCGCGAGGAATGGGAGCTGCTGAACCATCCGCAGTTCGGCCTGCTCCATGAAGTGGCTCCGGAACAGGTGATCAAGACCCGCAGCGGTCCGCCGACGCCGGATGACCTGGATGAACTGCTGGCGAAGGTATGGAAGAAGCCCGCTTTCTTCCTCGCCAATCCGAAGGCCATCGCGGCATTCGGCCGGGAGGCCACCCGCCGTGGCGTGCCGCCGCCAACCGTGACCCTCTTCGGCTCGCCGTTCATCACCTGGCGCGGCATCCCGCTCATCCCGACCAGCAAGATTGCGGTCGATGATTCCGGAAAGACCAGCTTCCTGCTGGTACGCGTCGGTGAGAACCAGCGCGGTGTCGTTGGTCTCCAGAAGGCTGGTGTCACCGGTGAGATCGAACCCGGACTCTCCGTGCGCTACATGGGAACCGACGAGCGGTCGCTGGCCTCACATCTGGTGACGCGCTACTTCTCCGTGGCCGTGCTGGGCGAGGATGCCATCGCGCGTCTGGACGATGTCTTCATCGGGAACTACCATGAGTATGTCTATCCCAAGGCTTGAGCTGCCCGGCTCCGGCAGTCCCGTGCCGGGAGATCCTTTCGGTACGGAACTGATCGGTCGTCTGGCCAATGAGTTTTTCCGCGAAGACTTCCAATCTCCGGTACAGGCTCCGGACTTGCCGTTGGTTTCCCGTGAGACCGTGGCGGAGAAACCGGAAGCCGGTTTGTCCGGTGGGTTTCCAACAGCAGCGTCGTCAGCCACGCCGCCTGTGCATCCCACCGTGGTGGGGGCGGCACCCGGGGATGTGGATGACTACGCGGACTCCGGCGGCCACGAGAGCGGCTCGGCGGATTCGTATGAGTTTGGCGAGCCGCGTTCGTATGCGGACGGCCTGCATGGTCACGTGGCGGAGTCGCGTGGCCGGGATCTGCCCGCGGACCGGAATTGGCGGCCGGAGCCGGAACCGCCCGCGTCTGTTCCCGGTGCGAATGAAACGCAGTACTATTTCCTTCAGGGAGTACGGGATCTATCCGCGCCAATGACGGAAGAGGCCGTTGCATCAGGAGTCGCCGGGTTGAGTCCTTTCGATGTCAGCGCGATCCGGAAGGATTTCCCGGCGCTGCATCAGCGGGTCAATGGTCGACCTTTGGTGTGGCTGGACAATGCCGCCACCACGCACAAGCCGCATGCGGTGATCGATGCGACCTCGTCATTCTATTCGCGGGACAACTCGAACATCCACCGTGCGGCGCACCAGCTCGCGGAACGTTCGACGGCGCTTTTCGAGGCGGGGCGTGAGAAAGTACAGCGTTTTCTGGGAGCCGCGGACAAGCACGAGATCGTGTTCCTGCGAGGCACCACGGAAGCGATCAACCTGATCGCGAACAGCTACGGTCGCCAGAACATCGGAGAGGGTGACGAGATCATCCTCACGACACTCGAGCACCACGCGAACATCGTGCCGTGGCAACTGCTCGCGCAGCAAACGGGCGCGGTGATCCGGGTGGTGCCGATCAATGATCGCGGGGAATTGATTCTCGAAGAGTTCGTCCGCTTGCTGAATCCGCGGACGAAGATCGTCTCCATCACCCACGTTTCGAACGCGTTGGGAACGGTGAATCCGGTGGAGCAGATCATTCAGCTCGCGCACGCTCATGGCGTGCCGGTGGTGGTGGATGGCGCGCAATCGACGCCGCACATCCCGATCAACGTCACGGCGTTGGATGCGGATTTCTTCGTCTTCTCCGCGCACAAGATCTTCGGTCCCACCGGCATCGGCGCGCTGTATGCGAAGCGGCACCTGCTGGAAGCCATGCCTCCATGGCAGGGCGGGGGACACATGATCAAGGATGTGACCTTCGAGCGAACGATCTACCAGAGCGTGCCGGAGAAATTCGAAGCAGGCACTCCGGATATTGCGGGTGTGGTGGGTCTTGGTGCGGCCGTCGATTACCTGATGGCCTTGGGGATTCCCGCGCTGGCGGCGTATGAGCACTCGTTGCTCGAATATGCCATGGAGGCGCTCGCCACCGTAACTGGATTGAAGCCGATCGGCACCGCAGCCAACAAAGCCAGCGTGCTGTCGTTCGTGATCCCGGGAATTCCAAACGACAAGATCGCCCAACATCTGGACCAACATGGCATCGCGGTGCGGGCGGGCCATCATTGCGCGCTGCCCGCGCAACGTCACTTCGGTCTGGAGACTACGGTCCGGCCGTCGCTGGCATTCTATAACACGCACGATGAGGTCGATCTCCTTGTCGAGGTCCTGAAGAAACTCCCCAAGCGCTGACTCTCATGTCCTCCATTTCCCCCACCGGCCTCAAGCGTCTGCTGGACGATCAACCGGATGCACTCGTGCTCGATGTGCGGACGCCTGTGGAGTACGCGCAGATCCACGTGCGTGAAGCTCGCTTGGAACCTCTGGAAAAATTCGAATCCGTGGATTCCATCGAGCGTCTTGAATTGCCGAAGGACAAGCCGGTTTACCTTCTGTGCCGGTCCGGCACCCGTGCGGCGAAAGCGGCGGAAGCCCTTCGCAAAGCAGGCTACGATCAGCCGGTGGTCGTGGAAGGCGGCACTCTCGGCTGGATCCAGGCCGGACTTCCGGTCGAACGGAGCGAGAAGAACATCATCAGCCTGGAGCGGCAGGTCCGCATCGGTGCCGGTGCATTGGTCTTGTTGGGAGTGATCCTGTCCTTCGCCATCCACCCGGCGTTTATTGCCCTGTCCGCATTCGTTGGCGGCGGATTGGTATTCGCTGGCATCACCGACTGGTGTGGCATGGGACTGCTGCTCGCCAAGGCCCCGTGGAATCAACACCACGAACCATGAAGAGGGACAGCCACAGCCAAACTGAAGCACGGGTGGAACCGGACGAACAGACCCTGGCAATCCTCGATCACTCGTTCGATCCCTACGTGGTGAGTCTGCTTGCTTCCTACGAGAAGATGGGCGGACTGAACATCACGGACTCGCTCAACACGCCCTCGAAGCGGGCGGTGGGCGAGATCTGCCGTGATCTGCTGCAGATCCTGTTTCCCGGCTTTCACGACAATGACTCGGTCGCGGTCGGTTCGCTGGAAATGGTGACGCGCGCGCGGCTCACCAGTGTGATCGAACGGCTCGCGGATCAGGTGCGGAAGAGCGTGCGCATCGGCAATCCGAACGTGCCGACCGGTCGCACGCCGCCGATCATGCAGCGGTTTTGCAAGGCCCTCTCGGTGGTGCGCGAACTGTTGCGGACGGACATCGAGGCCGCGTATGCCGCCGATCCTGCGGCATCCGGTTACGATGAGATCATCCTCGCATATCCGTATATCGAGGCCATCGCGATCCAGCGTTTGGCCCATCGGCTCTACCGGCTCGGTGCGCCGATCATCCCAAGGATGATGACGGAGTGGGCGCACTCGCGCACCGGCATCGACATTCATCCGGGCGCGCGCATTGGTCTGGGCTTTTTCATCGACCACGGCACCGGTGTGGTGATCGGGGAGACCTGCGTGATCGGAAACCACGTGAAGCTCTATCACGGCGTGACGCTGGGCGCGCGCAGCTTTGCGAAGGATGATGCCGGGAATGTCGTGCGCGGCACGCGCCGACATCCGCATGTGGAGGATAACGTGACCATTTTCCCGAATTCCACGATCCTCGGTGGCGACACCCGCATTGGCGCGAACTCGACGATCGGAGCGAACGTCTTCCTCATGAAAAGCGTGCCGCCGAACACGCTGGTGATCTACGAAGAGAAGCAGTTGAGCTTTTACGACAAACTTGCGAAAAAGGTCCGTAGCAACGGCCTCGATTTTTCCATCTGATCATGAGTTCCTTTCCCTATCACGGCGTGGATGGCCACGTCGGCAATACTCCGCTCATCCGGCTGCGGAGGCTCTCGGAGCTGACCGGCTGCGAGATTCTCGGCAAGGCGGAGTTCATGAATCCGGGAGGCTCGGTGAAGGATCGTGCGGCGCTCGGCATCATCCTGGATGCCGAGGAAAAGAGCCTGCTCAAACCGGGCATGACGATTGTGGAAGGAACGGCGGGCAATACCGGCATTGGGCTCACCGTGATCGGTGCGGCGCGCGGTTGTCGCACGGTCATCATCATCCCCGAGACACAAGCGCCCGAGAAGATCACACTGCTGCGCACGCTGGGTGCGGATGTGCGGACGGTCCCGGCGAAGCCCTACAGTGATCCGGACAACTACAATCACATTGCCCGCCGCTTGGCCGAGGAGAACGGCTGGTTCTGGGCGAACCAGTTCGACAACACTGCGAATCGTCTCGGCCACTATCAAACGACCGGCCCGGAGATATGGAACCAGACGGACGGGCAGGTGACGGCGTTTTGTGCGTCGATCGGAACGGGCGGCACGCTGGGTGGAACGGCCCTGTATTTGAAGGAACGGAATCCTGCCATCACCACCATTTGTGCCGATCCCTATGGCGCGGCGATGTGGTCATGGTTCACGAACGGACACACTGATGAGGACGATGGCGACTCGGTGGCGGAAGGCATCGGCCAAAGCCGTGTTACTGCCAATGTCGCGGACATCCCGGTGGACAAGGCCTTCCGCGTGGATGACCAGACCGCGCTTGCGATTCTGATGCAGTTGCTGAGGGAAGAGGGGGTGTTCCTCGGTCTCTCCAGCGGGATCAATATCGGTGGGGCGGTCAGGCAGGCGCTGGAAGGCGGGCCGGGCCAGACCATTGTCACGATCCTCTGCGACAGCGGCCACAAGTACCAGTCCAAGCTCTACAATCGATTATGGCTGGCGGAGCAGGGACTGAACCCGGAGAAGCCGCTCGAATCGCTATTCTAACAGGGAAGCTCTCAGGCTCCTTCTCCGGCAGAAGGCTCGAGGGCCTTCAAGCGGCGGTCGATCAGGAAGGGGCCGAAGGGCAGCAGCGCGGCGATGAAGGTCATGGCCGCCTGGCGTGCGGTCAGAAGCTTGTCCCCCCAGGCTTGGAAGATCGCCAGCAAGAGGAGAATGAACAGCAGACCGTGGCACCAGCCGCCGTATTTCACGAATTGCGGCATGTGTGCGGCGTATTTCAGCGGCATCGCCACGCCGAGAAGGAACAGGAATGAAACGCCCTCGGCCATGCCGATGAGGCGCAGACGACCGATGGGACCGCTGAAACCGGAAGAATTCATGTCCGAAGAACGAAGCGAGGGCCGTGCGTTTGTCGAAGAAAATTCGGAAAAAGGATCGATACCCGGGTTCAATCCTTTTTGAGCTCCGCCAGTTTTTGCTCCAAGTCCGCGATGCGTTTTCCTTGGAGGCTCAAGGCCCGAGCCGCATTGAATCCGATGGTAAACAAAATGACAAACGCCATCCCGACCGGAACGCCATAGTCCGGATAGGGACGCGGGTTGACGTCATTCAAGTGGAAGAGCACGACCATTGCAAATGCGATGGCGGTTAGCGTCCCACCATAGATCGAGAAGATGAGAACTTTTCCGGAAAGGTCGCTCGAAGTCATGATCGCCTCCTAACGAAAACGGCAACCCCGCACAAGGGCTGCCGCTTTGACAAATCAGGGATTGCCGGAGCCTCAGCGCGTCTTCGAATCGTCCTCGATCCACTTCCACAGTGAATCGAGACCGGATGCGACCTTGGCCTTGGCTTCTGCGAGATCGCCGCCCGGGGCGGCCTTGCCGAAGAGGTAGAACTTGATCTTCGGCTCGGTGCCGGAGGGGCGCACGGCGAAGCTTCGGCCGTCTTCCAGATCGACGAAGATCATCTTTTCCTTCGGCAGCGCGTCGCCTTCCTGATCGAATAGATCGTGGGTGGCGAAGTCGCGGACCTTGGCGACCTTCACACCGTCCGCGGTCTGCGGAGGATTGGTGGAGTAGGAAGTGGCGAGAGCCTGGATCTTTGCCGCGCCATCGGCACCTTCCATGACGAGCGACTTGCCGCGCTCGAGGTGGTAACCGTACTGGGTGTAGATTTCATCGAGCAGTGCGACGATCGATTTGCCCACGGACTTCGCATAAGCGGCGACTTCGGCGAACATCACAGCCGCGCCGTTCGCGTCCTTGTCGCGCACGGAATCGGAGCCGAGGTAGCCGTAGCTTTCCTCGCCGCCGAAGATGAAAAAGCGCGAGTATTCCAAACGCAGCGCGCGCGTTTCCGCTTCCGAGAGGGAACGGTAGTCGCCGCCCTTTTTGTCCGCCGGGATGGCTTCCTCATACTTGCGGAGTTTTTCGGCGATGTATTTGAAACCGGTGAGGGTATCGACCAAGCCGATGCCGAAGCCGGTGGCGATCTCCGCCTGGAGTTCGGTGGTGACGTAGGTTTTGATGAGCACCGCGCGGTTGCGGGTGGTGTCGTTCAGCCAGCCGAGGTCGAAGGCGGTCTTCACGCGATACCACGCCATCAGTGAGCCGATCTGGTTGCCGGTCAGAAGCTGCATCTTGCCCGCATCATCGCGCACGGCCACGCCCATGCGGTCGCAGTCCGGGTCGGTGGCGATCACGATGGAGGCGTGCTCTTTCTCCGCGAGATCGATGGCCATTTTCAACGCCGAGGCGTTTTCCGGATTCGGCGAATCGACGGTCGGGAAACGCCCGTCCTGAATGTCCTGCTCCGGCACGGTGACGAGATCGAAGCCGAGGTCCTTCAGCATCGGCTCGATGATATGGCCACCAGTGCCGTGGAGGTTCGAGTAGACGACCTTGGTGGCTGTACCCTGCAGAAGTTGGGGCTGCATCAGCAGCGTCTTGAGGCGGGCGTGATAGAGCGCGTCGAACTCCGCGCCGAGGATGGTGAGCTTGCCGCGCTCGGATTCCGGCAGGGCGTCGTAACGCTCGCTGGCGATGGCGTTCACCTCGGTGATGATCGCGGTGGCGTGCGGTTCCACGATCTGGGCGCCGTCGTTGAAGTAGGCTTTGAAGCCGTTGTCGGTGGAAGGGTTGTGGCTGGCGGTCAGCACCACGCCGGCATCGGCGCGCAGCTCGCGGATGGCGAAGGACAGCTCCGGGGTGGAGCGGGGGCCCTCGAAGAGATAAGCGTCACAGCCGAAGTCGTTCGACACCTTCGCGCAGAACTCGGCGAAATCGCGGGAGAAGTGGCGGGTGTCGTGGGCGAAGACCAGCACCGGCTTGCGGTCCGCACCGGCGAAGCGCTTGGCGTAGGTGATCAGTCCGCGGACGGCGCGGCCGACGTTGAAGAAGTTCATCGTGGCGGTGCCGGTGCAGGGATATTCCGGGCGGTCGTTCGGGCCGCCCTTGCCCTGCTCGGCGGTGGTCACCACCTTGCCGATGGTCCGGCCGCGCAGGCCGCCGGTACCGAAGGCGAGGGTTTTGAAAAAGCGGTCGTTGAGTTCCGTCCACTCGCCCTTTTCCACCAGTTCCGTCACGGAGCGCAGGGCCACGTTCCCGGTAGCCCCGGCAAGGAGGGCTTCGATGTTGGTTTTGGCGGAGGCGAGAAGGTCGCCAGCAGCCACGGCCGATTCCAATTGTGCGGTGAGAGCGCTCATTCGCGCCCAGCATAGGACCGGCTCCGCTCAAATGGCAATGCCCGTGACAGAGGTAGGTCACCCGCTCCGGGAGTGAAATCCAACGGCGGAAGAAGACCCGCGATCGCGTGGCCGGAAACCGGGTGTCATGATTGACAAGATATCGGTTCCCGGATTGCTTAAGACATCCGAATGAAGGCTCTCCGCAAACTCACATATCCTGTGCTCGCCGCCGCTGGTTTTGTCTTGGCCGGGCAGACCGAGGCTGCGCTTGTTCTGGTGATCGACGTCAGCAACCCCGCCGCAGTGACCATCACGTCGACCTCGGCCAATTCCCAAACGAACTCGTCCCTGAACATCGGCTCGGACGGCATCACCATCCAGAATTTCTTCACCAGTGCGGCGAACTACGCCAGTTCCACGGCAGTGGTCGGCAACCTCGCTCCGACGGGGAGTGGATTCACCTACGCCCAATTGGGTACGTTCAACTTCGAGGCGAACAACGGCAATTTCACGGCTGGCAACGACCTGAGCATTTATGCCACAGGAGCTACGACGGCTGGATCGCAGGTGTTTTCCACCAGCACGCGGGCGTTCAATGGTGTTGCGATAGTCGATTTTTCCTCCACGCCAGGCGCGCTCCCGACAGCCGGGACCACCGGCAACGTCTACAGCGGCTATTTCCAGAGCGGAACCACCGGGCATGGACTGCTCATCGGGACTTTCCAAGTGGTTCCCGAGCCATCCCCGTTGCTGATTTGCGCTCTTGGATTGACCGTCGCCTGCGGAAAGCGCCGCCGCTGATTCGGGCGCGCTATTTCAGGCTGGATTGGGCGGGCGGTGGCATGCATGCAGGGCCGCCCATGCGAGACCTCCTCCACGCCGCCCTGAAGCGCCGCGCGCCGCTGCTCACTCCGGACACCGATGCGGTCCGGCTGGTGGATGCGGAGGGGGATGGGTTCCCGGATGTCTATCTGGAGACCTTCGCGGACCGCTGGCTGGTGTCCACGGCCCATGGCGGATTCCCGCGCGGGTTCGAGCGTCCGGACAAGGCGGTGTATTGGAAGCGCCTCGACCAGCATCAGAAGGAGGCGCCGGTTCACATGTCCGGTCCGTCCGTGGATGAGCCGTTCCTGATCCGGGAAAACGGGGCGGCCTTCGAGATCTCGTTCCAGTCCGGCTATTCGCAGGGGATCTTCCTCGACCAGCGCGACAATCGTGCCGAGGTCCGCCGCCGGATGCAGCCAGGCTTGCGCCTGCTGAATACCTTCGCCTACACCGGTGCCTTCTCGGTGGCTGCGGCGCTCGGTGGTGCGGAGACGACCACGCTGGATCTGTCCCAGCCGTACCTCGATTGGGCGAAGCGGAACTTCACTCACAACGGCCTTGATCCCGCAGGGCATCATTTCTGCAAGGGCGATACCTTCCACTGGTTGAAGCGCTTCGCGAAACAGGGCCGTCAGTTCGATGCCATCGTGCTCGATCCGCCGACATTCTCGCGTGACGAGAAAGGCAAGGTCTTCCGGGTGGAAACGGATTACGGCGAGCTGGCGAGCCTCGCCATGGCCTGCCTCGCGCCGGGTGGTTGGCTGCTGTGCTGTACCAACTGCCGCAAGCTGGATGACTTCGGCTTCGACCGGCAGATCCTCGCCGCTTCACCAAAGCGCCTGAAACTCCGCCACTCTCCGATGCCCGCGGACTTCATCGGTGATCCGTACTTGAAGTCGGTGTGGGTGGAGGGGTGAGGGCCCAAGATTGAAAAGTGGGATTGCTGATGAACGATCTGATCGCTGCCGCTGACTCCGTCTATTCCTTCATCAATCGCACGGCTGAGGAGGTGGCGGAGGGGTATCGTTGGAAGACGGTCGATTACACCGACCAATTCCAGTATCACTTCAATGTCTTCAACGGGGTGGGAGGAATCCCTCTTTTTTTACGGGACTATTACCTGCTCACAGGCAACACGCGGGCGCTGGAACTAGCCGAGGGGGCGGTGGCATGGGGCATTTCGGATAGCCCCGAAGTTTGCAACCATCAGCGTGGAGTCCAGTTGGGTAAAACAGGAATCGCCTCCGTGTGCCTTCACCTGGATGGCCTGTCGGGATCAGGGATACTGCATCCGTTCTGCGAATCCAATGCGGCTCATCTCCTCAGCGAGCCGGTGGGGCCCATCACGGACCTGCTCAGCGGTGAATCGTCCAATGGGTGGTTTCTTCTCAAATTGTGGAGAAGAACCGGCGCGGCCGTGTATCTCGAAGGAGCCAGCCGCTGCGCGCGCTGGATTTCGGAACAATTGATTCGCGATGAGCTTGGGACGTATTGCCTCGTGAATCCGGACGGCTCCTGGGGGCGTATTCCCTATGCAGGCCTGAGTCACGGCATCGCGGGTGTGGCTCATTTCTTCGCGTTGCTTTTCCAAGCGACCGGCGACGGGACGTGGAAGATGCTCGCTCACGAGTTGTTGGAAACTCTGGTTCGTCACGCGATCCCCGATCACGGTGGATTGAACTGGAGTATCAAGCTGGGGGAAAAGGAATTGGTCCGGTGTCAGCACAGCCACGGGGCATCCGGGATCGGTGTGGTGTTCGCAAAGGCTTCGGCGGCTATCGGGGACTTCGACTTGTTGGAAATCGCGGCCAAGGCGGGAGAGGCGGCATACCAATACGGGGATTTCCGCAACAATCCAACGCTATGCACGGGATTGGCCGGCAGTGGCGAATTGTTCGTGGAACTCTTCAAGTTTACCGGGGATGAAATGTGGTGGGATCGTGCCAAGGAGTTCTCGCGGTTGGCCATAGGTTACAAGGCCTCGTTGCCGGAGGGGGACTGCTGGCCCACCGATACCGCGGGTCTTTATTCCGCGGACTACGCTTATGGCGCTTCCGGCACCGGGCATTTTTTCCTGCGAACCCTGCGTCCGCTGGAGTTTGAGATGCCGCTGCTTTGACGTCGGCGTGGGTGGAGGCGTGATGCGAAGGAGTTGAGCCTTTAGGCGAGGAAGGTCTTGAGGGGGAGGCGGAAGCTCTGGAGATTTTAACCGTAAGAAGGCGCAGAGTTCGCAAAAAGGAAGAGTTCCGTTCGCAAGGTTCGTAGTTCCTCCTTCAGGAGGGCGTCTTGAGGTTCGCTGCTCCTTCCGGTGACAAGATCGAACGGCTTCGATCGCGACATCACACGGGCTGCGCGGGTTTTGCCGCAGTGAAGGGAACCGACGTTCTCCCCGCCCTCCTGAAGGAGGAACTACGTGCAAAGAAAACGGCCGGGCGTCCGTGAGGAGTCCCGGCCGTTGGCGAGAAGCGCATGTTACGCGAAGTAAGCCACGCCCGCCTTGAACAGCGGCTGGTGCTTGTCGCCCGGGATGTTGCGGGCGACTTCGATGCCGCGGCGCTCGGTGTGGCCCATCTTGCCGAAGACCCGGCCGCAGGGGCTGGTGATGCCTTCGATGGCATACATGGAACCGTTCGGAGTGACGGTGATGTCCATCGACGGATTGCCGTGCTCGTCGCAGTACTGCGTGGCGATCTGGCCGTTCTTCGCTAGTGCGGCGATCACTTCAGGGGTGGCGAGGAACTTGCCCTCGCCGTGCGAGACCGGAATGGTGTGGAGATCGCCGACCTGCGTGTTCGCCAGCCACGGCGACAGCGTGCTGCTGATGCGGGTGTGGACGTAGCAGGAGATGTGGCGGCCGATGTCGTTGAAGGTGAGCGTCGGCGCATCCGCCTCCAGATCGCGGATCTCGCCGTAGGGGACGAGGCCGGTCTTGATGATCGCTTGGAAGCCGTTGCAGACGCCGAGGATCAGGCCGTCGCGGTTCTTGATGAGATCCATCACCGCATCCGCCACGCGCGGATTGCGCAGCACGGTGGCGATGAACTTGCCGGAACCATCGGGCTCGTCACCGGCGCTGAAGCCGCCCGGGAACATGAGGATGTTCGACTCGCGGATCTTGTCGGCGAAGGCCTTCAACGACTCCTCGACGTGTCGTGAGGTGAGGTTGCGGAAGACGAGGATCTCCGAATCACCGCCGGCCTGGTTGAAGGCGCGGGCGGAGTCGTATTCGCTGTTGGTGCCGGGGAAGGCAGGGATGAACACCTTCGGCTTCGCGGCGGAGTGCACCGAGTGGACGGCGGCCGGACGCGCGGCGGAGAAGAAGGTTTCCACCTCCGGATGGGCCGGTTCACGGGCGGTGGTGTAGATCGGCTCCAGCGTGCCGGTCCAGGCGGACAGCAGTTCATCGAGCGGATAGGACTCACCCGGCAGGGCGAGTGCGGCGGCCTCGGTGGTGCGGCCGATTTCCTGGGCTTCCAGTTCGGCAGGCAGCGGCTCGCGGTGCTCGATGAGGAAGGAAATGAAGCGCTCGCGCAACACGTCCTCCACGGTGCCTGCGAAACCGATGCGGTTGCCGAAAGCCATCTTCGCCAGCGCGACCGCCAGACCGGCGTGGCCCGGGGCGTGGAGCGAGAGGATCTTGCCATCCGCGTTCAGCGTGTGGAGCAACTCGGCGACCGCCTTGAGCTTCTCGAAGTCCGGCAGGTTGTCGGCATCGCGCGGGATTTCTACGAGGGATACCGTAGATCCGATCTCCTTGAACTCAGGCGACAGCGCGCGGCTGGCCTTGCCCGGCGCGAGCGCGAAGGACACCAGCGTCGGTGGAACGTCGAGCTCGTTGAAGGAACCGGACATCGAGTCCTTTCCGCCGATCGCGGCCAGACGCAGCTTGTTCTGCGCGTGGAAGGCACCGAGCAGCGCGGCGAAAGGCAGGCCCCAGCGGGTGGCGTCGTTGCCGAGCTTCGGGAAGTACTCCTGAAGCGTCAGGCGGATATCGGACAGGCGCGCACCCGCGGCCACCGCCTTGCAGACGGATTCGGTCACGGCATAGACCGCGCCATGGAAGGGCGACCACGAGGAGAGGTGGGGATTGAAGCCCCAGCTCATGAAGGTGGCGGTATCGCTCTCGCCATGGATCAGCGGCAGCTTCGCGGCCATAGCGTCCGGCGGGGTGAGCTGGTGCTTGCCGCCGAACGGCCATAGCACGGTGGCCGCGCCGACGGACGAGTCGAAGCGCTCGCCGAGGCCCTTCTGCGAGCAGGCATTGAGGTCGGCCAGTGCGTCCTGGATTGTGGTGAAACGCGGCACGGCGTCATCGAACACACCCTGCGGCGCGTTCACATGTACCTTCGCGCTTTGCTGGACGCCGTTGGTATCGAGGAAAGCGCGGGACAGATCGACGATGGTCTTGCCGCGCCAGGTCATGCGCAGGCGACCGTGATCGCCGACGATGGCGACCTGCACGCACTCGAGGTTCTCCTTGTCCGCCTCGGCGATGAAGTAGGCGACTTCGGACGGATCGACGCAGACGGCCATGCGCTCCTGCGATTCGGAAATCGCGAGTTCGGTGCCATCGAGGCCGTCATACTTCTTCGGCACGGCATCGAGATTGATGTCGAGCGACGGCGCGATTTCACCGATCGCCACGGAGACACCACCGGCACCGAAGTCGTTGCAGATCTTGATCTTCTTCGTAAGCTCGGCGTTGCGGAACAGGCGCTGGATCTTCCGCTCGGTTGGGGCATCGCCCTTCTGGACCTCGGCGGAATTTTCCAGCGCCGTGTCGGTGTGCTCCTTCGAGGAACCGGTGGCACCGCCCACACCATCGCGTCCGGTGCGGCCGCCGATGAGGAGGATGGCATCGCCCGGAGCAGGGGAACCGCGGAAGACCTGCGAGCGTGGAGCGGCGGAAACGACGGCGCCGATTTCCATGCGCTTCGCCACGTAGCCGGGATGGTAAACCTCCGCCACCTGGCCGGTTGCGAGGCCGATCTGGTTGCCGTAGGATGAGTAGCCGTGCGCGGCCACTTGGCAGATCTTCTTCTGCGGCAGTTTGCCCGGCAGCGTGTCGGCGAAAGGGGTGAGCGGATCGGCAGCGCCGGTCACGCGCATGGCCTGGTAGACGAACGAGCGGCCGGAGAGAGGATCGCGGATCGCGCCGCCGAGGCAGGTCGCGGCACCGCCGAAGGGCTCGATCTCGGTCGGGTGGTTGTGGGTCTCGTTCTTGAACATCACCAGCCACTCCTCTTCCACGCCGTCGATCTCGACGGGCACGACGATGGAGGCGGCATTGACTTCCTCGGAGACTTCCAGGTTGTCCAGTTCACCGGACTTCCGCAGTTCCTTCATCCCCATCAGCGCGATGTCCATCAGCGTGACGGCACGGGTGGAGGCGGGTCCGTAGACTTTTTCGCGGCTGGCGAAGTAGCTCTGCCACGCACGCTCGACCACGGACGCGCCTTCATCGAAGGTCGCTTCATCGATGCGGGTGAGGAAGGTGGTGTGGCGGCAGTGGTCGGACCAGTAGGTGTCCAACATCTTGATCTCCGTCAGGCTCGGGTCGCGCTTCTCTTCGTCGCGGAAATAGGTCTGGCAGAAGGCGATGTCCGCCTCGGACATGGCGAGGCCGAGCTCCTTGCGGAAGGCGGCGAGCTCTTCGGCGGTTTTCGAGGTGAAGCTGGTGAGCACCGCCACATCGGCCGGGACGTTGATCTTCGGCTGGAGCGTTTCCGGAGTTTCCAGCGAGGCCTCGTGGGAGTCGACGGCATTGATGACGAAGCTCTTGATCTTGGCCAGATCGTCATCGGCGATGTCGCCCTGCAGCACGATCACCTTGGCGGAGGCCACCAGCGGGCGTTCGCCGCCGGTCAGGATCTGCACGCACTGGGCGGCGGAGTCGGCGCGCTGGTCGAACTGGCCGGGAAGGAACTCCACGGCGAAAGCGGTCTCGTCGTCCGCCAGAGCGAGGGCGGGGGAGACCACGTCCACCTGTGGTTCGGACAGGATTTGGCGGGCGGCGGTGGCAAATTCTGAGTCCGTGAGCCCATCGATGTCGTAGCGCTGGATGACGCGGATGCTTTCAAGCTCATCCAGGGAGAGCGATTCACGCAGGTCGTGCAACAGGGTGCGGGCCTCGGCGTTGAATTCGGTCTTCTTTTCGACAAAAATGCGGTTCATGGGGCAGGAAAAGGCCGCACGGCCTTTGAAGGCGTCGTATGCTAGAAACCTGAACCCGGAGGGCAAGGGGAATGAGAAGTAGCGTAAGTTTTCAACTTGCGCCTGGGTGCAGTGGACCTGCGGCAAAACTCCCAACCCTCCCCGGAAATCCACCGCAAGCACTGACAAGTTGAAAACTTGTCCTACCTCTCCTTCGGATCCGCGTAGTGGTGATCGCCTGGGATGTCCTGCCCGGCCCAGATTCGCTTTTGCGTCCATGGCTCCGCAGGCGCGGTCCAGAAGGGATCGTTCGCGGGCAGACCGAGGTGGAGCAGCCCGGCGGTGCACATGTAGAGACTGCCGGTGGAGACGTAGCCGTCCCGGATGCCGGGCTGATAGCCGACCGCCCCGGCACGCAGCCAACCCTTGGCATCGAAGGTGCCGGGAGCTTCCAAGGTCCGGCGGATTACGGCGGTGAGGGCACCACGGGCGGCGGCGGGAGAGACTTCCTTGGGAAGCTCGTGGCGCAGCGCCATCAGGGACAGGACCTGGAAGGCCCCGAAACGATAGGAGCTGGAGCGGCCGATCACCGGATAGGTACCCTCCGGGGAAACCATCCGCTCCTGCACCTCCGCGTAGCGTTGGGCACGACCGATGGTGGCGGGCAGCAGCTTGGCGTTCGGATCGCTCTTCTCCTTGCAGACCTCCAGCACGGCGATCAGCGCAGGCTGAATGACGTAGCTGTTGTAATAGTCCCAGTGGAACTGCGGTCCATCGCCGTAGGTGCCGTCGCCCAGATACCACTGCTGGTGTTTCTCCAGCGCATAGGTGATCGGGCGCATCTCGCATTCGCCGGTGAAGTGCCAGATCGCCGCCTCGACCGATGCCGAGAACAGCAGCCAGTTGCTCTCGCCGGGTTTGATCTTCCGCGTCTCCTTGAGCGCGGCGATCACATTGGCCTGTTGGGCGGGGGTGAGCGGCTTCCAGAGCTGGTCCGGCGCGCGCAGCAGCGCGAGGGCCAGGAAGGCGGTGTCCACCAGCGGTTGGCTGGGTGTGGTGAAATCGAGGTGATCGGGCGAGGCGGAATCAGTGGCATTGATCAGCGCCTTCCGGGACATGGCGATGTAATCCGCGCGAAGTTTACCCTCCGGCGTGTTGTCCGGCCCCAGGGCCAGCCACGGCGCGATGCCGACCATCGTCCGCCCGAAAGCCTCCAGATGAGTGAACTTCCGCCGGTCCTCCTCGCCGGGGCCGAGCGGCAGGGCTTTTTTCAACTCACCGGCCGCCAGCGCGGACAGGACCGGCCTGGCGATACGGTCCAGAGCCTTCACCGTGTAAATCCGGTCCTGCGGGCCGGTTTGCTGGGCGCGGAGAGGGGTGATCAGGGGGAAAAACAGGAGGAAGAGGAGCGGACGACGCATCTTGAGGATTCATACCATCGGAGAGGGACTTCTTACGCGGAAAAAGCGGTTTTGGGGCTCATTTGGTTAAGAAAATCTAAGGATCTATGTATTTCCTGTGCATTCTCCTTGACCCGAGGCTCTGCGCTGGCTACTTCCGCGCCCCCACGAACGACCCACGTCCTTCATTATGGCCAACGCTCAAGTCATTCTCCGCGAAAAAATCGAAGGCCTCGGCAGCGAAGCCGATGTCGTCAAGGTGCGTGCCGGTTACGCCCGCAACTTCCTCGTTCCCCAAGGCAAGGCCTACGAAGCGAACAAGTCGAATCTCCGCCACGTGGAGAACCTGAAGGCCGCCCGCGCCCAGCGCGAAGCCGCCGAGCTGGGCGAAGCGCAGGAGCTCGCCAACAAGATCTCCAAGGTGAAGCCGAAGTTCACCCTTTCCACCGGTCAAGGCGGCAAGGCGTTCGGTTCCGTCACCAACATCGACATCCACAAGGAACTCGAAGCCGCAGGCATCAAGATCGACCGCCACGCGATCGAGCTCGAGAAGCCGGTCAAGAAGTCCGGCAAGACCGAGGTGACCGTCCGCGTGCACCCGCAGGTCACCGCCACCCTCACCATCACGGTCGAGGCCGGCGAAGAGGAAGAAGCTGCCGAAGCTTGATTCCCTGCCGATCCTGAATTTCGAAAGACCCCGTCTGCGCGAGCAGCCGGGGTTTTTCATTGGCCCCGAATATCCGGTTTGCCTCGCCAAAAAGCGCGTTCTCGGCCAGTTTGGAGGCATGAAACGGGCTCTATCCCTGCTCGCGGTGCTCGTGGTGGCAGCTCCGGCTTTCGCCACCACCATCAACATGGTGCCGGTTTACCAACCGTTGAGTCTCCATGGAACGGACAGCGACGGGGTGATTTCCGACATCGGCGAAGCGCTGCAGGCCACCGTCATGTCTACGCCAATGGTGCTGACCGGCTCGTTCCCGGAGACGTTGGTGGAGTTCATCAGCCAGCCCCATAAGGTCCCCACCAACAATCCCAACTACAAGACGCCGGAGGCGAACCTGATGGTGCTGTGCCACCTCGGCATCGCCGCGGAAATGTCCGAGGGTGGAGGGACGCTGCGGGTGCGGCTGGACGTTTCAAAACTGAGCATTCCCTCCGACATCGACCTGACCAGCCGCCAGGTCCTGAAACTGACCTTGGTGGCAATCCGGAAGACGCTGGAGGAGTATCAGAAGCTCCAGACTTCGGTGCTGGACGTCGCTATCCAGATCGAGGGCGCGGAGGGCGGGAAGGAGCCGCTGCGCGATCTCTCGGCGAAGATCCAGCTCGCGGCGGGGGTGGACAACTGAGCCGGACGGATTTCCCCCTCATTTCACTTTTCAAAGGGTGGGGCGATTGGCTTTGATCGGCGAGACCTAACCGCATGAGCGCAACCAGCCAATCTCCCGTCCAATTCAAGCGTGCCATTCTGAAATTGAGCGGTGAGGCCCTGCGCGAACCGGGCTCCACGGACAACATCTCGCCGGAGATCGTCGCCCGCATCGCCGCGGAGATCCGTGATGCGGTGAAGGGTGGCCTCCAGCTCGGCGTGGTGGTCGGTGGCGGCAACTTCTGGCGCGGTGCCTCCGCGTCCGCCCGTGGCATGGACCGCGCGACCGCGGACTACGTGGGCATGCTCGCCACCGTGATGAACGCGCTGGCCGTGCAGAGCGCGCTGGAGCACGAGGGCGTCCGCTGCATCGTCCAGTCCGCCATTGAGATGCAGAACGTGGCCGAGCCCTTCATCCGCCGCAAGGCCGAGCGCCATCTGGAGGAGGGCTTCGTGGTCATCTTCGCCGCCGGCACGGGCAATCCCTTCTTCTCCACCGATACCACCGCCGCCCTGCGCGCCAGCGAGATGCGCGCCGATGTGATTTTCAAGGCGACCATGGTGGACGGCGTCTACGATTCCGATCCGAAGAAGAATCCGGACGCGAAGCGCTACGAAACCGTCTCGTTCCAGGAGTGCCTGTCCAAGCAGCTCAAGGTGATGGATGCCACCGCCTTCAGCCTGTGCATGGACAACCACATCCCGATCATCGTCTTCGACATGGCACCGAATGGCAACGTGACCCGCGCTTTGAATGGCGAGCGCATCGGCACCGTGGTCAACGGCGGCTGAACTTTTTCCGATTCTCTTTTTCACAACACCGTTTCCCCATTCCCATGAGCGCTGAAGACACCTTGCTTGAAACCGACGATGCCATGCAGAAGGCCGTCGAGTATCTCCTCCACGAATTCTCCGCCGTCCGCACCGGCAAGGCCACCCCTGCCCTGATCGAGAACATCGACGTGTTCGTACGCGCCTACAACAGCGTGATGAAGCTCAAGGGCCTCGCCATCATCACCACGCCGGATGCCCGCATGCTGGAAGTGAAGGCTTTCGATCCCTCCACCACGCAGGACATCGAGCGCGCGATCCGCGAGTCCAAGCTGGGCCTCAATCCCGCCGCCGCCGGTTCCTCGCTGCGCATCCCGATCCCGGAACTGTCCGAGGAACGCCGCCGCGACATGGTGAAGCTGGTGAAGCAGCTCGCCGAGGAAGCCAAGGTCCGCATCCGTGCCGCGCGCAAGGAAGGCATCGACTCCGGCAAGAAACTCAAGGCGAGCAACCTCCTCACCGAGGATGGCCAGAAGGATCTCGAAGAGGAGATCCAGGAATACACCAACAAGTACGTGAAGGAGATCGACTCCCACACCGCCCACAAGGAAGCGGAGCTGATGAAAGTCTGATCTGAATTTTCCCAAGGCGGCGTTCCTGCGGGAGCGCCGCCTTTTTGTTTTCGATGGAGATCACTTCACGGATAGCTCCCACGTTCCAGGAGGCAATCCGATCACCGAGCGGTTCTTGTCCTGGCGCAGCACTCGGGACGGCGTTTTGTTCGCGGAGCCGGTGGCGACGGGTTGACCCGCGAAGGGACACGTAAACTCGGCGACCGTGCCTGCGGGCACTACCAGCTTCGCTTTCCAATCCGCCGCCGTGGTGCCGGAGACTTCGAGCAGGATCGGGCCCTTGGGCGTGGGCAGCTTCACCTTCGCATTTTTCAATCTGGAGGTTTGCGGTTTCACGCTGAACCGTTTGAATCCCGGCTCGATGGGTTCGATGCCCATCAGCTTTCGCGGAATGATGTTGGCCGGAGCCGTGGCCCACGCGTGGTTCCAATCGAGGTTCGGCTTCAGGCTCGGATCCCAGGCTTCCATGGTGATGGTGGCACCGACCTTTTCGCTCATGTTCCGCCAGGACCGCATCTTATCCGAGGTCATCATCGAGAGCGCGGTTTCCGATTCGCCTGCATCGAAGAGTGCCTCCAGCAGGAACTGCGCGCCATAGACGCTGCACACCATGCCGCGTGACTTGAGAAACGCGGCCACCTTCGGAACGCGGTCCGCGGGCACAAGGCCGAGAGCGAGGGGAAAGAAATTCGCGTGGGAAGAAGCATGTCCGCTGCGGTCCTGCGTCGCGGGATCGAGCCCATCCATATAGCAGCCCTTCGCCTCATCCCAGAGCGATTCGTTCACAGCCTTATAGGTCACCTCCGCCATGCCTTTGAAACGGGCGGCATCCTCTCGCTTGCCGAGATGCTCGGCAATGATCGCCAGCAGCACGACCGCGCGGTAATGGAAGGCGGTGACCACGGTCTTCACCTCCGGGTTCATGTCGTAGCCATCGCGTTCGACCGTGGGCCAATCGACGATGTCACGGATGTCGCCCTTATTCCATCCACGGAACAAGCCTTCGGGTGTTCTTTGCCGTGTCATCGCCCGGCCGACCAGTTCGTTGTAATGCTTCTTCAGCGAGGTGTCGTCACCGGACCAAAGGTAGTCGTGCCAGGCGAGGATCACGGATTGCAGCCGCCACTCGGTGGGCCAGGTGGGTTTTTCCAGGAGATACTCATGCGTGAGCCGGCCGGTATCGTAGCGCGCATCCAGGCAATAGTGGGAGAGCTGGTTGATCAGCGCATCCGCCTCGTAGGGCTTGCGCTCGCGATCGCCATCCACATACAGACCCAGGAAGCTGGTGGCCTTCACGCTGTGCTTGCAGAGATTCCAGACGGCATTGAGATGGGTGTCCGAGGATGAGAATGCGGCGGCATTCTCATCGAAGGGGATCTGCACCGAGACGCGCTGGATCTGCTCCGCCTTGAACGATGGAGGCATGCCTTCCAACTCGACGTAACGGAATGGCATGATTTGCTGTGCGCCTTTCGGAAGCTCCAGCCAGCCTTCCTTCATCCAGTCCGGTGGAGCCCATTTCAATGAGGGCGATGCGGCGGTATTGGATGAAAGCGCCAGCTCCTGTGTCTGATAGCGGATGGATGGTCCCGGCTTGCGCTGGATCGATCGGGGGGCGGCGAGTTGCTCACCCAGGTGAACGCGCGCCTTCGTTCCGGTGGGGACATTGCCCGGTGTGATGCGGATGTTGCCGAAGGTTTCCTTGCCGAAGTCCACGAAGAACCGTCCACCGCCAAGGTCCTCCACCTTCAGCGGCTTGTCTGTTACCTCGATCACCGGACTGCGCTCCAGGGCGAAGATGGATGATGAAAGCACGAAGGAAATGAGCAGGGAGCGGTGCATGGAACGGGGTTTTCCTACTCTAAAAGGACTATGCCCTGACATGCATCCAAAACCGGAGCGATGGCGCAAAATTTGGGATGTGAAATCGCGCTGAGCATCGTTCGGCAGGTGACGGGCGATCCGCGGTATGTCAGGCTGCACGAATGCACCGCTCTCCATCGGTCTCCGCCAGCAGTCATCATTACCTCCCGATTCCGGACGAGCTGCTCCACAGCGGCATGTACGTGACCAGCGTGGGATGCTCGACCGTGGCTCCCGGAGAGGCGTATCCCGTGAGCAGGCATCCTTCCCTGTATCATTTCTCCTGGGACGAGGGCCGTACGCTGCCGGAATTCTCGTTGCTTTTCGTTGCCAAAGGCGCGGGAGTGCTGGAGACACACGAGGCCGGGCGCATGCCCTTGCGGGCTGGAAACGTGCTGCTGGTGTTCCCTGGTGTCTGGCACCGCTACCGGCCGGATGCCTCCACGGGATGGTTCGAGAAGTGGGTGCATTTCAATGGAGCCTTCGCCCACACGCTGGTGGAGCAGAAGCTCATCACACCCGAGAATCCCGTGCTTGAACCCGCGGATCCCGATGCTGTCGGAAGAAGCTTGGATCGCTTGCTGGGAGCGGTGGACAAGGAACCTGCCGTGAATTCGTTAAGGCTTTCATTGCTCGCGATGGGGGCGCTCGGTCTGGCATTGGGAACGGACTCCGCACCGCTGCCGACCACCTCACGGCGGAGAAAAAGCAAGGGTGGCGATCCGATGGTCGAGGCGGCCATCGACTATGTGTGGACACGCAGTCACAAGGTGCTCTCGGTGCCGGATGTGGCGGCGGAACTGGGAGTCACCCGCCGCACGCTTGAACGCCGGATGATGGCGGCCACGGGACACAGTGTGCTGGATGAGATCATCCGTTGCCGGTTTTCCCGGGCGGAACGATTGCTCCGCGAGACGGAACTGCCGGTGCGCACCGTGGTGGATCTGGCTGGATTCGGCAGCACGGAAAACATCCGCCAGGTATTCGTGAAGCGGGTTGGCATGTCTCCCGCAGCTTATCGCGCAAGATACCGGCAGAGACCGGAAGAAGATGGCGAGGAAGGATGAGCCGGGGTTGCGGATGTCGCAATCCGGGCGATGGGTGGAATCGACTTCATGTTCCTGCGTGTGATTTAGTTGCGGAACCGTGGTTCATCTCCGGCCGCGGTGGCCCTCCGCACAAACCCATTCCATGAATCCTCTGATCGGTGTCGTTTACCACTGGCTCGGCGGCCTTGCGTCCGCGAGTTTCTACATCCCTTACCGGGGCGTGAAGAGCTGGTCGTGGGAGACCTACTGGCTGGTGGGGGGCTTCTTCAGCTGGATCATCGCGCCGATGGGGCTGGCCTCGCTCCTGGTTCCGGACTTGTGGTCTGTGATCGCCGCGGCTCCTTCCAAGGTCCTGTGGCTGGCGTATTTCTTCGGACTGATGTGGGGCATCGGCGGCCTGACCTTCGGCCTGACCATGCGCTATCTCGGCATCGCACTGGGCATGGCGGTGGCACTCGGATTCTGCGCGGCCTTCGGCACGCTGGTGCCGCCGATGTTCGAGGATGGCAAGTTCGCGGAACTGCTGGCCCACGCCTCCGGACGCACTATTCTCGCCGGGGTGGCGGCCTGTCTCGCGGGCATCGGAGTCAGCGGCATGGCAGGTATGTCGAAGGAGAGAGAACTGTCTCCCGAACAAAAGGCGGCCACGGTGAAGGAGTTCAATTTCGGCAAGGGCATGCTCGTCGCCACCTTCTCCGGCATCATGAGCTCCTGCTTCGCCTTCGGCCTGGCCGCAGGCAAACCGATCGGCGAACTGGCCAAGGCCTCGCTGCTCACGCATGGTGGGAGTGATCTCTGGCAGAATCTCCCGGTGCTGGTGGTGGTTCTATGGGGCGGCTTCACCACCAACTTCATCTGGTGCGTGATCCTGAACCTGAAGAACCGCTCCGGTGCGGAATACTTGAACCTGCGCCGAACCGCAGTGGCCGAGGTGAGCGCCGCCGAAGGCGTGATGCTCTCGAATGCGGCGGAGGAAACGTCCGTTCGTGATTCCTCGGCGGCCTCCCACGGTGGCCAGGCCGGTCCATCAACCCACACCGGTCCCGCACCGCTGCTGCGGAACTACTTCTTCTCCGCCATTGCCGGGGTGACATGGTACTTGCAGTTCTTCTTCTACAGCATGGGTGAGACGAAGATGGGCAAGTACGGCTTCTCCAGTTGGACGCTGCACATGGCCAGCATCATCATCTTCAGTACGCTGTGGGGCATCATGCTCAAGGAGTGGAAGGGGACGAGCAAGCGGACCCATCTGCTCATCGGCCTGGGTCTCGCAGTGCTGGTCGGCTCCACCATGATCGTCGGCTGGGGCAATTACCTCGGTGCCCAATCGGCGGGCCACTGACCTTCTTCCTCTTCTCCATCATGTCCTCCTCGCTCTATTCCATCGCCCGGGAAGCATACGCCGCGTTTGGCGTCGATACCGAAGCTTCACTCGCCGCTCTTGCCCGCATCCCGATTTCGCTGCATTGCTGGCAGGGAGATGATGTGGGTGGCTTCGAAGGCGATGGGCTTACCGGTGGCGGCATCCAGGCCACGGGCAACTATCCAGGCAAGGCACGCACGATTGACGAGCTCCGCCAGGATCTCGCCAAGGCGCTCTCGCTGATCCCCGGTTCACATCGTCTCAATCTCCACGCGTCTTATGCGGACTTCAGCGGTGGCAAGGTGGACCGCGATGCCTTGGAGGTGGCTCATTTTCAGAGCTGGATCGATTGGTGCAAGACTCACGGCCTGGGATTGGATTTCAATCCGACCTGCTTCGCCCATCCGTTGGCAAACGATGGCGCCACGCTCAGCCATCAAGACCCGGCGATCCGCGCTTTCTGGATCGAGCACGCCCGCCGCTGCCGCGTGATCGGTGCCGAGATGGGTCGCCAGCTCGAGACCTCCAGTGTGGTCAATGTCTGGATTCCGGATGGCACGAAGGATCTGCCTGCGGATCGGAAGGCTCCGCGGGAGCGCCTGCACGCGGCGCTCGATGAAGTGTTCTCCACCCGTCATGATCATCTCCTTGATGCGGTGGAACCGAAGCTTTTCGGCATTGGCTCCGAAAGCTACGTGGTGGGTTCGCACGAATTCTACCTCGGCTATGCCGTGAAAAACCAGATCCTGATGTGTCTCGATGCCGGCCATTTCCATCCCACCGAGAGCGTGGCGGACAAGATCTCATCGGTGCTGGAGTATGTGCCGGAAATCCTGCTGCACGTGAGCCGTGGCGTGCGCTGGGACAGCGACCATGTGGTGATCCTGGATGATCCGACCAAGGCGATCATGGAAGAAGTGGTGCGCGGTGGCTTCACGGCTCGCACGCACATCGGCCTCGACTTCTTCGATGCCAGCATCAATCGGGTAGCCGCATGGGTGATCGGAACGCGCAGCACCTTGAAGGCGCTGCTGATGGCCCTGCTCGAGCCTTCCGCGCAGCTCCGCGAACTGGAAGCGGCGGGCGACAATACCTCACGGCTGGCGTTGCTTGAGGAAATCAGGACGCTGCCGTTCGGAGCGGTGTGGGAGGAATTCTGCACCCGCCAGAGCACGCCGACTGGTTTCTCATGGATGGGTGAGGTGAAGCAGTATGAGTCGGATGTGACTTCCGCCAGACGCTAGCGGAAGAGTGCCGGGCGGAGGATCGGCTTGCCAGCATCGGCATCCCAATAGCCGAACCCTGCCTTCCAGTCCCACATCGTCCACGGCAGGTGCCGGTGCTCTGCAGCGATGCGGAAGTCGCGGATGTAGCGTTCGCGGCTGGCCGGATCGGCCTCTTTGAAACAACCGAATTCACCGATGTGGATGGGTCTGCCGAAATAGGTGGACCAAGCCACGGCATCATCCAGTAACAGTTCGAAGGCGGCCGCGGTGCAGGGATTGTCGCTGCCTTTCCGGGTATTGTAGGCCTCGATCCATGCCGCGAGCCCGGCATTGTCCCGGAGCGTCTCCGGAAGGCTGACCGGCACCGGCGGCGGGCCGGGGTACGATATTCCCCGTAGATCCTGGAAACCCACCCATGAAGCCCGCTGGTGGGTGAACTGGAATGGCTCGTAACTGTGGATGCTGGCGATGATGTTGTTGTCGCCATCCGGCAGAACGAGCCGGTCGAGCCCTCTCACACCGGCCCACTGCGGCGGGTCGACGAGGAGAGTGCGGGAAGGGTTGCTCTTGCGGATCGCGGTGATGGCCTGGGCGTGCGCTCTGGTGAGCATCTCGTCATCAAGCGCGCCGTTCGGTTCGTTGAGCAACTCCAGATAAAGCCGGGGCGGCCAGTCCTTGAAGTGTCTTGCGACGATCTCCCAACCGGTGGCGAACGCGGCCAGATTTTTGTCCGGTTCCTTGCAAAGGCTTTCGAAATGATGCCAGTTCAGGATGACGGTCAACTTGCGTTCGAGCGCATGCTTGAGGATTGGTTCCAGTTCGGCGAGAAAGGCGGGATCGATGCGGTCATTGCCAAAGTGATAGTGCCACGCTACGGGAACCCGGATATGATCGAAACCTTCGTCCGCGATATGGTCGATGTCCTCGATGGTGTATTTGACTCCCCAGGAGCCTGGCGGGGCTTCCCACCCGTTGCCGAGATTCACTCCGCGTTTGAGGAGAGCGCAGGCCCGGTGGGCCGGGGTGTCCCGCGGCAGGCGGGCGGGTGGCTTGAAACCGGGAACGGTGGCGGCCCGGGCATGGAGCTTCAAAGTCACGGTGACACCGGATTTGACCGGCAACTGGCAAACGAGGGGACGGCCATGCCAGGAGGCAGCGAGGCTTTTGCCACTGAGGGGTTCACCTGAAGAGAGCGGCCACTTGCCGGTGGCGGGGTAGGGACGCCAGGGAGAATCCCAGCCCGCTGGTTTGCCTCCAGTCGTGACCTCAAAGTCACCATTGGGAATGGTGGTGCCGGTGGCGGAGAGGTCATCCCAGAGGACTTCCTGCTGGCGCAGGATACCGGGCCGGGCTTCCGCCCAAGGACCGTTCAGGTCCAATTCGACGACCCCATCGTGGGCAGGGATGAAGCTGATGGAGCATTCACTCCAGCCCCACCAGCGGATGGGAAAACGGATATCGCTGAGGCGTTCGCGTTTCTCCGGGCTGTTTTCGTAGATGCCCGGACTGGCTTCGCCAATGGATACCCGAACATCCTTCAATGGCTTGCCTTCCGCAGGGGCACGTAGGAAGAGGCGCGCTTCGGCTGGCGTGTGGGGAACGAATTCCTCATCGGCCGCTGCGGTTAGGACCAGGGCAAGAGGGAGCAGCCGGCGAATCATCCGGAATCTACGCGACCGGGCGGAGGATCGATCATGAATGTCGGAGATTCGAGGTGCAACGGAGATGGAGTTTACGCCCGCAGATCCCTTGCGTTCACCTTGAATGAATGGAGCTTGTCACCGCGCATGTTGATCCACGTCGCCTCCAATGTCTTGGAATCCGCGGCGAAGGTCATGAATACATTCGGCTCCGGCTTGCTCCACACGCGGGCGGAGTGGGGGACATCCAGCGAGGGGATGATGGAGTCGTGCATTGGTGATACCACGCATTCGTGCAAGGCATAGCCCAGGCGCTCCTTGCCATAGTTGTGATGGCGGCTGACGTGGATGTCGCCCGACACCAGCACCACGCCGGAGATTTTCTCGTCCTTGATGAATGAATAGATGGCCTCGCGCTCGGAGGAATAGGTTTCCCAGTGATCCTTCTCCTTGCCGCCCTTCGGGTACCACACCATGCCGGTGCAAAGGATCTTGAAGGGGGCTGTGGAGGCCTTGAGCGTCCGCTTCAGCCATTCCCACTGCGTCTTGCCGATGCAGGTGCGTTGCGCGGGATCGGCCCATGAGGCCTCGGTCTGCGAGAACCAGCGGTCATCGATCAGCCATACCTCCACCGGGCCACGGCGGAAGCTGGTATAGATGCCCTTGCCCTCCTCACCATAGGAGGCGAGGGAATTGTACTCAAGGAACACCTGCCGGATGTTCTCCTTGCGCGGCATCAGGCCATCGGAGTCGTTCTTGCCGAAGTCGTGGTCGTCCCATGTGTTCCAGAACGGAATCCGTTTTGCCAGGAGACCCAGCGAAGGCAGATGTCCCCAGAGCATGCGGCGTGCGGCGCGGTTTTTCTGGAGATCATTCGAGTCGATATAGGGCGTGTCCCCGAGCAGGCAGAAGCCGTCCGGGCGCTGGTCGCCGACTTGTTTCCACAGATTGTCGAACGAGGTGTTCGAGACGCAGGAGCCCATCGCGAGGACCACCTTTTGTTCAGCGGTGGAAGGCTTGGCGGTGCGGGCGCGGAAATCCGCATCGGCGAAAAGCGGCTGGCCGTTTTCTCCTAGAAACTCGCCGATGAAGGAGGTGTCCGGTTTGAGATTCTCCAGGCGGAAGTGGGTGCAGAGATCATTGGCGGGATCGGCGGTAGCCTCCTGGCGCGTGACAAGTTTTCCGGTGCCATCCTTCAGTACCAGCGTCACCTTGCCCGGCTGTTTCGGCCGGACGAAGCAGCAGATCCGGCTTTCGTCGATATGGCCCAGCACCGGACCTACGGTTTCGGGCAGGGGCGCTCCCGGCTCATTGATGGCGGCTTCGGCCTGCTGTGGCAGCAAGGCGGGGAGCGAAAGCATGCCGAGCGACGTTTTGAGGAACCGGCGGCGGTTGGTGGATGCGGAGTCGTCGTTCATGGACGGGATGAAATGTTTCCGGAAAGAAACTTTATTGTTTCTTTTGAGCCCGTCAACGCCATCCATCGCGCCGCCCTTTCACGGGATTCCACGGGAGAGAGGGATGCACTCCCGGGTGAAGATCATCATGAAAATACGTAAAAATGGTCGCAATGGGCTTACATCGAGCGACCAAGAAAAACGCAGAGGATGCGGGCGTCTTTTTTTGATGAATTGAAAACCCGGTGAGGAATATCCGCGTCGAAATAGGCACTGTCACCGGTGCTCATCGCGTGAACCTCGCCATTGAATTCGAATTCCACCGAGCCCTCCAAGACGGTGAGGAATTCCTCGCCTTCATGGGGCATCGCTTCCTGGCGGCCCCCACCGGCGGGAATGGTCAGTTCGAACGGATCCATGCTGCGGTCCGGCCGGCCGTGGGCGAGCGACTGATACAGGATGTCCGACTGATCGTTGTTGCGCTCGACGACCTTGCGCTCGTGCTTGTGGATGATGCTGAGATTCGGTTTTTCATCGAGACCGTCCACGAGTTCCGAGAGCCGGATGCCCAGGGCATCGCAAAGCCGCGCCAAGGTGGGCAGGGATGGTGTGACACGGAAATTCTCGACTTTCGAGAGGAGGCCCTTGCCCAGTCCGGAAAGCTCGGAAAGGCGTTCCAATGTGAATCCGCGGCTTAGCCGGGCTGCCCGGATGCGCGATGCCAGTTCAACCAGGTTCATGCACGAGTGGCCGCTATCTCTCAATGATCCCGGAAGAACTGTCAAGGCATGGCGGGAAGCCTGCCGCATCCGTCCATGCCAGGCCGAAAGACCTGCTACCCAATGATGGGCGCCTTGGGTTTCTTTTGGGAAAATAAAATCCTTGTTAAATGGGTGTCAATTTCGACAAATTCAGCATTGTTGTTGCCGTTTGGGAAACATGAAAGCACGGTCCGCGGCAATTCATTCCATGTCCGACCCCAATCCAGCCAAAAGCGTGCCGCCGTATCCCTATGCCGTTGGGGCAACAGCGGCCGATGGAATCGTCACTCTGGATGAAGGCCTGTTCCGACGTGCCCGTTTCCGCACCTTGGTGGCGGTGATGTTCTGCTATCTGTTCTATTACACCGGTCGTCAGACTTTCGGTTTCGCCATTCCGGGGATGATGAAGGAGCTGGGGCTGGACAAGATCCAACTCGGCTGGTGCGGAGCGGCGATGCTGTGGTGCTACGCCATCGGCCAAGCCATCAACGGGCAGCTTGCGGACCGTTTCGGCGGCAAGCGGATGATGGCTCTCGGGGCGTGCTTTTCATTCCTGATGAACGTGGTCCTGAGCTTCGCCCACAGTCTACCGACCATCCTGATTCCGTGGGCGATCAATGGCCTGGCGCAGTCGATGGGCTGGGCACCCGGCAGCCGGATTCTATCGAACTGGTTTGATCGTGAGCAGCGCGGCCGTGCATTCGGCTGGTATCTTTTCGCGGCGGGTTGCTCATCGGTGCTGACCTTCGGGTTGGCCGCCGCGGTGCTGCCACTGGGATGGCGCTGGATTTTCCGCATTCCGGTGTGCCTGCTGTTGCTGGGCTCGATCGTCTTCTGGCTGGTGGCCAAGGAGCGCCCGTCCGACATCGGACACGCCGATCTGCCTGCGGAAACCGAAGGAGACGGAGAGGCCCTTTCCAATGAAGCGGAACTGACGGTTTGGGAACGCTATCGCAAGGGGCTGACCTCGCTGCCGTTCCTTTTCGGCTGTTTCTCCATCGGGTTTCAGAATCTCGCGCGTTACGGACTGCTGGTGTGGGTGCCGGTACATCTGCTTGGCGAGAACTGGGACAAGTCCTCCACCAAGTGGGTGGCGATGGCTTTGCCATTTGGCATGGCGCTCGGCGCGATGACTGCCGGCTGGATGTCGGATCGCGTGTTCAAGGGGCGGCGTTCCACCGCCATCATCCTTTTCCTCATGATCGCGGCGGTGCTGGCGGGGGTGACCAGCCAGGTGCCACGGGAATCGGTGCTCTCGATGCCGCTGTTGTTCCTGCTCGGTTTTTTCGTCTATGGTCCCCAGTCCGGTTATTGGGCGCTTTGCCCGGATCTGCTTGGCAGGCGCTTTGCCGGTACGGGCATCGGGATCATGAACTTCTTCGCCTACCTTTTCGCCGGGTTGGGGGAACCGCTGATCGGCGGGCTGATCCAGCATGCCGGATCGACTTCGATCGCGTTCACCGTGGTGGCGACAGCCTGCGCCGCGGGTTCACTTCTGATGCTTCTTGTCCGCCGTTAATCGTATGAATACCGAAAGATCGAACGGAAAGGCACTGGCCGCCGTTTTCAAAGGTCATGGGCTCCCGCTGGAGCTCCTGGAGTTTCCTGTTCCCAAGCCCGGCCCGGGGGAAATCCTGGTGGATATCAGTTGCGGCACCATCTGCGGCAGCGACGTGCATACCTGGCACGGCCGCCGCAACGAACCGACTCCCTGCGTGCTCGGACATGAGATCGTGGGCCGCATCGTTTCATTCGGGAAAGGCGCTCCGCGCACCGATCTGCGTGGTGAGGCATTGCGTGAAGGAGACCGGGTGACTTGGACGCTCGCTGCATCCTGTGGCGAGTGCTTTTTCTGTCGCAAGGGTCTGCCGCAGAAATGCGAGCATCTCTTCAAGTACGGTCACACGGCGATCGCGCCGGGTCGCGAATTCAGCGGTGGTTTTGCCGAATGCTGCATCCTCACCGCTGGCACCGGCGTGCTGCGTTTGCCGGATGAACTGGCCGACACGCTGGCCGCGCCTGCAAATTGTGCGGTTGCCACCGTGGCCGCGGCTTTCCGTCTGGCG
Organism: Luteolibacter ambystomatis; assembly: GCF_018137965.1. Taxonomy (NCBI): domain Bacteria; kingdom Pseudomonadati; phylum Verrucomicrobiota; class Verrucomicrobiia; order Verrucomicrobiales; family Verrucomicrobiaceae; genus Luteolibacter; species Luteolibacter ambystomatis. The sequence continues at coordinate 1,436,787 of NZ_CP073100.1, forward strand.
GGATTGGTCGAGGACTCCGTGGTGGTGGTGATTGGCTGTGGCGTGCTGGGCCTCAACGCGTGCTCGATGGCGGCTGCCGCGGGTGCTTCGCAGGTGATCGGGTGTGATTTGTTTCCCGCACGTGAAGTGGCGGCGAAGGGATTTGGCGCGACCTTGTTCGCCACGCCTTCCGGGGTCCGTGATCTTGCGCGCGAGGTCACCAACGGCCGCGGTGCCGACTTCGTTTTCGAGTTCTCCGGTGCGAATCAAGCCGTGGCGACCGCGATCTCCACGCTGCGCACAGGCGGCACCGCTGTCATCGCGGGTACGACCATGCCGGATACACCGGTGGCACTCGATCCGAATGATCTGGTGCGCCGCATGCTCACTTTGAAAGGTCTGCACAACTACGCGCCATCCGATCTGGTGACGGCGGTGGACTTCCTCGCCGCGCAGGGCAAGCGCTTCGCCTACGAATCCTTCGCAGGAGGCAACTTCAGGCTGGAGGACATCAACGAGGCCTTCGCGAAGGCTTCGGACAGTGCCGGGCTGCGGGTGGCTGTTTGTCCGTAGCCCGATGATCGGGCCGGTTACTTCCCGGCCTTGAAATCGCGCACCCATCCGGCGAGCAGCGCGTCATCCTCATGTGCGGCCCACACGTGGCGGAGGAAATCGGCGGGTGGGATGTTGCCGTGGTCGCGGAGGAACTTCCGGTCGCCGCCGCAGCCGAACATGATGTCCGGATCGAGTTCGCCACGCAGTTTGGCACGGGCCTTGGCGAGAATGCGCGGGAGGTAAGGCATGCCCTCGAGCACGTCGCCGAAGGTGGGAAGCTCGTCGCGGGTGAGCACTTCATTGCTGGTGACGTGCTCCTGCATCACGATGAAGTAATCGCGGCGCACGGCTGCGACGAGCAGGGCGGTTGAGGCGCTGGGTTCGCCTTCATCACAGAAGTCTTCCACGAAATCGAAGAACTCGCGCGTCTTGTAGCCGATGCTGGCCAGAAAGGCGACATCTCCGCCATCGAAGTAGGTCGTGAAATCGGTATTGCCGCCCTTGTAAAGGGCGGTGCAGCGGTCGAAAAGCTCCAGGAAACGGTCGTTCCAAGTCATGCGCGGAAGGATGGTGGCGGGGCTGCAAAGTGCAAGCCTTGGTCCGGGCATTTCTGGAAACGAATCCGCCCTGCGGAAGGGCGGATTCGTTGAAAGGAGGCATCAACCTTCCGCTTCCTTCTTCGTTTCGCCGGGGGCGACGGCGTCGATGGCGGCGAGGATCTCGCTGTCGAGTGGCGGAGCCTCCAGGCAGGCCAGCGTGTCATCGAGCTGCTGCACCGTGCGTGCGCCGATGATGGCGGAGGTGACCGCCGGATCACGCAGCACCCACTGCATCGCGAGGTGGTGCAGCGGCATGCCGGCGGCCGCGGCCAGATCTCCGAGCGCGCGGATCTTGTCCTGCTGTGCCTCGACCTGTTCCGGACGGAGGAAACCTTCCTGACGCGCGGCCCGCGAACCTTCCGGAATGCCATCGAGATACTTTGGTGTGAGCATGCCCTGCGCGAGCGGGCTGAAGACCACGCAACCGATGCCTTCATCGAGCAACCAGTCGAGGATACCCTCGGTATCCGGCCAGCGGTTGAGGATCGAATACGGCGGCTGGTACACGAGGCAGCGGATACCCATGTCCTTGAGGATCTTCACCGCCTTCTTGAGGCGCTTCAGCGGATACTTGGAGAGGCCCGCATAGAGCGCCTTGCCGGAGTTCACGGCGGTGGCGAGCGCGGACATGGTCTCTTCCAAACGCGTCTCCGGATCGGGGCGATGCGAATAGAAGATATCCACGTAGTCGACGCGCAGGCGCTTGAGCGATTGATCGAGCGAGGAGAGCAGGTGCTTGCGAGAGCCAAAGTCTCCATACGGACCATCCCACATCAGGTGGCCTGCTTTCGTGGAGATCACGAGTTCATCGCGATGGCAGACGAAGTCCTCGATCAGGATGCGTCCGACGTTTTCTTCCGCGGAGCCCGCGGGTGGTCCGTAGTTGTTCGCGAGATCGAAGTGGGTGATGCCGCGGTCGAACGCGCGGTGCATGATCCGCCGTGCTTCCTGAAGGTCGTCCACGTGCCCGAAATTGTGCCAGAAGCCGAGCGAGACCGCCGGGAACATCAGGCCGGAATCCCCGCAGCGCCGGTAGGGCATGCGGCCATCATATCGATTCGGGTCGAACATGGCCGGAGGGTGGGGGAATAGGCCCGTGCTGCCAAGTTCCAAGCACCTGCCCGTGGCGCATTGTCACACGTCAGTCGATGAACCTGGCGCATATCGTGAGGTCTTGCGACGGCGGTTGGCGCATCCATGCAGGATACCATGCGGGACCGCCCATCCCTTGCAACTGTTAGTGCCACAAGGCATAGCGCGATCGGGGTAAACGCAGGTTCATTTCGGATAATGAATGACGCTCATTGAAAACAAAATTCACCCCGTGTCGCATTCATACACGGCTCGGGCCGTTCGATACAAGCGGGTTGTGGAGACTGACCCTATTCTCGGAACAGCATCAAAACCCCGTCGACCCCCTCCACATGAAACAAACCTTCGCCTTTCTGGTGTTCCTCACCGGTGCCTGCTCTTCCAACCTGATGGCGGCCACCGCCACTTGGACCGGTGCCTACACCGGAGTGAATTGGAATGCCGACAACGGCACTTCCTCGAACTGGACCGGCGGTGCCGGACTCTTCGGCAAACCGGCTGCCAATGACGCGCTGATTTTCTCCGGGACGACCGGCCTTGCGAACAACAACGACCTCGCCGCCGGTACGATCTTCACCTCCACGACCTTCGATGCCACGGCGGGCGCGTTCGTCATCGGTGGCAACTCCATTGTCCTCGGCGGTGATGTCACCAACAACTCGACGAATGCCCAGACCATCAATCTCCCGCTGACCTACACGGCGGTCCGCACCTTCAATGCCGCCAGCGGAGACATCACCTTGGGCGGGGTTCTCTCCGGTGGCGCGGCTTCCGGCATCACAAAGACCGGAGCCAACAAGCTGACCCTCGCCGGATCGGGCACGATCGGCAACGCAGGCGCGCCTTTCCCTCTCAACCTCCGTAACGGCACCCTGCGCCTGAATGGCGGTGCCTACACGATCACCGGTGAGGCCGCGATCGGTGACGCATCCGCCGGCAACGGAGCCGCCGGCAACAACGTGAACCTCACCATCGACCAGGGTTCGCTGGCGGTGAGCTCCTGGTTTTCCATCGCGCGCGGCAATGGCGTGGGTGCCGTCTCCTCCGACGTGGTCCTGAACAACGCCGCATCGATCACCACCGCCAACCTGGGTGGTGGCTACAATGCCGCCAGCGCCTTGAACCTGCCCAAAGGCAGCCTGACCCTGAACAATACCTCCACGTTCACGGTTTCCAACAACGGTGTGAACTTCAACTTCGGTGAGTCGGCCGGATCGAATCTGAGTGTGACTCTCAACGGCAGCTCGACCTTCACTCACAACGCCGGCACCGCCACCCGCTCCCGCTTCGGTATGACAGGCAAGGCGTCCTTCAAGGTCGCCAGCCCGACAGCCACCGCCAATTTCCATGCCGTCCAGCTCGGAACAGCGGGTGGCTCGGGCGCTCTGATCAACAAGGGGAATCTCAACCTCGCCGCTGCGGCCAACATCGGCACGGACATCCTCGCCGTCGGCCAGAGCGCGAACGGCTACGGCTACTTCTGCAATGACAACGGTGCCGCGACCAACCCGACCGTGACGGCTCAGGAAGTCGGCTTCGGCGGTGTTGCGAGCAGTGGCACCGGCACCGGGGTGGTGGACATCAAGAGCGGCACGTTCATCACGAACAGCTGGTTCGCCATGAACCGCAACCAAACGGCGAATTCTTCCAGTGATGCCCAGCTCAATATCACCGGCGGCACCCTCAAGCTCGCGAACAGCGCGACCAACAACTTCGTGAACTGGGCGGGCGGCACCGGCACGCAGACCGGCGTCATCAATGTCACCGGTTCCGGTGTGCTCGGTTCGAACGGCACAAGCACCGACCTTAGCCTCCAGAGCGCGGATTCCGCCAACAGCATCGGTATCGTGAGCATCGCATCCGGCGGCACGGTTCAGGTGAACTCGCTGAACGCGGAGAAGTACTTCGTGGCTGATGGCGTGAATGTCACGGCCGGCAGTTCCTACGTGAACTTCAACAATGGCACGCTGAGATCGAACGCTGCCTCCACCAAGCTCCTCGCAGCCACTCTCACTGGCGTTTACATCCATTCCGGCGGCGCGACCTTCGATACCAACGGCGTGAACTCCACCACCGCGAAGGGTTTGCAGGCACCGACCGGAAACGGCATCACTTCGATTGCCGTTGCCACCGCGGGTTCCGGCTACATCGGACGTCCGAATGTCAAGATCACCGGCGGCGGTGGTGTGGGTGCGACCGCCATGGCCACCTACGATGAGGCCACCGGCACGATCACCGGCATCACCATCACCAGCCCCGGAAGCGGTTACACCAGCACGCCCACCGTTACTCTGGTGGGTGGCGGTGCCGCCACTGCGGCCACCGTGGGCACGGTCAGCACGGGTGCTGTGACCAGCGGCGGTATTTCCAAGATCGGCACCGGCATCTTGTCGCTTGGTGGCACCAGCACCTACACGGGGGCCACCTCGGTGACGGGCGGCACGCTTGATATTGCCGGGACGATCGGCTCCGGCGGCGGCACGGCCATCACCAGCTCCACCGGACTCACCGAGGCGGCTACCGGCGTGATCGCTGGTGCTTCCAGTGTTTCGATCACTGGCGGGACATCCACACTCGGCGGCGTCAATACCTACACCGGCAGTACCAGCGTCGCGGCCGCAAGCAGCCTCGCACTGACCGGCACGCTTGGTTCGGGCACCGGCACGGCTGTCAGCACGGCTGGCACCTTCACCGAGTCCGCGGCGGGCGTGATCGCGGGGTCCTCCTCGCTTTCCGTGTCCGGTGGCTCCGCCTCCCTGGCGGGTGCCAACACCTACACCGGATCCACCAGCGTCACCGGGGGTACGCTGACTCTCACCGGCACCGGCAATATCAACAGCACCTCCGGGCTCACCGTCAACGGAAGCGGTGCGAAGCTGGTGCAGACCAGCAGCACGACCCTCTCCTCTCCGGTCAATCTGGGCACCGGAACGGTCGACGGAACCGGTCTGGTTGACACCATCAATGTGGGCCATGCCACCGGTGGTGTGGTTGCCAACGGCAATGGCAGCTTCTCCCCCCTTTCGGTCAACAATCTGACCTTCAATGGCACGGGTGCGATGAATGTGGCGATCAACTCCGCATCGCCGGGACTTGTCGTGGGAGCCCTCACGACGAACGCCGCCGGTCCGGTGACCCTCAATGTCAGCAATCCGATCTGGAGCAACGGCCAGACCTATGACGTGGTGTCCTACACCTCCCTTGGTGGAGCGGGTTATTCCGCATTCACCCTTGGCACGGTTTCCGGTCTTGGCGCGCGTCAGACCGCGAATATCCAGAACAGCGGCGCAAGCCTGCAGGTGGTGATCACCGGTGACAACCCCACCTGGACAGGTGCCTTGAGCAATGAATGGAGCACCGCGGTCCTCGCATCGCCGAAGAACTGGAAATCCGTCAATCTCGGAACCTCCACCGACTTCCTCGCCAATGATGCGGTCATTTTCGGGGACGCCGCGACCGGCTCCACCTCGGTGAATATTGCCGGTGGAAATGTCGTTCCCAGCAGCACGACCTTCAACAATACCAACTTCGCCTACACCATTGGCAGCACCGGCGGCTTCGGCATCGCCGGAACCGGCATCCTCATCAAAAGCGGGATCAACCAGCTCACGCTGAACTCCGCCAACACCTACTCCGGTGGCACCCAGTTCAATGACGGCCAGCTCAACATCAACAATGCCTCCGCCATCGGCACCGGCCCGTTGACCTTGACCGGCAGCTATCTGGACAACACCAGCGGCAGCCCGGTCACGCTTTCCACCAACAACGCCCAGGCGTGGAACAGCAACGCCCTCAACTTCATCGGATCGAATTCGCTGAACCTGGGCACCGGCAATGTGACCATGAGCGTTTCCCCGGTGATCACGACGGACGGCTCCGCCACTCTGACCGTCGGCGGCTCGATCAGCGGTGCCTTCGGGATCAGCAAGACCGGCGCGGGCACTCTGGCGCTGGGTGGTGCGGCCAGCACCTTTACCGGTGGTGTCACCTTCAGCTCGGGCACGCTCGCCATCAATGGTGCGGCGGCCCTCGGCACGGGTGCTTTCAATATCGATGGTGGTGCCGTGCTGGACAACACCAGCGCCGGAGCGGTGACGCTCACCACGACCAATAACGGCACTTGGAACAACGACATCACCTTCACCGGCACGCAGAGCCTGAATCTCGGCGCGGGTGCCATCACGCTCGGTGGCACCGGTGACCGCACGTTCAACGTGGTGGCGAACGCTTTCACGGTGGGCTCCTTCACCAGCACCCAGGGCCTCGTCAAGACCGGCGCGGGCACGCTCGGCCTGGGTGCAGCCGGCATCACCAATCTCGGCGGCACGCTGACCGTACAAGCTGGCAAGATTCAGACCGGTATCAACGATCTGAAAGCCACCGGTCTTGCCGGCAGTGGCACCATCGAGAACGGCAGTGGCGTGGTGCGCTGGCTGTATATTACAAATCCCGTGGACAATACCTTCACGGGTGTTCTTCAGGATGGTGCTGGTGTCGGCAAGCTGGGACTCCTGAAAGCGGGAGCCGGCAAACTGACGCTCACCGGCAATAGCTCAATGGGAGATCAGGTTACCGTCAACGGTGGTTTGTTGAACGTCACGGGAAGCCTTTCACTTTCCAAAACGGTTGTTCCCACCGCTCTTGCCGCAGGCGGTGGCATCCGGGTGGGAACAGGGGCCACCCTGGGGTCCGCAGGAGAGGTTTGGCTTTCCAACGTCGAGAATACTTACGGCTCTCTCAATATCGATGGAGGCACGGTCAATGTCGGCAGCTGGCTTGCCTTCGGACGCGGTGGTGGCAATGGGTTGCTTACCCACAATGGTGGCACGCTCAACATCTCCACCAACAACCTCACGCTGGGCTCGTTCGGCGGTGCTGCCACTGGAACGATCGATACTCTCCACGGGGTTGCGACTTTCCGGGGAAGCAGCGTGACCGATCTCTCCGCGACCGCGGCCAATCAAGGCAACATTTACGTCGGTGAGAACACCACGGGCGTGATGACGATGATGGAGTCCGCATCGGTGACCGCTCATGGTCCGAATGGCGTGATCATCGCCAAGCAGAATACCACGAATTCCGCAGGCGTGTTCAATCTGCTCGGAGGAGTTCTCACCACCACTTCGATCACTGGCGGCACCGGCACCAGCACCGCGAACTTCAATGGTGGCACGGTGAAAGCATTCGCTGATTCGGCGACCTTCATTGCCACCTTGGGCAATGCATTCGTCCGCTCCGGTGGCCTCACGGTTGATCTCAATGGCAAGACCTTGACCGCTCCCCAAGCCCTGTTGGCACCTCCGGGATCGGGTATCTCCGCGTCCGGTCTGGTGGTCAGCGGTTCGGGTTATTTCGAAGCCCCGATTGTCCAAATCACTGGCGGAGACGGCATCGGCGCGACGGCCATCGCCTCGATCGATTCGAGCGGCAATCTGACCGGCATCACCGTCACCAATCCGGGCCGCAACTACACCGTGCCACCGACCTTCACCCTCATCGGTGGTGGTGGCACCGGCTCGGTGACCGGCACTCCGGCCCTGGTGGCGAACACCAGTGGTGCGGTGACGGTGAAGGGGGCGGGCTCGCTTACCCTGGGTGGCGCAAACAGCTATACCGGTCTGACCAGCGTGGGTGACAGCGCCACCACCAATATCAGCACACTGGGCATCACCAACGATTCCGGCCTGGGCTCCACCGATGCGGGAACCATCGTGCATGGCGTGGCTCCGGGAGCTGGCACCATCGGCACCAGCCTCCTGCTCGGTACGGTCACCATCCCGGCTGGAGAAGGCATCACGCTGGATACAGGTGCGGCGGGCCAGCGCTCATCGATCCGCGTGGCCGGCACCGCCGATTCCGCGGTGATCAACGGCAACATCACCCTTGCCGGCAGCGGCCGCGCCCAGCTCTATTCCGAAGGCACCGGTGCCAGCAGCCTGGTGATCAACGGCAACATCAGCGGCACCGTCGGGGATTCCTTCGCCGTGCGCGGTGGCGCGGCCGCCACCGCCACCGGCACCATCAACGGCACGGTCAGCATTGGCACCGTGCCATTCCAGAAGACGGACGCCAGTGTCTGGACGATCAACTCCACCGGCAACAGCTGGGGTGCGACCACGATCTCCGTGGGTACGCTGAAGCTGGGTGTGAACGATGCCCTGCCGACCACCACCGGCATCACCATCGGTCAGAACGGCCAGAGCGCGATCTTCGATCTGAACGGAAAGAACCAGACCATCACCGGTCTGGCGGGTGTCGCCGGCTCCACCGCGATCTCCGTGACCAGCGCCACCGCAGCCACGCTGACGATGAACAACACTCTGGCACAGACCTTCGGCACCAATGGCGGCATCATCAGCGGTGCCATCAAGCTGGTGAAGACCGGTGCGGGCACCTTCAACCTCAGCGGCATCCATACCTACACTGGTGACACCACGGTGTCCGCGGGCAAGCTCAGCCTGACCAATGCCTACCTCGCGGATACGGCCGATGTGCGTCTCGCGACCGGAGCCACGCTTGATCTGACCTTTGCGGGTACGGATACGATCGACGAGCTCTACATCGACGGCGTGGCGCAGGCTGGTGGCACCTGGGGTGCGATCGGTTCAGGTGCGACCCATGAAACCGGGCTCATCACCGGCACCGGCAAGCTCCAGGTCACTACCGCTGGAGGCAGTGCGTTCGATACCTGGGCTTCCTCCAAGGGGTTGACTACCGGCAACAATGGCAAGGCGGATAATCCGGATGGCGATGGTCTCAACAACCTCGGTGAGTTCGCCCTCGATGGCAATCCGCTCTCAGGCGTGCGCGCTGGTAAGGTGGTGGTGAAGGTCGCTCCGGTCAGCAGCGTGAACTACCTCACCCTGACTCTTCCGGTCCGTGGCAGCGGCACGACCTTCTCCGGTTCCACCGAGAAGGTATCGGCCCTTGTCGATGGCATCATCTACCACGTGCAGGGTTCCGATGACTTGACCAACTTCACCGCCACCGTGGTGGAGGTGACAGGCACGGATGCCACCAACATCCAGAGCGACCTGCCGGTTCTGTCCAGTGGTTGGTTCTATCGCACCTTCCGCTCGCAGAATCCGGTGAGCTCGACTTCCAAGACCTTCCTCCGCGCGAAGATCACGGAATAATCCTTCGTCCTGCAGAAACCTCGGCGAACCAACGCCCCGGCTGGACCTTCCGGCCGGGGCGTTTGGTTTGAGTAGCTGGAGTCGTAAGACTTCAGGCGGTGTGGACATGCGCGGTTCCCCGCACTTCCAGTTCATTCTCGATTTCCGGAGTGGATCCACCCACTCCAAAGTCCACGACTTCGGCTACAAATTCACACCTTTTCCAGTGCCTGGAGCCGCTGGAGCAGCGGCGGATGTGAATAGTCGAGCCACACCCGAAGCGGGTGAGGGGACGGGTGTGAAAGCTGGTCGGCGGAGAGCTTCTTCAGGGCTTCTGAAAGTGGCTTTGCATCACCGGTGGAGTTTGCGGCGAAGGCATCGGCCTCGAATTCGTGGCGGCGGGACCATGCATTCGCGAGGACTCCGAGCACACGGCTCACCGGTTCGAACAACAGGGTGAACAGGAGGATGCCCACGTGCGGCGAAATTTGCGCGACACCGAAGGCATCGAACAACTGCCGGGAGAAAGCGCCGTGTGGATCGGTGGCCAGACCGAGGAGGAAGAACAACGCCGCCGATTGAAGCACGCCCACGAACAACCGCTGGCGGATGTGTCCGAGACGGAAGTGCCCGATCTCATGCGCCAGCACGCCGAGCAATTCATCCTCGCCGTGCTTCTCCATCAGTGTGTCGAACAGCGCGATTTTCTTGCGCTTGCCAAAGCCGGTGAAGAACGCGTTTGCCTTGGTGGATCGTTTCGATCCATCCATGACGAAGACGCCGGACAAGGGGAATCCGCAACGCTCGCCCAGTTCTTCGATGCGGCGCTTCAAACCGCCTTCCGGCATCGGGCTGAATTTGTTGAACAGAGGGAGAATCAACGATGGTGCCAGCCACGTGAGCAAAAGCTGGAATACCGTGAAAACCGCCCATGCCCACAGCCACGCGTGGGGCACCTGGAGGAAGATCCACAGAAGCGCCGCCGCGATCGGCACGCCCAGCACGGCGAGCATCAGCAGTCCTTTGATCTGATCTCCCCAGAAGGTTGCCTGCGTCGAGCGGTTGAAACCGAATTTTTCCTCGATGACGAAGGTATCGTACCAGGAGAATGGCAGCCCGAGCAACTGGATGCCCAGGGCGCAGCAGGCAAAGAATACGAGACCGCTTGCGACCGGGCCATCATGTGCCAGCGCGCGGCTGGTTTCATCCAGCCACTGGAATCCACCGAGCATCCAGAACGCGATCGGCAGGGCCAGCATGACGCTGGAACGGATGATTTGGAAAACCGCGTTCGTCCGCAGATAGGCCCGCGAGCGATCCAGGCTTTCCGCCGTCAGAATATCCGCAAGGGCAGGTGGAACGGTTTCCGGAAATGCCTTCAGGTTCAGCAGCGCCGCCGCGAAGTCGAGATTCCACAGGGCGAACATCGAGATCAGGATCACGACCGCCAGAATGTTCCATTCCATCATCTGGGCGCAGCATGCACCCGCTTGGCAGCCGGGCAAGTGCTGGAATTCCATCCCATGAAAGCGGGAATACGCGGGTGCGTGGTGATTTGTGTGATTCGTGGGTTAATTGTTTTATTTTGAGTGGTTTGCGTGGTTTTGAATTGGCGTTGCGGCGGATGCGGGGCGTCGCTACATTGCGGCGATGCCTTTCAGCTCCCTGTCGTCTCAACTTCGCGGACTTGCCGCCCTGTGCGTGGTCGCGACGTCATTTGCCGCGCAGGAGCCTCCGCCGGTGGCATCCAATGCACTTCCTTCGGCGGCGAAGGGCGCGAACGATGGCTCGATCAGCACCCGCAAGGATGCCCGCACGATCACCCTGCGGATTCCCGCGCCGCGCGGCCAGATCGTGGACCGTGAGGGCGAGCCGCTGGCACAGAATGTGATGGCGTATCAGGTGGCGCTTCAATTCAAGCAACTGGAAGCCGCCGACCGCGATTTCGTGGTCAACTGGGGCCGCACGCGCATCGCGCATGCGGCGGCGGTCGTGAAGAACCTCGCCATTCCCACGGATGACGAACTCTACGATCATTACCGCCACCGCCGCTGGCTGCCGCTGATCCTTTCCGAGCAGATCTCCGCCAAGGACGCGAAGGGGCTCGAATCGAAGCTCGGCTCGGACATGATCCTGCATCCGGTCTATCGCCGGTTTTATCCGGAGGAAGGGCTGGCAGCGCACGTCATCGGCTTCACCGGCAGCGTGGGCAAGCTGCCCACCGGTCCGATCAATTTCAACGAACCGCTGTGGGAGGAAGTGGAAGGCCGCTCGGGCCTTGAGAAGATCTACGACAAACAACTCGTCGGCGAGCCGGGCACGAAAAAGCTGCTGTTCGATGAAAGCGGCGAGAAGCTTTTCGATGAGCAGCCGACCCGCCCGCGCACCGGCGGCACGGTGGTGACGACGATCAATGCCCGCTGGCAGAAGCTGGCGGAGAAGGTGCTGAAATCCGGCTGCAAACGCGGTGCCTTCGTGGTGATCGATGCAGTGACCGGAGAGGTATTGGTGATGGCTTCAAAGCCCACCTTCAATCTCAACACCATCGATACCGACTACAAGGCACTGGAAGCCGATCCCTCCCGGCCGATGGTGGCGTTGTCCTACCAGGGCACCTATCCGCCCGCCTCGACCTTCAAGCCCATCGTGGCGCTGGCCGCGCTCAACAATGGCACCGTTTCGGAAGACACGGAGATCTATTGTCCCGCCGCCATCGAAATCGGCAACCATGTCTTCAACAACTGGAGCAAGGCTCCCGAAGGCTCGATCGACGTGAAGCGTGCGATCGCCCGCTCGTGCAACCCGTGGTTCTATCAGGTGGGCATCAAGGTCGGTCCCGGGAATTTCCTGAGCCTCGCCCGCCGTCTCGGTTATGGTGAAAAGACCGGCTTGCCCTTGCTCGGTGAGAACAGTGGTCTGGTGCCGAACAACGAGTGGTTCCTGCAGCATGAAAAGCGCCGCATCCTTGATGGCGACACCGCGAACCTTTCCATCGGCCAAGGCGTTCTGCTCGCCTCTCCGCTGCAAGTAGCCCAGGCCATGGCCGGAATCGCCAATGGCGGTGCGGTGCCGAAGCTCCAACTCGTCCGCCAGGTGCAGGACAGCCGCGGCCGTGTGACCGAGGCGAACCGTCCCGAACGCCGCGCCTGGCTGGGAGTCGATCCGGTGGCGGTGGAAGTGGTTCGGAAAGGCATGCGCGATGTGGTGAATGCGGGTTATGGCACCGGCAAGGCGGCACAACTCAGCTTCACCGAGATGTGTGGCAAGACCGGCACGGCCCAGTGGGGTCCGGCCTCGAAGGAGCAGCGCCTCGCGTGGTTCGCCGGGTTCTTTCCTTTCGACAACCCGCGCTACTCGTTCGCCGTCCTGTATGAGGGCCGCCCGGGTGAAACCGTGTCCGGTGGCCGCATGGCCGCGCCGATGGTGAAGGCTTTCTTCGAGCCCTTGAAGGAAGAGATCAAGGAGACCATCGCGCCGCCGCCGAAGGCCGTGCTGATCGTGGAAGATGGAGATTCACCCAAGGGGGATGGCAAGCATCAGGAAACGATACTCAAGGCGATACCCGTGGAGTCGGGGGATGGGACGGTCGTCAATCCACCCGAACCGGAAGATATGCCCGCTCCCAAGGCCGTGCCGGTGGATCCGAAGGATCTGCCCGTGGAAACGGAAGACGGCCCGTGAGGTGCCGTGGTGTTATTCCACCGGCAGGCCGTCCTCGGTTTTGACGGCCTGCCCTTTGAAGAGCTTCCCGGCCTGCCCGGCGAGCCGGAGATAGCGGTCACCCGGCACGTCCGGCTCGCTGACGAAGAGGCTCGTTCCCGTTGGTGGATCGTTGCGGACCTTGAAGATCGCCGTGCCTTCGTCCAGTTCATCGAACATGGCCACGTAGAGCGCCTTCGCTCCGGCGTCACGATATTGCATGGCTTGGAACCAGAAGAACCGGCCTCCATTTCGCGGGATCTGGTTGACCGGCACGTCCTTGCCGCGGCCTGCCATGAGATTGTGCCAGCTGAAGCCGGGAAAGGCGACGGGCAGGTAGTCGAGCTGGTGATCGCGGCACCAGACGAGATCATCCTTCGCGGTGGTGGTGATGTAGCGCGCGGCATCCTCCGGCTTGCCATAGCGGCCCACCGTCCACGGACTGACCACGTCCGCCATGGCGATGATCTCGTGCAGCGCGGGGTCGGTGATGGCATCCCGCTGGAGCGTGCGCCAGTAGGTGGGCACGCCGAGCATGACGGTGCATCCGGCGTCCTTCTTGAAGAAAGTCACCAGCGCGCGCCATTCATCGAGCATCGCCGGACGGTCGTTGAAGCCCAGGCCCCACAGGGCGACCAAGGGCTTGCTACGATGTTTCAAGTAGCCGGTATCCGAAGCATCCGCGATCTGGAATTGCTTGCGCAGGTATTGCCAATCGTCGCTCACGAGACGGGCCTCGCCGGGTTTGATGCCGCTCAGGTCGTACATCAGCACCCAGTTCCGGGATGTATCCGCGGCGGCCTTGCGGCAATGCACCAGCACGTCATCGAGTGCGCGGCGGTATTTCGGGTCCTTCGTCGTGACGGCGAAACGTTGGAGAAAAACTCCGTCGATGCCATAAGCGCGCATCCATTCGAAGTGCTTCGCGATCACGGCCGGGTTGGTGGAGGAAAACACTTCGGCCACGCTGCCGTCCGGATGGCGGAAATCGGTTTTCACGCGGGCTGTCTCCGGCAGTTCACGGACGTCCGGCCACAACTCGATGCCACAGGAACCGGGCGCGAAGGCTTTGCCGCCGTAGTGGCTCCACCCCGTGCCATAACCATCCTCCGGAGTGCGGAACCAGCCTTGGTAGCCGCACATCACTTTGCCCGTGAGATCGTCCGCTGCGGCGGAAAGCAGCAGGCAGGCGGTGGAGAGGAATATTCGCAGGATCATGGCAGGAGCGGGAAACCCCACGTCTAGTAAGGGGCAAAATATCCCGGTCTTTCCATCATCCGCGAGGGATTTGAGGCCGCTTTGATGGTGATGCTCGCTGTTTCGAAGACTTTTTTGTAACCTCCGGCCGCTTTTCCGCGGATGGCGTGTAGAACGATGAAACGGATCAAGAACATGACTTGCGTGCTGGTGGCGGCGATGGCCCCGCTGGCCATGGCGGCGGACGAACCCGCGCCGAAGCCCGTATGGGAGGTGCAAGCCCGCCTCAGCGGCGGGAAGAATCCGAAGATCGCCGGATGGTTCAAGGAGGTTTTCGGCCAGGCCAAGCTGACGGCGATCAAGACCGGCGGTGCCACGGTTCAGATCCGGGGCTTCCGAGGTGCCGAAGAGTCGAAACCAGAGTGGTCCGCTGAAATCCGGGGTCTGGAAGGAGAGCAGGAGCTCTTTGGCGAATTGGAGAAGGAAGGGGCGAAACGCGATGGGGATCGGATGATCTACAAGGCGGAGGGAGAAGAGGTGGTGTTCTGGCAGGCAGGCCCGGGAGTGGTGAAGCTGGTTTCGCCTGCGGGGATTCCATTCCGCGAGAGCGCGATGACACCTCTGCCGGAAGACACCTGGCTGGCTGGCTCGGTGGATTTCACCTTGTTGCCCAAGGAGCTTGTGGATTCATCCCTGCTGAAGATGACAAAGGGGCTCAGCTTCAGTGCTTCCAGTCCGGGTGTGGGTGCGTCTTTGAACCTCACGGTGAAACTGGCGGATGCGGACCTGGCGGATCAGTTGGCCACGTTGGCCAAGGAGCTCTATGCCGAGGTGGTCAAAAAAGAGGAGGACGAGCCGGAGGTGTCTCATCCGGCGCTGGAAATGGAAAGCCGCGATGGCGAGATCAGTTTCACGGTCAAGCTGGATGACACCCAGCTCCAGCAACTGGTCGATGAAGTGAAAGTCGGCCTGAAGGATGCCACCTCCGACGAAGGGGATGAAGAGAAAGGTGGAATTCACGTCGAGAAATCCTTCAGCTTCTGAGCAACCTCACCAAGCGACGATTCCAATCCCTCCGTGGCAGCCGATTTGGACAACGCCCTGGCCCTGCGATGGAAAGGCGGTGACGTGACCGCCTACAATGAACTGGTGCAGCGCCACATCGGCAGCCTCCGTGGATATCTCTATTCCCGCTGTGGCAGGGACGCGGATGCCAGCGATCTTTGCCAGGAAGTCTTTATCGAAGTCTGCCTGAAGATCGCCAATTTCGATCCCGCCTACTCGTTCACCGCCTGGCTCTACACCATCGCGAGGAACAAGGTGGCCGATCTGTTCCGGAAGCAAAAGCCGCTGGAATTGTTCGTGCCGGAGCAACACAGCGCCGAGGACGATTCCCATCCCGCGAGAATCCACGAGGAACGGGATGCAGCCATCCACGCATGGGAGAAGATTTTCGAAATCCTGCCCGAAGCCCAGGCCACCGCGTTGTGGCTGAGAGCCCAGGGGCAGATGAGCGTCGAACAAATTGCTTCGACGATGGATCAAACCACCGCGAATGTAAAAGTCCTGCTGTTCCGCGCCCGCCAGCGCCTCGCCCGTGACTGGGAAAACCTCATCGCCAAATCCTGATTTTATGAGCACCCCGAATTCCCATTGCGAAGAAATCCAGATGATGATCTCCGAGGCTCTCGATGAGCAGCGGAATCTGCCGGAGATCGTGGCCTCTCACCTCTGCGGATGCACGGAATGCTCGGCATTCCTCGATTTTTGGACGAAAGGTGCCGGTGCTGGTCTGGCGGCTCCCATGCCGCCCACGGATCTGCGGCTGCGGGAAAAGATCCTTTCATTGCCGCGCACCGCCCGCAATGTCCCTGCGGAAGACAAGGGCCGGTTCCACCACTATCGCGGTATCTTCTCCGCAGTGGCCGCTGCGGTTGTGTTCATGGGCACGGCGTACCTTTTGCTGGATGTCATTCCGATCAAGGAGCGGACGCGGGCAGTGGACAAGCCGGGCAATTCGCTGGCGAGCCGGGTGGCCCAACACCAGATCAGGGCATTGCGGACCGACCTCCGGAAAGGGGCGAGCGCGCTGCGTGGGCCGGTTTCCGGCATCAACCGCCTGCTGGATTGAATGACTCCTCCCGATTCCCGATTGACGGGGCGGGAAACCGCCTGAAACGGCAATTTTTCCTCTTCCCTCTAGGCCGATTTCCCGCCAGAGAAGGGACGGCTGCGGCGTACGTCGCAGTTCCCTCAGAACATCCCACTATTCGACCATGGATATCCAGATCGCCACTCTCGCCGACTTCGCCGCCGACTACAACGGCAAGCTCGTGATTTCCGGCACCTTCGACACCCTTGTGGCGCGCGCCGTACCGGTGGTTCACCCGCAGTGCTCGCTGGCCTTGCGCTTTTGCTTCACTCCGGAGGACATCGGCCGTCACAAGCTTTCGATCAACATCATCAACGAGGACGGTGAGTCCCTCGACCCGAACAACATGCCGATCGAGCCGGAATTCGAAGTCCAGCTCCCGAAGGGCACCCCGTTCCTGACCCGCAACATCATCATGAACCTGCAGGGGCTGAAGTTCGACGCCGCCGGCATCTACTCCATCGATCTCGGCATCGATGGCGAGATCCTGATGCGCGTGCCGCTCCGCATCCTCCAGGTGGACCAGGCCGGCCAGCCGGTGGTTGCCTGACAACCTGCGGTGGTATTTCGCGGGCATGGCGCTAACATGTGCGCCATGCCGCAATCCCGCCGCTTTTCTTGTGCCCTCGTCACCGGTGCTTCCGCCGGTCTTGGCGAGGAATTCGTCCTTCAGCTTGCGCCGCGTGTCGATTCGTTCGTGCTCGTGGCGCGGCGGGAGGATCGCCTGAACGACCTTTCCGCCACCCTCCGCGCCCGCCATCCGGGCAAACTGATGGAAGTGATTGCGGCGGATCTTTCCCGGCCCGAGGATGTGGCCCGGATTCTGGAGCATCTGCCGGAGCGTGGTCTGGTGCCGGACCTGCTGGTGAACAATGCCGGCCTCGGCGACTACGGTGAGTTCGCGGATTCCGATTGGGCCCGTGTGGAGGCGATGCTGCGGGTCAATATCGAGGCCCTTACCCGCCTGACCCACGGTCTGTTGCCGGGCATGATCCGTCGTGGCGGTGGAGCGGTGGTGAACATCAGCTCGCTGGCCAGCACGCTGCCAATTCCGGACATCGCCGTGTACTCCGCCACCAAAGCCTATGTGACGAGCTTTTCCGAGGCGCTGAGAGTCGAACTGCGGGACTACAACATCCCCGTGCTGGCCGTATGCCCGGGACCGGTGAAGACCGAGTTCGGCGAAGTGGCCCGGCGTTCCGAGGAGGACTCCATCCCGATGAACGCGGCGTTCTACGTGAGCAAGGAACAGGTGGTCGCTGAATCGCTGGCCGCCTTGGATGCGGATCGTCCGCGGCTCTATCCCGGCCTCAAGGTCGCGATCGCCGCAGCGGTCATCACCGCGCTGCCGATGTTCGCCATCCGCCTGATCATCAGCCGCCGCCCGCGGCGCTGAATTTCCGGTGGAAATCTCCCGGAGCCGTGGGACTGTGGTCAGGTATCATCAACTTTCCCGGTTCCGGCCAACCGCCGCCCGGAGCCATCCGAAGGACTGCGGCGGAATTCCAACCACCCACGAGCCATGGGCGACAAGAATCCAAAAGCCAAACGCAAGATGATGGCCCAGAAGCAGCACAAGGTTGAAGAAACCAAACGTGAACACGAACGGACCGCCGAGGAACGGCGTCATGCCTGGGAACACCGGCATGAACACGAACTCGGTCCCGACTTCGGTCACGCCTGATCCCTTCTGAGTTCATCAATGCGTTGTCGCCGCCCGCTCCGGCCGCTTTTACCAGCACGGAACGGGCGGCTTTTTTCTGGGTCAATGCAATGGCAAACCCTTCGATACATCCGCTCCACAGCAGCGGCCACGGTTCCAAGTGCGGAAGGCCCATGGGAAAAACAACAGCGCGGCCACCACGAAACACGGCACCTGCCAGGCCAGCAGCCATGGGAGTGGCTCGCCGGGATGCGAGACGCGGGCATGGGCGAGAGCGGTGGAAAAGGCCAGACTGCACACTCCGTAACCGAGATTGAAGACCAGTCCCTTGACCGATAGCACCGTGGCGCGTTGTGAGGAATCCGCCACGGCATGAAGGGCGCGGCTGATGGTGAAACCGAGATAGCCCATGCAAGGCACCAGCAGCATGGCGGGAACTAGTCCTCCCAGTCCTGGCCAGGCAGGGGCCAAGGCTGCCAATGTGAGAGCGACGAAAATAGTCACCAGCATGAGATTTCCGGGTGTATCAAACTTTCGATTCAAACGTTTTGCGATTGCGGGAACGAAGAGTGTGAGACCGCCGGTGACAGCTCCGATGATGCCGAACGACCACTCCGGAATCTGGATGAGCCGGAAGTATTCGCTCTGGAGGGTCGCCATGTTCCGCACCACGCCATCCACCAGCACGCCGCCCAACACGATCACCAGCGGGCGTGGAGTGGTGAAGACCCAGCGGGCGGCGTCGATGGTGACCCGGAATGCTTTCCGGAGGGTGGGACCGGTTTCCCCGTGAGGGTGGGGTGGTTCGGTCATCCGCAGGGTGATCCACACGCAGGCGAGAGCTTGGATGAGCACCAGAGCCAGAGGCAGGCGGTGGGCGACGGCGACTGGAATGTGGAGTGCCGCCGGTAACAGGCTGTTGAGGAAAGAAGGATCGTAGAGCAGGCCGCCGACGATCATGGCGGCGATGATTCCCGCGGAACGCCAGCGCATCGCGGCCGCCAGCACCCGGTCCCATGCCTCGGCGCGGTTTTCGGGGGGGAGGGAATCGTAAGCGAGGGCCTCGTCGGCACCGCTGGCGGCTGCCTCCGAGGTGCCGGAGAGAACGCGGTTGGCGAGACACAGCAGGAACAACAACGTGCCGCCGTCTTTGGGGGCGATCAGCAGGCAGACCATCTCCGCCACCATGAGAAGGGAGGAAAACACCAGCAGGCGTTTCCGACCGAGGGTGTCCGCAAGCGCGCCGGACGGCACTTCAAAAAGGAAGATCGCCGCGGCCCACACCAGATTGAGAAGGACGAATCGTTCCAACGAGAGGCCGAGATCGGTGAATAGCACCGCTAGGACGGGATAGTAGGCCCGGGAATTGTAGAGCACCGTGAAGAGGATGAACCGGCGTGGATTTGCCTTCAATCGGCTCCGGGTGGGGTCGTCCATGAAAGGATCATCACTCCGTCCTATGGAAATCACGAACGCTTTCGGGATATGGGGGTATTGCGGTTTCCGGGCGGCTGTGCGCAGTCTGCCGCGTGGAGAGGGAGTTCGAAGACCAGAAGCGGGTGATGAATCTTTCGCTGCGGGTGGCGGTACTGCTGCTCGGCACGAAAGTGACGGCCGCGGCATTGACCGGATCGTCCGCCATCTATTCGGACGCGGCGGAGTCGGTGGTGCATTTGCTGGCGGTGGGTTTCGCGGTGTGGGCACTGAGGCTGTCCCACAAACCGGCTGACGAGACGCACCACTTCGGGCACGACAAGGTTTCCTTTCTTTCGGCGGGATTCGAGGGAGCGATGATTTCCGCCGCGGCGCTGCTGATCCTCTATGAAGCGGTACGGCAGGTGGTGTTCGGATTCGAAATATCGAACATCGCCGTCGGTGCCTCGCTCACCGGAGTCGCGGCGGCGATCAATCTCGCACTGGGGCTGATGTTGGTCCGAGTTGGAAAGAAGCGAGGCTCTCCTTTGATTCGGGCCAATGGCATCCACGTGCTCACGGACGTGTGGTCGAGCGTGGCGGTGCTGGTGGCGCTGTTGTTGATCGTGCTGACGAAATGGAAGTGGTGGGACCCCATCGCGGCCAGCCTTGCGGCCTTCAATATCCTGTGGACCGGTTTCAAACTGATCCGTGAAAGCCTCGGCGGTCTGTTGGATGAAGCCGATCCGAAGGTGGAGAAGGAGATCCGCGACTTGCTCACGCGTGAGACGGTGGCGCGTGGCATGACCTTCCACAACCTGCGCCACCGCCACTCCGGACGCACCCACTGGGTGGAGTTCCATCTTCTCACGGATGACGATCTGACCGTGGGCAAAGCGCATGATCTCGCTACTGAGATTGAAGCCGCGGTTGCCGCCATGCTGCATCCGGATGGCCGGGTGATTTCCCATCTTGAGCCGCGTTCCGTGGGCCACCACGACGAGGCATGGGAGGGAAGGTGAGGATTCTCTGTGATTCGGAGGATTACTCGGATTCAGGGGATTTTCAGATGGAGCATTTGTCCATCTGATCCGTGAGATCCTTGGTTTCGGAAGCTGACATCAATGAAACGGCCTCACCGTTTCCGATGAGGCCGTTTGAAGATAGGGATGGGATGTCCTTGGTCCCGATTAGTTGTAGGTCTTCAGCCAAGCGATGACATCGGCGACGTCCTGGGCGGTGAGGCCGAGCTGGTCGGCGGACAGCATCAGCGAGCGATCCATGTGCTTGGTGGAGGCGATGCGGTTCTTTGGGACGGTCTGGGTGACACCACCGGTGGAGGTGATGACCGTCGGGTCGCCGGTGGTGGTCACAAGGCCATCGATCCACTTGCCATCCTTGAGCTGAATGGCGGTGCCTTCGAAGCCGTGAGCGATGTCCGCGGACGGATCAACGATCGAACGGGCGGCCATGTTCGCGCCTTGGCGGGCGACCCAACCCTTGAGATCCGGAGCGTAGTGCGGGCCGGCGTCTCCGATCTGGTGGCACATCACGCAGCGCATGGCGGTGGCCTTGCCCTTGGTGGCATCGCCGGTGAGCTTCAGCACGTCGTCGGGGGTGAAGTTCAGCTTCTCCGGCTTGGCTGGCACCGTGACCTCGGTGAGCTCGATCTTGTCCGGATCATAAATGCCGCGCTTTTTCAGATCATCCTTGAGGTTGAACTTGGCCCATGCGCCGGTGCCCCGGACGAGAAGCCACTTCATGGCGTCGGCCTTGCTCGGGGATTTGTCATCGGCAAGCGTGAGCAGGGCATCGGCCGCAGAGCGGTCATCGATGAAGGACAGCGACTCAACGGCCAGTGCGCGTTGTTCCTTGGTCAGGGCGGTGGAGGAAGCTCGCTCCTTCAGGGCGGTCACGGCCTGTGAGGGCCACAAGCGCCAGGTGAGCTTGGCGAAGTTGTCGCTCCACTTCAGCGGCTGGGTCTGGCCGAGCGCATCGCGCATGCCGGTCCAGACGGCGTTCTCCTGTTCCGCGGCGGCAAGGCCGATCGACTCAAGGTAGTTCTTGTCCTTGCCATCCCAGCCTTTCGCCACCTGGACAAGGATCGGGGTGATCTTTTCGGCGGGCAGGTCGCGGAGTGAAAGCGCCACATCGCGGCGGATGGCGGGCGATGAGTCGCCCGCGAGCTTCTTGGAGTAGGGAATGATGTCCTTGGCGGTGCGGCGCAGGGCGCGGAAGGCCACCAGGCGCATGCGGGTGTCGGAGGATTCCAACAGTTTCTCGCAAGCGGCAACGCCTTGCGGACCGAGATGGGGCAGCAGCCACACGCCACGGGCGGCGATCCACGGATCGGAGTCCTTGGTCACGGCCAGCACGGCGTCGAAGGCTGCGGCTCCCTTCTTCTGGAGGCTGTCGAAGCCGGTCCAGCGGATATTGTTCGCCGGGCTCTTCAGCGCGGCGATGCTGCCGGGGATGGTGGAGAGGTCGACCGGCTGAATCTTCGGTTTGTAGCCTTTCGGAGCGATGCGGTAGATCGTTCCGGAGCAGGAATCGTCCATATCACCATGACCACCCACGCGCGGGTCATACCAGTCGGTGACGTAGAGCACGCCATCCGGGCCGACGACCACGTCGGACGGGCGGAAGAGAACCTTGTCATCACCCTGCTTCTTCACGCCACCGGTGTAGTCCGCACCGGAGAATTCACCGGTGGTATTGGAGGTCATGAAGTCGGTGCGGTCGAGCTTGTAGCCCGCGCCCACCGGTTCCGGCTGGTAGCCGAAGATCACGTTGCGGGCGGCTTCGCAGCTCAGCAGCGTGCCCGCATATTTCTTACCGAGCACTCCATTCTCGTAGAACGCGACGCCGGTGGGGGAGCCACCGCCGTAGAGATCGCCGATGTCGAAGGTGCCGGGATCGTCCTGGCGCCAGTGGGTGCGGCCCCAGTCGGAAACCGGCATCACGGTGGAGACGGTCGGATTCTTCGAGTAGGATGCGCGCTTCACGCTGTTGTAGCTGCGGCCTTCACGGGTGAAGTAACCGGCGGAGCCATACTCGAGGATGTAGGAGGTGCGGCAGGCTGGCGGATCGTCGTTGTCGTTCTGGAAGATTTCGCCGAGCGAGTTTTCGCAGTTCTCGTAGCTGTTGCGGTAGCCGTGGCCGACGATCTCGACATTGGTGCCGTCCGGATTCATGCGGGCGGTGAAGCCGGGCGTCCAGACGTGACCGTCGTCACTCTTCTTGCCGAGTTCCTTCTGGGTGTCCACGGGCCATTCGCCGCCGCCATTCTTGTAGTAGTCACCGGCCATGCGGAAGGTCTTGCCGGACTTGTCGGTGAAGACCGCGCCGCAGTTGCCGTTGTTGATGTACCATTTGCCGTCCGGACCGGCGGTCACGGAGTGGAGGGAGTGGTCGTGGTTGACCGCGTTGAAACCGGTGAGCAGCACCTCGCGCTTGTCCACGGCGGGGTCGAACTTCAGGTCCCGGTTCACGTCGGTATAGACGATGATGTCCGGGGGCTGGGAAACGACGATCTTGTTGTCGAATACCGCGATGCCGAGCGGGGCGATCAGGCCTTTTTCCTGGACGAAAGTGTGGGAGGTGTCCGCCTTGCCGTCGCCATTGGTGTCCTCCAGCACCACCACGCGGTCGCCGTCCGGACGCCGGCCGTTGTGCCTGCGGTAGTTCACGCCCTCGGTCACCCACAGGCGGCCTTTGGCGTCCACGTCCACGTTGGTGGGGTTGAAAAGCTGGGGCGTGGAGGCCCATACGGTGACTTCCAGGTCGTCCGGGACCTTGAATCGCACCGCGGGCACGCTTTCGGCCGGCTTGGAGGGCTGCCAATCCTCGGCCGCGAGGAATGGGGTGGTAATGGCAATAGTACAGAGAACAACTCGGATCATGCGGTCCAACCATACGGACGTTTTTCTATAATCTTAGCCAGAATATTCCGCTGGATGGGGCTATTCGGGACCAAGTTGTGCTTCCTGATCAGGAGAAGTCGCAGGAAGGTGTTCCGGAGTCCGATGAAACTACCTTCTCCCTACGATTGTTTGGCCGGATGCCTGTGGTTGCCCCGGATTCTGGCGAAAGCGCGGCGGCTGGCGGCGGGGACGCTGCCGGATGATTACGCGGCGAGATTCGGTCACCCGACCGGAGTGGACGGCCAGTTCCTGGGGTGGTTTGGCCTGACGAAGGAAGAGATCGTTGCTGCGGCGACTGGTTCGGATGATGAGGCGGCGGTGTGGTTCAACGGACGTTTCAGCAAGGAGGAGATCGACGGGTGGAACCATACCGCGCGGAATCTCGGACGACCGGGCTTTCCGATGGAGGAGCGCCTGCCGATCGCGAAAGCCACTTCCTACGCTCATCTCGATACCACCGGCATCGACAACGTGTTCGACGTGCTGGTGCTGGATGAGAGTGAAGATTGATTCCATGCCCCGGGAAAAATGGCGAGTGCTTGCCGAGCCATGGGGGGGTGGTTAGACACTCATCATGCGCACGCCCATCCGTGAGATCCTGAAATCCACCGCTCCCTATGATGAAATCCATGCCGCCGGTTGGGTGCGGACGCGGCGGGATTCGAAGGCGTTTTCATTCCTCGAACTGAACGACGGTTCCTGCCTGGGAAATCTCCAGGTGATCGCGGATGCGGGTATTCCCGGTTCGGAGGATCTGCTGAAAATGAGCACCGGAGCGTCCGTGCAGGTGGTTGGCAAGCTGGTGGCATCCCAGGGCGGGGGACAGGCGTGGGAAGTACAGGCGACCTCGATCCGTCTGCTCGGCAGCGCGCCGGACGATTTCCCGCTGCAGAAGAAGGGGCACACCACAGAGTTCCTGCGCTCGATCGCGCATCTGCGTCCTCGGACGAACCTTTATGGTGCAATGTTCCGCCTGCGCAGCCGGATGAGTTACGCGGTTCACACGTTCTTCCAGGAGCGCGGTTTCCACTACATCCACACGCCGATCATCACCGCCAGCGATTGCGAGGGCGCGGGCGAGATGTTCCGCGTGACCACGCTTGATCCCACGCAGGCGGGTGCGAAGTCGTTTGCCGATGACTTCTTTGGCAAGGCCGCGCATCTCACTGTATCCGGCCAGCTCGAGGGCGAGACCTTCGCTTGTGCGCTGGGGAACATTTACACCTTCGGGCCAACCTTCCGTGCCGAGAACTCGAACACCTCGCGCCATGCGGCGGAGTTCTGGATGATCGAGCCGGAGATGGCCTTCTGCGATCTCCAAGGGGACATGGATCTGGCGGAGGCGATGGTGAAGTATCTGGTGAAGGAGGCGCTGGAAAAGCAGGATGGCGACCTCTCCATCTTCGGGAAGTTCGTGGACAAGGGCCTGCGCGAGCGACTGGAGTTCGTTGCGGAGAATGCGTTCGAGCGGCTTCCATATACCGAGGCGGTGGAGATCCTGAAGAAGTCGGGCAAGACCTTCGACTACCCCGTCGAATACGGGCTCAACCTCCAGAGCGAGCACGAGCGCTGGCTCACCGAAGAGCACTTCAAGAAGCCGGTAACCGTCTTCAATTACCCGAAGGAGATCAAACCCTTCTACATGCGTCTCAACGACGACGACAAGACGGTGACGGCGATGGATCTGCTGGTGCCCGGTATCGGTGAGATCGTCGGCGGCAGCCAGCGAGAGGAACGTCTGGACGTGCTGCTCGGAAACATGGCGCACCATGGCCTCTCGATGGAGGACTACGGTTGGTACGCCGACCTTCGTAAGTACGGCACCGTGCCGCACGCGGGCTTCGGCATGGGCTTCGAGCGTCTGCTGATGTTCGTCACCGGCATGGGCAACATCCGCGACGTGATCCCCTTCGCCCGCACGCCGGGGCATTGTGAGTTTTGAAGGGGGTGGGATTTTGGCCGCAAAGAGGCGCAAAAGGAAGAGAATCTTCGGCCGGTGATTTTCCTCATCCCTGCGGAGTACAAAAGAGCAGGTGAGCGGTTCTCCTGAATCGTGGCGATCAAATGACGGGTATGAAAAAGGCATGGCGAGATGATCGCCATGCCCTTCATGCAGCCGGTTGCCGGTTGAAGGATCAACCTTCCAGCGCTTTCAGGATCTGCTTGCGCAATTCGACCGGATCCACTTCACCGGATTGGCGCCACACGATCTTGCCACCAGGGGAGACGAGGATGGAGTGGGGGAGGGCACCGGTCCATTCGGAGTCGATGGCTTCGGCGCATTTGTCGGGGTTGCCGCCGGTCCAGTGGTAGTTGCCGGTGGTGCGGCCTTCTTCCTGCAGCGCCTTTTCGTTTTCCTTCACGACCGCGGCATGGCGTCCGGTGAGGAACTTCTCGACCTTGGAGCGGTCTTCCTTGGGGTCGAAGCTCACGGAGATGAATTCGAAACCGCGCGTTTCAAAGCGGCGTGCGGTGTCCACGAGAGTCGGGAATTCCGCCACGCAGGGACCACAGGTGGTGGACCAGAAATTGATCAGGCGCAGGTTCTTCGATGTATTCGCGCGGAGCTTTTTGGCGATCTCCGCATCGAGATCCGCGACGGTCACAGGGCGCTTTTCCCACGCGGCCTGATCGGCGGCGACGGCGTCCTTCTTGGTGAGCCACTTGGTCGAGCAACCGAGCGAGCGCGTCACCGGCTCCTTTACTTCCTGACCGGCCAGCAAGGAATTGATGGCATCGACCACATAGCTCTTTTCCACCGGTGCCTTCGAGCGACCAGCATCATCCATCCGGCCGGTGTAGCGCAGCTTGCGCTCGGCATCGAAGACGAAGACGTGCGGCGTCGATTGCGCACCGCAGGCGATGGCGAAGGACTGGGAGGCACCGTCATAGAGATACGGCAGGGTCCAACCGTGGTCTTTGGCGAAAGGAACCATCTCCGCCTGTGAGTCCCCATAGGGCGAGTAGCCCAGTTCATCCGGACGCAGGCCGATCTCGTTGTTGGAATTGATCGCCACGACTGATACGCCCTTGTCCTTGTAGTCCTGATGGAGTTTCTCGATGCGGCCACCGGCGGCCACCGCATCCGGGCAGTGGTTGCAGGTGAAGATGATGGCGAGCACCTTCGACGAGGAGTATTCGGAAAGCGCGTGCGTTTTGCCATCGATGCCGGGCAGGGAGAAATCCGGAGCCGGAGAGCCGATGGGCAGGACCTTGGGCGCATCCGCGGCGGAAAGGCTCAGCGTGGCCGCGACCCACAGACAGGAGACAGGACGAAGGAGGTTCATGCGGCATCCAGCCAAACGCGCCGGAGCGGGAGGGGCAAATCGAAATCACAAAAACACGCGGCAGTTGTTTTTCGTGAAAGAATCCGCGGTGTCGCGGCGGTTCGCTGCAAGGAAGCGAGTGGTGGTCCCGACAGGAATCGAACCTGTACCTACGGCTTCGGAGGCCATCGTCCTATCCGTTGGACTACGGGACCATCTCCATCGCACCGGCGCTTGCGGTGCGGGCGGAAGTGTTAGCGGCGGTCCCCCGGCTTGGCAAGGAGAAGTCACGGACAATCGCGGCCGCTGGATCAGTGGCTGGCGGCGGGTTTCAGCGAGGCCGTGATTCGGCGCTCGATGTCATCCACGACCGGTGCGGCGCGGGTCATGAGCGGGTGGGCGAGAACGGAGACCTCGACGTTTTCCGCCCGTTTCCAGACACAACTGTCATGCGGCAGAATGACCAGATCATAGGGGCTGCGGTAGGAGACGATCGGCATCCTGCCGAGGCGATCCTGGCTTTGATCGAGGTTTTTGAGAAACTCGCTGCCGGGCAGCAGTTCGTTGGAACCCTTGCCACCGTAGAATCTCGCGGTCTGGGTGCCGTGGTGGGGCGTGGCAACGGTGTAGAGCGCATCGCAACGGGCGGCACCACCGAGTTCCTGGAGATAGTAGCGGGCGACGAGACCGCCCATGCTGAAGCCTACGATGGAAATGCGCTCTTTGGGGCCGTACTGCCGGTCGATGCCCGCCTTGAGTTGTTCGGCCAGCTTCTCCATGCCTTCATGGGCATCAGCCGGTTTCAACGAGGGTGCGTAGCAGGCGATGCCCTTTTCCTCCAGGCGGTGCCGCAGCAGTCCGAAGCTGAGGTTGCCATTCTGGAAAATGCCGTGAACGAAAACGACGCGGGCGCGCCCGTCCTTGAGCGTGCCGGTTTCCGTCGCGGGCAGGCTCGGCACGCAGGACGGCAGCAGCAGTCCTGAAACGAGCGCGAGGAGGGAAAGCAGCCGCTTCATGGGGAAATCAGCCCGGGGGCCAATCGAGGTTGCGTCCGGCGAGAATGTGGACATGGAGATGCGGCACGGCTTCACCGGCGTCCGGGCCGTTGTTGATGACCACGCGGAAACCGGAATCGGCGAAGCCCTCGCGGCGGGCGATTTCCCCGGCGGTCAGCAGCAGATGGCCGAGCACGGCCTGGTCCTCCGCAGTCGCCAGACCCACAC
Organism: Luteolibacter ambystomatis; assembly: GCF_018137965.1. Classification (NCBI taxonomy): domain Bacteria; kingdom Pseudomonadati; phylum Verrucomicrobiota; class Verrucomicrobiia; order Verrucomicrobiales; family Verrucomicrobiaceae; genus Luteolibacter; species Luteolibacter ambystomatis. The sequence goes on from NZ_CP073100.1 coordinate 1,464,663, forward strand.
GCGGGATCGGCTTGCGCGGGACCAGCAGGAGATGGACCGGAGCCTGGGGCGAGATGTCGCGGAAGCAGACGCAGAGGTCGTCTTCATGGACAATGTTCGCGGGGATCTCCTTGTCGCAGATTTTCTCGAAGAGAGTCTTGTCGGACATCGGTGGCAGTCTTGCACCGGATGTGGCGGGAGGCAAGACGGGCGCCGCGTGCAAAATAAAACGCCCGCAGGGAATTCCTGCGGGCGCTTCTTCGACATGGAGCGGAGATCAGTTTTGCTCGATCGCGCGGTCGGTGGCGGCATCGATGATCGCGAAACGCTCGCGGTGCAGCGACGGGTCCGAACGGAAGATCAGGCGGCCGGAGTGCTGGCGCTCGATGTCGACGAGCAGGTGGCTGTCTTCGGTCTTGAAGCGGTTGAGCACATCGGCATTCACGACCACGACGATGTCGCCGAGTGATTCGCGGTGCTTCTGGATCACCGAATTCAGCTTGCGCTGGATTTCCACGGACATGGTCATGGTGGTTTTCACGCGGCCGCGGCCCTGGCAATAGGGGCAGGGCTCGAACATGGTCTCGCGCAGCGACTCATTGAGGCGCTGGCGGGTCATTTCCATGAGGCCGATCGGGGAGATCTGGAGGACCTGGGTCTTGGCCTTGTCCTTCTTGAGTCGATCCTTCATCGCCTTGTAAACGGCCTGTTGATCCTTGCGGTGGCGCATGTCGATGAAGTCCACCACGACCAGACCGCCGATATTGCGGAGGCGGAGCTGGCGGGCGACCTCGACGGCGGCCTCGACGTTGGTTTCAAGGATCATCTTGTCCACGTCCTTCGAGCCGCGGTTGCGGCCGGTATTGACGTCAATGGAGATGAGCGCCTCGGTTTCATCGATCACGATGTAGCCTCCGCAGGGCAGCCAGACCTGGCGGGAGAATGCCTCGTCGATCTGCTTCTGGATGCCGACCTTTTCAAAGATCGGAGTGGGAGCGGAGGACAGGTGATGGATGCGGCGCTTGGCGCGGCGGGAAATCTTGCCGGCGATCTCGCGGATCTTCTCGGTGGTGGCGAGGTCATCGCAGAGAACCTGCTCCACCTCGTCGGTGAGGAAGTCGCGGGCGGTGCTCTCGATCAGGCCGGGCTCCTGATAGGTGCAGACCGGCGCCGGGTGGCTGTCGCGCTTCGTTTCCACCTCGCCCCATTGCTCGAGCAGCATCGCAAGGTCGCGCACGAAGTGGCGGGCGCGGGTGCCCTGGGCGACCGTGCGCATGATGATGCCCATGCCTTCCGGTACGGACAGCTTCTGCACGATCTTGCGGAGGCGCTGGCGCTCCTTCGGGTCCTCGATCTTGCGGGAGATGCCGAACTGCTCCGTGTAGGGCATGAGCACCAGGTAGCGGCCGGCCAGCGAGATGTTCGTGGTGACGCGCGGCCCCTTGGTGCCGATCGGCCCCTTGGACACCTGGATCATGATTTCGGAGCCGACCGGGTAGATGTCCGGAATGTCCTTCGAGGTGATTTTCTTCTGCTGCTTCTTCGGCCGGCCTTCGCGCTCGATCTCTTCAAGACCGGCATCGAGGGCGGCAGGGATGGCGTCCCAGAAGTGAAGGAAGGCATTCTTGTCCTGGCCGATGTCCACGAACATGGCCTTGAGACCGGGTTCGATGTTCTTGACGCGGCCTTTGAAGATGCTGCCGACGATGTTCTGGTCGCCTTCGCGCTCGACGGTGTATTCCTCGAGAACGCCGTTTTCAAGAAGGGCTACCCGGCGCTCGAGGCGCTCGATGTTGATGATAAGACTGTTTCCCTGCGTCGGGTCGGGCTTGCCGATTCCTAGCAATCGTTTGATGCGTTGGATCATTTGGGTGTGGATGGAAAGGAGTTTCATTGGATGAGGCCTGGGCAGGTCATCGGACCGGGACGGCCTTGGGGATGGTGCCTTCTTCATCGACGCCGGGGTCGATGGTGGGAACAGCGGCGGGAGTGGTTTTTTCGGGTTCGGGCGGAGCGCCGGCGTCATCACCCATGACTTCATCACCGGTATCTTCACCAGCGGTGTCATTCGGATCGGCGGCAGGCAGGTCCTCCAGGGCGGCGATGCTCTCGATCGGCTTCATGTGACCGCCGTATTCCTTCTGAACCTGGAGGGGCAGCTTCACGCCGCGGTCCTTGTTGATGAGTCCGCGGATGAGGTGCTGGACCAGGGGACCCGCGGTATGACCACCGGACCCACCATCCTGCACCATCACGCAGACCGCGTACTTCGGCTTTTCGAACGGGGCGAAGGCCACCGTCCAGCAGTCGTGGGTTTTGAGGATGAGGTTGACCTGGGCGGTGCCGGTCTTCGCCCCGATCTGGATGTCCGGGAGCTTCACGGCGCTGGCGGTGCCGCCTTCGTTCACGGCCATCCACATGCCCTTGCGGATGGTGACGAGATCGGATTCCTTCACGCCCTGCTTGAGCAGGTCGACTTCGATCTTCGGCTTGTCGGCCACGAGGGTGGTGCCATCGGCCGCGACCACCTTCTTCACGATACGAGGTTGATAGTACTTCCCGCCATTGGCGATGGAGGTGACCATCGAGCAAAGCTGGAGCGGAGTGGCGAGCACGCTCTGGCCGATGGAGAAAAGGGCGATGTCATGTTCGGTTACGGGAGCGCCGGGATGCTTGGCACGCCATTCGCGGTTGCCCATGATCACGCCGCCCGCCTCGTTGGGCAGGGGGATGCCGGTGGGTTTGCCGAAGCCGAGCATGGTGAAGCCGTCCGTCATGCCCTTGCTGCCGACGACGCCGGCCAGCTTGTTGAAATACGGGTTGCAGGAGTTCTTGATCGCCACCGGCAGTGTCTCCGAACCGTGCGAGCCGTGGCTCTTGTTCCAGATCCAACATCCCACCTTGGCATTGCCGTAGGAGACGAATCCATCGCAGCTGAACGTGCGGTTGGCATAGCCCTTGATGGCTCCGCTGAGAGCCGTGCCGAGCTTGAAGGTGGAGCCGGGCACGAAGTTGGAGATGCAGCGGTTCAAGAGCGGCTCGGCCTCGTTGCCGGACTTCCTCGCTTTGCTGAAGTCATAGGCCTTCCATTGTTCCGGGTTGATCTTCGGGACGAAATTGTTGGGGTCGAAATCGGGGACCGAGGCCATGGCCAGTACCTCGCCGGTCTCCACATCCATCACCACGGCGGCGGCACGGCCGGCGTGGCGCAGGGTTTCCTCCGCGAGGTATTGGACACGCGCGTCCAGTGTCAGCGCGACCTTGGCGCCGGCACCGGGGCGGACGTAGCCGACCATCCCGCGGATGGCGCCCTTCTCGTCCTTGAGCATCTCGCGCGTCCCTTCAAGACCACGGAGATAGTCGTCCATCGTCTTCTCGATGCCCGCAATGCCCTTGGCATCTCCGATGTAATGGTCGTACTTGCGGTCCGCTCCTTCCGGGATGTCCGCCTTTTCCCAGCTTTTCATGTAGCCGAGGACATGGGATCCCAGTGTACCGTAGGGATACTTGCGCTGGGAGTTGAGGCCCAGATAGACGCCGGGCAGTTCGAGGTTGTGCTCGGCGAACTTCGCAAACTCCTCGTAGGAAAGGTCCGCGCGATAGGTGAAGGGCACCAACCCGTGGTGGGTGACGTAGTGGGTGCGCAGCGCGGTGGCGTTGAAGTTCCGTGCCAGCCCCAGGTTCTGGAGCGGTGGGATCACGGTTTCCAGTACGATGCCGACGATGTCGCGCTCGGTCTTCTCACGCTGCATGCCGTGCTCCAGCACGATGCGTTTGACCTCCGGGCGGTCCGTGTGCTGGCGGCGGTAGGCGGCGTCGATCTCCGCGAGATTGAAGGTTACCTCGTAGTCGCGGATGTTGGTGGCGAGAACGATGCCGTTGCGGTCGGTGATGTCGCCGCGGGTACCGGGTTCGCGGATGGTCACCTTGCTGTCGCCGGGGACCATGCCGAGGTATTTGTCGCGCCGCAGGATCTGGAAGTCGTGCAAACGCATCAACAGCGCTCCGAAGCCGGCCAGAATGCCAGCGGTCAGGAGATAGAGCCGGAAACGATAGCGGGGTTCCATGGCTGGTCAGGTATAGCGTTTGCGGTTGCGGCGCTTGATGCCATCGAAGCGGATCGTGTGCTGGCACCAGTTTGCGATGTGGAACAACAGCCAGAATACCAGAGGGGAGAATAGCATCGTCAACAGCGCGCTGAAACACATCTGCATGACGGTGGCGTGGCTCATCATGAAGCCACCGCGGATGAAGGTGATGAGCGCGTATTCGGCCGCCAGATACAGGAAGATGGCGATGCCGGAGAGCAGGGCGGAGAACTGCCACTTGCCCTGGCGGAAAAGCGGCTGGATGCCCTGCATCAGGAAACCCATGGCGCCGAAGAGAACGATCGAGTAGCCGAAGTGCAGCGCCTCGACCGGGTGGCTGTAGATTTCCGGATCTCCGCCCGCAGGGCCGAGCGTGCATTGTGCATCCCAGAGGAAGCCGCCGAGGAAGGCGAGCAGCAGCATGGTTGGTGTGCCCACCGTGACCGCCGCGCAGAGGAACACGAGCTGCACCAGCAGGATGCGGGCATTGTGCAGGCCGGTCAGCGCGGGCAGGAACTGCTGCACCACGAAGGCCGCCAGAACCAGGAGGATGGTGATGAGGGTGTAGCGGATCACTGTTGTTTGTCGCCTTTGAGCAGTACGACAAAGACTGTTTCCAGATCCGCGAAGTTCACCGAGGGACGGACGAGAGCTTCGGAATCCAGAGAGCCTTTTTCGACGGACTCGACGGTTCCCAAAAGGACATTGGCCGGGAACAAACCGCCCCGGCCGGTGGTGAAGACGCGCTGGCCCTTTCTGACCGTCGCGTCCTTTGACAAAAAGCGTAATCGCAGCAAGGGCGTGCCTTCGAATTGTCCGCGCTGGCCGCTGAGAATGCCAACCTCCGGGGTGCCTTCCACCTTGGCGGAGACCTGGCACTTCTCATCCGTCAGCAGGACCACGCTGGCGCGGTCCTTGCGCACGAGATCCACCTTGCCCACCAGTCCTTCATAGGAGAGGACGGGCAGTTGCGCGCCGACTTTGGCGTCCTCGCCGCGGTCGATCTCCACGGTTTGCCACCAGGTGGTGGGCTGGCGGCGCACGATGCTGGCGGCCACCACGTCAAAGCGGGTGTTCGCGGTGAACTTCACCGCCTCGCGCAGGCTGGCGTTCTCCTTCTCAAGTTCGCGGAAGCGGCTTTCGACGATCTCCAGGCGGCCGACCTTTTTCTCAGCTTCCTGCAGGCGGATTTCGAGTTCCTTGGAGTGCTGTGTTTCCTGCGTCATGGCACGCGCCTTGGTTTCCAAGGTGGAGCCGGACTTGAGGAACGGCGAAATGGCCGCGTAGTAGCGGCTCTGGATCTCACGCACGGCGTATTCATTCCGGGTGAGAGCCCACACGGCCCCTCCCAGGAACAGCAACAGCGCGATCAGGTTTTGCGGCTTCATGGCCAGATCAGCCTGCCGGCTGGATTCAACGATCCGTGTTGGTCACCCGCTTCAGGAACGAGAGCTCCTGCAGCGCCTTGCCCGTGCCTTCCGCCACCGCGCTGAGGGGATCCTCGGCGATGTGGACCGGCAGTCCGGTTTCCTCGCGGAGCAGGCGGTCCAGCCCTTTGAGCAGGGCTCCGCCACCCGCGAGCACGATGCCGCGGTCCACGAGGTCCGCCGCCAGTTCCGGGGGGCAGCGCTCCAGGGTGGTGCGGACGGCGTCCACGATGGTGTTGAGCGGATCGGACATGGCCTCGCGGATTTCCTGCGAGGTGATGGTGATGGTTTTCGGCAGACCGGCGACGAGGTCGCGGCCCTTGACCTCCATGGTCATTTCCTTTGGAAGGGGAGCGGCGGAGCCGAGGCGGATCTTGATTTCCTCGGCGGTGCGCTCGCCGATCATCAGGTTGTAGGCCCGCTTCATGTATTGGATGATGGCTTCATCCAGTTCGTCACCCGCGGTGCGGACGGAGCGGGCATACACGATGCCGGAGAGGGAGATGAGCGCCACTTCCGTGGTGCCACCGCCGATGTCCACGATCATGTTGCCGGAGGCATCCTGCACCGGCAGGCCCACGCCGATCGCGGCGGCCATCGGTTCCTCGATCAGATAAACCTCGCGGGCACCCGCCTGCTCGGCGGATTCGCGGACGGCGCGGCGTTCCACCTCGGTGATGCCGGAAGGGATGGCGATGAGCACGCGCGGATTGGAACGGCGGCGCGGGTTCACCTTGCGGATGAAGTGGCGGAGCATCGCTTCCGTCACTTCGAAGTCGGCGATCACGCCGTCCTTGAGCGGGCGGATCGCCACGATGTTGCCCGGCGTGCGGCCGAGCATGCGCTTGGCATCGTCGCCAACGGCGAGCACCTCATTGGTGCCAGCCTTCACGGCGACTACCGACGGCTCGCGGAGGACGATGCCGTGGTCCTTGACGTTGACGAGGGTGTTCGCGGTGCCGAGGTCGATGCCGATGTCGTTGGAAAACCAGTTTCCGAAAAACTTTTTGAACATGGATGAGTGGGAAAATCTTCGTGGTGCCTGAATCGAGCGGGTCCGGGCGGCACGACCTGGGTCCCGGATGGCGTGACCCGGTGACAACCAAGGAGTTGACGGAACCCCGTCGAAAGAGGCGGAAGTGTTGACCCCGGCCCGTAACAGGTCAAGCGGGAACGGTGTTCCACGCTTGTATTCTCAATGTTCCACGTTCTAGCAGTCAGGACGCCGCCACCGCCGCGGACTTGGCCGCACGGCGTGCCAGGAACTCGTCCGCCAGCGCGCCATAGGCATTGGCACCGGGGCCGACGGGATCGTGCTCGAAGATCGACTTTCCATGGCTGGGAGCCTCCCCGATGCGGATGGTGCGCGGGATGACGGACTGATAGACCTGCTCCGGGAAGAACTTCACAACTTCCTCCACGACCTGGCGGGAGAGCAGGGTGCGGCCATCGTACATCGTCATCACGATGCCTTCGAGAGTCAGCTCGTCATTGGCTCCGGAGCCGCGGATCTGCTCCAGCACATGGACGATTTTGGCCAAGCCTTCGAGGCCGAACCATTCGCACTGGAGAGGGATCACGATCTCATCCGATGCCGCGAGCGCGGAAGTCATCAGGACTCCCAGCGAGGGCGGGGTATCGAGGATGCAATACTCGAACAAGTCGTTCGGTTTCAATCCCTGGAGAATGTTGCGCAGGCGTGTGAGATGGTCGTCCGCGCGGGCCAGCTCGATTTCCACACCCGCAAGGTCCATTTCGGATGGAACAAGAGAGAGATTCTCGCGACCGGTGGGCAGAAGCTGTTCATAAACAGTGCGCTCGCCGATAAGCACGGGATACATGCTGCCACCTTCCGGGACCTCGATGCCGAGACCGCTGGTGCAGTTCGCCTGTGGATCGAGATCGACCAAAAGCACGCGCTGGCCGCGCAACGCGAGCGCGGCGGAGAGATTCAGGGCGGTGGTGGTCTTTCCGACCCCGCCTTTCTGGTTGGCGATCGCGACGACTTTCATGAGGCACACCGGAGGACCGGATGAAACCGCAGTCTTTCCATCCACCCGGGTGCTGGCAACCAAAACCACGTCCTGAAGCTCTGGAATACCGTGATTTCAAAGAGGCTGGTCGGTTCGTGGACAGCGCGTTGAAGGATAACTGGTTGAGCCGCCGTAGATAACCCTCTCAACGCTGCTATTATTTGCATGAAACAAAATACTCTTGCTCGCTGCCTGCCTTATGCCGGAACGGGGCTCGTCGCGCTGGTCGCCGGGGTGATCATTGGCCGGGTGGCTCCAGCCAATCGTGATGGCGCGGCCGACAAGGAGGATGCGGTGCCATCCCTGCTCGCGCATCGATCCGAGCGGTCGGCGGAGGGTCCGGCGAATGGCAGCACGGTGGCCGGGCGTGGATCTAACAGAAGCGACCGATCCGCGGATAAGGAACTCGGTCCGATTCTGGAGGCTTCCAGCAGCCTCGAGCGCACCCAGCGTTTGCTCGCGTTTCTGGAAAGATTGCCCGCCGACCAGTTCGAGGGCGTGTACGATGAGTTCCGTAATAACCCGCTTGCGCGCGTCCGTGAGTCGGAGCTTTCGCTGGTGCTCCAGGCATGGGCGGATCGGGATCCGCATGCCGCGCTCGGCTTTCTTCAAACGAAGGGCGCGCAGGATTGGGAGCGCGAGACGGCGGTTTCCACCTGGGCGGGGAAGGACCCGCAGGCGGCCTTTGAATGGGCGCAGATCACACCCGACACCGGGCGCGTGAACAACTGGGTGCTCGGGGCCATGCGCGGCATCGCAACCACCAATCCGGATCTGGCGCGCGACTATCTGGCGGGCCTGGAAGGCGAGACCCGTGATCGTTCGCTCAATGCCCTCCAGCCATACGTCACCCAGTATGGATTCGACTATGCGAAGAACTGGATCGCGGGGGTGCAGGATCCCGACTTCCGTAATTCCGTGGCCCGCAACATGGCGCGCGATCTGGCCAATCTCGATATGGACCAGGCCACTACATGGGCGGCTTCGTTGGCGGATGCGGACACCCGCCGCTCGGTCGCGGGAACCCTTTCCGATGCCTGGGCACGCACGGATGTGAACGCGGCGAAAGCGTGGGTTGATTCGCTGCCTCCTGAAATGAAGGTCCGGGGAGTGGAAGGGGTCTCCCGCTACTATGCCCAGTCCGATCCGGTGGCGGCGGCGAGTTGGTTGACCAGCATGGGCAATGGTCCGGAGGTGGACCGGGCCAAGAGTATCTATGTGGAGGAGACCTTCCGAGGTTCTCCGCAAACCTCTCTGGATTTTGTTTCAAAGGTGGCGGACAAGGGCAGCCGCGATCGCCTCTACTGGCGCTTCACCACCGAGTGGGCGCGCCGCGATCCCGCTTCCGCCCGCCAGTGGGTGAACGCGAATGCCAGCCGTATTCCACAGGACTTGGTAAACCGGCTGAACCGCTAGGCAGCGCCGCAGGAGGCGGATGCGAGGCTGAATCGACATTCATGTTGCTTTGGATGGGAAGCATCCAAAGGGCGCTCTGGATTTGGAGTGCGGCGAGGCATCGCCGCTTTGAGCGGAGGCGGGACATCGCCGGAAAGAGGCTTCGTGTCCAGGGAGCGGCTCCCGCATTCCAGAATCATCTCCCCACGGGTTCAGGCATTCCCCGCACAATAGTGCCGCAGTTCCCGTCGATTTCTCTCCCGTGCCGAAAGCGGCGATGTCTCGCCGCACTCCACATCAGAGACACCCGGCCTCACGCTTTAAATGTCGATTCAACCTAGAGGCCCAATTCTCCTCGAGGCCCCCATCATGCCTGTTTGGGGCTAGGTGGGCTGATCGGATACAAAGCTGAAGGCACGGGCTTTCAGCCTCATCCTTTTGAGGTATCCGGATGTTTTGATTTTGGTCAAAATCGGGCATTTTTGTTCGATGAACGGTCATATGTCCAAATTTTTGACGGGTGGAATCCAATCAAAAACAGGTGTTCGAAGAAATGTACTTGCATGCATCAAAATTGGATGAATCAAATACGGAGCATCCTATTGCCCAAAAACCATGAAACCCCGTCATACCTTTTCTCTCCCCGCCCTCCTTGTCCTCAGCCTTTCCGCGTTGTCCGCGGGTCTGGCAACCGCCACCGATATCGTGTGGGACGTCAATCTCTCGGCAGGGCCGTGGGATTGGAATACAGGAGCGAATTGGGTGGGGGGAACCGCCCCATCCACCAGTGCCGATCGTGCGGATCTGCGGAAGGACTGGACCGCTGCCGCCACCATCAATCTCAGCGCGCCCACCACGGTGAATGGCGTGCTATTCGATGACACCGGTTCCACCGGCGATGTGGGAGTGACCCTCGGAAACGGTGGTGTCGATGCGAACACATTGACGCTGGATGGCACCACTCCGGCGGTCAATGTCAGCGGCTCCCTCACCGTGGGAGCCGTGTTGGCTGGAACGACGAACTGGTCGAAGACCGGGACCGGCACGCTGGTCCTCACGAATGCGAATGCCAGCTATACCGTTCCCGTCGTGACGGTGGCGGCAGGCACGCTGCAGATCGGCAGTCTCACGGCCTCCGGTACTGTTGCGACGCTGCTTGGTTCGGGCGTGACGATCCAGAGTGGCGCGGTGATGAACTATCCGCTCATCCATGCTTCCACGACCCAGACGGGAAACTATACCGGAACGACCCCGATCAGTGTGGAGAGCGGCGGCACGATCCGGGTGCAGGCCGGCACCGGCTCCTCCATCTACAACATCGCCGCGCCGGTCACGGTGGCGGGCGGGTCCGGCAGTACGATCACGATCGACAACAATGGCGGCGGCTTCGATGTGGACGCCCATTTCACCGGCCAGTTCTCCGGCAGCGGAACCATCAACTATATTTGTAGTACCGGATCGGGATCATCGGTTGTCAACCGCACGCTGACGCTGGACAACGGGGGGACGAACTACAGCGGCAACTGGTTCGTGGACTACACGGGCTCGACCACCGATGACTTCGCGGAATTGGCATCCGGAGCGGCAGGTGCTCTCGGCACGGGTTCGGTGGTGTTGGACGACAGGGCCATTCTCTCGCTGACGGCAGCGGGCGGCCTCAACAGCCTGGCGGGAGTCACGATCCAGAAAAGCACTTCCACCCTGAATGTTTCGTCCCTCGCCTGGGCCAATCCGGCGGCGGTGCTGACGCTGAACGCGGGCTCGGTCAACGTGGGCACCGCGGCTTCCAGCATCGGCACGCTCACGGTGAACGCGAGCGCCAGCACCACGGGCAGCACCGGTTCGTTGTCCTTCGCCACGGCGAATCTCAACGCGGGAACCCTGAGCGGCACCGGTATTCTGGCTCCTGCGGCAGGTGGCACGATCACGAATGCGACCGCCACGGCGGTGCCCACGGTGAGCGCACCCGTGGATTTTTCCAGCAACGCCACGGTGGCCGTGTCAAACACGACGGGTGACATCAATCCGGACTTGATCCTGGCCTCGGTGACGGGATCGGCGGGTTTCACCAAGACGGGTGCGGGAACCCTGCGCCTCTCGGGCACAGTGACCGATAGTGCGATCACGGTGGCCACGGGCACGCTCGACTATGTGGCCACCACTCCGGGGAACGGAACGGTTACGATCGCGGATGGAGCCACGCTTTCCGGCGAGGCGGTCACGGGTGGTCCACTGGTGCTCGGTGGAACCACCGGAGCGACGGTCTATGCCGACATCTCCACTCCGGGGGCCTATACCTGTTCCAATCTCACGATCAACGGTGCGGAGAAGGTCGTGCTGAACGGCATCCCGGTGCCGGGTACTCCCTATACGGTGCTCGCGTACAGTGGCTCGATCGGAGGCAGCGGCTCGCTGTCGGCGACGTACCGCAATGCGACCTTCGACTATGGCACCGGCGCGAACAGCGTGGTCACGCTGACGGCGGGTGCGGCGGCGGCGCTGACCTGGACGAACTCTTCCGCCAATTCGCTATGGGACACGGCGACCTCGCTGAACTGGAACAGCGGGGCGGGCGCGGATCTTTTCTACAATGCGGACGTGGTGACCTTCAACGACTCGCCGGGAAGCAACCAGGCGGTGACCATCGCGGACCTCGTTTCACCGGGGGGCATCACGCTCTCGAACTCGACCATCGATTACTCCTTCAGCGGTGGCCCGATCGTGGGCGCCACCACACTGTCGAAGACAGGGACTGGCACCGTTTCGCTGCTTTCGCCGAATTCTTATACCGGTGCCACGACACTGGGTGCCGGCAGGCTGCGGGTGGTGAACGGAGCGGTGGGTTCCGGAACCCTTTCGCTGGCGGGTGGCACGCTTTCCAGCACCGGCACCGGCGCGGTGACATTGGCCGCGCCACTCAGCCTGGATGGGAATGTAACATTGGGCCATGCGACGGACAATGGTGCGCTGACTTTCACCGGGGCGGGTGTGCTGACTGGCGATCGCACGCTGACGACGGCTTCCACGACGACGCTTGGCGGCGTGCTCAGCGGGGCCTTCGGACTCACCAAGGAGGGGGCGGGTTCTCTGACACTCACGGGCACGAGCACCTACACCGGAGCCACCACGATCAATACCGGCACGCTCCAGGTGGGGGTGGGTGGTACCACCGGCGCGCTTGCAGGCCCGGTGAGCGCCGCGAGTGGTGCGACGCTGCGGTTCTTCCGCGGGGATGCGCCGATCTTTGCCAATGTGATTTCCGGTGCGGGCACGGTGACCTTCGGAGGGATCAGTTCCTCGGGGCTTTCCTCCTACAACATGACCGGTGCGAACACCATGTCCGGCACGGTGATCGCGGAGACGGGAGCACGCGCGTCGTTCGGAGCGACGGGCCGTCTCGGTACGGCGGCGGTGCAGGTGCAACCGGGTGGACAGATCTATTTGAGCGCGGGCACCTATCCGAATAACTTCAGCATTGCCGGCAATGGCTGGACCGAAGGCGCGGGACAGCTTGGCGCGATCCGGGTGAATGCCACGGTCACGGGATCGGTGACGCTGGCTGCTGCCGCGCGCCTGGCGACCTACAATGGCAGCGGCACCATTTCGGGGGCGCTGATCGGCACGGCTCCGCTTGAGGTCAACTCCACATCGAGCAATTTCACGGGCACGCTGACCTACTCGGGCAATGGCTCCGGCTTTACCGGCACGACGACGTTGTCCCAGGGCGGCCTGGCCCTGACCGGCTCTCTCGGTGGAGCGTTGAATGTTTCGACCGTGGGCGCGCCGGGAGCCGCCACGTTGAGCGGTGAGGGCACCATTGGCGGCACGCTGACAATGGGTGCAGGTTCGCTGGGTTCGAACCTGACCATCAATCCCACGACAAGCGGAGCCATCACCGCCACCGGAGCGCTGACGGTGAACAACACCGTGAACGTCTCGCTCTCGACCACTCCGGCTACGGCAGGCACCGTAGCGGTCCTCAAGCACGGCGGCACCACGGCGACTCCGGCGAATTTCACGCTGGCCGGAGCCGCCAACTTCCGCCCGTATTCCTTCGACACGACCACCGATCCGACGACGGTGAACCTCATCCTTTCCGGTTCCACTCTGACGTGGAAGGGCAACCTCTCCGCGGTGTGGGATATCAACACCACCGCGAACTGGTTGAACCCTACACCGGCGGCCGATACCTTCCATACCCTGGACAGCGTGGTCTTCGACAACAATGCCACCAGCTTCGCTCCGACACTGGCGGTGACGGTGAACCCGGGCAGCGTCACATTCAACAATACCACGGCCTACACCCTGACCGGTGCGGGCATCATCGCGGGAGGCGGCACGCTGACGAAGACCGGCACCGGCTCTGCCACGATCAGCACTCCGAACACCTACACCGGCGGCACCACCGTCAGCCAGGGAACTCTGATCAGCACCATCACCAACACGGTGAACGGTATCAGCACCGGTCCGGTTTCCGTCGCCACCGGTGCGACCCTCCAATACGTTGCCTCCAATACGACGAATACCGGCAACGCGATCGGCAACACCATCACCGGCACCGGAACCGTCAGTGTGAACTTCGCCGCGGGCACCACCGCGCGGAACACCTCGATGCCGAATGTCACGGGCTTCAATGGAACGATTGTGCTGACCAATGCGGGATCCAACGCGGACAAGTGGAATTGCTCCGGTGGCGTCAACGCACCGAATGCCTCGGTGATCGTGGGTAGCGGCAGCCAGTTGTTCGTCAATACCAATCCCAGCGCCTTCTCCTCCGTCAGCATCATCGGTACCGGTAACAGTGAAACCCGCGGCGCGCTGCGGATTGGCAACGCGCTCAACTCCGCTGTCACGGTGGGAGGGGACGCGGCGATCGGATCGGAAGGCGGGACGATCAATGGCAATGTCAGCAGCGGTGCGGCGGGGACGCAGAACCTCACCATCGGCACCACCAATTCCACCGGCGGCCTGACGGTCAACGGCATCATCGGCGGCGGGCTGGGCAATCTCGCGATCGTCAAGAGCACGGTCGGTACCACCACCTTCAACGGGGCGAATACCTACACCGGAGGCACCACGATCAACGCCGGTGGCGGCTCGCTGGTCATCACCCAGCCCACCGGCCTGGGCACCGGCACCGTGAGGAACCTCAACACCAGCACCACCACCGGCACGCTGAGGCTTCAACTGACCGGGACCAACACGGTGACCAATGCCTTCACGTTCAGTTCGGCTACCGCGCTTTCGGATGCAGCTGGCGGCGGACTTCCCCAGATCCAGAACGTATCCGGAAACACCACGTTGACCGGCTCGCTGACGTTGACCGCTGGAGGCGGCAATGGCATCAACCTCCAGTCGGATCTGGGTGCCGATCTTGTGGTCACGGGGCCTGTCACCCTGACCACGACAAGCACGGGCCGCATCCTCGCTCTGGGAGGTGCGGGGACGGGAACCATCTCGGGAATCATCTCGAATGGCGCCGGCGCGCAGGGCATCAGGAAAGTGGGCACCGGCACCTGGACGCTATCCGGGGCGAATACCTTCGGTGAATCGGTCTTTGTCAACAACGGCTTGTTGGTGGCGGGCTCGAATGCGGCGTTTGGCTCTGCTGCCAGCGGCGTGATCGTGAACGCCGGAGCGGTTGACTTGAATGGCAAGGGGATCGGCGCGGAATCCCTCACTTTGAATGGCAGCGGGATTTCCTCGGGCGGTGCGCTGGTCAATTCGAATACCAGTACAACGGCAACGGGTAGTGGCACGGTAGCGCTGGCCTCCGCGGTTTCCATCGGTGGCGCGGGCAATACCACGCTCAGTGGAGTGATCAGTGGCACCGGCGCGCTGACGAAGGTGGGTGCGGGCATCCTGACGGTGACGGGCACGAACACCTACACCGGTGCGACGACGGTCAGCGCGGGAACTTTGGCGGGCACGGGCTCCGCAACCTCCGCGTTGGGCGTGGGCAGCGGCGGCACGGTGGCTCCGGGCTCGGGTATCGGCACGTTCAAGGTCGCGGGAGCGACCCTCGCGACGGGGGCGACGCTGGCGTTGCAGATTGATAGCACGGCCATCACTTCGGACCGGTTGGACTCGACCGGCGGCGATCTCACGATCACCGGTGCGAACCTGACCTTCGCTGATCTCGGCAGCGGCACGCTCCCGCTGGGCACCAAGCTGACGCTGGCGGACTACACGGGACACACCCTGACCGGCACCTTCAATGGATTGGCGGAAGGGGCGACGGTGACGGTGGGAACGAATACGTTCGCATTGAGCTATGTTGATGGCTCGACCATCACGCTGACCGTGCAGGCTCCGGTCGGCTACAGTAGCTGGGCGGCGGTCAATGCCGGTGGTCAGGCGGCGAATCTGGACTATGACAACGATGGTGTGCGGAACGGGGTGGAATACCTGATGGGTCAGACCGGCTCTTCATTCACCACGAACCCGCAGATCGTTTCCGGAACGATCACGTGGCCGAAGGATCCGGGTGCGGTGGCTTCGTGGGTGGTGCAAACCTCGACGGACCTCGTGACATGGACGACAGCGCCCAGCGGCGTGTCCGACCTGGGGAATGCGATCCAGTACGTGGTGCCCATGGGGAGCGGGCCGTTTTTCGTGCGCCTACACGTGACGGTGCCGTGAGAGATTTGCCCCGATAGATCCGACTCATCGAACGAAGCCGGCTTTGGGATTGGCGGTTCAGCGACCGCTCGATCCGGAGGCCGGCTTCAATCGGTTCCCGAGGGGCTCAAAACAAACGGCAGCCATCCGAGGGATGACTGCCGGAATCAAAAAGGATGCCAATCCTGGTGGACGGCGATAGGGCGGGTCAGCGTCGGCGCTTCTTGCCGCCACCACCGCTCATTTTGCGGCGCACCGGCTTCGGCGGGGAATCGTCCAGCAGCGCGGTGTAGATGTAGTCGAAGCCTTCGAGCTTCTTGCGGTCGATCTTGCGGTCGATGAAGACTTCGACCGACTTCGCGAAATCGAGTTCATCCGCGGTGAGCAGGGTGAAGGCATCGCCCTCCGCTTCCGCACGGCCGGTGCGGCCGATACGGTGGACGTAGTCTTCGGCATTTTCCGGAACGCGATAGTTGATGACATGGGAGACTCCGGAGATGTCGATGCCGCGTGCGGCCACATCGGTGGCGACGAGCACTTCGTATTTGCCTTCCTTGAAGCCCTGCAGGGCCTTCATGCGGTCGGCCTGGGCGATGTCCGAATGCATCGCGGCAACCTTGTCGTGACCCTGGGTCTTGAGAAGCGAGGTGAGCTGGTCCGCTTCCTTGCGGGTGCGGGTGAAGATCATCACCGAGTGATAGTCGGTCTTGTCCAGCAGGGCGATCAGCAGTTCATCGCGCTGATCCATGGCGACCGGATAGAAAGCGTGGGTCACGGTGGAGGCCACGGCGCGGCGGGCGATTTCCACTTCCACCGGATCCTTGAGGCACCACTGGGCGAAGGTCTGGATCGCCGGGGGCATGGTGGCGGAGAAGAACAGTGTCTGGCGTTCGTCCCACGGACAGAGATTCACGATCTTGCGCACCTGTGGCAGGAAACCCATGTCGAGCATCCGGTCCACCTCATCGAGGATGAGTACCTTGAGTTCGCCGAAGCGCATGGTGGCGCGGTAGAAATGGTCGACGAGGCGGCCCGGGGTTGCGACCACGATGTCGGCACCCTTTGCCAATTCTTCCTGCTGCTGGCCGTAGCCGACGCCACCGTAGAGCAACGCGACTTTCAAGCCGGTGTGCTTGCCATACTTGATGAACTGCTCGGAGACCTGGTGGGCGAGTTCGCGGGTGGGCTCGAGGACCAGGATCTGCGGCTTGCCGATCGGAGTGAGCTTGCTCAAGGACGGCAGCGCGAAGGCTGCGGTCTTGCCGGTGCCGGTCTGGGATGCGCCGATCACGTCCTTCCCTGCCAGAACCAACGGAATGGCTTGCGCCTGGATCGGGGTAGGGGAGGTGTAGCCGGATTCCTCAATGGCTTTCAGGACGGCTTCCGAGAGCCCGAGTGTGTCAAATCCCATGCGCGGCGTTCCTAGTGTCAGGGGGTCAATGGGTCAAGAGAAGACAGGCACGAATCTCCCGGCGTTTTCCGGGATCACGCGGCGTGGGCCGGGGCTTGGATGAGAAGGCAGTCCTCCAGGAAAGGTTGCAGGTCCTTCATCAGCGGCGGGCCGCCGGGAACAAGCCGGTCGCGGAAATGATCCTCAATACGCTTCAATGAAAATTCCAGATCCGCGATGATCAGTTCATTGCTACGGCCGCGGACGATGGCCACCAGCACGGCGAAACGGCCCGCACGGGAGACGGCGCTGCGGTGCTCGGGAAGCTCGAAGTCCGGGCGTACGCGGCCGTCCGCATCGCGGAGTTGGAGGGCCAGCCGCTGGACGGTGCCTTCCACGCGTTTGGCCGAGGCATGGCGTCCCGGTTGGTTGCTGGCGAATGAAACCAGAGCGAGGGAATGGACATCCAGAAGGAACACTTCTTCCACCTGAAAGCGGTGGGTTTTCTCGAACACGATGTCCTCGTAGGTGCGGCTGGTGAAGAGTGCCTGGAGACGCCATAGCAGGCGGTAGAGCGTACCGGGAGCTTGGAACGGACGCTGGGTCGGCGTGTATTCGGCCAGCGCGCGGCGGATGGTCGAGCGCAGCATCGGTTCCAGATAAGTATCGATGCCGTTTTCTCGGGCATAGACCGCGCTGCGGACGGCCTGCTCGATGATCGGGCCGAAGGCCTCGCGCAGATCATCGTCGTTGAAATCACGGGCGGCTTCTTCCTGCCCTTCCTTCGCCAGCGGTTCGATTCTCGTGACCAGCGTCTCATGCGGCTGGGGCGCGTGATCGGCATCGACCGGAGCAGGAGTGAAAATCCGCGGCACGGATACCTGGGGCGTGGCATCGGCGGAGGGTACTTCCGGAAGCACGGCAAGCGGTGCCGGCCAGGACGCCGGGAACTCATGTCCGGCATTGGCGGGGAGTCCGGGCAGGGGCGGACGTTCCGTGGGCACGGAGGCAAACGGCTCGAATGGCACGGGCGGGCTGCTCCACAGCGGGGAAGGCCCTCCGTGGGAAACGGGCGCGGGTGTCGGAGCGGGCAGGGGGCGGAGTGCGGCGGACATCAAGGCAGTGGGGGGAGGTTGCCAGGAAGGGATCCGGATTCCGCGGCCTCCGCCAGAGAGCGGGCGGCCTTGGCGATCAGGGCGAAGCGGCGTTCCAGCTCGTTGCGCTCATGCTGCGGCGGCTGGTGGGCGGAAAGTTCGGAAGTGACCCACTCGCGGACCTTGGCGAGTTCATCACGGAGTTGGGCGGACAGTTGCCGGTCCCGGGCTTCGGCTTGCTGGTGGGCGGAATGCTGCCAATCGGTGAGCCATTGGCCGAGCTTCGATTCAAGCTGGGCGGTGCCGCCGAAGGCCTGCCGTGCGGCGAGGGTTTGCTGGATGTGATCGGCCAGGCGGCGGATTTCCTCCTGATGCCGGATCTCGCGGCTCTCGTTTTCCAACCGCAGGTTGTCGGACAACCGTTGGAAATGATGCTGGAGTGCCTCCACGCGGGCTTCGATGGCTCCGATCCGGGTTTCCGAAGCGCCGCCATCCGTATGATGAGGCTGCCTTTCGAGGATCGCCACACGCTGCTCCAAACGGTTCAAATGGCGGCCCACGATGATTTCGCGGATCCGCTCGACCGTCTGCGAGGGATTGGGTGTCTGGGTGTTTGAGAGCATGTCGACTCGCCGTGGGGGAGGCCCCGGGGGTGAAGCCGGAGCACGGGAGGAGATGATGGACCGGGAAACCTAACCTCAGCACGCGGCGCATGTAAACAAGTTCGCTGAAAGTTCGTACATCCGGATCTTACGGAGTGCCAAACAGTTGCCCCGGAAATCCCCGATCTTCCGCTTGCGCGCCCGCAATGAGTGAAAGACTTTTGCCCCGGAACCTGTTAATGGAGGCCGGATGTCCGACGACGATGATGACAAACAACGCGACGAAATGTTCGCGCAGGCATACGCCAAAACGCGCAAGAGCCTGATCGCCCGGCTGGACAACTGGGAGGACCAGAAGACCTGGGATGAGTTCTACCAGACCTACTGGCGCCTCATTTACGCGGTGGCCATCAAGTCCGGCCTGAGAGCGGACGAGGCCTCGGACTGCGTGCAGGAAACCATTCTCTCCATCGCAAAGCAGAGCAAACGCAACCTCTACGATCCGGAGCAGGGTTCCTTTAAAACCTGGCTCATGAACATGACGCGCTGGCGCATCAACGATCAGTTCCGCAAGCGCAAGAAGGACACCGCGATGAGCGGCGGGGATTGGGAGGATGACCGCAAGACCGCGGTGATCGACCGTTTCGAGGACCCGAAGGGTGATCTGCTCGCCCGTCTCTGGGACGTGGAATGGAAAAAGAACGTGGCCGATGCCGCTCTGGCACGGGTGAAGGCCCAGGTATCTCCGAAGCAGTATCAGATCTTCCACTACTATGTGGTGAAACAGTGGGACGCGAAAAAGGTGCAGGACCACCTGAATGTCAGTATGGCGCAAGTCTATCTCGCCAAGCACCGGGTGGGTTCGGTATTGAAGAAAGAGTTGGCCCGCCTGGAAGAAGATGCCGAATAGAACCCGCCCCGACCCGATCATTCCCGACCACGAGGTCCTGCGGAAGATCGGGGGGGGAGCGTACGGCGAGGTTTGGCTGGCGCGCGGCGTGACCGGTGCCTTGCGGGCGGTGAAGATCGTCTGGCGCGAGGATTTCGAGGACGCCCGCGGCTTCGAGCGGGAGTTTGAGGGCATCCTCAAGTTCGAGCCGATCTCCCGCGATCATCCGGGGTTGGTCAATATCCTCCACGTCGGACGCAGTCCGGACGGGACCTCGTTCTATTACTACGTGATGGAACTGGGGGATGACGTCCGCTCCGGCGCGGACATCAACCCGGTGGAATACGAACCGCGGACGCTGCGGGCGGATTCCAAGATTTCCGCTGGCACCCGCATGGAAACGGGGCTTTGCATCGATGTCGGCCTGCGATTGTCGGAGGCCCTCGACCACCTGCATGAGCGGGGTCTGGCACACCGGGACGTGAAGCCGGCCAATGTGATCTTCGTCAATGGAAAGGCGAAGCTGGCGGACATCGGTCTGGTGGCCACCCGCGACCAGCGCACCTTCGTGGGTACGGAAGGATTCGTACCACCGGAGGGCCCGGGTTCCGCGCAGGCGGATGTGTACAGCCTCGGCAAGGTTTTGTATGAGATCGCCACCGGCAAGGATCGTCTCGATTTCCCGGAACTCCCGGACGAACTGCCACCGGTCGAGGAACGCAAGCGCTGGCTGGAGCTCAACAAGGTGATTTGCGATACCTGCGATCCGCACATCTCCCGCCGCAAGATCCGTACGGCTGCGGAATTGGCGGAGGCACTGCGGCGGTTGCAGCGCGGAAAACGGCGGAGGCGTTCCGGCATGGCGGCGTGGATGACCTCGCTGGTGCTCGGCGGCTTCGTGGTTTTCGGAGGCTGGGAGGTTGTCAAGGATGCTCCATGGGTGAAGGACCTGATGGTGAAGGAGCCTCTTGTCGAAGAACGGAAATCACCAAAGCCGCCCCGCATGGGCCAGATCCGCATCGTCAGTTTCCCGGAAGGAGCGGACGTTCTGGGCATTGGCGATGAACCGCTTGGTGTCACGCCCTTGGACCTGAAGGTGCCGGTGGGCACCGAGGTGGAATACAAGGTGATCATGAACCACTACGCCGTCCTGCCGATCCGGGAAACCGTGCCGGAATCTGCGGTCGGCAGCCCGCTTCTGCTGGGCGGTCCTTTGAAGAGTTTCACACCGCCGGGAATCGGCGAGCCATGGGAAAACCGCTCGGTCCGCTACATTCCGGAAAAGCAGGGCCACGTTTCCTCCACCTATGTGGGTGAGGCGGCGTGGATCGAGTTCGCCAACAAGACGAAACTCCAGAACAGCCAGACCAAGTTCCTCAAGGCTTCCGAAAACGGCAAGACGAGCAAGGTGGCCGCGGTTTCCCGCAAGGATGCGGAAGCCTTCTGCGACTGGTTGCGTGATGACGCCATCCAGGGCGGACGCCTGAGTGACAAGTACGAGATGATCCCGCGGTTCGAGGCCGAGTTCAACGACCCATCCGATCCGGCGGGAACCGAAGCCGCACGGGCCGCCGGATTGCATCCGTTCCGGGTGTTCGTGCGCCTGATTCCCTATGGCCGCATCACCGTGGGCACCAACCCTTCAGGAGCCACGGTGTTGCTCAACGGACGCTTCGTGGGCAACACGACCGTCCCGCTGGAGATCGAGCGGATCAAGCCGGGGCCCTTCACTCTCAGCATCACTTTGGAAGGATACAAGCCGGTCACCTTCGATGAGAAGTCCTCACCTCCGGCGCTGATGGAGCCGGAGGGCTTCCTGCCCTTCAATGTGAATCTTCAGGAGAACAAGGGCGTGAGATTTGACAGGCCTTGGAAGAACAGCCTCGGCATGCAGTTCGTACCGGTCACCAAGGACCTCATGGTTTCCGCCTACGAGACACGAATCTCCGAGTACGACGAGTTCCGCAAGGCGGAGCCGAGAAAGGCGGGCGGAAAGGTCGTCACCAAGGAGGACATGAAGAGTCATCCGGTGAGCGATGTGACCCGGAACAACGCCAGGGATTTCTGCGTGTGGCTCACCCAGCGGGATCGCAATGACCAGTTGATTTCCGCGATGCACGAGTACCGCCTGCCCACCGACTGGGAATGGAGCCTGATCGCGGGCCTCAATGAACCGGCCAACCATACGCCGGAATGGCGTGACGTGCATGCGCCGCACATTTTTCCCTGGGGACCGGATTGGCCGCCGCCGGAGAAATTCGCCAATCTCGCCGATGTTTCCGCGGATGGCGCCCGGGGCATGCAGCCGAGCCGGGCGATTCCCGGATACAAGGATGGCTTCGAACGCTCCGCTCCGGTTGGGTCGTTTCCTCCGTCCTACGTCACCTTCAATGACAAACGCTACGAGATCTACGATCTCTGCGGGAATGTCTATGAGTGGGTATCGGACGATCTGAAGCCGGTGGCGCAATCCCAGAAACCCGGAGCACCGGCCCACACTCCGTATGGCGTGCTCAGGGGCGGGTCATGGAGCACGTTCCAACCGGCCAACCTCTACACCGGATACCGCAATGCCGTGCCTCCGACCGTGAGTGACGATATCTACGGCTTCCGTGTGGTGCTTGCCAAAATCCCCTTCACCGAAGAGAACTCCAGCGAATCCGAGACCGATCCCGACCATGGTTGAAATCCGCATCGATTACGAAGGCGACCTGCACTGCAACGCGCTTCACGTGCCCTCCGGCAACCGCATTGCCACCGATGCTCCGGTGGACAACAACGGCCGCGGCGAAGCATTCTCGCCCACCGATCTCGTCGCCACCGCACTTGGTGCCTGCATGGCCACCGTCATCGGCATCGTCGCAAAGCGGAAGGAAATCCCGGTGGAGGGAATGAAGGTGGTGGTGCGCAAGCACATGTCCGAAGATCTGCCCCGCCGCATCGCGAAGCTGGAGGTGGACATGACCATTCCTCTTTCCGCCGATCATCCCGAGCGCAAGGTGCTGGAAAGCGCCGCCCGCGGCTGCCCGGTCCATCACAGCCTGCACCCGGACATCGAGGTGGTGATGAACTGGACGTGGCAGGGATGATGCCCTCTCTGAAGCCATCCGCTTGAACGGATGGCTTGGAATGATATGATGACGGAGGCTTCTCAAGGACGCTCTTCCGCATCCATCAGATCGAAGAAGGTCTGGATATCCTCGCGGTCTTCGAAGCCGGCTTCCTGTTTCGCTTCCACCAGGCCGGCTTCGTCGTTCCAACCGCGCTTGCGCATGAAGGCGTTCCAGACATCGATCTGTTCCTGGTCCGGCTTGCGGCCGTGATCGAAGCACCAGTCGAGGATCTCCTCATCGGTGCCGCCCTGCAGCGTGCGCTGCTGGAGATCATCGAAGTCGATGCCAAGCAAGCGGCATACCCGGTCATCGAAGGTGCGTTTCCCGGCGATCGGGCCGATGTGGTAGCCATCGGGAAGGCGGCTTTCGGCGGTGAGCCGGATCTTGTCGAGAATGCGGCCGAACACGGAAATGCCGCCGACCATGTCGCGCGGACTGCGGATGGGGAATGCCATGGGAGAAGATTCGCTGCTGACCGGCGGAGGTCAACAGCCGGACCGGGGCTTTTTGTAACGAGGTCGTGACGGCCGTTGATCAGCTCGCGTCCATCACATCCCCGACCACCTCCTCCGGAACGATGTCCGCGCGGAGATAGGAACTCATCGCCGAGCGCACCATCGCGACCGCGCTTTCGCGTTCATCATGAATGACGATGACATCCAGCGCGCGCAGCGTTTCCACTTCCTCGGGGAACTTGGCGCGACCGAAGATCACAATGCCCGGATTGCGCTCGCGCACGAGGGGCAGGGCGATGCGGGTGGCGGTAGTGTTTGGAAACGTGAACGCCACCAGACGCGCCCGCCCGATGCCCGCGAGATCGAGGGCTTCCGGATGGGTGGCGTCCGCGAAGAGGACGAGCTGACCCTTTTTCTTCAGGTCGCGGACCGTGTCGGAATTCAATTCCACGACCAGCGTGGCCACGCCGCAGCGCTTGAGGGCTTCATTGAGGGAGCGCCCCACCGGACCGTAGCCGATGATGACGGCATGGTCGCCGATCTCCTTGATGGCCTTGGATGGAGCGAGGGACTCGGGAAGGGGCTTCTTGGATTTGAGCCAGCCGAGCAGTTCCAGCTTGCGGCCTACCGGACCGCTCAACCGCATCAAACCCGGGACGAGACCCATGGTCACGGCGCTGCAGATCAGCAGGAGCTGCACCGTAGCTGGGTCGAAGGCGCGCAGGTAGGATGCCTTCTGCATCAGCACCAGCGAGAATTCACCGGTGCTCGCCAGCGAGGCCGCAGCCAGCAGGGCGGGGCGGGGCGGGAGCTTCAGCACCCGTGATGCGGCGAAGGCCACACCACCTTTCAAGGCAAGGATGGTTATGCAGCCGCCGAGCACGCGCGGCCAATCCGCGGCGATCACCCGCAGGTCGATCTGGAGGCCCACCGAGATGAAGAACAGCGCCAGAAAGAGATCCTTGAAGGGCAGGATGTCCGCCATGATGCGGTGGCTGTAGATTGATTCACTGACCACCAGTCCTGCGGCGAAGGCACCCAGGGCAAGCGACAGATCGAGCGCGCCGCCTGCCATCGCGACGCCGCAACACAGGGCCACCACGGTGAGAGTGAACAGCTCGCGGCTGCGTGTCCGCGCCACCGCATGCAGCAGCGGTGTGATACCGTAACGGCCCAGCAACAAGGCGCCGCCTAGGAAAAGGACGCCCTTGCCCATCGCCACCAGGACTCCACCGGCCACCGAGCCGTCACTCTTCCCGTAGAGCGACGGCAGGATCAGGATGAAGACAATCACGAGCAGGTCCTGGAACAAGGCGATGGCCAGTGCCACGCGCGCGCCGGGGTTGTTCGGCTGTCCGAGATCCTGGAAGGACTTCATCGCCACCGCTGTCGAACTGAGGGAAACGGCGACCGCCAGCACGATCGCCTCCGCCGTGGGAAATCCGAGCCATTTCGCGATCCCGCCTGCGATCGCACCGGTGAGACCGACCTGCAATCCACCACCTATCAGCGCCTTGCGCCATAGATGGCCCAGTTCGCCCAGTGAGAATTCGATGCCCAGCGTGAACATCAACAGGATCACACCGATCTCCGCCAGATGCGAAATCACCGCGTCGCTTTCCTCACGACCGCCGACGAATGGCAGCAGACCGCAATTCGCGATCACGACACCGCACAGCAGATAGCCGACGAGCAGGCTTTGGCGGAACTTGATGAGAACCAGCGACACCAGCACCGCCAGGATCAACACCAGGCTCAGCAAGGCGAACAACGGGGAGACGTTTGTCGCCCCGCTCGCGACCAACCACATGAAACTCATCGTGGCAGTTCTCTCCATCCGGTGGCGATCCGGCAAAGACAAAATCCCGCAATCGACCGCGAATCCAACACAAGCCGCCGTCAGCCAATCGCTGCGAAAGGTGGCATGCTCATGCCATGATGATGCCTGTGTTACCCCGGTTGTTTCCGGCTCCGCTCCGGAAGAAGCTGCGGATCGGTTTCCAACTGGCTCTGTGGCTCGGGGTGCTGTGGGCGGAGTTGTTTCTCATCGCCGTGGTGAGATCCCATTTGTCCCATCCGCAGACTGGCAGGATCGTGATGGGTGCCGATCACGCGATGGCGGAATAGGAAACAGTGGGTTTGCTCTTGCATAAAAGTTGCTAAAGCGGGCATGATGTGCCCGTGGAACGGCTCCGGAAATTCCGTCTGCTGAAGGCTGCCATTGTTGGCATCCTGCTATTCCAATTTGCCCTGATGGTGATGATGTCGGGGTCAGCCCGGCTGCACCACGATCTGCACTGTGATGCCGGTCATCCGGACCACCAGTGCGAGGTGACCTTGTTTACGAGCGGCACGCTTGATGATGTGCCGCCGCCAGCCGTGATTCCGGCTCCGGTAATGGCTGCGCATCTGCCCGAGGTCCTGCCGCCCGTCTGCCGGGTGGCGGTGATTCCCGGCCATTTGATCGGCGGCATTCTCGCCCAGGCCCCTCCGCGCGCGCCCTAACCTCGGGGATCCATTCCCCCGACGTTTCTGAAGCGACAGCACGACGCCCATGGCGGCGCGTGTCCGCCTGTCCGCGAATACCCTTTTTCAAAGGCGCCGCCATGCCTGCGTTCCAACAACATGAAACTCTTTTCCCGTTCCATTCTTACCAGCATCAGCTTCCTCGCTACGATCACCCCGGTGCTTTGCGCCGAAGATACCACCTCCTCCAACAAGAAGAAGTCGGACGAAGCACTCGGCACGCTCGATGATGTGCTCGTCAGCGGCAACCGTCTCGGGCAGACCCTCTTCGAACAGGTGCAACCTGCATCCGTGCTCAAGGGGGACGCCTTGCAGTTCAAGCTCCAGCCGACCCTCGGTGAAACGCTGAACAACGAACCGGGTGTCAGCTCGACTTCTTTCGGGCCCGGAGCCAGTCGTCCGATCATCCGCGGTCTCGGCGATGACCGCGTGCGGATCCTCCAGAACGGCACATCGGTGCTTGATGTCTCGAATGTGAGCCCGGACCACGCGGTGGCTTCCGATCCGCTCACGATCAAATCCGTGGAGGTGCTTCGTGGGCCCGCATCGCTGCTCTACGGACCGAATACTGTCGGCGGGGTGGTCAATGTGATCGATGATCGCATTCCCACCGAAAAGTTCTCCGGCACGTGGCCGCAGGGAAAATTCGACTTCGGCGCGAGTTCGGCGGATGAACTGCTGTCATCGTCCGGTGCGGTGACGTGGGGTGCGGGACCGATCGTGTTCCATCTCGATGGCTTCGACCGCCAGACCGATGACATCCACATTCCCGGCTTCGCCCGTTCCGAGCGCGAGAGGCTCCTGAATCCTCTGCCCCCCGGCACGCCGGAGCCTTACGGCATCCTGCCGAACAGCGCCACGGACTCGAAGGGCGCAGGCTTGGGAAGCGCGTATGTGTGGGACGATGGCTATGTCGGCCTTTCCTATTCCGGCATCGATTCCACCTACGGCACCGTGGCCGAGCCGGACGTCACCATCGGCCTGCGCCAACGCCGCTGGGACTTCCGTGGTGCGTTCTATCATCCGGCATCCTGGATCAAGGAGATCAATTACAAGTTCGGCTACTCCGACTACACCCACACCGAGTTCGAAGGCAGTGCACCCGGCACGCAGTTCGTCATCGAGGGATTCGATGCCCGTGCCGAACTGCTGCATGAGAAGCTCCACGGCTTCGAGGGAGCGTTCGGAGTGGAGGTTCAGAAGAGCGATTTCTCCGCACTCGGGGACGAGGCCTTCCTGCCACACGTCGAGAACTGGACCAGTTCCGCGTTCGTCTTTGAAGAGTATGCTCTCAATGACAAGGTGCGTCTGCAATTCTCCACCCGCTACGACCACCAGACCAATGACACCGAGGCGGATCCGAAGTTCGGCCCGGGTCTGAATCGCACTTTTGATGCGTTCAGTGGTTCGGCGGGCATCGTTTACAACCCCGTCGAGAATTACGCAATCACCGCCTCGCTCGCCTACACGCAGCGTCCGCCGACCTATGTGGAGTTGTTCGCGAACGGTCCTCATGTCGCCACCGGCACTATTGAGGTCGGCAATCCGAATCTTGGTACCGAAAACTCGTGGGCGCTCGATGTGTCCGTGAAGAAAAACGCGGGCTTTGTCACCGGCAGCGTCAGCGGCTTCTACTATCGATTCAACAACTACATCAGCCTCCAACCGACGGGTGTGATCGATCCGGTGGAACTGCTGCCGATCTTCAACTACCAAGCCATCAATGCGGACATCTATGGCGCGGAAGCGGAAGCGGTCTTCCACCTGCTCGCTCCAGCCGAAGCCAGCGATACGAAAGTCATGGCGGATCCCAAGGCGCAGATCCCCGCTGCCTTCAATCCGGACACGCAGAAGCTCGATTTGATCCTGCGTGCGGACTTCGTCCATGCCGAGGACCGCCGCACCGGCGAGGATCTGCCGCAGATGCCGCCGCTTCGCGGAACCGCGGCCCTTGATTACCGTATCGGCAAGTTCAGCGCGCGGGTGGAGGGAATCGCGGCCGCCGATCAGAACCGCACCGCCAACAACGAACTGCCGACCGACGGCTACTTCCTCGTCAATGCCAGTCTCGGCTACGACTTGGATCTCGGTGGTGTGAAGACCACGCTCTATGTGAAGGGCTCGAACCTTACCGATGCCGAAGTCCGCCAGAGCACCTCGGTGCTGAAGGATATTTCGCCCATGGCCGGGCGTGGCGTGATGGTGGGACTGCGCGGGGAGTTCTGATCGGACGCTAGGTTCACAAGCTGGTCCGTCGCGGCGGACCAGCTTTTTTGGTCAGCTTCGGAGGCGGGAAGGTATGGAACGGCGCAATCGTTGTTTGTGCATCGTTTCCTTCCTCCCATGAATTCCTCCAAGCTGTTTTCGCTGTCCGCCCTTTCCCTGTTGATGCTGGCCTCCGCGGATGGCGCGTTGGTGGCGTATTGGAATCTGAATGAAAGCAGCGGCAATGTCGCCGATTCCTCGGGCAACGGCCTCACGGGAACGGCATCGGCAGGTGGTTTGACGTATTCGCAAGGTTCGGTGACCGCCGGAACCTATGGCGCGCTGACGGTGGATTCCACGACAGCGGCGGCATTCGGGTCCTCGGTGGCTTTCACGCGCGCCAGCAGCGGTTCCTTCACGGTGCCTGGAACTGCCGGTGGTGTGCTGGAAAGTTTGGCGGAAGCTGGCCCGAGCACGGGGAGTTTCACTGTGATGGCATGGATCAATACCAGCGGACTGCCTGCGTCTACCACCTATCGGGTGTTCGGAACAGGCCCGAACGGCGGCTGGGGACTTGGTGTGGCGAATGTTGACCGGCTGAAATTCACCACGTTCGGAAACACCGACTATCTCTCGACCGGCACCGCGGGCTTCAACGGAAACTGGCATCACATCGCGGTGACGTGGAACAACGGCACGGTGACGAGCTATGTGGATGGGAATGTTTTCGCGCTCGGCAGTGCTGCGACCACTTTCACGGATGAAGCCGGAACGATCTTCCGGATCGGCAGCAATTCGAACAACACGGACTTCTTCAACGGTCGGATTGACGAACTCAAGATCTACAATACCGCGATGAACGTGAACCAGATCCGCCTGGAAGCGGTTGCCGTGCCGGAACCTTCCGTGGCTCTGATCGGCAGCCTCGGTCTGCTGGCGTTGGTTCGTCGTCGTTGTTGATTTCCATTTTTGATGTCAGGATTGCCGGAATCCGGGTATGAACCGGCATGATGGAGCCCGTTTCGGAGCCTGATGAAGCCCCGCCTCTCGACGAGGTGGGCTTCACGCGTGCGATCGAGGCTCTGCGCCCGGCTTTGCGAGGCTACGTGCTTTCCATTTTTCCACATCCCCACCTCTGCGAGGACATCGTCCAGGAAACCATGCTTTTCGCATGGGAAAGGCGGGGGGAGTTCAAGCCGGACACCAACCTGAAGGCCTGGATATTCAAGACAGCCTATTTCAAGACCCTCGCCCAGCGGCGTGATGCCCAGCGGGACAAGCTGGTGACCTTCTCCGAGGATGTCCTCCAGAAAATCGCCGGTGCCGCCGAGGAGCGGGCGTCTGAAAACGACCGCCGCCTCTCCGCCTTGCAGGGCTGTCTCTCCACGCTGAAGCCGCAGGACTTCGCGCTGCTGAAACTCAAATATCTCGATCGGGGTTCACTGACCGCGCAGGCTCGCGAACAGAATATGGCCCCGAATCGCCTGCAAAAGGCCCTCTCCCGGCTGCGGCTGGCGCTGCGCCACTGCATCGAGGAAAAACTCGCCGCTTTCCAATGACATCCGCACCACCCAGCCCGGAACTCCGCCGGCTAGTCGATCGCCTGATGGACGGCGAGACGCTCTCACGTACGGAAATGGCGGGGTTGGAGGAGATGTTGGATTCTCCTGACGCACTCGCCTACTATCTTTCGGTGACATCGCAGGAAGGCATGATGCCGGAAGCGATCGCAGGAGCCGAACCGCCGGTGGAAGGGGACAAGGTCGTCCGCTTTCCATTCAGGATCATCTTCCAGGCTGCTGCGGCGTGTGCCATCTTCGTGATTGGTTGGCAACTCGGCCACCATCGTCCGGCACCAAAGCTCGAGACATCCCACTCACCGGCCGCCCGGATCACCGGCCTCATGGGCGTGGAATGGAAATCGGGTGAAGAACCCGATCTGGTGGGTCATGGAGGCGTGGCCAAACGGCTGGCATTCCAATCCGGACTGGTGGAGGTCACCTACGGAAGTGGCGTCCGGGTGACCTTGGAAGGGCCGGCGGATTTCACCATCAATGACGAGACTTCCGGAAAACTCGATGCTGGCAAGCTGGTGGCATCCGTGCCCAAGGGGGCCGAGGGTTTCCGCGTGGACTATGCGAAGGGCAATGTCGTGGATCTCGGGACCGAGTTCGCGATGGATGCGCGTGACGACGGTTCGCTCGAACTGGGTGTGCTGGATGGCAAGGTGGATCTCAATGTTCCGGGCGACACGCCGCGCCGCCTGCTGGTGAACCAAGCGGTAATCCATGGCAATGACGCTCAGGAACCGGTGCAGGCGATTCCGCTGGACCGCGAGAAATTCGTGCGCCGCCTGCCGGCCCGGGATTTCCGCTGGAGCATGGATTCGTTTGAGCCGAAGCAACTGGAGTTCGATGTCACCCACTTGATCTGGAAGGGATCGAGCTATCGGGCCATCTTCAAGTGGATCAACGGCAAGGATGCCATCATGGTTCATGATGTCGGCCTCTTCTGCGATGGCGAGTTGGTCGCGAAGGATTTCCACACCGGCAGCACGGGAGGGCTGCAGAAGGTGGACGCGAATGTTTACAAGCTCGACCTGAAGCCTTCCGATTTCCGACGCGGACGCTGGACCATTCGGGCGTCCATCGATCCATACGCACGCTCGAAGGAGATCACGGGGCCGGTGCACAGCGAAGGTATCCTCCAGTTCGAGGAAGGAATGGCCACGTCCGCGGGACCATCGGATTTCATCGGTAGCTGGTCTTACTACCATGCGGGCAAACATTATGTCCGCAGCTTCCAACCGGATGGAACGGTCATGTTCTCCGTGGATAATGTCCCGGGAGATTCATTCAAGGGCTCCCATTGGTCCGTGACGGATGGCGTGCTTGACGTCGATGTTCCGGGACAGATCGGGATCGTGGAACAGCACGTGCTGAGGGATGCGAAGACACTTATTTTCATCACCAATCCGTATGACAACGCGGTGAAGTTGAAGGATGGAGAGACGGTGTCTCCGATGCAAAGATAGGAGGTGGGTAACTCCGGTATTTCGGTCAGCTTTTGACCGGCATGGGTATCAGGCAGCGGAAGGGGATCGAGTGATTCGTCTTCTTCCAGTTCTGCATTCCCATGAACCCCCAAAAAACCTCCATCCTTCCCTATCTTGCGATAGGTCTTCTATGTACCCAAACAGCCCGCTCCACTCTTGTGGCCGGGTGGCAGATGAATGAGGCCAGTGGCACCATCGCGGATATCTCAGGCAATGGGCTCACCGGCACTCCATCCGCAGGAGGCCTGACTTACGCCCAACCGTCGGTGCCAGCAGGCGCCTATGGTGCCATCACGGTGACTGCGGCGAACGCTACCGCACTCGGGACATCGATCAATTTCACACGAGCCAGCAGTGGTGGCTTCACGGTGAATGGAACGGCGGGTGGAGTATTGGAGAAACTCGCCGAGGCTGGTCCGAGCACGGGGAAATTCACCGCGATGGCATGGATCAATTCCTCGGGCCTGCCTGCCTCCACGACCTATCGTGTTTTCGGTACAGGCCCGTCCGGCGGCTGGGGATTGGGCCTCGGTAATGTGGACCGGGTCAAGTTCACCACGTTCGGGAACACCGACTATCTTTCGACCGGCACCTATCCGTTCAATGGCAACTGGCATCACCTCGCGGTGACATGGAACAATGGCGTGGTGACCACCTATGTGGATGGCAATGTAGCGGCGCTCGGCAGCGCGGCGACAACATTCACCGATGAAATGACGACGGCTTTCCGCATCGGTGGCAATGCCAACGGGACGGATTACTTCAATGGGCGCATCGATGAATTGAAGATCTATGACACGGCGATGACCGCCTCGGAAATTATCGCGGCGGCCGTGCCTGCGACGGTGGGTGACCCGGCGATATCGGGACCGACCAATGTCTCCGGCAATAGCAATGGCACCTCCACCAGTCTGGTCATCCCGATCCAGAATACAGGAGCGACCCAGACATTGACCTTCAGCTCGGCCACTCTGTCCGGCGCCGATGCCGCGAGCTTCTCAGTGGCGGACATCACGCCATCGATCGCGCCTGGCGGCATGGGTTCCGCGACACTCGTTTTCACGCCTTCCGGTACCCGTACCTATGTGGCTAATCTGAACCTGGCCAGCAATGATCCGGTCACGCCCACACTGGTCATCGGGGTATCGGTCACCGTCATGGATCCCACGGCGGTGGTGCCAGCGTCTCTCGATTTCGGAAGCCTGCTTTATACACCCGGTGCCCAGCAACTCGGGTTGACCATTCACAATTCCGGCGGTTCGGCCAATCTCCAGGTGGTGTCCGCAGTTGTGCAGGGATCCAATCCCAGCCGCTTTTCCGTTGCCTCTCTTCCGGCACCGATCGCTGCGGGAGCGGATGGCTCGCTGATCGTGGCTTTCGATCCCGGCACGGAAGGTGGAAATTTCTTCGACCGCCTTGTCGTGACCACCAACGATCCGGTGAACCCCGTCCGCACCGTCGACCTCTCCGCCAGTGTCGCGTTTACGGCGGACACAGGCACTCTCCAGCTTGCCAACGGGAACTTCAACGCGAACACGTGGTATTCCGAAAACAGCACTGCTCCCAACGGTTGGACCAATTCGACAAACACGGACGGACTCTATGGCCAGAGTGGCCCCGCCACTCCGAATCTCACCAGCAACGCCGCTCATTTCAAGGCCGCGGGTGGTATGTTCATCCAGCAACCGCTGGCCAATACGAATCCGGGGCTGAGAGCGTCCGCGCTTCAAACCGTGACGCTTGGGATGGATGTGGGCTATCGCAATGATGCGGCTACATCCGGCGATATCGTGGTCCGTGTCTCTCTGGTGGATCTCACCACCAATCAAGAGGTGGCGGGACGCAATATCCGTATCGCCGATACAGGAGTGAAAGCGGGAACCGCCTCCAACCAGCTCACTTCGGTTTCGATGCTGCTTACCTATGATTCGTCGTCGTTCCCGAATGATCCGCTGGCCATTCGCATCCGGCAGTCGCTTCCCGCGTTGCCGACGGCGGACACCTACAAGGCAACGGCCATCGTGGACAATGTCACGCTTCACTTCACGGGTAACTATGCTCCCACCGCCTACGACACATGGACGGTTGGAGCCGGCCTCACACCCGGCGCCAATGATGCTCCAGGAACCGATGCCGACAAGGATGGCCGCAGCAATTTCCACGAATTCGCCTTCGGCGGGAATCCTCTTTCGACAGGTTCCAGTGGTGAAGCCAAGGCTCTCACGGTGGATACCGATGGGGATGCTTTCCAAGAGCTGATCCTTACCGTCGCCGTACGGGCGGGAGCTGAATTCAGCGGCACACCCTCGATGACCGCCTCCACCGATGGAGTGACCTACACCATCGAGGGTACCACCGATCTGACCCTTTTCACCGAGCCGGTGACGGGTCCTCTCGCCACTCCGGTGATTCCGGAAGGTTGGCCGGCTTCTCCGCCGTCCGGCTATGCCTACAGGTCCTTCAGGCTGGTCAATTCCCCCGGACTGTCCGGAAAAGGATTCATCCGGGCCCGGGCCTCCCAGTCGCCTTGATTTCATTGGGTACATGCAATAGAGAGGCCGTCCGGGGGCACTCCCCGGGCGGTCTTTGTGTAAAAAACAGTGGCATTCCGCGGCCCTCTCGTTTGGCATCGCTCCCGTGATTCATCCCACCGCGGTCATTTCCCCGGATGCCAGACTCGGCGCGAACGTACGTGTAGGCCCCTATTGCGTCATCGGCGCGAATGTTGAAATCGGCGACGATTGCGTGCTGCATTCCCATGTCGTTATCCACGGCACCTCGAAAATCGGCAAGGCCAACGAGTTCTTTCCTTTCGCCGCCGTGGGCGGGAAATCCCAGGATCTCAAGTATGAGGGGGAGCCGACCTACCTGATCGTTGGCGACCGCAACGTGTTCCGCGAGAACTGCACCGTCCACCGTGGCACGCACGCCCATACACCAACGCGGATCGGCAATGACAACCTGTTCCTGAGTTACTCTCATGTGGCTCACGACTGCCAGCTCGGCAGCCACATCATCCTTTCCAACAACGGCACCCTCGGCGGGCACGTGACGGTGGACGATCACGCCATCGTTTCCGGGGTCACCGCTGTGCACCAGTTCTGCCGCATCGGCCAGCACTCGATCACCGGTGGTTGCTCGAAGATCGTGCAGGACATCCCGCCGTTCATGATCGTGGACGGCAACCCGGCCTCCACCCGCGGCCTCAATCTCGTGGGCCTCCAGCGCCGCGGTTTTTCGGAGGAATCCATCCGTGCCCTCAAGAGCGCCTACAAGAAGCTGTTTCTGAAAAAGGACGCGAACTTCTCGATCGCACTCAGCTCGCTCAAGGCCACCCATGCCGCCTCCGATCCCCAGGTGGCGCACCTCATCGAGTTCATCGAAAGCTCGCAACGCGGAGTGAGCCGCTGAGACGATGGATGCTGCGGAACGACTCGCTCGCCAGCTCCGCTTCATCATCGAGGCGGACAAACTCAAGGAAGTCTTCCGCCAGAGTTTATGCTCGCAGAGCCGCAGGCAGGAGAACGATGCCGAGCATTCCTGGCATCTGGCGCTGCTGGTCATCACGCTGGCGGAGCATTCGAACGTTCCGGACATCGATGTCGCGCGCGTGCTCAAGATGGTGATCCTCCATGACCTGGTGGAGATCGATGCGGGCGATACCTTCGCCTACGATGCCGCAGGAGCAGCGGATCAGAAGGAGCGAGAAGCCCGCGCGGCGGATCGGATCTTCGGGCTGCTGCCGGACGATCAAGCCGTGGAATTTCGAGCCATCTGGGAGGAGTTCGAGACTCGGGAAACCCCGGAGGCCAAATTCGCTTCAGCGGTGGACCGTCTCCAGCCGATGCTCCTGAATATTTTAACAGATGGCACTTCGTGGAAGAAATACGGCATCACGCATGACCGTGTCGTCGCGCGAAACCGCACCATCGAAGAAGGCTCGGAGAAGCTATGGCGCTGTATGTCCGCGCTATTGGACGAGGCGGTCGCAAAAGGGGATCTGAAGAAGTAGCACAAGTTTTCAACTTGAGAGTGGGTGTGGTCCGCCAATGTGGTAGAGCCGCGACCGTGCTCGCAAAATCATTCGCTGCTCTTTCCTGATGCCGGGCTTATCCCACTCACGGGCAGGAGTATCGGGAAGTAATTCACAAATCATATCCAACTGCGATTCAGAAAGTTGCAACATCGAATTAGCTGGAAGCACATGGCCTGCCATATCTTCAAGGTTTCGGGATAGGTTCTATAGTTTTTTTCCTTTCCCTTTGCTTTTGCCGTGGCTGGTTTCCGAGAGGATTGCGGCCAGATCTGAGCCTCGTTGAAATTTTTTAGGAATTCTCAGTAGCAGTAGAATTGAAATTCCATCTGCGCATCCAGTATGCTCCATGCACGAAGCGCGCTATTGACAGCAATGTTTGCTCCGCAAATTACCGCAATGCCCCTCCATACTCCACACTTGCGCATACTTTCCCGGCACGTTTTGGCATTGTTATTTTGGTTGTTCGCGTTCCTCGGGCGGGGCCAGGCCGTTGAGCAGCTTCTCCTCGCGCATTACATGCCCTGGTATGCGAGCAAGCCCGTGAGCGGGGGGTGGGGCTGGCATTGGACGATGAATCACTTCGACCCGGATCGCGTCCTCGGGGATGGAAGACGTGAAGCCGCGTCGCATGATTATCCGCTGATTGGCCTTTACGATTCGGCTGACGATTGCGTGCTTGAGTGCCACGTTCTGCTGATGAAGCTGGCGGGGCTGCACGGAGTGATCATCGATTGGTATGGCACGTCCGGGCTCAACGACTACGCGATGCTCCATCGAAACACCGAAAAGCTCATCCCGTGGCTCAGAAAAGCAGGGCTGCGCTTTGCCATCTGCTACGAAGACAGCACGTTGAAAAAGCTCGATGCCGCCGCCGCGGTGAAGCAAGGCACCGCCGATTTGCAATGGGTGGAGAAACATTGGTTTGGCGACGAGGCGTATGTTAATTACAAGCACCGGCCCGTGCTGCTCGTCTTCGGCCCGCAGTATCTCGATCGGAAGGCATGGAGCGAGATGCGAAAGATGTGGCGCAGCATGCCGCTCCTCTTCGGCTTGCCGCACTTGGCGAAAAATCACGGCCTCGACGGCATTTTTGCCTGGCCGCCGGTGCGGGGCGGCAAGACGCTGTCACCTGCGGAATGGCGCGGGGAGCTCGAACCGCTCTATACCGGCGGCGAGCCGTTCATCGCCGGCGCGTTCCCCGGTTTCCACGACATCTATAAACAGGCCGGTGTGCGCGACGACAGCTACGGCACGATCGAGCACCGCGATGGCGCGACTTTCGCCGAAACGCTCGATCTCGCGCTGCGAAGCAAATCGCCACTGATCCAAGTCGCAACGTGGAATGACTACGGCGAAGGCACGGTGATCGAACCGACGAGCAATCACGGCTATCGCTACCTCGAACTTTTGCAACGGCGCGTGAAACCTCAGGGATACGGCGTCGCCGACCTGCGCCTGCCCGTGATGCTTTACCAACTCCGCAAGCGCGGCACAAGCGACGCGGAGCTTGCCGCTGCGCTGGATCAGGCCGCCGCGTTGCTCTTCGCCTCGAAGTGCGCCGAAGCTGCGGCGGTGCTCGCAAAGGTCAGCACCACGCTCGACCAGCAAGTTCGATGATCGCACACTTCGTTATCCGCGAAAAACCCGGAATTGCCAGGGTGACCGCCGTTGAGTTTTTGGTCCATCCGGAGTGAGAACATCCAGATGCTTGGCTACGTCCGGTGACTTCGAAATTCAAGCTCCCTCTTTCCTGTCGTAAGCGTTACCCAGACCACCTTCCGTAATTTCTGTGGGTCTTTCCTAGATGTTCGGTCCCACGAAGAGGTGGCACAAAGAAAGGGAAGATGCCAACCTCCGAGCAATTATGGGACAACTACTTCACGGCAGCGCCAGAACGATGGCGGCAGTGCGTCGTGCGATCCAGCATAGTCAAGAAAGCCTGAGATCTCTCTCCGGGACTGAACACCTAGAGCCGATCAAGCCGGGAGCTTTGGGGGTCGAAGCCCAGCCACTCCACCAGCTTTCGCCGAGCCCTATCGTAGACGGGTATCTTCTCCAGCTTCCAGAGGGAGATTGAGTTCTTCTCATAGCCAATGAGCGCCCCAAGGGCGCTATGGGTAAACTTCATGGCGGCTCTCTTTTGCCGGACATGCTCGATGAGGGTTACCGGGGAGCTGTTGGCTGTGGATCTATCCATTCGCCGCATAGGCTTGCGCGGAGTCCTCATTTTCAGAGAAATGCGTTGCTCGGTGCGCATTGCACAAATTCCCAACACTGCTCACAAGCAGGAATGCTTGTGCTACTACGCCGGCACGCGGCTCAGGAACTCCACCACCGCTTCCCGGCAGACATCCGGATTCGTTGCCAGCAGCAGATGTGGCGACTCGATCCACACCGAATCCGCTTCCGGGAAATGCCGCTCCAATCTCGACTGTGATTCCCAGGAAAGAACCTCATCGTGGTGCGCTTGAACCAGCAGCACCGGCAGCGATTCGAACGATGGACAATCGCTTTCCTGTAACGCGAGAATCACTTCCGCTCGTGCGCTGAGAGTCGCCGATGGCACGCTGCGGATCGCCGCACCCAACGACTCCACCAACTCATGAGTGGCTTCCGGTCCCGCGAGATACTTCTTCAGAAAAATAGCAGGCGGCGGCAGCAGGAACAACGGTCGCAACGGCACAAGGGCCAAACCTGCCGGAGCAGGAGACGCACAGAATCCACCGGCGATCACCAGCGCCTCAACCCGCC
The DNA here is from genome assembly GCF_018137965.1 of Luteolibacter ambystomatis. Lineage (NCBI taxonomy): Bacteria > Pseudomonadati > Verrucomicrobiota > Verrucomicrobiia > Verrucomicrobiales > Verrucomicrobiaceae > Luteolibacter > Luteolibacter ambystomatis. The sequence continues at coordinate 1,502,322 of NZ_CP073100.1, forward strand.
CACGCTCCCGCTTCGCGAGCTTCATTGCGATCGGACCGGAGAACGATTCCCCGATCAACACCAGCGGTCCTTCCGGCAATTGCGGCGCGAGTGCCGTCACCAACGACTCATAATCCTGCGCTCCTTCCTTCGGGATCGGCAGGACCGTCACCGGATGGCCATGCCAATCGCCGCCCGCGAATTCCCGGCTCAGGACGTCAGTGCCATCCAAGCCGGGAAAAATGACGACGTGTGGAAGAACGGAGTTCAATGCGCTGCCTGACTATAAACTTCGACTTCCGAGAGGAAAGCAAAGTTTGGATCAAACCCGTCTTGCTGCGGGTAATGATCCTCGATGGTGGCGCGGACAAAGCGGGCCGGAGTGGCGGCAAAGCGTGCTGTGGAAGCACCGGCGGTCTTCGCGGCGAAGGCATTGCGACCCACTTCCGTGAAGTTCTTGCCATCGGTGCTGACGGACACGGCCACCGTCTTGGTCGCGCCGATGTTCGGCACACCGTAGCGGATCGCTTGCACCGGACGCTGCACGCCGAGGTCGATCGTCACCGTCTTCGGGAACTGCGGTGTCTCATTGGTGGCGTAGCAGGTGCCTGCGGTGTTGCCCCAGGTGCCGTCGGTCAGACCCGCGTTCCAGCCCTTGTTGTTCGCGTCGCTGGATTGATACGGGCGTCCGACGGAGACCAGTTCGCCGAGGGTCGGATCGACCGGCCAGTGGCTGTTGAAACCACCCGCTGGCAGCTTCTCCTTGTTCATTAGGTTCGGTTCGGCGATCTGCGACCAAGCGAAGCGGACCTGGAAGGGCGTGGCGACCTTGTCGCTGTGCACCAGCACCGACTTGCCATCCGGAGCGATCTTGGCCTCAGCCTGCACGAAATTGCCATCGTCACCGGCGACCTCAAACCAGTCCGGATCCTTGCCATCGCGGGTGATCAGACCGGAACCGGTTTCGCTGAAGGTCACACGGATGTTGCCGCCCTCGATCTTGTAGCCCGAGTAGAGCGGACCGGAACGGACCACGCCCTTCTTGCCATACACATCAGCGAGCGCCCACTGGAGCAGGCGGTAGGCGACATCCGATTTGTTGGTGGGGTGGATGTCCTTCGGGTTGCCGACGTCATTGGTGACGGCCATCCCGGTGTGCGGCACTTTGGCCAGCACCGCCTGCTGGGCGGACCAAAGCTGGGGCAGGCTGAAAGTACGATCCGCACCGTAGCCATAGGGTGCGATCTGGACGAAGAGAAACGGCGCGTCCTTGTTGTCGAACTGCTTCCGCCAGCCATCGATCAGTGCCTGCATCTTGGTGGTGTAGGCCATCGCGTCGCCATTGTTCGACTCGCCTTGATACCAAAGGAAGCCGCGCAGGGCGTAGGGGACCAGTGGATGGATCATCGCCTGGTAAGTACCGGTTTCACCGCCGGAGCCGACATTGAGCAGGGCGGGGGCCTTCGGCGCTTCCGGGGCGGTTTTGCCTGCGTCCATCGCCTGCTCTGCGGTGGTCGTCCAGTCGCGCAGGGTTTTCAGGTAGCCGCGGAATGCCTGGTCATACTCCGGATAGCCGGGCAGGGAGGCACGGCGGCGTTTGACCTGTTCGGCGTATTCCGGGATCCCGGCGAGGCCTTCCTCCGCCCACCAGGGCTCGATTCGGGAGCCGCCCCAGTTGCTCTCGATCAGGCCGACGGGGACCTTGATGTCCTCGCTGAGCCCGCGACCGAAGAAATAGGCGACGGCGGAAAAGCCTTTCACTGTCTCCGGGGTGGCCGGAGACCAGCGTCCGGGCACCTTGTCCTGGCGGTTGGGGGATACGATGTGGGGAACCTGGAACAGGCGCAGCGTGGCCGTCGTCGGAGTGGCGGCGAGCTGCTGATCCTCCGGCCGGGTCTGGCCGACCCGGAATTCCATGTTCGATTGACCGCTGGCCAGCCAAACCTCACCGACCAGCACATCTTTCACCTCCACAGGCGGAGCTCCGGCTTCAGTCACCGTGAGGGTCCGCCCCTCCGCGCTGGCGGCTTGGACCGGGAGGGTGAGTTTCCAACGACCGTTTTTATCCGCGGTGGCCGTCGCCTTCTGTCCGGCGAATTCCGCCGTCACCTGTGAGTTCGGGGTGGCCAGTCCCCAGACCGGCAGGGGACGGTCGCGCTGGAGCACGGCTCCGTTTTGGAAAAGAGGGGCCAATTCCACCGCTGCTCCGCAGGGCAGCACCGTCAGCAACAAGGCGGTCACGCCAAGAAATCTGGGCATCATGGCGGAATACTACGCAACGGGACTCGACGAACCATTCGTGAAAATCAACTCTCCGCGCGCAATAAAAAGGTTTGCATCGCGCCCGATGCAGACCCAGAGTCCCGTCGAAAACTTATAATCTAAGGCAACAAACTAAGGATTATGCTCCCCGAGCACGCCCCATTTACTCCCGACCAGCGCCGTGCCCTTGAGGCCGTTCTTTCCGGCCTCGATCCTGTCCAGCGCGGGTGGCTCAGCGGTTTCCTCGCCGCCACCGGCGTTTCCGCCGCTTCGGCTACGGTCGCGCCTGCCGCCGCCACGAAACTGACCGTGCTCTATGGAACCGAGTCCGGTAACTCGGAAGTGCTCGCGGACCGCACCGCCAAGGAAGCCAAGAAGCGCGGCTTCCAAGCGGCGGTAAAGAACATGTCCGATATCGCCGCCGCCGATCTGGCCAAGGCCGGGAACCTGCTGGTGATCGTCAGCACCTGGGGTGACGGCGAACCGCCGGAAAGCGCCACCACATTCTACAAGGAGTTCATGGGAGCCTCGCTGGCGCTGAAGGACGTGTCTTTCTCCGTCTGCGCGCTGGGTGACACCAGCTACGACAAGTTCTGCCAGACCGGTAAGGATTTCGACACCAAGCTCGAAGCCCTCGGTGCCAAGCGCGTGACTCCCCGCACCGACTGCGATGTCGACTACGAGGAAAATTACGCCGCGTGGCTGAACACCGCTCTTTCCGCCTTCGCCCCATCCGCCCCAGCTCCAGCGGCTGCCGCAGCCGCTCCCGCCGCTCCCGGCGCGCTGGTGGAATACGGCAAGAAGAACCCGTTCCCGTCCGAAGTGGCCGAAAGCCTCATTCTGAACGGCGAGGGTTCCGCCAAGGAAACGCTCCACATCGAGCTCTCGCTCGATGGCTCCGGTCTCGTCTATGAGCCGGGTGACGCGCTCGCCGTTCTGCCGGTCAATGCTCCGGACGTGGTGCAAGCCGTGCTCCAGGCTGCCAAGCTCACCGGCACCGAATCGGTGGAGGTGAAGGGCGAGGGGAGCAAGCTGCTCGCCGATGCTCTGCGCGAAGACTACGACATCACCGCCGTTTCCCGTGCGGTGCTGACGAAGCTCCAGGCCGCCACCGGTTCCACCGAACTGGCCGCGCTGCTGGCCGACGATGCCAAGGAAAAGCTCAAGGATTGGAACTACGGTCGTGAGATCGTGGATGCCCTCGAGACCTTTGCTCCGAGCGGCCTGTCCGCCGCCGCGCTCACCGGCATCTTCCGCAAGCTGCCGCCGCGTCTCTACTCGATCGCCTCCAGCCCGCTCGCCCATCCGGGTGAAGTGCACCTCACCGTTGCCGCGGTGCGTTACCAAGCCCACGGCAAGGCTCGCAAGGGTGTGTGTTCCACCTACCTCACGGATCTCGTGAAGAAGGGCGACAACGTCCGCGTCTTCGTCCAGCCGAACAAGCACTTCCGCCTCCCGGACTCCGGCGAGACCCCGGTGATCATGGTCGGCCCGGGCACGGGCGTCGCACCGTTCCGCGCCTTCGTCGAACACCGCTCCTCGCTGGGCCACCCGGGCAAGAACTGGCTGTTCTTCGGCGACCAGCGCTACACCTACGACTTCCTCTATCAGCTCGAGTGGCAGGACCATCTCAAGTCCGGAGCCCTCTCGAAGCTCGACGTCGCCTTCTCCCGCGACCAACCCGAGAAGATCTACGTGCAGCAGAAGATGCTGGAGCACTCCAAGGAGATCTTCGCCTGGCTCGAGGAAGGCGCCCACTTCTACGTCTGCGGTGATGCCTCGCGCATGGCCCACGACGTCCACGAAGCCCTGCTCACCATCGTCGAGAAACAGGGCCGCAAGTCCCGCGAGGATGCGGAAGCCTACCTCGAAGACCTCAAGAAGACGAAGCGCTACCAGCGCGATGTCTATTGATCCTCCTCTCTTCCTTTCTCCCTTTCCCAACCTTCGCCACCACAACCAATGAGCGAAAAGAAACTCTCCGCAAACGAAGGCATCAAGACCCGCAGCCACTACCTCCGTGGCACCATCGCAGAAGGCATCGCCGATCTCTCGACCGGCTCGCTTTCCGAGGATGACCAGCAGTTGCTCAAGTTCCACGGCTCCTACCAGCAGGACGACCGCGACCTGCGCCCGAACCGCCGCAAGCACCGTCTTGAGAAGGCCTACTCCTTCATGATCCGCATCCGCCTGCCCGGAGGTGTCGCCACCCCGGCCCAGTGGCTGGCCACGGATGACATGGCGGAGCATTACGCCAATGGCACCATCAAGCTCACCACCCGCCAGGCCTTCCAGCTTCACGGCATCATCAAGAGCAACCTGAAGCGCACCATCCAGGCGATGGACAAGGCGGCCATGGACTCGATCGCGGCCTGCGGTGACGTGAACCGCAACGTGATGGTGAATCCGAATCCGTATCTGTCCTTCGTTCATGCCGAGACGCTGAAGAAGGCTCACGAGGTTTCGAACCACCTCACGCCGAAGACCCGCGCCTATCATGAGATCTGGCTGGATGGCGAAAAGGTCCAGTCCACGGAGGAGGAGATCGAGCCGATCTATGGCAAGACCTACCTGCCGCGGAAGTTCAAGATCACCTTCGCCGTGCCGCCGTCCAATGACGTGGACATCTACGCGAACGACCTCTCGTTCATCGCCATCGTCGAGCATGACAAGCTTGTCGGCTACAACGTGGCGGTCGGTGGTGGCATGGGCATGACCCACGGCAACGAGGAGACCTTCCCGCGCCTCGCCGATGTCATCGGCTTCTGCACGCCGGATCAGGTGGTGGACGTGGCCGAGAAGGTCGTGCTGGTGCAGCGTGATTACGGCGACCGCACCGACCGCAAGCACTCGCGCCTGAAGTATACGATCCAGGACCGCGGAGTGGAGTGGTTCAAGACCGAGCTCGACAAGTATCTCGGCTATCACCTCGCGCCCGCACGTTCGTTCGTGTTCGAAGACAATGGCGACCGCTACGGCTGGATCGAGGATGCCAATGGCAACTTCCACCTCACGCTTTACATCTCCGGCGGCCGCGTGCTCGACACGCCCAGCTATCCGATGCGCACGGGCCTCCGCGAGATCGCGAAGATCCATGACGGCGACTTCCGCCTCACCGCGAACCAGAACCTCGTCATCGCCAACATTTCGCCCGCGAACCGTCCGGAGATCGAGAAGCTGCTGGAGCAGTATGGCATCAAGGACAGCCACCTGAAGAGCGCGCTGCGTCTCAACTCGCTGGCCTGCGTCGCGCTGCCGACCTGCGGCCTGTCGCTGGCGGAAGCGGAACGCTATCTGCCGGATGTCATCACCAAGCTTGAGGAAAGCCTTGAGGAAAACGGCCTCCGCCATGATGCGATCACCATCCGCATGACCGGCTGTCCGAACGGCTGCGCCCGACCCTACATCGCCGAGATCGGCTTTGTTGGTCGCTCGCCCGGGAAATACAACGTGTATCTCGGCGGCGGCCATGCCGGCCAGCGCCTGTCGAAGCTCTATCGCCCGGAATTCCCCGGCGATGAGATCCCGCAGCTCCTGGCTCCCATCTTCAAGCACTACGCGCAGGAACGCCTCGATGGCGAACGCTTCGGCGACTTCGTCATCCGCACCGGCTACGTGGCGGAAACAAAACAAGGTGCCGACTTCCACGCGAATGTCGGTGTCCCCGCATGACACAACTTTCGACATCCATCTCTGAAGCGGACGCGCTCTCCGCTGAACTGGCAGCCCTGAAGGCGGGTGACCGCCTGAAGCTGCTGCATGAGCGTTATGGCTCCCGGCTCGTCGCCACCACCAGCTTCGGCATTCAGGCGGTGGTGATGCTCCACTTGATCCATGAGAACGCGCCGGAGATCCCGGTCGTGTTCATCGATACCGGCTATCTCTTCCCGGAGACCTACCAGTACATCGACGAGGTCACGAAGCGGTTCCCGAAGCTCGACCTGCGCGTCTATCAGCCTGCCATCACCGCCGCCCGCATGGAGGCGCTTTATGGTAAGTTGTGGGAGCAAGGAAGGGAAGGCAACGATCGCTACGGCATCATCACCAAGGTGGAGCCGATGGACCGCGCGCTGAAGGAGATCGGCGGCGATGTCTGGCTCAGCGGCGTGCGCCGCAGCCAGTCCAGCACCCGTGCCAACCGCTCCTTCGCCGAGCAGCAGAAGAAGACCCTCAAGATCTATCCGATCCTCGACTGGGCGGACGCGCAGGTGAACATCTACATGAACCAGCACGCCCTCCCACCGCACCCTCTGGCGGAGAAAGGCTACGTCACCATGGGTGACTGGCACTCCACCAATCCGGTTGCCGAAGGACAGGATGCCGAGTCCACCCGTTTCAACGGAGAAAAGTACGAGTGCGGATTGCATCTCGACTCCGGCGTCTCCGACTTCCAGATTTGATCCAACGGTTCACTTCCTTCCGGTCCGGATACGGAACGCGGAAACGTCCCGCAGGATCTTCCGATATAGATACGAAAACCGAAACCTGATTCATCCCCATGGCCCTCGCCGAAAACATGGTTGCCACCGTCGGCAACACCCCGCTGATCCGTCTCAATCATCTGACCAAGGACGTCGACGCCGAAATCTTCGTCAAAGCCGAGTTCTTCAACCCGCTCTTCAGCGTGAAGGACCGCATCGGCAAGGCGATGATCGAAGCCGCCGAGCGTGACGGCCTGCTCAAGCCGGGCGGCCTCATCATCGAGCCGACCTCCGGCAACACCGGCATCGCCCTCGCCTTCGTCGCCCGTGCCAAGGGTTACCGCGTGATCCTGACCATGCCGGAGAGCATGTCGATCGAGCGCCGCGTGCTGCTCCGCCTGCTCGGTGCTGAGATCGTCCTGACTCCGCGCGCCCGCGGCATGGCCGGTGCCATCGCCATGGCGAAGAAGCTCATTGATGAAACCCCGGGTGCCTTCGGCCCCGGCCAGTTCGACAACCCGGCCAACGTCCAAGTCCACCGTGAAACCACGGCCGAGGAAATCTGGCGCGATACCGAAGGCAACATCGACATCTTCGTCGCCGGTGTCGGCACGGGTGGTACGTTCTCCGGTGTCTCCGAGGTCATCAAGTCCCGCCGCGAGCTGACGGCGATCGCCGTCGAGCCTGTCGGCAGCCCGGTCATCACCCAGTTCCGCAAGGGCGAGGAACTCAAGCCGGGTCCGCATATGATCCAAGGCCTTGCCGCAGGGTTCATCCCGAAGAATCTCAATGTCGATCTCGTGGACGATACCATCCTCGTGACCAACGAGGATGCCATCGCCACCGCGCAGGCGCTTGCGCAGACCGAAGGCATCCCAGCCGGTATCTCCACCGGCGCCAACGTCTGGGCCGCCATTCAGGTCGCGAAGCGTCCGGAGTCCAAAGGCAAGCGCATCGTCACCGTGGCCCCGTCCTCCACCGAGCGCTATCTCTCCACGCCGCTGGCCGAGAAGATCCGCGAGGAAGTCACCAATCTCCCGGTGCAGGAGATCTGATGGCGGCGGCGGTTTCCAACCGCCAAGCCTCTGTTCTAACAAAAGGCGCGGGTCTCACGATCCGCGCCTTTTTGTGAATGTAGAGGGAAGCTCCAGCTTTCCCTCTTCGCGGAGTGGACGTTGCCTAGCCTAACAGCCTTCGCCAGCTGGAACTGGCGGATACAATTCGAAAGCGGAGCGTTCGACTACGTTGAAGGCCTCTCCGATGTTTCCGGCACTTGCTGCAAAGGCTCAACGCTCGCGACCAATTTTCGGGCCGATAGCTGATCGGCTTTGCCTGCGTATGGTGTCGGTCCCATGAGAGTCTCGCGCATTCCTTTCGCCTTTCTGATTGTGGGCTTGGCTCTTTCCGGTGCCTTGCACGCCGAGCCAGCCATATCGCCTTCGCCACCGGAAGCGGAGTCAAAGGTGGCAGGGGATTTCGAATTTGAACTCCTGCATGGCGACAAGCCGATCCGGGTATTCGGATATCGGCCCGCCGGGTGGAAGGAGGGGCCGCTGCTGGTATTGTTTCATGGAGCCAATCGTGATGCCGCGGGATACCGGAAATCCGGCCGGGTATTGGCGGACAAACTGGGCATGCTGCTGGTCGTGCTGGAGTTCGATCGCATGCGGTTCGATCCCGAGGCGTATCAGGAAGGCGGCGTGTTCCTGAAGAAAAAGCAGCAGCCTGCGGAAGCACGCACCTTTGCCTGCCTGCCGTCTTTGCTTGCGGAGATGAATCGCCGCGAGGGCAGGGAACTGTCGTACTACCTTGCGGGACACTCTGCGGGGGCGCAGTTCATTTGCCGGATGGCCGCGCTTTATCCCAATCATGCCAAGCGGATGGTGGCCGTGAATCCGGGATCGCTGGTGTTTCCGAACCGGGACGGGATTTATCCGCACGGCTTCGGCGGCTTGTTGGGAGACGAGAGTTCGGACGAAGCCATCAAACGCTACCTTGCCGTCCCTTTGACTCTCTACCTGGGCACCGGTGATGTAGCTCTCAAATATCTGGATACCGGCAAGGCGGCGATGAAACAGGGAGCAACCCGGATCGAGCGCGGCCGCAATGCCTACGCGGCAGCCAGAAAGCTCGCGGAGGAAAAAGGCTGGCCGTTTCATTGGACCTTGGTCGAAGCGGAAGGGCTGGAGCACGGCTGTGGTCCCATGTGGTCGCATCCGCGCTGTCAGGAGGCATTTTTGGGGAATTGAGTGCTTCCGAAGGCCTTGCGGGGGAGGTCGGTCGGCGCTACAACGCGGCATCATGTCCCTGCTGCTCGGCGTCAATATCGACCACGTGGCCACCCTTCGTCAGGCCCGCTACGCCCTTTTGCCCGATTCTCCGAATGCGGAGCCTTCTCCGTTGGAAGCTGCCTACGATGCCATCGGCGGCGGCGCGGATTCCATCACCGTCCACGTCCGCAGCGACCGCCGCCACATGCAGGACCGCGATGCCCGTGAGATCCGTGCGGAGATCGGAGTGCCCCTCAATTTTGAAATGGGCATCACCGAGGAGATGATCGCCCTGGCCCTCGAACTCCGCCCGGAATTCGCCTGTCTTGTTCCGGAAACCCGTGAAGAAGTAACCACGGAAGGAGGGTTGGACGTCGTCGGCCGCCGCCGGGAAACGGGTGACTGCATCCGCCGTCTTCAAGCTGCGGGCATACGCGTGAGCTTGTTCATCGATCCCGATCTCGACCAGGTGAAGGCTTCCGCCGAGCTCGGTGCCGAGATGGTCGAACTTCACACCGGTTGCTTCGCCAATGCGGACGCGGATGCGGTGGATGCCGAGGTTCAGCGCTTGGCGGAGGCTGCCAGTCTCGGCAACTCGCTGGGCCTTCAGATCAATGCCGGGCACGGCATCAACTACGGCAACCTGTTCCGTTTGTTCGAGGTGCCGCATCTGGTGGAGCTGAACATCGGACACAGCATCGTTTCACGGGCCTTGAAGGTGGGCATGGCGGAAGCCGTGCGTCAGATGAAGCAACTCATGTCGACCTACCGGGGCGGATCATGCGATTGATCGGCATCGGTATCGACGTGGTCGAGGTCCAGCGTATCGCGGAGGCCTTGGAGCGCCATGGCGAGGCCTTTGGAGAGCGGATCTTCACGGCGGAGGAACGGCGCTATTGCAGCTCCCAGAAACGTCCGGCGCTGCACTATGCGGCCCGTTTTGCAGCCAAGGAGGCGGTGGCGAAGGCCTTTGGCACTGGTATTGGCAAGGATCTCGGCTGGCTGGATATGGAAATCATCCGCCGTGAGTCCGGCGAACCTGCCATCGTGCTCAGCGGCACCGGCAAGGCCTACGCGGAGGCGAACGGGATCACGGAAGTGAAGATCAGCCTCACCCACGCCCGTGACTACGCTGCGGCGAACGCGGTGGCGCTGGGGGCGTAGGCATTTATCGGCGGCGGCGCAGGAAAGGCAGCACGCCGAGAGCGCACAAAGCGAGTGAGGAGGTTTCCGGCACGGTGTCCAACGTCACATTGTCGATTCGGAAATTGTAGAGGTTGGTGCCGGACATGGCCTGACTGCCACGTCCGCCGAAGATCACGATGCCCAGATCGCCTCCAGGAACGATAGCGCCGGTGGTGAATGTCAGGCTCAGGCGTTGTGTGGTGCCGGAGATCAGGGACAGATCCGCGAGGCTCGGGTTGCTCAGGGAATCCATATAGAGGGTGCCGGTCGAGCTGGTGGATCCGCCGGTGGAAACGCCGATGCCGAAGCCGACGCTGCTGAAAGAGCCAATCGAGAGCAGGGAGCCGGCATCAACGTCCACGCCAAGCGTGTAGCTGGTATTGGCAACCAAGGGCGTGCCTGTGAGGACCTGCCAGAGATCTGCCTCCGGCATTTCAGACCCCGCCAAGCTGCCTGGGGCGGAAGGCTGGGCGAAATTGATTGCTGCCATCCCGGTGGCGGATCCGCTGTTGACCACGATCGCCGGGCGGAAACCGGAGACGATGCTGTTGGTCACGTTTGCGCGGCCATACCATCCCGAGGTTCCGATCTGGGACGGTCCCATGGCGGTGGTGGTGCCGACAGCCGAGTAGGTTCCGGCCAGCTGACCACCCGTGCCTTGGTCAAAGTTTGGATTGGTTACCGTCAAGGTGGCGGCGGACGTGGCGAGAGGGATTCCGATCAGAATCCCCGTGGCATGGAGGAGGGCCTTTGCTCGAAAGGCCGGAGTGGGGGAGAACCAGCAATTCATGGGTGGTTCTGCTTATCGTATTGGTGCCTCCCATTCAACGATATGCGCGAGGGGATACCTGCTTTTGTCTAATCGGAAAATGATAAGCTTTCGGTAAAAGAAGAGCGCCGGGCCTTGCGGACCGGCGCTCATGATGCTCAACCGAATTAAAACAGAAACAGAGATGGATCAGAAGAAGGTGCGGAACCCGAAGAGGTAGGTCACCGCATCGGCGGTGCCATCGCCCGCGTTGGTGTTCAGCGTCTCATACTGGACACCGGCCTGGAATTTCAGGTTGTCGCCGCAGACGAGCCAGTTGAGGCCGCCGTAAACGGATTGGAGTTCGTCACCACGGCCGCTGTTGACGGCACCACCATCGGCGGCGCGGAAGTAACGGCTGTTGCTGCGGATGCCCTGAGCCTGCTCGGAGGCGGCATACATGTACTGGCCGACGAGCTGGAGCTTGGCCGGGATGATCCAGTAGTAGGGGGTCACAACCACGCCGCCGAAGGTGCCGCGGCGGTCATACTGGCCGGCGGTCTTGTGCTGGTCGATGTTGCCGTTGTCGCCGTAGAAGCCTTCCACATTGACGCCGGCGTTGGCGGCGAAGGTGTACTCCGCGGAGAGGGTGGTGGCCCACTTGTAGGGAAGCAGGTTGTCGTCCATGCCCGCGATGGCGTTGGTGGACTTGTTGGCGCCGTTGTAAAGGAACTCGAAGCCGAAGCGAAGATCTTCGGTAGCGGAGTAGATCACTTCGGCGTTGTACATCAACTCATCACCCCAGCCGCCGATGAACTCGTTGTTGCCACGGTTGCCGATGGAGTCGCCCACGTTCAGGTCGACGTTGCGGCCGTCCGAACTGTAGATGCCGACGGTGGCGTTCCAAGGGCCCTTCACGGCGTTGACGGCGAACCCGGTCGGACGGGCGCTGTCATAGAGCTTGTTGGAGATGGCGGATCGCTCGACGGTGAGGATCTCGTTGGAGGAGGTGCGGGCCTCGAGGCCACCGTGCCACTTGAAGCGGCCGTAGATGAGGTCGAGCTTGTCGAGTTGGTCGATCGAGAAAGCCTTTTTGGCGTCGAAGGAGATGGTGGCTTCGTCGAAGTCGGAGTATCCCCACTCCAGGTCGCGGTGGCCGGGGAGGACGCTGCCGTTGAAGCGCTGGTCTTCCACGAAGTTGGCGACGGCCTTGAGGGTGAAGTAGTTGAGGAAGCCAATCTTTGTGCCGAGGCGGAAGCGGCGGACATCGGTGTAGGCTTCGTTCCAGTCCTTGCCGTTGGTGCCGGAGCCATCCACGTAGGCGGCATTGTAGTGAAAACGGCCGAAGAAATTGACCTCGCTGAGGTAGGGGTTGCCAGCGTCCTTGTAAACCGTTCCGGGCTTGTTGGCGAGCCAGGAGCAGAAATTGAAGTCGGAGAACATGGAGTCTCCGCTGGAGGCGGGGGCCGTCTGGGCGGGCGGCTCGCCTGCGAAGGCGGCGGAAGAGAGGCCGCAAAGCAGGGCGGCGGTCTTCAGGGTCTTGGAATGGTGTTTCATGGATGGTCGGTCTGTCACGACGGGATGAAGCGCCGGGACGGGCGGAGTTCACGCGACGAACCCGTCACATGGGGAGTGTTGGTTTGTGACGATGCTGTCACATGGCCCGGATCCCCACGGGAAACCTCTTGGAGGTTGCTCCTGCAAGGAATCCGGAGAAAGTCGCCCCTGCATGTCGGATGAACCGGGGTTTCCAAAGTGACGACTTTGTCACACGGCATCCATCGACGTTTCGACCTCCAAACGGGCATCCATCCGACGTGCGCCGCCTGCGGCGTGCGAAATCCACACACCTAGTCATGAGAACCACCATCCGCACCACCATCGGCCTCCTCGCCGGCGTCATCCTCTCCGCCACTGCTGGCGCGCAGACCATCAGCCTGAAGGGCTCCGACACCCTCGGTGCCAAGCTCGTTCCGCAGTGGGCCGAAAGCTTCAAGTCCAAGCACTCCGGCGTGAAGTTCGAAATCGCCGCCGAAGGTTCCTCCACGGCTTTCCCGGCGCTCGCCAACGGCACCGCCCACATCGGCATGTCCTCCCGCAAGGCCAAGCCGGATGAAATCACCGCCGCCCGCGCGAAGGGCATCAAGCTGAATGAAGTGGAAGCCTGCCACGACATGATCGTGGTGATCACCAACAAGGCGAATCCGATCAAGGCCCTCACCAAGGATCAGGTCGCCAAGATCTTCACCGGCCAGGTGAAGGACTGGAGCGAAGTCGGCGGAACCCCCGGCCCGATCTCCATCTACACCCGTAACACCTCCTCCGGCACCTACAAGGACTGGCAGACGCTCGCCATGGGCGGCCGCAACTATCCTGCCAGCTCCCAGAAGATGGCTGGCAACGAGCAGATCGCCCAGGAAGTCGCCAAGAACAAGAACGGCATCGGTTATGTCGGCCTCGCCTACTCGAAGGCTTCCGGCGTGAACGACGTCACCATCGAAGGTGTGCAGCCGGTTGCCGCCAACGCGACCAAGTATGCCTACTCCCGCGTGTGCTACCTCTACGTCCCGGAAAACGCCGATGCCCTGACCAAGGAGTTCATCGAGTTCGCCAAGGGCAAAGAAGGCCAGAGCATCGCCACCCGCGTCGGTTTCGTTCCGGCTCATTGATCGGCTCGGAGCACCCGCTCCCGTCCATTTCCAAATCCCGGCGGAGACTGATCCGCCGGGATTGCCTTTTCCTCTTCCGTTAGCCACGTTTGCCCGCCCATACCGAGCATGTCGGAGCCCAAGCCAAGTCCAGTCCCCGCCGGTCATCCCTTCCGTTTCAAGGGCCGCAGTACCGAAGGTCTGATCAAGGCGTTTTTCGGCGGTAACGCCGCGCTGACGATCATCATTCTGATTCTCATCATCGTTTTCCTCCTGCGCGAGGGCATCGGGTTCTTCCCGAAGTACCGCCAGGAGCTCCAGGTCTATCGCCATTCGGGCCTCGAATTCGTCGATATCGCCCGCAAGGACCTGACCGCGCAGGAGCAGATGGTTTCGCTCCTGAACCGCGCTTACTACGCGCAGATCAATGCCGCCTGCCGCAAGGAGATGCTCCGCTCGCAGGAGGCTACCGCGATCTCGAACTACGTTGGCGAGGCGATCACGCCCGCGCGCGACGCACTCCTGCGCATCAATGCCCCCGCCGACACCGAACCCGCCCCTGAAGGTGAGGGCACCGGTGAAAAGGCACCTGCCAAGCCCGCCCCGCCTGCGGAACTGCTGGCGAAACTCTCCGCCAAGTATCAGTCCCAGCTTCAGGACGCCTTGGCTGGCAAGGCAGGTGAAGGCCTGCCGAAGACCCCGCACCTGACCTCCGCGGAGGTAGCCGGACTACTGGAGCAGCTCAGGAACCGCGATCCTCTGTCGAAGGATGATCCGCAGTTCGTCGCGGATCTTCAGGCCGCCGTCGCCTCCAAGCAGGCTGAGGCCGCCGGTCCCTATGTGGCTTTCCGTGAAAGTATCAACGCCTTCCAGGATTCCTCGTCCGCGATGGACGGTCTGGTTTCCGAAATCTCCGAAACGGTGAAAGCCACCCGCGAGGCGGCCACGCTGAACGAGATTGAAACCGAGAAGCGGGACACGCTGCTGGCTGCCGCCGCCAAGGCGAAGGACCCGGCCGCACGCGCCCAACTCGAAAACGAGGCTACCGCGGCCGTGACCACTCCGCCGGTGGACTTCAAGAGCTCGCTGGAGCCGGTGATGGCGCGCATGCCGGAATTCAAGGAGGCGAACGCGGCGATGAGCAATGGACTGAACGAAGTCCTGCAGAAACTGCCGCAGTTGTCCGACGACAAGGCCGCCCGCTATCTCTCGGCCTTTCGCAAGGCTGCTCCGGAACTCGCCAGAGAAACCGCCGATACCATGCCCAAGCTCCAGGCTTGGAACGGTGATGAAAAGGTCGGTATGGGCAGTACGATCTGGGGGTTCGTCACCGGTCGTGACTGGATTACAGGTGGCGGTTGGCAGGACTTTTACGGCATCGTGCCGCTGTTCGCGGGTTCGCTGATGATTTCCTTGATCGCTCTCGCTCTCGCCATCCCGCTCGGTGTCGGCGCGGCGATCTACACCAACCAGCTTGCTGGTCCGCGCCAGCAGAAATTCGTGAAGCCGACCATCGAGTTCCTCCAGGCGATTCCCTCTGTGGTGCTTGGCTTCGTCGGCATCGCGGTGCTTGGCACCTGGCTTCAGGAAACCTCGATGCATGACTCGCTGTCATGGATCCCGGGATTCCCGATCCAGCAGCGTCTGAACATGTTCACCGCCGGATGCCTTTTGGGCCTGATGGCGATCCCGACGATCTTCACGCTCTCCGAGGATGCGATCAACAACGTGCCATCGGCCTTCTCCGAAGCGTCCGATGCGCTCGGTGCCTCCAAGCTGCAAACCATCTTCCGCGTCACTGTTCCGGCGGCGATCTCCGGCATCCTCGCAGCGGTGCTGCTGGGCCTCGGCCGCGTGATCGGTGAGACGATGGTGGTGCTGCTGGTGGCGGGCAACCGCATCCAGATCCCGGATTTCACCGAAGGACTCGGCACCTTCTTCCAACCGGCGCACACACTCACCGGCATCATCGCCCAGGAACTCGGCGAGGTGCCCTTCGGCAGCGTCCACTACCGCGCCCTCTTCGTCGTGGGCATCCTGCTTTTCCTGATCGTCCTGCTGATCAACTGGAGCGCCCAGCGCCTCCTGAAGCGCTTCCGCATCGGCCACCACTGATCCTTCGATGAAAAATCCCGAACAACTCATCCGCCGCGGCGTCCACCGCAACGGTATCGCCGAAGGACTCGTGAAGTCGTTCCTCGGCGGGATCACCTGGGCGATCATCGCGATCGCGCTGCTGATCTTCGGCCGCATGATTGTCGATGGCGCACCGGTCTTTTTCAAGAAAGAGGCTCCTTTCGTCGATATCGCGTTCCTGACCCACAAGACCGAGACGCTGCACGTCTTCGATGACGCGGAGGGCAACCGCCACCAGCTTCCGGCCTCCGAATTCCACCGCTGGACCGCCGAGAAGGGAGAAAGCGCGGTCTTCAACGAGCAGACCTTCGCCTACTCCGGTGGCGGTATCGCCGGTCCGATCGTCGGCACGGCATTGCTGACATTGCTGAGCGTGGCGCTCGCGCTGTTTTTCGGCGTGTGTGCGGCGATCTATCTTAGTGAATATGCGAAGCAGGGCCGTTTCATCAGTTGGGTGCGCCTTGCGATCCTGAACCTCGCGGGTGTTCCTTCCATCGTCTTCGGCCTGTTCGGCTTCGCGGTGTTCGTGTTGGCCGCGCCGATCTTCACGGATACTCCATCCGAGCGCACGCTGTTGGCGATCCCGCTGGGCTTCACCCACATCAGCTTCGAAGGCTGGGGTTCCTCGCTCATCGCCGGTGCTGCGACTCTGGCGTGCATGATCCTGCCGGTCATCATCACCGCCTCCGAGGAATCTCTCAAGGCGGTGCCACAGGGTTTTCGCGAGGCCTCGCTGGCCATCGGCGCGACCCGTTGGCACACCATCCGCAAGTGCGTGCTGCCCTACGCGCTGCCGGGCATCCTGACTTCCTCGGTACTCTCGCTCGCGCGTGCCGCCGGTGAAACCGCTCCGATCATGTTCACCGCGGCGGTGGCAGCGAAGGATGACCTCCCCTGGGAAGGCATCAAGAGTCCGCTCGCGGTATTTTCCGGACAGGTTCAGGCACTGCCGTATCACATCTACACCCTGGCCGCGCGTATCCCCACCTCGGAATACACGGAGCGCGCGCAGTTCGGCTCGGTGTTCGTGTTCCTCCTCATGATCTTCCTGTTCTCGGCGGTTTCCGTCGTGCTTCGCAACCGCGTCCGTTCGAAACTCAAATGGTAAGCGATCTTTCTCCAGACCAGACCGCAGCGGTTCCCGCCATCGAGATCGAGAATCTCCGCTTCAGCTACGGCACGAAGCAGGTTCTCCACGACATCAATCTCTCGATTCCGGCCGGCCAGATCACCGCCTTCATCGGACCCTCCGGCTGCGGCAAGTCCACGCTGCTGCGCTGCCTGAACCGCATCAACGACCGCATCCCGTCCGCGGCAATCACCGGTGGCGCCATCCGCGTCGGCGGCATTGACATCTCCCGTACGGATCTCGACCTCCAGATGCTGCGCCGCAAGGTGGGTATGGTGTTCCAGAAGTGGAATCCGTTCCCGAAATCGATCTACGATAACATCGCCTACGGCCTCCGCATCCATGGCGAGAAGAGCCGCAGCACGATCGATGATACCGTGGAGCACTGCCTCAGGGTGGTGGCGCTGTGGGACGATGTGAAGGATCGCCTCAAACAGAGCGCTTTCGGTCTCTCCGGCGGCCAGCAGCAGCGCCTGTGCATCGCCCGCACCATCGCGGTGAAGCCGGACATCATCCTCATGGACGAGCCCTGCTCGGCACTCGACCCGCTTTCCACCCTCAAGGTGGAGGAACTGCTGCTGGAGATGAAGAAGGACTACACGATCGTGATCGTGACGCACAACCTGGCCCAGGCCAGCCGTTGCTCGGACAAGACCGCGTTTTTCTACCTCGGCGAACTGATCGAGTATGGCGAAACCAGCCAGATATTCCAAACGCCAAAGGTGCCGCGCACCGAGTCCTACATCAGCGGCGGTTTCGGTTGATCTTATTTGGATCGCTGGGAGATGCGGTATTCCGAGGGTCTCCAGCCGATCCACTTCTTGAAGGTGTTCGAGAAACTGAAGGAGCTCTCGAATCCCACGGCGTGCGCGATCGTCTCGACCTTGTCATCGGTCGCGCACAGCAGCAGGCGGGCGCGTTGCAGACGCAGGAAAGTCAGGTGTTGCATCGGGCTGCGCCCGATTTCCTTGCGGCAGATCCGGCGCAGATGTTCCTCGCTCACGCAGGCGATGGCACTCAGTTCTCCGAGCGTCCAGGGCCTTCCCAGGTCAGCCTCCACGCGCTGCCACAGCCGCCATAGCCGGCTGTCCGGCTGATGAGGCTGGGCGAAGCGGATGACGTGATGATGGACCAGTTCGCTCCAGTGGTGGAGTGCCGCCAGGCTGCGTTCGCCGGAGGCTTCGGCATGAAGTCCCTCCACCGCTGCTTTCAATGTTCGCGGATCCTGCGAGCCGGTGAGAGGTGAGACGGAGGAGACGATGGGAGCCGCCTCCCGCGATTCGCGATAGCGCACCCAGGCGAAGTGCCAGGGTTTGCCCGCCACGCATTTCAGCGAGTTCATCACAAAGGGCGGCAGCAGGCATGTCTGACCGGCCTTGATGCGCTTCCATCCACCGTCCGCGAGGACCTCGCCTTCGCCCTCGAAGCACGACAGCAGGAAGGTGCCGGATTGTTCAAAGCGGGTGACTTGGAAAGGAGGCTCCGCCAGCATGATGCCGGCATGGGAGATGTGGTGTTGCGTCAGCAGATCACAGACCGCCCCTTTCTGAAGCCAGCCGCGCATGTCGCTCGGATCGGCGCGGACCACGACATAGCGCGTCTTGCCACCGAGGATCTGGATGTCGCGGGGAGTGCCCTCGGTGTTTGGATCGGCGGACGCCATGGGGTCAGGAGAGGAGAAAACGGGATTCCGGGAGAGGTAATAACACGCCGGTTGGCTCTCAAGGTCAAAAAGTTGATTTCCAATATCCAAATGTGCGGTGTTGATGACGGTTTCATGCTAGAAACCGTGTGGTTGACTGCGAATCTGTCAGTCACCACCCAGCCTCCCATTATCATGCCCAATCCCTGGACCGGAACCGGAAATCCCTACACTCGCACCGAGGTGCTTGAACGCCTTCACGACACCCTCTCCAAAGGGCAGCCCATCATTGCCGCTGGAGCGGGCACCGGCATCAGCGCGAAGTTCATCGAGAAAGGGGGCGCGGATCTCATCATCGTCTATAACAGCGGCCGCTTCCGCATGGCGGGGCACGGTTCCACCGCGGGCCTGATGGCCTATGGCGACGCGAATGCCGTGGCCATGGAAATCGGCGAGTACGAGGTGCTGCCTGTGGTCGAGGAGATCCCGGTGATCTGCGGCGTGCATGCCACCGATCCGCGCCGCCGCATGTGGCACTGGCTCGGCAAGGTGAAGGACATGGGTTTCAGCGGCGTGAACAATTTCCCGACCCACAGCATCGTCGACGGCAAGTTCCGCCAGATTCTCGAGGAAACGGGGATGAGCGTGAAGAAGGAGTTCGAAATGGTCGCCCTCGCACGGCGGATGGATCTTTTCAGCATCGTCTATGTCGATTCACAGGAGGAGGCGAAATCGATGGCGGAGGCCGGCGCGGATGTGATCATCGCACACGTGGGCACCACCATTGGCGGCTCGATCGGGGTGGTCGATGCGACGATCTCGCTGGATGATGCGGCGAAGCGAACCCAGGCCATCATCGATGCGGCAAAGAGCGTCCGCAATGATCTGATTTTCCTGAGCCACGGCGGCCCGATCAACACTCCGGCCGATGCCGCCTATATCAACGAGCACACGGATTGCGTGGGCTTTGTCGGCGCATCGAGCCTCGAGCGCATGGCAGTCGAGTATTCGCTGACCGCGCTGACGCGTGAGTTCAAGGCCATTCCGGTGAAACGGACCCACTGATCATTTCCCATGGCCACCATCGCTGTTCTCGGCACGCTGGATTCGAAGGGGGAGGAGCATGCCTATGTCGCGGAGCTGATCCGCGCGCGCGGGCATGAAACCCTGCTGATCGATGTGGGCACCGGTGCTCCGCCGGTGGTGAAGCCGGACTTCACCCGTGAGGAGGTGGCGGCAGCGGCAGGCGTCGATCTTTCCGGTCCATTGGCCCGTCATGACCGTGGCGAGTGTGTGGTGGCGATGTCGAAAGCCGCTCCGGTCCTGTTGGAGAAGCTTGCCCGCGAAGGCCGCATCCAGGGAGTGGTGTCGCTGGGCGGAGGAGGGGGAACCGCGCTTGCCACCGCCGCCATGCGGGCTTTGCCGCTGGGCTTTCCGAAGCTGATGGTCTCCACGTTGGCGAGCGGCAATACCGCCCATTACCTCGGCACGAAGGATATCGCGATGATGCCAGCGATCGTGGATGTGGCGGGATTGAACCGCGTCTCGCGCATGGTCTTCGCCCGTGCGGCGGGAGCGATCTGCGGCATGGTCGAGGCCAGGATAGGGGAAGGGAGTTCGAAGCCATTGGTGGTCGCCAGCATGTTCGGCAATACCACCGATGGCGTGAACGAAGCGAAGCGCATCATCGAGGAAGCGGGCTACGAGGTGCTGGTCTTCCACGCCACCGGCACCGGCGGCAAGGCGATGGAGTCGCTTATTGCCAGCGGCATGGTATCCGGCGTGCTGGACATCACCACCACCGAGTGGGCGGACGAGTTGATCGGGGCGACGCTCAGCGCGGGACCGGAGCGCTTGGACGCCACCGCCATCGCCAGGGTGCCATCCATCGTCGTGCCGGGCTGTCTGGACATGGCGAACTTCGGAGAACCAGCGACCGTGCCCGAACGCTACGCGGGCCGCAATTTCTATATCCACAATCCGCAGGTCACCTTGATGCGGACGTCTCCGGCGGAATGTGCCGAACTCGGCCGCATCCTCGCGGAGAAGGTGAACCGCTATGAAGCCCCGACCACGATCCTGCTGCCGAAGAAGGGCGTGAGCGTGATCAGTGCGGAAGGGGGGGCGTTTTACGATCCGGCGGCGGATGAGGCCCTGTTCTCGGCGATCCGTGAGAAATCCCGGAAACCCGTGCTGGAACTCGAAGAAACGGTGAACAGCCCGGTTTTCGCCCGAGCTTGTGCCGAAAAGCTGCTGGAATTGATGGGTGCGGCCCGCCAAGGTGGATTCTGAATATGTTCCGGGTGATCGATCCCATGGGATCGATCGTAGTGTTACGCGTATCCTCGCAGCTCACACGACGTTTCCCATGGTCAGACACTACGGCATGTTCCAATTCCATCCGGAGATCACTCCGGTCCAGATCGATGAATGCTTCTCGGAAATGAGAGGCATGGTCGGAAAAATCCCCGGCCTCCTGAGCATGGAGCACGGTCCCTATGAGAGCAGCGAGGGACTCAATGACGGCTTCACCCACGGCTTTGTGATGACCTTCTCGTCCCAGGAAGCGCGGGATGCGTATCTACCCCATGAGGAGCATGAGCGGGTGAAGGAGATCGTCGTGCCGCGGCTGGCGCGCGTCATCGTATTCGACTTCGAAGTTCCATGAGCCATCCGATGAAAACCATCCACGTTTTAGCATTCGGTCTTTCTCTTGCCGGTGCCGCCCATGCGGCACCCGTGTCCATCTTCGATGGGAAAACCCTCCAGGGATGGGAAATGCCGAAGGGCGAGGAGAAGTGGTGGCGCGTCCAGGATGGTGCGATCACCGGAGGATCGCTGGAGGAAAAGACCACGACCAACCTCTTCCTCTCCACGGCGAAGGAATACGGCAACTTTGAGATGAAGTTTAGAATCCGCCTGATCAAAGGCGAGGGCTTCATCAACTCCGGCATGCAGGTGCGCAGCATCCGTGAGCCGGGACAGTCCCGTATGCGGGGCTATCAGGTGGATGCGGGGATCGGCTATTGGGGTGATCTCTATGATGAAGCCCGCCGCGATGTGAAGCTGTCAGCCGCACTCGATCCGCAGGCCCTCAAGGCCGCGGTGAAGGATTGGGAGTGGAACGACTACCGCATCGTCTGCGAGGGACGCCGCATCCGTTCTTGGATCAACGGGGTTCCGGCTCTGGATTACACCGAGCGGGAGGGGAAAATTCCGCTCGATGGGTTGATCGGCATCCAGGTCCACTCGGGAGGCAAATGTCTGGTGCAATGCAAGGACTTCACTCTCGATGAACTGCCGGACACTCCCGGCGTTCCTACGTGGAAGGCCACCCAGGTCGATCCACCCGCACCCGTGGCGGCAGGCTCTTCCGCGCTTTCCGCTGCGGACCAACTCAAGAAGTTTCATCTACCGGAAGGCTTCACCGCTGAACTGGTGGCTTCGGAAGAACAGGGAGTGGGCAAGCCGATCACGGTGGCCTGGGACGGCCGCGGGCGCATGTGGACCATGACCGCCTTCGAGTATCCGGTGGATGGCAACGAGAACAAGGCGAGCGCCGATGCCCTCTATGCCAAAGCGGGCAAGGACAAGGTGCTGGTGTTCGATGATCCTTCCGCGCCGCTGCCGCTGACTCCCCGGGTATTTACGGATGGTCTGGCCATCCCGTTGGGGCTGATGCCCGATCTCGATGGCAATGGTGCGCTCGTGCATCACGGCAGCCAGATCCGTCACTATGTGGACAGCAACGGCGATGGAAAGGCGGACAAGTTCGATGTGGTGCTGGATGGCTTCGGCGTCCAGGATTCTCACCTCATGCCGCACCAGTTCGAGCGTGCTCCGGGTGGCTGGGTCTATGTGGCGCAGGGACTTTTCAATGCCTCCAAGGTGCGTCGCCCGGATGGCAAGCCGTTCCCGGATGGATCACTGGAAAAAAGTTTCAATGCCTGCAAGCTCGGACGCTTCCGTGCGGATGGCTCGGACTTCGAAGCCGTGACCGCGGGTCCGAACAACATCTGGGGCCTTGTCCAGACGCGTTCCGGTGAAACCTTTGTCCAGGAAGCGAATGACATGGGCATGCCGCTTTCCGAATTCGAACCGGGAGCTCACTACCGCGGGGGTTCACGCGAGAAACTGAAAGCCTACGCGCCTTATATCCCGGAATCCACGCCGGGTGTGCAAATGGGCGGCACCGGCCTGAGCGGCCTCGCGGTGGCTGGTGATGAGGGCAGCCGCTTCGCCACTCTATACGGCGGGCAGGATGTGGTGTATGTGGCGAATCCGATCACGAATCGCATCCAGGTGGTATCGATGAACCGGGATGGAGCGGACCGTCATCCGGAGTACTACAAACGCCGTGATTTCCTTGTGTCGGATGATCCGTGGTTCCGCCCGGTCTCGGTGAAGTTCGGTCCGGATGGATTCCTCTACATCACGGACTGGTACAACAAGATCATCTCCCACAACGAGGTGCCGCGGAATCATCCCGATCGCGACAAGACCCGCGGGCGGATCTGGCGCATCCGCCCGACCGATGCAAAGCCGGTGAAACCGGTGAACGTGGCCGAGATGAATGCGGACCAGCTTGTGGCCCAGCTCGGTGGCCCGGGGGCATTGGATGCGGCCATGGCGTGGCAGCGGCTGGTGGAGACGAAACCGGCGGCGGTGAAGGAAAAGCTCATCGCGCTGGCTGTTGATCCCAAGGCGAAGCTGGCTCGCCGTCTTGATGCGCTCCATGCGCTGGATGCATATGGAGTGCCAGCGGTGGAGGTCTTCAAGAAGCTGGCCATTGATCCGCAGGCATCCATTCGACACGAAGCCCTGCGCATCGCGGGGGAGAAAGGGTTGGCTGCCAACGACTTTGTGACGGTGTTCGCCAACGCCGCAACCGACCCGAACTACCGCGTGCGTGCCGCGCTGGCAAATGCGGTCCGTCACCACCCGGACGTGACGCCCGCCATGGTGGCATTGGTCGCTCGTCTCGGCCGTGAACCGCTCGGTGGACCCGTATGGGATGCCTATGACCGGCAGTTCGAGCGCTACCTCGCGCGTTGGGTGATGGAATTGCATCCGGAAGAAACCCGCAGGATGCTAGCCTCCGGGAATGGACTCGCACCGGAGGCCCGCCTGCTGGCGATCCTCTCGCTGCCACCTGCCCAAGCGGCCCCGCTGCTGGTGGCGGAACTTTCCAATATCAAGCGTCCGCTGGATGCCGAGGAGCTCGCTTTGCTGGGCAGCCAGATTGATCAACCGGAGGTGGTGTCAGCCTTGGATCGGTTGCTGGCTGATCCCGCGAAGCGCGCTCCCTTGCTTCAAGGTCTCACTCGTCTGGAACCAGCGATGCTGACCAAGCCCGCGCTTGCCACGGTGGTGACGAAAGCCTGCCGTGCGATTTTGCAAGCGCAGCCGAAACCGGAGGACCGCGCGCTGGTGCTGCAACTGGCGCGGCTGCTGCGCCTGAGGGATCTGGAGCCGGAGATCGCTTCGTGGTTGGATCGCGACAAGCCATCCGCCGAGTTGGTGGCCATTCTTTCCGCACTGCGTGAGACGGGTTCCACCCGTGCCGATGCGTTTGCTGGATTCCTCGATCACGCTGATGAGGCGGTTCGCCGTGCGGCGGTGGGAGCTCTCAGTGGTGCGGATGACCCCAAGGCCGTAACTTTGCTCGCGGAGAAATGGAGTGGTCTGCCCGGTGCCTTGCGGACCATCGCCATCGATGGCCTTACCTCCACCAAGGCAAAGGCCGCCGCATTCGCTGAAGCCGCGGCAGCGGGCAAGTTTGGCGAACTCGATGGCAGCGCGTTCGAGCGTTTGATCCTCGTTATGGGCGATCAGGAGCCATCGGTGGCCAAGCTGCTGGCCAAGTCCGGTACCCAGCTTGCACGCGTGATTCATCTCAATGGGAACGCCGGACAGATTGATCGGACGGTGGATCTCGAAGGACCGTTCACCGTGGAGACCTGGATCAGACTCGCTCCCGGGATCGACAACAGGGATGGATTGCTCGGGGCTCTCAATGGCCCGGGCATGAATTTCCATGATGCCCGTTTGCGTGTTTTCGCGGGCAGTGATGTAGCGATCGCCAATCGCCGGGTGGAACCGAATCTCTGGACCCACTGCGCGGTGACCCGGGATACCGAAGGTCGCGTGAAGATCTACCTCGATGGCGAGCTGGATCAGGACAAGGGCAAACCTCTCACAGAGCCGCTCAAGGGGCTGCGTATCGGCGGCACCACGACTACGGCAACCAGTGGCGCGGACTACTATGAATTCCGAATCTGGAATACGGCCCGCTCGGCCGATGAGATCCGCGCCAATTACCAGACCGACATGGCTGGCATGAAATCCCCGGGGCTGGTGCTCCGCCTGTCCGGAGATGATCCCGGAAAACTGGTTCCACCCGCGGTGGTGCAACTCACCCGTGATTTTCCCGTGCTGATGACCGCGCAACAGGCGGCTGAAAAGGCGGCGAAGTTCGGGAAATACAAGGACATCGTTTCGCGAAAAGGAGATCCCGTGGCGGGCAGAGCGACCTTCCAGAACACCTGCATGATCTGCCATCAGGCCCGCGGGGAAGGAACACAGATCGGGCCGGATCTCAGCGGCATCGGGGCGATGGGATTGGAAGGGGTGCTGCGCAATGTCCTCGATCCGAACGCCCAACTTGAGAGCGGATACTATCGCCACGATCTCACGCTGACGGACGGCACGGTCATCAGCGGCTTCCTGGTTCAGGATACTGCGGACGCGGTCACCATCCGCCCCATTGGCGCCGAGCCGCGGGTGGTGGAGCGGAAGAAGATCGCGTCCCACGTGATCTCCAAACGCTCACTGATGCCGGAGGGATTGCTCGATGGGATGGATGAACAGAAGGCCGCGGACCTATTCAACTACCTGATGACATTGAAGTGAGCGGGCGATTTCACGGAGCTGCGTCCAGCTTGGAGGGATACCAAGGGCTGGGCGCATGCTGTTCCTTCAGGAAACGGTCGATCCGCCCAACCACTTCGGGCTGTTTCGGTGCGAGATCGTTGCTGCAGGCCCGATCCGTCTCCAGATCATAAAGCTGGAGCGCCGCACCGGACCCCTCGCGGAAAGCGAACCATTTGCCGGTCCGGGCGGCCTGGGTGCCTTTGGCATTCGCGCCGTCCTCCCAGTAGAGGATGCGATCATCGGAGGTGACTCCCTGCAGGTAAGGCATCAGATTGATGCCGTCCGTCTTGCTGTCCAACTTCGTTCCGGCCATCGCGGCAAAGGTTGGGAGCAAGTCGTAGTTCTCCGTCGGCTGTTCGCAGATGCCGGGGCCGATCCGTCCGGGGGCATTGATGAAGGAGGACACCCGCAGTCCACGCTCGTAGTGGGTGTATTTCACTCCGCGGCCCGGACCGAAATTGTGGAAAACGGGATCATCGCCGCGCTTGTCCTTGTCGAGGTGGGTCGCGAGGTAGCCGGGTTCACATCCGTTGTCCGAGGCGAACCAGATCACGGTGTTGCCACGCTTTCCGGACTTCTCCAACGCGGCTACGAGTTCGCCCACATCGTCATCCAGCGTCTTCATCATCGCTGCCCAGACCTTATGCTTGATGTCCCATGGCTTGTCTTTGAACTCACCAAGGTTCTTCACGACGGTCGGTCCGTGCGGAATCTGGGTGGCATAGTAGAGGAAGAACGGCCGTGGATCCGGTTGATTGATGAATCGCAACGCGGCCTCCTGGATGATGTCCTGCGAGTAACGTGCCTGGTCAGGCTGTTTCACTCCAAGCCCTGTGAGATCAAGCGCTCCATCCGCCATGTACTGCGGCCAGAAATCCTTCGGCACCTGGGGTAGCGAGCGGTCGCTGTCATAGCGATAGAGCCGCTTCATATCAAAACCGGCGTTTCCCGGAATCGGCTCGCGAACACGGTCACGCGTGAGGAATGGCGGAAAGAAATCGTGGGCTTGTTCGTGGGTTTCGAAACCATAAAAGGAGTCGAAACCGAGGTTCAACGGATGGCCTTCATCGTTGTTGGAGCCAAGTCCCCACTTGCCTACGACGCCGGTGCGATAGCCGGTGTCATGCAGCACTTTGGCAATCGTGGTGTCCTCTTTGAGCAGGATGGCCGGTTGGCCTTTGAGGCGGGTGCCGAGAGCTCTGACCCGCGCATGGCCGGTGTGCAATCCCGTCAGGAGGGTTGCTCTGGAAGGCGCGCAGACCGGGGCTCCGGCATAGGCGTTGCTGAGGATGCAGCCTTCGCGGGCGAGTTTGTCCAGATGCGGTGTGGCGTATTCTTTCTGGCCGAAAACCCCGAGATCCTGTTGGGCCATGTCGTCCGCGAGCAGGATGATGATGTTCGGCGGTGCGGCTTTCAGGCATGGGAGAGCGAACAACAGGAGCAATGCGAAACGTTTCATGGGGAACGTGAAGCGAACGCGTCCCGGGTGGACAATGTTTCATTCCGCCCGTTTTCTATTCCTCATCGCTCTTCTCTTCCTTGTCCGCCTTGGGACCGTCCCTGCCCAGCGGTGTGGGGAGCTTGGCGTCGGTTTTTTTCCACCACCCGACGATATCGCTCATCAACTCGTCGCGCTTGGCGTGGTTCTCTCCGGCGAGGTCGTGATGCTCGCCGGGATCATCCTTGAGGTTGTAGAGCTCGACCGCGTGGTTGGTGGCGATCTTTTCCTGCCCGCCATCGAGCAACCACTCTTCATGATAGCACAGCAGCTTCCAGTCACCCTTGCGGATGGTGGTGACGGGGCGGGTGCGGAAAATCTTGTCTCGTCCGCGCGGCACCGGATTATCCAGGTAGCCGGGGAAATGCCAGAAGATGGATTCGCGGGGCAGGGTGGCGGCTCCCTTGAGGAGGGGCAGCAGGCTTGTTCCATCAAGGTTTTCCGCAGGTGTGCCGCCCCCGGCGCTGACGAAGGTAGGATAGAGATCCTCATTGATGACCGGGACATCGCATTTCGATCCTGGTTGGACCGTGCCGGGCCAGCGTACGACGAAGGGCTCTCGGATGCCCGCTTCGTAATAGGCTCCCTTGGCACCGCGCAATGGCTCATTGGGTGATTGAGGAGTGCCGCCATTGTCGCTGGTGAAGATCACCAGCGTGTTCTTGTCCAGACCGAGATCCGAAAGCTTCTTGAGCAGGACGCCCACGCTGTCATCGAGATCGTAAGTGCAGGCGGCATAGAGCGGTTTCGCATCCGCCTTCATCGTCTGGGCTTTCTTTCGGAACTTTTCCAATGTCTCCGGCCGGGCCTGCTGTGCCGAGTGGATGGCGTGATGTGCCACATAAGCGAAGAACGGCCGCTCCTTGTTCTTCTCGATGAACTCGCAGGCTTCGCGGGTGATCGAGTAGGCTCGCTTCGGATCGGCGGGGTTGTTTTCCTTGTCCGGCGGGGGAATCAAGGTGGGATCACTGGTGTCGAAGCCCTGCTGGAGCGGGCCGGTGCCGTCTTTGGCGGAACCGAGGTGCCATTTGCCGAAGTGGCCGGTGGCGTAGCCCCGCGCCTTCAGGGCCTCCGCCATCGTTACGATGGACGGGCGGAGATCGCTGGTATTCGGGACCGGATCCATGCGAAACTCCTTCTTCGGTCCACGTGAAGTACTGCCTACAGCGTAGATGCCATGGCGCGGTGTGTATTGGCCGGACATCAGGCAGCCGCGGCTGGGGGCGCAGTTTGCCGCACCGGCATAGGCGGCGGTGAATGCCATGCCATCCTTCGCCAGCCGGTCGATGTTCGGCGTTTCGAAAAAGCCGTTGGAATTGTTGTAACCCGCATCATGCCAACCCATGTCATCCGCGAAGATGAGCACGATGTTCGGTTTCGACGGTTCCGCCGCCGCAGCGGATGCGATGGCGGTGAGAAGAAGGAGCAGACGCTTCATGGACATGGGATCGGTAGTGGAAGGATATGATCTGCAGCCCGGAAGTATTGTCGGAAATCCTTATGGGGTCCGCTATTCCGCAGGTTGATAGCGGTAGTGCGGCTCGAAGGGCTTCTTCGTGGCGGCCGCTTTTTTCAGATCCCCCATGAGAACCTCCACGGCTTTGGAAAGTTGCGGGTCTTTTCCGGCAGCCTGATCCGCAGGAGTCTCATCAATCGGGTAGTCGGGCGCGGCGCCATTGAGTTCCATATCCTGGTCCCCGTCCGGAATGAACCAGCCACGGAAGGGCAGGCGCAAGCTGCCCGCGTCCAGGATCGGGACCGTTCCGGTGGAAATCACGCCGCCCGCAGTGGCGGTTCCCACCAAGGGGCCGCGCTTCAGCGTCTTGATCGCATGGGAGAAGACTTCCGCATTCGAGAACGATTGCTGGTTGCAGATCACCGCGACCGGCTTGTTCCAGGACGCATACACCATGCGATCCTGCGGATAACCCGGATCACCGTCGCGTCCGATGGTGGTGGCGTGGTGCGGCTGGCACAGGATGGTGAGCAGGTGATCCGTGGTGAAGCCGCCGGGGTTGTCACGCACATCGATGATCAGTCCATCCTTGCCATGGCCGGCTGCGTGGATCTGGCGCTCGAATTCCTCGAACTCGTCCCACTGCATCTTTGAAATATGGATATAGCCCAGCTTGCCTCCGGAGTCTTCCTCCACACGGCGGCGCCGCTCCTTGACGATCGCATCGCCCGCGAGCTGGCGGACACGTGTCCACGGGATCGCCTTCAGCGTTACATCGCGCTGCTTGCCATCGGTTCCTTGGATCGTCAGCACCACCTCGCGGTCCATGCGGCCGTTCATGAAGCGGGTGTCCGGTATGGAGGCGTCCACCGGCTGGCCGTTCACCGATAGCACGGTTTCACCGGGCTTCACCGGAGGCACGCAAAGGGTTGCCGGAGAATCCGGAATCACGGAACCGGTTTTCAACGGACCGCTGCCATTGCCATGATCGAAGCGGATGCCGACGTGGCGGGTGGTGTGGAATTCCGCGGTGTCATCCGCCCAGGGCTTCGGCCACGGAGTGGAGAGGAACGACAGGTGGGAGGCATTCAGCTCGCCAAGCAGCATCGCCACCACTCGGTCGAATGCGCGCGAGTCCGTGGCGGTCGCCGCCGTGTCCTCATACTTCACGCGCATCGCCTCCCAGTCGCGGCCGTTCATCCGGGCGTCATAGAACCAATCACGGAGCGTGCGCCAGATCTGGCGGAAGTAGATGCGCTGGCGGTCGGCGCGGTTCGACTCGAATCGAGTATCGATCGCGTAGGTGGTGAGCTTGCTTTTGCGCAGCACCGCGGGGGCATTGTCCACGATCCAGAACAGGCCGTCCTTGTCATCGGTGCGGATTGGACTGCCACGGTTGGAATCGAACGTCTCCGGCTTCGTTCCATCTCCGACCTCGATGCGGTGCAGTCCCTTCACCTTGGTGTCGGCATTCAAATAGAAGACCGCTTTGGAATCATGGGACCAGATGATCTGGGTCGGCTCCACGCTGCCGGTGTCGAGCTTGTGAATGCGCTCGCTGAGTTCGTCGAAATCGATCCGCACTTGCTCCGGCGTCTTCGGCGCGGGCTTTTTCGCGGGCGCGTCTTTCTTCGGCGTCTCGGGAGTTTGCTCCGGTTCGGCGGGTTCCTCCGCAGGAGCTGCGGACTTGTAGAGCGGATCGTCTTTCATGGCGGACTCCGCTTCCTTGGCCTTCTTGTCACGAGGGGATTTCGCCTCATCTTCAAGGCGGAGATTCACGTAGAAGAGGCCGGTCTTGTTTCCCAATCGGCGGCCGGTGAATGCGATCCCACGACCATCCGGCGACCATTTCGGCGAGCCCTCGTTGTCGGGGTGGCGCGAGAGATTGTAGGCGGGCTTCGATCCATCGACCGGAATGACGAAGACATCGCGGTTGAAATTCGCATCCTCCGCATCGAAGGCCAGCCAGCGGCTGTCCGGTGCCCAGTCGAAGCTGCCGGTGGTGCCTTCCTTGTAGAGCACCCGTTCGCCGCCGCCATCCGCATTGGCGATGCAGAGCATGCTGCGGCCGGCCAGGTAGGCGATGGATTTGCCATCCGGAGACAGGGCCAGCTTGGTTTTCGGTTCCTTGCCCTTGGTCACCTGCTGCTCTTCCAGACCGGAAGCGCGCCACCAGTAGTCCGCGGATTTCTTCCGCTTCATGCGGAAATAGTTCGAATCCAGTCCATCGTCCTTGCGGAAATACAACCAGCCGCCGTCTTTCGAGAAGGTCGGATCGCTTTCCCATGCGGCGGTTTCGGTCAGGCGGTGAGGTTCCTTCAGCACGGTGTCCATCGCCCACAACTCACCTTCGGCGGAAAATGCGATCTCCAGACCGCTCGGTGAAAAGTCCGCATCCGTGGTGCCCGCGACCTTCCGTGTCTCATGATCAAGATCCGGCATGTCCTCGATGGCATGGACGGGGAGGGCCTGCGGCTCGCCACCCTGGGACCAGCGCCACAGCTCGAAGCCGCGGCGGAAGACGAAGGTCTTCCCATCCTGAGAGACGGCGGGGAACATCACGCCATCCTCCTTGAAGCGGGTGAGTTGCTCATCCTTGCCGCTTTTGAAATCGTGCGACCACAGGTTGAACGTGCCGTCGTTTTCGGCGACGTGGAAGAAGCCGGAGCCATCCGGCCGCCACAACGGATAACGATCCTCGATCTCCGACTTCGCCTGCTTTCCGATCGCCCCGCTGCCGAAGTCGTAACTCCAGATCGAGGTGGCGCGGGAACCATGGTAGCCTTTGCGATACGGTGAATCTCCATCGACGGTGAACAACAGCGTCTTCCCATCCGGTGAAACGCGCGCCCATTGCGCGGGCACGTCGAAGAGCACCTTTTCCGGCGCATCCTTGGTGAGATCGACCGCGATCAGGCGCTCGGGCTTCACGTCATCGAGGTCGCGCGGACCACGCACAATGGCGGTCTTCCCATCCGGAGTGATCGTTTCCAGGATGGCTCCTTCCGAATGAAAGGTGAGCTGGGTCGCGGGGCCGCCCTCGGTGGGCATGGAGAACAGCTTCAGACCACCGGCGCGACCGCTTGAAAAGTACAGCACCTTCCCATCCGGGGAGAAGCAAGGATAGGCATCCCGGGCCGGATGACGGGTGAGCCGCTTGGCCATTCCGCCGCTGGAGGCGACGGACCAGAGATCGTCCTGCCATTCGAAAACCACGGTTGAACCATCCGGTGAGAGGGCCGGGGTACTCGTCATGGTGATGGCCACCGCCCCGGGAGGAAGGGGGGCTGCGGCGGATGTCAGAGGGGTCGCAGCCGCGGAAAGTCCCCACACTATCGAAGAAGCACGAAATCTCATATGAGCCGCCGTCGATACTGGCCAACGGGGCGGGGCTTTTCAATCGTTCAGGTGATCCATGTGGCCGAGACGGCAAACCAACGGACGGGGCAAGGCCCGAAACGAAAAATCCGACCGGAGAACGGAGGTTCCCGCGGCCGGAAATTCGATCCATCACGATCCGGTCAAGGTGCCTTGCCGTGCATGGAGCGATTGAGCGCCGAGATGACGAGCAGCACCAGGAAGACCACGAACAGGACCTTCGCAATGGTGGCGGCCATGCCGGCCAAGGCGCCGAAACCGAGGAATGCGGCCACCAGTGCCAGGATCAGGAATGTGAGAGCCCAACTTAACATAACATCTCTTTTCTACCGCCGGAGTGGATGACGGCCGACCGGGATCCGGCGGGTCCCAGCCGGTCCGTGAGTGAATCAAGCGTCGTCAACCATGAGTTCGAAGGCGCGTATCGCCAGATCGACCTCTGAAATTGCGTCCGCGATCAGCGGGGCATGGTCGGCAGTGAGATTGCCGCTTTCCGCAACCGAATGAAGCGTGCGGGAAAGTTCCTTTTCACCGCGCAGGCATTCTTCAACAACCGTGGAAGAGTCATGATCGGAGAGTTTGTCGCGCATGCGGATCCACCAGCGGTGGACGCCCGCCTCGGCGCTGCCGCTGGTGTCCGGCTGGCGGCCGTCGGCATGAAGAAGTTCCGCCACACGACCGGCGATACGGTCGCGGCGTTCGGCGATGTGATGGAATGTACGGGTGAGACCCTCGTCCGTTACGGTTTCGGCGGCCTGCTTGTAGCCGTCACGAGAATCGACGTAGCGGGTCAGTATCTCCTGCAGCGCGTCCGCTTCCTGAAGAATGGTGGTGGGGTTCATATCCACCACTATCGCAGTCACGGTGCCAAAGAGGTTGATTCAGCTGCAAGTGATCTAAAATCAATCGGATGTGATTTGATCTCATTCTGTGGAAGAAGGATGCCAAAATGCAGGATGCACGTTTCACCGTGGCGAAACGTGCATCGCTGAAATCGTCATGTGATGAGTTACTTCACCTTCACACGGATCACCGTTGATAGACCAGGCAGCAGATTGGCGAGAGAATCCTGAATCGATGCGGCATCGAAGGTGATCTTCACCGGCACGCGCTGGACGACCTTGGTGAAATTGCCGGTGGCGTTGTCCGGTGGAAGCAATGCGAACTGTGCTCCGGTGGAAGGAGAGATGCTGTCGATACGGCCCTTGAAGGTCTTGCCGTCCAAGGCATCGACGCTGATGTCGACTTCCTGGCCGGGCTTCATTCCCTTGAGCTGGGTCTCCTTGAAATTGGCAACCACCCACACGTCATTCTCGACGAGGGCGAACACCGGCTGTCCGGCTTGGACACGGTTGCCGGTTTCGATGTTCTTGTTGCCCACGTAGCCATCGGCGGGAGCAATGATCTTGCTGTAGTCGTATTGACGCTGGGCATCGCGCAGGGCGGCTACCTGGGCTTCGGTGTTCGCCTTCGCCGCCTGGATCTCCGCGGCTGCGGCTTCCACCGCGGCCTCGCTGGTTTTCTTCTTCGCTTCCGCAGCAGCGAGTGAGGCTTTCGCCCCATCAAGGGTGGCGGTGGTGGACGCGACGATGCCGCGGGTGGTGTCGAGTTCCGCCTCCGAAACGGCGCGGGTGTCACCGCGCGAGAGGTTGCGATTGCGGTTGTAGTTGATGTTCGCGAGTTCGAGCTGGGCTTCGATCTGCTTCACCTGGGCATCGGCGCTGGCAATTTGGGCGTCGGCTTGCATGGACTCGGCTTTTGCCTGATCGAGTGCGGCCTTGGCTTGTGCTTCACGGGCGATCGACTGGGCTTTCGCCGCCTCGATCTTCTGGCGCATGATGTCGAACTCGAGCGGATCGATTTCAGCGAGGAGTTGTCCGGCCTTCACCTGATCATTCTCATTGGCGAGGACTTTGGTGACAGGGCCACCCACACCGGGGCTGATGCGGTGGATGTGGCCGGTGATGTAGGCATCTTCGGTCTTTTCGTAGGCGATCGTCTCGTGGACGAAGTGGACGAGCCACGCGGCGCCACCGGCGAGGATGCCGAGGGTGACGAGACGGGAAAGAATGCTGCGCTTCTTTTTCGCGGGCGCGGCTCCGGGAGAGGCAGCTCCCTGGGGAAGATCATCTGGCAGGATGCCGGATTCCCCGCAGGTTTCTTCGGTCGGAGTGGCAGGTTGTTCGGACATGGTGGGCGGGATTCGGTAAAGGGTTCAGTGGGCGGCCGCAGCGGCATCGCTCGCGTTCTTGTTCGGCTTGCCGCCGAGGAAGAACAGGAGTGGCAGCGTGAAGATGAAAAGGGCGGCGACGTAGGTGAAGATGTCTTCGTAGGACTGGAGGATGGCCTGGCCGGAGACGATGCGATCAAGCAGGCCCATCGCTTGATCGTGGGCGACCTGCTTGCTTCCGGAGTGGGCGGTGAACGCATTGGTCAGCAGATCGATCCGTTCGCCGACTTGCGGCCGATAGTCGGAGATGCGCTCGACGAGCACCGAGCGGTGCAAAGCCTCGCGGCGTGCGAGCAGGGTCGTGATCAGCGCGATGCCGATGCTGCTGCCGAGCTGGCGGGTGAGACTGTAGAAGCCGGAACCGGCGGCGATGTCCTTTTTGTCCAGCGGACCGAGTGTCGCGATGCTCAGCGGCATGAACATCATCACGCTGCCGAAGCCGCGGGCGATGAGCGGCCAGAAAAGCTGCTTGGTGCCGGTGTCCGGATTGATGTCCATCAGCAGGAACCCGGTGAGACTGGTGAGCAACGCGCCGAAGAAGATCATCGTGCGCGGCGAGACCTTGTTGCC
Source organism: Luteolibacter ambystomatis (assembly GCF_018137965.1). NCBI lineage: Bacteria > Pseudomonadati > Verrucomicrobiota > Verrucomicrobiia > Verrucomicrobiales > Verrucomicrobiaceae > Luteolibacter > Luteolibacter ambystomatis. The sequence goes on from NZ_CP073100.1 coordinate 1,536,807, forward strand.
GATCTTGCCGTAGGCCATCATCATCGCCGCGGAGGCAAAGGCACCTGGCACGAGGATCATGCCACTCTGGAGCGCGGTGTAGTGCAGGTAGTCCTGCACGAAGATCGGGACGGCGAACATGATGCCGTAGAGGCCCATGCCGAGCACTGCGGAGTAGAGGCTGCCGCCGATCATCGAGCGGTAGCGCAGCACGCGCAGATCGACAGCCGGATGTTCGGTGGTGAGCTCCCGCCAGATGAAGAGGATGATGCCGATCACGCTGGCAATGGCGACGGTGCAGATGAACCGCGACTCAAACCAATCGTCCTGCTGGCCTTCCTCCAGGAAAAGCTGGAAGCAGGCGAGGCCCACCGCGAGCAGCCCGATGCCGCTCCAGTCCACCTTGCCAGTGCGGTTGATCTCCTCCGGGCGGTCGGAGGGCATGAAGGTGGTACACATCAGAACCGCGAGGACACCGAGCGGCAGATTGATGAAGAAGATCCAGCGCCAGCCCATGTTATCGGTAAGCCAGCCGCCGAGCACGGGGCCGATGGCTGGACCGACGATCACGCCGAGGCCGAAGATGGCCTGGGCCAAGGGACGCTCCCTGGCGGAAAAAGTTTCGAACACGATCGACTGCGCCTTCGCCAGCAAGCCACCACCGGCAAGTCCTTGCAGCACGCGGGCGAAGATCAGCATGCCCAGGCTGTTGGAGATGCCGCACAGCAAGGAGGCCAAGGTGAAGCCGATCAGCGAGAAGACAAAGTAATTGCGGCGCCCGAACCGATAGCCGAGCCATGCGGACAGGGGGATGATGACCACGTTCGCACAGGCATAGCTGGTGGAGATCCAGCCCGCTTCGGAAAGCGTCGCACCGAGATTGCCGCGGATGTCGGGCAGCGCGACATTGGTGATCACGGTATCGATCACCTCAAGGATCGCGCCCAATGATGCTGCGAGGGCGATCACCCACTTGAGCAGACCTTTTTCAAGCAGGCGTGCCGCGATCGGACTGAGCTGCTCCGGATCGGAGCCGTAAAGGGTGGCGGTGGCCGCGCTCATTTGCGGGAGGAAGAAATGCCGCGGACGATGAGATCGACGCAGGCGCGGACGTATTGGTCCTGCTTGTATTCCAGCTTGAAGGGGCAGTCGGACCGCAGGACATGGGTGAAGATCATGCCCACGAGCTGGTCGACGACGATGGCGGGATTGACATCGGCAATTACTTCACCGCGGGCCTGTGCATCGCGGAGCCGTTTGGTGAGTTGGTCCCGGCGAGGCCGGAAGATTGCGCGGAGGACCTTCATTTCATGCTCCTCGAATTTCTGGATCTCTCCGACCAGCACCCGCATCAGCGAGACGTTCTGCTTGAGACTGGAATAGTCGGCCTCGGCGAAGGCGGCGATCACCTCGCGCAAGGATGCGCGCTCAGGCAGCGAGTCGAACTTTTCGGCGAGAGGGTTGGTCTTCCGTTCGAAAGCTTTTTCGAGGACGGCGGCGAGGAGGTTCTGCTTGGTCTGGAAATTGCGGAACAAGGTCACCTCGTTCACTCCGGCGGTCCGGGCGATCTCGCGGGTGGTGGCGCTGCTCAGCCCATCGCGGGCGAATACGATCGCCGCAGCCTCCACCAGCTTCTCGGAAGCGGTGACTTTTGGACGGGATGGAACGGGAGTCCGGGCTGGCATAATGAATGCAAGTGGTTGCTTGCATTGATGCGCCCGGAGGGGACCCACCTCAAGCGAAAATCCGGAGAGGCACGGGGGATTCCTACGTAGGCCGCAGGTGTCCTATGCTTCCGTCTCAAAAACGAAACGTCCGCACCGGTGCGAGGCACCGATGCGGACGTTGAGGTTCCATGATAAAAATGACGGGCTTATTCCTGAAGCAGGATACGGAAGAAGCAGCGTTCGTTGATGGAACGATCGAAGTCCACGAGTTCCTCATGCGAGGAAGAGGAGGGCACCACCGTCCGGACCGGTTGCCAGGTCTGGAGATCGACGCTACGCTGCACGGTGTAGTTCTTGCCGGGTTGGGCGCTGAAGCGGAGTCGCATCTGGTTGCCCTCGATGCTCGATTGCTCCAACTTCAAGGGTGTCGGTGCGACGACGGTGAAGTTGTAGCGGTTCGAGACCTCCGTGTAGGAATCGTTGGTGTACATCGCCACGAAGTAGTTGCCGGGCGCGAGGTTCGGCAGATGGAAGGTGGCGCTGCCGTTGGTCTTGCCATCGAAGTAGAGATAGGCGGTCAGCACGTCCACGCCGGGAGTTTCACCCTGCTTGAAGATACCGAGGTAGTCCTTGGGAATACCTGGGCCGTTGGAGAAGTTGACCGTGAAATCCTGTCCGCTCGGCACCTGGTTGGAGGCCATGGAGACGCTGGAGATCTGGCTGCCGACGGAGAAGGCCACGCGCTGGCTGATTTCGAAGTAGCCGTCGTTCACCAGATAGACCGCGTAGTAGTAGCCCTTCGGAAGATTGGCGAAGGATTTCGTGCCGGAGGCGGCCGGCGTATATTGGTAGGCGGTGGAGGTGACGCCACCCACCCCCGGGGTCTGGCCCACCTTGTAAATACCGATCCAATCCTTGGTGCTGCCGGGGGCATTGGCGAAGGTGACGTTCACGGTTTCTCCTTCCGCATACGCGGTCTTGTCCGTGGTTAGTGTCGGAGTGCTGCCGACATAGAAAGGGACGCGGGGAGCGACTTCGGTGTAGCCATCATTGGCGAAGAAAGCGGCGAACCACTCCTGGCCGGCGGCGAGGTCGGTGGTGAAATTGAGCGTGCCGCTTTTCCCGGAGACATACTGCCAGCTCGTAGAGGCGACCGGTCCGGGGCTCTGACCTTTCTTGTAGATGCCGATCCAGTCCTTCGCATTGCCCGGGCCGTTTTCATAGACCACCGAGAAGTTTTCGGTGTAGGCATACACCTTTTTGGCGAGGGTGATCTTGGGATCCGCCACCACGCTGCCGGTGACCTCGAAGGTCTTCGATGCGGACCAAGGCGACCACGCGGCATTGCTGTCGCGATGGCGTACGCGTGTGTAATAGGAGCCATTTGGCAGCGAGTTCGCGGCAAGCGGGAACTGGAGCAGGTTGATGCCGGCGTTGATGTCCACCGGTTCATAGAGTGGAGCGCCGGTGTCACCGTAGAGGTTTTCAAAGTCGCGGATCTTGTCCACCTTCAGGCTGGTGAACGCGGCATCGCTGGCGACCTGAAACCAGGTGCTGTTCAAGGTTTCCGCGGTGCTGGTGGCGAAGGCGGAGCATTGGAGACTCAGGGGCAGGGTGACCGGAGCGGAAAAGGTATTGGTGAGGGACGGTTGCGATGGCAGGGCGAGACCGAGCTGGCGGTGGAAGGAGTCCACCATGCGGCTGTCGTAGTTCCAGCGGGTGGCAGCCGGGAGGCGCACGTTGGCCTCGGAATAGCAGGTTACGTCCATGCGGCGGGCCGCGAGGTCGAAGTCCATGAGCTGCCAGGCCCAGTTGGCGATGGTCTTCTGGACATCATCCATGTCCAGTTCGGTGGACTGTCCCCAGTACTGGTCCCAGGCGGTGCCACCCGAGATGATGTGGTAGATCGGCCACTCGCGCGTCTGGCCGCGGGCGTAGAGGTGGTGGTGCGCGCCGATGTTCATCACGTGCTTTTCCGTCTCGGCGAAAATCGGCATGATGTCCGAGCGGAACCATCCGGAGATGTCGCCCACATACTGCTCGGCCTGGTAAGGGCGATGGCAGACGCTGATGCACAGGTCGGTGGTGGAGTCGGTCTTGAGAACGTCCACGAGCGAACGCACCCAGCCCTTCTGCTCCGCGCCAGTGTGTTCGCTGCTGGTGTGGACGAAGGCGATGTTGGCGAGCTGGTAAGAGTAGTACTTCTCGCCGCCGGGGCTGGTGACGCCGCCGTAGTTGATGTCATCGTATCGGAAGATCCGGCCGTAGAGGTTCATGCCGGTATCGTAGTAGGTCTCATGGTTTCCGATCGTGGTCATGATCGGGATGTTCGGCGAGATCAGGCCGCACTGCTTGAAGTGCAGGTTGCGGTAGTGGTCGAGAGTGCCTACGTCCACCTGGTCGCCCGGCATGAGGATGAAGTCGATGACCTCCTCGATCGGCTTGTTGTAGAGGGACTCGATCTTTGCCTTCGCGCAGGCGATCAGCTTCTCGTAGCGGTTCTCAGCGATGATCTGGTTGTCACCCATCACCAGCACGCGCATGCGGCCGGTCTTCGTGCCAGCGGGTGGCGGCGTGCGGAAGCGGAAGACCTCTGAAACCGTCGAGCCGTTGCTCACACGGTAGTAGTAGTAGCTGTTCGGCGAAAGGCCGGTGATACGGCCCGCGTGGTAGTTGTAGCCGGAGCCGAGCACGTCGAGATCCGCAGCCACGGAATTGACCAGGGCACCGGGAGACGAGCCCCATTCGATCAGGCCCGAGGGAGCATTGTCACTGAACCAGGACACCCACATGGAATCGGGGCGCGGAGTTTGAAGATACGGGCGGATGCCGGAGGGGATGCCGGTGTATCCGGAGGGGAACGCAAGGCCGCGGGTGGCGAGGCCGAACGTGCCGAGGGCGGAAAGGCGGAGGAATTGGGCGCGATTCATGAGTGGCTGGAGATTGAGGGAGGAGAGTTGAAAACCGGATGGCGGAAACAGCCGGGCAAGCGGGCATTTTCGTCCGCCACAAGGCGCGGATTGTCACCATCTGTCACTGGACTGATCCGTCAGTTTGGAGCGACGGAGAGCCGGAAAAACTGCTGTTGCGATCCGGGAGGTGGCGTAACTTTCACCGACATTTCCTCGCCATCGCCACCGGCGGATGAAGGGGCGTCGTCACTACACCAATCATCCGCTGGAACCCAGTTGGTGAGATCGATGGAACGCAGCAGGCGATAGCGCATGCCACCCGCGAGATAGTCGCAGCCCGTGCCGGTCCCGCCCTTGCGGCGCAGGTAGCTGACACGCAACCCATCGGACTCGCGGCGGGTGCGGCAGAGACGCGAGGCATCGGCAAATCCAGCGGGCATGCCGGAGGCGTAGTCGAGGATATTGCTGATGCCATTGCCATCATCATCTCCATTCAAGCCCTGGGGCGGGGCTCCGCCGAAGCGCTGGTTCTCCCAGTAGTCCGGCAGTCCGTTGCCGTCCGCATCCACTTGCTTGACGCTGAATTCCGTGAGCACGGCCGCGTGGTCGGACGGCCAGGTGTTGCCGGCGATCGCGGTGATGTCGCTGTAGTAGTTGTTGAAGGTGTTCTCCACCGCCGTGTGATAGACGGAGGAGCTGAGAGTCGTGAGACGGTTGCCCTTGGCGAAGACGAAGTCGATGCGGTCCTGTGGTTCATCGCCCGTATAGATGGGTGCCCAGGTATTGCCCGGGTCCGTGACGGGATTCGGATGCATCTGGCGGAAGGTGTCCACCAGTCCGGCATTGGTCAGGGAGAGCGTGGCGGGCCACGCGATGGTCTTGCCGTAGTGTTGGGATGCAGCCGCCGCGGTCCAGTCCTGGTGTGAGGGGCAATTGAAGTCACCGCACACGACCACCGGTGTCTGATCCGCGGCGCCGAGCTGGCTTTGCATGGCGGCCACCAAAGCGGTGGCTTGTTCGTCGCGATTGGACGCAAGCTCCTCGGTCATGGTCGTCGCATTCGTGGAGCCGGAGCGCGCGGCCTCGTACGGACCGTAGTGGAGATAGTCGAGGTGGGTGGAATACACGATCACCTCCTGCAGTGGATTGGCGCACATCGTGATGCGCGCTCCAACCGCGACGCTGGCGGAGTAGGTGTCCGTGATCGGATACCGGCTGATCACGCCGACATCGCCACCGCCGGGAATGCGGGTATAGAACCAGCCGATCTCCGCGGCCACGGCCTGTGGCTGGAACTGGTTCGAACCAGTGACATTGTCCGTGCTCTCCACGGTGCAGACGACATCGGCTCCCGAGAGCAGGATGCTGTCGATGCCCTTGCGCACGCCATTGGTCACCTTGCCCCAGCCGTGGAAAAGGTTGTAGGAAAGCACCTTCAATTTGTCGATGTGGGCAGTGCCCGGTGCGAAGACCTGCACGGTGAAAGTCGCGGTCGCATTGTTGCCGGGAATGTCGGTGGCTTTCACCGTGAAGGTATTCGTGCCCACATCGCCAACGGCGGGAGTGCCGCCGAGCGTGCCATCCGCCGCGATGGTGAGCCACGTCGGCCCGGACACTTTGGCAAATGTCAGCGTATCACTGGTATCCGTGTCCTTGGCATAGCCGCGCACGCAGCCGGTGTAGGCGGTGCCGGTCAGCGCGTAGCGCAGTGGGAAGTTGTTCACCACCCACTGCGGGACCGCGGGGCCGCCACCGGCGGTGATCGTGAAGGGGATACCTGGGGCGATGTCCGTGTAACCGTCATTGGCAAAGAACCGAGCAACATAGGAACCGGCGGGCAGCGTCGGGCTGCTGAAGGTCACGCTGCCGTTCTGTACCACCGCGGCCGGAGCGGTGGTGCTGCCATTGAGGTATCGCCATGTCAGCGAGTAGTCGGTGCCCGGTGTTTGATTGGAGCGGTAGATCGCGATCCAGTCCTTCACCATCATCGTATTGCCGGTGGCACGGCCGAAGGTGGCGGTGATGTTTTCACCAGCGAGGTAGCTGGACTTGTTCAGGCTGAACGTCGGCGGAGCGGGCAGCACCGTGAAGGAGACAGCCGGGGCGAGCTCGGTGTAGCCGTCGTTCGACAGGAAGCGCGCGACGTAGTTGCCAGCGGCCAGTCCCGGATTGGTGAAGGTGATGCTGCCACTCTGCACCGCCGCTCCCGGAGCGGTCTTGGTGCCATTGAGATAAAACCAGCGCAGCGAGGGGCTGCTGCCACTGGGGACCTGGGTGGGGGTGTAGATGCCAATCCAATCCTTCGCCGCCTGCGTGTCTCCGGAGACGCGGGTCCAGGTGGCGGTGATATTGTCACTGGATGCGTAGGTGGTCTTGTCCACGCCGAAGGTGACGGCGTGGGACAGGGCGGGGAGGAGCCAGACCGCGGAGAAGAGACTCAGGACGAGCCGACGCAATAGGAAAACCTGCATGCTCCGTATTGTGACAAGGGTGTCACAATCGAGGAGGGGGCGAAAGCGCCACAGGCGCGGGCATTTTCAGCAGACTCCACCGGCGTAGCCGAATGCCTCGATGAACGGATCCAGATGGTGCATGTGGCGAGCCAGCCAAGGCTCGTAAAGCTTCCAACGTCCGATGGAATCGGCATGGAAGGATTCCCCCGCAATGAGATCCGGAGACCACGGCAGACCGAGGAAGGAGGTGACCTCGCGGATCGTCTGCTCCGGTTGCACGATCAGATCCTCATATCGGACCCGCAACGTGGGATGGGGAAGGATGGCTTCCAAATGCAGCCAGTGCCGCATCGTGTCCGCATAGAAGCGGCAGGTTTCACCGAGATCGACCGAGGCCGCGCTGTCCGGAGCCATCGGCACCAGCGTAAGGAAATAGGAGATCACCGCATCGCGTGGATCACGCAGGGGCATCAACACCCGGCTTTCCGGGAACAGACGGAGCGGCAATGGCAGGTCCGCGGTATGGAAGGGCTCGCGATCGAGGAGAACGCGGCCTTCCAGTGATTCGCCCAGCAAAGCCTCTGTGCAACGGATGTAGCGCTCGCGATCCGAGACCAGCAGGGTGGGCGAGAGGTTGTTCAGGGTCTCGAAAGCGTCATCCATCGATGCGGCCTGATGCACCAGCGGACGGGTGAACTGCGAAAACAGGATGCCGGATTCATCCGTGCCGAGGCAGCGCGGGTGTTTCGTCAGGATATGCTCCACAAGAGTGGCGCCACTGCGCGGGAACCCGCCCATGAGAGCCACCGGATGATGGCTTGCGTCCTCTGGCAAACCAGTCTGCCAACGTTTCCAATCCTCGTCCGTGATGCGGCAGGTGAGCGCCCATTGGCGCTCGCGGATGCGGCGGGATTGATCAAGCGCGGGCAGCGCCTGTGGATACAGGCTCGCCTTCGCCTTGTTCAATTCGCGCATCACCGCCTGGGGTTCACCCATACGGTCGAAGATCGCGGCGAGCTCGTAGCGGAGCCGCCAATCCTCATCTCCGGGATGTTGCTGGAGCTGATTGACCAGTCTCGTGCGGGCGGCGTGAAGATCGCCCGCATCCACATCGAGGTGGGCGATCAGGCGCGTGGCCTCGGCGTGGGTGGGATCGATGGCGAGCGCGCGCAACGCCATCTCGCGGGCCTCCTGGCCATGATGGGCCCGCTCATGGACGCTCGCCAGCATACCGAGGAGGTCGGCATTGTCCGGATGGCTGGCCAAAGCCACATCCAGCAATCGTGCGGCACGGTCGAAGTGGCCGATGGAAAATTCCGCCCGGGCCGCCCACAACAGCGGAGTGGGGTCCTCCATCGGCAGGCTGGCCAGACGCTCGTGCAGACGGCCCGCAGCGGTGAAGTCATAGGTCATCCAAAGCAGCGCTGCAAAATCCTGCAGCAGGGATGGATCGTTCGGCCGGTGGGTCAGGGCGGCCTGATACAGCACCCGTGCGTGGTCGAGATCGCCTTCCTCTTCCGCCCGCTTCGCACGGGTGTAAAGGTCCTGATCCTGAACTCCGGAGGAAGGTGCCATTGCATTTAGCATGACATGAGGGGTGGTCCTTGGGAAAGGTGAAATGTTAGAGAAGGCTGAGATTTTTTGTTAGATGCCACCTTTGGGCAAAATCGACGGAGGCGGTGTCATTAACGTCGGATGCCATTTTTGGTATTCATCCCGCAGCCTGTTGCGACATGATGGGGAAGCGCATGAAGCAACCTCATCCAGCCCGCCGGAGCGTCGGTTTCCGTCATCCGGTGTGGTCCTGCTACGCTCCGCAGATTCTCGGCGGGATCGTGGATTTCATGCGGGAGCACGAGCTGTGGCGGCTGGCCACGGAAAACGATCTCTTCGGCGAGATGGAGGCGGTGAAGCTCGACCATGACTGGCATGGGGACGGACTGATCCTCTTCCGCGCCACGGAAGAGGAGTTGGCGGCATTCCGCCAACGCGGGCAGGCGGTGGTGCTCACCAGCACCGAGGGGCCGGATCTCGGCTTTCCGCGGGTGGTGACGGACAATGCCATGATCGGCAGATTGGCTGCGGAGCACCTGATCGAATGTTCGGTGGGCCACTTCGCCTTTCTGGCCCGCGGGGAAACCTACTACCGAGAGGAACAATTCGCGCCGGGCCACAGGCGCTATTCACGGGAGCGGCTCGGCGGCTTCCGCACGAAACTCGCGGAATATGGCGCCGAGCCGGTGGTCCATTATCTGAAGGGTCGGCCATTGTGGAAGGCCCAGACCTGGCGCGAGATCGAGACGGAAGTCATGGCGTTTCTCGATACATTGCCATCGCCCTGCGGACTGTTCGTGGCGGACGATCCGCTGGGTGCGGTGGCGCTGCGGGCGGCGGATCGGCTCGGGCGCAAGGTGCCGGCGGATCTTGCGGTGATCGGCTTCGGGGATGATGCGGTCTGCTGCTATGCCACCTGGCCGGCGTTGAGCAGCATCGCCTATCCCGGCCGCGAGGTGGGACGAAAGGCCGCCGAACTGCTGTGGCGACAGATGAATGGCGAGACCTCATTGAGCGGGCGAATCGAGATTCCTGTGGGCAAGGTGATCGCGCGCGAGTCCAGCGACACACTTGCGATCGCCGATCCCGATGTCCGCGACCTGGTCCGTCACATCCGTCTCACCGCTCCTCACGATTCCCTGCGTGTCTCGGAACTGGCGGAGCGCAGCAACCTGTCCATGACGACGATCAAGGCGCGTTTTTCCTCCCTTCTCGGACATGGACCGAAGCAGGAGATCCAGCGCGTGCGCCTGCGCCATCTCCAGCATCTTCTCAGTCATACCGAGCTCAGTCTCGCGGTTATCGCGCGCGACATGAACTTCGGCTCCGCCCACGAACTCAGCCGTTTTTTCCTCATCGAAACCGGAATGCGCCCAACCGAATACCGCGAATCCCTTGGCAACCACTCCACCGCCTCGAAACCGGCGGCCGTGCAGGCCGTGGTCTTCGACATGGACGGCACCTTGTTCGACACGGAGAAGCTATACTACGAGGCTTATCGTAGAGCGTTGGAAAACCAGGGCGGAATCCTGGAAAAGGAAGTTTATTTCCAGCACCACGCGGGCACCACCAACGCTGCGATCGAGGCGAAATTCGCGGAACACTTCGGGCCGGATTTCGACCTCGCCCGGTTCCGCGCGGATTGGCATGAGGCTTGGAAATCGCTGGTGGGGCGGAAGGCCTTGAAACCTTTGCCTGGTATCCAGGAAGCCCTGGAGCTTCTCACCGAGGCAGGTGTCCCGCTGGCGATCGCCAGTTCGAGCGACCGGGTTGACATCGATCTTTGCCTTCAGGCCTCGGGGCTCGCGCCGTGGTTCCGGGTGATCGCGTCAGGGGATGAAGTGGAGGAGAGCAAACCGGCTCCGGAAATTTACCAACTCGCCTGTCGGCGCCTCGGCGTGGAACCCTCCGACTGCCTCGCCATCGAGGATACCCAGCACGGGGTGGACGCGGCCCTCTCAGCCGGCATGCGTGTCATCAAGGTGGGAGAGGTGCCGGATCAATCGCGGGAGGGGCTCCTCTTCGCCGGAAGTCTCGACCGGATTGAGCGGAGCCAGTGGGCGGAGTTGTTGGCGGGAAGTCCCGAACTCCGCCCACGCGCGTCGTGAGTCCTCAGAGTTCCTTGATGCGGATGTCCCGCCAGCGGACGTGGGTGGCCTTTCCGGCGTGGACCTGGAGTGCGAAGAAGCCTTCCGAAATTGCCTCGGGAGCCGTGTCGGTATAGTCCACGGTCTTTTCGCCATTCAGCCAGATCTGGATGTGCTTGCCCTCGCAGAGCACGCGGATGCTGTTCCACTCACCGACCTTGTAGCGCTTGGTGTTGGCGGCGGTGAAGGCCTCCGCTTCCTCCTTGTTCGCCTTGTTCGGCACGAGCCAGCCGCGGGGCATGGCCTCGCAATAGAGGCCGGCGGTCCAGCAGCGCGGGCTGGGGTCATGTTCGCACTGGTAGCCGTAAACGCGACCGTCTTCCTTGTCGGTCTTCTGGAGACCGCGGATCATCACTCCGGAGTTGCCCTCGGCATCATCGAACTTCATGTCGAAGCGCAGGTCGAAGTTCTTGTAGGTCTTCTCAGTGCGCAGGAAGGTATTGGCCTTCACGTTGTCGCCGATGCCGAGCAATTCCGGTCCGGCGGCCTTGTATTCGCCGTTGCCATTGACCTTTTTCCAGCCGGTGAGATCCTTGCCGTTGTAGAGAGGGGTGAAGCCCGGTTCGATGGCCGCGGCAGGCAAGGCCAAGGCGAGAAGCGTCAGAAGTAGTTTCATGGAGGTGGTTTGGATTTTCGGATGTGGCCAAGTATACGTCCTTCAAACGCGAAAGTTGCACGCCATATTTGTTTTTCTGCGCAAGAATTGGGAAACATTCGCTTATGTCACAAGCCCCCCGTTCATCAGGAACCTGGGAGCAGATTTTTCAATGCGGCGACCACTTCCTGATCGTGGGCAGCGGAAATGCTTACCCGCAATCGTGCGGTGCCGCGCGGCACCGTGGGGTAGCGGATCGCAGGCACCATGAAGCCTTCCGCTTCCAAACGCGAGGCGGCTTCGAGCGTGGCTTCATTGGAACCCAGCACAAAGGGAATGATGGCGGAGCCTGCTGCAGGGGAAAGCACCCGGATGTTGGCCCGCAGGCGTTCACGCAGTGTTTCGCCATCACTGGAGCGGATCAATGCCAGTGACTCACGGGTGGCATGGGCGAGTGAGGGTGGGGGAGCGGTCGAGTAGATGAACGCGCGTGCGCGGTTCACCAACAGATCGATCCACGACCGCGAAGCGGCGACGTAGCCACCGGATAGTCCCGCTGCCTTGCTGAAGGTTCCCATCTGGAACGTGACCCGCTCCTGCAATCCGTATTGTGCGGCCAGTCCCATGCCGGAGGGGCCGATTACTCCGAACGCGTGGGCTTCATCGAGCCATAGCAGCGCCTCTGCTTCCTCCACCGCTTCAACGATTTCCAGCAGCGGGCACAGATCCCCATCCATGCTGAAGACGGACTCGGTCACGACGAGGATTCGTCCGGAGGCATCCTTTGCCCGCACGGTGGCGAGCAACTTGCGAAGCTTCGGAACATCATTGTGGGGAAACACCCGCAGCGTGGCGCCGGAGAGTTTCGCCGCATCGATCAAGGAGGCGTGGCACAGCTTGTCGAGGATCACGGTGTCTCCGCTCCCCACGATCGCGGGCAGGCAGCCGATGGCGGTGGCGAAGCCGGAGGAAAACACCAGTGATGCCTCCGCGTTCTTCGCAGCGGCCAAGTCCTCTTCCAAGGCTGCATGCGGGGCAAGGGTGCCCGCCACCAAGCGGGAGGCGGCGGAGCCGGCCCCGTATCGTTTCACGCCCTCGATGAACGACTCCGCCAAACGCGGATGTCCCGCGAGGCCGAGGTAATCGTTCGATGCGAAATTGTGCAGGGCGCGGCCATCGCGCATGACCTGCGGACCCGCAGGGGAATCCAAGGGGCGCAGCACGCGCAGCAATCCCGCTGCCGAGAGCGCTTCGAGTTCGGCGGCGGGATCGGTGGCCATGGGTGGATGGCCTTGGTTCAACGCTCCAGCGACCAGCGGAGCAGTTTCTCGGAGTCCTTCCAGATGAACGGAGTGGTGGACTTCAATACCACGACGATGGTCGAGCGGCCGTTGAGAGAGCCGGTGCAAACGAGGCAGCGGCCGGCTGCATCGGTGGTCCCGGTCTTCATGCCATTGCAGTAAGGCACGGACTTGAGGATGCGGTTGGTGTTTTCCAACAGCCTGGTGCGACCATCGGCGAACTGGAATTCGAAAGCCTTGGTCGCCACGTAGGAGCGCAAGAGAGGGCTGCGGTAGGCGTAGCGGGCGGCGATGGCCATATCGCGCGCGGTGGAATACTGAGCGGTACTCGGCAGGCCATTCGGATTCACGAAGTGGGAATTCCGCATGCCCAGGCTTGCAGCCTTGCGGTTCATCAAATCGGAGAAACCCTCCACGCTGCCGCCCACGTCGCGGGCAAGGGCGCGGGCCACGTCGTTGCAGCTCTTCACCATGAGCGCCTTCAGCAGATCGCGGCGGGAGTAGGAATCGCCCGGCTTCATGTCGAGGCGGGTCGGCTCGCAGGCCACGTCGATCTTTTCGATGACGACCTGCTTGTCCATGTTGCCGGCATCGAGCACGCACAAGGCGGTGATGATCTTCTGGGTGCTGGCAACCTGGCGCGGGCTGTCCGCGTTCTTCGCGTAAAGCACGCGGCCGGAATCGGCATCGATCACGATGGCGCTCTCAGCGGCGATCGCCGGGGGGGCGGTCGGAGGAACGGAACCGAAGCTGTGGGGCTGCTCGACAATGACTGCCGGAGCCTGCGGGGAGTTGGCGGTATTCCGGGAGGTGGAGCGGAGAGGGGGCGCGACGGCGCAGGCCGTCGGGAGAACGGAAAGCAAGAGCGCGGCGGAGCGGACGAGAAGCGGGCGCGGCATGGGGGGGATGTGCATGATTGGGCGCGCCGCTTCAAGGTTCAATCCGGAGTCTTTCCGCTTGCCGAATTAATTCCGGCATGGTTTGTTCCAGTGAACACTGTTCACAACGCCATGTCGCAGGGACTCACATCACGCCAACGGGAAATCGTCGAGTATCTCAAGGACGCCCAGCGCCAGACCGGCGTGATGCCGTCCACCCGTGAGATCCAGCACTTCTTTGGCTTCTCCAGCCAGACCGCTGCCATGAGCCATCTGCGCGCGCTGGAAAAGAAGGGAATCATCCAGCGTCTGCCCGGCAAGGCCCGTGCGGTGGTTTTTCCGGAGGATCTCGATCGCGAGGAAATCGTGGACATTCCGATTTACGGGGAAATCGCCGCCGGCATGTCCCAGGACGCGGAACCGGAACGCCGCGGCTGCGTTTCCATCGACATCACCTCGCTCGGCATTCCGCGCAATGCCCGGACCTTCGCGCTGAAGGTGAGAGGGGATTCGATGATCGATGCGCACATCTGCAGCGGGGATACGGTGATCCTGGAATTCCGCGAGCCACGGAACAACGACATCGTCGCCGCGCTGATCGATGGCGAGACGACGCTCAAACGTTACATCACCGACAAGGGCCGCCCGTTCCTGCGCGCGGAGAATGTGGATTTCCCGGATCTGATTCCGGCCCGCGAACTGATCATCCAGGGAGTGCTCGTTGCGTTGCTGCGTCAGGCGGCCTGATAGGAGCCTGCGTGTAGCTGAAGTCGTGAGACTTCAGGCTGGGCAGATTCACCCTGATCCTGAAGCGTTGGTTTGGGTAGATCGAAGGCGGACTGGAATTACACGAAACTGCGTATCTCCGCTCAGCCCGAAGTCTTACGACTCCGGCTACGTGGAAGAACAAAGCCCGTCCTCCGGTTGGAGAACGGGCTTTTGGTTTTCGAACTACTACGTCCGACTTATTTCAGCGTGGCTTCCGTGTAAGGGCGGCCGACCTGGTCCTTGGTGGCGGCGCGGACCTTGGTGAACACCTCCGGCTTCACCTGCGCGGCGGTGTTCGTCCACTCGTGGCGGACGTAGGTGGCCACGTCGGCGAGCTTGGCATCGGTCATCGCGGGATTCGGATACAGCGCCGGCATTTCTCCAGCCGGAGTATAGGTCTCGCCGTTCACTGTCACCGGACCGCTGAGTCCGTGAAGCAGGATCTTGGCAAGGCGCTCCGGGCTGCCGGTGACATACTCGGACTTGTCGAGCGGCGGTCCGAGATTCGGCAGACCCTGGCCATCCGGACCGTGGCAGCCGAAGCAGGCGGCTTCACCCACATACATCGCCTTGCCGCGATTGAAGGACTCCAGATGCTCGCCGGTCAGTCCGGCACCGGAGACGGCCACAACCGGTCCCTTCAGGCCTTGATCCACCCATGCCAGGAACGTGGTGTCGGTGATCTTGCCTGCCGTGGCTTTCTTGAAGTCTTCAAGACGCCCCTTGAGACCCGAGTAGGCTGCGGCTTTCACCAGCGACTCCTTGCCGTCCTTCGAGACGAGGTCCGCCAATTTGGCGAAGGCTTCCGGAGTGCCCACGGGCCCCAATGCGCGGGCGAGATAGATCTTCACCTCGTCATTGGCGGGCTGGAGTTTCACGATCCGGTCGGCCAGTTTCCTGAACTCGGCGTCCGGCAGTTTGGTCGAAACCCACAGCGCCGAGCAGACCACCTTCGGATCCTTCGATCCCAGGGCGCTTGCCACCGGAGCGGCGGTGAGCTTGCCGAGACCTTCCAAGGTCCACAGCGCGTTGATCGATCCGATCGGGAAGCCTTCGATGCTTGCAAGCTTCTCCAGCAAGGGCACCACCGAGGCATCGCCGCGTTCGATCAGGAGCCGCTGCGCCATGTCACGGTGCCAGCCGTTCTTGTGGACGAGCATTTTCACCAGCGCCTCGCCATCGAGCTTGGTGAGATCCGTGGCGGTTTCGAGCGGACCGCTTTTGTAGCGGACGCGGTAGATGCGCCCCAGCCCATCTGCGGGCTTGTCCAGCAAACGGCTGGAGTATTGCTCACGCAGGTAGGTGGTCATGTAGGTCTTGTGCTGCAGAAGGCCGTGGTGCATGTCGAGCATCCATACGGTGCCATCCGGCGCGTTGTAGAGGTTGACCGGGCGGAAGCGCTCGTCGGTGGAGGCCAGCCACTCGGTCTTGCCGAAAGGATGGCTGCCGCTGAGTCTGCCATTCGAGTCCGTGATCTGGATAGCCTTCACAAGGTTGGCGGAAGGCTCCGGAGACAAGCCGCGGCCATACCACTCCGCCGGGAAATTGGTGCCGCGGTAGATCACGGGACCGGAGGCGGCGGTGGCGTTGATGAGCTTGAAGGTTTTCGGGTCGAGCGTTTCCTCGTTGTAGCCGTTCGATTTCGCGATGTAGCCGCGGTTTACGCCCGGGGTGACACGGATCGGCCAGGTGGCGTTCGGTCCGAGCTGGGTGAAGTCCTTCACCTTGAGGTTTACGCCCGGATTGCCGAGCAGCAGGTTCGGCGCGACCAGATTGCCCCACAGGAAGGTGGAGTTGTCGTTGTAGTAGAGGCGGCCGTAATCGTCGTGGGAGATGCCCCATTGGCCGCGGTTTTCGGTGGTCTCTACGACCCACTTGCCATCGATACGGCGGACACGCTTGTCCGATTTGGCGTTGTAGAGCCAGTTGTCGAGGTTGCGGACGAGGCCGTTCGACTTGTGCTCGGGGTTGCCACCCTTGCCACCGGCGATCCAGTCCTTGGCCACTTCCTCGGGTTCACCCACGGATTTGAGACCGTCACGCTTCACCCACAGCAGCCGGTAGTTGTCCACGAAGAGGACGCCGTCCGGGAACACCGCCACCGCGCGGGGCAGCAGCACCTTCTCCAGGAAGACGGTGCGCTTGTCCGCCTTGCCATCATGATTGGTGTCTTCCAGCACCACGATTCGGCCCATCGGCACATCCTCACCCTTGCCATCCAGATCCGGCATGTAGCCGATCATTTCGCAGATCCAAGCGCGACCGGCGGGATCGAAATCCACGGCCACCGGCTCGACGATCATCGGCTCGCTGGCAAAGGGCTCGATCACGAAGCCCGGCGCGACCTGAAAGGCCTTCAGAGCCTCCTGGACCGGCAGGACCGGAGCTTTCGGCACCTGATCGAGGGGAATGATGGGCGACATGTTGTCGTGTCCCTTGCGGTTGCCTTGTTGGGCGAAGGCAAGAACGGGAACACAGAGGGCGGTGAGAACCAATCGGTTGGTCATGGACGTGCGGAAACGATGAAACGTGGAATACGCGGCAGCTATACGCCTGCACCGGGCAATCCTTTCCATAAGTTGCATGAAATTGTCAAATCCGGAACCTGCCGTTCTTGATTATGCCGGATCAGCCGCGGAAGAAACGGCAAAAGTTCTCCGTGGTCCGCACTGCGATTCCGGGGCTATCCAGCCCCATGGCCGCAGCGAATCCTCTCGCGATGGCCGACAGATTAGCCGGGTGGTTGGCCCCTTCCAACGGGTGGGTAATGAAGGCATCCGGGGGCAGCATGTCCGGGGCGTCCGTCTCGATCAGGATGCGATCAGGAGGGAGTTGTCGGAATGTCTCCACCACTTCCGCCTTCCGTGCTTGGAGAAAATAACCGGAGAACGAGAAGTAGGCACCCAGCGGAATCAATCGTCGTGCGGTTTCGATTGAGCCATTGAACGAATGCATCAAAAAGCGTCGTGGAGGCTGCATCCGCCCGAACGATTCGAACAACGGCTGCCACGCCTTCAGGCAGTGGATCACCACCGGTCTGTCGAATTCGCGGGCAAGCCGCAACTGGGCTTCGAATACCGGCGACTGTACTGCGATGTCCGGTTCCTTCACCCAGCGGTCCAGACCACACTCGCCGATGGCCGCTCCGGGTGAACGGTCCAGCAGCGCGTGCAGACGGTCCTCCCATCCCGGTGCCGCCAGATGGGCCTTCCATGGATGGACGCCGTAGGCTGGAAGCACGAAGTCCGGATGCTCCATAGCCAGGGCTTCAACCAGCGGCCAGTCATCCTCGCATGTCGCGTTGACCATGCAGGCGTCGATGCCGCTCGCACGCATCTCCGCGATCACCGGCGCCGGATCACCGAGACGCGGATCATGCAGATGATTGTGGGCATCGATGAACATCGTGGATGATGAGCAGTCTGGACTCCTTTCCCGTGGAATCCAACGCCCATGACAAAAAAGAAGCCGGAACCTTCCGGGTTCCGGCTTCCGCTTCAAAAGCGAATGAGGAGTTCAGTCCTCAACCTCAACAATGAGGTTGATCTCCACGGCCACATTCAGTGGCAGCGCGCTGACACCGAGGGCGGTGCGGGAGTGTTTGCCGCGGTCGCCGAAGATTTCGACAAGAAGCTCGGACGCGCCATTCACCACCTTCGGATGATCATAGAAGTCCGGAGCGGAGCTGACGAAACCATTGAGAGTGACGATGCGCTTCACCTTGTCCAGCGAACCGATCTCATCACGGATGATGGCGATGCGGTTGAGGATGATGATGCGTGCGCCTTCATAGGCTTCCTCGATGGAAACCTGCCCCGGCACCTGGCCGATGATCTTGCGGTCGCCATCAATGGGCAGACCACCGGAGAGGAACAGGAGATTGCCGGTGCGGACGCAGTTCACATACGCGGCGATGGGGGCGGGGACGGACGGCAGCTTGAGGCCGAGGGACTCGATCTTGGCGAGGGTGTTGTCAGACATGGTTACGGAAAATCAGTTGGGCTTGGGCTTCGGCTTCAACGGTTTGACGACGACAGGTTTCTCCGTCTTCTCCTTGTCGGTTTTCTCCGGCGGAGCGACCGGGAAGTCATCGCTGATCAGGGCGACAAGCTGCTTGCCGCCGATGCTGAGCGAGCCGGTGCCATTGTCTCCTTTCACCAGACCACGGGTGAGATACTGGTGGGGCACGGACGCATTCTTGAGATAGGTGATGGTGGGGCCGCTGACGATGCGTTCACTGGCATTGAAGGCCACGGGCTGGCCGGTGGCGCTGAACGAGATCTCCCAGGACTTCGCCTTGTCCGCATCGCCATGGAGCATCCAGTTGTAGCGGCGTGCGAATTCCGGGATGATGCCCTTCGAGGGCACGGTCACCTTGAAGTGTACCGGTGTGGACGCGACGAAGGCATTGAAGGTGAGTCCGGGGTTGGAGCGCCGCTCGATGAAGAACCGGGCGGCATCCACGCCGGTGAAGTTCTGGCCGTTGAAATTGCCGTGGGCGTTCTTCGCTCCGCCGATCGCCTTGTTCCAATCGTCGTAACGGTCGGAGATTTTCAACACGATCTCGAGGTGGACATGGGCACGGGTGCGGTCGATGCCCGCGCCGGTGAATCCCATCTTGCCGAGCGGGCCGCCGCATTTCACCGGATCACCCGGCTTGCAGGTGATCTCGGAAAGGTGGGCGTAGATGGAGTAAACGGCGGTGTTGTCCCAGTTGTGCTCCACCACGACATACTTGCCGTAGTTGCTGGCGCCGGCCACCGGGCTGACATAGGCCACGGTGCCGTCCGAGATGCTGTTCACGATGTCGAGCGGGTTGCCCGCCTTGTCGCGCTCCATCGGGCAGATGTCGATGCCCTCGTGGAACTTGCACATCACGACCTCGCCATTGATGCGGGCCGGATTCCGGACGAAGCCGTAGCCGCCGCCTTCCCAGGCCTTCGTCTTCTGGCCTTCGAAGTCGCGGTCGATGTACATGTAGAATTTGTCCAACTGTCCCTTGTAGAGAAAGTCGTTCGCCGTGGGCAGGCGGATGTCTTCGCCGCCCGCGTTCAAGAGGGCGGAAGACAGGAAGAGGGCGGAGACGATGCGGCGGAGGAACATGGCCGTCATTGCTTCTTGTCCTTATCCTTGTCTTTGCCCTTGCCGCTGCGCGGCACGAGCTTGTCCAGTTCCTGGATCTCCAGAGCATTCGTGCCCTTCCAGATGACCAGCTTGCCATCGGTGATCTGCTTGTCGATCAAGGCGGCATCCACCGGGCGGCCGTTGATCATCGCGAGAAGGTAACGGTCCGGATTGGTGGCGGTGATCGCGGCGAGGCGGGTGGCGGCGTTACCCTTCAGGGTGATGAGGAGGCCGTAGCTGCCATCGTTCGCCTGGAATGCGGCGAAGTCCTGGATGTCGCGCACGGTGAAGTCCGACAGGCGGCGGAAGATCCGCTGGCGTCCGCCCACGGGCGCCTGGAAGATCATCTTGGGATTGTCGTTGTTATCGGCCTCGATGTGGAAGGTCACGGTGACCTTGTCCTCCTTCTTCCCGCCGGCCAGAGCCGGGACGCACAGGAAGCCGAAGGTGGCCGAAAGGGTCAGGGCGAACAATCTGCGGTTCATACGTGTGGCGGGGATTGGAGCGGGGAAACCATCCGCCCGGAAGCAAAAAGACAGCCTCCGCTTCCGTGGCCAGCCACGAAAAAGCCGGAACCCCTCGCGGAGTTCCGGCTTTGGAAAATCAAACCGTGCGGACGGTTCAGCCGATGATGTCGTTCACCAGCTTCTCCAGCTTCACGATGTCCGCGGCGAAGCCACGGATGCCCTGGGCCGTTTTTTCGGTGGCCATGGCGTCTTCATTGAAGGAGTAGCGGAAGCTCTTCTCATCGAAGGAAACCTTCTTGAGATCGGCGGAAGCGGCGGCCTCTGCGGTCAGGCGGCGCTCGATCGGCTCGGTGGAAGCCTGGAGTTCGCCGAGCAAGCCCGGGCTGATGGTGAGGAGGTCGCAGCCGGCGAGGGAAAGGATCTCACCCTTGTTGCGGAAGGAGGCACCCATGATCTCGGTCTTGTAGCCGAACTTCTTGTAGTAGGTGTAGATCTGCTTCACCGAGATCACGCCCGGGTCCGCGTCGCCTTCGTAGGTCTGGCCGGTGGAGGCCTTGAACCAGTCGAGGATGCGGCCGACGAAGGGTGAGATGAGCTGCACGCCCGCCTCGGCGCAGGCCACGGCCTGGGCGAAGGAGAACAACAGGGTCAGGTTGCAGTGGATGCCTTCCTTTTCGAGGATTTCGGCAGCCTTGATGCCTTCCCAGGTGGAGGCGATCTTGATGAGCACGCGGTCCTTGGAGATGCCTTCCTTGGCGTAGGCGGCGATCAGTTCGCGGGCCTTCGCGACGGTGGCTTCGGTATCGAAGGACAAGCGGGCATCCACCTCGGTGGAAACGCGGCCCGGCACGATCTTGAGGATCTCAAGGCCGAAGAGGATGAGGATGCGGTCGAGCACGGCCTCGGTGAGCGCTTCACCGGTGAGGGAACCGCCCTTCAGTTCGGAAACGGCCTGCTCCACAAGGTGGCGGTATTCCGGCTTGGCGGCAGCCTGGAGGATGAGCGACGGATTCGTCGTGGCATCGCGCGGCTGGTAAGCCTTCATCGATTCGAAATCGCCGGTGTCGGCGACGACGGTGGTGAACTCCTTGAGTTGATCCAGTTGAGTAGCGCTCATGGCGGGGCCGAAGTAGGGGCAAACGCCGGGTCTGGCGAGCCCAAAAGGAGTTGCACGCGATTCGTTGCACTCATGGCTGCCAGCAGTCCGCCATGTGGATTCCCCGATCGCGCCCCTGATCGTGCGGACAGCTTCATAAACCAGCCGGTCCGGGGAATGGACAAACGCAAAAACGCGGCCTAGCTTTGCGGAATGGATTGTAAAAATACCCGGACTGAAAAACCCACCTTCCGTTCCAAGGGCTTCACATTGGTCGAGTTGCTTGTCGTGATTGCGATCATCGTGGTGCTGGCCACCGTTTCCACGGGCATTGCCGGACGAGCCATTCAGAAGGCGAAGCAAACCCAGGCGCTCTCCCAATTCCGCGATGTTTCCGTGGGAATCCAAGGTTTCATCGGGGATTACTCACGTCCTCCGCTGCCGGAGGCCGCGCGCACCGAGGGAATCGACACCGTTTATGGAGGCCCATCCTCAGAGGAGAAAACCAACTTCGTGATGGGGGCTCTGATGCCGAATGACACCACCCATTTCGTGGACATCCAGGATAAGATCAAGAGCGTGAATCCGCGCGGCGAAGTTTATGCGAATATCGCCCTCTCCCCGAAGAAGATGATGGGAATGGGTGAGGATGGCATCCTCTACGATCCCTGGGGCAAGGAGATCCTCATCGCGGTGAATGCTCCGCCCTATCAGGATGAGACCGCCACGGGTGCCGGTGGCGTCAAGGACCGCTTCCTCGATACCAGCAATCTCGCCGTGTACATTGATGCCAAGCCGCGCGACCAGGACTATGTGCTGTGGACCTACGGCAAGGATGGCAAGAAGGGCAAGCCCGCCTCCAAGCCCGATGCCATCGTCGGCCTTGCGGGTTCGGATGATGTGGTTTCGTTCCGATAAATCTTCCGGCGCTTGCCCTGCCGCCATCGGGTAGCCTAGCAAGAGCCCATGCAGAACATACGAGCCGGAGTAGCCGGTGCCGGAGCCATGGGGCGCAATCACGCCCGGGTCTATTCGCAACTGTCCGACGTCGATCTGACTGTCGTTTATGATGCGGATGCGGCCCGGGCCGAGGCGATCGCCAGTGAATTCGGCGCCACTCCGGTTTCCAGTCTGGAGGAACTCGCGGAGCGCTGCGATGTGGCCAGTGTGGCGGTGCCCACCGTGGCCCATCGTGAGGTCGGCTGCCGCTTGATGGATCTCGGAGTCCACGTGCTGATGGAAAAGCCCATCGCTCCCACGGTGGAGGATGCGCGGGTATTGGTGGAGACGTCACAGCGCACCGGCAAGGTGCTGCAGATCGGGCACATCGAGCGTTTCAACCCGGTGATGCAGGAGCTGGAAAAGAAGCTCACGCATCCGCGCTTCATCGAGGCGCACCGGCTTTCACCCTTTCCGAACCGCAGCATCGACATCGGCGTGGTGCTGGACCTGATGATCCACGATCTGGAGATCATCCTCCATCTCGTGAATTCCCCGATCGCCACCATCGACGCGGTGGGGGTTTCCGTTCTCACGCCGAACGAGGACATCGCCAACGCACGCATCCGCTTTGAAAACGGCTGCGTGGCGAATGTCACCGCCAGCCGCATCAGCCCGGACAAGATGCGCAAGATCCGCGTCTTCCAAGAGGACTGCTATCTCTCGCTCGACTACCAGGAGCAGTCCGGCCAGGTCCACTGGAGGGACGGCATGCAGATTCAGCGTGGCACGGTGGAAGTGGAGCCCGGTGAACCGCTCAAGCTGGAGCTGGATGCCTTCGTACGCAGCGCGGCCGCGGGCGTCACTCCGAAGGTCAGCGGCCAGCAGGGCACGGCGGCGCTCGGTGTGGCGCTGGAGATCACACGGATCATCCGCGAAGGCTTCGCTCGCTGAACGGGCGGGGGAGTGGAGGCGGAAAACTCCGCCTCCGGCGCCTTGGTGCGGCGGCGGTTACTTGCCCGCCGCTTTCTCGTCCTTCTTGGCCTCCGCGGTTTTGGCTTCCGCAGGCACGAATTTCAGCGCGATGCCATTGATGCAGTAGCGCTGGTCGGTGGGGGTGTTGAAGCCCTCGCCCTTGAAGACATGGCCGAGGTGGCCGCCGCATTTGGCGCAGAGCACCTCCGTACGGGCCATGCCGCCGGAGAAATCATCGCGGGTCACCACGTTCTTCGCCTTGGAGGGATCGTAGAAGCTCGGCCACCCGCAATGGGAATCGAACTTCTCGTTCGAAGTGAAAAGTTCCGCGCCGCAACCGGCACAGTAGTAGGTGCCGCCGCCTTGTTTCTTGAACTGATCGTAGATCTCACCGTTCGGGCGCTCGGTGCCTGCCTGGCGGAGGACGCGGTATTGCTCAGGGGTGAGGATCTTCTTCCATTCGGCATCGGTCTTCTCGACCTTGCCGGTGGGTTGGGCTGGGACTTCCTTGGAGGTTTCCATGGCGGTTTTCCGGTTTTCCTCGGCCTTGCACGCCCCCAGCATCAAGGGCAGGGCGAGCGCGGACAGCCAGCGGGAGTGGAACATGGTGGGGATCATACGCGTATCCATGGGAGACGCAACCCGGCGGAAAATTCCCGTCATGCGGCCGGGGCTTCGGCCAGCTTCGGAATCGCGGCGAGCAGACGCTTCGTGTAGTCGTTCTGCGGGTGGTGGAAAACTTCCTCCGCGCTGCCGGATTCCACGATTTTGCCCTTGTACATCACGGCGATCCGGTCCGCCAGATAGTGGACCACACCGAGGTCGTGGGAGATGAAGATGAGAGTGAGGCCGAGATCCTTCTGGAGCTTTTTGAGAAGATTCAGGATCTGGGACTGGATCGAGACGTCCAGAGCGGACACCGGTTCGTCCGCGATCACCAGCTTCGGCTCCGGGGCGAGAGCCCGGGCGATGGCGATGCGCTGGCGCTGCCCGCCGGAGAACTCGTGCGGATACTTGCGCATGGTCCCGGCATCGAGGCCGCAGGTGGCCATGAGCGCTTCGACCCGCTCGACCAGCGCCTGCTTGGCAAGCTTCGGATGGCGTTGTCTCACCGCCTCCGCCAGCGTGGAGAACACCGTCATGCGTGGGTTCAGCGAGGCGTAAGGGTCCTGGAAGACCATTTGGAAATCGAGCCGGCGTTTCCGGATCTCATGATGGGGCAGCTTGGAAAGGTCCTCGCCGTTCAGGACCACGGAACCGGAGGTCGGCGGCGTGAGCTGCATCAGCGTGCGGGACAGGGTGGACTTGCCGCAGCCGGATTCGCCGACGAGGCCGAGGATCTCGCCTTTCTCAATCGACAGGCTGACACCGTCCACCGCGCGGATGGTTTCGGTGCCCGAGGAGAACAGCCCTCCGGCGCGCTTGGTGAACTGCTTGTAGAGGTCTCGGATTTCCAGATAAGCCACGGACCGGATGATGCACGCCGGGTGCCGTGTGGAAATGAAAAGGTGAAGAAGTTCACATTCCGGTAATTCGTCGTCCCGTGGCCTTCGTAAATCAAGGAGGGCGCCGGGAGTCGGACGCGAGCAGCCCGATGGTCTATGGGCAACAAATTTGCCCGATTGGTTCATTTTCCAGAGACAAAGTTGCCTCTCCGGCGGTTTTAATGGGAGAAGATTGCCAGCCGAATGACCCAGCTCCTGCTCGAACCCGCCCGCCGCACCGGATGTGACGACCTCAAGGCCGTCTCGGATGTCCTCGAAGGGGCCACCCAGCGCCAACGTTCTCCCATTCCGGACCTGCTCGATGCCGGCATTGTCGATGAGGAGAAATATCTCCGGGAACTGTCCGGGGAACTGGGCTTGGAATGGCTGGACAACATTCCCGCTCCGGACGCACCGCTGCCGCTGCGCGAGGCCTGCGGCCCGCGGATCGCCTTGAAGCACCGCTTGCTCCCGATCGCCATCGAAGGGGAGGGGCCTGCCGCCGTTCTGAAACTGGCCACTTTTGATCCTTTCGACCTCGTCGCCCGCCAGGCCGCGGCGCAGGAACTGCCAATGCGGGTGGAATGGACGATGGCCTCCCGCCGCCGCATCCACGAGGCCCTCCGCCGTCTTTACGGGGTGGGCGCGGACACCTTCGAGCAGATCCTCGAAGGCCGCGAGATGGACTTCGACAATCTCGAAGCCACCGACGAGGCCAACGTCATCGACAAGGACGACGACGAGGAGGCCAGCGTGGTCAAGTTCGTGAACCAGATCATCCGCGAAGCCCTCGATCAGCACGCGACTGATATTCACGTGGAGCCCCTCGCGGACAACCTCCGCATCCGCTACCGCCTCGACGGCCGCCTGTTGGAAGTCACGGTGCCGGAGAACATCAAGGCGCTCCAGAGCTCGGTGATCGCGCGTCTGAAGATCATGTCCCGCCTGGACATTGCGGAGCGCCGCCTGCCACAGGACGGACGTATCAATCTCCAGTTCGAAGGCCAGACCATCGACGTCCGCGTCGCCACCGTGCCGACCGTGGAAGGCGAGAGCGTTTCGCTGCGTTTGCTCAACCAGCAGAAGTTTAACCTTGAGAAGCTGGGCATGGAGCCCTTCGTGCGGCAGAAGATCGAATCGCTGCTGCACCTGCCGAACGGCATCATCCTGATCACCGGTCCCACCGGTTCGGGTAAATCGACCAGCCTTTACTCCTTCCTCAGTGAAGTGAACCACCCGGAGCGCCGCATCGTGACGGTGGAAGACCCGGTGGAAAACAAACTGCCGGGCGTGATGCAGATCGCGGTGAAGTCGGAAATCGGCCTCACTTTCGCCTCGGCCCTGCGTTCCATTCTCCGTGCCGACCCGAACATCGTGATGATCGGGGAAATCCGAGACCTTGAGACGGCGGAAATCGCGATCCGCGCCTCGCTCACGGGTCACCTGGTGTTCTCCACCCTCCACACGAATGACGCGCTCGGCGGCATCAGCCGTCTTGTGGACATGGGGGTGGAGCCGTTCCTCGTCTCCGCCGCCGTCCGGGCCTTCCTCGCCCAGCGCCTCGTCCGCCGCCTCTGCCCGCACTGCAAGGTGCCGCGCGAGGTGACGATGGAAGACCGCCGTGATCTCGGCATCCCGATGAATCTCGAAGGCCAGGCCTATGCTGCCAAGGGGTGCGACCGCTGCCGCAACAGCGGCTTCTCCGGCCGACTCGCCATCTACGAGGTGGCCATCCTCACCCACGCCATGCAGGAACTGGTGGCACACAGTGCCCCGGCCAACCAGATCCGCGCCCAGGCCGTGAAGGATGGCTATATCCCGATGCGCGGCTATGGCTGGCACAAGGTGATGCAAGGCCTCACCACCATGGAGGAAGTCATCTCGGTGACCTCCACTGATGTCGCTCACTAAGCTTCTCGCTCCGCTTTTCCGCTGAATCTCTCCTGAAACTGGTCCTGCCGTGCCCGTCTTCGCCTTCAAAGCCCTGAACTCCGCCGGTGCAGTCACCACCGGGGAAATCGATGCCAGCGACCGACCGGATGCCATGCGCTTGCTCGACAAGCGCGGTCTCCAACCGGTCAGCCTCCGGGAGAATGCCGCGGCCACGGTGCCGTCCGCCTCCAAGAACAAGGCCAAGGCGGAGACGAATTACGACAAGGCCGCGTCCAAGCCCGCCAAGGCGGCGAAGGAAGAGGCGATCCCCGAAGGTCCGCAGAAGATGAAGCGGGCCGAGGTGGTGATGTTCACCGAAGAGTTGTCCGACATGCTCGGAGCCGGCCTCCAGCTTGAGCCCGCGCTCAAATCGATGGAGAGCCGTCAGGAACTCGGCAACCTCAAGAACGTGGCCTACCGCATCCGCCAGGAAGTCCGCGATGGCATGAACTTCTCTTCGGCGCTCAAGCGGGCCAGCCCCAGCTTCGGTCCGCTGTATTGCTCGCTCGCTGCCGCGGGCGAGGCTTCCGGCGCGCTCGATACCATTCTCAAGCGCCAAGCCCACTACCTGAAGACGCTCCAGGAACTCCAGAGCAAGCTCATCCTTGCGATGATCTATCCGGCGTTCCTCGTGCTCGCGGGCATCGGCGTGTCGATCGTATTCGTCACCACGCTCATCCCGCAGCTCACCGAGCTCATCAAGAGCACGCCGGGCGGCAAGCTGCCACTGCCGATCCAGTGGATGACCGCCATTAGCAATCACCTTGGGGAATACTGGTATGTCTATGCGATCCTGCTGGTCGCCGCCGCATTGTTCTTCAAGGCATGGAAGGACAATGACGCGAACAAGCCGACCTGGGATCGCACGAAGTTGAAGATGCCACTCGTCGGGCCGGTCATCGCCAGCCGGTTCTACGTGCAGTTCCTGGAAACCATGGCAAACCTTGTGGGCAACGGCCTGCCGCTGCTCCGCGCGCTCGAACTGTCCCGCGACGCCACCCAGAACCTCTCGCTCCGCGGGGAATTGGACCGGGTGATCGATCAGGTCGGCGATGGCCGTGCCTTCTCCCGCGCCCTCATCCGCACCGGTGCCTTTCCGGCGTTGTTCGTGGACATGATCTCCGTGGGCGAGCAGACCGGCAAACTCGATCTATCCCTTCGTCGTGCCGCCGAGCGTTACGACAAGGAGTTGAACAAGGATCTCCAGCGCATCATGGCGCTGATCATGCCGACGATCCTCATCATCATGGCAGGTCTCATCGGCACCATGGCCTACCTGATGATCACCGCGATCTTCCAGACGATCTCGAACATCGGGGCGCACTGATCTCACGGGGAAACCGGGTCCGGATCACACCGGGCCCACACCTTCGCCTGATCGGCGGGAAGGGGATTCCGTCAGATCCTGAACCACCCCGTGATGCTCATCCGTGTCTTGTTCGCGGGCAGCACCTCATGCCAGAAGTCCCCGGCGCGGAAAAGCACCAGTGTTCCCATGCGTGGCTCGACCAATTCGAACGCGCCATCCTTGTCGTCGGGCGTGGTCCAGATTTTCAACTCGCCGCCATCGCCGGGTTGCCAGCCATCGTTCAGATAGAGGATGGCGGTGATGATCCGTGCCTGCGTGTTCTCGTGGCGGTCGAGATGAGCCTTGTAGAATCCTCCTGCCGGATAGATCGCGAAGTGGCCTTCATACTCGCGCAGTCCGAGAAAGAGTCCGCGGTTCATCGCCACGCGGAGTTCTTCAATGATGTCCAGCCACGCCGTTTGTGCGCGTCCGGCCTGCTCGCGATCCAGCCACAGCACATGATCGCGCCGGACATCCTCGCGGATCGCGAGACCGGTGCCGCGGCCGACTCCGGCGCGTTGGAATTCGCCCTCGTCCCAGCGCACCGCGCATTCGGTGGCCACGGTCCGGGCCATCGTGTCCGGGAGAAAGTCCGGCACGCTGATCCAGCCGGGACCGGCGAGGGCATCGAGAAGCGGATCGAAGTTCACGGCCCCTTATTGGCGGCCGGAGAGGTATTCGACAAGATCGCGGATTTGCTTTCCGGTAAGGCGCTGGTCGGAAGACGGCATCGGGCTGACCGGCGCGGTGCGTGCGACGATATCGGAAACGTTCACGACCTCCTCGCTGCCATCCGGTTTTTTCAGTGTGAGGGAGGATGACGTTTCCATCCGCAGGCTGCCGGTTACGACGCTGCCATTCCTGCGGGTCACAGTGATCGTCGCATAGGCACGTTCGAGATGTTCTCCCGGCAGCACCAGCGATTCGAGGATGAACAAGCGCCCCGCTGCTCCGATGTGATCGAGCTTTGGCACCAGGCCCTCGGCTTCCGCTTTGCCCTGGTGGCAGTCCATGCAGCGGGCGGTCAGATAGTTCTCAAAAATGTCCCGACCCCGCGTGGCATCGCCTCCGGACAAACCGCCGGCGAAAGGAGCCAGTTTTCCAAGTCTTGTCCGGAGGTGGGCCTGGAATTCGGCCAGGCTTTTCGCCAGTTTCACGTCCGGAATACTGTCCAAGGTCTTCTCTGCCGAATCCATCAGCTCCAGAGTCGCTTCCGTCGGCCACCGGTCGTGGGCGGCCGCATCAAGACAGGAGATGAGGATCGGAATGACTTCATCCGAGTAAGTTTGCATGAGCAAGGCCAGGGCTTGGCGGAGTTCCGCGATGCTGGAGGAGGAACTCAGGATCTTCCCGCTGAACTCCGCCACCTGATCCGGGTCCATATGAATGGCGAGTCTGGCCGCGGCAAAACGGATCTCGGTGTTTCCATCGCGCAGCAAACGTTCCAATACGTCCTTGAAAGCGGCACGGCGATTGCGGGCCAGTAGTTCCATTGCGAGTATCCGCTGGTTTACCGGCATGTTCGCGTCGGTGGCTTCCACTAAAGCCCGGGGGATACTTCCTGCAGGTTCGATTTTCATCGCTGTCGCCGTCTCGCGCGCTGCGGCAGCGAGAGCGGGGGACCGGCCGTAGATCAAGGAGCCGAGCAACCCGGCGAGATCGCGGTCGATCGGTTTGCCCTTGCCGATCTCCCGAGGCCGACCATCCAGCGGATCCACTTTCAGCGCGATATTCCATGTGGCCAGGAGCTTCAGGGCCTCCACCCGCAGGCCTTCGCTCTGATTGGGATTGCCGATGAATTTCACCAACAGGTCTCCGGAGAAGTGATCGGGGGACAAGCGGGCTGCCGCCAAAGCCCGGCGTGTGGCACCCGGGGTCAGATCCTTTGCGTCATTGAACAACAGCCACGCAAGCTTGGCCGCGGACGATTCGCGGTCGGGACCATTGGGCGGGAGCTTCGCCTGATACATCGCTCGGATTGTCTCCGCCCGCACACCGGGGTCCGGCTCCTGACGCAGTGCCGACAACCGCTCCGGAGCACGATCCGCGACTGAAGCCACGGCCGCCAGCCGCACCGCGGCCGAAGGATGTTCCCGGGCGATCCTCAAAACATCTGCCAGCCAGTAGCCGCGCAGAGCGATGACGCCCGCATGCTGTAACCACGGATCCCGGTTGTCGTTCTCTGCCAGCATGGTCAGCAGGGGCTCGAGTGCATCCGGAGAGTGCGTCTTTCCAAGAGCCATGGCCGCGTGGTAGCGCACACGCAGCGAAGGATCCTGGAGGATGGGGATGAGGTCTTCCGCCACGCCTGCATTCATCCCGCCCGCCCATCGTACGGCCTGGAGGCGGACTTCCGGTTGTTTCGAATGGATCAGTTCGAGGAACAACGGCCGGTCGAAAACACGGCGGCAGGAAAGCGCCCACAGGACATGGGCAAGGGGAAGGGGACGGTCCTTGAGCTCGATGGCGGCTTGCAACAGCCTGGCGGTCGTTTCCGGTCTCGCAACCAATTCCCATTGGGCATCCGCACGAACGATTTCATCGTCATGCGCCAGCCTTGCGAGCAACTCTTCCACGGATGCCTGAGCCGCGGGGCTTTTCGGAATGGACACCTTTGACCGGGTTGTCTTCCCGAAAGACTGCCACCTGAACATGCCCCGATTGTCAGGAGCATGGGTGGGAGATCCCAAGAGCAGAAGCCCTCCATCCGATGCGGACAAGGCATAACTCGCCGCAATCCCCGTCTCCAAGGTCATCTCGTCATCCACCCGGAAACCCGCGCCACTTTCCACGATCCGGAGCCGTATGGGCTCGGCCGCGGGGATCGGGACAACCAGAAGTCCTCCCCCCGGCATGGCCACCAGTCCTGATGCCGGTTTTCCGGAATATCCGGTGGTTGATGGCATTACCGTTGCGGGATGCTCCGGGCCGCGGGTGAGAATCTCGTCCCGCCATGGATTCCAGCCCTTTTTACGATCTCCATAGTAGCTTCTCCACCCGTAGTCCGCTTTCTCCGCGATGTAGAGCAGCCGTCCATACTCCACGGGCCCGGGAACCTGATCGATGCCGAACAGATTGCCGAACTCGTCAAAGGCAAGCTGGCGCACATCCCGCAAACCGTGGGCGTATATTTCCAGTGCGCTCCCGTCCGGATTGCAGCGTATCACGCAACCCGCATCCGGCAGGGTGAGTGGATAGCCCTCACGTGCGGTGGCATCCACTCCGGCATCGCCAACCGCCCAATAAAACCGTCCGTCCGGTCCCCGCACCGCACCGGTGAGGCCATGTTCCCATCGCGTGGGATCGGTCCCGAGCCCTTTCAAAAGCACCCTGCTCTGGTCGGCCTTGCCATTGCCATCCGTGTCACGGAGTTCCCACGCTTCCGGAGACGCCTCCAGCAAGACGGTCCCTCGCCACGCCATCAGTCCGCCTGGTGCGCGAGGGGACGGGAATTGCTGCGAAAAAATTTCCGGCCTGTTCGTCGCGGCCATGCGGAAAACGCGTGCCGGTTGCTTCGGCGCTCCACCGTCCAAGGCATATACGCTGCCATCCGTATCCCTGCTTGCCGCGAGGGGATTCACCATTTCGGGGCCTATCCTGACGATGCGCTTGTTCTCCGGCACGCCTCCTGCCGCGATCACCAGTATTATCAGAAAACCCGGAACTGCCGAGGCGGTCTTCATGGTGTGAGCCGGAGGGCAATCCCTCCAATCAACTCACATCCAACCGCATATTCGCCCGAAAGGCAAGAATGTGCTCACCCGGCCGCGACCGTCTCAATCCCGCCGCGTCAACTCCACGAAGACATCCTCCAGTGTCGCCTCCTTGCGGAACAGCGAACGCATCGGCCACGCATACTGCGCCACGAGATTGCTGATTCGTTCGCGGGCATCCGTGCCAGAGTCCACCAGCACCTCATAATGCGTCCATCGGTCGTCACGCGGCTCTGCGGTCACGCGCTTGACATTGTCCAGTCGCGAGAGGGCGGCGGTGACGATCTGGGGATCGGCGGCGACCTCCAGATGCACCTTGCCGGCGGCGCGCATCCCGGCCACGAGGTTTTTCGGGGTGTCCTGGGCCTTGATCTTGCCGCTGTCGATGATGATGACCCGGTTGCAGGTCATCTCCACCTCGTGAAGGATGTGGGTGGAAACCAGCACGGTATGGCGATCGGCAAGCGTCCGGATCAATTCGCGGATCTGCCGGATCTGATTGGGATCCAAGCCATTGGTGGGTTCATCCAAAATCAACAGTTCGGGCTGGTGGACGAGGGCATCGGCGAGGCCCACGCGCTGGCGGTAGCCCTTGGAGCAGACGCGGATCATTTTCTTCTTCACCGCTTCCAGCCCACAGGTCTCGATCACCTCGGAGACCCGGCGGCGGGCGTCACGACCGGACAGGCCTTTCAGCTCCGCCCGGAAGCGCAGGTATTCGCGCACCCGCATGTCGTCGTAGAGGGGGACATTCTCCGGCATGTAGCCGATCTTGCGACGGGCGGCGATGGATTCGCGAAAAATGTCGTGATTCGCCACTTTTGCACTTCCGGACGTCGGCGGCAGATAACCGGTAAGCATCCGCAGGGTAGTCGTTTTACCCGCTCCATTCGGCCCGAGGAACCCCACGATTTCCCCTTTGGCGACGGAGAATGTGATGCCGCGGACGGCCTCGTGGCGCGGGAAACGTTTGGTCAGGTTGGAGACTTCGATCATCGTCAGCGGGCGGTGCGGACTTCTTTCAAACTCGTTGCAAAATTCAGTCCTGTGCGGTTGACGCAACCCGGACGCCCCCTTAACTAAGCGCTGCGCGCGGCGGGCCAAGCGAGAAAATCACGCTTTCCTTCCGGCATTCCCAATACAGCCCATGAACTCATCGGTTTCGGCCCGCCTCAACGCGGATTTGCTCGAGGAAAAATACGCCCAGTGGATCGAAGACCCGCGCTCGGTTGAGCCGACCTGGTCCGCATTCTTCGAAGGATTTGAACTCGGCACCGCCCAATCGCGGAAGGCCGAAGTCGCCGGAACCGCAGGCACCGCCACGGTGGCCGAGCCGGGTGCCGATCTCGCGTTCTATGGCAAGGTGGTAAGCCTCGTTTATAACTACCGCACGCTTGGTCACACCCAGGCCCGCATCAACCCGCTGGAAGACACCCAGGAGCGCAACCCACGCCTGCGTCTCGACCAGTTCGGCTTCACCGAAGCCGATCTCGACCGCGAGGCCTCCACGCAATTCCTCCTCCATGGCGAGAAGATGAAGCTGCGCGACATGGTCGCCGCTCTGGAGAACATCTATTCGGGCTTTATCGGCTTCGAGTTCATGCACATCAACAACACGACCATCCGTCATTGGGTGCGTGAGAAGATCGAACAACACGCCCGCCGCGAATCGGATCCGGCGGAGCGCAAGATCAACTCGCTGCGCTGGCTGCTCGAGGCTGAGTCGTTCGAAAATTTCCTCGGCAAGAAGTTCCTCGGTGAGAAGCGTTTCTCGCTCGAAGGTGGCGAAGGCGCGATGGTGTTGCTCAATGCCATCCTGGAGAAGTGCCCGTCCGCAGGTGTGCAGGAGATCGAGATGGGCATGGCCCACCGCGGTCGCCTCAACGTGCTGGCGAACTTCGTCCGCAAGTCGCTCACCACGATCCTCTATGAGTTCACGCCGAACTACATCCCGGACCTCGTGGCCGGTGATGGCGACGTGAAGTACCACCTCGGCTACGAGAGCATCCGCGAACTGGCCGATGGCAAGGTGCGCGTGAATCTCGCCGCCAACCCATCCCACCTCGAAGCCGTCAACCCGGTGGTCGAGGGCAAAGCCCGCGCCCGCCAGCGCGTGCTCGGCGATGATGGCGTGGCCACCGATCGCAAGCGAGTCCTGCCGGTGCTCTTGCACGGTGATGCCGCCTTCGCCGGTCAGGGCTCCGTCGCGGAAGTGCTGAACCTCTCCCAGCTCCCGGGCTACCGTACCGGTGGCACCATCCACCTCATCATCAACAACCAGGTCGGCTTCACCACGCTGCCGGCCGATGCCCGTTCCTCCGCCTACGCGACGGATGTGGCGAAGATGATCGAGGCTCCGATTCTCCACGTGAACGGCGAAGAGCCGATGGAGCTCTATTGGGCCGCCCAGTTCGCCCTTGAGTTCCGCCAGAAGTTCGGTCGCGACATCGTGATCGACATGTACTGCTACCGCCGCCAGGGCCACAACGAGAACGACCAGGCCGCCTTCACCCAGCCGCATATTGCGAAGAAGATCGAAGCCCGCAAGACCTTCGGCCAGATCTACAAGGCGCAGCTCGTCGAAACCGGCGTCCTCACCCAGCCGGAAGCCGATGCGCTTGAGCAGGCCATCTGGGATAAGTTCGAGGAGAGCTACCAGAAGATGGTGAAGGCCACCGAAGCCGGTGACCGCACCGTGTTCGGTGGATCCACCGCCGTCGAGCAGCCGCCATATACGCACGCCCCGGTTGCCACGGGCATCGCAAAGGACCGCTTGCAGCACATCGGCAAGGTGCTCACCACTATCCCGGATGGTTTCCATCTCAACCCGACGCTGGCCAAGCGCTTCATCCCGCGCCGCATCGAGGCCATGCACAACGGCGGTCCGATCGACTGGGCCTTCGCCGAGTCGCTGGCCTTCGGCTCGCTGCTCATGGAGCAGACTCCCGTGCGTCTCTCCGGTCAGGACTGCCGCCGTGGCACCTTCTCGCAGCGCCACGCGGTGTTCTACGATTACGAGACCCGCGAGCGTCACATCGCCCTTGAGCACCTCTCGGCGGATCAATCGAAGTTCTGCGTTTACAACTCGTTCCTGTCCGAGTTCGCCGTGCTCGGTTTCGATTACGGCTACTCGCTCAGCTACCCGCAGATGTTGACGCTTTGGGAAGCCCAGTTCGGTGACTTCTCGAACGGCGCGCAGGTCATCATCGACCAGTTCATCTCCTCCGCCGAGTCGAAGTGGCAGACGCCGAGCGACCTTGTGATGCTGCTGCCGCACGCTTACGAAGGCCAAGGACCGGAGCATTCCAGCGCCCGCTTGGAACGCTTCCTGCAACTGTGCGCGGAAGACAACCTGATCGTCGGCAACTTCACCACGCCGGCCCAGTACTTCCACGCGCTGCGCCGCCAGAAGCGCCGCGAGTTCCGCAAGCCGCTGATCCTGATGACGCCGAAGAGCCTGCTCACCCGCGCCGAAGCCGTTTCCAACGAAGCGGACTTCCTTGAGGGTTCCTGCTTCCAGGAAATCCTGCCCGATCCGAAGGAATTCGCCGATCCGCAGTCGGTCACCCGCGTGGTCTTCTGCTCCGGCAAGGTTTACTACGATCTCGCCGCGTGGCGCGAAGAGAAGGGCATCGACAATGCCGCCATCCTCCGCGTCGAGCAGCTCTATCCATTCCACCAGGACATGGTGGTGGCCCTGCTCAGCCAGTATCCGAATGCCACCTCCTTCGTGTGGTGCCAGGAGGAGCCACAGAACATGGGTGCCTACACCTACATCGCACCACTGTTGGAAGACGTTCTCGGCAAGAAGCCTATTTATGCCGGTCGCGACCGTGCTTCCAGCCCGGCCGCCGGTTCGAAGGCGATGCACTACCGCGAGCAAAAGGCGCTTCTCGAAGAGGCCTTCACTCTCTAACAAATTCCCAGACCTCCAAGGCTTCCGACTTTTCCCGCAACCATGTCCCTCGACATCAAAGTTCCCGCCGCCGGCGAATCCATCACTTCCGCCAACGTCGCGCGCTGGCACAAGAAAAACGGCGAGACCGTCCACAAGGGCGAAGTCCTCGTCACACTTGAGACCGACAAGGTTTCCAATGAACTCGAAGCCGACGGCGACGGCACCCTTCAAATCCTCATCGGTGAAGGCGAGGAAGTATCCATCGGCACCGTGATCGGGCGCATCGAGGAAGGTGCCGCTGCTCCTGCCTCCGCTGCCGCGCCGGTGTCTGCTCCGGCTGCTCCTGCCAACACTCCGGCTCCCGCCGCTGCCGCGGCACCAGCTTCCGGTGGCACGGTCGAAATCAAGGTTCCCGCCGCCGGTGAATCCATCACCTCCGCCAATGTCGCCGCTTGGCGCAAGAAGGACGGCGATCAGGTCACCAAGGGTGAAGTGCTCGTCACGCTTGAGACCGACAAGGTTTCCAACGAACTGGAAGCGGAGGCTTCCGGCAAGCTGAAGATCCTGGTGCCGGAAGGCGAGGAAGTCGCCATCGGTGCCGTCATCGCCACCATCGAGGTAGGTGCCGCTCCGGCTCCTGCCGCCGCGACTCCCGCACCTGCACCGGTTTCGACCCCAGCTCCTGCGCTCTCTTCCGTGGCAGCTCCGGCCCCGGCTCCAGGTGCCTCCACCGGTGTCACCGCTCCGCGTCTCAAGCCGGATCTTTCCGTCGTCAGCACCCCGGTCGAAAAGGCCCCCGCGCCGACCGCTTCCGAAGACGGCCGCACCACCCGCAGGAAGATGAGCATGCTGCGCCGCAAGATCGCGACGCACCTCGTCAATGCCCAGCAGACCGCTGCCATCCTCACCACCTTCAACGAGGTGGATATGAGCGCCATCATGGACCTCCGCAAGCAGGTGCAGGATGACTTCATGAAGAAGCACGGTGTGAAGCTCGGCTTCATGTCCTTCTTCATCAAGGCCGTCACCCAGGCGCTCAAGGATGTGCCGCAGATCAACGGCCGCATCGAAGGCACCGACATCATCGAGAACCACTTCTACGACATCGGCGTCGCCATCGGCACCGAAAAGGGCCTCATCGTCCCGGTCATCCGCGATGCCGACAAGAAGAGCTTCGCCGAGATCGAGCAGGACATCCTCGACTACGCCAAGAAGGGCAAGGAAGGGAAGATCGCCATCGAGGATCTCCAGGGCGGTGTGTTCACCATCTCGAACGGCGGCACCTACGGTTCGCTGCTCTCCACGCCGATCCTCAACCCGCCGCAGAGCGGCATCCTCGGCATGCACACCATCCAGCAGCGCCCCGTCGCCGTGAATGGCCAGGTCGTCATCCGCCCGATGATGTATCTCGCCATGAGCTACGACCACCGCCTCGTCGATGGCAAGGAAGCCGTGACCTTCCTGATCCGCATCAAGGAATGCCTCGAAACCCCGACCCGTCTCCTGCTGGAGATGTGATCGTGGCGGCGCGGTCCGAACCAAGCGCCAAGCCTCTTCCACCAAAAGCCCGGTCCGTCCACGGCCCGGGCTTTTTCATTCAATGGAAAGGACCACTCTTACCTCTTCTCTTCAATCAGCGTAATCTGTGTAATCTGTGGTCATCCTTACCCAACACGAAAGAGCCGGAGCAAAGGGGGCGGCTATTCCAGTCTTTCGGAAAGGAACCACAAATTACGCTGATTACCCAGATTGGAATAAGTTGGAGAAGGATGGTTGGAGTGATGTTTCACTTCGGCGCCTCCGTCCTTTCCTCACTCGATCTTTCCGCCAACACTGCGCCGCTCCCACATGCCTGATTGGTCTGAACAAGCCCTGAAATCCGCTGCGAGCTGGAAAGCCTTCAAGGAAGGCAAATCCCTCCTCGATGCCGGCATGGTTGCCCAATCGAAATCCACCCCGGACGGTTGGACGGGCAGCGTGCGCCAAGGTTCGAAGCTCATCCGCCTCGGCGTGAAGGTCCCAAAGCCGGGTGACTTCCAGGTCAAGTGCTCATGCCCGGAGAACCAAGCGTCCGGAGCCGTCTGCGCTCACGCCGTCGCCACCGGACTAGCCTTGCTCGGTGCTGCCTCACCAGCACCCACCACCAAACCAGCATCCTTCTCTCCGGCTCCCAAGTCCGGCCCGCTCGTTCCGCTTATCGTCCGTCTGGCTCCCAACTGGTCGGAAACTTTCACCCGCGGCAGACTCACCGTCACGCTGGCACCCGATCCGGCCGCCGCCGCCGATCCCGTCGATGCCTTCCTGACCGCCTGGGTCACCCGCCAAGGCATTCCTGCGATCAAAGGCCCGCTGCCTCTGTCCTTGGATGGCGATCGCCTCGCCGGATTTCTGGAAGCCGCTTTCGATCACCCGCGCATCTTCGCGGGCAAGGAACCGCTCGCCATCACCAGCGACGCCACGTTGCCTCTCGGCCTGCCGGTCAGGGAAGGGGACCTCGTCACTCTTTGCGCCTCTACCGCACCCTCCATCCTTGGCCCTCACGCCTGGTTGGCCACCTCTGAGTCCATTTCCCGGATCGGCCCCCGTGCGATCCCGGACGACCTGCTTCTAGCCTTCACCACCTGGACCGCTGGCAAGCCCGCCCGCATCCCGCTGAAGCAACTCCTGCGCCGCGCTCCGATCTGGGAGGACTGGCTGGCGCTCCCGGAGGATTCCTGGCTCGGCGACCTGCGGATGGTTCCTGCCACTCCCGCTTTTCATCTCACGTTGGAAGGCTCGCTCACCCGGCTGGAAGCTCGCCTCGGCATTCGCTATCCTGGCACCCAGCCATTCGTCCCGGGTGTGGCTGATGATCCATATTTCCCGCGCGCCGGGGAAGGGGGGCAGTGGGAGGTTCGGCACCTGCAGGCGGAGGCCGAGGCCATCGCGACTCTCACCAGCCTCGGGTTCGCCGGAGACGAACCGGGACGTTTCTCACTCACGGGCGAACCCTCCATCCTTCGCTTCTTCGCCCATGGCCTCCCCGGACTGCCTGCCGATTGGACAGTCGAGCAAACGCCGCGCCTCCAGTCGGCTTCGACCACCGTCGAGGTGGTGCGGCCGCGCTTCGAGGTGCTCGGTTCCGGTGAGGACTGGCTGGCTTTCGACTACGGTTTCGAGACCTCTTCCGGCCAGCTCATCTCCCGCGCCGAGGTGCTCCAATGGTTGAGATCCGGCCGCGGCACCCGCCAAGCGAATGGTCGCAAACAAGTGTTGGATGAAGAATCCATCTTGATGCTGGAGCCGCTGCTTTCAGAGCTTGATGTCCGGCAGGAACACGGCCATTTCGTCGGCCCCAAGGTCATTGCGGAGCTTGTATCGGAATTTCGTAAAAATAGGAGTAATTCAAAAATATCAAGTGATATTGATATTTTAGAAAGTCCTCTTCCCGCCACTTTGGATCCCTCGGTTCCTGGCATGCTCCGGCCTTACCAACGGAAGGGTATCGCTTGGCTGGCGGACCGACTCCAACGCTTCGGTGGAGCTCTTCTCGCGGACGACATGGGCCTCGGTAAAACTCTCCAGACGATCGTCGTTTTCGAACAACTGTTTGCGGAGCCTAATCAAGTGGAAGGTCCGGCACTGGTAATCGCCCCAACCTCGCTGCTCGGGAACTGGCGTGCCGAATTCCAGCGCTTTGCGCCGGACCGGACCATCCGCATCCTGCACGGTAGCAACCGGGACACCGAGCGTGGGAAGGTCACACCACAGGATGTGGTTGTCACAAGTTATGGAACATTGGCCCGCGATCTGGCTTGGCACCTCCAGAGGGAATACAAGGGGATCGCGGTGGACGAAGCCAGCCTGATGCGGAACCCGGATACCGATCACGCCAAAGCCATCGCCAAGCTTCGCGGTCGTCATCGGATCGCACTATCCGGCACCCCGGTCGAAAACGGTGTTCGCGACCTGTGGTCGATCTTTCGCTTCATCCAGCCCGGCTGGCTGGGCAGCCGCGAGCAATTCAAGGAGCACTACGAGCTGCCGCTGCAGGCCGCGCCGGTGCCGAAAGCTCCCATGGAGCGCCTGCGCTTGAAAACCACGCCGTTCATCCTGCGCCGGACCAAAGAGCAAGTGGCGTCCGATCTGCCGTCCAAGCTGATTATCGACGACTACTGCGAGCTCTCCGCCGACCAGCGCCAGATTTATCGCGACCTCATCGGCGAGGGCGGCAAGCGGGTGGACGAGAACCGCGAAAAAGCCGGGACTGGCGCGGCCCGCCTCCAGATGCTCACCGCCTTGCTGCGCCTCCGCCAAACCTGTTGCGACCTCGGGCTGCTCAAAAACGAGCGTCTGGACAAGCTGCCGATCGAGCGGCGGTCCGCGAAGCTGGAGCGCCTGCTGGAGCGCGTAGAAGAAGCCACCTCCGGAAATCACAGAATTCTGGTATTCAGCCAATTCCAAACACAATTACAGAAAATCCGGGAGCAGCTTCAAGCGCGCCAAATTGATGCTCTATTGCTCGATGGCCAGACTCGGAACCGTCAGGAGCTGGTGGATCGCTTTCAGAAGCCGGACGGACCGCCGGTCTTCCTGATCAGTCTGAAGGCGGGCGGATACGGCCTCAACCTGACCGCAGCCGATACCGTGATTCACTTCGATCCTTGGTGGAATCCCGCTGCCGAGGCCCAGGCCACCGACCGCGCCCACCGCATCGGCCAAACGCGCCCGGTGACCGTTTACCGGCTGCTCACGCGTGGAACCGTGGAGGAAAAGGTCGTCCGCCTCCAAGACACCAAACGCGAGCTGGCCCAAGCCGCCTTCGATGAATCCGGCCTCGGCGAAGCCACTGGCTGGAGTGACAAGGAACTCACCGACCTGCTCAAAGGCTGACCCGCACCGTAGCCGAGTCCATGAGAACGTGGCGCGTCCAACCCAAGCCTTTCCCAGTCGTATCCCAGCACAACCGGACCACTCCAGCCCGGATTTCCGGGATGAAATAAAACTTGTTACAATGTATGTAATGCGGATTGAAGTGTCGGCTGTGTTTGAGGCTGCCAATTCCAAACCCATGCCATTTTCAAACTCGCGGGATCGGCGGATTGATCTATCCTGCGACCACCTCAAAAGAAAACGATGCGCACGATCCCTCTTTTCGTGATGGCGTTGGTGCTGGCCTCCGCCGACCGGTCTCCCGGTCAGGTGGCTTCGCAGGAACTGGCGGCCCTGAAGGCTGGCAATCAGAAAGACATCAAGGCGCTGCGCGAGCTCTATCGCACCAAGCTGGCGGCCTTGCTCAAGGCGGAAACCGACAAGGGCGATCTGGTTGGAGCGGCGGCGGTCCGCTCGGAACTCGCCAAATTCGATCCCAGCGTATCTGCCTCCTCCACGGGACCGATCGGGCCGACGGCCGCGCTGGCGAAGAGACTGCTGGAGTCCCCCACCCGTTGGCTCAACGGAGATGCCTTGGTTGAGTTCAGGCCCGATGGCGTCTGGATCGAGACTTTCAAAGGCAAGGTGACCGAGGGTCGCTGGACCCGTGAGCCGGATTCGGAATTGATCCGCATCCGCGCCAACGATGGCAGCAAGACCTTCATCTACCGGATGGGTGAAGACGGCAGCGCGGTGTTCGGTCCGGCTGGTGGCCGCTTCAAGCGTCAGAGCGATACGGTTGCCACTACTCCTCCCTCCGGTCCGGTCCCAGCTCCCTCCGGGGGTAAATCGGGCGGCGATGATTTCAATCCTTTCGGCGCCACCAAATGAAATCCTTCCTTCCCGTATGGCTGGCGGCGCTCCCGATGATTGTCGGTGTCGCCATGGCCCAACAGCCCGGTGAACCGAAGGCTTTGACCGATCTGCGCAGTGTCTATGAAGCGCAGTCGAAGGCGATCATGGACAAGTATCGTGCCGCCTTGGCCGAGCTGGAGAAATCACAGGTCCGCCAAAGCAAGACTCTGGAAGTGCTTGCGACCCGCAAGGAGATCAATGCCGCGGGCACCGATACATCCCGCGGATCTTCTTCCCCTGACCTCTCGTTGTCGCCGCTGGCGGGAAAGAAATTCGCGAACCGCACCCAGGGCACTTCCATTATCGAGCTGCACGCGGACGGAACCTGGATCGAGCATTGGTCAAACCACTCAGATCAACACGGGAAGTGGAGCTTTCGCGCGGACAATCCGCGCATCATCCACGTGGACAAGGAGGGCGGTGGCGGAATCAACTATCGCATCGGTGATGACAACCGCTTCTTCTACCGCATGGGCGATGGGTTCCTCTACATGCCGGAGCCCTGACGCAATCGCAGGGTTTTTCTTTCTTGAGAGCCTGGATGACAAAAATCACGCTCTTCGCTGCATTTGGCGACTTGTGCCTTTTCCAACCCCCGTCCCCTCCTGCTGATGAAAACCAAACTCTCCCTCCTTTTCCAACTCGTCCTGACCTCCGGTGTGTTTGCTGCCGGAGCCGTGGTTGATCTGCCGCGCGGCACTATCGAAGGTGCTGACTTCGCGAAGGCGCAGGAACTCGCTACCACGGAGAAGAAGAACATCGCCTACATCTACACCGACAAGGCCACCACCTGCCCCCTCTGTGAAGGTGCCTCCAACGAGTTCATCAAGAGCGTACGAAGCAAGTCGGTGTTCGTGTATCTGGATTCGAAAGCCGCCAGCACGTACTGGGGCAAACTGCCGGCTCCGGTGCGTGACACCATCGCCAAGTCCAAGATCATCCCGATCATGGTGGTGACCTCCGCTGATGGCAAAACGGTCCTTTCCTCCATCAACTACGAAACCTACGCCAAGGACACCAAGGCCTCGCTGCGGGATTTCAAGAAGCCTCTGAAGGACTGATTCCCGAATCCATATTTCCAAGTGAACGACCCTGCCGGGAACCCCGGCGGGGTTTTTCATTCAGCCTGATATTCTGTCAACCTACGTGAATACGAAGGCTCCCGTCGGCGGGTTTCTTTGAAATTGGCCCGGCTTTGGCTAAGAATGAATTGTGCGGAAGAGTCTGCGATTCCTGACCGTGGTGGTTTTTCTCAGCGCGGCGGCTTTTTTCCTGTGGGGGCTCGGCCGGTCCCTGCTGCTACAGGACTTTAACACGGGGATCGGTTACAGTGTCGGGCACGGTGTCGGCCTGATCAGTATCGTGTTGATGGTCATCCTGCTGTGGGGGCCTTCCAGATCGGGTCCGCCTCCGAATGGTCGCAGCAACTCCTGAAATGGTCGCAAGTTGTTGCAGACCAGTGTTATAATTTTCCGCTCGCCACCCTTCCGACTCTCTTTACATTTGGGGTTGTGAGTTTCAAGAGGTTCTTGGCCGTGCTGATAGGACTGCTGATTCTAGGTCTTGTTGCTTGCGTGGTTTATTTTGCGAGAGGTTCCTTCTTATTCTCGGAGTGGTTCTGATGAAGGGGTGCAAAATGAGCCGCGAGAGTGGCGATATGCACCCATCCTTGTCATTTCTTGGATGACAACCGGCTGGCAAACAAGCCATCCGAGCCATCTTCCGATGGGGATACGGTGAGGGATTCCTCCACCTGCCAGCGCGGGTCGCGCTCCCGCAGGAGGGCGATCTGGCCCTCGTTCTCGGAAGGTAGAATGGAACAGGTCGCATAGACGAAACGCCCCCCCAGGCGGAGCATTTCCGGATAGTGATCGAGCAGCCTGCGCTGGAGTCGGCGGGTTTTCTCCAAGGAAGGCGCGGTGAGACGCCACTTCAGGTCCGGCTGGCGGCGCAGGGTGCCCAGGCCCGAGCAAGGCGCATCGATCAGCACCCGATCCGCCCAGCCGCTCAAATCGCGGAGCGTTTCCGGTTCCCATACCTGGGTGCGGACGATCGAAACGCCAGCGCGCCCGGCGCGGCGGGAGAGCTCCTGGAGCTTCCTCCCGTTCACATCCAAAGCGATGACTTCCCCACGGTTCTCCATCAAGGCGGCGGCGTGGAGAGTTTTACCGCCGGCACCGGCACAGGCGTCGATCACGCGCATGCCGGGTTCGAGATCGAGCACGGGAGTGATGCGTTGCGATCCGGAATCCTGGATTTCGATGCGGCCGGTGGACAGCAAGGGCTTGCCGATCCGCCCGCGGGTGATCTGAAGGGCGGTGGAGATGTCCGGCAGAGGCTGGGACTCAATCCCCTCCCCAGCCAGCCATTTGGCGGCCTCGTCGCGGCTGTTGAGCAAGGTGTTCACGCGCAGCACGATCGGCGCACGTTGGTTGAGTGCGGCCAGTTCGGCATCCCAGCGCGGACCCAGTTCAGCGGAGCCGAGTTCATCGAGCCACTCCGGCACCGATTCCCGGATCGCCCGTGGCTGGGTGTGGAGTTCCAGTTCACGCTGGCTCATCTCCGTGACAGTCGCGCCGCGCCATGCCCACCACCCGGGCAGTTCGAATCCCATGCGCCGCCACTGCACCGCACATAGAGCGGGGAGACCGCTGCCATCCGCCACGAACTCGAGCGCGCGCTTCCAGCGGGTGGCCTCGAACACGGTCTCCGCCACGAAGGAGCGGTCGCGTTTTCCCCAGCGCGGATTTGCGTGAAAAACGGTCTCCAGCACCCGGTCGAGCACCTGTCCCTGCTCCAGCACGGACTCCAGCACCGCCACGCATCCTTCCGCCAATACCCGGTGCAACTTCACGTGCGCAGCCTCCCCTTTCCACTCTTGACTATTCAATGAAGAAGTTTCCACCCATCCTCGCGGCGTGCCGACCGTCACTCTCAAATACCTCTCCTTCCACCCGTCCATCTGGCCCCGCATGATCGGGGAGGTTTCGCGCGATGCGATGCCCGGCTCGCTGGTGGAGGTCTTCGGCACGCAGGGCACCACCTTCGGCTGGGGCCTGTGGAATCCCAAGGCGCGCATGCCGCTGCGGATGGTCAGCCACCGCCCGGAACCGATCGATGAATCGTTCTTCCTCGATGCCATCCGGAATGCCGCCGCGCTGCGGAAGGAGATCTTCCACCTTGATGATGAGACGGACTCCTACCGCTGCATTCATGCGGATGCGGATTTCCTTCCGGGTTTGGTCGCGGACAAGTTCGCCGAT
This sequence comes from Luteolibacter ambystomatis, assembly GCF_018137965.1. Classification (NCBI taxonomy): domain Bacteria; kingdom Pseudomonadati; phylum Verrucomicrobiota; class Verrucomicrobiia; order Verrucomicrobiales; family Verrucomicrobiaceae; genus Luteolibacter; species Luteolibacter ambystomatis. The sequence continues at coordinate 1,581,066 of NZ_CP073100.1, forward strand.
GTGATGTCGCTCGAGGTCACCACGCTGGCCGCCTGGCAGCGCCTCGATGAATGGCTGCCGGTGATCCATGAGAGCTTCGGCACGAAGCGCACCGTGATCCGCGTGGACGCGCAGCTCGCACAGGTGGAAGGTATCCCTTCCCTCACCCACCCGGCCTCGGAAAACATCCGCACGGTGAAGATCAAGGAACACGGCGTCACCTTCGAAGTGGATTTCCAGGAAGGCCACAAGACCGGCTTCTTCTGTGACCAGCGCGACAATCGCAAGCGCTTCGGCGAACTGGCGAAAGGCCGCGATGTGCTCGATCTCTGCTGCTACACCGGCGGTTTCTCCGTGAATGCCGCGCTCGCCGGCGCGAAGGAAGTCACCGCGGTGGATCTGGACGAAACCGCGATCGCCATGGCCAAGCGCAACGCCAACCTCAATGGCGCGCGCGTGAAGTTCACCCATGCCGATGCCTTCACCTGGATCCGCACCATGATCGAGAACGGCCGCCAGTGGGACCTTGTCATCGCGGATCCTCCGAAGTTCATCTTCGGTCCCGAGGACGAAACGGGCTTCGGCAAATACAATGATCTCAACAAGCTCGCCGTGCAACTGGTGAAGCCCGGGGGCATCTTCGTGACCTGTTCGTGTTCGGGCCAGCTCCATGCGGATGCATTCGAGAAGATCGTCATCGGTGTCTCACACCGCCAGAGCAAGCGTCTCCAGATCATCGGTCGCACGGGTGCCGGACCGGATCATCCGGAGCTTTCGAATTATCCGGAATCGCGGTACCTGAAGGTGCTGTGGAACCGGGTGATGTGAAGTAGCGCGAGTTTCCAACTTGCGAATGGGAGGAGATCGCTGGTGGGGAATGCCTGAGCGATTTCAAACCCGGTTCCGGCAGCATCCGGGCATGGCGGCAAGGGATGCCTGGACGCATCTTCCGCGGCGATTCCTCCCCACGCACAAGCAAGAATGTTTGTGCTACTACCTGCTCTCCCGTCCGTGCGGCGCGTTGAAATCGAGGATCGGTCCCAGCGGCACGATGCCGGTGGGATTGATGTCGTCGTGGGTGATGTAGTAATGCCGCTTGATGTGATCGAGGTTCACCGTGTCCGCGATTCCGGGCTGCTGGTAGAGATCGCGCAGGTAGCCATCGAGGTTCGGGTAGTCGATGATGCGGCGGAGGTTGCACTTGAAGTGGCCGTGATAGACCGCATCGAAGCGGATGAGAGTGCAGAACAACCGCCAGTCGCTCTCCGTGATACGATCACCGAAGAGGTAGCGGCGTGATGTGAGGCGATCATCGAGTGTGTCGAGTGCGGCGAACAGCTTCTTCACCGCGCGTTCGTAGGCAGGCTGGCGGGTGGCGAAGCCCGCGCGATAGACGCCGTTGTTCACATGGTCGTAGAGGAACTTGCTCAACTCCGCCTGGTCCTCCTCAACGTCGCCCGGGAAGAGGTCCGGAGCATCGGAGGCGGCGAAGGCTTTCTGGAACATCAGGCAGATGTCGTCCTCCGAGTTGTTGACGATCCGCCGTTCCTGTTTGTCCCATAGGACCGGCACGGTCACGCGACCGTGAAACGCGGGGTTGCTGGCCCGATAGGCCTCGCTGAGAAACTGAAAGCCGTTCAGCTCATCAGGGCCATGGCCATTTCCCGGGCGAAAGGCCCAGCCGCGCTCATCGCGTACGGGATCGACAATCCCAACGCTGACGCTATCCTCCAAGCCCAGCCACTTTCGGGTGATCAACGTCCGGTGCGCCCATGGGCAGGCAAGCGAGACGTAGAGATGGTAGCGGCCGGACTCCGCTCTGTCCTGAATGATCTCGCGGAAGGAGTCCTCCTGGCGCTCGAATTCTCCGTCCTCACCATTCTCTTCCGGAAACTGGCCCTGGGTCATGTCCGAACATGACGCAGGATCACCATCGGGAAAGTGCAAAGCACTCAGCGGGCAGACGAGCCGATCGTGAAGATGGCCCCTTCCGGGATCTCCCGTTTCCTGCTGCCTTCGATCAGATAGCCATCCTGGGTGACGGTCCGGCCGCTGCCGAGCGAAGTGGACATTTCCATACGACGGGTCGCACCGTCCCGCATCACCATCATCTGGCCATCGATCATCACCACGCGGGATGCGTGATCGGGCACGCGGCCACCATCCGGACCAAGCACCGTACAGTCCGGGAGTTTCTGACGCGAACCGGATTGCGAAATCAGGGTGCCATCAAGACTGACACGGCTGCCGTTGGTAAGCGTGGTTTCCGCTGTCATCGGGATCGCACGTCCCTGACGGACGATCACCACACGATCATCCATTTTCATCAAACGATCGGTGGTCGTGATGCGTGACGTGGACGAAAGACCGCCACTTCGCGTCGGCTGGATGCTATCGAATGGGCGAGCCATCACATTCGCAGTCAGAAGCGGAAGGATGGCGAGAGCGATGGAGGTGGTTTTCATGCGTGCAAGGGGGTTGAAGGATTCACCTTCTCCCTCGCACGGGGTGTTCCAGCGTCTTTCTCAAAGAGATGGAATCACGTGAGAAAGCATCGCTGTTGATTTGTATTCAGTTGGTTCCGGTGTCGACGGGCAAGTTCCATCAGCCGTGGCATGAAGCCGACGCAAAATGCATCCTTCGCCCTAACAAGTGCGATTTGCAAAGATCCATGGGATGGAGGCTGCGGTCGGGTTATTCATCGGAGCCATCGCTGGAAGGGACAGGAATATCCCTTCTCCCTGTTTACTCGGTGACGAGGGTGCCGGCAGGGGTGGGCTGTTGTTTGCCCATGCCGTTCCGGCGGTCGTGTTCCAAGGTGTTCTGGATCGCCCAACCAATGGCACCCAGCAGGATCAGCAGACCCTCCACGCCATACCACAGCCAGATCAGTCCACGGCCTGAAGTGAAGCCGTAGCTATGGAGGCCGGTATTGAAGAAATTCACGTGCCACCAGGAGAACATCACGACGCAGGAACCGAACATGCAGGCGAGATGGAAGGCCCATTCCTTGAGATAGCCGCCGAGGCGGGCATGGAGGATGGCGAGATTCCACAGCACGATCAGCAGCGCGCCGTTTTCCTTCGGGTCCCAGCCCCAGAAACGGCCCCATGAGTCATTCGCCCACACGCCTCCGAGCACGGTGCCGACCAGCGACAGGAACAGCGTGAAGCAAACGCAACCGTAGGCGGCGCGGGTCAAGGTGCGGCGAAGCGTGCGATCCCCGTAGTCGAGACCCGTGCCGCGCATGAAGACGTAGATGTGGGAGAGAAGTGCTGTCAGCAGGCCGGCGCAGTAACCCATGGTAATGGTGATCACGTGGATCGTGAGCCAGTAGTTCGAGCGCAGCACGGCCACCAGCGGGTCCATGTGGTCCTTCGCATCCCCCACTTCATAGAGGCGGGAGAGGACGATCAGCGCGGTGCCGATCACCGGAGCCAGACCGAGCGCGAAACGTTTGCGCGTGAGCAGCTCCACCAGCAAGGAGAGGATCACGATGGCGGCGGCGATGCAGATGGTGGTGTCGTAAAGATTTCCGATCGGCGGGCGCTCCATGATGATGCAGCGCTGGGTGATGGCGATGACACAATAGACCGCGCCAGTGGCGGTTACGATCCCGGTGGCCCATGCGAAGATCCGGCCGGTGACATTCCATCCAGCCGCCCACATGCCGAAGGCCAGCAGCGTGCCGAGCAGGAAATACACCATCGCATAGAGGAACCAATCGGCGCGGTAGTAGGACGCCTCCAAAGCGATCGCCCGGTATTCACCACGGGCTTTGGCCAGCCCTGCGGTGAGATCGCGGAACTTGGCGAGATGGTCGCGGAATTCCGCGTCCCCTGCCCTTGCTGAGACGGCGATGTTCTCCAGCTTCTGCACCCGATCAATGGCCCGTTTCGGATCGGCGGACTGCTGGGTCATCACCGTCATGATTTCATTGCCCACACCGGTCCATTCACGGTCATCGGCTTTATCCGGCGGGAAAAGCAGCAAGGTGTTCTTCGAGTAGTTGGCCATGTCGATGACCTGCTCGAGCAGGGCCTTCACATGCTCCGGGATTTCCTTGTGCTGGGCCTGGGCATCGTTGAGTGCCTGCCGAACCGCGGGAGCGGCCGCCATCACCACGCTCATCGCCGCAGCCTTGGGGCCGTTCGGATTGTCCATCTGGACTCCGCGGGTGAAGGCGAAGTAGCTCAGCAGACCTTCCAGCTTCTTGACGTTGGTCGCGAGATCGATGGTCTGCTGCTGTTCGGGTTCACGCTTGGGAGCCTCGATCACTTCGTAGGTCTTCGCCAGTTCATCCAGTTTGGCGCGGCCCGCCTGGAGATCGCGGAAGCTGTAGCGGTCGCGCTTCGCACCGGTTTCGAGCCCCAGGGCTTTCACCACCGCCGAGTTGTCGATGCGGAACATCGGCAGGTCCACGGCGATCTCGGGACGGAAAAGGCAATCCAGAAGCCATGCGGTGGGTTTCAGCGTGATTACCTTGTGCGGTGCTTTGCCATCCTTGTCCGCCTTCGCGTTCGGGCTGGTATCCGGCACGTCGATCTTCATCGAGCGATCGCCATGGATCTGATAGAGCGCGAAACCGGCGTAGGTGGAGAGAGGCTTGATACGGCCACCGTCCTGCACCGGGATGGATTCTGCGATCTTCAGCGTGTCCTCGGACCAAGGTGTGTAGGCCTCGATGTGGCGTGGCTTCGGCTGCTGGCTCTTGTCGTAGAGATAGATGCTGCTGAAGAGCAAGGCACCCGCGAGCAGGAATCCGAGGGCCACCCAGCGGACGACCACGTTGCGATTGGCGGGAGGAGGATTCATGCCTTTTTGATGCTGGCGTGGATGAAAACGAACAGTTTCAGGAGGAACTGGACGGCAAGGCCGATGGTCACGATGGCGATGCTGATCTTCGGCCACTGGTCGGAGGGATTCTGCACCACTTCCAGGACGGAATACATCTTCGCCGGATTTTGTTCACCCTGCGGCCCGTAGCTGGCCTGATAGAGCGTGAGCCCCTTGTTGCGCATCGGCTCGTTCATCTGGATGGTGGCGTTCACTTCATGGCCATCATCGATGCGGGTCACCTCGCTGACGAAGCTCTCCGGCTTCATCGTGTTCGGCGCGAAGGTGGCGGTGAACTTGTTCAAGCGCACCTGATACGGCATCGGCCAGTAGCGCTTGTGGATGTCGATGAGGAAGACGCGGTCGCCGGACTTCACGGTATGGCCGTGGAAACTGGCGGCGGCGAGAATGAAGGGCTCGCCTGCAGTGCCATCACGATTCATCACGCGGGCATAGCAACCGGCGGTATTCGCCTCGGCCTGCTTCTCGTCCTCCTTGCGGACAAGATAGTATCCATCGGTGATCAGTTCCTGATGCTCGGGAGCGCGCTCGACCGCAGCCACCGGCTGGCAATTGGAGAGCCAGCCGTTGATCTGAAGGTCGAAGGGGAAATCCGGCAGCTTGAAGTCACGCGGCGTTGACCCGGTGGTGTCCATGCCGTTGGACTTGCGGACGAACCATTTCCATGAGCCGATCGTTTGCGGCTGGAGGTCATCGAGGTATTGTCCGCGGATCACGTGGATGTTGGTCGGCTTGCCGTCCTTGATCTCGGACACTTCCACCACGAATTCGGTGTAGTCCTGCGCCACGTTGCTGGTCTGTCCTTGCTGGAGCACCATGTTGCCGCGCACCTCCTTCCATTGGGCCACACCACCGGCCACGATCAGGAGCAGGATGCCGGAATGGGAAATGAGATTGCCCCAGTGGCGCCAACCCTTGCGGGCACGGATCACCCCGCCGAGAAACAAGTTCACGAACAGCAGCAGGCAGATCCAGTAGCCGCCGGGTAGCGGGAACTTCAACTGAACGCCATTGACGTTCATGATCTTCAATTCCGGCGTGAAGAAGAAGGAGGACGAGTCGAAATATTTCTTCAGCGTGGGAAGCAGCCCCCGCTCCACCTGTTCCAGCGTGGCCAGCCAGGTCAGCAGCCCGAGCAGCAACAGCAGGATGGTCGCCAGCCCGAATCCGGACAGGATGTTGAAAATCCGCACTGGCAGGGATTCGCGGCGTTTTGGGGTGGTGGAAGCGGCTTCCATGGGAAAATCAGCGGTCGAGCCTACGGTTCGCGGAGGGCGGATCATTCACCGGTCAGGACCAGCGACTTGCAGAAGGCCTCCAAAGTGGCCTTTTCCGCGTCCACCTCATCCTTCTGGCCGGTCATCTTGACGGTGATGATGCGGCCGTTCACGTCCGCAATCACCCCGGCCAGCGCGTAGCCCGGACGGGCCTCGGCACCAGCCATGCCGCCGGAATAGGTGCCTTCCGCCTCCACCCACACGCCAGCGGTGCCGACGATGTTCACGCGGCGGCGCTCGTCGAGAGTCTCGGAAGTCAGCTTTGGCGCATTGAACTGACCGAGCCACCGGTTCGCATTGTCCAGCACCGAACCGGTGGAAATACCAACGGCCACCTCGCCCAGCCCGCTTTCACCGAAGCGGTAGTTCAGGAGGCGGAACTCGGTGGACGGAAGCTGGAGCCAGCTTTGCGGCGTCGCTCCCTTGACCGGGCTCGGGCGCTGGTTGCGGAAGCGCTCATCGCTGGTGGCGAAGATCTTCGGCTTGGCATCGAGCGATGTTTCAGCGCGGGTTTCGGTCACCGTGACCTCCGCCGGCGGCTTGCGGCAGGCGGAAAGTGAAATCACGGCCACACATCCGAGAAACGCCGGGGTCTTCATCGCCGCGGGGGATAGTCGCGCGCGCCACTGCGTGCAAGGGGAAACAGATTCCGAAAGGCGCTCAATTGCTCTTGCTGTGAGTTGAAAAAGCCGCATATGACGTTGGAATGTTGCGTTTGGCCTTTGCCGGGTTGATCTTGGGAATTGTTGTTTTTTCCCAGACTCTGAATGCCGACGAGTCTATTGAACCGAGGGACTATTTCTACGTCATTCCCTCCGCGGCCAATCGCCACTATCTGGTGAGCAGCCTGCTTTCCTGGAGTGGAGAAGAGGACCAGGGGATGTCACGCTTGCAGGTCTTCGAATCCGCCAGCGGAAAGCTGAAATGGGAAGTGAAAGGGCTGTGGGCACGTTCGGACGAGGTCTTTTTGTCCGATGATGGTGAACATTTGATGACCCTGCGCTATTGGCAGATCGGAAAGCCCGGGACCGTGGACCTGAAAGTCCCCGTGCTGTCTTTTTATCACCGCGGCAAACTGCTGAAAAAGTGGAGTTCGGAGGATCTCAAAATCCCTCGTTCCGCTTTTCGAGCCAGCACTTCCCACAGTGGTTTTTGGCCATCGGATCGTCCGGCGGCACTTCGGTGGGATTTCAGACCAGGAGATCCCACGTACAACAACTATCTGCGGACTGCACAGAACCCATTTCTGGAAGGAACCACCTTCTCTCTGCGGACGCATGGTGGGGAGATCCTGAAATTCGACATCGGCACCGGTGAGCTCTCGTCCCGGTCACAGCTTCCTCCCCCAGCGGGGCCTCCGGACCCATTCGAGTCAAAATAAGCGGGGAACCCGTTCATTGCGGGAGCGCTTCTTTCCCACGCTTGCCCGCGGCCGGTTCCCTCCGTAAAAGCCCGCGTGGAGCCGATCCGATATTTCAACCGACACAGCGGGGCGATGGAGACCGAGCAGGTCTATGGCGAGGGATTCCTGCGCTGGGCCTACGGCACGCCGCTCGGACGGTTGTCGCTGGAGGCGTTCGTGAAGAGGCCGTTTTTCTCGAAATTCTACGGCTGGCGGATGGATCGTGCGGCGTCCGCATCCAAGGTTGCTCCATTCATCCGCGACTATGGCATGAAGGTGGAGGAGTTCGCCGATGAGCCTGCTTCTTTCCGTTCCTTCAACGAGTTTTTCTACCGCAGGCTGAAACCGGAGGCGCGTCCGATCGACGCCGCGCCGGTGGTGTTCCCGGCGGATGGCCGGCATCTCGGGTTCGAACGCGCCACCGCGATGGAGGGCGTCTTTGTGAAGGGACAGCGCTTCGATCTGGAGAAATTGCTTGGTTCTCGCGAACTGGCGGCGCGTTACGCGGACGGTCCGCTGGTGCTCTCACGGCTTTGTCCGGTGGATTACCATCGCTTCCACTTCCCCTGCTCCGGCACGCCTTCGGTCACGGAAACCATCAATGGACCGCTCTACTCCGTGTCCCCCCTCGCGCTGCGTCAGAACCTCGCCTATTTATGGGAGAACAAGCGGACGATCACCCGGCTTGAGACTCCGGATCTCGGTACCGTGCTGCTGCTGGAAATCGGCGCGACCTGCGTGGGTTCCATCATTCAGACCTTCACCCCGGGTCAACCGGTGGAAAAGGGCGCCGAAAAAGGCTGCTTCGCTTTCGGGGGGTCGTCCACCATCACGATTTTCGAGCCAGGCCGCGTGAAACTGGCGGCGGATTTGTTAGAAAACTCCGCCCGGCAGGTGGAAACCTACGCGCGCATGGGCACGATGCTGGCCTCGAAGCTCTGAGCCGGACGCTATTCCTGCCAACACCATTCAGATTCAGCATCCCGTGCCCTCCTCCACCATACATCATCTCAAGACGCTCCATGAACACGCCAACGAGGCGCTGAAGCCCGCCCTCCAGCGGCAGCTTTCTCCGGCGGAGCGGATCGCGCTCTACAAGCGGTTCATGAAGATCGAGGAACACCGGATTTTCCTGAAGCACCGGGCTGGCGCCGGTGGATTGGAGATCGCCCGCAATCGGGCGGAGTTGATCGATGTGGTGCTCTCCGCGGTGCTGCGGATGACGCTGGAGGATGCGGGTGACAAGCACGTGCTCGCGCTGGTGGCCACCGGTGGTTACGGTCGCGGCACGCTCAATCCACGCTCGGACATCGATCTGTTGTTTCTCGTGCCGCGGGCCTCGAACCGTCTCCCGAGGCCTTTGGAGGAAGCCGTTCAGAAGATCCTCTATCTGCTCTGGGATGTCGGCTTCAAGGTCGGGCACGCCTGCCGTTCCATCGCCGAATGCGTGGAAGAAGCGAAGGCGGATCAGGAAAACAAAACCGCGCTGATGGATGCCCGTTTCATCGCGGGGGATGAGAAACTCTACAAGGAGTTCGAGAAGCGTTTCGACAAGGACTGCATCAAGAAGGGCCAGGGTGCGTTCTTCGAACTGCGTCGCCAGGATCTCCGCACCCGTCACGACCGCTATTCCCGCACCGTCTTCCTCCAGGAGCCGAACGTGAAGGAAAGCTGCGGCGGCCAGCGCGACTACCACAATATCCACTGGGTCACCCGGGTGAAGCGCGGCACCTTCGATCTCAAGAAGCTCGTGGAGGACCGCCTGCTCACCGCGACCGCATTTCAGGAGATCGAGGATGCCTATGACTTCCTCCACCGGGTCCGTAACGAGCTCCACTACGCCACCGGCAAGGGCACCGACCAACTCACGCTCCAGCTCCAGGGCGTGGTGTCCACGAACTTCAACTACCCGCAGCGCAGCATTCTCCGCCGCACTGAGGAGTTCATGCGCGACTACTACAGGCATACGAGGAATCTCTTCCAGCACACCACCTCGCTGATGGAGATCTTCCAGATCGAGGCCGAGGATCAATCGGACACCGGAGGACTGCGATCCTTCCTCACTTTCCGGAAAAAGCAGCGCGAGGAGTTCGATGGATTCATCGCCCGAGATGGTCGTGCGTATGCGGCGAACCCGGACATCTTCAAGGAAGACCCGAACCGCTTGATGCGCATGTTCCAGCACACGCAGGTGCGCGGCCTCCGCCTCGGCCCGCCGTTGCGGAAACTGGTGAAGGAACACTGGGGCGACATCGACCGTCCCTTCCGCTACTCGAAGGCGAATCGCGAGACCTTCCAAGCCATCCTCGAACGCAAGGGCGATGTGGCCCGCACGCTGCGCCAGATGCACCGCGTGGGTTTCCTCGGTCGCTATCTGCCGGAGTTCGGCGCGCTCGATTGCCTGGTGCAGCACGAGTTCTTCCACCGCTATACCGCGGACGAGCACACGCTGCGGTGTATCGAACAGCTCGATACCCTCACCGGCACCGATGAGAATCCGAAGCTCACGCTCTACCGCCGCCTCTTCCATGAGATCGAGGACCCCTATGGTCTCTATCTCGCGGTGATTCTTCACGATACCGGCCGTGCCGAGAACGTCCGCGAACACATCGATGGCTCAGCCATGCTGGCATCCCGCCTGTGCAACCGTCTCCAGATCCATGGCACGCGCCGCACGCTGATCATGTTCCTGGTGGACAACCACCTCACCTTCTGGCGCACGGCCACCACCCGCAATATCGAGGACCCGGATGTGATCGCCGAATTTGCCTCGATCGTGAAAACCCCCGCTCTGCTCGATGCGCTGTTCCTGTTCACCTACGCGGATTCAAACGGCACCTCGCCGGATGCGTGGACCGGCTGGAAGGAAACGCTGATGCGGCAGCTCCATTCGACCACCCGCCGCTTCCTCACGGAAGGCCGCGAGAAATACGAGGAAGCGCTTGATCGCGAACGCCTCGAACTGCGCGATGGCGTGGTGGCCTTGATGCGTGAGGACTACTATCCGGACATCTACCGTCACTTCGAGCTGATGCCCCCCGCCGTGTTCCGCTTCCGCCAGCCCGCGGAAATCGTCACGCAGGTCCGCACCATCCGCCACTTCCTGCAGCGCGAATCCGAAACCGGCGATCCATTCTCGACCTGCATCAAGTGGATCGACCATCAGGACAAGGGCTACACGGAACTGGTGCTCGCCAGCCGCGACAAGCCGCTGCTCCTGGAAAAAATCTGCTGCGCGCTCGCTTCGGAGCAGATCAATATTCTTTCCGCCGACTTTTTCACCCGCGGTGATGGCGTGGTCGTGAACCTGCTGCGCGTCTGCACCACCAACTTCGAGACCGTTTCCGATCTCAACGTCCGCAAGCGCATCCTCGCCGTGTTCGAGGAAATTCTGCGCGCCGAGTCCTACAAGCCGGAGCAATATCTGAAACGGAAGATGAACTTCCTCAAACCGCGCACGGACAGTGGCATCCAGGTGCCGGTGCGCGCCTATGTCAGCAACGACCTGCATCCCTCCTGCACCACGGTGGAGATCCAGGCGCTCGACCGCATCGGCCTGTTGCACGATCTTTTCCATGCCATCAACTCCCACGGCCTGAACACCGCCCACGCCCGCATTCTCACCGAAAAGGGTGTGGCGATGGACACCCTGTATCTCACCACGGCGGATGGCCATCAGGTCCACGACCACGCCATCCTGCGTAGCTTGGAGAAGGATCTCTCGGATCTCGTATCCCGGGGTGAGGCGACGTGATGCATTGATTCAGTCGATGGTTTATCAAAAACTATCGATTGCCCAACAACTCAATTTTCCGGCTACGGTTCACCCTCCTCCATGGTGAAAATCGTCCGCCGAATCTTGGGTGTCCTTACCGGCCTGCTTTTGCTGACGCTGGTTCTGGCCGTTGTTTTCCAAGACCGCATCATCTACATTCCCCATCCCTACGCCGCCGGGGCCGTGGAAAAGTGGGCGAGCCAGACAGGAGCAAAGGTTCTCGATTTCCAAACAACGGATGGTCCGCAGCATGCCTACCTGCTTTCCCGTTCCTCCTCGCCCCGGCACTTGTGGGTCGTGTGCGGCGGCAGCGGCAGCGTGTCGCTGGATTGGTCGGATTGGCTCCGGGATCGTGGTCCACAGGACGATGCGTGGCTGTTCGTGGATATTCCCGGCTACGGAGCAAACGCCGGTTCCCCAAGCCCCGAGGCAATCGCACGTAGTGTGAAGACCAGCGTGCCGCTCGCGGTCGAAGCCCTGCATTGGACAACTGATGAAGCCGGGCATCGCTTGCGTTTCTTCGGCCACAGCATCGGGGCCGCTGTCTGCCTGATCGCGGCCCGTGAAAACGACATCCGCCAGGGCGTGCTGCTCACGCCCTTCACCAGCACCATGGAAATGGCCTCGGCTTGGACCGGATTACCGCTCGGTCCTTTGCTCCGCCATCGTTTTGACAATCGTGAGCGCCTTCTCGAAATCGAGGCAAAAGGCGGCGGCCACGTGATCCTCCTTCACGGTACGCGCGACGAAACCATCCCTGTCTCCATGTCCCGCGATCTGGCGAAGCGTGCTCCGCATACCGTGAAACTCATCGAGATCCCGGACGGACGGCACAACAATCTCCCCGAATTCGCGCCGCAGGAAATCGAAAAAGCACTTCGCGAAGCCGCGGGCGACCGGTAACTTCCAACTCTCTCATGCCCCGCCTTCTCATCAAAGCCATGAAACTTTCCGTCATCGGTACCTTTGGCGGCATCGTGCTCTGCCTGCTTTGTCTGAGCGGTTGCCAAAGCAAGTTCATCTACTTCCCGCGCCCCTATCCCGCCAATGAGGTGGATCGGTGGAGCAAGCGGCCCAGCCATCAGGTCGTCGATTACAGCACCAGCGACGGTCCGCAGAAGGCCTACCTGCTCAAGTGGAGCCAGAATCCAGAGCATCTTTGGATCGTCTGCGGAGGGAATGGCACCGTTGCTCTCGATTGGTCGGACTGGATCAGCAGCCATGGTTCTCGGAAGGACGCCTGGCTTCTCATCGACATGCCCGGCTACGGGGCCAATGCGGGAGCACCCGGTCCGTGGTCGATCCGGAGGTCGCTCAAGGCGGTTGTTCCGGCCGCCATGGATTCGTTGCATTGGTCGCTGCCTGCGGATCGGGGGCGGCTGCGGTTCTTCGGCCACAGCCTGGGAAGTGCCGTCTGCCTGATGGCGGCGAAGGAATACGACATCCGCCAAGGCGTGCTGATGTCCCCCTTCACCAGCACCATGGACATGACGAAGGAGCTGATCGGGGTGCCACTTGGTTTCATTCTCTGGCACCGCTATGACAATTTGGCGCGCCTGAGGGAAATCGAAAAGGCCGGCTCCGGTCGGGTGGTCATTGTCCACGGCGTCGACGACGAGATCATCCCCGTCCGGATGGCCCGGGAATTGGCTGCGGCCGCGCCGAACACCACCCGCGTGGTCGAAGTGCGTGGCGGGCATCACAACGACCTGCCGGAGGTCGCTCCGGAAGCCATTGAAAACGCCCTGAAATCCGCCTGTGAGGGGCCCTGAGGCGTTAGAGGACCCGCGCGACTTCCCCCTTGCGGAGCGGCCCGGGGTTTCCTAGGGTCCGCGACTCATGATCCACCGGGCAGCTTCTTTTTTGCGCCTCCCCCCGCTGTTGGCAGCCGCGCTTCTCGTGCTTCTGCCGGGCGGCGGCTTGTGTGCGGAGATCCCCGTGGATCCTCCGAAACCCACTCCGGCGCGCACTTTCGATCCCTCGGATCTCTATTTCCAGGGCTATCTCACCACCCGTGACGCGGAGACACTGGAGGCTCAGGGCGATCTCATCGGCGCCGATGAGAAGCTCAAGCGGGCCAAGGAGATGTTCGATGCGGTGAAGATGTATTACCCGAATTGGAAGCCGGACATGGTCAAGGACCGTGCCGCCATGACGGATGACTCCATTGCCAAGATCCGCCCGAAGGCCAACGAGCTCCGGCTGAAGAAGCAGAAGATCGTCGCTGAACTGGAAGGTGGCGTGAAAACCTCCGGTGAAATCGTAGAGCCCGGCCAGAATGCCAAGCCGCTGGGCACCGTGGAGGCACCCAAGCCGCTTTCTCCTGATTCGGCCAAGGCGAAACCGGAGCCCAACAACACCGCACCGAAACCGCTTCAGCCCTCACCGAATCCGGCACCCCCTCTCAAACCCCTGCCTGCCTCTCCCATCCGGCCGGTCGATCCAGCCCAGACACAGAAGCTCGCCGATCTGGAAACGGAAGTCATCCGCCTCCAGAAGCAGCTCAAGGACGCCCAGCAGCGGAACCCGGACATCAGCTCCACCGCCCGCGCGGAATCCCGGGCGCGCGATCTGGAACTCCAGCGCGACCAGGTCCAGCGTGAACTTGACCGGGCCCAGGCCGAACTCCGCGACATGCGCGCCCGTCTCGCCGCAGCGCCGGTGGAGGGCGACTATCAGTCGATTTCGCGAAAGGCCGAGCAATTGGAGCAGGAGCGCAGTACCCTGAACCGGGCGCTGACCCAGAGCCGCAGCCAGCTTGCCGACGAACAGGTCAAAAACCAGACCCTTCAAGCCGATGTGACCGCCCTGAAACAAAAACGGGCCGATCTGGAGCGCGACGCCAAACGCCAGCAGGACGCTGCCAGTTCCATCGTGGGAGGACTAAAGGAACAGATCAAGACTCTGGAGAACACAGTCAAACAGAAGGACTCCGAAATTGCCGCCGCCAACAAGCGCATCGACGGGCTCGCGAAGCAGCTGGACGAGAGCCAGAAGGCGTATGCGGATCTCCAGGTCGAACGCGACTCGCTGCTCCGTGAGAAGGAGCAGATGTCCGCGCTCCTGAAACTGAATGAATCCGGCCGCATCCAGGATCTCATCGGACAGAACGTGGCTCTCGCGAAACAGCTCAAGGAAGCCGAGGAGCGGGTGAAGAAGCTCAGCGATGCCAGTGCTGACGACCAGAAGCTCTACATCGAGGCGCTCAACGACCTCGCGATCGCGAAGTCCCAGATCGGTCGGTTGCAGATCGAGCGGAAAGAGCAGGACAAGCGCATTCAGGATCTGGCGACCCGGCTTAAGAACGAGGAAGAAGCGCTCGCCTCCGGTGCTGCCGACAGTGAGGAGGTGCGGACCCTGCGCCAGATCATCAACAAGCAGCTTCAGGCGCAGAAACGCCGCGTCCAAGCCCGTGAAGAATTGGAGAACGCCGCCAAAGCCTTTGCCGCCAGCAATCCGGACTATGCAAAGGCGATCGATCTCATGACCAACAACGATGTGGTCGTCCTGACTCCGGAAGAGCAGAAGATTCTTTCCGACAGGAAGGCGGACATGAACATTTCCTCCGGTTTGTCCTACGCCAGACCCATCGGAGAAGTGGCCATCGACAAACGTGCCCTCAAGGCTCAGGGCGACGTTTATGATACGCTCGCGAAGAAGGCATATGGCTCCGGCCGGCTGCTCTTCGCGAAAGAGTTGTATCAAACCTCCATCGAAGAGAATCCCGGGGACACGGGAGCCCTGTGCAAGCTAGGCTTCCTCCAGATGAAGACCGAGGATTACCCTTCCTCCTCGGACACGTTCCGTCGCGCGACCGAACTCGATCCGACCAATCCCTATGCCCATCGGATGCTGGGTTACTCACAGCTCATGCTGGGAGACGTGACCGGCGCCGAACAGGCGTTGCTCAAGGCCATCGAGGTGTCTCCGGATGACGCCATGGGCCACGTGATTCTGGGGAGCATCTACATGAAGCAAGGCCGCGCCGCCGAGTCCGAGTCCGAAAGCCGCGCCGCCATGATGGCGGACCCGTCCATGTGGCAGCCCTACTACAATCTGGCTGTATTCTGCGGCAAGAGCGACAAGCGCAAGGAGGAAGGCAAGCGCCACTACATGAAGGCTTTGGAGCTTGGTGCTCCGCCGGATTTCCAACTTGAGAAGAAACTCGGGCTCGGAACTTCGACTCCGTAAAAAGGACGCCCCCTATCCAAGAGGGAATGTCCGCATCCGGAATGTCAGGACATTCTCCACCTCATCGGGTGCGTCGACCTGCTTCCAAGATAGCCGCGTCTGCAATTCGGGACGTTTCCCGTAGCCCCGTTTTGTCCAAAAGGGGTCGTTCGGACGATAGTCTGGCGGGCATAGCGGATGATCCGCGGGTCTTTCGACCGCGCAGAATGAAGTGATCTCGTAGCCGAGTGCCGCCGCATGGGCTTCGCGTTCATCGAAAAACCGGTGGCCGATCCCACGTCCCCGATATTCCCGGGCCAGAACCGATTCACCGAGGTAGAAAACCTTTTCAATCGGAATCCCCGCTTCCATGAACGGGCGTTGGAAACTTGCATCGGCTTCCGCCAGAGGCAATCCGGTGGACACCCCGACGACCTTGGCCCCGTCCAGAGCCAATACGATCACCCCTCCCAGAGAGGAGGCATAGGACTCCAGATATTCAGACTCGTATTCGTCTGAACCATCATAAAGGTAGGGGAATTCCCGGAAAACCTGGATTCTCAAGGTCGCCAGATCCCCCAGATATGGCCGGATCGCCTCTCCTGTCAGCCGCCGCACTTCGATCATGGGCCCAGACAAGCGCGCCCCGGCCCGTGGCTCCAGCCTGGAAATCACCTCAAAAACGGCCATTACTTTCTTCACGAATCCGAAAGACTGTGCTGAAATCAGGCGATGCATGGACTGTCGCCCTGGTTGATGTCGGAGGAGACGGGAGAACCGTTCACCCACTGCATCCGCTGTCGTCTGCCACTGTTGGAGATTGATGCCCGGTGGCTGGTCATCAAGGACTACCGGCAGGAGGAATGCATGCTGGAGTATGCGATCTGCGAACCGTGCCGGAATGACATTTCCGCTGGCTTTTCCGAAGATTCGAAAGCGGCGGTGAGGGAATTTCTCGCCACGCACATCGATTGGAATGCCCGCATCGAGGATTTCATGATGGATGGCACGATGGAAGGTCGCCTGTCCCACTGCATTGGCTGCCGGACACCGAGGGAGCACATGGCAGGCTATGGGATCTCGGCACTGTTCGATGCCTCCGGGGATCTGATCGAGGGGCCTCTCCCCCTGTTGCTCTGCGATGTTTGCACGCGGAATCTGTCCAACCGCCTTTCACCCGAGGACCTGGCCACTTGGAGGAACTTCATTGCCACCCACTTTGAAGGTCCGCCCGGTTCCGCGGAGTGGCCGGGGTATCCGGGCCTGCTGTGAAGGACCCGGTGGCAGATTCGAGGACACTCAGTCCTCCATCGGCGGAAAGCGATCCTCACCGATCATCTGCCCCTCGAGATCGAAATAAAGTTTCAGGAATCCGGCCCGCGCCTGGAGCCCCTCCGGAGTGATGAGGGGATCGAGCGCGATTCCCGCCTCGAAATGATCGCCGAATGCGAAGCCCTCGAACTCCTCCCGGACAAACGCCCGCGATACCAGCAGCGGTGCCGGACGCCGGGGCACCGTCATCACCTCCAGCCCGTCGAATTCCATTTTCCAGCCACAATGGTCCAGCAGGTCCAGAGCGGCGGCCATCACCACCGTCACCGGCAGCCGGGCGTCGAGTTCCTCCAGCAAGGGCATGACTGTTTGTAATGAAGCCGTCCCGACTGTCAACCGGCGGCGCAGGTTCCGGAAAACGCGCCCTCGACAGCGTCTGCGGGTGGGCCTAGCTTCCGCGCCATTCCCAAAATCGAATCAGAATCATGATCCGCACCCTGATCCCCGGCGCTCTGGCCATCGGCCTCGCCACCGCCGCCCCTGCTGCTGAAACGCCGTCCGCAGCGGCAGCTCCGGCCGCACCCGCCACCAAACAGGCTGCCAAACCCGAAGCGCCCCCGGCCGATCCGGCTGCCGTGAAGTCGGATTCCTCCTATGCCCTTGGTTTCCGCACCGGCTCCAGCTTCTCCCAGGAATACGGCCGTTTCGGCATCGGTGCCGCCGACCTTGATACCGAGAACTTCGTGAAGGGCTTCACGGCTGCTCTCAAGGGCGGCAAGCCCGATCTCAGCGAGGACAAGCTCCAGGCCGCCATGAAGGCGCTGGGCGACCAGCTCCAGAAGCGCGAACAGGATCTCGCCACCAAGAACCTCGATGATGGCAAGAAGTTCCTCGAACAGAACGGCAAGCGCGAAGGCGTGATCACCACCAAGAGCGGCCTCCAATACGAAGTGCTCGGCAAGGGCGGCGACAAAAAGTATCAGGCGCCGAAGGACGGCAAGGAGGACAACAAGGAATTCCACGTCCACTACAAGGGCACGCTCATCGACGGCACCCAGTTCGACGCATCTCCGGAAGGTGAAACGGTTCCCATGACCCTCCAGGTCATCGATGGCTTCAAGGAAGCTCTCACCACCATGCCGGTCGGCGCGAAGTGGAAGCTCTTCATCCCCGGGGCTCTTGCCTACGGCGAACAGCGCCGCAGTCTGGAAATCGGACCGAACCAGCTTCTCATTTTCGAACTCGAGCTGGTGGATATCAAGGATGCTCCTCCGGCTCCGGAAGGCGGACTTCCAGGTTTCCTGCAGGGTGCTCCCGGTGGTGGCGAGTGATCTTGTCTTTCCCGCATTTTCAAGGAAGGCTGCCGGAAATCCGGCAGCCTTTTTTATTATCATGAAACTCACCTATCTTGGTCACTCGTCCGTCCTCATCGAAACGGCCGGCCATCGCCTGTTGTTCGATCCCTTCATCACACCGAATCCCCTGGCCTCCGGCGTGGATATCACCTCGCTGCATCCGGACCACGTGCTGCTCACCCACGCCCACGGCGACCATGTGGCGGACGCGGAAAAGATCCTCAAATACTCCGGAGCCACGCTGATCTCGAACTATGAGATCGTGACGTGGTACGGCAATCGTGGTATCAACCATGGCCACCCCCTCAATCATGGCGGCGGCTTCAATTTCCCATTCGGCCGCGCGAAGTTCGTCAATGCCGTCCACTCCTCGATGTTTCCGGATGGTTCCTACGGCGGGAATGCCGGTGGCTTCGTGATCGAAACCGCGGACGGCACCTTCTACGTCTCCGGAGATACGGCGCTGACCTATGACATGAAGCTGCTGGCGGACCGCTACAAACTGGACTTCGCCGTGCTCCCGATCGGTGACAATTTCACCATGGGGCCGGACGATGCCGCCATTGCCGCGGAGTGGGTCGGGGCGAAGCGTGTCATCGGAGTCCACTACGACACCTTCCCGCCCATCATCATCGACAAGGACGCGGCCCGCAAAACCTTCGCCGACCGTGGTGTGGAACTGTTGCTGCCTGCCATCGGCGAAACGATCGAACTGTGATCCCGGAAACCACCCGTGCCCATGTCGTCTGCGGTCCTCCGGCCTGCGGCAAGACCACCTACGCCCGGCGACTGGCGGATCGCCTGGGTGCGGTCCTGCTGGATAGCGACGAGGTGGCGGAGCGTCTCGTGCGCGCCGGGTTGGCTTTGGCCGGACTCGATCCGAATGACCGGGATTCGCCCGCCTACAAGGCAGCCTACCGGGACGCGGTGTATGAAACACTATTCGATCTCGCCCGGTCCAATCTTCCAAGGGTGCCGGTCGTAGTCGCCGGTCCGTTCACCTCGGAGGGAAGCAACCCGGATTGGCCGGATCAACTGAAGGAACGCCTCGGAACCGCGTCCACGATCCACTTCGTCTGGTGCCCGTCGGACAAACGTCGCGAGCGCATTCTTGCCCGCGGAGAGAGCCGCGACCTCCCGAAGCTGGCGACGTGGGATGCTTATGTCGCCAGCTGCCGGGATGAGCGGCCGGTGTTTCCGCATGTCTTCGTCGAAACAAGCTGATCGGGTGGACTAGCGTCTCCCGGCCACTGCGGGATTTTCCCTCCCCCGCCCTTGTTTGATCTGCTACCCATCCGTCATGTCCGACTCCATCTCCGGTCTCACCGCCCGCATCCAGTCCTTCGTGGATGCCCGGGAGTGGCGCCGTTATCACAACCCGAAAGACCTCACGGTGGCGATCACCGCCGAGGCCGGGGAATTGCTCCAACACTTCGTGTGGCAGCAGGACGAACAGATCGAGAATCGTGTGGAAGCACGGCGCGAGGAAATCGCCTCGGAGATTGCGGACGTGGCGATCCTGCTTTTCGAACTCGCCGACAATCTCGGGCTGAAGCTCGGCGATGTGATGGAACAGAAGATCGAGCGCAACGAGGCCCGCTATCCGGTCGACAAGGCTCGCGGCAACAACCTGAAGTATTCCGAGCTGTGAGTGATCTGCCGCCTTCCGGCGAACCTCCCCGGCCGCCTCGCCGGAAGCGTTACTCCGGTAAGAATCCGCGTCGGTTCGAGGACAAATACAAGGAGCGTGATCCGGAGAAATATCCGGAGACCATCGCGAAGGTCCTGGCCTCCGGCAAAACCCCGGCGGGTTCACACGTGCCGATTCTCGTGGAGGAATCCTTGGAAGCCTTGCGACTTTCACCGGGCATGACCGGTGTGGATGCGACTCTCGGTCACGGAGGGCACTCGCTGGCCATTCTTGGGAAGATCGCGCCGGGCGGAAAATTATTCGGCCTTGATGTCGATCCAATCGAGCAGCCGAAAACCGAGACACTCATTCGTGCTGCCGGCTACGACCCAAACACGTTTGAAGCCGTGCGCTCGAACTACGCGGGCATCGTGAAGGTGCTTTCCAGTCGTGAAATCGCAGCGGTTGATTTCATCTACGCCGATCTCGGTTGTTCCTCGATGCAGTTTGATGATCCGAGCCGCGGTTTCTCGTTCAAGACCGATGGACCGCTGGACATGCGCATGAATCCGGAGCGCGGTCTTTCCGCCGCCGAGTGGCTGGAACGCGTGAAGCCGGACAAGCTCGCCTTCGCGTTGGCCGATCACTCCGATGAGCCTCGCGCGGAGCGATTGGCCGAGGCGCTCGCGGGCAAGCGTTTTTCCGGCACCCAGGCTTTTGCCGCAGCCATCCGCTCCAATCTTCCGGGACTCGATGATGAGGTGGTGGATCTGACCATCCGGCGCGTGTTCCAAGCGGTGCGGATCGCGGTAAACGAAGAATTCACAGCCCTCGATGCCTTCCTCCGTGCGCTGCCCGGCTGTTTGAAACCCGGCGGACGGGTGGCGGTTCTGACGTTCCATTCCGGTGAGGACCGGCGGGTGAAGAAAGCTTTCCAGGCAGGTTTGCGGGATGGCTTTTACTCGGAGATCAGCGAGGGCGTCATTACCGCCAGTCCGGAGGAACGCAGGAACAATCCGCGGAGCGCGCCCGCAAAGCTGCGCTGGGCGGAGAAATAGACGAATGCGGTGGCCCGGTGGCGCTGTCCGAGGTAAGATCCCCGGGTTAAGCCGCACATGAAAACGTGGTTCCTCCTGCCGCTGTTTTTTTGCACCACGCTCGCCATCGCCTCCGAAGACGATCCGGATGCCGATGCTTCCGAGCCGCCCGTGAAAAACACGGAAAAGGCACCGCTGAAATCCACGGATCCCTCCAAACGCCAGTGCCGCGGTGTCCATCTCGGATATGAGGCTCCCGCTGCCCGTGCCGCCTACATCGAGGTCACTCCCGAGAAATCATCTCCCGGCACCTACTTCTGCGCGCTGGGGTTCAATCGCGGGTATCTGGGCATCCAGGACTTTGGTGACGGGAGAAAAATCGCGATCTTCTCGGTGTGGGGAGCGAGTGATCCAACCGATTCCAAGAACCCTCCTCCTGCGGATGAACAACCGGTAACGCTCGTTCAAAAGGGTGACAATGTGCTGGAAGGCCGCTTGGGCGGCTACGGTATGGCAGGTCAGGCGCGGTTGGTCTTCCGATGGGAAATTGGCAAACCCACCCGCTTCTTCCTGCAGGCCAAAACCACGGAGGACGGCACCGATTTCACCGCCCATGTCTTCGATCCACTCCAGCTCAAGTGGCGCCTGGTGGGGATATTCCGCTCGCACGACAACGCGGGAAATGTGGAGGGGCTTTATTCGTTCATTGAGGACTTCCGGCGCAACTTCGAATCGGCGAAGGTCGTTCACAAGGCGGAGTATTCAAACGGATGGGTGCTGACGACGGACAACAAATGGCAACCGCTGCTGGAGGCCAGGTTCACCGCGGATGCCACGTCCGTCACCAACGTGGATGCCGGCCCCGTGCAGGACGGGTTCTTTCTCCAGACCGGCGGCGATACGGAGAACAAAACCGGCAGGCTTTGGCAGACGCTCACCCGCGAAGCGAAGAGCGAGCGTCCGGTGGATGTCGATGAACTATTGGGCAAATGACGATGGTGGCGATGTGGCTTGTATCCCCTTGCCCGTCCGAATCGCCGTGGCATGGTGAAGCGCATGAGCACCCGCGTCCTATGCCTGCTGGCCGATGGCTTCGAGGAACTTGAAACCATTGCTCCGGTGGATGTTCTGCGGCGTGCCGGGGTGGCGGTCACACTTGCCTCGCTGGGGGAGCTTCCGGTGACCGGTCGCAATGACATCCATCTGACAGCGGACGTCCGATTGTCGGATGAGTTGCCGGATGCTTACGATCTGCTGTTGCTGCCGGGTGGACCGGGTGTCGCCAAACTGCGGGA
The DNA here is from genome assembly GCF_018137965.1 of Luteolibacter ambystomatis. Classification (NCBI taxonomy): domain Bacteria; kingdom Pseudomonadati; phylum Verrucomicrobiota; class Verrucomicrobiia; order Verrucomicrobiales; family Verrucomicrobiaceae; genus Luteolibacter; species Luteolibacter ambystomatis. The sequence continues at coordinate 1,603,115 of NZ_CP073100.1, forward strand.
AGATGGTAGGCCGGCTGCTCTCGCCCGTATTTTTCACGAATCCGGCAAGCGCGTGGCGGCGATCTGTGCGGCGCCGCTCGTGCTGAAGGACGCCGGCATTCTCAGCGGCAGGCGTTTCACTGCTCACGACAGCACGTTGCGGGATCTGCCCGATGCAATCGTGAACGAACGGGTGGTGATCGAGGGAAATCTCATCACTTCCCGTGGTGCAGGCACGGCGGTGGATTTCGGTCTGGCTCTCGTCGCGGAACTCTGCGGACAGGAGCGTGCGGACGAGGTGGCGTCCTCCATCCACGCATATCTATGACCGGATGCCCGGCAAGGTGCCGGCCCTGACGACCCGGGTCTTCGGGATCGTGTCGTGCCAGCCGCATTTCGACACCCTGAAGAAAGAGAACGCATCGAACGGAATGAAACGGCACAACGAGCGGGCGAATGCCTGTCCGTAGGACGGTGCTTCCCCGTTCAGCGTCACGACCTTGGTGCCGGTGAAGAACTTGCCCGCCGAACGACCAAATGCTCCTTCCATCACCGTGTAGTAGGCGATGGTTACGGCATAGCTCGCGGCCAGGATTCCCCATGTGCTGCCGCCGGTTTCCCAATGCAGCCCGAGGCCCGGAATCAGCCGCAACCCTTGGAACAAAATCCGGTGTACGATGGTATCCAGAATGAGGTTGGCGAATCGAATCCCCAACGACAAAGGAACGAATTCGTCAGGAGCATCTCCGAGGAGCTCCGGCAATCCGGGAGCAGCGGGAGGACGGTAGGGATCGACAGGCTCCGAGGGCGACATGGGTTTTACCTATGATTCACTCAAGCTTCCGACCCGGCGCATTCCGGCCATACCCGGATGTTAGAACGGAAACTTCCCGCCCAGTCCCTTGAGCATGTCGCCGAGGCCGCCCATGCCTCCGCCACCCATTCCGCCGAGTTGCTTCATCATCCCTTTCATTTTTCCCGGGGACTTCATCATCTTCCGCATCTCGCCGAACTGTTTGAGCAGCGTGTTCACCTCGGGCAGCGTTGTTCCCGAGCCAGCCGCGATGCGCGCGCGGCGCGTGCCCTTGATGATCTCCGGGCGGCGGCGCTCGTCCGGAGTCATGGACAGCACGATGGCCTCGGTGCGCTTCAGCTTGCCGGTGTCGAAGGCGTTCGAGGGAAGCTGCTTCTTGATCTTGTTGAAGCCGGGCATCAGACCGAGCAGGCCTTCGAGCGGTCCCAGCTTCTGGATCATCTTCATCTGGTCGAGGAAGTCGGTGAAATCGAACTTGCCCTCCTGCATGCGCTGCATCGAGCGCATGGCGTCTTCCTCGTTCAACTTGCCGGCGACCTGCTCGACCATGCCGACGATGTCGCCCATGCCCAGGATGCGGTCGGCCATACGGCTCGGGTGGAATTCGAAAAGCTGGTCCAGCTTCTCCCCTTCCCCGGCAAACTTGATCGGCTTTCCGGTCACGGCGCGCATCGAGAGCGCGGCACCACCGCGGGCGTCACCATCGAGCTTGGTCAGGATGATGCCGGTGATGCCCACCGCTTCATCGAAATGCTTCGCCACGGATACGGCCTGCTGGCCGGTGGCGGCATCCGCCACGAGCAGGGTTTCCTTCGGCTGGAGGAAGGCGTGCAGGCGTTTGAGTTCCTCCACGAGACGTTCGTCGATTTCCTGGCGGCCCGCGGTGTCGAAAAGGATCACCGTGCCATGTTCGCGTTCGGCCCATGCCAGCGCATCCTTCGCCACCTTTACCACGTCCTTCTCGGAGGCATCCGGCGTATAGACCGGCACGTCGATCTGCTTGGCCAGCGTCGCGAGCTGATCGATGGCTGCGGGCCGATACAAGTCGCAGGCCACCAGCAGCGGCCGGCGGCCTTCTTTCTTGAGGCGGGCTGCGAGCTTTGCGGAAGTGGTGGTCTTGCCCGCGCCGTTCAGACCGCAGATGAGGATGCGGGCCGGCGGATTGAGATCGAGCGGTGCCTGGTCGGCGCCGAGCAGGGCTTCCAGTTCATCGTGGAAGATTTTGACGATCTGCTCGCCCGGTTTGATCGACTTCAGCACCTCCGCGCCCATCGCCTTTTCCTTCACATTGGCGATGAAATCCTTCGCCACGCCGAACTCCACGTCCGCCTCAAGCAGGGCGATGCGGATCTCGCGGAGCGCGTCCGCGATGTTCTTTTCGGAAATGTGACCGACGCCGCGGAGTTTGCGGAAGGTCTTGTCGAGATTGTCGGAAAGGGATGAGAACATGGTTGGGAAAAGTTGTCAGGGTTGGGAGGGCACCATGGCGGGACTCACTGTTGGGAATCGTCCGGGAGGTAGGCGGCATCGCGGTCGATCTGGAAGGACCAGCGCAATGGTGTTTCGGGAGCCTTGCCCTTGGTGTCCTTCCACGTGACGGTGACCTGGCAGCCGGGTTGGCGGAGCTTGCGGTTCACCCGCCATGACACCCGCTTGGCCTTGGGATCGAACTGGGCGGGCACTTCACCGAAACCGGCCACCTTCATCACCACCGAGGCGGGATCGAGATCCGCGATCGTGGCCAGATCCGCGGTGATGAGCGGCAGGCGGTTGTTGATCACCGCGCCTGCTTCCGGTGAAACCGGCACGGGAGTGGTCTGAGCGACACCCGGAGCATTCCCCGGAGCCCCGGCGACCGCGCCGCCTTCGCGGAAGGACGAGGCGAGTTCGAAAATCTTGTCATTGTTCCCGAAGATCATGTAGCGCGGCACCGTCATTGCCGGAGTCGACCGCTTCACCTTGCCGGGAATCACCGTGAAGAGGTTGTCGTAGCCGAACTCGTCGGCCAGCTTGAACATCTCGTCGGTGTGATAGCCTCCCGGGTAGGCGTAGCTTGCGACCTTGCAGTTGAACTTGCTTTCGAGGAAACGCTTGGACTCCCCCAGTTCCTTGCGGAGGAATGCATCGTAATCATCCGGTCCTTTCTTGGCATGGGACTTCACCGTCGATGGGAACGGGTGGCTGACGGAGTGGCTGCCGATCGCCGCGCCGTTCTTCTGCATTTCCTCGATCATCGCCGAGGACATCGACTTGCCGCCCACGTCGATGTATTCCTTGTACAAATACAGGACGAATGGGTAGTTGAACTCCTTCAGGATCGGATAGGCGTCGGTATAGACCGACTTCCAGCCGTCATCCAGGGTGATGAGCATGCAGCGTTCCGGCAGCGTCTTCTGGCCTCTCCGCCACGCGAGGTAATCGTCCAGCGAGATCACCGTGATCCCGAGCTGGCGGATGGTTTCCATCTGCTTCCGGAACTTCGAGGTCCGGATGCGCATGGCAGTCTCCGGCTGGGTCTCGGAAAGCTCGTGATAGCCCAGCACGGCCACGCGGGTGGCGTCATCCTGGATCACCGGCGGCTCCGCGGGAGGAGCGGGTGGTGCCGCTGGCGCGGGGGCCGGTTCCTGCGCATGGAGCAGCGTGGCGGCGGAGAAAAGGGCGATGAAAAAGCGGCGGAACATTCCGGCGCGGAAAGTAGGGCCGGAACCCCACATTGGAAAGGGCAGAAACGCCCCGCGATTTCGCTTCACACGTGCCGACTGGCTTGACCCTGCGGCGGCCTCCCCGTACGTACACCCCATGAATCCGCTCTACGAAGGCAAGGCGAAGCGTCTCTGGGCCACCGAGGACCCGAACGTCCTCCGCATGGAGTTCAAAAACGATGCCACGGCCTTCAACGGCGAGAAAAAGGCCCAGTTCGAGAACAAGGGCCGCCTCAACAACGCGATCAGCACCTTGATCTACGGATTCCTTGAAAAAGAAGGAGTTCCGACCCATTTCGTGCGCCAGATCGACGACACCAATGTGGAAGTCCGCAAGGTGGACATCCTGATGGTGGAGGTGATCATCCGCAATATTTCCGCCGGCAGCTTCTGCAAGCGCACCGGCATCGAGGAAGGCCGCGCGTTCTCCCAGCCGATCATCGAGTTCTGTATCAAGAGCGACGAACTCGGCGACCCGCTGGTGAACGATGACTACATCCGCGAGCTCAGCCTCGCTACGGCGGACGAACTCGCCTTCCTTCGCCAGTCCGCGCTGAAGGTGAACACCATCCTCACCGACTTCTTCGCCAAATGCGGTTTGAAGCTCGTGGACTTCAAGCTCGAGTTCGGCCGTCTCGCCACCGATCCGAAGACCATCGTGCTGGCCGATGAGATCAGCCCGGACGGCTGCCGTCTGTGGGACCTGAAGACCGGCGAAAAAATGGACAAGGACCGCTTCCGCCGCGACCTCGGCAATGTCATGGAGGCCTATGCCGAAGTGCTGGAGCGCGTGAAGGAAGCCACCGCCTGAGAATTCCGGCGGTTCACCCTCATCCCGCGATGACTTCCGAACCGCCCCTCCCCATGCCCCCGGACGGTCTCACGTTCGGGGAAGTAAGCCTTTATTTTGATCGGCTGGTGCCTGCGGATCTGGTCCAGGGTTTCGCGCCCTATTACCACTTCCGCATTCTCAATCCGGATGGATGGGATGCCGGGCACGTGAATCTTCGGGTCGGAGACACCGATCACATCAATCTCTATGCCGGGCACATTGGCTACTCCGTTCATGAGCTTTATCGGGGGTTCGGCTATGCCCGGCAGGGCTGCCTCGCGGCCGCGCCCTTCATCCGGACGATCTATCCATCCGTGATCATCACCACGGACCCGGACAATGCAGCCTCCCTGCGCACGATTGAGAAGCTGGGCGCGGTGTTTCTGGAGGAAATCCCGGTGCCACCGCACGATCCCCAGTATCGTGGCGGCTCGCGCCGCAAGCGCCGCTTCCGCTGGGTGCCGTAGCCGGAACGGAAGACGACCGGACATTGCTGTCCGGCCGTCCATCGTTGCATGTTACCCCGGAAATCAAATGCCCGGCTTGATCTGGCCGGAGACCAGTTTCCACACAGGGCCGCTCGGATCGAATGGCGGTGATGCCGCCGTATCCACCGGCACCGGAGGCAGATCTCCGTCCAATCGGAAAAGCGGCAGGATCGGTGCTCCCGTTGGGGCTTTCCCATATGTCGCGCCGATCTCTTCGATGAAAAGGCTGGCACCGAAGACACCACCGGGAATCTCGCTGATGAGGATCTCAAGCGGATAGGAACTCCCCTGTCTGGCCTCGAACTCGGTGCCGAGCATGCACCCGCCCATCATGGAAGTGTAGCCGGTTGCCGTGGGATATTCATAGAAGGCCACCGGCAGCTTGAAGGCGCGGCGGAGCTCTTTTTCGAGTTCCTTGTTCTCGACTTTTCCCGCGAGAACCTTGGCGGTCTCCCCCCATACCGGACGGCCGAGATTGGCGGAGTAGTATCCGGCATCCAGCACCGACTTCCCGTCAAAGCGCACGGTGATCAGATCATCCGCCGCCCCCACGAACCGGTATCTGCCCGACTTGGGTGGCGTCACCACCCCGCGATAGAGTACGATCCAGCGACTGGGCTGCACCTCATTCTCGCAGCGGAATGCCTTGGGGGCTTCCCCGGCCGACATGTTCGGAATATAGATGCGGGTCTGATAGAGTTTCTGCGGAGCCTGGTAGAATTTCGCGAACTCCCGTTCATTCCATCCGCGTTTCACGAAATCATTGATGACCTTGAGAAACTCGGGTTCCGTCAGTTGGTTGGATTCCCGCTTGGTCGTTTGCTTCGTATCATAGAGGACACCCGTAAACGCATTGGCGTTCGGGTCGATCATGCCGAACGGGCTCATCTTCCCCGCACCACCGCCGAGTCCCGGACCCATGCCGCTGCCGAAGCCCTTGCCCTGGCCATCGCCACGACCACCACCGGAACCGCTGCCGCCGAGTCCGCCGGACAATCCGCCGCTGCTCAGCGAACCCACCGAGGACATTGCGGAAGCCGCATCCGGCTCCGGAAGCGTGAAACTGCTGCTCGCACCCTTCGCCGCCATGCGCGGAGTGTTCGGCGTGGACATGGTCGCACGCTGTTTCTTGTTGCTGATCTCCTTCACGCCCGGAGAGCCGCCACCGCCACCCTTCGGCATGAAATCGGGATCCGGCACCTTGTCCGGGATCACTTGGAAAATCCACACCAGCCCGATCGAGAGCAGGATGGCGTGAACGATGAGGGAGATCGAAAGCGATCCACCACCCAGTTTCTTCCAAAAAGACGGCTTGTTCTCCCGGGTGGGCGTCGCGGGCAGGTCCGGAGAGTGGTTTGCCGGTTGCATGAGCGGGCGGGGGTGAAGATCAGGCCAGGAGGCGCATGCGCGAGATACGCCCCTCCTTGTTCCACTCCGACACCAGTAGATCGCCGTTGGGTTCCCAATGGATGCCGTGGGGGGTGTAGAACACGCCTTCGCGGAAATCGCTACGAGGAACACCGTAGTTGTCCCATTGCTTGCGGTTGGGATTGTCCCCGGCGAAGGCGACCGGCGTGCCGGTCTTGTCGAGGATGGTCACGCGGCCGAGGATTTCCGAAACTGCGGCGAACTCGCCATGGAACGAAACCTGGCAGGGGCGGCGGAGGTGCTGGGAATGATGTGCCACGAACTTCCCATCGAGATCGAAGTGGCTGAGTCGCAGGTTCTCACGGTCCATGACCAGCAGCAATGGCTGGCCGAAACGGGTATCAAGTGAGATGCCATGGCAATTCCGGCATTGACCGTCCTCTCTGCCGTTGCCGGCGAAGGATTTCTTCCAGGTCTGATCCGCTCCGAACACGTGGATGCGTGAACTGCCATACCCATCGCAGACATACACGGTGCCATCCGGACCTCTCACCACCGCCGTCGGCTTCCAATCGTCCGCGGACTTCGCGCCACCCGCGTCTGGAGCGCCCATCGTCCAGACCGGCGTTCCGTCCAGCTTGAGCTTTACCGCGCGTTTGCCCACCAGCCACGCGGCGTAAATGAACTCCTCGCCATTTTCCTCCACGATCTGGAGCTGGTGGATGCCCGCGAATTCTTTTGCGATGGTGTGCGAGAATTTCCCATCCGCTCCATAAACCAGAACCGAAGCCGGGCCATCGGTGCTGGCATAGATCCGGCCCGCCTTGTCACGGGCGATGCCGCCATGGGTCGGGCCGGAAGCCACACCACCGGTCGTGGCACCCCATCCCGGCAGCGTCTCGAAAACAAAATCCCCGTTGCCTGTCCGGGCCGGTTGGATGGCCGGTGGTTCTGGCGCAGCCGCAGTCCGTTGTAGCGAGGAAGCGGCCAGTCCGGCACCTGCCAAGGCAAGAAAATCACGACGCGGGAAAGCACTCATGGAAAATAAAAAGATTGGGAAGTTCTAGCATCCCGCGATGCGGCCTCACGTTGAAAAGATTGCAACTTCAGGTCAGTAGTGGCACTTTCCGGGATGTGATTCCCGTTCCCGCTTGTCGTTGGGAAGCCAGTGTTGCACTTCCCGGATGAGGCTTCCTATGTCACGGTTTTCCCATGAATCCCCCCCGAGTTCCCCAACCCAGAATTGAACTGCTGCCGACTCCGGAAGGAACAGGGGCGCTCGGTGAGATCTTCGAAGCCGCCATCCTCCACGACATGAAGTATGCAGGTCGCGGCGAGCGGAACCGCTACTTCATCGCCCGCGCCGCGATTCTGGTTTTGGACGTTCAGGGAGAGGCGGAATATTCGGATGAAACCGGTCGGGCGTGTCCGTTGGTGCCCGGAGACTGCATCCTGCTCGATCCGCGCCTCCGCCATTATTACGGCCCCGTCACGGGCTCCCATTGGACGGAGATGTATGTGTGTTTCCGCGGTCCGATTTTCGACACATTGGAATTGGCCGGAAACCTGATGTCCGAACCGGTCCGCCATCTTGCTCCGGTTGCGGATTGGCAGACACGTCTGCGGAACGTGCTTCCGGGCGGTCCCGGATCGGATTCACCGGATGCGTGCATCGGGCGTTTGATCGCATTCCTGACGGAAGCCTTCCCTCCGTTGCGCCAGACCCTTCCTGTGGGAGACGCATGGATCACCCAAGCCAAACGGATGCTGGCCACGGAGAATGTCACGGTGGCGGAGGTCTCCGAAAAGCTCTCCGGAGTCGTTGGAATGGCAGCGGAGACGCTGCGCAAACGCTTCCGGCACGTGGTGGGAACCTCGATGAAAGCCTGGCAAATGGAGGCCAAGGTCGTTGCCGCCCGCAGCCTCCTGGCCCGTGGCAGTATGACCCAGAAGGAAATCGCCGCGGCTCTCGGCTTCGCCCACCCGCAGCATTTCTCGCGCTGCCTTCGCAAGGCCACCGGCAGCACCCCGGGAATGATCGCCCGGAAGCCTCCCGGAAATTCGTTGGAATAAATCGACCGGTTCCGATATCTTCCGGTTGGTGTTTCCAAGAGCGGTCATTGGTCTGTTCCTCGCGCTGGTCTTCCAGCTCGCGCAGATCGCGCCGTGTCTGGCCGCCTCCTGCACATCAGGTCCCGAGACGGCGCAATGTGGCTGCTGTGACAAAAAGCAGGATGCCTGCCCGTGCGCTTCGAACAAAACCGAGCGCGAGCGATCCACCCCGATCGCGCCTCCCGCGCCGGAGGTGAAGGCCCATCTCGCCCTGCCATCGGTCGATCCCGTCGCTCCGCAGGCGACTCTTGCCGAAGCCGCTGCTCCGCGTGGCAGCCCGGACTCCCCGGGCGAACGCACCGCCGGCTATGCTGGTGTGACGTTGGCGGTCGCGTTCTGCAGTTTCCTCATTTGAGCTGGATGCCTGCCCAGGCGTACTGCGCCCCGACATCCCGTTGACCCGCTGTTTCGGGTCCGGAGAGGGCGCGGTTGGATTCCTCATCCACTGACTCGAATGCATCCATGAAAACCATTTTCGCCATTGTTCTCACAGCGGCCATCGCCGTTCCAATCACCTGGCACTTCGCCCACCGCGAACCCACTCCAACATCATCTGCCGCGACCACTTCCGAACGCAAGGTGCTCTACTACCAGAGCACCATGCATCCGTGGATCAAATCGGACAAGCCCGGACGCTGCACGATCTGCGGCATGGAGCTGACCCCTGTCTATGAAGGACGGGCGGATGCCGCCACGCGTCCGGATCTCGTGATGCTCGATCCAGCCAATGTGCGTGTGCTCCGTGTGGAATCCACCGCGGTGAAAATGCAGCCGCTCGTACGGACGCTCGCCGTTTCCGGAACCGTTGATGACGACGCCACACGCCATCGCATTGTCTCCGCCTATGTGGACGGTCGAATCGAGAAGCTTCACGTGAATCACATCGGAGCGGAGATCACCGCAGGCCAGCCGATGATTTCCTTCTATAGCCAGATGTTGCTCGTTGCAGAAGGCGAGTATCGCCTTCTGGAACTCCAGCGCCGCGAATCCGCCATGACCCGTCTCCGCCAGATGGGTCTGAGCACGGAGCAGATCCAGGCGCTGCCCTCGAAGTCCCCGTCCACCATCACTTCGGATCTCAATGCCCCCATGACTGGTACGGTGGTGGCCCAGAAGGTCTATGAGGGCCAGTACGTGAAGCAGGGCGATCCGCTCTTCGAGATCGCCGATTTCTCGACCATGTGGTTCATGTTCGATGCCTATGAGTCCGATCTGCCATGGCTGCGGGCGGGCCAGGTCGTGGAAGTGCATGCACGCTCGCTTCCGGGCAAAACCATCGAGGGGAAGATCGCTTTCATCGATCCGAACTTCGACGAAGTCACGCGCGCTACCAAAATCCGAGTGGAACTGCCAAATCCGCTGGTGGACGGCAAACGCCTGCTCGCCCACAAGGTTTCCGCCGATGGCGAAGTCCGCATTTTCACCCCGGATGTGCTGGCGATTCCACGGTCCGCCGTTCTGCGGACGGGCCCGCGGGCCGTCGTCTATGTCGATCAAGGTGGCGGAGCCTACCAGCAGCGGGTGATCCAGACGGGACGCAGCGGTGATCAACTGGTGGAAGTCATCTCAGGCTTGAAAGCGGGAGACAAGGTCGTCACGCAAGGCAATCTCCTCATCGATGGCCAGGCCGAGATCAACCATGGCGCCGAAACCGAACCGATGCCGGAATCAAAAGCGCTGACTTCCGGGGAGATCACGGCGGCGAAGGACTTCCTCGCTCTCTCCGACGCACTGGCCTCGGCTCTGGGCCGTGACGATTTGGAAGGCTTCAACAAAGAGGCAGCCACCGCCATGGACACCACCGCGCGCTTCATCGCCGCGATGAAATCCCGCCCGAATCCCTCCCCCGCCCTCGTCGATCTCGAACAAAACCAGCATCTCCACAGTGCCGCCACCTTGAAGGATGCGCGCATGCGCTTCCACGCCTTCATCACTGCCGCGGAGGTCGTGTTGCAGCCGCTTCGACATGCCGATGGCACGCCACCTTTCCATGTTTGGGAATGCCCGATGGTCCACGAAGCCATCCCCGGCAGCGCGGCGAAAGGACGCTGGATTCAAACCGGCGACCGACCGGGCAACAATCCCTTCTTCGGCAGTGCCATGCCGGATTGCGGCGAGGAAATCCAACCCTGAGGCAACATCATGATTCATCGCATCATCGAGTGGAGCCTTCGCAACCGCTTCCTCGTTCTCTGCGGCACTCTCGTGCTGATCGCTTTCGGCATCCGTGCGCTGGTCACCACCCCCGTGGACGCCATTCCGGACCTCACCGAAAACCAGGTGCTCGTCTATGCCGATTGGGCGGGGCGCAGTCCGGAAGAAGTCGAGGACCAGGTAACGTATCCACTCTCCACCGGCCTCCAGGGTCTGGCGGGGGTGAAGGAAGTGCGTGCCACCTCCATGTTCGGCTTCTCGCTGGTGTCCGTGATCTTCGATGAGAAGACCGATACCTACTTCGCCCGCAGCCGGGTGTTGGAACGCCTGAACTTCCTCCAAAGCACCCTGCCTTCCGGCGTCACCGCACAGCTCGGCCCGGACGCCACCGGCCTCGGCTGGGTCTATCAATACTATCTCGACGTCGATCCGGCGAAGGCACCCTCGGGCGGCTATGATCTGGCGAAGCTCCGCTCGCTGCAGGACTGGCATATCCGTTACCAGCTCGCCTCGGTACAGGGCGTCGCGGAGGTCGCCTCCATCGGTGGTTATGTGAAGCAATATCAAGTGGAGGTGTCCTCCGCGCGCATGCGCTCCGCCGGGGTCAGCCTCAATGAAGTGATGATGGCCATTCAGAACGCCAACCTCAACGTCGGCGGCAAGGTGATGGAGGAGAACGGCGCGGAGTTCGTGCTGCGTGGCGTGGGACTGATCAGGAACACGGAGGACATCGGTCTCGTGGCGGTAAAGCAGGAGAAGGGCACCCCGGTTTACCTCAAGGACATCGCCACCATTCAGATCGGCGGCGACTTCCGCCGTGGTGCGCTCGACATCGGCGGTCACGAAGCGGTCGGCGGCACGGTGGTCATGCGCACCGGTGAGAATGCCCGCGAGGTGATCACACGGGTGAAGGACAAGGTGGCCGAGCTCGAGAAAACGCTGCCACCCGGAGTGACGATCAAGCCCTTCTACGACCGAAGCACGCTCATCGACCGCACCATCGACACCCTGAAGCACGCGCTCATCGAGGAGATCATCCTCGTGACCCTCGCGCATATTCTTTTCCTCTGGCACTTCCGCAGCATCCTCATCGTCACGCTGCCGTTGCCGGTCTCGATCCTCGTTTCCTTCCTGCTGATGAAGGAGACCGGCATCAGCAGCAACATCATGTCCCTCACCGGCATCGCCATCGCCATCGGCGTGCTGGTGGACGCTGCCATCGTGGTGACGGAGAACGTGCTGCGTCATGCCGAAATCGCCGAGAGGGAGAAAGGATCCCCGCTTGATGCCAGGGAACGATTGCAGGTCACGCTTGATGCCTGCCGCCAGGTCGGGCGGCCGATTTTCTTCGCGATGGCCATCATCATCCTCGCTTTCGTGCCGGTGTTCGCGCTCGCGGGCCAGGAGGGGAAATTGTTCCATCCGCTGGCGTGGACGAAGACCTTCGCGATGATCGGCTCCACGTTGCTGGCGGTGACATTCGTGCCGGTGTTGTGCAGCATCTTTGTGCGCGGCCCCTTCCACAGCGAGGACAACAACATCGTGATGCGCCTCTTGCTGAAGCTCTATGATCCAGTGTTGCGCTGGGCCTTGGGTCATCGCCGCACGGTGATCGCCGGAGCCTTGCTATTGCTTGCCGCCGCCGTGCTCACGGCATTCGGTTTGCCGCGACCGTGGTTGAGGACTCTCGATGAACGTGGTTATCCACGGGTGGCGACGTGGTTTGCCGGATTCGGCCGCGAGTTCATGCCGCCGCTCAATGAAGGCAGCCTGCTCTACATGCCGGTGCTGCTTCCCAAGACCAGCGCCACCGAGATCCAGCGGGTGATGGCGTGGCAGGACAAGGTGCTCGCCGCCGTGCCGGAGATCGAAACCGTCGCGGGCAAGATGGGCCGCTTCGAAACCGCCACCGATCCCGCACCCACTGAGATGCTGGAGACCACAATCACGCTGAAACCCGAATACATCCCCGACGGACGCTGGGGCGTTAAGCGCAATCCGGCATGGCGCGAAGGCATGACCGTCGAGAAGCTCAAGGCCGAGCTCACCGAAACGATGAAGCAGGTGCCCGGCTATGTGCCTGCATTCCTGCAACCGATTGAGAACCGAATCCTCATGCTCTACACCGGCATCCGTGCGCAGGTGGGCGTGAAGATCTTCGGCGACAACCTGGCGGACGTGCAACGGAAGGCCTTCGAAATCGAGAAGATCGTTCGCGACATCCCGGGCGCGACGGGCGTTTCCCCCTCCCGCGTCCAAGGTAAACCGTATCTCAACATCGAAGTCGATCGCCGTGCGATGGCCCGGTATGGGCTCAGTGCGAAGGATGTGCTCGATGCCGTGGAGGTTGGCTTGGGTGGAAAGAACGTCACCGTGACCATCGAAGGCCGTGAACGTTATCCCGTGCAGGTCCGTTTGGAACGTGGAGAGCGCGATGACATCGAGAACATCGGACGCATCCCTGTCTCCCTTCCCGCAGGCATGGGCACTGCTCCCGCACCTGCCGCACCGGGCGGAGGAGGCATGAGCTCCATGGGAGGAGCGGCGGCACCAGCCACCACCACTGCATCGCCGGAGCCCGCTGCCATTGGCACCATTCCCCTGGCCATGGTAGCCAGGATCACCCGTGAAACCGGCGCCAACGAGATCGCCAGCGAGAACGGCAAGCTGCGCTCATATGTCCAGGCGAATGTCGAAGGGCGTGACCTGGGCGGTTTCGTAGCGGAAGTTGAACAGCGCCTGAAGCAGATGAACTGGGAGGGCATGACCTGGTCTTTGACGGGAGAATACGAAAACCAGAAACGCTTCGCCGATACCATGCTGCTTGTGGTTCCAGCAGTGCTGGGAGTGATTTTCGTGCTGCTGTTCATCGTCTATCGCAGTTTCGCGGAGGCCGCGCATGTCATGCTCGCCGTGCCTTTCGCTCTCAGCGGCGGCGTATTCCTCCAGAAACTGCTCGGCTACAATTTCAATGGAGCGGTGTGGGTCGGTTACATCGCCCTGTTTGGCACCGCCGTGCAGACCGGCGTGGTGATGGTGGTCTATCTGGAGGAGTCCGTGCGCAAGCGCATGGCCGAACTGGGCGATGCCTTCACCCGCTCCGATCTGGTGCAGGCCGTCATCGATGGCGCGAGACTGCGTCTGCGTCCGAAGGTGATGACCGTCGCAACCATCGTCGCCAGCCTCCTGCCGATCATGTGGAGCCACCGTCAGGGCTCGGAAGTCATGCAACCCCTTGCCACGCCGGTGATCGGCGGAATGATCTCCAGTCTGCTCCACATCCTCATCGTCACGCCCGTGATCTTCCTGTGGCTGCATGGCCGAAAACATCCCCAGACCCAGGGGTGAAGTCGCAAAATCGGACGCAAGATATGCCAAAACTTTGTATTTATGCGTGATTGTGTTACTTGACAAAAATTATATCAATACGCGATCCGAAATATCATTGCGCACAGGATGCCGTTGCTTCAGATGGGATCATTCCGCCTGCTTCTAACAGAACAGGCGGAACCCGCTCTCACCCTGAAATTTCAAGCAACTCATGTCCGACACTACTTCCTGTCAGGATTCCGTCATCGTCCGGGCCGCCATCCATCCCGCCATCGGCGTCGCGCGCGTCGGTGATGCCGAAACCGCCTATTACATCGGCCCCGAAGTCACCGATCCCCTCCCCGGAGCGAACAGCGGCCATCACCGCACCACCACGGGCGAACTGAAACGCCAGGCCGCCCTTTTCCGGATCTACGGCTACAACGCGGCTGGCGAAGTGGTCCGCGAACTCACCGCCGATGATGCGGACATCCAATGGACCGCGCACGTGGCGAACCGCAAGGCCGATTGGTTCCGCTTCATCACCGCGATGGACATTCCGGAAACGCATGATCTGACGGTGCCGCGCCGCAATGCCGCGGTCAAAGGTGCCGACCGTGAAAAGCTCGTGATCGATCCCGGTCCGCGCACCATCACCGGCCGGAATGTTTCCGGCGGCGCGGAACACCGCTTCGACACGGGTACGTTCACGGGCGTGGTCGTTCCTCTCGGTGAATTGCAGACTGATGAACAGGGCCGACTGCTGTTCCTCGGTGGCCATGGCGTATCCGCCTCTCCGAGCGGTGCCCCGCCATTCAATCCCGCTGATCCCGATACCTTCAACAATGCCGACGATTGGTATGATGACATGTCGGATGGTCCGGTGGACGCCACGGTTTCCATTTCGGGCCGTTCCATTCCGGTCGAGGGCGCATGGGTGCTCTGCGCCCCGCCGAACTACGCTCCGGACGTAATCGGCTGGCGCACGCTTTATGACCTGCTGGTGGATACCTATATTGATGCCGGCACGCTGCCCTTGCCCGGCACGACTTCCTTCACCCGCGACATCCTGCCATTGCTGCAACGCCTTTCGAATCTGCAATGGGTGAACAAGGGCTTTGCCGCGATGTATGGCAGGGGGCGGCCGATGGACTTCGAGGATCGCGAGTTCATCCGCACGCTTTCGTTGAGCGGGCAGGACGGCGAGCCGTATGAGGAACTGCGCCGCACGATCTTCAACACCTTCCGCCCCTTCGACAACGAGGTGAACGAGCCGCGCCTTTGGCCGTGGATCTATGGCGATGACTTCGGCGGCGAGTTGTTCTCCCCTTCCCCGAATACCATGCTGGCGCTGCCGCAGCTCCAGCAGCTTCATCTCCAGCGCTGGGTCAACGGGGTCTTCGATGACGATTGGCACCCGGCCCATACGCCGCCGCGCACGCTCGCGGAGGTGCCGCTCGCCGAACAACCGGCGATGCTGGACAAAGCCGCACTGCATTACTGCCTCGCGGATGCCTTCCATCCCGGCTGCGAAACCACCTGGCCGATGCGTCACTCCACGCTCTACGGTTCGCCATTCCGCATCCGTCGTCGCCAGACAGCGGAGCCTGCTGGAGAATATGGTAGCACGCTCGATCAGCAGGAGGCTCTTTCCCTCACCGGTCCGCTTTACGCGCAAGGCCCCGGTGACATCACCCGCTGGATGGGGCTGCCGTGGCAGGGCGATACCGCCTACTGCCGCTCAGGCTATGATCCGCAGTATGATCCCTTCCTGCCCACCTTCTGGGCGGCCCGTGTGCCGAACTGGGTGCTCACGCAGGAAGACTATGAGATCGTGATGAACGAGTCGTTGCCTCGCCCGCAGCGCATCGCCGCTTACAACCGCCGCGCCTACTGGTTCCGTTCCATCGACCAGGCTCCGGACATCCCAGCCCGCATGGAGAAGATGGTCGCAGAGTTCGGTGCACAAGGCATCGTCGAGGCCCAACCCGGCATTGTGGACGATCCGGATTTCCCCGCCATCATCTACGTGGAGAATCTCAGCGAGAGCCGGAAGCAGCAGTTCGCCGCCGCCACGGAGAGCCTCCAGATGCTGCGCGCAGCCGCCCCGGCCAACTCGTGGCAGGAGAAGCTGCACACGGCCGGTTGGGACAGCGAGGAGCACCTTCGCGAAGCAGTCAACCTGCGCGCACGACGGAAGTCCTGATCGATCACCATGTGGGACGTCATCATCGCAGGAGCGGGACCCGCCGGTCTGGTATCAGCCACGGTCTTGGCACGCAGCGGGCGCAGGGTTCTGCTTCTCGATCCCCAGGCATCGGGTCGTCATAAAATCGGGGAATCCGTCCCCGGCGCGATGGCCCGCTTGCTTGCAAAGCTGGGGTTGCCCGGATTCGAAAGTCCCGGCAGCCCGCATCGTCGGATTGGCGGGATCATATCGCTGTGGGCCGGAGAACTGCGGACAGAGGACCATCTGACGACGCCGGAGGGCGGAGGATGGCGGTTGGATCGGGGAGCCTTTGAAAAGGAACTCTCCGAATCCGCAGCTCTCGCGGGCACGATCCGGATGCCCGCCCGCGTCGCCCGGATCAACCGCCGCAACCAAAGCTGGCAGATCGAAACCGAAGGTGGGGATCGGCTGGACGCCGGGTTCCTGATCGATGCCACCGGACGGAACGCGGCGATTGCCCGTCGACAGGGTGCCAGGCAGATCCACGGGCCTCCGCTGGTGGCGGTCTGGAGCATGGGTCGAGCCACCCGCGATGTCGTTTCGAATCGGACTTTCATCGAATCGACTGCCGATGGCTGGTGGTATGCCGCCTACCTGCCGGATCGCCGGCCGCTTGCGATCTTTCATGCATCTCCGGCCTTGGCCACGGAGTTGAGGGATCATCCGAAACAGTGGTTGGAACGCTTGCGGAAGACGGAACACATCGCCACCCACATGGATCCGGATGCATTCTACAGGACCGCATTGAAATCGAACGACGCGAGATCGAGTCATCTCGATCAACCGTGCGGACCCGGCTGGGCGGCGTGTGGAGATGCGGCCTTGTCCTTCGACCCGCTTTCATCCCAAGGGATCTTCAATGCCATGGCCTCCGCGGACATGATCTCAACCGCCATCCTCCAAGGAACATCCATGGAGGACTACAGCGGGAGTCTCGATGAGATCAGGGCGATCTACCACAAACGAAGAAATCTGCTCTACGATTCCGCGGGCCGATACTTCGCCTCGTCGTTCTGGACGGCCTTTGAGACCTCATCGCCGATCGTGCGGGAGACCTAAGCTCCCTTCACTCCAAGCGTTGCCACTTCGAAATCCACCCGCGCGGGACCACCTTTCCCGCCGGGGATCTCGCGCCGGACGATTTTGGTGCCGAGAAGTTGTTCCATCATCCGCAATTCCATCTGGATCGCTGTCGGGTATTTCTCAAACACCGGCAGCAGCGGGTGATGGTACTCCTCGATGCGAAATCCGCGTTCGGGATCATACTTGCAGCGGCCGAAACAACCTTCCTTTTCCCGCAGACCGGCGAGAAGCGTCGCTTTCTCCACCAACGATTTCGCCTTGGTGAGCTTCGGTCGCCATTTTTCAAGCTGTTGTTGGAAGTGCTGGAACAGCAACCGGTCCGGCGCGGTTTCCCCGAACAAGGCCCGGATCGCCTCCAACAGATCGAGCGTGAGCGTCACCCCGGCCTGCGGAAACAGCGAATCCGCCTTCGGAGTGAGCCGGTAGAAGATTTCCGGTCGCCCCACCTGGGTCCGCGGCACCCGCCAGCGTTCCAGGTAGCCGAGGTCCTTGAGATCCTGACAGTGCTGCTTGACAGTCATGTAGGCGATCTCCAGCCGCCTCCCCAACTCACTGACAGGCAATCCACCGGACAGCTTCAATTCCTCGATGACGGCGACCCACTGGGGTTTGACGAGATCTCGGAAGCCGGGCAGAAACATGGTGTCCGCCCATGATTTGTTGGACGGGAGACGGATGCCAACGCAAAATGTCCGTTGCGCACACCAAAAGCGGGTCCATGGTTTGACAACTTTCGAACTAATACTAGCTTTCGTCCAAGCCGATGGCCAACCGCCCAACCGATTTTGACCCCGCCTTCCGGTCGCATGCACCGGGATACTGGCCGGAGGATGCGATGGAGCACTGGAACGACCACAAGTGGCAGCTCCGCAACCGCATCGATTCCCTCTCTGATCTGGAGAGCCGCATCAACCTCACTGACGAGGAACGCGCCGGCGTCCTCCTCGCCGGCACCAAGCTGGCGATGGCGATCACGCCGCATTTCTTCAACCTGATCGACAAGGACGATCCGGATTGCCCGATCCGTCGCCAGGTCATCCCACGCATTGACGAAGGATGGACCGCACCGGAGGAAATGGCGGACCCCTGCGGCGAGGACAGCCACATGCCGGTGCCCGGCCTCGTCCACCGCTACCCGGACCGCGTGCTGTTCCTCGTGACCGACCGCTGCGCGTCCTATTGCCGCTACTGCACCCGCTCCCGCGTGGTGTCCGGCGTGGGTGAGCAGCATCTGGAAACGCAGATGGAGCGGGCCTTCCAGTATCTGGAGCGCACTCCGCAGGTGCGGGACGTGCTGCTGTCCGGCGGCGATCCGCTGCTGTTCAGCGATGACAAGCTGGACAAGATTCTCACCCGCCTGCGCTCGATCCCGCACATCCAGTTCGTGCGCATCGGCTCGCGCATCCCGATCTTCCTTCCGCAGCGCATCACGCCGGAGCTGTGCGCGATGTTGAAGAAGCACCACCCGCTCTTCATCTCTGTTCACACGAACCATCCGCGTGAGCTGACGACGGAAGTCCGTGATGCACTCGGTCGACTCGCCGACGCCGGTATTCCGCTGGGCAATCAGAGTGTGTTGCTGCGCGGCATCAATGATTCGGTGGAAGTGCAGAAAGCGCTCGTTCACAAGCTGCTGATGTGCCGGGTGCGACCCTACTACCTCTACCAGTGCGACCTCATCACGGGCTCCTCGCACCTGCGCACCAGTGTGACGAAGGGCTTGGAGATCATCGAGGGCCTGCGTGGCCATACCACCGGCTACGCCGTGCCACAGTTCGTGATCGATGGCCCCGGCGGCGGCGGCAAGATCCCGCTCAACCCGGAATACGTGGTCACCCGCGAACCGGGCCGCGTGATCCTGCGCAACTACGAGGGCGGCATTTTCGAATACGCCGAGCCCACGCCGATTCCTGCGGATGCTCTCGCGGCGCTGCATGAGAAGGCGTTGGAGACGGCGTGAGGCCCTCGCTCTTCCAAAGCAGCGTCCCCTTTCCCACTGCACCCGTCCGCGGTTCCTGCCATCCTGCGCGCAAATGAAAACGCGCATGGCCGGATTGCGGACGGAGCAATCCAGCACGGTGATGAAACTGGCGCTGCTGAAGCGGAAGCTTGCGCGCCTCGATCGGGAATGGATCCACTTTCGTGAGGCTGCCCTCATCCGCGACGCACACGGGGGCAAGGAACCTTCGGCCTTCCGCTGCGTGATGCGGGCCGGGGCTATGACCCTGCTCGGCCTCTTGGTCGCCGGGGTGCCTTGGTTCGCGGTCGCCTATGTCGCCAAGGCGGCGTTGGTTGCTGTCACCGGCATTGGAATGACGATCCTTTGTCTCGGCTGGCATCATTTCGCCGAGGGGCTCTCCCGGGTTTCGCGTTTCAACCGCCAGCGTCGCCGTTACCAGACCCGTCGCCGTGAGATCGTGGCCCTGATCCGCCACGAGCAATCCCGCTAAAAAAGCGAACGGGTTTGCCGCATTCCGCGCATGTTTTGCGTCAAACGGTCAAGACACGGGTGCGATCTTATAGATGATGAGCATCCAATCCGTTCGTGACCGGCTGAGCCGGGTGAAGAAGCAGAAGATCGACGACAAGGCCTTGGCCACCGAGGCGGTGGAACTCGCCGCCGATCTTCTCGACTCGGCCAGGAACGAACAGCGGATCTCGGAACGCCGCCAGGCCGCCCAGATGGCCCGCATGATGGTGGATCCCGCGGGCAAGGCCTTCACGCTGGCGATGGCGGATCAGGTCTTCCGTCCCCCCACGCACTCCCGCTCCGCGGCGCAGTTCCGCCACCTCGTCGAGGGTTACGGCGTGCCCCATTACCTTTCCATGCCGGAGCGTGTGGCCATGAAGGCCGGTGCGACTTTCTCGGCGGTGGCTCCGGATATCGTGATGCCCGCCGTCACCAGCGCCATGCGTTCCCAGAGTGCTTCGGTGATTCTTCCCGCGGAGGATGACAAGTTGAAGCCCCTGCTCGCCCGCCGCAAGCAAGCCGGCATGCGAATGAATCTGAACCAGCTCGGTGAAGCCATCCTCGGCGAAGGCGAGGCAGCCCATCGCATCGAAGCCGTCATCGCCCGCCTCAAGTCGCCGGATTGCGACTACCTCTCGGTGAAGATCTCCGCGATCTTCTCCCAGATCCATCTCGTCGGCGAGCAGGAGACGCTCGCGCGCATCACGGAGCGCCTGCGCGAACTCTACCGCGTGGCCATCCAGAACCCGATCAACGGCAAGCCGAAGTTCGTGAACCTGGACATGGAGGAATACCGCGACCTCCACCTCACCTGTGATGCCTTCCGCACCGTGCTCGATGAACCGGAGTTCATGAAGCTGGAAGCGGGCATCGTGCTCCAGGCCTACCTGCCGGATTCCTGGCCGGTGCAGAAGGATCTCATCGCCTGGGCGAAAGATCGCGTCGCACGCGGTGGCGCGGGCATCAAGATCCGCATCGTGAAGGGCGCGAACCTCGCCATGGAAAGTGTGGAGGCCGAGTTGCACGATTGGCCGCTCGCTCCTTACGACACCAAGGAAGAGGTGGACGCAAATTTCAAGCGCATGGTCCACGAGGCCTGCAAGCCGGAGACCGCGAAGTATGTCCGCCATGGCGTGGCCAGCCACAACCTTTTCGACATCGCCTACACCCTGCTGCTGCGCGCCCGCGAAGGCACCGAGGACAAGGTCGAGTTCGAGATGCTCGAAGGCATGGCCAACCATCAGGCCCGTGCCGTGCACGAGGTTGCCGGTGGCCTGCTCCTCTACGCGCCGGTGGTGAGCCGTGAGGATTTCCACAGCGCCATCGCCTACCTCGTTCGCCGTCTGGACGAGAACACCTCCGAGGAAAACTTCCTCCACGACCTCTTCGACATCGCTCCCGGCAATGCCGCCTGGAAGCGCCAGGAAGAGCGTTTCCTCCGCGCCTGCGCCCGCAAGGACACCGTGCTCGCCGGACCGAAGCGTCATCAGGACCGCGCTACCGAGCACACTGTGGCTCTGCCGGTGGATGTGCCGTTCCACAATGCCGATGACACCGACTACTCGCTTCCCCAGAACCGCCAGTGGATTCGCAAGACCATTGATGCAGCCCGTGGGGTTGCTATCGCAGACATTCCCTTGGTGATTGCTGGCAAGGAAGAAGCCGGTGCTTCTCAAACCATCGGCCGCGATCCCTCCCGTCCCGGCGTGGATGCCTACCGCCATGCGTTGGCGGGCCCCGAGCAAGTCGAACGCGCGTTGCAAGCCGCCGTTTCCGCACGCACCTCCTGGCAGGCCCTCGGTTATGAAGGCCGTGCCGAACTCCTTCGCAAGGTCGCGGCGGAAGTCGCCAATGCCCGCGGCGAGGCAACCGCCACCATGATGCTCGATGGAGGCAAGGCCGTCACCGAGTCCGATGGCGAGATCTCGGAAGCCATCGATTTCGCCAACTACTACGCGCGTGGTTTTTCCGCCGCCGGTTTCGACGATGGCGCGGAGTTCGAGCCCTTCGGCACCGTGCTGGTCACACCGCCGTGGAACTTCCCCTTCGCGATCCCGCTCGGCAGCGTGCTGGCGGCCCTGATCGGCGGCAACACCGTCATCTTCAAACCCGCTCCGGAAACCGTGCTCACCGGTTGGGTGATGATCAACTGCCTGTGGCGCGCCGGGATTCCGAAAGACGTGCTCCAGTTCGTCCCTTGTCCGGACAATGAGATCGGCAGGTCGCTCGTCACCGATGACCGTATCGGTGCGGTCATCCTCACCGGTGCCTATGAAACGGCACGCATGTTCCTCGACTGGAAACCGTCGCTGCGCCTTTTCGCGGAAACCAGCGGCAAAAACTCGCTGGTCGTCACCGCCGCCGCCGACCCGGATCAGGCCGTGAAGGATCTGGTGAAGAGTGCCTTTGGCCACGCTGGTCAGAAGTGCTCCGCGGCCTCGCTCGGCATCATCGAGGCCGAGGTGTATGACAACCCTGGTTTCCGCAAGCAGCTCAAGGACGCCGCCAGCTCGCTGCGGGTCGCCGGTTCATGGAACCTCGATTCCATCGTCACCCCTGTCATCCGCGAGCCGGGCGCGGAGCTCGAGCGCGCGCTTACCTCGCTGGAGCCTGGTGAGGAATGGTTGCTGGAACCAAAGATGGTCGATGGCAATCCGTGCCTGTGGTCGCCCGGTATCAAGCTCGGGGTCGATCCGCAGGGCTGGTACCGCCGCACCGAGTGCTTCGGCCCGGTGCTCGGCCTGATCCGCGCCAATGACGTGAAGCACGCCATCCGTATCCAGAATGATTCCAATTTCGCGCTTACGGGTGGCATCAGCTCGCTGGACGATCGCGAAATCGACCTGTGGCGCGAAAAGGTCGAGGTCGGCAACGCCTACATCAACCGTCCGATTACGGGAGCCATCGTACAACGCCAGCCGTTCGGTGGTTGGAAGCGATCCTGCTTCGGCCCCGGCTCGAAGGCTGGCGGCCCGAACTACTGCCAGCTCTTCGGCACCTGGACGAATGCCGGGCTCCCACAGCAGACGGCCAAACCCGGTCCATCCGCCGCCGCTCTTTTGGAGAGGCTCGTCGCCGCATTGCCGGACCATGCAACAGAACTCACCGCAGCCGCGGGCAGCGATGCCCTATGGAATGCCCGCGAGTTCTCCAAGGAGCACGATCCAAGCGGCCTGCGCTTCGAATCGAACGTCTTCCGCTACCGCAAATTCCAGCGCGCCCTGATCCGTATCGGTAAAAATACTTCCGATCCCGAGCTTGCCCGCCTGTTGCTGGTCGCAGCCGCGATGAATGTGCCTGTTAGTATTTCCACGGAGATTCCCCGCACGTGGCTTGGAGGTCTTGGCTTCGAGATCATCGTGGAATCCGAAGCAGCTTTGGCCGCAAGATTGCCTTCCATTTCCGATCAATTCGGAGTGCTGCGCGCGCCCAATGCTACGGCCAGCTTGAAATCCGCAGCCATCGCCGCCGGCCTCCGCTGGGCGGATGGAAACGTTCTTTACAATGCCCGGTTGGAATGGCCGGCGTGGCTTCGTGAGCAAGCTGTTTCTGAAACGCGCCATCGCTACGGAAACCTCTTGCCGAAGCCGTCGGAATTGTAGAATTGAACTCCGCTCCTGCCGCGCATCGCCATCGGGAAATCCGGGGGGAGAACTCGATGGTCGCGCGGTAGGGGCACTTGGTTTGTTGAAGGTGACAAACCTGAACGGGTTCAAGCCCCGGAAGCATGCTCCCCTTCCGTATCCTTCGGTTTCCAACGAAGGAAATAGACCATCGCCATGGCCGTCAGCGGGATTCCGCCCAGTGCCATCAGGATGCTGAAACTCTTGAAAAAGTACAGCCAGCTGTCCTTGGAAGCGAAAAGGTCCCGGTAGAGCTGGACGACCACGGAACCACTGTATCCCAAGGCATCGGCCACGTAGATGGCGAACACTGCCGTGCCTTGGAAACGTGTCGCTGCAATGGTGCGGTCGAACAGCACGCTCCCGAAAGGCACATACGCCAGATAGGCTCCGAGCCCCGTGGCGATCATCCACATTTCGCCACCGAGTTTTCCCGCCGTATAGAGCCACGTGGATCCCCCCAGCAGCGCCAGGCCGCCGATCATCAGGCCATACACCCAGCGCAAGGCCGTGCGGTTGTCCTTCACCAGATAGATCAACGCCAGAGCGGCCATCACGCCAAAGGCCACCGGTCGCTCGGTCCTTGAAAAGGCGGCCGGATCATGGATTCCCATCTCGGCGAACAACTCGCTTTGATAGTTGTCCCGGAAATCACGATAGGCGGTCAGGAACAGATACGCGATGCACAGCATCACCAGTCCCGGAAGGAACTTCATCAGAAAGGAATGGCGGCCGGCATGATCGAGGCGGTCGCGCGGCGAGCGCTCCCTTACATCTTCCGCGCCCGGGGGATGCAGCAGCGAAAGCATCCACACCGAGAGCAACAGCAAGGGGACGAACAATGCTCCGGTCACAAAAGGCATCCAGAACTCCCCCACTCCTTCCCTCATCAGCCATTGGCCCAAGCGTTTCACCTCACCGCTGGCGAGAATATATGAACACGACAAGGCCGCGAGGAGCAGTTCGGAAACCTTCCGCCCCTCCAACTGCCGCACGATCAGGCCCCATACCGTCCCCAACGGAATGCCATTGATGAAGATGGCCAGGATCTTGAACGGCAGCGGCACCACGGCGAAGACCAGCAGTGCCAGCCAGGCGACGCCGATCATTCCCAACACCGCTCGTCCGAGCGCCTTGCGGCGGATTTCCGAGCAGAACTTCATCCCCCAGAATTTCGCGACGCCGTAGCCCATGAGTTGGGCGATCACGAAAACGGTCTTCGGCGTCAGGTTCGACCCCAGCCAATCCCAGCCGAAGGAAACATCGGTATAGCCCGCCGCGCTGAACGGCCGCCGGAATGCATACATGCAGAAATACGCGGTGAACGCCGCCAAAGCCGCATGAACCGTCAGCCAAAAGGATGATTCATCCAATTTCCGCTGCCAACGCTCCACGAGTCCTTTGATTCCCACAACCTCCACTAACCCGCCAAACGGTCCGCGGGCAAGAATCCTGTCGTGAATATCCAGCCATTGACCACGGCGGACTCCCGGTTACTCTGCCGCCCCGCATTCGACCCATGGCCGGCTTCTTCAAATCCCTCTACAACAAGATCACCAATCGTGCGGAAATCGATTGGGATGACCTGGAAGCCGATCTGATCGGTGCCGACCTCGGCGTACGGCTGGCGGGAGGGATCATCGATGAATTGAAGGATCTCGGCCGCCAGGTCTCCGCAGAGGACGTGGTGGAGGTCACCCGCCGCCAGATTTCCTCGAAGCTCCCGCCGAATGCTCCGCCTTTCCTGCTGCGTCCGGATGGCAAGCCCTTCGTGATTCTCGTCGTCGGCGTCAATGGCACCGGCAAGACCACCTCCACCGCCAAGCTGGGCCACTGGCTCCAGAAAAAGGGGCACTCGGTGGTGATGGCCGCTGCGGATACCTTCCGCGCCGCCGCGGTCGAGCAACTCCAGCGCTGGGGCGACCGCCTCAACCTGCCGGTGGTGAAGGGCGCGCCCAATGCCGATCCCTCCTCGGTCTGCTACAATGCCCACCAGAAGGCGATCACCGATGGCGCGCGCTTCCTGCTCTGCGACACCGCCGGCCGCCTCCACACCCGCCACAATCTGATGGAGGAACTCACGAAAATCCGCCGTACGATCGCCAAACAGGACGAGACGGCGCCACATCTCACATTGCTGGTGGTGGATGCCACCACCGGCTCCAATGCACTCCAGCAGGCGAAGGAATTCCACAAGGCCAGTCCGCTCGATGGATTGGTGGTCACGAAACTTGATGGTTCCGGAAAAGGCGGAGTTGCCGTGGCGATCTACGAACAACTCGGCATCGCCCCGCGCTTCATCGGCACGGGTGAGGAACCCGATGCCTTCTCACCATTCGAGAAGGACAAGTTCGTGGCGGAGATTCTCTGACGGGGATTGTTCAATCCTGCGCTTTTGCCGCCCGCCATTTGGTCGGGGAAGTGCCGGTGATTCTGGTGAAGGTACGATTGAACTGCGAGATCGACTGGAAGCCCACATCGAAGGCCACCGAGGAAACCCGCGAATCCACCTTGAGCAGCTCCTTCTTGGCCCGCTCGATCCGGCGACGGCTGATATAGTCCGTCATCGTAAGGCCGGTCACCTCCCGGAAGATCCGGCAGAAATGCGATTCGCTGAAACCCGCCACGCGGGCGACCGAACTCAGGGTGATCGGTTCGTGCAGGCGCGTTTCAATGAACTCCCGGGCCTTCGCCACCGATGACGGTTCCTCGCTCTGGCCCTGCACTGCCAGCAGATCCGCCTGTTGGCCGAGTTGGAGGGCAAAGCTCTGGAGCAGGAAGATCATGCTGGAGTAGCGCACGGGCTCCACCGCCCGGGTTTGGAAGAACGTCGAACGCAGCAGTTCGATCGTTCCGGTATCCAGACCATTGCGACCGATCTTTTCCAACAAACCTCCGAAGTCCTGCTCCGTGGGTTGCTGGGAAAACACCTGGCCGGTCTTCAGATATCCCAGGATACAGTCCTGAAAGCGGACCGGAATGGCAGACGACACCAATCCGGCAAAACAATGGCAGGAGGTCGGCCCGTTCACCTCCGCCTCCTCAAGCAACCTGCGGTTCGTCTCGATGCAAGCGAAGCAGGAGTTTTTGCAGAGGTTGAGCGCCTCGCACAGCTCCGCTGTTCCCGGTGTTCCAATTTCGACGCAGCGGTCCTCCAGATCCGTCCCGGAAAATTGCAGCGGCAGTCCGGTCGCGTTCCGGAAAGCCTCCTGATAGACCCGGAAAATCTCCGACTCCCTCAGGCGTTGCAGGAGCATGGATTCCAATGATGGACTCGGATGGTTCATTGGGGGGGAGCCGGTTATTCCGCGCTGAAACGGAAGCGCCAGTCCGGCTGACGATTGGATTGGGAAATGTTCCGGATTCCGAAGCGGCTTGTCACGTCCACACTGGGTGCGGGAGTTGGGTTTTTGGTCCGATCCCAGTCGATGAAACCATCCGCGATTCGCGCAGGCAGCAGGCTGTTCGGCACCGCGGAGGCGGAAAGATACAAATCCGCATGACGTTCATCTCCCATGGCAACTTGAAAAACATCCGACTCACTGGCTGAGGCGGTGGCGGGCACGGTTCCTTGCAGCACCACATACCCCCTGCGCAGGATCGCGGTGCAGACGGCGGCAAGCTCGCTGCGTGGATGCTGGCGGTTCGGGATGGCGAGCAGATGACGCTGACAGGGATCGGCGGCAATTTGCTCCAAGAGATCCGGAAGAAAGGAAATCCAGCGTCCCTCGTAGGCCGGATTCCGTTCATTCAACTCACAGGCCACCGCCCACGCCAATACCTCGGGATCACGGTGAACCGGCTCGATGACGATCGACCGCGCCACCTCAGGAGAGGAGAAGAACAGCCATTGATGGAAGTCGTTGAGGGACCGAGCGAGCATGAACGCACCTTGGGGGAAGTGGAGCATGATAGATTTCACGGAATCGCGCTCCGCATGAATTGCTCAACTCTGCGCGGATTCCGTGGTCTATGGGTGCCCATCATCGGGGGTGAGGCCCAGAACGATATCAAATCGGGCGGCCAGTTCCCCCGTCTTGGAACCCTCCAACGGCTTGAACGGCACGATCACGGTCTTGAGCGCCTGCGGGTCCCGGATGGACTGGATCACGCCGTCTTTCTCCTGTCCCGGCTCACCGGCGGGATAGCACTGGGTGGTGAGCACCCGTTTGCCTTTCAGGGACACCGCCACGTGAATGTGCCGGGTGCGGCCTGGATACTGGCCGGGTTTGATGGTGCGGAAGTAATACTCACCCTTCGTGCCCGTGAGAAAGCGTCCGTAGCCTTGGAAATTCTTGTCACGGTTCTCGGGGTGGTCGGCCTTGGTGTGAAGATAGATGCCGTGGTTGTCCGCAGACCATATCTCGACAAGAGCATTTCGCACCGGCTGGCCTTTCAAATCCATGACCACGCCGGTCAGGTGCGTGACTTCTCCCACGGCGGGCGTCAGCGAGGCATTCAGGATGAGCAGGTCGTTGTCGGTATCGAGCGGCAGCCGGTCCGGATAAAACGGCCCCTCGGTCTGGGGTGCGGTGAGCATCAGTGCCTCGGCGAAAGCGCCCGGCACAGTGAAAAACGCGGCGGAACCGGCCAAGGCCGTCTTGAGGAAATTCCGGCGATGGCAGAGCGGACAGTCCGAAACACGCATGGGGTATTCCTGCCATGAATTCCCAATGGAATCAAGGAGCGGAGGAGCCCGGTTGATCTTGTCAGATTCACGCTCCGGTCCGAAACTCCGCCACCGATGAGACTGCTCGCCGTTCTGTTTCTGCTCACCGCCCTGACCGGTTGCAAACCGACCCACACTGCTTCTGCA
Source organism: Luteolibacter ambystomatis (assembly GCF_018137965.1). Lineage (NCBI taxonomy): Bacteria > Pseudomonadati > Verrucomicrobiota > Verrucomicrobiia > Verrucomicrobiales > Verrucomicrobiaceae > Luteolibacter > Luteolibacter ambystomatis. The sequence continues at coordinate 1,631,095 of NZ_CP073100.1, forward strand.
ACGACCAAGGAAGCGGCTTCTCTGCTGGAGGCGCGCGGAGATTTCACCACCCGTCTCAAGCGTCGCGACCACGCGAACGATGCCGTGCCGCAGCCGCCCGAGGACATGTTCAGGATCGTTCGGTATACCTCACCTGCAGGGGAATTGTCCGCCTATGTGACCCCGCCAAAGGAAGACAACGCAAAGCATCCGGCTATCATCTGGTTGTTCGGCGGCTTTTCAAACGGCATCGGGGAGACTGCCTGGGAAGACGCTCCGACGGAAAACGACCAGTCCGCCCGGGCATTCCGCGAGGCAGGCATCGTGATGATGTATCCATCCCTGCGTGGCGGAAACAAGAATCCCGGCGTCCGTGAAGGCTTCTACGGCGAGGTCAACGACGTGCTCGCCGCCCGGGATTTCCTTTCGCGGCAGCCGAACGTCGATCCCGAGCGCATCTACCTTGGTGGTCACAGCACCGGCGGCACGCTCGCGCTGCTGGTAGCGGCTTCCAGCGACCGCTTCCGCGCGGTGTTCTCGTTCGGTCCCGTGGACGAGGTCGTCAATTACGGACAGGAAGTGCTGCCATTCGATATCACGGACACGAAGGAAGCGGACTTCCGTGCGCCGATCAAGTGGCTCGATTCGATCCACAATCCGACCTTCGTGTTCGAAGGTGGTGACAAGCAGGGCAATATCGGCTCGTTGCGTGTTCTGGCGAAAGCGAACCGCAATCCGGTGATTCATATCGAGCCGGTGCCCGGCACCAATCACTTCAGTGTCCTCGCTCCGGTCACCCGCGTGCTGGCAAGGAAGATCGTGGAAGACAACGGTCCCACCTCCATCATCAAGATCGATGCGAAGGATCTGCAGGTGGCGGTGAAACCCTGAGATTCACCACTCGATCCCCACGCCTGCCTCGGGGATCAAGACCTTGTCGCTGATTCCCAAGCGATCGGCTTCGGCCAGCAGACGTTCCACCGGCTCATTGAGCGGTTCATTGCCGAGCGGAAAGGTGCCGTAGTGCATCGGAATGATGACCTTGGCCCCGAGATCGGCGAAGGCACGAACGGCCTCCTCCGGGTTGAGGTGAACATCGCGACCACTAGGGGCATCGTAGGCGCCGATGGGCATGAGGGCCACGTCGATGGGGTGGCGACGGCCAATTTCCGCGAAGCCTTCGAAATACGCGCTGTCACCGCAGTGGAAGACGCTCTTCCCCCCGGTCCGCACGATGTAGCCGCCGTAGTCGCGGTGCGTGTCGTGCAGGAACCGCGCGCCCCAGTGATGGCTGGGCGTGTGGATGATTTCCAGCGTGTCGAAGCACAGTTCGTCCCATACCTTCACCTCGTGGACGGCCGGAAATCCGAGCCTCTTCACCAATGAGCCGCTGCCGCGTGGCACCACGATGCCATTGCGAGCCTGCAGGGTCTTCAGGCTCGGCTTGTGGAGGTGGTCGAAGTGAGCGTGGGTCACAAGCACCAGATCCACTTCCGGCACATCGCCGATACGCAGGCCCGGCTTGATCTGGCGCTTCACCGGTCCGTGCCAGCCCGCCCAATTCGGATCGACCATCACCGAATGGCCGGCAAACTGGAGAAAGAACGATGCGTGACCGATCCAGGTGATACGCACCCGTCCGTCCTCCGGTGGAGCCACCACGGGTTCAAGCATTTCCCCCGCCGCCTTCTTGAACATTCCGGGCACGATGCGGTGCCTGAAAAAGCGATAGTTCCGCTGCGGCCACCCCTTCTGCGGCAACAGGCCGGAGTAGGAAGCGCGCTTGTTCGGTATGGGGCCGGGATCCTTCAAACTGCCCCGATCTTACGCACGATTCCCACCAATTTCGCGGGAAAAATGGGGCTCACAGACCATAAGCGACGGCGATTTTTTCCGCCCACACCTTGGCCCTTGCTTCAAACGATTGATCGTCACCGGCATACAGGATTCCACGCGAAACGTTGATGGTGTCCGGAGCATTGCGGCCGGCGTTCGCGAGCGCCGCCAGATCCCCGCCTTGCGCTCCGAGACCGGGCACCAGCAGCGGTGCGTCCGGCACTCTTTCAAAGACTCCGGAGGCATTCGTAAGACCGACCACGTAGCCGACATCGGTCTTGCGGCCTTCGGTGGCGGCCCGGTCACCGAGAGCGGTAACGAGCTCGAACACGGAGCGGCCGTCCGCCAGCGTCTGGCGCTGGAAATCCGCCGAACCGGGGTTCGATGTCACCGCCAGCAGGTAGATCCCCTTGCCCTCCCAATCGAGGAAAGGTTCGATGGAGTCATAGCCGAGGAAGGGATTGAGCGTGACGGCATCGACATTCCAGCGGCTGAAGTAGCCTTGCGCGTAGTATTTCTGGGTTTCGCCGATATCGCTGCGTTTCGCATCCAGAATCACAGGAACCTCCTTGGGCATTTCCAGCAGCAGTTCCTCCAGCACCTGCACCCCGGCGATGCCGAGGGCTTCGAAATAGGCCATGTTCGGCTTGAACGCGGCGGCGTGCTGCCAGGTTTCTCCGATCACACGGCGCAGAAATTCCTTCGCCTCCGCGGCTCCGCCATCACCGGGTCGGGGATCGAGTCCGACACAAAGGCGGGATCCGGTGGCGGCGATGCGGTTCTGGAGGCGTTCGGCGTAGCGCATGGCCGGACGTTGGGTGGCTCCGGCGGCGGGGACAATGCTGAAAAGCCCCGGAATGGCCTCAAACATTTGCAGGGGATTTCCCCCTGCCAGTCCGGCATTCCTGCCACCATACGAATGCGATGACGGCGAAATAGGCGGCGAATTCCGCGAACTTCCCACCGTAGCTCATCGGCGCATCGGAACCCCGGCAACCGCAGGCGATGTTCAGCCCCTCGCGCCACGCATGGCCGACCGCGATGGCAAACACCGTGGTCATCCCAGCCACCAGTAGCAGGGCTCCCTTGCGCAGGAATCCGAGCACCAGACACAGCCCGGCGACGATCTCGAACCAAGGCAGCGTGTAGGCAATCACGGCCTCCCACGGCACCGGCACCATCCGGTAATTCCCCACCGCCCGGGTGAATTCCGCAAGTCCGGTGCCAAATACCTTTTCCCCACCGGAATAGACGAACCAGGCGCCGAGCAATACACGGAGAATCAGGGCGAGGATCGGCAACGGACGGTTCGGCGGCATGCTTGGGACGGACTAAAGGCGGGAACAGGCCAATGGGCAAGTCCCGCACCCTACTCCTTGCCCTCGCGTCGATGGCGGCTAGGCTTTTCCACATCGCCCTGTGGCACCCGCCAGCTCATGAAATCCCGCGTCCTCACGGTCTTCTGCCTCGTCCTCAGCCTCTGCGCCGCACAAGGCAAGACCTCCACCCGTTCGAAGAAGGCGCCCGCCCCGGCTCCGAAGTCCAAGGTCGCCCCGGCACCGAAGGAACAGCCCGCGATCCTCGGCACGACCTTTGAGGTGAACGGATGGCCGCTGAAAGCCGCGCTGGTGGCGGACAAGACCGAGATCATGGCGGGTGAGCCGTTGTTCCTCACCTATCAGCTACAGAACGCCGGTCGCGTGCCGCTCACGCTCCGCCGCACACCGGAGGCCACCTGCCTCGGCGAGCGACCGCTTTCGATCAGCGTGACCGTCGCTGATGCCAATGGCCAGGTCATTCCCCTTCCCGATCATCCCGCGCCGCGCACGGAAAAAAGCGTGGCCACCGAGCAATCGTTCCTGCCACGGGACAAATACAGCGCCCGTTTGTTGCTGGGTGAATGGGCGACCTTGGAAACGCCGGGCACTTACACCGTCACCGCAACCCGTACGGCCAGCCTCAACGAGAAGGACAAGGAATGGATCGAGGGCACCCTCCACTCCACGAGCTCCGATGTGGTGACGACCGTCTCCACGAAGATCCGGGTAGCGGCGGTGGATCCGAAACAATTCGCGGCAAAAATCGACGCTCTCGGTGCAAAGATGCTGGAGGGCAAGGATGAGGAGGCCATGCCCGCCGCCCAGCAGCTCGCGGCGTATCAGGATGACCGCGCGGTTCCATTCCTGATCCGTGCCGCGGAAGGCAAGGAAGGATGGCTTCAATGGAATGCGATCCAGGCATTGGGACGCCACCCCATCGAGTCCGCCGTTGAAGCATTGGGCAGGAAACTCAATCTGGGTGGCACGGATCTCGGCTACGGCAAGCCGGAGGACGCCGAGCGCATCGCCGCCACCATCCGTGAGGATGCCGCGCACGCGCTGCTGATGAACCGCCATCCCAAGGCTGCGGAATTGCTGGCGGCACGGCGCAACGATCCATCATCCGATGTCCGTCTGGTGGTGGTGCAATCGCTGGCCCGTTCGAAGAACGACGCCGCTACGGCCGTTTTGCTCCGTGGCATCTCCACCCAGGATCCGGATGATGCCGTGAGACAGGCGGCCATCGCCGCGCTGAAGTGAGTCACGTGATCATGCCGTGACAAGATTGTGTCTTTCCCATTCCAAGGCGGACCGCTAACAACACGGTCATGCCTTCCGACGTCGTCACGCTGCTGCAGGAACTGGTCCGCATCCCGTCCGTGAATCCGGACAACACGCCGGGCACCGATCGCACGGGTGAAGCGGATGTCGCGAACTTTCTGGCGGATTGGTTGAAGGGCATCGGCGCCCATGTGTCGCTCGATCCCGTGCAGCCGGGACGCCCGAACCTTATCGCGCGTTTCGCCCCGCAGGATGGCCGCCCTCGCATTTTTTTCGGACCTCATCTCGATACGGTGGGTGTGAACGGCATGGTGATCGATCCCTTTGGCGGAGAGATCCGCGATGGCCGCGTGTGGGGTCGTGGTTCCTCGGATACAAAAGGACCGATGGCGGCGATGTTGTGGGCGTTGTACGAGTGCCGTGACCAACTCGCGGATGCTCCGGTGGCGGTCGATTTCGTGGCCTTCATGGCCGAGGAATCCGGCCAATGGGGATCGAAGGATTTCGTGAAGAAACACGGCGGCGAGTATGATTTCGCATTCGTGGGTGAACCGACCTCGATGCAGATCGTGAATGTCACCAAGGGTTCGCTGTGGACCACTCTGCGGGCCACAGGCAAGGCGGCGCACAGTTCGCAACCGGAGCGCGGCAGCAATGCGGTCATGACACTCGCGCGTTCACTGGATGTGTTGGATCGCAACCTGCCGACAAAGCTCGCGACCTACACGCATCCGGTGCTCGGACACAGCACCATGAACGTCGGTGTGATCCGCGGCGGGTCGCGGCCGAATGTGGTTCCTGATCTCGCGGAAGCGGAGATCGACATCCGCATCACCCCCGCGCTGGCAAACTCCGGCGGTGCGTTGCAATTACTGACCGATTCGATCGCCTCGCTCAACCTGCCATTGGAAATCGTGAAACCTCACGAAAACACGCCGATGGATACCGATGCGGATCATCCGATGATCCAGGCGATGATGGCCATCGACCCGAAGATCGGACTCGCCGGCGCACCTTGGTTTTCAGACGCGGCCCATCTTTCCCACGGCGGCATTCCCAGCGTGTGCATCGGTCCGGGCTCCATCGATCAGGCTCACACGATCGATGAGTTTATCAACATCGCTGAGCTTGAGGAAGGTGCGGCGATTTTCACACGCTTCGTGAAGAGCTTGCTCTGATCTCACACCTTCGCATCGAGCCACTTCCCGCGGAAGTGCAACCAGGTGAATGCGATCGCCTGGACGAAGAGATCGAGCCCCAGCACCACCCACACGCCGATCAAAGAGATGCCGCCGTGGTGGAAGAACCACCACAACACGCCGACGCGGAAGAAAAACATGCTGCCGAATGACCAGCGCATCACCGTGGTCGTGGCCCCCGCACCGCGCATCGAGGTTTTCAGAATGATGCAGGTGGCGAAGAACGGCTGACCGCAGGCGGAGACGATCAACAGCGGCGCGGCGAGGTGCATGTGCAATTCGCTGCCCGGCGCCATGATGCCGATCAACTGCGAGCGGAAGATGACGAAGATCAGGCCGATGAAGGTCATCAATCCCACGGCGCCCATCCAGCAAAGACGCACCGCCTTCACCGCCATCGGCTTCGATCCCGCGCCGAGATATTGTCCCGCCAAAGCCGCGGCGGCCGTGGCGATGGCGAAACCGGGCATGAAGCTCATCGATTCCACCCGGATCGCCAGCATGTGTGCGCCCAAGGCTCCCTCGATGGCGAGGTTGGCGATGACATGGATGCCGTAGGCGTGGATCAGCCACATCACCAGGATCTCCAGTGACTGTGGCGCGCCTATGCGGATGATCCGCTTCATCGTTTCCCAATGCGGGGTGAGCCCGAAGCGCGACCACTTCAGCCCGGCGCTGCGGCCATGGCCGAGCATGAGGAAGGAAGTCAGGAACCCGCAGATCCATCCGGTCACGGTGCCGGTGGCGATGCCTTCGATGCCATGACCACCGATCGGCGCGGGGCCGAATACCAGCATCCAGCTCACCAGCATGTTCACCGCGTTCACGATCACCATCGCGAGGAAGGGCGTGCGCGTGTCGCCGGTGGCACGAAGAGCCGCGTTGATCGCGAACATCGCACCGCTGATCGGTCCGGACCACGCCAGCACGCGCAGGAATTTCTCCGCCTGCACGCCCGCCTCCGGACTCAGGCCGATCTGCCGGATGAGCAGTGGAATGCCGAGCTGGAGAATCGTCAGCGAGCCGATGCCGGCCAGCACTCCGAGCCAGAGTCCCTGCCCCAGCCCGCGATTCGCCAGCGGTTCATCGCGGGCTCCAGTGGCGCGGGCGACGAGCGCCATCACTCCGGTGGCCACCGCTCCCTGGAGAATATTGAAAAACCAGCCGACGTAGCCACCGAGTCCCATGGCATCCAGAATGGCCACGCGATGCGCGCCCTCGGCCATGCGCCCGGAGATCAGCAAATCGGTCAGGCCCACGAAAAACGCGAGCACGTTCTCCAAAAGCGGCCATACCGCCAGCGTCACCACCTGCCGGGTGAGCGACAGACCTCCCAGTTTTCCAGCGAGTTCCACCTCTCCGACCGCCCGACTGCTGGCTTCGATACTCAATCCGGGTTTGGCCATGCGTGTTCCGCGAGCAAGAGGCCGTCATTTCCCATTTCCAACAAAAAAACCGGCGTTCTGCGTGGATTCCGTCATTGGCGCGGAGACTGCCTTGTTGTATCATGCGTCCGTGGAGTCGAAGCCCTCTTCATCGGATCAACCCATTGCCTTGCAAGGCCAGCTCCTGCTCGCGGACCCCTCTTTGCGGGATGGTGTTTTCGATCATTCCGTCGTTCTGCTCGCCGAGCATTCGTCGAAGACCGGGGCCTTCGGTCTGGTTTTGAATCATCCGACCGGCCATGTTGTCGGCGATCTCCTGAAAGACGAAGCCTTCGCCCCTTTGCGCAAGGTGGCCGTCCACCAGGGCGGCCCCGTCTCCTGCGAACACCTCACGTTTTCCGCGTTCTGGTGGAACCATGAGAAAAAGCAGCTCCGCTGGGCGATCCGGATTTCGGCAGAGGATGCCATCGCGCACAGCCACCGTCCGGGGACATTGATCCGTGCTTTCATCGGCTACTCCGGCTGGAACCCCGGCCAGCTCGAAACCGAACTGCGCCGGAACTCCTGGATCACCACCCAGCCTGACAACGCCCTGCTGGGACAGAACCACGACCGCGAACTCTGGACCGAAATTCTCCGGCACCTCTCGCCCTACCACCGCATCCTTGCAGAAGCTCCGCCGGATCCATTCCTCAACTGAATTCCGGAAACAAAAAGCCCATCCCTCAATATGGAAGGATGGGCTTCTTCTTGAGAGTCTGGCGGCCGGAGCCCTTTACGGCTTCGCGCCGGCATCCCGGGCACCAAGCGGGCGGATCCAGATATTCCGGAATTCCACCGGGTCGCCGTGGAACTGGAGCTCCACCGGACCGGTGGCCGGATGTTTGTCCGGGTAAGCCGCCAGCTTGCGGTATTGGGTCGGTCCGATGAAGGACTCGCCGTTCTGGGTGATGATGCCATTGTGCATCACCGTGGCCTTGGCCGGACGGGTCACCTTGCCATCGGTGTAAACCGGCGGCTCGAAGGCGATGTCGTAGCTCTGCCACTCACCCTGCGGCAGCGTGGCATTCGCCAGCGGCGGCAGTTGGCCGTAGAAGGCCGTGGCCTGGCCGTCCGGATAGGTCTTGTTGCCGTTGCTCTGGAGGATCTGGATCTCGTAGAGGCCCATCAGGAAGACGCCGCTGTTGCCGCCTCCCTGGCCTTCCACCTTGCGACCCGCCGGAATACGCCACTCGAGGTGGAGCTGCACCGCGCCGAAGCTGTCCTTGGTCCGGAGATTGCCCGGAGGACCGCCGACGAGACTGCCGTTCTGGATTTTCCAAGCGGCCGGTTTGTCACCATTGAGCCAGGCATCCGCATTGGTGCCATCGAAGAGGATCTTGGCATCGGACGGCGCCTTTTGGAGCACCGCCGCGGCCGGAGTCACGACCGGCGGCTGCGGGCGCGTGCCATCGTGGACCACATAGGGCACTCCCGGGAGTTGCGGGGTATTCGGCTTTTCGCCGAATCCCTCGCCCGCCGCCACTCCGCACGCTGCTGCCAGCGCGCCCGTCAGGAACCATCCTGTGGATTTCATGCGTCACAGGAACGCCTGGAAACCGCCGATCTTTCAAGCCGGGAGTTCATATCAAGTGTTGCGGGACCCGCCGGGATCATGGATGTTTCCGGCGCCTTCCTTGCCATGCCAGCTCAAACCCTCCAGACCGGTCGCAGCGACCGCTTCCCGTTCGAACTCGTCAAACCGGAACTCGAGCGGGTGGAGTCTGCGATCCGTGATCAGGTGCGGGCCTTCGACCCGGCCGTGGAGCCCTATGTGGCCTACGTCTGCAATACCTCAGGGAAGCGCATCCGCCCCGCTCTGGCGGTGCTCGTGGGTGGTGCCTTGGGCAAGGTCGATGACGGCCATCTCAAGCTGGGCGTGATCATGGAACTGATCCACATGGCCACGCTGGTGCATGATGACATCATCGATGGCGCGACCACCCGCCGGATGGTTCCCACCGCCAATGCGAAATGGGGCGCGGGTCTTTCCGTCCTGCTCGGCGACGCCCTGTTCTCGCACGCCTTGAGCCTGGCCACCGATTTCAACAGCATCGACATCTGCCGCAAGGTCGGCCAGTCCTCGCGCGAGGTCTGCCAGGGTGAAATCATCCAGACCCAGCGCCGTTTCGACCTCACGCTGACCAAGGCCGACTACTTCCGGATCATCGAGATGAAGACCGGTGCGCTGTTCGCTTCCTCGGCTGGCATTGCGGCCAGCCTCTCGGGCGCGGACGAGGAAACCGAAGCACGTTTCTATGACTACGGAATGAAGCTCGGTACCGCCTACCAGATCTACGACGACTGTCTCGATCTCGTCGGTTCCGAGGAAGAGGTTGGCAAGACTCTCCGTACCGATCTCGCCAAGGGCAAGCTGACGCTGCCAATCCTGAACCTGCTGGAAACCGCCAGCGAAGCCCAGCGCAGCAAACTCAACAAGCGGATCATCGATCAGGAACCGCTCGATCTGCCGGTGCTGGTCGGCATCGCCGAATACGAAGGCGCGATCGAAAGCGCCATCGACACCGCGGTTGGATTGCTGGCTTCCTGCCGTGAGGACCTCGAGATCCTCGCTCCATCCGACTACAAGGACGCTCTGGTGCAGATCACCTGGTTCCTCCAGGTGCTGCTGGAGAAGTGCCGCCGCTGAAGTAGCACAAGTTTTCAACTTGTGAGTGAAAGCGGTTCCTTGTGTGGGAACGGCTGCGAGTGGTCCTGCATGCTGCGCATGTTTGCGTGGCGACGATCACTTGTGGAGGTGGATCATCCGCAATGATCAATGACTCATCCACCACGGCCGGTCCGTAGCCGGAAACCTTTTGTTAGAGCTCCTTCCGCTTTCCGTCCGCGTGCCCATTTTTCTAAAAATCTCCCTACAGAATCCCCGATCATCGCGGCCCCATCACTAAATAAGCTAGTGTTTTCGCGTTGACGCCACCATATATCGTCAACACACTCTCGGACATTCGTTGCCGTCCCCCTCTGCCTGCCTTCCTTATGCGGTGCATCCAATGTGGCTCACTCAAAGACAAGGTGCTCGACTCCCGCGCATCGAAGGACGGTACGACCATACGCCGCCGCCGCGAATGCCTGAACTGCAGCTACCGCTACACCACCTACGAGCAGATCGAGCGCACCGATCTGCGCGTGGTGAAGCGCGACGGCGCGCGCGAATCCTTGAACCGGGAAAAGATCCTCAGCGGTCTGGTGAAGGCCTGCGAAAAGCGGCCGGTGCCGATGGACCGGCTCGACCGTGCCGTGGAGGAGATCCTTGCCGAACTGCACAAGGACCACCTCGCCGAAGTCCCCTCCTCCGCCATCGGCGCGAAGGTGATGGACAAGCTCCACCAGATCGATCCCGTCGCTTACGTACGCTACGTCTCGGTTTACCGCCAGTTCGAGAACGTCAACGAGTTCATCCAGGAAATCCAATCTCTCTCGATGCGAGCCGCCCGCGACCCCTTGCAGCGCCGCCTCTTCAAAGACTGAGCCTCACCCAGCAACCAGCCACCCTGCTGTTCCACCCAACCCTAACCCCGCTGTCCCGCCACCTTTCTGATCGTTAACCAGTGATCTCACTCATCGGCAACCGCCCCGCGTTGCAAGTCGGCCGCTATCAGGTGATCGACTACGATACCGCGTGGCTTGGTGACGCCCTGCGCCGTGCGGCGTTGGCGGCGGAGCGGGAGGATTTTCCCTTTGTGGAGGACATCCGTTCGGGAATCGCGCAGTACTTGGAGACGAAGTGCCCGCTGCGGTTGCTGCCGCTGGCCGAGCTCTTTTCCAAGATGCGGAAGATGCTGGAGACGATCGGCTGCGAGACGATCGCAGAGAAACTCGAGCCGCTGGCACCGCCATTGACGGTGTCATTGCTTCCTGCGGCCAAGGAAGCCGGCAATGGATTCGAGTTGGCGTTCTTCGAGCGGGTTCGGGCGGAACTGGATGAACTCCGCCGTGAGGGTGCGGAAGAGATCCGCTTCACTCATCTCAAGGAGTGCGCCCTGCTGATCCGTGGCGTGGAGAAGTGGGACAAGCACTGCGCCCAGCTTGAGGAAGAGATCGTTGGGTTCCTCCGTGCCTGCGACCGGGATCAGGATGACTTCGACCGCAGGCTGCGGTTGAAGGTCGAGAGTGATCGCTAGGTAGCACAAGCATTCCTGCTTGTGAGTGTGAGGAGTCCGTTGGCTCAGGGAGCCGAAGCAATCTCCCGATTCCGATTCATCCCTTCTCCCACGGATCGGGATACTCCGGATCGATGGCATTCATCTCACCTTTGTCTTTGGGATGGCGTTCAGGAAGGAACCCATACATCCACCGGATCGCTGCCAACATTGCGAGAGTTGAAAGTGCCTGCAAGCCCAGCAGCCACCATGTTCCGTTCCTGACGAGATAGAAGAGCCATACGAACAACGGCAGAACAATCCACGCCGCAATCCGGAGTTGGAGGCGGCTTTGTCTCACGATGCCTACCGCCATCCCAATACCGAAGAGCAGGCCGATGATGGGTTGGAAACGATCCTCGGCTATTCGCATCAGTACATTCCAAAGCACCATGGCCACCCCGCAGGTGATCCACGCGGCTTTGAATCCCGGACGATGAGAGTCCATGGGGAGAGGAAATAACTTTTCCGTGAACCCTTCAAGCACCCTCACTGCAAGGATCGTGCGTTCATAACGACAAACGGATCGCCAGGGCGCATTTGAAGCTCCCTCCGCGATCCGTTGCGCGCACTCACAAGCAGGAATGCTTGTGCTACTGCTTTACTCCCATTCGATCGATGCCGGTGGCTTGGTCGAGATGTCGTAGAGCACTCGGTTTACGCCCTTCACCTCGTTGAGGATGCGGTTGCTGGTTTCACGCAGCAGTGCGCTGGGAAGCTCCACCCAGTCGGCGGTCATGGCGTCCTCGGACACCACGGCGCGCAGGGTGATCGCCCACTCGTAGGAGCGTTCGTCGCCTTTCACGCCCACGGTCTTTACCGGAACGAGACCGGCATAGGCCTGCCAGACCTTGTCATACCAGCCGTATTCCTTGAGGCGGGAGATGAAGATGGCATCGCACTCGCGGATGATCTCCAGACGATCCTCGGTGATGATGCCCGGGCAGCGCACCGCGAGTCCTGGTCCCGGGAACGGGTGGCGCATCAGGATGTCCTGCGGGATGCCGAGCGAGGTTCCGAGCGCGCGAACCTCGTCCTTGAAGAGTTCCGCCAGCGGCTCCAGCACCTTGCCCTGCTCCTGGAGTTCCAGAATGCGGTCAACACGGTTGTGGTGGGTCTTGATCTTGGAGGCCTTCGACTTGGCGTTCGAGGCGCTCTCGATCACATCGGGATAGAGCGTGCCCTGGGCAAGCATCTCGGCATTGCCGACCGCGTCCCAAAACACATCGACAAACAGCTCGCCGATGATCTTGCGCTTCTTCTCCGGGTCATCGACTCCGGACAGCGCGGTGAGGAACCGCTCGGAGGCATCGACCGTTTCGATCTCCACGCCCATGCGGTGGAAGTTGTTGCGAACCTCATCGCCCTCGTTCTTCCGCATCAGGCCTTGGTCCACGAAGATCGCGCGGACGTTCACGCCGGCTTCGTTGAGCAGCACGGCGAGTACGGTGCTGTCCACGCCGCCGGAAACACCGCAGACGACCTGCTTGCTGCCGACGGTGGTGCGGATGTTCTCAATCAGCTCACGCTTGAAATCTTCGATGTGGAACGGTGCGAGTTCGCCGCACTGGAGCAGGAAGTTGTGGAGGATGCGGATGCCCTGATGGCTGTGGGTCACTTCCGGGTGGAACTGGATGCCATAGAAGCTATTGCCCCACTTTAACGAGACGGGCGTCCCGTGCTGGTTGGTGGCGATCACCTTGGCGCAATCCGGCAGGATCTTCACCGTGTCCGAGTGGCTCATCCACACCTGCGAGTTCTGGGAGACTCCCTCGTAGAGCGCCTCATCCGTCACGGTCGTGAGCGCGGCCGGACCGTATTCGCGGCGGTTGCTGGAGGCTACACTGCCACCGAACTTGATGTTCAGAAGCTGCATGCCGTAGCACACGCCGAGCACCGGCACGCCGAAGCCTTTGAGGGCCTCGAAATCGATATCCGGGGCATCCAGCTCGCTGGTGCTGCGCGGACCGCCCGAAAGAATGATCGCACCGGGCTTGCCGATGTTCGGGAAATCCTCGGTGGCGTAGAGCTTGGCGAAGTAGCCGAGCTCCCGCACGCGGCGGACGATGAGCTGGGTGTATTGCGAGCCGAAATCGAGAACGGCGACGTGGTTGATCTCCTGCATTGGAATCGGAAAACGGAAGGGTTTGGAAAACGGGTTTCAGCTCAGCGGCTGGTAGTTGGTCGGCTCCTCGGTCATGACGATGTCATGGACGTGGCTTTCGCGAAGGCCGCCGCTGGTGATCTGGACGAACTGAGCGCGGTCGCGGAGTTCCTGCAATGATGAGGCTCCCACATAGCCCATGCCGGACTTGAGGCCGCCCATGAGCTGGAACACCACATCGGACAGCGGACCCTTGTAGGGAACGCGGCCTTCGACTCCTTCGGCGACGAGCTTGCCGGAGCTGTTCTGTGCGTAGCGATCACCGGAGCCTTTTTTCATGGCACCGAGCGAGCCCATGCCGCGGTAGGTTTTGAACCTACGGCCCTGATAGTAGACGCTCTGGCCGGGGCTTTCGCGGGTGCCCGCGAGCAGCGAACCGAGCATCACCAGGTCGGCACCGGCGGCGAGCGCCTTCACCACGTCACCGGAGTAGCGGATACCGCCGTCGGCGATAACCTTCACGCCGTGCTCGCGGCAGTAGTCGGCCACGTTGCGTATGGCGGTGAACTGCGGCATGCCTACCCCGGCGATGACGCGGGTGGTGCAGATCGAACCCGGGCCGACGCCCACCTTGATGGCGCTGGCACCGGCGGCGACGAGATCCTTCGCGCCTTGGAGGGTGACCACGTTGCCCGCCACGACCGGGCGGTCGGACAGCGAGCGGAGCTTGCCGATCACGTCCATCACGCGGGAGGTGTGGCCGGTGGCGGCATCGATGAAGAGTGCATCCGCACCCGCGTCGATGAGCGCCTGGCCGCGATCCACGCAATCCGGGCCCACACCCACGGCGGCACCGCAGCGGAGGCGGCCGGCCGGATCCTTGGCGGCATTCGTGAAAGTAATACGCTTCTCGATGTCCGAGCCGGTGATGAGGCCGACGAGCTTGCCACTGCCATCGACCAGCGGAAGTTTCTCGATGCGGTTCTGATAGAGAATGCGGCGTGCTTCCTCGAGGCTGGTCGTGGCGGGGGCGGTGATGAGCTTGTCGTGCTTCGTCATCACATCGGCCACGCGGGCGTCCACGGTATCGAGGTAGCGGACGTCACGGCCGGTGACCATGCCTTCCAAGCGGCCTTCGGCATCCACAACCGGGAAGCCGGAGAAACCATGCTCGGCCATGATCGCGCGGACCTCGTCCACGCTCTGTTCCTTGCGCACGGTGTAGGGCTTGAGGATCACGGCGTTCTCGGAACGCTTCACGCGGGACACCATGGTCGCCTGCTCGTCGATCGGGCAGGCACGGTGGATCACGCCGATGCCGCCCTCGCGAGCCAAGGCGATCGCCAGTTCCGATTCGGACACCGTGTCCATCGCAGCCGAGACGACCGGAATGTGCAGCGGGATGCCCGCCGTCACGTGGGTGGAAAGATCAGCTTCTCCGGGGAGCACCTCGCTCAACGCCGGGACCAGAAGCACATCATCAAAAGAAAGTCCGAGAGAAATCTCCGCCATGGCGGAGTCAATAGACCAGCCCCCCCGATATCAAGCCCGATTTCGCGGGAAGGTACCCCGAGGTGGCGGTTTCCAACCGCCAGGACTCTTATTTTCAAAACCATCAGAGGCATGGCGGTTGGAAACCGCCGCCCCGGCCCAAACAAAAAACGGCGGATGACCCGGGTCATCCGCCGTTTCTGAAAATCTTGTTAGAGGGCCTTTCAGCTCCGCGCGAAGTCCATCGGCGACGGAATAGCCACCACCGCCATGCCAGCGCATTGGGCGGCCATGATACCGGCTGGAGCGTCTTCAAGAGCGAGGCACTTGAGCGGCGATACGCCGAGGAGCTTGGCGGCGTGGAGGTAGATATCGGGAGCAGGCTTGCCGATCTTCACTTCATCCGCGGTGACGACTTCATCGAACCAATCGGAAACACCGACAGCCTGAAGTGTTTTTTCGATCACCATGCGGGTGCCACCGGTGGCGATCGCCATCGGGATGTGGCGGGCCAGCAGGCTGCGGGCGAAATCCGCCACTTCCTCAATAAGGGTCAGCGTGGAGAGTTTCTTCAGGAAAGCCTCGCGCTTCGCGAGAGCCACGGACACCGGATCCAGCTTGAGGCCGTATTCGTTGTTGAGTTCGACGACGATGTCCTTCGTAGGACGACCGCCCATCGCATAGAACACATCCTCTTTCAGAACGCCTTTGGCATTGTGGAGGGCCATGGCTTCACACCAGGCCTCGAAATGCGCGGGCATCGAGTCGACGAGGGTTCCATCACAATCAAAAATGACGGCATCGTAGCCGTTTTCCGGTAAGTCAAGGGGGCCCACTTGCGCCATGCGGGGCCGGAAATACCCGGCCCCACGGGAAAAACAAGACCTGATAGAATAAATTTGCGTAGTTTTCCGTAATACCCGGATTACAAAACTACCTGCTGGCCTTCATAACGCCCTGCGGACAAGGTTTTTGGCCCTTCTTGACCGCCTTGTATCGAGACGTCGCCCGCGAAGGCCACTCCGGCCTCGAACGTTACGCGGCCTTGGATGTCCAAGCTCCGGGATTCCAGCAAGCTGGGCACCGCGCCGAGTTCTTCGAGTTGATCCACCAGCTTGTAGGAATCACCCAGTGAGACCACCGGTGGCACGCCATCGCGTTGTGCCGCAAGCCGGACCTGTCCATCCTCCAACACCTCGTAGGCGTCCGAACGGAGGGAGAACAAATCCCCCGTCGTCTTCACCGGCGCGAAGCGGCTGCGCGGCACCTCGATGGCCGTGGAGCCCTCAAAGCACTCGATGGCAGCCCCCATGGCCACTTCCAACTGGAGCACGGCCGGGGAATTCTTGTCGCGCGGATCGACTGTCTTGCGGTTGCGGATCATGGGCAGCGGCAGCACGCCGTCATCCGCCGCGAGCTGTTCCTTGAGCAGGTCAAGGCGCAGCCACAGGCTGTTGGTGTTGAAATACTGGTGGCGGTCGATGTTCTGGAATGCCTCCAGATCCGCATCCGGGCACTGGGCGACCTCACGCAGCAACAAACGGCCATCACTCTTGCGCTTCGCCAGATGGCCACCCTTGCGGTCGGCGGCGGTGCGCCGCGTGACTTCCATGAGGAATGGCGCGCCGCTTTCGGCGAAGTAACGCAGCAGCGATGGGTCGAGAACCGCGCCGAGATTGTCCGAGTTCGACACGAAGGCGTACTTCACGCCTTCCGCCAGCAGGCGATCCAGCCAGCCGCTGCCCACCAGCGCCGGGAAAAGATCGCCGTGGCCCGGCGGGCACCATTCCAGATCGGCATCCGTGGACCATTCGACCGGTTGCAGGGAGCCCGCGTCGATCTTCGGGATCTGGTTCTGGAGCAGTTCCACCTCGGAGGCTTCCGCAAAACCATCGGCCTTGTAGCGCTGGAGGTGCTCCAGAGTGCCCTCGCTGGTGTTGAAGCTGTTCATCAGCAGCAGGCGCACGCGGGCACCGGTGCTCTCGCGCAGCGATTGCACCTGGCGGACCATCAGGTCGAGGAAAGTCACACCATCGCGCACCGGCAGCAGGCTTTTCGGGCCTTGCAGGCCCATGCTGGTGCCAAGGCCGCCGTTGAGCTTGATGACCACGGCCTGGCCTAACAGAGAGGCATCCGCCGGAGCGCCTTCGGCCACGTTGGAGAAGTCCGGCAGGTTCTCTGCGGGACCAATGTCGGATTCCGGGATCAAGCCGGTTTCATTGCGGCAAAGCGCCTCGTAGTTGCGGCGAAATGCACGGATCGCGGCGTCGCCCATGCCGGCGGCGCGCATTTTCTGGTCGAAAGCTTCAAAGGATGCCATGAGTGGATAGTTGGGGTGACCCAACGGTGCCGCGCCGGATTCCGACCGTCACGCCCGAAAATCAGGGCGTTATAAAAAGCGCAATCCCTTGCCGTATAAGCAAAAACACGAGCATGGCACGAAATTTGCTGCACTTTTCCCAACTGGTGCTTCAATGGCCCTGTCGCCGCGGCGCAGACCATGTCCCAAGCCTCGCTCCACCAATCCCTCTCCCAGCAGCAGACGCTTGCGCCCCAGATGCGCAAGAGCCTCGAGATCCTGCAGGCGAGCACGCTGGAGTTGACCCAACTGGTGAGGCAGTCCTTGGAGACGAATCCGGTTTTGGAGGACATCACCGAAGTGGACTCCCTGGATGCCGAGAGTCCCGATCCGGAAGAGGCGGACTCCCTCGACTATCTCAACGAGACCGACGATGACTGGCGCGATCGCTCGATCATGGAGGCGCGTTCGTCACCATGGACAAGCGAGGATGAGGAGCGCCGCCAACGCCTTTACGATTCCATTGTCGCGCCGGAGACCCTCCAGCAGCACCTCTCCCATCAGCTCGACCTTTCCATGGTCGATCCGGAAGTGCGCGAGGCGGGGCGTGCGGTGATCGCGAATCTCGATGAACGCGGGTTCCTGGACCTCCCCGCCAAGGAATTGGGAGCGAGAATGAATCTGAAACCGGCGGCGCTGCAGGCGGCGCTGGTGCTGATCCAGTCGTTCGATCCGCCCGGTGTCGGTGCGGAGAACATCCATCAGTCCCTGCTGATCCAGCTCGAACGGGCCGGCGAAAGCGGCTCCATCGAATACAAGATCGTCCGCGATCATTTGGAGGATCTCGCCCGCAAGCGCTATCCGCAGATCGCACGCGCGCTGGGAACGAACGTGGAACGCATCACCGAAGCCGCTTCCCGCATCGGCCGTCTGACGCCGAATCCGGGTGGCGAGTTCGACCCCACCGGCAATCCCTACATTCTGCCGGATGTGGTGATCGAGCGTGACGACGACGGCGAATGGTCGGCGCGCCTGACGAATGAGTATCTGCCGAATCTGCGGATCAACGATTTCTACAAGGATCTCATCGGCCGCAGCAAGACGGACGGCAAGACCCGTCAGTTCCTGCGCGACCAGATCCGCGACGGCCGCAGCCTGATCCGCTCGATCTCCCTGCGTCAGGAAACCATCCTCGCGATCGCCTACAAGCTCATCGAGCACCAGCCTGCCTTCCTCGCCAAAGGTCCGCGTCACCTGCGGCCCCTGACCATGAACGACATCGCGGACGAGCTCTCCCTGCACGCCACGACCGTTTCCCGCGCCGTCGCCGGCAAGTATGTGCTGACTCCGCACGGGCTGATGGAAATGCGCGCCTTCTTCGCCACCGGGTATCAAACCGAAGGCGGGGAAGAAGTTTCGAATGCCGGAGTCCGCGAGGCGATCCAACAGATTATCGCCCAGGAAAACGCCTCCAAGCCCCTCTCGGATGACGCGCTGGCCAAGCAGCTCAAGACCCAGGGCATCAATGTCGCGCGCCGCACGGTGGCGAAGTATCGCGAGCAGTTGAACATCCTGCCCTCGCACCTGCGGAAGTCGTTCTAGACCCGGGAAGCAGGGACAATCTTGCGGCACGGGTTGCTAAAACCGTTGCGCCCGCGCGCGCTTGGAGGAGAATCGCGGCGCGCCATGACTCCCGACTTCATCCGTGAGGCCCTCAAGCAGGTCCGCTATCCCGGCTTCTCCCGCGACATCGTTTCCTTCGGCCTCGTCAAAGAAATCCAGGTCCAGGAGGACGGAGTCCATGTCCGGATCGAAGTCCAGACCCGTGATCCCGATATTCCGGAAAAGATCTTCAAGGACACCCACGCGATCCTCGATGAACTGCCGGACATCGGTGCGGTGAAAGTGGAGATCGAGATCAAGGACCCTCCCGGCCAGAACACCGCCAGCGCCACCGGCAAGTCCTCCATTCCCGGCGTGAAGCGCATCATCGCGGTGGCCTCCGGCAAGGGCGGTGTCGGCAAATCCACCGTCGCGGCGAACCTCGCCGTGGCGCTTTCCAAGACCGGCGCACGCGTCGGCCTGTGCGACTGCGACCTCTACGGGCCTTCCGTCGCCATCATGTTCGGCACCACCGAGCGTCCGATGGCGAACGAGCAGGAGGAGATCATCCCGATCGAGGCCCACGGACTCCAGCTCATGTCGATGGGCTTCCTGTTGGAGGATCGCTCTCCCGTCATCGTCCGTGGTCCGATGGCCACGCGCTACACCCAGCAGTTCCTCCGTCAGGTGGCATGGGATCATCTCGACTATCTCATCCTCGACCTGCCGCCCGGCACCGGCGACATCCAGCTCACCATCGTCCAGACCGTGGCAGTGGATGGCGCGGTGATCGTCACCACGCCGCAGGAAGTCGCGCTCGCGGACGCGCGGAAGGCTGTCTCCATGTTCGCCAAGGTGAACGTGCCGATCCTCGGCTTGGTGGAAAACATGGCGTGGTTCGATTGCGATCACGGCCAGCGTTACTTCCTCTTCGGTGAAGGCGGCGGTGTACGCGAAGCCCAGAAGCTCAATGTCCCTCTGCTCGGTCAGATCCCGATCAATCCGGAAACCGGCAAGCGCGGGGATCAGGGAGCCCCTGTGGCATTGTTACCACCATCGGAGCATCCGGTGTCCGCAGCTTTCCACCAGATCGCAGCAAGTCTGCGTGAGCGGGTGAAGGCGTAGTCCGCATGGCTGATCACAATCCGCTCTCGCTTGGTTCCTCCACCGCGGTGGCAGGAACCGCCCGCGTCGCGGACCATTCCTCGATCAGCCGGAAAGTCACCGCCAACAAGGTAGGACCGAGGAACACCCCGACCAGTCCGAAGGCGAAGGCGCCTCCGATCACACCGCAGAAGATCAGCACGAAGGGCGTCTTGCTTTCGTGGCTGATCAGGTAGGGCTTCACGATGTTGTCCACGCCGCTGATGCCGAGCGTGCCCCACAGCGCCATGAAGATCCCCCACCCCGGCCGACCTTGGGCAAACAGCCAGACGGTCGCGGGAATCCACACCATCGGCGGACCGATCGGCAGTGCGGAGAGGAAGAAAGTCAGCACGGAAAGAAGTACCGCTCCGGGAACCCCGGCGATGGCAAAGCCCACCCCGGCCACCACCGCCTGCACGAGGGCCGTCCCCAGGATGCCATAGACGACGCCGCGCACCGTGCCGCCTGCCACATGCAGGAGATGTTGGCCGCGCTTGCCCGCGATCCGGTGCATGCCGGTGGAAAGGCGTTCCGAAAGCGCGCGCCCGTCCTTCAACAGGAAGAAGGCGAGGAAGACACTCAGCAGCACTTCGATCACCCCCTTGCCCACCACACGGCCGGTGGCGAAGAGCGCCACCTGGAGCCATGCGGAGGCCTGGCCGAGTTGGCTGAACATGCGCTCCACCAGTCGCGAGGACTCCTTGCCTGCCGCAGTCGTGACGATGCCGGTTTGGGTGGCGGGACCGGCGGGAAGCACCGGCACCGCCGGAGGCTCATGCAGGGTCATTTCCTCGCCATCGGCATTGGGTTCGGCGATTTTCGGACGCGGCGGCTTTTCCTTGGCCGCTTCATCGAAGCTGTGGATCCACCGTTTCCTGTCTTCGGCGAAATCCCGCCAATAGGCCGTCATCTCATCCCCGACCAGCGGCGTCTTGATCATCCATTCCGGCGGCTCGTCCGGCGCGGACTCGAACCATCTGCGGGTGGCGGTCCCGAGCGCCTTGGCATCATCCGCGATGCTGAAGCCTATCAACACGAAGGGACCCACGGTGACCAGCGTGAGGGTCAGGGTCACGAAAATGGCGGCGAAGATCCGCGAGCCACGGAACCACTTGGTGAAGCGCTGCTGGAGGGGCCACAATGAGTAGGCCAGCACGATCGCCCACATCAGCGCCGAGAGGAACGGGCGGAGAACGAAAAAACAGCCGAACAGCAACAACATCAGGCCGATCGTTCCCAACAGCGGTTCGATCCTGCGCTCCCCCCGTCTGGCCTCTTCGTCGCTCATCCTCTTCTCCACTCTAACCGTACTGCCGGGGATCGCCAGCACGTTCTCGGGGAAGACATGGGTATTTCAAGGCCTGCCGCATGCGATTTCATTGGCAATCGCCAGTGAACGGGTTGAAATGTCCGGAATCCCGATGGCCCGACAGCCTCCCAAGTTCACCCGCCACGTCTGGTCCCAGCTCTGGCGGTTGTCGAAACCGTTCTTCTTCGGGAAGACCTGGCGGCGCGCTTGGTTCCTGCTTGCAGCCCTGCTCAGCCTCTCCCTGCTGGTGACCTATGTGGGTATCAAGGCCAACATGGCCAACGGGAACTTCGTCAACGCCCTCCAGATCCGGGACGACAAAGGCTATTCGTATTGGCTGAAATTCTATCTCGCCACCTTCGCCCTCTCGGTGCCGCTGGCGGCCTTTTACCGCTACTGCGAGGAGCGCCTCGGACTGAGCTGGCGCGATGTCCTCGCCCGCACCCTGATGCAGCGGTATTTCCACAACCGCGCTTATTTCCATCTCGGCTCCAGCGAAGCCATCGACAACCCCGACCAACGTATCTCGGAGGACGCGAAGAACTTCACCATCACCACGCTTTCGTTCCTGCTCATCATCATGAACTCGGTGATCCAGATCGTGGGCTATACCGGAGTGCTGATGGCGATCTCACCGAGGCTGGTCGCCGCGTTGTTTGGCTATGCGTTTTTCGGCACCGCGGGGGCCTATCTGATCGGCAAGCGGTTGATCGGATTGAACTACATGCAGTACGAGCGTGAGGCGAATTTCCGCTACGGGCTCGTCCGGGTGCGGGACAATGCGGAGTCCATCGCCTTCTACCGCGGCGAACGACGTGAACTGAATGACCTGCGGGCACGGCTCGGGGCGGTGGTCGGAAACATGATGGTCCTCATCCGTTGGAACCGGAACCTCGCGTTCTTCACCACCGGCTACAACTCGCTGGCCCTGATCCTGCCGGTGCTTTTCGTGGCCCCGCTTTATCTGCAGGGAAAGGTGGGATTGGGGGAAATCACCAAGGCGACCGGGGCCTTCGCCGTGGTGCTGGCGGCGGTCTCGATGGTGATCACCCAGTTCGAGCGCCTGAGCGCCTTCGCGGCCGGTGTCACCCGTCTGGGCGACTTGTGGGACTATCTCGACGAACGTGATGCGGAAGACGACCTGGATCAGGAGGGTGAGAATATCGACATCTGCGAGGAAGAGCGCACGATCGTGCTGGAAGATCTCACGGTGAAGACCCCGCAGGGGCAGCGGGTGCTGCTGAAGGATCTCACCTTCCGGCTTCCTCCCGGTGGCAGCCTGCTGATCATGGGTGAGAGCGGCTCGGGGAAGAGTTCCCTGCTGCGCACCATCGCCGGACTCTGGAGTTGTGGAGAAGGCTTCATCGGCCGGCCACCGTACCGCAACATGATGTTTCTCCCGCAGCGCCCCTACATGATCCCGGGCAGCCTGCGGAACCTGCTGGAATATCCGGGAGCCAAGCAAAAGCCTGACGACAACAAACTGCGGGAGGTGCTCAAGATCGTGAATCTCCGCAACCTCGCGGGCCGCGTGGAGAATGATTTCGACCGTGAGGCGGACTGGTCCAACATGCTTTCCCTGGGTGAGCAGCAGCGCGTTTCCTTCGCCCGCCTGCTGTTGCGGAAGCCCGCCATCGCCTTCCTGGATGAATCCACCAGCGCGCTCGACGAGCCGAACGAAGAGCGGGCGTATCACTACCTGCGCGAGCATCGCTACACCTACGTCAGCGTCGGCCACCGCTCCACCTTGCTCCAGCATCACGACTGGCTGATGAAGATCGGCAAGGACGCGACCTGGGAGATTCACAAGATCTCGGAGATGGAGGAGCAGCTTCCCGATGCCGCGAGACAAGCGGGGCCCGGCCTCTGAGCAACAGGTGGCCGAGCCATTGTGTGCTCTGAATATGACGGAATGGTTGCGAAGAAAACCGTGCGCATCCGTCCGTTAGGGATGGACCTTCAAGGTTCATTCCACCCCCATGAAGCCCCGAACGTTCCTATCCCCCCTCGCGATTGTTTTCGCCGCCACCACCTTCTCCGTCAACGCCCAGTTGCTGCTGACGGAAATCCAGTCGGACGGACTCTCCGACTATTGGGAACTCACCAACACCGGTGCTTCCGCGGTCGACCTGAGCAACTGGAAGTGGGACGACGACAGCCAAAACCCGAATGACGCGGCCGCGGTGACCATCCCGAGCGGCACCAGCATTGCCGCCGGGGAATCGATCATCTTCACATCCGCCGCCAACGCGAATACTTTCCGTACCCAGTGGGGTCTTTCCAATTCGGTGCAGGTCATCACCGGCGGCCCGGGCTTCGGCCAGGACGACGGCGTGGCGTTGTTCAATGCTTCCAACGTGAAGCAGTTCTATTTCACTTACGCTTCCGGCGGCTTCACCCGTCCGGACGGTAGTTCCTCCACCGGTGGCCATGCCGGGATCTCGGCGGGCGGCACTGCCGCCAAGGCCTTGGTTTGGAATCCGGCCTCTGGCACTTCCTCGCCACGCTACACCTACGCTACCGGCACCACGCTGGGAACGTTCACGGCCCCCGGCGGTTCCACCAACATCGGCTCTCCGGGTTTCAGCGGTTACACCACCGGCGGCGGCCCGCAGATCACGCTGTCCCTCAGCGCCACCAGCACCACCTTCTCTGAAAGCGCGTCAAATCCCGCGTCCACCGGCACGGTCACCCGTGCGCTGGCCACACCGGATGCGCTGGTCGTCAATCTGACCAGCAGCGACACCACGGAAGCCACCGTGCCTGCGACGGTGACCATCCCCGCCAATCAGACTTCGGTCACCTTTCCGATCACCGCGGTCAACGACACCTTCCCCGATGGCGGCAAGACGGCGATCATCACCGCCACCGCAACCGATGCGACGAGCCCGACCCTGAGCCTCACGGTGCAGGACGATGGTGACACGCTCGACACCGCCTTCCTGCTCACCGAGATCCAGTCGAACCAGTCCGCCAACAAGCCCTCCGGCGCGGATGACTACTGGGAACTCACCAACACCAGCGCGGTCTCCCGCGATATCAGCGGCTACAGTTGGCACGACAACGGTCGCTCCGGTGCTGCGGCCCAAGCCTACAAGTTGCCATCCGGCACCACCATCGCCGCAGGCGAATCGGTGGTCTTCACCTCCATGGCTCCCGCCGCCTTCCGTGCCTGGTGGGGCATCCCGAACACCGTTCAGGTATTCCAGTCCATCGGCGCTCCCGGCCTTGGCAAGGACGACGGCATCTCGTTCTTCGATCCGGGTCAGAACGAATTGTTCTTCTTCAGCTACGCCGCCGCGGGCTTCACCAAGGCAGACGGCAATCCGTCCGTGGGTGGTCATGCAGGAGCGTCCGCTGGTGGCTCCGCCGACTCGCAGGCGCTCGTGTGGGTGCCCACCTCCGGCACCGCCAGTCCGCGCTACACGTTTGCAACCGGATCGAACTACGCGACCTTCAGCGCGGTTTCCCCTGCCACCGATCTTGGCTCGCCGGGTTCGCAGGGTGTGGTGACAGAGAACGTCGCCATCGCCGATGCCTCCATCACCGAAGGCAACAGCGGCACCAGCACCGTCTCGCTGAATGTCACCCGCTCCAGTACCTCCACCGCTTTCACGGTGAACTACGCGGTGACCGGCGGCACCGCCACCACGGGCAACGACTACGCCACGCTGGCGTCTGGCACACTGACCTTCACCAACGGCGGCGCGGCCACCCAGCCGATCCAGATCCAGGTCAATGGCGATACCACTCCGGAACCGGACGAAACCATCATCGTGACGCTTTCCAACGTCGTCAACACGACGGGCACCACGGTGCTGGCGAACTCGGTTGGCACCGCCACGATCATCAACGATGATCAGATCCTTCCGGCCATCACCACCCAGCCGGTCGGCACCACCGTCGCAAGCGGCTCCACCACCACCCTCACGGTGGCTGCCAGCGGTTTCCCTGCTCCGACGTTCCAGTGGTATATCGGCAACAGCGGCGATACCAGCCAGCCGATTTCCGGAGCCACCAGCGCGACGCTGGTGACGCCGGCCATCAATGCCAACACCCGCTTCTGGGCGCGTGCCACGAATTCCGCCGGTTCCGCGGACAGTTCCGCCGCTCTGGTCACCATCGTTTCCGGTGTGACGTCCATCGATCTCTCCAGCTATGTCCGCGTGGCCCGCTATGCGCTGCCGGAGCCGATCCTCACAGCGCTTCCCGCTGGCACGCCATCCTCCAATTATCTCTGCCAGGAAGCCTCCGGCGTGACCTACAACTGGGACACCGACACCTTGTTCATCGTCGGTGACGGCGGCCGCTCGGTCACCCAGGTTTCGAAGACCGGCGTGTTGATCGACACGATGACACTCGCACTCGGCGGCAGCCCGCAGGGCACCGAGTTCTACGATACGGAAGGCATCACCTACCTCGGCAATGGTGAGTTCGCCTTCACGGAAGAACGCGATCGCCAGATCGTGAAGTTCACCTACGCGGCCGGCACCACGCTCACGCGTTCGGCGACCAAGACGGTGAAGCTCGGCACCTTCGTCAACAACACCGGCCTCGAAGGCTTCTCCTGGGATCCGCAGACCGGCGGCTTCATCATCGTGAAGGAGATCAGCCCGATGGGCATCTTCCAGACCGGCATCGACTTCAATGCGGGCACGGCCACCAACGGCTCGCCGACCACGATCAACTCCACCGACCTCTTCGATCCGAATCTGCTCGGTATGTCCGACTTCGCGGATGTGTTCGCGCTTTCGAATCTGCCGTCCGTGACCGGGCACCCGCAAGCAGGCAATCTGCTCGTCCTGAGCCAGGAGTCGGCGCGCATCGTGAACACCGACCGCTCGGGCAACATCACCAGTTCGCTCCAGATCGTCGCCGATTCCGGCGACACGCTCTCGGTGGCGGACATGCAGCATGAAGGCCTGACCATGGACCGCGCGGGCAATCTTTACGTGGTCAATGAAAACGGTGGCGGCAACATCGACCATCCGCAACTCTGGGTCTATGCTCCTTCCTCCGCGCCGAACCAGGCTCCAACCGCCGTGGCGGTGAGCAATCCGGTGAATACGATCGCGGAGAACACCACCACTGCTTCCGCCATCAAGGTCGGTGACATCGTGGTGACGGACGATGGCAAGGGCACCAACGTCCTTACGCTTGTCGGCACGGATGCGGCGTTCTTCGAGATCACCAATTCCAGCCTCTATCTCAAGGCAGGCACCGTTCTCGATTTCGAAACCAAGAGCAGCTACAACGTCACGGTCCAGGTGGACGACGCGACACTCGGCAACACGCCGGATGCCAGCACCACCTTCACCCTGACGGTCACGGATGTGGTGAATGAAGGCTCGGGTTCGTCCTCCGTTTTCATCTCGGAAGTCAATCCGACCGGCAGCAGCAACGGTACCTACAATGCCGACTGGTTCGAGGTGACCAACGCCGGCACCACCGATCTCGACATCACCGGTTGGAAGATGGATGACAACTCCAACGGAACCAACACCTCCGACCGGGTCGCGCTCCGCGGCGTCACCACCATTCCCGCAGGCAAATCGGCGATCTTCTTCGAAGGAGCCGCCGATGGTTCCACGGATGCCACCATCCTCGCCAACTTCTGCACCGCTTGGTTCGGCACTTCCACGCCTCCGGCGGGTGTCCTCATCGGTGCCTATGGCGGTGGCAGCGTCGGACTCAGTTCCGGCGGCGATGCGGTGAATCTCTTCGATGCCGCTGGCAACCGCGTGACCGGAGTCGCCTTTGGCGCGGCCACCACCAACGTGACCTTCGATAACAAGGCAGGTCTTGGCAGCGCCACGCTTCCGCTGCCGATGGTCACCACCAAGAGCACCAACGGTGTGAATGGCGCCTTTGTCTCCTCCAATGGTGCGGAGACCGGTTCCCCGGCCGCCACCGGCCGGGTCTTCATCTCGGAAGTCAATCCGACCGGTAGCAGCAACGGCACCTACAACGCCGACTGGTTTGAGATCACCAATGCCACCGCTGTTCCACTCAATCTCACCGGCTGGAAGATGGATGACAACTCCAACGGAACCAACACCTCCGACCGGGTCGCACTCCGCGGCGTCACCACCATTCCCGCAGGCAAATCGGCGATCTTCTTCGAAGGAGCCGCCGATGGTTCCACGGATGCCACCATCCTCGCCAACTTCTGCACCGCTTGGTTCGGCACTTCCACGCCTCCGGCGGGTGTCCTCATCGGTGCCTATGGCGGTGGCAGCGTCGGACTCAGTTCCGGCGGCGATGCGGTGAATCTCTTCGACGCTGCAGGCAACCGAGTGACCGGTGTCGCCTTTGGCGCGGCCACCACCAACGTCACCTTCGACAACAAGGCAGGTATCGGCAGCGCCACGCTTCCGCTGCCGATGATCACGATCAAGAGCGCCAACGGCGTGAATGGCGCCTTTGTCTCCTCCAATGGTGCGGAGACTGGCTCCCCCGGCATTACCGGACGCGTGGTGGTGACTGAGGTCGCCCCTTGGTCCAGCAGCACCTCTGTGGGTGCCGATTGGTTCGAAGTGATGAACACCTCCGCGGTGACCGTCGATCTCACCGGCTGGAAGATGGATGACAACACGGAATCTCCCGTGGCTGCGGTCGCGCTCAATGGAGTGACCACCTTGGAGCCCGGCGAACGTGCGGTCTTCCTGGAAACCTCCACGCCCTCCACCACCATTCCGGCCTTCCTCACCAACTGGTTCGGTGCGAATCCGCCTGCCAGCCTCAAAGTCGGCAGCTACGCCGGTGACGGCGTGGGCCTGAGCACGGGTGGCGATGCGGTGAACCTTTACAACAGCAATGGTGTCCGCCAGTCCGGTGTCTCCTTCGGTGCCGCTCCCAGCAACCCTCTCGCCACCTTTGAGAACGCGACGGGCACGCCCTTCGTTGCCCTCTCCCAGCTCAGCGTGCCGGGCATCAATGGTGCCTTCGTTGCGAAGAACTCCGCCGACCAGATCGGTTCTCCGGGGGCGGTCGCCAGCAGCGGGCCGCTCGACTTCAACCTGTGGCTCAGCGCCAACAACCTGAGCTCCACCGGTTTCGGTTCCGACAGCAACGGCAATGGGTTCAAGGACGGTGTGGAGTTCTTCTTCAACGTGAAGAAGCCCGGCGACATCAAGAATCTGCCGAAGCTCACCAGCTTGGGCGGAGACAAACTGTTGTCGTTCACGACCCTCAACGGAATCTCTGGTGTGACCGGTGTGCTTGAACATTCCGACGACCTCGGCGTGGCCGACGCGTGGACTTCCGCTGCCGCCGGAACCGACTACGAAGTGGTGACCACCACCAGCGCCAACGGCCAGACCACGACCACGCTGCGCCTGCTGGGCAACGCTTCCAGCAAGTTCTGGCGCTATCGTGTGACCCAATAAACCGCCTTCATCGGTTGGTGCCAACGGCCTTCCCGGAATCCGGGAGGGCCGTTTTGATTTTCACTGGAAACCCGGAACGATATAGCCTTCCGGCGATCCTGCTCATCCACCATGCGCCATTTCACCTGCCTCCTGTTCCTCTGCCTCCTTCCTCTCTCCGTTCATGCGGAGGATGCAGGCGGCGATCATGCCTACTCGAAAACCATCACCATCACGCCTCTGATGAAGACCAAGGTGGATGCGGATGGCAAACCGATTGTCTGGCCGGAAGCGCCTGCCGAAGTCTCCGCGGTGCGCGTGGAGATCCCTCCCGGCGCGGAAACCGGCTGGCACAAGCATCCCGTGCCCTGCTTCGCCTACGTATTGGAAGGAGAACTCACCGTTCGTCTCGAATCCGGCACCACCAAATTGCTCAAAGCAGGCGACGCTTTCGCGGAAGCGGTCAACGTGATGCACAACGGCACCAACACCGGCAAGGTGCCTGTGAAGCTGGTGATGTTCGCCGCCGGCCAGGCGGACAAGCCATATGCGGAGAAGCAGGCGACGGACACCAAGCCGCGCTGAAGAGAACAGTCCGCCTCAGAGGCATACGGGGTGACTCAAAGGCGGACTGAAAATGCGAGGATGTTCTTATACGCCCTCAGCCCGAAGTCTTACGACTCCGGCTACAAAGAAAGGTTTCATGCCTTCACGCGCTCCAGCTTGATCGGGTAGGTCTTGCCCGAGTTCCACTGGGCCACGTAGATGCTCTGCTGGTCATCGATCAGGATGCCGTGCGGATACGTGAACAGCTTCGAGTCCGAGGTGATCGTGGCGAGCTTTTCACCATCGTATTGCGGCGGTGCGGCGGCGAGATTGGAGATCACCTTGCGGGATGGATCGAGCACGCAGAGCAGGCCGTTTTTGTGGCCGGTGCTCCGCAGGCACGGAATGACGGTGTGGTCGCCGTAGGGGACGATGAAGTTCGGCTCGGCGCCGGTCAGTTCCAGGATGTCCACCAATTCGCCATCGAGCGTGTAACGCTTGAGCTTCGATTCGGCGCGGGAGGTGATCCACAGCAGGTTTTTCGGATCGCGGGTGTCAACCCAGGCACCGTGCGAGCAGGCGAGATTCGCACCATTGGGGTCATTGCCGCCGAAGCACTTCACCCATTCGCCGCTCTTGTCATAGCGGTGGCACCAGCTTTTGCCGTAGCCATCCACCACGAAGAAGCCTCCATCCGGAGCCAGCGCGACGTGGGTCGGCTTGTATTCAGCCGCGGACTTGTATTTGCCGCTCTTCTCCGGATAATCCCAAGTGCGCAACACCTTGCCATCGAGCGTGGTCTTGTAAACCTGATGGCGGTCGTGGTCGGTCAGATACAACACTTCCTCGCCGTTCTCCACCGCCAGCGTCATGCCATGGGCGCCAGGATATTCCGTACCCCATTTGCCAAGAAGCTTTCCGGCACGGTCATAGATGACCATGTTGTTCTTGGTGTGGTTGGTGAAAAGGAAGATGCGGCCGTCCTTGGTCTGCACCATCGCGTGGCAATCCTTCACCGGCGTTTCCGCATCCAGCACACCCCAACCCGGAACAGCCTTCCACTGGTAGTTTCCCTGCCCCACCACCAGCGCGCCGGTGGACGGGTCCTGGGACTGGGCAAAGCCCCGGGTGCTCAAGGCCGCAATGGCGGCCGACATCGAAATCAGGAATTCGCGGCGATCAAAGTTCATCGTATGAAGGACAGACGAACCTTACGCCGTGGCAAAGGAAATACTTTCCACTAAATGCGTCGTCGCGCCGGGGGTTTTTCCCGGCGCGACGGCATCCGCGCATCAGCGCAGGAAGGCTTCGTGAAGACCGCCATCCACGGTGATAATCTGGCCGGTGGTCTTGCTCAGGCGCTCGGTGACGAGCAGGAAGTAAGCTTCGGCCTGGTCTCCCGGAGTGATCGGGGCCTTGGTCAGGGTGCGGTCCGCATAGAACTGCGCCAGCTTGTTGACCAACGATTGCGTCTCCTCGTCATCGGAATACGGAATATCGTATTTCGCGAGGCTGCCGATCACGCGGTCGCGCGGGAACATGGCGGAGCCTTGGACGACCGTGGCCGGAGCCACGCCGTTCACGCGCACCAGAGGAGCCAGTTCCATGGCCAATTCGCGGACGAGATGGTTCGCCGCCGCCTTGCTGGTGTCGTAGGCGAGGCTGCCTTTTTTCGCCACCGCGGCATTCGCGCTGGTGGTCAGGACGAGTGCGCCGCGCAGGCCCTGCTCCTTCCAAGTCTTGTAAGCCTCATCCGCCACGAAGTAGCTGCCGGTGACGTTGATATTGAACGTAAGCGCCCACTTCTCGTCCGGGATGTGGCCGGTGGTGTCGCTCGGCACGAAGATACCGGCGGTCACTTCGATGGCATCGAAGCCACCGTAGGCCAGGGCCACCTGATCCAGCATCTCGCGGATGCTGGCGCGGTCGGTGATGTTCGCACGCAGGCCGACGGCAGGACCACAGCCGGAAATGCCGCTGCCCGCCACGCCGATACCCACGCCATACTTGTCGGTGATCTCCTTGGCGGTGGCTTCCGCGGCCTCATGGTTGAGATCCACGCAAACGATGTGCGCGCCTTCCTTCACCAGACGATGGGCCGTTTCCTTGCCGATGCCGCTGCCGGCACCGATGACGATGTGGATCTGGCGGGCCAGCTCCTTCTCGGCTGGCATGCGCTGGAGCTTCGCTTCCTCCAACAGCCAGTATTCGATGTCGAAGGCTTCCTGCTGCGGCAGGGCGATGTATTCGTCGATCGCCTCGGCACCGCGCATCACTTCCACCGCGCAGTTGTAGAACTCCGCGGTCACACGCGACTCGGACTTGTCCTTGCCCCACGCGATCATGCCGATGCCCGGGATGAGGATCACCGTCGGGTTCGGATCGCGCATCGCCGGAGAGTTGGCATGCTTGCAGTTCTCGTAGTAGGTCGCGTAGTCCTTGCGATATTGGTCGAGTCCCGCTTCGAGCAGCGCCTTGAGCCTGGCGGCGTCTTCCGTCTGGGGATTCCACGCGACGTAGAGCGGCTTGATCTTCGTCCGCAGGAAATGGTCCGGGCAGGAGGTGCCAAGCTCGGCCAGACGCGGAGCATCGGCGGAGTTCACGAAGCGGAGGATCTTCTCGTCGTGTTGGACGGTGCCGATGAAACGCTTCTGCACGGACACCTTGCCGCGCAGCCATGGCAGGATCGCGGCGAGAGTCGCATCGCGTTCGATCGCGGGCAGCGGCTGGTATTTCGCACCTCCGAAGGCCGTGGCATCCCCACCGTTCGCCTGATACTTCCCTTCGATGTAGTTGGCGGCCTTCTCGATGAAATCGAGCGTGCGGATGTAGCAGGCCTTGTCATCGTCATCCCATGAGATGAAGCCGTGCTGACCCATCATGATCGCTTTGACACTGGGATCCTTCTTTTCGATTTCCTGCATCGCCAGACCCAGCTCGAAACCGGGCCGCATCCACGGCACGTAAGACATCTCGCTGCCGAAAATCTCCTCGGTCAACTCCTCGCAGCGGCTGCTCGCGGCGATGGCAATGATCGCATTCGGGTGCATGTGGTCCACATGCTTGCCGGTGAGGAAGCTGTGGAGCGGCGTGTCGATCGAGGACGCGCGCGGGTTGAGATTGAAAGTCGTGTGGGTGAACATGCCGACCATCGAGTCCTCGGCCGGAGTCTTCAGTCCGTTGTCCGGGAGCGCGGCGTAGATACGCTGGAGACCGAGCAGCTTGTCCTGATACAGGGACGAGAAGTTCTCGCGCTTGCTGGTGCGCAGGTCGCCGCCGGAACCCTTCACCCACAGCACTTCCACTTCCTTGCCTGTGAGCGGATCCTTCTCGATCACCTTGGACGAGGTATTGCCGCCGCCCGTGTTGGTGATGCGCTGGTCACTGCCGAGAAGGTTCGAACGATAGACCAGCCGGTCCACGGGATCGAGCTTCGCGGCATGGGAATCGTCCCATTTGTAGCTCACGTGATGATATTCTTCTGGTTTGACCATGGTAGGTAGGTTTGAGAAGGAATGATGCCTCGCGCTTGAAGTGCAGCATTAAAACCGCTAGATCAACAGAAAATCCCACAATTTCCCACATGCTGCCCGTAGAGCGCCAAAATCGCATCCTCAAACTGGCCCGGACCAACGGCACGGTACGCACCATCGATCTGGCCAAGGACTTCGACGTGGCCGAAGAAACGATCCGCCGCGACCTCGACTTCCTGAGCCGCCGGGGACACCTGAAGCGGACGCATGGCGGCGCGATGGATAATTCCGCCCCGCTTGCAGAACTTCCTTATTCTGAAAGAGAAAGCCGCCAACTCGATGAGAAAACCGCCATCGCCAAGGAAGCGATCCGGCTCATTTTACCTGGGGAAACCATTCTCATTGATGCCAGCTCGACCGCCCTGCAACTGGTCTCCCACATCCCCGTCGGCCTGCCGCTGCGGGTGGTGAGCCACTCGATTGCGGTGATGGAACGCCTGTCGGGTCATGAAAGCGTGGAGTTGGTCCAGCTAGGCGGCGTCTACGAGCCCCGGGGTCGCCGCTACAGCGGTATGCTCACGGAGCTTTCTCTCCGCGCCCTGCGGATCGACCGTTTCTTTTTCTCCGCCAGCGGCCTCGACCCGCTCCGCGGACTCAGCGAGCCGAATTCCGAACAGGCCCGCCTGAAACGGTTGATGATCGAGCATGCCACTTGGAACTGCGCCTTGATCGACCACACGAAAATGGGTGGCCAGGATGATTTCTTTTTCGCCCAGCTCCATGACGTCAACACCGTCGTCACCGACGGGAAAGCCCGCGGCTATGCCAAGGCGAACTTCAAGAGCGTGCCTTTCGACCTGAAATTCAGCCGTTGAGGTTCTTCCTCTTTCTGTGGAACCCACATCCGATTTGGGGAAATTTGACCGAAAATGTGATTTTTCTTCCGTTTTTCCCCGTTTATCCATGAATCGCTCTCACCATGACTGAACCCGAGCTGATTCACGGAGAACCCAGTTGGCGGCTGTCCAACGATGTGGTGGACCTCGCGGTCACCCGCCAGGCCGGCCACCTGGCTCCGGTGACGTTCCGGCTGGGCGATCGCACGGTATCCCCCTACTCGCTGTCTCCATGGAAGCCGGATGAGGTTGAGGAGGATCTGCCTTATCTACTCCGGGTGCTGCGCGGGGATTTTTTCTGTATCCCCTTCGCCGGTTCGAAGGAACTGCCGCCCCATGGCGACTCCGCCAACCAGGAGTGGGACCTCCTCCTGGCGTCACCCGATCGCCTCAAGCTTTCCATCCCCGGCGGTGTGGAGGGAGCCACGGTGGAAAAGATCATCCAAGTTCGCGATGGAGAAACGGCGGTCTATCAGGACCACCGCCTGAACGGCTGGGATGGCGAATACAACTACGGCAATCATCCGATCCTCGATCTCTCCAGTCTGCCGGAGGGCGCCGGTCGTGTGACCGTATCCCCTTTCCGGTGGGCCTCCGTTTTCGATGGCGTGTTCGCGAACCCCGAGCAGGAGGAATACGGCCTGTTGGCCTCCGGCCAGACTTTCACCGATCTCCGCACCGTGCCCTTGGCTGCGGGTGGCACCACCGATCTGACGCATTATCCCGTCCGTGCCGGTTCCGAGGATCTGGTGATGATGGCGAACGAGCCGGCCACCGATGCACAACCGTTCGCGTGGTCGGCGGTCGTGCTGGATGGCTATGTGTGGTTCAGCCTGAAGAACCCCGCCGACTTTCCCGCCACGCTTTTCTGGCTTTCCAATGGCGGACGCCACCGCTCGCCATGGAAAGCCCGCCACCTCGGCCGCATCGGCATCGAGGAAGTCTGCTCCTATTTCTGCTACGGTCTCGAAGAGGCAAGAGAGAACCGTCTCGCGGATCCGGGCATCCCCACCACCCGCCGCTTCCATCCGGACGAGACGGTTTCGCTTCGTACGGTACAAGCCGTAGCTGCGGTTCCCTCCGGCTTCGGTGCCGTCGCCACCATCACTCCTGATGGCCCCTCTCAGGTGGCCATCCGCGACGAACACGGAACGACCGTCACCGCCAAGGTCGACTGGTCCTACGTTCTCTAACAGACATCTCAACAATCGCATCTCATCTCATCCCATGACCCAACCCCGTACCACGAAAGACCTGACCACGCGTTCGGGCAACGTCCGTGCCGCCGTTGAAGCGCATCTCGAAGAAACCGGCGGCCTGCTGCGCCTCGCTCCCTGCTGGGTGCCGCGTTCGTTCCTCCAGCCGGGCAAGCGCCTGAAGCTGCATCCGGACGACCTCTACGCCTTCGGCTTGAACCGCGGCGGCATCGACGAACGCTGGTTCGCCTCCACCACCGAAGCCGCCAATGACAACCGCACCGAAGACGAGGGCCTGTCCTACGTGGTCGTGGGTAACGAGCGCTTCACGCTGAAGGAAGCCGTCGCCGAATGCGGCGCCGCCCTCATCGGCGAGGCGATCTGGAACAAGTATGGCAAGTGGCCGGTGTATTCGAAGTTCTTCGACAACATGGGGCCGATCCCGCACCACATGCACCAGGACGCCGCCCAGGCCGCGCTCGTGGGACAGGAAGGCAAGCCGGAGTCCTACTACTTCCCGCCGCAGCACAACAACGTCGGCAACAACTTCCCCTACACCTTCATGGGCTTCGAGCCCGGCACCACGAAGGAACAGGTGCGCGAGTGCATCGCCAACTGGAACAAGGGTGACAATGGCATCCTCGATCTCTCGAAGGCCTACCGCCTGAAGCCCGGTACCGGCTGGCTGATCGATCCGTGCATCCTCCACGCCCCGGGTTCGCTCTGCACCTATGAGCCGCAGTGGGGTTCCGATGTCTTCGGCATGTATCAGTCCCTTGTTGAGGGCCGCGAAGTGCCGTGGGATCTTCTCGTAAAGGACATGCCTGCGGACAAACATCAGGACATCGACTTCATCGTCGACCAGCTTCACTGGGAGAAGAACGTCGACCCGAACTTCAAGGACAACCACTACCTCGAGCCGGTCGTCGCCGAGGAAAGCGAAGGCCACGTCGACAAGTGGATCGTCTACGGCAAGGTGGACAACTTCCAGTACTTCACCGCGAAGGAACTCACCCTCAAGCCCGGCGCGAAGGTCACCGTGAAGGACAATGGCGCCTACGGCCTGATCGTCGTCGCCGGTGAAGGCCATGCCAACAAGCTGCGCCTGAACTGCCCGAAGCTGATCCGCTTCCACGATCTCACGCAGGACGAATTCTTCGCCACCGAAGCCGCCGCGAAGGCCGGTGTGGTGTTCGAGAACACCTCGGAAACCGAGGACCTCGTCTGCCTGCGCTACTTCGGCCCGGAAGTGAATCCGGATGCCCCGGCGCTGGGTGCCTATAAGAAATAATCCAACACCGCGGATGGACGCGAATCCGCATGAACGAAGAAGCTATTAGAGCCCTTCTGATTTCGTGTTCATTCGTGTCATTCGTGGTTCAACCCCTTTGATCTCCTTTACCCCATGAAACTTCACAATGCGATGTGGCCCGGCCTGGTTGGCAAAGAACCCGGCACCGATCACCCACCGATCTCCCTCGATCACATGCTCGAGCTGACCGCGGCATCCTCCGTGAACGGCCGCAGGTTCGATGGCATCGACCTCTTCCTCTTCCACCCGCACATCGATCCGGATGCATCCGAGGCCGAACTGCGTGCGATGGCGGACAAGATCGCTTCCCGCAATCTTTCCGTCGGCTCGCTGGTGGCTCCCGTCTGGCCCGGCACGGTTGGCGGCTGCGCCTTCGGCACCGATGAGGATCGCAAGAACTTCGTGCTGGCAGTCGAAAAGGCCTGCCGTATCGCGAAGATCCTCAACGAGCACGGTGTCCGCAAATCCGGCATCATCCGCATCGACTCCGCGGGTGGTCCGGAGGCTTTCCTTCAGGACACCGTCGGCAATACCAAGAAGCTCGCTGAAACTTTCCGCGAAGCTGGCAAGGTCGCCGAACAGCACGGCGAGCGCCTCGCCGCCGAAGGTGAGATCTGCTGGGGCGGCATGCACTCGTGGAAGGCGATGGTAAACACGTTGGAAGCGACCAACCTGCCCGGCATCGTCGGCTTCCAGGCGGACCTCGCCCACACCTATCTCTATCTCCTCGGCTACAATGCCCCGGAGGCAGCCTTGCTCGCCGCCGACTACACCGAGGAGGAATTCTGGAACGCCTACGCCCAGATGACCGACGTGCTGCGCCCGTGGACGATCGACTTCCACGTCGCCCAGAACGACGGCTCCGTACACGGCACCGGTTCCCACGACAAGACCGGCCGCCACTGCCCGGCGGATGATCCGAACGGCAAGCTCGATATCGCCCGCGCCTCCACCTACTGGCTCAAGGGCGCGGCCGACCGCGGCATCCAGCACATCTGTTGGGATGGCTGCATGTTCCCGAATGCCACCCTCGAAAACCCATCCACCTGGGACACCATCCTCGCCACCATGATCCAGGTGGACGAAGCCCTCTAACCTCCTTCACAACATGTCCAAAAAGGAAATCCGCATCGGCCTCATCGGCTATGGCTTCATGGGCCGCACCCATTCGAATGCCTACTCGCAGCTCACACACTTCTTCGATACCCAGCATGTTCCCGTCCGCCAGGCCGTCTGCGGTCGCGATGAGGAGAAGGTGAAAGCCTTCGCCGAGAAGTGGGGCTACGCCTCCTATGAAACCGACTGGCGCGAGCTGGTGAAGCGTGAAGACATCGACGCGATCGACATCTGCACGCCGAACGACTCCCACGCCGAAATCGCACTGGAGTGCATCAAGCATGGCAAGATGATCCTCTGCGAAAAGCCTCTCGCCCTCAATGGCGAGCAAGGCGAGCAGATGGTGAAGGCGGTGGAGGCTTCCGGCCTGCCGAACCTTGTCTGGTACAACTACCGCTTCCTTCCGGCCGTCACGCTGGCGAAGAACATCGTCGATGCCGGTGAACTCGGCCGCGTTTTCCACTACCGCGCGAACTTCCTGCAGGACTGGACCATCTCCCAGGATCTGCCGCAGGGCGGTGCCGGGCTGTGGCGTCTCGATGCCGCTGCCGCAGGCTCCGGTGTGACCGGTGACCTGCTCGCCCACTGCATCGACACTGCCCGTTGGATCAACGGTGACATCGTGCAGGTGTCCGCCATGACCGAGACCTTCATCAAGGAACGCGTCCACACCGCCACCGGTGAGAAGCAGGCCGTCACCATCGATGATGCCTGCGCTTTTCTGGCCCGCTTCGAGAACGGTTCGCTGGCGATCTTCGAGTCCACCCGCTACGCCCGTGGTCACAAGGCGCTCTATACCTTCGAGATCAACGGCGAGAAGAAGTCGCTGGCCTGGGATCTCCACGATCTCAACCGCCTCTCTTACTTCGACCACGGTGTTCCGGGCGACCGCCGGAGCTGGGGCAGCATCCACTGCTCGGATGGAGATCATCCCTACGCGGGCAACTGGTGGGTGCCGGGCCTCTGCCTCGGCTACGAACACTCGTTCATCCACGAGCTGTATGAGTTCTTCAGGTCGCTCGATGATCCTTCCGCCAAGAAGGCTTATCCGGACTTCCGCCACGCCCTCGGCACGCAGTATGTCTGCGATGCCGTCCTCGAGTCCGCAAAGACCGGACAGTGGGTGGACGTGAAGAAGGCTTGATCGGTTTCCCCTCTCAAACGAGAGCCACCGGTTCGCTCCAGATCGAGTATCGGACGACCGGTGGCCTCAAGTCCGCGTCTTTTTTGCGGACGGTTGAAGCTTCCAAACGAAAGCACGACCGGAACCCTTGCGGCGGACAAGCCCGATGTCCTCCTCCAGCATGCGCGTCCATTCCGGACACGGCCGCTCATAGGGCAATGCCAGGCTCTCACGGAGCTCAAGCCAGGTGGCACCATCCGCACGCGCTTGCAAATGCCGCTGGATGGCTGTTTTGAATTCAGAATAGCGCACGGCAAACTCCTGTTGGGATGGTTCAGGGTATGCCAACCACACGCTCGTCGCCAATCATCAAATATCTCCGTGCGTCGGCCCGGCGAACCCCGGCGGACACCGCCACGTTTCCAACAAGTTCCGCCGTTAGCACAACCTTAGCTCATCAACATCGCCGCCGCGAGTACCGTGGCGACGGCCACCAGGCCGGAGATGTGCGTGAAACCGTAGCCGCTCTTCCCTCTCGTCGGGGTATCCGGTACGGGATCGTCATGGACATAGGCTCGTGTGTTCATGGCTGGTTGGTTCGGGATGAATCCCTTCCCTAGCTCCGCACATGCCAGTGGCATTGCTCCGCCAATATCTCGCTCATCATGTGTGCATTGTGAGCATTTGCACTCATCTCCAACAAGCCGGTGAAAGGCCTCTTCCGATGCATTCCTAAATGTGGAAGTGCATTTTGCCCTGCTTGGGGAAGGCCGTGCAAATTTTTCGAGCATCCTATCCGGGATGTGACAGGATACGGGAAAGTCCCGGATGAACGAGCCTTCCCTCCGCGCTGTTAGATCCCGTCCTCCTCAGCGGCGGAAATCCTCTGCCGATGCCTTGTCCGGCATCTGGGCAGTCAGCTTGAGCGCGTTCGTCATCGGTATCGCGTGGTTCGGTCGTGAGATCATCGTGCCACTCGCCTTGGCCGCTTTGCTGACTTTCCTCTTGATTCCACTGGTAGATCGCCTGCAACGCTGGATCGGCCGGGTGGCGGCGGTGATCCTGACGATGCTGCTGATTCTAGGCGGCACCATCGCCGCGGGTTGGTCGATCTCTCACCAAGCCGTGGATCTCGCGAACCGGCTGCCGGACTACAAGGAGAACCTCCGTGCCAAACTGCAATCGATCCAGATGCCCAGCGGTGCCGGCTTCAAACGTCTTTCCGATACCTTCGAGGATCTGAAGAAGGATCTCCCCGCCGGTCTCGGTGCAAAGCCTGATGAGAAAGCCAAACCCGCCACCCCTGCCGCCGAAACGCCGCTGCCGGTGAAGGTGATGGATGACGGCAAAGGGCATTCCCTCGAGCTCATCCAATCGCTTGCCTCCCCCGTGCTTGGCCCGCTCGGCACCGCGTCCCTCGTCCTGCTGCTGGTGACATTCATGCTCTTGAAACATGAGGACCTGCGCTCGCGCTTCATCCGGTTGATGGGCCAGGGCCGCATCAGCTCCACCACCCGGGCTCTCGATGACGCGGGCATGCGCATCCGCCGCTACCTGCTGATGCAGCTGGTGGTGAATCTCATCTATGGCCTCGCCCTGTGCGTCGGCCTCTATTTCATCGGCGTGCCGAATGCCTTGCTGTGGGGTGCGCTGGCGGCAGGGCTGCGGTTTATTCCTTATATTGGTCCGTGGATCGCCGCCTCGTTTCCGATGCTGTTGTCGCTGGCCGTCTCACCATCGTGGCTGACTCCGGCGCTGACACTCGGATTGTTCATCGCCATCGAACTGGTGACGAACAACGTGCTTGAACCATGGCTCTATGGATCAAGCACCGGAGTTTCCTCCATGGCCTTGATCGTGGCAGCGGTGTTCTGGACGTGGCTGTGGGGACCAGTGGGGCTGGTGCTGTCCACTCCCCTCACCGTCTGCCTGGTGGTGATGGGCCGTCACATACCACAGCTATCGTTTCTCAGCGTCCTGCTCAGTGAGGAAGACGCGCTCACACCCGCGGAGGATTTCTACCACCGTCTGCTGCGCCGCGGCGAACACGACGAGAGCGACCAGATCGAATCCTACCTCAAGGAGAACTCCATCAACGATCTCTATGACGCGGTGCTGATCCCCGTGATGATCGCAGCCGAGGAAGACTACGCCCGCGGCATGGTCGATGAGGAACAGCGCGAATGGGTGATCCGTGCTTTGCGATCCATCGTAGAGGATCTGGATCACAGCGAGCCCACGCCATCCTCCGAGGGCTCATCGCAGCCGGTCTGCCGCGTTTACTGCCTGCCCGCCCGCGCCGAGCGTGATGAACTGGTCGGCGCGATGCTGGCCAACGCTCTGCATCACGAGGGCTTCGATGCCCGCCACGCGGTCGGACGCAGGATGGCGAAGGAACTGGTGACCCAGTTCAGCGAAGATCCCACGGACATCGTTTTCATTTCCGCGGTGGAACCCACCACCGCCAACCACGCCCGTGCGCTCTGCGAAAAAATCCGCTCCAGCGTGCCCGATCAGAGGATCGTCATCGGGCTGTGGGGCAGGCAGGGCGACATCGAGGAAACCACCGAGGATCTCAAGCTCTCCGGCGCGGATGAAGTTTTCGCCAGCATCGCCGAGGCCGTGGCCTTCTGCGAAGGCTTCGCCCTGCAATGGGCCGATGATGTGATGGAGGCTCCCCGTCCCGACAATGAGGATGAACGCCAGCACAGCTTGGAACAACTCGACCTTCTTTCCCCGGAGCCAATGCCGGCACTCGACCGCCTTACGGCAAAGCTGGCCCGCGTTTTCGAAGTGCCCGTGGCCAGCGTCACGCT
This sequence comes from Luteolibacter ambystomatis, assembly GCF_018137965.1. Lineage (NCBI taxonomy): Bacteria > Pseudomonadati > Verrucomicrobiota > Verrucomicrobiia > Verrucomicrobiales > Verrucomicrobiaceae > Luteolibacter > Luteolibacter ambystomatis. The sequence continues at coordinate 1,672,089 of NZ_CP073100.1, forward strand.
CGTGGACAAGCACCGCCAGTTCTTCCGTGCCAACAGTGGCCTGCCACCCAGCCTTCGCGAGACCCCGCGCGATCTCTCCGTCTGTGGCCACGTGGTCTATCAGGACGAGCTGTTGGTCGTGGAGGATCTTCTGCGTGACAGACGCTTCGCCAACAACCTGTTCCTAAAACAACACGGCATCCGCTTCTATGCCGGGGCACCGATCCATGCCAGTGACGGCCAACCCATCGGCTCGCTCTGCCTGATGGACACCAGGCCGCGCCGTTTTTCCAAACGGGAACGCCGGCTTCTCTCCGAGCACGCGGAAGAACTCTCGCGTGAAATCGGCCTATTGCCGGAGGAGGACTAGGTTGAATCGACATTTAAAGCGTGAGGCCGGGTGTCTCTGATGCCTCGCCGCATTCCAAATCCAAAGCGCCCTTTGGATGCTTCTCATCCAAAGCAAAATGAATGTCGACTCAACCTAGCCCTCGGCCAGTTCGGCCTCCAGCCATTGCTCGAAGGCAGCGTGGTCCTTCAGATCATATTGCCAGGACCTCAAACCTGCTTTGCGACCGGCGGCGATGTTCGCCGGCAGGTCGTCGATGTAGCGGGTTTGCTCCGGCACCAATCCGTGAGCCTCGATGGCATGCTGATAGATCACCGGGTCGGCCTTGATCGCTCCGACCTCGAAAGAAAGCACGGCACCATGGAACCGCGAGAAGCGCGGAAAGGCTTCGGTGATCCACGGCCAATGGATCGAGTTGATGTTTGAGAACAGGATCAAGCGATGCCCTTCCTCAGCCAGCCGCTCCACCACCTGCCACATCGGTGCGTTGGGCACGAAGATGCTTCTCCACACGCTGCGGAACTCATCCGGGGTCGCTTCGGACTCCAGTCGTTCCAGCGACCAGTCAATGAACTCATCCTCCGGAATCTTTCCGGCCTCGAAGTCATCCTTGCGCTCCAGCAACCGCTCCAAGCGTCCGCGGCGATCTTCGCAATCCACGGGCAGTAACTTTTCCAAAGATCTCTCGTATTCGAAGTCGAGCAACACCCGGCCAATATCGAACAGGAAGGTCATGAGCCGCTCTTCGTTTTTCCCGCCAGCGTATCGAGAATGAAACGAGCCGCGTGCAACGCTCCCGCATTCCGTCCATGACGGGCCAGCGCCTGCTTCATCTGTCGCCAGCGCGCTCCACCATCCGACAAGAGGTCCGCGGTCGTCGAACCCACCAAAGCAGGCGTGGACGCCAAGCCACCGCCACCGATCGATTCGAGAAGACGGAGATTCCCCTCTTCCTGCCCCGGCACCAGATGATGGATGATCATCGGACAACGCGCGGCGATCGCCTCATGAACGGTGGCACCGCCGGCCTTGCCCACGATCAGATGATGGGTGTTCAACAACTGCGGCACGCGCCGGGTCCAACCGATGATCCGCACCCGGCCCTTGTAGGTGTCCTTGATCTCCTTCGCCCGGCTCCACAGCAGTCGCACGTTGCGACCCAGCACGATGGTCAGCTTCACCTTCGGCGAGATGTCCAGCAGCGCGCGGCTGATGCGGCGGACGTAAGGCAGCTTCGCGGTCGGGAAATAGAGGATGCGGAAGGCCTCGCAGGAGTCGTTGCATTCCACCGGCTCCAGTTCGGAAAAGGCCGGGTTCACCGGAAAGCCGGTGTCGATGATGCGGGTGGCATCCAAGCCGCTGCGGATCATCGCCTCCCGTGTCGCCGGATCAGTCACCAACCAGTAGTCGGTGGGCGCTTTCAGCCAGGCCGCGTTGATCTCGATGGAATCCGTCACCACCGTAAAGACCGGCACCTTCTTCCCGCTCTTGGAGAAAATGCGCTCAAGGAAATAAGGATAAAGCGGATACGTGGCCACCACGGCATCGGCTTGGAATTCCTCCACCAGCTTGGCAAGGTGGTTCTCCGGCTTGCGCATCAGCGGCAGCCGCTGGCGGCGGAAGTCCTGGCGGTCGGTGGATCGGTAGATCCGCGCCCACAGCCGGGGGCTGTAGGTCGTCACAAAGCGGTAGCCGCGGGCCAGCAGATCGGTGGAGAAAGGAGCGCCCAGCTTGCACGGGTCCGCCACGCGGGTGACCGCCCCTTGGGCATCCAAGGCCAGCCCCAGATTGCGGGCGGCGCTGTTGTGGCCTTCGCCGAAGGCGGCGGTGATGATGAGGATTCGGGGCGGCATTCGGGGCTCGTGCCCGGTTTTTAAAGTCATCCGGACGTTGCGTCGATGGGCATTTCCGGCTTTTGTGGTTTTGCACATGGCGCGTGATCCGGAACAGGTGCGGTTGAAGGTGGTCGATGACATGACCGCCAAACCGGGAGAAGTGGTGCGGTTGAAACCCTCGGGCACGGATTTCCCCCGTGCCGAGCCCCCATCGTCCCAGCCTCCCGGCCGGGTCCTGCTCCATTCCGCCTCTCCCGCTGCAACTCCCCTGCCCGTTCCTGAAAAGCTGGAGGTGCCGCGAACCAGCGAACGCCGCACCCACGATCCCGGCATCGATTCCCTGATCGAGGACACCACCGTGGTGGCAAAACCACTCGAGGAAACCTGGAACGACCGGGAACGGGCGCGGCGTCCGACGCCGTGGGGGTGGTTCGCGCTGTTCGGCCTGATTTGCGGAGGCGCGGTGGTCTGGTCGCTGGTGCACCTGAGCTCCAACAGCACCAAGCCGGAAACCGCACGCGATGAGTCCGTGGCACGTTTGGAACAGGATGCCCGCGAAAACGCGGCGGCGGAGGTCCGTGTGGATCGGATCACCGATACCGCCCGCTCCTTCGTGGCGGCGGCTTCGATTGACCAAATGCTGCCTCTCGTGCGCCAACCGGAGCGGGTCCGCCCACTGATGGAAGGCTGGTATGCCAGACATCCGCTCACACGGGGACGCTTCAAATCACTGAGCACCTTCCGCCCCATTACCCTCGGCGATCGGGCATCGTTCTGGCAGGTTGGATGCCTGCTGGCGGATGAAACGACGCGCGAGCTGATCATTGAGGAACTGCCGGACGGGAAGATGGCTGTCGATTGGGAAACCAGCGTGATTTACCAGCCGATGGACTGGAACGACTACACCCGCGACCGGCCGACCGGCTCGTTCGATTTCCGGGTGATATTGCAATCGGACGTCTTTTTCAGCCACGAGTTCTCGGATTCGACGCGCTGGAGCAACTTCAGGCTCTCCACCTTGGGTGGCGAAGACCCGCTCTATGGCTACTGCCAGCGGGACTCCGAAACCGAACGCTATCTTCAGAATCTCATTTCCCGGAACCGGGGCAGGCCGGTGGCGCTGGTGATCCGCATTTCCACCCCTCCGGATCTCAAATCACCCCGGGGCGTGGTCATTGAAAAGGTCATGTCGGAACATTGGGTCTATCTGACACCACCTGACGCTTGATGCCCGGGCGCGATGCTGCAAGCGTTCCGCCCCGATGTCCCGGATTTCCGATCCCGCATTCCCGCGGTCCGCCGCCGCTCCCCGCAAGCTCCTCTGGCCTACGGTGTTGGGAACCGTGCTGTTCCTCGCCCTCCAATATGCCAGTGCGATCTGGCGGCTGGCGCACAGCTCGAAGGAGATGGACAACAAGTTCAGCGCCCTCGCCCGCACGCACTACCTCAAGTTCCTGATCGGGCAGAACATCGAGGTCCTGCTGGCCTACCTCCTCCTCGGCATCGCCGCCGTCACGCTGGTGCTGCCGGTGATCTCCACGTGGAGCAAGCGGCTGAAAAAACCGCGCCGCATCACGGCGGTGCTGACCGCATTCTTCTGCGTGGCGGTCATCCACGGCTATTTCATGCTGCGTTTGACAAAGACGCGGCCCTATTTCCTCAACGATGCGGAGTTCGGTGCCTGGTACTACCGCGTCCTCGATTGGCCCGCATCGGTGCAGCCTGCTTTCTCCTTCATCCTGTTCAAGCTTCTACCGTTGCTCTTCGTCGGCTGGGTGGCGTGGTGGTATATCCGCCGCAGCAGCCGCACCGCGCGTTTGATCGGAGTGGTGGTGATCGCGGTCACGGCCACGCCGTTTGTGATCGCCGCCCTTCCCGCAAAGGCGGCGGCTCCTGTGGCGAAATCCCACGACCGGCCTTGGAACGTGCTCATCATCGCATCGGATTCGCTCCGTGGTGACAAGCTCGGTTGCGATGGATACCGGCCCGCCCGCAGCGATGGCCCGGCGGCGGATGGAGTCTCTCCGCACATCGATGCCCTCGCGGCGAAATCGATCCGCTTCTCGCGCTGCTACACGCCCATCGCTTCCACCATGGAGTCCTCGGTGACGTTCATGGCATCGCAATTCCCGCATACCCACGGCATCCGCCAGATGTATCCGAACCAGGAGACCGTCCGGAAGATGGAGGCCACCGTCACCCCCATGGCCACGGTGATGGCGAAGGAGGGCTATGACACCGCCGCCATCGGCGACTGGTGTGCGGGCTACTACCAGGTGGTCCCCCTTGGTTTCAATGACATCTCGGTGTCGAACTTCGACAGCTTCAAAATCTATATGAGCCAGGCGGTGGTGATGGCGCACTTCGTCATCCCGCTCTACTTCGACAACTCGCTCGGCTATCATCTCTTTCCGCAGATCGGGTCATTCGCGCAATTCGTGACTCCGGACGTGGTGACGGATCGCGTGGAAAAGAAACTCGACCAACAGGCGGCCACCGGCAGGCCCTTTTTCTGGCACGTCTTCTACTCATGCAACCATCTGCCGTATCGCTCGGCGGAACCCTACAACCGGATGTTCTCGGATCCCGCCTACCGCGGTGAGAACTCGCATGGCGTGGCGTTCGACATCAACAAGTTCATCGGCGGCACCGACCTTGAATCGAAATGGAAGGCGCTGCCTCCCGCCGAGGTCACTCAGATCCGCTCGCTCTATGACGGCTGCACCCGTCAGTTCGATCATTGTGTCGAGCGCATTCTTGCCTCGCTCAAGCGAAATGGTCTCGATGACCATACGATCGTGGTGATCACCGCCGACCATGGCGATGATCTCTATGAACCGGGCGTGACTCTCGGTCACGGTCTCACTTTCAACGGCGGAGGACAGGCGAACCACATCCCGATGATCGTCCACGTGCCTGGCGTGAAACCCAAGGTCATCCCCGAAACCATCCGCACCGTCGATGTCATGCCCACCTTGGCGGATCTCACCGGAGCGGAAAAACCCGCTTCATGGGAAGGCCGCAGCGTGGCCGGTTGGATCAAGGGCGCGGAAACGCCGGAGACCATCCCCTTTTTCGGAGAAACCGGCTTTCCGTTCATCCAGTTCACCGTCCCCGGCATCGAGCGGCCGAAGCTGCCGACCATGGATGAACTCACGACCATCGATGAGAATTACAACTATCAGTTCGTGCTGAAGGACGAGTATCTTGACCGGCTGGTGGCGGCGAAACAGCGATGCTTGATCACGAAGTCCTGGAAGCTCGTCTGCACGCCCACCAGCCAGGGCACCCGCCACTACGCCCTCTACCGGTTGGCCACCGGTGATTCCGGCGGCATCGACCGCGCGGGCGAGCATCCTGAAATCCTCGCAGCGATGCGCGCCGCCCTCGACCGCTGGATGGACCAGCACCAGCAATCGACGATCCACGAGATTTTCCCGCAGGGAGAGCCGGAGTGAGAGCGTCACTTCCGGAACTCGATCCGGCCCGCATTGCCGCTTGTCTTTCAGCCCCGGCGGGGGCAGTTTCGCCGCCGCTTTCCCATTCATGAAACGCTTCTTCCTGCCCCTCACCGCCGCCCTGCTGTGCCATGCCTCCGCCGCTGAGGTGCCGAAAGTGTTTGCGGGCTTGTTCGAGAAGGACGTCCCGGTCCGTGGTCAGATCGGTGTCGTGCTTCCGCCGGAAGAGATCAACCAGTACGTCACCAAGGTCGAACAAGCCGCCAAGAAGGACCCGACTTGGTTCCGTGAATTTTCCACCAAGTCCAAGCCGGGTGCCCCCCTGCCCTACGACGAGAAACTCGGCCTGACCAAGGAGGAATATGACAAGTATCTCCAACTCTGGGCGAAGCGTGAATTCAAGCCTCAGGCCGATGTGATTCTCACCCTGCGCCAATCCACGACCTCCACCGGAGAGAAATGGAGCATCCTCGGCATGGGCGGCGGCGAGAACGGAGCGCAAACGATTTCCACCCTCGGCTATTTTCCGAAAGAAGATCTTTTCCGCTCGCCCAATGGCAACATGAAGCGTCTCGAGGACATCAATGCGGATGCTGAGAGCATCCTGGGTGCATGGACCGGCCATGAATGGAAGTTCGAGGAAACCACCACCCTTGCCCGCACCAAGGAGAACTTCGCCATCGGCCAGTTTGCGGACAAGAAATACGGCCTCATCGTTTACCGTGTGCAGGAAATCTCCACGGAAGGCTCCCGCCTCCAGGACAAAAGCCTCGTGATCCGCTTCCCGCTCGGCAAGGCCGGACAGGTCCAGGAGAATGCACAGCGCCCGGCAGGTGCTTCCGGCAAGCCGGCACCGGCCCCGGCTCCCTCACCGAAGAAGAAGTAAATCATGTCCACGGCGGATCGCTCGGGAAGCAAGCGCCCGTGGTTCCGCCGTCGTCGGATTCTCGCGGTGGCTTTGCTTGCCGCCGCGCCATGGTTGTGCCTGTTGGCGGGCAATCTCTGGCTGGCCTCTCCTTGGGGAAAATCCTGGCTCGCCAGGAAAATTTCCGCGAAGACAGGACTAACCGCACACCTTGAGTCCGCCACTGCCACGCCGTGGACCGGCATTTGCCTGAAGGGCCTCGTCCTCGATCAACCGGAATCTCACCGTAGTCGGATTCAGGAACCACTGTTGAAAGTTGAGTCCATCCGCGCCTGGCCCAGATGGGAATCGTGGCTCCGGCGGCAATGGGAACTGCAATCTCTGGAGATCGATTCCCCGCGGGCCGTGCTGCCGGTGCGATGGCTGTCCCATCTCGTGCCTATCCAGCAATCGGAACCCCCGACGCTGGCCGCGGCCGCATCACCTCAAGCTCCGGCCATTGCCATTCGCCCGGCCAGTTCCCAGCCTCCGGTGGGACCGTTGCCGGTGATTCCTGAGAGTTCGGAACTACCTCCGATTCCGCCTCTCACGGTCAGCCTGCCCCCACCTCCACCGGGAGCGGCGATAGCAGGTGAAAGCCCCACGGTGTGGGTTACGGTGCGGAACGGCTCGTTCGCACTCATGGCGGAGGGAATTCCCGAACCTTTGATGGAACTGGACGGACTGGACACCGCAGTGCCCGTGGCAGGCGGTCCGGCCGATTCGTCCATGCGGGTGAGCCGCCTCCGCTCCGCAGGTGCCGGTCTCGCCACGCAGGTTTGTGTCCCGCTTCGGTGGCAGTCTCCGATTCTTTTCCTGGGTCCTGCCGACAGTCAATTCGCCGGCTTGGATTGGAAGTTCGGTGGCAAGGTCGGGCTGGTCCCCGGCCTGCCTGTCGAGTTCGAATCGGAAATCCCCCTCCAGACGGATCGGAAATGGACGTTTCCCACACAGGGGGAATGCAGCGTCCGCGAGTATCGTTCGACCGCGCGCTTCGGAGGCTTCCTGAGCCATCCCTTCTCATGGAAAGGAGCGACCCAAGTGGAAGCGTCCGGCATCTCCCTCAGCCTGCCGGGGCAGCCCGCATGCCATTTCGACCGGGGAGGAGCCACCCTCCTCATGGCCAATGGCATCGTGTCCTGCCCCGAGCTGCGCTTGATCGGGGACAACCTGTCCTTACTCGGCAATGCGACGGTCATCCCGGATGGACGTGCGGCCGGTGTGCTTCGCATCGTGGCGGAACCATCATTCGCCATGTCTCTGACCACTCATTTCCAGCGTTCCGGAAAACGCATCGCCTTCGGTCAACTCGGCACTCCGGATCGCCTCGCCTCCGATATTCTGATCGCAGGCAACGGCGAAGGCACGCTCATCCAGCTCGGCCAGGGCGGCGATACTTTGAATGCACAGGACGCGGTGCAAATGATCCGGAACAGCAGCCGGAGGTGAAGCTCGCATTGTCAGAAGCAGCCTGGGATGCCACGAATCGGCCGTGCGCATCATCGCAGGCAAAGCGGGCCGTCTGGCCATCAAGGTTCCATCGGCGGTAGCCCGGCCCACCACCGACTTCGTTCGCCAGGCGATCTTTTCGATCCTCGGCGAAAAAGTGGATGGGGCCCGTGTGCTCGATCTCTTCGCCGGATCAGGGGCCATCGGCTTGGAGGCCCTCAGCCGCGGAGCGGTTTCCTGTGTGTTTGTGGATGAACACCGCCAGGCGGTTTCCGTGATCGGCGAAAATCTTGCCAAGGCGAAGCTGGACGGCGGCCGCGTAGTGAAATCGGAGGTCGGTTCATTCCTACGCTCCGACTCCTGCCAATACGACCTCATCTTTGCCGATCCTCCTTACTACAAGAACTATGGTGACCGCGACCACGTGAAGGAGTTGCTCGCCCACCCGGCTCTTCCCGGCCGGTTGGCCGCGGATGGCTGGCTCGTCGTTGAAATCTCTGCCTCTCAGAAATCTCCGCTGGCGGAGGGATGGGAACTCAAGGACCGGCGGGAATACGGCGGATGCGCCATCCTGCTTTACGCCGTCCGTGCAGCCGCCTAGCGTCCCGCGCGATGTACGGATTTTTTGGAATGGCACTTTACCGGCTGTTGTTGCCGGTGCTGTTCGTGGCCGCGTTCCCGGGGTGGCTCGTGAAGATGGCCCGCCGCGGCGGCTTCGGCAGCGGCCTGCGGGAGCGCCTTTCCATCTATCGCGCACCCATCGACTACGAACCATGCGGCGCGGTGCATCTCCATGCGGTAAGCGTGGGCGAAACGCTGCTGGCCTTGAAACTGTTGCGCGAGTGGCGCCGTGCCGTGCCGGATCAGAAATTCGTCCTAGCCACCGGCACCGCCACCGGACACGCCGTCGCGAACGAAGCTGGCATGGAGGACGTCCGTATCGTCTATGCACCGCTCGATTTCCGCTGGATGGTGCGCCGCTATCTGAAGCGTTTCGAACCTGCACAAATCGTGCTCGTCGAAGGTGAGGCATGGCCGCATCTGCTGCTGCTGTCCAAACGCGCGGGTATTCCGGTGCGACTGGTCAATGCCCGCATGTCACCGCGTTCGCAGCGACGCTATCGGAAATTCGCGGAGTGGATCCGGCCGGTTTTCTCGCAGCTCGATCGCGTGGGCGTTCAGGAATCCGCGGATGCCGCCATCTGGCAGGATCTGGGTGTTCCGGCCGCGAATGTCCGGGTCATGGGCAGCTTGAAGTTCGATCCGGGTACCGGCGCACATCCCGCGAAGCGCGAAGAGTTCACCGCGATGTTGGCGGATTTCGGAGCATCCCGCCCGATAGTTCTCGCCGCCAGCACACACGCGGGAGAGGAGGCCATGATCGCCACCGCCATTCGCGGGGCCGCTCCTGGAGCGCTTCCTGTCATCGTGCCGCGCCATGCTGAACGCCGTGCGGAAGTGAAAGCACAACTCATCGCCGCGGGCTTCGAAGTGGTGCTGCGTTCCCAATTCTCCGCGCCTGTGGACGCTTCGGCAGCCTGTCTGGTGGTGGATTCCACCGGCGAACTCCGCGACTGGACGGCTCATGCGGACGTGGTCGTCATCGGCAAAAGTTTCCTCGGCACGGGTGGGCAGAATCCGTGCGAGGGCGTGCTTGCGGGCAGGCCGGTGGTTTTCGGCCCGCACATGGAGAACTTCGAACCACTGGCTACCGATCTCACCCGTTCAGGTGGTTGTCTGCGGGTATCAGACGGGAACAGCCTCCCGGACACCTTGCGTCGGGCCTTGCATCCGGATACCTCCCTCCGGGATGGAGTGGTGGCGGCCCGCTCGGTGCTGCTGCGGCATGAAGGCTCCACGGCGCGCACCGTGGAGTTGCTCCGAAGCTGAAAACCAGCCATTTTCAGCCCGAAATCCCCCCGCTGATTGCTTGAACGCGGGGTTTGTCATTTCCAAAGAACCCGTTAACGTCACCGCCCGTGAGCGACCCAGAATCCAATCCTCTCCGCAATCTCCTGTCCGGCATCGACCTCGGTCCGGCATGGGCACGCGGCGACGCGCCTGCCAAACAGCCCCGTGAACGCTCCGGCACAGACGCGCCAAGACGTGACAACCGCGACCGCGGACCGCGTGAGGACAGGGACGGTGAGCGCCGTGGCGGCGGTGGTGGCCGCCGCTTCGAAGGCAATCGCGACGACCGCCGTGGTGGTGGCGGGCAGCGGGGCAACTACGAGGATCGTCGTAGCGGGCCGCCGCGCCTCGAGGAAGCCGTTCCAGCCGCCGGAGTCCGCGTGCAACTCCACCCGGACACACCGGCCGTTCACCTGATCGCGAAAGAAGTCCACCACGTCGCCCGCGTCTATTCGCTTTTCGATATCGCCCAGATCCTGCTGGCGCAACGCGACCGTTGCCGCGCGGTGTTCGAGGTTTCCGAATCGAAGCCCGCGCTGTTCCTCGGCAAGCACGATGGCTCGCTGTGGCAGACCAAGGAGGAAGCCGTCCGCCATTTCTGGCAGACGGAAGCCCGTGGCGCGCTCTTTGATGAAGAGACCGTGGAAGTCGATCCACCGGCCGGCAATTTCCAAAGCGTGGCCCGCTGTGGACTCAGCGGGGAATGGCTCGGACCGCCGAACTTCCACTCCTACCAGACCAACCTGCGCCGCCTTCATCGCGAGCGCTTCGCCCATCTTCCCTTCGAAGTGTATTCTTCCAAGGTGCGCACCGAACGCGGCGAGGAAGCCGTGAATGCATGGCTGGAAACGATGAAGAAACGCGTGCGCTGGCGGCTCAAGGGCAGCGATGAGGAAACGCCATGGATCGAAGATTCCGCCGAGGCCGAACGCCAGTTCGCCACGAAGCATTTCGAGGAAGCCTTCAGCGAAATCCGCAAGGCCGAGATCTCCGCGGGCATTCCCGCCAAGCACCTTTCGCCGTCCCTGCTCGCCTCATTGAAAGTCGCGGGTTCGCATGCCCGCAAGCATCCCGCCGTGCTGATCCCGGCGGTCTGCCGCATGCTGGAAGCCGAACACCTTCCCGTCTTCAAGCGCGAAGGCAAGCTCTTCACCGGTCCGGCCCGTCCGCATCCTCTCTCGAGCGATGCTGTGCTGGCCGAACGTCCGGCGGCCATCGTCAACTGGCTGCAAGGCAAGAAGGATCCGAAACTCGCCGACCTCTGGAAGGCCGTGCTTCCGGAAGGTGTCGAGGAAGCGCCGCAGGAATGGTTGTCCGACCTCTTCTGGCTGCTGACCCAGGGACATGTGCTGCTCTACTCGAACGACCGCATGGTCATGCCGGAGCGCCGTCAGGCAGCTCCCGCACCGGCTGCCGCATCCACGGAAGAAGCGCCCTCCGCCGCCAAGAAAAAGCGCAAGCGCAAGCCCAAGAAGCGGAAGCCGAAGAAGCGTACCGGTGTCGAACGCCGCAAATTGAAACTCAACCCAATGGTCCTGCGCATCGCAAAGTCGCTTCCGGATCATCCGTTCCGCCACCAGCTCCGCAATCGCACGCTGCGCCGCACCCAGGTGCTGGCGGCACGCGACGAAGAGTGATGGCGTGACATGACATTGCAGAGTGCGGAGCGCGACATCTGGGTGCCTGTTGGATGACGGAATTTTGGTTCGAAGGAGTGAAACTCCTTGCCAGCCAGAAAGTCCCGGAGAACTCTCGGCGCCCATGCTGAACATCCCGAACGACACTCTGGAGAAAATCCTCGAGTTGCGCACCCAGAACGGTCTCGAGGCCACCCCTGAGGCTCTCGAAGCATCTCTGGAAGCCGCCAAATGCAAATGGACTCTGGAAGACACTCCGCGCTACCGCCGTGCCGGTGACGCGCCGATCTATATCTCCGGCAAGTATCTGACCCAGGCGGGCGTTTGCCCGGCCACGGGTGAGAAAGACGCTGGCAGCGGCATCAAACGCCCGGCTCCGAAAGCTGCAGTGAACGGTTCGTCCGCTCCTGCATCATCCGCTCCCAGCCAGGAAACGTTCTATCGCGTTCTTCACGGCAAGGGCTTCAATGTCCGCATCACCAAAGACCTTCTGACCGGCGAGATCCGCGAGGAAGTGCCGCGTGAGATTTCCGAGCTCAATCTCCAGTTCAGCTCCCTTCCGGCCCGTGCCGAAGGCATCCACGTGACGCAGACGACCCCGCAGATCCAAGTCGCGATGAGCCTCGACAAGTTCCTCGAGCTCGCCCGCATCAAGCCCTGACGCTTTTTTCCCGGAGACGTCCGCCGGCCGAGGCCGGAGGATGTCTCCGGAGAAGTTCGGGACTTCCCTCTCATCCCCTCCCCGTGCCAGATTGGTTCCCGATCATGGAACCCGGCACCCATAAACAGCGCGGATTCGACAACGCGGTCGCGACCTTTCTCCGCACCGTCCAGAACCATCATGTCTCACTGAGCCAGATGGCGGACCAGAAGGCGAACGTGCTCATCGGCGCATCGTTCGTGGTCCTCTCGATCCTTTTCCACGAGGTTTCACAGCGGGGTTTCAACCTGATCCTGGGGTTGCTTTCCGCCACCTGTTTCACGGCGTGCTTTTTCGCCGCGCTGGCCATCTTCCCCCGCTCCGGGAAAGGGAACAGCCATCCGAACCGGCTGTTCTTCGGCACCTTCGCCCAAGGAACGAGCGAGGAGTTCCACCAATCGATCAACGCCATCCTCTCATCGGATCAGGAAACGATCCATGCCATGGCGGAGGACATCTATCAGCTCGGCTGCGTCCTCCATCACCACAAGTACCGCTACCTGCGATACGCCTACCGCACGTTCCTCTGCGGACTTTCCATTACCGCCGCAACCGCCGTGGTGATGTATTTGTGACGGTCGTTCTCAGCGCGCCTCCACGTATTTCTCGTAGCGGGAACTCTGGATGCCATCCATCGCATTCATATCGCGGAAGTGCGTGTAGCCCACGAACGTTTCATTCATGATCGACTTCACGAGGTTCCGGTGGTTGCGGGGACCATTCTCAATGGCGATGGTGTGAACATGGCCGTTCTGAAGGGAGATCGCCTGATCATCGCTCATGCGGGTGGCGATCATCGACCACTTCATATCGAAAACGTGGATTCCTCCCGGCAGCGTGAGCTTGGTGAAGGAGCCCGGGGAAAGCCGGGCAACCTCCCGGCCATCCACTGTCAGGCTGCCACTGAACGGACCCACTGTTTCCGGCAGATGCACGAAAACAGTCGCCCGGTCCGAAGGCAACTTGCCCGTGATGCGGGCCACGTCCGCCATCGAGTGGAGTTCACGCTGGGGAGCGCAACCCACCGACAGAACGCCGGCCAACAACACGGGCAGCAACAGAAAACGCATGCGTGGCAGCAGCTTAGTGGCAGCCGCAGCCACCGTTGCCACCGCAGCAGCCATCTTCAGCTTCGGCGAAGTCTTCGGCCTCCGGCACGCGGCCGAGTTCGAGAGTCATACCGATGTATTTGCCGATGGTCTGCTGGATCGACTCCAGTTCGCGCTGGGCTTCCAGGAAACCGCGGGCGATCTCATTCTTGAAGAGGGCATCGCGGGCGGCTTCGAACTCGCGGATCTCCGCGGCACCGAGTTCCACTCCGGCATGCTGCTTGTGATGCAGTTCCTCTCCGCGCTCGTGCACGCTCTGGTATTGGAGACGGGCGGCATCGTCATCGAGGAAGCGCTCGACCCGGCCCTGGAGCTCCTTGAAGCGCGGCTCGGCCACGATCTGGGCGCACAGGTCCTTGGTCTTGGAGATGACGGAGGAGTCTTCGGAAAGAATCGACATGCGCTCCCTCTACCCCTGCTTTTCCCCGCTGGCAACCCCCATCCCTGCCCCCACAGGTGAATTTTCGCGCATCTTTTTCCGTGAAAAGGAGCGGCCACGGCACTTTTCACCGGGGATTCATCAAAGTGCCATCGGCCTTTCACCCGTGGCCCCGAGGGTCCCGTCATCCATGATCAAGTTCATCCGACGCGCCGCCATCACCTCCACCCTTCTGTTGCTGGTGGCTTTCGGTGGATTGGCGGTCTGGGGTTCCGACCGGCTGCTGCATCCGAACCGGCGCCCCTTGCAGGACTACCACCGGGAAATTCTCAGCCAGCCTTCCGAGTTCGGCCTGCGCGTCCAACCTTACACCGGTCCGTCCGGCACTCCCTGCCTGTTGGTCACTCCTTCACCGGATCCCGGCACGGCGAACAAGGGGCGGATCGTTCGCGAGGAGCTGATGAAACGCGGCGTCACCCCCGGTCGATGGGGTGATACCCGTGGCACGATCGTCCTGCTCCACGGCTATTGCGGCCGGAAGGAAGACAACCTGCCCATCGCCGAGCGCTTCTGCGCCGCCGGATTCCGCTGCATCCTGCCGGATTTGCCAGGACATGGAGACAACCCCTCGCCCACCGCCACCTTTGGCAAACATGAAACCGCGCTGGCCGGCGACCTCGTCGCTGATGCCGCGCAACGGTTTTCATTCCCGGCTGCTCCTGCCGCGTTGTTCGGCATTTCCCAAGGCGGAGCCATCGCCTTGCAGGCTGCCGGAAAATGCGATGGCCATTGGTCGGCGGTGGCCACGGTGGCGGCCTTCTCGTCTTTGAGCCAACCGGTAGAGCGGGCGGCGACAGCCATTCCGAAACTGGCCGTCATCGCTCCGTTCGCCTCGGAGGCCTGCTCCTGCGGCGTGTATTTCAGGGAAGGTTTCACTCCAGCCGACATCCGGCCGGTCGATGCCGCCACCCGCATCACCATCCCCGCGTTCATCGTCCACGGGGACCAGGATACCTTTATCCCGATCTCCGCCGGACGGGCCATCTATGATGCCATCCCGGGCAACCGCAAAACATTCCGGGAGGTTCGTGGCGGCGGCCATGGCAACGTGCTTTCCACCGGCTCCCATGCGTTGTATGCGGATCTCTGCCGCTTCTACATCACCTCCATGTTAGGGGATGGTAAAACCTCCCGGGCGGGCATTAAGGGAAGGTAAACTTCCTAGATCCATGCACCACCTCGTGGCGAAATGCATGGTGTGAAAACCCACGCGCTTCTCATCACCCTGCTTCCTTCTCTGGCTGCCGCCGATCCCCTGCCCGCAGGTTCCTCGGTCTCACTTCAGCCCGGCGGTGGCAATTCCATCGGACGACTCGATCTCACCGATACCGGTAACCGGGTGTGGACGCTGCAACGCTCTTCCGACCTCACAAACTGGTCGGATGCCAGCACCTTGAAGGTCCGCAACAGTCTCTTGAGAATCGCTCTCGCAAAGCAAAACGGCACCCCTCGGTTATACTACCGCCTGCACTACAACTCCGATTCGCAAGTGGCCGCCAATGATGTCGCCGATGCTCTGCAACTGCCTGCCACCCTCGCCAACTATGCGAATCCCACATTGCCCGCCCATCTGCTGACCCAGCAGATCCGCGCCCAGAACAACACCCCTTTCGACAATGCCACGACCAATCCCGGGGCCACGCTCGGCCGGGTGCTGTTCTACGACAAGCGGCTCTCGGCGAACAACACCGTCTCGTGCTCGTCCTGCCATCAACCGGCCCATGGCTTCTCGGATCCCGCCCGC
Organism: Luteolibacter ambystomatis; assembly: GCF_018137965.1. Classification (NCBI taxonomy): domain Bacteria; kingdom Pseudomonadati; phylum Verrucomicrobiota; class Verrucomicrobiia; order Verrucomicrobiales; family Verrucomicrobiaceae; genus Luteolibacter; species Luteolibacter ambystomatis. The sequence goes on from NZ_CP073100.1 coordinate 1,687,603, forward strand.
TTCAGCACCGGTTTCGCCGGCGGCCTGACGGGTCGGAATTCAATGGGACTGACCAGCAACCGGTATTATCTGCGCGGCAAGTACTTCTGGGACGAGCGTGCCGCCACGCTGGAGGATCAGGTGCTGATGCCGATCCAAAATACCACGGAAATGGGCCTTACGCTCGACCAACTGGTCACGAAGGTGTCTGCCGAACCCTACTACGCCACACTGTTCACCTCCGCCTTCGGAGATCCGGCTGTAAACTCGACCCGCATTTCGAAAGCACTGGCGCAGTTCGTCCGATCCATTGTCTCGGGCAATACCAAGTATGACCAGGGCGTGCCGGTGAACTTCACCAATTTCACCGCGGAGGAAAACCAAGGCCGCGCCATCTTCAATGGTCCGGCGGGAGGTTGCTCGGCCTGCCATGGCAGCGACAACTTCGTTCCCGGCAACAACATCTTCAACAATGGACTGGAGAATCCCTATGTGGACAAGGGCCTTGGCTCCGTCACCGGACTGACCAGCGATGAAGGCTTCTTCAAGGTGCCTTCGCTGCGCAACATCGAGCTCACCGCGCCCTACATGCACGATGGCCGGTTCGCCACCTTGGAGCAGGTCGTCGAGTTCTACAACTCAGGCGTGGTGAATCATCCGAATCTCTCGCCCCAACTGCGGGTGCCACCCGGCAACCCCGGCATGGGCAATCCCCGCCGACTCAATCTGAATCCCGGACAGAAAGCCGCCCTCGTCGCATTCTTGAAAACGCTGACCGACACATCGGTCACGACCGATCCGAAATTCTCGGATCCATTCCGCTACGATGCTCCGTAAGGAGTAGCCCGCGCTACTCGGCCACCACAAACATCGCCCCGAACATGTTGCTCTCGGTCGGAGCGGTGGGATTCACCTCCATCTGTGAAATGTCTCCATCGAGGAACAGCGCCCGCCCGCAACCGAGCTTCAGAAACAGTCCGGCGAAGTCCCAGAAGTTTACGGTCTGTCCGGGTGAGGTGATCGCAAAAACCACCTTGCCGTTTCCATCGATCCCCACGCCGTTGCGATGAAGGCGATTGGTCGAACCTTCCTTGAACGCGGAATGGCGCTTGCCATCGATCAGGAGCATCGGCCCGGCTTGGATCGCCATGCAGTCTTTTGAAGGCAATGGCGGCAGGGCTTCATCCATGGTCGTCATGCGGATGAAGGATGGCGCGGCTGAACCTATGGACCATGAGAATACTCCACCGGGGTGCAGGTAGAAGTTCCCCTCTCCTTTCCGCTTGTTCAGCGGAAGCCATTCGCGGCCTGCTTCCACATACAGTCCGGAAGGCACGCCGCCCGGCTCGAAGATGCCCGCGTTCATGATGAACTTCACCTTCCTCCCGCGTGCGCCGCAAGCCGCCTGCACCTTGTCGAAGGTGCGGTAGGGCGTTCCCTTGTCATCCTTCCAGACGAGTTGCAGCGAGGCATGCTCCAGCCGCACCACGCGGAATCGCACCCCCGCATGGGACACGGATTCCTCTTTGATCTCCACGGCGGACACGTGCGATGCCACGATCCATGACGTGAGGGTCGCCATCAGCGGGCGTATCATCGCGCAAGCTTGCCATGACGCCCCGCCACCGCAAGCGGGCTCGTGCGCTTCACGGCTTTTTCACCGGGGCATCCGCCGCAGTTGCCTTGAACAACGGGAAGGTCGCTCCCGGTTTGAAGTAGCCCGGTGCATCGAGACTGAAGGAACGTCCCTCGCCGACCTGGTAGTTGCCATACACGATCGGCACCACGGTCACGCAAAGGATCTTCTCCATCTTTCCCTGCTCATCCTGGGCATCCACCTTCGAGACATGCAGCACGACGGCGCAGTTCTGTGCCTTCGTCACCGTCAGCATGTCGTCCGGCTTGAACCAGGAGAATGCCGCGCGGTCGGCGGTCGGGAACAGATATTCGATGATGACCGGATAGGGAGCCGTCGGAGTGAACTCATCCGGCTTCACCATCGCGCGGCCCCGCACCACGAATCCGGGGCTGAAAAAATCATTCTCCTTCAGCGGACGCACGGTCTCCACCCTGTAGGAGCCTTCCACATATGACAGCAGCAGGGGCTTCTGGAAATTGGTGAGATAGTTCCGCAGCAGCGCCGGATTGAGGCGGGCGAGCAGCGTGTCATCGAAGCCGTTGAACTTCTTGTAGAGGTCCTTCGGCGTGTATGAGTTCGCGGTGGGCGCATCCAGATCCTTATACTGTTTCAGTTCCGGCAGGCGCTTGAGTTTCCGCAGGATTTCATAGTTCCGCGGGCTCTCCGGATGCTGGAAGATGTGCAGGCAAACCACCCAGCTCACCACGGCGAAGCATGCCGCCACGACGTTCGCGAGCAGCCACCAGAAATACGCCGGACGGCTGGGAGGGGGTTCTTCGACAACGCGGGGCACGGCGATCAGGATCCGCAGGCTTCACCGTCCGCCACGGCGTTGGCACCCGGCGGTTCATCCGCCGTTTCGAAAGAAGTTCCGCAGCCACAGGAGCGGGCGGCATTCGGATTATGGATCTTGAATCCGGAGTCGGAAAGCGCGTCCGAGAAATCGATTTCGCAACCGCGCAGGCGATCCACGCTGTCGCCAGCCACGATCACACGGGCACCATGGGCTTCAACGGTCACATCGCCGGCTTCGGCGGTTCCAAAACCCATTTCATACTGCCATCCCGCGCATCCTCCCCGCCGGACGGCGAGCCGCAGTCCGGTTTCCGGAGACGCGCCCCTGCTCTCCAGCATGCTACGCAGCTCGGCGGCCGCCCGTTCAGTCAATGTGATCATTGCTCTCAAGGGAGTGATACGGGCGCGGGCGCTGGGTGCCAGCGGAAAGTTTCCGCGCGATGGTGATTTGCAAGCCGCCTCCGCCGGATGATTCCCCGCAGCGGCTAAGACCTCATCCGCATGCGCTCCATCGCCATGGCGAAGGCCGTCCGGCAGATTTGAAGCTCCATTGAGATCCGGCTCCGCTCCGACTCATCAGCCGTGACGGCGAGCGCTTCCTTGAGGAAGTCCACCCGCTTCATGAGGTCCACCTCGGGAGGAACGAAGCCATGCCCCTTGAGCATCGCGTGGGTCGAGCGCCATTCCTCCGGTGTCGCGAAATAGGAATCGAGATCAAGAAGCCCCCCTTCGGGCGGTGGACGGAGTTCTCCGGATGCGATCGCCTCATCGATCCGCGCCTCGGCGATTTTCTCGAACATCGACATCGCCGCCACCCTATCGGGAGCCTCTCTGAAATGCACTCGTTTTGAATGGGTAATCCCTTGCTTTCCATTCATTCCTAACAGAATCCGCAGATAGTTAGGATTTCTTGATTATTCGACAACATGTATTTATTTCAAAATCAACGCGTTAGAGAGCCGGAATTTGAAGATTTTTTGAACAGAGGACAGCCGCGAGGGTCAGATATTTAAGAAGATCATGAATCTCTCTAACTTTTACTTTCCCCCCCCAGCGCCGACGTGCCGGTACCGGATAGACCCGGCACGTCGGCTGCGCATCGAGGAATACCAGGGGTCGGTGGGGTTGGAAGACCTGCGTGCGACGGCGGCGGCGGTGGCGGAAGATCCCGGATGGTCTCCGGATCTCCATGGCTTGGTTGATTTCAGCAAAGCGAAGCTGGACCTGACCGCGAATGACGTATTGCGGCTGGCGCTGCTGATGCGCCGAGACGGCTATCGCACGAACGGCTGGCTCGCCTTCGCCGTGGGAGATACCGCGGCCTATGGGTTGGTGCGGATGCTCAGCCATTGGTCGCGGACCACGGACCGCAGCCGCATTTTCTCCGGACGCGAGGAAGCGGAACGCTGGCTCAATGGCCATGTGGGGCACGTGCCTCCCGGTTTCGGCAGCGGCTTCAATGCCGTTTACGAAACACCAATCCGTAACGCGGGCTGAAGAGATAGGCGGCTACGAAGAGCAGCCCCAGCAACATCACGATCGCCGGTCCGGGCGAGATCCCCCACTTCGCGGAAATCATCACTGCCGCGGCCGACCCCACCGCGCCGATCAATCCGCCGCCCCAGAAGAGCGCGGAGGTGCGATCCGTCATCAGCGATACCGTCGCGGCGGGAGCCACCAGCAGGCCCACGGAAAGCACGCAGCCGACCGCCTGGAGCGAGGATACGAGGGACAGCACCAGCAGGCCTGAAAGGAAGTAGTGGATGAAGCGCACCGGCACCCCCTGCGCCGCAGCCACATGCGGCTCGAACAAGGTCAGCAGGATGGGACGCATCAGCAGGCTGGTCGTGAGCAGGACCAGCGCGCCGGAGACGAAGGAGATCGCGAGGTCGTTGTTGCCCACCGCGAGGATGTTTCCAAACAACCAGTCCTCAAGCTGGCGGCGGGTCTTGAGCAACGGCAGGATGGCGACCCCGGCGGCGAAGGAGGCGGTGTAAAGTACGGCGAGTGCCGTACCTTGCTCGATGCGGTTGCCGCGCGCCACCGCCACCGATCCGAGACCGACGAGCAGCGCTGCGAAGAGCGCGCCTGCGAAGGCATTCCACTGCGTCAGCGCGCCAGTGACGAGAATCGCCAGCGCGATGCCGGGCAACATCGTATGCGAAAGCGCGCTCACGGACAGCGCGCTGCGGCGCAGGATCACGAAACCGCTGAACCAGCCGTTGGCGAAGCCGATGAAGGCCGCCGCGGCCAAGGCGCGCTGGAAGAAGGGATTGGAAAGGATTTCCACGATCGGATATGAGTCAGACGGCGGCCTTCTGACCCGCGAAGGTGCGGGTGACAAGGTCCACGGTGAGGGTTTCGGTCACGGGGCCGAAGGCCAGCTCGCGCGTGTTGAGGACCAGCACTTCATCGAAGAGCTTGTAGGCGCTGTCGATGTCGTGATGGGAGGCGATGATCAGGCGTCCCTCATGCGAGAGCTTGCCGAGCAGTTCGGCCAGCAGCCGCGAGGCATTGCGATCGAGGCCCGTGAACGGTTCATCAAGCAGCAGCACGTGGGCTTCCTGGGCAATGGCCCGGGCAAGGAACGCACGCTGTTGCTGGCCGCCCGATAGCTCGCGGATCTGGCGATGCTGGAGCTCGGTGAGCGCGAGAGATTCCAACGCATGATCCACCGCCTCATGGTCCGCCGCGCTGAATTTCCGCCACCAGCCGGTTTGGGAAAAACGGCCCATTTCAACGAGTCCGCGCACGGTGATCGGAAACGACCAATCGACGTCCTCACGCTGCGGGAGATAAGCGAACTCGCGCGACCACTTCCGGACTTCGGTTCCACGCCAGCGGATCGTCCCGGAGCTCCGTGGCACCAGCCCGGCGATGGCCTTCAGCAGAGTGCTCTTCCCTGCTCCGTTCGGGCCGATCAGCGCCACGCGGTTGCCACAGGAGGTCGCGAAGGAAATGCGATCCAGCGCCAACACGCGCCGGTAGTGGACGGTCAGATCCTTGACTGCCAGCTCATGGTGCTCGGCGTGATGCGCGCAGCAATCGTGATGGGATTCGTTCATTCGGCGGGAAGTTCCCATACGTCATCAAGATCGCCCGCAGTCTCGAAGTAGCGGACGAGCGTGGGCTTGCCGGAAGGCTCCAGTGAAAGCTTCGCGAAATGGTTCATTCCGGCAGGCGGTGCGGATGCCCACTGGACGTGGATGAAGATCGCGGGATCGGATTCATCCAGGGCGACCATCCCGACCAATGGCTCGGATGCGTTTCCATGGAAAAGAGTCAGGCCTGCGCGGTTCCTGAGGTCGACGCTTGCAGCCGGAGAAGAGAGCTTCAGGGCGAATCCCGTTCGGGAAATCCGGGCCGCCTCATGTGCTCCAGTCGGTTCATTCGGAAGGTCCGCATCCGCCGTATCAGCGAAGTGCAGCATGCCCCAGCCAACCAGCAGGAGTCCGCCGGCCAGCAGCAGGGTCCGGAACAAGGGCGAGCCGCGCACGAGCGCAGCCTCGCGCACGAAATTTGTTCCTGCAAGCTAATTGCGATATTGAAAGCGCCGCTCAATAACCGCGCTTCTGGATCAAAGCGCGGAGTTGGACCTGGAACTCGGCGATGTCCTCCGGAGTCGGGCGGTATCCCGGCTTGTCGGGGTCGAGCCCCGGGCGTCCGCTTTGATCGATCAGCCAGGTCCCCGCTTCACCGTCACTGAAAGTCACCCGGCCGCTGACCAATGCACCGGGGAGTACGAGTTCATCGATGGTCACCTCGACCGTGCCGGTGGGAACAGGTGCGGCGAGATCCTCCTCCGGCTTCTTTTCCTCCACCTTCGCCTCTTCCTGGAGCTCCAGGCCGAGATCGAGCACGAGGAAGCGGGTATCCATGTAGGTGATGCCGAGACCGAAATCCTCCTTCAGACGCCGCTGCAGATCCGCCATCGTCGCCCCTTCCGCCGCCCATTTCACCAGGGCGTCCTTCTGCTCGCCAGTCAGTTTGCTCGCGCTGAACATGATGCCCGGGTTCTGACGGTTCGAACGCCATTCTCCAAGCACCAAGCTCGGTGAATTTCACAAACCCGTCGCGTCACGGCGGGCCTCCACCGCGAGCCGGAAAGCCTGTTTCTCTCCATGTCGCTTCACCGAGAAGCGGATGCTGTGCCGGGTGCCGGGGGAAGGGCTCCAGGATGCCTGCCAGAAAAAATACACCGCACCGCTGGGAACCTGGATCGCAATGCGCGAGACGCCCACCACTCCGGACGAGTTGCGGGCGGAAGTGCGGCACACCCGGGCCTGCGCGATCTCACGCGCGAATCTCTCCAACAGCTCGTCCCGCCATGCACAGGCCAGTTCAAAAGCAGCCTGTGGACCTCCTGCCGCACGATCCGCGAAGTAACGCGCGAACTTCACACCGCCCCGCTGAAGCCGCACCTGCCACCCGTAGGTGCCGGTTTTCGGCTGATCGAGGCGGACGATGCCGCGGCTATCGCGCGAGGGTTCCATGGAAAGACACATGAAACCCTTGAGGCACAACGGCCAGCTGTCAACCGATCAACGATCAGTTGCCACGGCGGCGGTTGCCACCTGGATTGCCGCCAGGGCCGCCACCACCGAAACGGTTTCCTCCGAAGCCGCCGCGATTACCTTCCTGGAGGCGCTGCTTGGCTTCGTCGCTGATAGCCGTGGATTGGGCGATGTACTCCTTGGCAGCTTCCGGGTCGGAGCGCATCCACTGCTCCGCAGCGGTTGCAACGGCGCGCTGGCGGGCGCGCTCATCCGTGATGGACTCGGCGAGCGTCATGACGGACTGGGGATTCTCGGAGCGGTTTGACCAGATGTAGGTCCCCACCGCTTCATCGCGGGTTTCACCTGCCGGTTGCTTGCTGATGAAAGCGACGGCTGCGGAATCGTCCTGACTCGACCAGTTCCGCATCAGATCACGCATGGCATTGCGGGAGACATCCTCGCTGCCCTGGGAAAGCAGCCAGGTGGCCGCTGCCTGTGGATCCTGGCGGGACCACGCGTCCACCGTGTCGGAAATCGCGCGGCGCTTCGAGTCTTCGTCCGTGATGGATGCGATCTTCTGGGACGCCGCCTGCGGATCGGAACCGGCAAGACTGCCGATGGCTTCAGCAAGTGCGGCCTGCTGTTGGTCGGCGGGCAAGGTCTTGATCCACGCTTCGGCCGCGTTGAAATCCTTCGCACCCCACTGGCTGGCGATGGAGGCATAGGCCTCCTTCTGTGCCTCGCCGTCCAATCCAGTGGCCATGCTGACGGCCTTCTCCGGATCCGTGGAGGCCAGTTCGCGCACCACGGAGGTGGTGGCCTGGGTCTTGTCACGACCTTGGAGGGACTGCGCCCATGCCATGGCAGCCTGCGGATCGTTCTTGGCCCACTCCGAGGCGATCACGGAAGCACCACTGCCACCCCGGCCGCCCATACCCATGCCCATCATCTGGAATTCACGCGGATTTTCGGCGTAGTACTTGGCGGCGTTCTCAGGATCCACGCTGGCCCAGCTTTGGAGAATGGTGGGCTTCACGAACATGCCGCCCATGCCCATTTTGTCCGAGTAGGCCATGGCTGCTTTGGGATCCGTTTCTGCCCAGCGGCCGAAAAGAAGGATCGATGCCATGATGCGCTCGTTCATGGGCAGGTTTTCCAGCTTCGCCGCTTCAGCTTCGAGCTGGTCCGGGGAAAGATTCTGGTAGTAGTCGAGCAGCGCCTGGATGCGGCCGTTCTGGCCCGGGGTCTTGCGGATATCCGCCAAGGATTTCGAAGACTTCGAATTGCGGACAGTATCGGAGGAGGACGAACCGCTCCGATTGCTGCCACGGGAGGCGGAAAGAGCCAGCGAGTCCTGATTTGAATCGGACTGGGCGGAACTACCGCTCTTGCCGGCAAAGAAACCACCGGCACCTCCGACGAGGAGGGCGGCCGCGGGAAGGATCCAAGGATTTTTCATGAGAGAGGGAGTGGACGACGGTTGAACCCGGAAGGTATGGGAAAGTTTCGGCAATTTTTCACTTCTCTCCACCGTTTTCCTTCGTTTGAGGCTTCCAATCTGGATCGGGCATTTTGCGCTCCCCCATTCGTTCGATGGTGGCGAAGAAGGCACCGAAGATGGCATCCTTGGCCCCCTGCCCCTCGAACCAAACCTCCAGGTCGGCATCCCCTTCGTTCAGATCGACCCCGAGGGAAAGCGCGGTGGCACCTTCCAGCAGCGGCGTCTTCACCTCGTATTTGCCTGCCCGGGCATGGGCCATGCCCCCATGAAGCTTGCCCAGGCTTTCCCGCTCCGCCGGATCGGCACCCGGAGGCAATTTCGAAACCGAAACCTTGTAGTGCCCGGTGCGGTTGGCGTGGACCTTCCAAACTCCCGAAACGGAAGGCAGCGATGAAGATCGGGCAGGATCCGCCAATTCACGGAGCAAGCCACGCAGCGATGCCTGATCCGGATAGCGGACCGGACCCAGCGCGGTCGTAGATTCCCGGCTGGGCCACCAGTCACCCCAGGTGACGGGAGTAACAGGCTGGCGTTCATCGCCGACGATGATACGGGCAGGTGCCGTAAACGCCGGACGGATCGACTGCCACCAGATGCCGTAGTCGGTCATCATCCGCATCGCGATGTCCGGCTGGGTTTCAAAGACGTTTTCCCGGTGTTCGGGAGGCAGAGAGACATCGAGCAAATCGAGGCCGGAAAGCCGCCACTTGCCGGAACGAACCGCATAGCCATCGGACTTGTAGCGGTCCACGACCTGATCGGCAGGCCAGCCTCCCGGATGGAAAAAGAAAGATCGTTCCACCGGCTCGGTCCGTGGCTCCTTGCCAAGGCCGGAAATGTCGATGCCATCTCCTTTCCAATCCCGGAACAATGATACTCCGCACAAGGCCGCCGCAGTTGGCATCCCGTCGAAGACCGCCACCGGAGTCTCCACCACCCGCCCTGCGGCCACATGCCCCGGCCAGCGGAAGACCAAAGGCGCCAGAGCATCCGGTGTCTCCTTGGATTCACGGGCAATCGTGCCGAGTGCGATCACCAGGGTGTTCGCGCCGACTCCGGAGCGATCCAAATCTTCCAACAGGGCCTTCGCGCTCCCTTCGCTGCCCTTTGGCAGATTGAGCATCAGGAAAAAGCGCTCCTTGGCTGCCACCCGGGTTTCGATCCACCTCCGCGTCTCTGTTTCAAGGACGGCAGCACGCTTGCCATCCCGCTGGCTCCAACCCTTGAGATCACGGAGCCATGGATGATCGGGGTTGTTGCCCCAGTAGTCCCCGGAGCGTCCGTCCGCATCCACCAGCACCTCCTGAAACCCACGGTCTTCCGGCCGGAAGGGAATTGCTTCCCCGAAAGGCCACGTGCCAAAAAACGCCGTCTGCCACCCCGCCGCCTTGAAGGCATCCGAGACGAGCGGCACTGCCGGACGAATGAAATTCCGCCCGCCAACCGTGTCCACGATTCCAGCCCGGAGCTCATGGCAGCCGGTCAGCCATGAGGCCAGGGTTTTGGGCGACTGGCTCGACCCGAAGCAGTTGCGGAAACTGGTGCCGGATGCGCGGAGAGGTTCGAGAAGCCTGGCATTCTCCTTCGAGCCGAAATCACCGGTCAAAATCACGACATTCGGACGCGGCTCATCCGCAGCCGCAAGCATTAGAAGCGCGGCATTTGCGATTGCGACCAAGCGGCGGACGGAGAGCATGTGGGTCATCTGCCCTTCATGAACGCCACCCGCAAGCCCTTCCGCGTGCTCTTTGTGTGCATGGGGAACATTTGCCGCTCGCCCGCCGCGGAGATTGTCTTCCGCCACCACGTCGTCCGCGCCGGACTCTCGGACACGATCACCACCGATTCCGCCGGCACCATCGGCTTCCATTCCGGCAAGGGTCCGGACCCGCGGATGTCCGCCACACTGGCATCGCGAGGCTACGAGATTTTCGGCAAGTCCCGCCAGATCACCGCGGAGGACCTCGATGCATTCGATCTGGTGCTGGTGATGGACCGCGAGAATCTGGAGAATGTCCGCTCGTTGGATCGCTCGGGGGATCGCCACGACAAGATCCGCCTGTTCATGGAATATGGCACCCGCCACGGCGTGACCGAGGTGCCGGACCCCTATTATGGAGGACAGCCGGGATTCGAACATGTCGCGGATCTGGTTGAAGATGCCTCGAAAGGTCTTCTACGGTCTCTCTCGTAGCCGCCACCTCCTGCATGATCCGATTTTCGTTTGCCGCCGCGAGCCTCTGCCTCGCGATCGTCCTAGGTTCCTGTAGCGGCTTCGTGACCCGCAAGCAAGCCGTCGAAACCGCTTGGCGCTACTCCGTGGTCGAGTGGACGCCGCAGGTCTCCAACTCTCATCACGGACCGGATGCCAAGGGCATTGAAGTCCATACGCCCGACACCGGTCTGGCATCGCATGGCTTGAACAACGGGTGGTGGAAACCCGGCGAACCCGCCCGTGGCATGCCCTACAAGTGGGGAGGCTTCGACACGCCGGAGTCGTTCAAGGCGGCTCTCGCGAGAGGACGCTATGCCGGGGACATCTCGACCGATGAGAAGCAGAAACGCGGCGACCACGCCGTGAGCCGGCAGACCACCGGTATCGATTGCTCGGGATTGGTTTCCCGCTGCTGGAACCTGCCACGTCCGTTTTCCACCAAGGAGCTGCCCTTCATCTGCCGGAAGCTGAATTCGTGGGATGATCTGAAACCCGGAGACATCCTGCTCAATTATCGCCACGTGATGCTCTTCGCCGGCTGGGAAACTCCAGGCAAAACGATCCTCGCCTACGAGGCCGGGCCGTATCCGGTATGGCGCGTGAATGCCGCTGCCATGCGCAAGGACAAGTTGGTGAAGAACGGCTACGCGCCGTGGAGATATCCCGGCATCGTGGATTGAGGCTACGAACCGCGCATCTTCGTCCGTAGTTCATCCTTCAGGAGGGCTTCTTAAACTCCGTATCTAACTCATACAATAAGAGCAGAGTCGCGGCCTCGAGGCGCAGGTTTAGGTCCGATGCCTTACGCGTTTGGCAACCGTGAGGGGATTCGATCCGCTCCCCGCCCCTCCTGAAGGAGGAACTACATACCAAGAGAGTTGGACACTTTGGCCGGATCGAAGCGTCGCTCCGTGCGACATCTTGTATCAATTTGAAGGCATTCAAGCCGATGCCAAATCATGGAATAACCAATCTAAAATGTTGGATTCAAACAGGTTATCAAGTCTACACCCGGAGCTGGCAGGCTAACTGCAACAGAGGTTTCCGAACATCTGAAACCTCATGAACAGACCTTCATATTGCAGCAATCGCACCTATGACCGCCGCGGCCGAGCCTTTGGTGGTCCTTCTTCCTTCCGCGAATCCATCGAGGAAACTCCGGAAGCGTTTTCCCTGAAGCTCGACCTCCCCGGCGTCCGTAAGGACGAGCTGAAGCTTGAGATCAAAGACCGCGTCCTGACCCTCACCGTGACGCCGACCGAGGAGCGCGCGTTCGTCACCGCCTCGAGCCGCGCCTGGCGTGTCGGACCGGACATTGACGCGGAGAACCTCACCGCCCGCCTCGAGAACGGCATTCTCGAACTCACCCTGCCGAAGCGCCAACCCGCTGCTCCGGAAACCCGCAACATCGACATCCAATGAGCACCACCCTTACCGAAACTCCGCGCCCAACCACGATCCGCCCCGCCTTCAGCACCCGCGAGGACGATGCCGGATTCCATGTCAGCGTGGCCCTCCCCGGCGTCCGCAAGGAAGACCTCAAGCTTTCCTTCCGCGATGGCCTCCTCGACCTTGAAGCGCCCCGCCCCGGCGATGGTGCCACGGTTTACCGCCTGACCAGCCGTCTCGAGCGCCGCCTCGATGGCGAGCGGATCGAAGCGAAACACGACAACGGCGTGCTCGAAATCCTGATCCCGCTCCGCCAGGAGGCCCTGCCGAAGTCGATCCAGATTTCATGATGATGTGATGTGATGCGAATGGGAGGAAGGTCGTGGAGGACCGGAGAGACGGATATGCCGGTGTGATCACCGGAAGCCGTTGATCCCGTGTCGTCCACGGTCCTTCCTTTGTACGGAATATCCCAAGGCCTGTTGGAATCAACGACTTGGCCTTGCAGGGACAAGGGAAGCGCCCCATGATAGGGCCATGCAGGTCATCACGGAGAAATTGCGCGGCTTCCTTCAGTATGTTGCCGTGCAGTTCATTGAGCATCCGGCCCAGGCCCAGCTCAAGGTTACGGAACTGGCACCGAAGAAGCTGCGCTTCAAGCTGGTGCTGACCCAGACTGACGTGGCCCTGCTGATCGGTCGGAACGGTTTCACCGCCTCCGCGATCCGCAGCGTGATGAAAGCCGCGGCCGACCGCGAGGGCGTCCACGCCAGCCTGCAGATCCACTCCCATGAGGAGGAGGCGGAGATGATGGCCCGGGATGGTGGGCATTGAGTCCGGTGATGGCATGACGGTTGCTCAACAAGACTCCACCGTTCATGTCCATCCACGTCGCCCTCCACCACCGTACGAGCTACCAATATGACCGGTGGGTCGGGCATGGCCCGCACGTCATCCGCCTGAAACCCGCACCGCACTGCCGGACGCGGGTTCTTTCCTACAGCCTCAAGGTCGGTCCCTGCGAGGTCTTCACCAACTGGCAGCAGGATCCCCAATCGAACCATCTCGCCCGCATCGTCTTTCCGGACAAGACCGACCGCCTCGACATCGAGGTGAACCTGGTGGTCGAGATGGCGGTTTCGAACCCCTTCGATTTCTTCCTCGAACCGGCGGCGGAAAAAATTCCGTTCACCTACGATCAATCGCTGAACCACGAACTCGCGCCGTTCCTTCTGTTGGAGAAACCCGGCGTGCGGCTGGCGGCACGGATCGAGCGTTATCGCGGCCCGGCGCGGCCCACGATGGATCTGTTGGTGGAGATCAACCGCGATCTCCAACAGGATATCGCCTACACCATCCGCATGGAGCCGGGTGTGCAGGCGCCGGAGGAAACCCTGACGAAACGTTCGGGTTCCTGCCGGGACTCGGCCTGGCTGCTGGTGCAGATGCTGCGGCACCTCGGCCTCGCGGCACGCTTCGTCTCCGGCTACCTGATCCAGCTGAAACCGGACCCGGATCCACGTGCCTTGGTTCCGGATGGTGCGGAGCAGGATTTCACGGACCTGCATGCCTGGACGGAGGTCTATCTGCCGGGCGCGGGCTGGATCGGTCTCGATCCCACCTCCGGCCTGCTCGCCGGTGAGGGCCATCTTCCCCTCGCCTGCTCTCCCGATCCTTCCAGCGCCGCACCGGTCACCGGAGCACTGGACAAGTGCGAATCGGAAATGGAGCACGTGATGGAAGTGCGCCGCGTGTATGAAACACCGCGCACCACCATGCCCTACACGGACGCCCAATGGCAGGACATCCTGCGGCTGGGCAAGGATGTGGATCGAGATCTCAAGGACATGGACGTGCGCCTGACCATGGGCGGCGAGCCAACCTTCGTCTCGATGGATGATCCCGAAGGCGGGGAGTGGAACACCGCCGCGCTCGGCGAAACCAAGCGGCTCCTTTCCGGCGATCTCATCAAGCGGCTGCGCAAGCGCTTCGCCCCCGGCGGCGTGCTGTTCTACGGCCAGGGCAAGTGGTATCCCGGTGAATCGCTGCCACGCTGGGCGCTGGCCTGCTATTGGCGCAAGGACGGCGTGCCCGCATGGGAGGACGACCGACTGATCGCGGATGAACGCATCGACTACGGCCATAGTAGCAAGGAAGCGAAACATTTCGGCAACGCCCTCGCCGGCGCCCTCGGCGTCAATCCGAAGCACCTGATACCCGCGCGCGAGGACGTCTTCCACCTGCTGCTGCGCGAGCGGCGGTTGCCCGTGAACGTCGATCCGCTGGAATCCAATCTCGATGATCCCGAGGAGCGCGCGCGTCTCGCCCGGATCTTCTCCCAAGGACCCGCGACAGTGGTCGGCTACGCGCTGCCGCTTCAGCGCGCCAGAGACAATCGTCTGCCACGCTGGCGCAGCGGCCCGTGGTTCCTGCGCGATGAAACGCTCTACCTCCTGCCCGGCGATTCGCCGATGGGCTATCGTCTGCCGCTCGATTCCCTGCCATGGGTCTCGGAGGAGGACTATCCATGGATCCGCCATCGCGATCCCATGGAGCCCCTCGGCCCCCTGCCCCGGCGCGAACGCGTGATGCAGGTGCCAGGCGTGCCGCCGGAGGAAAAGGAACCGAAGCGCCCGGCGATGCAGGAGTCCGCATCGGACACCATCCGGACCGCCATCTGCTTCGAAGCTCGCAACGGTCGTCTCCACCTGTTCCTGCCACCCTTGGAACACGTGGAGGATTTCCTGAAGCTGGTGGAAGTCATCGAACAAACCGCCGCGAGTCTCAACATGCCGGTCGTGCTGGAAGGGACGCCGCCGCCTTTCGACCCACGCATTCAGAACTTCAAGGTCACACCTGATCCCGGCGTGATCGAGGTGAACCTCCACCCTGCCGCAAGCTGGGAGGAGCTGGTGTCCAATTCGGAAATCCTCCATGAAGAAGCACGCCTCACGCGGTTGGTGCCTGAAAAGTTCATGCAGGACGGACGCCACAGCGGTACCGGCGGCGGCCACCACATCATCCTCGGCGGCGATACTCCGGCGGACAGCCCGATCCTCCGTCGCCCGGATCTGCTGCGGAGCTTCCTCACCTATTGGAACCACCATCCTTCGCTTTCCTATCTATTCTCCGGCCTGTTCGTCGGCCCTACCTCGCAGGCGCCGCGCACCGATGAAGCCCGCCACGACCTGGTCCACGAGCTGGAGATTGCCTTCGGCACGCTCAAGTCCCAGGACACACCACCGCCCTGGCTGGTGGACCGCGTGTTCCGGAACCTCCTCACCGACCTCACGGGGAATACCCACCGCACCGAGTTCTGCATCGACAAACTGTTCAGCCCGGACAGCTCCAGTGGTCGGCTCGGCCTGTTGGAGATGCGGGCCTTTGAAATGCCCCCGCATCACCAGATGAGCATGGCCCAGCAGCTTGTGCTGCGGGCGCTCACGGCACGGTTCTGGAAACATCCCTACGAGAAGCCGCTGGTGCGCTGGGGCAGCACGCTTCATGACCGCTGGATGCTCCCGCACTTCGTGGAGGCGGATTTCAACGACGTCATCGCCGATCTCAACCGCGAGGGCTATCCGGTGGACCGCGAGTGGTTCAAGCCGCAGGTCGAGTTCCGTTTCCCGAAGGTCGGTGACTTCGTCGCCGGTGGTGTGGAGATCGAACTGCGCTCGGCCATCGAGCCATGGCACGTGCTCGGCGAGGAAGGCACAGCCGGAGGCACCGCCCGTCATGTGGATAGTTCCTTGGAGCGCCTGCAGGTGAAAGCCCGCGGCCTGACCGGCGAACGCCATCGACTGGCCTGCAATGGCTGGACCATTCCGCTGCACCCCACCGGCACCCGCGGCGAGTTCGTGGCGGGCATCCGCTACCGCGCCTGGCAGCCGCCGCATTGCCTCCATCCCACGATCCGGGTCCACACCCCCCTGGTGTTCGACCTGATCGACGGATGGAACGATCTGTCGCTCGGCGGCTGCACCTTCCATGTCGCCCACCCCGGTGGCCGGAACTACAACACCTTCCCTGTGAACGCCTACGAAGCCGAGGCCCGTCGCAAGGCCCGCTTCTTCCGCGAGGGACATACCGGTGGCCGGATCCGTCTCCAACAGATCCCATCAAGCCCGGACTTCCCCTTCACCCTCGATTTGAGGATGATCCCGGCGGACCCGTGAGGCGGGTTACCTCCGCATGTCGCATCCAGGCCCATATCTCTTTCCCGTCGCGTCGCTCTCGGGCCACGCCCCCAGCGGCGCGTGGGATGAAATGACCGGCACCACCGGCAAGGTGCGTCCGCTGTGGAGTGGTCTCGCACGGGCCATGGAACACTGGACTGCAGAGGAACGTGCCACGCTTTCCGAGTCCGCGGATCATCTGCTCGAGGACCTCGGCGCCACCTACAACATCTACAGCGATGCCGGCGGCAGCGGCCGCCCGTGGCGTATCGATCCGCTGCCTCTGCTGATCGATGCGCAGGAGTGGAACAAGGTTGCTACGGGACTCGGCCAGCGCATGCGTTTGTTGGAAATGGTGCTGACCGATCTCTATGGTCCGCAGAAGTTGCTCGAGGAAGGCCTGGTGCCGCCGGACCTGGTTCACGCCAACCCGCATTTCCTCACCAACCTGCGCGGCATCGTGCCGGTGGGCGGGCGCTATCTTGCGACCGTCGGCTTCGATCTCATCCGCGGCGATGACGGACGCTGGCGCATCCTCCGCGATCATACGCGGCTCCCGGGCGGACTCGGCCAGACGCTGGAAAACCGCAGCGTGACGACCAATGTTCTGCAGGCGGAGTTTGAAACCAGCCGCGTGGCGGGCATCACGCCGTTCTTCGAACTGGAGCGCGAGATGCTGCTCTCCATGTCTCATGAGCGCACGCAGGTGCCGCACATGGTCCTGCTCACTCCCGGATTCCGGCATCCATCGTACTTCGAGCACGCCTACAAGGCCCGCGTGCTCGGCATCCCTCTTGTTGAACCAGCCGACCTCACCGTGCGGGAGAGGCGTCTTTTCCTCAAGACGCTCTCCGGCCTGCGCCGTGTGGACGTGCTGGTGTGCCGTCTCGATGATGACTCTGTCGATCCGCTCGAGTTCTGGACCATGGGCGGTGGCGGCGTGCCCGGACTCGCGGAAGTCTGGCGCTCCGGCAACGTGGCTCTGGCCAATGCGCCCGGCACCGGCTTCGCCGCAACCATGGCGCTCATGCCCTTCCTGCCAGGCATCTGCCGCAAGTGGCTCGGCGAGGATCTCAAGCTGCCGTTCGTCGAAACGTGGTGGCTCGGCCAGACGCCGATCCGCGAAAAGGTGCTCGCCGATCTCCAGCGCTACATCATCTTCCCCGCCTTCGGCCCCGGTCAACCGGTGCGCTGCTCCAGCCTGGGAAGCAACGGCCGCAAGCTGTGGCTGGCGACTTTGGAAAGCCGTCCGCACGACTTCGTGGTGCAGCGTGACATCACGCCGAGTCTCGCACCGGTTCTCGACAAGGGTTCGTTCCATTCCCAGCCGGTGATCTGGCGCTCGTTCTGCCTCCAATCCACGGATGGCCCTGTCACCCTGCGCGGCGGTCTCGGCATCGTCGCGAAGGATGGCATCCTCCTCAATGAATACTCCGGAGCGGAACTGACTGCGAAGGACGTGTGGGTGCCGGATGAAACGTCCGTCACCTCCGAAGGCCCTGCAATCCGCTTGGAAGGCCATCAGATCGCCCGTGATCCCACCGGGGCGGAAGTCCCCAGCCGCATGGCGGAGCACCTGTTCTGGGTGGGGCGCTATGCCGAGCGCATCGAGCTCGCCACCCGCCTGCTGCGCACCACGGTGAAGCGTCTCGGTGGTGAACTCACCGCCTCACGGCGCGCCCAACGCGATGCCTGCTTCGCCCTGCTGCGCGGTTTGGAAATCCTGCCGCCGGAGGCCACCACGCTGCCACCCCAGCCTCTGCCCGTGCTGGCACGCCTGGTTCACAATCCCTCCGCCCCGCACGGCCTGCCCTCGTTGATCCGTCCGCTGCTGTGGAATGCGGCTTCGGCGCGCGACCGCTTGTCCGATGACACCTGGCGCTTGTTCAACCGGCTCGAGGACCTGCTGCACTCCGATAATTCTCATCCGACCGCCAGCGCCCTGGTGCAGACGCTGGACAATCTGGTGCTGCATCTCGCCGCCTTCGCCGGCATGCAGGCGGAGAACATGACCCGCGGCCACGGCTGGCGCTTTTTGGAAATCGGCCGCCGCATCGAGCGTTCGCTCGGTGTGCTGTCGTTGCTCGCTTCCGCACCCGATACCGGCTCTCCGGAATGCCCGGTGCTGGAGCCCTTGTTGGAAACCTGCGACAGCACGATGACCTATCGGCGCCGTCATTTCTCACGACCGCGCTGGGACTCGGTGGCCGAGCTTTTGTTCTCCGATCCCAGCAACCCGCGGGCTGCCGCGGCCCAAGCGAGGATTCTTTCCACGCAATGTGAAACACTGCCCGGTGATCCCCAGATGGGATTGCTGCCGCGCATCCGTGAACACGTCGCCGCACTGGTGCAAGCGACATCGCCCTCACCGGACGGCATTCCGGACGCCTCGGGATTCGTGAAGCGTGCATCGGCATTCGAGGAACTCTCGGATCTGCTCACGCAGCATTATTTCAGTCACTCCGTCCGCCGCGTTTATTAAGCCGATGCACTACCGGATCATCCATCGCACGCGCTATGTTTACGAAGGTGCTGTCACCGTCTCGCACCATCTGGCGCACCTTGCCCCGAGACCGTTGCCGACCCAGCGCTGTCCGTGGCATGATCTCCAGATCATCCCGCAACCGGTGGGGCGGTCCGTGCGGTCCGATGCGTTCGGAAATGTCACGACCTACTTTGAGATCGAAGGCAGCCACACCGTGCTGGAGGTGGTCGCGTGCAGCCTTGTGGAGGTGAAGCCATCCAAACTGCCGGATCTGGACAAGACCCCGTCATGGGAATCGATCCGCGATGCCTGCCAGGCACAGTCACTCACCCCTGCCTCAGCGGCAGGCGAGTTCCGTTTCAGTTCGCCGATGGTCCCGGTGGCCAGGGATTTCGCCGAGTATGCGAAGAACGATTTCACGCCCGGCAAGCCGATCCTGGCCGCGGTTCGTGACCTGACGAAGCGCATCCACCGCGAGTTCAAGTTCGATACCCGCGCCACCGATGTTGCCACCCCGGTGCACAAGGTGCTCGAACGCAAGGCCGGGGTTTGCCAGGACTTCGCTCATCTCATGCTGGCCTGTTTGCGCTCGCTGGCGTTGCCCGCGCGTTACGTGAGCGGCTATCTGGAAACCGATCCACCGCCGGGACGTGAGCGGCTGATCGGTGCGGATGCCTCGCATGCCTGGGTGTCCGTATTCTGTGGCGATGACCATGGCTGGATCGATGCCGATCCGACCAATGGCATTTTCCCGGAGCAACGCCACATCACCGTGGCCTGGGGACGGGACTTTGCCGATGTCAGCCCCTTGCGCGGCGTGACGCTCGGTGCGGGCGACCAGCGGTTGTTTGTCGGCGTGGACGTGCTGCCGGTGGACGAATGAGGCGCTTCCTGCTTCACTCGGTCGTTCATGCGTGTCCTTGCCATCGATCCCGCCATCCGCAACACCGGCTATGCCGTGCTGGAGGGCGATTCACGCCAGCCCCGGCTGCTGGCCTATGATGTGATCTCGATCCCGGATCGACTGCCGCAATCCGCCGCACTGGCCGCCGTGCGCACGCATCTCGGGCATCTCATCGAGCAATTCTCGCCGGATGAAGTGGCGGTCGAAGGCATCATCTACGTGCAGTCTCACAAGACCGCCATCAGCATGGGGGCCGCGCGTGCCGCGGCGTTGATCGCGGCGGCCGACCGCGGGTTGTCGGTGTATGAGTACGCGCCGAAACGCGTGAAGCAGGCGGTGGTTGGGAAAGGCACGGCGGACAAACAGCAGGTGGCCTTCATGGTGCGCGCCTTGCTCGGACTGAGTGAAACTCCGCCGCACGATGCCGCGGATGCGATCGCCATCGCGCTCGCGCATTTGCAGTCGTCCGATCCGCTGAAGGCAAAGTTGCTCGAACGGCGGTTGGTGTAAGGTAGCGCGAGGCTCCCGCCATGCGTGCTGGGAAGACGCCGATTCATTCGAAGAGCGTCGGTGAGATATCGAGCTGCCATAAGCATGCAAGGCGGGAGCCTCGCGCTACTACTTCTCCTCGCCAACACAGCTGCTTTGACGTTCGATGGGAGCACTTCCCCATGAAAGTCGTCATCCTCACAGGCGCGGGCATTTCCGCGGAGTCCGGAGTGAAAACCTTCCGCGACAACCATGGCCTATGGGAAGGCCACCGGGTCGAAGACGTCGCCACCCCTGAGGCATTCGGACGCAATTCGGCGTTGGTCCACGACTTCTATAACCAGCGCCGCCGCCAGCTTTCAGAAGTTATACCGAATGCCGCGCATCAAGCACTGGTCGAACTGGAAAAATATCTCGGTAATGATTTCCTGCTCATCACCCAGAACGTGGACGATCTCCACGAGCGCGCAGGCAGCGAACGAGTGTTGCACATGCACGGCGAGCTCCTGAAGAAACGCTGCGTCTGGTGTGAAGTGGTCACGCCTTGTGAAACGACGACCTCGCTCGACAGCACCGACCTTTGTGAAGCCTGCGGTCGCGACCTCGGTATGCGCCCGGACATCGTCTGGTTCGGTGAAATGCCGTATTACCTCGACCGGATCGAAATCGCTCTCCGCGATGCCGAGGTGTTCATCGCCATTGGCACCTCGGCGGTCGTCTACCCGGCAGCCCAGTTTTTCGCGATGGCCTCGATGCACGGCGCGAAGACCATCGAGGTCAATCTGGCCGCCACCGCCCGCTCGAATGAATTCGACCAACGTCTGTTCGGCCCGGCGACGGAAACCGTCCCCAAACTGGTGGCGGAACTCATCGCCGCGAGATAGCCCCTTGCCAGCACCGGGGAACCGCGCTTCCTTCGGCGGGGCATGAAGGTCGTCGATCTCGGGAACAACGTGGACTACGAGGAGGGACTGCGCCTTCAGGACGAGGCCGTGGCCGCCGTGCTCGACGACTCCGGGCCAGAAGTCCTTTTCCTTCTGGAACATGCACCCGTTTACACGATCGGGCGTCTACGCGATCAATCGTCGCTGCGTTCCCGCGAAACATTGCCCCACCCCGTTTTCGAGATCAGCCGCGGCGGCCAGGCGACGTTCCATGGTCCGGGTCAGCTCGTCGGTTATCCGGTGCTCGATCTGCGGACCCGCGACCGCGACCTCCACGCGCACTTGCGGCGGCTGGAGGATGCGATCATCCACACCTGCCGCCACTTCGATGTTCCCGCGGATCGCCGCGAAGGACTCACCGGAGTGTGGGTGGAGAACCGCAAGCTCGCCTCCATCGGTGTCGGCGTGCGCAAGTGGATCTCCATGCACGGCTTCGCGCTCAACGTGACCAACGAAAGCCTGCCACCGTTCTTCGCGATCACCCCCTGCGGACTCGATGGCGTCAGCATGACCAGCATCGAGCAGGAATGCGGACGATTGGTGACGGTGAAGGAGGTTGCGGAAGTGATCGCTGCCGAGTTGTTGAGGTAGGGGCATCTCGCCGAGATGCCCCTGGGATGTAGCTGAAGTGGTGACACTTCAGGCAGGGTGAACGCCCGCGGTCCCCGAGATATCCAGTCCATCTCCGATGCGTTCCGAGAGGACTGGATCTGCAGGGATAATCGGAGATCTTCCCAGCCCGAAGTCTTACGACTCCGGCTACGCATCAATGCCGGGCATCTCCTGTTCCTGGATGTATTCCTGCTTCAGGCCGAGCGATTCCGGCGCGTGCAGCACCAGCATCTTGCGGCGCGAATCCGCGGGCACGGTTTTCTTCGTCGCCTTGGAAACGACAATCATGAGGATGATCGCCAATGGCACGGCCCAGATCGCTGGCTGCTCGCAAAGGATTCGGAGCAGCGGATGAGCGGCCCAAAATTGATTGAGCGGTGCGAATCCCGCGAAAAGCTTGCCCATTGGTCCCTTGTCGAGCGCCAGCGTGCTGACATTCACCATGGCAGCGGAAAGCAGCGCCAGCAGCCCACCCGTGAACATGCCGGTGGCCGCGCCCTTCATCGTCATGTCACGCCACCACACGCTCACGAACAACAGCGGGAAATAGCTGGCGGCGGCGATGGCGAACGCCTGACCAACCATGAAATTGATTTCCAGCGGCTCCACGAAACAACCGAGCAACACCGCCACCGTTCCGACGATCACCGCGCAAAGCTTGAACATGTTCAACCGCTGCCCCGGCGTGGAGTTCGGCTTGAGGATGCGGCCATAAACATCATGTGCCAGCGCGCCGGTCATCGAGACCAGCAAACCGCTGAACGTGCTCATGAACGCGGCGAAGGCACCCGCACAGGTGATGCCACTGAGAATCGAACCGAGCGTGCCATACTTCGCTCTCAGCAGCACGGGCAGCTCCAAGACGATCTTGTCCGTGCCTTTTGCTCCGGCACCCGCATAAAGTTCAGGCAGAAGATTGCGTCCGATCACGCCGAATACCGGCGGGAAGACATAGAAGACACCAATGAGAATCATCACCCACATCGTGGTCCGCTTCGCCGCGACACCATCCGGGTTCGTGTAGAAACGCACGAGGATGTGCGGCAAACCGGCCGTGCCGCATACCAGCGCGATGATGAGCGAGTAGGTGTAGAGCAGCGAATACGGCTTCTGGTATTTCGCGAGGAAATCGGCGCGCTGCTCCTGGGGCAAAGCTTCTGCGGCATTTTTCACGGCCTTGGTGGTCAGCGGACCAAAGGGCGCGATCCATGATTTATCCGCCGGAGCCTTTTCCGTCAGCGGCTTGCGCTCCACGGTTTGCACAATCGGAGCGGCCTCCTTCGCGGTGGTATTCGCACCGAGGTTGCTGCCATAGGAACCATACACCGCCATCAGCACGAAGATCGGCACGGAGATGGCGAACATCTTCATCCAGTATTGCATCGCCTGGATGAGCGTGATGCCCTTCATGCCACCGAGAGCGACGTTGAAGGTGATCACCGCACCCACCACCACCACGCCCACCCAGTAGGGCAGGCCCGGGAAGATGTAGGCCAGCGTGGTGCCAGCGCCCTTCATCTGCGGCATGGTGTAGAAAAAGCCGATGAACAGCACGAAGATCACCGCGATCTTCCGGAACAGCGGTGAATCGAAACGCCCTTCCGCAAAGTCCGGGATTGTATAGGCCCCGAACCGCCGCAGCGGCCCCGCGATGAACAACAACAGGAAGAGATACCCGCAGGCGTAGCACACCGGATACCACAACGCGTCATAGCCGGAGGACATCACCATGCCGGCGATGCCCATGAAGGAGGCGGCGCTCAGGTATTCGCCGGAAATCGCGGCGGAGTTCCATCCGACCGAAACCGAACGACCGGCAACGAAAAAGTCCGAAGCAGTCTTCGATTTGCCCGCGGAACGGAACCCCATGTAGAGGGTCACCACCACGGTCGCCAGCGAGAAGACGAGAATCCAGGGATCAACGTTCATGATTGGCTCAGGCTTCGCGGTTGTGCTTCAGGGCGTCCTCCGCTTCCTGCTTCTCCAGCGAGAGCGAGCGGCGGATGAAGGTATAGCTGATCACCCACACGAACGGGAAAAACAGGATGCCCAGGATCAGCCAACTCAGCGTGAACCCTCCCACGCGGGTCGCCATCAGGTCCGGCGCGAAGTAATTGAACAGCGGCAGCGCGAGCAGGCCGCCCCCGAAGGTGGCCGCACAGGCGACCGAGAGCCGGAGCTGCCGCCGCATGAGCTGGCGGAGGAATTCCTCGCTATGAATGAAATCGTTGTGGTCAGGCATGATCTACCATCCTCCTAACGGGGCGATTCCACGGTGAAAAGGAGTTTCCGCTCTTGGCGTCCGTCCCCTCCCCGCCCATGGTCGCCCCTCACGCATGACGACCCTTTTGGAGACCCTCGACGGTGGCACCCGCTATCTGGAGAAACGCGGCATCGAGGACGCCCGGCGCAACATGCAGATGCTCATCGCCCACCAGCTAGGCTGCACCCGCATGGACCTCTACCTGCGGTTCGACCAGCCGATGGAGGAAAAGGATCTCGTCCCGCTCCGGGAAGCCCTGAAAAAGCGTGGAGAGGGTGTCCCGCTCCAACACTTGTTGGGCACCGTCTGGTTTCACAAAAACGAGTTCAAAACCGACACCCGGGCTCTGATCCCCCGCCCGGAAACCGAGGAACTGGTGGAGATGGTGCTGAAACTGCCCGATCTGCCGGAAGCGGCCCGGGCGCTGGACATGGGCTGCGGTTCCGGGGTGCTAGGCCTCTCGCTGGCCTCTGCGAAACCCGCTTGGACCGTGGTTTTGGCGGACGTTTCCCCGGAGGCATTGGCGCTCACGCGGGAAAACGCCGCCTCCATCGACCTTGCCAATGTGGAGCTGACGGAAAGCGACCTCTTCGCCACCGTGGACGGCCCTTTCGACCTCATTGTCGCGAATCTCCCCTACGTCCCGGAAACCGACCGACCCACACTGACCCGCGAGGTGATGCACGATCCGGACCTGGCCCTTTTCGGCGGTCCGGACGGCTTGGATGTGATCAGGCGTTTTGCACCACAAGCCTTTGAAAAACTGACACCCGGAGGACACATCGCACTTGAAATCGGGCATGATCAGGCTTCACACGTCGCCCGTCTTCTCCAAGATGCGGGTTTCACCGCTGTCGAAGTGAAGTCCGACCTGTCCGGCGTCGCCCGGTTCCCTTTCGCCCGTAAATCCTGATTTCCTCTTTCTCCCTCAGATGGACAAACTGCTCGTTCATGGCGGCACCACCCTGCGTGGTGCGGTCAATATCTCCGGCTCGAAGAACGCCTCGCTCCCGATCCTTGCCGCCGCCCTGCTCACGGACGAAGACTGCATCATCCGCCGTGTCCCGGACGTGTCCGACACGAACTACATGGTGCAGATCCTCAATGCCCTGGGTGCGGACGTGGAACGCTCCTCCGGCACCGTGCGCGCAACCTGCGCGGACATTTCCGACACCGCCCCCTATGAACTGGTGCGCCGCATGCGCGCCTCCATCTGCGTGATGGGCCCTCTGCTGGCCCGCAAGCGTCGCGCTGTGGTTTCCCTACCCGGTGGTTGCGTCATCGGTGACCGCCCGGTGGACCTCCACCTCCGCGGCCTCGAGGCGCTGGGTGCCAAGGTCGAGTTCGAAGGTGGAAATATCATCCTCACCGCTCCGGATGGCCTCCGCGGCGCGGAAATCAACCTCAGTGGCCCGCTCGGACCGACCGTGCTGGGCACCGACAACGTGATGATGGCCGCCACCCTGGCGGAAGGCATCACCGTGATCGAGTCCGCCGCCGCCGAGCCTGAAGTCCTGGATCTCGCCAATTTCCTCAACGCCATGGGCGCGAAGATCGAAGGTGCGGGTACCAGCCGCATCGTGATCGAGGGGGTGGAAAGGCTCCACGGCGTCGAGCACACCGTCATTCCGGACCGCATCGAGGCGGGCACCTTCATGGCCGCCGCCGCGCTCGCTGGCGATGGCGTGACGCTGCGCCGCGTTTGCCGCGAGCACCTGAAGTCGATTACCGCCGCCATCGAGGCGTCCGGCCATACGGTCGAATTCAATGCCGCCGGAGATGCCTGCACCATCCGCCGCGGTGAAAACCTCACCGGCTGCAATCTCGTCACAGCCCCCTACCCCGGCTACCCGACGGACATGCAGGCGCAAATGACCGCTCTGCTGGCCACCACGCCAGGCATCAGCGTGATCAAGGACACCATTTTCCCGCAGCGCTTCATGCACTGCGCCGAACTCAAACGCATGGGAGCAGACATCAAGGTGGACAATGGCACCGCCATCGTCCGCGGCGTGGAAAAGCTCTCCGCCGCTCCGGTGATGGCTTCCGACCTGCGCGCCTCCGCCGCCCTGGTGCTGGCCGCTCTTACCGCCACCGGCACCACCGCCATCAACCGCCTCTATCACATCGATCGCGGCTACGAGCACATCGATGAGAAATTGCTCATGCTTGGCGCCGCCGTGGAGCGCGTGAAGGAATAGTCATTCCGATCCATAAAAAAGCCCGAATGACAAACGTCATCCGGGCTTTTTTGTTGGAGTGATCGGATGCCTGACAGCAGACCACCCGCTCCCGGCTGGGTGGATCCGCTGCCAGCATCAATCCATTACGGAGTCACCGTGATGCTGTCGAATGTCGAAGCGTTCAGCCCGGTGGTGTTGCCGCTGCCCACGGCCAGGCCGATGTAGCAGTTGCCCGCCATCGTCACCGTCACCGTACCCACATTCGTCCAGCTCGTGCCGTTCGTGCTGCTGTAGGCCGTGATGTCATTGCCCACCCGTGTCAGGCGCACCCACACGTTCGGGGCCGTCGCCGTGCCGCTGTTCGAGGTCGTCGTGCTGCCCGCCGTCGCCGTGCGGCGCGTCCAGGTGAAGGCACCCGAACCGTCCGTGCCGAGGAACACGTGGCGGGCATCGACAGCCAGCGTGTCACGGATCATCACCCCGATCCGCGAGCTGGTGCCGGTGTTGGCGAACGTCGGGATGCGCACCGTGATGTCGCCATCCGCGGTCAGCGCCTGATACGTGTAGCGGAAGCCGTCCGCCGTTCCTCCCACCACGCCCGCGCCGTTCAGCGTATGGACGTTGTTGAAGAACTCGGAGCGTCCCGCCACGCCGGTGGTGCCGATGTCACCGGTCACCCATGGCGAGGGATACGGCGTGACCGTCACATTGTCGAAGGTCGCCGTGCTGGCCACCCCGCTCGTGCCGGCATCGACTGCCAGACCCACACGGATCGTGCCGCCCATCGTCACCGTTTCCTGGCCGACCTGCGTCCACGTCGTGCCGTTGGACGACACGTAGGCGGTGAACAGCGAGCCGCAGCGCGTCACCCGCACCCAGTTGTTCGGGTAGGCGTTGAGCCCCGGTCCGGCGATGTGGCTGCTGCTCGCACCGGTCGTCGCGCGATACTGGTTGGCGAAGCCGTTGGACGGTGTCACCACCATCATCGAGTGCGACGAACCGGCAGCGGTCGTATCACGCATCATCACACCGGCCTTCGCCCAGCCCGCGGTATTCGTCTGCGAGGTCACCCGCGCACGGATCTCGCCGTCACCCGTCATCGCGGTGGAGGCGTATTGGAACGTGTCCGCCGTGCCCCAGATGTCCGGACCGCCGCCACTGATGGTGTAGAGGCCGGAGCCCGAGGTGTAGCCACTGGAACCGGCCACCGTGGTATTGCCGATGTCACCCGCCGTCCAACCGGACGGCAGAGCCCCATAGACCGTGATGCTCATCGTCGCCGTGGCGCTCTGGCCATCCGGATCGGTGACGCTCACCGAGTAGCTGCCGGCGCCCGCATCGCCCGCCGCCGGAGTGCCGGACAGCGCGCCATTCGAGGCGATCGTCAGCCAGGACGGACCGGACACCTTGGCGAAGGTCAGCACGTCGGTATCCGCATCGGTGGCCTTGCCCACCAGGCTGCCGGAGTAGGCGCTGCCCACCGTGGCATTGCCCATCGTGAACGAGCTGGCGGTGAACGCCGGCGCGCGGTTGGCGATCAGGCCGTCATGGAGGCCGTTGAGTTCACTGGCGCTCAGCGCGCGGGTGTAGAGGCGGACTTCATCGAGCAGGCCCTTGAAGCGACGGTTGTTGTCACGCTGGTCCCAGCCGATCGACATCGTGATGGTGGACACCAGGCTCTTGGCGGTGCCGGAGGCGGTGGCCAGCGGATTGCCGTCCACATAAACGGTGCCGGTGGTGCCGCTGCGGGTGGCCGCCACGTGGTGCCACTGGTTGTCGTTCACCAGGCCGTAGGTGGCCGGCGTGACGATGTCGAACTGGTAGCCGTTGTTGTAGATGTAGAACTCGACGGTGCCGTTGGACAACACCTGGAGTCCGTATTCGCCGTTGTAGCCGGAGCCCGTCGCGTCGCGCTGCTGGATGATCACGCCCGTGCCGGAACCCGGAGCGATCTTCACCCAGGCTCCGACGGTGAAGTCACCGGTGCCGGAGAGCGATGGAGCCGCACCCAGCGTGATGCCGTCATCGGTGCCGTCGAGGTTCAGCGCGTTTCCTACGATACCTGTCGTGGAAGCCGGGCTGCCCGCGATGGTGCCGTCCTGCACGCGGCCGGTGGCGTCATCGGCGTTGGTGCCGGAGGTTTCGTCGAGCTTCCACCAGCCGCGGAGGTTGGTGTAGATCGAGCCCGGGACGGACGCCACGTCGAATGGCGCGGTGCCCACGGTGAACTCCAGGCCGGTCGGCGAGCCGTCGCCATCCGGATCGGCGGCGAGGTCGGGGATGATCACGTTGATGGTCAGCGTGGTTTCGGCATAGGCCCCCGTTCCATCGGTGGCGCGCACCGTGAAGACGTTGGCGGTGCCGCCATCGGCGAGTCCCGGCGTGCCGGTGAGCGTGCCGTTGGAAGCGACCACCAGCCAGGACGGGCCGGACACCTTCGAGTAGGCGAGCGTGTCACCCGCGTCCACATCGCTGGCCGAGCCCGCAATGCTGCTGCCGGTGTAGGGCATGCCGGAGGTGGCGTCCGGAGCGGTCAGGGTGGTGGCGAAGGTCGGCGCGTCGTTGGTGTTGGCCACCGTGATGTTCAATGCCGTGGTGGCATTCGCGCCCGCCGCATCCGTCACCTTCACGGTGAAGGCGTTCGCACCGACGTTGCTGTTGTCCGGCGTGCCGGAAAGCGCGCCATCGGAAGCCACGCTCAACCAGGCCGGACCGGACACCTTCGAGTAGGTGAGCGTGTCACCCGCATCGACATCCGCGCCATAGCTGGCGATGGAACCGGAGTAGGCGCTGTCTTCCGTGGCACCGGCACCCGTGATCGGATTGGCGGTGAAGGTCGGAGCGTCGTTGGTGTTGGTCACCGTGATATTCAGCGTGGTGGTGGCATTCGCCCCCGCGGCATCGGTCACCTTCACGGTGAAGGCATTTGCCCCCACGTCGCCATTGAGCGGCGTGCCACTGAGTGCACCGTCGGAAGCGACCGACAACCACGACGGGCCGGATACCTTCGAGTAGGTGAGCGTGTCCCCCGCATCGATGTCCGCACCATACGAAGCGATGGAGCCGGAATACGCACTGTCCTCCGTGGCACCGCTGCCCGTGATGGGATTG
Organism: Luteolibacter ambystomatis; assembly: GCF_018137965.1. Taxonomy (NCBI): domain Bacteria; kingdom Pseudomonadati; phylum Verrucomicrobiota; class Verrucomicrobiia; order Verrucomicrobiales; family Verrucomicrobiaceae; genus Luteolibacter; species Luteolibacter ambystomatis. The sequence continues at coordinate 1,716,783 of NZ_CP073100.1, forward strand.
GCCGTGAAGGTCGGAGCATCGTTGACCGGAGTCACCGTCACTGAAACGGTGGCCGTGGCGGTGCCATCGCTGGAGTCCGTGATGGTGTAGGTGAAGCTGTCGCTGCCATTGTAGTCCGCAGCCGGAGTGTAGGTCACGTTGCTGCCGGAGATCGCCACGGTGCCGTGGGCACCCTGGGTCACGGAGAGCAGCGAGATCGTGTCGCCATCCGGATCGCTGTCATTCGCCATCACGGCGAAGGTGCCCATGGCATCCTCCGCGGTGGTGAAGCTGTCGTTCACCGCCAGCGGCACGCCGCCGACGAAGAGCGTGCCATTCACGCCAAGGTTCGTCGTATCCCACACCAGACCGGCGGGAAGCGTGGGCAGCGTGATGCTGCTGAAGCTGCCGGAGTAGGTGGAGGCGGCGAAGAGCTGGAAGCTGTTACCCACCACCAGTGCGTCCGGTCCCACATTCGTGACCACCAGCAAACCGCCATAGGTGACCGTGCTGACCCCCGCAACCTTGTCATTACTGAGGGTCACGCCGGACTTGCCAAGGGTCACCTGGGTGGTGCCAGCGAGCGAGAGGGTGTTGTTCACCGTCAACGTGCCAGCGGGGGCGAACGTCGCACCACTCTGCACCGTGGTAGCGCCGCCCACCGTGCCGGAACCGCCGAGCGTGGCACCCGTCTGCACGGTCACCGCACCGGTGGAAACCGCGCCATTCACCACCAGCGAACCACCGCTGACGGTGGTCGTGCCGGTGTAGGTGTTCGTGCCGCCCAAAGTGAGCGTCCCGCTGTTGCTCTTGGTGAGCGAACCATTGCCGCTGATGACGCCCGAGAAGGTCTGGGCACCGGCAGAACGGTCATACTTGAGCTTGCCGCTGCTACCCAAGACCACGCTGCCACCGTAGGAACCTCCCGCAAAGGTGGAGGAACCTCCGAGGATCAGCGTGCCGGTATTCACCGTCAGCTTGTTGCGGTTGTTGTTCGTGAACGACGGGCTGGCACCGGTCAACAGCACCGAACCGGTGCCATTGAAGTAGATGCCGAAACCATCAATCCCGACGTTGAGCAGGTTGCCATCCACGATGAGGTCGCCGGTGGAAGTGGCGGAACCGGCGGTGGTGGAGAAGTTCACCCCGTAGGAGCCACCTCCGATGTTGATGGTCGAGGCGATCACCGAACCGCTGGCCGCAGTGTTGGTCTGGATCATCGTGCCATTGATGTCAAAGCCGCCGATCTGCGCCGTGCCGGCACCCGCGGTGCGGACGGTGGTCGGTGCGGTGGCCAGCGTGATCTTCGCCTGGGCATTGTGATAGACGCCGGTATTCAGGTAGAGACCGGTGGTCGCCGAGGTTCCCGCGCCGTTCACCGTGATACCGCAGCCGGGATAGGTGCCGCTGGCACCTGCATTGAGCTGCACGGTGCCGGTGGTGCCGATGGTGAGGCTGCTGGATCCTGCATTGAGCTGGTTGCTGTTGCCGATCACCAGCGTGCCTGCGTTGACAGCAGTCGCACCGGTGTAGGTGTTCGCGCCATTCAGCACCAGTGTTCCGGACCCGGCCTTGGTGAGCCCCTTCGTGCCTGCAACCACCGCACCGATGGTGGCGGTCTGGTTGTTCACCGTCACCGACGGGGAACCACTGGCCACATCGAGCGTGAGCGGTCCACCGGTGCCGGTATTGACGATCCAGTTGTTCGAAGGCGTGGTATCGCCGAAGGTCAGGTTGCCGATCGTCCGAGCTCCATCCACCGTCACAGTGGCATCGGAGGTGAGGTTGAGCGTGCTGAAGTCCGCGGTCTTGCCAGTGCCATTGGCGAACACTCCCCCGCTCCAGTTGCCGGTCGTCGGCCACGAACCGGAACCTGCCAGCGTCCACACCCCGTCATTGTTGATCAGGGTAACGGTGACATTGAGTGTGGTGGTAGCGTTCGCACCGGAGGCGTCGGTCACTTTCACGGAGAAAGTGTTGAGCCCGCCGTCGGTGGCCGTGGGTGTTCCGGACAGATCGCCATTGGAGGAGACCGAGAGCCAGGACGGGCCGGATACCTTCGTGTAGGTGAGCGTGTCACCCACATCGATGTCCGAACCATAGGAGGCGATCGAGCCGGTGTAGGCCGCCGCTTCCGTCGCACCCGCTCCGGTGATCGGATTGGTGGTGAAGACCGGAGCGTCGTTCGTATTCGTCACCGCGATGTTCAGCGTCGCAGAGACGTTCGCACCGGCAGCGTCGGTTACTTTCACCGTGAAGCTGTTCGCACCCACGTCGCTATTGCCCGGGGTGCCGGACAGCGCGCCATTGGAAGCCACACTGAGCCAGGACGGACCGCTCACCTTGGAATAAGTGAGGGTATCACCCGCATCGATGTCCGAACCATACGAAGCGATGGAACCGGAGTAGGTGCTGTCCTCGGTGGCACCGCCGCCCGTGATCGGGTTCGCGGTGAAGGTCGGAGCGTCGTTCGTATTCGTCACGGCGATGTTGAGCGTCGCGGAGACGTTCGCACCAGCGGCGTCGGTCACCTTCACCGTGAAGGCATTCGCACCCACGTCGCTATTGCCCGGGGTGCCGGACAGCGCGCCATTGGAAGCGACGCTGAGCCAGGACGGGCCGCTCACCTTGGAGTAAGTGAGAGTGTCACCCACATCGATGTCCGAACCATACGAAGCGATGGAACCGGAATAGGCGCTGTCTTCCGTGGCACCGCCACCCGTGATCGGGTTCGCGGTGAAGGTCGGCGCGTCGTTCACGTTGGCCACGGCGATATTGAGCGTCGTAGTGGCGTTCGCACCCGCGGCGTCGGTTACTTTCACCGTGAAGCTGTTCGCCCCCACGTCACCATTGAGCGGCGTGCCGGAGAGCGCACCGTTCGAAGCGATCGACAGCCAGGACGGACCGGACACCTTCGAGTAGGTGAGCGTATCGCCCGGGTTGATATCGGCCCCATACGAAGCGATGGAACCGGAGTAAGCGCTGTCCTCCGTGGCACCGCCACCCGTGATCGGGTTCGCCGTGAAGGTCGGAGCCGCGTTCGGCACCGTGAACGACGAGGCAACCGAAGTCACCGAGCCCACGCTGTAGATCGCCTTCGCGGTAAAGTTGTGGCTGCCCACCGTGGCGTTGTTCGTCCAGGTGATGGAATACGGGGCGCTGCCATCGGAACCGACCAGCGCACCATCCACATAGAACTCCACGGAGGTTACCGGCACGCCGGTGGCCACCACATTCGCGGACACGGTCACATTGGTGCCGGAGGCAATGCTGCTGCCCGCCAGGGGTGCGCCGACATTAATGCTCGGCACCACCGGTGCGGCGGGGAACTGCGGATCGACCACGCTGGACGGGATGGCGGCGCGGCTGATGCCCGGACCCTGCCATGCCACCGAAACGTGATCACCACCGCCACCTTCCTGATGCTGCACTTCCAGGTAATACGCCTTGCCAGCGGTCAGCGTGATGGCGGCGGACTGCTGCGAAGGGTTCGAGTCCCATGACTGGTATCCCGTGTAGCTGGTCACCGTCGCGATCTGCGACTTGTTTGCCGCGGTCTCGTCCGTGCTCAGGTAGAGGCGCGAGGCATCGTCCGAAGCGATCCAGAAGGTGTAATCGCCGGTGGTCGCAGGCCGGATGCAGCCGGTGAGCTTGCGGGAATAGTTGTCCCCGACATCCTGGATCGACGTGAAGGTCGTCAGCGTCCCGGTGTAGCTGGGCGTGCCGGTCCAGACGCCGGTATCGTAAGCGGAGGAGCCGGCAAAACGCGTCTCGTTCACACCGATGAAGGTGGGGAACGGCGGGGCGACCGCGCCGATTGGAATGGCGGCGCGGCCGAAGCCCGGGCCCTGCCAGGCGACGGAGACGTGATCACCGCCCCCGCCCTCCTGATGCTGCACTTCCAGGTAATACACCCTGCCAGCGGTCAGGGTGAAGGTGGCGGACTTCTGCGATGTCTGCGCATCCCACGATTGGAAGCCGGTGTAGCCGCTGACAGTGGCGATCTGCGACTTGTTCGCCGCAGTCTCGTCCGTGCTCAGATAGAGGCGCGAGGCATCGTCCGAAGCGATCCAGAAGGTGTAATCACCGGTGGTGGGCGGCTGGATGTAGCCGATGATCTGGCGCGAATAGCTGTCCGCCACGTTCTGAGGCGTGGTGAATGCCTCCAGCGTTCCGGTGTAGCTGGGCGTGCCGGTCCAGGTGTTGGTGTTGTAGGCCGTGGCACCGGCGAAGCGCTTCTCGCTCACCCCGGTGTAGGACGGCGGATTGCACACCACCTTGAACGAACCGTCACCGGTGGCACCCGCATTGTCGATGGCGCGGACGACCAGATGGCGCAAACCGGGATTTGGCAGTGAGCCGGGAACCTGCAGCGTGACCTGGCCGCTGGCATTGATCGCGAACGCGCCGCTCTCATTGCCCGCGACAATCGTCCAACCGCTGATGGTGCGGCCGGAGGCCGGAGTGGCGGTGGCCGTTCCCACCACCGTGCCAACACTCATGGCGGAGGAGGCATTCACCTGGATGGTGTTCACCACCGGAGCGCTCGCATCGAGCAGCGTGATGACCGTCGAGGACGGCGCGGAAAGCGTGGCGCCGGAGGGGCTGGACAGCGATACGACGATGCCTTCCGGAGACTCGCCGATCGCATCCGTGAGGATGGCCAGCGGCACGGCCTTCATCTGCTCACCATTGTTAAAAGTGAGTGTGCCCGCGGTCAGCGTATAATCGCTGCCATTGGTCGCCGTGCCGGTCGAGTCGTAGTTCACCGTGACCGGCGTGGAGCCCGCCGGACGGTCGAGCAGCACCTGGAGCATTGGTTCGGAGCCATCGCCTTCCGTGCGGGTGGTCGCAGCGGTCAGCATGCGGACGGTGCGCGGTGCGGTATCGGCGATTGGAGAAACAATCGGCGTGCGGGTGAAGCCCGGGCCCTCCCAGGCCACGGACACGTGGTCACCGCCGCCGCCTTCCTGGTGTTGCACCTCCATGTAGTAGCTCTGGCCCGCGGTCAGTGTCTTGGTCACCGATTTCTGCGAGGCGTTCGCATCCCAGTCTTGGAAGCCCGTCCAACCGCTGACAGTGGCGATCTGCACCTTGTTCGCGGCGGTGGCGTCCGTGCTCAGATAGAGGCGCGAGGCATCATCCGAAGCGATCCAGAAGGTGTAGTTGCCGGTTGTCGGCGCGGTGATCAGACCGGTGAGGCGCCGCGAATAGCTGTCCGCGACATCCTGTGCCGTGGTGAACGATTCCAACAGGCCGGTGTAGTCCGGGGTGACCGAGTTCCAGGTGTTGTTGGTATAAACCGAGCCGGTGTTCCAGCGTTCCTCGGTCACGAGAGCCGGGATCTGATCATCGAAGATCAGCACGTTCTCCGTGCTCTTGCCTGCGGTGATGCCCGCATTGGTCGCGGCGGTCAGTTGCAGCACGGCGGTCTCGCCACCTTCCACATAGCCGTCGTTCTTCACACGGATGCGGACGTTCTTCGACGTGACTCCGGGAGCAAAGGTCAGCGTGGCATAGGGGATCACCGCATTGCCGCTGGCAGCATCCACAAAGGCCCAGTCCACGTCATCCCCCATCGCATCGCCACCACCCGCGATCACTCGCACGGTGACGGTGTTGGTGGAGGAAGCGGAAAGCACGACCGGCAGATCACGGTATTCACCGAGCGCTCCAGGCTGCTCGCTGGTGGAGATCGCCGTCTGCTGGAAACCCACCGTCACCGGCAACGTGTCGTTGTCGGTGATCTCGAATGTCGCGGAAGCGGGGAAGTCCACGCTGTAGCCTGTGCCGGAGGCAACCGTCACCGTGACGGTCTCGATTCCCTCCGCGATGGCATCATCGACAGGCGTCACCGGCACGCTCACGCCGGACGCGCCGTCCGGAATCACACAGGTGCCGCTGAGATTCGCGTAGTCGGTGCCATTGGTCGCCGTGCCGGAAACCGTGTAGTTCACCGTCAGGTCGCCCGTGGTGCCCACCGCGCGGGAGAAGTAGAAGTTCGCCGCCGTCGGACCAGCCTCCGTGGGAGTCTGGTTCCAGGTGGAGACCATCACCCGCTCGCCGCCGCTGTCATTGTCGCGGATCAGCGCCGTGGCCGAGGGATCGTTGTAGACCTTGTAACCGCTGCCCGGAGTGATCGTGACCACGATGGTCTCGGTCGGCTCGGCGAGCGTATCATTGGTGATCGGAATCGTGACAGTCGTGTCGTTGGAACCATTCACTGGAACGCTCACCGTGCCTGAAAGCGCGGTGTAGTCGCTGCCCGCGGTGGCGGTGCCGCCCACGGTGTAGTTCACCGTGACATTGCCGCTGCCGGTGCCGATCGTGTGGAAGATGAGGGTCGCATTCGAGCCGCCTTCGGTGCCGACCGTGCCGGCGCGGACCGTGACCAGCACCGGATCGTTGTTGTCCGTGATCGTGACGGTGCCCTGGTAGGCGGAGCCGATGCTGTAGGCGTTGTTGAAGGTGCTCAGCGACAGCACGACCGTCTCGGCGGGCTCACCGATGTCATCGTCATACGGTGTGATCACCACCGGCGCGCTGGTCGCTCCGGCAGGAATCGTCCCCTGGCCGGTGAGAGCCATGTAGTCGGTGCCGTAGGATGCGGTGCCGGTCAGACCGTAGTAAACGGTCAACGGAGCGGCGGTGCTGCCGGTGCGGGTCAGCAGGAAGGTGCCGGTGTCCTGGCCGCCTTCCGAGGCGTTCGGGTCGGGCACGCTCACGGTCACCACCGGCGTGTCGTCATCGGTGATGATGACGCTGGCGGTGGTGGCGCCGGCATCACGCAGGTACGCGGCATTGGTAGAGATGGTCGCAACCACATCCTCCGGCGCTTCGATCGCGCTGTCATTGATGGGCGAAACGACCACGTCCGCCGAGCTTTGTCCGGCGGGGATGGTCACCGTGGTCGGCAGCGTGGTGTAGTCGGTGCCATTGGTGGCGGCTCCGCTCCAGGCGACGGTCAGGTTCAGCGCCGCGGCGGTCGAGCCGGTGCGGGTGAAGGTGAACTTGCCGGTGTCGGTGCTGCCGGGGCCTTCCGTCGCATAGGGATCGGGCGCGGTGACGGCCACCAGCGGCAGCGTGGTGTCGTTGTCATTGAGCGTCATCACTACCGAGTTCGAGCTGCCGGAGACATAACCGGCGGACGAAGCGAGCTGCAGGGTGATCGTTTCCGGACCTTCCGCGGCAGTGTCGTTCACCGCAGCGACGGCGACATCGAGCGTGGCGGAGCCAGCGGGAATCGTGAAGGACTTGAAGGAACCGGACGCGACATAGGCGGGCGTGAAGGTGTAGTCCGTGGTCATCGTGGCGGTGCCGCCGACAGGCGAAACCAGCACGACGAGATCCGCGGAGGTGTCCCCGGTGCGGGTCAGGCGGAAGTTGCCATTGGAGCCGCCTTCGGTCGCATCGGCCGTCTTGGTCAGTGTCACCAGCGTCGGCGCGGTACTGGTCCAGTTCACCGTGTTCGTTCCGGCGACCACCGTGTAGGGATTGGCGGTGGAAGGCGTGAAGGTGTAGCCGGGCAGCGAAGCCGTCAGCGTGGTGGAGCCGGTCGAAAGCCCCGGCAGCGAATAGGTGCCGTCCGCATTGGTGAAGGCATACTTGCTGCCATTGCCGACCATCACCCCCGCGAGCGGGTTGGCGCCATCGGTGATGGTGCCCGTGATCTGCTGCTTGCCGTGCGAGCCGACATTGATCACCACCGAACGGCGGACCGTGCCACCCTTCATGTCGGAGACGGTGAGCATCGCATTCACCTGCGCCGCGGCGTTGAACGTGCGGGTGAACACCGCGTTGTTCGTGCCGTAGACGCCGTCATCGAACTGCCAGTAGTAGGCAAGCGGGTCGCCATTGGCATCGGATGCGGTGGCCGTGAAGGTCACGCTTCCACCTACTGCAATCGTCGTAACAGAGGCGCCGAGCGTCGCGGTCGGCGCGATATTGCCCGGGAAAGGTCCGCGGTTGTAGACGACATCCAGCGAGGGCGGTGTGGTCGCGTTTTCCGCCACCACCGTGAAGTGCTGGTCGGACTCCCAGTCCGAATAGGTGCGGCCTTCCCCGATGCCGGCATCGCTCTTGCCGCTGGGCGTACCCTGCGTGGTGTCGATGATGTGGCCGGCATTGCTGCCCATGCCATTGTAGAGCACCAGCGCCTGGTCCGCGAGCAAACCGCCGCGGGCCGGATGGTACTCGATGTTGTAGCCGCGGATGCTGTCCTTCGGGACGTTGATGGCGTAGCGTTTGCCCTCCTCCAGTTGCGGCTGGTCGTAGGCATAGATGCGGTAGAGACCGTTGCCCTTCGGCGAATGGTAGTAGTTCGGCTGGAGCCAGCCGAGCTGGCGCTTGCTGATGGTGTTGTAGTGCGCGCTGAAGCCACCACTGCCCCCCATCACGTCATACGGGTTGCCGTATTCCCCATTCGAACCAGTACCGTAGCCGGTGCCGTCGGTGTTATCCCATGAGTTCGCGTGATTGAGACCGAGCGAGTGGCCGCACTCGTGGTTGAGCACATCCATGCCATCCCACGAAACCCACACGCTGCTGCCACCACCCCACGACGTGCCACCCAGGCGCGGGCCACCATTGACACGGACGATGATGCAGTCGAACTGCCCCGGATCATAGCCGAGCGCTTTGGCCGCGGCGCGGGAATCGTTATGGACAAGCCCGAGGCCGTTCACCTCGCTGTCCTTGTCGATATACCACTTCTGCGTATGCGGCAGCGTGATGAGCGGCGTGAACGTCGTGGTTTGGACCATCTTGCCATACGACGACTCGATGTAGTAGCGCGCGTTGTTGCGCATGTCATTGTACGCGCTCTCCTCCGTGTTCGGCGGGCTGGTCTGCTCCTGGTAGATCGCCCGGATGTAGAGGCACTTGAAGGCACCGATCGAACGCGACGATGTGCCCGGGAAATTGTCCATGAAGAACCCTCCGCCACCGGAGCCGCTGGCCTGCACGTAGGTGCGGTAGTTGTCCTCCAGCACCGCCACGTGCGAGCCGTTGCACAGCGTGATGATGTTTTCGCCGATCTGCACCGTAGGCGATTCCTGCGTCACCGCCTCACCCGTCGAAACGGATTCGGTGGTCTTTCCGGACACCGGACAGGTCGACTGCACCGTGCTCCCTTCCGGGATCTTTTCCCCCACGTCCAGCGCGCGCACCGCATTCGGAGCCACCGCGAACTCCCGGCCATCCGCGTAACCTTGCAGCGGCGTGTTCGGCAACGAGGTGAGATACTTCAACTCGTCCGGCACGTGCGCCTTGTAGCTCACGCCGTTCGCCTCGAAGTAACGCATCGTCAGCGCCTCGACCGGGATATCCATTCCCGGAGCCGGACGACCACCGTAAACATTGTAGGTGCCGGTCGCGGAAACCGGGGTTTCCAACTGGCTGGTGATCTCTTCCGGCAGATCCTGCCGCTGCACGCGGGTCACCGCACGATCCACCGCCTGGCGGGGATCGAAGGAGATCAGCGCCTTGTATTCCGGACGGCGGTCGCCTGCGAGACGCGCGCCCTCCTTGGCCAGCGCCTCGCGCTCTTCCGGCGTGGCCTTCTTCCACTGGGCCATCCAGCCGTCGAAGGCATCGAGCTTGGCGAAGTCCGGCTCACGCGGCTTTTCATAGGCCCAGGTTCCGAAGTCCCCCTGGCCGTTCGCGGCCGGGGCATTCGCCTCGGTGACAGCGGTCGCACCATCATCTCCCGTGCCGGACTCGGTCGCGGGAGTTTGCGGATTACCCGGCTGGCCGGCGGAGGAATGAACGGCTTCCGCTCCACCCCGGGCATGGGATTTCACGGTGGAAGATGTCGACGTGGCGTCTGGATGAGGCCTCAGGATGACGGCCGTGCCGGCGGCCAACAGCGCGCCGACGCAGATCACAGAGGATCGGCGGGATTTCATGGGCTTTGATGCGAAGGATGGAATGAACAAAAAAAACCGCGGATCAGGGTGTCCCGTCCGCGGATCAGCTACTCACTCATGCAAGAGACCATCTGTCGCTCCTTCGTCTCCCGATCCGATCCAGTCCGGAGCCTTCACGACTTCGAAGCAAAGCGGATCACCAGCCCCCGCACAAATCCACCATTTGTCAAACAACACCCCTGCAAGGGTTGGCTGAAGGTGGATCGGGTTACACACGGGAGTGGGACAACGTTGGGTTTTCAGATGCAACAACCGGAACAAAATTGGGGTTTTGAGAATCCGGTCGCAAAACGGGAATCAAATTTCCGGAAATGGACAACCTCTGGAGATTTCCATTTCACTCATCCGATTGACGGTTTCGTTGCAAATCGTCAATCGCAAAACGCTTCTCCAATTCCCCAAAAGCCGCCAACCCTCGCAGTTGTTGGGTTTGTCGGGTAGAATAATTCAGGTGATCTGGATTTTCCGGGGTCAAATCGTGGATCATCCGATCGAAAGGAAGCGAAAAGCCAATAGAAATCATCGCATTCGTCTAATTTTAAATTACTTGCGACGAACACCCCAATTCAAGCCCTCTACTTTCCTCATTTTGGGTATTTTCATTTCCGCAAGAAAATTGGGCATAATTACCAAACATTTTCTAAATTTCCGCGCTGGGAATTTCTCCAAAAATCACCATCCGATCACAGATCGCGCCACCACCGGGCCGCCGCAAATCGTGGATCGAACGCTTTCCCGCCGCAGGTGAAATGGGTCAAACCCCACCTGTAGAGGGAGCGCCGTCCTCTCTTGGTTTCACTTCTCCCGAATCTTTCCATTCGCTGGCATTCAAGCCCGGCACGGACGAATCGGAACTGAATCCAGAATTCTGTTAGGAAAACGCGGGTAACAACAACCGCCGCCAACCACTTGCGCAAGCCATCGTGTCACCGGATGCACGTTGATCCGACCCGGGTGCAATACGACCGGCATCAAAGCAAAGCACGCCCGGCTGGATTCGAACCAGCGACCATCCGCTTAGAAGGCGGATGCTCTATCCAACTGAGCTACGGGCGCGTGACGCCGGAGGCTATCAGCCGGTTCCGGACGAGTCAAACCACGGGATTTGGTTCTCGTCACGAATAGCGTTTTCGGTCAAGAACCGCGCCATGAATCCTCCGCCTCCGATGCCACCATCCCCGCAGATGATGCGGGACGCGGAACATCTGCGCATGTTGGCCATCTTCCACTATGTGATGGCGGGGCTTTCGGTGTTCGGGATGTTGCTGGGCGGACTCTACGTCGCAATCCCACTCATCCTGCCCAAGGCGTTTGCCAAGATGCCCCCGGCCTCGGGATCCACCTCGGCACCTCCCGGATTTCCCAAGGAAGTCATGTGGATCCTGACACTCGAAGGGCTGGTCATCGGGATCATTTCGCTTGTAGCCGTCATCGGCTTCTATCTGTGCGGCCGATATCTCTCAGCCCGGCGCAATCGCACCTTCTGCTTCGTCATCTCCGGCCTTGCCTGCATGTGCGCCCCCTTCGGCACCGTGCTCGGCATTTTCACGATTCTCGTCTTGAGCCGTCCCACCGTAGCCGCATTGTTCGCTAGGGAAACCGAAGGCTTGGCGGTGCCTCCGACGTAGTCGGAATGCGGCGCGTCATTCGTTCCCGGAGCGGATCACATAACGCTTGCCCTCGACCATGACGTCCGGAGGCACCCGGTCCGCCTCAAAGCGATCGTAGCCTTCCTTGAGGTTCTTCCAAAAATCCTCCCAAGGATCTCCCACCGCCGCGGCCATGCGTGCGGAAGTCATGCGGAATGGGAAGCAATGGACGCGGAAGAACGGTTGGCCGCGATCCAACGCGGCGGCGCAGAGCGTGTAGATCTCTTCGATCGCCGGATCCGTCATGGCGAAGCAGCCGATCGAAACCTCGTTGCCATGCACCATCAGGAACGTGCCGGTCCGGTCGTGCGCGAGATCATAGGCATTCGGATAACCGATGTTGAAAGCGAGATGAAACTGGGAATCCGGCTTCATCCGCTCCGGTGGGACGAAATAGAAGCCTTCCGGTGCCTGGGCATCCCCCTCCTGGAGCTTCGGCCCCAGCACACCGGACATGGCCGCCACCGGCCAACTACGGAACAAATCGTACTTCCGGGTATCCCGGCGGCGCACCCACAACTCCAGCGTGCGCTCCTCCTTGAAAACGCGGATGAACACGGGATCGCCAAGGTGAAGCCCCTTTGCCGCGAGTGCCTTCTTCAGTTCCGGCTGAACCCTGGCGGCTGCCGCTGAGGCGCGCTCCGGGCCGGGAAGATCGGAAGCAACGGAGCCTGCGGCGGAAGAGGGTTCGGGAGAGATCATGGGAATGGATGCTGGCGGGGAGGGCGTCTGCCCGTCCTGTTGGGCGCGGGCTTCCTTCGGGCGGCAGCCCGCGATTCCCAGGACCGCCAGGAGGATCACGCCACGGCACATGCTTGTGGGGAACCGATGCACTCTTCCATGGCTTCGCGCAAGATCTCGGAATCTCCCGCCTCGATCTCAATCAGCAGCGGATGGGATGGGAGACCACAGTTGCGCGTCGCGATCACAGGCACCCCGGCGGCCAAAGCCCGCAGCGCCAGCCGTGGTTCATGCTCGATCCACGCCGGCAGCACCACTGCGGTGCAGGCGGGGATTTCGGAAACATCTCCGGAACGATGGCGGATTCCTTCGAGAGGATTGTTCGAGCCTTCCCGCGCCTTGCCAAGCACGAGCAACTCGCCACCCAATCCTTGCATGGCCTCCGCCAGTTCGTAGATGCCCTTGCGTCCGAGCGCGGAAGCCGGAAAGAACCACTTCGGTTCTTCTTGCGGCAACACCCGCGGCCTGGCCTCCGGCATCTTCCAATCCAACAACAGGGCACGGCTGCCAAAGCGCGCGGCAATGGCCCGATGAGGCGTAATCAAACGCGCAGCCGCAACGAGCGCTTCGTTCTCCGCATGCACGAGTTCCGGATCGGCCCGGAAATCCGCCAGTGTATCGGACTGCTGGTGCTGCTCCGCCGCAGCATCGAGACGATATTGCAGCTCTTCCATCGGCCAGCGGTTCACCAGCACGTCAAACGTGCGCCCGCCGAGATACCCGGCCTTCCACAAGTGCGGCAGCAGTGTTTGCGAAACAATCAGATGCCGCGCCTGCGGATCGATGCGGCGGCCGAGTGTTTCCGCGAGCTGCCGCTGGGCATCGAGCAGGAACTTCTGCCGCACCGCGCCCTGCCCCGGCAGTTTCCGCTGCCGCCAGGAACGCAGCAGGGTTTCAAAGGTCGCATGATACGCGGTGGCATCCGCTGGCGGGCTCCACGCATAGTTCGGTTTGTGCCATCGCTGACCGTCCAGCGGTGTGTACCACCGGTCACCGGGCTTGGAATGCCTGCGGCACCAGTCATCGAACTCGGGCCACAAGCCATCAAGCACGAAGGCCGTATGACCAGCGGCGGGGGCATGGTTTTTGGTAGCCGAAGGATGGCGGAAGCACGAGGTCACCCCACAGGTCAGACAATCCCCATCCGCCGCGGCACGCACCGGCACTCCAAGCGAAACCGCAGCCGCGTGATCCTCACGACAGCGCGAGGGCGTCACGGCACGGATCACCACCAGCAGGTCGGTGGCGGTCAGCCGCGCCTCCAGACGCCAGGCAAAGGGAGCACGGAACCGCAGGTCCACGTAGTTCCAGAATACCGTGGCATCCCGCTCCGGAGGCAATGGAGTTCCCGGCAATGTCCGGGAATGTTCATGGCGCTCCACCACTTCCACGCCCGCTTCCAATGCTGCGGCGTGCAGCAGGCCGGAGAGCTGGCACAAGCCTCCACCGAGATTCGGCACCATGCAACCGGAGCGGAGTTCGCGGCCGGTCGTGAATCCACGGGAGCGGGTCGTGCGGCCCAGTTGTTTCCAAAAACTGAAAACCTCCCCCGCAGGAACCTCCGTGCCATGAAGTCTGCGGCAAGCGGCGCGGAGGTTCTGCACCTTGCCTGCGGTGAGCGGAAATTCCTCTGGAGTGAGCTGTGTCCACAGTGCTGCCTTCGCATGTCCGATCTGGGGAGCCCCCCGCCATAGCGTGCCATGGGAATGGCGGCTCACCGGCTGGTTCCGCTCCTGCCACCAGCGGCGGGCGATGAAAGCACGGCTCTTGAGAAAAAACAGGGCGGACTCGACGCGGCCCGGAGCCTGATGCTCCGCTTCGGGTGTAGGTTGCATGCGACGGCCCCACAAGAGGGCCGGGGGCTATTACGTATCCGATCGGGCGGTTTTGTCTCTAAGAAAGCGCGTGGAAACGACGGGCCGTTTTGGAAGGGGCTACTTCACAAACGCCCCGATCTTTTTGATGGCGATCTCACTGCGCGGGCTCGGATGCAGGAATCCCATCACCGGCAGATCTCCATTCGCCTGGCGTGGCAGCAACAGTTCCTTCTCGTCGAGATTCACGAAATCGCGGTCGGTGAGCTTCATGCCGGTGGTGAAGGAATTGCCGCTGGCCTCGCACTTCGCCGCGTCGAATTTGATAATCTCATTGCGCGATCCGAAGCTGAGATTGTTGACCAGCTTGTGGCCATAGCCGTCCACCTCCGTCATGTTGTCCGCGAGACGGCAGAGCATGTTGTAATTGGCTCCGTTCCGGTAGGCGGAGTTGTTGGTCCAGTCGCTGCCTCCGGGTTGGTGGTTGGCATAGAAGCCGGAGGCCTTGTTGCCCACCGCCACGCAGTAGCGGATGATGTTGCGCGGGATTGGGCTGGGAAGTTCCGCCGCCGGAGTCATGCCGAATCCGCCGGCCTTGAAGCCATTGCCATCGGCGCGCTTCTTCATGTCCTTCGAGTAGCCGTTGTTGAAGGCCCAGCAGTTCTCAAACGCCACCACCTCGCGGGCATTGATGCAGTCGAAACCGTCATCACTGTTGAACCACGCGCGGCAGCCGCGGAACACATTGCCGGTCGACCCTTTCGGTGGATGGCAGCCGAAGCCATCGCTGTTCCCCCCCTTCCCTCCTTCCGAGGTGAAGTCCCAGTTGTTCCAGGCATCGCAGTTGAGGAAAAGATTGTCGGAGCCTCTCACGCTGTAGATCCCGATCGCCTGGCCGTCATGCATGCTGAGGCGCTCGTAAATGTTATGGCTGCCGTTGTTCTCAAAGCAGATCGACTGCGTGTGCCCCAGGATGGTCACCTGTACGCCCGTGACATCGAGGCCGATGAAGTGCAGCCAAGAACCCGTAACGGAAAACGCGCTCACCCGCATGCCCGCCGGTTTCACGTCGGAGCAATCGAAGACCGGCTTTTCATTCTGATAGGCCCGATAGGTGATCGGCTTTCCCTGGACGCCACTCTTGTTCAGATAGGTGATCGAGGCGAAGGGGCCACGGCGGTTGGAGATGTCCGCCTCCTTCATGCGGTAGGTGCCGCCCCGGATCTGAACCACATCCCCGGGGTCGGCGGACTTTTGCGCCCGCTGGACGGTGGCGAACGGCTTGGCCTGCGTTCCGGCGGCCGCATCATCGCCATCCGGGGCCACATACCACTCCGCAGCATGGAGGACGGACAAACCCGCGAGAGAAAGAATAAGGCCGGCGGCGACTGGATTCAATTTCATGCAATTTAAGGCGAATGCTCTCCGATTACACCCCGAAAATCGCTCCTCTATCCTACTTTCCGATACCACATTTGAACTAAAAGCCGGTTTTTGCCAGCACCGGTTGCCCTCCGGCCCGCCTCATGTTAGGCCCGGCCGATGGAAGCGGCGATCGGCATCATCGGAGGCAGCGGCCTCTACGAACTGGACGGATTCGAGAAGGCGGAGGAACGCGTGATCACCACCCCCTTCGGAGAGCCATCGGACGCTTTGGTCGGAGGTACGTTCGCCGGTCGTCAGGTGTGGTTCCTCCCCCGCCATGGCCGCGGCCACCGCATCCTGCCGCACGAGATCAACCATCGCGCCAACCTCTGGGCACTGCGCAGCCTCGGTGTCCGTTGGGTGATCTGTGTCACCGCCGTTGGCAGTCTGAAGGAACAATACCATCCGCGCGACGTGGTGCTGCCGGACCAATACTTCGACCGCACCAGCCGCCGCGAGCATCACACATTTTTCGGTCGCGGCATTGCAGCGCACATCGCCTTCGCCGAGCCGGTGAGCTGCGGACTGCGCGGGATTCTCCGGGAGTCCGCCACGGAAACCGGCTGCCGGGTCCACGACCGGGGCACCTACGTGAATATGGACGGCCCCGCCTTCTCCACCCGGGCCGAAAGCGAGGTGAACCGGAAGCTCGGTTTCGACGTGATCGGCATGACCAATCTGCCGGAGGCCAAGCTGGCCCGCGAGGCGGAGATCGCCCTGGCCACCCTGGCGATGGTCACGGACTACGACTGCTGGAAGACCGATGAAGAGGCTGTCACCGCCGAAAGCGTGATTGCCCATCTCCACGCCAATGTCGCGGCGGCCAAGCGGGTGCTGGCGGCCGCCATTCCCCGGATTCCGCAGATGGCGGATTGGCCGGAACACTCCGCGCTGGAAGGTGCCATCATGACCGCGCGGCACCTTTGGCCGCAGCAGACCGCCACCGATCTTGCCCCCTTGCTCGGCCGGTTCCTGTGACGTCCGGTTTCCAAAACCGGGCGTGACATTGCCGGACCCTGCGGGGATAGTTCCGCTCCAGAACATGCGCTCCGAGTTCCACCGCCACATGAAACGGCTCTCTCTTTCCCTGTCCCTCGTCCTCCTCAGCGTCAGCCTCGGAAGCTGCACCGTGGACAAGGCCGCCGATGCAGG
Organism: Luteolibacter ambystomatis; assembly: GCF_018137965.1. NCBI lineage: Bacteria > Pseudomonadati > Verrucomicrobiota > Verrucomicrobiia > Verrucomicrobiales > Verrucomicrobiaceae > Luteolibacter > Luteolibacter ambystomatis. The sequence goes on from NZ_CP073100.1 coordinate 1,733,469, forward strand.
CCGCTACCCGAACGGTCCAGCCGCCCCGGTCAAGACCACCCGTAATGCCGCCTATCAGACCCCGCCGGTCCAAGGCCCCGTCCGCCGCAATCCGGACATGAACCTGTCCTCGAATTTCCCGAAGGGCACCACCCTGAGCTATTCGCGCGTGAATGCTCCGGGAAAATACATCGCCATCACCTTCGATGACGGCCCGCACATCACCAACACCCCGCGCCTGCTGGACATGCTCCGCGCCCGCAACATCAAGGCCACCTTTTTCTGCGTGGGCCAGTGCGTAAGCGAGTATCCGCAGGTCGCCCGCCAGATCGTCGCGGAAGGCCACGAAATCGCCAACCACAGCTGGAGCCATCCGCTGCTCACGAAGCTCAGCGACGCCCAGTATCACGACCAGATCACCCGCACCCACGAGGCCATCATCCGGGCCACCGGCGTGACGCCGCACCTGCTGCGCCCCCCCTACGGCGCGCTCACCCAGCGCCAGCGCGAGTGGGCCTATTCGGAATACGGTTATCCGACCATCCTCTGGTCCGTGGACCCCTTCGACTGGAAGCGCCCCGGCTCCGCCGCTGTCACCGCCCGCATCCTTTCCGCCACCACACCGGGCGGCATCATCCTCGCCCACGACATCCACAGCCAGACCGTGGACGCCATGCCCGCCACGCTCGATACCCTGCTGGCACGCGGCTACAAGTTCGTGACCGTCTCGCAACTGCTGGCCATGCAGCAGCCTTCCGCCGCCGCGGCCCCGGCCCCCGCTCCGGCCCAATAACGAGCGGGCCGCTCCCTGTTCCACCCTCCCCCTCCTCCATCACGCACCATGTTCGGCGAGCGCTACTTCGCGACGCGCGAACGATTGGTGGAAGTGATGCGGGGGATCGTGGCACTCGCCAGGGACACCCAGGCGGAGATCAATCCCGAACTGGGTGCGGATACCGTCCAAACCGGACTGGCCTCGCCCTTCCTCTTCGTCGTCTGCGGAGAGGTCAATGCGGGGAAGTCAACGCTGATCAACGGCCTCTTCGGCAGCGACCTGTGCAAGGTCAACATCCTGCCGGAAACCGACCGCGTGCTGTGGTACCGCCATGGTGAGCTGGCCCGGGATGTCGAGATCACGCCGACACTGGAGGAACGCTACCGGCCCGTCGAGTTCCTGAAGGACTTCAACCTGGTGGACACGCCCGGAACGAATTCCGTGATGCGCGGCCACCAGAGCATCACGGAGCGTTTCCTGCCCGTGGCGGACCTGCTGCTGTTCGTGTTCCCGGTTTCCAATCCATGGGGCGCGGCCACCTGGGACTTCCTCACGAAGCTCGGCCCGGAGGCGCTCGACCGCGTCGCCTTCGTCATCCAGCAGATCGACCAGCGCGATCCGGCGGACATTCCGGTGATCCTTGGTCACATGAAGGACCTGTCGATGAAGCGCATCGGCCATGTCCCGCCGATGTTCGCCGTCTCCGGAAAGCTGGCGGTGGAGGCGAAAAAGACCAATCCCTTCGGGCGGCAGGCATGGCAAAGCTGTGGCTTTCCCGAGTTGGAGGACTTCATTTCCCGCAATGTCTGCCAATCGCCGCAACGCCGGAAACTCCTCGACACCTGGCGTCGCCACGCCTCCGAAGGTCTGGTGCAGATCGAGAACCGCATTGAGGAAACAACCCGCAATGTCGAGCGCTGTGCCCGCTTTCTCGCCGAAATCGAGCGAGAGATCGACGGGCTGCGCGAACAGTTCGTGGTCCGGCTGCCGCGCCATCTCTCCGGGGTGGCCGAGGTCTTCCAACAGGAAGCGGTCTGGGTGACCAAGAAACTCGGGGTGCGCCTGAGTCCATGGAACACCCTCATCCGCCTCTTCACCGGCGATCGCTCCGGATCGGAGACAGAAAACCTTTTCATTGAGCGACTGCAAACGGCGGTCGAACACGTCGCCCAACAGGATGCGGCCGAAACCGTAAAGGCCTGCGAGCAGCATTGGGAAGGGTTGAAGGAACGGGTGCATGCCGAGATGGGCATCACCTTGCGGGACGATGACGCGGTCCAAAGCCGCCTGCAAAAGGCTTCGTCGAAATTCGTCCGGCGGCTCGGTCGCGCGGCACGGCTGGGCATCGGCAATCTCAAGGTCCGGCATGGCCTCGACCAATCGGTCCGCGAGCGGGTCACCTCGTTGAAAGTCTTCGCCACGCTCACGCTCCTGGCGCTCACCGGAGCCGGAATCTGCGGATTCCTCAAGATTCCATGGGCCCCGTGGGGCTGCCTCGCGGGCGCACTGGTCTGTTCCGGGATTTTCCTGGCCTACGCCACCGCCAGCCGGCGCGAGATCCTCCTGGCTTTCCGCGAACGCCTGCTGGACGCGTGCGGGGCCTTCGCCAATGCCCTGCGCGGAGATTATGAGGAAGCCCTGCGAGTGTTTTTCCAAGAGTATGCAGGCTGCCTCGAGGAAGTGCGCCGCCACGTCGCGAACGACAAGCTCGCCCTTGAACCGCGGCTGCAACGTTGGAACGGATTGTTCCTGTCGCTGAAGGCGATCGAACAGGACCTGTAGCCGTGGCAGCAGTTTCCAACCGCCTCATTGGATTTGAAGAAAAGAGGCCTGGCGGTTGGAAACCGCCGCCACGACACCTAACAAAAAAACCGCGGCCTGCCTGAGCAGACCACGGTTTCTCGCATCAAAAGGGATCCGTCGGATCACTTGCCTTCCGGCGGAGCGGGCGGCGGGCCGTCCGGACGACCGCCTTGGCCTCCCGGGCCGCCGGGGCCACGGCCACCGCGACCACCTTCGCCGCCCGGACCTCCCGGACCACGGCCAAAGATGCCAACCTCGCCAGCTTCAATGGCAGCCTTGCGTTCCTCGTCGCTAAGCTTGCCGTCCTTATCCTTGTCGTAGGTGGCGAGAATACGCTTCTGCTCTTCCGCGCGGGCGGTCTTGCGTTCCTCGTCGCTGAGCTTGCCGTCCTTGTCGGCGTCATACTTTTCAAGGAGAGCCTTCTCGTGCGCTTCGCGCTTGGCTTTCTGATCTTCCTGGAAGGCCTTGCGCTCCTCATCGCTGAGTTTGCCATCGCCGTCCTTGTCATACTTCTTGAGAAGCTCGGGCGGAAGCTGGCGCGGGCCGCCGCGCTCGGGGCGTGGTCCCTTGTCACCGCCGGGGGCGGGAGCGTCCTGGGCCATGGCAACCGCACCGGCGCCGAGGAGGGCGGCCATCGCGAACAAAGATGTCTTCATTTTCATCGTGGTTTCGTTTTTTGGATTCTCGAAGCGGCGGGCGGAGCCGTTCACCATCTGGAACCCGGGGCCCGGTGAAAGGTTGCGCCGGAAAATCGTAATGAGTTGCCACCTACCCCTCCGGGCGGTTTGGATGCCCCGGCAAATGGCAGACTCCACGCCAACACCGGCATCCTCGAAAGGCCGCACCTTCGTGCGCCGCACCGCCAGCACCCTCGGCCTGTGGGCCGTGGTCGGCGCGGCATTCGCCAGCCAGCGGGCCTGGGCCTACTTCGCCCTGATTGCGGTGCTCGCGATCCTCTCCACCATCGAGTATTTCAGCATGGTCCGCGCCGCCGGAGTGAAGTGCTTCCCGCGCTTCGGCATCCTGCTTGCAACGGTCTATTCCCTGGCCCTCGGCTGGTTTTTCATCTTCCACCACCCGGCCGGTTCATTCGGCGGACGCGAGCTGCCGGACGGGTTGGACACGCTGGCCATTTTCATCGCCACCGCAGGAGCCTTCACCCTCCAACTCCGCTATTCCATCAAGGGCATCGAGGCACTTCAGGCCGTGGCCTTGAACGTGCTCGGCTTCGTCTATGTCGCGGTGTTGTTCCACTTCTCCGCCCGGCTGGTGTTCGTGGTCCCGGGTGACAGCCAGGTGCCCGGCGCGGTGCTCCTGCTGTGGGTGATCGCCGTGACGAAATTCACCGATATGGGTGCCTATCTCACCGGCACGATGATCGGCCGCCACAAGATGATCCCCCACGTCAGCCCGGGAAAAACCTGGGAGGGTTTCGCGGGTGCCCTGTTCTTCGCCCAGCTCGCCGGTTGCGGTCTCCATGCCCTCTGCCCGCAGGATCTCGCCATCCTCGGCGGCTGGCCGCATGTCATCGCGCTCGGATTCATCCTGGCGCTGCTGGCCGTTGTGGGTGATCTGGCGGAAAGCGTGCTGAAGCGCAGCCTGAACGCCAAGGACTCCGGTCACATGCTGCCGGGCATCGGAGGGGCTCTCGACCTCATCGACAGCATCTGCTTCACCGCTCCGGCTCTGTATTTCTATCTGAAATGGGTGCTCCATTGACCTGCATGTCCTCTCCCCGCAAACGCGTCGTCCTCCTCGGCTCCACCGGTTCGATCGGCACCTCCACTCTCAAGGTCGCACGGGAACTCCCGGAACGGATCGAAATCGTCGCCCTCGCCGCGGCAACGAACGTTTCCAAACTTGCCGAACAGGCGCTGGAAACCGGTGTCAAGGACGTGGCCCTTCACGATGCCTCCAAGGCTGATGAACTCCGGGCCCTCCTGCCGTCCGATGTCCGCATCCATACCGGCGATGAAGGTCTGATCGCGCTCGCCACACTCTCCGGGGCGGATATCGTGCTCATCGCCATCGTCGGCACCGCCGGTCTTCATCCCGCGCTCGCCGCCATCGAGGCGGGCAAGGATCTCGCCGTGGCCAGCAAGGAGATCCTCGTGATGGCCGGCGAGACGATCACGGAAGCCGCCACCAAGGCAGGTGTCCGCCTGCTGCCGGTCGATAGCGAGCACAACGCCATCTTCCAGTGCCTCGACGGTCATCGCGGCGGCGAAAAGGAAGTGTCCCGCCTGATTCTAACAGCTTCGGGTGGTCCCTTCCGCACCTGGCCCTCCGAGCAACTCGCATCGGTCACACCTGCCCAGGCTCTCAAACATCCCACATGGGACATGGGGCCGAAGATCACCATCGACTCCGCAACGCTCTTCAACAAAGGCTTGGAAATGATCGAGGCCCGCTGGCTCTTCGGCATCGGGATGGAACGCATCGATGTGGTGGTTCATCCACAGAGCATCATCCACTCGATGGTGGAGTTCGTGGATGGTTCCGTGCTGGCGCAGCTCAGCCGCACCGACATGTGCTTCCCCATCCAATACGCGCTGACCTGGCCGGACCGGGTGCGCGGGGGCTTGAAACCAATCGATTTTCCCGCACTGGCAAAGCTCGAATTCGAGGCACCACGCGATGACGACTTCCCCGCCCTGACGCTCGCACGCCGCGCCGGACTCACCGGTGGCACCTTGCCCGCCGTTTACAACGCCGCCAATGAGGTGGCCGTGGATGCCTTCCGCGCCGGACGTCTCTCCTTCCCCGGCATTTGGGAAACCGTCCGCCGTGTGATGGACGATCACGCGGTGAACCATCACGCCACGCTCGATGCCGTCATTGCCGCCGACCGCTGGGCCCGTGAAGCCGCAGCCGAAGCTATCAGCGCCGTCGGCGCAGCATGAGGCCCGCGCCGATCAAGGCGAGACCGGTCGTGGCGGGCTCTGGAATCCCGGTGATGGTCAGGATGTCGTTCCGATAGAACGACAGATCCGCGATGTAAGTCGCATTTCCCAGAGCCGCCGTATTCCCCGGCTGTCCGCTGAAGGTGCCCACGGCATTGAACATTCCCGTTAGTTCCCAGTTGGAACCGTTCTTGTAAAAGATCGCTCCGCCGGAATCCCCCACCGCCGCCTGCGCCTCATGGGTCGTCCCCGGATCATTGAACACCGTCACCATCGAACGCACGGTGCCGAATCCGGCATCCGCATTCACCCCCACGCTGTCGATCGCATTCGTCCCCCAGCGGATGGACTGGGAGCCCAGTTCCTTGAAACCAGCCTCATTCGCTCCGGTGGAATCCGGAAGCTCCGTCCACGTCCACGGATCGGTGCCGGTGTTCACGTTCCAAAAAGTCGGCCCCGCCGCCCGGTCGCGGCCGTTGCCGATCATCACCACCGGGCTACCCACGGTGGGCGTTGAGGCGGAAATATTGAGAGTGGCCAGTCCGGGATCGGTGGCGAGACGGAACAGCACGATGTCCGTGTCCACCGTCATGCCACCCGTGCCATGATTGTTCAGGCGGTTGAAAGTTCCCGATTGAGTGGAGTAGTTGGTGCCACCGAAGTTCACCGTGGCGGGCAGGGAGCCCGCAACGTGCGCCGCGGTCATCACCCAACCATTGCCGAGGTAAACCGCCGAGGCCCCGTTCAAGGTCCCGATGTTGGCGAAGCCGGGGTCGTCCGGCGGCGCGGTAATGTTTCCGGAGCCATCACCGCTGGCGATGACCACCGCGGAGGAGGTCACCGGCAGAAATCCGGCAAGAGCGATCAACAAGCGCAAAACGGGTGTTCTCATAGGGGAAAGGCAGCGTCTTGCATAAGAATCCGCCGGAGGCCGCTCAAGATTTTTCCAACGGTTGACGGAAATGTTCCCATCCGCTCCCATCCGCCCATGCCGCAGCCGCGCTCCGGGTCCAATATCTCCTCATCCTTCCGCTGGATCTCCGGCTATCTGATGCGCCACAAGGCCGTTTTCCTGCCGTCCGTGGCCGCCCTGCTGATCACCGCCGTCCTTTCGCTGGCGTTCCCTTGGTTTCTCAAGGACCTGATCGGCGACCCCGCGGACGCTCTGCGCAAGGGCGTCGATCCCACCACCATCGTGGACAAGATCAACCACACGCTGAAATGGCTGATGCTCGCCCTCGGCGTCCAGGCGTTCATCGGCTTCTGGCGCGTGCAGGGGTTCATCCGTTCCGGAGAATCCGCGCTCAACGACCTGCGCCGCGACATCTTCCGCCATCTGGTCCGCCTTCCCCTCTCCTACTTCCAGGAACAACGCGCCGGTGCCCTCAGCAACCGAGTCTCAAACGATCTCGGCGTGGTCCGCGATACCCTTCTGAACACCGTGCCACAGTTCGCACGGCAGACCGTGATCCTCATCGGCGGTCTGGTCGTGGTGTTCTATTCCTCGTGGAAACTATCGGTGGTGATGCTCGCGAGCCTGCCCATCGTGATCCTCGCTGTCGCCCTTTTTGGCCGCAAGGTGCGCCAGTACTCCCGCGATGCCCAGGACTCGCTCGCCGATGCCGGCACCGTGATCGAAGAAACCGTGCAGGGCATCGCCGATGTGAAGGCGTTCACCAATGAAGACTTCGAAAGCCGCCGCTATGATCGCGCTCTGGACCGCTTCCTCGATGTCACGCTGCGCGGCGCGAAAATCCGGGCGGCGTTCCTTTCGTTCATTATTTTCGTGCTCTTCGGCACCATCGCCGGAGTCGCATGGTACGGTGCCCAGTTGCTGGCTCAGGGACAGATCGATTCGCGCGGATTCACTTCGTTCATCCTGTTTTCGATCTTCGTCGGTGCATCGCTCGGTTCCTTTCCGGAAATCATCTCCCAATTCCAACTCACGGCCGGTGCCACCGACCGCCTCCGCGAACTCACCGGTACCGCCGCGGAGCGTGTGGACGGTTCCAGCATGGACCGGATGGAAGGCGCCGTGGCATTCCACCACGTTTCATTCCGCTACCCTTCGCGCCCGGATGTGAAGGTGCTCGATGACCTGAGCTTCTCAATCGAGTCCGGACAGCGCGTCGCGTTCGTCGGTCCGTCCGGCGCTGGCAAGTCCACCGTGTTCTCCCTGCTGCTGGGTCTCAACAATCCGGAATCCGGCCAAGTGCTCTTCGACGGCCGGGATTCCTCCACCATCTCGCTGGAGTCCCTGCGCGGCAATCTGGCCATCGTGCCGCAGGAAGTGCTGCTGTTCGGCGGCTCGATCCGTGAGAACATCGAATACGGCCGACCGGGTGCGACTCTCGAAGAAATCCACGAAGCCGCCCGCCAGGCCAACGCCCACGACTTCATTGCCAAGCTTCCCGAAGGCTATGATACCATCGTCGGTCCGCGTGGCACCAAGCTCTCCGGTGGCCAACGCCAGCGTCTCGCCATTGCCCGCGCCATCCTCGCCGATCCGAAGATCCTCCTTCTCGATGAAGCGACCTCCGCTCTCGATGCCGAGAGCGAACGCCTCGTCAATGAAGCGCTGGAACGCCTCATGAGCGGCCGCACCAGTCTCGTCATCGCGCATCGTCTTTCCACCGTCCGCCACGCCGACCGCATCCTCGTCGTGAACCACGGCAAGATCGTCGAAAGCGGCACCCACGACGAACTCATCGCTCATGGCGGCACTTACAAGCTCCTGGCGGAGACACAACTGGCCTGAATTCACGTGGCTGAAGTCGTGAGACTTCAGGTTGGTTGACCCCGCGCAGCCCCCCACACATCCAGTCCACTCTCGCTCACACCATAGCGGAGCATCGGACATCAGGGGGGATCTTCCCCGCCCGAAGTCTCACGACTCCGGCTGCCTCCCACCAGCAATCCCACCGTCGCCACGACGGCTGTTCCCAACAGCACCCACGGGAACAACCACCCGGCGAGGTTGAAAAAGGTCCTGTCATCCCGCAGCCAGATGCTTCCGCGCAGCACGCCCTCATCCATCAGCGGCAGACTGCTCACGCGCCTTCCACGCGGGTCGATGAACTGGGTCGTCCCTGAACTGGAAGCCACCGCGAACCAGCGGGCGTTTTCCGCGGCACGATGGCGGAACAACTCCGCGTGCTGGAGATGTTCGCGCTCCGACCAGCCTTTCACATCCATGCTCGGCACCGTGAATGCCATCGCTCCATTCGCGACCATCCGCCGCGCCACTTCCGTATAGTCGCAATCGAAACAGATCGGAGTACCAAGCGCGCCGTACTTCGTCTTCACTGGAACCGCCTGCTTGCCCGGCTCGCCGTCGTTCATGAAGGGCACCGGCCGGTTCTTGGCATGCGTCCCGAGCTGACCGCTGGCATCAAACATCCGGGCAACGTTGTAATGCTTCGCCTGCGGCAGTTCCTGAACCGATCCGAACACCACCAAGGCGTTGTGGGAGGAAGCCAGTTTGAGCGTTCCATCCCAATCGGCGTCCCCCGGCTTGATGTCATACGGCACCGCATACTCCGGCCACACGATCACCCCATCCCGGAAACCCGATTTGACGGTCATGTCCCGGTAGGCTTCAAAGCCCACGTTCTCCCCTTGCACCGCCAGCACCGGCACTTCCTTCCCCGGTTCATAGGCAGAGTATGGAAAACGCGCCATCAGCAGGGCCAGGATCGCCATGCCGGCAAAACGGCACTTCTTCCGGCCGAACACCAGCCAGGTCGCCACGAAGACGACCACGAAGCCAGCGCCATATACGCCGACAATCGGAGACAGCCAGGTGGGCCCCAGCGCCAGTCCCGGAGTCATCCATGGGAAGCGCAGCCAGAACCACTCGCAGCGATAGTATTCGATCCCGCTCCAGACCACCGCGGCATAGCCCGCCAACCACCACGCCCGCGGCCATCTCACGCTCGCCCATCCGGTGAGGCCGCCCGCCAATCCCGTGAACAGTGCGAGCAGGAACCAAAGTCCGGCCGCCGCCGTGCCGAAGATATTCCAGAACCAGGACAATGAGATGCCATAGAGCAACGCCCCGTGTACCACTCCGAGCCGGAAGCCGTTCTTGAATCCGGCACCCCGGAAAGCCAGAAACAGCAGCGGCCAGATCACGAACACCAGCAACGACCAGCCGAAAGGCGGAAACGCGAAAACCGCGAGAATCCCGGAAACGATGGCCAACAGAAAGCGCGAAGCGAGATTCATGGATGACGGAACATAACCCGTCCCCGCCTCGCTCCGCCAATTCTTTTCAACCGCTACGCCAAACCAGGCAATGGTGCCGAGGCGTCTCCGAAGGAATCGACCCTCGCACCCGCCTTCTCCAGCATGCCCATCCACAGTGCGCACAACGGAGTGCCCGCCGGGCTGACCACATGGCGACCGGTCTTGAGTCCGCCATTGGCCTTGCCCGCCACCACGATCGGCACGTTCTTCGGATCATGGGCATTGCCATCACGGATTGGTGAACCGAAGGCCACCATCGAGTGATCGAGCAAGGTGCCATCGCCTTCCTTGATCGCGCTCATGCGGTCCAGCATGGAGGCGTATTGCTCGACGTGCCAGCGGTTGATCCGTTCGTATTCGTCCAACTTGCCCGCATCGCCGCTGTGATGGGAAATCTCGTGATGTCCGCCATGGACCCCATCGAGGAACGAGAAGTTCCGGTTGGTCACGTCATTGCCGAACATGAAGGAAGACACACGCGTGGTGTCCGACCACAAGGCAAGCACCATCAACTCGGTCATGATGCGGCAGTGCTCGGTGTGATCGAAGCGCGGCCGGGAGTTCATCTCTTCCTCGCGCGAGGCCTTGCCCATCGCGGCGGTGATCCGTTGGTCGAGCGCGTCCAGATTCTTGAAGAAATCCAGCGAAAGGTTCTCACGTGCGGCCAACACGCGGGCCTCCTGTTCGATCCGGCGCTCCACCTCGCGCACGGACTCCAGGTATTGGTCGAGCTTCTGCTTGTCCTCGCTGCCGAGCCTGCCTTGCAGGCGCTTCGCGTCGGCATTCACCAGATCGAGCACCGAACGGTCATCCGAGGCTTGCTTCTCCGCACCGGAAGAACGTTCACGGAAGAGGCGGTCGAAGGCCACGCGTGGATTGATCTCGCACGGCAGCGGCACATTCGAGGTTTTCCACGAGATGTGGGAGGCATAGAGGCGGGTGTAATTGACATTGGTATCGATGCCGTGGGCCACCGGCTCGGTGCCAAGTTCCAGCGATGGCAGCCGCGTGCCTTTCCCAATGCGGCTGGCGGCGAGCTGATCCATCGAGATGCCATTGGCGTTGATGTCGGAGCCGGTGGTCTTCGTGATCGTCGTGCCGGTGAGCCATCCACCGGTTTTCACATAGTGTCCATCTCCGGTGAAGGATGCCTTGTTTTGAAGGCCTGTGAGGACGAGCAGATCCTCGCGATGCCGTTGCAACGGCGCGAGTACCGGCGAAAGCTCGAAAGCCGCGCCCTCGCCCTGCGGGGTCCAACGATCCGCGCGCACGCCATTCGGCATGTAGAGCAGCGCCATCCGCACCGGGAACGAAGCCGCCGCACCCTGTGCCAGCAATGGCCGCATGGCATCGAGAAACGGCAGCGCCAAAGTCGCCCCAGCACCACGGAGGAAACTGCGGCGGGGCATCAGCCAGCGCTGGGATTGGATATGGGCCATGGTTCGCGATTCGGGTGGGTCAGCGCGTGGCGGACCGGTTGAGAAATGGGGGCGATTGTACTATACCGAGGATGAGCGTCTGCATTTTCAATCCATCGCCACGGAGCTGCCGGACCAGATCGACCACCACGGGTTCATCATAGTATTCGAGTGGTCGGCCAAGGCCATAGGCGAGCATCTTGCGTGCGAGATTGCGGAGAAAGAGATCGTTGTCGGAAAGCAGGTAGCTCTTCAGTCCGGCCGGTGAATCAAAGGTCGCACCACCCGGCAGCGTGGACTTCGAGTCGATCGGCTTGCCGTTCACATCCACCGTGCGCCAACGGCCGAGAAGATCGAAGTTCTCCAGACCGAAACCGAGCGGATCGATCTTCGCATGACAGGCGGCGCAGGAAGCACGCGAGCGATGCTTCTCCAGCCGCTCCCTCATCGAGACACCATTTTTCGAATGGTCGTCCGGTGGCAGCACGCCCGCATCCGGCGGCGGTGGTGGCGGCGGTGTGCCCAGCAGCGTATCGAGAATCCATTTCCCGCGCTTCACCGGACTGGTGCGCAGCGGCAGTGAAGTCACGGTCATCACCGAGGCCTGGCCGATGATACCACCGCGATTCGGATCCGTGAGCGCCACCCGCCGCATGTTCCCGCCCTTCACGTCCGGGATACCATAGTGCTTCGCCAGCTCTTCGTTGAGGAAGGTGTAGTCGGAGGAAATCAGATCGGTGGCCGGTCGGTTCTCGCGGATGATGTTGGCGACAAACTCGACGGATTCCCGATACATCGATTTCCGCAGCGACTGCGTGAACTCCGGGAACTTCTTCAAATCCGGCTCGGAGAACTCCAACAGTTCATCATACCCCAGCCACTCGCCGCCGAAGAACCGCGACAACGACTCCGCCCGCGGGTCCTGGAGCATCCTCTTCACCTGCTCCGCGAGCACGGCGGGCTGTGCCAGTTTCCCCTCGCCCGCCAGACGGAATAGTTCCGCATCCGGCATTGAAGCCCACAGGAAATACGACAGCCGCGTCGCAAGTTCATAGCCGCTGACCTGCCATTCCTTTTTGCCCGCCTGATCCTGCTCCACCCGGAACAGGAACACCGGATGCATCAGCAACGACTGCAACGGCGCTTTCATTGCCTCTTCAAAAGACATGCCCGCCGCGAGCCGCTTCGAGAAGAGCGCCATCAACGGTTCCAGTTCCGCAGCCGATGCCGGACGACGGAATGCCAGCGCCGACTGGATCTGAAATACCTCCTTCGCCGCCTGCTGCGGCGGCTTCTCCGGGGACGGCTTCACCGTCACCATGCGATTGAGCAGTTCCGGCTTCGCATACACGGCATCAATCACCCTTCGCGACGCCGCCAGATACTTCTCCATCAGCGATGGCTGGATGAACAGCGCATCACCCACGTTGTCGAATCCCTCACCACCCGCTCCATCCGCAGGAAATTCACTGCCCGCATCGAAGTCCACACCCAGCCAATCCCGCACGGTGCGGTTGTATTCGTTGCGGTTCAACCGCCGCACGGTGGGGCGACCCGGATTGCGGGGAAACTTCCCCTCTTCCAGCTTCGCCAGCGTGCCCCGGATCTCCGCCACCAGCGCCTTGCGTTCGTCATCGCCGGGGATTTCGTCCGCATCGTCCTCCGGCGGCATCTTCCGGTTCTCCACTTGCTCGGCGATGGTCTTGAGAAAGCGGTGGTATTTGAAGGCCTCTTCGGTGGACGTGAGCTGGTTCACCTCGATCCCGCCCTTCTGCTTCCGTTCGCCGTGGCACTCGTAGCAATATTTGGACAACAGCGGCTTCGCGCGATCGGCGAATTCATCCGCCATCGCGATTCCCATGGCCATCACGGCCAAGCCGATTCCATACGTACGCAACATCTCCCGGTCTGCCGTGGGTAAGCAACCGGCCTGCCGGTTCTTTCACTCCAGCGAAGGAACGTGCGTGATGCCTCACCTCAAAACTCCCCCTTGAAGGAGCAACGCGCGGTCGGCGTCTCGTAGATCACGATTTCCGCCAGTCCCGGAAGATCCGGCTCCAGCTTCTTCCAGAACCATCCGGCCAACCGCTCGATGGTCGGGCTTTCCAAACCCTCGATGTCATTCAGATAGCCGTGATCCAGCAACTCCATGAGAGGCTTCATGGCTTTTGAAATGTGCTTGTGGTCGTAGACCCAGCCGATCGTTTCATCCACCTCGCCCTCGATCGAGATTTCCACCTTGAAGCTGTGGCCGTGCATGCGGCGGCACTTGTGGCCCTCCGGCAGACTCGGCAGCGTGTGGGCGGCTTCGAAACGGAACAGCTTGGTCAAACGGGCGCGCATCGGGAGCCATCCTAGCGTGCCGCGCCCCCCTTCCAAGCGCCAATCCCGGGCTGCTCGCGCGCTGCTGGCGAAATAGGATCCATTTCTGCGAAGGAATCAGTTACACCCCGGGCGCTTCGTGACATTTTGTCAAAAAGCCTCCTTGATGCACCCTGAAGATCCACAAGAAGCCCCCGACTTCGAACCGGTCGAGCCGCCGCCAAATTCCGTCTGGCGGAAGCTCGGAGGAGGATCGCTTTCCATTTCCATCGTCGTCCACGCCATCTTGCTCTCCATCGGCGTGGTGTGGATCTTCCAAGTCGTTCCCGAGAAACCACCCGCTGACATCGATTTCATCCCACGGGGCGGCGGAGGTGGCACTCCCGGTGTGAAAAGTGAGATCGCCCAACACAAGCGCGCCACGATGATGTCCGCTACTCCCCTGCGGATGGCTGCCAAAGGCGCGTCCAGCAGCTTCGTACTGCCGGAAATCGATCCGGCTTCTTCGATGGCCTCGGTGGGTTCCCTCACGCCGGGAGGCCTTTCCGGAGGGATCGGCGGCAGCGGTTCCGGAGGCGGCCGGGGTGATGGACATGGCCGCGGCATGGGATCGGGCAATGGAATGGGCGCGGGAATCGGCATGGCTCCTCCCGCGGCCCTGTTTTTCAACCAGAAGGTAGAGGCCCAGCGCGTCGCCTATGTGATCGACTACTCGGCCTCCATGACCGGCAAGCGTGAGAAACTCATGCGCAAGGAGCTTGCCGCATCAGTCAGCGGACTCTCGCCGCTGTCGAAGTTCCAACTCATCTTTTTCTCAGGTCCCGCCTGGGTGGCCGGGGATGCCGTCGTAGGCGACAACCAGAGTGGCAAGGTCGAGGTCCAGTCTCCAAAGGGCGAAAAGTTCAAGTGGGAGGCGGAGAAAAGCTGGACCGGTGAATGGAAAACCCTCGGCCGACGCCAGCGCCCGGAATGGGCGGATGCCACCAATGAAATGAAAGAAACGGCGGCCCGCCGCATCCAGGAAACCAAGCTCAGCTACGGCACCTGTTGGGCGCCTTCATTGGAAATGGCGCTGGCGATGGAGCCGCCTCCGGACGTGATCTTCTTCATGACGGACGGTGTGGCGGAAAACACCGAGATGCGGACGATCATCGCCAAGGCCAAGACCAAGGGCACCGTGATCAATACCATCGCCATGATGGAACCGGCTGCGGGCGAGGATATGAAGAAGCTCGCCCACGGCACCGGCGGAAAATTCACCATCGTTGAAGAGAATGGTCAGGCGAAAGTGGAACCATAGTTCCGGCCCCATCCCGAAATTACGACATCCCGCACTTTGCATGTAACAAACCGGACCCTCCCGGTAATACGGAATGAAACCCGTCTTTGTTCGCATGCAGTCTCCTTCCGACGATCCGTTACCCGAATTTACCCCCTCTCCCGCTCCCGCCCGCCAGTCCGTATGGAAAAAACTCGGCGGCGGCTCTCTCTCGATCTCGATCATCGTTCACGCGATCCTGCTTTCCATCGGCGTGATCTGGATCTTCCAGGTGATGCCGGCCCAAAAGGCTGCGGACATCGATTTTCTTCCAAAAGGCGGTGGTGGCGGTTCTCCGGGGGTGAAAGAAGTCAGCAACCGCAAGCAGCGCGCCACCATGACAGCGGCGAACATGCCCCGCATGGCGGCCAAGGGAGCCTCAAGCAGTTTCGTCCTTCCGGAGCCCGAGGCCACGTCCGCCATGACCTCGCTGGGCGCGCTCTCGTCCGGCAGTCTTTCCGGAGGGCTCGGCGGCTCCGGTTCCGGCGGCGGCCGGGGCGATGGGAATGGCACGGGTTTCGGCAGTGGCAGTGGCGCGGGTCTCGGTGGCGGCGCGGGAGGGATGAAGCCCTTCGCCGGAGTCATGTTCGGCAATCCGGTGAAAGCCCGCACCATCGGCGTGGTATTGGATGTTTCCGGTTCCATGACCCCACATCTGTCGAAAGTCATCAAGGAACTCGACCGTGTGGCGGAGGGCAGCCCGCTGATTCTCCACGTCGGCTGTGGAATCGGCCCCGGCCGGCCGGAAGGCCGCAGCTATTCGACCACGGACATCGAGCAGAAGCGCTTCGAACGCTATTGGCGACTGAACCACAACGGCAAGAACATCACCATCTCCAAGGGCAGTTCGAAGGAAAAAATCGACTTCTCCACCCCGATTCCCGAAGAACCTCTTTTCCGCCAGCTCGCCACCCGTGGCAATACCTACTATGTGGAGTTCGACGGGGTGCAATACACATCGAGCGCACTCCTGGCGAAGGAACTGAAGGACGTGGAAGCCGTCTATTGGTTCGCGGACTTCCAGGACAAGATCGACGAAAAGGAAGCGGAAGACGTGGCCCGCCGGTTGAAGGCGAAGAAACAGAAGCTCTATATCCACGCTTCGGTGGAGGGGAAATACTTCTCCCAAGCTCGGGATCTGCTGGTGAATCCCACCGGCGGGGCTGTGATCTCGACCAAATAAGCCGCCGGGCAGCACGTGACCCGCTTGTTGCGGAATAGCCAGAACGATTGGGGATTTTGCTCGTCACACGCAGCCCACAACGTCGCATGGTGAGGAGAACCCATTCTCGTCCATGCATACCCTCGATGTCCCTGCTGTTTCCGCAGATAGCCCCTCGCCATTACCCGCTCCGACTCCGGCCGCGCGCCAATCGTTCTGGAAGAAGCTCGGAGGCGGGTCGCTTTCCATTTCCATCGTCGTCCATGCGATCCTCCTTTCCATCGGTGTCATCTGGATCTTCCAGGTGATGCCGGAGCAAAAGCCTGCGGACATCGATTTTCTGCCGAAAGGTGGTGGCGGCGGTTCTCCCGGAGTCAAGGAGATCAGCAACCGCAAGCAGCGTGCCACCATGACCCCCGCCAACGCCCCGCGAATGGCGGCAAAGGGAGCATCCAGCGGTTTCGTCCTGCCGGAACCGGAGCCTGCGTCCGCCATGACTTCGCTCGGCTCGCTTTCCTCCAGGTCTCTGTCCGGAGGATTGGGTGGCAGCGGTTCCGGAGGTGGCCGGGGTGATGGAAATGGCACGGGCTTCGGCAGCGGCAGTGGCGCGGGTCTCGGTGGCGGTGCTGGAGGCATGAAGCCCTTTGCCGGAGTCATGTTCGGCAACCCGGTGAAAGCCCGTACCATTGGCGTGGTGCTGGACGTTTCCGGCTCCATGAGCTCCCACCTCCCGAAGGTCATCAAGGAACTCGACCGGGTGGCGGAAGGCAGCCCGTTGGTACTCTACGTCGGCTGCGGCATCGGGCCGGGCCGGGCGGTCACCCGCACCTACTCCACCATGGATATCGAGGAAAAACGGTTCGAACGCTTCTGGCGGCTCAACCGCAATGGCAAGTATATGACATTGGAACAGGGCAGTGCCAAGGAGAAGGTGGACTTCACCACACCGCTCCCAAATGAATCGCTCTTCCGGCAGTTGGCAGCCCGGGGAAACACGTCCTATGTGGACTACCAAGGCGACGAGTTTGCTTGGACCGCTCTCCTTGCAAAAGAACTTCGCGACGTGGAGGCAGTCTATTGGTTCGCCGATTTCCAGGATCCGGTGGACGAGAAGGAGGCCAAAGACGTCATGTACCGCCTGAAGGCCAAGCGCCAGAAACTCTACATCCACGCCTCCGTGGAGGGGAAATATTTCACCCAGGTCCGCGATCTGATCGTCACCCCCACCGGTGGTGCCGTGATCTCCACAAAATGAGCGCCTTGCCGCGCCTCGGAGACCCATATACAGCGCGTTGCACGCGAATTGCCGCATTCTCTTGCATCGTCCGGGCGCGGTACCTACTTTCCGCGCGCCGCGCACGACATGAAAGCCATTCTTGCTCTTGAAGACGGCCGGACCTTCGAAGGGGAAGCCTTCGGAGCCACCGGCACCACCACCGGGGAGATTTGTTTCAACACCTCGATGACTGGCTATCAGGAGGTTGTCACGGACCCCTCCTATCGTGGCCAGATCGTGGCGATGACCTACCCGCAGATCGGGAACTACGGCATCACCACCGAGGACAACGAGTCCGCCCAGCCGCACGTCCGCGGATTCGTCATCGGCGAGCTCTGCAACGTGCCCTCCAACTGGCGCTCGACCCAAAATCTCGACACCTATTTCAAGGAGCACGGCATCCTCGGCATCGAGGACATCGACACCCGGTCCCTGACCAAGCACCTGCGCTCGCTGGGTGCCATGCGCGCCTGCCTCACCACCGAGCTGGATGCCGCCGCTGCCATCGAAGCCGCGAAGAACTCTCCCTCCATGGAAGGCTCCGACTTCGTGAAGGAAGTCTCCACCGAGAAGGACTACGCCTGGGACCAGGAATCCCGCAACTGGATCATCCCGAACGCCTCCACCGGCGAGCCCGGTCCGTATCAGGAACTGCCACCGGCCCGCCACCGCATCGTGGCCTATGACTTCGGCATCAAGTACAACATCCTCCGCCGCCTGCGCCAGGCTGGCTTCGAGGTGGATGTGGTGAACTCCCGCGCCACCGCCGAGGAAGTGCTCGCCAAGAATCCGGACGGCATCTTCCTCTCGAACGGTCCCGGAGATCCGGCCGCGCTCGATTACATCCATGAGGAACTCAAGAAGCTCATCGGCAAGAAGCCGATCTTCGGCATCTGCCTCGGCAACCAGCTCCTCGCCCACGCCTTCGGCGGCACCACCTTCAAGCTGAAGTTCGGCCACCGCGGCGGCAACCAGCCGGTGAAGGACCTCCGCACCGGCAAGGTGACC
Source organism: Luteolibacter ambystomatis (assembly GCF_018137965.1). Taxonomy (NCBI): domain Bacteria; kingdom Pseudomonadati; phylum Verrucomicrobiota; class Verrucomicrobiia; order Verrucomicrobiales; family Verrucomicrobiaceae; genus Luteolibacter; species Luteolibacter ambystomatis. The sequence goes on from NZ_CP073100.1 coordinate 1,751,681, forward strand.
ATTACCTCGCAGAATCACGGCTTCGCCGTCGATCCGGACTCGCTGCCGGACAATGTCGAGGTGACCCACATCAATCTCAACGACGGCACCGTCGAGGGCATGCGCCACAAGGAGCATCCCGTCTTCTCCGTCCAGTATCATCCGGAAGCCGCCCCCGGCCCGAACGACGCCACCTACTTCTTCGAGGAGTTCGCGGCGATGATTGATGCAACCAAGTAAAGAAACCGCGGCTGGGTGCGGATCTTCCCTTCATGGGTGATCCGTGGCCATTCGCCTCACTTCGCGTTCATTCGCGGTTAGAAACATGAACACAATCGTCACAGGTCTCCAATGGGGAGACGAAGGCAAGGGCAAGATCGTTGACTATCTCACCGAGGAGGCCGATGTGGTCGTCCGCGGCCAAGGCGGCAACAACGCCGGCCATACGGTCATCGCCAAGGGGACGAAGTACATTCTCAACCTGCTGCCCTCCGGCATCCTGTGGGATGACAAGCTCAACGTGATCGGCAACGGCGTGGTCGTCGATCCCGTCGGCCTCGTCGCCGAGATCGGCCGCATCGAAGCGCAGGGCGTTTCGATCACTCCGGACAAGCTCCTCATTTCCGACCGCGCCCATGTCGTGCTCCCCTTCCACAAGGAACTCGATGCCGCCCGCGAACTCGCGCTCGGCGACCAGAAGATCGGCACCACCAAGCGCGGCATCGGTCCGACCTATGCGGACAAGATCAACCGCTGTGGCCTCCGCATGGCGGACCTCCTCAACAAGGAGTTCACCACCGCGCAGATCGCCCGCCGCCTCGTCGACGCCAATGAAGTGCTCGCGAAGCACGATCTGCCGACCTTCACCGCCGAGCAGGTGATCGCCGAGGTTTACGAAGCCTTCGAGCGCCTCCGCCCGCACGTCACCAACACCATCCCGGCCCTTCACAAGGCCTGGAAGGATGACAAGGTCCTCCTCTTCGAGGGTGCTCAGGGCACCTTGCTCGACATCGACTTCGGTACCTATCCGTTCGTCACTTCTTCGAACACCACCGCCGGCGGCTCCTGCACCGGCACCGGCATGCCGCCGACCGCCATCGACCGCGTGATCGGCGTGTGCAAAGCCTACACCACCCGCGTCGGCTCCGGTCCCTTCCCGACCGGTGATGAAGGACTGTCCCAGTATCTCCACGATCTCGGCCGTGAGTTCGGTGCCGTCACCGGCCGCCCGCGCGGCTGCGGCTGGCTCGATACCGTGCTGCTCCGCTTCGCCTGCATGGTCAATGGCGTGACGGACCTCGCGGTGACAAACGTCGATGGACTGGACGCTTACGACACCCTCCAGATCTGCACCCACTACGATGTGGATGGCGAGCGCCACGATCTGCCGCCCGCCTGCCGCGCCGCTTGGGACAAGGCCGTGCCCGTCTATGAAACCCTGCCGGGTTGGAAGACGGACACCACCGGCTGCACCGAATACGACCAGCTTCCGGACAACGCGAAAGCCTACCTCAAGCGCTTCGCCGAACTCTGCGGCGCTCCAGTCAGCTTCGTGGGTGTCGGCCCCGACCGGGACCAGACCCTGGTGGCCTGAGATCAACCGATTCCCGAGAGGGGGAAGTTCCGCGCGGACTTCCTCCTTTTTCGTGTCCGCTCCGCGTGGCTGGGATTTCACCGGAATTTCATCCTTCTCCCGTCCCTTTCCAGCTATCCTGTCATTCGTGCCTGCTTCCGAAAGTTCCACTGTGCAATCCGCCTCTTCCATGGTTCAACCGGGCCGCGCTCCCATGGCTGCCTCGTCCGACAATCCCCGCCACATCGCCATCATCATGGATGGCAATGGCCGTTGGGCGAAGGAACGCGGTCTGCCACGCCGGGAAGGACATCGCGCGGGAGCCGAGTCGGTCCGTGAGGTCGTGGACGCCTGCAAGGAACTCGGCGTCGAATACCTCACGCTCTACGCTTTCTCCTCGGAGAACTGGAATCGCCCGGAAGCCGAGGTGAAAGCCCTGATGGCCCTGCTCGACCGCTTCCTCGATGAACGCGCCAAGGATCTGATGCGCCAGGATGTGCGACTGCAAGCCATCGGCCAGATCGAACGCCTGCCCGCCTCCACCCGCAAGCGGCTCGACAAACTGATCTCCAAGACCGCGGACAACAAATCCGTCACGCTCGTCCTCGCACTCTCCTACGGCTCCCGGGAGGAGATCGTCTCGGCCGCACGTTCGCTGGCCGCCGATGCTGCCGCCGGAAAAATCCGGCCGGAGGAGATCGATTGCTCCGTGTTCGCCTCCCGCTTGAACACGGCGGGCATTCCCGACCCCGACCTGCTCGTCCGCACCTCCGGCGAGCTCCGTGTTTCCAACTTCCTGCTGTGGCAGATCAGCTACTCGGAGATCGTGATCGTGAAGAAATTCTGGCCGGAGTTCCGCCAGGGCGATCTCTTCGAGGCGGTGGACGAATACCGCCGCCGCCACCGCCGCTTCGGCGCGCTCTGAAAAAGTAGCACAAGCATTCCTGCTTGTGAGTCCTCGCGGTAAACCGCTTGGAATCCCGACCTCTTTTCCCAAGAGCGCACGACCAGCCTTCCTGATAGACGTTCCTCCGTGCCCTTGCTAACCACGGGCACCCCCGATGGATACCGAAGCCAACGTGCGCCGCTACTGGGCGTTCATCAGCTACAGCCACACCGACAAGGCGTGGGCGGATTGGCTTCACAAATCCCTGGAACGTTACCCGTTGCCCAAGGATCTGGTTGGTCGCAAGACCCCGTCGGAAGACCCCGCACCGAAACGCTTCGTGCCCGTGTTCCGGGATCGCGAGGAACTGCCCACGGCCACCGATCTCGGTGCGGTCATCGCCAAGGCGCTGAAGCACGCCCGCTTCCTCGTCGTCATCTGTTCCCCACGCAGCGCGAAGTCGCAATGGGTCGAGCAGGAGATCATTTCCTACAAGCGACTCTATGGCGAAAACCGCGTCCTGTGCCTGATTGTCGAAGGTGAACCATGGGCCAGCGATGGCAAACCCGGCAGCTCTCCGGATCAGGAATGCTTTCCCAAAGCCGTGCGCTATCGCCTGGGTGCGAATGGCAATCTATCGGACCAACGCACCGAACCCATCGCCGCGGATGCGCGCGAAACCGGTGATGGCAAGCAGAACGCCTTCATCAAACTCATGGCCGGGCTCCTCGGCGTGGGATTCGATGATCTCCGCCGCCGCGATCAGGAATACCAGCGCCGCCGCGTGCGGATCTTCCGCGCACTAACAGGTCTCTTCGCCCTGCTCTTCCTGGCCGCCATCTCCGCCGCCACCTATGCGGCGATCCAGAAGCACAAGGTCCAGCAGACCCTCAGCCAGGCCGATCTCCAGCTCGCCCTGGTCGCACGGGACAAGGACGAGGTTTCCCAAAGCGCGGCCTATCTCGCGCGCTCGCTGCGATCCGATCCGGCCAATCGCGAGGCCGCCGTCGCCGCATGGTCATTGCTCGCCCATCGTCAACACCATGCACCAGTCGGTCCCGCTCTGCGTCATCCCAATGCCGTCGTGGCGGCCGTCGGCTCTGCTGATGAAAAGTGGATCGCCACCGGCAGCGGCAGCGAGGTCTATCTCTGGTCGCGACCGGATCACAAGCTGGTCACGAAGCAATCGCCCGATGGCTCACCCGTGACCGCCTTCTCGTTGGACACGGATAGGAAGGGCTTCGTCGTCTCCACCCGTTCGGGAAAGATCCATCACCTGTCCTTCGATTCACTCAAGCCATTTTCCGAACCGATCGCCACCGGTTCCGTGCCCGCGATCCAGGTGACATGGAGTCCGAAGGGCGATCAACTGGCCGTGGCTCTCGCGGGCGATGACGCCGGCAGCAATGGCGGCACCTTGGTGCGGTTCGCTGCGGATGGTCGCGAACTTGAGCGCATCCCCGCCACACATTTGGTTCCGAAGGTGATCGCTTGGTCGCCGGATGGTACGCGTCTCGCTGTCGCCGGAGATTCACCCAATGTGCTGCTCGCCACCATCGGTGAAAAGTCGTCCGCCACCCAGACACTCAAGTCCAAGCTGGCCGTAACCGGGCTGCACTTCATCACAGCCGATCAACTGACGACCATCGATGTCTTCACCGGTCTGCAAACATGGGATCTGGTGAAGGGCATCCCATCGGAAGCCAAGCAACTCGCGCCCAGCGTATCCGGTGCGGCCTTTTCTCCGGATGGCCGTTCGTTCCTCGGCACGCGCCGTGGCCCGGCCGCCTACGTGTACGATAGTAGCACGGGAAAGATCGCGACCGAACCCATCTCTCCCGGCTTCACGATTTCAAACGCCCGCTGGCTGGACAACCGGCATGTCCTCCTGACCTCGGAAAACGGACTCGCCCAGGTCCGGCGCATCCGGAATGCGATTCCCGCCGCCGCAGCGGTCTGCGTGCCGGACGGCTATCCGGAAGCCGTCGCCTTGCATGCCGATGGATTCACACTGGCGGTCGCCTACACGGAGGACTCGCTTGTTCGGTTCTATGATACCCGCACGATGACAGCGACCGGCCATCCGGTGCGTTTTCCATCCAAAGTGTTGTCGCTGGGCTTCTCCGACGATGGAAAGACACTCGCTGTCTTGGGATGGGACGGTCATCTCCATACCACCCGATGGGAACACGCGTTGAAGATTGAAACCGGCAAGGATCTCATCGCACCGCCCACGACTTCATCCTACAGCAAGGCGACGCTTGGCCAGTTCGCGCCGAAAGGCAATGTGCTCGCCATTCCCGATGGCCGGGAACTGATCTTCGCCGACCTCCTCACCGGCACCATCAAGACACGCAAGCAATTCGACCGCAAGGTGGCCTCCCTTGCCTGGACGGATGATGGATCGACTCTGCTGGTCGCCCGCGAGGATCAACTGCTCTCGTTCCAGCGCCCCGATGGTTCCCCCGCCCCCAACCGGCCGGTGATCCGTCTCAATGCCCCGGCTATCGAACTGGCGGATGGCGGAGAGCGCGTGGCCGTGCTGTCGAATGCGGACCGCATCGATTGTTTCGACAGTCACAGCGGGGCTCCCAGCGGCACCAGTTTCCAAGCTGGCGCCAATATCACCGGGCTGAAGTGGGATGCCGCTCATGAATGGGTCATCGCGGGTGACATGGATGGCCGCGCCAGCCTGTGGGATCCCACCGCCGGCCAGGCCCTCGGCCACCTGCCGCGATCCGGCAACATCTGGCACGGCGGTGTGACCTTGCCGGGACGTTCCGCCGAACTGCTGCGCTTGGATGAATCCATGACGGTCGTACCACTGCTTCCACCCGGTCGCGTTCCGGATTGGCTGCCATCCTTCCTGGAAGGATTCTGTGGCAACCGCCTCGCGGAGAAGAAGGACGACACGTTGATCGACGTGGACGCGTGGCGTTCCTCCGATGCTGCACCTTCGCCCGGCGAGAAAGGACCTTGGGTAGACCTCTACTATTGGCTGATGAATGATGCAGCCGATCGCCCTGCCGCACCAGGCTCGACCTTCAACGAATCGCAAACGCGCGACAATCTCATGCTGCAGGAGAAATCCGAGCAACTCATCCGCCTGCAGAAGACCATCCAGGAGGAATGGAACTCGAATGAAACGCCGCGCATGCAGAAGGCCGCGGATCTTCTCGACAACGCCATCGCACTCCTGCCGGGCAATACCGCCAATCACAAGGTGAAGGTGCTGATGGCCACCACCGTCGGAAACGCCGGACTCATCCGGAATGCGAACCTTGGTCTCGCCGCCGCCAGCGATGCCACGCTCATCGAGATCCTCGATGCGAAAGCGGAAGCCGCGAAGCAATGCCTTGCCATGACTCCGCCGCAAACGGACCAAGCCCGTGCGTTGATCGATGAGATCTTGAAGGAGAATCCGGAGCACGCCGCCACGCTCGAACTGCGGAAGCAGCTGAAGTAATCGACATAGCAACGGCCAACGTCCCGGCGGAGTCTGGATGACGGGACACCGCTCGCCCGGTGACGCCGATGAGGAGGCGAAATACCTTCACGAACTCTCATAAAAAAGAGCACCGGCTTGTTCGACATCGAGCATCAGAATGACTCCCGCTTCCGTGTGTTTTGAGACTTCCCCGGACCGGACGAAACCATACCTTTCGTAAAATCGAAGTGCCCGCAGGTTGTCCGGCATGACCTCGGCGCGAATCGTCCGGTAGCCGTTGGCCTGTGCCCAGTTCACCGCGAAGGAGAGGAGCTTCCGCGACAGTCCGCGTGAGCGCTGCTCCGGAGACACCCACATTTGGATAAGCTCCGTCGTGTGTTCGAATCGCTCATCGCGATACAACGCGGCCAGTCCCACCGGCCGTTCGTCGGTCGCAAGGAACGTCGCCCTATCGGAACCTCGGGCGCTTTGATCCGCCTGTGCATGCCAGCTATCGTCCGACCGGAGCATGGCGTCCACGAGCGTGGAGGAAAATGCCTCCGGCGAATCGCGCAGCGAGGCCAGACGAACCTCCTTGTAGAGCAGGCCTTCTCCAAGATTGATCCTTCGAAACGTAATCATCTTTCGGGTCGAATGTTCCAAGTGGACACGAAGCGCGGCCAACTTTGTGCAAACCTGCATTCCCGGGCAATCCGCAAACCGCAGCCGTGCCACGTCCGCCCCGGAAAAAATGAGGGGCGCGGTATCGGGCTCACTCGAGTCCGAACCGCGCCCCCCTCCCTCTCCTGTCGGAAAAATCAGGCGTCCAATCGCAGCGCCGCTTTCTGCGCGGCGGTCTTCCCTTCGTTCTTGCCGACGTTGTCGGCGCTGGTGAGACGCATGCCCACCGGCTTCGACACGCCGAACTCTTCCATCGTCACGCCATACATCACGTCCGCGCGGGCCATGGTGCGCTTCGAGTGGGTCACGATGATGAACTGGCTGTTGTCAATGAAGCGGTCCAGCACCTTGACGAAGCGGTTGATATTCGACTCGTCCAGCGGCGCGTCCAGCTCGTCGAGCACGCAGAACGGACTCGGCTTGATCATATAAATCGAGAACAGCAGCGCCACGGCGGTCATCGAGCGCTCGCCACCGGACAGCAGCGAGATCGACTGGAGCTTCTTGCCCGGCGGCTTGGCGATGACCTCGATGCCGGACTCAAGCGGATCATTTTCATCGATGAGCATGAGGTCGGCCTTGCCCTGCTCGCCGAAGAGTTCCTTGAACATGTCGCGGAAGTTGATGCGCACCTGGGCAAAGGTTTCGGAGAAGCGGCGCTTGGTTTCCTCGTTGATGCGCTCGATCACCTCCATGAGTTCGTTCTTCGAACGCATCAGGTCTTCGTGCTGGTTGCGGAGGAAGGTGTTCCGCTCTTCGAGTTCCTCGTATTCCTCGATGGCATCGAGGTTCACGGGCCCCATCGAATCAAGACGGCGCTTGAGATCACCGACGACCGATTCGACGAACGACCAATCAGGCTCGCCGGTCATCTCACCGGGGATCTCAATTTTCTCTCCGACAGCGGCATTGACCACCATCGTCTCCATTTCGTCCTCATCGCCATCCTCGGAGCTAACCACCGTCTGGCGACCGCCGCGGGCCTGCTGCGATTTCTGAGAAGCGATGCAGGAAAGCAGCGCATGGGCATCCGGTTCGAACGAGAGAAGCTCGACCTGATGGCGCTCGAGAATCGTCTGGACGAGACTTTCCAAGCGCAGCTCCAGCTTGGTCGCGGCGACTTCCTCGCGCCCCTTCTGCTCGGTGATGCGCGAGTGCTGGCGGCGCAGGTCGCCGAGCACGGACTCGGCCTGTTCGATGGCTTCCAACAGGCCGGTGCGGCTGGCAGAGCGCGAATCGATCTCTACCTGGAGATCCTCCGCTTCATAGCGGTGGGTCTCGCTTTGTTCGGCAAGTGCCGCGCTTTCGGCGGTGGCGGCCTCGATGCGTTGCTCGAAGGAAGAGATCTCCGACTCACGGCGCATGCTCACCTCGCGCAATTCGGCGAGGCGGGCTTCCATCGGACGCTGTTGTTCCTCGGCGGCCTGCTTGGCGCGACGCTCAACGGCGAGTGAGGTGCGGAGTTCGTTGAGGCCTTCGGCAAACTCGGCTTCGCGGCGTGCAGCCGAATCGGCCTCGGTCTGAAGACGGCGCTGGTCGCTATCGAGGCCTTCAAGGCGCTCACGTGCGGAAGCGAGTTCGTTCTCCAGCGACTCGCGGGCCTCGGCGGCGGCGCGTTCGCGCTGGTCGAGTTCACCACGTTCCCAGCGGACGTTCTCCAGCTTGGTCTCGTAGTTTTCCACCTCGCGGGTGGCGAGCGTAAGCTGGCCTTGCAGGGTGGAAACCTCCACCTTCTGGCGCTGCAGTCGCTCGCGGGAGACTTCCACCTCCTCCTGCGTTTCGGTCAGTCGGTGTTCGAGTTCTTCCACGCGGGCGCGGGCTTCTTCCTCAGAGCGTGTGAGCTCGGCGACTTCGGTTTCGAGCGAACGAACCTCATTCTGACGCTCCAGCACGGAGGCCGAGCCATCACCGGCGGCACCGCCGCGGATCACACCTTCGGCACCGAGCAGCTCACCATTCAACGTGGCGAACGTGGTGCCCGGCAGTGAGCCGCGCAGCTTTACGGCGGTCGCGAGATCCGGAACAATGAGCACGTGATCGAGCAGGCGTTCCAGCACGGCGGTCACGCGGCTGTCCGACTTCACGCGATCCAAAGCCCAGGCCACCGCACCTTCCGGCAGCGATTGCATCTGGGTGCCAGATGCATGGCCGATGAACTCCGTCGGCAGCACCGCAGCCACGCCGAGCTTCTTCTCGGCAAGGCGGCCGATGATCTCTTCCGCCAGCTTGGCCTCGGTGACGAGCACGGCTTGGAGATGACCGCCGAGCGCGGCTTCGATCGCACGGGCGCAACTGTTGTCCGCCTCGATCAGACCAGCGAGCACGCCGAGCAGACCCGGCTTGAAATGATCCGGTTGGTCCAGACCACCCAGCACGCTGCGTGTGCCCTTTTCAAAGCCTTCGCCGCTGGCCACGAGCTGGCGCACCACATCGAGACGCGATGAACGCTGGGCCAGCACCTTGTGCACCTCCGCGGCGGCGGTGCGTGCGGCATCGAGATCGCCACGGGTGTGTTGGAACGTGCGCTCCGCCTTCTGGAACGCTTCCTCGAACTCGGTGATGCGCGCGGCGTTCTCCGAGACTTCATCCTGGAAACGCATCTGCTCGGCGCGGAACTCCTCCAATTCCAGCATCAGGCGCTCTTCTTCTTCGCCGAGCTGACGGGCACGTTCACGGGTGCCTTCGAGCTGCGACAGCGCGGCCTCGATGCGGGCCTGATGCGACGCCACCAGCGCCTGCGTGCGGTTCGCCTCGCCGCGGGCCTCACGCAGGTTGTTCTCGATCGACTCACGTTCGGCTTTCGAAAAACGGCTGCGCTCCTCGTGTTCGGCGAGCTGGTTTTCCTGCTCGATGATGCGGCGGGTCAGCGACTCCAGCTCTTCATTGGCGGAAATGAATTCGAACTCCTGGCGGGCAAGCTTCTCGCGGGTGTCCTCGATGTCCTCATGGTTCTGGCGGATGCGGCTCTCCAGCTCGGCCTTGCGCTCTTCGTTAAAGGCGATGCGGCCTTCGGCGGCGGACAAGGCATTGCGATGCTCATTGAGCTGCTGGCGGAGTTCGGCCAACTCGCCTTCGAACGCACGGGCGGCGGCGCGGGCTTCGCTAACGGTCTCTTCCTTCGCCGGAAGCTGCTGCTCGATCTCGGCCTCACGCACCTCAAGGCCTCGCACAGAGGTCTTCAGCTCTCCGAGTTCCGCGGTGATTTCCACGAACTTCTTGTGCCCGAGATGGGTATCGAGAATGCGGACATCACCGGCGAGTGCCTGGTAACGGCGTGCCTTCGCCACCTGGCGCTTGAGCGAGTTCATGCGGCGGTCCTGCTCCGCGAGCACGTCGGACACACGCAGCAGATTGGCTTCGGTGTATTCCAGCTTGCGAAGCGCTTCCTTTTTCTCGCGCTTGTACTTGGTGATGCCCGCGGCCTCTTCGAACACCATGCGGCGCTCTTCCGGCTTCGAGGAAAGGATCTGGTCGATCTGGCCCTGCGCCATGATCGAGTAGGCGGTGCGGCCGATGCCCGTGTCCATGAGCATGTCATGGATGTCCTTCAGGCGGCACAGCGTGTTGTTGATGCGATACTCGGAGCGACCGTCACGATACACGCGGCGGGTGATCGAGACCTCATTGTAGTCCACCTTCAGGGCCTCTTCGCAGTCGGCCATGGTCAGGGTCACCTCGGCCATGCCCAGCGGCTTGCGGCGCTCGGTGCCATTGAAGATGACGTCCGCCATTTCACCGCCGCGCAGCGCCTTGGCGGAGGTTTCCCCCAGCACCCAGCGGATCGCGTCCACCACGTTCGATTTGCCACAGCCGTTTGGACCGACAATGCCGGTCACGCCGCGGTCGAACTCGATCAGGGTCTTGTCGGCGAACGACTTGAAGCCGTGGATTTCGAGAGTCTTTAGATACATCCGGACAGGAGGGTTGGAGGTTGCCCCGAGAGGGATGGGGTGAGGTCAGAATAACCGCCTTTTCCACCCCTGCAATCCAACAGCCGAAAACCACACTGCATCTTGTGTTGTTTTCCTGACAAAATACCCACCTGTTGAGAATTGTGAAATTAAGGATTTCCGTAATAAATCGCACATTCCACCGGAAAAGCAAAACCCCATCCGCCGCGGAGAGCGACGAATGGGGCGGAAATCGGGAATTCAATGACGCTCAAACCAGTTCCGGCACGTCGATCCAGCGGCCTTCGTGGTGGGACTTCCAGCTCAGTTCGGCAAGCTGGACGCCCTTGGCGCCATCGAGCAGCGACCAGCGGAACGGCTCATCGGCGACAACGTGCTTGAGGAACAGCTCCCACTGGATCTTGAAGGCGTTTTCGAAATTCACCTGGTCCGGCACTTCGGTCCAGCGGTCGTAGTAGTTGATCGGGCTGTCGATGTCCGGGTTCCACACCGGGCGCGGCGTGACGCTCTGGTGCTGGACCCAGCACTTGCGGAGGCCGACGATGGCGGAGCCTTCGGTGCCGTCCACCTGCATGGTGAAGAGGTCATCGCGGCGGACACGGACGTTCCATGAGGAATTGAACTGGCAGGTGATGCCGGTTTCGGTCTCGAAGATGGCGTAGGCGGAATCGTCCGCGGTGCAGTCGAAGGCCTTGCCGCTTTCGTCGTAACGCACCGGGATGTGGGTGGCGGCCTTGCAGAAGACACGGTTCACATTGCCGAAAAGATTGTCGATCACGTAGCGCCAGTGGCAGTGCATGTCGATGATCATGCCGCCGCCGTCTTCCTCGCGGTAGTTCCAGCTCGGACGTTGGATCGGCTGGCCTTCGTGCTCGCCGGTGAAGACCCAGTAGCCGAACTCACCGCGGACGGAAAGGATCTTGCCGAAGAAACCCTGCTCCTTGAGAAGCTGGAATTTCCGCAGGCCGGGCAGCCACAGCTTGTCCTGCACCACGCCATTCTTCACTCCGGCGGCCTCGGCCACACGGGCGATGCGGACGGCTTCATCGAGCGAAACCGCGGTCGGCTTCTCGCAGTAAATGTGCTTGCCCGCGGCGATGGCCTTCTCAAGGAAGCCGACACGATAGGGCGTGCCGGAGGCATCGAAGAAAATTTCATTGTAGGAATCCGCCAGCACGGCATCGAGGTCCGTGGACCAACGCTCGACGTTGTATTTCTTTGCAAGACCCTGGAGCTTGTCGGCATTGCGGCCGGTGAGAATCGGGTCCGGGATCACGCGGGTGTCACCACAAACCACGCCGCCCTGGTCACGGATGGCGAGGATCGAGCGCACGAGGTGCTGGTTGGTGCCCATGCGTCCGGTGACGCCGTTCAGAATGATGCCGATGGTGCGGGTGTTCATGAGTGGTGGGTATATTTGAAAATTGGCAGCAATTTTTGAGAGCGGATGATTTGGCGGAGAGTCACATGGTTTTCATAGGTCCGCGCAGGAGGCGGCGATCTTGTCGAGGAAGACGTGCTGGTTCTCGGCCCAGTATTTGCGGGAGAAAATCTCGACCTCGGTGAGGCCGTTGAAACCGGCGGCCTTCACCATTTTCGCGATGCGGGCGGAGGCATTCACGCCCTCACCGGGCAGGCCGCGATCAAGGAGGACATGATCGAAGTCCGGCTTGAACTCGCAGACGTGGAAAGCGAACAGCCGCCCCTTGTCCGCGCAAGTTTGGATCTGCTGTTCCAGATCACGCTCCCACCAGATGTGGAAAACATCCGCCGCCACGCCGACGAGCGGATGATCGAGCTGGTCGCACAGCCAGTTCGCATCGCGCATGGAGGCCACGGCACACCGATCACCGGCATACATCGGATGCAGCGGCTCGATGGCCAGCTTGATCCCGGCGGCCTCGGCGGCTGGCAGGATGGCGGCGATACCCTCGGCGATCTGTTCGAAATTCTCGACCGGCCCCTGCCCCACCGTCGCGCCACTGACCAACACGATCATGGGCAGACCCAGTGCCTCGCATTCCCTGATCACCGCGAGATTGTCATCAATCCCGCGTTGGCGCGCACCAGCATCCAATCCCGTGAAGAAACCGCCGCGGACGTACGACACCCCTCGTAGCCCGCTGTCCGCGATCTTCCTGCGGACGCGGCCGAGATCCTCGCCCGCAACCGTTTCCCGCCAGACAGACAGCCCGCCGAATCCCCGCCGTGAGTAGTGTTCGACGCATTCGTCGATGGACCACGGCTTGTTGGTGAAGGTATGGATCGCGAGCTGGTCTGGAGTCATCAGGAGGTGGGAAAGGTCGATTGCCCCGGCAGCAGCAATCCGGTGATGCGGATGCACTGCGGCATGGGCGTGGATTCAATGATGCGGTTGGCGAGTTCGCGTCCCGCCTGGAAGGCGAACTCATGCACCGGCATCTTCACGGTGGTGAGGAGCGGACGGGCGAGGCCGCGGACCGGCGAGTCATCGAAGCCGGTCACCTGGCACTGTTCCGGCACGGAGATGCCCGCGCGGGCCAGCTCGGCGAGCACGGCGGTGGCGACGAGGTCGTTCACGCAGAACAGCACGTTGAACTGCGCCGCCAGCTTCTTCACCGAGGCGGTGTCGATGGATTTGAAGTTCTCGAAGTAGGCGACCTGCTTCTCGTGATCCGGAGCGAGGCCGCGGGCGGCGAGCGCCTTGGTCCAACCTTCGAGGCGTTCGCGAAAGACCACGTTGGCGCTCTCGATGCCGATGAAGGCGGCCTTGATCTCCTTGCCCTTGGCACCGGTGATCACGTGTTCGACCAGATCCCCCATGCCGCTGGCATAGTCGGAGGTCACGCACGGCACCCCGGTGAGATTGCGGTTCAGCACCACCACGGGAATCGAGCGCTTCTTGAGCGTGGCCAGCACCGAGGCATCCGGCTCGTGGAAGGCGAAGATGAAAGCGTCCGTGTCCCCGCCCTTCTTGTGCGGGAAGGGATCGTAGTTCTCACCGCCGGTGTCGCAGATCAGGTTGCAGCTCGAGGGAGCGAGGCCCTCGCGCAGACCAATGATGAGCTGTTCGAAATCATAGAACAGCGCGCGCTCCGGATTGTCGTGATGCGGCAGCACCAGGCGCACGCTGAGGATCGCCCGGCCACGGTGGCGGCGGACGGTACGACGCTCGAAGCCAAGCTCGCGCGCCACCTTCTCCACCCGTTCCCTCACGTCATCACTGACGAGCCGCGACCCCTTCAGGGCGCGTGAAACGGTGGAAGCGGAAACGCCGGCTTCGGCTGCGATGTCGTAAATGGTGGCCATGTTTAGAACGAGTACCCGAGACGCGAGGCACAGTCCATAATGATCCCTGCCTCCCACTCGGGACGGCGCGGGCACTGCGGGTGCGGCTCGGAAGACGGGATCCGGCCTATCAGATGCTGGAAAACCGCGCAACTGTGCTTGTAGGCCGGGACGGGCGCCCGGAAGCCCACATTGCCAAGGTATTGCAGCGCGTCATTGAGCGCGAAGTAGCGGTCGTCGCCCGCTTCCCAGTAAGCATCGCGTTCGGCGAACTTCTCCGGACAGAACGCCGCGAGGCCGAGCAGGTAATCCGAGCCGTATTCGACCATGTCGATGCCGAGGTCGTTGCCGGTGAAGATCATGAACTCCGGGCGGATCTCGTCGCGGATCTCCAGACGGCGCAGCTCCATGCCGCGATCCAGGGAGGAATGTTTCATGCCCTTCAGCTCCGGAATCTGGATCAGTCCACGGACCGTCTCCTCGTCATAAATCATGCCATTCGGCGCGAACATCCGGCCAAGTTCGAAGCCGAAGACCGAATCGTAGCCCTTGCAGACCTTCGCGTAGAGATCAACGATCCCGGATGGCGACCAATCGTGGAAACGCGTGGTCTGGAACAGGATCGGCGTGCCCCCGAAGGACACGATCTCATCCATCTGGCGGCGGTAGAGATCGACGAGATCCCCTTCCAAGCCCTCCACGAAGACTCCGGCCACGAAGTCGCGGCGGCCCTGGATGACGCCCTTCGTCCAGCCGAGCACCATGGTGCGCTCTTCCGCGGTGAGATAGTTCGCATAGCCGGTGTCCATGTTCACCGCACAGCCGAGGCCGGCATCGGTGGTGCGGGCGACGGCTTGCTCGAAAGCCTCACGGGCGATGGTGCCATCCGCATTGAACGGAAGCAGGCAGGCGGCGTAACCGGTGATCTTGCGGCGGAGCCGGCGGGCGGCGTGGCGGGATTCAATGGACATGGAGAATGGGAGGCGGTTTTGTTGCGTGCAATTAATGCGTGTGCTTGAGAGTAGTTACGGGGAAGACGGATGTGGATGTCAAGGATGAACCAATCGTGACTGGGAAAGACGGTTCGGCAAATGCTTGCCGAGCGTATTCTCACTTGGGCGCAACCTCCTCGTAAGTGGCGGCACCGCTCGCCACGCGGTAGTCGGTACCGTAGATGGTCTTGGAGAGCGCGTCGGGTTTGTCAGCTTCGAAGGCCGCGCGCTTGCGATCCTTGTCGAGATGCCACTCCGGATGATAGATGCCGCTCTTGAGGTAGGGCGTGTATTCCACGCCGATGTCGCCATAGACATTCGGGCCGGTTTTTTCATAGACCACCTTGCCATCCTTCCAAATCCGGATGAGGCCGTCTTCCTTGGGCGACCATTTGGCATGGAGCACCCATGAAACCCACGTTCCGGGCTGGATCGGATCCGCCAGTTTGTCGTTGGAGCGGGTGGGGTTTTCCAAAGCCGTGCCGAAACTGCGACGGATATACCAAGAGTCCCCGCCCACGGAGATTTCGAGGTTGGGAAAGGTGGCCTTTCCTTTTCCCGGGATGGCATGCCACTGCATCACGATGTCATTGCCCTTCGAGTGTCGCTCGATCACCCAGTCCTTCGGAATGAGGATGCGTCCCGCATACCAGCGTTCCTGAAAGCCCTGTTCGTGAGGGAGGGAGATTTCCGCACGGAAGGAATCCGGCGCACGCGGGACGAAGAAGCGTACGGCTTTTTTCCCCGCCAAGCCGGGAGCATCCACCACATCGAGCCGGGCCGGGGTATTCGCGGCAAGATTGTAGCGATCATCCTCGGAAATGCCCCAGCGCGTGACGGAGCCGGATTGAAAGTCATCTTGAAACAGAATCTTCTGATCGAGCTTGAAAACATCCTTGGCCTTCGGCGCGGCGTAGAGCGGGAGGCAGATACAGGGCAGGGTCAGAACAAGCCGTTTGATCACAGATTTCACAGATTTACGGGATTAAATATGAGCAAGAATCGTCATCCACACTACGAAGCCAATTCCAGCTTTCGTTCATCGCGCGTACCCGGGAGTTAAATCTCAATCTGCGGCGAGACTTTCCTTCAACGACCTGTCAGCGCGATAAGTTGCTCCAGTTTCACGGAAGCCGCATCCAACTCCGCTGAAGCGAGATCGCCTTTCGGCGCCCATGGCAAACGAAGCCGCCAGTTGTCGCCACCCACCGTTCCAGGACGATTGAAGCGCTCGGTCATGGCGGTGAGATCCGTGATCATGATCGCGGCATAGCGGGAAGTGGAGGCAAAGAGGCTCTTGATGAGCCGCCACTGGATGGCATCCGAATACGGTGCCCACACCTCACCAATACGCGGGATGCCAGAGAATTCCGACATGCGGGTGAGATACCCCGTGGCCGCGGCGACGTCATCCGGGTCGCTGCCAGGCGCCATGACATCTCGGCGGAGCGACTCCCACATGCCTGCCAGCGTATCGTGATCGTGGGTGGCATAGGTGGCGAAACTGCACTCAGGCAGCTTTTCCTTCGGCACTACATGCCCGTCTTCATCGAAGTCCCAATGCGGGATCCGGAACCCAGCGATGCCGAGCGAGGCAAGATGCGGGCGCACGTATTCCGGCACACAGCCGAGGTCCTCTCCCACCACCTCCCCCGCCCCAGCGGCCTCAAGCACCATGCGCAAGCGCAGATCCCCATCCATTCGGTTGGCGGCCTGGTTCTCCGGGGTATCATCGGGACGCGGTGCCCAACCGGGCAACGGGCCGCCGGTTTTCAGTTCCGCCTCTTCTTCCGTGAGATCTAGGAACTCGGCATTCCGCTGCGGACGCCAGGGGAAGGAATAGATGCGATAGAAACCGAGGACGTGATCGATGCGGAAGATATGGAAGATGGAGGTGAGTTTCGCCACCCGCTGCCGCCACCACGGGAAACCCTCATCCGCCATCTTGTCCCAGTGATAGAGAGGGATGCCCCAGTTCTGGCCCCACTTGCGGATGAAACGATCGTGCTTGAACACCCTCTCCGGCGGAGCACCACCACACCAGCAGAGATCAAAGTCCTCCTGGCCGAAAAACACGTCCGCAGAATACCAGCTCACGCCGATGGGAATATCCCCCATCAGTTTCACCCCGCGGGCATCCGCATGAGCACGGACGGCCCGCCATTGGCGGAAACACAGCCACTGGACCCACTTGAAAAACGAGAGGCGCTCGACCACGGCGTCGTGATCCGCATCAAAAGCCCCAGCCAAGGTGGCAAGCGCCCGTTTTGGATCATTGCAGTCTTCCGGCCACAGGTCCCACGTCTCGGTGCCGTGGTTCCGTTCCATCAGCCAGCGGAAATTCGCGTATGGTAGCAGCCAGCCAGCCTCAACCGCGGAAAAGTCTCCGAATTCCTCCCAGTCGTCCTGTTCCTGGAAGCGGACCCATGCTTTTTCCAACAGCGCGCGTTTGGCCCTGCGGACGACACGATAGTCGACCAGCGGGGCCTCCGCAGCCTCTCCCATTTCCGCACGAACGGCGGCCACCTCCTGCGGGCTGATCCACGGACAATCCTCTGGCTCGAAACTGAGATAGGCGGGTTCCAAGGCCACGGAGGAGATGGCGTTGTAGGGACTGTCATCGGCCCCGGTTTCCTGGATCGGCAGGAGTTGGAGAAAGCCCACGCCGTGATCGGCGGCCCAGTCGATCCATTCCCGTAGGGCGCGGGTATCGCCGATGCCGAGATCACGCGGGCGACGGGGGGAAAACGCAGGCAGCAGGATGCCGGCCGAGCGCCGGAGAGCGGTGGTCATGGTCGTCGGGGAGTTTCGGGCAAGAGCGGAAACTGGCAAGTCGTTAGGAAGAGAGCACGCCCCGGGCCGGAAAGAGCAAGATGGCGCATACGGAGGCTTGGCGGGCGGCTTCGGGCGCTCCATGTTCCGCGGCGTGACCCTGTTCCGTCTCATCGGCCGCCTGATACTCGATCTGATCGAGTATCTCGGGGAGATTGCCATGCTCGTCGCCGAGACCTTTGTCTCGCTGACTCGCGGCAAAATCCGGCCGCGGCTGGTGCTGCATCAGATCGTGGAAACAGGCTACCGTTCGCAGCCGGTGGTGATCGTCACCGGAGCCTTCACCGGTGCGGTACTGGCGGCGCAAGCGATGTTCCAGTTCAAGCCCTTGGGCATGGAAACCGGTGGTGGCGCGCTGGTGAGCGTGGCCATGCTCCGCGAACTCGGGCCGTCCGTGACGGCGCTCATGCTGGCGGGCCGTGTCGGCGCGGCGATGGCCGCGGAAATCGGCACGATGAAGGTGACGGAACAGGTGGATGCCTTGCGCTCCATGGACGTGCATCCGATCGACTATCTGGTGACGCCGCGCCTGCTGGCGATGGTGATGGCCATGCCGCTGCTGATCGCAGAGTCGGCTGGCTTCGGCATCATCGCTTCGGTGATCGTGGGTGTGGGTCCGTTCGGCGTGAATCCCGCTTACTGGCTGCATCAGATGGGCCGCTACACGGACATCACGGACATCCTGATCGCCCTGACCAAGGGCTCGGTCTTCGGCCTGCTGATCGTCATCATCTCCTGCCATCAAGGCCTGAAGGCCAACCAAGGTGCCGTGGGTGTCGGCCGCGGCACCACACGGGCGATGGTGTATTCCGCGCTGGCGATCCTCATCGTGAACTTCTTCCTGACGCTGTTCCTGAACATCATCTTCCCGGCCGGTGCGGCGATGAAGTGAGAGCAGAAGAGCTCTCCAATCTTCAGGAGCAAAGGCCCGTCCCATACCAGCCCAGGCCGCAAGGCCTGGGTGGTAGTTTGACCTACGGTTGGAGGGCTGAAAGCCCGATCCATTCTTCGGACGCAGTTGAGAGCTTCGAAGTCCACCCACCATGGATCGGGCTTTCAGCCCTCGATTCACTTCATATGCATACCTAGGCCTTGCGGCCCAGGCTGGTATGGGACGGGCCGTTGGCCCTTAAAAGAGAGACACGGAACATGCAGGCTAAAGCCTACCTCCCCCGGATCTGCTGGCGGAACGCTCCCGGCGGCATGCCGGTGAAGCGGTGGAAATGCCGCGTGAAAGCGCTCTGGTCGCAAAAACCGGTCGCCAGAGCGATCTCGGAAAGCGGCTGATCCCCCGTGGCCAGCAAATGGAGCGCCTCATCGATGCGAGCCTTCATCACCAACTGCTTCGGCGTGAGGTGGAAAAGCCGCTCCGTCCACTGGGCGAACTGGCTCGGCGAAAGCCCGCTGGCATCCGCCAGTTCCGTCAGCGACGGCGGTTCCGCGATCCGCTGCTGGATGAGCTGGAGCGCCTTGGACAGCTCCGGGAAACCGCGGTTCTTGGCGCCACGCGACGAAGTCTCCACATCGCGGGAAATCCCCAGCAAACCGGTGGCCTGGGTGGAGCCGGGCGCGAAGACGGGATACTTGCTGGTCAGACACCAGCCACGGCGGCGGCCCGGATAGAAATGCAGCTCAAGCTGGTCGATCAGCGGCTTGCCGAGGCGGATGACGCGCTCGTCCTGGCGCTCATAGAACGGCGCCAGCGTCTCCGGGAAAAGATCCGACGGGCGCTTGCCAAGAAGCGGTCCTTTTTCAAACAGACCGCACCGATCCACCAGCGTCCGGTTTACCCAAAGGTAACGGCCCTCGCGGTCCTTGATGAAAAACACCAGTCCGGACAGGTCATCAAGGAGGCGCTCCAAGGGCAGCGGCACCACGCCGCCCGGACCGGAAAAGGTCGCGGACAGCATTCCGACCCATGGGGCATTTTCCACACCCTTGTTTGGAGCTGAACTCATTTTCTTCCGGTAAGTTGGGCCTATTTTACCTGAAACCTCGTAGTCAACCTTTCACCCCAGACGTAGTGCCTTGAGCGCGATGAACATCGGGAATTCCTTGGCCGCCCGGTGCTCACCCCGGCTGCGTGGTCCGGGCTGGGAGCGGCGATGGCTGTAAAGCTCTTCGCATGCCACCACACCCAGCCCACCCTGCCCCAGCGCGCTCAGGAGATCGGACAACGGACGGTGATGAAACATCGTCAGCTCCCCGGATTTCCGGCCCGGATGGGTGGTGATCGGGATATCGAGCTGGGAGCCGTAGCGGTCGAGACGGCGGTACTGGATCTTGTGCTCGGCGTCCCAGCCCCAGTGGGACTGGCGCGGGATGCGGAAACACGGGTGCATGAACACCATCACCGCCCGGCCGCCGGGTTTGAGGGACTGGGCGACATTCCGGAACATCGCCACCGGATCGGGCACGTCATGGACGGCCATCAGGCAGGTCGCGGCATCGTGCGAACCATCGGCCCAGGCTCCGGGCTTGCAGGCGTCCGCGGTGAGGAGTTTCACCCGAGGATTGTTGCCATGGCGGCTCTTGGCAGCCTCGATGAGCTTCGGGCTGGCATCGACTCCGGTGAAACGGGCGATGCCGGTTTCCAGCAAAGGCCGGACGAGGACACCCTGGCCGCAGCAGACGTCGATCACCGACTCGCCTTCCTTGGGATCGAGCAGCTTCAAGGTCGCGGGCAGGATGACGTGCTTGTGATAGTCCGAGCCATCCTCGCCGACGAGCTTGTCATACCACGCGGCCACAGGATCCCAGCCCTTGTCCTTTGGAGGTGGGGGCGGGCCTTGACGGCGAAAGGGGCGGCGGGGCGGTCCGGGCATGGGGAAAACGTAAGGAGTAGGTAGTGAATGGTAAATGGCGGAAGAGACTTTGTCTCTCCCTCCCAATCGCTTCAGAACGCGCGGCGGCCTTCCAAGGCGCGCATCAGGGTAAGCTCGTCGGCATGATCCAGACCGCCACCCGCAGGCAGGCCTTGGGCGATGCGGGTGATGCGGCAGTCTTTCCCGCGAAGCAAATCGGCGAGGTAGTTCGAAGTCGCCTCACCCTCGACATCCGCCCCGAGTGCGAGGATCACCTCAATGTCCCGCGCGGCATCAATGCGGCTGATGAGCGCGGGAATTCGCAAGTCCTCCGGAGAAACGCGGTCGAGCGGCGAAAGCTTCCCCCCGAGACAGTGGTAGCGGCCCTTGAAGGCCCCGGAACGCTCCAGCGGCAGCACATCGGTGGCCTGCTCGACCACACAGAGCACCGCAGCATCGCGTTTCGGATCATCGCAGATGCCGCAGGATTCACGGGTGGCGAAGAAGCCGCAGACCTCGCAGGAGAT
Organism: Luteolibacter ambystomatis; assembly: GCF_018137965.1. Lineage (NCBI taxonomy): Bacteria > Pseudomonadati > Verrucomicrobiota > Verrucomicrobiia > Verrucomicrobiales > Verrucomicrobiaceae > Luteolibacter > Luteolibacter ambystomatis. Next base: position 1,772,560 of record NZ_CP073100.1, read on the forward strand.
CACGGTTTCCTTGGCAGCGTGGAGGGCCTCCGCAAGGGCCAGCGGCTCGGCCCGGGGATGCTGAAGCAGCCAGATCGCGATGCGCTCGGCGCTACGCGGCCCCACACCCGGCAGGCGCTTCAGCTCGCCGACCAAGGCTCCCACCGCTTCTGGATATTCCGCGCGGGCCATGAGGATTATTTGGCGTGGCCGCGCTTCAGGCGACGGCCAGCATCGCCACCCTCGCACGGCATGTGGTGACGGGATGCGTAAATTTTCGCACACAGGCCGCTCCAGACCACCGCCACAAGGGACGGGGTGACCGGCCACCATTTCGCGGACACCGCCAGCACCGGCCAAACCGCCGCGACCACGGCGATGGCCGCGATCCAGACCACGGTGCGCCGCCAATGGGTGGGCGTTTCAAGAATTGCCATCGGCAGACCGAAAGCAACGACGAGGGCAACCAACCAGCCGAGCCACGCGGAGAGCATCACGGGAGCGCCTTCGATCCCGGCGGCCTTGATCCATCCCAGCATCGCTGTATCCGCGCGATCCAACAAACCAACGGACTGGAATCCCACGGCCAGCACCAGCGTCATCACGCCAATGGACGCCGCCGGAACGGCGACCGTGCCACGGGGAAGCTTTTCGACGGGATCGGAGTGGTGGGTCATGGGGTGCGTCGGGCCGCGAACCTAGGAGAGCGTCCGCGATTCCACAAGCGTTCAAGCGAGCACCGCGGAAAGCTTCGCCAGATGCTCCTTCGGAGAGACTTTTTCCAGCACCTGCTCGATCCGGCCATCCGTCCCGATCACGAACGTGGTCCGCTCCGTGCCCATGAAGGTCTTGCCATACATCGACTTCTCCACCCACACGCCGTAGGCCTCCACGATGGCCTTGTCCGGATCGGAGATCAGAGGATACGGCAGCGAGTGCTTGCGGATGAATTTGCCGTGGCTCTTCACGTCATCGATGCTGACGCCATAGATCCGGGCACGGTCCTTGAGGTCCGCCCAGCCATCGCGCAGTTCACAGGCCTGGGTCGTGCAGCCGGGAGTATCATCCTTCGGGTAAAACACCAGTACCACACTCCGGCCACGGAGTGCTGACAGCGTGATGGTTTCGCCTTCGCCAATCCCCTCTCCCACGACCGGAGCGGTGAAGTCCGGTGCTGTTTCTCCGACCTGCGGTTTCATGCGCTACGATCTCGGCGCGGAGACGGATCATGGCAATGAGTAAATCCGCAATGGTTAGATCCCTTTGTGAAGAAGCGAAGCAGCCACCAAGCTCCGCTTGGCAGGCTGTGGGCGGATGTTTTCTGTCAAAGCGATGTCCCAACAGGAGAAAGTCACTCCTCCCCGCACGCAAGGCAGGAGCCTCGCGCTACCATGATTCACTCTTTTCAATTTTCTTTCCGCCCGATCCGCGCTTCAATATCGGAGCATGACCCTCGCCAGCAAGATCACCCTCGGGAGGCTCTGCCTCGTCCCGGTGTTCGCGGTGCTGGCAGTGCGTTACGGCCACACGGTGGCCGCCGGGCAACCGGTCGAGTCACTGCGCTGGTGGGCGTTGGCCACCTTCATTATCGCCGCATCGAGCGATGGGATCGACGGCTGGATCGCGCGACGATTCAACCAGCGCTCGCGCTTCGGAGAGATCATCGACCCCATCGCGGACAAGTCGCTGCTGCTCACCGGCATCATCACCCTGAGCGTGGTGGACTGGGGACCGGATGGCTGGCGCATCCCGTGGTGGTTCTGCGCGCTGGCGATCCTGCGGGACCTCATCATCCTCGGCGGGATCACGATCCTGTTTTTTACAAGGAAGATGCGCCACATCGGCCCGCGCTGGATCGGAAAAGTGTGCACGGTGTCACAAATGTTCGTGCTCGGCTGGATCATGCTGAAATGGGTGCCCTTCAGCCCGCTCTATCCGTGCCTGGTGGCGGCGTTTTTCACCGCATGGTCGGGCTATGACTATCTGATGAAGGGTATTCGCCAATTACGGCAACCGGCCTTGGACAAGGAGGCATTCCGGGAACTGGCGGCGAAACCGACACACGTGAGGTGAGAGGCACGGGGTGTTCCCCCTCGACGGCGGCGAAATCGGCCAGCAAACTGCTGGCACCTCTCCCATGCCCCGCAAAACGAAGCTTATCTGCACCCTCGGCCCCGCCACGGAGGCGGAGGAAATCATCGGCCAGCTCATCGACCTCGGCACCAACGTCTTCCGGCTCAACATGAGCCACGCGAAACACGAGTGGGCCCGCGAGATGGCCGCCCGGGTCCGCCGCCAGTCCGACAAGCGGGGCATCCACGTGCCGGTCCTCTTCGACCTCACCGGCCCCTCGATCCGCACCGGCGATCTGCCGGAGCCACTTGAGCTCAAGGAGGGTGACCTGGTCGAATTCCGTGTCGAAGGCACCGAGCCGAGCATTCCCTACAGCACCACCGTCAACTACGGCGGCCTGATGGCCGATGTCAGCGAGGGCAAGACGCTGGTAGTGGACAATGGAACGATGCTAATGCTGATCCGCTCGAAGCAGGACGACCGCATCGTCTGCGAGGTGAAGACTCCCGGCAAACTCGGTTCCCGCCGCCACATCAATCTCCCCGGCACCCGCCTCAATCTCCCTGCCCTCACCGACAAGGACCGCGTCGATCTCGCGCTGGCTGTCGAGTGCGATGCCGACTACATCGCAGGCTCCTTCGTCCGCGATGCCGCGCACGTCCGCGAGCTTCGCGAAGCGATGGAGGCCCTGGAAGGCAACGCTCAGATCGTTGCCAAAGTCGAGGACCAGGAAGCCGTCCGCAACATCGATGCCATCATCCACGCCGCGGACGTCATCATGGTCGCGCGCGGCGACCTCGGCATCGAGGTCGAGTTTGAAGAACTGCCGATCCTCCAACGCCGCATCGTTCGCCGCTGCCACGAACTGGGCACCCGTGTAATCGTGGCCACCCAGTTGCTGGAGTCGATGATCGTCAATCCGACCCCGACCCGCGCGGAGGTGACGGATGTGATGAACGCTGCTTACGAAGAAGCGGACTCGCTGATGCTTTCCGGTGAAACCTCCGTGGGCCGTTACCCGGACCGCTGCGTGGAAGCCATCGTCCGCATCGCCAACCGCATCGAGCGCTCCGGCGGCCTGGGTTTCGGTGCCCAGGTGCTGCTGCGCGACGAGCGCCAGAAGAGCGCCCGCGCCGCGGTGACGCTGGCCGATTCGCTGCCGGATGCCCTGCTGGTGGTGCTCACCCGCCGCGGTGTGCTGGCGAACCAGACGGCGATGCTGCGTCCGCGCACCTCCGGTTTCTTCGCCTTCACGCCGAAGGAGAAAGTCTGCCGCCAGCTCGGCCTCACCCGTGGTGTGCAGGCCTTCAAGCTGGCCTTCGCCGCCACCATCGAGGAAACCATCCAGCGGGCCACGGAGCATCTCCGCTCACTGGATCTCGTCCGTCCCGGCACTCCCTTGGTGATTGTGTCGGACATTCTTTCCGATCATTTTGCGGCGAACTCCATTCTGCTGCACCACGCTTGATCGAACTGCTCCACGGCGACTGCCTCGATGTCCTGCCCACCCTTCCGGATGGCGGCTTCGATGCAGTCGTCACCTCGCCGCCCTACAATCTGGGCATCGGCTACCGCACCTTCGAGGACACCGCCCCGCGCGCGGAGTTCCTCGGCTGGTGCGTGCGGTGGGCCTTGGAGTTGAAGCGCGTGCTCGCGGATGATGGATCGTTTTTCCTGAATGTGGGGGCCGCACCGAAAAATCCGCTGATGCCGCACCAGCTCCTGCTGGCTCTGACGGATGGCCCAGAGCCGCTGTTCACGCTCCAGAACACCTTCCACTGGGTGAAGTCGATCACGGTGGAAACCCGCAAGGGCGAGCAGATCAGCGCGGGCCATTTCAAGCCCATCAACTCGAAGCGGTTCGTGAACGACTGCCATGAGTATGTCTTCCATCTCACCAAGCGCGGTGACATTCCGGTGGACCGCCGCGCCGCGGGCGTGCCCTATCAGGACAAGTCGAACATCGCGCGCTGGGGGCATACCGGCGGGCAGGACCTGCGCTGCCGGGGGAACACCTGGTTCATTCCCTACGACACGATCCAGTCACGCGACAGCGATCGGCCCCATCCAGCGACCTTTCCGGTGGCGTTAGTGGAGCAATGCGTGAGGCTCCATGGCAAAGGCGGTGAAACGCGGTTGATCGATCCATTTCTCGGCATCGGCAGCTCGGCGGTGGCCTCCATACGCATGAAGCTGGAGCGGTTCACCGGCATCGAGTTGGATGATGAGTATCTGGCGTTCGCGAGAGAGCGATGCGCGGAAGAAGAAGTTCCCTCTGCGTAGCCGATGTCGTGAGACTTCGGACTGGGAGGATTCCCGCCTTCGCCAAGACGAACTTCTCCCACCAGCATCCATCCGGAGCGCCGCAGGCGTAGTAGCGCGAAGCTACGCTTCGCGTTTGTGATGGGCGCTTGTTTCTTTTGCCATCTCTATTCCCAAAACATTTGTTAGAAACACGCGAAGCGGAGCTTCGCGCTACTACGGCTTCGCCGCGAGCAACCGAAGGCCTCACTTCCCCAGCACCACGTACGGCTTCACCGGTTGTGAAACGCCTTTCACATGCACTTCCGGACGCGGCTCCATCTGGAACTCTCCATCGACCGCATCGTGCACTTCCTTGCTGACGATTACCTCGCCACCGCCGGTCAACGTTTGCAAACGCGCAGCCACCACGACCACATGTCCCAGCGCCGTGAAATTGATCTGTCGCTCGGCATTGCCCACCAATCCGACAACAGCCTCCCCGGCGTGAACCGAGATCCCCACACGCAGGGACTTCTCCCCTTCCGCCTTCAGCTCACGTGAGAGTTCCAGCGCGGCATCGCGCATGGCGAGTGCCGCGTCCACCGCTCCGGCCACCGAGCCCTGGCGTTCGAGGCGGAACATCGCCATCAATCCATCACCGGTGTACTTGTCGAGCAGGCCACCGCGGGCATGCAGCGCGTCCGTCATGACGCCGAGATAGGCATTCACCACCCGCATCACCTCCTCCGGCGGATGATTCTCGGCGAAGCGTGAGAAACCACGAACATCGGCGAAGAGGATGACCACGTTCTCGCGGTCACCGCCGAGGCCAAGGCGCGACTGCTGCGAATCGAGAAGCTCGCGGGCGATCGAGGGATCGACAAAGCGGTGCAACAGCATGCGGTTCCGCTCCTTCGCGGCCCGCTCCAAACTGAAACTGAGCTGCGTCACCAACAAGAACGATGCCAGCGCGGAGATCGCGGGAAACACCGGGTCCAACCACACATCCGCCACCGCGAACATCACCAGTCCCAATCCCAGGATCAACCCGATCACCACCAGCAGACGCCAGCCCGCCTTGAGCGGTTCGCGCCGCATCGCCAGACGACCGATCGCCAATGCACACGCAAACGCGAAGAAATCCTCCGCATGCCCCGCAGGCGGGTGGAGGAAATGGCTGCCAGACAAGGTCCGGGTGGCCTGGGCGAGAAGCTCGGTGGATTCCAAGGAACCCAATGGCCCCGGCACCACGCTGCTCCGCAAGGGAGGCAGGAAGACGATCTTGTCCTTGAAGTACTCCTCCGGCGGCACCCATTTGCCACTGGTCATGGCATTGCCTGGGGAAAACTGCCATTCGCCCCGCAGCACTTCACTGTAGCTCACGTGGGCGAAATCCCGTCCCTCATGACTGCCTGTGAGATCAACCAACAAATCACCCTCACGGTTCATCAATGGGAAAACCTTCCCGTCAAACTCGGCATGCCCATCCGGTCTTACCACCGGGGGCATGGGCCGGTCATGTCCCGCTTGCGCCGCGTGAAGCAGCAGAGGAGCGGGCGGCAGTTCATCCTGCGGCCATCGGAACTGGATGGCGGGCAGCGCGACGGTCTTGAACGGCTTGAGTCGCGAACTCGCGACATCGCGGGCCGCACCCGCCAGCCGCCTGAATGCGGGTTGGCGTCCGGCGGAAGGAGGTGGCTCCAGCAGCACTACGTTGCCTGCCGCACGCATGGCGGTTTCCAACGTGGTCAGATCGCGTTCGGAGCGGCTCAATTCCGATTCCTGCGGGCCGGGGAGAAAGAGTTCGTTCTCCTGATTGATCTCCTGCGATACCCGCTCAGCGGGAACCGGAAGCACCACACGACGAGCCCGCAGCTCGGCGAGGCGCAGGATCATCGCCGCTTGGATCGATGACTCCGATTCCCGCGTGGTCGCCGCCCGGAGCTGGGAGGAATCCCATTCCAACAAGACAATCTGGCCGGGTTTCGGCATCTCGCGCAGGCCCGTGGCATTGACCACCTGGATGCCGGAAAGCAGCGCGGAACCTTGGAGCGGTTGGAATACCTTCAATGACACCAAGGCCCACGCCAGCAGGAATCCGGCGGTAGCGAACACTTCCGCCCGGAGGTCCAGCGTCCGCCCCGCGATCTGCCAGCGCAGTCGTTTCGCCAGCCAGAGATCGAAGCGTCCGATCAAAGCCACCCGGGTTCCCCGTCCGATCAGGGGCCGCAGGCACAGGAGCCACCACGGAATCCCACCATAGATCAGGCGCCGGCCTTCCATCCCGGGAATCAAATCGATGAGATACACGCCGATGAGCAGGAGCCAGATCCAGCGTACACCGGAGCGGACCGCGCCCACACGGTCCATCTCCACCCCCGTGCTCATCACCCCTCCTCCGGCCCCGATCACTCCCAACAGGATGCCGGCACTCAACAGGATCGGGAAAATTCCCAGCAGGGTGATCAAATACGACGGGCCGGCTGGCAGCCAGTTGGCATTGTTCCCACCGAACAATTCCGCACCCGGGATGGCTTCGGAAAACGCCATCAGCAAGGTGGGCCAGAACGCCCATCGCACGATGGTGCCACGTGCGGTGAAGACCGTCCGCAGGAAGCCCACGGCCCACACCAGCATGGTCGCCGCGAGCACGGCATTCGCGAGCAGCCAGCCATTGACCACCATGGGATTTCCCCTGCTGTTCCAGAGGAAAAGGATCAGCAGCACCGTCGCCCCCCACAACCAGCAGGCCCCTTTCCAATCGATCGCGGAAAAGGGCTTGGGAGCGGGTGATTTGCGATCGGACATGCTGTTGGAACCACGATGATCAAGCCCCGGCTGGCAGCCATCGGCAAGCTTTCAGCGACACCCGGCAGGTATTTCGTCCCTTCAAGCGTCCAGTTTCGTCACCTCGACCGTCACCTCCATGTGGCAGTGCCCGTGGCCGTGATAGGTGCCCTTGACCGGAGCCACGTCATCGTAGTCCCGGCCGACGGCGATCTTCACATAACGCGCGTCCGCGAGCGTGCCATTGGTGGGATCGAATCCGATCCAACCCGCTCCCGGCAGATACACCTCGCACCAGGCATGGGATGCCTGGGCTCCCACCAACCGATCGCGTGGACCGTTGTAGAGATAGCCCGAGGCATAACGCGCGCCGATGCCAACCGAGCGGCACAAGCCGATCATCACATGCGCGTAGTCCTGGCAAACCCCGCGGCGCAATTCAAAGGCCTCCGCCATGTGGGTATGCACGTGGGTACTACCCGCATCGTACACAAAGGCCTCATGGATCCAATGCAGGATGGCCAGGGCCTGCGCGAAAATGGATGGGTGGCCGCGGGTGAGGTCCACCGCCTGGCGCCAGACCTCCGGAGTCTTCGAGATCAGGTGGCTCTCCTGGAGAAACGGCCAGATGCGCTCGCGGATCGAACTGTCCTTGCAGTCCTCCAGCGTCGCTTCCCGGGCTTCCGTGGTGATATCCAGCGGAAGGTTCCGCACCTTGATGCGGCTCTCGATCTCCAGCTTCGCATGCGGCTGCGGTAGTTCGAAATGATGGGTGATGTTCTGGAACAAGTCGGTGAACCGCCGCACCCGCGTGGCGGGCAGCACCTTCACCAGACCGCCGAGCGTCTGTTGGAATGGAAACGTGCGCGGTTCCAAATGCAGCGTGTTGACACTGTCCGTCACCGGACCGCCGTAGTAGAAGACCGTGCGGTGGGTGACGGCCAGTTTCATGCCGCAGGCCAGGGTCTCCGGCGTGGGAGCCTGGGCCGGATCGTCCACGCTCACTGCTGCTGTTGCTGTTGTTGTTCCAACTGCCATGCCAGCACCGTGGACGTCGGAGTGAACGACTCGACGGGCCGCGATTGCACGCGTTCCGGCATCAGCACATAGGTTTCGAAAATTTCGGCACCGATGGTATTGAAACGCTCCTGGAGGTGATCGAGATATTCATGGAGGCCCATGTCGAAGACCTCTCCGGCGGAGGCGAAGCTGAGATCGGAAAACAGCTTCCCGGCCTCCCGCTCCGCTTCGCACGAATAGGTGCCACGAGGCGTGTTGGAAATGCGGTGCAGGCTCTGGTCGATGCGGTTCAGGCAGAAACGCACGGAACGCGGGAAATCGTGGGAGAAAATCAGGAACTTCACCACGTTCTCCGGGGTGATCTCGCCTTGGTATTCCTCGCGGAAGGCGCCCATCGCTCCGCAGGAGCGGAGAATGGCGCTCCAATGGAGTACTCCCGGCGAACCGGTTTCGGTGGCGTCCACTCCGGATGGCAGATAGTTCGCAATGTCCAGGAAGCGGGTCGTCTTGTCCGCGCGCTCCAGATAACGTCCCAGATCCATGAACTCCCATGCTTCGGTGCGGGCGGTGGTCGATGCGGCGATGCCGTGGAAAGCCAGCGCCGCGCGACGGATCTGCGAATAGAACTTGGTGGGGTCGTGCTGCGCGACGAACGCGGCCTCGTCGGACTGGAGGTAGAGGTGGACGGAATTCAACTCCTCCCACAGTTCGTCCGAGAGCTGGTCGCGCACGGTGCGGGCGTTTTCGCGGGCCAGCGCGATGCACGAAACGATGCTGTTGGGATTGCGGCGGTCATCTGTTAGAAAGCGGACCACCTCGGCGCTGCCGGCTTTTTCGTAGAGCTTGTCGAAAGTCTCCTCGTCCCCGGTGCTGAGGATGATCGGCCGCCAGAAGGCGCGCAGGCGTTCGCTGTCGAGGCTTTCGAAATCGAGAAGGAGCTGCTGGTTGACGTCGATGAGGCGCGCGAGGTTGTCGGCGCGTTCGACGTTGCGAACCATCCAGTAGAGCGTGTTTGCGACTCGGGAGAGCATGGGAAAATCAGTGGCGGAGGACCCAGGTGTCTTTGCTGCCTCCACCTTGCGAGGAGTTGACCACCAGCGAGCCTTTGGTCAAGGCCACACGGGTCAGTCCGCCGGGGACGATCTTGATGTCACGTCCGTAGATGATGTACGGCCGCAGGTCGAGGTGGCGCCCTTCCATCGCGCCCTCGCACCACGTGGGGCTGCGGGAAAGCGAAACCACCGGCTGGGCGATGTAGTTCCGCGGATCGGCGATGATGCGTTCGCGGAAAGCCGCGATCTCCTCCTTGGTCGCCTGTGGTCCCATCAGCATGCCGTAGCCGCCGGACTCGTTCGCCGCCTTCACCACCAGCTCCGGGAGGTGGTCGAGGATGTATTTCAGATCCTCCTCCTCGGACGCGAGGTAGGTCGGGACATTCGGAAGGATCGGTTCCTGGCCGAGGTAGTACTCGATGATCTTCGGGACGAAGTAGTAGATCACCTTGTCATCCGCCACGCCCGTGCCGACCGCATTGGCGAGCGAGACGTTGCCGGCCCGGTAGGCCGCCATCAGGCCCGGCACGCCGAGCACCGAGTCCTTCCGGAAAACCGTGGGATCGAGGAAATCGTCATCAATGCGGCGGTAGATCGTATCCACCCGGACGAGGCCGCGGGTGGTGCGCATGTAGACGATGTTGTCGATCACAACAAGGTCGCGGCCCTCGACGATCTCAATGCCCATCTCGCGGGCGAGATAGCAGTGCTCGAAGTAGGCGCTGTTGTAGCAGCCGGGGGTGAGCAACACGCACACCGGATCATCGGTCCGGCGCGGCGCGATGTGGTGGAGCATGTCCAGCAGGTCGCGAGGATAGGAACTCACCGAGCGCACGCCGAGGCTGTCGAAAAGCCCCGGGAAGGCGCGCTTCAAGGCATTCCGGTTTTCCAGGAGGTAGGAAGCCCCGGAAGGGCAGCGGCCATTGTCCTCGAGCACGTAGTAGACTCCATCGTGGCCGCGGATCAGGTCGCTGCCGCAAATGTGGATGTAAATGTCTCCAGGGACGTTCACTCCGCGGAATTCCGGGCGGTAGTGCTTCGCGTTCTCGATGTAGTGGCGCGGGATCACCCCATCCCGGAGGATGTTCTGTTCGTGATAGATGTCGTGGAGGAACAGGTTCAGCGCCAGCAGCCGCTGCGTCAGTCCGGACTCCAGATGCTCCCACTCGTCCGCAGGGATCACCCGCGGCACGGGATCGAACGGAAAGATCCGCTCGGTGCCACGGTTGTCATGATAGACGTTGAAGGTGATGCCCTGGCGCAGGAAATAGAGCTCGCAGGTCGCCTTGCGGGACAGGAAATCGCGTTCGGAAAGGCCGTTGAACCGCTCGTAAAGGGGGGCGCAATGATCCCGGACGGATCCGGGGGCGGAGAACATTTCGTCGTAGAATTTTTCGGGTTCGTAGCCCTCGAACATAAGAAAAGGGGTTTCATCCGCCCAAATAGCAGCCCGTGGGCCAAGTTTCAACATCCGTCGATCAACACCCCGAATGCGGATACCCCAAACGCATTCGGCGGGGTCATGAAGCAGGCAATTTCAGCGAATTATTGCGACTCATTCGCAATACCTATTTTGTGTTTTTTGGGCTTCATGGAAAGCCTCCGGCAATGCCATGGATGCCCGGTCCGCGCGCGCATACGTTCGGTCGCCATTACAATTTTCAAAGCACCGAGTCTCCCCTTGTCACGGAGGAGGCAGCTACCTATCAAACCCGTCGTCCGCTTACTTCGTCTTCCCGCCACCCATGAACGTCCTCTCCCGCAGCTTGTGTTCATTCTGGAGCTCTTCGATCGGCAAGAAGCTCATCGTCGCCATCACCGGCCTGGTTCTGGTCCTTTTCCTCGCGGGGCACCTGGCGGGCAACCTGGTGGTCTTTCTGGGACGCGGGCCGTTCAATGATTACGCGCAATTCCTGCACCATTTCCTCCACGGTGCGGGCGTGTGGATCGCCCGCATCGGGTTGCTGGTCTGCCTGGTGCTGCACGTCTGGGCCACGATCCTGCTGACGAAGGAAAACAAGGCCGCCCGTGAACCCTATGCCTATGAGGCGACCGTGCAGGCCTCGAAGTCCTCGCGGATCATGATCTGGAGCGGTCTCACGATCCTCGCCTTCGTGGTCTATCACCTGATGCATTTCACCGCCCACATCGGCAACAGCTACGGTACCTATGTCGATGCCGACTACCTCGCCAAGCACGGCGAGGTCCGCATGGATGCCTGGAAAATGGTGATCGACGGCTTCTCGGTCTGGTATGTCGTCCTCTTCTACCTCATCGCGATGACGATGCTGTGCTCGCACCTTTCCCACGGTGTGGCCTCCATCTTCCAGACGCTGGGCCTGCGCTCGCGCAAGTCGAAGGGCCTCATCTGCGCGATCAGCAAGGGCTACGCCGCGCTGATCTGGTTCGGCTTCATCTCCATCCCGCTCGCGATCCTCATCTTCCGCTTCGGTCGCTGAATCATCCCCGCAACCCATACTTTCCACCGACATGATTCTCGACGCCAAGATCCCGTCCGGCCCGCTCGACCAGAAGTGGTCCAAGCACAAGATCGACTCGAAGCTGATCAATCCGGCCAACAAGCGGAAATACACCATCCTCGTCGTCGGCTCCGGTCTCGCCGGTGGTGCCGCCGCCGCCACGCTCGCCGAGCTGGGCTATCAGGTGAAGTGCTTCTGCTACCAGGACAGCCCGCGCCGCGCCCACTCGATCGCCGCGCAGGGTGGCATCAATGCCGCGAAGAACTATCGCAACGACGGCGACTCCACCTTCCGCCTGTTCTACGATACGCTGAAGGGCGGCGACTTCCGCTCCCGTGAAGCGAACGTCTATCGCCTCGCCGAAGTTTCCTCGAACATCATCGACCAGTGCGTCGCGCAGGGCGTTCCCTTCGCCCGCGAATACGGCGGCCTGCTCGACAACCGCTCCTTCGGTGGCGCACAGGTGTCCCGCACCTTCTACGCCCGCGGCCAGACCGGACAGCAGCTCCTCATCGGCTGCTATCAGGCGCTCGAGAAAGAGATCCACAAGGGCGGCATCAAGATGTTCCCGCGCACCGAGATGCTGGATCTCGTGCTCGTCGATGGACAGGCCAAGGGCATCGTCGTCCGCGACCTGAAGACCGGCAAGATTTCCTCCCACGCGGGCGATGCCGTGCTGATGGCCACCGGCGGCTACGGCAACGTGTTCTTCCTCTCGACCAACGCGATGGGTTGCAACGTGACCGCAGCCTGGCGCGCGGCCAAGAAGGGCGCTCTCTTCGCGAACCCCTGCTACACCCAGATCCACCCCACCTGCATCCCGGTCAGCGGCGACTACCAGTCGAAGCTCACGCTGATGTCCGAGTCGCTCCGCAACGACGGCCGCATCTGGGTGCCGAAGTCGCAGGACGTGGCCGAGAAGATCCGCCGCAAGCAGCTCAACCCCGCCGAGGTGCCGGACGACCAGCGCGACTACTACCTCGAGCGCAAGTATCCCTCCTTCGGCAACCTTTCGCCGCGCGACATTTCCTCGCGTGCCGCCAAGGAAGCCTGCGATGACGGCCGCGGCGTGGCCTCCACCGGCCTCGGTGTGTATCTCGATTTCCGCGATGCCATCCAGCGTCTCGGCGAGGACACCATCCGCTCGCGCTACGGCAATCTCTTCCAGATGTATGAGAAGATCGCCGGCGAGGATCCCTACAAGCGCCCGATGATGATCTATCCTGCGGTGCACTACACCATGGGCGGCCTGTGGGTGGACTACAACCTGATGTCGAACATCCCCGGCCTGCACGTGCTGGGTGAGGCGAACTTCTCCGACCACGGCGCGAACCGCCTCGGTGCCTCCGCACTCATGCAAGGACTGGCCGACGGTTACTTCGTGGCCCCGACCACCGTGGCGAACTACCTCGCCACGCAGAAGCCCGGCTCGGTCACCACCGACCATCCGGAGTTCAAGAAGGCCGAGGCCGAAATTGTCGAAAAGACCAACCGCCTGGTGAACATCAACGGCAAGCGCACGGTGGATTCCTTCCACCGCGACCTTGGCAAGGTGATGTGGGACAAGTGCGGCATGGAACGCAGCGCCGAAGGCCTGCAGGAAGCGCTCAAGGAAATCCCGGCCATCCGCGAGGAGTTCTGGAACAATGTCCGCATCCCCGGCTCCGGCGAGGGTGCCAACATGGAACTGGAGAAGGCAGGCCGCGTGGCCGACTTCCTCGAGTTCGGCGAGCTGATGTGTTACGATGCACTGAACCGCGAGGAGTCCTGCGGCGGCCACTTCCGCGCCGAGCACCAGTACACCAATGCCGACCCTGAAGTGCAGTCCGGCAAGACCCAGGCCGGTGAGGCGAAGCGTGATGACGAGAACTTCGCCTACGTCGCCGCCTGGGAATTCACCGGTGCGGGCAACCGCCCGTCGCTCCACAAGGAGCCGCTCGTGTTCGAGACCCTCAAGCCTTCCGTCCGCAGCTATCAATAAACCTTCCGCCGACCATACCATGTCCAAGAAGCTCAATCTCACTCTCAAGGTCTGGCGTCAGAAGAACGCCGACGCCACCGGCAAGATCGAAACCTACGCGGCGAAGGATATCCCCGAGGAAGCTTCCTTCCTCGAGATGCTCGACATCGTCAACGAGGAGCTCGTGAACTCCGGTGACGAGCCGATCCACTTCGACCACGACTGCCGCGAAGGCATCTGCGGCATGTGCTCGCTGACCATCAACGGCATCCCGCACGGCAAGGACCGCGGCGTGACCACCTGCCAGCTCCACATGCGCAAGTTCTCGGATGGCGACACCATCTGGATCGAACCGTTCCGCGCCAAGGCCTTCCCGGTCATCCGCGACCTGATCACGGACCGCTCGGCCTTCGACCGCATCATTGCCTCCGGTGGTTACATCGACGTCCGCACCGGCTCCGCCGTGGATGCGAACGCCCTGCCGATCCCGAAGGCGGATGCCGACTCGGCTTTCGACGCCGCCGCCTGCATCGGCTGCGGTGCCTGCGTGGCCGCGTGCAAGAACGCCTCCGCGATGCTCTTCGTCTCCGCGAAGGTGAGCCACCTCGGCCACCTGCCGCAGGGCCAGCCGGAGCGCGACAAGCGCGTGCTTGCGATGGTCCGCCAGATGGATTCCGAAGGCTTCGGCAACTGCACCAACCAGTACGAGTGCGAGGCCGTCTGCCCGAAGGAAATCAGCGCCGACCACATCGCCCGCATGAACCGCGACTACGCCAAGGCCGCTGCCAGCGAGGCACTGGTCTGATCGTTGCCCTCGTTTTCAAAAGCTAGGATCGGTTCTCCGATCCTGGCTTTTTGTTCGTGGCGGCGGTTTCCAACCGCCACCATCACACCAGCGGCCTGAACCGTCCCACCGTCTCCTGCAAGGCCTTCGTAATCTGCCCCAGCGAACAATACTCCACCGTCTCAATCAATTCGCTGAACACATTCCCACCGTCCCTCACCACGCGGGTCAATCGCGCCAGCGCAACCAGCGCACGCTCCGCATTCCTCAGTTTGAAATCTTGGAGCCGATCGATCTGAAACTGCTTCCGTTCATCGGGAATCCTCACCAGCACCGGAACCGGCCGCGGCTCGTCACTCCAATACCGGTTCACCCCGATCACCGGTCGCGTGCCATCGGCAATCTGCCGTTCATACCGATACCCCGCCGCTTGGATCGCGGACCGTTGGTAACGCTGTTCCATCGCCTCCAATACGCCACCCAGACGGTCCAACGTCTCGAATTCTGTTAGAATCGCCGCTTCCACCGCGCGTTCCACCTGCGTCATCCCCGATGAACCGGCGAGCAGGTTCATCGTGTGGCGGAACAAACCGCTTTCCTCCAGCAGGATCGACTGCGCATGCGATGCCAGCCGCGCGTATTCCTCCGTGGGCGTGGTGAAGGGTTCATCCGCGC
Source organism: Luteolibacter ambystomatis (assembly GCF_018137965.1). NCBI lineage: Bacteria > Pseudomonadati > Verrucomicrobiota > Verrucomicrobiia > Verrucomicrobiales > Verrucomicrobiaceae > Luteolibacter > Luteolibacter ambystomatis. The sequence goes on from NZ_CP073100.1 coordinate 1,787,614, forward strand.
TGTTGCTGTGGCACGAATTCGTTCCATTGAGGCAGGCCAGCAACAACTCCAGAGCCGTGCGGGTAAGGTTATTCTTGAACTCCGCCGATACCAGCGAGCGCCCGCTGGTCTGGGTGTGCAGCTTGAACGACTGCCCGCGCTCCGTCGCACCGAACACATCGCGCATCCCGATCGCCCACAGCTTCCGGCAGACACGCGCCAACGCCACGAATTCCACATCCAGCGAGCAATCGAGGAAGAACGAAAGCCGCGGCGCAAACTCATCCACCGGCAATCCGCGCTGCCGCAGCATCTCCACATACGCGAATCCGTTCGATAGCGTGAACGCCGCCTGTTGCACCGGCGTCGCTCCGGCCTGCGAGATGTGATAGCCGCTGATCGATACCGGATACCACCGTGGCATCTTCCGCACGCAGTGCTCGCACATGTCCAACAGGAACCGCAGCGAATCCTCCACCGGGAACAGCACCTCGTTCTGCGCCTGCACTTCCTTGAGAATATCCGCCTGCACCGTGCCGCGCAGCTTCTCCGCGGCATCCTTACCAAACCGCCGTTTCGCCGCCGCCACGAACATCGCGAGGATCGTCGGAGCCGGTCCATTGATCGTCATCGAGACGGACGTGGAAGCCGCCGTGAGATCAAAGCCCGCATAAAGCTTCTCCATGTCCTCCACCGTATCGATGGCCACCCCGCCCTCTCCGATCTTGCCGAAGACTCCGGGCTCATCGCTGTCCATGCCATAGAGCGTCGGTCCATCGAAGGCCGTGCTCATGCGGTGCGAGCGCTGGTTCTTCGTCAGCAGATGGAAGCGCTCGTTGGTATCTTCCGCCAGGCCGAGTCCCGCGAACAATCGCGTCGGCTCCTCCGTGCGCGGGCCTTCAATGGGATCGAGATACAGCTCCGGGTACGCCGATGAAATGTATGGAAATTTCCCCGGCAATCCCTCGCCCTGGAGAAACTTCACCACCGCCCCCGGCTCATCGAGCTCCGGCAGCGCCAGCCTTGGAAGGCGCAGGCCGGTCGGTGTCTCCACCTCGGGAACCTTGGCTCGAAGCACACGCCACTCTTCCATCACGGCCTGTCCTTTCGCCGGGTCGGATCGGACCTCCGCCACGCGCTCTTCCACCGCCGCATTGAAACGGCGTATGGCCTCCACGATGTCCCCCAGTGTTTTCATAGCAGCTTCAAGAGTTCGGCAACTCCCGCGTCCCCATGCCGGCTGGCCACGCTCCGCACCAGCGGCTTGCCCGGGGCGATGGCGTCGAGATGGCGGCGAATCTCCAGTGCCGCTGCATCGCTGCCCGGCCGATCCTGCTTGTTCGCCACCACGATGTCCGCCACTTCCAGCATCAGGATCTTCTGAAGCTGCAGGCGCGCGCCGTAGTCGGTGTTCATCACCAGAATCCGGCGATCCACCATCCGATCCGGAAACGGCAGCGCTTCCTGGCCGATGCCGACCGTCTCCACCATCACCAGGTCGAATCCGGCCTCGGCCGAGGACAGCCATGCCAAGGCGGGCCCCGTCGCGGGTGACAATCCACCCTGCCGCCCCCGCGTCGCCATGCTGCGCAGGAACACACGGTCATCCTGTGCATACACCATCGTCGCCCGGTCTCCCAGCAACGCTCCCTGATGCAGCGTGCTGGGATCGTGGGACAAGATCGCCACCCGATGGGCCGGATGCTCCACCAGATACTGGCGCGTGAGTTCATCGATGAGGGTCGTCTTCCCAGCTCCTCCTGGCCCCGTGATGCCCACTACCTTCGCAGATCCGCGGGATGGAGCATCCAGAATCATCCCCTCCTCCAGACACGTGATCATCCTCGCGAGGCAAAGGGGGGCGCCTGCCTCAAGGTGCTCCGGCTTCTCCACTGTGCGCTCATAACGCTCCCGGACATAGCCCACCATGTCATCGAACGATGCACCGGCCAAAAAGATCCGGTCCGTCCCCTCCACATGCATCCGCTCCGCGTCCGCCGGAGTGATGGTTCCCCCGCCCCCGCCGAACAATCCGATCTCCCGACGCCCGGCTTTCCCCAATCCGTCCGCAACCTCGCGGAAAAACTCAATGTGGCCGCCATTGTAGCTGGAGATACCCACCGCCGCCACATCCTCCTGCACCGCCGCCCGGACAATATCCGCCACCGACCGGTGGAAACCCAGATAGACCACCTCGATCCCGTGGCGGATCAACTCCAGATTGACCGCCGTGATCGCGCTGTCGTGACCGTCGCACAGCGGGACGGCGGTGAGCACGCGAACGGGAAACCCGGCCATGCTTCACCATAGCAGAGTCCGCCGCGTCACGCGATCATTTCCAGGAGGCGCTACAACATTCCATCAAGACAGGTCCTCGTTGAAGTAGACCTTGATGAACTTCATCTTCTTGTCCTCGTCGAAGCCACGTTCCAACACCGAATCCGCCTCACCGGAAAGCGTGGGCTTCAAATGAATCTCCACGCCGGTGTCCAGCTTCACTACCGCAGCGATCTTCTTCTTCGCCTTGTTCACGTCCTTCTTGGAAATTTGGAAGGAATCATCGAATGTGTGACCTTGATCCCGCTCCACCTCGGCGCGGTGGCGCTTGAATTTTTCCACCGCCTCCGGAGTCTTGAGCACCTGCTCCTCGAATTCCTGGAGACTGAAGTTCTCCTTTTCCTCGAAATAGGAGATCGCATCCCGGGCCGCGCTGTGGGTGCCCCATGGCGGCGTGTCATCGCCCGGCTCGGTTTCCTCCGGAGCCTGTTCCTTGCGCGCTTCCTTCTTTGCCTTCTCTTCCTTCTTCACGAAGGCCACCGCCATGTCCGCGTATTTGTTGGTCAGGAATGAAGGATCGGTCACCGGCACCACGCCGAGGAAGTCACGCACCCAGAAGCGCGACTCCGCACCGGAGCGGTCGAAGGTCAGGACATGGTAGCCCTTTTGCGCATGGTGGTTCAGGATCAGGCAACCCTTGTCGATCTTCTCCGGATTGATGCCCTGCTCGGTGTGGAGTTCGAGGTCGCCGTCCTTCGTGGAGATGCTCAGGAACGGCACCACGCTCTCCGATTTGAGAATGCAGATACCCTGCACCAGCTCGCCATTCACCTCGATATCCCTGATGAAGGAGATGCAGAGATCGCCGGACTTGATGTTCGGATGGTTCGACTTCGAGTAGAGGCGCTTCGCGATGTCGCAGCCGCGCTCCAGCAACCCATCCTCCGAATTGAAAATCGCCGTCGCCAGCGAGTTCATCTCGTGCTGATCGAGCGAGGAATGATGGCTGAAGCGATGACCGGAGAGGTTCTTGAACGGCTTCAGGAAGATCGCCGTCAGCACCTCCTGATCCGCCTCATCCACATGGAAGACCTGCTTGGAGGTCTGCAAGGGTTCCTCGCGCTGCGGGTGGCCCACTTTGGCGAGGACGAGACGGGTGGCGGATGCGGAGGTGAAGCGGATCTTGGCAGCCATGGCGACGGGAGGCGGAACCTAGGCGGATCCCCGGTTTTGAAAATCAAAAATCGGGGCCGTATTCACCACCGGTTCGCTCCCCGTTCACACTCAGGCAGTCGCACGTTTGCGTTTCACGGAACCACTTTCACCCGGTAAAACCGCTTCGGCAGTCCGCTGGCATCCGTGTAGTCGGTGGTCGTCGCCGTCGCGGTTTTTGTCGCAATCACGGCCCACCCGGAGGACAACATCGTAGCGGCCTCCACCTGATAGGATTTCCCGGCCACCGAATTCCAGGACACTTTGAAGCCAGCACCCTCCTTGGCCACGGATGCGCTGAAACGCGAGGCGGGGTTCTTCGGCAAGGTGCCCGCGAGAAATTCCACCTGATTGCTCTGCCCGTCACTGTCCGGATCGGCATTGGGGTCGGACTCCAATGACGAGTAACTCCCGAACTTGGAAAAGCGCCACTGCTCGTACGGTCCCGCCAGCACGACCGCCACCTGTCCAGCCACGGTGGTATCCAGCACTGCTGTCAAACCCGATGGAGCTCCCGTGAGGGACACCGCTCCCACCTGCACACTGCCGGACACCGTGAACAACGGATAGCGCCCCGCGGCGGTTCCCGCTGGTACGGACAGATTGAGAATCCCTCCCATCGACAGATCACCAGCCACCGACACCGAGTCCGCCGAGGCTCCGATACGTGCCTGAAGCAATCCTCCATCCGGCAGCGTCAGGCTGCCCCCGACCACCAACGGCCCGCCCGTCCCGGTGCCGTAGCCCCGGAGGGATAGCGCACCTCCACCCACCAGATCACCGGTCACGGTCCCGTAGGCACTCATGATCGCACCGGCTCCGGCGGTCACCGTATCGAGTGCCAGCGTGCCGCCTTCCAGTTGCAGCGCGGCCCCGTTCGCCACTTCCAGCGTGTTCAGGCTGGTGAGCGAGCCTGTGACCTTGAGCACCCCCTGCTCCACCGTGGTGCGACCGCCATAGGTGGAATTCCCGGAAAGAGTCCATGTGCCGCTGCCCGTCTTCACGACCGAGGTCGGACAATAGACGTTCTGGTCCGCGATCACACCCGCGAAGGTGGCGTTCGTGCCAATGCCGCCGATGCGATAAGTGAGAAAGCGTCCACCGGTGGCACCGCCCATCAGATAGGCGCTCGCGTCACCGGATACCTCTCCGATGGAAACGGTCGTTCCATCGCCACCGGAAAGCGTGCCGACGTAATACGCCGTGGTATTGGCGGTCAGCTCGACCGCCGCGTTCGGAAAGCCGGGATAACCGTACGATGGGCCGAACCGGAGATCGCCACCATTGTTGGTGGAGTCGATCACCCGCAGCTTGCCGGTGAAGCCCGACCAATCGCCATAGAGGGTCGTGCGGACGTAGGGGATGCGGAAATCCAACGTTCCGCCACCGGTCAGGGTGCCATAGAGATCGCAGCGGTCGTCCGCATTGAACGTGCCGGTTTGTCCGGCGGGCACGACGAAGTTGTAGGTCGCGCTGTTGTAGGTGGCGGAATTCCGGTACATCGACAAGGTCCCGCCCTTGAAGGTGATGGGACCCGGTCCGAGTCCATACGCATTACCATCATCATTCGTGAACTGGATGGTGCCGCCTTCGATGTCGGTGCCGCCCGTCCACGAGTTCATCGCCACATAACGCAATGCAACCGGAGACGCGGTGGCCGTGGCATTCTGTGAAAGCGTCAGCGTACCACCATCAACGATGGCGGCGATCACCGTGCCCGCCGGAATGCCTGGGCCGGTCACACTCATGCCTGCGGCGAGGTTGGTGGTGACCACTGTCACAGTGGCGCTTGAAGCCGTCGTTCCCGAATCGAGGGTCACACCCACCGGGGAGAGCGTGAGCGTGTTCGTGCCGCGTTTGGTGAGCTTGCCAGTGCCCGAAATCGCGTGACCGGCCAAAGTGTAGGCCTTGCTGCTATTGTCCACGATCATCGAACGCGGAGCCACCGGACTGGCCAGCGTGAGCATGGCTGTGGTGGCGGTGTCATCGAAGGTCAGCGCATCAAAGTTATAGTAGGTGGAAGCCACGCCACCGTTGGTCCAGTTCGAGGTCGTATTGAGATCCCAGTTGCCGTTGGTATTCCCCTTCCATACCAGCGAGGCGGCATTGCCGGTCACGGTCAGCCAGATCGAGGAAGGATTGCTGCCCGAGGCGGAGCGTCCGAGCGCGAAAGTCTGGCGGGTGCCGGTGGTGGGAAGATTGTGGGTCAGACTGAGGCCGGAGATCGCACTGCCGGTGGCTCCATCGATCAGCGGATAGGTCCCCGGTCCGAGCAATCCATCGGTGAGGCGGAATTTGAAATTGAGCGTGCCGGAAGCCGTCAATGTACCACCTTGCATGGCGACACGGTCGTTGCCGCCGGAGGACGACGACGAGAGATCGAAAGGCAGCACGGAGCCATTCGGCAGAGTGACGCCGCCTGCCACCTGGAGCACTCCCGCCGGAGTGGCGGCGGTCCCGGGGGACAAGATGCCCCCGCTCTGGAGCGTGACCGGACCGGTGACCGAGCCGGTGCCCGCAAGGGTGCCGCCATTGGCTACGGTGATTGCCGTACTTCCAAGCGCGCCTGTGATCGAAAGAGTCCCGGCGTTCACCGTGGTGGTGCCGGTATGCGTGCTGGTTCCCGCCAGCGTGAGGCTGCCCGCGCCGGTCTTGATGATGTTCGTCGCCGCGTTTCCCGTGCCATTGACGATCGCACCGGAGAAAATCGTGCTCTCCCCCTTTGCCCCGATGCTGTAGGTGCTGGCCGCCACCACGCTCTGCGCTCCGCTCAAGGTGCTGCCCGATGCGCCGGACAACGAACCGATGTCGTAGCTGGTCGCGCTGCCATTGCGATTCATCAGCTGGCCGTTCGTCCCGAGATCCACCGCCACGGCGGGACTGCCGAAGCCGCCATTGAGCCGGATGCGCGGTCCACCCGCTCCCAAGGTCAGCCGTCCGGTGTAGCCGGTCCACGTCCCGCCCACCGTCCACAGGTAGTTGCCATTCACCGTGACATTGCCCGCGCCGGTCCAGTTGCCGGTTTCATTGTGCTGGGACTGGACGGTGATCGTGGTGTCGGTGTCGAATTGCAGCGCATTGGAAATCGTCCCGTTCGAGGCGGCATTCAGCGTGAGAGCCCCGCCGTTCATGCGGATGGGAGCCGTGCCCGCCGCTCCCGCGGAATTGAGAGCCAGCGTTCCTTCCTCCACCGTTACCGCGGAGAAGCCATTGGTGGCCGAGTTCGACAGAGACAGAGTCCCGGTTCCCCGCTTGAGCAGAGGCCCCGTACTCCCGATCGAACCCGCACCGGTGAAAGTGTAGTTCGCCGAAGCAATGACATCCATGGAGCCGGGCGAGACCGTGGAAGGAATGGAAACCGATGGTGACGTGGACCCTGTGTCATCGAACACCAGCCGGTCGCCATTGCCGAACGCGGTGACCGTGCTGCCCTGCTGGAAATTCAGCGAGGAAGTGTCCCATAGATTGCTGGTGCCATCGCCCTTCCATTTGAGATCACGCGGCAAGGCACTGGAACTGACAAGAATGCCGCAGGTCTGTGTCCAGGTGCTGCCATCCGCATCCGTTACCGTGAACTCAAAACGCGCGCGCCCTGACGTGTTGACCGTCGGATTGAAAGTCACGATCGCGCCACCGGTCCCGGATTGCACGGCGGCGCCACCGGTGACTCCGGAAAGCGTGAAAACCGGAGTGTTTGGAAAACCGAGCGTGAACTTGCGCAGATCGATGCTGATCGAAGTCGGCGCGGACCCGGTGCTCTTCGCCACCACTCCATGCGGGATGGCGAGGAAATGGAGATACTCCTCCAGCCGGGTGTAGCCCAGCGGAGTGGATGCGGGGAAGAAGGTCGTTCCGGTGATCACACCACCCGATCCGGTGAAGGCGGTATTGTGGTCATCGACAGCGGGATTGAATCCCAGCGCCTGCTCCCAGTAGTCCGGCATCCCATCCTGATCGCTGTCGATGGGCGAGCTCGCGGACGCCAGCGTGCCAAAACCGGCATTCGAGGCACCGGTTTCCGATTCACGGGTCACATGCTTGTGAACCTGCCCGGTCAGGGCGGCGAAGAGGATCGTATCAACCTCATCGCGCAGCGTCTGCGAGGCATCCACGGAGAGCCGCAGCGCGCCACCCTGCGACACCACCTTTTTGTAAGCCGTCAGGGCATTGTCCATGGTCACCGCCACGGCACTGGAGGGGAATGGCGTGGCGGAAGTGTTGTAGGAGCCGGAGGCGATGCCGTAGCCCTTGTCGGTGCCATTGAGAATGCCATCTCCATCGGCATCATGCAGGCAGCCGTTCAGGTAGAGGCTGAAGTTCGGCACGCCATTGCGGTCGAGGCTGGCTTTCTCCAGCGCCTTGGAGCGCAGGTTGCCCGGCGGGCTGAGGAAATAGTTGTTGCGGACGTTCGCCTTCCAGCTCGCAGGAGTCTCGGAGTCCCCCATGATGAAACCGATGTCCCAATCGAAGGTGACGTTGTTGATCCAGTCGAGCGTGCCGGGTCTGGCCTTCGGGTTGCGGGTGTGGTTGTGCGCCCACAGTGTGTGATGGGCGGTGGCGTGGTTCTGGTCCCACAAGCCGCCGCAGGAATGGGATTCCAAGCCCCAGGCATTGACCGCCCACTGGAGCGTCAGATCCTCCGGCGGACTGCTGAAGCTGGACATGTTTTCGTCCGTGCTGAACTGCATCGAGATGTGATCCAGCACCGAGCGCGTCGAGTTGCTGTCCAAGTCGATGCAGTCTCCGCCGGAGCCATACTTGCCATGGCGGAAGCGCAGATGGCGGATCACCACGTCATCCGCTGAGATGCGGAAGGTGCCGTCCTTCAGACCGATGCCATCCCCCGGTGCCGTCTGGCCCGCGATGGTGACCTTGTTCTGGGTCATCCGCAGGTTGGACCCCGGCACATGAATGTAGCCGCTGACATCGAAGACGATCGTGCGCCCGGCCGCGGGCGCATTGGCGATGCCATAGGCCAGCGAACCCGCACCGCTCGAATTGAGATTCGTCACATGATACACGTCACCCCCACGTCCGCCGACGGCGAGCGCGCCAAAGCCCTCCGCTCCGGGGAAGGCGGGAATGGAGGCCTGGGCATGGAAGGTTTGATTGCCGAGCAGCAGCGCTGCCGCGACGAGGGGCTTTCGTGGCATGCAACTTTTCAAGACCGAAAGTTACCACGCTCCGCTTGTAGCATTCCGGAGAAGCGTCGGAAAACTACAGATGATCCCCTTTCACCATTTCGGTTCCCAGCCGAGCACGGCTCTCATGGTGCAAGCGGCCGCTTCTTCGGCCGCCAACTGCCGCGACCAAGCCACGCGCCGGATGATGGAAGCTCCCTCGCCTGTATTCTGGAATTCGGCATATCGGGCCGTCTTCTCGTTTTCAGGATTCCGCCAGTTGTCCCATCCCTCCGGAGCGATTCCCTTGCCCAGCGTGCAATTCAGGTAGGCAACCGCCGAGTACGGGCGCCAGGGACGCCCGAGATAGACGCGCTTCGCCGCAGGCGCGACTGAAATGGCACAATGATCGAACACGAAGCCATATGCCTGATTCTCCGGAGTCGAGGCGGCAGTGATGTAGCCATTGTCCTTCACATGGATCTCGCACGCATGAAAGTAACCGATGCCCGCCCCAAAGATGAAATCCACATCACCCTCGATCCGGCAGCGATCGAAAAGATGCGCCCCGGACTGGATCAGCAGCGTGTCCTGGCTGCCCAGCAGCCGGCAGTTCCGGAACTCGCCCCGCTCGCATGCCAGCGATACCGCCACGGCCTGGCTGCCCTTGCCGCGGGAGTTCTCAAACGTGAGGTGGCTCGCCCGGATCTTCGGACAGCGGAAGGTCACCGTGGCGCTGTCAAAGGTGCCGACCGTCCCGCCTTCCGGTCGCGGTGTGTCCGCGCCATCGCCGAAGACAATCACGGTCTTGCTCTCATCCTCTCCTTCCAGGGAGATCTCGCCCGCTTCCTTCGGAACCACCAGTTTCTCGCGATAGATTCCCGGCTTGATGACAATCCGGCATTCGCCGGCATGCTTCGCCGCGCGCGCCACCGCGGCATCGATCGCCAGCTTCACGGTCGGGAATGCCTTGCCGTCCGTAGGATCGACCACAAGAGTCTGCGAAGCCGCGAGAACGGTTGCCGTTCCCGCGAAAAGCCAGGCGATGAAGCCGCGTATCATGTCCCGATCCATTCTTGTCCGATGACGGTTTGTCCATCCCGAATCCCTGCAACCGCAATCCTGCTGGCGATGACCATCCTCTCCGGAGGATGTCGCAAAACGGGCACATCCGCGGCCGTAGCGGCCCCTCCTCCAGCGGTCACCGCACCTGCACCACCACCTCCTACGGCATACACCTTCGCGACGGGAAGTCCTGATGGCATCGGCAAGTTCTTCCATGGCCGGGAGATCGCCAAGGTCATGGGCCATCCCGCCATCGGCTGGCTGGAACGCGACGAGCGCGAGAAGGAAGAGGCCCCCACGAAGGCCATCGCCGCCCTCTCCCTGAAGCCGGATGCGGTGATCGCGGACATCGGCGCGGGCTCCGGCTACTACAGTTTCCGTATTTCCCCGCAGGTCCCGCAGGGCAGGGTCGTGGCCGTGGACATCCAGCCGGAGATGCTCGATTTCCTCCGCAACAAATCCCGCGAACTGGGCATCACCAATGTCGAGCCTCACCTCGGAGCCGTCGATGGCGTCCAACTCCCCGCCGCATCCCTGGACGCGGCCTTGATGGTGGATGCCTATCACGAATTCTCCCAGCCCGCGGAAATGCTGGCCTCCCTCCGTCACGCACTGAAGTCCGGAGGAAAGGTCTATCTGCTGGAGTTCCGTGGTGAGGATCCGGAGGTGCCGATCAAGATCCTCCACAAGATGACCGAGGCCCAGGCCCGGCTGGAATTCGAAGCCGCGGGCTTCCGCTTTGTCTCGAATTCCACCGCCCTTCCATGGCAGCATCTGCTCGTCTTCGAGAATCCATGATCCGCGCGTTGCTCTTCCTTCTCTGTCTCGCCTGTCCGCTTTCAGCGCGGGAAGTGGATGTCTACCTCCTTGGCGGGCAGTCGAACATGCAGGGCATCGCGAAGCTCACCGATCTGCCGCAACATCAGCTCACTCCTGCCCCGGGGGTTCTATTCTGGAATGGCAGGGAATTCGAACCGCTTGTGCCCGGCAAAACGAAGTCTTCGAAACATGAAGGCGAATTCGGCCCTGAGCTCGCCTTCGCCCACGCGATCCCCACTCCGGGCCGCCCGGTGTTTCTAGTGAAATACTCCGCCAGCGGCATGCCCCTCGATCCCGGCTGGAATGCCGACAAGTGGCTCGGCGGCGAAAAGCCCGGACGCGTGAATTTTTATCCGGGTGCCAACCGCACCGATCCCAACCGCGGCCGCCTCTACTCGGCGATGATCACCTGCTTCGGTGAGGCGATCGGTGCGCTCTATAAGCACGGCGATACACCGGTGATCCGCGGCTTTCTCTGGATGCAGGGCGAGCAGGATGCCAAGCACCCCCTCTCCGCAGAGCACTATCCGGCAAACCTCAAGCTGCTGCGGCACCGGATCTCCGAGGACCTGCGTGTGGAGAATCTGCCGATAGCCTTCGGCCAGGTGCTGCCCCATGATCCGCCTCTGCCACGCTTCATCGCCCGCGACCAGATCCGGCGCCAGATGGCCGCCTGTGACATGGACTCCGGAAGTCCGCTCGCCATTCCCCGCTGCCGCATGATCTCCACCAACGGTTTTCCGATCGGCACCGACACCGTCCACTACAACGCCAAGGGGCAGTTGCTGCTGGGAGCCGCCCTGGCCAAAGGAGTCGGCGAGGCGATGCTCTCCAAATAAGGGGCAACATTTTCAGCCACACAACCTTTCGGATTCGCTTCCGTGAAAAACTGTTGTTAGGTTCGCGGTTGATCTCATGAAGCCGCCCCATCTCGCCGACTACCGTGAACGGCTCGCCGCCGGACGCACCCTGCGTTTGAAACTCCCCCGCAAGGAACTCGGTACCTGGCAACCGGCGGAGCGGGATGTGGTGGAACTGATCCGCCATTCCAATCAGGACCGCGTGCACAAACTGGTGCCCCTGAAGATGGCGCGTATGGCGGCCTCGCCGTTTTCGTTTTATCGCGGCACCGCCTTCCTGATGGCGGGTGATCTCTCGTCCTCTCCCATCACTGGTATTCACACGCAGATCTGTGGGGATGCCCATGTCCGCAACCTCGGCGCCTATGCCACGCAGGACGATCTGTTCCTCTTCGACGTGAATGATTTCGACGAGACCACACCCGGGCCATGGGAATGGGATCTCAAGCGGTTGGCCGCGTCCATCATCCTGGTCGGACGGGAAGCCGGACAGAGTGAAGATGCCTGCGCCGATGCGGTGCATCAGATGGCCGAACGCTACCGGAAGTCCATGCGGGCCTTCGCCCGGATGCCCGTTCTCGACCTCACCCGCTATGCCGTGATGCGCTCGGTGGGGCACGGGCCGGTGCAGCGCATTCTTCGCAAGGCCGAGCGCAAGACTCCCGCGCAGGAGATGGAAAAGCGCACCGCACCGGACGGGAACGGCCTGCCACGCTTCCGCGAGCTTCCCTTGCAAACACCGGTGCCGGAAGCCGTCGCAAGCCGGGTGATCGGTTCGCTCAAACACTATCGCGAGACTTTGACCGCCAACCGCCAGTCGATCTTCGATGCCTATCATCCATCCGATGTCGCCTTCAAGATCGCCGGCACCGGCAGCGTTGGCTCGCGGGACTACGTGGTCCTGTTGTTTGGAAACGGCCCGGACGATCCGCTGTTCCTCCAAGTGAAGGAAGCCTTCGCCTCCTGCTACACCCCCTACCTCCCGGAAGTCGGAGTGCCTGCTCATCACGGGCAGCGCGTGGCACAGGGCCAACAGCGCATGCAAACCGTGAGCGACCCATTCCTCGGCTGGACCACGATTGGAGACCGCCACTTCCTCGTGCGGCAGGTCGCGGACCGCAATGCCGCCATCGATCCACAGGATCTGAAGGGCAAAGCTTTGCTCCAGTATTCCCTCGTCTGTGGCGAGGCACTTGCCAAGGCCCACGCCCGCACCGGTGACCCGGCCTTGCTCGCCGGCTATCTGGGGAAATCGGAAAAATTCGCCAAAGCGCTCGCCGCGTTCGCCCGCACCTATGCGGATCAGGTCGAGAAGGACCACTCCACCTTCACCGCCGCCATCGCGGACGGCAGACTCCAGGCTGCGATGATCTGATCAATCCCCCTTCCTCAGCACCCGGTCCAGGAAATCGATCGCGGCATCGTGGGCTCCACCGGGGAAGAGGAATGCCGTGATGTGTCCCCTGCCCTTGAGCCAATAGATCTCATGGGAAATCCCCTTCCTCTCCAGCGCGCTGGCAAATCTCCGGATGTGCTCCGGAGGCACCAGCCCGTCCATCGTACCGTGATAGAGAAATACCGGAGGGCTGTCCTTGGTCACCTGGTACACGGGTGAAGCCTCAATGTAGCGCCGGGGAATGCGCTCCTTTTTCCCGCCGAGGAAGTCCGCCACCATGCTTCCACTTTCCACCATGGTCAGGTCGGCCGGATCACCGCCCGCCACCACCGCCTTGATCCCCTCGTCATACGGATGCTTCAGCAATCCTGCCAGCGAGGCGAGATGAGCACCCGCCGAATAGCCGTAGGTCGCGATCCGCGTGGCATCGATGCCGTTTTCCTTCGCATGCACACGCATCCATAACAGTGCCTGATGGATATCCTCGACCTGCGCGGGATAAATCCAGCGCGGGGCCTTGCGATACGTGATATTGAAAACCACATAGCCCCGCCCGGCCAGCTTCCGGGCGATCGGAGCCATGTGATTGCGGTGATCCTCACCAGTCCATCCGCCATAATGCAGCAGCAATACCGCGGGGGCAGGCTCCCCGGCCACGGGCCGATAAAGATCCCCCTGCAAAGCCTCCGGCCAATCGGACGGCGTGTAGGTGATGTCCCGCCACACCGTATAGTCCGTCCTCACCGGTGGCACGGACTTTCCCACGTGGCCCACATGCGTCGCACATGAGGCGAGGCCGAGACAAACAAAGGCCATCCCCCACCGCAGGGCTCGCAAAGGTCGTCGGAACATGCCTGGAACCTAATCCGCTCCACGGCCAAGAAAAGAATCCGCGCCCACAAAAACCGCATCGAGCCATTCATCCCAAGCCCTGCCGGTGGTTTTCCCTTGAAAGCCTGCTCCCGGAACCGCATACGAACGTCGCTACGCGCAACCGGGAGAGGTGGCAGAGTGGTCTATCGCGTCGGTCTTGAAAACCGAAGACGGGAAACTGTCCGTGGGTTCGAATCCCACCCTCTCCGCTTCATTTTCGCAACTTGTTTGGACTCAGCGAATCTGCTTATAATCAAGGTCTTGGACTACGATTATGGGACACACGACTGGGACACAAAACGAATCGCGAGAAATGGGCAAAAACCACCTAATCAAGCGTGGCAGCCGCTACTTTTTCCGGCGTCGGGTTCCTGAAGTGATTCAGGCGATTGTCGGCAAGAAGGAGCTAAAGGCTGCCCTTGGCACTTCTGATTTCAAGGAAGCGGTCCGCAAGGCCACCGTCGAAACTCTGAAATCCGACGAACAATTTGAGGCAGCCCGACGTGCACTGAAATCGGTGCACCCGGGTGCACCAGCCAAAAGGCGGGTCGGATACAGCGAGGCCATGCACCTTCTGACGAGGTGGTATCAAGAACTTGAAAACGGTTCTCTGGTCTGGTTTGAAGAGAATCACGGCATCCGTGGAAACCCTGATGAACTGCGAGACGTCCTTGAAGGAGGATACACCGATCTTGCCGCCTACAGCGGAGAGCGGCACCCAAATGATGGATGCTGTCGAAAAGAGCTTCGGTCACTGATCGAAGACGCCGGAGTAGAATTCGGGGGCACCGACGACGAATTCACCCGCCTGTCAGGACTGATGAAGCGGGGACGTGTGCTCGATCTTCAGAAGCACATCGCTCGCCTTGAAGGCACCGGAGAAATCCAAGCGCCACAGATGTATAGCGGAATCAGACATGAAAAATCGTGCGCATCTGGATTTCCTTCCTCATCTCAACCGGTCAACGCTCCGAGCGTTGGGGACGTAATCGACGAGTTCTTGGAAGCGAGGAAACTGAATGACAGAACTGACGCCACTTTGAGGGCGTATGCGGGACCAACCAATTTTCTACGGAGCATTCTTGGTGGGAGCACTCCAATCGCCAACGTGGATCGCGCCCAAATGAAAGAGGTGCTCAAGCTGCTCGTCCAATTCCCGGCAAACGCTGCGAAACACTACCCCGGCAAGCCAGCCCTCCGATGCATCGAATTGGCAAAGGCGGACGGAAGAAAAGCCATCAGTGCCAACACACTGAAAAACTACCTCATTTGCGTGCGTGCACTGTTCAATTTCGCGGTGGAAGCGCAGATGATTTCTGTCAGCCCTTTGAGGGGAATTTCGTTTCCGGGACGTGGGGTGAAGGGCGGATCAAAACGGCCACTCTTCACAGTCGATGAGGTGAATAGGCTCTTCCGTCACGATTTCTACAACGACAACGAGGCGAGACGAAAGCTCTCCCTCGAAAACGTTCCCGGCCGATTTTGGGTTCCCTTGATCGCGCTCTTCCACGGCTGCCGCTCCAACGAAATTTGCCAGCTTTACACCGACGACGTTTTCGAAAAGGACGGCATCCTTTGCATCAACATCTCAGACGAGAGAGCAGACGGTTCATCCTGCGAGAAGCGCCTTAAAACCCAGCAAAGCAAGCGGTTGGTTCCAGTTCATCCAACACTGCTGGAAATAGGGTTCAAAACCTTCTGGAAGCAGAGGGGGCGCGATCAGAGGAATCCTCGGCTATTCCACGATCTCACGTTGGGCAAAAACGGAAACTACAGTGACGCATTTCAGAAGCACTTCCACAGATTCCTTTCTGATTGCTTCAGGGAAAAAATGCCAAAGGCAACCCTCCATTCCTTCCGCCATATGTGGAAAGATGCTGCGACCGAAGCTGGCATTCCTGAAGAGGTGGCAAGACGACTGGGGGGCTGGGTTGGCGACCGAAGCGCGGCTGCCGGGTATGGACGTGGACCCTCCGTTCAAAAGCTCTTCGAAGCTGTCCAGCGGATCGAATTTCCCGGACTCAAAATTGATCACATCCGGTGGGTCTGAGAACGCCACTTTTTGCTTTGCCTTAGACGCTCCGAATCCGTCATGCTGCATGTGTCCGCGAAAGCGGACGGAGCCTGAGAAACTCCAGATAAGCGGTAATGGCGTTGGCCGTGACAACGTCGCCACCTCGAAATGGTTCGGGGAGGCGGCTGTATGTTCAGGCTGCTCTCGTAGCGGCTAAAACAGTCGCGGCTGGCTTATCCAGTTTCTCAACTCCCCGAGCCACCTGCGGAATGCGGCGGCTCTTTTCCTGAGAAACGAACAGCCATGAGAGCCAGAGCCGCAAAAGTCAGCAACATCCGCCAAGGGTGCATGAAAGTCCTCCTTGGAGTCATTTTCGCTTTGGGAGCCATCATCCCGATCAGCAAAATCTTTTCTAATTCACCTCGGGAGAAGAGTGAGAGTGCCAGCAACCGCGAAGCTCAGATGCAGACCCTCAATGGGCGTTCCTTCGTTCTCGCAGAAGAAGCGGGAATGACTGGCGTTTTCATTGAAATCACCCCTCAAGTGGATGCTCAAATGAGGGACGCACAGCGGGTGAAAATCACCTTCTCAGCGCCGGGAAGATCGAATCCCGCAGAAATGCGGAAAGAGGTGTATTTGCTTGTGAAGGAATTCTTCAAGCGATCCAAACAGACCCCGGGATTTGAGGACGTTTCATCATACTGGTTTTCCCCAACGGCAAAATTGGTGGACCAATATGGACACGAAACTCAGGGGGCGGCAGGCAAGCTCGTTATTGATAGAGAGGTGATGTTCAAGATGAATTGGGACAATGCCACCCCACAAAGGATAGAGCAGCTTTTTAATACGGAAGCAACATTGTCTTGGAAACGCTCAGAACAGGAATAAAATCTAACCGGCATCATTATGATCCTTGTGTTTCTTGGGGCGATATTCGCAGCCCTTGTCATCGGAGGCGTTGGGGGCACGTTCTACGGCGTGTATGTGTTCTTCCGGAATCGTCGTGAGCAACGTGAATACCATGAGTGCTACTTGGACGAAGAAGACGCAGACTTGGCTTTGGATTTGCCTGCACATCCAAAGCCATCAACCCGCGCAAAGGCCCGTTCTTGTGTGCCACCTGTGATACCGAATCACCGAACGCAGCCCGGCACGGGCCGTTTGCTTCCGCCTCCACCTCGTCGGGTGTTGCGAGATTAAGCAACACCCTTATATACCTGAAACACCCACGTTTTGCAAGCAAAATCGCCAATAAATCTTGACAAAATGACCGAATTCGCTGTTTGCGGGTGATAATGTTGAAAATTCGATTTCAGACCATGGGTCTAGGCATGGCCGGGGTTCCCATTCCTAGCGAAATTCAATCGCCTGTTCCCTTCGAAAAGGGGCAAACGGTGTATCACAAGAACTCTGACCGCCATCGTCATTTTGAGGTGTATTCGGCGTATTGGGTCGTGGATGATTGTGATGGAGAGTTTTACCAACTCGTTTCACTAGGAATGCCACTCCCCAAAGGAGAAGACGGTTCCTACGAACCGTAGCGTAATCAATCTGCCACCCTTCTCCGTTCCAAAATATCGGCCTCCCGTGAGGGTCGATCTGCCATCTTTCGTATTCATTTTTAGTCATTATTCTTTCTAGTTCTTTCGCATCCCTCGTTAGGTGATTGACACACCCAAGTCTTTCTGCTAGAGTCCGCGCCAATCAAATTTATATGTATAGTTTTAATAAGATTTTCCCCGATGAGGCGGCAGCCATAGCCTTCCTCGAAAACGCCCGATGGCCTGACGGCAACATCCAATCGCCCTACGGGGACAAGGGCGCGTATCGAATCGAAACCCGCCCCGGCGTTTATAAATGTAGGGCTACCCGCAAGCAGTTCAGCGTAAGGCAAGGCACAATTTTTGAGGAATCACGCCTACCCCTTCACAAGTGGTTTTATGCGATTTTCCTTACGCAATCGACCAAGAAGGGAGTGTCCAGCATCCACCTCGCAAATGTGCTTGGCGTCACCCAAAAAACTGCATGGTTCATGATGCATCGCCTTCGTTATGGAGTCGAACATGGGGATTGCTTGCGTCCCCTTTCCGGGATCGTTGAAATGGACGAGCATTATTCCGGTGGCAAGGGACGCGGCAAACGTGGTCGTGGTGCGGAGAACAAGACTCCGGTGTTCGGCATGGTTGAACGTGGCGGCGAGGTCCGCGTGCAGGTCGTTCCCGACTGCAAGAAAAAGACGCTGATACCGATCATCAAGAAGCACGTTTCCACGGAGAACACGGAGGTCATGACCGACGATTTCCCCACCTACAATGCACTCGATGGCATGTATGACAGACAGGTCATCAACCATAGCGCCAAGCAGTATGTGCGAGCAGACGGCCACGTTCACACGAACACGATTGAAGGATTCTGGAGCCACCTCAAGCTAGGTTTGAAGGCGGTTCAAATCCACGTCAGACCCAAGCACCTGAACCGCTATTGCAAGGAATACGAATTCAAGTATAATACGCGCAAATTGACCAATTTTGAGCGTTTTTCCCGTTGGTTTGACTTCTGCAATGGGCGTCTCACCTACAAAGCTTTGACCGCCTAGCATCATGCCGCCGAACCCGCGCCCGATCAACTACCCTGATGATTCTTTCGAGAACATCTTGAGAAGGCTTGCCCGTGTTCCCCCGCCACCGAAGGAAAATCCCCCAGACGACAAGCAAGAAGCGGTGAAACCTAGGAAGAAAAAGAAGAAGTAATTACTATTCTTCTAGTTTCTTTTCACAGGCGGCAAGCATTTCGCTAGGAGTCGTTCCAAAGACCCATGCCAGTTTGGCCAGTGTCTCCACCGTTGGACGACGCTTGGCGTGTTCTAGGTCAGAGACAAAGGAGACGGACAATCCGGCCCTTGTCGCGGTTTCGTTCTTCGACAAGCCGCAAGCGGTTCGCCTCGCAGTTATTTCGTTTCTAAGGAGTTCTGAAAGTTGGTCAGCCCGTTCGTTGATCTTCATCCCGACAAGCTAGCCGTCTCTCCAGCTTGACGTTTCTTTCGCTATAGCGGAAACTGGAGAGGCTATGAGCGATCCTCAAAGACCGAAAAAGCGCAACCTCTCCACCTACGGGAAGCAACCAACCCCGGATTTCGACATGGTTTCCATCCTGTTTGGTTCCCTCGGGATTCTGGCTGGAATCGTGTTCGTGATCGGATTCTTCTGGTATGCCGCTCACACCGAAAACCAGACTTCCTCTAACGCTTCCCGTTCAAAGTATGACTCCATGAGTCAGGAGGAATTGACGCGGGCCAGAGAACAGGAGAAGCAGGACGGAGCCAACGTGCTTCGTCAGATTGACGAGCACCGGGAGAACACCCTTTGGAAGGAGGAGAAGAAACGCCGGGGTTATTGAGAAATCAGTTCTTCGGTTTTCGCATAAAGCAAATATAAAGATTGGTTCTCATCTCCACAGGGATCAATGCGCAAAAAGGTTCCATCACTGAATTCCAAATGAGCGACGCGAATGGCACCATCATCGGTTACAACTGATTCAAAATCAGATATTTGCTTGCCTCGCAACAACGCGGGCATTTTTGCTGGATCGTCTATATGTTTTTTCATAGTTTGAGTAATGACTTACGAAGAAGCTGAAAATAAAGTTAATGTTTATGAGGATAGCGATAAAAGCGGAAGGGCGTTTTCGGCTGTATGCCCATATTGCCCGGACCTCCACAAAGAGACTGTAATAGTTTCTAGACTTAACGATGGCCAAGCAAAGCATGCTGTGGTCGGAAGAATGATCGCTCATTTCCGAAGAAAGCATTTCGTTGTGGATGAGCCGCCTGTGGCCGAAGAGGAAGCGGCAGAAAAAAAGGAAGAAGAGTAATAAATATTAATCTCGCCCCGGCCCCACCGGGGCTTTTTTATGCCCAAATTGGGTGTTCAATCTATATAACCGCCAAATTTTATTTAAATGATCACCTATTGCATGAATTTGAAAGCCGACTTGGGCACAATCGTGTGGTTTTCACTAAGAGGCTTTCAGATGTTTTGCACGCGCTTGAGATACCGGTTACGCCCCAAGAGGAAAAAGCGGAAGAAGAGAATCTTCAGAATTTGAGCGTCAATGCTGTGTTGCTAGATGAACAGCTTTTAGAAAATGAGGGAAAGGAACGGTGGTGGATGAAAAATTCGACGGAAGGAATCGCGCAGGCCATCGCACACAAACAACAATGGATGTCCGAGAGCGGAATTGGGGGAGCCCTTAAAGCCTTAGAGGAGCAGCAGAAGTTATTTTCGCAGGGCGCGTTTGGGGGAATTGCGAAAGCCATTGCAGATCAACAAAAGTGGATGTCCGAGAGCGGAATTGGGGGAGCCCTCAAGGCTTTAGAGGAGCAGCAGAAACTATTTGCGCAAAGCGCGTTTGGCGGCGTCGCGAAGGCCATCGCAAGTCAACAAAAGTGGATGTCCGAAAGCGGAATTGGCGGAGCCCTTAAAGCCTTGGAGGAACAACAGAAGTTATTTTCGCAGAGCGCACTTGGGGGAATCACGAAAGCTCTGGAACAGCAGCAAAATTCGATCGGCAAAGCGTTAAAAGGCTTCGTGGAACCATTGTGAACTGTTGCGATTGGATTAATAAATCGTGAATTGCCCCATCACGCTTCAATAATCCAAATGCCTGCATGGAGGGTCGCTTATCCATTCAATCATTGAAACAAGAAGATCCGAAAATCATGCCAATAAACTTCCGCATCCTTCATTTAACAGGTGCATGCACTCAGTCTGCCTCGTCATTTCTAAAAAAGAATGTGCCCCTCTCCTTGGAGGCACTAATAATCCATTCTTGAATAATAGGAACAAGGTTTCTTGCCGCGTCCAAATACTCTTGGATCGAATTCAGGAAAGACCCATTTAATTCATCAGACACCCAAGTGAGATCCTCATTTTCTGACAAAAACCCGTACTCTTGAATGGCATATATTCTGAGCAGGATTATTTCTCTTTCATAGCAATCCCGCAACTCCATGAATTCTTCAGCTTGAACATCTGAACGGAAATCGCTAATTTCTAGATCAATTCGATCAGCTAATGATGCCGTTAATCCCAGCATGAGGCGATAGTTGTCCTGTGATGGTCCGCATCTATGGATATATCGTCTTAATAGGCTGGAGTAGACTACGCTTTTCACCGCGCTTCGACCGGATGCCAGAGCTTGAAGAAACGTCCACTTTTTCAGGGTGCGGTGATATATCGTTACGTCATTCAGGAAAGGATCAAATGTCCTTGTTTCCCAAGCGTGCTTTTCTGAGTAATTTTGGTGTTCTTCGGGATGCTTGTTCCAATAGAACACAATTCCTTTGGTGGTGGAAAAATTGCTAGCATGCTCCTTATGTCCTTCCTCCGCTAAAAAATACGGCAAATCTTTTCTCCTTAAGAACCTGCATGTGGTGTGTGAAGAATGCTTCAAAATTGAGCCATGCTTCAGGCAAAATCCATGCCGCGTTCCCAACTCTTGATATTGAGAAGGGTTGAAAATGCAATTGTCGCATGTAAACGGGTTGTTCATGCTCGACGAAAAAACGGTTGGATCTGGCTTCCGCACCAATTAATTCGGTCCTTTCGATCCACGTGGGAAAAATCGAATTCCCACGATATTACCGCTTCGTGGGCTTTTTCCGCATATTGAAGGGCTCGCTGGGCCAAAACCCTTTCTGCTCTTTTGGAAGCTTGAATCAGAAGGCGCAATTCTTCGCGAACAGCGGTGTGAGCTACAAACCGATGGCTGTTAGCGATGACCTCTTCTGGTGAGGTGGAGTACAGTTCTCCGCCAAAATGGCGGATCGATTCCTCACGTGCCGAAACCGACGTGAGATGGGTCTTCAAGCCTCTGCATTTGGTGATGTGTTCTACCAGCGTAACCACATTATCTGGATTAGGCGGGGTGATTCCATTTGGGCTGTCCTTGCGATAGTGGAGCGGAATCGACATCAGTAGGGGTGGGCGGAGCTTTTGAGCCAGTATTTTGATTCTTAGGAAGAGCCTTGGGGAGGAAAATCTCAGAAACCTCCATTTTTCTGGCTACCTCCCTTGATCGCTAGCCTTCTAGTGTGAGGCAATTTTCCTGCTTGCGGCGTCGAAGCTCCACCAGCAAGGGAAAGCTGCGAGGTTTCAGTTTTTCTACATTTTTCCATCCCGCCATTCCTCAAACGTTCGGCAGAGCTTCGTCCCTTGTCGGATATGTCGCTTTCCTGCCGGAGAAGGAGCAAGAAGATCGTGGATCAAAAAGTCAACGAGCTCAGGAAATCTCTGAACTCCCAGATGATTTCGAGTCCGTTTTCCAAGCCGGAATTTCGTTTTGATTTTTTTACCGAGGCGTCCGGGAGACATGGCCGGAATGCTCTTCCAATAGGTATTTGCCAAGTCTACGAGGTACTCGATGTAACCGCAAAAATTAGCATCGGCTCCAATACTGTTTGCTGGGAACTTTGGCTTTGTTGCCTTCTCAGAAGCAAAATGATTCACCGTAATTGGTGCGTGATTGTCCCTGCCGACAGCAACAGAGACCCCTTTGTTGCCAGATACAGCGGAGACTCTTGGCTTGGGATTTACATGCTTGAGCAGCAAATTTGCTTGCGCCTTGAGTTCCCCGGTCCATTCGCGAATACCTTTGCTCTCATGCAGAGTTTTGATCTCGCCTAGCAATTCCACCGTGTAGGTCTTCTCATTTGAATCGACAATTTTGTGGCAGGTCTTGCAGAGGACGAGAAGGTTCGGGAAATCGTTGCGTTCTTTAAGAGTCAAATCGGGATTATAGCGCGGCCCTTTCTTGTTTCTGGCCCCGATGTGGCAAACGTCTCCGACTACCGTTTCGCCAATAATGATCGGACTCTTGCATCGAGGCATGGCGCATTCGTTATGAGAGCCAGCGAAGAGCCGCTTGATCGTTCTTTCTGTGTAGGGCACCTCTGTATTAAAGGGTTGAGACTGAATTTGAAAAGGGCTTCGTGCCAAGCTAGCTGAACATTTCTCCTGATCCATCTCCTTCTTGGCAAGCGGCGTCCAAAGGGTAATCTTCTCCGCGTTGGCGTATTTTAGGCTGTCTCGTCAGGCTTTCGAGGCCGCTGCTTGGGGCGTGGCGCTTTGATCTGATCTTGTCGAAACAGGCCCCGGAGGCGGATTGTGAACATACTCCAATTCCGTTTGGGGGGTTCCTTTGTATCGGCAAAGAATCCAGTAATCGGAGGTCAGCTTTTTTCGATTGGAAATGATCTCACTTTCGATCAGGCGCAAAAAGTGCCCTATTCTACCAACGGCCACTTTGAAAGATTCGAAGCGAGCAGGCTGACCAGCTAGGAGCGAGTAGCAGAGGCTGTTCAGATCCTGTTGCGCGTGAAAGAGTTGCTGGTGGAGAAACGAAAGCTGAGGGAAATACAAGCGGATAAACATAATGATCTTCTTGTTGTGATTCAGCCCATAAAGGTCGTCGATTTTTTGAATTTCAAATTTCTCGTCCGGCTTGCCGTGGAACCATTTATCAACAGCATCGAATCTAGCGACATTGTCTTGAGCCGACTTATTCAGGAGGAGGTAGAGTTCTTCTAATTTCGCGATTAGGAGCTTTGTTTGCTCCCGCTTGGATGTGGCAAATTGAGTGAGAACACCGACCAGAAATGCTACGGAGGCTGCCACCCCTGCCGCAGCCAAAGGCACCAAGGTGCTTGGGTTTGCCGAGAAAGAATCGGAAAGGAAGGTCATTCAATTTACGAGCGAGGGTTGATGGAGCCGTTGTTGATCCACGGGCATGCGCCCCAAAATCAAGCTGCTACGACATTCTCACGATGGAACAGCGGTTGCTAGCCCGTTCCTTGCGGTACCTTGAGCATATTTTCATGGTTGCAAAATGGGACACAAACCTGCTCCACTTCGTTCGTGTCTCGCTAGCTTGAATTGTTGATTTCAAGCAAGTTACGATTGATTGGTGGGTTTCCCACCCTCTCCGCCATCGACAGTTCACGGCTCGCACGAAGGTGCGGGCTTTTTTTGTGTGACCATGGAGCGGGAGGGATGAGAATGCGACGGTCGCCTGCGACCTTGTCGAAGCGAAGCCTGTTTGGCATGGAGCCCCAGGCTCAACCTTCCCGAGCG
Organism: Luteolibacter ambystomatis; assembly: GCF_018137965.1. Classification (NCBI taxonomy): domain Bacteria; kingdom Pseudomonadati; phylum Verrucomicrobiota; class Verrucomicrobiia; order Verrucomicrobiales; family Verrucomicrobiaceae; genus Luteolibacter; species Luteolibacter ambystomatis. The sequence goes on from NZ_CP073100.1 coordinate 1,811,358, forward strand.
AAGCGAGGCTACTGACCCTTTTTCAACGGTAGGCCGTTGAGAAAGTCTTTGAAGTGAGGGGTTTCAAGTTTTCAGGTCGTAAGCCCGCGCCGGGGGGGATTAGTTTGGGGTGATGGAGAGACGCACGAAGCATCTGCCCTGTCTCGAGGGAAGCATGTAGGCCACCGATGCGGCAAGGTTTGTCAGGTTGGCATCACCTGTCGGGATGTCTGCCCAGCTTGCGAGATCCGACGATGTCTGAACCTTGAATTCGGTGCCATAGGCGGTCGCGGCGATGGTCCCTCCGTTCGGCCAGGTGATTTTGCCGCCAACGATTCCGGGAAGGGTGATGACGCCAGTGTTGTTCATGAAGTAAGCGATCCCATTCTGAACGCCGTCTCGGTTGTAGTCCTCATCCGCGGCCTGTCCGCCGGCATGGCTGGCTGCCCATAGAGCGTATCCCGTCAGGGGGACGACTATGAGCACTCCGGTGGCGGGCACGAATTCGTAGGTGACCCCGTTCTCGTTCATGGTCCATTTGCCTGCTTTCTTGGTGAAGGCTCCCCGGGAGCTGCTGGCGAGCGCAAAGGTGCTGCCGTAGGTTTCCGCCAGGGTGGAGGTGTTCACCAGAGTCCAGGCATTTCCCGGAGCATTGCCCGCGGTGGTGAGATCGAGCACCAGGGTGCCGTCGAGATTGAGAGTGCCGGTGCCGGTGAGTTTGTTGCTGACGCCATTCGCGCCGACCTTGAACCGCAGGGCTCCGCCGCTGGCCAGGGTCAGCGCGCCGCCGGAAATGAGGGTGTCGCCCGTGTAGGTGTTCTGGCCGGAGAGGGTCTGCGTGCCGGGACCGTTCTTCGTGAGGCCTGCAGGGGAGGCGCTGGAGATCACGCCGGAGAAAGTGGCGCTGGCACCACCGGCGAGAGTGAGTGTGTTCCCACTGAGGATGACATTTCCAGAACCTGCCAGTGTGTCCACGGTCTGAGACAGGCCATATCCTGTCAGAAATCGGCCAGGAGAGTTGATGGCCAGGGCGGTCACGGAGGGGAGCGCGTTGCTCACCAGTGAAACGAGGTCGCCCTGGTTGACCGTGGTCTTCCCTGTGTGGGTCATACCCGCCGTCAGGAGAAGGCCTCCTGTTCCGCTTTTGGTGAAGTCTCCGGGGCCGGAGATCGTGCCTCCGACGGCTCCTGAAACAGGAAATGAGGGGTTGCCGAAATACACATTGCCGACATTCGCAAATTCGAGATCAGAGGGACCTGTCTCGGGATCAAGGAAATCGACATAGTAATCCCCGTGCGGATGTTGCTCGATGAGCCGGGAGTTGAGCACACGGATGCGACCGGTCCGGTAACCTGCCGGTGCGGTGCTGTAGTCGGCAGTGAGGGTGAGGGTGGCGGCCCCGTTCTTATAGAACTCGCCAGCACCGGAGATGAGCCCGCTGTAGGTAAAATCGCTGTTTGTGGGGATGACCAGTGTGGCACCGGAATCGATGAAGAAATTGCCGATGGGTTGCGGAGTTACAAGGGTTCCGCCGGTGATGGTGGTCCCGCCGGTGTAGGATTGTGGATTGCTGAAGGTGAGATGACCATCGCCGGCTTTGGTAAAACTGCCGGTACCGGATATCGTGGCTGCGAAGAGTCCCGACGCGTTCCAGGTGAGTTTGGCACTGCCGCTGAGATTGTAGCTTTGTGCCATCGGAGCACTCTCGACAAGGCTCCCGCCCGTGACGAAGACCCCGCCTCCCGCACTGTTTTGTGTTCCGGTCAGGGTCAGATTGTATGATCCGCTCTTGGTGAAGGAACCCGTGCCGCTGATCCTGTCTCCGTAGGTCTGGTGGCTCGTCCCCGTTCGGAGTTCCAAATCACCACCATTGAAGGTGAAGCTGCTGGTGACGTAGGGATTGTGGAAGGTGGCGACGACAAGCCGGCCGGCCTCGACCGTCGTGGACCCGGTGTAGTAAACGTCCTGCGTCATGATCAGTACCGCTCCGCCTTTTTTCACGAAGGAGCCGTCGCCGTAGATGTTTCCGCCGTAGGAAAGATCTCCCCGGGTCCCCCACCCGGAATCGGTCGGAATATCGAAGCCCATGGTGGCGCCTGCGCGGATGTTGTAGTCGTTGATCGGATTGTCCGTGATCAGTGTCCCGGCAAACACGTTGGTGCCGGAGATGACCGAGCCGCGCTGTTGGTTATAGGGAGAGGCGATGACGGCGGTGCCGCCCTCATATTTATTCAAGCTCCCGCGGCCATACACGTTGGCGTTGAGGGTGAGCACCGATCCAGTATCGACGTTCATATCCATGTAGGACGACGCAAGGGAAGTTCCGAAGGAAATGCCATAGGTGGAATTGATCGTCACCTGCGGGCTGGTGTGGTTGACATTGAGATGCACGGACGACGCGGAGGTGGCTCCCGAGGCGATGGCGCCGACATTCAGCGTCCAATTCTGCTGGGAGAAGTTCAGCGACGACGGGCTGACGCTCCGGGTGGTCGTGACGATGCCGTTGACGTCATGGTAGCCACCACTGCCGAAATAGAGATCGTAGCTGCTTTCGTCGTTCGAGTTGAGGAGAGAAGTGCCAATGCCGGTGCCTCCCACATCCCAGTGGGAACCGTCCCAATCGTCGGAGCTTCCTCCCATCCAATAAGCGTTGATCGCATGGGCGCAGGGGCCGAGGGCGAGTGCGCCTATGGGGATGGCGGAAGCGGCGATCCGGGTGAAGAGGCGGCGGTGGATGCGACGGGAGGTTTTCATGAGACGAGGCGTGGGTTGCGACGGACGTTCGTGCAAAACATGTGCGGGATGCATCCTGACGATCCGATTGCCTCTCCGCCAGGGTGCTGATCAGCACCCTGGCGCGGGTCGGCTGGCGGCTACGATCTCCCGGTGTCATGACACGACGAAGGGTGTCGGGGACCGGCATTGCGCTGGCTTTCGCGGCGCATTCCTGCATTAACATCGCCATGACGGACGCCCAGCGCGAGAGGGTTCACCAACTATGGGATTCGCTTACGGATTTTCCGGCCTCCGAGACCGAACGCGCGCTGGAGCATCTCATGGCCGGCATCGCCAACATGATCGATGCCGGCAATGCCTACTGGCTGGGCTACATCCGCCTATGTGCGCCGGTGCCGGATGATCCGCTCAAGGGACTCCGCCCAGGAGCCGGGCGCTACCTTCATCCCACGCCGACGCATAGCGAATCCGCCCGCAGCCAGACGAACCAGTGGAATCGCCGGCAAGTCAACGAAGGCTACGTCCGGGCCGCGCGCGACGTGGGGCGGTTTCGCTCCTTCCGCCTCCGCAAGGAAATGCGACCCGCCTATTTCGAGGAGGAGTTTTACCAAACCTTTCACGCGGCCCGCGGATTTCATGACCAGTGCATCGTTTTCTTCCCGGTGAACGACGACTACGAATCCATGTTCAACTTCCAGCGCGTCGGCGTGGCCCGCGATTTCACCGCTGCCGAGGAAGCCATCGCCGCCTACGCGTTGCGGGGCATCAAGTGGTTTCACCGCCAGGTCGCCCTCGGCTACGGCCTCCTCCTCGCGGAGCCCCCCCTCACTCCGATTCAACGCCAAATCAGCCGCCTGCTCCTCACCGAACGCAGCGAAAAGCAAATCGCCGCGGAAATCGGCCGGACCCAGGGCATGATGCACAAGCACATCACCGAAATTTTCCGCAAATTCGGCGTCACCGGCCGCGCCGGCCTGATGGCCGTCTGGCTCGGGAAGGTGAAGGTCGTGTAGCCGGCCGCACCGGGGTTACGTGCGTTTCGGTGCATCAACGTCAGTAAGAATCCGCCACAGCACGTCGAGAGCTTGATGGCGAAAGCCTCGGAAGGTCGCTGATACATCGTCTGACATGGAGGCATGAACGGAACGGCGAAGCAACGAACGGAGCGAGGCGATGTTGCGGGAGCGGCATGCCCACCACCAGCTTGATTCCGAAGCTGGTTCGTAAACCGCACTCGCCCTCTCCGCCAGCTCAACATCAGGGAGCAGGAGCTCCCACTTTATGGTCGGATGTGGATATCCGATCCATTCCCTCATCTTCCCTCTGGGTCGCAGGGCGGGTGTCGCTTGAAAGCAGAGGCGTGCATTTTCATTTCGCGCGGGCTCCCGTCCTCTGCTGTGTAGCGCAGGATGAGCTCATATAGATCCGTTACCGGCATCTCGCATTCGATGAAGAGAGTCCTGCCTTGATTGAGCACATGGTAGGCTTTGACGGGGATCGCCGGTTTATCATGCTTGAGATCCCGCATCCCGTATTGGCTGCTCCGCACCATGTCCCAGTGGATCAGGGATGATCTCGTGTCATCCACCTGCTTCACGGCGTCCGTAAAATCGAGGCGAATTCCATTTTCAAAGACTTTCACCGACCCGGGATAATAGGTGGGCCGTCCCGTGTAGCGCACCCGGTAGAAGCCGCTGGGAGCCGTGCGGCTGGACGCCCAGTCACTCAGTCCACAGGTGTAGAGTTGACCGTCCTTCGGATTGAAGTGTCCGCGCATGAGCCCGGTGCTGGCATAGTCGGCGCTCCCTTGGCGGACCGGCACTTCGATGTAGGCTCCTTGTCGCTGGCCATCGACATCATCCATCGCGATGTGGAAGATCTTTCCGCAACCATAGGACAGGGCGATCAGTTCTTTTCCGAGAGGCCCCCACTGCTTGCTATCGACCTCAAGCATTTCGGAGGGTGAGCGATCGACGTCACGGTTTACCCACAGTACGGGTTTCGTCACGTATTTGTCATCCTTCGCCTTGTCACCCAGTTGATGGTAGCCATAGGTGTAGCCGAAGAACTGGGGATTTTCAGCATTGGGTTCGATCAGGTTGATGGCGTTCTCCGGCCTCCAATTGCCTTCTTGGTCGGAGAGGTAGATCTCCCCCTCGGAGGTCATGCAAAGCCCGTTTGTCGCCCGGAAGCCGGTTGCCACCACACGACTGGCCTTGCCATCGGAGTCCACCTGGATGCAGGTGCCGTGCTGCGGAACGAGGAAGGGCGACGAATGGCGCCCTGCCTTGGTGTAATAGAAACAGCCTTTTTGATCCACGATGAGTCCGGAGGCGAACTCATGCCAGTGAGTGGTCACCATCTGGTCGCTGTTGAAGGCCTCCACAAAGTCAATTTCCCCATCCTTGTTATGATCAGCGAGGCGGGCGATCTGATCACGGCAGGTGACATAGATATCACCACGGTGGATCTTCAGTCCCAGCGGTTGAAACAGGCCGGTGGCGATGCGACGCCATTGTACTTGCCCGGTGGTGATGCCCTCGATCAGCCACACATCGCCGTCCCAGGCGCAAATGGCGGCGCGATCTGGGTTGTCAGGGAAGAAATCGATACCAGCGAATCGCATCCGGCAATGCCATGGTGCTCCCGTGGGTGCCGGGATGGCGTCCACCACATAGGGACCGTCGTCCGGATTCCGGACCACCGTGGTGGTGAAGGTTTGATTCCAGTGCGGCGCGTCGAATTGTTGGATCGCCTTGGCCAGATCCGGGATGGCACCGGCCTCCGGGGTCAGTTTCTCCAAATCGAGTTCCATGCTAGCGGTCAAGGTCACCACCACATTCACCGCGTTGCCGGCGGGGACGTGCAGCATGTAGTAGCCGTCCTGTTCGTTCACGGTCACGCCATCGCCGTGACGCACCGCCACCTTCACATCCGCGGGTGCCAGACGGTGCAGCAACTCATGAGTGCCCGCGCCAACATGCATCACCCGCTGGAAGACACCCATCGCCGGGCTGCTGTATTGTTCCAACACCTGGCGCTGGCCGATACGGTATTGAAGGATGGGTAAATCCCTTTGGTAGTGAATGCCTTCGAAACGTCCCCATGCGGCAGGGAGCGGTCCGTAATGCTTTTGATCGGGGCCGGTATAGCGAAGATCATCAAATTTTCCCGTCGCTGGGTTCGCCCACGCCGGTTGATTGGGCATGGTGAAGCGCACCGTGCCCACTTTTTGATGTTGGTCGTCCGGTGTCCGGTTCCCAGCCAGCGAAATGACGGCATAGTCCGAAAATATCCCTTCCCAGCCCGCAGCAGGCTGCAAGGTGTCTTGGTCAAACACCATCCAGATGGCCCCTTTGGTGATGCCACCCATCCCCTTGTTCAAGCGCACGGCAATTCCCTTCATCACCGAATACTGGTGGATGTCATAGGTCGCCGCCATGGTGGGGCCGTAGTCCATCATCTGCCACGGCTTTTCCTGCTTTGCCTGATATGGCAGCTTCATTCCCGCCGCCTTGTCCAAGTAGGCGGCATCCAGTTCGGTGTATTGGCCCGGGCGGTGCGGCTTCACGAAGTGCTCGCGGATGTAGTGAACCACATCGTAGATTTCCGCGTCCGAGAGTTGCACTTGCGGCGGCATCTGGCGAAACCCCTTCTTGATGGTGTTGAACATCTCATGAGGAGTATGGCCGTTCTGGAAATCCGCTTGGGCAAATCGTCGTGCGTCGGGCAGCGACCCCGGCGCTTCAACCGTGCCGTGGCAAATCTGGCACGTGCGGGTGTAGATCTCTTCCCCCCTTTTGAATGCGTAGTTGTCGAGATTCCTCAGGTAAGTGGCATGGGAAATTTCCCCCTGTGCCTGGCTGGTGACGGGAAGAAATCCAGCGGTGATGAACAGAGCGAGTGCGACGATGCTGCGTTTCATTGAATGCAAGGCCCGGTGAACCCTGGACTGATGCGTCACTTCGCCGCCACGGGCAGCTTCTTGACGCGGATGTTCCGAAACCACACTTCGCCACCATGATCCTGGAGTCCAATGATTCCATTTGGCGCAGCCCCCTTGGCGGGGCTGCCTTTCCATTCGCTCGCAGCGAAGGCTTCCTTGAATTCCGGAGAGTCGAGATCCACTTTCAAGATGCACTTGCCATTGAGCCAGTGCTCCAGATGGCGGCCATCGGCGACGATGCGGGTCGTATTCCATTCGCCCGGCGGCTTCAGGTCCTTCCCGTCGTTGGGACCGAGGATGGAATACAGCGCGCCCGCGCGGTGAATGGGGGGAGCCTTTCCATCATGGAATCCCTCGTCATCGAGAATCTGGTGCTCGAAGCCGCTTGGCCATGGCTGGTTTTGACCGTCCTTGATGCGATAGAAAACTCCGCTGTTGGCGGCCTTGCCGACCTTCCATTCCAGTTCGAGCACGAAGTTTTGATAGTCCGACTCGTCGGTGGCGAGATCTTGCCTGGCCCAACTGCCATTGCCCGGCGCGCGATGCAGCGAACCATCGGCCTCGACCGTCCACACTGGTGGAAGGCCTTCATGCTTTTCGTGGCCATACCAATGCCAGGCGCTGGCAGGGAGAGGAGTCCACAGCTCGGTTTGAGCCGAAGAATCGGCTGAAAAGGCGGCGGATATGATGGCGAGGAGGGCGCAGGGAAGAATGGCGGGCAGGCGGATTTTCATCAGAGATGGCGATAGCGGGGCTGCGTGGTTGGCAAAGAGCGCGGAGAATGAAAATGCAAAGTTGGAGGGTAGGTCTATTTTGTCCGCACCATGTCTGCGAAATGTGTCGGCTGGCAGTGGGCAGTACTGTCCGTCTCCCGTGGACTTAACGAATGGTTTCCAACCAGCCTTTCTCCAAAATCACCGAAGCCCCGATCCGCAAGCCAAGCCGCCGAAGGGCGCATTGATCCAACTGACGGGCAGGGCCGGAGGCAATCCCACCCGGAGATCACTCGATCCCCCCAACCACACCGCCACACATTCCTTCTTGCACGCGCTTCCTTCCATGCCATGGGTGGTATTCCTCTGATCGGCTCCCGGAGGTCCCTTGCATGTCGGAGCCGCCTACCACGAACCACTTACTACCATGGGACAACAAGGCTACACCCCCGGCGACTTCGGCTGGTCCGAACTCACCACCACCAATGCGGCGGACGCGCTCTCCTTTTACGGCAGCCTCGTCGGCTGGGAAAAGAAAGGCGAACCGGCTCCCGGCTATCATTGCTTCGGCCGCGGTGATGAAATGCTCGGCGGCATCACCCAGCCACAGGAAGGCTGCGGCGGCCCGCCACGCTGGATGCCCTACATCACGGTCGAAAACCTGGACGCCACTTTGGCCAAAGCGACCGAACTGGGTGCGACTACCATCCTCCCGCCGATGCCCTTGCCCGAGGACTCCGGCCACATCGCCATCATCCAGGACCCGCAGGGCGTGATGACCGGCCTGGCGCAGTATAACAAGAAGGCCTGTTAACAACGGCTTTGCCCTTCACCTCATCAAAGGCCGACAGCTCCATGCCGTCGGCCTTCTTCTTTGGCAGGAATACCAAGCACTAGCTGGTATCACATTCACCCCTGTACCTTCTTCACATAGCACGCCTTCAGCGCGATCGAGATGCCGTTCATTTTGCAGGAGATCTCGTGATCACCATCCACAAGACGGATCGGTTTAGACTTCGCACCGGTCTTGAGAACCTCCGAGGTGCCTCCCAGCTTGAGATCCTTGATCATCGCAACGATGTCACCGTCCGCCAGTATGTTGCCGTAAGCATCCTTCACCACGCGCACATGCTCCGGTTCATCGGCGGCTTCCTCCTTCGCCCATTCATGACCGCAGGTCACGCATTCGTAGCGGGTGCCATGATCGAGAAGTTCGGTGCTATCGCAGATCGGGCAGACGGATTCACTCATGCACAAGGTGAGCGGATGGCGGACACTTTGTCCATCGAATGCAGCAGGTTCAAAAACGGCCACCCATTTGTCACCAAACAGGTTTTGCACCCGACCGGCCGGGAAGGATTTACTGGCAGCCCATTCGTCGCCGATGCACCTCGAACGATGCCAGGAACAAAGCCAGCGCACGCTGGATCAATTTTACGAAGAGTTTCTGCGGGCGGATCATTCCCCCTCCCGTGAAGGCGCCCGCACGATGCTGGGATTGATCCACCGGCTGCGCGCCTTGAACGATCCGCGCAGGGTTCACGGACGAACCTCCCATTTCATGCTCTGCCTGCTGGCAACCGATCACAGTCTGGCTCCGCCACACGTCACGATCCACGTGAATAACGGCAATGGATTCCGCATTGATTATCTGATGCCCGCGCACACCGCACCATGGCCCGGCGCGCGTGTCACTGCTGAAGCATGGACCGAGGATGAGGCGCTGGGCATGGTGCTCGAAGCCATGGACCTCTCAGGCGGCTGGAGCTTCTAGCAGCCGTGCCCGCCGTGGGCTTCGCCGTCTTCAAAGCCGAAGCCGCGCCTCACCGCCGCCATCTCCGCGGTAAGCCGGCCGCTCTCGTAGCGGACCACCAGCGGCGGTTCATCCTGCGTTTCCTCAATCGCCACCTCCGGAAAGCGGCAGGCAAAAAGCGTGAACAACGGCGGCAATGTCTCACGCGGCACCACATCCCGCATCCGCACCACCTTCAAACCCGCGGCCGCGATCCCATCGAGCGCACGCTGTTTTTGCCGGGAAGGAAAGCACAGCACGAACCACCCGTCCGGCAGCAGGTGCTTCACGGCAGCCCGTGCATAGTCGGAGACATCTCCACGTAGCTCGAAGCGGGCATGCGCCTTTTGCGAATCCTGGGGCACCACACCATCCGTCACCGGAAAATACGGGGGACTGCCGGTAATGAGCGGAAACTTCTTCTCCAACGCCAGCTCGCGCAAATCCCCATGGGAGCAATCCACCCGCGAGCGCAGTCCATTCGCATCGAGGTTCGACTGCAACAGCCGGTAACTGATCTCCTGCGCCTCCACGCAGGTCAGCCGGGCTTCCATTCCCATCCCCCACAGCGTCAGCAATCCCACCGTGCCGATCCCGGTACCGAGATCCAGATGTTCCAGCACCGGCGGCGAACATTGGAGGGCATACCAAGCGGTCAGCACGTCATCCGCGGAATGGCGATGGCCCTTCAAGCGCTGCGCGATCAACCAACCAGCGGAGTATCCACCGTCATCCTTCAATCCATCCACGGCACAAACACCCCGCGGACCAGTCAGCGCATCAAGGGTGATGCGTTCTCCCAACTCCTCTTCCAGACGCTGCCGCTCCTCCTGCCAGTGTTGGAGGGACGGATGGGACGAGGAAGCACGGGTGGCAGGAAGCATCGGAGACGGAAATTGTCCGGGCACGGACCGCCGACGAAAAGCCCGAAATCCCTTCCACCCCACCGGCTTGAACAAAGCGAGCCCATCCGGCGTATTCCGCTCCATGCCATTTTCCCTCCCCGGTCTGATCATGCTGTTCCTTCTTGCTGCCGCTCCGGTGCAGGCCATGTCGAAAGTCCACGATCCCTCAACCATCGTGCGATGTAGCAAACAAGCGTGGTTCTTCAGCACCGGTCCCGGGATCAAATCCTTCAATTCGCCCGACCTGGTCACATGGACGGAAGGGCCTCCTGTTTTCAAGGCCTTCCCCGCATGGCACGAGTCCTTCGTTCCCGGTAACCGTGGCTACCTCTGGGCACCGGACGTGATCCTGAGCAAAGGCCGCTACTGCCTGTATTATTCCGTCTCCACCTTCGGAAAAAACACCTCGGCCATCGGCCTCGTCTCCACTCCCACTCTCGACCCCGCCGATCCACGCTACGGATGGAAGGATGAAGGCGTGGTCATCCGCTCGCGGCGCGGTGATGACTTCAATGCCATCGACCCGGCCGTCCACGCGGACAACGATGGCAGGCTGTGGCTCACCTTCGGCTCCTTCTGGTCCGGCATCCAGTTGCTGGAACTCGATCCCTCCAGCGGTCTTGCCAAGAAGGATGCGAAGCCGAAACGGATCGCCTGGAACCAACAGATCGAAGCGCCCGCCATCATCCATCATGGCGATTTCTACTATCTCTTCGTGAACTGGGGTCTGTGCTGCAAGGGCATCGACAGCACCTACGAAATCCGCGTCGGCCGCAGCCGCACGATTGCAGGTCCGTATCTCGACAAGGATGGACGCGACCTCGCCACTGGCGGCGGAACGCTCTTCCTGAAAAGCGAAGGCCGCTATATCGGTCCCGGCCACTTCGGAGAAATCGTTGGCTCCTCCAGGGGCCGTTTCTCTTTCCACTACTACGATGGCGCAGCCGCCGGCATGTCGAAGCTCGGTGTTCGCGAACTCACGTGGACGAAAGAAGATTGGCCTGAAGCAGGCAAATGGATCTTTCCCGCCAACCCCCCGTGAAGAAGGGAGCAGATCTCAAGGATCACTTCGTGCGAGGTCGGGCTGACGGCACGGACAACCACTCTTTGAAAAAAGGTGGTCGGGACGGCCAGATTCGAACTGACGACATCATGCTCCAAAATAAACAGAAATTTCAATTCGACCAATTTATTCTAAAACAATTACAAATTCACTCTCAGGTTTCACGCCTTGAATTTGTCCGATGATTTGTCTAAAATGCCATTACCATGGCACGCCCCCCCTCGCCTTCAACGTTTCAGAATCGAACGCTTCAAGAACCCCAGCGGAAAGCAAGTTTGGCGGGTCGACGGCTACCGTTCCAGCGGTGGACGTATTCGGGAAAATTTCAAGACGAAGAGTGAGGCCCTCGAAAGAATGAACGCATTGGAGCAGGCGGAAGCTGAAGGCGCACTCTCGACGGTGCCAGTTCTCCAACGCACGATCCTCTCCGCGGAACAGATTTCCGACGCCGAATCTGCGACGGCGATGGTTCCCGGACGTTCCCTTGCGGCATTGGCCGCGCACCTCACACGCTGGGAAACCCAAGCGGCACGGATCGGACTCAGCGTCGATGAGGCACTGGCATTCTGAGAGAGCCGTTACCATCCCGATCTTCAAGAAGTCACCGTGCTGCAAGCACGTGACGCGTTTCTGGCATCGCGGCGCGGAATTCGTGAGAAAACCCGGTCCCACTATGAATCCGCCACCCAGCGGCTGCTTCGCCCGGACCCGAACAAACTCGTTCATCGCATCACGGTTTCCGATCTTGAGAGCATTCTCAAGAACTACGAAAACCCCAATTCGTATCGGACTTACCGACGCTGTGTCAGCACCTTCTTCAGATGGGCTGTACAGAAGCGCATGTGCGCGGAGAACCCTTGCGAACGGTTGGATCTTCCTCCACCAGTCTCTTCCCATCTCCAGATCCTGAGCCTCCGAGTAACGACGCTCCTGCTGAGAGCCGCAATGCTTTACCGCAAGGGCGAAACGGTCCCCTCAATCGCGATTGCGCTCTTCGGAGGACTCCGCCCAAGCGAACTAGAAAATTTGCGCCCAGAAGACGTGAAGCACGATCGCATCCGGGTGACCGGGGGAAAAATGCGGCGAACTTTGAAACGTTCCGTCCCCATCCCGCCCAATCTAGCGGCGTGGTTGAAGGCGTATCCTTTCAAAGGATTGCCGAAGAACTTCTACGGAAAGTTCCGAACTCTTCGGAAGGCTATCGGAGAGACCACATGGGTTGCAGACGTTTTCCGTCACACCAGTATTTCCTTCCAGCTTGAGAGGGACAAAAACGAAGCATTGACGGCATACAACAACGGAACGTCGGCCAAAATGATTGAATTCCACTATCGAGACCTCGTCGATAACCCGTCGGAGGTTGTGGCATACTGGACTCTATCGCCGGGGGTCGTTGCACAAGCACTGACTTCGATTCAACTGCCAAAGTCATCCACCGTCGAATGGCCTGGCAACGCCGTTCTCGCCAAGTGGGTTCAGTCCACATCCCTGAGCAAAATCGGCGCTGAACTAGGGGTTTCCGATGTCGCGGTGAGAAAGCGCTGCCTCAAACAAAAGATCATCCTGCCATCACGACACGCCTAAAACGAACGAGGTTAGTGAAGTGGTGGTCAGAGCGGGGTTCGAACCTGCGGCAAAGCCGTGCGCCACATGGCGTATGGCGTCCTCGAAGGCATCGGTGATCGCGGGCGTGTCCCGGACGGAAATCACCGTGGCCTCCGTTGAGTTCTTAATTCACCCGGAGTGAGAAAATTTCGGGATTTATCTACGCGGAATGACTTCCCGGGATGAAGGCTTCGGAGATCGACGCATTGCTCCCGAAGAACTGGCAGCCTGCGAACGAGGTTCTCGTGCCGATCCAAGCTGCGTTCTCAAAAGAGGCTCCATGCCTCCCTCAGTCAAGAGAGACCCCATGGAGCACTTACGTTTGGCCTCGTTGAGATCCATCTGCCCGAACTGCTTTTTCCAGCGGTGGAATGTCGACCCCGGCTACGGCAAGCACCTTCTTTCCGTGAAAAAGCACCGGCCCCTCCCCTTCCTCGACTTGAAACCAAAGGGAGGAGCTTTCGTTGTTCACCTAGGAAAATTATCCGACTCAAAAGCCTTCTCCAACCTCCACGAAGTCCCTTCGGAAACACCGGATGTGGCAACTTGGCGGTTACTTTCCGGTGCGCTTCATTACTTCCAGTTCGAAGATCGAATAGCCCCATGAGGTCACGGGTTCCTTCATCACGATCCGGACGTGGCGGGCCTGTACGGCCTGAAATCCTATCCTGGTACGGTCACCTTCCACATGCGCCGCAGCAACCGGCTTCCAATCCTTGCCATCCTGTGAAACCTCCACCTCGGCCTGTCCAGGCCGGGCGGCTTCCCATGCGATGTCGATGGCATTGAACTCCTTCCCACTGCCGAGATCGACTGCCAGCCATTGGCTCGATCCCGTGGGCCCGGACGACCAACGGCTGGAGGAACTTCCGTCCACCGCCTTGTCCGGCGTGAAGTCGTGCTCGTCATCGGAAACCGATGCGCTGACCGCCGCTCCCGCAGCCAGATTGTCCGGCATGTCCAGTCCCGCTGCGCGTCCGATTTCCTTGGCAGAACATGCGCGGTTGAAAACCTTCAAGTTCCGGACCGTGCCGACAAAGGAGTTTCCGTTGGGACTGCCCAGCAGAGCCAGCGGACACAGCATCTGGTTGTTGCTTTCGCCCACCTTCACGCCATCCAGGAAGACCGTCGTCTTTCTCTCATCCCCTACCACGGCCACCTTCACCCACTTGTCCTTGGCGGGAGACGGTCCATAGACACGGCTCACGTCGCCGACGATGAAAGAGGATGCCGGATCCGCTCCTGGCGTTCCGGCGGCCCGCACGATGCCTATGCCCTTCAGGGTTTCCTTGGTCGTGATCTCCTTGTCGTCCGTACCTTTGGATTTCCTGTTCTCGGTGCGGGAATAGTCGGCACAGATTTCGGCCAACCCGGACGATAGGATGACACCGCGCCGCTCTGTGTCGGCGGTTTTCCGGATCTCCATCGTCAGCGTCCACGGGTATTCCAGATCGGCCCGCGCGCGGCCTTGGAAGGCGAGCGGTTGTCGCGCGTCCACTGAGTCGAGCGTACGTTCACCGGGCAGGTCCAGCACCAGGCCCTCCGGCCCCTTTGCGGGTATGCGGTCGAAAACCTGCACACCGGGCACCGGCGCGATGAGAGCCGCCCGCTTTTGAAACGCCGCGTAGCTGGTGGAACCCTTCGTGCCCCACATCTTCTCGGAAAAAGCCTGGATGCTGGGAAACGTGAGGGAGGCGATCTCCGTCATCGTGTAGCCGGTCGGTCCCTGGTCGTTCCACACGTGGAGCTTCCCGCCGAGCAGGCCTGGATCCCCTTCTCCCGGATTTTTGGATGGATCGCCACTGATCCTCCACGGCTGCCAGTTCTGATAAACCCCGCCATTACTAACCCCATAGTAATGCGCCCCGGGGACGATGTAGGTGGTGCCGTCGCTCGAATTAATCACCTTGTGACCCGCCGCGATCTGGCTCTTCGCATCGTTGGTTTCCCACATGTCGATCGTGATGGAAGGATCGATCGCCGTGGTTCCGCCCATGTTCTCGAATCCGGACCAAATCCGCATGTTCTTGCCCCGCGAGCGCACGTGCGCGTTCATCGTATTGATGAACTTCCGGAAGGCTTCGTGTAGTTCCGCCTTCCGTTCCTTCGATCCCTCCACCCGGTACTCGTCGGTGCCAATGTGGAAGTCCGGCGCATCGAACAAAGGAATCATCTCGTCCAGCAATTCCTTCATCCGCTCCACCGTCTTCGGGTTGGTGACGTCCATGTAGTCTGGTTTTCCGGGCAGGGCGAGGTCCGGCCAGAAGTTGGTGAAGCAACGGGAATGCCCCGGCATGTCGATCTCGGGTGTGATCGTGATGCCGAGTCCCCGCGCCATGTCCTGCAGCTCGCGCAGGTCCCGTTTCGTGTAGAACAAGTCCTTCGCCGCAAGCCCGGGAAACTTCGCGCTCTCCACCCGGAAGGCCGCGTACCCGCCGCCGAATGACTCGTCGCTCAAATGGAGATGCAGCTCGTTGAGCTTGTACCACGCCATCATCCGCAGGTAGTCCTTCAGCACCGGCAGCGGGAACGGCTTGCGGGCGACATCGAGCATCAACATCCGGCGCGGTACGGAGGGCCAGTCCTCGATGGTCCCGTGAGGCAGGACCGGATCATGAGCCGCCAGTTGCAACACCGTGAACATGCCATTGCGGAGACCTTGCTCGTCCGCGCCCCGGATGACCAATCTCTCCCCGATCTCCACCGCATAGCCGCCTGGCTTCAATACATGGCCCGCACGATCCAGTGTCAGCACGATCTTCGGGCCCTCCGTTGCCGGAGTTCCGCCGGTAGCCGTCGCAAGCTGCTTCGAGAACATTCCGGCGATCCCCTCCAAGGCCTTCGAGCCGCCCTCCGTCGTCACTGCGCCGCCCTTGGCATTGAATGTGCCGTCCGCGGCCTTCCACGACCGGACGGCGGGCACTACGGCCAGATCCTCCGCATGCAAGGACATGGTGAAATTGGAAATGCAAAGGACAGCCAGCGGCAGGGGTTTTCGAAAGCACAGTTTCATGGTGATGGATCAAAGATATTCAGGACATCCGGTTTGGATGCTGTGGGCGGAGCATACTATTTGAAGGAGACGGCGAAGTGATGGTGATCAAGAGCTGACCAGTCCTTGATTTTGGTTCATGAAAGCACATCACGTTGACGGAGGCGCTGGAAGCATTGATCCGCTTCTGTTGTTTCCCAGGCCGGTCCGGGACCTCCAATTCCCAAAAAATCATCTGGTCCGACGAGGCCTTCGAATCCCATGGATCCCATGGATCCCATTCCTCCCACAGTTCCCTGTCATTCCCGTTGGTGCACATCGTGATGGACAATATTCGGACTTCCGCCCCCACCTATGGATGGGCGGCAGACCAGTCGTTCATCGACCGATACTGCCGCCCGCTTGGATTCGTTCAACTCACCCGAACGTCACGGAGTTACCGTGATGTTGTCGAACGTCGAGGCATTCAGCCCGGTGGTGTTGCCGCTGCCCACGGCCAAGCCGATGTAGCAGTTGCCCGCCATCGTCACCGTCACCGTGCCCACCGTCGTCCAGCTCGTGCCGTTCGTGCTGCTGTAGGCCGTGATGTCATTGCCCACCCGTATCAGGCGCACCCATACGTTCGGAGCCGTGGCCGTGCCGCTGTTCGACGTCGTCGTGCTGCCCGCCGTCGCCGTCCGGCGGGTCCAGGTGAAGGCACCCGAACCGTCCGTGCCGAGGAACACATGGCGCGCATCGACGGCCAGCGTGTCACGGATCATCACCCCGATCCGCGAGCTGGTGCCGGTGTTGGCGAACGTCGGGATGCGCACCGTGATGTCGCCATCCGCGGTCAGCGCCTGATACGTGTAGCGGAAGCCGTCCGCCGTTCCTCCCACCACGCCCGCGCCGTTCAGCGTATGGACGTTGTTGAAGAACTCCGAGCGTCCCGCCACGCCGGTGGTGCCGATGTCCCCCGTGACCCACGGCGAGGGATACGGAGTCACCGTCACGTTGTCGAACGTCGCCGTGCTGGCCGTGGTGGTGGAGGTGGCGTCCACCGCCAGACCCACCCGGATCGTCGTGCCCATGGTCACCGTTTCCTGGCCGACCTGCGTCCACGTCGTGCCGTTGGACGACACGTAGGTGGTGAACAGCGAGCCGCAGCGCGTCACCCGCACCCAGTTGTTCGGGTAGGCGTTGAGCGCCGGTCCGGCGATGTGGCTGCTGCTCGCACCGGTCGTCGCGCGATACTGGTTGGCGAAGCCGTTGGATGGAGTCACCACCATCATCGCGTGGGCGGAACCGGCGGCGGTCGTATCACGCATCATCACACCGGCCTTCGCCCAGCCGCCCGTATTGGTCTGCGAGGTCACCCGCGCGCGGATCTCGCCGTCACCGGTCATCGCGGTGGAGGCGTATTGGAACGCATCAGCCGTGCCCCAGATGTCCGAGCCCGCACCACTGATGGTGTAGAGGCCGGTACCGGAGGTGTAGCCGCTGGAACCCGCGATTCCCGTGCTGCCGATGTCGCCCGCCGTCCAACCGGACGGCAGAACCCCATAGACCGTGATGTTCATCGTCGCCGTGGCGCTCTGGCCGTCCGGATCGGTGACGCTCACCGAGTAGCTGCCGGCGCCCGCGTCGCCCGCTGCCGGAGTGCCGGACAGCGTGCCATTCGAGGCGATCGTCAGCCAGGACGGACCGGACACCTTGGCGAAGGTCAGCACGTCGGTATCCGCATCGGTGGCCTTGCCCACCAGGCTGCCGGAGTAGGCGCTGCCCACCGTGGCATTGCCCATCGTGAACGAGCTGGCGGTGAACGCCGGCGCGCGGTTGGCGATCAGGCCGTCATGGAGGCCGTTGAGTTCACTGGCGCTCAGCGCGCGGGTGTAGAGGCGGACTTCATCGAGCAGGCCCTTGAAGCGACGGTTGTTGTCACGCTGGTCCCAGCCGATCGACATCGTGATGGTGGACACCAGGCTCTTGGCGGTGCCGGAGGCGGTGGCCAGCGGATTGCCGTCCACATAGACGGTGCCGGTGGTGCCGCTGCGGGTGGCCGCCACGTGGTGCCACTGGTTGTCGTTCACCAGGCCGTAGGTGGACGGCGTGACGATGTCGAACTGGTAGCCGTTGTTGTAGATGTAGAACTCGACGGTGCCGTTGGACAACACCTGGAGTCCGTATTCGCCGTTGTAGCCGGAGCCCGTCGCGTCGCGCTGCTGGATGATCACGCCCGTGCCGGAACCCGGAGCGATCTTCACCCAGGCTCCGACGGTGAAGTCACCGGTGCCGGAGAGCGACGGAGCGGCACCCAGCGTGATGCCGTCATCGGTGCCGTCGAGGTTCAGCGCGTTTCCTACGATACCTGTCGTGGAAGCCGGACTGCCCGCGATGGTGCCGTCCTGCACGCGGCCGGTGGCGTCATCGGCGTTGGTGCCGGAGGTTTCGTCGAGCTTCCACCAGCCGCGGAGGTTGGTGTAGATCGAGCCCGGGACGGACGCCACGTCGAATGGCGCGGTGCCCACGGTGAACTCCAGGCCGGTCGGCGAGCCGTCGCCATCCGGATCGGCGGCGAGGTCGGGGATGATCACGTTGATGGTCAGCGTGGTTTCGGCATAGGCCCCCGTTCCATCGGTGGCGCGCACCGTGAAGACGTTGGCGGTGCCGCCATCGGCGAGTCCCGGCGTGCCGGTGAGCGTGCCGTTGGAAGCGACCACCAGCCAGGACGGGCCGGACACCTTCGAGTAGGCGAGCGTGTCACCCGCGTCCACATCGCTGGCCGAGCCCGCAATGCTGCTGCCGGTGTAGGGCATGCCGGAGGTGGCGTCCGGAGCGGTCAGGGTGGTGGCGAAGGTCGGCGCGTCGTTGGTGTTGGCCACCGTGATGTTCAATGCCGTGGTGGCATTCGCGCCCGCCGCATCCGTCACCTTCACGGTGAAGGCGTTCGCACCGACGTTGCTGTTGTCCGGTGTGCCGGACAGAGCACCGTTGGAAGCCACGCTCAGCCAGGACGGGCCGCCCACCTTGGAGTAAGTGAGGGTGTCACCCGCATCGATGTCCGCGCCATAGCTGGCGATCGAACCGGAATACGCACTGTCTTCCGTGGCACCGGCACCTGTGATCGGATTCGCGGTGAAGGCTGGGGCGTCGTTCGTGTTAGTCACCGTGATGTTCAGCGTCGTGGTGGCATTGAGCCCGGCCGCGTCGGTGACTTTCACCGTGAAGCTGTTCGCCCCCACGTCGCCATTGAGCGGCGTGCCACTGAGCGCACCGTCGGAAGCGACCGACAACCACGACGGGCCGGACACCTTCGAGTAGGTCAGCGTGTCACCCACATCGACATCCGCGCCATAGGAGGCGAGGGAGCCGGAATACGCGCTGTCTTCCGTGGCACCGCTGCCCGCTATCGGGTTCGCGGTGAAGGTCGGAGCATCGTTGGTGTTGGCCACCGTGATGTTCAATACCGTGGTGGCATTCGCACCCGCCGCATCGGTCACCTTCACGGTGAAGGCATTCGCGCCAACGCTGCTGTTGTCCGGAGTTCCGGACAGAGCGCCGTTGGAAGCGACCGAAAGCCAGGCCGGACCGGACACCTTCGAGTAGGTCAACGTGTCCCCCACATCGACATCCGCACCGTAGCTGGCGATGGAACCGGAATACGCGCTGTCCTCGGTGGCACCGGCACCTGTGATCGGATTCGCGGTGAAGGCCGGGGCGTCGTTCGTGTTAGTCACCGCGATGTTCAGCGTGGCGTCGTCGGTGGCTCCCAGGCTGTCCGTGACGCGGACGATGAAGCTGTTGGCACCGACATCGCTATTGGAGGGAGTTCCGGTGAGATCGCCGTTGGCGGAAACCGCGAGCCAGGCGGGACCGGACAGCTTTGAATAGCTCAGCGATTCGCCGGCGTCGGGATCGGTGACGCGGCCGGCGAGGGTACTGCTGTAGGCGGCGTCTTCGGCGACGGCGGGCGTGGACATCGGATCGGCGGTGAAGGCCGGCACGGTGTTATATCGGGTGTAGGCGAGCACCAGGTTGTTGCCCGACTGCTGGATGGCCCAGGTCCCTTGCGGGGTGGTGAGGCCGCTGGTGTTGATGATGAATTTGTCCGCGCTGAAGCCGGTGATGCCGGAGGTGGTGGTCGCGAGGACGAACGATGTGCTGGCCTCCGTGAAGTTGGCGAGGGCCACTTCCGACAGACGAATTTCAACCGGGTTGCTCGAGCTCGCGGTGATGCTGAGGGAATTGGCCGTCAGTTTGTCCCAACCCGTGCCTGCCGTTCCCGTCCAGTTGGAAATTTCGCAATGGATGGACGAGCTGTCGGCCAGCGTGACAGAGTTGTTCACCGTGAAGTTTCCGACTCCGTTGGCACCCGGAGCCAGCGTGCCACCGCCTTGGACGGTGGTCGGACTGGCGAGGCTGCCGGTGCCGGCAAGCGTGCCGCCCGTGACGGTGGTCGCGCCGGTGTAGGTGTTCGCACCGGTAAGGGTGAGCGTGCCTGTGCCAGTTTTGGTCAACGTGCCGCCAGTGCCACTGAGCACTGAATTCACCGTGGCCGCGCGGCCGGAACTGATGTTGAAAGTGTGCGCGCCCGTGTTCGCCAAGGTGATGGGGATATTGGCCGCAATGGTCAGGTCAGTGCTGGCATCAAAGTTGGCGATCGTGCCGTCATTCCAGTTGAAGGCCAGGGTTTGGGCTCCGCTGCCCGCAATCGATCCCTTTTTGATGTTCTGCGCGGAAAGGATGCTGCCACCGTTCAGGTTCACGGTTGCGGCCATACTTGTGTATTGGCTGTTCCAGTTCGAGCTGAGCAAATTCAGCGTGCCGATTTTCAGAGCCGCGCCATTCGTGAGATTGACCGTACCATTGGCAGCCGGCGCATTGGCTCCGCCTGGGTAATAGGCATAGCCCATATTCATCGAGCTTGCCGCCAACGATCCGCCATTGAGAGTGAGCACTCCGGTTCCTGTTAGCCCATCTCCGTTGTTTTCGTAGCCGACATACACGTTGGGCGCGGTGGCGACGACCCCGGTAAGATTCAAACTGCGCGTTCCTGAAGCCGCGCCGGAGGTGGCGTCGCCGATATAGAGATCGCTGGTGTCACTCAAGTTGCCACCGCTGATCGTTCCGGTGATGCCGTTACTGAAGGTGAGTTTGCCCAAGGTCTGGCTGGTGCCGCCGAGTGCCAGGATGCCGTTACCGGAGAAGTTGACGGTGGTCGCAATCGGCAAGCGGTTGGTGCCGCCCGAGAGCGCGAGTGTGCCCGCAGCGATGCTGGTCGTGCCGGTGTAGGTGCTGACGCCTGAGAGTGACAGTGTGCCCGCGCCTGCTTTCGCCAGGCCTTTCGTGCCCGCGAGCCCCACATTCACCGCAGCCGTCTGGTTGTTCACCGTCATGGTCGGCGTCCCGCTGGTCACATCGAGTGTGAGCGAGCCGCCGCTGCCGGCGTTAAGCGTCCAGTTGTTGCTCGGTGTGGTGTCTCCAAAGACCAGGTTTCCGATGGTCCAGCCACCGTCCAAAGTCACCGTCGCGTTCGCGGTGAGGTTCAGGGTGCTAAAGTTTGCCGTTTTGTCCGCACCACTCGCAATGGTGCTGCCGCTCCAGTTTCCGGCATTGAACCAGGAACCGCCCGCCGCATTGGTCCAGGTGCCATTGCCGGAGGGCAGGTTGACCGTCACTTGAAGCGTGGCGTCTGCAGTGGCCCCGCCCGCGTCGGTGACGCGCACGGCAAAGGAATTGGTTCCGAAGTCCGAAATTGCCGGTGTGCCGGAGAGCGCTCCATTGGTGCCCACGCTGAGCCATGCGGGGCCGCTCACCTTGCTGAAGGAAAGCGTGGCGCCCGATTCCTCGTCGCTGGCGTCGCCCGCAAGACTGCCCGAGTATGCACTGCCTTGGGTGGCGTCAGGCTTGGTGATCGTTGCGCTCGTCCATACGGGGGCGTCGTTCACACTCGTCACGCTGATATTCAGCGTGGCAGTGGCGATCGCGCCACCCACATCCCAGGCTTTCACGGTGAAAGTGTTCGCGCCAATGTCGCTGACAGTTGGCGTGCCGGACAGCGTGCCGTCGGCCGCCACGCTGAGCCAGGCAGGACCGGAAAACTTCGAGTAGCTCAGCGAGTCGCCCGCGTCCTGATCCGTCGCACTGCCGGCGATGGTCGCCGAATAGGCGCTATCCTCCGCGGCTGCCGGCTTGGTGATTGGATTGCTGGTGAAGACCGGAGCATGCGACCAAACGCCCGACGCATACACCTGGCCAATCTGCTGCGCGGTGAGCGCGCGTGAATACACCCGCACTTCATCCAGGCTGCCCTTGAAGAAACGGCCACCAAGGGAATCCTGGCCAATGTAAGCGGTCGCGTTGAACGTGTGCGAGGAGTGCGCGACACTGTTCACCACGCTCTGCATCGCCCCGCCCGCAGGCTGCATGTAGAACGTGGCCTTGGTCGGTTCCACGACGACCGCGCAGTAGGTCCAGGTGTTGTCGGGGATCACCAGGCCGCTGGCGAAGTTGTAGGAAGATGCGGCACCATTCCAGTGGTAGCGCAGCTCGCCATTCGATTTCAGGTTTAACCCCGTCGCGTTGCCGCGCTCGAAGAACACGCCTGCCCAATCGGCTTGCGTGCCGTTGCGCTTCACCCACGCGGACATGGTCGCGGTGTTGGAACTGAAGTTCAGCGTCGGCACCTGCACGGATTGGTTGGCTCCATTCAGCGTGATGCCGTTCCCGGAAAACCCGGACGACCAAGATGCGGCATTCATCAACGTGCCGTTTTTGCCGTTGCCCGAGCTATCGATGGTGGTCGAACCGCTGCCTTCATTCAATTTCCACTCGGCTTTGGTATCGGACAGGATGTCACGCACATCGACTTGGATCGTTGCGGTGTCCGAATCGCCGTTGTTGTTGCTGATTTTCACGGTGACCGTATTCGGCCCCACATCGCCTGCCCCTGGAGTTCCTGAAAGGATCCCCGAGGCGTTGACGCTCAGCCACGATGGCCCGTCAAGGATTTCGAAATTCAGCGACGCGGCATCACCACTCCAAACCAAGTTCCACAACGATTGGCTCCATGCCTGTCCGGCGAAGACGGAATACTGCATCGTCTCTTCAAAAAATTCAGGGGCACTCCCGCCAACCTGGGCGACGAGACCCTGCACTTCGGAGGTGTTCAAGGCCTTCGAATAGATCCGCACGTCATCATAGCAATACTTGTCCCTGCTGAAGCAGCCCAGCGCCAAGGGCGCGCGGCCGTTGAAAATCATGCCATTGGAGGTGAAGGCATTGTTCTTTGTCGCCACCACCTGGCCGTTCACATAGAGCCGGATTTGATTCGCCGCGCGGTCAAACACCGAGGCGAAGTGATACCAGCGCCCCGGAATCAGGTTGTAGGGAGCGCTGAATGACTGGATGCCGGACGCGCCGTCAAAGATGCGGTAGTGCATGCCGACGGTTCCGTTCATCGCGTAGATATCCCATCCCACGCTCGTTTCCGGGTGCCACCAGCGCGAGGCGATGTAGGCCATGTCAAACCCGCCGGGGAAATCCGTGCCCGTGTAACTATCGCTGCGGAACCAGGTGGCAAAGGAGTAATCGCCATCAAGGATGTCGTAATGACCGCCATGACGATTGAATTCCAGCTCGAATGGCGTGGCGTGCCGGTTATTCACCAAGGGGACCGGCGAGAGACTGCCCGATCCCACCAGCATGCCGCTCCAGTTGGCGTTCTCGATGTCATCGTCATTCGGAAAGCCGTTCACGCGGATCCCGTGACCCAGCGGTGAGGTCACCCTGTCGGTGGCGAAATTCGCGCCATTGAGGTCACCCGGCACACCGCCTGGCACACCGTTGCCAACCGAGGTGCCTGAAGTTTCCTCCATCTGATAGCTCACCATCAGGCCAGGACTGGCAACCTCGACGTGGACGGCATCCCGGGTCTTCAAGCCCATGGGCGAACTGTCCCGCACCGTGTAGGCAATCATGTCCTTGCCCACGTAGCCGGCCGGCGGGGTGTAGCGCAGTTGGTTGCCGACGATCTCCACCGTTCCGCCCGGAACGGTCGTCGTCGAGCAACTGTCGATCACGAGCGTGTCGCCGTTGGAGTCGTGGTCATTGGCCAGCACGTCGATCATGACGGCGGTGTCCTTCGGCGTGCGTGCGACGTCCACATAGGTGTGGGGAGCCACCGGATCCGTGTAGGGCGCGGCGACCGGCAAATCACCACGGTCGATGGCAGATTTCCGCCCGTTTACGAGCATTTTATCGGTGGTGATCGGTCCGAGCGAAGGCTTGTTGCCCCCCATGGTGTCGCACTGGTAAACCAGATGGGAGGCTCCCCATTGATGGGTGGTTTCATGGTAGAGCGCACCGCCAGCGGCGCCGGCTTGACTTTTGCCAACCCCACCGTTCGCGGAGATGCCTTGCGAACCCCAGACGGTATCCCAGCGGGCCGTCGCCAGCGGCGCGGATTTCCATGTGTTGGCATAGTCACCCAGGCCCGGCGTCCCGGGATCGGCGGGATAGAAGTTCTCCGTGCGGACGACGATGGTCGGAGTCACCACGCGGACGAACACGTCGCGGATCATCATCATCTCGAAGACCAGAGCATCGAGTTCATACTTGGCGAGCACGTTGTCGATGGTCCCTCCGGCGCCGTTGTATGCCGCGACGGTCATATCCATCCCGAGTTCGAATTCCACGATCGAGCCATAGGGCACCCCGTTCGCAGCGGTGCCGGTCGGCACCTTCGGGCCGATTTTTGCGGGCCCGGTCGAACCATTGATCGGTTGTGCCACTGTCTGCGCCGGCATCGGCGCGGGATTGGTGTCAGGGGTCGCCAGTTGGCTGGAGACATCCATCCCGTCGACTTGCCAGCGGAAGTTGTGACCCCACGCCATGTCGATGCAGCGGACCCTGAGCTTGTTATTGCCGTCGATCGACGCGAGCACGATGGCATTCGGGTTTTCCGTAACGGTGCCGCGGTAAGTGCGCGCTTCCGGGGTGATCACCTCGTAGCCTCCGGCGGAGCTCCATTTGTAAATGACTGCATCCGCCGTTCTCGCGGTGCGCTTGTGCAGGTTCAAGGTCTGCGTGCCGCCATCCGCAGTGATCGTCAGCTTCAGGTCGTTCGGCAAAGGAGCCGCGTGCAACCCGGTGACGCCGAGAAGCAGCAGCGCGGCCCGACGAAGCACGACGGGAATCGTGTGCGAGGTTTCTGTGGTGGGTTTCATGGGTTTTTGGCGGTTGCGAGTCCGACAGCCCTGGAAAAAGGGCGGATACTCAAGGTTTTACGAAGGCCGGGGGCAAGGGAAGAGGTTCTGTCAAAACAACCCGTCGAGATTTTCGATGGGTTGGACGGGTGACGGAAGGCTGAGAATCCGCTTTTCTCCGGGCGGAAGTCGGCCGCATGCTAGCGTGGTGAAGCGCGTGGAACGGCTTGGATTGACGGCTCAGACCGTGGAATTCCTGCGCGGGCAAGTGGGCCGGCAAGTTTCCGGGGATTCACGCGATGGCCGCCGAGTGCGGCGTATCCCACGATGTCATGCGGGCTGCGGTGCTGCGGCTGGAAAACGAGGGCTGGATCGTGCCAGGTGGCGGCGGTGACGCCTCGTGCCAGCCGACGGACGCTGCGGGTGGTGATCCTGTTAGCCTTGCCGATGAAGGACGAGGACAGTCAGATGCGCGATGTTTTCCAAACGATGCAGGCTTTGATCGAGTCCGGCGGCCATTCCTTCCGCTTCGCCCCCAAAAGCCTGCGGGATCTGAAACACGACCTCAACAAGGTGAAACGGTACGTCGCCACCCAAGCGGCCGACGCCTGGGTGGTGTTGGGGGCCGGGATGGACATTCTCCAGTGGTTCGCCGATCAAGCAACCCCGGCCTTTTCCTTTGGAGGGCATCTTTTGAAGATTGGGATCGCCGGGACCGGCTTCATGAATCACCACTCCCGATTGCCCCGAAAGGGCGGTCAAGACGGCGAATGAGAGGCATCTCCACACCGTGGAGAACGCCTCGCGATTGGAATACCATGGGAAGGAAGTGGATCGGAAATCATCTCGGTTTGAGTGACAGGAGTGTCGGTTTCGGAACCCAAGCCGCAGGTTAATGAATGGAATGAAGCCGATGCCGTTTCCCGAATGGGATGGATCGCCGATGCAATCCCTGATTGGCGCGAGCACGACGACCAAGCTGGAGTAACGGTTGTAAGCATGGGGTGGATTCGATGCGGACAGCGTATCAGATGCCGGGCCCACCAAGGCCCGGGTGTATTTGCGATCACACAGACGGAACGCCCATATCCGGACAAGCGGCTTCGCCGTGCGAACCACTCGGAAAATTCGAGAGATCTACCGCTACACAACGGGCCACCCTCCTCATTGGAAAATCCAGCTTGCCACCGTCTCCGTGGACGGAGCAATGATCCAAGGGTGAAGCGGATCCAAAAGATCGGACTAGCCGGCCAGACGGTTGAGTTCTTGCGCGAGCAACTGCGCGCGGGCAAATGGGCCGGCAAGCTTCCAGGGATTCAAGCGATGGCAACCCAATGCGGGGTTTCCCACGACATCATGCGCGCAGCAGTGTTGCGGCTGGAACAAGAGGGCTGGATCGTACCGGGAGGCGACGGGAAGCGGCGCGAGGCAGTGGTGAAGGCAGACCCCACCCAGCGGCGAAGCCTTCGGGTCATGACCCTGCTGGCCATGCCCATGGAGGATGAGAACAACCTGCTACGTGAAGCCTATCTCAAGATGCAGGCCTTGATTGAGACCGACGGCCATACCTGCCGCTTCGCCCTCAAGACCCTGCGGGATTTGAAACTCGATCCCAACCGGATAAAACGTTATGTGTCCACCCAGTCGGCGGACGCCTGGGTGGTGGTGGGCGCGCCTGTGGATGTTCTCCAATGGTTCGCTGACCAAACGACCCCGGCCATTGCCTTTGGCGGTGGCAGCCTGCATATCCGGATAGCTGGGACGGGGAGCCTCTTGCTCGAAGGGTTGGGCCCCATCTATCGACGTCTGATCGACCTCGGCCACCGCCGGATCGTCATGATCGCCACCGACTTGATCCGTCACTCCACTGTGATCCCGCTCATCCGGGAAGAACTGGCCGCCTGCGGAGTGCCCATGAGCAACTACCACGTGCCGGAATGGGACGAAACGCCGGAGGGCTTACAGGCACTGCTTGCGAACGCCTTCCACATGACACCCCCGACGGCGTTGCTTGTTCAAAACTCGAACTGGCTGGCAGGCGTGATCTCGTTTCTAGCCGCCTCGAACCTGCGGGTGCCCCAGCATATTTCACTGGTCAGCCTCACGAACGATCCCAGCGTCGCTTGGTATCAACCGCGGATCGGGCATCTCCACAGGGACCATATGGAACAGGCACACCATGTCTCGCGCTGGGTGAACGAAGTGGCCCGGGGGAAAAACGATCGAACGTTCCGCCCGGTGAAGCAGACGTTCATCGAAGCCGATTCGGTCGGAAGCCCTCCGAGGAAGTAAGCATCGGTATCGCCTGATTTCGCATTTCGCACCGCACGCTCCAACCGCAGCGGAGCGATGAGGTCGCTTTCAGATCCCACTGGTACCGGACAACTGGCCCCATCGCACGGCGATGGCAGGCAGCACGGTGATGATGACGGTGGCGAGCAACTGCTACCTCGACCTGGTGACCGCCAGTGGGAGCACCACCGCGCTCAATATCTAGGTGACTCCTCAATGGGAAACCAAGATACAGCCGCCGCAACTTGGGCTTTGAACCAGATCGACGAACCGCTGGATGACCTGCGCCTCATTTGGGCAGATGGCGGCTACGCGGTACCCAAGCTTCAGGGTTGGGTGCGGGAGAACCGGGGTCTGAATCTCTCCCACCTCATACCGGTGCGCTATCCATGTTTATCATAGTTGCTGCAATATGCCGCCTCTCGTGATCAACAGTTGATTGGAGTCGGAGGGTTCCTGATCCCCATCCGCAGAATGCAGCTTCGGAGATTGTCCGATCCCCGAAGCCGCGTCCCGCCTGGATTTCACTCAACTCAACCGTCGTTACGGAGTCACCGTGAGGTTGTCGAATGTCGAAGCGTTCAGCCCGGTGGTGTTGCCGCTGCCCACGGCCAGGCCGATGTAGCAGTTGCCCGCCATCGTCACCGTCACCGTGCCCACATTCGTCCAGCTCGTGCCGTTGGTGCTGCTGTAGGCCGTGATGTCATTGCCCACCCGTATCAGGCGCACCCATACGTTCGGAGCCGTGGCCGTGCCGCTGTTCGACGTCGTCGTGCTGCCCGCCGTCGCCGTCCGGCGGGTCCAGGTGAAGGCACCCGAACCGTCCGTGCCGAGGAACACATGGCGCGCATCGACGGCCAGCGTGTCACGGATCATCACCCCGATCCGCGAGCTGGTGCCGGTGTTGGCGAACGTCGGGATGCGCACCGTGATGTCCCCATCCGCGGTCAGCGCCTGATAGGTGTAGCGGAAGCCGTCCGCCGTTCCTCCCACCACGCCCGCGCCGTTCAGCGTATGGACGTTGTTGAAGAACTCGGAGCGTCCCGCCACGCCGGTGGTGCCGATGTCACCGGTCACCCACGGCGAGGGATACGGAGTCACCGTCACGTTGTCGAACGTCGCCGTGCTGGCCGTGGTGGTGGAGGAAGCGTCCACCGCCAGTCCCACGCGGATCGTCGTGCCCATGGTCACCGTTTCCTGGCCGACCTGCGTCCACGTCGTGCCGTTGGAAGACACGTAGGTGGTGAACAGGGAACCGCAGCGTGTCACGCGCACCCAGTTGTTCGGGTAGGCGTTGAGCGCCGGTCCGGCGATGTGGGTGCTGCTCGCACCGGTCGTCGCGCGATACTGGTTGGCGAAGCCGTTGGATGGAGTCACCACCATCATCGCGTGGGCGGAACCGGCGGCGGTGGTGTCACGCATCATGACACCGGCCTTCGCCCAGCCCGCGGTATTGGTCTGCGAGGTCACGCGGGCGCGGATCTCGCCGTCACCGGTCATCGCGGTGGAGGCGTATTGGAACGCATCAGCCGTGCCCCAGATGTCCGCGCCTGCTCCACTGATCGTGTAGAGGCCGGTGCCCGAGGTGTAGCCGCTGGAACCAGCCACTCCGGTGCTGCCGATGTCACCCGCCGTCCAACCGGACGGCAGAGCGCCATAGACCGTGATGTTCATCGTCGCCGTGGCGCTCTGGCCATCCGGATCGGTGACGCTCACCGAGTAGCTGCCGGTGCCCGCGTCGCCCGCTGCCGGAGTGCCGGACAGCGCGCCATTCGAGGCGATCGTCAGCCAGGACGGACCGGACACCTTGGCGAAGGTCAGCACGTCGGTATCCGCATCGGTCGCACGGCCCACCAGGCTGCCGGAGTAGGCGCTGCCCACCGTGGCATTGCCCATCGTGAACGAACTGGCGGTGAAGGCCGGGGCGCGGTTCGCGATCAGACCGTCATGGAGGCCGTTGAGTTCACTGGCGCTCAGCGCGCGGGTGTAGAGGCGGACTTCATCGAGCAGGCCCTTGAAGCGACGGTTGTTGTCACGCTGGTCCCAGCCGATCGACATCGTGATGGTGGACACCAGGCTCTTGGCGGTGCCGGAGGCGGTGGCCAGCGGATTGCCGTCCACATAAACGGTGCCGGTGGTGCCGCTGCGGGTGGCCGCGACGTGGTGCCACTGGTTGTCGTTCACCAGGCCGTAAGTGGCCGGCGTGACGATGTCGAACTGGTAGCCGTTGTTGTAGATGTAGAACTCGACGGTGCCGTTGGACAACACCTGGAGTCCGTATTCGCCGTTGTAGCCGGAGCCCGTCGCGTCGCGCTGCTGGATGATCACGCCCGTGCCGGAACCCGGAGCGATCTTCACCCAGGCTCCGACGGTGAAGTCACCGGTGCCGGAGAGCGATGGAGCCGCACCCAGCGTGATGCCGTCATCGGTGCCGTCGAGGTTCAGCGCGTTTCCTACGATACCTGTCGTGGAAGCCGGGCTGCCCGCGATGGTGCCGTCCTGCACGCGGCCGGTGGCGTCATCGGCGTTGGTGCCGGAGGTTTCGTCGAGCTTCCACCAGCCGCGGAGGTTGGTGTAGATCGAGCCCGGGACGGACGCCACGTCGAATGGCGCGGTGCCCACGGTGAACTCCAGGCCGGTCGGCGAGCCGTCGCCATCCGGATCGGCGGCGAGGTCGGGGATGATCACATTGATCGTCAGCGTGGTTTCGGCATAGGCCCCCGCTCCATCGGTGGCGCGCACCGTGAAGACATTGGCGCTGCCGCCATCGGCGAGTCCCGGCGTGCCGGAAAGCGTGCCGTTGGAAGCGATGACCAGCCAGGACGGGCCGGACACCTTCGAGTAGGTGAGCGTGTCACCCGCATCCACATCACTGGCGGAGCCGGAGATGCTGCTGCCGGTGTAGGGCATGCCGGAGGTGGCGTCCGCCGCCGTGAGGGTGGTGGCGAAGGTCGGCGCGTCGTTGGTGTTAGCCACCGTGATGTTCAATGCCGTGGTGGCATTCGCGCCCGCCGCATCCGTCACCTTCACGGTGAAGACATTCGTCCCCACGTCACCGTTGAGCGGCGTTCCAGACAGAGCACCGTCGGAGGTAACCACCAGCCAGGCCGGGCCGCTCACCTTCGAGTAAGTCAGCGTGTCATCCACATCGACATCCTCGCCATAGCTGGCGATGGAGTCGGAGTAGGCGCTGTCTTCGGCAGCACCGGCACCCGTGATCGGGTTCGCCGTGAACGTCGGAGCATCGTTGGTGTTGGCCACCGTGATGTTCAGCGTCGTGGTGGCATTCGCGCCCGCGGCATCGGTCACCTTCACGGTGAAGGCGTTCGCACCGACGTTGCTGTTGTCCGGCGTGCCGGACAGCGCACCGTTGGAAGCAACCACCAGCCAGGACGGGCCGCTCACCTTCGAATAGGTGATCGTGTCACCCACGTCGACATCCGCGCCATAGCTGGCGATGGAGCCGGAATACGCGCTGTCTTCCGTGGCACCGGCACCCGTGATCGGATTCGCGGTAAACGTCGGAGCGTCGTTGGTGTTGGCCACCGTGATGTTCAGCGTCGTGGTGGCATTCGCACCCGCGGCATCGGTCACCTTCACGGTGAACGCATTCGCCCCGACATCAGCATTCAGCGGTGTGCCGGAGAGTGCACCGTTGGAAGCAACCACCAGCCAGGATGGACCGGACACCTTCGAGTAGGTCAGCGAGTCACCCACGTCGACGTCCGCGCCGTAGCTGGCGATGGAGCCGGAATACGCACTGTCTTCCGTGGCACCGGCACCCGTGATCGGGTTCGCCGTGAACGTCGGTGCGTCATTGGTGTTGGTCACCGTGATGTTCAGCGTCGCAGTGCTGTTCGCACCCGCGGCATCGGTCACCTTCACGGTGAAGGCATTCGCACCAACGTTGGCATTGAGCGGTGTGCCGGAGAGCGCACCATTGGACGCGACCGAGAGCCAGGAGGGGCCGGAAACTTTCGAATAGGTGATCGTGTCACCCACATCGACATCCGCGCCATACGAGGCGAGGGAACCGGAATACGCGCTGTCTTCGGCAGCACCGGCACCCGTGATCGGGTTCGCAGTGAACGTCGGAGCATCGTTGGTGTTGGCCACCGTGATATTCAGCGTCGTGGTGGCATCGGCACCCGCGACATCGGTCACCTTCACGGTGAAAGCGTTCGCACCGACGTCACCATTCAGAGGCGTGCCAGACAGTGCGCCGTTGGAAGCAACCACCAGCCAGGACGGGCCGGACACCTTCGAATAGGTGATCGTGTCCCCCACGTCGACATCCGCGCCATAGCTGGCGATGGAGCCGGAGTAGGCGCTGTCCTCGGTGGCACCGGCACCTGTGATCGGATTCGCGGTGAAGGCCGGGGCGTCGTTCGTGTTAGTCACCGTGATGTTCAACGCCGTGGTGGCGTTCGCACCCGCGGCATCCGTCACCTTTACGGTAAAGGCATTTGCACCCACGTCACCATCGAGCGGCGTGCCGGAGAGCGCGCCATTGGAGGCCACGCTCAGCCAGGACGGACCGGACACCTTCGAGTAGGTGAGTGTGTCGCCCGGGTTGATGTCGGAACCGTAGGAGGCGATGGAGCCGGAGTAGGCCGCATCCTCGGTGGCATTGCTGCCATTGATCGGATTCGCCGTGAAGGTCGGAGCCGCGTTCGGCACCGTGAACGACGATGTGACGGAAGTCACCGTACCACCGCTGTAGATCGCCTTCGCGGTGAAGTTGTGGCTGCCCACCGTAACGTTGTTCGTCCAGGTGATCGAGTGCGGGGCGCTGCTGTCGGAACCGATCAGCGAGCCGTCCACGTAGAACTCGACGGAAGTCACGGCCAGATCGGTCGCCACCACGTTCGCGGACACGGTCACGTTCGATCCGGAGGTGAGGTTGCTACCCGCCACCGGCGCGCCCACATTGATGCACGGAGGCACCGCGGGAGCGAGGAACTGCGGGAAGATAGCCGTGGCCGGAATGGCCGCGCGGCTGATACCGGGACCCTGCCAGGCCACCGAAGCGTGGTCACCGCCACCGCCTTCGTTGTGCTGGACCTCCATGTAATACACCTTGCCGGCGGTCAGCGTGAAGGTCGCCGACTTCTGCGAAGACTGCGAATCCCATGACTGGAAGCCGGTGTAGCCGCTGACGGTCGCGATCTGCGACTTGTTCGCCGCGGTCTCGTCCGTGCTCAGGTAGAGGCGCGAGGCATCGTCCGAAGCGATCCAGAACGTATAGTCGCCGGTCGTGGGCACCTGGATGTAACCGGTGAGCTGGCGCGAGTAGCTGTCCGCCACATCCTGCGGCGTGGTGAACGTCGCGAGCGAACCGGTGTAGTTGGTCGTGCCGGTCCAGGTGTTGGTGTTGTAGGCCGTGGCACCGGCGAAGCGCTTCTCACTCACACCCGCCACCGCAGGCGGATTGCACACCACCTTGAACGAGCCGTCGCCTGTGGCACCCGCGCTGTCGATCGCACGGACGACGAGGTGACGCACGCCGGGATTCGGCAGCGAACCGGGAGTGACCAGCGTGACCTGGCCGCTGGCATTGATGGCGAACAAGCCGCCTTCATCACCTGCGACGATCGCCCAACCGGTGATGGTGCGGCCGGAGGCCGGGGTGGCTGTGGCCGTTCCGAGCACCGTGCCAACGCTCATCGCGGAGGTCGCATTCACCTGGTTTGTGGCTACCACCGGTGCGCTCGCATCGAGAAGCGTGACGGTCATCGAGGACGGAGCGGTCAGCGAGGCACCCGAGGGGCTCGACAGCGATACCACGATGCCTTCCGGAGCTTCGCCGATCGCATCGGTGAGGAGGCTCAGCGGCAGTGACTTCATCTGCTCGCCGCTGTTGAAGGTCAGCGTGCCATTGGCCAGCGAGTAGTCGCTGCCATTGGTCGCCGTGCCGGTGGAGGTGTAGTTCACCGTGATCGGGGTGGAACCCGCCGGACGATCGAGCAGCACCTGGAGCATCGGCTCGGAGCCGTCGGTTTCCAGGCGGGTGCTCGAAGCACTCAGCATGCGCACCGTGCGCGGAGCGGTATCGGTAGGCAAGTAGCTGATCGGCGTGCGGGTGAAACCCGGGCCCTGCCAGGCGACGGAGACATGGTCGCCCCCCCCACCCTCCTGGTGCTGGACCTCCATGTAGTAGGTCTGGCCTGCCGTCAGCGTGATGTTCGCCGATTTCTGCGAGGCGTTGGCATCCCAGTTCTGGAATGCCGTGTAGCCGGACACGGTGGCGATCTGCACCTTGTTCGCGGCGGTGGCGTCCGTGCTCAGGTAGAGGCGGGAGGCGTCATCGGAAGCGATCCAGAAATTATACGTACCGGTGGTGGGAGCGGTGATCGCACCGACCAAGCGCCGCGAATAGTTGTCGGCGACGTCCTGGGCCGGAGTGAACGAGGTGAGGAAGCCGGTGTAGTCGGCGTTGACCGTATTCCAGGTGTTATTGGTATAGACGGCG
Source organism: Luteolibacter ambystomatis (assembly GCF_018137965.1). Classification (NCBI taxonomy): domain Bacteria; kingdom Pseudomonadati; phylum Verrucomicrobiota; class Verrucomicrobiia; order Verrucomicrobiales; family Verrucomicrobiaceae; genus Luteolibacter; species Luteolibacter ambystomatis. The sequence continues at coordinate 1,845,038 of NZ_CP073100.1, forward strand.
GTGTTGTTCCAGCGCTCCTCGGTGACAAGACCCGAGATGACATCGTCGAAGATCGCGAGAGACTCAGTGATGCGGCCAGTGGTGAAGCTCGCGTTGACCGGATTGATCAACTGGAGCACGGCGGTCTCCATGCCTTCGATATAGCCGTCGTTCTTCACCCGGATGCGGAGATTCTTCGTCGTTGTTCCCGGCGGGAAGGTCAACGTGGCGTATGGAATGACCGCGTTGCCATTGGCCGCATCGACGAAGGCCCAGTCGACATCGTCGCCCATCGCGCTGCCACCGCTGGAGATGCAGTTGACGGTGACGGTGGAGGCGGAGGCGGCGGAGAGCACAACCGGCAGGTCGCGATACTCACCCAGCGCGCCCGGCTGCTCGCTGAGAGCGATGGCCGCCTGCTGAAAACCGACCGTGACCGGGGCGACATCGTTGTCGGTGATCTGGTAGGTTGCGGAGGCGGGAAAATCCGGGCTATAGCCGGTGCCCGCAACCACGGTGACGGTCACCGTCTCGGAACCCTCCACCAAGGCGTCGTCCACAGACGTCACCGCGACGGTCGCGACCGCCGCTCCGTCCGGAATGACGACCGTGCCACTCAGGTTCGCGTAGTCGGTGCCATTGGTCGCCGTGCCGGAAACCGTATAGTTCACCGTCAGGTCGCCCGTGGTGCCCACCGCGCGGGAGAAGTAGAAGTTCGCCGCCGTCGGACCAGCTTCCGAAGGCGTCTGGTTGGTGGTCGACACCACCACCCGCTCGCCACCGCTGTCATTGTCGCGGATCAGCGCGGTGGCCGAGGGATCGTTGTAAACCTTGTAGCCGGTGCCCGGGGTGATCGTGACCACCACCGTCTCGGTCGGCTCGACGGTCGTGTCGTTGAGGACCGGGATGATGACCGTCGTGTCGTTGGAGCCGTTCACCGGAACACTGACGGTGCCCGAAAGCGCGGTGTAGTCACTGCCCGCGGTGGCGGTGCCGCCGACGGTGTAGTTCACCGTGAGATTGCCGTTGCCGGTGCCGATGGTGTGGAAGATGAGCGTGGCGTTCGATCCGCCTTCCGTGCCGATTGATCCCGCACGGACGGTGACCAGCACCGGATCGTTGTTGTCCGTGAGGGTGACCGTGCCCTGGTAGGCGGAGCCGATGCTGTAGGCATTGTTGAAGGTGCTCAGCGAAAGCACCACGGTCTCGGCGGGCTCGCTGATGTCGTCGTCATACGGCGTGATCACCACCGGGGCGCTGGTGGCACCCGCCGCGATCGTCACCTGTCCGGTGAGGGCGGCGTAGTCGGTGCCGTAGGACGCGGTGCCGGTCAGACCGTAGTAAACGGTGAGCGGAGCGGCGGTGCTACCGGTGCGGGTGACAAGGAAGGTGCCGGTGTCCGGGCCGCTTTCCGAGGCGTTCGGATCGGGCACGCTCACCGTCACCACCGGCGTGTCGTCATCGGTGATGATGACGCTGGCGGTGGTGGCGCCGGCATCGCGCAGATACGCGGCATTGGTGGAGATGGTCGCGACCACATCCTCCGGCACTTCGATCGCGCTGTCGTCGGTCGGCGAGACGATCACGTCCACCGAGCTTTGTCCTACGGGGATCGTCACCGTGGTCGGCAGCGTGGTGTAGTCGGTGCCATTGGTGGCGGCTCCGCTCCAGGCGACGGTCAGGTTCAGCGCCGCGGCGGTCGAGCCGGTGCGGGTGAACGTGAACTTGCCGGTATCGGTGCTGGAGGGAGCTTCCGTGGCATACGGATCGGGAGCGGTCACGGCCACCAGCGGCAGCGTGGTGTCGTTGTCATTGACCGTCATCACCACCGAGTTCGAGCTGCCGGAGACATAGCCGGCGGACGAAGCGAGCTGCAGAGTGATGGTTTCCGGTCCTTCCGCGGCGGTGTCGTTCACCGCAGCCACCACCACATCGAGCGTGGCCGAGCCCGCGGGGATCGTGAAGGACTTGTAGGAACCGGACGCCACGTAGGCGGGCGTGAAGGTGTAGTCCGTGGTCATCGTGGCGGTGCCGCCAACAGGCGAAACCAGCACGACGAGATCCGCGGAGGTGTCCCCGGCGCGGGTCAGGCGGAAGTTGCCATTGGAGCCGCCTTCGGTCGGATCCGCGGTTTTCGTCAAAGTCACCAGGGTCGGCACGGCGCTCGTCCAGTTCACCGTGTTCGTTCCGGCGACCACCGTGTAGGGATTGGCCGTGGAAGGCGTGAAGGTGTAGCCGGGCAGCGAGGCCGTCAGCGTGGTGGAGCCGGTCGAAAGCCCCGGCAGCGAATAGGTGCCGTCCGCATTGGTGAAGGCATACTTGCTGCCATTGCCGATCATCACGCCCGCGAGCGGGTTGGTGCCGTCCGTCACCGTGCCGGTGATCTGCTGCTTGCCGTGCGAGCCGACATTGATCACCACCGAACGGCGGACCGTGCCACCCTTCATGTCGGAAACGGTGAGCATCGCATTCACCTGCGCCGCCGTGTTGAATGTGCGGGTGAACACCGCGTTGTTCGTGCCATAGGTGCCGTCATCGAACTGCCAGTAGTAGGCGAGCGGATCGCCATTGGCATCGGATGCGGTGGCGGTGAAGGTCACGCTGCCACCTGTGGAGATCGTCGTAGCAGAGGCGCCGAGCGTCGCGGTCGGAGCGACATTGCCCGGGAACGGTCCGCGGTTGTAGACGACATCCAGCGAGACCGGCGTGGTCGCGTTCTTCGCCACCACCGTGAAGTGCTGGTCGGACTCCCAGTCCGAATACGTGCGCCCTTCCCCGATGCCCGCATCGCCCTTGCCGCCCGGGGTTCCGGGAGTGGTGTCGAGCAAATGGCCGGCGTTGGTGCCCCCCATGCCGTCGTAGATCACCAGCGCCTGGTCCGCGAGCAGTCCGCCGCGGGCCGGATGATACTCAATGTTGTAGCTGCGGATGCTGTCCTTCGGGACGTTGATGGCGTAACGCTTGCCTTCCTCCAGTTGCGGCTGGTCGTAGGCATAGATGCGGTAGAGGCCGTTGCCCTTCGGAGCATGGTAGTAGTTCGGCTGGATCCAGCTGAGCCGGCGCTTGCTGATGGTGTTGTAATGGCCGCTGAAGCCGTAGGCACCGCCCATCACGTCGTAGCCGTTGCCGTAATTCTGGCTCGCGCCGGTGCCGTAGGCGGTGCCATCGCTGGTGTTCCAATAGTTCGCGTGGTTGAGGCCGAGCGAGTGGCCGCATTCGTGGTTGAGCACGTCCATGCCGTCCCACGTCACCCACACGCTGCTGCCACCGCCCCAGGAAGATCCACTCAGGAGAGGGCCGCCGTTGACACGGACAATCGTGCAGTCGAACTGGCTGGAATCGTAGCCAAGCGCCTTCGCCGCGGCGCGGGAATCGCTGTGCACGAGGTTCAAGCCCACCTGGTAGCCATCGTTTTCCTTGTCGATGTACCACTTCTGCGTGTGCGGCAGGGTGACCAGCGGCGAGAACGTCGTGGTCTGGGTCATCTTGCCGTAAGAAGCCTCGATGTAGTAGCGCGCGTTGTTGCGCATGTCGTTGTAAGCGCTCTCCTCGGTGTTCGGCGCGGAGGTCTGATCCTGGTAGAGCACGCGGATGTAGAGGCACTTGAAGGCACCGATCGAGCGCGATGCCGTCCCCGGGAAATTGTCCATGAAGAACCCGCCGCCACCGGAACCGCTGGCCTGGGCATAGGTGCGGTAGTCGTCCTGCAGCACCGCCACGTGCCCGCCCTCACAGAGCGAGATGATCGTTTCACCGATCTGCACCGTCGGCGTGTCCTGGGTCACCGTCTCACCGGCGGAGACCGATTCCGTCGTCTTCCCGGACACCGGACAGGTGGTCTGCACCGTGGTCCCTGCGGGAATCTTTTCGCCGACGTCCAGCGGACGGACCGCATTCGAAGCCACCGCGAAATCGCCCCCATCCGCATAGCCCTGCAGCGGTGTGCTCGGGATCGACAAGACACTCTGCAACTCGGCAGGAACGTGGGCCTTGTAGCTCACGCCTCCCGTCACAAAGGAGCGCATCGTCAATGCCTCGCCCGGAACCTCGAGCCCAGGTGCGGGCCGCCCCATGAGAACATTGTAAGCTCCGACCGCAGACACCGGAGTCTCCAGCTGGCTGGTGATCTCGGCAGGCAGATCCTGCCGCTGCACGCGTGTCACCGCGCGGTCCACCGCCTGGCGGGGATCGAAGGAAATCAGCGCGCGGTATTCCGGACGGCGGTCGCCTGCGAGACGCGCGCCCTCCTTGGCCAACGCCTTCCGCTCTTCCGGCGTGGCGTTCTTCCACTGGGCCATCCAGCCGTCGAAGGCATCGAGCTTGGCGAAGTCCGGCTCACGCGGCTTTTCATAGGCCCAGGTTCCGAAGTCCCCCTGGCCGTTCGCGGCCGGGGCATTCGCCGCGGCTGCCGCATCCCCGGCATCGGTGGCTGGAGCTTGCGGACTACCTGGCTGGCCGGGGGCGGGATGAACGGCTTCCACTCCGCCCCGGGCATGGGACTTCGCGGTGGAGGGTGTCGACTTAGCGTTGGGATATAGCCTCAGAATGACGGCCGTACCGGCGACCAAGAGCACGCCAAGACAGACTATGGAAGATCGGCGGGATTTCATGGGTTTTTGCAAGGGAATAGATGAACGAACAAAGCGGATCAGCGAAAGATGACGGAGCAAACCGATCCACTACCCGATTCATCGTCTTCCCACCAGAACCCAAATCGTCAGGCTTCGATCAAGTGCATACAATTCATTGGTTGGCCTAAGATTAGACCACTTGACCCGATGGCCCCGGAGATTCGGCTTCACAACGAGTCACATCCGGGCCGTACACTTGTGGAGATCGGGTATGCGGGTCGGGCGATCTCCGGCGATCATCTTGATGGCGGCTCGTCTTTCGACCGGCAATCACATTCATCACTCAACAGTTTGAATGATTTCGCCCTGCTATCGCCTTTCGGACGACGATTTCCTGCCTCACATAGCGCGCCGCGTGGGAGCAGCGAGGGGGTCATCACTCCTGCCTACAGCCCGTCAATTCCGTTTGGTGTTCCCGCCTTGTTGCACCGCCACGTTTGAGGGACAGCCAGGAATGGACGGGGGGAGCCGATCTTCCGTCCGCAGAAACCGGCGTGGCTGTTTCTTCGAGGCATTCTTCCTCTCACACGAAGGGAGGCCAGCCGGACATTTACCGTTTTCCATGAACCACCTGATCAAACCCCATCTCATTGCAGCCCTCCTTCCGGCCTGCGCATTCACCGGGCATGCGATGGCACAGGGGACGACGGTGGTTTACACCCAGACGCAGTCCACGGTGAACGGGCAGCCCTTAGCGGGCAGCGGCGAATCAGGGCGCGAGCCGGCGACCATCAGGTGGCGGCCGAACTGGAAATAGAGGGCCTCGAGCGCGGGGTCCTGGGTTTGCTTGACGCGCTTGAGCCGCTCCGGTGTCGGCAACTTTGCGGCGTCGGTTTGCAGTAGCTCGAGCTGGCAGCGGCGCATGTAGCTGCCGTGGTCGGCCGCGGAGGCATCGCGCATCGCGACAAACGAATGGTCGAGTGCCCTTTGCAGGCGTTGGTCGATCACCGCGGTAAAGTTCGTTTTGTCGAACATGTCGGTGCCATGGTTTCAACCGCCTTACTTCACGATCTCGCGGATCTTGATGTCGCGGAAAAAATAGCGGTGACCTTCAGGACCCAAGTGGACCTGAAGGGCGATGAAGCCTTCGGCCGCGCCCTTGTCGTCGGTCAGGTCGGACGCGGCTTCACCGTTGAGCCAGGTGCGGATGCGGTTGCCTTCGCAGACGATTTTGATGTGGTTCCAGTCGTTGTGCTTGAAGGTCTTGCCGGCGGCGAACACGGGCAGGTCTGCCTTGGCGTCCTGCGGCTTGACCGGTTGCAGCCAGCCGCGGCCGGCTTCCTCCTGAATGCCGCAGGTCCAGGCGCGAGGCGAGGGATCCACTTCGCACTGCCAGCCGCTGACCCTGCCTTGCTCGTTGATCCGGCTGCGGACCTGGATGCCGGAGTTCATGTAGGAGGTGTCCTTTTCCTCCAGCTTGACGTCCACTTCCAACTCGAAGTCGCGGAAGGTTTTGTCGGAGCACAGGAAGGTGTTGGAGCCGCCCTTGGCGCTGGTGCCGACGATCACACCGTCCTCGACGGCGAAGGTGGCCTTGCCGCCCGTACCCTTGGTCGACCACCCGATCAGGGTTTTGCCGTCAAAGAGCGCGACCGCTGCCGCCGCGTTGGCGGGCTCGTCGGCGTAGCTAGTGATGCAACCCAGTACGGTGCAGACGAGAAAGAGGGCGGAGCTGGATCGGATTTTCATGAGGGTATGGAAAAAAGATGGGGGTGAGGAGGACTTTCATGGGTGGTGAGCGGGAACCGCCTGCGCGAAATGGCCGCCGGGGCGGTCTTGCGTGCGATCGAGGGATTCCGCCTGCAGCCTGGAACCTTCGATCCCGTTGTAGCCGGCGGTGAAGAAGTGGCCGCTTCCGCCGCCGCTGCCGTCGGTGTTCGGTTCCAGGCTGAGCATGCCGAGGGTGGAGCCGCCTTCGCGGATCAAGCCGAGGTATTCGGCGAAGGGCCATGCCGGAGCGGCGAGGGCGAGGAAACCGATGGCGAGGCGGGATAAGGGCAAAGCGATGGTTTTTTCATCGTGGGGAATCGGTCAGACGCTCTTGGCTCTCAGGAATCAGGGCCGGCTATTTCTTTTCCGAAGCCTCGATCTGTTTCGTGAGCACGTCGATTTCCCGGTTGATGGCGTTGATGCGTTCCTGATTGCCGCCCCTGGCAGTGTCGGCATTCAGACGATCCAGTTCCTTTTGCAAGGCTGCGATCTTGCTCTGTAGGGCTGATGCATCGGATCCCTGTTTGCCGCAGTATTCCGCATACACGCGGTCGATGACCACCGATGACGCATCCTTGGCGCACCAGGCCGGTTTATCATAGCGTTGGTAGCCGTCCATGATGCCAAACCATGCCTCCGCCCAAGGAGCCAGATTGATCTGTTGGTTTTGCGCCGAGGCGATGATGCCCTCGAGCCGGGCGGCCATGTCCTTGCAGGTCGGCGTGTCCCGTTTGGAGGCGACATGCGCCTTGAGGCCCTCGCTGGTCAGGTCGAGCAAGGCCTGTGTCCATGCCTTCTCGTCCGGCTTCGAGCCGAGGGCGTTTACCAGAAACATGGCTGCTTCATCCTGGACCACTTGGTAGCCCTTGCTTCCTTTGGTCAGGCACAGGCCGCGCCTGGCGTACTGGTCCGCCTGCGATTTCATCCAGACTTTTTTCTGCTCGGGATTCTTCATGTTGTCAGCGACATACTGGAGTTTATCCCGCATGGCTTTGCGTGCCTCCTCCGTGCGATAATAGGCGCTGAAATGCTGGTTGAGGTCCTTGGTGAGGCCCGACAGGAACTTGTCCCCACCCTGCGCCGCAATCTCATATTGGCTCACGAGTTTGACCGGGGCGCCCGAGGCTTGCATGGCGGAGTAGATGCGGCTGCAAAGCGCGCGATCGCTTGGCACGGGATACTTTTGCAGTTCCGTGGCGAATTTCTGAAAGGGATTGCCGGTCACATACCCTTCCTGCGGGCAGCCAGGCTTCTCCTTGGACGCAGTGAGCGCGGCTTGGAAGCCCTCCCACGAAGCGATCAATTGCTCAGGGTTCTTCATGCTTTCCAGCGCACGATAAGACAGATCGAGGTTATACGGATTGCGCATCCATGCGCTTTTCAGCAAGCCGGGCCCGTAGGTGTCGGCGACCGTTTGGGGAAGCTGCATGAAAAGCGACCAGCCCAGATTCGAGTCCGCGAAACCTTGCAGGCCGTAATTCATCGCGGCGGCGAGGGACAGCGCCTTGCGGTCGCCGCCGAGGACCGGCTGCGGTTTCACGTCGAGGGGTTTTTCCCCGAAATACCACTCATCGCTGCAACTCGCATCCGCTGTGGTGTAGATGCCCTTGGCGTCCTTTTCGAAGAAAGCTGGGTAGGAGTGGCCGGGCGAAGAAGCGCTCAGCGGGCATTTTCCGAGCGCCACGCCGGCCAGATTGGAGGTGGCCGTGTGCGTGCCGCAGACGCCGCCGTCCTTGCGCATCATGGGCAGGGAGCCGTAGGCGAATTCGAAGGCGGTCATCCGCCGCAGAGCCAGCTTGGGCGGATCCTGGGCCACTTGGTTGACATATTCGATATAGCGCATGGGCCGCTTGCCTGTGCGCTCCTCTTCCCAGGCGAACTCCGCTTCACGCAAGGGAACCGGGTTGACCATCAGATACATGGCGAAGGGCCAGGCATCCGGCAAAATGGCGCCGCGGGTTTCCGCGTTGTCGATCTGGTAGGCGAGCCAGACATTCGGCAAGGGCTTGTTGTCGCGCTTGGCCGGCAGACGACCCTTCGCGGTGTACGCGTCGAAAAACATTTTATACGCCCGCGTATGGTCCTTCACATGCGGGAGGGTCCAGGCGACGGCCGTGAAGCCCCAATGCAGCTCCTTGTCGCCGCAGTCCAGTGGCTGCCAGTCCTTTTGCCTGGAGGCCATGTAGGCGTTGAATTCGTTCTGCAATTTCCTGTCGGCCACAATGTCACAGGCCCGGATGACTTCGCGCCGGGGGACGACGGAGACCTTGCCGTTCCTGAGGGTTTCCTCCTCCTCCATGAAATTGATGATGTGGTCATTCATGTCCAAGGGCCTGTCCTTGGGATGTGTATCCACTTTGACCAAGGGCGACTTGGGAATCTCGACCTTGAGCGGCGCACGCGCTGCCAGGCTGAGATACCTGATCCCTTTTTCGTAATCCTTCACATGACGGTCGCGGATGTAGAAGGTGGAATCTTCCGGTTTGGCGAGGTCCACATGGCCGGCGTGAAGCATGACGGTCGCCAGAACCGGCTGCGGGTACTTCGACATGCGCGCGGTGCCGAGATCCAGCTCCAGGGAGCGCAACAACACCAGCGCCTGGGCGGGACTGGCGCCACGGATTCCATAAAGGGTCGATGCGACCGTGGGTGTCTGTTCTACCCAGGCAAACAATGCGGCGGGAAGGACGATGCGGTGCTTCGCCAGCTCCTCCATGGCCTGCGCCTTCCGGTATGCCAGATAGGACGACTTCACCCCATCGGTGAACCCGCCCCGGTCATTCTTCAGTTGCTGCAGTAATAATTTAAAACCAGCGTCCGCGCCGGCCACACGAGGAATGGTGGTGTTCGTCGCCGCTGCGGAGGGCGGTGTGCTTCGATTGGCGTCCTGCGCGAGCGCGAGGCCTGGGTATAACAGGGCGACAAGGTGAAGACGAAGTTGTCGCCCGACTTCTGCGCCTGCATGGCGGAGGAGGTTTTTCTTCACGGTATAGGCAAGGTGTTCGGTCTGCAATGAGGAGAATTCAGCAGCATAAGCCGATGGTGAACCTACGGGAAACGTGAGGGAGTCGAAGCTTCGCCGGGACAACATGTTGTTCCGGACACTGCTTCAGATCCGCCACTCCCTTTGAATCCCCCTGCTTAGTTGGCTTCTTGATTCTTCCTCCAAAGATCCCGCTTCGATCAAGGAACAGTATCGAACTCGATGGCCTACCATTAGGCCATTTTTTAAGCCCCCCGCTTGGGCTCATCCACCTTGACCCGACCGATCGTATTGCCACGAGCCAGCAGATAGGAACCGAGGTATCGCTTCGTCGCCTGACGCCCAAAGGCCTGGTCTTCGATCCACCGGGTGATATTGCGGACGAACTCGTCGTCGTTACGCTGCAGGCCGGTGAGTTGTTTGCCGGGCCAATACCACGCGAGCGACCGGACCTCCCCGACCACCGCCACTGACACATCGTCCGGCATCTCCAAACGCTGCCGACTTAGAAATCCCAGCACACCGGAGGCATAATGCTCATCAAACAGGATGATCGCCGTGGGTGGCGTGAGCCGGAAAAGCGATTCGAGCAGGCGTTCCAGCCCCTCTGGAGTCTCCTCCCAATCCGGCAGGTGATAGTCACTGAGCTGGATTCCCGCCTCGCTCAGCACATTCCGATAAGCCACAAGAGACTCCGACAACACCGGCTGGCGATGGATCCTGGAGGTGATGAATACAATCCGGCGATGACCAAGCGCCAGAAACTCGCACGCGAGTTCGAGAAGCGCGGATTTGATACTGATGCCCCCAGCGGGAATCCTTCTGAGACCGTGGATCGAACCTCCCCACGCCAGGACCGGCTCGTGACGATGCCCATCCAGCCACTCCAACACCACCCGCGGGCCACAAAATACGATCCACGCATCGGCATTCATGGAATCCATGAGCTTCTCCAGTCGTCCCAATCTGGGCGAATCATTGGAAAGGGCCATGTGCGCGACACAGGGCGTGTGCCCGAGTTCCATGATCGAGCTCATGATGATCTGGCGGTCGATGCGCCAGAATTCCATTTCGTCCTCCGCCTCCACGGGCACGAGGATGCCGATGCGCCACTGGCGCGTCTTCGGCTCCACCACCGCCTGCGCGTTCGCCACGACCACGCGTCCCCTCGATCTGCCGGACCGCGCCACGCAGCCCTCAGCCTCCAACCGCTGGAGCGCCTTCGCCAAGGTCATGCGGGCCACTTTCAATTCCGCCGCCAGTTGACGCTCACTAGGCAGACGCCCTCCCCAGCAACCGTTGCCAATGCCTTCAAGCAGCAATTGGTAAACCCTATCGACGACAGGAAGGACCGGTTCCATGGAGAATCGAAGTTGGTTTCAAAGAAAACAAACGGACTCACGAACCATCCGGAATTTCGAATGGCGTGACATGCCATCTGCGCCAAAAATCCGCCGCCGTAAAAGCCATTGGAAATCAAAATCATTCAAACTATTGAATAACCGGTGTGAATGCCAATTCAGCCCGAACCCATCCTTGTTGGAACTGGAATCACCCGTGAACCACCGGCCGGATCAGAAGGTCCCGCCTGCGCCGCCATCGGCCTGATCACCGGAGCTGCAGGTTCCTATAGACGCTTCCGCCCTTTGCTCTTCGCCCGCTTCAAGGTCTTTCCCGCGTGCCACCTGCCTTCGATCAGATGATGTATCGGCGACACGGGCACGCCCGTTTCATGGCGATGAATCATGCTGACAACCAGGTCGATCATTGCCTCGCCGATCTTCTCGAAATCCTCGTCAACTCCGGAGATATCGATCCCGCTTGCCGAGAAGCCTCGTCCTGCTTTTCCGCAGTCCGGATGCCAATCCTCGACCTTGAAGGATGGCGCGGCTACCCCCACATCTCTCGGCACGCGGACTCCCTTCGATTCAATTACCTGGATGATCACCTCAGGCCTGCTGGTGACAATCACATCCGGCAGCTCCCGTTCGAACCAGCCCAGCAGCCCCCTTGCCACCTCGGGATCGCCTTCGAACGGTGGCACCCTGTCTTCCCTCGGAAGGGGGGCTTGGGCGTCTAGAAATCCCGCTCTCCAATAGTGGTCGGTGTGACCGTGGGAATAACGACCCAAACACAGGCCGGGTCGCCGGTATCCCAATGCGAACAGCTCTCGCATCAACACCTGCATGTTGTAAAATTGATGCGGCTGGACCCGATGCAAACGCGGCTGCGCCAGCGTGTGTGCCATGGTGATCGCCGAAAAGCCCGACCAGTCGAGATTCATCACCAGATTCTCCACATCCTGTGGCGCAATCAGGACTCCTTCGATTCCACGCGCTTTCAAAATCCTTCCAATCTCTTCCGGAGAATGTCCCGAATGACCGGCACATACCTCATCCAGCTTCCATCCCAGCATCTCCGCACGTTTGCTTGCTCCCGCCCATAGTGCCCGGAACCCTTTGCGGGAGCTCTTGGGTGGCGGCCAGAAGTCCACCCACGCAATCGACTCATGAGCGATCTTCCGGATCTTGCTGGATCTGTATGTGGCCAGTGCGGATAGGAGCGGATCAGGCCGGTAGCCCATCGCCTCGGCGATCTTCTTCACATGATCGCGCGTCACCTCCGGAATGCCGGGACGATCGTTCAGCGCCAATGAGACCGTTGAATAGTGAACCCCTGCCTTTTCCGCGATCATCTTGAGGGTAACTCGTCTCTGGATCGGCATCGCCCCCTTTATTCAATAGTTTGAATGATTTCAATCCACAATCGCCTGTTGAGCAGCGGCTTTTTGCATCACACGACGCGCGATGCAGGAGAGCAGAGCGAAAGCTCCATTACTGAAAACCGCGTTTACCCTGATTCCTCTTATAACCTGTGCATTGACCGGACATGCGGTTGCACAGGGGACGACGGTGGTTTACACCCAAACGCAGTCCACGGTGAACGGGCAACCCTTCCTCGCGAAGGGGGCGTATAACGGCATCGCCAGCGACTTCCCGAAAATTGCCGGCTACGGCATCAATGTGGTCCAGAACTACGGGTTCAGGAGTTGGACGGACGCCCAGGTTCAGAGCTACCTGGATCAGGCCCAGGCCAACGGCCTCAAGGTTCTCTTCAATCTGAACGCTGCCGTGCCGACGCAGGCGATTGTGGACCAGGCGAAGGCGCGTGTGGCGATGTTCAAGGACCATCCTGCGATGTATGCGTGGTACCTGGCCGACGAGCCCAATGCCGCCAACACCGATCACGCGCTGCTGAAAAGCCTGTATAATTGGATCAAGCAGACGGATCCGAACCACCCGGTCTTCTCTTCGAACTGGGAGTTGGACACGTTCAAGGATTGCTGCGATGTCGACATGCCGCAGCTTTACAACGGGCCGCCGTCGCGTCAGCGCGGCGGTGCCCTGCCCGGTATGGAGCAGTATCGGGCAAGTACCGGCATCCCGTGGATCCCCATCCTCAATGTCACTGACGGTTTTGGTGGCGTCGCCAGCCACCTGGATACGCCAATCAAGGTCCGGGGCGCGTTGTTCGACATGTTCGCTCACGGGGGTAACGGGGTCTTCAATTACCTCCTGTACGCCGAAAACAATCCGGATTCGATTTTCTACACCCCGGCGCTCCGGAGTTCCTTCAGCTCCACCACGCAGGAGTTGGATGGACTCTGGCCGCGCATCAGCGCCCCGTGCCAGAACTCGTCCACGTGGTATGAGGAGTCCGGCGATGTGTTTCTCTGGTATCGCCGTGTGGGCAATCAGATCACGGTGATGGCCGTCAACGAGAGCGAGAACGTCCGGACGGTGAACACACCTCTGCCGAGCCTGTCGAGTCAGCCATCCATCAACGCCACGGTCAGTAGCGAAAACCGCAGCGTCACGGTACTGAATGGCTATCTGTCGGATACCTTCCAGCCCAATGAGGCTCACATCTACCTGATCGACGGCGCGGGGCCGGATACGGACTCAAATGGAGTCTGGACCAACGTGACAGGAGGATCATGGCAAGCGGGCGGCAACTGGAGCGGAGGGACTCTCGCCAATGGAGTGGGCAAGACGGCGGACTTCAGCACGCTGAACCTCACTGCCAACGCCACCGTTACTCTCAATGGAAGCTTCATCATCGGCACCCTGAAGTTCGGGGACGCCACCACGGCGAGCAACGACTGGACGCTAGGCCCGGGCACGGGAGGTTCGCTGACCCTGGCTGGTGGCGGTGCCATCGACGTGGCCAACCGCACGGCCACTATCAGCGCCGTACTAGCGGGACAAGGTTTCCAAAAAACCGGTTCGGGTTCCCTCATGCTGTCAGGGACGAACACCTACCGGGGTGGCACAACGGTTTCCACAGGTTCGGTGACCGTCAGCGGAGATCAGTCTGGCGCCAACGGGGGATGGACCGTCAAGGCCGGTGCGGCGACCTTCCAGAGCGGTTCGAACATCGCGGTAACGAGCACGCGATCGGTGTCGATGGACAATACCGTCTCCGCGCACTCCATCACCACCTCCGGCACGGTCACCAACGACGGCTCCCTTTCGATGGGCGGCGCCAGCACGCTGACGCTCAACTCCGGCGCCAACTGGAATCAGAACGGCCAGATGAACCTGGCGCCTTATTGGTCATATGCCACGGCGCGCATCCAGGTGAACACCGGAGCCACGTTCACCTACACCGGCACCTCGGTCATCGCCCTCAAATCCAGCAGCGTCTCAGGCACCACGGACAAGTCCATCGTCACGATTTCCGGCGGCTCCTTCGTCACCGGCCAGGGTTTCCAAAACCCGACCGTCGGCGGGGCCGGTTACGCAAGTATGGAGCTCTACGGCGGAGGCACGTTGAAACTCACCGGCGATATCCCGGCACTCGCGACCACGGCGGACCGTCCCTTCAATGTGCTGGTTGGTGCAACGGGTGGCGGCATCGTCGATACCAACGGCTTTTCCACCACCATCACACCAGCCATTGCCGACATCAGCGGCCAGACCGGCGCGTTGACGAAACGCGGTGACGGCACGCTGACTTTGGCAGGTGCCAACAGCTACACCGGAACGACCACCATCGAAGCCGGCACGCTTGCGATCAACGGCTCGCTCGGAAATGCCCCCGTAACGGTCAAAAACGCCGCCACTCTCAGCGGCACCGGCACAATCTCCGGCGTGGTGACGGTGCAAAACGGTGGCACTCTGGCACCCGGCGCGGGAGGAATCGGGACTCTGACGGTGAACAACACCGTGACCCTGTCCGGCACCACGCGGATGGAGCTGGGCAAGTCCGCCTCCACGCTCACCGCCGATCTGCTCAGCGCCACCACCCTGAACCATGGCGGCATGCTGGTGGTCACCCATGGGGGCCCTGACGCGCTTGTGGTCGGCAATAGTTTCACCCTTTTCAGTGCCACCAATCGCTCGGGAAGCTTTGCCAATATCCAACTCCCGGCCTTGGGGGCGAACCTCGTTTGGGACACCTCCACGCTTTACACCAATGGCACCATCCGGATTCGCGCGCTACCGGTGGCGGTGACGGACTTTGCTCCAGTCGCGGTCAACGGCTCGGTCACCATCGCGGTGCTTGCCAATGACAGCGATGCCGACGGTGATCCCCTCTCCCTCCAATCCATCACCCAAGGCGCACATGGCACGGTGACCAAATCCGGCAATAGCGTGATCTACACCCCGGCGGCGGATTGGAGCGGCACCGATAGCTTCACCTATACGGTTGCCGATGGTCGGGAAGGGACGGTCGTCGGCACGGTCAATGTGCCCGTGGGCGTTGGGAACCATGCGCCTACATTCACCAGCAATTCCTTCAGCCGCTCCGACGCATCCACAGGAGCCCCCTATTCGGACACGATCGCCGGAAGTGCGACGGACCCGGACTCCAGCCTGGGCGACACGCTGACCTACTCGAAGGTTTCCGGCCCCACCTGGCTCACCGTCGCCGGCAGCGGAGCACTGGGCGGCATGCCCACGAACGCAGATGTCGGAACGAACATCCCTTTCACCGTGCGCGTCACGGACATGGGCGGTGTTTCCACCACCGCCACGCTGACCCTCAGTGTCGTGGTCGGCCCCACCGACGGCACGTGGTACAATGCCACGGGCGGAAGCTGGTCCACCGCATCGAACTGGAGCGGAAGCCTGATCGCCGGCGGCGCAGGCAAGGCCGCCGATTTCAGCGCGCTCAATCTCACCGGCAACACCACCGTTGCGCTGAATGGCGCGATCACCCTGGGAGGTCTCGTTTTCGGTGACACCACCCCGAGCCACAACTGGAGTCTCACGGCGGGCACCGGAGGCGTCCTTACCTTGGATGCGAACTCCGGATCACCGGCCATCGCGGTGAACAATCAAGCCACCACCATCAGTGCCGTTCTCGCCGGGTCCAAAGGACTGACGAAAACCGGTGTCGGCACGCTCGTGCTGACGGGCACGAACAGCTACACCGGCGGCAACACGGTCTCCGCGGGAACCCTCCAGCTCGGTGACGGCACCACCAACGGCTCGATCAACGGCAGCTATCAGATCGCAGCCGGAGCCACCCTGCGCCTTGCGCGCACCGCCAAGACGACCGTGGCCAATAACGCGCTCACGGGGGCGGGCACCATCAGCCTCTACGTGGCTGGCACCGCCAATGGCACAGGCGCCTACCAGTGGGACAGCTTCACGACACTGGACTCCAACTTCACCGGCAAAATCGTCGTGGAGGAAGGGCGGATCTATTACACGTCCGCCAAACTGGGAGGCACCACCGCGATCGAAATCCAAAATGGCGCGCAGTTTCTCGCGAAGAATGGCTCCACCTACCCCCAAGCGATCAGCATCGCGGGTCTCGGTTGGGGCGAAAGCGGTTTCAACAACGGCGGCCTGCGCATGGAGTTCGGCGGCACAGGCACATGGGCGGGCCCCGTCACTCTCACCGCGAACTCCGGCATCATGGCCCAGCCGGGAGCCACCTTCAACATCACCGGTTCCATCAGCGGAAATTTCGAATGCCTGTTCTATGCGGGCGATCCGAATACGGATACCGGCACGATCAACGTCACCCCCTCGGGGACAGCTCAGAATTCCTACGGCTCCACTCGAATCAATGGCCGGCCCAGCACTTCCATCGTGGCGGGAAACTCCCGCGCCTTCAGTCCCGGAGGCCTCGCCGTGAATGGAGGCATTCTCAAGCTCAACGGCAACAGCTTCACTTTCACCAACCTGAGCGGCTCAGGCGGTAAAATCGGCAACTATGGTGCTGCCGCCGCTTCCCTCACTGTGGGTGGCGACAACACCAGCACCACAAGCGCCACCGTCCTGCTCGACGGCGGAACCGGATTGCTCGGCCTCACCAAGGCCGGTACTGGCACGTTGACCCTGACCGGTGCCAGCACCTATACCGGAGCAACTACGATCAACGCGGGCACGCTCGCCATCAGTGGTTCACTCGGAGCCACAGCGGTGGAGGTGAAGAACTCGGCGGCACTGGGAGCAGGAGGCAACTTCGGCGGAGCAGTCACGATTCGTTCCAACGGGCACCTGGCATTCGCGATCGCATCGTCACCGGGAGCCCAAACCGCCCGCACCATTGGCGGCACTCTGACCTTTGATGGCGGCAGCGTACTGGATCTCAACGCCATCTCAACACCATCTGTCGGCACCTACACACTCGCCACCGCGTCGTCGGTTTCCGGCATGCCCGGCACCGTAACCCTTCCCTCTGGCATGAATGGTTCGGTTTCCGTGTCGGGCAACAGTCTGATCCTGACCGTGAACGCATCGTATGCGACTTGGATCGCCACTTACAACACGGGCGGCAAAGCGGCGGCGAATGACGATGCGGATGGGGATGGCATTCCGAATGCCGTCGAATACGTCCTCGGCACCGCGCCCGATGTTCCCAATGCACCAAATGCCGCTACGCCGCAGGCGCAGAAGTCAGGCAGCAATTTCGTCTTCAGCTTCCATCGTGAGGATAGGTCGAAGCAAGGGAACCTTCCGCTTGCCGTGGAAGTCGGCTTTACTCTCCAGTCGTGGAGCCAAGTTTATCAGATCGGAGCGACAACAGCAGAGTCCAGTTCCGGAGTCATCGTGACGGAGAACGATTCAGCGCCGGATACCATTATAGTGACCGTGCCCGTCAATAACGCTTCCAGTTGCTTCGCCCGGCTCAAGGTGACGGTCCCGTAGTGATCGTAACATGACCTCGCTTTTTCGGGACTGAACACCTAGTTCCCCATCGTGATGGCATCCACGTCCATTTCGGGGCGACTGGCAAATTCATCCCCCAAAGCAGCGCTCAAAGCGAGGATGGCCAGTTGGACTGGCCGAGGGTCACCGCTGTCAGTCGACCGACTTGAACACTTCGACCGGCTTCATACCCAACGATCGAAGGGACTCATTGAGGCGGTAATAGCCTCGCAAGCCGTGGACCGGTAGGATTTTGCCGCGATTGACCAAATCGAAAAAAGTCGACCGAGCGATCGGTGGCTCGAAAAACGTGGAAAGCGTCTCACAGTTCACCGCAAATTCAGGCACATTGGGAGTCGTCACTGGTGATTGCGGAATTGTTACCCAATACGCCCCACTTTGGAAAGCCAATGGACCTCCCTAGCTTTCTGGTTCACGGACGGGAGCTGGCCCACTAGAATTTGGCTCGGCGTATCCGCCCAGCCCGACCCGAAAAAGTTCGAGCGTGACCCAAAAATTTGCCCATAAATTTGTCCATATTACCCCATTTCTCCGGATTTCGGCGGACTTTCCGGAATCCAGTGGACTTTGGCACAAAAAGCCGATTCCTCAAAAAGCCCCAAATTCCAGCAACTTACTGAAAAGAAAGTGGTCGGGACGGCCAGATTCGAACTGACGACATCCTGCTCCCAAAGCAGGCGCTCTACCAGGCTGAGCTACGTCCCGCGACGCGGGCGCGAAAGTTCTCCATTCCTTCGCGGGAAGCAAGGTTTTAACCACACGAAATGATCATTCAGCGGCGGGCGGTCCATTTTGCATCGGCATAGTGGCGGACGCGCATCTCGAGGAGGCCGTCAGAGAGGAGCGGATGGAACATGTCCCACCGTTCCGATAGAACCTCCGACAAGCGTTCGGCTCGAATGACCGCATCAGCCCAATCCGGGCCTCCACTCACCGAACCCTGGTGCAGCAGCCCGTTCCGGGTGCGTCGTTGCCCGGCACCGGCGATCTTCCGGCCCGCCTCATCCACCAGATCATGGCACACCGGATTCTCAAAACAGGAAGCAGCGCCGGTCTCCAACGAGCCGTCCGCCAATCTCACGTTCCAGCCCTCCTGCGGCAAGACCTCCGCCAGAGCGGCATGGATCACGCGGTAACTCTCCGCACCGCGGGCGGTGGCCAGTTCCTCTTCCGTCGGCACGACGAGGGTATAGGTCCAGTCCACACGATGATCGACCGTGCCCCCCCCGGTCCAGCGCCGGACCCAGGACAACTCCGGGAAACTGTTCCGGGCTTCCGCCAAGGCGCCGAAATACCCCAAGCTCCCCCACCCGGGCTGCCAGCGATAAACGCGCAGCACAGGCTGGAGAGCGGTTTCGTGCAGCCATTCGTCCACCGCCATGTTCTCCGGTCCGCCGCGCTCGACATCGTCACACCAGCACAGGAGGCTCTGGAATACAGGAAACACGCCCGTGCCGCTAAACCGTTTCCGCGCGGAGAAAAGCGCAAATTTCCAATTCCGGTTTCCCCGCCCGCGTTTTTCGCGCTTAACCTCCGCCCATGCCTCTCGCCCCGAAGCCCGAAAGCGCCCTGTTCATCGTAGGACATGGCTCGACGGAGAATCCGGACTCATCCACTCCCTACTTCGACCATGCGGACGAAATCCGCCGCCGCGGTCTCTTCAAGGAGGTCCACTGCTGCTTTTGGAAAGAGGAACCATCTTTCCGCGAGGCGTGGTATCTCACCGACTGCCAGGAGATCTACGTGGTGCCGGATTTCATCAGCGAAGGCTACTTCACCCAAGACATCATCCCCCGGGAATTCGGCCTCACCGGCCCAACCTCGGACATCCGTGGAAAAACCTTCCACTACTGCCAGCCGGTCGGCGTCCATGCCTCGATGACAGGCCTGTTGCTGCGCCGCGCCCGGGAGGTCGCTCCGGGCATTGATCCGGCATCCACCACCCTCGTCATTACCGGCCATGGCACCGGATTGAACCAGAATTCCACCAAGGCCATCCGCGATCAGGTCGATCTGATCGCCGCCTCGGGAGCCGGATATGCCAAGGTAACCGATGCCTACATGGAAGAGCAGCCGTTCATCGCCCGCTGGGACGAACTGGCACCCACCGGGAACGTGGTGGTCGTCCCCTTCTTCATTTCGGACGGCGCTCATTCCTACCAGGACATCCCCGTTCTGCTTGGAATCGAGCCCGAGGTCGGCCTTGCGGCCTCCCAGCGCGAAATCTTCCGCCATAATCCCCATCACCTCCGGGGAAAGACATTGTTCTATTCCTCCGCCATCGGAACGGAACGCCACCTCGCGGACGTAATCCTGGACCAAGTCGCCGATTTCGACGCACGCCGCGCCCTCGCGACCGCCTAATTCCCTCTCCGCATGTCCATCCTCCAGTTTCTCTCCGATTCGCTCCGGAATGGGGTGCATCGCATCGGTCAGATCGAAATCCAAACAAACGATTCAATCGATCAAATCCAGCTCGTTCATGTGGACGATATTCCCCTCGCCGCCCAGCCGGATCAGGGTGGATTGAAAGTCCATCGTGACCCGGAAGCGGCACGCGATCTCTCCACCTTTTCGGAGGACGGGGAATATCGATTCACCAAGGGACAGACCAACCTGCGCCGTGGCTGGTTGATGGAGCTTTCTTCGCTGGACGAGCTTCGACGGGCACTCGACCTGTTCTATCCGGCAGCCCTCGGCCTGCTGGCAGCCCAAAAGGAAGGCCGGTTGGAAATCGAACACCTCCGGGACAAGTTGAACCGCCAGACCGGCATGTACCGGTTCGCCCGCACCATCAGCGACGCCGGAGCCCAACAGTTGGTCCGTGAGGTCTGTGGACCAGCCCACCAGTGCGCCAAGCGCATTCTCTGGCAACTCGATGCCACGACCTCCTTGGAAGACAGCGATGCCAGCCGCTACAGTGGCATTCCGGGTGACATCGTGGAATCGGAGGCTTTCCCTCTTCTTTGCCGGGAGGCCTGCAATCACTTCGTCGCGGAATGCCGGAAAGTTTCCAAGGCAGAAGCGGATCGCGCCAAAGCCTGATGGGCGCAAATTCGGCCACGCAAGTGTTTATAGACCAGCATAGAAACAGCTTTTCAACAAGTTGTTCACAATGGCTTTTTCGGTGGCTCAATGGCTGCGCGACTTTGCGAACGTTTGTTTGAGTGACGGATCTGTCACTGGGTCATAGCCGGTTGAGCGAGGTCTAAAATCGATCTGATGATGACTTCTTCTTAAACCCGTTTTTCACCGTAAAAATTTTTGTTAATCCATTAATTTCAAATAATTTAACTGAATCAATCAGCGCTCTCACAACCGAAAAATCATACGATTGATTTAATCATTTTTGAAAACCCTGCCACTTATTTGATGCCGGTGGAGCTTATGTTTCTAACATCATTTTGATAGCCTTTATCGGCATCCACCTTACTCAAAAGAACGATCGTTTGACTCCTTCTATCGAGGTTATTCGCGGAGTTATCCAGAGAGCTGTTCTTGCATTGCTCCTTTGCTTCACGAGCCAATCCGGCGCGAACCAAATTGCAAAATACTTGTATAAAGTCATTTCAGCCGCACATTGGCCTGCCGCCCGATGTTTCGTCCGCTTCTGTTGATCTTCTCCTTCCTTTTCTCCGGCATGGCCGTCGCGAGGATGAAGGTAGCGACCTTCTATCCCCTGCTCACCGATCTGGTCCGTCAGGTCGGTGGTGACCGGGTGGAGGTTGTGGACCTCATCAGTACTTCAGGAGATCCCCATCACTTCGAGCCTTCCCCGGAAGACCTCCGGAAGGCGACGGGAGCCCGGTTGTATCTCGTCGCCGGCCTGGGATTGGAGGCTTACCTCCCTTCGCTTCAAACGATTGTTCCTTCCACCAGTCGATTGGTTGAGGTGGGCGCGAGTTTGCCGGTCCTGCATGGCTCGTGTGACGAAGCCGATCACAACCACTCCGATCATGAAACCGATCCGCACTGGTGGCATTCCATTGATCGCTTCAGGCGTGCGACCACGGTCGTCGCAGAGGCCCTCGCCACGGCGGATCCGGAAGGTGCCTCCTTTTACCGTACGAACGCTGCCACGTATCGGGAGAAACTGGACGAGCTCGAGCGATGGACGAGAAGCCAGGTGGCGAGAATCCCCCGCGACCGCCGCCAACTCGCCACCACCCACTCCGCGTTCAACTACTTCTGTGCGGATTATGGATTCACTCCTTTCTCCGTCCAAGGTTTGAACCAGGAACAGGACCCGAGTGCGGCCACTCTCGCGAAATTGGTCGCGGATTTGAAACAGCACCGGGTCTCCGCCCTCTTCCCGGAAGTGGAAACCAACCCGAAGCTCTTGTCCGTCCTGACCCGGGATACCGGCATCCGCCTCGGCAAACCGCTGATCGCGGACGGCACCAATTCCCCCACGTACGAGTCGATGGTGCGCCACAATGTGTCGGTGATCGTAGAGGCTCTGGCTGCCAAGTAAGGCACTCGCCTTCGGAAGCGGAACCACCAATGGGCTTGAATCACTCTCCGCTCCGATGATGGAATGACCCTATCCTTCCATCACGTCCATGCGCCCCCTCCTCCCATCGGCATGTCTCCTTCTCCTCGCCTCCGCCATCGCCCCGGCGGAAACTCCGGGTGCCAACGAGAGCACCGAGCTCACCAATCTCCGCGCGATCTATGAAAGCCAGCGCAAGGCACTGGATGAGCAGTATCGGTCCAAGCTGGACACACTGGCCAAAATCCAGATCCAGCAGGGCAATACCGGCGGCGCCGTGGCGACGCGTGAGGAGTTGAGGAAACTGGATACCGCAACAGCCCCTGTGGAGAACGCCAGTGCTCCCCATGTGGAGACCAATCCGTTCTACAGCGGAACGAAGTGGTGGGAAAGCAACGGCGGCTCCGTTGTGGAATTCAGATCCAACGGCATCTGGTCTGAAAACTATCACGGTTGCGAGTTCTTCGGACGGTGGAAAACCAACGGTCTCTATAACTCCGTGACCGTGACCCTGCCCGATGGCAATATGGTGGAGTACTCGGCATCCGCCGATGGCGCTCACTGCACCCGGGTCCGGGACAAGCTCTACTATGAAAAAAGCTCCACCTTCTTCCGCAGCGAAGCGATGGCAGGCATCTCGGTGATCGGTAATGCTCCCATTCCTCTGGCATCATCTCCTTACTCCGGTTCCCGCTGGGAAACGTTGAACGGGCAGGCTGTCATCGAGTTCAAGGCGGACGGCTCCTGGGTCGAACACTGGGATGGCAAGGATACTCCCGGCAAGTGGACGACCACTGCGATCAAAACGGAGGTCAAGGTGACCTGGCCCAAGTCCGAACCGTTGGTGTTCGCCACATCCGATGACGGGCTCTTCACCCTACGAACGAACGACCACAAGCTTTTCAAGCTGATGAATACCAAAGGCGCCGCCCCATCGGGAAATTCCGACAAGGGAGGTTCGAATCCACGTCAATTCTGAATCGACATTCAAATCCGTACCCCAATTCTTCATTCGCACTAAGGAGGCCTATTCTCGGCCTGAGCAGCCACCCCAATATTACCAGATTTACATTTCCTGCTTTTCGTTCAGAATCCTCATACCAATCGCCGAAAACGAAGTAGATACACACGGCAGCTTCCTTTCGGTTTTCTGTTAAGAAATTCCTTCCCGACAGATACTCATCATGGGACGACGACTTCGCGTTTTTGTAAGCAGCACAATGAAGGACATGCGGAACGAACGTGCCGCCGTAGTGGAACGATTGAGCTCGTTCAACATTGAACCGGTTAATGCGGAAGGCTGGACGCCTAACGGCTCAAAATCATGGGATCGCATTGAACCTGAGATTGAATCTTCTGACATATTTGTCCTAATATTAGGAGCCAGTTACGGTTGGATTCCCGATGAAGGCCCGAAAGCCTCACTAGGCATTTCGGTCACCCACTTGGAATTCACTCACGCCCAACAACAGAGGATTCCGGTTATTCCCTTCCTTAAGCGCCTCGAATACGACACAGATCGAACATCTGAAGATTCCATAAGGAGAGATGCTTTCAGAAAAGAGGTTCAAAATTGGAACGGAGGCTACTTCACCTCCGAATTTGAACTGGCTGCGGACCTCGCTACCAAGGTCGGTGAAGCTCTCGTAGGCCTGTTGACGGATGAATTTCAAAAGGCGAAGGTAAGGAGCAGATCGGTAGTGACGACGAAAATGGCATTGGCTCTGGACACAGAGCCTGCGGCACCGCATCGACCCCCTATTCTGCCAATCGACCTCATAGATGCAGTCCGGCATAACCGGGCAATTCTGTTTGCAGGATCTGGAATCTCGCTCGCAGCCGGTCTCCCATCCGCAAGCGCATTTGCTGAAAGCTTTATTCAATCAATCAGAAGGTCCACGCCCGGCTATTCGGCAAATCCAACTGGAGCGGCATTCGCCGGCATCGCGACCGATCTCGAAGCATCTCACGGCAGGAATTACTTACTTGATTCAGTCGTACGGCTTATTGATTCACCTCAAGGGATCGAGCCGACGATTGCGCACAAGATCGCAGTCAGCCTATTCAGTAAGATCATTACCACCAATTACGATACCCTTTTTGAATCAGCCGCCGTCAATCAGGGCGTAAGCATGCAAGTCCTCGCAAATGAGCTAAGTGGTGAGATTGCCCAACGATCAATAATCAAACTACATGGTTCTTACGATTCGCCTGAATCGCTTCTTCTTACAGAACGGGAGGTTTTTATGTTTGATAGAAGCCGATCTCGATTGTGGGACTCGGTGAAATCCGAGCTAAGCAGAAACATGGTTATTGTCGTTGGCGCCTCGTTACACGACCCAAGTATTATCCGACTATTTAGCGAGATTGGCCAACTATTGGGTGGTTACTTTATCGCCCCAAAATTGTGGGACTCCACACCAGAAAGGCTCCGTCCTTGGAATTTAAAATGCATCGAAACGGAAGCTGATTCGTTCATGATTGAATTATCCAAATGCCTCGTATGAGGTGCCATGAGAGTCTCATGATAAGGTTACTTAGAGTGAGTGTTTTACATACAGCAGATCGGAGTCCCGCATAACCGAACTTCCTGGGCCGCGTGCGTAGAGCATTCATCTCTAGATCAGTCGATTGCCGCCGTAAAAAGACCAGCATCATCGCAGATACCGCGCTCTGTAAAGTCTTGTTGCTAGTCGCAGCTTAGAAATTGCGGCGTGCGGACAAACGGAAGAAGGCGGCGGCTGGCTGGGGATCGCTGATCCGGACCCGCAGGCGATGCACCCCCGCCGGCGTGCCGGTGGTGCTGTCCTCCAGCACCTGCACGCGATCCGTGCGCCAGCCCCCCGAGAGACTTTCGCTCCACTCGATCTGATAGCTCACATTGGGATCGCCGGGCCGGGCTTGGAACTCGAAGACATTTCCGGCGGCCGAGGTCACACTCTTGGGGTTGCGTGCGGTCGGATCGTTTCCGGTCAGATACTCCAACAGGTTGGACACGCCGTCACCATCGGCATCCGCCACATCGGCCCACAGGGTGCCCTCGGCGTCATTGGCCAGCATGTTGTCGCTGGTGAAGTTGGCAGCCAGCCACGAGCTGTATTGAACGTTGGGAATGACCTTGAGTACCACCGGCAGGGTGAGATTCGGATGGATCGGATCGTTCGAGTTCAAGGCGATCACCTGGGTGTAGGTGCCCACGCCCAAGGAGGTCGTATCCACCGTAAGAGGGATATTGGCGGAAGCTCCTGCCAGGAGCGTTCCAGCGGTCACCTGGGGCTTCAGCCAGGAAGGCAACACCGATTTCAAAGCCTTGTAGGCATTGAGACGTCCCTGGCTCGCCACTTTGCCTCCAAGGGAGCCGAGCGAATCGGAGCCGAACATGAGCAGTTGCTTGATCTGAGACGGGGTGAGCGACGGGTTTTTGGAAACCAGAAGCCCGGCGACCCCGGCGACATGGGGTGCCGCCATCGAAGTGCCCGATTTGGAGGCGTAGCCGCCTCCCGGCTGGAGGCTGAGGATGTTGGAACCCGGAGCCGCGATGTCCACTGTGGCCGCACCACGGTTCGAGAAATAAGAGAGATTGTCCCGCTCGTCGGTTGAAGCCACCGACACCACATTCGGAAGCTGGTAGCTGGAGGGATATTGCGGCGTGACATCGTTGTCCGCAGCGTCATTGCCCGCGGATGCCACGAAGAGATCGCCAGCTTGTGCGGCTTGATTGATCGCATCGTAGAGAGCCTGCGAATAGCC
Organism: Luteolibacter ambystomatis; assembly: GCF_018137965.1. Lineage (NCBI taxonomy): Bacteria > Pseudomonadati > Verrucomicrobiota > Verrucomicrobiia > Verrucomicrobiales > Verrucomicrobiaceae > Luteolibacter > Luteolibacter ambystomatis. The sequence goes on from NZ_CP073100.1 coordinate 1,870,772, forward strand.
GCCGCCGCCCCAACTGTTGTTGGAGATCTTCGCGCCCATGCGGGTGGCGTAGGCCACGGCCTTGACCGCATCCGAGGTATAGCCGGAGCCGTTGTCCGCAAGGAACTTCACCGGCATGATGCGGGCGCTCCAACAGACACCGGAGACTCCCGCCGCATTATTCCCACGAGCGGCAATGGTGCCAGCCACATGCGTGCCGTGGCCATGACCGTCCGCTGGAAGCGCGTCATTGTTTGCGAAATCCCAGCCATTGACGTCATCGATGTAACCATTGTGATCGTCGTCGATGCCGTTGTTTGGAATCTCACCGGTATTCGTCCAGAGATTGCCTTGGAGCTCGGGATGACTGCGATCGACACCGGTATCGATCACGGCAATGACCGCACCCGTGCCACCGGTGGAAACCGCCCAGGCATGCAGGGCATCAATGCCCCCGCTACCGGAGGAAGGAGCACGCAACGCCCATTCGGAAGAGAGCATCGGATCGTTGGGGCTGACCGGCTGATCGGTAGGTGTTCCCGCATCGGTGCCGACTCCCTTGAGAACCAGATTCCAGTTCAGGTTGGCGGCACCGGTATTCGCCAGATTGAAGGTGCGGGTACCACTGGTTCCAGCCACCATGCTGACGTCGAGGGTGAGCGGAGAAAGCGTTGCGACGGGGACACCTTGTCCGGTTCCGGTGACGGGAACCGCACAGACCGGTTGGGACGGATCATTGCTGGTGATCGTAACCGTTCCTGAAGCCAAGCCCATGACTGTCGGCTTGTAAGTGACTGGCACGGAGAACGATCCTCCCGGCAGGATGGAAATCGTTCCTGGTGGAGTGACGAGGAACTGGGAACTGGAGGATACCGCGCTTTGCACCGTCAGCGGCTGACTGCCGTTGTTACGAAGATCCAGATACCAGGTGCGGGATGTCCCGATGGGCAGGGATGGGAAGGCCAGCGATCCGGGTGAGACGATCAAACGCGGACCTGTCGTGGGGCCGGAGGAGGTTCCATACGCATAGATCCGGATATTGTCGAAACCGGCCAAACCCGATCCGGTATCGGCCGTGTGGAAGCGGATGTCCTGCACGTCTCCTCCAGTGGTGACGAATGAACGGCTCCATTTGGAAACCCCATTGACGAAAAATTCCCAGCGTCCAGCAGCCATGTCGATATCCACGGCGATGCGGGTCTTCGTCCGGGGGCTGATTCCCGCGGGATAGTTGAAGGTGGACGAAATCTGATAGACATCCACGGAGCCATTGGGTTTGACCATGAACTTCTGGACGGCTCCGCCAGTCGCAGCACCGTCGAACAACACCGAGAAATCGGTTTGCAAATCCAACCAAGCATCAAACTCCAAACGGTAGGCCGCCGCCTGCTGCCGGACTCCGAAGCGGATCTGCTGATAACCGCTGCCTTTCAATTCCAGAGCCTGGCCATCCAGATCGCCAATCGAGGGCCGGATGGTCGGTGTCCCGAAGTTGATGCTGCTGGGTGCATAGGCGCCACTGACCGCGGTTAGCAGCCCCGCGGTGTGCTTGGGGGCATCAAAGGTCACGTCATAGAGCAAGGGTGGCTCCGGTGAAGCGGGTGGAGAGGATTCCTGGCCGTCCACCTGCACTCCGATGTTGTCGACCATGTAATGGGGCCCGCTCACCACCACGCTCTTCAGATTCGAGAAGCCGGCGTCGAAGGTGAAATGCTGGAAATCCTCGGCCACTCCCGTGCCGTCGATCACGCCATCGGTCGTGAAGGTCTTGGTGACGGTTCCGCCATTCGCCTTGTAGCCTGTGAAAGTGATGTTGGTGGGGGTCGCGAAGGTCGTGCTGTACTCCGCGAGATCCACCGAAAGCATCGCGAAGGGAAGGTTCTCGCGATGGCGGATGGTCACATTGTCCGAATATCCCATACTACGCAGATAGTAGGATCCGTTGTTGGGATATCCCGATGTGTAGGCGCCTTGGACGTAGGTTGAATCGGCGCAGCCGACCACGAAGTTCTGCTCTTCAAGATAGGGATCGTAGGATGCCGGGCCGCCAAGGAAGTAGGGTGCGTCAAACCCGATCACACGGGCACCCGCGGGGAGTGCCTGCAGGCGTTGCTCTTGATCCGCCTCCAGGGTCACCGGATCCGAAGCGGGTGCGGCCGCCTGCTCCCCGGCTCCCACCGGCAGCAGTGAATCACTCCGCACAAGCTGCCCGTCCACCATCTCAAGCACCACATCCTCTCCCGGAATGTCCGATGCATGGACAAGATAATCCGGCTCGGCGTAGGCGACGCTTCTGTTGCCGGACAATTTCGCGATGGCCTCATCCACCCCATGCAATGAAGCGGCGGGAAGAGAGACCAGCCAACCGCCATCCGGAGAAAGGTTCTCACGAACCGTCAGCCCTGCCGCAGCCATCGCCGCGCGGAATTCATCCGAGCTCACTCCGGAGGCCGGACGGACCACCAGATGATCGGCCACTTTGGCAATGGCCCCCGTCAGTTCGTTGTTCTCCGCGTCCTTCCTGCCGGCCGGAAGCAGTCCCTCGAACACGAGCCTGGAATACTTTCCCTGCACCTGGACCAACGCGGTTCGGTGGATGCGGCCATCGGGAGTGGCGTTGTCTTCCGTCGCGAGGACACGCGGTTGATCCAAGCGGCTCCACAAGGCAGGAGCGGACGGACGTGCGGGTAGATTGCGCGCCGTCTCCATCAGGGCATCCTTTGGCCCCTTGACCTCCGTCGCCCCTTGAGATTCGGAAATTCCGGCGTTCCGAGGAACCGGCATCACCGGACCGGTCGAAGTCGCGGACGGACCGCCACCCATCTGCCAAGTCGCCAAACCAGCCACCAAAAGAGCACCTATCGGCAATAGAGTGCGGGTATAACAGGACTTCATTGAAAAGGGGGAAAAGGAAGATGCAAATTTCGTAGCCAAGTTAGATATCACACGGAGGCGAACAAGTCCGGAAATGTGAAAAAACCATGAAGTCACAGGTGACTCCACCTTTTCCCAAAGGCTGCCACAGCAGAAAGGCCGGTGGTTCGCACCACCGGCCTCTCACGTTCAACTCACTCGCATGGAAAAGGCTCACCAACCTCCGCCCAGCGCCTTGTAGAGCGACACAAGGTTCGCCTCGCGCGACAGACGCAGCTGGATCAGGCTCTGCTGCGCCGCATACAGGTCCTGCTGCGCGCTGAGAACCTCGAAGTAGCTGTCCACCCCGCGCTGGTAACGGGCATCCGCCAGCGAGAAACGCTTCTCCTGCGCCGCCACCAGCGCCTCCGTCGCCGAGATCCGGTTCGCCAGCCCGCTGCGTGCCGCGAGGCCGTCCGCCACTTCGCGGAACGCCGTCTGGATCGTCTTCTCGTACGTCGCCACCTGGATGTTCTTGCGCACCACCGCCGCATCCAGGTTCGCCTGGTTGCGGCCGCCGGTGAAGATCGGCAGGTTGATCTGCGGTGAAAACAGCCACGTGCCGCTGCCGCTCTTGAACAAGCGTGAGAACGAGCTGCTCGCCGTGCCGCCATTCGCTGTCAGCGTGACCGACGGGAAGAACGCCGCACGCGCCGCACCGATATCGGCATTCGCGCCGATCAGATTGTGCTCCGCCTCGCGGATGTCCGGACGGCGCGTGACCAGGCTCGAAGGCAGGCCGGGCGACAGGTCGTGGACGATGCCGGAGTCGAGGCCGCGGCCGCCGGGCAGGTTCGACGGAATCGAATTGCCGGACAGCAGCATCAGCGCGTTCTGCGTCTGGGCGAGCTGCTGGCGGTAGGTCGCGAGGTTCACCTTCGCCGTCTGTACCTGGGTGTTGACCGACTGGACGTCGAGATCCGAGGCATCGCCCGCGGTGAAGCGCTGGTTGATCAGGTCGTAGGTCTTGCTGACCGCGCCGAGCGTGCGCTCGGACAAGGCGATCTGTTCGAGCAGCGCGCGCTCGGTGAGATACTGGACGGCCACTTCGGATGCCAGAGCGAGCTGGACGCCGCGGCGTGCTTCATCCGAAGCGAGGTAGTTTTCCAAAGCCGACTTGTTGAGGCTGCGGACACGGCCGAAGAGGTCGAGCTCGTAGGAGGTCACGCCGACGGTGGCACCGTAGAGGTGCGTCGTCGTTCCGGCGCTGCGGCCGCTGGCGGCCTCGCCGCCGACGCCGACGGTCGGGAACAGTTCGGAACGCGAGATGCGGTACTGGGCGCGGATCTGCTCGACGTTGAGCGCGGCGATGCGGACGTCGCGGTTGTTTTCCAGCGAGAGGGCGATGATGCGGCGCAGGCGCGGGTCGCCGAAGAAGCCGCGGGAATCGATGCCGTCCTTCGACGAGCCGCCGCCACCGTTCGGCCAACGGTCCGCGACGGGAGCGCCGGGGCGCTGGTAGTCGGGGATCAACGAGCAACCGCTCAACAGCAGCGGGATCAAGGGAATGAAGAGTCGGGAGTGCATGGGAAGTCTTTCTTTGTAGCCGGAGTGGTGACACTTCGGGTTGGGTGGATTCGCCCCCACCCAAGGGCTTGGTTCTCCGGAGATCGAAGGGCAATGGTTGTCTGAGGGATGGCATTGGTTTACCCCGCCCGAAGTGTTACCACTTCGGCTACGCCCCGGGATCACGCGGGTTCTTGCAAGCCATCATCTTCCATGGGAGCCGGAGCCGGTTTCGGCTTCTTTATTCCGAGTTTTTCCAACACCACGTAGAATACCGGCGTCAGGAACAAGCCGAAGATCGTCACCCCGATCATCCCCGAGAACACCGCCACGCCCATCGCCTGGCGCATTTCCGCACCGGCCCCCTTCGAGGTCACCAGCGGGAATACCCCGGCGATGAAGGCGATGGAGGTCATGAGGATCGGGCGCAGGCGCAAATGCGCAGCCTCCACCGCGGCCTCCACGATGCCCCTGCCCTCTTCGCGCAGCTTCACGGCGAACTCGACAATCAGGATTGCGTTCTTCGCCGCCAGACCGATGAGCACGATCAAGCCGATCTGCGTGAAGATGTTGTTGTCACCGTCCTTGATCAGCACGCCGGTCATCGCGGCGAGGATCGCCAGCGGCACGATCAGCACCACCGCGAACGGCAGGCGGAAGCTTTCATACTGTGCGGCCAGTACCAGCAGCACCAGCACGATGCAGAGCGGAAAGACCAGCACGCCGGTGTTCCCCGCCACCTGCTTCTGATAGCTGAGATCGGTCCAATCCAGCTTCATGCCCTTCGGCAAGGTCTCGGCGGCCAGCTTCTCCATCAGCGCTTCGGCCTGGCCGGAGCTGTAGCCGGGTGCGGGCGCGCCGGTGATTTCCGCGGCGGGATAGCCGTTGTAGCGCATCGCACGGTCCGGGCCGTAGGTTTCCTTCACATTTACCACCGAGGCGAGCGGCACCATCTGGCCGTTCAGGTTACGCGTTTTCAAGCGGCCGATATCCTCTGCACTGGCACGGAACTTCGCGTCCGCCTGCGCCACCACCTGATAGGTGCGGCCGAAGCGGTTGAAGTCGTTCACGTAAAGCGAGCCGAGGTTGATCTGGAGCGTGTCGAAGATGTTCGCCAGCGGCACGCCCTGCTGCTTCGCCTTCGCGCGGTCCACATCCGCATAAAGCTGCGGTGTGTTCACGGTGAAGCTGGAGAACATCCCTGTCAGTCCCGGGGTCTGGTTCGCCTTCGCGATCAACGCCTGGGTGGCGGTGTAGAGTTCGTCGTAGCCAAGACCGGCGCGATCCTCCACGTAAAGCTTGAAGCCCCCGGTGGTGCCGAGACCGTTCACCGGCGGCGGCGGGAAGATCGCCACGAAGGCCTCCTGGATCTGACCGAACTCCTTCTGGAGATCCGCCGCGATCGCCTTGCCGGACATGTCCGCGCCCTGGCGTTCCTCGAACGGCTTCAACGTGGCGAAAACGATGCCGGAGTTCGGACTGTTGGTGAAGCCGTTGATCGAGAGGCCCGGGAAGGCGATGGAATCCTGCACGCCGGGATGCTTCTTCGCGATCTCGGTCATGCGGCGGATCACTTCATCCGTGCGGTCGAGCGATGACGCGTCCGGCAACTGCGCGAAGGCGATCAGATACTGCTTGTCCTGTCCTGGCACGAATCCGGACGGCACCTTCTGATAGGTGCGCGCGGTCATGAACAGCAGACCGCCGTAAATGAGCAGGGCGACAAAGCTGAAGCGGATCACCCGTCGCACGCCGCCGGAATACTTCGCCGACGCCCAATCGAAGAAGCGGTTGAAAGGACGGAAGAACCAGCCGAACGCGCGATCCATGAAGCGCGTAAGCACGTCCTTCGGCGCGTGATGATCGCGCAGCAGCAGCGCGCTGAGCGCGGGCGAAAGCGTCAGCGAATTGAATGCCGAGATCACCGTGGAGATCGCAATGGTAATGGCGAACTGCTTGTAGAACTGACCGGTGAGGCCGGGCATGAAGGCGGTGGGGATGAACACCGCGGACAACACCAGCGCCGTCGCCACGATGGGTCCGGTCACCTCTCGCATCGCCCGCTTGGTAGCCTCCACCGGCCCGAAACCAAGCGCGATGTTACGCTCCACATTCTCCACCACCACGATCGCATCGTCCACCACGATACCGATCGCCAGCACCAGCCCGAAGAGCGAGAGCGCGTTGATACTGAACCCGAGCATGTGCATCACCGCGAAGGTGCCGATCAATGACACCGGCACCGCCGCCAGTGGAATGATCGAGGCCCGCCACGTTTGCAGAAACAGGATCACCACCAGCACCACCAGCAGGATCGCCTCGATGAGGGTATGCACCACCGCCTCGATCGAATGGCGAACGAACACCGTTGGATCGTAGGCGATGGCGTAGTCCAGACCATCCGGGAAATTCTTCTTCAGCTCCTTCATCGTCTCGCGGACCTTGTCGGACACCGCGATCGCATTGGCACCTGGAAGTTGGAACACCGGCAGCGCCACCGCCGGCTTGTTGTTGAGCTGCGAGCGCAGCGCGTAACCAGAGGCGCCGAGCTCAACCCGCGCCACATCGCGCAACAGCGTGCGCTGGCCGTGATCGCCGTTCTTCACGATGATCTCGCCGAACTCCTCCTCATTGATGAGTCGTCCCTTGGTGTTCACCAGCAGTTCGGTGTCCACCGGATTCGGGTTCGGCTGCTGGCCCACCGCACCGGCGGCCACCTGCACGTTCTGCTCGCGGATCGCGGCCACCACTTCGGAGGCGGTCAGTCCGCGCGAGGCGATCTTGTTTGGATCCAGCCACACGCGCATCGCATAGTCACCGGAGCCGAAGATCTGCACCTGGCCGACCCCTTCCAGACGCGACAGCGTGTCCTTCACCTGGAGCGTGGCGTAGTTGCGGACGAAGATATCGTCGTAACGGTTGTCCGGGGAGAAGAGGTGCACCACCAGCGTCATGTCCGGAGAGCTCTTCACCGTGGTCACGCCGATGCGTTTCACTTCATCCGGCAGCTTCGCCTCGGCCTGGGCCACGCGGTTCTGGACCTGCACCTGCGCCTTGTCCAGATCGGTGCCGAGCTTGAACGTGACGGTCAGCGTCATCACGCCATCGCTGGTCGCCTGCGAAAACATGTACATCGAGCCCTCCACGCCGTTGATCGCCTGCTCCAGCGGAGTCGAAACGGTCTCGGCAATGGTCTTCGGGTTCGCACCGGGATAGGTCGCGGTCACCACCACCGTCGGCGGCACCACTTCGGGATACTCGCTGACGGGAAGATTCCACAGCGAGATGCCACCCACCAGCAGGATGAGGATGGACAGCACGCCCGCGAAGATCGGGCGCTTGATGAAGAAGTCTGAGAAGTTCATTGAGGGAGGCTGGAAGGAGGTCGGAAGACGCCAAATGAGGCGGCGAGGGACCATCGGCCGGGAGCGACGAACGCTCCCGGCTTTGATTCAATTTCGGAGGATCGCGCGCGGATGGCGCGATGGGATCACATGCTGGTGGTCTCGACCGTCATGCCCGGGCGGGCATGCTGCAGGCCGTTGATGATCACGGTTTCATTGGCGCGGAGACCATCGCGGATCACGCGCTTGCCTTCGACCAGCGGCCCGAGCTTCACCGAGCGGTAGCCCACGGTCTTGTCCGGGGCGACGGTGAGCACGAACTTCTGGCTCTGGTCGGTGCCGATCGCGCGCTCGCTGACCAGCAGCGTAGGCTGCGAGGCACTGACGGGCAGGCGCACGCGAGCGGAGAGGCCGGGCACCAGCTTGCCATCCTGATTCGGGACCACCATGCGATATACGAGGCTTCCCGTACCTGGATCGACGCGGTTGTCGGTGGACTCGATGTAGCCGCGGTGCGGGAACCCGGTTTCGTCGGTGAGCTGGATGTCCACCGGCACACGGCCGTTCTCCATGTGGATGCGGCCTTCATCGCGGAGGCGGTTGAAGTTCAGCACCGTGGACTCGTCCGCATCCGCATAGACGTAAACCTCACCCACCGAGACGATCGACGCCAGCAGCGTGGCTCCGCCCGGCGAACCGGACACCAGGTTGCCCGCGGTCACCAGCGCCCGGCTCACCCGGCCGCGGATCGGCGCACGCACCTCCGTGTATTCCAGATCGAGGCGGGCGCTTTCCAAGGTCGCCTGCGCGGCTGCCAGATCGGCCTTCGCTTCGCCCAGCGTGGACTGGCGCTTCTCCGCCTCCTCGGCGGAAACGGCGCGCACCTCGCGGAGTTCGGTCGAGCGCTTCGATTCGCTCTCGGCAATGGAGACGCGGACCTTCGCGCGATCCACCGCAGCGGTGGCGAGATCGAATTGCGCGCGGTACCAGCGTGGATCGATGGTGAAGAGCACATCGCCCTTCTCGACGATCTCGCCCGCCTTCAGGCGCACTTCCTGGATGTGGCCGGAGACACGCGGACGCAGCTCCACGGACTCCACCGCATCCACGTGGCCGAGCAGTTCGCGGTAGTCGACCAGCGGCCGCTCCTCCACCGCCGCCACCGTGACCGTAGGGGCCGGTGGCGCGGGCGGAGCCGCGGGCGCGGAGGATTCCGCATGGCTGCCAGTCACCCAATAACCGCCCGCCACCGCGGCCACGACCGCGGTCGAAAGGGCGATGTTCCGCACCCGGGAGCGGACCGATACCACCGGGGCCGATGCTGTTTCAGAGGTATTCACGACTGAGGATCAAGGAATAGTAGTTGACTAAATAGTAAAATATCAGAGCAAAAAAAGAGGAAGCACCTGCTCAGGCGCGCTTCGCACCGAGGAAATCCAAGACGACCGCCGACAGGTTCTGAATGAAGGTCAGGTCATTCTGGATCCGGGACTGCCCCATCGCCCCCTCGAACAAGGCGAACAGGCACTTCGCCTTCATCGCCGCATCGCCAGGAGCGATCGCCCCCTCACCCTGCGCGTCACGGATCGCGGATTCGAGGTAACGGAGCTGGGTTTGGAGGATCTCCTGGGTCTTGGTGCGGAGTTCCTCGTTCTGAGTACTGACCTCAGTACCCAATGAAAAACAAGGACATCCAAGCACCTGGCCATGCTCCTTCTGAAGTTCCGCCTGGGTATCGTACATCATCCGCAGGTAGTTCGTAATGCGATCCAGTGGCGGCACGGAAGCGGAGAAAATGGAATCCCACTTCACCTTGCCGCACTTCTCCCAGTTCTCATCGAGAGCGGCGACCGAGAGCTCGGACTTCGATTCGAAGAAGTAGTAGAAACTCCCCTTCTTCACCCCGGCCTTGTCGCAAATGGCATCGATGGTCACGACGCCGTAGCTTCGTTCCCAAATCAAACTCAACGCCGCATCGAGCAGACGTTGGCGGCCATCACTTGCGCGACCCATAAACGACTAGTAGTTGACCGTTTGGTCAAATACAAGCGGAAAAATTCGAATCCCTGCATCAAGCAGAAAGGCCGGTGGTTCGCACCACCGGCCTCTCACGTTCAACTCACTTGCATGGAAAAGGCTCACCAACCTCCGCCCAGCGCCTTGTAGAGCGACACAAGGTTCGCCTCGCGCGACAGACGCAGCTGGATCAGGCTCTGCTGCGCCGCATACAGGTCCTGCTGCGCGCTGAGAACCTCGAAGTAGCTGTCCACCCCGCGCTGGTAACGGGCATCCGCCAGCGAGAAACGCTTCTCCTGCGCCGCCACCAGTGCCTCCGTCGCCGAGATCCGGTTCGCCAGCCCGCTGCGTGCAGCGAGGCCGTCCGCCACTTCGCGGAATGCCGTCTGGATCGTCTTCTCGTACGTCGCCACCTGGATGTTCTTGCGCACCACCGCCGCGTCCAGGTTCGCCTGGTTGCGGCCGCCGGTGAAGATCGGCAGGTTGATCTGCGGCGAGAACAACCACGTGCCGCTGCCGCTCTTGAACAGTCGCGAGAACGAGTTGCTGGCCGTGCCGCCATTCGCTGTCAGCGTGACCGACGGGAAGAACGCCGCCCGCGCCGCACCGATGTCGGCATTCGCGCCGATCAGGTTGTGCTCCGCCTCGCGGATGTCCGGGCGGCGCGTGACCAGGCTCGAAGGCAGGCCGGGCGACAGGTCGTGGACGATGCCGGAGTCGAGGCCGCGGCCGCCGGGCAGGTTCGACGGGATCGAGTTGCCGGACAGCAGCATCAGCGCGTTCTGCGTCTGGGCGAGCTGCTGGCGGTAGGTCGCGAGGTTCACCTTGGCGGTCTGCACCTGGGTGTTGACCGACTGGACATCGAGGTCCGAGGCATCACCCGCGGTGAAGCGCTGGTTGATCAGGTCGTAGGTCTTGCTGACCGCGCCGAGCGTGCGCTCGGACAAGGCGATCTGTTCGAGCAGCGCGCGCTCGGTGAGATACTGCGTGGCCACTTCGGAGGCCAGCGCGAGCTGGACGCCGCGGCGCGCTTCATCCGAAGCGAGGTAGTTTTCCAGCGCCGATTTGTTCAGGCTGCGGACACGGCCGAAGAGGTCGAGCTCGTAGGAGGTCACGCCGACCGTTGCCCCGTAGAGATGAGTGGTGGTGCCGGCGCTGCGGCCGCTGGTGGCCTCGCCGCCGACGCCGACGGTCGGGAACAGCTCGGAGCGCGAGATGCGGTACTGGGCGCGGATCTGCTCGACGTTGAGCGCGGCGATGCGGACATCGCGGTTGTTTTCCAGCGAGAGGGCGATGATGCGGCGCAGGCGCGGGTCGCCGAAGAAGCCGCGGGAATCGATGCCATCCTTGGACGAGCCGCCACCGTTCGGCCAACGGTCCGCGACGGGAGCGCCCGGGCGCTGGTAGTCGGGGATCAACGAGCAACCGCTCAACAGCAGCGGGGCGATGACCAGAGGTGCGAGTGTCTTATGCATGTTGTGTTTCTCCTTTCTCGGGAGTTTCAGAAGAGTCTTCGCCGGGGCCTTCAGGTTCGCGCGGGGCGTCGGCATTCTTGCCGCCCACCAACCGGCTGACGAACACATAGAAAACGGGCACGAGGAAAATCGCGAGCACGGTGGCGGCGAACATGCCCCCGGCCACGCCGGTGCCGATCGCATTCTGGCTCGCCGAACCGGCGCCGGTGCTGATCGCGAGCGGCATCACGCCGAGGATGAAGGCCATGGAGGTCATCAGGATGGGGCGGAGCCGCAGATGCACAGCCTCCACGATGGCCTCGACCAAGCTCATGCCCTTCGCCCTCAGTTCCACCGCGTATTCGATGATGAGGATGGCGTTCTTCGTCGCCAGACCCACCGTGGTGAGCAGGCCCACCTTGAAGAACACATCGTTCGGGAAGTCACGCATGGTCACCGCGAGCAGAGCACCGATGATACCCAGCGGCACCACCATGATCACCGCGAACGGGATCGACCAGCTCTCGTAAAGCGCCGCGAGGCAGAGGAACACCACAAGCAGCGAAAGGCCATAGAGCATCGGTGCCTGCGAGCCGGAAAGACGTTCCTCATAAGACTGGCCGCTCCATTCATAGCCGATACCCGGAGGCAGATCCTTGGCGAGGCGTTCCATCTCGACCATCGCTTCACCGGAGCTGCGGCCCGGCGCCGCGGCACCCGCGATGTTCACCGCCGGCACCCCGTTGTAACGCTGGAGCTGGGGCGAACCGAAGCTCCAGTTGGTGGTGAGGAAGGCGCCGAGCGGCACCATTTGCCCGCTCTTGTTGCGCACGTGAACGTTCTTCAAATCCTCCGGGCTCATGCGGAACTTCGCATCAAGCTGCACGATCACGCGCTGGATGCGCGGGCCGTTCACGAAGTTGTTCACGTAGAAGGAACCGAACGCCGTCTGCATCGTCGTATTGATGTCCGCCAGAGAGACGCCGAGCGCGACGGCCTTGTCCTGGTCGAGCTCCACCTTGAGCACGGCGGCGTCTTCGAGACCCTGCACACGCACACCGGCGAGCACATGACTCTTCACGGCTTCGGCCATGAGTTGGTCGCGGGCGGCCATCATCTTCTCATGACCCACATTGGCTTCGTCCTTCAACCAGAAGTCAAAGCCGGTCGAGGTGCCGAGCTCGGCGATGGCTGGAGGATTGAGCGGGAACACGATCGCGTCCTTGATGCCGCCGAAGCCCATCATCGCGCGCTTGATCACCTCCTGCACCTTGTGCTGCGCGCCCTTGCGCTCTTCCCAAGGCTTGAGACGGACGAAGGCGAGCGCGGAGTTCTGGCCGCGGCCGTTGAAGCTGAAGCCCGCCACCGTGATGTAGCTTTCGATTTCCTCCTGCTTGCCGAGGTAGTCCTCCATCTGGAGGATCACGTCACGGGTGCGGGTATCCGCCGCGCCCACGGGCAGGTTCACGTTGGTAAGGAAGTAGCCCTGGTCCTCGTCCGGAAGGAACGCGGACGGCAGCTTCACGTAGAGGAATCCCACGCCGACGATGATGGCGATCAATGCCACCATGCCGAAGACGGTGCGCTTCACAAGCGCCCGCACCCAGCCCGAGTAGCTGTGGGTGAAGGCATTGAACGCGCGGTTGAACCAGCCGAAGAAGCCGCGCTTCTCGTGATGATGTCCAGCCTCCACCGGCTTGAGCAGGGTGGCGCAAAGGGCCGGAGTGAGCGACAGGGCCAGGAACACCGAGAAAATCATCGAGGCCACCAGCGACATCGAGAACTGGCGGTAGATGGTGCCCACCGATCCGCCGAAGAAGGCCATCGGGATGAACACCGCGGTCAGCACAAGGGTGATGCCGATGAGCGCGCTCGTGATCTGTCCCATGGCCTTTCGTGTCGCCTCCTTCGGCGACAGGCCCTCCTCGGACATGATGCGCTCCACGTTCTCCACCACCACGATGGCATCGTCCACGAGGATGCCGATCGCCAGCACCATGCCGAACATGGTGAGCACGTTGATCGAGAAGCCGAAGGCCGCCATGCAACCGAAGGTTCCCAACAAGGCCACCGGCACCACGATCGTCGGGATCAGGGTGGCGCGGAAGTTCTGCAGGAACAGATACATCACGAGGAACACCAGTACGATGGCTTCCACGAGGGTCTTCACCACTTCCTCCACGGAGATCTTCACGAAGGCGGAGGTATCCAGCGGGTAATCCACGCGCACACTGGCGGGGAAAAACTTCGAGAGTTCATCGAGCTTCGCGCGGATCGCCTCGGCGGTATTCAGCGCGTTCGCGGACGGAGCAAGCTTGATCGCAGCGGCGGACGAAGGGCGGCCGTTCACACGGGCGCGGCTGGAATAGTCTTCACCGGCGAGTTCAACACGGGCGACATCGCGCAGATAAACGCGCGAGCCGTCGGTGTTCACACGCAGGGCGATGTTGTTGAACTCCTGCACGTCGCGCAGCGTGGCGCGGCCCTGCATGATGATGTTGAGCTGCTGCTGGTCGACCGATGGCAGCATGCCGATCTGGCCGATGGGCACCTGCGTGTTCTGGGCCTGGATGGCCGCGGAAATGTCGGCGGGCGTGAGGTTGTAGCTCACCAGCTTGTCCGGGTTCAGCCAGACACGCATGGCATACTGCGTGCCGAACTGGGTCACCTCCCCCACCCCTTCCACACGGCGGATCGGGTCGAGCACGTTGGCGGCGAGATAGTTGCCCAGGGCGATTTCATCCAGGCTGCCGTCCTCGGACGAGAGCGTGAAGAACATCATGAAGTTGCGCGTCGCCTTCGCCACGGTGATACCGGTCTGCTGCACCACCTGCGGCAGGCTCGGTGTGGCGAGCTGCACCTTGTTCTGCACCTGTACCTGCGCGGTATCCGCGTTTGTGCCCGGCTTGAAGTAGAGCGTGATGATCGTCACCCCGGAGGCGTCCGCGGTGGACGACATGTAGAGCAGGTTGTCGATGCCGTTGAGCTGCTGCTCGATCACCGAGGTCACCGTGTCGGTGAGGGTTTCCGAGGAAGCACCGGAATAGACCGCCTTCACGGAGATGGCGGGCGGAGCCACGTTCGGATACTGGGCCACCGGCAGACCGGTGATCGCGAGTACCCCGAGGAGGCAGATCAGGAGTGAGACCACCCAGGCGAACACGGGGCGGTCGATGAAGAAACGGGCCATGATAGGAAATGACTGATAACTGAAACGAAATGACTAAGAAAGTCCGGAGCGCGACCAAACGGGCGCGTGTTGCTTGTTAGACAGGAGGAGCAACGGAACCTCAGCCCTTGTCCGGGGCCGTCTTGCCGTTGTTGCTCGAGGCGGTCTTGGAAACGAACGGCTCGGGCTTCACCTCGGCGCCGGGACGGGCCTTGAGGTGGCCTTCCATGACCACGCGTTCACCCGCCTTGAGGCCTTCCGTGACCACCCACTTGTTGCCCACGGCGGCATCGGTGCGGATCATGCGGAGTTGGACGTGGTTGGAATCATCAATGACCAGCACGCTGCCGGTACCGCCCTGGCCGCGGGTCACCGCCTGCTGTGGCACGGTGATGGAGTTGTCCTTCAGCGCCTGGGTCACGCGGACGCGGGCGAACATGCCCGGCAGCAGCGTGTGCTCCGGATTCGGGAACTGGGCGCGGAGGCTGACCATGCCGGTGGTTTCATCCACGGACACTTCCGAGAACAGCAACTTGCCGGGCTGCGGGTATTCCGTACCGTCTTCAAGCAGCAGCTTCACGACCGAAGCTCCGTCCTTGTCGAGCTTGCCTTCCTTCAACGCGCGGCGGAACGCGAGCAGGTCGGTGCTGGATTGGGTGAAGTCCACATAGATCGGATCGAGCTGCTGGATCACCGCCATCTTGGTGGCATCGGTCTGACCGACCAACGCACCCTCGGTGACGAGCGCCTTGCCGATGCGGCCGTCAATCGGCGCGGTCACGGTGGCGTAGCCGAGATTGAGTCCGGCGGTCTTGATCGCGGCCTCCGCCGTCTGGACCTCCGCCTGAGCCGTTTGCACGGCGGCTTGGGCGAGGTCGTAGTCCTGGCGGCTGATGGCCTTCACATTGACCAGTTCGGAGTAACGGTTCGCGGTGGTCTGGGCTTGCTTGAGGTTGGCGGCGGCCTTCGCAAGCGAGGCCTCGGCGCTGGCCTTGGCAGCTTCCAATGGAGCGGGATCGATGCGGAAAAGTTCCTGGCCGGCCTTCACGTTCGCGCCTTCCTCGAAGGTGCGCTTGAGCAGGATGCCAGCGACGCGGGCACGGACCTCGGCGACACGCACGGCGTCCACCCGGCCGGGAAGATCCCGGGTGAGCTCCACCTTCTCCGATGAAACCGGAACGAACGAGACGGCGGCCGGAGGCATCTGCATCGGCGGGGCCGCCTTTTTCTCGCAACCGGTGAGTCCGGCGGCGATCAAGGGAAACAGCGCGTAAAAGGAGGATCTCATAAGGGCGGTAAGGTCGGGGAATGAAGCCGGATGTCGTTGCGGACCTCGCGGTAAACAAGATGGTATTTAACTGCTCAAACGCTCGTTCGGAATGACTTTGTTGTTTCCAGAGTGGAAACTACAGGTTACCAGTGCCGTGGATGGAACTGAGGCACCTGCGTTATTTCGTCACCGTGGCGGAGGAACTGAACTTCCGGCGTGCAGCGGAGCGCTTGAACGTGACGCGTCCCGCCTTGAGCAAGCAGATCAAGGACCTCGAGGAGGAACTTGGCGTGACTTTGCTGGATCGCAACACGGTCCGCGTGACATTAACCGATGCGGGAAATACGTATCTCGTGGATGCGCGGGCGATTCTCGCCCATGTGGATCGCGCCAAGGTCCTCGCCCGCGAGGTGCAGGCGGGCCGCCGTGGTCATTTGTTGATCGCCAGCGTGGGCCCGATCGCCGCCGGCTTCATGCCGGAGGCGCTGAAATCCTTCGGTGATGAATTCCCGGACGTGGATGTGGGTTTCGTGGAAATGATGCCGCCCGACCAGTTGGACGCGCTCACCAAGGGACAGATCCACATCGGTTTCGCCTATGGCAAAAAGGCTGCCCTGCCCCGCGGCTTCAAGAGCCTGCGCATCCTTCAGACGAAGTTCGCCGTGGCGCTCTACCACGGCCATGCGCTGGCGGAGAGGAAGAGTCTCACGCTCGGTGACATCACCCGCGAAACCCTGCTGTGCCTGGGCCGCGAATCGGAGTCCAAGCACTGCAAGGACGTGCGGACCTTTTTCAACGCCGAGGGTGTGACCCACGGCCCGACGCGCTACATCCAGGGCTTTGACTCGCTGCTCACGATGATCGCCGCGGATCACGGCGTGGCCCTCCTGCCGCGCATCCTCGATCTGAACCGGATTCACGGCATCGTGCTGCGGCCGCTCATCGCCACCAAGGCGGACCTCGATTTCAGCATGTGGGCCGTGTGGAAGGACGACGTGGCCTCGCCGCTCGTCCATGAATTCATCCGCCGCCTGAAGGACCGCCTGCCGGTGCCCTTCAAGTCCCCCGCCGCCGGGATGGAAGGCGCGGCGTGAAATAAAAAAGGCGCGGTGGAGACCACCGCGCCTTGGAATCAGAATACAAGCCCTTCTCAGCGGGTGACCGTGAAGGTTGCCGAAGTCTTATCACCCAACACGAACGACGTATCCGGCAGCAGCGACACGGTGCAGCCGAAAGCCGCCTTGGCCGACTTCACGTGATAGACTGCCGAAGAAGCGTGCGCCGGGAAAGTGACGCGGCGGCGCGTGGAAGACGGACGGCCGCCGACCGGATTCTTCTCCTCCACCAGTGTGAACGTCACCGATTGTTCCAAGCCACCGCTGCGGACGACAGGCACATCAACACCCGACACGGATGGAGCCTGGGTTTGCAGGCTGACCACCGAGCTCACATCCAGCAACTCGATCGTCGCGGCCGAACGTCCCGCAATGGTTCCATAGCCCGTGCCACTGGTAACAGTCAGAGTCACCGTTTCGATGCCTTCCACGATCTTGTCCGCGGTCGGGGTGAAAGGCACGGTCACCGAAGACTGGCCTGCGGCGATGGTTGCGGTGGTGGGCAGCTTGCGATAGTCCTTCGCCGCCGTAGCGGAGCCGGAGGCCACCAGGTTCACCTTCAGAGCCTTCGAGAGATCGCCCGTGCGGGAGATCACGAAGCCGCGCGAACCAGCAGCGGCGGTTTCAGAAGCTTGGGAGAGCCCGTTGAGCAGCGCGATGGAAACGGCGGTTTCGTTGTCCGCGACATCAAGGGTAGCCACGCCCGGAAAATCGACCTTGTATGCGTTCCCGGGAACCAATGCCACGACGAGTTTTTCCGGGCCTTCCGCGAGCGTGTCATCCACGGCCTTGATCGTTCCGGCAGTGGTCGCCGATCCTGCCGGGATGGTGGCCACCCACATGCCGTCTCCGGCATTGGCAGCTCCCTGGATGGTCACATCCGAAATGGACGCCGTGCCAGCCAACGTGAGGCGCACGTCGAGCGGCGACGAAGTCGGACCCGTGCGGGACACGGTGAAGGAAGATCCGGCCTGCGAACCTTCGGAAATCGCAAGAGCGCCAAGGCTGAGCCCCACGGCAGGTCTCACCTCCACACCCGCGGGCGCGGTCTCAAACGCGGAGAAACCATACTCGTAACCACCGAATGCCTCGTAACCATCCGCGGTCCAGAGCAATCCCGGCACGCCATCGCTCAATGTCGCACGGGTTTCCGTGGACCAGATCGGTCCCGTCGAATCCGGCCAATACTGGAAGCGGTTTCCGGAGTTGATCCACAGGCCCTGGTCCGAGCCCGAAAGCAAACCGCTGATCTTCGCGTTCGACACGGCCAGCGGAGTTCCGGCGGAATAGGTTCCCGGCGCGGTCGCCGTATAGCGAACGGTCTTGCCGTCGGTCTTGCCCAAGGTGAATCCGTTGTTTTGGAGAGTCAGCGCGGAAACGCCTCCTCCCACGGAAAGCTCCACGGACCGGGCAACCAGATCCACCACGGCAAGGCCATTGCCGGTGCCACAAAGAACAACTTCGGGAGCACCATCTCCATCGACATCTCCAATCTCCATGCAGGTGAAGCCCTTCGTATCCGTGCCCAGGATCGGTGAACGCCATTCCACCGTGCCTGTCGTGTAGTCGATGATGCTGACACGCGAACCATCCCCGCCTTTGTTCACGGCAACGACCTCGAGTCTGCCATCTCCATCCAAATCGACGATTTCCGCGTTGGTGTAGCTGGCGTCCGCAGGTTTGTCAGGGTTCGACCAAATCTTGTGGAACGTCCTGCTGCCCGGTTCGTAGTGCAATATCGAGATGTCACCTTGGCTGGCATGATCTCCGGTGATCACGATTTCCTTGGTACCATCGCCGTCGACATCACGGAGTTTCACACTGGTGATTCCGAAATTCGAGTCAGCGGAAGGAAGCTGATCGGACGTTGCGAGGATCTCCAGGGACTGGCAGTCGAAGACCACGACATTTCCATGGAAGGAGTAGCTTGAGGCACCGATGATTTCCGGAATCCCATCGCCTGTGATATCTCCGACCACGGGAGGGAGAAACGGACTACCCAACAGCGTATTTCCCGCCCACCGTCCTGCCAAGGTATCCCCGCGAACCAGCAGAAAAGGAAAATCACCTACCGAGCTTCCGTTCGGACTCACCAGCAGATCCTTGACACCATCTCCATCCACATCGCGTCCCGCCAGGATGCTCTCCGCTCCACCATCCGGGACATATATCCCGAAGTCGAAGGCGAACGATCCCCCATTCAAGGAATAACCTGAGATTCCCTCGGCATCACCAATCAGCAACTCCAGGCCGGGAGTATCGTCGATGTCGGCGATCGTGAGAGATTTGACCGCGGACGAACGAGGCTGGTTGATCAGGAGCCGGTTTTCTTGCACGTCAGCAGCCGAAAATCCATACGAGGAAGCCTGTGTCACAAAACTGTAAACCTCGTCCCGGCCGTCGCCATTGGCATCCGCGAGAACCAGCTGGGACCATGTGGGCCAGTCCGACGGGCGCGTCCATTGGATCGCGTGTGTTGCGCAATCGATGACACGCCCCGATGACAGGACGATTTCCTTGGCCGGATCGTCGTCCACCTGTCCGACTGCGATATCCCAGGTCGTACCGCTAGGCGACAGGGATGTGGTCCATAACAAGACCCCGTTTCGGTCATACACGCTCAGCGCGCTGGATGTCTGCGCCACAATCTCCGGAAGACCGTCACCATCCACATCCGCGATCTGCATCCCTCTGGGCGTGGTCGAAAAGCCGACGGGGATTTGAACCGTTTTGACCAGTTCGAAGGTCACCGGATCGTAAGCCAACACGGTCCCATCATTGTATCCCGCGACAATCTCGGGGGTGGCACCGCCGGTCATCCTTGCCGGTACGATCCGCAGCGCGCTCCCAACAGCAGGTGCCACGTGCTTCTGCTGGAAAGAAGAGGTCGCCGGATCCCACACCATGGCATACCAGAATGAGCCGGACTTCACGATCACCTCGCGCCCTGATGGGGTATCCATCGTAAAGAGAGGAGTACCAGAGAAGTTCGCATACTCCCAAAAGGAACGGATGGCGGATTCCGCTGGCACATCCCACACGGCCGCAGAAGCGGCAACGGGCATGGCGAGCGCGGCGGCAACAAGAGCTGAGCGGGCAGGCATGGCACGAACTAGGAGCCCGCGTTCCGCCTCGCCAGTAAAATCCCGTGTGATTCGCCGATTTCACGGAATCTTCACAATCCCTCGCCGACCGGACTCGCAGCTCAAAATGCAACGCCGCTCATTTGCATAAGTTTATATTTTCCAACAATCTACGTGATATCACGATCACTCGATTGCATGAGTTGCATCAGCATCAAAATCGGCCATGTTGCGTGCATCGCTACCGCGTGATGCGGCAACGGACTCCTCCCACCTACCGTGCACATCAATGGCTCGATCTTCGCGAACAGCCTGACGACCAGCTCCGAGGTCCATCTTCCCGGCTACAACGGCAATCTCAACCTCGTACCGGAGCCCTCGTCCGCCCTGCTCGGCGGACCCGGCATGACTCTTTTATTGACGCGCAGAAGGCGTCAGGGGTGAAGCCTGTGTAATCAGGCGGGTCCCGGAGCCGGGGTGGCTCCGGGACTCACATCCGCTCATCCGTGGCCGGTGGCCTTGCGGAGGTATTCGCAGATCATGCCGATGCGCTTGCCCGCGGAGTCGGTTTCCAAAATTTGTTGGCGCACGTCCGGATCATGGACGAACTGCTGGGCCACGATGTCGGTCAGCAGCGGCGGCTCATTGCCATGGTGGATCAGGTTCATCACCTGCTGCTTCACCTCATCCGGCATGTCGCGGATCGCATCCTCCACCGCACCGCGCAGCGTTTTCATTGCCGCCTCTGCCTGAGCCTCCGGCTCGAAGAACGTGATCAATGGCTCGATAGTCGCATAGGGATACGGCTTCTCCAGATGCCAATGAGTGAACTTCACACGGATCACCCCGTGCAGCAGCAGTTGCGAGGTACCGTCCTCCTGCTGGTGGGAAGCGCGGACGAGTCCGATGGTGCCGACCTCCGCGGCACAGTCCGCGGGATTGCGCGTCTCCTCACCCAGCAGGCGGGTGACGGCGAAGAACGCCGAGCCCTCCAACGAGTCCTCCAGCATCTTGCGGTAGCGCGGCTCGAAGATCCGCAGGGGCAGCCCGCCATGGGGAAACAACGTGCAATCCGGCAGCAGCATCACGCCGCAGGTTTCGGGGAGATGGAGGGCGGACATGAATGGATCGGGTGTCTGACTAACAGCGGCACCTTCCACCGGATCAGCCTACAATCACGCCTTTTTTCGAAGGTGTCGCCACGGCATCGATCAGCGCTCTGGCTGCCGCACCCCACTCGCTCTGTGCAACGAGCGCGAGTGCCTGGGAAAGCGGAATATGGGAGAAGAGCAAAAGCTTCGCCGCAGCCTTGATCTCCGAGCGGGCGGCGGCATCGAATCCGGCGCGGCGCATGCCTACCACATTGAGGCCCGCAAGCTGGTTCTGGCCGTGGCAGATGCAATAGGGCGGCACGTCCTGGCTGATTGCGGCATTTCCCTGGACCATCGCGAAATCCCCCACATGGATGAACTGGTGGAAGCCTGCTCCGCCGCCGAGGAACACGCGGTTGCCAATACGGACATGACCTCCCAACAGCACGTTGTTCGCCAGCACGTTGTGATTGCCCATCGTGACATCATGGGCGAGGTGGACGCCCGCCATGAGGAAATTCCTCTCCCCCAGCGTGGTGTAGGTGCCGTTCTTCGAGCCGCGGTGGATCGTCACGTATTCCCTCAGCGCATTGAATGGACCGAGGCGCACTCCGGAACGCGTCGAGCGATCGAACGAAAGATCCTGCGGATCCGCACCGACCACCGCGCCCCAACCAATGTCGCAACCTTCGCCGATCTCGGTATCGCCGGTAATACAGGCATGTCCGCCGATCTTCACCCCGGCGGCAAGTTTCACCGGCCCCTCGATCACGGAGAAAGGCCCGATCGTCACATCATCAGCGATGATGGCTTCCGGCGAAACGATGGCGGAGGGATGGATCTGCGGCACGCCGGGATGTTGGGCGGACAGACCGGTGCTGGAAAGGTTTCTTCGTGCGTAGTTCCTCCTTCAGGAGGGCGCGGAGAACTCCGCAGCCAAACTCAACCGTCTTGCGGCTCCCGTCCAGCTCTCGGTACTTGCCGCAGTCAGGAGCAAAGATGTCTCCTCCGCCCTCCTGAAGGAGGAACTACATACGAAGAGAAAGATCACTCCCGGCCGCTGCGCGCACTCTTCACATGCGACCATGCCAGCGCCCTCGCCAGGGTACGCTCGTCATCATGCAGGAACTTGAAGCGTTCCCATACCGAAACGCGCTTCACATAGCTGACCTGATAGTCGGTGACCTTGTCTCGGTTCGGGGTTTTCTCGACCAACCGGAACGTCCGGCTCGCGGGCACCTTCGAGGGAACAAACCCCGCCGAGTACACCACGCGGCGCTGCCGTGCCGGTGTGCCGGGGCTTTCGCCCAGATCCTTCAGCACGGCGGGCGGACGGCTGGCCAGGAAGTTGCCAATGCCGGAAGCCAGCAGCACCCTGCCCTCGCGGGTTTGTGGAGCGCGGCTGACGGGACTGCCGATCCGCTGCCGGACCTCCGGCTCCGATCGTTCGCCCGAGACATTGTAGTAATGCGTGGCGCAGCTGCCTTGCAGCAGGAGAACGCCGGTCAGGGTGATCGCACGGAAAGGCTTCACGCCCCTCCGATAGCGGATCTCCGGCAAAATGACACGGCGATTTCTCCTACGACCTTATTGAGATCAGATGCCGCCGATCGCGGTGCGCTTGGACACGGTCCAGATCGAGCCCTGTGGATCGTAGGGCGGCTGGTTGTCACCATTGAGCTTGCCCGGCAGGGTGCCATCGGTGCGGAACAGCGGCAGGATCGGTGATCCGCTGGAGGACTTCTGATAGGTCGCCCCTACCTCCTCGATCATCAGCGAGGCGGCGAAAAGTCCGCCCCAGCCTTCGCAGATCAGGATGTCGATGGGATACTCCTTGCCCGCCTGGACTTCGAACTCCGGCCCGACCGCGCAACCGCCGATCTGACTGTTCCAGTTCCCCGTGGTGGGATATTGATAAAAGGTCACCGGAGCCTCCATCGGGCAACCGCGCAGGGCATTGCGCTGCTTGGGATCCTTCAGCGCGGCGAGGAAGGTCTCATGGCGCACGGTGCCCGAAATGAAGCCGAAGTCGAAGATGTTCCGGTTGTTGAAACGCACCACCATCGTGTCATCCCCCGCTCCGACAAAGCGGTACTTGCCCGTCTTCGGCGGAATGATCGTGCCGCGATAGACCACCATCCAGCGCGGATGCTCGTCCGGCGTCATGCCGAACGCCTTCGGTGCCTCCGCCGCATTCATCGCAGGCATGTAGATGCGGGTCTGATAGAGTTTCTTCGGGGATGCCTGGTACTTCGCGAGGCTGGCATCCTTCCATCCGCGCGTGACGAAGTCGTTGATGATGTCCCACTGCCGCGGATTGTCCGTCTTCAGTTCGTTGCCGTCCGAACGGCGGTCGATGTTGTAGAACGTGCCCACCAGCGCATTGGCATTGGGATCGATCATGCCGAACGGGCTCATACCGCTGGCATTGCCGCCACCGAGGCCCGGGCCCATGCCGCTGCCGAAGCCCTTGCCCTGGCCATCGCCACGGCCGCCACCGGAGCCGCTGCCGCCGAGACCGCCCGACAATCCGCCGCTGCTCAGCGAGCCCACCGAGGACATCGCCGAGGCCGCGTCCGGCTCGGGAAGCGCGAAGCTGCTGGTCGCCCCCTTCGCCGCCATGCGCGGCGTATTCGGCGTGGACATGGTCGCGCGCTGCTTCTTGTTGCTGATCTCCTTCACGCCCGGAGAGCCGCCACCGCCACCCTTCGGCATGAAATCGGGATCCGGCACCTTGTCCGGGATCACTTGGAAAATCCACACCAGCCCGATCGAGAGCAGGATGGCGTGAACGATGAGGGAGATCGAAAGCGATCCACCACCCAGTTTCTTCCAAAAAGACGGCTTGTTTTCCGCAGCGTGGACTGCCTGCGGCGGCTGATCAAAATCATCGGAGGTCATGGCAATAGAACAAAAATTGCAAGTAACATTTGTGACGAAGCGATTCAACAATCGTCACAACCCTTTGATTATATCACTACTCCGACTTCTCCACTCCAGCAAAAACAATGGGACGATTTGGTAGAATCCGGGCAAAATTTGGGATGCCCGCGGCTCCGGATATTCTCCGGTTCAACCTTGCGGCTCATCCGCCGGACGACCGGTTTCGAAGCGCATCAGGTCCGCGATGAACGTCAGCGGAATGTGGCCGGTTTCGCCGTTGCGGTTCTTTGCCAGCACCAGCTCGGCCCGGCCCTCTTCCGCCGCCTTCGCTTCCGCGTCTTCGGCGTAATAAGCGGTTCGATAAAGCAGGCCCACCATGTCGGCGTCCTGCTCGATCGAGCCGGATTCACGGAGGTCGGACATACGCGGCACGCCGAGGCTCTTGCCCGTACGGCTTTCCGGACCACGGTTGAGCTGGGCGAGGATGACAACGGGAATTCCCAGTTCCTTGGCCAGACCCTTGATACCGGCGGAGATTTCCGCGATTTCGCGCTCACGGGAGTTCTCCGCCTGCTTGGTGCGGGACTTCATGAGCTGGAGATAGTCGATCGCGATGAGCTGGATGTCCTCGTCGCGCTTCTTGCGGCGGGCCTTGGCCCGCACCTCGTTGATGGTGATGCCCGGCGTGTCGTCCACGAACAGCTTCGCTGCGGAGATCTCGATGGCCGCGCGCTGGATGCGCTGCAGGTCGCCCTTGCTCGGGGTGTAGCCGCGGTTGAGCTGGCTCATGGCAAAGCGCGCCCGCGAGAACAGCAAGCGCTGCACGATCTGGAACGTGCTCATTTCGCAGGAGAACACCATCGCGGGCTTTCCCTGATCGATGCAGATGTGCTCCACGATGTTCATCATGAACGAGGTCTTGCCCATCGACGGACGGGCCGCGACGACGAACATTTCCCCGGGCTTCAGGCCGCTGCACATCTTGTCCAGCACCTCGTAGCCGGTGGAGATCCCCTGCGCACCACGGTCACCGGAAAGGAGAGCCTCGAATTGCTCGATCACCTCCGTCACCGATTGCTTGGTCGTCGGAGCCTTGTTCGTTTCCGAGCCTTCGCGAATCCCGAGCACGCTGGCCTCCACGGAATCCAGGAGTTCGTTCACCTCATCCGGCGATTCGTGTGCGCGGGAGATGGCGGAGTTCGCCGTCTGGATGATCGCGCGCAGCACGTGCTTGTCCTTCACCAACTGGAGGTGGTGGCGGAAATGGCCGGCGGTGGGCGCGTAGGTGAAGAGATCGTAGATCGCCGAAGGCCCGCCGACGTGGTCGATGAGCGCCTTGTCGTGGAGTTTCTGAACCAGCGAAACCAGCTCAATCTCCTGCCCCGCCTCGTAGAGATCCACGATGAACCCGTAGAGCGTGGCGTGGGCCGGGAGGTAGAAGTGATCCTTGGTCAGCTTTTCTTCCACCGCGATGCCGATGTACTCCTGTGCGTCCTGGAGCATCGAGCTGAGAATACTCTTCTCCGGCCCCAGCGCATGGGGCAGCGAGCGCATCACATCCTCCGCCGATACAGGGGACTGTTGGAGGGAAGGAGCAGCAGGCGGGGAACTCAGAATCTCAGGCGGCATCAGCGGAACGGGAGGATGCAAAAGTCAGGCCATCCCTGCAAGCGCCCGTCTCTTCGTACGTAGTTCCTCCTTCAGGAGGGCGGTGCGTGGCGCTTCGTGCTGAACGGCTTCCAAATCAGAAAAGCCATCTCCTGCTACAGGGGACAGGGCCGCCCTTAAACGAAAATCACTCCTCCCCACCCGCCTGAAGGCGGAACTACGCACAAAGACCCACAAACAACCGATTGAAGCACCCCTAAGCCTTGGCGGACTGGTCCTCCCGTGCCATGGTCCCGCCACGCCATGCTGGATGCCGCCTCTCTTCGCCGTGATTTTCCGATTCTGAGCACCACCGTGAACGGTCGTCCGCTCGTATATCTGGACAATGCGGCCACCACCCAGAAACCGCTGGCGGTGCTGGATGCCTCCCGCCGCTACTACGAGGAAACCAACTCGAACATCCACCGCGGCGCACATTTCCTCGCCCGTCTCGCCACCGAGGGCTTCGAGGCCGCCCGCCACACCGTGGCCACCCACCTCCATGCCGAATCCCCGGACGAGGTGATCTTCACCTCCGGCTGCACCGATGGCATCAATCTCACCGCGATTTCCCTCACCCGCTCCGGTCTGATCGGCCCGGGCGACAAGGTGCTGATCTCCACGCTGGAACACCATTCGAACATCGTGCCGTGGCAGATGCTTTGCGAGCAAACCGGCGCGTCATTGCTCATCATCCCCTGCCATGAGGATGGCTCGCTCGATCAGGACGCCTACGCGAAACTGCTGGAGCAACAGCCGAAGCTGGTCGCCTTCAACTGGATCTCGAACGCCTTCGGCACGGTGAATCCGGTGGTGGACATGACCGCCAAGGCGAAAGCCGCGGGCGCGCTGGTCTTGATCGATGCCGCGCAGGCCGCACCCCACCTGAAGATGGATGTCCAGGCCATCGGCTCCGACTTCCTCGCCTTCTCCGGCCACAAGGTCTATGCGCCCACCGGAACCGGCGTGCTCTGGGGCAAACGTTCCGTACTGGAAGCCATCCCGCCCTATCGCGGTGGTGGCGAGATGATCAAGGAGGTGACATTCGAGAAAACCACCTACAACGATCTTCCGTTCAAGTTCGAAGCCGGCACGCCGAACATCGAAGGCGGCATCACCCTCGCCGCAGCCCTCGACTACGTGAACAGCGTGGGCCTCGATGCGATCCGCGAGCATGAGACCAAGCTGATCCAATCCGCCGCTACAGGTCTTTCGGAAATCGACGGCATCCGCTTCTATGGTCCGGACGATCGCGCGGGCGCGCTGTCCTTCGCGATCAAAGGCGTTCACCACTACGACCTCGGCACGTTGCTCGACCAAATGGGCGTCGCCGTTCGTACCGGTCACCACTGCTGCCAGCCGCTGATGGCGCGCTTCGGCATCACCGGCACCACCCGGGCCTCCTTCGCGCTCTACAACACGGAAGAGGATGTGGCCGCGCTCGTTTCCGCCGTCAAGAAGGCGGCGGTGATGCTGGGGTGATCCTCACCGGGATCACCGGTGGTCTATTGAGGATCGATCAGGTAGATATGGGTTTGGTTCCCGCTGAACTGATCCTTGAGGATGCCGTTTTCGATTTTTACGCGCCGATTTTCCCCGCTGACCGTGGCATGCAGAACAGGGTAGCGTTCAAGGCTGGGAATGGGAGTGTTCACGTTGTGCGTGGCGGTGCTCTCATTCACCAGCATGAGGGTGATGCGCGTGGTTTCACGGCGGAACCAGCAGAACACATCCTTCGTTTCCTTGTCGTACCAAGTCGTTGAATTTTTGGCCGGGGCGCAGATACGCGGCCAGAGAGTGTCGAGTTCGGCCAGAGTGGACTTCAAGGCATCGCGCAAGGCCGGGCGGGTGAAGATCGTGTAGTATCCGTATTGTTCGTTGATCGAATCCTCAGGCTGATAGAGCCAGTAGAAGATTCCATTCGAGCCATGGGCCATCATGGCGAATGCCTGGCCCCGGACTTTCTCCGGAGTGTCCGGAAAGGCGGGCAGTGTCTTGTAGGGAGGATTCGCCAGGTGAGTCTGGATGGCTTTGATCTTGGTGCGGATTTTTCCGGGATCCGCATCGGGCAGATGTTTGGCAGCGCCCTCATTTTTCATGAGATAGGCGGGGCTCAGGCACTCCGCGTCCGGAGGGACGGGGAGCGAAAACTCAAGCGCATCGTGGGTGTTGGCGATGGCGATCCACGGCACGCCGTTTTTCTCATATATGGATTGCCGCTGCGGCAGGGGCCCGTTCCGCAGGCGCGATGGCGGGCCATGGTAAAACTGTGGCATGTCCACATCGCAGGCGTCCTTGAAGTTGTTCAATTCCCAGTTGGAGGAAAACACGGGATGCGCCGGATCGGTCTTCTTGATCCATTGGTAAAGGGCGGCCAGATCCTCCGGCTTGTACTTCGCCACGCTGGGTTCGTCGGCCAGATACCATGCGTAGAGGGCGGGATGATCCTTGAACTTCCCGACGCGCCGTCTGACGGGGTCCACCACATCGGGCGTCAGCTTGTTAACGCCGAGATGGAACAAAACCTTCAGCTTCCGGTTCTGCGCCTGCTTGAGATAGTCGGCGACTTGTTCATCGGTCCAGCCGCTGAAGCCGTAGTTTTGCACGACGTTGAAGCCATAGCCGGCGACTTTGCCCATTTCTTCCATCCCGACTCCATAGACGCCTTTCACGAGGAAAGGCTTGCCGCCGATGGCGGAGGTGCCCTGGTCGTAAACGACTTCGCCGCGAAGTACGGCCGCAAGTGCGAGCCCGAACACAAATGCGGTCGCCGCCACGCAAGGGCGCAGGCTATGGATGAGTCGCTTCATGAGACTGGGCAGCAGATGTTCCAAGGTGGCTGCCAGACGAGTCCGAGGAAAATACTCCCGTCACCCGATCTCCTCCGCCAGTTCGATGATGATCCCCTCCGGCCCCCGGACGTAGAGCAGCTTGTAGCAGTCCTCGTAGGTCTCGACCTCGCTGAAGAGCTCCACGCCCTTGCTTTTCAATTTCGCGACGATCGCATCGATGCCTTCGACCACGAACGCCAGGTGACGGATGCCCAAGGCATTGGCGGCCTCCGGACGGATGCCGCGTTCATCCGCGGCGGTGTGGAACTTGGCCAGCTCCACATTGGAACCGCCGTCCGGCGCCCCCAGCATCACGATGGACGTTCTCACGCCTTGGAGCCCGACGATCCGGTCGAGCCATTCCCCCTGCATCCCATCCATTTTCCCCAGCACTTCGAAGCCGAGATCAACAAAGAACTCCGTGGCGGCGGCGAGATCCTCCACGATCACCCCCACATGATCCATTTTCCGGACTTTCATGACTTCAGTTTGCTGGTGGTTCAATGATCCGTCCCCTCCCCACGAAAAGGGACGGCTCGCGCCGTCCCTCCCGGAAAACAGGATGATCTACGATCTCCTTAGTACTTCACACCGCAGCCATACGGCTCGGTCTTGGCGGTGGTGACGGCCTTGCCTGCGAGGGCGGCATCGGCGGCGGCGGAGACGTAGTTCTCGGAGGAAGCGATGTCATCGGCCTTCGGCGTCGCCTTGGAATCAATCGCGCCGTTATAGACCAGCTTGCCTTCCTTATCGATCACGAACATGTGCGGCGTGGTCTTGGCACCATAGGCCTTGCCGATCTTGCCATCGCCATCGATGAGGTAGTGGGAGCCCTTCCACTTTTCCTCGGAGGTCTTGCTGAGGGCGGCGGCCGCATCGAGGAAGCCTTCCTTGCCGGTGGCGGCGGAGTTCACCGTGAGCCAGACCACACCCTTGCCGGTGTAGGTTTCCTGGAGCTTCTGCATGTTGCCGCTGCCGTAGTGTTTCTTCACGAACGGGCAGCCGAAGTTGTTCCACTCCAGCACCACGACCTTGCCCTTCAGATCGGAGAGGGAAACGGTCGAGCCCTTGGCGTCCTTCGCGGAGAAATCCGGAGCGGGCTTGCCGACTTCGGCGGCATGGGCGGCGGCGAGGGCGACGATGCCTGCGATGGCGGAGGTAATCAGTGTTTTCATGAGGTTATGGGGTATGGGGTCGGTAACTAACGTGAAAAGGACGGTCGTTTTGTCCAATGACTTTCGCCTCGGCTGTTATTTATTTGTTCTGCCAGGTGACAGTGGCCGGGTGCGGCAATCCGCCGCCATCCAACACCAGTTCGAGCGTTTTGGCCGGGCCGCTGAGATACTCGCTCTTTGCCACCGTGGCGGTCCACGCATCACCCGATTTCGCGAACTGGATCTTCGCCGCCGGATCGACCACCTGCGGCGTGGCCTGGAATACCGAGAAGGCTGCCGGATTCACATCCTTCGGCGCGGTGAGCGTGAGCACCAGATTCTTGTCCGCATCCTTCACCTCCAATTTCAGGCCTTCCACTGGCGCGGGCACCTTCGTCTTCGCCTTCGCAATCACCGGTGCCGCGGGCGTCGGCGCGGCAGCCCCCGGCGACAACGCCACCTCCAGCGCCGCATCGCCAGGCACACAGGCGGCGTCATTGCAGGTCAGCCAATCCACCTTCAGTCCGATCTTCGCCGGCCCGGTGGCGTTGGCAGGAGGCGTGAGTGTCACCGGCAGCACGATCTCGCCGAAATATCCGAAACCCGGCAGTTCTCCGGTCATGAAACGCCCCGGCACCGGCCAGCCCACCTCACCGGCCTTCCATCCCTCCGGAAGCTGCCACTCGATGCCGAGCTTCATGCCCCCTTCCCCGGGATTGGTCCAATACGTGTGCCACTCCGGATCGACCGTGATGCGAATCGCGGCATCCACCGGCTTCGCCGCTTCATAGGTCGTGGAGGCGGCGATCAACTCGGCGGCGGCGTGACCGGAATGGGTCGCAGCGGAAGCCACCGAGGCGGCCATCAAGGGCGCCAGAGCGTGAAGCAATTTCATCAGGTCCGCACTTTCACGCGAAATGCAGACAGGGCAAGTCCTTCCCGTCTGCGAATATGTGAAAGTCCGGCCAAGCGGTGGGGAAACACCCGTTATCTTGGCGGAAAATGACATCCACCAACGAACTGGAATACCCACCCAACTCGCGCTAGAATAGGGATTATCCGGAAAATGACGCCCTCGCCCCGGGGAATCAAAACGTCGCAAATCTACACACGTTGAGCGGATTCCTACAAGCTGTTTCCGGGTTCCTCGTACACTGTGAAAGAAGGATCGCGCTCACCGGCGTTGCCCAATCATCCCATTCATGAAAGCCGCTTTCATTCTCCCTTCCCTCCTGTTCGCTGCCCGCATGGCATCGGCGGCCCCCGCACCCGTTGTGATGCCCCAGGAAAACGCCCGCCGTCTGGAAGTGCTCTTCTTCGGAGCACCCACGGCCAATGGTCCGCACCACGATCCGATCGAGCGCTACCGCGAGGCCAAGAAGCATCTCGGTGTCTCCGGCATCAATCTCACCTACAGCGAAAGCCTCGCCGATCTGAACACCGCCGAGCTCAACCGCTATGACGCGGTGCTGCTCTACGGCAACTGGCCGAAGGTCACCCCCGATCAGGAAAAGGCCATGACCGCGCTGGTCGACTACGTCGAGTCCGGCCACGGCTTCCTGCCGATCCACTGCGCGTCCGCCTGCTTCGAGAATTCGGAGGCCTATCTCCACCTCGTCGGCGGCCACTTCAAGTCCCACGGTACCGGCGTCTTCAAGACCACCATCGTGGATGCGAACCATCCGGTGATGCGCGGCTTCCAGGGTTTTGAAACGTGGGATGAAACCTACGTCCACGACAAGCTCACCAACGACCGCGGCCTGCTCCAAAAGCGCGAGGACGAGCCATGGACCTGGGTCCGCACGCAGGGCAAGGGCCGCGTGTTCTACACCGCCTATGGCCATGACATGCGCACCTGGTCACAACCCGCTTTCGAAGATCTGCTGCGCCGCGGCATCATGTGGGCGGTGGGCGATGCCACCCGCAGCAAGGTGCTCGCATTGAAGCTGCCGACTCTGGAAACCGAGGAAGTGAAGCTCCCCGGCTATCGCGATCACCAGATGATCACCCGCGCGCAGAAACCACTGGAACCCTCCGAGTCGATCAAGCTCGCACAGGTGCCACCGGGTTTCGAAATCTCCCTCTTCGCCAGCGAGCCGGACATCCTCAATCCGATCAACGTCGCCTGGGATGAAAAAGGCCGCGCCTTCGTCGTCCAGACCGTCGACTATCCGAACAACGTCCAGACCAACGATCTCGGCCACGACAGCATCAAGATCTGCGAGGACACCAATGGCGATGGCAAGGCGGACAAGTTCACCGTCTTCGCCGACAAGCTTTCTCTGCCCACCTCGCTGGTGTGCGCGAACGGCGGCGTGATCTGCACCAATGGCACCGACATGCTGTTCCTCAAGGACACGGATGGCGATGGCCGCGCGGACGTGCGCAAGGTGCTCTTCACCGGCTTCAAGATCCACGACACCCACGCCGGCGTTTCGAACCTCCGCTACGGCTTCGACAACTGGATCTACGCCACCATCGGCTATGCCGGTTTCGAAGGCACCGTCGGCGGCGAGCGCCATTCGTTCAACCAATGCGTCTTCCGTTTCAAGCCCGATGGCTCGAAGCTGGAAACCCTCCAGAACACCACCAACAACACCTGGGGCCTTGGCTTTACCTCGGACTTCGACGTGCTCGGTTCCACCGCCAACGGCAACCCGTCGTGGTACACCACCTTCTCCAAAGCCCAGTATGCCGCCACTGGTGTTTCCCAACCGAAGACTCCGGCCGGTGACAACAACCCGATGTTCTTCCCCAGTTCGCTGGACATCCGTCAGGTCGACCAGTTCGACCGCTACACCGCCGGTGCCGGTCACTCCTTCGTGACCTCCACCCGCATGCCGGAATCTTACAAGGACCGCATCGCCTTCGTCTGCGAGCCCACCGGCAAGCTGGTGGGTGCATTCGATGTCACCCGCAACGGCGCGAAGTACGTGTCCAAGCAACTCCCGAACAACCTCTTCTCCAGCGCGGATGCTTGGTCCTCCCCCGTCTGCGCCGAGGAAGGTCCGGATGGCGCCATCTGGGTCTGCGATTGGTACAACCTCATCATCCAGCACAACCCGACCCCGAGCGTGAAGTCCGCCGGTTTGGAAGCGAAAACCGGTCGCGGCAATGCCTATGAGACACCGATCCGCGACCGCCACGCCGGCCGCATCTACCGCGTCTATCCAAAGGGTTCCACCAATGAGGCCAACCCGAAACTGGACATCAAGAATCCGTCCTCGCTCGCCACCGCCCTGAAGCACCCGAACCTGTTCTGGCGCATCCAGGCCCAGCGCCTGATCGTGGAGAACAAGCTCACCACCGTGGCTCCATCCTTGAAGGAGTTCGTCGCCACCGGCGAACCCGGTGCCACCCAGGCTTTCAATGCCCTCGTTGGTCTCGGCCAGCTCGATGCGGATCTGCTCAAGACCGCTCTCACCTCGAAGTCCCGCGGCCTGCGCCGTGCGGCTGTCCAGGCCGCACCGGCCGGTGACTCCACACTCGCCGATGCCGTGATTCAGGACGGTGTGGTGAAAGCCGCCGATGGCCGTGAGCTCGCGGAAACGCTCGTCGCGCTCGGCAATTCCGCACCTTCTGAAAAAACCGGCAAAGCCATCCTCGCCACGCTGAAGGCGAATCCGGAGCAGTTTGGGAAAGACTCCGTGCTCCGCGATGCGTGGCAGATCGCCGCCCGCCTTCAGGCCTCCGGCGTGCTCGTCGCCGCTGCGACCGAGTTGCCCGTCGGTGATACCAAGATCGAAGCCGCCGCTCCGAAGAACGTGCTGCCGAACGCCGATTTCTCCGAGAAAAACGGCAGCCTGCCCGCCGGTTGGACGCTGCGCAATTACTCCGCTGACAATCCCGGTGCCGTCACCCTTTCCATCGGCGAAGGCGGACGCAGCGGTGGCACCTGCCTGAAGATCGAAAGCAGCGCCCGCGCCGATGTCGGCGCCGGTGCCGACGTGGAAGTGAAGCCGAATACCCGCTACCGCCTCTCCGGTTGGATCAAGACCCAGGACATGCAAAACAAGGGCGGCCGCGGTGCGATGATGAACGTCCACGGCCTCGATGCCGATACCAAGGCCGTCAGCGGCACCCGCGATTGGACGCAGGTGCAGTCCGAGTTTGAAACCGGCAACCAGAACCGCGTCCTCGTCCACTGCCTCTTCGGCGGCTACGGCGGCTCCACCGGCGTCGCCTATTGGGATGATGTCTCACTGGTCGAGATCGGTGATGCGGGAGGCAGCAATGACCTCGCCTCGTGGGTGAAGCCGGTCGCTTCCTTCCTCGCTGGCAAGGGCACCGATGCCCAGAAACAGGCCGCCGTGAACGCCCTCAACAAGCGCGGCGACGATCTCGGCAAGACCCTCGTCGTCTCCATCGGCACCGCTCCGGTCGCCGCGGTCGCGAAGGTGAAGAAGTTCAAGGCCGATCCGGAAGTCCACAAGCGCGGTGCCGAGGTCTTCAGTATGATCTGCATCGCCTGCCACGGACCGGACGGCAAGGGCGTCCCTGAAACCTTCCCGCCACTCGATGGTTCCGATTGGGTCACCGGCGATCCCACGCTGCCGATCAACATCGTCCTCAGCGGCCTCCAGGGTCCGGTCCAGGTCGGCGAACACAAGTTCAACAACATCATGGCACCGCTCTCGAACCTGAACGACCAGCAGATCTCCGATGTGCTGACCTACGTCCGCCAGAGCTGGGACAATGACGCCTCCGCGGTAGATGCAGCGACGGTCGGCAAACTCCGCGCCGCCAACAAGCGCACCACCCCATGGACCGCTGCGGAACTCCGCAAGTGACCTACTTCTGATTTCCTAGCCCGATGAGATGAGAAGCGGTCCGGACGAAAGTCCGGGCCGCTTTTTCGTGTGAAACCGGGTGAGACGGCACCGATTCTTTCGCACCGACCTAGACTCGTATGAGCGGGCCGTTGGCCCTTGGTATTTCCACCCATTCGCCTCTCCCTCACCTATCCAACAACAGATCCGCCACCACCAGCCGGTGGTCGGTGTTCCGGCTGGTGACGGCACGACAGCGGACGGGCGTGAACTGGCGGGTGGCGTAGAGGCAGTCCAGCCGTAGGATCGGCACGCGGCGCTGAAAGGTGTCTCCCCAGCCGGTACCGGCAGCGGAGAAAACATCGGTGAAATCCCGCGCCAGCAGATGATGGACCGGATCGCTGGCCGGGGAATTGAAATCCCCGCCGAGCAGGGTCGGCCGCTCGGGAAACGGCGCGGTCTGCCCGAGCAGTTGGAGCGCGATCGACAACTCCTGCCGCCGCTGCTGGCGGACTTCCCGGTGCTCATGCCAGGCGGATGGACTCCACAACCGCAAATCCGTGGCGGCACTGGTGAGATGCACGTTCACCACCTCGATCTCACGGCCCGCCGGGTCCTGGATCGTCACCTGCTGTTCGCGGAACGCAGGATTCCGCACCTCGCGCTTGATCTTCCAGCGCGTCACGACGCCGTTGTAGTCGTGGAACCTGTAGTCGCCATGACCGCCATAAAGGGCGCTGGCGATCTCCTGCACCTCCACCGGAGAAACCTCCTGCAACAGCACGATGTCCGGTTGCCATGCCGCAATGTCCGCCGTGGGATTGCCAAACTCCCGGTGCCCGCAGTTCGCGGTCAGCAGGCGGATCACCGGCTGGCCCTTGTATGGCTCTGCCGGACCGGGCGCAGGCGCTTGCCTGGCGAAATTCGCCAAGACCCGCGCCTCGTCAGCGCCGAGCAGAATGGTGACCGCCCATATGCCGGTGACGACCAGCGACAGGGACGCCCGCAGATAAAGAAACGCCACACAGGAAAGCAGCAGCCCGAAACCACCCCATATCCAGATCGGCATCACCGTGAAGGCCGCCAGACGGTCCGGCTGTCGGGAAAACGCGAAGACCGTGACGAAATGCAGCACCAATGACGCACCCACCAATCCCCATCCGAGGTAGCGGCGGAAGCGGGCGGTGTTCATGACGCCACAGTATCTAACAGGATGCCGGAAAAGCGAGCGTTCTTCCGCTTGTCCCGGCAGGATGCGTCCCCGCTCCTTACAGTCCCGGGATGCCGAGGCCGCCGGTGAGCTTCTTCATTTCCGCCGCGGCGAATTCCTTGCCCTTGTTCACGGCTTCCTGCACGCCCTTGAGCACCAGGTCCTCGAGAAACTCGACATCGGACGGATCAACCACGGACGGATCGATCTTGATCGAAAGCACGTCACCGGCGCAGGTGGACACGACCGTCACCTTGCCGCCACCGACGCTGGCCTCGACGGTGCGCTGGGCGAGTTCTTCCTGCTTGGCGGCAAGCCCGGCCTGCATCTGCTGGGCTTGTTTCATCAGTTTCTGGATGTTCATTTTGAAGAGGTTGAGAGTTGAAAGATGAGAGTTGAGAGAAAGAGGAGGAAGGATCGGGAGTAGAGGGCGGAAAGGGAGTCTTCCTCTGACTCTCAACTCTCAACCATCCACTCTCAACTGCTACCCGACCACCCGGCCTTCAAGAGCGGCGAGAGCGTGTTCGATGAGCGGATCGCGGTGGAAGTTCTCATCCACCGCCGCGCGGGTCGGTTTCGGCGGTTCGGGTGGCGCGGCGGTTTCCGCGGACTTGAAGGGAGGCGGCTCCACCAGCGGTGGCGGCGGTTCGCTATGCTCCGGTGCGGCGGCGATCAGCGAATCGAACCGGCTGGTGATGGCATCCAGCGAACGCTTCGGCACGGAGGAAACCGGCGCGGCAACGGCCCGTTCTTCCTCCGGTTCCCATACCTTGGCGGGCGGAGGCGGCAGTGGAGCGGGTTCCGGGACGTATTCGGGTTCCGGCTCCGGTTCGTAAGCCGGAGCGGCTTCGCGAACCGGTTCCGGAGTGGACGGAACGACAGCAGGAATTGCGGCGGCAATCCCGGCATCGCCGAGGCTGTCGGCCCCCTTGGCGAGCACTTTGATCACATCGGAGAGGCGGACCTCGCCAAGCACCTGGATGGCCTTGATCAGGCCGAGTTCGAAGTGAAGGCGCTTGTTCGTGGACCACTTCATGCGGCCCTCTGTTTCCGCGAACACATCGATGGCGGAAAGGATGCGGTCCGGCGGGTAGGCGTCCGCGGCGGAAAGCAGGCCCTGCCACAGTTCGGCGGGGATGCCATCGCCATCCGCGGAGGGATCGAGCTTCGCCACCAGCAGGGCGCGCAGGGCGCCGACGAGTTCGCCGAGAAGCTGGCCGAGCTCGCGACCGGATTCGGCTTCCTTCTGGATCAATGAAAGCGCCGCCGGAGTCTGGCGGGAAAGCAGTGTGGATGCGAGTTGCGCGACCTTTTCACGGGAAGTGAAGCCGAACACGTCCAGCACGTTCGCCTCGGTGATGTGATCGCCGCAGAAGGCCACGAGTTGGTCGAGCATCGACTGCGCATCGCGCATGCCGCCGTCCGCTCCCTTCGCCACGGCCCATGCCGCAGCTTCATCGAGCTTCACGTTTTCCTCACTGGCGATGTGCAACAGGTGCTTCGCGATCAGATCGGTGGGGATCGGCCGCAGGTCGAACCGCTGGCAGCGGGACAGGATGGTCGGCAGGATCTTGTTCGCCTCCGTGGTGGCGAAGATGAACTTCACGTGCGGCGGCGGTTCCTCAAGCGTTTTCAGCAGGGCGTTGAACGCCGCGTTGCTGAGCATGTGGACCTCGTCGATGTAGTAGATCTTGAACTGGCCGCGGGCCGGGGCGAAGCGCACGGACTCGCGCAGGTCGCGCACCTGCTCCACGCCGTTGTTCGAGGCACCGTCGATTTCCAGCACGTCCAGCGAGCGGCCTTCCGCGATCTCCACGCACACGTCCTCGTTCGGGTCGAAGTCGGCCTTCGGGCCGCCGGTGCAGTTCAGCGCCTTCGCCAGGATGCGCGCGGTCGAGGTCTTGCCGGTGCCGCGGGGACCGACGAAAAGGTAGGCGTGCGCGAGGCGCTTTTGCTCGATGGCATTGCGCAGCGTGCGGACGACGTGGTCCTGCCCGAGGACGTCATCGAAGGTTTTGGGGCGGTATTTGCGGGCGAAGACCTGATAGCTCACGCGGCGACTGTATTGGAGTTTGCGGGTTTGTCAGTTTTCAGTTTTGCAAAGGGCATGCGAATTCCGGAACGCGATGAGAAACAAAGGCTTTACGAGGACGCCCGGCTGCGGATCAGCGGCCTGACCGCCGGAGAACCGGACCGGATCGCCCGGATGGCGGGCATCGTTTCCGTGCTCCACGGGCTGATACCGCACTATTACTGGACGGGATTCTACCGGGTGGTGGGCGGACAACTGGTCATCGGACCGTATCAGGGCACGGTCGGCTGCGCGCGGATCGCGTGGGGCCGGGGTGTCTGTGGCGCTGCCTGGCAAACCGGCGAAACGCAGGTGGTGCCGGACGTTCATGCTTTCCCGGGTCACATCGCCTGCGACGCGCTTTCCGAAAGCGAAATCGTCGTTCCCGTGCGGGATGGAGCCGCACGGATCATCGCCGTCTTCGATGTCGATTCCACCCTGCCTGGTGCCTTCGATGAGATCGACCGGATCGGCCTGGAATGGATCTTCTCCGCGTGGGGAGAGTGAGTTGGGAGCCGTTGGGCCCACCCTTGATCCCCGCTTCCAACAAACCCGCATTCTCTTGATCGACGGAGGTTGCTGGCGACGTTGAGGCTGCTAGATTGTCGCCAGCATGTCCGAACGGCAGGATCCCAAACACATTTCCGGAGTGAAGCGCCGTCAGGCCGGCAAAACCGCGCCGCGTTGGGCGCTGATGCTGGTCGTGCTTGGATTGGTCGCCGCCGGATTCCTGTTCACGCCCGTGCCCGGCAAGATCAAGCGCGGTCTGCG
Organism: Luteolibacter ambystomatis; assembly: GCF_018137965.1. Lineage (NCBI taxonomy): Bacteria > Pseudomonadati > Verrucomicrobiota > Verrucomicrobiia > Verrucomicrobiales > Verrucomicrobiaceae > Luteolibacter > Luteolibacter ambystomatis. The sequence goes on from NZ_CP073100.1 coordinate 1,909,048, forward strand.
CGAAGTTTTCGCACCGAAGGTCAGCGCCACCGGCAAGTCCCAGCAGGAGATCGAGGACTTGCTTCGCCGCGAGGGCGACCGCATCCGCGCCGAAAAGGATGCCGAGGCCCAGAAGGAAATCGACGACCTGCGCCGCGAACTCGAAAGCGCCCGCAAGACTCCGCCGCGCCAGGACAATCCCACGCAAACTCCTGCCACACCGGACGAACCTTCCGGTCCGGAAACCGATGTCCGCAAGCTCACTTCCGGCATCCCCTTCAAGGTGGAGGTGAAGCTCGACCACGGCACGCTCGCCTCGAAGGAACGCGTGACCCCGGACAGCTACGCCGCTTTTTACACACTGAACGTCCGCCTGCCCGCGCCGGCCAAGACGTTGGCCGAGCTCCAAACTTCCAATCCCAAGCTCGGCGCGATCCTGCCCGGACTCGGAGAAATTCTCACCAAGGGCGAAGTGTCGAAATGGTACTATACCCTCTACGACAACAAGACCACGCGCATCAAAAAGGATGCCACGGCCCTCAACGAACTGCTCACCAAGCACAACCTCTTCGACTGTGAAACCATCCTCAACCTGAAGTCCGCCAGCGGCCGCCGCGCGATGCTCATGCAGGCGGACATGGACGTGGTCTCGGACGGCTCCGATGGGGACCGCCTGCCGAAGATGCCGGACGAGATCGTCAATTCACCGAACTACCAGCCCTTCACCAGCTACGGTTGGTCGAAGAAAACACAGACGCCGAACCCGATCGTCGCCGGTTGGGAAAGGCGCGTCGCCGCGGGTGAAAAGGAACTCGCGGACAGGGGGACCACCGCGGAGCGCAAGACCTGGCTGCGCAGCCGCATCGCCATGCTCAAGCGCGGCATCACGGACATGAAGGGGCGCTCCTTCCTCATCGCGGAATACGATCCCTTCATCGTCATCCCCATCAACATCCTCGGCAATTCCAGTGATCCCTTCGCCCCGAACATCGGCGACTACGCGCTGGTGATCCATGGCGAAAAGGTGCTGCCCGCGATCGTGGGTGATGGCGGACCGAACTTCAAGGTGGGCGAGGCCTCACTGCGGATCGCGAAGGAACTCAGCAGCCGCGCCACGCCCTACAACCGCCCGGTGTCCGATCTCAAGGTGACCTATCTCGTCTTCCCCGGTACCCGCGATCCGAACGCGCCGCCGGACTACGGTGCATGGCGTACCAAATGCGAAACGCTGGTGGGCGAGTTCGGCGGCATCGGGGAAGGCTACAAGATCCTCGAGTGGAAGAACCTGTTGGAACCACCCGCGCCGCCCGTGCCACCACAGCCCGCCCCCGGCCAATCCACCCCGGCGGGTCAGCCGGTCCCGCAGCTTCCCACACCCACGACTCCGCAGTCCGTGCCACCGGAGATCAATGCCCCGAAGCCCGGCGGAAATTGAGCGGAGCAATGTGGTCGAAAGCTCCGCTTTCGAACCGGGTGCGGCCGGACCGGATGAGAAGAGGCTTGAAGACCAGACGACACGCCCCCACGCAGAGGGAAAGCGGAGCTTCCCCCTACATTCTAGCAGAGCTTTCAGCTACAATGAAGAGGGGGCCAACTCTCACCCCTCCCGACGCTCCTCGATCACATCCGGCAGCTCGAAGAGCTCGATGTAACCCGCAGGCTCCGGCGCGCGTGGCAACTGGAGCACCTCGAACGATACGATGTCCTCCGCCAGCGATCGCTCTCCAATCGCCTTCTCCAGCACCAGCCGCACCGCCTGGCGGACATACGTGGGCGAGGTGGAGGTGTAGTTCGGGATGCCCACGCGGATCGCCAGTTTTCCGGGCACCGGTTGTTCGTCTGGCGTCATGAACCACATCGCCTGCGGTTCGTAGCGCGTGCCGTGGTGGTTCAGCGTGAAGGCGAAACCGAATGCCGGTTTCAGCGCGATCACCTGCCAGCCCGGTATTGCCGGAGCGGCGGCGGCCACGGCCTCCGCATGGGGAATGCTCGCAGCGGTGGCACCGGTGGTGACGATGAGCGCGGGGCGCGATGCTTCGGCATCGGCCTCCAGGCTCAGATGCGGATCGAGTTCCTTCAGCTTGGCAGTGGCTGCTGCCAGCAGGGGGGAATCCGCGTTGCTCAGGGTGTGATGTTCGGCTTGGCGTTCCTGAAACCAAAGCCAGAACCCAACAATCAAGTCAGGGGGGGTGTTCATAAACAGGGGACAGCAGAAAAAAGCGTGGGGGTTCACGCCGCCCCCAGCCAAACGGACCCGCCGCCCCCGGGCAAGACTCTTGTCAGTCCTTCCCCTCTTCCGTCTCCTCGCCCTCCTCCAGCATGCGCCGCAGACGCTCCGCGTGGAGCGTTTTAATCACCCCCACCAGCAGGAACAGGCAGATCACGGTGACTGCGACCTCCAGGATCGGCAGCGGGCCATGCTCCTGCTCGCCTTGGAAATACTTGATCAGCCCCGGGAGGTTGAACAACCCGCGGCCGAATGCCAGCAGCGCGAGGATCCCACCACCAAACAAGCCGTGCCAGAACCAGCGCGTGGCGAAAAACCCGCAGATGATCAGCCCGCCGCCCAATGCGAGCGCTCCATTCATGAAGCCCATGGCGTCATTCTGATTGAGAGCCTTGAAGGCCGCACCGGCCAGGGCGAGGACGGAGATGCCGCACAGGAAGAGAAGAAAGCGCATGCCGCAGAGCATTTCCCCCGCGCTCGCCCGGTCAATCCCGAAGCGCCGCACGATTGACACGCCGCCCGCCACAGGGCGTGCTTGCGCCATGAGCCGGCAGGTGTGGTGCAACGGGCGGATGATGTCCGCGGAGGAACTCCGGATATCCCCGTTCGACCGCGGCCTGACCGGGGGGCTCGGCCTGTTCGAAACCATCCTCGCGATCGAGGGCCGCCCCGTTTTTCTGGAACGCCATCTCGCCCGCCACGCGGAAGGCTGTGCCCGGCTCGGCTGGGAAGCCCCTCAGGAGCCGGAAATCGCGGAGGCCATCCACACGATCCTTGCGGAAAACCAGCTCACCACCGGCCGCGCCCGCGTGCGCCTCTTCCAGACCGCCGGTGAAGGAAGACTGGATGCCCTCCAGCGGGGGCCCGACGCGGCGGTCATTCTCACCGCCGCGCCGAATGCACCGGTGCCCGCGGCGGTTTCCGTCACCTTCTCGAAATGGCCGCGCAACGAGCGTTCCGCCCTCACTGGCCTGAAGTGCGCCTCCTATGCGGAAAACCTCCTCGCCCTCGCCGATGCCCGCCGACAGGGCTATGACGAAGCCTATTTCCTCAACACCCGCGGTGACGTCTGCGAGGCCACAACCGCGAATCTTTTCGTGGTGAAAGGCGGCCGGATCACCACTCCTCCACTGTCGAGTGGTTGCCTCCCGGGAATCACCCGCGGCTGGCTGCTGGAAACGGCCGCCGCCCTGGGGCTCTCCATCGCCGAGGAGCGCGTGACACGGAACGATCTGTTGGAGGCTGACGAGGTCTTTCTCACCTCCGCCACACGCGGTCCGGTGGTGGTCTCCCGTTTGGATGGCCGCGAATATGCCCCTCCCGTGCTCACCCCCCGCTGTCGGGCGGCTTGGGAGCACGCCTGAGCACCTTACTTTCTCTCCCCTCCGGATTCCCGGTAAACCTCCGGTGAGCCCCCGGTGCGCTTGTGGAAAACCAGCCGCATCTGTTCGTGGCTGTTGAATCCGGCACGACCCACGATCGTCTTCACCGGCAGATCCGTCTCCACCAGCAGCCACGCCGCACGCGTGAAGCGGCAATGCTGGATCTCCTCCAGCACGCCATGCCCGGTCACCGCACGAAACCGGCGCTCCAGGCTGCGGCGTCCCGTGCCCACCGCCTCCACCACGCCCGGCACATCCAGCATCCCGTGGCTGAAGTTCCAAATATGCTCGATCGCCGCATCCACCACCGCGTCTCCGGTCGTGCTCTTCCGAGCCGCATGCCCGCCCGCCTCCTCATCGACCACGAAGTGGGACAGCAACCCCACCGCCTGCCATGAAAGCTGCAGCGAGTTCCGCGTCGGGTCCGCGTGTGCCTTCGTCACCAGTCTCTTGAACTCCTCCAAAAACAGATCCGCATGCTCGATCGCAGGATAGTTGTGATTCGCGCCAAAGGCCCCCTTCGCCAGCCATTCACCGGGCCTTCCACCATTGAAGTGGATCCACATCAGGTCCCAACCCGTCTCCGCACAAGGCCGGTGGCGGTGCCATTCACCCGGAGCGATCAGAAAGACGCTGCCTTCCCCCAGCACCTTGTGCCGGGATTTGGTCTGGGACTCCCCCTTCCCCGCCATCACCACCGCCATGCAAAACTCCGGCAGCACGCGGCCTTCCTCCCACGAATAGTGGTAGAACAGAGGATGGTGATCCTGCTTCGGATACGTCTCTCCGGGGAGCACCCGCTCCCAACCCACATGGGTCACATACAAGCCCCCGCTGAAAAGCTCCTCATGGACGGGTAACACATGATGAAAGGGCTGGGGGAGACGCATTAGAAGGATCATACCTCGTAAGGCTCATCCCTTTTACATCAAAATTTTCACTTTCCAGGCCTCTGAAGCACGGTTTTTCGTCGCAATTCAAGGATAGAAACCATTTGCAGATAAATCCACATTTTCACACAGTATACCAAACCCGCCTCATTCGTTCCAGTTGGAGATACCACCTCAACCCAGAACCGATAAATACCCATATTTGACGTTCACGATTTATTCCATTCTTTTAATTTAAGCATGTTATCGTGGAATCGAATGAGCATTTTTGACAAGAACCCAACTTTCCATGACACCGAGCCACCCCGATCCAGCGCTCCCGCCCGCGGTTCACGCCGTTGAGAGCAAGCCTTCCGTTTGGAAAAAACTCGGCGGCGGCTCCCTTTCGATCTCGCTGATGGTCCATGCCATCCTGCTTGCCATCGGCGTCTTCTGGATCTTCCAGATCATTCCGGAAAAGAAAGCCGACGTGGACTTCATGCCAAAAGGCGGCGGTGGAGGCTCGCCGGGGGTGAAGGAGATCAGCAACAAGAAGCAGCGCGCCACGGTTTCGATGCCGAACGCCCCGCGCATGGCGGCGAAAGGTGCGACCAGCAACTTCACCTTGCCTGAACCGGATGCGGCCTCCGCGATGTCTTCCGTGGGCGCGCTCAGCAATGGCGGCTTGTCCGGCGGACTGGGTGGCAGCGGCTCCGGTGGCGGACGCGGCGATGGCACCGGCAAGGGCTTCGGCAGCGGCAAGGGCCCGGGCCTTGGTGGAAACGGTCCCGGCTTCAATCCCTTCGGCATGCTGCCGGACCCGAACTCGCTGGGGCTGACCGGCACTTTCTATGACTTCAAGCGCAACAAGGATGGCAAGCCCACCGGGGTGCAGGCGCTTGATGCCGCCATGGCCGCGAAGATCATCAAGGATTTCGCCAAAGGCAGCACTTGGCGCGAACCGCGGAACATCCCCCACTACACCTCGCCGGTGAATCTCAGCACCCGCGCCGCGTTCTTCCCAGGCGTGCCGGATACCGAAGCCGGAAAAGCTTTCAAGTCTCCCGAAACTGCTCCCGGCCTCTGGGTCGCCCACTACACCGCGACTGTCGTCCCAAACACCAGTGGCATGATCCGCTTCGTCGGCTGGGGGGACAACTGCCTCGTCGTCGGCGTGAATGGCAACGTCCGTCTCGATGCTTCGGACCACGGCTATACCGGCGAAAAGCGCGAAAGCCTCGGCAGCGCGAACCTCAAGGGCAAACCGGGCGCCGCCGTCTTCGCCGGCGAATGGTTCCAGATCCGCGCCGGACAGGCGATGACCGTGGACATCCTCATCGGAGATGAAGGCGGTATCTTCGCCGCCGGAGTGCTGGTGCAGAGCAAGGATCAGGAATTGACCAAGGAAGCGAACGGAATGCCGAATCTCCCCATCTTCCGGACCACGGACTTCAACGAGGAAGAACAGAAATTCTTCAAGGACCAGTGGCCCTCCAATGCCCTGAAAGGACCCAAGTTCGAAGTCAAAGGAGGCCAACTTCTCGGGGGCATCTGAACCTCCATCCATTCATCCAACGCCGTCCGCGTGGACAATATTGTCCATGCCCGGAGATCTCATTCCACGCGACCGCAGGAAGGGCGGTTTCCGCGAATCTGCGGAAAATTTCCTGCGAACGAGACCACTGCGCCCATTGCTGAAAGCCCGGGCAAAACGCTCCGTATTTCGCCGAACCGGACACTTCCACAACCACCCACATTCCGGATGTCATTGCAGCCCATGTCCATCTTCCCGTCCCTCCGCCGCTTGCGGCGATGTTCCGCCGTGCCCGCGATCTCTCTTGCCGTACTCGGAACACTCCTCACCAGTTGCAAGGAAGGCGGAAAGGCTTCGGTGAAAACCGGAGACAAGAGCACCGGTGGAGAAGCTCCGGCGGCTCCGCACGTCGTGCCGGTCTCAGCTCCGGCGGCTCCGCACGTCGTGCCGGTCTCACTGCCGAAGGAGATCACTTTCAACGAACACATCCAGCCGATCCTCTCGGAGTATTGCTACCATTGCCATGGTCCCGACTCCGGCACGCGCAAGCCGAAGGACGCACCGCTGCGCCTGGATCGCGAGGCCGATGCCTTCGCCAAGCGCGAGAACGGACAACCGGTCATCATCAAGGGCGATCCCGCGGCCTCGCTGCTGGTGAAGCTCATCAAGTCCCATGACCCGAAGGAGGTCATGCCGCCACCGGAAGGCCACAAGGAACTCAAGCCGCAGGACATCGCGCTGCTTGAGGAATGGATCCGCCAGGGAGCGAAGTACGAGCCCCACTGGGCGTTCGCCGCGATCAAGCATCCCGAACCGCCCGCCGCCGGGGAAGGCTTCGCCACCAATCCCATCGACCGCTTCATCGCGCAGAAACTGGAAGAAAACGGTCTCAAGCCGAATTCGCCGGAAGATCCGCGCCGCTTCTACCGCCGCCTCGCTTTCGATCTCACCGGCCTACCTCCATCCACCGCGGACACGGATGCCTTCGTGAAACGTTCGGCGGAAGATCCGAAGAAGGCCGTGGAGGAAGCGGCGGACAAACTGCTGGCCACTCCATCCAGCGCGGAGCACTTCACCCGCCAATGGCTTGATGCCGCGCGCTACGCGGACACCCATGGCATCCACATCGACAACTACCGCGCCATCTGGCCCTACCGTGACTGGGTGATCGGCGCCTTCCAGGCAAACATGCCATGGGACCAGTTCACCATCGAGCAGATCGCCGGAGACCTGTTACCCACCCCGACCCTCGACCAGCAAGTGGCCACTGGTTTCAACCGTTGTCTCGCCACCACCGGCGAGGGTGGAGCGATCGGAGAGGAGTACAACGCGATCTACGCCAAGGATCGTACTGAGACGACCTCGGCGGTGTGGCTTGGTCTCACCACCGGTTGTGCCGCGTGCCACGATCACAAGTTCGACCCGGTTTCGACCAAGGAGTTCTACTCCATGACGGCGTTCTTCCGGAACAGCACCATGTCCGCGCTGGACGGCAACAACGCCGAGCACCCGCCGAACGTGTTCGTGCCGCTCATGAGCGACCGCGCCCGCTGGGGTGAACTGGCGACCGCCATCACGGACACCAACAAGCAGATCGCGGAGCGGGAAAAGACCGCCCAGCCGGATTTCCAGAAGTGGGTTTCGAATCCCGTCATCACCGAATCGAAAGCCATCGATTCCACCCTGGTGCTCCACCTTCCCCTCAATGAAAACGAGGGAGGTATCAAGGGCATCGTGGATGGCCAGGCCCGCGAGTGGCCGGACCAGCCAAACCGCATCGATGGTCCGCTCGGCAAGGCTCCGGTCGTCAGCGACAAGCCCATCGAGATCGGCGATCTCGCTTCCTTCTCGCGCGGGGACCGTGTGACTTACGGCGGCTTCGTCCGCATCGAGGGCACACCCACCGGCGCGGTCGTGGCCCGGATGAATCCCGCCCAATCGTTCCGCGGCTGGGACATCTACCTCCAGAGCGGAAAGCCCGCCACCCACGTCATCGATACCTGGGACAAGGCGGCGAACAAGCTCACGGCGAATGATCCGCTTTCCCCCGGCGTGTGGCACCACGTGATGATGACCTACGATGGCACCCGCCCGGGCCACCAGACCTGCGCGATCTATGTGGACGGGAAAAAGCAGAACGGCTCCCTGTCTCCAAGCTCCGTCGGCGGCACCATCGAAACCCCGGTTCCGTTCCGTCTCGGCTCGCGTGCCAACAACGACTCGAAGCTCAACGGCCCGGTCGCCCTCCAGGACTTCCGTTTCTACCGCCGCCTGCTCGCACCGGAGGAGATCAAGGACATCGCGGACAACAGCATGCTGCGCAGCCTTGCCGCCATCCCGGCCGGCCAGCGCACCAAGGTCCAGAACGACCAGCTCTTCCGCCACTTCATCAGCAACGTCGATGTCCGCTCGCGTGAACTGCGGACATCGCTCGACGCGCTCAAAACAGAGCAGACCACCTTGCGCGCACGCGGCTCGGTCAGTCTGGTCATGGATGAGAAGAAGGACTCCGCGCCCTTCGCGCATGTCCTCGCCCGTGGCGTCTATTCCGACAAGGGCGAGAAGGTGGCACCCGATGTTCCCGCCGCGCTGCCGCCGCTGCCCGCCAATGCTCCGCGCAACCGCCTCGGCCTGGCCCAATGGCTCGTTGATCCCGCCAATCCCCTGCCCGCCCGTGTGACGATGAACCGCGCTTGGTACTACTTCTTTGGTACTGGCATCGTCGAAACCACCGAGGACTTCGGCATCATGGGCGCGCGCCCGAGTCACCCGCAGCTTCTCGACTGGCTCGCCACCGAGTTCATCACGTCGAAGTGGGACTACCGCCACATGGTGAAGCTCTTCGTCACCTCCGCCACCTACCGCCAGTCCGGAAACGTGACTCCGGAGAAGCTGGAGAAGGACCCGCTCAACCGCCTGCTCTCGCGCGGCCCGCGCGTGCGCCTCGATGCCGAGCAACTCCGTGACATGGCCCTCGCCTCCTCCGACCTGCTGGTGGACAAGGTCGGCGGCCCCTCCGTGAAGCCCTACCAGCCGGAGGGCATCTGGGAAGCGGTGGCGATGAAGGAATCCAATACCAAGAACTACAAGCAGGATTCCGGTGAAGCCCTCTACCGCCGCTCGCTCTACACCTTCTGGAAGCGCAGCGCCGCACCTCCCAGCATGGAACTCTTCAATGCCCCGAGCCGCGAGGTCTTCTGCGTCCGCCGCGAGCGCACCAACACGCCCCTTCAAGCTCTGGTGATGCTCAATGATCCGCAGTTCGTGGAGGCCGCCAAGATGCTCGCCGCCCACGCGCTGGAGAAGGGCTCCACCTTCGATGCCCGTCTTGATTTCATCACCAGCCGTCTGATCGACCGCCCGCTGAAGGCCGAAGAACGCAAGGTGGTGAAGACGACCTTCGACCGCTTGTTCGCCAACTACACCTCCAAGCCGGACGAGGCGAAGCAACTGCTCGCCACCGGTGCCACCGCCGCACCCGCGCAACTCCCCGCTCCGGAACTCGCCGCCTGGACCGTCGTCTCCAGCCAGCTCATGAACCTCGACGAAACCGTCACCCGATGAATCCGATCGAAACCTACAACAACGCGCTGACCCGCCGCCAGTTCTTCCGCAGCTCCGGCAGTGGTCTCGGCGTCGCGGCGCTGGCCGCCCTGATGGGCCGCACCGCTTCCGGCGTGGTCGCGGACTCCGCCGGATTCCTCGCCGGGCTGCCGCAGATCGCGCCGAAAGCGAAGCGGGTGATCTACATCTCGCTCATCGGCGCGCCTTCGCAGCTCGATACCTTCGACTACAAGCCCGCCCTTCAGAAGCGCTTCAAGGAAGACCTCAACGAGTGGCTGAAGTCGCAAGGCCAGCGCCTCACCGGCATGACCTCCGGCCAGAAGGCGTTCCCGCTCGCGCCCTCGATCTTCAAGTTCGCCCAGCACGGCCAGTCCGGCGCATGGGTCAGCGAGTTGCTGCCGTGGACCGCGAAGATGGTGGATGACCTTTGCATCATCAAATCGATGCATACCGATGCCATCAACCACGAACCCGCCAACCAGCTCATCTGCACCGGCTCGATGCAATCGGGCAAGCCATCGATGGGTTCGTGGATGTCCTATGGCCTTGGCTCGATGAACCAGGACCTGCCCTCCTTCGTCGTCCTCCACGCCACCCATTCCTCGCCCTACTCGAATGTCCAGGCCATCTCCTCGCGCCTGTGGGGCTCCGGCTACCTGCCCGGAAAATATGCCGGCGTGGCGCTGCGTTCGCTCGGTGATCCGGTGCTCTTCCTGAAGGACACGCCAGGCGTCTCGCGCGAGGTCCGCCGCGACATGCTCGACGGCCTCAATGATCTCAACCGGAAATCGTACGAAGCCGTCGGCGACCCGGAGACCCAGACCCGCATCCAGCAGTATGAGATGGCCTTCCGCATGCAGGCGTCCGTGCCTGAGCTCGCGGACATGTCCGGAGAGTCCGAGAAGGTTCACGCGCTCTATGGCCCGGAAAGCAAGGTCCGCGGCACCTTCGCCAACTCCGCGCTGATGGCGCGCCGCCTCATGGAGCGCGGCGTGCGCTTCGTGCAGATCTTCCACCGCGGCTGGGACCAGCACGGCGACCTGCCGCGCGATCTCGCCTCGCAGTGCAAGGACGTGGACCAGGGCTGCTACGGCCTGATCCAGGACCTCAAGCAGCGCGGCATGCTGGAGGATACTCTGGTCGTCTTCGGCGGCGAGTTCGGCCGCACGATCTACTGCCAGGGCACGCTCACCGAAACCACCTACGGCCGCGACCACCACCCGCGTTGCTTCAGCCTCTGGATGGCGGGCGGCGGCATCAAGAGCGGACAGGTCTATGGCGAGACGGATGAGATGTCCTACAACATCGTGAAGGATCCCGTGCATGTCCGCGACCTGCACGCCACCATCCTTCATACCCTCGGCCTCAATCACGAGCGCCTGACCTACAAGTTCCAGGGACTCGACCAAAAGCTCACCGGCACCGAACCGGCGAAGGTGGTGAAGGAATTGCTCGTGTAAGCCCGCATCGCGAGGAGGAGCATCAGGATTTCCGTCCCTTTCCCGCATGACCGGGAGAGGCCTGATGTTCCTTGCGAAAGCGGGAGGGAGTGACACCTTTCTCCTTCACGAAAGCCTTCGTGAAATGGGCGTGATCATAGAATCCGCATTGCTGGGCGATTGAGGCCACGGTTTCACCGGTTTCCACCAGCAGACGGCAGGCGCTTTCGACGCGGATACACAGAAGGTATTGACGCGGGCTGGTGGCGAATGCCTTGCGGAACAGCCTCTCGAACTGGCTGCCCGAGAGGCCGGCTCGTTTCGCAAGATCGGAAATCGTGAGCGGTTCAGCATGGTGGCAGTGGAGCAAATCCACGGCGGCGGCCAGCTTCTTGATGACCGTGTCCGCACAGCGCAGGTGCTCGACCCGGCGGGAGAAACCAGCGACGCCGATGATGCGTCCGCTGCGGTCTCTCACCGGGATCTTGTTGGTGACCACCAGCCGGGGTGAGCCCTTGTTTTCAGGCGCGGGCTCGATCCGGTTCAGAATGGGCATTCCGGATTCCATCACCGCACGATCATCGGCCATGTACTCGTCGGCATTGCTCCGGGGGAAGAAATCCCGGTCGGTGCATCCGAAGGCATCGCGCTCGGATGCGACACCGCAGAACTCGCAACCCATCCTGTTCAAAGCGACGAAGCGCCCCTTGGTGTCCTTCATGAAAAACGAGATGTCCGGCATCAGATCGTAGAGGGATTGGAGTTCCCCCGGCGCGAGCTCGCGAAGGAAATCTTGTTTCGGATTCACCGTTTTCATGCAGCGTTTTTACAAATATTTGCAGATTGCGTCCAAGACTTTCACACCCAAAGCAGGGCACGGTCCTTACCGATGAAGTTTGTCTGGATGAGCATGATGGCGATCGGTTTGCAGGCTGGGATGCAGGTCCTTGCGGCGGACACGCCCTTGTTCAACCGGGACATTCGTCCGATCCTCTCGGAGAAATGCTATTCGTGCCACGGGTTCGACCCGAAGCACCGCAAAGCGGATTTCAGGCTCGATACACCCGAAGGTGCCTGCGCCACCACGGACAGCAAATTGCCCGGCATCAAACCCGGCTCCACCAGCGGCAGTGAAGTCTGGCAGCGCATCCTGGCAACCGACCCGGATGAGGTCATGCCTCCTCCGGAATCCCACAAGACACTTTCTCCGGACGAGAAGGAACTCATCCGCAAATGGATCGAAGCCGGTGCCCGCTATGAAAAGCACTGGGCCTTCGAGGCTCCCGTACGGCCTGCGGTACCGCAACCTTCCGTGAATCCGATCGACGCGTTCCTCGGTGAACGCCTGCTCCGCACCGGCTTGAAGCCCTCCGCCGAAGCGGACAAGGAGACGTTGCTGCGCCGGGTCACGCTGGACCTAACAGGATTGCCACCGACGATCAAAGAGCTGGATGACTTCATCGCCGATCAGGACCCGGATGCCTATGACCGCGTGGTCGCACGATTGCTGGAATCGCCCCACTATGGCGAGCGGATGGCCACCCAGTGGCTGGATCTCGCGCGCTATGGCGACACCAATGGGTATCTCCACGATTTGCTTCGCACCGGCTGGCCATGGCGGGACTGGGTCATCCAGGCTTTCAACGCGAACATGTCTTACGATCGCTTCGTGATCGAGCAACTCGCGGGCGACATGCTGCCGGAGGCCACTCCGGAACAGATCCTCGCGACCAGTTTCAACCGGAACCATCTGATCACCGCGGAGGGCGGCACGATTGCCGCCGAGTATCTGAATGAATATGCGGCGGACCGCGCCCAGACCGTTGGCACGGCTTTCCTGGGTCTCACGCTCAACTGCTGCCGCTGCCACGATCACAAGTTCGATCCCATCAAGCAGGAGGACTTCTACAGCCTTCAATCCTACTTCAATTCCATCACCGAGAAACACGTCGAAAACGACAAGTCCGCGGCGTATCCTCCGCTGATCGAAATCGCCTCTCCTCTCGTTCCGCAGGGACCGAAGGTGAAGGTGATGGTCATGCAGGAGGCGGCCACGCCCACTCCGACGTTCGTGCTGACGCGCGGGCAGTATGACCAGCCGGACAAGAGCCACCCGGTGGTCAGGCGCCCGCCTCCGGTGCTCGGTGAATCTCTCCCCGATGCTCCCGCAAACCGGCTGGGACTGGCACGCTGGCTGGTGTCGCAGCGCAATCCCCTGCTCGCACGGGTGACTGTCAACCGCTTGTGGCAACAGTTCTTCACCACCGGCATTGTGAAGTCGGCGGATGACTTCGGCATGCAGGGCGAATATCCCGTGCATCCGGAGTTGCTGGATTGGCTGGCAGTGGAGTTCCGGGATGGCAGTGCCTCCGCGAGGCCCTGGGATGTGCGGCACATGGTGAGGTTGATCGTGACCAGTGCCGCCTACCGCCGTTCATCCGTCATCCGTCCTGAAGTGACCGCCAAGGATCCCGATGGCAGGCTGCTCGCAAGTTTTCCACGGCGCCGGCTCACTGCGGAAGAACTGCGGGATCAGGCGCTCTCGGCCTCGGGTCTCTTATCGGAGGATATGGGTGGCGCTCCGGTCTTTCCCTATCAGCCATCGGGCTTGTGGGAAGAACGCTCGAATGAAGGCAGCAACACCAAGGCCTACAAACAGAGCCTGGGCGGCGCCCTCCATCGTCGCAGCCTCTACACCTTCTGGAAACGGACCTCTCCGCCTCCCTTCATGATCCTCTTTGATGCCCCCGACCGCACCTCCTGCTCGGTCCGTAGAATGCCGACCAATACGCCGCTGCAGGCCTTGGCCACGCTCAACGACGAACAGATTCTCGAATGCGCGAAGCAACTCGCGGAGCGGATGCTCAAGACCTCCATCCCGACCCGCGGGCGGCTCGTTCTGCTCTTTCGCACCGTCACCGCAAGGTCTCCTTCCGATGCCGATATACGCACGCTGGCGGATGGCTTGGATGCACTCCAAGCACGCTACCGTGCCACCCCTGCCGATGCCGCCGCCTTGTTGCAGCAGGGTACCACGGCCGTCGATGCCAGCCTCAACCCATCGGAACTCGCGGCCTGGATGCTCATCGCCAGCACCGTTCTCAATCTCGATCAAACCCTCGTCCGCGACTGAAATGCAATCGGCCCATGATCATTTGTTCAATCTGAACCGCCGCCAGTTGCTGAAAGGTGCCGCGGCCGGTGGACTCTCCTTTCTCGGCAGCACCGCACTGGGTCGTCTCCTGGCGGCGGAGCAACCCTCCGCACCAAGCCTGCCCATGTTCCCGAATTTCGCGCCGAAGGCGAAGCGCGTCATCTATCTCTATCAGGAAGGCGCGCCCTCCCAGCTCGACACCTTCGACTACAAGCCGGGATTGCACGAGTTCTTCGACAAGGACCTTCCCGCCTCCGTGCGTGGAGCCCAGCGTCTGACCGGCATGACCTCCGGCCAATCCCGGCTGCCCATCGCGCCTTCGATCTTCAAGTTCGAACAACACCCGAACCGCCAGGAGGGCCTGTGGGTTTCGGATCTGCTGCGCCACACCGGCGGCATGGCCGGTGAGCTGTGTGTCGTGAAGTCGATGATGACCGAGCAGATCAACCACGGGCCGGGCGTCACCTTCATGCAAACCGGCAATCAGAATCCCGGCCGCCCCTCCATCGGTGCCTGGCTCTCCTACGGCCTCGGCAGCACGAATGAAAACCTGCCCGCCTTCGTGGTCATGATCAGCCAGGGCCGCGGCCAGATGCAGGCCCTGTTCTCCCATCTGTGGGGGGCCGGCTTTTTACCGGGGGAACATCAGGGCGTGCAGTTCCGGGCCTCCGCCGATCCGGTGCTCTACCTCAATGATCCGAAGGGCATGCTGCGCGGAGACCGGCGCAAGATGCTCGACATGCTCGGCGAGATCAACCGGCGTGAAGCCGAATCCAACGGCGACAGCCAGGTACTCGCCCGCATCGCCCAATATGAAATGGCCTATCGCATGCAGACCAGCGTGCCGGACCTGACCGACTTCAGCACCGAACGGGAAAGCACCCTCGCGCTGTACGGCCCCGATGTGAAAAAACCCGGCACATACGCCTACAACTGCCTGATGGCCCGTCGCATGGCCGAGCGGGGCGTGCGCTTCATCCAACTCTACCACCGCGGCTGGGACCACCATGGCAGCGTCGTGCGGGATCTTCCCCTCCAATGCCAGGACGTCGACCAGGCACAAGCCGGATTGCTGCAGGATCTCAAGCAGCGCGGCCTGCTGGAAGACACCCTGGTGATCTGGGGCGGCGAATTCGGCCGCACCGTCTATTGCCAGGGGAATCTCACGCCCACACAATACGGGCGTGATCATCATCCCCGGTGCTTTTCCATGTGGCTGGCCGGCGGCGGAATCCAAGGCGGCATCTCCTACGGCCGGACGGACGACTTCTCGTACAACATCCTCGAGAACCCCGTCACGGTGCATGACCTGCATGCCACGATGCTGCATTGCCTCGGAATCGACCACACCCGACTGACTTACAAAAGCCAGGGGCTCGACATGAAGCTTACCGGCGTGGAACCGGCGAAGGTCGTGAAGGAATGGTTCGTGTGATCGCTGTCTGAACCGCGGGGAGAAGCGGAATTCTTTGACGGCTTGTCCAATTCCAGTCGTGCTGTTCGTCAATAGGATGAACCCCATTGCAATAGAACGCCATGAACCAGTATTGGATCACCATTCACCACCCCGATGACTACGACCCGTTTCTGCTGGAGGACGAGGCGATGCACCGCGAGATCGATGTGCTCAATGAGGAGATGATCGCCGCCGGTGTCCGCGTTTTCGTCGGCGGTCTGCAACCCGCAGGCACCGCAAGATCACTGCGCGGGCAACCCGGTGGCGGAGTCGTCATCACGGACGGACCCTACCTGGAAACCAAGGAACACGTGGGAGGCTTCTGGGTGGTGGAAGCCGCCGGTCTGGACGAAGCGCTGGAGTGGGGCCGCAAGGCGGCCATCGCCTGCCGGGCACCCGTCGAGGTGCGTCCGTTTTATTGACGGATCGTGCGGCCCGCCTATGAAGATAGGAACACCACACCGGTATGCCCTATCTCCAACGTGCAGGACGAAGCGGAATCTTTCTCACGCAATTCCGCCACAATGCCCGGAAAATGTTTATGAAGATGGGATACCGGAAAAAGTCCGCTGCATGAAGTGTATGGAAGGAGACCATTCCCGGACATCGCGAGTTTGTTGTCACCACAGATGCGTCCATGAAACCCACATCGAAATTTTTGCTTCGGTCCCTGATTATGACTTCCGTCGTGGCGCTCGCCTTCTGGGCCGGACGCGCCAGCACGCCGGAAAGTGACACCGGCAAAAAGGAACCGGAGAAGCGCCCCACCCGCTCCGCGGACCGTTCATCCTCCTCCCAGACCCGTACGCCGAAGCTCGTGCTGCCCGGGGCCGGTGGCGAGGCGATCACCACCGCGCTCCAACTCCGCGATTTCTACAAGCGCAGTGGCGGCAACTACGAAAGCGGCACCGCCATGGCCAATGCCGCGCTTTCCAAGATGAACGCGGACGAGCTCGCCGTGCTCGTCACGGATCTCGCCGAGGCCCAGGCCTCGACGCCCGGCTACGCCTACACGTTGGAGATCTCCACCGCCTGTGCGCGTTGGGCCGCCGTCGATCCCGATGCGGCGCTGCGTTTCGTGCTTTCCGCCAAACAAGCGTCCTTTCGTTCCGCCGCCATAGGCAACCTGCTCGCGGGCATCGCCGCGGACAATCCGGAGCTCGCCCAAGCCAAGCTCGCCTCCATCCGTGATCCACAGTTGCGGGCCGCCGCGCGAACCGGGCTTTGCAATGCCTTGGCCACCTCGCAACCTGATGCCTGGCTGGACATGATCAAGAACGATCCATCCCTGGCCCGGAACATCAGCGTCACGGGCATCGTCGGCGAATGGGCGGTGGACGATCCCGCCGCAGCCGCCAAACGGCTTGCCCTGCTTCCATCCTCCGTACGGGGTGATGGAATCTCCGCCCTCGCCAAGATCTGGGCGTCCAAGGACAGCACCGCCGCCCTCGCGTGGGCGAATTCCCTGGGCAATGACAGCCAGCGCAACAAGGCGCTCGGAGCGATCGCCGGTGGCATGGCCGCACGGGATCCGGATGGAGCACTCGCGACCTTGGAAGGAATGCCCGCCGCCGCACGCCGTGCGGGCCTCTCCTCGATTTTCCAAACGCTCGCCGATCAGGACTTCGGCTCCGCCATCGAACGCGCCACGTCCTTGTCCGACCCGACGGATCAGCGCAACGCCATCCTGATGCTCATCGGCAGGGATGCATCCGGAGATACCTACTACACCCGTGATGCGAGCCAGATCGCCGCAGTGATCGGAAAGCTGCCCGCAGGCGCGCTGCGCGATCAAGCCCTCGACCAGCTCGGCAGCCGCCTCGCATCATCCTCCCGTGAGGAATCCGAAGCGATCCTCCAAGGCTACTCCGCGGCGGAACGCCAGAAGGTCGAGAAGAACATGGTCCAGTCCCTGTCCTATTACGATCCCGCCCGCGCCTTGGAAATCTACGACTCGCTTCCCACCGGAAAGGCGGAGTCCTATACCTTCCAGAGCATCTTTTCATCCCTCGCGTCGAAGGACCCGGAAGCCGCCCTCAAGCTGGCCTTGTCCCGCAAGAATCCGGTCGAGCAAATCCGCGCGGTCTCTTCCGCACTCGGGCAGATGGCAAACAGCAATCCCGAAGCCGCCCAACGGCAATTCGCCGCCCTGCCCGCAGGCCCCGCGCGTGAGGCCGCACTCCAGACCATGGCATCGAGCTGGGGCAGTTCCGATGCCGAGGCCGCCATGCGGTGGGCGGCAAGCCTGCCGGCGGAAGAACGCACGAAAGCCACGCTCACGCTCATCCCGTCCATGGCTCGCAACAATCCTGAGGCCGCCGCCAACGCCATCGTCCCATTCCTCTCGGATACCTCCAAAAATCCCAATATCTCCAACGCCGTCTCCCAGGTTTCCAGCTACTGGGCGGCTCAGGATCCCACAGCCGCCACGCAGTGGGCGGCAAGCCTTCCCGACGGCACGATCAAGGACAGCACCATCCAGAGCATCGCCTACTCCTGGTGCGGCAAGGACCCGGACGGCGCGGCCAAGTGGATCGACAGCATGCCGGATGGCAAGACCCGCGACAACGCCGTCAATGCCATGATCAGCACGACCCAGCAAAACGATCCGGCGACCGCTTACCGCTGGGCGGAAAGCATCAACGACGACCAACATCGCTATTCCGCCGTCAGCAACGTGATCTCGAACTGGGCGGGCAGCGATCCCGCCGCAGCCAGGGCGGCGGCACTCAAGGCGGATCTACCGCAGGAACAGCGCGCCAACCTGCTTCAAGGACTGGAAAGCCGCGGCAAATCCGTGACACCTTCCTCCGACGTCTACTACAGCGTCGATCCATTCCTCGGACAGTAACCGGACTGGACGGAAAATCCCATCACACCACCCGCGATCTTCTCTCTTCCCTCCGGCTCCCTCTGATCCGTCACGGTCCCACATGTCCGCGCGGCGGGTCAGTGCAGATGCGATCCGCGCCGTGCCGCGATCGAATGCGCCTCCTGCGGCACGTAGTCGGTCCACGTGGCATCGCCCAGTTCGATCATCCGCTGGATGTCGCGCCCGGTGTATTGGAGCAATCCCGTGTCCTTGCACGGCACGCTGCGGACCATCCCGTTTTCGAGGAAGTGGCGGTAGAGATGCTTCTCACCCTCCGGCGGCACGAAGTTATCCGCCGTGACCAGCTCGCCATTGCGGCGGTTCTTCCATGGAAAGACATAGAGCGACAGACCGCTCTTGAAGAGGCGTCCGAAGGATTCCATCAAGCCACCCGCGAGATTCTCCGACCACTTCGCTTTGAAGAGTTCGTTGAGGAGGCCGATGCTGAGCACGATGCCCAGCGGCTTGTTCGTGCAGCGGTTGAGGAAGGCGGCGAGGCGGTGGAACTCCGCGAACTTCGACACCAGCACGGTCTTCCCCAGCGCCTGCAGGGCATCGGCGCGGTCGATGAAATCCACCGGGTCCAACTCGGCGCCGCGCAGCAGGTTCGACATTGATATCTCGCAGATCTCCATTTCATTGCCGCGGTCGGCGGGGTCGATCACCTGATGGAAGACGCCGCGCGCCTGCTCCAGCATTTCCAGATGGAGCTTCATCACCGGATCGAAGCTGCCGCGGAGGAGCAGCACCGGACGCTTGTACAGCGTCTCCGCGGGCTGCACCACCTCGCCATCCGGCAGGAACAAGGTCGCCTCCGTCAAACCGCTCTCCACGAGCTGGAGCGCGCACAAGCGGTTGTCGAAGTAGCCGTAGCCATGGCCGCTGAAGGACAGCAAATCCACCTCCACCCGGCCGGGCAGCAGATTATCCACCAGAGACTCCACGAAGTGGCGCAGGTGCCCGCGCTGGCGGAAGGTCGCGTATATCAAATTCACGCCCACGATGCCGAGCGCCTCGCGCTGCTCGTTGGCGGCGGCATCCAGCAGGCGGATGTGAAGGACGATGTCGGACGGTGGATCGCCGGCTTTCCGCTGGAAGCGGATGCCGATCCAGCCGTGGCATTCGGCGGTGTCCTTCCAGCCGCGCGCGCGCACCGTGTTGCAGAACGAGAAGAAGGTCGTGTCCTCACCGCGCTTCGGGCCGAGGCGTTCCGTTAGAATCGCGAACTCATGGTCGAGCATGGCCGTCAACCTCTGGCGCGAGACATAGCGGTCGGTGCGTCCGTAGATCGCATCGCTCATCGTCATATCGTAGGCGGAGATCGACTTCGCCACCATGCCGGCGGCCCCGGAGGCGCTGAAGAAACGGTTCGCGGTTTCCTGTCCCGCACCGATCTCGGCGAAGGTGCCGTAGATCGTTGGATCGAGGTTCAGGTTCAGCACCTTGTCATAGGTGGACTGGATGGAAATGTTGTCGTTCATGGTTCCTGCTTGGATTGCGGTGCCACCCACCCTTGGGATACAATCCGGCTCACGATCACCTGGTCCGCGCGGCCGCCTTCGGGGAAGCGCAGTTCCACCTGGCAATGGACGCCCTTCGGAGAATCTTCAAAGCGCAGGGATTTGTCCGTCTCGGATTCCCGCTCGATATAGCCGTCGAGATGACGCTGGCCGTCCACGGATTCCAACCGCACGGAGCGCCACTTCTTCTCGTCCGTAAAACCAAAGTTATAGTAGTTGGCCTCGGTGGCGATCACCCGGAATGGCACCGGCTCGATGGATCTCTTCGCGATGAAATCGTCCCAGCCCATGGCGGACCAGTCCACCCAGCTTTCCCAATCGATCCTCCAGCCCTGCGGGGTCTTCACGAAATACATCAGGCGGCTTTTGAAATCACCCGTCACCACCAGCGCCGCGGCGGTGTCGCCCGCCACGGTCACCTCGCCGGTCTCCGCAAACGATGAGAACCCCACGGGAGTGATCCGGCCATCCGGCCACTTCCGCATCAACCGCGGGCCACTGGTCTCCGGATGACCGATGACCGGCAGGACCTCGGATACCTTCCCGGCGGTGAGAAATGTCTTCACCAGCGGTTCAAGACTTTCCACCAGCGCCTTCGGATCCACCACCGGTGCCGCGGGGACTGGAGTGGGCGCGGGCGTCACCACCGCGGGTGCCGGAGCTTCAGCCCGTGGCACCCCGGGCTGCGGCGGCGATCCCGGCTTGCTCTTCAGCAGCAGCAATGTTCCCGCCGTGAGAGCCAGCATGGCGACCGCCACCCCACCGATCACCAGACGATCGGAATTGGAGGAACGCTTGCGGCCATCCTCTTCCCAGGAGGGCTGCTCACGGCGGCGGCGGCCTCGTTCCCGGGGATGCGCCATCGGTTCCGCGATATGCGGAGCCTCCTGCTCCGGGGCGATCAATGGCGGCAGGATTTCCCCCGGAGATGGCAATCTCAGCATCCGCCGGCAGGACGGACACACGAGGCCGGTACCATCATGGTCGCGCGGCACACGGAACACGAACCGGCAGTCCGGACACACATATCCGCTCCAGCGCCGCGTGCTGCTTTCCGATGTCTCCGCCACGCCGCGAACCATGGGCGGACCATCGCACGCGCGCAAGCCCGGGCACCTTCAAATGCGCGAGACTTCACCTCCCCATCAATCGCCGTTGATCTGGAGCTTTTCTGGGCGGCGCATCTTCAACTGTTCCTCGGTGCCCTTGAGGTCGAGACTGTCCAGCACGTTGGTACGGCGGCGGACAAAGCCCCCGTCTCCGCTGATCGGCGTCGTGTCCGGCTGCTCGGCGTGATAGGGATCATCCCCCAGCAGTGACGGAGCCTTCGGGCGGATCGGAATCACATCCATCGACTGGACGTTGTTGACCGCCAGATGATTGCTCCCCGGCAGGCCGTCCGCACCGGAGTGCAGCGTGCAGAAGGGCATGTTCTCCGTGCCGCGGCGGAAATACTCCATCGTCGCGGCGCTGCGCGAGCGCACCTGCTTGGTCGCCGGATCCTCGGCCATCTCGTAACAGAACTCCGTCGCGCGCTGGCCGGACACCCGGCACACCGGCACCTCCACCACCGTCGCGGGCGGCTTGATTTCATCGCCACCAAAGGACGGGGCGGCGGCATTCATCACCGCCTGCCACACCGGCAGCGAGAGATCGCGGCTGAAGGCGCCCTCGTATATCGGACGGCCGTTGCTCTGCAGGAAGCCCGTCCAGACACCACAGGAGATGCGGTTGTTGTAGCCGAGGAACCAGGTGTCCTGGAAATCCGCCGTGCTGCCGCCCTTGCCGCCGCCGAGGAACGGGCGCTCGATCAGGCCGTTCAACGCGCCCTGCGAACTGCCCCGCAGCAGCGATCCCGCGAGCATCGAGTGAACCTGGAACGCCGTGGCCGCATCAATGGCCGGAGCACTTTCCTTGGTCACCGCCGAGCGCCGGTAAACGGTCTCGCCCTTCAGCGAATCCACGCTCTCCACGTAATGCAGCGAGGCCGGACCCGGCGAGCCGCCGCGACCGAAGGTGGCGATCGCCCGCACCGCTTCCTTCATCGAAAAACTGTCCCACCCCACGCACAGGCGCGGCAGCGGTTCAACCCCCTTCGCAGGCAGGCCCATCGCCGCCGCACCATCGATCACCCGCTGCAATCCCGTCTGCTGGCCGAAGCGCACCGTGGCCGCGATCTTCGATTGCTCCAGCGCCCGGCGCACCGGGATCTGGCCCTCATAGGTCGGAGAAGCAACCTCCATCCCCCATTCGCCGAGAATGCCTTCGCGCCCGCCAACCATCACGGAGCGGTTGTCCATCGGCTCGTCCGCCACCGTCGTGGCCGGGGTGAGCCCGTTCGACAGGCCCGCCGCATAGATGAACGGGAAATACGCCGTGCCCAGCGGGCGGCGGCCCATCTCGATGAAATCGAACGGCACCTGCGCGTAATCGCGTCCGCCCACGTGGGCCAGCACGCCGCCGGTGCGGTGATCCACCATCAGCACCGCCCCTTGCAGATACTCCGCCGCCTTGCCGGAGGATTTACGATAGTCGGCGTACTTCGGGTTCGCGTAGTCCTTGCGCGCCTCGGCGGCATTGAGGCTCTTGATGAGCGCGTCCTGCGCCGCGTTCTGCGCTTCCGCCAGAATGGTCGTGTGAATGCGGTAGCCACCGGCGGCCAGCGCGTCATCCCCGAGAACGTCGCGGATCTCATCGGCGATGCGTTCGTAGAGATGGGAGGTGCCGCGCTGCAGCGGCTTCGGATTGATCGTCACCGGCATGGCACGATAGCGCGCCAGCTCCGCCGTGGTGATGAAGCCCTCCTCCTGCATCCGGTCCAGCACGTGGTCGCGGGTCTTCTTGTTTCCCGCCAGGCTGTTGAGCGGCGAGAGTCCGGTCGGGTTCTTGATCAGGCCGACGATTGACGCGCATTCCTCGGTCGAGAGATCCTCCGGCTCCTTGCCGAAGTAACCGAGCGAAGCCGAGCGGATGCCGTGGAAGCCGCTGCCGAGGTAGATCCGGTTCAGGTAGAACTCGAGGATCTCGGTCTTCTTGTAGCGCTTCTCGATGCGGCGGGCCAGATAGGCTTCCACCAGCTTCCGCTCGTACTTGTCCTGGTTCTTCCGCAGCGCCTCGTTCTTCAGGTCGTAGGCATTGCGGGCGAGCTGCTGGGTCACCGTGCTGGCTCCCTGGCTTTCGCGGCCCGTCCACTTGTTGAAAAACGCGGCGCGGCCGATGCCGATGTAGTCCACGCCATCGTGGGTCCAGAAACGCGAATCCTCCCCGGCGATCAACGCGTTGATCAGACGTGGCGGCATCTTGCCATAGGGAATGATGCTGCGGTTCTGGACGAAAATGCGGCCGATCTCCTTCTCGTTGCGGTCGAGGATCAGGCTGGGGATTTCCAAGTCGTTGATCCGCTCCAGATCGTAGGTTTCCGCATGCTCGCGATACTTGCGCGTGCCTTCCCAGAAAACCACGCAACCCAGCGCCGCCACCAGAAGGCCCGTGAGCAGGAGGCCGAACCAGAAGCGCTTCTTTTTGTAAAAGCGGCGCTTGCGGGTGGTTTTCCTCTGGGAGTTGTCTCGTATTGCCATGCCGGTTCCGGAGAGTGAGAACGTGCCTGTCGCCCGTGACAGTCCCACATCCATATCCCCACGCAGGAGGCTCGGCAACCCCCACTTTGGCCAGCCTTCTGGCCGATCGCATCGCCCGCGAAGGCCCGGTTTCCTTCGCCGATTTCACGGCGGCCGCCCTCTACGATCCCATCCGCGGCTACTACGCCCGGGAAACCCGCCAAGTGGGGCGCGGAGGAGACTTTTTCACCAGCGTGAGCGTCGGCCCGGTCTTCGGCACCCTGCTCGCCCGGCGCTTCCTGAACTGGTGGCACCGGGCCGGACAACCGGACCGCTGGCGGATCACCGAACTCGGAGCCCACGACGGCACGCTGGCAGGCGACGTGCTCGATGCCCTGCTGGCGATGGATGCACGTGCCTTCGGGACGGTGGAATACGCCATCATCGAACCGCTGCCCACCCTCGCCGCCGCCCAATCCGCCGCACTGGCGAGATTCGCCGGGCACTACCGAACCGTCCGGGAGGTCACGGAGCTCGCTCCCTTGCCCGGCATGGTCTTCGGCAATGAACTGCTCGATGCCCTGCCCTTCCACGTCATTGAACGCCACGGCGGTTCATGGCACGAGAGCATGGTCACCATTTCAAACGATGGATTCCAATGGGATGCATCTTCCCAATGGGGAGGTCCGGTGCCTGAAACCTCCGCCCCGCTGCCGGATGGCTATCGTACGGAAATCCGGACCAACTACCGGGAACTCCTGGAACCACTGGCCCGAACTCTCGACCACGGCCTGATGCTGTGGATCGACTATGGCTTTGCCCGCCCGGAATACTATCTCCCGGAAAGAACCCGCGGCACCTTGCGAACCTTTTCCCGGCATCGGGCGGGCGATGATCCGCTGGATTCCCCCGGGGAGCGGGACATCACCGCCCACGTCGATTTCACTGCGGTGGCGGAAACGGCTCTCGCGCTGGGCATGACTCCCTGTGAATTCCGCGACCAAGGTGCCTGGCTCACCCGCCTCGCCGGGCCTTGGCTTCAGGAGCAGGAACAACAGCCCGATCCCGCCGCGATCCGCCAATTCCAAACGCTCATCCATCCCGCCCACCTCGGCGCACGCTTCCATGCGTTGGAGCTGGCGGTCAGAGAGCCGGTCGAGGAATCCGCCCGGACCCAAGCCGTCGCGAGATTGGCACTGGCTCCTCTGCAACGTAGCTGAAGTCGTAAGACTTCAGGCTGGGAGGACTCTCCCTATTCCCGAGAGGGAGTATCGAAACCTCCTTCGTCCCATTGGGACGAAGGAGCTTCACCCGGGGTTTCGGTACACCCTCTGAGACTCCAATTCGGAGCGGTCGAAGGAGGACTGGAAGTGTGGGGAACTGCCTATGTTCGCCCCGCCCGAGGTCTCACGACTCCGGCTACACGTCTTCAAGACGCATTCAGCAGTTTCCGCAGCAACGAATCCGCGCCCTTCTCGATCGCCTCATTGTCGTCGCTGCCGAGCGTATCCTTCACCCACTGGCGGAACGACTGTGGCTTCGCCGGTTCCCCGGACTCCGCCAGCTCCCGGATCTCCTGGATCACCCGTTCGCGGTCCTTCGTCGGCAGCGCCAGAATCCGGGCGGTCAGCGGAAAATCCCCACCGCACAGCCCGTGATAGAGCGCCAGATGCCGGATCACCTCGGACCGTGAAATCCCCAATCGCGATGCCGTGGCGTCGAGAATGCGTTTTTCATCGTTCGAAATGTAAAGAGAGACCCGTGAGAACCCTGACATGCACGTTGGATACTTTAGAACTGCGTAGTTTGTGAAGGAAGGAGTTACCGTTTTCCTTCATCTTTCGCAAGCACAATACTGTTCATTAGAACAAATTCATGCTATCTGGGAACGCAGCCGCACCTCCTCCGTCTCCTTCTTCCCCAACTCCAGAAGGCGGGCGGAAAGCGCGGGAACCCGATAGAAATAGTCCAACAGATCCTCCGCGATCTCCCGCACCAGCAGGCACGCCTCCTCGGTTGGTTCGCCATCGGAATCGAAGTGCGGTCCGAGCGTCCCCGCGAAGCGCAATGCATGGGCGAGATTCTTCAAAGGCTGCCGGAATTCCTCCTGATCCGCGAGGTGCTCGATCTGCCCGGCCAGATGACGCACGGAGTCCGTGGCCTTCATCGGCTGCCGGCAGATCCCTTCCAGCAAGCGCCGCAGCGAAGCCGATCCCGGCGAATAAAGCGCATTGTTCAGGCACTCCACCGCATCCTGATAGGCCCGCTGGATGGAGGCAGGCGCGTTTTCATACTCCTTCGCATCATCCTTGGCGGACAGCTCCATCAGACAGTGGATCTCCCCCGCTCCCGCGAAGGAGGTTTCCTTGTCATGAGGATCGAGCACGAAAACTTTCGCCCGGTGCTCGCAGGAGTTGCACGTCATGACTCCCACCAGACAAGCGTGATCCCCCGCCTCCGCCCACGCTCCGCAATCGAACGATGTCCGCTCGGGACAATGGGCACAGCGCACGCGGATGATCTGCGGGACATGATAGTCCCCGAAAACCGTCCAACGGCGCACCGCCTCGATCGCGATCTTTTGCATGATCCTGCATATCAGGAAGACATGGGTGGAGTCGATGAGGAAAAGCCCGGCTCCCACGCGCCCGCCGCCAGCTTTTCCGTGTATTCGCGCAAGTCGACCGGCCAACCGGCAAGGTGGCTGCTGAAAGCGCCCCGGTTTCCGGCAAACAACGCACGCGTCGCTTCCTCGTATCCCGGCAGATCCCCCGCCGCCGCGAGCATGAATTGATAGGCTGCTTCCTTCGCCGCCCGCATGCCGTCCGCGCCCACATTCGCGCGGCGCGCCTCTTCCACCAGTTTGCGCAGAGCCACCGAGGCCCCACCCGGTTGGCTGGAGAGCCAGTCCCAGTGCCGCGGCAGCAGCGTGACCTCCCGGGCCACCACCCCGAGCTTCGGGCGACCGCGCCCGGCCCGCACCGACCCTCCCTCCACGCCCTCCGGCGACTCCCGCAGATCCAGGTCCACCTGCTTGCCCGAGACATCCTCGAACACCATCGGCATTCTCTCCGCCCCGCCGTCCGCGTTCATCCGCTCTTTCAAAGCAAGGACCACCGAACGCCGATCCCCGGCAGCAATCCGGATTCCACCGACGAAGGCGGTAAAGTTGTCTTCATTCATCATGAGAGATTTTTTACCCGGATATAATTACCCCGCAAGTATTTTTACCCGGATTTTAATTCACCATCTGTTTACCGCACTTGCCCCCCGGCCACGCGGAGGCGAGAAACCCGCATGGAGGACGCGCTGGAGCCTGTGAAAAAGAGCCGTTGGGTGGTGGTGTTGCTGTGGTTGGTCCCGGCTTGGCTGCTGGTTTCTGCATCAGGCGCGATCTGGATGTATTTCCAATCGAAGAAGGAGCAGGAGCGGAAGGAGAGCATCAAGTTCGCCCGCGCCGTGTCCGCCAAATCCATCGCGGATGACCTCCAGAAGCTCGCCAAGGTCATCGGCCCGCGCCATCCGGCCGCAAACGAAGGCATCGGCCTCACCCGTGCCGCCGCGTGGATCGAAGGCAATCTCGGTCCCTCCAACACCGGCTACGCGGTGAAGCAAATCCCCGGCCCCGCCCAATGGCCGGTCCTGCAAATCGACCTCCGCGGCACCGATGACGATGCACCGGCGCTATGGATCGTCTCCGCCTACGATACGCCGCAGGATGAAAAGGCCGGTGACGCGACACACGCGGCCGCAGTCGTGGCCCAGATCGCCGCCGCGCAGGCCCTGGCCGGAGAAACCTTCGCCCCCACGCTCCATTTCGTCTTCCTGCCCCACGGCAATGAAACCCGGTCCGGCCGTGATCCCTTCGCGCCTCCCCAGGGCGACGAAGCCTCCCGGAAGGCGGCGGACGACCGCCGGAACGCCTGCATCGCCAAGCTCAAGACCATGATCCACGATGCCGGACCCGCGCTTTCCATCCTCCTCCTCGAGGACATGAACGGCGGGCAGTTCGTGAATGTCTCCACGCCAGATACGGTGAATCCCGTACTTTCCATCGTGCCCTCCTCCTTCGGCACGCGTTCGCCGTGGGATTCCAATCACATCAGCGTCAGGACGCTGTGCGACGCCCGCCTCCCCGCCGTGCGCGTTTCCGCCAGTGCCGCGGAAGAACCGGATGAAGACCCGCTCGCGCTGGTGTCCGGACAGCTCGTCGAACTGATCCGCCGTCTCGCGACGAAAAAGTAACTTTTCGCATAAAAACGTCTTGCGCGGCCGGGTCGGTGCCGCATACAACGCGCCCGCACCTCACGGGGCATTAGCTCAGTTGGTAGAGCGCCTGCATGGCATGCAGGAGGTCAGCGGTTCGAACCCGCTATGCTCCACCATCCTTCTCTTCCGATCGTTTCGGAAATCAGGATGGACCCCGTTGAATGAGGCACCCGATCGAATCCGGTCCGCTTTTCTTTCTCTTGCCGCACGCGTATTCGCGCGGCGGGACCACGATCACCAGCATCGACCTTCCAACCCGATGCCTGACTTCTTTCTATGCCCCGGCAGGAGCAAAGACGCCCCCTCACGGATAGCGCGTCATGAAAAGCAACAGGCCCAGCGGCCCGAGTGCCAACCCCCATGCCGCTCCCGACCACCCCATATCCCGGGGACGCCCCAGGAAATATCCTCCCACCGTCGAGACCGCGATGGTCACCAGCCAGCACTCCAAAAGGATGATCAACACGCGCCGCCGTATATCATCATCACGGATGACCCGCAAGTCCCCTCAACCCTCCCCAAAACAAAAGCGGGCTTCCCCTTCCATTGTCCGGAAAAGAAAGCCCGCTGGAAATTTCAGCGCGATCTCACTTGTCGCCGAACAAGCCCTTCAACCCGCCGACGATGCCGCCGAGCGCGCTGAGGTCCGGCATCTGGCCGGCCATGACCTGGTCGAGCATTCCCTGGTATTCGCCGGGGATCTTCGCCTTGATGAAATCCACCACGGCCTGGATGGCCTGCTGGGCTTGCTCCTGGCTGAGGCCGAGCCCGGTGAGTTTGTCTTCGAGTTCTTTCATGACGATGTGGGTGCGGGTTGGTTCGAATGGGAAATGAAATGATGACCGCGGAGATACCACTCTCCACGATCGGTCAGGATTGCTAGCGCAAGATGGTGCGGAATTCCAACAAAACCCTGTTCCCGCCATCACAATCGCCGTTCCCCTTCCAGCCCGGTTGACCCGTGGCGGAAATCTGTCATAGCTTCCCCCCCACGAAGGCCGGGATGGCGGAATTGGTAGACGCGCCTGACTTAGGATCAGGAGCCGCAAGGCGTGCAGGTTCGAGCCCTGTTCCCGGTACCATCACCCGTCGAGAGACTGGACAATGCCCCGATATTCCGGAGGCCAACTCAGGCCCTGGGTATCTTCGCACGTAGTTCCTCCTTCAGGAGGGCGTCTTGCACCTCATTTGTTCTCCACGGCTGCCAGATCCCGGGAGCTCCTGACAACGTCATGAAGGAAAGCTCCACTCATTTGGCTGCTGCAACGCCCGATCAACGTTGGAGACACCCTCCTGAAGGAGGAACTACATGCGAAGATGCGCTTCAGAATCCCCTTTAGCTCGGACTCAGCGGAGTCGTATCCTCCGGCCCGTCATCGTCATCGATGTCCTCATCCACCGAGGACTCGATCTCGCGGCGCAGGCGCTTCGAGATGAGCGGACGCACGAGACCATAGATCAGATACATGCTGAACAGCACCACCGGCATCACGTAGCGGAACTTCACCGTCACCACGATCAACACCGCCGCCAGCACGATCGCCCACAGCGTGCTGCGCGTGCGCAGGTCCACCTTCTTGAAGCTCGGATAGCGCACGTCGCTGATCATCAGCACGGACAGGCACAGCATCGCGCCCGCCAGGCCGTATTTCCAGAAACCCAGCTCGCGGTCCGTGCGGTAGAGATCGATGATCAGGAACGTCAGCGAGGCGATGAAACCCGCCGCCATCGGGATTGGGATGCCGCGGAACTCCGCCTTGTCGCCCGGCTTTTTCGGCAGCAGCGCGAGGCAGTTGAAGCGCGCCAGGCGCATCGCCCCGCACAGCAGATACACGAAAGCGAGGATCCAGCCCACATTGGCCGGCAGCGGAAACAGCACCGCCTTCGATACCAGCATCGCCGGTGCCATGCCGAAGGACACGATGTCCGCCAGCGAATCGAACTCCCGCCCGAACGGCGAATCCTGTCCGCCCAACCGCGCCAGACGACCGTCCAACAGGTCGAACAAACACGAGCCGAAGATCAGCAGGATGGCATACTCATAGTACTGCCGGGACACCTCGTAGTACTCCTTCGCCATCAGCGCGCCATCGCCGGAGACCCGCTGGACCTCCAGCAAGCCCTTGAAAATCATCAGCACCGCGAAGAATCCGCACGCCAGATTGCCCGCCGTCATCAGGTTCGGCAGGAAGTAGATCTTCGGTTCGTCCGGGTCTCTCTCGCGGGGCATCTTGAGGGACTATTCCCATAGGACCGGACCAGGAGACAGTAAAAACCCAAATGCCGGACAGGAAATCCTCAACCTCCCCGGGCACTGGGTAGTATCATCCGGGAGAGACCAGGACGCTCCTCTTACGACCTCGAAGAGGTTGCGGACAATAGCCGGAGTGTCGCGAAGCGACCTCCGGACCATGCGGCCCTTTCCATATTTTCTTCGACCCTGAAGGGGTCGCCCCCCGGTGGATCGGTCGGGATCTCGTATTTTTCCAATCCCCTGTCCAATATTCGCGGTTCAAATCCGCCGGTAGGGTATTAGCCTACGCTCATGGCGCAGCCGCAGATCACAGCCGATACGAAGATGGGGGACATCATGGACGCCCTCCCCGGAGCGCGCCGTGCCCTCTTCGCCCGCTATCATCTCGGCGGCTGCTCGAGCTGCGCCTTCTCCAATGACGAGACGCTCGCGGAACTCTGCCTGCGCGCGGAAAACCTGCCCGTGGATGAGGTCATCGCCCATCTGCTGGACAGCCACCAGCACGACCTCGCCATGCTGGTCGAACCGGTGGACGCGAAGACCCGCCTCGACTCCTCCGCCCCGCCGCGCCTCATCGATATCCGCACACGCGAGGAATTCGAGGCCGTCGCCGTGCCCGGTTCCGAGTTCTTCACCCAGGAACTCCAGCAACAGCTCTTCGCCGGAGATCCCGCCACCGTTGTCTTCCTCATCGACCACACCGGCCGCAATGCCCTCGACATGGTCGCCTGGTTCCGTGGCCACGGGCTGAAGGAAACCTACGCCATCACCGGCGGCATCGATGCCTGGAGCCGGGACGTGGACAAATCCTTGCCGCGTTACCGCGTCGAGATGGAGTGATCTTCGTACGTAGTTCCTCCTTCAGGAGGGCGTCTGAAGCATCGTTGCCCTACCCCGCCCTCCTGAAGGAGGAACTACAAACCCAGACAGGACCCTCCTTGCAAGGAGCCGCGCGATCATGCTGTATCGGCAGCGCACGTTTGCCCTCAGTCCATGAACCGTCGCCACTTCCTCGCCACCGGAGCGCTCGCCTCCCTTCCTCTCGCCGTCCGCGCTGAAGAAAAGTCCGCCGCGCCGGCTCCGCCCCCCACACCGAACACCCGCCCGAACCGCATCGGCATCTCCTCCTACTCCTTCTGGGGCTTCAACCGCGAGGACCTCCGCCCCATCGACATCTGCATCGAGCACGCCGCGCGCATGGGCTTCGATGGTTTCGAGATCCTGCAGAAGCAGCTCCTTTCCTGGGAACCCGCGGAGCTGATGAAGATCAAGCGCCGCGCCTTCCTGCTCGGCCTGGACCTCATGGGCTACTCCACCCACCAGGGTTTCCTCTCTCCGGACAAGGAAGCGCGGAAGAAAAACTACGACCACACGCTCGCCTGTCTCGAACAGGCCTACAACCTCGGCATCCCCACCATGCGCGTGAACTCCGGCCGCTGGGACACCATCAAGAACTTCGATGAACTCATGCGCCGCCGTGGCGAGGACGACCCCATCTCCGGCTACACCGAGGAAGACGCCTACCCGTGGGTCATCGAAGCCTACACCGGGCTCGCGGAGGAAGCGGGCAAACGTGGCATCATCATGGGCCTTGAGAATCACTGGGGCCTCGGCCGCACGCCGCAGGGCGTGAAGCGGGTGGTCGATGCCGTGAACTCGCCATGGCTCAAGGTCACGCTCGATACCGGCAACTTCCTCGAAAACCCCTATGACCGCCTCGCCCAGCTCGCGAAGGACACCGTCCTCATGCAGGCGAAGACCTACTACGGCGGCGGCGTCTGGTACACGCTGGAACTCGACTATCCCCGCATCGCGAAGATCATGAAGGACGCTGGCTACACCGGCTACATCTCTCTGGAGTTCGAGGGCAAGGAAGACCCGCTCACCGCGATCCCGAAGAGCCTGGAACTGCTGCGGAAGGCCTTCGCGTAGCTCTCTGCAACGTAGCTGGAGTCGTGAGACTTCAGGCTGGGCAGACGCACGCCATCCTCCGCATTTCCGGTCCCATGTCGTCTCTTGAAACCGGCGCGTTGTGACCGGGGCGGATCAGCCCCACCCGAAGTCCCACGACTCCGGCTACTATACATACCCTACTTCGCCGCCGCCTGGAGCTCGCGCATGGCGTCATCCTTCAGCGCGCCGTCCGGGAAATCCTCCACCCATTTGCTGGCTCCCTCGTAGTCCTTCCGCGCCCAGCGTTGCAGCACGGAAACCACCGCACGATTCTGCACCGCGCCGGGACGGATCTCGTCCGCCGCCAGGGTGGCCGCGTCCGCCGGGGAGTTCTCACCCGTGGCCGTCACCCAGCCGGTGATCGCCTCATCGCGTTCCGCCGGATCATTGCGCTCCTTCGCCCATTGCAGCGCGGCGGCCGGATCCTGCACGGACCACTCCGCCACCAGATGGGACATCACCTGCTGGCGCTTGTCACCGGCAGGCAATGCTTCCGCCGCATCGAGCGCCGTCGCCAGATCCGTGGTGACGCAGCTCCACGCCAGTTGCTCCAGCGTCGCATGGCGCTCCTTCTCGTCCTCGATCGCCTTCGCCCACGCCAGACCCGCCGCCGGGTCTTCCTGCGCGTAGCGCGCCACGGTGGTCGCCCGCTTCGCCGCGGCCTCATCGCCGCTGCTGGTGATCTCCTGCGTCACCACCGCGGGCCGAGCCTGCCGCTCCCGGTCCGGCCGGCCGCTGCCGGACGCGCTCGCGGAGGCGGCGTGCGACGGCTTCTGCGGATCGATCCCATCGTTCCCCTTCTTCCCATCGCAAGCGGCGAGGACGAGAGGAGCCACGAACACGGCCAGACGGAGCGAACGCATTCCGACATCCAAGCGTGGATCGGAAGGTTCCGCCAGCATCGATTTGCCGAAACCCCGCCCACGCCTGGATTCCTTCACCCGTCAGTTCCGCTGCGCCTTCAGGCGGAAGAAGTACTTCGGCGAGGCCGCCATGGAGTCCGGACAACCGACATCCACACCCACCCGTCCGCCCGCAGGCGTGCCGACGGTCAACTTCGATGTCCCGCCAGCCAGCCAGCTCCACGGACCGGTGCCGGACTTCGCCGCCAGCGTCGTCCACGTGCCCCCGAGCAGGTTGATGCCCTCGACCGTATAGGTCACATCGGACGCGGCTGGATCAGGCATGTCGAGATGGAACAGCGCGGGGGAAACGCCCGGCTTGAGCTTCGGCATCGGGGTCTTGCCGTCCAGCGGATCGGTGCCCAGCGCATACTCCAGCAGGTTGGAGACGCCGTCATGATCCGGGTCCGCGAGATCACCCGCCACCGCCGGATCATTGGCGGAAGCTCCGAACTTCGTTTTCTTCCACGCATCCACCGGCAGGTCCGCGATGGTCACAGTGCCGTTCACCGTCGCGCCCAGCGTGTAGGCCGCGTCCGCGGTGAGCGTCAGCACCGCCGTCTCGTCCCCTTCCGCTACGG
The DNA here is from genome assembly GCF_018137965.1 of Luteolibacter ambystomatis. Lineage (NCBI taxonomy): Bacteria > Pseudomonadati > Verrucomicrobiota > Verrucomicrobiia > Verrucomicrobiales > Verrucomicrobiaceae > Luteolibacter > Luteolibacter ambystomatis. The sequence continues at coordinate 1,942,560 of NZ_CP073100.1, forward strand.
CATCCACCGTAGGAGTGATGGTCACATCGGCCGAGGCGCTGCCCGCGGGAATCGTCACGGTAGAGGCCACGCTGGTGTAGTCGGTGCCATTGGTGGCGGTGCCGGACATCGCCACGTTCACCGTCAGCGCGGCCAGCGTCGAACCACTGCGCGAGATCGTGAACTTCCCGGCCACCGGACCGGACTCGCTGGCGCTGGGCAGCGGTGTCGTCATGGAAACCACCGGCAGCGGCGAGGTCGCCGTGACCGTCATGTCATCGAAGGTCTTCACCTCGCCATCGTCGCCGATCAAACGCAGCACATACGTCCCGCCCTGGCTGAAGCTCGCGCTCGTCGCCGGTGTGGAGGCGTTTCCAAAGGTCACCGTGCCCGGCCCGGAAACCTTCGTCCACGTCGTGGTCAGCGCGCCGGGCGAGACCGGCTTGCCATCGTCGCTCGCCGTTCCTGCCAGCGTCGCGTTTGCGGGCAGCAGCACCGGCTGATCCACGCCCGCATTCACCGCAGGCCCCACGTTCCCGGAGTAGCCGAACCCGCTCACGTTGTCGAAGGTCGCCGTGCCGCTGTTCGCGCTGTCCGAGCTCCAGCAAAGCCCCGCCCGCACGTCTCCGGCCATCGTGATCGTGCCGCGGGAGGTCCACGTCGTGCCGTCATCGGAATGATAGCCGGTGATCGTGGTTCCCACCCGCACCAGACGGCACCATGTCGGCAATCCCATCGCCGCTTCCGTGTACTGGTCGCGGACGTTCGCACCGCCCGCCGTGGTACGGGTGATCCAGTAGCCCCATTCGGTCGGAGTCGTATCCATCCCCACGAACGCGCTCACCCCGTTGGCCGCTCCGCCCGTGCCCAGGCGCACCACCAGACCCGCCCGCTCGGTGGTCGAGTTCGATATATTCGTTCCGCTGGCCACCCGCGTCTTCAGGTCGAAGTCTCCGCTGAAGGTCGATCCGAGCATGAAGAAACCGTCGGACGTGCCGCCGCTGTCGATGCCCGATGAAGCCCCGCTCAGGCTGTAGCTGGAGCTGCTGATCGTGGTGTAGCTGCCCGCCCCTCCGCTGCCGTAGGTATATCCCGCGAGAGTCCCGCCCGGGGTCACGCCCACGTTCACCGTCACGTCCGCGGTGGTGGTCACGCCGCCGTCATACGCGGACAGGCGCAGCACGTAGGTGCCATTCGCGGAAAACAGCGCCGTCGTGTTCAGCGCGTGCGTGTCGCCGAAGGTCACGGTGCCCGGACCACTCACCATGCTCCACGTCGTCACCAGCGCGGAAGGCTGGCCGTCATCCGTGGCGGTGGCTTCCAACAGCAGGCCCACGCCGGTGGGGATGCTGGTGCTGCCCACCGTCGGCGAGGTGATCGCCACCACCGGAGTCACATCGTTGTCCGCGATCGTCACCGTGCCGGTGCCAGCACCATTGATGCCGTAGCTCGGGTCCGCCGTCACCGTGAGGATCACCGTTTCACCGCCGGTCTCCTGGAGGAAGTCATCGATCGGAGTCACCGTGATCGTCGCACTGGTCTGCCCCGCCGGAATCGTCACCGTGCCGGAAAGCGCCTGGTAGTCCGTGCCGTTCGTGGCCGTGCCGGAAAGCGTGTAGAGCACGTTCAACGCGGCGGCCGTGGAACCACCGCTGCGCGTCACCGTGAAGCTGCCGGGATCGAGCCCCACCTCCGCGGCATTCGCATCCGGAGTCGCCAGCGCCACCGTCGTGATCGCCGTGTTCACCGTCACGTCATCGAAGGTCTTCACCCAGCCGTCGTTGGCCGTGAGACGGAGAACGTAGGTGCCGGACGAGGAGAACGAGGCCGTGGTGGCCGCCGCAGCCGCATTGCCGAAGGTGGTCGTGCCGGTGCCGGAAATCTGCGACCACTGGAGCACGGGCGCCGCCAGCGGCTGGCCGTCATCGGTCACGCTGCCGGACAGGCTCACGGAAGAAGTGGCCACCGTCTGATCCACTCCGGCATTCACCAGAGCGCCCTTGTTCACCAGCGGCGCCACCGTGAAGTTGTCGAAGGTCGCCGTGCAGGTGGAGCCGGTGTTGTTCGCGCACAAGCTCAGGCCCACATAGACATCCGTGCCCATCATGATCGTCGCCGTGGATTGCTGCGTCCACGTCACGCCATCCGCGGAATACGAGCCGGTCAGCGTGTTGCCCGCACGCGAGATCCGCACCCAGTACGGCGCGGTCGCTCCGGCGGTGTTGCTGTTGTCACTGCCACCGTCGGTGGAGTCGCGCCACTGCATCGCCGTGCCATTGCCGGGAGTCACGCTCATGAAGGCATGCTTCGATCCCGCCGCCAGCGATTCGCGGATCATCACGCCCGGCTTCGCCCAGGACGAAGTGTTCGTCACCGAGATCACCCGCGCCGTCACCGTCACATCGCCGTGCGCCCGCTCGAAGGCATAGCGGAACGAATCCGCGTTGTTCCACAGGTCGCCGCTGCGGCAGGCCAGCGTGTGTACGCCGGTGCCCTCGTTCAGCGAATAGCTGCCCGCGCTGACGCTGCTACCGATGTCCTTCGCGTAAAGCGTGTCGGTCCCGCCCACGTTCACGATCTGGTCGGCGGTGGAGGTCTGGTTGCCATCGTAGGCGGAGAAACGCACCACATACGTGCCGTTCGCGGAGAAGGTCGCCGTCGTGTTCAACGCCGCGGGCGTGCCGAAGGCCACCGTGCCCGGACCGCTCACCTTCGTCCAACTGTAGGTCATCGGCGCGGGCAGGCCGTCATCCGTGGCGGCGGCTTCCAGCAACAACCCCGCCCCCGCGGGCAACACGATGTTCGGATACAGCGGGCTGGTGATCTGCACATACGGCGCGAAGTCGTCGTCCTCGATGGTGATCGAGTCGAAGTACGGCGCTCCTAGTGTGTAGTTTGCATTGGTGGAAAGTGCCACCAGCACGTACTCGTCGCCCTCGCTGGCGCTGTCGTTGATCGGTGTCAGCGTGATGGTCTTGCTCGCGGAACCCGACGGGATGCTCACCGAAGTGCCGATGGAGGTGTAGTCGCTGCCGCTCGTCGCACTGCCGGAAACCGTGAAGTTCACCGTCAGCGCGTTCGTCGTCGGCCCGGTGCGGCTCACCGTGAAGGTGCCCGTGGTCGCGCCCGTTTCCGTCGCGATGTTGTCCGTGGCCACGATGCTCACCACCGGCATGTCATCGTCCGTGATGGTCACGGTGGCGGCGGCGGGCGAACCCACCGTGTAAACCCCGGCGCTCGCGGCCAGCGTCACGATCACCGTCTCGGAAGTCTCCGCCGTGGCATTGTCCACCGGCGTGATCGTCACCGGCGCGCTGGAGGCACCCGCCGGGATCGTGACCGAGGTGCCGATCGCGGTGTAGTCCGTGCCGGAGGTCGCCGTGCCGGAAACCGTGAAGTTCACCGTCAACGCGTTCGTCGTCGGCCCGGTGCGACTCACCGTGAAGGTGCCCGTGTCCGTGGCCGAAGGGCTCTCGGCCGCGGTCGCATCCGTAGCCGTGATCGTCACCACCGGCGTGTCGTCATTGGCGATGGTGTAGGTGTGCGAGACATTCGCGCCCAGATCCGCGCCGACCGGATTGGAAAGCCCCACGATGATCGTGCGGTCCGGCTCGATCACCGCGTCATCCACCACCGTCACCGGGATCAGCTTCACCGTCTCGCCCGCGTTGAAGGTGAGCGTGCCATTCGCCAGCGTGTAATCCGTGCCGGATACCGCCGTGCCGCCGGTCACCGCGTAGTCGACCGTCACCGCCGCAGCCGGCTTGAAGCTCAGCGCCACCGGCAGGTTCACCGTGGTGTTCGATTCCGGACCGGAGGAAGCGGCCGCCGCAAAGCCGACGGTCGGCTGCGCGGGCGGCACATCGTTGTCCGAGATCGCGAGGATGTGCTGGGTGATCGTGCCGAGGCCGGCCCCGCCCGCATTCACCAGCGAAACCACCACGTTCTCGGTGTTCTCCACGATCTGGTCATCGGTGATCTGCACCGGGATGTTCAGCGTGGTCGTGCCCGCCGGGAAGGTCAGCGTGCCCGAGGCCAGCGTGAAGTCCACGCCGCTGCCCTCGGCATTCGTCACCGAGCCGGCACGCCACTGGAACGCCACACCGTTGCCGGGTGTCAGCGAGCTCATGCCGTGGCGGGCATCGTCGAAGAGACTCTCGCGGATCATCACCCCGGCCTTCGTCCACGCCACGCCACCGCTGATCGCGGTCACACGCGCGGTCACCGTGCAATCGCCCGTGACCGGCGTGGAAACGAAGTAAAACGAATCCACGCTGTCGTAGATGTCATTCGTCTGCGACTTGAGCGTGTAGGTGCCGGAGACGTTCGTCCAGCTTCCCGGCTTCGGCGTGTAGCCCACGTCCGTGCCGGTGAAGGTGCCGCCCGCAGGAGTGACCGTGACGTTGTCGAACGTCGCCGTCGCCTGCGAGGCCGCGCTGTTGTTCGAGCCGAGGCACAGCCCCACGAAGGCCGTGTTGCCCATGCCGATCGTCTGCGTGGTCCCCTGCTGCGTCCATGTCACGCCATCGGAGGAACGATACGCCGCCAGCGAGTTGCCGGTGCGCGTCATCCGCACCCAGTACGGCGCGTTCAGGCCGGTGGTGTTGCTGTTGTTCGAGGAGGTCGAACCACTACCCACCACGTAGTTCACCGTCACCGGATTCACGGAGGCGGCGGAGAGGCTCACCGGGATATTCACGGTGCCCGCGCCCTCGGCGGTGGTGCTCGCGGCGCTGTTGAAGCCCACCGTCACCGCGGAGGTGTCGTTGTCCCCCAGATACAGGGTGGCCGGCAGCGGCGAGCGGGAATACGCGCCCGGAGCCAGCGTCAGGATGATCGTTTCCGTCCCCTCCCCAGCCGTGTCGTTCACGGGCGTCACCGTGATGTCCACGAAGGACTTGCCCGCGGGAATGGTGGCGGTGCCGCTGAGCGCGGTGTAGTCGCTGCCATTGGTGGCCGTGCCGCTCATCGTGTAGTTCACCACCAGATCGGCCGTGGTGGAACCGGTGCGCAGCAGCGTGAACTTGCTGTTGGTGGCAGGCTCCGCCGGGCTGGTGTTGGACGCATCCACGAACACCGTCGGCTGCTCGTCATCGTAGAGCCACATCGTGGCATGATCGCTGGCAGGCCAGGTGACGTAGGACGCGGACGGAGTGATCGTGAGCGTGACATCCTCCAGGTCCTCCACCGCCACATCGTTGATGGGCGTGACCGTCACATCCACCGTGCGGTTGCCGCTGCCCGCCGGGATCGTCACCGTTCCGCTGAGCGCGTTGTAGTCGCCGCCCGGCGTGGCGCTGCCGCCGACGGTGTAGTTCACCGTGAACGACGAGGTCACCACTCCACTGACGGCGAACCGGAAGATGCCCGCCGTGCCGGACTCGCCGAACGAATCCTCCGCCGCGGCCACCGAGACGAACGGCTTGTTCGCCGGGTTGCTCTTGATCGTGAGCGTGCTCGTCGAATTACTGCCCAGCTTGTAGTTCGATCCCAGCGAGCCGAGCAGGATCGTCACCGTCTGGTCATCCTCCAGGATGCCATCGTCGATCGGCGCGATCGTCACCGCCGCGCTGGTCTGCCCCGCCGGGATCGTCACCGATCCGGGCAGGATCACGTAATCGACTCCCTGCAACGCCGAGCCCGCGAGGCTGTAGTAGAGCGTGAGATCCTGCGAGGTGTCCCCGGTGCGGGTGACGAGGAAGGTGCCATTGTCCGCCGGGCTCGCGCCCTCCGTGGCGATGGCATCGGACGTCGTGACCGTGAGGATCTGCAGGTCGTCATCCACGATCGTGGCCGTGGCCGCGTTCAATGGTGAGGCCTCGATGAGGTAGGCGGCATTCGTGGACAGTGTGACCACCACCGTCTCGTTCGTCTCGGAGGCGCTGTCGTTGATCGATGTCACCGGGATGTCCGCGGAGGATGCTCCGGCAGGAATGGTCACGGAACCGGGCAGCGCGGTGTAGTCCCCGCCCGCGGTGGCCGTGCCGCCCACGGTGTAGTTCACCGTCAGCGCGGCGGTGGTGGGGCCGTTGCGGCTCACGCGCAGCAGCGCCGGAGTGGCGGAGTTTTCCACCGTGACCGGCACCGCGGCCACGATGCCCACCTTCACCCCGTTCGTATTGGGATCGTTGTCGATGATCGTCACGGTCGCCTCCTGCGAACCACCGATCACATAGGACGAACTCTGCGCCAGCAGCAGCCGCACCGTCTCCGGGCCTTCCGTGCTGGCGTCCGTCTTCGGTGTGACCGTCACGTCCAGCGAGGCCGCGCCCGCGGGAATGGTCAGCGTGTTCGAGGAGATCGCCGGGGACAGCGTGTAGTCCGTGTTGTTGGTCGCCGTGCCCGCCACGCTTTGCATGGTGATCGCCAGCGCGTTGGTCGTCGGACCCGTGCGGGTCAGCGTGAATTTTCCGGTCGATCCGGCCAGATCCTCGGTGCAGGTCGGCACCGTGGCCGTGATCGTCACCACCGCTCCGGCGGCGGCATCGAAGTTCGCGGTGTCCGTGTTCGGCCCCACTGTGATCGAGGAGCCCTGGCTGCCGGTGAAGCTGTAGCCATCCAGCCGCGGCGTCACCGAGTAGGTGCCCGCCGCGAGGCCCACCAGCGTGTAATAGCCGTCCGAGTCCGTGACCGTCTCCTTGTTCGTGGTGGAAACCGGGATGTTCGCCAGCGGCTGGACGCCGTTCGTCACCCGCCCGCCGATGCTGTAGGTGGTGTTCGTGCCGACGTTGACCACGATGCTGCGCACCGCGGTCTTCCCCTTCATGTCGGACACCGTGCAGGTCACCTGGTACTGGCCCGCGGAGCTGAAGGTGCGGTTGATGGACGCCGCGTTCGGCAGCGCCGTCTTGTCGCCATTACCATAAGTCCAGTAGTAGGACAGCGCGTCGCCATCCGGATCGTTCGCCACCGCATTGAAGGTCACCGTCGCGCCCGTGGGCACGTTCGTCGCGGAGGCGTTCAGCGCGAGCGTGGGCGGCTGGTTCCCGGGGAACTGGCCGAGGTTCACCACCACGTCCACCGTCTTCGGGCTGGTCGCCTTGTTCACCGCCACGGGCGTGAGGTGGATGCCGGAGGCGGCGTCCGAGAACGTGCGGCCCACGATGATGTTGCCGTCCGCCTTGCCGTTGATCGAGCCCGGCGTGGTGTCGATGAGCTGGTTGTTGCTGCCGCCGCCGGACGGATACTTCCATTCCAGGCGGATGCCATTGGACTGCCACGGCTGGTTCGCGTCCGCATCGGAAAGCTGGCGCACCTCCGCGTAGTAGGTGCGCAGCGGGTCCTTCACGATCTTCAGGCCGTAGCTCAGCGCCGGATCGAGGATGTTCGAGTCGTGCGCCGCGATGCGGTAGGTGCCGCTGGAGGCCACGCTGGTGAGGTTGTCCGCCGTGAACCACTTGATCTGCTCCTTGGAGGCGATGTTGTACTGGCCGGTGGTGATGCTGCCGCCGCCCATGATGTCGAAGTCATCGCCGTATTCCTGGTTCGAACCGTAGCCGATGCCATTGACGCCGTTGCTGTCCCAGAAGTTCGCGTGCGCCAGGCCGAAGGTGTGGCCCATCTCGTGCGCCACCACCTCGCGCCAGGTGGAGCTGTAGATCCACACGCTGTTTCCGCCCACCGTGCCCCAGCCGCCCGCGCCGCGGGACACGCCGTAGGCGTAGGATTGCAGCACCACGATGCAGTCGTAGTTCGCCGGATCAAAGCCAGCCGCCTTCGCCGCCGCGCGCGCGTCCGTGTGGGTCAGGCCGAGGCAGTCGATGTTGCCGCCGTTGTCCGCATCGTTCGCCTGATACCACTTGCCATTGTGCGGCATCATCAGGCAGGGCGTGACCGTGGTGGCGATGGTGAGCTTTCCGAAGGACGACTTGTTGTAGTAGTCGGCGATGTCCTTCATCGTGTTGTAGGCGTTCGCCTCCGTGGTCGGCGCCACGTTCTCGTCCGGGAAGGTCACCGGGATGTAGAGCACCTTCATCACGCCGAGCGCCTTCGTGGAAACGTAGGGCAGCGGCCCGTTGAAGCCCACTCCGCCGCCACCCGCGCCCTCACCGGCCACCAGCTGGTTTTCGAAGACCGTGGTGTGGCTGCCATTGCACAGGTAGAACACCTGGCCCTGCGCCTCCACCACCGGCTCGTCCGCCTTCACCGCCGCAGCGGCCTGCTCCGGCGGCAGCGCCGTGGAGTTTCCGGAAACCGGGCAGATCTCCACCTTTGGCAGCGCCGGGTCCGGGCGCTCGCCCACCTCCAGCGGCCGCACCGGGCGGGGATCGAGCGCGAGCTGCGCCATGCCGCCCTTCGGCCGGACCGCCACGCCGTTCACCGAGCGGTTCGCCTTGTAATCCATCAGATACTGCTCACGCCCGGACGTGTAAGCCTGGTAGGTCACGCCATCGTTCAGCTCCAGATAATGCACCGCGGCCACCGGCACACTGCCCGGCAGCGTGGTATTCGCATACGTCCGCAGCGCCCCCACGCCGCGCACGCGCTCCTCCAGATGAGCCGTCACCTTCGCAGGCAGATCCTGCCGCACCACCATCGGCACCGCCTCCGCCAGCGCGCGCGCCGGATCGGTCTTGATGAGCTTCAGGAATTCCGGGCGGCGCGCCTTCGCCAGCGCCACACCCTCGTCCGCCGCCGCCTTCCGCTCCTCCGCGGATGCCGCCATGTAGCCGCGCGACCAGTCCTTGAAGGCCTCCAGCTTCCCGAAGTCCACCGGACCGCCCTCCACCGGACGCGGCTCCTTCGCCACCTCCGCGCGGGCCGCCGCCTCATGGCGGAGCGCTCCACCGGGACGGAACGGGCTGGATGATTTCTGGTAAATGTAGGTGCCGAGCGCGAACGCGCCACAAGCGGCCAATGCTGCAACAAGCCGGGAACGACGGGACATGGGTTTTTTGGGATGCCTGAAGAGATGCAAAGAACGGGAACAACAAAGTCACATGGCCGGAAATGAGACCATCGCGTCGCGAAGACGGCCTTCCGGCGTGAAGAGCCCTGTCGGCTCGAAACGGGAATCGGACAAAAATGCGGATCAGGGACGGATGCCTGGGTGCCGGAAAAAGCGCCGGATGCCTCCGGCGGAAGTTTTGGGTTTTCTGGGTTTCTGATGCGAACGAATGAACGATCCGACGGTTTTCAACCGTAGAACTATCGGCGCATTAGCCGTGCGCGGAGGGGTTAGAAAGCAATTTCCTGCGGACAGGTCCAAATAGGGAAAAAATGCGGGAATATCGGGGAATCGCCTGCCATTTCCTGCGTAAAATCCCTCCCCCCGGCGCGCCAACGGGGAACGCAAGGGGCGTCCTCCCAGACCGGAGTCGCGGACCTTCGGGACACGGCCCGCCCGGCCACCTTCTCCTTGCCTCCCGCCGGGGTCTTCCCAACTCTCCGCGCATGCCTCTGGCGCGATTTCAAAAGGTGGCCGTCGCGGCGCTGTGTTCCCTGCTGCTCCTGATCGTCGCCGGGGCGGTGGTGCGCGTGAGCGGCGCGGGCATGGGCTGCCCGGATTGGCCGACGTGCTGGGGCTGCCTGGTGCCGCCGACGAAGGTGGAGGACGTGGATTTCTCCAAGCTCAAGATCCAGAAATTCAAGGACAAGGCCGCCCGCGAAGGCCGCGATCCGGACACCATCACCTCGGAAACCCTGCGGGCGGAATTCAACCCGCGCCTCGCCTGGACGGAGTATCTCAACCGCCTCTGCACCACGCCCCTGTCCGTCTTCACGCTGGCCACGTTCATCCTGTCCTTCTGGCAGCGGCGGCAGCGCCCCTCCGTCTTCTGGGCGGCGTTCCTGAGCCTGCTCCTCATCGGCGTGAACGCGTGGATGGGCGCGCGCATCGTCTATAGCGGCCTGAAGCCCGGCATCATCACCACCCACCTCGCGCTGGCCATGGCCATGTTCGGCCTGCTCGCCTGGTGCGCGTGGCGCGGCACGGACCGCCCGTGGCGCGCGGACATCGCACAGGCTGCCGCCGGGAAGCTGAAATGGGGCCTCGTCCTGCTGCTGGGCGTCGTCATCGCGGAGGGCATCCTGGGCGCGCAGATCCGCGAGATCACCGATGAAATGGCGAAGGCCCACCACGCCGCGCCGAAGGAACAATGGATCGGCGAGCTGGAGCGCCAGTGGATCTACTTGATTCATCGTAGTTTCTCGTGGGTGGTGCTGGTGGTCACCCTGTGGCTCTATCTCATCGCGGCCCGGCACGGGAACCCCGGACGCGTGGGGAAGGCGGTGCTCGGCATCGTGCTCGCGCAGATGGTGCTGGGGGTGGTCATGTCCCAGGTCCACCTCTACGCGGGCGTGCAGGTCCTGCACGTGGTGCTCGCCGCGGTGCTGCTGGTGTTCAACTGGCTGTGGCTGTTCGGGGCGTGGGAGGTGGGGACGCACCGCGAGGGCTGGTGGGGGGAACGTCCGCTGGTGTAGCCGGAGTCGTGAGACTTCGGGTTGGGTGGATTCGCGAAGGCGCGTGCAGGATCGGTGGGCCTTTGAGCGGCCAGTGGTTGGTGGCCGGTGATCAGTGAAGAGAGGAAAAGAACCAGAGGAGCGTTCTTCTTCTTTTCTGGCCACTCCACGGCCAACTGGACCCGCACAGCTTTTGGCGAGTCTTCCCCGCCCGAAGTCTTACGACTCCGGCTACGCTGGAAAGAGTGCCAGATTTCTCTTCCCCCGCGCCGCCTGATGGGAATACTCCCCCGCGTCACCGCAAGGAGGCATGCCGGTTTAGCTCAGTGGTAGAGCAGTTGATTTGTAATCATCAGGTCATCGGTTCAAATCCGATAACCGGCTCCAGTTTCCGAGGAGCCTCGCGCTACTTTTTCCACTCCGCGATGGCGTTCCGCAGCAGCAGCAGCTCGCCGATGTTTTCCGCGCTGAGCAGGCCGATCACGCCCTGCTCGCGGGTATCCCGCACCGGCAGCACCTCGGACGGCAGGGCGCGCAGGACCTCGAAGGCCTGCTTCAGCGGCGTGGCGGGAAAGACCGCCGGGATGTCGCGGAAGATCAGCCCCACCAGCGGATGCTCCGGACCGTAATGAGTGAGCCCCTCGATCAAGCGTCCGCGCGTGAGGATGCCTGCCAATGATCCATCCGCGGCGAGGATCGGGAAATCGTGCTGAGATCCGGCGATGAGGGCGTCCGCCGCGTCCTTGAGCAGGCCGCTTTCCGGCAGCGTGTGGAAGTCGGTGATCATCGCATCCGCCAGCGTGAGATGGCGCAGCGCCTCATTGGTCTGCACCGCTTCGTTCTCCCCGCGGGCGGCGAAGAAAATGAACAGCGCGATCAGGAAGAACATCGGGTGCAGCCACATCAGCGCCATGACCACGCCCGCTCCGGCGATGGCCTGGCCGATCATGGAGGCGATGGCGGTGGCCCGCGCATAGGGCAGGAACATCGCCAGCAGCGCGCGCAGCACGCGCCCGCCATCCATGGGGAACGCGGGAATCATGTTGAAGATCACCAGCGCGATGTTGATCTCCATCAACCGCTGGCCGAGGCCGACCGGTGAGGAGAAATCCAGGCCGCGCGGCGTGTCCGCGGCGGGCAGGCCGAGCATGGCCATGAGCACGCCCGCGATCACCACATTCACCATCGGTCCGGCGAGTGCGACGATGAGCTCCTGCACCGGCTTCTCCGGGATGCGCTCCAGCCGCGCCAGCCCGCCGATGGGCAGCAGCGTGACATCCGGGGTGCGGATGCCGAAGGCGCGCGCGGCGAAGATGTGGCCGAACTCATGCAGCAGCACGCACAGGAACAACGCGCCGGTGAAGGCCAGCGCGCCCGCCGCCACGACCGCCCCGCCCTTGGCGAAGTACATCATGCCCACCGCCGCCAGCAGCAGCAGGAAAGTCACATGGATCTTCACCACCGTTCCGGCGATGGTGGCGATGGGAATCGACCATTTCACGCTTCATTCTAACACAGAGCCACGGGAAGGAAACGCGGGTTTTGAGGGGACTCTTCGTAGCCGGAGTCGTGAGACTTCGGCTACGGGAAGAGATCACACGCGCCCCGGCAGCCAGGCGCGTGATCCCATCGAGCGCGAGCCGACGGGGCGGAAGAATTCCTCCATGCCCTCGTGCGCGCGGAGGTCGGCGATGGCTTCGGCGATGTGGCCATGCTGCCAGCGGAAGCCCGCCTCGCGAAGGCGGCGCGGATCGGCCCAGCGGCTTTTCAGGATCAGCTCGGTTTCCGTGCGCAGCACCTTCGCGCCGATCTCCAGCATCCACCGCGCCGCAGGCAGGCCGATGGGCATGCCGGCCGCTTCGCGGAAATGGCGCATGAGTTCCGCATTGGTCGGGAACTCCGGCGCGGTGAGATTGACCGCGCCATCCATGAACGGTTCGTGCCGCAGGAAATCGACCGCGCGCAGGAAGTCGCCGATGTGGATCCACGAGACGCGCTGCGTCCCCTTCCCCATCGTGCCGCCGAGTCCGGCGCGGACGAGTCCACGCAGGACCTCGAACACGGTCTCCGGTTCATTCGCCAGCACCATGCCGGTGCGCAGCGCGATCTTCCGCGTTTCACCGGGCACCATTTCATCGAAGAACGCCAGCTCCCAGCGCCGCGCGACATCGACCGAGAAGCCCTCGCCGGGTTCGCCGCGCCATTCGTCCTGCGGAGCATCCTCCGCATGGCGGTAGTAGGTGGCGGTGGACGAGTTCATCCACACCTTCGGCGGCACGCGGCAGCCGCGGATGGCCTGGCCGATCACGCGGGTGGAGGCGATGCGCGAATCGAGAATCTCGCGGCGGTTCTTCTCATCGTAGCGGCAGTTCACGCTGCGCCCGGCGAGATTGATCACGAGCTCCGCGCCTTCCAGCGCCAGCGCCCACGGGCCAAGCGTGCGGCCGTCCCATTCCAGGAACACGCCATCGCCGCTCCAGCCGCGCTTGTGGCGGGCGATCGATGCGACCTCGTAGCCCTGCCGGGAATAATGGCGTGCCAGGTAACGGCCAAGGAAGCCATTGGCACCGAAGATCACGACAGTAGGTTTCATCGCTGGGCGGGAGTGAGAGGTTCGGGAAGGGAAACGCGTGGCAGCGCGGGGGGCAAGCCGCATCCGCCATCCGTGCACACGGGATCGGGCGTCTGGCGGAGATAGCCGGCCAATTCGTCATCGCCGCGGAGCCGGAGCAAGGTGGAGAGGCGCAGGCGGTTTTCGGAAATCAGGTTGATCACCTTGATCACCCACGGTTGCAGCGCGGGAGCGGCGAGGCGGTAGGACCACGCGCTGTAGTCGCGGGTGGCCCACAGGCAGGTCAGCCAGGCCCCGGTGCCCTGCCACCAGCGGCCGTCATCGGCGAGGACCACCACGTCCTGATCCGCCCGCACCTCGCGGATGCGGGGAAACAGGCGCAGCGCCTCCTCCGAGTCATAGGGGATGAAGCGGATCGACACCCGCGCGGGCCGGGTCATGAGCCACCGGCGGAACCGGTTGCACAGCCCGCAACGGGCATCGAAGAAGATCGTGAGCGATTTCATGGGTGGGAAGTGTGATCGGATTCGTTCGATTCAATTCAGTGCCATGGCTCGGGTGGCCAGATGCCGCAGATGGCACTCCTCCCGCCATCGCGCCGCGACGGCAGCGACAGCCCCGTATGCTCCGGCAATCAGGCTCGGACCGAATCTTCCCAAATAGACGATCTCGTATGCTGCCACAGGCAGCATTCCGAATACGAATCCGGTGAGACCCACCCCATACGCGGTCCAACCATGCCTCGGCCATGCCCAGTAGATGGGCAGAGCGATCACCAGCCACGCCGGGAAACAGACGATCGCCGTTGCCACCGCCCAGATCAGCCAGAGCTCAGGAGATTCTCCCAATGCACAGGCGACCAGGAGGACCAGCCCCACCAGCCACGCCATCACCATCCCATAGAGGGAATGACGGACGCTCACTCCACTGCGCTCCTCGCGCAGCTTTGTGATGATGTCGTCGCGGTTCAATTTCATGGCAGGAGGAGCTTGGCGTTTGAAACAAGGTGGAGGTTCAGCGTTGCGGCATCACCGGCGGCTGCGGGATCATACCAACCGGCGGTACCGGAGGCGGGGCTTGGTCCCAGGCGGCGCGGCGGCGCATGCGCGTGAAGACGAGCAGGTTGAAGAAGTGCATGCCGCCCAGAGCGAGCATCACGATGCCGATCTTCGAGCTGACGGTTTCGAAGATGCCGCGGGTGTCGTTCACGTCCCCGGTGATGCGCAGGTAGAGCGAGACGAAGCCGAGGTTGATGAGGTAGAAGCCCACGACCAACAGGCGGTTCACGCTGTCCGCGAGATTCTCGTTGCCGTGGAAGCACTCCACGAGGAACACACGGCCGTTTTTGAAAAGCGTGCGTGCGACCCATATGGTGAGCGGCAGCGCGAGGATGAGATAGGTGGCGTAGGTGGTGACGGTCGGGTTCATTTTATTCTGTTTTTTCAGTAATTAATGAAAATAAGGGCGAAATAAAAAGGCGGGGTCAGCCCAGCAGTTTGGCGGCGAGTTGGATGGCGAAGCCGTGCTTCATGCGGGAAACCTTGTCGGAGACCTTGGAGGCGAAGCCGATGAATTCCTCGAGCTGGCGGATCTGGTCGTGGAAGGCCTTGCCCTCGGCGGATTTCATGTTGGCGGTGCTTTCCGAGCATTTGCCGAGCAGGGCCATGGCGGGCTCGATCTCGCGGCGCTTCCGCTCGCGGGCGACGGTGGCGAAGATCTGCCAGACGTCCTTTTCTGCCTCGAAGTATTCCTTGCGTTCACCCTTCTTCGCCACGATGCGGACGAGGCCCCAGGCGACGAGTTCCTTGAGATTGGTGTGGGCGTTGCCACGGCTGACGTGGAGCTGCTCCATGACGTCATCCGTGGTCAGCGGATCGGTGGAGGTCATGAGCAGCGCGTGGATCTGCGCCATGGTGCGGTTGATCCCCCACTGCGTGCCGAGCGCGCCCCACTGCGTCACGAATTCCTCGCGTGCTGCTTTCAGGGTTTCGGCCTCGGCGCTCATCTTGTTTTCACTATTTACTGAAAATTCAGACAGACAAGAAAAATGTTCCGCTTCGGTCGTGGCAGTAGGTTTTGACCACGGATTTCACGGATTGAACGGATTTGGGAAAGAAGAATGGGACCACAGATTTCGCAGATTACACAGATTGGAGAAAAAGGAATCATAGGGAGCTGCGATGAGGATGGGCGCTGAATCACCTTCTCTTCAATCAGCGTAATCTGTGTAATCTGTGGTTTCCTTTCCCGGACGCCATGAGTGCTTCGACAGGCATGTGGAACTGACCGCGCTCTTTCCAAAATCCGTTCAATCCGTGAAATCCGTGGTCATCCCAGCGTGTCAGGGAAACCGTGCTTCCTGCGCGATGAGAGCGTGCAAATCTCCCGCAGACTGGCGGTGGATTTCCGGTCGCTGGCGGGTAGGTTTCCTGCATGTCCGGGAAATGGATGTCCGTGTTCTCCGCTTGTTTCATGACCGTCATCGGCATGACAGAGGCAGCGCCGCTGCGCATCCTGGCGGTGGGCGACAGTCTCACGGAGGAATACGCCTACGAGCTGACCTTCAGCGCGCCGGACTCAGACAAGACGAACGCGAACGTGCGGAACTGGCCGGAGCTGCTGCGGATCTACCGGCCCACGGAGGCGAGCCTGGGCCCCTACGAACCGACCGCCTTTTCCTACAGCGACCTGCGCAATGCCGGGCACGAGTGGAACTTCGGCATTCCCGGGATGACGATCCGGAACTGGATCGTGCTGCTTGCCACAAACAATCCGCTCGATCCACCCTCCGGAGAGGCGCTCGGCTACGGCTACTATGCAACCCGTAGCGCGCTGATCAACCAGCTCCCATCCGCGGAGGTGATCGTGATCGTGCTCGGCTCGAACGACCTCAAGCAGGACTACAACGACATTTTCAATAGCACCGAGCCCGCGAGCTTCTATACGCTCATCACCGCGCGCCTCGGCTCGATCCATGACTGGATCCGCCAGCGCCGGCCCACGACGCCGATCGTGATCGCCACCATTCCGGACGTCGGTGCCACGCCGGTGATCGCAGGTACATACAGTGATCCGGTGCGGCGGGCTTCGGCGCGGGCGAAGATCGCCACGCTGAACCAGAACATCGTGAACCTCGCGGCCTCGAAAGGCGCGACGGTGGCACGGCTCGACAAGCTCACGGACCGCGTGTTCGATGAAGTCCCCTTCCAGCTCAATGGCACGGTGTTCACGCTGGCGGGCGCTCCCGAGAACCCTCCGGACCGCGTGTTCTGCAAGGACAGCTTCCACGCGGCCACGGTGGCGCAGGCGCTGATCACCAACACGATCCTCACCGCCTGCACGACCGCCACCGGCCGGGCGGTGACGCAGTTCTCGAACCGGGACATCCTCACGCTGCTGGGATTCAATCCGGATGCTCCGTACAATACCTGGGCTGCGGCTTATCCGGAATTGGGCGCGCAGAATGCGGATGATGATCGTGATGGAGTGCAGAACCTGGTGGAGTATGCGCTGGGGACTTCGCCGAAGCAGTTCGGCACGCCGTTCACCTTCACCACGCCGACGACACTGCGTTTCGGCACGTCCGCTACCGCGCTGCGCTATGCCTCGCTGACAGTGACGGAGTCCACGAATCTGAGCACGTGGAGCGCGGTGCCTGCGGGACGGATCACCATCGGTGGGGATGGGACGTGGACGGTCGCGCCATCGGGAGCGGCGAAGACGTTCTACCGGCTGGCGGCATCGCCACGGCCGTGAGGATTTGGATGTAGTCGAAAGTTCTGCTTTCGAATGGTATCCGCCAGCTCCAGTTGGCGGTGGACGGTCAGGCCAATCGATCCTTTTTCCCAAAGAGGGAAAGCTGGAGCTTCCCCCCACATTCCGAACGATGGAACATGCCCTCCGCCCGTGACAGCGCGTCGTTTTTCGCTACCGTTCCGGTCATGCGAATCGTGCGGCGGCTTCTTCCCCTGCTCCTGCTGGCGGTCCTGCCGGCGCAGACGCGGGCGGCGGTGAAGATCCTCGCCATCGGGGACAGCCTGACGGAGGAATACACGGACGAGGCATCGCTCGCGGGCATCGGTCCGAACATCCACAACTGGACGGAGCTGATCCGCAGCTATCGTGCGACGGAGGCGAACCTCGGCACGTTCAAGGCGGGGAACTACTTCGATTGGCGTACCAAAGGCGCGTCCGCGAATTTCGCGTTCCCGGGTTTCACCACCTCGGACTGGATCGGCATCCTCAACACCACGTCCACCACCAACTACGACGGCAAGACGAAGGCCGCGATCATCAGCGAGCTGCCGACCGCGAACGTGGCGGTGATCTTCCTCGGCGCGAACGATCTGAGCGATGTCTACGGCAGCGTGTTCAACAACACGGAATCGCCCACCGCGCTGAGCGACATCGTCAACCGGATCGCGACGATCCACGACTGGGTCCGAGCGCGCGACGCCACCATCCCCATCGTGATCTGCACCGTGGCGGACATCGGCGCGACACCGAGCAAGGCCGCGACCTACAGCGATCCGGCGAAGCGAATCACCACGCGTGCGAAGGTGGCCGCGTTCAACCAGAGCATCATCACGATGGCACAGGGCAAGGGTGCGACGGTGGCGCGCATCGACCGACTGACGGACCGCGCATATGACGAGAATCCCTTCAACCTGAATGGCACGGTATTCACGCTGGCGGGCGCTTCCAACAATCCGGCGGGCCGCGTGTTCAGCCAGGACAATTTCCACCCGGCGACAGTGGGGCAGTTTCTGATCCTCAATGAAGTGCTGGCCGCGTGCAAGACGGCCACCGCGCAGACGCTGACGGTGTTTCCGAACCGGGAGATTCTCACCAATCTCGGGTTCAATGCCGATGCGCCTTACAATACGTGGAGGGCGGGCTATGCGGGACTCGGTGTCCCAACGGCGGATGATGACAAGGACGGCCTCCCGAATCTGGTGGAGTACGCGCTGGGCACCTCACCGCAGACGCGGACATCACCGTGGACCTTCACCGTGCCGATGAATGGGACGGTGAAGTTTCCGACATCCGCGATCAACCTGCGTTACGCGAGCCTGACGGTGATGGAGTCCGTGAACCTCACGACATGGTCGGCCGTACCCGGAAACCGCATCACGGTAGCCGGTGATGGCACGTGGACAATCATCCCCGCAAGCAGTGGCAAGGGATTCTATCGTCTCAAGGCGGAGGTGAGGCCGTAGGTGATTCCACAGCCCCGGTGGCATTGATCATCATTCGCATTGGGGCGGTTCCGTCTTCCGACCTCGGAGAGGTCGCAGATCATAGCCGGAGTGTCGCGTAGCGACCTCCGGATCAGGATCTCTCTCTGAATTCCGACCCCGATAGTGGGTCGCAGAAGGGCGTAAAGACCGGGGAAAACGAATCACCGGAAACGCTTTACGAACCTTGCCGCCCTTCTGGCACCCCCTCCGGGGTGCTGATATTTTATCGGACATCTCTACCCCGAGTGGCACTCGCCAAGGCTCGTTGACCCGGGGCTATGATCTGTGATCCCTCCGGGATCCGACGACATCCCAATGGCCCGCTATCAAAAAGGCCCGGTCCCCAACAGGTGGGAATCCGGGCCTTCGTGAATCTGTCTGCCTGACGGGTGGGATGTGCTTCACCCCGCCCTCCTAAAGGAGGAACTACGTACGAAGCATCAATTCTTCACGTCCACCTTGTAATCGCCGAGCGCCCATTGGATGCCGGCGAGGTAATGCTTCAGGACGAGCGGATGGAAGTAGATGTCGTGGTTGTGGCCGAGGGAGCTGTAGAAGACGCGGCCCTTGCCGTAGTGCTTCGCCCAGGAAACGCCGAAGTCCTTGTCCGTGCGCTTGATGCCACCGAGGTTCATCGGCGACTTGTCCGGATCGAGGCGCAGCACCACGTCCTGCTTCTTCGAGTCATACGGCGGAGACTTCATCTGATAGATCTCCTCCTTGAACTCGATGTTCTTGCCCTCGAACATCTCGACGAGAGGGTTCTTTTCCTGTCCCGGCTCCACCTTGATGCTGACCTGCGTGCCCGCGGTCCACGGGTGGCCGTCGAATTGTCCGCCGATCATCTCGCCGTATTCGGGCCACTTGTAGAAGGTGTCCGTGGCGGCGTGGATACCGACGAAGGCACGGCCGGACTTGATGAAATCGAGCAGGTTCTTCTTGAGGCGGTCGGATTTCTCCTCGGCCTTCTTCACGTCCTCCGGGCTCATGGTCTTGAGCTTGTCCGGATGCGGAAGGAAGACTTCCATGGTGGTGCTGAGGAAGCAGACGCCGTCGAAGCCCTTCAGCTTGTCGACCTCGAAGTTGTCGAGGTCATCGCTGACCACGGCCTCGAAGGCACCGGTCTTCTTGCCGAGCTCGGTGAAGGCGATGTGGCCGGTCTCGATGGAGTCGTGGTGGTAGCCGTTGGTGACGGAGAAGACGAGCAGCTTGCGCGCCTTGGCGGGCTTGGCATAGGCCTTGTCCGGCAGCGCGGCGGCGATTTTCTGCGCGGCATCCGCAGGCGGTGCGGCGTGGGCGGAGAGCGTGAGTCCCGCGACGAGGGCGAGAGCGGCGAGTGAGGTTTTCATGGGAGAGAGGATTTCTGAGTTTGTAGTTCCTCCTTTAGGAGGGTGTGGAGAAGCAGCGATGTGCAAGAAGCCCTCCTGAAGGAGGAACTACGTACGAAGAGGTCTCAACCTTCCAGCGGAGTCCACGCGGCGTTCGCCTTGGAGGACTGCACCACGGCGTCGATGAACGCCATGCCGCGCACGCCATCGGCGATGGTCGGGTAGTCGAGCACCGGATCGCCCTTCGCGACCTTGCGGCCGTTCAGCTTGGCGCGGATGTGGCCGGCGAAGTTGCGGTAGATGTTCGCGAAGGCTTCGAGGTAGCCTTCCGGATGGCCGGCGGGAATGCGGGCGGCGGCGGCGGCGTTCGCGCCGAGGTAGCCGAGGCCGGTGCGGTAGATTTCCGTCGGCTTGTCGAGCCACTTCACGATCAGCGTGTTCGGCTCCATCTGGCGCCACTCGATGCCGCCGAGCTCGCCATAGACACGGATGTTGAGGTTGTTTTCCTCGCCCGCGGAGATCTGCGAGGCGTGGAGGATACCCTTGGCACCGCCCTTGAAGCGGAGCAGCACGTTGCCATCGTCATCGAGCTTGCGGCCCTTCACGAAGGCGGTGATGTCCGCGGCGAGTTCCTTGATCTTCAGGCCGGTGATGTACTCGGCGAGGTTCTCGGCGTGGGTGCCGATGTCCCCGATGCATCCGGCGGCGCCGCTCTTCTTCGGATCGGTGCGCCATGCGGCCTGCTTCTGGCCGCCTTCCTCGATGCGGTTGGAGAGCCAGCCCTGGGGATACTCGACGACGACCTTGCGGATCTTGCCGAGCTTGCCTGCGGCGATGAGGTCGCGCGCTTCCTTCACCAGCGGATAGCCGGTGTAGTTGTGGGTGAGGCCGTAGAGCTGGCCGGACTTTTTCACGATCTCCTGCAGCGCCTTCGCCTCGGTGAGGTTGAAGGTGGCGGGCTTGTCGGAGAGGACGTGGAAGCCGTGCTCGAGCGCGTACTTCGCGGGCGGAAAGTGGACATGGTTCGGCGTGACGATGGCCACGAAGTCCATGCGCTCGCCTTCCGGGAGCTTGGCCTCGGCTTCGATCATGGTCTTCCAGTCCGGATAACAACGGTCCGGCGG
Organism: Luteolibacter ambystomatis; assembly: GCF_018137965.1. Lineage (NCBI taxonomy): Bacteria > Pseudomonadati > Verrucomicrobiota > Verrucomicrobiia > Verrucomicrobiales > Verrucomicrobiaceae > Luteolibacter > Luteolibacter ambystomatis. Next base: position 1,963,204 of record NZ_CP073100.1, read on the forward strand.
CAGGAAGAAGTCGGCACCGGAGTCCTTCGAGCGCTGCGGGTCGGAGGAGAAAGCGCCGCAGACCAGTTCGATCTGCCCGTCCAGATTGGCGGCCATGCGGTGTACGGCGCCGATGAAGGCACCCCGGCCACCACCGACCATGCCCATGCGGATTTTGCGGTTCATGTAGAGGAAAGTTATTGGTTGTTTGTTAGAGGTTATTGGTCAGAGGGACGCAGAGGAAGTTCTTCCCCAATAACATCCAACCTCTAACCTTTAACTGTTACTGCTTCGATTTATCGAACGCCGCATCGAACGCGACCCTGCTCGGCGCGAAGTCGATCGCGCGGACGAACTCGGCGGCCTCGGTGCCGCCGTGGACGCGGTCCATGCGGATGTCCTCCCACTCGACGGAGAGAGGGCCCTGGTAGCCCACGTCGTTGAGCGCGACGATGACGTCCTCGAACTGGACATCACCACGGCCCGGGGAACGGAAGTCCCAGTAGCGGCGGGCATCGCCGAAATCGGTGTGGCCGCCGAAGACCCCCACGGTGCCATCGCCATGCCCCCACCATGCGTCCTTCACGTGGCAGTGGAAGATGCGCTCGCCGAAGGTGCGGATGAACTTCACGTAGTCCACGCCCTGGTAGCCGAGGTGGGACGGATCGAAGTTGAAGCCGAAACGCTTGTGGCCGCCGACGGCCTCGATGGCGCGCTGGGCGGAGACGATGTCGAAGGCGATCTCGGTCGGGTGAACTTCGAGTGCGAAGTTCACGTCATTCTTCTCGAACGCATCGAGGATCGGCAGGAAGCGCTTCGCGAAATCCTTGAAGCCCTTTTCGTAGTAAGCCTGCGTGGTCGGCGGGAAGGCGTAGATGGAGTGCCAGATGGAGGAGCCGGTGAAACCGTTCACCACGGCCGGGAAGTCGTCCTTGCCCTTGCGGCCCGGCTTGGCGTTGAAGAACGCACGGGCGGCCTTGGCGGCGGTGGCCATGTTTTTGGCGGCGCGCTTGCGGACGCCTTCCGGGGAGCCATCGCCCCAGATCTCATCGGAGAGGATCGCCTTGTGGCGCTCGTCGATGTTGTCGCAGATGGCCTGGCCGACGAGGTGGTTCGAGATGGCGAAGCAGGTCAGGCCGTGGTCGGCGAGCAGCTCCCATTTCTCCTTCACATAGGACTTCGAGGAAGCGGCGGCGGTGACATCGAAGTGATCGCCCCAGCAGGCGAGCTCGAGGCCTTCGTAACCCATGTCGCTGGCGAGCGGCGCGAGTTTCTCAAGCGGCAGGTCGGCCCACTGGCCGGTGAAGAGTGTGACAGGTCTTGGCATATCGCAATGGATGGGATGGGAGCCGACGCTAGGGAGTCTCCCCGCGCTGGCGGAAGCAAAAACGCCGCGGAGAAACCTCTTTGATCATGCAATATCGGGAGGGTCTGGCGGCCGGAGAGGGAACAACGGGTCTCCCGGTGTGGAAATCCGGGGAAAATGGGGGCGATTTGCGCCCTTCCAGCCCTACGGCCATCTAACTCCTTTGACAGGACAAGGCCATTCCCCCTAGTGTCCCGGCCATGCAGCCCGTGCAGTTCGAGCAAGCAGTCATGACGATCGTCAGTCGCGACAAGCGTTACGAGCCCCACGGCTTCTTTTTCCTGAAGGACGCCCTCGATTTCACGCTGAAGCGCGTGGCCGATGGCAACGCGGGAAGCGCCCGCCACGTCAGCGGCCAGGAGCTCCTGGATGGCTTCCGGGATCTGGCGCTGGAGCAGTTCGGCCCCATGGGGTCCACGCTGATGGCGGAGTGGGGCATCCACGAGTGCAGCGACGTGGGCGAAATCGTCTTCCTGCTGATCGAGGAGGGCATGTTTGGCAAGCAGGAGTCCGACTCGAAGGAGGACTTCACCGGTGATTTCAATCTGCGCGAGGCGCTGACCCACCCTTTCATGCCGAAGCGGCTCGTCCCGGCCAAGCCGGCCAAGAAGGCGGTGAAAAAATAGTAGCGCAAGTATGTAAGGGGAAGCTCCAGCTTTCCCTCCGTGGGGTTGGAGATCGTTCGGCCTGACAGGCCCCCGCCAACTGGAGCTGGCCGACACATCCCGAAAGCGGATCTTTCGACTACATCGGGGTATCGCGCTACCTCCCCCGCTTTGCCATCGCGCGCTCGTATACCTCCTTTGGCGAGGTGGCGTCCTTGATGCCGCTGGCACCGGCCAGCACGGTTTCATCCACCGGACCGTAGTCGAAGTTGTCCTTCGGCAGGTCCTGCTTCGGCATCACGGACGCCAAGTAATAGATGCGGCTCTTCAGATACTCGCGGAGTTGCGGGGTGAGGTCCTTACGCTGGAGGTTGTTCAGATGGATGCGGAACTCCGTTTTCCCCGGCGCGGACGCCGTCACTTCCTTCAGGCTGATACCCGTCCACACCCCTACCGTGAAAAAAATCCCCACGAGCGCGATCACTCCCAGGATGGCCGCCAGTTTCATGCCCGGATGTATCGATGCCACCCCGCGCAGGGTCAACCCCGGATGCCCGTGGAGGCAATCGGACGCATGATCTTTTTCTGACCATTTGCATACGGCTGATATGGATTGAAATACGTGAGTTCCATGGCGGTTCAGCGGCTTGACGCGGCCTGCGGACAGGTCCAATTCTCAAAAAACGAAGAAAAGTCTGAAACGTCTAACGGTTTTCCGAGCCGGTGGCGTTTTAGTTGAAATCATCGCGCAACAAGCGCCTCCGGAATCCGAATGGAGATCGAGGGAACGCTTTCTGCTCCACCCACTCCAAACCCACCGTGATCCCATGAAACCCTGGCTCATCAGCCTTCCCACGATTGCCGCGTGCATCTGGTTCGCACCCGCGGCGCACGCCGTTTTGAAAACCGGCGATCCGGCCCCGAAGATCCAGGTCAGCGCCTGGGCTCAGGGCGATGAGGTAAAGGAATTCGAAGGCGACAAGGTCTATATCGTCGAGTTCTGGGCCACCTGGTGCGGCCCGTGCGTCGCCTCGATCCCGCACATCAACGACATCCAGAAGAAATACAAGGACAAGGGACTCGTGGTCATCGGCCAGAATCTCGGCGAGGACAAGAAGACCGTCACCGACTTCATCAAGCAGATGGGCGGGAAGATGGGCTACCGCGTGACCGTGGATGACAAGTCCGATGGAGGCTGGATGGGCAAGCACTGGCTCACCGCCGCCGGACAAAACGGCATCCCCTGCGCCTTCGTGGTGAACAAGAAGGGCAGCATCGCCTACATCGGCCATCCGATGTCGCTGAAGGAAGAGGTTCTTGAAAAGCTGCTGGGTGAACCTTCCACCAAATCCTCCGCCGAGCCGGCGGCTCCGGCGGAAGATGCCGCCCCGAGCGCGAAGGCCACCGAACTGGCCACCCGCGCCAAGGCCGAAATCGCCGCCGGGAAACTGGCCGAGGCGGAAGCGACCATCGCCCAGTTGCAGGAGGCGCTCCCGGCCAAGTTCGGCTACATCGGCGGGCTGGCGCAGTTGGACCTGCTGATCGCGCAAAAGCAGCCAGGCGACGCGGTCGAGCTCTCGAAGCTGCTTTGCGAGGACTACGCCAAGCAACCCGCGGTTGTCGCGGAGGTCGCCGCCCATCTGGTGGCACAACAGGACCCGGCGGCATCCCTGAAAGCCGCCGCGGAAAAGATCGCCACTCCGCTGGCAGCCACCGCCGGTCCGGCGCAGGCCAACGCCTCCGCCACCCTCGCGCGCATCGCTTCCTTGAAATAAGCCCCTCCCCTGCCTTTTCCACCGCCCTTTCCCACCCTGCCTTTTCTTTCATGACTGATACCCGAACCCATTTCGTCCAGGCCGTCCGCGACCGCGTCAGTGAAGTCGTCGTCGGCCAGGATGTCGTCGTCGAGCGCATGATGATCGCGCTGCTCACCGGCGGCCACCTGCTGCTGCTGGGCGTGCCCGGCACCGCGAAGACCCTGCTTGTGAACGCCGTCGCCCGCGCCATCGACCTCCAGTTCAGCCGCGTGCAGTTCACCATCGACATGCTGCCGTCCGACATCATCGGTTCGGAACTTCTTGACCAGGCCACCGGCCGCTTCCGCACCCACCAGGGTCCGGTCTTCACCAACCTGCTGCTGGCGGATGAAATCAACCGCGCCGCCCCGAAGGTTCAGAGCGCGCTGCTGGAGGCGATGCAGGAACGCAAGGTCACCATCGGCAACGCGACCTATCCGCTGCCGATGCCTTTCCTCGTCATCGCCACGCAGAACCCGGTGGAGCAGGCTGGCACCTTCGAACTGCCGGAAGCGCAGCTCGACCGCTTCATGCTCTGCCACCGGCTCGACTATCCGTCCGCCGAACAGGAGGAGGAAGTACTACGCAGACAGTTGAAAATGGGCCTGAAGAAGGTCGAGGGCGGCGCGATGCCGAAGAGCGCCTTCGACATGATCAATGCCGAGCCGGTCTGCCACCTTGATGACCTCATCGGTGCGATGACGGACGTTCAGGCGGTGCATGTGAGCGAGGTGTTCATGAAGCACTGCGTGGAACTCATCCGCCTGACCCGCACGCATCCCTCCATCGAGATGGGCTGCTCCACCCGTGCCAGCCTGGCCATCGTGCAGGCCGCCCGCGCCCGTGCCTTCGTGAACCAGCGCGACTATGTCGTACCGGAGGATCTCTTCGCGCTCGCCGAGGATGTGATCCTCCACCGCATCCGCCTCAGCTACGAGGCCCTCGCGGATGGACGGAAGCCCCGCCAGGTGCTTGAGGAGCTGCTTCACCAACTCGGCTGATCCCGCGCGCGATGAATCCCTCCGGGACCCTGTCCTCCGATCATCTGGACGCGCGCCAGTTCGAGATCGCCGTGAAGCGATTGGCGGATGCGCTCGCCTACGGCCAGGAAAGCTCGCCTTTCCTCGGCTCCGGCATCGAGTACGTGCAATCGCGCCTCTATCAGAGCGGTGATCCCGTGAAGTTCATCGACTGGCGCACCACCGGCCGCACCGGACGTTTTCATGTGAAGGAGTACGAGGCCCCGAAGCAGATGCCCGTCTATCTGCTGGTGGACACCTCCGCCTCGATGTCCGTGAGCTCGTTGAAGCTGAGCAAGTACGCCTGGGCGGTGCAGATCGCCGGCGGCCTCGCGCTCGCGGCAGTGGAGCACATGAATCCGGTGGGCCTCATGGCCGTGGGTGAACGCACGCTGCATCACACGCCCGCGCTTTCACGCGGCATCATCCTCCAGTGGCTGCACCAGCTCCGCCACTATCATTTCAATGAAGGCACCACGCTGGGCAAGCGCGTGCGCGAACTCATCCCGCGTGTCGAACAACGCTGCCTGTTCGTGGTCATCAGCGACCTTCACGATCCGGACGCGCTTCCGGCGATCAAGCTGATGGCGCAGGATCACGATTGCGCCGTGCTGCATCTGGAAGATCCCGCCGAGCGCGGGAAGTTGCGCGCGGGCATCCTGCGCGGCGTGGAAGCGGAATCCGCGCAGGAATTCGTCGCACGCGGCGGCACCAAGTTCATCACCGATGAAGTGGGCGCTCCCTTGCGCCGCGCGGGCGTGGATTACCTGAAGCTGCCCACGGACGAGCCGATCCTCGCAAAGCTGCGCCATTTCCTGAAGAACCGCTCGAACAGGAGGAACGCATGAGATCACGCGCGTCCGCCATCCTCCGTCTGGCCTGCTGTGCCGTGGCTGCCACGCAGCTCGCAAGCGCCGCGCCGAAGCCCGGCGACATCGGCTTGGAAAAAGATTATCCCATCACGCTCGATCGCGGCGACTACCAGCCGCGCGCGCTGGATGACCGCACGCCGATCATCCTGCGTCTGGAAAAGATCCAGCCGGAGAAGGACGGCCGCTTCACCTACATCTTCCATCCCATCGGCTTCGAGCCCGGCTCCTACAAACTCGCGGACTACCTCGTGCATCCGGATGGCACGCCCGCCACCGAGATCGGCGATGCGAGGATCGACATCGGCTCGCTTCTTCCTCCCGATCACATGGGGATACTCAACCGTTTCGAGCCACGGCCGTTTCCATTCTTCGGCGGTTACCGCATGATGCTCGGTGGTCTGGCCGTGCTGTGGTTGTGCGGACTTCCCGCATTGATCTGGTTGGGACGGAAAAAGAAGGTCGTGGATACCGGGGAAGTCGCTCCGCCCGCACCTTCCTATGCCGAGCGCATGCGTCCCTTGGTGGAAGCCGCCGCCGCGGGTACTCTGACCGCCACCGGACAGGCAGAGCTGGAACGCCTGATGAGCGGCTACTGGCGCGAAAAGATCGCCACTCCCGACCAGCACATGACCGAGGCGCTCGCCGCGCTCAAGCGTCATCCCGAGGCCGGATCGCTGCTGCGTGCGATGGAGCGCTGGCTGCACCATCCCGGCGGCGCTTCGAAGCAGGAGATCGATGCCTTGCTTGAACCCTACCTTACCATGGCGGTGGAAAGCGGGGTGGCCGCGTGAGCTTCCATCATCCCGAACTGCTCTGGCTCCTCGCGCTTCCCGTCTTCTGGGGCTTCTGGCAATGGGTGCGCCGCGGTCATCCGGTGGTGCTGCCCTTCGACCACGGCCAACAGCGCAGTGGCAAGGCGCTGCGCTTCTTCACCAATCTGGCGGGCACGCTGCCCGCTCTGCTGCTCGCCATCGCCGTGCTGATGCTGGCCGGTCCGCGCAAAACCGCTCCACCGCAGGACGAGCGGATCATGAACAACATCATCCTGTGCATCGATGTCTCCGGCTCGATGGGCGCGCGCTTCGGAAAAGGCACGCGCTTCGAAGCCGCCGTGGATGCCGCGCGCGAGTTCTGCAACTACCGCAAGGGCGATGCCTTCGGTCTCACCATCTTCGGCTCCGAGTTCATCCACTGGGTACCTCCCACGAAGGAAATGTCCGCCATTTCCAGCGCGATGAACTACGTCCGTCCGGACAACATGCCGCCATGGATGGGTGGCACGCTCATCGCCAATGCGCTCCACGGCTGCCGTGAGGAACTGGAACGCACCGAGCAGGGCGACCGCGCCGTGGTTCTCATCACCGACGGTGGCAGCGGCGACTTCGCCAATGGCGGCGACCGCCGCATTGCCGAGGAGCTGAGCGCCGCGAATGTCCGCGTATTCGGCATCCAGGTTGGCAACGACGGAATCGGCGGCGGCGGCATGGAAACCATCGCCGGAACCACCGGTGGCAAGGTCTTCAATGTCGATGACCGCTCGGCGCTCGACAATGTGTTCCGCGAAATCGACCGCATGCAGAAGGCGCGCTTCAAGCAGGTGACCGCGGATTGGGTCGATGATTACACGCCTCTCGCCATCGCCGGACTCGTGACGGCGGCTCTCTACGTCCTTTCGCTGCTGGGACTCCGTTACACCCCCTGGTGATCCCCATGAATCCCGAAACCCTCCATCTCCAAGCCATCTGGGCCGCGCTGGCCGCCGCCGTGATCGCCGGCATCGGCGAGTGGCTCCACACCCGCCGTCTGAAGCGGGTGCAGGCGCTGGCCTTCGGACCGGCCGGACGCCCGCGGCGCTGGACCGTGATCGCGCCGGTGTGCCGCATCGTCGGAGTCACGGCACTCGCGTGGTCGCTGGTCACACTGCTTTCCTTCGACCGCCTCACGCGCCAGCGCGATGGCCGCAAGCCGCCGGATCGCAACCTGATGATCCTGCTCGATGTCTCCCCTTCCATGCTGCTGAAGGACGGCGGGGAAAATGGCACGCAGACCCGGAACGAACGCGCCGCCGCCGTACTGAAGTCCGTGCTCGACCGCATTCCGGGCGACCGCGTGCGCTTCACCGCCGCCGGATTCTATACCGAAACGCGCCTGCTGGTGAAGGAGTGCCAGGATCGGGAGCTGATCCTTCACCTCGTGGGCGGCACGCCCTTCCACATCACCTACGAACCTGGCAAGACCGACCTTCTCAAGTCGCTGAACCAGGCAGGCACGATCATGAAGGGCTGGGAACGCAAGTCCACCACCCTGCTCGTCATCTCCGATGGCGATAGCGTGCCCCCGACCGGCTTGAATCCGATGCCTTCCTCCGTCTCCGAAGTCATCTTCGCGGGTGTGGGTGATTCCAGCCGCGGCACCTTCATCGACGGCCACCTTTCCCGTCAGGACACGTCTAACCTGTCCCAACTCGCACGGCGGCTGCACGGCACGTTCTACGATTGCAACGTGAAGCACGTCCCCAGTGAGGCGCTGAAGAAACTGAATGCGGAGGACACGGGCACCGCGCGCTGGCGCACCGACCGCCGTTTCATCGCGCTGGCTTCGCTGGCGGTTTCCTCCGTGCTGCTGTGCCTGCTGCCGCTGCTTCTCGAATACCTCGGCAGCGCGTGGCGTCCGCGTCCCGCCCCGCTGCGTTCACTCCAGCCCAGCCCGGTCCCATGAGAAAGTATCTCGTCCTCGCCTGGCTCCTTCTGCCGCTGCCGGTCGTGGTCATGCATTTCGGCCGCGGCCAGGAGTGGCTCGCCCGCGACAAGGCCCACTCGATCATCCAGCGTGCCGAGGCCGCGGAGAAGAAAGGCGAGTGGCAAAGCGCCTATGAACTCTATCGCGAAGCCGATCGCACCGCCGGATCGCAGGACCGCCAGCTCAAGCTGCGGCTCGATCTCGCCCGCGCGCGCACCGGCTTCCGGGTCGGCGAGGCAGTGGCTTCCATCGATGGCATGGACAAACTGCTCGATGATGCCGCCACGGCCACCATGCCCGCGGAGTTCCAGCAGGAGACGCATGAACTCGCCGCCCGCCTCCACTACTACGCCGGCTGGGTGATGCGGCTGGAGGGTGCGAAGCGCGAGCTGTGGATGGAGGAGGCCGAACTCGCCCGCCAGAATTTCCGCCTGCTCTCCGAGCACTACTCCGATCCGAAGAACGAGGATCAGACTCACCGCCAGAAGGAGGATCTCGAATCCGCCGTGCAGCTCCAGCGGCTGAGTCTCACCGAACTGATGGCCCGTCCGCTGCCCGAGGAAGGCCGCGCGATGAGCGGCCAGGGCCTCAGCGAACAAATGGGCAAGCGCCGCGGCCAGCGCGGCAAGCAGCCCGGTCGCGGCCCGAATGACAAGGGCCCGCCCGCACCCGGCGGCGGCATGCGCCGATTCCAGCCGGGCTCCGGCTCCTAACCGACTTCAAAAACCATCCATTCCCGTATTCCCATGAAGCCTTCGTCACGCAACCCGCTCTTCCCTGGATCGGTGCCGCTCAGCCTGGTGCTCGCGGCCTCGGCGGCCTCCGCCCAGGTGGTCCAGATCGTGCCGCTCCAGCCAGCCGCGCAGGCCCAGCCCGCCCAACCGGTGAACCCGCAGCAGCCCGCGCAACCCGCCGGAGAAGCCGCCGCCGGACCGGCCAAGGAGGGCGAGAAAAAGGAAGCCGATCCCACCAAGGAGTTGGCCAAGGAGCTCAAGTCGATGCGGTTCGACCGCTCCGGTGAGGCGCTGCTGGCCGCCACCAAGTCCCAGAAGAAGGACACGCCGCCGACTCCCGCCGAAACCTTCGGCATGGCGGTGATGTTCGGCGATTGGACGGAGGTCGGCAAGACGCTGGCCACACTGCCACCGCAGGATGCATCCGCCATCTATGGGAAGCTGTTGGATTCGCTTGGCGATCAATCGATCTCCGTAGGCGCGGTGCTGAAGACACCGGAAAATTCATCGGATGAGGACGAGGACCCGCGCGAGCGCATGCAGCGCCAGATGAAGGAGCGGGAGGAACTGAAGAAGAAGCCCGCGCCGATCCTCAGCGAAGACTTCTACGCGATCGTCAACGCCAACCCCGCCGATCTCAAGGAGGAGAACATCCCGGCACTCACCAAGCTGGTGAAGACCGCGCTTGGCGAAGGCGGACGTGCCACGCTCGTCACCCGCATGGAAAAGGGCTGGAAAGGTCTCGGCGGCACCACGTCGGAAGGCAGGAAGCTGGCCACGCGCCTGCTTTCCTCGCTCGGCTGGATCCGCGATGCCGGACCATTCCTGCCACTGAAGAAGGAGGATTGGGACGACGCGGAAACCTCCCAGCTCATTTTCGCGATGGAGTACTTCACCCGCACCGGCGTGGAGGAAAAGGACGAGCGCCAGCTCCAGCAGGCCGCGGATCTCGCCGCGCGCGTGATGAAAACCGCACGCTTCGGCAACTACACCCGGCCGCAGTTCCGCCCCGCCATGGAGCGGCTGGTGCAACTGCTGCCCGCACTCGATCCCGCCCAGGCGCAGAAGCTCATCCGCGAGCAACTCTTCAACCAGACCGCCACGCTTTCCGAACTCATCGGCATCATCGGCGAGCTCGGGCAGAACGCCTCCAAAGGCACCGACGTGCAGGCCCGTGCCTCCAGCCTCGGCACCCAGCACCTCATCCTCGAAGCCCTCGCGGGCAAGGAAGGCGCGTTGCCCTCGAACACCGCCGTGCTGGTGATGAACTGGCTCAATGAGGCCGAGGCCTGCTACCGCGCCGGTGGCGTGGTCACCACGGAAATGTCCCAGGCGGAGCGCATGATGCTGCGTCGCTACGGCTACGGCAACAATCAGGAGAAAGCCCCCACCCTCTCCACCGAGCAGGTCCTTTCGACCGCACCGCCCAAGGCGTTGATCGCACGGCTCAATCCCGGTCTCGCCCAGCGCGTGGAACTCACGTTGGTGAAGGTGGGCGTCCTCCTGCCGGACGAGGCGGACCTCTCGCTGCTGAAGGACTATGTGAAAAAGTATCCGGGCCTCGAGCGCGAAGTCTGCCAGGACGTGCTGGCCGGATGGGTCTCCAAGCGCACGAAGCCCGCGGAAAGCGAGCAGGTGAAACAGATGCGCGCCTACGGCTACTACATCCCGCCGCAGATGCAGCAGCAGGGTTCCGGCATCCCGCTCACCCGCCTGCGCCAGAACCAGAACATCCAGCACTTCAAGGCGCTGCTCGGCGACCTGCGCTCGATCTCGCCGGAACCGCTCGATCCGAAGCTCATCGTGCAGGCCTTCATGACGCTGCACAGCGGTGCGGAGGTCTATCGCATGGAAGACATCGAGGCGATCTTCGGCCCGCCTGAAAAGATGGTGCAGAAGGAACTGCTCGACCTGCTCGGCGGCATGCGCGGCCGTCTCAACCAGGAATGGCGTGATCCGAAGACGCAGCAGCAGGCCGGCACCAACCGCACCGAGCAGGAAGCGAAGGACGAGGTTTCCCGCGGCTACCGCACCGCCCTCGAACTCGCGAAGCGCGGCATCCGCCCGGAGAGCGAGGATTGGTCCGCCTTCATCACCCGCGGCCAGTTGTTCTACGATGCCTCGCAGTATGAACTCCAGCGTCAGGTGAAGCTCACCGACTATGTGAACCTGCGCGACGAATCCTTCGCCAGCTTCCGCAAGGCCACCGAGCTCTATGCAGCGAAGATCCCCACCCTGCCCAGCGGCCAATGGACCATCGAGCCCTATCAGGCATGGTTCTTCGTGATGCTCGGCGCGAGCGATCTCGCCCAGCTCACCACCAATACCGCACGGGTCGATCCGGGCCTCAAGTCCATCGGCGATGCCATGCGCGCTCTGCCGGGCGATGCCGGTCCGCGTCACCTGGAGATCTTCGCCAAGATGCTCGGGGAGGTCTTCCCGCGCGTCCCCGCGAACATGCGCCAGCTCTTCCTCGGCTCCGGATTGGGCATCGTGGGCGCGGACAATCCCGCCGCTTCCGCCGCCACCAAGTCGCTCGACTACTACAAGGAACTGCTCGATGAAATCCAGCTCCGCATCAAGGTGGACGGCCCGAGCCGCGTCGGCCACGGCCAGCCCTTCGGCGCCGTCGTCTCGCTGGAGACCACACGCCAGCTCCTGCGCGAAAGCGGTGGATTCAGCAAGTATCTCCAGAACCAGTCCGACCAGCAGCGCTCGATGTTCGGCGGTGGTGAGGAAGGCGGATCGAAGAACCTGCGCGACGACTTCACCAAGAACATCCACGCCGCGCTGGACGAGACCTTCGAGGTGGTGTCCATCACCTTCCACGATGCCGCGGTGAAGACCATCGACCTGCCGCGCGAGGGCTGGGTGGAAACGCCGCTCGCCTACATGGTGCTGCGTTCGAAGACCGCCGCCGTGGATCGCATCCCATCGGTGCAGCTTGATGTGGATTTCGTCGATCAGCCCGGCCAGGTCGTGCTGCCGGTGATGTCCCAGGTCGAGCCGATCGATTCACACGATGCCGATGTGGAGAACCGCCCGTGCGGCGACCTCGCGCTCTCGCTCACCATGGACGAACGCGAATGGAAGGACGGCAAGGTCGTGGTGGAAATCCAGGCTCGCGGCCAGGGAGTGATCCCGGATCTCGACAAGCTCTTCGACACCAGACGCGAGGGTTTCGATCTGGAGAGTGTCGATGGCAAGCTGTCCGTTTCCCAGTTCGTGAGCGATGGCAAGAAGCGTCTGCCACAGGCCGACCGCAACTGGCAGCTCACCTACCGCCGCAAGGCGGACCTGAAGGGTGACGTGACCTTCCCCTTCCCCGCGCTCAAGTCCGGCGTCAAACCGGCGTCCATCGACTACAAGCACTACCAGGATGCCGACCTCGTCGAGATCGATGCCGCCAAGGCCACTGCGGGCGTGAAGCTCGCCGGACGGACCGGAAGCTGGCTCGGCACCTCCGTCATCGTGGTGCTGCTCGTAGCCGCCATCGCTGCATTGATCGCCTTCTTGAAAAAGAGAAAGCGCCAGACGGCGGAAGTGGCGAAGGAACTCTCCGCTCCCTCCAATCCCACGCCGTTCTCCACCGTCGCCTTCCTGCGCCGCATCGGCCTGACCCATGGCGATACCATGTCGGACGGCGAGAAGGTCGCCCTGTGCGAGCAGATCGCCGAGATCGAGTCCCGCTACTTCAGCGCCAAGGAGACATCGGCTGGCGATCTCTCCCCCGTCATCAGCAAGTGGCTGGAAGTCGCGCGGCGCTCCTCGGGCGTTGCCTGAAGCCCCCGCAAACGGGCAGCCACACCCGTGGCTGCCCTGTCATCGTATATTTGGCTTCCAAACGGGAGGAGCCGATCTCAACGGCTTCCCCCTACCCGCCTCGCGTAAATTTTTGCATCACATTCACATTCCAAATTCCCTTTCCAAATAGCCCTCCCCCCGACCCGGTTACGTCCATCGCGGGAAGGCGGGATTGAAGGCATGTTAGAATCGCGGAATCTGACAGGCTTCCAAGCCACATCATCGGACGAGTCGCGCTTCTCATCCGCTTCCCAAACCTGCATGGCTGAAAAACCCTCTGGAATGCAGGCATGATTGCCGGAACATCGCCAGAGGCGGTTTAGACCAGCTATCAGGTTGCCCCGGACTGAATCAGACAGCTTCTGAGGTGGGTGGACCTCGGGTCGAAGCTTTGGGAATTGGTAAGATCGCAAACCATCACGAGGACATGTTTACGAGGAGCTCAGATCCGACTTCGCATCGAAACTGAGTGGCATATCTCAGACTGTGGGCTGCTACTTTTCTAGAAATCCGCCACGACATCGTTCCACAGATCAGCGGAAAATATCAATCTCCTTCTAATATCCGCCGGTTTATGAATATTTGAATCAAATTGCACTATATTCATGAAAGACATGAGAGCATCTCCCAAAATACGTCTCTGCAATTTATCACAGCTTTTCACTATCAGCCGGATTTTCTCTTCATTTTCTGAAACTTGTAAATAGTCGGAAATTAAATCCTCATTCAAAAATGAAAAATCAGAATCAATACAACACTCAATAAATTTATAGGTTATAGTCGCAAATAAATAAAATAACCATGCGTCAGAAACATACAAAAATGGATAATATTTATAGAATCCTGAAATATTTAATCCATCTACCGGAAAATCACTCCCTTCAATTTGACGTGCAAGATGCTTCATGTCGAAAACCAAACCAGATTCTCCAGTAGGGCGCTTCTGGAAACACTTGCGCATTTTTCTCAAGACCTCTTGAGCATCAGAAATATCTTCTTTCATAAATTGGACTTCTATCAAGTGATGGTATCAATCTTCATGCAATTGGGCGTGATCCGGGTTGCGCCAAGTGATACCAATCAAATTCGTCCATATCCCAACACCCTCTATCCTTCATTCTAGCCTTAAGATTTTTGAGTTCATTCCTTAGCGCCTCTGCATGTGCATCATGTTTTTTGGGATTCTTACTCCATGGCACGTCATCGCATCCTTCTTTTATATAATCCATCCTCACCTTCCTCTCGTTGATAAGACCTTTTGATTTTTGGTACATATCCTCGCAAGTATTTTCCCCAGTAGGCCGCTTATCCTGGATATTCTTATACTTATCATGCAACCTGCAGCAATCATTCACTTTTTGCCGCCTATCTTGCTTTTCGTTAACTCCATTAGGCTCTTGAGTCCAGCGATCCACCATATCCCAATCTATATGATCATGATCCTCGTCTGGTTCAGGTTGTGGAGAAGTAGGATTGGGATAAGGAGCCCACCTTGAAGACGGTTCTGTTATAGTTCCAGGAGGAAGAGGATCCAAAGGCATATAGCGAGGTGAGACAACTTCTGGCACCTGAACCACCGTCCGCGGGAACGTATAGGTAAGCGTTTCTGGAGTCACAACCGGAGTCGGTCGGAAATAAAAAACAAGTCCAGATAGACCGAATTGATCTATAGAGTTCACAGGATTATTTCCAAGCATGCAATACATGTTTGATCCAGCAGCTTCCCCAAGAATATCACGCGAGCACCATCTCCCTAAACCGGTGTGATAAAAACGAAATCCATAATTATACAACCCTGTCTCCAGATCCTTAAATTCCGCGTGGAACAAAAACGTCCATTCATAACTACTTTCATCTTTTTGCTCGAATGACGCGCTCAGGATTTGTTCTGCCCCAAACGCATCATAATCATAGCGTTCAATGACAGAACCTGATCGATCAATCAAAGCCACTGGATCAAAATAGTCTTTCAACGGAAATACCAATTCATCGGACTCCACCCCTTCTGTCGATCTTACTCGTCGGATCAAATCCCAACGGTCGAAGGGATTCCATCCGTACTGCCGATCAACAATTGTGGGCGTCTCGGCGAGACGCTCTTCTATCACCCGCCACTGATTGTCGTATATGAAAATTTTTCCTATTCCGTCTACGACAGATTTCACGCGACGATTTCTTGAGTCATAACTATAAACAGCCAAAACAGAACCCTCATCGTCTTTAACTCGAACTAGACGGTTCCACGCATCCCAAACGAGTTCATATCCCATAGTCGGATTTTTCGGCGTGGGGATAGAGATCATGTTTCCAGCCAAATCGTAAGCCGGTTGGATGACACCAGATGGGCCATCCAAACTGACGATTTGGTTAGATTGGTTGTTCACTCGACTCTGAGAAAAGGAAGGCTCTTGTTTATAGGTGGAATTCCAATTTGCGGATTCATCAAAGACAAATATCTCTTGCTGAGAACGAGGCATATCTATTGTATTCTCAATACCAGTGTAATATGGGCCGAATGATGGTATCAGATTACCACGATCGTGACGCCTCACTTGCTGAAGATCGTCGTACCAATAATAGCTATCCTGTGTATTAACGGACATCGCGTGTGCCTTCTCGTCACGCCTCCATTCTATTCCACCGACTCTGTTTCGCCCATAACGGGAATGCACCTGTTTGCCATCGGCGTTTTCCCATATAATTTCCACTCTGCGACCAAAACGATCAAGGCCGGTATATTTATCTCCAGCGTCCCCAGTCGCCCCATTTTTCATTGTCCATTTTGCGATTGGGATAGCAGGTAATCCATCCGAGAATATTTCCTCATCCACTAATGTAGCCACCCCCAAATATGTAGTTCTAAAATAGGACAGAGGAAACTCATAATTAATTTGATCAGGTCGGCTCAAGGCGTCCGCTTTGACCGACCCATATTGAATAGCCACACCCTTAGAAGAAACGATACTGGATTTCGTCATTCGAAGTGTATTTGAACTGCCGTCTTCATATTCGTAGGACACCTCTACCGAAGGGAGTTCTGAGGAACCGTTGGGTTTCTGAGTTTCCGCTTTAAGTTGATTAAAGAAATTATAATCATAAATAACTTGATTAATACTACTCGTCCCATCCACGCTGAAACTAGTTTGAGACTCAACAAATCCGGAGTCACTATAAACTGTTGTAACCCGACCTATTGTGGCATCAATTCCTTGACCGAACTCTTCTACTTGATCGACCAGTAGGCGGCCTAATTTATCAAGGCTATAGGCATGAATGGTGCCATTAGGATCGGATACCCTCACAGTTTGAAGTTGACGGTTGTATAGACTGGTAACTCTATCGGAAGCTCCTGTACTGTTGGGATAAATCTTCTGGAAGACCAAGCGGTTGCTATTGATCGAGGACCCCTGAGCAATACTCACCCCGCGCACCCATTCTGTGATCTGTAGACCAGTGTCCGGGTTCTCGCACTTGAGTTTGGTCAGCCAACCGTCATCCGTATATTCATAGTGGGTAGCACGAAACCCAAAGGAAGCATCATTTTCTACAGTGGTAATCAGACGGCCAGCGTCGTCGTAAACACGCGAGTTACTGATGCCAGCAGCATTGGTCAGGACCGTTGTATTGCCAGCGGCATCATACAAGGTCGAAGTCACTAAGACAGTGTCCGAACGCAGCGGCGTGGTCTGGCTGCGACTCCACGAGCCTCCCCCATTGGTACCGTAGTCGGAGGTTGCCATTAAGTGTCCGACAGCATCTGCATAGGAAGCAATATAGCTTACTCGAGCCTTTGGCGAAATTGAAGAATCCCCTAACTCACCAGTATCTACATCTGGAGTATCATCGAATCGCTGGCGGTGAATCTCACTAAGAAGGTTGCTTGCCTCGTCATAGTTCATCTCCTTTTGGTCCATCACAACTGCATGAACAATCGATGATGGATCGACTAATGGGTTGTCGCCTGTTGATGGCCAAGCCCGGAATATTTTCTCAATACGTCCTACGCTATCGTATCTC
The DNA here is from genome assembly GCF_018137965.1 of Luteolibacter ambystomatis. Classification (NCBI taxonomy): domain Bacteria; kingdom Pseudomonadati; phylum Verrucomicrobiota; class Verrucomicrobiia; order Verrucomicrobiales; family Verrucomicrobiaceae; genus Luteolibacter; species Luteolibacter ambystomatis. The sequence continues at coordinate 1,980,135 of NZ_CP073100.1, forward strand.
CTGACGATAAAGAGCTTACTCCCGGAGGGAGCACTGCGCGCTAGCCGACCTGAGGCGTCATAATAGAATTGCGAGATCTGCGGGTTGCTCCAGTCTCCATTGTTCTGATAGACGCGTGTTCTGAAAGGGTTTTCAAGCGCATCATAATCTGTATCCGTGCGTGCAATGACGTTGCTGGGAGAAGTGGTGTCGCTTTTGAACGTCTGTTGGGAAGTCAATAGATCTCGGTTGTCGTATGTGTAGCCGTTAATGAATGCGAACGGACTCTCGTCGAGATGACGGGCCGATGTTTCCAAGCGGTTGCGGAAATCGTAGGTGTTCGTCGTCACCCGGTCGTTCGCGGTGTTCGTGTCCACCGGCGCGGTGACCTGGGTCACGTTGCCGTTGGCATCGAACTCGCGCACCGTCGTCACACTCAGGCCCGCCACCGTGCCGAGTTCCTCCTGCACCGGCCAGCCCATCGCGTTGAATGTCGTCTGGTCGATCGTCGCCCCGGCACACATCGTCCAATTCTGGCGGCCCACGCTGTCATACGCCAACAGCTTGCGACCGTAGTTCTCCGACTGATGGCCGTAGCCGCCGAGCGGGATGTTGAAGTAGGTCCATTGCTCCTTATACTCAGACGCGCGGTCGCTGAGGCCGACGGTCCAGCGGGTCCACGTTTCCTGGCCGAAGACGGTGTCCGGCGCGGGGATGCCCTCGCCGTCATAGACCGCCTGGATCAGCGACGACTGGCGCCAACCGGCGTAGGCCGCCATGTCCGCGGGCGGCGGCAGGTTCGGACGGTTGATGCTCACCGGGCCGACGATCTGGTCGACCGCCGGGCCGACGGTGGTGCGGTAGCCATTGAAGGTCCACGTGCCCTCGATGTCGTCCTGGAAATAGGTCCAGCGGCAGGTGCGCAGCGCGGTGGGCGTACCGGCGAGATCGACCTCATGTTCCGGTCCCAGAGTCAGAATGGTGCGGCCGCGGCGGTCCAGTTCGTAGTCGGTGACCAGATTCAACCCCGTGGGGTCCTGCGTCATCTTCGTCATGCCGCCGGTGGCCGCATCGTATTCGTAGGTGGTCGCCACGCCGAGTTGGTCCACGATCTTGATCAAGGCACCGAGGGTATCGAAGTGCGACTCGGTCTGGTAGGACGCGCCGGTGCCGTTTTCACTCGTCGGGACCACCGGCAGATGGGTGGTCTTTTTCGAAATCTGGTTGGTGCCGCTGTGGTAGTCGTAGGAGTAGGTCGTGACGACCTCCTGCGTACCGGCATCATCCCGGTAGGTGGTGCGCTTGTTGACCACGTAGATCGTGCCGTTGGCCGTTTCCGGGCACGCCTGGTATTCCAGCTTCTCCTGCGGAATCAGGGTTCCGGAGGTGCCATTCTGGATCTTCGTATTCTGCAGATAGCCCGCGGCCGTATAGTCGTAGACAGTGATTTTCCCCACCGTGGCCGAGAGGTTCACCAAGGTCGGGGTGCCTTCATCAATGCCTTCGATCGCGGAGCCGGACGCCGACAGCAGGATGCGGCCGCTGCCTTCCTCGAACTGCTGGCACAGCGGATACCACGTCTGGTCACCATCCTGGACCATCTTGAGCATCAGCTGGCCGCTGCGGTTGTAGTAGCAGCTCATCACCGAGCCGTCCGCGCGCACCACCTCCGTGCAGGAGGCCCAGCCGGTGAACGCCGAAGCGGGCGGCACCGGGTTGGTACGATAGCTGAAGGTCTGCTGATACCGCCGCCCGCTGGTGTAGAACAGCGTCACCCGGTTGTTCGCATCGTACTCCGCGAACTCCGAAGCGGCGTATTCGTTGAGCTGGCTCTCCGTGGCCTCCTCCGGATCGATGCCGTTGTTCATCATCTGGCGGTGGATCTGCGGCGGGATCACATGCCGCATCCGGTTGCTGCCGGGATGATAGCTGTAGAAAGTGGTCGAGATCGGGGCATCACCCCAGTCCGCCGGTTCTCCCGCGGGGGCGCGGTTTTCCCACAGCTTGACAGTCGTCAGGTTGCCATCGGTGTAGCCGTAGGTGGTCTTGAGCACCGGATCATCGTCCACCTCGTACTTGAGCTCCGAAGTCATGCCCGCGGTGTTCGTCTCATAGCGGTAGCGGTTCGATCCGCCACCCAGGCTGGGGATGTTGATGTCCTTGAGGCGGTCGCCGTCGAAGGTGAAGTTGGCGGCGACGTTGCCCGCGCCGACCATGGTCTTGAGCTTGCCGTTGATGTCGAAGGTGAACTTCTTGCCCGTGCCCTGCAGCATCGTGTAGATGCCGCCGCCGCCGACCTCGCTCTTGAACGAGAACTGGTCCTTGACGAAGTAGAGCGTGTTGAAGGTGGTGGTGCCGCCCGGAGGCGGAGGAGGAGTGCCCGGAGGCAGGCCGCAGACGGCGCGGTCCTGCTGGGGTTTGCACACGATCGGGCCGCTCGCCGGGCCGCTGCTGTTGGTGCCGGAGAGGCCGGCGCAGCCGCAGGCGATCCACTTCTGGCCGTGGTCCGCGCCATTGCTGCCGGGGCCGCCGGAACGGCTGCTGTAGGAAAGGCCGGTATCGATCACCACGTCGCCCTTGCCGCCGCCGCGGGGGGCGGGTGGATCGCCCTTGGGACGGTTGCCGCCCGCGCCGGGATCGCCCTGGGGTCGGCGGCTGTTCGGCCCCGGATCGCCCTTCGGCAGGCTGGAGGGATTGGCTCCGCCGGAGCGGTTGCCGCCATAGGCCGGCATCCCGGCGACCTGCGCATTGGCCGAACCGTCGGACAGGGAGACCGAGCCGCCGCCGGCGTCACCCGATTCCGCGTTTTCCGAAAGACCACCCTCGCAGGAATCCTCACACGAGCCGGAGGGACACGACGGCGAAGGCGGCAGGCTGGAGGTGAACTCCGAGGAGGACGAATCACCGGACGAACCACTGTCGGAGGACGACGAGCTGCTCTCCGAAGGGCCCGAACCGGAGGAGGAATCCGATGAGGAGGAACCACTGTCAGCTCCACCCGAACTCGAAGACTCGGATTCCGACGAGGAGGACCCGCTGTCCGGGAATTCCGAGGAGCTCGAAGATTCAGAAGATGGTGCGGACGAGGACGACGAAGATGAGGATGACGCCATAAAAAGAGGCTGGTTCCAGCTTCCTCGCTGAAATCAGAATCCATGACTCCGGTCAATGGATTTCCCCGTCTTCACGGTAATTTCACACATCCCGTCATCTTCACATAAAATCCATCGTCCGGCGCTCCAAATTCCTTGCCACCGACATCGGCCCAACTATGCGTGATATCGGTCGATCGACACCACCATGCCAGCCATCAAGCGCTTGTTTGTCCACGGGTTCCCCGGCCTCTACGGCGGGGCGGGTACGGAACTCCACCCACCCGGTTGCGTCCATCGCGAGAAGGAGGGGCTGGAGACTTGTTAGGAGGACGGGATCTGACAGGCTTCAGGCGACATCATCGGACGAGTCGCGCTTCTCATCCGCTTCCGAAACCCGCATGGTTGAAAGACGCTCTGGAATGCGGGCTTGGTTGGCGGAAACAGGACTTACAGTGTGGGTGGAGTTTGTCTTGAAGCGTTCGGAATGGTAAGACCGCAAGCCGTCACGAAGCCTCTGCGCACGAGAAGCTCCGATCCGGCTTTGGCATGAAAACCGAATGGCACGCCTACTGCGGTTGGTTGCCACCATTTTTTATTCCGGGAGCCACGCACCATGCCCTTGGCGGCGCGTGCAGTTTACTTTACTCCGCAACCGAAATGACTACATAAACATTTTTAGGAGCTTTCTCGAGTTGTACAATTATAGGTGAAAAATTTGGTTTATCTGAGCGACCTAAGGAGTCATGACGAACAACCAGACTATCACCATATAGCTTCAGGCTATGCTTTCCTGTCTCGTTTGAAAAAAGACCGCGAACCAAGAAGGCCTTTTTACCATTATCTTGCCGATAGTAGTGCCCTGTGAGGTACTTCGCCTGCTCAGGAGTCAATTCCTTTGATGAATTTCCCCCCAACCAACCTACGGCGGTGTAAACATGTGTGAGGCCAACTACATAAAAATTGGTCTCGGCCACCTCTGTTGCGGGAGTTGAAAGTGTTTCTGGAGGGTTTTTCAGCCAATCTTTGGGCGATGGCGGATTTGGGTCAGCACCAAGAGAAAGAGTATTTCCCGCGATCGTCACCGCCAGAACCATCATCGCGATTCCAACACATGTTTTCATTCAAATAAAATACCCATGTTGATTTTTCATCGCAATCACATTGTCGTAGCGCCATCCATACTATCGCCAAAGGTCTGTCTCATCGGCACTACGGAAGCCGATCAACGAACTTCCCGGAAGTAGTCGTTGTCCTGGGTGTTCACGGACATCGCGTGCGCCTTGTCGTCGCGCCGACACTCTACCCCGCCCACCCGGTTGCGTCCATCGCGGGAAGGAGGGGCTGGAGACTTGTTAGGAGGACGGGATCTGACAGGCTTCAGGCGACATCATCGGACGAGTCGCGCTTCTCATCCGCTTTCCGAAACCCGCATGGCTGAAAGACGCTCTGGAATGCGGGCTTGGTTGGCGGAAACAGGACTTACAGTGGGTGGAGTTTGTCTTGAAGCGTTCGGAAGGGTAAGACCGCAAGCCGTCACGAAGCCTCTGCGCACGAGAAGCTCCTATCCGGCTTTGGCATGGAAACCGAGTGGCACGCCTACTGCGGTTGGTTGCCACTTTTGTCGGCATCGGTCAGTTTAATGATGGCACTCCATTTCTCATATTCCTCAGGCTTTTTATTGGGCCCCATATTATCTAATTTGAAGACGGTCGATCGGACCTCCAACTCGTCGTCCTTTCTGAATTTAACAATATCCGTAACCCACATTCCTTTATTATCGCCGCACACCAAATACCCATCGCCCAACATTCTAGATTGAATTCTTCCATCTGTGGATTTCAAAACCAACAACCCAGAAAAATTATACCCCAACCCATGCCGTTTCCTGATCAACAATACACATCTATTTTTCTCAGCGATGGCCCCCCAAACACTCCCATCTGCTTGGGAAAACAATACCATCCCGTTTTGATCTCTAATCTTCAGCAATCGCTGATCCTTTTGAATACTCAGCTTAAATACTTCACTTAGCGACAAATCACCCTTCAATTCGTCTTTGGGAATAGTTTCGAATGGAATCTTATCGACAAGAGAGGCGTCTCCCCCTCGAGCCCAACAAGAAAATAGAAACAATACTAAAATCGCCTTTCTCATAAATCAATTAAAGCCTATAAGTATATGAATTACTACCCTCCCCGCTAGACCCAGGCCCTTCCCCCGGGAGTACCAGGAACGTCTACTCGCGGCCCGACTTGGGTTGCTCCGGGGCTATATGGAAGAGTAGTAAATGCCAATGTTCTTGTAAAACTCTTGGGGAATTCGTCATCGGTATTGGGGCACTCATCCACACATCGATCTACCTTTGTGCTCATACTCCGAATCGACTGCGGAGGATCACCTGATATTGATCTTTTCAGATCGCAGGTATACGTCAACAAAATCCAGTCGCCCGGTTTGGGGATCGTGGTCATGTTGCCCGCCAGATCGTAGGCGGGTTGCACCACGCTTGCCGGACCATCCAGACTGACGATCTGGTTGGCCTGGTTGTTCACGCGGCTTTGGTCGAGCGCCGGGCTTTCGCTGTAATTGGAGTTCCAGTTGCCGGTCTCATCGAAGTTGAACAGCTCCTGCTGCTGGCGGTTGTCGACCCCGGTGTAGGGCGGACCGAAGGAAGGCACCAGATTGCCGCGATCGTGGCGGGTCACCTGCTGGAGACCGTCATACCAGTAGTAGTTGTCCTGGGTGTTCACGGACATCGCGTGCGCCTTGTCGTCGCGCCGACACTCTACCCCGCCCACCCGGTTGCGTCCATCGCGAGAAGGAGGGGCTGGAGACTTGTTAGGAGGACGGGATCTGACAGGCTTCCGGCGACATCATCGGACGAGTCGCGCTTCTCATCCGCTTCCGAAACCCGCATGGCTGAAAGACGCTCTGGAATGCGGGCTTGGTTGGCGGAAACAGGACTTACAGTGGGTGGAGTTTGTCTTGAAGCGTTCGGAAGGGTAAGACCGCAAACGGTCACGAAGCCTCTGCGCACGAGAAGCTCCGATCCGGCTTTGGCATGAAAACCGGGTGGCACGCCTACTGCGGTTGGTTGCCGCTATTCACTTTTCTCTAAACAAATCATTAACGTTCGATTCAATAAATTCTCGCCGAGGAACACCGCCTCTAATGCGGTCTATAATCGACATTACTTCTAGAGGCACACGCAAACCCACAACGACAACACCATCATCGCATCGATCACACACAATTCTCCCAATAACATCCCCAACCCTACATGGATGCAACCCATCATCCAAAATAACAATATACCCAGAGTGAAAACTTTCTATTTGAAACACACAGCCATCACTAACCAGTTCAAATATCACTTGCCCCCGAACGACATACGACCCATTCGGCACCACCCACCCATTCATTTTCAAGTCCTCAGGCAGCGACAATGACACAACAGGAACGTAAACATCTTCAACTATCATAGCCAAATATTTGTTTTAATTTTATCGAACTTAGCCATTGGTCCAAGCGCCCGTCATACCCTCAAGAATCGGCTTACCCACAGGAACCACCGGGAACGAGAACGGACAATCCTCCTTCTTGAGCGCAGGCACCACAACTATTGAAACATCCGAACATTTATATACACAACTGCAAGAAGTGGATCCACCATGTTCCAATGGCACACCAGACTCATTCATAAATGGACTACCAAACCTATCGAATGAGCATATAGGAACTCGCCTTTTGGGCTTTGGGTCTGGTTGGGGCAAGACGGGTGGCAAGACGGGTGGTTTAGGCTCGGGTTTAGGCTCGGGATCGGGATCGGGGTTCAGCGATGGATTTTTCTTACGCGCAGCATCAACTGCCGCTGCCGCGACAAGCATTGACACTCCAAATGTCTCCGAAATTTCAGCAGCTGTCATCCCCGCAGCGGCCGCACCAGCCACCCCTCCAGGAAGTGTAAGCTGGAGGCCAAGATAGTCTTGACCATCGATAGGATTATCGCCGACGAAATTATATAAATTCAACCCACCCTTCTCCCCTATCGGATCCATTGAAATCCACCTACCGAGATCTGGATGGTAATACCGGTATCCGTAATTATAGAGGCCCGTCTCCACATCTTGGAATTCCGCGTGGAATAGGAAGTTCCACTCGTAGCTGCTGGACGAGCGCGATGCGAATGAAGCGTCCATGAAGCTCACAGGGCCGAAGGCATCGTAGCCGTAGCGCTCCACCACCGCACCCGTCGCATCGATCAGAGCCACCGGATCGAGGTAGTCCTTGAGCGGATAGAGCACCTCGTTGAGGGTTCCTCCTCCGGTCGAACGCAAACGACGAACCAGATCCCAGCGGTCCAGCGGATTCCAGTCATACTTGTGATCGATCACCGTTGGCGTCGCCACCGGGCGCTCTTCCAGCACCCGCCACTGGTTGTCGTAGATGAAGTTCTTCGCCACCCCGCCCACCGTGGTTTTCACCCGGCAGTTTCTGGCATCGTAGGCATAGGAGGCGATCACCGTCGCGCCGCTCTTCACCGTCACCAACCGGTTCCAGGCATCCCATACAAGGTCATAACCCGCCGTCCAGTCGCCCGGTTTGGGGATCGTGGTCATGTTCCCGGCCAAATCATAGGCGGGCTGGACCACGCTCGAAGGACCATCCAGGCTGACGATCTGGTTGGCTTGGTTGTTCACGCGGCTTTGGTCGAGCGCCGGGCTTTCGCTGTAGTTCGAATTCCAGTTGCCGGTCTCGTCGAAGTTGAAGAGTTCCTGCTGCTGGCGGTTGTCGATCCCGGTGTAGGGCGGGCCGAAGGAAGGCACCAGATTGCCGCGGTCGTGGCGGGTCACCTGCTGGAGACCGTCATACCAGTAGTAGTTGTCCTGGGTGTTCACGGACATCGCGTGCGCCTTGTCGTCGCGCCGCCACTCTACCCCGCCGACGCGGTTGCGTCCATAGCGGGCATGCACCTGATCCCCGCCGGTGTTCTTCCAGAGGGTTTCCACCAGCCGCCCGAAGCGGTCGAGGCCGGTGTATTTGTCACCCGCATCGCCCGTCGAACCGTTCTGCATGGTCCATTCCGAAATCGGCACCGTGCTCGAACCCGCTGAATATACCTTCTGGTCCACCAGCGTCCCCAGCCCCAAATACGAGGTCCTGAGGATCGAAATCGGAGTGGAGTAGTCGATTTCGTCCGGCCGGCTCAACGCATCGGCCATCGCCGAATTGTAGACAATCTGAACCCCGACGGAGGAAATGATGCTGGATCTCGTCATCCGCAGGGTATTGGCGCTGCCGTTCGCATATTCGTAGGAGACCCCCACCGAGGGAGAAGCCGCAGAGCCATTGGGCCGCTGGGTTTCCGAGGTGAGCTGGTTGAAGACATTGTAGCTGGACAGCACCTGGTTGAGGTTGACCGAACCATCCACGTTCCAACTGCTCTGGACCGAGAGCAGGCCGTTCGGGTTGTAGCCGGTGGTGATCCGGCCCACCGTGGTGTCCACGCCGGTGCCGAAGGCCTCGACCTGATCGACCAGAAGGCGGCCGAGCTTGTCGATCTGGTAGGCATGCACGGTGCCGTTCTGATCGGTCATGCCCGTCACCTGGAGCTGGCGGTTGTAGAGGTAGGTGATCCGGTCGGCGGTGCCGGTGCTGTCCGGATAGATCTTCTGGAACACCAGCCGGTTGCTGTTGATGGTGGACCCTTGGGCGATGCTCACGCCGCGGACCCACTCCGTGACCTGCAGGCCGGTGTCCGGGTTCTCGCTCTTGAGCTTGGTCAGCCAACCGTCATCGGTGTATTCGTAGTGGGTGGTGCGCGAGCCAGTGGCGGCATCGTTCTCCACGGTGGTGACGAGGCGGCCGGCATCGTCGTAGAAGCGGGAGTTGGTGATATCCGCCGGATCGGTGGCGGCCGTCGCATTGCCCGCGGCATCGTAGAAGGTGGAGTTCACCAGAATGGTGTCCGAGCGCAGAGGGACGATCTGGCTGCGGTTCCACGAGGTTCCACCATTGGTGCCGTAGGTCGCCACGGCCACCAGGCGACCGGTGGCATCGGCATACCCGGCGGCATAGCTCACGCGGGCCTTCGGCTGGGTGGTGGAAGCGGGAGTGCCCAGAGGACCGTCGCCGCTGGCGTCGTCGAAGCGCTTGCGGCCAATCGTGCTGATCAGGTTCCCTACTTCGTCGTAGGCCATTTCCTGCTGCTCCATGACCACGCAGTGCGACATGTCGGTGGGATCGGTGGTCGGACTGTCACCGGTGTCCGGATAAGCCTGGTAGGAGACAGCCAAGCGGCCGACCGCGTCATAGACATTCGCGGTGAACAGCTTGCTGCCGGAGGGGGCGTTGCGGGCCACCCGTCCGGTGGCGTCGTAGTAGAGCGACGACTTCTGGCGGTTCGTCGAAATGCCGTTGCTCTGGTAATTCCAGATGGTGAAGGCGCGTCCAAGCGCGTCATATTCGGTATTCGTCCGCGCGATGGAGTTGCTCGGGGCCGCGGCGTCGGTCTTGTAGGTCCGCTGGGAGGTGACCAGATTCCGGTTGTCGTAGGCGTAGGTGTCGATGAACGCCAGGGGGAACTCGTCGAAGTGACGCGCCGAAGTTAAGAGGCGGTTGCGGAAGTCGTAGGTGTTCGTCGTCACCCGGTCGTTCGCGGTGTTTGTGTCCACCGGCGCGGTGACCTGGGTCACGTTGCCGTTGGCATCGAACTCGCGCACCGTCGTCACACTCAGGCCCGCCACCGTGCCGAGTTCCTCCCGCACCGGCCAGCCCATCGCGTTGAATGTCGTCTGGTCGATCGTCGCCCCGGCACACATCGTCCAATTCTGGCGGCCCACGCTGTCATACGCGAACAGCTTGCGACCGTAGTTCTCCGACTGGTGGCCGTAGCCGCCGAGCGGGATGTTGAAGTAGGTCCATTGCTCCTTATACTCAGACGCGCGGTCGCTGAGGCCGACGGTCCAGCGGGTCCAGGTTTCCTGGCCAAAGACGGTGTCCGGCGCGGGGATGCCCTCGCCGTCATAGACCGCCTGGATCAGCGACGACTGGCGCCAACCGGCGTAGGCCGCCATGTCCGCGGGCGGTGGCAGGTTCGGACGGTTGATGCTCACCGGCCCGACGATCTGGTCGACCGCCGGGCCAACGGTGGTGCGGTAGCCATTGAAGGTCCACGTGCCCTCGATGTCGTCCTGGAAATAGGTCCAGCGGCAGGTGCGCAGCGCGGTGGGCGTGCCGGCGAGATCGACCTCATGCTCCGGTCCCAGAGTCAGAATGGTGCGGCCGCGGCGGTCCAGTTCGTAGTCGGTGACCAGATTCAACCCCGTGGGGTCCTGCGTCATCCTAGTCATGCCGCCGGTGGCCGCATCGTATTCGTAGGTGGTCGCCACGCCGAGTTGGTCCACCGTCTTGATCAAGGCACCGAGGGTATTGAAGTGCGTCTCGGTCTGGTAGGACGCGCCGGTGCCGTTTTCACTCGTCGGGACCACCGGCAGATGGGTGGTCTTTTTCGAAATCTGGTTGGTGCCGCTGTGGTAGTCGTAGGAGTAGGTCGTGACGACCTCCTGCGTACCGGCATCATCCCGGTAGGTGGTGCGCTTGTTGACCACGTAGATCGTGCCGTTGGCCGTTTCCGGGCACGCCTGGTATTCCAGCTTCTCCTGCGGAATCAGGGTTCCGGAGGTGCCATTCTGGATCTTCGTATTCTGCAGATAGCCCGCGGCCGTATAGTCGTAGACAGTGATTTTCCCCACCGTGGCCGAGAGGTTCACCAAGGTCGGGGTGCCTTCATCAATGCCTTCGATCGCGGAGCCGGACGCCGACAGCAGGATGCGGCCGCTGCCTTCCTCGAACTGCTGGCACAGCGGATACCACGTCTGGTCACCATCCTGGACCATCTTGAGCATCAGCTGGCCGCTGCGGTTGTAGTAGCAGCTCATCACCGAGCCGTCCGCGCGCACCACCTCCGTGCAGGAGGCCCAGCCGGTGAACGCCGAAGCGGGCGGCACCGGGTTGGTACGATAGCTGAAGGTCTGCTGATACCGCCGCCCGCTGGTGTAGAACAGCGTCACCCGGTTGTTCGCATCGTACTCCGCGAACTCCGAAGCGGCGTATTCGTTGAGCTGGCTCTCCGTGGCCTCCTCCGGATCGATGCCGTTGTTCATCATCTGGCGGTGGATCTGCGGCGGGATCACATGCCGCATCCGGTTGCTGCCGGGATGATAGCTGTAGAAAGTGGTCGAGATCGGGGCATCACCCCAGTCCGCCGGTTCTCCCGCGGGGGCGCGGTTTTCCCACAGCTTGACAGTCGTCAGGTTGCCATCGGTGTAGCCGTAGGTGGTCTTGAGCACCGGATCATCGTCCACCTCGTACTTGAGCTCCGAAGTCATGCCCGCGGTGTTCGTCTCATAGCGGTAGCGGTTCGATCCGCCACCCAGGCTGGGGATGTTGATGTCCTTGAGGCGGTCGCCGTCGAAGGTGAAGTTGGCGGCGACGTTGCCCGCGCCGACCATGGTCTTGAGCTTGCCGTTGATGTCGAAGGTGAACTTCTTGCCCGTGCCCTGCAGCATCGTGTAGATGCCGCCGCCGCCGACCTCGCTCTTGAACGAGAACTGGTCCTTGACGAAGTAGAGCGTGTTGAAGGTGGTGGTGCCGCCCGGAGGCGGAGGAGGAGTGCCCGGAGGCAGGCCGCAGACGGCGCGGTCCTGCTGGGGTTTGCACACGATCGGGCCGCTCGCCGGGCCGCTGCTGTTGGTGCCGGAGAGGCCGGCGCAGCCGCAGGCGATCCACTTCTGGCCGTGGTCCGCGCCATTGCTGCCGGGGCCGCCGGAACGGCTGCTGTAGGAAAGGCCGGTATCGATCACCACGTCGCCCTTGCCGCCGCCGCGGGGGGCGGGTGGATCGCCCTTGGGACGGTTGCCGCCCGCGCCGGGATCGCCCTGGGGTCGGCGGCTGTTCGGCCCCGGATCGCCCTTCGGCAGGCTGGAGGGATTGGCTCCGCCGGAGCGGTTGCCGCCATAGGCCGGCATCCCGGCGACCTGCGCATTGGCCGAACCGTCGGACAGGGAGACCGAGCCGCCGCCGGCGTCACCCGATTCCGCGTTTTCCGAAAGACCACCCTCGCAGGAATCCTCACACGAGCCGGAGGGACACGACGGCGAAGGCGGCAGGCTGGAGGTGAACTCCGAGGAGGACGAATCACCGGACGAACCACTGTCGGAGGACGACGAGCTGCTCTCCGAAGGGCCCGAACCGGAGGAGGAATCCGATGAGGAGGAACCACTGTCAGCTCCACCCGAACTCGAAGACTCGGATTCCGACGAGGAGGACCCGCTGTCCGGGAATTCCGAGGAGCTCGAAGATTCAGAAGATGGTGCGGACGAGGACGACGAAGATGAGGATGACGCCATAAAAAGAGGCTGGTTCCAGCTTCCTCGCTGAAATCAGAATCCATGACTCCGGTCAATGGATTTCCCCGTCTTCACGGTAATTTCACACATCCCGTCATCTTCACATAAAATCCATCGTCCGGCGCTCCAAATTCCTTGCCACCGACATCGGCCCAACTATGCGTGATATCGGTCGATCGACACCACCATGCCAGCCATCAAGCGCTTGTTTGTCCACGGGTTCCCCGGCCTCTACGGCGGGGCGGGTACGGAACTCCATCACCAGATCGTCGTCTGGCAGCACATGGGAATCGAGGTGAACCTCATTCCGAGCATGAAGAACTATGAGTTGGAGCCGTTGTATCCCGAAATGCTGGAACGCGGCGTCAAGATCCACCCCCACAACGAATGGCCTGCTGTGCAGCCTGGGGATCCCGTTCTCGGTTTTTGCAACTCTGAATTCCTCAACAACTTGCACGAAATCCGCAAGCGCACGCGCCGCACGGTGTTCCTCAATTGCATGACCTGGCTTTTCCCCAAGGAGAAGGACCGGATGGCCAACGGCGAGATTGCGATGTTCCTCTACCAGAACGAGGACGTGCTCCGGAAACACGAGCCGGAACTCCGGGCGCTGAACGAAGATCCCGAAGTCCGTTTCATGACCTTCAGGCCGTACTTCGACACCACCCGTTTCCCTTTCCACGCCTCCCGCGAATCCGAGTACTTCGGCTGCGGCCGGATCTCCCGCCAGGATGCCGACAAGTTTTCAAAGAACACATTGCATATCTACGAGTATTTTGTTTCCCCGAGATTCAAGCGTGGCTTGTTCCTTGGGTTCGACCAAAGGAGCGAGACCAAGATCGGCAAACCTTATAACTGGATCCGCACCGCCCGGGATCATCACGAAATATCCCAACAGGACTTCTACAAACACTGTGAGATCATTCTCCAGCCGACGGACACGACCGAAAACTGGCCGCGCGTCGGATTCGAGGCGATGGCCAGCGGCAGCGTGCTGATCGTGGACAACCGCGGCGGATGGAAGAAACAGGTCGAGCACGGAGTCACCGGCTGGCTGTGCGACCACGAGCGCGACTTCATCTACCATGCCAGCAGGATGGCCTACGAGCCCAACCTCCGTGCAGACATGGCGGAAGCGGCACGATTGCGTGGCTTGGAGCTCGGCGGGTTGGAAGCCTCGATCGCCAGTTGGGAGGAGGTTTTCGAAGCAATCGCCAAACTTCCCGAGTGAGGCGGGGAACGGGATGCAACCAGCGCCATCGATGTCCACCCTTCCTTCATCACCCTCCGGGGCCCTTCTTCCGAAAATCCTGGTTGGGATCTGCAGTTGCCGTGCTTATCCGGAAAAGCGTGCCGCCGTCCGTGAGACATGGCTCGCGGAGGCCCGGCCGAACATCGAGTGCCGCTTCTTCGTGGGCCGTGGAGAGACGGCCCTTCCGGGGGAGGCCGATACGATCCAACTCGATGCGGACGACTCCTATCATTGGCTGCCGGAGAAAGTCATCGCGTTCTTCAAACATGCCCTCGCCACATCGGACTTCGAATGGTTGTTCAAATGTGACGACGACACCTATGTGGCCTTGGACCGTCTCACCGGCTTGATCGATCCCGCGTTCCAACTCATCGGCAGCGAGTATGTCCAGCAACGGGGCTCTCCCAGCGGAGGAGCCGGGTATTTCCTGCCCCGGGACATGGTGGCGAAGATTGCCGCCGACCGGACGCTACCGCTTACAGGAGCGGAAGATGTCATCATCGGAGAAGCGGCTGTCCGCCTCGGAGCTAAAGCGTTGGGTTCCGCCCGCTTGAGAATGAGCGCGACTCCCTTCCCTCGTCCCGAAAACGAGGTGGTGACGGCGCACTGGTGCTCACCGGACCGCCTCAGGGCGGTGCATGCGATCTACCGGACCGATCCCATCCGCATCACCCGCTATCGGCATCCCTACTGGCATGACGACATCTTGTTTTACGAAAGCGGCCATTTTGTCCGGCGGGCCACCGCCTGCTCCGGCACCTGGACCACGGATACTTCGGGCACCCGCCATCTGGTCTGGTACGATTGGGAGGAACAGATTCAGATCCCATCGCCTCCCGCCGTGAGGAGCCGGGTTTTTGACGCCCTCCATCACCATTGGAGCGATATGGTGGTGCTGCACCCGGACGGCACCTTCCAGCGCGCCTCGACAAGCTGCGGCGGCCGTTGGACGGAAGCGGATGGAGTTCTCCTTTTGAACTGGGCGCAGTGGCCATCCGATACCCTGAAGGCGGAGGGCGACGGCTACAGGAGTGATTCGCTGGTTTTGAAAGAGGCGCCGTCCCTGTCGGATGACTGGCCGGAGCGTCCTCTGGTTTCCGATGAGCGGATCTCCCGAACCGGGGAATGGAACGGGCAATGTCCCGACCATGGCTGTTACGATTTCCGGCTGGGGAATGCCATCGCGGAACTGCTCGCACGCCAAGGCTGCCGGTCGGTCGTGGATTGCGGCTGCGGCTCGGGACGGTACACGTCGTTGCTGCGTGTCCGCGGTTTCGAGGCGATGGGATTCGATGGCAACCTTGAGACCGATGTGTTGTCAAAGGGAACCTGCCGGAGCAAAAATCTGAGCCGGCCAGTGGAACTCCCCTTGTCGGACGCCGCGATCTCATTGGAGGTCGGCGAGCATATTCCGGCGGAATACGAGGATGCGTTTCTCGACAACCTGGTTGGTGCCACCCGCTCCCTGCTCGTATTGAGCTGGGCGGTTCCCGGGCAAGGTGGCCGCGGGCACGTGAACCTGCGGCCGAACCTCCATCTCGAAGAGCAATTGAAACGGCGCGGCATGGTTCGTTGGCATTTCGCCGAGCACCTTCTGCGTGAGCAGTGTTCGATTGGTTGGTTCCGCAATTCGCTGATGGTTTACCGGCGGTCACCACAGAGCGAAGACACCACCACGCTGTTCGCTTTCGAAAGCCATCCGGATGAGCGCTCGAAAAGAGAAGAAATCAGGCGGTCCATCCTTTCGCACAGCGACGATCGCGCACAGATCTGTTTCTTTGCTCCCGAAGAAAGCGGTCGGCTGATGGACGAAGCCGACTTTATCCAGGTGCCGTTGGGAGAGCAGCGCACACCGGACGCCGTATTGCATGGCTTCCTCGCGCAAGCCGTTCATTCCAGCGATTTCAGCCACCTCGTCATATCGACCACCGAACACGGTTCTCCCGTCGGGACGAATGGCTCCAACGATGGTGGATCCCGGTGGTCGCGGGAAGAAGTGGAGCAATGGGTCCATCGTTTCAACCTGGGTTTGAAGACCCCGGGTCCCACCCATCTCACAGTTGGGCTCGCGGGCGGAATGGGCAACCAGATGTTCCAGTATGCTTACGCCCTCCGGCTGGCGCGCCAGTTCGGCCTTCCCCTCAAAACCACCTTCCTCCCGCTCGGGCGGGCGTTCGCCCTTCGCATGTTCGGAATCGAACCGGATGCCACCCCGAGCTCCCCCTTCGAGAAAATCGAATACTGGGATTCCTACCCGGGGCCCGTCGGCTGGACCGTGGCAGGAAGGATTCGTGAATCCTCCACCCCCGAAGTCCTGATCGCCGGATACTTTCAGAATGAGGAATACTTCCTACCGGTGGCCGATGAGATCCGGAGGCTGTTCAAAATCGAACCCCATCTTCCCATCTCTTGTGGGGAACGGCTGCCGGTTGCGATTCATGTCCGGAGGGGTGACTTTCTGACCGTTCCTCAGCACCAAGTCTGTGGAATGGATTACTATCGCCGGGCGATGGAGCTAATGAGGAACTTGGTTCATGCTCCTCAGTTCATCGTGGTTTCCGATGACCCGGATTGGTGTTCAGCGGAGTTCGGAGGCGCGGACGATGTTTTTGTCTGTGGCATCCAGAACGAAGCCCAGGCAATGGCCACCTTCGCCGGGTGCCGTGCATTCATTCTCTCCAACAGCACCTTTGGTTGGTGGGGCGCCTGGCTCGCGAACGCGGCCCCGGTCATCGCGCCGGACCGGTTTCTCAACAGCCGTGAGTGGCAAGCCTGGCCCGATCGCTGGATCACGATCCCGGCATCGCTTTCCTCCCCACCGAAGGGGCCGGTGCCTGTTGTCGTTGGCGCCAAGTCGAATGGCGGCAAGGAGGCCGTCGTGACGGAGCACCTGCCTATCCGGCTTGGGCTGCTCTTCCTGACGCGGCAGGATCTGAACCACCCGCAGCTTTGGAAGCAGTTCATCGACTCGGCAGACGGCGAGGTTGCCGTGTTCGTCCATCCCAAACACCCGGCTGAAATCCGGACTCCGTGGTTGAAGGAGCATGTGATCCGGGAGCTTCATCCCACGAACTGGGGGGACGCTTCGTTGGTCCGGGCCATGCTCGCGCTACTCAAGGAAGCGTTCAGGGATGCGACGGTAACGCACTTCGCGCTCTTGTCGGAAAGCTGCATCCCGATCAAGGCCTGGCACCAAATCAAAACCGCCTTGCAATCCGATCCGAGATCCAGAATCGACGAGCAGACCATTGATAGAATGTCAGGATCCCACCGTGGGCGATTTCAATCCAGCAGCAGGGTGTTATCCTCCAGCTGGCGCGTGCATTCGCAATGGGTGCTGTTGGACCGGCAGGCTGCAAGCGAGATTCTGCTTGCAGGCCGCCTCAATGATTTCGGAAATGTGTTTGCCGCTGACGAGCACTACTTCGGAACGATGCTGGCTTCGCGTGGCTATCCGGATGACAAGCTCAACCGCTCTTCTGCAATCTGGATCAGATGGGCCGGAAGTCCTGTTTCATTCGAGCACCTGGACGAAGCCCTCATTGAGGAACTACGACGTTTTCCCGGGTTCTTCGCGCGGAAGTTCCCACCTCAAGCGGACATTCAATCGGTTCGATTTTCAGAAGATTAACGGGTATTGGATTCATGAAGACCTCTTACATCGCAATCGGCTTTATTCCCGGTTGTGATCCATCGTAATCCCAACCTCACACTCACCCTCAACCACCGGAGAACATCCTCAAATAGCCGCCTTTTTCAGCCGGTGAAGCTTCGCTTCCGCTGCCGCCAGTTTCCGGCGAAGGTCCGACACTTCCGCTTCAACCACTGCCAGTTCGGCCAATCTCCTCGCCCGTTTGTCCCGTCCCGCCCCCACCACCTCCATCCAGCCCTCGCCTCCTTTGGCGATTTTATAGCCAGCCATCCAGTATGAGACGGCAGCATCACTGAGCCCGAATTTTGCAGCCGCGGCCGCCTGCCCTCCCTTGCCATGCTTCTTGTTGTGACTGAGCACGAAGGCCACGATTTTCGATTTCTCTTTGGCTGAGAATATCTTGCGTGTCCTCTTGGCGGCCATGGAGCATGGGATAGTTACCTGCTGCGCGCGGGGCAACCATGATTTCTGCCCGGGACTGAGCTGGGGTGTCTCTGATTGAGGTCGTGCCATTTGCCGAGCCTTCACACCGATACATGTGACGTCCGAAAGCCAACGCCCGGGATACGTGGAAACTCCAGGCCCAATAGAAGACTCAGCGCGAGGGAGCGTCGGAAGGCATGAAAAGAATGTATGCGGGCAAAGGGGGGGAGTCTGGGAGAAAATCTGCCAACCCATTCCCCTTAACAAGTAGATGTCCCGCCGCTTCGGCAGGATCGGGCACAATACGGGCACCACTGTCCCCCGTCCAACGAAAAACGGAGCCTTTGAGGCTCCGTGATTCCCAGACTAACATGATGGTGCGCGCGAGAGGACTCGAACCTCCACAGGGTTGCCCCTACTAGAACCTGAATCTAGCGCGTCTACCAATTCCGCCACGCGCGCATCCTGTTGTTGTGACCGGTGAACCGGCGGGCGGAAAGCACCATAGTGCCGGACGATTTGCAATATCGATTTGCAAGAATTTCGTCACAGAGACGGAAGTCCCCCGCCCTGCCGCTTTCAACGTTGCAATCCCCACCCCGGGGCCACCACGTTCCCACTCATGCAAAGTTTGACTCCGCTCGCCATGGTTGCGGTCCTCGGAGGCTCGGCCATCTACTTCCAGGCCAGCTCGAAGACCGCCGCGCCCCCGGCTCCGGCGGCTCCGAAAGAGGAGGCCCCGGCGGCTCCCGTGACGAAACCGGCCAATCCCGCCAAGCCCGCGGCCGAAGCCCCGGCCCCGCTCCCGCCCCGACCTCGAAGGCCCAGCCGTGGCCGCAGGAATCCTCCGACATCAAGGCCGATCCGAAGGCGGTCTTCGGCAACCTGCCGAACGGTTTCCGCTACCTGATCTATCCGAACGGCGAACCGGCGAAACGGGTGTCACTGCGCCTGCACGTCGCCACCGGCTCGCTGATGGAGGCGGATGACCAGCAGGGTCTCGCCCACTTCCTGGAGCACATGGTTTTCAACGGCTCCACCCACTTCAAGCCGGACGAACTGGTGAAGACCATGCAGCGCCTCGGCCTCGGCTTCGGCGGGGATGCGAATGCCTTCACATCCTTCGACCAGACCGTCTATATGCTCGACCTGCCGAGCCTGAGCGAGGAGGAGCAGGAGTTCGGCTTCAAGGCTCTCCGTGATTTCGCCGATGGCGCCTCGCTGCTCGACAATGAGATCCAGGACGAACGCGGCGTGATTCTCTCGGAGAAAACCAGCCGGGACTCGGTGGAGTCCCGCCTTCAGGAGAAGCAGTTCGCCCAGCTTCTGCCCGGATCGCTCATCGCGAACCGCTTCCCCATCGGCAAGGAGGACGTGATCTCGAAGGCTCCGCGCGAGCGTTTCGCCGACTACTACAGCCGCTACTATGTGCCCTCCCGCATGACGTTCATCGTGGTGGGCGATGTCGATCCGGCGGAGGTACAGGTGCGGATCGAGAAGGCCTTCGGTTCGATGAAGAACCCGGAGAACCCCGGCAAGAACCCGGATCTCGGGCCGGTGAAGTCGCCCGAGGGATTGGAGACCGCGGTATTCACCGACAAGGAGGTGAAAGCCACCGATCTCTCGCTGGTATCGGTGCGACCCTATACCGTGGAAAAGGATACGACCACAACCCGTCTCAAGCATCTGCCTCTGGATGTGGCGCACTCGATGATCTCCCGCCGCTTCGAGCGCTTTGCGAAAAAGGAAGGCTCGCCGATTCTCAGCGGCTCCGCCTCGCGGGACACGATTTTCAATCACGCCGAACTCGGTGGCATCAGCGTGACGGTGGCCGATTCCAAATGGCAGGAAGCCGTTCCCGTGCTGGAGCAGGAGTTTCGCCGCGCCATCGAACACGGGTTCACCGAAGCGGAACTCGCCGAGGCCAAGGCGAACCTTCTCAACGCCTACGAGCAGGCGGTGAAGGCCAAGCCGACCCGCAAGTCCGATGACATCGCCACGGAAATCGCGCAGTCGATGCCGCAGGAGGACGTCTTCTCGACTCCCGAGACGGATCTGGAAATCGCCCGCAAGGGCCTCGATGCCCTGACGCTGGAAGCCTGCCACAAGTCTCTCAAGGACTTCTGGGGTGACACCGGCCTGCACCTGATCCTCACAACCAGGGAAGCGCAGGAGGAAACGAAGAACGATCTCGCCGCCGCCTATCAGGAATCCCGTGGCAAGCCGGTGGCGGCGCCCGTCGGCTCGAAGGTTGCCGCCTTCGCCTATGCCAGCTTCGGCCCGGCCGGAAAGGTGACGACCACCAAACAGGTGCAGGACCTCGGCATCACCCAGCTCGTGCTGTCCAACAACGTGCGGGTGAACCTGAAGAAGACGGACTTCGAGAAGAACAGCATCCGCCTGATGGCGCGCATCGGCTCCGGGCAGCTCACGCAGCCGGCGGAGAAGCCGGGCCTGGCCATCGTGGCAAACGCGCTTTTCGCCGGAGGCGGCCTCGGCAAGCATTCGGTGGACGATCTGGAACAGATCCTCGCCGGACGCAATGTCGGTGCCTCGATCGGGATCGGCGAAGATGCCTTCACGCTCGCCGGACGCACCACGCCGGAGGATCTGGCGCTGGAACTCCAGCTCGCCTGTGCCACGCTCTCCGATCCCGGCTACCGCGATGAAGCGCTGCGCCAGTTCCGCAAGGCGCTGCCGATGATCGAACAGCAACTCAAGCATTCCGCCGCCGGTCCGCAGGCCGAATTGGAATCGTGGCTCCGTGGTGGCGATCCGCGCTTTACCATGCCATCGGTCCAGAAACTCGGCTCGTATGGCATCGAGGACGTGAAGAAATGGGTCACTCCCGATCTCGACAAGGGCTATCTCGAACTGAGCATCGTCGGTGACTTCGAGGAAGACACGCTCATCCCCGCGATCCTCAACACCTTCGGCGCGCTGCCGAAACGCGCCGCCGTGAAACCGCCGGTGGACAACCTGCGCAAAGTGAAGTTCCCCAATGCCCCGGCGCTGAAGAACTACACCTTCGACAGCAAGATCCCCTCCGCCACCGCGCTGGCGCTTTGGCGTACCGATGGCGTCCGCGGCAATACCGCGGAAGTCCGCCGCCTGAACATCCTCGCGGACATCTACGGCGACCGCCTGCGCGAGGAGATCCGTGAGAAACTCGGAGCCTCCTACAGCCCGAATGCCGGAGCCTCCGGTTCGGACGCGTTGGACAAGTTCGGCTACATCATCGGCGAAGCCTCCGCGAAGCCGGAAGACGTCGAGCGCCTCGGCACCGTGATGCGCGATCTCGCCGACAAGTTCGCCCAGGGCGGCGCGACCGATGACGAACTGGACCGCGCCAAGAAGCCGGTGCTCGCTTCGCTGGAAAAGACCAGCCGCGACAACAGCTACTGGCTCGGCACCGTGCTCGCCCAATCACAGGAAGATCCGAAGCGCCTCGATCTCGCCCGCCAACGCGACAGCGACTATCGCTCGATCACGCTCAAGGAGATCAACACGCTGGCAAAGAAATACCTCGGCGCGGCGAATGCCATCAACGTGGGCATCAAGCCGGTCGAATAAGCGGCAGCCCCTATCCACTCTCATTCGAAAGGCCCGGCACCTCGCCGGGCCTTTTCTTCTCCCGATCTCGGAGAGGTCGCGGATCATAGCCGGAGCGTCGCGTAGCGACCTCCGGATCAGTCATCACTCTTGGGATTCCGACCCCGATAGTGAGTCGCAGAAAGGCGGAAAGATTTGGGAGAGCGAATGGCAGAACCAAATTCAACCGCCTTTCCGCTCTCTTGTGGCACGCCCTCCGGGGTGCTGGGATTTTGCAAGCTGCCTTACCCCGGGTGGCACTCGCCGAGGCTATGTTCCGGTATCCCTTCGGGCTCCAAGAGTCATCCCCACCGCGTTCTGAGATGGGTATAAGGATCAGACCTTCACCCCAGGCTGGCATGGGCCGCACCTTTGGCACGGTAGAGTTCCATCGCAACTCCACGCCGGGCCTGCGAGCGCCCACCATTGCTGACCATTCCGCTTGGTTCACTAGGGCTTGACATTCCGTCGATTGCACGGAAACAGCCATGGACTTGCCGTGTTTGCACGCGTTAGACAGATGCCTTCCACAGCATCGCTGACGGCCCTGTGAACATCCTGATCCGAAAGACCCACATGCAACGCATCCACCCGATCGCCCTGGCCGCGATCCTCGGCGCATCCGCCACCAGCTTCGTCCCGCACGTCCATGCCGAAACCCAGGCACCGGCCAAGGCTCCCGCCACTGCGGTCAAGCCGAAGCCGTGGCCGCAGGATGGCTCGGACATCCCGGCGGATTCCAAGGCGGTCTTCGGCACCCTGCCGAACGGACTGCGCTACATGATCTATCCGAACAGCGAGCCACCGAAGCGCGTGTCGCTGCGGATGCACATCGCCACCGGTTCGCTGATGGAGGCGGATGACCAGCAGGGTATCGCCCATTTCCTGGAGCACATGGTCTTCAACGGCTCGAAGCACTACAAGCCGGACGAACTCATCCCGGTCATGCAGCGCCTCGGCATCGGCTTCGGCGCGCATGTGAATGCCTTCACCTCGTTCGACCAGACCGTTTACATGCTCGACCTGCCGGATCTGTCCGAAGGCGTGCTCGATCTCGGCTTCAATGTGATGCGTGACTTTGGCGATGGCGCGCTGCTGTTGGACAAGGAGATCGACAACGAGCGCGGCGTGATCATCTCGGAAAAGGTCAGCCGCGACAGCGTGCGCCAGCGTCTCCAGGAGAAACAGTTCGCCACGCTGCTGCCCGGCTCGCTCATCGCAAACCGCTTCCCCATCGGCAAGGAGGACGTCATCTCGAAGGCTCCGCGCGAGCGCTTCACCGACTACTACAGCCGCTACTACATCCCCTCCCGCATGACCTTCATTGTGGTGGGTGATGTCGATCCGGTGGTGATGAAGGAGCGCATCGAGCAGTCCTTCAGC
The DNA here is from genome assembly GCF_018137965.1 of Luteolibacter ambystomatis. Lineage (NCBI taxonomy): Bacteria > Pseudomonadati > Verrucomicrobiota > Verrucomicrobiia > Verrucomicrobiales > Verrucomicrobiaceae > Luteolibacter > Luteolibacter ambystomatis. The sequence goes on from NZ_CP073100.1 coordinate 2,002,920, forward strand.
TCAATGAAGAACCCGGAGAACCCCGGCAAGAACCCGGATCTCGGTCCGGTAAAGTCGCCCTCCGGTCTGGAAGCCGCAGTGTTCACCGACAAGGAAGTCGCGACCACCGAAGTCTCGCTGGTCGCCGTGCGTCCGTATGAGAAGAAGCCGGACACCACCGCGAACCGCATCAAGGACATGCCGCTGGCGATGGCCAATGCGATGATCGGCCGCCGCTTCGACCGCCTTTCGAAAAAGGAAAACTCGCCCATCCTCGGCGGTGGCGCGGGGAAGGATGATCTCTTCAACCACGCGGAACTCGGCAGCATCGAGGTCACGGTGACGGACACCCGCTGGAAGGAAGCGGTGCCGGTGCTGGAGCAGGAATTCCGCCGCGCGCTCGAGCATGGCTTCAATGATGCCGAGCTCGCCGAGGCCAAGGCGAATCTCATCAATGCCTACGAACAGGCGGTGAAGACGAAGTCCACCCGCAAGTCGGAAGCGCTCGCCTCCGCCATCGCACGTTCCATTCCGGATGAAGAGGTGTTCTCTTCCCCCGAAACGGATCTGGAGATCGCCAGCAAAGGTCTGGACAGCCTCACCGTCGCGGCCTGCCATGCGGCTCTCAAGGAGTTCTGGAAGGACCAGGGACTGCACCTGATCCTCACCACCAAGGAGGCCCCGGACAACGCCAGGGACGAACTCGTTTCGCTCTACAAGGAATCCAACGCCAAAAAGGTCGAAGCACCGGAGGCCAACAAGGCGGTGCCATTCGGCTACACCGAGTTCGGAACACCGGGTACGGTCGTTTCCGAGAAGAAGGTCGAGGATCTCGGCATCACCCAGCTCGTGCTTTCCAACAACGTGCGGGTGAACCTGAAGCGCACCACCTTCGACAAGGACAAGATCCAGTTGCTCGCACGTATCGGCTCCGGCCAGCTCAGCCAGCCGAAGGACAAGCCCGGTCTCGGCATGCTTGCGAAGGCGCTGCTCGGCGGCGGAGGTCTCGGCAAGCATTCGGTGGATGATCTGGAACAGATCCTCGCCGGTCGCAATGTCGGTGCCAGCATTGGCATCGGAGAGGACTCCTTCGCCCTTTCCGGCGGTGCCACTCCGGAGGACCTGGAACTGGAGCTCCAGCTCGCCTGCGCCACGCTCACCGATCCGGGCTATCGCGAGGAAGCGCTGTGGCAGTTCCGCAAGGCGTTGCCGACCATCGAGCAACAGCTCAAACACTCTCCGTCCGGTCCGCAGGCGGAAATGCAAGGTTGGCTGCATGGAGGAGATGCCCGCTACACCATGCCGCCGATCGCCACGCTTGCCGGATACACCATTGATGATGTGAAGAACTGGATCACGCCGGATCTCAAGAAAGGTTATCTGGAACTCAGCGTGGTGGGTGACTTCGATGAAAGCGCCATCGTCCCGCTGCTGCTGAAAACCTTCGGTGCGCTCCCGGAGCGCGCTGCCACCAAGCCGGCCATGGAAGACCAGCGCAAGGTGGACGTGCCGGACGCACCGGTGACGAAGACCTTCACCTTCGACAGCAAGATCCCGACCGCCGTCTCCATCACGCTGTGGCCCACCGATGGCCCGCGCGGCCACGTCAAGGAAGCCCGCCGCCTGAACATCCTCGCGGACATCTACGGCGATCGACTGCGCGAGGAAATCCGTGAGAAGCTCGGTGCCTCCTACAGCCCGGGTGCCAAGTCCAGCGGTTCCGATGCTCTGATCGACTATGGCTTCCTCATGGGCAATGCCACCGCGAAGCCGGAGGATGTCGAGCGGCTCAATGGCGTGATGCGCGATCTGGCCGACAAGCTCGCCAAGGAAGGCGCGACCGCGGACGAACTCGACCGCGCGAAGAAGCCGGTGCTCGCTTCGCTGGAGAAAACCAACCGCGACAACAGCTACTGGCTCGGCACCGTTCTCTCCCAATCACAGGAAGATCCGACCAAGATCGGAAGCGCCCGCGAACGCGACAAGGATTACGCCGCAGTCACCCTTGAGGAAATCAACGCGCTGGCGAAGAAATATCTCGGAGCGGACAAAGCGATCAGCGTGGGCATCAAGCCTGCGGCCGCGGAATAATTCGTTCGCAATTCCTCTGCTCTTCAAACGCTGCGATCCACGGAGATCGCGGCGTTTTTGTTTGGATGCGAACCTCGCCATCGCGGCAAGACCTCTTCCATCTTCAGGGCCAAAGGCCCTCAAGATCCGATACATGCGATTATCTCCGCGGCACCGTACGCCGACCACCCATGAGCGCACCCGCCGCAATCCCCAATCCTCCCACCACGAACAACGCCGGGAACCAGATCGAATACAGCGGCGCTTGTGAATCCGTCTTGAGAATGGCGAAGGACGGATCATCCGGATTCACATGGCACGTGAACGTTCCGCCCACGGGATATTTCGCCACATTCGCCTCGGCATCCTGTGGCTTCGAGGACCACGGGCTTTCCCGCCACGTCCAGTGCGTGGAGGTGTAGGGCTTGCTCTGCCATTCATAGCCATACTGGATCGCGAAGCGGAACTCCGGCGCGGAGTTCGGATCGATGCGGCGTTCCTCCACTCCGGAATACAGCACCACGCAGGAAACCTCCGGCCACGCCCGCATGTGATGCGCGCGGTCATACGACCGCCACATCAGCCAACAGAAAAAACCGCCCACCAGCGCGAGCGCCATGCCGATCATCGCGAGGTAGAGCCGACCGGCCATAGAACCGCTTGCCATGCCGGGTGCATAGACCGCTCCAGCCCGGAGCGCCACTGCGATTCAAGAACCCATCCGAAGTTCCAGTATCTCCTCGATCCCATCCACCTCATCCACATGCTCGCCGATGCGGTGGAAGCCGAGCCCGGAGGCCAAGGCCTGCGATGGATGGTTGCCCGGACTGATGGTGAGAACGAATGCCCGCACCCCGTGTTCGTCCACCGCCCATCGCATCATCCCCTGCGCGGCCTCACGAGCATAGCCGCGTCGCCGATGTTCCTCCAAAACACTGAAACCGAACTCCACCGCACCCGGCGACCACGGTTCCAGATACTCCGGTCCCGGAGCGGTGTGAAAGCCGATGTGACCGACCATCGTCCGCGTTTCACGCAGCACCATCGCCCTCAGCAGCCACGGCTCCAGCGCGGGAACTGCCTCCAACTGCTCCAAGCGCATCGCAAGAATCTCTGGGATGGAGGGCCAATCCGGCGGTAAGGTCGCCCCGATCGCCACGGAGGCCGCAGCCGGATCCCCGGAAAGGGAGGCCCGCAGGAAATCCGGTCCCATCGGGATCAGATCGAGACGTTCGGTGGAGATCACGGCCATGGGACGGAAGGTGGCACCCGTCTATTCCGAACCGCATCACCAAAAAAGTCCGGAAACTCCGCCGGAGAACCTTCGCCTTACAATCCCGCTCACAACTGCGCATCGGGGTTTTGCTTGGCCGTTGGCCGGGCCGTGCTACCTAGAACGCATGAGCGAAACCGCCGCACGCATCCCCGAGGATCTGAAAACCGCCATGAAGGCCAAGGACACCGTGGCCCTCAATGCCCTGCGTGCCCTGAAGACCGCGCTGACCAATGCCGCTATCGAGAAAGGCGGACTCGGCACCCCGCTCGATGAACCCGAAGTGCTGGCCGTGATCCGCAAGCAGCTCAAGCAGCGCCAGGACTCCATCGCCCAATTCGAGCAACACGGCCGTCCGGAGCTGGCCGAGGTCGAAAAGGCCGAGATCGCGGTGCTTTCCAAGTATCTCCCCGCCGCTCTCACGGAGGAGCAGATTATCGAGATCGTCGAGCAGGCCGCCACCGAAACCGGTGCCACCGGCAAGGCGGACATGGGCAAGGTCATGAAGCGCGCCCAGGAACTCGCGGACGGCCGTGCCGATGGCAAGGTCCTCTCCGCTGCGGTGATGAAGCGCCTTTCCTGAGCCATGTCCTGCTGCGCGATCGTGGTCGCCGCCGGTTCCAGTCGGCGGATGGGATTCGACAAGCTGGCCGCGCCACTGTCGGGCGTGCCGGTGCTGCGCCGCAGCGTGGAGAAATTCCTCGCCTCCTCCGCCGTCAGCTCCGTGGTCGTGGTCGCTCCCGCCGATCGTTTCGATGAGCTGTTGGGCGGATCGTTCGCCAAGGCCGTGATCCGTGTCGATGGAGGCTGCAACCGCCAAGATTCCGTTCAGAACGGCCTCGCCGCCGTGCCGCAAGGAACCACCGTCGTCGCGATCCACGATGGCGCGCGCCCCTTGGTCACTGTGGAAGCCATCGACCGCTGCATCGCCGCCGCGGCGGAAAGCGGTGCCGCCGCCCTCGCCCGTCCGGTGACGGAAACCCTCAAGCGCGCGGACGCCGATGGCCTTGCTCGCGAGTCCGTGGACCGCGAGCAACTGTGGTTCATGGAAACGCCGCAGTGCTTCCAACTGCCGCTGATCCTGCGCGCCTATGCGGAGGTGAACCAGCGCCAGATCACGGTCACCGATGAAGTCTCCGCCCTGGAGGCGATCGGCATCCCCACGCTGCTGGTGGATGGCCGTCATCCCAATCTCAAGATCACCCACCCTTCCGACCTCGCCCTCGCGGCGGCCCTTCTCGACTCATGAGCGGCGCACGTTACTCCTGGCAATCGCTTCCCGGCGGTCCGCGTCTCGCGCTGGCCACCCTGCCGCAATCCGAATGCGCGGCGGTTTCCATCTACATCCCCACCGGCAGCCGCGATGAAAGCGATGTGCCCGCCGGTCTCGCCCACTTCGTGGAGCACATGGTTTTCAAGGGCACGCACCGCCGCAGCGCGCGCGAACTGAGCTTGGAAATCGAAAGCGCCGGCGGTCAGATCAACGCCTGCACCAGCGAGGACAACACGGTCTATGAAGGCCGCGGCGAGGCCTCGCTGCTGCCGCTTCTCGCGGACGTGCTTGCGGACATGGTCTGGCACCCGGTGTTTCCGGAAAGCGAGATCGACCTGGAGCGCGATGTCATCGGCGAGGAGATCACGATGTATCGCGAGAGCCCGTCCGATCACATCGGCGATCTGCTTTCGCAGGCACTGTGGTCGCCGCATCCGCTGGGGCATCCCATTTCCGGCAGCTTGGAATCCATCGCCCGCATCGACCGCAAGACGCTGGCGAAGTTCCGCGACCGCCATCATTTCCGCAGCGATATCGTGATCGCCGTCGCCGGTCCGTTTTCCAGCGACGAAGCCCTCGCCGCGATCCTTCCGCATCTGCCCACCGCCTTCAAAACACCGCAGCCATCGCTGAAGTTCGACCGCACCACCGCACGCTCCCGCCAGTTGGTGGAGCACCGCGATACCGAGCAACTCCAACTCGCTCTGGCCTGGCATGCGCCGGGCCGTCACGATTCCTCGCGCCACGCGATGCGCCTGCTCAGCCTGATGCTCGGAGAAACCGCCAGCTCGCGGCTGTTCCTCGGCCTGCGCGAGGAACGCGGGCTGTGCTATCAGGTGGCCTCGGACGTGACGCTGTTCGATGAAACCGGCGCGTTTGAAATCGTCGCAGGTCTCGATCCCGAATCTCGCGATGAAGCACTCGAATGCATCCAAGCCGAGATCGCCGATCTAATCGCAAACGGCCCGCGCTCCGGTGAACTCGATCGCGCCAAGCGACTGGCGATCGGCCAGAGCAAGATGGCCTTCGAAAGCACCGGAGCCCAGGCTTCGTGGGCCGGTGAATGCCTGCTCGATTTCGGTCGCATCCCGACTCCGGAAGACTGGCGCAAGGATATCGCCGCCGTGACCGATGAGGACATCCACGCGGTGGCGCGCAGTTTGTTTGAGAACATCGAGCCCAGCATGGCGGAGATCCGGCCGGAGGCATGATCCGCACGCGCTTCGCTCCCAGCCCGACGGGGCGGCTTCATCTCGGCCACGCCTACGCGGCGAAAGTGGCGCGGGATCTGGCCAGGAGCGATAGCGGTGAGTTCCTGCTGCGCTTCGAGGACATCGATACCACCCGTGTCCGCGAGGAATTCTATCAAGGCATCGAGGAGGATTTACGTTGGCTGGGGCTGGAGTGGGATGGCGTTCCTCTCCGTCAGACCGCACGGCTTGCGGCCTACGATGCGGCATTGAAAACGCTGGAGCAGCGCGGTGTTCTCTACCCGTGCTTCTGCACCCGGCGGGAGATCGACAGCGAGATCGCCCGCATGGCCGGTGCCCCGCATGGGCCGGAGGGTCCGCTCTATCCCGGCACCTGCAAACGGCTGCCGCTCTCCGAACGCGCGGCGAAGCTGGCTGGCGGCCTGCCTTTCAGTTGGCGGCTGGATGCGGAGTCAGCAGCGGCGGCCACCGGTCCGCTTTCCTTTCTTGACCTCCTGCATGGCATACAAGAGGTCGATCCCGGTCTGTTAGGCGATGTCATCCTCGCGCGGAAGGACATCGGCACCAGCTACCACCTCGCCGTGGTGGTGGACGATGCCTATCAACAAATCACCCACGTCACCCGCGGCGAGGATCTGCTGGCGTCCACTCACGTCCACCGGCTGCTGCAAACGCTGTTAGGTTTCCCCGAGCCCGCCTACCTGCACCACCGCGTGCTCACGGACGAAACCGGCAAGCGCCTGGCCAAGCGTCACGATTCGCTCTCGATCCGTGTGCTGCGGGAAGGCGGCGTTTCCGTGGAAGACGTGATGGCCCGACTCGCGGATTGATTATAAACGGGGCTTCACGCATCGTTCACGCGTGTCACCCATCCTCGCATTCGATTCCGGAGATGCCCGCCGCTGGTTCTGGGTGATCCTGGGCGGCGTCGTTTTCAGCATCATCGGCCTCGGGGCCTTCGGCTACGGCAAGAAGCTGGAGCTGTGGAAGCCCAAGGCCATCGGCCTGCTGCTCATGGGCTACCCGTATTTCGTTTACAACGTTTGGGCCGTGTGGGGCATCGGTTTCGGACTCTGCACCCTGCTGTGGTTCCATCACGATGAGTGAAAATGGACTCTGAGAGCCGGTCGCCTTCCCGGACCGCCACCTCTCTTGGTTCTGGACTCCGGATTCCGGACTCCCGATTCTCCCGGCATGTCCGATATCCGTATCACCGTCCACACCACCGCTGGAGACTTCGACGCCACCATTTTCGCCGACAAGGCGCCGGTCACCTCGGCCAACTTCCTCAATCTGGCCAAGCGTGGCTATTACAACGGCGTGGCCTTTCACCGCGTGGTGGACGGCTTCATGATCCAGGGCGGCGACCCGACCGAATCCGGCCGTGGCGGCCCGGGCTACAAGTTCGGCGATGAGTTCCACCCGGAGCTGCGCCACAACAAGCCGGGCATCTTCTCGATGGCCAATGCCGGCCCCGGCACCAACGGCTCCCAGTTCTTCGTCACCCACGTCCCCACCCAGTTCCTCGATGACCGCCACTCCGTCTTCGGCGAGGTGACCAAGGGCTTGGAAATCGTGAAGGCCATCACTGGCAAGAACAACACCGGCGAACGCGGCTGCAAATTCAACGGCACCGGCGACAAAATCACCTCCATCACCTTCCACGACGATGCCTCCGCTCTGTTCGAAAATCAGAAGGATAACATCGAACATTGGAACTCTATCTTGGATCGTTGATATTTTGGATTTCTTGAATATAGGCTGATTTTGGCCTCCATCTAACACTTCAAAATCCCCTGCAGCCCTTGGCAGCAGGGGATTTTCTGCGTTTTGGCGTTCAAACTGAGTCCCCCACGCAATCGCGTAGGTTATTACGAAACCGTTGAATTCAAAGGGGATGAGGGCGTAAGGTGACGGCGGTTCGGAAGTTCCCCAAGTGCTTCCAGACTGTTGTTTCCCCCCACAACCATGAAACGCATCCCGCTCCCCCCGCGGGCCCTCGTACTTGCAGTGCTGTCTTTGGCAGCGGCTGCATTGGCCCCCAACATCAAGGCTGCCACCACCGACACCAACTCGGTTCCCCGCGGCACCCTCACGACCAGCGCCGACCTCCTGCGGGTGGGCCTGAAGCCGACCCTGTCCTGGAACGTCGAGTTCCCGAGTGAAATCAGCACCGTCGTTGACATCGTCCCGCCGAATACGGTCGTCCCGAAACAGGACGTGACGATGAAGATCCGGGTGCTGGGAGCCTCCTTCCAGGAAAGCCTCCTCTCCTTCCTCACCGTCCAAGCCTTCTACCGCACCAACGGCGGCTCCTGGGTCACCGCTTTCAGCGGCCTCCAGACGCTCGTCAACCCGAGCTCGATCCTGGTGCAGAAGACGATCACCAAGAACACCAGACTGGACTTCGGCGGCCGCGGCTACCGTTCCGGCTGGCTCACCCTCTACAACACCGGCTCCACCGCTCCGAACGTGGTGATGCTGAAAAACGGCGACAATGTTCCCGACACCACCCCGGCCTTCCAGCAGGGTGAGATCGAGAGCTTCCTGAAGCCCTACATCAACTCCACCACCAAGAAGATCGCCATCGGTCCGAAGGACCTGATCATCCTCTACGAACTCGGCCAGACCGATCCGGATGCCTCGGGCTTCGACCTTCAGGACCTGGTGATGCTGGTCACTTTCGAATAAGCTGTCCGTCCCCACCCTCACCCCACAACCCAGCCATGAAAGCCCGCGGTTTTCCCCACCCGTCGGTTCTCACCGGTCTCGCCCTGTTCGCCTGCCTGCAGGCACATGCGGAGCCGGCGATGAAAGACATCACCACGCCCGAACAAATGGCCGCCAGGATGCGCGCCAATCAGGAAGCTCCGCTTCCGGGCGAGCCCGTGACCGGTGAAACCCGCGTGATCAACAAGGCTCCGGAGGGTATCTTCGAAACCTCCCAGATCCTCGTCGCCAACGGCCAGTGGACCTTCGTCCCGAAGGGTGCCGTGGTTCACATCCCGCCCACCCTGCAGAGCTACGTGACCACCACCCCCACGGGCAAGCTGGTGCCGCTGCAGGACTTCATGGCGGTGAACCGCCAGTGGCTGACGAATGAAGAAGTCAGCATCGCCCAGGCGGCGGGCCAGGAAGCCCTCAAGCCGGACACCCGCAAGAACTGGACCGGTCTGAACAAGGTCGTGATCGCCACCCATCAGGGCGGCGCCGTGTCGTTCAAAACCGAAGCCCCCGCGAAGCCATGAGAACCCTGCTGCTCACCACCCTCGCCACCGCGGCCACCATTTCTCCGCTTGCCGCCCAGTCGTCCGCCTACACCACCTTCATCCGCCAGACCCAACAGAGCACGGGTGTGGTGTGGGACCAGCCGTTCACCACTCTGACCGGTTCCTCCACGGCACAGCTCGCCATGGAGACGAACGGCGCGCTGTTCCAGCTCTATGCCGTGAAAACCAGCGGCGCGACCAGCTACCTGCTCGATCAGAAGCTGGTGGGAGCCTACCTCCCGACCGCCACCGTCAAGACCGTGACCGAGGATCCCTATACCAAGGTCACCCGCACCCGCGCCGACCGCCCGTTCTCGGTGCAGGTCACGGTTGCCGGCCTTGTCAGCGGCACCACCACCACCGGCGGCACCGTAATCACGGATGGCGCGAAGAAGGTTCTGGTCCAGCGCTACACAACCAACTACCCGACCTCCGGCACGCTCACTCTCGCCCAAGCCACCACCGGTACTCCGAAGCAAACGTGGTACAATCAGACCAATGGCACCACCACCACCAACTATACCCTCACCGGCCTGACACCGACCACCGGCCAGCTCGCGACCAAGGTGACGGGTGAGGAATGGTTCCTCGTCCAGGCACTGGCGGACTCCAGCATCGCCCAGACCCAGATCGCCTCCGGCTACGTGCAGATCCATCCCGTGCCATCCGGCTCGATCAGCGGCATCGCCAATGGCGACATCATCCGCCTCAAGGCCCCGACGATCACGCTGCCGCTGAAGGACATGTATCCCCGCAGCGACACCTGGCTCCAGGTCTATCCGGGCAGCCCGGCGCTCAATACCGTGGGAACCACCGTCCCCGGCTCCATGCTGGTGCTCGATCAGGAGAAGCCGGACACCCGCACGCTGACGATTTCCGATTGGGATTCGGCGTTCACCACGGATGGTCCCTACACCATCGAGCTGCTGACCAAATCTTTCGTGGGTACCGAGCGACTGGCGTATCTCACGGTCACCGTGAAGCGCACGCTCAGCATTCAGGCAACGGTGGTGGATTATTGATCGTGGAAAAGGCGGAGATTTCCGCCGCTTCCCGATTGACCAGGCGGTTGGAAGTGAAGAACTTCCCGCCGCCTCATGCTTTCCATCCAGTCACTCCGCGTCGAATACGGCGCCCGCGTCCTGTTCTCCGACCTCGCCTTCACCGTGCAGGCCAAGGAGCGCATCGCCTTCGCCGGCCACAACGGTGCGGGGAAATCGACGCTGATGAAGTGCATCGCGGGTATCATCCAGCCCACGGCCGGCCGGATCAACATGCCGAAAGGCACCCGCATCGGCTACCTGCCGCAGGAAGGCATCCACGTGAAGGGCCGCACGCTGTGGGACGAGACCGAATCCGCCTTTGGTGAAACGATCGCCCTGCGCGAAAAGATCGAGCGCCTTTCCAACGAACTGGAGAAACTCGACCCGCGTTCCTCGCCCTACGGCGATCTGCTGGAGGAGATCGGCGAGCTGGAGCTCCAGCTCGATGATGTCGATCCGGACCGCATGAAGCCGAAGATCGAGAGCGTGCTGCAGGGCCTCGGCTTCAGCAAAAAGGATTTCACCCGTGACTGCGGCGAGTTCTCCGGTGGCTGGCAGATGCGCATCGCCATGGCGAAGCTGTTCCTCCAGGAACCCGCCGCGCTGCTGCTGGACGAACCGACGAACCACCTCGACATCGGCACGCAGCGCTGGGTGGAGGAATATCTCAAGAGCTACCCGGGCGCGATCCTGCTCATTTCCCACGACCGCGGCCTGCTCGACACCCTCTGCACCCGCACCATCGCCTTCAGCCATGGCCGGGCCGAGGAGTATGCCGGAAACTTCTCCTACTTCGAGCGCGAGTCCGTGCTGCGGAAGGAGATCCGGCTCAAGCAATACACCGCCCAGCAGCGGGAGATCGCAGACATCCAGCGTTTCATCGACCGCTTCCGCGCTTCCGCGAACAAGGCTACGCTCGTCCAATCCCGCATCAAGATGCTGGACAAGATCGAGCGCATCCCCGCGCCCGAGCAGGACGATGCGGTGATGAACTTCCGCTTCCCGAATCCGCCCGCCTCCGGCCAGTCGGTGGCGAAGCTGGACAATGTCTCGAAGGCCTACGGCCATCTCCAGATTTTCAAAGGCTTCGATTTCGAGGCCACCCGCGGCGAGAAGATCGCCATCGTGGGGCCGAACGGCGCGGGCAAGTCCACCTTTTGCCGCATGATCACCGGCCAAGAGGCTCCGGATGACGGCAGCCACAACTTCGGGCACAAGGTCGCCACTTCGTTCTTCTCCCAGAACCACGCCGACGAACTCGATCCGACGAAGACCGTGCTCGAAACGGTGGAGGAAGTCGCCAGCCGCGAGAACGTCGCCCAGGCGCGCAGCCTGCTCGGCTGTTTCCTGTTCCGTGGCGACGATGTCTTCAAGAAGGTCGGCGTGCTGTCCGGCGGCGAGCGCTCGCGCGTCGCGCTCGTTCGCATGCTGCTCCAGCCCGCGAACTTCCTGATCCTGGACGAGCCGACGAACCACCTCGACATGCAGTCGCAGGACGTGCTCCAGCGTGCGCTCATCGACTACTCCGGCACGGTGATGATCGTGTCCCACAACCGCTACTTCCTCGATCCGCTGGTCACGAAGACCCTCGAGTTCCGCCCCGGCGAGGATCCGCGCGTATTCGTGGGCAACATCACCTACTACCTCGACAAGATCGCCGAGGAAGAAAAGGCCGAGCGGAACTCTCCCGCGAAACTCTCCAAGCGCCCGGCCACGCCGGTGATCAAGCCGATCGTCGCGCCCCAACCTGCCGCCGCTCCAGCGGAAACCGCAGGCAACCGCAAGGACCAACGCCGCCAGGATGCCGAGCTGCGCCAGAAGCGCGCCAAGGTGCTGAAGCCACTGGAGGATGAATTCGCCGCGCTTGAAAAGAAGATCGCCGAACTGGAAGTGGCCCAGAACACCCTGACCGAGCACCTTTCCGACCCGGCGGTCGCCGCCGATCCCGATAAGTTCCGGCAGGCCTCGAACGCCGTGGCCTCCGTGACCACCCAGCTTGAAACCGCCTATTCCCGCTGGGCGGAGCTTTCCGAGGAAATCGAGAAATTGTCCGCGCAGTTCGCGGGTTGAGGTAGTGACGAATGCGTGGCTGCGGCGTCCCGCCGCAGGCCGTGGTCGTGACGTCCCGCCGCGACATTATTTATCAGAACATCGGTGGGAGGCCGATGCCACGGACGGTTTGTTACGAGGGGCCAAGTTTTGGATGGCGTCGGGCGAAAGATTGCGTGTAATTCACCAATCGTCTTTTTCTTTATCTTTTTCCGATCCCCCATGAATCGTCACACAATTTTCCGGCATTTGATTGTGGCTTTGCTCGGTATCTCTCCTCTGGGAGCCCAAACCGTCAATCCTGCGGACTTCGGAACGATCTCCCTGCACCTGAAGGCGGATGACCTCACGCTGGCGAACAACGCCCCTGTCACCACCTGGGGTTCTCTCGCGACGGCCACCGACAATGCGCCGACCTACGTCGCCAGCGACGCGAGATTCAACAACAAGCCGGTAGTGCGTTTCGATGGAGCGGACGATTTCCTGTTTCGCGCGGCGGCGAACACCAAGGCGCGGACCATCTTCGTGGTGGGCACGATGGAAAGCGGCTCGGTCTCGCTGGCCACGCTGATCTCCACCGGCCAGGACAAGCTGGACATCCGTCGTGATGGCACCGCCGCGCGTTACCGGGGGCCGGGTGCGAATGCGGACACGAACGACTTCACCACCTCCGGAACGGTACAGGTGAACCAGGTGGCCGGAGGCATGGTGACCTATGGTTCGCCACACCTGCTGCTCCAGGTGGCGAGCTCGCAAAAGACGTACGGCGACTTCTATCTCGGCAATGCTGGCACCTCCACCTCCGGAGCCACACTGACCCGCTACTGGAATGGTAGTATCGCGGAAGTGATCGTCTATGACGGCGTCCTCACCACCGATGGTATCAACCACGTCGGCTGGTATCTTCAGAACAAGTACGCCCTGCCCACCACCTATCCCTCCCCCGCTCCGGCGGCCACGCTGACGGCCTCCGTCAATGGCATCACTTCCGGCAAGGGAGTGCTCTCCACCAGCGGCACGGCGGTCACGCTGGCGTGGACGATGCAGAATGGAACCTCGGTTTCCATCGACAATGGCGCCTTGGCCACCACCTCCGCCACCAGCGGCAGTGTGACCGTTTCCCCCACCGTCACGACCACCTACACGCTCGCCGCCATCAACAGCTACGGCACCACCACCATTCCCGTCACCGTGACCATCGGCGGCTCGACCCAACCGACCACCATCAACGAGTTCCTCGCCAGCAATTCCGGCGGCTACCGCGATGAGGATGGCGACAGTTCAGACTGGATCGAGATCTACAATCCGAATCCCTATGCCATCGATCTGAACGGCTACCAGTTGAAGGACAGCAACAGTACCTGGATCTTCCCCGCGGGATCGATCATCGAGGCCACCGGCTACCGGCTGGTGTTCCCGTCCTCGAAGAATCGCAACAATCCCGCCGGAAACCTACACACGAATTTCGGCCTGAGTGCGAATGGCGAGATCCTCACGCTGCTCACGCCCGGTGGCGCCACCGCCACCGCGTTCACACCCGGTTTCCCGGCCCAGCGTGCGAACGTCTCCATGGGTCTGGAGTCCGGCGTGCAGGTCTTCTATGCGAACCCCACGCCGCTCGCGCCGAACGACGCGCCTTCCTCCGGTCTGGTCGCGGACATCGCCTTCAGCAGCGCCCGCGGGTTCTACACCGCCTCGTTTCCTCTGACGCTGACCTGCGCCACACCTGGTGCAACGATCCGCTACACCACGGACTCGACCACACCGACGCTCGCCAATGGCACCACCTACAGCGGCCCGATCACCATCTCCGCCACCACCACCCTGCGCGCCGCCGCCTTCCTCACCGGCTGGCTGCCCACTCCGGCGGTGACACAGACCTACCTGTTCCTTGATGACGTGCTGGCAAACCAGGTCTATGCCACCGGCACCGCGCCCTCGGGTTGGCCGACCACGACGGTCAATGGCCAGACCTTCCGCTACGGCTGGAACACGGTACTAAAGGCACAGTACACGAATCAACAGCTTCTCGACGGCCTCAAGCAGATCCCCAGTATCTCCATCGTCACCGACCAGGCGAACCTGACCAATGCCAGCACCGGCATCTATGTAAACGCGGACCTGAAGGGCGATGACTGGGAACGACAGGCCACGGCGGAATATCTGCCCGCCGATGGCTCCACGAAGTTCTACGTCAATGCGGGCCTGCGCATCCGCGGTGGAGCGAGCCGTGGAGACAGCTACGTGAAGCATTCGCTGCGCCTGCATTTCCGCGGCGAATACGGCGACTCCAGCCTGGTGTTCCCGTTGCACGGAACCACGGGCACCGACGAATTCGAGACGCTCGATCTGCGCACCGAACAGAACTACCACTGGTCGCTCGGCAGTGAATCCGGCCGCACCGAGAACACCGCCGTCCGCGAGGTATTCTGCCGCGATCTGCAAACCGCCCTCGGCCAGCCGACCACACGCTCACGCTACCTCCATCTCTACCTGAACGGCCAATACTGGGGCATCTACCAGACCGAGGAACGGGCTCAGGAAGACTACGGCGCAAGCTACTTCGGCGGTGACAAGGATGACTACGATGTCATCCAGACCTCGAACCACCCCAACTTCACCTACGAGCTGAGCAGCGGCACCATCACCGCCTGGCAGACGCTCTGGAACATGGCCCGCGCCCATCAGGCGAATCCCACGGCGGCGAACTACTTCGCCATCCTCGGCCGCAATCCCGATGGCACCCGCAATCCGGCGCTGCCCGTCTATCTGGATGCGGACAACCTCATCTCCTACATGCTGCTGCACTACTACACCGGCGATGGCGACGGGCCGTTGTCGAATTTCCTCGGCATGAACCGGGCGAACAACTGGCGCGGCATGCGCAACCGCAACACCGCCGATGGTTTCCGCTTCTTCGTCCACGATGCCGAGCACACCCTCAACGCGCCTTCATGGGTGGCGAACCGTGCGAACACCAGCGCGCCCAATGGCAGCAACCGCGGAAACTTCACCTATAGCAATCCCGAGTGGATCCACGAGGACCTGAGCGCGAACCCGGAATACCGCATCCGCATGGCAGACCTCGCGCAAAAGTTCCTTTTCAACGGCGGTCCGATGACCCAGGCCACGGCGCAGGCCTTGTTCGATGCGCGCGCGGCGCAGATCAACCAAGCCATCATCCCCGACGCGGCGCGCTGGGGCACCAATGCCACCAACCACACCTTGGCCCAGTGGCAGAACCGGCTGGCCGCGATCCGCACCAGCTTCTTCGCCAGCCGCGAAACCACGCTCATCAGCCAGCTCCGCACGCGTGGTTTCTTCCCGTCCGTGAATGCGCCGACCTTTGCCCAGCGCGGTGGCCAGGTGGCTCCGAACTACCAGCTCGTGCTCAGCCAAGGCGTACAGACCGGCGCGATCTACTACACCACCGATGGCAGTGATCCGCGTGCGATTGGCGGCGCGATCGCGGGCACGCTCTATGCGTCCCCGGGCATCACGCTCAACGGGCTGGTGACGGTGCGGGCTCGTTTCCTCAGCGACACCGGCGTGTGGTCGGCGCTCGATGAAGCGACCTTCAGCGCGCTGGCTGTCGCCGCACCAGGCAATCTCGTCGTGACGAAGATCCACTATCGCCCGACCGCCGCGAATGCAGCGGAAACCACCGCAGGCTACACCGGTTCCTCCGACTTCGAATACGTCGAGCTGATGAACATTTCCGCCGCATCCATCGATGTGCGCGGCGTACAGGTGCAGAACGGCATCACCTTCAACTTCGCCAGTTCAACCATCTCCACCCTGCAAGCGGGAGCACGGATGCTGGTGGTGGGCAATACCACTGCCTTCCCCTTCCGCTACGGCAGCGGCCTGCCGGTGGCCGGACAATACGGCGGATCACTGAGCAATTCCGGTGAAACCGTGCGCGTGGCCAATGCGGCGGACGACACCATCGCCTCGATCAACTACGGCATCGCATCGCCCTGGCCTGCCGCCGCAAACGGCACCGGTGCCGCGATGGTACTGAAAAATCCATTCGCCAATCCCAACCAGGGACTCGGCGTGAACTGGCGTGCCAGCTACAACCCCGGCGGCAATCCGGGACTGCCCGACCTGCAAAGCTACACCGCCTGGAGGACCGCGACCTTCGCTCCCGCCGATCTGTCCGATCCAGCGAAGGAAACCATCGTGTGGGGTGACCACGCCGATCCGGATGGCGACGGACTTTCCAATCTGGCCGAGTTCGCCACCGGTGGCAGCCCGCTCGGCGGGAACTCCCGGTACGCCCCGGCGCAGAGCGTGTGGACCGATCCCAACACCTCGCAGCGCTACCTGACCCTCACCTGCCGCCTCAATGGCGACAGCACCGGAATCGCGGTGGCCGCCGTCGCCGGTTCGGATCTTACCGCTTGGCCGGTGAGCGTATCGCCCATTGGCAGCCCTGTTCTGCAACCGGACGGCGGCTATCTCCAGACCTGGCGCGATCCGCTGCCCTACGGCACCGCCGCAGGTGGCAAACGCTTCATGCGGTTGGTGTTCTCGCGCTGAGGCCGGCGGATTCTTCTTTTGCGGAAGGCGGATTCGTGGGCTATCTGCATGCCGCGCTCACCCGTGCCCGCTCTCCGCACCATCCTCCGGGGCCTGTTGCAAGGTCTGGTCTGGCTCGCCCTGGCCATCGGCGTGGCATGGACCTTCGGCGCGCTGTGGTTCGATTCCATATGGCGTGGTTTCGCCGTGCTGTTCCTGCTGGCGGCGGTGGCGGCGTTGTTCCGCTTCCGGCCGCTGTGGAAACCGCAAGCCGGCGTCGCAGGAACAATCGTACTGGTTATCGGCTGGTGGCTGACGGTTCCGCCGAAGCAGGACCGCGATTGGAAACCCGAGGTCGCGCGGCTGGCCTCGGCACGCATCGATGCCGATGAGGTCGTGATCCAGAACGTGCGGAACTTCGACTACCGCACGGAAACCGATTTCACGCCGCGCTATGAAACGCGGACCTACCATCTCAGCCAGCTCCGCGGCATCGACCTGTTCGTGAACTACTGGGGTTCCAAGTGGATGGCGCATCCCATCGTCTCGTTCGATTTCGGCGGTGAAGGCCGGGTTTGTTTCAGCATTGAGACACGGCCCGAGAAGGGCGAGGGCTTCTCGGCGCTGGGCGGGCTCTACAGGCAGTTCGAGTTGATCTGCGTGGTTGCTGACGAACGCGATGTGATCCGCGTCCGCACGAACTACCGCCACGGTGAGGACGTATATCTTTATCACTTCAACGCCACGCCCGAACAGGCGCGGAAGAGCTTTGGCGAGTATCTGGCCACGCTCAACCATCTCGCCACCCATCCACGATGGTACAATGCCGTCACGGACAACTGCACCTCCGCCATCCGTCACCAGCGTGTGGCCAGCGAACGCTCGCCGTGGGATTGGCGGATGCTGGTGAACGGCTTTGGTGATGAGATGCTCTATGAACGCGGCGCGCTGGATCGTTCAATTCCTTTCCCCGAGTTGAAAAGCCGCGGGCACATCAACGACCGCGCCAAAGCCGCCGATCAGAGCCCGGATTTCTCCAAGCTCATCCGCGAGGGCGTGCCTGGGTGTTAATGCCAAATCAATCGCCGCACCCGATCTACAAGGACCAAAGGCCCGTCCCATACCAGCCTAGGTCGCCAGGCCTAGAAGCTATCTCAAAAGGGGCTGGTACAGGTTTTGAAGGTGTGGCAGGTTCGGCTCATGGATATGAACGAGCCGCAATGGACTGTCCTTGAGCCTCTTCTGCCAGACGACAATACCGGTCCGATCGGACGCCCGCGCGTGGGCCGACGCGCGATCCTCAATGGCATCCTGTGGATCCTACGCACCGGAGCCCAATGGGCGGATCTTCCTACCCGTTATGGTTCCTACCAGACGGTTCACCGGCAGTTCCAAGAATGGGAGCAGCAAGGTGTCATGCGAACCCTGCTGCGTGCTCTGGCCGATGATCCGCGTGACCGCGGCAAACTTGATGTCAGTGAATGCTTCGTCGATGCGACCTTCGCCTCGGCGAAAAAGGGGCGATGGAATTGGCAAAACCCGCAAGGGCAAAGGGGATCAAGATCATGGCAATGGTCGACCGCCATGGTCTTCCTGTCGCCGTTTGCACGGAAAGCGAGCCGCTGGGAACGCAAAGCCCGGAACTACCAGGCTTTGGTCGCACTCGCCTGTGTCATCATTTTGCTCAATGCCCTTTTGAGATAGCTTCTAAGGTTGGATGCAGGGCTTTATTCGGCTCCTTTTCTTTTTGATTCATTCAACAGAAATTGCTGCTTCGGACGGAAACTCAGTGAAGTCATGATATCCGAATATCTCTATCTCCGGAGCATGCTTTTGAGCCAAGCGGCGAAGCTCAGATAGACTCGCGCGGCGAAGATCGTCATCATCGGCTCGCTGGGTTGCAAGTGTCGACACCGGATGGTTGTCGGTCGATAGCTCTACCCGTAAGTAGTAGGCATCTCCGGCATGTAGCAACCACCGGTCTCCGTCCTGAATAGCCACACCACAATGTCCAAGAGTATGACCAAACAGAGGGATTAAATGGATGCTAATTCCGTTGAATAGGTCTAATGAGCGGGCTTCCAGCCCAAACCACCGCTCGGATGACGTTGGGTGCGTGATCCATCGTGGTCGGTGCGCAAACTGGGCCGATGAGTATCGCCGGTGATCGATTCCTAACTGAAAATGCTCTTCTTCCGAGATATGCACATTTGCATTTGGGAAATCGGCTAACCCTCCGACATGATCGTGGTCACCATGAGTAAGGATGATGTCGGTCACGTCAGCGGCTCGGAACCCAAGGCGTTCAATCTGTCGGATGGCTGTCAGCGGCTCATGGAATTGAAAGCCGGCAGCATTTATGGCGGACGAACCAATCCGCTCTACCGGGTGAGCAATGTCCTCTAATCCGATACCTGTATCCACGAGCACGAGTCCGCTATCGTGTTCAAGCAGCACACAATGGCAAGATGCTTGCGGACTCGGAGGTGCGTGAAGAACGCCGCAGTTCAAGTGTTGGATTTGCATACGAAGTGTGTCCTTTTTGTCGATCCGTGGCGACAGATTCCTGACGGCTCATTGTCGGTGATTTTGACACTCAACCAAGAACAGACTTCTGTCGTTTTCTTCACAAGAGTCCTCCGCGTTGGACTAATTCTACTTGGTTAGATCGCGAGATTGCCGGTTGGCTCGCTTCTTTCTCCGCGCGATATCTTCCTGACGCTTGCGGTGGCGCTGGCCCATCTGGAGGAGTTGGTCGCGGATCTGCTAGCAAATAGAAGTCCAGCAGCTCTGTCAGATCCCGGAGACTCAAAGGCGGGACGCTCTCCGATGTCCGGATCCGCTCGCGTGTGCTCCAGCTTCAACGGCTCCCGGGCAGGAGCCGGGGTTGCCATTCGGCAATCGCCGCGCACACGGCAGCGAGCTTGTTGTCGTCATGGCTGATCCGCAGTTCCAGCAGACAGCCTAGAAGCTATCTCAAAAGATCTTCGACTTCATGTTCATCGAGGTGATGCCGGAGCGCCTCATTGGCGACCGGGCCTACGACAGCGACAAGCTCGATGAGGAACTGCGGCAGCGTGGAGTGGAAATGATCGCACCAAACCGCTGCAACTGCTGGCAATCCCAGGATCGCCGCCCATTGCGTCGCTACAGACGACGTTGGAAGATCGAGCGGTTCTTCGGGTGGCTGCACAACTACCGCAGGCTGGTGAGCCGCTGGGAACGCAAAGCCCGGAACTACCAGGCTTTGGTTGAACTCGCCTGTGCCATCATGCTGCTCAATGCCCTTTTGAGATAGCTTCTAGGCTGGTATGGAGCGCGCCGTTGGCGCTTCAGATCATATTGCCTCGCACGCGCCCTCAGCTCTCCGCAAACCTCCACGCTGGCTTCCACGCCTTCGGCAGCTTCTCGCCCTCGAGTGCGGCGCGGATCATTTCAATCGGTACCGCTCCCTCGTGGAGGATGCGGTCATGGAAATCCCGTGGCGTCATCTTCCCGCCCGTCACCAGTTCCTTGTAGAGCGCGCGCAATTGCAAACCACCGGTCATGTAGGCGGCCTGATAGAGCGGACCGTAATCATCCCCGATGTAACGCCGCACCTCCGCCGTCGCTCCGGCACGTTCATGTCCCACCCGATCGACGAGGAAATCCACCATCTCATCCGGCGTCATTTCACCGAGGTGGAACTTGAGGCTCACGATCACCCGCGCGCAACGGTGCATGCGCCAGAATAACGCCCCCACCTTCTCCTGCGGTGTGGCCACGTAGCCGAGATCCCACAGCAACATCTCCCAATGCAACGCCCAACCTTCCACCAGGAACGGCGTGGAAAACATCTGCCGCTCCGTCGCATAACGCCGTGCCATGAATCCCTGCAGATGGTGCCCCGGGATCAGCTCATGCGGCGTGACGATGTGAAGGAAGGACGCGTTGTTTCCCCGCATCGCCATCAACTTGTCCTCGTGCGACATCGACTCATGCGCATAAGCCACGGCAATGTTCGGACGCGAATACGCCGCATACGGCAGGCTCTTCTGCGTGTCCGTGCCTAGCATCGAAACTCCCCAGCATTCCTCCGCCAGCGGCGGGATCGTCACGAGCTGCTTGTCCTTGAGAAAGCGGATCGACTTCTCCGCCTCCTGCTGTGCGAGCGCCGCCTGACCACCGGGTGGGACGTGCGCCGTCTTGATCTTTTCCAGAGCCTCCTTGCCATCCTTGCAATCCATCGCGGCGGCGGCCTTTTTCATCTCTGCCTCGCACCACGCGAATTCCTTCTCAGCCACCGCGAGCAGCTCCGCCGGCGAATACGCCACCATCTCTCCCGCCAGCATGTCCGAGAGAGCGTCCGGCCCCACCGGGTCACCGATCAACGGATCGTCCGGCTCACCCTTGAGCCCGGCGATCTCCTTGCGGAAGAACCCCGCCGTGCTCTCCAACTCCTTTGACAAGGCCCCCTTCGGCTGCCGCGCCCACCAGCCGAACTCCGGCTGGAAGCCGTCATAAAACTGGAACCACCGGTCGAGCCTGCCGCGCAACGCATCGAGGGTTGCCGCAATCCTGACTGCGAGCACCGGTGTCGGCTTGAGGTTGCCGGAATTGAAATGCCCTTGGTCGAGCTTCTTGCGCAGTTCCTTCAACTGCTCCGCCGCCTCGGCCAGCATGCCGGAGGCTTTCTCCGGATCAAGCCCGACACGCGCGGAACGATCGGATACCAGTTCCTGCACCGGCCCGAGGAACCCAAGCATCGGCTCCATCTCCTTGAGACGGGTGCGTTGCAATTCGGACTGCTGCTGCTCTGAAATCAGGCGGCGGTGCAGCAACTGCCAGTCGATGCGATCCGATGCCGAAAGCGAATCGTAGCCGAGGCCATCAAGCCGCTTCAGCCAATCCGCCGCCAGTCCCTGCTGGCGCTCCAGCGACCTCGCCGACACCAGGCCGCCGAGCACGGCGGAAAGGTCCGCATCATCCGCACGGTAGCCGGTGATGAGCGGCTCCAGCGTCTGCGCCTGCACGGCACCGCCGAGGGTAACAACCGCCCAAATCCCAAGGGCCTTCGGAAACACGGATCGAATCATCATGGAACACACAACCCGGAATCCTACGGCCCAACAAGAAGCAATCTTCCCGCAATCGGGAGATCACTTCAGGGACTTGATGTAGAGGATCAGGCTGTCGATCTCGCCATCGCTGAGGACTCCCGCGTAGCTGCCCATGCCGAGCTCGTAGCCCTTCACGATCTTCTTGGCGGGATCGAGGATCGATTCGCGGAGGTAGGCGTCATCGGCGGTCGCGCTGGTGCCATCCTTGAAGGTGCGCTTGGAACCGGGCAGCCCCTTCCACGTCGGGCCGCTGTGGCCGACCGTCGCGCCATCCACCGAGTGGCAGGCGATGCAGCCGTAGCGGGTGGCGAGCTCCTTGCCCGCATCCGCACTGGCAGGACCTGATGCGGCCCTTTCATGCACCGCGGCGACGGTGGCATCCAGCTTCGGTGGCGCGAATCCCAGCGCATTCCAATCCGCGGCGTGCGGGGCGCTCACGGTGAGATAAACGGTGCCGGACACAGGCCTCGCTCCCTTGAGTCCGAAACCCGTGACCAGCTCCATCTGCATCGTCGGCTTCAGTCCGGGGATGTGGATGAAGACGCCCTTGCCATCCTTGGAGAGGAACACACCGCCGGTCGCCACCGGATCCGAGCCGGTCTTGCCATCACGGTTCAGGCGCGGCGATCCGTAGCTGGCACTGCGCTTGTACTGCCACTCCTTCGCCTGCACGTTGGCCGGGGTGACGGTGGCTGGATCGACTTCGCCGGAGTAACGCAGCACCACGCCGTCCTTCACCAGCTTCGCATCCACGGCGGTGGCCAGTGGTACATTGGTGCGGCGCAAGCGGCCGATGCCTTCCGTGTCCTGCACCTTGGAATCGTAAATGCGGAAACCCGCCATCCACAGGCTGCCATCGCCCGGATGCACGCGCATGTGAAGCAGCGGCAGGCCTGTCTCGATCTGAAGCGGCATCACCGCGCCCTCCTTCACCGGCCATCCCTCGGCGGGTCTCACCAGGAACAAACGACCGGTGCCGTAGGAAAGGTCCATCACCGCGCCTTCCCATTCGGTGAAGGACGATTTCCGGATCCACAGCGGCGAGGACGATGACGTGTCATCCTCATGCGGAATCCATGCGACCGGCGGCGTGAGGCCGTCGTCCTTCTTGTCACCATATCCATAGTAGGAGCCGGGCATGACCGGAAAGATGCCGGAGGCGGGAATGTAGTTGCCCTGCTGGTCGGACATCGCGATGCGGCCCGTGGCCGGATCGACATCGAAGAAGGGCTCGCGCGCGTGCTTGCCGAGGATCTCCAGTTTTTTGCCGTCGACGGAGATCTTCGTCACCGCGCCGCTGTGGGGCACGGTGGAAGCCTCGTTGTTGATCGACTTCTCGCTGGTGACAATGCCGCCGATGGCAAAGAAAGTTTCCCCGGCCGCGTTCACCTTCATGTCGAGCGGATAGCCGCGCGCGCTGGAGGTCTGCACCATCAGGCTGCAGAAGTTCTCATAGGAATCGATTTCGCCGTCGCCATTGTCATCGCGCAGCCGGATCACGCCGTTGCGGGTGAAGACCTGGAGCACGCCGTTCACCTGGGCGATCGACATCGGCTCGCACAGGCCTGCGGCGATGCGACGCCATTTGCAGGACTTGCCGGAGATGTCGACCATCCACACATCGCCCTCGAAGGTGACCACTGCCGCACGATCGTTGCCGAGAAACGCGATGTCCGCCGGACGCACCCGGCGTTCCCAGGGATTCTTGGAGGGCAGCGCCACACGGTCGATCGCCCAACCGGGGCCGCTCTGGTCAGCATTGCCGATGATGGTTTCCGTGGTGCGGTTCCACTTCGCGGCCTTCACCACCGGCGTCGCAGGAGTCGGCTTCACCGCCCCACCCGCGGTGGTGTAGCAAAGGCTCACACGGCGCTCGTTCTTGGAGGCCTCCAAACGTGCGACCAACAGGTTGCCGGATTGCTCCAGCTTGAGGCCGGGATGATTGGAGAGAATGGTGAGATTGTCGGAGCCGCCCTTGGCCTCCTGCGTGCCTTTGAGCGTGTAGGCGCCACCGGCCACGAGGAAGTAACGGACCTCACCCGGAACCACCACCAGATGGCGGAACAAACGCGCGCCACCGCTGCTACGGTCTGCCTCATACCATTCCTGGACCTTCACGCCGTGGTCGTCGCTGCTTAGAACGCCGGAGTCCTCCGCCACGCGGTAGCCGGAGAAGGTGCGACCGCTTTCCTGCAATCCACCGCGCCCGAGATCCGGCGGATAGGTAGGACGCGGATCGGTGGTGAGCAGGGAAGCCTCGCCACCGATCCCCGGCAAGGCCGGAGCAAGTACGACGCCTGTCGCAGCAGGCAACGGATACTTCACGCCGCCTTTCTTGGTCGGCTCATACCAGGAGGCCTGCGCCATCGTTTCGAGCGTCAGCGGGTCCTTGCCGTCTTCCGAAGCGAACCAATATGCCGGACGCAGCAACTCCGGATCGTAGATCACCCACTCCCCTTTTCCCGCTTTCAAGAGCAGGCTGCGGGCTAGCACCTGTCCATCCGCCAGCTTCACCGGCGAGCCATAGACCGGCATCGACGGATCGAAAAACGGCGCCTGCTTGGCGGAAGCTCCGGCCAGCAGGAGCGTCCCGAGAGAGATGGTTCGGAGCGTGAATTTCAGGATGCAGAAAGGTGCGATGGCTTGCATTTGTTGCAGGCAATTATTAATAGCGGATTTGTGGAAAAATGACAGTCCAAACCAGTGCGATCTTGGGGGGATTTCTTCGTATGCAGTTCCTCCTTCGGAAGGAACTACGAACGAGGATGAGCCCACGCGGGGGCCTCGGCGGTGAACTCCATCCGGCGGCCGTCGTAAGGATGGTCGAAAGCCAGCTTCCACGCGTGCAGGCACAGAGGCGGATCTGCAACATCGAGCGTTTGCTTGTCGCCGTGGCTGCCGTCCGCGAGATACGCCGGATCGCCCTGCACCGGATGGCCGAGCTGCCACAGATGCACTCGGATCTGGTTGGTGCGTCCCGTGAACGGACGCGCCTCCAGCAACGCCGTCCCATCGGCATCGCGGGAAAGTACTATGAATCCCGTACGTGCCTCATGCCCATCCTCCTCATCCACGGTCCGCGCGCCAAGGCGCGATGACTCCCGGCTGATCGGTGCTTCGCAGGTGAACGCGTCCCACTCCGGATGCCCCTGCACCCGGACGAGATAGACCTTCTCCACCGCGCCCTTCTTGAAACCTTCCTGCATCTTTCCCGCATGACGGCGGGTACGACCAAATACCACCACCCCGGTCGTGTTCGCATCCAGGCGATGCACCGCGCGCGGGCGCTCCGGTTCCCACGCGGCATTCACCAGCCATTGCAACGTATGACGATGGTAGCGGCCGCTCGGATGCATCGGCAGCGGGGCGGGCTTGTGGACGACCACGATCGACTCATCCTCGTGCAGCACGCGGATAGTCGTGGCAACGTCCGGCTCCACCGTGCCGGGCAGCAGGCGCAGGTAGCTTTCGCCGGAGCGAACGCGGATGTCCGGTGACACCGGCTCGCCCTCGCGGGTGAGCAGTTTCCCTTGTTCGAAAAGACCTTCCCAGAATGACCGTTCGACATGCGCGAAGAGATGGCACAGCGCATCGAGCAGGGTCATGCCATCGCACTCGGTGGAGATCCGCACCGGGCAATGGTTGTCATATGGCACGCTGCCGGGCAGCGGCGAGCAGACCTGATCGAGCGCGATCTGGCGCAGCTTGATCTGCTCCATCTGGCGATCCTCATCCGGCTTGTAGCAATGCGGACAGGAAACCCCGGCGACATAACGCGGGTCTTCCTGCTCGGAAATTTCCAGCGGCGTCTGGCAGGCGAAGCACACATCGGAAGGCGTTTCACGTAGCGCCGGATCGACGCCCACGCGCTGGTCGAACACGAAGCATTCGCCATCGTAATGATCGCCGCCGACTTCCTCGAAGTACTTCAGGATGCCGCCCTCGAGCTGATAGACGTTCTTGAAGCCCTCGCGTTCCATGAACGGCGCGGCCTTCTCGCAGCGGATGCCGCCGGTGCAAAACGTGACCACCGGCGCGTCCTTCATCTCCGGCGGCAGCTTCGCGACTGCGGCGGGGAAGTCGCGGAAGTGATCGATGCCCGCGGGGATCGCCCCCTTGAAGGTGCCGAGCTTCACCTCGTAGTCGTTGCGGGTGTCGTAAAGCAGCACCGGCTTCCCTTCATCGAGCCACTGCTTCAACGTCCGGGCATCGAGTCGCGGTGAGGTGTATTTCGCGGGTTCAATTCCCTCCACACCGAAGGCAATGATCTCCTTCTTCAAGCGCACCAGCATCCGCGAGAACGGCTGGTGATCGCTATGGCTTACCTTCGGTTCCAGTGCCTCCAGGCCGGAAATGGACCGCAGTTCCACCAGCAACTCGCCAATCTCCCCCTCCCCACCCGCGACGAACAGGTTGATGCCCTCGGGTGCGAGCAGGATCGTCCCCTTCAGATGGCGGGTCTTGCAAAACGCCAGCAGGCGCTCCCGGAGCGGTTTCAGTTCCGAGAGCGAGGCGAATAGATAAGCGGCGATATTGGTGACGATGGCCACGGCGGCGGAAACGTGCGGACCCGCACCCCGCCTGCCAAGCGCGAATCACGCCTTGCGCCCCTCGTCCACGTCGTAGAAATCGTAGAAGGTCACGATGTCCTCGCGCTCGCCGAGCCCAGATGCCGCCTTCATCTCCTGGAGCTTTTCGCTGCCGCCATCGGTGTCCTGCCAGCCGCGCTTGCGGGCGAAGCCGTTCCACACGATCACGTCGATCTCGGCCAGACGGCGGCCGTTTTCCTGGCACCATTCCAGAGTCTCCTCATCGCTGGCACCGGACAGGACCTTTTCCCGCACGGCGGCATAATCCACCTTCAGGTAGCCGCAAATCCGACCATCGAATCCGGCACCGAGAAAGGGATGATAGTCCTCCGGCAGCTTCCCGGCGTGATGCAGGCGGATCTTGTCACACATCCGGGCGAAATACACGAGTCCGCCGGTCAAATCGAAGGCGCTGCGCGGGGTCTTGGGCATGGGTCCACGGCTAACGGCGGGACCCGGCCGATGCAAACGGGATCTTTGCAACAAACGAACGATTGACCCGCCTTGTAGCCGGAAATTTGACCAAACGCACGATTGCGCGGCGTGCGGAGCTGAACCATCCTTCGGGATTCATGAAAGTCACCGTCGCCGCCCTTTTGCTCTTGGCCGCGCAGCCCGTCCACGCGCTGGCCGTGGCGGATGCCGTGACGATGTGGACCAGCCGCAAGGCCCGGATCTCCGTGCTGGCGAACGATTCCGGCTACAAGACCCCGCCGGTGGTGGCGATCACCAAGGCCCCGACCAAGGGCACCGCGACGGTCGATTCCTCCGGAAAGGTGCTCTACACCAGCACCAATTCCACCGCGACCAGCGACAGCTTCGAGTATTCGATGAGGCGCACGAACAACCTGCTGTCAAAGGCGACGGTGAACGTGAGCTTCACCAGTGCCACGCGGGCCGCAGGATCGTTCAACGTTCCCTCCTCGCCTCCGCCGCTGTCGGTTGCCGTCACTCCGGCGTTCGGTTCGCTGGCCTTTTCCGAGCCGGTGTGCCTGGCCTCGCCACCCGGGGAAACCAAGCGCCTCTTCGTCTGTCAGAAAGGCGGCCTGCTGCGGTTGATCCCGGATGTGACCTCCGCCTCGCCGGTGGCGAATACCTTCCTCAACCTGCCCGCGCTGCTGACCTCGCGCGGCGAAAGCATCGCCACCGGCAGCGAGATGGGTTTGCTGGGGCTCGCGTTCCATCCGAACTACGCCACGAATCGTACTTTCTTCCTGTTCTACTCCGTGAACAAGGGCGGCTTGCAATACGAGCGCGTGTCACGCTTCACCACCCAGGCGGGCAATCCGGATGCCGCGGACACCGCTTCGGAAGCGATCCTCATCGAGCAACGCGACGAAGCCTCCAATCACAACGGCGGCTGCATCCAGTTCGGCCCGGACGGGTATCTCTACATCTCCGTCGGCGATGAGGGGAACCAGAACGACTCGTTCCAGAACGGCCAGAAGATCGACAAGGACTTCTTCTCCGCCGTGATGCGCATCGATGTGGACAAGAAGCCCGGCAACCTCGCCCCGCACGCCCACGCCTCCATCCCCGCGGGCACGCCGAACTACTCGATCCCGGTGGACAATCCCTTCGTCCACACCACCGAAGGCGGCACGTGGAACGGCACCTTCAATGGCGCGGCGATCCCGGATCTGAGCAAGGTCCGCAGCGAATTCTGGGCGGTGGGTTTCCGCAATCCATGGCGGTTCTCATTCGATTCCGTCACCGGCGAACTGTGGCTGGGCGATGTCGGCCAGGATGCGTGGGAGGAAATCGACATCATCACGAAGGGCGGCAACTACGGCTGGTCCTCGCGCGAAGGCAAACACGCCGGCCCGCGCCCGGTGACGGGAGCCACCCCCATCGACCCGATCTGGGAATACGCCCACGGCAGCGGTGCCTCGCAGGGGAACTCGGTGACCGGCGGCGTGGTCTATCGCGGCACCCGCTTCAGCGCCTTCACCGGCGCGTATGTCTTCGCCGACTACCAGTCCGGCAACATCTGGACACTGCGGCGTGATAGTGGCGGCAATCCCACCGTCACGCGCGTGGCAGGCGAAGGCGGCCTCTCCGCCTTCGGCACCGATCCCTCGAATGGCGACATCCTGATGGCGGATCTCAATGGCAGCATCCAGCGCCTTGTGGCCACCGCAGGCGCCGGCACGTTTCCCCAGACGTTGACCGAAACGAACATCTTCTCGGATCTCACCGATCTCTCGCCTTCCACCGGCCTCTACGACTACACGGTGAATGTTCCCTTCTGGAGCGATTACGCGAAGAAGCGCCGCTGGTTCTACGTGCCACCGCCTTCCACGCTCACGTGGTCGCAGGATGATCCGTGGACGTTCCCGGCGGGCACGTTCTGGGTGAAGCACTTCGATGTTGAAATGCAACGCGGCATCCCGGCGAGCGCGAAGCGGATCGAGACGCGCTTGTTCGTTAAAACCGCCGGTGGAGCCTACGGCGTGAGCTACCGTTGGAATGATGCTGGCACGGAGGCCACGCTGGCAGCGGACGAGGGCGTTGAGTTCGATCTCAACATCACCGATGGTGGCACGCCAAAAACGCAACGCTGGCACATTCCCAGCCGCGCTGAATGCATGAGCTGCCACAACGCGCAGGCCGGGTATGCGCTGTCCTTCAACACCCGCCAGCTCAACCTCACCGGCACGATCAATGGCAGCAGCGGCAACCAGCTCTCGCTGCTCCAGAGCAACGGCTTCTTCAGCAACACGGTCCCCTCGCCCAACCTGCTGCCGCGGCACCTGCGGCCGGATGAAGCCACGCAATCGCTGGAGGCCCGCGTGCGTTCCTACCTCGCCGTGAATTGCTCCTATTGCCACCAGCCCGGCAGCGGCACCAGCGCTTCATGGGACGGTCGTCCGCAACTGACGCTGGACGCCACCGGCCTGATCAATGGCACCGCCACCAGCAATGGCGGCGATCCACAGAACAAACTCATCGTTCCCGGCAGCACCGCCCACTCGGTGGTGTACAACCGGGTGGCAGTGACCAATGGCTTCACCCGCATGCCGCCCATCGCCACCAGCGAGCTCGATCAGACATCGATCGCGCTGCTGGCGGATTGGATCTCCAACGATCTCCCCTCCCGCCAGACCTACACCCAGTGGCGGCAGACGAATTTCGGCGGTCTGCCCAGCGGCGATCCCGCAGCCGATCCGGATCAGGACGGCCGGAGCAATCGCGAGGAATATCTGGCGGGCACCTCGCCGACCTCCGGCAGCGGATTCTTCAGCCCCACCGTGCAGCGCTCGGGGAACAACGCCACGGTTTCCTTTTCACTCCCGGCGAACCGTTCCTACCAGATCCTGACCTCTCCGGATCTCACGACCTGGACACCTTGGGACATTCCGGGAAACGCGGGGATCGCCCATCCAGGCGGAATTGTCAGCCTGACCGGCCCGATCACCCCGCCGCAGCGCCATTTCTTCCGCGTGGTGCTGAAGGAGGATTGATTGCAACACGCGGACGTTTGACCGGCGGCGGGGTTGTTGTACGGTCCCGCGCGGATGCCCTCCACGCGCGCCATCGTTTCCCTCCTTCTCGCCGGTGGCGCCTGCCTGTCATGCGTCCGCGCGACGGCGGTGGATGATACCGCCGTGGTCCAATACGGGCAGAAGGTGTTGATCCCGGTGCTGGCGAATGACAGCGGCTATCGGAAGCCCGCCACGGTTTCCATCGTCACGCCCCCGTCTCATGGCAGTGTCACCGTGGACTCCGCAGGTCGCATCCTCTATACCCACACCACGGGAACCCCCGCCACGGATACCTTCCGCTATGCGGTGAAGCGCACCGCCACGCTGACCTATCAGGCGAAAGTCACCGTCACGCTCAGCGGCGCGCTGCGGATCGAGAATCCGGCGCTCACCATGCCCGCCGAGCCTCCACCCACCGACTACTCGCTGGTGAATGCCTTCGGCTCGGTGGTGTTCCGGAATCCGGTGTGCATGGCCTCCCCCCCCACGGACAAGAAGCGGCTCTTCGTTTGCGAGAAAACCGGCGTCATCAAGGTGATCCCGGACGTCACCGCGAAGGCTCCGGCCAGCAAGGTCTTCCTCGATCTCAATGCGGCGCTGCCGGCGGGCGAAAAACTGGAGACCACGAATGAGATGGGCCTGATCGGCCTGGCCTTCCATCCGTCCTACGCGACCAACCGCTACTTCTACATCTTCTACTCGGTGAAGGTGGGCGATGTGTTTTACGAGCGGCTCGCACGCTTCACCGCCAAGGCCACCGATCCGAACGCCGCCGATCCGGCCACCCAATACATTCTCATCAACCAGCTCGACCGCGCCAACGAGCACAACGCCGGCTGCCTGCACTTCGGCCCGGACCGCTATCTCTATTTCTCCGCGGGCGACGAGGGCAATCAGAACGACATCTACAACAACTCTCAGAAGATCACCGGTTCGTATTTCTCCGGCATCTTCCGCATCGATGTGGACAAGAAGCCCGGCAACCTGCCACCAAACCCGCATCCCGCGCTGCCGCTCGACAAAGGTGCGGCGCGTTTCTCCGTGCCGGTGGACAATCCGTGGGTCCATACCAGTCTCGGCGGCTCATGGGACGGTCGTTTCGCGGGAGAGGAAATCCCGAATCTCTCCACCGTGCGCACGGAGTTCTGGGCGATCGGCCTGCGCAATCCGTGGCGCTTTTCCTTCGATCCTCCCACCGGCGATCTGTGGTGCGGCGACGTCGGTGGCGCGGTGATGGAGGAGGTCGATCTCATTACGAAGGGAGCCAACTACGGCTGGGCCTTCCGCGAGGCCACCATCGACGGGCCGAAGATCGGCCAATGGCCGCAGGGCGTGCTGCTGACCGCGCCGGTGTATGCCTATTCGCACAACAATGCCTCCAGCGCGATCGTGGGCGGCGTGGTCTATCGTGGTGCGAAGATTGCTTCGCTGTACGGCAAGTATGTCTTCGGCGACTACGCCACGGGTGGCATCTTCACGCTGGAACGCAATGGCGGCGATCCTCCGATCGTGAAGCGTATCTCGGGCGACTACCTGCTTTCCGCCTTCGGCACCGACCCGTCGAACGGAGACATCCTGCTGGCGAATCTCGCCACCGGCCGCCTCCATCGCCTGACCGCCACCACGGGCACCAGCAACTTCCCGCAGACCTTGTCCGAAACGAAGCTGTTTGCGGACCTCGGCACGATGTCCCCCGCCCCCGGTCTGCTGCCGTATGATGTGAACCTTTCCTTCTGGAGCGACCACGCCATCAAGCGCCGCTGGTTCACGATTCCGAAGGGAACCACCATCGGCTGGTCGCAGGACAATCCGTGGAGCTTCCCGGCTGGAACCTTCTGGGTGAAACACTTCGAGATGGAAATGACGCGCGGCCGGCCGGACACGCGCAAACGGTTGGAGACCCGCGTGCTGGTGCGGAATGGCACCGGCATCTACGGCGTGAGCTACCGCTGGAACGATGCGGGCACGGAGGCCACGCTGGTGCCGGACGAGGGCGTGGACTTCGACCTGAACGTCATCGAAAACAACACGCCGCGCGTCCAGCGCTGGCACATCCCCAGCCGCTCGGAGTGCATGAACTGCCACAGCGTGAACGGTGGCTTCGCACTCGGCTTCGATACCCGCCAGCTCAATCTCGACGGGGCCATCCACGACTTCACCGGCAACCAGCTCGCGCTGCTGCAGAACGGTGGCTACTTCACCGGGACACTGCCTTCCCCGAACATGCTGCCGCGCCACCTGCGGCCGGATGAAACGGCGTTTCCGCTGGAAGGCCGCGTGCGATCCTATCTCGCGGTGAACTGCTCCTACTGCCATCGTAATAACGCCATCCCCACCGCGAACTGGGATGGTCGCGCCGCGCTCCCGCTGGATGAAACCGGCCTCATCAACGGCCAACCGTTCAACGCGGGAACCGATGCATTGAACAAGCTCATCGTTCCCGGAGATACGGGACATTCCGTACTTTTCAAACATCTCACCGCCGGCGATGGATTCAGCCGCATGCCGCCGGTGGCCAGCAACGAGCTGGACCAGGCCTCCATCGCCCTCGTGAGCAACTGGATCACGCAGGATCTGCCCATCCGCCAGAACTACGCGAGTTGGCGGCTGGCCAGCTTTGGCTCGTCCACCTCACCTCGCGGCGAGGCTGGCGCGGACCCGGACAAGGACGGACAGAACAATCGCGAGGAGTATCTCACCGGCACCCCGCCCACGGACCCCAATGCCAAACCCGTGCCCGCATTGAAGATCACCGGGCATCGAGCATCGCTGAGTTTCAATCTTCCTCCCGCACGGTCGTTCCAAGTCGAGACATCCCCCGACCTCAAGACATGGCATCCCTGGAACATCCCGGGCAATGGCGGTCTTCCCGCCAAAGGAGGCACCTCAACGCTCGATGGTCCGATCGCCCCGGGCGACCGCCATTTCTTCCGCGTGATCATCCGGGAGAATTGAGAAGGCAGATTCAATCTCCGATCATTTCAGGTGGCACCATCTCTTTAGCCGACCTCGGAGAGGTCGTAGATCATAGCCGGAGCGTCGCAACGCGACCTCCGGGCAAATGGGCCTTCCACATTTTCTTCGACCCCGAAGCGGGTCGCACACCTGCGGATGGCTCGTCGGCTTGTTGCCCGTTCACGAACATCACATGGCCACTCTACCTGTGGCGCCCCGCTGACGCATGGGCGCGAATTTGTGAGAGACCTACATCCGGAGGTCGCTTCGCGACGCTCCGGCTATTTTCCGTGACCTCTACGAGGTCAAAAGATCTCTCCGTATACGGATTCGAAAAACCATCCGCCACGATCTTTTGACACGGATTTGACCAAAGGCGGCAGGGTGGCGTGGCAGGATGATTCCGTCATGAAGAACCAATTCATCAACACCGGCCTCGCCGCCCTGCTCCTGTGCGCCGCAGCCTACGGTCAAAACCCCCAGAAGGATCCACTCAAGAACGGCGAACAGGGAAGCCCGGCCGAAGCCGCTGGCAATCCCTCCCCCAATCTGGCCATCCGCTACGAAACGTTTTCACTGGGCCTCGCGGACGCCGCAGCCCTGACCCGGGAGAATCCCCGCGACAGCGAGCTGTATGCGAAACTGGTTGCGATGATCGCCAAAAAGGAAGCCAAGCAGGAAGCTCTCGTGCTGCTACGGTCAAAAAGCGGCCAGAAGGCTACCGCGGAAAGCATCTCGGAGCAAACCTACGTCACCGAGTACGAGCCCCCCGAATTGCCGGAGGCGGTGGGCGCCAGCTTCATCACCCGGAAGGGACCGGAGATCAAAAATCCCGATGGCACCACCGCCAGGCAGCCGGCCCAGATGCCGAATGCCGCAGCTCTGGAGGATGCTCCGTCCGTTTCGGAACTCTCCGGTCTGGCCACCCCGGCCAGCCCCAGTTCATTTCAAGCCCGCAATGTAGGCGACACCCTCGAAATCGAACCCATCTTGAGCGAGGACAACCGGTTGATCGATCTGCGACTCGTGCCCGAACGGATCACGCGGACCGGAAACAGCACATGGGGCCAGGGGCTTTCTAAAGTGGAAATGCCGGAATTCGAAAGCCAGAGGGTCAATACCTCCGCCACCCTCGAAATCGGAAAACCCTTCCTCGTCGGCACCGTCAATCGTCCTCCGGTTTCAAAAGAGGATGGTGACTCCGCCAACCGGATCTGGTTTGCTTTTGTGACGGCGAATTTCGCCAAATGATGCGCGGGATTTCCATCACCCTGCTGCCCATGCTTGCCGCCGCCGCTCTGGTGATCTGGGGTGGCGGGCGGCTGGCCCGGCGTGAGGTAATCCACCGCACTCCAGCCGATCGGGTACGGCTGCTGGATTTCTCCGCAGCACTACAGGAAGAACTGAACCGGATCGACCGCCTCTATGCCGGGCATCTGGAGAACGTCGCGGCACGCAGTCTCGTGGATACGCCGGACGTTCTCTCCAAGCGAATCCAGGAAGTGGCGGCCATCCGTCAGTGCCAGATCTTCGATGGCAAAAAACAGCCCGTCCAAGTGGAGGGCAATCTGCTGCGGAAGAACGAAAAACTGCCGGAGGTGCTGATGGAGGGCGGCAAGCGTCCCTTCAATCCGGAGCAGGCCGTCATCCTGCCGAAAGACCTCGGCACCTTGGAAAATGGCGACCGGTGGGGCTGGATCACCGCCCCGGATGGCATCCACCGGATCTACTGGCAGCGTCCCCTGCCGGATCACCTGATCGCCGTGGTGATCGATTTCACCGAAATCCAAGAACGCCTCAACCGCCACCTCACCGAATGGATGGCCGTATCCTTCTCGCCGCTGCGTGACTCCGGCGAATTCGTCTCGGTGACCGGCCCCGATCACCATGATCTCACCGGCCCCGGCAAAACCACCGAGCGGGGACCGGCCGCACTGGTGATTCCTTTTCGCAACCGCCTCGGCGAATGGCAGATCCAGTCCTGGGACAAACAGCATGTCATGCTGACTCACGATGCCACCACCGTGGCCTCCGCCATCGCCATTGCCGGCATCCTCATCGTGCTCGGAATCTTCCTCTGCGTTCAGCAGAACCGCGCGCTCCGCCTCGCAGAGGAACGTGTCTCCTTCGTCAACCGCGTCTCGCACGAGCTCGGCTCGCCGCTGACCAACATCCTGCTCAATCTCGATCTGGCCGCCGATGCCATCCACAAACAGCCGAAGCAGGCGGAAGGCCGCCTCAAGCTCGTCGGCGAGGAAGTCCAGCGCCTCGCCCGCCTCGTCTCAAACGTACTGACATTCTCCCGCAGCGAACGCAAGATGCTCGATCTGAAACCTGGCCCATGCGTCCCGGATACCGTGATCGCCGGCATGCTCGCGCAATTCCAGCCATCGCTCGACCGGCGGAACATCCGTGTCGAATGGCAGCGTGGCGCGGGTGACACCGGCACCCTCGATCCGGACGCACTTGCCCAGATCGTGGGCAACCTCATCTCAAACGTCGAAAAGTACGCGGCCAACGGCGGCTGGCTGGGATTGGACAGCCGCATCGAGGGAGATCAGGTGAAGATCCGTGTCTCCGATCACGGGCCGGGCATTCCCGTCAAACACCGGGCACGCATCTTCGAATCCTTCGAGCGTGTGAAACAGGATGTCAATGAAGGCTCCAGCGGTACCGGCCTCGGGCTGTCCATCGCGCGCGATCTCGCCACCCGCATGGGCGGCGATCTGGTGCTGATCCCTTCGGACGAAGGCGCGGTCTTCGAATGCCGCCTCCCTATTGCCCAACGCTTTTCCATCGTGAACCCCACTACCTCCGCGGCATGACCATTCTGCTGGCAGAAGACGATCCCCTGACCTTGGAAGCCCTCGCCACCTGCTTGCAGGCGGAAGGGTTCGAAACACTCTCCGCAGCCGATGGCAGGCAGGCTCTCGATCTCTGGACCCGCCACAAACCGGACCTGCTGTGCCTGGACATCATGATGCCTGAGGTCGACGGCTTCGAGGTCTGCCGACGCGTCCGCAGCAACGACACCACTGTTCCGATCCTGTTCCTCTCCGCGAAGAATGAAGAGGCGGACATCGTGGTGGGGCTGGGCCTGGGTGCGGACGATTTCATCCGCAAGCCCTTCACCCGTGCCGAGGTCATTGCCCGTGTCCGCGCCGCGCTGCGCCGGGCGCACCCCGCATCTCCACAGGAGCGGACGTTCCGCATGGGGGATCTGACGGTTCATCCGAAGGCGCTTTTCGCCGAACGCGGTGGCGATTCGATCGATCTGACTCCACGCGAGGTTTCCATGCTGGAGCTGCTCCACCGGAACGAGGGCGATCCGGTCAGCCGCGATGCCTTTCTCAATGCGTGCTGGGGCCTCGATTATTTCCCGGACTCGCGTACCCTCGACCAGCATATCCTGGTGCTGCGGAAAAAGATCGAGGTCGAACCGGCGCACCCCGCGATCATTGAGACGGTGCGGAGCGTGGGCTACCGCTACCGGTTGGCCACAAGCTAAGAAGCTGCTGGCAAGAGCGCGGCATCCCGTGTTGAATCGCCGGACTTGCTCCTGCTTCCATGAAATTGGTTTTCCTCGATGCCTCGACAATCGACCGCGCGGATCTCGACTTCGCTCCGCTGCGCACTTTCGGAAACCTGACCCTGCATCAGGTCACGCCGCCGGAGAAGGTGGGCGATCGTATCGCGGACGCGGAGATCGTCATCACCAACAAGGCGGTCGTCGGCCGGGAGGCGCTGGCCAAGGCTCCGAAAGTGCGGTTGATCGTTTCCGCGGCCACCGGCGTGAATCAAATCGACCTGGAGGCCTGCAAGGAACGCGGCATCACCGTGTGCAACGTGGCCGGATATTCCACCGAAGCGGTCGCGCAGCATACCTTCGCGCTGCTGTTGAATCTCGTCACGGCGGTGGACCGCTACTCCGCGCATATCGCGCAGGATTGGCCGTCTTCACCAATCTTCACGCGCCTCGATCATCCGGTGACGGAGCTCGCCGGAAAGACGCTGGGCATCGTCGGCTTCGGCACCATCGGCCAGGCGGTGGCGAGGATCGCCACGGCCTTCGGCATGAAGGTGGTGGCGTTCGCACGCAGCGAGGCCTCGCCGGACGCGCCCGTTCCACGGATCGCCGGAGAAGAGTTTTTCAGCTCCTGTGATGTGATTTCGCTGCACTGTCCGCTCACCGCGCAGACGGAGCGTTTCATCAATCGTATCAGCCTCGCGCTGATGAAGCCGGACTCCCTGCTCATCAATACCGGTCGGGGCGCGCTGGTGGACGAGAACGCGCTGGCGGATGCCCTGCGCCACGGTGAGATCGGCGGAGCGGCTCTCGACGTGCTCACCACCGAACCTCCGCCGAAGAACCATCCGCTGCTGGCCACGGACATCCCGAACCTGCTGATCACCCCGCACACCGCGTGGACCAGCCAGGAAGCTCGGCAGCGCCTGCTGGCCGGAGTGATTGCGGATATCCAGGCTTTCCTCGGCGGGCATCCGATCCATCATATCGTGTGACCCGGACCTGCGGGTGGATGCACGATCATCTATCGGTTCGGCTCGTTTGATGGCAAATCCGCACAGGCGGTTCTAGGGAGGGAGGACGGCTCCGGTCGTCCCATCCTCCTGCCATGATTGCGAAAACCCAATACCCGGCCGCGGCAAACCGCCTGGCCATGCTCGCGGCCGCAACCGCGCTGATCCTACCCGCCTCCGCCGCCGCTCCGAAGGGCGAACCCTTCGGCACCGCCAATGGCAAGCCGGTGGAGGTCTTCACCCTGACCAACCACAAAGGGCTGAAGCTCCGCGCCATGACCTATGGCGCGATCGTGCTCAGCCTCGAAACGCCGGACCGTGACGGCAAGAGCGCGGACGTGGTGCTCGGTTACAAGACGCTCGACGAGTATATCAAGGACACGCCGTACTTCGGCGCGGTCGTCGGCCGCGTGGGCAACCGCATCGCGAAGGGCAAGTTCACTCTCGATGACAAAACCTACACGCTCGCACTGAACAACGATCCCGGCGGCATCAAGTGCTCGCTACACGGCGGCCTGAAGGGCTTCGACAAGGTCGTGTGGCAGGGCGAAGGCGTGGAGAAGGACGGCGTGCAGGGGGTGAAGTTCCACTACCTCAGCAAGGATGGCGAGGAAGGCTATCCGGGCAATCTCGACGTCACCGTGATCTACTGGCTCACCGATGACAATGAGTGGAAGATCGATTACAGCGCCACCACCGACAAGGCCACGCCGGTCAATGTCACGCAACACAGCTATTTCAATCTGAAGGGCGAGGGCAATGGCGACATCCTCGATCACGAGATCACCTTCAAGGCCTCCAGGTTCACCCCGGTGGATGCGGGCCTCATCCCCACCGGCAGGCTCCAGCCGGTGGAAGGCACGCCGTTCGATTTCACCACACCGCACAAGGTCGGCGAGCGCGTGAATGCCGAAGACGAGCAACTCAAGTTCGGCGGCGGCTACGATCACAACTGGGTGCTCGACAACCAGAGCGGCGGGCTCGCGCTGGCCGCCGTGGTGCATGAGCCAACCACCGGGCGCACCATGGAGATCCTCACCACCGAGCCGGGTCTCCAGTTCTACTGTGGCAATTTCCTCGATGGCCAACTCACTGGCAAGAGCGGCAAGCCCTACAACCATCGCAACGCGCTGGTCTTCGAAACGCAGCACTATCCGGACTCACCGAACCAGCCGACGTTCCCCAGCATCATCCTCAAACCGGGCAAGACGATGAAAAGCACGACCGTCTATCGGTTCGGCCTGAAGAGTGGAAAGTAATGAAGGCCCCTCGTATCCAATCCATGCCACTGCATTCATCATGTTGAAAACCTTTGTTCATCTCCTGATCGCCGGTGCCCTCGGTACCGCCACGCTGCACGCTCAGGACGCTCAACCTTGGACTCCGGAAAAGGCGAAAGCCTGGCAGGAAAAATCCGGCTGGCTCAACGGCTGCAACTTCATCCCGAGCAACGCGATCAACCAGCTCGAGATGTGGCAGGCGGACACCTTCGACACCGCCACCATCGACCGCGAGCTGGGCCTCGCCGAGTCGCTCGGCTTCACCAGCGTGCGCGTGTTCCTGCACGACCTGCTGTGGCAGCAGGACAGCAAGGGTTTCTCGAAGCGTATCGATACCTTCCTCGGCCTAGCGGAGAAGCATCACATCGGAGTGCTGTTCGTGCTCTTCGACAGTTGCTGGTATCCGAAGCCGAAGCTCGGCAAGCAGCCCGATCCCCTGCCCCACCGCCACAACTCCGGCTGGGTGCAGAGCCCGGGCATCGATGCGCTGATGGATGAGAACCAGATCCCGCGCCTGCATGAATACGTCACCGGAGTGGTGAAGCAGTTCGCCAACGATCCCCGCATCCATGGCTGGGACGTTTGGAACGAACCAGACAACAACGACGGCGGCAAATCGAAGCGCCCAGACCTGGAACCGGATCAGAAGATCAAATCGCAGCATGTGGAGAAACTGCTGCCACAGGTTTTCGCCTGGGCCCGCGAAGGCAAGCCAACCCAGCCACTGACCTCCGGCGTGTGGCTCGGCGACTGGAGCGATCCCAACAAGATGTATCTCATCCAGCGCATCCAACTGGAGCAGAGCGACGTCATCTCATTCCACTGCTACGGCAAGCCGGATCACCTCACCAAACTCATCGGCCAGCTCCGCCGCTACAACCGCCCGATCCTCTGCACCGAGTACATGGCACGACCGGAAGGCAGCACCTTCGATCCGAACCTGGGTGTGCTGAAGAAGGAAGGCGTGGGCGCCTACTGCTGGGGTTTCGTCTCCGGCAAGTCGCAGACCATCTATCCATGGGACTCATGGGAAAAGGACTACGACGGCGAGCCGCAGCTCTGGTTCCACGACATTTTCCGTACTGATGGAACACCCTACCGCCAACCCGAAGTGGACTACATCCGCTCGCTGACGGGCAAAAAGTGAAATGACTTCATTGCAATAGAGCCGGACATGGCGGCCCCGGAGAGTGGTTACTCCGGGGCCGTCTTTTTCGTTCGTACCAGCAACCACCGGCCCCAACCGGCTTGCAAAAAAAACCGCGTCAACTTCGCAGCGTAGGCCGTCTCCGCCACCACAGCAGCAGGCAGCCGATCATTACCGGAAAGCAGCCTCCCGGTTCCGGCACGGATGCGCCGCTGCCATCCTGGCTGCCCGACCAGTAGTACCAGTTGTTGCCGCGCGAAGTCACCGAATCGGAAACCATCGCATACAATCCGTCATGTCCTCCGCCATCGGAGGATCTCGCACGGCCCGCAAGGGCGAGTACCGGTTCCTCCGCCGCCGTAGGAGTGGTCACCGCCATCTCACCGAAGGATGGAGCTTCACCGCCGAATGCCTCGCGGGCCGCGATCCTCCCGGCGTCCTTCCATTCGTGGATCGGTTCGACACCTTCGGGAAGTTCGGCCGCAGTGGGAATTTCCATTTTCGCCACCGCAGGCACCATGGCCGCGGAAGCCGGATCCGGCTCAACCGCGAATGGAGGCGCAAATGCCGTCACATGCGCCGGTGCTTCGGCACTGGAAGGCACCAGCGAGATCTCCGCCACAGGCACATCGTTTCCTCCGGTCGTGGCGGCCGTTCCGGTGGAACCGGTCTTCTTTGAAGGCAGTATCTGCAATGTCACCATGGCGGCGAGGGAGGCAGCCATCGCGCCGGCGATCAAACCTACGGCACGCATCGTACGTCGCGGAGTCTTCGCGCCGCGCTCCAGTGTGGAGGCGGCCGTCAGGCGCAGTGCCGAACGCAGTTCCCGCAGGAAGCCATGCTGGGCAACCACCGCGGCGCAGAATCCCGGGTGAGTCACCAGGCGGTCCATCAGGGCGACATCCGCCGGACGCTCGCCCATCAGCCAATCAAAGGCCGCCTGCTCGTCATCGTTCACGCACGGGAATGGCACCACGTTCTCCGGCATCACCACCGGTCCCATCGCGGCGGCGAACAAGGCGGCACGCCGTGCCTCGCCAAGCTCGAAGTCCGGAACCTCCAGCGAGGTCTCCAGCAGATCGACGAAGGAATCGCTCACGCGTCCCCCCCTTCCACGCGCCAGCGCTGGCGCAGTTGTTTCACCGCGAGATGGAGGAAGTAGCCGACATTCCCTTGTGAAATGCCGGTGACCTCCTCGATCTCGCGGTAACTCAGACCCACCTGGAACTTCAAACGCACCAGCTCGCGCTCGCGGTCCGGCAGTTCCGCCACCAATTCCGCCAGCTTGCGCTCGCGTTCACCGCGATCGAGCTGCGCGTCCGGCGACATGCCATCATCATCCGGGATGTCGAAGCGGGCCGGATCCAGACCGAAGGTCACGACCTTCTGGCGGCGCAGGTGGTCACTGACCACATTGCGGCAGACGGTGAAAAGCCAGGCGGCGAGGTTTTCCGGCATGCCTTTCTCGCGGTGACGGATCAGACGGAAGAAGGTTTCCTGCACGGCATCGCGCGCCAGCTCACGGTCCGAGCACAGCGTGTAGGCGTGCTTGAGCAATGGCTTCTCATAGCGGACGAGGATTTCCGCCAGCCAGTTCCCGGACTCCATGGGCACCGCTTCGCTCACGGTGGAGGCGGTGTGGGTTCGGGGTTGGCGAGGAGATTGGCGACGGTTTCACGCGCCTCATCGGTCTCCGACCATGAGGGCAGCTCCAGGAAGTCCGCCGCTTCCCGGCAGGCATTCGTTTCAGCGGGATCGCTCATCCGGGTGGCCGCCAAGCGCAGCACGGCGATCCCATCCGGCTCGCCGAGCTGGATCAAGCCCTCGCGTGCGGCGCTACGTAGATCCCGATCCGTGCTGGTGAGATAGGGTGCGATCGCCTTCACCGCGGCGGGTTCATAGCTTTTCACCGCCTCGTCGATCCGGGCCATGACATCCGCGCGCTCTTCGGCGGAGGACCCGGCGGTGGCACGGGAGGAAACCCGCGCCGAGGCGACCTGCTGCCGGGAGGCTGGCAGCTTCGCGTCCTCGGACGGGCGGAGCGTTTCAAACGCACCCGCTACACCCGCTTTCCCACCCCGATGCCGGGTGGCGAAGCCGAGAACGACCGCAAAGCCCAGCAGGATGACAGCGAGATAGCGTTTCATGCGTCAGGAAAAAGGAGCATCCCCCGATCCTACCCAAGAAGGACCGGGAGATGCCCGGATGCATTCTTCTCAGGGCACTGCAGCGCCTGGGAAGAACGGGGTGAGATTGATCGGATTCGCACGCTGCACCTTGTAGGTGCCGGTGTAGATCGCGTTTCCGGTGGCGGCTTTGCCGGAAAGATCGAAGGTTTCCGTGCGGGTGATCACCGTGTTGCTGGAGTCACCGATTTTCAGCGTGGCGGACTTGATGGTCTGCGTGCCGATGCCCGATCCCGCGCCACCCTTGAAGGTGAGCGTGGTGTAGGCGCGGCGGGTCAGACTCGGAAGCTCCGGGCTGTTGGAGGTGTTCTTGGTGAGCGTGCCGCTGTCGGCCTTGCCCTGCACGACCGGCTGGGTGAGCAGCGAGGCCGGAACGGCGACCGCCACCTTGCCTTGCTTCGCAGCGTAGATGTTGCCCACGTCATTGGCATTGGTGAAGCGGGTCAACACCCAGCCGCTGATGGTGCCGTCCAGAAGATTGGCCGCGCGCATGGCATCGAGGATTTCGCGGTTGGTGAAGCGCGCGGAGGTCACCGCGTAGGTCTTCTTGGTGCCGCCGTTGGGAAGCTGTTGGGTGACCGGCGCACCTTCCGTCACGACTGTGGCGGAAAGGGCGATCGGAGCATTGGCTCCCGGCTTGACGGTCTGGCCGTATGCGGAGGCAGCGCCGAGCACGCCGGCGGTAACGAGGATGATGGATTTCATGAGGTAATCGGATGTTTCAAGGCGAGCGCCGCGGACCGCTCGCCATGAACATCGGATGACCGGAGGATTTCTTGGCGATTTCCGAAAAAATCACGTGTGACGGTTCTGTGACCGACCTAACCATGGCGGCGGTTTCCAACCACCGCCAACACCTCACTTCAAATACACCTCGCGCGGTTTCGCGCCGTCTCCAGGGCCTACGACCCCGCGTGCTTCAAGGATGTCCACCATGCGCGCGGCCCGGGTGTAGCCGAGACGCAGGCGGCGCTGGAGCAAAGACGTGCTGCACTTCTGCTCCTGGCGTGCAACTTCGATGCACTTGATGATGAGTTCCTCATCGGCATCGGAGATCTCCTCCTCATCCGAATCCCCGCCGCTGTCGATGGAGGCCTGAATGTCGGTCGCGAAATTCGGCGAAGCCTGGGCGGCGCAGTGATCCACCAGACGCTCGACTTCCTGATCGGAAACGAAGGCACCTTGCGCGCGCTCCAGTTTCGCGGAACCCGGCGGCAGATAGAGCATGTCGCCCTTGCCCACCAGTTTGTCCGCGCCCTTGGTATCGAGGATGACGCGCGAATCGAGCGCGGAGGACACCTGGAAGGCGATGCGCGAGGGAATGTTCGCCTTGATGATACCGGTGACCACGTCCGCGCGCGGCGTCTGTGTGGCGATGATGAGATGGATGCCGGCCGCACGAGCTTTTTGCGCGATGCGGGCGATGCACATCTCGACATCCGCCGGAGCGGTCTGCATCAGGTCCGCAAGCTCGTCGATGAGCACGACGATGTACGGATAGCGGTCCGGCATCTCGTCCTCTTCCGGAATCAATTCGTCCTCGTCCGCTTCCGGGCCGAGTTCACCGGACTCCAGCGCGGATGCGATGGATTCGATGGCGTCCATATCCACCTCTTCCTCCTCCTCGGACTCCGGCTCCGGTTCGGGTGCGGCGGTCTTTTCCGGACGCACACGTTGGTTGTAGGCATCAAAATTGCGCACGCCTACCTTGGCAAAGACGCGATAACGCTTCTCCATCTCATTGACCACCCACTTGAGCGCGGCCACGACCTTCTTCGGATCGGTGACCACCGGCACGACGAGGTGCGGCAGCTTGTTGTACATCTGCATCTCGACCACCTTCGGGTCCACCATGATGAACCGCAGCTCATCCGGGCCGAACTTGAAGAGCATCGAGGCGATGATGGAATTGATGCACACCGACTTGCCGGAACCGGTGGCACCGGCGACGAGCAAATGCGGCATCGCGGCGAGGTCGGCGATGACCGTCTTGCCGTAGACATCCTTGCCAAGCGCGAGCGGGATCTTCTTCTTCGCGGACTTGAACTCCGGATCGTCGATCAACTCACGCAGCGGCACGGCGACCTTCTTGGAATTCGCGATCTCGATACCGACGGTGTCCTTGCCGGGAATGGGAGCGAGGATGTTGATGCGCTCCGCCTTGGTCGCGCGGGCGATGTCCGCCTCAAGCTGCGAGATACGGGACACGCGCAGACCGGTGCTCGGATAGATCTCGTAGCGGGTGATCGTCGGGCCGCGGGTGATGTCGCCCGGAGTCACATCGATGCCGAAGGCTTTGAGCGTCTCGATGATGATCTGCTGGTTCGAAAAAAGCTCGTCTCGGTTCGCGGCTTCCGGAGCATCGTCCACCTCGATCTT
Source organism: Luteolibacter ambystomatis (assembly GCF_018137965.1). Lineage (NCBI taxonomy): Bacteria > Pseudomonadati > Verrucomicrobiota > Verrucomicrobiia > Verrucomicrobiales > Verrucomicrobiaceae > Luteolibacter > Luteolibacter ambystomatis. Next base: position 2,047,270 of record NZ_CP073100.1, read on the forward strand.
GTCAAGCAGGTCGAAGCCCGGCGTTTCGTAGTCCTCGTAGCCGGTGGGCGTGAGCGACTGGTGGCCCGCTTTCTTCCGCTCGAAGGGTTTCGCCCCCGCCGGGACATCCACCAGACGGCGCTGCGAGGCATCAATGATCTTCGGCACCGGCGTTTCGCGCAGGCCGAGTTCCGCCTGACCGTCGTCATCCGCAGCGGCTGCGGCCTGAGCCGAGGATGAGGCGGCTTTCGCGGCCTCGCGTTCGCGGCGGCGCTGCTCGCGCTGGCGTTCGCGCTCCGCGTCCAGTTCCGATTGGCGGGCCGAGGCTAGGCCTTCGGCTTCGCGGCGCTCCAGGAACGCGTGATAACGGAGACGACCCAGGCGATAGCAGGCCCGCACGAACTGGATCGGCGGCTGGCCGGTGAAAAGGATCAGCGCCACCAGATAACCGGTTCCGAACAGCAGCAGCGTGCCGATCCGACCGATCAGCCGCTCGAACACATAGCCGCCCACGCCATAGCCAACCACGCCACCCGGGCTGATGATCCGGCAGCGCGCGGCCCAATCCTTGAAAAAGAAATCCGCGGCGTGCAGCCAGACCGCTCCAGCCACCAGCAGGATCAGGAAACCCAGCACCTTGCGCGGCCACAGGCGGCCGTCGCGCAGCAGCTTCACCACGCCGAACCACACCAACGTCACCGGGATCAGCCATGCGGTGGCTCCGAACAAAAGGATCTGCACGAAGGCGAGGATCGCCCCCACCGGCCCGATCAGGTTGCCCTCGCGGGGTCCGGTCTTGTTGGAAAACGGTTCCAGAAACCCGAACTGCGGCAGTCCGGACGGCGAATAGGAAACCAGTGCCAAAGTCAGCAATACGCCCACCGCGAGCAGGATGATGCCCGTGATCTCGTTCGACCACTTGGACGGTTCCGGCTCCTCACCGCGCTTTTTGTTCTCGTTCCGGGCCATTTTCGGACACGGCAGCATCCCCCGCCCGACCTCAACCGGCAAGATTGTTTTCGCAACCGGAATATTTGGGAATCCGTAGCAATGCCCGGTCGGATGGCTACAGGGGGCTTATTCCCACGCGCGGGCTCCCACTCCGGAGTCCCCCGGCATGTAGCCGACGTATCCTCCTGTGGCACCGGTTTTCATGACCTTGGCGTCCACCGCCTTGCCGCTGGCGATGAGGAAATCCACCTCTTTCTCATCGCCACGGTAGTGCCAGATCTCGCCGCCATCGTGGGAAGGACGCTTGGAATCCGGCTGGCCCCAACGGGCGAGGATTTCCCCGGCGGATGGGTTCCGGCCCGAGGCGTCTTCCGCGATCTGCCCCTTCCTCCCGATCCGGAAGGAGGAGTATTGGTCATCCTTGAAGCGGACGATGCCGCCTCCCACACAACCGGAGAGGGCGACGGCGAACAGAGCGGACAGCAGGAATGAAAGCGGTTTCATGAAACAAGTGGAGCGCTTCGGCTCCCTATCGCTCTCACAGCTCCGGCGAAGATCAATGATCTTTTCAATCGCGCCTGCGGTCTGGCAGCTTCGGGCGTGGCTCCCATTACCTTCACCCCTCTCTACATGGACCGCGTCTGGGGCGGCCGTGAATTGGAACGCGTCTATGGCCGTGCGCTGCCGGATACCACGACGCCGTTTGGTGAGGCCTGGGAAATCGTGGACCGCGATCCGGAGCAATCGGTGGTGAACTTCGGAGCCTACGCTGGCAAGTCCCTGCACGAACTGTGGACGCAACATCGTGAGAAAATCTTTGGCGCGGGACTGCCGGGCTCGGAGCGTTTCCCGATCCTGATCAAGATCCTCGATTCCCGGGATGACCTCTCCATCCAGGTGCATCCGCCGGTTCATCTGGCGGCGGAGCTCGGCGGTGAACCGAAGACGGAGATGTGGGTGATCGCCGCCGCCGATGCAGGTGCGAAGCTGTATGTGGGACTGAGGAATGGAGTCACACGCGGGCATTTCGAAACCGCCATCGCCCATGGCACCGTCGCGGAGGTCGTACATGCCATCGCGCCACAGGTTGGCGAATCGATCTTCATCCCCTCCGGCCGCCTGCATGCGATCGGCGCGGGCCTGCTGATCCATGAGATCCAACAGAACTCGGACACCACCTACCGCGTGTTCGACTGGAACCGCATGGGTCTCGATGGCAAGCCGCGCGCGCTGCACGTGGAGCAATCGCTGGCGAGCATCGACTTCGAGGACTTCGAGCCGGGCATGGATGTGCCGCAGGGTGAGGTGCTGGCGGAGTGTGAATATTTCCGCACTTCGCGCCGCGCGCTGGTGGATGGCGATCTGATCGCAAATCCCGATCCTGAGCGTTTCAGCATCGTCGGCGTGGTGGAAGGTGCGTTGGTCAGCACGGATAACCGGCGCTTCGTGAAGGGGGACTACATTCTCCAACCGAAAGGCGCGCCGCCGCTGGTGGCGGAGGGTGATGCGGTGGTGTTACAGGTGGAGATGCCGAAGTAGCACAAGCATTCCTGCTGTGGGTGTTCGCGGCGGACTGTGGGGACAATCCGCGAGTCTCCCCACGAATCCGCTCCACCCACGCGCAAGTTGAAAACTTACGCTACTACTTGAACCTCGAAATCCCCCGGATCGAATCCATCGTCCAGCGGATAGAACGGCCTGCGCACACGTTTGAAAGGCAGTTTCGGAATGTCCTGATTTACGGCACCCGTCGTAAGTGCGAGGAACGCATGGCTGGCCGCATCGCGGAGTTCCGGCTCCAGATAGCCGATCTTCACCACCGTCAGCTCATGTTCCTTCGGATCAAGACCGAGGCGCGTGAACTCATGGATGACATGGAACGGCTTGCGGCGGCTGGTGAGAATGACATTCACGCCACCGGCACGCAGCACGGCGAGATCGCCACCCACGACATCGTCCGGAGAAAGAAGCACGACTTCACCCTCCACCTCCAGCGGGCGGGCATGCACGGGATCGAGCTTTCCACCGAGCGAAACCTTCACGTATGCACCCACGCCCGCATCGTAGCAAACGCGGACCGCAGCCGGATCCGGCATGCTCGCATAGATCGCCGTAGCCGCACCGGATGCGAAGTCCGGATGCGCGAGCAAGCGCCCGATGAACGTCGGGATGTCCCCCGCCCCGCCTGCGGTCGGGTTGTCACCGGAGTCGCTGATGAAAACGGCCTTCTGTTTGAGCGCGGCGGCCTTCGCGATGCAGGTGTCCGCATCGTGGGCCTCCACGCAGAAATCGAAATCATAACGCGCATCCCAATACACACGCGCGATCCGCACCGTTTCCTCACGACACGCGGTTTCATCGGTGCCGGTCACCACCACCGTCGCCGAGGTGCGCGGTTCATCCGCCCATACGTATCCCACCCACAGCGAGGCATCGAGGATGCCGGGTCGTATGTCGGAGAGCTTGAGCGTCTGATAAACACTACGGCCCGGTTCCACAAAGGTGCTGGTGCGTTCACCCGGCAGGCCCACGGGGATCCGCGCCCACGCGCGCACCGGCCGAGTGCCATCGTCCAGGCATTGCAATAGCAGACGGCACGCTTTCTCCCGAGTATCGAGGTAATCGATGTGCGGAGCCTCGCGATACGCGGTGAAAAGATCCACCTCCTTCACCAGCTCCGGCGTGACATTGCCATGCAGGTCCATGCCGGTGGTGATGAGACATTCCGGCCCCACCACCTCGCGGATCGCTCGGGCGAGATCGGCCTCGGCATCGTCCGTGCCCACCACGTTCATCGCGCCATGGATGTCGAAGTAAAACCCATCCAGCGGCAGCACCGCGCGGATGCCGTCGAGCAGTTCGTTCTTCATCGCCGCGTAATCCGCCGCGCGCACCGAGCCTCCGGGAATCGCCTTCGCCTGGAGAATCGGAAACCACGTGATGTCTTCACGACCGTGGAAATTCCACTCTGGCATGAAGGGATAGCGGACCTGCATTTCCTGCCCGCGGAGAATCAGGAAGTCCTCCACCCCGCTGGTCAGCGGTGAGAACGTACAACTTTCAATGGCGATGCCGCCGATGGCGATGCGATACATGACGATGACAAAAGGAAATCAGGAGTCCTTGGAGAGGATGCCACGGATGGCGGCTTCATCGGCGATCTTGCGGGAGAACTCCGGCGGATAAAGCGCGGCTCCCATCGCCGGGCGGTGATTGCGCCAGTTCATGCCGCTGTCCACGGTCTTGCGGCAGCTCAGGTGGAACTCGGACGCTTCTGTCAGGGCGGCGATCTTCGCGATATTCCGCGGGGTGATGCCGCCACCTGGCAGGATGATGAGGCGTTCACCGGCTTTCTTCACCAGTTCCCGGATCACCTCCGCGCCTTCCAAGACGCTGGCTTCCTGGCCGGACGTGAGGATGCGATGCACACCCATAGATGCGAGGGTTTCCATCGATTCGAACGGATCGCGCGAGACATCGAAGGCGCGATGGAAGGTCACTTGCAATGGTCCCGCCGCCTCGATCAAGGCGCGCGTCTTGTCTTCATCCACGCGGCCATCCGCAAGCAAGGCTCCGATCACAATGCCATCCGCACCGAACTTCCGCGCCACGGCCACATCCTCCAGCATCGTCTCCATCTCCGCATCATCGTAAAGGAAATCCCCGCCGCGCGGACGGATGATCACCATCAGGCCGAGCGACACGCGCTGGCGAACCGCCCGAATCATCCCCGCACTGGGCGTAATGCCACCCTCCATCAATCCGGCGCAAAGTTCCACTCTCACCGCTCCCGCGCGCTCCGCGGCCACGGCGCTTTCCACCGAATCAATGCAGATTTCCAACTTCACGCCGCCGAGTGAACCTCATTGGCCCCGGGATGCCAGCGGGAATCTCACAGACCTGTTCGTGGCATTTTTTTGACCACAGATTTCGCAGATTACACAGATTTGAAGAGGGGGAAAAGGTGCTACTACAAGAATGAAGGGCTGACCGCCGCTCTCTTCAATCAGCGAAATCCGTGTAATCTGTGGTTTCCTTTCCCGGGAGGCCATGGAGGCACCGACGGGTATGTGGAGCCGACGACACTCTTTCCCCAATCCGTTCAATCCGTGGTCAAAACGCCCCGGTGAGCTCAATCGCAGAACTCCAACGAGAATCGCGGCTCCTCCACCAGCGACCACCACGGTGAAACCTCGCCGCACGCGCAATGCAGGCTCACGTGCCTGTGTCCCGCCCGCTCCAGCGAACAGCGAATCGCGGAAATCGCCGTGTCCGGATGATTGCAGTCCTGGCTGAGATGGCCGAGCACCACCCGGCGCAAGCCCGGATGCGCCAGCTCCGCCACCAGTTCAGCGGCCTGTGCATTGGAAAGATGCCCGTGACGCGAGCTGATGCGCTGCTTCGTGGACCACGGACGTTTCGTGTCCGCTTCCAGCAATGCATCATCGTAGTTCGCCTCGACGAAAAGACCATGCACGCCGCGCAACCGGTCCACCATGCTCCGCGTGACAAAGCCCGCATCGCTGAGCAGGCCGAAACGCGATTCCTGATGATGGAACACGAAGCCCACCGGATCGACCGCATCGTGCTGGATCGCGAAGGCCTCGATTTCAAAAGCACCAATGCGAAATCCCTGCCCGGCGGTGAAGACTCGCCACGTCGCTCCCTCAATACCCGTGTCCTTCACCACCCGTGCGGTCGCCGCAGTGGCATAGATCGGCACCGGCATTTGCTTGAGCAGCACCCGCAGCCCGCGGATGTGGTCGCCGTGTTCGTGGGTGAGCAGGATGCCATCGAACGAGCCCGGATCAGCCCCGATCGACTGGAGGCGCGTCACCAACTGCTTCGCGCTCAATCCCGCATCCACCAGCAGGCGCGTGCCTCCCGCTTCGACCACCGTCGAATTCCCCGAACTCCCGCTGCCCAGCACCGCAAACCGCATGGCGGTGGATGCTACGGGACCCGCCCGGCGGCGGCAATCCCGGACGCGGGATGATTGCAATCGCGCTACACCGGCCTAGGATGCGTCATCCCTTCACGGCATGACCCGGCTCCACTTTTTCCGCAACCTCCGCACGGCGATCCTGCTGCTGATGGTCTGCACGGTGGTGGTGGCGGTCGGCGGCCTGTGGTGGGCGAATGCCACCGGCCTGCCGGAGACGTGGCGGCAGATGATGGAGCACGAGTTGGAAAAGCAGGGCCTCCACGTCAGCGTGGCCAGCCTCAGCTACCAGCCCTTCCACGGCGGCCTCGTCGCCACGGAGATCCGCGTGTTTTCGGACGAATCCCGCACCCGCCAGATCTCGCGGATGGAACGCGTGGCGATCGATTTCGACAAGAGCCTGCTGGCCCGCGGCCAGATGAAGCTCACCAAGCTCGCACTCAAGGATGGCCGTCTCGATCTGCCCGTCGACCCCGCCAACCCGCAGGGCGAGATGCTGGAGGCCAGCCATGTGAATGCCACCATCGCCATGCCCGGTGGCCGCGTGCTGGAGATCCGTGATGCCAGCGGCGAGATCGAGGGCATCGAGGTCACTCTCGCCGCCCGCATCCTGGGCTACCGCCCCGCGCTCACCGCCCAAGCCGCGGATGATCCTAACCGCAAGGCCCGGCTGGAGTTGCTCAAACGCTGCCTTGATGAAGCCCGCAACTGGCGGTTCGATGAAAAAGAGCGCCCGAAGCTCAACATCGCCATCGACGGCGATTTCGCGGACCGTTCCACGCTCCATGGCCGCGTGAAATTCAGCGCGAAGGACGTGGAACGCGGCGGCCACCCCCTCCAGCGTGTGGCCGCGGAGGCGGAGTGGACCGGCACCCTGCTCACCGTCACCTCGCTCAAGGCCTCCGACCGCCGCGGCGATCTGGAAGGACGGCTCGACTACGATCTCGCAGGCCGCGAGGGCCGCTTCGGTTTCAGCTCCGGCCTCGATCTGCCTCGCCTGCTGCGTTCGTGGTTCGGCGTGGATTCCATCCACGATGTCACCTTGGCCGGTGAGCAACGGATCGAGAGTTCCGGCGAATTCCGTCTCGTAGATGGCGGGCCGCCGGAGGTGAAGCTGACCGGCTCCGCCAGCCTCAAGGCGCTGATGATCCGCGGCACCGCCTTCGATTCGTTCGAAACCGCATTCTCCTGGAGCAAGGGCAACCTGTTCCTGCGCGACATCAAGGTGCTGCGCCGCGATGGCCAGCTCACCGGCAAGCTGCTGCTCCAGGACGACTACATCCGTGTCGCACTGCGCTCGAATTTTCCGCTCGCGGTCGCCCGCCCGTTCTTCGCCGGCCAACCGTTCGGCCGCGTGCTCAATGACTTCACCGAGAACGAGCACACCAAGGTGGATGCGAATCTCGAATGCGGCTGGGACCTCCATGACGTCCACTCGTGGGTCGTCAGCGGCCATGGCCGGGTGGACAACTGCACCTATCGCGGCACGCCCTTCCTCGTCGCGGAAACCGATCTCGATCTCAGCCACAGCGCCCTCGATTTCCGGAATGGAGCCGTCACCTTCGATTACCGGAACTACGGCCTGCAGCGCGCCTTCGATGGACCGCGGACCGGCTCGCTGAAAGTGAAGCAGGTCCGCTACGACAGCGAGGCGGACACCGTGGCCATCTCCAATGTGGAGGGCACCTTCTGGCCCGCGCCGCTGGTGCGGATGTTCGCCCGCGGCATCGCGGAGGATCTGGAGCAATACCGCTTCCACCAGCCCCCCGTGCTGCAATGCTCCGGCCTGGTCGATACCATCGGCAAGGGTCGCACCGATCTGAAGATCTCCTTCAAAACCAACGCCCCGGCCACCTACGAGTTCATCGACAAGGACCTGCTGCTGGAATCGCCTTCCGCCAATGTCCGCATCCAGAATGAAAAGGTCGTGGTGGACAATCTCGCCTTCCGCGCCTTCGGCGGTCCGGTCAATGGCACCGTCACCCGCAATCCCGGACGGGATGCCGGCTTGAGCGGCGAGTTCAGTTGGACCCGGCTCTCGTTCAATGATGTTGGCGAGCTTTACGGATTCGATCCCAAGGGCGGCGGCCAGCTCACCGGCCGCATCGAGTTCACCTGCGGCACCCACGGTGTGGACAAGCTGAACGGCCGCGGCCTGATGGCTCTGGAAAAAGGCGAGCTCTTCTCCGTACCCATCTTCGGCCCGCTCTCACCGCTCATCGCCGGCATCCTCGCCAACCGCAAGGCGGGCTTCCAGCATGCCAAGGACGCCTTCTGCACCTTCGTCATCCAGGACGGCGTCCTGAAAACCAATGATTTCCGCACCGCCACTTCCTCACTCGCCTTCACCGGAGATGCCCGCGTGGATCTCACCAAGGTCACGCTGGACATGACCATGCGCATGAACACCCGCGGTCTGCTCGGCGTGCTCACCCTGCCACTGCGTCCGTTCTCCGGTCTCTTCCAATTCCACGGCAGCGGCCCGCTCCGCGATCCCGAGTGGCGGAATGTCATGTTCACCTCGCCGCCGAAGGACCAGGAAGACGCCCTGATGAACCCGCCCAAGGCAATCATCGCGGAGCCTTGATATGGTCTAGCGGAATCCGCAATTTGCTGACATTCAGATGACAGACCGTGTTTAAAGCAAAGGGGGGACTCCGTCAATGTCACTCAAACGAGGCCAAATGCTAGTTAGGACCCGCTATTGGGCTCTAGTTAACGCCGTTCTTCGCTTATACGAACATAGCAAAAAGTCAGCAATGCAATAGCCCCAATCGCTAATGATCCGAAAATGAACATTTTCTCCGAGGACGATCGCTCTTCAGAGTTTCGGCTAATTTCGACAAGCCTTTTCGCTTCAGATCTTTTGTTGATTGAACCATCATCTCCGATCGAATCAAGATTCAACGAATGAAATTCGAATTTTATCAGATAGGGCTTGAGGCGCGAAGCTAATTGAGTTCGCGATTTTGGTGTTTCAAAATCTGAAGGATTCACTTCAAAATCCGGCACAAATTTCTTAATCGCCTGGGTACAGCTAGCTATCGTCCTCATTCGTAGCACTGGAATCGCGGAATCACTAGATGGGACGATAGACCCTTTGTCGGCCCATGCGCTCGCGGGCGAGTTCAGCATCATTATCGCGATCTCAAATTTATATCGGGAATATTCCCTTTCGATGAAAAAGGATTTCGCAAAAGTATTTTTCCAAAGCTCGGGAGCCTCAAACCACTCCATAAAAGATTTTGAATCCTTCTGATCCCAGTAATCCTGCAAAATTTTGTGAGATTTTTCCGCAGCTTGCACGTACGCCTCTGGAGGATAAATGCCATTATTTTCACGTCCTCTTGATGCAAGGGGATGAGCTAATATCGTGACCAACAATATCAAGAAAAACAAGCGACTAGTTGCAGCGGGAAACTTCATCTTTTTTCAGCCTGAAAATCAGAGATCCCGCACCAAAACCGTCCACTATCTCGTTTCCCATCCCAAATATCCAAACGGGGGAATTCCTTTATCCACATCTTCCCACAACTATCCATTCAACATCAAAAATCAACCCTGGAAAGATTCCAAATCCAATGATACATTAAAAACAACCAATACATTCTACTTCTGTTTTTCCATCTCTTCTTTTACTCTATCCAAATACGTTGTAATCGCAGTGGAAGAATACTCCACAGGCCCATCATAGGTTACTCCCGATATTTTCTGGATGGTAGCAAGCAGAGCCCATTGGAATTTCCGACTGGTGATTTCGATCTCCGCATTCGAGATCGTACGGCGCAGCCACTTATTCTCATAGTCAAGAGCCTCGCAAATTTTCGCAAGCGATTTCTTGCCAGCAATTTCTTGCAAAGCCTCCGCAGCTTCCTTCTTAATTACCCGATTTGGATATTTCAAGGCCACCAGAAGCATCTCCTCATCTTTCAACTCTTTAAGTTTTTTAATAGCGGAGGATGCCTTTTCCGAATCATCCGAAATCAGCCCGTCGAACGCATTTGAAGCATCCGCATGCTCCAACACAGTCGAATGACGGGCTAAAAAGGCCAGCTTCTCTGCCTGCGCAGCATCTCGAACTCCATCAATGGAATTCGCCGCAACTGGCAGTATTGCCATAGCCCCCATCAACACAATAAAGTATGCACATTCTCTAAATGATTTCATATGTCAGAATCCGTCATTATTTAACGCCTTGTCGGAAGCATTGTTTTTCCAAGATTCCGTGTCACCATTTTTTTCTTTTTTCATTTTAAAATGGACGCGCCATTCCAGCGGGTCTGAAACCCTATACCATTTCTTGGCAATTTCAAGCCTCACAAACTCCTTGAAATGATCGCGCATTTCAAAGACATCCCCAACCGCCCCAGTAGTATTCATCATTAAATGGGTGGGATTATCGCTACTAGCCAGTCTCCCGACGCCATTCTCGTCGTATGGATTATTAAATTCATCATCTGGATTCGAATCATCATTGCCCTCGATGCTAGAACTGTCAGGGAATTGTTCCGGCGTATCTTCTGCTTTCGGCTGATCATCGAATAGAGCTCCATCCACTTCTGGAAGTTGCGCTTTAGAATAACCATTCGGATTTAACACCTTAATGCGGATTTGCCGGGACGCATCCCATTTCTTATTAACCCCACCCGACAAAGGCTGATTGGAAACAATATGCTTTTTAGAATAACCGGGAGGTAATGTGATATTAACTCCAGTCAAATCCGGAATATCCTGATCCGTGATAATGTTTTCAGGATAAACTTTCCAAGTCGTCACCGCGCTCACAGACATCGAAGTAACATCGGCATCTTCGACAGGAATCACATTACCCAACACACAAGCACCGGTCACCCAAACAGTCCAAACGTTTATCTTTACAACTGAGGAGCCGTCATTTTTGATTCTAATCTCACCTATTTGCCTTGAAATCGCGTCTCTTTTGAACTTACGTTTCAATGGTTCCCCGGCGACCTCTTCACCACCATCCCATTCCACAATTTGGCGGGGATCGTTTGCCGTAATTTCATCCGCATTCAGTCCCACGGCTTTTAGAATCACATAGTCATCTGGGATCTCAATCGTTTTTTTCGGAGTCACGAAATGTAGCTCCGGATTCTCCGTCTTCTTACTAAGAATCATGTCACCCACGACGCCACTCATTCCGGTGTCCGGGACGATGGAAACTTGGGACGCAACTGCATAGGTCCACTTCTCTAATCCATCCGTTTGCGCCCCTTCAGGCTCAAGGCTCAAGGGTCAAGGGAGTAGAAATACTCGCGTAAGCTGGAATGGAAAGCGTCACGATGGTAGTCGCTCCCGGAATTTGAGTAGGCGTACCCGTTGTCCCCAATTGCTGGGTAGCGGCAACCGAGGTGGAGCGCTCCCTTTTCAGAAATTTAAATGTCCGATTAGTGGGCATCATGGGAGCGCTAACCCAAAAGCGAGTTTGCAGGAGAGACGCCGCCTTAACTGAATTCGAACCGCTCGTCCATACATTGAATCCCGCATGTGCACCGGCCCTATAATCTCCAGATAGTGGGATATGTGTGGCAGTAGCGATATTTTCGGGGATAGCATCGAAATTGAACTTCGATAATAGCCGAACGGCAACGCTTAGTGGTGTCAACGGTGTATTGTCGTTCGCGGTAAAGGTCTGAAAAGGGTGCCAATAGCGGTAGGCGCTGAATTCCCCCGAAGGGGTCCCTCCACCAAGAACTTCAACATGCGCCATTCCCGACCGGATCTCCGTAACTATGTTAGGCGGAAAATCGGCCGCGGATTGAGGATTGGTGCCTGCCCGTTGTTCCTCCAGATTGGAGATACCGTCCCCATCCGGATCGCCAAAGAGGCCGTTGTTGAATGCGACGGAGCCGTCGTCCTTTGGATCGAGGTCGTTTTGAACCTCATAGCCATCGCTCAATCCATCGTCATCCGTATCCGCTGCAAAGGGTTTGGTGTGGTAGATGGAGATCTCTTCCAGATTGGTCAGTCCATCGCCGTCGAAGTCGGCATTCTCCGGGTCGTCGGTCGGCTCGTCGGTGTATTGGAGTCGGACGAAAAACTTGTCCGCCGTGGAAGAGAAGCCGTAGCTGATGGTTTCATCCGCCCCCAACTCCACCGCCGGAAAGTAGTTCCACGTTCGAAGATCCTCCGAGTATTGGAGGAAGTAGGATCGGGCCGCGAGTCCCTGCCAATCGAGATTTACGGTGTCTCCCGCACCATGGGTCAGGATGGCTTGCGGTTGGCTCGTCATCTGGCCGAAGACGGGCATAGCCGCCGCCAGCAGTAAAAGAAGGGATTTCATGGTGCTCCCTCCTCACTGTTGGTTTGAGTCGCCGGAGCCTGGCGTTTCCAGAATTGAACCGTGGTGTCCTTCGGCTGCTTCGGGTGAGCCTCGTCATAGGCCTTCTGTGCCGCTGCATCCGCCGTGCGCTGGGCGTAGGCGGCCTTCAAAACGGCTTCGTTGTCCCGATAGTGCTGGAGCAGTGCCTGAACCGGGGCGAGCGCGGCGGCATTGGAGGCGTCACCTCGCGTAACAATCAAAGAAGGAAGAGTGGAAGGGAAGGCCGGAACTTGTGGAGCCTGATAGGTCTGCCCACGTGTCTGGTATAGGCTGGCCAGTTTGGCGGTGTCCACATTCGCGGGAACCATGAGAAAGCTGTAGAGTTCCTCACCCACCGGAATATGGGCTACGTTGGCCAAAAGGCTGAAATCCACATTGCTCCATGCGGCGAAACGTTGCTCTCCAACCGCCCATTCCAGGTAAGTCTTCTGGTGGTCGTAGATGATGGCGGTAAGACCGAGGGCCTTGTAAACGCGTTGCTCTCCGCCCGTCTGTTGGAATGATTGCACGGCACCCCGGAGAAGAGCGGGCTGTTCCTCTGGAAGAGCGGGCGGCGCGATCTTCTGCATGATGACCGTGTGGTCGCCTTGATCGTGAACGGCAGTGCGTTTCACCACGACTCCTTCCAACGGCTGCTTTTCAACCAGGATGACGACATGGCCCTCGATGGGGACTGATTCCTGGGCAAAAAGCGGGGCCGCCAGACCGAGCGACCCGGAAAACACGACAGGGAGAATCTTGGGATTCATGGGGAGAGATTGCGAGTGAGACGTGACGGCGTGTTGCTTAACACTCAAGAGGATTCGCGGACTTCATGGCCTTTTCACACAACCAGAATAGAAACATCGTAAATTCAGATTTTATACCAGCTTTTTCGATATTTGGCCGGATTTGTCAGAATTTCATCGTGGCAAAATCCATCTACTCCGCGAACTACGAGCGATTCGTGCAAGTCCTTGGACGCGTGCGGAGCGACGCCGGACTGTCCCAGGAGGCTCTCGCTAAAAAAATGAAAATGAGCCAATCAACCGTCAGCGATCTCTTGCGAGGACAGCGGCGGCTGGATGTGATCGAATGGATCTCGTATTGCAAAGCCTGCGGGATCACACCGGAGAGATTCCTGGAAGAGCTGGCATTTGTGACCCGAAGCAAGGACTGACTCCCAAATCACTCCTGGCACATCTCCAGCTCTCCCTTTGAGTAGACGTCTCCTTGTTCTGTCTTGTCGGACGCTGCGACGGAACCACCGCGTGGAAAAAGACCGCGTTTCCGTAACGCCGATCGCGAAACGGTACCTTGCGCCGCCGCCATCGCGGTGCCACCCTAACGCCAACGCGGTCGCGTCTGGCGGCCGCACTTGAAATTCAACCCCGTCCAATCATGTCAGACGCATTTTCCGCCACCAACGCCCTGGACCCCGAAGCTGGCTTCACCCGTGGACCGTCGGTTGGCCAGGCCGCCAACGACCTGCGCGCCGCCGCAGGCGAAAAGGCCCGCGAACTCGCCAACACCGCCTCCACCCAGGCCCAGGCACTGAAGGACAAAGCCGTGGAAACCGCCCAGCACCTCAAGGAAGTGGCCGCCGACAAGGCCGTCCAGTTCAAGCAGGTCGCCACCGAGAAGGCCGAGGCCTTCAAGTCCGCCGCCACCGAAAAAGCCCAGCAGTTCCGCTCCGCCGCCAGCGACCAGTGGCACGACACCCGTGACAAGGCGAAAGAGATCCACGTCACCGCGGAGGACTACATCCGCCAGCACCCGACCAAGGCCGTGCTCGGTGCCTTGGGCGTTGGCTTCCTGGTTGGCCTCATCGTCCGCCGATGAACGAATCTCCGGAACCGACCACCGGTGACGATCGCGAAGCACCTCCTGCCAACTGGCGGGAGGCGGCCGCGGATCTTGTGTCCGCACGCCTCGCCCTCATCGAATTGGAGGCCCGTGACGCGGCGAAGAACGCCGGTCGCAAGGGCGCACTCGGCGGCATCCTCGCCGGAGCGGCGTTTTTCACCTGGGCGCTGATCCTCGCCGGGGTGATTCCACTGTTGGCCGCGGCCTTCGAAGTTTCCTGGGGCTGGATCGCGCTGGGCCTCGCCCTGCTGCACGCGATCGTGGCGGGCATCTGCTTCGCGCTGATCCGGAAGCCGGTCCCGCCCGCCTTCTCGCTCACCCGTTCCGAATTCCAACGCGACCGCGAATGGTTCAAAAACCTGTGATCAGTCCCGAGATCGAGGCGCTGCTGAAGCGCAGCGAAACCGCCCGCCGCCGCCTGGCGTACGACCTCGCGGTGCTCAAGCACCGGGTGGATGTCCCCGCCCGGGTGAAGGAATCCCTGCAAACCCACCCCACGGGCTGGCTCGGTGGCTCGCTCGTCACCGGCCTCATCGCCAGCCTCGCGCTGCGCCGCCGAAAGCCGAAGAAGACCACCGAGGAAAAAGTCCGCAAGGCCGGGCTTGCCGGTCTGCTGCTGACCGCCGGAGGCGCGCTGGCGCGCCCGGTGGTGAAATCCCTCGTCACCGGCTACCTCCAGCGGACCCTTGCGGGCCGTCTCGGACAGGGCCGCGATCCCCACTGACTGTTGCATTGTGCCATTTCGCGATCCGCTTTGGAAAAAGAGATGGTCCCGGGCCAACTGTGCCCTTGAGGAATTCCGCGGAATATTGATCTTCCACCGGTCACTCGCCTTCTGAAGCCTTTGCCCAACAGGCAAATCCGGCCTCCGGCGGCGTTTTACACCGACCAAACCCGACATCCCACGTTTCCAAAACCCTTGCCATGTCTGCCCATCAGGTGCTCGACCACGTCGACCAATACCTCCAGCTCGGTCGTGAATACGACTGCTCGGATATCCATCTTCCCACCAACTATCCGCCGGCATGGCGCCGCTTCGGCCAGCTTTCCCCGATCTGGGAAGACCATCAGGTGCTGACTGCGGAAGACACGGAACGCCTCGCGCGCTCCTTCCTCGGCGATCGCGAGTGGAACCGCCTCCAGGACAAGGGTGACGTGGACTTCGCCTACTCGAACACCCACGGCCGCTACCGCGCCTCCGTAGTGAAGCAGCGCCTCGGCTACGACATGGTGTTCCGAATCATCAACACCAAGATCCGCGCCATCGAGGAAATCGGCCTGCCGCTCGATCACCTCGTCCCCCTCACCCGCTATCAGAACGGCCTCATCCTTGTGACCGGCTCCGTGGGTTCCGGCAAGTCCACCACGCTCGCCGCGCTGGTCGATTTCATCAACCGCGACCGCGAGGACCACATCCTCACTCTGGAGGACCCGATCGAATACGTCTTCGAATCGAAGGGCTGCCACATCAACCAGCGCGAGGTCCACCTCCACACCGACTCCTTCGCCAAGGCTCTGCGTGGCGCACTCCGTGAAGACCCGGACGTGATCATGGTCGGTGAAATGCGCGACCTTGAAACCATCCAGCTCGCGCTCACCGCTGCGGAAACGGGCCACCTGGTGCTCGGCACCCTGCACACCGGCAATGCCCCCCGAACCCTGGACCGCGTGCTCGACGTGTTCCCCACCGACCAGCGCGACCAGATCCGCATCATGGTCTCGGAATCGCTGCGCGGCATCCTTTCCCAACAGCTCGTCCCGCGTGCCGATGGCACCGGCCGCTGCCTCGCGCTCGAGCTGCTGGTCAACACCCCCGCCGTCTCCAACTGCATCCGCGAGGGCAAGACCTTCATGCTCCCCGGCGTCATGCAGACCGGCAAGAACGTGGGCATGATCACCATGGATGAATCGCTCCGGAAGCTCTACGTCCAGGGCCTCATCACCCGCGAGGAAACCCTCTACCGCAGCGAGGACAAGAACCAGATGAAGGCCTTCTTCCAGTCCTGATCCATCGTTCCGCGAAACCCTTGCCACTTTACGAAAACCCGATTTCCCATGGCTCAGATTGACGCCCTTTTCCGTTACCTCGTCGAGAACCGCGGTTCCGACCTCCATCTTTCCGAAGGCCAGCCGCCGAAGACCCGTGTCCACGGCTCCGTCGTCGCCATCCCGGACCAGCCCGTGCTCGGCCGCGAGGAGTTCAAGAACCTACTCGCCGAGATCTGCGATCCGAAAGCTTTCGAACGCTATCTCGAAACCGGTGACCTCGACTTCGCCTACGCGATGGACGAGCAGTCCCGTTTCCGCTGCAACTATCTCAAGCAGAGCCACGGCCTCGCCGCCGTGTTCCGGCTCATCCCCACCGAGATCGCCTCGCTCGAAGACCTTGGCGTGCCGCAGGTGGTGAAGGAGTTCGGCCACATGCGTTCCGGCCTCGTGCTCGTCACTGGTCCCACCGGTTCCGGCAAGTCCACCACGCTCGCGGCGCTGCTCGACTACATCAATAGTAATTTCAACCGCCACATCATCACCGTTGAGGAGCCGATCGAGTTCGTCCACCGCAACAAGAAGTCCATCATCACCCAGCGCGAGGTGCCGATCCAGACACCATCCTTTGCGGACGGTCTGCGTGCCGCGCTCCGCGAGGATTCGGACATCGTGCTCGTCGGTGAGATGCGCGACCTTGAGACCATCTCGCTGGCCCTCACCGCCGCGGAAACCGGTCTGCTCGTCTTCGGCACCCTGCACACCAACAACGCCCGCAAGACCGTCGACCGTATCATCGACGTGTTCCCCGCCGACCAGCAGTCGCAGGTGCGCACCATGCTCGCGGCTTCGCTGCGCGGCGTGCTCGCCCAGCTTCTGTGCAAGCGCGTGGACAAGCCGGGCCGCACCGCGGTGCACGAAATCCTCTTCGCCACTCCGGCCGTCTCCGCGATCATCCGTGAAGGCCAGACCCAGAAGCTCTACGACGTCATCACCGGCGGCAAGGGCGAGGGCATGCAGTTCATGGACGAGTCCATCTGGAGCAAGCTCCGCGAAGGCATGATCTCTCCGGAAGAGGCCTACATGAAGGCCATCGACAAGACGCGCTTCAAGAAGTTCCTCCCCGCCGAACTCGCCAGCCTCGGCGAAGCTTCCGGCGAGAATCCGATGAGCCACTGAAGCACTCACGATCTTTTTCCCCAGCCGGTGACCGCCATGCGTGGTCACCGGCTTTTTGTATCCGGATCTCCGCCAGCGAAATGCCGGAAATCCCTTTGCCCCTGCCGTGCCAAAAAGGCGGCCCCAATAATCCCTCCTCACGATCGGTATCCCCTCTCCCCGATTCCTTCTTCCAAAAAGCCTTACGGGATGACGTAATTCTAATAGGTTTGATGTCGGTGACAAAAACGGTCATGATGCATACGTCTTCCGTTTGAAGACCCTCCCTTATCCCTCCCCGCGATCTTGTTCAAGATAGTCGATTATTGACTATCCTTAACCAATTTCGTAAACACCCCGAAGCGCGGAAAAGCCATGTCCACGGAAACCCTGACCTTCGCCTGCCCCGTATGCAACAGCCGCCTCACGGTGCCTGTTGCCTTGGCCGGGGTGATCGGCCCCTGTCCGAAGTGCCAGACACGCATCCAGGCTCCTTCTCTTCCCGCAGTCCCGCAGCGCCCCACCGTGGCTGCGGCTCCGCCGTCCGCCGCACCGGTTCAAACCTACATCCCCCAGCCTCCTCCTCAGCCGATCCCGGCCCCCCAGCCTGCCGCCGCATCAGCGCCAGCCCCGGTGCTGGAAATCCCGGTGGTGCAGCCTGCGGAAAAGCCCGCCTACAAGCCGGAACCGCGCGCCCTGCCCAACCGCCGCGAAGGCATGGAGCCGATCGGCAAGCGGATGTCCGACTCGATGAAAACGCCGCAGGACCACTCGGAGCGCCGTACGGGCTCCGGGGCATTGCGCGTGCTCGTTCCCGTGGTGTTCCTCGGCCTCGCCGCGGGAATGGTCTTCGCGATCCTCACCTTTCTCAAGCAACAGGAGCAACCGCCGGTCCAGTTCAAGTCTCTGATCCCGCCGGTGGCGAACAGCAGCACGAGTGCCACCGACAAGACTCCGGTCGGAACCCTGCCGCCCGCCCCCGTCGAGCCGGATGAGTCCGCCCCGGTTGCGCCACCCGTGCCGGAGGTCCTCGTACCACCTGATCCTTCATCCAGCCCGGTCACCAAGCCCGTCTCCTCGACCTCGGCATTCCAGATCCTGGACAAGTTTCTCTCCCTGAACACTCTGGAAGAGCGCATTCCCCTGATGGAGACTTCCACTTCTCCAGCGGATCTGGCTGCGAGCTGCCTCGCATCCTCGCTGCCTCCACGGGTTTCCGTCACACCTTCGATCCAGACGGACAATCCGGTGGAGAATTCCACCGATCACTTCTTCCAAGTCATCTTCACCCGCTCGATCGGCGGCACGGAAACCTACAACATGCTGGTCCGCCGCCGTGGCGACCAAGAGCCCAAGGTGATCATCGATCCATTTCTCGACGTTTACGGCGAGAACAGCCGCCTGCGCCGCTACACTACGGCTGCCGTGGAAAAGCCCGCCGTTTTCCGCGTGTACGTCGAGACCGTCGCGATCTGCAACAACACCAAGATCCCCAACAACGACAAGAAGTTCACGCTGAAACTGCGGGGCGATGACGCCACGGACAACAAGCTTCCTGCCATCGCCATCGCCTATTCCGGCAAGGCCTCCGCCATCGGGGAAATGCTCCAGAATGCGGATTCCGGGCTGCGCTGGGGATCTCCGAAGGCCTGCACGATCGTGCTGAACTGGAATACCAAGGACGATCCCGCGCACCCGTATCTGGAGGCGAACTCGATCAAGTCCCTCAGTTGGAACCCTTGATCATCCCGGCGGCGCGCAGCGCACCCACGCCGCCCTTCAGCGCGAAAACCTGCTCGGTCACGCCCAGTTTGAGTATCCGCTCCGCGATCTGCGAGCTGACCCCGCAGTTGCCCTCGCTGCAATAGACGACCACCGGCGGGTTCTCGACGAGTTTCTCCATCACCGCCGCCTCGAAGGCGTTCGCATCCTCATGTGGATCGAGATTCCACAGCAGCGAGCCGGGCATGCCGTCCAGCTCCCACTCACGGCGCGGCCGGGCATCGATCCACAGCACCTTCCCCTGCCAACGCTCCATCACCGTGGCGAGGCAGATTTCATGCTCCTTGAGGTCCTCCGTCCGACACGGCACATCCCGGCGCGGTGGCCCGATGATGCGGAGGTTCGTCACCGCCGCCACCGTGGAAATGCCCGCGATGATCGCAGCCTGAGTGATGGCATTCACGGCTTGGTAGCAGGCTTGGCTTCGCTCGCGAGCGGGCGGCGCACCACCGCATAGGCCATCACCTCGCGGTATTTCTCCAGCTTGCAGTCGGTATCGATATGGAAGACCGCGAGGTTCGGCTGCTTGGAATCCACCGGCGTGATGACCAGTTCGTATTTCTTGCCGTCGGTGACGGTCTTCAACTCGTGTTTGAAAGCCGTGCTCGAGGTTGTCACCTTGGTCAAGTGGACTGGTTCCGGCCAATCGACGGTGAAACTGATCGTCTGGGATTTGGCCTCTCCTCCCACATCCCATTTCGCGGTCTTCGGCTCGATGACGATGACCTCGGGAATTTTCACCTTCAGGATGAGCTGGGCGGATGGCTTGTCCGCCGGGTCCCCTTCCACCCATACGGCGATCTGCTTTTCCACCACTCCGGTGGAGGCCCCCACATCGAAATCCGCCTCGATCTTGCCGGATTCCCCCGGCGCGTAGTCGACCTTCTTGCCATCCGCACCGGAGGCCAGACAGGAGCAGGAGGACTCGATGCGACGGATCGAAACCTGGCTGCCACTCTTGTTCGTGAATGGAAACGAAGCCTTCACCACGGTATCCGATGGCTTGGCGTCCACGGTCTTGGACGTCTCCGTGAACGTCAGCCTACCCGCGAACGCCATCGGCATCAAGCCGAGCCACAACGATACGAACCAGCGCATGACAGGACTAAGAGCCGCCTTTCGGCTTCGGTGCAAGTGCAACCGAGATCAACAGGCGTCCTCCCCGCCAAGCGGGCCCGAGCACATAGAGCGGCTTGTCCGCGGAGATCTCCGCATCGGTTTTGAGCACCTTCTTGCGGCTGAGCCATAGTTCCAGCCCGAGCCGGGCGGAGCCGCCGGCGGGCTTGCTCTGGGCCTCGAAGCGCACCATCACCTCATCCGAACCGCCAAGCGGCTGCGCCCAATTCTCGTAACTGCGGTAAAGCGGCTTGGTATCGACGCCGAGACCGCTGTAGTGCGCGAATTTCAGGTGCTCTTCCTTGCGGATCTTGTCCACGGCGGCCTGGGCGAGAGGCTTGGCTTTGTCGCCCGCCGCCTTCGGATCACCATCGGTCGCATGAAACACGCGTACCACCACCTGTCCCACCACTTCCTTGCCGGGATCCTCCACCCCGCAGGCTGAGGAGGCGGCGAGCAGCAGGCAGGCGGCCATCAGACGAAAGCTCATTGTGTCACGGCGGCTGGAGTTCCATCGCCATTGGAGGCGGTGGAACTGGTTCCGCCATCGGACGAGATCGAGGCGGTATCGAGGAACTCAAGCGTGTCCGGGATCGCGGAAACCCCGTCCAGCACGATCACCGTGGAGGAACCGTTGTTCCCGGCATAGTACTTCGCCTGCACCTCACTGTCCGGGGTGTAGATCACCGGGCTGGCAGAGGCCACGGCCATCGGCCCCGGGGAGCCGGCGGTGCGGGTACCGCCCCAGAAGGCGAGCGCCATTCCGGCGGCCGCGGTGGCGGGCATGAACCAAGCGGCGCGCCACCATGCGCGCTTCTCGCGCGGCGCGGCAGCCGCCGTCTGGTTTGAAGCGATTGCGGAGCGGATGCGGCTGTTGAAAAAATCGGCGTAGGGAGGCTCCTCCTCACGCGGCAGCAGGCAGGCCGCCTGCTTGCGCCAGTGGCGGGTTTCCTCACGCGCGGCCAGTTGGTCGGGTTGGGTGGAAGCCCACGCCTCGACGCGGGCGAACTCGTCACCATCCAGTTCGTCCTCCAGCCACAGGGCCAGCGTCACGTCATCGGGTTTCGTATTCATCCTTGAGGAGGGTTTGGAGTTTCTGGCGGGCGTAGAAGAGACGGCTCATGACCGTGCCGAGCGTGCAGCCCATTGCGTCGGCGATTTCCTTATACGAAAGTCCTTGGGCATCTTTCAAGATTACGGCCTCCCGATGTTCCGGCGAAAGTTTCGCCAAGGCGGCCTCGATCTTGGCTCGGAGTTCCCCATGCTCGAGGGAGGCATCCGGGGATTCCGCCTCGGAGGGGGCGGTGGAAGCGCTCGGATCGATCCGGTCGCGCTCGAAAATCTCGTCATTCAACTCCCCCGCGCTCTCCGGGCGGCGCTTCCGGGTCCAATCGTAAACGGTATTGTGGGCGATCCGGAACAGCCACGTCGAGAAACGCGCCTTCGCCTCGAACCGGGGCAAGGCGTTCCAAGCCTTGATGAAGACCTCTTGGGCGAGGTCCCAGGCATCGGCTTCGTTGTGAATCATGTTTCGGACCATGGCGTAAATCCTCCCCCGGTGCCGTGTGACGAGTTCGTCGTAGGCCCGCAGATCCCCGGATTGCGCCCGGGAAACGAGCACGGTGTCCTCATCGGAACCCGCCCCGGCCTGCGGTTCGACGGCCTCGATCGGCCCCTTCACGGGATTTGACGCTGGTCCGGGGGATTTATTCATGTGCTTTCCACTCCCCGTCCGGGCCGGAATCCCCCGCCGGCGGGAGGCGCCCGGAACGGGTCGCGGCATCGGGCGGGTGGATCATGAGGGAATGTTGAACGTCACTGCCGCCCTGCGCAATGCAGATTTGGCGGAGGGAGGCAGGATGAATGTATTCATCTCCACCAAATATCTCGCGGCGGATGATCCCATGAGCGAGGCTGGGCGCAACGTGATGCCCGACACCCTTTCCCACACCCTGCCACTCCTGGCCGCCATGTCCGCCCAACAGGCCGGACAGCTCACCGTCATCGTGGTCATGGCCGTGGCGGTTCCCGCGCTTTTCATCCTCTCCCTGGTCCGACTGATCATGACGAAAAAACCGGTATGGATCGCCGGCCTCATCGTGAGCGTGCTGCTGGGGATCGGCGGCCTCGGAGCCGGCGTCACCGCGTTGATCCGCAAGGCCCGCGAAGCTGAAAGCACCCCCACCGTGGTTTCCAGCACGGATCACCATATCCGCGCCCGCATCCCCGGCCACTGGAAAACCATGACCGACCTCAACAAGCAGGCCACCCTGCAGGTGGGCAATACCACCCGCACCGAGTTCTTCGTGGTCATCTCCGAGCCCAAGGCGGAACTCGAACTCACGCTGGACGAGTATGCCGACCTCGCCTCCGAGCATGTGATGGGGGCGCTGCAAAAACCGGAACGCGGCACCAAGACCCGCGTCACCATCGATGGCAACCCCGCCATCCAGTATGAACTCAAGGGCACCATCCAGAAGGTTCCCCTCGTCTATCTCCAGACCACCGTGGAATCCGCGGACGGGTTCCACCAGTTGATCATGTGGACCATCCAGTCCAAGCAGGCCATCGCCTTCCCCATCTTCAAGGACGTGCTGGAAAGCCTGAAGGTGGAGGAGACGGCGAAGACGGAGGAATCCTGAGCCGCATCGAAAGAAGCGCGGCGATTGGAATGGCCGCGGCCGTTCATCCCCTGTCACGCTTCCGGCATGGGATGGATGAGAACCATGCTGCTGGGGGATATCGGCAACCGCCTCGATATCCAGGACGCCGAGAACAACATCAGTGCGCTGCAATCGCACGCCGCATCCGCGGCCAAGGCCGTGGGCAACCAGACAGCCACGATCGCCCGCCTGAAAAACGAGCTGGCGCGCCAGAAACTGGCCGTCACCGCGCTCACGCGTTTCCTGATCGCCAAGGGCCTCGTATCCGAGGCCGAATTGCAGGAATTCATCCACGATGTGGACTCCGAAGACGGCATCGTGGATGGAAAAATGGAGATCGAAACCGTGAACGGCCGCCAGCGCCTGGTGCGTCCCCATATTCCTCCCGGCACCTTTCGCAGGATTCCGTGAAACGAGCGAACCGTTAGACTCCCGCGGGACTTCCGTCCTTGCGAAATTCCGCCACCGGTGCCACTTCTAGCCCCAATGAGCCGCTTCCCCTTGATCCTCGCCCTCGCCGGATTGGCCTCCACCGGTGCCGCTCTCGCCCAAGGCCCCGCCCTGCCGCTGTCGGTGTCCACGCTCACGGTCTCCGGCACCGTCACCCTGCCCTCCGCGATCACCACCTCCGACAACGGCAAGGTGGCGACCATCAAGCAAACTCTGACCAGCTACCGTTTCGGCAACAAGGAGCTGCTCCAGCTCATGGCGGACAATGCGATCATTCCGTCGATCACCGGCTACACGCTCGTCCAGAAATTCAACAACGACGGCACCAGCATCGGCTACTTCGCCTGGAACGCCTCCACCCATGCCGAAGTGAAGGCTCCCGACAGTTTCCTGGGATTCACCCAGCTCGGCGAAGTGAAGGCCTTCAACCAGACCACCACCCAGCCGAAGACCGTAGGGGGTGCCGTCACCGTGACCAGCAGCAGCAACTCGAAGACCTTCGGCACCCTCTCGGTGGATGGCAGCAACTGTTCGCTTTTCAACACGATCGCCGCCAAAACGCCCACCACCGGCAAGATCGGCACGACCACCTATTCCTTCACCGGCATCACCTCCAGCGCCGTGCTCAATGGTGTCATCAACAACGGTGATTCGAATCTCTCCCTCGAAGGCACGCTGAAGGCCGCGAGCCCGAAGCCCTTCCTCGCGCCCTGATCCATCCGCCATGGCGGCAGCGACAGGCACACGTTCCCTCCTCCTCGCGGCGGCGTTGATCGTCGTGGCGGTGGTGTTTTGGAAACTCGGGCAACCGGCCCCAGAACCTCCGGCCGCCATTACCCTCCGGGAGACCGCTTCGACGGATGCTCCGCGTCATCGTCCTGCAACTCCTCCGGCCGAAAAAACGGTTTCTCCGACGGTCGTGGATGAGCTCGTCCGCGAGGATATCGAGAAGGCGGTGGTGACTTACTCACCGGACGCCCTGCCCACCTTCGAACGCTTCCTCGCCAGCAACGAACCGGACGTCCGCGAAGCCGCGCGCGACGGTCTCGCACGCCTCGGCGAAAAAGGAGGCGGCGCCATCCTCCGTCGTGCCACCTCCCGCATGACCGATCCCGAAGAGATCAAGCGGATGCAGGAAACCGCTGACTGGCTGGAACTCCCCTCCGCCACCGACGGACCGATGAAGAAGCGGTAGCCTCAAGGAGCAGGGACATTCCTGTCCCGTTTGGAAGAGGTCGAAGAACGGGACAGGAATGTCCCTGCTCCTTGGATTTCACTTCAGCGCCGCGATGATCTGATCGGTGAGCTGCTGCACTAGCTTCTCCGCCTCCGGATCGAGGCTTCCACCACTTGTGGAAACCTGCGCACCCGGTACCTGGCACACGGCACCCGGCTGGAACGAGGTGTTGTCGCAAAGCTGGCATTCCTTCCAATCCTCGCGGGGGTCCACCATGCCGAGTTGGCGGCGGATCTTGAAAATATCCTGCATTTTCTCGAACGGAATCGAGTGCAGCTTGCCGCCATTGAGCTGGCTCGCCACCCAGATCGTCTGGCAGGCGGTTTCCATGTTCTCCAGCTTCCAATACGCATCCTCCACATCGCTGCCCCAGGTCATCACGCCGTGGTTCTGGAGAAGCACCGCCGGATTATCTTTCGCCACCTCGCCCACGGACGTGGCGTTCTCCGGACTGCCCGGGGTCTGATACGGAATCAGCTTGATCGGACCGGTGAAGATCTCCGCCTCCGAGCAGAGGCAGGTCGGAGGCTCGATGCCTGCTACGGCGAACGCAGTAGAATACGGCGGGTGACCGTGGATGCAGGACTTGGCCAGCGGCTGGCGCTTCATGATCGCGAGGTGGGTGTTCACCTCGGACGTGCGCTTGCGCCATCCGGCCTTTTGCACACCTTCGAGGTCCACCAGCGCGATGTCATCTGTCTGCAGCTCACCCTTCGAGCGCAGCGTCGGTGTGCATAGCACGAGATTGTCACCCACGCGGACGGTGATGTTGCCCCCGTTGCCGTCGACCATGTTGCGACCCCACATCTTGTGGCCCACATGGACCATCTGCTTTTTGATCTCCACGATCGCCGGGCTGTAGAAGAAGCGCTGGATCTCCTCCGGCGTCACCGGATCACCACCCGGCACCCAGGAGTATTCGAACGAAGGCACGACAGGCACCGGCGGCACCTTCGGCACACCCGGCGGCAGCGGCGGGAAGCGGTCGGCCTTGCCTCCGCTTGCCGGCGCGGGCTTGCCGGCCACCACCTTGCCCGGGCCATCGCGCAGCACGTCGCGGGCCGAGGGCGTCAGGACGGCGTCCTTCGGCAGATCGGCGGCGGTCTTGCCGGATTTCAGGAAGGCCTCGATGTCGGCTCCGGTGAAAACTTTCTTTGTCATGGGAATCAAAGCGGATGGTAGGAAATGCTGTCGAAAATGGCGATGTTGAGCGCGTCGATCGGGATCGGATGGTCGAAGGGCGCGGTGGCTTCCGCTCCCTCCACGAAGCCGATGATGTCCCCTTCCCCCGCGCCGAGGTTGTCATAAACCACCACGGTCGGCTGGGCGGAGAGCGCGGGGCGTTTCGCGCAGGCGTCGTTGAATTGGGAGCCATCGAGCGGGTTCACCAGCAGCCAGCGCCCGCCCTTGAAGGAGGCTTGCTGGATGACCATGGTGGCCCTGCCAATGACGTGTCCGATGCGCATTTGATAGGGGGATCTTCAGTCGACGATGCCTTGGATAAAATTGCGTATTGGCGAGGAATCATCGTGCACCAGATGCCGTGCGCCCAATCCATCGGTGGAAACAAAGACCTTCGAATGAAGTCCGGCACCGAAAAGATCGATGGCGATGCACGGCGCACCGACCGGTTTGTCATCCGCATCGACGGCCTGGCAGAGCATCAGCTTGCTACCCTTCAGCGAAGGATGGCAATGCGAGCTAACCGCGTGACCGACGACCCGTGCAACAAACATGGCGGTGATCAGATGATGCGGAGGTTTTCGACCATCACGCAGCGGCGTGTGCGCGTGAAGGTCTTCGGCGTGGTGATGCCCTCACCGGTGGTGGTGGCGATGGAGTAGGAAAGGTAGCCTTCGCCGCCCAGTCCGAGGCCGGCGACGGAGGGACCGTTCTTCACGAAGATGGTGGTGTCCATCTCGCGGGCCATGTAGGTCATGTGCTCCACGTCCTTCGAGTGGATGATGGCCGAGTGGCGATAGCCGTGCTCGGCGCGCTTCGCTTCGCGGACGCCGGTGACGAAGTCCGGCACGGCGACGATCGGCAGCACCGGCATCATCTGCTCCTCCTGGACGAAGGCATGGTCCGCATCCGTCTCCGCGAAAAGCAGCGGCGTGTTCGCAGCGACCGAAGTTCCCGCGACCTGCGCGAGCTTCGAAGGATCGGCTCCCACAAACGCGCGGTTCACGACCGGATGCGAGCAACCGCCGTCGGTTTCCTTGTAGGTGAAGGCGGACTTGGTGAGTTGTTCGAGTTGAGGCGAGGTGAGGCGCGCGGCACCGGCCTTCTGAAGTTCCTCGCAAAAGCGGTTGAATACCGAGCCCACCACGAACACCGCCTTCTCGCCGATGCAGAGCAGGTTGTTGTCGTACGCCGCCCCCTGGATCACATCGCGCGCGGCTTTGGCGAGATCCGCGGTTTCATCCACGACCACGGTGGGGTTGCCCGGACCCGCGCAGATCGCGCGCTTTCCGGACTTCATCGCGGCGCTCACCACGGCCGGACCACCGGTGATGGCGAGCAGCGGGATGAGCGGATTCTTGCAGATGAGTTCGAAGGACTCGAGCGTGGGCTCCTCGATGGTGGTGATGAGATTGGCGATGCCCAGTTCTCGCTGGATCGCCTCATTGTAGGCGCGCACCGCGAGTGCGGCGCTGCGGGCACCACCGGGATGCGGATTGAAAACGATCGCGTTTCCGGCAGCCACCATGTTGATGACATTGCCGGTGAGTGTGGGCACCGAGTGGGTGACCGGAAGGATCGCACCGACGACGCCGAAGGGCGCGTATTCCTCCAGCGTGATGCCACCGTCACCGCTCATCGCATCCGGACGCAGCCACTCCACGCCGGGGACGTTTTTGGTGATCTGGAGCTTCTCGATCTTGTGATCAAGGCGACCGATCTTGGTTTCTTCCATCTCGAACGTGCCCCAAGCCTGCGCATTGGAAACGGCGAGAGTCTTCACGATCTCCACCACCTTCGCGCGACCGGCCACGCCAAGCTTCTTGAGCTTCAGGTGGGCGTCGTTCGCGGCCTCCGCGGCCTTGTCCACGCAGGTGAAGACACCGGACTTGCCGGAGTCACCAGGGCAACCGCAGCCACAACCGGCCTTGGTGGAAGCCGGAGCCGCAGCGGCGGCAGGAGCCGGAACAGCGGTTCCTTGCGCGAGCTTCGCCACGACGCTTTCAACGACGCTGCGGAGGGTTTCGGGATCGAGAGTTTTCACAGAGACAAATGAGAAATTTTGACCACGGATTTCACGGATTCAAGGGATTGGGATGAACACAGGTGGCTTCAAAACCAGGAAGATATTTGACCACAGATTTCACAGATGACGCAGATTGAAGAAGTGATTCTTAAATCCAAAATCTGTGTAATCTGCGAAATCTGTGGTCCCTCCTCTTCTCTTCAATCCGTGGTTAATAATGGGATTCAACCACCCTTGTAGATGTTCTTACCGAGCACCTCGACCCGATCGACGATCGCCACGATGGCCGCATCGACGGGGACCTGCTTGAGGCCTTCGGCGGCGCGAGCGGAGCTGCCTTGGCAGAACATCACAAGCTCCCCTTCCCCCGCCCCGACGGTGTCGATGGCGACGACCGTGTTCTGGCCGGGCTTGAACTTCGACGGGTCCTTGTCGTCGACCAACATCGGACGGAGCAGCAGCAGCTTCCTGCCGGTCATCTGCTCGTCCTTTTTGGTGGCGACCACCTGCCCGATGACTTCCGCAAGGAACATGGTGCGAGGGAGTGAGTGGAGGTTCGTGATCCGGGATGCCGACGCAGGCATCCCGGCGGGGATGGATTACTTGCGGGCGCGCTCGGCGGCGGGAGCCTTCGGCAGCACGCCTTCGATGGCTTCGTCCGGACGGGCGATGACGTGGGCGCTGACCACTTCGCCGGAGGCGGAAGCGGCGGCGGCACCGGCATCGAGCGCGGCCTTCACGGCGGCGACGTCACCGGTGATGACGGCGTTGCAGAGGGCGGAGCCGACCTGCTTCATCGGACCGGCGAGTTCGACGTTGGCGGACTTCAGCATCGCGTCGACGCCGACGACGAGGCAGGCGAGACCGCGGGTTTCAAGGAGTCCAACTGCTTGTTTGGCCATGGTGGTGTCTGGTTAGGTGGTGAGTGTTTGGAAAAAGGAAATGGAATCAGGAAAGCTTGCGATACACTTCGCGGGCGAGGACGAGTTCCTCATTGGCCGGGATGACGATGACCTTCACGCGCGAGTCCTCGCGGCTGATAATGGTTTCCGTCGCACGGCAGGCGGCGTTCTTTTCGGGGTCGAGGAGCAGGCCGAATTCTTCCAAGCCCGCGCACACCGCGGCGCGGACCGGAGCACCGTTCTCGCCGATGCCACCAGTGAAGGTGAGCGCCTCCACACCGCCCATGCGCAGCAGGAACGACCCCGCCCAGTGGCGGATGGAGTCCACCAGCACGTCGAGCGCGAGCGCGGCATCCGCATTGCCTGCGGCCGCCGCGGCATTCACGTCGCGGATGTCATTGGAGACGCCGGAGAGTCCGAGCAGACCGCTTTCCTTGCAGAGCTGGCGCTGCGCTTCATCGAGCGTGATGCCGAGCGTCTTGACCGCATAGGGAATCGCCTCGGGATCGAGGTCGCCCGTGCGGTTGTTCTGCGGCAGGCCGCTCTGCGGGGAGAAGCCCATGCTGGTGCCGATGGCGATGCCATTGCGGATGCCGGTCACCGAGCTGCTGCCGCCGAGGTGGCAGGAAATGGCGCGGAAGGGCGCGCTTGAAATGTCCTTCGGACCATCGAGATACAGGCGGCGGGCCACCTGCGCCACATCCTCGCGGCCGCAGAGTTCCGCGGAACGCTCGGCGATGAACTTGTGGCTGGCACCGTGGAAGCCGTAGCGGCGGATGCCAATCTCATGCCAAGTACGAGGAATGGCGTAGCGGGATGCCGCCTCCGGCACCCACTGGTAGAAGGCTGTTTCGAACAGCGCGACCAAGCGGGACTTCGGCAGGCTGGCACGGAACTGGCGGATGCCGTTCGCATACGGCGGATTGTGGGCAGGAGCGACCGCGGCGAAGCCTTCCAAGGCCTCGATCACACGGTCATCCGCTTCCACGCAGCCGCTCAGATCCTTGCCGAGCACCGTCTTGAAACCGACCGCCTCGATCTCATCCACGGAGGTGATCACGCCGTCGCGCTGCAAGGTCGCAAGCGCGTCGTCGATCACCGCGGCGTAGTCCGTGACCCGCTCGTAGCCGCCCTTCGCCAACACCGCCCCACCCTGCCCATCCATGCGGAAGAGCTGGTACTTGAACGACGTGGTGCCGAGGTTGGCGACGAGGACGAGCATGATGTTGTGGTTATGGGTTAGACGTTAGAGGTTATTGGGTCGCTTTTCGGCATCTCCCCTTTTAACCTCGAACTTCCAACGTTTAACGGCATCAGCCAATCCAGGAGCCGAGCTTGCCCAGATCGTCATGCGGACGCGGGATGACCTGCACGGAGGTCACGGTGCCGATGCTGGACGCGGCGGACGCGGCGGCATCGAGACCGGCCTTCACTGCGGCGACATCGCCGGTGAAGAAGGCGGTGACCAGGCCGGAGCCGATCTTGTCCCAGCCGGTGAGCTTGATGTCCGCGGCCTTGAGGGCGGCGTCGGACGCTTCGATGAGGGCGACGAAGCCCTTCGTTTCAATGATACCAATCGCTTGTTTGGCCATGGTGGTGGAGGTGAGGTTATAGGTTATTCGTTAAGGGTTATTGGTGAGAGCTTGATGGGGATCTCCCCAATAACCTCTAACCTGCAACCTTTAACCAATCGCCATCAGGCGATGCCGAACTGGGTGAGCAGATCCGGATGCGGGCGGGCGATGACGTGGGAGCTGACCAGCTCGCCGACACGGCCGGCGGCTTCCGCTCCGGCATCCACGGCGGCCTTCACGCTGCCTACGTCGCCTTTGACGAGGACGGTGAGGAAGCCGCCACCGGTCTGGAGCTGCTTGACGAGTTCGACGTTGGCGGCCTTGGCCATCGCGTCGGTGGCTTCCACGCTGCCGACGTAGCCTTTGGTTTCGATCAATCCGAGGGCGGTGCTCATGATTTCAGGTATTGGAGTTTGAGAGGTTTACTTGAGGAGTTCGCAGAAGGTGTTGGCCCCGAGGCCGCAGGCATTGCCCTCATCGGTATCGATGTGGACCTCGAGTTTGAAGGACGGGTCCACGCGCACGACGAGGTTGTCGAAGGTCATGCCAAGCGGGCCGTGGACCTTGAGCTTCATCGGGTCGAGGTGCTTCACGCCATAGAAGGCCGCATCGTCCGGATGCATGTGGACGTGCGGCTGGGCGCGGATCACGCCCTGCGGCAGTTCGAAGTAGCCGTTCGGCCCCATCAACATGCAGCCCGGCGTACCAGCGATGTCCCCGGACATCCGCACCGGGATGTCGAAACCGAGCGCGATGGCATCGGTAAAAGCCAATTCCACCTGGTTCAGCGTGCGGCATGGCCCAAGAATACGCAGGTTGGAAATCACCCGGCTGCGCGGTCCGATCAGGGTCACGGACTCCTGCGCGGCATACTGCCCGTCCTGATAGAGCCCCTTCATCGGAGTGAGCTGGTGGCCTTTTCCAAAGAGGGCTTCCACGGCCTCTTGCGTCAGATGGCAGTGGCGCGCGCTGACATTCACCAGCAGGGCATTCGGCGCGCTGGCAGCCCGGGGAAGTGGCAGCCCCAGTTTTGAATAGACTTGTTCGCGGACGAGGTGTTCGATCACCGCTCGTGGCGTGTTAGGTGTCAGCGGTGCTGCCATGCGGCACCAACTTGGTCCTACACAAGTTACACGTCAAGGGAAAACAAAGATATTCCCAAAAGAACCAAGATTTCCACAATCCCCATGTTAGCCGTTGAACGTCATCGCCGTATCCTCGAATTGTTGCAGGTCCACGGGTCCGTCCGGACGGTGGAAATTGCCGCCGGATTCGGCGTGACGGACGAAACGATCCGGAAGGACTTCGAGTTTTTGGAGCAACGCGGGGACCTGATCCGCATCCATGGTGGCGCCACCCGCCCTGCCCGGGCCAAGGAAGAACTTCCCCTCACCGAGCGCCAGTTGATCCGCCGCGAGGAAAAATCGGTGATCGCCCGCATCGCCGCCGCCCGCATCCTGCCGAATGAGACGATCTTCCTGGATGCCAGCTCCACCACGCTGACGATGACGGAGTTCCTTCCGGACGTGCCTCTCACCATCCTGACCAACGCGCTCAATGTCTTCACCGCGCTGGAAGGCCGGACCAATCTCGACCTGATCTGCACCGGCGGCCTCTACGACCGCCGCTCGCGCTCGTTCATCGGCCTCCCGGCGGAAACGGCGCTGCGCCGCTACAACATCCACCGCATGTTCTGCTCCGGCAATGGCATCGACTTGGAACGCGGCATCAGCGAGACGAACTCCCGCCAGGCCTCCTTCAAGGAGCGCGTGATCGCGAACGCCGAGGAAGTCGTTTACCTCGCCGATCACAGCAAGCTCGGTCAGAAGGCTTCGTTCTTCTTTGGAGATCTGGCCTCCTTGAACTGCCTGATCACGGACGGCAACGCGGACCGCGATTTCCTGCGCGCCCTGCGCGAGCGCGGCATGGAAGTACAGACTCCATAAGGTTCCGCACCGGAATGGAGGCCAACCTCCTCAGGAACCCTTCATTGTCACGCCCACGGGCACATCAACGGGCCACTGGTCCGATCTCCGGACCAGTACCAGTCGCCGGCACATATCCGATTTGACCGTGCCACCGCATCCCGGGACGCCGATGTGGACCATTCCCGAGCCCATCCTGATCGATCGGGCAGATGTTTTTACTTCCCCACAAACCATTCATTTTGCGACAAGGGCTCTGATCATTTTGCCCGCTGCTCCTTTGCATTTGCCGCATGAATGGAATTCCACCTGAAGCTGACTCATCCTCCAAGCCGTCACGAAGATTCCTCTCCCGGGAGAGTTCCATTCTATTGTGGTGGGCTTGCGCCGTGTCCGCAACCGGCATCATCCGGGCACAGACACCTCCGGCCCCTGACCAGGGAGCAATCCAGTCTTCCGGAAAATTCGTGCCCTCCCGGCCCACGGATCAAGACAAGCAGGCCCAGCCGCCCGCCGACAAGGAAACAGCCGCCCGCCAGATCGAGAAGACCGGGGAGACCACCTTCAAGGTCGGCTTGGTCCAAGGCGATCGCGCGACCCGCACCGTGGTCATCCCCGCGAAGATCAAGCTGCGGGAAGGACTGATCGAATACGCCCTCGTCACCACCAAGGGCAAGGTTCACGAAACCCTCTTCACCACCGAAGCCTCGCCCCTGCACATCCAGACGGCGGCCCTGCTGCTGGGACTCTCACCGCAGCCGGGCAAAGGCCCACCGGTGCCGGTCACCATCGAGGTGGAATGGGCGGGCAACGGCCCGAAGCGGCAGGTACCGCTGGAAGAGATGGTGGAGCTGACCAAGGACAGCCCGCAGGCGAAATCCGGTACCACCTTGCCGAAGGGCGCGTGGTCGTTCCAAGCCTCCACTCTGGATGAGGATGGATTCGGCGCGGAGCGGGATGGCTCGGTCATTGCCTTGATTTCGGACCCCGTGGCACTGGTTGGAAATCCCCGCGCCGACCAGGACGACGATGACCTGCACATCCCGCACGCGGCCTCGCTGCCGCCGGAGGGCCTGCCGGTCTCGATCCGTATTTCACCCGCCGCCCCGGCCAAGGCCGAGTGAGCACCCGCTTTCCCAAAACCCGCCCAAACCCTTCGTTCGCATGCGTTCCTTCTCCGCCCTCTTCGGGCTGCTGTCCGCCGTCCTCCTTCCTTCCGCCATGGCTCAGGAAGAAACGCGCGACTACCCGCTCGGCCCCATCGGCGGCCGGTACCGGGTGACACAGGACCTGAGCTTCATCCGCGTCTCCGCCATCGATTCCACCGCCCCGGGAGCCGCGGCCGGATTGCAGGTGGGCGACTACATTTACGGTGCGTTCGGGAAAACCTTCACCCCCACCGGCAGCTATCACTACGGAGCCAGCCAGGATCTCGGGTTCGCGGTGGACCGGGCGGAGGGAAGCGGCGGCACCCTGCCTCTGAAGGTACTGCGTCCCGGCACCGGCGCGCTCGACATCAATGTCACCCTGCCCTCGGTGGGACGCTTCGGCCCCGCCTATCCGCGCGGCAGCAGCAAGCACCAGGCGATGTTCGAGAGCGCCTGCGCCTACCTCCACCAGCGCGCGATGAACGCGAATGGCAGCCTCGGTTATTTCACCGGCTGGACCGGACTCGCACTGCTCGGCCATCCGAACTGGAACGACACCACCGGCTCGAAGCCCTACCGGCTTTCGATCAACAAGATCCGCGACTACTGCGTGGCCCAGATCACCGCCGGCACCTACGCCCCGGTGGAGGACAAGCTGCTGGATGGAACCACGAACCCGAACTACGCGGGCAGCAACAACCTGAGCAACTGGCAGCTTGGCCAGATGGTCGCCTTCCTTTCCGAGTATTACGCGAAGACCTCGGACGCCAGCGTGGCTTCCAGCATCCAGCGCGGGGCCGAAATGTGCGCGAACACGATCCAGTGGTGGAAACAACCCGCGCTCAACGCCAACGGCTATTCCCCCGGCTACACCCAGATCGCCGGCATGTGCAGCCACGGCGGAGTCACCGGGGACTACATCCACCTGGGCTGGGGCGGCGGCATCAACATCTGCGGGGTTTACAGCTTCAACGGCATGGCCTTCGCCAAGCGGGCGGGCATGGACATGACAGTGAGGCCGCGGGACGGACACTACTTCGGCTACACCACCGCCCCCGCGGGCGCGGTACCCGCCGGGATGGAAAACTACGATCATAGTATCGACGAGAAATTCCAGATGCAGTGGAACTGGATGGGGAAACGCTGCGCCTACTACTCCACCGGCAGCAACGACGACGGCCACGTGGCCTACACCCTGAACGCACCGAGTTCCTACGACGCCGCCGGACGCACGCCCGGCACCATCCTCGGCCTGTCCCAGTACAAGGTCGCCGGCGGCACGCTCACCGCCGATGACGAGGACAAGCTCTCCCGCCTCAAGGCCTACATCTCCCGCAACTACATGCGCCAGCAGGAGGCCCACGCCTACTGCGTGGGCGCGCAGACGTATCAGGCGATGGCCACCGCGTTCCTCAGCGACCGCCAGCAGCGTTTCGCCCTGGACAACTGGCGCTTCTACTACGCCCTGTCCCGTACTTACTCCGCGGGCTTCCAGTACTTCCGCGCCCGCAGCGTGAACGACAACTACCTGGATGAAACCCACTGCTCCGCCCTGGACATGGCCATCCCCTACGCCGTGGCAAACGGCGGCTACAACCTGCTGCCGCGCTACAACAACACCACCGACCAGGTCCTCGCCGACTTCCAGTCTCCGGACATCACCTGGCCCACCATCGACGCGCGCAAAACCAGCCTCACCGGAGCCACGCTCGCCATGCCCGTGCAGATCACGGATGGTGCCGGCACCACGCTCTCCGCCGACAGCTACACCGCTGCCTGGTCCACCGTTTCCGGCCCGGGCAGCGTGACTTTCAGCGCCCCCTCCGCGGCCACCACGAACATCACCTTCGGCTCCTCCGGCACCTACCGCTTGCAACTCACCGTGACGCGCGGCTCCTACACCCTTGTCGAGCCCATCGACGTTTCCGTGCGCCTCCAGCCGGTCCCGGCGGGCTACATCGGCGGTATCGCAAACTACCAGGTCTATACCGGCATCACCGGCACCACCGTGGCGAACCTCACCGGTGCCACCAAGTTCCCGAATTCTCCGGACGTGGTCCGCACCGTGACCCAGCTCACCGGCAACTACTCCGGGGACAACTACGGCGCGCGCCTCAGCGGCGTGATCATCCCGCCGGTCACCGGTTCCTATCGTTTCTACATCGCTTCGGATGATGCATCGCAGCTCAAGCTGAACTCCACCGGCCCCGGCGCGGCGGGAGCCACCGTCATCTCCACCGTCGCCACCTACACCAATGCGAACGAGTGGACGAAATATACCAGCCAGCAATCCGCCGCGATCAATCTCACCGCCGGCCAGCCGGTTTACTTCGAGGCCTTGCAGAAGGAAGGCACCGGCGGCGACCATCTCTCGGTCGGCTGGTCGATCGGCGGCGGCGCGATCTCCGTAATCGATGGCACCTCGCTCGCCGTGCCGGACACCACGCCCGCCACGATGGCCATCTCCACCCCACCCTCTCCCACCTCCGTGGCGCTGGGCGGCACCGCCACCTTCACCGTGGGCACCACCGGCCCACAGCCGGGCTTCTACCAATGGCGGCGCAATGGCAGCCCGGTTGGCACTCCCACCACCTCCCCCACGCTGACACTCTCGAATGTCTCCGGTGGCGTGGAAGGAAACTACGATTGCGTCTATACCACCGTGCTTGGAACCGCCACCAGCACCGCAGCCCGCCTCACCGTCACGGATGCGGGAGTGATCACCAGCGGCGGCTTGTGGCGTGAAGTTTACAGCGGCATTGATGGATCGACCGTGGCCTCGCTCACCTCGGCCCCCGGCTATCCGGAGTTCGCGAGCACCAGCGGACCCATCACCAGTGCCGCCACCCCCTCGGACTACGCGGACAGCTATGGCCAGCGGCTCACCGGCTGGATCAAGCCCACCGTGTCAGGAAACTACCGCTTTTATCTGACTTCCGACGATGACTCGGAACTGTGGCTGGGCACCAACGAACTGGCTGCGAACAAGGTGCGTCTGCTCCAGCTTTCCGGCTACACCAATCCCATGGCTTGGAGCGCCCGCTCGCCCAGCGCCTACGTCGCTCTCGAAGCAGGCAAGCGCTACTACATCGAAGTGCTGCACAAGGAAGGCGGCGGCGGCGACCACTGCGCGGTGGCCTGGCAGCGGCAGGGCGACGCCGCTCCCGTCAATGGCTCCGGCGAAATCCCCGGACAGTATCTCGAATACCGCATCGGCGGATCCTATGATGACATCCCCGTCGGCAATCAGGTTCCGGCTTTCCTCTCCAATCCGCTCGTACGCGGCAGCGTGCCGGAAACGATCCCCTACTCCGGCGAATCCCTGGCGGGCAGCGCGAGCGACTTCAACTCGGCTGACACGCTGACTTATTCGAAGGTCTCCGGCCCGGCATGGCTCACGGTGGCGGCGAATGGCGCGCTCTCCGGCACACCAGGCACCGGCACCATGGGCCTCAATCAGTTCGTCGTCCAGGTGACGGACCAAGGCGGGCTTTCAAGCCAGGCCACACTGCGGATCACCGTCAATGCCCCCACCCGCCCGCCGGTCTTCTCCGGCAATCCGATCGCAACGGCCACCGCCATCGAGGCGGCCGCCTACTCGGATACACTCGTCCCCTTCGCTTCCGATCCGGATGGTGACGCCCTTACCTTCTCGAAGGTCTCCGGCCCGGCCTGGTTGAATGTTGCCGCCAATGGCGCGCTCTCCGGCACTCCCGGCAGCACCGACGGCGGAGCGAACAGCTTCACCGTGAGGGTCACGGATTCCGCAGGCGCCAGTGCCACCACCACCCTGAACATCAGCGTGACCACCTTCGTACACGGTGATGGTGTCTGGACGAAACTCACCGGCGGCTCCTGGCCGACCACCGGCAACTGGAGCGGCGGCACCGCTGCCTTCGGCGTGGATCAGACCGCGGACTTCAGCACGCTCAACATCACCGCGAACACCACCGTCACCTTGGACGGTCCGCGCGCGATTGGAAACCTGAAGTTCGGAGACACCACCGCCTCGCATGACTGGTTGCTCAATGCCGGCAGCGGCGGACCACTCACGCTGGACGTTTCCACCGGCACCCCCTTGGTGACGATCAACAACCGCACCGCTACCCTCGCCACCGCGCTCGCGGGCAGCGAAGGCTTCACCAAGGCTGGATCGGGAACGCTCGCGCTCACCGGCACGAATACCCTCACCGGACCGGTCACGATCACCGGCGGCACCTTGTCCATCGGCGGCAACACTCCCGGCATCACCTCGGTGACTCTGAATGGCGGCGTGGGAGTAACGGTCGCCACCGGCGGCACACTCACGGCGAGCGGCGCGCTGTCCACGAACAACTCGGCCGGAGCCAACATCACCATTCAGAACGGCGGCGTCTTGAACGCAGGCTCCATCGCCATCCCGTGGAATCCGGGCACCTTCTCGGTGAGCGGCGCGCTGAACTCCACCGGCAATCTCAACATCTCCACCGCCGCCACCACCAACATCACCGGCACCAACGGATCGATCACCGCCGCCTCGATGACCATCGGTAATGCGGGCACGGTCGTGAACCACAATGCCAGCGGCCAAATCACGCTCACCGGCAGCGCCATTCTCGGCAACTCCGGTGGCAGCTACAGCAACACGCTCACCATCACCCAAGGCACCGTCAACGCTGGCGGCGTGCAGCTCGGCATCTCCGGCAGCACCGCCACGCAGACCGTCAATGTCAACGGCGGCCGTTTGAATGTCGGCGCGGGCGGAATCACGTCCATCGGCACCGGCACCCGCGCCATCAATCTCGGGGCGGGCACGGTCGGCGCACGCGCCGATTGGTCCAGCACACTGGCGATGGCACTCACCGGTGGTGCGACCATCAACACACTTGATGCCTCGGACAACGCCACCGCCCGCACCGTCACCCTCTCCGGAGTTCTCTCCGGCAGCGGCAGTCTGACGAAATCCGGAGCAGGCACTTTGCTCCTCTCCGCCACCAATACCTACACCGGTACCACCACGGTCGGCGGTGGCATTCTCACGGTGAACGGCTCGCTCTCCACCGGGGTGGTGACGGTCCAAAATGGCGGCACACTCTCCGGCACCGGCACCGTGGGAGGAGCCTCCACCGTGCAGAACGGTGGCTCGTTGGCACCGGGCTCCGGAGGCATCGGCACGCTGGGCACCGCCGCCATCACCCTCCAATCCGGAGCCGTGCTGCGCTGGGACCTCGCTGCCACCGGTTCGTCCGATCTTGTCAATGCCACCAGCCTGACCTTCTCCGGCACACCGGCGGTCACACTCAAGTTGACCGGGGCCAATCCCGTCGCCAACGGCGGTTCGGCGGTGATTCCACTGGTGACCACTACCGGTGGCATCACCAACTTCAGCTCGGCCGTGTTCACCGTGGACACCAGCGCGCTTTCCGGCGTGACCGGCACCTGGAAGGTCATCCAGCAGGGTAACACCCTCGCGCTCTCCATCGACACCGGCTACAACACCACGTGGCGCGACCAGAAATTCGGAGCCCAGGCAGGCAACGCCGCCATCGCCGGCCCGACCGCCGATCCGGACGGAGACGGTGTGGCCAACATCGTGGAGCAGTACTTGGGGCTCGAGCCTCTCAGCTCCCTCTCCCGCCTCAAGCTCGACCTGATGTCGGTGGTCTCCGGCGGCAACCGTCACTTCCGCCTGTCCCCCGCCGTCACCAGCGGCAGCTACCAGTTGGAAATGGCGGACAGCCCGGCCGGTCCATGGAGCGCCACCTATCCGGTGCCGATTTCCAACGCCACGGCCACCTACGAGTTCGACCTGCCGTCGTCCTACGGCCGCCGGTTCTTCCGCCTGCGCTACACGGTACCCACGCCGCCCTGATGAAGCGACGGACCGATCACGATCCGAAGGTGATGCCCTAAAGGGTGTACTGAAACCTTCTTCGCCCCAACGGGACGAGGGAGCTTCAATCGGAGTTTCGATACACCCCCGAATGACACGGTCGTAGAATGCCACTCCGGCTTTCACCGCTCGGAACCATCGAGTCTCGTTGTCCGTATCGCCGCCTCAGAAATCGAACGTTGCCTGCGGCCCCTTGGCCACCACGGCGTCACCGGTTTCCAAGCCATTCCGCAGACCGGCGGCAGCGAAGCGGGTAAACCGCGCAAGGGTCGTCTCGATCGTCGGACTGCCTGCGGCCCCTTGGGAGATCATCTGCAGGACATCCTCCTGCGCCATCGCGTGGTACATCGCCCCCACCACGAAGTGCATGCGCCACAGGATTTCCTCGGCGGGCAGGCCGGGCAACGACTTCGACAAGGCCTTCACGAACCGCGAGCACACCACCTTGAACTGCTCGATCAGCACCGGAGGCATCGCATTGCCCTGCTCACCGAAGGTACGGCCGACGAGTTTCAGGAACAGCCGCTCGGAGAGTTCGGACCGCCGCACCTGGGTCACCATCGGGCGAACAAAGGCCTCCAGAACTTCTTCCAATGGCACTGCCTTGCCCGCCCAACGGCGTTCGATGGCATCAAGCCGGGCGATACGCTCCTCATTGATCGGCGTCACATAGCGGGTCATCACCGCCGCCACCAGACCATCCCGGCTGCCGAAGTGGTAATTCACCGAGGCGATGTTCATCGCGGCCTTCTTCGTGATGTCACGAACCGAAACCGCCTCAAAGCCACGCTCCGCGAACAAGGCCTCCGCAGCCTCGACCAACTTGAGCTTGGCACCACTCTCGGGAACACTTGTGCGATCCATTGAGTGGATTCCTTACGTCTCACCCCAGCGGGTGTCAAACGTTCGATTAATCACCCATCACAAATTTACCATGCCCCGGAATTCGCTCTGGATCAAAAAGATGCCTCGCTCCGCCTCATTTCATACATTCGATCCAAACATTTGAATGATTCTATTCACGGAAACGCAGAGGTTGTCCACTGTTGTCCTCAGGTTGTTCACAATTCGGCCGGCATTTCTTGCGATTCGCCGTCGTCACGAGGGCTTGTGTTGCATCGCCGAAAGCGCCTAACTCCCCTCCCCGATGTCCGTGAAGACTGAATTGCTCGGCCAGATCCGTGCCGAACTGCGTACCCGTCTGGAGCGTCTGACTACAGCCGCGCGCGAATCCCACGCCGCCGCCACCGATGCCGACAGCAAGGCGGAGAGCAAATACGACACCCGGAATCTGGAAGCCTCCTATCTTGCCCGTGGCCAGGCCAAGCAGGTCGATGAACTGGCTGAAGCCGTGAGGATCTTCGATACCCTCGCTCTCCCGGATTTCGACATCACCGCCCCCATCGATGCCGGGGCTCTGGTGGAAGTGGATCAGGACGGGGAGACATCCTTCTATCTGCTCGCCCCCACCGGCGGCGGCCTGGTGGTCGAGCACCTCGGCTGCGAACTCACGGTGCTCACACCGGAAAGCCCGCTCTATCAAAGGCTCCGCGGGCTGAGCACGGGCGATTCCCTGGACCGCCCCGCGCTGATGGTCACCGAAGTTTGTTAGGTTGAATCGAGATTTAAAGCATGAGGCCGGGTGTCTCTGATGTGGAGCGCGGCGAGACATCGCCGCTTTCGGCACGGGAGAGAAATCGACGGATACTGCGGCACCATCTTGCGAGAGATGCCTGAACCCGTGGGGAGATGATTCTGGAATGCGGGAGCCGCTCCCTGGACACGAAGCCTCTTTCCGGCGATGTCCCGCCTCCGCTCAAAGCGGCGATGCCTCGCCGCACTCCAAATCCAGAGCGCCCTTTGGATGCTTCCCATCCAAAGCAACATGAATGTCGATTCAGCCTAGTTTTCAGGAAGAGCCCCCAGCGGGCCTCTTTCCTGAAAACTGAACACTGAAAACCAGCAAGCTGACTTACTTGCCGAGGTAGTTGGACACACCTTCGTGGTCCGGGGTCATGGCGTCGTCGCCTTTCTCCCAATCCATCGGGCAGACTTCGCCGTGCTGCTCGAAATGCTGGAGGGCGTCGATCACGCGCAGGGCCTCGCGGATGGAGCGGCCGAGCGGCATGTCGTTGACAACCTGATGGCGGACGATGCCGGCCTTGTCGATGAGGAACAGACCACGATAGGCGACGAGTTCACCGGTGATCTCGATGTCGCCGTCTTCGGTCTCCACGTAGTCACCGGCGAGCACGTCGTAGTCGGACGAGATGGTCTTGTTGATGTCCGCCACCAGCGGGTAGGTCACGCCCTGGATGCCGCCCTTGCTGCGCGGGGTCTGGAGCCAGGCCCAGTGGGAGAACTCGGAATCGGTCGAGCAGCCGATGACCTTCACACCGCGGGACTCGAACTGCTCCAACTCCTCCTGGAAGCGGTGGAGTTCGGTCGGACAGACGAAGGTGAAGTCCTTCGGGTAGAAGAACAGCAGGACGTAGTTCTTCCCGAGGAACTGGGAGAGGGTGAAGTTTTCGATGATGGTTTCCCCTTTCACCGCCTTGGCGGTGAAGGCCGGAGCTTTCTTTCCAACGAGAACGGACATGGTATCGGTCCCGGACCCCGTCCGGGCGCGCGCGGGGTACTGGCTGGAAGACCGGGAGTCAACCAAAGGCCGCCACATGGATACAAAGAAAGCCCCTTATTCCTCCGTCGCCTCCACATGGCCGCTGACATCCGCACCATCGTTGCGCTTCAGCGTCAGGAACGTGACCGCGCTCACGATGCTCACCGCTCCTAACAGCAGGTAGGCCCGGTGCAGCGCGGGGATCAATGCAGCCGGATCGGATCGCTCGATGCCACCGAGGAACCACGCCGTGACAAGCGACGCGAAGGCGATGCCGAAGCTGATCGAAAGCTGCTGCCCGGTGCTGGCGATGGTGCTCGCATCACTGGCCTGCTCATCCGTCGTGTCCGCATACGCCAGCGTGTTCATGGCCGTGAACTGGAGCGCGGAGACGCTGCCCTGCATGAAGCTGAACAGCAGGATCACCCATACCGGCGTACCGGGTCCCACTTGGGAAAACGCGGAGATCATCAGGCCGATCACCAGCGTGTTCGCGACCAGCACCTTCTTGTGGCCGAAGCGCGCGAGGATGCGCTCCACCAGCAGCTTCATGCCGATCGCGGCGAGCGCCTGCGGCATCACCAGCAGACCGGCCTGCCATGGCTGGAAGCCCATGCCGAGCTGATAGAGCAATGGCAGCAGAAACGGCATGCCGCTGATGCCGAGGCGCGTCACGAATCCCCCCGCCACCGAGACGCGGAAGGTGCGGATCTTGAACAACGACACCGCCAGCAAGGGATCGCTCACGCGCCGCGCATGCCACGCATAGCCGCCGAGCAGGGCGAACGACAACAACGCGAAGCCACCCACCCACACCGTGTTCATGCGGTGTTCGCCGAAGATCTCCAGCACCCACGACAGCAGCGCGATACCCGCGCCGAAGAGAATGAAGCCCCATGTATCGAGTGGCTCGGAAACCTTGCCGCGGTGGTCCGGCATGTAGCGCCGCATCAGCCATAGCCCGAGGATTCCGAATGGCAGGTTGATCAGGAAGATCCAGCGCCACGGCAGCACATGCACGATGACCCCACCCATCAGCGGCCCCAGCAAGGGGCCTAACAGCGCGGGGATGATCACGAAATTCATCGCCCGCAGGATGCCGGATTTCGGGAATGTCCTCAGAAGGGCGATGCGGCCCACCGGCATCATGAACGCCGCGCCAATCCCCTGCATCACGCGGGAGGCGACGAGCATCGGCAGGTTCAGCGAGATCCCGCACGCCAGTGAACCCAGCGTGAACATCGCGATGGCGAATCCGAACACGCGCTTCGTGCCGAAGTGATCCGCCAGCCAGCCGCTCAACGGAATGAATACCGCAATGGCAATGGTGTAGCTGGTGAGCACGGACTTCAAGCTCAGCGGCGTGACCTTCAGCGAGGCCGCGATGGTCGGCACCGCCGTGTTCACGATCGTGCCATCGAGTTGCTGCATGAACAACGCCACCGCCACCACCCACGGCAGATAGCGGCGGGTGGTTTCCAGGGCCGGGTCCGTCGTTACTAACGGGATCACGGGATCGCTCATGCGCGGAAAGTCCGGTAGAAGGTGATCGCGGAAATCACGAAGCCGATCGCCAGCACCAACCGCCGCACCCACACCTGCGGGATCTTCTGCGACCAGTGCGCACCGACGAAGTAGCCGATGATCGCG
Source organism: Luteolibacter ambystomatis (assembly GCF_018137965.1). Lineage (NCBI taxonomy): Bacteria > Pseudomonadati > Verrucomicrobiota > Verrucomicrobiia > Verrucomicrobiales > Verrucomicrobiaceae > Luteolibacter > Luteolibacter ambystomatis. The sequence continues at coordinate 2,090,621 of NZ_CP073100.1, forward strand.
CCCACGGTCATCACGCCGGCCTTGTGCCAATCCACCATGCCGCGAGCAATGAACATCACCGAGGCCACCACGTTGATCAGCGAGCCGAGGATGTTCTTCAACGCGTTCATGCGATGGATGTCCGTCAGGCCGATGAAGCCCAGCGTGGCCAGCATGAGAATGCCGATGCCCGCACCGAAGTAGCCGCCGTAGATCGCCACTCCGAACTGGAACAACACCGCGGGCCACACCCGCCGCTTCCGCGCCGGTTCCTCCACGGTGCGTTTCACCATCCGCGCCACCACGCCTTGCACCAGGAACAGCAGCGTCGCGAACAGGATCAGGAACGGCACCAAGTGCTTGAAGGTGGAGTCATCCGTAACCGTCAGCAACCAGCTCCCGATCAGCCCGCCGAGCAAGCTCACCGGCACGAAGCGCCACAGCCACTCGCGGATCGCCGGGATGTGCCTGCGGAAGCCGAAGACCGAGCCCCCGGTGCCGATCACCAGCGCCACGGTACTCGTGGCATTCGCGATCACCGGCGGAGTGCCCACCGCGAGTAGTGTCGGAAACGTCAGAATCGTCCCGCCTCCCGCCACCGCATTGATCGCTCCGGCGGCCATCGCCGCCCCGAGGAGGGAAAGAGTCTGCGTCACCGTCATCGCCGCGCCCCCACCCTATCCACGCCCCGCCGCTGGGCAACCGTGGAGTTCCCGGAGGCAGGTGGCCGCGCACCTCACCAAACCACCTTCACTACTCACTGTCAGTTGTTTGCAATATTTAATTTGTGCCCTATTTCGCCGATTTTGCCACTACGGAGACCGGAGACGACCATGCAGGGTGAACGTCCTCTCAAAGAGAGGCGCCCCATATGAAACCCATCAAACTCCTCTGTTACTTGCTGCTCGGCGCGATCGCCGAGGCACAAACCGTGACCCCCACCAAAAGCTCCTACACGGTGGGAGAAGCGGTTCAGATCGCCTGGACCGGAGCCAGCACCACCGCCGATTGGTTCGGTATCTATCCCGCCGGAGTGACGCCCGGCGGTCAGGCCAGCCTCAACTGGATCTACACCAGCGGCACCCAGACGAAACCCGGCAGCGTGATCGCCAGCGGCTCGGCCACCATGACTTCCTCCCTTTCCCCCGGAAACTACGCCGTCTTTCTCTGCGCCAATGATGGCTACACCGTGCGGGCTTCCAATACCTTCTCGGTGGTCGCGGCTCTCTCCGTCACGGCGGCCCCGTCACTCGTGGGAGACCCGCTTGTCGTGAGCTTCAACGGCGCCCCGGGAAATGCCACCGATTGGATCGGCGTCTATCAGCAGGGCCAGACGGGAAGCAACTACCTGCAGTGGGTCTATCTCAATGGCGCGACCTCCGGGACCGTCAGCTTCTCCGGCCTGGCCGCGGGCAACTACGACCTCTATCTCTATCAGAACGACACCTATTCGGTCCTCGCACAAGGATCGGCGGTGCGTCTTCCCAACGCCCTCACCGCGGGAAATCCGGTCTTTTCGGACAATGAGTCCGCCACCTTCACCTATCAGTTCACGGACACCCAGAACGACCACTGGGCGGGCGTCTATGCGGAAGGAGCCGCCGATTCGAACTACCTGACATCGATCAATCTCGGTGGAGCGGATTCCGGCAACTCCACCATCACCCAAACACTCACAGCGGGCCGCTATGAAGTGCGCGCTTTCAAGACCGGCACCTATGACAAAGTCGGCCGGGCCCCTTTCCTGGTGCGCGACGATCACCGTCAGGCCACGTGGGTCAGCCTCCCCACCCGGAATCAAACGCATGCGGTCGGTTCCGCCGGCACGCAGAGCGGCTACGCGGATGACGTGTGGAAGGCAACCGCCAGCCAGACCGGCGTGCTCAGCAGCACCATCGCGCCACGGATGAGAGCCGGAAGCTACAACGGGATGGTGCAGATCATCCACAAGGTGAACCAGGTGAAGCTGCTTGGAAAGTTGCAGGCCGTGGTCAATGGCCAGGTCATTGCGGAAAAGAATCTCAATTCCAATCCCATCCCTTCTCTCGGCTCCTACGACTGCCTCTACGAATCGCTTCCCTTCACCCTTGCCCAGGAAAACAACGTCACACTGCGTGTCACCGCCGCAGGCAATGCCGCGTTTTCCACCGGTGTGATGAGCCTCTTCCGCACCACCGACAAGCGGCCGATCCATGTCATCGCCCATCGCAAGAACAACATCCAGCGCGTGAATACCGCCGTCAGCCAGGGCTGCACGGGCATCGAAACGGATACCGACACCGTCGTCGTCAACGGCCAGTTGCGGATCGAGGCGCACCACCACTCCACCGAAGTCGACTGGACTCCCTACAATCAATACGGAGCCTTCCTCGATACACTCAAGGGCCACCTCGACAATGGCGCGCTGACGATGGTTTACTTCGACATCAAGGACCCGGAGGCGGGACAGACCTACGAGCAATTCGCCACGGAATTGTACTCCATGCTCCAAGCCCGCAACTTCGATCCCAGCCGGGTCGTCATCGGAACCTTCGAGCCGGATAGCTTCCGCAGTGTCGCGCAGACGATGAACTTCCCGGTGAACATCGACTCCTACTACTGGGGCAACCGTTACGCGGGTTGGATCAAGGATGCGGAGCTTCATTCCACGCTTCAGGAGTTCGGACAACCCGAAGCTTCCACGCAGGACACGCTCGATCTCACCGAGGCGATCTACCTGAACGGCAGGATCCGCACCAGCTACGTGTGGACCATCACCAATGACGTGAGCTACTACGACAATACCGTGACTCCCTACAGCGCGGACTATTCGAAGACCCTCGCGCGGCGCATGATGATCCTCGGGATCAACGGCCTGATGCCGGATCAATCGTCGTCGATGGTGGACATCATGAGCGAGGCGGCATTCACGAACGTCTTCCGCATGGCGAATACCAACGACCGGGTCAGCCATCTCCACGGGGAGAACTGACACCGGCTAATCCTCACGGGCGGCGGCATGGGCGGTATCCGCGCGGCCGCCGCTTTCGTGTGGATCAGCTCAATCTTTCCCGCGTGGGCTCCGGCCCGAAGCCCTCGACGGTGATGCGATCCCGATAGCAGCTCACCACGGCGAAGGGATTGTCGGTGGCCGTTTCCACCATTCCCTTGAAGTTCACGTAATGGCAATGCCCGGCGTGGGCATAGTTCCCCTGGTGATCGTGGCCATTCAGGTAGGCGGCCACGTGCGGATGCCGCTCGATCACTTTCACCACTTCACCAGCATTCCAGAGGCGATGCGGATTGTCGGCGGGAAGCAGCGGAAAATGACCGCAGATCACCACGCGCTGGTTCGCGGCTTTCGCGGCGGTGAGTTCGCTTTCGAGCCACTCGAGCTGCACCGTGCCAACCGCCCCGTTCCACGGCTGCGCGTTCGACTGCTTTTGACCGGCGAGTTGTTCCATCCGCTCACGGGCTTCCTTGGTCCGTGGATCGGCCGCCGGATAACGGAAAGTCGAAATCTCCGTGGCATCGATCAGTGCGAACCTCCAACTGCCATGGACGAAACTCTGGTAGCCGGACTTCAGACCGACTTTTTCCAGAACCTTCGGCTTCTCATCATCGGTGACATCAAAGTCATGGTTGCCGAGCACGATGCGGTGTGGAGACCGCAGCTTGCCATAGCGCGAGAGAACGGGCTCGAAGCTGGCGAAGTCGTGATCGATCAGATCCCCCAGCGTGACCGTGAAGGCGAGGTCATGCCGGTTGAGCTCCGCAATGCCGTCCTCCAGCTTTTTCAATGAAGCGCGGTAGTGGCGCGTCCCCTTCGGCACCGCGTCCGCATACTGCGGGTCCGCGATCACACCGAACCGCAAGGGCTTCTCCGGCTCTTCCTCCGCCGCGCCGGCGAGTGCCGGAAACCCGGCCAACGCGGGCAGGGTGATCGTCAAAAACCGCCGTCGATTCCACTGGAGCATCATGACTCGAAAAGCGTGGCAGGAGTTGGCAGGACCACAAGCCCGCGGGTGCCTCGGTTTTGGAATCCGTCAGAAAAATGTGATACCTGCGCCTACTCGCCACACCTCACGGATACGGCGGCTTGTCCATCTCCTCCCCGCAGGCCGCCGGGCTCTAAAACCCGCTATTCCGTGAAACCCTGTTCCATTGCTCTCTTTCTCTCCACAGCGCCCGTCTGGAGCGCCCAATTGCTCACCAATACCGGCTTTGAAACCGCGCCCTTCCCCAGCGGCTGGACCGCCACCGGTGTGACCAGCACCACCGGCCTCGGCAGCTCCGTGGGCGCGAGGATGCCCTACAACACCAGTGCCTCGCTGAGCCAGAATGCCAGCAGCAGCGCGGCGAATTTCACGGCGGATGTTTCCTTCCAAATCGCCGGGACCAATGAGGCGCAGTCGTTCCGCTTCACCCTGCCCGGCGGCACCTACGATGTGGTGGAAGTCCGCACCGGCACCGGAGGCATCCTCCAGGTGAAATACGGCACGGACTTTTACCCGCTCACCAGGAAGTCGGACGGAGCCAGTTTCGCCGTCCCGGTCAACAGCACGGTGAAACTGAGGATCATCGGCAGAAACTTCGGCACTTCCGCCGCGGAGTATGATCTGGTGTGGTCGGATGCCGGTTCCGCCACCCTCAGCCATGCGGCCACCGGCTTGAAGACCTTGTCACCACTGATGTCCACGCTCTCACCCGTCACCGGCGTGCGCATCGCCCGCAATATGATGGCCGCGAATTCGTTCACCGTCGATGACATCTCCCTGCAGGACACCGTCGCCACCGCGCCCACCGCCGACTACCAGATCCTCACTCCGGAGCCGGACAAGGTGGTGCAAATCTCCGGTGTCTATCCCCACCTCGCGATGAGCAATACCAGCGGCGAGTGCGGCACCGGTGCTGTCGTTCCATGGGCGGGCAAACTGTGGACGATGACCTACGGCCCGCACCTGCCAAACGGCTCCGATGACAAGCTCTACGAGATCGCTCCGGACCTCTCGCGCGTGATCCGTCCGGAAAGCATCGGCGGCACGCCCGCGAACCGCTTCATCCACACCGCTTCGAACCAGCTCATCATGGGGCCGTATTTCATCGATGCGAACCGGAACGTGCGCGCCATGTCCTACTCCACCGCGCCCGGACGCTACACCGCCACCGCCGCACATCTCAGTGATCCGAACCGCGTCTACATGTTCACGATGGAGGACGGGCTGTATGACATCAATGCCAGCGACCTGTCGTTCATCACCCGCTATCCGGACGTGCAGGGCACCAGCGACCGCTTCCTTTTCGGCTACCATGGCAAGGGCGCCTACACCGGGCAGGGCCGCCTGGTCGTCGCAAACAATGGCGAGCCGGACATGAAATCACCCTCCGGCGTGCTCGCCACATGGGATGGCACCACCGTCCAGCAGAACGGCGGCAGCTACCTCGCCACCAACGACCCGAACACGGCGGAGAACCGGCCCAACCCGGTCACCGCCCAGCCGAACTACATGGCGGGCTGGACCCAGGTGGCGAAGATGCAGCACTGCGAGGTCACCGGCCCCGGCGACATCCGAGGCAACCAGAGCGCCAGCGATCCGGTGTGGACCACCGGCTTCGATGCGAAGTCGGTAGTACTACGAACCTACGAGAACGGCCAATGGAACCTGTGGCGGCTGCCGAAGGGCTCCTATACCCATGATGGCAACCACGGCTGGCATACCGAGTGGCCGCGCATCCGCGAGATCTCGCCGGGCAAATGGCTCATGCACATGCACGGCATGTTCTTCGATTTCCCCGCCACCTTCTCCTCCACGAACTTCTCCGGCCTCGCGCCGATCTGCGACTACGAAAAGATGCCGGTGGATTACTGCACCTTCAACGGGCAACTGGTGATGGGCAAGAACGACACCTCGCGCTTTGACAACTCGCTGGTGCCGCGCGCGCAATCGAACCTGTGGTTCGGCCAGCCCGATGACCTGAAGAAGTGGGGCACGCCACAGGGCCACGGCGGTCTCTGGTTGAACGAAAGCGTCGCCGCGAACACCACCACCGAGCCGTTCCTCGTGAAAGGTTTCAGCCGCGCCATACTGCATCTGCGCAAGACAGCAGGCAGCGCGTCCTCCATCGAGATCCAGACCAGCGGTGGCAATGGCACGTGGACCACACTGCGCACCGTGCAGATCCCCGCATCCGGCTCGAGCTATGAACTGCTGAACAACCTCAACACCGGCTGGGTGCGGCTGCGCGCCATCGATGCCGCCGCGAATCTCACCGCCTACTTCATCCTCACCAATCCCTATCCGCACGCCACCCCGGCCTCCACCGCCACGGATGAATTCGCCGCGCTCGCGGACATCCGGGACACCTCCGGCACGACCGAAGGCGTGATCCGCACGATGAACACCGGCAGCCTGCCCCTGGAATTCGCCGCCACGCACACCACCGGCGTGGGCAGCTCCGCGGCGTCCGGTTATTTCCGTATCGGTGGAGCGATGAAACTGGATGCCATCACCGATGCCACGGCGGAAAACACGCTGCGGACCTCCGCCGCCGCGACGAAGGACTTCGGCAGCGATGCCGCGAGCGCATGGGTGATGCAGGGCACGGCGAAGCTGCGGCTGCCCATGCTGGACGCCTCCTATGACAACGCCTTCGCCAGCGGCTGGGCACGCGGCCTGCGTGAAGTGGTCACGGAACGCCAGATGCTCAACTGCCACGGAACGCTCTACGAAGTGCCGCGCGACATCTCCGGTGACAAACGCCGCATGAAGCCGCTCGCCACCCACGGCAAGCGCATCTCGGACTTCGCCTCGTGGCGCGGACTCTTCGTCGCCACCGGCGTGCTCGATTCCGCGCCTGCCTCGGACAAGGTCGTGCGCTCCACCAATGGCGGCGGCGCGCTGTGGCTCGGCGAGGTCGATGACCTCTGGCGCATGGGCGAACCACGCGGCTTCGGTGGTCCATGGAAGAACACCGCCGTCACCGCAAACACCGCGTCCGATCCCTATCTGATGTATGGCTACGACCGCAAGGAGCTGCGGCTCTCCCATACCAGCGGAGGCAGCGTGACCTTCACCGTGGAGGTCGATTTCCTCGGAGACAACACCTGGGTCCCCTACTCCACCTTCAACGTCGCGTCGGGGGAGACCTTCACGCATGTCTTCCCGGAAGGCTACAATGCGCATTGGGTACGCGTGACCTCGAACACCACGACCACTGCCACGGCCACCTTCTTCTACGGCCCGGTGGACAAGCGCGATGCCCTGCTCGATTGGGCGCGAGATCACGGCCTCGCCACCGGCGGCGGACGCGGCGCGCTGCAAACCACGGATACGGATCACGATGGCATCGCGGATCTGTTCGAGTATGTCTTCGTGCTCGATCCGCAGGCGGTGAATCCGGGCATCGGCGTGGAGCTGAAGAAAGACGGCGGCAATCACACGGCCTCCATCGACCTCCGAACGGACATCCAGAATGTCGCGCTGACTTGGGAGATCTCGGATGATCTCGAACACTGGTCAGCGGCTCCGGCGGAAGAGATCCCGTCCGTGGATCAAAGCGGCGTCGCCCCCGGCATGGTGCGCCGCAGCTTCAAAGTCCCAACCGGTGAGACGCACAAGTTCGGGCGTTTGAAATACGGTATTGAAAATCCGTAAGTCATCCATGGCTGTCGTGTCCCGTGGCACCTTCGATCCGCAAGGCGCGGCGTGGAAATTGGTTTTCAAATGGCATACGGGATATTTGATGAGATGGCCGGGTATTCTTGAATCTTCAGGGCCAACGGCCCGCCCCATACCAGCCTGGGCCGCGAGGCCCAGGTATGCATGCGAGGGAAATCGAGGGCTGAAGGCCCGATCCATTCTTTGGCAGCGCGCAGGAGCAACCGAGTCTTCCCAGCATGGATCGGGCTTTCAGCCCTCCAATCGAATAGAATCACGACCTGGGACTTGCAGCCCAGGCTGGTATGGGTCGGGCCGTTGGCCCTCAAGATTCATCACTCTCAACCATCCTCTTCAATCTGTGTAATCTGCGGTCACCTTCTTCATTGCGGAACGACCGGAATCGAAGAATATGCCTCCATGAAGATCCCCGCAGCTTTCGCCGCATTGCTTCTCGGTTCCACTCTTGTCCATGCCCAGGAACCGGTGCCGGTGGACGGCGTGAAGCTGCTGGACAAGGCCATCGCCGCGCCGGGTTCGTATGCGCAGGTCTGCGATGTGGTGATGGCTCCGCAGGACGTGCCCTATCGCGCGTTCCTCATCCAGGATTTCAACGGCGCATGGTTCTCGAAGGCGACCGAGGCCGCCGTGAAAGCGAACCGGGCGGAAGTCGTCAAAGCGATCCGCTCGCGGTTGCTGGAGATTGATTTCTCGCGCAAGGCCCAGGAGCCGCCCAAAGATCCGAATCCGGAAATGTCCGCGGATGGCGATGACCTTGGCTATGATCCAGGCTCCCTCAATCCGCTGCTCCTCCAGCTCATCCTCGATCTGGACGCCATTGAAACACTGCCAGAACTGCTGGCGGTGGAGGACAAGCTGGTCGATGGCATCAACAAGGCCAAGGACGATGCCAAGGCTTCCCCACCGGTGGTCGCCGGTTGGAGCGTGGCGCTTGAAGGAGGCTATGGCGAAGACCTCAGGGAATCGGTGCTGCAACGAAAGATCTCGCTCTTCAACTCCCGCGTGGCCCAGAGGGATCTGGTCATCGCCATGGCGAAGTTGATGCGTGGCAAATCCTACGCGCCCTATCTCACTTCCAAGATCGAGAAGGACTACCAGAAAAGCGCGAAAGCAGCCGCGAAAAAGGGCGATCTCGCCAAGTTCAAGCCCGGCGAACCCCTTCCTCCGGAGCTGGAAGGCATGCCGATCATTGTTGATCCGATCCTCCACGTCCCGGTGAACACAGGAGTGGGGGTCCCGATCCCCTACTCCCGCGAATCCCGCGATGAAATCCGCGCTGCGGCACAGAAGTGGGTTTCCGAACATTGATGGATCGGCCCGCCGTGAAACGGATCGTCTTCGCGATGCTCGCCGGCTCCCTGATGGCGGCCGATGGCGAAGCCGTGAAGCAGGATGGACCGAACGGGCACAAACTCATCACCGTGCCAGCCGGAACATATGCGCTGGGCAGCAAGGGCCATCCGACCAATCCGGCACATGCATTCAAAACCTCCGGTTTCCGCATCGCCGATTGCGAGACAACCAACGCGCAGTTCAGCCGCTTCGTCGCCGCGACGGGTTACGTGACGTATGCGGAGAAGCAGGGATGGAGCCTGATAGGAGGCGAAGGCAGTGCCGAGTGGGAATGGAGGCGCATGGATGGCGCGAACTGGCGTCATCCCTTCGGCCCGCAAGGGCCGGATGCGGAGAAACTGCCGGATCATCCCGTGACCCAGATCAGCGGCGAGGACGCGAGGGCGTATTGCAAATGGATCGGCGGACGCCTGCCACAGCTGGATGAATGGGAAACCGCCGCCCGCGCCGGTGCAACGACCCGCTATCCATGGGGCGACACTTACGTCCCCAGGTGCGCGAACACCTGGAACGGGATCAACCACTTGAAGAACACGCGCGAGGACGGCTACGTGCTCACCTCGCCGGTGCGCTCTTATCCGCCGAACGCGTGGGGGCTCTACGATGTGATCGGGAATGTGTTCGAGTATTGCGAAGGCCATCCCGCCTGGATGAGCGCGGAGGAAGCGAAGCGGAAGATCTGCGGACGCGGCGGCTCGTGGTGGTGTTCCGACCACTGCTGCAATTTCCACAACTTGCTCGATGTGGGCCGGATGATCCGCACCGCCTCGCTGCCGAACCAGGGGTTCCGGGTGGTCTTCGATTTGTAGCCGGACTGGTGACAGTTCGGGCTGGGTGGACGGGCGAAGACGTGCGGATCTCCTTCGCGGGAGCGCCGCGCCCTCCCCTTTCAAAGGAGAACTGGGCCTGCACAGGATCAGTGCGAATCTTCCCTGCCCGAAGTCTCACGACTCCGGCTACGGGGAAGAGAAAATAAGAAGCCCGCGGGGACTCCCGGGTGTTTCACCGGTCATCCGCCGCGGGCGCTCACAAGCAGGAACGCTTGTGTTACTTGAGTTCAGCCTTGGTCCTCGTCCTCACCGCCGTGGTTGAGGATGAACTGGAGGTCTTCCAAGCCCAGGTTCGAGGCGAAGCCTTCGTCGCCGAGCACGTTGGTGACAAGCTGCGTCTTCTGGTGCTGGAGGATGCGGATCTTCTCTTCCACCGTGTCGCGGGTGAGCAGACGATACGCGATGACCTTGTTCTTCTGGCCGATGCGGTGCGTACGGTCGATGGCCTGGTTTTCCACCGCCGGGTTCCACCACGGATCGTAGAGGATGACGTAGGAGGCGGAGGTCAGGTTCAGACCTGCGCCACCGGCCTTCAGCGAGAGCATGAAGACGGACGGGTCCTTGGTCGTCTGGAAGCGCTCGATCTCGCCCTTGCGGTCCTTGGTCTGGCCGGTGAGGTAGTGGAACGGGCGGGCTTCCAGTTCGAGGCGGGCCTTGATGAGGTCCAGCATCGAGACGAACTGGGAGAACACGAGCACCTTGTGGCCTTCCTCGTGGAGCTGGTCCAGGAGGTAGAACAGGGACTCCATCTTCGCCGACTCTTCCTTGAGATACTTCGGATCGATGAGACCCGGGTGGCAGCAGATCTGGCGCAGGCGCATGAGGCCCTGGAGAATGGCGAAGGAGTTCTTCTTCACCGCTTCGTCCGAGTCCAGGCCAAGCAGCGCCTTCTGGATGCGCTTGAGCTCCGCCTTGTAGAGCTCCTGCTGGATGTTCTCCATCTTCGAGTAAACCTCCTCTTCGGTTCGCGGCGGCAGGTCCTGCGCCACCTGCAGCTTGGTGCGGCGCAGCAGGAACGGACGCAGGCGCGAGGCCAGGCGGTTCTGTGAGAGCGGGTCCTTGCGCTTGTCGAAACGCTTCTTGAAGTAAGCGCGGCTGCCGAGCACGCCGGGCATGGCGAAGGCCATGAGCGACCACATGTCGAGCAAGCGGTTTTCGATCGGCGTACCGGTGAGGACCAGGCGGTTCTCGGACTCCAGCTCGCGGGCGCATTTGGCGGCCTTCGAGTCGGGGTTCTTGATCTGCTGGCCTTCGTCGAGGATGACCGTGAGCCACTTGATCTGGTTCAACAGGTCGCCGCAGACACGGAGCTGGGCGTAGTTGAGGATCAGGACGTCGACGTTGTTCTGGATATACTCCACATTGAGGTCCTCGCGGTTGCGGAGGATCTTCGCGTGAAGCTCGGGCGCGAACTTGCCGGCTTCGCTCTGCCACACGTCGAGCACCGACTTGGGACAGACGACGAGCACCGGCATCTTGATCTTCTTCGCGGCCTTCGCTTCATCGCGCAGCCAGAGGATGTAGGTGATCGACTGGATCGTCTTACCGAGACCCATGTCATCCGCGAGGATGCCGCCGAAGCCGTTGGTTGCGAGGTAGGCGAGGAACCGGAAACCGTCCACCTGATACGGGCGGAGCGTGGCGTTCAGATTCGTCGGCACGTCCGGCTCGACTTCGAGCTGGATGTCACCGGCACGATCCTTGATGCGCTTCCACGCCTTCGGGTCGAAGACCTCCGCCGCCTTCGGATCGGCGAGCTGGAGGGCGTGCATGCGGTGGGTCTCACCGGAAAGGTCGAACGGATCGAGGCCGAGACGGGTGACAGCTTCACGCTGGTCGGCATCGAGCTTGATCTCGAGGCGCATCCACGAGCCATCGTCCATGCGGACGTAGCCACCACGAGCGGCAACGAGCTGGCGGATCTGTGCCTTGGAAAGATTGACGCCCTGCACGTCGATGACGATGCGGAGGTCGAACCAGTCGATCTCCTGGTTCACCACCTCGAAGCGGACCGCGGCGGTGACCGGGTCGTTCAGGATGGACTTCAGGCGCAGGTCGATGTCGAGGTCCACGGACTCCGGCATCGCCTTGATCCACTCGGCGAATTTCTCCGGGAACTGCTTGGTGATGCGCGTCTTGAACGAGATGAGTTTCTCGTCATAGGTGAGGCCCATTTCCTCCAGCAGCGAAGGCACCGGATACAAGTCTTCACGGGCGAAACGCAGGAGCTGCTTGCCCTTGACCGGCTGCTGCTCAACGAGCTCCCAGCCCTCCTTGGTCATGCGCTCGGTGCGGCGGCCCTTGGTTTCGATCGCGGTGACGTCGATGACCAGATGCTCGGTCTCAGCGGCGGTGAGACCCGCCACGAGTTTCATCTCGAACTTCGGCTTCAGTTCCAGATCGAGCACGCGCTTCTTCAGAGACTCCGGCAGCGAAGCACCGATCTTGCGGAGGAATTCGACGCCCTCCAGCGAGTCAATCACGCGCCGCGGAATGAGGTAGCGCGGCATCACGTCCGTCTCCTCCAGCCAGCGCGGCGGACCGGGGAATACGGTTTCGTCGGATTGATAGAGCTCCTTGCGGCCCGGCAGCAGGCGCACCGAGTGCGAGACATTCTCGCCCGCGGCGGTCACCAGCTGGAGCGCGAAGCTGTTCGGATCGTATGGATCATCCTCGCACATCCAGCTCAGGGCATCCGTGACGACCTTGAAATCCTTGTCGTCCAGGTTCACCAGATAGCCTTTGAGGGCCGGCTGGCGGAACAAGCGGTTCATGAAACGGCACGACTCCTCCTGATCGAAGTCGAGCGTGGTTTCGCCGTGCTGGCGGTAGAAGGAAAGGAAGTGCTCCCACAGCACCTGGCTGGAGGCATCCATGCGCAGCGCGGCTTCCTGATAGAGGGCCACGTAGGCTTCGATGTCGTTCTTCTCGCGCAGTTGGATCCAGACACCCGCCTTCTCCTCCTTCACTTCGAGACGGCCTTCGTTGATCGTTGCGACGAGGCGGAAGACCACATTGAGCGGCGCATCCTGTGGAGGACGCTCGTTGACCTGCTCGATGCGGTCATACCAAGCGGCGACCTCGCGCTCCTGCTCCCAGTCCGCCATCTTCTTCTGAACGGCGGACAGGTCCGTGATCACGTTCATGAACTCCGGATACGGCAGCTTCCGCTTGTAGAAGGCGTAGGCGATGTAGTTCCAGAATTCCAGGATGTCGCCCGGCGGCATCGGCCACAGTTCGAGCGGCTCGTAGGTGGTGATTTCCCAGCGCGGCGTGATGCGGACCATGTCATGGTCGTGTAGCTCGCCTTCGATCACGTAGCGGCGGTAGCGCTTCTCGATCTTGGTGACGAAATCGGCTTCCTTGTCATCCAGTTCGCGGCCGAGCTTTTCCTCGATGATGTCGAGCACCGGCGTGTCGTCGAATTCGTTCGGCGATTCCGGCAGGTCCTCGCCGCGGTGCATGCGCTCCATCATCGTGGCGTACTGGCACGCCCCGGCGACGATTTCGTCCTCCGCCGTACAGGAGCCGAACCAGCGGTTGCCCTGCAGGCGCAGGCTGGTGCGGAAGGTGCCGCTCTCGTCCTCGACGCGGCCTTGGATGAAGAGGTGGTTCCCGAAAATCTGGGTAACCGCGCCTTCTTTCTGAAGCATTTCGCCGCGTTTCCGCGCCTCTTCTGGGAAGCTGTTTAGGAAGTTTAGAGTCGCTCTGTCTGGATTCATCGCTGGAAGTGTCGAAGCCGGGGTGGAGACGCAATTCCCCCGGGACGACCATGTACGATCGTCCCGGAGGAATTGCGGGGCGCAACGATAGGCACTTGTTTCGGAATCCCGCAACAAAAAGTCCGTACCTTTCTTGTAGGGGAAAACCCTTATGCCCATCCAGAGCCCCGGCGGATGCGGGAGAAGGAAAATCCGCCGAATGGGTGTTCTAATGTTCTAACGTACCGCCTTTTTCCGCCATTTCCTCGGACGGATCAATCCATCCATCGGGCCGATCAGCCAGGCGGCACAGAAAAGGGCCGCTCCCGCCAGCACGATGGCCGCCGCCACGTTGCAGTTCAATGCCATGGCCAGATAGAGACCGCCCACACTGGACAGCAGTGCATGGGCTCCGGAGATCATCAGCACGCCGGGCACGCGCTTCGCGCACAGCAGGGCTGTCGCACCGGGCAGGATCAGCAGAGCCACCGCAAGCACCGCGCCCACAGCTTGGAATGACACCACCACCACGATCGACACCGCCCCCATCAGGAGCACATTGCTCCAACCGGGCTTGAAACCCGTGGTCCGGGCGTGGGCGGGATCAAACGAACCCAACAGCAGCGGCCGGTACGCGATCAGCAGGAACGCCCCCATCACGAAAGCCGTCGCCATCGCGGTGAGGGTCACCCGTGGCACTTCCAAACCTCCCAACGCCAGCGTCGCTCCATGGACCGCCGTTTCCAAGCTGCCGAAAAGCACACAGTCCGGATCCAGATCGACCTTGCCCGCATAGGTCCGCAGCAGCAGCACGCCGCCAGCGAAGAACGCCGTGAACGCAATGCCGGTGGCAGCGTCCTCACGGATGCCAGCCCCGCGGCGCAGCGCCTCGATCGTGAGCATCACCAGCAAACCCGCTCCCGCCGCCCCGACCACCAGCAATGGCGAGTCGAGCGAGCCGGTGAACAGGAAAGCGATGACAATCCCGGGCAACACACTGTGGCTGATCGCATCCCCGGCCAGCGCCATCCGGCGCAACACCAGGAACACCCCGGGCAGAGCCGAGGCCAGCGCCACGAAAAACGAGGTGACCACCAGCCAGCAGGTGGATTCCGAGCGCCAGGGCAGCGCCCACCATTCCGGATTGAAGATTTCCGCGGTCATGAAAGCCCTCCTTTCCCATCCTTGCCCACCGCAGGGATCGGACGGCCGTGGGGATCGAGTGAGGGGAAATCCAGAGTCTCCTCCAGGCGCCGCACCTCGTCCTCGCCGATGAAATGTTCCACGCGCTCCGCATCCTCATGGACGTGATCGGCCGCATAGGAAGCCCGCTCGGTGAGATAACGCTCCCACAGGCGGTGGTTGCGCACGATCTCCTCGGCGCGGCGGCGGCCGGTCGTCGTCAGCAGCAACCCGGAGCGGTCGTCGGACCACGTCGCATCCTTGCCCGCCACCAGCCGTCCCACACCACGCGCGAGCACCGTCACCGGACGGCCATCGCGTTTGGAAAGCTCCAGCAGCGTCACGCCATCGTGACGGAAGCCCCCCTCCTCCATCACCCGGAAGATGGATTTCAAGAGGTTCTCACGAGCGATGCGGCGGCGCATCTTCCAATGACGCCACGCATGCGCGAGAATGCCATCCCGCGGCGCGAACAGGGAAACCAAGGCAAAGGCCGCGCACACCGCGAGCGCCATCACCGGTCCGGTGGGCAGTCCCGTCCGGACGCCGGAGATCCACACCCCACTGGATGCGGAAACGGCCCCGATGAGACAGGAAGCCGTGACCACCCGGCCGAAGCGATGGCTCAGCTTCAATGCGGCGGCAGCCGGAGCGATCAGCATGGCACTGATCAGCACCACCCCCACCGCCTGCATCGCCACCACGATGGAGGCGGAAAGCAGGAAATAGAACAGACGGTCCAGCCACTGGACGGGATAACCCAGGAGCCGTGAAAACCCGGCATCGAAGGCCGTGACATGCAGCAGGCGGAACAACACGCCGACCACGCCCAGCGTCAGCACCGTGACGCCCGCCAGCAACCGCAGGTCCCGCTGGTCGATCGCGGCGGCCTGCCCATAGAGATAAGCCTGCACGCCGGATGGCTGGTGGATCGAGATCATCGCGATGCCGCCGGCGAAGAACACGGAGAGCACGATGCCGAGCGCCGCATCCGGCTTCAACCGTGTGGTGCGCTGGATCGCATGCATCACCGCGCTGCCCGCCATGCCTGCGAGCAGGGCCGCAGCGAGCACCACCAGCGGGTCCCGCTGGGTGTTCCATACCAGTCCGGCCACGATACCCGGCAACACGGCGTGCGAAAGCATGTCCCCGGTGAGAGCCATGCGGCGCACGACCACGAAGGCTCCGAGCGTGCCGCAGCACAGTCCCAACAAAAGCGCCGCGGCCAGCGCGGTGCCGAAGGCGGTATGGAGCCACTCCGTCATGACCGGGGTCCACGGGCCGCGCGATCGGCAACCTGGCTGAGAAGGGTGAGACGGCCGCCGTAGGTCTTGTCCAGCAGCTCGGGCGTGAACACGTCCGCCGTATCGCCGAAGGCCACGAGATTCAGGTTCAGGAGCATCATCATGTCGAAGTAACGCTCGGCGGTGTGTAGGTCGTGATGTACGACAAGCACCGTTTTTCCGCGATCCCGCATTTCCCTCAATAGTTCCACGATGGCGCGCTCTGTAGCCGCATCCACCCCGGCGAAGGGCTCGTCCATGAGATAGAGATCCGCCTCCTGCGCCAGCGCTCGGGCGAGGAACACCCGCTGCTGCTGACCGCCGCTGAGCTCGCCGATCTGGCGGTCCGCGAACGGCGTCATGCCGACTTTCTCCAGCGCCGCGCGGGCGCGTTCCCGCTCCGCCTTGCCAGGACGCTTGAACCAACCCAGCGAACCATAGGTGCCCATCAGCGCCACATCCGCCACCGTGACCGGAAAATCCCAGTCCACGCTCTCGCGCTGCGGCACGTAGCCGACCCGCCGCAGCGATTGCTCCAGCGGCTTGCCGAAGATCTCGACCCTGCCGCCGGAGGGCTTCACCACGCCCATCACCGCCTTCAGCATGGTCGACTTGCCGGCGCCGTTCGGGCCGATGATGCCTACCAGCCGGCCGGGCGGAACCACCACATCCACCCCGTAGAGCACCGGCTGGTGCCGGTAGCTCACGGACAAATCGTGGGTCTCAAGAGCGGGGACGTTCATGGACGATGATCGGATCGCATCATTAGAAGCGGAAGGTCACCCCTTGGAACAGACCGAAGTCTTCCGCGGCATCATTGAGGCCGAGCGTGAAACCCACATCCCATTGCAGGTTCTCCGTCTGTCCCCACGTGAGACCCGCGCTCGCGGTGGCCTCATAGCGGCCGTGGCCGGTGTTTCCGATGTATTCCAGATAGAGACCGAGCGAATCGGTGAGATCGAATCCGAGCACGGCGGTGTGGACGAAGTCCCACTCGTGGCGGCCCTTGTCGGAGTCCCACACGCGATCAATCTCCGCCATCAGGCCGAGACCCACGCCATCGCACAGTTCGATCGACAGCGGGGCGATGAGACCTCCTTCCCATTCGCCGGTGCTGACCTCCGTCTGGGTCGGGATCGAAATGAAGGGCATGAGGGCGAAGGCGGTCTTGCCACCGTCATTGCCCCAGAAATTCTGCTTCCAGCGCACTTCGACATCGCCGAAGCCATCCAAACGATCGGTCATGCCGAGGCCCTTGGACCGCTCCGTGATCCAAGGGCGCAGCACGAGCTGGAGGTCGCTGCATTCGGTGATGCCGAACTTCACGTTCGTTTCGCCAAGCGTCCACGTTTCGGTGGTGATGCCCGCGTCCTTGTCGCGGGTGAAGCTCCAGAAGCTGGATTCAATCTGGATCGCGCCGGGCTCGACGGAAACCGGGCTCTCGGTGGTGTCCGGGCGGTCGGGTGAAAGCTCGCGTTTGAACTCCGAGGCGGAAACGACGGCAGCAGTGGCTGCGAAGGCGAGAAGTGTCTGGCGGATCATTACTTCAGACCCTCCACGATGGCGTTGATGTTGTGCTTCTGCATGCCGATGTAAGTGCCCTGGTCATAGGATTCGCCATTCACCTCCTCGACATCGCCGGGCTTGCCCATGGCATCCGAGAAAAGCTGGTACTTCGAGATCTGCGCGCCCGCCTCGGCAGCGACGGCCGAGATTCCTTTCGCGTTCACCGAGGATTCCGAGAACAGCGTGCGGATACCGCGGCCACGGATGAAGGACACGAGTTGTTCCCGGTCCTTGATGCCCGCTTCCGCCACCGTCGAGACCCCTTGGAGACCACGGACTTCGAAGCCGAAGCCCTTGCCGAAGTAGAAGAACGCGTCGTGGCTGGTCACCAGCACTCGCTTGTCCGCGGGAATCTCCGCGATCCGCTTCTTCGACCAGGCATTGAGCGCCTCCAGCTCCTTCTTGTAGGCCTCGCCACGCTCGCGGTAACCTGCGGCTCCTTCCGGGTCGGCCTTGGAAAGCGTTTCCACCACCGGATCGACGGTGCTCAGCCACAGCGAGGAATCCCCCCACACATGCGGGTCCTTGGTGCCTTCGAAACCTTCCTGGGGTGCGAGGAGGCTGCCTTCGGGAATGCCGCGCGTTACCGGCACCACCACCCGGCCGCGCTTGGCCATGGCTTCCAGGGTTTCCTGCATCTTCCCCTCCAGATGGAGACCACCGTAGAAAACCACATCCGCTTTTTCCAGCGAGGTGGAGTCCTCCAGCTTCGGCACGTAGTTGTGCGGGTCCACTCCGGGCCCCATCAGCCCCTTGACCTGCACCCGGTCACCACCCACCCGGTTCACCAGGTCCGTCACCATCGTCACGGTCGTCGTGACCTGCAGTTGCTTCCCTGCCTCGCGGGATTTCTCCGGCGAGCAGCCAATCAGGCCCAGCGCCATCATCAGCGCGGCCAGCCATCCAGTCGTTCGTGTCATGCGCGGCACCGTAGGCACGAACCGACACGCCTCAAGCCAAATTTTAGCCTAAACTAATTTTTGTTTCATAGGCCATTTTTGATTTCCTACCGGAATTTTATTACCTCGCGGCATATCGCCACCTCGAATGGCCAAAATGCCATAAGGTTCGGCTGCTATGCCCATCGCAAAAGGGGCTGAGCATGGTTGAATGGCAGGCATCATGAACCTTTCCCGCCGTTCCCTCCTCAAGCAAGCTGGCCTCCTCGCCACCGCCCTGCCACTCAGCCGCGCCCTCGGAGTGGATACCCCGGCCCCCGAGCCGCTGCCGGACGTGCTCCTCCCCTATCTCCAGAATCCCGCCGCGGATGGCATGACCGTCTGCTTCCTCGCCCAGAAGGCCACGGCCGTGAAAGTCGCCACAGTGAAAGACGGCCAATCGAAGCTCGTGGAAATGGAAGCCACCGGCACCGCCATTCCGGGCACGCCGTGGACCTTCTGGAAGACCCGTCTCAGCAAACTCCAGCCCGGCACCGCCTACCGCTACCAGGTCCGCTACACCTCGGAGGACAAGCCGCAGGCCACGCCGATCTACACCTTCCGCACTTTCAACCCGAAGGCCCCGGAACTGAAGGTGGCCATCTTCAACGACATCCACAACCACCTCGATACCTTCGAAGCCGCGCTGGCCAATCTGAAGAAGGACGAGTTTGAATTCAGCATCTTCAATGGCGACATGATCAACGACCCGAGCGCCTCCGATGGAGCCTCGGTCGTCTTCCGTCTGTGGAATGACTACGTCCGCCTGCTCGATGGCTCGCAGAAACCGATCGTCTTCATCCGTGGCAACCACGAGCTGCGCGGCAGCTTCAGCAAGAAGCTCGCCTACATGTTCGACCTGCCACACCTCGATGCCGCCGCTCCGGAGGCGGACCAGCAATGGCAGTTCGCGTTCAATGCCGGACCCGTCCACTTCACCTTCATGGATACCGGCGAGGACGATTCCCCGACCACCGATCCCACCAGCTACAAGCGCCCGCGTTTCTGGGAAGCCTTCCGCCGCAAGCAGACCGCGTGGCTCGATCAGCACCTCGCCACTCCTGCGGTGAAGGATGCACGGCACCGTGTCTTCGTCGCCCACATCCCGCTGCATGATCCCACCGGCGACTACTCCATCGTCTCGCGCGACGAATGGAGCAACCGCATCGCCACCGCGAAGTTCGATCTCATGCTCGCCGGTCACGACCACGCGTGGAAGTATCTGCCGGAGAAAAAATCCTTCACCGTCGACAAGGGGCCGGAAACCGACACCCCGCCGATCCCCGTGCTCATCGGCGGTGGCCCGGCGATGAAGCAGGGCACCGTCATCCTCCTCACCGCGGACTCGAAGGGCCTGCGCACGAAGATGTTCGCGTCCGATGGCGGCAAGGTCCTGCACGAAGGCAGCTACAAGGCGTGAGCCGCCGGATCGCTTCCCAAGATCGAAATCCCCACTCCTCGAATCACTCCGCATTCGGCGGTTGTCCCGGGGCCGATCCGGGTCTAGATCTTCCGCGTGTCCGAGAGCGCATTGGAATTCAGCCCGATTGAGGAAATCATCGCCGAGGTGGCTGCCGGCCGGTTGGTCATCGTGGCGGACGACCCCTCCCGAGAGAACGAGGCCGACCTCATCGGGGCCGCCTCGCTCTGCACGCCGGAAATGGTCAATTTCATGGCGGTCCACGCCCGCGGGCTGATCTGTGCGCCGATCACCGCCGAGCGAGCGCAGCACTTGGAACTTCCCCAGATGGCCCGCCGCAACCGCGAGGGCCAGAAAACCGCCTTCACCGTCTCCGTGGATGCCGCCAGAGGCATCACCACCGGTATTTCCGCCGCCGACCGTGCGCTGGCGGTCAAGCTGCTGGCCGATGGCAGCGTGGGTCCGGACGATTTCGTACAGCCGGGCCATGTCTTCCCCCTCGCCGCCATGGAGGGCGGCGTGCTGCGCCGCGCCGGTCATACCGAAGCCGCCATCGATCTGGCCCGCCTCGCCGGTCTGCCACCCGCAGGAGTGATCTGTGAAGTGATGAATGATGACGGCACGATGGCCCGTGTCGGCCAGCTCGGTGACTATCAGAAGAAGCACGGCCTGAAAGCCTGCACCATCGCCCAGCTCATCGAATGGCGGCGCAAGTCGGAGAAACTCGTCGAGCGCGAGCAGACCATCAAGCTGCCCACCGACTACGGTGATTTCGACTGCCATCTCTACAAGGTCCACACCGATGGATCGCACCACCTCGCCCTTTCGAAAGGTCCTATCGACCCGGAAAAGCCGGTGCTCGTCCGCGTCCACTCCGAGTGCCTGACCGGTGACGTGTTCCTCTCAAAGCGCTGCGATTGCGGCGGCCAGCTCGCCAAGGCTCTGGAGCGTATCTCCCAGGAAGGTGGCGTGCTGCTCTACCTCCGCCAGGAAGGCCGTGGCATCGGCCTCGCCGCGAAGATCCACGCCTACAAGCTCCAGGAACTAGGCCTCGACACCATCGAGGCCAATGAAAAGCTCGGCTTCGCCTCCGACCTGCGCGACTACGGCATGGGTGCCCAGATCCTCTGCGATCTCGGCGTGCGTCGCATCCGCCTGCTCACGAACAACCCGAAAAAGGTCGTCGGTCTCGGCGGCTACGGCCTGGAAATCGTCGAGCAACTGCCGATCAGCCTGCCCGCCAACCCGCACAACGAGAAGTATCTCGAAACGAAGAAGCTGCGGATGGGCCACACGCTGTGAGGCCTCTACTTACGTAGCTTCTCCTTCAGAAGGGCGTCTCCAGCGTCGCCCCGGCTAGGGAGCAACCAGATGGGTGGAGCTTTCTTTCGTAAAGCCATCCCGATCTCGAGATGGCTGGCAGCCGTGGCGACAAAAGAAACGCAAGACACCCTCCTGAAGGAGGAACTACGTACACAGACAACGTTTTTCTTCCCTCCGGAGCCGCCCGCCGGTAGGCTCCCTGCCCCTTCGCCCGGTTGACTTTTCCGTCACCTGCCGCCATATCCCGCCCATGTCGTCGGCCCTGCCACCCAGACCCCGGATCATCGGACCCAAAGTCCGGATTTGCATCGTTGCGTCGAAATACAATGAGCAATACACCGACGCACTCGTGGAGAACACCGTCGAGGAACTCGGCGTGTTGGTCCCGCAGGCCCGCGTGGATCTGATCCGCGTGCCGGGTGCCTTCGAGATCCCGGTGACCATCGCCAACGTGCTCGACCGCGAGCCGCCGGCCTGCGTGATCGCCCTCGGCCTCATCATCCGCGGCGGCACCGACCACGCCGACCAGATCGCCACCTCGATCACCCAGTCCCTCCAGCAGCTCGCCATCCAATCGAAGCGCCCCGTGATCCATGAGGTGCTGCTGGTCAATGACGAGAAGCAGGCCTACGCCCGCTGCATCGGAGCCAATCTCAACCGTGGCCGTGAAGCCGCCCGCGCCGCCGCCAGCATGATCGACATCTTCATGGAGCTCGACCGTTCCATGCCGAAGCCCACCCCCGTCCGCTCCTCCAGCCGCAATGCCTAGCCGCCGTCAGATCCGCGAAGCGGTCATCCAGTTTTTGTATTGCGCCGATCTCGAAGGTGGAGCCGATCCGGTCGCCCTGCGCGAGCCGTTCTGGGAATTCATCACCGAGTCGGACCGCCGCAATCTCCAGGTCGCGACCTTCCGCACCGTGTCCCATCTCGCGCATGGCCGTGAGACACGCCTGGAGGAATTCGTGGCGCGCAAGACCCTCGCGGATGCCTTTCTCTCCGCCCGCCCGGAAGCCGAGCGCCTGAAGCTGGAGCTCGCCCGCATCGACGAGCTGGAAGCCAAATGGAGCGCCGCCTTCGACCAGCTCAACCGCATCCCGCGCGAAGGCGATGACGATGCCGTGGCCGGCAAGATCGAGTTCGCGCTCAACGCCCTTTTCAAGATCGACCGCGATCTCGCCGCCAGCCGCAAGCGCTTCCTGCTCGGCACCGAGGATCATCCGGTGCTCCGCGGCCAGCTTGAGGCGGTGTCCGCCACGGTGCGCCGGCTCCAGCGCATCTCCGACCGCCTGCGCATGGTCGAAGCTCCGGAACAATTCCCCGACCAGGCCGATCTGGCAAAGCTCCGCGAGTCCCGCTCCGAGATCGCCGCGCTGCGCAGTGAGTCCGACAAGATGGTCGATGGCATCCTCCGCACCAAGGAGGAGCTCGACGAGCGCCTCGCCCAGGTGGTCGAGAACTACGTCCCCGAGCGTATCGATCCCGTGGACCGTGCGGTGCTGCGTCTCGCCGCGTATGAGATTTACCACGCAGGCGTGCCGCACAAGGTGGTGATCAACGAGGCGATCGAACTCGCCAAACGTTTCGGCACCACCGACTCCGGTCGCTTCGTCAATGGCGTCTTGGATCGCCTGGCGAAGGACGCGAGCCCGAGTGCGTGAAGACGGATCGCAACTGAAAGCTCCGCAAAATGTAGGGGGAAGCTCCGCTTTCCCTCTTTGAGGTCGGACATCACCCGTATTCCAGCTCCCCCCGTTCGAAAGCAGAGCTTTCGACTACATTTCCCAATAATTCCCCGTCATCACCAGCAGGCACAGCAGGTTCACCGAATCCTCATAATACTCCTGCCTCGATTTACGAGACTTCCCGTAGATCGAATCCAACAGCTTCTGGTTCTCCTGATCCAGCATCGCCGCCACTCCGAAGGGCGAGACGAAGAAGATGCTGGAATAGTCGCTGCCCTCCACAGGCTTTCCGTCCAGCTTGTAACCCGCCTTGATCTTCGCCGCATCTCCACCGGTGGCCCTCCGGACCCACGCCGCCATCTTCCTGGCCTGCGCGGTGGACGCCGCGTTTCCATTCAGAAGCGCATCGGTCCCGATCCTCCATGGATCACGTCCGGCGTTGTAGAAATACGCGCCATCGTTCTCTCCCTCCAAAAACTTCGGCCCCGCCGGCTTCGCGGCTGAAGGCGGTTTCGCATCGATGATGAAATCCGGCAGCAGACCCGACTCCGGGCTGTAGTTCTTCTGAAGTGCATCCACCACCGCGGAGCAGTTGTCCGCCACCGTGTTCCAAACCGGATCACCGGAGAACTTCGCCCACGTCCGGAAGTGCGAGGGCAGCAGGTCCGAACTACGCGGCGTGTATTGGTTGAACTTCTTGTCATCCGCCTTCACCCAGTTGCCCAGCAGCGGCAAACGGCTTTGCGGTCCGACGCAGCCTTTCAACTGGGCCGCGATCACCTCCTTCGCCGCCTCCTTGTAAGGAACCACCCCACCCCCGCCCCATTGCGCATGCGCCAGGATCAGTCCCTGCGCGATATCCGCATCACCATCGAAAGCGCTGGTGCCGCCGCCATGGTCGGCAGCCTCCAGCGGCACCCGCCACTGCATCAGCCCCGGCGTCTTCTTGTCGGGATGGGCCTTCGCAAACAGATACAATCCATCGAACAACGCCCGCGCCTCCGGATCATGCCCCGCCATGATCGCCACGATCACCATGCCGTAGCCCTGCCCCTCGGACACCGTCACCCCGGACTTCGGCGGCGTCTTTCCGAACGCCACGCGATAGAGCGTCCTGCCCGTAGTCGGGTCCTTGCCCGCCTCCTTCACATAGTCCTTCTTCCACGCGTCATAGGCGGCCCGCACGTCCGCATCCTGCTGCTCCTGCGTAAAGCCAGAAGGCCGGATCACCGCCCCCGGATACCGGACATGCGCCGGGAAGGGCCGCGTCTGGGCCGTCAGGGGTCCCGACAAAGCCGCGCACAGGATGAGGAATCGTGTCATGCAACCGGCCTACGAAAACAGCGCGCTTTCCCTTACACCCCAAAAGAGTAGGGCTTCAGGGGGCCGAAGGCTCCTGAGCTCCGAAACCTCAACTCCTTCGAATCCCCGCCGGTTTTTCCAATTCCTCCCCGTGCTCATGTTCTGATAGACCATCCCGCGAAATGTCGCGCTACCCCACCCGCTTCCAGCAAAAGACGCTCTGGAATGCCGCCACCGGTCTCGGGATTCTCGTGCTTGGCGCGTTGCTGGTCGGCTTCACCTGGCTGATCGGGCAGATGTTCGGTTTCCTCCAACCGGTCTTGATCCCGCTGCTGATCGCAGGCGTGATCGCCTACCTTCTCGATCCCGTCGTCGTGTGGCTGGAGAAGCGCGGGATGAAACGGCTGTGGGCGGTGATGATCGTGTTCCTCGCCCTGCTGCTCACCTTCGGCGGCATGGCCGCGGCCCTCATGCCCGGCATCAAGAGCGGCAAGCAGACCCTCCAGAGAGTCTTCCAGCCGAACAAGCAGGCCACCCCGGACCCGACCGATGAGGATGACAAGCATCTCATTCCCCAGCTCGTCCGGTCGCTGAAGAAGCTCCGCGCCGATCACGCCACTGATCCCATCGGCTATGCGCTCGCGGAGGTGGATGATCTCGGCAAGGCGGTCGAAACGCCGTCCGATGACGAGACGCTCGAATTCCTCGAAAAGACCCGCATCGGCCGCATGTTCTTCGAAAACAAGGCCACCATCCTCTCCACCGGCCGCACCTGGCTCAGCACCGGCACCAGCAAGGTGCTGGCCTTCCTCGGCCTCGTGCTCGGCATGATCATGGTGCCAGTCTATCTGTTTTTCTTCCTCAAGGAGTCCGCCGCCATCCGCGATCACTGGCACGACTACGTCCCCCTGAAAGCCTCGCGCTTCAAGACCGAGCTGGTCGATTGTCTGAAGGAGATCAACGGCTACCTCATCTCGTTCTTCCGTGGGCAGGTGCTCGTCGCCCTGATCGATGGCGTACTCGTCGGCATCGGCCTCACGATCTACGGCCTGCCCTACGGCCTGCTGATCGGTGCCTTCATGGCCATCCTCGGAGTCATCCCCTACATCGGCAACATCCTCTGCCTTGTGCCCGCCTGCATCATCGGCTATCTGCATGCCCAAGGCGTCGCGCCGTGGGGCCTCGGGCCGGGCGGCTACGTGATCGGCGTGGTGGCGATCTTCATCGGCGTGCAGCAGATCAATTCGCTGGTGACCGCACCGAAGATCGTCGGCGACTCGGTCGGCCTGCATCCCTTGACGGTGATCTTCTCCATGCTGTTCTGGTCCTTGGTGCTCGGTGGCTTCGTCGGCGCGCTGCTCGCCGTGCCTTTGACCGCCGCGGTGAAGGTGCTGTTCCGCCGCTACATCTGGGAACGCCAGCTCAAGGAAGACGCTGAAACCGCCGGGGGACCGCGGATGTTTGATGACTGACGGGCCGTTTTCCGCGATGGACAAACGCGCCCGGCGGGTCCACAAGCCCGCCCGTGAAGAAAACGTTTCCGCTCCAGGTTGAAGGATTGAAGCCTCCGCGTGTCGTGGAGGCGATCAAGCATGACATCCGGAAATACGTGAAACGCGAGCGCCGCAAGGCCCTGCCGGAAGGTGTCGATTTCTGGGACTTCCACTGCCGCGTCGGCGCGGAAGCGGCCAATACCAAGGCCATCCACGTGGACGACATCCCGCATGAGATCGACGAGGCAGCGAAGGCCGAGCAGCCCGGCATCTACATCGAAATCCTAGCCGCCCCCGGCACCCGGACGAAGAAACCCGGCTGAGGATTGGAGGCTCTGGATTTTTTAGCCGCAAAAAGGCGCAAAAGACGCAAGGGGAAGAGCTATCTTTATACTTGGCTCCTCCTTCATAGGGCGTCTGACACGCTGATGCTCAACCCCGTTCCCCTAAAGGAGAAACTACATACCTCGCGCAAACGCCTCTTCTTTTTACGTCTTTTGCGCCTTCTTGCGGCTAAAAAATTCACACTCCCCGCGTCGTCGCCGCGGCGATGATCTCCCGATATACCTCCACCTCCGCCGTCTCCACGCGACGCAGTTCCGGGTCCTTGTCCATGTCCACGAAGTAGAGGCCGAAGTCCGTGTTCGGATCGAACGGATGGCCCCATTCCCGGTTGGAAGTGATCGACCAGCAGTTGTAGCCGCTCACCGGCACGCCCTTGTCGATGGCCTTCTCCACCTGCTGGAGATGCAGCTTCAGATACTCGCCGCGCGGCACACCATTCGCCTCCGGCACGCTGCCGTTCTCCACGATAAACAGCTCCTGCCCTGGAAACCAACGGTGGAAACGCCGCAAGGCATGGAACAACCCCTGCGGCCATACCGGAGCCTGGATGAACTTGCCGTGGGCCGCATCCTCCAGAGATCGGAAACGGTGCAGCTTGTGCGTCGGCAGACCCCAGTAATAGTCAAGCCCCACGAAATCCTGCGCGCCAATCGCCTCATCCGGGCAAAGCTCCACCGGCAAACGCCCGGAGGTCCCCAGATACCACCAGTTCGCATTCGCGATCAAGCTCGTCGTCCCCCAGAAGCGCCACGCCCAGTTCAGCCAGCTCGATTTCGAAGACAGCGCCTTCGCCCGCCGCGAGGGCTCCAGTGGCACGATCTCGAGCAGATCCTCATCCCCCATCACCTGGTGCGCGATGCGCCGCGCGAGCAACAGTTCAAGGCCCTCGCCACGACACGCGGGTGAAAGCCCCGGCGTGTCCTTGCGCAGACCGATGCGGATGCGGCCACGGCGGCGGATGTGCTTCATCGAGCGCCCCCGCCCTTCGCCGGGACGTTCGTTCTCCGCCGGTCCCCACAGCACCTCCGCCAGCGAAACCGGCGGCAGCTTGCCCTCATCCGATGGCGCGGCGGGCTGGATCCATGGTTCTTCCCGCCCCGCAGTCACCTCACGCTGGAACGTCGCCACCACCCGGTTCACGCGCTCCAACAGATCGCCATGGCCGTTCGGCGCGAGCACCACATAGGACTCGTCGCTCAATCCGGTGACGAGAAAGCGGAACGACCCGCTCTCCTCCAAACCATGCGGCATCAGAAAGGGCGCGTCCCCATACACCGCGTCGACCGCTCCGACGGCCAGCGAACTACGAGCTTCATCGTAGTTTGAAAAAATCCGCTTCTTGGCGGACGGAGGCAGGTCGCGCTTCCACCCGTCCGGCTGGTTGCCGATGCCGAGCACACCCACGCGCTTGTCCGCGAGTGAATCCATCCCCTCACCCGCCCAATCCGCCTTCACCAACACCGCCTTGCCCGTCCGCAGATAGGGATCGCTCGATTCAAAACGACCATGGCGTCCGGAGGTGATACCACCGATCACCAGATCCACCTTCGCCCGCTCGCCCACCAGCGCCCCACGCGTGGTGAACTTGAACAATGCCTCCGACAGACGGCGATGGCACGCCGCCCA
Organism: Luteolibacter ambystomatis; assembly: GCF_018137965.1. Taxonomy (NCBI): domain Bacteria; kingdom Pseudomonadati; phylum Verrucomicrobiota; class Verrucomicrobiia; order Verrucomicrobiales; family Verrucomicrobiaceae; genus Luteolibacter; species Luteolibacter ambystomatis. Next base: position 2,118,302 of record NZ_CP073100.1, read on the forward strand.
GTCCATCAGCATCTGGAGCCACGTGGGGAATCCCGTCACCAGCGGGTTCACACCCACCTTCGTTTCGGAACGCCGCGCCTTGATCTTTACCCGCGCCCGCGCGTGCGCCCGGAACAGCGAGGGCACCAGCCTCCCCACCGCCGCGGCTTCCTCATCCACCTCCTCGCCGCGCGGTAGTCCCGGCGGCATGTAGTAGCGGTTCCGCCACCACGGCTTGATGTAGCCGAAGGTGAGCTGGCTCGGCTCGTTGAAAGTGATCCAGTAGTCCACCAGGCCCCCCATCGCCTCCGCCACCCGGTCCGCATAGCGGGCGAAGAGATCCGGAAACCGCTTTCCCAGCATCCCCCCGTGGTCCCTTTCCAACCATACCGGCCAGACGAAGTGGTGCAGCGTCAGCATCACCTGCATGCCATGACTGCGGACGCATTCCGCCACCCGCCGGTAGTGCGCCAGCGCCTCCGGATCGAACACACCCTCGGATGTTTCCACCCGCGCCCACGCCGTGGAAAAGCGGAACAACTTGCAGCCCATCGCCGCGGCCGCCGCGATGTCCTCCTCATAGCGGTTCCAGAAATCGGTGGCACGTCCGCGGGGTGAGAGGCCCTGCGTCCGCTCCCACAGGTCCCACACATCCTCATGCCGGGGATCGTGGGCTTCCACCTGATGGTCCGCATTGGCCGTGCCGAAAAGAAAGTTCAGTGGGAAAGCCATCGGACACCCTTCTTGTGGCCTCCGAACCTCCTGCGGACAAGCCGGAAGCTGCGTCAGTTCCGTCGCTTGCCGGCCCAATCTGCATCACAGTGTTAGACAGTTTTTTGGAGTGCGCACCGCTTCGCCCCGGGGACATGGCATGCAATTGCTACAACGATTGCATTTTTATTTTTGCCCATGAAACCCAGACTTATCCCCCTTCTTGCCGTTATTACGTTCTGCTCGAATACCCTCGCCGCCGATGTCTCCTGGGACATCAGCACGGCCTCCGGGATCACCGGAGGAGCAGGCTCCTGGAACAACCTCGCCACCACCTGGACGACCGACAGTGGAGCCACCAACTTCGCTTGGAGCAACACGACCAATGCCGCGGACACCACCCTCTTCAGCGGCACCGCAGGCACGGTGACACTGGCCAATCCGATCAACGCCGCAGCGCTCAAGAGCACCATCACCGGCTACACCGTCGCAGGTTCCTTCCTCGGATTCGGCGCGAATCCGGGCGTGGTGGACACCAGCGCCCTGACCGCTGCGGGTGTCACCACGATCTCCACCTCCCTTGGCGGCACCGCCGGTCTCACCATCGCAGGCAATGGCGACCTCACCGCGAATGGCGGTGGCAGCAGCGGCCTTGTCACTCTTTCCGGCATCAATACGGATCTCTCCGGCGGCATTTCCATCACCTCCGGACTGGTGAATACCAACACTCCTGCCGCCTTCGGCAGCTACTCGTTCGCGGCCGGCAGTGGCAACACCCTCACGCTTTCCAACGGAGCCGGCCTCGTCACCGCCACCACCGCCGCCAACATCCTCTACCCGCTCGGAAACAACATCGTCTTCTCCGGCGCCACCAATGCCACGCTGCGCAGCTACGGCACCCGCTTCCTGGTGCTGAACGGCCAGATCTCCGGCACCACCGGCTTCAATGTCACCGATGGCGGCACGCTCCAGCTCACCAATGCCGCCAACAGCTTCGATGGACCGGTTTCGATTCTCAACGGCGCGTTGAACGCCCGCTCCCTCGGCAATGTCGGCGTGGGCATGAGTTCGCTCGGTGCCCCCACCACCGCGGCCCATGGCACGATCACCATCGGTTCCACCACCCTGACCGCCGGACTGATCTACAGCGGCAGCGGCGAGACCACCGACCGCGTGCTGAACTTCGCAGGTACTACAGGCCCCGTATCTCTCACCCAGTCCGGCTACGGCCAGCTCGTCTTCTCCAGCACCCCCACCTTCACCGGATCGGGGGCGAAGACCCTCACCCTCACCGGTTCCACCGTCGGCCGCGGCGAGTTCGCCGGAGCGATCGTGGACAACGGCGGAGCCACTTCCGTGACGAAGACCGGCACCGGTCGCTGGACCCTCTCCGGAAACAATACCTACACCGGTGCCACCACTGTCAGCGCCGGCACCCTGTCCCTCACCGGCAGCAACACTTCCTCCATCAGCGTCGCCGCCGGTGCCACCCTGACCGGCTCCGGCAGCACCACCGGCACCGTCACGCTCGCCAGCGGCTCGAATCTGCTGATCGGCAATGGTTTCATCAATAGCAACGGCATCACACCCACGGCCGTGAACCTCATCGCACGCGCGCAGTCGGTGACGATGGGTGCCAATACGATCGATGTGATGGGTTACGGCTCCGGCGGAGCACCCGCCGTACAGGACTTCAATGCCGCCTCCTATCGCGGAGGCATTGTGGCGGATGACAACGTGAACCTGAAACTCACGCTTTCCTTCACCGCCTCGGCGCGGACATGGAATGGCACGAGCACCACCTGGGACCTCGGCACCACTCCGGCATGGCTCGAAGGCGATACCGCCTTCTATTCCGGTGATGCGGTGACGTTCCCGGACATCGCCGGAGACACCGTTGTCACGCTGGGAGCTACGGTCGCGCCCTCGTCCATCGCGGTGACAAACAACAATGCCGCCAACTATACCATCTCCGGCAGCGGTTCCATCACCGGCACCACCGCGCTGACGAAAAGTGGCGGCGGCTCACTGACCCTCTCCACCTCGAACACCTACACTGGTGCCACGACTGTCAGCAACGGCCTGCTCTCCGCCGCCGCGACCAATGCCTTCGGCACCGGTACCGTCACGCTCAGCGGCGGCAATCTGGGACTGGTCGGCAATACGGCGATCACGATCCCCAATACCATCACCGGCTCCGGTGGGGTCGCGGTCACCGGCACCGCCCAATCCACCTTGAGCGGAGATCTCAGCGGCTTCGCGGGCACCATCGACATCAACACCACCGGCGCGGGCAAGCTTGCGCTGACCCCGGCGGGAGCGGGTGCCCTGCCATCCTCCGCGGTCGTCAACGTGAACGCGGCGACGACCTGCTTCCTCAATGGCACCGGAAACTACGCGAACACCTTCTATCTTCTCGGAGCCTCCAATACCGAGAACCTTGGCGCGCTGCGTGTGGATGCGGGCACCATCGTCTCGGGCAGCGTGGTGCTCGGCGCGAACTCCAGCGTCGGTGCGGTTTCCGGCAGCGGGGAAATCAGCGGCATCATCAGTGAAGTGGGCGGCGCCCGCTCGCTGACGAAGCAGGGCGCGGGAACGATCGTCCTCTCCGGCGCGAACAGCTACAGCGGCAACACCACCATCACCTCCGGCACGCTCTCGCTGGCCAATGCCAGTGCCGTGCCGTCCACCGGCTCGCTCACCTTCAGCTCCGGCACGGCGGTCGGCGTGCTCGGCACCCTGAACATCGGCAGCTATTCCCCGCAGTTCACCGGATTGACGGTCAGCTACAATCCCAACAGTACTTCCGCCGCCGCCAGCGCCGTCCTCGCCGGTCCCGGCACCCTTGCCATCCAAGGGTCATCGGACTTCAGCGTCATCAACAATTCGTCTGTCACTCCGGGAGCGACCGCCTGGCAGGTGCTGCTCGACGCCAGCAATCTCCGCAACCTGGTTTACAACGCACCGTCCAACAAGGTCGCCATCGGGGGCAATGGCAATGCCCGCAGCGGCAATCTCACGATGGGCACCAACAGCACCTTCACCGCCTCAAGCTTCGAATTGCAGAACGGGATGCCGGGCAACAACACGGCGAAAACCAGCACCATCAACCTCGGCGTGAACACCACGATCAACGCCAACACGTTGATCGTTCTTGCCAGCAACAACAAGGACAGCGCCACCCTGCAGTTCCGCAGCGGTCTTGTGAAACCCACCGTCACCATCCGCGGCACCAATGGCACGGACCGGGCCGCTTGGAATGTCGGAACGGCATTCACCGGTACTGGCACCGCTCTGGTGGACCTCACCACCGGAGTCACCGGGGGCAGCCAGCTCGATGCACTGGTGGGTACCCTTCAGATTGGCCAGAAAACCGCTGGCGCGAACGTGGCCAACTCCAATTTTCTGATGGGCGGCGGCACGCTGGATGCCACCTCCATCAACCTCGGCAACCTCACCATCAATGGGGGAACCTTGAATGCCACGCTCTCGATCACGGGAGGGACCGTGAAGGTGGGCACGCTCACCATGGGCACTCAGACCGCCGGCACGCTGAACTCCACACTCAATCTGAATGGAGGTGCCATCCTGGCCGCCCAGACCGTTCAAAACGGAACCGGAACCGCCACCCGCAATCTCAACTGGAACGACGGCACCATCACCACCTTCGACTCCGCCACCGATCTCACCATCGGCAGTCCGATCAAGCTCGCCGCCACCGGCACCCACACTTTCAACATCCCTACCGGCCGCACGGCGACGGTCAACGGAGTGGTCGGCGAAGCCGCCGCAGGAGGTGCGATCACCAAAACCGGAGATGGCAAGGTGGTGCTGTCCAACACCAACACCTATACAGGTGATACCTTGGTCAATGGCGGCACACTCTCGCTCGGAGCCGCCTCCCTGGCGGACACGGCCGATGTGAAAATCACCAATGCCGCGACTCTCGAACTCACCCATGCCGCCATCGATACGATCGATGAACTCTACATCGACGGCGTCCAGCAATCGACCGGCATCTGGGGTTCGCTCGCTTCCACCGCCCCGCACAAGACGGACCGCATCACCGGCACGGGACTGCTGCGGGTCACCACCGGTGTCGCCACCGATCCGTATGCGGACTGGGTCATCACCAGCAACCTGACCACCGGTGTCAATGATGCGAAGAACCAGGATCCCGACCAGGACGGCCTCAGCAACTTCTACGAGTATGCCTTGGACGGCAATCCACTCTCGGGTACCCGCAGTGGCAAGGTGGTCGCCAAGGTCGCCACCCTCACCATCAACGCGACTCCCCAGAAGGTGCTCACACTGACCCTGCCGGTGAGAGGCACTCCGTCCTTCAGCGGCCAAACGGACCTGACATCCACTGCTACGGAAGGTGTGATCTATCACATCCAGAGCAGCGCCGATCTCACGGACTGGACCTCGATTCCGGTACAGGAAGTTCCATCCGGCCAGCAAGGTTCCCTCCAGACCAGTCTGGCATTGCCTCCGATCACCGCGGGGATGACGTATCGCTCCTTCTACGTCCCAGGTTCGGACCCGACCCTGACGCCCAAGCTGTTCATGCGTGCCAAAGTCGAGGAATCCCCCTGATTCACAATCACTCATGATGCTTTCCCGCTCTGTCCGCCATGGGTGGACAGGGCGGAAACTACGTACAATCTGCCAAGTTTTCCTAAGCAGTTTTTGACAGGCCCGGCCGTTTGCGACCGCAGGGGATGGCGTGCAATTTCCCGACGCTTCGCATTCCCGGCATCATGAAATCCAAGATCCTCCCGCTTTTCGTCGTCGCTTGTTTCTCACCCACCCTCCTTGCCGATACCATCTCCTGGACCGGCACCACCACGGGTGATTGGACCACTCCGGCCAACTGGAGCAACAATACGGCGCCCGCCGCAGGCAACGCCTACGCGGCGACCGGCACCGGCAAGACCGTCAACTCCCCCGCCACCGGCAACGTCACCTTCGCCGGTGACTCGCTCGCGGTTGCCAACGGCTCCGCGCTGAAACTGATCACCACCAACGGTGGCGGCACGCTTGTCTCCACCTTCACCATTCCCAACCTGACGCTCGATGGCGCGACGGTCTCCCCGGCCAGTTCTCTCGGCTCGGTGACCCAGACGCTGGCCAATCAGCTGGCACTGGCCAATGCCGTGACTGTCGAGATGAACGATGCAGGCGGCTTCACCAACGGCCTCACGTTCAACAATGGTTATGTGGGCTCCGGTTCGCTCACCATCAAGCGCGGCGGCACCACCGGCAGCAGCCGCAATGTCGTCATCGGCGGCACGAATTCCACCGCCGCCTACAGCGGTGCCGTGAGTGTCACGGGCAATTCCAGTGGCAAGACCGTCGCCGTGACCATCAACCCGGGCACCGGCTGGGGCGGAGGCAATCTCACCATCGGACAATGGTCGTCCGTCACCCTCGGTGCGGACACCACCGGTACCGGCGGTGTCACGGTCGCGGCGAACGGCACGCTCCAGATCGGCAATGCCGCGGGGACGGGATCGCTGGCAAAGGACATTCTCAACAACGGCTCGGTCGCTTTCAACCGCACCGGAACCCTCGTCCACGGCGGCATCATCTCCGGCACCGGTTCCGTCAGCCTGAATGGTACGGGTTCCATCGTACTAACGGGTGCCAATACCCACACCGGCGGCACCACGCTGAATTCCGGCATGCTCGTGCTGGGCGGCGCGGATGCCATCGGCTCCACCGGCAATCTCACTCTCAAGGGCGGCACGCTCCAGTTCAGCCCGTCCAACAAGACCGACTACAGCAGCCGCATCCACATCGCGGATACCAGTGGCTCCGGCGCCAGTGTCACCCTCGATACGACCAGCCGCTCGGTGGTCTTCGCCAATCCGCTCACCATCGATGCGACCGGCACCGTCACCCTGACCAAGACCGGTATCGGCACGCTCACCCTGGAAGGCGCGAACACCTACACCGGCGCAACGACGGTCAATGCCGGCACCCTCAAGCTGAACGGTTCCCTGGCTTCTCCGATCACCGTGGCCTCCGGAGCCACCCTGACGGGCGGTGGCAGCACCACCGGCAGCCTCACGCTGTCCTCCGGCTCCAGCCTGCTGGTGGGCAACAGCCACATCACCGCAAGCGGTGTGTCCGCCGCTGCCGTGACGCTGCTCCCCGATGCCGCTTCCGTGGTGCCGGGCACGAACCTTTTCACCGTTGTCGGCTACAACGGTGCGGGCACTCCGATGGTGAGCGAGTTCTCCACCGCCGGATTCCGCAACGGTTTCATCGCGGATGATGCCGGGAATTTCGCCATCCTCTTCCAATTCGATGCGGCGGCCCGCACCTGGGGCGGCGTCACGGGCACTTGGGATCTGGGCGGCAGTGCTTCCTGGACCGGTGGTGACAATCTGTTCTTCAACGGAGACACCGCCACCTTCGGAGACATCACCGCCGACAACCTGGTGACCCTCACCGGCACCCTGGCCCCGGCAGCGGTCACCATCGCGAACAACACCACCTTCGGCTACACTTTCAGTGGCACCGGTTCGATCGCCGGAAACACCGCTCTCAGCAAGACCGGTCCGGGTCCGCTGGTCGTCTCCACCAGCAATACCTACACCGGTGGCACCACGCTCAATGGCGGCACCACCACCGCCACCGCTGCCAATGCCCTTGGTACCGGCCCGGTGACGATCACCTCCGGCACCATCGCGCTGGATGGCGGCACCCTGCCGAACACCATCAGCGGCACCGGCGACATCCTCGCCACCGGCACTTCGCAGGGTACTCTCTCCGGCAACCTGAGCGGACTGACCGGCACGGCCACCGTGTCCACCACTGCCGGCGGCAAGCTGGCCATCACCGGTGCGACCGTGGCTCCCACCACCCTGCCGGTTACCCTCTCTTCGGGAGCGACGCTTTACGCGGCGAACGGTGCCACCATCGCTGGAACCATCAGCGTGACCGGCACCGGCAATACCGAAGGCCTCGGTGCCATCCGCCTGGACACCGGAGCTACCGCCAGCGGCGCGATCACCCTCAACAACGACTCCACCATCGGTAGCAACAGCGGCACCGGCACCATCTCCGGTGCCATCGGTGAAGCCGGTGGCGCGCGCGCTCTGACGAAAGTTGGCAGCGGCACGGTCATGCTCAGCGGGGCCAATACCTTCACGGGTATCATGAACCTCTCCGGCGGCACGCTGCTGCTGGGTGCGTCGAACACGTTGGCAACGGTATCAAAACTCAACTTCACCACCACCGGCTCCACACTCGACATCGGCTCCACCAGCCCGACCTTCCCCATCCTGACCGCCAACAGCGTCGGCACTTCCAGCGTGACCCACAACGTGAAGGGAACCGGCACGCTTACCGTGAACGGCGCCTCCGACCTGCTGATCCAGAACCCGGGCAGCAGCAGCCTCGGCACCACCCTCACCATGGACATGAGCGGTCTCGCCAATCTGGTTTACAACCGTTCCTCCAACAGCGTCATCATCACCGGCACCGGCAACAACCGTCCTGTCACCGCGACGCTGGCGAACAACACGACGATCACCGCCGCGAACTTCCACATCCAGAACGACAGCTCGGGCAACAACACCGCCCACACCGCCACCGTCAATCTGGGCAACACCACCACGCTGAACGTCAACAACCTCAACCTGCTGAACAACGCCAGCTCCCGCGACAATGCGACGCTCCGTTTCCGCAGCGGCGGGGTCAATCCGACGCTGGTCATCCGCGCCGCCGATGGCACCGGCCGCGCCAACATCAAGGTCGGCGCAAGCAGCACGGTGACCAACAGCGGCGTCCAAACCGGAGCCGTCGATTTGCTCACCGGTGTCAGCGGCACCAGCAAACTCGATGCCCTCGTTGGAACGCTCAGCATCGGTGATGGCCGCAACACCTCCGCCTCCACCTACTCCTTCATCATGGGCAGTGGCACGCTCGACGCCACCGCCCTGATCGTCGGCAACAAGAACGGCGTGGCCGGCACACCGAATGCCAACTTCAGCGTCACCGGTGGCACCGTGAAGGCGACCACCGTCACTCTCGGCGTGGTCGCTTCCGGAGGCACCGGAGTGAACTCCACGCTCACGCTCAACGGCAGCTCCGTTCTAGCCGCGCAGACCATCGCCACCGGCACCGGTGCGGGCACCCGCACCTTTTCCTGGAACAGCGGCACGATCACAACGCTGGATGCCAGCACAGACCTCACCGTCAGCAGCGCGCTCAAACTCGCCGCCACCGGCAATCATGTCTTCGACATCGGCACCGGCCGCACCGGCACGGTAAGCGGCATCATCAGCGAAGCCGCCGCAGGTGGTGTGCTGACCAAGGCGGGAGCAGGTACGCTCGTCCTCTCCGGAGTGAACACTTACACCGGTGACACGCTGGTGACCGGCGGCACGCTGACGCTGTCGAATGCGTTCCTCGCCGATACCGCGGATGTGAAGCTGAGCAACGGCGCGGTGCTCAATCTGAACCACGCCGCCACCGACACCGTCGATGAACTCTACATCGATGGCGTCCAGCAGGCTCCGGGCACCTGGGGTTCCCTCACCTCCTCCGCCACCCACAAAACCGCCCGCATCACCGGCACCGGCCTCCTGCAGGTGACCACGGGTGCGAGCGCCAGCAGCTACTCCACCTGGGCCGCCACCAATGCGGGCGGACAACCGGCGGACGGCGACTTCGACAGCGACGGCGTGAAGAACGGCGTGGAATACTTCTTCGGAGCAACTCCCGGCTTCACCGCCAACCCGGCCACCGTCAACGGCACGATCACCTGGCCGAAGGACGCCACCGCCGCCGCCACTCCGATCGTCGAAACCTCCGCCGACCTGATCACCTGGACCCCTGTCACCTTCACGGACAACGGCACCTCGATCCAATACACCATCCCCACCGGTGATCCGAAGCGCTTCGTCCGCCTCCGCGTGACGGTGCCGTAAACCGCGGGACATTCTCCCCCCAATCCAAAAACCCACCCGGTTCCGCCCCGGCCGCCCTGCGGCCGGGGCGGATCGTTTTCCGGAGGAAGCACTGGACGCGGACGGAAGGACGGGCATCGTATCGCCGTGTCCGCGCCCGTCCTTGAAATCGACCATGTGGTGAAACGCTTCGACAGCTTCACGGCCGTAGATGGCGTGTGCCTGGACGTCCGTGCCGGGGAAGTGGTGGGATTGCTCGGCGTGAACGGCGCGGGCAAGACCACGCTCATGAATATGGTGCTGGGCCTCATCACCCCCACCTCTGGCACCATCCGCGCCTTTGGCATGGATCTGTCGAAGCACCGCATGGAGATCCTGCGGCGCGCGAACTTCTGCACCACCTACGCCGCCCTCCCCGGGAACGTCAGCGTGCGCAACAATCTGCTGATCTTCGCCGGGCTCTACGGCGTGAAGAAGCCGAAGCAGAAAGTCGCTGAACTACTGGAACTACTGGAGATCACCAAACTCGCGGACAAACCCACCGGCCAGCTCTCCGCCGGAGAATCCACCCGCGTGAACCTTGCCAAAGCCCTGCTCAACGATCCCGAGCTGCTGCTGCTGGACGAACCCACCGCCTCGCTCGATCCGGACATCGCGGACAAAGTGCGCAAGCTGGTCCGGCACGTACAAAAGGAGCGGGCTCCCGCGATCCTCTACACCTCTCATAACATGCGGGACATCGAGGAAGTCTGCGACCGCATCCTTTTTCTCCATCAGGGCAAAATTCTCGCCAGCGGCACCGCGGACGAGATCACCCGCCACTTCAAGGAGGACGACCTTGAGAATGTCTTCATCAAGATCGCCCGCTCCGGAGATGTGGAGACGGTGGGATCGGGATGCTGAATGAAAAAGGGCGGCCGGAGTTTTTCCGACCGCTCCTTTTGCGGAATGACGTCACTGCCCGACTCGGGCGCGGATGAAGATCTGCGGCTTCTCCGCCGGAGTCGCCACGGCGCGGAAGGTATGGTACTCCCAGCCGCTGTCGGGCGTCGCCAAGCCGGTGGTGATGGCAGGCACCACCTCATCCACCGGTTCGGTTCCCCATGAGTTGACATCCTCGCCAGCCTCGACGGTGTAGGTGAGACCATCGATCATGGCGGACGGGCTCCCCTCCTCGCCGCTGAAGGAAGCCCCGGAGCGCACCGCGATGGTGAAGGTGAATGCATCCTCGCCACCGATGCTCTGGACGCTTTCATAAACCAACCCCGTCGAACCGGAAGAAGTCGGATCCCCGTCGAAGGCGAACTCGAAAAGGTTGTTCGCACCATCTCCATCCGGATCCGCATCCACCGCACCTGTGACCGAGTTGAAGCCATGAGCCACTGCCCACGCATCATAGGGCGTGCCTCCATGGGTGACATTGAGGATGCCCGTACCGGTGATGAGGCTGGTCTGGTGCGCGGCGGAAGAACCGATCGCACCCCAATTACCGGAGGCCTGGGCAAGACCATCAATGTAGAGCATGTCCACCACATCGGTGGCGGCGTGGTTCAGATTCAGAACCGCTCCCGTGCTCAGGCGGATGGCTGCGGCATCAGCAAAGAAAGCGCTGTTCGCCGTGAGGGTTCCGGCGCTCACGCTGGTTTCCCCCGCGTAGGTATTCGCCCCGCTCAAGGTGGTCGTGCCACTACCTGCATGCGAGAACGAGCCACTGCCGCTGATCACCGCGGACATCGTCAACGTGCCGGTCCGATTGATCACCAGCACACCGTTGTTCACGACAGAAGTCGAAGCCAGACTGCCGGTGCCGGAACCGTTGCCGACCTGAAGCACACCAGCGGAGATGGTGGTCGTGCCAGTGTATGTGTTGTTCCCGCCCAGCACCAGCGTGCCAGATCCGGTCTTCGTCAGCGCACCGGTCTGGCTGGCAACGTTCGCCACCGGCAGACTCAGGGTGGTCGAGAATTCCTGCGTGTCCACCGTCGCGCCACCGGTGCCGACCAGCACGACGAAGGGACTGCCCGCCGTCACCGCCAGTGCGGGAATATTCGCCGACAAGCGCAGCGTGGCCCCGCCATTCAGGATCAGGCCGCTGTTCGTCGCCAGCGTGCTGGCGATGGTGCTTTCAAAACCACAGCCGGTGACGAACATGCCGCCTGCCAGTGTGAGGGTGGCGTTGCCGCTGTTCCCGGATGTTGGTTGGAGCTTCACCGTCTGGGTGCCGGTGTAGGTGAAGGTCGCTCCACTGTTCACCGTCATGGCGGAAGTGTAGCCGCCCTGACCGTTCAGCGACATGGCATCATTCTGAGTCCACGTGCCACCGGAGTTGAGGTTCAGATTGCCGGGACGTCCGTTGTAGAGCGTGCCGTTGTTCACCACGGAGCCCGCAACGTTGAGCGTCTGACTGGTCGTGCCACTCGCCACGTTGTTGCCGATGCGCACCAGCTTGCCCGGCGCGATCACCACGCTGGAGCCCGCCTGGAAATTCACCGTGGTCGTGTTGGCCGCCGCCGCGCCAATGGTCCATCCGCCGTTCGCGGAGCTCTGGTCACCGGAGAGATTCAACGTGCCATTGTCCAGCGTGGTACCACCGCTGTAGCTGTTCGTTCCGGAAACCGTCAGTGTTCCCGCCGAGGTCTTGCCAAGCGAACCCGTTCCGGAAATGGCCTGCCCCAGCGTGAGAGCGTCCGAGCGATTGATCACCAGGCTGGCATTGTTGGTGATGGCACCGGTGCCGAGTACGCCGCTGGTCCCACCCGCGCCGACCTGAAGAGTGCCGCCCTTGATCAGAGTGGTGCCGGTGTAGGTATTCGCACCGGAGAGCACCAGCGTGCCGCCGTCCTGCTTGGTGAGCGAGCCGCTGCCGCTGACCACACCGCTGATCGTCGCATTGCCGGAGATCGTCAGAGGATTGGCACCGAGCGACAGACCATTGAGCACCGACAATGCCGACGATGAACCGTTCGTCCAGATCTGTGGTCCCAATAGCGATACCGCCACGTTCTGGCCCGCGGTGGCGGAGCCGATGGTCACCGCCCCCGCTCCGGCATTGAGTGTCAGTCCGCCGAGATCGAACGTCAGTGTACGGTTCGTGCCACCACCGGTGAAGGTCGTGGTACCGCTGCTGGCGAAGGTCATGCCTGCGGACGATTGATCGGCATCCAGCGTGATCGCCTGCGCGGTGGTCACGGTGCTGATGTTGAAGGTCATCGTGTTGCTCGCACCCGGGACCGCTCCCGGATTCGGAGTCGTCGCACCGGAGGCCGTGGACCAGTTGGCCGCGGCATTCCAGCTCGTGGCGCTGCCATCCCACCAGACGGCGGTCACCGCACCGGCGACATTGATTGTCATTGTCACATCGGCGGTGCCCCCCTGCGTATCGGTGGCACGGACCACGAAGCTGTTCGCTCCGGCATCGCCCACCATCGGCGTTCCGGAAAGCGTACCATCGGAAGCAATGGCCAGCCACGCCGGCCCGCTGACTTTGGAGAACGTGAGCGCATCGCCATTGCCGTCCGTCGCATCTCCCGCGATCGAACCCGAATAGGCGTTGCCCGGAAACACCGAAGGCTTCACCAGCGGATTCGAGACGAAGACCGGCGCGAGGTTGTTGGTGAACTCCACCTTCACATTATCCAGCCGGAAGTCAGCGGTCATGTTGCCGTTGTGAATCGAGATGGTGTTGAAGGTGGACGTCACCGGCGAGGTGTCCGTGGTGCTCACGCTGCTGCCATCGACCACGCTGGTGACGAGGATACCGGTGGTGGTTTTTTTCAACGTGAGCGCGGCGCTGTGCTTGAGCTGGTCGTTGATCGAGGGCTTCGAGCCGGTGGCGATCGTGGTCACGGTGCCGCCCGCGCCGAATCCATTGTCCGCACCGTAGTCCTCGATGAGATAGTAGCCGCTGGTGCCGCCGGTGCCATTGTGAACGCCGAAGCCATCACCCACACTGTTGTAGAGGCCGAAGCGGAATCCATTGCTGTTCGCGGGAGGTGCGACGGTGTAGCGGAAATCGAAGCTCAGTTTCAGACTGTCACCGACATCGGAGAGGCTGCGCGAGTCGAACTCCCCGAACACGCCGCCGAAGGTTCCACCCACATCCACGTTCAACGCGTTACCCGTTCCGAGCGTGGTATCCGCAGCGAGCGTCAGTGTGGCACCCTCCCAACTGAAATCACCGGTGTCGTTCGAATCGTTGGCCGCAGTGGCGGAGCCGGTGTCGAAGGTGTCGTTCGCGACTACGGAGGAAAGGGTCTGGTCGCTCACCGAAACGTTGTCGAACGACGCCGCGCCGAGATCACCATCCACATGGCTGCACACCGCCATGCCGCCGAGAATCGACGAAGGCATGCTGATGGTGGCCGTGGACACCTGCGTCCAAGAGGTGCCGTTCGCGGAAACGTAGGCGGTGAAGACATTGCCGGTGCGGGTCATGCGCACCCAGTTGTTCGGCGCGGTGTTCAACGCAGGTCCGCTGACATTGACCGTCGCTCCGCCGGAAGCGGTGCGGTATTGGAACGCGAAGCCGTTCGAGGGCGTGGCATAGATCGCCGCATGGGCGGCACCCGCGCCGGTGCCATCACGCAACATCACACCGGATTTCGCATAGCCGTTGCTCGCGGACTGGAGATTGATGCGCGCACGCACGTCGCAATCCCCGCTCACGCCCTGGCGCACGAAGTGGAAGGCATCCGCCGAGCCCCAGATGTCCGCACCGGAGCCATAGATCAGATGCTTCGCGCTGTCATAGGTGGCACGGCCCGCCGCGGCAACGGTGCCGATGTCACCGGAAGTCCACGGCGGCGGTGGCAGAGCGACATTGGTATTCACCAGCACGTCCATGGAATCAAACGAAGCGCCGGTGACCTTCGCCAGCGTGGTGATGTAAACCTTGTTCGGCACGTCGGCGAAGGTGCGGCCGATCGCGAGTGGCGCATCCGTCAGGCCATTGCCCGAGCCTGAGGTCATGTCGAGGATCTGGGTCTTGCCATTGCCGGTGCCGGTCGGTCCCCAGCGCACCTGAATGCCATTGTCATTGTAGGTGGCCTGCGAGCCGCTGCGCTCGGTCATGTAATCGAGGCAGTAATCCTGGCTGCCCGTGCGCGCAACCTTGAGACCGCGAACACCGGTGGCTGTGGACTTGTCATGCGCGGCGATGCGATAGACACCGCTGGTGGTGACCGTGGTGTAGTCGGAGCTGGTCAGCCAGTTCAGGTAGAGTTTGTAGCGCGCGTTGTAGGGCGAATATACATCCCCATTGCCCATCGTGTTGTATGGATCGCCATACTCGGAGGTGGTGCCGCCGCTGGCGATGGGATTGCTGCCGCTCACAACATAGCTCTGCGCGTGGTTGAGCCCGAGATTGTGCCCCAGTTCATGCGTCGCGACCTGTGCGGCATAGGTGGAACCCTCCGCACGCAGCCAGGTCTTGTTGCCACCCACGGTACCGAGCCCGGCGAAGGTGAAGCCCGGCGTGGCATTGTCCATGCACACCATCACGAAGGAGTAGTTCCCCGGTGTATAGCCAGCGGACGTGGCGGCGGCGAGGGCATCGGTGTAAAGCGTTCCGGAGGCGCCATTGTAGCCGGACGTACCCGCGACCTTCGGCATGCGCAGGATCGGTGTGGTGGCGCAGTTGGCCGTGTTCACCGTGCAGCGGCCGTAGCTCCAGGCCGACCATGCGTTCGCGATGTAGGGCAGGATCACCGCGCCATCGACCGGCGCTCCCGTGTGATCCGAGAAATCCACGCGGATGAAGAGGATCGTTTTCACGCCCTCGGTGTGCGAGGACTCGGCGGTCACTTCCCCGCCTCCGCCATCGCCACCCGCTGCCGCGAGCATCTCGCCACCCGGGCGGGCGTTCTGTTCCGCAGCGGTCCGTTCCTCCAATTCCAACGCGGCATGCGCGGACGAGCAGAAAAGATCCGTCTCCTCCCCCACCGCGAGTCCTGCCTCATCGCCCTGGCTCCGTGTGTCCTGCTCGGACACCGGACAGATCGCCTCACCCTTTGCGGCGTGGGCGTCGCCCACTTCCACCGGCTCCAGCAAACGACCGGCGGTAGGACGCACGACGATCGAGCTGTCGAGCTGGTAACCGTGGACTGGCACGCCGTAGCGCGAGGGTTGCCCGGATCGCTCCGCCGTGACGTAGGCTTTCAGTGAGGCCCCGTCGACCTGCACTTCATAGAACTCCGGCGGCGCGGCAGCTCCTTCCTCCGAAACGCCCGTGTAGTGCTCGATGTCCCCGCGCTTGTCCACGGGGGTCTCCAAAAACGCCAGCACCTGCTGCGGCAGGTGGCGTCGCACGGTCACGGGAACCACCAGTTCCAGCGCGCGTGCCGGGTCCGTGTGCATCAGATCGGCAAATCCGGCGCGGCGTACCGTAGCAAGCTCGATCCCCTCGCCCACCAGCGCCTTTTTACCCTCGGCATCCGCAGCTTCATAACGCCGCGTCCAATCACGGAAGGTGGCGAACGCCGGTTCCGGAATCTCGTCCTTCCAAACCAAATCCTGGCGGCGTGCCGGTCCAGCCGGGCGCAGGGCCTTCACCGGAGTCGCGGCAGATGGATGGGCAGGCGTTTCCGGTGCAATCGGCACAGCCCTCCCTGCGCGGGTTCCCCTTGCCTGGGATACGGTTGCCTGCGGGTGGCCGGGCCACGACAGCCACGCGGTGGCGCCAATGACGGCGGCCGCAACCATCAGGATGGCCCGATGGTGCTTTTGATTGGAGCAATGCATGAGGATGGGTTTCTTTGGGTAGCGGTTTTTTGCTGATCGGGCCGAAACCCGCTCCGCTGCACCGGCCCGCCTTCACGGAGAAAAACAGGAGCCGGGCATCATGGGGTCATCACCCTACGCCGGTCCCTGATTTCCAAATAGTCGGCAATTCCACCGACACGACCCCGGGGGTGGCGAAATCGGCGCTGGATTCGCGCCACTGCGGTGCAATGGTCGCTCCGCGCTTCCGCTCTGAACTTCACGCGCCGCCCTGCTTGAATCCGCGAACCATCTACTCCCTCCTCAGCCGTTACATTCTCCTCTACGCGCGCAATCCCGTGCGGTTGTTCGAGCTGTTCTTCTGGCCGATCGTGCAGCTCCTGATGTGGGGCTTCGTTTCCGTTTCCCTCCAAAACCAAGGCGGGTTGGGCACGCATGGCTTCGTGCCATCGCTGATTGCCGCCACGATCCTGTGGGACGCGCTGTTCCGCTCGCAGCAGGGAGTTTCGATCTCGTTCCTCGAGGACGTGTGGACGCGCAACCTGCTCAACATCTTCGCCGCGCCGGTGCGCATGAGCGAATACGTGGCTGCGGCCTGCGGGGTCGGTTTGCTGCGCGTGGCCATCACCGCGGGTATCCTGGCGGCCATCGCCGCGCTGGCGTATCGCTTCAATCTTTTCCAATTCAATGCCGCGCTCTTCGCGTGGTATGCCAACCTCATGCTCTTCGGCTGGGCGCTGGGCATCATCTCCATCGCGCTGATCGTGAAGTGGGGCCATGGCGCGGAATCGCTGGCATGGGCGATCCCGTTCATGATCCAGCCGTTCTCGGCGGTGTTCTACCGCGTGCAGGATCTTCCCGTGTGGATGCAACACGTCGCCGCGGCGATGCCCACCGCGCACGTCTTCGAAGGCATGCGCGCGGTGATGGCGGGCAAGCCGCTCGACTGGAGCCACCTCGGCATCGCCTTCGGTTTGAACGCAGGCTACCTCATTTTCGCGGGGCTGCTCTTCGCCCGCACGCTGGCCTCGGCCCGGGAAAAGGGCCATCTGGTGAAGGTGGCTTCATCGTGAGGCGGATGGAGGGCCAACGACCCGTCCCATATCAGCCTGGGTTGAATCGACATTTTGAAAGCCGGAAGCCGGGTGTCTCTGATGTGGAACTGACAAGGGCAACCGGAGGGCTGACGGAAAACGAAAAAGCCCCGCTCCTGTCAAGGAACGGGGCTTTTGTGGATTTCCTGAAAAGGAGTCGGATCACGGAGGCGGAGGAGTGGGCGAAAGCACCACCCGGCCACCGATCGTGGAGCCCGGGAAGTAGCCGATGGCTCCGTCGCTCTTCTGCAAGTAGAGCCCCGAACCGCGGACCGCCTTGTTGAGCACGGGATCGAACACCGTGAAGGTGAAGGTTCCCGCACCACGGTTGATGGACCAGGTCAGCAGCGAACCGGTTGGCACTCCCGGCACGCCATTGGTGATGGGTACGGTGCCGGTTTCGTCGACCGCCAGGTTGCCGCCGGCCAACTCCACATCGGTGGAGCCGTTGGCGTAGGGAACATTGCGGAAGAACAGGCTGCCATTTGCAGTCAGTGTCGTATCGACTCCGGTGAGGTGGGTGCCCTTGGCGTTGCCGCCCTGCGGTGGCTTGCTCCAGACGAGTTCACCGGTGACATCGGTGTCCGTATTCGCCCACAGCGTGAGATCACCTCCGACAAAGCCTGAGGGAGTCACGCCGGTGATGTTCGAGGTGAAGAAGGCGATGGCGAAGTTGTCCGTCAGCGCGGTCGCCGCCGTGAACGGATTGCCATCCGGCAGGAGGCCGCGGAGGTTGGTGGCTCCATTCCGGGTCACCACGGCCGTGGCATAGCCACCACCCGGGAAGGTCACGGGATCGATGCTGCGGAGGGCGATGTGGTGGGTGCCGGTGCTGTTGGTAAGCGGCGGCTCCGCATGCAGCGTGCCTTCGAGGGTGCCGCCGTTCAACGAGAACAGGAGCACACCGTTGAGGCTGCGATCCAGGTTCAGATTGCCGAGCGCCGTCGCCACGTTGATCGAGGTCGAGCCGGTCGGGAAAGTGATCCGGGTGCTGGTGTTCGAGTTCCCGGTGACGATCTTGATGGTGCCCACGCCGTTCTTGTTGAGCTTGGCCTGGGCCCAGCCTTTCACCTTGTCGGAGACATCCGTCAGAACGCCGTTGTAGCCCTTCGGCACCGAGGATGGGAGCGATCCCACCACATCGACCACCGCAAGACCGGTATCCGTACCACTCACACTGATCGTGTAGGTGAACTGGCCGGTGTAGCCGGCCGGAATGATCAGCGTGCGGCCATCTACGATCTGGATGGCCGGATCGCTCACCGCGGAAATGAGCAGATCCCCGGGCAACGTGTCGTTCGCCAGCGGATTGAAGCGTGTCTCGCCGGTGGTGGAGAAGAGCGAATCGTTGGTCTGCGGGATCAGCGCGTTGCCAGTCAGGGCTACCTCGAAGGAAGCCACGTCCGGATCGTTGCTGAGGATGTGCAGCGTGTCGTTCTTGATGCCCATCGAGGTCGGATTGAACGTCAGCGTAAGAACCACCGAGGAGGATCCGGGAACGGTGCCGCTCCCATTGCCCGTGGCACTGAATTCGGTGCCGGTGGTGAAGCTGGTGGAGTAGGTCAGCGGCTCGCTGCCCAGGTTCCGCAGGGTGATCTGCTTCGTGACGGGCATGCCCACCAGGGTGTTCGGGAAGGTCGCGGTGCTGGCATTGTCCGCCACCACGGTGCCCGCCGGGTTTTCCACCGAAAGATCGGCGTTCGTAGCCCATACCACGAGGCTGGTGATCGGTGTGGCACCGGTGCCGATGTTGCCCAACGCCGTGGAAGCACCCGTGGCGAGATTCACACGGTAGAGACCGGCGATTCCACCCACCTGCGAAGTAAACAGGCCTTCGCCGGTGGCCGCCGTATTCGAGGACGCAACGGACACGGAGTGCGGGATGTCGAAGCCACCAAACGTGCTGATCGCCAGCGCTGGGCCACCGAGCGTGATCGGCAGCGGACTTGTCTGGGTGCCATTGTTCGGCGGCACCTGAATGTAGAGGCTGCCTGAGATCGGATCCACCGTGTAGAGCGTGGTGACCCCACCCGTGAGATTCTGATTGAAGCTGTTGGTGTAGGCGGCGGAGCGGAGGCCCACGACTCCGGAGCCGTTGATCACTCCATCCGGATTCGTGCCGGTGATGCTGGTATCGCCATCCACCGCCGCACCCGTGATCGGATTGAGACGGAAATTCAGGCCGGTGGTGGTGACCACCCGGATGCGGTCCACCGTTGGATTGAAATCCAGGCCGTAGCCCGCGGTGGCAGGATCAGGAAGATCCACCACGGTAACCCCATCGGTCGTGAAGGCGATGGAAGAAGCCGCGCCCACGGCCGTGACGCCGGCGGTCTGGGGATCGATGAGATAAAGCGTGCCGTTGTTGGCCGTCGCATTGATCCCCAGGCCGTAAAGCTGGCCCGTCTGCGGACGGCTGGTGATGCCCACCAGGGTCTCTCCCGCGGTCAGGGCGCCGAGCGCCACGGTCGTGGTGGTGGTCGGCGTGGCGGGATTGAGGCGGATCAGGCTGCCACCACCCGCAGGGAGCGCGATCGCAGCGCCCGATCCCGGCAGGACCGCGATGCCGCGGACGGACAGTCCGGTGTCTCCCAACAAGGTCGCCTGCGCGGTGACCAGATCCAGCGAAAACAGCTTCGTGGTGCCTCCACCGACCTTCGAGGCTAGGAAGCCCGACCCGGTCGTGACCGCCGTGTTGCTGGCCGGCGCGTTGACTCCCGGCGCGATGCTGAAGGAGGACGAGGCAATATCCAGGGCAGGCCCACCAAGGGTGATGTTCTGGCCCAAGGTCTGCGTGCCGGAATTCGGCAGGTTCTGGATGAAGAGTCTGTTCGACGCATCGTCGATCGTGTACTGCGTGGTGATGCCGCCGTTGTTCGGGACATCATTGGTGTAGGCCACCCCCGCCACCGTGGTGCTGCCGCCGTTGATCGCTCCGTCCGGGTTGGTGCCGGCCGTCACGGCCCCGCCATTGTCTCCATCGACAGGCGCGGCGTTGTTCGGGTTCACACGGAAATTCAGGGAACCGGCCGTCACACGGATGCGATCGACGGCGGGGTTGAAATCAAAACCCCATTTCACCACCGCCGGATCGGGAAAATCAACGACCGTGACGCCGTTCGTGGTGAAGGAAATCTGGCCGGGGTTGCCAATCAACGACGCGAAGCCTGTCTTCGGGTCCACAACATACAGGGAGGCCGTGTCCGCCACGGAATTCACGCCCAGCGCATAGAGAAGCTGGTTCTGCGGACGCACGGAGATGCCCACCACCGACTCACCCGCGGTGATGCCGGTGATGGAAACGGGAGCCGTGGGAGTGGTGACGGAGGTCGTCAGGACGCTGGACAGCTTTCCATCGTCGGTGAGGAGATGCAGCGTCTCCGCTCCAGCCTGCGTGGCGAAGAGGGATGAGGTGGTGAGCAGCGCGAGCCGGAGCAGCGTGCTACGGAGACGGCACGAAGGATTCCATTCCTGAGACATTGTTAGACGAAGGTTTGAGGACATGACAGGAGGGTAGTATCGATCAAACTATCGACTAATTCATGAGAGAGAAGACTGTTTTTCTCAAATCTCTCATGACCCTATCAACCGCGGGGAAATATAAAGGGGAGGCACCCCACCAGATGCTTCCCCTTTTGGGAATCGGGCAAATTGCCATGCTTTCCGAGCTTACGCCACCTCGGCGAGAGCCGGAGCCTCCACTTGTTGGAGTTCCCCGGCGATGCGGGCGGCCAGGGCGGCGGCGTGCAGGCGTAGTTCCGGCACGGCCGTGGCCTCGAAGTAACGCGCCCGAAGCATCGGGCCGACCACATGCAGCCAGGGAGCCGGACGGCCGTTCCGCTGGACGGCGCGATAGTCCGGCAGCGTTTCCACGCCCAACCGGTGGACATCCGAGGTCAGGAACCCGCGGCGCAGCAGGTTGCAGATCAGCGGATGTCGCAGCGTGTGGATGTCACGCGCGGGGCCGGTGGCATCCAGAATGCGCGCGGCTTCCAGCGTGCGGTTCGGCAGGCGGCTGGTGCGGCTGGCAAATTCCAAGGCATAGTGATCCCCTTTCCGCTCCACGGAAACGAGCGCGCCGCGGTGGATGGTGAGGCGGCCGCTGGTGATGAGACGGTCCACAAGGCCGCGTGTTTCCGGCGCGCACTGGTGGCGGTGGATTTCCCAGAACGGGCTGATGAAGCGCAGGAACCGCTGGCGGTCACGCGGCGAAAGCTCCTGCCACAAGCCTGGCGTGTAGGGACGGATCGCCGCGAAGAGGTCGCGCCAGTTCCCACCGGCGGCTTCATGAGCCTTCACCGCCTTGCGGAACAAGCGCACGCTCTTGCGGAGGTTCGAATCCGGCAGGTGGTCGAGTTCCGGCACCGGCACGGACGAAGGCGGCGCGTAGGCATGCGGCAGCAGACCGTGACGGGAGGTGACATGGATCGGTCCGCGATGACCGCGGCGTTCCAACTCGTTCACCGCATCAATCATCGAAAGCGCGGTGCCGATGATAACGACCGGCGCATCCGGATGCAGGCCATCATACGCATCCGCATCGCGCGCGGCACGGGTGTGTACGGACCAGAGCGATGTGCGGAAGGCCGAGCCGCGGTTGCCCGTGGCGAGCACCACGCGTGAGACCTCCAGCGAGGTGCCATCCTTCAATACCAGGCTCGCTTGTTGTGGATCGCGTGCGTCCGCCACCAGATCGATCACGGAGGTATGGCGCACCTCCAGCTTCGGATGACGTTCCAGCGCCTGCTTTAGCAGCGATCTCAAGTAACCCCCGTAAATCGCGCGCGGCAGGAACTCCGCAGCATCCACCGGACGGTCGAGAGCCTGACTGGCGAACTCGCGGAAATGATCCGGACGTTCCGCGAAGGCGCTCATCGCACCGGCCCGCACGTTGAGGAGATGATTGGAAGAGCCGGTGCCATAAGCCAGTCCTGGACCGGCCTCGGCGGCTTCCTCGAACAACAGGATGGACGTATCCGGCAAGCGCTTGGCCAGATGGATCGCGGCGAGCGTGCCGCTGAAACCACCGCCCACGATGGCGATCGGCAGAGGATTGGAGGCGGACTTCATGAATGATGGGATGGTTCGTATGGAAGAGAAGCGGTGGAGAAAAAGAGGCGGCCGCACCCTTGTGGATGCGGCCGCGTGAATTGTCATGGAAGACGACGGGAAGAGGCCCTGCACGCGCCCAGCAAGTGCGAGTAGGTCTCAAGCACGCGGCCGATGAAGCGGCTCACGCCGAGCACGTCGCCTGCCTGCGTCCACGCTTCCGGCACGTCGATTTCCAGATGCCAGCGGCCGCCACCGAAGGCGGGCACGAAGGTGGACAGCACCGGCGGCGCGGGCAGCCCCCGCGCGCTGGCGGCATTCGATGCCAGCACCTGATAGAGCCGCACATCCGCCTCGCCCCGGATCACCAGCGATTTGCCAGTAGTCGCACGGACCTCGATCAGGCCATCCGGCACGGAACCGCGGAACTCGTCCTGCAGGAAAGACAGGACCGGCCAGTCGCTCAGATCCGGAGCGTCTTCCTCCAGTTCCAGCGTGACCGGATCACCCACCGGCAGCACCCGCAACACCTGGTCCACGGCGATCTCCGGACGCAGCGTGGCGACCTCGATCAACTGGAGCAGCACATCGGATGCGACGGTGCTGGTGCGCGTGTTGTGGCCGATCAGGCCGATCGTGCGCGGCACGGTGTCATCCGAAGCCGGACCGGTGAAGGTGAAGACCGGCGCGCCGAACTTGAAGCCGTGGAAATAGATCGGGTGCTCGATCCTGCCCGCGAGGCGCTCGGAAATTTCGCAGTGCTCCGCAAACCCTTGGAGCAACTGCTTCAGATTGGTCCGGAATTCCGGAGCAAGAGGACGTGTGTTCATGGAGTGCTTTGTTTGGTTTGTGGAAACCGCCACTTGAATGCCGCGATTTATTTCCTACTATTCCATATAGAATTACCTGTCCAGCATCATTTGGAACTTTCCGGCACCCACTCCATCAAATCGCAAAATCGCCATAAACCGCTGAAACCATTGATTTATAAGGCAAATCGTAATCCCACCCGGGGTATCACCTCGACAAATCCGAACTTTCTTGTACTTTTTTCTTGAGGCCCACGCCTTAATCCACCACTTACCCGTTCAGATTTCCGAATGCATCTTTCCAAGAAAGCAGAGTACGCCCTACGTGCCACCATCCACCTGGGTATCGCCGCCGAACTTGGCCTGTCCACCGTCGCGGGAGCTGATCTCGCGGAAGCAAACCGGCTGCCGCTCAAATTCGTCGAACGTATCCTCCAGGAACTCCGGGAGGCTGGGATCGTCGAGACCCGTCGCGGCAAGTTCGGAGGATATGCACTAGCGAAATCCCCGGACTCGATCCGCATCGGTGACCTGGTCCGTCTCATGGACGGCCGCCTGGCTCCGATCTGCTGCGCCAGCGAAAACGCCTACCAGCGCTGCTCGTGTCCGGACGAGGCCCACTGCGGCCTCCGCATGCTGATGATCGATGTCCGCAACGCCATCGCGAACATCCTTGATCGATACACCATCGCCCAGGTCGTCGAAGTCACTCTCCGCAAAATGCGCCGTGACGGAGTCGAACCTCCCTTCGCCGCCCAGCTCTCCACCTTGGAAGGCAAGCCCGCCACCAACAAACGGCGCGCCGACCCCGAGGATGGATTCCTGGCCGGCCTCTCCCAACTCGCCTTACCATCCTCCGTTTCCAATGAATCCGAAAGCCGCTGAACGCATCGTTCCAATCGAGGGCACCAAGCCCGACTGGTTGGAAGTCGTTCGAACCAAAGTGGAATCACTCCGATTCGGCTCGATCCAGATCATCGTCCATGACGGACGCGTGACCCAGATCGAGGCGCTGGAAAAGACCCGCTTCAACTCACCCCGGGACGAACAAGGACAGCCCTCCTGACCCGCCCCACGCGGCACCCGCCGCACAAACGCTCAAAAGAGACCGACCGGAACACCGGAGGGATCGGAGAGCGGTACGATATCCACCGTAGTTCGCTGCGGTGCCCGTCCGCCATCCGTCCCTCCGTGTCCCGGTCTTTTTTTGCCTGATTCCTTCCTCAACGCCCCGCAGGGCGCGAGATCACTCCCGTTTCCCTCCCCGGAAACATCCCACAACCGAATGAAGACACCTGATCGAAACGCCGCACCACGGCGCTCAGTCAATGGTCGCTCCGCCACACGCAGCCAAGCGTCACGCCTCGCGATCACCACCCTCCGGATTCCCCGTCACCTGGCCTCCGCCGCCATGCTGACCGCCCTCGCGGGCGTCGCCCACGCCGGCACCGCCCCGGCCCCCGCCACCGGGGCCTCCGACTGTCTTCTCAACGATTTCAAATTCGACGCCGAGGTCCGCGTCCGCGCCGAGTGGACGGACAACGTCCGCGACTTCAACGACGACCTGAATGCCGCCGATGACGATGGCTGGTTGATCACTCGCACCCGTCTGGGTCTCGCTTATCAGCCTGCCTCGTGGCTGAAGCTGTATGCGCAAGGCCAGGACTCGCGCGAGTTCTTCTCCGGCCGTCCGCACGACACGCTCAATGGCGCGAATGGCGACGATACATTCGATCTCCGCCAGTTGTATCTCCAGCTCGGCGACCTGAAGGACATCCCGCTGCAGCTCACACTGGGCCGCCAGCCGCTGGACTTCGGATCGCGCCGCATCCTCGCAGACAGCAACTGGAGCAACTACGGCCGCACCTTCGATGCCGCACGCGTGACGTGGAAGGTGAACAAGGACTGGCAGATCGATGCCTTCGCCGGTCATGTCGTGGTGATCGAAGAGGATCAATTCAACGACTCCGATCACAACGCGGACCTCATCGGCCTCTACGCCTCCGGCAAGATCCCTTGTGGCCAGACCCTCGACTTCTACGCCATCCATCTGGACAGCGAGCACAGCACCGTGGCTCCCGTGAAGGGGGACTTCTGGACGTTCGGCTCGCGCCTGTTCAAGAAGGCGGGCAAGGATTCGCCATGGGACTGGGAACTCGAAGCCGCATTCCAGACCGGCCACGTGTTGTCCGGTGCGAAGGAGCTCGACCTCCTCTCCTTCGGCGGACAGGCCACGCTCGGCTACACGTTCAACGACGCGCCATGGACCCCACGCCTCAGCGTGAACTACAGCTACGCCAGCGGTGACGACGACCGCACCGATGGCGACCAGCACCGTTTCCTGCCGGTCTATCCCTCCACGCACAACATGAACGGCCTGCTCGACTCCGTCGGCTGGGCGAACATTCATGATCCCTACGTGGAGCTGACCGTCACTCCGGCGAAGGACTGGAAGGTGGGCCTGCAGGCACACGCCTTCTTCCGCGCGGAGACCGCGGACTTCGTCTATCGTGCGAATGGCTCGTCCACACTCCGCACTCCCGCAGGCTACAATGGCGACCGCTTCATCGGCACAGAAGTCGATCTCTACGTCCAGACCAACCTCACCAAGAACCTCGAACTCCTGTCCGGCACCGGCGCGCTGTTCGCTGGCGATTACCTCGACAGCACCGGCACCGACGACACCGCCAGGACCGCCTATCTCCAACTCACCTACAAATACTGATCCCTCATGAAACCCCTCCGCATCACCGCACTCCTCACGCTTGCCGCCGCATCGCTCCTGGCGACGGCTTGCAAGAAAAGCCACAACACCGCAGGCAGTTCCGGCGGCGTCTCGCTATTGAACGTCTCCTACGATCCGACCCGCGAGCTCTACGTCGAGTTCAATGCCGCATTCGCCAAGCACTGGAAGGAAAAGACCGGCCAGGATCTCAAGGTGGAGCAATCCCACGGCGGCTCCGGCAAGCAGGCCCGCGCCGTCATCGACGGCCTCTCCGCGGATGTCGTCACACTGGCGCTCGCAGGTGACATCGACGCCGTGGCGAAGTCCGGTGCCCTGCCCGCCGATTGGGAAGGCAAGCTCCCGGACCACAGCTCACCCTACACCTCCACGATCGTCTTCGTCGTCCGCAAGGGCAACCCGAAGGGCATCAAGAATTGGGACGATCTCGTGAAGCCCGGCATCGGCGTCATCACCCCGAATCCGAAGACCTCCGGTGGTGCCCGCTGGAACTACCTCGCCGCCTGGGCGTGGGCGTCCAAGGAATATGGTGGCGATGAAGCGAAGGTGAAGGACTACATCACCAAGCTCTTCAAGAACGTTCCCGTTCTGGACAGCGGTGCCCGTGGTTCCACCACCAGCTTCGCCCAACGCGGTCTCGGTGACGTGCTGCTGGCCTGGGAGAATGAAATCGCCCTGCTGCAGAAGGAGTTTCCGGGCCAGACCGAGGTCGTCTATCCCAGCCTGAGCATCATCGCCGAGCCTCCGGTGGCGGTGGTGGAGAAAAACGCGGCCGCCCACGGCACCACCGAAGTGGCCACCGAGTATCTCAAGTATCTCTACACCCCGGAAGGCCAGGAAATCGCGGCGAAAAACTTCTACCGCCCGCGTGACGCGAAGGTGGCCGACAAATACGCCAAGAACTTCCCCGCCCTCACTCTCGTGAACATCCGCGACGATTTCGGCGGTTGGGAAAGAGCCCAAAAGACCCACTTTGCCGACGGCGGCACTTTCGACCAGTTGTACGGCAAATAAGTTGCCATCCCCGGTTTGTCTGACCATGCCCGGCTGGGATATTCCCGACCGGGCATGTGCCGTGCTCCGGCCTGTCTCCAATTCGCTGTTTTCAAATCCCTGAAATCCTCCAAGGCTCACGCATGTCCCGCCGCCGCATCATTCCGGGCTTCGGCCTCTCGCTCGGCTACACTCTCACCTACCTCAGTGTGATCATCCTGATCCCGCTGGTGGCTCTCTTCATGAAGGCCAGCCAGATGGGATGGGCGGATTCCGTCAAGCTGTTGAAGTCGCCCGGCATCGTCGCCGCGGCGAAGCTCAGCTTCGGTGCCTCCGCGATCGCCGCGTTGTGCAGTTCCGTGCTGGGGCTGTTGATCGCGTGGGTACTGGTCCGCTACCGCTTCCCGGGCCGCAAGTTTTTCGATGCAATGGTGGACCTGCCGTTCGCCCTGCCGACCGCCGTGGCGGGCATCACCCTGTCCCAAATCTACTCGACCAAGGGCTGGGTGGGCAAATACCTCGCCCAAGGCGCGCAGTGGGTGAAGGAACACCACGCGCCCGGCGGTTGGATCGGCGGATGGGTGGACACCATCTCCCAGCGCGGCGCGGCCTATAGTTCCATCGGTGTGTTCATCGCCCTGTTCTTCATCGGCCTGCCTTTCGTGGTGCGCACGGTGCAGCCGGTGATGGAGGATCTTTCCAAGGATACGGAGGAAGCAGCGGCCACACTCGGAGCCGGACGCTGGACCGTTTTCTGGCGCGTCATCTTCCCATCGATCCTGCCCGCGCTGATCACCGGGTTCACCCTGGCCTTCGCACGCGCGGTCGGTGAATACGGCTCCGTGATCTTCATCTCCGGAAACCTGCCGCTGAAGACCGAGATCCTGCCCTCGCTGATCATCTCGCAGCTCGAGCAGTTCAAGTATGAGTCCGCCGCCGTGATCGCCGCCGCGATGCTGGTCGTGTCCTTCGTCCTCCTCTTCCTCATCAATCTCCTCCAGCGCCGTCTCAACTGGCGCACCCGCTGACCATGGCCTCCCACAAGAACGTCACGACCGAATCCCTCGGAGTGAAAATCCTGCTGATCGGCGCGGCCTGCACCGTGCTGACCTTCTTCCTGCTGATGCCGCTCATCGCGGTGTTCCTGGAAGCATTCCGCCAGGGGGCCGAAGTCTTCGTCAAGGCCCTCACCGAACCTGCGGCGATGTCCGCGATCAAGCTCACGCTGCTCACCGCCGCGATCACGGTGCCGTTCAATGCCGTGTTCGGCCTCGCCGCCGCGTGGCTGGTGACGAAGTTCCGCTTCCCCGGCCGCTCCATCCTCGTCTCGCTGATCGACCTGCCCTTTGCCGTCTCCCCGGTCATCGCCGGTCTGGTGTGGATGCTGATCTTCGGCTCGAAGGGCTGGTTCGGCCCATGGCTGGATGCCCATGACATGCAGGTGGTCTTCGATACGCCCGGCATCATCATCGCCACCATCTTCGTCACTTTCCCCTTCGTCGCC
The DNA here is from genome assembly GCF_018137965.1 of Luteolibacter ambystomatis. Lineage (NCBI taxonomy): Bacteria > Pseudomonadati > Verrucomicrobiota > Verrucomicrobiia > Verrucomicrobiales > Verrucomicrobiaceae > Luteolibacter > Luteolibacter ambystomatis. Next base: position 2,146,825 of record NZ_CP073100.1, read on the forward strand.
CGCGAGTTGATCCCGCTGATGGAAACGCAGGGCACGGATGAAGAGGAAGCCGCGGTGACTCTCGGCGCGCATGGCTGGCAGATTTTCCGCCGCGTGACGCTGCCGAACATCAAGTGGGGCCTGCTCTACGGCATCCTGCTCTGCAACGCCCGCGCGATGGGTGAGTTCGGCGCCGTGTCCGTGGTCTCCGGCCACATCCGCGGCAAGACCAACACCCTGCCGCTGCAGGTGGAGGTGCTCTACAACGAGTATCAATCGAGCGCGGCCTTCGCCTGCGCCTCGCTGCTCGCCCTGCTCGCGCTCGTCACCCTCATCGTCAAGGACGTCATCGAACGTTACGCCGGCCACGCCGGTTCCAAAGGCCACTGAACCCCATCACCACATCCGGCTCTTCATTCAGTGCTTCGGATCTAGTGCTTAGAATTTTCCATCCATGTCCATTTCCATCCGCAACATCAACAAGACCTTCGGCAAGTACAAGGCGCTCGACAACGTCTCGCTCGAAGTTCCCAACGGCTCGCTGACCGCGCTGCTCGGACCCTCCGGTTCCGGCAAGACCACGCTGCTCCGCATCGTCGCCGGTCTGGAGTTCGCCGATGAATCCAAGAACAGCGCGATCCACTTCCACGGTGAGGACGTGACCAACGTCCACGCGGGCAAGCGCGGTGTCGGCTTCGTGTTCCAACACTACGCCTTGTTCCGCCACATGACCATCGCGGAGAACATCGGCTTCGGTCTTTCGGTGCTGCCATCGAAGCAGCGCCCCTCCTCCACGGAGATCCGCAACCGCGTCGGCGAACTGCTCTCGCTGGTGCAACTCGCCGGTCTTGAAAACCGCCGCCCCGACCAGCTCTCCGGAGGCCAGCGCCAGCGCGTCGCGCTCGCCCGCGCGCTCGCCATCCGCCCGAAGGTGCTGCTGCTGGACGAACCCTTCGGCGCGCTCGATGCCAAGGTCCGCAAAGATCTCCGCCGCTGGCTCCGCAGCTTCCACGATGAGATCGGCCTCACCACCCTCTTCGTGACCCACGACCAGGAGGAAGCCCTCGAACTCGCCGACCAGGTCGTCGTCATGGCGAACTCCCGCATCGAGCAGGTGGGCGAGCCGCAGCAGATCTACGACCACCCCGAGTCGCAGTTCGTCATCCGCTTCCTCGGCAACGTCAATGCCATCCGTGACAGCCGCGATCCGGACTCCCCGCTCTACGTGCGTCCGCACGACGTCGAGGTCCTCTTCGCCGCCGAAGCCGATCCGGCCACCGACCGCCTCGCGCGCGTGCATCATCTCTTCTCCGCTGGTCCCATCGCCCGCCTGAGCCTGCGCCTGGAAGACGGCCAGTTCGTCGATGCGGAGCTTTCCCGCCAGCAGCTTGAGGAACTCGGGCTCGGCGTGGGCGATCCGGTCGCCGTGCGCATGCAGGGTGCCAGCCGCTTCGAGTGAGATTTTCAGCCGCAAAAAGGCGCAGAAGGCGCAAAAAAGCAATGAAGAGGGATTTGTCGGAAAAGCCGTGATGACTTTGTTTTCTTTCCCTCTTCCTTTTGCGCTTCTTGCGCCTTTTTGCGGCCAAACTTCTTCGTCCGCCTTGCAGCCCGGGCGATCCTGCGGCATGCCTGAGCCGCATGAGTGACGAAAGCGGCCAGTTGGAATCCCCGGAGGAATTCACCAAGATCGAATCGATCTACGTGCGCCATCGCAACGCGCTGATGGTCCGTGGACAGTTCACGCCGATCTATACGGACTACTACCTCCACCTGATGCAGCACGGGATCCGCCACAATGGCGATCTCGACCTGATGCTGAAGGACTTCATGGCGCTCATCACGCTCCACACGGTCGCCCGCCCGTGGGCCGAAACCATCGCCTGGACCGTCAATCTCCGCGCGCCACGCATCAATCTCTTCACCACCGCCAGCTCGCTGCAGGAATCGGTGGTCGGCCGCTTGTTTACCGAGGATGTGCGCGAGCCGGACCGCAATCTCTTCTACTCGCAGGTGCTCGCACCCAACCAACACGAGCCGCGCATCTCCACACTCGAGGTGGAGGGCAAGGACCCCGTCGAATGGCTGGCACAGTACTATCGCCAGTCCGAGCAACGACCGGGCCGCGCCTTCCGTCTGGAAGATGAGAACTTCGTGCTGATCGTCGCCCAGCCGGACTGTGACATGGAATGGTTCAACGCCCTCGATGACGCCGCGGTCGAAGTGATCGAAACCACCGAGGAAACCAAGCTGCTCGAAAGCCGCCGCTTCCGTTTCCACTGCGGTTGCACGCTCGACAAGATCCTGCCCGTGCTCGGCAACTGGCGCGAACGGCCGGATGAGCTCTTCGAGGGCGATGATGTCATCACCATCCAGTGCCCGCGTTGCGCGGCCCGCTATGCCATCACGCGGGACATGCTCTGAGATCCGTTCGTTCCGTTTTGAAAATCTTCCATCACTCGCGTTTCCACGATTCCGGCGCGCTGGCCGCGCTCAAACGGAACCACGGTCTGCGCGTGTCCGTGTGCATCCCCACGCTGGATGAAGCGGACACCATCGGAGTGATCGTCTCCTGCATCCGCAAAGAACTGATGGATACGCATGGCGTGGTCGATGAAGTGATCGTCATCGACTCCGGCTCCACCGATGCCACCCGTGATCTCGCCCGCGCCGCCGGAGCGGATGTGTATCTTTCCGCGGAGATCGCCCCGGAAAGCGGCACCTTCCGCGGCAAGGGTGAGAATCTTTGGAAAGCCCTCCACGTCGCGACCGGAGACCTCATCTGCTTCGTGGACGGGGACATCGCGAACTTTGATCCCCATTTCGTCACCGGTCTCGTCGGTCCATTGTTGGAAGACCCATCGCTGTGCTATGTGAAGGCCTTCTATGAACGTCCGCTCGATCATCCGCAGGGCTTCCGCCCCACCGGTGGCGGACGGGTTACGGAGATCCTCGTGCGGCCGCTGCTCTCGCTGTTCTATCCGGAGCTTACCGCGTTCCTGCAACCACTCTCGGGCGAATACGCCGCGCGCCGCGAAACCTTCCGCAGCCTCCTCTTCCCCTGCGGCTATGGCGTCGAGCTGGCGCATCTGATCGATCTTTCTCGAACGATCGGCCCCGATGCCATGGCACAGACCGATCTCGACCAGCGCCATCATCGCAACCGCAGCGATGAGGAACTCGGCCGCATGGCCTTCGGCATCCTCCAGGTGCTGTTCCGGCGGCTGGAACGCGATGGCAAGCTGACCCTCGCCAGTTCACTGCCGGAGATTCTCCAGACCTGGCACTTCGATGGTCTCAACCTCGCCGCCGAAGCCACCGCCATTCCCGAGCCGGAGAGGCCTGCTTTCGCAAAGTAGCGCGAGGCTCCCGCCTTGCGTGCTTCTGGCGGAGCTTTTGAGGAAAAAGGAACCCCATCTCCCACAGCGTTCTTCCCCTCACACAAAGCAGGAGCTTCGCGCTACTATTTCCGCCTTCCGCGGATTCTTCCCCCTCCCTCACGGTTTCCCTAGCGGAATAGCCCCGCATCGGCCAAAGTGCAGCGCCTGATGCCCCTTGAAACCCGCATCCTCGGTCCCGAAGACGCCTTGGCCGCCACCGGCCTGCTGGCGCATCTCAATCCGGACCTGCCCACCGCCACGCTGCGCGAACGTTTCGAAACGATCCTCCGCGAGCACCCGCACTACCACCCCTTCGGCGCCTTTCAGAATGGCAAGCTCGTGGGCCTCGCCGGTGTCTGGATCGCCACCAAAATCTGGTGCGGCCGCTACCTGGAACTCGACAACATCGTCGTCCACCCGCTCCACCGCTCCGAGGGCATCGGCTCCGTGCTGATCCAGGCCATTGAGGGACTTGCCAAGCAAAGAAACTGCAATCTTCTCGTCCTTGACAGTTATACCTCCAACCATCCATCCCATCGACTCTATCATCGGCTGGGATTCGAGATCTGGGGCTTTCATTTTGTGAAGCCGCTCGCCGGGTTGGACCGCTGAATGCTTTTCCACATCACTCCTTTCATGTCCGTCGTCATCGTCCACTATCATCTCTCGCCCGGCGGAGTCACCCGCGTGGTCGAGAGCGCCTCCCGCTGCCTCACCGCCGCCGGCATCCCGCATGTGGTGCTCAGCGGTTCCCCGCCGCCGTCCGTCACCGATCTGCCGGTGCGGGTGGTCGAGGGACTGGGCTACCTCAACGACGTGGGTACCCACACACCGCTGCGGCTCGTCCATGCCATGCGCTCCGCCGTCCAGGACGCCATCGGTCTCGGACCGCACGTCTGGCACTTCCACAACCATTCGCTGGGAGTGAATCCGTTGATGGATGAGGCCGTCAGCATCCTCGCCGAAGCAGGGGAAAAACTCGTCCTCCAGATCCACGATCTCGCCGAAGATGGACGCCCGAAAAACTACCCGGTGATCGCGGACTCGGAGACCCTCTACCCGATCGCCCCGCAAATCCGCTACGCCTTCCTCAATTCCCGGGACCGCTCGTGGTTCCACCACGCCGGACTGCCGCTGGAAAGCTCGATGGTGCTGCCCAATCCGATCAGCGCCCCGGCCACTCCGGCGGGCAATCCACCGGCCGACGGCCCCTCACGGGTGCTCTATCCGGTGCGCGGCATCCGCCGGAAAAACCTCGGCGAGGTCTTCCTGCTGGCCGCCCTTTCCCCGGAAGGCACGCGCTACGCCGTGACCCTCGCGCCCGTGCATCCGCGCTGGAAGCCCTACTTCGATGCCTGGATGGCCTTCTCCTCCGATTCGGGCCTGCCGGTGGATCTCGCGGTGGTGGATCGCATTTCGCCACACTCCGGCGCGAACAGTTCCTTCGAAGCATGGCTGGGCCAAGCCACCCACCTCGTCACCACCTCGGTCGCGGAGGGCTTCGGCCTCGGCTATCTGGAATCCGCGGCTCTCGGCAAGCCGCTGCTCGGCCGCAATCTGCCCATGGTGACCCAGGACTACGCCATGTCCGGCATCACCACCGGCCGTCTCTACGATCGCGTCCTCGTGCCGATCTCATGGGTGGGTCTGGAAACCCTGCGCCAGCATCTGACCCGGTATCTCCAGGACGTGCTCGATGCCTACGGCAAGCCGCTGCACAATTCCGATGTCGACCGCGTCTTTGATGCGATCCGTTTCCGTGGCTATCTCGATTTCGGCAATCTGCCGGAAGACCTCCAGCGCCAGGTGGTTCATCGCCTGATGGCGGGTGGCGACCGCAGCGCGCTGCAAGTGGAGATCGGTGGCAGCGTGGTGCCGCTGGCGACATGGCTGGAGGAAACCCTGGCCATCCGCGAGCCCACCGCCACTCCCGACCAGCTCGCGCCCTACTCGCCGGATGCCTACAAGGACCGCCTGGTGGCGCTCTATGAAGAATTGGAAGCCACGGCGCCGGGTGCTCCTGTTTTCCTGCCGAAGCACCGCGTGCTCGATGAATATCTGAAGCCGGAGAATTTCAATTTCCTGCTGACCTGAAATGCGGCGCTCGCCGGTGTTCATTCCCTCGGGTGCGGAGCCACGCTTGAGCCCTTTGCCCGGGATCAAGGCGGTGATCTTCGATGTCTATGGCACGCTGCTGCTCGGCGGTGGTCCGGTGTATGCCGATGCGGAAGCGGATATAGAACTGACCGCCTTTCTCGCGGACCAAGGCATCCGCTTCGATGGTTCCGTGACCGAGGCTTTGGCGGATGCGGTCAAGCGGTCGCACGCGGCATCCACCGCCGCGTTTCCGGAAGTGGATCTGAAGGCCTTGTGGTCGGAGGTCCTGCGGCAGGCAATCGATAAACCGCTGTTCATCGCACTCGAAGACATCCGCCAGCCGGTGGCGCTGATGCCGGGTGTCCGCGAAACCTTGACCGCGCTCTCCCATCTGCCTCTCGGCCTCATCTCGAACGCACAAGCGAATACAATCCCGACCTTGGAACGACTGACCGGATTGACTGATGCGTTTGCACCGGACCTTTGTATCCTCTCCTACCAATACGGCGAAGCGAAGCCTGCTCCCGCGCTCTTCGACTCACTGGCCACGGCGCTCGCCATCCGGGGCATCCAGCCAGCGGAAGCCCTCGTTGTCGGCAATGATCCGCTCCACGATATCAGTCCCGCAACGAGTCACGGATTCCATACCGCGCTCGTGATGGCGGATCATCATTCACTCCGGCCGGGCGATCCAGAGATGGCTAACGCCGTGGTTACGGATGTGCGGCAGATTGCGGATCTATTGGCGGATGGTTACTGACCGCGTGATCGCACGACTGTAGTCGAAAGCTCCGCTTTCGAAATGTCTCCGCCAGCTCTGTTGGCGGGAGCTTGTCGGGCCGGGCGAGATCCATCCCGAAGAGGGAAAGCCGGAGCTTCCCCCTACATCAAAAAGCCCGCCTTGCGGCGGGCTTGTTTCGTCGACGGAGTGGCGGAGCGGACGGGGCTCGAACCCGCGACCTCCAACGTGACAGGCTGGCGCTCTAACCAACTGAGCTACCGCTCCAGAGCCGTTCCGTTCGGACGGGCGGAAACTAGCAACCGGTCCGTACCGTGCAACCCATAAAATCACGAACTACGAGATTTATCGTAGAAACAAGAAGGCCCGCCGTGATGGCGGGCCTTGCTTTACTCGAACGGACTGGCGGAGCGGACGGGGCTCGAACCCGCGACCTCCAACGTGACAGGCTGGCGCTCTAACCAACTGAGCTACCGCTCCAGAGCCGCCCGTTCGGGGTGCGCGGAAGCTAGGAGGACCGATCCTGCCGCGCAACCTGAAAATGGCGGTTTTGTGATTTTTTTTCGGATGTCAGGACAGGGCCTCCACGGCAGCTTCCAAAGACGCCAGATCCTCAACGGAATAGACCTTCGCTTCCTTGTCGATCTTCGCCACCAGGCCCGCCAACACCTTGCCGGGGCCGATTTCCACGAAGGTGTCGTAGCCCTGGGAACGCAGCAGTTGGATGGATTCCGTCCAGCGCACGGAGCCGGTCACCTGTTTTTCGAGATTGGTGCGGATGTCCTCCGCAGCGGAAACCACGGACGCGCCGAAGTTGCACACCACCGGTACGGCGGGCGATTGGATCGCCGCGGCGGCGAGTTCCGCAGCCAGCTTGTCCTGCGCGCTCTGCATCAGGCGGGAGTGGTAGGCACCAGCCACGTTCAGCTTGATCGCACGGCGGATGCCGAAGTCCTTGGCCTTCGCCACCGCGGCATCGATTCCGGCCACGGAACCGGACAGCACGATCTGGCCCGGCGCGTTCAGGTTCGCCACGTCCACATCGCACTCGGCGGCGAGCGCGCGGACCTGCTCCTCTTCCCCACCGATCAGGGCGGCCATGGCGCCCTCGGTCGCCTGGCAGGCTTCCTCCATGAAAAGACCACGGCGGGCCACCAGTTTCAGGCCGTCCTCAAAGGAAAACGTCCCGGCGGCGGCGTGAGCGGTGAATTCACCCAGCGACAGACCGGCGGCGGCCACCACCTCCAGCGCCGGCACCCGCTCCTTGAGCAGCGCCAGACCAATCAGGCCGTGCAGGTACAGCGCGGGCTGGCAGCGCGAGGTCTTCGTCAGCTCCTCGTCCGGCCCCTCGAACATGATTTCGGAAAGGGAGAATCCCAAGGCGGCATCGGCCTGGGCGACCATGCTCCGCGCGGTGGTGGAGGTCTCGAACCAATCCTTGGCCATGCCCACCTTCTGGGCTCCCTGACCGGAAAAAAGCACTGCGATCTTGCTCATGTGGCGGCGATCTAAGCCCCCGCCAACGAGCGGATCAAGTCCGCAGCCTCCCGCGCCCGGGTCTCCAGAAGCTCGCCTCCGCGCCGCATCGATTCCTCCAACGGCAGGCCGTACGCCGCCAGATCGAACATGGCATCGAAGAACGGAGCCGCCACCGGCAACGTCCGTCCGGCAAACGCGACCACCGGCTTCCCGGCCTCCCGCGCCATCCGCGCCACCCCGGCCGGGCCCTTGCCGCCCAGCGTCTGCTCGTCCAGCGAACCTTCCCCGGTGATGACCAGATCCACTTCCACCAGCCTCTCGCGCAAACCGAGCGCGCCCGCGACCAGATCGAATCCGGACACCAGCCGCGCCCCGGCGAACCGCAGCAAGCCGAAACCCAGACCGCCCGCCGCACCCGCGCCCGGCGTGATTTCCTCATTCTCCCCACCGCTCACGGCCACCAGCCCACCGAGCACTCCATCCAAAAACACCACGTCCTCCGGCGAGGCCCCCTTTTGAGGACCAAACACCGCCGAGGCTCCGCGCTCCCCGAGCAGCGGGTGATCCACATCGCACGCCACCAGAATCTCCGGCAGCGCGATGCGCCCGCCTTCATCCACCACCGCGAGCCATTCCAGCTCCGCGGGCACGGGCTGCAATTCAGCGCCCATCACATCCAGAAAACGAACGCCAAGTGCCGCCGCCATGCCCGCGCCGCCGTCATTCGTCGCACTGCCACCGAGCCCCACCAGCAGTTTCTTCGCTCCGGAAACCTCCACCGCGTGCCGCATCAGCTCGCCGGTGCCGTAGGTGCTCATGATCCGCGGATTCCGCTCCTCCGGCTTCAGCCGCCACATGCCGCTGGCCTCCGCCATCTCGATCACCGCCGTGGGCACTCCCTGCACGTGAATGAGGCCGTAGCTGCCTTGGATCGGTCGGCCAAGCGGATCGTGCGTGGGCGCATGCACCTTCACGCCGCCAAGCGCCGTCACCATCGCATCGACAAATCCCTCGCCGCCATCCGCGATCGGGCACAGCCCGGCCTCCGTCCCCTCTCCCAGTCCGCGCCGGATCGCCTCACAGGCCTCCAACGCGCTCAGGGAACCCTTGAATTTGTCACAAGCAATGAGCACTCGCATGCATCAAACTGGCGGGCCGTTCCGATGGCGGGAAGCGCCAAGTTCAGATGGAAAGCACCTTTTAAAACCACGGATTACGCGGATTGAACGGATTTTTGAAGAGACGGATAGGACCGCAGATTTCGCAAATGACGCAGATTTTTTGGATTTAGAATCTTCTCTTCAAATCTGCGTCATCTGCGAAATCTGTGGTCGAATCCATGGCCATGTGCGCCTCTCTAAAAAATCCGTTCAATCCGCGTAATCCGTGGTTAAAAACGGGCTGATCTCCCAAACGCGGTTTCCTTCAAGCCCGGCTCACCGTCACCGGGCGGCTACCCTTCTCCTGCCCGCTCCTCAGCACCACATAGACGCGGAATGAAGCTCTGGCTTCAGGCTCATCCAGATCGGAAATCGTCTCCACCTGGCACGTGCTGCCAGCGGTCACACGGCCCACCAACCGCTCGTCCTCCATCTCGTAGTCGGCTCCGGCCATGCCGCGCACGTCGTAGTGCGCCACCGCCGGATCGGCGCTCGGCGTCCACCACACGCGGGCGCAGTCGCCTTCCCATGAACAGTCCGCATCCACCGGCGCAGGAGCCTGGCCCTTGGGAACGGTCAGCACCGGCAGGCTCTTCACCAGTTCATGGTCCACTGGGAAAAACTCACGCACCCGGTCCCGATACATCTCCGCAAAGCCGTGGAGCTGATCCTGATACTCGTCGCGGCGGCCGCGCGAGCTCGCCAGCGCCTTCTCCGCCTTCGCCAGCGCGGAGGCCATCAAGCGCCGGGCAGACAGATCGGTGATGAAATCCAGTCGGGTGTATTCCGTAGGCAGGCAGAAAGCTTCCCCACTCTCCGTCTCCAGCTTCTGCCAGAGCACGCGTGCCTCTTCCGGAGAAATCTTCGGGTCCACTCCGCTGCCATGGAGATACTGCCGGAACTGGTTCATTCGCCGGGCCACGACCTTGTCCTGGGCCTCCAGATCATGAGCCTCCAAGGACCGGCTGGCCCGCGCCCGCGCGACCGCAGCCTGGGTCACCTCCAACTTTTCCCGCAGTTCCAGCAAAGTGGAGCGCCCTATCCGCCCTACCAGCAGCAAGGGATTCCCGTCCCCCCGGGCCGCATCCACAGCCGCCCAATGGACGAGCAACTCGTCCGCCAGGGGGAGAAAAGAGGCGGGGCCGTTGAGGGGCATGGCGGATATACAAGACCATTCCGCCCCCCAAGTCAGATCAAAACCTTGGCTAGTCCGTGATCGCGTGGGAAAAAAATCACGGAATGGCGCGGGTCCATGCCAAGTCCATTTCTTGTTAGGAAACGCGGGACACCCGGCCTCCGGGAGATCGTTCCTCTGGATCACCCCACCAAAATCACGCCTTCACCTGGTTTACATTGAATATACCGCATCAATGCCTAGTCTGCGCGCGATTTGAGTTATCTTTCCCCCAAAGACGCAATCCTCCACTCACCCTTCCAGTCGTGTTCCGCCTATCCTCCCTGATACTGGCAGTTGCCCTTTTCACCAGCCGGACTGCCAGAGCCGAGTTCAATCCCTCCCCTTACACCGGCCCGAATCCGGTCACGTATCCCATCGCCACCACCATCTATGGTGCGCAGTTCCAAACCGCGGATCTCGACCGCGACGGCCGCCAGGATCTTCTCGTCTATTACAAGGACTTCGGACTCTTCCTGCACCGCACGCTCGGCGCCACCTCCCTGCAGCAATATCCGCTCGCCTCGCCCCAGGTCCTCAGTACCCTGCAACTGGACTTCCTCCGCATCGCGGACCTGGATCAGGACGGCTATCCGGACATCGTTGCCTGCCGTCCGAACTATCCCTCCAACAACCAGATCTTCTGGCTGAGGAATCTTTACGGAGACACCGGCAGCGTCTCCTTCGAGACCACCCCACGGGTCATCAGTGCCTTTTCCAACGATGTCCGCGCGCTCTTCGTCGCGGATCTCGATGCGGACGGCGACCCGGATGTGATCAGCTGCACCAATTACAGTTCCGAGAAATTCTACCTGCACACAAACCGACTGAAGGAAGCGACCGCGGACATCGCGGCTCCGGTGCTTCTACCGGGCCAGGGACGCTACAACGATGGATCCTGCACCACCTTCTCCGATCTGGATGGGGATGGCGACCTGGACATCGCCACCCGTCTCGTTCTCAACGGTTACGTGACCACGATCTTGTGGATGGAGAACAAGACCATTGATACCTCCGGCTACACGCTGTACCTGATCCCCTCTCTGGCCAGTTCTTCCGCCCTCCCAGCCACCTCCACCGTGCCAACCGTGGTGGTGGCAAAGATCCAGGGTGAACTCTGGTTCCGTTTCATCAAGACCGGGCAACCCCCGGCCACCTACCGGGAAGCCGATTTCCCCACCCAGTCCGCCGCTCTCGCACAACTCCGCACCACCTTCAATACCTACGTCACCACAGCTCCAAGTGCCTTCGCCTCCCAGCAGTACATGCGGAAGATCACCTCGGTGTGCCGCTACCGTGTGGGCAATGGCACCCAGTTCACCAACCACTCCCTCTACTCGGCCTTCGTCCCGGGCACGAGCCAATATTATTCGCCAAACCAAATCCTCTGCGGCGATCTCGATGGCGATGGCGATGACGATATCTTCACGGGCTTCTGCGAAGCCTATGAAGCCTACAACGGCTGGTTCGAAAACCGCCTGAACGAAGAAGGTCACGCCGATTTCTCCGTCTTCCACAAGCTGAACCTGGAAGGCTATCAAGGCGCGGCCAAGCTGGCGGATGTCGATGGCAACGGGCGACCCGATCTCACCTACCTCAGCACCACCCTCAATACCGGCATCCGCGTCTGGTACGATTGCCACGACCTGCGCGGCACCGGCATGCCGTGGACCGAGGTGGTGAGAAAGGCGGCCGCTGGATCCTACAGCACCGCAGGCATCGGCAATTTCGCCCTTCTGGACTTGGATGGAGACGGCGATCTCGACATCGCCAGTGATGTGATCTCCGTACCGGATTGCTACCTTCTCCTGTCCGAAAACCTGACGGGCGAAACACCCTCGCCCTTTCTGCGTCAGGAAACGGAGCTGATCTCCGGCCTGCGTTCGAGTGACACGTTCCCATCCATTCTGGCGCAGGACCGCGATGGCGACGGCGATCCGGATATTTCACTAGGCCGCACCGGTTATTCCTATCGCAACAACTGGTCCACCGCTCCCACCTTCGGCTACACGGTGGACAACACGCTGGGCACTTTCAGTGCGGCTCCGGCACCGAACGCCGCCGTCAACGCCAACTTCAACACCTGGCTGGCCGCCCAGCCGTGGCAGAAAGCCGGAACCATTTTCACGCGACTGACTGCGGACATTGACGGCGATGGCGATCTGGACGTGGTGGTGCTCCATGGCGTGAGCGACTCATACAACGCCATCTCGTGGTTCGAAAACCGCTCGTCCGCCACACCGGATTTCAACGGTCCCTTCGGCATCACCGGCAATGTGAACTACCAAAGCAAGCTGGCGTGCGCCGACTACGATTCGGATGGCGACGTGGATGTCCTCGCGCTGTGTTCCATCGTCAAAAACGGCACCCTCACCCAGCGGCTGGCGGCTTTCGAGAACACCTCCTCCCCTTCCGACTTCACCCGCCAGGTCGTGGATGATCCGCAGGGCTTCCTGCGCAACTCGATCGCCAGCCCCACCTTCACCGCGAAGCTCCAGAGCAGCGCGGACCTGAACTGGGCGACGGGAGAAACCGTGGCCGTCACCGCCAAGCAGTTGCGGAATCCCCACGCCATGAAGGATCTCATGCGCTGGAGGGACCCCGCCCGGCCGAAGCGGTTCTACCGGCTCATCTACTCGCTGGACGCGCCCTGATCCGTTTACCAGATCCGCACCCGGTCCTCCGGCTTCACGTACAGCTTGTCACCCGGCCGGATGTTGAAGGCCTCGTACCACGCGTCCACGTTCCGCATCACGAAATTCACGCGCGCGACGGCGGGCGAATGCGGATCGGTGTGGAGCTGCTTGACCAGCGCCGCCTCGCGCATCTTCTGCCGCCAGACCTGCGCCCAGCCGAGGAACACGCGCTGGTCGCCGGTGGTGCCATCGATTACCGGCGCGGGCTTGCCCCCGAGCGAAGCCCGGTAGGCGGCGAGCGCGAGATTGATCCCGCCCATGTCGCCGATGTTCTCGCCCATCGTCAGCTTGCCGTTGATCTTTTCGCCCGGGAGGATCTCCTCCGATTGGTACTGTGCGCCTAGTTTTTCCGCACGTTCGTTGAACTTCCGCGCGTCCTCCGCGGTCCACCAGTCCTTCAGCACGCCATCGCCATTCGACTTGCGGCCCTGGTCGTCAAAACCATGGCTGATCTCATGGCCGATCACACCGCCGATGCCGCCGTAGTTCACCGCCGGGTCCGCATCGGGATCGAAGAACGGCGGTTGCAGGATCGCCGCCGGGAATACGATCTCGTTCATCGTCGAGTTGTAGTAGGCATTCACCTTTTGCGGCGGCATGCCCCACTCCTTGCGATCCACCGTCTTGTCCAGGCGGTCGAGATCGTGCTTCCATTCGAAGAGCCCGGAACGGCGGAGGTTTCCACACAGGTCGTCCGCCTTCACCTCATACGCGGAGTAATCGCGGAACTCATCCGGATAGCCGATCTTCACGCTGATCTTCGCCAGCTTGTCCTGCGCCGCCTTCTTCGTCTCCGCGCCCATCCAATCGAGCTGGTCGAGACGCTGTGCGAGCGCCTTCCGCACGTTGGCGACCAAGTCCAGCATCTTGGCCTTCGACTCCGCCGGGAAATAGCGGGCCACATAGACCTTCCCGACCTCCTCGCCCAGCGCCTCATTGGTCGCGGCAACCGCGCGCTTCCAGCGCGCCTGCTGCTCCGGCTGCCCGGAGAGCGTCTTCGCCCGGAAAGCGAACTGCGCGTCCACGAACGGCTTCGACAAATACGTCGCCGCGGAATCCGCCGTGCCGAACGCCGCCCAGGCTTTCAGCACGTCCAGCGGCGTCTCCGCGAAGACTTTCGCCTTCTTCGGGAAGGCCGACTTGTCACTGACCACGAGACGTTTGACCGAACCCAATCCGCGGACCTCCAGCACGCGCTTGAAATCGTAGCCCTCCGCGAACTTCGCCAGCTCATCGGGCGTCATCGGGTTGTAGGTCTTGTCGCGGTCGCGGAGTTCCGCGCGTTCCCAGCTCACCTCGGCAAGGCGGGTTTCGAATGCCAGGATGTCCTTCGCGCGCGCCTCCGGCTCCGGCCAGCCGATCAGCTTCAGCATCTCGACCATGTAGGCCTCATACTTCCCTTTGATCTCCGCAAAGCTGTCCTTGAGATAGTAATCCTTGTCCGGCAGTCCCAGGCCACCCGATCCCGCCGAGACACGGTAGTGCTCCGGGTCCTTCGGATCGGGGCCGATACCAACGCCGAACACGCCGCGGTGGAAGCCGCCCGGATTCGCCAGCACTCCGACGAGGGCCTCATGCGTCGCCGCGCCCTTGATCTCCGCGAGATCGGTTTCGATCGGTTTCGCGCCGAGGCTGTTCGCCTTTTCCTCATCCATGTAGGCGGCGAAAAACGCGGCGATCTTCGCGGTAGCGGCGTCCGGCTTCTTCACCGCGCTTTCCAGAATGTCCTTCACCCGCGCTTCGGACAGGATGCTCAGCGCGTCGAAGTTCCCGAACCGCACCCGATCCGGCGGGATCACCGTGCGCTCCACAAACTTGCCATTCGCATATTCGTAGAAGTCATCCCCCGGCTTCACCTCCAGATTCCGCCCGGAAAGGTCGAAGCCCCACGTCCCGAACCGCGGCGCGGCGGTGGTGACGGTGGGAGCATCCGGCTCGGCGGACACGGAATGGGTGGCAAGCATCAGCGCCGCGAAGGCGAGGGAGAAACGGGTGTGGAGCTTCATGAGAACAAACGGACGAAATGAACCGGCGCTACGCAAGCAGGTCCGGGACGGGGTGTCCAGAGGGGGAGAAGTCTTACAGCTCCACGCAGCCTGCTGTAGGACTCGAACCCCGGAACAATTGATGAAGAGTCAACTGCTCTACCAGCAACGCGCTCCCGTCCTACCTAGCCGGTTCGCTGCCGGTCATGGCACGGATGCGCCGGATGAACTCCTGCTCCGGCAGGGATGCCCTGAGCCCGGCCAGCATCGCACTGTCAGCCCCGGCCGGATAGCGGAAACCGTCTCCTTCATCCGTTGCCGCCGCGTGGACGGCTTTGGCGACGTCTTCCTCGGTGGTGTAGCCGGTGGGATAGTCCTGCATGGATTGGAAATAGCGCGCGGCATGTCCGGAGTAGGCCGGGGGAATCGGATGATCACCGGACGCGGCGGAGTTCGCGGCGAAATGAGTCGTGGGAGCGAGTCCCGGCTGGACGATCTTCACACGGATGCCGAGCACACCCGTTTCATAAGCCAGCGATTCCGAGAAGCCTTCGATGGCATATTTGCTGGCCGTATAGGCGGCGACCAACGGCATCGGCGCGATGCCGACACTCGAAGTCACATTGATGATCGTTCCCGATCCGTTCCCGCGCATGTGGGGAATGATGGCGCGGTTGGCCGCCATGACGCCAAAGGTGTTCGTCTCGAAGAGCTGGCGGATCGCCTCATCCGGCACCGCCTCGTGCGCTCCGAAATAACCGATGCCGGCGTTGTTGACGAACACATCGATCTTTCCGAAACGTGCGACACTCTTCCCGATGGCGTCCGCGATGGAGTCGGGTTGTGTCACATCGAGCGGCAGAAGCAGAAGCTGGTCACTGTCTTCGAACAATCCCGGTTGAGGCGTGCGCATGGTGGCGATGACGTTCCAGCCGCAAGCGAGAAAGAAGGAAGCGGTCGCCTTGCCGAAGCCGGAGGAGCAGCCGGTGATGAGAATGGTGGATGGCATGGTTCTGTTTTCGTTTTGGTTTGATCGACGGGATGAAATTAGCAAAAACCAATCGGACTTTCTATAACGCTTAGTCCATATTTCATCACAAATAGTCCAGATGGATACCCTTTCCACCATCGTCGCCCTTCTCAAACCCCAGGCCCACGGGGCCAAGCTCGTACACGGCGCGGGGCGCTGGGGAGTGCGTTACGCCGAGTTCGGACATCCGAGCTATGCGCTGGTGTTGAAAGGACCGTGCTGGCTGGCGGCGGAAGGAGCACCCGCCCGAACGCTGGAAACCGGAGATTTCATCCTCTTTCCCGCAACTCCGCGTTTCACGCTGGCCAGTGATGCGAAGGTCCGCCCGAAGCTGCTGGCACCAGTTCCATCCGGACGGCAGATGGAGGAAGTTGTTCATGGCGACTCCACCATGGAACCTTCTGCCAGCCTGCTGGGTGGTTACTTCATGTTTGATCCGGTCAACGCCTCGATCCTTACCAGCCTGCTTCCCAAGATGCTGCATTTGCACGCGGGAGATCCTGCCGCCGACAGTCTGGCTCCCCTTGTCGGACTCATCAAACGGGAGGCACTTGGAAATCGCCCGGGACAATCACTCGTTCTGAATCGCCTGGTCGAAGTCCTGTTGGTCGAAGCCTTGCGATCCGCTCCATCGGAAACAGCCGCAAAAGGGTTGCTGGCGGGCTTGCAGGATTCGCGTCTCGCCGCCGCATTGCAGGCCATCCACACGCGGCCCGCCCATCCGTGGACGCTGGACACGCTCGCCCGCGAGGCCTCGATGTCGCGTTCGTCTTTTGCGGAACATTTCGCCCGCGTGATGGAGGTGACGCCGTTGCGTTATCTGCTGCAGTGGCGCCTCACCATGGCCAGGGATCTGTTGAGCCGGGGGGACATGACCGTTGCGGAAACCGCCCTGGCCGTGGGTTATGAATCGGCCAGCGGCTTCAGCATCGCTTTCAACCGCGAGATAGGTCAGCCGCCGGTGACCTACAAGGAAAGGTCGAAGAAGACCTCCAACCGTGTCCGGAATCGTGGATGCCGGCCGGGTTGATCAGACCGCGGCTGACAACCGCCAAGACATGGCGGTTGTTAGATGGTGCATTGGAAATGCGTGAGCTTCTTCAACTCATCATGACGCCAGCACACGCGAAGACGGGGGTGGCCCGGGCCCGATAGATCTTGTGACCGCCTGCCACCGCCCATAAAACCGCAGGCTGACAGCCTTGGTGGCAATCCGTACCAAGGCCATCCCCTCCCCAAAGAAATCATGAACTCTCCATTTCGCAAAGCCGTGATCGTCGCGCTCGGCGCGTCTTATCTGTGTATGCACGCACCGCATGCCCGCGGTGAGGACAAACCCGCCGATGCCAAGCCCAAACACGACGCCAAGAAACCCACCGCCGCCTCGTTGGTCGCGGACATGGGCAAGTCCGTCGCCTTCATCGCGCATGCGGCGAAGGACAAGATCAGCGTGAAATCCAAGGAAGCCCGCCCGTTCTGGAGCGCGCTCCGCGATTGCAGCAAGGCCGTCGACCAGTTGGAAGCCGGCGTGAAGGCCAACGACGAGAACACGCTCAAGGGGCTCGATGCTCTCGGCGTGAGCGTCCACCAGCTTGCCGCCGCATGGGGCGTGCTCAGCGGTTCCCATGAGGGGGTCGAGGTCACACCCGGCCTCAAATCGCTCTCGAAGTCCTATGAAACCTTCCTCTTCCACTTCGGCCCATCCGTGGCGCGGAAGAAGATGGGCGGCGAGGTCACCGAAGCCGAAAAGGCGCAACTGGCGGCGGCACGCGCCGAGGTGAAATCGATCAAGGCCCAGTTGAAGGCCATCGAGAGCAAGGCCAAACCGAAGTCCTATCAGCAGCGGTTCGTCCACGACATCGTGGGTCTCTGCGATGAAACCGACAAGGTGACCGGCAACGACCTGAATGCCTATTGTGCGTATCTCTTCCAATACAACCGGCTCAAGTACACCGCCCTCGCCTACAATTCGCTGGTGGACGACTGGTTCCCGGATTTTTCGAAGGACTGGGGCACGGTGGTGAAGGAAAACAAAACTCCCGGTGCGGGCGAGTTCTCGAACACCGCCGTCACCTACTACAAGGACTGGAAATACTCCAGCCAGCCGGTCCACAAGGCGGGAGACTACTACGAGGTGACCGCCTGCGTGTCCGTGATCTCCGAGTCCGAAGAGGCCACGTATGAATCCTACACCGAGTCCTATTCCGAAGAAACCGCCACCGAGGAATCCGCCGAAGAGCTGGCCCAGGTGACCGAGGAGGTCTCCATCGATGAAGACGATCATGAATCCTTCGCCGATGAATCGGACGGCACCGACATCGACGAGAGCATGGAGGACGGCTCCGCCGACGAGGATGATGACGGCGGTGGAGAAGACGATGGAGACGACGAGGACGAATAATCGTCCCGCATGCTCCGATCCCAACACCCCGCGCCGGTTCCGGACAGCGGGGTGTTTTGTTTTACAAGATCCACCGACCGCACTGAAGAAGCACGCCGCTACGAAAGTGGCTTCTCAAAACGTATACGCCACGCCGAGGGAGATCACGAACGCGGAGTCGAAGGAAAGACTCGCCTCCGACCCTCCGGCGGTGACGTCGAATTGGCTGAGATACTGGTAACGGCCACCGAAGAGAACGGACCAATCGGAGTTGACCTTCCAATCGGCTGTCGCTCCAAGATAGAAGCCGGGCAGGAAGTCGGACTTCGAGCCGCGGCCGTTGCTGGTCTGGGTACCGAGTCCGGTGACGGTGGTGGCGGAGTGCATCTCGTAATCGCCATCGGCCCAGCCAAGACTGATGCCCGCTTCGAGAAGCACGTCGAACTTGTCGGTGATCGGGATTTCCAAATACGGCCCGAAGCTGAGCACCGCGAGATTCACGTCGAGCTCGCGGCTGCCGGTGACGAAGCCGGTGCCACCATTCGAGATGGTGCGGATGGGCTGGTCCCCCAACAGCGGACCAGGTCCGTTGAAGGAACCGGTGTAGGGAGCCTGCGGTGGAATGGTGCCGCCGAGATCGAAGGAATCGGTGACGGTGGTCAGACCGGTGAAGACCGCATCGTGGTTGCTGATGCCGAGATGGGAATACATGAGTCCGGCCCGGAAACCCCACGTGGCTTTGTGACCATCGAGTCCTGAGAAACCGACCGGACCCATGTCACGGTAAGCAAACAGGTCCACGCCGGGATTGGCTCCGCCATCTTCGCGGGCGCTGCCGGTGGCGCGGCTGTTGGTGATGGAGTAGTTGATGGAGCCCGTTCCCGCCGGGTTGTATTGGCTGGCGTTGTTGTAGGACCAGTTGGTGGTCGCGTTGCCGAGATTGCCGGAGGAGTCGATGTGGACGAAGCCGTCGTCATAGTCGCGGTTGACGGTGCCGCCGAGTGGCTGCGGAGTGAACGAGCTCTGGAAGGTGCCGAGGCGGGTGAAGTCCGTTTTGATGCCAAGGATCTGCGCGCCGCCGATGCCGAAACGCCAAGGCGATGTCGGCTCCGGCATCACCATTTCCGACACGGGTTGACCGGCATGCGCCGCAGCGGCCAAGGCGAAGACCGACAGCGGAAGGAAGCGTGAAGTCATCATGGGTCGAAAGGAGGTTGGAAGGATCGATCGGAGCGGCGGAGTTCAGGGGACTTCGTTGACGAGGTAGAAGCGGGTGGTCACCGAGGGATCGGCGGGCGAGATACTGGTGAACGGAGCGCCATCATCGATCCATTGGGTGCGATTGGCGTTGGCCTGGATCGGCACCGGGCAGTCATACCAACTGTTGGGAGCCATGGTGGCGCTATAACGGACGCGGTACCAGTGGCCGGGGATGGAGTCGAACTCCAGCAGAACGGTGCCATTGGCCAGTTTGACGATGCGTGGTTGGACGCCCGGACCGGGAGGACCGGCGACAGCAGACACGGGCAGGATCTCCACCGTCAGGCCCGGATTGAAGGGATTCGGGAAGGTGCGGGTGCTGGTGTAGAAGAGGAGTTTGACGGGTACGGTGGCATCAACGGCCACTGGATAGGCATAGTCGACGTAAGGATCCGGAGTGAGGCTGGTGGCATTGTAGAGACGCAGGCTCGGATACGCGGCGATGTAGGAAGCGTAGTCGACATGCACGCGGAAGCCATTGATCGGCAGAGGCGTGGTATTGGTCACGTTGACGGTCAGTTCGAAGAGGCCGGTCTGGCGGTTGAGCACGCCGGTGGTGCCGACCTGGGCCGGGGTCGGCGTGAGCGTGCCGACGGAAACCGGATCGGTATCGCTGTTGTTGCCGCTGACCGGATCGGGGTTCGAGGAGGAAGCCGTGGCGGTGTTGTTGATGACCGTCCCCGTGGGCACACTGGCGCCGACCTGGGTCACGACTGTGAAGGCTGCGGAGCCGCCATTGGCCAGCGTGCTGCGGGTGAAGGTCACCGTTCCACTTGCTCCCACCGCCGGATTCAAGATGTTCCAGCCGCCGGGAGCGGTGGCGGAGACGAAGACCATGTTCGCGGTCGTCGGGAAGGAGACGCTGGGATTGGCCGCGTCCGCCGGACCGAGGTTGCTCAGCGCGAGGGCGAAGGAAACGATGCTGCCCTTCGGCGCGGTGGTGGGCGTGGCGGTCACATCCAGCGCGAGATCGGCATTCAAAACGAGGGTATCGTTGTCGGTGGCGCTGTTGTTACCGGGATTCGGATCGGTGACGCCCGCCGGAGCCGCGACGGTCGCGGTGTTCGACAGCGTGCCGGAGGCCGAGCCGGAGATGGTCGCGCTGACGGTGTAGGTCACGGAACCGCCCGCCGGGAGATTGACCGCGGCATTGATATTGCCGGAACCGGAGGTCGCCGGAGGAACGCCACCGCCCGCACCCACTGCCGTCCAGGTGCAGGTGAGCGAAGCCGGGAACGTATCGGCGACGGTGGCACCGGGCGCATTGCTCGGGCCGGCGTTGCTGGCGGTGATGGTGTAGGTGACGGAACCTCCCGGCTGGGCGGTGGTGACACCATCGGTCTTCGTGATCGAGAGGTCCGCGCTCGGAGTGAGGGTGTCGGTATCGGTGGCGCTGTTGTTACCGGGATTCGGATCGGTGATCCCCGCTGGCACGGCGATGGTGGCGGTATTCGACAGCGAGCCGGTGGCGGCGGCAGAGATGGCTGCGTTGACGGTGTAGGTGACCGAGCCGCCCGCAGGGAGATTGACCGCGGCATTGATATTGCCGGAACCGGAGGTCGCCGGAGGAACCCCTCCCCCTGCTCCCACCGCCGTCCAGGTGCAGGTGAGCGAAGCCGGGAACGTATCGGCGAGGGTGGCACCGATGACGTCATTGGGACCGGCGTTGCTGGCGGTGATGGTGTAGGTGACAGAGCCGCCGGGCGTGGCGGTGGTGACTCCATCGGTCTTGGTGATCGAGAGATCCGCGAAAACCGGAGGGGTTTTAACAAGTACCGCGTCATTGCCGAGGCCATTCCCATCGGTGTATTTCACCGTGAAACCCAATCCTGAAATATTGGTCGCGGCATTCTCCGCCAATCCCGAGAACGTGCCGGTGATGGCGTCGGACAAATCGTTGTCCACGATCTTGTGGACGGTGTTGTCCGCCGGAGTGTACCCGCCGAGCAAGCTCGCATCCAGCACCGCGGAGTTCAGATTCACGGTGCCGGTCACGCCCACCTGGCCGAGCTGCCCCGCACCAGTGCCCGAGATCTGCGTGGTGAGCTGGCCGCTCGCCGCGAATGCCAGATTGCCGGAAACCGTGAGCTTTCTGGAAGCGAGATTCAGCGTCCTCAGCGTCACCGTCGGAGCGGTCGCCGTCATGTCGCCGGTCATTTGCAGGGAGGTGACCGAGATGTTGCTCCCGGCTGTCGGCCCGGTGTTGGAAAGGACGCCGCCGTTGGACTTGATGGTGTCCAGCGTCATCGGTCCGCTGGTCAGGTTCGTCTTTCCGGCACCGTCCAGCACTCTGGCATTCAAGGGCGCGGTGCCGGTATCGATGGTCTTGCCCACCGCCAGGGTGAGGACTCCCGCTCCGGCGTCGCGCTGGGCGTCGATCACCCCTGCGGCGAGGACATCGTTGGCCGTGAGGTTCAGGATGCCGTTGTTGGTGGTGATGTTGGCATTGATCAGGATGCTGCGCCCGGCCTGCAATGTCAGCGTCCCCGCACCGGTGCCGGTGACATTGATGGCATCGGTGACGGTCAGGTCGGTATTGGCCTGGAGGATCAGGTTCGTGCCGCCACCGATCGCATTGGCGATGAAGGACGGGTCCACCGTAACGGTGGCGGTTGGCTGCGAGGAATAGATCAGCGAGCCGGGACCCGTGCCGGTGAGGAGGCGGACCTTGCCATTGGCCTCTTGATTGAAGCCAACGAGCACGTTGCCGTTGTAGATGTCCTCCACGGCATACGAAGCTCCACCGAAGGTGCCCGCGCCCATCACGCTGTTGGCGGCGCTGATCGTGCCGGCATTGTTGGAGGTCTTGCCGGTGGTTCCGCTCACCCACGTACCCGCGCCGACCGTGTTGGCACCGGAGTGGAAGTTGGCGGTTACGAGAACGAAGTCGCCGCTGGCGAGAATCCGGGGATTGTCATTGATCGGATTTCCGTTGCCGGGCGTGGCGATGGAGAAATTACCCACCTGGTCCTGCGTGGTATTGCCACCTTGCGAACCGATGATGCTGTTCGATGCATCGATCACACCTTTCACCCCGGTGGTGCCGCTACCCCATGTCACGTGGCCGGCGTAGGTGTTCCAGGAATTGGTGCCGATGACGTAGTTGCCATTGGGAAGGATGACTACGGTGCTGTTGTTTCCGATTTTGTCACTGGCATGCGAGCCGACCAAGCTGTTGCCGGAGCCCACCACGCCCACGGTCGTGCCATCACTCTTGCAGAACGTCACCGCACCGGCATCGGTCGCTCCCCCATCCCAGTTCGGGCTGCTGATGAGGAAGTTCCCGCTCGGCAGTGCATAGCCGCCCTGGTAGCCGCTGCCGACGTTGTCATTCTGCGAACCACCGACGAGGCTGTTCGTCGCGGAAACGGGATTGAAGCCCCCGGTCACGTCGCGGCCATTGGTTCCGTTCACCCAGGTGACCGCTCCGGCGCCGGTCGCTCCACCATTGTTGAAGTTGGAAGCTTGCCCCCAGCAGTTGCCGTTGCTCAGGGCCTTCAGATTCTGGCCGATGTTGTCGCTCGCCGAGACACCGGTGATCTTGTTGACGGTATCGATCGTTCCCACCAGGTGGCTGCCCGCGGTGGCTCCGTTGCCCCAGACGAGGGCACCGGCGCTGGTGTTGCCTCCCACGGTCAGGTTCGGGATGCCGCAGACGTAGTTGCCGTTGGTCAAGGCGATGAGAGGGTTGTTTCCATCCGCGATGCTCTGGAACTGGGTGGTGCCAACGAGGCTGTTGGTGGCATCCACCACGCCGTTCGTTCCAGTGGCACCATTGCACCAGGTGATGGCGCCGCGGGTGCCATTGAATCCTCTCGCCCGGATCACGTAATTGCCGTTCGCAAGAACCGTCAGTCCGCTGATCGAACCGACCGCGTCCCCCACGCCCGGTCCGGAAGTAGCTCCCACCAGGCTGTTGGCGGAGGAAATGTTGCCCACCACGCCGGTGCTGCCGCTGCCCCAGGTGGCCGCGCCCTTGCCATTGAGGGAGAAGCCGCCGTCCCCGCCGCCGGACCACACCGGGCTGCACACCACGTAGTTTTTGCTGGCGATGGTGTAGGTGGTGGAAACGGTGCTACTACCATTATAGTAGGAGCTCGTCTGGGAACTGAAGACACCTCCCAGGCTCACGCGGTCTCCCGTGTTGCTGGCGTCCGGCTGGCCGGGGGTCACGCCGGTGGTGCCTACAAGGCTGTTGCTCGTACTGATCACATCGCCGAGCAACGGAGCATTGCCACTCATGAAGGTGGCCGCACCGCGGAAGCCGCTGAAGTTCGGGCTGGAGATCACGATGTTGCCGTCGCCGACCTCGATGACAGCGGAGCCAAGGCCGAAATTGCTGCCGCTGCCGACGTTGTCGCCGAAGGTCGTGCTGCCGTTGCCGCTGGTATGCCCCACCAGGCTGTTGGCCGGACCCGCCAAGCCGACCAGACCGGTATTCGGATCACCCACCGCCACCGCGCCGCGGTTGGTTCCCCAGAACGGGCTGGCGATGACATACTTCCCGGTGCTCAGGATCAGGACGCTGCCCCCGCCGAGGGAGGATGCGCCGAGCTGGTCACCGGCATTCCCCATGTAGGTGTTCGTCGCATCCACCGAACCATCTTGCAGGCCGACAGGCGGGCGGCCGGTGGTTCCCACGCACAACGTGAGAGCCCCCTTGGGCGTGCCGAACCCTCCGCCCTGTCCGAACTGCGCGGAATAGAGGAGGTAGTTGTGGTTCGGCAGCACGAAGATCTGTCCGCCGAAGTTGTCGTTCACGGTGGGGCCGACCATGCTGTTCGCCTTCGCCACCACGCCCACGGTGGCGGTCGCGCTGTCGCAGAATGTGACCGCTCCCGAATTGGCAGGACCACCGCTCCAACTGATGCTGCGAACCAGGTAGTGGCCATTCTTCAAGTCCGTCACCAGATGGCCGGTGCTGTCATTGGCATTCGTGCCGATGATCGAGTTGGAGGCACTCGGCTGAGCGACCGCAACCGCGGCCGGTGGCAGTCCGGTGGCACCATCCAGCAGCATCGCGAACCCACGGCGGCCGTTGTAGCCCGGAGCAGCCAGGACGTAGTTGCCATTGCTCAGCTTCGTCGCATACGGTGGTTGGCCCGCGAAGGAATTGGCGGGAAATTCGCCGGGATCGAAACCGCCGGTGTGTGTGGTGACCGCCATGATGCTGTTCGCGGTTCCCACCGTGCCGGAAACGCCGGTCGTGCCGTTCACATAAGTAAGCGCCCCCCTCTTGCCGTTCGCATCCTGGCTGATCACATAGGCATTCGCGCCGAGATTGATGATGTCCGCTCCCGTATAAAATCCGCTTTGATCCACTCCCCCCAGGGCATCACCTGCCGCAGCTCCGAGAAGGGTGCTGACCAGCGCTCCGGTCTTGCCGTTGTAAAGGTAGATCGCTCCGCTCGAAGTCCCGTTCGTGTCGTCACCCGGATCGGTCACCACCACGTTGCCCGTGGAGAGCGGCTGCACGCGGACGCCGAAGTTGGAGCCGGTGGGCGTGGGATGAGGATCCACCAGTTCGCTGAAGCCGATGCTGCCACCGCCCGCCGCCGTCTTGATCTCAATGAACTTCGGGTCCAGCAGCAGCGTGCCTGGTTTGCCACGCGGCGCCGCCGCATCCGCCCGCGCGCCATAGGCGAGCTCGCCCTTGCCGGACGCTTCGATGAACCCGCCATTGCCGCCTTGCTCTCCGCCGCGCGCGCTCAACTGTCCCGCCGCCTCGGTGCGGCCATCGGACCACACGACGATCTTGCCGCCCGGACCGGACACCCGCGCGTCCGCCACGACGCTGGTGGACGGATTGACGTTCACTTCGCAGGCGTTGGAAATCCCGGGATTCGCTCCCTGCTTGTCGCCGCCGATGAGCACCTCGCCACCGCCATAGGAACCGCTGGCATCGATGCGCGCCGCCGCCAGCTTGAGTCCGCTGCCCAACACATGGACGCTGCCACCCTCCTGACCGGTGGCCTCAAGGGTGCCGCTGGTGAAAAGCACCGCGCCTTTTTCCCCGTTATAGGTAATGCGCCCGCCGCGGCCGTTCTCCGAGCGCGTGGAAACGCGTGCGCTTTCCGCCTCCGTGTATTTGCCGGAATAGTGGACCGTGACCGTGCCGCCATCGCGCGTCCCGTTCGCCTGCAGGCGGCCATATTGGTACATGTTCCCTGCGGAGAAGCGGACCGCGCCGCCGCGCTCGCCGGATGCATCGAAGGTGCCGCCGGTGATCACCACGGGCGCATCGCAGGTGATCTCCCCGCCACTACCGTCCGCTTGCGCGCGAACATGCGCCGTAGGCTCCGTCACGAGTTGCTCGGCCAGCCGCAGGCGCAGCGCCCGCGTATGCAACTTCCCCGTGAGCGTAAGACGGCTCGCCTCGATCGCCAGCTCGCCCTCGGCAGAAAGATCCTCCACGATCAAACGGCTGCCGTTCTCCATCTTCACGCCGTGCAGCTTCGCGGCGGAAACGTCCCGCAAGGCCGGATCATAGTGGGCCGAGGAGGGATCGCTGGAACGCTCCCAGCCTTCACCCCTCAAGGTAAGAAAGCCGCGCGCATCCTGCGTGCAACGGATCTCCGCTCCGGCCGGTGCCGTAAGGGAGAGGGTTCCATTTCCGCCATCGAAACGGGCCGAAATGTCTGCAAGGGCGTTGCCCGCGGGGGCGAGAAGGAATGCGGTACAAACAACAGGGAGATGAGCACGCAGGAATGTAAGATTGCACGGCAATGTTTTCATGACAGCGGATTCCGGGAGTTTCAAACGGGGCTCGCACCAGGCCGGGGTCATGCAAGGGAACTGCAATGCGGAGCTTCAAAAGAAGCGGTTTGCAGGGAACAAAGACCTCCAGCCCATTCTCAGATGGAAAGGTTTTTGATTGGTTTCCTTCAAGTCAAAATTGCTGTTGAAAGTGTTACATAAGATTCCCGAATCATTCTGATGATGCCACGGGTCATCTTGATCCTTTCGCATCGACACAGCACGGAGGACAGGGAGCTCACCGTTCCCCGGAGCGGGAAGGATTGCCTCCGCTTTACTCCCACCCCGCCAATCTGCATGCTTCGCGTGAGTCCTCGCACGCCGTCGCCAACGGCTACCGCAGACGAACCCTCAAAAGGCTTCACTTCGTTCTGCAGGAGTTCTCGTCCCACCATTCGCTTTTCCGAACCGGGAAAACCGTACAAAAAAACCGGCCATCAGGCCGGCTGTTCATTTGGCGGAGCGGGAGGGATTCGAACCCTCGGTAAGGTTTCCCCTACGCCTCTTTAGCAAAGAGGTACTTTCGACCGCTCAGCCACCGCTCCGTTGCTTGCGCGGGAGGGTTGAACCACAGGTGACGATGATCGTCAACATCCGCGCGTGGAAAATTCATCGGCTTGCAGGAGAGGTCGGACGCACGCACCTTCGGGACCATGAACCGGACCCTGGGTTTCCTTCTCCTCGCTACCGCCGCCACCCTGCTGCCCGGGTGCTCATTGTTCCATGAAAAGCCGAAGAAGGAGGAGAAACCGAAGGAGCCCGCAACCAAACTGGTCGGACGGGTGGCTTCCATTTCCGGGGACAAGAAGTTCGTGCTGATCCAGAGTTACGGAAATTGGGAGGTGCCGACCGGCGCGATCCTGGCCACCCGCGCGGGTGAGAACCGGGTCTCGAACCTGCGGTGCAGCGGTGAAAAACTGGGCCAGTTCGCCGCAGCGGACATCCAGGGAGGAATGCCGGAGGTGGGGGACGGTGTGCTTTACACCCCGCCGGTGGAGGAAACCACCCCGGTGAAGCCCGTGCCGGAACCAGCAGATGATAAAAAGAAACCCGTGGAAAACATCCCTCCGGCACCCTCCACGACCTTTTTCCGCCCTTGCGGGACGACTCAAACGGCGTAATTTCAAAAACTTGGACTCCCGATAATCAGGAAGTCTTAAATTTTCGCAGTTTGGAGTTGATTACTATTTGGCATCCCTGCTAGTTTTCCTCTCGCAAAGGCTGTGCTCCCTTACTTGTCCCGAAGCATGAACACTAAAACCAGCCATGAAACTGAGCACATCGAGCGCGTCGAGCGCGTCGGTCCAGGCCGATGCGGATCGTCTCGCTGACTTCGTCTTGTTTACGCAGCGAAGCTGCATCCTGAACCTGTCGTCCGAACTCAACAAAGGAAACGTGTCATTCCCCCAGTTCTTCCTTTTGACGTATCTTTCGAGCGAGGAGTATCTGACGATGTCGGATATCGCGAAGAAGATGGGCCATTCGACCGCCGCGGCCACTGGCCTCGTCGATCGGCTGGAGAAGCTGGCGTATGTGGAACGTGTCCACGCTGCCGAAGATCGTCGCAAGATCATGGTGCGTATCACCGCCAAAGGCGCCGAGCTTGTCTCGAAAATGCGCAAGGAGATCGCCAGTGACCTCGCGGGTATCCTCGCCGGTATGGATGAGGACGAGGCGGAAGCCGTCGAACACACCAAGCGCGCCATCAAGGGCCGCGCGATCGCGTGAGCGTCGGATCCCGCTGACGAAAGCTTGGCGGATCCCTCGCGCCTCCGTTACGGTCGCTCCGTGACGGAGGCGCCCCCCTTTTTGGACCCAATCAATTCCCTGCCCGGTTTCCGGGCGACATGGATTCCACGCATTCCCGGGGTGGCGGTGGAGGACGCGGACCGCGATGAAGCGATGCGCCGCCTGCGCCCGCATCATGAGGCCGCGGTGGCGGCCTTCGGAGGAACTTCCCAAACGTGGTGGCGGGCCGAGCAGGTCCACGGCATCGGCGTGGCGGTGGTTCCCGGTGCGGAAACGATTCTTGCCCCGGATGGACTGCCGGTGGTTCCCGGCATGGACGGTCTGGTGACGAACACCCCCGGCACGGTGCTGGCCATTTACGTGGCCGACTGCGGCGCGATCTGGCTGGCCGACCAAAGGACCGGTGCCTATGGCCTGCTGCACTCCGGCAAGAAGGGCACCGAGGGGAACATTTTCCAAACCGCGCTGGAGGTGATGGCCCGTGAATACGGCACGCGCGCGGAGGATGTCACCGCCGTGCTCGGTCCGTGCATCCGCCCGCCGCACTATGAAATCGCCTTCGCCGAGGAAATCGGCCGCCAGGCGGAGCAGGCCGGGCTGGCCTCCTTCACCGATTGCGGCGAAGACACGGCGGTCGATCTTGCCCGCCACTACAGCTACCGCATCGAGATGGGCAAAACCGGCCGCATGATGGCCCTTCTCACCCGCGATCTTCTCCGATGATCCAAGTCAAAGCTCCCGCCAAACTCAACCTGTCCCTGCGCATCCTAGCCAAGCGGGACGACGGCTTTCACGCGCTGGATACCCTGATGATCCGCCTCCCGGAACTAGCGGACGTGCTCACGATTTCGGAAGCGGAGGCTTTCGTGTTCACCTGCTCCGATCCCACGGTACCGGGCGATGAATCGAATCTGGTGGTGAAGGCGGTGCGCGCCTGGGAAGCCGCCAGCGGACGAAAGGCGGAATGCTCCATCCATCTGGAAAAACACGTCCCCCACGGCGCGGGCCTCGGCGGCGGCAGCAGCGATGCGGCCACCGCGCTGGCGGTGGTGAATGATCTGCACGGCTCGCTCCTGCCGGTGGAGCGCTTGATTGAAATCGCGGGCACCTTCGGCTCGGACATCCCGTTCTTCCTCATGCC
This sequence comes from Luteolibacter ambystomatis, assembly GCF_018137965.1. NCBI lineage: Bacteria > Pseudomonadati > Verrucomicrobiota > Verrucomicrobiia > Verrucomicrobiales > Verrucomicrobiaceae > Luteolibacter > Luteolibacter ambystomatis. The sequence continues at coordinate 2,175,827 of NZ_CP073100.1, forward strand.
CGGCGCGGTGCGCTGCACCGGTCGCGGTGAAATCCTCGAGCCTGCCCCCTCCCCGCCCGCGCTGCCGGTACTGCTGCTGAAGCCCGCCTTCGGCGTCGCGACTCCGGATGCCTACAAGCGTTGGAAGGATTCCCTACCGCTGCCCGGCGTGCGTTACGACGCACAGGTGTTTCCGTGGGGTGAACTGGTGAATGATCTCGAGCGGCCCGTGTTCGAAAAACACCGCCTCCTCGCCGAGGTGAAGGAATGGCTGCTCAATCGTCCGGAAGTCGCCGGAGCATTGATGAGCGGCTCCGGTTCCACGATGTTTGCCGTACTTCACGATCTTACGGATGCGCGGACCGTGGCCGATGAGGCGCGAATGGAACTCGATCCGGGCCTGTGGTCATGGGCGGGGATGACGGATGGCGAAGAGTGATGAATGATCCTATCCTTTCGCACCAACGGTGCGGTCCACAACAGCCCAGGATGAAATCCTAGGTTACGTCGCCTGATCGGAGTGCGTCCTGAAGGGACGCCCCATACGCCAAGGAGACTGTGGGATGATTGTGGCCGGACAAACCCATGCTCCCTTCGATGCATGGGGCGCTCCTTCAGAGCGCGGGCATTCCTCCACCCCCACCAGGGGTTTCACCCTTGGCTGGCATGGGTCGCACCGTTGGTGCGCGGAATTCAACGCACGTTGCCAAACGGATTGGAGCCACCACCTTTGGAAGACGAGCCCGAACCGGAAGACGGAGCAGCCCCGGCACCGGAGGACGAGGGTGCCGCCGGAGTGCCTGCGATGGCCTCCTCTTTGAAATAGTTCGTCACCTTCTTATAAGCGATCTTATCGGAAACACGGGTGCAGGCGGTGCCATCCGCGGATATCTGATACTGCATGGTTTTACCATCGGGCTTGGTGACGAGGATGGCGGTCTTGTCACCATCGGTCTTCCACCGGCCGAAAGTCTCACGGGTCCTCCAGAACTCGCTCCACAAGCCATCCGCACGGAACTCAACGGTCGATCCCCCGGGTTCGCACCACTTGGTTCCGCTGCAGAGAGGATTGCCGTCTCCCTTCAGAGCCGGGGCGGTGGCGGCTGCTGCCGGAGCGGCGGCGAGTGCCTTGATCTCTTCACGGATCGCCGCGGCTGCCGCCAAATCGCCGTTCTGCACCTGGGCTTTGGCCAAGGCTTCCAGCTTGGTGCGGTATTGGTCATCGAGGGTTTTCTTCTGGGCCGCGTAAGCCGCCCGCGCCGCGGTCAGGTCCGCTCCCGGCGACGGCTCGGCATGACATGGGAGAAGCGACAACATGCAAACACAAGCAAGAGACGAAAGAATGGACCATTTCATTGGGAGACAACTGCATGCCTACAGAGCAAAACCGCCGCTGAATTCAAGCCGCATGCATGGAAATCCAATGTCCCGGTCGGCTCACTGCACCACCGCATCCTCCAGCGCCTCGATCACCACGCGTTCCTGCCGGGAGGGAACGTAGGCTTCGCCGGCACGGAGGACGATGTCTTCCTTCCGGCGGTCGGAGGTGAGCCACACCAATCCCCGCACGCATTGCAGGGATTGGCCGGGGTTCAAGCTGCGGGAGGTGGTGGTGCGGTTCGCGAGCCTCACCGGGATGGCCTCGGCGCGCGTGCAGGAGCGGTTGCCGATCCATCTCCAGAAGTCCGCGAGGGGTATGAGCGCGTTCATGGGCGGAGGATCGCACCTCACCGCCCCGCCCGGTAGCCACAGGCCGCTTGATTTCCGACCTGTACAGGCTTACACCTTGGAGTCACTGTACAGCATGAAAATCCAGCCACCTGTACGTGTCGGTGATCCTGCCAATCCGCCTACACTCCACCTATGAGCACCAGCACGGAACAGCCGCTCTACCTCCGCATCGCCGACCGCCTCGAAAACATGATCCAGGCCGGCACGCTGCGCGCGGGCGACCGCATCCCCTCCGTGCGCCAGTTCGGCCAACAGCAGGGCGTAAGCGTGCCTACCGTGATGCAGGCCTATACCCTGCTGGAAAGCCGCCGCTTGATCGAGGCGCGGCCGAAGTCCGGCTTTTATGTCACCGCGCGGCTGGCGAAGTCCCTGGTGGAGCCCTCCCTGCCCCGCCACAAGCCCACCCGCGCCTCGCTGGAGGGACTTTCCTCCGTCTTCAATGCCGTGCGGGACACCAATGATCCGCGCCTCGTCCCGCTCGGTTCCGCCGTGCCTTCGGACGATCTCGTTCCATTGGAAAAACTCGCGCGTGCCAGCGCCTCCATCGTGCGGCGGAATCCGGCGGCCACCTTCCGCTACGATCCCGCGCCGGGCAGTCCGGCGTTGCGGAAGGAACTCAGCCGCCGTTCCATCGACTGGGGCTGCGCCTTCGAGCCGGACGATTTCATCGTCACCGTGGGGGCCAGCGAGGCGCTGCACCTCGCACTCATGGCCGTGACCAAGCCCGGAGACACCGTGCTGGTGGAATCCCCCGGCTACTATGGCACCCTGAGTTTGCTGGCGAAGCTGAAGCTCAATGTCGTGCCCGTCCCCGCCTGCATCTGCGGGCTGGAGTTGAACGCCGTGCGCGAGGCGGTGAAGAAATACGATGTGGCGGCCATGCTGGTGATCCCGAATTTTTCGAATCCCGCGGGCGGTTTCATGAGCGAGTCGAACCGCCGCACGCTGCTCCAGATCGCGGACGAGCATGACATCCCCATCGTGGAGGATGACATCTACGGCGACCTCCCGCACCAGGGACCGCGCCCGCCGTGCCTGAAGGCGCTGGATCGCAGCGGCCGCGTGCTACTATGCGGATCGTACTCGAAGACCCTCGCCCCGGGCCTGCGCGTGGGCTACCTCGTCGGCGGGCGGCACCATGACCAGCTGATGGAGCTGAAGAACACGCTCAATCTCGGCGGGCCCGCGCTTTCCGCCATGACCGTGGCCGAGTTCCTGCGCTCCGGCGGCTATGACCGCCATCTGCGCAAGCTCCGGGAAGCCTACCGCCTCCAGACCTGCCGCACCCGCGAGAAAGTCGCGGAAACCTTCCCGGAAGGCACCCGCGTCAGCAATCCCGAGGGCGGGCTCGTGCTGTGGCTGGAGCTGCCGGAGCAGGTGGACGTGCTCGATGTCTATCGCGAGGCGCGCGCCGCCGGGATCAACTTCGCCCCCGGCACGCTGTTCTCGCCGCAGGGATTGTTCCGGAACTGCCTGCGCCTGAGCTGCGGGAATCCCTGGACCCCGCGGATCGAAGAAGGCATCGCCACGCTGGGCGCGATCGCGAGGAAGCATGCGGAACCCTGATCTACCGGCCAACTGAGGTGGCAACACTTCAGCCGGCCGGATTTCAATAGGAATCTCCTCTCACATCTGATCCGGAATCTCCGGCTCGGTCAGCTTCGCGAGCAGTTCCAGCGATTCCTGCCAGCCCATGTAGCAGGCCTCCACGGGAATCATGCCGGGAATGCCCTCCTGGGTGATATTCACCTCCGTGCCGCAGAATACCTCCCGCAGTTCCACGGTGGTGATCATGGTGCCGGGCAGATTCGGGTCCTCGAACTGATCGTCGTAGCGCAGGCGCTCGTTCGGCACGAGTTCCAGGAACTTCCCGCCGAAGGCATGGCTGCTGCCGGTGTTGAAATTGGTGAAGCTCATCCGGTAGGTGCCGCCGACCTTGGCGTCCATGTGATGCACCTTGCCGGTGAAGCCATGCGGCGGCAGCCACTTGGCCATCGCATCCGGATCGATGAAGGCGCGGTAGATCCGCTCCGGCTTGGAGCGCAGGACACGGTGGAGACGGACGGTATTGGTATTTTCAGTGGTCATGGTGGTTTGGAATGGGGTGTTTCATCTAGACGACGAACAGCCCCGGCGCATCAGGACAATTTTCGTGAAAATTTTTCCTTATGATCTTCCCGGCACCACGCCCACCTGAGTGGACAGCCTGATTTGGACAAAACCTTTTCCGGAAAGATTCCCATCCGGAATCGCCCGGGCTGCCTTGGATTCCCTCCCGCCACGGCCCCGATCCCCCTCCGGATTGGGGCGGAATGGCGAATAACCCGGTTTGACAAGCGCCCCGGAGCGGCCCTAGCTTCCGCCCCCGGCCGTACTGCGCCGGTCCCGCCACCATGAACATTGTTGTCGAAAAGCAGCCCAAGTGCGTCGCCACCCTCCGCGTCGAGATCCCCGCCGAGCAGGTTTCCGGCGAGCGCGAGCGCATTGTCGCGGGTTACACGAGCCAGGCCAAGATCCCCGGATTCCGACCGGGCAAGGCTCCCCGCAAGGTCATCGAAAAGCGCTACGAAAAGGAAATCAGCGAGGAACTCCGCGACCGCCTGATGCAGGAAGGCTGCGATGAAGCGCTTCGCAAGGAGTCGCTGAAGGTGCTGGACTTCGGCGTGCCGGAATCCACCGAGTTCACCGCGGACGGCGGCTTCGCCTTCTCCACCCGCATCCTTCTCGCCCCGGAAATCACCCTGCCGGAATACAAGGGCATCACCGTGAAGGTTCCCGCCGCCGCCGTGCCGGACGAGGAGCTCAACAAGCAGCTCGAAGGCCTGCGCGAGCGCTTCGCCGATTTCAACACACTGGAAGGCCGTGCCATCCAGACCGGCGACTACGCCGTGATCGACTACACCTCCACCACCGAGGGCAAGCCGCTGGAAGAATTCCTCGGCAAGTCCGCCGGTTACCTCGGCGGCCGCGAAGGCTTCTGGGTGCGCGTGAACGACGAGTCCTTCCTCCCGGGCTTTGCCGCCCAACTCGTCGGCCTGAACACCGGTGACAGCAAGGACGTCACCGTGACCATCCCGGACGATTTCCCGCTCTCCGATCTCCGCGGCAAGGAAGTGACCTTCGCCGTGACCGTGAAGGAGATCAAGGAAGCCGTGCTGCCGGAGCTGGATGACGAACTCGCCGCCAAGCTCGCCCCGGGCAAGACCCTCGAGGAGATCAAGACGATCATCCGCGACAACATGGAGCGCGAGCGCCGCCGCCAGATCGATGACATGAAGGTCAACCAGATCGTCGAGCACTTCAACAGCCTCGTTGAATTCGACGTGCCGGAAGAACTCCTCGCCCACGAAACGCAGAACCAGGCCGATGCCATGGTCCGCCAGGGCATCCAGTCCGGCCTCAGCGAGGACGAAGTCGCCGCCCAGCAGACCGAGATCTTCGAGAACGCGGGCAAGCAGGCGAAGTCGAACATCAAGACCAACTTCATCCTCCAGGAAATCGCCCGCGCCGAGAACATCAGCGTGAACGACCAGGAACTGGTGAACCACCTCGTGGCCATCGCCAACTCCCGCAAGCAGGCTCCGAAGAAGTTCATCCGCGACCTCCAGCGTTCCGGCCGCCTCCCCGGCATCCGCAACTCGATGCTCGTCGGCAAGGCCATCGACTACGTCGTCGAGCAAGCCAAGGTCGAGGAGACCGACGAACCGCTCGTCGCCGAAGCGTAAGCTTTGCAAAGCAACGTTCTTTTCCAAAAGCGCCGTGCGGAAACGCCCGGCGCTTTTTGTTTGAAGATTTTTAGCCGCAAAAAGGCGCAGAAAGCGCAAAAAGGAAGAGCATCAGTCGCCGCCTGCCGATCTCATGGTCATCCTTCAAAAGAAGAAGTCTGTAAATCGACGTTCGAAAAAACTGCGATGGAAAGAGCAAGTCCTCCAAGCTAGACCCATCTCTTCCTTTTGCGTCTTCTGCGCCTTCTTGCGGCTAAAAAACTCTGAAACCTTCTCACCAAGAAAGTCCGAGGAAGGGCCATTGACATTGCAGACGGGCGCGCCAAGGTCGGGGACAACGATGAACATTTCGCAGACGCCGAACATTTCGTCCGCCATGAACCCCATGATTCCCCAGAACAGCTACTACGTTCCCGTCGTCATCGAACAGGACGGCCGCGGCGAACGCTCTTTCGACATCTACTCGCGCCTTCTCAAGGACCGCATTATCTTCATCGGCACGCCGATCGATGACTTCGTGGCCAACTCGGTGATCGCGCAGCTCCTGTTCCTCCAGATGCAGGATCCGAAGAAGGACATCCATATTTACATCAACTCCCCCGGCGGCTCCGTCACCGCGGGTCTCGCGATGTATGACACGATGCAGTTCCTCACCTGCGATGTGAACACTTACTGCATCGGCATCGCCGCCTCCATGGGTTCCGTGCTCCTCACCGCCGGCACCAAGGGCAAGCGCTACTGCCTGCCCAACTCACACGTGATGATCCACCAGGTCTCCGGTGGCGCACAGGGAACCGCTTCCGATGTCGAGCGCACGATCAACTTCATGTTCAACCTGAAGAAGCGCCTCAACGGCATCCTTGCCAAGCACTCCGGCAAGACCGTCGCCGACATCGAGCGCGATTCCGACCGCGACAACTACATGAGCGCCGAAGAATCCGTCGCCTATGGTCTCGTGGACAAGGTGCTCGAGAGCCGCAAGCAGCTCCCGGACGCGGTCCTCTCCGCGATCGAGGAGAAGAAGGAAGGCTGAGCCGATCTCCATTTCCACAAGAAGCGCCGGGTGCCACCACCCGGCGCTTTTTTGTGCATTGTAGTCGAAAGCTTCGCTTTCGAATGGTCTCCGCCAGCTCTGTTGGCGGTGGCCGGCAGGGCCGAACGGTCTCCAATCCCGAAGAGGGAAAGCGGAGCTTCCCCCTACATTCCAGCCAACGATGACACGTTTTGTTCTACAGCTCCATGCCTCGCATTCTGCTATAAACAGGAATGGACCACGACGATCTCGAATACCATCTGGCCCGGCAGCAACACCTCTTATCGCTACTGGAAAAGGTCCATTCTTGGGATCACGACGACACGAAGATCGATGTGGAGATCCTAAATGAACTCGCCGCAGGAACAGTCGATCCCAAAATCTGGAATGCCATTCTGGAAGTCTGCGGGAATATCCATCATCCGGTTCTGAAAAACCGTCTCGGTATCGCGATCTTCGAGTTGCTGGCGGAGCCACCCGTACATCCGATATGGCTCTCCACCCTCGAGCGACTGCTGGCGGATCCGCAGCGGCAATGGATCGTGGAGGAAGCCTACGTAAACAGCCCGGATGAACTGTCCCGGCACTTGAATGAAATAATCTCGGAGCGCATCGTGCCGCCTCCCCGTGGTGGTGCATTCGGATGCTGATCCGGAGCCGATGCCGCTCGCGCGCTACATAATTCCTCCTTGCTCTTCCGCCACGAGGACGGCGTCTTTCCCTCACAGCCTCGCCACCCGTGTCCGACTCCCCCTCCGCCCGCCATTTTGCCGCCCTCGATGGGTTCCGCGGCGTGGCGATCGTGCTGGTGATGTGGAGCCACTTCATCACGGCGGGCGGCATCGTTGACAAGGGCAATGCCTTCTTCCGCTTCCTCCACGGCGGCTTTGTCGGCGTGGACATGTTCTTCGTGCTCTCCGGTTTCCTCATCACCGGCATCCTGCTGGATGCACCGAAAACCGGGGCACGTTACTTCTCCGTCTTCTACCTGCGGCGCGCGGTGCGGATCTTCCCGCTCTACTATGCCGTGCTCATCGGCGTCTTCCTCACGCGACCAGCGGGACCAGATTCACCGTGGTGGTACTGGCTCTTCGCCTCGAACATCGGCGCCACGCTGAAACACGATTGGCTCGTCTCGCCTCCCGGTGTGAATCTCAGCCACCTCTGGTCGCTGGCGGTGGAGGAGCAGTTTTATCTGGTCTGGCCGCTGCTGGTGCGGTTCCTGCCAAGACTCACTCTGGAGAAAATCTGCCTCGGCTGCCTGGTGATCGCACCGATGACCCACTTCGCCCTGCATTTCTCCGGAAATCCGGTAGGCGCGTATCTCTTCACCCCTACGCGCCTGAACACCCTGGCCGCGGGAGCATGGCTGGCGATCCTTTATCGCGATCCGATCCGCTGGGACCGCTGGATGGCGCGCGCGCCCATGCTCGCCGTCGTCACCGGCTTGGTGATGCTCGCGGGCATCCTGTTCCCGGAGCAAGTCTCGCTGGTGCCGTTCTCGCCGTTTTTCTGGGGGGCGCTGCTGATGCTGGCGCTGCGACCGGCCTCACCGGTGTGGCGGATGCTTTCCGGCCGGTGCTGGGTGGTGTTCGGGAAATTCAGCTACGGGCTGTATCTGCTCCACTACCTCTTCGATCCATGGCTGAAAGGACCGGTCTATGAATGGATCGCCGTCCACACGCCCGGGCCGCCGGTGGTGCCGCTGCTGGCATTCGTCCTGGCCGGTTTCCTCCTCACTTTCGCTGCGGCATGGTTGAGTTGGCAGGCTCTGGAGCGCCCGATGCTCTCGCTGAAGCGGTTTTTCCGCTATTGAAGGCTTACGACTACGTGCATTTCCGCAGATTCCGGTTCCAAAATCCCCCTTCCCTTTCCATTCCGGAATTTTCTCATTTCGCGCAGCGGATGCTGGAGTAATATCGCCAGCACCGAAGGGAGCTCCCTTCCACCCGATCCTATGGCCCGCGCTTCCAATCTCACGATGTGCTCCTTCTGCGGAAAGAGCCACTCCGAGGTCAAAAAACTGATCGCCGGACCGGGCGTCTACATCTGCAACGAGTGCATCGAGGTCTGCTCGAATATCCTGGAAAAGGAACTCGCCGGCACCACCGGCAAGACCAAGGGCGGGGCCGACAAGGCCGGATTCCGCATCCCCTCGCCCGCCGAGATCCGCGACCGCCTCGATGAGCATGTGATCGGCCAGGAGCACGCGAAGAAGGTGCTCTCCGTAGCCGTTTACAATCACTACCAGCGTCTCCGCCAGGACGCCGCGAAGCTCGGTGATGAGTTCAAGGACGTGGAGATCGAGAAGTCGAACATCCTCCTCCTCGGCCCCACCGGTTCCGGCAAGACCCTGCTTGCCCGCACGCTCGCCCGCGTGCTGGATGTCCCCTTCTGCATCGTGGATGCCACCACGCTCACGGAAGCCGGCTACGTCGGCGAGGACGTGGAAAACATCATCCTTCGTTTGCTCCAGGCTTCCGATTTCGATGTCTCCCGCGCCGAGCGCGGCATCATCTACGTGGACGAGATCGACAAGATCGGCCGCAAGACCGAGAACGTCTCGATCACCCGCGATGTGTCCGGTGAAGGCGTGCAACAGGCGCTGCTCAAGATTCTCGAAGGCACTGTCTGCAATGTGCCGCCGCAGGGCGGCCGCAAGCACCCGCAGCAGGAATACATCCAGGTGAACACGGAGAAGATCCTCTTCATCTGCGGTGGCGCCTTCGTGGGCTTGGAAGACATGGTCCGCCGCCGCCTCGGCCGCAATACCCTCGGCTTCCACGCGGACAAGGATGGCGAGGACCTCGACAATCCGAACGTCAACATCCTCGAGAAGGTCCAGCCGGAGGACCTGCTGCACTTCGGCATGATCCCGGAATTCATCGGCCGCCTGCCGGTGATCTCCTCACTGCGCAAGCTCACCGAGGACGAACTGATCTCCATCCTCACCGAGCCGAAGAACGCGCTGGTGAAGCAGTACGGCAAGCAGCTCGCCATGAACGGCGTGAAGCTCCGCGTCACCCGCGATGCCCTGCGCGCGCTGGCCGAGGAGGCCGTCCGCCGCGGCACCGGCGCGCGCGCGCTACGCTCCATCTTCGAGCGACTGATGCTGGACGTCATGTTCGACGTACCGTCCCGCGGCGACATCGAAGCCGTCACGATCAACCGCCCGGTGGTGCAAGGCGAACGCTCCCCGCTCATCCGCCGCCGCAGGGCGGACCAGGAAGACGCGGCGTGATCCGGAAACGCGCGGGACAAAGTCCCGCCTTCCCTCCCCTAACGGGCCACACTATGAAAAGCCATGCGCTCGACAGCCGTGGCTTTTCTCGTTTCACAGATGGTGGCATTCGCCGACCCGGCGGCGGATTCCCCCAGGCCCGCGGACTCCGAGGACGCGGCCTATCCGGCGATCGAACGTTTCGTGCAGGTGCTGGAAACCATTCGCAAGCGCCATCCGGATGTGGACAAGGTCACCTACGACCGCCTCGTGAATCATGCGCTGGAAGGCATGCTCGCCAGCCTCGATCCTCATTCGTCGTTCATCCATCCCGAGATGGCCGCGGCGATGCAGAAAGGCGAGGTCGATCCACATGTGGCGTCTCTCGGATTCACGTTGGGGATTCGTGATGACGGGCCTTACGTCGCGGGCGTGGACACCCGGGGTCCTGCCGCCACGGCGGGATTGCTTCCAGAGAGCGGCATTCTCCAGATCGATGGACAAGACGCCAAAGAACTCTCACTCACCGACCTGCTGGCCCGGCTGACACGTCCGCCGGGAGAAATCTCGACGTTCAGCGTGAAGTCGATCGACGCCCCGAAGCCCAGGGACGTGAAGCTCACCCACGTGGTGGTGGAAACGAAATCGCTGCCGGAGAGCCGCCTTCTCGATCAAGCGAAGACCACCGGCTATGTGCGCCTCGCCCAATTCGGCGCGGGTTGCGCGAAGGAGATGGAAGCCGCGCTCGATGATCTGGAGGACCAGGGCATGAAGTCGCTCATCTTCGACCTGCGCGAAAATGGCGGCGGCAGCCTCGATGAAACCGTGAAAATCCTCGGCCTGTTCGTGCCGCCCTCGACTCCGGTTGTCACCACCATCGGCCGCGATGGCCTGATCGGCTCGGCCTTGAAAACGCCGGACCGCCAGCGCCGCCGCCGCGACTATCCCATCGTGGTGCTGGTGGACCGCATGTCCGCCTCTGCCTCCGAGCTCACCTCCGGCGCGCTGCAGGACTTGAAGCGCGCGAAGATCGTAGGCGAGCAAAGCTACGGCAAAGGCTCCGTGCAGAACATCATCCCGATGGGCGGCGGCACCGCGCTGCGTCTCACCATCGCGCATTACCACACCCCCTCCGGACGGACGCCGCACGGAACAGGTATCACGCCGGATGTGGTGATCCCCTTCAGCGATGAAGACCGCGCGTGCTTCGATCTCTACCGCCACAAGGACTCGCTCAAACCGGAGGAAGCCGCCCGCCTCGCCAAGTGGAAGGACCCGGTGATGGAAGCGGCGCTGAAAACCCTCATTCCTTAAGACGAGAACCACGAATCGGCACGAATTTTCACGAATGGGACGAGATTCAGAAATTCGTGTTCATTCGCGTCCATTCGTGGTTTTGGATTTCGCCCGACTCCGCCTCCCAGTGAAGACCCTTCTCGCCATCGAATCGTCCTGTGATGAAACCGCCGTGTCCATCGTGCGCGGCGAGGATGGCGCGCCCACGGAGATCCTCGCGTCCGAGATTTCCTCACAGATCGAGTTGCACCGCGTGCACGGTGGCGTGGTGCCGGAACTGGCTTCACGGAATCACTCGCTGAGATTGAGACCGCTGGTCGAGCAGGCATTGGATCACGCGAAGCTGAAGGTGGCGGACATCGATGCCTTTGCCGCCACCACCGGCCCCGGTCTCGCTTCTTCGCTGCTCATCGGCAGCACCGCCGCCAAGGCACTCGCCTGCGCGACGGGCAAGCCATTCCTCGCCATCAATCATCTCGAAGGCCACCTGCTCTCGCCCTTCGTCGCCGAGACCCGCGTGCCACCGCATCTCGCGCTGATCGTTTCCGGCGGCCACACGCTGCTGTTGGAGGTGAAAGGTCCGGGCCAGTACCGCAAGCTCGGCGGCACCCGCGACGACGCTGCGGGTGAGGCCTACGACAAGGTCGGCAAGATGCTCGGCCTCCCCTATCCCGGCGGTCCGGAGATCGAAAAGATCGCACACGAGGGTGATCCCTCCACCTTCGACTTCCCACGCTCGATGCTGCACGATCCGCATCACGATTTCTCCTTCTCCGGTCTGAAGACCGCCGTGCTCTACACGCTCCAAGGACTCGGCGAACCCTTGGAGGTCATTCAGGATCGCCGGACCGTCGCGAACCTCTCCGCCTCCTTCCAACAGGCCGTCATCGAAATCCTTGTCGGCAAGACCATCAAGGCCGCCCGCAGGCACGGCCTCAAGCTCATCGCCCTCTCCGGCGGAGTGAGCCTGAACCGCACGCTGCGCGAGGCCTTCGAAGCCGCCTGCCGGAAGCACGGCTTCCGCCTCGCCGTGGCTCCACCCGCGATGTGTACGGACAATGCGGCGATGATCGCCTTCGCCGCGCTGCTGAGACATCTCGGCGGCGAGTCGAGCCCCTTGGACGCGGACATCGATCCAAACCTGCGGCTGGCATGATGGGCCATTGGCTCACACTCCGATGATTCTGAGAAGGGACCACTCGTAAAGGCCGGGGACGCCGTCTTTCTTTGCCCCGGCAGGGGCAAAGAAAGAATCATGAGCGCTCCCTTCAGAATCAGGAGCGGCATGATGTCACCTCTTCCCCATTGACCCGGGGGACAGGGTGGGGTTTTCTTTGCAGAACGTCATGGCCTACCGCACCTTCATCTTCGACTTCGACGGCACGCTCGCCGACACGCTCGAAGAATCCCGATTGATATACAATCGCATGGCCCCCGACTACGGCCTGCGGGAAGTGGGCCAGGATGAACTCCATCACCTGCGCCACCTGTCTCTAAAGGAACTGCTCGACCACCTCGACATTCCGAAGCGCCGCGTCCCTTCCCTGCTCGCCCGCGGAACCGCGCTGATGCGTGCGAATATCTCGAAGCTCCAACTCATCCCCGGCATGGCGGAGGTCCTGCCACAACTCCGCAGCCGCACCCGCAGCTTCGGCATCCTCACTTCAAATGCCACGGCGAACGTCGATCTCTTCCTGCGCGCCCACGGCCTGCGCGACCTGTTCGATTTCATCTCCTCCACCTCGAAACTCACCGGCAAAGCCAAGCACCTGCGCGCGATCCGCAAGACCTTCTCGCTCGATGCGGATGAGATGATCTACGTGGGGGACGAGATCCGCGACATCAAGGCCTCGAAGAAAGCCGGTGTGCCGGTGGCCGCAGTGACGTGGGGATTCAATTCCGCGGAATCTCTGGCCGGTGAATCCCCGGAACACATCCTCACCCGCCCGGACGAGTTCCTGGGCCTCGCCGGAGCCTGAGTGCAACCCGGACGGATGCGCACGCCATTCGGCAATATGAGGACTGTCGTCCCATCTCCGCCGTGAATGTACCCCGGCGGCGGCGCCATCGGTCCGGGATTGTCTCGCGCACGATTGACACATCCGCGCCGCTCCTCCAAAACCTGCGCCCATGACGGAACCCGCCGCCCCGACTCCTTCCCCCGCTTCCCCGGCTCCCAGCGCCACGGTTGCTCCGTCCGCTCCCGCTCCGGCACCGGTGGCTCCTCCCGTGGTGGTTCCTGCGGCTGCTCCTGTCGTGGAAGCACCCAAGCCCGCCGCCTCCCCGGCCGTGCTGGTGCTCGGCTTCATCATCATGGCACTGCTCGGCGCGATTCTCGCGGTCAACCTCAAGCCGAAGGCCACCACCCCCGAAACCTCCTCGGACATCGCTGCCCGCATCAAGAAGGACAGCGAGGCCCTTATTTCGATGAACAGCCGCTCGCAGGGCCAGATCACCGAGCGCGACTCGCAGCTTCTCTCGAAGACCAAGGAGATCATCGATCTCGAGCGCACCAATCAGGTCCTGATGTCCCAGTACGCCACCGCCAAGGCGGATCTCGAGCGCGCTCTGGCCAACAGCGGCTCCATCGACATCACCAAGCGCCAGCTCAGCGACGCGCTCAAGCAGGTGGATGGCCTGACCTCCGACCTCGCGAAAGTCCGTGCCGAGCTCGCCTCCTACGCCAACCGCCCTGACCCCGGTGACGTGAGCGACCTCCAGCGCCGTCTCGATGAGGCGCTCCGCGCGAAGGGCTTTTACGAAACCAAAGCGAAGGAATTGGAAATCAAGCTCGCCTCGCTGACCGCCCAGCCCGCCGCGCCATCGCGTCTCTTCGCTGCCAGCGAGAACGAACTGCTCCCGAATGCCGTCGCCCTCTTCCGCGGCTTGCGCGAATTGGAGGGCCGCAGCGACAGTGAGATTCTCGCGGCCTACACCGGCTTCAGCCAGACCTTCGGTGCCGCCGTGGTTTCGAACGTCAATTTCCCCACCGGCTCCAGCACCCCATCCCCGGCGGACGATGATGCGCTCCGCGCCAAGGTTCGCACGGAACCGGATGACGGCCTGCTGCTGGTCGTCGGCTACGCTTCCAAAACCGGAAACGTGGACGACAACCGCACTCTGTCCTCCAACCGTGCCACCGCCGTGGCCAACTCCCTCGATGCGGCCAAGCTGCCCGGCCAGAAGGTCCAGGCCGTCTATCTCGGCCAGACCGACCGCTTCGGCAGCAGCCGCCCGGAGCGCAACCAGATCTGCGAAGTCTGGCACATCCGCACCAAGAACTGAGGGCATCCCCCCGGTCTTGATATTTGACTATTGGGCCTGATTCAGGCATCTGAAACATCGTGCCGGGGCTTTCCGAACACGATCTGCGGAGGATGCTGGACGCGCGTGATCGCGACCAAGCCGCCAAACTGCGCCGCCAGGGTCGCTACGCCACTCCCATCTTCCTTGGAGGAATTCTGGCCGTCGCGATCTGGTTTGGCATCGTCGTGATACGAAACGACGCCGCGAATGCTTCCGATCCCGCGCCCGCGGAAAAACCGGTGTCTCCCCCGGCACAAGATGCCAACTCCGATGGCATGCCCGGCCTGGGAGACCTGAAGCTCGAAAAGAGCGATCTCAAATTCGCCCACGATCTCAAGGATTTCATCGCGCCGGACGCACCGAAGAAGTAGTCCAATGTAGTCGAAAGCTCTGCTTTCGATCCGGGGGGGCCACTTCCGATGGGCGGAGACCATTGGGCCGAACGACGTTCCCCATCGCAGAGGGAAAGCAGAGCTTCCCCCTACATTTACCTCCCGAAATCCATCGGCCCGAGCAGGGTCATGTACCACTGCCAGATCTTCCAGCCGCCGAACATCCACGTCACCGCGCCAAGCGCGAGAAACGGCCCGAACGGCAGCGGCCGGCCGAAACCAATCCGCGCGATCAACGCCAGCACCGTCGCGAAAATCGACGCACTGAACACGGTGAAAAACACCCCGGTCCAGCCGAAGAATGCTCCGATCATGCCGAGCAACGGCGGATCGCCCATGCCCATCGCCTCGCGCGGGATCACCGCACGCGTTGCAGTCCCTTCCATCGAACGGATATCCAGGAACGGCTTCACCGTGCCATCTGGCAGCTCGAACTCCAGTTCACGCACCGTAAGCTGGCCGCCGCCGATCTCGTTGCCATCAATCAGGATGGACTTCGCATCGAGAATGAGGCGGTCGGTCTTTCGGGAGAAAATGTCCCACCACTGGGTCATCTCGCCATCGATGATGAATTCCATCGGCGCGTCATCGCCCTCCCCTTCCTGCACCTTCCATGCCACGGCGGAGTTGAACTTCTTGTCGAGGCGGCCGAACGCGAGCTTGCCGAGTTCCACCACCGCACGCAGGCCGATGTAGCCGGCAGCGAGACCAATTCCCGCCTGTTTCAGCCCATCCAGCCACGTCATGCCCGGGGTGCCGGGAAGCGCCGCCAGCTTCGGCCACAACACGCATGCCACGAATCCGAATGCCGTCCCCGCCCAGGTCAGCCCGGTCGGGATGATCATGTGCTCCACATCGATGAAGGTGATCGAAACCAGCAGTGCCAGCAGGATCCATAGGAACGGCACCGCCACCGCACCATCCACGCCCTTGCGGGTGAAGACGATCCACGCGGCCGTGAACAGCAGCGCCGTCAACAGCTCGACCAGGAAATAGCGCACCGGGATGCGGCACTTGCAATCCGCGCAGCGGCCCCGCAGCAGCAGCCAACTGAACAGCGGAATGTTCCGCTTCAACGGGATCGGGCTCTTGCACTTCGGGCAGAACGAGCGCTTCGGCTCGTTCACCGACAGGCCCAACGGCACGCGGTAGATGACGACGTTCAGGAAGGAACCGATGCACGACCCGACAAGAAACGCCGGAATCAGCCAGAGCCAGTGGTCGAAAGGAGGATAGAAAGGCAAGGTGACCCTATTCAACGGACTGGAGGAACCGTGCCAAGCGTGAAGTTCCGCGAAGGGGCGGTTCGGACAAGGAGAACCACGGATTTCACGGATTGAACGGATTTGATTAAGTAGCGATGGATCGCAGGTTTCTGATTTCAAAATTCATTCTTCAATCTGCGCCATCAGCGAAATCTGCGGTTAGACCTTATTTTGATCTCCGGGCTGCTTTCGCTCGCCTCCAATCCGTTCAATCCATGTAATCCGTGGTTTCAAATGCTGCGGTACGATTGAACACTCCCACCATGCCCGCCCGCTCCGCCGCCACCTCTGTCGCCCGTCGTCTCATCGATGCCGGGCACACCGCGTTGTTCGCGGGCGGCTGCGTGCGCGATGGTCTGTTAGGCAAGACGCCGAAGGACTACGATGTGGCCACTTCCGCCACACCCGCACAAGTGTTGGCCCTTTTCCCCGGCTCGAACGAGGTCGGCGCGCACTTCGGGGTGGTAATCGTGAAACAGGACGGCATCCACATCGAGGTGGCCACCTTCCGAACGGACGGCAGCTACAAGGATGGTCGACGTCCGGAGACAGTCGAGTTCTCCACCCCGCCGGAAGACGCGCAACGCCGTGACTTCACCGTCAACGGTCTGTTCCAGAATCCGGAAACGAATGAGATCATCGACTATGTCGGCGGCCTTGCGGATTTGGAAACGCGGACCCTTCGCGCGATCGGCACGCCGGGTGACCGCTTCGGCGAGGATGCGCTGCGGCTGTTGCGCGCGGTCCGTTTCGCCACCGTGCTCGGCTTCGAAATCGAGCCGGTCACCTGGCAGGCTGTTTGCGATCACGCCGATGATCTCGCGAAGATCTCCCCGGAGCGCATCCGCGATGAATTCTCGAAACTCATCACCGCCCCCGCACGCCGCCGTGGCCTGGAGTTGCTCGTGGACTCAGGCTTGATCCGCCACATCGTGCCTGAGGTGCTCGCGCTCATCGGCTGCGAGCAACCTCCGCAGTGGCATCCGGAAGGCGATGTCTACACGCACACCCGCATCATGCTGGAGATGCTGCCTGCGGATGCCTCGCTGGAGCTTTGCCTCGCCGTGCTGCTGCATGACATCGCGAAGCCGCCGACCTTCACCATCGATCCGGAAGAAAACCGTATCCGCTTCAATGGTCACGACGCGCTCGGCGCGGAGATGGCGGAGGACATCCTCCGCCGCCTGAAGTATCCGAATGATGTCATCGACGCCGTCGTGCCGATGGTCGCGCGCCACATGCAGTTCATGAACGTGCAGAAGATGCGCGTGGCGAAGCTAAAGCGCTTCATGGCCAGCACGGAGTTCGAGGACGAGCTCGAGCTTCACCGCGTCGATTGCGCCTCCTCGAACGGCTTCACCGACAACTACGAGTTCCTCCTGGAAAAGCGCGCCGAGTTCGCCTCCCAGCCGCTGATCCCGCCACCACTCGTCAGCGGCCGCGACCTCCTCGCCATGGGCCTGAAGCCCGGACCGCAGTTCAAGGAATGGCTGGAAGCGATTGAAACCGAGCAACTGGAAGGCCGCATCACCGAACGCGGGGAGGCTCTCAACCTGCTTCATGAATTGACGGAAAAGTCCAGAAATTGACAAGTCATCCCAAATCCCGCGTAAAATGCGGCGTGTTTAGGTTGTATGCAAATCCCGTGGTGCGGGTGGCGGCCTGCTGCGCCCTCGTATCGTCCGTCCATGCCGCCCCGGAAGGCCTTGATCTCTCGAAGGCCTGGTCTTCGCAGTCCCCTCTCCCATCCGAACTCGATGACACCGGACGCACCGCCATCGCGAAAATGGCCGCCGCCTACCCGGCCCGCACGGTGAAGCCGAATGGCAAGGGCGTGAAGGAAGAGGACCTGATCAAGGCCTTCAACGACATCCGTACCACTTTCGGTTTTTTCGGCGAAGGCCGCCGCATCGAGGTGGATGACGAATCCGCCAAGCCCCGGCCCGCTCCGGCTGCCGCGGGTGTGAACAGCGATCTTGTCGGTGCCGTCGATGCCCTCTCGAAGCTCTACGCGGGCTGCAATCCCGATCAGGCCGCCCGTGCCGAGGCACTCTACAAGGAGCTGATGGAACTGTGGCTCAAGTCGGCACCGAAACCCGGCGACAAGGTCCGCTGGATGGGCAATGGCTATGCATGGCGTGCGCGTGGTCCGGCCCTGCTCGGCATGCTCCACACCTTGCCACCGGAATTGCGCGACCGCACGGCAGCAACCATCGCGCTGATCTCCGGCGGCGAGTGGTTGTTCCGCGAAAAGCCCGAGACCTCCACGGACATCGCGCTCAACTACTATCCCACCATGTTCGCGGCGATCGGTGCGATGAGTGATCCCGCGTTGAAATGGCAGTATCTGCAAGGTGTGCGCCGCGGGCTGGATCTCACACTGCTGGGGAACGAGCCGGTGTCCCCGGATGGCGGCATCATCCATCATGAGGGTCATCACATTTCGTACGCCTCCTATAGTTTCGGGCCGATCCTTACCCACGAGACCAATCTTGCACGGGCGGGTTTCACCAGTTCCTACAGCACGCAGGCATTGGCACGGCTGAAACTCGCTGTCGATGCCTGGGCGTGGACCACCCTCGCCGGACAGGTCCCGCCGGTGTTCCAACTCCGCCCCGCACCCATCTGGAACAACTCGAAGCCCCCGGGTGACGAACCCGGTCTCACCATCGACTTCGCCAGGCGCGTGGCCGAACTCGAAGCCGCAGGCCGGGGCGAGCCGGACATCTCGAAAATCACCGATATGGCCCGCGTCGCCGGATCGAAGACCTATGGCCATATCGACCGCGTGCCAGCGGCATGGAAGGACCTGATGACACCGGACAACACCCGTCCGCTCACCGGCCATCGCCCCTTCCCCGTCATGGGAGCCGCGATCCATCGTCGCGATGACTGGACGGTGGTGGTACGCGGCGCGAACCGTTCGTGGCGCGGGGCCGAAGTCTACGCCGGTCCGGAGTGGCCGGGTGCCTACATGGATGAGATCATGCAAGGTGCGCTCTTCATTTTCTCCAAGGGTGCCAATGGCGCGCCCCCCAACGTGGTCGACAGCGGCTACGGGACCGATGGCTATGATCCGAACAAGGTGCCGAATGCGTCGTCCGTGCAAATGGACAACGTCGCGCGCGCCGGCCGTGGCAATCCGGACTACATGGGCTCCGATGCCAAACAAGGTGGCGGCGTGGACCTGGATGGCAATGGCATGTGGGCATGGGCACCCTCCTATTGCCGCAAGAGCGCATTCTTCTTCGGCAACCGCATCACGCTGGTGACGCGCGATCTCACCATGAAGGGCGAAGTGACAACCGGACTCATTCAAACCCGGCTCGCCGATCCCCTCGTCTCCCCGTTGCTGATCGATGGCACCGCCCGCACCGCCGATGGTGATGCCACGCTCTCCGGCAAGACCGCCCACACCTTTCTGGATGACAAGGGCACTGGTTACTTCGTGCCCGCCGGAAACCCGGACATCAAAATCCACCGCAGCCTCCAGCAATATACCTACGCCATCCCCGCCAATCTCAAGTCCGGGCTCGATCCCAAAGCGCAACCTCCGCTCAAGAACCGCAAGGACCTTGCTGCCGCGCTGCCGAACTACACGCCCACCCAGGCCGCGTTTTCCACCGCATGGTTCGACCATGGCAAGGACCCGCAAGGTGCCTCCTGCACCTTTACCGTACTGGTGAAAACCACCGCAGAAGATCTTGAGAAATTCGCGGCCACAATGACCGGAAAAACCCCGCCCTTCGCCCTCGTCACCAGCAACAGCCTGCATGATTTCCGTGACGTCGCCACCGGCACGCGTTGCGTCGCCACCTTCGTGGACAATGCCGCCTTCGAACCGGATGGCATCGTCTCCGTGAACCGTCCCGCCACGGTGATGTGGACCCACAAAAACCAAAAGCTCAGCGCCTCCCTGGGATCGACCGACCTCAAGGATACGCGCTCTTTCGAGATCGCCCTGGAGGGTAAATGGCTCGCGGATGGCCCCTTGCCGGAAGGTGCCACTCTCACACCGGAGGGCGCGCGGACGCGCCTCGACATTCCCTACCGGAACCAAACCGCGGTGAAATTCGCGCTGAAGCGACCAATGTAGTCGAAAGCTCCGCTTTCGAATCGTTTCCGCCAGCTCCAGTTGGCGGTGGCATATTGGGCCGAACGACCACCATCCACGAAGAGGGGAAAGCTGAAGCTTCCCCCTACATTGCGGGCCCGACTGACTTTTTCTCGCGGGAATGTCCATTTTCCGCGCGCCCGTTCGTCGCTATGGTGAAGCCGATGCCTGATGCACGGTAACATTCCCAGACACCATGAGCACCAATACCTCCGCCGCAGCCACTCCCAGCCCGATCACCACCTCACAGATGTGCGTAAGCCTGCCCGTGAAGAACCTTCCGGCCTCGATCGCCTTCTTCAAGGCACTCGGCTTCGCCTTCAATCCGGATTTCGCCAGCGAAAACGGCGCCTGCGTGGTTCTCGGCACGAACTACCAGGCGATGCTCGTCGATCATCAGATGTTCCGCAGTCTGGCACCGCGGGACATCGCGGACACGAGCAAGGTCTGCGAAATGCTGATCGCCCTGCAGCTCGACTCGCGCGATCAGGTCGATGAGATCGTGCGCCGCGCGGTTGCCGCCGGCGGAGCCGCCCACGAGGAGGCGCAGGACCACGGATTCATGTATGACCATGGCTTCACCGATCTGGATGGCCATGGCTGGGGAGTCTTCCACGTGTACGGCGCGTCGTGCCAGTCGGCTTAGTCGCGCGCTGCGTGCGGGGGAAAAGCCCACTTTGTCTGCGGTCCACAGCCAAAATCCGGCGGAATTTTCCATAAAACGCTGAGATTTCGGCACCCAAACGCCCGTTACATTCCCCATGAAAATCGCCGTAGCCAGTCCGGCTTCCGGCGTTTAGCCTCCGCTTCCAGCCCATGAGCCACATCGTCCCCGTCGAGCACAGCGATCCCGTCAACGCGCAGATTCTCTCCATTTCCGAAGACCTGATCGCGGGCTTCCACCGCCATCCCTTCCATGTGATCGCGGAGAAGTCCGGCGTGGCCCTGCCGGTGGTGCTCGAGCGCATCCGCGCGATGCTGGAGGCCGGTGTGATCCGCCGCGTGCGCCAGACGCTGCTTTCCACCAAGCTCGCCCACGGCGCGCTGGTCGCCTGGCGCGTGCCGGAGGAAAAGCTCAATGCCGCCTTCGATTTCATGGCGAAGGAGGACCCCTTCTCCGGCCACGTCGTCATCCGCTCGACGGACACCGTCGTCTCCGGCTCCGGCTACCGCCTCTGGACCACGCTCAAGGTACCCGTCGGCGAGTCCCTTGATGAGCACGCGAAGGTCCTCATGCGCCTCACGGGTGCCGAGGAATACCTGCTCATGCCCGCGAATGGCGTGTTCGCGCTCGGAGTCGGCCATGTCCGCCGCCGCGCTCTGGAACCCGGCGACCGCGCCGACGAACCCGGTGTGATGATGACCACCGTGCCGGTCGATCTCACCGAGGAAGAATGGAACGTCCTGCTCGCTCTCAAGGAAGAACTGACTCCGGACGAAATC
Source organism: Luteolibacter ambystomatis (assembly GCF_018137965.1). NCBI lineage: Bacteria > Pseudomonadati > Verrucomicrobiota > Verrucomicrobiia > Verrucomicrobiales > Verrucomicrobiaceae > Luteolibacter > Luteolibacter ambystomatis. The sequence continues at coordinate 2,197,331 of NZ_CP073100.1, forward strand.
ACCGCCAGCCCGTGGGATGGCCGTGCGGAGATCGCCGGAGTGAGTCTGGAACGCTTCTGCGAAGTCGCCGAGACACTCAACGCTAAGAAAGTCATCGGTCGTTTCTCGACTTTCCTCGAGCACGTGAAGCCCTCCTCCACCGGCGAGCGTGTCACCCGCTTCAATGGTCTCTTCCACTGGGCCGTGCCGAAGGGCCGCGAGATCGAAGCCGGCGGCGAGGTCGGCCGCCACTACTGCATGACCCACTGCTACTGGCGCGAAGGCGGTCCGCAGTTCGGTAACGTCAATATCATGGGCGTGGTCCACGGCACCGAGAAGGACCGCGTGCTGGAGCACAAGGCCGCCATCGACCGCTATCTGGAAAGCATCGGCATCCCCGTGAGCTACACCAATGTCTTCTGGGGTGGCCGCTCCGAAATCAAACCGTCCGAGATTTCCCCGAAGGTCTATCACGAATGGCACGCGAAGCACGCGGAGTAACCATCGCGTGATCTTGCAAATCCGTCCCGGATGCGCCATGGAGAGAGGGTGAAAATCCTCTCTCTTTTTGTTGGGGTGCCGCTCGTGCTCACGGTGGTTTCGTGCGCGCCATCCGCGGATGTGCAGGCGCGGCGCATTCTCACCGGAGACCCCCATTGGCCGCTGGTGCTGGCGGATGCGCAGCGGACCATCCGTCACCGCGAGCAACAGGACTTCTGGGCCGCGAATGCCCGCTATACTCCGTATTCCTATGATGGCCGCGTATGGGTGATCCGTGTTTCCGGTGCCTATCCGGTCGACATCTGGAGCGACTTCATCGACCTCAGAATGCGCAACGACGGCACGGTGCTCGACTACGCGCCTTCGCAGCAACACGAGTCGATGGTATCCGGGCGGTAGCTCTCTGCTCCCGCGCGCTCATCAATCTCTCATCTTCCATATGGTCCTCTGCGTGCCGCGCATTGCCTCCGGGCTGAATCTCATCGCGTCACGTGCTTTCCATGACCAAACGCCTTCTGCTCCTGCTCTCCTTCTGCGGCATCGCCCACGCTGGACCTCCGATTCTAACAGATGATCCGGACACTCCGGAGAAAGGGCACTGGGAGATCAACATCGCCGCCACTGCGGAAAAGCGCTCCGGCGAATGGTCTCTGGAAACCCCGCTGCTGGATCTGAACTACGGCCTGTTCGACAACGTGCAGCTCAAGTTCGAGATGCCGTTCCTCATCGAAGCGGAAGAAGGCGGTTCGTCCCACAGCGGCCTCGGCGATGCCGAGTTCGGCGTGAAGTGGCGTTTCCTGGATCAGGACAAGTGCGGCATCTCCATGTCCACCTATCCGCAGTTCGCCTTCAACTCCGCCACCCATTCCGTGAACCTCGGCCTTGTCGATGACGGCTGGGAATTCATCCTCCCCGTGGAAGTGCAGCGCGAGATCCGCGATGGCACGACCGTCTTCGGCGAGCTCGGCTACGTCTGGACCGAGCATGAAGGCAACGGCCTGCTTTGGGGCCTCGCCATCGAGCAGGAAATCTCGGAGCCATTCTCCGTGCTCGCGGAAATCCACGGCGAATCCGGCGACCACTTCGATGATACCGAAGTCATCGCCAACCTCGGCTTCCACTGGCAGACCACCGAGCATGCCGCGCTGATCGGCGCGATCGGACGCGGACTGAATGAAGGCAGTGAACCGCAGGCGAAACTCCTGAGTTATCTCGGCGTGCAACTCACGTTTTAGAAGGCCTCCGGAGCCGTATGAAATCCGCTCATTTCCGGCCACTTGGGCGGGATTTGATGAAACACCCGAAGTTGGAAATCGGCGCAAAAAATAGATTCGTCCGGAAAACAAAAAAGACGTGATCTTCCCGCCGTTTCGTGATGCATTGTAGATGCGATGCAAGCGTGTCTTTTACCCCCACGTCACCCCGCTCTTTGCACTCCCTTGACCGCGAATCGCCAGCTTGGCGATTGCCCGATCGCCAATGTGCCGCTGCGGGAATTGATCACCACGGACCTGATTCGTTCCGGGTTCCAGCTCGTGCAGCCTTCCGAGGCCACGGAGCGGACCATCCGCATGCCGATCGACAACTGGATCGAAATCGGTGCCCTGCTCCTCCTCGGCCGCGTCGCAAAACCGGCCTGCCTTTACGACAGCGAGGGCAATCCACTGGCGTGGAAAGGTGACGAAGACCCGGCGAAATGCCCGGAACGCCTGGTGACGGACGCGAATTGTTTCACCATCCGCTACCCGTGGGATCTCCTGCGCATGCATGAGGAAGTGCTGGCGATGATGGATGAAACCGTGAACCACGGGGACATCAGCAAGCTCGCCACCATCAGCGGCACCGTCCGCGTCGGCAATGGGTCCAAAATCCTTCCCGGCACCGTCATCGAAGGTCCGGTCCTCATCGGGCCGAATTGTCACATCGGCCCGAACGCCTACATCCGCGGAGCCACCTCCATCGGTGCGAATTGCTACGTCGGCAATGGCGCGGAGGTGAAGAACTCCATCCTTTACAACAACTCCTACATTTCCCGGCAGTGCTACGTGGGGGATTCCATCATCGGCACCCATGTGACGCTGGGAGCCGGAACCTGCACGGAAAACCACCGCCACGACGGCCGCCACCACGTCTCCACCATCCAGGGGAAAGCCGTGAATACCGGCCGCGTGAAATTCGGCGCGATCATCGGCGACGGCGTGAAAACCGGCGTGAACACGTCGATCGAGGCCGGTATCAAGATCGGCATTGCCCGGACCACCAAACCGGGTTCCTATGTCGGCAAGGACCTCCTGTGACGCATTTGTCACGATCCGTCGTTTCGTATGTGACGGGGTTCCGCGCTACACCACGGCCCGATGCATAAGATTCTGATCGTCGAAGACGAGCGAGACATCGCCGATCTGATCGGCTTCAACCTCGAACGGCAGGGCTACGAGGTCATCAAGGCCTACGACGGCCTTTCCGGTACCGATGTCGCCCTCCGCGAGCGTCCCGACCTCATCGTCCTGGATCTCATGCTCCCGGGCCGGGATGGCTACGGCGTGTTCAAGGAACTGCGCCGCGATGCCCGCACCGCGCAGATCCCGGTGATCATGCTCACCGCCCGCGCCCAGACCGAGGACCGCATCCAGGGCCTCGAAGCCGGCGCCGATGACTACCTGACGAAACCCTTCAGCCCGAAGGAACTGCTGCTCCGCATCAATGCGGTGTTGAAGCGCGTGGACGGCCCTCCGGGCACCGTGGACTTCAGCTTCGGTCCGTTCCGTTTCGACAAGAATTCCCTCAAGTTCTACCTCGATGGCGAGCCGGTGGATCTCACCGCCACCGAGTTCAAGCTGCTGCTCTACTTGTGCGAGCGCGGCGGCAAGCCCCAGGACCGCAATGAACTGCTGCGCACCGTCTGGGGCTACAGCGATGAAGTCCACAGTCGCACCCTGGACACCCACATGAAGCGCCTGCGGCAGAAACTGGGTGGCCACGGCGGTTTGGTTGAAACCGTTCGCGGAGTTGGGTATCTGGTGGCCTTGCCGACCGCCGGATGAGTCCCACCCTAGCCATCGCCACGTCCCTTTCCGCCTGCATTGCCGCCGGGATATCCATTGCCCTGCTCTACCGGGCGCGCCGGAACTACCGCCGGACGGCGGCAGCCATGCAACAGCGCCTCGAAAGTGATCTCAAACACGCCCGCAATGAACGCGACCGTCTGCTCGACGCCCTCGGCGACGCCTTCCTCCTCGTGGATGGCGCGACGGACATTGTCTTCGTCAATGCCGCGGCACGGGAGCTTTTCGACCGCCGCCAGATCCTCGGCCGCCCGGTCCGGGAAGCCTTCCTCGATGGCCGCCTGGCTGAAGTTCTCTTGCACTGCCTCGAAACCGGCGAGCCGGTCCAATCACGGATCGTGCTCCCACAACAGGCGTCCCCGCGCGGTGACCACGAGACCCGTGGTGTCAACGTGTGGGTCATCGACGCCGCCCGTCTGCCGGATTCCCCGGCGGACAATCCACTCACTCGTGTCGTGATCCGAGACGTGACATCCGAACATCAGCTTGAACAGATCCGGAAGGACTTCGTGGCAAATGCATCACACGAACTCCGGACCCCCCTCGCCATCATCAACGGCTACCTGGAGAACCTGCTCGACGAGGGCATGCTGGACGACCGCGAAATGACGCGCCGCTTCCTGACCGTGATGCGCAAGCACTCCGACCGCATCTCCCGCATCGTGGAGGATATGCTGGTCATCTCCCGGCTGGAGTCCGGCGAGGCCGCCGCACTGAAGCTGGAGCCCTTCCGCTTCCGCGCCTGCATCCATGACATCCTGGAGCGGCTGGAATCGATGATCCGCCAGCAGACCGCCGTGGTGACGGTGGTCATGCCGGACGAATCGCTGAAGCTGAATGCGGACCGCTTCTACTGGACGCAGGTGCTTTTCAACCTCGTCGAGAACGCGCTGAAGCAGAACCCGCACAAGGGGCTCAAGATCGAGATCGGCTGCACGGATCTGCCGGAGGGTGGCATCCGCATCTGGGTGGCGGACAATGGCGTGGGCATCCCCAGCGCGGATCTGCCGCATATTTTCCGCCGCTTCTACCGCGTGGAGAAACACCACTCGCAGCAGGAGATCAAGGGCACCGGACTCGGCCTCTCGATCGTGAAGCGCGCCGTGGAAGCGCACGGTGGTTCCATCGGCGTGACCTCCACGCCGGGGCAGGACACCCGCTTCACCATCGACCTGCCATCGGACGTGCGCGCGGCGGAGTAACCGCTCCCATGGATTTTGCTGTGCGGGATGATATGCCCTTGATAGGGAAACGACCCGTCCATGTTTGCAAAATCCTCCCTGTGTGTTGCGGTCGCCTGCGTCCTGGTTCTACCGGCGCTCCAAGCGGTGGCAGATGAGCCCGCCGATCTGGTGAAACTGCGCGCCGCCTATGAAGCGGAGATGAAAGCCGCCACCGCTCCCATCCGCGTGCGCCAGATCGAAAAGCTGCAGGCGCTTCTGAAGACCTTCACCCAGCGCGGCGAATTGGAGAACGCCGTGGCGGTGAGAGGAGAGCTGGAAAAACTCCAGAGCACCACCGGACCCACGGAAGGCAAAACCGGAGTGGATGCCACCACCGCCTTCCGTGCGGCCATCGCGGAGTCGACCTGGCAGTGGGAACGCGCCGGACGCCCCGCCAGCAGGATCACCTTCCATGCCAATGGAACCTTCACCAACCCGAACTGGAAAGGGGATTTCCGCTGGCGCATTTCGGGTGAAAGAACCCTGACACTCGAAGGGGACACCACCGGGACCACGAAGATGACATTCGATCCATCTTTCAGCACTTTCGAAGGCCCGGATTTCAAAACGGGCGATCCGATCAAGGGCCGTCGGGTTGCGAAAAGCACCTCCCCGGCCTCCTCTGGAACGCCCTCCGGTGCGTTCGGAGAAGCCCGTTGATGCGGCGGATTCATTGCGCCGCAATGATTTTCCGATTTCCGACGCCTTGCGGAATGCGGGGAGCGGCCTTACCCTGTTCGGTTATCCAAACCAACCGAACTCATGAAAGCCACCTACCTCGCCGCTCCGGTCCTTGCCGCAGCCAGCATGCTCCTCAGCAACTGCGCCCATGAACCGGTGACCCAAGCCAACGCCTCGAATGCCAGCGGCGGCAAGATCGCCGCCGATTCCCGCGCGGCCTTGAACCATCTCTACGCCGAGAATCCATCCGCCCGTCGCATGGGCAACCGTGCCGCCGGGGTCCTCGTCTTTCCACACATCTGGAAGGGTGCCTTCATCTATGGTGCGGAGGGCGGCAATGGCACGCTCTTCGTCAATGACCGCGTCCACGGTTTCTATCAGACCGCGGGCGGATCATGGGGACTCCAGGCGGGCCTCCAGAAATCCGGCTATGCCTTGTTCATGTTCGACCGCAATGCGCTGGCCCATCTCAACGATGCCGCCGGTTGGGACGTGGGCAGCCAGCCCGGCCTGACCATCGTGGACCGCGGCGGCTCCGCCGCGCTCACCGCCAAGACCCTCGACAAGGGCGTCTATGCCTACACCTTCGGCCAGAAAGGCCTGATGGCGGACGTCAGCATCAAGGGCTCGAAGATCACCCGCATCCACCCGGGCCGTTGATCATTTGATCCATTGGAAACCGGCGGCGCAAGCCGCCGGTTTTTTACTAGAAGCATCGTAGTCGAAAGCTCCGTTGACGGTGGCCGGTCAGGCCAAACGACGTCCAATCCCGAAAAGGGAAAGCTGGAGCTTCCCCCTACATTTGGAAAATGCGTTTCACGGCGGTGTTAGAAATCCGACCCTGCGCGCGATCTCTTTTCCTTTTGCGGATTCCGCCATTTGCACGAATTCACGAACACCCGCTGGAGCATCCTTGCGGATGAAAAGGTTGCAGGGACGCACATACGGATACGTGGCCAGATTTGCAGCAGTGGGTTCCTTGCCTTCGATCCGGAGCACCTTGACCCCGGATGCCTTGGAATAAGCGATCCCGACATACGCGATGCCACCCGGCTCCTTCATGACCTCCATCTGCGGCGGATTGCTTCCCGCCATCCGTTGGGCGGTGCTGCCATACGAGCGCCCGTTCATCGCCAGCACTTGGAAATCCTTGTAGGTGCCGGAGGAAGTGTTCCGTGTGAAAACGCGGACCGCCACATCCACACCACCGGCTTCCTTCCAGTTCGCGAGATCACCGGCAAACAATCCCTCGACCTGCTTGCGCGTCAGATCCGTGACCGGATTGGCGGAGTTCACGATGATCGCCAGCACATCATAGGCCACGATGTGGGATTCGACCTCAATACCCTTTTCCGCCAGTTTCTTCGCCTCCTCCGGTTTGATGTCCCGGTTGGACATGCCGATGTCCGCAGTGCCATCCAAAAGTGCGGTGAACGCCGTGGTGGAACCTTCCGCCGCGATCTCGAACTTCACGCCCGGATGGTCCGCCTTGTAGGATTCGGCGAATTGCGGGATGAGCTTCGCGCCAAGGGTATCCGATCCTTTGAGCCGGATCACTTCCTCCGCGCGAAGCGAGAGCCATGGGAAACAGAGGAGAACAAATAGAGACCTCATCGGCCACATCTACCAGATGCCTCGGTGGTCATCCACCCCTGCCGCGTGACAATCGGGTGGCATTGTAGTCGAAAGCTCCGCTTTCGAACTGTCCCCGCCAGCTCCAGTTGGCGGTGGCCGGTCAGGCCAAACGACGTCCAATTCCGAAGAGGGAAAGCGGAGCTTCCCCCTACATCGCAAGGCGGGGGCATCGCGCTACTACGCGTTCAGCCACTGCACGATCGTCTCCGCGCTTTTCACGGAGATTCCGGGCAGGGCCGCAATGTCTTCCACGCTCGCTTTCTTGATCCGAGCGACGCTGCCGAATTTTTCCAGCAGCGCCTCCTTCCGCCGGGGTGTCACGCCGGGACATTCATCAAGCAGGCTCTCCTTCATGCGGCGGCGCAGCAGCAGCGAGTTGTAGCCGTTGGCAAAACGGTGCGCTTCATCGCGGATGCGCTGGAGCAGCTTCAACGCGCCACGGTCATGCGGAATGAGGATCGGCTCGCTGCGTCCGGGCACGAAAACCTCCTCGCGCTGCTTCGCGAGCCCGATCACCGGCAGATCATGCAGACCGAGGTTGTGCAGCTCCTTCACCGCCATGCCGAGCTGGCCCTTGCCACCGTCCACGATGACGAGATCCGGCAATACAATGCGCGCGCGGCCTTCGCGTGCGAGCCGGCGCTGGGCCTCCACGATGTCTTCCTGTGAAACCTCCGCATCCGGATCGGCGGAGGAGTTCTCCAACAAAATGCGCGCATAGCGGCGGCGGATGACTTCCGCCATCGAGGCGAAGTCGTCCTGTCCCTGCACCGTGCGGATACGGTAGCGGCGGTAGTTCTGGTTGTCCGGCCGGCCATCGGTGAAACGCACCATCGAGGCTACAATGTGGTTCGAGGACACGTTGGAAATGTCGAAACACTCCATCACCTTCGGTGGTCCGTCGAGGTGCAGCGCCTCGCCGAGCTCGGCCAGATCCTCCATCGGCTTCACTGTGGTCGGCACGCCGCGTCCGCGGGTGAACTGGCGGGTCGGCTCCAGCGTCTTCTGGAGATTGTCCATCACATCGCGCAACAGCGCCGCGCGCTCGAAATTCAATCGTCCCGCAGCCTTCTCCATATCAGCGCGGAGATCATCGAAAATGCCGCGTTTCCCCTTCCCTTCCAGCACGCGGCAGGCCTCCTCCACCTGTCCCAGATACGCCTGGTGTCCGATACGGCCGATGCACGGCGCGGAGCAGTTGCGGATGATGTCCGCATTGCAGTGTTTGTAATCGATCTCCCCGGGTTCGCGCGGGCGGCACACCCGCAACCCGAAGCGGCGGTTCAACCAATCGACCGTCGCCCGCAACGCACCCGAGTGCGCGAAGGGCCCGAAGTAACGCGCGCCGTCCTCCTTCTTGAGCCGCGTCATCTGAAAGCGCGGCCATGGATCGTTTGGGTTGATCTTGAGCAGCAGGAAGCGCTTGTCGTCCCGGAAGGACACATTGTAACGCGGCCGGTAGTCCTTGATCAGCTTGCCTTCCAGCAGCAGAGACTCCGCCTCGTTGCGGACGATGTGGAATTCGAAATCGCAGATCGAATCGATCAGCGCGCGGGTCTTCAGGTCGGCCCGGGTCTTGCGGGACGCGAGGAAGTAGGACGACATGCGCTTGCGCAGGTCGCGGGCCTTGCCCACATAGATGATGGACCCCAGCCGGTCCTTCATCAGATACACCCCGGGCTGGTGGGGCACCTCTCGGAGCTTCGCCTTCAGATCAACCACGCGCCAATAAAAGACAGGATCGGCCGGGTGCCAAGAGGCGAAAGGGGAAAAGCCCGCTGCAAGGAATTCACACGCCTGGCGGGGGCCGGCGGAGGCCCAGTCCGGTCTCGGTGGCCAGGCGAACCAGATCGGCCAGCGATGCCGCGCCGACCTTGCCCATCAGATTGGCGCGGTGGAATTTCACCGTCCGCTCGGAAATCCCGACCTCCGCCGCGATCTCCTTGTTCAACCAGCCGGAGGCGACGTAACCGAGCACTTCATGCTCACGATCCGTGAGGGACTCGATGCGGGCGCGTTCCAACCGCTCGCGCTTCCGCTGCTGCCTTTGCTGGTCGTCCCGCTCCACGGCATCCCGCACGGCTTGCAGCAGAAGCTCGGGGTCGCAGGGTTTGGGCAGGAACTCCATCGCACCGGCTTTGATCGCTTTGACCGCATCCGTGACATTGGCACTCGTGCTGACGAAGATCACCGGTTGCCGTCCGCCTCTTTCCAAGAGGAGATGCTGGAGGGCAAGTCCGCTCATTTCCGGCAGCATCATTTCCAGCACCACACATCCCGGCCGGTCGGGTTCGTAGACATGGAGGAGATCCAGAGGGGATGCGTAGGCCCGGACCGGAAAGCCGGAAATCTCCAGCAACCGGGCGGTGGTTGGGTCGGGATCGACAAGACAAATCAAGGGGGGAAGGTCCATCGGGGGGAGAAGGAGGGAAAACCAGGCAGTGAATGGGTGGACGGGAAGTCGGGTCAGGGCGATTCGTCAAAGGCCAGCCAGGAGAGACAAACCACCGCCAGCAGCAGTGAAATGGCGCACAGGAACTTCGCTGCCATGGCCGCATCTCCGCTCAAGGGACCGAATCCGAGAACGCCGGAGATAAACGCCACCAGGAGAAAAACGACCGCTCGACAGAACATGGAACCACTCCACCCAGTCATTGGATTGTGATGAAAAGACCATCCGCGCGGCCTCACTTCAAAATCAGCAGCAATACGGAAGTGAGCCAACTGAGCGCGAGGAACAGAACAAGCAGTTCCCACACTCTCACGATATGCCGTCCCCGTGACTTCAAGTCCGCTCCGGCTTCGGCACCAACCCCTTCACCAGATTGATTTTCAACGCCCTGCGATACCGGGCGAGCAATCGGGGCAGGTTGACGGCGAGGCCTCGGAGAGCGGAGGCGATGGGGAGTGACGGCGAGCAAGGGCCGCGGCGGACGTTCCGGTTGGGTGCGCCACGGGAGGGAAACACGATCCGAATGCATGGCTGGATCTGGTTGGGTTTTTGGGGTTTGAGAGAATCATTCAATCGCTTCCGGGTGGATCAGGACCTGAAACAGAGCCTCAGTGTCCATATCCCCCATCCGCCCAAACACAGGGCGATCAGGACAAGTCCCGCGATCCAGAGCCAGCGCAGTCCTGCACGGAACCCACGCCGACGGTGGCGGCTGCGGTAAAACACGATTCCATATTGGTGGAGCATGGGATGGGGGCCGAATCCGTGGTTCAGAGGCAGAGAAAAACAGTTTTCAACGCAAAAAATAATTACAAAGTAAATCCAAAGTCAACCTTTTGTGTCTTCCTGCCCGAAAGGACAGGTTTCCGAATATTTTGGTTTCCATCCGGTTTCCCAGCCGTCGCTCGTTCATCACCCCCTTATCTGTCTCGGAAACAGTGCTTTCGGACAGCTAGTCATCATTTTCCCAATAAGTCAGTCTAACCACATAGGTTTCAAACGGCCCAAAATCCTTCCCGGAATCCCGTGGGATCGGCGTCTAGAAACCGGCCGCACCACGGGTGGGAATTGGTCCATGGGAGTTATCCCGGGGGGGAGGCTCCCATGGATTCACCCGGGCTGCAGGCCTCGTTCCCATGGCTCTCCCTCCAAAACCAGAAGCCCCCCGGTTCCCTCGAACCGGGGGGCTTCTTTCAACCAACCCTCGGAGAGCTACATCCTCGTCCGATGCGCGCGGACGAGGACATCCCCCCACATACGGAAACACATCACTTCATTCCGGCTGTGATGCATAGCTGGCAGTTGGATCAGTATCTCCGGTGAAGCCGTGTTTCCCCCCCTGCCGGATCCTTCGGGATGTCCCGGGACGAATGGTCCGGAATCTGGAAAGAACCGGCGCTTCCAGCCCGTAAAGCGCCCGGCGGACCCGGGCTTGCTTCGCGGGGTTCGCTCGCTAGAATCCCGCGCAATTCATGAAGTGCCGTTTGCTGACCGCCGCGCTGGCCATATTGCCCGCGCTCACCGCCTTTGCCCAGAATGCCGCATCGTCCGCGGCCGCCCCCGTGGCGAAGCAAGGCCGGTTCGCCGATCTGCTGGCGGCAGGCGGCATCGTGATGTACATCCTGCTGCTGATTTCCGTGGTCATGGTGGCGGTGGCCTTCACCCTCTTCCTGACCATCCGCCACCGCGCCGTGGTGACGGACCGCTTCATGTCCGACATGGAATCCGCCTTGCGCGCCGGTGACCTGAAGGGACTCGGCGAACTGTCCCGGCGCAATTCCCAGCGCATGGCCGTAGTCGTCCAGCAGACCGTGGATTTCATCCTTCAGAATCCGAATGCAGGCATGGAGGAAATCCGGGAGGTGACCCAAACCGAGGGCACCCGCCAGGCTTCCCAGCTCACCGCCCGCGTCGCCTACCTTGCGGACATCGGCTCCATCGCCCCGCTGGTGGGCCTGCTCGGCACCGTGATCGGCCTGACCGAGTCCTTCTACGACCTCGCCGCTGGCAAGGAAGGCGTGCAGCAGCTTGAGCTGACCTCCGGCATTTCCCATGCGCTGGTGAATACCGCGGGCGGTCTGGTGGTGGCCGTCCCGGCGCTGATGCTCTACGCCTTCTTCCGCGGCAAGGCCCAGAAGCTGGTCAATGAACTGGAAGCCGCGGCCACCCATTTCATCGTCCATCTCCAGATGCTCGCAAACAAGTCGCGCCCGGCTCCCGCGAAGGCCGCCGCCCGCCAGCAGACCCAGCCGCGCGCCGAGAGCGCCCCGCAAATGACTCCGCTGACCCTCAATCCGCGGGATCTCCACGGCATCTGAGACGGCCATGAAGTTCTCCAGCCAGCAACCGCTCGGGCCGGCCCCGCTCCAGCTCGCCTCCATGATCGACATCATGTTGGTGCTGCTGATGTTCTTCATCCTCAGCTACCAGTTCGCCGCCGAGGAACGTTCGCTGGAAGTCGCCGTGCCCACCGTGGCCGATGGCGCCCAGCACAACCAGCAGCGCGGAGAGATCCTGATCAACGTCAAGGCGGACGGTACCGTGATCGTGGAGCGAAAAAACCTGACCCGCCCCGAGCTGACCGAGCGCCTCACCGCCGTCTCGAAGATCTACAAGAACCAGCCGGTGCGCCTGCGCGGGGATGCGAATTGTTCCTACCAGACGATCGTGGAGATCATCGACCTGTGCCAGAAGGCCGGCATCTGGAACATCTCCTTTGCCACCCAGTTGCCGCCGAAGCCGGAAAATTGATCCGGGAGCTGCCACGGATCCGAATTCGGAATGCCAATCGCACGCCCGGCCCGGAAATCATCGGCTTGTGCCAAAGGCCGGGAATGTGAACTATCTCCCCGCCACCCCGAAAGCCGCTGCTGGAAAAAACCGTCCCGCAGGATCGCTTGAAGGGTGTCCTCATCCGCTCGTGCATGAAACACACCCTCGCCTTCCTGCTCCTCGCCGCCGCTCCACTCACGGCGCAGGTTCCGCAGGCCCAGCCCGTCGATCCGGCCCTCCAGGCGGATCCGGGCAATGACATGTTCCAGCGCGGCAAGAATCTCTACGATCAGGCTCAGGCCACCGGCTCCCAGGAGGCGAAGATCGAAATGCTGCAACGCGCCGCCGCCATCTTCAGCGACTACCTCACCCAGTTCCCGAACCACGCGAACACCGAGCCCGCCTGGCTCTACATGGGCCAGAGCCTCTACCTCTCCGGCAAGGTGGACGAGGGCAAGCGCGCCTTCCAGACCCTCATCAACCGCTTCAACAAAGGTCCGTGGGTCGGTGCCGCCGCCTACACGCTGGCGATCGATGCTTTCAACAAGCGCGACTACCAGACCTCCGCGCCGCTGTTCCAGAAATACGGCGACAATGCGAACCGCCCGGAAGACAGCGCCCGCGGATACTACTATGCGGCTGAAAGTTTCCGCGGCCAGAACCAGGACCGCCAAGCCGGGGATCTCTACCGGAAGGTGATCAATGCCACCGCGGGCGGAGTCCACGTTCCGCTGGCGAAGCTGGGTCTGGGCAACCTGCTACTCAAGGGCAACAAGCATGAGGAAGCACTGCCGTTGTTCGAAGCGGTGGTCACTTCCGAGGCCACTCCCCAGGCCCGCGGCGAGGCCGCCCTGAAAGCCGCGCTGGCCGCCGCCAAACTCAAGAAGCCGGAACTGGCGGACAAGTATCTCAAGCTCATCGCCATCACGCCCGGCATGGAGAAATTCCGCCCGGACGCGCTGTCGCTCCTCATGGAGACGGCCATGGCGGACAAGGATTACCCCGGCGTGCTCGATGCCTACCGCAAGAGCGGCCTCGAAGCCGCCGATGCCATCGAGGCCCCTCCGGACCAGAAGGCGTCCTACGATGAAAAGAAAGCCATGCGCCTGCTGTTGGCCGGCCGTGCGAACTTCCAGCTCAAGAAAACCTCGGAGGCCCTGCGCCTGTTCCGCCAGGTGGAGAGCAGCATTTCCCCGCAGAGCGAACTGGCCTACCAGGCCGCCTACTACCGCATCCTCTGCTTCTACGCCATCGATGGCGAGCACCTGCCCGACCAGGTGGATGCCTTCGTTCAGATCTACCGCAAGTCCCGCGGCAACGACAAGAACCTGCACACCGCGCTGCTGATGAAGGCGGAGACGCTGTTCAACCGCAGCGATTACACCAAGGCCGCCTCCACCTATGCGGAGATCGATGCCTCGTTGATCAACGACTCGAACCGCCCCGGCCTGCTCTTCAACCGCGGCTGGTGTCTGGCCGAGGCCGGTGATCCACAAGGCGCGGTCAAGTCCCTTACCAAGTTCATCTCCGACTACCCGAAGGACTCCCGCATCAACAAGGCGATGGCCAAGCGCGCCAGTTCCTACGTGCAGGCGGGTGAAGGAGCGAAGGCCATCGACGACTTCGACAAGCTCGCCAACAGCGGTGACGAGGAATACGCCCGCCTCGCTTGGGCGGAGTCCGCGCGCATGCGCCGGGACGAAAACAACCTGCCGGACATGATCGTCCGCTACAAGGGCCTGCTCGCGAAGGGCGGCACGCTCACCTCGAAGCTGGATGCCGAGGCGAACTTCTACATCGGCTGGGGCCTGGTGAAGACCAATGCCGCGAAGGATTCCATCCCTTATCTCGAAAAGGCCCGCAGCTTGCAGCCGGAAACCTTCGGCAAACACGCCGGACTGCTGCTCGCGCTCGGCTACTTCGCCAGCCAGAACCTCGACAAGCTCACCGAGGAAATCGACCTCGCCATCGAGAAGCAATACGCCAAGGAACTGCCGGACCAGGCTCTGGAATGGGCGGGCATGCAGGCCTACTATGCCAACAAGTTCGCCGCCTCCGCGCGATTCCTCGACCGCATCTCGAACCCCGACGAACCGCGTGAAACCTCCAAGGGCATCTGGCGTTATCTCGGCAAGGCCCGCTACGAAACCGGCAAGTACGAGGACGCGCTCAAGGCCACGCTCAACGTGCTCGCCGTCGAGGAAGACCCGGCCTTGAAGGCGGATGCGCTGCTCGACAAGGGTCGTGAACTTTTCGCCCTCAAGCGCGATGCGGAAGCGCAGGCAACCCATGATGAAGCCACCAAGATGCACGTGGAAGGCCGTACCGGTGCGGGTCTTCGCATGCTCAGCGGCGACCTGAAGATGCGCGCCGGCAAGGCGGAGGAAGCCACGCACGACTATCAATACGTCGTGCTATGGGTGGAGGACCGCGACCTCAAGCCGCTCGCCTTGTGGAAGCTCGCCCGCGCTCTCGAAAAGAAGGGCGACACCGCGGAAGCCGAGAAGTATTCCAGCCAGTTGAAAAAAGAGTTCCCGAACTGGGAAGCGCCGAAGGAGGGATGAGAGGCGGTGTTCTCACCGTGGCACCGGATACCGCACGGTGAACCTACTCCCCTTTCCCTCACGGCTCTGGAGTTGGATCGTTCCTCCATCCGCCTCCACCACCGCTCGGCAGATTGCGAGACCGAGTCCGAATTTCCCATCGATTCGCGAACGCGCCTTGTCCGCTCGGAAAAACCGTTCGAACACCTGCGACTGATCTTCGGGAGAAATTCCGATCCCCGTATCCTCCACCACGAACTCTGCGGAATCTCCCGCGCGCCGCGTAATCAGCCACACCGTGCCTCCCTGCACATTGTAGTGGATCGCATTCGAAAGCAGGTTCGCCACCACCAGGCCGAAGCGTTCCACGCCGCCCTCGATCTCCACCGGCGCGAGATCCATCTCCAACTTCAACCCGCGCTCCGCGATCATCGGCTGGAACCGCTCCGCCACCTCCCGCACGCACACCGACAGGTCGAAGACATCGCGCGCCGCGCCCGATCCCCCATCGGTCCGCGCAAGCTCCAGCAGCGCCTCCGTCAGCCTGCGCATCTGCTGTGCCGCATCGAGGCATCCCGACAATGCCTCCCGGTAATCCTCAGGCGAACGCTCACGCGCCAGCGCCGTCTGTGCCTCGGAAATCATCAGCGTGAGCGGCGTGCGCAGCTCATGGGAAGCGTCCGCCGTGAATTGCCGCTGACGATCGAATGCCTGCTCCAACCGCGAGAACGTGGTGTTCAACACCACCGCCAGATCCGCCAGTTCACTGTCCCCTGCCACCGGGATGCGCTGTGAGAGATCGCCATCGGAAATGCGGCGCGCGGTGGCACCAATCTCCTCGATCGGACGGATCGCCCGCGTCGTGAGCCACCATCCCCCCGCCAAGCCCGTGACCAGCACGCCCGCACCGATTAGAGCCAGCGTCATCAGCCGTTCCATCAGGGCCTTGCGCTGTGCATCGAGTGAAGTGCCCACCAGGATGCAATGCCCTCGCTCGGTGAAGTGATAGGCTTCCCTCAGATTTCCACGCTCTCGATACCGGACCATGGTATCCCGGCCCAGCCGCTGCGGCGGCTCCACATCGGCGGGAGCCGCACCGGACCGCGCCTCTTCACGATCGCCATGCCAGATGCAATAGTAGAACGCACCCTCCGCCGGTTGGGCCGCGAATACCTTCCGCACCTCGTCCGGCACACGCGGTTGCACCGGGCTCGGGCGCTCGCGCCGGCGCATTCCGCCACCGGGACCACCACGCGCTTCTCCCGGATCGCGATCCGGAGGAAGGGGCGGGATTTCACCATCCGGCATCCAGTCCGGAGCCGGACCGGGTCCCGGCCCTTGTTCCTGCATGCCAGCGGCTTCTCCGCCGCGCACCGCCACGCTGAGCAGCGAAACCTTCTTCTCCAGCTCCGCATCCACACGCCGCATCATCTGGATGCGCTCGAGCTGCCAGACACTGAAGCCGAAGCCAAGGAGCAGAAGCACCAGGAACAATGCGAGCCACGCCTGCAAGCGCCAGCGGATGGAACGGGATGCCATGAGGATCAGGTCAGGATTCGATCAGGTAGCCGTGGCCGCGCCGCGTCGAAATCAGGTCGGAGCGCAGTTTCTTCCGGATGCTGAAAATGTGGACGTCGATGAGATTGGAAAGCGAATCGTCGTTCTCATCGAAGAGGTGCTCGTGAATCTCCGTGCGGCTCACGAGACGACCGCGGTGCAGCGCGAGGTATTCGAGGATCGAGTATTCACGGGCTGTTAGATTGGAGACCTTGCCCGCAAGCGTCACCACCTTGATGCGGGTGTCGATTGAGACATCGCCCAGGTCGATGACAGACGCGGACTGTCCCGCATGACGCCGCACGATGGCCCGGACGCGCGCGAACAGTTCGCTCAGATCGAAGGGCTTGATGAGATAATCGTCCGCTCCGCCATCCAATCCGCGCACGCGGTCCGGCGGAGTGTCGCGCGCCGTGAGCATCAGCACTGGAGTCTGCTTCACCTTGCGCAGGCGGCGCAGGATCTCCCAGCCATCCAAGCCCGGCAGCATCACATCCAACACCACCGCATCGTAATCATAGTTCTCCGCCTTGAACCAGCCCTCCTCCCCCTCCGCCGCCGTATCCACGGCGTAGCCCTGCTCACGGAAGGCTTTCTCCAAGGTCCGCAGCAGACGGGGTTCGTCCTCCACCAGCAACACGCGCATGCGCGAGTCTGACAGATCGAAAATGAAGGAACGATGAAATCCAGAGCATCGGACCGGAAAATTTCGAACCACGAATGGTCACGAATTCTCACGAATCATGTGGAGGTCCACCCTTTCTTCCATCTGTGTCCATCCGCGTTCATCTGTGATTGGATTTCTGTTCCCGGTTCCAGTGACACCCCCACCCTATTCGTGAGAATTCGTGACCATTCGTGGTTATTTTTTCCGATCCCGGATCATTCTTCAGAAGCTTAACCGGAACTTAATCGGTTGCATGCGAAGGTCGTCCCATCACGAACGATCCGATGACCGATCCGATTTCATCCCTTGCCTCCCGCCGCGGATTCCTCGGCCGCCTCGGCCTCGGTGCCGCGCTTTTCACCACCCGCGGACTGATGGCGGAGGAGTTGGAGAAAAGCCCCGGCCTGGTCATTACCCCGCGTATGACGGAGGGCCCGTACTACCCGGACAAGATGCCGCTGGATACGGACAACGATCTGCTCATCATCAATGACTCCATCACGCCCGCCGTGGGCGTGGTGTCCTACGTCACCGGCCGCATCCTCACCGCCACCGGCCAGCCGGTGCGCAATGCGGTGGTGGAGATCTGGCAGTGCGATTCGAATGCCTCCTACATCCACACCAAGGGTCACAACCCCGCCGGTGCGGACGGCAATTTTCAAGGCTACGGCCGCTACCTCACGGACTCCACCGGCCGCTACTTCTTCCGCACCATCAAGCCGGTGGCCTACACGCTCAATGGCATGTGGCGCGCGCCGCATATCCACTTCGCCGTCAGCAAGGGCGGCCAGCGTCTCTACACCACGCAGATGATGCTGAAGGACTTCGCGGACAATGCGAGGGACGGAGTGCTCTCCGGCGTGCGCGATGCCAAGGCACGCGAGTCCGTGCTCGTGGATTTCAAGCCGGTGGAGGGCTCCAAAATCGGAGAACTCACCGCGACGTTCGACATCATCATGGGCCTCACGGCCGAGGAGGTCGAACATGGCAAACTCGTCGGCGGCATCGGCAAGTCCGAGGCCGGCCGTGGATTTGGTGGCCCTCTCGGCCGACGTCCCGGTAACCAGGGCGGCCCGGGCGGCGGATCGGGAGGGCCACCCCCGTTTCCACCCGGCGGCACGCCTCCCGAGGGCACGCCGCCACCACCGCCTGACTCCCCATGAATGGAAAACCCGAACCGTTCCACATCCCCGTCAGCCGCCGCCGCTTCTTCAAAAGCATGGCGGCGGCCTCCGCGGGATTCACCCTCCCCGGCTATCTCGCCGAGGCGTTGACCCAGTCCCCCATCGTCACGCAGGGTCCCTACTACCCGCTGGCCGATGACATCCCGCTCGACAAGGACAACGACCTCGTCCAGCTCACGGATCACACCACCATCGCCGCGGGCATCGTCAGCTACGTCAGCGGCCGCATCCTCGATGCGAATGGCAATCCGGTGAAGAACGCGCTGGTCGAGCTGTGGCATGCCGACCGCGAGGGCGACTACCTCTACTCCACCGGCACCGGGCGGAACTCCGCCTGCGATGCGAACTTCGCCGGGTTCGGGCAGTTCATCACCGGCTCCACCGGCGCCTTCAAGTTCCGCACCGTGAAGGCCGGGCTCTACAACGGACGCACCCGCCACTATCACTTCGGCGTCACGCTGCCGGGCCGCACCACCCGCTCCACCACGCAGACGTTCTGGAACGAAACCGCCTACGGCCTGGATGGCAAGGCGTGGGCCACGCAGAACGCGAACGATTCCATCTTCACCGGCATCACCAATGCCGCCCAACGGGCCTCGGTGAACCTCACCTACCTGCCCGTCACCGGCACCACCACCGGCGAGGTTTATGCGAACTGGGATTTTGTCAGCGGCTTTACCCCGGTGGAACCGAGCTACCCGGCCTCCGGCGGGTTCATGGCAATGGGGACACTCGTCGCCGGGCCGGGCAGCTCACACCGCTACCGCCTCCGCATCCCCGCCTACACCGGCTACACCTACGAGGTGTATAGTAATCCCACGATGGCGGAACTGGAATGGAAAGCCGTCCCCTTTTCCATCACCCAGACCGGCACCATCGACCGCAACAAGCACACCGCCACCGCGGAGGGATCGCTGGACCTCTACGTGGACGCGGCGAACTCCGCCGTGAAGGGCTTCTACAAGGTCTGCTTCCGCGTGCCGGGCGCGAACACCGGCACCCCGTAAGCCGCCGGCCGACTGGCAAGGAACTCCATACTTGTCAGCATTCCTGAAATAACGGAGCGTCTCATTGCCGAATAGCAATGAGCTCCCGCCACTATGGACACCACCACCGATCCCGCAAGAACATGGCGGCCCGGGCGCGTTCCATTCCATACCGGGGGCCGTTCATCTCGGCCATGTTCTGGACGGCGGTGTATTACCTGTGCCTCGTGGCCTGGGTCACCTGCGCGGTGATGTTCGTACTCAAGCGCGACCAGCTCACCTCCAAGCTGTTGATCGGCGCCATGCTGCTCAGCGTGCTTTCCTGGATCTGGGCGTTCTTCAAGCGCCGCGCCGCCCGCTGCCCCTTGTGCAAGGGCACGCCGCTGCTCAACAGCGGAGCGCTGCCCCACGGCCGCGCCGTGCGGCTGGCTCCGCTCAACCACGGCACCACCGCCTGCCTCAGTCTGCTTTTCACCCAGGAGTTCCGCTGCATGTACTGCGGAAATCTCTACGACCTGATGAAGTCGAATCAGGCAACCCGGCCTCAGCCGGGCGTCGCTCCGGAGTCCGACACGGAATCATAAGTGATTGATTCCCCGTCCCTCCCACCTCCGTGATCGCGGGGGAGGATTGATTTTACGTTGATCCGGACCTTTCGGGGAAGCATCCTAACAACGCTTCGCCACGGCAGTCACCGGGCCAAGCTGTTCTCCCCCACCCCCCGTCCCCCATGAAAGCTGTTGCAGCCCTCGCGGCTGGCCTGTTGGCCGTCGCGTGCTTGCCCGCCTCCGCGCAATCGTTGACCTGGAACCTTACCGGTTCCGCAGGTATCCTCGATGCGGGCGACAAGCTCATCTTCACCAAAAACAACGTCACGGTGACCGCCGATGCCTGGGGATACACCCGTGGCAGCAGCGACAATGCACTGGAAGCCGCCGCCCTCGGCCAGTGGAATGTGGGCATGGGCGTGGTCAGCGGCACGGAAGATCCGGCCGGAGTCGACCACCAGCTCGACAACGAAGGCCCGGATGAATGGGTGCTCTTCATGTTCAGCACGAGTGTCCAGGTCACCGGTGTCACCATCGATCCCTACGGCGT
Source organism: Luteolibacter ambystomatis (assembly GCF_018137965.1). Lineage (NCBI taxonomy): Bacteria > Pseudomonadati > Verrucomicrobiota > Verrucomicrobiia > Verrucomicrobiales > Verrucomicrobiaceae > Luteolibacter > Luteolibacter ambystomatis. Next base: position 2,217,674 of record NZ_CP073100.1, read on the forward strand.
GTATGACCGCGACGTGACCTACTGGGTCGGCAATGTTTCCTCCAATCTCGATCTGACCGGCAAGACCTATGCGGACCTCGCCGCCCTCGGCTTCGGCAGCGAAATTGCCAGCTTCTCCACCGCCAGCGAAAGCGCCCGCACCGTCTCGATCACCAGCCCCGGCGGCGTGAATGCCATCCTGTTCGGCGCGAAGCGCGGCGAGTTCACCGGCGATGACATCGACCGCTTCAAGATCACGGCGATCTCCGCCACTCCGCTGACTCCCGTACCGGAACCCGCCTGCGCCCTGCTGGGTTCGCTGGGTGCCTTCAGTCTTCTTTTCAAGCGCCGCCGCTGACGACGCGAGGGGCGGGAGATTCTCCCCCCAAAACATGAGCCTCCGTCCCGATTCCGGGGCGGGGGCTTCTGTTTGTTAGAGAAGGCGGTGCTTCACTCTCAATCCCGGCGCTGGTTCCCCAGCAGCATCATCACGTAGTAGAGAAGCTGGGCCAGGGAACCCAAGGCGGCCACCACGTAGGTCATCGCAGCCCAGAACAGCGCGTTCTTCGCCTTGCGGTGCTCCATCGTCGCGGCCAATCCGCTGCGATCAATCCATGCCAGCGCGCGGCGGCTCGCATCGAACTCCACCGGCAGCGTCACGAAGGAAAACAGCGTCGTCACGGCAAAGAACGCCACCCATATCCACAGCATGACCGGGGAATGGAAAAGGCTCAGGCCGAAGATTCCCACCAGCATCAGGACATTGAGCATGTTGCTTGCGATGTTGACCGCAGGCACCATTTTCGAGCGGAAGCCCAGCCACGCATACGCCTGCTGGTGCTGGACCGCGTGGCCGCACTCGTGCGCAGCTACCGCGGCAGCCGCCACGGAGTTGGAATAAAAGACCGGCTCGCTGAGGTTCACCGTCTTGGTGGTGGGATCGTAGTGGTCGGTCAGGTGACCGGGCACGCTCACCACACGCACGTCGTTGATGCCATTCTGGCGGAGCATCATCTCCGCCACCTCGGCACCGCTGATCGGCATCGGGATCTCGGAATACTCGCGGAAGCGGCGCTTGAGCATGGCGCTCACCCCGAAGCTCGCCAGCATGGAGAGACCGATGATGATCCAGTAGGTCATGGAAATCCCCATGAAACCACCTCCGGGCAAATATTGAGCAAGGACATGCAATTCGGAAATCATGATGTTAGGTTAGTCGTGATCCGGAGGCGCGCAACCCGCCACCGCTTCGAAAACCAGTCACTTTTTCCAATCCCATGCCCCGCCTCGTTGTGATTACCGGCTGCACCCGCGGCCTCGGACTCGCCATGGCCCGCTCCTTCGCCCGCCGGGAGTGGACTGTCGCCGGCTGTGGCACCCGTGCCGAAGCCTGTGCCGGACTCCAGACGGAATTCGGCCCGGACCACACCATCCTCCCCTGCGATGTCACCGATCCGGAAGCCGTCTCGCAATTCGCCTCGGACATCCTCAACGAGCACGGCGCGCCGGATCTGCTGCTCAACAATGCCGCCGTCATCAATGGCAACGCCCCCCTCTGGGAAGTCTCCACGGACGACTTCGCGCGCGTGATGGATGTGAATCTCAAGGGCGTTCACGCCATCTGCCGGGCCTTCCTCCCCGCCATGATCGCCCGTGGCAGCGGTGTGGTGGTCAATTTCTCCTCCGGTTGGGGCCGTTCGACCTCCCCGGACGTGGCACCCTATTGCTGCACCAAGTGGGGCATCGAGGGCCTCACGCTGGCGCTCTCCCAGGATCTGCCCGCCGGGCTGGCCGCCGTACCGCTGAATCCGGGCATCATCGATACGGACATGCTGCGCAGTACCTTCGGCGGCGGGGCCGCGGACTTCCCCACCCCGGATGAGTGGGCCGCCAAGGCCGTGCCGTTTCTGGAAAAACTGGGAGCCCGGGACAACGGACGATCCCTCACGGTACCGGGTGGGTAGCCGGAGTCCGGGTATGGAGTGCGGCGAGGCATCGCCGCTTTGAGCGGAGGCGAGTCATCGCCGGGAAGATTACCTCCATTTTGCAAAACGACTCTCACGTTCCAGATCCCCCTCCTCACTGGTTCAGAGCATTCCTCCCATGGCCCTGCTGCAAATCCCGTCGATTCTCTCCCGCACCAAAAGCGGCGATGCCTCGCCGCACTCCACATCAGAAAGCCGGCCCCTCCGGGCAATAACCCCTCCGTGACGATTTGATGTCGCAAACCATTGCCCCGGACTACCAAACGTTTATAATCGACCCGACTTGATCGAAGTCCGATTCAACCGCGGCCTGTATCTCCCGGAAGCCGACCTATGGCTCGACCCGTGGGATGCGAAACCCCGTGCCTTCGTTTCGCACGCCCATGCCGATCATTTCGCCCGCCACGAGAGCAGCTTGTGCAGTGAAACCACCGCCGTTCTGCTGCGCCGCCGCTACGGCGTCCAGGAGGGCCGCCTGGAGCCCCTGCCTTTCCACGTGCCGCTGGTGCGGGAGGGATTCCGTTTCCGGCTGCTGCCAGCCGGACACATCGCGGGCTCGGCCATGCTCCACGTCACCCGCACCCGGGACAATGCCACCCTGCTCTACACCGGGGACTTCAAGACCCGCCGTGGCCGGACCGCGGAGCCGGTCTGCTTCCAGAATGCGGACACGCTCATCATCGAAACCACCTTCGGCCTGCCGCAGTTCTCCTTTCCGCCCGCGCTGGAGATCGAGTCCGCCATCCTGCGCTTCGTCCACGATGCCTTCACGGACGGGGAAACGCCGGTCCTCTTCGGCTACTCGCTCGGCAAGGCCCAGGAAGCCCTGGCCCTGCTCCACGAGCACGAGATTCCCGTCCTGCTGCATCCGACCGTGGCGGAAATGACGGTCGCCTGCCGCGAGGCGGGCGTGGATCTACCGGAACCGATTCTCTTCGAGGGCTTTGCCGAACCCGGCCACGTCATCATCGCCCCGCCGAACGCGATCCGCTCGCGTGCCCTGCGCGGCCTGAAAAGCAAACGTACCGCCATGCTCACCGGCTGGGCGCTGCAACCCGGTGCGAAGTACCGCTACCGCGTGGACGAGGTCTTCCCGCTCTCCGATCACGCCGATCATCCCGGCCTGCTGGAATGCGTCCAGCGCGTCCGCCCGCGCCGCATCCTCACCGTCCACGGCTACGCCCACGAATTCGCCGCCGAGCTGCGCGGCAAGCGCTTCGATGCCTGGTGCGCCATGGGCGGCGACCAGCTCGAGCTGGCCATGGGCGGCGTGCCCCAACGTCCTGCCGCCACCATCCAAGCCCGCCACAACCGCCCGATCTGCGCCCTCGCCGATTTCTCGGATGCCTGCCGCCTTGTCGGCGAAACCAGCAGCCGCATCGCCAAGATCGAATTCCTCGCCAACTACCTGAAGGGCCTCGAAAGCGATCACGACCTGCGTCTCGCCGCCGGCTGGCTGACCGGCGAGGCGCTGCCGAAGGCCGGTGGCCGCCGCACGCTCCAGACCGGCTCCGCCGCCCTGCGCCGCGCCCTCATCGCCCTGCCCGGTGCCCGCGAGGAGCGTTACAACGAGATCTCGCTGACGCAGAACGACACCGCACGCACCGCCCGCTTGTTCCTGCAGGAGCTGTCGCTCAAGCCGGAGCCACTCGACCTCGCGGGACTGGAAGGATTCTTCAGGGAACTTTCCGCCGCGTGTGGGTCGATCGCCCGCATCGAGTTGCTTTCCCCGCGCCTCCGTACCCTCCATCCCGCCGAGGGTGAGACACTGGTGAAGCTGCTGACCGGCGACCTCCGCATTGGTTTGAAGGAAGGACTCGTCGAAGACGCCATCGCCTCCGCCTTCGCCGCCGATCCGGCGGATGTCCGCCACGCCCACATGCTCACCGGCGATCTCGGCGAAACCGCCATCCTCGCCCGCTACCAGCGCCTCGAGGAAGCGGTGCTGCGTCCCTTCGTACCGGTGAAGTCGATGCTCGCTTCACCCACCGCGGACGCGGTGGAGATCTGGGACTGGCACAGCGCCGACAACAATGGCCCGCTGTGGGTGGAGCCGAAGTATGACGGCATCCGCCTCCAGCTTCACAAGGTCGGCAACCGTGTCTCGCTGTTCTCCCGCGATCTCCAGCCGCTTGACGATGCCTTTCCGGACATCATCACCGCCGCCGCGAAGCTGCCCTGCGATTGCGTGCTGGATGGCGAGCTCGTCGCCTTCGCGGAGGGCCGCCGCCTCGGCTTCAACGATCTCCAGCAGCGTCTCGGCCGCCAGGTCGATCAGAACGAGCTGTTTCTAACAGAGGACGCTCCGGACATGCGCGTGCCATTGCGCTTCATCATCTTTGACATCCTCTGGCACGCGGGCGAATCCCTGCTCGACCAATCGCTGCTGGAGCGCCGCATGCGCCTCGATTCCTTCGAGATCCAGGAACCTTTCCGCCGTATCGCCGTCGCGCAGATCGACAGTCCGGAATTGCTCGACGCCGCCTTCAAGGAATCGCTCGGCGCGGGCCACGAAGGCCTCATCGCCAAGGACCAGCGCAGCCTCTACCAACCCGGCCGCCGCAGCCACTCCTGGCTGAAATTGAAAGGCATGATGCCCACGCTCGACTGCGTGGTCGTTGCCGCCGAGCAAGGCCATGGCAAACGCTCCGATGTCCTGAGCGACTACACCTTTGCCGTCCGCGATATCGATACCGGCGCGCTGAAAACCATCGGCAAGGCCTACAGCGGTCTCACCGATGACGAGATCGAGGATCTCACCGAGCACTTCCAACGCCACACCCTCACCAAGGAACGCCGCAAGCACCTGGTGGAGCCGAACGTGGTGCTGGAGATCGCCTTCGACTCCATCCGCGCTTCGGACCGCCACGATTCCGGCCTCGCCCTGCGCTTCCCGCGCATCAAGACCATCCGCAAGGACAAGACGCCGGAAGAAATCGACACGCTCCAGTATGCGCGCAGCCTGGTGAAAAGCTGAACGTCCCGCGGATCAGGTATCCATTCCAACGGAAGCCATGGAGACGGCGTAGATACTCCCTCCAATCTCCGGACGATGCACCGGCGCAACATATGCCGGAAACCGACTTTAGGAATTGTCACCCCGTTCAATCCAGAGGTATTCTTTGATGTGCAGATGGTGGACGATTGTGATGAATTCATGTCTGACGGGACGGCTTCCCGGAATCATGATCTTCATCCTCCGGCACTCTCCGAATCACTGGAGACCTCGCTCTTCGCGCTGAGACCACGACTCGCGGCCTATCTGCGGGCCATGCTTCCCGACCATCATGCCGTGGACGATTGCCTCCAGGAAACCTTCCTGCTGATCTTCGATCGGTATCAGGATGTACCGAATACCGAATTGCCCGCTCTCGCGTTCGTCTGTGCACGAAACAAGGCCCGGGCCTGGCTGGACAAACAGAAAACCGGACGACTGGTGATCATCGATCCGGAGGTGCTCCACCAGATCGCCGAGAAGGCGGCTGCGGCCACCACCGCGGAAGCCCCCGGACACCGTGTCATGATATTGCGCAACTGTCTTGGCACCCTATCCGCCGAGCAGCGCGAACTCGTGGAATGCCGCTACGGCGGTAATTCCATCGAATCCTTGGAAGAATTCGCCATCAGGCGGAATCGTCGGATGGACGCGATCTACAAGCAGCTTGAGCGGATACGCGGATTCCTCAAGAAGTGCGTCACCTCCCGCCTGTAATCCTTTCATGAGCCAAGATTCCGAAACCACCCGCCTGATCTCCGCCTTCGTGGATGGGGCTCTTCAGGAAAAAGACCGTGCGGCTTTCGAACATCTGATGCGCGTGAATCCGGAAGCCGTGGAGGCCGCTGCCGAGGCCATCCGTTTCGAGCAGGATCTGTCCGACGCCGTCCGCGGCGACCATATCGAACTGGTGCGCCAACAACGCATGATCATCGATCGTGCGACCGGACGTCCGGTCTTGATCGAATCCAGCGAACGGATTGGACAAGAACCAGAACCCTCCAACCGGAAAACAGCCGCCGCACCCTCTCCAGCCTCCCGCTGGATTCTTGCTGGAGCCGCTTGCCTTGCAGCAGGTGGAATCTGGTGGCTGGCCGACCACAGCCGGACCCCGCAGGTTCCGGCCGGAACCACTGTATGGCAGGCCTTGCCGCTGAAAAATGCGGGATTCGAACTGCCGGACCTCGCAGGAAAACCAGCGCGTTCCTCCCTCATCACCGACTGGCAGGCCAAATTCACCACACCCGCCGCGGCGATCGAGTCGATGCCACCGACCGGAGCTCACGGAGGGCGACAGGTCGCCGCGCTTGATCCGGGAGGACACATCAAACAACTCCTGCTCAATCCCGATGGATCGGCCCTCGTCTTCGCCAAGAACCAACGATTCCGCGTCTCCGGCTGGATCGCACCCGATGGCCCTGTCAACGAGCGGGCCGACACTCTGAGCATCGCACTCCACTACGTGGATGACGCCCTCCGCCAATATGTGGTGGCCTATGAGATCATCGCCATCGAAGGCTCCGGCTGGCAGCGCTTCGAGGTGGCACTCGACGTGCCGGAGCAAGGGGTCTTCGAACCGAGTTACGTCACCTCCGGCACCACTCCTTCGATCAATATCATGGGACGCCCGATCCTGCTTTCCTTCACCAACACCACCGCCCGCGTCCCGCGCAAGATCAAGGTGCTGCTGGATGATCTGGTGGTGGAAACCTCCGCTCAGCGGACCAGCGAGACGCGGTAGAAACACCCTGCACCGGAGGGCCCCGGATGATCCACATACCGGCAGGGGTCATCGCCGCCAGTCCAATCCTCTGCCAAGGTGAGCCACTGGGACAACGTGTCCGATCTCTCGATCTTGAAAAGGCAGTTGGATCTGCCGGGCCATCGCAGCTCCCAGCCATCCGGCACGAGCTTGGTCAGCGACAGCGTGAACCGCTGAGAAGGATTCAGCGGATCGATCCCCAGCCGGGCCTCGGCCTTGTCACTCGTGCCGTCATGATCGGTATCCGCGGAGGTCGGATCAGTGCCCAAATCCTGTTCGTCGGCATTCGGAAGGCCGTCCTGATCGGGATCCGCCGCAGGGTCCTGTCCCGTGGCGTGGAAGTACTGCATTTCCCATGCATCACGGAGCCCGTTGTCATCACCATCGTTCCAGGCAATCTCCCGCCGCGGCTGCCACACGGGGGCATCCAGTGCGGGCATCGCCACTGTCGGCTGTGCCACCCCGTTGATGCCCGCATCCCATCCGTTGACCCTCAGAGTCAACCCGGCGGCGAGTTGGGATGGGAAACGCTTCAAATCAATCAGCCAAGAATCACCGTGATAAAGATCGCGGGTCAGCTCCTGGCCGTTTGACAGCAGTTGGGCGGAGCCACCCTTGTATGACAGCCGGACATGGGCGTGTGCCAACCCCTGCCACTCCGCCGGATTGCCAGCGATCGTCCAAGTCCCGTTTCCGGTGGAAGAGAAAACCGGGGCCACGGGAGCGGCATCCAGCGCTCTAACAAACCGAGCCCATCCGCCCGGTGCGGATGCCGGAATCCAACCGTCACCCGGCGCAAGCCTGGATGCGGGAAAGAAATCCAAGCCGACTTGTGCTCCACAGTCCCCCTCGATCCTCAGGGACGGATTCACCGAGGACGCATCCGCTCCCTGGACGACCACCAACCGCTTCAAGCCGTCCACCTTGGTCACCACGGACTGCAACGAGTCCAATTCCGGCAGGAGGAGAATGCGCGCCGTGGCCGCGGCCCCTCCCGGCGGAGTGATCCGCAGCGTGGTCCTCTGGTTCGCCGGAACATGCACCAGCAACCTGCCACCGGATGTGTTGCTGTCCGCCGTCCCGGCTTCGACCTCCACCCCGGTGTTGGCCGGAAAGGCCAGCTCGCGGTTCGTCCAGTCCGGAAGCCAGAACACGAAAACCGGGAGCTCCCCCGGATTACGGATCGCCGCCATCGGTTCCACGGTCCCCCACAGCAGATCCACGCCGCCGAGATCCATCCGGAACGGAAACACATTGAAACGATCCGCAGGCATGACCAGCGGCACGGACGGCACCTGGAGCACCTCGTCCGGCGTGGTAATCTGGATCCGGACTTTTGCCTGCGCGGGCATCACCACGTTCCGCTGGGTGTTGTTCAAGAACAGGAAGCCGCGGTTCCCAACGAAGCGTCCGATGTAGCGCAGGCGGCTGGTCTGGGTGGGATCCAGGATCTGGCCCGGATCACGTGAAGTTCTGGCCGGGACCAGCAGGTCCGCGAATTCAGTCGTGAACATATGAAGGCGGCGGTAGAGACGCCCGGAATCACGCAACTGCCCGAATTCACCCAAAGGTGCCTGGAAGTCATAGCTCGTACCCCAGGAGCCGCTTGCGTATCCCGGCAGTTGGGTGCCACCATGGAACATGTAGTAGCCGAGATAGTTGCTGCCACGGCCGACACTGTCATACGCGGTCGCCACGACGTATTTCGGCTCCACCATGAAGCGGTTGTTGCCGCCCATCGGGCTGCCGGTCCCGAGCTCGCAATAGCCCCGCGGGTAATCCAGCGTGTTGTAATAGGTGCCTCCGATGTCGGTATTGGCCGTCCACTCGTCCGTTCCGTAAATGAAGCCGGAACTCGCCGAGGCACCTCCCGCACTCTCCCATCCGCGATACGTGTAAGCCCCTTGGAGCGGGATCACCGTTCCCGGTTCAAAGCGGGAGTTCGCGGTCACCGTGTAAAACGGAACGACCATGCCTTTCGCCACCGCCATCTGCTTGAGCGTGGTGATGTGGGCCGCGTTCCCGCTGGCAAATTCGTTCTCCAACTGGATGCCGACGATCGGGCCGCCGTCCTTCGCACACAGTCCGGAAATCTGATTGGCCACCTGTTGGAAATACAGATTCACCAGGGCAAGATATCCGGCATCGTTGGTCCGCTTCCCCGAATTGGCGAAACTCGGAATGCCTCCGTTGACAGCCTCCGCATTCACATAAGGCCCCACGCGCAGCCAAACCTTCAATCCGTGCCGCCCGGCCAGTTGGATAAACCGCCGAAGATCCCTCTGCCCGCTCCAATCCCAAGTCCCTTGCGGATTCTCATGATGGTTCCAGAACACGTAGGTAGCGACGACCTCCACCCCGCAGGCCTTCATTTTCGCCAGCTCCCGGTCCCATTCGGACGGTGCATACCGCACGTAGTGGAACTCACCGGAAATCGGGAACCAGGGCTTTCCATTGCGATACCATCCCGTGCGGGTGGCCGAGTAGGTGACCCCATCCGCACCGGTGCCCGTCATTCCTGCCAGCGCGTCATCCGTGCGGTTTTCCAGACTCCGCGTATCGAGCGTGTAGAGCACGGGAGCGGGAGCATCCGGATCAAGATCCAAGGTCACGCGGTCAAGCGCCACCTGGCTGAATCCTGATGTGCTCCCGGCTTCAAAGCGGATCCCCAAGGGAGCCCCGATCGCGCCATCCCCTTCGTCCACGTAGCACGACAGCGTCTTGCGCGTCCCGGCATCACCCAGATTCCCAGTGCCGGAAATGTCCGCGGTGCCGAGAGAGAGCGTTCCCAGCACGACTCCCGTATCCGCCCGCACGAGCTTCGCAGTCAGCGGACGTTGCGACTGGGTGTCGTTGAAAACATCGCTGACATCGAATGACAGCGTATAGAGCCCCTTTGACACGGTTGCACCGGTGATCGTCTGGGCAAGGGTGTTGGAACCGCCTGACGCCGCACCGGTGAAACGCACGAACTGCGAGCCATCACCGGTAGTGATGACCGTGGAACTGAAAGCTTCATGCACCACCTCCACGCCACTGCCCACATTCCAACCCGTGATAGTGGTCCCTGTCTGGGCAACCTGTGGAGACTCGAACGAGGGATTCGCCACCGGCAACGCGACTCCACCCGCCCGGATGGAAATCAAGGCACAACAAAGGACTGGAAGATATCTCATGAAAATCACGGAAAAAAGCCATCACCGGCGGCGACGCAGCAGCCCGAGCAATCCCAACGCGCCAAGCAACGCGGCGGACGGCTCCGGAACAAAATCCACCGAGACATTGTCCACCGCCACCTGGCCGAATCCTCCGAATCCGATGGCGCCACCGGTGAAACGAACCGACATCGGCTGGCCGATGTTCGGATCTCCGGGCAGCACCGTGTAGGTGTAGGTGAACTGGGTGCCAGTGCCGCCAAGATCATTGAGGTTCGCGATCGTCGCTCCCGCTACCGTCGTAGCCGTGCCTCCCAGCAGGGTGGTGGAACCGGTGCCACCCACATACAGGCCGCCGGTGATGGCACGGCCTCCGGAGTTGTTTCCACCGTCGTCGAACGCGTCCGTCGAGTACCAGGTCAAGGTGTAGATGCCCGCTTGGATCGTATCCGAAGCCAGTGTTTGGGCCAGAACCGAATTGCTGCCTTCAAGGCGCGCGTAACTCGTCCCGAAATTCGTGTGCTGCACGGCAGTCGTCGTCGTTGCGAACGGCTGGGGATCCGCCGGATTCGTGATATTGGTCGCGGTGGTTGTCCAGCCGGAGAGGCCGGTTTCAAAGCTGCCATTGGTCAGCACCAGGGTAGCTGCCTGGCTGCCAGCCACCGTCAAAAAAAGCATCAGAACGAAAACAGATTTCATGGGCGATGGGAAGGATATGGGGGTTTCGATTCACCCCTACATCCGGCCGCACCCCGGTTTTCTGACAAATTTCTTCAGGATATTTTCGGCATTCCGACCACTCCGTCAATGGATTCGAGCCGACCTTCCGGAACCACGCGACCCACTTTCGATTTCATCAATGTTCGCGGAAAGGCTATCGATTTCCCCATGGCCGGTTTTCCACCTATGAATCGGCCTGCGATCCAGATTCGCAACATCACGATGAAAACACCCGCTTCCATCCTCCTTGCCACTCTTGCCTTGTTCACCGCCAGTTGTGCTCCAACAGCACCCCGCGGTCCGCTTCCTCCCGGAGTGGTCAGCCATGGTTCACTGACCAACAGGAAGCTGATGGCGGATGCCTCCATCGGTGCGGTCGCTGCATTGGCGGTCAAAGGCTACCGGGTGGACCCGCACCGGACCTCCATGACCGCCTATGTGGTGAGCATGCCCCAGGGATCTCCGGGCAGCCGGCAGTGGACCGAACGCTGGGTCTATGACGTTTCCGGCAGGCAGGTGCCGATCACCATCTACTTCCGCGAGAGTGGCATGGGCGCGGCGGACTACACCATCCGCCCCTGAAGGCCGCGCTCCGGGCCTCAATGCGCCGTCTGGATCCGCCCCAGCCGTGCCTCGCGCAGCGCGGCGGACTGGATCCTCCCCGCGAACCTCCGCGCGTTCGCGGGATCGGTCGCCATGTAGTAATCGGCGATGCGGTCCAGCGCTCCATCACGGGTGGGACCGGAGGGAAGATCGTTCACCCAGGAGATGGCCGCGTTCTCATCGGTGCGCAGCCAATAGCCGGCCACCGTCCGGGCCTCGTCGATGCGGGCCGGACTCTCCGGTTGTGCCGCCACCCACGCCGCGGCGTCCTGCGGACGATTGTCGGCCCAGCGGTTCACGATGCTGTCCAGCACGATGTTCCGGAAATCCGCATCGACCAGACCGTCCGCCCACGCCAGCGCCGCGCCGACATCGTTCTGCACCCACAGCGGAATGACCCCGAGAATCGCCGCAGGCTGCTCGGTCTCCGGCAGCGAGAGCACGAAGGCACTCGCCGCGGCCGGGTCCGCCAACGCCCAGAAGGACAGCGCGCCCTGGATCGCCTCCACGCGCACCACCTGATCCTCTGGAAACGATGCCGCCCAGCGCGTGGCCGCTTCCGGATCGGTGCGGGCCCAGGCCGAAGCCATCGCCAGATAGGCGGTATTCCGCGCGCTGTCGCTGGCCAGCGTATCGACCCAGGTGTAACCCGCCACCGGATCGGAAGCCGCCAGCACCGTGGCCAGTTGCGCCGCCGCCGCATTCTGCACGGGACCGGGCGGCATCGCGAAAACATGCGCCCGCGCCTGCTCCGGACTTTCGAGACTCCAGACATCCAGAAGATTCCGGATCGCCGAGGCGCGCAGGCCTTCATCGGAAATCGTGCCGACCCACGCAAGCGCGGCATCCACATCCCGGGCCGCCAGCGCGCGGATCAATCCCAGCGCCGCCTCGCCGCGGACCACGCCGGCAGGCAGGCTCTCCACCACGCCACGGGCGGCCAGTGGATCGAGTTCGATCAAGCGGCGCAGCGCCTGCGTCAGCACGCGGTCGTGCGCTTCACCGGACAACCACGTGTCCGCGAGGCCGATCACCTTGGCCGGGTCCTGGGTGGAAAGTGCGGCCAGCACCGTTTCCAGCGCCACCTCGCGACCTTCCTCCAACGGCAGCGCCATCGCCCAATCCAGCGCGGCCTTGGAATCATTCACCGCCCAACCGGACAGCAGCGCGCGCAGCGCATTCGCCCTCGCCCCGCCGTCCGGCACGCGGTCCAACATCGCCGCAGCCTGCACGGGATCATCCTTCACGAAGCGCGCGAACAAGGTGTGATAGAGAATCCACTCCTCCGGAGAAGCCGTCATTTCCCGGGCGAGATCCAGTGCCCGTTGTGGTTCCTTCTCCGCAATCCCGCCGATCACGATCAGCAGGCCGTTCGTGTACTCCGCGCCGCGTGGCACGGTGCGGAGAAACGCCAGCGCGGCCTCCGGATCGCGCTGGAACCATTCGCGCAACACCCGCCCGAACTCCTCCGAGCGCGCCGATGGATCGGTGCCATCCAGAATACCGCGCAGTTCTTCCGAGCGATCCTTCGCCACCAGACTGCCTGATGAAACGGTGGCCTTGTGGCGGATCGTAGCAACCTCTCCGACCGGGACGGTGGAAGCATCCGCCTTTTTGTTAGAGCCGGCATGCGAGCGCCATACGACCCGTCCCACAAGGATCAAGCCAACAACAGTCAGCAGCAGGACGAGAAAGACGGAAAGGCGGCGGTTCATGAACCCATGGCAAAGCAGCGCCCCCTCCGGCAAGGGATCCGGAGAGGACGCCGCCGGATGAATCAGTTGTTGCGGGGAGTCACGCTGCCGGCTGTGAAGTCGGCGGCATTGTCATTGGTATCCGTGGCACCGGCACCCGCGCGCAGGTCGGATGTGGTGGCGCTCGGAGTGGGAGCCGCACCGGAACCTTCATAGGCATTCGCGGTGCCGTAGCCCACGAAGTCCACCACTGCGGACGAACCCACCGGATTGCTCGTGGTGAGGAGCGTCTGGGTGTTGGTCAGGGCGACCTTCCCGGCGGAGGCGGACATGCTGATGGAACCGGTGGCCTGCGGCGTCGGCAGGTTGGTGGTGCCCCCCGTGCCTGCGGCTTCCTGGATCAGGTAGTAGTGGCCCGGCTGGAGGGTGCCGCTCAGGTTGGTGGCGGCCCATGAGCTGCCCGTGGAGCTGGCGTACTGCACCGCGTAGGTGGCGAGGTTCACCGCGGTCGAGCCGCCGTTGTAGAGCTCGATGAAGTCGTTCTTGTAGGTCGCGCCGCTGTTGCCACCACCACCGTACACCTGGCTGATGCGGACGCCGCCGCTGCCACCGCCACCGCTGGTCACGGTGAAGCTGGAGGCGCTGGTCGCCACACCGCCGGGAGCGGTCACGCTGATCGTGCCGCTGGTCGCGCCGGACGGCACGGTGGTGGTGATCTGCGAGGACGAGTTCACCGTGAACGAGGCCGCGGTGCCATTGAATGAAACCGCCGAGGCGGAAGTGAAGCCCGCACCGCTGATGGTGACGCTGGTGCCCACCGGACCACTGGACGGAGTGAAGCTGGAGATGGAAGTGGTGACCGCGCCATCCACCTTCGCGCGCAGCACGGAGGCCACGCTGGCAGGCAGCGCGGTGAAGAAGGTGTAGCCGGTATCCGCCTGGAGCTGGTTGACGGACGTGACATAGTTCGTCCACGGATCATTGCGGACGCCGGCGATGTTCGGGATCTTCAGTGCGATCACGCGGGTGGCCGTGGTGATGCGGCTCAGCGCGGTGCCGCTGCCCGGCGGGACGATCACCGCGATCTTCCACGTATAGCCGGGGATGGAGGCCTTGCCGCTCGGCTGGATGCGGGAGCCGGTGAAAAGGCTGGGACCGGAGGTGATCAGCAGCTCGTTGCCGGACTGCGCCTGGCTCTGGCAATAGGCCTCGAAGCTCTGCCACACGCCCTGGTTGTTGTCCGGGGTCTGAGGGATGATGTTCGACATGTAGAACACCAGCAGGTTGTTCGCGCTGGTGTCCGTGCGGTCGTAGGACGGGCACATGTGGCCGCGGTCGTAGCCGGAGTTCGTGTAGTCGCCGGTGACCAGACGGTAGAAGGTTGTCGGCAGCGCGGTGTCCTGGTAGAAGGAGCTGGAACGGCCGGCGGTGCCGATGTCAGGCCCGGTCAGGTCCCAGCTCACCCACGTCGACTGGCCGTAGGTGTCGCTGTAGTCGATGGCATCCACCGTGCGCTGGAGCAGGTAGTGGCTGTGGTTGCTGGAATCCGCCGTGGCGCCGGAGGGATTGCCGAGTTGCATCTGCAGGGCCGTGCTGATCGTCGCCTGCGCGCCGGAGGGCGCGAGCGCGAGAGTGGCCAGCAGGCCGAGGGATCGCTTCAAATGGGATGAACGCTTCATGTCTTCAGGGATGGTCCGGACCATGGAAAGATCCGGCACCATTCTACCTGCCTAACAGAAGCCGCGCCGTGAAGAGGGACGAGGAAACGGATTCGTGACAAGGGCGATCAATGCGCCGCGAGCCAGTTGTCTCCGGTGCCCGCTTCCACCTCCACCGGCACGTCACCCGGCAGCGGCAGGGCGTGGCGCATGGCGTCAAGGATCTTCGGAACCAGTTCGTCCTTCTCGTCCAGAGCGAGGTCGAACACCAGTTCGTCATGCACCTGGAGCAGCATCCGCGTTTTGTACGATCCTTCCCGTAGCATGGCGTCGATGCGGATCATCGCGAGCTTGATCATGTCCGCGGACGTACCCTGGATCGGCGTGTTGATCGCGGCGCGCTCGGCATTGCCGCGGATGCTCTGGTTGCCGGAAGCGAGGTCCGGCAGCGAACGGCGGCGGCCGGTGAGCGTCTCCACCTGGCAGGTTTCGCGCGCTTCCGTGACCGTGCGGTCCATGAACTCCCGGATCGCCGGATACTCGCGGAAATAAGCATCGATAATCGAGGCGGCCTCGGCCCGTGGAATCGAAAGCCGCTGGCTCAGGCCGAAGGCGGAGATACCGTAGATGATGCCGAAGTTCACCATCTTCGCGGTGCTGCGCATCTCACGGGTGACGTGGCCTTCCTCAACTCCAAACACCTTCGCAGCGGTGGCGGTGTGGATGTCCAGGTTGCGGCGGAACGCATCCGACATCGAGGTATCGCCGGAAAGGCCCGCCATCACCCGCAGCTCGATCTGCGAGTAGTCGCACGACAACAAGGTGAAGCCTTCACGCGGAACAAAAGCCTTGCGGATGCTGCGGCCCGCTTCCGAACGGATCGGGATGTTCTGGAGGTTCGGATCGGTGGAGGCAAGGCGCCCCGTCGCCGCCACGAGCTGGTGGAAGGTGGTGTGGATGCGACCGGTTTCCGCGACGATGTACTTCGGCAGCGCGTCAAGGTAGGTGGACTTCAGCTTGGTCGCCTCGCGCCACGCGAGGATGTCCGCGATGATCGGGTGCTTGCCTTCCAAGGTCAGCAACGTCGCTTCATCGGTCTTGTATTGGCCGGTCTTGGTTTTCTTCGCCTTGTCCACCAAGCCGAGCCGGTCGAAGAGCACCTCGCCGAGTTGCTTCGGCGAGCCGAGATTGAAATCGCCGCCCGCATGATTGCGGATCGAAACGGCAAGCTCGTCGATGCGGGTCTGGAGTTCCGCACCGATCGTGCCCAGAGCGTTCGGATTCACTGCGATGCCCTCCATCTCCATCGCCACCAGCACCGGCAGAAGCTTGCCCTCGATATCGCGATACACCGCTTCCTGGCCGGACGCGGCGAGCAGCGGACGCAGATGCTGCGCGAGTTGGAAAGTCACATCGGCATCCTCGGCAGCGTATTCCGCCAGCACCGCGAGCGGGATCGCAGTCATGTCGAGCTCCTTGGACACCTTCTTCTCTGCCGCGAAAGCGAACAAGTCCCCCGCCCCGTCATCCGCCGGTGCCGCGGGCAGCGCGGTGGCGATATCCTTCAACTTCACCGGCGTGTAACCGAGCAGCGTTTCCGAAAGGTAATCCATGCCATGGCGGCGTTCCGGAGCCACCAGCGAATCCACCAGCATCGTATCGAAGAACGGACCTTCCACGCGGATGCCGTGATGCAGCAGCACGGAGAGATCGTACTTCAGGTTGTGCCCGATCTTCTCCGCGGAGGAGGTCAGCACTTCCTTCAGCGGCGCATGCAGGGAATCGGCATACGGCAGGTACCAGCCCTCGTGCGCTTTCCATGAGAACGCCACGCCGAGCAACTTCGCCTCGAAACGATCAAGAGCCGTCGTCTCGATATCGAAACAGAACGAGTCCAGCCCCTTCAGCGCGGCGAACAACTCCGCCTGCTTCTCCGGCGTATCGGCGAGATGATACGTGTGATCGACCTCGCGGATCGTCTTGAACGTTTCGAACAAGGTCGGCTCGGCCACCGCTTCCGTGACCTCCACCGCCACAGTCTCGGTCTTCGCTCCGCCTTCACCGAACAAACGCTTCGTCAGCGTCCGGAACTCGAACTCCGTGAACAAGGCCTTCACCGCCTCATCGTCACGCGAGGAAAGCTCCAGCGACTCCCACGTCACCTCGATCGGCACCGTGCGGTCGATGGTCGCGAGCTCCTTGGAAAGCAGCGCCTGGTCCGCATACGCCTCCAGGTTCTCCTTCTGCTTGCCCTTCAGCTTCGCGGTATTCTTCAGCAGATCCTCCACCGTGTGGAAATCGGCGATGAGCTTCTGAGCGGTCTTCGGGCCGATGCCAGGCACGCCGGGGATGTTGTCCACCGTGTCGCCCATCAGCCCGAGCAGGTCGATGATCTGCGCGGGCTGGTTCACGCCCCATATTTCCGGCAGCTTCGCCAGGTCGATGACCTCGCGCTCGGAGCCCTTCTTGCCTGGCTTCCACATGAAGGTGGTAGGGCTGAGAAGCTGGGCGAAATCCTTGTCCGGAGTGACCATGTAGGTCTCGTAGCCCTCCGGCTCCGCGCGCAAGGCCAACGTGCCGATGATGTCGTCCGCCTCATAGCCATCGAGCTCCAGCACCGGGATGTGAAAGGCCGCGCACAGGCGCTTCACCTGCGGGATCGCAGCAGCCAGTTCCTCCGGCATCTCATCGCGCTGCGCCTTGTAGGCGGGAAAGCGGATGTGGCGGGCGGTGGGCGCGGAAGTATCGAAGGCCACGCCGAGGTGGGTCGGCTTTTCCTTTTCCAGAATCGTCAGCAGGGTGTTGATGAACCCATAGAGCGCGGACGTGTTGACCCCCTTCGAGTTGCGGATGGGATTCTGGATGAAGGCGAAATGGGCCCGGTAGACGAGCGCCATGCCATCGAGCAGGAAAAGACGGGGCATGCCGGGAGGAGAATGGCCCGGCCGGGAACTTCCAAGTTCCAAGTTGCAACAACCCCGCTCCGGGGCGTTCGTGAACGGTGGAACCCGGTGCGCGATCCGCCTGAAAATTCTTCCCAAGAATCCGGGCTCCGCTACGTATTCCCGGAACGATGAACTGGCCGACCACGATTCTTGGCGTCGCCCTTGCGGGTGCCGCGGGGTATTTCGCAGAACCCACCCTGCGCCCCAGCCTGACCGGCGAAAAGCCGGTGCCCAAGAAGCGCGTGGTGAAAACCGAAACGCCCGCCACCGATCCGGCCTCCGAAACGACCCCGGCTCCCGCTCCGGAACCGAAGGTGGACCCGGCCCCCGAACCGACCACCCCACCGGTCGCCGTCACCGAGCCGAAGGTCGATCCGTGCACCCTCCCGCGGAACCCGCCCCGGAACCGAAAGCCGATCCCGTCACCCCGCCTCCGGCCGAACCTGCTCCCGCGCAGCCCGCCACCCCGGTCGAGCCAAAGATGGAGGAACCCAAGCAGGAGCCCGCCAAGGAGGAACCGAAAAAGGAACCCGAGCCGGTCGACTCCAGTCTCAAGCTCAATGACGAACAGATCGTCAAGGCCATGAAACGCAGCTTTGAAACCGGCGAATTCAAGGAACTCTCCGCCGGCAAGCCGATCTCTTGGAAAGCCGGCCCTGCCGAAAGCATCGGCGGCGAAAGCTACCAGACCGGCATTCTCGAATACAGCGGTGAGACCATCTTCGGCGTCCGCCCCATCCAGGCCAAAGCCCTCCTCAAGGACGGCGTGGTCGTGAAATGGATCTCCCCGAAGAGTGGCATGGAGATCAAGTGAGGTAGGGCCGGTTTCGCCACCTGCGAATCCCGCAAAGCCCTTTCCTTCACTTTCATTCAAAAGGCCGGCCCCCATCCGGAGGACCGGCCTTTGTCGTCCGGCTGCCGGACGTTGCCTCCCTGGCATCCGCATCTGCGCTGCAATTCCCGAATTGCGCCTTCGCAAATCCCGCGCATGGTAGCGGCCATGCGTTTCCTGCCCGCCGCGGCCGCCTGGGGCCTGACGTTTGCTTCCTCCATCGCCGCACCCGCCTGGCAGGCGGAGCTGACCCCTCTCACCACCGCCGCCCATCCGCGCCTCTCCGCGTGCAAGCTGGACTACCGTGTGAGCTGGAAGGGCCTCATCGACGCCGGGGCCATCCACATGGAATTCGGCAACCCGGCCAACGCCAAGGGCGGCTCCTACGTCGCCACCTCCACCGGCAGGAGCATGGGCCCCGCCTCCGCCCTCTACGATTTCAAAAGCTGGTATTGGTCGGAAATGGAACCCGGTTCGCTCCGCCCGAGGGTCTTCCACACCGTCGAGGACGTGGAGAAACGCCGCGTCACCTACCATCTCGACTACTCCACGAAGGGCGTCTCCTGGCAGCGTACCACCCGGATCGTCGCCACCGGCTTCCAATACGACAACAAGGGGGCCTTCTCCTTCACCCCCGTCCACGACATCTTCTCCTCCATGCTGTTCGTGCGCGGGCGCAAGCTGGACAACGGCGACAACCTCGCCTTCGTGATCCAGCCCGGGGACAATCCCTATCTTGTTCGTGCCCATGTGGACAACCGCGAGGACCACGACGGCCGCGCCGCCATCCGCCTGACCGTGAGGATGCACAAGATCGACGCCACAAGCCTCGAACTCCTTCCTTACAAGAAGCTCAAGGAAGCCTCACTCTGGCTCAGTGACGACGCCGACCGCATCCCGCTCGAAATCCGCGCCGGCGTGTTCATCGGGGACGTGCGCGTGACGCTGGCGGGACAGGCGAAATACTAGAATCATCGTAACCACAGAAGGCACGAAGCTTCACGAAAAAGAGGGTATTCGGCGGCAAATGAGCGGAAGCGGCTTCGCTCACCTGCCACGCGGTTCATCCCTTTCGTGAAATTCCGTGTCTTCCGTGGTTCTCTCATCCTCCCACGAGGAACGACTTGAGGAACCGGAACACTACCTCGATCGCCGCCGCGACGTCCTGATCCTTCACGAACTCGTCGGGATGATGGCTGAGACCATCGCGACAACGGACGAAAAGCATGGAGACCGGAGCCACGCGGGACATCACCACGCCATCGTGTCCCGCTCCGCTGGCCAGATGCGGTGCCGAGCCGATGGCGGCGGTCAAAGCCCCCGTCAAACGTCTGCCCAGCTCCACATCACAACTCACGCCATCGTGATCGAGCACCACCCGCCATTCGAGTTTCAGCCCGCGCTGTGTCACGATCGCGGAACAACGCGCCCGCAGCTTCTCCAGAAACTCCGCCCTCACCGCGTCCTCCGGATGCCTCAGGTCCAGCGTGAACCGCGCCACGCCGGGAATCGAACCGCTCGTCCCCGGCTCCACCTGGATCTTCCCCACGCTGGCCAGCAGTGGCGGATGATCGCGGCCCGTTTTCTCGATCGCCAGCAGGCATTCGGCGGCTCCTGTCAGAGCGTCGTGCCGCAGGTCCATCGGCGTGGTCGCCGCGTGCTCGGCCTTGCCCAGCACGGACACCACCACCCGGCTCTGGCCGCAGATCGCGGTGACCACTCCGGCAGGTTGCCCGGCTTGCTCCAGGATGCGCCCCTGTTCGATATGCACCTCCAGGTAACCTCTCGCGCCTCCCGGCGGATACTCGATGTCCGAGGAATCCTCCGTCCATCCCGCCAGCGCGAGGTAGGTGGAGAGCGTGATGCCGGTATCGTCCCGCAGCGCGTACGTCGCTTCGTCGAAGTCCCCGCACACCCAGCGGCTGCCGAGATAGCTCGTATGAAAACGCACGCCCTCCTGATCGGCAAATCCAAGCAAATGCACCGGCACCGGCAGCGCGATGCCTTCCGCCGCCAACCGTTCCAAAGCGGCCAACCCGACAAGAATCCCCAGCACGCCATCGTACTTGCCTGCACCCACCGCCGTATCAAAGTGCGATCCGATCAACAGCGGCAGTGCGCGCGGTTGTGTGCCGGGCAGCACCCCGCGCACCGTGCCCATCGCATTGTGGGACACCTGCATGTTCAGCTCCCGCATCCACTCCAACAGCCGCCCGGCGGCCGCCTTGTTCGCGGAGGAAAGCAGCGTGCGGGTGAGCCGCCCTTTCTCCTCGCTGATGGCACCCAGTTCCTTGATCCGATCCAAGGTCAGGCGCAGGGTATGGTCCGCGAGTTCGCTCATGGTTTTCCGATGTCTCCCATCCTGCGCGTCTAACGGAACGGACGCAAGTCGATACCAAGGAGCACCGAAACCACATCACGACCTCGGAGAGGTCGCAGACCATAGCCGGAGGTTGAGGAGCCTCGGCGACGATACCTCCGGATGAGATCTTGTTAAGAATCCGCGCCCATGCGCCAGCGGGGCGCGTGGGGCGGAGAAATCCCAACCCATCGAATACAGCAAAGTCGCATGATCGGCCTATCCGCTCAGGTGCGACCCACTTCGTGGTCGAAAAGCCATATGGACCGCAAAACCGGAGGTCGCTACGCGACTCTCCGGCTAATCTCCGCGACCTCTCCGAGGTCGTCATTCCATCGCTCTGGAGTTCCTACCCGTACATAAAGCGGGGAGGGAGCCTCCAACCCCCTCCCCGCCCGGCTGGTGATCCACACCCTGGATCCCATCAGCCACGCCGGCGGCGTACCAGCAACGGCACCGCCGAGAGCAACAAAAGCGCGGATGTCGGCTCAGGCACCGCGGTCCAATTCAACGTCAGCGTGGAGCCCGTGTTCACGAGGTCGAAGTGACCGCGCCCCGCCGATGCGGAATCCGCCTGCAGGATCACGTCTCCCAGATCCAGCGTGCCGGTGCCGGTGTTGTCCACCACCACCCAGCTCTGGTCGGTGTTCCAGAAGGAATCGGCGTAGTTCGCGGTACCGCTGAGCGCGATGTTGAAGATCGAGCCGTCTTCCAATGAGAAGTTGCCCGCCGTCACGGTGGTCATGTCAAATGTGGTGCCCGGTCCGCTGGTGGAATTGTCCGCCAGTTCCCAGGCAAAGGTCGCACCGGCCTCGATCGTGAAGTCCGCGCCGATGGTCATCTCCCCCGGACTGTTGCCCGGCCCGTAGGTGCCGCCGCTCTGGATGATGGTCGCCACATTGAGCGTGCCGGAACCATTGAGCACACCGCTGACGTGCATGACCGCACCGGGCAGGCTTTCGATGGTGGTGTTCGCCACCAGGTGCGCGCCGTTGGCGATGGTGAGGCCGCCACTGCCGATCGTGAGCGTCTGGTTCGCACGGAACGTTCCTTGCTGGATGTTCAGTCCGCCGACGCTCGCCGCACCATCGCTGGTCAGCGTGCCCGCTCCGGTCTTGGTCAGCGTGCCGGTGCCGGTGAAGCCTGCGAAGGTGGCGTTCAGGCCGTTGGTGTTCACCGTCGAGTTCGTGGACGCCTTCAGGTTCCCCACCACATCGGTGTTGAGATCGCTGCCGGTCACTTTCACCGTGCCACCGCCCAGGTTGAAGGACGAACCGGACGTGGTGTTGTTGTAGCGGGCGCGCAGGCTGTTTCCGCCGATTTCCAACGTGCCGCCATCGAGATGGTAGGTTCCCGCGCCGAATCCCGCCACGAACAGCTTCGAACCGGCGTCCACATGGAACGTGCCGCCGCTCTGGTACACCGTGCCTGTTCCCGCGGCTGCGGCGGGATCGTTGTTGCCCACGATCAGGGAGCTGTTGTCGGTCAGATTCAACACCCCGCCCGCGATATTGAGCGTGCCGGTACTGGCGGGTTTTCCAACCGTGGAACGTCCGAGGACGTTGATGCCGCCGGAGAGGTTGAGCGTGCCATTGTTGAGCTGATAGGTGCCGGTGCCGCCCTGGTTGCCGATGTTCAACGCGCCGTTTTCCACCACGCTGACGGTGCCGCCATTCTGGGTGAAGGTGCCGGTCGCGCCAAAGTCGCCCACGCGGAAAGAGCCCGCCACCGCCGTGGTGTTGTCCGCACGGGTGGAGGGATTGATGGTCAGCGAACCGCCATCCATCACATAGGCTCCTGTATTACCCGCACCGGTGCCCGCCATGAACTCGACGGCGGTGGTAGCCCCCGCGGCCTGGCGCGCGGTGCCTCCGGTCACGGAAAAGGTATCGAACGTCCGGGCCGCACCCGTGAACGCCAGCGTGCCCGCGCCGGTCTTTTCCAGCGAACTACCGCCGAAATCCACCTGATGCAGACCGGAACCTGTGAGACTCCCGCTCCAGGTGGCGTTGAGACCGCTTGTATCGATCTTCGAGCTGGTGCCAGCCGTGAGATTCGCATCCACCGCGCTGGTCAGGTCGCTGCCGGTCACCTTGATGGTGCCGCCGCCGAGATTGAAGGCGTAGCTGGACGTGGTGTTGTTGTAGCGGGCCTTGAGACCGTTTCCGCCCACTTCCAGCGTGCCGCCATTCAGGCTGTAGCTGCCGGGGCCGAAGCCGGACACATAGAGCGAGGAACCCGCATCGACATGCACGGTGCCGCCGGTCTGCACCAGCGCTCCGCTGCCCGCAGGTCCGCCGGAGATGTTGTTGCCGATGATCAGCGCGCTG
Source organism: Luteolibacter ambystomatis (assembly GCF_018137965.1). Classification (NCBI taxonomy): domain Bacteria; kingdom Pseudomonadati; phylum Verrucomicrobiota; class Verrucomicrobiia; order Verrucomicrobiales; family Verrucomicrobiaceae; genus Luteolibacter; species Luteolibacter ambystomatis. The sequence continues at coordinate 2,240,691 of NZ_CP073100.1, forward strand.
TTGGTGGTGATCTCCAATCGTCCGCCGCTGACATTCATCACGCCGGTGCTGGCCGGATTCCCCACTGTCGAGCGACCGATGACATTGTTGCCACCGCCCAAAGTGAGCGTACCCCCATTGAGATTGTAGGTGCCGGTGCCGCCCTGGTTGCCGATGTTCAACGCGCTGTTTGCCGTGAGCGCGACCGTGCCCGCGTTCTGCGTGAAGGTACCGGTGCCGCCGTAATCACCGACACGGAACGAACCCGCCACAGCACCGCCGCCGGAATTCGTGGACGCATTGATGGTGAGCGTACCGCCGTCCATCACGTAGGCACCGGTATTGCCCGCGCCGGTACCCGCCATGAACTCTACGGCACTGGTGTCTCCTGCCGTCTGGCGGGCCGTGCCACCCGTCACGGCGAAGGTGTCGAGCACGCGGCTCGCTCCCGTGAAAGTCAGCGCGCCATCGCCCGCCTTCACCAGCGCACTGCCACCCTGCCCGATCTGGTGCAGTCCGGTGCCGGTGAGATTGCCACGCCATGTCGCGTTGAGGCCGTTGGTATCGATGGTGGATACCGCGTTCACCCCTAGATCGGCATCGACGGAGGTATCGAGATCACTGCCGGTCACCTTGATGGTGCCGCCCGCGAAATTGAAGTCGTAGGTGCCGGTAGCCGCGCCGCCGCCATATCTGGCCTGCAGCGAAGTACCGCCGATCTCCAGCGTGCCGCCGGTGAAATTGTAGGCACCGTTGCCGAAGCCGGAGAGGTAGAAGCCGGTCCCCGCACCCACCCGCAGCGTGCCCGCGGTCTGGTTGAAGACACCGTTGCCGCTGCCGGACGCACCGCCGCCATAGGACGCGAGCGCCACATCGGTACGGTTCCCGATGATCAGACCGGTGCTGCCGTTTTCAAACACGCCCGGGGAGGTCTCCACCAGATGCGCCTTCAGTTCGACCAGGCCGCCATTCAGATTGAAAGTGCCATTGGAGATGCCGCCGGCACTGTTGTTGAAGCCGATGCTGACCAGGCTGGTGTGGCCTGCATCGTCCGCGTTATCGATCGTCAGCGAGCCGCCGCTGATCGTATAGGAGCCGGTGCCGCCGTTGACACCCACGTTCATCGAGCCTAGCACCGTCGCCGTGCCGCCGGTCTGCGTGACCGTACCGGTGGTGCCGGTGCCTTGGCCGATCTGGAGATTCGCGTAGCGGCTGGCCTGGCCGATGGTCAGGCTGGAATCGCTGCCGATCAGCAGTGTGCCGTTGGAACCATATGCGCCCACGCGCATGAAAGCCGTCAGATTGTCATCGTTCCTCACGGAAAGCGCGGCCCCCGCCCCCAGCGTGAGCGTCGCGCCATGGGTCACGAGGACCGCGTCGCGTTGGCCGTTGCTCTCGAAATGGGGAGCGGTCGGAATATAAAGCAAAGGATCCAGCGGGTCATAGCCATCGTAACTGGCGGACGAATGGAGCGTCGTGTCGCTATCGACGGGCAGCAGGTTTTGCGCGAGCGCCGGAGAGGCGGCAAGCAGGGGAGCCAGCGTGACAACAAAGCGCAAGGACGCGCCTTTCACGAGGCCCCCGATGAGCGGGCGTTTCGGTTTCATAGGACAAAGGGATGAGACAGCAGTTTCCCTCCACGCCTGGGTTTCCGGGAAACCATCCGGCCCATCGCCCTCCCAAAAGGAGTGCATGAACAGATGATCTAACAGATACCCGGCGTGCGGGGGCGGGACTTAAATCGTCATCCAAATGACCGTTCAATCATGAAAATGACTGAAAATACGTGATTTACGCGATCACGTAACACACCAACATCCGATATTGCACCCAATTATTTACAATGACTTTACAATAATGCGGCATCAACTCCGGGATCTTTACGATATCCAACCGCTAGATAGCAATCGGATGTGGCCGGAATCGTGCAACTTGCCTCAGACCAGACTGCTCAGGGAACTTCGCGGCTCATCCCAACCTGAATGCGGCAGGAGCGGAAGCGACTGGATCCGATTTCGGCGAAGCCGCTCACTGGCATGGCCGGAGGCAAGTCTCACAACTTCAGCTACGCAAAGCATCCCCCCTTTCAGTCCCCCAGTAGCCCCTTCAATCCGCCGAAGAAATTCCCCAGCTCCTCCTCGCTTGCTTCCGCGCCGAGGATGTCATCATAGGTGGTGTGCAGCATGTGGGTGTCATCGATCTCCGCGATGAAGCTGCTGGACTGGCAGTGCGTGCGCTCCCCGTATTTGGTACGATACGCGCAGTAAGTCATGGTCAGCAGCTCGCGGGCGCGGGTGATGCCCACGTAGAGCAGACGCCGCTCCTCGTCGCGGGTTCCCTCCACGATGCTGCGCTTGTGAGGGAGAATCCCCTCCTCCAGGCCGACGAGATAGACGATGGGGAATTCCAGGCCTTTTGAAGCGTGCAGCGTGATCAGCGTCGCGCCCTGCTTCTTTTCCAAGTCGTCATCATCGCGGTCGGACGCCAGCGCACTCGCATCGAGGAACGATTGCAGGTCCTTGCCCTTCACGCCGTGCTTGCGGAGCTGGTCGATCACGTCCGCGATGCCTTCGCCGCGTTGCTGGCGCTCGTTGTCGGTCTTGCAACCGCGGCCGACCCACGGGACGTAGTCCATGTCATCGAGCATCGCCTTGAGCGCATCGCCCGGATTCTCCCGCGCGATCTCGATGCGGGCTTTGGTCCCCGCGATGCGGGCCACAAAGTCCTCGATGGCGGCGCGCGCCTTCGGCCCGAGGCCATCAGTGAACTGCGGATCGCACAGCGCCTGCCAGACGCTCTGGTGGTTCGCCCGGCTCCAGTCCGTGGCCATCACCGCGGTGGTCTGGCCGATGCCGCGGTTCGGCGTATTGAGGATGCGCAGCAGCGACACGTCCGCATCCGGAGAGGCCAGCACCTGACAGTAGGCCAGCACGTCGCGGACCTCCTTGCGGTCGTAGAAACTCTGCGCGCCCACCATGCGGTACGGGATTTTCCGTTCACGCAGCGCCTCTTCCAGCTTCCTGCTCTGACCATTGGTGCGGAAGAGAATGGCGTAGTCCTCCCACGCGCGCTTGCAGGTGCCCTTGTCCGCCAGGATCTCCTCGGCGATGAATTCCGCCTCCTCCGCATCGCCCGGCATGGCCACCAGCCGGACCGGCTCGCCGCCCGCACGGGTGGAACGCAGGATCTTCTCGCGGCGGCCGACGTTGTGCCGGATGAGGCTGTTCGCCGTGTGAAGCACCGCGTGGGTGGAGCGGTAGTTTTCCTCCAGACGGATGACCCGCGGGTTCGGGAAGAACTTCTCGAACTGGAGAATGTTCGCCACCTCCGCTCCACGCCAGCCGTAGATCGATTGGTCGTCATCGCCCACCACGCAGACGTGGTAGGGCGGACCGACGAGCTGTTGCAGCAGTTGCATCTGCAAGGCGTTGGTGTCCTGGAACTCGTCCACGGTCACGCGCTTGAACTGCTGGCGGAAGGCATCCCGCACGTCGTGATGCTCGCGCAGGAGCTGCTCCGCAAGCACCAGCAGGTCATCGAAATCCACCGCGTTCTGCGCGCGCAGTTCGTTCTGATACGCGCGGCCCAGCGACGCGAAGAAATCGTTCTCATGCTCGCCCGGGTCGATGCCCTTGTTCTTGAGCTTCGAGATTTCGGACAGCACGGCCTCCGGCTTGATCTTTTCCTCGGCTCCCGCCTTGCGGACGATGAGCTGCTTGAGCAGGCCCGTCTGGTCGCTGCCGCTGAAGATGGCGAAGTTCCGCTTGTAGCCGAGTTTCTCGATGCCGCCGCGCAGCAGCTTCACGCACAGCGAATGGAAGGTGCTCACGGTCATCGCGTCCGCCGCCTTCTTCGACACCATGCCCGCGATGCGCTCGCGCATTTCCGCGGCGGCCTTGTTGGTGAAGGTCACGGCCAGCACGTGCTCCGGACGTACGCCCTTCTCCAGCATGTGGGCGATGCGGCAGGTCACGGTACGGGTCTTGCCGGTGCCCGCACCTGCAAGGATCAGGACCGGGCCGTCCAGAGCACCCACGGCTTCACGCTGGGCATGGTTGAGGGAGTCGAAGGAAAACGCGGAGGCCATCGGCGGGGCCGAGCAAAGGCGAGCCGCGCCCCACGATCAAGCCCGGGCTGCCAATCCAAGGCGGGCCAATGCCGACCCGGCCATTCCGCACCCGTGTTTGGCCATGTGGAGCCCGGCTTGCCCCCCCTCACCGCGCCGGGGCGTCCTGCACCGGTGGCATGGGCGGCGGCTTGGGCCGCGCGGGGCGGATTGCCGGACCCAGCGAGGATGGTGCCGGCGGAGCCTCTTTGGTATCGGCCTCTTCCTTCTCCGCATCCGCTTTCGCGGCATTGGTCTTCGGTGCCAATCGCATCTGGGGACGGATCACCGGCTCGATCACCTCCGGCTTGATGGGCGGAAAGATCAAGCTCCACAGCAGGTACGCCACGAAGAACAGCGCGAGCACGCCGAACAGCACCAACCCGAGTTTCGGTCCGGAGGATTTCAACACGCCCCGAACGTGGCCATGCTTCCCCTCCCGGGAAAGCACCAATCATGCGCCGCATCGCCGCATGCGTCCGCAGGCAGCTTGGTAGCCGGAGTCGTGAGACTTCGGGCTGGGTGGAGGCGTCTCATCCTGCGAATCCGCTGATGGGAGGGCGCGGATCTTCCCCGCCCGAAGTCTTACGACTCCGGCTACGCTGGGACGGCATCGCTTCCAACCAATCCCCACTCTCGATCCGGCGCGCCTCGTCCACTTCCAACCGCCACTCCCATATCAAGGCTGCCACGTGGTTGCCGTCTTCCAATGCAGCGGTGGCCTCCACCCGCCGGTACTCGCTTCCCTCATACTCATCGAGAGCCGCAAGCATCGAGCCGTCCACGTCATACACCTCACCGACCACGGCATCGGACTCCGCATCCAGCACCACTCCCGGATACCAATCGATCCGATAAAGCCGTCCTCTCACCGAGGCGGGCGCGACAAGCACCGCCCCGGCCATCCGGTGGTGGTTCGATCCCCCGCTACGAAGGGTGCCGTAGACGAAAACGCGATGGCGGATTTCGCTCACGGTCCCGGCGGGATCACTTGTTGTATTTGTAGGCCACCTCGTTATCGAGGTACTGCTTGAGGTTGTCGAGGCCCTCCTCCAGCTCGGCGGAGATCGGGATGATCTCCACCTTCGGGAAGCGCTGCTTGAAAATCTCCAGGTTCTCCGCCGCACCCTCCACGTCCATCTTGTTCGCCACCACGATCCATGGGAAGCGGGCCAGCTCGGCATCGTATTCCTTGATCTCCTTGCGGAGGATCTCGATGTCGGACACCGGATCGCGGCCTTCGGTGCCACCCATGTCCACCACGAACAACAGCACGCGGCAGCGGGTGATGTGACGCAGGAACTCGTGGCCGAGGCCGCGGTTCTCATGCGCGCCCTCAATCAGCCCCGGGATGTCCGCGATCGTGCAACGGCGGAAACCGCCGAACTCCGCGACGCCAACCATCGGCTGGAGCGTGGTGAACGGATAGGCCGCCACCTTCGGCTTCGCCGCGGACAGCTTGCCGAGCAGCGTGGACTTGCCCGCGTTCGGGAAGCCGACGAGGCCCGCGTCCGCGATGCGGCGTAGCTCCAGATAGAAAACCGCCTGGTCACCCGGCGTGCCGAGCGTGTGCTCCTGCGGTGCCTGGTTCGTGGAGGTGCGGAAGTTCCAGTTGCCCTTGCCGCCGATACCACCGGCACAGAGGATGAACTCCTGGCCGTTCTCGGTGAGGTCCGCCACCGGATCGAGATCGATACCCTCCTCGCTGCGCTCCGCCTCCACGGCCTCCATCACGGTGGCCGCGGTGCTGCGATAGACCACGGTGCCCGGAGGAACGCGGGCCGTCACCTTCTTGCCGCCCTTGCCGGTCTTGCGCACGCCGCCACCGGGCTTGCCGTCCTGGGCGATCAGCTTCGGGTCGTAGAAGAACTGGCGGAGGTTGTCCGTGGATGGATCCACGATCAGCACGATGTCGCCACCATTGCCGCCATCACCACCATCCGGACCCCCACGGGGCACGAATTTCTCACGACGGAAGGAAACGGCACCGTTTCCACCGTCGCCGGCTTTCGCAAAGATGCGGATGTGGTCGACGAACATGCGCCGAGAGTCGCCCCCATCACAACGGCTGGGAAGTGTAAAGTGAGAAATGGGAATTCCAAGCGGCTCAGGAAATCCCGAGTCACTCCAAGCTTCTCAATTCCAGAGGGAAACACCCACCGCTCATACACGGGCGTCGCCCGGCAAGGCGGCTGCCTGCCGTTGGTATTTGCGGAGCTTGAGGAGAGAAACCACCAGAACAATGATCCCGACCGGGAAAAGTCCGAAGCCGACGATAGCGACGATCAGCACCTCTCCTATTTTTTCCCCAAGCGCATGAGGATCTCCGATTCCCGAGGAACCCAGTACCTTGAAAGCCTCCGACATCCTGTTCGCAGTCCCCACGGCTCCCAAGACCGGAGCCAACATGAACACCGCGCCGACGATCACCCCCGCCTTGGCCCACCCCGGCTTGCGAGGATCAGGTGACAATGGAAGCGCGGGAGCTTGGGGAGGTTCATACATGACCCGGAGAGGAGCTAACAGCCGCCGATAGGATTTCAAGCTCTCCTCACCGCCCTTCCCCGCGGAGCGAAGGAACAATCATCGCCGTGGGTTTCACTGGCCTTTCATCTACATTGACGGGGTCACGACTGCAATCTGTCGCCTCTCCGGGAGCTACTCAGATGTGTGGCTGTCAGGCGGGCCGCGAAGGTTCGACAATCGATCGTGATTTTTCCATCTGTCCGCTCGTTGTCATTGGCGTTCGCCTTGGGGATCTTGTCTGCGGAAGCGCAGAATCATGACACCACCAAAGGATCTCCGGAGTCCGCCCCGGCGAAACAGGAGTTTTCCGGAAAGTTCGACTCGGCGCTGGCCTTGGATCGTGAGCGCATCCTTGTGGCGGCGGGGAAGGCGCTCCAACAGAAGCCGATCTCCATCACGGATACGCGCGCGCCATTGAGCGAGGGCGGTCCGAACGACTACTATTCGAACGGCGACTACTGGTGGCCCGATCCTTCGAAGCCAGACGGCCTCCCGTACATCAAGCGCGATGGCGAATCGAATCCGGCGAATTTCTCCCAGCACCGCTACTGCATCCGTGACCTGCGCGATGCCGTGGCGGCCCTCGCCGCAGGCTATCTCGCCACCGGCGAGGAACGCTACGCGGACAAGGCCGCTGAACTCCTGCGCGTGTTCTTCGTGGACCCGAAGACCCGGATGAACCCGGCCCTGACCTATGCCCAGGCGATTCCCGGTGTCTCACCCGGACGCGGCATCGGCATCATCGATACCCTGCATCTCATCGAGATCCCTCCCGCCATCGCGGCGATGGAAAAGACCGCCGCGTTCCGCTCCGGCTTGAAGGATGATCTCCAAACGTGGTTCCGGGAATATTCGCGCTGGATGATCGAAAGCGCGAACGGCAAGGATGAAGCCCGCGCCCGCAACAACCACGCGGTGGCCTTTGACCTGCAACTCGCCGTCTTCCAGCGGTTCTGCGGGGATGAAGCCGGACTTGCGGAGCGCCGGAAGCGCTTCAAGGAAGTGTTCATCCCGCAGCAAATGGCGGCCGATGGCAGCTTCCCCGCCGAGCTGGCCCGCACCAAGCCCTACGGCTACTCGATCTTCCAACTCGATCTCATGGCTCTGCTGGCAGAGGTACTCTCCACACCGGACGATAATCTGTGGAACTTCACGCTGCCCGATGGCCGAGGCATGCGCCGTGCCGTGGAGTTTCTCGCACCCTATCTGGCGGACAAATCGAAGTGGCCCCGCAAACCGGACGTGCAGGCATGGGAAGGCTGGCCCGCCCGCCAGCCCGCGCTCCTGTTCGCGGGCATCGCCTGTGACCATCCGGAGTATCTGCAACTGTGGAGAAGACTTCCCGCCGATCCGACCGATGAGGAAGTCCGCCGGAACATCGCGGTGACCCAGCCGGTGTTATGGTTGCCGCGCAGGGCTCATTAGAAAATCTCCTCAAAAAACGCGCCTTTGATACCGGAGAACGATGACCGGCACGAAGCAATCGGTGAAAGCGCGACCTCCGGGAATGTTACAATAAATTTTAAAATCGGCCTCCTAAAGCCATTGCAGGAGAGATCCATTTTATGAAAGAGTGCACCTGTAAATCAAGGATTGCGGGCTGATCGAAACCGCAAATGGGTGCATGGCGGTTTTCAGCCGTATCACGAACCCATGATCCCGAGGCGCCTGTCCGGGAATTCGCAAAAGCACCCCAATGTCCAATCGCCGTTTTTGGATTAACAGATAACTACAACCGACTCCTCAAATGCACCTGTCAAAATCACTGGTCGTGGCGGTTTTGCTATCCATGGCATCCATTCCGGTACAAGCCGCGGTCATTTGGACGGAGACGACCAATGGGGATCTGTCGAACAGTCAAAGTGCTCCGAACAGCTTCAATCTGACCTTGGGCACAAGCTCGGTCATTGGTTCTGTAACCGGCGGCACGGATACACAAGACTGGCTCAACGTCACGATTCCGGCAGGGATGCAACTTTCATCGTTGGTCCTGACTTCGTATTCTTCGACGGATGCACAGGGCTTCATGGGCGTACAGAGCGGGAGTGCCTTTGTAGGCAGCCCCTTCACAGCCTCGAATTATCTCGGTTACTCTCATTATGGCACCGCGGCGGTGAACGGCTCCCTGCCCGCCACCAATACCATCGGCATGAACATGCTTTCCATCATGTCCAATCCCGCGGCCGCCCCCGGCTCCCAAGGATTTACCCCGCCGTTGGGCCCCGGCAGCTACACCTTTTTGTTTCAACAGCAGGGAGCCGCGACCAATTACCAGTTTGACTTCGTGGTCGTTCCGGAGCCGGAAACAATCGGGTTCACGATCGCCATCATGGGTGGATCGCTGCTGCTACGCCGCCGCCCGGCACGCCTGTAGAGCTACGTGTATCAGTAGAAGAGTCGGGTGACGCCGCCATGGTCGCCAATCCGGGCCCACACCGCGGCTCACAGGCAGGAATACTCGTGCCGCTACTTCGCCAACCCGCGTGCCTTCGCCTCCGCCATCGGCATCGGTTTCGCGTGGCAGACCTGCCGCCAGCCGGGGAAGTTCCATTTGTTGGGAAAGCCGCGGCATTGCTCCGGCTTCACCGGATGGATGCGGCAGAGGTTGCCTTCCAGCATGATGCACTCGTGGTTCTCCTTCTCGATCAATGACAGTCCCTGCCGGTTCGTGCGGAGACGAGTGTATTGGTCGAGAAACGCGGCCTCGCTCATGCCGAGGTGTTCCGCGATCTTCGGGATCTCATCCTCCTCCAACCGCACGTCACCCGGCCACTTGCAACACGCGGTGCAGCGGTCGCAGACGTAGAACGTGTCCGGGTCGAGATAGACGTCGCGGTTGCCGGGGCTGCCGGCGGATGGACCGGAGGTCACTGCAGCGAGCGGTAGTAGTAGTTCACCTTGCTCTGGAACCAGCGCCACTTCGCACCCGGCCGACCGTTGTCCATCAGGAACCACGGGCAGTTCTTGTGCTCCGGGCTGCAACCGTGACGCGGCCAGTGGTAGTGCGGCACCACGTTGCGCAGCGGGATGTTGTAGCGCTTCATCAGGTACGCGGTGAGCATCGCCGCACGCTCGATGGTAGCGGAGCGGTTGCCGCCGCGGTTCTCGCACATCTCGATGCCGATGGAGTAGTTGTTGCCCGGTCCGTTGAAGTCGGCGTGCTCGCCCTGCTCGTTGCACGGCATGTGCTGGATCGCCACGCGCGAATCCACGGTGAAGTGCCAGATCAGGAAGCCGATGCGGTTGAATCCCTTGCGCTTCGGCGCGCGGAGGGCGCCGCGCTTCAGGGCCAGCGCATGCTTCGAGGCATCCGCGGAGAAATTCTGCGTGCTGTGGATGGTGATGTAGCGCGGATTCATCGGACGCACCACCCTGCGGCCGTAGGTGCCCTTCGCGACCATGTCCGGCTTCAGGTTGATCTTGCGGACCAGCGTGGAAGTGGAGAGCGAGCCGGGTTGCGGCGGCGGCACCGGCGAGGGCCGCCAGTTCAGAACGCGGTCAGGGCCGCCACCCGGCGGACCGATCTGCGTGCAGTTCGAGGAGAGCAGCGCGCAGGCGAGGAGGGAGAAAAAGAGGGCGCACGATCGCATGCACAAGGCTAGCACATGCTTAGGAAAGGTGAATTAAAAACCGCGCAGCCTTCTTGCCACAAGGGAATTCCCGTGTATCCCTCCCTGCGTGACCCGCGCGGCGGATTCTTCCCATGCCTGGCTGCGGCGGGCCGTCACGCAGCCGGATTTCGCCCAACGCCTGGCCCCATTGGCCACCGGCGATGGGGAAGTGTTGCTCGATCACGCGGGCGATGCGGCCCACGCGTGGCTCGCCGCAGTGGTCACGGAGGCCGCGCGCGACCGGAAAAAACAGCGCGTCTGGCTTGTCTGCGACCTGCCCCGCCAGCGCGAACGCCTCGCCACCGAGCTTGAGCTGTGGGGCATCGTGGCGCTGGTCCTGCCCGAGTCGCCCACGGAAACCGCCGAGGGCACCATCGCCGATCCTGAGGGCGCGGCGGAGTGGTTCGCCGTGCTGGAGCACCTCGCGCGTGAGAAAGCCTTTATCGTCATCTGCGGCAGCGATGCCTTTGACTCCCCCGCCCCCTCGCCCGGCGCGCTCCGAGATTCCCGCACCATACTGAAGCCGGGCACACAGCTCGATCCGCGCGAACTTTCCGAAACGCTGGCTTCGCACGGCTACGAACGCGTCCCCACCGTCGCAGGCCGCGGCCAGTTTGCGATCCGTGGCGGCATCGTCGATCTCTTCGCCTGGCAGGCCGCGCGGCCGCTGCGCCTGGAGTTCTTCGATACCGAGCTGGAATCGCTGCGCGAGTTCGACCTCGATTCGCAGGCGTCCACGCGGAAGCTGGATCAATCCGACCTGCTGCTCGCCGAGCCGCCCGCCGCGGCGAAGATCTCCGACTACCGCCACAAGGACGACCTCATCGTCGCCATCGGTGCCACCGGGACGTATCGCCCGGACGTCCGCATCCTGGAGGACGTGGCGGATCTGGAGGGCGAGGAGGACTTCACCACCGCCTGCTATAACAGCCCGCTCGGTGTCTTCGATGCCGGTGACTTCGTGCTGGAGCAATCGCGCCGCGAGGGCTTCTTCAAGCAGCTCAACGAATGGCAGCGCGATGGTTGGGACGTGGGCATCGTATTCTCTAACGATGGCGAGCAGGAACGCTTCGCCGATCTCGCGGGCAAGGACCTCCAGCGCGATCTAGGGCTCACCCCGCTGCGCGGCGAACTGCTGGCGGGCTTCACCGTTCCCGCGCTGAAGCTCGCGGTACTATCCTCCTCGGAGTTGTTCGGCCGCTACCGCACGCCGGGCGTCGCGCGCCGCAGTTCGCTGGATCGCGCCCGTGTCGCAATCGCCCGCGCCACCATCGATGAGATTTCGGAAGGCGACCTCGTCGTCCACTATGAGTATGGCATCGGACGCTTCCGTGGTATTCATCCCGGCGACGATGGCGAGGAGCTGGCGATCGAATACGATGGCGGCTCCATTCTCAGCGTGCCGCTGGAGCAGGCGCATCTCGTTGGAAAATACGTCGGCCTCGGCGGCAAGACGCCGGACCTCAACAAGCTCGGCAGCGTGGCGTGGAAAAACGCGCGCAAGTCCGCGGAGAAATCCATCCTCGACTACGCCGCCCAGTTGCTGCGCGTGCATGCCGAGCGCGAATCGAACCCCGGCTTCGCCCACGCCGCGGATTCGCGCTGGATGTTCGAGTTCGAGAACTCCTTCCACTACACCGAGACCGTCGACCAGCGCCGCGCGATCGAGGAATCGAAGAAGGACATGGAATCGCCGCGACCGATGGATCGCCTCATCTGCGGCGATGTCGGCTTCGGCAAGACCGAGGTCGCAATCCGTGCGGCCTTCAAGGCGGTGACCGGCGGCAAGCAGGTGGCCATCCTGGTGCCCACCACCGTGCTGGCGGAGCAACACTGGCGGACCTTCCGCGAACGCATGTCGGACTATCCGGTGCGCGTCGATCTGCTCAACCGCTTCCGCACGCCCTCGCAGGTGAAGGACACGCTTCGCGGCTTGGAGGAGGGCTCGGTGGACATCGTCATCGGCACGCACCGCCTCGTGTCCGGAGACGTGCATTTCAAGGATCTCGGGCTCGTCGTCGTCGATGAGGAGCAGCGCTTCGGCGTGAAGCACAAGGAGAAGTTCAAGGAACTCTTCCGCCAGGTGGACGTGATGACGCTCTCCGCCACGCCGATTCCCCGCACGCTCTACATGGCGCTGATGGGCGCGCGCGACATGTCCACCATCGAGACGCCGCCGCCGAACCGCGTGCCGGTTTCCACCACCGTCTGCGCCTATGACGAGCGCGTGATCCGCGATGCGATCCAGCGCGAGATGAAACGCGGCGGTCAGGTGTTCTTCCTGCACAACCGCGTGAAGACCATCGAGCTGATGGCGTCGAAGATCCGCCAGCTTGTGCCCGAGGCGCGCATCCTCATCGGCCACGGCCAGATGGAGAAGGATGATCTCGAAGTGGTGATGCACACCTTCGTCAAGGGCGAGGCCGATGTGCTGCTGGCGACCACCATCATCGAGACCGGCATCGATATTCCGAACGCGAATACCATTCTCATCGACCGCGCCGACCGCTTCGGCCTCGCGGATCTCTATCAGCTCCGCGGTCGTGTCGGCCGTGCGGGTGAGAAGGCCTATGCCATCCTGCTGCTTCCGCGGGAGATGATGACCACCGGTGACGCCCGCAAGCGCATCCACGCGATCAAGCAGTACACAGCGCTCGGTTCCGGCTTCAAGATCGCCATGCGCGACCTGGAGATCCGCGGTGCGGGCAACCTGCTCGGCACCAAGCAAAGCGGCCACATCGCGCAGATCGGCTTCGATCTGTATTGCCAGCTCCTGCGCCAATCGGTGGATCGCCTCAAAGGCCGCGGTCAGACCAGTCATCATGCCGAGACCGCGTTCAAAGCGGACTGTGTCTGCTTCAGCGAGAGTGCCTATGCCCGCGAGGATCATCAGGCAGTCATCCCTGCATTCCTGCCAGCCTCATGGCTGCCGGAGACGAAGCTACGCCTCGCCGCCTATCGCGAGCTCGCAGAAGCGGTGTCCGAGAAGGCTGTTAGAAAACTGGAGAGCGCCTGGCGCGACCGCTTCGGGCGTTTTCCGGAAGCGGTGGCGAATCTGCTTCAGATCGCCCGTATCAAGGCCCTCGCCGCCGCCCGCGATGTCGCATCCGTGGAGCTCCAGGCCCAGCGCCTGATGCTCAACCGCAACGGCGATTACATCCTGCTTGAAGGCAAACGCTTCCCCCGCCTCACACATCATCTTCCCAAGCCGAAGCTCGATGAAGCGGAAGGGATGTTGAGGTCATTGTAGTCGAAAGCTCTGCTTTCGAATTGTAGCCGCCAGCTCCAGTTGGCGGTGGCTCACCGGCCAAGCGACGTCCTCCCCCACGGGAAAACTGGAGCTTCCCCCTACATCCTGAAAGCGGAGCTTTCGGCTACAATGTCAAAAACCGGTGCCCGTATACCCCGATCACCGTCGTCCCGTCCACCACGCTTTCCGCATTCACATGCTGATGCCCGTGCAGCAGTAGCCGGGGCCCGTTCAGCTTCATATAGCGGTTGAACGCGCGGAACCCGAAATGCACGTCATCATCATCCCGGTCATGCACGCCTGCCGGTGAATTGTGCCCCACGAACACATCCACCTTCGGAAAATCGATCAGCGCCAGTTCCACCTCCGATTGATCGAAGAGATGATACCCGCGCGGCTTGTATCTCCACGCGCCACGGAATCCGCCGAAAGTCACTCCATCCACCTCCACCACCTTCAGATGCAGATCCTCGATGGAAGGAGGAAACACGCTCGCGGTGTCATGGTTCCCTTTCACGCAAAGAATCCGCCGCGCCCCACAACGCTCCGCCGCCTTCAGGATCACCGTATCGGACAAATCCCCGCAGGACACCAGCACATCCGCGGGTTCCCCCGGCAGGTCGTTCAGGACACATTCATCATCGGCAATCACCAGCACCACCATACGGATGATTGGATCGCAACCCAACGTCCCGCGCCAGCATCGTCTTATCGTACGTAGTTCCTTGTCACTTGACCCGCACACCATCCCACACCAACTGATCCCATGACCTCCACCAAATCCGCCATCGTCACCGGCTCCTCCCGCGGCATCGGAGCCGCCATCGCGAAACGTCTCGCTACGGACGGTTTCGCCATCGTCGTGAACTACGCCGGACGCGCCGCGGATGCGGACGAGGTCGTGAAGGAAATCACCGATGCCGGTGGAACTGCCATCGCCGTGCAGGCGGACGTTTCCTCGCCGGACGATGTCGCCACCCTCTTCACGAAAGCGGAGGAAGCCTTCGGTGGCGTGGACGTGGTGGTGAACAACGCGGGCGTGATCCAGCCCGGCCTCGTGCCCGTCATCGCAACCGATGACACGCTCTTCGACCGCATGCTGGCGATCAATCTCAAGGGCACCTTCAACGTCCTGCGCACCGCTGGCACGAAACTGCGCGATGGTGGCCGCATCGTGAACTTCTCCACCAGCGTGGTCGGCCTCACCCTGCCCGGCTACGCCACCTACGCCGCCACCAAGGCCGCGGTGGAAACCATGACCACCATCTTCGCGAAGGAACTGCGCGGACGTCACATCACGGTGAACGCCGTAGCGCCCGGCCCCACCGCCACCGACCTGTTCTTCACCGGCAAGACCGAGGAACAAATCGCCCACCTCGCGAAGATGCCGCCGCTCGAGCGTCTCGGAAAACCGGAGGACATCGCGGGCGTCGTCTCCTTCCTCTGCGGTCCCGATGGCGGCTGGGTCAATGGCCAGACCATCCGCAGCAACGGTGGCATCGTGTGATTGTCCGTGGAATCGGATTGCCATCCGCGCCTCCCCCCTGCTTCTGTCAGGACAACGCCTTGCCCTGTCTCCATGAAGCGCCTCCTGCTCATCTTCCCCTTCATCGGCCTGTCTCTCGCCGGGACCGAGATCGAATTGAAAACGCCCACCGGCGTGCTCAAGGGCACGCTGGAGCAACCGGCCCAGGAGGAAAAATCCCTCGTGGTCCTCATTCATCCCGGCTCCGGCCCGACCGACCGCGATGGCAATTCCATCGGCCTGCCCGGAAACAATGACAGCCTGAAGATGCTCGCCGAGGGCCTCGCCGCCCGCGGCATCGCCTCCGTGCGGATCGACAAGCGCGGCATCGCCGCAAGCAAGGCCGCCGGGCCGAAGAAGGAGGACGACCTGCTCTTCGACACCTACGTCGATGACGCCGTCTCCTGGATCGGCTACCTGCAGGGTGAGATGGGATTCAAAAAAGTCGCGCTGCTCGGTCACAGCGAGGGTGCGCTCATCACTTTGATCGCCGCCGGGAAAAAACCGGTGGCGGGGTATGTCTCCCTCTCCGGCACCGCGAAACGTGCCTCTCCCCTGCTGCGGGAACAGTTGAAGACCAAACTCCCGCCCAATCTCCTCACCGAATCCACCGTCATCCTCCAGCAACTCGATCAGGGCCAGAAGGTGGCGAAGGTGTCTCCGGAGTTGAACGTTCTCTTCCGCCCCAGCGTCCAGCCCTACCTCATTTCCTGGATCAAATACACCCCCACCGAGGAAATCGCGAAACTCACCGCGCCCGCGTTGATCGTACAAGGCACCACGGACATCCAGGTGAGCCCGGCCGATGCGGACGCCTTGCATGAGGCCCAGCCGGAGTCCAAGGAGGTGAAAATCGAGGGTATGAACCACGTCCTGAAGGCGGTCGGCACCGATCTGAAGGAGCAGGTTTCCTCCTATTCGAACCCGAAACTGCCGCTGCATCCCGGATTGCTGGGGCCGGTTGCGGAATTTCTGCAAGGAATCCAAGGCAAGCCGGAGCCCTGACTCCGCTGTCAGGCCGGACCGGTTTCCCCGCTTGCAATCGCCTCCCGGGAACAGGAGACTGCGCGGCGTCGGCGGACCGTTCCGGAACCCCTGACGCCCCCTGCGAAACTCCATGAAGCTCCGTTCTTTCTTCGCCCTGCTGCTTGCTGCCTCCGCCGCCCTCGGCGAACCGGTCCCGGTCGGCGGCCCCATCGAAGTCAATGGCATCGCCGCGAAGGTGAACGGCCGGGTGATCACCAAGAGCAAGGTTTCCGTGATGCTGGCACCTGCCTATGCCCAGCTCGCCGCCCAGTTCCCGCGCCGCGGCCCGGAGTTTGAAAAGCGCCTCAAGGAAGCGCGGGACAAGGTTCTCGACCAGCTCATCGACAACGAGATCATCCTGGATGAGTTCAAGGTGATGGGAGCCTCGCTCAAGACGCAGTATATCGATGACGACATCGCCAAGCTGGTCCGCGAGAAGTACAACGGCAAAAAAGAACTCTTCAACGAGGACCTGCGCAAGAACCGCCTGACCATGGACGGCTTCCGCGAGATCACCCGCGAGCGCCTCACCGTGCAGGCGATGCGCGCCCAGCACTTCTCCGAAGCTCCGCCGCCACTCCCGAACGAGATCCAGAAGGAGTACAACGAGCTCAAGGCGTCATTCCGTGACGTGACGAAGGATGTCATCACCTTCCAGATGATCTTCATCCCGATGGCGGACCCGGAGCATCCGGAATCCACCCCGGACACCCAGCTCAACATCGCGGAAGATGTCATGAGCAAGGTGCAGGCCGGCCAGGACTTCGCGGAGCTGGCCAAGACCTACTCGAAGGACGCCTTCGCCGCCACCGGTGGCACCCGTGAGAACGTCCCGCGCACCGACCTGTCCCCGGCCTTCTCCGCCATCCTGTTCGAAATCGAACCGGGCAAGGCGACCGGGCCGCTCCAGGACCCGCAGGGCTTCTCCATCGTAAAGGTCATCAAGAAGGAACTCGGACCGTCCGAGCCGCTTTCCAATCCGAAGGTTCGCGACCTCATCGAGGAAGCCGTCCGCCGCAAGAAGACCGAAGGCGAGTACAAGCGCTGGATCGAATCCAAGCGCAAGCGCGCCATCATCGATCGCAAGATCTGATCCCTACCCAGGCATGCACCTCGGGCATCTCGACATCTGTCTTTCGGTCAAGGATCTGGCTCGCTCGCTGGAGTTTTACGATGCCCTTGGATTCATCCCCGTGGATGGAAGCACGGATCTTGGCTACGTGATCGTGGCCAGGGATGAGACGCGGATCGGCCTCTACCGTCATGACGAGCCGAACATGCTGAACTTCCGCGGAGCGGATATCGCAAAGCTCGCCGCCCATCTGGCCTCGCGCGGCCTGCCCGTCCCCACCCCGAATCATGAGGCGGATGGTTCCTCCGGCTTCGCGCTCCGGGACCCGGATGGCAATCTCGTCTATTTCGACACCCTGCCGGGCCACGATCCCGCACCGGTGGAGTCCTGATCACACGCCATTCCATGGCCCGCATCGCGATCACGCTCGGAGATCCTGCTGGCATCGGCCCGGAGGTCACGCGCAAGGCCCTCGCCTCCGGAGCCCTGCCGGATGGACATGAATTCATCCTGGTGGGCGATGCATCCGCCGGAGTCCCCGGCCACCCCGATCGCGCTTCCGCCACCGCCGCCTACGCCGCTCTACAGGAGGCTGCGGCCATGCTGAATGACGGACGTGCGGACGCCGTCGTCACCGCACCGGCTTCAAAGAGCCAGCTTCAGAGCGTGGGCTTCACTTTTCCTGGCCAGACCGAGTTCTTCGCGGACGCTCAGGGTGTGAGCGACTATGGCATGTGCCTCAGCGGGGATACGCTCACCGTCGCGCTCGCCACCATTCACGTCCCGCTCGCGGAGGTCCCATCCCTGCTCACGATTGGCGGGCTCATCCGCACCGGGAAGCTGCTGGCCGGTTTCCTCAGCCGCAAGGGCAACGCCACCCCACGCATCGCCGTGGCGGGCCTCAATCCCCATGCGGGAGAAGGCGGGGCTTTCGGTGACGAGGAAATCCGGATCATCACCCCAGCCATCGAGGGGCTCAACTCATTGGGCATCGGCACCTTCCACGGCCCCGGCGTCCCGGATGCGATCTTCCGCGATGCCGCCCGCGGCCAATACGATGGCGTGCTGGCGATGTATCACGACCAAGGCTTGATCCCGCTGAAGCTGCTCGATTTCGACACCGCCGTGAATGTCACCCTCGGCCTGCCAAAACCGCGCACCAGCCCGGACCATGGAACCGCCTTCGGCATCGCCGGAAAGGATATCGCCGATCCTTCCTCCATGATCCGTGCCATCCGCCTTGCCTGCGAAATGGTCGCCCAAGGCTGACCCCGTCGCAGCCCGCTCCGACTCAATGCCGCTTGCCGTTGATCGGAGCGTAGTCCGCCGCCATCAGCGATTGCAGCCGCTTCATCTCGGCTTCCCTCGCCGCAGGAGTGGACAGGGCATCCGCCCATGGGAAAACCCCGGCCGGATCTCCCGAGGCTTCCCGCCTTAGCAGCACCAGGATTCCATGATCGCGTGCCGGTCCTTCCGGCAGGGAGTCCAGCCAGGTGGAAGCATCCCGGGGAGACGCTTTCAGCCAATTCTGCATCACCTCCGCCACCATCGCCCCTTGGGCGGAGCTCTGGGAGGCCTCCACCCACCGCGCCGCTGCCGCAGGATCGCGTGCCGACCACTCCCCGGCCAATTTCGGTCCCAGTGGAACAAGAGCCGGGGCGCCCGCCTTGTCGAGATACGCCGCCGCTGCCGCCGGATTCACATCCGACCACGCCGCAATCGCGGATTCCCGGGCCTTCAAACCGGAGGGTCCCGGCACCGTGGCGGCCCATGCAAGGGCTGCCGCCGGATCACCGGTCCGCACCTGGTTCGCTGCCACCAGTTGCGCCAGCATGGCGTAGCGGGGCTCTCCCGCCGTTCCGGACAAAAATGCCGCGGCACCGGCCGCGTCCTTCGCCGCCCACATGTCCGCCACGGTCGCCATCGCCGCAGCCGCCTCAGCCGGATCCTTCACCCCTCTCGCATATTCGACCGCCGCCGTCAGATCCGTCCCGGCCCATGCCTGCATCATCCGGTTGAATGCCGCCTCCCGTGGTTGCCCGACCGGCATGCCATCCACGAAGGCCAATGCGTCACCGGGCGAGGACTCAACCAAGGCAGCCAGCGCCGCCCCGATCACCTGCCCGCGATCCGCCCCCTTGAAAGTTTGATCCGCCCACAGCAGCGCCTTCCGCGAATCCGGCCAATATCCCACCAGCACCTCCCCCACCGCCGCCATGTCCGCCCTACCCAGAGTGGACGCCTCCAACTCGCGGGCCACGAATTCCGGGCGCTCTTCCGCCAGCGCGAGCAGCAGTGTCTTGATCGCCTGCTCCCGCTCACCGGCAGGCAGCGCCTTTGCCAGGTCGAGAGCCTCCGCAGGCTGTTTTTCTGCCAATTCCGCAATCCGCGGCGGGAGCGAGGAAAGCGATGCACCCCCATGTTCGTGCTCATGCGCATGGGCATGCCCATGGTGTCGGGTGGGAGCCGCAGGCTTCCCATGACCCGCATCCGCCAGCGGAACAGCCTTGGGATGGGATTGGTCTCCGGACTTATCCTGCGAATCCTTGCACGAAACCAATCCGAGGATCACCAGCGTCATGCCACTCATCAGAGCGCCCGCCTTGATCCGCAGGCCATGACCGGACTCCATTTTGCCAGCAGAAGAAGAAAAGAATGCATCCATGACTCTTATGATGATCATTCGTCGGACTCACTCTTAGGAGGAAAATATCTGGAGTCCTCCGTCGCCTTTCCCACGAGTTGCGGCTGCACAAGCGCCCGCCGGTTCGCAGGGGTGGAGGCGAGAGAGTTCAACAAAGCCATGCTCTGCCTCCTGGCCGGTCCCTCCGGCAACGAAGCCGCCCAAGCGGCCGCATCGTCCAATGACACCGAGGACCAACGGTAGGCCACCTGAACCGCAAGGGCCGCCTGCTCCTCCGAACTACCCTGCTTCGCCACCCAGGCACCTGCGGCCGAAGGATCCACTCCGGCCCACGCACCAGCCAGGATTGGCGCGAGGACCTGACGCTCCTTCTGATTCGCCGCATCCACATACGCCGCAGCCGCACCGACATCGGAATCCACCCATGAGATGACAGCCGAACGCTGCGCGCGCTCCCCAGCCACCCCCTCCAATCCAGCCGCCCATGAGAGCGTCCCGGCAGGATCCGCTTTCATCCGCTTCATGGCCACAAGGTGGGCCAGATTGACGGCACTTGGATTATCCGGAGAGTCCTGCAGAAAGCTGATCGCCGAGGGAAGATCCTTCTCCACCCACAATGGAGCCAAGGAAGCAATCGCGGTGTTCAGATCCTTGGGATCCTTTGAGCTCTTCACCCACTCCAAGGCAGCCGGAAAATCCGCTGCCGCCCACGAACTCAACATGGCGGAAAAAGCCTGCCGACGGCCCTGCCCCGGTGGAATTTTCTCGAAATAAGCCACCGCCGCCGAAGGTGATGCGGCCGCCAGTCCGGCCAGCGCCAAAGAAACAGCCCGTTCTTTCAAGGACCCTTGCAGGGACTGATCCGCCCACTGCAACGCCGCAGCCGGATTCTTCCAGTTCGACATCAGGAAATCCACCACCTGGGTCATCCCCGTTTGGCTGAGTCCTGATCCCGGCAACTCACGGGCGGCCAGCTCCGGATCGCCCTGAATGATCGTGAGGAGCACCTGCTTGACCGCCTCTTCCCGGGCTTCGCCGGTCAACGCCTTCGCCTTTCCCAATGCCTGGAGAGAATCGGATTCCGCCAGCTTCGACAACCTGTTGGCATCCTTGCTGGCCTGGGTTTCCAAAACTTCCGATGGGTGGGAATCATGGGAATGCTTGTCACCGGAGGATCTCGTATTGCGGTTGCGGAGCGCGGCAGAGGTCGCCTCCAGTCCTCCAAGCTTATGTTCCCGGAGAAGAATCCATGCAATTCCAAGAGCCACAAGACATGCGGCGGCTCCACATATCCTCAGATGCAGAGGTTTCATTTCGCAGGCACTTCAAGTTCCAACACAATCCATCATTCCGTCCCGTGGATAAAGGATTCCGGCCGAAGCCGACCTCCCCCACGGGACGGAAGTGAGTCCTAATCAATGCTCACAGTTTCCGTCAGTATAGGTGAAATTGAGCGTAATGGCAGCCATATGATTGTTGGCAGCAGTACCCCAGTTCGCATTCACCGATCTCCAGACGTCGACTCCGTTTTCGGTCGTTTGCTGACTGACCGCACCGGCGTGATTGATCAACCGATTCGGCCACTCGGCAGCCCTTTTTGCTTCTGCAGCCGCCTTGGCGGCCGCGAAATCGGCGTTGCCAGCGGCAAGAGCTTCCGCACTGGTCGCAAACTCATTGCCTTCATACGACGCACTCCACGTTTCGAGCTTGCCGTAGGTTTTGGTGAGCAACGTTTCGAAAATAGTCCGGTGCCACGTTTCATGAGTGGTCGATCCGGAAACGGAAGTCGCGTCCCGGAGATAGCCGAGATAGGTCGTCCCCGCCGTTGGCAGAGACATGGTCGACCCCGCTTCATAGGCAAACGCCTGGTCCACCACCGGCTGGTAGCAGATGCCGCCATCTCCCTCCTTCGCAATCTCCCGGACTTTGATGGTGCCGGCCGTCGTCTCGGTCGGCCCGCTGTAGCTGGTGGAAGCTCCGCCCGCAGCGGCCGTGTTCGCGGGATTATTGAACGTAACGAGACCGAGCGGATCGACTCTCGAAAGCGGGTCGCTGTTGACGTAGGAAAAATTGTTCAACCCATCCGGATACCCCGAGGGGTCGGCTCCAATCCATCTCGCGGTATCAGCGGAGTACCACCGGTAGGGGAAGAGATACGCGCCAAGCTCCTGCATGTAGATTTTCCCGGTGAAGCGGCCGGCCTCCTGCCCCTTCCCGTAGGCAGTCGCCTCGAAATCCTGTGTTCCGGATACCAGTGTATTGCCCAAATAATCCGAAATCGCCACTCCGCCGTCGGAAACAAGGATCGGCACAGCCCCGGTGACATGGGCCTCATTGGCAAATGCCCGGTCCCCCTCTGCAACGAGGCAGATCCCGTCCCAGACATAAGAAGACACCTCGCCATTCCGGGCTTTCCCCACCAGTTGACCTGCCGCGTTATACAGGAATTCGGTTGTGGTTCCATCCGTGGCAACGCCCACCACCTTGTCTCCATAACCGTATTGGAGTTGGCGGCTGGTTCCAGCGGTTGCCTCATGCTCCGACACCAGGCGTCCCGCCTGGTCATAGGTAAAGCGGTTCCCACCACTCGCCAGAAGGCGGTTCGTGGAATCGTAGGCCAGATGCGTGACCTCTCCTCCGATGGATTTTTCCACAAGATTGCCGGAAGCGTCGTAGCGATAGTTTTCGCTTCCGGTGGTAGCGGCCCAGGACAGGCCGGCTGGAATCATGAAGCCTGCGGCGAGAACCGCCCGTCCGAAACGATTGCCATGGTCGATTTTCATTTCTTTTTCTTCAGGGAGTTGGGTGCCCGCATGATCGGGAACAAGGAATATCCCGCCCGGATGCAAAACACCATGAGTTACAAAAATCACCCAATCACAACCAACACACCCTAACATCGTCAATGAAATTCCAACCTATTTCATATGTCCCATTTTGCTCCCACACGAGCCAACACATCATCGCGGCCCTCCACGATTGGAGGTATGTTTCGGGAAACAGATTCCACTAACGGCTTCGGGACCGCCCCCGCCCTTGCAAGGGGAAATCCGCGCTCGCGCTACTCATCAACCGCCTCCGTCTTGGTGAAAAAGCTGGCATCGGCCGCGGCCCGTGCGGCGATTTCCGGGCATACGTGGAAGCGGCGCTCCGCGGGGGCATTGGCGAGCTTGGAAAGCAATGCGCATGCCTGTTGTCTGGCAGGACCATCCGGCAGCGAGGACGCCCAGCTCCAGGAGTCTTCGGCGGAAACCGAGGACCAGCGATAGGCCACCTCCATGGCCATGGCGGCCTGCACATCCGGCGACCCCTGCTTGCCCACCCACGCCCCTGCTGCCGCAGGATCGAGTGAAGCCCAGGCGCCCGCCAGAATAGGCGCCAGTTGGGTGCGGTCCTTGTCTCCCGCCGCATCGACATAGGCCGCTGCCGCTTTGGCATCGGCATCCGCCCACGCGATCACAGCCGAGCGCCTCGCCCTGTCCGCAGCCTCTCCTTGAAGATCGGATGCCCACTTCAACATCCCGGCGGGATCTTTCTTCGCCTCCTCCACCGCGACGAGGTGGGCCAGATACACGGATTTATCATCTCCGGCCGATTGCGCCAGATAGTCCTTGGCCGAGGCCAGGTCATTCTTCACCCACGCCGGTGCCACATCGATCATCGCCCCGGCAAAAGCACCCGGCTCACCGGACGTTCTCGCATACTCCATCGCTGCGGCAGGATCGACGGCGGCCCAGGTGGCGATGATGCTTCCCACGGCCTGCTTGCGGTCCGCTCCCGGTGGGATGTTCTTGAGAAAATCGATGGCGGCGGAAGGCGACGTCTTGGCGAGGCGGGCCAGCGAGGTCGAGATCGCCGACGAACGCAACTGCCCCGTCAACTCCTTGTCCGCCCATTCCAGCGCCCTCGCCGGATCCGGCCAACCGATCATCAGCGCATCCAGAACATGGCCCTGCCCCGTGATGCTCAGTCCCGAAGCCTTGAATTCCCGGGCCGCAAATTCCGGATCGGTCAAGGCGGCCGTGGTGAGGACGAACTTCACCCCGCTCTCGCGCTCCTGTCCTTGGAGGGCCTTGGCCTTCGCCAGCGCGGCGGCAGGCCCTGACTCCCTCAATACCCTTTCGAGTTCGCTTTCCCCACCCGCAGGAGCCTGGTTGTTGGCCGTATTCA
Organism: Luteolibacter ambystomatis; assembly: GCF_018137965.1. Classification (NCBI taxonomy): domain Bacteria; kingdom Pseudomonadati; phylum Verrucomicrobiota; class Verrucomicrobiia; order Verrucomicrobiales; family Verrucomicrobiaceae; genus Luteolibacter; species Luteolibacter ambystomatis. The sequence goes on from NZ_CP073100.1 coordinate 2,264,599, forward strand.
TTTTCTCCGGGCCCCGGCTTCTTCCCGATTCATGCTTTCCCGGGCCGGCCGGAGATGAGACGCCCCCGGTTTCCCCGGGCCGATCACGGCCGAGGATCACATACGTGGCGATCGCCCCGCCCACCATGAGGAGCGCGATGGGGATCAACTGGCTGCGGAAGTTCATCGGCTCTATGGATCTTATCCGGCAAAGGCGGCGGAAGATCCACTCCCGCCGCCTTCTCTCATACCATACGATTCAAATCCAAAGCTTCAATACTCGCAGTTGCCGGCGGTCTTGGTGAACGTCACCGTGATCTGCCCGAGCAGGGTATCAAGAGGCTGGCCCCAGTCCGGATTTTGTTCGCGAAAGAGCTTAACCCCTCCAATGGTGGTTTCATAGTAGCCCGACGCTGGATTTGCACCTTCGTGGCTTCCACTCCTGCCCGTGTTTGCAGCATACTTGGTGTCCGTGGCAGTCTTGGCCGCTGCAAAATCCGCGGTGCCTGCAGTCATGGCCTCTCCAGCCGTCGCGAATTCATTCCCGGCATAAGACGCACTCCAGGTTTCCAACGCACCATAGGTCTTGTCGCCCAACGTCTTCCGATGGGTCTTATGCCAGGTTTCATGGGTCAAAACGTCGGCTCGAAATGTGGCATCGGTGGTGTAGCCGGCGGCGTTGGAGTACCCCAATGTTGGGATTTTGATATGACCTCCGCCCTTGAATTCAAAGGCTTTGTCCACCACCGGCTGATAGCAGTAGTGGTTGTTCCCCTTGTCGATCGTGTTCACTTTCACCGTTCCTGCCACCTTCGTGGTGATGGCCTTGGGGCTGAAGACACCCAATCCGGCATAATCCGAGGTCGGGTCCCAGACATACTCGACCAATCCCGTGGGATCAGCCCGCGTGATGGGATCACCATTGACGTAGGAATAATTGTTGGTGCCATCCGGATATCCACTCGGGTCCGTGGTCGCCCAACGGCCGGAATCCGCCGTGTAGAGACGGCATGGAAAGAGATATCCGCCCATTTCATCGACATGGATCTTTCCGGTAAAGCGGCCGCTCTCCTGGCCTTCACCAAAAGCGGTGCTTTCAAACTGGTGGTCCGCCGAGAGCAAGGTCGTGCCCATGTGATCGGAGACGACCACCTCGCCGCCCCCCTGGATCACCGGCACGCCGCCGGTGAAGTGCTCCTCATTGGCAAAAACCCGGCCGTTTTCCTCCGCAAGCGCGAGGCCGTCCCAAGCATAGGACGCACCCGTGCCACCGGAAATCTTGCCGACCATCTGGCCTGCCGCGTTGTAAAGGAAGTCGGTCTTGACCCCATCGTTGGTCACGCCAAGCACCTTGTCCGCATAGCCGTAGGACCATTCCCGGGACTCTCCGGCTGCCTCATGCTCCGACACCAGCCGGTTGGATGAATCATAGCTGAAGGTGCGCGGACCATTCTCCAGAAGGCGGTTCGTGGAATCATAGGCCAGGTGCGTGACCTGCCCTCCGATGGATTTTTCCACAAGATTGCCGGAAGCGTCATAGCGATAGTTTTCGCTTCCGGTGGTAGCGGCCCAGGACAGGCCGGCTGGAATCATGAAACCGGCGGCAAGAACCGCCCGTCCGAAACGATTGCCATGGTCGATTTTCATTTCTTTTTCTTCAGGGAGTTGGGCGGCCATATGACCGGAAGCAGGAACATCCCGCCCGGATATAAACCACCTTAAGCTACAAAAATCACCCGATCACAACCGACACACCCTAACAACGTCAATGAAATTCCAATCTATTTCATATGTCCTATTTTGCTCCCGCACCTCACAACACATCACTCCAACATCTCATGAAATGCCATGAAATCGGACATGCCGCGCACCGGACCGAATGGCTTCACAACCGCACCGGCTCCGACCGTGCGCCGGCATGGGATCTCAATTATCGCATGCCGTCCGGAAGGACGGGCCCGGACGAGCTGAAGAAATAAACGGATTGCGGCACACACCCGCAAATCATCATCCGGTCAAGATCAGCCGGGTGATGTCTGCATTGCTATCTTCCCATCAGCTTGTTCACCGCGGCCGCATCCACCTGGAAGTAGCCCGTGTCCGCCGCCTTCGGCACGCCGTTCTCCGGCACCTGGTATTCGAAGGCTTTGATCGGCTTCACATCCTGCACCTCGGACAACAGATACACGCGGATCGTCATCGCCTCCTTGCCGGTGCCGCCATCCAGTTTCTTGACGGAATACTGCACCTCGTTCGGCCCGTCGACCGCCCCGCCGATCACCACTTCCGCCTCCTTGGCATTGGCAAACTTGTGGCGGCTGATCTTGTTGACCTGCACCTGCACCTCCCGACCCGGGCAGAATACATACACCTTCGCGATGTACTTCGCCGCAGGAGCCTGGGCCGCCACCGGCGGCACCACACCGGACGGCTGGGCATCCGGAGTCTCTTCCAGATAGCGCAGGTTGCCCGCGGCCAGCTCACCGCGCACCGCCGGAAGCGCGGCGAGGTTGATATAGTCCGCCCGGTCGTATTTCCAGCCGGTGTTTTCCTGGATGAACGAGAGCACCAGCAGGTTCTCCGTGGGCACCGCACCCTCCATGCCGAAGTCGATCTTGCCGAAGTAGGACAACTTCGCCGTCTGGCCCTTCTGCTTCGCCTCCAGAAACTTCAGACCCTTCAAGGCCGGCGGCGGTGCGGGCAGTTCAAAGACTCCCGCCGGATACGCCCGCTTCTCGGAAACCAGGCGGTTGCGGACTTCCATCTGGCGGGATTTCGCGGTCACGGCCTGCCAACTGGTCACATCCTTCCTCACCACGGCCTGCTGCCACTGGCCGTAGGTGGTCTCGAGCGGCACGCGAAGTGCTTCCGCCCCGGGGGCGGCCATTACGTTGTGGGGGCAAAGAGAAGCCACCAGGGCGAAAAGAGGGAAAATCAGTCGGCTCACACACGAAACGATTGGACAAAGTCCGCCGCTGGACAACAAAGAATCCCGCGCCGCCACCTCCGGGACGGCGGCGATTTCCTCATGAGCAGTATTTTGCAGAAAGTGGCACCGATCGGCGAAGCCCGCGATCGGGAGATGTTGAAAAGCGCCTCCGCACACGTGTACCGCGACACCCCGCAGGGTGAGTTGACTGCCTATGTCTTTTCCCCGCCCGAGGGGCTGGAGACGCCGCGCTCGCGGCCGGTGATCCTTTTCTTCCATGGCGGCCTCTGGGAATCGCCCACGGTGACACAGTTCATCCCCCATTGCCTCCACTTCGCCAGCCGCGGTGCCGTGACCATCGCGGTGGAAACCCGCACCTCCTCCAAACACGCCACCAGCCCCGTCGAGGCCATGGAGGATGCCCGCGAGGCCGTACGCTGGGTCCGCCGGAATGCCAGCCTGCTCACCATCGATCCGGACCAAGTCACCCTCAGCGGCACCGCCGGTGGCGCCTGGCTCGCCCTGCTCTGCACGCTGCCGAAGGACAAGGAAATGCCTTCCCCGGATGGCGTGAGCTGCCGTCCGCAGGCGGTGGCCCTTTTCAGCGCGCTGCTCAATACCGCTCCGAAGTCTGCCGCCGCCGCGAAGTTCCCGGACAGCCGTACCGCGAAACGTCTCAGCCCGATGGCCCTCGTGCGCCGCAAGCTGCCGCCGATGATTCTCTTCCACGGCAAGAACGACCGCATCACCCCCATTGACGAGGCCCGTAAGTTCTCCCGCCGCCTCTACTGGCGCGGCGTGAAGTGCGAGCTGGTGGATTACGACCGCGCCGAGCACAGCTTCTTCAACTTCAACGTGAGCGAGATGTACTTCGAGCTCACCACCAGCGCCATGGACCGCTTCCTCACCGAACGCGGCCTGCTCCAACCGCCGCCCGAGCCGGTGGTGGTGTGAGCCGATGTAGTCGGAAGCTCCGCTTTCGATTGGTTTCCGGCAGCTTCGTTGGCGAGGTCGGCCAAGCCGGGCGATTCCCAACCCCAAAGAGGGAAAGCGGAGCTCCCCCCTTACATTTTTCCGCACGGCATTCTGCGGAACCATCGTATCATCCCGGCATGAACCGCCGTGACTTCCTCTGGACCACCGTACTCACCGGCTCCACCCCTCTGATCGCCCGTGCTGCGGAGGAAGCGCCCGTCCCGGCTCCGACTGTTCCGGAAGGCCCCCTCCCCGGACTTCCCACTGTCACCTCCATCACGCCGGACTCCGTCGCCATCGTCTGGAGCGTGAAAGGCCCATGCACCGGCTATGTCGAATACGGCAATACTCCGGAACTCGGAAAAACCGCCTACGGTTCCCAGGACGGCCTGCGGACCTTCGATGCCGCGGTTATCGCCATCCGTCTGCCGGACCTGAAACCGGGAGATCGCATCTACTACCGCACCGTCACGGCACCCATCCAATTCCCGAACCACTACAAAATCACCCGCGGCGCGGCGGTCGCCTCTCCGATTTTCGATTTCGGCATGCCCGGCCCCGCCACCGAGGCCCGCATCGCGATCTGGAACGACATCCACCAGCAAGCCCCCACCATCGAGGCGCTGGGCAAGGCCACACTGGCCTTCGGTCCCGATCTCATCGTGCTCAATGGCGATCTGGTGCAGGATCAGTTCAACAAGGAGCAGGATTTCACCGGAGCCCTCCTCAGCCTCGATAGCGGCCGCGATGCATGGTCGCGCCGCCCGATCGCCTTTGTCCGTGGCAATCACGATGCCCGCGGCTCCATTGCCCGCGATCTCAACCGCTTCGCCCCGCGTCCGCATGCCTATGGCTACCTCGGTCTGCTGAGGGTCGGGCCGGTGGGCGTCCTCATGCTGGATACGGGCGATGACAAGGAAGGCCCCGGCATCTATGGCGACATGGGCGACTTCGCCGCCTACCGCGAGAACCAGCGCGAGTGGCTCGAAAAAGCCGTCGCCGATCCACGCTTCGCCTCCGCTCCCTTCCGCCTGCTGTTCTGCCACATCCCGCTGCGCTGGAAGGAGCCGGAGAGCAAGGGCGCATGGTGCTCCGATGGCGATGCCCGCTGGTCCCCCCTGCTGGCGAAGGCGCGCATCCACGCCGTGATCTCCGGCCACACCCACCAGTTCTGGCACAGCCCGCCCACCGGGGACCGGCCCTACCACCAGATCGTTTCCGGTGGCCCGGAAACCACCTCCACCAAGTGGTCCCCCACCCCCGCCTGCTTGGTGAAAATCGAGGCCAATGCGAACACCCTCACCCTCAAGGTCACCGAAGCCCTCTCCGGCACCGAGCATTTGCAGTTGGAGCTGAAAGCGTAGCAGGAAGGTAGGAACGCCTCGCCGGGATGTCCCTACCTGCCCCATTCCGTGAATTTCCCGCCCCTTTGACCGAAAACCGCACGGATCACCCCGGGTTCGGTCAAACGCCCCTCTATTACTGCTTGGCAATTCGCCCGGCTTGAAGTTCATTTCCCGGCCCCGGATCGGGGTAACGATTCTCCGTTCCGGGGCCACTCATTGAGATGCAATCGCCGCATGGCGCGGCGCTTGCTGTTCATTAGGCCGAAACGATGAATCCGTTCTACCATACGAGCACGCCGCTGGTGCCAGGATCCCTGCACCAGCTTTCCCAAGAGCACGACAACTGCGGCATGGGCGCCATCGCCCACCTGAAGGGAAAACGTTCGTATCAGGTGCTCGATTACGCCCTGACCTCCGTCTGCTGCATGACCCACCGCGGTGCGGTCGATGCGGACATGAAGACCGGTGACGGCTCCGGCGTGCTCACCCAGATCCCCTTCCCGCTCTTCCGCAAGGCCGCCGCCAAGCTCGGCCACACGCTCGAAAACGACGCCGATCTGGCCGTCGGCGTGTTTTTCTTCCCCTTCGGCAATGCCAAGGTCATCGATCAGATCAAGTCGATCGCCAAGGACGTGCTGTCCAAGCGCGGCATCGCCCTCATCGGCTGGCGTGAAGTGCCGGTGGATGTGGATGCACTCGGCAAGGTCGCCGCGAACAGCCGTCCGCAGGTCGAGCACCTCCTGATGCTCAAGCCCGCCGCGTGGGATTCCGATACCTTCGAGCGCCAGCTTTACCTCACCCGCCGCGAGATCGAGCGCCTCACCAAGGAGATCGCGAACTTCTACATGCCGTCCTTCTCCAGCCGCCTGCTGTCCTACAAGGCGCTGGCGATGCCGGCCGCGCTGCGCGGTTTCTACCTGGACCTGCAGGACTCGGACTACGAGGTCGCCATCTCGCTCTACCACCAGCGCTTCTCCACCAACACCTTCCCCGCCTGGCCGCTCGGACAACCGTTCCGCATGATGTGCCACAACGGCGAGATCAACACCGTGGAGGGCAACCGCCACTGGATGACCTCGCGCGAGGAGTTCTTCGTCTCCCCGGTCTGGGGTGATGAGATCGATCTGGTGAAGGACCTGATCCGCCACGGCGAGTCCGACTCCGCCTCACTCGACCACGCGCTGGAACTGCTCGTCCTCTCCGGTCGCTCGCTGGAGCACGCCATGTGCATGCTCGTGCCGCCCGCCTATCGGAATGACGAGGAGATCTCGGACGACCTCCGCGCCTTCTACCAGTACAACCGCTCCTTCTCGGAGCCGTGGGACGGTCCGGCCGGTCTCGTCTATACGGATGGCACCAAGCTCTGCGCGTCGCTCGACCGCAACGGCCTGCGCCCGTCCCGCTACAAGCTCACCGAGGACGGCATCCTCTACATCGGCTCGGAAGCCGGAGCCGTCGTCATCGAGGACTCCACCGTCGTCCGCAAGGGCCGCCTCGGCCCGGGCCAGATGCTTTCCGCGAACACCGTGACCGGTGAGCTGAAGTACGACCGCAAGATCAAGGAGGAGCTCGCCCAGCAGAAGCCCTACCGCCGCTGGATCGATGAGAACCGCCTCGAGCTCCGCAAGTTCGTCTCGCCGGACGCGCACGCGCCGGACGTGGACTACTCCGCCCAGGAGCTGTCCCGCCAGCAGGTCGCCCACGGCGTCACGCAGGAGGACCTCGACATGGTCTTCCCGCCGATGATGAAGGGCGCGCAGGAGGCCGTCTTCTCGATGGGTGATGACATTCCGTTGGCCGTGCTCTCGCACTACCCGCGCCTGCTCTACACCTACTTCAAGCAGCTCTTCGCCCAGGTCACCAACCCGCCGATCGACCCGATCCGCGAGTGGGCCGTGATGTCGCTCTCCGCCGGCCTCGGACCGGAGCGCAACCTCCTCGATGAAACGCCGGAGCACTGCCGCATCATCAATCTCGAATCCGCCATCCTCCTCGAGCACGAGCTGGAGAAGGTGAAGCAGCTCGGCATGCACGGCTTCCCCGCCACCACGATCGACATGACGTGGGACGTGAAGGAAGGTGCCGCCGGTCTCAAGGCCCGCCTTGATGCGCTCTGCACCGAGGTCGAGAACGCCGTCGACCACGGCTACAACATCCTCGTCCTTTCCGACCGCGGCACGTCCTCGTCCCGCGTCGCCATCCCGACCATCCTCGCGATCGGCACCGTCCACCACCACCTCACCCGCGTCCGCAAGCGCATGCGCGCCTCCATCGTCGCGGAGACTGGTGAAGCGCGGGACGTGCATCAGGTCGCTTGCTGCTTCGGCTTCGGAGCCACCGCCGTGTGTCCGTATCTCGGCTACTCCACCGTGCGCAACCTGGTCCACCAGGAAGCCGCCAAGGGCAAGGCCGAGATCAGCGTGGACAAGGCGATGTCCAACTACCGCAAGGCGCTTGAAAAGGGCCTGCTCAAGATCATGTCCAAGATGGGCATCAGCGTGCTGAACTCCTATCAGGGTGCGCAGATCTTCGAAGCGGTCGGCATCGGCAAGGACGTCATCGCGTTCTCCTTCACCGGCGTGTCGTCGAAGATCGGCGGTATCAGCTTCGAGCAGATCGCGGAAGAATCGCTGGTGCGCCACCGCGCCGCCTTCGAGACCACCGTCGCCCCGGGCGAAACGCTCAACCTCGGCGACCCGGGCTACAACCGCTACCGCAAGTCCGGCGAGCGCCACGCGCTGACCACCGAGGTCATCAAGAACTTCCACACCTTCGTGAAGACCGGCAAGCACGAGGACTACGACGACTACGTCAAGGTCACGCTCGAAAGCTCGCCCGTCGCCATCAAGGACCTCATCGAGTTTGTCCCGGCCAAGTCCGGCGCGATCCCGATCGAGGAAGTCGAGTCCATCGAGGAGATCCGCAAGCGCTTCACCACCGCGGCCATGTCGCTGGGCGCGCTGTCCCCGGAAGCCCACGAGACCCTCGCCATCGCGATGAATCGCATCGGCGGCAAGTCGGACTCCGGCGAGGGCGGCGAGGACCCGGTGCGCTACAAGCCGTATCCGAACGGCGACTTCGCCCGCTCCTACATCAAGCAGATCGCCTCCGGCCGCTTCGGCGTCTCCGCCTACTACCTCGTCAATGCGGACGAGCTGGAGATCAAGATGGCCCAGGGCGCGAAGCCCGGCGAGGGCGGCCAGCTCCCCGGCCACAAGGTCAATGCGCTCATCGCCCGCCTGCGCAACACGCAGCCCGGCGTGCAGCTCATCTCGCCGCCGCCGCACCACGATATTTATAGTATCGAGGACCTCGCGCAGCTCATCCACGACCTCAAGGAAGTCAACCCGCGCGCCCGCATCACCGTGAAGCTCGTCGCCGAGTCCGGCGTGGGCACCGTGGCCGCAGGCGTGGCGAAAGCCTCCGCGGACAACATCCTCATCTCCGGCCATGAAGGTGGCACCGGCGCATCGCCGCTGTCCTCCACCAAGCACGCCGGTTCCTCATGGGAGCTCGGCCTTGCCGAAGCCCAGCAGACGCTGCTCATCAACAACCTCCGCAACCGCGTGACGGTCCGCACCGATGGCGGCCTGCGCACCGGCCGCGATGTGGTGATCGCCGCCGCGCTCGGTGCGGAGCAGTTCAACTTCGGCACCATCGCCATGGTCGCCATGGGCTGCGTCTACGTCCGCAAGTGCCACCTGAACAACTGCCCGGTCGGCATCGCCACCACCGATCCGAAGTTCCGCGCCAAGTTCAAGGGCACTCCGGAAATGGTCATCAACTTCTTCAACGGCGTGTCCGAGGAAGTCCGCGAGATCATGGCCTCCATCGGCGTCCGCACGCTGGACGAGATGATCGGCCGCCCGGAATACCTCAAGCAGCGCCACGTTCCGGATCATCCGAAGGCGAACGCGCTCGACCTCGCACCGATCCTCAAGGACGTGATCCCCACCCTCGCGGAAGCCACCGGCGTCCCCGCGGACACCATCGCCCGCATCCGCACCCAGGAGCGCAACGACGGCATCTCCAAGAAGTCGCTCGATATCCAGATCCTCTCCGATCTGGTCAAGGCCATCTCCGGCAACGCCCTCTCCGATGCTCCCGAATACGGCGCCACCGCCGTGTCCGATGAAATCGGCAGGGCCCTGCTCGTGCTCCCGGACCGTGCGGGCGTGAAGCTCGAGTATGATGTGGTCAACACCGACCGCAACATCGCCACCCGCCTCAGCGGCCGCATCGCGGAAGCCTACGGCGACCGCGGCCTGCCCGCCGGATCGATCCACATCACCTGCCGCGGCACCGCCGGCCAGTCCTTCGGCTGCTTCCTCGTCCGCGGGGTGAAGCTGGAGCTCATCGGCGAGGCCAACGACTACGTCGGCAAGGGCATGGCGGACGGCGAGATCGTCATCCGCGTCGCCGATGACGCGAACTTCGAAGCCGCCACCAACACCATCGCGGGCAACACCTGCTTCTACGGTGCCACCGGTGGCCGTGCGTTCATCAACGGTCGTGTCGGCGAGCGCTTCGGCGTCCGCAACTCCGGTGCCACCACCGTCATCGAAGGTTGCGGCGACCACGGCTGCGAATACATGACCAACGGCACCGTCGTCATCCTCGGCAAGACCGGCAAAAACTTCGGCGCGGGCATGTCCGGCGGTACGGCGTATGTCTATGACATCGACGACCGCTTCTACTCCCGCGTGAACTCCGAGATGGTCGTCGCCCTGCCGATGAAGCGCGAGGCCGACCTCGCCGAGCTCAAGAGCCTGATCGAGCTGCACGCCGAGAAAACCGGCAGCCCGCGCGCCAAGGAGCTCCTCGCCGACTGGCAGAAGGCCGCCTCCAAGTTCGTCCGCGTCATCGCCAAGGAACGCGCCGCGCTTGAAGAAGCCGAAGAAAAGCACGAAGCCGCCTCCATCCCGGCGGTGGCGAAGTAAACGCTTCTTCGATCAACACCTCATCCGAACAAACATGGCGGCCTCTACAGGCCGCCATGTTTGTTTCTTGGCTGCCACAGCCTGCCGCGGGACGCGACAGCCACGGTCACAGGCCGCTCAGTGGAGTCCACCCGCGATGTAGAACAACTCCCCTGTCACCCACGACGAATCATCGGAGGCCAGGAACACCGCCGCGCTGCCGATGTCATCCGGACGACCGATGCGGCCCAGCGGCGAGATCGTTTCCAGATGCTTGCGGAATTCGCTCTCATCCGCGGTGATGCCCGCGCTGCGCGTTCCTTCCGTATCCACCATGCCCGGATTGATCGCGTTCACACGGATGCCGCGCGCGCCGAGTTCCTTGGAAAGCACCCGGGTGATGGTGTCCACCGCGCCCTTGGTGCCGCTGTAAACGGAGGAGCCAGGAGGCGCGTAGGTGCTCACCACGGAGCTGATGTTGATCACGCTGCCACCGGTGGGATTGAACTGCTTCACCGCTTCTTTCGTGGTCAGCAGCAGGCCCAGGACGTTCAAGCCGAACTGTTGCTGGAACGATTCCGCCGTCACCTCCTCCAGCGGGGCCATCTGGTAGATGCCCGCGTTGTTCACCAGGATATCGATCGGACCATAGGCCGCCACGCTCTCCGCGATCAACCGGGTGATGTCCTCCTGCTTGGAAACGTCCGCCTGCACCGCGAGCGCCTTGCCGCCCGCGCCGGTGATCTCCGCCACCACACGGTCCGCGCCATCACGGCTCGACGCGTAGTTCACGATGACGGACGCACCCTCCGCCGCCAAGAGACGGGCGATGGAGGCACCGATGCCCTTCGAGGCTCCGGTCACGATGGCATGCTTGCCGGCGAGTTTCTTGGAAATGGTCGTGCTCATGTTTGGTTGGTTATTTTTGTAACGAACGATACAGAACTAGCCGCTGGACTTCGCCCGGTCAAGGGGTATTTTTTACCGAAAGGTATGAATCATCCCAAATCCCCCACCGGCATCGGTCGTCCGCGCGCATTCGACGCGGAGGAGGCGCTGGAAAAGGCCCTGCGTGTCTTTTGGGAAAAAGGCTACGAGGGCACCTCGATGAATGATCTCACCGCAGCCATGGGCATCAACCGCCCCAGCCTCTACGCCGCCTTCGGCAACAAGGAGTCCCTGTTCCGCAAGGCGCTGGCCCGTTACACCGAAGGCCCGGCCGCCTACGTGAAGACCGCGCTCTCGCTGCCCACCGCTCGTCAAACCGCTGAGGCGCTGCTCCAAGGCGCGGTCGAGATGATGGCGAATCCGGATCACCCGCGCGGCTGCTTCGCCATCCAGAGCGCCCTGGCCTGCGGCGATGAGGCCGCTCCTGTCCGGGATGAACTCGTCTCCGCACGCTGCTCCACCCTGGTGGCCCTGGAAGACCGCTTCCAGCGGGCACAGAAAGCCGGAGAGTTCCCGAAAGGCACCGATCCCGCACGTCTCGCCCGCTACATCGCCACCGTCATGCAGGGCATGTCCGTGCAGGCCGCCAGCGGCACCACGGTGGAGGATCTGCGTGGCATCGCCGAGCAGGCCATGCTCGCCTGGCCTTCTTGATCCATCTTCCCGGTTGCATCCGGCGCGAGCTTCGATTTGTTCGGTGCGAGCACGTTTTCGTCCCGAACCGCCGTAGAAGTCCCCGCACCCATGTCACCCCTGCAAGGCAAGACCATCCTCGTCACCGGCGCATCCAGCGGCATCGGCCGCGCCCTCTGCGAACAGCTCGTGTATCGCGGGGCGAACGTCCTCGGCGTCACCCGCCGTCCCTCCGCGCTTCCCGAGGATGTCAGCCCGATCGAGGCGGACTTGTCTCAGCGGGATGAGGTCTCCACCATCTTCCGCGGCCTCGGCCGCATCGACGCGCTGGTGAACTCCGCCGGAGTCGCCCACCTCGCCCCCATCATCAGTGGCAACCCCGCCGACTGGGAGGAAATGTGGCGCGTCAATGTGCTCGCCCTCACCCTCTGCTGCCAGCTTTCGCTGCGCCACTTCCCCGCGGAGGGCGGCCGTATCGTCAATGTCTCCTCCATGAGCGGCCACCGCGTGCCACCCACCGGTGGCTTCTACTCGCCCACCAAATTCGCCGTGCGTGCCGTGACCGATTCCCTGCGCCACGAACTCAAGGCCGCCGGTTCCACCATCCAGGTCTCCAGCGTCTCACCGGGCTTCGTCGATACCCCGCTGCTGGAAACCTACTTCCTCGGCCGCGAGGACACGCTCAAAGGCATCCGCGCGCACATGAAGATGCTCACGCCCGTGGACGTGGCCTACTGCATCCTCACCATTCTGGAAGCCCCCGCCCATGTGGAGATCGGAGACATCCAGCTCAGGAGTTCGGACCAGCCGCAGTAGGAAGTAGCACAAGCATTCCCGCTTGTGAGTGGGTGTGGCTCATTCGCGAGATGCAGCCACAACCGTGCTAACAATTCCCGCTGCGAACCTGCTGGGCAATCTACCGTAGACGGGCAGGATCGGCCTCTCCCACTCACAAACAGGAATGCTTGTAATACCTCTTCCGTCGCTGCGGGAGGCAGAGACTCACTTGTCCTGCCCAATCCGTTCCCGCGTGCGCGCCGCCGCATCCTTGCGGAGTTTCGTCTGCTTCTCCGAACATTCCTCGATCTTCGCGAACGTATCGTTGTAGCGCTTGATGTCCGCATCCTCCTTGAAAATGATTTTGCCTTCGGCCACGCGCCATCGTCCATGGGACTCCTCCATGAACCCCGCCAGATCGGCGATGTGTTCCACCACCTCCTCCTCAAGATCCCACATCTGTTTGCTCGTCTCGCGGGTCTTGCCAAATCCGGTCTTGAATCCCGCGATCGCATCCCGCTTCGTCTTCTCTCCGATCCCTGCTGCCTCGATCCGGCGGGGCAGATCCTCCATCATCCGCTCCTGTTTCTCCCGCCACCGGGCCACGACCTCCCGCCCTTTTTCCAGCAGTTCGTGGGTCTCTTTGAAATCCTTGTCCTCCGCCAGCCGTTCCGGTTGGAGCACCCCTGAAAAACCCGTCCGTCCGAGATCATCGGTATAGCCGGTTGTCGTCGCGGCGACATCGGCCAGATAGGTGTTCATCACCCGGCTGAGCTTGCCCGCATCGGTTTCCGAAGACAGCCCGGCCGGCGCCTTGAATTCCTCCGGATTCAAAACCTTTCCTTCCTCCGCGTTCTTCGCCATGCGGGCAGCCTTTTCATTCATGTCCGCCAGAAAGGTCTCCTCTTCCAGCTTTTGTTTTTCACGGGCCGCCGAGGACCGCCGCATGGCAGGAGCGAGGAGAAGGCCCATGATCGACAGGCCGGCCATGATGAGAACTCCCACGGAATAGGCTTTTGCAAAAACCGCGAGGAAACGCCTTTTGAAAGCCGTCATGATCCCCGCACTGACCAATCCGGTCACCACGCCAACGACCACGCACGCCAGGAAGCCCCCGGCAAACCGGATGACAGTCCCTTTGGTTCCGGAGGATCCAGCCTGGTCCCCAAAAACCGCAATCAAAGAAACCATCAGCCCTGCGATCACCGTGGAGGCGATGACATAGCTGGCCAGCGGCAGCGTCTTTCTTTCCTTCAATAGCGCAGGCACGGTGGTGAGCTGCTGGCAGGACGAGCAGGTCATCATCTTCCCCTCCTCTCCATCGCTCACATGGAGAACGTGTCCGCAGTGGCCGCATCGGAATGCATTCATGCTTCCCTCTACCAATCACATGATCCCTTGCCCAGCCCGATACCGTGGCAGGCCGGACAACGCTCGACGTACTATCGTCCTCTTCGCCTCTTCGCGGGCAATACCACCATCGCCTCCGCAACCGCCACCGGCAGATTGACGCCCCCATTCCCACCGAGCTGCCGGTCCACCTCCTCCAGCCGCTGGATCAGATCCCGCACTTCATGCCGTGCATACGGGCCGCCCGCCGCCTCGCAGAAATGCGTACGGCATCCGAACGGGCGTCCCTCATAGATCTGGCAAAGTCCATTCTTTCCAAGAAACGGACACGAACCATCCGCGGGCAACGCGACCTCCTTCCGCCCCGCAGCCCGCCAGGCCCGCGCCGCGACCAGCGCCTCGCCTTTCGTCAGGAAAGGCGTGCGGCCATTGAGGCGGAAGCGGCAGCACTGCGACACGCCCGTGCAATTCCGCGCCACCGGCCTCGCGGCCAGGGCGGCGTAAACCTCGCGTACGGTGGCGATGGCGGCGTCCGTATCCGTTTCCGGCATGGCCGGACGTTGCGCCCCGTCCCTGCCCGCGGTCAATGCCAGCGTTTCCCCAGTTCCGTGAGCAGCAGGACGATGTCGATCACGAACATCAGCACGATGGACGCCTCCAGCACCAGCATCACGCGGTGGTTGTGCTCCTGCTTGAGCATCTCGTAGAGGTCATCGAGCGTCTTGAGCTTGTCGTCGATCGTGCGGTGCCAGTCGGCCAGATGGAAACGCTTCGACATCGTGTCATAGAGCCGCGCCAGGTGCCAATCACCGAAGAACTTGGTGATGTTCGAGATCTCATCGCTGAAGCGCGCGAGATCGATCCGCACCTCGCGCAAATGCGGCAGCAGACCTTTGCGGCGGGATGACTTCGGCGGCTTCATCAGATCCGCGTAGGATTTCTCCAGCGCCGCATCGATGATGCGATCGTAGGCGATCAACTCCTCAAGCTGGAGGTTGGCGAGCTCCATCGCATACAGCGTTTCCTCGAAATCTCCGGGCCGGTCCACCACCAGCGCCGCATCCCAGTCCGCGACGACAAGGTCGCTCTGATAATACGTCAGATACCGCGAGGTCGATTCACGCGCCTCCTGATGCGAAAGCCGCTGCGGTTCGCTCTCCTGCGTCACCAGCGCGGCGATCGTACGGCGGTGCAAACGGAACCACTCCTCGCTGTGGAAAGCCTCGTCCGGCGTCTCCAGGCAATACACCTGGTAGTCCTCTCCCTCCGGCAATTCCTCCGCAGGCCTTACCGCGGAGGGTGCCAGTTCTTTCCGCAACTGCTCCGCCAGCACCAGCGCATGCGCCTTGATCACGCCCTCTGCGAACGCCGGATGATGAAACGGAATCAACCCCTCCAACGCCGCCACCGCAAACGGCACCCGCAGCGTGATGCTCACCGCCCCGATCGGCAGCACCTTCACGATCCGTTGCGCCGTGGCATCGCCCAGCGGCGTGCGCAGCGTCACCGGATCGAGCTGCGCCATACGCGGCAGATAAAAAAGCTGCTGCCGGGGCGAGCCTTTCGACACCCCCGGCTGGTGCGGCACCAGCGGCTTGCCGAGCAGCGTTTTGAGATCGCCGCGCTTCAATTCATA
Source organism: Luteolibacter ambystomatis (assembly GCF_018137965.1). NCBI lineage: Bacteria > Pseudomonadati > Verrucomicrobiota > Verrucomicrobiia > Verrucomicrobiales > Verrucomicrobiaceae > Luteolibacter > Luteolibacter ambystomatis. Next base: position 2,280,091 of record NZ_CP073100.1, read on the forward strand.
CGCCACATCGAAGGCGTGGAAAAACACCACTTCCCCTTTCAGCACGGCGGTTGGATCGTCAACAGGCACCCGATGACAGGATAGCCGCACCGCCCCCGCCTGTCAGGCGCTTTCCCGTGACGAATGTAGTCGAAAGCTCCGCTTTCGATCAGTCTCCGCCGGCTCCAGTTGGCGGTGGCCAGTCAAGCCGAACGAGGTCCGCCACCGCAGAGGGCAAGCGGAGCTTCCCCCTACATATTACTCCACCACCCGTACTTCATCCGCCTGCAGGATGCGCTCCAGCCTGCCATCCACCGAGAGCAACAACTCCCCGCCCGTACCGATGCCCTCGCAAAACCCTTCCCGCAGGCCATCCGCGGACATCAGCCGGATGCGCCTTCCCGTCAACACGCAACGGCTGCGCACCGCATCCAGCAGCAGCGGAAAATCCACCCCGATCTGGTGCCGCCGCACATCCAGCCGTCTCAAAATCTCCGCGAACACCCCGGCGCGATCCACCGGCTCACCGGTCTCCAGCCACAGCGAGGTCGCGCTGTCCGCCAGCTCCGCGGGAAACTCCGCGACATTCACATTCACGCCGATGCCGATCACCACGTGGTGGCCGCCGGACTCCACCAGCACGCCGCAGATCTTCCGCCCGTCGATCCACACGTCGTTCGGCCACTTGATGCCCGCCGTCACGCCGTGCAACTCCAGCGCCTCCGCCACCGCCAGTCCCGCCGCCAATGCCAGTCGCGGCCACAGGCCCGCCGGTTCCGCAGGCCGCGCCAGCACGGAAAACGCCAGCGCCTCGCCCGGCGGACACACCCACGCCGCACCACGCCGGCCTCGCCCGGATGTCTGCCGGTTCGCGATCACCACCGCGCCATCCGCCGCACCGGCCTCCGCGAGACGGCGCACCTCGTCGTTGGTCGAATCGATCTCCTCGCGGATGTACAAACGCATGTCATCCGGCAGCAGCGGCCCGATGGCCGTGAACTCCTCCACCGCATTCATCCCCGCAGCGCGACAAAATCCATGCCCAGATCCAAAGCCGGAGCCGAGTGCGTGATCGAGCCGATCGAGATGAAATCCACGCCCGTCTCCGCGATCGTGCGCACCGTGGCGAGATTCACATTGCCACTGGCTTCCAGGTACGGCTTCACACGATCACCGCGCATCGCCACGGCTTTCCGAATCAACTCGGGCGCCATGTTGTCGAGCAGGATGTGATCCACGCCATCGAGTCCCAGGAACGCTTCCACCTGGTCGAGCCGATCGGCTTCCATCTCCACCTCCACGTCCGGATGATCCGCCTTCAAGCGGTGGATCGACTTCTGGATCTCATCCAGTCCTCCTTCCGCCACGAGGTGGTTGTCCTTCACCATCGCACGGTCATAGAGCCCCATGCGGTGGTTCGTGCCACCGCCATGCAACACGGCGCGCTTCTCCAGCGCCCGGTAGCCCGGAGTGGTCTTGCGGGTGTCCAGGATGCGGGCGTTGGTGCCCTTCACCAACTCCACATAGCGCGCGGTGGCCGTTGCCACGCCGCTGAGACGCTGGAGGAAATTCAGCGCGGTGCGCTCCGCTGTTAGAATCGAGCGCGCAGGACCGGTGATGCACATCACCACCGCACCTTCGGAAACACGGCTGCCATTCGGCAGCAGCACCTCCACATCGAGAGCCACATCCACCTCATGGAACACCGCCTGCGCGATGTCCACACCGGAGATCACCCCCTCCTTGCGCGCCACGATCATCGCGCGCGCCTGCCGGTCGGACGGGATGAAGTACATGGCGGTGACGTCACCCAGACCGATGTCTTCAGCGAGGGCTTGTCCGATCAGAACGCGGGCGGAGGCTTCCACGGCGGAAATCTAACGAAGAATCCGCCCGGCGCAAGCGGTGCCTTTCCAGGCCTCTTGCCCACCCGCGGATCGCAGTAAATCGGCGGCAATTTGAAACCGCGGCAGTCGCAGAAAACGTGATTGAGATCAAAGCCTTCTTAAATAATCCGCGTCATCCCCATCATGAACGACCCTCATCGCCCTCCCCTCCGGCTCACTCCCCCACCACGCTCACCACGATCTCCCGCCGGTGTGGCGCGCGGCGATGCTCGAACAGGAAAATCCCCTGCCACGTCCCCAAGGTCATCCGTCCCCGCATCACAGGCACCACCTCGCTGGTGCGCGTGAGTGCCATCCGGATGTGACTCGGCATGTCATCCGGTCCTTCCAGCGTATGAATGAACCACGGCGTATCCTCCGGCACCAGTTTGTCGAAAAACACCTCCAGATCCCTCCGCGCGCTCGGGTCCGCGTTCTCCATGATCACCAGGCTCGCGCTGGTGTGGCGCACGAACACCGTCACCGTTCCCGTCGCAATGCCCGACCGCGCCACGATCCCGGCCACCTCATCGGTGATCTCATACGTGCCCTTGCCACGGGAGCGGACTTCAAAGGATTCGGCGTGTGCGGACATGGCTGTTTCTATTCCAGCATGAGAGGAAAGAAAGAACCGCGTCGCTCGCACCGCGCCTTTTCCTAACAGCTCCCAGGCATTCTCCGGAATGCATTCACACGCAGGTGATGCCCTATCCAAAGAACCAGATGCCAACCTCCGCCGATCATGAGCTGAAGAGCATTTTCACGTGATCCGATCACTCCCACCCTTCCAGCACCCATTTCCCATACACCGTTCCGCCTTCCAAAGCCTCGTGGGCCACGCGGAGATGATCCGGAGTGATGGTGCCGAGGTTCCGCGTCATCAACTGCTTGAGCTGCCCGGCCTCGATCCGGCACGCGATCTCTTCCAGAATCTCACCCTGCCGCGCCATGTCGTGCGTCTGGAACTTCGACCGCGAGAACATGAACTCCCACGCGATCCGCACGCACTTCGCTTTGAACGGATCGCCGATCCGCAGCGCCTCCAGCGGTTCCACGATCATGCCGATCGCTCCCAGCGGCGCGATCAGTTCACCCATCTGCTGCCAATACGCGGACGGCTCATGCAGGTTCACGATGAATGGCACTTCGGAAAAACCGAGCGCCGAGAGCTGTGGAGCCAGCGGCTCGCGATGACTCACCACATGATCCGCGCCAAGATCGCGGCACCACTTCTCCGTGTTCTCACGCGAGGCCGTGGCAATCACTTCCAGTCCCGCATGCTTCGCGAGCTGGATCAGCGCCGATCCCACGCCACCCGCGCCATTGATGATGAGCAGCGCCTTGCCCGCATCACCGCCGTGCTCGTCCACACCCATGCGTTCGAATAGCAGTTCCCACGCCGTCAGCGATACCAGCGGCCACGCCGCGGCCACGGAGAAGCCGATCGTCGTCGGCTTGTGCGCCACGATCCGCGCATCCACCAGTTGCAGCTCCGAGTTCGATCCAGGGCGCGTCACATCCCCGGCATAGAACACCTCGTCATCCACGCGGAAGTCCACCACCTCTGAACCCACCGCCACCACCGTGCCCGCCGCATCCCAACCGAGCACGCGCGGATCCAGCGAACCACCCAGCGTCTTGCGGATCTTGGTATCCACCGGGTTCACACCCACCGCTTCCACCTTCACCAGCAGGTCGTGGGGACCGGGCACCGGCCCGGCGAGTTCGACGTAGGCGAGGCTGGAACGATCCGGTGAAGTGGCGCCGATGGCTTTCATGTGCCCATCGTTCGCCTAACACGGCCCTCAGTTCAACCCCGGTTTCAATCCCACCCAGGCGCTGCCCCAACTGATGATCCACGGAATCGTCGCCAGGCTCAGCAAAGTCGTGGCCATCACCACCTGCACCGCGATCCCGGCGCGCCCCCCGTAGAGACGCGCCAGCAGGATCGGCGTCATCGCCGCGGGCATCGCCGCCTGCACGATCAGCACCTGCTTCAATTCCACCGCGATCGGCAGGAATTTAGCCGCGCACAGGATCACCATCGGGGAAAGCACCAGCCTCACCAGCGTGCCACCGGCCACCACCTTCCAGGACGGCCGCTCGTTCTTCGCCAGATCCAGCAGGATCGCGCCGGTCAGCATGATCGCCACCGGAAAGGCACCCGCGCCCAGCATGTGCAGCGCCTCGCGCGGCGGCCCCATGATCCACTTGTCGGCTCCCGTCGCCACCATCAGCAAACCGGTCACCACCGCGAACACCGGACCATTCAGCAGCCTCCGCCATTGGATCGTATTCGAGCCGCTGAGCAGCATCACCCCCACCGACCACACCGCCAGCTCCACGCCCAGATTGTGAACGGCCAGCACCGCCACCGCGCCCGCAGGCCACAGTTTCTCCACCACCGGGATCGCCGTGTAGCCGAAGTTCTGGAGCCCCGATGACAGCGCGAAGGTCCGCCGTCCCGTCCCCCGCTCCAGCCCGATGAATTTTCCGAACACCCATCCGATCGCGATCCCCATCACCGGCAGCAGGAAGCCGATCGCGATCGGCCACACCACCGCGGACAGATTCCGCACCGCGGACGATCCCAGGACCTTGTCCAACAGAAAGCACGGATACATCACGTGGAACGCCACGTGCATCGTCGCCTCGTCGTGTTCCTTCCGCAGCACGCCCACCCGCCGCAGGATCACGCCGATCAGCAGCAGCAGATACGGCGGCAGGACGGACCAGACGATCTCTTTCGTGGAAAGCACCGGCGGAGCCTTGTCCCCTCAAACCGGAGAGACAATCCCGAACTCACCCTCCGGCGAACCCAACCAGTTCCAGCGGCAATAAGAAGGGACCGCAGATTACACAGATTTTTAAGAGGTCCCTATCCCACTCTTCCTCTTCAATCAGCGAAATCTGTGTAATCTGTGGTCATCCCTCTTCGAATCGGCAGACCTCCATCGCTCACAAGGGACACCCGTTGAAACATCCTTGCCCTCCACCGCGTTCCAATTGCGTGCGATTTCTGTCCGTTTTCCTGATTGCCATCCTGCCCTTGTCCGCAGCCGTGCCCGCCCACCCGCGGATATTCATGCCTGCCAACGCCGTGGCCCCGCTGAAGGCCCGCATCCAGTCCGATCCGGTCGCCAAGCTCCTCCACGGCAAGGCCATGGAGCGCGCCGGCCGCACGCTGACCGAGGAGCCCGTGCGCTATGAGATCCCGGACGGCCTGCGCCTGCTCGGCTCCTCCCGCAATGCCATCGCCCACATCCTTCACACCGCCTACGCTTGGCGGATGACCGGGGATCGCAAGTACCTCGACCGCTGCGTGAAGGAGCTCGATGCCGTCTGCGCCTTCCAGGACTGGAATCCGAAGCACTTCCTCGATGTCGGGGAAATGTCCACCGCCGTCGCCATCGGCTACGACTGGCTCTATCCGGACCTCACCGCGGACCAGCGCAAGCGCTACGCGGAAGCCTTGTCCATCAAGGGCATCGCCGCCCTCCCGGCAAAACCACCCGGCTGGTGGAGCCGCCCGACCAACAACTGGGCGCAGGTTTGCAACGGCGGCTTCATGATCGCCGCGGACGCCATCCAGGACGTGAAACCCGAACAGGCCGCGCCGATCCTCACCCACACCCGTGAGGTCATCAAAGCCTGCGAAAGCTTCTATAAACCGGACGGCGCCTATCCCGAAGGCCCCGCCTACTGGCACTACGGCAGCACCTACCACATCCTCGCCATGGCCGTGGAGGAACGTGAGGCCCCGTTGAAACTGGAACCGCTGTGGCAGCAGACCAGCCGCTTCCTCATCCACTCCACCGGCTCCAGCGGCATGCCCTTCAACTACGCGGATGCCGGTCCCGGCCAGGCCGATGTTTCCCCCGCGCAGACCTGGCTCGCCACCCGCACCGGCGATACCCTCGCCATCAAGAACGTCCGCGATCTCATCAACCGCCGCTACACCGACAAGAAGCCGCCGTCCGACCGCTTCCTGCCTCTCACGCTGCTGTGGCTGCCACCCGCGAAGGAAGCCGCAGCACCGGAAACCAAGGCCATCTACCGCGGCGAGCAATCGCTGGCCTTTCTCCGCAGCGATTGGTCGCCCGGCGCCCTCTGGCTCGGCATCAAGGGCGGCACTCCCGCCGCCTCCCACGGCCACATGGACAGCGGCTCCTTCGTGCTCGATTGGGCCGGCACCCGCTGGTTCCACGATCTCGGCTCGGATGACTACAACATGCCGGGCTACTTCGGCGGCCAGCGCTTCACCTACTTCCGCCTCCAGAATCTCTCGCACAACACGCTCGTCATCGGCGGCGGCTTGCAGAACCCGAAGGCCGCATCCTGCCCGGTGAATCCCTTCCAGGATCGCGATGGCACCACCACCTTCACCATCGACCTCAGCCCCGCCTACACCGACCAGTGCAAGGAAGCGCTGCGCAAGATCGCCTTCAACGGCGCGAAGCGTGAGATCGATTTCACCGATGCCCTCAAGGACCCCACCGGCCCCGTCCGCTGGCAGGCCGTGACCGATGCCAAGGTCACCCTCGACGGCCGCACCGCCACTTTGGAAAAATCCGGTCACCAGCTCGTCCTCACCACCCCGAACGAAGGTGTGGAATGGAAACTCGCCGACGCCAAGCCGCCCACGGAGCGGGAGAAGCAAAACGCGGGCTTCCGCATTCTCTCCATCGAGACGCCGAAGGCCACCGAGGTCGCCCTGAAGGTGAAGATCTCCGCAAAGTAGCGCCATGCTCCACTTGGCGTGGTTCCAACGGTGATTGGTTAGACAATATCCCCTTGCGGTGAAACCTCCCCTGACATGTCATGAGGCCACCTCATGCTCAGGAAGATCAATCTCCTCACCCTCATCTCCGCGATCGTCCTGTTCTTCCTCCCGTGGATCGACATCCGCTGCAGCGGACAGGCCATCGCGACCCAGACCGGCCTCCAGACGATCTATGGCGGAGCCAGTCCCTCCGACCAGATGGAGGCGATGGCCAAGGAGACCCCGAGCCGCCGCGCTCAAAGGAATGACGACGATTCCCTCGGCTGGTCCCCGGTGATCGCCGTCGCATTGCTGGCCATCCTCGCGGGAACGGTCTTCGCCTTTCTCGCCCTGCGTCATGGCGACAGCCGCCACGATACCTCCACCAGCCTCTTCGCCACTCTCGGCCTGATCCTGATCGCCATTCAAATGGCCGCAGGATTTCCAGCGGGCAAAGCCTTGTCGGACTCCATGGCCCGCGAGGCCAACAGCAACAATGATCCCATGACCGCCGGGCTGGCAGGGGCCACCTTGATGAACTTCGACATCCGTCCCCTGCCCGCGCTCTATCTGGAACTCGCCGTCCTCGGCATCCCCACCTTGATCGGCATCAACGGTCTGCTCGACCGATTGAAGAAACAGCCGTAACGGCCTTATCAGCCTGCCTGCCGTTTCAATTCCGCTATTTATCCGAGTCCTTCATCGATCTCCTCCCAAACCCATTTTCAGAAGGAACCGTTGGCTCCTCCGGCTCCTCATATGGTCCGGAAGACGGTGGCGGCTCGTTCTTCCAAGACGGATCCAGCTTCAACAGCAGCTCACGGCACGCCGCGGCGTTCCTGAAATGCGCTTCATCCACGATCGGCTCCAACCACCATGCATAGGTTCCTATGGCTCGATTCTCGATTTCCGGATGAGCCTTCGACAAATCTTCCAGCCGCACGATGCATACGTAGCGGACGAAACGCCGCTGATCGAAAAAGCCCCGGGCAACCTGTGAGGTGGGTATCCTGCCTCGGGCCACAAATGCCCTTAGCGCCTCTCGCAAGTCTGCCGTCTGCACCTTCCCCTGCAGCGTCGTGATCGGCATCGTATGAGTATAGATCAGCGGAGTCGCCAGTCCTTGAGGCGGAGGAATCTCACCGGCCTTCATTGCAGCCGTCAGCAGCTCATCCCAGACATCCCCCCATATACGGAGGTCAGGGACGCCAGCATCACCATCAGGATGCTAATCCAGGATCTCGGGATGGTCGTTTTCATCGATCAGTCCCCCACAAAACCCCGCCTGCGTCGGAGTTTGTCGCCCCATACTCTCCCTCTTTTTCGTGAAATTTGGTGCCTTTCGTGGTTCCTCCACCTCATCCGACCACCCCGAATAAAATTGCACCCAATTTCCCGATGTTCCTTGCCTGATCGTGCCAGCCTGCCATTCTCCGCGCACCATGCCCTACTTGGACGACGATTTTCTTCTCCACTCTCCCACCGCCCGCCACCTCTTCCATGAGGTCGCGAAAAACCAGCCCATTCTCGACTATCACTGCCACCTTTCCCCTCAGGAAATCGCCACCGACCACCGCTGGGAGAACCTCGCGGACATCTGGCTGGGCGGCGACCACTACAAGTGGCGTCTGCTCCGTGCCAATGGCATCGATGAGCAACTCATCACCGGTGATGCCTCCCCGCGCGACAAGTTCCAGGCCTGGGCCGAAACCGTCCCCTACACCCTGCGCAATCCCATCCACCACTGGACCCACCTGGAACTGCGCCGCTACTTCGGCATCGACAAGCTGCTCTCCCCGGCCACGGCGGACGAGATCTGGGAAAAGGCCAATGCCCGCCTCGCCGAATCCGATTTCTCCACCCGCGGCATCCTGAAAAAATTCGACGTCCGCATGGTCGGCACCACCGATGATCCGGCGGACAGCCTCGACCACCACGCCGCCATCGCCACCTCCGGCCTCTCCACCAAGGTCCTCCCCACTTTCCGCCCGGACAAGGTCTTCCAAGTCGACCGCCCCGAGCTTTTCAACTCGTGGATCGGCCGCCTCGAAGGCACCGCGGATGCGGACATCGCCACCTTCTCCGACCTCCTCGCCGCGCTGCAAAAGCGCCACGATGACTTCCACACCGCCGGCGCGCGTCTCTCGGACCACGGCCTCGACCGCTGCCCGGCCCTCGCCTGCTCCGATGCGGAAGCCTCGCTCGTCTTCGACAAGGCCCGCACCGGCAAGCCCGTCACCGCGGAGGAAAAGGAAAAGTTCTCCTTCTACCTGATGGTCTTCTTCGGCCAGCTCGATGCCGCACGCGGTTGGACGAAGCAGCTCCACCTCGGCCCCTTCCGCAACACGAACTCCGCCATGGCCGCGCGCCTCGGACCGGACAGCGGCTTCGATACCATCGGTGATACCCGCCAGGGTGCGGCCCTCGTCACCTATCTCGATGCCCTCGCCTCGCAAGATTCGCTGCCGAAGGTCGTCCTCTATAACATCAACCCGTCCGACAACTATCTCTTCGCCGCTCTAACAGGGGCCTTCCAGGACGGCACCGTGGCAGGCAAGATCCAATTCGGCTCCGGCTGGTGGTTCGCGGACCAGAAGAACGGCATGGAGCTCCAGCTCGATGCGCTCTCGTCCACCGGACTGCTCTCACGCTTCGTCGGCATGCTCACGGACTCGCGCTCGTTCCTGTCCTTCCCGCGCCACGAATACTTCCGCCGCATCCTCTGCAATCTCATCGGCACCGAGGCCGACCGCGGCGAACTCCCGGACGACTTCGAAGCCCTCTCCGGCCTCATCCGCGATGTCTGCTTCGGCAATGCCAACCGGCATTTCGAGCTGAACGTGTGAGTTTTCAACCACGGATTACACGGATCAAACGGATTGAAGAAGGCTTTCTTCAAATCCGCTGAATCCGTGTAATCCGCGGTTTTGGTTGCCCGATCCTCCCGCCATGACCACGCCCGCATTCAAAGACCACTTCTCCACGGACTCGGCGGGCTATGCGGCCCATCGCCCCACCTATCCCATGGCGCTTGTCGAAGCACTCGCCGCCATCACTCCCGGCCATGAACTCGCCGTCGATTGCGCCTGCGGTTCCGGCCAGTTGACCACCCTCCTCGCCGGCCGTTTCCAAAACGTCCTCGGCACCGATGCCAGCGCCACGCAGATCGCATCCGCCGCTCCGCACGATCGCATCACCTACCGCACCACGCTCGCCGAGGACACCGGCCTGCCGGATCACTGCGCGGACCTCATCACCGTCGCCCAGGCCGCGCACTGGCTGGACCTCGACAAGTTCTACACGGAAGTCCTCCGCATCGCCCGCCCCGGTGCCGCCATCGCCCTCATCACCTACGGCAAGCTCCATATCGCTGACACCATCGATGCGGTGATCGATGAATTCTACGATGGCACCATCGGCTCCTACTGGCCGCCGGAGCGCCGCATCGTCGAGTCCGGCTACCGCACCCTCCCCTTTCCCTTTGAGGAAACGCAGCTCCCCCCGCTCGCCATCGAGCTCCACTGGCGCTTCGAGGACCTCATCGCCTATCTCGGCACCTGGTCCGCCGTGAAGGCCGCGGAAAAAGAACTCGGCCCGGAGGTCATGCCGCGCTTCGCGGAAAAACTCCGCCCCCATTGGACCGATCCCGCCACGCCGCGCCTCGTCCGCTGGCCATTGTCCCTCCGTGTCGGCCACATCCGCCCGGCCTGACGAAAGATCCCGCGCCCAACTCCCGAATACACCCGGACACATGATCAAACCCATCGCTCTATCACTCCTGCTCGCCTCATCGCTCGGCGCCGCGCCCATTCCCGTCTATCTCGGCACCCAGACCGGAGGAAAAAGCAAAAGCGAAGGCATCTACGCCACCACCTTCGATCCGGACAACGGCAGCTTCGGCCCCGTGACTCTCGCCGCGAAGTATTCGCAGCCCGGCTTCCTCACACTCCATCCGGACAAGCCGCTGCTCTACTGCACCGGCACTCCGCTCACCCCCTTCGAGGACAAGACCGACTCCATCGCCGCCTTCCGCATCGAGGCCGATGGCAAGCTCACCTTCCTCAAGGAAGGCTCCACCGGCGGCCGCGGCGCGTGCCATCTCAATCTCGATGGCACCGCGCGCACCATGGCCGTCGCGAACTACGGTGACGGTCGTATTTCCACCGTCCGTCTCGATGCCGGCGGCCTCCCGGAAAGCGTCGCCTCCGTCATCACCAATACCGGCACCGGCCCGAACAAGGTCCGCCAGGACAAGCCCCACGCCCACGGCGTCTATTTCACCAAGGCCAACAACCGCCTCTACATCCCGGACCTCGGCCTCGACAAGGTCTGGGTCCATCCCTTCGACGCCGCCACCTCGAAGCTCGGCGAGCCCACCTTCACCTCCACCGAGCCCGGTGCCGGCCCCCGCCACATGGCCTTCACCGCGGATGAGAAGCACGCCTACATCATTGACGAACTGGACAACACCATCACCGCCTGCCGCAACACCGATGGCAAGCTGGAGCCCATCCAGCGCATCGGCACCCTGCCGGAAGGCTGGAGCGGTGAGAACACCACCGCCGAGATCGAGATCTCGCCGGACGGCCGCTTCGTCTATGGCTCGAACCGCGGCCACGACTCCATCGCCGTCTTCTCGCGGGATGCGGATAGCGGCAGGCTCACCTTCGTCCAGCACGCCCCCTGCGGCGGCAAGCTGCCACGCCACTTCAAGATCGCTCCGGGCGGCAAGTGGCTGCTCTGCGCCCACCAGGAAACCGCCACCCTCACCGCGCTGCCGCTCGATCCCGCCACGGGGAAACTCGGAGCTCCCGGTGAGCCGATCGCCTGCCCGAATCCCATTTGCATCCTCTTCGTCATGGGGCGAAAATAATTCCAGAAACCCCTTGCGTTTTCCCGCAAACCGACCATTTTTGCGGCCCGCCGCAAGCGGATTACCAACGCCTCGTTAGCTCAGTTGGTAGAGCAGTTGACTCTTAATCAATTGGTCCTAGGTTCGAGTCCTAGACGGGGTACCACTTTCAAAGCAAAGGGCTTAGGAGCAATCCTAAGCCCTTCTGCTTTACCGCCCGTTCCCACCGTGGGAAATACTCCTCCTACCGCCCCCGCGGTGGTGCGACAGATCTTCCCGGACGCCAAGCGGGGGAAAACAGGAGCGAGTTGGATGCATCGGCGGCACCTTGCTCCAGTGCTTCAATGATCGCACGGGCCATGCGTTCCACCGGATAGCAGAAGTGTGATGGCTCCGGCTCCATGGCATCCATTTCCGCGGAATGGGAGAGACAGATCACGGATGCATGCTCCGGCACCCGCAGCCCCAGCGACGCGAGGCATGAAAACACCGCGAGGAACGGACGCAGATGATTTACGATGATTGCCGTAGGTGGCGTGAGCCGCCACAGGCGGCGGATGGCTTCATGGAGATCCTGCGGCGTGTCTCCATCCACGACGGGAGTATTGAAAAGATCCGAGTAGGGAATGTCCCTCGCGGCGAACTCCCGTTCCACGATGTCGCGCACCCTGGCGACCACCCGGGGATTTCGTTGGAACAGGGGCATGGTGATGCGGGTGTGGCCCGCGTCGAAAAGTCGTGCGAGCGATGAAACCACCAGTTCCCGGTAGCAGACCGCAAAGGCGGCCACCGTTGCCGGTGGAGTCGCCACGCCCAGCGCCACGGTCCGGATGCCGCGGGCCTTCACGGCATCGGCCAGCTCGCCCTCCACATCCAGCACCACCGCATGGGAGACCTCCAGCCCGGCGATCCGCCTGAGTTGCTCGGATCGTTTCATGCCGCGCGGCAGATGAAGCCGCTGCACGGGACGGGGCAGCCGCCGCTCCAGGATGAGAAACAAGGCCAGGTGATCGCTGGACCGCTCCATCGGAGGAGACTCATAGATCAGCACGGAGCCGCGGGGCGCCACATGCGGCTGTGGTCCGTGGATCAACATCGCGGATCGCCTGCCGGGACCGGAAATGAGGCCTTCTTCCCGCAGCATTCCCAGTGCGGCCTCGACGGTCCTGCGCGTGGCTCCGAACTCGGACATCAGCCGGAAGACCCCGGGAAGCCTGCCCGTCCATTCGCGCCACTCGATCCGCCGCCGGATCTCATTGGCCAATTGCACCGGCGGGGACAGGAACCTGAACGTTTCCATCAATGGCAGTGTGGTTCGTGCGATCTGAAGTGCCACACCAAACTGATGTCACTCCATCGAATCATGGGATGCAGCCCCCTCCATCTATGTCATGCGGAGCATAGATAGGTGTACGGATTAGCCGTTACCAGGGACGCCCGGTGATTCATCAGGTCACCGCCATTGTCCCGCATGTACCACGGACCATGGCAACCGGCAGGACGTCACCGGAACCGGGACTCCCGCCGTCCTCAATCCGACAACCCCTACATCATGAAAAAAACACTACGTTTCGTGTTCTTCCGCTGCTTCACCGCGGTCCGGAGAACCCCGGGAATCCAGGCCGCATCGATCACCGCGGCCCTGCTTGGTTCCCTTCCTTCGGCACGCGCCCAGGCACCTCCCGCCGCCATGACAAAAGTTTACACCCATTCGGGTGGTAGCCTCACCGTGGACTACACCCTCCACGATGTGCGCGGGCCCAACTACCGTGTCTTCGCCTACAATGCGGACGGCACCTTCACCGAAGTGGCGATCACCCGTCCCAGCCGCACCTATCTCGGCCGCATCGCCGAGCGGCCGGGAGCCATCGCCGCCGCCCAGCTTTATGACGATGGCTCCATCCGCTCGAGCCTCATGTTCGAAGATGGCACCGTGTGGAAGGGCAACGGCCTCTCGATGAGCATGCCCTCCGCCGCAAGCTGGACGCCGAAGTATCCCACCGAAGTCGTCAGCGCCGGGGAGACCGGTTCCAATGCCTATGCCATGGATGTGGGTGTCGATCTCACCCACGAATACTGCGGGCAATTCGGCGGCAATGTCGCGAACATGGCGCAGACGGTGGAATTCAATCTCAACGAAATGGGTGCCTTCCTGCTGCGTGACACCGGCATCAAGCTGCGGACCTCCCGTGTCATCGCACGCCTCAATGCCTCGAACGATCCCTACGGCTCCACACCGCTGGCCACCTTGAAGAATCTGTGGGAAAACGAGCTGTGGAAAGTACTGCCCGCCGCCAACAACGATCACGCGGTCTGCGTGAAGCCGAACCTCGGCGGCGGAGTCGCCTATGTCCCCGGGAAGTACGCCGCCTGCCGTTCGCTCACCCAGGCGGGGCCGGGCATCTTCACCCAGCCGTGGCGGCATGAGCTCGGCCACGCGCTGAGCTCCCCGCACTACCCGGGCGGTGGTCCGGAGGGCCCCACCCCGATGTCCGGGAACCAGCTCCAGCGTTACTCCAGTCCGGAGGTGAACCGGATCGTCGGCCGCCGCAACTCGATCATCAGCACCTTCACCAACCTGGGCCCCTACACCATCCCGGTTCCACCGCGTGCCAATGGCGATCGCGGCACGATCAATGCCGCGCGCAATCCCATCACGCTCGATGTGCTGGCGAATGATTCCGATGTGAACGGACAGGCGCTCACGATCCAGTCCTTCGACGGCACCTCGAAACGCGGCGGTACGATCACCCGCTCCACCGGCACCGGTCCGGGCGGCCGCGACCGCCTGATCTACACTCCGCCCTCGTCCCTGACCGATACACTGGATTGGTTCAAATACCGCATCCAGGATTCTTCCGGCCAGCAGGCCGTCGGCTGGGTGGCCCTCCAGGCGGACACCCTCCCCGCCCCGGCGCCGTGGGTCACCTCGGACATCGGCAGCACCGGAACCACCGGCAGCGTCTCCTACTCCGGCTCCGGCACCTACGCTGTCAAAGGCGCCGGCGCGGACATCTGGGGGACCGCGGATGCGTTCCGTTTCCTATACCTGCCGTTGAATGGAGACGGCATCATCACGGCCCGCGTCGCCAGCGTGCAGAACACCAACTCCTGGGCGAAAGCCGGTGTCATGATGCGTGAAACGCTGGCGGCCGATTCCGCATTCTCGCTGCTGTGTGTCACGCCATCATCGGGCATCGCCCTTCAAGGGCGTACCACCGCAGGCCAGCCCGCGGATGTCAGCACCACGGTCTCCGGCTCCGCTCCACGCTGGGTACGGCTCGTCCGGACCAGTGGCACCATCACGGCTTTCGTCTCCTCCGATGGTGCGGCATGGACCCAGGTCGGCACCCATGCGGTCGCCATGGGGACGAACATCTACATCGGCCTCGCCGTGTGCTCGCATGCAGGAAGCACCCTCTGCACCGCCAGTTTCGACAACATCTCGCTCAGCCCTCCATCTCCCTGGTCGAGCGCGGATGTGGGCGGCGTGGGCCTCGCTGGCACCTCCTCGTGGTCCGACGATGGCTTCTCGATCACCGGATCGGGCACGGACATCTGGGGCTCCGCGGATGCATTCCGCTATACCTACCAACCCCTGAGCGGTGATGGTGAAATCATCGCACAAGTGGAGGATATCGAGGACACCCACGACTGGGCGAAGGCCGGCGTGATGATCCGCGAAAGCCTCGCCCCGGGATCGAAGCATGCGCTGATGACCCTGTCTTCCGCCTCCGGCGCGGCCTTCCAATACCGGGGCTCCACCAATGGCAGCAGTTCGAGCACGGCCGCGGATCACGAGGTTCCCGGCTGGGTGAAGTTGAAGCGCACCGGCAATGTCCTGACCGGATCGATCTCCGATGATGGAGTGACGTGGAGCCAGGTCGGCTCCGCCACCATCAGCATGGCTTCCGAAATCTACGCCGGTCTCGCTGTGACCTCCCATGACAACACCAAAGACTGCACCTCGACCTTCACCGATGTGGTCGTGAGTCCCTGATCCCCCCGGGTAGCATGACCACCCGCTCCGGTCCTGTCGGCTCCCCGCCGCGCGGGACCGGAGTTCCTTTTCCTTCCGGTTTCATTTTCCACGGACATGAAGACCCATCCTC
This sequence comes from Luteolibacter ambystomatis, assembly GCF_018137965.1. NCBI lineage: Bacteria > Pseudomonadati > Verrucomicrobiota > Verrucomicrobiia > Verrucomicrobiales > Verrucomicrobiaceae > Luteolibacter > Luteolibacter ambystomatis. The sequence goes on from NZ_CP073100.1 coordinate 2,295,682, forward strand.
TGGCGCTCGCGCTGTCCTTCGCCGCCATGCTTGCGGTGGCAGCCGCGGTGCGTTGGCGCGGCCACCACGCGGCACCGGACGACATCGCTCCCATCGGCCGGGCGGAACACCGGCAGCGGTCATCCGATGTCAACGCGACCGCCTTGCAGATGGCCGCCAGGCCTCGCGATGAAATCGCACGCTGGCTCTCCACCCTGCCCCTCTCCGAACGCGACAAGGCCTTGTCCATTCTGGTCGCTGAATCCGGAAAGTCCGATCCGCTGCTCGCTCTGGAACACGCGCTCCGGATCCAGTCTCCTGCCCTGCGCGATGAATGCGCGGGCCTCGCCATGGCCTACCTCTACGAACGCGATCCCCATGGCGCGCTGGAACGGATGATGGCGGAAAGCAATCCCGCGATCCGGGCGGCGATGGCAAAGCGTCTCCTCCCCGCCCTTGCGGAAAGCCATGCGGAGGACGCCATCGGACTGCTGGCGACAGGCACCTTGGACGATGCCTCCCATTTCCCCACGCTGGTGGCGAACGTGGTCCAGCGATGGGCCCAGAAGGACCCCGTGGCCGCCGCCGGATGGATCACCACCATCGAGGAACCCGATCTCCGCGCCAGTTCCGCCGCGGCACTCGCCGCAGTGTGGATGCAGCGCGATCCCGGGCAGATGGAAGAATGGCTCTCCGCCCATCCGGATCAGCCGAATGTGGCGGATCTCCTCCGCGCCCGGCCCGGCCGGGATTCCATGAAGAACCATCAGGAGGATGCCAGCCACGCGGAGACTTACGCTCCGGACGATACCATCGTCAGCGAGCCCTGCGGGGATGATCCGCCGCAGGACGATTAACAGCACGGCATTCATCCCGCCCACGCAAAAACCCCGGCTGGCTCTCACCAACCGGGGCTCTCTGTTGTGCATATACTACCCAGGAAAATGAGGTCGCTGTCTAGGGTGAGACGGCACGAAGCCGCGCGAAGATCCTGCCCCCCGGGGCCAGCACGGCGGGGATGCGGACGCTGACGGTATCTCCCGTGATCGTCACCACGACACCCTCCGCGGTCGTTGCGGAGGTCGTGCCGATGGGGACACTGTGCGGCCAGCCCGCGGCAAGGTCGGTGGTCCATTCCAGAGCCAGCGTCGCCTGACCACTGGCCGCGGCATCGCGATCGAACGAGAACGTCAACCCCGCCGCAGCGGAACCGGTGGCGGTGATGCGCCCACCCGAGTCCGGCGACAAGGGCGCACCGCCGAGCAACCATTCAAGACCATTGGCAAGACCATCTCCATCCGCATCGTCATTGAAGGCACGCCCGGTGATCCCGTTCCCCGCAGCCCATCCGGCATACCCTGCGGTCGATGAGAACGCCGTGAGCGTGACATACCGGCCGGTGCCACCAAGGCCGTTGGAGGTATCCGCATAGCTGATGAAAAAGCTGTTAGGTCCCGCGGTGATCGTTCCTCCCGCGGGCAGCCCGTCGAAGGTGCCGGTGAGCGAACCGTTCGTGTAGTCGATGATCGCGAACTTCGTGCCGGCCGCGAGGACCGCGGGTGTGGCAGCGAGATCGGCGAGCGAAAGCGCCGCGCCGGAAGCAAGCGTCGCCGCGCCATTCACAATCACGAGATCGGAGGAGTGGCTGGCACTGTTGATCTCCGCCTTGAAGGACGCTCCGGTGAGCGTGAGCGAGCTGCCGAACCGAAGCGTGCCGGTCACCGATTGACCAATCGACAGCGAAGTCCCGGCGGACATCGTGGTCGCTCCGGAGATGGTGCCCGTACCACCCAGCGAGCTGGCATTGGTGGCGGTGACACCGCTGTTGGAAAGCTGTCCATCGATCCGCAGGCTGCCCCCCGTCAGGTTCACTCCACCGCTGAAGGCATTCGTTCCGGACAGCACCACCGAGCCTCCGGGGATGGCGAGCTTGAGATTGCCTTGGATCGCTCCGGTGAAGGTCTGCGGAGTCGCACCGGAGTTCAACGTCAGCGTGGACAGCGTGGCGGAGGTGTTGGTGACGGTGGCGATATTGGCTGTCCGCTCCAGTCCGGCGAGTGTCTGGCTCCATCCGTTCAGATCGAAGGTCGCATTGCCGGAACCACCGAGGCGCAGCGTGGCACCGGTGGCCATGCCATTGTTCGCACCGAGACTGGTGGTGCCGGCGCCCACCGCCAGCACCGCGTAGCTGCCTCCGCCGGAGAGGCGGACAAGACCATCACGGATCACGATGCCGGATGCGGCATCGGTCATCGTCAGCGGGCCGGTGAAGGCAAGCAGTCCCCCCGAGCCGGGTCCGCGGATGTGTCCGCCATTGCCCGTGTCGCTCGTGATCGTGACGGCACCGGAAAAAATCGCGCTGCCGCTGGTGACCCCCAGCACGCCCTGGCCGGTTCCCGGGTTGGTCGCGTTCACGATCACCGGATTCGGCAGGGTCACTCCGGAATTCAGGACCACGCGGGTGGGCAGGCCCAACTCCGGATCAATCGAACTGGTGGCAAGCGGACCCGTGCCGAGCGCTCCCCCCGCATGGATCTGGAGTATGCCCTGCCGCATGGCGGTACCACCGGTGAAGGTGTTGGCGGAAGTCAGGATGAGCTTTCCAGAACCACGCTTGTCCAGCGTGCAGGTCCCGCCGATCGCCCCGCCACCACTGAAGGTATAGTCCTCATCCGCATCGACATTGACGGATGATGGCGTGAGCGTGCCGCTCAACGCAATGGCCGGAGCATTGTTTCCGGCGCTTGTGAACAGCACCGACTTGCCGTTGCTGAAGGGCGAGCTCGTGGTGCCGGAAAGCCAGTTGGGCGTGGCATCGGCAGCCCACAGGTTGTTGACACCGTCTCCACTCCAAATCAGGTCCGTGGCCTTCGAGGTCTCGATGATCTCCACGTCATCGAGGTGGAAGTAATCGCCCGCACCATCTCCCAGCAGCTTGAACCGGATCTGGGTGATGGGGCCGAATCCCGCCAGGCTCACGTTGATCTGATCCAGGCTGTCCGCATCGCCGATGGCATCGGTGCCATTGCTGTAGCTCGTCGCCGTCCAGACGGTATGCCAGGCACCATCATAGACTTCCGCGACGGCGGAGTCCCCATCCTCCAGGCTGTCCACGTCACGCTTGAACCGCAGGATGCCGGAGCCCATCAGCGGAGACGCCAGGGTGCGGCGGATGCTGGCCTCGCTGCTGCCGTTCCCTTGGAACCGCGGGGCCATATTCTTGTTGTAGCTGCGTGCGATCGGCAGCGGCGAACCGCTTCGCACCCATCCACCGTTCCACCCCGTTCCACCGGCCATGAACGCGGGGTCCTCCCAATCGTCCGAAGCCACGAGCCGGTTTGGCCGCTGCCAGGAGATCTCGAAAGTCCGTACGCAATGGTTCGGAAGCGCCACACGGTACTGTTGCACCGCCGTGGCCGGCACCTCGTCGGAAACCAGCTCGGCGTTCTTCGACGCGCTCGTTTCATAAGTCTTCACCCGCTGGATCGGAATGCGGTTACCGGTTTGGTCGAACACCTCGAGCAGGATATCCTGGCTGGTGTTCTGCGAGCAGGTCACGGTGAGCCACGTCTTCTGCTCGCCCCAACTGTGGTAGGCGATGGCGTCATAGCCACTGACACCACCGGTGATCTGGGTCTTCACCACATTCGATCCACGCGTCTGCATCGAGGAAAGCTGCTTGAAGGAAAAATACACCTTCCTTCGCGTGGCCGTCCCGTTGTAGGGGCTGTAAACGAGCGATGTCGGTGATCCCTGCGGCGAGTTCCCCATGTAGTAGTCATAGACGCTGACACCGTTGTTCACCGACTTCGAAAACAGCCGCCCGAGCACAAGCGCCGCTTCCAGTTGATCCTCCACCGAATCCTCCGGAAGCTGGGAGGAATTGTTGAGAACACTGCTGTGGCCGCAGTGCATCTCGCTCTGGAAAAAGGGACGACCACCGCGGACGTCGTTCACCGCCGAATAGGCGGATGGTTCGAAACCACTGCTGTACTGATGGGTGGAAACAATGTCGATCTGGTTCCACGCGTCGGCGTTGTTCGCCGCCCAGTCCGTGATCCAGTCCTTCGACTGGGAGGCGGAGAGGCAGCTCGGCGCCATGATCTTCGGCATCTCGACTCCGTATGGATTGCGCACCGGATCGTTCACCCACGCCCGCAGCAGCGGCACGGCGTATTTCAGGATGTTGGCGACGTTGTCCTTTCCGATATTGTTGTAGTCAGGCTCGTTGGTGAGATCGAGCACATCGCACGGCACACCGGCGGCCTTCTTCTCCACAAGTTGGGCGAACAACCATTCCGCATACTCCGCGTGGAAGTTGGGGGCGGACAAGTTCGGCGAGCCATCGGACTTCCGCAACCAGTTCGGAAACGAGTGGGCGTAGGTCAACGTCTTGAGACGCGGGTTGAGCGATTTCGCCCGGTTGTACACCCAATCATTTCCCGTATCCCGCTGGGGGAAATCGAACTTGCTCCAGTTGATCGAGAGCGGATCACTGTTGTCGTTCGCCGTTTCCGCTTCATCGAAGCCATTGCGGATGTAGTCGATGTTCAGATCCTGGAACAGCCATCGCAAGGCTTCGTCACGATTGCTGGCGGCTTTCAGATGTCCCCAGTACCAGGTGAAACCAGTGGCGCCGGTTTCATAGACATGCCGGTGGTCATAGGGATGGACGGAGACGACGGGTTCAGCCGAGGCGACAAGCCAGGGCAGGCCGGCCAACGCACCGGCGAGCGTTCTGAATAAGTGCATGGGGGATGGGTTTTCCGGAACACGGGATGTTCCAGTGGGTTTCCTCATCCCTAAGTCCGGCCCGGAATCCGGACAATACGCACAAAGGGGCGTAGGCAACCGGATTGGCGAACACGCCGCATGCGGAAACGAAACACCCGGAGGCGCATCCACGCACTCCGGGTGTCCATTGCATGGCGCGGAAAAATCATGCGGCCCGGCGGCGGCGCATCAGCACAAGTACCCCAAGGCCACCGAGCATGACGGCGGACGGCTCGGGAACCACGCTGCCGTTCACGATGATGTTCTGGAAGATCGAGCCGGTGGAAGCGCTCGCATTGGTGCTGCCTACCCACACGCGGAATGCCACGCTGTCCGCCCCGGTGATGGACGAAAGATCCACCGAACGGTTTCCGATCACATTCGTCACATTCTGCGTGAGGCTGAGATTGCCCGTGCTGAAGGTGGATCCGATCTGCGCATAGGCACCGCCATTCACGCTGGCGAAAACAGCGTAGTGGAAATTTCCGCTCTGCCCCGTGGTATTCGTCCCCACCCCGTAGTCGAAGGTGAAGCTGGTCAGCGACAATGTCTCTGCTCCCGGCGTGGACAATGAGAAGCTGAAGTAATCCGCGGTGGAGGAAGCCGTGCCGTTGGTGCCATCTCCCGAGGCATTCGCGAACAACCAGCCATCGGCTCCAAAGGTCCACGAACCATTGGTGGTGCGGATCGGACCCGCGGCTCCGGAAAGAAGCTGCGTGCCACCGGTGCCGATGTCCCCGATGGCACTGGCTGTGACCTGGGGATCGACGGTGGTGGCGTTCACCACGCTGGAGCCCGCTGAACCGGTGGGCACGTACTTGACGATGACCGCGGCATGCATCTGCGAGGAGAACAGCAGCATGCCGGAGAGGGAGAGAAGAATGGATTTCATTGGGTGTGGATGGAGTTCTCCGGGGAACGAACGCCGGCTGGGACCGCTTCAGGCATCACAACCCTCGCAGGCATGTTCCTTCGCGGACAATACGCACAAAGATGTGGATGCCCGTCGGGCACACCGCTTGAAAGGCCAACACCCGGCCCACCATGCGGGCCGGGTGAAGCTGCTACCCGGGAAAGACGATCACGTATCAGGGAAGTTCCACCTTGAGACGGACGAAGAGCTTCTTCTCCGATGACACCAGCGCCCGCGGAATGCTCACCGATACGCGGTCGATGCCGGGACCGTAGGCATCATCCTCTTCCAGCACGAAGACCGGAGTGCCATTCGGAGATCCGTTCACCGCATCGGTCCAGCTGGTCAGATCGCTGCCATACTGGGCGCGGGGATTGAACGGGATCGAGACATCCGCACGCCGGAAAACGAAGTGCAGATAGTTCTCATCCATCGTGACCAGCGGGCGCAGAGCGCTGGAATCGGAACCCGGTCCGGACGGATCGCCACCGAGCACGAACTCGATGCCATTGGCCAGGCCATCGCCGTCCGAGTCCGCTGTCGCTCCCGCGCCAAAGATGCCATTGGCCGATTCAAAGGCGGTGTAGGCATTTCCGGAAACCACCCGGACGGTGCCATCGGTGGCGAAGTTCGCCGTGCTCCACGTCAGCCCGCCGGTGAGCGCGGCTCCGGTGAAGTCGAAGGAGGGTGTGCCCGAGAACGATGCGAAGTCGGCGAGGTTGAACGCGTCCCCCTCCACCGGGGTGTATCCGGAAAGCGATACCTTCACCGTTCCATTCACGGTCATCTGCCCCGTGCTCACCACCTTGGTGGCGGCGGTGCCGGAGGTGATGGACGCTTCCAGTGTGGAACCGGCATCCAGCGTGAGCGTGCCAGGGAAACCCATGGTGCCGGTGGAGCGCACCTTCGCACCCGCATGGATCACCGCCGTCGCTCCCGGTGCGGTGCCTGTACCCGAGAAGGTCGTGCCGCTGCCGGAAACGGTGAGCGCGCCGGTGGCGGTGGACGTGGCGGTGGCACTGAAAGTGCCGCCGCCGGTGATCGCGAGATTGCCGGAACCGCTGAAGGCCTTCGGTGCCGTCACCGTGAAGCCGCCGGTATTCACCATCGAGGTGGTCGCCGCGGCCAGAACCGGCGTGGCATCGATGGGCAGATTCGCTCCGGCCACGATCGTGCCACCGCCGAGATTCACAACGGTGGAGGCATTCCGCTGGACGAGTCCCCAGATGGAGGTGAGCACGAGCGAGCCGCCGTTCAATGTCAGCGTATCGGTACCCGCGGTGTCGCCACGATTGTCGAGCACCACGAAGCGGGTGGAGATCGTGCCTCCGCTCTGCTCAAGCGCGCCGACACCGTCGATGCCGACATAGATGCCACCCACCTGTTCCGCCACTCCGGAGGTCGAGGGATTCGCCGTGGGATTTCCGGTCAGCGTGAGTGTTCCGCCGGACATCGTGTAGATGCTGCTTTCCGTGGCAAAGTGGCCGATGCGGCATCCGCTGCTCACGGCGATCGAGCCTCCGGTCTGTGCCACCACTCCGGAACGGCTGGCGGCATCCCCCACGTAAAAATTTCCGGCGGCGACATTCGCTCCGCTTTCAATCGTCAGCTTGGAAATGCTGGAACTCGCCGCGGCACTCGTACCCACGCCGAGATACCCCGCGGCCACCGTACCGGTGAAGACAAGTCCCTTGCCATTGGTGGTGCCTGCCTGGGTATTCGCATGCAGCTCGGTGCTGGTGCCAACCGAAGTGATCGATGAGGGCGCGATGTAGTCATCCGCCTGATGGAATCTCAACTGGACCGGCTGGGCATCGCTGCCGAGCTGGACCGGAATATTCCCGAGGCTGCCGGAGGCCGTGCCACTGCCGACCTGCAACACCTGCGGGCTGGTGGACGTGCCGCCTCCGCCGACGATGATCTTGTCCAGCGAGGTGTCCTCCACCGTACCGGTGAAAACGATCACGCCGGTGGAGGTCTGGTTGGAACCGCCGATGGTGAGAATGTCATCGTTGGTGCCAGCGGTGGCACCACGCAGGACACTGCTGGAAATGATCCCATTGCCACTGGAAAGGCAGCCGATCTTCGCCGCCCCCGCGATGGTGAGGGTCGTGCCATTGATGGTGGAAGTATCCAGGCGCAGGGCTCCACCGGTGGTCCCGCCATTCTCGACATAGCCATTGCCGGTGAGTGTGAGCGGATTCGTGAGTGTCACTCCGCTGGCATAGAGTTGCGCGCCCGCACCCACGGTGACGGCGCTGCTACCGAGCTTCGCGGCGGTGCCACTGGCGGCGGAGAGTCTCCAGCTTCCGGAAGCCGGGCTCTCCAGCGTGAGACCACCGGAGAAGCCGCTGTTGGTGCCGGTGAGGGACACTTCCAGCGAAGTGGTCGCACCCGCCACCGTGCGCGGGTTCAATCGCAGGTGACCATTTCCCGCGAGGGACGTGCCGAGGGTGAATGGGGCATTGTCACGCACCAGACGGATCGAGCCCGCTCCGCTGACGGTGAGCACGCCCGTGCCAAGCAAAGGATTCGCCGCGGTCAGGGTGAGCGATGATCCAGCGGCGGGCACATCGAGATTGCCACCGGTCGTCCCGAGATCGATGACCTTGTTGGACGATTCACTGGTGCCCGTGAAGGACAGGATGCCTCCCTGGAGGACGATGGTTCCAGCAATACCAAGCGGAGAGGGCGAACCATTGTTGCCCAGCGCCGGCACCGAGATCCCGCCGCTGTTGATGATGACCCCTCCGGAATAGTCGTGCGCCGTCCCCGTGATGTGCAGCCAGCCGCCACCTTGCTTGGTCAGGGACGTCCGGCCACTGATAATGCCGGTGCCGGAAAACGTGTATTCCTGGGTGGCGTTCACGTTCAGCTTCCCCGGCATCAGTGTTCCTGATAGCAGGATGGGAGCGCCGCCGATGCCGCTGTCATTGAAGAAGACCCGGTCCAAGTTGTAGAAACCATCGGCCGCTCCATCGTTGCTGAAGTTCGCGGTGTTGTGGAGGTCCCACGCATTGCCCGCCAATCCTCCGCTCCACACGAGATTCGCACCATTGCCGGTCACATCCAGCGTGACGGCGTTTGCAATGGTGGCAGTGCTGAGCGCGAAGCTCTGGCGGGTGTCGGCAGGCAGCCCGGAGAGCGAGAGGTTCGCCTCGGACCCCGTGAGAGCGCCTGCATAGGACGCGAGGATGTAACTGCCAGCCGCCAGTTCACCATCGACAACGGAGACATGGACATCGGTGACACCATTCAACACCAGATTCTCGCCGATGTTGATCTTGTCCGAGAGATCCGCACCGGAGCTGCCGAGGTCGAAGTAGGTCTTCCCGCCTCCATTGAGCTGGAGGCTCTTTCCAATACCCACGGTACACTCGACCGCACCACCGGCATTCCGCGCCGATGGTCCGATCTCAAGGTTGGCACCGGAGGCAAGAGTCACCGAGCCGGTGATGTCCGTGGCCGCGGTTCCCGTGCGGCCCGCCGTCAGAGTACCACTGATTCCCTGCGGAACACCGGTCGCCAGATTGTCGAACAGCGTGCCGCCCGTGATCGTGAGATCCGCTGAGGCCAGCGGGGAGGTCCCGAGTTGCAAGGTGCCCGCGGAGAGAATGGTGGCCCCGGTGAAGGTATTCGCACCATTGAGATGGAGCGTGCCCGGGCCGGCTTTGGTGAGAGATCCCGTACCATCGATCGTGCCGGTGAGGGTCAGGCTGCCGGTGGCTCCGGATTGGCTGATCGTGGTGGCGGCGGCGAGCGTGATGTTTCCACCATAGGTCGCATTCGCGGCGGTGCTGGTGTGGTTCATCGTCCCACCGTTCATGAGCACGGCCCGGGTCGTGACGCCGGTGTTTTCATAGAGATTGAAACTCCCACCGCTGTTCACGGTCACCGTTCCCGCGCCATCGAAGACGGTACCCGCCTCCACCCCGAAGATCCCCTGGTTGACGATCACATTGCCTCCGCCGATCACCTGGACATTCACCAGGCTGATCTGGTTGGCACCCGTCTTGGTGATGGTGAATCCATTTTGGAACAATCGTCCCGAGGCCGCGGTGGCGTGGCGGATGTCCCAGCGGCTGCTGCCGCCCAAGGTGGTGTCACCGGTCAGCTCCATCTGCTGGAGCGAGCTGGTCTGCGTGGCATTGAGGTTCACGACCGCGCCATTGCCATCCCATCCCGTCCCCGCCGCCTTGATGTACTCCGTGCCGTGGTTCTGGTTGCTGATACTGAGCGTGCCGCCTGCAAGCACCTCCGTGTAGTTCGCCACCGTCGGATCTCCGGTGCCGCTTGTCACCGTGGTCAGCGCGTCCTTCGCTCCCAGCGAGGAACCATTGTCGGTGCGCAGGGAGACACCGGCACCGATGGTCAGCACCCCGGAGAAGGTGTTGGCCACACCGCCCAACCCCATCGATGCCGCACCTCCCGGAGCCAGGACCTGGAATCCATTGGTGCCTGCGATGGGACGATCGATGCGCGCGACGATGGCTCCCGTGCGCGGGTAGATGCTGATCGTCGGCTTGTTCGCCCCATTGTCCAGGGTGAGCGTATTGGTGCCGCCGATAATATAGCAGTTCGATCCCACCGTGGTGTCGCGGAAGAACAGGTTGCCAATCGTGCGCGCGGTATCGAGCGAGATGGTGCGATCCGCGGAGATGTCGATGTTGAACGTGGCTGTGGAGCCCGCGCCATCGGCCACCGTGCTGCCGAGCCAGTTGCCAACCGTGCTCCAGTTGCCGTTGTTGTTGAGGATCCACGCGCTGTCCGCCCCCTGTGCCGCTCCCGCAAGTGCGGACGCGACAACAATCAGGCAGGGAAGGACGTGACGGTGCGGAAGTGCAATACGAGCAAGGATCAATCGGGGTTTCATCAGGTCTTGGGTTGGAATCAGGCCATGAATTCCAAGGGGGGAAATCCATGGAGCCTGCCATCCACCGTGTGCCTGTTTCCACACCACCCGCAATACACACAAACTGGCGTATCCCCCGCCGACCTCCTGCTACTTGAGATACTTCGCCACCGCCTCGCCGCGCGAATGCACATGCAGCTTCCGGTAGATGCCCTTGATGTGCATGCGCACCGTATCGAAGGCCAGCCCCAGGGCATCCGCGATCTCCTTGTATGCCGCTCCGTCCGCCAGGTGATCCAGGATCTCCCGTTCCCGCGGTGTCAGCCGTGAGATCTCGGATTGCACCACACCCCTGCGGTTGAAGAATTCGATCACCTTCCGCGCGATCGATCCGCTCATCGGCCCGCCGCCGCGGAGCACCTCGGAGATCGAGCGCAGCAACACCGGAGTCGCGGTCCGTTTCAACAGGTAGCCGCTGGCTCCTGCCTTGAGCGACTCGAAGACGTTTTCATTGTCATCGGAAACCGTGAGCATCAGCACATCCACTCCCGCGAGCAACATCTTGAGCTGCTTCACGCACTCGATGCCGCTCATGCCGGGGAGATTGATGTCCATGAGCACCACATCCGGTGCATCGCGGGGCATCTCCCGCAGGGCATCCTCCGCGGACCGGAAGACACCGGTGCAGGTGAACCCCGGAGCCGCATCGATCTGCGCGGCGAGATTGTCACGGATCCAATCGTCATCCTCCACGATCGCCACCCGGACCACGGCTGCTGCATCTGAAGATGACGGGAAATCCTGGGACATTCCGCTAGGGTATCACAGCGGCCTTCGCGCCACCAATACACATCTATGGGTGGGGGCGCGGCTTTGTCAGGATGAAAGCGGAGCCAATCGTGAAAGCGCCAGGCCGAAGGTCACGGTGGTTCCCTGGCCGGGTCCGGTTTCCCATCCGCAGGAGCCTCCCAGTTGCTCCATGCGGTGCTTCATGTTGGCCAGACCATTGCGACCGCTCTCCGCGATGCCCGCATCGATCCCACGGCCATTGTCCCCGATCGTGACACGCAGCACGCCATCCTCGATCCCGACCTCCATCCGGCACTCCGATGCGGCGGAGTGTTTCATCACATTCCGCAGCGCCTCCTTCACCGCCAGCAGCAGGTGGTGGCGCACCCCCGCATGGACCGGCATCTCCGGCAGCTCGCCGGGGCCTTTCAGGCGGAGGCGCATGCCGCTGCCGTGGAAATAGTTCTCCGCGTAGTGCAGCAGGTAGTGCGCGAGCCTCGGCAGGGTGTCATTGCGGGGATTCACCGTCCAGACCACCTCGTCCATCGCGCGGGTCAATTCATGGGAGGTATCGGAAATCATTTGTACGCCAGGCGTAGTACCGTCCGGCCCGCCGGCCGCCTGCTCGGCGAGCATCGTGATCTTCGTCACCTTCGCGCCGAGATCGTCGTGAAGATCTCGCGCGATGCGGGACCGCTCTTCCTCGATCGCCCGGCGTTGCTCCGCCACCTCGCGCTGGTGGATCTCCACCGCCAGTTGAGCGGTGCGCTCCTCCACCCGGCGGCGCAGTTGGACGATCCAGACCAGCGCCAGCGAGAGCACCAGCGAGAGCACGCCGGCCAGTCCCAGGATGCGCCGCGTGGTCCACCACGGCGGCTGCGACAGGATGCGGATGTCCGCCGGTGAATTCAGCAGCAGCTCGAAGGACTCCATCCGCGGCGCGCCGAAGCCTCCGTCACGGGCCACGCATACGCCGGTCAATTCAAGCTCGCTGCCGGGCGCGGCCGGCCTCTTCCACAACCTGTCCGCGGGCAGGCGCGCGACGAATTTCCAATGGTCCCGCTGGAGCTCCAGCAACTGGTCGCCCTGGCTGTTGGTCACATCCACCAGGGTGGCGGCAAGGCGGACCAAGGTCGCATCATGGCTGCCATCGAACAATCCGCCGTTCTCCACGGACACCGGCATTGGCAAGGCCGCGCTGCCGGTGGACCGCACCACCGCATCCTCCAGCACCGGAGAAAAGCCGCCCAACTGCGGCAGCCCGGAAACCTCCACGTGCATCCCGGCCACGATCCCCACCGGCCCGCGCGGTACGAACCGCGCGCCATGACCGCCATCCGAGAGGTAGTATCCCGCCGTGGATGCATGGATGACCTGGCCCGCGATTCTAACCCGGTTGAACAACGATGCCCCCGCCGGATCAAACTCGCGGAGTTCCGGCACGCGCTTCACTGGCACGGCGAACGGATCGGCCCCTGCCGGAGTCACGACCGTGATGTACAAGGGCGAGCTCACCCGCACATACGTCTCGAGGATCTGGTGCTCGTCATTGAACACCGGCGCCACGATCCCACGGACACGCACCACCGCTCCCCGGATGGCTGTGAGCGAGGAAAGATCGCCATGCAGCACCCGTGCATGGATCGGACCACCCGCCATCGACACCGTCACCAGCCCGTCCCTCACCTGGCTCACCACTCCCTCCACCTCCACCCACCGGGCATTCAGGCTGCCATTGAGAAAGAGATCGCGGGCCGGCCTCGCGGGCTCCGGCATCATCCCCTTCCCCAGCCACGTGACCGATGCCTCCATCACGTTCGGCGCGAATGCTCCGCGGATCATTCGGCCGGTGAGTTCGATCTGGTCCCCCATTTGCAATGGTGGCGATTGATCGGAAGACAGCCAGCAGGTGATGCCCGCTCCCGATTCCTGGATGGTGACGGAATGCGCATCCTGATCACAGGTCACGACCCCGCGGATTCGCACCCGGTTCGGCAGCTTGTCCGGCTCCAGCGCCCGGATCTGCGGAATCGCGGAAAGCGGAGGCCGCCTTTGTCCCGCCGTTGCCCCGCCATCCATCGACCGGAACACCGCCACGGACAATCCCGGCGAGCCATCCGCCCAATCCAACGAACCCAGCAATTCAACCATTCCCTCCTTGTCCGATGGCGGCGAAGGCAACGGAGCAAATCGAATGGTTCCGCTGCCATCGTCCAAGCGGAACCCCTTCCTCCCCACCTCGCACCACCTTCCCCCGGAGACGGATCAACGTCCCTGCGGGATGCCCTTCCCGGCTGAGTCCGGAGATCCGCGACAAGGGAGTCTCCGCCCACAACCCCACCCTCACCGACTGCACCCGGACATGCTCCATTCCGGACACCAACAACCCGGCCGCCATGGCATGCCCATCCTCGCCCGGCGTGCCGTAACACGCGCCGCTCACCTTCACGCGGCTGCCGAGCAGAGGCAATCGTGGCGCTTGTCCATCCCCGTTGTCCACGACCTCCACCGCAAGCGCGCTGCCATCCGCCACCAAATCGAAATACCAGCGTCCATCCCCGTGGCCCAGAGTCGCGACCGTTCCCTCCATCTCCACACGCCGGTAGTCGTCCGCAGCGTCCCACTTCTGCCCCACGACGATGGTACGGGCCCCCGGCAGATCCACAGCCCCCATGACGGACACCTTCACCGGTTGCTCATCGAGATGGAACCGGCATCCGTCATCCGCGGTGAGGTGGAACGAATAGTCACCGTCCACCGGCACTTCGAGAGCGCCGGAGAACACCAGTCCGTAATCACCATCGCGCCCGCCCGTCGCGGGATCGAACTGATGGGCGACACCGAACGACACCGGACTCTCGCGACCGAATACCGGCATCTTCTCCCAGCGTCCCCCATAGACCGCATAGGCAAGCCCGGGCTCCCGAGTGCCATCCGCCAGCGGATGAGACAGCATGGCGGGCGGAACCGGCTGCCGGGGAATGCCCGGCCCCTCATACAACAGTTGCAAGGTCTTCCTCCCGCCACGCTGGTAATATTCCAGCCGCAGCGGATGACGTCCCGCCGTCAGATGCACCCTGGCCGACTTCTCCCGGAAATCCGGCTTTCCCTCATCCCCGAGCAGGGGCTTGGAACGGCAGAACAACACGCCCTTCTCCGCCTTCGCCATACCTTCAATCATGACCTTCCGACCCACCTCCACATCGCGCATCGGTCGATCCAGTTCCAAACGCACCGCCCCGGAATCATCCTGCACCACCAGTGAGTCCCGGCCCGCATCCACCCACGTGATCGTGCCCTCCAGCTTCAGCTCCCTCAGCGCCTCCTTTCCCGAACCCGCGAATTCACGCGCCGCGGACGCCCGATCCACAGGCTCTTCCCCACCCGCGATTCCCCCCAGCCCGGCCGCCACGACCAAGCCAATCCTCCACCACAAGAATGTGCATGAGTTCCACATCTACACCACTCCCTATTCCCTGTACCTCAATCGTATCAATCTCTCATCCGACCACCCCGAGGGTCAAGATGGGAGCACGGGAAACCGGCATGCTCCGGGCACATGCGCCTTCCCAACAAAGCCGGGAAATGCAGCCTCATCACTCACACGGGCCACTGCAATACACCCAAAGATGTGTGGGACCATCCTGCCGATATCCGCGCGCAGGCGACGGTCCCGGAATCCGCCGGTCCGCGGTTTCTATCGGACCGTGAGGCCGGGAAGCCGGGCCAATGGCAGCCACTGGTTCGATGCGGCATCCAGGTACTGGTCGTCCGCGGCAAGAAGCGCCTTTTGAAGCATGAACTGGATTTCACTCCGAGGTCCTTGCCACGGCGGGCGACGCGGAAACGCGGAACCTCGACCGGCAATCCCGGTGTGGAAAAGCGCGCGAAGTCCGTCGGCAGCGGAGCTTCGGATGGACCGATCGGGAGACTGAGCGCCGCCATCAACTCCGCGTGGCGCTGATCCTCGAGCCTGCGTCTCTTTTCATTATCCAGACAAACCAAGATGAGAACCCCGAGCCAGCTGGCACACAGGGACAGGATGATCCCGGCCAACAGCCTGCCCTTGGAGTTCCCAATCTCAGCCCCGAAATACACCGATACCCCCCAGGAAAGGAGGATGAAACCAATCACCAGATCCGGGATCAAGGACGGGGCGGCGGTCACATAAACGGCAACTGGCATGGCCATATCGTAAGCGTAGTCCGAGCCGCCATGCCGTTGCGGTTGCAACGGAGGTTTCGTTGTCGTCATAGGCATAGTGGATATGACGACAACGAACGAAGGATTGGTGAAACAGGACTGTATCGGCAGGATCCGCTTTTCGCGGGAGCAGCGTGACGCGTTGCTTGATGCTTACCAATCCAGTGGATCGAGCGGCCCGCAGTTTTGCGCCTTGCACGGAGTGAAGTATCAGACTTTCGCCACGTGGCTTCAGAAGCGCAAACGCGACGACGGCCGCTATCCGGTCTCCGGCCCCGCTCCTGCCGCGCCGCTGTTCCTCCCGGCTGTGGTGGAGAAGTTCCCGACAGGCATCCCGCCGGTTGGCTCCGTGGGGCTGGAGGTGAGGCTTCCGGGAGGAGCGACGCTTCTCATCCGCGATGAAACGGACGTGTCGTTGGCCGCGCGGGTGATCCAGCGCCTGTCCGGAGGTGCTGCATGTTGAGTTTTTCGGGAAGCCTCAAGGTCTTCGTGGCAGTGGAGCCTTGCGACATGCGCCGCAGCTTCAACGGCCTGCACGATGCTGTGACCACCAAACTTCAGGAAGATCCGAAGAGCGGCGCGATCTTCGCCTTCACCAACAAGCGGCGCTCGCTGCTCAAAATCCTCTACTGGGACGGAAGCGGGCTTTGGATTTTGGCAAAACGGCTTGAACGCGGGACCTTTTCCTGGCCCAAGGGCACGGAGGTCCGCGATGGCAAGCTGCGCCTGAGTTCCACCGCACTGGCCTTCCTGCTTGATGGCATCGACATGCGCGACGGCTGCAAGCGGCCGTGGTATGAGTCCACTTGACGGAAATGTCGCACGGCGGCCCCTTGATCATTTACGGCTCACCTCGTAGTAAATCGCACGACGATGACCCGCGAGCGCGAACAGTTCCTGTTGGACGAGCTCGCCCGCAAGGACCAGCGCATCGCCCTATTGGAGCAGAAGCTTGATGCGCTCGTGCGCCGCGTCTTCGGATCGACCAGCGAATCGCTCGATCCCGCCCAGCTCGAACTCTTGTTGGATCCCGATGCGGCAAAAGCGCCCGCCGCCGATGGAACCGAAGGCGTCCCGGCGGCTGAAACACCCGATCACAAGCCGAAAACCACGAAGGCATCCCGCCAACCGCGCATCCCCGAGCACCTTCCCGTCGAGGTGGAAGTTCTCGACCCGCCCGAGGTTACGGCCGATCCCACCGCCTGGCGGCGTATCGGTGAGGAAGTCCGCGAGCAACTCGACTACCGACCCGGTCGCTTCCTGCGCCGCCGCCTCGTCCGGCCCAAGTATGTGCGCGCCGGCGATCCCCTCGCCAAACCCGTCATCGCTCCGCTGCCGCCGTCGTTGCAGGATCGCTGCACTGCCACTCCCGCGCTGATCGCGGAGGTCGTCACCGCCCGCTACGCCCACCATCTGCCCTATTACCGGCAGAGCGAGATCTTCTCCCGTCAGGGCGTGAACCTCCACCGCAAGACCCTCTGCGACTGGTCGCTGCTCGCCTCGGACTGGCTCGCCGCCATCCACCGCGAGATCCGGAGCGAGCACCACGCCAGCCACTACCTCCAGCTCGACGAAACGCCCATCGACTATCTGGAACCCGGCCACGGCAAGACCCGCACCGGCTACCTCTGGACCAGCAACATCCCCGGCGGCAGTGTTCTCTACCACTGGCAGCCGGGTCGCGACCAGAGCGGCATCACCGGCCTGCTCGGCGCGGATACTCCGTTCCCGCGGATCATCCAATGTGACGGCTTTAGCGCCTATCCCTCTTGGGCACGCGGCAAGGAGCACATCACCCTCATGGGGTGCCACGCCCATGACGTCGCAAGTTTTACGAAGCGAAGGATCAATCGCCCAAGCTCGTCGGATGGATCCTGCGCCAGCTCGGCCACCTCTACCGCATCGAGAAGCACCTGCGGCAGGGCCGCGCCGGTCCGGCTCTGCGCGATGCCATCCGCGCCTCGGAAAGCCGCCCCATCCACCAACAGCTCAAACGGCTCTTCGATCTGCTGGCCAGGCGTCGCTCCATCCTGCCTCAATCCAACCTGGGAAGGCCATCCGTTACGCCCTCAACCAGTGGGACCACCTTGTCACGTACCTGCGGGACGGGCGCATTGAGATCGACAACAACCTCGTCGAGAATGCCATCCGCCCGACCAAATTGGGCGCGAAGAACTGGCTGTTCATCGGCCGCGAAGCCGCCGGGGACAAGGCGGCCATCCTCTATACTGTCGTGGAGAACTGCCGCCGCCTCGGAATCGATCCAAAGGACTATCTCACCGACGTGCTCACCCGGCTACCCGGGATGCAAAACCACGAGGTTGCGGCCCTGACCCCGTCCAACTGGCTGAAAACCCAACGGACTGTAGCGACCCGTCGCGCCGCGTAAAATTCGTTGTCGTCATAAACCTCTCACTATGACGACAACGAAATCGCCGCTGCAACGCCTACCGGATGGCGCTTGGGACCACGCTTACGCCATATCCTTCCATCATTCTCCCCTTTTGGATCAATGGAAATCCAAGGCATGATCATGTGCCGCCCCTTGCAAAACCCAAACCCCGGGAATCTGGACCCTTGGTGGAAATCGACCGGTACGACATGGGCCTCCATCATATCCGTTCCACCCCTCCACTCGATCCGGTCCATCAATCAATTCATTCCCGACCTCCCTGCCGTAATCTCTCGCAGGCCGCAGCGATGGCGGCGGAAAGCCGGCTCGCCGGGATTGTCCGCGTGACCAGTTTCTCATCGAGGTCCGCGCCGGGCGATTCAAAATCAAACCGTCCTTCCACCTCCTGCGACACCAGTCCGGCGAACAATCCGTGGAAGTGGATCTCCGCCACCAACTTGTCATGGTCAGGCAGGCTCGCCAGCACGATCTCCATTCCCTCCATGTCGCCCATCCGCTCCCGGCATCGCTCCAGAGCCTTATCGGCCGCCAGCTCTGCCCTCGAATTGGAATTCCTCGTTTCGCGATGCCATTCCTCCAATGCCTCCAGATGGCACGGCCGCGTCAACACTTCCCACGCCTCCATCACAGCCGGGACCTGCGACTCCCATGGCTCCACTTCGAAATCAAGTGACTCCGCTTTCACCCGGGACAATTCGACCCACAAATTCCATATGGAGGATGACATGGATGATTTGATCCGCGTGTCGCCGATCGATGCCGAGGATACGAAAGCCTCCGAATTGTTCAAGCCGCTTCAAATATCCCCCGCCCTCACGAATCCTTCAGACCACTCCACACGATCCAGCACCACCTTGGAGATGCAAAACCCTTCGGGATGATCCGAAAATCCCGGCTGTTTCAAAAGAGAGTCACGTGCAGCCACGGCGAGCTCTTCACTCGAATAGATTCCGAGGAACTTCACATGCTCAAAGCCCTCCAGATCCTCATATTCGTGATCCAGTTGGTAAAATTCGGTTTGGACACTCCCGCCATCTGATCGCCGCCCATCCGTCCGAGCCTCTCTTTCATAGACGGACACATCCAACTCGAGGCCCATCGCACCCATCGTGCGGAGCAGGTCGTTGGAAAGCTTCATCGGGAAAATCCCCTCGCTGTCAAAGACACCCACGAACACATCCGCCCGGATTCCATCCTCCACAGCCTGCTTCAGGAAATTTTTCCGCGCTTCGAAAATCCGGACAAATTCCAGCAAGCGTTCACCGATGATCCTCTCATCGATCCTTTCCTCCACATCATGGATCCACATCCCCTGCTTGTAGATGCTCCTGAGCCTGCCATCCGGGCCGTGATAACCGTCACCCTTCCGATAGGTCAAAGTTGGCGCCACTCCCAATCCCGAGGTCACCCATTCCGGATCGAGATCTTCCGAAAAGACCCGCAGCGACATGGATAGCCTCACCGCCTCCGCGTCGCCTGTGCTGTCTGCAGGATCGTGCATGAATGAATGACAAGGCATCTGCCAGCCGACCGTCTCTACAAAAAGTAAAATTCGAAATCATCGCCATACCCGGCCAGGGACGAAAGCGCCTTGGAGGTCACGAAATAGTCTCCGAAGCCGCCCTTCGCCTCCCACCAGACGGCGATGGAAACCACCACCCCGTCCATCTGCCTGATCTTTTCCCACCGCGACACCCCTCCCAACCGCTTCCGGAGCTCAAGAAAATGGCACTCCATGGACCGGGAATCGAGATCCTTGGTGGAAACCGACCAATGCGAATTGGGCCTCCTGAGCGTGCGGCCATCCTTGGTCACATACTCGTCCCCCTTCCGATAAGACAGTTCGGGATCGACTGCCACCACACGCGAAACCTCCGCAGGGTCATAGTCACCGCTGACACGGATCATGACGTGGCACGCCTTGCACGTCGATTCATCGTCCAGATAATTTCTGATATCATCCATCAACCTCAATCGTCAAAAAGGCTTCCATACCTGCCAGTGGGATGCGGTGGCTTTTCATTCCCCCTTCAGGCGGCTTCACTTTTCCCCTCTCAATCGGCCCTTCGCTCCAACCGTCCAAACCCCCTGCGGGAAAAACAGCGAATAGTCATCCTCCTCGTCATCCACGGCATTGACGAAAACCCGCAGAACCAGCCCGCTGGAAAACGCCAGCAGAAGGTCACGGGAGGCACCTGTCATCGATGCTTCCACGATTTTCTCACCCTCAAGCCTCTTCAGCCCCGTGACCATCTCTCCGTCCTTCTCATTGGAGCTCCGCGACGTGCAGATGACTCCCTCCGGACCTTCCACCCTCCAATCCCCAAAGGTCACGTAGAGGGAATATTCGCCTTCAAAATTCCGGATCGTCTCATCCAGATGCTTCGATGGGAGCGGTCTGAGCCGCTGGATCTTCTCTCCCAGATCAAGCGTGAACATGCTGCCAGTGCCCTTACCCGCAAGCGTGCGCCAGCATTCCTTTCCAACGAAATCCGAAAGCGGAATGTCCTGAACTGTCATGAGGTGGCCCAATCCACTACATTCCCCACCCTGCCACAACCTCCCCATTTTCAAATTTAGGCACATCCCCCCGTTCCTCAATGACTAGATAATCCAATTCGAACTCCTCTATCGCATCAATCGGTTCCGGATCGCCATCAAAAACCCAGGATTGCGCATGTTCAGTGAAAAAGTTTCCAAACTTTCTCCCTGCCTCTTCCGCATTTTCAGCCAAGACGTATGCACACCCCACCCAATCCAAATTGTCAACACTGGGCTCCGGGCCGAGACCCAAAATCAGCTTGCCTGAAGATATTCTACGCGTCGCCTCCACCAGAACTCGATATTTCATAAAAATAATAAACTTTAAAAATCATTTATCGTCACCACCATCAACTTCAGTTAAGCTAATAGTTAGCTGAACCTTGTATGAATCCATCATGGGTGAATTTTCTATCATATCTCTTCGTGCAGCAGTAATCAAAGACGGATTGCCTCCCTCGACAGCAACTCGATACTTCTCCACATCACCAGCAGCACTATTACCCCACATAACAATACCAAGCAACATCAGCGGCCCCGCACTATTCTTCATCACCACACCTGCTGTTTTTAATCTTGCGATAGCTTTATTCAAGCCTCTTTGAACTTGTGAATTCTTAAGAACTGCCTTCCGAATTTTCATCGGCAATCTCTGACCGTCCTTATTAAAGAATTCGTTCTTTTCTGGATTGTAAACAAATTCTTCATGCTGCCTACCGATGTGAATTTGAATTTTCCCGCTACGCACCCCTTCTTTTTCATTCCCATAAACATTCGAATCTATCCGGAAAGAACGATCGTCCGCTTCATAATGCGTTTCGCTCCATTTGTCGAATTCCGCGTTATAGTGATGCTGGAAAGCCGCCATGAAGGCACCATTGGCAAATTTACCACCACCCAGCTCGGCCGCTGTGCCGCCAATCACCGCGGCCACCATGTCACGGGCAAAAACGTTGCTGGAGTCACCGGGCTTGCCTAGGCCCAAGTGCTGCGCAATGCCCATATCCGTTCCAAGAGCCCCCGCAGCAGCGGAAAGAAATCCATCCATGAATTTTCCACCCATGGCCTCATTGGCCGCGCCACCCACCAGACCATGGCCGACAACATGGGCGGCCACCTGGGTAGGCATGGGGAGGGATTTCAGCCAACCTCCCGGTTCCAAGTTATGCAGGACCCCGGCAGTGATGGCGGCTTGAACAGCTGAGGTTCCGGCTGCCCTTAGAACATCATGCGCGTTTCCTCCGGACAAGAAAGCATCGGTCGCCCCACCAGCAGCTCCTCCGGCCACCGCATTCCCGCCCGTGGCGACTGTCACGGCCACCGTGACGGCAAAGGCATACACCTTGGGCAACATCTGCCCCACAAACGTATTCGGATGCTGTTTGCAGTAGTTCCGGACAACCAGGAATTCCGCTGCCCAGATGATGAGTGTCGGCAACCCGAAAATGATGTGCCCGGTCGGATCGGTGTAGCTCAGCGGGTTGTTGAGAACGTAGCTGTAGCGATTGAAGTTCTGGCTCAACTCCGGGGCCTGGACGTACGGGTCCGCGGACAGGAAACGGCCGAGTTCCGCGTCGTAGATGCGGCCGTTCATGTGGACGAGGCCGAAGTCATCCAGCATCTCGTGGCCGGTGTAGCCGTGGTGGAAATTCGCGGCGCTGGTCCGCTGGCCGTCTGCATAGTTGCCTCGCCACTTCACCCAGGTATCCGGATTGCGGCGCTCCCCCCAGGCATCGAAGCTCTGGCGCTCGGCCTTGAAGTTGCCGAAGGCCGATCCACCCCAGGTGCCCACCAGCAGCACGTCCGTGGAGCCGAGATGATCGGTCAGCAGCGTCGAGAGCTTGGTGGAGGAGCCACCCGTGCCGGATTCCACCGTGTAGATCGCCGCTCCCAGATGGTGGCGGTGGATGGTCTTCACCACCGTCTGGGTGCTGGTTCCCGCCGCGATGGTGCTGTGGACCTCGCGCTCGTAGCTGCCGAGGTAGGTGGTATCCACCCGCGCCACCGAAGTATCCACGTAAGTGCGCAGCAACGTCTGAGCGCTGCGATCTCCCGCTGAATCGAACTCGAAGCTGGCAACTCCCGCCGACTCCAGGAACTGGGTCGAAAGCGGAATGCCATAGACCGAGCCGCCCTGGTCATACTTCGTGGAGGGATCGAAGGTCTTCAGCAGCGGGCAGCTCGACTGGCTGACGGATTCCAACTGCCCGAACGAGGTCCACGTGTAGGCGCGGATCGTGTTGTTCGAACTGTCTTTCTCGGAAGTGACGTGCCCGCCGGCATCATAGGCGTAGTTCTTGAGCTGGCTCTTGATGGTCGCCTGGGCCACGGCATGGACCCGCGGAGTGCCATAAGTGCGGGTTTCTCCGTCCTTCGAGGTCAGGTTCCCGTTCGCGTCGTAGTAGTAGGAACCACCGATGGAGGAGGACACCAGACGGTTCGAGGTATCATACGTGAATGTCTCGGTCTGCCCGGCGATCGTATCCTGGCGTTTCTTCAGGTTGGTCTTGCTGTCCCACTCGAAGGTGAGGTTCTGGAGCGTGCCGATCGGTCCCGTCGAGGAGATCGAGAGGGTCTTCCCGGTCGCCGCCTCATAGGTCGTGTCCGTGGTCACACCCTGCGCCAGATACTGCTGGGTGGGCCGTCCCGCGGAATCGAACGCGCGCGCTTCCCAAAGGGTGATCTTGTCGGTGGTGCTGCCCGGCTTGAAGATCGAGGAGCGGATCTTGGCGGAGTAAACCTTGTCGTATTCGTGGACGACCATCAGACCGCCCGCATCGATGGTGTAATCCACCCGCCCCAGCGCATCGTAGTGCGTTTCCGTGGTGAAGCTCTCGGTATTCCGGTTCCGCGTGGCCACATCCGGACGCGCGAACCGGTCGTAGTGGAGCGTCTCACTCCAACCGGACACGCCTGCCTTCTGGATCGACTCAAGCAGTCCCTTGCCGGGGGAACCGGGCTTGTAGGCGTAGTCGAACGTGCCTTCACCGGAAGGACGGATGACCTTGGTGACACGGCCCATCGCATCGTATTCGGTGAGGGTCTGCTCGCCGCTGGCATTCTCCAGAAAGACCGTTTCCCCGAATCCGCTGTAGCCGATCTTGCTGGTGCCCGCATCCTTGTCCACGCCCTGGGTCTTGCGGCCGAGGGTGTCGTAGGTGTTGGTCATCATCACGATGCTCCCCACCGTGGCGGTGAGCAGCTTGCCCTCCGCGTCATAGTCGAAATCGGAAGTCAGTCCGGAGTCATCCAGGCTCTTCAAGAGCGTGCCCTTGGCGTTGTTCCAGCGCTGGGCATACTGGGTGCCCCAGGTGTCCTCACCGGAGGTCTTCATGCGGCCCTTCGCCTTGATGTAGCTGAACGGTTCGCCGCTCGCGGAAAGGCCGGCCTCGATCTTGACGACCTCCTCGACCGTGCCATCCGGGTGGGTGGTCTTCAGCACGCGGCCGACATCATCGAATACATAGCTGGTCCAGCGGATGGTCTCGCCGATGAAGAAGGGCTGCGCTTCATCCGTCTTCCGCCCCTGGCTGTCGTATTTGATGACGGAGTAAACCGGCTTCCACTGGGAGCCACCCGATCCGTAGGCGGAGAGGGTCATGGTTTCCGACGCGACCTGGCGACCCAACGCATCATAGTAGGCCACGGCCCATGGCGAACCTGAGGCCTGTTTGCCCTTCATCCAGCGGATGGACGAGCCGCCCATGGCGGTCACCACGGCGGACGGCAGATCGGCATTGCCCGCCTTGCGGGTGATCTCCGCAGCCTGGGTGCCGTCCGGAGCAAGGGTGGTCACGTGCGTGCCGAAGATATCGTAGCTGAACGTCGTGAACAGGGTGTCGATGTTCTTGGTCTTCATCAGCAGCGCGCGCTCCTGATCGTATGAGTGATACACCGTGCCGATGGCATTCGTCTCCGAGCACGGGAAGCGGCCGTTGAAGCTGCTGTCGTCCGGATCGTTGAAGCTGGTGGACTTGCTCCGGGTCTGGGCCGCGTAGGTATCATGCTTCGAGGAAGCCTCCACGGAGGTGCTGGTGATATTGCCGTAGCCATCCCGCCCATAGGTGGTGATGGATTTGAGCAGCGAATCATTCGGCTCGACCCTTTCCTCCTCCAGCAGGCCGGTGGTGCTGTGATAGCTGTAGCTGGTCTGCTTGGTGAGCGGGGAATGATCCTTCTTCCTCGCCACGCTGGTGGCGGTGCGCAGGCGCCCCAGGTGCCACTTGTCGCCCGATACATTGTGATCGTAGGTGTTGGTGGTCTCCAGGCTGGAGAAGTCCGTGTGTCCCTCGGCCGTGGCGATGGCCGCAGCCACATCCGTGATCTCCGCCAGCACGCTGCCGGAAGGAATCTTCGAGCCGACCTTGGCGAACGTGAGGAAGCCGTAGGCGTCGAAATTCGTAGTCGGATTGCTGGCCACCGTCTCCGTCATCACCGTGCCATTGATGTCGAGGGTCGTATTGACCGACTTGATCTGCACCGGCCGCAGGATGGTGCCCCCGGCAACACCGGTGGTGGAAGCCAGCGTCCCGTAGGCGGAGAGATCCCGCTTCACCAACTTGAAGCCGGTGCTCACGCCCGTTTCGATTCCCGACGGGCTGGCGGAAGTCACATTGATGTAGGACTCCTGGGTCACCGGACTGCCCGCGTGCGGGAAGGTCCGGGACATCGTGGTCTTCGAGCATCCGCGGATGAAATAGTTGCCACCCGTGGGCGCGGTCGTGGCCACGGACAGCGGCGGCACGCCCGTCCACAGTTCGTCGTAAACCTCGGCCTTGCCGAATCCGAGCGAGACATCGTTGATGCGGTCGAAGCGCAGGTCGCCGAAATGGTGGCGGGTGGCGCGGGAACCGCCCCGGCCGTCCGACTCGATCAGACGGCTGACCACCAGCCGGTTGTCACGCACCATGATCTGGCCTTCAGGCAGGAGGTCGGTGTCGCTGGTTCCCACCCACGGCAGATACACCGGACGTCCTCCCGCATCACCGCTGACGGCTGCGGGATCGTTGAGACGCTGGTAGGTCGCCGCGAGAGTGGCCCCGTAGCCGTCCGTCACGGAGGTCATTACCTCCGGGCGGCACTGGTTGATGAGCACGGACGGAGCCTGGTCCACCAGACCCGCGATGAGATCCGGAAAACCGTCGCCATTGAGGTCCTGGAGTCTCGCACGGCGCTTGCCGTTCTGCGCATCCGCCTGGCTCAGGCTGAAGCGGACGCCGTTCGGCATGCCCCACTTCTGGCTGTCGTTCCGGGAAAGCCAGCCGGACCCCGTGTTCATCATCACGGCGTTGTTGTTGATCGTGGCATCGTCCGGCACGTCGTTCTGGCCGAAGATGATGTCCGTGAGGCCGTCACCGTTGATGTCGGCGAATTCATAGCCCACCGGGTAATACACATTGCTGACCACGAAGTTAAGCGGACGCGGCAGATCGTAGGTGTAACGCTGGTCGACGCTGCCTCCCGCCGCAGGTTCGGCCGCCCACCGGCTGGTGGTGGAGCCGGTGTTCATGTAGATGCAGCGCAGGTTCGAGCCGGAGCGCGCGGAGCGGATCACGTCCGCAAGCCCGTCATTGTTGAAGTCCGTCATCTGCGTGCCGAGCGAGTCGGCATTCACATTGACGAACGCGGCGTTCGCCATGCCGCTGCCGGTGGGAAGATCCAGGTTGCCGGTGGACGTCGGCGGGTTTTCCGCACCCGGCGTTTCGTTCCAACCGGTGGGCTGGCCGTTGGCGGCGAAGGTCATCGCGTAGCTCTTGCGCAGCTCGCCCGTGCCCGCGGAAATGGCCTCGAGCACTTCCGGGTGTCCGTCCGCATCGAGGTCCGCGAGGCGGCGGCCCTTTTCCTCCTCCGCCGGATAGGTGCGCTTGAGCATTTCCGGGAATGCCAGGGCATCCGCCTGCACCCAGCCTTCGTTTTTGTGGACACGGTTCAGCCACGCTGTGGGTTTGTCCCCGGCGACGATGACCGTGGTGTCGTTGGTCGCATTGACCAGCTTGCCCTGCGAGGTGGTGAAGCAGACGAAATCGAGATAGCCGTCCGAATCGATATCGACCCACTCCGCATGCTGGTCGCGCGGCGTACCGCCGTAGGGCGCGGAAGAACCGATGTTCTTCATGCGGAAGGGCATCTTGTAGGCGGTCAGTTCCCGCCAGTCCTTGGCTCCGCCACCGATGTCCACCTGCGTCCAGAAGGTCAGGTCGTTGGACAGCGCGCCTCCCGAATACTTGATCGCGGTCGAGCACATCAGGTCCATCTTGCCATCGCCGTTGATGTCCATCGGCTGGGCGAAGAGATGGTGCTTGCGGTCGTAATGGTAGGCCTCCAGGTCGTCCTTGCGGGAGGACAGCGGCATCCAGGCCTCCGGCAGCAGCGATGGAGCGACGGTGAAGCCATTGCCGGTGTTCCGGAACACCTGGCCGATGCTGTCGGGCGCCAAGGTTCCCGAAGTGTTCGTGTAGCCGTAGGCGCGCCAGTCGCACATGTCCTGCAGGCCGTCGCCATCCAGGTCGATGAAGCGGATGCCGAGATCCTTGCCGAGCGAATCGAGGAAATGCGGCATCTCCCACTGCGCGGAGAAGCTCATGGCCGAGACATCCGCCGGCACCTGGGTGTCGCCGCGATACAGCCGCAGATCGCGGAACTCCGCGCTCGAAACCCCGTCATTGGGATTATCGTCCACGTTCATCAGGACGAAGTAACCGTGCGAGCCGGTGGCAATGCCCCCCACATTGATGGTCATCGTCTGCCAACCATCCGGCGTGGAGGCCGGGTTGTAGGTGATGGTGCTGTCCTTCGCGATCGCCGGCGCGGTGCCGCTGCCCTTGATGAGCGTCAGGCGGGCCGGATTGGCCGTGTAGGTGCTGTCCGTATCAAAGCCGATGTAAGCTCCCGAAACGAACGAACCTCCCGTGGCCGAGCCACCCCGGAACTGGAACGTCAGCTTCGAGTCCGAGTAGAGTGTCACGGCCGGAGTCAGCGGATGCACGCGGGACACGTCCCCATCCAGGCGTACCAGGGTGCCACCCTCGGAGGTGGTGACCATCGAGTTCACATTGCCCGTGGTGTCCCAGGTCGCGTTGTACACCGGCCACTCCGAATTGCTCGGAGCACTCCAGAGCTGCTCGGTGGAGGTGAGGCCGCCGTAGGTGAAGGTGGTGGCCGGCACGCCCTGCGTGGGCTGGTCCATGCCGAGCTTCTGCACGGACTTCAGGAAGGAGCGCTTGCTCTGGTAGGAATAGTCGTAGGCCAGGACGTAGCTGTGGTTGCAGAAGCCCTTGGTGGTCACCCGCACCTTCGCCAGCCGCTTCGCCATCAGATAGCTGGTGTTCGGGCTGTAGGTCCGCGTCTGGTCCTCGCGAGTTTCGTAGTCGAAATAGACGGTGCAGTACGGAGCCTGCGTAAAGGAACCCTCGTGGCCGGTGTAGGAGATCGAGGCCACGCGCTGGCTGGCCAGACCGATGCCCGAAACGGTGTCCCGGGTGTAGTCCACCTTGTAGTAGTTGCCTACGGTATCGGACACCTTGCTGACGCCCCAGGCCAGCGTGCCCGCGGTGCAGTCCTCACGGGAATCCGCGGTCTCGCCGAGCGTGACGGTCAGGCCGGATTTCGTCTGGACCGTCCAATAGGGCTTCGCCGGGGACGTGGCGGTGTTGAATTTGATCTTCGCGTAGGAATCGATCTCCGTCCGGTACTCCGATCCCGGAGTGCCGTAGGTGCCGGATACGCAGACGAGA
Source organism: Luteolibacter ambystomatis (assembly GCF_018137965.1). Classification (NCBI taxonomy): domain Bacteria; kingdom Pseudomonadati; phylum Verrucomicrobiota; class Verrucomicrobiia; order Verrucomicrobiales; family Verrucomicrobiaceae; genus Luteolibacter; species Luteolibacter ambystomatis. Next base: position 2,323,878 of record NZ_CP073100.1, read on the forward strand.
CGCTCGCCGTTGAAAAGGAAGCGGTCGTACTGGTCGAAGTCCACCGGATCGAACGAGCCGTCCTTCACCGCGCTCGATTGGACGCGCACGATCTTCTCAAGCCCGCCGAGGCTCCATCCCACGCCGAGCGGGCCATTGCCACCGCCGCTGGAATAGTTGAACGAAAGCTTCGGCTCCATGCCGCCCGTTCCCTTCGGCAGATCGAGCGGGATCGAGTAGTTCGACGATCCATCACCGCCCACGGTCATCGCGCCCTTGAGCGAACCGACCATTTCATGGCTGCCGATGATTGTCAGCGGCGGGATGTTCACGCTCGAAACCGCGCCACCCACGGCGTGGGCGTTCGGCACCGTCGTCGTGGACCACAGCGAAGCGATGTAGTTTTCCAGAAACGACTTGCCATTCGGAGCGAGGTTGTCCCGGTCGTAAACATTGGGATTGGAACCATTGGCCGTTTCCCACGCGTCCGGCAGACCGTCCTTGTCCGCATCCGGGAAGAGCATGTTGTCCGGGTCCGCCTGGAGTTGGTCGATGTCCTGATCCGCCACCGTGCCGCCGTAGAACTCGATCGCGTCCAGTTTGTCCCCGCGTCCGGAGAAGCCCAGATTGGCCGCGGAGATCTTGCCATCCACGAAGAGGTCCCACACCTGGCGGCCGTAGTCATGGCGCAGCGTGATGCGGTTGAACGCATTCGCTTTCAGCGTGGTGGAGGAAAATGCATACGTCGAGGGAGTCTCCACCCAGTAGGAGGACGGCTGGTTCTCATCATCGTCATTGCCGTGATAAGCCCAGATGGTGCCATCGGCATCACCCTCCGTCACCTGGAAGGCGATCTGGGTACCGTTCACATAGATCGCGGCGAGACTGCCCTCCGGATTCGCGGCCGGTTTGACCATGAAGTCGATGAACGCGATGGTCTTGGTTTCATCCCAGGTGATGGGACGCACCACCTTCGTCTCATTGCCTTCGTTGAGGGCCGGAGACAGGCGCAGCACCTTGTTGGTGGGGCCATCCGCCACCAGCGAGGACTCGCCGGTTTCCGTCCACCACGCTGGATTCGTGCCTGGCGCGGGGCTTTCGAAAGGCTCCACAAAGGCCATGGCGAACAAGTTGACACTGAATGCCAACTGAAGGACGAAGACGGTGAGCCACTTGCTCGCGTAATTGAATCTCATGGAAGGGAAGGAAGGAAAGTCGGACAGGCAGATGAGCCGCGGGCGCAGAGGGAGACAGAACCCGGAGTATCTGACAATTCCTGTTAGATGACAGGATCGAACTTCACGGAAGATTCATCCGGTCTTCATGAAACGTGGCCCTGTGTTGGCTTGTCCGGCTTCCACCGGGAGGAGAAACGGCCCCACGCGGAGCCGGTATTGGTGACCATCCGGCCACTTGGGCGAGTGCCGGAAACCCGGAAACTGAAACCTCGACCGGCATGCCGGTTGTCTTCCCATCATTCCCCCATCCTGGATCCATGGAGATCCAGGCCACGATCATGTGCAAACCCTGCGGAACCCAAGCCCCGGGGAACATCGATCCAACCTAACAGCCTACCGGCAGGCGGAGGACATCACCTCCCCGCCAGCATTCCGTCCACGGACAGGTCCGGCTCGGGCTTGACGAGGATGCAGGAGGACATCGCATGGGCGGCCAGCACGAGGGCCGCGATGCGCAGGAGGGTGGACAAGGGCTTTTTCATGGGACGGGACGGGGACTACCCGGAGTCCAACAGATTCGCCCCGGTCCGCTGGAAATCAACCGGTTTCGCGCCATCCCGACGTCACGCATCCAGCTCGCGGATGCGCGCGACATGGCGACCGCCTTCGAAGGCGGTGCTGAGAAACACGTCTACGATCGCCAGCGCGGTTTCCAGATCCATCATCCGCTCGCCCAGCGAGAGCACGTTCGCGTCATTGTGGAGGCGGGTCAGCCGTGCGGATTCCACGTTCCAGCACAGCCCGCAGCGCACGCCGCGCACGCGGTTCGCGGCCATCGCCTCGCCATTCCCGGAACCGCCGAGGACGATGCCGCGTTCGAATTTCCCCGCCGCCACGGCCTCCGCCACCGGACGGATGAAGAGCGGATAATCCACGGACACTTCCGAGTGCGTGCCGAAGTCCGCCACCTCGTGCCCGGCGGCGCGGAGGTGGTCGATGATGGCCTGCTTGTAGTGAAAGCCGGCGTGATCGGAGCCGATCGCGATGTTCATGCGGTCGTATCCCTAGCAAGCGGAAGATAGATCGTAAAGAGCGAGCCTTCGCCGGGTTTGCTTTCCACGGACAGCGTGCCCTTGTGAGCAGCCACGATGCCGCGGGTGATTTCCAGCCCCAGTCCGCGGCTGCCCGCGTACTCGCCTGTGGTCCAGTATGGATCAAAGATGCGGCCCAGGTGATCCGGCGCGATGCCGCAGCCGGTGTCACGCACGTAAAACTCCACCGCATTCACATGCAGCTCCACGGCGAGCAAGATGCGGCCGCCGCGCGAGGTGTATTTCAGCGCGTTGCCCACCAGATTGCCGATCGCCTGGGACAGCCTCTGTGGATCGGCCTTCAAGCCGTTCGCCCCCGCCGTGTGGTCCATCAGTTCCAGCGTGATGCCGGCATCCTCGGACGCCAGCTTGTAGCGGCGATGGACACCCTCCACCACCTCGCCCGGGCGGCAGTTGCAGAAGCTCATCGACAGGCGGCCCTGCTCGCCCATCGAGTAATCGGAAAGGTCGCTGATCAGCCGGTTCATGTCGCCCACGGTGGCTTTCAGCACCTCGGACAGATCCGCCAGCATCTCCTTCGGTGGCGTGATGCCTTTCTCCACCTCGCGGTTGGCCACGTTGTTGACCAGTTGGATCGCAGCCAGCGGCGCGCGCAGATCGTGGGACACCATGCCGAGGATTTCCTTGCGCAGCTCCAGCTCCGCATTGAGCTGGCGGCCGAGCATGCGGAAACGCTCCGCCTGGCGGCGGATCTCCAGCATCTGCACGATGTTCTTCGCCATCAGCCGCAGCGCCTGAAGCTGGAACTCCGCCATCATCCGCGGCTGGATGTCCGCCACGCACAGCGTTCCCAGCGCAAAGCCCTCCGGATCGCGCAGAATCGCCCCGGCATAGAACCGCAGGCCTCCCTCACAGGTCACCAGCGGATTGTCCTGAAAGCGCGGGTCCTTCCGCGCATCCGGCACCAGGCAAAAATCGTCCTCCAGGATCGCATGCGCGCAGAACGAGGTTTCCAGCGGTGTCTCGCCCTCCTTCTGGCCCACCTCGGACTTGAACCACTGCCGTTCGCGGTCGATGAAGGTGATGATGGAAATCGGCGTGCTGCAGATGCGTGCGGCCAGCGCGGTGAATTCGTCAAAGTCCGCCTCCACCGGAGTATCCAGGATGCCATAGCTGGCGAGAGCCTCCAGGCGGGCCTCGTTGTTGGCGGGGATCGGCGGTCTCATGGCGGCGTGTGGCGGCGTCCACCACCCTGTCTGGCATTATTGTTTGTCATCCGCGGATTTCAACTCCGCTTTATCTTACCGCACGCGGCAGGCGGCGCGGATCTTTCAGGATGGAGAATTTTTCACCCAACTGCTGGCCAGAGTCCCCTGAAGTGTTAGCATTCTTGTCATGCGTACCCTCGCTGCCGTCATGATTGCCGTCTCCCTGCCCGCGCTGGCCGCGGAACCCTTTTCCCCCGTGGTGCATCCGGACCGTTCCGTCACCTTCCGCATCCGGGATGCGGAGGCGAAGAGCGCCAGCGTCCAGTGCGAGGCCTTCGGCAGCAAACCTCTCACCAAGGAAGCCGACAATGTCTGGACCTTCACCAGCGAACCGCTTGAACCGGACCTCTACAGCTACTCCTTCACACTCGATGAGAAGCATGTGACCGATCCGGAAAACCCGGAGCGCAAGGAAGGCGTCTTCTCCAGCGAAAGCCTCCTCAGCGTACCCGGCGGCAAGGATGCACCGTGGGAAAAGCGCGAGGTGCCGCATGGCGAAATCCACCGCCACGCCTACCGCTCGAACATCGCCTCCCACGACCGTGATCTCCTCGTTTACACCCCGCCCGGCTATGATGCGAAGGCGGACAAAACCCTGCCGGTGCTCTATCTCCTCCACGGCTTCAGCGATCAGGCCAATGCCTGGTCCACCATCGGCCGCATGCCGGTGATCTTCGACAACCTCATCGCCGATGGCAAAGTCACACCGATGGTCGTCGTCATGCCGCTGGGCTATGGCGACATGGCCGTGGTCGCGAATGGCTGGGAAGGCCGCAACAAGGACGGTGCCTGGCAGAAGAACCTCACCGCCTTTGACAAAACCCTCATCGGGGAAGTCCTCCCGCTCGCGGAATCGCAATACAAGATCCGCAAGGACCGCGACGGCCGTGCCGTGGCCGGACTGTCCATGGGCGGCGCGGAATCGTTGCAAGCCGGGCTGCTGCACCCGGACACCTTCGGCTGGGTGGGTGCCTTCAGCAGCGGCGGCATCCCCGCCGATCTCGATGCCGCCTATCCGGAGGCCGGGAAGACGCCCTTCAAGCTCTTGTGGATCTCCTGCGGCAAGGATGACGGACTGATCGGTGCGAACCGCTCGCTCCATGCCTGGCTGGAAAAAAAGCAGGTCAAGCACTCCTGGACCGAAACCGAAGGTGCCCATCGCTGGGGCGTGTGGCGCCGGAATCTCGCCACTCTCGCACCTCTGTTGTTCAAGGAAGGCTGAGGTCCCCCTCCAAGCCCCGGGGGGACGCGAAACGCAGCCACACGGATAGATCGATCCACGATGGCGGAATGACCTCCAAGCCCCGGAGGGGCGACGTACGGTAGCCGGTGGCGGAAGCCACCGGTGGACGGTTGGAGAGAATATCGAAGTCCCGGAGGGACGACGCAGCCTCCGCTCTCACGTCGCATCCACCGGAACAGGCCGTCCGCCGATGAACCCGGTGAAAATCCATTCTCTCCCGGACTCCGCTTGCGTCGCCCCTAACGGGGCTCAATCCATTCCCCATGCCCGACCGGTGGCTGGCGCCACCGGCTACCGTACGTCGCCCCTCCGGGGCTCAAAGGAGTTCAAAGAAGCTCAGAGGAGCTTTCCCTCCCATCGCAGCTCCACCGCTTCGCGGCTCCGCCTTGCCGGATGGCTGCGGACCGGTTAGTGGATTCACTTGATGAACCGCCTTCTCCGCTGGATCGCACTATCCGCAACCCTGCTGGCTGGCGGTTGCGCACAGGAGCAGAAGACCTTCACCGTCTCGGTTTCCCCCGGCACATTCGGCCCGCGCATCGACTATCCGGAACCGCGCGGCAACGGCCGCACCGCGAACGTCGTCTTCCAAGGCAAGTTCCTCGACTCCCAACAGGAAGCCCTGCTCACCCTCATCCGCGCGCAGGGATGGAAAGTCTCCGGAACCTCCACAGAGGAGAACGGTCTTCCTCAAGCTGTTTCCGAAAGCCTCCCGCACGATGACTTCATCACACGGGAAAGCATCGGGCAACCGATTGAAACGAGGAACGAAGGTACCCCAGCAGCCGATCCGCCGGAGAACCCGCAATAGCCATCGCAAGTAGCGCCAAGCTGGGCTTGGCGTGCTGCTGGCGGAGCTTTTCGAAAAAGGGGCTGCCGTGCATCCCATCCGGCCCTCCCCACACGCGAAGCCAAGCTTCGCGCTACGACCGCACCCCGCCCACGCCGGGTGCGGCCGCAAAAAGAACTACACCTCCACCGGCGCGAAGGCCTGCTGCATGTTGCGGAGGCTCTGGGCGGCGATTTCATCCGGTCCCATCGAAAGGTCGAAAACCTCCACCGAGACCCATCCATCATAGCCACCGTCCTGCAGGGCGCGGGCGATCGGCGGGAAATCCACCTCTCCCATTCCCGGTCCCAGCAGGTTCGGATCGTTCGCATGGAAATGCACCGTCCACGGCAGCGAGTCCGTCACGATCCGCGGGATCGGCTTGCTGTCGCTCGACATCGCTTTCACATCGAGATGCAGCTTCACGTTCGGTGATCCGATCCGCTCCAAAAACGCAATGGTCTCCGCCGCGGTGTTGATGAAGTTCGTCTCCTGCGGCCCGAGGAACTCGAAGGCGATCGTCACGCCCGCGTCCGCGAGATGCGGCGAGAGCTTCTGGAAGAACGACACGAACCGTTCCTCCGCCGCCGCGCGATCCCACTCCGGGGCGAGCGACCGCTGGAGCGGGCTGCCCCACACCATGATGCCGCCACCCATCGCGCCGCACAGCTCGGCAAGATGCCGTGCATGACGGAACGTGCGTGCCGCGATCTCCGGATCGGGGTCGGTGAGATGAAAGCCGGTCGTCTTCGCCAGCAGCCAGTGGAAGCCCACCGGCACCAGCCCGTGGTCACGCACGTGCTTCCCGAGTTTCGCGGCATCCGCCAGCGTCATTTCCGCCACGTTGTCCAAGGTGAACGGCGCGATCTCCAGGCCGGTGTAGCCGTGGCGCGCGGCCGCCTCGCAGGTGGCCGTGAAGTCGCCGTTCCAGAACGTCTCGTTGCAGATGGCGTATTTCATTTCGGGGCGGTTTCCACCTTCACATCGAGATTGCGGAATTCAACCTTCATTTCCACGTTCGGATGAACTTGGAAACCGATCGGACCTTCCGCAATGGACGTCTGCGAGGTGTAATCCAGCACCTGCTTGCCATTCAGCGTCACAACGTAGTGGCTGCCCTTCGCGGTGATGACGAACTTGTTCCACTCGCCGTCCTTGAAAACGTCCTTCACGTCCGCCTCCACCGGATACTTGCCGGTCTTCGCGATGTACGGGGAGCAGGTCATGTCCCGCTTCAGCGAGCCGGAGATTCCCATCTGGATCTGGTCGCCCTCCTGGCGGATGAACACGCCGGAGTCGATCGGGTTCTTGTAGCGGACCTCGCCTGTCAGCGTGAAGTCCTTGTAGGCGGTCTTCGTCCACAGGTTGGAGCCTTTCTTTTCCGGCACGTTCTGGCCGGTGATGACACCGTCCTTCACGGACCAGCAGGCCTGCGGCCCTTTGATCTCGAAGTGATCGAGCGAGTCCTTGGTGAGGAGCGGATCGGCGGACGCGCAGGAGACGCACGCCAACAACAAGGCGGAGCAACGGATGGTATTCTTCATGGCTTGCAATAGAGGTGAGGGTTATTTCAGAGAGGAGAGATACTCGACCAGATCCCGGAGCTCGCCGGGCTTCAGGATCGCACCCATCGGCGGCATCGGGCTGATCGCATCGGTCTTGCTGGCGATGTCCGCGGCGGGAATCGAAAGCTCCTTGCCCTCCGGCATCAGCATCACCACCGCCTGCGCGGACTCGGACTTCGGCGCGCCCGCGAGCACGGTGCCGTCCTTCTTCGTCACGGTCATCGCCCCATAGCCGGGTGCGATCTTCGCCTGTGGCAGGACGAGCGACTCGAGAATATAATCGCGGCCTTTCTTGCCGACCTCGGTCAGCGGCGGGCCGACATTGCTGCCTTCCTTGCCGACGCGATGGCAGGCCGTGCATTGGGCGGCGAGATGCGCCTCGTAGATGTCCTTGCCACGCGCGGCATCACCACCGGCGAGTGATGGCAGGAACGCGCCGATCTCCCCTTTCTTCGCAAGACGGGCCCGCAGTTCATCCGCCGCGCCCTTCGGTCCGGGAGCCGTGGCGGCGTCCAGCAGGTCCAGTTGCAGTTCCGGCGCGTCTTCCGCCTTCGCAAGCATCGCGGCCAGGGTTTCAGCGGCCTTCGGATCGGTGGACCTGCCCAGCAGCGCGATCGCATGCTGGCGTTCCGGCAATGACTTGGAATCACGAACCGCAGCCAGCGCGTATGCCGTCACGGCGGGTCCGCTCTCCATGAGATCCGCCGCACCGATCCGCAGGCCCGCATCCTTCTCCGCCAGGAAAGAGGCGGCCAACCGCGCGAACTCCGCCGGATTCCCCGTCTTCAAGCCCGCCAGTGCCTGCAAGCGGATGTCCGCGGACAGCTTCGCATCCGCCGCATCGCCCGCGAGCCGGGCAGGATCGGAAACCACGCCCAGCGCCTTCGACGCCGCAGCAGCCGCCTTCGCCAGATCGGCATTCGTATCGTGCTCCAGCTTGGCAGCCACGGCGGAAAACGCCTTCCGCGCCACCGCCGCATCCGCCGCCGGACCGGGATGCCAGCGGCCATCCACCGGATCGAGTTCCAGCTTCACGCCCCATGAACCCAGCGCCGAGAGGGCCGCGATCCGCAGTTCCACAGGTTGCGCGGCATCCGCCGCCAGCTTCACAAGACGAACGGCGGAAGCTTCATCCGCCATCACCCGGTTGGTGGCGATGGCACGGCGGATCGCCGGAGCCGGTGCCTTCGGGTTCTTTTCCAAAAGTTCCGCCAAGGCGGGCAATGCCGCCTTGATACTAGCATCATCGTAGATCGCATGCGCGGCTTCCCCCGCCACAGCCGGGTCCTTGTCCGCCAGCAGGGCGGCGACCTCCTGTGAACCAAGACGCCGGTACACCACCGCCGCGGCAAGCCGGACCGCAGGCGAGGAATGCTGCGCCGCCTTGGCGACGGCTTCCGGCTTCATGCCTGCCAGCGCCAGCACTCCCGCATGGCGCAGGTAGTGGTCGCGGTTCGCATTCTCCGCCAGCATCGCGATGACCGCATCCGCAGCCCCGGTCATGCCGAGCTTCCCGATCGCCACCGCTGCCCGGTAGCGGACCATCGCCGAGGAATCCTTGAGCAGCGGCACCAGTTCCGGCACCGGCCGGCCTGCGGTCTCCCCCGCCCACTTCGCCGCCTGTTCGCGGGTGTGCTCCGCCTTCGCCGCCAGCAGTTCGGTGAGCAGCGGCTGTGAAAACAGCTTCGCCTGCGTCAGCCCCCACAGCGCATGGGTGCAGGCCAGCGGCTCCTCTTTCCAAGCGGACGCGGCCTTCTGGAGCATCGCCACACCGGTCGGACGCTTCGCCAGTTCCAGGTGCGCGTCGCTGCGGACACGCTGGTCGGGATGCTTCAGGCGCTTCACCAGTTCCGCATCGGAAACCTTCCCCGGTCCGGCCTTGAGCAACCCCGCCACCTCGCGGCGGATCGGGCTGTCCTTGGCCTTCGGGTCATCGATCTTCCACACCGCGCCTTTTTCCTTCAGCGGATAGCCGCCCGCCCAGTCGGCGAGATAGAGCGCACCGTCCGGACCGAAATTGCAGCCGACATACGCCGGTCCTTTGTCCACCACGTGGCTGTCCGTCATCCGGAAGCCCGCGCCCTGCGGCTCCGTCTTGAAGGCATACAGCAGCCCCGCCGGAAAGCCGGTCATGAAGAACGCGCCGCGATGGCGCTCGTTCAACGCCGTGCCCGGATCGCGCGCGAAGCCGGACGGACCATCCATGTAGCTGCACAGCGGCGGGATGATGTAGGCGGGCTGGTCCTTGCCCGCTGGCACGGAGATCGACTCCGCCATCCACGGATTGTAGTCCGATCCACGATACTGGTAGTAGCAACGCCAGCCGGTGTCCGAATCCTCCGCGATGTAAACGAAGCGTTCCTTCTCACCCTTCGCGTCCGAGTCATTGTCCACGCCGAAGATGTTGCCGTAGTCGTCAAAGGCGATCTGCTGCACATTGCGGAGGCCGCGCGCGAAAATCTCAAAGCCGGTGCCATCCGGATTGCAGCGCAGCACCGAGCCCTCATGGGGCGCGGACCAGCGCTTCCCATCCTTCGACACCACATTCACGCCCTTGTCGCCGATGGTCCAATAGATCTTCCCATCCGGTCCAAGCACCAACCCGTGCATGTCATGCCCCGCATACGCGACATGAACGCCGAAGCCGGCGAGCAGCTTCTCTCGCTTGTCCGCCACGCCTTTGCCCGTGGTATCCCGCAGCTTCCACAGGTCCGGGATGATCGAGGCATACACATCGCCGCGCCATGCCATCACCCCCGCGGCGATGCCGGTGACTTCGGTATTGAAGCCCTCCGCGAACACCGCCGACTTGTCCATCACCCCATCCCCATCCGTATCGGTGAGGCGATGGATCTTTTCCGAGATCACGGTGAGATCCTTGATGTCCACCACGCCATCGCCGTTGCGATCCTTCAGCGAGGTCTTCGGCCAGGTCTTGCCGAGCACCAGTTCCCTCCGGTAAAGCGCCAGCCGGTCCTCCACCGAAGTCAGTGCCAGCGTCTGCGGAATCCACTGCTTGAACTCACGGATGTCCAGATCCGCCGCCAGACGCCGCGCCGTCTCCGCCACATAGACGGCTCCATCCACGTCCACGCTGACCACCACCGGGTTTTTCAAAAGCGGCTCGCGCGCCACCAGCGTGCGTGTCAGCCCATCCGCCAGCGGCTGGCTCTCCGGAGCCGCGGTGACGGTGGCGGCCACGAGCAGGCCTGGGGTGATTTGGATGAGGCGGATGGGTTTCACAATCAAGGGCTTGAAGCTACGACGAACGAAATGCATGCAAATTCTGGAATCCAATACCCAGCGAGCCTAACCAGCCTTTCAGGGAATCCCAGCCCGGAGCGTAGCGAGAGGACGGCCGATTGCCTGCATTTCACAAATCGTGGCTGCGGCGGGACGCGTCAGCCACGGTTTCAAAAGCCCCGCAAACACCCTGCGCTACCTTCCCGCCGCCATCCGCTCCAGCACATCAGCCAGGTAACGGTATTCATCCGGTGTGTTATGAAGATGCGACGAGATCCGGAACCAGCGCCTGCCCTCGAACGGGAACACCTGCAGCTCGATCCCGAATTCATCGAACAGCCGCACATACACCGGATCGCGATCCGGCCCTTCGTGCGGAGTCTCCAGACCGGCGGGCATCGGCAGCGTGGACATCGAACCGATCATGGAATCCGGACATGGCGCGATGAGGCCGAGGCGGTCGCAAAGGAGATTGCGCCCCTCGATCACCATCCGGTGGTTGCGCTCGCGGATCTCCGGCCAACCGCCGGGGGCGAGTCCCTCCAACCAGCGGATGACCTCCGGCGCGCACAGCGCCGCGGTGGTGTCATGCGTTCCATCCCAATCGAAGCGATCCTGGAACGCCGAATGACCGGGGCGCGGGGTGTTGTTGCCATGACTGATGACGGCGGGTTGCAACGTCTCCTGCCGGTCCGGGCGCACCCATAGGATGGCGGCCCCCTTCGGCGCGCAGACCCACTTGTGGAGGTTCGCGGTGTAGTACGAGGGACGTAGTGATTCGAGGTCCAGCGGCAGCATGCCGGGGGCGTGCGCGCCATCGACCAATGTCTCGACGCCGCGTTCCTCCAGACCACGCAGGATTTCCTCCAGCGGCAGCACCAGCCCGGTCTTGCTGGTGACATGGTCGATCAAGGCGAGCTTCGTGCGCGGTGTGACGGCGGAAAGGATGGCCTCCGTGACCAGCTCCGGACTCCCGATGGGAAATGGAATCCCCGCCTCCACGATCACCGCACCGGTGCGGCGGGCCACCTCCCGCACCACGTTGTTGCAGGCGTTGTAGCCGTGGCTGGTGATGAGGATTTCATCACCGGGGGAAAACTCCAGCGAGCGCATCACCGCATTCACGCCGGTGGTGGTGTTGGTGACGAAGACGAGATTGGCCGGGTCAGCGCCGAGGAAGGAGGCCACCTCGTTGCGCGCGGCATCCAGCATGGGGGTGTGGCGGCGGTGGAGGAACTGGACCGGGGCTGCATCCAGGTCCCAGCGCAGTTGGATCTGTTTTTCGATCACGGGCGATGGGCAGGCGCCGTAGGAACCGTGGTTCAGGAACACCATGCCCGGCGTGAGCGGCCAGTGGTGCCGGAGCGGCGAGACATCGGGAAGGCGCGGCTTCATGGAAAAGGAAACGGGATGCGATGAACGGACAAAAGGCTGTTGGAAACCAGCCCGGCCCCAGCGTCCAACATTGATACAACTTCGCGACAAAATTGTTTGAATAAGAAGCGGGCCGACGGAGTTCCATCCGTATGGCCAGAATCCTTTGCTTCATCGTCGTGATCTTCGGTCTGGTGGCGGCGGCGGCCTGGGCCGGACCACCCTCCAACGAACTGGACCCGAAGGTCGCCGCCCGTCTGATCGGCCTGCGTGGCAATCTCCAGCCGGCCCAGATCGAGATCGGCTACATCGTGGACGGCAGTTCCAGCAAGGATGGCTTCGAGGCCGCCTACGTCCGCCGGGTGGCCGCCATCCATCCGGTGCTGGAGGGCGGAGCCTGGGTGCGGCGGGTGGTGTATTACGACCTGTTCTGGAACGATTCGCTGGGCTGGTTCATGAGCCAGAACCGCACGGAGCGCGGCGGCGATGCGATCTACCGCTGGAGCGAACGCGGCGGTGCGACGGTGGTGAAGTGATTCTCATTCCCGCCTGCGAACGGGTGCGGGGAAGGGCCTGCCGTCCGCGATGGATAGCAAGCGCCTGACGGCCCGGCCGCGCATTCGTTCACAGGTGGGGGAGATAGCATGGAACGGTGAGGTGGTTGAGGGATCACAAAGATGTATTGACCTGGTTGGTCAATAGTGTTCTTTTGAACGCGCACAACTACCTTGCCGTACTTCTCCCCAGCCATGAAAACACCAGTCTTGTGGGCCGCGTTGGCGGCGTTGTTCCTCGGTTCCTGCAAGAAAGAAGAAGAAGAGGTCAAGCCCTTGCAGCAATCATCCCGGGCTCCCAGGGAAACCCCGAGACAAGATGCCCAGGAAATACAGCGTTTGAAAAATCGGATTGCTGACTTGGAGGATCAGAACACCGAGCTAACAGAGCGCCTGAGCAAGAAGAGCGCCGATTATGAAAAATTGCTTGTGAGCGCCACCAATTTGACTCGTTCGCTCAGGGAATCGGACAGGCTTTCGAGTTCACAGAATCGTTTGTCTTCATCCGGGACGAGCCCATCCCAAAGTTATTCTTCTCCATCCGACAGCCCTGAGCCAGAGCGCAATCCCGCTCCAGTTCCTCAGCCTGCCCCTGCCCGCGTTCCCATCAAGTGGTGGGTCCCCGAGAACCCAACCACAGCGGCGAACCAGGCAAAGGCGGCGGCCATGGCCAAGTGGAAGGATGATTATGCAATGGTGGAGTATGAAATCAACCGACAGGCGGAAGCCTACAACGAGCTGGTGGATCTCAATAAAACCTCCAACAAGGCAATCAAGGACATCATCGGACGCGCCCACGAAGAGTGGAAAACCGACTACGGCATGATGCTCTACGAAACCAACCGCCAGATGGAGGCGTTGCAAAAATTGCAGTCGCGCTAAGTTGAACGAAGGTCAACCCCGCGTGCTTCACAGGGTGATGCGGCAGGAGGAACTGCTTGTGCTACTTCAGCGCCCTCACGTGGGCGAGCGCCGCAGCGGCGAGGGCGGGCGGATCATAGCCACCCTCCAGCGAGGATACCATGCGGCCGCCGCACCATTTTTCCGCGAGGGCGACGCAGCGTTCCGTTAGAGCGGTGAAGGTGGCGGTGTCCCAGCGCAGGCCGCCGATGGGATCGGAGGCGAGCGCGTCGAAGCCCGCGGAGACGAGCAGGAATTCCGGCTGGAATGCATCCAATGCAGGAGCCGCGAACTCGTCCCAGGCAGCCAGAGCGGTTTCGCCATTGGAAGCAGACGGCAGCGGCAGATTCAGCGTGGTCCCCTTCCCCGCTCCCTGCCCGTGTTCGGTGGCGGGGCCGGTATAGGGATAGATGCCCTGCTCGTGCAGCGAGACGTAGAACACGTCCGGGTCTTCCAGAAAGATCGCTTCGGTGCCATTGCCATGATGCACGTCCCAATCCACGATCGCGATGCGGCGCAGGCCGTGGTGAGACTGGAGGTAGCGGGCGGCGATGGCGACGTGGTTGAAGATGCAGAAGCCCATGCCGCGGGCGGAGGTGGCGTGGTGGCCGGGCGGGCGCACGGCGCAGAAGGCGCGGCGGACCTCGCCGCGCATCACGGCATCCACGGCGGCGAGCACCGCGCCGCTGGCCTCGAGCGCGACCTCGTAGCTTTCCTCACAGATGTTGGTGTCCCCGGTGCGCAGGCAATCGGCGAAGGTCTCGGTGTCCCGGTAAACGAGGTCGTGGTAGTAGTGTTCGTGGGCGAGCAGGATTTCCGAGACGGTGGCGCGGCGGCGCGGCAGGCGCACGATGTCCTCCGGCAGTTCTTCCAAGGCGGAGCGCAGCACGCGGTAGCGCTCCGCGGACTCCGGGTGGCAGAAGCCGGTGTCGTGGCGTTCGTAGCAGGCATCGTAGTGGACGCCGATGGGAGCGGAGCCGCTCATCGGTCGATGCGGTGGATGTGCTTGCGTTCGAGATAGGCCTTCCGGTCCTTGGCGAGGCGCTCGACCTTCATGCGGAAGATGCGGTCCTCCTCGCCGGGGTGGGAGGTTTCCTTCGCACCGGCGGAGAGGAAAAGCCCGGCCATGGCGTGGTTGGTCGGCAACACGGACGCCCACAGGGTCTCGATGCCGCGGCGCTTTGCGACGACGGCGAGCTCGCCGAGCAGGAAGCCCGCCATGCCATTGCGGCGGGTCGATTCATGGACCACGAAGGCGGCCTCGGCGCTGGTGCCATCGTCATCGAGGTAATAGCGGCCGATGGCGCGGAGTTCCTCCTGGCTGCCATCTCGGGTGAAGAGGCCGAGCGCGACGTCGCGCGATTGATCGACGGCGGCGAGCTTGTAGGCGGATTCGCCGGTCATGCGGTCGCGGTGGTAGCCGTAGCGCAGACGGATGGTTTCCTCATCGTGGGAATAGAAGAAGCGCTGGAGCCCGCGCATGTCGCTGGGGTGGAGCGGGCGGTAGTAGAAGCGTCCGGCGGGGAACTGGATCCAGCCGCGCTCGACTCCGGAGGAGGTGGCCGGGCGGGTGTAGTACTTCGGCAGCCAGCCGCGCTGCTGGGCTCCGGCGAGCAGGGACTCGCGGTGGTCCGGGTGGGCGATCTCGACGAGGCGGGCGACGCGCTCGCGGATGCTGCATCCGTAAATACTAGCCACGCCGTACTCCGTGACCACGTGGTGGACGTCGCCGCGGCTGGTGCAGACGCCGCTGCCGGGCTCCAGACCGGTGACGATGCGGGAGCGGCCGTCATCGTCGGAGGTGGAGGTGAGCACGATGATCGGTCGTCCGCCCTTGCTGCGGCCCGCGCCGCGGATGAAGTCCTGGAGCGCGCCGATGCCGCCGTAGAAACGGTGGCCGCTGGAATCCCGCACGACCTGGCCGGTGAGGTCGATTTCCCGCGCGCCATTGACGGCGACCATGTGGTCGTTGCGGGCGATGCGGTGCGGGTCGTTCACCCAGTCGCTGGGATGGAGCTCCACGTCCGGGTTTCCGTCCACGAACTTGTAGAGCCGGCGGCTGCCGAGGACGTGGCTGGCGATGATTTTACCAGGTTTGTAGTTTTTCCGCGAATGGTCGGCGGCGCCGCAGCGGACGAGTTCCATAAGCGCGTCATTGAACATGCCGGAGTGGATGCCGAGGTGCTGGTGCTTCACCAGCGCGCGGGCGACGGCCTCCGGGCTGTTGCCGAGGCCGACCTGGATGGTGGAGCCGTCCTCGATGAGCTGCGCGGCGTAGTGGCCGAGTTTTTCGTGGCGGGGATCGAGCGTCTCGCGGACGGCCTCCGGGAGAGGGGCGGAGGATTCCAGGAAGCGGTCGATGCGGGAAATGGGGATGAGCGTGTCGCCGCCGGTGCGGGGCATCTTCGGATTGATCTGGGCAATCACGGTGCGGGCGGAGCGCACGGCGGCCTTCACCACATCCACGCTCACGCCGAGCGAGCACATGCCGTTTTCATCCGGTGGCGTGACCTGGATGAGGGCGACATCGAGCGGCATCTGGCCGTTCTGGAAGAGCCACGCGACCTCGGAGAGCGCGCAGGGGGTGTAGTCGGCCTGGCCGCGTTCCACCGCCTCGCGGAGGGCGGGGGTGAGAAAGAAGGAATTGGTGCGCAGGACGTTTTCGTAGCGCGGTTCGATCCACGGGGTTTCGCCGAGGCCGTGGATGTGGACGAGCTCGATGTCCTTGAGCTGGTCGGCGCGGGCGAGCATGGAACCGACCAAGGCGAAGGGCACGGACGCGCCGCCCGCGAGAAAGACGCGGCTGCCCGGCAGGACAAGGCGCGGCCATTCGGCGGGATCGAGCGGTTTCATGAGCCCCCAGCGTGATACGGGAGCGGGGGGATTGCCATGGGTTTTTTGACGGGGAGGTGGTGGTTGGTTTTCAGGACCAAAGCTCCGTCCCGTACAAGCCTGGGCCAAAGCATCAACTCCTTTGCATGGACGGCTTTGAGCCCCGGAGGGGCGACGAAAGGTAGCCGGTGGCGGGAGCCACCGGTGGACGGTTGGAAAGATACCGAAGTCCCGGAGGGACGACGCTGCCTGCGCTCTAACAGCGGATCAACCGGATCCAGATCCATACGCTGGTGAACTCCACGAACATCCGTCGCGTATCGGACTCCGGTTGCGTCGCCCCTCCGGGGCTCAATGCGCACCACGCGCTTCACCGGTGGCTTCCGCCACCGGCTACCTTTCGTCGCCCCTACGGGGCTGAAGACATGGAGGTGGATGTTGGAGCGGAAGGGCTCATGAGACTCCGCCCCCTGAAGACCCTCCTCGGCTAGAGGCTCAACTCCTTTGGAGGGACGCCTATGAGCCCCGGAGGGGCGACGTAGGATAGCCGGTGGCGGGAGCCACCGGTGGACGGTTGGAAAGATACCGAAGTCCCGGAGGGACGACGCTGCCTGCGCTCTAACAGCCCATCAACCGGATCCAGATCCATACGCCGGTGAACTCCACGAACATCCGGCGCGTATCGGACTCCGGTTGCGTCGCCCCTCCGGGGCTCAATGCGTACCACGCGCTTCACCGGTGGCTTCCGCCACCAGCTACCGTTCGTCGCCCCTCCGGGGCTGAAAAAGGGCAGCCATTTTCCAAGGATCGTCCGGGGAAGGGCATTGTAGTCGAAAGCTCTGCTTTCGATCCGTGCGCGGCTGGAGTGGCAATACGGGAGTCGAAGGACGAGCGACATCCGATCCAGAAGAGGGAAAGCGGAGCTTCCCCCTACATGGCCCCATCCAAATCCACACCCTGCACCCACGGCGTGAACTCGGGGGGGATGGGAGCCTGGAAGGCGAGGCGCTTGTTCGTGCGCGGGTGGTCGAATTCCAGCTTCCACGCATGAAGCATCAGCCGTCCCGCGTAGCCGCTCTGTCTGGCGGGCTTCGCATAAATGGGATCGCCTAACAGCGGGGTGCCCTTGTGCAGCATGTGGACGCGGATCTGATGCGTGCGCCCGGTATGGAGGTGCACCTTGACCAGTGCCGTGAGCGTCGAGGGATCGATGTAACGGATCTCGTAGTCCGTGATGGCGGGCTTGCCGCCGGGCGGGTTGACCACGGCCATCTTCTGGCGGTTCACCGGATGGCGGCCGATGTGGGTGAAGATGGTGTCCTTCTCCGGCTTCGGGATGCCCTGGGTGACGGCCAGATAGATCTTTTCCATGGTGCGGCCGGAGAACTGGTTTGTCAGCGATTGGTGGGCGTGGTCGGTTTTGGCCACCACCAGGCAGCCGGAGGTGTCCTTGTCCAGCCGGTGGACGATGCCGGGCCGCTCGACGCCGCCGATGCCGGAGAGCTGCCCTTTGCAATGGTGCAGCAGGGCATTGACCAGCGTGCCATCCGGATTCCCGGCGGCGGGGTGGACGACGATGCCGGCCTCCTTGTCGAGAACCACAAGGTCATCATCCTCAAACAAAATCGAAAGCGGGATGTCCTGCGGCGCGGCCACGTCCGGGACGGCTTCCGGGATGGCGATGGAAATGACGGCACCGGGCTTCACCGCATCGCGCGGCTTGGCGGGCTGGCCGTTGACCACGATGAACTGTTCGCGGATCAGCGCCTGGATGCGCGAGCGCGAGAGGTCCGGCAGCCGGGCCGCCAGCCAGGCATCGAGGCGGTCGCCGCCGGAGTCATCGACACGCAGTTCCATGCGGGGGATTTGGCCGCTGTTGGAGAAAGTTTCAAGTTTCCATAAAGACCGTTCGTAACCTAGTTTTCCTGCCATGCCTGACGACGAAGCCACCATCGCCTACTGCCACTCATGCGGAGGACCGATGGACGTTTCAGAAGTCGCTCCCTTTTCGAATGTCGAGTGCCCGCAGTGCGGGAAGCACACCCGGGTGAAGCGGGAATTCGGCCCCTACACGCTGCTGCGCCGCCATGCCATCGGCGGAATGAGCGTGGTCTTCGTGGCGCATGACAACACGCTGGACCGCGAGGTGGCGCTGAAGATTCTCAATGAGGACTACTCGGCGGATGAGCGGCGGATCGAGGCCTTCGAGGAGGAGGCGCGGACCACGGCCTCCATCAGCCATCCGCACGTGGTGCGGCTGCTGACCACGGGCCGGGCCTTCGGGCGGTTCTACCTGGCCATGGAACTGGTGTCCGGCGGCCACTTCGAGCACCAGATCCGCGAGCGCGGCACGGTGCCGGAGACGGAGGTGCTGCCGCTGGCGATCCAGGTGGCGGAGGGCCTGCGCGCCGCCCATGCCGCGGGTCTGATCCACCGCGACATCAAGCCGGGGAACATCCTGCTGGATGCCGCGGGCAATGCGAAGATCGTGGACTTCGGCCTCGCGTTGGTGACGAAGGGCGGCAAGGCCCAGGCCACCGAAATCTGGGCCACTCCCTACTATGTCCCGCCCGAGACCATCGAAGGGCTGGAGGAGGATTTCCGTTCGGACATCTACGCCTTCGGCGCCACGCTCTACCACGCGCTGGCCGGAGTGCCCTCCTGCGCGGAAGAGACGATGGACACGCTGAAGCTGCGCGAGGCGAAGCAGAGCATCCGTCCGCTGGTGCCCGCGATCCATAACCTGGCCCCGGAAACCTGCGCCGTGGTGGCCCGCGCAATGGCCTACGATCCGGCGGACCGCTTCACGTCCTATGACGAAATGCTGGCCGCGCTGCGCTATTCCTACCAACGGGTGCTGGCCGGACCGTCCGAACCCGCTCCGGACTCCGCCACCCTGCGCCGCCGTAAAGCCGCCGTGAAGGATCGCGAGCGTACGCTGATCATCGGTGCGGCGGTGGTGCTGCTGGCCGCCACCGGACTGG
The DNA here is from genome assembly GCF_018137965.1 of Luteolibacter ambystomatis. Lineage (NCBI taxonomy): Bacteria > Pseudomonadati > Verrucomicrobiota > Verrucomicrobiia > Verrucomicrobiales > Verrucomicrobiaceae > Luteolibacter > Luteolibacter ambystomatis. The sequence continues at coordinate 2,342,879 of NZ_CP073100.1, forward strand.
CGATCCATTTCATCAACCGCAAGGACCCGCACAAGGGCACCGGCACACCCCTGCCCGCGGCCGGTCTGGAAGCGATCCCGCAGGCGGACCCCGGCAGCGTGCAGGACCCCGCCATCGCGGCGAAGATCGGCATGCGCTACCGCTCCGCCCGCGAGGCGATGGAAAAGGGCGAATTCGAGCGGGCTTCCCAGGAATTCAAACAGTTGCGGGATGATCCCCAGGTCCAGGAACCCACCGGCACCTGGGCGGGCGTGGAGGCTGTGATCGCCACCTATCTCAATGGCAAGCCGGAGCTCGCCCGTGAAGAGGCGGACCTGTCCGCCCGCCACGCCACCGCCGCCAATCTCCCAGCTCCGAATGTGGCGGGCGAGTTGATCCCGGCGCTGAACCGCATCCGCAAGCTGCCCGCCATCCCCGCCAAGAGCCTCGATTCGGCCAAGGCGGACGCGCCACAGGCTCTGGCGTGGATGCTGTGCGGGCTGAAAGATTGGGAACAAGGCCGCCTGGACGATGCCGCGGAGTTTTTCAAGTCGATCACGGAGGCCAAGCTGGCCGACCAGGACGCCTGGGCCCGCCACTACCAGACGGTGGCGGCGCGTTACCTAGCGGATCACAAGCGCCTGACGGAAGCCGAGCCGAAGAGCTTCACCGGAGACAAGAGCACCAGCCAGAAGACCATCGATGAATTGGAAAAGGTCCTGGCCACCCTGGAGACCCAGGGGCGCGCGCGCTTCAACCTGCGCGAATGGCAGCTCATGCTGAAGCGCCGGATCCACGACCTCGACCACCCGGTGGTCAAGCCGAAGCCCGTCGTGGGCACCACTCCGGTGACTCTGGCGCAGGCCCGCGGGGAGGTGGACCAGCTTTGCAAGGACTCCCTCTTCGCCGAGGCTGCGACCCGGCTCAAGAGCCTGCAACCTGCCGAGGATGAGAAGATCACCCGCGAGGCCCTGCTGGCTCTGGCCGAGTCCGCCGCCTCCCTTCTCGCGGATTTGGAAAACGACCTCGGCCACGGCGAGGTGACGCTGGATCTGAAATCCCGCGATGGCGCCACCTCCTACACCAAAATCTCCGCCTCCGGACCGGGCAAGCTGAAGGCCACCGATGCGGCGGGAACCGCACAGGACATCGAGTGGAAGGATCTCGCGCCGGAATCGGTGATCGACCTCCACCGCGCCCTGGTAAAGAATGCGAAAGCGGAGGATGTGCTGCGCCGCCACGAGTCCGCCATCGCTTACGACTGGCTGGCCGGCGACCGCACCCGCGCCGCCTCCGCCGCCGACCGCCTCGCCGTGGACAGCCCGGCCTTCAAACGCCGCTGGGACGGAATCACGGCGGGATTGAAGTAATGTAGTCGAAAGCTCCGCTTTCGATATGGGAGCGGTTGGATGGTGGGGAGAGCCGGAGGACGAGCGACCCAATGTAGTCGAAAGCTCCGCTTTCGATCCGGGGGCGGGTGGATGGCAGGCGGAAGCCGAAGAACTGGTAACGCCCCCCGCAGAGGGAAAGCGGAGCTTCCCCCTACATTGCTTCGCTCTGAAAATGAATCCCTTAGCCTGACCGGACAGGTCTCCCCCACCCCCGCGCTTGCACCGGTAACCCGCCTCCGGTACTTCTCGCCGCCAGACATGGCAGCCGAATACACCGAAGCCGACATCAAGTCCCTCGACTGGCGCGAACACATCCGCCTCCGCCCGGGCATGTACATCGGAAAACTCGGGGACGGCTCCTCGCCCGATGACGGGCTCTACATCCTGCTCAAGGAGGTCATCGACAACTCGATCGACGAGTTCATCATGGGCAACGGCAAGGAGATCCGCGTCGAGATCGACGAGGAGGGCCGCGTGGAGGTCCGGGACTTCGGCCGCGGCATCCCGCTGGGCAAGCTCTACGACTGCGCCGCCCAGATCAACACCGGTGCCAAGTACGACAGCGAGGCGTTCAAGAAAACCGTCGGCCTCAATGGCGTGGGCATCAAGGCGGTGAACGCGCTTTCCAGCTTCTTCGAGATCCAGGCGTGGCGCGATGGCGAGACGAAGGCCATCGAGTTCTCGAAGGGCCAGGTGGCGGTGGACATGAAGCACACCCGCCGCGAAGAAGCGCCGAACGGCACGCGCCTCGCCTTCGAGGTGGACCGCACGATCTTCCCGGCGAAGTCGAAGTTCAAGGACACCTTCGTGGAGAAGATGTGCCGCTACTACTCCTACCTGAATCCGGGACTGACCCTGGTACTCAATGGGAAGAAGTTCAAATCGAAGGACGGCCTGCTCGACCTGCTGCGCGAGGAGATGGAGAGCGAGGCGCTCTACGATCCGATCCATCTCACCGGCAAGGACATCGAGATCGCCTTCACCCACACGCCGGAGAGCGGCGAGGAGTACTACACCTTCGTCAACGGCCAGAACACCACGCAGGGCGGCACCCACTTGCAGGCCTTCCGTGAGGGTCTGGTGAATGCGATCCGCGGTTTCTACAAGAAGCAGTATGAACCGGCGGACATCCGTGCGGGCATCGAGGCGGCCATCGTGGTGCGCATCGAGGAGCCGGTGTTCGAATCGCAGACGAAGACGAAGCTCGGCTCCGCCGGGGTTTCGCCGAACGGTGAATCGCTGCGCACCTTCGTGGGCAACTTCCTCAAGGAGCACCTCGACAACTACCTGCACAAGCACCCGAAGGTGGCGGAGGCGATCCAGAAGCGCATCCTCGCCGCCGAGCGCGAGCGCAAGGATCTCAAGGGCGTGCAGAAGCTGGCCCGCGACCGCGCGCGCCAGGCGAAGGTCCACAACAAGAAGCTGCGCGACTGCCGCGCCCACCTCGACTCGAAGCACAAGGAGCGCGAGCACAGCACGCTTTTCATCACCGAGGGTGACTCCGCCTCCGGCTCGATCACGAAGAGCCGCAATGTGGAGACGCAGGCGGTGTTCTCGCTGCGCGGCAAGCCGCTCAACACCTTCGGCCTCGCGAAGAAGATCGTCTATGAGAACGAGGAGTTCGCGCTGCTCCAAGCCGCGCTCGGCATCGAGGATGGCATCGCGGAGCTGCGTTACAACAAGGTCATCATCGCCACCGATGCCGATGTGGACGGCATGCACATCCGCCTGCTGCTTCTGACGTTCTTCCTCCAGTTCTTCCCGGAAGTCATCCGCGAGGGCCATCTCTACATTCTTCAAACGCCGCTGTTCCGCGTGCGCAACAAGAAGGAGACGATCTACTGCTACGACGAGGAAGCGAAGGTGAAGGCGCTGGGCAAGCTCGGCAAATCCTCCGAGATCACCCGCTTCAAGGGGCTCGGTGAAATCTCGCCGGACGAGTTCAAGTTCATGATCGGTCCGGACATGCGCCTCGATCCCGTGACCTTCGAGGAAGGCAAGGGCGTGAAGGAACTGCTCGCCTTCTACATGGGCAAGAACACGCCGGAGCGGCAGGACTACATCATCGACAACCTGCGCGAAGACGTCGACCGCCAGGTGGCGTAACCGTGGCGGCGGTTTTCAACCGCCCAGCCTCTGTTTACCCTACCCCAGCTTCTCCGCAAAGAATCTGAGAAGCATCGCCATCCCCACGCGTCCGACCGCCGGGTTGTAACGCGGCCCTTCATCGCGCAGGAACGCGTGCGCCGCATTGAACTCGTGCCATTCGAAGTCGATGCCGTGATCCTCCAGCGTCTGATGGATCAGCCTGCGTCCTTCCACCGGCACATGCGGGTCCTGCCGTCCCCACGTGAACAGGAACGACGCCGTCGCGCTCTTCAACCGTTCCAGCGTGTCATCATTCCTCCCCGCACCCAGCGTGTGGCTGTGGATGTCCGTCGGATAAAACGCGCCCACCGCCGTCACGTCCGGATGAAATCCCGCGCGCACCGCCAGATGCCCGCCGAGACACACGCCGAAGCTGCCGACCTTTCCCGTGCATCCTTCGTGCGCTTTGAGAAAAGCCGCCACCACCGCCGTGTCCTCATCGTAGGACGCGATCTCCTTGGTGAACTTCAGTTCGTTCCCCCGATCCGATCCCGCCTGGTCATACGCCAGCACCGTGCCGAGCGGCTCGAACTCATGATACACCTCCGGCACCGCCACGATGTAACCCTCGCCCGCCAACGCCGCCGCCATGCGCCGGATCGGCCCCGTCACCTGGAAGATCTCCGAATAAAAGATCAGCGCCGGCCGGGCTCCCCCGCCCTGCGGGAGAAACAGATGCACCCGCATCGGGCCGCGGGTCGTGGTGAGATCGGCATGGGATTCTGCAAGCACCGTCATGATGCCAGCAGTCTCCGCTCAGCCGTCCTTCTTTTTCAACGGCAATCGCTTCCTTTTCGTCGATGCCATTTCCTTGAGTTGCTTCCTGCTCATGGTCTCGAACATCTCCTTCGATGCGCCCTTGAGCTTCGATTCCGGCGTCTCATGCTTCTTCGCCGAGAGCGCTGCCCCGGCGGCCATCTGCTGCTTCTTCGAGGTTGCCTTCATGACGGAAACGTCCGTCCGTTTCCAACAAAGACAACCTCGGAAAATCCTCACGCCGCCTCGAAGCAGCGCATCGAGATGCTGCCATTCTGGAAGCTCTCATGCGTGAAGCGCACCTGCTCGCCCGGCAACATCGCGCCAAGCGTGTAGAGCATCGGCAGGTAGTGGTCGTTCGTCGGCACCGCGAGGCGCGCGGTTTCACCAAGCTTCGCGTAGCCGGACAACGCCGCGTGATCGCCCTGCTCCAACCGGTCCTTCACCCACGCGTCGAACTCCAACGCCCACGACGGCACGCTCGGATCGCTCTCGTCCCACGAGATCCGCCGCAGGTTGTGGACCACATTGCCGCTGCCGAGGATGAGAACGCCGCGCTCGCGCAGACGGCGCAGTTGTTTCCCCAGCTCATGATGCCACGCGGGCGGCTTGTCGTAGTCGATCGACATCTGGAACACCGGCACCGTCGCATCCGGCCACAGATGATGGAGGATGCCCCATGCGCCATGATCGAGTCCCATCTCATGATCCTCATGGATGCGGATCGAGGTCACCTCGTCCACCAGCCCCTGTGCGATCCTCGGCTGTCCCGGAGCGGGATAACGCAACCGGTACAGCTCCTCCGGAAACCCGCCGAAGTCATGGATCGTGGGCGGCGCGGGATTCACCGAAACGCGTGTCTCGCCCCGCGTCAGCCAATGCGCGGAAATCACCAGCACCGCCGCCGGGCGGCCGTGGCGTTCGCCCAGTTCCCGCAGCGAGCGCGTGAAGGCATTGTCACGGATGATGTTCATCGGGCTGCCATGGCCGATGAAGATCGCGGGCTGCCTGCCCGTCTTCGGAGCCAGCTCCACGGCGCTTTCCAGATCACGGAGATTCATGCCGCGAGACTACCCCCGCTCCCCCGATCCGGGAAATGCCTCCTCCTTGGCCTGAGCATGCAAAAAGTGATCACCCCTCTTCGTACGTAGTTCCTCCTTCAGGAGGGCGTCTGACGCATCGCCGCTCCACCCCGCCCTCCTAAAGGAGGAACTACATACCCCGCATCCATCTCTCCCTTTTTTCGGCTGGAAATCTTCATCGCCTAAAACCTCGACTCCCTTCCCACCTCCCCCCTACACCCGGGGCGGCACATGGAAATGGAGATCGCAATCATCGGAGGCGGCCCCGCGGGCCTGCGCGCGGCGGAAGTCGCGGCGCAGTCGGGCGCGCGCGTCACCGTCTTCGATGCGAAACCCTCCGTCGGCCGCAAGCTCCTCGTCGCCGGACGCGGCGGCCTGAACCTTACCCACGGCGAGGACTTCGAGGGCTTCATCACCCGCTACTCCGGCGCGGATCAGCCCGTCGGCTTCTGGCGTGGCGTCTTGGAAGCCTTCACCCCCGCCGACCTCGGCGCATGGGCCGCCGGACTCGGCATCGAGACATTCGAACAACGCACCGGCCGCGTCTATCCGCGTGAAATGAAAGCCGCGCCGCTGCTGCGCCGCTGGATTGAGCGCCTGCGCGGGCTCGGCGTCACCTTCCACATGAACCACCGCTGGACCGCGTTGCATCACGGCGCGCGCATCCGGCTCGGCTTCGATCAACGCGAATACGCATGCGATGCCGTCATCCTCGCCATGGGCGGTGCCTCGTGGCCCATCACCGGCTCCGATGGCGGCTGGGTGCCCGTCTTGGAAAACCTCGGCATCCGCGTGAATCCCCTCGTCCCCGCCAACTGCGGCTGGGAACACCCGTGGCCCGCCGAAGTGCTCGCCCTCGCCGAAGGCCAGCCGCTCAAAAACATCGCCGTCCGCGCGGGCGGCACCACCGCCACCGGCGAGCTCATGGTCACCGCCTACGGCATCGAAGGCGGCGCGATCTACCAGCTCGGAGCCGCCCTGCGCGCGATGCCGCAACCGGTGATCGAAATCGACTTCAAGCCCACCTTCACCGCGGACGAACTCGCACGGAAACTGGAGTCCGTGAAGCACGATCACATCACCTTCAGCCGCGAGCGTTGGAAGCTCTCCGCCGCCGCCCACGCCATCCTCACCCACGGCCTGCCCGCGGACCTCGATGCCACCACGCTCGCTCTCCGCGCCAAGGCCTGCCCCATTCCCCTCACCGCCCCGCGTCCCATCGCCGAGGCCATCTCCTCCTCCGGTGGCGTCTGCTGGAGCGAGCTCGATGCCTCGCTCATGCTCAGGAAACTCCCCGGCGTGTACGTCGCCGGGGAAATGATCGACTGGGAAGCCCCCACCGGGGGCTACCTCATGCAAGGCTGCTTCGCCACCGGCACCCACGCCGCCCGGGCAGCGCTGCAAAGAAGTTGAGGCTTCAGCCACCACGTAGCTGAAGTGGTAACACTTCAGGTGGGGAGGAGATGCGAAGTCTCCCGCATATCCAGTCTCCTCCCGATCCCCCCCGATGCAACGCCCGGGCATCCGGGTCAATCCACCCAGCCCGAAGTCTCACGACTCCGGCTACACAAGAGATCCCTCACACCGGCGGAAAGCTGATCCCATGCTCCGCCGCGATCGCGATCAGCGCGGGAAAATCCGGTGGCCCGCCCTTCTCGAATTCCGCCGCACAGCGCCCGAAGAACACCTCGAAGCCCGCCGGAGCCACATGGATGATCTGTTTCAACGGCACATCCCCGATGTTCCGGAACGTGTGGAACGAATTCTTCGGCATATACACCGTCGTCCCCGGTCCGGCTTCCGTCCACACGCCATCCAGGAAAAACTCCGCGCGGCCTTCCAGCACATGGAACCACTCGTCCTCATTCGCATGGATGTGCGGCGGCGGCCCTCCGCCCGGCGGCGTGATCGCCGTGAACATCGCGAACCGCCCGCCGGTATCCGCCCCATCGAGATGCACATGCAGCTCATCCCCGAAAGCGCGGATCACACGGCCTTTCCCCGGAGGGACCAACGCTGGCAAGGGATCGGCATTCGTGCTCATCACCCCGCCATCTAACAAACCCACCATCGCTTTGCAACGCACCTTTCCTCCTTCTTCCTTTCGTGACCCTTCGTGTCTTTCGTGGTTCCTCCCCTGACAAAACCCGCCCCCTTCCACGTAACACCCCATCCATGAAAACCCTCTTCCCCTTCCTCTGTCTCGCTGCGGGTCTCGCGCATGCCGCACCGGCCCCACGGCCGCCGATGAAGGACTTCCTCGGGCTCAACGGCCACACCGTCCAATTCAAGCCGGACCTCTACCGCCCCGTCTGTGGCGTGGTCCGCGACTACCATCCGGTGGAATGGGATCTCGGCAAGGAGACCTCCGCGTTGCCGAAGCTCCCCATGGCCAAGAACGGCGTCCCCTGGGACAAGGTCTACGGAAGCTGGAAGGACAAGCAGTGGACTATCGACGCCTGCCTGATGTTCGAGTCCATCCCGCGCGAACAATGGAAGGACATGCCCGCCGATGCCAAGGCCTACGGCCGCGCCTTCGCCAAGCAATTCGGCCCCTCCTCCGCCACCCCGCTGCTGGAGTCCGTGGAAATCGGCAACGAACCCGGCAAGTGGTCGGACAAGGACTACACCACCATGCTCCGCGCCATGGCCGAGGGTATCCGCGAGGGCGATCCGAAATTGAAAATCGCCACCTGCAATCTCACCACCGGCAAGAGCGGCGACTATGAAAAGAGCGTCACCACCATCGAGAACAACCTGCCGCTGGTGGACGTGCTGAACATCCACTCCTACGCCCAGCTCGAGAACTGGCCCACATGGAAACGCAGCTTCCCCGAGGACCCCGCGTTGAAGAAGTATCTCCCGGATATCGAGGCGTTGTGCAAGTGGCGCGATGAAAAGTGCCCCGGCAAACCGGTCTGGCTCACCGAATTCGGCTACGACAGCACCACCAAGCCCTCGCCCACCACCGGCGATTTCTCGAAGTGGGTCGGCGTCAGCGATCTACGGCAGGCACAGTGGTTGACCCGCTCCGTCCTCGTCTTCTCCGCCATGCCGCTCGACCGCGCGTATGTGTATTTCTTCGATGACAAGGACGAGCCGCAGCTCCACGGCAGCTCCGGCCTCACGCGGAACTTCCAGCCGAAGCCTTCCTTCCACGCGCTCTCGCATTTCCAGAAGGTCCTCGGCGACTACCGCTTCTCCCGCATCGTGAAGAACGAACCCGGCAAGGTCCGCCTCCAGGAATACCTCCACGCCACCGATCCGAAGAAAATCGTCTGGGTCATCTGGTCCCCCACCGGCGAGGACAAGTCGTTCCAACAAGCCATCCCGAATCTCCCCGGGAAACTCACCACCATCGAACGCATGCCGTTGGATGAGAAGACCGTCAGCATCCCCGTGAAAACACCGCTCACTGTCGAGGTCACCGAATCGCCGCTCTATCTCATGATGGAAAGGTAGGCGAAGCCTGAATTGTAGCCGAAAGCTCTTTCGGAATGTAGGGGGAAGCTCCGCTTTCCCTCTTCCGGGATCGGACGTCACCTGTCCTCCGGCTTCCACCCCATCATCCAGCCGCCCCCCGGATCGAAAGCAGAGCTTTCGACTACATTGCAAAAAAACGCCCGCAGGTCTCCCCGCGAGCGTCTTTGATTCAGAGCGCGATCAAGCCGCTTCCGTCTTCACCTCGGTGACCTCCGCGGCCACCGCGGGCTTCTCCTCCGGCGCGGCCTGATCTTCCTTCAGCGTGTCCCACGCCGTGAGCAACTGCATCATCGCTTGGAACACACCGGCCTGGGCACCGATCTGGCCGCCTTCGCCGCCACCACCCAGCATCACCAGTTTCTCAGGAACGAGCGGCTGCTTGCTGTCGGCCAGTTCCATCGCCACCAGGTTGAGCGCATACAGGCGGTTGTCGCCGAAGGCGGACACCTTCTGGCGGCTGACCTCGGCTTCCGCCTCACCGATCTGGGCGATGCGGGACGCCTCGGCCTCCGCCACCTGGCGGATGCGCAGCGCCTCACCATGACCGTTCAGCTCGGCCACGCGGGCCTGGCCTTCGGCGAGGGCGATCTCGCGTTTCGCCACACGTTCGGCTTCGGCGAGCTGGGCGGAACCGCGGTTCGCGGCCACCTGGATCTCGATCTGCGTTTCCGTGAGGTGGGTCTGGCGCGCGGCCACGGCCTGCGCCTCGTTCAGCTCGCGGAGCTGCGCGGCGGCCTCCTGCTGCTTCGCGAAGGTCTCCTTCTGCTCCTCGGCCAGACGGCGCTGGCGGAGCTGGTCGAACAGGCTGTCGATCGGGTCCTTGCCATCGTGGGCGCGGGCGCTTTCCGGGCGGCCGATCAGCACGGCCACGCAGTTGATGTCATAGCTTTCGAAACGGCGGCCCAGCTCCTCGGTCGCGCGGCGCTGGATCTCCTCGCGGTGCGTCAGCAGTTCCAGCATGTTGCTGCTCTGCGCCACGTCGCGGAAATAAGCGGTGAGGATCGGATCGAGCGTCTGGCTGATCAGGCGGTTCACGTCACCGAAGCGCTGCACCACGCGCGGAGCCTTCTGGTAGTCGATGTGGAGCACCAGGCTGAGCGGCAGCAGAGGCTCGTAACCGTCGGCGGTGATGAGCGGGATGCTGCTCAGGTGTTCGTCGTACTTGTGGTTCTCCGTCTGGCCGCTGATCCAGCGGAGTACGAAGTTCACCGTAGGAACAAGTTCCACCTTCAGCGCATATGGGTTCAGGGCGTACTTGCCCGGCGTGAGCGCCTGCTTCCACACCCCGCGGCGACCGGTTTCCACCTGCTCGCCGTAGCGGAAGTTCGAGCCCGTCACGTCGTCACCGCTGCCACCGAAGTAGCCGATGACCACGCCCACGTAGCCGATGGGGATCAGCGTCTTCGGCTTCAGCTCCACCGTGGCGAACCAGCGGTTGATGAAGTACGTGCCGTCCGTGAGCACCTGGAGCTGCTTGCCGCGTCGACCACCCAACGTCAGGAACGTTTCCGGGTCCTGGAAGTAATTGTGGCCGGAGCCGCCCTGCGGGTCGCGCACCTCGGGAGCGATCACCTCGCCCGCCTCCAGCGTGGGGCCGTCGTGCACGGTCATGACACCGATGTTGTCGGACTCGGAAAGTCCCGCACCCGGCAGCGGCGGCGAGCCCTTGCTGTTGGTCGGATCACCCACGATCACCGGCACGAAGCCGTTCTGGCGCTGCAGCTCCTCCAGCCAGTGCTGGGCCATGCGGTTCTCCTCGGCGGAGATCGGGCCGGTGTGCACGCCGGTCTCCGTGATCACCATGAACACGGCGGTGTTGATGGCATACACACCTTCACGCAGGATGCCGCGCTGGCGGCCGCGCTGGCCTCCGTTCTCCAGGAACGCCACCGCGTCCTGGAAGCCATTGCTGTCCGCGATGCGACCGAGCGTCTGCGAAGGAGGCAAGGGTCCGCCGTCACGCGCATACACGTAGCCGATGCGGCCTTCCGCCACGGTCACGAGCGGCACCTTGTGGATGTTGTATTTCCAGAACGGGTAGCCCACGTAGAGGCCACCACGCAGCACTTTCGCCTGGAAACCGGCCTCGCCCTTCACGGCGATGATGCGGCCCTCGCTGAGCGCGCCGCTGGCCGACCACATCTTCTCGATGATGCCGACACGGCGGTGGGGGATGTAACGCACCCCGAAGCCGAGGTAGATGATGATGGCGATCGCGAACAAAACCGCGATGCCGATTCCAATGCTGAACAATAAGCCAGCGATCATATGTGTCTCTCTTTCTGTCTCTCTATGGCCGGCCCCGCCTCCCTGCGGAAACGCAGAGGCCGGACCTATGTTGTTGCTGATATGAAGCAACGTTGGCCGCGGTCACCCACTTCGGGAGAAACAGCGAACAGACGCGCCTCACGGTGATGCCTACGGGGTTAGCTGTCGGGCTGGAGCCACCATGTGCTCCCGATACCGCAGGTATCGCATGCCCCTGAGACTGCCGGTGGCCCGGAAAACGATTCCGGATCGGTGGTCGGGATTGGTTCCCCCGTTGCCCCGGACCACGCGTCCAAGGCACTCGGCTGACGATGTCGTTCTCAAATTCAATTTCGAACTGACGGCAGTGTTAGGACGAGTGCCGACTCCACTCAAGAGGGCTGTTTATAACCCACCCCGGATGGTGGACATTCGATCCGATGGTGACAACGGGCACTTGTCCATCACCAGCCTGCCGCCGTAGGCTGGGATGCAATCGCTTCGAGAAACGCTTCATGATCCGCATCCTGATCTGCTGGTTCACCCTGATCGCAGGTGGCATGGCCTCGCCGCATGCGATCGCCATCTGGCGGGCGGGCTCGGGGCTGCCGCACCAGAACGTGCGGGCGATCACCCAAACTTCCGATGGCTGCATCTGGGTGGGGACCGCGGACGGTCTGGCTCGTTTCGATGGCGCCCATTTCACGGTCTATCGGAGCGACACCGTGCGCGACCTGGGCACAGCCCGGATCGAACGCCTGGCTGCGGGCGCGAGCGGACGCCTGTGGATCGGCACCGCGGATCGAATCCTGCTCAAGCACGAAGGAGGCATCTTCACCAGGGTGCTCGATCGCGGAGAGCCGCTGCTGGCAGCCGGTTTCGAAATACTGACCGAGGACAGGCAAGGCAGCCTGTGGATCACGACGCTCGGCGGCCGCATCCTCCGCCTTGAAGATGGAAAGCCGCGCGACATGAGCGCCGTGTGGAAGACCGGCGGCCAACTCCGGCTCGATGGTGACGGCCAGCCGGTGGTGAACACCCCCTCGGCCTTGTTCCGTTTGCGCGGAGATACCTTGGAACCCATCGCCGGACAACCAACCGGCGTGACACGTTATCTGGCCCCCGGATATGGAGGCTTCTGGATGGAGCAGGGCGGCCAGGTGCGACGGTGGAAGGAAGGACAGGGATTCGAGGTGGCCGCCTCACCGCGATGGGGCGCGCGCGATCTGACCTTCGGCATCGAGGACCACCGCCACCAGTTGTGGCTGGCCACTTCCGGGCAAGGGCTCCTGTGCTATGGCCCGGATGGTTCGGTGCACTCGCTGGATACCACTTCGGGATTCGCCGGAGACTTCGTGCAGGCCTTGTTCGAGGACCGGGACGGCAATGTGTGGGTGGGCACCGCGGGTGGCGGATTGGGGCGGATCTCGCCCGCGTGGTTCCAGGTGTTTGGGAAAAGCCAAGGCCTTTCCTCGGACCGCGCCACCGCCGTTTGCCAGGATGGCACGGGCACCATCTGGGTGGGCACGGCCGGGGACGGCATCAATCGGATCGATGCCAACGGAGCCCCCTCTCCGGGAGAGTTTCCCCAATTCGCCAGGCGCACGATCTCCACCCTCTCGGCCGGACCCGATGGAGTCGTCTGGGCGGGCTTTGGCGATGGCGGCCTGCAAAAGTGGCAGGATGGCAAATGGTCTCCGGCAGGCGGATGGCCGGAGGCCGGAGCAGCGGTGCAGGCGTTGTTGCTGGACCGGAACGGCAGCCTGTGGGTGGGCCAGAAAACACGCAACCGCCTCGCGCGGATCGCCAGTGACCGGGTGGTCGTTCTGGACCTGCCGAATCCCGTGGCGGTGGCGGACGTGCGCGCCTTCGCGCAGGACCGTGACGGCTCCATCTGGATCGGCACCGATGGCAGCGGCCTCTTCCGCCATCGGGACGGTGCCTTCACCCGCTACTCCATCCATGACGGGCTGCCCAGCGACAGCATCTGGTCCCTGCTGGCGTGCGACGATGGCTCCCTGTGGATCGGCACCGCGGGTGAAGGCATCGCCCGATGGAAGGACGGACGTTTCGCCACATGCGGCAAGGAGCAGGGCCTGCCGGAAAGCGTGATCTGCGCCATCCGCAATGACCATCAAGGCGGCATCTGGCTCACCGGCTACCAGGGCCTGTTCCGGCTGGATCGCGGCAGCCTGGAGGATAGTTTCGAAAAAGGGACGCGGGTGGCCCCGGTGGTCTTCGGCAGGGCGGACGGGCTCCCCGAGCTGCAGGGCGTGAGCAGCGGCTCCCCCTCCCTCCTCACGCCGGAGGGCCGGCTGTGGTTCGCAACTACGGCGGGCGCAGTAACAGTCGATCCGAAGGACCGCGTCCGCGAAGCGATGCCGCCGCCGGTCTTCATCGACAGCCTGGTCGTGGATGGCGTGGCCATGGACCCCGCCGGTCCGCTGTCCATCCCCGCGGGCCGCTACGACTTCTTCTCCACGAATGCCACGCGCCGGGCCTGCTACACCAGCAACTCGACGGAAAGCGGATCGGATGCCGTGCGGACCATCGCACTGGATCTGAGCGATCTCAACAACACGACGGTGGAGGGCCATGGAGCCACGCTGATGATGCGCGGAAAGATGACCATGCTGGTGGCGGAGCGGTGTTCCGGCCTGACGTTGAACAACCTCACCTTCGATTTCGCACGACCCACGGTCTCGGAATTCACCGCCATCGAAAAGCAGTCCACCTACTGGGTGGCCAGGGTCCATCCCCAGTCCACCTATCAGATCACCGGCGGCAACCGCGTGCTGTGGACCGGCGAGGACTGGAGCACCTACCACAACATGGTGCAGCACTACGATCCCGCCACCCTCACCACCTGGCGCGGCGGAGATCCCACCGCCTCCGCCACCGCCGTGACGGATCTGGGCAATGGCACGCTGCGCTTCGACGTGCCATCCGGTTCGCTCGCAAACGTCGTGGTCGGCCGCACCTACCAGGTCCGCAACACGACCCGCGACCAGGTCGGCATGTGGTTCAACCGCGGATCGAACCTCACCGTGCAGGACGTGAAGGTCCGCTCGATGCACGGCTTCGGCATGTTGTTCCAGTTCATGGATGGAGTGGGTTTGAAGCGCATCGAGGTGGCGCCGCCCTCCGGCAGCGGCCGCACCTGCGCCTCCGCCGCGGATATTCTCCACTTCTCCGGCTGCAAGGGACTCGTCAGCATCACGGACAGCAAGCTCACCGCCGCACAGGACGATGCGCTGAACATCCACGGCACCCACCTCCGCATCGTCAGCCAGCCCGCGGCCAACCAGGTCCGCGTCCGGTTCATGCACGCGCAGTCGTGGGGTTTCCAAGCGTTCATTCCGGGCGATCAGATCGAGTTCGTCCGCAAGGACACGCTGCTCTCCTACGGAAGCGCCAGTGTCACGGTCGTGGCCATGACCTCCGATCCCCGCGAACAAATCCTCACCCTTGATGCCAATGCGCCTGCGGGAGTGGTGCTGAATTCCGATGCGGTGGAGAACGTGACCTGGACGCCATCCGTCGAGGTCCTCAACTGCGACATCGCCCAGATCCCCACCCGCGGCTTCCTGCTCACCTCGCGGCGTCCCACCCTGATCCAGGGCAACCGCTTCTTCCGCACCCAGAACCCGGCGATCCTGGTCGAAGACGATGCCGCCGGATGGTATGAATCCGGGCCGGTGCGCGATCTCACGCTGCGCGGCAATTCGTTCTACGAATGCGGGGAAAACGTGGTCCAGCTCGATCCCCAGAACACCACCCACTCCGGCGCGGTCCACTCAAACCTCCGCGTCCGGGACAATATCTTCACCCTGAAAGGCACCGGCGGTGTCAGGACAAAATCCACCGACACCGTCTCCATCTCCGCCAACCGGTTCCGCCTCAACAACGGCACCTCTCCCGCCGCATCGAGCCTCGTCAGCACCACGAACACCACCAACCTCGCGATCGGCGTCAATACCACGGAGCCCTCCAGCGCACCCGCCATCCGTGTCACCAACGGCGACTTCGAAACCACCACCGGCAACACGGTCGTCCCCGGATGGTTCTCCTCCTCCACCACCGGACCGGTGATCCTCAACGATCCATCCGGCACCGGACATCTCGCGAAGCTCCCGGCGGGCACCGCGATCTATCAGGAAATCGGCCCCACCGATCCGGCGAAACCGAACCACTTCCAATGGACGCTCTCGCAGCGCGCGCTGTCCGGCCAGACCGGAGCGTTGCAGGTCTCCATCCACGTCTGGGACGCCCGCTTCACCGCCGCGGATGGCTCGGACATCTCGGTGATCCCCCCGCTGTATCAGATCACCATTCCCGCCTCCTCCGATGGCCTCCCGCATACCCGCGGTGGTGATGTGGACCTTTCCTCCCTGCCCGTCGGATCACGGGTGTGGCTGCGGATCGCCGCGCCACTGGCGGATGCCGCGGTGGATGCCATCAATGGCACCATGGGAGCCGCACCGGACACCAGCCACTATGCCTCATGGGCCTTCGCTTCCGGATTGTTCGACGCGGACACCGCGCCGATGGCGGACCCGGATCAGGACGGCCTGCCGAACCTGCTGGAGTATCTGCTGGAGGACTACGAACCGACCATCACCGACCCGGCGCCCTTCATCATCACCTACGACACGCTCACCGGGCTGCCCCTCTACGGCTACCGTCCGCGCGCGACGCAGGATGCGGAACTCATTCCCGAATACCAGTCCGGCAGCCTCGATGGCATCTGGCACACGGTCGTCAACGGAGTCGCCGGACTCACCCTCACGACCGATGGAACGGGAACGCGGTGGATCGGCGTCACCGCCCAGGCGGACTCAAAATCATTCCTGCGGCTGCGTGGAGCATTCCTGCCCTATCCGGCCCCCGTCGTGCAAAACCCGGGATTCGAGCTTCCCGATCAAACCGGACTCTCGCCCGCCTACTCCTCCAGTTCCCCCTCCGGCTGGACCTTCGCTTCCCCGGTGAACGGAGGCGTCGAGGAAATCCGTGACAATCGTTTCGGAACCAGCGGCCCGGAGGGCACACGTCTGACCGGCCTCGGCGGCCAGGGCGATCAGGTCGGCTATATCAATCTGGGCAGCTCCGGCACCGCCACGGCCTCCGCCACCTCGGCGTCCCCCGGCAATGTCGCCCCCAATACCACCTACACCCTCACCATCGCATTCGCCCAACGCGCCAGCGGTGACCGGCATCCCAACGGAAACTTCGGCCTGCTGGTCAATGGCACCTTTGTCGGCACCTTCACCACGATCACCGGCCAATCGCTCACCACCGGCTTCAACAACCTCACCTACACGTGGACCTCCCCCGGACCGGGAGATCCGATGATCGGGCAGCCGCTCCAGATCCGGATGAACTTCACCTACTCCACCGCCGCCGGAGGATGGCAGCAGGCACAGTTCGACAATGTCCGCCTGACCGCCAGCGCCGCTCCTTGAGAAACCATCATCATGGGTTTCCGGTCATGCCCGTGAACCCATGCAGCCGCGCGTTCACCACCAGCTCCGTGACATTCGCCGCACCGAGCTTCCCCATGATGTTCGCGCGATGAAACTCCACCGTGCGCGCGCTCAGTCCGATCCGCTCCGCGATCTCTCGGCTCGTCCTTCCCTCCAGCACCTGCGAAAGCACCTGCTGCTCGCGGCGTGACAGGATTTTTCCGATCGCCAGCGGCCGTCCGCCCTCGCGGCTCATCACCTCCTGATAGCGCGTCGAGTGGCTCCGCCGTCCCGCCGCCACCGCATCCAGCGCGGCCTGCAACTGCACCGGAGGCGCATCCTTTTCCAAATATCCCTCCACCCCGCTCTCACGCACGCGGGTGAGCGCCAGCGGATCCACCAGCGAGGACAACACCAGCGCCCGCGCCTGCGGACGGAGCTGCCGCGCCGCACGCACGAATTCCAATCCATCCATGCCGGGAAGTTGCAGGTCCACCACCAGCAGGTCCGGCTGCTTCTCCGTCACCAGCACCAGCGCGTCCTCCGCGGATGGAGCCGCGCCCACCAGTTCATACCCGGACAAACCCGACAGCCATTCCACCAGGAACGCACGGAACATCCCCTGGTCCTCCACCACCAGCACCTTCACCCGCGCCTTCATGCGGGCACCTCCGCCTCCACACGCGGCAGCGTGAAATGAAACTCCGTGCCACCGCCCTCCACTGCTCTCGTTTCCAGGCGCGTCTCCAGCGCCGCCGCGATCTCCACGCACAACCGCAGCCCCAGACCGCTGCCATTCACCGGGATCACGCCGCCTTTCAATCCCGGCCCGTCGTCCCGCACCGCGAAACGCGCGCCCTTTCCATCCTCCGCCACCGATACCACCACCCGCCGCCGCGCGAACTTCAGCGCGTTCGAAAGCAGGTTCCGCAGCAGCGTCTGCGCAAGTACGAGATCTGTCGTAATTCCCAGCTCCCCCGGCACCTCCACCACCAGCGTCTTCCCCTCGCGCTCCGCCGCCGCGCGGTAGAGCGCCACCACCGGCTCCACCACGGACCGCGCCGGTTTCACCACCAGATTCACCGTGCCCGCGCGCAAGTTCCCCCACAGCACCAGATCCTCGATCAGCAGCAGCAACTGCCGCCCCATCCCCGCCGCCTCCTCCGGGAAATGCGCGCCATTGCGACCGCCCGCCGCCAGTTGCTCCGCCCGCTGCGTCAGCCCCGTGAGCGGCCCGCGCAGGTCATGCCCCAGCACCGCGATCATCCGGTCCTTGTCCGCCAGCGCGAGGTGCAGCTCGCGCGTGCGCTCGTTCACCTCCAGCTCCAGTTCGTCCGCATACGCCTCCTGCATCACCTTCCGTGCCGCCGCCTCCTCCAGCAGTTCCTGCTGCGCCGCGATCTTCTCCTGCTGGAGCCGCGAATACCGCACGGACACCACCAGCGACAGCGTGAGGAATTCCAAGGCCGAGCCCGCCATCACGATCACCCCGCCCGCCTCCAGCGAGACCAGTTGCAGCCAGCACGCCGCCGCAGGCATGATCCCCGCGAACACCAGGCCGAAGAGCAGGATCAGATGCCGCGGATCACGCAGGCCCTTCCGCCACGATACCAGCGTGGCCGCCAGCAGGACCAGATGCGCCAGCACCGTACCGGCCATGATCGCGGGCAGCCACCAGGCCAGACGCACCACGATCACCAGCGGTGCCGCCACGGCCAGTCCCAGCAGCACGCGCTGGTTCAGACTCATCATCCGGTTCGCGCGCGGGGCGCGGGCGGGCAGTTCCAGGAACGCCCGTGCGAAGCCCATCAGGAACCATCCGCTCAGAGCCAGCGCCACCATCAGGACCACCTCCATCCACGGCGACCCCACGCCCATGCCGCCCAATGCGAACTCCCCGCGTGCCGCCAGCAGGAAGACGGAAAAGGTCATCATGTAGAGCACATACCCGCCGATCCCCGGCAGCCGCGTGCCCGCCCACAACAGCGCGTTGTAAAACAGCAGCGCCAGCAGCATGCCGAAGTAGGCGCCCTCCGCCACCGTCCGCCGCATCCGCGCCGCGTGGAAAACTGAGCGCTCCGGCCACCAGACCGGCTTCATGCACACGCCGAAGTAATCCTGCATCCGCAGATACACCGTCCGCGCACCGCGTGCGGGCACATTCACCGGAAAGGCCATCTCGCGCCCCCACAGCGCCTTTTCCTCCCCCTGCCGCCATTCCCCGGACCGCGCCACCCGCCAGCCGCCTGTCTCATCGCGAAGCCAGAAATCCGCGCGGTCCACATAGAAGTCCTGGTCCGCCAGCACGCCATCCCGCGGCACCGCCTCCGGATTCTCCAGCGTCACCCGCAGCCACAGCGCCTGCGGCCCGTCCGATCTCAAAAAATCCGTGCCATCCCAGCGCTGCCAGCCACCGGCATGCGATACCGCCTCCGCGTCCGTCCCGTCCGTGCGCAGGAACTCCACGCCACCCGCCGCGGACGGCAGCGGCACCCAACCGCGGCGCATCGCGCACAGCGAAACCACCAGCCAACCGACGATCACCAGCGCCACCGATGTCAGCGCCGTGAGCATCCAGCGGTTCGGCACGCGGAGCGGATTCACGCCGTCAATGCACCAGCCGTGACGCGCCGCAGCAAGCACGCACCGCACCCGGACCTCGTAGAACTACGGGGTTTGCCCGGTTGAGACGCCGCGGTTGCTTGTTAGAAGGATCGTCACCCCTTGCGATCATGAAACCATCATCCCTCCTCAGCCCCCCGGTCCTGGTCACCCTCCTCACCGCCGCCGGACTCCAACCGCTGGCCGCCGTCTCCGTCTGGAAAAACAGCGGCACCACCGACTGGTTCACCGATAGCAACTGGTTCGGCGGCATCCCCAGCACCTCGAACACTGAGACGCAGATGGTGAACGGCAACATCGCGATCTCCCGCACCGATATGGGGCAGGCCCTCAGCACCAGCATCTGGCTCGGCGGCAACGGCCCCGGCTCCGTGGGCACCGCCACCCTTTCCATCACCAATGGTGCCAGCCTGGCGACGACCAACGGCTACATCGGCCTCAACAACGGCTCCAATGCCACCCTCAATATCAGCGGCACCGGTTCCGCCCTGACCGCCAGCTCCCAGCTCTACATCGGCATGTCCAACGGCTCCGGAACAGCCGTCATGAACATCAGCCAGGGAGCCTCGGTCACCGTCAGCAGTTATCTCCTCGTCGGCTACAACGCCACCGGGAACGGCTCCGTCAATGTCTCCGGCACCGGCTCCATCCTGCAAGCCAACGGCGGCATCAACTCCCTCGGCTACCTCGGCGGCACCGGCACCATGACCATCTCGAATGGAGCGACCGTGAAGCTCGGCTCCTCCGGGAACGGTGGCCTGGGCTTCGGCAATTCCAACGGCACCGGCATCCTCAACATCGGCACCGGTGGAGCCGCGGGCACGCTGATCGCCTACCAGGTCGCCAGCTCCAGCACCACCACCGGCAAGATCAATTTCAACCACAACGAATCCGCCTACACCTTCTCCCCGTTCATCTACGGCAACATCGCCGTGGAGCAGAAGGGCAGCGGCACCACCACCCTCACCGCCGCCAATACCTACACCGGCGGCACCACGATCACCAACGGGAAGCTGGTGGCCAACAACGGCACCGGCAGCGCCACCGGCACCGGCACGGTGCTCGCCCAGGCGAACACCACGCTCGCGGGCAATGGCACCATCAGCGGTGCGGTCACCATGCTCGGCACCTTCGCGCCGGGCAACTCCGTCGGCAAACTCAACACCGGCAGTCTCACCATCGGCTCGACCGGCACCTACGCATGGGAACTGAACAACGCCACCGGCACCGCGGGCACCACCGCCGGAGGCTGGGATCTCGCCAACGTCAATGGCACGCTCACGTTCCAATCCGGCTCATCGCTGGACATCATCAGCCTCGGCACCAACAACCTCTCCGGCCAGGCCGCCAACTTCAATCCGCTGGCCAACTACCTCTGGACCATCGCCACCACCACCGGCGGCGTCACCGGCGTGGAGAATGTCACGCTCGATACCAGCGGCTTCCAGAACACCATCCAGGGCACCTTCGCCCTCGAAACCTCCGGCAACAATCTCGTGCTCCGCTACACTGCCGTCCCCGAGCCCTCCGCCATCGTGGCCCTGCTCGGCGGCACCTTCATCACCCTCCGCCGCAGAAGGCAACTGCTGTGAACCACTGGGAGTGGCTGCTTTCCCACTCGAAGTCTTCCGACCTCGGAGAGGTCGAAGATCATAGCCGGAGCGTCGCGCAGCGACCTCCGGACAGCGCGGCCTTTTTCTATTCTCTTCGACCCCGATAGTGGGTCGCAGAAGAGCGGAAAGTTCGTGGAAAACGAATGATCGAATCCCTTCACGACGAAGAAACAAAAAACGGACCGGTGTCGCCACCGGCCCGTTTTGACAAATCAATGATGGTCGCGAGGCTTACTTGCTCACGCGGCCGTAGCCGGTGACCGGACGACCGTTGGCGTCGATCTTGTTCGTGGCCCAGAGCACGCCCTTCGCGATGAGGTCGAGGTACTTCGGATCCTGCACGGTGGCGTCGTTGTGACCCAGCGTGGTGCCGAACACACGCACCTTCTTGTCGGTGTAGAGGTTCGTCCAGACCACCATCTTCTCGTCATTGCCCTGCTTGCCGGTGGCGAGCTTGGTGGCCGTCGGAAGGATGGTGATGTTGTTATACAGTTCCTCGTTGCCGGTGGTCCAGTCGGCCAGGCCCGTGGTGATCGGGCTCTTCGCGGTGGTGTCGAACTTGATCTCGATCGGCTTCTGCGCGCCGTGGCCGGTGGACTGGAGGCCGAGGAAGTCGAACCAGATCGTGCGGTCCTCGGATTTGGTGACCGGCTGGGCGAAATCCTTCTGGCGGTAGCTGTGCATCGCGCAGTGCAGGACCACGCCCGGGATGCCATCGGTGTGCGGCTTCAGCACGCCCTTGATGGTTTCCAGATCGGAGATGTCGGCGGCGCACTCATCGTGGATGACGAGGTCGTAGCCTTTCGCATAGTCCGGATTGCCGAAGATCGGGAGCTGGGGCTTGGTGCCCTTGTCGTCCACATGGATCTGTTCCACGGTGGCATTGATGCGCTCCTCGATGCCTTTCTTCAGGATGTCCTTCTGGGTGGCGTAGCTGTGGCAGCAACCGCCGGTGATGAGGAGGACTTTCAGCGGCTTCGCATCGGCGGCGAGACCGGCCGAGGCGGAGAGGACGAAAGCCGCGGCTGTGGCGACCGTGGCAAGTGCGTTGCGGGTAATGAGCATAGACATGGGCATGGCGTTGAACGCTAGCGAAGCGTTTTCGTGAGGCAAGGCCATACGGATCACCCCCGCCCGATATAACAGAAATGCCGCTTTTTTCATCCCGCGCGACTCCACGCTTCCCGACCGCGCCAAGTCCCTCTAATTCACCGGCATGGCTCATCGACTGCTACTCAAACCCGCCGTCCAGCTCGGCGTCGTCCCCACCCACATCAAGTTCGCCGGCGGCCTCGCCCCGGACGAAAACGGCCGCCTCCCCCGTGAAGCCGACGGCCGGATCATGATCGTGGCGGAAATGGACCGCATCTGCAGCCAATCCCCCGTCCGCCCGAGTTGTGCCCAGGTGACCTACTTCGCCGGCACCGACGCCGGGGACATCGCGGAAATGTTCGCCGGACTGCGCGCCCTCGATCTGGAGCCGCACATGATCATGATGGTCGGGGGCGCGAACCCGATGGAGCCCGGCGATGAGGATGCCGTGGCCGCCCAGCTTCTCGGCGGTCTCGCCATCGCCAAACAGCACGATATCCGCCACGTCTCCTCCACCTCCGTCGAGGAATGGATGAAGGGTGACAAGCGCCGCGATGGCGCGGATTTCGACGCCGCCGTGGCCCAGACCGCCAAGCTCCACGCCCGCGTCGTCCGCGAGGCCGGCCTGGAAGGCACCGCCATCGCCAACTGGCATATCGAGTTCCTCCGCCCCGGCGAGTTCAAGACCTTCACCGACATCGGCCGCGTCTGGAAGTTCGTCCAAGCCGTGAACAAGGATCTCGGCACGACCTTCTTCAAGATCCTCGCCGATGCCGCCCACTGCGGCGACTCCGGCCTCTCCATCCCGGAGAACCAGGAACTCGTCAAACAAATCGCCGCCGCCGGGGAGCTGGGCATCTTCCACGCCTCCTCGAAGACCACCCGCGGCTGTCTCTCCACCGATGACGGCTGGATCGCCGCACTGCTCGCCACCGCCGCCGCCAGCGGCGAGCTCCGCCATGCCTTCGTGGAAGTCTTCCACCACGAGGATGACGGCCTCGCCCCGCTCCGCCAGCTCGATCCCGGCCACGGCATCGATACCCGTGATGGCCGCACCTACACCGAAGTGGTCATCGACGGCCTCGTGGACATCGCCCACCGCCTGAACAACCTCCAGGCGCGCGGTTTCCTCGCCTGAGAAAGATAGGGACGCCCCGGAAGGGAATCCAAGCTGTAGGGGGAAGCTCCGCTTTCCCTCTTCCGGGGTGAGGGCCTCACCTGCCTTCCGTCCCCACCCCACCACTCCAGCCACCCACAGATCGAAAGCAGAGCTTTCGACTACATTGCCGCTCCGCTTTTCCGATGTAGGGGGAAGCTCCAGCTTTCCCTCTTCTCGGGATGGACGTCACTTGTCTCTCCGGCCCCCATCCATCACCCACCCCCCAATCGAAAGCAGAGCTTTCGACTACATTGCCACCCGCCCGCTGCCCGTCAGCGCCAGCAGCTCCGCCAAGCCCGCCACGTGATACCGCGCCGTATCCGTGCGCGGCACCGTCGGCCGCAGTGTCTGCACCGTTGGAATCCCCAGCGCGTTTCCGGCGGCGATCTCCGAGTCCGGATTGTCCCCCACCACCAGCGCCTCATCCGGCGCGAGGCCGTGACGGCTCAGGATGCCCTGGAACAAGCCTTTCTTCCCGCGCCGCCCCGGTTGGTCCACCGCATCGATGTGGACCTCCGTGAAGCGATTCGCGAATCCCAGCGCATCGATCTTGCTCTGCTGCAATCCCTGGAACCCCGCCGTCACGAGAAACAACGGCACGCCGAACTCGGCCAGCAGGTGCAGGTCGCCATAGCCCTTCATCGGCGTGGTCACCCGGATCGACCGGTTCGCCTCCCATGCCGCCTTCCGCATTTCCTCCGGAAAGCCGTGCGCCTCGAAAATATGATCCAGCGGCTGCCGCCAGCAGTCGAACTCGATGCGCTCCAGTTCTTCCGGGGAGAAATGCCCGCGATTCGTGCGATGGATCGCATCGAATAGTGGCGCGAACAGCGGCGTCCCCGGCTCGTCCGCCGCGGCCAGGCAATTATCCAGATCGAAGATGATGGCTTTCAGCATGGTGTCCGCCGCCATCCTCGCCCGGATCGGTCATTCTTCCAGCGGGAACACCTCAGGAGCCGCCGCTTCCCCCCATGGCGGAAACCTACCAGCCGTTGGACGAAGCATACAAGCGGCCAGCGGGAAGCCGTGTATGAATCGAAAAACTCCGGACACCCTCCGGCCAGAAACCACGCGCATGTGTGACGCGTGGTTTCATCCGCCGCAGGGCTCCGGAGTTGGCCGTCATTGTCGTCTCCATTGCTCCTCCTCCCGCCCCCGCCATGAAACCCCGCCGTTCCCACCTCTTCACGTCCGCATCCATGGCGGTCGCGTTCTCCATGTCGATGATGGCCGCGTCCCACGCCGCGCCCTTGTCCTGGGATGCCTCGCTGACACCGCTCACGCCTTCCGGCGGCACCGGCACCTGGAACCTGGCGAACGCGAACTGGTCGAACGGCAGCACGGACCAAACATGGACGGACACCACCGGCACCACGGACACCGCCACCTTCGGCGGCACGGCGGGCACGGTCACGCTCGGCTCGAACCTCGGAGCACTCGGCCTCGTCTTCAATACCACGGGCTACACGATCTCCGGCGCGAACACGATCACACTCGGCGCCGGCGGCATTGACGCCAGCGCGCTTTCCAGCGGCACCACCACCATCAGCTCGCTCATCGCGCTGGTCGGCGGCCAATCGTGGAATGTCGGTAGCGGCCACAATCTCGCCGTCTCCGGCGCGATCAGCGGCACCGGTCCGCTGGCGAAGACCGGTGCGGGCACGCTCACGCTCTCCGGCCTGAATACCTTCAGCGGCGGCCTCACGATCTCACAGGGCAATGTTTCCTTCGCCTCGAATACCGCGCTCGGCGGCACCGGCGGCACGGCGGGTGCGGTCACCATCAATGGCGGCACGCTCGTCTCCACCTCCGCCACGGCCGTCACCAACACACACGCCATCACCATCGGCGCGAGCGGCGGCGCAATGACCATCGGCGCGGGCCAGATCTTCATGAACACGGCGAACACGCTGCTCGGCAGCGGCACGCTCACCGTGAACGGCGGCGGCACGCTGGTGGCGAACTCTGGCAACCTCCGCGTCGCCCAGACGAACACCTTCAACGGCAGCGTGATCGTGCAGAACGGCGGCTCGTTCGAGTTCGGCACGGCCAATGCGATCTCGAACACCAGCGTCTTCACGGTGAACAACCAGGGCGAGGTGATCGTGAACAACGGCGTGACCATGTCGAACGCCATCACCGTGGCGGGCGGCACCAACAGCGTCATCAGCTTCGAGAACGGCAATACCGGCACCTACTCCGGAACGATCACGCTGAATGCGAACGCCATCATCGGCATGCGCGATTGGTACAACTACGGCACCGTGCGCAGCGGCACCATCAGCGGCAAGATCACCGGCACCGGCGGGATCACGGTGAACTCCGGCACCGGCAACGGCGGCATCCTCACGCTCTCCAACACCGGCAACGACTACACCGGCGCGACCACCATCAATGCCGCACGCGTGATCGCCAGCTCCATCGGCACCGGCGCGATCACCATCGGCGGCACCAACGGCCAGCTCCAGCTCAGCGGCAATATCAACGCGGCGAACTCCATCACCATCAACGGCGGCGGCGTCACCGCGCAGGGCGCGCTGCATGTCGCCTCCGGCACGGTGAACGTGAGCGGGCCGATCAACCTCACCGCCGTCACCGCCGCGGGAGCGCACTTCGCCTCCGCGGACAATCTCTCCAAGCTGGTCATCTCCGGCACCAACAGCATCACCACCAGCGCCAGCGTGCCCGTCACGATCCGCGCCGGACAGGTGGTCTACACCGGATCGCAGAACTACACCACCGGCACCACGGTGGGCGGCGGCCTGCTGCAATTCGGCAAGGTCACTTCGATGCCCGCCAGCGGCGCGGTGAACGTGAGCGCGGCTTCCGCGGGCGCGACACTGGCGGTGAATGTGGGCGGCGCGGGCGAGTTCACGGACGGCACCGGCACCAGCAATGCGGGCACCATCGGCGGCCTGCTCGCGGGCGTGGGCGGCCAGGGTGCGGCGGTCACCTATGGCACGAACGTTTCGATCGGCATTGATACGACGAATGCAGTAGGAGACATCACCTACGGCTCCGCCTTCACCACCGCGAACAACCTCGGCCTGCTCAAGCTGGGCACGGGGAATCTCGTACTGAGCGCGGGCGGCACCTTCGCGGGCGGAGGCTCGGCGGGCTTCCCGCTGGTGGTGCGCGCGGGCAACCTGCGGCTGAACGGCGGCACCTACGCGGTGACCGGCGAGGCCGTGGTGGGTGACAACGTGGCCGCGGGCTACGCGGGCACGAATGCCTCGATGACGCTGGATTCCGCCACGCTGACGACCACCGGCTTCGTCTCGGTGGCGCGCGGCAATGGCACCGGCTCGGTTTCCTCCGACCTGGTGCTCAACGGCACCTCGCAGATCACCAGCACCGGCTTCGGCATCGGCTTCAACAACAACAACGGCGCAAACCTGCCGAGGGGCACCGTCACCCTCAACGGCACCTCGAAGATCACCAACAACGCGAACAGCAACGCCTTCAACATCGCCGAATCCGCGGGCTCGGTCGGCACGATCACGATGAACGATTCATCGGTGATCCAGCACAACGGCGGAGCGGCCATCACCCGCGTGGGCATCAACGGCAAGGGCCTGCTCAATGTGAACAGCGCCACCGCCACCTTCAACGGCCGCGCCTTCACCCTCGGCACCGCCGCGGGCGGCACCGGCGCGGTCTACAACAAGGGCGTGCTGACCATGAGCCAGGGCATCTACATCGGCGACAACAACGTCGCCGGCGCCACCAGTTCCGGCTACCTGCGCAATGACAACAACGGCGCGGCCGCCAGCAGCGTGCCGCAGATCTACGTCGGCGCGCTTTCGAATGCCACGAGCACCAGCCACAGCGTCTTCGACAACATCAGCGGCACACTCGGCAACGTCGGCTCCGGCATCACGATGAGCAATGGCGGCACCGCGGGCACGCAGAACTCCCAGCTCAACGTGCTGGGCGGCACCGTCACCACGACGACCACCACGCTGAACAACAGCGGCACCAACAAGTTCGCCAACATCAACGTCAGCGGCGCGACCTCGCTGTACACGAACACCGGCGCGGTCAGCCTCTCCACCGGCGGCGATGTCTCCAACACCGGCCTGCTCACCGTGAACAACGGCGGCACCTTCACCGCGGACACCATCACCGGAGCCGCGGCGGCGAACACCTTCATCAACCTGGACAATGGCACGCTGCGCGCCCAGGTCGGCACCACCGCCTCCTTCGTCGGCTCCGGCGTGGACCGCATCACCATCTACGGTGGCGGTGGTACTTTCGACACCGGCACCTTCAACAAGAGCGTGGACACGGTCATCACCAATGCCACCGGCAACGGCCTGACCTCGATCACCCTGAATACCACCGGCACCGGCTACGTGGGCCGCCCGGTGGTGAAGATCACGGACGCGACCGGCACCGGTGCGACGGCGATCGCGAACTTCGATCCCACCACCGGCCAGGTCACCGGCGTGACCATCACCAGCGCGGGCTCCGGCTACACCGCGCCGGTCATCACCATCCTCGGTGGCGGCGGCACGGCGGTCACCGCCACCGGCACGCTGGCCAGTGTGGCGGGCGGTGGCATCACCAAGACCGGCACCGGCACGCTCACCCTGAATGCGGCCAACACCTACAGTGGCGCGACCCAAGTGAATGGTGGCGTGCTCAAGGCAGGCATCGCCTCGGTGGCGGGCGTGAGCGGCGCGTTCGGAAAGAACTCCGCGGTCACACTGGCGAACACCGCGGGCACCGGCATCGACATCACCGGCTTCAACACCCAGATCGGTTCGCTCGCAGGCGGCGGTGCCACCGGTGGCACGGTCACGCTTGGCGCGGCGACCCTCACCACCGGAGCGGACAATACCACCACCAGCTTCGGCGGCGGCATCTCCGGCACCGGCGGCCTCACCAAAATCGGCAGCGGCACGCAGACCCTCACCGGCACCAACAGCTATACCGGAGCCACGCTGGTGAGCGCGGGCAAGCTGGTGGTGAATGGCACGCTGGCGAACACGACCACCACCATCGCCAGCGGCGCGACCCTTGGCGGCAGCGGCACCCTCGGCGGCGCGACCACGATCGCCAGCGGCGCACACCTCGCACCGGGAAATTCGCCGGGCATCATCACCTTTTCCAACGGCCTCGCGCTGACCGCGGGATCGGTGCTCGATTGGGAGCTGACCGGTAACACCGCGTCCGGCGCGGGCACGAACTTCGACCAGGTTTCCGTCACGGGCGGCACGCTCACGCTGGCGGCTGGCGCGCTGCTCAACCTGCAACTCGGCGGCACGGTGGACTTCACCACCGGCTTCTGGGACAGCAACCAGCAATGGAAGGTGGTGGACCTCACCGGCACGGATGGCACCGCTGGCGAGGTCTTCACACTGGGCACCATCACCGGTGGCGCGGGCGACTACACCACGGAGGGCGCGTTCTCGGTCACGAACATCGGAGGTTCGCAGTACTTGAACTGGGCCGCGGTGCCGGAACCCGGCACGGCCTTGCTCGGCGGCCTCGGCATGCTGCTGGTCCTGCGCCGCAGACGGTCCGCGTAAGCACGGCGTCCAACAGGCGATTTGCAACCGGAAGGTGCGGATCGCCACGCCGCGGGCGCACGGAAGATCGCAGCGCCAATGGGTTTTCCGTGGCCCGCATCGTGCGATGCGGGCCGCATGCGTTTTTTCAGAAGAGACGGAATTCGGGCCTTCCTGTGGGAAGTGTTGTGGTTAGGCGGCTTCGCGGCGTGTTGTGCAGCAGGCACATCCGCCGTGCCGGAGCCGGATGGGGGGATCGCGATGGAGGTGTGTGGCGGGAGGTGATTCCGGCGTCATGGATCGCAGATGCATGGATTCATCGGCCGCATGATGAATCTGTTGCACATACGACTCCGTTTGCGTCGTCCCTCCGGAACTCAATCCATGGGCCGCGCCATCCCGGTGGCTTCCGCCACCGGCTACCTTTCGCCGCCCTTCCGGGGCTCAGAGATCGTGGGACGGATCGATACCAAGGCCGTTCCACACCTAAGCTGCGGATTCACTTCACCGGGATCGGCGTCACCGGAATCTCCTCTTTCGTCCCGCGCAGGTAGCGTCCCAGGAAGGCCGCCAGCCGCTTGTGCAACTCCTCGCTGGAAAACCCGTGGCCACCGCCCTCCATCTTCTCCAGATACACCGGCACCTTCGCCCGCTCCAGACGCTCGTTCAGCAGCTCCGCTTGCGAAAACGGCACCAGCGGGTCCACCGTTCCGTGGGCAATGAACACCGGCGGATCGTCCGGCGTGATGTAGGTCACCGGTGATGCCTGGCGCTGCAACTCCAGCCGTTTCTCCGGCGACTTGCCGAAGAGTTCGTCCTGCGGATCGATCGCCTCCCGTCCTTTGAACATCGCGCCGGGCCACGTCATCGTCTCCAGTTGCACCGGGCCGAACCAATCCGCCACGCACGTCACCTTGCTGCTTTCCTGCGGCGTCGCGCCCAGATCGCCCTCCAGCGTGCGGCTGCCGCCATCCAGCCCGATCAGCAGGGCGAGATGCCCGCCCGCGGAAACGCCGGTCGCCGCGAAGCGGTCCGCGTCCAGACCATACTCCTTCGCATGGGCGCGGAGGTAGCGCACCGCCGCCTTGCAATCGTGGATCTGCGCCGGCCACGGCTGCTGGTCGGTGAACCGATAGGCGATCGAAGCCGCCGCATACTCGCCACCCGCCACCAGCCCGGTCATCAACCCCTTCGCCTGCGACTTGTCCCCGCTCCGCCAGGCTCCGCCGTGGATATAGATCACCAGCGGCAGCGGCTTGTCCGCCTCCTTGCGCTTCTCCGGCAGATACAGGTCCAGCATCTGGTGCGGATCATCCGTATCCGCATAGGCCAGATCCTTCTTCACCACCACCCCTCCCGGAGCGGCGAAACAAGGCAGGGCGAACAACAGCAACGCGGAGAAACGGAGCAATGAAAGCATACCCGCCATGCTCGGCCATCCTCCGCCTCCCACAAGCTCCAACTTCCCTTCCCTCATCTGAGAAGGTTTCGGTACACTCTCTGAAACCGCGAATGAACACGAATAAACACGAATTTGGGTCCTTCGCGTTCATTCGCGGTTCCCATCTTCCCATGACACCTTTTCACCCCGCCACACGGCGATTTCGCTCCGCCCGGACCGCGGCCTGCGGCTAGACTGCCGCGCCGCATGACCTCCGCCGATGGCCAGCTCGTCCTTTTCACCCTGACCACGGCCCTGCTGGCGGTGGCGCTCTCGCTGCCCGGTGGTGTGGCCATGGGCTGGTGGCTGGCGCGGAAAAACTGGCCCGGCAAATCGTGGGTGGAGACCCTGCTGGCCCTGCCGCTGGTCATGCCGCCCGTCGCCACCGGCCTGATCCTGCTGAAGCTCCTCGGCCGCCGCGGCCCCATCGGCGGCTGGCTGCACCGGACCTTTGATCTGGAGATCGTCTTCACCTGGAAGGCCGTCGTCGTCGCGCTGGCGGTCATGTCCTTCCCGCTGCTGGTGCGCTGCATCCGTTCGGCCTTCGAGGAAGTCCCCCGCCACCTGGAGGAAGCCGCCATCACCCTCGGGAAAACCCCATGGCAGGTCTTTTCCAAAGTCAGCCTGCCTCTGGCCCGCCGTGGGATCATCGGTGGCGTGGTGCTCGCCTTCGCCCGCGCGCTGGGGGAATTCGGCGCCACCGTCATGGTCGCCGGACTCATCCCCGGCGTCACCGAGACCCTGCCACTGGCCATCTACCGCAGCTTCCAGACCGGGGACGATTCCCGCGCCTGGGCGCTCGCCGGGCTCTCCGCCGCCATCGCCTTCGCCGCCGTCTGGACCTCGAACCGCCTGCTGCGGGGCCGGGGCGTGCTGTAGGTCTCATTCTTTGGAGTGCGGCGAGCCATCGCCGCTTTGGGTGCCGGAGAGCCATTGACGGGGGAAAACAGCCCTGCGGCGGACGAGCTTGAGCCAGGGATGGGGTGGCATTGGAACGTTTGAGCGGTTTTAAAAACCAGCCCCTCCCCGGCGATAACTCGCCTCCGCTCAAAGCGGCGATGCCTCGCCGCACTCCAAATTTTCAGGTTCGATCCGTTCAATCCGCCATCCTTTCACATCCGACCGAACGGCCCCACCTCAGACAAAAATCCTCCCCACCGGGTTTGGGAGATTGGCCCAGTCTCCCCACGCCCGCCCGACATTCCTTATTGTCAATCGTCCCCGCCGTTCCTAGCTTCCCGTCCCGTTCCCGACCGCGATGCGTGCCCTTCTCCTGCTGCCCTGCCTGCTGGCAACCTCCTGCTCCCTGTTCAAAAAGGGGGAGGAAACCACTGCGGCCAAACCCGGCTTCACCGTCTTCGAAGCTCCCGCGGAATATCGCAACAAGGCGAACATGCTCGTCCAGAACGACGGCTCCCCGGCTCCGGCCCAAGGCCAGGGCCACGGCGACCCCGCCGCCCCCATGCTCCCGGGCAATGCCAAGCCCGGAAACAAGCCTCTCCCCGGTGCGGACACCGGCTACCGCATGCCGGACCCGCTCAACAGCATGCCGGAGGACAAGGACTTCCGCGGCAGCGGCCAGAAGACCGCCACCAATCCCGGCGTGACCATCACCCCGCCGAAGCAATAACCGCTTCGCCGCTCTCCGCGCCACCCGCCGGACCGATTCCCGCGCTGGATTTCCGTGCTGCCGCCGGTTACCGCCGTGCCGCGCTTCCACCGTTCTTTTCCCCGTCATGCTCCGCCCGCCGAAAAAATTCGTCCCCACGCCCTTCGGATATCATCAGGAGATCGAACTGAAAATCGACGCGCTGACCAACCTCGGCCAAGGACTCGGACGCATGGATGGCTGGGTCGTCTTCGTCCCCTTCTGCCTCCCCGGTGAGACCGTGAAGGCCCGCGTCTATCGCAATGACAAGAACTGCTCCCACGCGGATCTCGTCGAGGTGCTGGAACGCGCTCCGGAACGCGCCGATCCCGCCTGCCCCCTCTTCGGCACCTGCGGCGGCTGCCAGTACCAGCACCTCACCTACGAGGCCCAGCTCGCGTGGAAGACCCGCCAGGTGGGCGAGCTGATGCAGCACATGGCCGGTGTCACCTTCCCGGTGAATCCCTGCCACGGCTCGCCGAAGCTCTGGAACTACCGCTCGAAGATCACCCCGCACTTCGCGCCGCCGCACGAGGGACAGATCCGGGAGATCGGCTTCCTCGCCGTCGGACGCCGCTCGCAGCTGGTCGATGTCCCGCAGTGCCCGATCGCCATGGACACGATCAACGCCGCGCTGCCGGAACTCCGCGAGGACATCCGCCGCCAGGCGAAGTCCTACAAGCGCGGCGCCACCCTGCTCGTCCGCGCCACCGGCGATCACATCGAGACCAATCCCAAGGCCGTCGTCACCGAGACCGTGGGCGACATCGCCTTCGATTTCCTCGCCGGAGATTTCTTCCAGAACAATCCCTACATCCTTCCGGAATTCACCGGCCACGTCGCGGAAAAAGCCCGCGCCGGAGGTACGAAATATCTAGTAGATGCCTACTGCGGCTCCGGCCTCTTCGCGCTCACGCTGGCGGAACACTTCGAGCAGGTCGCGGGCGTGGAGGTTTCCGAAACCGCCGCGGAATGGGCGCAGCGGAATGCGGAGAAGAACGGCATCACCAATGCCAAATTCCTCGCCGCCAGCGCCGAGGCCATTTTCTCCGTGATCGACTTCCCCGCGAACGAAACCGCCGTGGTGATCGATCCGCCGCGCAAGGGCTGCACCCGCGAGTTCCTCGACCAGCTCGCCGCCTTCGCACCCGCGCGCGTCGTCTATGTCTCCTGTGATCCCGCCACCCAGGTCCGTGATCTCGCCATCATGCAGGAGCACGGCTTCAAGCTGGAGGACGTCCAGCCCTTCGATCTCTTCCCGCACACGCGCCACCTCGAGTGCGTGATGACCTTCGTGCGGTGAGGCGGAGGCAGGGCCACACCGGCGAAGACATCCTTCACCTTTGCGCCTTCTGCTGGATCTTCTCCAACATCACCCCGGCCACCGCGGGTGACAGCCGGTCCTTGTGGGATTCCACCCACTGCGTCGCCTTCACAGGGTCTTGATCGGCCAGGTTCAGCACCAGCCGATGAATCAGAACCTTGTCGAAGCCCGAACCTTCGCGAGCCTGATCGTAGAGAGCCAACGCGCCCTCGCCGTCCTTCTCGGAGAATGTATATAGCAAGGCTCCGAAGACCTCGGTCCGCCCCGGTTTCTCCAGTCCATCCGCCATCAGTTGGCCGAGAGCCTTTGCCAGTTGGCTCCTGTTCCAGTTGACCGAGTCGACCAGAAAAGCCCTGTCGCCACCTTCCGTGGAATCAGGATTGCTGCTGACGTTCGCGAGAAAAGATTCGAACTGGGACCAGGATTCCGTAGGACCGCTTTTACGGGAAGCATCGCGTCTCGGGCTCTGGACGTCGGACGTGTTTCCGGGATTCCGGGATGGAGCATTCCAAACCGCTCCACCCTCCGCTTCCACACCCTTGTCCCGGCACGCAATCCGGACGCCCCAGATGACCAGACCCGCCAGCAGGATCCCACAGCCAAGAGATGGATAGATCTTTTTCATTTGTCCCCCTCCAATAGAAGCTCCAACGGAACCCCCTCCGGTTTCTCCTTCGCCACCTCGTCCAGCTTGGCGTGAGCCGCCGCGCGGGCGTTCGCATCCGGCATGCGGTCGGCCAATTTGTGCATCTGCTCCAAGCCAACGCCCTCTTCAAAATGAACTCCGCGAACGACCTCATAGCTGTCCATCAGGCGATTCACCAGCGAGTCGTCGCCCGACCGGGTGTAGTAGTCCATGGCCAGGTCGAATGCAGAGGGAAACTTGTAGTCGGCAGCGGACATCAACAGATTCGCTCTTTGTGAATCCGGAGTGCCCATGATGCGCTGCACCGCGCCCGCCGGATCCGATTCCGCCTGCTTTTTCAGAATATACGCCTCGAACAAAAACCGGTCCATCGGCTCACCCGGCCCGGTGGGAGTATCCGAGAGGTTGCCCTCCGCGACCTGCCTTTTGACCCATGCGTCCGCCGCCGCCGGATCATTTTCCAGGAGCATCCGGAACGCGCCCGACATGGGAATGACCAGCATCGGCTTGTCCTTGTCCTTCGGCAGACGGTTCAACACCAGCATGGGATCCCGCCCGCTCAGCTCGGCGATCAAGACCTCCCGCAGGGCCATCTTTTGCTTCAATGAAATGTCGAGCGCCGTGATCTCATCCATCGCCTTGTCCAATTCCTCGTTGGACATCCCCTTCAGCAGTTCGGCCAATTCCTGGGTCTCTCGTTCCAGAACAGCCTCGTTCCGCGAATTGAATTTCGTCCGGGCGATCTCCGCCCAGTTGATCGAGGTCTTCACTTCTTGAGGACGACCGGTGGCGACTGCCTTGCGGGCTGCCGATGAAGGGCCCGCATCCGACGTGCTCGCAACTGACGATCCAGGAGGAGCTTTCTTCTCCGCCTGATGGCTCGTCATACGGACGATCGGGATGGCGGCAAGTGCGATCAGGAGGATGGCACCTACGGTGATTTGTTTGGTAGTCATGAGTTGAACGAATCCGAAAAATCCGGCGGCACTGCCGGAAGATGCAGCCGCCACTCCGACCGCAGTACTGCTGATCGTGGCGGCGGAGAGTGTAACGGGAGGGAGCGCGCCGAAGGACAAGGCCGGAGCGAGAGTGGCTCCCGCCACCGTCACGCCCTGCTTCTGCAAATGACCGCCCAGACGCTCAAGCGCCCGCTGCGAGCCCTTCTTGCACGCCTCCACACTCCGGCCCGTGGCAGCGGCGATCTCTTGGAAAGTGCGATCCTCGAAATAGCGGAGCAGCACCAATTCCCGGTCCGCGGCCGAAAGCCTCCCGACCGCTTGGTCGAGATACGGTGCGATCCGCCTCCACTGCCCGGCCGGAGTGTTTTCGTTGTTCATGGCATCCGCGTATTGCTGGTGCAGCCGGTTCCGGCGCGCCTCCTTGCGGATCGCGTTCCGGCATTCCCCCGTGGTGGCGCGGTGCAACCAGCCGGACAAATGTCCACTGGGAACGCCCCCCGCCTTCCGGGCCAGAAGAATGAACACTGATTGCGTGATCTCCTCCGCCAGCGCGAGGTCACGCGTCGCGCGACGGGCCACGCCATGGACCATCGCCACATGTCGCTCGACGATGCGCCGGAAGGCCGGTTCGCTGGCATGCGCGACGTATTCCCTGAGATCATCCGCATCTGTATTCATCACCTTGATTCATAAGATACACGTCGTCCCGAAGCGATCCGGGGACACAAATCCGCAGAGAAATTCCGGAAACCACCGGCAGCGGCTTTCCTCCAGCATCCGGACGGATGATCCATGCCGCCTGCGATCCCGCCACCCAGGTGCGCGACCTGGCCATCATGCAGGAGCACGGTTTCAAGCTGGAGGACGTCCAGCCCTTCGATCTCTTCCCGCACACGCGCCACCTCGAGTGCGTGATGACCTTCGTGCGGTGAAGAGGCAGGGACGCACCATCGGGGCGTCCGGGCGATGGACCGCCTTGCGCTCCGCGCGCAAGGCGATCTCCACTCAAGTGCTCAGCGGGGAATCACATTCTTCACGTCCGTGACGGGCTCGTATCCCAGGAAGACCTTGGTCGGAACATGGACGGAGCCATTGATGTCCGAGACGCCCTTGGCCTTGAGCTCCGCACTGATGTCGGCCGAAGTGACATCGACTTTCACACTTCCGGCAGTGCTCGATTTCTCGTGGAACGTATAAGTAATGCCGTCGGTATAATAGACTGCCGCCACCACATCCGATTTTTCGCGCCGGACATTGGTGCGTGTTCCGGCATAGATCGAACCGGCTTTCTTGGCCAGAATCTGATTGAGCTCGCCGAGTCCAAGCGGCTGGGACTTGTAAACATTGCCAAGCTCGACCTCAACCTCCTTGTCCTTCGTCTTGGACGCGGATGCCTGGATGTCCGCGACGCCCGGCAACGTATAACCACCCGAGGCGTCGAAATTGGAACCGGAGATCAGCTTCCTTTTGAAGAAATAGACGGGACTGATGGCATCGGGGGATTGTGCGTCCGCCACTCCTTTTTTCCCGATCAGGAACTGGGCCCGCTGCTCATAACTCTGGGAATCCCTCTTCACAATCGCGCCCGGCCCGAATTTCTCCCACTCGCTGGATTTGGTCGGATCTCCGGTAGGAGGCACATACGGACGCATGTTATTCTGCAAAAGAAAATCTCGATATTCGGATTCAGCCACTCTCGTAGGTCCACAACTTGTAAAAACCATGGCAGAGCCGGCCAGCAGAACCGCCGATGCCGGGTGGACGAATTTTTGAGACATATTCATTGATTATTTTGTTTTCTAGGGGGTGGATTGGACAGACGAAGAAACAGATGATTTTCCCGGGAAATCAGGCATTTCCGAATTCCTGGAGAATCGAGTACCAGCGGGTTTTGCAATTCCGGTAGTGGGGATTACCGGGTCCGAGCCTTCTGAGCACGATCTCGACGGCCTCCCTCATTCTCCCCGCCTCGCCCTGCCAGGGCATGGCCAGCAGTTGGCTCCATCCGGCATCATCGAGGCCTCCGCTGAAGGTATAAATATCCACGAACAGCTTTTTCGAAATGGAGCCCGGCGTTCTCCCGCCGAGCGCCCTGCGGGCCTGGTTCACCGAAGCGTTGTAGCGCCCCTCCGCGGCCTGCCATTGGGCCTTGATCATGTAAGGGCGCTCACCCAGCCAGCCGAAGAAAGCCTGCACGTTGGTCCAGGGAGTCTTTTTCCCATCCGCGTTCACCCTCAAAGCCCAGGTGGCCAGAGCATCGGCCGGATTCCGGCGCCGGATCGGAGCCCCATCCCTTCCAATGTGTTTGCCTCTATCTACAGCCACAAGGAACGCCCGCACATCCGTCGGCTTTGAGTTGGAGTCGATGCGGCTTCCCAAGATCGCGTTCCCATCTCTTTCGAGCTCGGCTTTGTCAGCAGCGCTCATGCGCGAGAGCCCGCCTTCAAGGACATTGTATATATCCCCGTCAAAACTCGTGAATCCGAGAAGCCCCCAGGTCACGCCATCGTCGGTTTTTGTATTCGCTTCCCCCTGTGCCAGAGTGAACCCATGTCCTTCATGGACATTCACTTTGAGCAAAGCGGCTTCCATGTCGGAATCCGTGGCAAGCCTTTTGATGATGGGAACCGCTCGGTCTATCGCCTGGGAATCCGAATATAGATAGGCGGAAGGATTGTTCGCTTGACCGCTCCTTGCAGAGCCGACATCCGCCAGTCCACCCGATCCGGAACATCCCACGATGGAAAGGAAAATCCCGGAAGCAAGAGAAGCATAAAAGACAGGTGAATTCATATCCGAACGATCTTCTAACATCCGGGATCTGGAACCTTCCAGAATTTTCTGTGCCGGAACAGAAGCCCGGAGAAATACCGATGACTGCGAGGTGATGGATGCAGATCTCCGGACCTGTCTGGAAAATAACTTCGGAAAGATTTGAACGCGTGATCGGCCGGGGACCGCCACGATAAAAAGCCCCCGGTCGCGATACTCAACAGTCAGAACATGCGCGCAGTCGGCCATAAGATGCGAAGCGCCACGGGATGCCCCGGAGCCTCCCCTGATCTTTTACACATTCATCCGGCTGGTCGGGGTTGTTTTCTTTCTTTGCCCCGGCAGGGGCAAAGACGCTCCGCGTTCCGAGATGTGCATAAACCCCGGAGCAACCCCTCCGGATTGGAGGGCCTCCGTTACGGACCCTGGAAGCGCGGAACAAAGGGAAAGCCCTGCTCACCCTTCCACCGGCACGGCCTTCGGAACCGTGGGGGCGGGAGGCACCGGTGCGGGAGCCGGGGCCGGTGGTGCGTCCGGCACGGGAGCCCGCACCGCCTTCGGCACCTCATGATCCTGCGGCATGCGCGCGATCAGCAGCGCGGACTCGTTCGGACGCCAGCGGTAGCCCGCGCTGAACGGCAGCTCGATCACCGGCTGCTCCTTGAATGCCTCGTGCAGATCCGCCTGGTAGCGCTCCTTGAAAAGATCGATCGGCGGCAGGTAGTGACCGGCCGTCACCACGTTCCAGCCCGCGTCCTTGAAGAAGCGGTAGGGAATGCCCGAGTCGTCCTGGATCATCGTCTTCGTGTGCGTCAGCAGGAAGTCCCGCGCCTTCGAGAACTCCGCCATGTGCATCAGATACGAGGCCGCCTTCGCAAAGCCATTGCCCACGCCCTGCTTGTTACAAAAGGCGATGAAGCCCGGGCTGGTACGGATGCCCTCGTTGGAAAGATCGGATGAGAAATAATACACCGTCTGGTTCCTCCCGTTCGGAGCCACATAGGCGATCTTCACGCCCGGCGTCTTCGCCTGCGGCGACTGCTGCGTCTGGATCTCCCCCGTGCCATCCACCCACACCTTCTCCGCCGTGGTGATGCGGCATCCCGCATGCGCGAGGAAGAGATAGAGCACCGGCGTGGTGCCATTGAGCGCGGTGTTCTGGAGATCCTCCTTCATCGCCTTGGTGCGGAAGAAGCTGAAGTCGAGCGAATCGCTGATGGACTTGCGCAGGTTCTGCAGCGAACCCGCGCGCTGCTCCGGTGTCAGCGCCGCCACGTCCGGCAGCGATCCCACCGGCTCGATCCCGCACATGACCGTCGTCGCCGCATTCGGGAAATACGCGTGGGAATACAGGAAATCCGGGCCGCTGAAGAGATAGAACAACGTCGCGCTGTCCTCATACGCATACGGAGCCACGCGCGGCATCCAGTCCGCGATCTTCGCGAGCTGGCGCTTGTCCACATCCTGCCACGCCTTTGTGAACTCCCTCGCGTGCTGCTGCCACGCGGCCTCGCCGCAAAGCGGTTCCAGGGATGATCCGGTCACCGTCTGGCCGGCCAGGAAGCGCGCCTGGACATCGGGCGACGCCGGTTCCGCCATCAACCATGGCGCGATCAAAAGGGCCGCTGCGGCCGCGACTGATTTCATGCGCGGCGTTGTAACGGATCGCCGGAAATTTAACAGCGCGGAGTGAAAATCCATTGCGCCATCAGGCACGGGCGCTGCTCCATCCGGCCGGAGATATGCTGAAAAGTGCTGCATCGCGGCCTCCGGCATGATACAACGGCAGCCCCTCCCCATCCATGCCTGTCGCCGCCCTTCCCCGTATCCGCACCTTCCCCAGCCGGATCGCCACCGCCGTGGACGCCGCCGCCATCCTGGCGTGCCAGCGTGCCGCCCTGGATACGCTCGCTGCCGGTCCCTACGCGGGCACCCGCCTGCGCGAATGGGCCGCCGGCCTCACCGTGGAGGACCACCTGCCCGCCATCGCCCGTGGTGGCATGGAGATCGTGGAGGATGACCTCGGCGCCATCACCGCCTTCTCCGAGTTCGATGCCGCGGACGGACATATCCCGTCCCTGTTCGTCCATCCGGATTTCATCCTTCAGGGACTCGGCAGCCACCTGCTGCGGAACATCGCGCGGCAGGCGGGCCATCACGGCATTCCCCGGCTCACCGTCTATGCCTCGCTCCCCGCCGCGGGGTTCTATGAAAAATGCGGCTTCACCGCGGAACCGCAGCGGATGATGCACTTCAGCGGAGGCATCGGCCTGCCCTATATCCCCATGCACCTCCACGTGGAAGGTGGCGGATTCTTACTATAATCCTAGTAGTTCTCCAATCGCCGGACATCCGAGTATCTCCACCGCCCGGATGCCCCGGCGGTGCCTCCCTACCTTCATCCCCGATCAATCAATAAGCATCCCTGAAGTTTTCCGCCTTTCCTCCGCGCGCCGTCCCGGCCATTCATGAGCGCGGGTCCGGACCAGACTGCGGTGCGGGCCTTCCGATTCCTGCTCTGTCGCATCGCCCGTCATGACCCTTTCCAACTCTTCCGTCCGCGTCCTCACGCCCGATGATGCGGCCATCTACCGCGCCCTGCGCCTGCAAGCACTGTGGGAGCAACCGCCCGCCTTCGGCGCGCAGCCCATGGACGAGCCGCCGCTGGAGGTCATCGCCACCCGCCTCCGCGCGGACCGTGACGAATGCTTCTTCGGTGCCTTCGACCAACGCGAGCTCATCGGCACCCTGCGCCTCACCCGCTACGCCGCGGAGAACGAAAAGCACCGTGCCTACCTCGCCGGTCTCTACGTCGCCCCGCGCCACCGCCGCCACGGACACGGCCGCGCCCTCGTCGCCGCCGCCCTGGAACGCGCCAAGTCCGATCCCGGCCTGCGCCGCGTCAATCTCGCCGTCGTCACCGCCCAGAAGCCCGCGCGGCATCTCTATGAGAGCTTCGGCTTCCAGACCTCCGGCACCGAGCTCGAGGCCTTCTCGAATGCCGGCGTTTACTATGACGAGCACCTCATGACGCTGGATCTCACCGGCGGCCGCGGCGGCTTCCTCGCCACCGCGGATGCCTGGTGGGCGCAGTACTTCGGCTGCCGCCCCTCCGGGCTTTTCGCGGAGGCGCTCACCCTTCTGCCGGATGAAAACGCCCCGGCGGAAACCACCATCCTCTTCCGCGAGGGTGGTGCCATCGCCCGCATCGCCCCCGCCCGCCGCCCCGAGTTCCGCAAGCTCCTCGCCGCCGGCTCCCCGGCCAAGGCCGCCGCCGCCTTCACCGCCGCAGGATATGAAGTCAGCGGCCCCTCCTTTCTCGGCTACACCAAGTCCGTCCCGCGCCCGCGCCACCGCGCCCGCCCGCTCGACCATCACGATGCCAGCCGCCTCTTCTCCCTGAGACGCGCCTGCCCGCAGGACGAATGGCTCCGCGGCGGCTGCGATGACGAGCACCTCCCGCGCTCCGGCGTCTTCACGGACGGCCTCCTCGTCGCCATGGCCACCGCCGATCCGTCCGATGAAACCATCGCCCCGCTGCGCCTCATCACCGATCCGGACTACCGGGCCCGCGGCTACGGCCGCAGCGCCCTCGCCCATGCCGTCGGCCGCGTGCTGAAGGACGGCCAGCTCCCCCAGCTCACCGTCCCGGAAAGCGATCCCGCCGCCATGCGCATCGCGGAGACCCTCGGCTTCGCCCGCTATGCCACCGTCCTGAAGGTGAAGCCACCGGCGTAGCGACGCGTGGGTTTCCGCCCCCCGCCCGAGGGGGTGCATCGAAGCAAGCGTCCGGAGCCTCCGGAGGTTCGCGCCCTCCCGGAGGGTGTACTGAAACCTTCCTCGTCCCAACGGGACGGCCCATACCAGCCCGGAGTCACGACCCCCGGTGAAGTCCTCGAAGTGGTATGCACCCTGAATGGGTGCCCCATGCGGAGAACCGCCGCGAGGTGGATGAAACGCCCGCCCTCCATGGGGCATGGCTTCAGCATGCGGAAAACCCGACGCACTCCACCCAGGGTCTGCGACCCTGGGCGGGTATGGGCCGTCCCGTTGGGACGAAGGAACTTCAACCGGGGTTTCGGCCCGCGCCCTAACAGCCCCTGCCCCTCCGGCCAAACATATCACAAAAAAATTACACGATTCCGCACACAAGCCCACATATGGCCGAAATTGCTCCTTCTTGTAAGCTGCTAGATGACATATGCGCAATTTTACGCATGCCGCCTGAGCCCCGTGTAAAGAACGTGTAAAGCCCGTGAAATCAAGGATTCGCAACATTCCACCTACGCGATTTAGCGACCCCGCTGCGCATTCCGTACTTCCCAAACCTCAACTCATGCTCTCACATATCAACACATGATCCGTCACATGACTTCCCTGCCATGCACACGGACTCCCATGCATCCCTGACAAGAACCCCCTTTTGTCTGCATGAACACCCTTGCAACGCCCGTCATCCATTTTTTCTGTGAAGAACCGTTCAAGCGGTTCGCCCGTATCGAAGGCATGGCCACCATCGAGGAGGATGGCATCCGCTTCGAATACGCCATGACCGAAAGCGTTTCTCCCACGCCGAAAGGCTCGGTCTCGAAGCTCCTGCGCTTTTCGGACATCGCCGCCATCGAGTTGCGCCACCACTGGATCTCCGCCAGCAAGCTGCGCTTCCGTGCCAGAAGCCTGAAGGCCGTGGACAGCTACCCCACCACCGATCCCTGCGCCTTCGAGGTGGAGATCCTCCAGACCCACAAGCAGGACGCGGAAGACTTCGTCGCCGCGGCGAATCTCCTGCTCACCGGCCACCCAGCCGGAGCCACTCCGGTGACCCCGGCGGCTTGACACGGCCGCCGATCCGGGCGAAGAAGGCCGTGCGGAAGCGTTTTTCCGCCCGGACGAGGCACGCCGTACCCGGTTAAGACAAGACGACGTTCGAACATCGAACACCAGACTCGTCATGTCTCCATGGATCATCCTCGTACTCGCCGGCCTGCTGGAAACCTGCTGGGCCATGAGCCTGAAGCACACCGAGGGCTTCACCCGCCCCGGCCCCACCGCCTTCTTCCTCGTCACCCTCGCGGGCAGCATGATCCTGCTCTCCATGGCGGTGAAGCACCTGCCCATGGGCACCGCCTACGCCGTGTGGGTGGGCATCGGTGCCATCGGAGCCGTGATCGGCTCCATCTTCCTCTACCAGGAACCACTGCCGATGATGCGCCTGTTGTTCCTCATCATGCTCGTCGGCTCCATCGTCGGCCTCAAGGCCACCGCGGCGCATTGAGGGAAAGCGTGCTCTTTGGCCCGGTAAAAGCCCCAAAGGGGCGTGATGCGATAGCCCAAGGCAACGCCTTGGGTTTGCAAATACAGGAGTGATCGAGCCCTGAAGGGGCGGGACGCTGGGAGCGATGTGCCCCCCGTCATCCCGCCCCTTCAGGGCTCGTCACGATTCGTATCTTCTTTCCCGGGGCAATGCCCCGGGCTATCCCATGACGCCCTTTCAGGGCTGGTCCAAATACCGCTTCAACCGCGGCTGCCGACCGCCTGCCGCTTCTTCACCAGCGAGGCGATCGTCATCACCCGCGCACCCGCCTGGGTCTCCCACGTGGCGCGCTCCCCCACCCGGCGGCCGAGCACCGCCAGGCTCACGGCGGAGGTCACCGGGATGAGATCGCGGTCGATGTCCGCTTCCGACGGCGGCACGATTTCCAATTCGAACCAATCCGCCGGGTCCGAGGGCGATACCAGCGTGACACGGTCA
This sequence comes from Luteolibacter ambystomatis, assembly GCF_018137965.1. Lineage (NCBI taxonomy): Bacteria > Pseudomonadati > Verrucomicrobiota > Verrucomicrobiia > Verrucomicrobiales > Verrucomicrobiaceae > Luteolibacter > Luteolibacter ambystomatis. Next base: position 2,385,968 of record NZ_CP073100.1, read on the forward strand.
TGGAGTTCCACGCGGTCCTCCAGTTCCACCGCATCGAACGTCACCAGCGCCTCATCCACCCATCGGGCGAGGGCCTGGCGTTGTTCGCCGCTGGGCAGCGGCCGCGCGTCCTGATTCTGCAACAAGTCCTGGAGGCTCAAAAACGCCTCCTGATCCAACAAAGGTCGTGTGTTCATGATTCAACAAAAAACAAAAAGGGTTGTGTCCGCGCCCGACCATCGGGAGCGGAAGTGAGTAAAATGTTTTCCAAAACGAGGTCTGGAACATCCGGACAGCCCCGGGAGATCGCTTGAGAGATCATCCCATTCGCGGAGGCCGCCCGCTCACACCCGGAAAGCGGCCATGCGATGCCCGCACCAGCCACGGAAACACCGCGCCATCGGGCGGGTGTCCAGCGTGCGGCCGGTGATGTGGGCGAAGTTCATTCAACCCCACCATGCCGAGCTTTCCCACCCGCGCAAATGGAAAAGTCTTCCCCGTAGCCGGAGTCGTGAGACTTCGGGCTGGGGAGATCCGCGGCAGCCTGTGCAGGACCAGTCCGCCCAGGGTGGCCCCAAAGGTGGACCGGATCTGCACGGCCATTCGGGAATCCACCCAACCCGAAGTCTCACGACTCCGGCTACCCCTCATCCCGCGAAATCCCACAATTAAAGGATTACTGGAAAAAAGTCCGTGCGACCTTCGTCAATAGGCTTTCTATAATTTGCCCGACGACAGCCGCATGCCGCGACCGCGTCCTTTCCCAGTCTCATGAGCGCCGCCTCGATCCAAATTCTTCACAAGGAACGGCTTCCGTCCACGGGAGCCCTCTACATTCCCGGCCGTCTGGACATCCACCAGCTCCACGGCCTCGAAAAACTCCTCGCCGGGCGGAAGATCACCTGGCTGATCGAGGAGAACGCGAAACTCGATCCCCAGATCCGCACGCATCTGGAAAAGTCCGGCTCCGGCGCGATGTTCGCCGCGGACGATACCGCCCTCGCCGAAGTCGGGGCCCAGCTCAAGGGCGCGTTGGAAGGTTCCGGCGCGCTCGTTTACGTTCCAGGCCTCACCGCCAGCCGCCACTCGGAGACCTGCCTCGTCCCCGCCGCCCACCTCAAGGCGCTCTGCGCGCTCGGCCTGCCCGTCGTCCCCATCGCCGTCGAATCGCCGCGCGAGACCAGCCTGTCCGTCGAACGGAAATCGTCATTGCCCGCGGGCATCCTCACCGTCGGCCGGCCGCTCGCCGCGGGCGAGGCCACCGTGGCCGAGTACCGCCAGCGCCTGCTGGAAGCCGCGGAGGTCGGCTTCTCCAGCCGCGCGTTTCTCAAAGGCTCGCTCGCCATCGCGTTGTTGGAAGGCCTCAAGAAACACGGCTCGAAGCACAAGATCGTGGACGGCTCCGATGACAGCACGCTGGAGTTCAGCAAGGTGCTGCCCGCCGCGCTCGCGCTTTCCAAGGTCATCGCCGAGTCCACCTCGCAGCCGCGCGTGGGCATCGTGCTGCCCCCCGGCAAGGGCGGCCTCGTCGCGAACCTCGCCGTGCTCTTCGCCAACAAGGTGCCGGTGAACCTCAACTTCACCGCCGGCACCGAGGCCGTGAAGTCCGCCATCCGCCAGGCCGGGCTCGACCGCTTCATCACCGCCGATCCCTTCGTGCGGAAGCTCTCCTCCTTCCCATGGCCGCCGAACCGCGATCTCATTTTCATCGAGCGCGTCCTGCCCACGCTGAAAAAGCAGATGATCCGCTGGGGCGTGATGGCGAAGATCCTGCCCTCCGCCGTGATCGCCACCATGCTCGGCCTCAACAAACGCTCCGGCGATGACGAGGCCGTGCTGCTCTTCACCTCCGGCTCCTCCGGCGAGCCGAAGGGCGTCGCCCTCAGCCATCGCAACGTGCTGGCGAATGTCTGCCAGTTCGCCAGCCGCATCTCCCTGCCGCCCGGTGCCAGCATCCTCGGCAGCCTGCCCTTGTTCCACTCCTTCGGCTCCACCGTCACGCTGTGGTTCCCGTGCATCGAGGGTCTCGATCTCATCACCTATCCGAATCCGATCGAAACCAAGCGCCTCGCGGAGCTCGTCTCGCTGCATCAGGCCAGCCTGCTCCTCTCCACCCCCACGTTCCTGCGCGGCTACATGAAGCGCATCGAGCCCGCGCAGTTGCAGTCGCTGAAGCTCGTCGTCACCGGCGCGGAAAAACTCCCGCAGAACCTCGCCTCCGCCTTCGAGGAAAAATTCGGCATCCGTCCGCAGGAAGGCTACGGCCTCACCGAAACCTCACCCGCCACCAACGTCAACCTGCCGGACGCCACGCCGCAGGGTGGCGAGGCGCTCATCCCCAGTGCGCGCCCCGGTTCCGTCGGCATCCCGCTGCCGGGCATCGCCGTGAAGCTCACCGATCCCGCCACCGAGAAGGACGTGCCGCTCGACAAGCAGGGCATCATCTGGTTCCGCGGCGCGAACATCTTCCCCGGCTACCTCAACGATCCAAAGAAGACCGCCGCCGTGCTGCAGGACGGCTGGTTCCGCACCGGCGATGTCGGCCGCATGGATGACGAGGGCTTCCTCTACATCGAGGGCCGCATCTCGCGCTTCTCGAAGATCGCCGGCGAAATGGTCCCGCACGAAACCGTGGAGGCCGCCATCAACAAGGTGCTGCATCTCGATTCCGAAGCCGAGCGCCGCATCGCCGTCGTCGGCGTGCCGGACGAGCAGAAGGGCGAGGCCATCATCCTCCTCTCCACCATCTCCGGCCCCGCGCTGGAGCAGGAATGCATCGACCTCCGCTACAAGCTCCTCGATGAAGGCCTGCCGTCCCTGTGGACGCCCAAGCAGATCGTCCCCGTGCAGGAAATCCCCGTCCTCGCCTCCGGCAAGCTCGACATCAAGTCCTGCGAAACGCTGGCCACGAGCAACCGCTGACCTGATCGTGGCTGCGGCGTCCCGCCGCAGGCCGTGGTCGTGGCGTCCCGCCGCGACATCTTCCTCTTCGTAGCCGCGTTCGTAAGAACGTGGGCTGGGAAGAGTCTTCTCTATCCCAGAACATCGCCGCCCGGATATCTCCGCGCAGCGAAGTAGCGCTGGGCTCCGCCCGGCGTGCCGGGGAGAGGGCTTATCGGGTGATGCGATCCCTTTCCCACAAAGCGCCCCAAGAAGCACGCGAAGGAGGACCTTCGCGCTACTACGCTCCACGTAGCTCTCCTTCGTGGCCGCGTTCAAGCCGCGCGAACCTCCCTCCGACATCCGCCGCCCCCGCCCACAAGCAGGAATGCTTGTGCTACTACTAAGGCAGTATATCCCCGTACACCCCCGGATCGCTCCCGGGAATCTCAATGGCTCCGCACGCCTTGAAATAAAACTCCTTCGGCCCCACGCCGCCGATGATCCCGTACGCATACCCATCTTCACGCAGCGCCTCCAGCGACTTCAACAACAGCGCCTTTCCCAATCCCAATCCACGCGCGTCCTCGGATACGCCCGTCGGCCCGAAGAACGCCTTCATCGTCGTGTCATAGCACGCGAACCCCAGGATCTTCTTGTCCCGCGTCGCGATGAAGCACGCGATCGGCTGGCGCGACAACGCCACCGCCACCTCGCTCACCCACTTCGCGGAAAAGTGCTGCTTCACGAACTCCTGCACCGTGTGCAGCTCGAAGGCCCGCGCCCGCCGCAGGATCACGCCCTTCCCCTCCACCTCCTTGTAGAGTTCCGCGGAATCGGGGAGGTCGTAAAGGCGCACCAGCAGGTCGATCATGCCGCCTTGCATAGCCAATGCCCCGCACCGGCGGAAGATCAAACACCGCCACCTTCCGCTAGAGCCGCCCTCCGGGAGCTTGACCCCGCCCGCCGCTTCCGCCAGCGAGGGATATGCATGCTACCCGTTTCGCGTTCGCCCTCTGCCTGCTGCTGGCGGGTGGAGTCCAGGCCAGGGATTATCATGTCGATTCCACGGCCGGGAATGACTCCGCCCCCGGCACCACGCCCGCGCAGGCGTGGAAGTCGCTTGAGAAGGTGAACGCCACCGAGTTCACCGCGGGCGACCGCATTCTGTTCAAGGCCGGTGGCCGCTGGAGCGGGCAACTCCACCCGAAGGGCTCCGGCCGCGCCAATGGCCCGAAGGTCGAGCCGATCACCATCACCCGCTACGGCGAGGGCACCCTCCCGCGCATCGATGGCGAGGGCAAGGTGCCCGATACCGTGCTGCTGGAGAACATCCAGTACTGGGAAGTCACCGATCTGGAAATCACCAACCAGGGCCCGGAGACCGCGCCATGGCGCACCGGCGTCCGCATCCTCGCGGATGGCATCGGCACCATGAACTACATCGCCCTGCGCCGCCTGTACGTTCACGACGTGAATGGCGACCTCCGCAAGAGCAACGAAGGCTGCGGCATCTTCTTCGAGGCGAAAGGACGCGGCACCTTCTTCGACCGCCTGCTGATCGAAAACTGCAAGGTCGAGCGCACCGACCGCAATGGCATCTGCCAGCGCGGCCACGGCGGCCCGCACAGCCGCTCCGTCATCATCCGTGGCAACACGCTCGATGACATCGGCGGCGACGGCATCAAGCTCTGGGGCACCGACGGCGGCCTCATCGAAAAGAACATCGTCCGCAAGGCCCGCGCCCGCGCCAAGGACGCCTCCGCGGGCATCTGGCCCTTCGATTGCAACGACACCGTCATCCAGTTCAACGAAGTCTCCGGCACCCTCGGCACGCTCGATGGCCAGGGCTTCGACTCCGACTACGCCTGCCGTCGTACGTTGATCCAGTACAACTACAGCCACGACAACGAAGGCGGCTTCATCCTCATCTGCGGCCCCGGCAATTCCTTCAACAGCGACACCATCATCCGCTACAACATCAGCGTGCACGATGGCGTGGACTCCGCCCGCGTCTTCCACTTCGGCGGCAAGTCCACCAACACCCGCGTCTATCACAACACCATCGTCCTCGGCCCGCGGCAGAAGGTCCCCGTGCTGCTCTTCACCGATTGGGACAAGGGCTTCGCCGAGGGCGCGACCTTCACCAACAACCTCGTCATCACCAGCGAAGGCGGCAAGGCGCTCTACAAATTCGGCCCCGACAAGGGCACCACCTTCGAGGGCAATGTCTTCGCCGGTGTCCACGAAGGCCTGCCCGCCGGAACCGCCGTCAGCAAGACGGTCCCGAAATTGAAAGGCCCGCTCGAACCCGCCGATGGCTTCGCCTCCGCCGAGCGTTTCAAGCCCGCCGCCACCGACCGCAATTTCCCGCGCGGCAACGTCATCAAGGACAACGGCGGCCGCGACTTCTTCGGCAAGCCCCTCCGCCCCACCGACCGCCCCGCCATCGGCGCCGCGGAACCCTAGTAGCTCCGGGCTCCCGCCCGGCGTGCAGGGAAGACGGTTTTACAGGTCATGTCATCCCCCGCCCTCCAAGCACCGCAACCCGCACGCGAAGGAGGACCTTCGCGCTACTACGCTCCGCGTCCTGTATGGGAGCTGCCCCCGGAGCGGACTCCTCACGTAGCCGGAGTCGTAAGACTTCGGGCAGGATGCATCCACCCCCACCCTTGCACACCGCCATCGGAATCACCGCCCACCATCCCTCTGAGTCCCGGAGGGACGACGCTGCCTGCGCTCTCGCACCGGATCAATCAATCCAACATCCATCGCTCTGGCTGCCTTGTCATCGGATTGGTCCTCATTCCGACTCCGCTTGCGTCGTCCCTAACGGGACTCAATCCATCCTCACCTCTCACCGGTGGCTCGCGCCACCGGCTACCCTACGTCGCCCCTCCGGGGCTGAAGAACCCTCTTCGGTCATTGACCCTGAAGATTGGGACGCCACCGCAAGGATGTGCGGACCTGTGGGAACCATCCGCTCCCGCAACTTCATTCCATCCGGTCATCTCTGAGTCCCGGAGGGACGACGAAAGGTAGCCGGTGGCGCAAGCCACCGGAACAGCGCCGAACCCGATTGAAGTCCCGGAGGGACGACGCTGCCTGCGCTCTCACATCGCAACCACCGGGCCAAGGCTCATCAGCCTAACAACCCCACCCTACCTCGCGCCACCGGCTACCTTACGCCGCCCCTCCGGGGCTGAAGAATTGCGGCGCAGCCATCTGCGTAGCCGGAGTCGTAAGACTTCGGGCGGAGTGCATCCACCCTCACACGCCGCCGTTACGATCCATACAGAAACCGGACCCGCCAAGAACTGCGCTCGACCACCCGACCTGAAGTCTCACGACTTCAGCTACCTCACCCCACCCACTCGAACACACCGCCGCCCATCAATCTCCCGCCGTCGTAAAACGCGCAGATCTGCCCCGGCGAAAGCGCGCGCTGCGGCTTCAGGAACACCACGTCCACCTTCCCATCCTCACGCGGCGTCACCTCCACCGGTTCCGCCTTCGCGCGATACCGTGGCTGCGCTTCACACCGCATCTTCCGGTCGAACGGCTCGTTGATCGTGCTCACATTCCCCACCACACAGCGGCTCGCATACAGCCCCTCGCTCTCCGGCGTGTCCCATCCCACAATCAAACGGTTCGCCGCCACATCCTTCCCCACCACCACATACGCCATCCCTTCACGCGGCGAGGCCACGCCATGGCCCTTCCGCTGGCCCAGCGTATAAAGGTGCAGCCCGCGATGCGTTCCCATCACCTTGCCCGTCGGGTCAACGATCTCCCCCGGACTCTCCGGAATATAGTGTCCCAGGAAATCACTCATCTTCACCTGCCCCAGGAAACAAATCCCCTGGCTGTCCTTCTTCGAGGCCGTCGGTAAATTAAAGCGTTCCGCCACCTCACGCACCTGCGGCTTCAGCATCTCCCCGGCGGGGAATAGCGCGCGCGCCGCCTGCGCCTGCGTCATCAGCGAGAGGAAATAACTCTGGTCCTTGTTCGGGTCCGCGCCGCGCAGGATCGCCGCCGTGCCATCGCCCAGCGATCTACGGCGTGCATAGTGGCCCGTCGCCACGCTCTCGAATCCCTGGCTCAACGCGTAATCCAGAAACACGCCGAACTTCATCTCGCGGTTGCACCACACGTCCGGATTCGGCGTGATCCCATTGCGGTAGCCTTCCACCAGATAGTCCACGATGCGGTCGCGATACGCATCGATCAGGTCGATCACGCGGAATTCGATCCCCAGCGTCTTCGCCACGGCGCGGGCGTCCTCGATGTCCTGTTCCCACGGGCAATCGCCCGGGATGCCCTCGGCATTGATCCAGTTCTTCATGTAGCCGCCGGTCACCTCGTGACCCTGCTCCACCAGCAATGCCGCCGCCACGGAGCTATCCACCCCGCCGGACAGTCCGACCAGCACCTTCGCCATGCGGGGAAGGAAAAGGCCGCGCCCGCAACATGCAAGCGCCAAGGACCGCTCCTTCCCCCGTCGCAACCGGTGCGATGGCGCTTGAATCCCGGCCGTCCCGCCCTTTTCCTCCCGCCATGTCCGCCGCGCCCGCGTCAGAGCCCCAGACCGTCACCGCCCGCTCCCCGCTCGCCGGTTGCACCATTCTCATCGTCTGCGTGCTCGTGCTCGTCTTCCTCGTCGGCTTCTCCACCTGGGCGCTCTTCCGCCAGGCCGATGAAATCGCCAAGTTCACCTCGGACAAGCCCGCCCCCATCGCCATCGCCCCCACCGAGGACCGCGAGGCGGACCTCAACCACCTCTCGGAGCGCCTCGAAGGCTTCCGCCAGTCCCTCGATGGCACCGCCGAGGTGAAGCTGGAGCTTTCCAAGGACGACCTCAATACCGCCATCGCCGCCTTCCCGGCCCTCACCGAGCTCAAGGGCGCCTTCAACGTCCGCGAGATCCGCGAGGACGGCAAGCTGGTGCTCGACACCTCGCTCAAGATGAACGGCAAGCCGCGCCGCACCCGCGAAGGCGAGGAAGGCTACGTCACCTCCGATCCGCGCTACCTCAATGGCACGCTCATCGCCCGCCCCGAGCTCGCTGATCAGGAAATCGTCCTGCGCATCGACTCCATCGAGGTCCCCGGTGCCAGCGTCCCGGAGCAGTTCCGCCAGCAAATGTCCCCCTACCGCATCACCGAGCGCTACAAGACGGACACCACCCTCGGCCCGGTCATGAAAAAGCTCACCGGCCTCACCGTCACCGGTGGCAAGGTCGTCCTGCGCAGGCAGCCCGGCGAAACCGCCCCCGGCACCATCACCAACGACCAGGTCGACTCCGGCGCGAAGCGTCTCTTCCGCTGGCTCGGCCTCGCCGCCTCCGCCTTCCTCGCCCTCGTCGGCCTCCTCCTCTTCATCGGCATGCGCGCCAAGCGCCGCAAGGAACAGGAAGCCGCCGGACAATAACCGTGGCTGCGGCGTCCCGCCGCAGGCCGTGGTCGTGGCGTCCCGCCGCGACATTCCCCCTCTTCGTGGCCGCGTTCGTGAGAACGTGGGCGGGGAAAACCCACCCCATCCCTCCAACACCGCCCCGTCCTCCGGAGTGCGGTGGCTTGCTTCCGCACTCCCGCCGCAGGCGTCTCACCCCTCTTCAATCTGCGGAATCTGCGGTCAGCCTCCCCCCACAACCCGACCACCCTGCCCAAGTCGCTTTCCCATTGGCAGGCCCCTCGTTTCCCGCTCCAGATCGCTCTTTGCGCACCTAGCGTAGCCGGAAATGTGGATTCCCGATGCACGAAATCCCCTCCCGGTGCCGTTTACCCTCCTGTCAAAATCATGAAACTCCGCCTCACTTCCCCGCTCCTGTGCCTGCTCATGGCCGGCCTCGCCCACGCCGACGAACCCGCCAAGCCTGTCGAGGCCACCACCCCGGCCCAGGCCGTTCCCGCTCCCGCCCAACCGGCTGCTCAAGCACCCGCCGCCGTGGCGGTCGCCGTCGCCCCGCCCCCGCGCCGAAGGACCCCGCCACCGAGGCCTCCCGCAAGGAACAGGAAGCCCTCACCCTCCAGAACACCCTCGAAGCCGAGCGTCTCAAGAAAGAAACCAACGCCCTCCGCTCCGAGATCACCAAGCTCAAGATGGAGCGCGAGCTCATCGGCGAGCGCAATGCCATGGACGACGCCAAGCGCGACCAGGCCAAGCGCGAGGCCGATGTCAAATTCTCCGAGGAAAAGAGCAGGCTCATGCGCGAGGCGGAGATGGCCCGCATCCAGTCCGAGAAGCTCGCCAACGAACTCAAGACCGTCCAGACCCAAGCCGCGCTCGACATCACCCGCCTCCAGAACGACATCGCCAAGTTCGAGACCGAGGACAAGCGCGCCCAGTACGCCGACAGCAAGCCCGAATACCTCGCCAAGCCCCTCCGCGATAACAACGTCCTCGTCATCTCGGACCGCCGCATCCCGCTCAACGGCCTCATCAACTCGGACACCGCCGACCACATCACCGAGCGCATCGACTACTGGAACAACAAGGACAACAAGCTCCCCATCTTCATCGTCATTGATGAATGCCCCGGCGGCTCCGTCATGGCCGGCTACCGCATCCTCAAGTCCATGCAGGCCAGCAAGGCCCCCATCCACGTCGTGGTGAAATCCTTCGCCGCCTCCATGGCCGCCTGCATCACCACCCTGGCCACGGAATCCTATGCCTATCCGAATGCCATCATCCTCCATCACCAGATCAGCTCCACCCCAGGCAACCGCCTGAACCTCACCCAGCAGAAGGAATTCTTCGAGGAAAACACCCGCTGGTGGCAGCGCCTCGCCACCCCCGTCGCACAAAAAATGGGCATCTCCACCGACGAGTTCATCAAGAAGATGTACGCCCACTCCACCAGCGGTGACTGGAGCGAGTTCGGTGACAGCGCCAAGGAACTCAAGTGGGTGAACCACATCATCGGCGGCGTCGAGGAAACCTCGCTCGTCAAGGACCCGGACGCCAAGCCCGCCGCCGCGCCCGCCACCCGCATGGCGCTGAAGGAAGAAGTCGATCAGGACGGCCGCCCCTTCGTCTGGCTGCCCCGCCTCAATCCAAAGGACTGCTACTTCCTCTACAACGCGGACACCTACTACCGCACGCGCTGATACTGGACGCCGCGGCCATCCGCTCCTACGGTGGCCGCAAATGCTCGAAGACGATTTCACCTACGTCGTCCGCAAGGCTCTCAAAGGCCTCGCCCTTTCACCCGGCGAGGCCGCTTTGCGTGCCGGACTCGTGCCCGCGGAAGTCACCGCCCTCATCGATGGCCGCTTCTCCGGCTCCGTCGCACGGAAGCTCGCGCCCGCCCTCGGCCTCGATCCCGCCGCCTTGGAAGGCCATCCCGGCTACGCACCGAAGCCCCAGCTCCTCCACACCCTGCGGCGGCTCGACATCCCCTTCGAGGACGGCCAGGTCAATGCCTGGCTCCTGCGCGAGGACGATGTCACCCTCCTCTTCGATACCGGCTTCTCCCCGGACTCCTGCGCCCGCGCCCTCGATGCCGTGCAGGCCTTCGAGATCGACGCCACCTTCATCACCCACGGCCACCGCGATCACACCGGCGGCCTCCCCGAGATCCGCAAGCGTTCCCGTGAAATCTACGGCCCCGCCCACGACTCGCTGCCCGGCGTGAAGCCCCTCCGTCCCGGCGACTCCATCCGCACCGGCGCGCTCACCATTCATGCCTTCGATCTCGCCGGGCATTGCGCCGGTGCCCTCGGCTACCGCATCGAGGGCCTCACCCGCCCTGTCTGCGTCGTCGGTGATGCCCTCTTCGCCGGTTCCATCGGCGGCTGCACCGGCCCGGACACCTACGCCACCGCCCTCAACAATCTCCGCGAGGGCGTGATGAACCTCCCCGACCGCACCCTCCTCCTCCCCGGCCACGGCCCCGCCACCACCGCCGGCGAGGAACGCAAGGGCAATCCCTTCCTCGCGTAACCCCGCAGGCTGCTACGCCGCGCAGCGTATTCTTGTAGCCGGAGTCGTGAGACTTCGGGCGGGGCACATCCACCCTCACCCCGCGCCCCGCCATCCCAACCACCGTCCACCTCTCTCTGAGTCCCGCTAGGGACGACGAAAGGTAGCCGGTGGCGCAAGCCACCGGAAACCCCGTCACACGGAATCAAGTCCCGGAGGGACGACGCTGCCTGCGCTCCCGCACCGCAACAACCCATCCAACACCCATCCGTCTAACAGCCCCACCATCTGCGTCCCCCTCACCCCGACTCCGCCTACGCCGCCCTCCGGGGCTCAAGAAATCTCTTTCTTGTAGCCGGAGTCGTGAGACTTCGGGCGGTGTGGGCAAGCGCGGTCCCATGCACGTCCAGTCCGGACGTCGACGCCCCGGCAGCGGCCTATGAGGACAAGGGAGGATCCACCCAACCTGAAGTCTCACGACTCCAGCTACCCGACTTCATCCCCCTCTTGCCTGTTGAAAAAACCCGCGGGCCCCATCAACCTCTCCCCCATCAGATGACCCCGCGCATCCTCCTCATGGGCGTGTCCGGCAGTGGCAAGACCACCGTCGGCCTCCGCCTTGCCGACGCCCTCGGCATCGCCTTCCTGGATGCGGACGACTTCCACCCGCCCGCCAACGTCGCGAAGATGCACGCCGGCATCCCGCTCACCGATGACGACCGCGCGCCGTGGCTCGCCATCCTCGCGGAAAAACTCCGCTCCACCACCGGCGGCTGCGTCCTCGCCTGCTCCGCGCTGAAGGACGCCTACCGCCAGATCCTCACCGCCGCCGTCCCGGACCTGCGGCTGTTTTTCCTTGATGGCCCGCCCGCCCTCATCCGCCACCGGCTGGAGGGCCGCAGCGGCCACTTCATGCCCGCCAGCCTGCTCGACAGCCAGTTTTCCACCCTCGAGCCACCAAAAGATGCCATCCGGCTGGACATCGCCGAGCCGGTGGAAATAATTGTTGCACGCATTTTATCCCACCTCTGATTCCGATCATTCCGCCTAACCCACCCATGTCCGAATTCGTCGTCATTCCCCGCGAGGCCCACGATACCCTCGTCATCCGCGCCTATGAGTCCCGTGGTTTCGCCTCCGATGAGGCCGCGGAAGGTGCCAAGCTGGCCGCCGAGGCCGCCCGCCACGGCATCCGCACCCACCACGCGCTGAAGGCCTTGCACCTGGACCACCTCTTCGGCTCGGCCGTTGGCGGCTGCGTCCCCGGCGCGGAGATCGAGGTGAAGCCCACCCGCTTCGCCGCCTCGGAAATCTGGGACTCCCACAAAAAGCTCGGCCAATCCGTCGCCTACCGCGCCATCGACCGCGCCATCGAGCTCGCGGACCAGTACGGCATCGGCCAGATCGCCGTGGATGACACCTTCCACTACCTCTGGGGCGGCGGCTACGTCATGGAGGCCGCGGAGCGCGGCTACTACGCCTACACGAACTGCACCTCCACCCTCGCGGAGGTCGTCCCCTTCGGCGGAAAATTCCCCACCCTCGGCACCAATCCACACTCGTGGGGCATCCCCACCCAGGACGCCACCGGCTTCCCCATCGTGATCGACTGGGCCACCTCCACCGTCGCCATGGGCCGCGTCCAGGCGCTGAAGCGCGAGGGCAAGCAGCTCCCTCCCGGCGCCGCCGTGGACAAGGACGGCAACCCCACCACCGATCCCAACCAGGTCGCCGCCCTCCTCCCCTTCGGCGCGCACAAGGGCTACGGCATGTCCCTCATCAATGAGATCTTCGGCGGCCTCATCGGCTCCTCCCTGCCCACCCTGCGCGGCCGGAAGAACGACACCCCCGGTGAGAAAACCTCCTCCGTCTTCTACTTCCAGGTCATCCACCCGGACGCCATCTCCGGCGGCCACTTCGCCCACGGCCGCAGCCAGCAGGAAAACCTCAAGGCCGTCATAGATGACGTGCTCGGCCACGGCAATGACAAGGCCATGCTCCCCGGCCAGTTCGAGGCGGATGCCCGCAAGCGCTCGGACGCCGCCGGCGGCCTGCTCTTCACCGAGGCGGAAGTCGGTGAGTTCAATGAACTCGCCCGTGAGCTGGGATTGCCGGAATGGGACATTGCCTCCCTGCCCCGCGCCTGATTCGCTTGCACCAACTCCGCATCACTACCCACGCATGCAACCCGCTACGTACCTCAAGGATCTCTTCAGTCTCCAAGGCAAGACCGCCGTCGTCATCGGCGGCACCGGTGAACTCTGCGGCACCATGGCCGTCGGCCTCGCCCGCGCCGGTGCGGAAGTCGTCCTCGGCGGACGCATCCCGGAAAAGGCCGAGCAGCGCCTCGCCGAAATCGAGAGCCACGGCGGCAAGGGCTACTTCGTCCCCGTGGACGTCACCTCCCGCGATTCGCTCCAGAACCTCCTCGATACCGTCCTCCAGCGCTCCGGCAAGGTGGACATCCTCATCAACGGTGCCGGCACCAATTCCCCCACGCCCTTCCTCCAGATCGGCGAGGAGGAATATGCCCGCATCATGGACACGAACCTCACGGCCATCTTCCGCGCCTGCCAGGTCTTCGGGAAATACTTCGTGGAAAACAGCCAGCCCGCCTCCATCATCAATCTGGGCTCCATTTCCGGGCTGAATCCGCTCTCCCGCGTCTTCACCTACTCCGCCAGCAAGGCCGCGGTCCACAACCTCACCCGCAACCTCGCCCGCGAGTGGGCGGACAAGGACATCCGCGTCAACACCCTCGTCCCCGGCTTCTTCCCCGCCGAGCAGAACCGCAAGGTGCTGGATGAATCCCGCGTCCTCGACATCCTCCGCCAGACCCCGGCCTCCCGCTTCGGAAATGCCGAGGAGCTCATCGGTGCCACCATCCTGCTCGCCTCCCCGGTCGCCGGATCGTTCATCACCGGCATGGAAATGATCGTCGACGGCGGCTTCCAGGCCATGACGATCTGAGGAAAGCGCCACCGTGGCTGCGGCGTCCCGCCGCAATGTCTTCTCATCCAAACTGTGGCTGCGGCGTCCCGCCGCAGGCCGTGGTCGTGGCGTCCCGCCGCGACGTCTTCTCATCCAGAACATCGGCGGGACGCCGATGCCACGGCCTGCCGCGGGACGCGGCAGCCACGGGTAACAAAGTTCTTTTCATCGTGCGGCTTGCACCAGCGCCGCACGGAGTGTATGCGTCCGCCCCGGCCCGATCACATCCGGCCCCATTCCCGTTTTCCCATGATCAAGTGGATCCTCCAGAAAATCGTCGGCAGCAAGAACCAGCGCGAACTCCGCCGGATTCGTCCGACCGTCGCGCGCATCAATGAAATCGAGGAGGCTCTCCAGCGCGAACCCGCGGAAAAACTCCTCGAGCTGACCGCGAAGTGGAAGGACTACCTCTCCCGCTACCACCCGCTCGTCATCGCCGCGAAGCCCCAGCTCCAGCGCATGGATGCCGCCGGCCTCGCCGAACAAGCGGCCATCATGGACGCCCGCCTCGCCCCGCTGCGTGAGGACTACACCTCCCTCCCCGGCAAGGTGCAGCCCACCGTGGAATCCATCGAGGAAGCGAAGGCCGCTTTCCACGAAATCGAGGACACCTTCATCCAGGCCCGCGCCAAGTATCTCGAGCAGATCCTTCCCGATGCCTACGCCGTCGTCAAAAACGGCGCGCGCCGCATGTGTGGCGAGAAGATCACCGTCGTCGAGCAGGAGATGACCTGGCAGATGGTCCACTTCGACGTGCAGCTCGTCGGCGGCATCGCCCTCCACCGCGGCATGATCGCGGAAATGCAGACCGGCGAGGGCAAGACCCTCACCGCCACCCTGCCCGTCTATCTCAATGCCCTCACCGGCCTCGGCGTCCACATCGTCACCGTCAATGACTACCTCGCCCGCCGTGACGCGGAGTGGATGGGCGCCCTCTATAAGTATCTCGGCCTCACCGTCGGCTGCATCCAGAACCAGATGGCTCCTTGGGACCGCCGCGAGGAATACGCCGCGGACATCACCTACGGCACCAACGCGGAATTCGGTTTCGACTACCTCCGTGACAATGGCATGGCCTCCACCAAGGACGAGCAGGTCCAGCGCGGCCACTACATCGCCGTCATTGACGAAGTGGACTCCATCCTCATTGATGAAGCCCGCACCCCGCTCATCATCTCCGGCCCGTCATCGCAATCGAGCCACCAGTTCGACAAGTACAAGCCGCTCGTGGAGCAGCTTGTGAAGCGCCAGACCCAGCTCTGCAACGACCTCGCCATCGAAGCGAAGAAGTCGCTCGAGGAAGGCGACAAGGAAGCCGCCGGCCGCGCTCTCTTCAAGATCAAGCTCGGCCAGCCGCGCAACCGCCAGCTCCTCCGCCTCATGGAGGACCCGGACATGCGCCGCCTCATCGAGAAGACCGAGCTGTCCTTCTACCAGGACGCCCAGAAGAAGGAACTCTTCGCCGTGAAGGAAGAGCTCTACTTCACCATTGATGAAAAGGGCCACGACTCCGACCTCATGGAAATGGGCCGCGAGTACCTCGCCCCCGGCGATCCGGAGTCCTTCACCCTTCCGGACCTCGGCACCCTCTTCGCCGATCTGGAGAACAACACCTCGCTCACCGAGGAGCAGAAGATCGCCAGGAAGGAGGAATACCAGGTCCGCATGGATACCCAGGCGGAGAAGATCCACAACATCTCCCAACTCCTGAAGGCCTACTGCCTCTATGAGCGCGATGTCCAGTACGTCGTCACCGAGGGCAAGGTCTGCATCGTCGATGAAAACACCGGCCGCGAGATGCCGGGCCGCCGCTGGTCGGACGGTCTCCATCAGGCCGTCGAGGCCAAGGAAGGCGTCGCCATCGAGAAGGAGACCCAGACCTTCGCCACCATCACCATCCAGAACTACTTCCGCCTCTACGAAAAGCTGGCGGGCATGACCGGCACCGCCGAAACGGAAGCCGCCGAGTTCCACGACATCTACAAGCTCGACGTGCTGCCGATCCCGCCGAACCGCCCGAACCAGCGCAAGGACGAGAACGACCAGGTCTTCAAGACCCGCCGCGAGAAATACAACGCCGTGCTCGCCAAGATCGAGGCCGCCCACGCCAAGGGCCAGCCGATCCTCGTCGGCACCGCCTCCGTGGACGCGTCCGAGACCGTCTCGCGCATGCTCAAGCGCAGCAAGATCCCGCACACCGTCCTCAACGCGAAGTACCACCAGCAGGAGGCCGAGATCGTCATGCGCGCCGGCCAGAAGGGTGCCGTCACCGTCTCCACCAACATGGCGGGCCGCGGCACCGACATCAAACTCGGGCCGGAAGTCCCCGAGCTCGGCGGCCTCTTCGTCATCGCCACCGAGCGTTACGAATCCCGCCGTGTCGACCGCCAGCTCCGCGGCCGTTGTTCCCGCCAGGGCGACCCGGGCCGCAGCCAGTTCTTCATCTCCTTCGAGGA
Source organism: Luteolibacter ambystomatis (assembly GCF_018137965.1). NCBI lineage: Bacteria > Pseudomonadati > Verrucomicrobiota > Verrucomicrobiia > Verrucomicrobiales > Verrucomicrobiaceae > Luteolibacter > Luteolibacter ambystomatis. The sequence goes on from NZ_CP073100.1 coordinate 2,402,197, forward strand.
TGACCTGATGCGCAACTTCGCCGCCGCCGACCGCATGACCGCCATGATGGAGCGCTTCGGCATGCAGGAGGGCGAGGCCCTCGAGCACTCCTGGCTCAACAAGTCCGTCGAGACCGCCCAGAAGCGCGTCGAACAGCGCAACTACACCTGGCGCAAGCGCGTCCTCGAGTTCGATGACGTGATGAACAAGCAGCGCGAGGTCGTTTACGGCTATCGCAATGAAGTCCTCACCACCGAGACCCCCCGCGACCTCGTCAATGAGATCATCGAGAAGGTCATCCCCGCCAAGGTGAACGAGTATCTCGCGGACCGCGATGCCGGTTCCCCGGACTACAACGAGCTCCTCCACTGGGTCAATGCCACCCTCCCCATCCGCGTCGATGCGGAGGACGTGAGCATCACCAACCACACCGAGGACGAGATCGCCGCGGAGCTGGTGAAGCGCGTGAAGGAAACCTACGAGCGCCGCATCGAGAACCTCCCGCCGGAAGTGCTCGATCAGGAAGAGCGCCGCATGGTCCTCGTCGCCATCGACAAGCAGTGGCAGAACCACCTCTACAACATGGACGCGCTGCGCGAGGGCGTGCAGCTCCGCGCCCAGGGCCAGAAGGATCCGCTCATCGAGTACAAGACGGAGGCCTACGACCTCTTCGTCAACCTGATGACCAGCATCGACCAGGAAGCGCTGCAGAACCTCTTCCGCTCCGCCTCCAACCTCGAGGCCTTCCTCCGCCAGCTCCAGAGCATGCCGCAGGAACTCCACGGCCCCGAGGAAACCGGCCCCGCCATCGGCTACGAGAACATCGCCACCACCGGCAGCTCCGCCAATCTCGACCCCTCCACGCTTCCGTCGCCGGAAGGCAGCCAGCAGCTCAAGCTGAACCTGCCCAAGCGCCGCCCCAGCTTCGAGATCGAATCCGCGGGCCGCAATGCCCTCTGCCCCTGCGGCTCCGGCAAGAAGTACAAGCAGTGCTGCGGCCGCGAAGCTTGATTCGTTTCAGGTTTTCAGATTGAAGTCTCCAGCATGGGCCGTTGACATGGCTCCTGCTGGCAGCTGAAATCTAACAAGCTTCTGAAAAAGGTCCTCCAGTTCGCGATCGCGTTGCTCGCCAGCATCCATCTGGCGGGAGGACCTTACGCCTTGGTCCAGGCCTGCGCCTGGGCCAACATGCTCATCACCTACTCCCAGCAGGACGGCTTCGCCAAAGCCGCCGTCGATACCTTCAGCGGCGAGAAGCCGTGCGAAATGTGCTGCAAGATCGCCGAGGCGAAGCAGGACGACGCCAACAAGAAGAAGGACCCCGCCTCTCCGGACCTCTCCTTCGGCGCGAAGCTCCGCCCCGAGCTGCTCCCGGCGGATCACACCACCCTGAAAGTTCCCGCGGCCACCGACATCCTTGTGGCCGCCCCCGTCTCCCCCGCGCTCATCGCGGGCATCGGCCAGGCCGCCCCGCCCTCACCGCCGCCACAGGTGGCGTGAGTCTCTTACGGTAGGAACCACCCGTGCCCGACCTGCTAAACCAGGCCGGAGCCATGTAATTGGAGCGCAATGGGAGCGAAGCGGACATAGCCCGCCTCACCGTCTCTCATTCTGCGGGCAAACTTTAGTCCGCCTTCCTTCTCCTATCCGGAAAAATGCCGCTACGCGGTTCTGTCTCTGAGGCGGACTAAAGTCCGCGCTCCGACAACAGCGATCACGTCCGCACTCTGCCCGGCCTCCTGCCGCAAACGCCCCCACGCGCCCTTGCGCCCACACACCCCGCCGCACCCTCGCGGCCCCGTCTTGCACACACATCATCCAACTTTCCCACTTTCGTGAAATCCACCCATCTCATCGCCGCCGCTTCCATCTGCGGCCTCGCCTCCGCTGAAACCACTCCCGAGGCAGCATCTAACAAAACCCTCCCGGACGTGGTCGTCACCGCGACCAAGGAAAAATCCCTCACCGCCCCCAGCGTCCAGGCTGCCCGCGAGGAACTCGCCAAGGTCCCCGGCGGCACCGAGGTCGTTGATGCGGACCGCTACCTGCGCGGCCGCGCCTCCACCGTCGCGGACACCTTCGCCCTCTCGCCCGGCGTCTTCGCCCAATCCCGCTTCGGCTCGGACGAGGCCCGCATCTCCATCCGCGGCTCCGGCCTCCAGCGCACCTTCCACGGCCGCGGCATCCGCGTCATGCAGGACGGCATCCCCGTCAACCTCGCCGATGGCTCCTTCGACATGCAGGCGCTCGAACCCACCGCCGCCTCCTACATCAATATCTGGCGCGGTGCCAATGCCCTCGACCAGGGCTCGTCCACCCTCGGCGGCGCCATCGACTATGTTTCCCGTACCGGGCTGAACTCCACCGGCGGCGACCTCCGCGTGGAGGCCGGTTCCTACGGCTACCTCCGCGCCGGCATCGCGGGCGGCTTCTCCGCAGGCTCCGCGGACGTTTACGCCTCCCTCACCCACCAGCAGCAGGACGGCTTCCGCAACCACGCCGAGCAGGAAAACGAACGCCTCTTCACCAACTTCGGCTGGCGCTTCAATGACGATGTCGAAACCCGCTTCTACATCACCGCCGTCAATACCAACTCGGAACTCCCCGGCAGCCTGCTCAAGTCCGAGCTGAACCGCGACCCGCGCATGGCCGCCCCCGCCAACATCACGCTCGACCAGCACCGCAACTTCGAGCTGCTCCGCCTCGCCAACAAAACCACCGTCCGCGATGGCGACACCACCTGGGAATTCATCGCCGGGGTCAGCCACAAGGACCTCGACCACCCCATCTCCACGGTCATCGACCAGAACACCAACGACTTCTTCGCCGGCTTCACCGGCACGAATGAATCGGAACTCTACGGCCACGCCAACCGCCTGCGCGGCGGCATCACCTTCTCCTACGGCCTCATCGATGCCTCCACCTACGCCAGCGTCTTCGGCCATCGCGGCGCGCTGACCAACCACGCCGACCAAACCGCCACCAATCTCGAAGGCTTCATCGAGGACCAGTTCACCGTCAGCCCCGGCTTCACCCTCATCGCCGGAGCCAGCGCCGCCTACAACCGCCGCGAGAGCGACATCACCTACGGCCCCGGCCGCGACTACGCCACGGACTACACCAACATCTCGCCCAAGGTCGGCTTCCGCTGGGAACCCACCCACCAGGTGCAGGTCTATGGAAACGTCTCCGGCAGCTACGAGCCGCCCTCCTTCAGCGAGGCTCTCACCCTGAATACCGCGCGCGATGCCCAGACCGCCACCACCGTGGAACTCGGCACCCGCGGCAGCTGGTGCGCCTTCCGCTGGGATGCCTCCGTCTATCACGCCGTCATCAAGGACGAGCTCCTCTCGCTCGTCGATCCCGTCACCCAGCTCACCAGCACCATCAATGCCGACAAGACCCTCCACTCCGGCATCGAAGCCGGATTCGAGGGCGACCTTCTTGGCACCCCGTGGGACCAGTCGCCGGACAACCGCCTCGTCTTCCGCACCGCCTGGACCTACGGCGACTTCCGTTTCGACAACGACGCCAAGTACGGCAACAACAAGATCGCCGGCCAGCCGCCCCACCTCATCCGCGGCGAGCTCACCTGGGAGAACCACAGCGGCTGGTACGCCGGTCCCACCTTCGAATGGGTGCCCACCAAGGCCTTCATCGACCATCGCAATACCTTCGCCGCCGATCCCTACGCCATCTGCGGCTTCAAGTTCGGCCAGCGCCGCGAGCAAGGCCTCTCCTGGTTCATCGAGGCCCGCAACCTGACCAACGAGAAATACGCCACCACCACCGGCGTGATGGAAAACGCCAACTTCACCGATCAGCGCCAGTTCCTCCCCGGAGACGGCCGCAGTCTCTACGGCGGCATCGAGTGGAAGTGGTGACCTCCTGACCGTGGTCGTGGCGTCCCGCCGCGACATCTTCACAAGACATTCCATCCCCATCATGACCCGCAACTGGATCCGCAAGTCCCACCGCTGGCTTGGTCTCCTCTTCAGCCTCACCGCCCTCATGTCCGCGGGCAGTGGCGTCCTGCACACCGTCATGACCCGCACCCAGGCTCCCCCTCCCTCCGCCCGCCCATCCGGCGGAGGGCTGGATGCCGCCGCCATCCGCATCCCCATCGCCGATGCCGTGGCGAAACTCCCCGCGGGCACCAAAGCCTCCGCCGTCAATGTCCGCACCATCAGCGGCGAGCCGTGGTATCAGGTCTTCACCGGTGGCCCCGGCGTCCCCGCCTACGTCAGCGCCGTCGATGGCCGCATCGATCCCACCCGGGACGAACTCTACGCCGCTGAAATCGCCACCGCCTTCCTCGGCGGCAAGCCCGTCCGCAAGACCGGCTATCTAACAGCCTTCAACAACGAATACATCAACATCTTCCGCATCCTCCCCGTCCACCGCTACGATGCGGACGATGGCAAGGGCACGCGCGTCTATGTCTCCACCACCACCGGCAGCGTCACCCGCCACACCGATGACGGCCGCCAGTTCGAAGCCAGCGCCTTCACCAACTTCCACAAGCTCGGCTTCATCCCGAACAAGGACATCCGCGACTGGGTCCAGATCATCACCACCGGCGGACTCTTCCTCCTCTCCCTCTTCGGCATCCTCCTCTTCTTCATCACCCGCCCCCGCAAGCGCGCGGCTTCTGAGCCCCGGAGGGGCGACGGATGGTAGCCGGTGGCGCAAGCCACCGGACAGCACCCGGCCCATTCGTCGATGCGCCCGGTAAACATCCATGATCTTCCGGACTCCGGTTGCGCCGCCCCTCCGGGGCTCAATCCATCACACGCGCTCCACCGGTGGTTTGCACCACCGGCTACCTTTCGCCGTCCCTACGGGACTCAGAATCTCCATCTACTACACTCCCCGTAGCCGCGTTCGTAAGAACGTGGGCTGGGCAAACCCACCCACCCCCTCCGGCATCGCCCCATCTTCCGCCTCACTGGGAGTGGCTGCTTTCGAGCAGCCATGAAAGGGGCATCGACATCCATTCGCTCAACCACGCCCCCGCACTCACCCACCTCTGAGCCCCGGAGGGGCGGCGGACGGTAGCCGGTGGCGCAAGCCACCGGACAACACCCGACCTCATTGACAAGTCCCGGAGGGACGACGCAACGCAGGCTCCCGACCTCCCTCCACTCCTCACGCCCCCGCACTCATCCACCTCTGAGCCCCGGAGGGGCGGCGGACGGTAGCCGGTGGCGCAAGCCACCGGACAACACCCGCCCTCATTGACAAGTCCCGGAGGGACGACGCAACGCAGGCTCCCGACCTCCCTCCACTCTCTCACGCCCCCGCACTCACCCACCTCTGAGCCCCGGAGGGGCGACGAATGGTAGCCGGTGGCGCAAGCCACCGGACAACACCCGACCTCATTGACAAGTCCCGGAGGGACGACGCAACGCAGGCTCCCGACCTCCCTCCACTCTCTCACGCCCCCGCACTCACCCACCTCTGAGCCCCGGAGGGGCGACGAATGGTAGCCGGTGGCGCAAGCCACCGGACAACACCCGACCTCATTGACAAGTCCCGGAGGGACGACGCAACGCAGGCTCCCGACCTCCCTCCACTCTCTCACGCCCCCGCACTCACCCACCTTTGAGCCCCGGAGGGGCGGCGGACGGTAGCCGGTGGCGCAACCGGACAACACCCGACCTCATTGACAAGTCCCGGAGGGACGACGCAACGTAGGCTCTCGTCATGCCTTCCACCTATTCGTGCCTCCACGTTCATGTCATCTTCTCGACAAAAGATCGGGTACCGGTGATCGGCACGGCTTGGCGCGACCGCCTGCACTCCTTCCTGGGTTCCGTCATTCAAGAACGCGGGGCACAACCCGTCGCGATCGGAGGTGTGGCGGACCATGTCCATCTCCTGATCGGCCTCAAACCCATACATGCACCTGCCGCGATCGTGCGTGAGTTGAAATCCGTATCCTCCAAATGGATCCGGGAAAACCGGTTGGCCCCGGCCTTCGGGTGGCAGGAAGGTTACGGTATTTTCAGCGTGGGACCATCCCAAGTGGATGCCGTGGTGAGATACATTGCGAACCAGGAAGAACATCACCGCACGCATACCGCGGAGGAAGAGTTCCGGGCGTTCCTGAGAAAAGCCGGTTTGGTTTCTCCGTCATAATCGCGGAAGTCGCGTCGTCCCTCCGGGACTCCATTCCATCGGCCTGTGCTCCGGTGGCTCCCGCCACCGGCTACCATCCGCCGCCCCTCCGGGGCTCTGAATCATCCTCCACCAACTACTACACTCTCCGTAGCTGCGTTCGCGGGAACGTGGGCGGGGCAAACCCGCCATCACCCTCGCACCTCCGGTCCCTCATTCACCCACCCTCTTCCTCTTCTCTGATCACTGCTGGCTGATCTCCCGGCACTCATCTCCGGTGATGCAGGAAATGCCCCGTCACCCGCGCCTTCGTCCAGCTCGCGATCTGATACGCCAGCGTCAGCGCGATCGCGGCCATCCCCGCCATCACCGCGAACACCCGCATGTCCGCCCCCATGAGCCGGTTGCACACATAGAAAAACGCCACCGCGATCACCGCCGCCGCCACGCAGCCCAGTCCCTCCGCGATCATCCACTGCATCCGCGTCACGCACGGGCACACCTCGCTCTTCCGCCACTCCCGCACCCGCCCGCGCGCCCGCTCCATCCACTCCACCGTGAACTCGGCCTCATCCGCCTCCACGATTCCCGCCACCGCCTCCGGGGGCACCCCCAGCGCGGCCACGTATTGCTCCTTCACACTGCGGTCCTGATCGACGGTATCACGAGGGTTCATGGGTTTCTGGCGACAACGGGTTTGCAAGAGCTTCGGCCTGCCACACGGATGTGGCCTTCCAGCATCCCTCACGCTAGCAGTCCGTCCCATGAATGACAAGAAGACGGATGCTTCTCCCCCGGAAAAACGTTTATAACCGCACCTGGAAGACGGCGCGATGACACTCACCCCAGCGGCGGCAGCGGCAGTCCCGCTTCCAGCACCTGCTCCAGCGCGTTCCACCCTTCCGGCGGCTTCACCTGCGCGCTCCACCACACGCCGCGGCGGTCCACCAGCCATTGCCGGCGCAGTTCCACCAGCACCGCCGCATCCTCCTCCACGCCGTACTCATAGCCGGCCTCCATGCTGCATGACGGGCAAACCTCATGCGTCACCACATCCACGGCATCGAGCGCATCGATACCCGGATACCCACAGACCGGACAACCATGGGAACGAATCTTCATCCGCCTTGTCTAACCATTAGACAACTCATCCACCTCTGGCCAGACAAAATCGGTGAAGAAGTCGAAGGTCTGAAAGTCGAAAGTCTGAAGGTCCTCTTACGTCTGCCTGGTCCCGCTGCGTCGCCTTCGACCTTCGACCTTCGACCTTCGACCTTCGACCTTCGACCTTCGACCTTCGACCTTCGACCTTCGACCTTCGACCTTCGACCTTCGACCTTCGACCTTCGACCTTCGACCTTCGACCTTCGACCTTCGACCTTCGACTTCTTCCTACCTCTTCTCATCCGGGCTGCGCCCGAAGGTGAAATCCCCGCTGGATGTCAGCTTGTCCCGCTCCTTTGCCGCCGGGTCGCTCCCCTTCGGCGGCACCGAAACATCCTTGTCACCGGGGAAGCCATCATTCGCCGCCTCATACGGACGCTGCGGCTCCGGCTCCCCCTCATACCAATAGGGATGGGCTGCGTTCATTTTGAAATCATCGCCCCATTTCCACCCGATTTCAAGGGATCGCCGCATGCCTCCTCCACAGCATCCCCGCACCATCGTGCGCCTTTCCTCCTCCCTCCGCCCGCCGCGCAAAATGCACCAATCCCGTGCGCCCTCCGCTGTTCCGCACCTGCCTCCGCACCCTCCCGGGATTCCTGAAATCCCTGCAACTCCCTGCTGCCAGCCATTCCCCGGACCTCACCGGCAGCCCGGCACACATCGTGCGACATCCCCGTTGATCCCGTGATGAAGGAAAGCCGCCCGGCCCACGTCGAATCAAACAGCTCCCCCCACCCGGAATCAAAACCTGAACCGCCCACCGCCATGAAATCCCAATCCCGCCTCGGCATCCCCTATGAAGGCGCGGTCCTCTCCATGGTCAACCACGACTGGATCCACATGGTCGCCTTCAATGGCTCCGACCTCTGCCTGCTGTGGACCAAGCACGGCGCGGACTGCGCCTACGCCCTGCGTCAGGTGGTGCGGCACTTCCACATCCACACCCTCTCGGACCTCGCCGAGTTCGACCGCTCCTGCCACGACACCTCCACCGCCGGCCGCTCCATGAATGTCGGCCCGAAGGTGAAGTCCTTCTGGACCCAGTGCAGCCGCGAGCTCGCCATCACCGGCAATCTCCACAAGCTCTGCGAAATGGTCCAGATCGCCCTGCTCACCCGCGTGCCATAGCCGCGTCTTCATGCTCCACGTAGCTGGAGTCGTATGACTCCAGGCGGGGCAGCCACCCGCAGTTGTCCGCACATCCGCTCATCTGTGGACACACAGCCCGTCCGCCTCGGGGAATCCGTCCAAATGAATCCGGACGTCCGATTCACTCCCGGCATAAACAAAAGGAGCGGCGGTCCGAAGACCGCCGCTCCCGGTAAAGGATAAGGATATCCGATTGACTCGTAATCTCCGGATCAGAGCTGCGCTTTCAGCTTCTGGAAGGTCGCCTCCAGCGCCGAGAGTTCCTTGCGGCGTTTCGCGATCTCCCGATCCAGCGAACCGAGTTTATCAAGCAGCTTCGCACGCGAGGCCGAGCCCGCCTCCGCGCCGCCCGCCTTGCGGCCCTTGGCCGGAGCCGGCGATCCGCTGCCCTTGATCCACGAGGAGATCGTCAGCGCGCTGATGCCGAATTTCTTCACCGCCGCAGCCACTCCGCCGCGACCTTTCGCCTGGTTCGCCTCCTGGACGAAATCCACGACTTTCTGTTTTTCCTCAGGAGTATAGCGTTTGCCCTTGGCTGATTTTTTTGCGCTCATGAAGGACGAACCATACTTTCGTTTGTTAGGAAATCAAACAACGATTTACCAATAACGCGTAAATATACCCATAAAAACCCACTATTGATAGTCGGCAGCCATCCGGAAATACAACCGGAGCCTCTTCCCGCCAGATGATGGAACCCGCCCCTTCCCCTGCCATGCGAGCTATCGAATCGGGAACTCATTCCCAAAAGCACGCCCGCATGGAGAATGGGAACATCGCCATGAGGCTACAGATGACGACACCAAACCGGGATCCTTCCATCAACCATGCCATGAAGGCTCCGGTCATGCCCTCCATCCATCCGCGCCTCCGCGCCCATGTCATCCCCTTGATAAAAGATCGCATTACGATCATTGGTATGGACTGGCGGCCGTCCGCACACGTTCCCCTTGTCCGCCATGCCAATCTCCTCCCTGCCCCGGTCATGAAGGCGTTTCTCTCCAGCATCCCCATCCTCATTCTTCTGATGGTGACACCCGCCTCCGCCGAGGAGAAAGCCCGGCCCGCCCCAGGACCGATGCCGGAAGAAGCCATCCGCGGCATTGCCATGATCCGCAAGATCGAGGGCCCTGTCGAGATGCCGGAGGAAACCCTGGAAGAACGCGCCCTCCGCATCAACCGACTCATCCGGAAGCTCGGCTATTCCGAAAAACAGCTCAAGGTCACCGTCGATCCATCCATGGCGAAATCGAAAATAGGTTTCATCCGCATCAAGGATGCCCGTTTGATCCATGTATTCCAATACACCTTCGATGCACGGCGCATCACCATGAAGATCACCACGGGCCGCATCAAGATCATCACGATGGATGGTGGCCCGGAAGAGTAATGCTGTGGAACATCCGCCTGCGCCGTCCCTCCGGGGCTTGGAGGCGGTGATCGGCCGCATGGTCATTGATGAGGTATTTCCATCCGGGTCCCGCAGGGACGACGGAAGATAGCCGGTGGCGGTTCGGTTGAAAAGGTGATCCGGCCCGTGGAAACCGCGTTCTTGATTCCACCTCTCAGACATGTGAAATCGTCGCTCATGAAATGGCTTCCAGCTCTCTTCGCATGCCTCGGGCTGCTCTCCTCCTGCGACCAGGAAGAGGTCAAACCATTGCATACCAAGCCACGGGCGGAACGGAAAATGGAGGCGGAGCAGCGGGTCGGGGAAGCCGGAAAGGTGACCCCCGACAATGCCTACGAGGGTGTGAAAAAAGCGGCGGCAAAGGATTGGCTTCTATCCCGCTATGAGAACCACAAGATGTTCATGGAACTTCATACTCTCAAAGAGAAGATCAGGATGATTCAGAATCCGCCGGACGAATTGAAGTCGGGACTGAATGCGTCCGAGAACAAGCTCCATAAGATGATCGTCAATCTCCAACAGGGGCGGCAGAATCTAAACGACATGGCGAAGATTCAGGGGTCTTCCAAGGATTTGGAAACGGCTCTTCGGCTCGATGAGGAACTTACAGAATATGAGGACAATATCCTGATTCTAGACGAAATCTCTGATCGGCTCCATGAGGGAACCCACACGCTGGTGGATGTCGATCGAATGGAGCAAGTGAAGAAGTTCATCGAGTCGCATAGAACCCCTGTGGAGGTAGCCAGGTATCTGGCCACAGAGTAATCCGCCGCATTTCGGAGGCGATTTCAACCGCCCGGTTCGTCCATCCTTGCCGCGGTGGGGTGCCCACGTTGAGAACGTCGAATCGAGCCGCGCCGTCCACCGCATCGGCTCCAAACGGAAGCGCGGAGAATGGCCCTTTGTGGGGCCGGAAACGCCGCTCCACTACCCGCCCTTTGCGCGAAACGGCTTCCCAGATCGTGATGTCCTCCGGCGCGCCAGGTCGTAGCGGTGAACGATCGAGGCACGCAGCCGCATCCTCGGCGACATCGGCCCGGAGCATATAGGCCATGCCGTAGGCCCGGGCCTGCCGTCCGGCCACGTCAGCCCCACGGCGCGTGCGTGGCGGTGCCGGGTGAACACGCGGCGATCCATCACCACGGTATCGTCATCCAGCTTCAACACATGAGTGGCCCCGTACCGTAGCGCCGTCTCCGCCAGCGTGCGGCAGATCCCGGCGGCGCAGTCGGTACCATTGAGATTGCCACGGCGCGGGAAGGTGGTGGTGACGAGGTCGATGCCCTCATGCATCAACCAGCCGCGCACATGGCCGGGGAGCGGGCTGGCGGCGTCCTCGCACACCACCGGCACCAATCCCGCACGGAGCGCGCCACGTACGGTCCATGGCAGCACGAGCGCGCCTCCGGCGTAGGTGAAGATGCAGGCGGGCAGGATCATCCCCAGAATATCGGTCCTTGGTGCAGAGGGAATACATTGCGGTCCGTGTCCACGTAGGCCAGTGGCACGTAGTTCGTGGCGCCGGCCGATGCTGGAATCGCGGTTCCCCACAGCGGGCCGCGATGGCTTGCCACCTCTCCTGAGCCTGCGCTTGTCTCGGTGATTTCCACGAAGACGTAGCCATCGAGCGGGAGCGTGGGCCGGATCTCCACCACCATTTCGTAGGCCGCGCCACCATTGTAGGTATCCGCGCCATAGGTGGTGGATTGGTAAAGCCCGGAAGCCTCGTGGGTGGCCGTGGCATCGGCAGCCCGCACGGCCACGCCATCAGTGCCATCCCCGATCACGGCCGAACCGTCCGCATGGACCGTGATGGACCATGCGGCGTCCATGTCCCCGGTGTAGTGGTCACGATCCGCAGGAGTGAAGGATTGCACGGGCGCGGTGCCTGCCATCACGTAGAGATCCGCTGGCCGGAAATCCGGAATCACATTGGCCTCGGGTTGTGCATCAAGCGTGAACCCGACGCTGCCGTTGTAGGTATCCGCGCCGTAGGTGGTGGACGGCATGGAGAAGCTGCCCACGGGCACGGTGGTGGTGGAAATGGTGCCGGCCGGAGCGGAGGCGATCACATCCGTATCGTCCGCAAGGTCCACGGAACCATCCACATGGAAGGTCATCGTGGCTCCTGGGAAAAGCTGGCCAACGAGGTCCGCGGCCGTGAATGCCCGGAAACAACCCGCTGGCACGTTGGTGCCGGGGGCGTTCGTGATCTTCACATTGCGGCCGCTGCCACCAACGAAGGAAACGCGCTCGGTGGGGCTGGCCTGCGTGGAGAGGTCCGCCACCAGGTAGCGGCCTCCGGTGCGTTGCCCGATGATCCACCCTCCCGTCACGGTCAGGTCGCCATCGCGGGTCATGATGACTTCAAACTGGTTCATAAGATACGGATGACGTCCTGGCTGTCCGGTTTGGTATAGCTCCCGACCACGGCGTTGATGTTTACCGGCACATTGGACCCGCAGGTCAGGCGGGTCCTGTTCGTGAGCATGTCCAGGTCCACCTGCCTGACCATGGCACCCGCCGTCTTCCAGCCGGATTCGGCGCCGTGCACATTGATCTTCGTGCCGAGCCACTGCCGCGGTGGGATGGATCGGGAAATCTCCACCGTTCCCTCGTAGGGGATGAAGTCCGCGGCGGCCAGCATGTTGGAGGCCAGCAGCGGCGGAGGTGTCAGATACTGGTAGGCCGCCTTTTCGTAGACCGTCGTCAGCGATGGATAGCCGAGATTCGGCGGCGGCCCGCTGATGGCTCCATCGATCGTGTAATCCACGGTGATGTAGTAGTTGGTGGTCTGTCCGGTTCCCGGAGTCGGAGAAATGTAGCCGGTCAGCGTGGTCACCCTTCCCGTGTAGCGGAGAGCCTTCAGAACGGCGGGTGTGGTGTTCGGTGCCCACGCCGTGCCGCCGATCTGCACCCGATACGTGCCCGTGACGCGGATGCCGGAGGACCGGACATTGTAGTCCGTGAGCATGAAATCCGGAAGGCTCGCGCTGTTCGTGATCCGGTGCCAGGTGTTCGTCACCACCGCACCCGTGGCGGAGTCCTTGATCGTGGCGGGAGCGAAAGTGGCGGAGTCCGTGCTGGCCCCGGAACTGTTGCTGGTATAAAGGAAATCCGAGCTGGGGGCGGGATTGGCCACCAGGTCCGAACCCGCGGCGACGATGGCCTGGGCGATGACCGCATCCAGCACCTTTGCCTCATTCCATCCGCCGACGATCGCACTGGTTTGAATGGCAACGCTCGGAAGGTTGTCCGGCACCTCGAAGGGCAGCAGTTCCGGTCCGGAGTCCGCCACGATGCGCGCACCGGTTCCCGCGACATCTTCTCCAAATACGATTTTCCCCGTAGTGGCATTGCGCGTCGCGGTGGTCACCCGGACGCCGCTGAGGCGCAGGACGCGGCGGGGCGTCAGATCCACGGACAGGGCCTGATCATCACCGAGGGAAAGATCCACCGTCCGCGTCCGCCGGTGGTGACGAGCATCCCGAGGCCGGCCTTTTCCGCACCGGCGATGAGTTCCTTCATGAGACGGACGCTGGAGGGATGCACATCGACATTGGCCTCTTCCTTTGGGATGCCGGGGAGCATGAAGTCGACGTAGACGGTGGCTCCGACGACCTCGCCGCGGATCCGCTGGCGGCGCTTGCCATGATCGGTGCCCTCGAAGGTGAATCACTCCGGGGTGTCCTCGATGGTGAGATCCTCAAGATCCATTCCGCCGACGAGTTCCTTGGCACGCGGGATGTGTGCGAGGGCGGCCTTGCGTCTGGCGTCCTCTTCACGGGCGGTGCGTTCCTCGCGGGCGCGCTTGCTTTCACGATCGCCGTGGTGGGTGGTGGAGGCGGGCGGGCGGTAGGGATCGACCTCCTGGCGATCGCGGGAGGAGTGGGAGGACGAGCCGCCGCTTCCGCCTCCACCACCCTGGTCGACCCAGCGGCCGCCATCGCGATTGCCCTTCGGGGCGCGCTTTTGATCGGGGCGGTAGGCGGCGGCGATGGTGCTGGCGCGGGCGTGAACGTCCGCCTGCGGCTGGAGGAAGAGGGTGGCACCGGCGGCGGGCTTGGCGACGCCGAGGGCATCGTAAACATGATCGGCCTCCATGGGGAGGCGGATGCGGTTGATGAGGATGTCCATGCGCTCGGCCTCGGCCTTGAGGTCGGTGGGCTCGGCCCAGTCCGGGAAGAACTCGGGGAGATCGGCATCCGTGCTACCAGAGTTCCAGTAGTTCCAGGCGGGGATGAGCTGGCGGGTGATGATGCCGCCGACGAAGTCCGCGATGCCACGGACGACGCCGCCCTTCGTCTCCGCGTGGACCTCGCCAAGGGCGCGGCTGCCGCCGTCCTTTGAGACGCCGGAGGTGAGGGTCTGGCCGAGCATGTACTGCTGGCATTGTTCATCGGCGAGGCGGAGGAGCTCGGCCTGGGGGAGGCCCTGGGCGGAGACGGAGTTTTGCGGGAATTCCAAGGTGGTGCCTTGTCGGGCGATCCCCCACCCCGCGTTGCCGAGATTGGCCATCATCTCGGCGAGGCCTTCCTTCGCGCTGTCGTCGGAATAGGTGGCCCAGCGGAAAGGGACGCCGAAGAGCTGGGCGAACTTCATGAACCACTCGAGGCCGTAAACGGCGGCGAGCCACCAGCCGGTGAGGACGCGGAGGGGTGCGGAGACCAATGGGTGGCCGGGGTGGCCGCCGTGGATGGCGATGAGGAAGCGGTGCTCGGGGAAATCGATGTGATCCGCGGTGACGCCGCCGGAGGGATTGAGCATGAGGCGGTCCTCCTCCCCTCCCCAGCCACGATATCCATAGTAGCGGGCGGGCACGGAGCGGTAGGCGGCGGGACGCCATTCGCCGCGGAGGTTTTCCCAGCGGGGCTCGGTGACGGAGATGCCGGTGAAGTAGCCGGCGACGAGGTCGTCCATGAGATCCTCCAGCGCGCCCTCCGCGTAGGCGGGCCGGGGCCGGGCGCCCCAGAGCATGGCATGGGCGCGGGCGCTGGTGGCGGCGGCGGCTTCATCCGGCTGGCGGCCATCAAGGCACCACGGGCGGCATTTCCACGGTGCGCCTCGTACTTCGCGCTGGAGCTCGGCGAGGGACTTCTGGAGCATGGGCCAGGAATCGAACATGGCCTGGTAGAGCCGCTGCCAGAGGGCGAGATCGCCGTGGAGGGTGCTCTGGAGGATGCCCTTCACGTCCTGGGGCATCATCTGCCGCTCGAAGATCTCGTAAAGGCGGTCCCGCGCGGCCTCGATGATGATGGGGCGGGCGACGGAGGAAACGGAGGTTTTGGAGGATGGAGACGCGGTGGCAGCGGCGGCGACATGGGAGTCGCGGCGGGCGGGAAGCGCGGAACCGACGGGATGGCAGCCAGACATGCCGCGCATGGTGCGGGGCGAAGATGGGAGAGCGCACGCGCGGCGGGTGGACTAGGGGGAATCGACAACCAAGCAATAAAATAGAATTCCCTTTTGATGCGTCACCGTCGCTGTCTATCGAGTTGTTCCGAAATCGCGGGCTTCATTCCAAAAGAGGCGGAGTTTACTCGGGTCAAAGAGCTCTGAGTAGGCTTTCCGGGGCTCGATCTCGGCTGTCCTTTTGATGAATTCTGCGAAATCGGGCTGCATAGCAGCTTTCATGAACATCATGTCGAGTGCGAGACGATCGAAGCCGGACGCGTTGGCGTCATCAGTAAGGTCACTCGCAATGAAGGCGGCATCGATCACTGCCACTTTAGGAATCGTAAGATTTCGCACCACGGTAGGTCGCGGATCGACAGAGGAGAGCTCCTGCGTGACGGATTCCTTCTTCTTGAAATCGAATTCTTGTTCGCTAGTGACGACAGGAGAGGAGGCTTGATCGGTTCTCGAAATGTCCTGATCAATTCGGGTTTTGGGAAGAAGCAGGTGGAAGGGGTCGGTGGCGAATTTTCCGAGATTCGAATCGAACTCAATTGCCACCCACATACCCGCTCCGATTTCGGCCTGGAGGACACTGAGTTCGATCTCCAGCGATAACGTGGTTTGAGCGGGAATCGAGAATACGGGAGTAAGATCTCTTTCCTGATTTCCCTCCGCCCATACGATATCGTGGTGATAGGTGTGAAGGGATTCGAGAGGGCCGGGAAGTGGCCCCATGACCTCAAAAAGCTCCTTAACCTGATAGGTTAGAGCGGTAATGAGAAGATCTTCTTGGGATGGATTTCGGATAGTAAACTGGAAGACGAGCCGAGAAGCTTTGCTAAAGGGATACTTGGGTTCAATCGCCATGTAGGAGTCATGATCCTTGAGCCACGACCGATTGCTGTCGCAGAAAATCGCGCTAGCGTCTGTGCGTTTTCGGTATCCGATGCTGGTGTTGGACAAAGCGAATTGGATGATCTCCGGTTTTGGAGTAGCTTTGGGCGAAGCACTGATCACGACGCTCCCGGATTCATCTTTTCCCTGCATCGAATTTTGATGACCCTTATGGACGAAAAGGGCACCCACCATTCCCGCAAGGATCAGTGCGGCCGTGACTGCGGTGCCGATTACTGCCATGCGGTTCTTTCTTCGCCGCTCCAATATCCGCAACGCGTGGCCGATCGTCTCCGCGGTCAGGTCGCCGGCCGCATCCAATACAGTGACAGCGCGAAGGTATGCGGGGATCGTCTGAAATGGAATTGGTTGCGTTTTTACGGTCAATAAACGATTTCCCGGTGTCGGGTATACCTCCTTGAACCACTCCAGTTCCGTCATTGCGTAGGCGCCTGAAGCTATCGATTCAGGCCGGGCAAGGAAGATGAGCAGCTGTGCATCGGAGACAAACTCGCGGATCTTGTTGTCATAGGATCCGCCCGGTCGAAGCTGCTGGCGATCAAAGAACACGTCATATCCCTGCTCCCGAAGCCGAATAGAAATGGACTCCGCCAAGTCGGCATCGATTGCCGCGTAAGAGATAAATACCTTCACACGATCATCAGGCTAACGACTCCGGCATCTCCCTGGCAATGGGAAATTGGCTAGAAGCCATCTCGAAAGAGGTTGTTACGGGTTCTGAAGGGAGAGCAGGCTTATGAGAATGGGGATTGGATGGGAGGCTTGATTGGAATTTGAGATTTCAAAGGGAGGGACGAGAGACTCCGCATCCCTTTGAAGACCTTCCTCGCCTGAATGCGGCAGGAGCGATAGCGACGGGCCAATCCCGGCGAAGCCGCTCACTGGCATGGCCCGGAGGGCAAGGCTCTACTCCTTCCGTGAAGGGAGATCCCTGCCCTTCCATCGTCGCTCCGCGACTCGATCTCCGATGCGTGGACGGTCCGTGGGTTGAAACCCACGGCTACGACCCGGCCGTCGCTCCGCGACTCACTTGCATGGGAGGAGACGATGGGAGCGGACGAATCTGTTAGACCCGGACATCTCGGCGAGACGTCCCTACCTCCGGAGGCGGGCGGTTATTTTGCGCCGAGCTTTTCGAGCTGGTGGCGGAGGGTTTCGAGGTCGGTGTCGTGGCGCTTGAGGAGGGCGGCGTGCTCGGCGGTGGTGCGGTCGAGATCGCGGCGGCTTCCGCGGCGAGGGATTGGCGGGCGGACTCGGCGAACTGGTATTGGCTGGTGAGTGCCTGCGCCTGGCGGGTGAGCATGGCGACGGCGCTGTCTCCGGTGGAGGCGGCGGCGAGCGCGGCGGCGTGGGCGTTGCGCGCTTCATCGAGGGCGGTGGTTTGTCCGGCGATGAGGGAGGTTTGTTTCGCGACGGTGGCCTGGAAGGCGTCGACCTGGTCGCGGAGAGCGGCGTTTTCCGCAGCGACGCGGGTGAGCTGGGCGGCGGTGGCGGTGCCCTTGCCGGCGAGGCGGGCGGTTTCCGTGGCAAGGGTGCGGGCGCGATCGGTGGCGGTGGCGAGATCGCGGGCGAGGAGGTCATTGGCGGCGTGGAGACCGGCGGCGGAATCGGCGGCGCGCTGGAGGCCGGGCCGGATGGCATCGACGGCGGGAACGACGGGAGCGGCCTGCGGGAGTGGCAGCAGCGGGAGCGGCTTCACCTGCGGGGCACAGGAGAAAAGGCCGGCGCAGAGCGGGAGCAGGAGAATGGCGCGGTGCATGGCGGCACGGTGCGAGCGTGACGCCGGAAGCGCGATGGGATCGGGCGGACTAGGGGGAAGTGCAGGGTGATCAGTCAGCAGAATGGGCGCGCAGCGGCAATGTAGTCGAAAGCTCCGCTTTCGATATGGGGGGCGGCCGGGTGGTGGAGTGGGAGCCGGAGGATAAGTGACGTCCAGTCCGCGAAGAGGGAAAGCTGGAGCTTCCCCCTACATTGTAGTCGAAAGCGCCGCTTTCGATCCGAGGGGCGGCCGGATGATGAAGTGGAGCCACACGAGGAGGCCCACCGCGGACCAGAGGCAGGCGCGGGCGAGGCGGAGCCGGAAACGGAATCCAACCGGATCAGTTTCCACGGGGTTCATAGTAGATGGCAGGCGTGGGTTTCCAACCGGGGAGAATGAGGAGGCCGAGCGCGGTGGCGATGGAGGCCAGGAGCATGCGGAGGAATCCGTGATGGACTTCACCCTCCATGTGTATCCGGAGGAGTGCGTGGAAAAACGAGCCGCACGCGGCCAGCGCGATGAGCCGGACGATCCAGCGCAGGAGGGCATGGCGGACCATCACGCCCGCGAACCAGGGGACGACGAGCGTGATGACGGCGGAGGCTAGGAAGACCGGGTTGTCTCCAGGCTCGGAGCAATGGTCGGTGATCCTGAACCCCGCGATTTCCCCGTACACCACCAGCATCCTCCTCCAGCAGATGTCCCACACGATCCACAGCGGC
Source organism: Luteolibacter ambystomatis (assembly GCF_018137965.1). Lineage (NCBI taxonomy): Bacteria > Pseudomonadati > Verrucomicrobiota > Verrucomicrobiia > Verrucomicrobiales > Verrucomicrobiaceae > Luteolibacter > Luteolibacter ambystomatis. Next base: position 2,420,820 of record NZ_CP073100.1, read on the forward strand.
GGATGGCCGCCCCGGACAAACTGCGTGCCGACGACCAGGAACAGGCCGAACCACAGCAGGGTGCGTGCGGTGAAAAGCCGGACGCGGAAAAGCAGCGGATCAGTGGCTACCGGGTTCATCGTAGTTGGCGGCTGGTGTTTCCTTATCCGCGCCAGGCAGGATGCAGGGCGCGGCGGCTTTCCATCCGGACAGCAGGCAGAGGCCGGCGGCATTGGTGAGAGCAGCGAGTACGAACAGCACACCGCCGGAGTAGATTCCCTCCACATCGTCATACCGACCGATGGACGGCCACGGAACGGCCAGGAAGACGACAAGCGCCGCGACCGCCAGCGCCCGGCAGATCCACCGCAGCGGGGCGTTTCCGGCGAGCACCCGCGCGAACCACGGGCAGACGGCGGAGAGAAAGAGGATCGTCCCGAGGGAGGCGAGGAACGCGGTGTAGAGGTTCGGCCCCAGGATGTATCCGCCCGGATGATGGCCGAGGCGGAAGCCGACCATGGTTTCACGAGGAATGTCGAAAAACATCCACCGCACGGAATATCCGTGCGTCCAATCCAAAGGCAATGCCGCGAGGAGGAGGGCCGGTGCGAGCCAGAGGAGGATGCGGGCGAGGCGGCGGCGGCGCGGGGATTCCGGCATGATGTGGAGGATCACGGGTGGCCGGGGTATTGGCAAGGATGCCATGAGCTACATTCTTCCCCACACCGGGAGTCATCATTTGGCAGCCAGCTTCAGGCGGAGCTTGGTCCATTCATCGTCCGAGCAACCGGCCTCGGTGGCGGCGGAGGCGAACTTGGTTTCCACTTCCTGTGAGGACATCTTCATGTCGGCAAGCGTGCTTCGGTAGCCTTCAAAGGCGTCGATGGATACCTGATCGACACGTCCATGCAAATGAATCGATTTCAGCGATATTACCAGGCACCGGTGAAAAAATGCTCCAGCCTCCGCAGGACGGCCCGTGGCCCGCAAAAACTGTGCAAAGTTGGCAAGCCCACTGGTCAAATCCGCTTGATTCGGAAAGGACGCCTTCTCTTGCACCGCCACGGCACGCCGGTAAAAAATTTCTGCTTCTTCCAGACGATTAGTGGCCTGCAACACACAGGCGAGGTTATAATATGAAATCGCCACGTACGAGTGATTCAGCCCCAAGGATTTCTCATAGATTGCGGCTGCACGCCTCAAAAGAGGCTCGGCATCACCCCAGCGGCTCAACTTCATCAAAAGCCTGGCGAGATTATTGGCAGATGTGGCAATTTTCGTGTAACCGGAGCCCGGGGATCCCTCATTGATCGCCAGCGCCCGCCGATACAGCGGTTCCGCTTCCGCGAGTCGGTCGGCACCGACCAGGAAGTGCGCAAGCCTATCGAGAGAAACCGTGATGGCAGGATCCCCCGTCCCCCAGACTTTCTCACGAATCGCCAGCGAGCGACGGAAAAGAGGTTCGGCTTCTTTCGACCGGCCCGTAACTTCAAAGAGCTGGCCGATATTGTCGAGCACGGCAGCTACTTTCGAATGATCCGGGCCAAGGGATTCTTCCAGAATCGCCAACTGGCGGCGATAAAGGCCCTCGGCCTCTTCCAAACTGCCCTTGTCGACCAAAACATTCCCCAGATTGCCCGAAGTGGTTGCGACATCCGGGTGATCCGGGCCGCAAACACGCTCGCGAATATCCAGAGCACGGCGCAAAAGGGACTCCGCGTCCGCAAGGCGGTCCGTGGAGTGGCAAAGTTGGCCGAGATTGTCCAGGACCATCCCCACCGACGGGTGGTTGGAACCGTGAGCTTTCTCCAAAATCACCAAAGCCCGCCGGAAAAGGGGTTCCGCTTCCGTGAAGCGGTTCGCCTCGTTGAGAAGTCCGGCGAGAGAATTAAGAACCAAGCCGACATTAGGGTGATCCGGCCCCAGCGTTTTTTCGTTGATCGAAAGCGCGCGTTTCAACAGGGGCTCCGCCGCGGCGAAGCGGTTTGTGGTCATCAGGAGAACAGCCAGATTGCCGAGCGAGGTAGCAATGCAGGGATGATCGGCAGGCAGGCACTTCTCATGAATCGCCAACGCACGGCGGAGAAGGCCTTCGGCTTCTCCATAGCGGTCTGTGGACTGGCAGAACAAAGCGAGATTGTTTAGTGAAGCAGCTAGGGCGGGATGATCGGATCCGAGAGATTTTTCAGAGATTGCAACCGCGTTGCGAAACAGCGACTCCGCTTCGGAGCGTCGGTTGGTCTCCTGGAGCAGACGAGCCAGATTGTTGGTGGACGTGACATACTGCCATGAATCCAGATCGTGGAATCTCTCATGAATTTGGAGGGAGCCTCGGAGAGCCGCCTCCGCCTCGACCAGGCGGTTTTCATCCCGCAGAAAATGCGAGTAATTGTTGAGGCAGTTTACAAGATCCGACATCTCCACTCCTGGTGACTTCGACCAGATCTCCAACCCCTGGCGAAAAATAGGCTCCGCCTCCTTGGGCCGGTTCGTCGCAATCAGTATCCCTGCCAGATTGCAAAGACTTCTTGCCACGGCATCCGACCGGCCACCCTCCCGCCTTTCCGCCGATGCCAGCAATGACCGGAACAACAACTCGGCCTCCTCATTCCGGGCCAATGTAAACAACGCGCAAGCCAGACGGTTGTTCACCTCGGTCCACATCTCCGCATCCACATCCTCCGAAACCCATGCCGCCGCACGGCGACAGGACGCCAAAGAGGCTTCAAAATCCGGCTTCAACATGAGGGCATCACTCTGCTTCAGAAGAGAATCCACCATACACTGGCGCTCTCTCTTCCGTTCGTCCGCCACCCGCTCATGCCATGCTTCCGCCGCAGCATACTGGGCGTCCAGATGTTTCATGCGGACTTCACCGGAGTCCGTATCCTCCTCCATCAGCGCCGCTGCCTCGCCGAACCTCCCCTTCGCCATGAGAACATAATACTTTTGTTTCGCCTCCGCTCCGGGGTTCTCCTCCACCTGCCGAACGTAAAGATCCAGTTTTCTCCGCAATTCTCCAACGGATACTTTCATCTCCACCGCTACCTGCTGCCATGCTAGATCCATTCGTTGTCCTGGCGTCAGCTCCTCTTTCTCCCTCCTATCAGCAGCGGCCAATTTGATAGCCCGGTCAACAGCAGCTTCCATGACAGCAGCGTTCTCCTTCGCTTCCACGCGGTTCAATTCTTTCGCCTCCAGGTGATTCCGCTGCTGCTGATGCAAGAATGTCGCACCTCCAGCCACCACTAGCGCCACCAATAAACATACCGCGATCAAACCATGACGCCGCGTGCGGACCACCTCGCGGCGCACCTGGTGCTCCTCGATCCGGAGGGAGATGAGGACTTCGCGCAGGGCCATGACGCGGGTGCGCAGTTGATGGAGGTCCGCCGGGCGCTCGTGGAAGCCGGGCGCCTCCTGCAGCCGCCGGCGGTGGGCGATCTGCCACTCCCGCTTTTCCCCGTCCTCGAGCGGAAGGTCCTCATCGTAGGGAAAGTCTTCCGGACAGATGAAGGTATAGACGCGGAAGGACCCGATCCCGCGTTCATCCTGGAGGCGGCGGCCGATGTCATGCTCGATCTGGGTGTAGCTGCGCCGCGGCATGCCGGCAGGCAGCGTGGCGGGGTCCGGCTCGCCGCTGTAGCGCATGCCGGCGATGTGGATGAGCGCCTGGCATTCGGAGATACGTCGTTCCAACATTCCCGTCACGGTGCCCGCATCCGGAGGAAAATTCGTCGTTTCCTCCACCGGATGGCAGCCGATGGCGAGCAGCGCGTCCCTCACCACAAGCCTCGCTCCGCGGAGATCTCCATTGGTGGCGGAAATGAATATCTTCGGGATGGGGGGCATGTTTCATTCCATAGGGGAATCGCGGGATCGGCGCAAGATTCCATATATCATGATGGCGTGGGAGTCGGAGGACAGGTGATTCCAATGTAGTCGAAAGCTCCGCTTTCGATATGGGGGGCGGGTGGATGATGGATGGAGGTCGGAAGGCGGGTGATGTCCGATACCAAAGAGGGAAAGCTGGAGCTTCCCCCTACATCGGGAAAGCGGAGCGGCAATGTAGTCGAAAGCTCCGCTTTCGATCCCGGGGGCGGCCGGGTGGCGGACGTGGACGGGACCTTTCTACTGGATACGCAGTAGTTTGATGCCGGACCGCGGGCGGGATCATTTGCGGGCGCGGTCCGCGGCCTCGAAATAGGACGGACGGACGGACAACTGCTGGCGGAAGAGCCATGGCAGGAGATCGGGGTGGAAGAAGCTCCATTGCCAGGCGGCATGACCGGCCCTTTTGTCGGCGACCGTCAGCCGGATATCGGAGCCCCAGCGGGCCATCGCGTCCGGCAGGGTTTTCGCGTTGTCGAGGATGGGCTGGCTCTCGCCATCATTGATGAAGAACCAGACCGGAGAGGGTTTCCTGCGGCGCTCCGCGATCATGTACGGCGATCCGTGGGTATTGCTGATGGCGACTCCGGCCGCGAAGACATCCGGATAAAGCGTGACGGCATCGATCACGCCGCCAGCCCCCGAACTGAGTCCGACGATGTAGATCCGCGAGAGATCGACGGGGAACTTCACGCGCAACTGGTCGATCAAGGCCACGAGCATGCGCAGTTGGAAGCGCGGCTGCTCCACCACCGGTCCGCCCCAGCTCTCGCCCCTGGCATGCTGGGGTGCCAGCACATAGGCGGGGCAGGCGCGCTGGATGGCGGGCTGCGCGAAGACGAGGAACTCATCGTGCTTGAACTGGGCCGTATTGTCGGCTCCGGCTTCACCCAGTCCGTGGAGAAAGACCACCAGCGGGCACCGGACATTGCCCGTGACGGTGGGTGCGAAAAGCCGCCAGCGCATTTCATTCCCATCCGCCTGCAGGGTACCGGCCCAGGCAAACGCATCCATGCCCACGGTGAACCCGGCCTGCTTTTCATCGCGCTGGCTGAAGGAGCCCGCCTTTGAGACCTTCGCCCTCGTGCTCCCCATGGGCAGGGTCGGTGCCTTCCGCGCGGCATCCGGGAGATACCCCAGCCCATCCAGGGTGGAATTCATTTCCACGGGCGCGGCACCGGCCCGGGAGAGGGCAAGCAGGAGGATGCAGGAGAGGAGCGTTTTCATGATGGGCATGGAGAGGTGGAGATGCGGAGGGAGGATTGATGGAGGAGGGCCAGCGCGGTACACAGCAGCAGCCCGAAGGACAGCCGGTAGCAGGACTCGGTATGATAGGAGGCGGTGGCATCCACCCCTCCATAGCTGGAGAAGAAAAAGAGGCAGGGCAGCAGGAGGAAGACAGCCAGCCCCAGGGTGGAAAGCGCCGCCTTTCCCGCCATCCCCCGCCCTGCCGCCAGCAGGCACAGCAGCACGGCCACGGCGAACCCTCCGGGATAGGCGGCGGGAATGAACAGCGCCGCCATTTTCCGCAAGGCCGCCCGATAGATGACCGCGCTGCCGGAGGCATCGAAAGCCGGTCCGCCTGCAAAGGAGAAATCCCAGCCGTGCAGTCCGCCGAGCCGGGCGATGAGCACCCAGGTGAAGGCACCGGCGGCACAGAGCGCGGTCTTGCGTGAGATGCGCCGCTCCGCGATCGAGAAGGCACCCGCAAGGTAGAATGCGAGCAGGGCTCCCTCCCGCTTGCACAGCGCGATCAGGATCGCATGGACGAGCACCTCCGGCCATGACGCGCGGCTCCACCGCACCGCCAGATGAAGGCACAGCGTCCACAGCAGCAGATCCGGCAGGCCATGGCGCACGCACTCCAGCACGATGGGCGAAGTGAAAAGCACGCAGGCGAGACCGATGGGAAACGCGGTGCCGCGCCAGACCCCGCCGAAGAGCCTGGCACCGAGGATCACCGCCAGCGGCCACACCGCCAGACAGGCGAACCGGCAGACCCGCCAATCGAACTCCTGCTGGACCCGCGCGAGCGCCCCGCACAGGAGCGGATAGAGCGGAGGATAATCGCCTGAGAACAGCCACGCCTGCCGCGAATAGATCCAGTCGAAGGAGGACGCCGGTCCGGCGGTGGAGAAAATCCGCGCCGAGGCCGCCCACAATCCGAAGCCCGCATTGCCCAGGTCACCATCCGTCCAACAGATGACCAGCAGCACGGCAAAGCACGCGGAGGGCAGCAGCAGCGCGAAGTTTCCCACGCCCACCCCGCGCCACGCAACCAGCGCGCCGCCGAGCGCCAGCAGGCACGCGGCGATGGCGAGCCGCCACGGAGGATGGACCACTGCCGGAGCCATCGGCGCTTCTCCGGTTCCTCCCGCCAGCGCTATGCCGGGCGCGGCCCAGAGTTCAAAAGCCTGTCCACCGCTGCCACGCGTGGCGAGGCACTGCCATCCCGCCAGCCTCGCCCCGGCCTCGTCCCGCCACAGGGACACCTCCGGAGCGCGGATGATGAAGATGCCATTCCGCCATGCGTCCTCCCCATGCGGAGCGAGCAGCGCCCGCGGATAGCCCCATGGGGCGACGGTGCGTGCCGCGGACATCGCATTGTACGGACGCTCCGGGACACAGTCCCACAGGGCGGCGGAGGCATCCGCAGGCAGCAGCCGCAACAGCTCCGCGGCGCCCTCCATCTTCCGCTGGTGAAAACGGAGTGGATCGGCGTGCAGCGAGAAGTCATGCCATCCGCTGCTGGCGCGGAACAGTGAAACGAAACTCCATGCCACGGCCAGCAGGCACAGGACCGGTCCGATCCACGCGAGGGCTCGCTGCGAGGCTGGCACGGTGGTTAGCTACCGTGGTGGTTTCCCGGCGGCGTCCTTGAGGTAGGCATCATAGACTTCCTTGAGGCTGACCTTCATCGTTTCGACGAGTTTTTTCACCGGCTCCGGCGGGATCTGGTTTTGAATCACGAGCGTCAGCTTTCCGCCCGGATCGCCGCGGCTGATCTGCAGGGCGAACTTCGGCTTGGCGGGAGGAGCGGAGTCCACCGCCGCCAGATCATAAAGAGTGACCTCCTTCTTTTTCAGATCCACCACGGTGACGAGCATGCCTGTCCGCGCATCCTTCTCGCGGTAGAAGATGGCGGTATTGTTGTCCAGCCAGCCGGCGGTGTGGAAGCCGGGCCCGCCCAGAGGATCCTTGCGCGTCGCTCCGGTCATGTCACGGCGGGCTTCCAGCACCCATTCGTCGAACTTCGCCTTCTCCTCATCGGTGGTGGCGTACTTCTCCTTCATCTCATCCAGCTCCAGCTCGTCCTTCTCATCCACGTCCTTCTTCAGGTCCGACTTCAGCTTTCCCTCCAGAGTGGCATGAATCCGCTCATCCACGATCCATTGTGCCAAGGGCTGCCCGCTTTCACGGGAGATCGCCAGGCCGAAGAGCGGCGCTTCATCGGGATTCGCGATCTTTTTGGCGACATCGAAAAAGCACATGTCGCCACGCGCGTACACCTTGCCATCCGGAGAAATCTGCTGCGGGAGACAGACGTAACCCAGGGCATCCTTCAGCTTTTTGGAAAGCTCCAGCCTGTCCCCCTGGGCGAGGACGGCGGGCATCGAACAGTAAACGGCAAGGGGGACGATCAGGGCGATCTTCATAAGGAAATTCCTGGTAAAGGCTCAGGGAGGAACGGCGATGAATCCGTAGGGAATGGTATGTTCCACGTTGCTACCGTCAGGCTCCAGAGCTTGGACGCGCATGATCCAGCATGCCCCCGCCGCGTTATATCCGGACGGCCAGCTCTTGTCAAAAATAGCATCATGAACCAGATCCGCATGCGCCTCATAGGCGACACCCTCCACGCCCATCCCCGCATGATAGCCGGCGCGCCGGGACATGTAGATGAAGGGCTTGGCAGTGAGGGCCGTGAAGCCGGCGTTTCCGGGAGTACCCGCGGTCTTGCACTCGGTGTATTCGGTGATGCCGCTCCACGTGGCGTTCGCGAAATAGCCGTCGTTGACCTGACTGAGCGTCTTGTTGGTCTCCGTGACGTAATATATCTTCCAGCCGCGCTTGATCCGCAGCCAGTTCATGTGGCCCACCACGTCCCCCTCGGTTGACTGGCTCTTGTAGGGGGAAAAACCGATGGGAGATGAGTTGATCCAGAACTTGTGAGCGTGCCGCAAGGCGTGCAGGGTGAATCCCACGCAGGAGATCCACGCGTTCGGCGGCGGATTCTGCGGGAAATACAGGACATCCTCATTCCCCGCCTGTCCGGAGTCGGAGCCCACGTCATAGTCGTGCTGGCCTTCCTCGAAGATTTTCTTCGTCACGGTGTTGATCGCCTCGCTGAGGGTATCGATGCGGTTGACCGGAATGTTGATCGTGGAGGTGAGCACCTCCTCATTGCCCTGGGGCGTGGCGCTCTTATACTCGAATTTGACGGTGATCGCGTTCGGGTTCGTCTTCGCGGCGATGGTGGTCGCGTCGAACTTGAGCGTGCTGTTGTCGAAGACCTTGCCAAAGGCCGGGGATGGCTGCGGGATCTTCTGGTTCTGCGCGTTCTTCACGGACACTTCCAGGATCTTCACCGTGGCCGGCGGAGTCACCTTCAGGCGCGCCGTCATCTCCTTGCCCTTCTGGACGTGGATGACCTTCTTATACGAGAGGTCCGACTCCGCGACCGTGACCGCCTCCAGCGTCCAGACCATCTTGTTGTTCGGCGCGCCTCCGTTCGGGCCGCCCAGATCGATGGTCTGCTGGTTGGTCGTGAATCCGATCTTCTTCTTGAGCGGATGCTTGTCGCCTTCCGGAGCCTCCGCGGCCATCGCGGACAGTGGAATCCATCCAGCCATCACAAACATGACGATCGTGACAAGCGACCTGCGCCGGGGGAACATGTCATTCATACGCGGCGAGCGATACATCTCACCCAAAAACCCGTCAACACATATTCATTCACAACATCCTCACAAAATAAACATATGACACCCGACAGTGACGCAACTAGCGTGACACACTCTCCGGACGACGGAAGGACGGGTGATCCCAATGTAGTCGAAAGCTCCGCTTTCGAGCTGGGGGCGGCTGGGATGACAGGATGAAAGCCGAAAGGACGAGTGATATCCGATCCCGAAAGAGGGAAAGCTGGAGCTTCCCCCTACATTATCTCCACGCGCTGCGGAGTTCGTGGACTTGGAGGGCATGGAAGATTGCGTCACCGCCATCGGATTCCACGGAGATCTCCGAGGGCTGCGGATCACTCCCGATGTTCACGGGCACGGGCATGTAGCACTGGCCGTCGCTGGCGAAGATTTCGATGCCCGTGCGATCGCAATAGATCGTGAGGCGCTGCCTGCCAGCGATCAACGGCGCGTTCGCACGCTGGCCGTGGACGATGAACTGCCGCGCCTTCACATCGTAGGTGATGGTGGACCCGCCGATGCGGAGGATGACGTTCCCCGCGGTGGTCGGCTCGAATTCCACACGGACTTCATGCAGACCGCCCGCCTCCACCCTGGTGACGAGGGGGACCCGGGGCCGCGCCCCGTAGGGCTGGTCCGGGCGGATCACGTCCCTCCTTTCGCCGCGCAGCTTCTCCAGTTCCTTCACCGGCGTGAAGGTGAGGCGCGGGCCATCGGCGGTGGTGACAAGACCGAGCTCCAGCGGCAGGCTCATGGATTGGTTGAACGGCATGCCCTTCGTCTCCGTCTGCCACCAGCCGATGAAGATGCGGCGGCCGTCCGGGACATCGCTGAAGGATTGCGCGGCGTAGAAGCCCTTGCCGCGATGGCCGGGGAGCTTCGGCGTTTCCGGCGTGAAGGTCTTCCCATCGAAGCCGCCGATCTGATACTCGCTGCTGGCGGCGGTGAGGATCCATTTCTTTTTCGCGGGATCGCCATCCACGGGCAGCTCGAAGAGATCCGGGCACTCGAAGAAGCCGTCCGTCTTGCTCGCATAGGTCCACGTCTTGAGATCCGGAGAGGTGTAGAAGTGGATCGTGTGGACGCCCTTCAGCTCCACATACACGGCCATCACCCATTGCTTCGTGGGCTCATGCCAGATGACCTTCGGATCGCGGTTGCCGTGGGTGACTTGCCTGAGGATGGGATTCTCCGCATACTTGGTGAAGGTGCGGCCGTCCGTGCTCCAGGCCATGCACTGGGTGTATTCATCGCCCGCGGCGGTGTAGAAGAGGATGAGCGGCGGCTTTCCATCCCTGCCGAGGCCGCTGGTGTTCTTCCAATCGACCACGGCGCTGCCGCTGTACATCATGCCGGACTCATCGGGGAAAAGCGCGTCGCCGAGTTCCCGCCAATGCACGAGGTCCGTGCTGACGGCGTGGCCCCAGTGCATGTTCCCCCAGGTGATGCCATAGGGATTGTGCTGGTAGAAGAGGTGGTATTCGCCGTTGTGGAAGACGCAGCCGTTCGGATCGTTCAGCCAGCCGCGGGCGGAGGAGAAATGATACTGCGCGCGTAGTGGTTCATCGTAGCCGCCGCGGCCCGTCCCGCTCCCGGCGTTCGCCCTGGCAGGATCGAAAATGGGGGTGCGCATCATGAAACTCGGCTTCATGCGGTCCAGGTGGATGCTGAGGGCCGCGCCCACCTTCTTGAAGGGAGCGATGTTCATGACCGCGTCCCAATCGGCCTTGGCGAGATCATCGGCCAGCTCGACCTCATTGCGCATGAGGACGCTGTCCCCGTCCATGAGAGTGAGGACGCGCTTGGGCGCGCCATTGCGGATGGGGATGAAAATCCCACTGCCGCGGGGATCGAGGGATTGGGCGATGTCGTGGACGAGGCAGGTGGGCTGCCTGGGCGGATCATTGAGGCCGGGCACGGGTGCCAGCGTGATGCCGGAAGGGTCCTTGTCCGTTGCCACGATGTGATCGACATTGAGGTGGCCCCAGCCGCCCTTCGCCTGATCGATGATGCGGACGGTGGCGGTCCTGCCCTCGAGATCCCCGATGCTCCAGTAGCCCTGTTCCAATGCCTCGGTGCCGCCGGGCTTGTCCTGCGAACCGAAGGCGCGGCGGACGACCTGACCATCGATGACGAGCTGGAGCTCGAGCTTGCCCGGCCTCCTGCCGCCGCCGATGAGGAAGGAGATGTAGGTGCGCGAGAGGGTGAAGGCCGGCGAGGCGAGCGTGCCGGTGGAGTCGTCGCCTCCGTGGAAGGAATTCGCGAGCCTCTTTCCCTGGAAGCCGGTGATGGGCATCTGGGTGGCGAGATTTCCGCGCGCGGGCTCATCGCCGAAGGCATCGCCGGTGGAGGTCCAGAGATCATACGACTCGCCCTCGAAATCTCCGACGACGAGATCGCGCTCGCCGTTCCAGATTTCCGCACGAACGGGCAGACTGGATAGACCGATGAGGATCGTGGAAAGAATGGCTCGGTGCATGGGTGCGATGCAATGCGATGATCGAGCCTGTATTACGTGGAAGAGGTCTGTTGGATTTCAGTTTCCGTAGGCAGAGACGCACCACCGGGGCGTCCGGGCGGTTCAGGTGGATTCGCGGAGGATACGTTCCAAGCGTTCCCGGTTGGCGGGAGGAGTGCGCACGGATCTGACAAACGCCCGCACACCCTCGCGCTCATCGGGATCGAGCTTGCTGAGGCATCCGGCGAGGTAGGTGTCCTGTTCCGTCTCGTCCATGTCGGTGATCTCCCGGAACGCCAGAGGACTCTTCGGGAGTATCAGCCAACCGGGCTCCCTCCTCACGAGGTGATTCCAGCATCTCGCCCTTATCGAAGCCATCGCCCACACCTTGATGTCATCCTCCCTGAGAGCGGCCAGCTCTTCGTCATCCGGCTCATGCTCCACCCATTTTTCCGGCAGGTGGAAGTCATTCGATGCAGTGAGCACCGGCAGATCCACGTGGGAATTGCCCTGCTTGATGAGCCTCTGCAGTTCTGTGCCCGCAAAGGGCATCAAGCATACATCCGTGCTGAAGATCTTCCAAACGTCCCGGTCCTTCGGGAACTCACGCGGCCTCGGCATGCTGCCCTGCACCAGAATCAAACCGACCTGCTCGCCGCCCTCATGAGAGAGCGCATGATACCATCCATACATATCGAATATTCCCTTCTATCTTTTTCAGGCAACCGGCCACACGAATTCAACGGGCATCCATCCCGCCTCCATAGACAGACCTCATTTAATACCGCCCGATCGCCTGGTGCGTCCGCGGCTCTGCCAACAGTCACTCCGGAAATTCATCTTCCCGGATGTCGGGAACCTAAAAAGCAGAGGTGAAAACGCAAGGCTCAAATCGTCGCGCGCGGCAATCCGGAGGTGATCCATATGCATGATGGCGCACAAGCCCCCTCCCCTCACCCGGCGGAGGGCGAGGTGACGAGGAGGCGGAAGAGGCGCTTTTCCCTGCCAGCCATGGCCACCTTCAGCGTGACGGTCTGGTCTCCGGTGGCCGGATCGGTGGTGGTGGTGACGAGGTCCGGCGCGAGCACGCTCCAGGAGTCCGCCTGCGTGCCGCCGAGCACCTGGAGATTCGCGGTGATGTCCGTGGCGATGCCACTGCGCCGGTAGGTGAGCGTGAAGTACGAGACTCCTCCTACTTTCTCCACGCGCGGCACCGGCAGCGCGGCGCGGTCCGCGGCGGTCATGGGCGCGGCGGGCGAGATGTTCAGGAAGAATTTCACCAGATTCGGCACGCCATCATTGAAAGGCGTCGCATTCGGGCCGCTGAAGGCCGGGTTGGCGTTCTGCTGGGGCGTGAGGTGGTAACTACGCCACGCGGCGTAGCTGGCGGGGCGGAAGAGCGCGGTGAAGACGCTGTCATCCGCGGGCACGGCCACGGTGCGGCTGCGGGTGGTGGTGCCATCGCTCCAGCGGATGAATTCCCAGCCGCTGGCGGGCGTGGCGGTGATGGGACGCGGCGAGCCGATGGTGAAGGTGCCGCCGCCGGAGACGCTGCCGCCCGCGGGCGGGTCCGCGGCGACATTGAGCGAGTCCGTGAGATCATAGACATAGGCCGCGCCCTTGAAGTCCGCGATGGTGCGGTCCTGGTAGGCCCCGGCAATGAACAGATCCCCTTCCAGCGCGATGGAGTTCGTGAAGCTGTCCTGCTCCTGGGGCGTGGGGTTCTTCAGCAGGCGGATGGGCGTGGCCGGAGTGGCGGATGCGAGCGAGTAGAGGTAGCCGCGGCCGGCACCGGAGGCCTCAGCGGAATTCTGCGGCGCACCCACCGCCAGCAGTTCGCCGGAAAGGGCGAGCCGCCCGCCGAAACTGGTGCCGGGTCCCGGATTCGGGATCGTGAGCACGGGCGTGCCGGGAGTGGCCCCGGCAAGGTCGAACACATAGACCCGGCCGGTGATTCCACCGGCGGAATAGTTGGACGCGCCGACAGCGAGGCGCGTGCCCTTCAGCGCGAGCCCGCCTCCGAAGAGGCTGTTCGACGTGGGAAAGGGATTCGCATAGGTGGCGGTGGCATACGCGCGCTCCGCCTCGGGCGCGCCCATGTTGTAGCGATGAATGACGCCCGTCCCGCTCCCCAGCGAGCTGATCGCCACGGTATCCCCGTCCATGGCCAGCACCTGTCCGAAGAAGTCCCCGCTCGAGGGCGTGGGATTGACCAGCGTGGCCCACGGCGTGGTGCCGGACCAGGAGAGGTCGTAAACTACGGCACCTCCCGTATTTCCATTCGGGTAGTGGACTCCGGCGATCAGGCGGTTCCCGCCCGAGGGCATGGCGAGGGTGGCGCCGAAGCTGGACATGGCGGAGGGCTGCGGATTCTGGATCACGGCCAGCGGGCTGGTCTTGTTACCGGCGGTATTGTAAATGTACACCCTGCCGACGGAGTAGCCCGCCTCCACGTATTGGCCATAGACGGCGATGCGGTTCCCGGCCATGGCCACGGCATCGCCGAAGGAGGTGGTCTTGGCCAGATCCCCCGGAGGCACCGTGATGGTCCATGCGGCGGTGGTGCCGGTGCGGCTGTAGACGCGCACGGAGCCCTTGTTCGCCCCGGCGGTGGGATCGCCGGGAGAGCCGATGGCGATGACATCGCCCGCGGTGGCCACGGACTTCCCGAAGCGGTCGCCGGAGGTGGGTGACACGGCCTTGAAGGTGCGGCTCACCGCCGTGCCGCCCACGGCGAAGGTGTAGGCGATCCCCGCGTCCGTGACCTCCGTGTCATCCCACGGCACGCCGGACATGACGGTGCCGCCATACACGGCCACGCTGGTGCCCAGCTTTCCGCCCTGCGGATTCACGGCGGGATTGGCAAACGCGGCCAGATAGGGTGTGCCGCTTGCCAGATTGTAGGTGTAGACGACCCCGCTGTTCGAGTTCGCGGTCCCCGTATGATACTCGGCGGGCGCGCCCACGGCGAGGTAGTTCCCATAAATCGCCACGGTGGCGCCGAAGTCACCGGCATACGCGGCGGCGGGTGCCCTCGGGTCCGTGAGCACCACCGGCACGGTCGGGCTGCTGCCGGCGAGATTGTAGGCATACACCGCTCCGGTACTATTCCCACCGTAGATGGAGCCGATGACGACCCGGTTCCCGGAGATGCCGGTGGAGTAGCCGAAGAGGTCGTTCGCGACCACCGCGGGGGCGGGATTCGCATTGCTGAGCGTGAGCATGGGCTGGCCGGGCGTGGCGGAGTCCAGGTTGAAAACGAAGGCCTGGCCCACGTTCGCATTGGTGCCGACGGCCACGTAGGGCGCGCCGACGACGATCTTCCGCCCGTCGATGGCCACGGAGAAACCGAACTTCTCGCCGCTCTTCGGCGTGGACTTGGTGAAGGTGTGCAGGAGCACGGGCGCCGCCGCATCCGTGATGTCATAGACCAGCACGGACCCGGCGTTCGACACGCCGCCCACGCGGCTCTGCGGCAGGCCCACCACCAGGATGTTCCCGCTGATGGCGATGCTGTCTCCGAAATTCTGCGCCGCCGTGGGAGCAGGCGGGCTGATCACGAGGCGCGGCGCGGCGGGTGCGGTGACATCATAGATGTAGACCTTTCCCGCGCCGCTCTGGTTGTCCACCGTTTTTCCCGGAGCACCCACGGCCACCAGGTTCCCGCTGGCGGCGAGACGCGCGCCGAAGCGGTCGTTGATGGCCACGTCCGGGCGCTGGAGATGATAGAGGAAGTTCGCATTGGAGTCATAGACCTTCACGGACCCGGCATTGCCGCCGCCCACGGCATCCGCCGGGCAGCCGGTGAGGCGGTAGGCGCCGCTGGTCCCGGCGATGGCGACGGCGCTGCCTTGGAGAATGCCCGCCTGCTTCCCGGTGGGCGGCGGATAGATGGTGTGGTCCGGCACGGCCAGCTCCTGGGCGTGCGCGGCGGGGAGCAGCGGAAGGGCGAACGGGGAAAGCAGAACCGCGGCAAGGCGGAGGGCGGAAAGCCCGCGCTGTGATGCGGGCACGGAGGTACGCGATGGGTTCGTAAACATGGGGCGGAGAGGTGGGGGTGCTTCATCAGGAGATCCGGGGGGGGGATCCCTGACAAACGGCTCCGGAATGCCAGCGGACTCCAGCGGAGCCCTCTTCCAACTGTTGGACTCTTCGGCGTGCCCTCCGGACTTTTCCACCTCTATTTCCGGAAAGTTATGTGACAAATCCGGCATTACGTAACTCCCGTATTTCCGATGAGAAGCGGTCTGGGAAATCACTCATGCCGCCATTTTGGCGAGCATGCGCCGCGGTAGAAACTCGAATCCCTTTGCCCTGTCGCTGCGCTTGACGATAGGCAACCGGGCAACCTCGCCTTCCAACGCACCGGCATAGCCACCGTCGGCCCGGATCTTCTTCAACCAACCGTAACGTGCCGCCAGCGGTTCCACCGCCAGCAGATTGCCCATCGGGTCTACCAGGACGTGTCTCTTCCGGCCTGTCATTTTCTTACCCGCATCATCGCCACGTAGTCCGGATTGGCTGGCTGTGCGAACACTCTGGCTGTCGAGGATCCCAGCAGCCGGGGCTTTTTGCCATGTTTGAGGCGGACGCGGTCGCGAAGTGCATCATGAATGCGCTCCCGGTGACCTTGTTTGGCCCACAGCCTGAAATAGTGGTGCAAGTCTTCCAGTGAGGGAGATCAGCGCCAGGCTCCACCGGTGCGAAGGATGTGGAAGATGCCGTTGAGCAGATCGCGACGGGAGTACTCACGCGGCCTGCCACACAGCCCCATCGGAGCATCCGGGAAGCATCGGGCGGATGGTCCGTCAGTGAAGCTGCTCGGATACGCTGGCATCGGAAGGTTCTCCGAAACCCACGCTGCCCAGTACCACCCGATTCCTCAACCTCGGTTATTTTTCAGACCGCCTCTTAGAATTCCAAATATTGGATGAGATTGTTTCTACCGGTTTCGTTTATTTGAATCCACCCGGTCCTTACTTCTTTTTCGGTTCCATCGGAAGGAAGATTGACTCGAATACGGAACCTGAGTCCTTCGGCATCAATGGCTGCCATCGATTCATCACTTTTAAGGGCCGGCTTAAGTCGTGATATTAAATCAATAAGAGACACTTTAATGTCTGGTGGTTTTACTGCCTGCGCAGTTGAATCAAGTCCAAAAGGGAGCATGCTGATTCTCGATTCATCCCTATTATAAAAAACACCAGCATAAGCATCATCAACAAGCGTCAGGTATTTGCCGTCTCCTCCGACCATTTCGATTCCTATGAACTCTCCACACGTATCAGATTTAAGCATTTTCTGATAGAAATACAAATCCTTGTCATTCAAGGGAACCAGGCAGTTTTTGTTTGCCGGCCTAATACTTATCGACATGTCCTCGTTGCTGAAATCAATGGAAATTTCCGACTCTGGATTTTCTCCAATGTAGAAATTCTTCTTTTTTTCATGAACCGCGACCTCAACCGGAATTTTTTGGTCCGGGGATTTTGCGGATGGCCTTGCTTTGCTTTGCTGCGTTGCGCGGGCTTTCTCCCCTGTTGTTAATTGATGTTCTGGATTGGATTGGTAGTGATTGCGGAAAAAGATCACTGCCAAAACACCCAATAACATAATTGCCCCCAAGATGACACAAATGACCTTAGTTGTTTTCATCGAATGTGAAAAGATGGGCGTAAATTGCCGGCACGTTCGATCCGATGTATCGGCTCGAGCCCTTCCTTGAATCTTGAGAATCTCCTATCTTGATATCCAAAACCGACTCCTCGTTGTCGCTTTTAAAGGAGAATTCAACTTTTGATTCTCCAAAATTTCCCATTCGGGAATAGATTTCCGCCGCGCCATATGCCATCAGGCGTTGATAGGCAGCTCCACCTATGGAATCTCTGACTTTTTTAATAAATTCATCCTTCAATATTCTTCCGTCGCTGTTTAGTGGGGGAATCATGAATTTTGATCCATTGGAACCTTCGATTTCGACCAATCGTTCCAATTGAAGATGTTTCATCTTCGCTTCATATTCCTGCATGATGCCATCCACTTTCTCTTTTTCGAATGAAGTCAAGCCAACGGCATTCGAGAATTTAATTCCAAGACCACCCTCGTTTTTATCAATGACATCGAGATCAAGGCTTTTGCCCGGATCATTTGTGATGGAATTGAATTTATCCGGCACCACTTCCGCTATCGCCGGGGGAATGTCAGGCTGGATTGCTCTTTGTGAACGATGAATCTCGCTATTTCGATTTGTCACCTGGGGTTGTTTTGCTTCATTTTGAGAACCGCGCACACCAAGCCCCAACACAAACCCCAAGACGGGCCCAACTCCGTATTTCAAGAATGCCAATATATGTTTTTTATATTTTGCCATAGTTGGATGATACGGAAGCAGGGCCATGTTCGTATTTTTACACTCCTGATCCACAGGTTGTAACACAATCGGAAAACGATTCTTTCACTTCTCCCAATACTCTTTCACAGCGCCATAATTTGTGCCTCCTACAGGGATCGGGCCGACAGGGCCAGTGGTGACGTCGTTATCCTTATGGGTGATTTCCTTTACTTTTCCGGCATTGTAGGAGGATACCTTTGCGGAGTGAGTAACGGTTCCCCATGTAACGATTTTTGCCTGATCGTTTTGATCGGTTGTTTTTTTGTATCCCTCTCCCTTGATGATGGTCTCAATGCTTTGGACGGCCCAACCTGCGCTACCATCGTTAATCCAACCGTTGACTCCCAGTGTGTATCCGTGACAATTCTGCGCGTAATACGCTGCGACACTGGCCTTCTCAGCCGCTGTCATTGCGGTCGTCGGGGCAACGGGAGTAATGACAGGCGTAGTCCAGACGATGGCTGGTGTGCTACCATCGGCGCATGTTGCGTCGTGGCCGGTAAATGAAATCTTATAATGATATGTGGTTCCGCCAACAGTTTTGGCATAAGAGCCTGTGGTGGGGACCTGTGGCGTCGTTCCCAGTGACGCGGGATTCACGGTCATGAGGCCATATGCATCCACTTCCGACAATGGATCTCCATTTACGTATGCATAGGAATTTTCCCCATCTGGAAAACCCAATGGATCTCTGGACGTCCATCTCAATGTTGTTGCCGAGTAATTTCGATGAAGAAATACATAACTTCCCAATTCCTTGACGAAGGGTTTTCCTGTAAATCTTCCATTTTCCAAACCCTCTCCGAAGGCGGTGCTTGAAAATACACTTTCACCACTAATCAAAGTATTTCCGAGGTAATCAGAGACAACGATTTGATCGATCCCCGCTAGAATAGGAACCCCGCCCGAACTTTGCCGTTCATTTGCAAACGTTGAGTTGCCTTCAGCGGCAAGAACATCTCCATCCCAAGCATAAGAAGACATTTCTCCTCCCAGGCACTTTCCTACCAGCCGACCTTCCGCGTTGTAGAAAAACCCAGCTTCTCCCTGATTGGAAATTGTCGCAATCACCTTGTCTGCGTAACCATACTCCGTTTGCCTGATCTTATTGCCGGAAGCGTCGGTGACTGCGAGCATGCGACCGGCGTTGTCATAGAGAATCCGTTCTTGATTCTTGGACACAAGTTGGTTGGACGCATCGTAGCAAAATTGAGTGGTTTGGTTGCCAATCGATTTTTCGATCACGTTGCCTGCGGCGTCATACTTGTATTTTTCAACCGATGCGGCGGATGCAAGACCGGGTAGGCCGATAGCGCAAACCATGGTCGGCACGATTTTTTTTCTGTTTCCAGGCTTCATTTTTTATTTTGGGTTCGTCCGCAAAATCACGGATGAGTCTTTGGGGTGTTCATTGCATGTATGAAATTCATCCTCCAGCAGGAATTGAGGATGTGCCGAGGTTGTTGAGGGGCGTTTCCCTCCGCATTCCCGGCCTTCCGGTGCGGCATGGGTTTGAAGTTGAGGGACTTTGTATTCGCTGACGGGATCTTCAGCGCGGAACCCATGCTCGAGATAAATCGGAAAGGCAAATTCGGGCGAGCCGACGAGTGTCCCGGGTTCGAATCGCTGGCGGTGGCCTCCATTCGCATCAAGCGAGCCGGATGACAGGACTGTTTCTTCCCATAGCGGTCCGGCAGGGGCGAGGGGGGAAACCAGCAGAGCTGCAATCAGAACAAGACGACAGGATGAGAAGGGCCTCCGTGCCGAGCGGCATTGCAAAATGCAACTGGCGATTATGGAGATCAAGCTCATTCAGCAAAATGATTCGGAACATTTTGCATCCTCAAAATAGTGAATCCTTTGGCAAGGATATTCGTCATCTTCGTGAGTGCCAAAGGCACGTTGCTCCATGTCACTTCTTTTGATCTTTGATGGCCGATTTTGAGATCTCTCTTGGGATGTCTAGCCGGGCCCCTTCGATTGCCGATCCAAATCTTGGAGGTCGCATTTCTCTTCGGTTCAAGAAGAGGCCCCGGGAGTCGGCCGCACATCGGCCATTTGGGGTGATGGACGGTTTCGTTATAAAATCGCCTTGCTCTGCCGGGAGCGATGGGTCCCTGAAGATGAGGCAAGCGGGGTCACGCGCTCCCATTGATGCTTGCCGCATGGCGGTGGCATCCTTGCTGGGTTTCTTGGTATTCCTGCTATATTCCGGGAGTCCGGCGATGAACTCCAGGGGTTGCCGCACCATCTGCGGCTCTCCCACTCCCGCCGACCCGATCGAGACGGCCAGCGGAATGCCTTGTGCATCCGTGGCCATCTGGATTTTCGTGCCCTTCCCCTTGCGGGTCAGCCCGACGGTCTGACCTCCGCCTTTGGCAGCGGCGAAGGTGGCGTCGATGAACCCCTTGTCGAGGTCGAGACAGCCCAGTTCGAACATCCGGTTGAGCAAACCGTCGAACAACCGGCGGAAACAATGCTACTTCTTCCGCCGCTTCTGGTAGGCGGCGACGTTCGGGAGGCGGGTGCCGGGGGAGAAGGTGACGCCGCACTTGGTGGCGAAGGAGAGGCATTTGTCCCGCACCCACTTCGCCATCTCGACCTGATGGTCCGGGTGGACGGGGAGCGGACAGCCGCCGAGCGATTCCTTCACGCGCTCGGCGACGAGCTTCGGGCCGCGGTCGATGCTGGCGCGGACGCACCAGACGCCATTGACTTCCTGAAGGTGGTGCAGGTCCGGGTCCGGCGCGATGATGCGGCCGGCGACACGGATGCGGAGGTAGAGGGGGTGGAGCGGGAGGTAGAGCTGGGATTTCATGATGGCGAATGATGGATAGATGGGAGAAGAGTGGAGGTGCGTGCGCGGGAGTTCGTAGTTCCTCCTTCAGGAGGGCGTCTCGCGCGTCGCAGCTCCACCCCGCCCTCCTGAAGGAGGAACTACGCACGAAGACGGATACTAAGATCGTAGTAGCAGCGTGTGGTGGGCGAGGCGGCGGGTGATGGCCTGGGCCTGGGGCATGTCACCCTCGTTCTGGCGGTGGATCTTGGCGCGGAGGGCGGGGAGATCGGTCTGGCAGGTCCAGAAGGTGGGGAGGCCGGCGGAGACGCGGGACTCGAGGAGGCCGAAGAGGGCGGAGGACCAGCTTTCGGTCATCTTTCCCTGGCTGATGTCATCGAGGATGAGGATGGGCACGCTGCCACCGTGTTCCCAGCGGCGGCGGGCACCGGGGCGATCGCGGTCCGCGGTGACGGATTCGAGGTGGGCATCGCGGGCCCCGGTGCCGCTCCACCAGAGGAAGGGCATGCGCAGGGCGCGCAGGAGGCAGGCGATGGCGCAGCTTTTGCCGAGGCCGCTGCGGCCGATGAGGCCGATGCCGCCGGGATGCGCGCCGGTGGGGGTCCAGTGAAGGGCGGCGGCGTAGGCGGCGGGGACGCGCTCCGGGAAGGCGGTGCGGTAGCCGGCGGGCATGCGGGTGTGGAGGAGCGTGGTCCAGGCGGCGGCGGCTTGCCCGATGGCGAGGGCTTCATTGAGCCGCGCGGCGCAGGGATCGCAGGCGGGGGTGATGTTTTGCAGGAAGGGGCTGGCGGGAAGATCCAGCGCGGTGTGGCAGTGGGGGCAGAAGTGACCAGTGGAAGAAGGGGCGGATGGGTGTGGATGATGTACTGGATTCATGGTAGATGATGGCAACGATTGGGTGTTGATGCGGAAAGTGAGGATTCTTCTCTGATCACTGCTCACTGATGACCCGGCACTTTCTCCCATTCCATGGGTTCGAGGATGGTGGCGGGTGCGGGGTGGCGGATGCGGGGATCTCCCCTGCCCTGTGGCTTTGGCGGGGATTGTTGTTCGCGCTGGTTCCAGACGGAGAGGTAGCGGCGGAAGGCGGCGCGCCAGTCGCGGATGGGGTGGCCGTGCTTCGAGGTCCAGCCGGTGGCCAGCATGGTATCGTGGAAGGCGGTGGCGGCTTCCGGTGGGAAGGCCATGGGCAGGCTGCGGCCGTAGCGGAGGATGTCCGCGGGAGCGGGCGGTGATGGTTCCGGACTACGGGAGGTCCCGTAGGTGACGGGATCGCCCTGGGGCGGTTCGTCGCTGCCGCCGCTGCCGCAGTCTTCTTCTCTTCTCTTCTCTTCTCTGGTGACGGTTTTAGTGACGCATTTTCCGTCACATCGGCGTCACTATTGTACCGGACAGCGCGCAGCTTGGTCATGCGGCGGTTGGTTTCCGCACGGGCCTTGGCGGTGGTGCCGTTGTGGCGGCGGAAGTTGGGGAAAGTGAGGCCGTGTTCCTCATCGTGGTGCAGCCAGCCGACGGCGATCATGGCGCGGGTGAAGCCGGGGCAGTGCGTGAGGCGGTCGAGGAAGGCGGGGGTGATGTCGACGGCGTGGCCGTCGATGCAGTTGGCGTCCGCCCAGGCCCAGATGCGCAGGAGCTTGCCGGTGACGGCGTCCTGGTCGATGCCGAGGAGGGCGGCGATTTTCACGACCTCGGGTTTGTCCGGGGTGGTGGTTTCGATTTTCATCCAGTCTCCTGCCATGGGATTTCGGGGGTGTGGATTGCGGAATCTGAAATTCGGAATTTGAGATCTCAGATTTGAGATTTGGAACTTGAGCCGTGGCCCGCGTTCACGCGGCTACGGTGGATGCCGTAGTTTCGGCGAGGTCGCGCTCGATGGATTCGCGGTAGAGGTCGCGGGCGGTGTCGCCGCAGGCGATCTGGTGGAGCTCCAGGAAGCCCTCGGCGCGGTCGTAGGCGGCGTCGTAGTCGCCGTTTGCGATGGAGTCGCGGAGCTCCGAAATGACATCGAGGGCGGAGGAGAGTTCCGGCAGGATGCGGCGGAGCTCGGCGGCACGGGCGCGGGCGAGCAGCGCGTGCTGGGGCCGCCCGGCGGTGGCGAGATCCGTGGCGAGCGTTTCCAGGCTGCGGAGCTGCTCGCGGAGGGAGCGGAGGGTGAGCGTGGTCATGGGCGTGCGGGATTCGAGGCAGGGGCGGATGGTTCCACGGCGGGCGTGGCAGCCGCCCCGTCCGCGGGGCGCGGGGCGGCGAGGTAGCCGGCGAGGGCCTCGCGGACGATGGAGGAGACGGAGCGGCCGCCCTGGGCACGGGCAAGCTCGCGGAGGGCCTGCTCCATGCCGGTGGGGACGGTCATGGTGACGGTTTTCATTGGGGAGGAAGTGGGAAGTGATCGGTGATCGGTGATCAGAGGAGAGAAGAGGGGTTGGTGGCGGAGAGGTGCGGCTTCATTTCAAGCCGGGGTCCGCTTTCGAACGCGAATGTCAAGGGTGGTTTCCGCGCCGGGTGTCTGACACCTTTCTTCGCACGGGTGTCAGACACCGTCAACAAACAAATTGCTTATTCCGTGTGCGGGTGTATGACACCTGCATGCCCGGCCAACGCAGGAAAGGAATCGAACGGATCTCAGTGACCCTGGACGAGGAGTTGCTGGCCCAGGTGGAGGCCCGCGCGGTGGCGGAGGGCCGGGACCGGCTGGCGCTCTTCAGGGAAGCGCTGGCGGAGTATCTGGCGAAGCAGAAGCCGGCGCAGAAACCGAAGGCCGCGGCACCGAAACCGGCTGCAAAGCCCGCCGGGAAAGCCGCCGCGAAATCGAAGGAATCTCCGGCCCCGGCCCCCAGGTCAGGGAAGCGTGGAGGGAAGTAAGGGCGGTGCCATCCGGCAGGCCGCGGAGATTGGTCGAAAGCTCTGCTTTCGATACGCGGGGCGGTTGGATGGAGGGAGCGGGAGCCGGAGGACAAACGACGTCCGATCCCGAAGAGGGAAAGCTGGAGCTTCCCCCTACATTGGGGAAGCGAAGCAATGTAGTCGAAAGCTCTGCTTTCGATACGGGGGAGGGTTGGATGGAAGAAGCGGGAGCCGGAGGACAAACGACGTCCGACCCGGAAGAGGGAAAGCTGGAGCTTCCCCCCACATTGGGGAAGCGAAGCAATGTAGTCGAAAGCTCTGCTTTCGATACAGGGGGCGGTTCGATGGAAGAAGCGGGAGCCGGAGGACAAACGACGTCCGATCCCGAAGAGGGAAAGCTGGAGCTTCCCCCTACATGGGGAAGCGGAGTTGCGGAGGAGAAACGGGGCGCTGCGGGGACAAGTTCGGCTGGTGAGGACATGTGTTTATCTGAACATCCCGGCCGGGGCCGCGCCATCCTTTTCGGGTAGTACGAACGTGAATAATCCTCGTACTACTGAAGGTGATACGGGCGGAAATCCGCAGCGGCGCGGGAAGGCCGTCCAACAGGATTTTTCGTGAAAAACGTCTGTTCGCGGGCAGGCGCGCGGGATGCCGGCACGCCGGGCTTTGGCGATCGTGGATCACGGGCTTGGTTTGCCCTTTACGCGGCTGCGGCCCGGATGGGATGAATGGATCATGAATGACGGAGATGTGGCGGGGCATATCAAGGCCTTCGAGAAAAAGCGGCCGGTGATGGCAGCCTTCTGCGACTCGCTCAGGGGATTGATCCGCCAGTTGCTGGAGACCTCCGGCGTGGAGTTCGTGACCATCGAGGGACGGGTGAAGACGGTGGAGAGCTTCACGGAAAAAATCCAGCGACAGGGCAAGGACTACCACGATCCCCTCTCCGATCTCACGGACCTGGTGGGCCTTCGCATCATCACGTATCAGCTCTCCGCCATCGACCGGATCTCGGAGATCATCCGGGAAAACTTCCTGATCGACGAGGCGAACTCGGTGGACAAGGGAAAGCTGCTGGACACGGACCAGTTCGGCTATCAATCGGTGCATTTCATCGCGGAGCTGAACACGGACCGGAAATCGCTGCCGGAGTACCGCGCCTTCGGCGGCATCAAGTGCGAGATCCAGGTCCGGACCGCGCTGCAACACGCGTGGGCCGCCATCAACCACAAGCTGCTCTACAAGGCGGAGATCGAGGTGCCGAAGGATCTGCGCCGCCACTTCAATCGAATCAGCGCGCTGCTGGAGACCGCGGACGCGGACTTCGAGGTGCTGACGGAGAAGATCGTGGAGAAGACGCGGGAGTACAGGGAGAAGGTGAAGGCCAGCGACTACGATCTGCCGCTGGATCGTGATTCACTCGCGATCTATTTGAACAAGGATCCGAAGGCGGCTTCCATCTTGCAGAAAGTGGAAGTGTCGAAGCTATCGTTCCTTTCCAAGACTGTTTTCGGAATTCAGCTGGGTTGGATGTCGGCGGAATATGACCTTCTGCTGAAATGCTTCACAGCGCTCGGAGATTCCACCATCCGGGAGGTGGACCATCGGTTCGAAAAGACCGCCGCGATCGCAGACAAGGCACTACCGTCTTTGGCGAAGCGTATCAATGATCCCAATTCCATAACCCGCCTGCATTTCGCCACCACAACCCATGCCTTGTTCATCCTCATAGTCCTGACCTTGACTAGGGACGAAATATCGCGGTTGACTCAGGTCTTTGCTGGCAGTTGGCGGATGAGTCAGGCGGTCGCAGCGGTCTATGAAGAACTCCATCCCGGCGGCTCCTCGAAAGCCTGAGAGGGTGGACGGAAACGGCCGCCCGGAGACGCGGAAGGCGTAGTAGCACGAGGCTCCCGCCTCGCGTGCTTCCGGCGAAGCTTTTCAGACCAAGGGATGGCATCGCCTGCACAGCCGTCTTCACAGCACGCCGGGGAGAGTTGGAAGGCGAATGGCGTCCGATACCGAAGAGGGAAAGCTGGAGCTTCCCCCTACATGGGCGGATGATCCGGCTGGTCATCGGCGGGGAGGAGGCTAGAAGGCGCTGCCGCCATGCTCCGACCGATCCTGCTTTCCTCCCTGGCCAGCATTTCCACCCTCACGGCCGTCCATGCCTCCCCTCCCCGCTGGGAGGTGCCGGTGAGCGACTCGGGATATTCGACGTGGGGATTCACGCAGTTCCGCGGGCGGATGGGGGCAGCTGGGATGTTCACGCTGGATACGGGGAATGGGCCGGAGATTCATGTCTCCGCCACGCTGGAGACGAATGGCACGGCCCCGGATGCAGCGAACCTGGGGCAGTTCTGGTATGTGATGGGTTGGGACCCGGAGACGCACCAGTTGGAGACGCGCCATGTGACCACGCCGTCCGCCGCGGAGGGAGGAGCGGTGCCGCCGTATGCAGCGGGTCCGTATGAACATTTCACCGGCTTTCAGGCGGCGCAGGTCGCGGGGGATGAGACTCCGGAGGTCCTGACGTGCTCGCTGCATGGCACGGTGACGGTTTATGATGCGAGGACGCGCGTGATTGTGAGGACATACGCGCTTCACCCGCAGGGGCCGGTCGCCTGCTTCCGTGCGGTGGATCTCACGGGCGATGGCGTGCCGGAGTTCATTACCTCCAGCACGGGCCTGCTGACGGTGCATGATGTGGCGGGGACGCTGCTGTGGAGCACGGCGGATGTTTCCGGCGGCACCTTCGTGGTGGGCCAGGTGGATGATGATGCGGCACCGGAGATCATCATGCCCTCCGGGCAGGTGGTGGATACGGTGACGCACCAGACGACGGCGGTGGTGCAGCCGGGCCACTGGGATCTGGTCGCGGTGGTGGATCTGAATGGCGATGGGATCGATGAACTGGTGGGGCCGGTGCATGGCACGACGGCACTGGAGGCGCTGGACGCGCGCCATCCCTCCTCCCCGCTGTGGAGCCAAAACATGCCGGGCGGCACGATGACGAAGCTGCTGGTGGAAAACATCGATGACGATCCGGCCCGGGAACTGGTGGTCACGAGCAGCACCGGGCCGGGGCTGTCCGTCTATCGCGTGGATGCCACGGGGTGCGAGGTGAAGTGGCGGTATCCATTGACCACGGGTGCCGACATTTCCGGTCTGGCGGTGGTGCCGACGGACGCGGGCGATGGCAGCAGGGCGCTGCTGTGGAGTTCGCTGCATCCCACGGCGGAGTCGGGGACTTCCAAGAGCTTCATGTGCGTGCGGACGGACACGCTGGAGGAGATCGGCACGGGCAGCGCGGGGAATTTCCAATTGGACGGGCCGTTCCTGCCGCCGGTGATCGGGGATGTGACGGGCGACGGCTTTGCGGATATCGTGACGGCGTCCACGCTGGGCAAGGCTGGAAAGCAGGGCGGCTCGATCGTGGTGATTGATGGACTCACGCGCCATCCGATCGCGGTGAGCGAGCAGATCTGGACGCGCATCGAGGACGTAAAGCTGCGGGATGTGGACGGTGATGGCAGGCTGGAGATCATCGTCACAAGCTCGGACACAGAGGTGATTTCGGCCATCCGGGTTTACAAGTTCAACGCTTCCGACAAGAGCTTCACCTTTGTCTATGGGAGCGAATCGCCTGTGGATGGGAACCTCTACACCCGCACGGAAATGGCGGACGTGGATGGAGACGGCGTGGAGGAGTTCATCTCCGTGAACCGCAGCCTGGAGGGCGATTTCCCGGTTGATCCCCATTACCCGAAGCCGAGCGGCCAGCCGGAAGGCTGCTACCTGACGATCACGAAGGCACCGGGCAAATTGAAGTGGCGGAGCGCCAAGCTGGCGACGGCCAAGAGCGGCTTCACCTGCCTGGCGGTGGCGGATGTGGATGGGGATGGGAATCTGGAAGCGGTCTTCGGCGGCGGGGAGACGGGGCTTTTCGTGGTGGATCTGAGGACGCAGGTGGTGGAGCTGGCCGATCCGTCCGTGGCGGCGCGCGCGGTGGTAGCGGATGCGGCGCACCGTGGATTCCTGGTGGGCACGGCGGCGGGAAAGGTGGCGCGCTATACGTCATCCGCCCCGGACACTTACGTGGCGGGTACGATGTTCACCGTATCCGACCAGCCGGTGACGGGGCTGGTGGTGGATTCTCCGGGCGGGATGTGGATCACATCCGGAGGACGCTTCCAGTACTGGGCGGATAGTAGTTCGCCCGCATGGTCCGCGGAGACGCGCCTGTCCCATGTGGATGGTCCGCCGGCGCTGGTGTGGAATGGCAGGAGCCTGGAGGCGTATCTGGGCTACGGGTATGGCATCTCCGCCTTCGAGGTGGACGCGGACGCGACCGACATCCGGCCGCACGTGGCGATCTCCCTGGCGGGGGCCTTGGCGGAGGGCGGCGCGGAGGGCGCGGTGCTGAAGGTGGAGCTGGATTTTCCGACCGCGGAGCCACTGGCGGTGCCCTTCCATCTGAACGGCACGGCCGGGTATTCCGATGTGTTTCTCGCGGGAGTGGCGGCTCCGGTGACAGGGCCGCGGTCCCTGGTGATTCCCGCCGGGCAGTTGTCCGCGTATGCCACCGTGCTGGCGCAGGAGGATGCGCTGGGCGAGGGCACGGAGACCTTTGGCGTGATGCTGGAGGGTTCCGACATCTATGGAGTCGTGCCGCCGGGCAAGGCGTCCCTGCCGATCGCGGACAATGATCCGGTGGTGACGATCTCCCCCCTTCTGCCCACGGTGCTGGAGACCTGGGCCCGGGATGCCGCTCCGGCGGGCTGGGTGCTGACGCGCACGGGCGATCTGACAAAGCCGCAGAAGGTGATGGTGGAGATCGGCGGCACGGCCACGAGTGGCAAGGACTATCGGAAGCTGGCGACCCTTCACACGATCCCGGCGCGCAAGAGCAGCCTGACGATTCCTTTCAATCCGCTCGGCGATGCGATCGTGGAACTGCCGGAGACGGTGACGATGACGGTGCTGCCCGGCGTGGGCTTCGGCGTGCCGCCGGCGCAGGGCATCGGAACGATCCAACTACTGGATGTCTCGTCGTTCGTCTCGCTGGATGCGCCGCGCACGGTGCCCTCCGGCGTGGAGGTGACCTTCCGCCGCTACAGCGGGGTGATCAAGCCGCTGACGGTGGCTTTCATCGAAACGAAGGTGACGAACGGCCGCCCGGTGCAATCGCGCCGCCGCGTGACCTTCCGCGAGGACAGGGACACGGTGGTGTACAGCGTGCGCGCGGGGACGAAGCCGTTCAGCGGCGGGATCACACTGGTGCCGGACGCGTCCTATACCAGCGGCGGGACGACGAGCGTGGTGTTTGAGGTGGGGAGGTGAGGTGTACGGGTGGTGTCCGATCCCGAAGAGGGCAATGTGGTCGAAAGCTCTGCTTTCGATTTGGGGGGCGGGTGGGATGGTGGAGCGATGGTCGGAGGACGGGTGATGTCCGATACCGAAGAGGAAAGCTGGAGCTTCCCCTACATTGGCGGAGCTGCAATGTGGTCGAAAGCTCTGCTTTCGATTGGGGGGCGGATGGGATGGTGGGGAGAGTTGGAAGGCGGGTGGTGTCCGATACCGGAAGAGGGAAAGCTGGAGCTTCCCCCTACATTCAGAGCGGGCGGAAGCGGTAGCCGACGCCGCGGACGGTTTCGATGAGAGGGCGGGCGGGGTCGGTCTCGATGCGCTTGCGGAGCTTGGCGATGTGCTGGTCGAGCGTGCGGGACTCGGGGAAGTAGTCGAGGCCCCAGCATTTGTTGAGGAGGGTGTCGCGGTCGACGACCTGCCCGGCGTGCTCGTGGAGCACGGCGAGGATGGAGGCCTCGCGCGGGGAGAGATCCATGGAGACGCCGCCACGCTCGCCGCGGAGCTCGGCGGGCCAGACGGTGAGGTCGTCCATGGTGAAGCTGGCGGAGCGGCCGGCGACGGCCTGCCCGCGCCGGAGGACGGCGCGGATGCGGGCGATGAGCTCGTGCTTGCCGAAGGGCTTGCGCACGAAGTCATCCGCACCGAGCTGGAGGCCGACGACGACATCGATCTCCTCGCTCTTCGCGGAGAGGAAGAGGATGGGCACCTTCGGGTCGATGGCGCGGACGCGGCGGCAGACTTCATAGCCGTCCAGCTTTGGCATCATGATGTCCAGGCAGAGGAGGTCGGGGCGGTGGCGTTCCCAGAGGGCGTAGGCTTCCTCGCCATCGGCGGCGATGAGGATGTCGAAGCCCTCGGTGACGACGCAGAGGCGGAGGGTGTCGAGCATGACGGGATCGTCATCGGCGAGGAGGATTTTCATGCGGGCGGTGCGATGGAGGACGCGGAGGCTGGAGACGGAGCGGGCGGCGCGGGGACGCGGAGTTCGAAACAGGAGCCGCGGCCGGTGGCGGTGGGCAGGAGGGCGAGGGTGCCGCCGAGACGGGTGGCGAGGTCACGGGCGATGGCGAGGCCGAGGCCGGTGCCGGTGGCGCCTTCATGGATGTGGGAGTGGATGCGCTCGAAGGGATGGAAGATGCGCTCCGCAGCCTCGCGCGGGATGCCGGGCCCTTCATCGGTGACGCGGATGGAAAGCTCTCCTCCGGCGTGGGTGGTGGCGATGGAGACGGTGCCGTGCGGCGCGTATTTCTCCACATTGGAGAGGAGATTGCCGAGGATCTGGGCGAGGGCGTCCGGATCGCAGAGGCAGGGCGCGGCGGTGTTTTCATCCGTGCGCGCGATGGTGAGTCCGCCGCGCTGGAAGCCGGGGAGGAATTGCTCGATGACGGCGGTGACGATGTCCGCGGGGACGCAGGCGGTGGTGGTGATGCGGGCCTCGGTCCTGCCATCCTCGGCGCGGGAGAAGGTGAGGACGTTCTCGATGAGGCGGCCGAGACGGC
Organism: Luteolibacter ambystomatis; assembly: GCF_018137965.1. NCBI lineage: Bacteria > Pseudomonadati > Verrucomicrobiota > Verrucomicrobiia > Verrucomicrobiales > Verrucomicrobiaceae > Luteolibacter > Luteolibacter ambystomatis. The sequence continues at coordinate 2,450,971 of NZ_CP073100.1, forward strand.
GGGCCTCGAGGCGGACGAGATCGAGGCGGCGGGTGGATTCCTGCGGGTCGTCCTCGGCGAGTTCCGTGGCGAGGTCGATGTTGAGGAGGATGTTGGTGAGCGGGGTGCGCAGTTCGTGCGAGACGCGGTTGACGAAGGAGACGCGCGCGGCGGCGATGGCGTGGGCGCGGCGCTGGGCGAGGAAGACGATGAAGCCGAGCACGCCGATGACGATGGCGAGGGTGGCGGTGACGGCGAGGGCGGCGGGATGATAGCGGACGAGGGTCCTGCGGAGATCCCAGGAGGCGAGATCGTAGGAGCCGAAGCGGCTGCGCAGGGGCATGAGCAGATCGGGCGGGTCCGCGGCGGCCGCCTCCCCCGCCCCGGCGAGCACGCGGCCCTCCGCGCGGAGCTGGTCCGGGCCGCCGGTGACGCGCACGGGCGCGAAGGATTTCTCCGCCCACGCGCGCAGCCAGCCGGTGATGGAGTCCGCGACGAGGGAACGCGAGACGGCGATGACGGCGACCTCGCTGGACGAGCGCCGGACGTGGAAGAGGAGCGGCTTTCCCGGTTCATCGACCCAGCCGCTGTCCCGGTTGAAGAGGCGGGATTCATCCAGGAGGACGAGGGAGCCGGAGGTGAGGCCGGGGGCGGTGGCAAAGGCGGGCAGCGGCACCGGCCCGTCCGGAGAGGCATTGACGGGAATGTGGGTGTCCTGGACGCCGCTGGTGGTGGGATGGAGCAGGGAGATCTGGAGGATGCCGGTGATCTCATCCGCCATGCGCCCGGCCCGCTGCGGGTCCGGGACGACCTCGCGGCCGAGGCGGACGAGGTGGTCCTGATAGAGATCCTCCAGCCGCTGGAGCTGGCCCTGGGCGGTGGTGGCGAATGCCCGCAGCGGCGTGCGGTCCCGCTCGGTGCGGACCTGCCGCTCCTGGCGGGCGAGCAGGAGGCCGCCCGCGAGGACCACGGCCGCGATTCCCCAGAGCAGCAGCAGCGTCTTGGCGGGGCTGGGGGCGCGCATCTGGGGAGGCGGAGCGGTGGAGCGAGCCGGAGGTGGTTTAGCGGGAGATGAGCACGGCGCCGCTCTCGACGGTGTATCTGGTGCCCGTGGTGCGGCCGAGGTGCGTGAGGACATCGGCGGCGGAGAGGTTCCTGAGCACGAGGCTCTTGACCGTGAGCTGGGGTTGCTCATCGGACGCACCGGAGCTGAAGGGATCGCTGTTCATGTTTCCGATCACGAAGTTCACGCCCTTCTTGGCCGGGTCCTTTTCCGTGCCATCCAGCTCGGCGCACTTCAGGCGGAGGAACTCCACGGCCTCTTCCAGCGAGGTGTCCTGGAAATTGATGGCGGGGATGATGATGCTGCGGAGCTTCTTTTCGATGGGGCCGCCATCGACGGGCTTGCCCTGGTAGCGGGCGAGGTTCTCGGTGCATTTGGCGAGGGTGAGCCTCGCCTTCTCGACGGCCCGGTACTGGAGCTCGATGGCACTCTCGGTTTCATTCCGGGCGAAGAGGATGCGCGCCTGGGCATCGAGCTGCTCGGCGGAGGGGTCCGCAGTGGCGGAGCGGACCTCCGAGGGGGAGGAGCCCCTGGTGAAGGGATCGGACAGTTCGATCTCGACGGGAGCGCGCGGGGCGGGAGGAGAGGTAGGAACGGGAATAACCGTTGGCGCCGGCGGCTCCGGTGTTGGCACCGGTAGCGATACCACCGGCTCCGGTGTCGTCGGCACCGGTTCCGGCTGCTGGGCCCGGGTGGTGGCGCTGGTGCCGAGCGTGAGGGAGAAGAGGGCCAGGAGGGCCGGAAGCTGGATGGAGGTAACTGTTTTCATGACGGACTCAGCCTGACACGGCCTCCGCCCGGATGGGTGAACGCCACGCAACAGCTTCGTAAAAATCCTGTAAAAAGGGAAGGCCGTGGTTTTTTGAGGCGGATGGCCCTGAGCCTCACACACATCCTTTTGAGCGCCCGGGCGGTTTGCTTTCCTTGCCCCGGCAGGGGCATGGGATGTCAGGTCGAATCGACATTCATTTTGCTTTGGATGGGAAGCATCCAAAGGGCGCTCTGGATTTGGAGTGCGGCGAGGCATCGCCGCTTTGAGCGGAGGCGGGATATCGCCGGAAAGGTCCCCCGGGTCCAAGGATCGGCTCCAGCGTTCCAGAATCACCTCCCCATTGGTTCAAGCATTTTCCACGCGGCTGTGCCGCAGTATCCGTCGATTTCTCTCCTGTGCCGAAAGCGGCGATGCCTCGCCGCACTCCACATCAGAGGCCATCGGCATCCCGCTTCATCCGATTGCGATCAGGAGCGTTTTGCAATCCGCTGTTGATGAGAAGAGTTGGTACTTCCTCCACCGGTCATTCATCTCCATATCCGGCGCGCGCACCCCGCGATCACCCGCCCATGTTCCGCCCGTTCCTTTTCCTCCTCGCCGCGACCGCCACGACGGCGCTCCACGCCGCGCCGGTTTTCCAGAAGCTCCGTGAATTCACCGCCCGCCCGTCCGCGCCGGACGGTGCGCTGGTGCTGGCGGCGGATGGGAATTTCTACGGCATCTCTCGTAGCGGCGGGGACCACGGCTACGGCACGGTCTTCCGCATGACTCCGGCCGGGGTGATGAGCGTGGTGGGGAGCTGCGGGGACATCCGGGAGGAGATCTCGCCGATGAACCCGGACGCCCGTGCCTTCCTCGCGCCGGATGGCACGATCTACGGGACCTCCTACTACACGATGGGCAGCAGCGATGGCGTGCTCTTCCGCTACAGCCTCCAGGACGGCTTCTCCCCCGCCACCGCCGTTTTCCACCGCAGTGCGTCCGCCCCGGGTGCCCCGAATGGCAGGCTGGTGGCGGATGCTTCCGGAAACCTCTATGGAAAGGCGTACTCGGGTGGCAATGGCAGCACAGTCAGCTTGCCCGGCTTCGGCGGGATCTACCGCATCGCTCCCGGCGGTGCGCCGGAGATGATCCATTCCTTCGATGCGGAGCAGTACGGCCAGTATCAGACCGGACTGGTGGCGGGACCGGATGGCGCTTTCTACGGCTTCTGCCTGACCGCCGGTTCGCCGGCCCGGCACACGTTCTTCCGGATCACCACGGACGGGACCTTCACCCCCCTCGCCTATCTGGAGGCGGCGCTGTCCGGCGGACCGGTGCCGACGGTGACGCCCACGCTGGGCCCGGACGGTGCCTTCTACGCCATCAGCGGCCCGGATAACTACGATGGGGCGCTGATCCGCCTGACGACGGGCGGCGAGGTGAGCGTGATCGCCGCCTTCGCGGGCACGGGCCAGGGCGCGCGCTCCGAGCTGCTGCTGGCACCGGACGGGAACTTCTACGGCACGACTGCTGGCACCGGCTACCCCGGCAGCGCGGGCACGGTCTTCCGCTTCTCCCCCACCGGCACCTACACGCTGCTCCACACCTTCCAGCCGGACGATGGCCGGGGCTACCAGCCCAGCAACGGGCTGGCCCTGGGACCGGATGGCCAGCTCTATGGCACCACCTGGGCGACGATGGAGGACCCCTACGCCACGCATGAAACCTTCATGCCGCTGGCCTACAAGATCTCGACGGCGGGCACGTTCACTGTGCTGCGCTCCTTCGGAGCAGACTTCCCCGGGCGGGCGGCCAATCCGCTGCTGATGGAGAAGGACGGCCGCTTTGTCACCGCGGTGGATGCCGGTGGCACGGGCGGGACCGGCGGCGTGCTGCGCCTCCAGCCGGACGGCGGCGCGTCGTTCATCGCCAGCTACGATGCGCGTAGTGGCAGCCAGAGCGCGGGCAATGTCACGCTGGGCCGGGATGGGAACTACTATGGGACTACGAGCTACCGGGGAGGACAGGTTCCCTTCGTCCCGGGCACGTTTCCCTCGGGCACGTTCTACCGGGTGACTCCGGATGGCACGCTCACGGCGCTGGCGGCTTTTTCCCAGAAGAGCTATTACGGGGCCTTCGCCCCGGTGCAGGGCGCGGATGGGAATTTCTATGCGGCCGGATACGGCTACAACTCCCAGCCCTACGGAGACAATCCCGTCATTCTCAAGCTGAGTCCGCGCGGGGGGATCTCGTTGGTTCCCAACTCATGGCTCCAGGAAACCTACAACACCCACCTCACGCCGCTGCGGGACGGCTCGCTGCTGGTGGGCGGCTACGGCTGGCTCAGCTGGTATACGGAGGATCCGGGCAGCATCATGCGGGTGGGCCGCAACGGTGCCACGACCACCTTCGCGACCTTCCCCTACAGCCTCACCGGGCCCTCGATGAGACGCATCAACGAGTTCACGCCCGGTCCGCGCGGCAGCTACTACACCTACGCGCGCAATGTCTCCGGAAACAGCAGTCTCTACCGGCTGGAGGCAAAGGGCGCGCTGGTGCCGATCCTCGATCCCTTCCCGGACGACTACGCCCCGGCGGGCAGCCCGCTGATGGCGGCGGATGGGAATTTCTACGGGGTGGGCACGCGCGCTTCCGACTATTCCTGCGTGCTCTTCCGGATCACGCCGGACGGCGGTTGGAGCGTGCTGGATGAGTTCACGGACGCGGACCGGACGTTTTCCAGCGGTCTGCTGCAGGGCACGGACGGCCATCTCTACGGGCTGCGCACGGTGACGGACGGGCTGCCGGGTTCCACGGGGGATTTCTTCCGCTATCGCCTGGGTGCGTCCGCCACGATCGGTGACGCCACCGGCATCGTGTGGAACGGAGCCACGCTGCATGGCACGGTCGATCCCGCGGGCACGGATACGACCGTGGGCTTCCAGTTGAGTCTCGATCCTGAGTTCCGTCGTCCGGTGACGGTGAAGGCCGGCGTGGTGACGGCGGGCCAGGGGGAAAGCGCGATCGCCGCCACGGCCACGCGCTTGCTGCCGGGACGCACGTACTGGGTGCGCGTGGTGACGGTGAATGCGGAGAATCCGGTGCCGCAGGTGAGCGAGGCACGCACGTTCACAACGCCGCCGCGGCCATCGCTGAGGGAGATTTTCGGGAGGTGAGGTGATGGGGCGAATGTAGTCGAAAGCTCTGCTTTCGATTTGGGAGGAGGTGGAGTGGTGGGTGGAGCCGGAGGACGGGTGACCCCAATGTAGTCGAAAGCTCCGCTTTCGATATGGGGGCGGGTGGAGTGGTGGGCGAAGCCGGAGGGCGGGTGGCGTCCATCCCCGGAAGAGGGAAAGCTGGAGCTTCCCCCTACATTGGAATGCGGAGCGCAATGTAGTCGAAAGCTCTGCTTTCGATTGGGGGGAGGTTGAGTGGTGGATGGAAGTTGGAAGGCGGGTGGCGTCCATCCCCGGAAGAGGGAAAGCAGAGCTTCCCCCTACATTGTACTTGCGGACATTCCACCGGGACGGGCATCTAACAGCATGCTGCGCTTCCGTCCCCTGGACCCGGAAAGGAACGTGGAAAGGACCCACGGGGCGCTGCCGCACTGGAGCCAGGAAGGTGCGGTCCACTTCGTCACCTTCCGCTTGCACGACTCGATTCCCGCCGCGGCTCTGGAACGCTGGCACCGCGAACGCGCGGAATGGCTCGCGGTGCGCGGCGAGGCTCCGGATCGCGATGGCTGGTTCGAGCGCCTTTCCCCGGATCACCGGCGCGAATATTCACGCCGCTTCGGGCGGGCCGTGGAGGATGAGATGGACCGCGGCATGGGGTCCTGCGTGCTCCGCCAGCCGGAGCATGCGAGGATCGTGGCCGATGCGCTGGAGCATTTCCATGGGGAGCGGTACGTCCTCGGCGACTATGTGATCATGCCGAACCATGTGCATCTGCTCGTGATGCCCGGAGCGGAGCAACGGATCGGCGCGATTCTCCAGTCGTGGAAGAGTTTCACGGCCCGTGCGATCAATGAGCGAGCCGGCAGACGCGGCGCGCTGTGGCAGCGGGAGAGCTTCGATCACATCGTGCGGAACCGCCGGCAGTTGGATCGGTTGGCCGGTTACATTGCGGAGAATCCCATCAAGGCGAAGCTGCCGGCAGGAGAGTACCTGCACCGGCCCGTGGAGTGGGAGCCGATGTAGTGTGGCAATGTAGTCGAAAGCTCCGCTTTCGATCGAGGAGGCGGCTCGATGATGGGGGATCGTCAGAGGACAAGCGATGTCCATCCTCGGAAGAGGGAAAGCTGGAGCTTCCCCCTACATTAGAACACCATGAGCTTCGGCAGCTTCGGGGCTTCGACGAAGGCGTCGATCGTCATGGACGCGGGGGAGGCGGTGCCGCGCGGGGTGGCATTGGCGGCGCGCCAGGCGGTGTCGATCGTCGCGGTCTTGGTGCCGGCCTTGTAGAGGTGGCTGAACTCGGCGAAGGTGATGGTGCCGCTGGTGTCCGCGTCCAACTGACCGGCGACGCCGCGGCGCTGGACACGCATGGTACCAGCCTGATCGTAGGTGGTGAAGCTGGGCAGCGTCTGCGCCCACAGCCAGTCCCAGAAGTCCATGCCATCCCCACCCTGCGCGCGGGTCCAGTAGGCATCGATGGTTTTGGCGGCGGTGCCGGGCTTCCACATGAAGGCGATCTCGGCGCGGCTGACGATGTTGTCGTAGCTGGTGTCCACTTCCATGAAGACGGCGGTGCGGTTCACGGCGGTGGAGATGGTGCGGGAGGCGGTGCGGTTGGTGGCTCCGGCGGTGAACTCGGCGAGGGTGAGGAAGCCATCGCGGTTGGAGTCGATCACGTCGAAGATGGTCTCCTTCTTCGGCAGCTTGGCGTAGATGCCCAGCCACTCGGCGCGGGCGAGCTTGTCATCGCGGTTGCTGTCGAGCGCGGCGAAGAGGAAGGCCTCGGGGCTGTCGCTGGGATCGATGCCGGTCTCCGGCCAGTAGCTGAGCACGATGTCATTGCCATCCCCGCCCTGGTAGCTGAGGAGGAAGCGGTAGTTGTTGCCACCGTAGGCGATGGTGACGAGCGAGCCTTCCGGCAGGCCGTTGAAGGTGCCTTCCACGGCGGCGCTGCCGGGATTGCTGACGAGGACATACTCGGTGCCGCGGTGCGGCGGCGCGGTGAGGGTGGTGCCGGAAAGGGTGATGCCGGTGGCGATGAAGCCGTCCCACTCGACCGGCGCGGGATTGGCGGGATCGATGACGGGGCTGAGCATGTCCCCGCCCCAGGCGCGGAGGTGGAGGGTGAAGGGATTCTCGTCCGCGTCATCACTGGCGATGGTGATGGTGGCGGTGGAGCCGCCCAAGGCGACGGGAGAGAAGCGAACTACGAGAGTAGTCGTACTTCCAAAGGCGACGCTGGCGGCGGGCTGCTGGACGATGGTGAAGGGGCTGTCCTGCTCCGTGATGGAGGCGGAGAGGCCGGACAGCGTGCTGGTGGCGACGCTGGTGCGGACGGTGATCTCGAAATCACGGGTCTGGCCCACGGCGGTGTTCGCGAGGACGAGAGCCGCGCCGTCCGAGGCGAGATTGGTTTGTCCGCCGGCATCCACGGCGATGTCCGGCGGTGCTGCCAGCGTGGTGAAGGACTGGATGTCGCCCCTCACCTTCGTCACGCCGTCCGCCAGGGTGGTGAGGGCGCGGTAGTAGTAGGTGGTGAGCGGCGCGAGCGGGCTGGCCACGCCCATGAAGCCATTTCCGGAGCCGCCGGGGATGTTCGCGGCGAGGGCGGTGGAGGTGGCGAGGGTGGAGTCCGTGCCGTATTCGAAGGACACGACGGCGCTTTGCTCGATGGGGGTGGCGGTGCCGTGAAGCAGCGCGGAATTGAAGGAAACGGGATCGGCGATGCCGGTGAGGACATCCGGATAGACGCGGAGGCGGAAGATCTGGCCGCCGCCGCCGGACTGCCCGTCCGCGGAGAGTCCGCCGCTGCTGGTGGTGCCGTAGAGGTAGCCGCCGGGTGCGGAGATGAGGCGGCTCCACGGGTAGCTGCCATTGGTGCCATCAAAGCTCACCACGGTGGTGAGCACGCCCTCCGGGGTGATGCGGTAGAGGGTGCCGAGATCGTAGGTGCCGCCCTTTTCCGTGGTGCCGTAGAAATTGCCATCCGCTCCAAAGGCGAGGCCCGCCTGCGGGGTGCTGCCATTCGCGCCGGTGAAGCTGGCGAGGGTGGTGAGCGCGCCGGCGGGAGTCATCTTGAAGACGGTGCCCTTGTCCGCGGTGCCGCCGGTACGGGTGACACCGTAGAAGGTGCCGGTGAGGATATTGCCCTGGAGCAGGAGCTCGCCCACGGGGGTGCCGCCATTGGTGCCATCGAAGTTCACCAGCGTTTCGAGCGTGCCGCTGGTGCCGTTGATCTTGAAGATGGTGCCCTTCCCGCCGGTGCCGCCCGCGGAATTGGAGGCGTAGAAGGTGGTGCCACCCACGGAGGTGGGTCCGCCGAGCGGGGTGTTTCCAGTGGAACTGCTGAAATTCGCGAGCGTGGTGATGGTGCCGCCGGACGACCGGTAGAAGGTGCCGAGGCCGCCGCTGCCACCCATGGAAGTCATGCCGTAAGAGGTGCTGCTGAGAGCAACGACGGGGCCGACGGTCTGCGCGCCGATGGCGAAGGTGGCGCCGACATTGAGCGCGCCGTCGAGGGTGACCGCATTGGTGGCGGGGTTGATCTTGACCACGGAGCCATTGGACCCCGCGGAGAACGGCCCGTAGGTGGTGGTGCTGAAAAGGAAGGGGATGATGGGGGAGGAGCTTGCGGTGAGCGCGGCCTTCGGGAAGGCACCGAAGGAGGGGGTGCCGGGGTAGTAGCCGCAGCTCGCCACCGTGCTGAGGACGCCCTGGGGAGTCATGCGGAAGAACGCGCCGTAGCCATAGCCACCGCCCTCCGAGGCAGAGCCGTAGAAGTTCCCGTCCGAGGCGAGGACGAGGCCCGCCATGGGGGTCTTCCCGGCGAAGTCGGTGAAGGTGGCGAGCGTCGTGAGATTCCCCGCCAGATCCATGCGGAAAAAGACGCCGTTGGTCGAATAGTTGTCACCCGGGGGGTGTCCGCCATTACTAGTGATGCCGTAGAAGAGGCCGTCCGATGCGAGAACCACGCCGCCCATGGGATTTCCGCCATTGCCGGGGCCGGCGGTGCCGAAGGTGGCCATGCGGGTGATGCCACCGGCCGGAGCCACGCGGAAGATGGTGCCGCCATTGATAAGACCCCCGCTGCCATCCCGGTAGGAGGTGCCGTAGTAGTTTCCGTCTTCTCCCAGGGTGAGCTCACAGGCCGGGCCGCGGCCGTTGCTCCCATCGAAGCTGCCCAGCACCGTGATCGCACCGGCCGGGGTGAGACGGTAAACGCAGCCGATGCCGGATTGGCCGCCCTCCCAGGTGGTGCCGAGGAAATTGCCCGCGCCATCCGGGATCAGTCCGCTCTTCGGCTTCATGCCGTTCCCGACATTGAATTTGACCAGCAGGTTCAGCGTGCCGGTGGTGGTGACGGTGTAGATGGAGCCGTAGTCGTCCATGAACGCGTCCGAGCCCGTGCAGACGCCGTAGAGGAGGCCGTTCGCATCCGCCACCATCCTGCCGGTGGGGTTGGTGCTGCCCTTCGTGCTATCGAAGGAGGCGATGGTGGTGAGCGTGCCGCCGGGCGTCAGTTGGAAAATGGTGCCCCGGTTCGCAGTGCCGCCGGTGGAGGTATTGCCGTAGAAATTCCCGTCCGAGGCGAGGGTGACTCCGCCATTCGGCGCGCTGCCATTCACGCCGCCGGAGAAGCTGGCGAGGGTGGTGAGCACGCCCGCGGTGCTGACGCGGAAGACGGTCCCCTTCCCGTTCGCGCCGCCGGACTCGGTGGTGCCGTAGAGCTCGCCATTCGTGCCGAGGGTCAGTTCGCCCTTTGGCGCGGCGCCATTGGTGCCGTTGAAATTGACGAGCACGGTGAGGGTGCCGGTCTTCGTCAGCTTGTAGAAGGTGCCGAGATCGTACGCGCCTCCGAGCGGGCTGGTGCCGTAGAACTCGCCGCCGATCTCCACGAGCTTCATGCGCACGTCCTTCGGGCTCAGCGGCAGCGCCTGCACGCGCTCCAGCACGGGAGGAGTGGTGGCGGCCATCGCCGCACCGGAAACCGCCCATGCGAGGGAGGAGACAAACGCGGCACGGCAGATGCGGCGGAAGATCGGGGACTTCATATGATCGGAATCAAGGGGAGAAATGACGCGCTTACATCCGTGGATGAATCGCCCCGGTCAAGCGGAATGGGCGGATAAGGAAAGACATGCAGGGCCATCGTGCGGAATGCATGAACTGTGTGTGAAGATGGGGTGAATCCGGGAGAGGAGACGGAGGTCTGGCGAACGAACCTGCCAGCCCCGGACCCACCGGCGAATGAACGCCACACGGAGTCTCCAGCCATCACGACACCCACGCCGACCCGAAAGATAAATCATTCATCAACAGCATTTAATGAAACAAAAATGACATGATCATTTTGTTCATTTTTCATATCCGCAGGACCGAAAAGCTGTAGGGAATATCTCCGTGAAAACAATCCTGATCCTCATCATCGGCGTGGTTTCCCTATCCCTTGACGCGCCTCCGGCCAAGGCCGCCATCGTCACCACCGGGGATTGGGAGCATGGTGTGGCGGAAGGTGACACGCCCCTGCCGGAACTGACCTTCACCGCCGACATCAGCTTCCAGATCCAGCAGGCCAGCGAGATCCGCTTCCTGGTTTTTGACGATTGGCTGCCGGGTGATCCGGGAGGAACGGCCACGACACAGTTGTTTCCTCCCGATGGAATTTATTATCAAATCAACGGGGGCACCATCCAGTTGTCCAATGTTGTCGGTTTCTTCTACAGTTGGGGGCCATCCGGAGACATGATGCCGAGGGACGGAGGTTTCGCATTCATTGAAGCGATCCCCATTTCCGAGGGAGACGTATTCACCATCGTGGCCCATACCTACAGGCTCGGCTCCCTGATCTCTTTCGGATCGGGCGACCTATCCCTCACCCCGACCCTGTTCGAAGGACCGGCCTTTGTCAGCAACAGCCAGGGAACCAGTCTCGGCAGGATCGCCAATGTTCCCGAGCCCTCGGTTCCCATCCTGGGAATGGTCGCCGGGCTGGCCCTGCTACGCCGCCGCGTCCGGCGCGGAGCAAACGGACATCCAGCAGGAGGTGGATGAATCCGGACCAGCGCGGAAGCACGGCGCACAGGATGCAAATTGACAAAAACCGCTGCAATGTCGTTCCATCGAATTTCTAACAATTTTCATACCAATTCCCCCCATCCGATGAGATCACGCCACCTGCCCTTGATTTTGGGATTTGTCTCTTGCGCCATGCTGAGCGAGCCGGCCGCCGCGGACGCCTACTTCTATCACCCCGGCATGAAGATCGAGCTGGGCAAGAGCTTTGACAAGGCGCGGCCATTCGAGGACATCACCAGCAACGGCTTCTTCGAGTTCAAGGAAACGCCGAAGGGTTCGCCCGCGGGAACCATCCGCTTCAGCTTCCAGTTCGCGGATGACTACAGCCAGTTCTACTCCTCATCCCGGCAGAATTACAGCGCCTCCGCAAAGTGGAAGCTGTTCAAGGGAAAGGCATCGGCCGGCATCTCGAAGAGCGGCGGATTCTCCAAGCGTAACGTGGTGTGCGTGATCAGCGCGGAGAAAACCTACGTAACGGAGTCCGTGGGCGGAGACTTGAAATTGTCCGCACAAGGGCTGGAGTATCTCCAGCAGGCTGTGACCGCGGACAATGCGGAGGCCTTCTACGAGACGGCAGGCACGGAGGTGGTGACAGGCCTCACACGCTCGGCGAAAGTGATCGTGGTGATCAATTTCCAGACCTCCAGCGAATCCCAGGCATCCTCGCTGAAAACCGCGCTGGAGGCGAGCTACGGGCCGGTGTCCGGCGCGGCGGACTTTGCCAAAAGCATGGCGAGCCAGAAGATCCGCTACAGCTATGACATCCAGACCTACGAGGATGGCATCCAAGGCAACAAGTCGATCACGGCGAAGCTGGGGACGGTCGATCCGGCGGACTTCTATGCGATCCGCGCGGTCGTGTCCACCGCGTTCTCCGAGACCGTGCCCGCGGATTGCCCGATCAGTGAGTTCCAGACCCAGCGGATCGTGACCCTGCCGCAGATCGCGTTCAGCAAGGTGGCGAAGTATCTGAAGCAGCAGCGGGCACTGGAGGAGGAACGGGATATCCACCTGGAGCGCTACTATCAGGCATGGCTGGCGTGGAACCAGCGGATGGATGAGGTTTCCCGGTTCGAGAAGATCCCGGAATCGTGGTTCTCGGACAACGGGGCGTTTTTCCTGAAGACGAAGCGGAAGGAATCCCAGGAAAAGATGGATGAAGCCCGCTCAAGGGCGAGAAGGACGGAGCTGGCCTCGCTGGATGAACTCGCCGCCATGAGGACGGACGATCTGGAGCTGCCGCCACTGGACCTCATGTCCTATGTGAAAAAGCCAGCGGCGCGGCTGAGGGCCTACAAGGAGAGCGCGCTGGGGGAAAGCACGGCGGGAGCCGCCAACTACGAGCACACCCATTTCCACAAGGAATACTATCCGGAGGTGCAGTTCCCCACGGCGGTGGTGCTCCAGCAGGTGAACCGCATCATTCTCAAGAACAACGATAAGCGTGTGATCGAACTCAGCGCGGCCGAAGTGCTGGAGGGGCTGGGCGATGAATGCTCCTTTTCCTTCCAGGAGATCCTGGGACGCAGCGGGCTGGAGGATTTCGTTTCCTTCAAAAGCAGGTTTGGCGGCGGCGCCCACCTGCAGGACATGGTGGACCGCTACAACATCAGGAACGTGTATTCGTGGGGAGGCCACAAGGCAGCCCACGCTCCAAACATGACGGCCACGCGCAATGGAGTGAACGCGGCCTTCGCCGCCGAGGAGAGAAATCGGAACTACTCGCTGGAGATCCACTTCAACAACAGCACCATGCAAGCGCTGAAGATCGGCAACTACTACACGCGGCCGTGACAGGTGGCGGGAACACCGCGCCCGATAGCAGTTGGATAGGAAAGCAGCACCATGGGCCCCGCCCATTGGGAAGGCCCTCCTCGTCTCAAGGCTCAACTCTCTGATGAAGGCGGAGGCTTGGAGGCATTCTACTCCTTTGCTTTCTTCTCCTGCGCCCAGAGCTTGTCGCCTTCCTCCCAGCCCTTGTCACGGGCGGCTTCGATTTCCCCGCCGGGGATTCCGGCCATGGATGCATCCAGGCAGAGACTGGCGAGATCGCTGCCAGCGGGACCTGGCATGTCCCTGGCCTCACGCAGTGTTTCCAATCGTGCCTTGACCGCAGCGGCGCGGATCTTCTCCAACGTTTCCTGCCTTGCGGGCAGCTTGATACCGCTGGCGGAATCGACCTTGCCATCTTGATCAGGAGCGGGCGCAGGGCGGAGGAAATGCCAGGCGAGTCCCGCCGTGGCGAGGACTCCTGCGAGGATGAGGACGGGGAGAAGCTTCATGATATCACGGATGGATGAGGCTCCACAGGATGGGATACCACGATGGTGAAAGTCGAGCGCTTGTGACGAGCGGAGCAGACCGAGGGGGATGGGACGGAACCGCGAGGGCCGGTGGCTACCACAGCCGGATCTCGCGGACAGTGAAGGGTGCGGCATCATTCGCGCGCTGGAAGGTCTCCGGCGGCCAATGGTCCCACTTCAGAGTGAGGCCGGTGCCGCACTCCTCATACATGCCGCCATCGTGGCCGGCGCGGAGGAAGCGTCCATCGCGCAGGAGGTGGATGAATCCGGACCAGTGCGGATGGACGGCGTGCAGGACGCGGGTGGTTTCCGGGAGGGCGGAAACGGCGGCGGGAATGTCCAGCGGCGCGTTTGGATCGCGGGCGCTTTGCTCATAGTCGGAGCGCCTACGATTCATATAGTAGCAATCGCGGACTTCCTCCGGGTGCCACTGGTGGAGAATGGCATCGGTGGCCTCGCGGCGGACGGGGGCGAGGCTGGAGACGCGCTGGTGGAAGAGATTGTCCTCCCCTCCCCAACTGTGAAACTCCGGCACGCCGCCCGCCGCACGGAAAAGACCGCGCGTGACGAAGGCGATGCCGTAGCCGTCCACGCCAGCGGCGGCCATCGAGCCATCCGCGGCAAGATGCCGGATGACCGGGAACGAGGCGGCGCCCTTCGCAAGCGCGCGCAAGCCTTCCTCGATCGCGGCGGGCGTGACGAGCAGGTCGGCATCGCAGAGGAAGAGTGACTCGCTGCTGGCGTGGGAGGCCGCGAGATTGAGGCCGCGCCCACGGGAGAACGGACCATCGGCGTGGATGAGCCGGATGTGCAGTCCCCTGCCCGCTTCGCCGATCCATTGCCCGAGCGGGTGATCGTCCGAGCCGAAGTCCGCGACGACGAGCTCGATGGGGCCGAGCGTTTCCGCCACCCGCGCGAGCGAGGCGACGCAGCGCGGGAAGAGATCGAGCGAGCCGCCAGCGTGCGGGACTCGCGAGCGGTTCTTCACGCTCACGCACACGGACAGCAGCGGCTCTCCGGGACGCGGGGTGAGCGGCGCGCGCTCCTCCGCGATGTGTGCGGCGATGATGCGGTCATAGGGCAACGACCACTCCGCGGTGATGGCTTTCATGCCCGGCTGCACCGTCTCCGCGACATGGGCGGCGCATTCGTCCCAGCCGCGGCCGTAGCCGTAGCCGGAGACGTGATAGGTGCGGACGTGGTTCATGCGGTAGATGTAGAAGGCCTCATCGCGATCGAGGGCGGCGCTGTCCCACAGGCCGAGGCGTTTCACGCAGTGGTCGAATCCCTGGTCCTCTCCGGCATCGATCAAGGGATAGCCGCCGCAGGCATCGAAAAGGGTGCGGCTGTAGCCGGCCATGGCGTGGGCCATCGCGCCTTGGTGGAATTCCGCGCCGTGGCCGGTCCACCACCACAGGTCGGTGGGCTTGAAGTAATGGCGGTTCCGCATGCGCGCGATGGTCACGGAGATCCGGTGCGGGAGGCAGATGTCATCATCGTCCCACGGCAGGAAGACATCGCCGGTGGCGAGCGCGGCGAGCTGGTTGCGCTTCCCGCCGAGCGAGCCGCAGCGTTCTGTCAGATTCACGAGGGTGACGCCGGGCCATTCACCGGAGAGCGGCATCTCCGGGTGATCGTTCAGGACGATGAGCTCCTTTTCACCGGGATAATCCTGGCGCAGGAAGGACCCGATGGCCTCGCCGATCAGATGCGGGCGGCCGTAGGTGGGGCAGAGGCAGGAGACCTTCGGCGGGCGTCCGTCCCAGTGGCGGAAGTCGTAGGCGGGCGTGCTCATCATTCCGGAAGTTCCGCGAGTTCCTCGAAGACCGCCTGCCAGCTCGCCTTGGATGCCTCCAGGCCGCCGAGCTCCAGCCCGCGCAGGCGCGCCGCCTCCGCCATCTCCGCGCGCAGCCGCGGCTCATACGCCATACGGCTCGCGTAGTAGATGAAGTCACGCTCATGGTCGCACAGCCAGCCGGTCTTCCCGTGCTCCACGATCTGCTGCCAGCCGCCGCGGTTGTCCACGATCAGCACGCTGCCGCTGGCCATGGCCTCGAAGCCGATGCGCGGCCAGTTTTCCGTGGTGTCCGTGGGCTGGAGGATGATGCCGCAGTGCTTGTAGAAGTCCTGCTGCGGGACCACGTGGTGATCGTGCGCGGTGCGGATCCAGTCGTACGGCTTGCCGATTTTTTCCTCGCTGCGGCGGTCGAAGCCGAGGAACAGGCCGCGCTTCGGCACGGGGGAGACGAAGGTTTCGTAGATGTGCAGCGTGTTGGCCGCGAACTTGTCCGCATCCTGCCGCGAGATCCGGCCGCAGCCGAAGGTGCCGCTGTCACGCTCCGCGATGAAGGGAAAGCGCGATTGGTCGAAGTAGGCCTTGAAGGTGCGGAAGCGGATGTCCGGATCACTATTGAGCGCGCGCAGCTCCGGCATGTGCTTCTGCCGCACGGCCTCGTTCTGATAGAGGAACATCGCGATCCGGCCGTCCGCCATCGCCTCCTTCTCCTTGTCGAAGAGCCACGTCATGCAGTTGGCGAAGACGGTGCGGCGCGTGTGCCTGCGGATCTCCGGCAGGGCCTCCAGGAATTCCCCGCTGCAGAAGTTCAGCAGCGGATCGCCGGGCCGCAGCGCGGTGAAATCGTTCGGCCCGTGAATGACCACGCCCTTTTCCCGCATCTCGGGCAGCAGCGGCTCATGCGCGGGGTGCCACATGGGGATGAGGTGGACCTCCAGCCCCATCTCCAGCCAGATGAGGATCTGGTGGTGGAGCTCGGTACTAGCCCCGCCGTAGAGACCCGGGAAGCCGTGGACGAAGACGCGTGAGATTGGTTTGTTGCTCATGGTTTGGATTGCAGCGCCTTCCTGCCTCCGCCTTCCACCCGCGGCGAGCGGCCCGGGCGGACTAGCGGCGCGCGCCGCAGGCATAGTAGCGCGAAGGTCCTCCTTCGCGTGTTTCTGGCGGGGCTTCGCGGGCAAGGGTTGCATCACCCGCAAAGCCATCTTCCCCGCACGCAAGGCGGGAGCCTCGCGCTACTAGTCCGCCCGATGCGGATGACGCCGCCCGTCATCGGGTGTCGGCTATCCCCCGTCGCAAGCGACAACAAACCAAACAACACACAAACCACACCACCACTATGCCTCCAAGCAGCTCCTCCAGCTCATCCTCCAGCAGCGCCCCCGCCTTCATCCAGTTCCTCGATGCCCTCGTCGAACTGAACAACCCCCACGCCGATGACTATGGCGTGCTTGAGGTGGACTACCAAAACACCTTCACCACGCCAATCGTCTCCGTGGAGCAGACCACGAGCCTGCCGATCACCATCGTCTCCACGACCCCGACCTCGATCACCATCAAGGCGAACCCATCGTTGGTGACGGCGGCTGGTCAGGCGGATGCGACAGCCTCGTTCCAGTTCAAGGACGCCTTTAACAACCCGGTCGGTACCGCCAGCCTCGGTGTCGGCTTCAAGAAGACGTTCAAGTCCGGCCTGGCCGAAGACATCGGCGGCTTCAATTTCTCCGGGCTGATCACCCCGGCGGTCTCCGCGGCCTACACCTCTCCGGTGATCGACGGCAATTTCGACAATCCGAACGCCTCGGTTGCAGTGGGACTCACCATCGGCGCGATCGCAGAGCGGGACGGTCTCAACGTCCAGTTCCAGACCGGCCTCACTGCCACGATTCCCGACATCAACATGAATCCCTCGATCAAGTTCGACGCGGTCGCCAAGATCACGCTTGTGGACTCCACGATCGTGCCGGACATGTTCACGATGCTCGGCCTGCAAGCCAAGCAAACCTGGGGCCCCGGCTCCTTTGACGATGGCACGACCACGTTCAATCTGAACTTCGGACTGCTGAATGAGAATCCAACTGGAAAAGCCGTCGATTTCCAAGCTAACGGCTTGCAGTTCTACCTCGAAAGCGTATTGGGATCGAGCTCCTCGCACTCCAACAGCAATGATGTGGGTGTGACGTATCGGGCGACATTCGATTGAGGCACATACATTCCGTCATGCATCTTTTCATCCGATCCATACTGGCCGTATGGCTTGGCGTTGTTGGAATCAGCTTCGCCGAGTCCAATTTCACGGAAAGCCGGTTTCTCTATGAGAACCGGATTCCCGATGGACCGGCGGTGTTGTTCGGTGAAATCAGCATCGACGGAAAAGCCCATCCGCTCATGGTCGATGTTGGAGCGGAAGCGGTTTTGATAGCGGACTCTTCCATCGCAGCCCAATACGGCGCGCCGATGGAAGAGACCCGCATCAAGTATAGCAACTTCAAGGGGTGGAAGTATTCCATCCCTGCGGCCACCGTGGGCGGTTTGAAATTCCCTGCCTCGGTATTTCCGGCGTATGATCTCACTTCCATCAGAAACTCGCTGGGCACCGGTCCCTTTTGTATCCTGGGATGGGAGGCATTGAAGGGAAAGAGTCTCGAGCTCGATCACGATGCGGGACGTTTCCGTATCTTCGAAGGCCCGGGCGATCCTCCCGCCGGGTGGATCACGCTGCCGATGACTTTCGAGCATAATTTGCCGAATATCCATGCCACGCTCGCTGGAAAGGAAGAGTCCTGGCAAATCGATACCGGCTTCAATGACACCATCATGGTTTCGCAGGCAAATTTCGAGCGGCTCGTTGCGGACGGGTTCATTCGGGAGAGAAATCCGGGGGCGGTCACGAGAATCGGGGAAACGCGTACGATGCGAACCGGTTACTTCAATAAAGGGAAACTCCTGGGAGTGGATCTGGCTGGCTTGAGTGTCACCACCGAACCACGGGACTATGACGTTCTTGGCATGACGTTTTTCCGGAAAATGAACCTGCTCATTTCCATCGAGCCCTCGCGCTTCAGCTACACTCTTCGGAAAAACCCCGTGCCGCCGATCTCCGAGACGATCATGATGGGGATCATCTTCACCTATGACAAAGGCCAGGGCGTGATCGAACGCATCCGGCCTGGATCGAATGCGGAGAAGCTGGGATTGAAGCCCGGAGACCGGGTGGAGCGGATCGACGAATTGGGAGACGTGCCGCTGGATGCCTTCAAGATGTTCGATCTGTGCCGGAAATATGCGGAGAAGCCGGTGACCCTCCGCATCAAGCGCGATGGCCAACCGCTCACGGTCCCGCTGCCGCTGACCGCACTGGTGGATTCATGGAACCGGTCGCCGGTTCCAGCGAAGTGAAGTGAGTATGATCGGCCAATCGACATCCAAACGAAAAGCACTTCGTCTGCGCTTGCCGTTGCTTGGCTTGATCGCGCAAACGGCCTTCGCTGCGGACAAAACCACGGAAAGCCGGGTGCTCTATGAGAACCGGATTCCCGATGGCCCGGCGATTCTAGTGGGTGAAATCGGGGTGGCGGGAAAGAACTATCCGCTGATCATCGACACCGGCGCGGAGGCTACCCTGCTGGCCGATCTGGCGGCAGCGAAGCCATTCAAGGAAGCCCCCGGGGAAGCGCAGGTCAAACGAACCGAATTCAAGGGACGGAATTACTTCATCCCGGAGGCGACGGTAGGCAAACTCAAGATTCCAGCGGCCGTCACTCCCGCCTATGATTTCAGCAACCTGAGAGGCCCGATGGGCGTGGACTTCTTCGGATACCTGGGGTGGAAGGCCCTTCAAGGGCGCACCCTGCAACTCGATCACGATGCAGGAAAATTGCGCATCCTGAATGGAGCGGTGCCTCTCCCCGGCGCGCAAGCCACACTTCCGGTAACGATCGAACACAATACGCCAAGCTTCCGCGCTCCGCTGAACGGCAAGGATCATGCGTGGCTCATTGATACCGGCTTCAACGACACTTTCATCATTTCCTCATCGCACTTTGGTGATCTCGTGGAGGCAGGTTTCGTCCGCAGGACATCAGGAGGAAGGGTGGCGAGGATTGAAGGAGAATATCAGACAGAGACCGGCTACTTTCTCAAAGGTTCACTGCTGGGCGTCGATCTCACCGGCCTCAGCGTCACGACCGATCCCCACGGTTACGACGTGGTCGGCATGCTGTTTCTCAAAAAACTCAACGTCGCGCTATCGCTGGAACCTTCACGCTTCAGTTACTCCATCCGGAAAAATCCCCCACACCCGATCTCCGAACAGCTCATGCTCGGGATCATCTTCATCTACGATCATGGCCAAGGCGTGGTTGCCCGCATCAAGCCCGAATCCAATGCGGAGAAGGCGGGATTCAAACCCGGAGACCGCGTCGAAAAGATTGACGAACTGGGCGACGGTCCGTTGGACTGCTTCAAGCTATACGATCTGTGCCTAAAGCATGCTGGCAAACCGGTGACCCTCCGCGTCAGGCGCGATGGCCAGCCGCTCACGATCCAGCTTCCTCTCACTGCCGCGGTGGACGCCTGGAACTTCGACGCACCCCAATCCAAGTGATGATCACCGGCCACGCGGCGTTCTTCCGGAGAGCTCATGACTTGTGCCTGCCGTTGCTGGGCTTGATCGCGCAAGCGGGTTTCGCCGCGCTGCTTGCAGTTTGGGGCCATGGTGCGTTCATCGCACAAGCGGCAACGGACGCGACAGCGACAGCGGAGAAGGACAAACAGGAGCTATACCGAAGCTCCCTCTCTCCCGATCCCTGTCATTTCTTCGTGAAGGCGAAGCTGCGGGACGAAGATGTGGCACTCATTGTGGATACCGGTGCCCGGCGGGCTCTGACCTTCGAGGAAAGTGTAGCCAAGACGTTGGGGCCGGCTCTCAATCCCGTTCAGGTTAATCGCGAGGTCCAGGGGGCCGTTTACAAGATACCGGAGGTCAGGATCGGCCATCTGGTCCTCCCTGAAAGCGAGAGATCGGCGATCGATCTCAGTAGCATGCGGTTTGTCACGGGCATGCCGGTGCTGGGAGTTGTCGGCTGGGAAAGCCTCAAGGGCAGGACGCTCGTCATCGACAATGATGCGCATTCGTTGGAGATCCGCGAGGGCAAGGCGGGACTTTCACATCCGCAACTGTCCCTCCCGGTGGAGGTGGAGGAACCACTGGGCCTCCCCCAAGTCCGGGCAAAGGTGGGCGATAGTGAGATTCCATTCGTGATCGATACCGGCGACAACGGATGCGTGGGCCTGTCGAAGGCGGAGTTCGAACGACTGGAGGCGGAAGGCTATATTCAGACCTTCAACGAGGGGGAGAAACAGGTATCGGTGGGCGGCATCCGATCCGCGAAGAGCGGCATGTTCACCCGGGGGACGATCTGGGGCGTGGATCTCAAGGGACTGCCGGTGGCATCCAATGCCAGTGATGTCTGCGCCGTGGGATTGGTTTTTCTGCTCAAGTTGAACTATTCCATCTCGAACAGCCCTTCGGTATTTTCATGCAGCGTGAGAGCCAATCCCGAGCCACCCGTCCAATTGCCGAGGATGGCCGGAGCGTTCATCGTCTATCGCGATGGCCATGCCGTGATTGCGAAGATCAAAAAAGGCGGTCCGGCGGACAATGCAGGACTGGCGGAGCGGGATGAGATCAAGTCCATCGATGAATTCGGGGACAAGCCTCTCAACCTCTCCAATCTTTATGAAGTATGCCGGAAGCAAGCCGGGAAATCGCTGACGCTCCACCTTTCAAACCAGGGCTCTCCGAAAGTTGTGCGGTTGGAACTGCCCGCAGCACCTTCGGCCTGGGAAGGAAAAGCGCCGGAATAGCGGCGTGATCGGCATCGCCGGAAAGACCTATCCGCCAAGCGGTTTTGATAGCGTACTCTTCCATCGCAGCCCAATACGGCGCGCCGGAGGGAGAGACCCGCATCAATTACAGCGACGTCGAGGGGCTGAGGTAAGCCATTCCCGCGGGATCCATCCGGAGATTTCTCAGGCTGCGCCTGTTGCCACCGATTCCGCTTCACCTCACACGAGCGGCCTTCGTTTCGGCCAATCCTTCAAAGAGCCGTGTTCTCCATGAGAACAAGATCCCGGAATAACGAATCGCATTCCCCACCGAAACGGGGATCATCGGAGTTCATGATGCGTTTCCACCTGCGGTTGCTGCCAGCGGTTTGCGTTGGAGTTGTTTGGACGGCGTCGTGGTTGCCGGCACTCCATGCGAAGGCGTCCGATCGCGCGGAAGAGGAAGCGGCGGATGAGAGAATCCTTTGCGAGGGACTCGTTCCTCCGGGACCGGTCAAGCCGCTGGTGCAGGCGGAGATCGCCGGGAAGGATCACCTGTTCATCTTCGATACGGGCAGCAGATATCCGCTGTTGATCGACAGGGAGATCGGGCCGGCGCTTGGTGAGATGATCCGGGAAGCAGGGAGCAAGGAGCACGCGCAGGGCAGCTATGCCTTGCCGGAGGTCAGGCTCGGCGAACTGTCACTGCCGCCTGCTGAACGCCCGGGCGTGGAGATCGGGATGATGAAAGGAACATTCGGAATCCAACTGGATGGAATCATCGGCTGGCCGGTCTTGGCCGGAAACACCTTGTATCTGGATCATGACCACAACCGGTTCGGGATCATCCGGGGGGATTGGCGGCTCTCTCCGGATGCCACCAGCATTCCGATCCTGGAGGAAGACAACCGGCCCTATTTGAAATTGGAGATGGGAGGTTCGGTCGTGAAATTCCTCGTCGATACCGGAGCCGATTCCGTCGTGAGCTTCAACGACGGGGAATACGACCGGCTGGTGGAGGAAGGCTTCATCCAAGCCATCGGAAACAACCAGAAGACCTTGAACAGCGACGGGGTGCATCCGGTCCGGAATGGAGTTTTCCTGAAGGGCACCCTGCTGGGAATCGACCTGAAGGGACTCCGCGTCACCACGAATCCCAGGGTCGAAAACATTCTCGGGGAGTTGCTCTTGATGAAGCTGAACGTGGCGATGTCCCGCAGCGCGCTGAGATTCGCCTACGAGGCCCGGAAGAATCCGGAGGCGCCGGTTTCAACCGATCTGATGCTGGGAATCATCTTCGCCTATCAAGGCGGGCATCCCACCGTTTTGAGATTGAAAGGCGGAGGCACCGGAGAGGCGGCGGGCCTGGAGATCGGGGATGTGGTTTCTTCGATCGCGGAAATGGGAGAGCGTCCGATCCATGCGATCACACTGAACGAGCTGTGCCGGGAGAAGGCGGGTCAGACAATCCATCTCAAGATCACCAGGAACGGAGCGCCCTTGGAGAAGGAGATGAAATTGCCCGCGGCGATTTCCGCGTGGAATTGAAGATCGCGGCCACCGCTGAACAGGAGGTGATGTGGTCGAAAGCTCTGCTTTCGATTGGGGGGCGGCTCGATGGTGAGGGAGGGCCGGAGGACGGCTGGAGTCCATCCACGAAGAGGGAAAGCGGAGCTTCCCCCTACATCGCTTACTTCGCGCGCGGGGATGCGCTGCCCTCGTCTTCGTCCGGTGGGACGATGTGGTCGAAAGCTCTGCTTTCGATTGGGGGGCGGCTTGATGGTAAGGGAGGGCCGGAGGACGGGTGGCGTCCATCCCCGAAGAGGGAAAGCGGAGCTTCCCCCTACATCGCTTACTTCGCGCGCTTGGCGGGCGGGAATGCGCTGCCATCGTCTTCGTCCGGTGGGACGATGTGGTCGAAAGCTCTGCTTTCGATTGGGGGGCGGCTTGATGGTGAGGGAGGGCCGGAGGACGGCTGGAGTCCATCCCCGAAGAGGGAAAGCGGAGCTTCCCCCTACATCGCTTACTTCGCGCGCTTGGCGGGCGGGGATGCGCTGCCCTCGTCTTCGTCCTCATCCTCGGCGACAGAGGTCGGGGCGGCGGGGCGATGGGTGGGCGCGGGGCCGTAGAGGCACTCGGTGGAGGCCACGGGGGCGTCCTCCTCGTCCTCCATGAAGAGTTCCTCGGGGACGGCGCGGATCTGCGGGGCGTAGGTCCAGGTGGCGTCCGGATTGATCTTCAGCACGGCATCGAAGACCTCATAGGCCTCGCCGCTGCCGCCGAAGGTGACGCTCCCCTGCCCCATGCGGCGGAAGGTGGTGAGCACGCGGGCGAGCTCGTCCTTCTTCAGCGTGGTGCCGGGGCGGTCGAAGATGATGAAGTCCGGGTTCGCGGCGATGGCGCGGACGCAGGAGATGAGCTGCTGCTCCTCCAGGGAGAGGACCTCGCCCCACTCGCGGACGACATCGAGCCCGCCGACGCGGGTGATGGTGCCGCTGAGGCCGAGCTGGCGGATGGCCTGGCTGGTGCGGAGGTCATTGATGCGGAAGTCTCCACCCTCCACGTGCAGGATCTGGCGCAGCGTGCCGGTGGGCAGATAGGGGCGCTCCGGCAGGAGCATCAGGTGGTTCTCCTCCGGCATGACCACGGCGCCCTCGCCGCGCTCCCAATCTCCGGCGAGGAGGTGGAAGAGCGCATGGCGGGCGGGGCCGTTGGTGCCATTCACGAGCATGTTCGCACGCTCCGGAACGATGAGCTCCAGCCCGCGCACGAGCGGCAGGCCGGTGTCCGGCGCGAGGAGATCGAGCGCCTCGAAGCGGAGGCGGCGCGGCTCGCGGCGGATCTCGATGGCGGCGTTCTTCGGACGCTCCGCGGCATTCTCAATGGAGGTGGCTAGCTCGCTGAGGCGGGTGATGACGGCGGCGAAGGTGGAGATGGATTGGAACTGGGTGACGATGAGCGAGAAGGCGCCGAGCAGCGTGGTGAAGGCCATGGCGGACTGGGTGATGACGCCGAACTCGACCTTTCCGGCGAAGAACAGCGGCGCGACGATGAGCGCGGGCAGGATCTGGATGCCGTAGTTGTAGCCGGTGGTGAAGAAGGAGAGGTTCCGGTTCACCGCGATGATGCGGCGCGCGTTCGCGGCCCAGTCGCCGATGCGCTGGGAGAGGCGGTTTTCAAAGAGCGGCTCGTTGTGGGTGATGGCCACCTCATCCGCATGCTCGCGGAGGTGGACGAGCTCGGAGCGGAAGTTCGCCTCCTTGTCGGACTGGCGGAAGTTCAGCCCGATCAGCGGCCGGCCGAGACGGATGGCCATGAAGGTGCCCACGCTTGCATAAAGCACGGCGACGAAGAACAGCAGCGCGCTGATGGACCACAGCACGCTGGAGAAGGCGATGACGGTGAAGGTGCCATTCAGGATCAGCAGCACGAAGCTGAGCGAGGTGGTGGTGAAGGACTTCACGTCCTCCGCGATGCGCTGGTCCGGATTCGCGACCTTTTCCATGCCGTGGCTGCGCAGCGAGTGCTTCAGGTAGGCGCGGGTGAGCGTGCGGGTGAGGGACTCGCGCCAGAGCAGGCCGAGGCGTTCCTCGCAGAAGCGGAACCACACGGCGGCCACGGTGGTGACGGCGAAGACGAGGACGTAGAGGATGGCCTGCTGGGTGAACTCCGCGGCCTGCCGCTGCTCGATGGCGGACATGAAATTCCGGCCCACGTAGCTGTTCAGCACGTTCAGGCCGCCGATGACGACCATGAGGGTGAGCAGGAGGATGAACAGGCGCTGGCCCTTCCCCCCGGTATCGGAGGCCCGGAAGGCGCGCACCACCTGCATGAAGCGCTTCCGGGTGAGTCGATCGATTCTGACCTTTTCCAGACCCATGGTAGTATCTGTTATGGACCGGTGAAATCCCTCTGCCAAGCCATTTGGAGCGGATGTCGTTAATTTTTCCTTACGTCCTTTCAGACGAGGTTCTTTCAGTTGGAGGACGGGGGTTTTTACGGGGGCGGCAGGTGGCTCCACTGACAGAAGACACCCGTCCTGCCTAACATACCATACACGCGATGAGGGGTGGGTGAATATCCGTACGCGCCCGCCACCTCGGGAACCGGAGAGCCTGCGGATTTGCCGGTGTCCGGTTTTCAGGTGATATTGGGGAAGCCTGCGCTCATTCGTGATCGGAGCTGGAAGACGCGCGCAGGGTGGAGAGCAGGGCCATCGCCTCCCCTTTTCATGGTTCCTCGAAAGGAGCCGATCCCGGTCATGGATGACCGGGTCGGCATCCGAATCACTCTTCCTCTTCCTTCAGTCCTGCCGAGGCCTTCTCCGTCACAGCCGAGAGTGAAGGAAGGCGGGCTTCAAGAGCTCGGATTTTCAAGACGAGGCCCGGATCACATTCGGAGAGATGACGGAATTCCTGAAGATGAAAAGCATGCTGCTGCACTGTCTCGGCATCGGTTTCCTGTTCCCATTCTGCAATCTGCTGCGAGTAGTCGGCGAAGATTTTTTCCCGCAACCCGGCGTTTACCTCGTCGATCAATCGATTCAACTCCGCTTGACCGAACAAACGTCCTCTCAATTCAGATGAAGCACGGAGGAGATCGATCCTATCCAAAGAGGCATCGGACTCCTTCCCGATCCCAATGACTGTTTTCTCCCACCTCCTGATATTGTCCCCGGTCTCGGCCAGAAGCTTCTTGCGAGCGAATGGTGACAACATCCGCTCGTCCGGCCTGGCCAGAATAAAGCGCGCGATCTTGCGAACCGGCGAATCGGGAGACGCCTCCACCCTCGCCCGCAGCGCGGCAAGTCTCGGAGAGACGTCCCGGATGCGCTGGACCGCCCCGGCAGCATCGAGTTCCCGATGGCCTACAACACGGGCGAGTTCGGGCAACCAACCCGGCATGGAACCGGTCGGAGCCGGGGTGTCGTAGGCGATATACTCCCCGATGCGAAGCCGCTGGCCATCGGCTTCGAATGCCATCATCGCCGCAGGGGCAACCGCGGAACAGCGGGCTTCAATCAGGGGGCGACCGCTCGCCACCTCGAAGACACCGATTCTGCCTCCATTGTCCATCGCATCGGTCGAGAATGAAACGGCAAGACGGCGGCCATCGGGAGAAAAGGCAAGTTGGAGGGGTTTTCGTGCCCCATCCAACGGCGGTCCCATAGGAGCCAAATCCCGGGTGCTGTAGGTGCGGATCCGTCCTCCGACATTGAACCCGGAGGCTACCGCAAACCCGCTCGAATCCGGGGTGAATGTAATATCCTTGAAGGGTAGTTCCGTGGAAATCCGACCTACCGTTTTTTTGGAAAGAAGATTCCATAGGACCGCCTCTTCCGATCCTCGTTCATCACGGTACATGCCAACAATCAGCCAGCGACGATCCGTCGAGCGAACCGCGTGGTATTGGAAAATGCCATCTGAAGTGATCGGGATCATGGTCCGGACCTGATCCCGGGCAGCCGGAAAGTTGATCAACTGGTCCAACAAGTCCTGTGGAAGCGCGGCACAGTCCAGCGGCACGTCTGCTGGAAATTTAATTGAGGAATCCGGCTTTTCCGCTTCATCGCCGGGCTCTCCGAACGATAGCGAACCATCATTTGAATCCGAGGCAGCAGGGGAACCGGAGGATCCATCGGGGTCGTGGAGCATTTCCGAGGATGCTTCCGTGGAAGCGGCCCACCACACATGTGCCATGCCGTCGTCGCCGAGAGTCATCAACAGAGCACCATCGGCACTCCTGCTCGCCCCTGTAACAAGCCCCTTGTGTTCCATCCGTTGGGAGGTCGCCCGAGTGCCCTTGTAAACTTCAGCCGCCGTTTCCCAAGTCCTGGCATAACCAAAGCCTGCTCCGCGGTGATTCGCCACGGACATGAACCGGCCATACCCCCATTGCACGATCCTCTCCACCGGCATCTCGTGGGCAGCCTTCAATCGATCAAGAACCTGATAACGATCCGGATCGTTATCGTCCAAATCGTCCAACCAAAGCCGGACTTCCCCATTGTCATCCGCCGTCAGGATCGATGTTTGCCTATGGCCACTCTCGATGATCGCGGCATCACGGACCCAAGCTTCACAAGACAACGGCCGCGAGGCCAGACTGTCCGCCTGTTGTTCGGCGACAAGCGCCATGCCCGTATGGGTGTCCCAAAGGCGCACATAGCCGATCGCATCGACTCCCGCTTCTTTGACCGAAGCATCCGCATAGCTGCCACAGGCCACCATGAGACGATCACCCCGTTCATCGAATGCGATGGTGGAAATCACGGGACCAAAAGTACGGCCCACCTCCCAGAGAGGGAACCGCGGCTGGTTGGCTTTCGCATCCCACAGTTGGATCGTATCCTCGAAGCCGAGTGCCAGCACAGGCTTCGTGGGATGCCACACGACCAGACTCGCAGCCTGCCCGGCGCGGAGCTTGCTTCCGGAAGCGGCTCCCGTGCGTGCATCCCAAAGCCGGGCATAGCCGGGAACAGGTGGAGCGTTTCCGGTATCCTCGTCATCCGGCTTGGGAGGCTGCCTTGTTCCGGCACAAGCAGTCGCAAGCAGATCACCCGCAGGACTGAAGGACACATCGGTGACGAGCTCGTCGTGCGTCAGATCAGGGCCGAGCTGCTTGCCACTGAGGCTGTCCCACAACTTCACCGCTTTTGCCCCGGCTGTGGCGATACGGATTCCATCCGGGCTGAAGGCCGCCTTCAGCAAGGGTCCGCCATGGGAAAAGGTGTGATGCAAGCTGCCATCCACAGCGTTCCAGACTTTCACGCTCCCACCCTTGCCCGCGGTGAAGATCCAGCGGCCATCCGGGCTGAACGCTCCTGCCACCAGCGGCTCCCCGTGATCGAGCGCGAACTTTTCCGCCGGCCAGTTCCGGTACAGCAGCAGGCTCAGGAGACGGCTGGCCGCCATTTCATTGGTGGGATCGCTCTCGATCGCCCGGGCGAGAAAAGCCAGTGCCTCCTCATCCCGATCATTCCGCGAAGCCAGGGCGGCCTGTTGGCAATCCGTCTCGCTGAGCGTGCGCTGGGCACGGTTGCGTTCAAGGATCGCGGTTTTCCTCTGTTGCTCGGCCCGCCATCCCATCAGGACCGCAACCACAAGCAGCATGGCGAGGACAACAGCCACAGCGGAAACCACTCGTTGGCGTATCGTGTTCTGCTTCGTAAATTCAAATGAACCCAACAACGCTCCGAGAACCTCGTCGGACGGTCCTTGGCTCAACTGGGGCTCCTTTTCGGGAATCCAAATCACATCGGCTTTTCCCCTCAGGCGCTTCGCGAGTTCTCCATCCAACGGTGCATCATCCAGAGCGCGGCCGATGCTGATCGGGATGATCCGGGGATCCTTCCAGACTTCCACATAATGATCGAACTCCCGCGGCATGTAGATGCTGTGCCGGAGCGCGCCCGGTGACACGATCATGACCAGCGCGCTGCTGCGGTGCAGCGCGCTCCGCAGGGAGGCCTGAAGAGCCTCGCCCGGCGGCATCTCCTTCGAATCGAGAAAACAGCGGTATCCCAAACCATGGAGCGCCTTTTCCAGCGCCGCGGCATATGTCATCCCGTCGCTCCGGGAATAGGAAATGAACACATCGAATCTGAAGATCCGGTTGGTGATGTTGCGGACGATTTTCATCAGCTCGGGGGGAGAGGCTTGCACAGGACCATTGCCACAGGTTTGCGGGGATCTCCGTCTTCCGAGGAGGTGCATCGCGAATCCCATGGTTGCCCAGGATCGGTGGATCATGACTGGAAGAGCGCGTCTTGGCGAGCATGACATCGCACCCCGGCCGGATTTCCTGATGCATCGTTAGATATCATTCACCATCAAGGCGATGATCTTCCAGAGGCGGCATGCGTCTGCCAACACTACCGCAGATCATCGCCTCCCCGGCCGGACCAGGCATACGGGGAACGCATCCATGGCACGGGGCGTCCAATGACATGTTTGTCACAATACCGGAAATTCTTTGTCACATATTCTTCACAGGGCGGTTCGTTGACAAAACCAGCCGTCTCCAACGATATGCCACGGATTCGTCGCCTTTCTCCGCCTTTGGCTTCGTTTCCTTTGTTTTCCGTTTCCTTTTCCACCATGAAACCCCGTTTCTTCCGCTCCGTCCTGCCCCTGGCCCTTGTCATCTCCATGCCACCGCTGGCAAAGGGGGGAATCACGGATACCGACCTGAGCATCGGCAGTTCCAATACCGTCACGGCTTCGTCGGGTGCCGGAGCCTTCGGCCAGGGAAACACCGTCAGTGACAAGTCCGTCGCCATCGGATACAACTCCGAGGCGAGCGGAAAATCGATCGCGGTGGGATCCGGCAGCCATGCCACCGACCGGTCCGCCGCCTTCGGAAACGGCACTTATGCGGACGAAGGCTCCCTCGCGACCGGTTTTTCGGTGCAGGCTTACAAGTCCTCTCTCGCGGCGGGCAGCAACGTGTTCCTGTCTTCGGACACCCGCCAGACCTTCGCCTCCGGCGATACGATCTCCGTCTATCACGCCGCCACGTCCGGAGTGATCGGCACCTACAACGGCATCAACCTGGCTCCCTATGATGAAAACGCGGAGGTTTCCGCCGGCAGCGAATCGGATTCGTTCATCGCGGGCTACTCGAACCTGATCCTGCGCGGCGTGTCCCGCAGCGGCCGCGCGAATGTCCTTCTCGGCCAATACAACATCATCGACACGACGGCGGCGGGTTTCTCCCAGTACGAGGCCTCCGTGCTGCTGGGCAGCAACAACACCAGCTCCCAGACAGAGTCCTGGGCGCTGGGCAAGGGCAACATCGCCCAGACGCGCACCGTGACGCTCGGCACCTACAATGCCACCGTTTCGGATGCCTCGCTCATCATCGGCAACGGCACTTCCGACAGCGTGCGTTCCAACGCGCTGGTGGTGCTGAAGAACGGCAACGTCGTGATCCCCGGCGGCTCGCTGACCATCGGCTCGGAGACGGCGATGACGCCGACCTCCGTGGGCAGCTATCTCACCACCAACAAGTATCTGACCCGCCAATACGGCACCGGTAGTACTTTGAGCGGCGGCGGTCTGCTGGCGATCGGAGACGGAGCCTATGCCACCGGCTCCCGTTCCATCGCTCTCGGGAGCAGTTCATCCTCCACCGGCACAGGCTCCGTCGCCCTGGGGGACAATGCCCAGGCACTCGCCATGTCTTCCGCAGCCCTTGGTGTCGGCAGCATCGCCGAACAAGCCGGAAGCCTGGCGCTCGGCAACAGTGCCAACGCGTTGGGAACATACTCGGTCGCCCTGAACGCCATCGCCGGGGGGAACTACTCCTTCGCCGCGACCAATGGCATCCCGGAAGGCGTGGGCGCGACCGCGATCGGCGCCGGCTATGCGGTGGGGGATGGCTCGATCGCGATCGGCGGATGGGACATGAGCGTCCCCGGCTACCCCCAGGGCAGCACCTCCCTGGGTGTGCATTCCACGGCCATCGGCGGCCTCCTCGCCACGGCGGAGGGAGACTACACCTTCGCCAGCGGTTACATGACCAACGCCACCGCGGCCTATTCCACGGTGCTGGGCAGTTCCAACCGCTCCGCCAGCGGCCTCTATCTCGCGCCCGTGGATCTCACCACCTGGAGGGACAACGAGGTCCTCTTCGAGCTGGGCAACGGCGAGCCGGACCACAGCCCCGCGCAGTATTCCAATGCCATCACCACGCTGAAGAACGGCCGCACCACACTGACGAACAAATACTGGGTCAGCACCACTCCCACGGTCGTCCCCTCCTCCACCGACGCCACCTCCGGCACCGCGCTGGCCGTGGAAGGCCACACCGATCTGAAGGGCAATGCCCAAGTGGCAGGCAAGACGACGCTCAACGGCGAAACCACTGTAAACGGCAAAACCGTCCTGAACGGCGAGGTCATCATGGCCAATGCCCAGGGCGACATCTCCATGGGCATCTACGAGTGACCCCGTAGCCAACAAGGCGGTGTTGCTCCTCCGACTTTGCCATGGGACCGGAAAAGCAAATCTCCCGCAAGGCACCGGCAGGTGGGAGTCATTTGCGATGATATGGCCGAAATTGCTACCAGAGATCCACAGATGATAGTCCATGGAAGACCGCCTTCACATATTTTTCACAGACCGGATCATTGACATTGGTCACTGGTTCCGGCGGGATCCGGGCACCAATATCCTTTGGTTTTTTCCGATCAATTCGCCCTCATCCCCTATTTCCAGATGAAAACCCGGCTCTTTTCTTTCCTTCCCCTTGTTTTCACTGCCGCCCTCTCCACGCTGGCGACCGGCACGAATATCAATGTCACCGATGGTCTGAACACCGGTGCCAACAACGTGGTGGATACCACGGAGAAGTCCATTGCGATCGGCAACTACAACACGGCTTCCGGAAGCAGCATCGCAGGCGGGATCAAGTGGATGAGCGATACCACCACCACTCCGAACTGCGTCGCCTCCGGAAACAGCATCGCGATGGGGATCTACAATACCGCTTCCGGAAGCAGCATCGCCATTGGCGCGCCGGATTCGGGAGATGCGGCCATGAATCCGAACAATGTCGCCTCCGTCTCCAGCATCGCCGTGGGCACGCATGTCTCCGCGACCAATTACAGCGCGGCGATCGGCGAATACCAGGCGAACCTCGGATGGGCCAGCGGAACCTTCGGCAGCAACCAGACAATCGACCCCGACAGTTACGCCGCATTCGCCTTGGGCTACGAAAACCACATCCTAAGCTCGCTGGGTCTGGTGACGGGCCAGAACAATACCATGGAGTATGAGAGCGGCTCCTTCATCGCGGGACAGAACAATGCCATCTACACCGAGTCCGGCCATACCTACTCCGGCTCCGGCAACCTCCTGCTGGGCCAGTCCAACACGCTGACAAAAACCGCCAATGGTCCGAACGGGACGATCCTGATCGGCACCTACAACGAGACCTCGGATTCCGGGGCCATCGCCATCGGCCGCGGCAATCTCGCACAGGCGGAGACGATCACGCTCGGCCATTTCAACGCCACCGTCTCCGGTGCCACCCTCATCGTCGGCAATGGCACGAGCACCAGCTCCGGAGACCGCTCGAACGCGCTGGTGGTGCTCAACAACGGCAACGTGGTGATTTCGGGTTCACTCACGGTGGGCGGGTACTCCGCCGTCACTACGAACTACCTCTCCACGAACAAATATCTCAAGCAGGCCTGGGGTTCCGGAGCCACCACGAACGGCACGGGTCTGCTTGCGATCGGGGATTGGGCTTCCAGTGAGGGTTCCAGCAGCATCGCGATCGGACATGGCACGGGAGCGACAAGCGGCGGAATAGCCATTGGAGATGCCGCCGGAGCCAGCGCCGTAGGCTCGATGGCTATCCAGGCATCCAACGCCTTCGGCGACTATTCCTTCGCGGCAGGCGGCTCGAACTCCACGGGTGATTACTCGTCCGCGTTATCCGGTGGCTATGCACCTGGAACTGCCGCATTCGCGGTGGCCGGAGGACAGGCTTACGGTGAAGCTTCCACCGCCTTGTCCGCAGGGACCGCCAATGGCGATGGAGCAATCGCCATCGGCGGCGTCGATGTGTTGAGCTATATCGCAAACACCGCGGAAGGTGATGGCTCTGTGGCAATCGGCGGATACCAGAACATCGCCAATGGCAAATACTCCTTTGCCTCCGGCTACAAACTCACCACGGAAGCACTGGCACAGACAGCGCTCGGTTCGCGAAACCTCTCCGCCGGCGGCCTGCTGACCGCCGCAAACCACACCTCGTGGGTGAATACCGAGGCGCTCTTCGAATTGGGCAATGGCAACCCCGGTGCCTCCCCCGCCGAGTATTCCAACGCCATCACCACGCTGAAGAACGGCCGCACCACGCTGACGAACAAGTTCTGGTCCTCTTCCGCGCCACTGGACACGCCGTCCGATGCCACCGCGTCCTCCCATGGCGATGCCCTCGTCGTGGAAGGCCACACCCGCCTGAAGGGCAGGGTCCTCCTCGATGAAGCGCAGGGGGACATCTCCATGGGCATCTACGAGTGATCCCGTACTTCCGCCAGATTCCCGTTTTCCATCTCCCTTCATCCTCATGACCGGCCACCTCTCCGCGCGCACGCGCCTGCTGCTCCCCGCCCTGCTGGCGGCCAGCATCACCACTCCAGCCCCTGCCGTCGCCCCCACCTGGTGGTCGAACGGCACCCCGCCGGTGATCGATCCCGCCGCCACTCCGGAGAACCACGGCGTGGCGAACATCGGCCAGGCCAAGTGGGTGGCGAAGAACGCGCTGGAGACGCTGCGGAGCGTGGTGCCGGACGTGGCGGAGCAGGTGGAGGCGGATCTGGTCGGCTCCGGGAAGCCGCTGGCCTCCTGGGATGCTCCCGTCACCCAGGCGGAAAAGGACGCGCAGCGCGCGCCGCTGCTGATCGGCCAGCTCAAGGCGATCGCCGCGCCCTTCTACGCACGGATCCACGCGGTGGCCCCCGATTGGCTCGCCACGGAGCGCGATTACTACGAAATGCCCTCCACGGGCACGTTCTATCCGTGGACCGCGACGACAGCCGATGACCAGAACAAGGCCGTGGCCACCATCGGCCAGCTCAAGGCGGTGTTCTCGCTCGACTTCACGGTGGATCGTGAAACCGGAGCGGATGCCGATGGCCTGCCGGACCTGTGGGAGTACCGGTGGTTCCAGCAACTCCATGCCGCCGGCACCGGCGACAACGACGGGGACGGCATCAGCAACGCGGACGAGATCACGAACGGCACGGACCCGAACAAGGCGGACAGCGATGGCGACGGTCTGCCGGACGATGTCGATCCCCATCCGCTTTCTCCGGAGGGAAGCGACTTCACCGCACCGGCGCTGATGGTGACCAGCCCGCTGCAATAGGCCCGGCAGACGGTCCCCTCCTCCTTCCCCGTTTCCTTTCCCATGCATCCGTTCGCTTTCCAGAAGTGGCGCATCCTTGCGGCCGCCTCCCTGCTGCTGGCAGCCGGCGCCGCCGCCCACGCCGCACCCGCGCCAACTACTACGATTCCAGTAACCAAGGACGACCCGCGCAAGGCGTGGTGGCGTGACGCGAAGTTCGGCATGTTCGTCCACTGGGGCGTCTATGCCGTCCCCGCGGGCGTGCATGATGGCAGGCCCGTGCGCCACCTGGGCGAATGGATCATGTGCCACGGCCGCATCTCCCGGGAAGACTACCGCAAGTATGCGGAACGCCTCGCGCCGGACGGCTACCAGCCGGGGACCTGGGTCGATCTGGCCGAGCAGGCGGGCATGAAGTACATCGTCGTCACCGCGAAGCACCACGACGGCTTCGCGCTCTTCGACTCGAAGGTGTCCGATTGGGACGCGGTGGACGCCACGCCGCGGAAGCAGGACCTGCTGATGCCGCTGGTGGAGGAATGCCGGAAACGGAACATGCCGCTGGGCTACCACTACTCGCAGGCGCAGGATTGGTACCATCCCGGCGGCGGCACCTACGGCCAGCCGTGGGATGAAAGCCAGAAGGGCTCCTTCGACGACTACCTCGCGAAGATCGCCGTGCCGCAGATCAAGGAACTCTCCGAGCGCTACGGGCCGATCGCCTGCATTTTCTTCGACACGCCCGTGGGCATGAATGCCTCCCGCGCCGCCGCCGTGCGCGCCGCGGTGCCGCCCTCCACGCTCATCAACGACCGCCTCAGCCCGGGCACGCCCGCGGATTTCCGCAGCTATGAGAACGCCCTGCCGCGCGAGCTGATCCCCGCCGGAGACTGGGAACTCTGCCTCTCCTGCAATGACACGTGGGGCTACAAGAGCAACGACCAGCATTGGAAATCCGGCGCCTCCCTCATCCGCCTGCTCAGCGAGACCTCCTCGCGCGGCGGCAACATGCTGCTCAACGTGGGACCGGAAGCGGACGGCCGCATCCCGGATGCCGCCGCCAGCACCCTGCGCGAGATCGGCGGCTGGCTGCGCGTGAATGGCGAGGCCATCTACGGCACCACGCGCTCGCCCTTCCTGCCGATCCCGTGGAATGGCGGCTGCACGCAAAAGACCCTGCCCTCCGGAGACACCGCCATCTACGCCCATCTGTATGAGCAGCCGAAGGACGGCAAGGTCCTGCTGCCCGGCCTCACCAATGCGATCGTCTCCGCGGAGCTGCTGGCGGGCGGGCGCAAGGTGCCCTTCACCCGCTCCGGGAATTCATGGAGCCTCGATCTTCCTTCCGATGCCACCGCCTCGCCGGTGCGGATCGTGAAGGTGGTGGTCAAGGGCGCGCCGGTGATCGAGGAACGCGCGCTTGAGCCGGATGCGGACGGACGCATGACCCTCGGCGTTTCCATCGCCCGCCTGCAGGGCACGAAGATCCGCCTGGAGCGCCAGCCCTCCACCATCGAGCAGAACATCGGCTTCTGGACGGAGGTGGCGGACACCGCCGAGTGGAACATCCAGCCTGCCGCCACCGCGGACTACGGCACCACCTGGGACATCGCCTGCGCCGCGGACTCCTCCGGCTCCATCCTCGCCATCGTCCAGGGGGACAAGGAACTCGGCCGCTTCGAGATCCCCTCCACCGGCTCCTGGAACGAGTTCCAAACCGTGGCCGGCCCCACGCTCAAGCTCACCGCCGGAGCCTCGAAGCTGCGCCTCGTCCCTGTCTCCAAGCCCGGCCTGGGCGTGGTGAACCTGCGTTCGCTCACGCTCGCGAAAACCCGCTGACCTCCTTCCCCACCCCTTTCCTCCGACCCTCTTCCTCTCCTTCCCATCATGAAGCGTTTTCCCGTTCACCCGCTGCTCGCGCTCCTGGGCATGCTCACCGCGACCCTCGCTCCCGTGCTGGGAGCAGACTGCAACTGTGCGAAGCCGAAGGTCCGGCTCTCAGCCAACCATATCCTGTACACCGAGGACCCGGTGACCCATGAAAAGGTGGATGAAGTCAAACTCAAGTTCCAAGGCCCCGGTGACGCCACGGCCGCGGAAATCAAAAGTCCGACCGAGAAGGAACTGAAGCGGGATACCGTTTACGCGCTCTCCATCGAGGTGGCTTCGCCATCATCGATCATGTGCGATCCCAACGTACACCTGAACTTCCCCCACTGCACCATCGAGTATTCGATGGACGAGGGAGCCACCTGGCTGTGGGGAACGACCGCACGGATTGTCGTGGGGGAAATCCCGGGCGGCGGCGGATACACCTACACGCCGTCACGGGTGCTCATCCGGGTCGCGGGGCCGAAATCCGACAAGGCGGCCGGCACTTCCGGCACGGGCAGCCAGGCCACCATCTCGGCGAGCGCGGCGGAGTTCTCTCCCCCGGAAGGCCCGGCCGGCATCACCCAAAAGGCTCCCGGCATGGGCTATGAGATCCCGCTGGGGTCCGCCCTGGTGGGTGGAGGCTACCGGTCCGCAGGCTACCTGGCGAAGTATGGCACGGTGTCCTCGTCATTCGCCTCTCCGGCGGGAATAGAAGTGGACGCGCTCACGGAAGTCACTTCCGGGATCTCACCGCTCGTCAGCCAATACTCGCAATTGAACGGGGCCAGTGAGGTGGAGGAATCCCACATCATCGCTCCGGAAGGTGTCTTCCGCGTGAGAGGCTGGGATTCAGGCAGCTCCGCTGCGACCGATCTGGAGGGAGCGGCCGCCACCTTGGTGGAGGTCTACACACCGGCCCAATACAACGCTTCCTCCCATGCCTTCAGCGGGACTCCCCACAGCTACTACCGGATCGAGGTGGCCACGGGGAACGGGCTCGCCGCCGGAGTGAAGATGACCGAGTCCAATCACGGGGTGGTTCACACCTCCAGCTTCCAAGCCAGCACCGATGGTCTGCAACTCCGCACCCGCAAGGACGCCATCGTCACGGAAACCATCACGGTGCCCCCGGCTTCCTCGGAAACCTCCTGGCAGCAGCACATCCTCGAAAAACGGGATGGAGTCACGATATCCGACACCACCAACACCTACGAGCTCCTGGCATGGGGTTACGAAATCACCGAAAGCACCGTCGATCCCGACTCCGGCGAATCAGGAGACGAGCTGACCACCTATACGACCTTCTATTCGGACGGCAGGCTCCAGACGGTTTCAAACCCGGACGGCTCATGGGTCTATCACGAGTATTCGACGATCGATCCAACGGTCAAGACGACCTACTCGCCATGGCTGTCCGAATCCACCATGACCGTCACCGGAGGTGTGGTGTCGATGAGCGGCCCGGTGGTCGCCACGACTTCATCCGGTTCGGTGACGGACACCCGCCTGACGACCGTGTATGCCGGCGGCGCGGGGACTCCCATCGCGTATGAGACTTCGTCCGGGTCCGGTTATACCTCCGGAGGAAAGTCCTACTACTACTCAGCCTCCGGCCAGGTGCGATCCCTGGATGGCTCGGGCGGCATTCCGCTGGCCCTCTCAAATCCGGGAGTCATCGCCTCCTACAGCATCACCCACGGCGAGGATGCGGACCCGGTGTGGCTCAGCAGCCGCACGGCCATGTCCTGGGATGCTTCCGGCAAGGGCAGCCTGTGGGAATACGAAAAGGGTGACTGGGACTCCTCCAGCGGGTTTTCCGCGGATCCGGATGGCGCGTTCCTGCGCACGTCGGTCTCCAGTGGATACGTCGGCGGAGATCCGTCCGTTCCCCACGGCCCGTCCTCCTTCACGCATGTCCCCTCCCACAGCACGAAGCAGGTGACCATCGACGGTCCGAACGGCGTGGTCCGGGAGGAGCAGCAGATCTGCAATGGCTCCGGAGTCTATGAGGTCGCCCTGGCGAAGGATTACGAGTACGAGACGGCATTCCCCTATCGTCCCACGGGATGCAAAACCAATGGCGTCTATGTTTCGAAGACCGAGTACGTCAGCCCGCTGGTCATCCGCCAGTGGAATGAAGAAGGCGCGATGACTGAAACCGAGACCGATGCCTCCGGAGAGGTCATCCGCACCACCACATCCGGCAACAGCACCGTCCCTGCGGTGACCACCACTTACCGCCGTTCCGGTGCCACCACCACGACCTTCGTCAACGGCGCGCGGGTTTCGGTGGAGACTCTTGATGCGGCCGGACGGACAATTCTCTCTCAGGATGCCACGGGAGCGAAGGTCGAGACCAGCTATGCGGATGGCGGCAGAACCGTGACCCGCAAGGCCCCCGGCAACGTGAGCGTCACGGAAAGCCTCCACTACGATGGGAAGCTCGCATCGAAGGAGGGCAATGGCACCGTGCCGGAGTTTCATGACTATTCCGTGGATGCCACGGGACGCCTGACCCACACCACCATCCTCGGCACGGAAACCGGCCTGCGCCGCGTTTCGGTGGTCACCAATCTGGATGGCTCCACCTCGGAGCAGATCTCGCCGGATCCCGCGGGAGGAGATCCCATCACCGTGACCTATGAATACGCGGACGGCATCCCCGTATGGCTCCGGATGACCTCCACCGCCGCCAATACTCCGGACCAGGTGCGAAGCTCCCCGCTGGTCTCCGCGGAGGCGCTGATGGGCCACTACTCTCTCTCCGGCGTGGAAACCGATGACAACGGACCATCGGTTTCCAGCGGGGACAGGCTGACGGAAACATCATCCAGCTTCGTCAAGGAAAGCGGCGTGTGGTTCCTGGAGACGGTGAAGAAGGCATTCCACACCGATGATTCCACGGACGCCTACGTGGTGACCTCCCGGAACGCGGTGACGCCCTCGTCCGTTTCATCCAGCCATGGCTCCGGCCTGCAGTGGGTATCCACGAAGACGGACGGAACCACCACGACCACCCTCCACAAGGACGTGTATTTCGACACGGCGACCACCGTGGTTTCCTCCGATGACTCCGCGACTTCAATTTCCCCGGATCAGGTTTCCATCAGCCAGTATGGCAAGACCATCTCGAACTCGGTCTACGGGTCAGCCAATCCCGAGACCATGGCATACGATGCGGCGGGCCGGTTGATCCGCCAGACATCCGCCCTGGGGGCGATCACCACCAACTTCTACAATTCCGCGGGCCAATTGGAGAGCACCACCGATCACGAGAACAAGACCACCCGCTACGCCTACTATGCGCCGAACGTGGCCTCCGCAGGCCAGTTGAAGGAAACGACCAACGCCGCCTCCGAGACCGAGCAGGTCTCCTACAATGCCATGGGGCTGCTCACGGAGGTGAAGGGAAGCGGCACGAACCGCATCACCTACACGTACAACACGCTGGGTGAACGAACCGGCATGCGGACCTACCGGACCTCATCGCCAAGCGATCCCGGCGACCTGACGGAATGGGAATACGATGCAGCCACCGGAGTCCTCAAGAGCAAGACGGACGCCGGGAGCCATGAGGTGGCGTACGTCTACGACTCCGCGGGCCGCATCCAGACGCGGACATGGGCGCGGGGCGGAGACACCGGCTACAGCTACAATGGATTCGGCGATCTGACCGATATCGTCTATGACGATCCGATGACTCCGGATGTGGCCATCTCGCGGGATCGCCTGGGACGCCCGGCCATGATCACGGATGGCAGCGGCACCCGCACCTCGTCCTACCATTCCACCACCGGCGGGCTGGATCTCCTCACCTACGATTCATCCAGTCCCCTCGCATCTTTGGAAATAGACTACACCTGGGACTCCTCCCTGCGGGGCAACGGCCATGCGGTATCCGGCGGAGGACCGTCCGTCACCAGGACCTTCGACACCGCCGGACGCACGCTGGCGGTCACCGGCGGCGGCAGCACGCATACCTCGGCCTACCTCCCGGGCACCGCGATCCTCTCCACACGGGCGACCGCCTACTCCTCCACCACCGTGCTGAATCGCACGGACTATCATGACAGGCTCGGACGCGTGACCGGCACCCAGGTGACCAATGGCGCCAGCGCCACGGTCAGCCGCCATGGCTATGCCTATGATGCCGCGGACCGGCGCACCCGGAACCGCCGGGAGAACAACCAGTTCTGGGACTACAGCTATGACAGCCGCGGACAGGTGACCGCCGCCACGAAGAAGTTCCCCAACTCCGATGCCATCCCGGGGCACGCGTATTCCTATGCCTATGACAGCATCGGCAACCGAACCTCGGCGGTGATGGGCGGCGGTACCGCCGTAGCCTACGAGGCGAACGCGCTCAACCAGTATGCGGAGATCGAAACCCCCGGCACCCGCTGGATTCTCGGCGAGGCTCCCGTGGCCGACGCCGTCACTGTCAATGGAGCCACCGCAGCCCGGGCCGGCGGCCTGGGATTCTTCTCCAAGCAACTGACGGATACCAATACCACGCCGCTCTGGAGCAATGACACGATCGTGAGCAACGGCGTGACCGTCACGGGCCACACCTGGACTCCCGCAGCCACCTTCACCCCGTCCTATGATGCCGATGGCAATCTGACCAATGACGGCCGCTGGAACCTCACCTGGGACAAGGAAAACCGGCTCGCGCGCATGGAGACCACGTCCGCAGCCGCCACTGCGGGAGTCCCCCGCACGCGGCTGGATTTCACCTACGACTCCCAGGGGCGCCGGGTCGCCAAGTCCGTGGAGTCTTCCACCGATGGCACCACCTGGACCTTCGTGAGCAGCCGCCGGTTCTTGTACGACGGGTGGAATCTCATCGCCGAATACACCGCTCCCTCCGCCAGCTCCGGGACATTGACCCTGGACGCATCCTACACCTGGGGTGACGACCTCTCCTCCTCCCCGCAGGGAGCGGGCGGCGTGGGCGGGCTGCTGGCCGTCCAGCTCTATGGAGGCACCACCGCCACCTACTATCCCGCCTACAGCGGGAGCGGGGACGTGAATGCGTGGGTGGACACCAGCGGCAGCGTGGTGGACCGGCGAGACTACTCCCCCTTCGGGCAATTGGTGACCCACTACAAGCTCACCGGAGGAAGCACCCCGGCGGACCGCCTGAACTTCGGCTTCAGCACGAAATACACGGACTCCGAGACCGGCCTTCTCTACTATGGATACCGTTATTACGATGCCCGCAACGGTTCATGGCTGTCGCAGGACCCGTCCGGAGAACTGGGTGGGGCGAACCTCTACAACTTCTCCGCCAACCGGGGCATCAATGCCATCGACGTCCTGGGCCTCTACATCCACGAGGCGGGCGTGATCGGACCGGCGGAAGCGGTCCGGGGTATCTCGGGTGCTGAAAAACCTGCCGAGTCGGATTTCATCAAAGCCCAGGCGGTCCTCATGACTTTGCCGATAACTCCAACCGACGCGCAAAGCGTCGGCCTGGCACTCCGGTTAATGACCCGGGCCGGTGCCCTGCATACCGTGTCGAAGTTCTATGACCACAACGTGGTGGATGGAACAATGACCGCCGGTCCGGGGAACCGCTGGGTGTTTACTTGCAAA
Organism: Luteolibacter ambystomatis; assembly: GCF_018137965.1. Taxonomy (NCBI): domain Bacteria; kingdom Pseudomonadati; phylum Verrucomicrobiota; class Verrucomicrobiia; order Verrucomicrobiales; family Verrucomicrobiaceae; genus Luteolibacter; species Luteolibacter ambystomatis. The sequence continues at coordinate 2,492,279 of NZ_CP073100.1, forward strand.
TATGGTTGGATTGACATGGCTCACTACTACAATACCGCCAAAATCGCCTATGTTACGAATCGTGCGGTTTCATACGTGGCTTCCCTGGCCAATGAAGTGGCCCAACTGAGCGTGAAGCTTGAAAGACTGTCAGGCGTCCCCATTCTTTGGTATGGAACCTTCCTCAATACCTCTGAGAGCGCCTATACCGCTGAAGATTTGAACAGCAACTACCAGGGTGCCAATTATGGTGGAAACAAGTCTTGGATGGATCTTGCCCAAACCTCCACCTCGACCTCCCTCTCATCGTCGGGCTCGACGTTGGGCAGGGATTTCAGGACGTTCATGAGAAGCGCGGGCGCAGTCGAGACCCGTCGCGATCCCGTGGTTTTGACCATACTCAAAACGGATGCAAGCGGCTGGCATTCCGGTTCGTTCTATAATTTGCCAATGACCTTCACCCGAGGCGACTCCCTGAGACTGCAACGAGGCCGCATTTCTTACCTCTGCCTCTGCGACGGCCTTGTTCCCAGATCCGCAAAATGGACGTACAAATGAACAACAATGACGACAATACCGCGATCCTTTTGACGTCGATCATCGTGGCGGCATCTTCGCTGGCCCTCCCCTTCATTTTGCCAATCGTATTTTCGTTGGTGGGCCAGTTGATCCTCAGGGACGAAGGCTTGGCGATGATCGGAGCCCTATTGGGCTTCTCTTTGGGGATAGCTGGAACCGTCATGTCCATCCAGTGGTCGATGCGGTATTATCGCAAAAATTCGAACAAAGATCGCTGAGCATCCAATGACTTCACCGGGAAGTGAGGTCCACCGCAGCAGGGAAAGAGAAAGGAATTGCCAATGATCAAGGATCCACAAGCCCTGTTCGCGACGATCGTCTGGACCACCGCGGCGGCATGTCTGCCGGTGGTCCTGCCTCTGGCCCAGTGGATCCTGGGGATGAAAGTCCTGGGGGATGTGGCCAACTTCTTCCTGACGCTCACCCACCTCGCCGTGGGCATCGCGGTGTTCTGCCTGGTCCTCTGGTTTTCGATCACCTACTATGACTGGCGTACCAGACCTCCGGAGCGGCAGGACCCTGCGATGTTCAAAAATCCGAAGGCCCTGACCGCGGCGATTCTTTGGACGATTCCCGCCGCATACATGCCTTGCGCCCTGACCATCGCCCTTTCCCATCTGGGAGGGTTTCTCCGCGAAGGGATGCTTGGCATGCTCCTGGGCGGCGTGGGCTTTTTCCTGGGCATCGCGGGGTTTCTGGCGGTCCTCGGTTATTCGATGTTCTACTACCGCAGGCGTACTCAGCCGATGGCGGCGGGGGGGATCTGATGATGATGCGGCCAAGGGGCCGGAAGAGCGGCCGGGCCTTGTGTTTCGTATTTCGGTGTTCCACTGCCACGGGCACACCTGATAGAAGGGGGATGCGGCATCCGGTCTTTCCGACGCCGGACATCAGAGAACCCCATCCGACCATGAAAGTGAAAACGTGCTTTGCAGCCTCCCTCTGCCTGTTGTGCGCGGGAGTCCGTTCCCAGGCTTCCCAGGATCAGCTCGTGCAGGCATTGAGCGCCGATTGGACCTTTGAGGACGATATCAAGGCATCCGTCAAATTGGATGAGGCGGGCGTGGCCTTCAAATCGATCCGCATCCAGATCAAGGACAAGAGCATCGAAATCCCTCCGGCCGAGTTCAAGGACCTGCGTTACCCCGATGTTTCCCGAATCACCTTGATCAAACTCACATCACTCACGGACGGTCCGATGAAATGGGCTGTGAAGATCCACTATTTCTACGACACCTATACGTGGGGAGAGGCTTGGTCGGAGGTCACCTTCCATCTTTCGGACACCGAATATCTCTCCCGGGAAACCAAGATCCCGACGGGAAAGGACACTTGGAAATACGTATCCAAGGAGAAGGGCAAACCTGAAGCTTCCAGCGGAACCGGAGGCAAGGTGGAAGGGATCAAGTAGGCTGCGGGTTCGGCCTCGTCAGCCGTCGCCAACAGGAGCTGGCGGCGGCAGGTCGAAAGCGGAGCTTTGACTACATTGTAGGGGGAAGCTCCGCTTTCCCTCTGTGGCGGTGGACGTCACTTGTCCTCCAAGCTCCCTCGCTTTCATTCCGGCCGCGTTCAGATCGAAAGCGGAGCTTTCGACTACGTTGGGGTCACTCGTCCTTCAGGCTCCCTCCCCTTCGTTCCAGCCGCGTTCAGATCGAAAGCGGAGCTTTCGACTACATTGGCGTCACCCGTCCTTCAGGCTCCCTCCCTTTCATTCCGGCTACGCTCAGATCGAAAGCGGAGCTTTCGACTACATTGGGGTCACTCGTCCTTCAGGCTCCCTCCCTTTCATTCCGGCCGCGTTCAGATCGAAAGCGGAGCTTTCGACTACGTTGGGGTCACTCGTCCTTCAGGCTCCCTCCCCTTCGTTCCAGCCGCGTTCAGATCGAAAGCGGAGCTTTCGACTACATTGGGGTCACTCGTCCTTCAGGCTCCCTCCCTTTCATTCCGGCCGCGCTCAGATCGAAAGCGGAGCTTTCAACTACATTGCCTCACTGGCCCTCGGCGACCGATGGCTGGGGCGGGATGACGCGGGGGCGCGGCGGGCGGACGCTTTCCATGCGGCCGTCCAGGGCATTGTCGAGGCCGCGGCGGAGGGCTTTGACGCGGATGCGCCAAGCTTCCGGGACGGCGGAGACATCGCAGTCGGCGGGGAGATTGCCGTTGAAGACGAGTTCGCCGGTGGCGTCGATGATCCGGAGTTCGTAGCCCTTGCCATCCGCGATGCGCTTGAGGGAGGCGCGGCCGTCATCGAGGGCAAGGCTGGCGGTGCGGCTCTCGCGGTTGATGATGCGGGTGACGAGGCCGTCATCCTCGCGCATGAGGACGTTTTCGACGGGGCCGATGGGCAGCGGGCGGTTGAGCGGGTAGGAGCCGATGATGACGGGAAGCTCAAGGGCGCGGCCGCTGCGGAAGAGGGCGAGATTGACGGTGTCTCCGGGGTGCTTCTGGCGGAGGAGGACGGCGAGCTGGCTTTCGTTGACGAGGAACTGGTCGCCGAATTTCCAGATGACATCGAGCGGCTGGAGTCCGGCGAGGGCGGCGGGGCCCTTGGCCTCGACGGCTTGGATGGTGAAGCCCATGCCGAGGGGGAGGTCCGGGAGGTGGGAGCGGGTGGTTTCGTCCGGCTTGGCAAGACTGAAGCCGAGCCAGGCGGGCCCCTGGACGGTGTCTCCGGGCTTGCCGAGCCCGAGGCGGGCGGTGTCCGGGGTGGGCGCGCCGGTGTCCTCGCCGGAGCCGGCGGGACGCGGAGTCTCGATCCCGGTACCCGGGAAGGGGGCGGTGGAAACCGCCGGTGCCTTTTCATCCGCCTGGGCGCGCTCCGGCGGCTCGGCGGCACGGGTGCCACTGAGGAGGAGGGCGATGGGAAGGATGAAACGGACGAGCTTCATGAGGCGGACGGAGCCGGACGGCGGCGGGAGAGGAATTTGAGATTTGAAATTTGAGATCCCGGAAGGAGGCCGGAGGCTCAGAAGGAGCTGACGGGCATGAGGAGGGTTTCATCGCGCGGCTCGGAGACGCGGACGGTGTAGCCGGTTTCCCGGTCCTTGAAGGTGTTTTCACCGATGGTGTGGACGCGGACGGCCTGGCGGATGGAGCCATCGGGATTGGCGATCCAGCCTTCATCGGACATGGACTCGATGCGATCCGCCTCGGAGAGAAGCTGGAAGCCGGCATCGGCATCCGGCGCGGCGGCGAAGTGCGGGGCGGTGGTCCGGGCGGGGCCGCCGGTATGGAGGAAGGCGGGAATGGCGAGGATGCCGGCGATGGCGGCCGCGGCGGAGAGGCCGATGACGGGGCGGCGGTACCAGGGGACGACCTTGGCGGCGGGCAGATCCGCGGCGAGGGCATCGAGCATGTCCTCGATGGAGCGCTGGCCGGACACGCTCATGGCGGTCGGCATCAGGCGGGCCAGGGCGGCTTCGATGGGATCAGGCGTTTGCATGGCGTTCGTCCTTGAGACGGCGGAGTTCGTGCGCGAGCTGGTCGAGGGCGTAGCGGTAGCGGGAGGCGGCGGTGTTCGGCGAGATGGCGAGGGTCTCGGAGATCTCGGCGAAGGTGAGGCCGCCCCAGGTCTTCATGACGACGACCTCGCGGAGCTTCGGGCTGAGACGCTGGACGGCGTCCCGGAGAAAGACGGCTTCCTCGTCCTCTTCCAGCGCCGGATCGAGCCAGACGTCCTGGAAGTCATTGAGGTAGATGACGGATTCCTCGCGGTTGCGGCGGCGGGTTTCCGAGCGGTGGTGGTTGAGTCCGCAGAAGCGGATGGTGGAGAAGGCGAGCGGGAGGTCCGGCGGGGTGGCGCCTTTGTCCGCCTGGTAGTTCCAGAGACGGAGGATGGCTTCCTGGACGAGGTCCTCGGCGTCCTGGCGGCACTGGCTCCAGCCGCGGGCAAACAGGAGGAGACGTGGCCCGTTCTCGACGAGCCATTGTTTCCATTCCTTAGCCAGAGCGTGCGCCATTCATGGGAAAAATGCCGTGAGGGGGCCGGTTTGTCTGCAAAATGTTCGGGATTTTTCCAGGGAGGAGCCGGGGAAAAGCGGGCCATTCCAAAGGGGGGAACCACGAAAGGCACGAAGGGACACGGAATCGGGGGAGGCCGGCCCTGTTCCGGGAGAGGAGGAAAATATTCCGTTCGGTTCCGGACGCGGGTGGCGATACCTTGGAAAATGGACTCGGAGAAGGTCACACGGTTGCTCTCGGAATATACCCGCCACGGATCGGAGGGGGCGTTCCGGGAATTGGTGGAGGGCTACGCCGGCATGGTGCTGGGCGTGGCGCGCCAGCGGCTGGGCAGCCATGGCCAGTGGGCGGAGGATGTGGCGCAATCGACCTTCATCGCCCTCGCCCGGCAGGCCTCGACCATTCCGGATGGCAGCCACCTCGGCGCGTGGCTGCACCGCGTTTCCTCCCGCACGGCGGTGGACTATCTGCGCCGGGAGACGCGGCGGCAGCGCCGGGAGGAGAAAGCTTTCATGAATGATGATTCACTCACTTCCCACTCCGGCTCCCGCGTGACGGGGGCTCTGGATGCCGCGCTGGACTCGCTGAAGCCGGACGAGCGGCGGGTGATCTCGCTGCGCTTTCTGGAGGGGCTGGATTTCCGCGCGGTCGGAAACGCGATGGCCCTTTCGGAGGATGCCTGCCGGATGCGGCTGAAGCGCGCGCTGGAGCGCCTCCGCGGCAAGTTGGCCGCCGCTGGTGTGACCTGCTCGACCGCCGCGCTCTCGGAGGCGCTGGCCGCCACCCCGGTGACCGGCGTGGTCACCCCGGCGCTGGTGAGCCAATGGAGCGCCGCCGCCCTCGCGGGGAAGATCGCCACCGCCTCCACCACTCCTCTTTGGATTTATGTTATGACGACCAAGACCAAACTCATCGCCACCGCGGCAGTTGCCGCGATTCTCATCCCGACCGCGCTCGTGCTCATCTCGCGGCACGACTCCCCCACCCCTGGCAGCAGCAGCGCCGCCGCAAGTTCCGGCGGTAGCGGCACGACTCCGGGCTTCGGCAGCACGGCGGCATCCGGGTCCGGGGACCGCCGCTCCCGTTCGGAAAAGGCCGCCGATTTCAAGGCGCTGCTCGGAGAGGCCATCGCCACCTGCAACCGGAACCCGAACAAGGATCCCGAAACGGAAAAGGACATCGTCAATTCGCTGATGGTCAAGTTCGCCCAGTTGCCACCCGAGATGATTCCTGCCGCCCTGGCGGAGATCGAGGGACAGAAGGACAAGCGGACCCACGCGCTGATCGGTGCCGCGCTGGTGGGCATCTGGGCGCGGATGGACGGACCCGCGGCCATGGCCTATGCGAAGGAGAAGCTGGCGGATCTCGATCGCGTCCTGCCCCTTTCCACGCCGATGGGAGAGTGGGGCAAGCGACAGCCGGACGCCGCCGTCGCCTGGCTCACGGACAAGGAAAACAACTCCGTCCTCGATCACACCTATCCCGGAAACAAGAATGCCAGCTACTATGTGGCGCAGCCATTGTTGTCCCATCTATTGGACGCGAAACGATTCGACCTGATCGGCAGTCTGGTGGACAAAGACCAATTCAAGGGACAAGTGCCCTTCCTGCTTCTCGAAAAGCTCAGGCACACGGACGACCCGCAGGCGATCTATGATGGCTTGGCGGAGTTGCCCAAGGAGCAACGAATCGAGATCTCCAAAGGTCTGGGGAGGGTCTTGGCGGAAGAGCGGCAGGTGGACAGCAAGGGTGTCGCCTCCTGGATCGAGTCCATTCAGGACCCGGCGGAACGGGCAGGAGCCGCGCTCAGCATGGCGGAAAGGCTGATCGGAAGCAGCGTGTTCGATTCGGTGAACCGCAAGGAGGACTCCTCCCTACCAGTGAATGACAGCAAGTGGACCAATCCCGCCGACATCGCCAACTGGACTCTGAAAAATACTCCGGAAGACCAGCGGGGGGCTGTCACGGGATCGCTGGTCGCCCAATGGGTGCACTACGCCACCCCGGAGAATCCGGCAGCTCTCCAGGCGGCCGGAGAGTGGCTCGGAGCACAACCCCAGGGTGCGGGCACGGACCCTGCCCGGGATGCCTATGCGCGCAAGCTGGCGGAGACCGACCCCGCGGGCGCACGGCAATGGGCCGATACGATTCAGGACCCCGCGCTGAAGGCGGATGCCATTGCGGAGATCGACCGCCTCGCCCAAGGAGGTCCCAGCCCCGCAGACATCGCCCGCAGCCAGGGCATCGAGGAGTATTGGAAACAATACCCGCAAGATGCGGAATGGCTGGCTTCCTCCATCAAGAACGAAAAACTGCGCAAGGAGACCATGGACAAGATCAACGCCCTCAAGGCAGCGAAGAAGTGATTGCGGGAAGAAACGTTCCGCCTTCGATACGACCCTCCGGACTCCGGAGATTCCTGGTCACAAACACCGCCGCTCCCCGGATGCGGAACACGGAACAGTCGGTCTCCCATGAACGTCCATATGCCCTCATGTCCTGATGCAAAACCGTCCTCCTTCCCGCCAGACCCCACCGACCGCCAAGAAAGCCTGGGCCCCCAGGGAGTACAGGCGGGCATGCGGTTGATCCACCGCGTCTGGGCATGTGTGGGCGATCTGCGGGAACGGGTGGCGCACATGGAGGCCATGCTGCCGCCATCTGCTTCCGTGGATTCCGGTGGCGGTGAGGGGATCGAGAGATAGACGGGCCGTCCGGCAGCCACCGGAAACCGTACCCCTGGGGATAGCGGATAAAAAGATTGATCCCGGTAAAAGGTTGCGGCTGCCGGGCGCGTTACTTCGCTTGCCTGCATGAATTCCCCTTCCCGCCCGACCTCTCCTTCCCGCCTCGCGCTCGCGCTGCTGCTGGCCGTTTGTCCGGTGCTGTCCGCTCAGACGGTTTCCACCACCACGCCTCCGGCGGGGACGGCACCCGTGCGGGAGCTGTATCTCCCGGCGAAGATCGGCCACGTGCCGGAGGGCAATGACTGGCAGAATCCGGAGAGCGTGTTCTGCTTCAAGCGCAGCAAGTCCACGGAGTATTTCGCCATGTTCTGGGCGAAGGAATACGGGGACGACCCGATGGCGAACCCGGACTCGCGGCAGCGCTTCAACGTGGACGAGGTGCTGAAGGAGGCGGACCGCTACTACGACTACTACGTGAAGACGCTGAAGTGGTTCAACCCGGCGACGGCGGCGGCGGCGAAGTACAAGATGCTCATCTTCGTGATCCCGGATGACAAGAGCGGCACGGCGTGGGGCGGCGAGACGGAGGGGAAGATCGGCACGTTCTGGACTCCGGCCACGCGCATCAACAAGGGCCCGTATGGCGTGGTGGCGCACGAGCTGGGGCATTCGTTCCAGTCCGTGATCCGTGCGGATGGAGCGCAGCGGTTCACCACCGGGGAGATGAGCGAGATGACGTCCCAGTACATGCTGTGGCAGGTGCTGCCGGAATGGCAGACCTTCGAGAACTACCACCTGAAGGCGTTCATGAAGGACACGCATCTGGCCTTCATGCATCCGGACAACCAGTATCACACGTGCTATCCGCTGGAGTACTGGTCGTTCCGGCACGGTCCGGAGTTCATCGGCAGGATGTGGCGGGAGGTGCTGAAGGGCGAGGACCCGGTGATGACCTACAAGCGGCTCACGGGGATCGACCAGGAGCGCTTCAACAACGAGATGTACGATGCGTGCCGTAGATTCGTGACGTGGGACCTGCCGCGGATCGAAAAGGTGGCGGCGCGCTACGCGGACCAGCACGTGACCTCGCTCAAGCCGGTGGCGGACGGAGCCTATCAGATCGCCGCGGAGAAGGTGCCGCAGAACTACGGCTACAATGCGATCGGACTGAAGGTGCCCGCGGGAGAAGCGAAAGTGGCGGTGGACTTCAAGGGCCTTGCCGGAGCGGAGGGTTTCAGCCAGGAGCACGTGGACAAGGCCGGGTGGCGCTATGGCTTCCTGGCGCACAAGGAGGATGGGACGCGCGTTTACAGCGGGATCTTCTCGAAGGCGGAAGGCGGCGCCACCTTCACGGTGCCCGCGGGGACGAGGAACCTGTGGCTGGTGGTGATGGGCGCGCCCACGGAACACTGGACGCATCCGCGCGCGCCACGCGGGAAGGAAGGCGTGCCCTACGAGCAGTGGCCGTACCAGTTCCGCCTCACCGGCACGGCCCCGGTGGACGGGATCGTGCATTGAGAGCCATGTAGCCGGAGTCGTGAGACTTCGGGCTGGGAAGAGCCGCGGAGTTCCCCGCAGGTGCGGTCCGTCAGCGGCCAATCCAAGGCAATGTCACGGGGTTGGGGTGGAATCACCCTGCCCGAAGTCTTACGACTCCGGCTACCCCGCTGCGGGCGTCTTTCAGAAAAATCGGTTTTCAGCGTGCAATTCCGCCACAAGGGCGGACGGATGTTTAAGGATGGGATGGAACGGGAAAACTCCGCCAGATGAGATGGCGGGAGACAAATCCCGGAGTCCACGAACTTGTTGTTACAGACCGTCATGAAACCGACATCGAAATTTTTGCTTTGGTCCCTGATGCTGGCGTCCACCGTGGCCCGACCGCTGGCCGCACAGGAAACGAACCTCACGCCCGCCGCGCAGCCGCGCCAGTCCACCCATGGCACACGCGGCCAGGATGGCGCGGACGGCCGGAACGGGAAAAACGGACAGGATGGCGCCCGCGGCCAGGACGGTCAGTCCGGGAAATCCTCCGCCACGGCTCCGATCGAGCGCCAGGCGCTGCTGGCACAGATCAGTGCGGCGCATCATGCGATCGGCGAGGCCGCGCAAGCAGCGGACGACGAAACCGGCGCGGACGCGGAGCCCTTCCGCAAGACGATGGAGAAATACGCCGCCTGGCTGGGCACGCTGCAGGGTGAGTTCACGGCGCTGGGCGCGGTGCCTGCGAACCAGGGAGCGGAAACGAAGGACGTGGCGGAAACCTTGAACAACACCGCATGGGAGCTGCTGACGGAATCCAACGAACCGGCGGGTAACGCGGCGGTGGCGCTGAAGGTGACGGACGCCATGATCGCGCTGGCAAAGGCCGGTGGCGGCACGATCCCGGCACACATGCTGGACACCCGGGCACGGGCGCTTTTCCTGACCGGCGCGCGGGATGCGGCGGTGCAGCAGCAGCAGGAGGCGGTCACGGCCGCGGACAACGATGAAAAGGCGCTGCTGAAGGAGACACTCGCCGCCTACCGCCGGGGCGAACTGCCCAAGGCGCATAGAGGCCATACGGTGGTGGAAGAAGCGGCTTCCCGGGAGGAGGCGATCGCGGACGCCTTGAAAGTCGCGAGGGCTCACGCTGCCGCAGAGGCGAACTCAAGCACCGAAGCCGCGAGGGCTGAAGCTACCGCAGCAAAGGAAAAGGCGATCGCACAGGCAAACTTACTCATGGAAGCCGCAAGGGCTGAAGTCATTGCAGCGAGGGAAAACGCGGTCGCACAGGCAAGAACAAGCGAAGCGGCCAAATCCAATGCCGTGATGTCCGACGCCGCAGCCGTGAAGGCACGAGCGGAGGCTCTTAAATCGGAAAGTCTGATCGCGATGCCGCGCCGCGCCGCGCTTGGCATTCCGATCACGGGTGAAAGCAAGTTCAACACGGCGGCAGCGGCGTACTCGGTCAATGAGATCGCGTGGGAGCTGTTGACGCATCCGGACACGAACAAGCGGAAGCCGGATCTGGCGCTATCCCTCTCGGAAGTGGCGGAGAAACTGGTGGCCGAAGGGCAGCAGCCCGAACGAAAGGATGCCGCGCTGATGGACACGCGGGCGCGGGCCTTGTTCCAGCTGGGTCGCAAGGACGAAGCCATCGGCTTGCAAAAGAAGGCGATCGAGGCATCGGGCGGAGAAGACGGCCTGAAGGAGGAACTCACGGCCACGCTGGCAGCCTATGAGAAGGGCGAGTCCCCGGCAGCACGCGAGGAGGACCAGAGCCCGGCTCCGGCGGAGGCGAAGGCGACCCAGCTCAACAGCGTGGCCTGGGCACTGGTGGGCCAGTCCTGGAAACCGGAAGAGACGCTGAAGATCGCGGACGCGGCACTGGTGCTGGCGGGTGACAAGCACGTGCGGAAGCACGCGCTGGACACGCGGGCGCGCGCCGCTTTCCAAGCCGGCCGCAAGGACGATGCGATCGCCACCGAGAAGCAGGCGATCGCGGCCTGCGGTGAGGCGGATGCGGCCTTGAAGAAAAACTTCGAGGCCGCGCTGGCATCGTTCGAGAAGGGTGAGGTGCCGCGCACCGCCATCGCCGGTGGCACGGTGGCCCAGGCGGCTCCCGCCGCACCCGCGGCGGAAACACCCAGGGCGTATTCGGACGAGGAGGCGACGGAGGCCAACGAGAAGGCGTGGAATCTCATGACGGACGCCGCGCCGACCAAGGAGCAGGCCACCCAGGCGCTGGCACTCATCGGGCCCGCGGTGAACGGTGTGGCAAAGGACTACGAGATGCGGCCCGCCATGCTGGATACCAAAGGCCGCGCCTTGTTCATCCTGGGGAAGAAGGCGGAGGCGATCGCCGCGGAGAAGGAAGCCCTGGCCACCTGCGGGGATGACCACCCCGAGAAGGAAACCTTCGAGAACACGCTGGCGTCCTACGAAAAAGGCACGCTGCCACCGGCGGAATGATTTCCAGGTAGGAAGGTAGAGACCATGGGAGGACCGGTGATCCGCCGGTCCTCCCATTTGCCGTAAGTGACAGGATGTGGTATCCGGATGGCTTGCCATATAGTCGCAGCGATCCGCCTTTCGTTTTCCGATACGTTCTTTCCCATGAGTGATCCGTTTTCGATGCCCTCCTCGGGTGACTTCCATACCACGCGCTGGTCGGTGGTGATGGGCGCGTGTGCGGCGGCACCGGAGGAGCGGCGCGTGCAGTTCGGCGCGTTTTACCGGCAGTATTGGCCGCCGCTCTACAGCTATGCGCGCCGCCGCGGCCATAATCCGCACGACGCCCAGGATGTGACTCAGGATTTTTTCGCACGGCTGCTGGAGGGCGATTGGCTGTCCACGGCGGACCCGGCGCGAGGCCGGCTGCGGACGCTGCTGCTGGTGATGATGAAGCGCTTCCTGGCGAACCAATGGGACCGCGCGCATGCGGCGAAGCGCGGCGGCGGCCTGTCCCCCGTGAGCCTGCATGGCGAGGAGGCGGAGCAGATCTACCTGAGCGCGCCGGGTGCGGCGGTGCTGCCGGATGAATCGCTCTATGACCGGAGCTGGGCGCTCACGCTGATGACGGCGGCGCTGGCGCGGCTGAAGATCGAGCACCAGCAGCACGGGAAGATGGCGGAGTATGAACTGCTGAAGGACTGCCTGACCGCGGAGCGCGGAGAGATCGACTACGTGGCGGTGGCCACACATCTGCGGCTGCTACCGGCGACGGCGCGGAGCGTGGTCCACCGGTTCCGGAAGCGCTTCCGCGAGATCTTCCGCGAGGAGGTGGCGGCCACCGTGGCCTCACCCGCGGATGAGGAGGATGAAATGCGGGCCCTGCTCGCCAGCCTCGGGAGGATGGGGTGAGATCGGACGTGGGACAGGAGGATGGCGGATTCCGAGGAGGGCACCGGAACGGCCTTCTTGTGCCCCGGCAGGGGCAAAGAGTTCCTCCAACCGAGCATCCGCCGGAACCGCAGTCTGCTTTTTCCCGATTGCGAAATTTCCTGTCCTGAAATGCGACCCTTGAAGCGTTATCTTAAGAAGCATCGGCATGCCATGAGCTGACCACGCTGATCCAAAACCCATGATCGCCGCCGCCGACTCCCCCGTGACGACCTGCCCGCGCTGCGGCTCCCCGCTGGCGGGAGGCAGCGTGCAGGGGCTGTGCGCGCTCTGCCTGGGGGGCCTGCCGCTGGAGACGGACACACTGATGGGTGTGACGGGAAAACTGGAAACGCTGCCGCCACCGACGATCGGGGAACTGGCGGAGTTTTTCCCGCAGTTGGAGATGCTCGGCTATCTGGGACGCGGCGGCATGGGCGTGGTGTATCAGGCGCGGCAGCGGTCGCTGGACCGGCTGGTGGCGCTGAAGCTGCTGGCCCCGGAGCGGGCGGGCGATCCGGCGTTCGCGCGCAGGTTCGCCCGCGAGGCGCGGTCGCTGGCGGCGCTGAACCACCCGCACATCGTGGCGGTGTATGATTCGGGCGAGGCGGGCGGCTACTTCTATCTGCTGATGGAGTATGTGGACGGGCAGAACCTGCGCGAGACGCTGCGGAAGCGGCGGATGGGTCCGGCCGAGGCGCTGGACCTGATCGGCCCGGTGTGCGATGCGCTGGAGCGCGCGCACCGCCGCGGGATCATCCACCGGGACATCAAGCCGGAGAACCTGCTCATTGATCGCACCGGTGTGGTGAAGATCGCCGATTTCGGGATTTCCCGGATGCTGGGCGAGACGGTGGAGGAGCACGCGGCGGGAGGTGCCGCCCCCCTTCATGCGCCGACACTGGCGGTAGGCACGCCGGCGTATGCGGCCCCGGAGCAACTGGCGGCCGCACCGCTGGACCCGCGCGCGGACCTGTACTCGCTGGGCGTGGTGCTGTGCGAGATGCTGACATGCATGCGGCCGGACCAGGTGCCGCTGGACAAGATGCGGCGGCAGATGCCTGCGAAGGTTTACGAATTGATCGCCCGGAGTGTGAAGGTCGCGCCGGACGCGCGGTTCGCCACCGCGGCGGAACTGCGGCGGAGCGTGAACCAGGCGCGGGAGGCGCTGGAGCGTGAGCCGCGGCGGAAGAAACTGTGGGTGGCGGGCATCGCGGTGGTGGCGGCGATGGCCGCCCTGGCGGGGATCGCGGCGAAGGCAGGGAGCGGGAAGAATGGTCCGGCGCCAGCGCCAAAGCCAGTGCCAGCACAGGCACCGATGACTCTGCTGGTGATGCCCGCGGCGGAGCCCACCGGGGAAAAGGAACCGGAGTCGCGGGAGGCCGCCTTGCAGGCCTTCGATGAGAATTTCACCGCGCTGCTGGAAACACGGCGCGCACTGGCCATCGAGCCACCGGCGGATGCGGCGGAGCTTTCCGCGCTGAAGCAAAAGGCACGCTGGCTGGAAACGCGGGGCCATGAACTGCGGGCATGGCTGGAGAAGCATCCGCAGGAGCAGAAGCCGTAAGGAGAGCCAGCCATCCGGTTCACAGGGAATACCCGGTCGAATCGAGCCCTAGGCAATGCGGAGCAGGACGGCGGGAGCCAACATGCCCAATGTCCCCACATCAAAGGCAATCCCCCCCCGGATCCAGGAGCCTTCGCGTGGCTCCAATCGCAAGCGCACGGGACTCCCAACTCCGGACCCAAAGTTCACGTGAACGGGCTCATCACCCAAATTGACCAGAATGACCGCCGAGGCCACGGAACCATCCACACCGATTCCCGAGAATTCCTGTCCGGCCGCGCTTACCAACACGTCGCAACGCGGGGTATCTCCCAGCGGCACCTTCTTGAAGCGGAGAAAGCCGGCCAGTGCGGCGACGAAGGATTCATAGGCAGCCGAAGGTTTTTCGAGCCCTGCATGCGTGGTGAGAAGATCATCCGCCACGGCCCACCATGAATCCTGCAAGTGCTCCGGGATCGCCAGCAAACCGATGTCAGGCTCCACCTCTTCGGCATCGATCACCAGAGACACCGAGTCCGCCCCATCGATGGACCGCCAGGCACCAGCTTCTCCACCCTCACGGATTTCCAACCGATCCCGGGAGAGTCCGGTGAGGGTGAAGGCCGGCAGCACGGAGACCTGGATCGGACACGTCATCGACATCTTCGCAGCGGGGTAAGAGTCCGGGTTGCGGCCTCAAGCTTGTCGAGCACCGTATCCATCACCGCTTGCTTGGAGAGGCGGCAGAACATGGTCTCTGTGGAATCCAGCGAACCGTTCTCAAACAACTTGTTCACCGGCCCATCCCCACGGCACCAGCGGAAATACGCGCAACTCTCCCGGCAGCGCCGCACGCCCGACGCGATGTCACGCGCCACCTGTTGGAACGCTCCATTCGAATGCATGGAATCAAACGAATCGTGCATCACATTTCCGAACGAAAAGCCGGAGTAGTGCTCATGCTCCAATCCCAGAAATTCGGGAGAGAACGTGCTGAAATTCCCCAGATGATCCACGCTGATGATGGCCATGGGCGTGGTCTGCTGTGCCACCGGCAGTTCACCAGTCAGGCCGGACCGCACCGCTGCGATCGCCCCGTCGAATTCACGCACGGCATAGGCCTCCCCGCTGCCGTTCACCAGGTCGAAAAAACGGCTCAGGAAGGCGCGGTACAACCTGTCCGCCTCCCCACCCTCCAGGGAAGATACCCGGTGCGGTCCCTCGATCTCCTCCACGTTGAAACCGATCTGCCGGATGCCCTCGCGACGGTAGAAATCGAAGATCTCATCGGGGTAGTCGAGCGATTGGCGGGTCAGCACGGTGATCACGTGGAAAGGAATGCCATGCTCCAGCAGCAGCCGGATGCCGCGCATGACCTGCACATGGGTGCCGCGGCCCGAACGGGTCTTGCGATGCCGGTCATGCAGGAAATCCGGCCCGTCCACACTCACCCCCACGCGGAATCCCTCGCTCCGGAGGAACCCGCACCACTCCGGTGTCAGCAGCGTCGCATTCGTTTGGACGGAATGGCCCACCTCGACCTGCCGGTGATTCTCCGCGCGCAGGATTTCCAAGGCCTCCCGGTAGTAGGCCACCGGCAGCGCCAGCGGCTCTCCCGCGTGCCACACCACCGTGAACCCTCCTGCCGCTCCGGCGGAGGATTCGAGCGCCCGTGCGAACACCTTGGCCAGCACCTCGCGGCTCATCCGCACCTTCGACTGGCGGTTCGGCAGATAGCAATAGTCGCAATCCAGATTGCAGAAAGGCGAGGGCTGGATCACCAGAAGCTCCAGCTTCGTCTCATCCCCGCATATGCCATCCGCCGTCATTGCGCGCTACCGGCTGATCCCCATTGCTAGCGAACAGGAATATTCGGCCAGTTCGGCCAATTCGGCCAGTTGTTGAAGTTCGCCCAATTCGGCCAGTTCGGGAAGTTCCCCCAGAACTGCATCAAGCGGATATCTTCCAATGACGGAGCGCCGAAAATCAACGCATCCAACTCGGGTAACTGGCTCAACGCCTCCACCCTCTGGGCAGGCTCAGCGATCTCGATCGGAACAAGCTCTTCGAGCCCGGCTTTGGAACCCGGAGCAGTTGCCAACAGGACGGTCGCAACGATCACCATGCCCACCCCTTCAGTGGCCCTACGCATCAACATCTCGGCGAGAACATTTCTTGATTTGATTTCTCTTTGCATGCCTTAACCAATTCAAAATCACAATGCCATAAATATCACCGCATCCAAGGATTAAAATCATCTTCTCAGGGAACGCTTGGGACCACCTTTATCCGGATTGGGGACATCCTTGGATTTGGACCATCTGTCATACTCTCCTTCGGGAGAAAAATCCGCCAACGCCGGCAGCAATGCTTTTGCTTTTTCATACGCCTCAATCGCTTCAGCCTTTTTTGATTCGCCCTGCTTGGCAAGATCATTGCCCACTTCTATCAAATCCATCGCATCCTTCCGAGCTTTCGCCTTCGCGCCCTTGCTAGCAAACTCTTGATACTGCTTCTCAGGGTCCAAATCAACAATCTTGCCCAATGCAGAAAATAGAACCTTGGCTTCCTTATACGCCTTGATTGCCTCCTCGCGATCGTCCATTGCAGCGGCTGTGTTACCCTCTTGAACCTTTGCATTGGCACTCATAACAGCCTGCCTATCCAGCTCATTCTTCCGCATTTGGACTTTGCTATAGAAGATCCATGCCGCCATAATAACCAGAACCGCGGCAGCAATCAAAACCACAGTCGTCAGCTTTCTAGATGCCTTCAGTTTATCGTCGGCAGTTGCCTGGTCCTGCAGTCTTCTACGCTCTGCGAGATCCAGCTCTTTTTCCTGGCGTCTTCTGAAAACATCGTCCCGCCTGCGATCGCACCAATCACGGAGAGCTAGCCCCATCACATCATGCACGAATTCGTAAAGGGGCTTCGAGGGTGGGCCGACTTTCCGCAGTAAACTCATTTTCCGCCCCTGGGGATCATCGGATTCAAGCGCCAAGGCTTCCAGCAGACTCACAATCCTGCCTTCGTCTTGAATACCAGCATCCATGGCCAGGCGGCGGGGATCCCCTGCCTTCTTCTGGCCGCCGAAGCGGATGAGGAAGCGAAGAACCTCCGCGGCATCATCCTGCTGTTCCGGCGTCAATCTTGCCATGATCCCATCGAAATAGGTCCTTACCAGATAGCGGGCCTCCGATTCGTCCTCCGCCTTCTCGGCCGTCAAAGTTTCGAAAGTTGCCAGCTTCAGGAAAGATCCGCCGTCTTTCCCAATATCCTGCTCCCAAAGCCGGGTGAGGATGATCTGCAGGAACAGGGCCTTGTAGCGGAGGGTATCCTCCTGCGGGACCAACAGACGGGGAGAAAGATAAACATCTTCGAATCCGATCCGGTCCTCACGGATTTGCGCGAGTAGCTTGTCCTTGAGAGCGGGCTCTATGTCAACGCTCCGATACCCCGATTGGGCATGGATTTCCAACGGGCGGGTCATCGCCTCCTCCGCTCCGTCATGTGTCAGGTGCTCCAGGCGGTACATGTTCCCGAGCAGATACGGGATGCGCGGTCGCAGCCGGTCCAGCTTGCCCAGGCCATCGTCCCGCAGGGACAAGATGAAGCTCGCGGGGACATCCTGGCGGTTGACCAACCGGGCGAAGGCGGCATCGAACGCAGCACCGGGCGAACCTTCGGGATGGTAGTAGAGATACTCTTCGAACTGATCGAAGATGAAGAACATCTGACCGGAAAACACCGCGCAGCACTCCATGATGAAGCGATCCAGCGGAAGATCCTGTTCGCCGTAGAATGCCTCCTCCGCCATCGGAGTGTCATCGTCCGGCCCCAGGGCACCACGGAGCGCCTCCTCCAGTTCCGCGAAAGTGATCTCCGCTGGCAGGGCAGCATCGGGAACCGACTCTACCTGGCTTTTGCGCAGGCGGTTGATGACTTCCAGCAAGGCCTCGAGGATCTTGTGACGCAGGTACTTCGCGAAGTCCGGGGATTGCCAGTCACGGAACAGCAGGACCGCCACCCGGTGCTCCGGCTTCTGAAGTTCGGGTATCACCCCGGCCCGGATCAGCGAGGTCTTGCCGCAGCCGCTCTCGCCATAGAGCACGGTGAGCTTCGAGCCATAGAGCTTGGAGATGACTATCTGAATCTCCGAGCCACGCCCGGCGAAGTAGTCATTGTCCCCGCTGGAAAAAGGGTGAACCCCGCGATAGGGATTGGCTCCAAGCGAACCGCCTGTTTGTGGTGGTTGGCCGGTGGTCATGACCGCTGGACTGGGGTGGAAACCTGGAGCTTCAGCGCATTCTTGAGATCCCGGACAAAGGTGTTGAGATCCATGTCACATACCTCCACGCGACGGATCTCCCATATCTTCTTGTCCACTCTCGTGGGCCCTTTTTGAATAGCCCAATGATCTTTGGCTGCCGATCTCGGTTCCTTCCCCTCTGAAGAGTCGTCCGGTGATTCCGCTGCGGAATCGGCGCAATCCGCCCGAGCCTGGATCCCCAGTGTCTTGCCCACACTGCCTCCACCTCTCCCCGCCTGTTTGCCCGCAGCAGCCCTTGGCTGGCCCCTGATGTTTTCGAGAATTACCCGGAAATTCCAGTCTTCGAGGCTATAGCCCATGAAGAGAAACTTCATATGCGGGTTGCAAGCCGAGATGAAGTCGGGAAGCACCCGCATCCCCCCGTTCAAACTCAAACGCGCGAGAAACCGCACATAGTCCTCTTCGGTAATCACGAATTCCCTGCTCTCCACCGAGCCGTGCATCTTGTAGATGACGGGCAATCCCACCTTCGCGACAATACTATTCAAAACGTTGGTCCCAACCTCCTCCGATTTCTGGCTCGCGATGGGACCATCTCCACCCGCCTTTGAGAATATCTCGTACTTGATGGAACCCACTTTCTCCGCGTTCCCGGTGATTTGGACGACCCTGACGAACGAGCGCCCCTTCTCGATATACGCATCCTCAATCAGCGTATCGTAATTGGTCGTCACGACGAGAGGAAACAGGTCTGCATTCTCGGCGAGAAAGTGATGGATGTCCCCGGGACGGCCGCAATTCCGGAATTTCGTTTCCAAAATGTGCCTGAGCGATCCTTCCGCCTGATCGTCACAGTCAGAACTGAAACAGTCATAGGTCAGTTCATAATAGGAAGCCACACGGGAAAGATTCTGACTATCAGAGAGATACCACGCCGGCAACCCTCCGTTCATGGCGATTTCATGAGCCAGTTCGGAAGCACTCGGTGCGAAGGCCGATCCGTTCTGAATATCCACCCTCGAGGGACGGGCTGACAAGCTGGCCCCTGCTCCCAAAAATGGAACTATCTCCTTCCCCCTAACGAACCTGCACAAGGATCCGTAATTGGGCCGCTCGGTATTCGAGGTGGGACATTGGGAAATCTGGGAGTCGGTGATCTCATCAACGTCCGCCCTCTTGCTCTCTTCGGACAGCTTGGACAAAGCATCTTCGAAATCATTGGTTTCGTACTGCCAAGCCTCCAGACCCCGACACCATCTGACACGCCACTTCATCATATAGTTTTGGATAGATTGACATTTTACACCACAACTCTCCCGCCATTGCCCCCCGGAGCGCCATATCCCTTTGGCAATGGCACTATTTCGGCAATTTCACCGGGGGGCGACTTGTCGACACTTCCGATATCACTGAATGGAACCGACCTCGCTTCCATAATCATCCATAGTGACACCATAAAATAACTATTCAGTCAATCTCAAACGTGACTCCCCCTCGCAACCATAGACTTTCGGTCATGATCTAACGAAAATCACCATGTCCGAACAATGACCTGCTCTTCTCCTGAAAAGCGGACGGCGATGGCCACCCTGGCGAAGACCGGGAGGAACGGCTCAACGCCGGTACCCGCGCCAGAACCAGCACAGGCACCGATGGCGCACGCTGGCGGTCGAACCACCGGCGGATGCGGCGGAGCTTTCCGCGCTGAAGCAAAAGGCACGGTGGCTGGAAACGCGGGACCGTGAACTGCGGGCATGGCTGGAGAAGCATCCGCAGGAGCAGAAGCCGTAAGGAGAGCCAGCCATCCGGTTCATACGTTTTCTGTCGGATTCCCCTCCGGAGCGGCCATATTGGAATGAAGGGTGTTCCGGTATATGTTCCACGATTCGGCTCCAGCATCCACCGGCGGGCTCACGCACCGTCCGGAAGCCGCCTTGCGCGATCTCTTCACCGCGCACGCCGGTCACGTCTATGCGACGGCGGTGCGCTGTTGCAGAGGCCGCATGGATCTGGCGGAGGAGGTCACCCAGGCGGTCTTTTGCGAATGGATGCGCAGCTCGGCAACCTTCCCGGCCGATGTCGTGCCCGGAGGCTGGTTGCACCGCTGCACGGTTTACAAGTCCTCCGAGATCCTGCGGAGCGAGGCGCGGCGGAAGCAATACGAGCGAAGGGCCGCCACCCAGCAATCGCTGCTCGCCACCGGAGCGGATGACCCGCACTGGCGGGAACTGGCTCCGATGATCGATGAAATCCTGGAGCATCTGCCCACGGCGGACCGGAACGCGCTGATCCTCCGCTTCTATGAACGCTGCGATTTCCGGGAAGTGGGAAGGAGGCTCGGCCTGTCCGCTGACACGGCGCAGAAGCGGGTATCGAGAGCACTGCAGCGGTTGAAAGCGGAGTTCGCACGCCGTGGCATTCACAGCACCGGCGGCACCCTCGGCTCCTATCTCGCCACGGGCATCATCTTCGCACCGCCGCCCGGATTCCTCTCCAGCCTCACCCTGCCCTCCCTCTCCCCCTCCACCGCGACCCTGAAAACCCTCACTGCAATCATGAGCACAAACACGAAACTCGGTATCCTCGGCGCGGGTCTGTGCGCCACGCTGGCGATCACGGCACTGATACAGCACCACACCCTCGCGGATCAGAAGCAGTCGATCCGCGATCTGCAGGGGCGGCTGGCCGCGGCAGGCGTACCCTCCTCCGGCCCGATGGTGAGATCCTCTTCCGAACGCAGGGCGCGGACGACTTCCTCAGGCAAGGATTCCGCCATGCGCCCGGAAGATCTCTTCGCCAAGGCGCTGGCTGAAACCGACCCGCTAAAGCGGATGAGCGAGTGGACCGGACTGCTCCAGTCGATGCGGAAGGACGAAGCGGTGGCGGTGGCGGAAATGTTCAAGAACCACATGGAGGACTTCGACCACGAGCGGTTTCTATTCCTGCGATCCTGGGGGGCGCTGGATGGCAGGGCAGCAGCCGATTTCCTGAAAAAGACGGGGGTTTATTCCGAGGATTTCACCGCGGTCATGGCTGAATGGGCCCATCAGGATCCCGCTGCCGCAGTCGCCTGGCTCGAGGCGAATCCCATGGAAAAAAGCAGCGCTCTGGTGGGCATCACCGAAGGATGGGCACGGAAGGATCTGGCCTCCGCCTCAAGGTGGGTGGAGAGTCAACCCGGCTCCCAGTCACGGTTGGATATGCTGAACGTGTTGTTCAAGCAGCAGGTCGAGCAAGGAGGCCTGGAGGGAGCCAAGACATGGTTCGCCAACATCGGCAGCGACCCACACAATGATAACTACCGCCAGCGCGGCTATGAGCTGCTCTGCGTGGAAATCAGCAAGGGCGATCCGGACGCAGCCCTGCAATGGCTGGAACAAAACGCCACCGCCGCCTATGCCCGCAAAAGTGAGGCTGTGGACGGAGTCTTGAGGCAAATCGCGAACAGAGACGGGGAGAAAGCCGTGCAGTGGATCCTCGATCATCCGGAGGTTTACGGCTGGAGGGGCCGCAGCCACACACTCGCCGAGGCAGTGGAAACATGGGCCAAGCGCGAAACCGATGGTCCTGCGGATTTGCTCAAGGGTCTGGCGGGAACCGAGAACTACGATCCATCGGTCGCGGCCTTCGCTTCAAGCACCAGGGCCCGGGGGCTCTACGAAACCAGCTTGGAATGGACGCAAACCATCGGTGACCCGGAAACACGTGAAAGGATCTACTCTGAAACCGCCAATCGATGGTTGAGTGCGGATCGCGAAAACGCCGGCAGCTATCTGCGGAATCAAGGCTACACGGCGGAAGAGATCACCAAACTCGCCGCCCCGCGCAGCTTCACCCTTAGCGGCGGCATGCGGCTCGGCTTCAGCGAAGCCGACTCAAGCGTCGTATCGGAACCGACCAAACAGGAGTAGTAAAACAAACTCCAGCCGCCGTCTTCATGAAGCATCGCCATCGCGGCCCTTGGCAAAGGCGGGAATGAGATCCCATGAGTCTCCGGCGGATCGATTTACGATATTCCCAGCAAACAAAAAGGCAGGGACGCACCGCCGGGGCGTCCGGGCGGTGGAGATATGTACAAAGCCTAGATTGGAGAGAGGTATTATTTGGGTTCAATGCAATCCATTAAAGAACTATACTGATTTTCGGTTTTTAGGGAATGCTTCGGAGGGAAGCCGGATTGAGTGATTACAGCATGATCACACTACTTTGAGATCGACTTTGTCGAAACCACACCATCGGAGGTGGCTGATATGATTTGCATTCCATTTTCTGATGGGATGCTTAATATTGCGGCAGGAGCGTTCTGTTTGTGCAAGGAATTTGGATTATAGGTTGCAACAACAAGAGATCCGTCATCCGTTCGATAAAATAACCCCTCTTCCTTCGAGACCCCAGAGCTAGTGAGTTTAAATAAATTTTCTGGATGGGAATTATATTTTTCCTTATAGTGATTCAACTGGGATACAATATACCTCAAATAGTCTTCCCGTTTAATTTTGTCCAATGGATTACCGCCGTTTTGAGATTCCCTCCATGCTTGCCTTCTTTTAGCATAATCGCGGATTGTGGCAATTTGCTCCTTCCGCTGACCATCCTTAGCCTCTGTGAAAGAAAAAAGCAGTCGATGTTGTTTTTGAGGATCTTTTAGAATATCCTCAATTCTTTGCCAATTTTGTTGTTCCGAGGCATTATCTGATTGTTTTTTACTGGAAGCAAATTCGATAGCCTTTTCACTCCCCAAAATTTCACCTAAAACATAAGACATTACTTCTAGATCATTGTCGGGAATTTGAATTTGGAAAAAATCCGTATGCTCTAAAATCCCAACAGTCGTCGCACCCCCCTGTATTAGCAGTTTTGCGACAGGATAATCTTCTCGATGAAGACCTTTCAACGATGTGTCCGAAGGGTCGTCATATTCGGGAAATGGGATGAAAGTCAACTTATCGAAAAGTAAGTCGCCATATTTTGAAATTAGTGCAACACCACCATCGGCGATTTTTTTTACCGCGCTTTCTTGGGTGTATTGCCCGTCAAAGGGGTATTCCTGCGCTGCGCTATCACCCTGGTTGTGAACAGCGGTGCGTTTCACCACGACTCCTTCCAACGGCTGCTTTTCAACCGGGATGACGACATGGCCCTCGATGGGGACTGATTCCTGGGCAAAAAGCGGGGCCGCCAGACATAGCAACCCGGAAAGCACGACAAAGAAAATCTTTGGATTCATGGGGAGCGGTTGCATACGACCCGTGACGAAAAACCGACTGAGCCTCAAGAGGATTCGCTATTTTCACCGGTTTTTCACATTTCGGATCATCTCAATGCAACGCAGAGGCAAGTTTTCTCCGTTTGGGAATCTGTGCATCAAATTGTCCCACCCTTCAGACGATGCTCAGGCTCCGCCCTTCTTCGAGGACTTCGACATGAGAGCCTTCAGTTCCTCCAGGTGCTTTTCATACACACCGCGCGGGGTGGTGCGATGGCGGACGGCGATGGACGCGGCCTTGCCGACGATCTCGCCCATCATGCCAGTGGTGCGCATGACGCGCACGGGACCGAGCGCCTCGTGGTCGACGCTGATGTCGCGGCCCGCCATGAAGAGATTGCCGATGTTGCGGCTGTAGAGGCAGCGGTAGGGCGCCCAGTAGGGGCCCTTGTAGCTGTACTGCTTGCCCTCGGTGGCCTTGGAGATGAACTCATCGCCATCGTGACCCTTGGCGAAGGCGGGATCGGGCGCGTGGAGGTCGATGTGCCAGGAGCACGGGAAGCAGCCGTCCGGGAAGACGGTGCCCTTGCGGAAATCGTCCGCTTTCAACACGACATCACCCATCAGGCGGCGCGACTCGCGCTTGCCCGCGATGAAGGCGGCCCAGCCGAGGCGGTGGTTCGGGTAGAGACCGTCGACGTTCTTCAAGGTGTCCCACGCGCCGTACATGGCGCGGAAATTGAGATCGCGGATGTATTCGATCTCGGTGACCTGGTCGCGGTCGAAGCCGCTTTCCCAGAACCATTCGCCGAGGTTCCGGATCGGGGTGCTGCCCCATTGGCCCTTCTGGCCCTTGCGGCCGGGGAAGGGCTTGTTGCTGAGGTCGATCGCCCACGGGCAGCGCGGGAAGGGCATGGGAACGGTGCCTTCGTTCACGGCGAGGGAGAGCGCGTCCTTGTCCTTGCACTCGCACTTCAGCACCTCGGCGGGATTTCCGGTATCGAGCACGTTCCAGAGATTGCTCGCGCCCATCTTGCCGTCCTTCCCGGCCTCGAAATCGGCGCCGGCCATGAAGCCCACGGTGCCATCGCCGGTGCAGTCCGCGAAGAAACGGCCGGAGATGCGGAGGCGCTTCGCGGTGCGGACGTTGCGGGAAACTACGGCGGAGATCGTACTTGAGCCGCCCTTCTCCACGCCGATGACGCGCTGCTCCATGAACAGGGTGATGTTCTTCTCGGCCTTCACCACGTCCATCTTGCGCTGGTCGGCGTAGATCGCACCACCGCGGGCATTGCCATCGCCGGTGGTTTTCTGCGGCACGAGTTCATCCACGATCTCGCCGACGAAGGGGTAGGGCTTCTGGCGGGTGTGGCCTTCCGGCCAGACGCGGACCTCGGACGAGCCATTGCCGCCGAGCACGGGGCGGTCCTGGATGAGCGCGACCTTCAGGCCATTGCGCGCGGCGGAAACGGCGGCGGCGGTCCCGGCAATGCCGCCACCGGTGATGACGAGATCGTAGCTGCCGCCATCCTCCGGTTGCGCGGAGAGGCCGAGCCAGCGGAAGCGCGCGGCCTCCAGCGTCTTGCCACCATCGGGAGGCGTGAAGGTGGGATCGTTCGAGAAGATCACCGCATCGCAGCGGCCCTCGAAGCCGGTGAGGTCATGCAGCGCGAGGGTGGCGGAGGCACCGACGGTGACCTTTCCCCCGCTCTGCCAATGCCACTCCGCACCCTGGGTGCCGAAGGTGGTGGCGAGCGGCTTGCCATCGACGATGAGCTGGAATTTTCCGGGCGCGCCCGGGGCCTTCCACGGTGCGACCCAATCGCGGGTGCGGACCCAGACGCGGTATTCGCCGGGCGCGGGAAACGCAACCTGCGTGACCGCGTCCTTCACCGGCACGCCGAGGCCGTGGGCGAGCAGGTAGGGCGAGCCCATCTGCTCCATCGACTGCTGGTCGAGATCCCAGCCGCCGAGGTCCGAGAAGGCCTCCGCCTCGATGAAGACCGGGCCGGTGGCGGCGGTGGCGGCGGAAACGAAGGCGGTGGAGAGGAACAGGGTGCGAGCAATGGAGTGCATGAGGCGGGATTGGCTTCTACGGACACTACGTGTTTCCAAATCCTGTTTCTTCACAGGTTTTACTTGTCTTTTCCGGACAAAAACTTGTCCGGATGACCACGTGGCGTAGCCTGCGGGCATGGCGCTGGCTTCCTACGAACGGCTGATGACGACCTCCCCCCACCTGCTGTGGGCGACGGAGCGGAGCTGGGATGCGGCGGAGGCACGGGAGCGGGAGCACCGTTACGAGGGCGGGGAAAACACCTGCTGGTTCGTGCAGGAAGGCCGGGCACGGGTGACGATGGAGGATGGTACGATGAGTGACGTACTAGAAGGACAGTGGCTCTTCCTGAGGCCGGGGCTGCGGCACCAGGAGTTCGGCGGGCCGTTCCGGTTTCTCTCGATCGGGCTGCGCTGGCGTTGGCCGAACGGGCTGCACCTTTTCGAGAAAGGACTGCCACGCGTGGCGGCGGAGAACGAGGTGCCGGAATTGCAGCCAGCGGCGCGGGATGTGATCGCGCGCACGGCGGCGCTGGTGCCGCGGCATCACCACTATCTCACGCTGGGGGAGACGAGTCTGGCGGCGTTCGGGCGGCTGGCGGCGCTGGCGGGGGATTGGGCCGCAGCATTCGCGGTAGCCATGGAGCGGCTGGAGATCGGCGCGGAGTTGCTGGAGGACTTTGATCCGCGGCTCGAGGCCATGCACCGGATGCTGGGCACTCTACCGCTGGACAAGGAACTGCCCGCGGCTGTGATCGAGGCGGCCACGGGATTGTCCGAGCGGCAGTTGAACCGCCTCTCACGCGCCGCCGGAGGACGCACGCTGCGGGAGGCCTTTGAAAACCGCCGCTACGAATACGCGCGGGAGGCGCTGCTGGAACCGGGCGGACGGGTGAAGACGGTGGCCAGCGCGCTGGGGTTCACGGATCTGGCGTTGTTCAATAGATGGTTCCGGAGACGGTCCGGGAGAAATCCGCGGGAGGTGCGGGGAAAGATGCAGTCGTGAGGAGAGGAACCACGAAAGGCACGAAAGAACACGAAAAGAGGAGGCCCACGGATTGCACGGGTTCGGGTCTTCTCTTCGTAGCCGGAGTGGTGACACTTCGGGCTGGGAGGATTTCCAATGTCGTGACGGGAATATTTTCCCACCGATGCCCATCCATGGCGGAGTGGTCCTGCAACTTTCTTCGCGGGCTCACCCAGCCCGAAGTGTCACCACTCCGGCTACAAAGAGAGAGGATCTATTTCCTCTCGTTCCAGTAGATGACGAGATTCTTTGTCGCGCGGCCGGAGGCGATGAGGTCGGGCTTCCCATCGCCGTTGAGATCGGCGGCTTTGAGGTCCTCGCAGGCCATGCCGTTGTCATCAATCACGGCGTGGCGGGTCCAGGTGCTGCCATCTTCCGCCGCGGGGATATAGAGCCGCAGGCCGACCTTCTTGTCCGCTCCGGCGGGTTCGCGCCAACCGGCCACGACCTGATCGTAGCCGGTGCCGAGGAAATCGGCGGCGGCCAGCGCGTGACCCTGGTTGAGGGTGTCATCGAGCAGCACACGCTTCTGCGACCAGAGACCGGTGGTGGATTCCGGATTCACCGCGACCTGGTTGCCGTGCATCGGCTCGATGGTGGCGATGAAGCGCTTGCCATCCGGCAGCTTGCCAAGGCGAACCTCGCCGGCGGGTTTTTCCGTGAGACGCCCGGCCTGCCATGGGGTGTCCCCTGCCCCATCGCTTTTCCGCAGGAGGTGGACGCCTTCCTTGCATGCGACCAGCAGCGAATCGCCCGCGGTGCCAGGCCAGGCAACCGGAGTGAAATTGTGCGCCATGTGGAACTGGTCATTGAGCAGGAAGGTGGACCATGGCTCCGCGGCTTCCTTGCCGGGACGATAGCCGAGGAAGCGGATGCCATCGCCCGCGCCATTGACATTGCCACAGCCATGCAGTGGCAGCACGGCGAGGAAGGGATGACTTTCCGGGTCCCGCACCCATTGCATGCGGTGGACGGTGGGTTCGCGGTGTTGCTCGTGCGCGGTCCATGGCGCGGTGCGGTCTTCGCCGGGGATGAGAGTGAACACCGCGCCGCTGTTGCGGGTATCCCCGGGATTCCACTCGCCACCAATGGCCACCTCCGCGCCGCCCTTGGAGCCGATGTTCGCGGCGGCGATGCAGACGTGATCCTGCTTCGTCAGCGGACCGGTGAAGCGGTGCTTCTTCCAATCCGGTGCCTGGTACCAGACCGTTTCCTTGGAATCGACCAGCGCGATGTCCAGCTTGCCATCGCCATCAATGTCCGCGATCGCGAGGCCGTAGCCGATGCCGAGCCGGTCATCAATGGTCTGCGCGCGGAACACCGCAGGTTGCGCCTCCGGCAGAGCGTGGAGCGACCCGGCGGCGGCCAGAAGGCAGGCGTAAAGGGCGGAGGTGCGGAAACGCGGCATCCGGAGGCTACGCGGGCTGCCGCGTGATCTGTCGGAAAAGCGGTGATGGTTTTCGAGAGGTAGGTAGCGCGAAGTTTGGCTTCACGGGAGGATCTCCGGCCGGGAGACAAACTCCCGAAGGATTGCCACAACGGCGGACGTTTGCTTATGGTTTGAAAAGCGTGGCCGGATTTTCACCTCTCCGAATGGAGCGACAAGACGATCCGGCCGCAGCTTTGTTCCTGCAAACATTTACCGACCATTCCATGAAAACCAAACTTCTGTCTTTGTTCGTGGCCGCCGCGGCCCTCGGCTCCAACGCCCTGGCGCTCACCAGCGGCGATCCCGTGGAAATCGATGCCGTGAACCGCGGCCGCAAGGTGCAGGGCGACGTGCCGAAGGCATGGGAACCCGGCAAGGTCTATGTGCTCGAATGCTGGGCCACCTGGTGCGGCCCGTGCGTGGCGGCGATCCCCCACGTGGACGGCCTGTATGACAAGTACAAGGACAAGGGCCTGCGCGTGATCGGCATGAACGTGTGGGAGGACGACAAGGGCACGGTGGAGAAGTTCGTGAAGGGCAAGGGCGAGGGCATGTCCTACCCGGTGGTCTTCACCGGTGACAAGGGCTCGGCTTTTTCCAAGAAATGGCTGATCCCTGCGAAGGCCACCGGCATCCCGTTCGCCTTCGTGGTGAAGGACGGCAAGCTGCTCTTCACCACCCACCCGGCCAACCTGAACGATCAGATGATCGAAGGCCTGCTCGCCGGCGGCGCGAAGCAGGATGAGATCGTGAAGAGCATGTCCGCGAAGAAGGAGTAGCCTCCAATGGCCCGGCGGAACGCTGCGTGGCGTTCCGCCGTTTCCCATCCCCTCGCCCGAACTTTCTCAGAGCGCCAGCGAGGCCTCGATGGGGGTGATTTCGAAATCAAGCCACGGGGCGAGCGGGAGGTTCCGGCAGAGGGCGAGGACGGATTCCGCATCGCGCTCACGGAACAGGAGGAAGCCGCGCCAGTCGGATGGTGCGGTGTCCTTCGGCGGGAACTGGGCGGAGATGAGTTTCCCCTCGCTCAGCAGGCTGTGCAGAGCACTGGTTTCGGCGGGGATTTTTCCTGCAGGGGCGTCGTCCGGGGTGGAGGCATGGCGGACCGTGACCATGAAGCGCGGTACGGTATCGAGCGCCGTTTCCGGATCGAAGTCCGCGCTCCGCGGGAACCGGAGGACCGGCCCGGTGAAGATCGTTTCCAGGCGGGAACCGAGATCGGAGAGCCAGCGGCGGCGGATATCATCGGTGACGTGCGCGGCCTCCCAGGCGACGAAAGGCGGCAGCGGCGAGAAGCCATTGAACCAGAAAACACCGCGATGGACGGGCGCAAGTACGGTGTCCAACGTAGGATGCAGCCCGCCATGGCCGTATTGGGCGGCGGCACCACCGGTGGTGAGCAGGACCATGGCGCGCTTTCCCGCGCCGATGCCGTTTTCGTACCACCGCCCGCGGCTGTAGATGCGCTGAAAGGCGAAGACGCGGTCCACCCAGCCCTTGAGAATGGCTGGCATGCCGAACCACCACAGCGGGAAACTGAAGATGAGAAGATCCGCCTGCTCCAGCTTGCGGATCTCCGCTTCGATTTCCGGAGTAAAGCCGTCGTGGGTGCTGGCATGAGCTTCCTCCCGCTGCTGTTTGAGATGGGCGGGATCTGCCACGGTGGTGAAATTCCGCCGGTCCGAGACGGGCTGGAAGTTCATGGCGTGCAGGTCGGTGAAGGTGACCTGGTGCCCCTGCGCGGCGAGAACGCGAGCGGCCTCCGCGGCCATGGCGGAGGAAAAACCGCCCGGTTCGTGATGGGCGTGGACGATGAGGACATTTGACATGCGGAGTAGGCTACCCCATGGGGACAATCCGTAAACTACCCACCCTTTTATCCCATAGTTACCAAAAGGTCCTAATTGGGCGGAATGAGGTGTTTCCAGCGTGGAAGAAAGTTTCCTCCTCTTCAAAGCGGAGCCGAATGACAATCCCATGAAATCATGAAACACGACCAATGCCCGGTGATGCGTACGCTGGAGGTGATGGGCGGCAAGTGGAAGCCGATCATCCTCCACTATCTGGACGAGGGCCCGCGCCGCACCGGTGAACTCGGGCGGCTGATCCCGCAGGCGAGCGGGAAGATGCTCACCCAGCAGCTCCGGGAGCTGGAGCGGGACGGCATCGTGCGGCGGAAGATCTACCGCGAAGTGCCGCCGAAGGTGGAATACTCGCTGACCCCGCGCGGCGAATCCCTTCGCCCCATCATCCGCGCGATGTGCGAGTGGGCGAAGGTGAATCCGCGGGAAGGCAGGAGGCGGGATCGAGCTGGCTCGGATGGATAGGAGCAGGATGAGCTTCCGAAGAAAATCAGGGTATCACCGGCCGGACCATCCGACAACCAACATGCAAATCATATGCAAATACGCCATGGACAACCTGATAAATCTGAAATCACACCTAACATTCAAATAAGTGTTTTTTCTCGACAAAAATATCATTCAGAACTCTCTTCACACGATAAATCCATTTCTAACGATAATTATTTACCATCCCCGGAAATCCATCCCACCATTTCATTCGGTCCCGAATTATAGATAATTTGATTATATTTATTTATGTCCAACCTAAGCGATGCCATCTGGAATCTGAATGCAGAGGCCGAATACGGTCCTTCGGATCTGGAACTGGCGGATCAGGGGCAAACCGTATTCCGCAGGTTCGGAGAAAAACTCCTGCAGACCATCCGGCAAAACCAACCGTCCGTTCACAAAGGGTATCTGGCGGTCGCAGGTCTGGCCCGGGCGGCGTTCAAGATTGCCGCCACCTTCCCACCGGACTCCCCGGTTTTCGGGATCGAGATCGAACGTTCGTTGACGGACAATCTGTTTGGCAATCAGGAGACCTTCCGGCACATGGATTCACAGGACGCGGGATTGCTGCCCGGGAAGCTGGAGCCGGGCCAGTCCCGTATCGTGATCAAGTTGCTCGGAAACGGAGAGTACTTCGGTCTGTTCTGTGCGGATGTGGATTCCGCAGGAGCCAATCAGTTGGTGGGTGAACTGCGTTCCGCGTGGCAGGCCATCTGCCGCTGCCTTTCCGAGGCCGTGTTTTCGATGCGCTTGGAAGCACTCGCCGCACCCTTCAACTTTGGTGAAATCGCCGGCGATGGAAACGTCTCCGAAAAGGATCTCCATGAGCAGATCTGCCGTCAGGCGGCACTCGGCTTCGCCGCCGATGGGGCTGTGCTGCGCCTCTACAACGAAGCAGAAAGCACTCTGGAGGTACGTGGAAGCTGGGGGGAAATCCGTCATGCGCCCGGGGAGCGCGGTGGTCCCGCCGAACGCATCTGCCAACGTGTTTTCGAAGACGATGGGAACTATGGCACGGCAAGGGCTCTCCGATCCGGAAAAGGATTCGGCATCGAAATCACCGCGGACGATGAGGAAACCCTCCGCCGTGTCGGCATCGGCTCCTACATGGTGATGAGTCTGCAATCCGATATCGTATCCACCAGTTTTGCGGGCAAACTCGGCACCCTTTCCATCTTTCACTACCGCGAACATGAGTTCTCCCTCCGGGACATCCGGTTGTTCCATTCATTCACGGAGCGGGTCGGAGACGATCTGGCACTGATCGCTCTGATGAGAAAGCAGGAGGAGATCAATGAGTTCGTGATGACCCAATCCAATGCCTCGACCCGTGCGGAGATCATCTCCCTTTTCGCCCACGATCTGGGCCACAAGGCGATTCATGCCACGGAAAAAACCCGCGACTTGATCGACAACGCCAAAAAGGCGATCCGCCAAAAGCTCTCGTTTGAGAAAATCCAGACTTCGGCGGAGGAGGCGGAGGAAGCCTGCCTGCGGATGGAGACCGAGCTGGGACAACTCAAGAATCTCACCAAACATTTCGATCCGGGAGACGAGGAGGATTTCTCCGTGCATGATTTGTTCACCAACATCCACCGCGATTTCAGAGCCGCCCTGGACCGCAACGGCATGAGCATGGAAATCCAGGTCAGCGGCAATACCACGCTGCGCGGTGCCCGGCGGGTCTTGCAACAGGTCGTTTTCAATCTGGTGATCAACGCCATCGATGCACAGAAATCGACCGGCAGGAGCCGGAAGAACATCATCCACGTGCGTTGCACGGAAAACACCACGGGATCGCGCCGACAAATCAAAATCCTCTTTTGGGATGACGGACCCGGCATCAGCTGGGCGCACTTCCCCAATCCGAACGATATCTTTCTTCTCGGAAAAACCTCCAAAAAGGACGGGCAGGGTACCGGCACGGGACTGCCCATGTCCCGCCGTCTGATCGACAGTCATTTCCGTGGCAGCCTCGAGTTGAAGGATCGGAGCAAAGCCTTGTTTGAATTGACCCTCGAAGCGACAGCCTGAGTTCGCCAATATTCTCCAAATCGAAAAATATGAACGAGACCTATTCCCCCGTGGCACTGATCGTGGACGATGACGAAGCTGTTGTGGCCCGTTTGTCGAGGAACTTTCTTCGCGAAACTTCCATGGGTGTGCTTGTGGCGCAGACTCTCTCCGAGGCTGCGGATCTCATCGAAAACGATGATGTCCGCATCGACGCCCTCGTGATGGACTTGAACTTCCGGGAAGGAACGCGGGATGACAGCCGCGATCTGCGCGATGGCCTGGATTTCATCCAGTTTGCCCAAAAGGCACGGCAGGAGGTTCCCACCGCTGTTGTCTCGGTGGAGGGAGATGATGCGGATCGGAAAACCCAGGCGCAGAGGATGAAAATCCGCGTCAACAGTTGGCATCCGAAGCTTGGCCAGCAGCCGGGGCCTTTGAGCCCGTGGGCCACCGTGGAGCGAGCCTGCCTGACCAAGACCTTGAAAACGGATCGCGATTTTCGCTCCCGACTGAAGCAATTGGGAATCGAGGTGCAGGATCTGCTTACGGACGAAGCCATTGCGGAAAAGGTGCGCAAGGTGGTGCGCTTCCCGCGTCTGACCTATCTGACAAATCTGGGATCCGATTTCGAGGCGATCAGACCGATTGAAGTGATCTGTTCACAGGTGGGGAAAGGACGCTACTCCGCCAGCGCCATTCAGATCGGCATGCTTACCTCCGGCGAGGGGGAGAATCTGGATGAGGCGGTCGAAGATCTGGCCGGCATCCTGGTGGAAGAGGCGAAGCTCTATCTGTCCGGAGACTATGAACCGATGGGCTATGCCGCGAAAGTGCGGGACAATCTCCTGTCCTTCCTCAAGCCGGTGTCCGCGTAACATCCTCCCGATCGAACAATATTTCCGGATATGGCTATCAAGCTGAAGGATCTCGACCGCTTTCTGGTAAGCGGCAAAATGGGCTTTGATCGGCGTGAGGAGTCCAGACACACGGGGTATGTGGTCCGCATGGGGAATGCCAGGCTCGGCCTTCCCACCCTGCTGAGGGTCTCCCATGGAGGGGGGGATGCCGCCCTCAACAACATCAAAGGCGTGGCCCAGGCTCTGGGGCTGAATGTCAAGGAGCTGCAAACCGCGGAGAAATGCCATATCTCACGCGAATGCATCCTTCTCATGCTGTCCGTCCACATGCTGGACTTCGCCGTCAACCGTCGCGCCATGTTGCGGGACAAGGATGAGGGCGAGGCGGGCATCCGGGCCATGGTGGAGTCCGTGAAAATCATTCTGGCTCAAACCCCCACCTTGTCGAAAAAAGCTTGGACCGGGGAGGAATTGAAAGCCTTCGGGCGGGTGCGCCATCTTCTGCAGCAATGGGAGAAGGAACCCCTCACGGCGGAGGCAGCCAAAGCCATCATTTCCCACACCAGCAGGGGATAAGCCATGAGCGTCCTCCCCAAGCATCTGGCCGACTTCATCAAGTACAGGCGTTGCATTGCCTTCGTCGGCGCGGGGTTTTCCCGAATCTGCGGCATGCCGGACTGGACCGGTCTGATGCGCAACATGCTGGAATATTGCCACGAATTGAACGGTGACACGCCCGAGCTTCAATCCAGCAAAAGGAATTTGGATGCTGGCAATTTGACAGAAGCTGCCAATGACTTGCGGGATATGTTGCATCCTGCGGAATACTTTGAATTCCGCAAAAAACAGTTCGCGTGGCAAAAATACTCAGCGGCTCCAAAGGAGATATACGAACGCATGAGACTACGGCTTCAGAATCTGGAAGCCGCACCATGGTCCGGAATCATCACGACCAATTTCGACAGCTTGATCTACAATGTCTGTGGAAACAATGGCTGGCTCATCCACTACGGAGACGACAGCTCCTTGGGTCATGTGCTCAGCAGCAAGGAACGTTTCCTTGTCTACCTTCACACCGTTGCAGGAAACAAGAGCAAGGTGGTTCTTTCCTCGGAGGACTATTTCAAAGCCTACCTCAACAATTCCGAGATCAAGACGGTGATTCCCTTTCTGAAAGCGGCCATGTTGAGCCATCATTTCGTATTCATCGGCTGCTCGATGGAACCCCGGTTGCTTGATCTCCGCAAGGAACTATATCAGGCATTCGATGGAGAAATTCCCGTTTCCTATGCGTTGCTGCCCAATACGCAGCAGAACCGCGACCGGGAGGGATACCTTGGAACATTCGCCATCAGGCCGGTGTTTTACGACGTGGAGACCGTCTCCGATCCGCCTCATATGGCCGTGGATCAATTTCTGGAAGAGACCGCGGCGTTGAAGGTGTGAGGCTCCGCTTTGTCCGGCATGTGGTGGCCCACACGCTTTTCGGGGAAAGCCCAATATCCCGGTCAATGTCCCTCCAGCGCATTGATTTTCCCTAGCGCGGGGCGGGATTCCGCTGTTAGCCTCTCCGGGTGGCAGGATACGAGGAAAACCCAGTGATCGTGGATGATTTCGCAGCGCCGGATTCGTGGATGGCGGTGGCCTCCGGTCTGGCGACATTGAAGATCGATGCGAAGAAGCCGGCGAAGGCGAATGACAATGCCAAGCCTGCCAATGGCGGCGGGCAGGCGTTGCGGATGGATTTCGATTTCAAGGGCGGCGGCGGCTTCGTGGTGGCGCGGAAGGTGATCCCGATGAAGCTGACGCAGACGTGGGAGTTCCGCTTCCGGTTGCGCGGGCAGGTACCGCCGAACCGCTTCGAGTTCAAGATCG
Organism: Luteolibacter ambystomatis; assembly: GCF_018137965.1. Lineage (NCBI taxonomy): Bacteria > Pseudomonadati > Verrucomicrobiota > Verrucomicrobiia > Verrucomicrobiales > Verrucomicrobiaceae > Luteolibacter > Luteolibacter ambystomatis. The sequence continues at coordinate 2,526,982 of NZ_CP073100.1, forward strand.
TGGACCCCTCCGGCGCGAACGTGTGGCGCTGGACGGAAGAGCCGCTGGAGGTGAATGGCAAGTGGCGGGAGATTGTGATCCCGGCGAGCCGGATGCCCTTCGCGTGGGGACCGGCGGGCGGCGGCGTGCCGACGGACGTGGGCGCGATCGAGTTCGTGATTTCCGCGGGCAGCGGTGGTGCCGGGCAGCTGCTGGTGGACCGCTTCGAGTGGGTGGACACGGGCGCGCTGGTGCCGGTGTCCTGCCAGGCCTCGTCCGGTGATCCGAACGCGCTGCGCGATCCCTCCAGCGCGAATCCATGGCATGCGGCGGAGGACGATGCCGCGCCGTGGGTGGAGCTGGATTTCGGACGCGCGCGCGAACTCGGCGGGATGATCCTGCACTGGGTGCCGGGGCATGCGCGGGATGTGGCGGTGGAAAGTTTTCACGGTGACTCGTGGCGGCCGGTGCTGGAGTTGAATGGCGTGCATGGGAGGTTGACTCCCGTTCCTCTGCCCTCTCCGGAGACGCGGCGCATCCGCTTGAAGCTGGGTGCGGGCGCGGCGTTGTCATGGATCGAGTGGAAGGGCGCGGAGTTCTCGCGGTCCGATGATGAATTCCTGCATGCGGTGGCGGCGGAGTCGCGGCGTGGCACGTTTCCGAAATACTGGTCGCGCGAGCAAACGCTGCTCACGCCGGTAGGATCGCCGCTCGGTGGACCGCGCTCGATGATGAACGAGGAGGGCCTCGTGGAGACGGATGCGGCGGGGCCGTCGCTGGAGCCATTCCTTCACGATGGCGAGCGGCTGTGGACCTGGGCGGACGTGCGGCCGGTGCCCTCGCTCGATCACGGCTGGATGCCGCTACCGAAGGTGCGCTGGGAATGCGGGGATCTTTCGTTGGAAACCTTCGCCGCACCGTGCGACTTCGGTCCGGTGCGCGGGACGGTGGTGGATTACGCGGTGGCGAATACCGGGAAAACATCGCGCACGGTGAAGCTGCATGTGGCGGTGCGTCCGTTCCAAGCGACGCCGCCTTGGCAGCACTATCAGAAGCTGGGCGGCAAGAGCGCGATCAGCGCGATCGAGATCCACGGCCGCGTGTGCCGGCTGAATGGCGAGCGGCAGATCCTTGCGATGGATGAGCCGAGCGCGGCGGGTTGCCAGCCATTCGTGGCGGGGCGTTTGGTTTCACGGTTGGGCGATCACGGCACGCCGGAGGCACAGCGCACGACCGATCCGCTGGGTTGGGCGGAGGCGGTGTTTACGTTCGAGATCGAGCTGGCTCCCGGTGAGAAGGCCACGCGGCGGATGGGCATTCCGTTTTCGCCGCTGGCGGAGATCGAAAAAGCCGGGTGCAAGGAAGCGTGCGCGCGCAAGACGTGGAAGCAGGAGCTGGGCGGCGTGGAATTCGACGTGCCGCCGGAGTGGCAGGACGCGGTGGACGCGTGGCGCACGGCGGCGGCGCACATTCTGGTGAACCGCCAGGGTGCCGCGATCCATCCGGGCCCGCGCCGCTACAACCGCGCGTGGATCCGCGATGGGGTGGTGATGGGTGGCGCGCTGGCACGCGCGGGCGCACCGCAGGCGTATTTCGATTTCATGCGCTGGTATGCGCCGTTTTTGCGCGAGGATGGCTTCGTGCCGTGCTGCGTGGATGACCAGGGCGCGGACTGGTTGATCGAGTATGACAGCCAGGGCCAATGGCTGCATGGCATCGCCGAGTGCCACCGCTTCGGATCGGGCCATGCGTTTTCCGAGGCGCTGTGGCCGACGGTGAAGAAGTGCGTTTCGCTCACGCGGGCGCTGCGCGAGCGTCGCCCCGGCGAGGGCTACCGCGATCCGCAGAAGCGTCCGTTCCGCGGGCTGCTGCCGGAGTCGGCGAGCCACGAGGGTTATCTGGCGCATCCGGTGCATTCGTACTGGGATGACTTCTGGGCGATCCGCGGGCTGCTGGACATCGCGCGGCTGGCGGAGCGCATGGGCCGGCCGGAGCGGGAGGTGAAATCCTTCCGCGCGCTGGGCGAGGCGATGGTGGAAGCGGTGACGAAGTCGCTGCGGGCGACGATGGAACTACGGGACATCTCGTACGTACCCGGATCGGTGGAGTGGGCGGACTTCGATCCGGCGGCGACGGCGGTGGCGGTGACGCTGCTCGACGGGCTGGGCGTGCTGCCGTGCGACGGGCTGGAGAAAACCTTCGACAAGTATCTGGAAGGCTTCCGCGCGAAGGTGCGGAACGAGGTGCCGTGGACAAATTATTCCGCGTATGAAATGCGCATCGTCCCGGCGCTGGTGCGGCTGGGGCGTCGTGAGGACGCGCACGAACTGCTGGAGTTCCTGCTGGCGGACCGCCGCCCGAAGGAGTGGAACCAGTGGCCGGAGATCACGTGGAAGGACCCGAAGAGCCCCGGGCATTTCGGCGATCTGCCGCACTCGTGGATCGGCGCGGAGTACGTGCTGGGGTTCGCCTCGCTGTTCGCCTACGAGCGCGCGAGCGATGACACGCTGGTGCTGGCGGCGGGCCTGCCGCTTTCGTGGTTCGACCACGGGCGGAACAACGGCGTGGAGAACCTCGCGACCTACTATGGACGCCTGACTTACTCGCTGCGCCACAGCGGCGGGGACTGGAAGCTGGACATCGCGCCGCTGGCGATTCCGCCCTCGGGTGGCATCGAGGTGAGATTGCCGGTGGCATCCCATCTCAAACGGATCGCGGTGAACGGGGAGATGATGTGGGTGCCGAAGGATGGGGTGGTGAGAGTGAGGTAATTTCCCATTGTAGTCGGAAGCTCCGCTTTCGAATGGTCTCCGCCAGCTCCGGTTGGCGGCGGCCAGTGGGGCCAAACGATCCCCGATCCCGCAGAGGGAAAGCTGGAGCTTCCCCCTACATTCAATTACGCCATTCATCGTAAAAACGATCATGCACCTCATCCACACCTTGAGCGAGCGGATGAAGATTCATCTCGGCATGCCGGTCTCGGAATTCCGCTCCTTGTTGGAGCAGGAGAGCTTCAAGGATGGAGTTGTGGAGAATTGGAATGAGTGCTCGCTGGCGATGGAGGCGCGGACGGTCCATGACCTCGATTGCGCTGTGAGCGTGACCTTCCGCGACGGCATACTGGCGAAGATCGAATACGGGCTGATGGACTATTACGGCAGCAAGGTGGTTTCACCCGGACCCGCGACCGAAGAAAATTAGAAACTTCCCCGCCCCACCGGCGTTTATACGGCATGAAAGCGACCATGCGGACGACCTGCTGGCTGGCGCTGGGACTGTTGGGGATTTTCCTTGGCAGACTCGCGTTGCAGGACGGACGGGGTTCGCAGGCATTGGCTTTTTTCCAACAGGTGGCTGCGGTGGCGCAGACGATGGAAAACCGTGCGCATCGTCCTGCGGCGGATGTTTCCGCTGCGGACCTCATGATGGCGGAATCTTCAACAGAGGCCGTGTCGCCGCAGGCGCTGGCCCAGCAGCAACGCCGGGTGAAGGACCGCATGGCGGAGCTGACGGAGAGCCTGGATCTGGATGTGGAACAGGTGGCGAAGCTGCGGCCGATCGTGGAGCACGCCGAGGCAAGCATGACCCGGGCGATGGAGCGGTTTTTCGACAAGGAACCGCGAACGGCATCCGCCTCTCCCCCGCCCTCTCCGGGTGAGGTGATGCGTGAAAGCCATGAGCTGGCGGACAGCCAGATCACCGCGTTGCTGCGCCCGGATCAGGAGGAGAAATTCCAAACATGGTTGCAGGAGCGGAAGGAGCGCATCCGCCATGTGGCGAACCGCCGGAACATGCGTCCACCCGGCAACGGGATGCAGCAGCCGGTACAGGATGCGTGATTGGGCCATCCGGGCAGAGGCTGTGATGAACCGGGCCGCCACCTCCGCATGATGTGGTTCACCCCACCCTCATGAATGAGGAACTACGTACGAAGAAAACACCCCAACCGCCTTTCAGCGAATGGGGTGTGGTTGCCGGCAGATGGGCGGAATCACAGCGGGGTGACGCCGAAGCCGGAGACGCGCTCCTTGCCATCGCGTTCGTTCACGGTGATGCGCAGGATCTTGTCCGGCGAAACGGCGGTGACGACGGTGTGGGTGGCATCGTGCTCGATGACCTTCCAGCCGCCGAAGGCCTCGACCTTCCCGCCCGCGGTCTGGAAGGCGGAGGAGAACTGGGTGATGAAGCCCTCGCGGAAACGACGCTGGTCTTCCTCCGAGGCCATCACGACATAGGCCGCGCCGACATCGGTGCCGAAGGACTTGAGGGTCTTCCAATCAATGTCCGCGCTGACGGCCTGGTCGCCCCTGGCGAGGCTTTCGAAGGTCTTGCGGGCGAAGGCGGCGTCACCGGCGGTTTCGACCTTCATCTTCACCTCCTGGCAGGAGCAGACGAGGGCGGTGGCAGCGGCGAGTGGCAGGGCGAGGAAGTTGGTTTTCATGGGAGGCAGGGGTTGTTCAGGTGGGCGGCTGCCGGAGAGGCTCCGGAGGGTTCCGGAGCTGGTCCGTGGCGGCCGACATCTAACAATTACACCCCTTCCGGAGACGCGCAAACGCAGGCAGGACAAGGGATTGCGGTGATCGGGCGGAGAGCATGCGGAATGCACAGGGATGGCGCGAGGCTCACTGCGGGATGCAATGTGCATGGAGTGGGGCAGCGGCATGTGGAGGGGGAAATCCGGCAGGCGGAGGGGATGGACGAGGCGCGTTTTTCCGCGTGGAATGGGGCTTTGCGAGCGATCGGTGATTCCCGGGTGGTCACGGCGGGCGGAAGAAGGCGCTGGGACGGAATTTTTTTTTCGTTTCACCATTTCCGCCCCTAGGATTCCCCGCGAATCTGTCTTTTTCTGGAAAAATCTTTTTTGCGTGAATATCGGGCAAATTCCCACAAGACTCCGCCGCACGTGTTCCGGGCTTTTCGGGGTGCATCCCGTCAGCCTTCAATCTTTTCCAACCGCCGCACCACCTGCCGCCACCCTCATTTTCCCATCCCATGAAGCACAATTCCCACATCCAGAATCCGGACGTCATCCTCATCGGCAGCGGCGTGATGTCATCGAATCTGGGCGCGATGTTGAAGCGCCTGGAGCCCTCGCTTTCGATCCAGGTGTATGAGGTGACGGACGAGCTGGCGCAGGAGAGCTCCCATGGCTGGAACAACGCGGGCACGGGCCACGCGGGGATCTGCGAGCTGAGCTACACGCCGAAGGCGGAGGCGGACGGAACGGTGAACGCGGCGAACCCGATCAAGATTTTCGAGCAGTTCGACCACTCGAAGCAGTTCTGGGCGTACGCGGTGGAGGAAGGGATGATTTCCAATCCGAAGGAGTTCATCAATCCGGTGCCGCACATCAGCTTTGTCCACGGGCAGGCGCAGGTGGATTTCCTGAAGGCGCGGCATGCGGCGATGAGCGCGCATCATTTCTTCGCGGAAATGGAGTACTCGACGGACCGCGACACGATCGCCTCATGGGCACCGCTGTTGCTGGCGGGACGTGGTGAGGTGCCGATCGCGGCGACGAAGATGGACGGCGGCACGGACGTGAACTTCGGCGAGGTTTCGCGGAAGCTGCTGGGCTGGCTGGCACAGCAGCCGGGCTGCGGCGTGGCGAGCCGCCACCGCGTGACGAACCTGACGAAGAAGGACGGCCGCTGGGAGGTGGTGGTGAAGAATCTGGAAACGGGCGAAAGCTTTGAGAACACGGCGAAGTTCGTGTTCGTGGGTGCGGGTGGTGGCAGCCTGCCGCTGTTGCAGAAGTCCGGCATCCCGGAGGCAAAGGGCCTCGGTGGCTTCCCCATCGGCGGCCAGTGGCTGGTGTGCGACAATCCGGAGATCGTGGCGAAGCACCAGGCGAAGGTCTACGGGCAGGCGCTCGATGCCGCGCCGACGATGGCCGTGCCGCATCTCGACACGCGCATCCTGGACGGGAAAAAGACGCTGCTCTTCGGCCCCTTCGCGGCGTGGACGACGAAGTTCCTGAACAAGGAGGGCAGCTTCCTCGACCTGCCGCTTTCGGTGAAGCCGGACAATCTCGCGACGCTGGTGAAGATCGGCATCAGCAATCTGGATCTCGTGAAGTATCTGGTGCAGCAGGGCACGCAGAGCATGCAGGATCGCATGGAGGTGCTGCATGTGTTTTATCCCGCGGCGAAGGCGAATGATTGGAAACTGATCGATGCGGGCATCCGCGTGCAGGCGATCAAGAAGACGGACGGCGAGGCCGGCATCGTCCACTACGGCACGGAGGTCATCACGAACGAGGACCGTTCGATTTCCGCGCTGCTGGGTGCGTCGCCGGGGGCTTCGGTGTCCGTGAACATCGTTCTGCAGGTGGTGAAGACGTGCTTCGCGAAGCTGTTGGAGACTCCCGAGGGCAGGGCCCGCATGACCGCGATGATCCCGACGTGGGACGAGGACATCAAGCTGCCGGAAAAGGCGGACCGTTTCCGCAGCGTGAGCCGCCATGCGGACGAGGTGTTGGGATTGGTGTGAGTCATGTAGGGGGAAGCTCCGCTTTCCCTCTTTTGGGATCGGACCCGCCTCGTACCGTCAGCCTGTTTTTCCATCCGGGCTCTCCCGGATCGAAAGCGGAGCTTTCGACTACATTGACCCGCCTGCGGAAGCTGCTATCGGGTATGGGAATGAATCCCGACGTCGATTTTTTCTTCACCAAGGCCGAGAAGTGGCGCGAGGAGCTGGAGTACCTGCGCACGGTGGCTCTCTCCGCCGGATTGACGGAGGAGCTGAAATGGGGCGTGCCATGCTACACGCGGGACAAGGCGAACGTGGTGCTCATCCATGCCTTCAAGGACTATTGCGCGCTGCTCTTTTTCAAGGGCGCGCTGATGAAGGACCCGAAGGGCATCCTCATCCGGCAGACGGAGAACGTGCAATCGGCTCGGCAGGTGCGGTTCACTTCCGTGAGGGAAATCCTCAAGCTGGAGCCCACCTTGAAGGCGTATCTGCGCGAGGCGGTGGAGGTGGAGAAGGCCGGGCTGAAGGTGGCATACAAGAAGGCGTCCGAGTTCGCGGTGGCGGAAGAATTCCAGAGCCGCCTGGACGCGAGCGCGAAACTGAAGAAAGCCTTCGAGGCGCTCACACCGGGACGCCAGCGCGCGTATCTGCTGCACTTCTCCTCCGCGAAGCAATCGAAGACCCGTGCCGCGCGGGTGGAGAAATGCGAGCCGCGCATTCTCGAAGGCAAGGGGCTGGATGACGATTGAGCACAAGGAAAGATGGGCACGCCGCGATACACCTCCATCGAGGACTACCTCTCCGCACAGGACGCGGTGAAGGCGCGTACGCTGCACGCGGTGATCGATCTGATCCTCACCACCTTCCCCGGGCTGGAGGCGAAGATTTCCTGGAACGTGCCGACGATCCACCGGCAGGGCAAATACGTGGCGGGTATCGCGGCATACAAGAAGCACCTGACCTTCGCGCCATGGAGCGCGGAGATCATCGGGGACTTCAAGGACCGTTTGAAGGGTTACGTCACCTTCAAGAACTGCTTCCAGATTCCGGTGGATTGGGAGGTGGATGAAACGCTTGTGACGGACATGGTCCGCGCCCGGCTGGCGGAGCTGGATGAGGGCGGCTGACTCCACGGCACCGGAGGCTGGAACTACGATGAACGTAGTGGAAACTACCGCCCCCGGAAAAACAACGCGGCACCGCGCCGGGAGGCGCGATGCCGCTGGAGGATGAAACGGATCGGAACCGGCTTCAGTTGATCGTGAAGCTGTCCTGATCGGAGTGGATCATGTTGCCGTGGATGTCATACACCACCGCCACCACCGTGTAGCTGCCGGCGGAGAGGGAGGTGAGATTGACATTCCAGTCCGCGGGAACGGCCGGGGTGCGGGTGGTATGGAGCGCGCCGTTCACCCACAGCTCGAACTTGGTGGCCGCGCCGTCCTGGTAGGAAATGTTGCGCGTGAGCGCCACGGTGGCCGCTCCCGGCGCGGTGCCGGTCGTGACCGTGGAGGTCGCGTCCACGGTGGAGAGCTCCGGCGCGGGATTCCACACGGAGGGCGTGTCCGGCAGTGCCTGGGCGCTGCCGCTGGAGGGGGTGCCGAGCTGCGAATGCGTGTTCGAGCCCCACGAGTAAACCGTGCCGTCATCGGCGATCGCGAGGCTGAAGCCGTCGCCGTCCTCACCGCCGGCGGCGATGGCCACGATGCCCGAGAGATTGGTGGAATTGTCCGGGGTCCGCACCATGCCGGCATAGCCGCGGCTGGTGGTGGTGTTGTCGCCCAACTGGCCCTTGGCATTGTTCCCCCAGGCCCAGACGCGGCCGAACTTGTCGAGCGCCAGCGTGTGCGAGGCTCCTGCGGAAACAGCCTTGATGCCCTGCAGCGGCACGCCCACGGCGATCTCCGCCTGCACCGGATAGACGACATTTCCGCTGCTGGTCACGTTGTTGCCCAGGCGGCCGGAGCCGCGCTCGCCGAAGCTCCAGACACTGCCCTGGAGATTGGCATCGCCGGTCTTCCAGCGGACCACGGCGGTGTGGATCTGGCCACCGGAGATGGCGGTGACATCGGTGAGCTGCGTGGTGGAGTCCAGCATCACCGGAAAGGCCCGCAAGCGGTTGTTGGTGTGGCCCAGTCCGAGCTGACCGGAACTGTTGTTCCCCCATGTCCAGACCTTGCCGGTGCCGCCCGGGACTTCGTCCGCATGAGCCTCACGTGCGACTCCGAAGGCACCGCCGAACTCGATCTCCACGATTCCCGAGAGGCTCGGAGCGCCGCCCACATCGCCGCGGGTGACAAGGCCCGCGTACTTGCGGTTGCCGAGGTTGTTGCCATTGCCCAGGCGACCGGTGATTTCGCTTCCCCAGGTGTAAACGTTCCCGCCGAAGGATAGCGCGCCGGAGAAATTGTTGCCCGCGGCCACCGCCTCGCAACCGCCGACGCTGAAGGAACCGTCCGAGACGTTCACGAATCCGGATCGCGTGGTGAGCGTGTCATCACCCACCTGTCCGTTGCTGTTGCTGCCCACGCCAAAGGGGCTATCCCCGCCGATGATGAGGGACTGGTCCTGCCCGGCGGCGATGCTGCCGGCATCCCGCACCGGAGTGGTGGAGGCGTAGGACATCATGGCCACGGCGGTGCCGGAGCCGGTGGTGAGATTCGCCAGGCGGCCGTTGTTTTGCGCGCCCCAGGCATAGGCATTGCCGACCGCATCCATCATCACCGTGTGAAGGCTTCCCGCGACGATATCGCCGGTGAAGGTATAGGTGCGGGTGGTGGTGGGGCTGGAGTCCGCGCCCACCCAGGCCTTCGCCTTGAACGTGACATTGTCTCCGATGCTGACAATGCCGGGGAAGGGCGCGATGGGATCATTCACCGTGGGTTCCTGACCGTTCAGGGTATAGCGGATGGTGGCTCCGGGTGTGGTGCAGGTGACGAAGAATCCACCCCCGCGCTTGTACGAGCCGCTGGCCACCGGGATGATGGGGGCATCCACGACGACGGCGGAGACGGACGAGCATCCCAGGGCGAGAATGGGAAGGGATTTCAACATGCTATGTCTGTTGTTAGGCATATCATGCATGTTCAAGAATCCGGCCCGCGCCCTGTAAATCAAAAAGTGATGACATGTTGATAAATGACAAAACCGCGCAAAAAGCAAACCACCCGGATTCATCATAACACACTAACATCAAGCAGCCCGGAACGACGGCGGCACGCGTGACAAAAATGACATGTCATCCGGCAAGGCGCCCTTCCGGCCGCGGGATGCCGGTTTTCACCCCGCGCTTTCCCCTTTCCTGCCATGCAGCCTGCCTCCTTGACACCCCGCCGGAAGATTTCTTGGGTGGTGGCGTATGAACCGTATGATCCGCCGTTTGTTCGTGGCCGTGCTGGCCATTGCAGGAAGTCCGTTTGCCAATGCCGAGGCCGCGCGTGCGGAGCACGTGTTCATCATCAGCTTCGACCAGGCATCGCCCGCGGGCATCGAGAAGGCGGAGATGCCGCTGTTCAAGAAGATGGCCGCGGAAGGCGCGCACACCTGGGAGGCCTACACGATCGTGCCGAGCCTCACCCTCCCCTCCCACACTTCCATGCTCACCGGCGTGGGCATCCAGAAGCACCAGGTCGACTGGAACAACTACCAGCCGGAAAAAGGCGTGGTGAAGGTGCCCACCATTTTCGCACTGGCGAAGCAGAAGGGCCTGGGCACGGCCATGTTCGTGGCGAAGGAGAAATTCCAGCACCTCAACCAGCCGGGCACCGTGGATACCTTCGTCTATCCGAAGGACGATGAGACCTGCGGCAGCGTGGCGCGCCGTTTCGCCGAGGAGGTCGTGAAGTCGAAGCCCGCGCTGTGCTTCATCCACTTCGGTGATCCGGATGTGAAGGGCCATGAGTTCGGCATCTATTCGCCGGAAAAGATGCAGGCCTACACGGACACGGACAAGGCGCTGAAGGTGATCCGGGATGCGGTGGACAAGGCCGGCCTCACCGCCAGCAGCGTCTTCATCCTCACCGCCGACCACGGCTGCCATGACATCAAGGACAAGAACGGCATCACCCGCGGCACGCACGGCGATTCCTCGCCGGACGACGTGACCATCCCGTGGGTGGCCTGGGGCAAGGGCGTGAAGCCGGGCGCGACGATCACCGCGCCGGTGGTGCAGTATGACACCGCCGCCACCGCGCTGTGGCTGCTGGGCGTGCCGGTGCCGGAAGGCTTCTGGGGCCGCCCGGTGACGAGCGCGTTCGGGAATTGAGAGAGCTTCCTATTCTCCGCTGGGATTCCCGATCTTCACGCGGAAAAAGCGTGCGGCTCCCTCCGCTGTCGTGTCCGGGAGCAACGCCTTGACGATTTCGTGGTTCGCATCGGCGGCCACGACGGCCAGCTTCGCTTCGGACGGGCCCGGTGCCGCGGATTCCGGCACGGGATGCCACGCTTGCAGATCCATGCCGGCCTCCAGCGTGTAGGAGAGTCCGAGCGCGGCGCGATCCTTCCGCCGCGTGAAGTACATCACCCGCCGTCCGCCATCCGCTGCGGATGCCGGGAACACGGAGGGCATCCCCGGCCGCTGGATCGTCCCGGCGGCCGCATCGAACGCCGCAGGAAGGATGGCTGCGCCCACCGGCGGCAGCCCGCAGGCGAAGTCCGCCAGGTTCGCGGTGCCGCTTCCATTCGCATCGGATCCATCCGCGGCCGTCCCGGCATTCACCATCGTGCCGAAGTACTGGAGACGCCATAGTTGCAGCGCGCTCGGGATGAACTCCAGCGCCCCGGCATCCGGCGGAGGCGTGCGCGCCGCGCCATCGTGATCCACTGACGGGGCGTATGCCGGCAGCGCCAGGCCGATCGCGGGGGAATCCGGCCGCAGCCGGTAAACGCGCGCGGACGCGTCCACGAACCGGGGATCACCGGACACCGTCGCCACCGCCACGGCGGAGATCTCCGGCGTCACCGTGCCCTGCACCACGTTGTTCTCCACCACCAGTCCGGTGGTGCTGCCCGCGGACAAGGCCCGGCCGCCGAAGTCGTTCACCGCCACGGTGATGTTGTTCCGCACCGTCACGTCCGCGCCATCCTGCACGCTGATGCCCGTGTTCGGCCCGCTGCCGGAGCGCTGGTTGTTGAAGCACGTGTTGTTCACGATGTCCACGCGCTGCGCTCCGTTCAGATGGATGCCGCTGAAGCCATTGCCATCGCACACGTTGTTCGCGATCAGGATGCGGCCGATGTTCCAGCCGCTGATCGCCGCGGTGGTCTTCTGCACCGTCAGCCCCTTGCCTTCGTCGATCTGCGGATTGATGAAGGTCTTCAGCTCGCTCCACGAATAGATCTCGTTGTAGTTGTCGTACACGGTGTTCGCGGACAACTCGATGCGGGTGCCGGTGAAGCCGTCGTTCAGCAGGTTCGTGCCGCCCTGCACCACGAAGCCGTGCGTGCCCACCGCGGACCGCCGCGAGCAATCGTGCACCGTGTTGCGCAGCGCCTTCGTGTGGTCGATCCCTTGCAGCCGCACGCCCGCGCCGGGCAGGTGGTGGACCGTGCAATCCGTGATCTCCACATGGTGGCTGTTCTGCACCAGCAGCCCGGTGGTGGAGAAATAGGAAGGCCGCTGGGCGAAATCCAGCACCGGCAGGTTCGTCAGCGCCGCGATCTGCTCGTCCGTCAGCGAGGGGTCCACCCGGTATCGCACCACACCGTCCGCGTCCTTGTAGGCGAATTGGTACTGCTTCGCTAGTACCACCGGGATACGGTCCACCTCGCCCTCGATCGTGAGGCCGGACACGCGCACGTAGCTGCTGTTCCGCAGTTGGAAGATCGCATCGCCATCGCCCTGCATCAGCACCGTCCCCGGAGTCTGCGCGCGGATGGTGATCCACGCCGCCGCCGTGCCGTTCAGGTTGTTCACCCGCACCGTTTCCTCCAGCTTCCAGATGTCCAGCGGGGTCTGGCCGTAGGTCGGATTCCGGTAGGTGCCCGGCAGCAGCACGATTTCATCCCCGGGAGCCACCCGCCCCGCCGCGTACGCCACCGTGGCGAAGGGATTGGCCGGGCTCGTTCCCGCGGACGGGCTGTTCGTTCCACCACCGGTGGGTGCCACGTAGAAAGTCGCGGCATTGGCCACCGGAACCAGCCAGCAGGCCCACCAGAAACCCCGCAGCGGGAACCGCCCTGACAATCGTCTTATTTTCGACCACATCGGAAACACCCTACAAGAACGCTCACAAAGTCACACGCCTTTGAAACAAATGGAATGATCAAAAGTTCCCGGGAAATCGGAATGACCAGGCGGACAGCTCCGTGCAATCACGGTGGACCGGAGTCTGCACTCCGGACCACCGCATTCTCTATTGCATTGTGTTGCGTTACCCAGGAAAAGCATTGGAGGGTTGGAAAGCGCGCCCGCATGCCCCCCTCTCACTTCTCCCGCGCCAGCGAGGCAATCTCATCGGACGAGAGGACGCGGGTGAAGAGGCAGAAGTCATCCATCTTGCCCATGAAGTTGCGGATGATCTCCGCCTCGATCCCTTCCAGATTGGCGGGCCTCCAGTTGCCGATCTCCGCGGTGACGAAATGAAAGGTGGGGATGCCGTTGAAACGGCTGGAGCTGATGATCCTGCCATCCAGATAGTGGCTCACCTCACCGGTCACCGCATTGCAGGTGGTGGCGAGATGATGCCACTCGCCGTAGTTCACAGGACCGATGATCGGCGGGGTTTTCGCGTCCTGATAGTAGGAGTCCACACGGCTGCACAGCCCGAGGTAGCCGGCGTTTCCCATCTGCCAGTGGACGCCCCCGGGCAGGAAATCATCGGACATGAAGAGCGAGTTGTAGCGACGGTCCAAGCCGGTCACCAGCACCCACGCGGCAAAGGTCAGCTCGGTGGATTCGATGTCCGCGCGCAGGCGGATGCGGTCGGTGTGATGGGAGAACTCCATCACCTGGCCGGATCGGCGGCGGTCCGGTGCCGAGGTGGCGCCGATGACGATGCCATCGCGCTGGCGGGAGCCGCGGCGGGCGCGGTTGACCACGCGGCTGGCGTCCGCCGGATCGGGCTCGAAGTCGTAGCAGATCACCAGCGCCGGATCATCGAGCAAGGACGGCAGAACACCGCCACTGTTGGAACGGGCGAAAGTATCCTTCCTCAGCCGCGCGCCAACCTCCCGCAGCGGTCCCGCGTCCGGCACCTCCTCCGCCAGCCCCCCCTCTCGGAAAAGGGTGGCGCGACCGATGCCCAGCAGCGGACCGCCGGTGCCCTCGATCATTCTGCCGGATTCCAGGAGCACCTCGCAGGAGGAGCGGGAGACGCGCATGACGCACTCGCCTTCCTCCAGTGAAAACGACATGCCACCCGCGGTGATGCGGAGGATTCCGGGCATGGCGGGATGACGGATGAGGAAGATCCCCTCGGACAGCGCGATCTGGCGCGAGTCCGGCAGGCTGAAGCCGGCAGGTGCCATGCAGCTCACCTGGGTGCCTTCCACCGTCTCCAGCGCCGCGGTTCCCGTGGGCAGGCGGTAGCCGCCGCGCTCCAGTGTCTCACCCACGGCGCGGCCATCCATGGAGACCAGTGCGCCGCCACGGAAGGTGGCGATGGCATGGCTGGTGCCGAGCACGGAATCCGGGGAAATATCGGCGGTGACAATGGAGGGCCGCTCCTTCCATACGCCCGGCCCGCGCAATCCCGCCCACAGGCCGAGCGCAAGGAGGGCTGCGGCGGCGAGGCAGAATACGGCCCTTCTGCGGAGGTGGCGGCGGGCGGAGGCCTTGCGGATTTCCGCGATCAGGGCGTGGCGGGACTCGGTGGTCCGGGCCGCACCCCATTCCTGCAAGGAGCCTTCCATGTTTCCGAAGACGAGGAATTCCTCGCGGACCGCGGGATTCTCCAGCAGCAGCGTCTCCAGCACGCGGAGCTCGTCGGAGGCGAGGCCACCGTCGAAATAGCGTTCGATGAGATCCGTGTGGGAGGGCTTCATGGAGGGTTCGGAATCTGGCGGAGCTTCCGTTCGATGCAGTTGCGGAGCAAGGAGCGGAAGCGCGAGAGCATGACCTTCACGGAGGCGGGGCGGAAGGAAAGCACGTCCGCAATCTCCGCCAGCGATTTGCGGTGGGTGTAGCGCAGCGAGATCATCTGGCGGGCGTTGCCCGGCAGCTTCGCGATGCAGTCGCGGAGATGGGCGGCGCGCTCGTCGAAGTGTCCGTCCGGCGGTTCCCGGTCCTCCGTGATCGCTTCCAGCACCTCCGGCGCCAGATACCCCTCATGCCGCCGCTCGCGCAGGGACTGGAGTGCCTTGTGCCGGCCGATGGTGAAGACCCACGCGCGGAAGTTGGTGCCCTCCTCGAAGGTGTCCGCCTTGCGGGTGACGGTCAGGAAGGTTTCCTGGATCACATCATCGAGGCGGTGGCGGTCCGGCACCAGCGTCCACAGGAAGCCGCGGAGATTGGAAATCTCCATGACGAACATCTGCTGGATGCGGAGGGCCTTCGCGGGATCAGGGGGTGATGGGTGCGGGTTCAACAGCTTGTCAGTTCTTGGATCGCACAGGATGGGCGATCGTTAACAAAAAAAACCACAAAAACCCAAAAAAACCATTAACCTCGGGCGAAGCCGGAGTGATGAGCGGTTGTACTTCTCCACTCGTTCAACTCCCCGCCATGTATCCAAAATTGACTGCCATTTTAACGGCCTTCACCCTGAGCCAACCCGTGCTGCGGGCGAATGTGGCGATCCTCGCCGACTATCCGCTGGGGGAACCCGGCTCGCTCGGCACGAACAGCCGCCCGCTGGACCTCACCGGCACCTATTCCTACACGGGGAACAACTACGGGGGCACCACGCCGGTGGCCACCGCCGGGGTTTCCGCGCCGGGATCGACGCACTATCTGGACACCTCCGACACCACGCGCCAGGAGGGCTTCTGGGGACCGGTATTCTCCGTGCCGGGCAGCGACAACTTCGCGATGGGGATCTATGTCCGCGCGGCGGAAGACACGGCGGCCACCCGCGGCTCGATCTTCACCTCCGGCCCGAGCAACCAGAACGGCGTGCTGAAGATCACGCTGGATGGAAACGGCTGGTCCGCCAGCGCGCACAATGTCGCGTGGATCGGGACGGCCGGCGGCACGGGCTTCACCGCCAACACGTGGGTACACCTCGCGCTGATCCGCAGCGGCGGCGTCACGACCTTCTACATCGATGGCGCGGCGCAGGCGGGCACATGGTCCGGCACGCCGGTCTTCGGCCAATCCCACCTAGGCGTGGATGCCGGTGGCACCAACGCCTTCGACGGGCATCTCGACCAGGCCCGCGTGGTCACCTTCACCGCCGGAGAATCCGTGGCGAACATCCTCGCCGCGCTGACCTCGGCGGGCGCTCCGGAGCCGCACATCCTCCAGCAACCGGCATCGGTGGTCGTACAGAACGGGGGGACCGCGACCTTCACCGCCTATGCCAGCGGCCATCCCACGCCGACCTACCAGTGGTTCCGCAATCCCGGGGCGGTCCCCGTTTCCGGCGGTGCCACGGGCACGCTCACGCTGGCGAATGTCACCAGCGCGGACACGGGGGACTACTACGTGGTGGCCACCAATACCGCGGGCAGCGACACCAGCGCCACCGCCACGCTGGCCATCGGCCGCGCGCCAACGCCCTCCACGCTCCCGGACGCGGTGCAGCAGATGCAGATGGACCGGAAATACGGCATGTTCTGCCACTTCGGCGTCAATACCTTCGCCGACCAGGAGTGGACGGATGGCACGCTGCCGGCCACCACCTTCAATCCCACCGCGGTGGACGCGGACCAGTGGGTGCTGGCGGCAAAGGCCGCGGGCATGCGCTATCTGCTGCTCACCACGAAGCATCACGACGGCTTCTGCCTGTGGCCGTCCGCCTACACGACGTATGACGTGGCCTCGTCCTCGCGGCCGGATCTCGACGTGGTGAAGCTGGTGTCGGACGCCTGCCAGCGCCACGGCCTGCGCTTCGCCGTCTATTACTCGCTGTGGGACCGCAACTGGAACAACGGCGCGATGCGCGCAACCAGCCTCGACCTGAGCCCGGCGAACAGCGCCGCCTACGTGACCTACATGAAGAACCAGCTCACGGAGCTGCTCACGAACTACGGCCCGGTGGCGGAGCTGTGGCTGGATGGAGGCTGGGTCACCCCCAGCGAGGACTGGAACATCCCGGCGGTCTATGACCTGGTGAAATCGCTCCAGCCGGAATGCCAGGTGAGCGTGAACTGGACGGTGGGACCGGAGGGATCGAACGTCACTCCCGCGAACCAGCAGCCCGGCGATCCGCTGCGATACTTCCCCTCCGATTTCCGTACGGCCGACCCGTTCATGCCGAAGTTCGCGGACCCGAAGACCTTCACGCATTCCGGAAACACCTACTACCTGCCCTTCGAGGCGACGATCACGATCGCGAATGGCTCGCACTGGTTCTACCACACCGGCGACGAGACGGCGAAGCCGCTGTCCTCGCTGGAAAACTCGTTCAACACCGCCACCGCGCAGGGAAACCTGCTGGTCATCAACTGTTCTCCCAACCGCAATGGCGTGCTGCTGCCCAGCAACGTCACCGCGCTGGCGCAACTGGCACAGCGGCTGGGACTCGAACCGGATCGTCCGTTCCCGGTGAACCTCGCCCGGACCGCCACGGCCAGCGCCTCCACCGAGTGGCCGAGCGGCGGCCATCAAGCGTGGAAGGCCAGTGACGAGGACCCTAACAGCCGCTGGGCCGCGGCGGACGGTGATGCCAGCCCCACGCTCTCCTTCGACTTCGGACAAGCGACGACTTTCGACCGGATCATGGTGAATGAATATGGCGAGGGCGATGTGTACCGCTGCCAGTCGTTCGACCTGCAAACGAGTGACGATGGCTCGGCGTGGACCACGATCCACAGCGGCACCACGCTGGGCGAGTCCATCCGCATCGACCTGCCCGCACCGGTGACCTCGCGGTGGCTGCGCCTCCGCGTGAACTCCGCGTCCGGCGCGGTCTCGATCTGGATGTTCAAGGTCCAGAACTCCGCAAGACCCGATCCGGAGAAGACCTCCTTCCGCCTGTGGCAGGAGCAGAACTTCACGCTCGGTGAGATCCAGTCCGGGATCGCCGGAGCGGATACCACGCCGTGGGGCGATGGCCTGCCGAACTTCCTCAAGTATGCGCTCGGCATCGGCAATGCACGCCATCCCCACACAGGAGGGAGTGCCACGACCTTTGGCATGTTTCCGGGAGGCGGCTGGAAATTCCAATTCCACCGCGCCCGTCCGGACGTGACCTACACGATCCAGTCCTCGTCCGATCTCCAGAACTGGCAGTTGTACGATCAGGACCCGGGCAGCGTCGGCAGCCCCGTCGAGGTCTTCGTTCCCGGTGGCACGGGCTCTCTTTTCCTGCGCCTCCAAGCCGCGGAGAAACCATGATCCGGATTTATCCAGTTAACCTTCCGCCTCTCCGGGGGATGACAAGGCGGAGCATCGGCTCCGACCTCCTGCCCCCGTCCCATTGATTGCTTCGTTCATACAACACATGTCCATGAAAAACACATCCCCCTTGGTGCTCGCCATGTTCGCGGGCCTGACCGCAGTCTCTCCCGCCGCCGTAACGGTCTTCGCCGAGTATCATCTCGGTGAAGCCGGGAGCCTCTCCGGAGCCAACAATCTTCCCCAGGATAGTTCCGGCAACGGCAGGAATCTCGCCACCGCCATCAGCGGCAATACCGTCATTGTCGGAACCACCGGCGTGGTGGCTCCGGGATCGACCGCCTACATCGATACCAGCAGCGCGACCAATGAGGGATGGTTCTCGTCCAACCTCCTGACCGGCCTACCCACCGATGATTTCGCGGTGGGCGTCTATGCTTCTTCGGCAACGATTGGCGGCACACGGGACATCATCTCGCTGGGGGGAAACAACGGAGCCTACAAGCTCTCACTGGGCCCCAATGGCTGGGCCGCAAGTGCGCATAACGTATCATGGATCGGGACCGCCAACGGGATTGCCGGTTCCTTCACCGCGGACCAGTGGGTGCATCTCTCCCTGATCCGCTCCGCTGGCACGACGACCTTTTACATCAATGGCGTGGCACAGGCCACCTACGCGGGCGCTCCGGTCAATGACACGCTTCACATTTCGGTGAATCCAGGTGGCGGGACTTATTTCAACGGCAAGATCGACGAGGCCCGCATCGTGACTTTCACGCCGGGTGAAAGCACCTCGAACATCCTCAATGCGCTCCAAGGCGTGCCCGAGCCATCGGCGGCCATTCTCGGAGGACTGGGATTGCTCGGCCTGCTGCGCCGCCGCAGGGAGTGACGCGGAACCGCAGCGTCCCCACCTTCAGGGATTCCGCCACAGGTGCATCACCGCGTAGCTGCGCCACGGACGCCACGCTTGTGAGATTTCTTCCGCCCGCTTCGCCGTGACGCGGCCGAGGCGGTTGCGGATGGCGATGTCTTCCTTCGGGAAGGCATCCGGCCAGCGCAGCGCGCGCATGGCGAGATAGTGCGCGGTCCATGGACCGATGCCGGGCAGCGCGGTGAGCTGCGCGAATGCGGCGTCCGGGTCACCGCCGCTGTCGAGGACGAGTTCACCGCGATGACACGCACGTGCGAGCGATTGGATGCAGGCGGCGCGACTGCCGACGATGCCAAGGCGCGCGATGTCCGATACCTCCGCCCGCGCGAGCACGGTGGCAGCAGGTGTGAGACGATTGAGTGGCGGGAAGGGTGTGGCGAACTCCTCGCCAAAAGTGGCGGCCACGCGGCAGGCGATGGTGGTGGCGGCGCGGACGGTGACCTGCTGGCCGAGGATGGCGCGCACCGCCATCTCGAAGGGATCGAAGGCACCGGGCACGCGCAGCCCGGGATCGCGCCGCACGGAGTCCGCGAGCAGCGGATCGTTCCCGAGATGCGCGGCGATGAGATCCGGGCGCGCGTTGAGATCGAAGAGATCGCGCAGGCGTCCGAGCAACGCGGGCAGCGCGGGCGTGAGCGTGTGGGTGAACTCGACACGGAGCGCGCGTTTCTCCTCATCATGGCGGACGCGGACCCAGCCGGTGTGATCGCCGAGACGAATGGTGCGGAAATAGGCGGAGCCATCGTCCGGAATCCACTCCACTCCCTGGATGAGACGATGGCGGAGAAAGGCGACGATGCCGTCCCAATCATACGGCGGGCGATAGCTGAGGCGGAGCGTGGAGGTGCCGGTGGAGGATGGCGTGGATTTTTCCGCGAGGGATTTCCTCAGGCGCGTGGGCGGCATGCGGTAGTGGCGCAGGAAGGCGTCATTGAACCGGCGCAGGCTGGCGAAGCCGCTGGCAAAGGCGATCTCCGTGACGGGCAGCGTGGTTTCTGTTAGAAGCTGCTTCGCGAGCAGCAACCGGCGCGTCTGCATCAGCTCAATGGGCGAGACGCCGAGCTCGGCATGGACGATGCGGCGGAGCTGCCGCGAGCTGATGCCGAAACCTTCCGCGAGGTCCTCCAGGCCCGTGCCTTCATCGAGCAATCCTTCATTAAGACGATGGACGATGAGGTGGGCGATGCGCTGGGCGTGATCGACAGGTGCCTGGCCGGGCGCGAGTTCCGGGCGGCAGCGCAGGCACGGGCGGAAGGCGGCCTTTTCCGCTGCGGCGGCACTGGGGAAGAAGCGGCAGTTTTCCCGGCGCGGCGTGCGCGCGGGACACACGGGACGACAATAGACGCCGGTGGAAGTGACGCCGACGTAGAAGACGCCATCGAAACGCGGATCGTGCGAAGCGAGGGCGCGGTAGGCGGCGTGGTCGTCGATCATGATGGGGTCACGATAGCCGTGCGGAGGGATTCACGCTGGCCGTTTTCGGACATGGGAACGAATTTGCATCCATGTCCGGAAACGGCCAGCATTTCCTCCCGGAATGCGGCAGGGTGAGGCCATGAACACGACGACAACCCAACAGGCATGCAAGGTGATCGGCTCGCCGGTGGGACGGCTCACCCTGGTGGCGGGCGAAAAGGGACTGGCGGCGGTGCTGTGGGAGAACGACGCTCCGGACCGCGTGCGGCTGGGGGTGCTGGCGGAGCGGCCGGATCATCCGGTGCTGGTGGAGGCGGAGCGGCAGCTCGGCGAATACTTCGCGGGGAAGCGGACGAGCTTCACGGTACCGCTGGAATTCCACGGCACGGATTTCCAGAAGGAGGTGTGGGCGGCGCTGCTGGAGATTCCCTACGGTGAGACTCGTACTTACGGACAGATCGCGGAGCGGATCGGGCGGCCGGACTCGCAGCGTGCGGTGGGAGCAGCCAACGGGCGCAATCCGATCTCGATCCTCGCACCGTGCCACCGCGTGATCGGCACGAATGGGAAGCTCACCGGATTCGCGGGCGGGCTGGAGACGAAGGCGAAGCTGCTGGCCCTGGAATGCGGCCAGCCGGTGGCGTGGTGGTAAGGGCGGGCCCGGCATCGCAGGTCTCCTTCATCGGGGAGGCGGTCGAGCGCACGCTGGACGATCTCCATGCTCCGTCTCTGAGAGGGTGTACCGCCCCCCTTCGGCCCGCCTCCGGAGGTAGGGACGCCCGCAAGAATTCCACACCCGCCTGCTAGTTAAGACCGGGCAGCCTCTCGCGCCACCTTTCGCTCATCTTCTCCAGATAGCGTACCGGTGACACGCCGTAACAGCGGATGAACTCGCGGCGGAAGCTGCCGAGGGTGGAGAATCCCAGCTCCCCCGCCACGTGTCCCGGACCTTCTCCGGCACGCAGCCGCAGGCGGGCCTCCACCATGCGGATCTGCGCCAGCCATGCCTTCGGCGGCAGGCCCACGTCCCGGACGAAGACATCATAGAGATAGCGATCACTGCAACCAAGCGTGGCGCTCATGCCGGAGACGCGGAATCCGTTCCGGAAAGCGATTCCGTGCAGATCCAGGCGCATCCGCCCGCAGGTGCCAAGCACCAGCCAGTTCCCGTTGTTGCGGACAATCCTCATGGAAAATCCCCTCATCTGTGACGCACCTCATGCTAACTGGTCAATATCAAACGGAACATCCCGTTCATTTCCGTAAAGCAAAACAGTGTTCCGGTTTTGTACGCCTCCGAGTCTTGGCATTTTCCTCCCAAAACCCCAAGGATCAACGATCACCCTCACCCACTTTTTCCCGTCCGGCCTCATGCCGGAAACCACTCCAACACATCACCCCAACTCCCGAGAAAACATGTCCAACAACAAACAGAGACTCAAGTCATCCCTGGCTTCCCTGCTCTCCGACACCGCCGTGATGGCGGAACTCGGCAACAGCCGGGAAACCCTCGAATCCGCCAAAGGCAGCCCGGGTGCCGAATCCCTGGACCTATTGATCGAAGGCAATGGCGACGTCCTCCGGGACGGCGCCTACACCACCACGGAGGCCATCATCCTGGACTTCGGCCGCCCGGCCCTGATCGTGCAGGACGGCAAGTGGCAGACGCCGAAGTCCAAGGAAATCGAAACCCGCCTGAAGGGCGCGGAGGCCACGCTGCTGGCTGCCATTCCGAAGGTGGGCCGCGTGGAGATCCTGAACTACCGCTCCGACTACGTGGGCACCGGCTGGATGATCGACGAGGACATCCTGATCACCAACCGCCACGTGGCCTCCCTCTTCGGCCAGAAATCGGGTGGCAGCTTTTCGTTCCGCGCCTCGCCGTCCGGCCGCTTGTATGAGAGCCGCACGGATTTCCTGCGCGAGTACCAGCGCAACGCGGTGGCACAGGCCGCGGTCCGCGAGATCATCTACATCGAGGAAGACAGCGATCTGCTGCCGGACATGGCGCTGGTCCGCATGGATAAGAACGCCATCAAGCTCCCCGCCCCGGTGGAGCTGGCCGCCACCCTGCCCGTGTTCGACCAGCAGATCGCCATCATCGGCTATCCCGCGGAGGATTCGCGGAATGATTCGTTCGTGATGAACGACATCTTCGGCGGCGTGTACAACGTGAAGCGGCTCAGCCCGGGCCGGATCATGGGAGTCCGCCCGGATGGCAAGCTCCTTCAACACGACGGCACCACCCTGGGTGGAAACTCCGGCTCCCCGGTCATCGATCTGGCAACCGGCAAGGCCGTGGGACTCCATTTCTCCGGCTCCTTCCACCTGGAGAACTACGCCGTCACGTCCGTTTGGCTCAAGCAGCGGCTGGCGGAGATCTCGCCCGTGCGGATCACCGTTCCCGCGCTGGCCGCCCCCACGCCACCCGCCGGCGGACCACCCGAGGCGACCGTGGCCGCGCCGGTGCCGAACGGCGGCTCGGGCTACCACCCGGATTTCCTGGGGACGAATGGCACCAGCGTGCCGCTGCCCACCATCCCGGAGGACCAGACCGGCCTGATCGCACCGGTGGAGGGCAATGACGACGGGGAACTGAAATACAGCCACTTCTCCATCGTCATGCGCTCGGACCGCCGCCTGCCGTTCTACACCGCGGTGAACATCGACGGCAACCTGCTCTACAACTTCAACCGCGGCACGGACAAATGGTACTACGATGATCGTATTTCCCGCGACCACCAGATCGGCGAGGACCTCTACGTCCGGAACAACCTGGACCGCGGCCACCTGGTGCGCCGCCTCGATCCCACGTGGGGCGAGTCCCGCAAGGAGGCGAAGCAGGCGGAGGAGGAGACGTTCTTCTTCACCAACTGCTCGCCCCAGCATTCCAAGCTGAACCAGAAGACCTGGCTGAGCCTGGAGGACTATATCCTCGGCAATGCCGGAAAGGAGAAGCTCCAGGCCTCCGTCTTCAGCGGACCGGTGATGGATGAGAACGACCGCGACTACCGCGGCGTGCAGATCCCGGAGGAATTCTGGAAGGTGGTGGTGATCGTGAACCCGCTCTCCGGAAAGCTCTCCGCCACCGGCTACGTGCTCAGCCAGGCGGACTACCTCGGGGACCTGGAGTTCGTGTTCGGCGAGTTCAAGACCTACCAGGTGCCGATCAGCCAGATCGAGGGGAAGACCGGCCTTTCCTTCGACCTGGAGAAATACGATCCGCTGGCCAGGACCGAAGCCCGCCCGCAACGGGAGATCAACGGCCCGGCCGATCTGATCCTCTGATGTCTCATCGCAAGCGCGGGCAATCCCGCGCCCGCCCCGGAGTCCGTGCGCTGATGCGGACTCCGGCTCTCTTTCCACATGCATCATTCATGGAAGCGATTCGAAATTACGTCTGGTATCTGGAGGCGCGCCCCCAAGGGAACCCGCAGGGAGCGGCCCAGATGGGCAGCGGCGTGGTGGTGTCCCTCTATCAGCCGAACCAGCCGGACTCGCACAGGCGCTACCTGCTGACCTGCCGCCATGTGATCCGTGGTGCGGATTCAAAAGGCGCGAATGGCTACGGAGATCCACTGGGGGAAATCCTGTGTTGGAAGCCGAATCTGGGATTCACCAAACCTGCCGACATCCCCAACCGCCAGAGCGGCGTCTGCCCCGGATCATGGATCGCCAGAATCGCCGATGTACTCTCGCCCCAGTCACCAGGAGACGTGCCTGCCGACCAACGCCATCCGGCACGCGATTGGGTGCTGCTGGAGGTGAAGGGGTCCGACCCCTTGGACGACTTCCAGGTCGAACCCTTCGCGCCCGACTGGAAGGAAGTGAAGGACGGCGAGGCGCTGGACATTGTCGGCTTCCCGGGAGGTTCCGCCACCTGGCGTACCAACAAGCTGGTGCAGAGCGTGATCGCCCGGAACGCGGAATCCCAGCGACTCGGCGAGGCGGGGACATTGAAGCTGAATGGAGCCCAAACCGGCCCCGGCATGAGCGGCTGCGGGGTCTTCGATCCAGCGGGGTTTCTTGCCGGCATCCACCGCTCCGCCACCGTGGTGGAGCTGGCCACGGGCGCCGTTTCCGCCCCCTTTATCCGCGGAGAACTCGCGAAGCTGGGGTGGCTGGTGAGTGCCGCGGCGGCCGATCCCGTCGCCGCCATCCGCGAGAGCTCGAAGGAGGTCTCCGCCGCGTTCGTTTCCCTGACCAAGCTGGATACGAACAAGTTGACACAAACGAAACCGAACACCCTGGAAGAGCTGGCATCCGCCTTGGAAACGCTGAAGGCGGACCTTTCCACGATGCGGGATTGCAAGGCGGCACACGAGATTCTGCTGCATCAGGCGGGAGTCCGTGTCCGGCCCCTGCTGGCGGCGGTCGCCAGAATGGCGGATACCGCGACCGTGGATGAGGCGAAGGAGGAGGTTGCCAGCCTGCTCGATCTGCTGCTCGCCGATGCCGCCGCTTTCCAGAAGATCGCGGCGAAATGCCCGAGCGTGGACACGGCCGCTCTCTTTGCAAAGCAGTTCACGGACGCCGTCAACCGGCTCAGGGAACCGGCAATCACCCCGGACAAGTCGGAAAAGGTGATCCGCATGACCTTGCAACGGATCGTCGCCACCGGCCCGGCCGATTTCCAACACGAGATCGGCCGGAAGGCGGCGAAGCTATCGTTCGACCGGATCTCCGTGCTGGTGGCGGACCTCCTCACGGACCGGATGATTCCGCCCGGAGTCGGTCTGGAAGGAATGATGAAGCTCATCCCCCTCAAGGACGAAGTCGGCCGTCTGGTCGCCGAACACCAGTCCTGGCAGGACTTCGACCGGGAGGTGAGGCCGATCGACGACAAGGCCCGGAGCGTCGAAGGGGGGCGGGAGGCGGACCTACCAGACATCCAGTACTTGGCGGAGCTTCTGGCCCCGTGGGTCCAGAATCTCCAGGCAACCCAGACCGGCTATTCGGACGATTTCAGCGACCTGATGCTGTCCATCCGCGCCTTCACCACCGCTGCGGCCGCGGAAAAACCGGAGCCAACCACGGTCATCAAGACCTTCGATGCCATGCGCGCGAAGGCGGACTATCTCTTCAACCTGGCGGATCAGAAACTGCTCAAAGCCTGCGAAAGCGTCACCACAATCATCGCTCCCATCGAAACCCTCCTCACGAAAATCTCATGATTACGGAATCCGTACCCGCCGGCACGCCATGGAACAGCCTGGCGGAGATGAAGGGCGAGCACCGCAGGCTGCTGGGGAACCCCGACCGCAGCGCGCGGGAACCCGCCACCCGGGAAACAATCCGCCATTTCATCCTGCAAGGGTCCGCGCTCGGAGCGCGCCTCTCTTCCCTGGACGACCGGGTGGAGGCCCAGCGGATGCTGGACTACTGGGCGGCGGTCAATACCGGCGCCCCTTCCGAGGGGCTGGTAAGGGCGGTGCTGGATGACTACCAGGATGTCGGGGAGGAGGATGCGGGCAAAAAGGCGGAGGAGCTCTATCAGAGCGCCACCCCCCATGGCAAAACACTGCTGAAACGGCTATTTCTGGGCCTCATCGAGCTGGAGGAGAACGGCACCTCGTTCCGGCTGGTGCCGCGCACGGAACAGGAGCTCACCGCAAAGCTGGAAGCGCCGTCAGGCGAAACCCAGCCCAAGGAGTGGCTGCAGAGGCTGGTCGCGACCGGGCTGGTGCTGGAGCAGAACGGCAGCCATACCTTGGTCGGCCCCTCCGTCATCGACCAATGGGAAGTCGCAGGCAATTGGATGACCCAGCGCCGCCGGCTGCGCGGTGCGGCGCGCTTTTGGAACGAGCACGGCCGGAATGGTGCCGCCCTGCTGGAACCGGGCAGCCTGCTGGATGAAGCGGACGGCTATCTCGACCTGACAAAGCAGGAGGACGAATTCGTCAAAGCCAGCAAGTCGTCCGGCGAAGTGAGGAAGAGAAAGAAATGGCAGTTCGTCGGACTCGTCGCGGGCATCGGGCTGGTGATCGCGCTGATGGGGCTCGCTCAAGCGAGGCAGGAGAGCAAGGCCGCCAACAAGGCCTTCGCTGACGCCCAGGCACAATTGGCTGTATCCGAAGCACGACTCGCCGAAGCCAATGCAAAGCTGGCTCTCTCGGAAAAGGAATCCTACCAAGCCAAGGTCCTCGGTGTGCAGGCGGTGTCCCTGAGTCAAATAAGGGAAGTCAACCAGGTGAAAGTATTGGACGGACTGACCAAGGAATTCGAGCAAACCATCCGCAACAGCACCCTGCCGCCCGAAGATCTCAAGGCCAAGATCGATGAGTTCGGGGACAAACTGATCGCCAACGGACAGGCACCCCAGACGGCCATCTCCGGCCAGGGAGCCACCGCCGCGGCTCCCGCCACCTTGCAGCCCGGATCAGGACTGCTCATCCGCTCGGATCAGGAAATCGCAAGCCAGGCGACAGCGGGGGTTTTCCTCCGGAAACCGGGCGGGAACCAAAGCTATCTGCTGATGCCCGCCTACCTGCTGGCCCCTGACAAACCAAGCGAACTCTATCCCATCCGCTCGGTGACGGACCAGGCGGCCAACGCGCCACGCCTGTTCTCCACTCCCGCCGATCCATCCTACGGTGCGAACAATCCGCTGGAACTCGCCGCCGTGCCCATCCTCGACGCGGCACCCACCGTGGAAGCGAAAAATACGGCGGTGGGAGGGACTGTCATCCACGGGGTCGCACAGCCGGCGGAGTTGCCGGCCGGCACCTCCGTGACCTTGATCGGCCTGAGTACCGGCGTGAAGGAGGGAAAGATCCTGGAGTACAATCCCACCTCGAAGCTGATCTACACCACGAAGATCTCCACTCTGGGTGACGCGGGAGCACCGGTCCTGACAAAGGACAACAAGCTCGTGGGCATCCTGCTCAGCCTCGATCCGCTCGATCCGAACCGCTCCGTGGTCAAAGCCGCACAACCCTTCCTGGCTGCCACCGGCTTCACCCTCGCGGGCGACGACACTCCAACACCGGAGCCGACACCGGAGGAACGGAAATGGGCCGGAGTGATGGGCGAGATCCTGATTTCCGGTGATTCCCCCGAGTTCGCGGAGGAGGCGAAGAAATATGTGAACCTGCTCCAACAGTCGGGCATTCCCATGCCGGTGCCATACGCCCAGGTCCGCAAGCGGGTGCCGTCGAAGACCGAGGTGCGCTACTTCCGCACGGAGGACAAGCCCATCGCGCAGGACGTGATCGAACTCATCGTCCAGCACGGGGTGCCCCGGGAAAGGCTGCGGTCCTCCTTCGTGGACGACCCCACCGCACCTCCGAAGTTCATCCAGATTTCGATGGCAAAGGACCTCCTGTCCCCGCACCCGGACGCACCGGTCCCGCCTCATTGAAATCTCCTTCCCTCATCCCACCCCAAGAACCCCATCCCATGGCATCCTACCAACTCCTGCAAAAATCCGGACTGCATCTCGATACCGCCGTCTTCCTGGCGGAAGCCTCGCAGGCAGCCTACAACGACCAAGCCGCACGCACCTGGGCGACAGCCGCAGGATTCAGCCACACCACCACCTTCAACCGCTCGAACATCCAGGGCTTCTGGAGCACGGCGGATGACGTGGCGCTGCTGGCCTTCCGCGGCACGAGCAATCCCGGGCAGTGGATCAGGAACGCGCACTTCTTTCCGGTGAGGCATCCATGGGGGCGCGTGCATGAAGGCTTCAAGGACGGCGTGGCCGATGTGGAGACGGACCTCCGGGGCTTCGATGAGGTGGCGGGGAAGGCGAAGTATCTCTGGATCACGGGCCACAGCCTCGGTGGCGCGCTGGCGCTGATCACCGCGGCGCGGTGGAAGATGGCGGGCATCCCCTCGTCCCTCTACACCTACGGCCAGCCGATGGTGGGCCTGGAGGGATTCGCGGACCGTTTCGCCATCGAGCTGCCGGGACGCCTCGTCCGCTTCGTCAACCAGAGCGACATCGTGCCGCGGGTGCCGCCGGGCTTCAGCCACACCGGCATGCTGAAGCGCATCGTCCGCCCCGGCGTGCTGGAGGCCGTGCCCGCGCTGGAAGCCGTGGCCGCCGTGCAGACTCCGGAGCTGGCGGCCGCCGTGCGCACCGCCACCACGCTCACGCTGGAGTCGGTGGAGGCCGTCGTGCAATCCGGGATCAGCGAGCCGCTGATGATCGACTCGGAACTCGCGCCCCTGACCGCGAAGCAATTCCTGGAATTACAGGCGTCGCTGGATGCCGCGGAATTGGAAGGAGCGCAGCTTGAGGGGATGTTCGACCTCTTCAAAGATCACCGCATCTCCGAATACATCCGCCTGTTGGCCCAACTCCTTGACCACGCATGAGTGCTCCCCTTTCTCCTCCCGGATCATTGCGGGTGGGTCCCGCCGCCCCCGCACCGGTCCGTCCCGCAGATCCCGGCCTCGAAGCCGTGGAGCCCCCCGCGAATGGCGCACCGCCGCAGGCTCCGGCCACCGCGCCGGACAAGCCCTACCTCGCACGGCTGGTGCTGCTGGTGCCTGCCGAGGTGATCTCGCTGTATGTGGCGCTCAAGCCGACGGCGGTGAATTTTCTGCCGCAGTTCGGAATCGTCTGCCTGCTGCTGGTGATCCTGGTGCGCTGGAAGGCGACGAAGGGCACGGACGGAAAAGCGGAGTGGGGCAGCGTGGTGATCAGCGCGATCTCCTTCGGCCTGTGGATCTACTCCGTGGGTGGATCGCTGCCGTGGCTGCCCGCACCGAAGGACGCGGGCGTGATCGCCGTGGCGATCGGTGTCTGGACCTTCACCGTGCCCTATTTCTACCAAGGTGCGAAGCCCGCATCGGCCTGACTCCGCGCTTCCGCGGCCCACCATCGTGCCCGGAAGGCGCGTGCCATGCCACGGGCATTGCGGTGTATTACTAGAATCACCGTATCAAAGATGTTCCTTCCGCGGCCGCCCCGGCAGACCTGGTGACGCGTGCGGTGCCGGTGAAAATTCACCCGAATGGGTGATTGGGCGGATCACCCGGAGGAGATAGGGTGTCACCAGCATCATTCCGGGGAAGCATCCTGCTCATCGCCGTCCTTGCGGCCCTGCGGAGGATGACGACCTGCGGTCCTACTCCCGCCAGGCGTGGGAGCCGCATGATGCACCAAACCCAAAACCCAAAAACACCTGCTCCCGATCCAACAAGGAGCAAGCTCGAAGCGCCCGGCGCCTGTCAGGCATTCTCCTGGCAGGTGCCACCCCTTTTCCGGCACCGGCGGCGACTCCGATGACAGATTTCCCGGTTGCCTGGATGAAGTCCGCCCTGAAGCGCGGATGGCGGCAAGGAACGGGTAGCGGGGTGGTGCGAAATAGGATCCGCGCCATCCCGCAATCCGGCAGGATGGGTGGAACTCCGGCCTGTCATTCTCAATCGGCGGATGGCGGAGGAGTGCCGCGCGCTTCATCGAAGAGGCGCATCGCCAGGAGGCCGTTTCCCGCCGCGCCTCCCGCACGCAGCGCCGCCGCGATGAACACGGTCTCCGCGATTTCCTCGCGGGTGGCCCCCGCCTTCACGGCGTTCTGGACATGGGATTCGATGCAGTACGCGCATTGGGTGGTCAGCGCGACTCCGATCGAGATGAGTTCGCGATATTTCGCAGGGATGGCTCCATCGGTGCGCTCGGCGGTGTACTTGAGGTTGAAAAACGCGCCGGCTTCCTTGGGGGCTCCGTCGATCAGTGCTTGGATGTACGCGCGGTCTTCCGGTGCTTGATACGATGACATGGGATGCGGGATGAGGTTTCAGCGAAGCCCCGGCACCACACCAACGGGCAATCGTGACTTGTGATTCTGATCCCTCTTCCGCAGAATCGCATCACCCGAATGGGTGAATCTGAACCTTCATGGAAACCCCGGTTCCGGGAATCCCCCGACGGAAACCGATGATTGCGCACGGACCAGCCG
This sequence comes from Luteolibacter ambystomatis, assembly GCF_018137965.1. NCBI lineage: Bacteria > Pseudomonadati > Verrucomicrobiota > Verrucomicrobiia > Verrucomicrobiales > Verrucomicrobiaceae > Luteolibacter > Luteolibacter ambystomatis. Next base: position 2,557,133 of record NZ_CP073100.1, read on the forward strand.
CTTTTTTCACACGTGTGCTTCTCATCGCAGCCTCGTGGGTGCTGCCGGGAAGAGCCGAGGACAGCCGCGCCTGGCTGAACCGCTCGTGGCAGATGAGCGAAGGCATGCCGAACAACGCGGTGACCGGCATCACCCAGGACCCGCAGGGATACATCTGGGTCTCCACCTGGTGGGGGATCGCTCGCTTCGACGGAGTGAAGTTCGACAACATCGTGGACGAGCTCCCGGGCGGAACGGTGTTCTGCATCGAGCGGGACCACCGCGGCCGGATCTGGGTGGGCACGGCCGCGGGAGTCGCCTGGCGCGAGGACGGGGTGTGGAAACGTCCGCCGGGAAGTACGACCGATCCCGTATATGCGCTGCAGGAGACCGCGGATGGCACGATGTGGGCCGGTGGCTACTACCACAGTTGGAAGATCTCCGGCTCCGGCACCATCCAGATGGATTTCCCCCAATCCAGCCCCCATATCCGCGCCCTGCGGGCGGATGGCGATGGCGGGATGTGGCTGCTGGGCCGGACCCAGCTTTTCCATTGCACGGCGGATGGCGCACCCGTGGCGGTGCTGGGTCCGTGGAACGGGCAGGAACTCGACGGACTGGGATATGACCGCGACCAACGGCTGGTGGTGTGTGGAAATGGAACGCTGGTGAGAAAGGACGGCGGGATCTGGACGGATCTGCTCCCGCTGATTCCCGGAGGTGGCAAGGACACCTTCAACGCCTGCACCACCGGACCGGACGGAACGCTGTGGCTGGCGACACGCAACGCGGGACTGGTGTATCTCGATGGAGAGACGCACGGCCGCATCGATGCTCCGGCCTCGCTTTCCCTCAATGACACCCGCTGCGTCTTCTTCGACCGGCAGGGCACCCTCTGGGTGGGGACGAACGGAGGAGGACTGGACCGCCTGCGCCGCCGCACCTTCGACAGCTACGGCCCGGCGGAGGGACTGGGGCGGAATGTGACCTCCGCGATCGCAATCGGTCCGGACGGAGTGGTGCGCGTCGGCACGGATGGCTCCGGCATCTTCCGCATGGAGAAAGGCCGCTTCGTGCCGGACCAGCAGGAAGCCGGGCTGCCGGAGCGCGCGCCCATCTGGTCGATGACCTATGATCCGCAGGGAACCCTGTGGGTGGGCTTCGAGCGGGAGGAACTTTTCCGGGTGCGGGATGGGAAGGCGGAAGCGGTGCGCGGTGTCTTCATCCCGCCGAATGAATCCCCCACCCTGTTCCATTCGCTGAAGCCCGCCCGGGACGGAGGCCTGCTGCTGGGGATGTCCTACCACGGCCTGCGGAAACTGGAGGACGGGACCTGCCGGACACTACTAGAGAGACCGTACGTGGGCTCCGTGACCCACACGCTGGAGGACTCGCGCGGCAGGCTGTGGGCGGCGGCCAGTGGAGAGGGCGCGTGGGTTTTCGAGAACGGCGCCTGGCGGGATGTGCGCAAGGACATCGGGGTGCGGAATTTTTCTCCGTCCATCCTCGCGGAGGCCGCGGAGGGAGGAATCTGGATCGGCTCGTTCGGCGAGGGGCTGGTCCTGTGGCGGGACGGCCATGTGAAATGGTGGGGCAGGAAGGAAGGTCTCATCAGTCTGGCGATCTTCCAGATCGAGGTGGACGACCACGGCCACCTGTGGCTGGGCACGGACCAGGGATTGCAGCGTCTCGACATCGCGGAGCTGGAGCGCTCGCCGGGCAACGACGGCCTGCCCTTGCACAGTCTCCGCTTCAACCGCGCGGACGGTCTGCCACCCGGGCAGTTCACGGTCGCCCATGGCAATGCGTCCCTGAAGGCACCGGATGGCTCGCTGTGGTTCTCACTGGCGGGCGGTGCGATCCACGTGGACCCGACGGTGACACTGAGGGCCCCGGAAGCGCCGCAGGTTCACATCGAGAGCGCCTCGGACAGCCGCGGCACGTTCTGGCAGTTTGAGAATCCGGCGCAGCACGGCCGCGTCGTGCAGCCACCGGGCTCCGGCAGATTGTTGATCCGCTTCACCGCGCCGGAATTCGTCCGGCCGGAGGAACTCCGCTTCCGTTACCGGCTGGCCGGAATGGAAAAGGATTGGCGGGAGAGCGGCGGAGACCGCACGGCCGGCTATCCGCTGCTGCCACCGGGCGAATACCGCTTCGAGGTGGCGGTGGCCACACCGGAAGGCGGCTGGTCCGCGAAACCCGCCTCCGTGGTGGTGATGGTCCAGCCGTTCATCTGGCAAACGGCCGCCTTCCGCATCGCGGCGGTCACGCTGGCACTGCTGGGAGCGGGCATCCTGGTGCGGAAATGGAGCGAGCGGCGGCTGAAGCGGAAGATGGCCCGGCTGATGCAGGAGACACGCCTGGAGCGCGAGCGCACCCGCATCGCCGGAGATCTGCATGACGATCTGGGAGCCACGCTCAGCGAGATCAATTTCATCGGCACCTTCGCCGCCGATACCTACTCCGGTCATCCCGTGCGGCAGAGCCTGGAGAACATCGTGGACCGCGCGCAGCGGATGGCGAAGTCGCTGGATGAAATCGTGTGGACCGTGAATCCCGCCCACGACCGCCTCCCGTCCGTGGCCCGCTATCTGTGTTCCCGCTGTCAGGAGAGCCTCGGCACCGCGGGCATCCGCTGCCGCCTGGATGTGGCGGAAAGATTGCCGGACGTGCCGCTCGATTCACAACTCCGCCACCACCTGTTGATGGCGGTGAACGAGATCATCCACAATGTGATGAAGCACTCCGGGGCCACCGGCTGCACGCTGGCCATCCGCCTGGAGAAGCATGAACTGGTCATCCGCGTGACGGACGACGGGCGGGGCTTCGACCGCTCCGAATGCCCGGTGGACCGGAACGGCCTGGCCAACCTGGAGCGCCGCATGAACGAGATCCAGGGTTCCTTTGAAATCACCAGTTCGCCCGGCCACGGCACGAAGGCCACGCTGCGGGCACCACTCCCATCCTCGTAAGAAACACCCCATTCTGGTGGTTTGCCGATCCGGCGTCCGGTGGCAGACTTCCGCCGTCACCTTTCTTTTTCATTCCGCTCATGTCGTCCAGGATCATCATCGTCGAAGACAACCACGTCGTCCGGGGCTGCCTTGAGGAATTGGCCAATACCCTGCCCGGCTGCGAGTGCGTGGGGGCCTTCGCCAGCGCGGAGGAAGCCCTGAAGCTGGCCGTGCATCTCAAGCCGGATCTGGCGATGATGGACATCCATCTGCCGAACCTCTCGGGCATCGAATGCGCGTCCCGCCTGAAGCAATCGCTGCCGGACCTGCGCATCCTGATGCTCACGATGTATGAGGATGAGGAGAAGATCTTCGAAGCCTTCAAGGCCGGAGCCAGCGGCTACCTTCTGAAGCGCAGCAGCCCGCGGGAGATCAAAGGCGCGATCGAGGAGATCCTCCGCGGCGGCGCACCGATGACGAGCGCGATCGCGCTGAAGGTGGTGGAATCCTTCCGACCCACGCAGGCGAAGGACGCGGACGCGCCGGAGCTCTCCCGCCGCGAGACCGAGGTGCTGGGTTGCCTGACCAAAGGATACTCCAACAAGGAGATCGCCGAAGAACTCAGCATCTCCCCCGATACGGTCCACTGGCACCTCAAGCAGATCTACGACAAGCTCCATGTGAAGGGCCGCACCGAAGCCGCGCTGAAGTACATGGGGATGAAGGGGTAGGTGACAGGGGGCCAAGCATGGCTCTCTGATCCCGCAGGGATCACGGACCATAGCCCCGGGTCAACGAGCCTCGGCGAGGCATCCCTACCTTTAAGACACGATGACGGGCCGGCTGGAGACCCAACCGGCCCGTATTTCATTCATTGCATCATTATCCAGGAAATCTTGCTTTGGTGAGGCGCGCAGACGGACCGGCCGGAATGCCAGCCGGTCCGCCTCTATTGCAGTGGACCCAGGAAAAACCGTCCCACGCTCACGCGTGGCTCGTCACAAGACCGGCAGCTTCAGGCGCAGGAAAAGACGGGAGGATACGGCCAGAGCCCGCGGCACCGTCACCGTCACGACCCCGCTGGGATCGGAGACAATGGACACCCCATCCACCCCATCCACCGCGTCCGTCCAAACGCTCAGATCCGAGCTGTATTGGACGACGGAAGGGTAGTTCGCAGCCTGGCCGTCCCGGAAATAGATGAACTGCACGCTGCCCGGCGGATACATCACCACCGGCAGGAGAGCGCCATCGCCGGAGGCCGCGGGATTTCCGCCGATGAGGAACTCGATGCCGTTCCGGATGCCATCGTGATCGTCATCCGCATTCGCCTCCCCCACCCCATGGCTCACGGCCCAGGCGGTATAGCTGCCGGGACCGGCCACCGTGAGACGGCCGCTGCCGGAGAAGTGCGCGTCATCGATGATGCCGGCACCGGAACCGGTGGCCCCATAGGTGCCGGAGGCCATGGCGACACCGTTGATGAACAGTGCGCCCACGATGTCCGCCTGGCCGTGGGTCAGCGCCAGCTTCGCGCCATCGGCGATGTTGACCGTGGAGCTGTCATCCAGCGTGGCCGCTCCCAGGGAGAGCGTGCCCGCGCTGATCGTGGTATTTCCCGTATAGGAAGGATGGGCCACGATGGCGGTGTTGCCGCCGGTCTTCGTCAATGCGGCGGCACCTGTCACCGTCCCGGTCAGGGCCAGCACGTTCGGGCCTGCATCCAGCGTGAAGGCATCCGTCACGGAAACCGCTCCCGTCCAGGTGCCGGTATCGCCGCCCTCCACATACAGGGCGCCGCCGGATTCGAGGATCACCGGAGTGGCGATGGTCCGTGTGCCATAGGTGCCGACGCGTGCGCCGCTTTTCACCCGCACGTCTCCGGTGGTGCCGCCGAGGGCCTTGTCGGAATTCTCGACCCAGACACGGCCCGCGGCCACCACGTAGTGGATGGGTGAACCGGAGGCATCCCCGCGGATGCCCATGCCCTTGTCGGCATTGAGCGTGAGGGTATGGCCGTTGCCGGTGATGATGCCCACGCTGTTGTTGGTCCGGCAGAGATCGAAGCGGCCACCCTTCGCCCCCAGCGAGGCATCCGCGGACAAGGTGAAGTTCCGGATGCCGGAGCCTTCATAAATATCGCCGCCGCTGTTGGCCAGCGCGCCGAAGCCGTCCACGCCATCCCCCGCCACGGTGTAGTCCGTCACGCGGCCGGACCACGCGGGTGCATTGCCGGCGAAATCCAGCGTCGCTCCCGCGGCCACCGTCACTCCGGAGGTGAAGCCAAGCGGCTCCCAGTTGTTCAGCTTGATGGTGCCCGCATTCAGCAGAACCGGTCCGGTATAGCTGCTGCCGGTGCCGCCGAGCACCAGCGTGCCGGTGCCGTTCTTGGTGAGGCCCGTGGGACCGGTGATGCCATTGCCATTGCCGGCATTCAGCGTGTACGTGTTCGCGGTGTTGAAGGTGACGGAGGTCGGCTGGACCACGGCGTTCAGATCTACGGTATTCACCGTAGATGTATCGTCGAACAGGACGTCATCCCCCAGCAGGAAGGGAATGTTGCCCGAGCCCGCGGTCCAGTTCGTGCTGCCATTCACATCCCAGGTGGTATTCGCCGCGCCGGTCCAGACCAGCGGCAGGTTGCTGCCGGACACGGTGAGATTGATGACGCCGGGGGTGGAGGTATCCAGCGCCACGGTCTTGCGGTAGAGGCTGCTGTCGATCGTGAAGCCGCCCGCTCCCGCCAGCCCGCCGTGATTCATGACCGGCCAGGTGCCGTTCGCGGGCAGCGAGGGAAGCGTGAGCTTGTTCGGCCCCTCGAAGGTCACCGTTCCCAGCACCGTGAGCGGGGAGCCCGGAGTGAGGGCCAGCTTGGCCCCGGCGGTGGTGCCCACCGTGAGATTGCCGTTGATCGTGCCGGTGCCGCCGAGGGTGAGCCCGTCATTGACGATGACGCTGCCGCCCAGGGTCCCGTTGAGGTTCGCCCGGCCGCGGGTCAGGGTGAACGCGCCGGTGTAGCCGGGGGAGCTTCCATTGAGATTGAGGGTGCCGGACGCATCGTAGGTGCTGGTTCCCAACTCCAGCGCGGCGGTGCCGCTCAGGGCGCCGCTGATGGTGGCGGTGGAACCGCCATTCACCACCACGCGGGCCGCTCCCGTGAGCGCCACCGGCCCGCCGAGCACCACCCCATCGCTGAAGCGGATCGCCCCGAGCTGGCCCACGCCTTCCGACCAACCATTGCCCTCGATCTGGATCGCATTCGCGAAGGTGCCGTTGGCATTGAACCAGAGCTGCGAATTGGTGCCGACCGCCCGCGCCATGCCGGTGCCCAGCGAGTTGGTGTTATCCAGCCTCAGACGGCCGTTGTTGACCCAGGTGCCGCCGGTGTAGGTGTTGGCGGAATTGATCGCGAAGTGGTCGCCCCCGGTCTTGATGAGCTTGAGCGGCGTGGAACCGTTGTAGTCCTTGATGACCGCTTCATTGACCTGGTAGTTGTCTCCTCCCCCGTTCGCCACGATGGCGAGGGTGCCGGAGGACGAGGTTACGAAGCCGCTGCCGCTGCCGACCTTCAGCCAGTGGCTTTGGTTGTGAAACATCAGGCCGCCGAGCGCGATATCCACGGTGGCACCGTTGCTGATGAGGAAATCGCGGGTGGTTTCCAGATTTCCGATCGACTGGCTGGTGGCCACGGTGGAGTCGGAAAAGCCGTCGAAGTAAGTCGTGGGGGCCGTGGCGGTGGCGAGGGTGCCGGGGCCGATGGCCTTCTCGGCATTCGAAACCGGAACCACCTGCGTGCCATCGTATTTCAGGAAGCCCCACTGGGTATGGGCCCAGCCCGGCAGCGGCCCGGTGGCGGGAGTGGAACCATTGATCGTGCCCAGCGTGATCGCGGTATTCGAGAAGAAGTCGAAGCCGATGCTGTCACCGGCATTCACATTGACGTTGGCGGTGGTGCCGTTGATAAAAGTTTCAACGGCGTGGCTCAATCCCGGCAGCAGGGCCAGGGTGGCTGCGGTTTGCAGAAGGCGGGTCCGGAGAGAAGCTTTGGGTTTCATCGGATGGGTTTGGGGAGTGGCTTTGCAATGGACTCACGGCATCCAAGCGGAGGTTCCGTGTGGTAATACCTTGCAATCCCCCGCTCCGGTGCGCACCCACCCGAATGGGTGGAAATGAGAAACCGTCATGACACGGACACCGAACGATGAACACGGGACATACGACATCGGGCCCGCCCCCCGGAAATCATACGGGCCGGTTGGAAAACCAACCGGCCCGTGCTCGTTATTGCGTGTTCACCCAGGAAAGCTGTGGCGTGGGACTAGTGGAGCGGAAGATCTCAGAAACCGATTCCTCGCGCACCTACCAGAACAGGTGAAAATGACGCGGACGGAACAGGGACGCTCACCGCTCCACCGACAGCGCCTTCACCAGCACCTCCGGGAATTCCGCATTGGTGACGCAACTGATGTGATCGGAATCCTTGATGACCGTGACCGGCCAATCCGGTCGTGCGGCCTCCAGCGGCCTCACATACAGGAAGCGGATGGGATCGCGGTCGCCCACCACGACACTCACGGGAGTCTTCATCGACTTGAGCTGGTCCTGCGTGAGCCACAGCTTTGACATGCTGCGTCCGCACAGCGCCGTGGGCTCGGCGTTCTTGTCGAGCTTGCCGAGCTGATCCATCAACCCCTGGAGCTTTTCGTCCGGGTTCTGCCAACCCATGCCGCCGATCACCAGCGAGAGGACGCGGTCGGGGTGCTGGAAGGTGAAGTTCAGCCCGATGGTGCCGCCCATCGAGTAGCCGACGATGTGCGCCTTGCGGATCTTGAGATGATCGAGCAGCCGGGTGACATCCTCGACCACTTCCTTGCCGTAGAGGTTCTCTTCCTTCGGCTTGTCCGAGCCGCCGTGGCCGCGCACGTCCAGCTCGATCACACGGAAGCGTTCCGCCAGTTTCGTACTGACGCCGGGCCTTTCCCAGTTGGTCGCGTAGTCGACCGTCCAGCCGTGGATGAGCACGACCGGCGGCCCTTGCCCGCGCGTGGCGTAGGCGATCTTCACACCATTGGACACGAAGGACGCCGTTTGCGGCGCATCCGCAGGAGCGCCAAAGGTACAGGCGCTGGAGAGCACAACAAGGCAGCCATGGATAAGATTGTTTTTCATCGACAGGAGGAGTTGGAGGGAAACCGTCGATAGGTGTCCGTGGAGACCGCCCCGGAAGGTTACAAGCCTATCACAAAAAAGCCCTGCGGGAAGAATCCCGCAGGGCATTTGAAACGGCGGTGAAGATCGGCACCCGTGCCGGAGAACCTCAGCCGATCGCTTTTTCCATCAGCGTGTTCATGCGGCTGATGGTATCGCGCGCATCCTCGAGCAGCCCCGCGGAAATGAGCGCGTTGTCGAGAAGCTGGAGCGCGACGAGGCGGGCGACGTCCGGATTGCCTTCCTTCGCGGCGGCCAGCTTCCGGATGAGTGCGTGGCGGGGATTGATCTCGATCTCCACCTTCACCTCGTCCTGGAAGTTTTCGTCCATCGCCTTCATCATGCGGCGCATCTGCGGCGTCATGCCATCCTGCGGGACGAGCGCGATGATCGGGCTGTCCACCAGGCGCTTGCCCGCGGACACGGTGGTGACGCGGTCGCCGAATTCATCCTTGAGGAAGGTGCAGAGCGCCTCGGTCTCCGCGGTGCCGAGCGATTCGCCATCGTGGCTGGAATCCTCCAGCTCCACGCCCGCGCTGCTGATGGCGACGAGCTGCTTGCCCTCGACCTCGCCGAGGGTTTCGAGCACGTATTCATCAATGGCATCGGTGAAGTACACGACCTCCAGACCGCGCGCCTTGAAGGCCTCCAGATAGGGGCTGCTCTCAAGCTGCTCGCGGTTCGGGCCGATGAGGTAATAGATCTTGTCCTGGCCGTCCTTCGCGCGGGTGAGATAGTCGCTGAAGCTGGAGAGCTTGCCATCCTCGGTCATGGAAGACTCGAAGCGCAGCAGCTTGGCGAGCGCGTCCTTGTTCGCGTGGTCGGTGGCGACGCCTTCCTTGAAGAAGCGCTCGAACTTCTTGTAGAAGGCGTTGTATTTCTCCGGATCGGCGGCGGCTTCCTTCTCGAACATCTTGATCACGCGCTTGCTGATCACGCTGCCGAGTTTCTTGACGAGCGCGCTGTCCTGCATCGTCTCGCGCGAGATGTTCAGCGGGATGTCCGCGCTGTCGATCACGCCCTTCACGAAGCGCATCCACTCCGGCAGCAATCCCTTCGGTGCGGAATCAATGAGCACCTTGCGGCAATACAGCGCCACGGCGGGCTCCATCTTGCTCATGCCCCAGCGCTCGGGATTTTCCGATGGGATGAAGAGCAGCGCGTTGATGACGATGGGCGCGTCCGCGCTGAAGTGCAGGCGGTAGGCGGGTTCGTCGAAGGCTTTCGCGGTGAACTGGTAGAAGGCCTTGTATTCGTCCTCGGTGATGTCCGCCTTGTTCTTGAGCCACAGCGCCTCGACGTGGTTGACGCGCTCGCCTCCGAGCAGGATCGGGAAGCCGACGAAATTGCTGTAGGTCTCGATGAGGTGCTTGATACGGCTCTGCTCCGCATACCCGGTCTGCCCTTCCTTCAGGTGCAGCACGATCTTCACGCCGCGCGTCTGCTCCGGCGCGTCCTCGATGGTGTAGCCGCTGGCGCCATCGCTGGTCCAGACGAGGCCCTCGCCGCCCTTGCGCCAGCTCCGGGTGTAAACCTTCACCTCATCCGCCACCATGAAGGCGGAGTAGAAGCCCACGCCGAACTGGCCGATCATGTTGCCCGGAGAGCCGCCGCTGTCCTTCATCGCCTGGAGGAAGGCCTTGGTGCCGGAGTGGGCGATGGTGCCGAGGTTCTCCACCAGCTCCTCCCGGGTCATGCCAATGCCGCGGTCCTCGATGGTGAGGGTCTTTCCTTCCGCATCCGCGGTGATGGTGATCTCCAGCGGCAGCTCCGCGTCCTGGATGTCCTTCTCGATGCCCTGGAGATGCCGCAGCTTCTCCATCGAGTCGGACGCGTTCGAGATCAACTCGCGCAGGAAGATCTCGCGGTCGGTGTAGAGGGAGTGGACGACGAGATCGAGCAGTTGCTTGATTTCCGCCTGGAAGACGTGCTTTTCGAGTGTGGCTTCGCTCATGGGAGTGGAGGCGCGGATGATAGCCGCGGAGGCTCCCGTGTCAAAACCGGCGCTCGGCGTCGGCCACAACCCCATCCGAACACGCCGGGGCCGCCCGGGAAACTCCCGGGCAGCCCCTTTTTCACGGGATAGCTGCCACACTATTGACCGCTACTTGTTCCCAGGAAGGCCGCTCAATACCAAATCCTCCAACGGAACTGCGTGGATGCACCATATGCGGCCCGGGACCATCTGCATGGGTTTGATGGGGGGAAGCAACCGAACTGGCATCAAGCGCGCTTTGTATCCCGCAAGCCGGAGCCTGCCTATCACCAGAATGGGTGAATCTGCGGGATTGCCCGATGCAGGCAGCAAATGCGACAATGAAATTGGAATGATCCCGCATGGTGCCCCTGCCTTTCTTTCCCGCGTCCTGCTGGCGATGGCGGGACTGATGTTGCCGGGCCCGGGCGATGAAGGGCGGACGTATCTGAACCGCGTCTGGCAGATGAGCGAGGGGCTGTCCAACAACGGAGTGAACTCCATTTGCCAGGACGCGCAGGGATACATCTGGGCCGCCACCTTCAATGGAATCGACCGCTTCGATGGCATGAAGTTCGAGAACTTCACCACGCGCGATGGACTTCCCAGCAATCACGTTGTCTGCGTGTTCGCGGACAGCAGGGGGCGCCTGTGGGTCGGCACCATCGCCGGGATCGCATGGCGGGAGAACGGCACGTGGAAGAAGCTGCCGGACGGCCCGAAGGGGAACGCCTACCTGCGCGAAGCATCCGATGGCACGATCTGGGCCGCCTGCGATGATCAAATCTGGAAGATCTCCGGCGATCGCGCCACCCACATGGACGTGCCGGGCTCCAATCCGAATCTTCACGCGCTGCTGCCGGATGATGCGGGGGGCATGTGGATCCTCGGCCGCAGCAACGTTTACCACTGCACCCGTGATGGAGAGCCGCAGGAACTTCGCGGCCCGTGGACCGACGATCTGGAAGGACTGACCCGTGATCGCGAGGGACGGCTGGTGGTGTGCGGGAATGGCATGATCGTGAGACGGGATGCGGACGGCTGGACGGACCTGTGTCCGCTCATTCCCGGCAGCACGGAGGATGCGATCCATACCTGCATGACCACGGCGGATGGCACGCTGTGGCTGGCCACGCGCAATGCGGGTCTGGTCTATCTGGATGGAAAAGCGACGGACCGCCTCGACACGCCGGCCACCATCTCGGTCAATGACACCCGCTGCCTTTTCATCGACCGCCAGGGAAGCCTGTGGGTGGGCACGAACGGCGGCGGACTGAACCAACTGCGCCGCCGGATGTTCGACAGCTACGGCCATGCCGAGGGACTCGGGCGTGCCGTGACCACCGCCATCGTGAGCGGGCCGGACGGAGTGCTGCGGATCGGCACGAACGGCTCGGGCGTGGTGCGCAAGGAGGGAGCGCGTTTCGTGCCGGACCTGCGGGGCACCGGACTGCCGGAGCGCGTTCCGGTGTGGTCGATGGCTTATGACAAGGAGGGAGCGTTGTGGGTGGGAGCCTACCGCGATCCCCTGTTCCGGGTGAAGGATGGCCGGGCCTCGCAGGTGGCGTCCATGTTCCCGGAAGGCGCTCCCTACACGCAGTTTCTCTCTCTCCACGCCTCGCGCGATGGCGGGCTGCTGCTGGGGATGAGCGGCTACGGGCTGCGCAGGCTGGAGGGAGGATCGTGCCGCGTGCTACTAGAAAAACCGTACGTTTGGAACATCTACGACACGCTGGAAGACTCGCACGGGAACCTGTGGGCCGCGGCGGGCAGGGAGGGCGTGTGGCTTTCCGGGAAAGAAGGCTGGCGGGACATGCGGCCTGAGACGGGCGTCGCTTACATGAATGCGGCGGTACTGACGGAAAGCGCGGGCCGCGGCGTGTGGATCGGCACGCTCGGACAGGGATTGATCCAGTGGCGGGATGGCCGTGCGAAACGCTGGACCGGAAAGGAAGGCCTGGTCAATGACGCGATCTGCCAGATCGAGGCGGATGACCGGGGTTATCTCTGGCTGGCGACGGAAGGTGGCTTGCAGCGGCTCGAGCTGGCGGAGCTGGAGAATTCGCCGGGCCTCGGGGGCCCACCCTTGCATGGGGTGAGCTTCAGCCATGCGGATGGCCTGCCACCAGGACAGTTCACCACGGGTCATGGCACCCTGTCCCTCAAAGCGCCGGATGGCTCGCTGTGGTTTTCGTTGTCAGGTGGTGCGATCCATGTGGACCCTGCGGTGGAATTGATGGAGCCGGCCGCGCCAGTGGTTCACATCGAGAGCGCCGCGAACAACCGTGGCAGGCTTTGGCAATTCGAGACCGCCACGACACGCGACCGGCTCGTGCAGCCCGCGGGCGCGGGCACGCTGCTGATCCACTTCACCGCGCCGTATTTCATCCACCCGGAGAAATTGCGCTTCCGCTACCGCATGAGCGGATTGGAGACGGAGTGGCGGGAGGCGGGAAGCGAACGCACCGCCGGCTACGCGATGCCGCCGCCGGGCGAATACCGCTTCGAGGTGATGGCCGCCACCTCCGGCAGCGGATGGCCCGCGACCCCCACGGTGATGACCGTGGTAGTCCAGCCGTTTTTCTGGCAGACGGTGGGATTCCGCGTCATTGCCACGGCGGCGGGATTCATCGCACTGGGCATCGGCATGCGGACATGGACGGAGCGCCGGATGAAGCGGAGGATGGCGAGACTGGAGGAGGAGACCCGCCTGGAACGCGAACGCAGACGCATCGCCAGCGACCTGCACGATGATCTCGGAGCCACCCTCAGCGAGATCAATTTCATCGGAACCTTCTCCGCCGTCACCTACACCGACCATCCCGTGCGGGACAATCTCCAGCACATCGTGACCCGTGCGCAGCGGATGGCGAAGTCCCTGGACGAGATCGTGTGGACCGTAAACCCCACGCACGACAACCTTTCATCGGTGGCACGCTATCTCTGCTCACGCAGCCAGGAGAGCCTCCGGACCGCAGGCATCCGCTGCCGCCTGGACGTATCCGAGGACCTCCCGGAGGTGACCTTCGATTCGCAACTCCGGCATCACCTGCTGATGGCGGTGAACGAAATCATCCACAACGTGATGAAGCACTCCGGAGCCACCGAGTGCATGCTGTCCATTCACCGGGAGCAGGACGAGCTGGTCATTTCCGTGCGGGACAACGGCCGCGGCTTCCGCCGCTCGGAATGCCCCGCGGATCGGAACGGGCTGACCAATCTCGAACGCCGGATGAATGAAATCCACGGCAGCTTTGAAATCACCAGCACGCCCGGCCAGGGCACCCTCGCCGTCCTTCGTTCGCCACTGCCGCTTCAGAAATGAAAATCAACCATTTCGGGGGATAGGATTGTCCGGCTCCGGCTGGTATGATCGCGGCCTAATCCTTTGTTTTCATTCTCATGTCCTTCCGAATCATCATTGTCGAAGACAACCACGTTGTCCGGGGCTGCCTCGAAGAATTGATCCACACGATGTCCGGCTGCGAATGCGTGGGGAGCTTCATCACCGCGGAGGAAGCTCTGAAGCTGGCCGTGCATCTCAAGCCGGATCTGGCGATGATGGACATCCACCTGCCGAACCTCTCCGGCATCGAATGCACCGCCCGCCTGAGGGAGATGCTGCCGGATCTGCGGGTGCTGATGCTGACGATGTACGAGGATGACGACAAGATCTTCGAAGCCTTCAAGGCCGGAGCCAGCGGCTATCTCCTGAAGCGCAGCAGCCCGCTCGAAATCCAGGGTGCGATCGAGGAAGTCCTCCGGGGCGGAGCGCCGATGACCAGCGCCATCGCTCTGAAGGTGGTGGAATCGTTCCGGCGCACGCCGAAGAAAAATCCGGGTGACCCGGAACTCTCCCGGCGCGAGAAGGAGATCCTGCAATGCCTCGCCAAGGGCTCCGCGAACAAGGAGATCGCCGACGAACTCGGCATCTCACCCGATACGGTCCACTCGCATCTGAAGCAGATCTACCACAAGCTCCACGTGAAAGGCCGCACGGCCGCGGCGCTGAAATTCCAAGGCATGCAGGAGTAAGCAGGAGGCAGGGATGCCCCGCCGGCACATCCGGGGAGCGGAGGATCGTTCGTGGATGAGGGAGCGTTCCCACGGAGAAAAATCACCCTTTCAGGCGAGTGACCCTTTCCAACCCCGGTGGCATGATCGGACGACCCATCCTTTCCCTGGTCATGCCATTCAAGATCACTATTGTCGAGGACAGCCATGTCATCAGGAGTTGCCTGGCACAGCTGGTCAACACGCTGCAACGTTGTGAATGCGCGGGAGATTTCGCGAACGCCGGGGAAGCGCTCGCAGCAGCTTCCAGCCTGTCCCCGGATCTCGTTTTGATAGACATCCATTTGCCGGACCGTTCCGGCATCGAGCACACGGCGCGCTTGAAGGATCTGCTGCCGGAGTTGCGGATCCTGATGCTCACCCTGTTCGACGAACAGGACAAGATCTCCGATGCCTTCAATGCCGGAGCCACCGGATACAGCTTGAAACGCGGCAGTCCGCGGAAGATCAAAAAAGCCATTGAAGAGATCCTCCCGGGCGAAGTTCCGATGACCAGCGCCATCGCGTCGAAGGTGGTGGAATCCATCCGGTCTTCATCGAAGAAGCGGATGGCGGATGAACCGGATCTCTCCCGCCGCGAAACCGAGGTGCTGGGCTGGGTGACGAAAGGATACTCAAACAAGGAAATCGCCAAAGAACTGGGCCTCTCGCCGGATACCGTCCACTGGCACCTGAAGCAGATCTACGAAAAGCTCCGGGTCAAAAGCCGCACGCAAGCGGCATTGAAGTTCACAGACATGAAGAGATGAGGTTCCGACGCAAAGAGAGTGGAATCCGGTTCGAGAAGATCGGATAGGACGGACGAGTATGGAATGACGGGCCGGTTGGAATCCAACCGACCCGTCTCTGTTGCATGGACCCAGGGAGAGTGATCGCAATCGGGACGCAGCTCGGAAGCAGTGGGAACGGCAGCTGCCCATGAGCAGCCACCGCTCCGCGCTTCGTTCATTGCATGCTACCCAGGAAAACGTTTCCGAGAGCACGGCGTTCCGGATTTCCCCTCACTGCGCCTCCGTGACCGTGGCGCGGAGGAAGAACATCGGATTCGCTTCCGAGTTCGGGATGTAGAAGAAACGGTTCGAGTAGCCGGCGGGAGCCGGCACGGCTGCATCCATCAACGGCTGGCGATCCGCCACCGGCACCTCGGCGGCCGGGATGCTGGTCCAATCGATCAGGTCGAGGCTGGCCTGGATGTTGTAGGTGATTCCGGAGATCGTGGCGGTTGGCCCGCCCGCGAAGTTCGCTCCGCTTCTCACCGGTACGGTGAGGGTCAGCATCCGATTGCCGTTCACCATCGCCATGCGGCTCACGATCCTCAGGTTGGTCGCCCCGGACACCGGGCTGCCACCGAAGGCGAATTCATGCAGGTTGTTCAGGCCATCGTGATCCGGATCGGCGTCCTTCAGCTTGTCCGCGGGATTGACCAGCCCGGGGTAGCTGTTGGTCCAGGTGGCATACGGGTCCGCGGTCAGGCCCATGAAGTTCGCGGCATCCTCCGCGATCTGGGCCGGGGCCAGCGCGATCTTGTCAAAGCGGAGGCGGGCGATCTCGCCATTGAAGAACCGGCGGTCGGCACCGTTCACCACGTTATAGCCGATCCCGAAAGGCGAATTGCGGATGGCGTCCCCGGGAGAAGACGTTGCATAGGTGAGCGCGGAGCTCTTGCCCTGGCTCACGCCATTGATGAAGGTCTCGATGGTGTATTTGGTCGCATCGGTCCCGGAGGGATTCTGGTCCACGACCATCGTCACCGTCTTCCACTCGTCTGCGGTCACCGCCCCGCCTTTCACAAAAAAGTCTCCGCCGCAGGCCACGGCTCCATTGAGTGTATTGGCGCTGGAAAATCCGAACTGGAATTCACCTTGGTTGGCACCGCCCAATTCAAAGCCGGTGATCATGTTGTATTGGTAAGCGTTGGCATCGGGTCCGGCTCCCGTCCCGGGAGTCGCACCCACCTTGATCACCGCGGTAACCGTGAACTCCTTCAGGTTGCCCAGCAGGGAGGATGAGTCCGAGGCGAAGCCCGAAGAGCCATTGAACTGAACCGTGGAAACCGGTTTGGACTGGATCGTGCCACTGCCCACGGTCGGCGTTCCGGCTCCGATCGTCGCGGGTTCGGAGGAGATCGCATCGGTCCAGACTCCGGTGCCAGCCCAATCCTCCGCACGCCATTCCATGATGGCGGCGCGGGTCGCCACCGTGGTGACCGACAGACGGCCGGTGCCGGAGAAGTGGGTATTGTCGATGTTGGTGGCACCGGACCCGGTGGCACCATAAGTGCCGGGTGCCATCGCCACGCCGCCGATGAACAGTGCGCCCACCGTGTCCGCCTGGCCATGGGTGAGGCCGAGCTTCGCCGAGCCGCCGATGGTCACGATGGAACCGTCCGCCAGCGTGGCCGCCCCCAGCGACAGGGTGCCTGCGGTGACGGTGGTATCGCCGGTGTAGCCCGGCTGCGCCACGGTCACGGTCTGCGCGCCGGTCTTGGTGAGAGACGCATTGCCGGTGACCGGCCCGGTGACAGTCACGGTATTCGGACCCGCATCGAAGGTGACCGCGCCGCTCAGGGAAATCGGGCCGGTCCAGGTGCCATTGCCACCTCCTTCCGCATACAGGCCACCACCGTTCTCGATGGTCACCGGCGTGGGGACTGTGAGGCCGGTCCACATCCCAAGACGCGCGCCGCTTTTCACCAGCACGGTGCCTGTGGTGCCGCCGAGCGCGTTGTTGGAGGTCTGCGCCCACACCCTTCCGGAGGCCACCACATAGTGGATCGGCGAGCCCGAGGCATTTCCGTGCACGCCGATGCCTCTGCCCGCATTGAGCGTGAGGGTGTGATTGTTGCCGGTGGTGATGCCGCCGGTGCCACTGCCGAAACCGATGTCCAGACGCCCTGTGTTCCCGTTGACCGAGGCATCCCCGGTCAAGGTCACGTTGCGGACGCCCGAGTTCTCGTTGACGTCTCCGCCCGTATTCGTCAACGCACCCAGCCCGTCCACTCCATTGCCTTCGATGGTGTAGTCCGCGATGCGTCCCGCCGTCCTGGGCGTGTTGCCGTTGAAATCCACGGCCGCCCCGGCCACCACCGTGACTCCAGAAGTGAAGCCGAGCGGTTCCCAGTTGTTCAGCTTGATGATGCCCGCGTTGATCTGTACCGGACCGGTGAAGGCATTGCCGATGCCGCCGAGCACCACGGTGCCGGTGCCGTTCTTGGTGATGCCGGTGGGGCCGGTGATGCCATTGCCCGCCGCGCAGTTGATCGTGTAGGTGCTGCTGTTGTTGAAGGTGACGGAACCCGGCTGCAAGAGTCCGAGAATCGTCACGGTTTTCGCGGTGGCGGTTTCATCAAAGAGGACGTCATCGCCCTGGAGGAACGTGATGTTTCCCGCTCCCGCGCTCCAGTTCGCACCCGCGTTCAGGTCCCAGTTCCCATTTGTCGCGCCGGTCCATGTCAGCGGCAAGCCGCTGCCCGAAACCGTGACGGCGATGACTCCCGGCGCGGAGGTGTCCACGGCCAGGGTCTTGCGGTAGAGCGTATTGTCGATGGAGAGATTGGAGGGATTGACCAGCGTGCCGTAGTTGAGCACGGGATAGGTGCCGTTGGCCGGCAGCGTGGAAATGGTCAGCTTGTTCGGGCCATTGAGGGTCGCCGTTCCGAGGACTTTGAGAGGAGATCCCGGAGTCAGAGCCAGCGTCGCACCCGCCGTCGTTCCGACAGTGAGGTTGCCATTGATCGTACCGGTTCCGCCAAGCGTACGAGCGTCCGTTACATTCACGCTGCCGCCGAGGGTGGTGTTCACGTTCAAGCGGCCCCGGCTGATCGTCAAAAGCCCCGTGTAGCCCGAAGCATTTCCGTTGAGGTTGAGCGTGCCACTGACATCGAACGGGGCGTAACCCATTTCCAAGGCCGCCGTGCCAGTCAAGGCACCGGTGATGGTCGCGGTGGAATTGGGACTCACTGCCACACGGGCTGCTCCGGTGAGAGTCACCGGACCGCTGAGCGTGACTCCGTTGTTCAGGCGAAGGGCGCCAAGCTGGCCCACGCTTTCCGACCATCCATTCCCCACGATCTCAAACGCATTGGCGTAAGTCCCTCCTCCGGTCAGCCAGATCTGGCCATTGGTGTTCGCCACCCGTGCGGTGCCCGTTCCGAGAGCGCCGGCGTTGTTGGCTTGAAGCCGACCGTTGTTCACCCAGGTGCCGCCGGTATAGGTGTTGGTCGCGCCGAGGTAGAGGTGGTCCGGACCCGCCTTGATCACTTTCAGCGGCGTGGTGCCATTGAAGTCCTTGATGACGACGTCATTCACCCGGTAGTCGCCGGCACCGCCATTGGCCACGAGGGCGAGTGCGCCGGACGAGGAAGTCACGAAGCCGCTGCCGGTGCCCACCTTCACATAGTGGCTGTCACTGGAGAACATGAGACCGCTGTTCGCGACATTCAGCGTGGCACCGTTGCTGATGAGGAAGTCGCGGGTGGTCTCGACCCATCCGATCGACTGGTTCGAGGCGGACGTGGTGGCCGCGAGACTGTCGTTATAAATGGAAGAGGCGGTGGCTGACGAGAGGTTGGCGGCACCCACGACCTTCTCACCGCTCGGGATCTCCAGCACCTGCGTGCCATTGTATTTCACGAAGCTGTTCTGCGTGTGCGCCCAGCCGGGAAGCGGTCCGGTGGCGGGGGCCACCGAGTTGATGGTGGCGAGGGAGATGGCCGCATTGGTGTTCGTGGAATCGAACCAGACACTGTCTCCCGTGTTCACCACCAGGTCGGTGACGGCGGAGTTGACGGTGATTTCACCCGCATGGGTGAATCCCGAAAACAGGATCAGGATGGCGGTGGTTTGCAGGAGACGACTCCGGAGGGATGACTTGGGTTTCATCGGGGAATTGGGTATTGCGTTGCACGATCCACGGAATCGGCGGCGGCCCCGTAATGGTCGGCCTTCTCCACTGAAACCGTGGGATGTCAGCATCGCGGCTTTGCTTTTTCCGCGCACTCACCAGTACGGGTGAAAATGTCTCCCCTTCATGCCCGGCCAGCAACCTGATGAATTCCAATCATAGGAACACCAACCACTACCCATGCCGTACAAAGAGACTCCCGGAAATCCCTCCCGATGCCATTGGAGATGGAGCCAGCCCGCAACCCGGGAGCTGCGGTGTCAGAACCGGTGGAGACATCCCACCTCCCCATTCATCTCATGCGAACGCATGAAAGCGCCGGCACCGGAGGCGGATGAGCCTCGGCACCGGCGCTCCCATTGCAGCAAACCAGCCGCCGTTGCGCTTGTGGTCTGAAACAGAAATCCAGCGCCGCCTGAAAAATCTCCAAGCGGCGTGGATCATCCCCTGGGGACGGTTACTGCACCGCTTCCACGCGGAAAAAACGATAGCCCCCGGTGGGGAAATCCACGTGCCCCACCCCATTGCCATCCGTGGTGATAGTCGTTCCATCCAGGGTGCCGATGGTTTCCGGTGTGGCGACCGGAGTGACGGTGAAGGGGAAGCCATCCGCCAGGTCCTGCGATCCGGTGATGGTGTAGGCGGTCTGTGGTTCGCCCTTGAACGTGAGATGGAAGTCCGTGCCATTTGATTGCACGGCGGTGATTCTGAAATCCACCGGCAGCTTTCCGAAGAGGGCGACATTGTCCACGACCGCCTGCTGGAAGGTCGCCGAGGGGTTGGCGGCATTCAGGACCAGATACAGACTGCCCGCCGCCGTGGGACCCGTGGTCACCGCGAAGCCCTGCTTCAAGTGCTCGCTGGTTCCCGTGACGACATTGAAGGAACTTCCTACCATGGTCGCCGTAGCAGGATTGAAGGAAGCAAGTGGATCGGCGCTGAGATACACCGAGGCGGTCAGAGTCCCCGTGAAGGCCTGGCCGGGCCTCGCAAGATAATCGAGGACCACGGTGTACGGAGAGTCCGGCACGGCCTCGACTCCGAAGGCCATGACAATGGCGGCACCGTTTCCACCGTTGCCGGTCTGGAAAAAGAGATGCCGGTCGCCGTTGCCTCCGGGTGAAGCCTCCACACCACCACCACCGAACAACGTTCCGCTCAGAAGACGGGAGTTCTGCTCCGCCAGTGCGGCGGCATTGGGGCCGCTGCTGGTGGCCGGAGTCTGGAAGTCTTCGAAGAAGATCCTCGGGAAAGTGAATGTCGTGGGATTGGTCCCCTGTTGGAACTCCTGGAGATTGGTGAAGGAATCCCCATCCGGATTTCCATTCGGTCCATTGAAGGGATTGCCGGTGCCGTTGTCATTCGGGTCCAGGCCATGGGCGGTTTCATAGGAATCGGTGAGGCCATCTCCATCCGAGTCCGCGTTGAGCGGATTGGTGCCGCCGGTGATTTCCGCTCCGTCGCTCAATCCATCGCCATCGGTATCCGCCAGGAAGAGATTGGTTCCGGCGGTGATCTCCGCGCCATCCGACAGACCGTCATCGTCGGAATCCGCATCCAGGGGATCGGAGCCGGTATCCGTCGCGCCGACAAAAACGTGCGTGTTGGTCTCCACCTCATCGGCGAGGCCGTCATTGTCGGAGTCCGCATCGCGTGGATCGGTCCCCCGTTGGAATTCCTGGAGATTGGAAAGGCCGTCTCCATCAGGATTCCCACTCGCGCCATTGTCCGGGTTGATGGAGCCGTTGTCATTCGGATCCAGGCCATGGGCGGTTTCCCATTGGTCATCCAGCCCGTCACCATCGATGTCATTGAGAGCCGCGGTGGTGACGATGACGTTGTCGATGATCGGCTGCTGGAAGGCACTGGCACTACTCTGCGCGTCCAGCACGAGATAGAGATTCCCGGAGGCGGCCGCAGAGAGATCAAAGGTGAACGACTGCGCGAGTTGGTTGGTGGTGCCGGTGGTGACGCTGGCCGTCGTGCCGATCTGCGTGGCGGTGGCGGGATTGAATGCAGCCAGTGTGGCGGTGCTGTGGTAGAGCTTCGCATTCAGCACTTCCGTGTAGGAAGCAGTGCCCCCCTTCGCAAAGTAGTCCAGTGTCACCGTATAACGTGTGCCTGTGGCCGCGGGGGCGAACAGGCTGAGGGCGACGGTGGAATCATTGCCGCCATTTCCAGTCTGGAAAAACAACGCGCGGCTGCCACTGACACCGGTCTCCACACCGGCACCGCCAAAGAGCGGGCCCGACAGAAGGCGGGCGTTTTGTTCAGACAGGGCCGCTGCGGTCGCCCCACTGGAAGCGGCCGGGGTATCGAAGTTTTCCGAGTAAATCTGGGCTGCTGTCAGATGTGCGGCGAACGGTCCCAACAGGAGCACGCCAATGATGTGGAACGAAAGATTGGGTTTCATGAAAGTAATGCAAGAAGGGTTTGGCGGGTCGATGATCGGGTGGACTCCCGCGCAAACGCGGGAGTCCTTCCAATTGCATGCGCACCCGGGAAATCAGCGGCGGCGGCGCAGCAGCACGGAAAGGCCGAGCGCACCGAAAAGGCAGGCGGAAGGTTCCGGCACCAACGTGACCACCACGTTGTCGATGATGGGTTGGTCGAAGCCGCTGCCGGGAGAAGTGACGCCCGCATTAAACCGCACGTAGATGCTGCCCGCCGTATTCGAGACGAGGGTCGTCTGGAGTGTGATCGGAGAGACGGCACCCGAGGCCGGATTGACAGGGGTCAGGCTGGCGAGCTGCGTGCTGCCACCCACCGTGGGATCGCCATCCCACAACGATACCGTGAAGGTACCGGTGTAGAGGTCGGAGTTCGTATTCCCGCCGAAATCGAAGGTGAGCGTGATCGTGTCACCTGCCAGCCCGGACGTGAGCGTGGATCGGTACATGCCCGCGGCACTGGTTTCATTGGTCTGGAAATAAGCCCAGATGCCGCTCCCGGTACCACCGGGATGTTTGGCGGCAGCCTCGGTGCCGATGCCTCCGAAGAGGTTCGCGCCGGTTTCGGTCCAGTTGACGATCGAGCCATTGGTCGTGCCGGCGGCGGTGAAGTTGTCGGTGAGGATCACCGCGGCGTGGGCCTGGGCGGCCAATCCGGCGGCGATGATGCAGTGAAGGGGGATGTTCATGGGAGTGGGGTCTTGCAATGCGATGAAGATCCCACCGGGAGGGCGACCTTCGCTGGGGAATGTCCCCACCCTCCCGCTTCTGACATTTTTCTTCAGAAACTTCACACGCCTCCGTGATCACCACCACGGGGCCGCCACTTCACGCGGCGCACATGCGGATCATCACCTGTCCTTGGCCGGACCTTCGGACTCTTCCCCGATCTCCAGCGCATCCAGCAGCAACTCTCCTCCGATACAACGGCTGTCGAGTGACAAGGTAAGTTCGCGACCGTTCACATCGAGCTTCGGTGGTGACGGCAAACCGGGATCGATATCGCTGTAGGCGACGACCAGATCCTCCGGCAGTGTCATTTTCAGACGGAAGACCTGCCACCCGCCTTTCTCCAGAACGATCTGGTCGCGTGCGACCTCATACTGGATCATCCCCGGCTTGCTGGTCGCCACGAACCGCAAGGCTCCCTTCAGCCCATACGGTGGCGGTCCACCCGCTACATAAGCCCAGCCGCGGACGACGACCGTCAAGCCCGGCCGCGCCAGCAAGGCACTCCCGTCCTTCCGCCGCAGCCGCTGCGTCAGGTAGGCGTAGTCCCGCAACCGGGCCACATTCCGGCCCGACTTCGAAAAAATTCTCCCTTCCGACACCCTGCCGATCTCAGCCAGGCTCGCACCGGAGGTGGTGAAATAATCCTGCCAATCCACCAGCGCGCTGTTCACTCCATCCGCGGCAAAGGTCAGATCGGTGGCTTCGAAACCGGAGTTCTGCAGTTCCAGCGGAGAGATGGCCGCCACCGGTGCCGCCACGGGCGCACGATGCCGGAGCCATGGCAGCAGGCCAGCCAGACCGACCACAGCCACGATCAGAACCAGCCACCACCAACGCCACCGCACCGGGCCGGCCGGACCTTCCAATCTCTTCCGGCCATAGCGGACGGACTGGTTCCGCTGGACCTCCCAGTCCTCGTCCTTCCCGAGGATGACTTTCCGGGTCTCGGACCATTCCAGCCGTGACTGCGGTTGCAATACCTCCCGCATGTCGGCATCGAAGAGCAGGCAATCGGCACAATATTCCCGTGCCTGCGGTTCATCGCGCAGCCGCTCCTCCAACCGCCGCTTTCCCTCCGCATCAAGCTGCCGGTCCCTCAGCCGTGCAACGAGGCCGACGAGTTCCACATCCGGTTCGTAGTGGGGAGAGGCGTTCATTCCATGTGGTGGATTCGTTTCGAGATGCAGTCCCGAAGCGCGATCCGCAACCGCTCAAGCTGCTTGTACAAACTGTCCGGAGAACGACCAAGCCGTCTGGCTTCGTCCTTGAGCACCGCGCCTTCATCCCCCGAATAACGGGCTTCGAGAAGCTGCCGTTGTTTGTCATCCAAGGAAGCGAGACACGAGCGCAGCGCGGCAAGGCGCCCGCCAGCGGGCTCGGATGCCTGCTCTCTTCCGCGGACCGTATCCGCCAATGCGGCCATCACATCCGGCGCGAGCAACTGCATGCGCCCGATCTTGTTCCTGCGGATCGCCGCCTGCCCGATGCGCCAGGCACAAGCCAATCCGTATGCCAGGAAATCCTGGTGCCCCCGGTCCAGCGGACTCTTCTGCCAGGCCACGATGGCCAGCTCCTGAAGACAATCCTCTACCAGCGTGGGGTCCGGAACGAAACTGGAAAGGTAGGCCCGAAAGGAAACCCGACAGTCCTCCCAGCATCGGTTGAACGCGTGCAACCTGACCAATTCCGCATGGTCGGGAGAGACGGCCTTCACCTCTTCCAACTCTCTTCCAAACCCGGTTGAAGGAGGGAGCGATCCTTCGGCGGTCATGACCCAAAGCGTAACACGGTTCAGCCAAGGTAGAACCGGTTCTCAAAACAATGTCAACACCGCCACGCGGACGCATGTGCCCGGCAGTGTGGATAGAAATATAAGGTTTTACCTCAAAAGGGCTCCACAACTGGCAGTCTCGTAAGGACTCGAACCTTCAATTTTTCATCGTTTTTAAGCAAGTTACAAATCTTCTGCCTACTCATAGCCCATTTGGGCCAATGATCCCGACAAATTCCGGACCCGCTACTTTCCCGGGGAATCTCGCCGTGCCGCGGCGCGCCAAGAAGCGCCTCCCGGCCCGTGTCCGGCAGCCACTCGAAGCTCCGGCCCGGCCCGACGAGTTGTGGTCCATGGACTTCATGCACGACACGCTTTGGCACGGCAAACGGTTCCGCACGCTCAACGTCTTCGACGAAGGCGTGCGCGAGGCGCTGGCCATCGAGGTCGGCACCTCGTTGCCTGCCGAGCGGGTCATCCGCGTCCTTGAACGCCTCAAGATCAACCGGGGCCCGCCCCGCCAGATCCGGGCCGACAACGGACCCGAATTCATCTCCGCGAAGCTTGAAGCCTGGTGCGAAGCGGAGGCCGTGAAGCTCCATCACATCCTGTAGGCGCGGCGGGAGCTTGGCGGTGATCCGCCGGTATCCGTAGCACGGATGCCGGCGCGAAAGCTCCTCCATCCTTTTCCCAAGCCTCTCTTCCAGATGTAAGCTTCCCGTCAAACTGAACATTTCAAAATGAGAGTTGCGGGGCGGTTTTGGGGTTGGTTTGTTGTTGAAGGAAGAGGGCTGGCGGGATGTCGCCGAGGGATTTGTGTGGGCGTTCCTCGTTGTAGCTGATGAGCCAGTGGTGGACGTACTCCCGCACTTCGCTCAACGAGCCGAAGACGTGGGCATCAAGCACTTCGTGGCGAAAGCTGCGGTTGAAGCGTTCGACGTAGCCGTTTTGCATGGGACGGCCGGGGTGGATGTGATGGAGCCGGATGAGGCGTTCGATGACAGGCGCGTCATAGGCGGCTTGGTCTCTGGGGTGATGGTAGTAGGCCGCCGCGCAGTGCAACTGCCCGCTGTTCTGGTTGGGGGAGGATGGCCTGCGCTTCTACGCCTACGGCATTACGCCGAACCATGACAACACGATGGCCCGCGTCCACGCCAGCGCCTGGGCGACGCCGAAGGCACGGAATGAAATCGCACGCCGCATGTTCCTCCACCGCTTCCCGGAGGCTGGAGTGCGGGGGATGAGCATCAAGCAGACCTACGCCGAGCTCGGCCGCCAGTTCGGCGTGACCTGGAAGGCCCGCACCATTGGCAGATGAGCATCCACCATACGACGGAATGCCGCCTCGTCCCGGCTGCGGGCATAGGCTGTAAAATCCGGATCAATCGGAGAAGGGGGGGGCGACATCGGTCTATGACGGGGCTTCATAAGCAATTCGCCGCAGAAACTGTCGGGCCGACATTTTTTTGCGTAAATCTCCCCCCAAAAAGTCTGTACCTCTTGAGAGTACGGATCTGTCAGCACCCTTCCCTAGAAGCTATCTCAATGCAGTTGAAGCAGGCTCTCTTCGGCTTGTTGAGCGCCTTCCGTCCAGACGGTCGACCATTGCCATGTCCTTGCCAAATGCGCGCTCTCTCACCTTCAGTCCCAGCACCTCCGTGGTCCATTCGCGGCTCTGGCGTTAAGTCCGGGTTTCGAACCATCGATTCGTCGTAGGGCGGGATCCGGGAACTCTACTGAGCGCCTTGGAAGCAGAAACTCCACTTTCGAAGAAGCGAAATGACGCGGATAGGGGTAAGGCAGATCCCGCGACCGCAACTCCGAAAAAAAGTACGGGCTTTTTGTCGTATTCCGGAACCCGAGGCCGAATATGGGAAATGGGATGATTTCTTCCCAACCTCCATGACCTCTCCCGAGCTCAAATTCAACGATCCGGATTTCACTGCCTACGCCCGTCAACGGGATGAAGCCGCATTCCGCCGACTGGTGGAGAATTACGTCGGGCTGGTAAGGGGGACGGCGCTACGGACGTTGCGGGCGTATCCGCATCTGGCAGATGACGTGACTCAGTCCGTCTTCCTCCGGCTAGCGAAAAAAGCGCCCTACCTGCCGGTAAATCTGAACCTGCCAGTATGGCTTCACCAGCAGGCGGTGTGGCTCTCCCGGGATGTAGCACGTTCCGAGATCCGCCGCAGGAATCGTGAATCGACCGCTCATCACATGAACGAAGAAGCCCCTATGCCGGCCCCGCACCTGACCGAGATCCTGGCCCCGCTGTTGGATGCAGCCTTGTTGCTCTTGAAGCCCCGCGAGCGAGAGGCGGTGCTATTGCGCTATTTCCAAAATTCCAGCTTCCAGAAGGTGGGAGAGGCATTGGGCATCTCAGCCGGCACGGCGCAGAAGCAGGTGGAGCGCGCAGTGGAAAAACTGCGCGCTCATCTGGCGGGCACCCTGAAGAGTCCGCTCACTCAGACGTCTCTGATCGCCCTGCTGCTGCTGGAGGGCAAAGCCCACGCCTCCGTCCCCCCCTTGCTGGCCGGGGCCATTTCCAACCATGCGCTCACATCGAAAGGTGGAGTGCTGTCCCAGATCTCAAGCATCATGACTACCTCCACCAAATTCATCCTCGCAGGTGCCGTCGCAGGCAGTCTCATTGCCGCGGCACCATTGCTGTCGTCCAACGCCTCAGAACGGAGTGCAAGCAACCCTGGAGATCACAGCAGTCGTGGCAACGACAGCGAACGAGCGGCACTCGAAAAGCTTGCCCCCTTCAGCCTCCCCGTCCCGGCGAACACCGGCAAGGAGCTACTGGAACAGGTGAAACTGATCCTTAAGGAACCGGATACCGAACGGACCCGCACCCGGCTGGAGGCTTACCTCACCCAACTTGACCCGGGACAATTGGCCACCCTTTTCACCGAGGCGGACACCCGTGGCTCCGATGCCATCGCCCTTAGACTGCTGATCCCGCTCACAAAAGCATGGGCGGCTATCGATGGGCCAGGAGCCATGCGAGCCTGTGCCACCGCCACCAAGGACCTGAACATTGGTCCGCTGGACTCGAATATGCTGCTCGCCCGGGCCTATCCAGTGTGGCTCGACAATCACTTTGATGATGCGGAGCAATGGCTCTTACGAAACCAAGAAGACCCCCTGCTGGAAGGTTCACTTTCTAGCATGGTGGGCGATGTGGCCAAGCTCCACGCCGCAAAATCTCCGGACGGATTTGTGGCATGGGCTCGCCAAATCCAAGGAGACGACCTGTTGGAAGCCGCCATCAAGTGCGGAGTCGAGGGCACATGGGAGTTGGGAAAGGGCGAGGACGAGCAGCGATCGACCTTCCGGAATCTATTCGATCAATTGAGGGTGCAGAATGATCCGGATTTCGTGCATACGACGATTGCGAGCTTGTTGTCCGAAGGGTGCTTCGGATTGAAAGGACAAGAGAGTTCGATGGCTGCCGATGTTTCGCGGCTGCCACATTCACAAGATCTGCTTTGGACGCTGCTGAACTCGGATACCTCGGCGACGCTCAACGGGCTGGCTGAGGCATACCCACCTGAGCAGGTGCAGGCAATCATCCAGAACACCCTTCGTTCCTTGACGAAAATTGAATTCACCTCGCGATCCGATGGCAGAAGGAGTAACGGTGCGGATCCGGCGGCGCTGGCGAAGTATCTCACTGGACAGGATCGGGAAGATCAAATCGCGGGCTTCGCCAACCTGATGCTGCCGACCGCCGATCAAGCCGGTTACTCGCCCGAAAACCATCGGGATGCCCTCCGCTGGACCGCGTTGATCAGCGATGAGACCCGGCGAGGAGAAATGACCGACAAAATCCTCCAGTCCCTACCCGATGGACGGAAACAGGGAAACAGGGGGACATACAGCGGGCGTTGGAAACCTTGGCCCCCTCCCTGCCCGAGGACATGCGGAAGAAGGTGGAGGCATCGTTCGGCAGGCAGTGAATCTTGGCACATTTTACTCTTCCTACCACATGAGATATTTTTCAGCGCTTTGCAGTGGACTTCTCGCCGGCGCATTGGCTTACGCCATGGTGACTGGGATCCATCACCTCTTCGATCGCCATTTAAAGGCTCCAGCGACATCGGGATCTCCGCCCGCCGAGCGGGTGGTCGTTCGACAGAAGCAGCGGTTCACCGAAGAAAAGATGGGAGCTCTCGGATCTGTGGATGAAATGATCAAGCGCGCAGCCCGCTCGCCAAAGGACGAGCTGCAACTTGCGAAGTCGCTGACCCGTCTTTCCACCGCCGAATTGCTGGACGCGTTAAAGGCTGCCAGTACCGATCATCCTTACGACGGTGAAGAAGTCCGGGCTCTGCTGGCACAGGAGTGGGCCGAGCGTGATCCTCAAGCGGCGATCGCGTGGGCCAAAGAGCAGCAAGACCGAGAGGCCCAGCAGGAAATCTTACTAACGTGGGCGGCTCGATCTCCCGATGATTTTGGCCGGGAGATATTGCAGAAAAATCTGCTCGGAGATAACCAGAGTAGACCGAGCACCGTAGACAGCATCATGTGTATCATCGCACGCCAGGATCCAGTGCTGCTAGCCCATCTCATGACCTATAACCAGGGTATGGAAAAGAACAATCGCGGGTTCTCTTTCATGGAGTTTGCGGAAGTGGCCTTGAGCACCTCGGAGGAAATCCAGCGCGTAGCACGAGAGCTCCCTCGGCAGATGAAATTCCCCGCATCAGGAGAGGCCGATCTGCCCGAGATGTATACATCCAACCAACTCCTCGGGGAAACCGCCAAACGCTATAAATCGACCGACCCGGATGGATTCGCCGCTTGGCTCCGCACACTCCCGGAAAGCGGCCAAAAGATGGCGGGGGAAGCGGCGAAATAAACGTGAGGGGATGGGTTGACGAGGTGGATCGCAAGTTTTCAACTTGCGATCCGAGGGAGCCGACCACTGCCGACGGCTACGAATCTCGCGGATCGAGATAATAACGGTCTTAAACCGCAACGCTCTGCTGCAGCGAACCCCGAAGAACTGAACCTCAGATGAGGTGTTCAATGCCTGCCCTCCATCATCTGCGTTTCTCGACGAATGGTGGGCGCAGGATACCATGAACGGGAACTCTAATTTTGACGGTCCAAGTCACAGGACCTTCGCGGCCTGGTAGTAGAGTTTCTTCCCTTCCAGTGGCTGTCCGTCGCGGGCCTTGAGCCCGGAAAGGTCGATCTCATGGATCTGCCCGGCGGTCAGTTTCAGCTCGATCGTCAGATCCCGGCCATCTTGGGAAACCGAGATCTTGCCCGGAGCCACCGTAGCGGGATCGGTTTTCGGGGAGCCGTAGTCCTCGTGATAGGCGTATCCGTAGCGCTTGATTGCGGGAGCGGGTGGGTTGGTTGCCAGAGGTTGGCTGAAATGCAGCGTGAGGCTCTGATTCTGCCCGGCCCTGCCCTGTTTGCAGGATGTCACGGTGAATGCCGAATCGATGTTCTCCGGAGTGATCTTCACAAGACCGCGCCCGCCCGCCCAGGAGAGGTGGGTTTGACCGCCGCCTAGGAAAGTAGTCCAAGGCGAGTGAGAGGATTTGATGAACTCGAATCCTCAAAATGAACAGACAGAAGAGACACACGCCGGAAGAAATCATCCGTTTGCTGCGCGAACACGAGGGCAGCGGGTTGAGCCAGGAGAAGTTCTGCCAACAGAAGCAGATCTCGGTGCAGACGCTGCACCGGTGGCGCAAGAAATACGGTCAGATGGACGAGACGGACGCGAAGCGTCTCAAGGCGTTGGAGAAGGAGAACGCCGAGCTCAAGAAGATGTATGCTGATGCGATGCTGGGGAACAAGATCCTCAAGGAGGCACTGGAAAAAAAGCTGTAAGCGCGGGTCAGCGTCGTGAACTGGCGAGCCAGGCTGTGGCCCGGAAGGGCTGCAGCCAGCGGCAGGCGTGCCGGTTTTTCGCGCTGTCCCGCGCCACCTGCCGCTATCGTCCCAGAAGTCCGCACCCTGCCCGGGAGCGGGCGGATCAGGCGGTGGTGGCCTTGAGCCTGGAGCATCCCGAACTTGGAGCCGACAAGATCGCCGCGATGGCGCGGCGGCAGGGTCACCGGTTGGGCAACCGTCATGTCCGGGAGCTTCGTCGCGACGAGTGCCTGACGGTTCCGCCGCGCAAGCCCAAGCAACAGCGGCGTGGCGAATCGACGGGTCGTCATCCGCAGAAGGCTTCGTATCGCGGCCATGTGTGGACGTGGGACTTCATCCACGATTGGACGATGAAGGGAGGAGCCTTCCGGGTGCTGAGCGTGGTGGACGAACATACCCGCGAACTGCTGGCCCTGCATGTGGATCGCAACATCGGTTCGGGCAAGGTCCGCGAGGTGATGGAGGAACTGGTGGCGCGGCATGGCGCTCCCGGCCACATCCGCTCGGACAACGGCCCGGAGTTCGTGGCGCGGAGCCTTCAGGACTGGCTGGCTGCAGCGCGGATCAAGACCCTTTACATCGAGCCCGGCAGCCCGTGGCAGAACGGCTTCGTGGAAAGCTTTCATGACAAGTTCCGTGCGGAGTGTCTGGCCCGTGAGTTGTTTTACACGCTGGGCGAAGCCCGCGTGGTGATCGGCGACTGGCGGAGGAAATACAACAGGGTGCGTCCACACCGGAGCCTCGGGATGCAGACACCGGAAGAGTTCGCGGTGAAGAGCGCGCAGGGAACTCCGCCCGGCCGGGCTGCGGAGCTTGGCGCTCCGACGAGTTGGGAAACCCATTCTCGCGGCAACCTCCTCCACCCGGCCTCTCCAAGGAGAAAAAGGAAGCTTGAACAGCAAGGTTATCGGACGTAGCCAAGCACCCGGATCTTCTCACTCAGGGTGGACTAAAAAATCAACGGCGGTCAGTCGCGGCATTGTTGCAGGCAATACGCCTGCAAGTGCTCCCATCCTTCATCGAAAGGCAAATGGAATATTTTGGGGGATGTGATGTGCATGGAATGCTTGGGAGAGTCTTGCGTGAAACGCAAAGTAAGTCTGGGAATCGGCCGACCGCGTGAGCACTCAACGCGAGCCACATGCTGGTTAGAATCGCCGCATGAATTATTTTTCAGACCGCTTAAGGCTTTTATTGTCAACCCGCTCATCAATCGGCCAGCTGACGCGACCTCCACCCTCTCTTGCACTTAGACATCTCGATCTCCCCGACGTTGGTTGGGACCGCCAGATGGTCTCGGCGGAAGCTCCAGACATAGACCGGTCGAAGGACAGGGATACTGGCCTAAGTGCATGAGCCAACAAGCATGCCTTAAGACACGCGCCACAACAATTGCGCGCAACAGATCGCTTGATTTCGATAGGATGACTGCCAAAGTGACGAACGTGAGCGCCATCAAACGAGTAGGGGCCATCGAGGCCGCGGTTGCCGCCCTTCGTGACATGATCGAGACCGGAAAGTGGGCCGACCGTTTGCCTGGCACCCGCGTGCTGGCCGTGCAACTCGGCGTTTCCCAACCTACGGTGCAACTGGCGCTGCTGGAACTGGCTGAAGAAGGCCTCTTGGAATCGGGTGGCGAGCGGAAGGCCTATCGAGTGAAAAACCGATGCGTGAAGTCCTCTCCCGGGAACGTGCCCAAGGCCCGCCGCGTCATCCTGCTGACTCATCAGGCCTTGGAGCGAACCGCGGAGTCCGGGCGGAAAGTTTTAGAAACCTTGCATCGCTTGCTAATGGCATCCGACTGGGATGTGGAGTACCGCGTTGTGGATTTTCTTCATGCTCGCGCCCCGCACCGCAACTGGGACGACGTGATCGGCGCTGAACCAGGCGAGCTAGTGGTGGCCTTGTTCGGGCGGCCTGCTTTGGCCGAATGGGCGATCAAGCGGGGCGTGAAGATTATTTTCCACGGCGGTGTGACTGGTGGTTTTCAGGTTCCGATGGTGGCAGTCAAATCCTCACATTTGCTGACGGAGGCTTACCAGCGGCTTATAGAACTCGGCCATCACCGTATTGTTACCCCGCTCTGTGATCGCCCTCCGAGCTATATCGAATCCATGCGCGAGGCAGTGCGCTCCCAACTTGAGGCCGCTGGCCTGCCATATTCACCCGCCTATCATACGCCGGAGAGCAAGTACTTGCGACAGGATGTCTCATGGGGCATCATGGAAAGCTTGTTTAAACGCGAACGCCCAACCGCGCTGGTGCTGCTCGATTGGCGGGAGCTGGTGACAACGTTCTGCTTTCTGTCCTGTCTCGGTCTCAAAGTGCCGAAGGATGTTTCCCTCGTGCTATTGAACGATCAGGTGGACGCCGAGTGGTTCCTGCCTCGGCTAGCCCGCTTCAAATTCCCCACCTACCGTATGGCCCGGCGGATCAAGGCATGGCTGGAGGGAAAATGGGAACCGAACCATATGCGCGCGACCGTGCCGGCGGAATGGGTGCCGGGCGAAAGCCTTGCTCCCCCGCCGAAATGATGGATGAGTTCTAGCGGCGAGCAACTTCGCCGACCTTATAAGAGGCTATGTCGAGCAAAGAGAGAAAGCTCCCGGTAAACCTCGACTATCAATACGCTGACATCGGAACGTTCTCGCTACCCCTACAGCGTTCACCCTTCTCGGCACGGGGATGCGCAGCGACGTCAACACACGCTCAGCCGATGGAAGCTTAAGCCATCAATCGCAGCGCATGCATTCATGCCGTCTATCTCCTAAAGCAGAATCCGTCCCCATACGGTTTCAGCTTTGGGAGATGGGCAGCATGAAGGTGGGGAAAAATTTGGGTCCGTCAGAGGTGTCCACCAACCAGGGTCCTTCAAAGACCCGGATGATCAATAGGATCCAACGAGAAGTGAGTGTGGTTGTAGTCTAGGACGATGATCGAGGACCACAGGCAAAATGGTCTCGCAATTTCTCTCACCCTATCGTGGGTTGCTTCAACGGACTCTTGGGCAGGGAATCGCCAGTCCCCCGGCATCATGCTGTAGTAACGCTGTTACCACCTTCCATTACGTCGATTGCTCCTACCGCCCGCATGGCATCGGAAAATTTTTCGACCTGGCTGTTGGCATCATCGGCTTCGTGCAACAAAACCCGGACGTAGTGGTAGTCAGCGTTCACCGCGCTTTCGTACAGTGAAACATTGTGAATTCAAGCTCTCGCCATTCAGATGGCTCCAGCGCCAAGAAGACCCGCAGGCTGTCCGTCCTGCGGCCAGAGCCTCTCCGCTACTCCGGAGCTGTATGGGACCACGATTGAGTGCCCGGCCTGCCAGAAAACTCTGACGGTTCCTCATCCCCAGCCCGTTCCGCCCCAGCTTCCGCTGGCGGCATCCACCCCGGTTCCCGCCATCTGGAACCCGTCGGTTTGCGGGGTCTTCTCCCTGCTCTTCGGCCTGGCGATCGGTCCGTGGCTGCATTCGTTGAACTGGAAGGCCCTCGGACGCACAGACGAGGCATCGAAGGCTCGCTTCTGGGCTCTGGGTCTGCTGGGAGTGGATATTCTCCGCACCGGCTACGTCCTTACGCAACCGAAGGCCGGAACTGGTCTCGGGATCAGCTTCGTGATCGGCCTCGCGGCCCTGCTGGTCTGGATTGTGGCCGCGGGTCGGAAGCAAGAAAGGGAGATCAAGGGGCGTGTTCCCGGGACGTTCCGTAAGCGCTCTTGGATGGGACCCATCTTCGGAAGTCTGGGCTACGCCTGTGTCTGGTTCCTCGCCTGCTCGGTCACCTCTACCTCCCTCCAGCGATTGTAGCAGCGGCTTACTTTGAAATGAAATGACTGACCAATCCCAACAGGGTCATATTCTCCGCAATGGAATTGACCGCCGCCTAGGAAAGTAGTCCAAGGCGAGTGAGAGGATTTGATGAACTCGAATCCTCAAAATGAACAGACAGAAGAGACACACGCCGGAAGAAATCATCCGTTTGCTGCGCGAACACGAGGGCAGCGGGTTGAGCCAGGAGAAGTTCTGCCAACAGAAGCAGATCTCGGTGCAGACGCTGCACCGGTGGCGCAAGAAATACGGTCAGATGGACGAGACGGACGCGAAGCGTCTCAAGGCGTTGGAGAAGGAGAACGCCGAGCTCAAGAAGATGTATGCTGATGCGATGCTGGGGAACAAGATCCTCAAGGAGGCACTGGAAAAAAGCTGTAAGCGCGGGTCAGCGTCGTGAACTGGCGAGCCAGGCTGTGGCCCGGAAGGGCTGCAGCCAGCGGCAGGCGTGCCGGTTTTTCGCGCTGTCCCGCGCCACCTGCCGCTATCGTCCCAGAAGTCCGCACCCTGCCCGGGAGCGGGCGGATCAGGCGGTGGTGGCCTTGAGCCTGGAGCATCCCGAACTTGGAGCCGACAAGATCGCCGCGATGGCGCGGCGGCAGGGTCACCGGTTGGGCAACCGTCATGTCCGGGAGCTTCGTCGCGACGAGTGCCTGACGGTTCCGCCGCGCAAGCCCAAGCAACAGCGGCGTGGCGAATCGACGGGTCGTCATCCGCAGAAGGCTTCGTATCGCGGCCATGTGTGGACGTGGGACTTCATCCACGATTGGACGATGAAGGGAGGAGCCTTCCGGGTGCTGAGCGTGGTGGACGAACATACCCGCGAACTGCTGGCCCTGCATGTGGATCGCAACATCGGTTCGGGCAAGGTCCGCGAGGTGATGGAGGAACTGGTGGCGCGGCATGGCGCTCCCGGCCACATCCGCTCGGACAACGGCCCGGAGTTCGTGGCGCGGAGCCTTCAGGACTGGCTGGCTGCAGCGCGGATCAAGACCCTTTACATCGAGCCCGGCAGCCCGTGGCAGAACGGCTTCGTGGAAAGCTTTCATGACAAGTTCCGTGCGGAGTGTCTGGCCCGTGAGTTGTTTTACACGCTGGGCGAAGCCCGCGTGGTGATCGGCGACTGGCGGAGGAAATACAACAGGGTGCGTCCACACCGGAGCCTCGGGATGCAGACACCGGAAGAGTTCGCGGTGAAGAGCGCGCAGGGAACTCCGCCCGGCCGGGCTGCGGAGCTTGGCGCTCCGACGAGTTGGGAAACCCATTCTCGCGGCAACCTCCTCCACCCGGCCTCTCCAAGGAGAAAAAGGAAGCTTGAACAGCAAGGTTATCGGACGTAGCCAAGCACCCGGATCTTCTCACTCAGGGTGGACTAAAAAATCAACGGCGGTCATTTCGGATGATGCCGCAACAACATTGGCCGAGCTTGCTCAT
Organism: Luteolibacter ambystomatis; assembly: GCF_018137965.1. NCBI lineage: Bacteria > Pseudomonadati > Verrucomicrobiota > Verrucomicrobiia > Verrucomicrobiales > Verrucomicrobiaceae > Luteolibacter > Luteolibacter ambystomatis. The sequence continues at coordinate 2,592,344 of NZ_CP073100.1, forward strand.
CATGGAGCCAGCGGCTCTCACACGATCCGTTACAGTTTGGATTTGAACAAAGCCAACATTCTCGACCTCACCGATCCCTCGATCGCCAAAGCTTGGGGGTATGCGGGAGGCGACATCACTCCCGCAACACAAGCCATAGGAATACGGGCCATTGAAGCGGGTTACAATGTCATCAAGTTCCCATCCCTCCGGGGACCCGGGACAAACTACGGTGTCATTTCTGATTTCAATAAAATACTTACTCCAAAAATGATTGTCCCAACACCATGAGCTCGGTCATATATGAATACACATGCGCATCGTGCGGAACAGAATTCAAAGCATCAGGAGTTCCGGAAATGAGCTATGGCGAGTTCGTTCTCCGCACGAAATCCGGGGAAGAATCCTATCTGGAAGCCATCGGAAATCCTGCATTCAACGAGGTTTGGAAATTAGTTGAATCACACCCAAGCCTCGCCCACACAGATCCAAACCGACTTGGTGAAATTACACAAAAAATCTTTGGCCCCGTCTGTGATCTCTCACCAACAGGTCAGATTTTTCATGTCGGAATTCCGCCAGCATGTCCCATTTGTTCATCCCATAAAATGGCTTCATGGAGAGAATCTCGTCCTTTGCAACTCAGCCCGATTCCATCGGCAACACAGAATCGCTGGGAGTCGTTGGACGAATCGAAAAAAGCTGCCGTGATTGACGAAGCGATTAGAGATCTTTCATGAACCCATAAAAATTGATTCAAACGAGCTTGAGCCGGATGGAAAACACTTGAAAAACAGGAATAACCACCTCTTGCAGGCATACCTGCCCCATTCTCGCACTCGAAAGCGCGGCGGACATTCACCTTCATCCATATATTCCTCGTCCACGATTAACTGAAAACCGTGCAGATTCAAACCCATGTCTGCATCCAAAAGCTTGCTTGTGCCATCCTCTAAAAGCCGCGCCTTGCTGTTTCCTCACCAGCTGCCAAACCCTAGCAGCTTGGATGTTCGATACGGCAGGACCAAAACGTGCCTGTGGCTCCTGAGCATTGTCGGAGTAGCGTGCGTTACAAACTGACAATAAGTTAAGGCAGGCCAACAAGGCGGAATCAAAGGCACGAAATGAAAGGCCCTCTACCAGCCATCCTCACTAGGGAATTGTATCGGAAACTGGCATTCAAACAGCAGATGGATAAGTCCGTGCACCCGGGAGGCAAGCATGGCCGTTGAATTGGATTTGCCGCTGACGCGTCCTTTCGATCCGAGGGTGATCCAATCGGAGATCGCAGGGCTTCTGCACCAACGGCTTCGGCTTGATGCGAAGCCGGATGTGCGGTTGCGCGTCGAAAAGTGCCTGCTGGAGGCGGACTCCTCCATTCAGGATGTGTCGGTTTTTTTCAGCATCGCCGATCTGGCGGAGGTTTGGGTGATGTCCTATCCGGACCCGTCCGATTCCAGCACCTGGGTATCCGTCAGCTACGGTCATTTCCGCTCGGCGGAGTCGAAGCTATTGTGTCTGGCGACGGCTGTTGTTCTGTAAGCGTGGTCCCAAGCGCCATCCGGTAGGCGTTGCAGCGGCGATTTCGTTGTCGTCATAGTGAGAGGTTTATGACGACAACGAATTTTACGCGGCGCGACGGGTCGCTACAGTCCGTTGGGTTTTCAGCCAGTTGGACGGGGTCAGGGCCGCAACCTCGTGGTTTTGCATCCCGGGTAGCCGGGTGAGCACGTCGGTGAGATAGTCCTTTGGATCGATTCCGAGGCGGCGGCAGTTCTCCACGACAGTATAGAGGATGGCCGCCTTGTCCCCGGCGGCTTCGCGGCCGATGAACAGCCAGTTCTTCGCGCCCAATTTGGTCGGGCGGATGGCATTCTCGACGAGGTTGTTGTCGATCTCAATGCGCCCGTCCCGCAGGTACGTGACAAGGTGGTCCCACTGGTTGAGGGCGTAACGGATGGCCTTCCCCAGGTTGGATTGAGGCAGGATGGAGCGACGCCTGGCCAGCAGATCGAAGAGCCGTTTGAGCTGTTGGTGGATGGGGCGGCTTTCCGAGGCGCGGATGGCATCGCGCAGAGCCGGACCGGCGCGGCCCTGCCGCAGGTGCTTCTCGATGCGGTAGAGGTGGCCGAGCTGGCGCAGGATCCATCCGACGAGCTTGGGCGATTGATCCTTCGCTTCGTAAAACTTGCGACGTACATGGGCGTGGCACCCCATGAGGGTGATGTGCTCCTTGCCGCGTGCCCAAGAGGGATAGGCGCTAAAGCCGTCACATTGGATGATCCGCGGGAACGGAGTATCCGCGCCGAGCAGGCCGGTGATGCCGCTCTGGTCGCGACCCGGCTGCCAGTGGTAGAGAACACTGCCGCCGGGGATGTTGCTGGTCCAGAGGTAGCCGGTGCGGGTCTTGCCGTGGCCGGGTTCCAGATAGTCGATGGGCGTTTCGTCGAGCTGGAGGTAGTGGCTGGCGTGGTGCTCGCTCCGGATCTCGCGGTGGATGGCGGCGAGCCAGTCCGAGGCGAGCAGCGACCAGTCGCAGAGGGTCTTGCGGTGGAGGTTCACGCCCTGACGGGAGAAGATCTCGCTCTGCCGGTAATAGGGCAGATGGTGGGCGTAGCGGGCGGTGACGACCTCCGCGATCAGCGCGGGAGTGGCAGTGCAGCGATCCTGCAACGACGGCGGCAGCGGAGCGATGACGGGTTTGGCGAGGGGATCGCCGGCGCGCACATACTTGGGCCGGACGAGGCGGCGGCGCAGGAAGCGACCGGGTCGGTAGTCGAGTTGCTCGCGGACTTCCTCACCGATACGCCGCCAGGCGGTGGGATCGGCCGTAACCTCGGGCGGGTCGAGAACTTCCACCTCGACGGGAAGGTGCTCGGGGATGCGCGGTTGGCGGGATGCCTTCGTGGTTTTCGGCTTGTGATCGGGTGTTTCAGCCGCCGGGACGCCTTCGGTTCCATCGGCGGCGGGCGCTTTTTTGCCGCATCGGGATCCAACAAGAGTTCGAGCTGGGCGGGATCGAGCGATTCGCTGGTCGATCCGAAGACGCGGCGCACGAGCGCATCAAGCTTCTGCTCCAATAGGGCGATGCGCTGGTCCTTGCGGGCGAGCTCGTCCAACAGGAACTGTTCGCGCTCGCGGGTCATCGTCGTGCGATTTACTACGAGGTGAGCCGTAAATGATCAAGGGGCCGCCGTGCGACATTTCCGTCAAGTGGACTCATACCACGGCCGCTTGCAGCCGTCGCGCATGTCGATGCCATCAAGCAGGAAGGCCAGTGCGGTGGAACTCAGGCGCAGCTTGCCATCGCGGACCTCCGTGCCCTTGGGCCAGGAAAAGGTCCCGCGTTCAAGCCGTTTTGCCAAAATCCAAAGCCCGCTTCCGTCCCAGTAGAGGATTTTGAGCAGCGAGCGCCGCTTGTTGGTGAAGGCGAAGATCGCGCCGCTCTTCGGATCTTCCTGAAGTTTGGTGGTCACAGCATCGTGCAGGCCGTTGAAGCTGCGGCGCATGTCGCAAGGCTCCACTGCCACGAAGACCTTGAGGCTTCCCGAAAAACTCAACATGCAGCACCTCCGGACAGGCGCTGGATCACCCGCGCGGCCAACGACACGTCCGTTTCATCGCGGATGAGAAGCGTCGCTCCTCCCGGAAGCCTCACCTCCAGCCCCACGGAGCCAACCGGCGGGATGCCTGTCGGGAACTTCTCCACCACAGCCGGGAGGAACAGCGGCGCGGCAGGAGCGGGGCCGGAGACCGGATAGCGGCCGTCGTCGCGTTTGCGCTTCTGAAGCCACGTGGCGAAAGTCTGATACTTCACTCCGTGCAAGGCGCAAAACTGCGGGCCGCTCGATCCACTGGATTGGTAAGCATCAAGCAACGCGTCACGCTGCTCCCGCGAAAAGCGGATCCTGCCGATACAGTCCTGTTTCACCAATCCTTCGTTCGTTGTCGTCATATCCACTATGCCTATGACGACAACGAAACCTCCGTTGCAACCGCAACGGCATGGCGGCTCGGACTACGCTTACTTTACCACCTCTTTGCGGCGGTTTGATAAGGAGCGGCCGCAGGTTGATTGTATCCCGCCCATTCCAGCGGATCGAAGAACGGTAAGCGCTCCATGCGGCCTCTCTTGACCGAGGATGCATGAAGCCGCTTTTCAGGACGCTACTTGGATCGGCACGAGCACCTCGTTCGTAGGTTGCCAGTTCTTCGGGAGCAAGGCGTCGATCTCCGAGGCCTTCATCCCGGGCAGGCGTTCGAGAACGTCCCGCAGGTAGGCATAAGGTTCGTGGCCGTGTCGCTTCGCGCTCCCGATGAGCGTGTAGAGGATGGCGCTACGTTCTCCTGTGTCCTCACCTCCGACGAACATCCAGTTCTTCTTGCCGATCGCCGTGGGACGAATGGCATTTTCGGTGAGGTTGGTATCTGCCTCGATCTGGCCGTGGCGGACGAAGGTTTCGAGCTTCGGCCACAGCGCGAGGGTGTAGTCGATACCTCGGCCGAGCGGACTCTTCGGCAACACGGACACGTCGGCACGCAGCCGCAGCAGATCGTGGCGGAGGGCTTCGAGGATCGGGAAGCTTTGCTCCCGACGTATGGCGGCCCGTTGCTCGGGGCCTGCCCGGGTTTGGCGTAGTTCCTTTTCGATGGCGTAGAGGCCGCCGATGGCCTTGAGCGGTCCCGGGGCGAGGGGCTGCCCGCTTTGATACGCTTCGTGGAACTTGCGCCGGGCGTGGGCCCAACAGGCGGCCTGCGTGATCTCCGGATGCCGGGCGGCGTAGGTGTCGTAGGCCCGATACCCGTCGCTCTGGAGGATGCCGCGGAACTCGGCGAGAAGATCGTCCAGGCAGGCGCTGCCGCGGCTGGCGTGCCATTGGTAAAGGACATCGCCGCCAGGACGGTGCAGGGTCCAAAGATAGCCGAGACCGGTTTTGCCGGTGCCGGGGGCGAGGTATTTGACCGGTGTCTCGTCGGCCTGCAGGTAATCGCCCGCGAGGAGGTCTTCATGGATGCGCCGGTAGAGCGGCTTGAGCCAGAAGGCGGCGAGTTCCGCCCAGCGACACAACGTGTTGAGCCCGATGGCGACGCCTTGCCTGCGGGCGAGGATCTGTTCCTGACGGTAGGACGGTAGGTGATCGCAGTATTTCGAGACGAGGGTGTGGGCGATGAGCGCCGGCGAGGCCGTCAGACCATCCTGGAGGCGCGGTGGGAGCTTGGCGGTGACGGGGGCCGCGTCCCGGTCGGCGACACGGACGTAGGTGGGGCGGATCAAGCGGCGGATGAAGATCCGGCCGGCTGGTAGTCGAGCTGGTCGCTGCGTTCCTCGCCGATCCTGCGCCAGACATCGGGGCTGGCTTCGACCGGTTCGGGCAGCAGCACTTCCTCGACGACCGGCAGATGGTCGGGGATGCGCTCGCGGCGCGGCTTGCGATCAGGACGGGCGACGCTTGCTGCGCTGGCCTCCACCACCGGTGCGTCGCCGAAGGTCGGGGAGGCCGGGGCTTTTCCCGGCGGTTCACCGAGCAGGAGTTCGAGCTGGGCTGGATCGAGCGCCTCGCTGCTCTTGCCGAAGAGTTTGCGCAACACCAGGTCGAGCTTCTGGCGCGGCAACGCGTTCTCCTGCTCCAGGGCGGAGATCCGTTCAAGAAGCTGTTGTTCGCGCTCGGGCGTCATCGGACGCGCGCAGGCTACGATGGATGGGGTAGTCCCCGGCAAGCCGGATATTTACTCCCGCTCATACCACGGACGCATCCGCGCGCCTTTCAGATCGATACCGTCGGTAAGCATGGCAAGGGCCTCCGCGGCCATCCGACGGCTTCGGCCACGAGAAGGTTCCCTTTTCGAGCCGCTTGGCGTGGACCCACAACCCGGTGCCATCCCAATGGAGGAGCTTGATGCGGTTGCGCGAGCGGTTCGAGAAGACGAAGACCGCTCCGCTGCGCGGGTCCTCGCCGAGCTGGCCGGTGACCAGCGCATGGAGGCTGTCGAAGGACTTCCTCATGTCGCACGGCTCCAGCGCCAGAAAGACGCGCAGGCTGCCGGAGAGAGTCAGCACGGGCGGGTGGAGGTAAGGTGGCGGAGCAGCTCCGCCACCCAGGCGAGGTGCTTGCGGCTTGCCACCTCGATGCGGGTGCCGTCGGCAAGCGTGACGCGCAGGGGCTCGGCGACGGCTGCCTGGACCGAAGGCTCCATGGGCGCGTCCACCACGACTTCGGCAAAGGAGTGTTGAACGGGTTCGGGTTCCAGCCGATCCCGGCGACGTTTCTGCACCCAGGTGGCGAAAGTCGGATACTTCAAGCCGTGTTGGCGGCGAAAGGCCATCGCCGACTGGCCGCCGCGCTCGAAGGCATCGAGTAGGGCCTCGCGCTGGGTGGGCTCGATCAGCACGCGGCCGCGGGAATCCGATCGGATCAAACCCGGCCCGCCACCGGGATCTACGATAGAGGTCATTCATGCCTATGTATCACCTCTATCGTAGGTCCGGGAACGGGGGCTCTATGGAGCGCTTACGCCTATCTCAGAGCTGCTCCTTGAGCTTCTGAAACTTCGCTTCCAGCGCCACCAGTTCCTTGCGTCTCATTGCGATCTCTTGGTCCAGCGAGAAGAGCTGCCCCAGCAGCTTCGTACGCCCGCCATCGCCTTCCCTTACCCCGGCCTTCGCAGACTTTCCGGATTTTGGAGTGGTGCTCCCCTCGGCCTTGACCCATGAGCTGATCGTTAGCGCGCTGACCGCGAACTTCTTCACGGCGGCGGCGACACCACCACGGCCCTTATCTCTGTTTGCTTCGCGGACGAAGTCCACGATTTGCTGCTTTTCTTCCGGGGTGTAGCGTTTGCCTTTGGCTGATTTCTTTGCGCTCATGACGAACGGAAGGTTCGCGCCAGCGGTTAGAAGTGCAAGTGGTATGTGCGCGTGGAGCGAGCTGACGACACCGCGCTGCACGTATAAGAGAATACGGCAGGCCCCCGTCAGCCCGACCCACCTACATGTTATCCATTTATTCCATGATTATAAAGCCATGTCTTGATCCAAAATACGGGAGTAAATGGAAAAGCCACAATCTTGACCCACCTATCTTCAAAGGATATGATCTCAAAATACATTGCCATCTCCAATGCCCTTCCTAGGACATAGTAGATCACGACAAGCACACCTAATAACATCAGCCTCTTTTTCATCTATCCATAATATTGCCAACTTTGTCCAAATGTTTCTTAAAATCCGCATCGCTGGGCTCCGCCCATTCTTTATACACTGCATGTTTTTGGCGAGGATCATAGCCATATAATGGTGCCCTCTCTCCAAAATTGCCAACAAACCATTCATGCATTTTGGCATTAGGTCCATCGTGTGATGACCCGACTATACCTAGTTTTTGGGAATTTTCCAGAAGGGATTGCATGTCTGGATTTTTCTCGAAATCTTTTCCACCCAGTGCAGCATACAGGGATCTCGCATAATTTTCATATTTTTTCAGATTATACGAATTTTCCGCAATGGAATCCGGCCTAAACCCATCTTCCGCATGCCCACCCAACGGGGCGTAGCCTTTTTCGCCATCGCCGCCATTTTGTTTTGCGTGAGCATAAGTATCACCAAGAGTATGAATCGCAAAACCTATCTGCCAGTCACTCTCAAATTCACCCGCCTTAATAGCCTCTGCTAGATTTCTTCGAGCGCTTATAACTTGTTCATTATTTGCCCCTCGAAGGAAATGCAGATTTCCCTGAACTGCAACCATTTGGTGGGTAGCGCCAGTGTCGGCTGCGAGCGCTTCTTTACTTAACGGAGGGCCGGTAGGCTTGAGCGCCGATTCCAGGCCACCTGATTTTGCATGATCGATTGCGTCATATCGACTGGATTCATCAGGCAACTGAGAATAATAAGCAATTCTCAAAGCCTTGTTCTTTTCCACTCCTGCAGCAATAGCCACTGCGTAAGTGGTGTAGTAATGACCAGCTTCAGCGTAAAGTCCCTCCGGATCGAATGCCGTCCACGGGTTCTGCCTTACATAGGTGTAGACATTCGGGCCATCCACAAACCCGGCCGGGTCCCGTGAGATGAACGTCCCGCTGTCCAGATCACGGTAGCGGAAGCCTTCGTTCAGAAGGCCGGTTGGATCCTCGTCCTTGGTATTGGCGCGCTGGCGCTCGACATTGGTGCCCAATTCCGCAGTGCGGGTGCCGAAGGCCTCGTAGGAAGCTTGCCAGGTGGCCGCTCCGGAACCATCGGTGGTGGAGACGACATCGCCACGCGAGTTGTAAGCATTATAGCTGCGATCGGTGCCCCGGACCGTGTAGAGCACGCCTCCGATGCCTCCGCCCCAATCGCTGCCGCGGATCATCTCCACCTGGACCACGCCGGAAGCATTCGCTTCCTGCACGCTGGTGCCGCCACTAAAGGTTAGCGACGTTTTGGCTCCGGACGCCGCCGATTCATCGCGCAGAACACGGCGGCAGCGGTAATCGTAGGTGTAAGCATAGTCCCCCGACGGGGCATCGAGCGAGATCAGGCGGTTCTCATGATCCCACGTATAGGCGTCCGTTCCGCCCGTCCCGGTCCGGGTGGCCCGGTTACCATTGTGATCGTAAGTGAAGGTCCAGGACGCTGCTCCGCCGGACGGCCCGTAGCTGATAAGTTGGTTGGAATTGTAGCCGCCCGTGCCATTCCCGAAGGTGTAGACCGTCGTGATGCCGCCGGCCACCTTGCCGGTGCGGTTGTTCGCCGCATCATAGCCATAGTAGGTGGTTGTGGCCGCCCCGCCGGAGGGGGTCGCGGCCTCCGCCACCAGGCGATAGGTCTTGTCGTAGCCGTTCACCACCACGCGGTTGGCCATGCCCGCCTTCGTATAGGTCTCCGCGACACGCAGGACATTCCCAACGCCATCATAGCTGTTCGGCCACGACCCGACGGAGACGGAATAATCGTTGGAGGAAACGAGGGCGTTCGAGCCATTGCGCTCCACAATCGTCAGGGTGCGTCCGAGGCGATCGTAGGTGCTGGTCGATTTCGTTCCGTTGGGCAGGGTCTTGCGGGTGATCTTGCCGCCCAGGTCATAGGCGTAGGAGGTGACACGACCGGACGGCGTGCCCAGCGCATCACGCTCTTCACAGGACGACAGGCGGTTGAGTTCATCATACTCGCAGACAAGGGCCCGGTTGGTGCGTCCGTATACGGTTTGCTTCCGGTTTCCAGCCTCATCGTACAGAGGATAGGCGTGGGTGATCCCCGCCGAGGTTTCGCTGGTGAGGCGTTTCAGCTTGTCATAGGTGCTGGCTGTCTCGCGCAGCGAACCCGGGTCATTCGGGTAGGTGACAGAAAGAAGGGAATCGACCTCGTCATAACTTCTCAGTTGGTTGTCCAGGTGCGTGCTCGTGCCGCCGCTTCCGGGATTGTAGATGACCTCCGTAAGACGATGCAGAGCGTCGTAGCCATAGGCCGTGATCCGTCCCATGCCGTCCGTCCGGCGCACCTGCACCAGGCCGTCGTAATCCGAATACTCGGTCCGCTGCACCGCAGTGCCCGGATCCCAGAGTGTTCTGGTCTTGCGGGCGAGGCCGTCATAGGTAAACCCGGTCCGGCAACCTTTGCCATCGGTCACGCAGACGAGATTGCCGGCGTCATCATACTCTTTGCTTACGAGCAGGACTCCCGGATAAGCCGAGCGGTAGGACGAAGGACTGAATCCGCTTCCTCCTGGCTGCACCGGATTTCCGGCCGTCGGATCGGTCGCGGTTGCCACGAGACGCCCCAGCCCGTCATAGGCATTCCGGGTGATGTTTCCGTTTGCATCCTTGGAGGAGAGCACCAGCCCGCCCGGATCCAGTTCGGTCGACTGGGTGATGTCTCCCGTTCCCGGGTTTGCGAAAGAATCGGAGGGGTCTCCAGTCTCCGGGTTCGTCCGCGTAGCATACACCCGGTAGGCGCGATCCAGGAACGACCGGCTGAGGTTGCCGCGCTCGTCGACCGCCGCCGTGATTTTGCCCACCCGGTTGTAGTAGGTGAGGCGCTCAGGCCGGACGCCCCCGATCGGTGCATCCGGATCTTTGGCATTCGTGACCGCTGGCAGGAGCACCTTCGTCTGACGGTTCCGATCGTCATACTCAAAATCGGTCCTGTTTAGCCGTGGATCAATGGTGGCCAGCACATTGCCTGCCTCGTCATAGATCGTCTTCGTGGTCGGTGAATTCGCGGTGATCCCGCCAGTCGCGGGGTCCGCCGCCCACGTTTGCACCGCTCTCCCGGCGGAATCGAAGCGTGTTTCAGTGTAACGGTTCTGGGGTTCAAGGGTCCGCCATGCCAATCCGGTGGAAGTGTAATAGCAATAGGTCGTCCTCGCCAATCCCGACACTCCCTGCGCCTGTGTCGTGGACACGGTTCTGCCAAGTCCGTCGGCGACGGTTTTGGTCACCGTGCCGCGGTCATCGGTGACGGAGGTGATCAGAGCTTCCTTTGAGCCACCTCCAGTCAGGCCATAGGCGGTTTCCGTGGTCTTGAATCCGTCATCCCCACCGCTTGGCGACCCTGAGTATTGGACTCCCGTCGCCACCGGCCGGTAAACCGCATCGTAGGCACCATAGGTGAAGAGAGACTCGCGACTTCCGAACGTGGTTCCTACCGCGTCCACACGTTTGCTGGACGTAGGCTTGAAGCCGCTGGTATCAAACGCGCTGGACCCTGGATTGGCGGCATAGGTATTCCCACCGAACGTAACACTGCTCTGATACCCCAATTCCGTGTGTGTGACCTCCGACGAAGCAGCCGCCAGACTCACCAGTGCCCCCAAGGTATCTCCCTGTCCGGAAGGAACTCCGGTGAAGACGTGAATCGGCCGGTAGATTCCGTCGTAGACCGTGCAGGTTGAGAAGCCCCGGGCATCTTCCTGCCGGGTCACTCTTCCCACCTTGTTGTAGGTCGTCCTGGTGACAAGATCCTGTGTGGTGATCGCCACGCCCGGCTGAAGCGCGGTGTCGTCAATCCAACCCTGGGTTCCGGCGGAGGGAATGCCCGCGCGATCCATGTCGATGACGGTGTGGGTGACCCGGCCCAGGACATCGCGCAAATAGAGCGTCGTGTTTCCCTCCTCATCCGTCGTGGCGGCTTTTCTGCCGTTCCGGTCGTATTGAACGTAACTGGAGGAGGCGAGAGGGTCGCCGCTTTCCGAATAGGTGGTGGGGAAATCAGTCCGCACCAGACGATTCAGCAGATCGTAGTGGAAGGTGGTCACCTTGCCCCTGGGATCCTTGATCGTCTTTTTATTATTGTTCAGGTCGTAGGTGTATTCCGTTTTGAGATCCGTACCATCGGCATGCATGGTCGCGGACTTCAACCGGCCCAGTTCGTCCGGCACATAATCGGTAACGATGTTTTGAACCCACGAAGGATCGGAGATGTGCCCCTGTCCGGCAAATTTCTGCACGATCTTCCGGGTCATGAATCCTTTGAACGTGCTCGTATATTCGTAGGCTTCCTTTTTCAGGATATAACCGGTGCCGAGGTCGGTGACAATGAGAGCCGTTTGATTGCCATTGGCATCGACCGGTGTCTCGGTTTTGATGTTGTGAACATTGATCGTGGAGAGCAGTCGCCGCGATTTCTTCGGGTTCTGGCTCTCATCATACTCATACGTTTCGGTCCTGCCGAGTGCGTCGGTCTTGATCGTGGGATCCGACCACTTCGTCCCGAATGTCGGGATGTTTCCCGCGGCGGTCGGCAATGTGTACGGAGTCACGTCTCCAAAAGCCCACCCTGTGACATTCCCCGAGAAATCTGTGACCGAAGAAAGGCCCAGGCCGGAATCCAGATCGAAAGCGTAGCTTTCCTCACCGATCGTTCCGCCTCCGGCTGCTTCGTAAGTGTTGGTGAAGCCGAGGTAGTAGATCATCCATTCCGGCGCATATCTGCCCTGCTGGCTGTAGGCACCGGGGTCGTAGGTCTGCTCGTCCTCAAGCTCGACGATCTCACCATGCACGTCCTCGAAGTCATAGAGGGTGACGTTGCCTTCCGCGTCGGTCACCTTGGTATGGACCTCCGCCTTGAAGGTGGGGGTGCCGTCCGACTTCGGATAGAACCACATTTTCGAATCAGGACGCGCGAACAAGGCGGTGGAACCGTCTGCGCGCTCCACTTTCGAGACGAGTTGGGGCAGGCCCGACACGGTCTTAAAGTTCGCCTGATTGCTCGTTTCGTAATCCTTGTTGAGCGTTTTGAGATGATTGCTCAAGCCACCGAGGACCTCCGATGGCAATCCGTCCAGCGACACCGAAGCGGTGTAGAACCCGCTGTCGGTCCCGTTGGCGGAGAACGCCTTGGTATAGTCATTGGGGACATACTCGATCTTGGTTTCCTTTTCCCGGCGGTCCTTGATCGAGATCACGTGGAAATGGAGGTGATCGTCGAAACGATAGTTCTTCGAAAGTCCCGCCGAGGCCTTGACCTCTTCCACGCTCACCTCCGAAACCGGATCACCATAGCCATAGTCGACACTGGTCCCATCGGCGTAATGAACCTTCACGAGCTTCTTGCCTTTCTCCGCAAGCACGCGCGGTGCGGGAGGCACCGCCGAGCTCGAATCCTGAGTCGACGATCTGCTCGACCAGGTGATGTCCTCGTAATCGAACGTCGTGCGGTTGCCCATGGAGTCCGTGACTGCCTCCACCCGGCGGCAGTCGCTGCTCCGCTGGATGGTGATCTTCTGGCCCGGGCGCTGCGGGCACGAGATTTCCGTTGGAATCAGGGCCGAGCCATCCGACGCGCCGTAACTGTAGACGAGTTCATTATCGAAGCGGTCGACCACCTTTTCCAGACGCCAGTAGTAGTGGCGCTTTCCGGTGGGAGCCGGCTGGATCCGGTCGGAGGAGTAGGCGAACCATGCGGAAGTGGGTTCGAAGACCAGCTTCGTGCCGAACTTCTTGCGGTAGACCAGCTTCCCGTTTTCCAAGCTGAGTGAATTCTGAAGGGTCTTCTTGTCCACACGGGACGACGGCCAGGGCATGAATTCCAGGCCGTTGTTCGTAAACCGCTGCGATCTCCCTTCCTCGTCCACCACGTTGAAAACAACCGGATCGGGGCTGTCGTCGCCGACGGATTCCAGCACCTCGATGTAGGAACTGAGGTTGGAAGACCAACCCGCTCCAAAGGGCTGGGTCATGGACTCGTGGGGGCGAATGCCGCTTCGTTCGGTCCAAATACATTCGTTGGCGCTCAGGTTTGCCTGAAGCACGAGGTCGGACGCTGCCAATGGCGTGTAGATGAGACTGTTGTCGTGGCGCAGGCTCAGATCGAAGGCATCGACATAGGTTTCCTCCTCGTTCTGATCGGTCTCGGCTTCCGTCTCGGGCTTCTGGTCACCCAGCGGCCGACCGGCCAACGAAACCTTGCGATAGCGCGGTCCGGTGGCGTCGTTTCCGGAGAAGTTGAGAGACGTCGAGAACGACATCTTCTCGATCGGCACGATGTAGGCCTTCTTGCCATCCGCCGTATTCTCAGTGGTGTGGCCGGGGCCCGAGTATTCGATGAGGAGACTGTTTCCGTCCCAGAGGTAAAAGGACTTGTCGTCACACTCGATTTTCGCGGTGTAGTCATAATCCGGACCCTCATCATCCGAATAGGTCGTCGACATATGCTCAAGCGAGATCTCAGTCCAATTCCGGCGGTCGAGCGGATACTCGATCTCCTCCAACACCTCGGTGCTGTGGTTGTGCACCGAAGCCTCACCAAGCAACAGGCGCCATTGTTCGGAGTGGGATGAGGAATGATCCCCGATTTTGATTTTCAACTCGTTGTCAGGCGAGCTCGGCCCGAACGCCGGTCCGAAAACACCGAGCATCCCCAACCCGGGACAATGGGGTGGATGGGCCACGGCCTCCGCAGGCGTCAGTTCGAGCGGGTCCAATGGAGCGCTATCCGGATCCACCGGGTTCGTGCGCCATTGCAGTTCTTCCGAATCGCTGATGCCGTCATTGTCCGTGTCCGCCTTTGTCGGATCCGTCCCAAGCACGGATTCCATCCAATTGTTGATTCCGTCGCCATCGGGGTCGTCATACCACCGGCCGCTGGATTGGCTCTTCGGGTTGAATCCGTAGTTCACCTCGAATCCGTCGAAAACACCATCGCCGTCCGTGTCGGCGTTTCTCCAGTCCGTGCCATTGATGAACTCCAGGGCGTCTGGAAGTCCGTCATGATCGTAATCCGTGTCCTGCCCCCAGATGTAGGGATCTCCGGCGACATTGCGTTCGAAATAATCCGGAGCGCCATCATGGTCCTCGTCCTGGTTGAAAAGCTGTCCCGCCTCGGTGACGTTCAGACCGCGATCGAAGAACATCACGCGGTCCAGATCCACGGCCGATCCCCCGAACTTCAGCTGCGCACCAGTCCCGACGGTCCATGCGGCATTCGGAAGGGAGGTGGTCAGCGTGCCCGTCGCCATTTTCCCATCCACATACAACTTCAGTTGGTTGGCCTCCCTGACCATCATCACCTGATGCCATTTTCCATTGTCGATGCGTTGAGAAGCGAGCGTCTCAGGCAGTTGGAATTGGAGGTTGCCTTTGTCCGATAGGAACGAGATGGTCCGCCTGACATCAGCAGGAGGATTGCTACCGGTGGCGGAGAGGCTGAATCCGAAAGTGGTCGTGTTTCTCCTGAAGTAGCAGATCGCCTTGGTCGTGGTCAGCGAGGACGGCGCGAACCGAACCCAGGTGGACAGCGTGAAGTTCGCCTTGCCGGACAGGATCGAGGGATCCACGTCCACATAATCGTTGGTTCCTCCGAATCGAAGCCCCTTCGACAGCATGCCATCAGCCACTTCGGAAGTCGCCCCTGCCACCACCGCCGGATAGCTCGATGACATCCGGTTCGGATAGCGGTTGGGGGACGCCACCAACATCTCGAAATCCCAGAACCCGATCAACGAATCGAACGTCGAAGCGGGAATGCCTGCTCCGTCGGGATCGTGGAGCGCATCGTTTTCGTATGCCCACTGCCAATCTCCCTCGCCACCATCATCCTCGTCGTCGGGGATTCCATCCTGGTCACGGTCCGGGAACGAAGGCACCCGGGCATATCCATCCAAAGGAATGGTGAAATTCAGCACCGGAGAGACGTGGGTTGCTCCCGAGCTATCGGTGGCAACCGCATGCACGGCATGAGATCCCGCCGTTGGAGCAGGCTGCGCGAGCTTCCAAGGAGCGGAGCCCACTGTGCCAAGCGATTGGGTTCCTTCAAAGAACTCCACTTTTTGCACATCTCCCGGACCGTCCTTGTCGATCACCGACGCGATCAATTGGATCGATGATGGCGCTGCCGCGTCGGGACGATACAAGCCCAGCGAGATATCCGGCGCGCGGTTGATCACGTTGAGTCGTTTCACCGGAGTCGGCAACGAGACCACGTTTGCCGTGGTGCCGTTCCCACCCATGCCATCCGCATTCCTGCCCCAGCAATAAACCGTGCCGTCCGAGGCCCAGGCCATACTGGTGCCATTGGTTCCCGTTCCACCGGCCTCGATGCGGACGATGCCGGAGAGGATCCCACTGCCATCGGGCGTCTTGACCCGGTCCGCAAGTCCCCGCTGGGTCGTTCCTCCATCGCCCAATTCGCCGCTCGCATTGTAGCCCCAGCTCCAAACCTGCCCCAGATTGTCCAGAGCCAGCGTGTGCGCCGCGCCGCAAGCCACCTGGGTGATCCCATTCAGCAAGGGATTGTCCGTCAGATCCGCGGGAGTGGCATCGACTTTCTTGACGCGAACCGGTGTGCTGACGTTGGCAGCCGCGGTCAATCCATTGCCGAGACGCCCCTTGTCTTGTGATCCAAAACACCAGACCTCTCCCTGATGATCGGGATCGCCGGGGGTCAATCTCACCGCCGCAGAATGAATATCTCCTCCTGAAATCGAAACGATATCCTGCAAGGCGAGAACATTCGCCCGGGACTGGTTGGTGATATTTCCAATCCCCAGCTGTCCGTTGGAATTGGTGCCCCAGGCCCAAACCCGGCCCTGCCCACCCGGAGCTTCGGACACATGAGCTTCGCGCGCCAATCCATGTTCGGCTCCCGCCGCGATTTCCTTGATGCCGGAAAGTGCGGGAAAGGGTGAGCCGGCTTGCGTCACGCTGATTGCGTACGTGGATCGCCCGGTGACGGCTCCATTGCCCAACCGGCCACGCAACGCCGATCCCCAGGCACTCACGGTACCGTTCGTGCCGAGGGCCAGCGAGAAGGTCTCCCCTGCCGCCACCTGGCTGCAAGCATCCAATGGCACCCCCGCGCTCTTCAGAACAGGCTTGGCCAGCGGGCGATCCACCTGTGTCCCGTCCCCGACTTCACCATTGAGGTTGTAACCGAATCCCCACACCTGCCCGTTCTTGTCTAGGACCAGACTGTGGGTCGCGCCTGCGGAGATATCCCAAGCATTGGCGAAGGGCCCGGCAGGATTGCTTCCAAACGCTTCCTTCTGAACCTTGTTTGGATACAGCACCGTTGCGGGACCTGATTGGCCGTTGCCCAGCCGCCCATATTGCTGGGCACCCCACGCGAACACCTGTCCGTCCGACTTCAGCCCGAGCACATGCGCCCCTCCTACGCTGGCGGAACCGGTGACGGTAAAATCTTCAGTGGCCACCCCGCTGGACACCCCGTCTTTTCTCGCAATCGCCTTCACCACCATCCCCTTGCCAACCATCAACTTCTGACCGGCAGGAAGTGTCTGCGAGGAAGCATCCGGGGTGGATCCATCCAAGGAGTAGTGGATCGCAGCCCCGGTCGTCGTGGAGGTGATCTGGACCTCCACCCTCACCGCTGATCGCCCTCCGCTTGGCACGATGACGGGAGTATCCACCGCATTTGCGGCCAACGGAGACAATACCGCCGCCAGCACGACGGGAGAAGGGAGGATTCTCAGGTGGAAAATGAACGCGCTGAACCACTTGGAGGCGTAGTTGAACTTCATGAAAGAAGGGATGCGAGAAGTAAAAATTTCGGGAGTGCTAACGGATGGGGATCGGAAAAAGTCAGAAACGGAGTAGACTGGCAACCCTGTTAGATGCGAAAAGGAGGCCTTCGCGAAAATTTCACCTGATCTCCACAATCCGCGGCATCAAGTGCCAAGATGGCTTCCTAAACCATCCATTCTGCCGCTTACTGAGTTAGGAGTAATTTGTCTAGATGATTGGCCTTTTACCTTTCCTCTCAGCACAAGCGTTTGATTCGTTAATGGAAACTAGCTCCCGCATGCGTACGCTGCCGGTTGATTGGATTCATCCTATCGCCGCCATGAGAGAGCGGAAGGTTTCCACACAGAGCTCGGCGGATGCCACGCAGACCAAAGTTCCTATGGCTTTTTTGCTCCCTAGTTACCACGTGAAGCGGTCGCACTCGATGAAGCCCTCCGACTGGAAACTCACCACCTGGAACGGAGAACCACAGGAGTCATAAACCGATGCAACGAGTGCCTTCAACCGTCGAAGCTTCGCTTCCGCTGCGTCCAGTTTCCGGCGAAGGTCTGAGACTTCCGCTTCAAGCACTGCCAGTTCGGCCATCCTCCTGGCGCGCTTGTCCCGGCCCATTCCTGCCACCTCCATCCAGCCCTCGCTTCCTTCGGCAATTTTATAGCTAGCCATCCAGTATGAGACGGCAGCATTACTGAGCCCGTGGGTTTCAGTCCTGAATTCGATTTCCATCGTCGTGGCGTGGCCGCTTGAGGGACCGATACGAACCAGCCTCACTTTCTTGCCTGCCTTGATCATGCTGGCTACCAGTGCCCGACCAATCGCGCCTCCCCCGAGGATATGAACAGGCTCATTCCACACACGCCCCTCTTTTATCGAGACTGCCTCCGCTTGGATAGCGTCAACGGACGAGCTTTCAGGCTTGTACAGATTGAACCCGTACCCGCCCGTCCCTGGCCATAGGTGTCTTCCTGCCGTAAGCACAAATCTCCAAAAGCCATCAAGATTGCCATTCGTCACGCCACTTGGCCGATCCTCTGGAAGGGATCAAGCGGCGGCGGACGATGCGATTCTCCCGTGTGGGAGCGGCCTTCCTATCGACCGGAAAAACCACAAGCTTATATCCGATGGACGACCCGGCACTTTGCTCAAACGGAATTTCCGCGAACCACGTGTTGGCGTTCACGCATTCCATCCGATGGGCTTTGGCGAGATCCCACTTCCCCAGTTCGGGACAATCTCCGATGACTGCTAGGGTGTCGCCCGGCTGGGTCGGTGCGCCGTTCACCTGAAGCCTCACCACACATCGGCCACGAACCGGTCCACCTCGGACAGCAATAACGATCGCCTGGTTGGCGTTGAGATGAAGGGCCGCAGTCCCATCGGCTACAATGATCCGCTGTCCGCCCAGAAGGCAGTCGTGCTCCCCGTCGGGGAACTCAAGATTGGAGACCACCAGCTCCCTTTCCGGGCCCTTGTTCAGCGCCACGAGACAACTCGAGTCGCGATAGCGGCGCAGGAATACATAGCTTTCTTCATCGATCCACTTCGGCCACTGTCCACCCAGTTGAAGAGCCGGGTTGAGCTTCCGCTCTTTTGACAAAGCGGCGACGATGCGGCACGCGGGAGTAGATTCCCAGGAATCCATCATCGGACGGTTGTAGGGATCCTTCCCTCCGTCGGTGTCGTTGTGGAGATACTGCTCGCAGCCATAGTAGATGCAGGGAATACCCCGGCTGGTGAGGAGAAGAACGAGCGCGAGGTCCACCACCTCGTTGGGCGCACCCAACGATTGCAACCTCGGCATGTCGTGGTTTTCAAAAAACGTGACGAGTTCCGTGGCTCCGGAGTAATTGCCGTCCAGATCGAGGATTTCCTGCAGGTGACGGAATCCTTCCCGCCTTCCCCCGGCGAGAATGGCACGCACGGCATGGCAGAAGCCGAAGTCGAGAATGGTCATTCCGGATTTGTTTGCGAATTCCACCGGCTTCTCCTGGCCGGGATGGCCGTGGATCCATTCGCCGAAGCGGAACAAATTGGGATTGAAGGCGTCGAGATCGGCACAGAACTCCTGCCAGAACCACAAGGGCATGTGCTTCACGGTATCCACCCGCAGGGCGTCGACGCCCTTGGCAACCCAGAGTTTGATGGCCTCTTTGATATGGTCCCGGTAAAGGATGTTGTTCTCGTTGAAAGTGGCCAAGCCTGCCAGTTCGCAGTTCTGCACCTGCCATTCGTCGGTCCAGTCCTGCATCTCCCCGTAATGGTGGTACCAGTTCGCGGTGTCGTTGTCGAAATCAGCGATGAGCTTTCCGTCATCATAGAGCCTGCCCTTTCCACCGTCGGTCTGGGGTGAGCTGTGGTTGCAAACGATGTCCAGGATGAATTTCATGCCGCGCCGGTGCAACTCCCCCAGAAGCGTGTCGAACACAGTATCATTGCGCTGGAACAGCCGCTTCTCGGAGGGATCGTTCATCCATCGCGGATTGATCCGCTTGAAATCGCTGGTCCAATAACCATGGACCGGCGCACGGCGTTCCTCGCCGGTGGTCATGGAGTGGACTTGCTCGAAAAGAGGAGTCGTCCAGATCGCCGTGATCCCGAGCGACTCGAGATAACCGAGGCGCTCGATCAACCCTTGCAGATCGCCACCCCAGTATTTCTGCCAGTCCTGATGGGAGGCATCGAACATTTCGTCGGCTTCCCGGGCTTTGTCCGGATTCCCGATCGCAAACCGGTCCAAGACAATGAAGTAGATCGTCTCGGACCGGAACTCGACATCCGAGTCCGCAAGTATCTTCAAGGCTGCGGAATCATCTGACATGGTGCATCTTATTCTTCGTCATGCTCGCTGGGAGCCGGTGGAATCAAGGTCTGGGTGATGAAGGTCAAATCCTTGTCGGTCTGTCCTTACTCATCGGCGGTGCCTAGGAATTCGACGACCTCGGACAAGCTGAGAGCTTCCGCCAGAGCGCAAATCGTTCGCCCCTGCGCAGTAACTTGCGCTCCACCCACGGTTTTGTGAGCACCGTAGCGGTTTGCACTGGACGGCCGTTTCTCAGGCAGGTGGCCCGCCCTCCGGGTGACTGATCGCCGGGGCGTAGAGCAGGCACAAGTGAAGGAAGCCGTCCGTGCTCCATCCCTGCGAGTGGACAAGGGTGATCCCGCGGTTTTGGCCAAGCCAGGCATTGAGCTGGGATTCAAGTTCCGCCGGGCTGCCGCTGAATAGTTTCGAGTTCATGGTTTTGGTGGGTTCGAGGAAAAGGATCCGTCGGGCAGGTCAAAGGACGGCAAGGCTGGCCGCCGCAGCGAACATGACCAGGCTGGTGAGGCTGACGATGGCGAGCGAGAGACGGGAGCTCGGCTGGCCTTTCATCAGCTTGCGGTCCGCCGCGACCAGGACGATGCCCGTCATCATGAATGGTGCGAGCACGCCGTTGACCACCGCCGACCAGAACAGGGCCTTGATCGGATTCACGCCCAGAAAGTTCAGCGAGACACCCAGGAGGGTGGAGGCGACGATGATCGCGTAGAAGGCCCGGGCCTGCGTCGGCTTGAGATCCAATCCCTGTTTCCAGCGGAACGTCTCGGCGAAGGCATAGGCCGCCGATCCCGCGAGCGTTGGAATCGCCAAAAGCCCGGTGCCGATGACGCCCACGCTGAACAGGAGATAGGCCGCGTTGCCGGCGAGCGGCTTCAATGCTTCGGCCGCCTGCTTCGTGCTCTCAATCTCAGTGAGCCCGTGTCGGTTCAACGTCAGCGACGTCACCAGAATGATGAAGAACATCACCAGGTTGGAAACCAAGGTGCCGAATCCCACATCCACCTTGCGGTCGCGGAGTTCCAAGGCCGTGGCGTTCTCGCGTTCCTTCCGGGTGGTCTGGCCGTTCGCCTTCATTTCCTCCACCTCCTGTGAAGCCTGCCACACGAATAAATAGGGGCTGATGGTGGTGCCGAGAATCGCAACCAGCATCGACCACTGTTCGGAATGGGCCGGCCATTTCGGAACAAGGGCTCTTCCCACCTCCGCCCAATCCGGGCTGACGAGGAATGCCGTCACGATGTAGGTGAACAACACGAGCGCGAGCCATTTGAGGGTATCGGCGATCCTACGGTATTTGAACAGCACGGTG
The DNA here is from genome assembly GCF_018137965.1 of Luteolibacter ambystomatis. NCBI lineage: Bacteria > Pseudomonadati > Verrucomicrobiota > Verrucomicrobiia > Verrucomicrobiales > Verrucomicrobiaceae > Luteolibacter > Luteolibacter ambystomatis. Next base: position 2,613,406 of record NZ_CP073100.1, read on the forward strand.
GCGGCGGCAATTCCGACTCCGAAGAGGGTGGAGGAAACCTTGGAATCTAGCCCGAAGAGCATTTGCGCCGCATCGGCCATTCCGGAAAGATCCGCGCCGATGTTGATGGCATTGGCAGCCAGGAGACCGAGGCACATGAGGCCGAGCAGCCATCTCGGAAACTTCTTGCGGAAGACTTCCGAAATACCCACACCGGTGACCATGCCAATGCGCGCGCACATGAACTGGGTGCAAGCCATGAGAGGCCAGGTCAAAAGGGCCGTCCACAGCATGGAATGACCGAATTTCGCTCCCGCCATCGAGTAGGTTGCGATCCCGGAAGGATCATCATCCGCGGCCCCGGTGACCAAGCCCGGTCCCAGACAGCGCAGGAAGCGACGGACCGGGCCTTTATTCTCCCCGTCGGAGTTCTTCTTTTTTGCGGTGCCCTCTTTCATACGGCTTGGTCGCGGTTCAGTTTCCCGACTTCACCTTGTAGACCCGGAATGGCTCGATCCGTTTGTTTTCGCCCCGGTTGTATTTCGGCATGAGGTGGATCTGCGACGTGGTGACATAGAGCCAACCATCGGGCCCCCAGCTGAATGTGTCCGGCCATTTGAGCCGGTCGTCGCGGACAATCAGCGTCTCCTTGCCTGCCGCGATGTCGAAGCGGGTGACCGCGCTCTTTTCAAAGGCCGCGAGGTAGATGCCGCCCTGGTTATCTTCAATCATGCCATCAGGCGACGATGTAACCGCGACCTTTTCGACCTTCGCGGCCAGTGCTTCCGGAGACAATGCCGGGTTGCGCAACGCGGCGGTGGGCACCCGGTAGAGGGTGTCGCCGGTCAGCGCGTGATAGTAGAGCCAGCCGCCTTGCTCATCCAGCGCAATCCCATCGGCGTGGAAGCGGGGCGTGCCTCCGGTCTTCGGATCGACCGGCTTCTCGTCCCCCACCACCAGCACTTTGGAAGGTTCCGCGTGGGTCGAGGGATGATTTTCCAGCAGACGCCGTGCGCGGCCCGAGCTCAGGTCCACCACGATCAAGGATCCCTCGCCGGACTCGGTGAGATAAGCGCTTTGGTTTTCTCGATCGATCCGGATGTCATTCAGGTAAGAAGCCGCGGGAGCGACGTCGGGTCCCATCGGGAAAGTTCGCACGACCTTGTCGGTGGTCAGATCGATCTCCACCAGCTTCGCGCCATTCGCGATCACGCCCTGCTGCATGGGAGAACCGGTGTCCACCACCAACAGGTGGTCGCCCTTGTCGCAAACCACGCTCTGAACGCATACAAACCGTGTGGCCGCATCTCCTTCCTTTGAATTCCACCGGCCATCCGGAAAGGACTGCGGCTTGCCGTCCTTCAGTTCCGCTACTGACAACGTATGACGTTCGTCCCAGAAGGGGAAGTTGACGAAAATCCTTCCCTTGGAAGAGACGGTCACTCCCGTCACCTGTTGATCCGGGAATGACGCCACTTCCACCAGTTGGGGATCGGCCTGCGTGACGGAGGTGGCGGCGAACAGAACCGCAAGGAATGAGGATCTCATGGCGATGAGGTTTGGATTCAGACCTGGAGTCCTCCCGGCGGTCCGCTGGGATTCGGGGTATGCTGGAGCGCGGTCAGCATATCGAGATGCTGCTTGAGGGAAGGCAGGAGCGTGGAGCGGATTTGCTCCTTGATCTCTTCCATCACCTGGTCGTCGGCCAAGGCCTCCTCGTACTGCGCGATCCCGTGCTCCTCCCCTTGCTTGAGAACGGTCAGGGTAACCGCATCTCCCAGCACCGTGGCGGTGGCTTCCGCGGCGGCCGCAAACGACCCCCACAAGCCGGAGGAGCCGCTGGGTTCAGTACCCATGGCACGGAGATGACGGGCGAGAATATCGCAGTTTTCCTGATGGTCGTGTTGGATGCGCTGCAAATCCGCGTGGCCCGGGCCCTCCGTGAAACGGCTCAGAGCGTGGTTGTAGCTTTCGACCGCTGACATTTCGCCGCGATGAAGACGCAGACAAATTTCCGAACAGGCGTTGGTATCACTCATGAACCTTCGCTTTGCATGCCGGGTGCCAGAGACATCCGCGCATCACATTCCACGGTGCAACAGGCTTACGGCCATCGCCTGCCGAATGCCGGCCGATGAAGCGCGTGCAAAATGTCGCGCCAACGTGCATGTCGCATGGCCTTGTATAAAAATAGATGAACGCAAACCTCGCCGCCTCCCTATCTGATGTTAGGCATGGTTTCTGCGAGAGCGGTCTTCGATGGACTCCATCCCAAACCCATTGGAAGCAACATCTGTCAGCGGCACATACGGGCACCTCCTAACTTACCATAGGAAATGTCAGTACGCGTCCAGGCTTGCAGCCGAGGCACACGCGGGCCAAACGATGAAAGGCAGCAAGCTTCCATACTTCGTCCATTGCTCGGGTGTTGCCGCCACGGTGTCATCCACCTTCCAATGTCAGGACGCCGAAGTCGTGGCGGCGGCGTTTCTGCACGATGTTCTGGAGAAGACCCGGATGACCGCGAAAAAACTGGAAAGCCTCATGGGACGACGCGTCATGGCGTTGGTCCAAATGCTGACCAAGCCTTCCCGAGGCAATCCGAAGGACTACTGGGAACGATTGAGAGAAGCGGGATGGGAAGCGCGCCTCATCAAGATGGCGGATGCGCTCGACCATCTCGCTGAACCAAGCAACAAGTTGCCCGCCAGAATCGTCACCGGACACAAGACCCTCGCACTGGCCTTCGGAAAGGAACGCGAAATCCAACTCGCCCGGGAAGTCCTGTCCGCCGCACTCGACAACGCCGTGATGTCAGTGGTGCAGGAATCCGGAGACGACCGCGTCCATCAGACCGGTGCCAACCTGACCCGCTGAGCTATGGAAGTCGTTCGCAATCTGATGGGAAAGTCCGCGCTGGTCACGGGTGCCGGTTCGGGAATCGGCTTGGCAACCGCGCGCCTGCTCGCCCATGCGGGTGCCCGCGTCGCCTTGCTTGGCAGGGACAGGCGGGAATTGGAAGCCGCCCTTGGAAGCCTGGGCGGGGGCAACGGCCATGAACTATTGGCATGCGATGTCGCGGACGAAGGTGCGATGCGGGGTGCCATCGAAAACATCAGCCGCCTGTGGGGCAGCCTCGACATCGTGGTGGCCAATGCCGGCATCAACGGCACCTGGTCTCCCGTGGATGAACTCAGTGTCAGCGAGTGGAACCACACCCTCACGACCAATCTCGGAGGAACGTTCCTGACCATCCAGGGAGCGGTCCCTCTCATGAAGGAACGAGGGGGCTCCATCATCGTGGTCTCTTCCATCAACGGCACGAGGATCTTCAGTAATTCAGGTGCGAGCGCCTACGCCTCCTCCAAAGCCGCCCAGGTTGCTCTGGCACGGATGATGGCATTGGAATTGGCGAAGGACGGCATCCGCGTCAACACCGTCTGTCCCGGGGCGATCCGCACCGCGATCGACCGCTCAACGGAACGGCGCGATCTTGAGGGTCTCCATCTGCCCGTCGAGTTCCCGCACGGGGACGTACCTCTCACCGGAGGAAATCCCGGCACCGCCGAGCAGGTGGCGCGCTTGATCTGGTTCCTCGCCTGTGACCTTTCGAACCACATCACCGGCACCGAGGTCTTCATCGACGGCGGCCAGTCGCTCCTGCAGGGCTGACCGCTTTTCCATGCACCACGATGAACGCAGCACTCAACCGCTATCTCAACGACCATCTCGCCGGATCAGCCGGGGCCGTCGATCTCATCCAGACCTTGGCGGACCGTGCCAAGGAGCCGGAGGAGAAACGGTTCTTCATCGACCTCAAGGCGGAGGTGGAGAAGGACCGTGTCATGCTCAAGAAACTCCTGGAAACCGTGGGCAGCGGCGGCAGCGGAATGCTCCAGGCCGCGGGAAACCTGACGGCGAAGGCCAGTCGGCTGAAGCTCGCATGGGAAGGCCTCGACCCTGGCAAACTGGGGGCATTCGAAGCCTTGGAAATCCTGGTACTCGGCATCCAAGGCAAACGCGTGCTGTGGAGGATGCTAGGGGAAATCGCCGGCGAAATCCCGGAGTGGGCCGGCATCGACTTCGCTGCCTTGGAAGCGGATGCCGTGCGCCAGCGGGACGCCGTCGAGGGAAAGCGCCTGACGGCCGGACGTGCGGCCCTCATTCCTGAGGAGGAAGAGTGAGACCGGAGTCGTCACTGCCAGCACCTCCCTTCCTCTTCACCGCCCGCGCCTGGCGGAAGAACCGGGCATGAAGGACTTCCAACTGCCGCTCATCCAATTCGTCCAGATTGATCAGGCCGTTGTCGGCCGGTTGCACCGCTTTGAGCAGCTCATCGACCTTCAGCTCCACGGCTTGCATCTCATGGTTCTGCGAAGCCTGGATCAGGAATACGGCTAGGAACGTCACGATGGTCGTCGCCGTGTTGATCACCAGCTGCCAGGTTTCACTGAATCCTGCCAACGGCCCCACCAGCGCCCATATCGCCACCAGCAACACCGCCGCCAGAAAAGACCAGGGATTGCCGCAAAGACGGGCAGCCGATCTGGCCACGCGTGCGAAGGAGAAGCGCTTCCACCACATGTCCCACCATTGCACGGATTCTTCCATACGCGACCCCAAGCCATGCCTGCTTCACGATCATCTCCGCTTGCCAACGCCGCCCTCCTGCTGATCGACGTGATCAACGACATGGCGTTCGAGGAAAGTGCGGCATTGGTGAAGCACGCGCTGCCCGCCGCAAAACGTCTCGACCGGTTGCGCCGAAGGCTCGCGGCTGCCGGAGTGCCGGTGATTTATGTGAACGACAACTTTGGGAACTGGCAGTCCGACTTCAAGGAACAGGTCCAGCGTTGCGCCGGTTCGGCATGTCCGGGCCGCCCGATTGCCAGCCTGCTGGTGCCTGAGAAGAATGACTATTTCGTCCTCAAGCCTAAACACTCGGGGTTCCATTGCACCTCGCTGGAGGTCCTGCTCGCGCATCTGGGCGTGACCACTCTCATCCTTGGCGAGTTCGCCGCCGACATTTGCGTTCTCTACACCGCCAACGACGCCTACATGCGGGATTACTCCCTGGTCATCCCCCGGGATTGCGTGGCCTCCGAAACGGAAGAAGAGCGCCGGGAGGCGCTTCAGCACATGAAGAAGCGGCTCGGAGCACGGGTGTGCTTATCCAGCGCCATCCGCTGATCCCTCGGATTCGTGCTCGGCCAATTTGCACCGTGCGAGATCCATCAGCCGGCGGATCGCCTCGTTGCGTTCATCGAGGAGCATCTCAAGCATCGCGGCCTCCTCCTCCGAACCAAACCTCCGGGCGAGTGCGGCCGAAATACCGTACGCGGCGATGAGGTAGGAAAAGACACGGCTGCAGTGGGCGATGAGGAGCAGGTCGCGGGTCTCTCCGGGTTCCGCTTGTTTCAGATGATCGGCTCCCCCGGAAATCAAACCCGCCATGGCCTTGCAAGGGTCGGCAGCCGGGTCCACACCGTGACTCCTGCACAAGGATTCCAGCTGACCCGTACCTCCGCGTGAAAGCCCCTCCTGCTCCGTGAGAAGCCCCTTGAGGGCGGCGTCTCCGGCGGAGGCAGACAACTCGGGCAGCGAAGCCACGATCTGCGTCTCGGCACTGAAGAGATCCCGGATTTGGTCTGCAAGCAGATCGGATGGTCGGATTAGATGCATGGTAGTTCGGGTTTTGAAAAGGAAGGGAGCTTGGGATCGGGAAGTGTGGCAGCTTCCTTGCAACTCACATGCCATCCACCATCTGACCAACCCCACGCTGAAGAGCCATCAAGCGGACTTGAGGAAGTCATGCAAAACGCCGGGGCGCGTTGCAAAATGGTTCCTGACAACAACCACTCATGGGAGGGTGGTTCGCAGAAAGATGAGATCGAGCCATACGCCCGCAGTGAAATACTCGTAGAGGTGGGAAGGGCACACAACGTGCGAGGGTCGCAGGTCCGTCCTTTTCGCGGCGGCCCAACCCTCATTCACGATGGCCACAAAGAAAACCCCGAGCGCGCCTCCCGTCGGAGCTTCCAACGCGATCCCAGCGGAAACCCACCAGACCGCCGCAACCAACGAACCGGTGCTGACCACCAACCAGGGCGTGCCGGTCTCGGACAATCAGAATTCCCTGAAGGCGGGAGAGCGGGGTCCCGTATTGCTGGAGGACTTCGTACTGCGGGAGAAGATCACGCATTTCGATCACGAACGAATCCCCGAACGCATTGTTCACGCACGGGGATCCGGGGCACACGGCTATTTCCTGCCGTATGAATCCGCGGCGGATCTGACGAAGGCCGCCTTCCTGCAGAATCCGAAGAAGAAGACCGAGGTTTTCGCCCGCTTCTCCACGGTGGCGGGTGGGGCCGGATCGGTGGATCTTCCGCGAGACGTGCGCGGCTTCTCGGTCAAATTCTACACCGAAGAGGGCAACTACGATTTCGTCGGCAACAACATCCCCGTGTTCTTCATTCAGGACGCGATGAAATTCCCGGACGTGATCCACGCCGTCAAAATGGAACCGGATCGTGGCTTCCCACAGGCGGCTTCGGCCCACGCAACCTTCTGGGATTTCATCTCCCTCACTCCGGAAAGCATGCACATGATCATGTGGGTCATGTCGGACCGGGCCATCCCCCGCTCGCTGAGGATGATCGAAGGCTTCGGCGTTCACACCTACCGGCTGATCAATGCCGAAGGCGTCAGCCGCTTCGTGAAGTTCCATTGGAGGCCGGTGCTGGGTTCATCATCGGTGATCTGGGACGAGGCGGTGAAGATCAGCGGTGCCGATCCGGATTTCCATCGCCGGGATCTGTGGGAGTCGATCGAACGCGGCGACTTCCCGGAGTGGGAATTCGGCGTCCAGGTCATTGAGGAGGCGGACGCCGCCAAGCTGGACTTCGACCTGCTGGACCCGACCAAGCTCATCCCCGAGGAAATTATTCCCATCCGGATGCTGGGCAAGATGGTCCTCAACCGCAATCCGGACAACCACTTCGCCGAGACGGAGCAGGTCGCCTTCTGTCCGGCGAATGTCGTTCCCGGCATCGGCTTCTCCGATGACCCGCTCTTGCAGGGACGCTTGTTCTCGTATCTCGACACGCAGCTCAGCCGGCTGGGGGGCCCGAACTTCCATCAGATCCCCATCAACGCTCCCCGCTGCCCGATGCACAACTTCCAGCGCGACGGTCTCCGACAAATGGGTGTGTTGAAAGGACGCGTTGCCTACGAGCCGAGCCAGATCGAGCCCGCCGGCCCGCGGGAGTGTCCGGTCACCGGCTTCCGTACCCATCCCGAGGCCGAGACCGGGGAAAAGATCCGCAAGCGCGCGGAGACCTTCGCCGACCATTACTCGCAGGCCCGGCTTTTCTTCCGGTCGATGACGCCGCCGGAGCAGAATCACATCGCGAGCGCCCTTGCGTTCGAACTGGCGAAGGTGGAGATCAAGGAGATCCGGCAGCGGATGCTGGGCCATCTGCAGCACATCGATGCGGCGCTGCACGACACGGTCGGCGCGGCATTGGGAATGGAAGGTACGGACATCGATGTAACTCCGGCCGTGAAGCCCCGGGACCTTGAGCCATCCCCATCCCTGAGCCTGATCACGAAGGCACCTTCGACCTTGAAAGGAAGAAAGGTGGGGATCCTCGTCACCGATGGCACGGATGCGTTGCTGTTGGAGTCCCTCGTTGCCGCGATCCGGAAGGAAAAGGCGGTGGTGGGACTTGTGGCTCGCCGGATAGGCGGCTTCACGGATTCGAACGGTTCGATGGTCGAAGTGCAGCACGCGTTGTCGGGCGCACCTTCCGTGCTGTTCGACGCCGTTGTCCTCCTGCCTTCGGCGGATGCGGTGGAGAGCCTCGTCCAAGAAGCCGCGGCGGTAAACTGGGTGCGGGATGCCTATGGGCATTTGAAGGCCATCGGCCATCATGCCGCCGCGCTTCCGCTGTTGGAAGCGGCGGCGGTGACGGTGGATTCCGCGGTCGTGGACGTGGAGGCTCCGAAAGGAATCCGGAACTTTGTCGCGGCGGCGAAAAAGGGACGACTCTGGGAGCGGGAACCCGCGCTCCGAAGCATCGGATGAGCGGCCCGCCCTTCATTCTGCAAGAACTGAAAACACAAACCAACCAACATCATGAACCGTAGAACCGTAACCAAAGTGTGTTTCTTCACCGCCGTTGGAGCCACCATCGGCATCGCCAGCGCGAAGGATGATGGAAAAGTCGGCGACATGACTCCGGCCGATTTCGACAAGACCAACAAGGACGCAGGCGAGAAGATCAAGGCCCTGAAGGCGGACGCTTCGAAGCTCTCCGAGGATGATCTCAAATACTTGGGAGAGATCGCCATGGGGGGCATGTTCCAACTTGAAGCCAGCAAGCTAGTAGCCGGCAAGGGACAAGGGGCCGACATCAAGCTGTACGCGCTGGGCGAAGTCGCCGAACAAACCGGCCTCTCCGACAAGCTCAAGGAGGTGGCCTCGGCGAAGGGAACCACGCTGCCAACCGCCATGGACAAGGAAGCCGAAAAGACGATCGCCAAACTGAAGGGGCTGTCGGGCCGGGAATTCGACGAAGCCTACCTGAAGCAGGTGGGCATCGCGGGCCACAAGGTCCTCAAGGACACGATGGAAAAGGTCAAAAGCAAGGCGAAGGATCCGGTGCTCAAGCAGATCGCCGAAAATGCTCTTCCCTTGATCGAAATCCATCTCGCCGCTGCCACGGCCGAGTTGAAGATGTCCTGATTGGCGCCGGGCCGAGTGTGGCGCTACGCGCTTTGAAGACATGCTTCGGGAAGCCCGCGGACTGGCGTCTGCGGGCTTCGGTTTGTTAGGGCTCTAAAAGCAAGATTGCCGAAGAACCCCGAATCCGTGGATGAGCATTTCGGAAGAAAAAATACGAGAGACTAGGGATTTTCCGTACGGGGATTGTCGCATTCGCCCCGGGGTTTTTTCTTGAGCGGGGGTGGACCCAGTTTTTAGGAGAAAGGCGACCAAAATGACCAACAATGCTCACCGCTACTGACGAAGACCGGAAGGTTCGACGAGCGCTTGAGACGCTGATCCAGTCGCTCTGGTTGGACCATTACATACACGAGGAGGCCAACGGTTACCGCCTTTTCTGGACACCGCTTGGGAAGCAACGGGCGATGCTCATGCAGCACCTGGTCCGCTCACGAAACCTCGCCGGAAGCTTGGCGGAAGTCGAGACCTACGCCGGAAAGTGCCGTCAAGCCGGACTGGCGTCCGGCACCGGCTTGTCCGATCCGGAGACCGAGTTCTGGCTGATGTGCCACCGCGAGTGGAAAGAGGATGATCCGGGGGTCCTGTGGACCATGATGCGGCTCTTCGACCAGTGGATCCCCCGCAACCCGGAGGAGTTCGCGCAGGAAGCCGACTTCTGACAGGAAGGGCCGGTGTCGCTGCAGAATGGCTGACGCGGGCGGACCGGAGAACCTCGGATTTTGGCTCTGCCCTGCCACCTATGTTCCGGGGGGAAGCGGTGGCGGGGCGGGGTCCATATCCACGAGGCTCCGTCCGGAAACGGGTCCCACAAGCGGCGCTTTTTCAAGAATGACTGGCGGACGTTTCATCGTGCCTTCGGGAGAGGCAACTCCTTCAAGCGTATGAGGACAGCTTCTACGGAAGGAAGAAGAACCAGCCGGATGGAATCGCGAATTCCCGGCATGGTGTCGGGACTGGCGAGGGCGGATTCATAGGCCTCGATCAGGGAGGTTTCGATTCGCTGGAGGTAATCCAGCACCGGGCCGGAATGTTCACATGCATCCGCTTCCGCAAACGCCCTGAGAAGCTGCTCGTCCGGCTCGATGTCGCACATCGGGGATGCCTCCAGGGCTCGCAGGTGATTACGGAGCCGCAGGATGTTGGACTCATGGCAGGAAAGACTTTGGTTGACGGCGGTCAGCTCAACGTCACTCCCGAGCTGACTTGCGGACATGCTCCATCCCAGCCGAGCTCCGCACTCGGCATGGAGGAGTGCCTCGCAGATCCGGATGCATGCGCCGTTGTAATTCATTTTCCTCTCGGCGTTGGCGGTCGCTCAAACACGCGGGGAACGTCCGCCGCGCATGAAAAACGAGATCAGCCACAGTACCAGGAAAATGACGAACAGGATCCAGGCGATGTTGGCGGACATGCCGGCAATGCCCGTCAGGCCGAGGACGCCGGCGATGAGGGCGATGACGAGAAAGACGAGGCTCCAGTGTAACATGGCTTTGACAGGTTGGCGGTTGAGCCGGGCGGCGGAATGCCTTGCCGACGTTCTAACCGGTCGCACCATCGGTGATGAAATCAAGGAATGATCGGGACGTTTTCGGCTTTTCCGGTTGTTCCGTGATCCACTCGGGAAACCGATCATTTGAATACTATAATCCAAGTAACGGGCTTCGTTTACGTCATTCGTTCATTGCCTTCTTTCTTCTGCTTGTCTCCCACGCTCGCGGGTTCTCTCCTTGGGCGGCACTTCTTCGTGCTTGCCCGCCAAGAGCGGGCCCCGCGTCCACCTTGGCACCAGATACGGCGGATCCATCACCCGGCCTTGGGAACGAAGTTCTTGTCTGTGAGGACACAGCGCCGTCACGGTGACTGCCCTGTCGGCCTGGGGGGAAGACCTTTTCGCGAACCAGGTGCCATCAGGCGCATCCACCCCGAGTTACTCTTCAGCAAGCGAAGACAACGCCTCTTGCCAATCGCAGCCTTCGTTCTCTTTAAAATCGCCTGGGTGGAGGTGTCCGTAACGGTCCAGGAAGGTATCAAGGGCATTGCGCCGGATGCGGACTACACTGCCGTCATTCTGGAAGGCCACTACCTCACCGCCTTCTTCTACGATCCGGTTCAGCTCCACAAGCTGACGGATGGTGAAGTCCTCATGTGGTGCCGGCCCCGTCGCGAGAGATGATGAAAGTTCATCGGACATCCGGCAAGTTAGCGCCTTCCCGGCTGATTGCCATTCGGGATTGGGTCGGCGATGACACAGCGGCGGCGGCCAAAGGCAAGCACGGTGTCCGATCAAGGTGTCTGCGATTCCGGATGGTAGCGCGCACTCGACGAGCCGGGCCTGGGATCTCGTGTCGGGCCTTTGCCGCGACTTCAACGGTCCTTGAAATAGATTTGTGCCAATAAAAGAATCCCACCCGCGGCGGCCACCAGAAAGAACACCATGGCCAGGCCGGGATAACCGAACAAGCGGAACGTGGTCTCGATGCGGGCCAGCATCGAACTTCCCACGATAAACGCGGCGAGGATGAGCCCCATGGTGATCCGGTTCGCCACTTTTTGCAGCCCGACCATCAGGGTCTTTTCGTCGATGGAATCGACCTTCACGCGGAGCTTGTTGTCGGAGACGAGATCGAGGATCCGGTTCATCCGGCCGGGAAGCTGGGTCACGAAATCTTTCACCTCGGTGAGGATTCCCAGAAAGTTCGCGGAGGTGAGGGTGTCCCGCATGCGGGCGTTTCCGAGCTCCGCCAGATTGCGGCGGATAGCTTCGTGTGGATTGAAATGCGGGCTCAGCGCCGCTCCGACGCTGTCGAGATTCATGAGCGTTTTTCCAATGAGACTGATCTCACCCGGAATGCCGATGCCGGCATCGGCACAGGCCTTGGTCACGGCCATGACGATGAAACCCATGTTGATGTCCTCCAGCCGCCGGGATTTGGCGGCGCCAACGATATCCTCGACCCGGGAAATAAAGGCGTTCCGGTCCAATCCCTCGGAAGGGGAAATTCCAATGTTCATCGCAGCCTCCGCCACCTGAACCCCGTTACCCTCGCTGATTCCCGCCAACAAATGCATGAGATGATCTCTCATGCGTGCCTGTACTCGGCCGGTCATGCCGAGATCCATGATCGCGATCTCCCGCCCGGGAGTCAGCAGCAGGTTCCCGGGATGCGGATCGGCATGGAAGAAGCCATCGATCAGGATTTGCTTCAGATAGGCACGGAAGAGTTGTTCCGCGAGAGTCTCACCTCTGAGATCGGTGAGGACGGCTCCTGACAATGCCGTGACCTTGGTGCCCGCAAGAAACTCCATGGTGAGCACGCGGCTGGTGGTGTAGTCGCGTATCACATCCGGAACCCGCAGCCGGTCAAAATCGCGGAGATTGTGTTTCAGTTCGACGAGGTTGTCGGCTTCCCGGGTGTAATCGAGTTCGCCGACGAGACGGCTCCGGAATTGCTCCACAATCCGGGCCGTCTGATATTTCCGCCCGAAATCGGTGTGTTCATCGAGAAAGGCTGAGATCGATTCGAAGCTGTCCAGATCCTCGAAAATCCTCTTCCGAATGTGGGGCCTTTGGACCTTCACCGCCACTTCCCGGCCGTCCCGCAGCAGCGCGCGATGGACCTGTCCGAGGGAGGCGGATGCGGTGGGCTTCTCGTCGAACTGGTCGAAGGCTTTTGAAATGCGCACTCCCAGCTCCTCTTCAATCCGTTGTTTGACCTCCTCGAACGGGATGGGTTCGACGTGATCCTGCAATCGGCACAGGGGCTCCAGAATACGGGGAGGCAGCAGATCGGCACGTGTGGACAACAGTTGGCCGATTTTCACGAAGGCGGGGCCGAGGCGCTCAAGATCCGAGGCCAAGTCGGTTCCCTTGTTCTCTCCTACCTCCTCCCCGCCATCTTGATCTTCAGGGTGGACCATCGCCCTCAGTTGAGGATCGGTGCTGAGACTGCTTCCGCCATATTTGATCAGCAGCAACGCTATGTCTTTGTAGCGGATCAGATGCTTGGGAGAGAGGTCCATAATTCTCTAACATCGCACGCCTCCGATCGATTTCAACCTGCCGCTTGCCACTGATCGGGAATCCCGGGATCCACCTTGCTCAAGCCAACCTTACGCCACTCCTCCTTTTCCTTCAGATTCCCTCCTGCCAAAACGCCTTCTTATCCAAGGAAGAATCACCAGGACAGCGATCAAGACGCCCATGATCCAAAGGATGCTTTCTGTCTCCAACGCGTGGCCGAAGGCGAGCGAGGGAATGGCGAAAAGAAGGTACACCGGCATGCCGACCCAAAGGTAGACTCTCGGGGGAATGTCGGTCAACGCGAGCAGATAGAGCTTTGCCGCGTAGGGCGGCCCGTAGATCGCGGCGAACAGTGCCGTCCAGCGGACCTGATGCCCGCGTGACAACACCGGAACCTTGTATCCCCATCGCTCCAGACGCTGGAGAAGCCAGCTCCGCGGACGGGCATGCGCGATACGGTAGGCGAGGAGATGGTGGAAGACCATCGCACAGGCCGTGAGAAGAAAGCCGTTCCCGAACCCGAACCTCGTGCCAGCCACGATGAGGAACAGGTTGATCGGGCAGCCGCACAACGGAAGAACAAACATCGCGGCGATGAAGGCCGGAGCCGGGATGCTTCTGCCCTTCTCCAACAACGCCTCCACGTTCAGCGACGGGTGATCGCCCAAAAACAGAAAGAGGATGAAGCCCGCAAGGACGAAGCCTAAGAGAATTTTGAAAACCCGTGATCTGGTCACCTGGATCTTCATTCCGTGGGGATCTTGAATTCCACACAAAGCGGCAGATGATCGGACGCCACCGCCGAAGTCGGAGTGGAGGGAATAATCACGTTCTCCACTTCCAGATCAGAACTGGCGAAGACATGATCTAGCCGCAGCAGCGGCCGGTGGGCGGGAAAGGTCGGGCGTGCGACCTGTCCGGTTCGTCCCTGACTCGCCGCAGGGAGACGCTCATTGAGCCGCTGCCAGACACGAGAGGAAGGCACCGAGTTGAAATCCCCGCATAGGATGGCCGGCTCGTCCTTCGCGACAGCTCCGAGCCATTCGTCACCCAGCAGTTCTCCGGCCTGGATGATGCGTTCCCGGCGTGCCAGACCGAAATGCGTGTTGATGAAGTGGACCGCCGGGCGTCCATCCGAAGCAGGCAGTTTGATCCAGATCGCACCCCGCGCTTCTTTGCCGCGTGCCGCTTGGGTCAGAAGAGCCGACCGCTGGATCTCGAATGGCTGCTTCGAAAACACCGCGATCCCGTATCCTTCGCTCCCCTCCTCCAACACACTGTAGAAGGAATGCTCCATCCTAAGATGGCGGGCGATCGCGAGCGCCTGGTCGGCATGGCCCGTCCGCAGCCGATGAACATCCACCTCCTGGAGGGCGACCACGTCGGGATCGAGCTGATTGATCACGCGTGCGATGCGCTCGGGCCTCACCTTCCCATCAATGCCGCGGCAGCTGTGCACATTGTAGGTCACCACCTTCAACGTTCCGTTGGCGGGCGTGGTGTGATGGGCCACCGCTTCCTCGGACGACAGGTCGAGATACCGCATAAGCATTGATCGGAGTTCGGCAGGCCTCAGACAGCCCGCACGAAGTCCCCGATGCCAACGCTCCAGACGATCCGGTACCAGCACGAATCCATGCGTTTCCTCGCTGCCCGGGCCGCCGTGTCCGCCGTTTTCCAGGACAAAAGAAACCGGTGGTATCCCGGGTCTCCACCCACTGACCAACAGATCGCCCGCGTTCGGGTGTTGGCACAGACCCACCAGATCTTCGGTTGCCTCCTTGAGGAACGGATGGTCCTCGCCAATCAGATGCCTCTCATCTCCAGGCAGGGTCCATGATCCCTCGCGATCAAAGGCTCGTATCACGCCGTCCGCCGCCGGAAGCAGAACCAACGGCACTCCGCCTTCGACCAACCGCGTGGCATACATCGCCCTCTCCGTTTCACCGAGCTTCACCGGCAGATAAATGTGCCCGATCGGCCCCAACGCGGTGAGAATGATTTCCTTCTCTGGATCGCAGGTCGCCGCCATCGATTCGAGGGGCACTTCACGCTGGAGCAATCCACGGCAACGATCCCACGTGCTGCCCACCACGGTGGGGAAGGCTGGAGTCCACACGGGAAAGGACGACGCAGGGCCGGTCGACAAGGCCTCTCCCACGACTTCCGCCAGTGGGCGTCCGCTGGTTCGAGCGAACGGAACGGTCTTCTCCTGGCCGTGATCGGAATACACCACGATCTCGTAGTCCCGATAAGACGACGCCATCGCCGCGTGATGAATGTCGCGGATCGTGCGGTCCAGCCCCTTGAGCGTCCAGTGGGCGAAGGCCGACCCCGGACCCCGGCGGTGGGCTTGCTCGTCGTAACCGAGGAAGTTCGCATGGATCACCCTCACGCCACGCTCGATGTCCAACAGGATGTGAAGCCGGATGAATTCGCGCACCACACTGCAGATGATTACACGCATCGGCACGAACGAGAGCTCCTTGCGCAGGTCCTGATTCCGGAACAATCCGCGCGCCACATCCACAAACGCCAGTACCAGTTCCACGGCGGCCAGCCCCGCGATCCGCAGCAGCTTGACGAAATAGAGCGCGGAGAGCACCAACCACTTCAGCACATTCACGCGCTTCCATATCTCCCGGAGCGCGAAATCACGGGAGCAGAACCAGGATCGCGCGGCCCCCGCGACATAGATGTCCGAATACGCGTGTGCTCCGTCCAGAAGAGGCTTTCCGCACTCGCGCCTCAGTTCATCCTCCACGTCGCTCGCGGAATCCGCTTCATACATGCGGCGCAGCTTGCCGGTCGCACGATCCAGGAACTGGAAACTCGGCACGGCGGACTTCTTTCCATAAAACAACTCCGCCTGGACCGCGGGGGTGGTGGATGGCAGGCCCGAGTAAAAGCTCTCGAGCTGGAAGTGGCCCCGTCTGACCAGCTTCCGCAGAAATGGAACCCGGCCGTCTTCCATCGCCTTCTCCAGTTGCCGCCGCGACAATCCATCGACCTGCAGCACAATGAGCCCGGGTTCGGTGGTTTCTCCACGCGGCAGTTCATATCCAAGGAGCCCCGCCACCCAATGGGTGCGGTTCAGTTTCCGGCGGAGCCAGCGCAACCGCACATTGATCCGGCTAATCAATCGACACCTCCTGTTCCGGCGGAACCACCGCAGCGGCCACCGCGGAAGTCTTGGCCGCCAGCAGATTCCATTCGATCTCCACCGTCTGGACAAAATCGTCCCACAGCGATCGCTCGGCTTCGTCACCTTTCCGATAATTGGCGAGAACCTCGCCATACAGCGCCAGCATCCTTTCCGCACACTTGCTTCGATCAAACCGGCTGGCCGTCTTCACCGCCTCCTGCCGCCACGCAGCCATCCGACCGGCATCGCCCGCCACCTGATCAAGCGCCGTGGCGAATGCTTCTTCGGACTCATCGGACGGCAACAACCGGCCATTCACTCCGTCTTCCACCACCTCGCGGACTCCCGGTCCATCCAAGGCAACGACCGGGCAGCCGCAGGACATGGCCTCCGCCAATACCAATCCCTGCGTTTCCGATTGCGAGGCGAACACAAACAGATCCATCGCCGCGTAGGCATCCGCCAGATCCTTGCCGCTGCGGACCCCCAACGCATGAAAGCGACCGTCATGGCCAATCATGCTCTTCCGGACTTCATCCATCGCTCCGCCATCCCCCACGACCACGAAGACGGAATCGGGATTCCTTCCCAAATGGATATCCACCGCTTTCGCCAGGTAGGCGAGGTTCTTCTCATGAGCGATACGCCCGACATGGCCGATGACAAAAGCTTCCGGAGCAATGCCTGCCGAGTTGCGGACATCGCTTCCCTCCCCCGTTGCGAAGAAAGCCGTGTCCACGCCGGTGGGTAGCTCCATAACCGGCGTGGTCACGCCTCTCGCCATCAGCAGATCGGCCACGCTTTGGCTTGGAGCGATCACCTGCTGGCAAAGGTTGCAGTACTCCGTCGCCAGTTGGATCGCGGCCCGCTTCAGAGCCGGTGAGTCCAGCGGCACGTAGTGGGTGTATTGCTCATACAAGGTATGATGGGTGAACACCACGGGGACCCCGATCCTCCAGCCTTCGCGCAGGGCGGCATCCCCCAGCAGGAACGGATGGTGGCTGTGGATGAGATCGGGAGCGAATTCATCGATGAACTCGCGAATGAGTCCGGGAGAAGGCAGCCGCACGCTGAAGTCGCTGCCGTTGAAATTCTGGATCGCAGGGACGCGCAACACCTCGGGCGAATCTTCCGCTCCCTCGAATTCAGGTGCCACGATCCGTACTTCATGGCCCAGCCTCCGGCATTCTTCCGCCAGCGTGGAAACGGCTCTGGCGACCCCGCCCACATGCGGCAGGTAGGTATTGGTGAACATCGCGATTTTCATGGAGAAGCTTTCTGGAGGTGGTGCTCGACCCCTGAAGCTGCATCGGGGATCGGGTCGTAACCGGGCACGGCAATGAGGATCCTCCCCGGGGCATCATGCCATCGGGCTGTCACGAGCACGCGATGGTCGACCAACCTGACGGTCACCTCGCCCCAGGCGGTCAAGGTGGGCCCGAAGCCGATCTCGCTGCCATCGAGCCATTCCGGAAGAATGCCGGAACCGACGATCACCAGATGGTCGTCTTCACGAATGAAGCAATTGCGCATCATCATGATCCACTCCGCCGCCGCCCATCCATGCTGCCCATCTCCCATGCATCCCCCAAGGGTGCGCGGATGAATCGCTTCGGGCCATTGGCCGGTCGGCGAGGCCAGCGCCGCCACACTTCGGATGAGTGCCGCATGACGAGGGTCACCCGCCCTCAGAAGGGTCTGGGCCAGATCCAGCGTGAGGTAGGCATTGATCCCGGAGTGGATCATCTCCTGAAAGAAGCCGCCTCCATGGAAGCAACAGGTCAGGAGAAACTCCAAGGTCTTCGCCAGGCGTGGTTCTCCTGCCGGATAAAGTTGCAGGGGGTAGTCGGCGACCATGGATCCGATCGCTCCAGCATCCATCCGCCGTCCCGGAGCAGCGGGTATTGCGCCCAGGGTTCGCTCGCGCGGGATCGAAGCCAGGCTGCGCTCAATGCCGTCGCGGAAGGCCTTCGACAGCGTTCGCGCCGTTTCCGCCATGCGCCGATCTCCGGAGTGCTCCCAGTAACGGCCGATTTCCCAGAGCCCTCCCACCGCCCAATAGTCGTCCCAGTAATAGAAGTCGTTCGGTCCCAAGTGTTCGGCGCTGAATCCCGCGGGCAACAATCCACCCGCTCCGCTCGTATGATCCGGCGACAGCCGCTTTCGATCCAGCCAGGCAACCGCCTTCCTCGCCGCCGCATTCAATTCGGGGGAAAGCGACCGTTTCGTCATCGCCGCATGGCGTGCGAGAATCCACAGCACCTGCCCGTTTGAATCCCATTCCCCTTCCTGCGATTCGAAATATCCGCCGAAGGTTTGCCGCTGCGGGAACTGGCGGATGATCCGCTCGGCCCGGTCTTCATCGTGGATGGCCAGCAGCGCATGCAACATCAGGCAGGCATCGCGGAACCAGAACCGCCGGTAGGTATAGGGACCGGGGACCACCAGATCAGCCGCCAGGAGGACCAGGGTCCGAACGGCGCTGTCATACAGAAACTGCATCCGTTCATCCGGAACCCTCAGCCGCGCCAGGCCGACGGTTGCATCCTTCCACGCCTCCGAAGCGGATCCTTTCCGCGCAGCGGCCTTCTCCTTCCCGTCCGCATCCCTCAAATCGATCGTCACTTTCAAGGAACGCGGCTGTCCCGCCTTCATGCGGAACATCGCGGCGGCGGTGGCCATCCCCACCTCGCAGTGAACCTCCCTTTCCAGCTCAGCTCCTGCCAGACGATGCGAAACGTCCCCTTGGGCGTAGTGAGCCATGCGCAGGAGGTCCGGTGCTTCGGAAAGCATCACCTCCGTTTGGTCATCCACGAGAAGCGAGCGGCGGTCCTGCGTCGCCCGGATGTCATGGATGAACTGGACGCCCTCCGGGTTGTAAGGTCGCACCGAAGCGATGATCCAGCCGTCTTCGTCCGACTTTCCCTCCACATGGATTTCCAGGCGCGGCCCGCCCTTCTCCAGTTGCATCGCGGTTCGAGCGGTCAACTCCATCCCATCGTGCACTCCGTGGGTGCACACCTGCAAGGCCGGCTCCAGTTCGAGTTTTTGTGTCACCTCCCGCTCCTCAAGGCGGGAGGGAAACAGCTTTTTCCCGGTGTCGGTGATGATCCAGAAATCGAGGGACCATCCATCATGGAGCGGAGTGACCATTCCCCGCGGATCCACGATCGGATAAATCACCCGGTCGGGCACGCCGACCGCGGTCCAGTTGCGATGCGTGAGATTGATGTGGCTGAATGAAAACGCCCGCGGCACGAACGATGGGTCCGCCGGATTGAACTGGCGTTCCACCCAGTAGGGCCACAGCCAGTCCATGTTGTGCTGGATCGCCTTCGTATTGACCAGACCCCTAGCGTGAAACGAAATGCCGGCCCGCAACAACTCGAGTGGCTCCTGAACCTCGGATGGCTGGGAAAACTTGCGGATACGGGCCACGAAGGTCGCCGGATCCAGAATGCCGTATCGTTGGGCAGCCATCCTCGCGAGGAACCTCCATGGAAGAAGCCGAATCATAGGTGCTCCTCCAGCATGACGCGGCCCACATTCCTCCGTATTACGTGCCTTCTGAAATCCGCGTGGCTTGGGGAAAAATGCACTCCTCTTCCCGTTACCCGTTTTCATCCATCGCGCAGGTAGCATAGATTCCGCTGCATGGGGTTGCAGTTCGCAACAAGGCAGCTGCACTCCAATCCAACTGGCTCGTAGACCAGATCACCTTAGATTGAACGCTTGCACCGGAAACAATGCCGGTCCCAGCTCATGCCCACGAAAAGCCAGCTCATCGGCGAACTGGAAGACGCCATCCGGACGTGCCGGAACTGTCCTCTTTGGAAAAACGCCACCCAGGCCGTTTGCGGAGAGGGAAGACCTTCCGCGAAGATTCTCATGATCGGCGAACAGCCGGGCAATCAGGAGGATCTCGAAGGGCGGCCGTTCGTGGGTCCCGCAGGCCGCGTGCTGGATCGCGCCCTCCACGATGCCGGGATCGACCGCAGCAAGGTGTGGGTCACGAATGCGGTGAAGCACTTCAAATGGAAACCGAAAGGCAAGATCCGTCTCCACCAGAAGCCCTCGACCGGTGAAATCGACGCGTGCAAACCCTGGTTGCTCCGCGAGCTGTCGACCATCGCCCCACAGGTAGTGGTGATCCTCGGCGCAACCGCTGCGCGAGCCGTGCTTGGAACCGGCATCAAAGTTACGCAGCAGCGCGGTTTGTACGAAGCACCCTCGGTCGCCCCGAAGGTGATCCTCACCGTCCACCCCTCTTCGTTGCTTCGCCGCAGCGGGCATGGCTTCCCGGAGGAAGAATACCAAGCCTTCGTCAGCGACTTGAAACTGATCCTCGGATAGGAACTGTTACGACTTCCCGCCATCGCAGCGGCGCAACGGCAGGCCCTTTTCCGCCGGCCCTGCGATCAGCTCGCCTTCTCCGGTGAATCGGGAGCCATGGCAGGGACAGTCCCAGGTCGCCTCGGCTTCATTCCAGCGGACGATGCATCCGAGATGTGGGCATACGGCTTCCAAAATGTGAATCTTGCCATCCTTGTCCCGATAGACCGCCGATCTTTCTCCATCGATCTCCATCAAAGCCCCACAACCGCTGGAAAGCGCGTGGGGATCGGTGGGAAGCTTCCCGATCCGATCCGTGATCATGCACACCGGAAAGTCGACATTCTCCCGCACATAGTCAGGAAGCGACAGGAAGCTCTTGCGATCCGGAGAGAACAGTTCGGCCCAGCGGTTCTCCTTGCCGGTGATCGCATCGCACGCCATCAGGCCGCCGAGGGTTCCGTAGGTCAGGCCGTTGCCGGAAAAGCCGGTGGCGATGAACTGTCCCGCACCATCGAATCCAATGTAGGGCAGGCCATCGATCGTTTCGATCACCTGCCCGGACCAGCGGTCGGTAATACGGCACTTCGGAGCGAATTGGGCCATCTTCCTTTCCAAAGCAGCGAAAGCGTCCCCGGCATGCTCCTTCTGGCCGGTCTTGTGGTCCTCCCCCCCGAGGATGATGTAGGCCCCTTTATCACGCCGGTCCACGCGGCAGTAGAGGAATGGGGATGCGGTATCGGACCAGATCATTTCCTCAAGGGAGGTTTCATCGACCTCCGCACCGATGGCGTAGGTCGAGTAGCCGGCCAGCTTGGTTTGGAACAACGCGGATGGCAGGGTGGACACACCGCCCTGCAAGGGAACATGGGTGGCGATCACGACATGCCGGAAATCAATCCGATGCCCGCATGCGGAGGCCTGGCGTTCCTGGAGATCCATCACTTCCGATTCCTCATGAATCATCACCCCCGCCTGGCTGGCGGCGGCCGCCAGCGCATGCAGATATCGCAAGGGGTGGAATTTGTACTGGTCAGCGAAGATCAGCCCGCTGCGGCCGTCGGGCGGCACGTTCCGCGACCAATCGATTCGGAACCCCATCCGGGCAGCCATCACGAATTCCTTGTGCAGCAGGGCGTTTTCCTTGCTTTCGTCACTGCCTGCCGCAACCGCCAGATATCCCGGAACCTTGACGAGGGCACAGTCGATCTTCAATTCATCCACCTTCCTCCGGATGTACTTCATCGCCGCCAATCCCCCCTGCCAGGCCAGCTTTGTTTTCTCCTCGCCGAAGAGTGTCATCAATTCCGACAAGCGGGTGTCGGTCATGTAGGTGAGGTGCGCGGTGGTATGGGAGGTCTCTCCCGAGCCAATTTGGCCGCGCTCAAGCAGTGCGACACGGAGGCCTTCCGACCGGAGCTCCAAGGCCGCGGTAAGACCCGTGATTCCTCCGCCGATCACCAGCACATCCACCATGAGATCACCCCACACCGGAGGAAACGAGCAAGCCTTTGACGTTTTGGACCAGTACGGAGTGTTCATGGTGGGATGCGGTTATTCCGGGTAGGCCGGAGGTGAATAGGACGTGAAGATGAACGCCTCCGCGTGGCCGCGGTTGACCAGCCGATGGGGCGTTCCCGCTGGAATAATGAGAGAAGAGCCTGAAGGGATGGTGCACTCCTCGTCGTCGACCTCCGAATGCAGGTCGCCGGTCAACACCAAGATCAACTGGTCGCTTTCCGGATGAATCTGCGGAGTCTCCGCGGATGATTCACCCGGGCTCAAACGCATGACGCCGGTTTGAACGCGGGCCGTCGTTTGGAGGATCTTGAAATCCCCATGCGTTCCATAGATGTGGCTCACGTTCATCACCGGCATTGGTTTATTTCTCCAAGGTGGAAGCGGTCGCCGGACGACCGGCAAAAGCATCCTTGAGATCGGAGGCAACGACCCCGACGGCATCCTTCGCCTTGTCGACCACGCCACCCATGCCGAAGAACTCGTGCGTCACGCCTTCATAGTTGCGGTAGTTGACCGTCACACCATCGGCCTGAAGCTTCTTCGCGAGCATCTCGCCATCACTGCGCAGCGGGTCGATCTGGGCGGTGATGATGGTGGTGGAAGGCAGGCCCTTGAGGGTCTTCGCCTTCAGCAGCGCGATCTTCGGATCGGTGCTGTCGGTGGTGGGGTTGGCGAGTTCCTGGTCGAAGAACCATTTCATCATCAGCGCGTTCAACGGCTTCGCCATGGCATTCTCGCGATAAGATGGGGTGTCCATCGAAACATTGGCCACGGGATAGATGAGCGCCTGGTGGACGGGCATCTGCATGCCCTTGGCTTGTGCCATGATGCTCACGGCGGCAGCCATGTTGCCCCCGGCGCTCTCGCCGACGAGTGCGACGCGTTTGGCATCGCCCTTGAAGCGTCCCGCGTTCTCGAGTGTCCACTGATACGCGCCGAAGCAGTCCTCATGCGCGGACGGGAACTTGTGTTCCGGGGCCTTACGGTAGTCGGTAGAGATGACCAGAGCCTGCGCCGCGTTGGCGAGGGCACGTGGCGTGGCGTCATAAGTGTCCAGATCAGCGAGAACCCAGCCGCCGCCATGGATGTAAAGAATCACGGGAAACGGACCGTCGCTGGCAGGGCGGTAGATGCGGCCCTTCACGTCCCCGCTGCTGAGCTTGATCGTGATGTTGTCCACGGTATCGACCTTCTCCTGGGACTTGTCCTGCTTCTTCATCAGTTTCTCCACGGCGTCGGCGGGAGAAGGCTGCTTGCGGGCGTCTCCGGCGGAGAGTTCGTTGACCGGCTTTCCGTTGAGAGCGGCAAGCTCGTCGAGCACCAGTTGCATCTGGGCATCGGGCTTTGCCATCGGCGCGGCGGGCAGTTCCTTTTCGTCCGCCAGCAACGGCGAAACACCGGCTAGAACCACAGCAGTGGCTCCGAGGCGGACGAAACAAGTGAGCGAAGGTTTAAGATAAGATGATTTCGTTCTCATGGCTCCGGCCTCTTCGCAAAGACCATGCCATGACAGATTTCCCGGTATTCAGGCGCTCCAGCGCTGGTGACCTGCACACCCGAGATGTCTTCTGCATGGCACGATCCGCAATCTGCGCGATAAAGACTTCATCCGATCATTTGTGGGCATGGGCTTTTCCACCCTTGTGGCCGCCCTTGCGTTCGGAGGAATGGTCTTCCTTCTTGCCCCTGCCGGAGCCGGACTTCTTGCCGCCGCCGGTGGTTTTGTTCACCGTGGCCCAAGCGCGGCTCTCGGCTTCTTTTTCGGAAACACCCTGCTTCTCATAGCCTTTTTCGATATGCTCGGCCTGGCGCTTCTGCTTGTCCGTATAGCTGGATTTATCTCCTCGTGGCATGGCTTTGGTTCCTTTCGGGTTTGAGGTTGAGGTCAATGGGCTGCACGCCCATGAAGTACTTTCGCAATCACCGTGCCATGGCGGTCTTCAGTCTCCGGTGTGATCATCGTCCTCTTCGACCTTCTTGCTCTGGGCCGATCCTTCCTGCCTCAGAAAGATCGTCAGGATCACCATCGCCAGAATGGCGAGGAACTCGCTCTGCCAATTCTGGAAGGATTGGAACCAGAACTCGGGGTTCCGGAGAAATTCCGCCAGTTTGAGAGGCGCCCGCCCATGACGCGTCATCTCCTCATTGAATTCCGCCAGCCCACCCAACGCATGGATGGTGAAAGCCCCTGCAAAAAGCCCGAAGAAGGCGAGCGAGAGCGAGTTCCGATAAAGCCATCCTGCGGACGATCTGCGATGGGGCTTCGACTCTTCCTCATCGGGATCCAGGGATTCCGCGGAGCCCTTTTGAAAAAGGAACGCGGTAAAGATCACATACGCCCCCATCTGTAGGAATTCGCTTTCCCAGTTCTCTCCGGTTGCCTGCCAGAAATGGCCGCTCGCCAGATAGTCGGCAAAATCGCCCTGCCGATCTCCATGCAAGTCAGCGTTTTGTTTGGAAGCGAGATAACCACTCACCGCTTGTCCCGCCCAGAAAAGCAGGAACAAGCCGCCCATCACGATCGAAAGCCCGTTGTTCCGGAGAAATCGCTTCATGGGTCCGCTTTTGCACGCCGGGTGCCTTTCTTCACACCAACGACGGGCAGCGGATGGTATGCGAGCTGCGAATCGTATCCTGAACCCGAAAGACAAAACCATGAGTCCAATCGATCCAGCCAAAGAAGTTCCGGAGAAGCAGCCGACGGGAATGGCTCCCCCTTATGTGGATGAAGATCCCAATGAAGCCTTGGTCGAGGAAGGTCTCGATGTGGCCGAAGATGAGGCAAGGGAAGCCGCCGCCGATGATTTTGAAGCCAACGCACGCCTCTCGGACGAGGAGGATCTGGCCGGCGAGGAAGACTTCGAGGATGAAAAGCCTTCTTCTCTTCCTCCCGAAGTCGCCGCCTTGCACGAAGAAGGAGATCCCGAGGAAGAAGCCTCCGCAGATTGAAGAGCTCCATGCGAAGTGCCCTTTCCGAGCGCTTCTTGCAATCATCGATCACGTGCCTCGGAGCCTGGATATTGTATAGTCCCTCGGAAAATAACCGCCATGGCTACCACTTCGTCATCGAAAGCCAAAAGCAAGGGCAAGGAAGGAAAGGTCCGCGGAGGGCTCGCGCGTTACCGCAAGAAGCGAGATTTCACTGCCACGCCCGAGCCGTCGTCGCCACGTGCGAAGGAGAAGGGCTGGTCGTTCGTGGTGCAGGAGCATCATGCGCGGTCCCATCACTACGACTTCCGCCTGGAGATGGATGGCGTGCTGGTGAGCTGGGCGGTGCCCAAGGGACCACCCGAAGATCCCGCCGCGAAACGGCTGGCCGTGCATGTGGAGGATCACCCTCTTGATTACGGTGGCTTCGAGGGTGAAATCCCGAAGGGTCACTATGGTGCGGGCAAGGTGGCGATCTGGGACCGCGGCACATGGGAACCGGTGGAGAAGAATTGGAAGAAGGCATTCAAGGGCGGGAAGCTGAAGTTCATCCTCCACGGGGAGAAGATGAACGGCGGCTATCTGCTAGCTCGGATGAGGGAGGAGCCAAACTGGCTGCTACGGAAGCTGGACGACACGGCCAAGGCACGCGGCGGCACCACCACGGAGACCGCCGCGTTCGTCGCTCCGCAGCTTGCCCGGGTCGTGCCATCGGTGCCGGAAGGCCGCGATTGGGTGCATGAGATCAAGCTCGACGGCTACCGGTTGATCGCGGTGCAGAAAGGCGGCAGGCTGCGGCTGTTCACGCGCAACGAGTTGGATTGGACCGATCGTTTCCAAGGACTCGTGAAGCTCCTCGGCAAGCTCACCAAGAAGGACTTCGTGATGGATGGCGAGGCGGTGGTGTTTGATGCGAAGGGACGTTCCAGTTTCGGCGCTTTGCAGGAGGCTCTGCAGAACCCGCACAGCGAGGACATCGACTACGTGGCGTTCGATCTGATGCACCTCGACGGGAAGAACCTGCGTGCAATGCCACTGGTGGAGCGGATGGAAATGCTCGATACGCTGGTCGATACGGAAACCGGCCGGGTGAGACGCTCCAAGGTATGGCCTGCGGAGCAAGGGAAGGATCTCTTCAAACAGGCCTGCAAAAGCGGGCTAGAGGGTATCATCAGCAAGCTGGCCGCCTCGCCCTACATGGAAAAGAGCCGCAACGCGTGGGTGAAATCGAAGTGCCGTGCCCGTCAGGAATTCGTGGTCTGCGGCTACACACCGCCGCGCAATTCATGCCCGGCATTCGGAGCGCTGGTGCTGGGATCGTTGGAAAACGGCAAGCTGGTGCCGCGTGGCAAGGTGGGCACCGGCTACAGCGAGGCGACTCGGCGAAGCCTGCTCAAGACGCTGCAACCGCTGAAACGGAAACAGCCGCTGTTCGAAGATGCGTCCAAGGACATCACCTGGGTGGAACCGAAACTGGTGGCGGAAATCGAGTTCGCGGAGATCACCCGCGATGGTTCGATCCGTCAGGGCAGCTTCATCGGCCTGCGCGAGGATAAAGCGGCGAAAGACGTCCACCTTGATTCCCTGCAAACCGCCAAGGCGGACGCCAAGCAAGTGAAAGTCTTTGGAACCGTGGTCACCCACCCCGACCGGCTGGTGTATCCCGCCGATGGCATCACCAAGCTGGAGGTGGCGGAATATTACGAGAGCGTGGGAGAGTGGATGATGCCCTATGTGGCAAATCGCCCGCTGGCCATCCTCCGCGCGCCGTCCGGCATCACCGGCGAGCAATTCTTCCAGAAGTCCTTCGCCAACCACGTCCCGCCGCATGTGACAACCGGCACGCTGAAGGACGATACCGAGGTGCTGCACATCAAGGACGTGAAAGGCCTGGTGTCGCTGGCCCAGTTCGGAATGATCGAAGTGCATCCGTGGGGCGCTCTCCTGCGGACGCCGGACAAGCCGGACGTTCTTGTTTGGGACCTCGATCCGGATCCCTCGGTGCCCTGGAGCGAGGTGCGGGGCGCGGCGTTCTTACTCCGGGACTTTCTCGGCGAGAGGGATCTGGTGACGCAGGTGAAGACCTCCGGCGGCAAAGGCCTGCACGTGATGCTGTATCTGAAACGCACGCATGAATGGGAGGCCCTCAAGCCATTCGCCAAGGCGGTGGCGGCAGCCGTCGCCGGATTGAACACGAAGCGCTTCACCATCGAGGCCTCCAAGGCCAAACGGCACGGAAAGATCTACATCGATTGGCTGCGCAATGGGCGCGGGGCGACCTGTGTCGCGCCGTGGGGATTGCGCGCGCGGCCAGGCGGGCCGATTTCACGACCATTGGATTGGGAGGAGCTGGAGGACGCCACGGCGGCGGGGTTCACCCTGCGCGAGCCATTGGTGATGCCAAAGGATTGGAAGCGGATTCAACCGCAGGTGATTTCCAAAGCCCTGCTGAAGGAGTTCGTTTGATCCCGGCGACGGCGGTGAGGAGGTTGGGAGGTGCCCTCGGTCTCATGGCGGCGCGGGCTTCCGATGGCTTTCTTCGCAATCAGGAAGACGGCGAAGGCGAGGATCATGAATGACAGCAGGTCTGTGAGGAACTGGCCATACGCCAGCACCGGTGCACCCGCCTCCCGCGCCTTCTGAAGCGACGGAAACCAGCGCCCGTCGAGCGGCACGTATTTGTCGGTGAAGTTCACACGTCCGCTGAGAATGCCCAACGGTGGCATGAAGACATTGTCCACCAGTGATTTCACCACCGTACCAAAGGCTCCGCCGATAATCACACCCACGGCCATGTCGATCAAATTGCCTTTGAAGGCGAACTCCTTGAATTCCTTGAACAGCATCGGCCTGTCCGCTCAGGCGCGGAGTTGGAGCAGTTTCGAATAGATGCCCATGTAGCCGGCCACCATGCTCTCCGGAGAAAACGCGCGCGCGGACTCCGCCATGATACGGGTGATCTGGCGCTGGCGGTCAGCGGCGGGCTGGATCTGGAAGCGGATGGCCTGATCGATCGCCCAGCGCAGGCCATTGGCATCATGCGTCTCGAACACGAAGCCATTCCCGGAGGAAGTGGCGGCATCGAAATGGGTCACGGTATCGCGCAGGCCGCCGGTGCCGTGGACGATCGGCAGGCTGCCATAACGCAGCGCCACCATCTGCGAGAGGCCGCAGGGCTCGTAGGCGGAGGGCATCATCGTGAAGTCCGAGGCGGCATAACCGAGACGCGACACCGGCTCGCTGAAGTGATGCACGGCGATGCGCTGCTGGAGGCCGTGGAACTCCGCGATGCGGCGGAAATGCGGCTGGAAGGGACCATCCGCGACGAAGACGACCTGGAGGCCGAGGCCCCAGTAATCGCTCACCACTCGGTAGAGGATCTCCGCGAGCAACTGGCAGCCCTTCTGCATCGGATCGAGGCGCGAGGGCCAGAACAGCATGGGCGCGTCCGCATCCTCCTCCAGGCCGAGCATCTTCTGGAGCGCCAGCTTGTTCGCGCGCTTGCCTTGGACGTGGGTCTTCTCGTCGTAGCGTTCGGCGAGATACTTGTCCTCGGACGGGCGTACGCGCGCGGGGATGGAGTTGAGGATGCCGGCGGCACGTCCCGCCTGGATCTTGCCGCGCACGGCATCCGCCACCGGACGGACGGCACCGTGGCCACCGGCGGAGAGTTCATGCAGGAAGCTCGGGCTGACCGTATTCATGTGGTCGGCGGCGAGAATGCCGGAGCCGAGCAGGCTCACCGCGCCGTGATCGCGCATGGACTCGTAGCTGGATGGATACTGCTCGAAGTAAAGGTGCTGCCAGAAGCGCGGGACATCCACGCCCTTTTCCTCGATGTACGACATGGTGGTGCGCTCATCGTGGAGATTGTGGACGGTGAAAAGACTCGGGATGCCTGCGGCCCGCGCCGCCGCCGGAACGAGACCAGTCATCCAATCGTGACAATGCACGATGTCCGGGCGCAGGCGCGGCAAGATGTAATGGATCACATCTCGCTGGAAGGCCATGGCCGCGCGCAGGTTCGCCTCCGGGCTGCCATCGTATACGGAACGGCGATAGAAGAATTCACGGTCTTGGCAGAGATGAAGCTGGCGCGAAGGGATGCCCGCATCCGAGTGGAACATGCCGCGGAAATTCGGCATCGCCACGTGCACGTCGAGCCCCTCCTGGCTGAGCGTGTCGAGCAGGAGCGCGCTGACATCGGCGAGTCCGCCGGCCTTCGCACAAGGAGCGCGGTTGCCACGGCGACTGAGGAAGGCGCTTTCGCCCAGTTCCGGAGTGACGAGGAGGATGCGTGGACGTCGCAGCTTGCGGCGCACGGGTCGCGCCGGAGCGGCTGAGGGTTCAGGAGAGGAAGCGGTTTTGCCGGGCAGAGTGTGTTCGATGGGTGCCATGGGGTATTCGGCAGGAGGACGATGCAGTCCTCCACCGAGAGCTTTTCCATCAGCTAGCGGCGTGCCGCATGGCAGATGCGTGGAACTACTAGATGCTACGGGCTTCGAAAAGCGGGCCGATTTTTGACCCTCTGCAATACGCAGAGGATCGTTGCAGTTTGCCGTCTGTGTTTTCTCTCGTGGATCACCCGTTTGGCTCTACGTGATAAGCGGTTCTCCTAATTCTCTCAGGAATCGGCAGGCGTGCCGCCGCCCGCTTTCGGCACAGCCGCCACGGTAAAGCAGAAGCTGACACCCGTCGGGAAAGGAGCGTCCTCAACCCACATACGGTGATCCGAACGATCAATGATCTGGGCCCCGAACTCCAAACCACCGGTGCAGCCCCGGTTGCCCTGGACCTCTCTTCATCACCGATAGTCCTCCCGACAAGCATTTCGCAGCCGACACCGTCCACTGCTGCCTGAGCACCCCGGAGTTCGTGCTAGCAATGCGTCACCTTGACATGGACCCGCGTGCCGCCACCCGGTGTTGAAAAAATTTCCAGTGTCCCGTTCACCAACGCCACGCGTTCACTCATGCCAAGCAGCCCCAGACGATCATTGGCAAGAACGGGATCAAATCCTCGCCCATTGTCCACCACGTCCAATTCAGTGTTGCCATCCGTCTCCAGACGTACGGTAACCTTGGTGGCTCCGGCATGCCGGGCCACGTTTGTTAGCGCCTCCTGAGCCACTCGGTACAAGGCGATCTCGCAATCCGGATCAATCCGCTGGTCATTCCATCCGATTGATTGGAAATCGACCTCAATTCCAGTACGGCCGCTCCAGACATTCAGATAAGAACGCAAGGCAGCCTCGAGTCCGAAATGATCCAGTTCCGTTGGCCGGAGCTCCCACGCCTGCCGGTGGGCTGCATCCATTAGGGATTTCACAATAGCTTTCA
This sequence comes from Luteolibacter ambystomatis, assembly GCF_018137965.1. NCBI lineage: Bacteria > Pseudomonadati > Verrucomicrobiota > Verrucomicrobiia > Verrucomicrobiales > Verrucomicrobiaceae > Luteolibacter > Luteolibacter ambystomatis. The sequence continues at coordinate 2,643,420 of NZ_CP073100.1, forward strand.
GTTCCTCGAAGCTTTTTCCCGGATTCACTCCTTCCGGCTTCCTTTCGAATTCCTTTTGGATCGCATGAAGCTGCAACATCACTGATGTCAGGTATTGGCCGAGGTTGTCATGAAGATCCCGCGAAATGCGTTTCCTTTCCTCCTCCTGGGTGGTGACCAGGCGGCGCAAGAGGTCATGCCGCGCCTCCTCCAACTTCTCCTTCTCCACGATTTCGGCGCGCAGACGTTCCAAAGCCTTTTCAAGATCGTGGGTTCGCTCGGCCACCCGGGCTTCCAATTCTTCCCGGGCACGCTGCAGGGCCGCCTCAGAACGTTTGCGCTCGGAGATATCCATGAAGACGATGGCCACCCGCTTGCTGTCAGGCCCACCCAGACGCGCAGCCGACACCGCCAGCCAACGGTCGAGCGGCGCGATATAGGCCTCGAATTGGGTTGCCTCACCTGTCCGAAGCACCTTCTCGTAGTTCTCCAGCCACAGGCGCTCCACTTTGGGCATCAACTCTAGCACTGTATGCCCCTTCACATCCTTGAGCCCCGTTTGGCGGGAAAAGGCCGGATTGCACTCGATGAAGCGGTAGTCGACCACCCTTCCCTCCGCGTCCTCAATGGCTTCCTTGATGACAAAGGCCTCATTCATGGACTCGAACAAGGTGCGAAGGCGTTCCTCGCTTTCGCTGATCTTTCGGTCGGCTTCACGCTGTTCCAAGAGGTCCGCAGTCTGCCGGGCGAGCAGATCGAGATAGCCGAGCTCTCGTACGCTGGGGCGATGATGGTGGCGCCAGTGGGTGGAAATCATGCCGATCGGCTTTCCCGAACGGGCAATCAGCGGAGTGGACTGGGCCGAACGATATCCGGCTGCCAAGTGCGCTGCCAGCTCCCCATCGGGATCCGGCAGAGAAGGATCGTCATAGTCCACGAAACAACGTTTGCCGCTTCGGAGTGCAGCGCCGCAAGAGGTGGACGAAGTGGCATCAACCCAGTCGAAGCGTTCGACCTCGTCAACGGAAAATCCGGAGGCGGCAATGATGGACAGGCCCTCCTTCCTCTGGTCGTAGATCTGCACTGTTCCGCCATCCGCCTGCACCAACTTCATGGAAATCGCATTGATCTCCGCATACAGCGGCCGCATTCCGGCCTCGGTGGCGAAGCGCGAACCTAAGTCGAGCAACAGCTGCATGTTTCGCAGATCAGCGGCAAGAGCTGCTTCAGCGTTTTTTCGCTCCGTGATGTCATTGAACAGCAAAGCCACCTTCTGCTTTTCCGGTTCTCCCACTGGAAACGCGAATACATCGAAGAACCGCCCTAACGCCAAGGCCATCTGTTCGAACCGTTGCGGTTTCCTTTCTCGGGCGACACGCTCGTAAGTTTCAACCCAGAAGGGCTCGATGGATGGTGCGAGTTCCAACATCGTATTTCCCACTGCATGACACAGCCCGGTATGCTTCTCAAAGGCTGGATTCGCCTCGAGGAATCGGTAATCGAAAGCACGTCCATTCTCGTCGAACATCATCTGGATCAAGCAGAAGCCCTCGTCGATGGATTCGAACAACGTCCGATAATTTTCTTCCGAAATCCGCAATGCCTCTGCCGCCCGTGCGCGTTCCACGGATGTCCAGGTGCGCTCACCCATCTCCTCAATCAGGGAGATCTCCTCCTCCGTGAAACGATGCGGCTCCCGGAAATGCACAAAGAAAACCGCGAGTAATTCGTCCTCCTTCAGAAGCGGCTTGTTGAGAGTCGCCCCAATTTCCAAATCGGCATAGACCGCCTTTTGACGCGGTGTCAGTTGGGAATCGGACGCGACGTCCGGGCGTACCATGGTCCGGCCTTTGAGAAACCCATGCAAATCCGCACCGAAATCCGAAATCCGATGAGGACCCTCCACCGACGCGGCCCCTCTGCAAAAATGCCGGGAAACCTCTAGGATTTCACCACCCGCCCGCGCCTCCGCATATCCCACTCGGTACGCGCCGAGATGGTCTCCTAACAAACTTGAAGCGGTTCTCTGAATCTCTATGGGATCGCGCAAAGGTCTCAGCGCGTCACCCACGGCGAGGAGAAAGGTCTGCCGACGTTCGTTTTCCCTCAACACTTCCTCCGCCTGCTTTCGCTCCGTGATGTCGATGTGGGCACCGATCAAGCGGAGTGGTTTGCCATTTCCGTCACGTTCGATATCCGCCTTGGCAAAAATCCAGCGCTCTTCGCCATCATTGGGGCGGATGATTCGGTACTCGCTTTCGTATGTCGCCGCCCCACTTTCCAACGCCGATCTCAAGACGCGATCGGCCGATTCGCGATCCTCAGGATGCACTCTCCGTAGCCAGTCTTCGTGTGACTCGTTTACAGCGTCCCGGGAGAGCCCGTGCAGACGCAGGTATTCCGGAGACCGACGTCCGGTGAGCCCCGCCACCACGTCGACCTCGACACCGCCCACTCCCCCCACCCGCTGGACATGGGCCAACTCCGCTTCGCGCCGACGCAGCTGGCGCTCGCTTTCCCTAAGGTTGGCTTCGGCCGATGCTCTCAGTGCGGCAGCCCAGATGCGCTCGACCACTTCCTGAAGCAATTCCTGCTCGCCGGTAGTCCAAAGACGAGGCCTTGTGTCGTGGACGCGAATGGCTCCAACCATGTTGCCGCCCTTGAAAAGCGCCGCCGCTGCGAAGGCGGCCACACATTGCCTTCCGAACGTTTCTTTCTCCGCTTCTTCCAGCCTGGGATCGGCGGCGACATCGGAGGACATCACGACACTTCCTCTCTTATAGAATTCCGCTAGAAAGCCGCCAAATTCCGAAACACGTCCCCTCTCCTGGAATAAAGATACTTCGGTGGCATCTCCCGCCCTCGCCACGTAGTCGTCGCCATCAATATCGACATAAACTACCTGGCTGACGCCCAGCTTCTGTCCAACCATCGCACAAGCTATGGTTTGGATTTCAAAAGGATCCTCCAGAGCGCGCAACTCGTCCGCCAAACGCAACAGAAACGCGTGGCGATCCTCATTGACCCTCACAGTCTGCTCCACCTTCCTGAGCTCGGTAATGTCGATGCTGCCACCCACATAGCGCCAAGGCTGCCCGCTTGCATCCAGAATGATTGCAGCGCGCCCCGCCACCCAGCGCTCCTCGCCGGTGTCTGCACGGACGATGCGATATTCGTGTTCGAATGGCCGATGATCACGTATGGCCGCATCAAGAGCTTCAAAAGCCTTCTGGCGATCCTCGGGGTGAATGGATGCACCCCAGGTTTTACGGGTGAGCACAGTCTGCTCGTTCAGACCGAAGAGGGTGTAATACTCAGGTGAGCATATCGCTTCGTCCTTCTGGAGGTCATAGTCGAATCCTCCTACACCACCCGCGGCTTGGACCATCCGCAACCACTCCTCCTTCTCGCGCAGAGCGGCTTCGGTTTCCTTCCGGGTCGTGATGTCGATCGCTGCTCCGGCCATGCGATCGGCGAGCCGCGGGCTACCGGCGAAATAAACCTGCCCGGTGATCGACAACCAATGCAACGATCCATCGGGGTGGAGAACACGGATATCCTCCTGAATCACTCCATCACCTGAGGGATCGGTTGCACGACGCAACGACTCCGCATATCGTTCCCTGTCATCTGGATGAATTCCGGCCTCCAACGCGCTTTTGAGCGAGAGTGGAGTATCCATCGGTAAGCCGAGAAGCGCCAACATCTGCTCGTCTGGTTCTCCACATTCTTCCTCTACGTTCCAGATGAACGTTCCCATGGAAGCAGCCTGCAATGCCAAGCGCAGGCGAGTTCCTTGGTCACGAAAAGCTTCCGCCGATGGAGACTCCGGAGCAACACCGGGGCCGCGACTCATATCCCGGACATCGAGTTGTTCCTGCAGCTCGTATGCGAGCGTCGATACCTCTCCCAACTTCCGGCGTAACGATTGGACTTCGGTCCAAAGCGCCTGGGCGGAAGAGTCTTCGGAAAATGGAAGTTCCGTGGCCATGCGACGGAGACCAACCTGAAATTCTCCAAATCACGGAGAATTTCAGGCCTTCCATCATTCTTATCGTCGGAAAGCCCACCTCGCCAGTTCATTCCTTGAATCCAGAACTAGCGTCCTGCTCTCCATTTCCTTCCTCACGGCCATCCGGAGAGGCTAGTGTTCTTCGGAAAGCGTGAGACGATCCCGTCTTTCCGTGTTCAATCCAAAGCACGGCCTCTCTCATGAGCGCCGCGGCATCCGGTAAACCCAGCTTGGTTTTGATGTGGGTGCGGTGGGCGTCCACGGTTCGCGGACTGATCCGGAGTTGCTCCGAGATCTGCTGGTTGGACTTCCCGCGCCCCACCATCTCGAATACCTCCAACTCCCGGTCGGTCAATCGGTCCAGCCCGATCTGGCCGCGAGCGCGAGTTCCAGCGAGATTCCGGAGTAAGTGGGATGAAACCGTGGGACTCAGATAAACCCCACCAGAGAGGATCGCGCGGATCGCCTTGAGCAGTTCGTCAGCGGATTCATCCTTCATGATGTATCCTTTTGCCCCGGCACGCATCACCCTTTCGGCATACAGCATCTCGTCGTGCATCGAAAATACGAGAACGCTCAATTTCGGGGACAGAGCCAGCAGATCCTTCAACAGCTCTAACCCGTTTTTTCCGGGCAGCGATATATCCAGGATAAGAATGTCGGGCCTCGCTTCCATGACCCTGTTTAAAGCCTCATCCGCGTTGGCCGCCCCCCCGCAAATCTCCCATCCCTCCTGCACCAGCAGGCGGGCGAGTCCCTCGTGCATCATGGGATGGTCGTCGACGATGAAGATGCGCTCGGGCATGACGGCAGAAGATCCGCCGGTGGAAGTGAAATATCCGAGCCTCATCCTCGAATGTGCATCCATCCGGCGTGATCGGCACCCTAAATGCTTCTCCATTTCGCGGTATATGGCCGGATTCGCCATCAGCCGCGTACGAAAAATCCTTAATTCCGGAGCCCTCTGAAGACCGAAAATTGCTCAAATTGAGCGTAATCTAGCCGATAGCGTACGCTGCTTCCGTACAAAAATGGGATTCCTTCCAAAGCCATCGTTCTGCATTTCGCGCTTTCGCATTGCACTTCGCTTTAGAATTGCGAGTTCGTTTGGGGTAGGGCGAGGGAGGTAGCCCTTCCAGTGCATGGGTTGCAGAGTATTTTTCGAGTTGGGCCCCGGCATGCTCGTTGGCTGCGGACCGTTTCCAACCAGCGGTTCCCACATCCATGTCAAAACTTACAACCGTGCACGTCCTGCTCGAACAGGAAATCAAGGATCTCTACAACGCCGAGACTCAATTGGTGAAGGCGTTGCCTAAGATGGCGAAGGCGGCCACCGACGAAGCCCTGAAGGAAGCCTTCGAAGCTCATTTGGAGGAAACCAAGGGGCATGTCGAACGCCTCGAAAAAGTGGCGGATATTCTGGGCATCAAACCCACTGGCAAGGTTTGCAAGGCCATGCAGGGACTGGTGGAGGAAGGCGGAGAGACCATCTCGGAAAAAGGCGAAGGCGTGCTGCGGGACCTCGCTCTCATCATCGCCGCCCAAAAGGTGGAGCATTATGAAATTTCCGGCTATGGCTCCGTGAAAACCCTCGCTGAGGCCTTAGGGCAGGATGACATCGTGGAACTCCTCCAAACCACCGAGGACGAAGAAGGCGAAGCGGACAAAAAGCTTACCTCCATCGCGGAGCGATTGCTTCCCCAGGCCCTCGAGCTGGAACCCGCCTAACCCTAGCTGCTCTACTCCGGCTCTGCGGCTTGGATCCGCTGTAGCCGGAGGCACATCCACGGGCACCGTTGCCGGACTCGATGCCCGCCGGTTTGCAGGCCTCAGCGAAGTCTGTTTGAATGGAACCGCCGTGCCAGAGCCCACTTCTTTTGTCGCATTGGGTTGTATGGGTGCCGACATCCTTTGGAAGCGCAAACGCCGCCTCTGAGTCTTCGAAATAGCCTCAGGATTTTCAATAGAGCGCCAACCCAAGCATTCCGAGATTCGGTTATAAATTTTTCACCGGGAATGCTTGGGTCGGAAATTCCTTGCACACAAAGGCATCGGTTATTTCCTGTTTCCTTCGACTGCCACGGAAAAAAATGCAGAGAGTCTTCTGAGAAATCCTCGAAACACCGCAAAACGGAATATTCCTTATTGGCGGAAATGGGGAGGCTGCTTCGAGAACACGTCGTCCCCCTCCTCCGCCAGGATCTTTCCCCGAGGTTGGGAACCAGTTCGGTCACGTTCGCCGCACGCGTCTCAACGATGATCAGGCGCCGGGCCCGTGGCCCCGCATCTTCCCCGGCAGGGAGACGAAGCACGCCATTGGTGACAAGAATATGGGAATCACCTAGCGCCGCGACCCTCTTGTTCGATTACTTCATTTCCATCTCCAGCACCCGCAGATTCTCGTCTCTTGCGGCCATCTTAATTCGGTTTCGAGCAACAAAACCGGCGACCGGATTTTATACCCAGCCACCGGTTCATATCTGCATTGCATCGTTACCCGGGAAAGATCATATCAGGGATTTGGCACGAGGATACGGAGAAACAGGCAGCGCGAGGTGGCCAGATTCCGCGGAATTCATCGAGGATCGTCAGGATCCACAATGCCCCGCCACGCTGGGTGGCATCCGCGATGAAGTCCCACGTCCAGACGTGGCCACGGTGCTCCGCACGCGTCGGCAGCCCGGTCGAGCGTCCTCGACGGGACCCGCTTGCGCGTGGCGGGTGGCACCCGCAAGCCGCAGGCCCGCCTGAGCCGCTGCACCAACCGCTTGCCGACCCTCCAGCCTTCACGCCGAAGCAAGGCTGCGATCCGCCGGTAGCCGTAGCGTGGATGCCGGTGCGAAAGCTCTTCCATCCTTTTCCCAAGCCTCTCTTCCAATGGCGTCGTCTCGCGGGGACGATACCTCAGGGTCGAACGGCTCAAGCGCAGGAACCGGCACGCAGCCCGCCCCGAACACAGCTTGCCCTCCACCGCTTCCCTGGCGGCCCGGCGACGCTGTGCCGGGCTCACCACTTATTTTTCGCAGACCGCCTCCAGCACCCGGTTCTTGAGCAGGGCCTCGGCCAGCATCTTCTTCAGTTCGCCGTTCTCGCGCTCCAGCTCCTTGAGCCGTTTGGCCTCGTTGGGGTCCATCTGGCCGAACTGCTTCTTCCAGCGGTGGAAGGTTACCTCCGAGACATGGTGCTCGCGGCTCTCCATCGGCCTGCCGCAGGATACGCATCTTCTCTTCGGTCGTGTAGCGTTTTCCTTTCATTGTTGTGTTGGTCCGTGGGCTACGCCCCCAGACTAACACTCTCTCTGGCTCGAAAAATCGAGGTCACGTCAATCCGGCTGGAAGGCATCGACGCGCCGGAAGGCTCGCAGAATTAAGGCACCAGAGCCAAATGGGCTCTTCCGGGTCTGATCGCAGGCAAGACGATCACTGCCACGGTAACGGGTAAGGATCGTCACGGTCGGGCTCTGGCTTGGTTGGAACACGACGGTTCCAACATCAACCAGCAGATGGTAACCGACGGCTGGGCCTGGCAGTATCTACAATACAACCAGGACCCGGCGATCACCAAGCGTAGGCGCTCCATGCGGCACCTGCAGGCAACGGGTGCCGCATGGAGCGCTTACGGTAATTGTACGAATGGCTGTGATCAAATGGAGCCTCAAACCATCGCCTATCCCCACGCTAGGAGCGATAGTAGGAGGTCTCCCTGTAGAAACAGCCGAAGCGGTGCGCCAACATCGGCAGCACCAGCAGGTTCAGGGAAGTCGAAGACAGTAGGCCGCCGAGTATCACGATCGCCATCGGCCCCTCGATCTCGCGCCCCGGATCGCCGGTGCCGATCGCCAGCGGCAGCAAGCCCAGCGCGGTAACCAGCGCCGTCATCAGGATCGGCACCAGCCGCTCCCCCGCCCCCAGCCACGCCGTTTCCAGATTCCACTCATGTCTCTCCACTGTCACCAGATGCTCGTAGTGGCTGATGAGCATGATCGAATTCCGCAGCGTGATCCCGAACAGCGTGACGAAGCCGACCATCGCACCGGTCGACAACAAGCCGCCGCACGCGAACACCGCGACCACACCGCCGCACAAGGCGAATGGAAGGTTTGCGAGGATCAGCAGCAGGTTGCGGAAATGGCGGGTGACGATCGATAGCAGCAGCACGATCCCCAGCCCGGCCAGCGTACTGTGAACCATCAGGTCGCGGCGTGACCGCGCCTGTTCCTGCGCAGTGCCGCTGAACTCGACATAGGTGCCCGAAAGCATCATGATCTCCGCGCCAATGCGTTTCCGGGCTTCATCGACAAAGCCCGCCACATCCCGCCCCTCCACATCGCAGGTCACCGTTTGCACCCGCCGGGCATCGCGATGCAATACAACGTAGCGACCGGCCTCCTGACGGATGTCCGCGAGTTGGCGCAGCGGCACATGCACGCCGGTGGGACTCTTCAAGACCAGCTCGCCCACACTGCTGATGTCCTTCCGTAGTTCCGGAGGCAGGATCACGTTCACCTCGTGGACCTGGTTGCCCTCGTAAATCTCGCCCACGCCCATGCCTTGGTAGGCGGTGCGGACCGCGGTCAGCACGTCGCCGGGCGTGAAGCCCCAGCGGACCAGATCGGACGGACGCGGCCGGATCACCAGTTGTGGCGTGCCCTGCGGCGATTGCACCCGCACGTCGCGCCCGCCGCGGATCGAGTGCAGCAGCTTCGCGATTTCCTCCGCCTTCCCATCGAGCACGTCCAGATCATTGCCGCGCACATGGATTGCGACCGGGGCGGTGTAGCCGGACAGCGTTTCCTCGACGCGCTCGCTGAGGAAGGACTTCACCGCAAAATTCACGCCCGGGAACTTCTCCAGCATCGAACGCACCTCCGCCACCGCGCCCTCGGCGGCATCCCCCTCCAGCGGCCTCAGCTCCACGTCGAACTCTCCTTCATGCGAACCGAAGGTGTCATCCGAGGCCTCCGTGCGACCGATGCGCTGGTTCACCTTGCGGACGAAGGGCAGCTTCAGCAGTTCCCGCGTCACATCATCGCCCAGACTCCGTGCCTGAGCCAACGAGGTGCCGGGCACCGCCGCCATATGGACGATGAAATGTCCTTCCCGCAACTCAGGCACCAGTTGGCTCTGGAAGAGCGGAAGCATCGCGATGCCCCCCAATGTCACCAGCACTACTACAGTGATCACCGTACGAAAGCTCCCATTCAACCACGCCAGCAGCGCGAGGTAGCGGGCCTTCATCCAGCGGGCCAGCGGGGCTTCGTGCGCAGAAAGTTCGCATTTACCGAGGAACACCAGGGCCAGCGCCGGAGTGAGCGTCAGGGCCACGCCCAGCGAGGCCGCGATGGCGGAGACATAGGCGATCCCGAGCGGAGAGAACAACCGGCCCGCAATGCCGGTCATGGACAACACCGGCAGGAACACCAGGATCACCGCGAAGGTTGCGTGCACCACCGCGCTTCGCACCTCCAGCGAAGCCTCGATCACCACTTGCCAAACAGGCCGTGGTGACTCCAGCGTTCGGTTCCCGCGCAGGCGACGCAGGATGTTCTCCACATCGATCACCGCATCGTCCACCACCTCGCCGATGGCGATCGCGAGACCTCCGAGGGTCATCGTATTGAGCGAACAGCCGAGTTTCTCCAGCACGATCACCGCCGCCAGCAACGACAGCGGAATGGCAGTGCAGGAAATCGCCGCGGTGCGCAGGTTGTTCAGGAACAGCAACAGCACCACCACCACCAACACGCCGCCAGTCAGCAGCGACCACGCTACATTGTGGGTCGCCGTTTCAATGAAGGCCGCAGGCCGGAAGAGGTCGTCGTGCAGCCCGATGCGTTCTCTGGCGAGCGATGGCCTCAGCTCCGCCAGTGCCGCCTCCACCTTGCGCGTCACCTCCAGCGTGTTCGTGCCGAACTGCGAGGAAATCACCAGCACCACACCGGGCCGCCCCATGATCGAGGCCGCACCGAAGGGCGGCTCCGGTGCCTCCACCACACGCGCCACATCCCCCAGCGTGAGCACCGCGCCATCCTTGCGCGCCACCACCACGGCCGCGAGCTGCGCCGGTGTCAGCGCCTCCTGCGCCTCGGTCTGGATTACGATCCGCTGATTCGCATTTTCGATGAAGCCTGCCCCCTGCACGCCGGTCGCCTTCGAGGCAACCGCCACCACATCTTCCAGCGAAAGGTCATGCCGAACCAATTGCTCCGGGATCACCTGGATCTGGAGCTGCTTCACCTCTCCGCCGAAGACCGACACGTTCGCCACGCCATCCACAGTGAGCAGCCGTGGCTTCAACGTCCAATCGGCGAAGGTCCGCACCTCCATCGCGGTACGTTCCGTGGACGTCAGCCCCGCTTCGAACACGATGCTCGCGGAGGATGTCAGCGGAGTCATCACCGGAGATGCCACGCTCTGCGGCAACCTTCCAGTCAAGGTGCCGAGTCGTTCCGAAACGGATTGCCGCGCGAGATGGATGTCGCTGTCCGGCCGGAAGGTCAGCGTGAGCAACGACAGTCCTTGGATGGACGACGAACGCAGCGCCCCCACGCCATCAATACCATTCACCACGTTTTCAATCGGCTGCGTCACCAGCGTCTCCACCTGCTCCGGAGACAACCCCGGAGCCTCCGTCTGGATCGTGACCTGCGGCGGCGCGAACTCCGGAAACACATCGTAACGCGCACGCCCGAGCGTGTGCAATCCATAGCCCAGCAGGGCACAGGCCAGTGCGATCACCAAGCCGCGGAAGCGCAACGAGAAGCGGACGATGCCGCCGAGAAAACCTTCGTGCATCGCGGTGCCGGTCAGTCGTTGATCTCCACCTGACTGCGGAATTCTTCCGACAGCAGCACCTGCGCACCCCGGAGAACGTAGGTGTCCCCGCCCTTCCCGCCCGCTTGGAAAAACCCGCCGTCCGTCCGTTCCCCGGTCGGCACCTCACGGCGGGCGAATTCATCCGCCTCCCGCTGCTGATACGCCCACGCCCGACCACCCTGCCACACCACGGCATCATACGGCACCACAACGCCCTGACGTTCCTCGCCGCAGGACATCGCGCCTTCCAGGTTGATCGCCGGAGCGAGTTCCTCGCCGCCGTTCTCGACCTCGTAGAAATGGCTGCGTCCCTGAAGCTTCGGATCGATCCTCGGTGCGGCGGAGATCCACTTCGCCACATACTCCCGCCCTCCCGGTTCGCGCACGCGCACCGTGGGCGCAGCCTTGGTGCCCGCATCCTGCGGCAGGGTCAGCAGCAGCAGCGCGTTCTTCATACCCCGCCATTTTTCGGAAGCGGCGGACTCTCCCAGCATCGCGTCGCCGATCACCGGTCCCCATTGCCGCAGGCAGGTGGATTCCCAGGTCGCCACACGGCTGCGTCCGGCGGCCAGCGTCGCCTGTTCGGTGAGGTAGGCATTCTCGGCCAATTGCAGGTTCTTCTCGGACACCGCCCGCGGCTGGTCGTAGAGCGCCTTCTGGCGGTCACGGTCGAGGCGCGTCATTTCCACTGCGGCGGCCGACTTTTCGATGTCCGCCCGCGCGGCTTCAAGCTGCCCGCGCAGGTCGATCAGGTCCTGCGGATCCAGCACCGTCCCATAGACCCGCACCGATGGCTGATGTGCCGTCACCACCAGCTCTCCCAGCTCGATGTGCTCGCGCTCCCGCTCCTCCGCATTGCAGCACACCACAGTTCCGTCCTTCCCGATCCGCACCCGCGTGGGCGCATCCACCGGGCTGTCCGCCACCCTTTCCCCGGCGATCTCCTGCCGACCGAGGGTGAAGGCGTAGACCAGACCCGCGGCGGCACCCGCGAGCATCAGCACAAACAGAAGCTTTTTCATGGCGATGAACGTTCCATCCACCATCGCCACACCGGTTCCCCGCCCGCGAGGGGAAAGCCCTTACATCTCTGTCAGCACCTCCGGACGCGGTTTGACGCGACCGCGAGCGGACGGCAGGATCGCGGCGATGCGTGTGCTTGTCGTCGAAGACCAAACCAAGATCGCGCGTGCGCTGGAAACGGCGCTCGCCGCCGATGGCGCGGAGGTGGTGATCGCGGGCGATGGCGACCGCGGCCTGCAACTCGCGCTTGAGAGCCGCTTCGACGTGGTGGTGCTGGACATCATGCTGCCCGGCCTCGACGGACTCGAGGTGCTGCGGGAACTCCGCGCCCGCCACCACACCACGCCGGTGTTGCTGCTTTCCGCCCGCGGCGAGGTGGACGACCGCATCCGCGGCCTCGATCTCGGCGCCGATGATTATCTTCCGAAACCCTTCGTGCTCGCGGAGGTCACCGCCCGCGTCCGCGTGCTCGCGCGCCGCGCCGCCCCCGCCGATGCGCCGCGGCTGGTCATCGCCGATCTTTCGATCGACTTCCTCCGCCATGAGGTGAAGCGCGGCGGCCACCGCATCGACCTCACTACCCGTGAACTACGGCTTCTCACGTACTTGGCCCGCGCCAACGGCCGCGCCTGCCCTCGCGATGAACTGCACCAGCAGGTCTGGGACTATGCACCCGGCTACGATCCCGGCACCAATGTCGTGCAGGTGGCCATGGTGCGGCTGAGGGAAAAGTTGGACGCCCCCTTCAAGCGCAAGCTGATCCACACCGTCTTCGCCGAGGGCTACGCCGTGCGCGACACACCATGAAAGTCCGCACCCGCCTCACCCTCTGGTTTGCCGGACTCCTGCTCGGATCGCTGCTGCTGCTCGGCGGCCTGCTCCATTACGAGCTCGTGGATGAAGTCGCCAACGGCCACAAACCGGAATCCCCGTCCGAAAAAATCGAGGATCTGCTGCTGTCCTATGGCCTGCCTACCATCGCCATCCTTGTGATCGGCGGTTCGTGGCTGGTGCGGCGCGCGTTGCGTCCCGTCGAACAACTCGCTGCCGCCGCGGAACGTGTCCATGCCGGTCACCTTGCGGAGCGGATCCCGCTCAGCGGTCGTGGCGATGAACTCGACCGTCTCGCCGAGGCCTTCAACCGGATGCTCGGTCGTGTCGATGCCGGCATCAGCAGCGTGCGGGACTTCACCCTGCGCGCCTCCCACGAGTTGAAGACCCCGCTCACCATCCTCAGCGCGGAAACAGAGCTGGCACTGGGCGGCCCCACCGCCACGCCTGCCCAGCGTGAGCGTCTCGCCAGCCAGTATGAGGAAATCCAGCGCCTCACGGCCCTCGTCAACGCCCTCGGCCTGTTGGCGAAGGCGGATGCGGGCCTGCCCACGCTCGCCCGCGAAAACCTCCGTCTCGATGATCTCCTCCGCGAGGCCGTTGACAACATCCGCCCGTTGGCTGCCATGCGCGGCATCACCGTGAACTTGGAAACCTGCGATCCCGCTCCCATGCATGCGGACCGCTCCAGCCTGCGCCAGATCCTGCTCAACCTGCTGGACAATGCGGTGAAGCACAACCAGCCGGACGGTTGGATCGCCATCCGCCTCCGCCACGGCTCGGTCGGCACGGATCTCGCCATCGAAAACAGCGGCCCGCCCATTCCTCCTGCAATCCTGCCCAAGGTCTTCGACCGCTTCGTTCGCGGTCCTGGCGTCGTGGAGGGTTCCGGCCTCGGTCTCAGCATCGTCCGCACGCTGGTGGAAGCTCATGGCGGCAGGGTCTTCTGCGAACCCGGGCGCAGCCATGGGTTCTGCATCGAAATGAAGCTGCCGACGCAACTTGAGCGGAGAGACGGCTGTTGCTTCGTTTCTCCTTACCGCCCTGCGAACCTGTGATCTTGGCTTCCATTCTATGCCTTCCAGATCGACCGCACTCTGGATATGTGGAGAAAAGTGAACACCGCTCGATGTTCGTGCTTATTCAATATTCCAACGCGTAGCGGGCTCTTGCAAATCGTTCGCATTTGAGGTGAGGCTGGATAGGAAGGGCGGAAAGATAGCTTCTAGCCCAAAAAGGCCGCAGGTGCAGGTGGCCTCCCAAAAGAGTCTCTTTTAGAAGGTCGAAAAATTTTCGCATTTTGCCTTTGCTGAGGTGACCTCCGCGGCTGTCTCTTATTGATCTCTCAAGGCGCGAACGGAAGTCGTCTTCGGATCCAGCATCTTCAACTTCCCATTCGACTCCTCTTTCAACCATGGGAGTAGGGCAACGGTGGCATTGCACAGAAGCAGCCCTTGGTCGCGGCTGCTCGTTAAGCTTTGGTAAAGACGGCGGTAGATTCTTGGCCTAAATGCCAATTGGATTATGGTGACACGATGATCAATTGGTCTGAAATTTCATTCCTTCGAGTGAAAGTGGAACCACTCCCCGAACATCCGCAGTTCTGGGATGTCGGCCTCGTGCTGATGACATTGTTTGTTCGCACTCCCGATCTGGATTTAGTTTCCCGATGGCTGGATGCGGTGCTCCATGTCCACTGCTTGTCCCACCCGGAGATTCTGGAGATGGGGAAGATGAATCGGCTCCTGCCAATCTCGGTTTCGAGGAACTCCAATGCTTGGAATCAGGTCTGGCAGAGCAGGGAATCGGTCAGTGGTCGATCTTGATTCCCACCGGGGGTGAAATTTCGGACTTCGAATTAATCTGCGACGGATTCCCTTAGTACCGGGAGCCGATGAACAGCTCCCCACCGGATGCAGGCGTATCAACGTTAGTCAGTGCAGATGCCTTGGTGCGTTTTAACAATCAAGGCTGACACTGAATTTGAGAGCCGCTTTGAGATCTTCTTCGCAGTGACCGCCGAGACGTTCATTGATCTATCGTTCCCTTGAAGACAACCAACGCCCGCCTGGATCACCCCGACCCAGGCGGGCTATGGTTTTCTCGGTTGCTGCGCTACGGCCTGCCCGGTTGCGTACCGAGAATGTTAGGGATGACCTGAAAAATTTCAACTGGATTTCAGCGGGCTCGCCCGGCTGTTGCAACCCGGACGAGCCCTTCAGAGCAAGAGCTGCAACCCATTGCCCTGATAGCCGAAGGAAAAGATTCATTGCCGGATGCCGCAGCCACGCCAGCTAGGTCGCCCGCCTATCTCCCCCGGATCCAAGCGGGCAACCCTATCAGCTGGTAAGGTGGCCACCATTGCATCAAGCAATTAATGCGGCTCGGAGGATACCACGGACGTCGTGACAATCAAGTCGATTCTTGACCGTTTAGAGAGCAGGAAGGGAGGCCTGCCCGGTCGAACGCCGCACCGGACAGACCATACCTTTCATCACACCGAGAACCACCACGGTGCGAAGTAGTTTGGTACTGCGCCAAACTACAGTCTGGCACCTTTACCTAGGAAATATGCGGCTGCAAACGATTCTTCGTGGAGACCTTTTGGGAGATCCGCAGGCCCTTCCCTAGACAGGGAT
Organism: Luteolibacter ambystomatis; assembly: GCF_018137965.1. Classification (NCBI taxonomy): domain Bacteria; kingdom Pseudomonadati; phylum Verrucomicrobiota; class Verrucomicrobiia; order Verrucomicrobiales; family Verrucomicrobiaceae; genus Luteolibacter; species Luteolibacter ambystomatis. The sequence goes on from NZ_CP073100.1 coordinate 2,658,719, forward strand.
TTCGGCATCGGGGGGTGGCGGCATGAGGAATTCGAACTCAGTTGAAACGACGGCAATGCCGTATTCGGACGACAGCCCAGGCGTCACCGATGCCAAAACCGCCCCGGTCCACTGGGTCAGATCCTCCTTAATCGTGATGCGGAGGATGCCGGTGTCGGCCATAAGGTCATTGCCCGCGCTCTGGAAGGCCAACAGCGCGTCGTCGTAGTCGTCAAAGTCCTTTTCCACCGCGAAGGTGATGCGGGCCGTAGCGCCGCCGAGGGGCTCGAAAAACGACTCTCCTGCAAGGAAGCCATCGGCCTCGAAAAGATCCTGCTCGGCATCGATCTTCGGCACCGAGGCGAAGAACTCTCCAGGCACGATCAGGGTGAACGTCGTACCATCGCGGATGTGTTCGATGGTGGCGAAAGATTCCGCGCTCATGAGCCCTGCTGAACGGTGCCGCCGGTGATCGGACCCGGCACGCCGGTGTCGTAGTGGTTCGTGCCCATCGCGGGGCCGTGAAGAGTGAAGGTCGCTCCAGGGCCGTGGAAGGCCGAGGTGATGGCGGGTCCACCGGAGGCATAGCTCTTCGACGTGGGCCAGCTCTCCGGGATGTCCTGGCGGTCGATGGGTTCGCCACCGTTCCGTCTCAACTTCGCCATGCCGAGACTGGTCGGCCCGTTCTCCACAACATTCGCGTCAGCATCGGCGCCGCCCAGGTGTTTCTGACCATCGAGCGACAACGGGTTGACCGCACCTGCAGGTGGCCAGCTTCGGCGAACCATTTGGTGTAAAAGATCGAGGACGTAAGGATGCCGAGGTTGATCCCTACGTTTGAGAGGCGACCGGCTTCACGGGCTGGTCAAGAAGACCGGGAGGGCAAGACGGCAACGCGTTCAATCAAGTGTCGGCGGCGTGGTATTCGTCCCGGCGGATGTGGGTTTCATAGGCGATTCCCGCAGCCATCCTTCAGAAGTGCTGTTCCTGCGGAATCTTTCTTCACTGTAACATTTCGACCGTCAATTGCTTCTCTCTCCTCGGCCGCCTTCGGACTAAAGGCAACCATCATGCACTTACGAGCTGTTTCCTCGCCTCCGAGCGCGGACGTCATCGGCACGGAAACCTCGCAGCAACGGAACCCCTTCCCTGCTCCGGATTTCCGTGCCGTCCGATCTCCTAATCGGAAGTATCGGCCACCGCGTCCAAAGCCGCGACGAAGTATGATTCCTCAATCACAAACTGAAGCGTCAGGCAACCGTCCGTCCGGGACGCTCTGAGCCCCCCGTGACAGTATTCGCAGTTCTGAGCTTCTTCATCGTCCCATGCCTTCTCGAGAAGCTCGCGCGCGATGCGGCGCATCTCTTCAGGGACGGGGACACCTCCAGCCTGCGGAGGACGTGTCCGAAGGTTCCAGCCTACGGCGGTCGCTGCCAAGGCTACTTTGGAAAAGTCAAACTGGGCCATGGTGGTTTCGATGGCCTTGCCGCGGATTTCAGAAGCTTCGTTGGACATGATTCAACCTTCCTTTCTGCCAAGTGGTTTAATTGCGATGCGCTTCCGCACGCGATCCTCCGATGAAGACGTTTACCCTTCACGTAATGAAAATGAGGATATCGCCAGATCTGCCCGTGGGGACGAAGAGCGGCGGAAGCGCAACGATCGCTCAGTCAACCCTGACGTCGATTTGTTTCGGCTTTGCGTGCTCGCTCTTCTGGATCTGGACGTGGAGCACGCCGTCGACGAACTTGGCCCCAATTCGGGATGGATCCGCATCCGTAGGAAGATTGAAGCTTCGGGCGAAGCTACCGTAGCCACGTTCAATGCGGTGGTACTTCATGCTCTTGTCCTCATGTGAGAACCTTCGCTCGCCTGAAATGACGAGCGTGCCGTTTTCGACCGTCACCTTGACATCCTCCTTCGGAATCTGCGGCAGTTCGGCCGTGATCTTGTAGGAGTCTTCGTCTTCGCTGACGTCGACCAAGGGCGACCATTGCGTGGAAGCCGGGGATTGTCCGGCGGTGTCGCGGTTGTTGGGGTTAAATGCGCGAAGGATTCGGTTCTGGAAGTCCTCCAATTCGCGCAGTGGGTTCCAGGCACTCAATGCTTGTTTCATGGTATTTCCTTTCAGAACGGCGGATGGATTTGTCAGCCCAGTGAGCCGTCCATCCACCGTATCAGGACGTCGCGTGGGGAAGCCCGCCATAGCTTTCCTGAAAGCCATAGGCTCCGTTCGCGCCCCAAGCATTTTTCATTCCCGCAGAAAAGAATGCTTAAATCATTTATTTTCAATTTATTATCCAAAGATGCAGAACCGCGGGCGCGTCAACTTTTCCCACCTACGGGCCATTCAGGGCGTCAATTTTTCCAACCCCACAGCTTCCCCATACGCACTCGTGGGATCGAACGAATTCGGATATTTCAAGTCAGTCTCGGCATCGTTCAGGGCCCAGTTCCTGACCACACCGGCAGACGCCACCGACTCCCGCGGTAGGGTAACTGTGAAGCTCGTCTCCCCGGTTTCGCTGGAAGCCGCCTGGATTTGACCGCCATGCGCGACCGCGATTTCCCGGCAAACGTAAAGTCCGAGCCCCAGGCTCCCATGTTGGTCCTCATTCTCACTGCAAGTAAATCGCACCATCGGATCAAAGAGCGTTCCCAATGCATCGCCGGGATTTGGTTTCCCGCTGTTTCTGACCTCGATCACCATCGTCTCAACCCGTCCTCGCAGTGAGAGAGAGATCGGATTTCCGTCGCCGTGGTGGGCTGGATTGGAGAGGAGATTCGAGACCACCTGTCGCAGGCGTGGCGCATCCCACACATCCACGATCACCCCGGAAGTGTCCAGATGAGCACGAGCCACCAGGACGATGGCTTTCAAGTGCGCATGGTATCCCTCACCCAGTCCACCGCCGCTGTCTCCTGGACCAATGGCATCACCGCGCTTTCAGGCGCCCGCAAGAGGTTCTGTCCGGAAACGGGTCGGACAAGCGGCTTTTGTCATGAGTAGCCGGCGGACGATTCATCGTGCCTTCGGGAGAGGCAACTCCTTCAAGCGTATGAGGACAGCTTCCACGGAAGGAAGAAGAACCAGCCGGATGGAATCGCGAATTCCCGGCATGGTGTCGGGACTGGCAAGGGCGGATTCATAGGCCTCCATCAGGGAGGTTTCGATTCGCTGGAGGTAATCCAGCACCGGGCCGGAATGTTCACATGCATCCGCTTCCGCCAACGCCCTGAGAAGCTGCTCGTCCGGCTCGATGTCGCACATCGGGGATGCCCCCAGGGCTCGCAGGTGATTGCGGAGCCGCAGGATGTTGGACTCATGGCAGGAAAGACTTTGGTTGACGGCGGTCAGCTCAACGTCACTCCCGAGCTGACTTGCGGACATGCTCCATGCGAGCCGTGTGCCGCATTCGGCATGAAGGAGTGCCTCGCAGATCCGGATGCATGCGCCGTTGTAATTCATTTTCCTCTCGGCGTTGGCGGTCGCTCAAACACGCGGGGAACGTCCGCCGCGCATGAAAAACGAGATCAGCCACAGTACCAGGAAGATGACGAACAGGATCCAGGCTATGTGGGCGGACATGCCGGCAATGCCCGTCAGGCCGAGGACGCCGGCGATGAGGGCGATGACGAGAAAGACGAGGCTCCAGTGTAACATGGGTTTGACAGGTTGGCGGTGGGTGCCGGGCGGCGGAATGCCTTGCCGACGTTCAAACCGGTCGCACCTCCGGTGCTTAAATCAAGGAATGATCGGGACGTTTTCGGCTTTTCCGATTGTTCCGTAATGGCGCGCGGGAACAGGGAGCAGTGAATACTACAATCCACGTAGCTACCCTCGTCGAGGTCACCCGCCTTACGCCTTCTTCTCCTTGTCTCCACGCTCGCGGGTTCTCTCATCAGGCGGCACTTCTTCGTAGAACTTCTCATTGAACTTCGCCTGGGCGTGCTCGCTCAGAATGCGGCGCGCCCCCACCATCAGCTTGTTCATCGCACCGGGCACGACCAGCAGTTCCCCCTCTATCAGCCCCTTGTAGCCCGCTTCAGCCACATCCTGCGGAGCCATCAGGTTGCCTTTTTGAAAGCCGACGACATCCGTCATCCCGGCCTTGGGAAAGAAGTCCGTGTCGGTAGGCCCCGGACACAGCGCCGTCACGGTGATTCCCGTACCTTCGAGCTCAACCGCCAGTCCCTCGCTCCATGACAGAACGAAGGCCTTGCTGGCGTGATAGACGTTCAACAAGGGACCGGGTTCGAATCCCGCGACGGAAGCCGTATTGAGAATCCGACCGCGGCCCCGGCCCACCATGGCCGGCAGGAAGGCCTTGGCCAACCGGAGAGGCGCGGCGATGTTCAGCGCGACGATGGACAAATCCTGCTCCAAGGTCAGTTCCCAGGATTTGCCGCGGAAGCCATGTCCGGCATTGTTGACGAGTATATCCACCTCCCAGCCGGTTTCCTCGACTTGGCGCTGGATCATTTCCACCGCATCGGGCTTTTCCAAGTCCACGGCAATGACAGAGGTAGTGACATGGAAAGTCCTCTCAAGTTCGGTGGCCAGCGCCTGCAGTTCTCCGGCGACCGGAGCCACCAGGATCAGGGGATGACCGTGCTTCGCAAATTGACGGGCAAGGTGGAGGCCGATGCCCGAGGTACATCCGGTGATCAAAGTGGTCGCTTTCATGAGGGTTTGGGTTTGCGGTGGAAAATCCTTTTCGCAAACGCCATGCCATCCCCCGCATCCACCCGAATTACCTTTCCGCGCGCGAAAACAACCGCGGCAGTATGAACCATAGGAAAACGGCCACGAGGCCGGCCACCGCGGCGATCACCCCGCCAGCAAGAGTGCCGGCAATGACCCGTCCCACCAGATAGAGTTCGATGGCGATGCTGGCGGAAAGCGGGACCATGCTGGCAAGCAGGAGACGGGTCGCCAGACGGATGAAATGTTCCGATACATGCCGCGGCCCTGTCTGGCGGTGGTACGCCGCCGGAGTCATGATCAGGATAACCGCCAGGGACAGGAGGACGATGGAGGCCAGATGAAGGGTTTGTTCGGCCGGAGACAGCTTCTGGTCGAACCCCGGATTGAAGATGACCGTCAGTTCGAAGCCGAGCAGGGCTTGGATGCCGGGCAGCACCATCCGGCATTCTTCGAGCAGGTAGAGGGCGGCCTTGGACAGCGACAACCTCTCGTCCGGGTTGGTGGGTTGCTCCGGATTCATCGCCGAAAGTCGGCTCATGGCGCACGGATTTCAACTGTCGGCGTATTCGGAGGGCCCGGCACGTCTGCCATCCGCAGGTTGGCACGACGCGAGCGGAAGGAATTCCTCCACTCCTACGATCATGAATCCAACCGAAAATCATCCACATTCCGCCGCATCCCGCCGTAAGTTCGTCGGCGGTCTTACCACCGGTCTCGTCGCAGCCATGACAGCTTCCGGACGGAGCGAAGAGTCCGCGAATGAATTTCCGGCCAACCAACCCTCACAGACGAGGATGCAGGATCCCACCGACCAGTATCCCAAGCCGCCGTTCCCGAAACAAAAGCAGGAGTGGCCGGGCCTCGCGGGCAAGATGACGCCGCGACCGGACCACGGAGAGAAGAGTTACCAGGGATCGGGCCGACTCGCAGGCCGCAAGGCTCTCGTCACGGGAGGCGATTCCGGCATCGGCCGTGCGGCGGCGATTGCCTTTGCGCGCGAGGGGGCCGATGTGGCGATCAACTATCTGCCGGCGGAGGAGTCCGACGCCAGGGAAGTCGTTGAACTGATTCGCGCGGCCGGCAGGAAGGCGGTCGCGTTGCCCGGAGACATCCGCGATGAAGCGTTCTGCAAGAAGCTGGTCGAGGACGCGGTGAAAGAACTTGGAGGGCTCGACATTCTGGTGAACAACGCGGGAAGACAGCAGTCGGTGGACTCCATTCTGGACCTCACCACCGAGGAGTTCGACGCGACCTACAAGACGAACTTCTACGCGATCTTCTGGATCACCAAGGCGGCCATCCCCCACCTCAAGCCGGGGGCCACGATCATCAATACCGGCTCCGAGCAGGCGGAGGATCCCTCGCCGAATCTGCTGGTCTATGCGTCCACCAAGGCCGCGATCATCAACTTCACGAAGTCTCTTTCCAAGCAACTCGCGGCAAAGGGCATCCGGGTCAATGCGGTGGCCCCCGGCCCGGTGTGGACGCCTCTCCAGATCAGCGGCGGGCAACCCCAGGAAAAGCTGCCGAAGTTCGGCGAGAAAACCGCGTTGAAGCGCGCGGGCCAGCCTGCCGAACTCGCGTCGGCGTACGTGTTTCTCGCATCCCAGGAGTCGAGTTTTGTCACGGGGTTGGTCTACAGCGTGACCGGCGGACAGGGAGAAGAGTGAAACCCGGCGAATGCAGAAAGCCCCTTATCCGTGCAGATTACGTCCCAAGCGCTCCTGAACAGAGCGCCTGAACGGGCACGCCATCTGCGAGGATTGTCCTATGACAAATCGATTCAGCACTACCGCACAGCGTGTCGCTGCCGCCGCGGTCGAGATCTTCGGCAACGAGGAAAAGGCCGTGCGCAAGGAATCTTTCGTAGGCTCTCCTCCGAGAGCAGCAAGCAGCAGATCGAAGCGGCACGGGAAGCCTGTTCGTGGAACCCCTTCCTGAACGCGGATCCCATGGCGCTCCGCGTAGCGGTCGGTCGAGGGTCAATGAAGGCCTATTTGTTTCTTTGAGGTTTTCGCACGCTTCTCATGCCGTTGTTTCACCTGAAGGGCCGTGTAGTCCAGTCTGGCGGAAAGTATCTGTTTGGCGCGCTGGATCACCGGCTCTGAGCTGAAGGCAAGCGCCAGAGCTTTGTTTCCCGTTGGGATGCGCTCTACAAGCCGGGCGGCCGGACTGACGAGATGGTCAAGCGCATCCGCCATTTTCACGAGCCGGGATTCCCATGTCGAGGCCGTCAAGCGTTCCCAATATAACGTCGAGGCTCTTCTTTCTTCCGGCTTTGTCAGCACATCGATGATCAGAGCCACTCGTGCTCCGAATTTCCGATGGATTGATTCCTTGCTCACCTTGGTCTTCTCGATGAGGTGATGCATGATCGCTGCGGCGATCACCTCTGGATCCTGACAACCGAAGGCCACGTGAACAGCTGAGGCCACGCCGATGCAGTGAACGATGTAGGGTATCTTCGTCCGTTTCAAAAATTGCCCGCGGTGTGCGGTGGCAGCCAAGGAGCATGCATCTCGGCACAGCTGCCAAGACGTGAATCCATTCAAGTCTTCGTGCATGGTAAAAGCGGATAGCAATCTCAATCCCAGGTGCCTCCTGCAAACAGGGCATTCGCTTCCAGGCCCACAATAACGGATAGCATCTTCCGCGAGTCCTATCGGATTTGAGGCCCCTGTCGGTGCGCCATACCAGATGATCAGGAGTGGCGCATGTGATGCACCAGAGCCTGAAAAAGCATCCTGAGAGCCTTTAATCGTTAATCGAGCCTGGATAAATCCGGAAAAAGAAACGCAGACCGGTGCCACCAGATGATTAGAAGATTTTCCGATCGCAGGTTCAGGAATAGCCGGCTCTTGCAACGTACACCAAGTGCGAACGACTTGGGGACGTATCTATCAATACCCAGACCGCCGCCCTAGTTGTAGACCTCTTAAAGTGCGCAGAGAACCTTTGCCTCCGACCCTGTCCCGCGGCTTTCTTCGTCCGAAATCGACAGTTCGAAGCCTACGACGAGAGGCTGCCGGGCCATGTACCCGACGAGGAAACACACTGGGCGGGCGGGCGCCGGCGCAATCAATTCTTGGATGACCTCATGGTGCCAGCTTCTCAAAAGCCGCTTGCAAGCCGATGAAATCGTTTTCCATCCCTTCAATATCATTTCGGAAAGAGTCACGCAAATGGTCTACTTATTAGTGGAAGGGGTGTAATCGAGGCGAGAACCGGTTCCCGGGGGATTGGGCGGCGGAGGAGGAGGAGCCGGTTTCTGGGGTGTCTGTCCATTGGGTCCCACTGTACCGTTCATTCCCGCCGGTGCTCCATCCTTCGTCGGCTTTGAGGCATTCTCGTGGTATGGCTCCGATTCTTTTTCCCCGGCACTACCGCTCCGCTCCTTGCAGCCGCTCAGGAAGCACAGCGGCGTCATCACGACTACCCATTTGAGAATACCAGTCATGCCTTAGTCACCAGCATCTTCCGGGCCGACTTGAAACAGGTGAAGTGACGTTTTCATAGCGATGGTGGCATTTTGCGCCGTTTGTCGGCAGATGGCCCCGCCTTCGCAGCCAAAGGGCCATCCAAGCGAATAGATCCGCGGCGAGACAGATCGCCGCCACGAAATGCTGTACGCCTCTGCAGCTTCTGCTCAGTATAGGAAGTAGCCGAACCGGATCATGCACTTGGCATGATATCCGTGCACGATGCGCCGGGCTGTACCAAGGGCATCTTCTCGCGCTGTACGAAAATCTCCAATACAGGCGTAATGAGATCTATCACTTTGAAGTCTTCTCCCGCCACCCCTACTCCCACGCCCAAGCGCCCATGCATTGAAAGGTTCTGTCGTCCAATCTCCTATCACGATCCGCTCGCGCGGAACCTTCCATCCCGAAGTGGCACGGTTCGCGCAAGTCATGCCAACCATGTCCAAACTCACCACACTCAGCGTCCTACTCGAACAGGAAGTCAAAGACCTCTACAACGCCGAAACCCAACTGGTGAAGGCGCTGCCCAAGATGGCGAAGGCCGCCAACGATAAAGCCTTGAAGGAAGCCTTCGAGACCCACCTCGAGGAAACCAAAGGCCATGTCGAACGTCTCAAAAAGGTGGCCGACCTCCTAGGCATCAAACCCATCGGCAAGATATGCAAGGCGATGCAGGGACTTGTCGAGGAAGGCGGCGAAACCATCGAGGAGAAAGGCGAAGGCGTCCTCCGCGACATCGCCCTGATCGTCGCGGCCCAAAAGGTCGAGCACTATGAGATCTCCGGCTACGGCTCGTTGAAGACTCTCGCCGGGGTCCTCGGCCACGATGACCTCGTCGAACTCCTTCAAACCACCGAGGACGAGGAAGGCGAGGCGGACAAGAAGCTCACCTCCATCGCCGAACGGCTCCTGCCCCAGGCCCTGGAACTGGAACCCGCCTGAACCTCATCCCGCATCCGGTCCCAACCCTCCACTTTCATGAAAACCTGCGATCACTGTGGCAACGCCTACGAGAAGTGCTTTGAAGTCACGATGGCTGGGGCCACGCACACCTTCGATTCCTTCGAGTGCGCCATCCACGCCCTCGCACCCCGTTGCTCGCGATGCGGCTGCACCGTCCTCGGCCATGGCATCGAGGCCCGGAACGGAATCTTCTGTTGTGCCCACTGTGCCCGTCAGGACGGCGAACCCGGCGCGGTGGACAACATCGGGCAGTCGCCCGCCGCGAACGACCTTCCCGCGTAAGCCCTCCCACCGTCGTGCGCCCATGAGCGACGAACTTCCAACCGATCGCGGCTTTTCCGAACCGCCGTCCGCCCAATTCTCCCGGCGCTTGGACGAACTGAAAGCCGCGCTGGCGGACTACGAACCCCAAGTGACCGCCGAGGACCTTTCTACGGCGTTGCTGGACTATATCCGGGAAACGCCGCCGGATGCACAAGGCGGGCAGGCCATGGCGGAGGCCATCAAGCGCCGCCTGGGTCTGGCCTGATGCTACCGCCCTGTCATCCACCCACCGCTATATGCCATGAAATCGCTCCCACTGCTCATCATCGTCGCGGACCGCGGCCATGTCCGCGCCTTCCGAACCAATGAGGACGGCCACCTCCAGCAGATCGATGCGGAGGAAATCCCCGAAGGCCGGGAGACGCTGTCCGAAACCGTCACCGACCAGGCCGGTGCCTTCCGATCCAAGGGCCAGCTCGGAGCCTCCACCGCGGAGAACCTGCACCTCCAAGAAGACCTCGAGTCCAAGAACCTCCAACATGTCGCGGCGGTGATCCGCGGCGTCCTCGACCAACACCCGGGTTGGTGGGGGTTCGCCGCCCCGGCGGAATTCAATGATCGGCTCCTGCAACTGGTGGGCGAGGCGCAGCAGGGCCGCCTGTCCATGAACCTGACGAAGGATCTCTCACACCATCCCGTCAGGGAGATCGAAAGCCACTTCCGGAACGCCGCAGAGGGTCAGGTTTAACCGCTCTTCCCCATTCTCCATTCAAGGACCACCATGGATCCCCGACACATGCATCGGAGTCTGCCACGCGTTCCATCGCGGCAAACTGGCCGCGGTCGAAAGCTATGACCAAGCGCTCACGCGGTTCTGCGAAGGCCCGGCGAAAGTCGATCTCGAGCGGATCCGCCATGATCATCAGCAGCCCAGAGATCTGCTCGCGGGCCGAACCAGAGGATTCTTCGGGCATGGGGTGTCTTCGCCATCGCCGCCGAGTCGACCGCCACCCTCCTCGGCGATGCCGCCACCTTGAAGATCCTGAAGGAAGGGGTAGAGCACGGCATCTCGGATTACGAGTCCGCCCCCGCCAACGACCAGGTGATGGAGGACGATCCGCACCACCCCTCGCACCTCACTGGGCTACTTCTTGTGACGGTTACACGGGGGACCTAGTCCGGTTTGACTCTACCTGATGGGGTGATTGCAAAAGCGAACGACCGGTCATCTGGTGAGGCGCGCAGATGATGCTGGAAAGCGTAGGATGCCCCAGAGGTGAAAAGCCTTCTCACAACGCGGATTTCGCCAGCATCCAGACCGCCATGGCCATCATCAGGAGATTCTCAGTGAGGGAAATGAACCCGAGCGGCACCTTGCTGCCTCCGCCGACACAGGCACAATTGAGGTCGCGCTTCTCCAGATACACGGCTTTGAACACCGAGACGGCTCCAATGGTGCTCACCAGCAATGCCGCAGGCGCGGCAAACAGCGTTGCGAGGTGCCCGATCATCAGAATTCCCGCCCCTGTTTCGATGAATGCGTACACATACGCGTAAGGAACGTAGTGCTGGGCGAGGAGGTCGTACTGGATGAAGCCGGTGGCGAATCCTTGCAGATCTCGCAGCTTGAGAATCCCGAGCACGCACATGCTGAAGGACACGAACAGCTCCATGGTGCGGATGGGCAGAATCGATTGGTGCATCGCCCAGCAGGTGGACAGAGCCATCAGTAAGCTCGCCAGAAACACGGCGATGACGGGCTGATAGGTTTCCCCTTCCTTCGGATCCGGGCCTTTTCCCAGGAATTCCCGGAGGGCATCGTAGCCACCTACTCTTTTGTCTCCGATGAAGATCTGCGGGGTTTCGTCATAGCCGTGCCGCTGTTTGTAATCCTCGTTTTCCTCCTTGCTGGCCAGGTGATGATCTTCGATCTGATAGCCAGCGCGGCGCAGGAGATCCTTCGCCTTCACCCCCCAGGGGCAAAGATGCTTCGGTGTAACCATGCGGAAGATCCGGGCCGTCTCCTTCATTCAGCACCTTTAGCATAGGATACGCGAAACGCATCTGGAGCTTTCTGTCCGGCTTCATCCGTGGTGGCCAGCCTCATCGCATCCATAACAAATAAATGCCTCCCGCAGCCATCCTTCAGAAATGCCATTCGGGCAACCAGCAACCCAGCGTAACATTCCAAGCGTCGGCACCTTCCATCTCCTTGTCTACCTCTAAGACAAGCCCCCTTATCGCGCATCGACTAGCTGTTTTCTCTTCACCGAATGGAATCAAAATCAAGTAATCCAATTTAGAATGCGCCTTTCTCTTCAGGCACCAATACCGTATCCGCTTGGGAAATAAGTCTCTGAATTTACTCACGCGTCGCAATGCTCGCGACCATGGGGAGATCCGGTTATAGTGTGCGATGAACAAACCCAACCCGGCAAACCCTGGTCCGGTTTTCGCATTTACCGGAACCTACATCGCGGCCTTCGTTGCAGTGTCCCTCGCGACCGGCACTGCCGGACTCCCCTCGTACTTGAGCCTGATGGGCGTGCTGGTTCCCTCTCTCTACTTCCTCCACCGGAATTATTCGTTCAGCGCGGGCCTTATGTGGTCGTTCAGCGTCTGGGGACTTCTCCACATGGCGGGCGGACTGGTTCCGATACCTGACGGATGGTTCCATGAAGGCATTCATCCGATCCTCTACAATTGGTGGTTCATTCCCGGATATTTAAAATATGATCATGTGGTGCACGCCTATGGCTTTGGCATCACGACATGGCTCTGCTGGCACATTCTGAAAATAGCACTCCGGTCCCCCGGCGGATCGCGGGTTCAGCCTACTCCAATAATCCTGATCTTGTGCATGGCGGGCGGTATGGGATTCGGAGCTTTCAATGAGGTCGTGGAATTTATTTTCACCCTCGTGATGCCCGACACGAATGTGGGAGACTACACCAACATCGGCTGGGATCTGGTGGCCAATCTGATCGGAGCGTTGGTTGCGGTCGCGATTATTAGCCATGGCGACAAATGCCGACCATAACGGTTACGGCCTTCGGGCTGGCATGGGCACAGGCTAAATGCCAAGGGAGTATCAGCGATCAAATCCTTCACGCTCCCTTCCATGCCGCCTCCCACGTGAAACCGGCAATCGCGATGGAGCCATTAAATCCTGCCCGCGGGGTCTGCGGAAGGCCGGTCGCGCGCCGGTGCCGCGGAGTGATCCAGCGGATGGATGGCGGTGGTTTGGTCGATGTGGATGATCGCGTCGAATTGATCGGGCAGGCAGGAATAGAAGTAGTGGCTATGGCGCTCGGTCAATGGGCGGTAAATGACACCGATGGCGCGCTGGAGCATCGGCTCCCGCAGGGAATCGACAGCATCCCCTTCCTCCGTAAGATCAAGCCAGAAGCTCTCCCTGCCGATGCGATGGAAGAACTCCTCGTAGCTCCCCGGCAAACCAGGATTCATGGTGATCCGGCGGGGTTCTTCATTCCAATGATCGGCCGCGGTGACGGTGCCTGCAAAGCTTGAGAAGCCAATGGAGAAAACGCGCTTGCCGAGGCGCTGCTTGAGCAACTGCCCAACATTCCATTCGCCGCGACGGCTCATTTCGGTCGCACGGAAGTCGCCCAGATGGGAATTGTGGGCCCAGACGATGACTTTCGCGTCCTCGCCGGCCAAATGATAGTGGCGGGCAAGGGTACGGATGGTTTCGTCCATATGGGCATCGCGCAGATTCCATGATGCATTGCGCCCCCGGAACATCGCGCGATAATAGCGCTCCGCGTTCGCTACCACCGCCGCATTCTGTTCGGTGGGGAAGAGTTTTTCGGGATCATCGGAGGGGCTTTCCAACGTCTTGCGCTTCCGGATGTCCAGAAGTTGCGCGATCACCTCGTCTTCGCACGATTCGATTCCCTCCTTTTCCGTCGCGAAACCATAAAGTTGGGGATCCGTGCCGAAATGGTCGAAGCATGCGTAGCGCTCGCGGGCGCGTGCTGCGGCTTGCTTGTCCACCTTTTCCAGATAGGCCAATACAGCATCAATCGATGAATGAAGGCTGTAGAGATCCATACCGAAGATCCCCACGAGACCGTCGGCCAGAGGACGGTTCCATTCGCGCAGCCAGTCGACGAAAGGCGGCATGGTTTCATTCCGCCACATCCAGCGGGGAAAACGGCGGAAATCGCCCAGAGACTCGTTCGCGTCGTGCTCCTCAGCGCTGCCGCTGGCATAGCGGTGGACGCGCAGCATGTCGGGCCAATCGGCTTCAAGAGCAATTACCCGGAAGCCGTGGCGTTCGATCAGACTGCGGGTGAGATCGGCGCGCGTCTCGTAGAATTCACGGGTGCCGTGCGACGCCTCGCCGATGAGCACGAAGTCCGCGAGGCCAGCCTTCTGAACAAGAAGGTCGCGCTCGTTTTCGAGCGATCGGGTGGCGGCGGCCACGCACGCGCTCCGGCTGATGTGCTTGGCGGTATCCATGAGATGGGAAGATGGTGAGTGAAACCGTGAAAGGCCGGCGCGGGAGGCTTTCGGGGACCAGCAGGACCGATTATCTTGCGGCGTGGGATCTGTCCCCCTTTCGACCGCCTTTTCTCATAGGTTCTTTGTTCTCTTTCTTTCCACGGCCTGATCCGGATTTCTTCCCACCTCCCGAGATCTTGTTCACGGTCGCCCAAGCCCGCCTTTCGGCCTCCTTTTTGGAGACTCCCCTGTCCTCATAGCCTTCTTCGATATGCTCCGCCTGACGCTTCTGTTTTTCGGTGTAGTCCGATTTATCTCCTCGTGGCATTGGAAATCCTTTCGTTGGTTGCTGCTCGCAGGGTATCACCCTATCTTCGCAGGAAGTGTGCCATGGTTTGCCGGGCCGGCCTCCCCACCGGTCAGACGGCCGGATCGCCGGCTTACCCAAAGAGGGCTCGCTTGGTGCAAGCGGCCGCCGATCTCTTGATGTCCCGACGTTCCCAGCAGCGGCATTCAAAGCTACAAACTCTTTTCAGGATCACCTAGGAGTGCGGCGCATTCACGCACCATCTGCCAATCCTCCCGGCTCCGGACGACAAGCACCCGGCCGCTGCTTTCCGCACAGGAGATTTCACGATCAGCCGATCCCGCTTCATTTGCTTCCCGATCCAATCGCAAGCCCAGGAAACCGAACGCCTCGCAGGCGGCGGCACGGATCGACGGGGCGGATTCGCCGATCACATCGGTGAAGATCAAGGCATCCGGTGTCCGTCCCATACTTCCCAGCATTCCGCCGATTCCCCGCCGCAAGCGGTGCCGGAAAACCCCGATCGCCAATCGTGCGTCTTCATTCCCATGTTCCGCCAAGGGTATCAGGACGCGGGTGTCACCGCTGATTCCGGAAAGGCCCAGAAGGCCGCTTTGCCGATTGAGCAATTCTTCGAGCTCGTCCGTATCCATCCCCTCCCGGAGGAGATGGATGAGGATGCCGGGGTCTACCGAACCGGAACGGGTGCACATCGCGATGCCATCGAGCGGGGTGAAGCCCATGGTGGTATCAATGCTCCAGCCCCCGACAGTCGCGCAAAGGGAACAGCCCCCGCCAAGGTGGCAGATCACAAGGCAAAGTCCGGGATCATTTTTACGGCCGAGCAGAGCGGCGCCGTATTCCGCAGCCCACCGGAAACTGGTCCCATGGAAACCGTAGCGACGAATGCCCCTTTCGAACCACTCGCGGGGGCCTGCATACGTCGCGGCATACCGCGGCATCCGCTGGTGGAATGCGGTATCGAAAACCGCAACATGGGGAATATCCCCGAAGATTTCTTTTGCCACCCGGATCCCAGCCAGGTTCACGGGATTGTGTAACGGCGCGAAGGCACACAGCCTGTCGATCCCTGCTTCCACTTCTTCGGTCATGCGGACCGCTTCAGTATAGCGCTCTCCGCCATGGACCACCCGGTGGACCACCGCGTCCGGTTTCCCACCGAGCGTCGAATCCCGCGTCATCAAAGCGAGCATTCCGCGGATGCGGGTTTCGGCCGGGGTATCCTTGGAGATCGAACCAAGCCTCGATGAAATTCCTCCGGCATCGAGACTCACCAGCAATTCATCCGGCGGCTGATCCGGTGCTGTGGTATCCAACAAAGCCGTCCAAAGTGGCTCCCGAGGCTCTGCCATGCTGTCCTGCGGAACGACTTCGAACAAGCTCACCTTCAAGCTGCCACTTCCTGCGTTGACCGCGATGATTCTCATCGGGTTGCGGTTTCCGGCCATTTCCACCCGGTGATTTCCTGTGGATCCTCGCCGGTGGCGGCGATGGTGCGGGAGAATTCGCGCAAGACATACTCATAGTGGAGCACGCGCTCCCCGGTGCGGACCGCCACCTGGGGATTGATTTTCTCCGCCGCGCGCAACGCCTGCGATGCCACATGGTAGCGGCTGGTTCCATTGCGCACGAGCATGTCGAACGGAGTCGTAGTGGTGCCTTCTTCGTCATAGCCGTTCACCTTGAACCGATGGGCCGCGCCCCGCTCCGCCAACAACTGATGGACCGCGCTCGGATAACCATGGAAATTCACGATCACCGGCCGGTTCCGGGTGAACAGCCCACTGAAAAGCTCCTCGTCCAATCCATGGGGATGCTCGCTGCCGGGTTTGAGAATAAGAAGATCGGTCACATTGACCACCCGCAGCCGGAGATCCGGTACATCGCGCCGCAGGATGTCCGCTGCGGCCAGCACCTCCACGGTCATCACATCGCCGATTGCCACCAGTACCACGTCGGGATCCACGCCATCGTCGGTGGAGGCCCAGTGCCAGATGGAAGCTCCCGCACGGCAGTGCGCCACGGCTTCGGCCATCGTCAACCAGCATGGCATCGGATTTTTGTTCGCGATCACCAGATTCACGTGGCCGGTACCGGCCAGGCAATGATCCAGTGTGGAAAGCAGGCAATTCGCATCGGGCGGCAGGTAGACGCGCATGATTTCGTCCTTCTTGTTCAACAAGGAATTGATGAAGGCGGGGCTCTGGTGGCTGAAGCCGTTGTGCTCCTGCCTCCATAACGTGGAAGTTTCAAGGTAGTTCAATGAAGGAACGGGTTTCCTCCATGGGATCTCCATGCTCATCTTCAGAAACTTCGCGAACTGATCCATCATCGAGGTCACGATGGGCAGGAAGCTCTCGTAGCACGGGAACAAGCCGAATCTGCCAGTGAGGAGATAACCTTGCAGCCAGCCCTGGCAAAGATGTTCAGACAACACCTCCAGCACCCGACCTCCGGTGGCCGCGACATGTTCGGTACGATTCCCGTCTTCAACCGGCCACTGGTACTCTCGCTCAGTCGGAGCGTCGAAGATCCCGCCAAGCTTGTTGCTCATGATTTCGTCCGGGCAGAAGATTCGGAAATTGGCCGGATTGCGGGCGATCACTGCGGCGAGATAGCCGGCCACGGCCTTCAGCGGGCTCTCCTCCTTTCCACCCCGGTTCTCCGCTGTCAGTTCGATCCGGAAGGAGTCCAATTCAGGCAAGTTCAGCGGGCGGGCACGATCGCCGCCGAAAGCATGGGGATTGCATCCCAATCGCCTGCCGCCCCTTGGGCAGAATCCGAGCAAATCCACAAAGGGGATGCCGCGTTCATCAAAAAGTTCTTCGGGACGGTAAGAGCGAAGCCAATCCTCCAGAAGTTGAAGGTGCTCGGGATTCTCATGGATCTCGCTCAACGGGACTTGGTGCGCGCGAAACGATCCTTTAACCGGTCGCCCGTCGGCCATCTTGATGCCGGTCCAGCCTTTGGGACTACGCAGGACGATCATCGGCCAGCGGATCTTCAGATCCCCGTAGCCCTCCTTTGCACGCGCCCGGATCAATGAAATCCTGTGAAGAGCCTGATCCAGTGCAGCGAGAATTTCCTTTCCCTCATCGTCGGCACCTGCGAACAGCGGTTGCCAGCCGAAGCCGGTGAACAATGCATCGAGCTCCGCATTATCCATGGTGCCATAGATCGTCGGATTGGAAATCTTATAGCCATTCACATGCAAAACCGGCAGGACCGTTCCGTCGCGTCCCGGATGCAGGAATTTCGTGCCATGCCACGCGGCGGCGGTCGCTCCGGTCTCGGCTTCACCGTCACCGACGATGCATGTGACAAGCAAACCAGGGTGATCGAACGCAGCGCCAAATGCGGTGGCCAAGGCGTAGCCGAGTTCACCACCTTCATGGATGACACCCGGTACGCCGGGATAGAGATGGCTCGGAAAGCCACCCGGCCATGAGAATGCCTTCACGAAACGGGCGAGACCTTCCGAGTCGCGCGTCATCCCGGAATAGAAGCACTCCAAGGTTCCATCAAGGTAGGCGTTCGCCAGGACCGCCGGCGCTCCATGCCCCGGGCCAGTCACCAGCATCGCATCGAGATTCCGCTCCACGATGCACTGGTTCATGGCTGCCTGGACCAGATTGATTCCAGGACAGGTTCCCCAATGGCCAAGCAGGCGCTTCTTGACATGTTCGGCGCGGAGGGGTTCGCGCATCAGCACGTTGTCTTGCAAGTAGATTTGTGCGACTGCAAGATAGTGCAGAGCCCGCAAGTAACGAGCGAACACGCCGTTCTGTGCATCCGATGCCGGTTCTACTCCCGAACTTGAGGATGGGCTGTTCCAGGATGGCGGATCTGCGTTCACGGCGTTCAATGGCTGGGCTTTCCCAAAGCAGCGCTTCCGACAGCCATGCCGAAAGAGAATTTCGGAAGTCTTACCCCCGGCTCTGGCAGCAGTCCGCACGCCACAACAATTGCCACGTACGATAGCCGTCGCAAGCTCCCCTCCCGAAGGAGCTAATGCGACGTGCCGCTGGGTTGATCTACGGATGATCCGACAGCAGAAAGGGAGATGGCATTATCTATGACCGTGAAAGGGCACCCACCCTTTGAAATTGCCGGCGAGCGTCCGATATGTCGGGCAGGTCTTGGTCAAACAAAAGAACTCCGTCGCCAAGGAGGAGCCTCTTTCCTCGCGGCTCCGGATTGCTGGATGCACTCGGCGAGATGCATCCCGCACGAAAACGCCCTTCCGTTTGCGGGAGCCTCATTCCGCGCATAGTTTCCTAATTGGAGGTGATCAATGAATGAAGAAAAACATCCTGATAGCGATCCCCTGCACCATGTTGCGAAAATCCGGCGCAAGCTCCAAGAGCTGGCGGAACATTGTCGGGACGACATCCCGAAGATCCATGAGCCAAAGGCAAAGGTGCTTTTTGAAACTACGGCAGAAGTCCTGATCGGACTACAGACGGCTTACGAGCATTACACAACCCAAGCCGAACCGGCGATGCAAAGGTGAACAGGAGCAAATCAAGGATAATCGTCTTTGGCTCCCGTTATGCAGCGCATCTCCCAAAGCTGAAGCCGTACCCGGGCGGCTTCGGCATGCACGACCACAATGGGTTTCCCCTCTTTTCGTTTCCAGATTCTGGCAAGATAACGCAGTCCGTGGCCTCAATGGCAGCGATCTAAAAAATGAAGCGCGCCCGCCGGAGTTTCCTCCGGCGGGTGGGGGGAATTCATTCCAAATCGACGGGCCTGACCTCGCTGTCCGAAAGGCTCAGTAAACTTCACGACCAAGCAAGAGCTCCGAGATACATCCCGAAATAGCCCAGCACGCAGGAAAGGATGATGATGGCGAATCCATGCCCTGTCTGCCGCCGCATCAGGGCCACAATTCCGCAAGCAAGGCCTGCCGGAGCGAGGATGATCGGAAAGATCAGTAGCGAAATGACCGCACAGAGGTAGCCGGCGATGATCGCGGGAGCCACCGGGGCATTCAAAGCACCCGGTGCTGGATTCGCCTGAACAGAAGCGAATGTTTGGATGGGCGGAGCGGTGCCAAACAGCTGCCATAGGGGTATCCAGTCCGGCCTGCCTTCATACCAAGCCAGATCATTGGCGGTGAGCATGCCGCTTTGAAACATCGAGCGGAGCTGGTCTTCCGTGAAGGGACCAAGCTGTCTGCCGTCTTTGCCGATGAAAAAGTTCATGATGGATGGGTCAACGGGGTTGTTGGGGAGGAAGAGGTGGTGGTCCTTGCCGCGCATCGGGAGGAACCAGAGGAGGATCTTTTGCAGGCCAATCCGGAGATTGGGTCCGGGTGGGAGGTGGAGAAGTCGTCGTCCTCTTCTCGGATGTGTTGCGAACGGGCTTGCTCAAGGCTTTAAGCACTGCCAGGCCCATACAACCCGCTCCCACAAACAGAATGAATTTCCCGAAGCCGGACGATTTCTCCTGCTCGCTCATGTGTTGGTAGCCTGCTCCGGCCATCTTGCCGTTTCGCAGCCACATCGAAATCTCCTCCTCGATGGCGCGGACGGCTTGTGCGGAAGGGGCGGCGTGGATGGGGACGGCCAGCAATAGAAGGAAGGCAGCAAGGCTGGATCGAATGAAGGTTTTCATGGGAATGAGGGATCAGGGGGCATGGAAGACCCCGGTGCCGTTACAAATCGGGCATGGTCTGGGTGTAGCTCCGGTGCCCTTGCAATCGGGACACACGACCGTGTAGCCGGAAGCGGTGGGGATCGTTCCCTGGCCGGTGCAGAGGCGGCACCGGTCGCCTACCCGGCCCGTGCCTTGGCAATGGCCACAGGCCTTGCCATCGAAACTACGGATGAACTTTCCGGCCTCCTCGGTGAGGAGTTGTTCCGCTGACTTCACAGGAGGTGGAGCGGCAGAAACCGGTGCGGATGATCTCCACGGCATCAGATCAGGAAATATCCAGCCCACCAGCGCGATGAGCGAGAGAACGCCGGCAACCAACGCCAGCCCATGGACCCGTCTGAAGTTGGTTCCGTGCGACCCGGCGAGCGATGCAGGCAGCAGCGGCGGCAAGGAAGGCACAATCGGGGAAGCTGGCAGCGGTGGAACCGAAACGGTGCTCTCAACCTCCCCATCCGGCACCACGAAGGTCGTCTGACAGACCGGACACGGTGCTGCCTGCCCGGATTGCTCCGCCTCCGCAGAGATCCTGGCATCGCAGTGAGGGCAGTGGAATTTGAGTGTGTTCAAATCGTAGGAAACGTTAGGATCTCCTCTACTTTCCACAAGCCCAAATGGAAAGCTAGCTTTCCACAACCACACCCCCAGCGACCCTATTCTGCTCGGAAAGCCTGCTTTCCATGGGTGATCGCCAACCACTTAACGCCATTGGCGGACCGCTTCAAAAAGCTCGCCTAGAACTGGGTCTCACCCAACAGAGCCTAGCGGCAAAGTGCAACCTCATCGGATTGGATATTGGGAGAGAGACTATTTCTCAAATCGAGCGTGGCGTGAGAGGAGTCTCCGACCTTGAGATGATTTTGCTGTCGAAAGCATTGAAGATCGAAATCACACGCTTGGTTCCTAAAACTCTACCTCCGTGGAAGAAGGATCTCCGGCCTCCAAACGCGGTTGAGTGATTTACCAAGCTCAATTTGCCAGGCTTCTCTACATCCTCCCTCGTCCGCACAAAGACCGGAGCGATCAATTCTCCGTCTGCAATTATTTCCCTATAGCCTACCTCCACCGCCGATCCGACGGGTGGCAGAGAATGGCCACCCGGGATCCTGACCACGCAGCGCAAGAGCCTCTCGTGGTCGTCCCATCCTTCCATCCGGAGGTGACGGTTGCCCGCATAGCCGACTGACCGGCAAGTCAGAGAGGCTCGAAAGCTCAGCTTCCGGACTGAGCTGCCGCACCCAAGGTGTTTGAAGACAATCCCTTTGCGCCTCTTTCCGCGCAACGTTTCGAACATGGCCTCCTTCTCCCACCTCAGCCGGGCGGTTGGCACCTGACGGATCGACCACCGGTCCCGGCCATGGAGCAAATCGCTCAGACGGTCGAGGCGTCGTCGTAACGGCAGCATCCGCAGGTCGCCGCCCGCCAGTTCCAAAAGGTCGAAGGCATGAAAGGTGTCTCCGACCAGTTCGCCATCGAGGAAACATTCCAGACCCAGGACAAGGGTCGACAGCATCAACCGGGTGGGGATCACCACCGGCCGATCCAGACGATTCCACGCACGGACCAAACCATTTGAGAAGCGCAGCCGCAGGCGGATGCCATCGAATTCCTCCTGCGCGCACCAGCCGGGTGTTCGAATCAATTCTCCGGCCTCGGCCTCGTCGATGGTTCTGAAGGCCTCACACGACTGAGAATGGGAGATTCCGGGAGTGCCCGCGAGCTTCGGGGGATGGGAAGCAAAATGAACTTCAGAAAAGGAAGGCGGAGATGAATTCATAGGAAAGGTCGATGGATAAAAGCAGACACCCGGCTGTCGCCGGACCGCGCTGCGTTTCGTCGCTATGGCAGCCGGTGGTCACAGTGCCCCTGAACCACGGAAGGAATAGATCGTGCCGTGGCCGAGGATGACATGGTCGTGGAAGCGCAGTTGCAGCAATCCGGCGGCTTCGTGGAGACGCCGGGTGGCTAGTTCGTCCGCCCGGCTGGGGGTCGGATCCCCGGAGGGATGATTGTGGGCCAGCACAAAGCCATGGCCCGCGGCCACGATCACCGGGCGCAGCACCTCGCGGGGATGGCACGGCGATTCATCGAGGGTGCCAATCGCCACCACATTCCAGCCCAGCAACTGCATGCGGATATTGAGGACGAACACCACGATGTGTTCCTTCGCCGGATCGAACCAAGAAGCACGAGCGATCTCATCCTGCCAGACAGCGGCCACCGAGTGAGGATGGTCGAGGCATCGCCCGGATGCGGGAGCATCCTCCCCCACCCGAGCGACGCGGAACTGGCCGAGCAATCCGGACGGCTCGTTCATGACGCAAGCTCCAGCGCGCCATCGCAGAGTCCATGCAGGGCTTGCCCGCGGCGGATGGCGGTATGGGGATTTCCTCCCTTGAACACTTCCGTATAGGCGTTGAACAGCGACCACAGCGTGCGCGCCCGGAATTCCGCATGCCGGGGTTCACGCCACTCATGCACCACGTCCGGAATCTGGGTAGGCGTGATCACCCGGTTGTCGATCGAGCACACGATCAGATCGTGCGCTGAACGGTCATCCAACGTGTGGTCCCGATAGGCGGCGATACGCTCGTCGAGCTGGCGGAGTTTGCCGCCAAGCTGGCCGATGGCCCGGGCCATGAGCTGCGGCAGATCGCGTGCGGCATGGCGCGTATGCTTCCGCGAAAGCTGGACCTCGCCGGAGAAGGCGAGATTGTCGCAGATGAAGACCCTCGTTCCCGCCACCAAGCCGGCGGGATAGCGTTTGTCGTGAGAATTGCGCAGGCCCACCACCCAGCCGACGCCATTGTCGGACCGGGACGGCAGGGAAATGGAGAACACGCCGAAGTAGCGGGCACCCGCGTGGGAGAGCGCGTGGTTCTCAGCTTCGACACGGAAACCACAGGACACCAGTCCGGCCTGGACCTCACGCACCAGGGAACGATGGCTGAGCGGATGCCAGGACTCCGTGGAAGGAGGCGTTTCAACGGCAAAGACCTCATCGCGGGTGGCGGAGACGCCGCCGCGATGCAACAGGAGGCCCGGCGCAGCGGCGGGGACGGGAGGAAGAAGCAGAAGCTCCATGGGAATGAAGGTTTGGAAATGGGACTCGAAAGAATGGGAAATTGCCGCGCCCGGCCGGGCTGTCATCTCCGGCCGGACGCGGCTTCGTCACACCACCTGGTGTTTACCACAGCAGTACCCGGGAAAATCAGCGGCGGGGAACCAGCCGCCAGAACAAGAGAAGGACGGCGGCAATTCCGAGGGCCGGAAGCCAAACGGACTTGAGAAGCATCAGCGCGAACCAAGTGAGGGCCAGGGCCCCGAAGGCATAAATGAAGAAGCGGGCAGCATCCATGAGAGGAAAGTTCAGTAGCGGGACGAACGCGAGAGACCGGCCAAGACGAGCACCACGGCGGCCCCGACGATGCCGAAACCGATCGTTTTCAATCCATCGGCCACCCCGGTCAGGTCGGGGGCTTGCTGGACCATGGTCGCGCAGCCTCCGTCCTCGCGGCAGGCGAGTACCAACAGACCGAAAGCGACAACCAACCAGCGAAGTAACCGACGGCGGCCCGCACCTTGCGGGTTGCCGCGCTCCGCTGGCGCGGACGACGGCATCGGGTGGTGCGGAGACGGCGCCCGGTCGCACCAGAGACGAACCTGAGTCGAGGAGACGATCGGATTCATCGTTCACCTCCCGGTGTGAGATTGAATAGATCGCCGAGCGTGCCGAAATCACCACGTTCCATGTGCTCGCAGCACCGGATCAACCGCTCCAGGATTTCCAAAAACCGAGGCGGATGGAGCACCCCGGGCGATGGAGAATCCTCATGGGATGACGCAAAGTCGGAGCTGCGGCAGCCACCAAGGCTGCCCATCTCGGTGTGGAATTCGCGGAACCGTGCGTGGTTGGCCTCGGTTGGAGGAAGAACGTCGGCGACGAAGGAGGCGAACAGTTCACGTAACGAGCGGATCACTCCGCAATCAAGCTCCAAGCTGATGCGGTCGACGCCGAACGGAACAGCGGGCAACGGTGGGGCATCGCCAGGAAGGCGGCTGTCCCAGGAAACAGTAAGTGTGATGGTCATTGGAATCTGAAGGAGGTAGATGCTCTCCTTTCAGATCCTTATGACACGGACGTGAGGGGAATTCGCCGGGCCCGGAGGGATGCCAGGCCGGCCCCAGCCCATTGGCGCAATTGCATCCATGCTCGCTCTCGCTCGCCCCTTCGGGGCCGCTCGAGGCACGTGAACCGAGACGCCTTCGCTTCGCGAAGGCGTCTCGCTCCCCGCGGCTCGCACGACATGCCTGCCATGCGCTAGGGGGCTGGGGCGTGGGGACCATCGCTTCGCGCTTGCTTCGCTGCGCGCTACGCTTGGTCCCTGAAGGGCTCCGGTGGGGCGAATGGGAAGGTGGCGCCTCCGAGATCGAGACTCTCAGAAATTCCGGGGTATAACGAGTTTGATGACGAATACGGTTGCGTAAAGAATCCGAAGCTACTGCAGCCAAGCGTTACCGTCCACGGCGGAAAACCTTGCAGCATTTCGGCGAGGTAGCTGGAGAAGAATGCTTGCCAGCCTCGTTTTTCAAAAGCCTCCATCTCGAACGCCACAGTTGCATCCTTTCCGAGGTTCATTTGTTTTCATCGTCATGCCAACAAACGGCCCCTCGGACGATCCACCCCGGAACAAGATGAATCGCAAGCCGGTTCTCCAACTGGCGGCGAAGACCGTCTTGAACGTCGAGAATCTGGAGTTCCAAGAGAAGCTTCTCTGTGACGGTCTTGTGCTCAACCTCGGGGATGCCTGCGCTTACAGCTGCGGCTACTGCTACGTTTGCAGCGTCAACCGATTCCGGCCTCCCGCCTTGATCAAGGAATACAACAAGGAGAATGGTACCAACCTACGGTTCAGCGACGTCGTCATCCGCCGGAAGAACGCGGTCGAATTGCTGCGAACGCAACTGCTCAACAAAAAAGGCTCGCCACAATACCCGGATCCCACCGACCGCCGTGTCGTTTACTCATCTTCCTTGGTCGACGTGGCGGCGAACATGACCCTTTTGGAAGAAACCGCCGAAGCCTGCAACCTGATCTTCGAGCATACCAGTTGGCAGGTACGCCTCCTCAGCAAGAGCAATCTCCTGCACAAGCTGATCGAAAAGGACCTGATCCATCCGCGGCACCACCAGCGGATCATCTTCGGTGTATCGACCGGCATGCTCGACGACCGCATCGCGACGGCAATCGAGGAGGGAACACCAAAGGTCTCGAAACGACTGGAATCGCTCCATTGGCTGCAAGATCACGGGCTGCGGACCTTCGGCATGATCTGCCCCAGCTTGCCGCACGAAGACTACGATCAGTTCTCTCAGAAAGTTTGCGAGGCGATCCAGGCGGACAGGTGCGAGCATGTTTGGGCGGAGGTAATCAATTTCCGTGGTTCGTCATTTGAGCATTCCGTGGGCCGGCTCCGCGAACACGGGCTTTCCGCGGAAGCCGATGCCCTTCTCAAGATCTCAAAGCCTAGTTCGGGGGCTCTGTGGGAGGATTACGCACGAAAGACGTTCCTGGCCCACACACGAAATCTAGACCCGAAAAAGCTGCGCTTCCTCCAATACGTGGACGAACAATCCGCTGGCTGGTGGAAGAAGCAACGGTCCAAGGGTGCGGTTTTGATCGGAGAAACCGCCAAAAAACAGGGATTGGTAAGTAAGGAACGATCCACTCCCGCGGTGTTCGTCGTCACGGAAATCGTTCCGAAGCAGACCGAGATGGGACAGGAGGACATTCAGTTCCGAGTCGACCGCGAAGCCATCGTCACCTCCGCGGTGCGCCAGACCATCGTCGCAGCCAAGGCGCTGCATGAAATCCACAGCTACCGGGCGGGGATCCTGTGGAATAACGAGTATCCCACATTTGAAGCCTATTGCCGGGCAAAGTGGGGCTACGCCAAATCCCAGGCTTACCGGCTGGCAGCGTGTGGAGATTTTTTGAGCCTGTTCGAATCCCATTCCCCAAATGGGGAATGGATGCTCACCAACGAGAGCCAAATCCGATCTGTTCTGTCATTGCCGCGCGACCAATGGGTTGATTGCTGGAAGGAAATCATCGCGGAGGGACCGCCTTCGCGACTCTCGGCCCGAGAGGTTGAAACCAAAACGAAACAACATCGTGGCGACCTCCAAAAGAGCCGGGACGTCGTCTCTAAAGCCGCGAAACACGCCCCGGCCCGGAAAGCGCTGGACCGTCTCCGGACCATTATCTCGCATCATCCGAAGGCCCGGCATATCGGCAAGCTTCTTGACGGCATCGAACTCCTTCTCAACGACGAAGCCGGTTAGCCTCCCTTGGACCGCTCTTATAGTGTCGCGTGCACAGGCGCTCAACGGACGCAATACCGTATCATTTTTGTCACCACCTGCACCGCTGTCACCGCGTCACCTGTCGACTCCCCGGGCAGCCCCTCACTTCCCCCTCTCACTCATGACACCACCTCAAACCAAGCGCCGGCGCACTCTGTGACTGGAAAAGCCCCTCCGCGATGCCACCTATAACCGGGGCGAGCATCCTCAAGCACTCCCCCCGGTCGCCTCGTCCCACCTCCTGTTTCGACCGCCAAGACGTTCTACCGCTTCCCCAGTCGCTTCCGCTCCTTGGTATACCACTGCGTGGGCGAAAACTCCCTGACAGTAGCCAGAGGCGTCGCCAGTTCCTTCCGCCTCCCCAGCTTGGCCATGAATTTGTCCCGCGGCACAGCCACCGCAAATCGTTGGCTCGGAGGCTCAAGCTGAACGAGCCCCTCTGCCTCCAGAGCTTGAAAGATCCGCCGCATCTCCTCCGCCGTCTTCACCGATTGCACGGCTGTCATCGCGACTCTTCGCGACACGGCAGTTCCGACCGTCCTAACCTTCTTTAGCACCGCTTTCCAGCGCTCTCCCGGGACGAGTGGCACTTCCACCCCAATTCCATGGTAGACCAGCATCTCCAATCCGAGCGCCACTCCACGGACGGCACGTGTGACCAACTGTTTGTAGCATTCGATCGCTGGCTTTTCCGCCACACCCTGCCGTGCCGCCCAATTCACAAGCAACCGGGCCATGAAAGTGAGATTCCGAACCGCGTCCAGAACGGCCATCTCATAACGGGCAGGCAGCCCACGAAGTCGGCGGCGAATGGCTTGAAGGTAGTCACCCACAAGTTCCATCGGTGGCAGAGAGCAATGATGCCGGAAATCCTCGTTTCCGTATCTCAGCGCAAGTCCCAGATACTCCACGAGGGCCGTCAAATCCTTGAGGTGCGGCGGCTCGCCGGAAGGCAGTGAACCAACTGGAACTAGGAGACCCGGGCTATCGTCTCCGATCAGCGGCTTTACCAGCTTCGCCACCTTCGCGCGCGGGACAACACCCAGTATCGGGCAATAGGATTCGAACCGCCCCTTCAGGCAATAACCCGGAGGGCGTAGCAATGAGAGACCTCGGGCAATTTCCTCTTCCACCTGTGCAAGATCCTCCGAGGTGGTCACCGAAAACGAGCGCCAGAGGAGTTCGTCCCGAAGCACCCCGAAGTCAGCCGTGATACGCCCGTTCATCACGGCCATGCCGCAGGCGGTTCCGAAAGCCGAGGTTTGCAGCTCCTGCCAGGATTTCACTTGCGGGATCGGAGCCACTCTCTTCGCTTGGCAAGCCCTGGCGTAATCACGCTGGGCGACAAGCTGAAGGTAATCCTGGGACTTGGGATCGACATCCGCATACGCCTTGCCGCCGGGCTTGTGGTGAATCCCCTTGAAGAGAGGGTTTAGAATGGTCTCCAGAGCCCTCCGATGTGCCGGGGCATTCTCGGCCACAAGCAGGAGCGACGGCGTCATGCTGGGACGGTTGAACCGCGCCTCCTGCCACAACGACACCACCAGCGCCAGGGCGGCAGCGCATCCCGCGACGTCATGGCCCTCGTAGTGCCTCATCCAGTCGAGAAGACGGACAATGACCGGGGGATCGTCCGATGCCACATTGAGCCAGCATTTATGAAATGAAAGCATCGACTTCGACAATGGGGTTGGAGGTTTCAATCAATCGGCGGGCGGCGGCCACGGGTGTGTCCGACCTGACCCATGAATCGTCCTGCCGGATGGCCAATCCCAAGTCCGCGAGATGGGCGAGCAACGCTGCCACCTCGGCTGTCTTCGTCTTGACCCCCTTTCGAATAATGTCGCGCGGCGTCTGGGGATCACCCGACTCAGGCAGTTTGTCGTAGACCTGCAGGGCAAGCTTGCGCCGTGATAGCATCACGGAGTGGCCTTGGAGTTCCTGCTGGTGCCGGAGACTGCTACGGACGAGCACAAGCACCAGTTCGGTAAGGCCTTCGTGGAATCCGTCGGGCCATTTCCCTGCTACCTTCGACAGGAGCTCGACTCCTCTGTATAGGGTGGCAAACAACGGCGTGCAGAGCTCCACGTAGCGCGGCGAAATCCCCGGCAGCTTGCGCAGTTGTTGCCGGATCGACCGGTGCGCACTCAGCAGCCCTTCTACTTTCCCGGTCTGGCAGGCCGCTCCCATGAGACGGTTATTCAGCACGACTTTTGCTGCCTTTGGGAAAGCGGTGACTACGTCGAATCTGGCGTCGTCAGATGGAGCAGCATCCAAATCCGTGGAGCACAGCCATTTCGGAGCCAGCCAGAACATCCGGTTCGGCCAAGTGGCGGCGCTTCCGTTCGGATTGGCGATCCACTGGCCCATGAAATCCGGGACGCTGGCAATCAGATGTCCGAAGACAGGAACGGAGTAATCACCAACTGCGGGCAGGTGGGATCCGGTCAGTATCCCATTGAGCAAGTCATCCACAGGACCGACCTGCTCGATGCGGGAGAACTTCAGCACAGCAAGGATCCGCGCGTCATGGGCTGCTTCCAACTCACGGGCCAAGGGCGTTACTCCGACCGAGGAGGCGAGAAACCGCGGGTGAGTGAACGCCCGGTCCCTCCGGTCATCGGCGTCCTCCTTGAAGAAGTCGGCCTGTTCCCATGATTGGTGCGCCAGCCGATGAATGTGCTTTTCTCGAAATGACTTGGCCTCTTCAAGCTGCGACAAGGGAACAACACACTTGGTTATCGCCACGCGTTCGAGATGCTTCCGCTTCCTCATGATAATCCCGACATTCGCCAGATGCCTCCCCTGCAGCTCCTGAAGTGGCCGAAAAACGTGCTGTTCAAGGAGCCGGGAGGTCAATGGATCACTGCTTAGCAAGCTCAGGCCGGTTGTGAGACGCCGGTTGGCTTCCGGGTCTTCCAAACCCTCTTCGAGCGACTCCAGCGCGCATAGAGAAGCGCACATGGCGACCAGGACGTTTGCGCCAGCGACCGGATTGCCGTCGCCGAGACGGCCGAGATCCAATCCACGGCAAAGCTTCGCCAAGGGATCGGCGAGGGGTGAGGTATCGCTGTTCATGACTTTAGGGAGTCGAGGCACGCAAGAAGCCCCACCGTCCTCTCGACACGCGGACGGCGGAGCCAAAGGTTCACAGGACGGGTGCGGGTGTGTAGTAGCCCACCCGCTGTGGGGTATAGGCCCGGGTGATGTGACCGTCTTGGTAGGCGTAGCGTGCAACCATGCCTTCCAGAGGAGCTTCCAATGCGGAAATCACGACCTTGGGCTGGTTCCTGAATGCCTCGTCGCTGAAGAGCTCCGCGGCCGAAAGATCCACCAGGGTCTGGTAGTGGCGCAGGGCCTCGTTCCAGATCTTTCGCGTCCGCGCCTGCTTGAGGCCCTTCTCCACGGCATAGGACTTCACCAACGAGCCGATCTCCAGTCCATGGTCCTTCGACAAATGGGCGATGAACCGGGAAATGCCTTCTTTGACGGGATCGTCGGCCAACGAGCGGTAAAGCCCTTCGAGTTCGCCCATCTCGCGCCTGAAAACGGCAAGCAGACCCTCCATGGTGAACGACACCAGGCGCTCCTGGCCATCGATCATCCGCCGGCAACGTGTCGGAAAGGCAGTCACCAGGCGCTCCTCCAGGAGTCGTACCTCGAAGCGCAGCGCCGCCGGAGCCTCGACGTCGAACTTCTTCAATGCCCGGTGCATCTCGGTGTCCTTACGATAAATCTGCACTTTCAGCGAGGAGCCGAGCAGCGTGATCGATTCACCGTGGTATGCCGACGCTGGCTTCCTGACGCCGGGATGGCGGATATTCCGGCAGGCGCGGAGGAGTTCGCCGGATGGATCGGCAATGTGGAAGGGGATTTCCAGACCGCTCCAGTAGGCATCGGACTCCGGCAGACCGGGGATGATGCGGTGCTGATCCTCTCGGACCACGACCTTGCACAGTAGGTCGGATAGTCGGGTCAGCATCGCGATCATGGCATTCTGGCCGTCCAGGATCCGTCCGTTGTGTCCGAACAGCAGCGAAGGCGCGTTGCAGGAGACCTTGTAGGCGCGGTATTCGTCTCCGATCTTCTTGACGAAGATCCGGAGCGCGCCATTCGGCAGGAGATCGATGATGCCTACCTTGGAGCCCTTTTTGTTGTAGCCGGGCGGAATGACCTGAAGGTCGGGGAACCCGAGAGCGCGGGAGCATACTTCGGAATCGGTGAAAAGCTCCGCGGGAATGCGGACGTTCAATCTGAATTTGATCGAGTCTAGCATGGTTGTCGTTTGGTTGGTAGGGGATGAAAAATGAGAGGATTTGGCGTCCATTGAGCGCGTGCGCGCGGGACATTCCTCTCAGCGGCATCAGCCGCCTCATTTCCAGAGTGGGAGGCAAAACACGCGACGCGCACGAGTGGGATTCAATGACGTCGAGCACGAAGGGATCAGTGGCTCAACGGCGGCCAACAGCAACCCAAAAATCAACACAACAATTTCACCAATAGATACTTACAAACAAATCAAAGCTTGGAGATTGAACTGAATTTGAACGAATCACCTATGCTCGAGGGTTCTATTGAATCGGATTTGAACGAGACTTGTTCATTTTCCAGTCAAGATTGAACGTGTTTTGAAATCGCCAAGGACGATGAAGCTGCCCACTCCGAGCCGAAGAAAAATTCCGGAGCGGCCCATCGGAACCTTCCTCCCGCCCTTCAACAACTCCCTATCGCATGCCTGACACCACCGACACGCCCGAAGTTCCACTGATCAAAAAGGTCATCGAATTGCTCCGCGAAGAGCGGCCTGGGTGGCTGGATCAAGACCGTCTGCCGTCCCAGCCCGTAATAAACCGCCTCCTGTCCAAGGCTCAATTTCTGATTTCAGAAGCGGAACGGCTGCCGAAAATCGAGGTGCATGCTTACCAGCTTTTCGACTCCAACGATCCGTTGATGACCCCAGGAGACATTGCCGAGCGATTTAAGGAAGCGGGATGGAAGAGAGGAAAGTCCCGCAATACCATCGCGGATAAAATCCTCACCATACTAGAGCATGCTGACGCAGAAGGCGCTCGCGTGATGGAATTGATGACCGGTGTTCTGCTTGAAGGACCTCCGACACCGGACCCCAAGGAAAAGTTCATCGCTAAAATTCGTGCGGAGCTGGACGAGTTGTTTCGCCGCCTCGGCATTCATCAATTCCTCCCTAACCGGCAAGCATTGAAGGAGGTCCTTTTCTCCAAGATCGCGAACGCTCTCGATAGTGCTCTCCGGATCTCAGATTCCGCTTGGCGCAGGGCCAACCCCGAGGCCATGATAGCATCATCTGGCTTCATGCGTTACGTCTGCGGCTCAGATACGGTCGAACAGTATCGCGACCGAAAAGACGCTCGAGTGCGCGCCTACGAATTGTTCCTCTACGCAGCTCAACGGCAGATCCTGCCTCGCGAGCTGACGATAGCACGGGGCGGCTTACACAAAACCACGTGCCTCACACCTTCGGTGCCTCGCGACAAACCAATCGTGGAAAACTACTGCGAGGATTTCACGCTTTGAATGGATTACGAGGGCTTGGTAAAGACCATTCCCTCGGACACATAGATCCATGAGCCCGGCATCGCTATACCGCTGCCCGAGCCCCTTCAATCACACCTTCTGCGTAATGAGCACGCTCCTCGAACGAAGCCAACGCATTGAGATCGGTCTCGTAGAGTGAGCAGAGACGTTGGATTTCGTCCACCTCTCCCAGCGTGATGTTGTCGAGATCGACCGTGGGGATGCGTGGGAACTCGGGTCCCAATAGGAGGCTCAGCGCGAGGATGGAGAGTTCCACCGAGCGCACTTCGCCCGGCTGCGGTGCGAGCGTCCTAGTCATTTGAACGGGAGTCGCCTGATTGGCCGCAAGAACATCCTCCAAACGAAAACGAATGATCTTGTCCTTGCGGAAAGCCACCGGGATCGAGCCGTTAGCCGCCCAGTAGTGGATCGTGCGGGGATCGACATTGAAATGGACAGCAATCTCGGTTGCCGTTTGTAAAGCTGCCGGGGTTGGTCGGGAGGACTTCATCGTTTCGCACCGGGTATAATACGATACGGTCCATTTGGAAATGAATACCGACCGCTGTCGCCCTCGTAGACCCAGCACCGAACACCGTCGGACCATCGTGCCGGCCTTTCAAACGTTCAAGCAGCTAACCTCGTCGGACGAAGATCGAGAATCCTATGAGCGTCTCCTTTTGTGATGGCCCCGACATATCGGCGTCGCAACGTTTCGATTCCTTCGGAGTGGCCGAAAACGAAGACCAAGTCCTGCACCGGATACCCAGAGGCCACCATAATAGAGGCATTGGTCTTTCTCCAGGCGTTTCGAGGGAACACAGGGCCTCTAGGATTGGGGTTTCCTCCCAACAGTTTGCTGGAAATACTCCATCCACACAGAGCGCGAATGCGATCATCCCGGTTTTCAAAATTGGCGGGCAGCAACCCTGTTTCTGGATCGTCGGGCCGGAATACTTCGCCCCAAGCCCTAAGCGGGTCGTTCCACGGTATAAATCGTGCCGCATCGAGTTTGGCCTGCTCGTCCGAAACACGGATCCCGTCCTCAATCACATCCTGCCAGGTCATCCGCGCTGCTTCACCCTTTCGCAGACCTGAATACAGGAGGATTGCGTAAGCACCTGCCATTTCAGGATCGACTTCCTCAGCCTTGCGAAGCAATTGCTCTACTTGCTCGGGCTTCAAAACGACCGCTCGCTTGATCTTGCGCCGCTGGGGCTGCTCCACATGGTTGAACGTTTCCGCAAGGCACCACTTTTTGCGTGCGCACCACCCCCAAAAAGTGCGCGCGTTGCCGTAGTGCTCCCGGTAGGTTCCCCTGCTCCAAGTGGCCAATAGAGCCGCGAGTTCGGTACCATCAATGCCAGCCAAACTCCGTGAGTGAAAAGGCGTGAAGAACCGGATGGTCCTCTCGTAAGACCTCCTCGTCACCTCTTCGATTTCAGCGGTGGCAGTCCACAGATTTCCCGCTCTCAAAAGAATCTCCGATTCGGCGTCCTTGTCGAATCGCTCGCGGAAGAGCCTTGCTGCATCCACAAGGCTGGCTCCCGTTCCTTCCAATAGCTTTAGAGCCTGTTGGACCTCGGCTGACAGCGAAGGGGAAACGGCCAGTGCTTCTCCATCGGAGAGCTTCTCGATGTAGTCGCGAGCTTTTGCACGGGAAGGAAACCAGTAGCGCTCACGCTTGCCCGAGTCAGAAAGCGATGCAGGAACATCGACCTGCCACCTCCCACTTTTGATCTCCTTCGGCTTCAGCCCTGCGAACGATTTCATGGACAAAACACTGCCCAAAACTGCCCAATTTTGCCAGAAATAGCGGAAATCCGAGATTCAGGCGAAAAGTTCCCACTGATACTCAACGACAACTGGCAGTCTCGTAAGGACTCGAACCTTAACAAACAGAGTCAGAATCTGTTGTGCTACCATTACACCACGAGACTTTTTTGACGAAGCCTGGAGGCCAGTTGTTGGATGGGTGCCGGGCTGCGGGAGAGCAGCCTCGCTAGGACTCGAACCTAGAAATACGGAATCAAAATCCGGTGTGTTACCATTACACTACGAGGCTATTGACCCGTCGGCGGGGCGGGAAATTACCGGCCCGGTTCCGCGTTGGCAACACGGAATTCGTTTATTTGAGGAGGTATTTCGCGGCCTGCTCGACGTCCTTGTCACCGCGGCCGGAGAGGTTCGCGATGATGATGGTGTCCTTGGAAAGCGTCGGCGCGATCTTGCGGACATGGGCCATGGCGTGGGCGCTTTCGAGCGCCGGGAGGATACCCTCGGTGTGGGCGAGTTCCTTGAAGGCGGCGAGAGCCTCGTCATCGGTGGCGTAGGAATACTCCACGCGGCCGATGCTCTGGAGGTAGGCGTGCTCCGGGCCGACGGCGGCGTAGTCGAGACCGGCGGAGACGGAATGCGTCAGCTCGATCTGGCCGTCGTCATTGGCGAGCAGCCAGGTCTTGGTGCCCTGGAGGACGCCGAGCTTGCCGCCTTGGAAGCGGGCGGCGTGGCGCTCGGGAATGATGCCCTCGCCACCGGCTTCCACGCCGATCATGAGGACGTCATCATCGCCCAGGAAGGGATGGAACAGGCCGATGGCATTCGAACCGCCGCCGACGCAGGCGACGAGGATGTCCGGGAGGCGGCCTTCCTTCTCGAGGATCTGGCGGCGGGCCTCCACGCCGATGACGCGGTGGAAATCGCGGACCATCATCGGGAACGGGTGCGAGCCAAGCGCGGAGCCGAGAATGTAGTGGGTGTGATCGACGGTGGCGACCCAGTCGCGCATGGCCTCATTGACGGCCTCCTTGAGCGTGGCCTGGCCGGCGGTGACGGCGCGGACCTCGGCCCCCATGAGGCGCATGCGGGCGACATTGAGCGCCTGGCGCTCCATGTCCACGGCACCCATGTAAACGACGCACTCCATGCCGAAGCGGGCGCAGACGGTGGCGGTGGCCACGCCGTGCTGGCCGGCGCCGGTTTCCGCGATGATGCGCTTCTTGCCCAGGCGCTTCGCGAGGAGGATCTGGCCGATGGCGTTGTTGATCTTGTGCGCGCCGGTGTGGAGCAGGTCCTCGCGCTTCAGGTAGATTTTCGCGCCGCCGAGGACCTCGGTCCAGCGCTCGGCAAAGTAGAGGGGCGTCGGACGGCCGACGTAGTCGGCGAGGAGGTGGTCGAGCTCCTTCTGGAACTCGGGATCGCGGCGGGCCTCGTCGTAGGCCGTGGTGAGCTCCTGGAGCGGCGCCATGAGCGTTTCCGGGACGAACATTCCGCCGAATTTGCCGAAGTGGCCGGTGGCGTCTGGCAGGGTGGTGAGAGACATGATGCGGGGACCGGAAGGGGCTGAGGGGAAGAAGGAGGACGCCGGGGCGGAAAGCAAGCGGGAATCCCCTCCCCGCCCTGCGGCGAGGAACCACGAAAAACACGAAGGCTCGCGAAAAGATGGACCTCGGAAGCTCCGGGAGGAGGGGCCGGTCACAGGCAGGAAAACCACGAATGAGCACGAATCGATGAGGACAACCTCTTCATTCGTGTCCATTTGTGTTCATTCGTGGTCTCTCTTTTCAGCCGAAGATCGGGAAGTCCTCCAGATCGAGGAAGTCCTGGCCGTGGATGATGTGGGCGAGGAGCGGGACGCCGGTGAGATCCTCCAGGACGCCCTTGTTGGTGATCTTGGCGGTGTCGAGCTCGTCCTCCAGTTCGTTGAGCACGATGCCGGCACAGGTGAGGCCGCGGGCCTTGATGGCATTCACGGTGAGAACGAGGTGATTGAGCACGCCGAGCTTGTTCGCGGCGACGAGGATCACCGGCAGGGCGAGGTCGACGGCGAGATCGGAGATGGCGTAGCCGGGTGCGAGCGGGACTTCCCAGCCCCCCGCCCCCTCGACAAGGACGAGTTCGTGACGGGCGGCAAGGTCGCGGTAGCCCCGGATGAGCGCGGCGGGATCGAGCGGGTTGTTTTCCAGCATGCCGGCCACGTAGGGGGCGACGGCGGTCTGGTAGAAAACGGGGTTGATGGCATCGAGCTGGTCTTCCGGGAGGCCGGAGGAGGCGAGCAGGAGCGCGGCGTCCTCGCGATCGCCGGAGGAGACGGGCTTGTAGCCCACGGCATCGCGGCGGTCGTGGCGCAGGGCCTCGAGCAAGAGGGTGGTGACGCGGGTTTTGCCCACGCCGGTATCGGTGCCGGTGATGAAGACGCTCACGCGGGAGCCGTGACGGCTCGCGGCGGCGGGGTCAATCATTTCAGCGCGAGATTGCCATCCCAGCCGGTGGTGGGGAACGGCTGCTGCGGGACGGGCGGCTGTCGGCGCAAGCGCGCTTCGGCGGCGGAGCAGCGGATTTTCTTGAGAGCGGTGTGGATGGGGTGATGGTCCCCGGGATTCCGGATGGTGCCACAGGCGGTCCGGCAGGCGGCGACGACCGCCACGGAAGCGGCGGCAAGCAGACCGGCGACAATCCAGCGGCCGGTGGTGCGGGAAATGGATGGCGTTTTCATGATGGGGTATGCGTGGAGCATAGCCCATGAAGTCGGATTCATGAAATCGATAGACAGATTTAAATCATCTTCTGAATCGATGAAATGGAAAACCACAGATCTTCCCAAAATCCGCTGTCGGACTTGACTCGGATGCCTGTTCAGGATGTCTCATGGACCCAACTTCCCCTCCCCTGTCATGAGGCGATATCTTGCACTCGGATTGATCGGTATTTCCTCCCTCGCCATCGCCGCGCCGGAACCGGTGGAACTGGCCACGCTGCGTACGGCCTATGCCCAGAAACTGGAGGCGCTGATCAAGTCCGAGACCGCCAAGGGCAACATCGACGGCGCGGTTCTGGTGCGCGACGAACTGGCAAAAGTGAGATCGGGCGGAACCGTGGAGCCCGCGGGCGCGAAGACAGGAGTCGTCGTCTCCGCTGTGATCGCGATGGAGAAGTCCCCCTTCTACGGTTCCTTCTGGCAGAAAAACGATTCCACGCTGGAGTTCCACAAGGACGGGACGTGGAAGCACGATTACAAGGGCAGCGTGATGACCGGCAAATGGGAGACGACGGGCGATGCCCGGCTGATCTCGCTGACGAACTGGAACAACAATCCGGACCTGGTGTTCGTGCTGTCGAAGGACGGCTCGGTCTGCCGCCGGTCTGCGGACGGATATTCCTACAACCGTCAGCCGGGTGCGGGATCCCCCGCCGCCACGGCTCCCGCGGGCGGTGGGAGTTCGAATCCGTTCGGGAATGTGAGGTGAGTCTGTCTCGAACTACCAGGTACACCGTAGCTGTAGAAATCAGCGCGGGCCGCCGAGACCGAGGAGTTCACGCAAAGTCGGAAGGCGGGCGGTGGTGAAGGAACGGATCGCGCCAGCCTGCGGGACTGGATTCTCGGCGTTCTGAGTAACCACCCGATAATAGTAAGTCCGATTGGGAAGCAGTCCGGTCACCGGAGTCGAAACCATGGCGATGGCACCGACCGGCACCGTGCCTACCCTCACGGCGGAGGACGATTTCAGCGTGGGATCAGTGCCATATTGAAAATAGACAGCGGTGGCCAAACCGCCCGGATCCACACTGCTGCTAAGCACCGCCTGGATCCAGGTCACGGCGGAGGCAGCTTCCGTTACGAAAGTCGCCCCCAGACGGATGCGGAAGAACTCTCCGCCACCTGCCAAACGGCCATCGGAGGTCGTGCCACCGAATTGGGTGGTGCCATAAAGATGGCCATCAGCCGCCTGCATGAGCCCACCTGCTGGTTCCGATCCATCGAGGAACGAAAAGGTGTGGATCGTGGTAACCTGCCCTGCGGGAGTCATGCGAAAGACGCTTCCATGTCCGCCGGACGTCGTGCCATAGAAATTGCCGTCCGCCGCCAGAAGCAGCTTGGAGTTCGCATTGGGCACCACGGCAACGGTTTTGACCTGGTTGTCCGCCGTGAGCTTTTTGATGCCGTGGGGACCCACGCCGTAGAATTCCCCGCCGGGAGCCGCCGTCAGGCCAACATCGTAGTTACCGTCGTATAGCTCATCGGATGGCGCGAGAGTGGTAACTCCACCGCCGGGGCTGAAAGAGAAGACCACGCCGGATGACGGGAAATTGTAAAATGAACTGACGCCACGAAAACCGCCGTCCGCACCTTGCACCAACGCGCCGCGGGGATAGTCTCCTTGACCCGGATCGAAGTCGGCCAGGACATCCACCCGACCACGCGGAGTGAGCCGGATGATGCAGGGGTTGAACGAGCCGGATCGATTGATGTCGGCACAGGAGTAGAAATTGCCATCGGAACCCAGTACCGGCGCTCGCGGACCGGCGATCGTAGGAGAAAGATTGCCAAACTCGGTGAGCAGCGAGAATCTGCCTTCAGGCGTCAACCGGAAGAAGGAGCCGCGGGTTGCCCCAAAAGTATTGGCCCCATAGAAATTTCCATCCCGCCCTACGACCAAAGGAGAGGAACCACTGATCAGGCCATCGAAATCGTAGAGGGAAGAGATCTCATGATCCCCATTGATCCGAAAAAAGGTGCCGCCACCTCGAGTCCCTCCCGCAGTCGCGCAACCATAGAAATTACCATTCCGATCCTGAACAAGAGGTCCAACAGGCCGCGCCATTCCAGAGGAGCCGAAAGCACCGATGAAGGAGAACTTCCCGGCGGAGGTGACACGAAAAGCACCGCCATAACCAAGACCGTTGCTGGTAGTACCATAGAAATTCCCGTCCAGCCCTTGGACCAAACCGGAGAAAGGTTCCGTGCCAATGTCGCGATCCGGATCGAAACTATGGAGAATGGTAAACTTGCCCCCGGCGGACAGACGGAAGACCATGCCGGAACCAAATGCTCCGCCGTAGGCCGTGGTGCCGAAGAGGGAACCATCCGCGGTCCTGACCATCGATTTGCCCGGATAAACGCTCGTCGTGCCATCGAAGACATGGACGGTGATAAAATCCCCGGCAGGAGTGATCCGGAAGAGCTTTCCTCCGTGCGCTTGAGGATCGGAAGCGAGGGCTCCATACAATGATCCATCCGGAGTCGGAACGAGTTCGGTCGTCGAATCCGAACCCTCATCCGATGAAAGGTGGTGGGTGACTTGGAAGACACCGTCCAAGGAGAGAGTGAAGATCGTGCCACAACCTCCCGAGCCTCCACGGCTGGTGGTGCCGTGAAGGAGACCATCCACTCCTTGGACGAGTGCGGCATTGGAAGCGTAGCCGGTGATCTCACTGAACACCTGGAGAATCTGGACCATCCCCGAAGGCGTGACGCGGAAGATAGATCCGTAGTTATGGCCATCTCCGGGGTAATGGGTCACACCGTAGAGGTTTCCGTCAGTGGCCAGCACCATGGCATTCGAAGTCCAGACCACCGTGGAAGGAAGCGACGCAATCTTCGTCAGCGTACCCTCCAGGGTCATGTGAAAAACGCTGCCATCCACAGTCATGCCATAGAACCTACCATCCGGAGCAGGGGTCAGAGGACCTGCCGGAGCTCCGATTTCACCTTCAAAATGGGAAACGAGCGTGGCTTGGCCCGCAGGGGTCATACGAATCAAAGCACCTTGGTAGAACGCCCCTCCAAACCTGCTGACACCATAGAAATTTCCATCACTGCCACAAGTGAGGTCACCCACCCCATCTGGAGGACCCACAAACCCCTGGAGCGGTTCGAAGACAGGAGCCGCATGGAGGGCGAAGGAGGTGGCGAGAAGCAGCAATCCGGAACGGAAGATCACGCTGCGGGACATGACTTATTCCCCTACCCTGCGGCAAGCGCAATGACGTGATGGATGTGACATGGATCGAGGGGTGGAGGAATGCCCTTCTGCCACAGTTTAATGAGCCGGGCCATGCAGACACATATGACCCGCAAGGGCGCGGTCATCCTTCGGGCACGTAGCGGAGCGCCACGGCTCCGGATTTGAACTCCAGGCGGTTGACCAGCTTCAGATCGACAGGCTTGGGCAAGCCCGCGAACAGGGTGGGGCCGTAGCCAGCCAGCTTGGGATGGACGATGAACTCATACTCATCGATCAATCCCAGCTCGGCGAGGGCCATCGGGAGCTTCAGGCCTCCGGTGAATATTCCCCTGCCCGGCTGCTGTTTGAGCTGACGGACGGCCTCAGCGAGATCTCCGCGGATGAGTTCCGCGTTCCAATCAACGCTTGGCAAGGTGGATGAGACGACGTGCTTCCTGGCGGCGTCGATGGTTCGGGCGAAGGGGTGCATCCAGGCGGGCATGGCTTCCACTTCGGCGGGTGGGCGGAATGCGGTCTCCATCATTTGATAGATAACCCGGCCGAAGAGGAGGGCATCAGCGCGGTTGAGGTTATCGGTCGCGTGGCGATGCAGCTCTTCGTCCGGGGAGATCGCCTCATGATGGCAGCAGCCGTCCAAGGTGACGTTGATGGAATAGCGGAGAGGTCGCATGGTTGGAGACTATGCGGGGTGGTTGAGGAGCGTCGAGGGTGGAGGAAGATATAGCGCGAGGCTCCTGCCTTGCGTGTGGGGGAGGTCCGCGAAGGTGTTTGAGTGGGGAGTGGCCGGTGGTCACTCCAGGGTGGACTGAACGCGCAGGGATCTTCGTGGATCTACCCTGCCCGAAGTCTTACGACTCCGGCTACGGTGGAAGAGCCGCTGGCAACTGGACACTCACCGGCGGACTGAACGTGCGAGGGAGGATGTTGGTAATCCCAACACGCAAGGCGGGAGCCTCGCGCTACTACGCCTGCGGCGGGCAAAGAAAAAGCCGCACCCGTTTCCGGATGCGGCTTTGAGAGAGATACAGGGGATGTCCCCTGCCCTGCGGGTTAGCGCAGGACCTTGAGCTTGTGGATGCCGTAGACGGCGTCGTCGCCAAGCTGCTCCTCAATGCGGAGGAGCTGGTTGTACTTCGCGATTCTGTCCGAGCGGCTCATGGAGCCGGTCTTGATCTGGCCGCAGTTGGTGGCGACGGCGAGGTCCGCGATGGTGGCGTCCTCGGTCTCACCGGAGCGGTGGCTGAGCACGGCGGTGTAGGCGTTTTCCTTGGCCATCTCGACGGCGTCGAAGGTCTCGGTGAGCGAGCCGATCTGGTTCACCTTCACGAGGATGGAGTTGGCGACGCCCTGGGCGATGCCCTTGGCGAGGAACTCGGTATTGGTGACGAAGAGGTCATCGCCGACGAGCTGGGTGGAGCCGCCGAGCTTGTCGGTGAGCACCTTCCAACCGGCCCAGTCGTTTTCGGCGCAGCCGTCTTCGATGGAGATGATCGGGTAGCGCTTCTGGAGATCGGCGTAGAAGGCGACGAGTTCCTCGGCGGACTTCACGGAGCCATCGGACTTCTTGAAGACGTAGGCGTTCTTGGAAGCGTCGAAGAACTCGGAGGAGGCGACGTCGAGGGCGATGGAGATGTCCGAGCCGAGCTTGTAACCGGCCTTCTCGATGGCTTGGGCGATCACGGCGAGGGCGTCTTCCGCGCCACCGAGGTTCGGGGCGAAGCCGCCTTCGTCACCGACGGCGGTGGAGAGGCCGCGGTCGTGAAGGACCTTCTTGAGGGAGTGGAACACTTCCGCGCCGTAGCGGAGCGCTTCGCGGAAGGTCGGGGCGCCGACCGGCACGATCATGAATTCCTGGAAGTCGATCGGAGCGTCCGAGTGGGCGCCGCCGTTGATGATGTTCATCATCGGCACCGGGAGGACCTTGGCGTTCGGGCCGCCGAGGTACTTGTAGAGCGGGAGGCCGATCTGCTGGGCAGCAGCCTTGGCGACAGCCATGGAGACTCCGAGGATGGCATTGGCACCGATCTCCTTCTTGGTGGAGGTGCCGTCGATGGCGAGCATGGCGGCGTCGATGGCGGCCTGCTCGGTGGCATCGAAGCCGAGGAGCGCGGGAGCGAGGCGGTTGTTGACGTTTTCAACGGCCTTGAGCACGCCCTTGCCGAGATAGCGGCTCTTGTCGCCATCGCGGAGTTCGACGGCTTCGTGTTCGCCGGTGGAGGCACCGCTGGGGACAGCGGCACGGCCGACAGCGCCGCCATCGAGGACGACGTCGACTTCGACGGTGGGATTGCCGCGCGAGTCGATGACCTCGCGGCCGCGGATTTCAACAATGGTGGTGTAGTCCATGAGTAGTAGAGGGAGGTGAATCCTTATGGATTGAAGGCGGCGATGGAGCGGACCGTGAGCGTCTGCTTTTCATCGGTGGTGAGATCGCGTGCCTCGACGGTATCGCCCGGCTTGAGGCCGAGGAAGGAAGCACCGAGTTCGGACAAATAGGAAAGGTAGCTCTTTTCAGGATCGGAGTCCCAGGCACCGAGCACGGAGTAAACGACTTCCTTGCCGTTGCCATCGGTGAAGGTGACCACGGTGCCGATGTTCACGGCGGAAGCATCGGAGCCCTTGAAGTCGGTGCCGCGGGCGCGGCTGATTTCCTTCTGGAGCTCGGCCTTCCGGTTGCCGAGGAACTTCTGGTAGTCCTTGGCGGACTTGTATTCGAAGTTCTCGCGGAGGTCGCCGTACTCGCGGGCGATGGAGATGTCCTTGGTGTTCTGCGGAATGCGGACGCGGATGATGTCATCCAGTTCCGCCTTCTTGCGCTCGAGGCTGTCCCAGGAAACGAGGAGGTCTTCCTCGCGCTTCTTGCTCTCACCGGAGACGAGCTCGGCGGTGTCCGGCTTGGCCTTGATGACGCGGGCCATGAGCGACTTCTTCTCGAGATCGGCGAAGACCGGACACTCCAGCATGCGGCGGGCGAAGTTGCGCGCCTCGTTGATGTCCATCAGGCTGACGAGATCGCCGAGGAGCTGCTTGTCCTCGGTGAGAAGCGTCTGGAGGCGGGAGGTCTTGCGCGGACCATCGGAAAGGTGGTCGTTCTCCAACAGGTTGAGGATGGAAGCACCCACTTCCGGGCTGAAGACCTCGATGGCGGAGCCATTGCGCTCGCGGCAGATCCAGATCAGCGCGTCCGGGCCGAGGGCGCGGCGGGCGATGGCGGAGCGGAGGTGGCGGCCGAGGGCGAGAAGTTCCTTCTTCTCGACCAGGATACGGGCGATTTCCGTGACTCCACGGGCGCCGACGCGGTCGAAGACCTGCACGATGCGGTCCACCCACTCATTGCCAAAGGCGGCGGGATAGGCCTCGAAGATCGCGCGCTGGCGGTTGGACGGCAGCGGTCCGACTTCCTCGGCGAGCTTCTGGGCGTCCACGGTCTGGAGCAGGTCCGAGATGCGGACGGCGCTGGGATCGAGCTCCAGGGCCTTGGCGGTGCCGACGACTTCATCGCGGGCGGCGAGAAGTTGGAGGGACAGGCCGAGCTGGACGCGGGAGGACTTGCGGGCGGCTTCGTCGATGTCCGTGAGGAGCTGGCGGAGCGCGTCCTGGTCATTGGCGAAGGCACCGATGTCCGAAGCGATGGCTTCGAGAGCCTTGATCATGCCCTTGAGGTCGCGGGCGGCCTCGAAGTCGGCCACGAGCTGCTGGGCCGGAGTGCGGTCGCCGCCACGGAGGACGAGGGCCTCGGTGCGCTTCTGCGGGACCACCACGCGGCGGCTCTCACGCAGGGCCTTTTTGGCGGATTCCCACCACTTCTTGAAATCATCAGGAGCGATCACCGCGCCGGAGAGTTCCTTTTCCAGCGCATCGCCGGTCATGGTGCCGCCGTGGCTGTCCAAAAGGTGGACGATCAGCTCGACCGGGTCCTTCTTGGCGAGCGCGCGGAGTTCCTCCAACTGCTCGACTTTCTTCGCACGGAAATCTTCGGCGGGGATCCACTCGGTCTTCTGGAAGGCGAACTGGAGCTCCATCGTCTGGGCGGCGGAGCGCTCGAAATCGATGACCACTTTCTTGGAGGGCAGGTCCCAATCGACGACCTTGCCGGCACCCCATGACTTGTGGACGCAGAAATTTCCGGGGGAGAGCTGGGTAAGTCGCTCTCCCACCGGTTTCGGGATGCGTCCGGCTTCAACCAACTTTGCCACATCGGGATGCATGGCGCGGAAGATGGGAACCGGGGGCGCAAAACGCAAGTCCTTCGTGGTTCCAACGGTCGCGGGACGTCCGGGCCATCAGGTCCAGCCGAAGGCATCCAGCACGGGCCGGAGGGTTTCCAGATGCGGTTCCAGCCACGGCAGGTAGTTCCGCCAGCGTCCGAGCGAGCGGGTGTAGAGCGGCTTCGACACATCATCGTAGGTGGGCGTGCCGATGGGACGCGCGTCCGCAGCCTGATGGTGGGCGAGCATTTCCGGACGCCAGTCGAGCCCGAGAAAGGCGGCGAGCTCCCGGGTGCGGGCCTCCGGGTGCGCCAGCAGGTCCTCATAGCGGGACTCCATCCAGCGCGCGGGATCGAGCCGCTCCCGCCACAGCAGCCAGTGGCGCATGACTTCCGTGAGATAGAGCGCGGAGTCCGCCAGCGAGGCCGCGGCCACGCTGTTCGGCGCAAGAGGCACGATGGTGAAATAGAAGCTGACGAGAACGTCACGCGGATCGCGCAGCGGCATGAGGATGCGCGCCTCTGGAAACAACCGCAGCGGCAGGGCGAGATCCGGCGTGAGCAGCGGATCTTTTTCCAGCAGCAGCCTGTCGCCGGGCTCCTCACCCAGCACATCGGCGGTGCAGTGGAAATACACATCGCGGCCGGCGGCGAGGCTCGCCTCGTCATAGCCGTCCAATTCCACGAGCACCTCCGCGGTGGAGCGCGCGCCGAAGACGATCGGCGTGCGGAACTGGGTGGCGAGAACGCCGG
Source organism: Luteolibacter ambystomatis (assembly GCF_018137965.1). Classification (NCBI taxonomy): domain Bacteria; kingdom Pseudomonadati; phylum Verrucomicrobiota; class Verrucomicrobiia; order Verrucomicrobiales; family Verrucomicrobiaceae; genus Luteolibacter; species Luteolibacter ambystomatis. The sequence continues at coordinate 2,703,192 of NZ_CP073100.1, forward strand.
ACTCATCCGTTCCGATGCAGCCCGGATGAGCGGTGAGCACTTTTTCCATCAGAGTGGTGCCGGACCGGGGGAAGCCCGCCATCAGACAAATGCGGCGCGGCGGCTGCGGGGCCTCGCGCTGCCAGCGGGCCAGCCGCTCCGGGGTGATGCCTCGGGTGACCTCCCACTGGCGGGTGGTCATGGCCCGCCACTCTGGACGCAGCGCAGCGGACTCGCGGGCGATCTGGCGCTTCGCAAGTTCCAGCTCGCGCATGGCCTCCGTGAAGCCGCCGAGGCGATCGTAGATGGCGGCGAGTTCGTAGCGCAGCCGCCAGTCGTCGTGCGAGGTGTGGTGCTGCAACTGCCGCTCCAGGCGCTCGCGGGCGGTTTCGAAACGGCCCTCGCGCCGCTCCAGGTGGGCAAGCTGACGCACCAGCCGGGGATGCAGGGGATGGGCCGCGAGCAAGGCGGAGGCCACGCGGGCGGCTTCTTCCAATTCGCCGCAGCGCTCCAAGGCGGACGCGTGCAGCACGGCGATGTCCGGAGAATCCGGCACCGCCTGCCAAGCGCGGGCGGTGAAACGGGCACAAGCGGCAAAGCGACCGTCCTGAAAAAACCGCTTCGCCGCCATCAGCCATTGGTCCGGCGTGGCATCCGGATGCGCCAGGAGGCGATCCCACAATGGCGCGGCCTCGGCCGAGCGATAGACGTGCTGGAGGATGCCAGCATGAGTCAGCAGGTCGTCCGGTGAGGCATTGCCGGCGGTGATGAGGGACCACAGGGACAGCGCCTCATGGATATCCCCTCGTTGAAGGGCTTGTTCCGCCTCCGCTCTCATTCTTTGCACCTATCCTGATGACTGGGCAACGGCAGGGGAAGCCTGCTGACAACCGTGGCCGCCGCGGGACGTGGCAGCTACGGATGCAAAGAGTCCTACTTGCGGCGGCGGAGCGCCAGCGCGCCGAGACCGAGACCACCGAGCAGGATGCCGGACGGTTCCGGCACCGCCACCTGGTCGAAGCTCAGATTGTCCACGGCGAAGTAGGAACCGGAGCCTCCCGTCGGCTTGAAGGAGAGCGTGAGCGTTTCACCGCCCACTCCCTGGATGCCGAAGTTGAGTGTTTGCACGGTGCCATTGGTGACCACCAGACCGGTGCCGCCGCCGAGCGCACCGGAGACGCTGCCGGTCACGGTCCAGTCGAGCGTGGTATTCTGCAGGGACACGGTGGACGGGCCGACCCAGTCGTTCAGGTCGATGGAGGTCAGCTTGACGGCAATGGAGCCGGAGGAAGGGGTGAAGGCGATGGTGTAGTTGACCGCACCGGTATAGCCGCTGCCGGGACCATCGAGCTGATAGACCTGGCCGCCGGTCGGCCAACTGTTGTAGGCCTGCCAGCCGAGCGCGCCACCGGGGCTCCAGTTCAGCGCGATGTCCGGCGTGCCCACGGCGTTGCTGCCATGGGTGGTGGGAATGGTGGTGTTGTTGGTCAGGCCGGAACCGGTGAGAACCGTGGCGGCCTGCAGCGACTGGACCAGGGCGAGACCCGCCGCACCGGTCGAAGCGAGTTGGAAAAGCTTGGAGGATTGGAGCTTCATGGGGGTACGGGAAATAAAAACCGCACCGATCATGCCGGAACCCCTCCTCTGCCCTGATGGGGGAAATCGACAGCCTGTGGGGGAAAATCGTCGCGCCATCCCCCTTCCCTGCCACCGGAAAGAGGGATGGCGCGTATCAAGGCCCCACGGCACCACCAGTCGGACGATGCCGGGAGCTACCCCCCAAAGCGTTCGGTCAGCGGCGGCGTCTGAGGACCAACAAACCGGTGCCCAATACTCCCAGAAGCGCGGACGACGGTTCCGGAACGACGTCGAAGCGGAAGGTTCCCGTCGCGCTCACCGGCCCGTCCGAATTGTTGGTACCGGTGACGGTGAAGGTCACATCCCATGCTCCCGGAGTACTGAACCCGAAGTTGAAATGATCATGGCCGCCGGTCGTGGTGGAGATGGAGGAGGGCCCTGTCAGCGAAGAAGCATCCAGAATGATGCCGCCGAACACATCATAGCGCCACATGGCGAAAGATGCGGCCGGATCGCCGAGGCATGTTGCCTGCGTGATGGTGAAGGTAATCCCCGATGAATCCCAATCGTCGGGATTCAGTTCTTCGGAGGCGAGCCCGAGGAATGGCAACCCTTCTTCCTGTGTCCAAGGCAGAACCCAGATTGTCTCGCCAGAGACCTTTCCGAGAGCCGGGAAATCCATCGGCAGCGTGAGGTTCGCGGAATCCGCGCGGATGATGACATCGCCGGGAGCGTATTCTCCATTCGTTTCGACGCCATCGATCACGCCGCCTTCCGAATGGAAATGGAGATCGAACGCCCCGTCTTCATAGGCGACGCCGATGTCCGCGTGCCCGGAAGTATAGGTGACAGCCCCACGCGCATCCGGGGCCGTGAAAGCGCCGGCGAGCAGCAAGGATACCGCGGACAACGCGAATCGTGTTTTCAGTTTCATTTGGCTGTTATGTGTTGGTCGGGTTCAGAAAGATTTGATGTTCATGCGGTAGAACATGCGGTCGAATGGACCCGGCATGATGCGCAGGCGGCGGCGCGTGATGCGGCCCGCCGCGTTTCCTTCACCGGCCCCCGTTTCGGCATCGGTGAATGGAAATCCCGCAGTCCGGGAGGAGCGGAGACGCCATGTCACGAGGTCCGGACTGTAGGACGGACGGATCTGCCAACCGGTCTCGTTCAGGGGGTCCTTGTAGGTATCCCTCAGGAACTCGTAGCGGGCGTATCCGTCCGCATCCGGGAATGGCAGAGGCCCGAGGGAGGAATCCGGACGTGTGGGATCCATCCCGTGCCAGAAGAGTGCGAACTCCACGCCATTGGCCACGCCGTCATGGTCGAAGTCGTCCGCCGCGGACGCCAGCGCACCGCTGGAGATACCGGCCGTCCGTTCGAAGCTGGATTGCCAGTCGGCGTAGGTGTGGTTCGCGGTGAGGCCCGCTCCGAAGAACAGCCTGAGCGGACCGGAGGAAACCGGCAGGCCGTTCCTGACGCCATGCACCAGACACTCCGCCACGTAGAGTCCGCTTGCGGTGAAGCCTGCCATGATATTGCGGGCGGCCGCAGGGTTCAACGGGATGGTCCCCCCGCTGTTTCCGGCCAGCACCGTTCCACCTTCGATGAGGGCGAAATTCCCCGGCCCGCGGACCTTGCCGATCTCCAGCGAAACTCCGGACCATTCACTTCCCGACAAGGCTCTGGAAGCGGTTACCGGGTCCACCCCCACTCCGTTCGGAAAACCGGCGGCGAGAGTGGAGAGCGTGCCATTGACCTCCCATAGGGCTCCCGGAAGGGCGGAAGACGCACCGGTGGCGGTGCCAGCCTCCAGCATGACCTGATCCGGTGCGTAGGCAACCGGCTCGGAAGAGGAGCCCACGACCATCCGCGGCTTGCCCATGGCATCCGCCACGACACGGATCGAGGAGCCATTCGCAGCGCGGGAGGTGAAAGGCACCGAGAAGCGATAGGTCGCCCGGCCGCTGGTGATGCTGGTGGGCGCTGCCATCAGCTTGCCCTTTGCCTCGACGGTCACGTCGTAGGTCCCGGGTTTGGTGAAGCCCCAGTTGTAGTGGGTGTGGGAGGATACCGGAATGGTGTCGATCTTGTCGGCATCGGTGATTCCGTCCGTGGTATCGAAGGAGAACACCTGGGTGTTGAGGCTCTCGGTTTTCCATGTCGCGAACTGTCCTCCCGCCGCGGGTCCGGTCCCGGTCACGGAAATCAGGCGCAGTGAAATGCTGCCCTGCGGGCTGGGAGTGTAGTTCCCGCCAACGGATGCCTGGAAGATGCCGGTGGGGATGGTGGCACGGACCCCGAGGAAAAGGCGGCCGAGCGTGTTGTTCTGGGGAAGAATCCACAACGGAGTCCCTGCCGGGCCGAACCGGGCGAAGCTCCTGGGAGGGGACGGAACAGCTGTGAGCGTGGACGGGGCGGCGGTGAAAACCGTGGATGAGGGGTCCATGACCACGACTCCATCCGCGGTGCTGAAATCGTCGTCCTGATCATAGGAAGCGGTGATGCGCCACCCGGCATCCGGATTTCCGGGAGTGGGCACGTAGCCGAGGTGAAACTCGAAGTGGCCGTAGAGAAGGTCCGCAGGAGGAGTCGCGGCTTTGGCGGACGGCACCGCCAGCGCGGTTAGAGCGAAGATCAAGCGCATGGCGCCGGATTAATTGCAAATATCTTGCATTAGCAATTAAAATTCATAGGCAACTCAATTTCATGAACGCATTGTTTGCCGCAGCCGGATTTGCCCTGGTGGCTGTCACTCCCGGATTCGTATTTTCCCAGGACCTGTTGGAGCCGGTGGAACCTCCTCAGGAAGAACAGCCCGAGTTGGAGGAAGTGGTCGTGACGGGCGAACGGGAGGAGAAGGCCAGCCACCTTGGAGCCATTTCCATGCAGCCGGTGCAGGTCGTTCCAAAAGCGGTGCTGCAGCGCAACGCACGCGCCACGTTGGGAGAGACACTCGGATGGGAGCCCGGTGTGTCCTCGGGATACTTCGGACCCGGTTCCAGCCGCCCGGTGATCCGCGGATTCGAAGGGGTACGGGTGCGGACACTGAAGGACGATCTCGGGACGTTCGACCTTTCCGATGTCAGCCCGGATCATGGCGTGGCGCTGGAGCCGTTCCTGTTGGAGAGCGTGGAGATCCACCGTGGCCCTGCATCGCTGCTCTACGGCAATTCCGCGATCGGCGGAGCGGTGAATGCCAGGAGCCGCGTGCTCGCCCGCTCGCATCCGGCCGAAGCCGTGTCGGGCGGCTGGGAGACCCGATACGATACCAATGGCGAGGCATGGGCCGGGGCGGGCCATCTGACGCTTTCCGAAGGGCCTTGGATCCTACGGTTCACCGGATCGGCCCGGGATTCGAATGACATCTCCATCCCCGGCAGGGCGCGCAGCGGAGCCCATGAGTTCGTGGAGAGCCCGCGTGTCTATGACCCGGGCCTGGGCATGGAAATCCCGGTGCCGAACGCATCGGGGACACTTCCGAATTCGGCCCACGAGGGATCGACATGGTCGGGCGGGATCTCCTGGAAGCCGGAGGATCGCCCCTATCTGCTGGGCATGTCCTACTCCCGCTTCGACAGCACCTATGGCGTGCCTTATTTCTATCCCGGGGATCCCACCGATTTGTTCGGGGACTACAGCATCCAGATGGCGCAGGACCGCTTCGATTTCGAAGGCAGCGCGGATTTTGAAAACGCCTGCATCTCCCGCATCGAAGGCCGCCTCGGCTACGCGACCTACCGGCATGGCGAGTTCTTCGAGGGAATGGGCAAGGACTCGGGGCGGGACTTTCTGGACACCTCGCTGGGGAAGGATGCATGGGAGGGTCGTCTGGACACCCACCACAAGTTGCTTGATGGCCGGTTGACCGGAGTTGTCGGGATCACGGGCGGCATCGAGGATCTCACGGCGGCCCGCACCGTCTTCCCCCCTCCCGGCATCCAGCGGGCGCGCAGCCAGTTCCACAGCGAGTCCGCAGGGATCTATCTGCTGGAGAAATACGAGGTCGGAGACTGGACATGGCAGATCGGCCACCGCACGGAAGCGGCGAAGGTGACGGATGAAAGCCTGGAGCATCTGGGCTTTGTCCGCGGCAGCGAGGATGTCTCCAACAGCACCTCGGGAGGGCTCACCTGGAATCGGAAGGACGTGCCGTGGTTCGATGACATGTCGTTGACCGCCGTGCTTTCCCGCGTGGAACGGACCCCGACCGCCACCGAGCGCTACGCCTTCTGGAACAATGCCGGGATCGGACGGTTCCTGGTCGGCGGCGATCTGGATGGTGTCCCGCTGGACCAGGAACGCTCGACCGGCGGGGAGCTCGGCCTGAAGGTGTCGAAGGGTCCGGCGACGCTGCGGGTGAACGGATACTACTATGATTTCAGTAATTTCATCTTCCTCCAGGAAGCGCCCGGCCTCACGGGTGGCTTCGGCCGTGCGGTGCAATACATCGGCCGCGAGGCTCGATTCACCGGCTTCGAGTCCGAACTGGAGTGGAGGGTCCGCGAGGGCCTGGGATTGACCCTCATGAGCGACTACGTCCATGCGACGAATGTCACGGACGACGAACCGGTTCCGCGGATGCCACCGCTGCGGCTCGGAACGCGGCTCGAGTGGCAACACGGGAACTTCAACGCCGGAGTCGAACTGCGGCATGCCTTCGCACAGGACCGGGTGAAGCCCGCCCCGCGGGCGGAGCTGCCTCCGGGTTCCTACACGATGCTGAACGCGGATGCCTCCTGGAAGCTCTCGCGGGCCGGGCAGGATGTCACCTTTTTCATACGGGCCACCAATCTCCTCAACGAAGAGGCGCGTGTCTCCACCTCTTTCCGCAAGGACACCGCCCCGCTTCCGGGCCGCGGCCTCTCACTGGGCATTCGCCATGAGTTCTGAACCGCCTCAAAGTCACAAAGCCACAAAAACGGCCATTAATTCCGTGCATGAGGCTGCTAGAGTGCTAACTTGTCGGGTGGTGCCGTCGTCGTTTCGTGCTCAATGACCGAGGTTCCAACTCAGGGTGGATTCCTTGCACGGGCGGGGTTCGCCCCGCTCATGAACGACGGCGGCATCCCGTTTTTCAGGGGGGGGAGGAAAATTCCAACCACCGCCACGGTTCACGGGACCGGGAAGGGCGCGTTGCGGAAGCGTTCCGTCTGGCGGCGGAGGTCGAGATTCAGCGGATTGCCCACTCCCAGCAGGGGCGAGACGGAGAGAGCCTTCGCGGACCATTCCATGGCTCCCTTCCGATCCTTGCGGGCGAACTGGATCTCCGCGCGGGTGTCCAGATAGGCGGCCTGATCCGGAGAGGACGCAAGCGCGGCATCCTCGATGGCGGCGGCTTCATCCAGACGGCGGACGGCGCGCGCTGCCAGCCAGGCGGCGGTATTGCGGGTGTTCTCGCAATCCGGATAGGCCTTGATGATCCCGGTGAGGGCCTGCCAGGACTCTTCGAACCAGGCATCGTGCTGCTCGATGAGGCCCTCCTTTCTCAAGCCGGGAAAGAAGTAGTCGGCGAGCGCGCCATCCGGGCCCAGCGTGCGATGGCACTGTTGGAGCAGGGCGATGGCGGACTGGCGGTCGGTCTTGAGACGGTTGAAGGCACGGCAGTAGTCCGCGGTCATGCGGATGCGCAGCTTCACGCCGGGTGCCACGTTCTGGAGGCTTTCGTAGCCGTTCTCGTAGAGGGCGATGATCTCGTAGAAGGCGGCGGCGCGGGACCAATCACCCCGTTCCAAGGCGATCGTGGCATTGAGCTGGAGGGCCAGCTTCCACACGTCGCTGCCCGGCAGGGCAACCATGTAGGCCCGCTCCCACCACTGGTTGGCACGGTTGAAATCGCCGCCGTAGGCATAGCCCTGGCCGACAAGCACGCAGGTGGCGGGATCGGCGAGGACGAGCTTCTCCACCCAGGCGTCCTGGGCGGTGGCTTCGGAATTCCGCCCCGCGCGGCGCATCGCGGCGGCGGTGTAGGCATGGAAATCGGCGCGGCCGGGCTGCTGGTTGGCGATTTTCAACCACAGGTCCGCGCACTTGTCCCAGCGTCCGGCGGCGGAAAGGAACCAGAGGTAGCCCATGTTGGTCTCATCCGGATCTTCCTCCACATTGGAAACCATTTCCCAGGCCCGCAATCCGGTCTGCAGGTCATTGGCGTCCGTGGACAGGCCGGTCATGAGACGGATCTTCTGCTGACTGGCCTCCTTCGATTCATCGGTCGGTTCCTTCGGCTGGCTTGCGATGTCCGCCCAGGCGAGTTTCAGCCAGCGGTCACGCTGGTGCCCGGAATCGGACTCGATCCGGAAAAGGGCGAACAAGCCATCGAGACGGGCAGCCGGCGGGGCCTTCGGATCGAGCTTGCCCAGCCACTCCCACCACTCGTCCACACTGGTGGTCTCGCTGAAGAGATGGGTGATGACATCATTCCAGCGGCCGGCGTCATCCTTGGCGAAGGCGATGGCGGCGCGCTTGGCCAGGGTGGTGGCCTTGCCGTCATCGGCGCGGTTCAACGGGACGACGAGCTGGCCGAGGAAGCGCAGGAAGGTATCTGGATCATTGTCGGCGAGCTTCACCAGCAGCGGATCGTAAACGGCCAGCTCCTTCTTCATCCCGCGGCGCTCCAGGAAGGAGGCAACCGCGATGAGCTCGGCCTGCTTGTCTTCCGGTTGATCCGCATCCTCACCGAGGGAAGCGAAATTCCGGGCGATCCAACTGGCGAAATCGGGCCTCTTTGGATCGAGGCCGAGGACGCGGAAGGCATCCGGCAGGCGCTCCATGGAATCGTAATAGCGGAAGGCCGTGATCGGAGAGACTTTGGACAGGATGGTTTCCGCGGCCTGCGGCTGGCCGAGGAGGAAGAGGCAGTTCGCCGCCATCCAGCGGCTGCCATCATCGCCGCCGCGCTCGTAAGGCTCGAAGACCTCCATGTCTTGGGAAGTGAGGATGTTTCCGCGCCAGCGCTTCTCCGCGAGATTGCGGTAGATGTCCCGCAGGGCGGCGGGTCCCTCCGCTCCCTCGGAGGCCTCCAACCATGGCAGCGGATCCCCCTCGAGAACGGCACAGGATGCCACGATGTTTTCCTCCTTCGCCGCATTGGCGGCGGCGCGGGCCATCGGCATGTCTCCGGAGACGCGGTAGAGGGCGAGTTCCCAAAGCGTGCGCCCGACCCCGGCGGGCGGCTGGCCCTTTGCCAGCTCCGCCTTCAACGTGCCCTCCACGCGGTGGAAGTCCGCCAGGGCGAGCAGCCCCTGGCTATCTCCGGGATTCAGCTCCAGCAGCGAGCGGGCACGGGCCATCTTCCCCGCGACGATGGCCTCGCGGGCGGCGAAAACAGCGGCGCCTTCAACAGCGGGGCGGATTTGCAAACGGACCGCCGGATCGGTCTCACGCGCATAGAGCTTCAGGATCTGGAGCCAGGCGCGGCGCTGGCGCAGGTCATAGATGAGCCGCATGCGCTGGTCCTGCGGAGCGCGGGAATAGCGGTCCACAAGGTCGGTGATTTCCGAGGGCGTATCCGGGGTGATGTCGAAATCGATGCGGCGGAGCAGGAAGTTCGCGCGCTTCACGATCTCCGGATCCGGGCTTTTCAACGCCTGCTGGAGGCGGGGCACGATACCCGCGCCCATGCCCCACAGCTTTTTCGTGGCCTCCTCGCGGACGCGGAAATTGTCGTCCCCCAGCCGGGCCATCTCATCCGTCACCGGATCGCCGGATGGGATCGGAGTCGGCAGGGCTGGCGGGGACTTCGGGAGATCCGGCGATGGCACGGTCTTCCGGCTCGTATTCTCCTTCCAAGCGTCCGGCAACTCCCCCGAAGGCGCGCCAACAAGTGGCCCGGCAGCCGCCAAAGTCAGGGCCGCGAGCACCACGAAGTTCCGGGAGGCTGTCATCTCCCGGGAAAGGTTCGGTATTTTACGGGAAAATCAATCCAAGACCACGGGTGGCACGGCCACCGTATCCAGCCAGACAAATGATCCGAGGCCTCCGCGACCAACGACCGCCCTCCCGCGGGATATGGCATGAAGAGGGCACCACGGTTTGCGACGCACGGCCCGGGTTGCCCAGGGAGCCCCCTCTCCCTGCGACATCGTTTTTACGGTGGATCAACCCGAGAGGCTATCTGAAACATGTCAGAGATCTCTCTCCGAACAATTCGGTTGATGGCGACCATCTTTGGGAACCAGGTCGAAATTCCGAATCGTGGCCGTCCTTTGCTGGCTTTCCGGAGAAAAGTCCCTGCCTTCCCGAATTTTCAGACAGCTTCCAGGAGGGTTGGGGGCAAGTGGAGTCACCAAATGGGATGGAGCGAATACGCGCTGAATGCCTGTATTAGATTTTGACGACCGAGCCATTCTCTTCAATAAGCTCCATACATGCCTTCGCATATTGAACTGCGGAGGGAGCTCCCGCGCCAAAAACAAACGTTGGCGTTTGCGCGGGCCGTAGATCGATGTATGGGGTGCAGGCCACAAATCCATCCGGTGCCTCGCGGTCGAACAGGTAGTATCGAGCATTCGGGACGCGTGACAGTTTAATAGGAGTAATGCTGCCTGCCTTGGACGGTTTGAGCTTTTTGATTTCGCGGCAAAGATTTATAAGTATTTGCTCACCAGAGAGAACCTCAAGCCGAAGTTCCTCATATTCCATGCGGAAAGATTCGGCCGTGCCACGCAAATCAGGCAAATCCGGATCACAGTAGGCGATTTTGAGCCGAGCACCCCGCATCACCGCTTCCTTGTAGAATTCGCGATGATCGGAAAGGCTTTTCTGGAAATGAAAACCGCACAAGACCCCCTCATAGGAGCAAGAAGAAAGCCATGAGGGCAAGCGATCCAAGATATCTTTGCTTTTATCGATGATTTCAAAGAGTTCCGCCCGCCGTTGAACCCGCTTTTCAAAATTGATCGCAAAATCGAGAAACATCCTTGTATTCACCTTGGCGGCTTTTCCCCCAAGCGTGAATTTCCCCATATTCTGCAGCAAGAGATCCACGGACTTGACGGAGTCGAGCTGTATATATTGAATATCATTGAATGTGGAAGGAAGCTGGTCTTTTTCAAGGCCTGGAGAAAGAACGGGATAGACCGGTTTCTCCAATGCGAAGAATGCACCGATTTCAAAGTTCACCCAAGGGCGTGAGATCGACCGTTCGGTTGCAAGAAGCAGCAGAACTTGTGATTCCCGAAGTTTATCCATCAATTTGCTTCGCCACGAATCTCCCGTCTGGATATCAACGTCTGATAGAAATACTTCAATTTGTTCTACAAATGCCTTTCGTATCAAATCCTTTATTCGGGTGGCAAGTTCAAGATCAGTGGATGCGTGACTTAAGAAGATGAGTGGCTTTTTTTGCATGGGGGAGGGGGCCGTATTGGACCAACGGGCTTTTCTTAGCTGCCATGTTATACAAATTCAAACCAGATGAAGGGTGCGAATCTGGCGAAAAAGTTTGATGGAGCGGTAATTGAAACCTGAATCTGCCAAGAATCCGCCTGAAAAACGGCAGGGACCGCTTTCCACGCGGTCTGGTTGATGACTGCCCTGAATTACGGAGCGTGGCCGTCCTCAGCCGGATTTTTTTCGGAGACAAATCCCTGCTTTCCCGAATTTCTGGACAGCTTCCGGGATTTCAGGCCGCACAGCGGGACGGATCATCATCCACGATGCATGCAGTAGGCCGAGGAAAAGCGGACACCCCTCCCCTACTTCCCGATGCAGAAGCTGGAGAAGATGACGCCGAGGAGATCCTCGGTATCGACGCGGCCGACGACTTCGCCGAGGGCATCGAGCGCCTCGCGGAGATCGATGGCGGCGAGCTCGGTATCGGCGGGTGGTTCCAGGAACGCGGAGGCGGCGGCGAGCGATTGGCGGGCGCGGGCGAGGCATGCCTGATGACGGGCATTGATCGCCACGGCGTGATCGCCCCATTCGCCGCTGCCGAGGTGGAGGGCCTCGCGGATGACGGCTTCGAGGCGGTCGAAGCCTTGGTCAAGCTGGCAGGAAATGCGCACGGCCTCGATGCCTGACCAATCGGCGTGCTCGCCGAGGTCGGCCTTGTTCAGAATGAGAAGATGGCGGGTGTCTTCCGGAACGTCCGCGGGGCGGAGCAAGGGACGTGGCAGCCCGGCATCGGCGACTTCGAGAAGCAGGTCCGCGGATTCGATCTGGCGGACGGTGCGGCGGATGCCTTCCTCCTCGATGCGATCCCCTGCCTGGCGGACACCCGCGGTATCGATGAGGCGCAGCGGGATGCCGCCGAGGTTCACGGTTTCCTCGATGGTATCGCGAGTGGTGCCGGCGATCTCGCTGACGATGGCACGCTCGTATCCGAGCAGACGGTTGAGCAGGCTGGATTTGCCGACGTTCGGCTCACCGAAGATGACGGTGCGGACGCCCTCGCGGAGGATGCGGCCTTGGTCGGCTGTGGCGAGCAAGCGGTCGATGGCGGCGGACACGCGGTCGAGTCGATCGCAGAGGGCGCGGCCGGTATCGGGATCGATGTCCTCATCCGGAAAGTCGATGTAGGCCTCCACATGGGCGAGCACGCCGAGGATTTCATCGCGGGCTTCAATCGTGCGGCGGCCGATGGTGCCCTCCATTTGTTCACGAGCGGCACGGAGCGCCAGCGAGGTCTGGGCGGAGATGAGGTCCATGACGCCCTCGGCCTGGGTCAGGTCGAGCTTGCCATTGAAAAACGCGCGCTGGGTGAACTCACCCGGACCGGCGGGGATGGCTCCGCAGGCGAGGAAACGGGACAGCACCTCGCGGGTGACGAGCATGCCGCCATGCCCGGCGAACTCCACGGCATCTTCCCCGGTGAAGCTGCGCGGGCCCCGGAAGACGGTCATGAGGCCGTCATCAAGCGTGGCTCCGGCGGCATCGAGAATGCGGCAGCGCACGGCCTGGCGCGGCTCCGCGCGGGAAGCCCGGCCACCGGTGACACGATCCGCGATGGCTACCGCCTGCGGACCGGAAACGCGGATGAGGGAAACAGCCCCCACGCCCGGCGCGGTGGCGACGGCGGCAATGGTGGGAGTGTGGGATTCCGAGGGAGTCACGGGACCGCCATGGTCCGCGGTCCCCCGCCAAGGGTCAACCCAATCAATCATCTGAAGTACCGGAGCGAACCACTCCGGCCACGGATTCGAATGATCGGGTTTGTCAGCAACCGGCCCGGCGGCTCAGAGACGCCGGCGGCGCAAGAGATACAGCAGGCCGAGACCACCGAGCACGGCACATGATGGCTCCGGAACGACCGTGAGAGTCACGAAGCCCGGGCCGGTTTGTTCTCCTCCGAAATTGGAGCCGCCAGTCACATCGTTGTAATTGATCTGCCATTGGTTGGCTCCGAGGGTAAAGGTGCTGTCATCGGCCAGGCCGCTGAAAGTACCACCGTTCCAAGTGCCGCTGTAGTTGATCAGCGTCAGTTTGTTGCCGATGGTGAGTGTTCCCGCGGCAAGTTCCGTGAGGGAGAGGGAGGCAAGGCCGTTGAGCGTGAGCGCTCCATTGACCACAAGCAGGTCGCCGCCGAGAGCGGTCGAGTTGAGTTCATAGGCCAGAGTGGAGCCGCTGTTGAGCGTGAGTGCTCCGGTGGCAAGAGATTCGATGCCCACTCCCGGCGCGAGTGCGCCGGTGACATTGACCGCACCGGCCACACTGCCGTTGCCACCCAGGGTACCTGCCGCCGCCACGTCCACCGCGGAGGCACTGTTGGTGGCACCGTTCACCAGCAGCTTGCCCGCGGTGACGGTGGTCGCGCCGGTGTAGGTGTTCGTGCCGGTCAGGGTGAGATTGCCCGCACCGAGTTTTTCCAAGCTGCCCGTACCGGAGACCGGAAGCGCGAGGGTGGTGTTGAAACCATTGGTGTCGATCTTGCCGCCGCCGGTGCCGACGGTGATGTTGAACGGACGGGTGTTGGTCGTGGCGAGAGTGGCAATGTCAGCGGAGAGCTTGAGCGTGCCGCCGTTGGAGAAGTTCAGATTGGCGGCACCAGCGGTGCCACTGCTGCTGTTGTTGAAACCCCTGCCGGTGGTAAAGGTGCCACCACTGAGATTCAGAGAGCCGCTGCCACCATTGGAACCGGGGCTGGCCGCCAGCGTAATCGCCGTGGAACCCGCGTAGGTGAAGGAGGCTCCGGTGTTCACCGTCATCTGCGCGGACGCGAACGAGGTGTTGGGCTGGATCGTCATGCTGCCGTTCTGGGTCCAGGCGGCTCCCGAGTTGAGATTCACATTGCCCGCTGCCTGAACCGAGAGGGTGCCACTGGAAGTGACCGTGCCCGCGACATTCAACGTGTGCCCGGCGGTGCTTTCGTTTGCGAGCGTGATGGACTTGCCACTGGCCACCGCGATGGTGGATCCCGCTTGGAAATTGACCGTGGCACCGGCCCGGATGTTCCATCCACCGGTGGCGGCGGACTGGTTGCCGCTGACGTTGACGATGGAGTTGGCAGCCGGATCGACTTGGAAGAGACCGGTGAAGGTGTTCGCTCCGGTGAGATTCAGCGTGCCCGCGCCAGCCTTCACGATCGTCTGCGTGCCGGCGATCGCGACGTTGAGCGTGACCACGTCCGCGGCGGCGACGGTGGTGATCGTGGGATTGCCGGTGGTGGTGGAGAGGGTGAGGGTGCCGCCTGTGCCCGCGTTCACCGTCCAGGTGTTCGAGACGGTGGTGGCATCCCCGAATTTCAAGGAGCCGACGGTGCGGTTGCCATCGAGGGTGGTGGCGGCATTCGCGGTAATGTTCAGCGTGGAGAAGTCGAGCAGATCATCGGCCGCGAAGGTCGGGGCACTGTTCCAATTCGAGGGAGTGCCCCAGGAGCCTCCGGCCGGATTGGTCCATGTGAACGTGCCTGCACCGGCCGGGCCTGCCACCGAGGAGAGCAGTGCAATGAGGAGGGGTCTCGGAAACATCACGCCCGTTAGAATGAGGGCGGATCACAGGTCCGGTAAGTGGGCAGTCCTCCCCATGGGGAAGCGCCCATGTGAACCATCCAAGGGACGGTCCCTCCCTTTTTTCCTACTTCCCGACAGCGGCGGATTCGTGGCCGCCGAGGCCGAGGAACTCCCAGCAGATGAAGCGGCTGACGGAGAGCTGCGGATCGTCCTTGCCCACCCACTCCAGTTCCAGAGTAGCGGTACGGGTCTGGGGACGGGAATCCTTGCTTCCGCGCCAGTTGATGGACGAAAGCGCGCGTCCCGGCTCGGAGTCCACCTTCACGCGGATGCGGGTGGAGTCCGAGGTGGTGGCGGGATCGGCGATGCGGTAGGTACGGATGCCGGAGGCGGACTTGCCTTCCTCGCCCACGTCCTCGACGACGAAGACGCGGAACACGGCCTTCTGCCCCGGCGTGGGGGATTCGACGAAGGCCCGCAGGCTGCGGTACTTCGTCTGGGCGAACATGTCCCAATCGAGGCGGAGACCATCCGGGAAACGCTTGAAGAACGCCTGCACGCGCACCGGCTCCATGGCGAAGTTCGAAGCCTGGGCGACACTGGCGAGCAGCATGTCCGCGTCCTGCAGGCCGTACTGGACCTCCAGCGAGGCGAGCGGGCGGAAGAACTCCCGCATTTCGAACTGCGGGGGCTGGTCATAGATCATGAGGAAGAGGCCGCGCTTGCGGTCCTCCATGGAGAGTTCGTAGGCGGAGAAGGCCTCGGCGGGCGTGTCCGAGTCATCGATCCGTCCACCGCCGTAGAATTCACCGAGTTTGGGCACCTCTTCCTTGCCGCCGACGATGTAGGGAGCCTTGGCATCGGGTGTGGTGGCATCGACGTAACCGCGGAGCACCTTGTAGGCCTCCCGCTGCCAACCGCTGCGGAGGTATTCTTCCTCGTTGTTCGGACGCGGGGTTTCGCCGGGAGTGGCGGAAACCTGCCCGAGCGGCGGGGTGGTCTTTCCGTAGTAGGTGTTCAGGAAATAGACGCCCCCCGCGCCAAGGGCGCCGATGAGGACAAGCATGAGCAGCAGTGCCGGGATGAGCCCGCGGCGGCCGCTCTTTGGAAGGGAGGCGGATGAGGTCTTGGCGGGAGACGCGGGAGCGCTTTCCGCGAGCACTCCGGCGGGCCGGGCTGGCGCGGCAGTTGCGGCAGGCTGGGCGGGCGGTGCCGGAGCGGGCACCACGACGGGCTGGGCCGGAGCCTGAGCCGGAACGGCTGGCGAGGGAGCGGCAGGCGGCGGTTGCAGTTGCACCTGCGGCATCTGGACGGGAGCCTGCACCGCTGGTGGCGGCTGCACCGGAGGCGTGATCTGCGGGACCGGTTGCACAGGCTGCACCGGTGGTTGCGGCTGAGCGGGGACAGGCACCGGCACCTGCTGGACCGGCGCGGCACCCGATGGGGAAGCGGCGGGCGGATGATGCGGCGGAGCCGGTGAGGTGATCACTCCACCGCAGTGCGGACAGGGGCCGGTGGTGGGGGGCAGATCGATGGGGATGACAATCCGTCCATTGCAGTGGCCGCAGCGGAACTCCCGCTGCTGATATGGATCATACGTCCCCGTCATGTGTCGTTGTAAGCTGTCCCCGCTATTTTGTTAGATGAGCCGGCGGCCACTGTCAAACCCGCTCCGTTCTCATGACACGGCCACCGTGCCGAGCACGGCATCCAGCACTTCCAGGCAGCGTTCGTTCTGCTCCTTCGTGCCGATGGAGATGCGGACCCAGTCCGGCAGCTTGTAGCTGCGCATGGCGCGGATGATGACACCCTGCTTGAGCATGTCGCGGAAGACGCGGTCGCCATCACCCACTTTCACGAGGACGAAGTTCGCCACGCTGGGCACGTATTCCAGGCCGCGCTCCTTGAACGCCTGCGAGTAGAAGGCAAGACCCTCGCGGTTCACGCGGCGGGTGTTCTCCACGTGCGTGTCATCGGTGAGCGCGGCGATGGCGCCGGCCTGGGCGATGGAGTTCACGTTGAACGGCTGGCGGGCCTTCTGGAGAATGGCGGCCACGCCCTTCGACGCGAGCGCGTAGCCGATGCGCAGCGCGGCGAGGCCGTGGATCTTCGAGCAGGTGCGGAGGATGCACACGTTCTTACCCTGGGCGATGTACTTGAGGGTGTCCGGGGCCTTGTCGAGAAACTCGTGATAGGCTTCGTCAAAAGCGACGACGACGTGATCCGGCACGCGGGCCATGAAGCGGTCCAGCTCTTCCTGGCCAACCATGGTGCCGGTGGGATTGTTCGGATTCGCGATGAAGACGAGGCGGGTGTCCTCCGTAATGGCGTCCGCCATGGCATCGAGATCGTGGACGAAGCCCGGGTCCGGCACTTCGACGTACTTCGCGCCGAAGAGGGTGGCCATGAGCTTGTAAACGACGAAGGCGTGCTCCGCGGCGATGAGTTCCGCCCTGGCATTGAGGAAGCTGTGGCAGAGCAGCTCGATGATTTCATTCGAGCCATTGCCGAGGACGACGTTGTCGATGGAGAGGCCGAACTTTCCGGCGATGGCGCTGCGCAGGCGGTAACCGCCGCCATCCGGATAAATGTGGGCGTCTTCAAGAGCGGCGATCATCGCCTCCTTCGCGCGCGGCGAAGGGCCGAGCGGATTTTCATTCGAAGCGACCTTGACGATGTCCGCCGGCTCCAAGCCGAGTTCGCGGGCCGTCTCATCAATCGGTTTGCCTGGCTCGTAAGCCACCAGGTCACACACAAAACGGTTCGCGTAGTGATCGATATTCATCCGCCGGGAACCCTAGGACCCTCCCCCGGCGAGGTCAACGGCGGGGTATGACGGGATTGTAAAGTTGGAGCGATTTTCCTCTCCTCTTTTTAAACCACGAGAGACACGAATTTTCACGAATCGTGGAAAGCGGGGGATGCAATCTCTCTTGCGTCTCAACCTATTCGTGAAAATTCGTGAGCATTCGTGGTTTCAAATCCAGAGGAATCCTTCCGCCAAAGCATCCACGAAGTCCCTCCCCTTCGTGTCTTTCGTGGTTCCCTCTCAGGAGGGCTGCGTCGCCTCGTAGAAACTCACGACGCCGAAGGTCATGGGCGTGCAGGAGGCGGAGGCATAGCCGCACTTTTCCAGAAGCTGGATCATCCCCTCTCCCGAGGGGAAGGCCTCGATGGAGCCGCCGAGGTATTCGTAGGCATCCCGCTGCCCGGTGAGCCAGCCCGCCATCTTTGGCAGGACATTGTGGAGGTAAAAACGGTAGGGCGTGCGCAGGACTCCCTGCGGCAGCGAGAAATCCAGGATCACGAGACGGCCGCCTGGCTTCAAAACGCGGCGCATTTCGCGTAGCGCGGCCTCGTAGTCCGCCATGTTCCGCAGGCCGAAGGCGACGGTGACGACATCGAAGGAGGCGCTTTCGAAAGGCAGGTTCAGCGCGTCCGCGACGATCGTTTTCGCGATCCCGCGCCGCCCGGCGTGAGCGAGCATTTCCGCGCAGAAATCCGAGGCGATGACCTCGCACTCCGGGCACGCGTCCTGGATGGAGAGCGCCAGATCGCCAGTGCCGCTGGCGACATCGAGAAGGCGGTGCGGTTTCCAGCTTTTGATGCGGGCGGTGACCACGTGCCGCCACCACAGATCCGCGCCGCCGCTGAGGACGTGATTGGTCAGCACATAGCGGTCGGCGATCCGCGCGAAGGCGTCGCGCACGTAGTCGGCATCAGGCATCTGCGCGGAGTGGAAATGCTGCGGAGGCGGGGCGCAAGGACGATCCGGGGCAGGTCACTCCCCCAGCCCTTTCGCCCACACGCCCTCGCGGCTGAAGACGATGACCATGGGGCGGCAGCAGATTTCGCAATCGTAGTCGTACTCCGTGGGCAGTTCCTCGTCCGGCGGCACGGCCACCTCGAAGGTCTCGAAGCAGGTCGGGCAGGTCACTTCGGCGAATTCCATGGCCGATTCTGCGCCGCGTGGCGGCATCGTTACAAGCAACCTAACGAAGACATTTTGACGTGCGCGCGCGAATGGGATATGGGTGAGGATAGTCCCTTTTCCATGACCAAAGGGGGAGGGATGTCCCGCAAACCACCAAACCAGCCCCATGAAAACCAAGCTCTGGATACCCGTCTTGGCGCTCCCGCTCGTGATCGCCTCCTGTGACGACAAGAAAAAGGATGAACAGCTCGACAAGGCCAGCAAGGAAACGAAAGCCGCCGTGGACGATGCTTCCAAGAAAATGAAGGAAGCCGCCACCGCGACCAAGGACGCCGCTGACAAGGCCGGTGCCGAAATGAAAGCCGCCGCCGACAAAGCGGTCGCCGATGGCAAGGCCGCCGCCGACAAAGCCGCCGCTGATGCCAAGGCCAAAGCCGACGAACTCAAGGCCAAGGCCGAGGAGGCCGCCAAGAAGATGAAGGAGGCCGCAGGCGGCACTCCGGAACCTCCGCCCGCCCCCACCGCGCCCGGTCAATAATCCCATCGCGCTGCGGCCGTGGACACTCCACCCACACTGGTCCGGACACGGCCCCGTGTCTCATGGCTCACGCTCGCCGTGATCCTGGGTTGCTTTGCAGCCTGGGTCACGGCGTGCAAGATGGGCCTTCTGGCGCGCGGCGAGGCCGCGCTGCGCGAGCATGAGGTGCGCATCACGGGCAGGCCGCACTTCGCCAGCAGCGGCCAGGACGGTTGCCCGGAGGCATGGATCGAGGGGGATGCGCGTGGCCGCCGTTTCCACTGGCCGCAGGCCGATCTCCCTGCCGGGGAGCTGCCGCCGGACCAGTCATATACGTTCACGTTTCTGGAACCCGCCTTCTTCAGCCAGGGCGGGCTGACGCTGTGGAAAATCTCCACGCCACAGAAGGTGCTCTACGATGCATCGATCTGCCGCGTTCATCATGATGCAATGCACCGCACGGTGGTGTCCGTGGACGATTCCGCGGTGAATCCGGCGGAGAAGACTTTCTTCCCGAACTGCGGCCGCGTGGACCGATGCGGTCGCAAGGAGGTGGCCACGTGGGTTTGTGATTCCTGCCTGCGCGAACGCGACCGCTGGCTGGACCGCACGCGACTCTCCCCCGCTTCCGCCGCCCGTTGACAGGCCGGTTTCCTGCCCCGCTATCCCTTACACACCG
Organism: Luteolibacter ambystomatis; assembly: GCF_018137965.1. NCBI lineage: Bacteria > Pseudomonadati > Verrucomicrobiota > Verrucomicrobiia > Verrucomicrobiales > Verrucomicrobiaceae > Luteolibacter > Luteolibacter ambystomatis. The sequence goes on from NZ_CP073100.1 coordinate 2,722,766, forward strand.
CGGGAACCAGTTCGAGCAGGCCTGTAGCGGACGGTGGATGCCGAGGGAAAATGTAGTCGAAAGCTCCGCTTTCGATCTGGGGGTGGGTGGACGATGGATGGGAATCGAAGAACAGGCGAAGCCCATCCCCAAAGAGGGAAAGCGGAGCTTCCCCCTACATTTTTACGAGCTTCAGGTGCGATAGCAGCGGGCGGTGATCGCTGCCATTCGACTCCGCGACGACCTCCGTGCCCGCGTCCTGGAGCGTGAGGCCGCTGCCATCGCGCAACAGCACGTGATCGATGATGACCCGCGGCTGATCGGCGGGGAAGCTGGCGGCATCGCCCTTTGGCGTCACCCGGCGGAAGCCCGCATCGGCGAACATCTTCAACACCGCGGAGTCCGGCGTGTCATTGAAATCGCCGGTGATGATGACAGGCTCCTTCACGGACTTCAGGCGCTGGAGGATGAGCTTCACGTTTTCCTGCCGTGCGGTGTCGTCATTGCCTGAATCGAGATGGACACCGGCGATGGCGATCACACCCGCGTCCGGCACTTTCACGAAGCGGATCACGCAGACACGCGGCTCGCCATCCTTCACCGGCAGATGGATCGATTCATCCGCCACCACCGGAAAGCGCGACAGCACCGCCGCGCCATACGCGCCACCATCATAGGGCATCGCTGCGGCATAGGCGGAGGTCATGCCGAGTGCGGCGGCATAGGTGGCGGCCACGTTGACATTGCCATTGCGCTTCGTGATGTGATCAACCTCCTGCAGCGCAACGAGGTCCGGCTTCAGCTTCTTGAGGATCTCCTGTTGGAAGGCATGGTCGTATTTCCCATCCATGCGGCGGCCGCCGTTGCGGATGTTGAAGGAGACGACGTTGAAATCGGTGGCGCTGGCCAGGGAAGCGAAGGCGAGGAGGCAGAGAAGCGGACGCATGACGCGGTGATAACGCCACGGGAGAGATGGTTTTTCCAGCATTGGCGGTCCTGCCAAAGATTCCGGCGCTTTGGCCAAGTCTCAAGGCAGCACAAGCATTCCTGCTTGTGTGTGAGGAGTCCGGCACCCAGGAAAGCAGCAAACGGTCCGCGGGGTTGATCGCGGGCGTGCCGCAAGGATCAGCCGCCCTCATTCACGAGCAGGAATGCTTGTGCTACCATGCCTGCGGCGAACGGACGCCGCTTGCATGGAAAAGGCAGGAGGAATATGAATAAAGCGAGTGCTCTCCGCGTCATGCGCCATCCCTTGATCCTCCTCTTTTGCCTGAGTCTCATCGCCTGCGAGCGGCGGGAGGATGGCATGGCGAGATCGGAACCGGAGAAAAACCCCGCGTTTTCCGATCTGCCATCCAAGGTGCAGCGTATTTGGAATGACGAAGACACGCGGAAAATGCGCGAAGCCACCCGCAAGGATCCAGAGGGTGTGCTACGATGGCTGCATGAAGAGCACTATCTCGATGCGGCGGCCTATGACGCTCCGCTCACCTGCTTTCTGAGCGAATCGCTCGAACAGTCGCCGGAAAGAATGCTGGCGCTGGCGGATCAGATTGAATTCAGCGAGGCCCGGGACCGGTATCTGCAAGCCGCCTACGGAATGCTCGTGCGGAAGGACACCGCTCTGGCATGGGAACAGTGGGAAAAGCGGAGGAAGGCGGACAAGACGGACTCGCCTCATACGATCCTGTCCCTCACCGCCCGGAGAGGAAATCTTGAGGCATTATGGAAAACCTATCAAACTCATGCGCACGGAAACGAGGATGCCGCGCTGTTTCTGGCAACGGTCCCGGATGAGATTGGAATCCCTCCGGTGGCTGAATTGAATTTCATTGCCGGGCTTCTGTTTTCGATCGATCCAGCCGATGAAAAACTTCCCGAAGCTCTGGCCAAGGCATGCAAGCCGCTCGCCCAAGCCAGCCGGGTGGTTTTTCATTCGCTGCTGGATCAAGCTCCGGCTCACGCCCACTACGATACAGGCCGCAGCATCAGCGCCGCGGAAGAAATGAAACACGGCGAGTGGAAAGCCGCGGCGGAATCGATCGCGCGGATCTCGGATGCGGTGATGAGGGATGAATGGGTGGCGCGACTGATTGAGAAAGGCGGCGCGGATTCGGATGAAGTGCGGAAAATTCTGCCGGAGCTCGAAACCAAAAAGCAGGCACCCCCGCGGATCACGGGAGTCAGGGCGGATGGATATGAGGATGCATCGACCGAGCTACGGGAAAGGCCGTAGTTTTGAATGATGGGCGCGTCATCGGGAGCGGGCGTCTCCTTCAGACCCGGACATCCCGGAGAGACGCCCTCCCTTTTTGTAGCCGGAGTCGTGAGACTTCGGGCGGGGTGGATTCACCCCTCCCCTGGCGTGCCGCACCTGGGTGGATCAGAGGCGGACTGGATATGCACGGAACTTCGCTTGTCCACCCCGCCTGAAGTCTCACGACTTCAGCTACGTGAAGTCTAGTGCTTCTCGATGACCGCGTAGGCGTTGTGGTTGTGGATGGACTCGAAGTTCTCCGCTTCCACGCGGTACCACGTGATCGATTCGTGCGCGTTCGAGCGCGAGGCGACGTTGCGGACGAGGTCTTCCACGAACACCGGATTGTCATAGGCGCGCTCGGTGACGGCCTTTTCGTCCGGACGCTTGAGGATGCTGTAGAGTTCGCAACTCGCGGAGCGTTCCACCAGGGCGATGAGGTCCTCGATCCAGATCGGCTCGGTGGAGCGGATGGAGTAGGTGACGATGCCGCGCTGGTTGTGCGCGCCGCGGTCGCTGATGGCCTTCGAGCACGGGCAGAGCGTGGCCACGGGGACGAAGACGGTGACGATGAAATCCGTCGGCTTGCCCTCCTCGGCCTCGACCTCGAAGCGGACCTCGTAGTCGAGCAGGCCCTGCTTGCCGGTAACAGGCGCGGCCTTGCTGAGGAAGAAGGGGAACTGGAATTCGATGTGGGCCTTGCGGGCGTCCAGCTTGCGGAGCAGCTCGCGCGGCAGGGAGGCGATGGTGCGCACATCGAGGCAGCCGCCGTGGGCGTGGAGGGCCTCGACGAAGCGGCTCATGTGGGTGCCCTTGAAGTGGGCGGGAAGATCGACGGCGAGGGAGACGGTGGCGACTGTGCGCTGGACGCTGCCGCCCTTGTCACTGACCTCCACCGGGAAGCGCAGGCCTTTCACGCCCACGCGGTCGATGGGCAGACGGCGGTCATCGCGCTCGTTCTGGGTGTCCTTGAGTTCCTTCATGGTCCGTGAAAACACAAAGAGCCTGTCCGGGTCACGGACAAGCTCCTGGTGAGAATGATGGTTTCTCCGGAGCCCGGGATCAGGGCAGGAGATTCACCGCGCGAGCCTGCTTGATGGAGCGGGTGATCTTGCGATGAAGCTTGGCGGACACACCCGTCACGCGGCGCGGCAGGATCTTGCCGGTCTCGGTGGTGAACTTCGAGAGAAGCTCCGGGTTGGTGGCGCGCACCTGCTCCACCTGGATGTCGTGCCGACGGGTCGGCATCTTGCGGTTCGCCTTGCGGAAGGCGATGCGGCGCTGGACGGTCTTGGGCTCGGACATGAGAAAAAAAGATTAGCGGAGTTCGCGGTGAAGGGTGCGGCGCTGCAGGAAGGGATTGAACTTCACCTTCTCGAGACGACCCGGCGTGCGCAGGCTCTTCTTGTTGCGCGTGGTGACGTAGCGGGACGTCGGCTTGCCCTCAGCCTTGGCTTCGGTGCATTCGAGGATGATGATCTCGCGTGGCATGTGTCAGAAAACGTGGGGGCGGGAATTTAGTTCAATCATCATCCTCGTCAAGCGAAACCGTCTCGGAATCTTCATCATCCGAGTAATTTCCGCCGCTGAAGCCAACTTCGTTGGACGGACGGAAGCGGCGGTTGCCGTATTCCTTCTCCCACTGGGCCTGGCATTCGACCGTCAAACGGGCGAAGGGAATGGCCTCGAGGCGGGCGGTCGGGATCTTCCGGCCGGACATTTCGCAGACGCCGTAGGCACCCTTCTTGATGCGCTGGAGGGCCTGCTCGATTTCGTAGAGGGCGTCCTGTTCCTTGGCCAGGACGCTGAGGGCGAAGTCACGGTCGTAGGCATCGCTGCCGGCGTCACCCTGGTGCATGCCGGAGCCGGAGGCCTCGGAGCCTTCGGGAGCATTGCGGATGGTGTCGCGGGTGGTGCCGGTCATGGCATCCACAAGTTCGTCGCGGAGGTCGAGAAGGCGCTGCTTCTGCTTGTCCACGAAGACGGCGGAGTGGCTGCCGCCGCTGCCATTCACGGGCGCGGTCTCGGCTGCGATTTCCTTGGGGGCGGTTTCCTTGGTCACGTTCTTGGGAGCGGCTTCCTTCGCCTTCGGAGCCGGAGCCGGTTTCGCCACGACCTTGCTGGAAGCGGCCTTCACGGGCTCGGGCTTCTTGGGAGCGGGCGCGGCTTTCTTGGCGGGAGCCGGAGCGGCTTTGGCGGCCTTCGCCGGAGCAGCTTTCTTGGCGGGGGCCTTCGGCGCCGCCTTTTTGGGAGTGGATTTCTTCGCGGCCATGGCGCGTGAGCGGGTCTCAGTGAGAGTTGATCGGGGGTCGGAGCAGGTGCTGCCTGCGTCCCCCACCCCTCCAGAAGGGCGGGGTGGATTAGCCCCTGAACGGCCCTCCATCAAGGGGAAATTTCATAAATCGGCATTGGTGTCCCAGTTGAGAAAGTTTTTTGACCGGAACAGCGGCCAGAGATTGAAAATCAAGGGATTTCTTGAAAATCGATGATAGGTTCAACTGAATTTTGAGGTGCGAAAGTGACTGATCGGCAGGCATCGGGGATCAGGGAAGAACCGGCCATGTTACTTGAAGTCCGCCCCGGAGGCTTTTTGTCTCTCCAGAGCCTTCCGCCCTGTCCTTGGGGGCCCTCCCTGCCTAAAGGCTCGACTCCCTCCGTGAGCGGACCCTACGCTGCGCGCCCGTATGGAACTCAGCGCGATCGTCGAAGCCCTGCTCATTGCCTCGGAGGAGCCCCTTGCTACCTCGGAAGTGGCACGGCTGATCCGCGCCCGGGTGGCGGAGGCGGAGGACGTCCGCGCCCGTGAGATCGAGGAGGGCAAGGAACCTGCCGCTCTGGAGGAATGGCTGACCAACCTCGCCGCAGTCTCGTCCGAGCAGGTGGCGGAGGCCATCGCCGCCCTGAACACCGCCTATGAGGAATCCGGCCGTGCTTTCTATCTGACCGAGCGGGCGAAGGGCTGGAAGCTCTATACCCGCCCGAAGTATGGCGAATTCGTCCGCCAGCTTTTCCCCGGCCGGAAGCCGGAGCGACTCAGCGGCCCGGCGATGGAGACGCTGGCGATCATCGCCTACCGCCAGCCGATCACGAAGGCGGCGATGGAGGCGGTCCGCGGCGTGGCCTGCGATGGCATGCTGCAAAAGCTGCTGGACCGCGACCTGATCCGCATCGGCGGTCGCGCGGAGCTGCCGGGCCGGCCGCTGCTGTATGAGACCACGGATCTTTTCTTCGAGCACTTCGGCATCCGCAGCGTGGATGATCTCCCGAATGCCGCGGAGCTGCGCAAGGTGAAGCTGCCGGAGCCGGATGAGGCGAAGCCCGCCGAGCCGGAGCCCCAGCAGCTCAGCCTGGGCGCGAATGCCGAGTCATCCTCCGAGTCCTGAAGCATCCCTTGCCCAGTCGGTCTCCGTCAGCGATTCAGAAGGATTTCCACCACCGATGAACGCGGATGGACACAGATGGAAGAAAGGATGGCCGGAATTGGAGTCCACTTCCGCAAATATCTCTTCCATCATTTCCTATCTGCGTTCATCCGCGTCCATTTGACCCAAATACTGGAATTGGGAGTGTGGGTCCATCTCGCTCCGCTCGATTGCGGTTGAAAATTTCTCTTTTGGCGCGTGATGGAATGATGGGCTTTCCGTTCATTCCACGGCGGATTTCGCTTCCTCCGAATCCTGAAAAATCCTGTTAATCCTGTCCGTCCGGCGGCCCCGGATTTCATCCCCTTTCCTTTCCCGTGAATCTCGACGACATCCGCAAGCAGATCGACGCCATCGACACCGACCTGCTGGACCTTCTCAACCGCCGTGCCGACCTCGTCCATGAAGTGGGCGTGGTGAAAAAGCGCGACGGCCTCCAGATCTACGCCCCGGAACGCGAGGAGCTGGTGCTCCGCCGCCTGATCGAAAAGAGCCAGGGCCGCCTGCCGGAAAAATCGATCCGCGCGATCTACCGCGAGATCATGTCCGCCGCGCTCGCGCTGGAGGATGACCTGAAGATCGCCTACCTCGGCCCGGAGGGCACGTGGACGCATCAGGCGGCGATCAAGAAATTCGGCCACTCGGTGAACTACTCGCCGCAGCCGAACTTCGCGGATGTCTTCGACCAGGTCGCGCGCCGCCGCGCCGACTACGGCGTGGTGCCGATCGAGAATTCCACGGAAGGTGCGGTATCCCACACGCTCGATCTCTTCGTGGATTCCCCGCTGCACATCTGCGCGCAGATCCTGATGCGGATCGAGAACGGGCTGATGGCCTCCATTCCGCGCGAGGAGATCAAGACGCTGTACTCGCACCCGCAGGTCTTCGGCCAATGCCGCTCTTGGATTCTGAAGAATTTCCCGGACGCCGATCTTGTCGAGGTTTCCTCCACCACCAAGGCCGCACAGCTCGCCCGCGATAATGCCGCGCAGGGTGCCGCCGCGATGGGTGGCCCGCTGGCCGCGGAAATGTACGGCCTCACCATGCTGGAGGAGGCGATCCAGGACCGCGCCACGAATACCACGCGCTTCCTGGTGATCGGGGAAAAGACCTGCCCTCCCACCGGCAACGACCGCACCTCGATCCTCTTCGCCATCCAGGACAAGCCCGGCTCGCTGGTCAGCGCGCTGCAGGCCTTCGACCAATTCCACATCAACATGTCGAAGATCGAGTCCCGCCCCTCGAAGCGGAAGGACTGGGAATACATCTTCTACGTGGACCTCGCCGGCCACTGCGAGGACAAGGAAGTCGCCGCCGCCATCGGGGAACTGCACACGCACTGCTCGCTGGTGAAACTGCTGGGATCGTATCCGGACACGGGGGAGTGATTCCCCCGGTCTGCCGCCGGAACACCTACGACGCACATCGTAGATGATTCCCGCCTCCCATCACCGCGCCTTCAAGGCCACGACTATTCTTGTTCGCGCCTTTTGATTCCCTCCTGAAACTGCTCCCTCTCCCGCGCGGGCACAAGGAACAGCCCGATCGGCAGAAAGGTGATCACCGCCAGCGCACAAACCGCCATGGGCTCCACCTCCGAGTAAGGCAGCTCCCGGATCATCGAGGAGAATCCGCCGCTGACGATCAACCACCCCCACGGCACGAGGGAAATCACGCGCGCGATCCACAGCAACAGCCGGGCCCGGCTGTAGAAACCGGTCAGAAACGGCTGGGCGAGCACGAAGAGATGGATGGTCACGAAGATCCCGCCGGCCATGAACGGGACCGGATCAAAGCGCCCCCGCAGCATCGCCATGAACCCTTCGCCAATGTCCTCCCATATTTCATGGAATGGAAGCCTGCGCCCGATGAACTCTACCGAGGAGAACTGGATCGCGATCATGGAGGCTGCGGCGAGACCGAGGACCACGCGGGCAAGGCGGAGGCGGAGCTGATGACGGTCGGGCGTTTCCATTGAAACCTTGAATGGCATCGGACTATCTCGCGGGCCGTGGAACGTGTGCCGGAGCGGGCAGGCGGATCAATCCGGCCGTCAGGATGATGAGCGCGATGAGGATGCCGGCCTCCCCTCCGGAGGCCGCCTTGATGGAGAGCCACGCGACCCACGTTCCCAGCGTCAGCAAACGCGCGGTCCACAGCAGTGGCGCGCTGCGGGCGAGCACCATGGTGAAAAAGGGAGCCAGCAGGACAAGAGCGGAGGAGGTTAGAAGGAGTCCGTCCACGAGCAGTTGCTTCTGGTCGCCATGGCCACGAAGCACATCGGTGAAATGCCGCCCCATGCCGGTCCACCGCGTCCACCCGGCGGGATGGAGGGAGGGGGACACGGGAAGGAACTGTCCGGCCACGAGGATGAAAAGCGCGAGCGCGAACAACGCGCGGGCATGGCGCAGGCGGGGATCTTCCTGGGAGATCATGGAACAAGGGGGCGGACGCACATCTGATAGCTCCATCGCCTCCCCCTGCCAAGGCGAAGGATGGGATCTCCCAAGGAGCACGTCGACACCCGATCCCGCCGTCTCCCCAAGTCAAAAAATGCATGTAACATTTCCCAACCCGCCACGGTAACGGTTCCGCTGAAGCCGCGGCTTCGCTTCCATCGCCTGTTGCATTGCAAATCCATGAAACCCCACCTCCTCCAACTGTTGTCCGGCTTCGCGCTGGTTTCCGTTTCCTCCGCCGCCGAGCCATCCACCGCACCGGACCGGCATGACTTTTTCTATGCCGGTGAGGCAAAGACCCAGGACATGTATCGGGTCGAAAAGGGCGCGCTGGTCTGGAGCTGGCACAATCCCGGCAGCCGCGGCGAGATCAGTGATGCGGTGCGGCTCGCCGATGGCCGCATCCTCTTCGCCCACCAGTACGGCGTCACCCTCATCGACGGAGCGGACAAGGACAACAAGGTGCTGTGGCACCACGATGCGCCGCAGGGTTGCGAGATCCATACCGCCAGCATGATCGGCAAACAGCGCGTGCTCTTCATCCAGAACGGCCCGGAACCGAAGTGCGTGGTGATGAACATCGCGACGAACCAGGTGGAGCGCGAGTTCCCGCTGGAGGTGGGCAATGTGAAGGGCACCCACGGACAATTCCGCCACGCCGAACTCACCGCCACAGGCACGCTGCTGGTATCCCACATGGATGGTGGCAAGGTGTCCGAGTACGACGATCATGGTAGAGAGCTGTGGACCGCGAAATTCCCCGGCCCGTGGTCCGCCTCGCGGCTGCCGAATGGCAATACCCTCGTCACTGGATCGAAGCTGGTGCGGGAGATCACCTCCGCCGGAGACACCGTGTGGGAAATCACGCCCGCGGACCTGCCGGACCAGGGCATCCGCAGCTTCCAGATCTCCACCCGTCTGGCGAACGGCAACACGCTGGTGAACAACTGGGTGAACTCGTGGAGCGAAACGGTCGATCCCGCCACCGCCCCGGCACAGGTGCTGGAGGTCACTCCGGACAAAAAGGTGGTGTGGACGCTGAAAGCCTGGAGGGACCCGCTCAATCTCGGCCCCTCCACCACCCTGCAACTGCCGGACAGCACGCGGGCGAAATACGACAAGTTCGGCGGCTTCCATGATTGAGAAGCACGCAGCCGGAAATTCCTCCTGCCACGTCATCGAGCCATCATCTTGGACCCGGCACCATCGCGGGCATGAAGAACCTTCCACCCTTCGTTCTGCCTGTTTCATCCGCCGTGTTGTTCGGCATCGGTGGCTTCATTGCCGGTCATGGCTCCTCACCGCTAACAAACAATGCCGGAGTTCCCTCGTTGAAAGACGGACCGTCCACCACCAACGGCCGCAACAGCTCCCGCGGAGCAGGTTCTGGCGGGGATGACATGGCCGCCGCCCCGCGCGGCGGCAAAGCCCGCCAATCTCTGGCGAAGCTGGACCGGGGACAGCTCCAGGGCCGGATATCGGACCTGATGCACGGCCCGGACCGGGCGCGCGCGTGGCTGGACTTCGTGGACAGCTTGGAGCCGGGACAATTCGCGGATGTGGTGGCGGACTTCCGCGCCATGGGCATGTCCGGCACGAATCTCTCCGAATACGCCATGCTGCTGTCCGCCTGGGCAAAGCACGATCCACTGGCCGCGCTCGATTTCGCGGAGAAGAACACCGGCAACGCCTTCGCCCGCCAGACCATCCTCTCCACTTGGGCGAACTCCGATCTCAATGGCGCGATGGCATGGGCCAACAGTCATTTCCAAGGTCCACCGGACCAGGGCAATCCGTGGATGGTCGGCGTGATCCGTGGCATTGCGGCCGGCGATCCAGCCCGGGCCTCCCAGCTCATGCAGGAGATGCCGTTTTCCCGCGAGCGTGGCGACGCCCTCGTCTCGCTGGTGCCCACGGTGATGGCACAGGGACCGGACGCGGCGATGGCGTGGGCGGACAATCTCCGGGACCCCTCGCTGCGGGATCGCGCGATGCGTGAGATCGCCCCGCGTCTGGCGGAGAAGGACCCGCGCACCGCCGCCAACTGGCTGACCGCGGCGAACACCCCGGACGCGGCCAATACCATGGACGACGTGATGACGGCGTGGATGAAAGGTAATCCTTCCGAAGCCACCGGCTACTATGAAACCCTGCCTGCCGGTGACCTGCGCCGGGAGGCGCTGAGCAGCGTGATCGCCTCGATGGCTTCCAGCGATCCGAACCAGGCGATGACCTTCCTGAACAACCACCGCGGCGAAGCGACGGACGCCATTTACGAGGAGTTTGTCTGGAATTCCGCCCGCAGCCAACCGGAGCTGGCCGCCAGCCAGATCGCGAACATCCAGGACCCGCAGAACCGCGACCGCACCTACATGAAAATGATCGGCAAGTGGATGAAGCGCGATCCCCAGGCCGCCCAACAGTATCTGAACAGCGGAGCGGTGCCCGCCGGTGTCGTGCAGCAGTTCCAGCAGCCCAATGGCGGCTGAGACGTTTTCCGGTCACACCGGAAACATTCCGGGATCATGGGCGTATTGAAGACTGAATTTGTGGCAATTTGACCGAAATTGCCCGATTTCATGCAACTTCGTTCAACCGTCCATCATGTATCCACGCACTGCCTTCCTCTTTTCCTGCCTGCTCATCCACTCCGCAGCCGCCGCGGAAGCCCCGCTCCACCGTGCCGAGGCGGAGCGGTTGGCCGGGCAGCCTTACGCTCCCGGCTGGACCCCGCCCACGGAGTTCACCAAGGCGCTCACCTATGACCAGATGCGCGGCATCCACATCAAGCGCCAGGGGTGGCTCTTCAATGACTCCCAGGTGCAGGTGGAGCCGCTGCTGGCCGGCAGCTTCAACAGCAAGGGACTGCGGATCGGCCTTCTGGAAGGGGGCGAAGTACGAGAGGTGCCGTTTTCCGCCGCGCTCTTCGAATTCCCGTCCGGGATGGCCGCCCCACAGGACAAGGACCTGTCCGGCTTCAAGGGCTTCCGCGTGCATGGCGCACCTCGCACCGGGGCCAATTCCTACGAGCAATTCAGCTTCGGCGGCGCGAGCTACTTCCGCGGCCATCCGGAGGGCTTCAACTACGGGCTGAGCGCGCGCGGGCTGATCCTGCGGCGCGATGGCAAGGAGGAGTTCCCGATGTTCGAGCGCTTCGTCTTCGAGAAGCCGGAGGACGGAAGCTCCGTGATGGTCTGGCACGCGCTGCTGAACGGCCCGTCCGCCACCGGTGCCTTCCGCTTCACCAGCCGCCCGGGAAATCCGCATGTGATGGAGATCCAGGCGGACCTGTTCCCGCGCTCGGGTGTGGCGTGGAGCGATCTCGGCGTGGGCCTCGCCGGGTTTTCTTCGATGTACTGGTTCAGCCCCGCGGACGCGCGCCGCACGGCGGATTTCCGCGGCCGGGTTCATGATTCCGAGGCACTGGCGATCGATGCGGAGGATGGCTCACGGCTGTGGCGGGTGCTGGGAAATCCGGCGAAGGTGCGCACCAGCGTGTTTCCGGTGCATGGCCTGCGCGGCTTCGGGCTGGTGCAGCGCGACCGGACCTTCGATGCCTATCAGGACGATACGGCGCGCTACGAACGCCGGACTTCCGCCTGGGTGGAGCCGCAGGAGGGCATGACCGCCGGAGAGGTGAAGCTGGTGGAGATCCCCACCCGCGGCGAGTATGACGACAACATCGTGGCCTCTTTCACACCGGAGCTGCCCGCCGGTTCCCGCGAGCCGCTGCATGTCGCCTACCGCCTGCTGTGGTGCGAGGACGCACCCGCCGCCAAGGGGCCGCGGGTGGTGCAGACACGCACCGGCCGCCTGCCGGACAAGTCCGGGATCACGCTGCTGGCGGTCGATTTCGCCACCAGCCTGCCGGTCGCATCCCTGAAGCCGGAGGTGGAACTGCCTGCCGGAGTGGAGCAGCGTTTCACCTACCTCAAGGCAATGCCGGACGGGAAAACGGTGCGGCTCCACCTGGGCGTGGTGCCGAAGGCGGGTGAAGCCACCACCGGCGAGATCCGCGCGGGCCTCCTCCATGATGGCACCCGCACCGGCGAAACCTGGGCCTATCCCTGGACCGGTGGAGTCGAGGCGGCCCCATAGTCCGCACGAAAGAGCCTTTTGGTGGTCACACCGGCGTCCCTGGTGAAATGATGTGGTGTAACCTATGCATCGAATGAAGTTTCCGTTTCTCCCCGCCCTCCTTCTGGCCTCCGCCCCGCTCGCGCACGCCGCGCCACCGAACGTGGTGATCCTCTATGCCGATGACCTCGGCTATGGTGACATCTCATGCAATGGTGCCACCGCCGTGCGGACGCCGAACATCGACCGGCTCGCGAAGGAAGGCCTGAAGTTCCGTGCGGGCTACGCCACGGCCTCCACCTGCACGCCCTCGCGCTTCTCGCTGATGACCGGGAAATATCCCTTCCGCCAGAACGGTACCGGCATTCTCCCCGGAGACGCGGCGCTGATCATCCCCACCGGCCAACCCACCCTGCCCTCCGTGCTGAAAGCCGCGGGCTACCGCACCGCCGCCGTGGGCAAGTGGCACCTCGGCCTCGGCGGCAAGGGCGGCATCGATTGGAACAAGCCCGTCTCGCCCGGCCCGAACCAGGTCGGCTTCGACCACTCCTTCATCATGCCCGCCACCGCCGACCGCGTGCCGTGCGTCTATATGGAGGATGGCAGGGTGGTGGGTCTCGATCCCGCCGATCCGATCAAGGTGTCCTACCGGCACCGGCTGGAAGGCGAGGCTCCGCCGCTCGAAAAGGACCAGCGCAAGGTACAGTCCGATCCGCAGCACAGCATGGGCTTCGTCAATGGCGTGGGCCGCATCGGTCACATGACCGGTGGCACGAAGGCGCTGTGGAAGGACGAGGACATGTCCGCCACCTTCTGCAAGCAGGCGGTCGACTTCATCCGCGCCTCGAAGGACAAGCCGTTCTTTCTCTACTATGCCTGCCATAATATCCACGTCCCCCGCGTGCCCGGCCCGCAGTTCGTGGGAAAAACCTCCATGGGTCCGCGCGGCGATTCCATCGTGGAGGCGGACTGGCAGGTCGGCGAAGTCCTGCGCGTGCTGGACGAGCTGAAGCTGGCGGACAACACGCTGGTGATCCTCTCCAGCGACAACGGCCCCGTCGTCAACGACGGCTACCTCGACCAATCCGTGGTGAAGCTGGGCGATCACAAGCCTGCGGGCCCGTGGCGCGGTGGCAAGTATTCGAATTACGAAGGCGGCACCCGCGTCCCCTTCCTCGTGCGCCTGCCCGGCAGGGTGAAGCCCGGCACCACCAGCGATGCGATGGTGAGCCAGGTGGATCTGGCACGCAGCCTCGCGAAGCTCGCGGGCGCATCCGTGGCAGCGGACGCCTTCCCGGACAGCAAGGACGTGCTCCCGGCGCTGCTGGGCGAGAGCCCCACCGGCCGCGAGGAGATCGTCGGCCTCGGCAGCCAGGTCACGCTGCGCAGGGGCAGTTGGAAATACATTCCCGCCACCGGTGGCAAAAAAGCCTCCACCCCCGATCAACTCTACGATCTCGCCACCGATCCCGGCGAGAAGACCAACCTCGCAGCCACCAAGCCTGAAGAGATCAAACAACTCGCAGCACGGTTGAAGGAAATCACCAGCAAGGTGACGCCCCGCGAGCCGGTCACGGAAGAGTGATTTTCCCTTTCCCGCAAGGGAGGCTCCGGCGGCATGCGGCCGTCTCATTGCACGAATTGTCGGAGTGGCGTGACACCCACTCCCGGCCGCGTGCCCGCCGGATGAATCCCCGCATGAAGCCAGGAGTGTTCCGATCGCCGAGGCCCTTGCCGTGATGCCCCGGGATGCGCTCCCCGGGGGCGCAGACCTACCCACTTGGGTGATTCCCAAACCGGAGGACGACAGGTAGGATTCCACCGCCCTGTCGGAAAAACCCGTTTCCCAAAACCCATGGCCCGCAAGACCCAATTCCGCATCGACCACACCCAGGACGGCTGGCGGGTCGATGTGCCTTCGAATCTTTCCTCGACCGGCAAGCGGGAACGCCTGTTCTTCGGCAGCCGCGAGCAGGCTTCCTACTATGCACACCGTATGAAGCTGCATCCGGATCTCGCGGACGACAGCCATCTGGCGGTCGAGGCCGCGCGCGCGTTGAGCTACCTGGAGCCATTCGGCCTGTCGTTGGATGAAGCGGTGGGAATGGTGGTTGAACGGCTGCGCGGCCGCGCTCTTCCATCGTAGCCGGAGTCGTGAGACTTCGGGCCGGGCCCATTCGCCATGACCCGCGCAGGAACGGTCCACCATCGGAATCGGTGAAGCACGCGTCATCACAACGCAACCATGGGGATCGTGGAAAATCCACCCAGCCCGAAGTCTCACGACATCGGCTACAAGAAGCGGAACCTACCCCCTGTTCGCATTCCGGTACTCCTTCGGCGTGATGCCGAACTTCTTCCGGAAATGGCTGACCAGGGCGCTCGCGGTGCGGAAGCCGGAGCGCTCCGCCACTTCCTGCAGCGACAACGAGGACGACGTCAGCAACCGCTGTGCGAGATCCGTGTGCGCGCGCCAGATTTCATCGTGAAGCGTGGCACCCACCAGCAGGTTGAAGCGCCCTTCCAACGAACGCCGTGAGATCGTGGTGGCCGCCACGACGTCTCCGGCCTTGATCGTTTCCGAGGCGTGGTCGCGGATGAAGCGCAGCGCCTTCGCCACATCCTCGTCCTCGAAGGCATACACGTCCGTCGAGCGCCGCTCGACCACGAAGGCGGGCGGAATGAGATGCGGTTCCTTCGGCGCGGCCTCGCCTTGCAGCACCCGGTCCAGCCATTGCGCGGCCTCGTAGCCGCGGCGCTCCAGATCGATGTCCAGACTGGAGAGCGTGGGCGAGCACAGGTCGCAGAGCTGGGAGTAGTCCCCCACCCCGAGCACCGCGACTTCCTCCGGCACCTTGAAGCCGCGCTGCCAGCAGGCCTCCAGTACCATCGCGCCGATGCGGTCGGTGGAACTCAGCACCGCCAGCGGACGGGGCAGGTTGCCGAGCCAGGCGGCCAGTTCGTCATCGGCATCGCTGGTGATCGACAGCGTGGCCAGCGAGGTGGAATCCGTGCCGTGGATCACCTCCGCGAAGCCGCGGCCGCGGTCGAAGGAGAAGCGCGTGTTGTCGCGGTTGCGCACGAAGGCGAACGACTTGAAACCTCGGGAAAGAAGGAACTTCGCCGCCATCCGGCCGATCTCCAGGTCATCCGGCACCACGTTGATGAACGCCGGATCGATGAGGCGCGAGGTCACGTTGACGATCGGCAGCTTGCGGGTCTTCGCGGCCTCGGCGAAGCGCGGCTCCACCGCCGTGCAAATGATGCCATCGCCCTGCCAGGAGCCGACCAGCTCGGCGAGCTCCTTGCGCTCGCGGTCGAAGAAGGCCATCCGCCAGTCCGGCTTGCGCGAGGCGTAGCGGCTGATGCCGGTGAGAATCTTGTTCCCGTAGCCGCTCAACGACTCCACCATCAGTCCAATGTGACGATAACCTGCCATGCGCACGGGCAGGTTCCTTCGCATGCGCAGTGTTGTAAACGCATAATGCGACCTGCGGCACTTCACGGCAACATTACTGCTCAAATCAGAAAATAAATTACTCTATTACGCAGTTTCCTATTGAGAACCGCGTTTCATCCGCTACGTTTCCTCCGTCATGCCGACATCGTGGTCAGGGAAAATCCGTGGATTGAGGTGGTGGATTGTCGTCATCGTCTTCCTCGCCGCGGTGCTGAACTACGTGGACCGGCAGGTGCTTTCCGCGCTGGCTCCGACCATCCAGCACGACCTCGGCATGGACGACCGCGCCTATGCGGACCTGGTGAATCTCTTCCTCGTCGCCTACACCATCGCCTACCTGATCTCCGGGAAGCTGGTGGACAAGCTGGGCACGCGCGGCGGCGCGGCCTTGTTCGTGATCTGGTGGTCGCTGGCGAATGTCGCGACCACGTTCGTGCAGGGCGTGCGTTCGCTGGGCGCGTGCCGGTTCATGCTCGGACTGGGAGAGGCCGGAGTGTGGCCCGCAGCCTCGAAGGCGGTGTCCGAGTGGTTCCCCGCAAAGGAACGCGCCACCGCGATCGGCCTCTACACCATGGGCGCCACGGTGGGAGCCACACTCGCGCCATCGATCGTGATCCCGCTTTCCAAATGGACGCTGCCGGGCCTCGGCGAGGGCTGGCGCACCGCGTTTCTCATCACCGGCATCGCGGGCTTCGCATGGCTGGTGCCGTGGCTGCTGCTGTATCGCAAGCCACGTGAGAGCCGCTTCATTTCCGCCGAAGAGCTTTCGCTGATCGAGGAAGACGCGGGCGCGGAGAACACCGGAGCCGCGTGGACGTGGAAGCAGGTGCTGACCTACCGCCCGGTGTGGCTGCTGCTGCTCGGCCGCCTGCTCACCGATCCCATCTGGTATTTCTTCCAATTCTGGTTCGCCAAGTATCTGCACGATGGCCGCGGCGTGAGCCAGGACGCGCTGACGATGACATGGATGATCTATGCCGCCGCGGGTGTGGGTTCGCTGACAGGCGGCTGGCTGTCCGGTCTCGGCGTGAAGAGCGTGGGTGCTCCGGCCTCACGGCTGCGGGTGATGCTCGGCTGCGCGCTGCTGATGCCGGTGGCGTGGTTCATTCCACAGGCATCCAGTGTGGCGGGCGTGATGACGCTGGCCGTATGCGCGGTGATCCTTTCGCTGGCGTGGCTCACGAACATCACCGCGCTGGTGGTGGACCTGGTGCCAAAGCATTCCGTGGCCACCGTCTTCAGCGTGGTCGCCGCTGGCAGCACGCTCGGTGGCGTGCTCATGAACTCCGTGGTCGCCACGATGGTGGCCGGACCTTCCACAAAACCCGCAGGCTTCCTCGATGAAGCCCTGCGGACGGTTTGCGGACCGCTGCTGCGCTCGGTCGAGGGCCGCGGTTATGCGCCGTGGTTCACGGTGATGGCGGTGCTGCCGCTGCTCGCCTTTCTCATTCTCCGCGGTGGCGGCCTGCTGCGCCGCCGCGCCTGATTTTGCTGCGATTGTCATGCTCCTGGAACCTCCCTCCGCAAAACGCCATCTGCGCACCGATGAAATCACCGCCGACCTCGTCGTGATCGGCGGCGGGCTGGCCGGCACGTGTTGTGCCATCGCCGCCGCCCGCGAAGGGCTGAAGACCGTGCTCATCCAGGACCGCCCGATGCTCGGTGGCAATGCCTCCAGCGAGGTGCGGCTGTGGATTCTCGGCGCGACCTCCCACCTGGGGAACAACAACCGCTGGTCGCGCGAGGGCGGCGTGACCAATGAAATCCTGGAGGAAAACCTCTACCGCAACCGCCAGGGCAATCCCTACATCCTCGACACCATCCTGCTGGAGAAGTGCCTGCTGGAGCCGAACCTCACGCTGCTGCTCGATACCGCCGTCGATGAGGTGGAGATGAATGGCGAGGAGATCGCCGCGGTCCGCGCCTTCTGCCCGCAGAACTCCACCGTGTATCACGTGAAGGCCCCGCTGTTCTGCGATGCCTCCGGCGATGGCGTGGTGGCGTTCCTCGCCGGAGCCGCCTTCCGCATGGGCGCGGAATCGAAGGAGGAATTCGGCGAAGGCTTCGCCCCGGATGCCGCTTACGGCCAACTCCTCGGCCACTCGATGTATTTCTACACCAAGGACACCGGCGCGCCGGTGAGATACACCGCCCCGGCGTGGGCGCTGAAGGACATCACCGGCATCCCGCGCTACCGCCAGTTCAACACGAACATGCAGGGCTGCAACTTCTGGTGGCTGGAATACGGCGGCCGTCTCGATACCGTCCACCAGTCGCAGGAGATCAAGATGGAGCTGTGGAAGGTGATCTACGGCGTGTGGGATCACATCAAGAACTCCGGGAATTTCCCCGAGGCGGAAACACTGACGCTGGAGTGGGTCGGCCAGATCCCGGGCAAGCGCGAGAGCCGCCGCTTCGAGGGCGACTACATCCTCACCCAGCGCGATGTGGTGGAGCGCACCGTGTTTCCGGACGCGGTCGCGCACGGCGGCTGGGCGATGGACCTGCATCCGGGCGATGGTGTCTATTCCGCGCTGCCTGGCTGCACCCAGTGGCACGCGAAGGGCGTGTATGGCATCCCCTACCGCTGCTACTATAGCCGTAATATCAAAAACCTCTTCCTCGCGGGCCGCATCATCAGCGCCAGCCATGTGGCCTTCGGCTCCACCCGCGTGATGGCTACCTGCGGTGCGGGCGGACAGGCGGTGGGCATCGCCGCGGCGCTGTGCCGCGAATCGGGTTGCCAGCCTGCGGACCTGAATGCACCGGAAGCGATGAAGCGCCTGCAAACGCGGCTCGATCGTGCGGGCCAGCATTTGCCCGGCGTCACCGTGGAGGATGAATCCGATCTCGCCCGCAGCGCACGTGTCTCCGCGAGCAGCACCTACCGCCTCGCCACGCTGGAAACCAACAAGGCCTGGGTACGCCTCGACAGCGCGTGGGCGATGCTGGTGCCACTCACCGCCGGTTCCGCGCCGGAGTTTTCCTTCGAGGTTTCCGCGGAACACGCCGGAGCCCTGCGCGTGGAGCTCTGGAAAGCGGAGCGTGCCGGAGAGTTCACGCCGGAGGTGCTGGTGGATGCGCTGGAAATTCCGTTTTCCGAAGGGCAGTCCGATGTGGCGGTGCGCTTCCAGTGCGTGCTGCCGGTGGCTGGCTATCACTTCGTGAAAGTGTGCGAGGATCCGGCGGTGCGCCTGCGCGTGAGCGACCAGCGCGTGACCGGCGTGGTCGCGGTTTCGAATGCCTTCAACAAGGCGGTGGCCACTTCCGCAGTGCAGGAACCTCCCGCAGGCATCGGCATCGATCGCTTCGAATTCTGGCTGCCGAAGCGCCGCCCCGAAGGACGCAATCTCGCGATGACGGTGACGCCCGCCGTGGAGGTCTTCGCTCCGGAAAATGTGATCCATGGTCCCGCGCGTCCAACAAGCCTGCCGAATGCGTGGGTCGCCGATCCGCAGGACGCCGCACCGGAGTTGTGGCTCGACTGGGATGCGGCGGTATCCGTGGGTCGGGTGGTGATCGAGTTCGATCCGGACTGGGATCATCCGATGGAGTCGGTGCTGATGACGCATCCGGAGGAGGTGGTGCCATTCATGGTACGGTCGTTCGAGTTGGTCGATGACGCGGGCGAGGTGGTGCATCGCCAGGAGGAACATCACTCGGCGCGCTTCGAATGGTCACCGCCGGAGAAGGTCGCAACGAAGCGGCTCGGCCTGCGTGTGACCGCCACCGCCGGAGCTCCCGCCGCGGTGTTCCGATTCCGCTGTTATGAGTGATGAAATCCAATCGTGGCTGTGGCGTCCCGCCGCAAGCCGTGGTTGTGGCGTCCCGCCGCGACACCCTCCATCCAGAGCTTCGGCGGGACGCCGACGCCACGGCCTGCTGCGAGACGCAGCAGCCACATTATAAAATATAATTTCAAATTAGCGCAACATTCCCCACCTCATTCCGTAAACCCATCATGCACACGCACGCCCGATTTCTTCCGGCCTTTGTCACTTGTGGTCTCGCTCTGAGCGCGATGGCGCACGGCGCGGGCAATCTCGCCACCGGAGCCGCAGTGAAGGCCAGCAGCGAGAAAACCGAAGGCCCCGCGAAGAATGCGGTGGATGGCGTGGAGAGCGATGAGTCCCGCTGGATCGCGAATGCGAACAACGACAAGAACCCCTGGCTGGAGATCACGCTGGCGCAGCCGGCGGACATCGCCGCCGTGGATGTCTATTCCGGCTGGCGGAGCGAGGCCCAGCTCGCCGACTTCGATATTTCCGTGTGGGAAAACGGCCAATGGTCGCTGACCGATGCTGGCCGCGTGCGCGGCAACAAGGAGGACGTCCGCCGCGTGCTGGTCAGCGCCCGCAATGTCACCAAGCTGCGCCTTTCCCTGCCCTCCGGCGGTCCGGGCCGCATCCGTGAGATCGCCGTCTATGGAGCCGCGGACGAAGCCGCCGGCACCGGCGTGAAGGCCGTGGTCCGTCCCGGCGGACCGGTGGCTCGGAACGTCCACCAGATCGCGCTCAACCAGGTCGGCTTCCAAACCGCGTGGCCGAAGCGTTTCACCGCGCCGCTGAGCCCGGACGGCACGCCATTCATCGTACGTGCGGCCTCGGGTGGATCGCCGTTGTTCCAAGGCGTCATCAAGGGCAACATCGGCGACTTCTCCGACTTCAAGCCCGCCGACAGCGATGCCGAATACGTGGTGGAGGTGAAGGGCGGCACGCTCCGCGATGGCACCAGCGATCCCTTCTGGATCCGCACGGACCTGATGAAGGAGCGCTTCTGGCAGCCCGCGGTGGATTTCCTGATCGACTCCCGCAGCGTGGTCGGCACGCACCCCAGCGCCTACGGCGGCTGCCCGTGGCGGGACGGCACGTATTATGATGCGATCCTTCCCGCGCTGGTCATGTTCCAGATGGCGGACCCGGCGCGGATCGCGGCGATGCCCCGGCAGATCGATTGGGAGGCGGACAAGAAGCGCGTGCTTGATCCTTCGTTCAAATACTTCGCCGGTGATCCGGGCGGCAAGGGCGCGCTGGACATCGCGCGCCGCTACTACCAGGAATTCGAGCCACCGAAAGCCGATGCACCGGATGTGGTGAAGCTGATCCACTGGGGTGCGGGCTTCTATCTGCTCAATCCAGCCACCACCGATCCCTCCGGCGATCCGGATGGTCGCAAAATCCACAGCCAGACCGTCGAACAGGTCGCCTACGTGATCTGGGCCTGGCCGGTGCTGAAGCAGTGGCTGCCGCAATCCTTCTACGACCGCTGCAAGACGCTCTGCTTCGAGAATTGGAAGCCCTCGCTGGAAAACGATCCGCTGACCGATCCCGCCACCTACAAACCCATCTCCGTGCTCAACCAGGGTTCCGGGATGGGCGGCGACCTCAATCCCTTCAAAGGCCGCCACGCTCCGGGCCACTCGATCGTGCCGAACCTGCTCATGCATGAGGTGGCGAAACGCGAGAAGCGCGCCGACGCGGGCAAATATCTCGACGCCGCCGTGGTTCAAGCCGCATGGATCGTGAAAACGCTGGATTGGAACGACCCACGCACCACCAAGGGCCAGCGCATGAGCGAGCACCGCACCATTCCGAACCTGGTATGGCTGCTGAAGAACTACCCCGACCGCGCGCCTGCCGGACTGAAGGAAAAGATCCAGCAATGGGCCGAAGTCGCCGTCCACCGTGGAGACAACCTCTGGGATTTCCGACGTTACGATGAAGATAGTAATTGGACGATCCCGCGGATGAACGACGTGGGGAGCATCGTGAGCTTCCCCGCGTGCGCGGTGGCGGCCTCGTGGGCAGTGGACGATCCGGCCCTCAAGCGCCGCCTGCTGGAGCTGGCGGTCGCGCAGGCCGATGCGGCCTTCGGGCGGAATCCTCGTCTCGCCGCCTCCCCCAGCCTGCCGGAGCTCGGCTTCACCGGCATCGAGCGCGGCTGGCCGGTCCAGCACACGCTGAACATCTGCGCGCGCCTGGAGCTGTGCCGTGGCTCCATCTCCGGCAGCCCGGGGACCGAGATGTATCCCTTCAAGCCGGAGGGCCGCTACCGCCACCCGGAAGGCTGGGTCAACTACGGCGCCTCCTGGTGCATCAGCCTCGCGTATCTGAATGCCTCGAACGCTGGGAATCTGCCGGGGTTGTGAGACGATGCGATTTCCAAGCCCCGGAGGGGCGGCGAAAGGTAGCCGGTGGCGCAAGCCACCGGAACCGTCCGGATGATGATTGAAGTCCCGGAGGGACGACGCAAACGGAGGTCTGTGAGCGTTTTATTTGGAGTGAGTCGCCGGATTGAATCATCCGATGCGGTTGGTCCTGGGTGAGAGCGCAGGCAGCGTCGTCCCTCCGGGACTTCGAAATCACTCCGATCGACGACCGGTGGCTTGCGCCACCGGCTACCATTCGTCGCCCCTCCGGGGCTCAGAACCAGTCGTCAGCTCCTGCTTGATCCGAACTCATGGCTTCGGCTTCGCCTCGTCCTCCAGCAACAGCTTCATCATCTCTTCCGCAGCCCCTTCGCACACCGTGCGGATCAGCTTGCGGTCCGTGGAATATCCGAGCTCATAGGTGATCGCGGGCGTGCCGAAGGTCTCATACGCCCAGCCCTTCGACGTGGGCACGCCCACGTTGTGCGCGTCCTCGCGCTTGAACTTGTAATCCGGAAAACGTCCGTGAATCGCACCCAGCCAACGGCGGGTGAAGTCCGGCGGAAAGGTCGGATCTTTGTCCTGCTGGGTGTAGAACACATCCTCGCCGGTGGAATGGAAATCGATGAAGAGATACGGCTTCACACCCGGAGACTTGCCGATCCTTACCAGTGCCTCGCTCACCGCGCGCGTCTCAGGCTGTGAGAACGCCTTCCAATCGCGGTTCGTATCCACGCCGCCCATGTTGGACCGCCAGTGGCCGTGCTCCACACCATCCGGATTCACCAGCGGAATGACCAGCGTCTTGAACTTCGCCCGGTAGCGGCGCGCTAGATCGGTGTCCGCGGTGATGGTATCGACGAACTGCATCAGCGCCATGCTGCCGGTCACCTCCGGCGGATGCTGGCGGCCGATCACGAAGACGAGGTTCTTCGCATCACCCTCTCCGAAGGTGAGGCTGCGGAGCGTCCGGCCTTCGATGGACTTGCCCACCGGCTCCTCCTTCGCAAACGGCAGCCTGGCTTTCCGGTCCATCCACTGTTCCAGATCCGCGATGCCCAGCAATTCCTGCGCCGCCACCCACAACGGTCGAGGGCCGGCCTGGATCGTCGCCCACGCTTCACGGGTGTCTCTCTTCGAGACAAAGCCTTCCTTTGGCAGTTCGGTCCACGTCTTCCCATCCGTGCTCAGGCGAGGCCGCAGCACCGAACCCTCCGCGGTGAGGACGAAATGAAGCTTGAGAGTCCTCGCGGTGGCCGAGGTGACTTTGAAGGCATACCACGGGCTGGGGTTGATCGGCTCGTTCTCCGGAGAAAGGGTCAGCTTGAACTCATCCGTGCCGGCTTGCTCGCAACCATTGAGACGGCCTTGCGAAAAGTCATCGTTGAAGCTCACGCCCGCGTCCTCGAACTCCCAGATGCGGCGGATGTGCTTTTCCGCTGGTGGCAGATCCTTGGCAAAAGAGGACGGCAGGAGAAATACGGCGGCCATTCCCACCAGCCATCGGCTGGATGGGCGGGACATGGAGGCGGAGGAAGCCATGCGTTTCAAGGCGATGGATGACGGATTCAGCGTGCCGTGGGAACGCCGCGGCACGGGATTTTCTTTCCTCCCACCGGACGCGAATGAATTCCCCGTTTTCCACCCCGGTCCGATATTGCCACACGAACGCATGGCTATGAAAACCGCATGGCAGCCGCTTCCCCTTCACATTGTAAAACAAGGTCCTACGTCCACGCGGTCCGCCCGACGACAACCTTTCTCAAACTTTCTGGTCAGTTTCCGCCATTTCGCGGAACCTGCCATTAGATGAACCCCGATCCGGTCGAGCCGCACGCCGTGCCGCAGGACGAGGCGGAGATGGCTCACGCGATCGCCGCCCTCCGTGTCCCGCTGCGTGCCTACGTGCTCTCGATCCTGCCGCACAAGGCCGCATGCGATGACGTGGTGCAGGAGACCATGATCTTCCTCTGGGAGCGCCGCGGCGAATATCGGGAGGACACCAACCTGCGCGCGTGGGCGTTCAAGGTGGCGTGGTTCAAGGCCATGGGCCATCGCCGCGACCGCACGCGCGAGGAACGCGTGGTCACTTATTCGGAGGACAGCCTGCACCGCATCAGCGGCGCGATGGAAGAGATCCTGGAGGACATCGAGCCGCGCATGGAGGCCTTGCGCAAATGCCTGTCCCAGTTGGACGCGGATGAGCTCCAACTACTGCGTCTGAAGTATGTGGACCGCGGCTCGCTCACCGCCCATGCGCAGGACCGCGCCGAGCACCCGAACCGCGTCCAGAAGACGATCTCGCGGCTACGGCTGAGACTGCGCCACTGCATCCAATCCAAACTTTCCCTGTCATGAAGCCGACCTCCCCGGAGCTCCGCAAGCTCATCGACCAACTGCTCGATGGACGCGAGATGAGCAAAGTCGACACCAGCCGTCTCGAAGACCTCATGCACGATGAGGATGCCCTGCGTTACTACGCGGAAACGGTCACGCACGAGTCGATGATGGCGGACGCGCTGAATGACATCACCGGCGTGGAGAGGAAGCCTCACAACATCCTGAGTTTCCCGGCGAAGCTGGCACTCGGTGCTGCAGCGGCCGCAGCGTGCTTCACACTCGGATTCATCAGCCGCCCGCCACAGAGGGTGGAGGTGAAAGTGCCGGTTGCCGCCGTGCCCACGCCGAAGCCACCTCGCCCCGTGGACGCCCTGCCTGCCCGCATCACCGGCCTCATGGGCGTGGAGTGGGCAAACGGCCAAGAGCCGGATCTGCTTGGCACGCAGGGTCAGGCGCGCCGTCTTTCCATCCGCACCGGTCTGGTGGAGCTCACGTATGCCTCCGGCGTGCGCGTCACGCTGGAGGGGCCGGTCGACTACTCGATCATCGATGGCACCGCGGGCAGCCTCGCCGTGGGCAAGCTGGTCGCGTATGTGCCGAAGGGCGCGGAGGGCTTCCATGTGGACTATGCAAAGGGCCGGGTGGTCGATCTCGGCACCGAGTTCGCCATGGACGTGCATGAGGACGGCAGGACCGAGCTGGGTGTCTTCGATGGAAAGGTGCAGCTCCACGTTCCCGGGCAGGACGTTCGCCTGCTGCAGGTGAACCAGGCGCTGATGCATGATGACCAAGCGGAGGACGTGGTCAGCTCGATCCCGCTGGACCGTGACAAGTTCGTGCGTCGCATGCCCGCGCGTGATTTCCGCTGGGAGGTGAAGAGCGGCGGAGCGAAGCAGGTGGAGTTTGACGTCACCCATCTGATCTGGAAGTCCGGCACGTATCGCCCGGTCTTCAAGTGGATGCAGGGGCCCGCCGTAGTGGAGGTGAAGGATGTCGCCTTGCTTCGCGATGGCATGGTGATCAGCCGCACGGAGAACAGCGGCACCACCGGGAACTACGCCCAGAACGTGACCGGAAACCTCTTCACCCTGCTGGTTGGGAGCAACCAATACCAGCCCGGCCGATGGACGCTGAAGGCCACCCTCCGACCGATCAGGGGAGGTTCCCGTGCAACCGGCATCGTGCAGTTCGAGGAAGGCCTGATCACCACCGCCACCGAGGCGGACTTCATCGGCACGTGGCGTTACTTTTACAGCGGCCTTGAGCATCTGCGTCAATTCCTGCCGGACGGCACCATCCGCTTCTACAAGGGCGGCAGGCTGGCGACGGAGAATTTCGTCGGCGGCCGCTGGCACGTGCGGGACGGCATCCTCTATCAGGAAGCTCCCGAACTCGGCATCGTGGAAACCCACGCCCTGCGGAACAAGGACACGCTCATCTTCGTAAACCGGCCGTATGACAATGCGGTGCGGGTGAAGGACCCGTGAGGGCAATGTAGGGGGAAGCTCCGCTTCCCCTCTTCGGGATCGGACGTCCTTCGGCCTGACAAGCCACCGTCAACGGACCTGGCGGAGACATTTCGAAAGCAGAGCTTTCGACTACAATCCCCGCCAAATTTCTTCGTTTTTCTTGGTCAGGTTTTGAAACGCGGTGGCACTCCCCACCAAGGCGCATCGTATTGCCCGTTCCCAAAACCCCCGAACCATGAAGAAAAAGGCTCTTTTCACCGGTTGTCTGCTATCCGTGTCCTTGTGCGGGCCATTGCGCGCCGCGGATGTCGCTTGGGATCCTTCGCCAAGCGCGGTCGGAGCTGGCACCAATCAGGTCCTCACCAGCATCCCGCTTTCCAAAGCGGTGGATGGCAGGCTTTTCATCCGGATTTCGGTGCCATGAGCAAAGGACGGGGATACCCCGGCAAGGGGTGTCCCTGTCCCCGGTTCTCTTTCTTGGGTAATGCAAATGCAATGAACGATGGCGTGGAGGTCATGAGGGGATTCCCAAAGCGGCCTCCACGCCAGCAGGCTCCAACCGCACCAGGAGAGACACTCACCTTTTCCCGGGCCATCCCTTCAACAGGGCCATCAGCTCCCCGAGGGCTCCTTTCGCCCTCCCCGTGCGCCGCGCGAAGACGTGGGTGATCTTCGGCTGGCCTTTCAACGGCACCGCCACCACCGCGCTGCCCGCGAGCTTCTCCAGTGCGGCCGGAAGAATCGCGATCCCCGATCCCGCCGCCACCATCACCGCCACCGCCTGGGCGCGCGGTGACTCCAGGATCACCCGTGGGCGGAATCCCGCATCCGCGCACATTCGCCCCACCAATGCCGCGAAGGCCGGCGCGGCCTCATGCGCCACCGCCACAAACGGTTCCTTCGCCAGCTCCTTCAACGCGACCTGCCGCCGTCCGGCCAAAGGATGATCCGAGGCCACGAAGCAACACAGCGCTTCCCGATGCCACGGCGTGACTTCGATTCCCGCCGCATCCGCGGGTGCCTCGATGCCCACGAACCCACCATCGAGCCTGCCTTCGGCAATCGCCCGCAGTTGGTCGTGTGGCGGCGCATCGTGCAGCAGGATCTGCACCTGCGGATGGGTGCCGCGGAAACGCCGCAGGATCTCCACCAGATCGTCATTCATCACCGCGCTGACGAAGCCGAGGCGCAGACGCGCGGTTTCCCCCGCCACGGTCCGCTTCACCGCCTCTCCCGCGCGCGTGAGGCGGTTCGGAATCGTCCGCGTTTCCTCATAGAACAAATGCCCCGCCGGGGTGAGCGAGACCCCGCGCGGTTCGCGTTCGAAGAGCACCGCACCCAGCTTCTCCTCCAGCACCCGGACATGTCGGGACAGCGGCGGCTGGGCGAGATTGAGCCTTCGGGCAGCCCGGGTGAACGACAGCTCCTCCGCCACCGCCAGAAAGCACTCCAGTTCGCGCAGGGAATAATTCATACCGGATTGGTATCACAGGACAACCAATCGAGTCATTCCAATATGGATGATTCCACGGCCAATATCCAAGCATGGCTCTCAGCGACATCGTCAAGAAAGGCGCGATCCGCGCGCCGCACCGCAGCCTTCTCCGCGCGACCGGCGCGATCCGGTCGGAGGATGATTGGGACAAGCCCTTCATCGCCATCGCGAACTCCTTCGTCCAGATCATCCCCGGCCACGCCCATCTGGATGTGGTCGGCCGCAAGGTCCGCGAAGCCGTGCGCGCGGCGGGCGGCGTGCCTTTCGAGTTCAACTGCATCGGCGTGGACGACGGCATCGCGATGGGCCACGGCGGCATGCGCTACTCCCTCGCCTCGCGCGAGATCATCGCCGACAGCATCGAGACGATGCTGCGCGCCCACTGTTTCGATGGAGCGGTGTGCATCCCGAACTGCGACAAGATCGTACCCGGCATGATGATGGGAGCGGCGCGGGTGAACATCCCCACCGTCTTCGTGTCCGGTGGCCCGATGCGTTCGGGAAAGAATCCGACCACTGGAGAATCGCTCGATCTCGCGTCCGTGTTCGAGGCCGTGGGCAAACTCTCCGCGCAGGCGATCACAGAGGATCAGCTCGGTGAAATCGAACGCAACGCCTGCCCCACCTGCGGTTCCTGCTCGGGCATGTTCACCGCGAACTCGATGAACTGTCTGTGCGAGGCGCTGGGACTGGCGCTGCCTGGCAATGGCTCGATCCTCGCCACCGATCCCGCGCGCGACGCGCTCTTCGAACGTGCCGGACGCGCCATCGTGCGGCTGGTGCGCGATGACGTGAAGCCCTCCGACATCCTCACCCGCGGTGCGTTCGCCAACGCCCTCGCACTGGACATGGCAATGGGCGGCTCCTCGAACACCGTGCTGCACACCATCGCCGTGGCCCATGAAGCGGGCATCCCGCTGACGATGCGCGATTTCAACGACATGGCCGCGCGCGTGCCGCATCTCTGCAAGGTCGCGCCCTCCGGGAAGCACTACATGGAGGACATCGACCGAGCCGGTGGCATCTCCGCGATCTTGCAGCGGCTCGCGGAAATCCCCGGCCTGCTCCATCTGGATGCCTTCACCGTGAGCGGTCTCACTCTTGGCGAAACCATCTCCGTGGCGGAGGTGAAGGACGCCGAGGTGATCCGTCCGCTCGATCGCGCCTATTCCCAGCAAGGTGGGCTCGCCGTGCTTCACGGCAATCTCGCGCCGGACGGCTGCGTGGTGAAGACCGCAGGCGTGAGCCCCACCATGATGACCTTCACCGGTCCCGCCGTGATCTTCGAGTCCGAGCAGGAAGCCACCAGCGGCATTCTCACGGGACAGGTGAAACCCGGCGACATGGTGGTGATCCGCTACGAGGGACCGAAGGGCGGCCCCGGCATGCCGGAAATGCTCGCGCCCACCTCGGCCATCGCCGGTCGCGGTCTGGGCGAGTCCGTGATGTTGATCACGGACGGACGTTTCTCCGGAGCCACGCGTGGCGGCGCCATCGGCCATGTTTCCCCGGAAGCCGCCGCAGGAGGCACCATCGCCCTGATCGAGCCCGGAGACCGGATCGAGGTCGATATTCCGAAGCGCACGATTCATCTCCATGTTTCCGAGGATATCCTCGCCGAACGCCGGGCGAGGTGGACGCCGCCCGAGCCGAAGATCCGCAGCGGCTACCTCGCCCGCTACGCGAAGCTGGTCACCAGCGCGGACACCGGGGCGGTGCTGGCGGTGTAGTGGCTGTGGCGTCCCGCCGCAGGCCGTGGTCGTGGCGTCCCGCCGCGACGTCTTCCCTCCCAAGCATCGGCGTCCCGCCGATGCCACAGCCTGCCGCGGAACGCGTCAGCCACAGTTGGCGAAAATTCCCGGTCAGGTTCGGCGGTTTCGCGGCACAGCGCATGACGCGTCTTTTTGCCCGCTTTTCCCATGAACCGCCGCCAGTTCCAGAAACTCCTCGCCGCCTCCGCCGCAGCCGCCTTTTCCCCCACTGCCTTCGCCGCTGCCACGGGCACGCCCTTCCCCGCCGCGGACGCCCTGATCAAGCGCCTGCTCGGAGAGGCCGCCGCGAAGATCCGCTGCGAAAAAACCGAAAGCGATACGGACGCCTACACCATCGACCGCGATGGAGACACGCTGGTGCTGCGCGGCAACTCGCCCATCGCCATCGGCGCGGCGCTCAACGACTGGCTGCGCCGCGATGCCAGGCGCCAGCTCTCCTGGACCGGCGAAAACCTGACGCTGCCCGCCACCCTGCCGCTACCGACCGAACCTCGCTCCGCGAAAGCCGCACTGAAGCACCGGGTGGCGTATAATTTCTGCACCTTCGGCTACACCATGGCGTGGTGGGATTGGGCCGAGTGGGAGCGTGAGATCGATTTCCTCGCGCTGATGGGGGTGAACATGCCGCTGGCGATGGTCGGCACCGAGTGCGTGTGGCGCGCGGTGTTCACGAAGATCGGCATGAGCGATGCCGCGATCCGATCCTTCCTGTGCGGACCGTGTTTCCTGCCGTGGCAGTTCATGGCGAACATCGAGAGCTGGGGCGGGCCGATGCCGGTCTCGTGGCTGGAAAGCCACCAGCTTCTCGGGCGAAAGATTCAGGACCGCATGCGCGAGCTCGGCATGACTCCGATCGCCCCGGGCTTCACCGGCTACGTGCCGCTCGCGCTGCGCGAGTTGAAGCCGGATGCGAAGATCCTGCAGAAGAAGCCGTGGTTCGGTTTCCCCCAGGGCACCGCCCAGCTCGATCCCACCGATCCGCTGTATCCGAAGCTCGCCTCGATGTTCGTGGAGGAACAGCAGCGTCTCTTCGGCGAGGCGCATTGGTATGCCTGCGATGTCTTCCACGAGAGCAAGCCGCCATCGAACGATCCGGCATACCTCGGATCGGTCGGCAAGATGCTCATCGACGCGCTGATGAAGGCCGACCCGCAGGCGAAGATCGCCATGCAGACCTGGACTCTCTACGAGCCGGTGGTGAAGGCCATTCCGGAGGACCGCCTGCTGCTCCTCGATCTCGATGGCCGCCGCAAGGACTACTGGGGCCGCGCCTTCGTCTCCGGCGTGATCCACAACTTCGGCGGGCGTGTTTACCTCGGTGGCAATCTCAAGAAATCGCTGGAGCTGGATCGCCATGCGGTGAATCCGGATCTGAAGAACGTGCAGGGCCTCGGCGTCTTCTGCGAGGGCAGCCACGCGAACTCACCGATTTACATGGCCGCACTGGAAAGCACCTTCCGCAAGCCCGGTGCCGCGGACAATGGCAAGGCGTGGTTGCGCGACTGGGCGGCCTCGCGTTTCGGCGTCGCGGAGGGTCCGGCGATTGAAGCATGGGTCTCCACGTGGGATCACGTCTATGCTCCGGGCAGCGGCGCTTCCTACAACTCCGGCGAATCGCCTCTGTGTGCGCGTCCGACCCTGAACGGCAAGGCCAGCTCGCCCTCCGCCGGCTCCTTCTCACGCAGCTATCCCTTGGAAAAACTCTGGGATGCGTGGCAGTTGCTCGCGAGCGACGCCCAGCGTCTCGGCAAGCTGGATACCTATCGCTACGACCTCGTCGATTGGGGACGCCAGGCTTTGGCCGATCTCTCGGTGGTGCTGCGCAAGGACATCCTCACCGCCTACGAGGCCGGTGACCGCACCGCCTTCGACAAGGCCTGCCGCGCCTATCTCGAACTGGGCCGTGATCTCGACCGGCTGCTTGGCACCCGCCGCGAATTCCGCCTCGGCAACTGGCTTGCCAGCGCACGCCGCTGGGGCAAGGACGCCGCGGAAAAGAAACTCCACGAACGCGCCGCCCGCCTGCTGGTCACCTTGTGGGGGCCGAACCGCCAGGCGCAGGTGAACTTCGACTACTCGAACCGCCAGTGGCACGGCCTGCTCGGTGCCTATTATCTGAAGCGCTGGGAGAAGTATCTCGTCTTCCTCCAGTCGGAGATCGCGAAGCCGAAGGACCAGCGCCTCGATGACAAGACGCTGCTCAAGGTCTACGGTCGTCCGGGTCCGGAGAATCATCCGTTCTTCAAGGATCTCGCCGAATGGGAATGGCAGTGGGCCGATCAATGCCAGGGCACCTTCACCGCGGAGCCGGAAGGCGATCCGCTGGCCATCACCCGCGAACTGATCGCGAAGTACGAGAGATCCGTACCACGCACGCCCGCGAAGAGTCCGATACGCCCCGATGTTCCCGAAGACGCCTTCGCCCTCGGCGAATGGGGTGCGGGCAAGCTGACAGCGGATTGGAAAAAGATCCGCTGGTCGGTGGAAGGGAAGTTCTCCGACTCCGGCAAATTCGGCGTCACCTTCCAAGGCACGGGCAAGGACAAGGTCCGTGTACGCAACGTCACGCTCTATCAGAATGGCAAGGCGGTTTCGTCCGATCCGCATGAAGGCAGCACCGGCGCGGAGAATTCCGGCAACGTGTGGGCGATCCAGTTCCCGAATGTCACGCAGGCGCAAGGGCTGGAGATCGAAGCGGAACTCGCCAGCAACGCTCCGGCAACATCCACCGGTGAGATCCACGCACACCGGTTGGCGACGAAGTGAATCTTTGGCGTCCACCCGGGAGAATCCTACGACAAAAGGTAGTCGCGGAGCGACGGCAGATGAAACATCTCTCACCTCCTCCGGCGCAGCACCAGCACCCCGGCCCCAAAAGCACCCACCCACGCCATGTCCGGCTCGGGGACGGCGATGGTTCCGCTGATGACGAGGTTGTCCAGGGTGAGATACCGCGTGGTCGTTCCGGAGTTGTCGATGAACGGCATGTAGAACGTGACCGAAGTGCCCGGCAACGCGGCGAACCCACCACCGAGCGGCACGGCATTCACCACCGGATTCCCCGAACCGATGAAGCCGATGCGCGTAAGAGTGTCTCCGATCACATCATCGAATCCATCCAGGCTGGAATAGACCCGCGCATTGTGGCCGTTGGCACTGGTGTTGTCGTAGAAGAGGTTCGTCCCCGTCAGCTCCATCGACAGGCTGGTGAGCGTGACCACCTTGTCATTCGGAATGGTGACGGTGAATGAATAGTAGGCGTTCAATCCCAGCGCCGCGCCGGTATTGGTGGAGGGCGTGTCGAGGCCGGTGATCCGCAGGGCGTTCGACGCCCCCTCGTCGGTTGGACTTCCCGCGCCGGAGCCGATCATGAAATTGCTCACGGTGACCCCGGCGGCGATGGCCTCCGGTCCCAGCGTGGGCACCAGCGATGGCACGCCGCCGACATTCGTGAAGGTGAAGGTCGCCAGCACCGCGCCGGAGGCGGAAGCTGCGAAACCGAGAATGGCCGCGACAATGGGGAGAATTTTCATGGGCTGGGGGATGGAAATCGAAGGCAGCGGATGAGGCCCGCTCCCCGCCCGTCCATTCACGTCGAGGAGAGCGCGAAGCGGACCCGTTCCCGTGCATCAGGAAGCGGAAACGCGGAGACGGGCGAAGATGCGGTTTCCGCTACCACGCGGAATGGTCACGGTGATGATCTCCGTCTGCGCATCGAGGGTGATCACGGAGACGCCGGGCGAGGAATCGCCGGTGGTCACGCCCACGTGGAAGGACTGCCAGGTGGAGAGATTGTCACTGGCCTCCACCGAGAGGGAGATGTCGCTGGTCTCGGAGTTGACATTGCGGATGAAGGCGATGGTCCAGTTCGTGCCGTCCGAGCTGGTCATGAAGCTGCTGGACGACGCGGTCTTCGGATCGGTGCCGAGGACGTATTCCACCGCGTTCGGGATGCCGTCGTGGTCGTAGTCCGCGTTCGGAGCGCCATCGCCGGACGGATTCATGCCCAGCCCCTGGGACCAGGTGGTGTAGGGGCTCGCGCCAAATACGAGGTTCACCGTACGATTCACATCGTCATACTGGATGAAGAATCCCGATGGCAGGGCGCCGGGATTGAACGTGCCGGTGCGGGTGCCGGTGTAGCGCGCCACCGTGTAGGAGGTCAGCGTGGTCGCCTGGAGCACGGCGGTGGTCAGCGTGGCATTGGTGAGGTTCAGGTTTCCGGTCACATCCAGCAGGTCGCAGGTGCCCGCCTTGAGCTGGCAGAGATAGCTGCCGCCATTGAAGGAAAGGTCGTGCGTGGGCAGCGTGCCGACGGTGGTCGCCGTGCTGCCGGGCGAGACCACACCGGCCACGGTGGTGCTGCCCGCGATCGAACCGAAACCGGCGAGCGTCCCGGCCGCGCCAACGCTGACCTGGGTGGAAGCCAGAGCGGCATTCAGGTAAAGCGTGCCCGCCTGCACGGTGGTGCTGCCGGTGAAGGTCTGGGCGGTGGTGAGTGTCTGGCTGGCCGTGCCTTTCTTCACCAGCTTCACGGTATTGGTAGCACCATTCTGAATGATGCCGTCCCACGTGTTGTCGGCGGTATTGTTGAGGGTCAGCGTGGCATCGGTAGCGGCATTGTTCTGCACGCGGGATGCGCCCTTGTTCACGGTGTCCGTCACGATGCCACCCAGCTCCTGCGCATGGCCGTTGAGATCGAGGATGCTGGTGCCAACACCATTGGTGCCGATGTTGAGCAGGGCGTTCGGGGAAAGCCCGTTGTCCACACCGAGAACGACGCTGCCACCGTAGATGGTGGAGGTACCCGTCCAGTGATTGTTGGCATTGGCAAGGGTGATGGTGCCATTGCCCGCGGTGGTGCCGCGGAAGATCACGTTGCAACCGGCGACGGCCTCGGTGATCGCGCCGTTGAGCACCAGCGAGGCACCCTCCTGCACACCGATGCGGACCGGCGAGGCGGTGACGCTGACGGCACCATTGAGGGTATTGGTTCCCGCGGAGCTGGAGATCGCACCGCGCGAGCCGGCGAGGATCTCGGTGCCGGTGAAGGTGCCGGTATAACCCGCGCCGGTGACGGCGATATCCTTCGGAATCGTCACGCCGCCGGACAACGCGATCTGCGCGCCGGCCTTGACCGAAACAATGCCGCCCGCGGAGAGCGCGCCGGAGTTGGTCGCGCGCACCACGCCGGTGCTCACGGTGGTGGTGCCGGTATTGGAGTTCGGCACATCCAGGGTGAGGACGTTCACGCCCTTCTGCTCGAAGTTCGACTGGAGGCCGCCGGACAGGCCCGGGATGGCGCTCTGGCTCAGGTGGGTGGTGCGGTTGAGGGCGATGGTGCCGTTGTTGACGAGCTGGCCACTGCCCAGCGTGCCCACTCCCCCGCCCCAGCCGATGGTCAGCGTGGTGCCCGCGTCGACGGTGGTCTTGCCCGTGTTGGTGTTGTCGGCATGGATGATGAAACGGCCGCCGCCGGTGAAACGCACGTCGCCCGCGGGCGAACCGCCGTCTACCATCGCACAGGTGAAACGCTTCTCACCCACCGTGTCCGTGGACTCGAAGGTCGCGCCGTTGGAAAGGATGCGCAGAGCCGGGCCGACATTGGTGTTGCGGACCCACTCCTGATCGGTACCGGTGACGGAAGCGCGCAGCTTGCCGCCGTCGATGTTCAACTGGAGCGTGCCGGTAACGTTGTTCGTTTCCAGGATGGTGCGCGTTTCGACCACCCCGCCGGAGTTGATGTTGATGCTGGCGCTGCCCGCACTGCCCGCGAACGTGCCGAAGGAAATCACATCCGCGGTGAAGGTGGAGCCGGAATTGACCGTCACGCTGGCATTGGCCGCGGCGGTGCCACGGGTCAGGACGCCGAACTGGCCGCTGGAGGTGAGGTTGCCGCCGGAGAGGACGAGCTGCGCCGCGCCGGCATAGCTGTTGGTCTGGCCGCCACCGACGAAACTGGTGTCCCCGCCATTCGCCACGATAGTGCCGCTGGTGACGGTGAGCTTCGAATTTCCGGTGTCGTTGTTTCCGATGACGATCGAACGGCCTTCCGCGCTGCCGGTGGTGCCGGTGTAGGTGGCGGTGGTGCCGAGGTCATAGAGTGCCGTGGCGTTGATGTTCACGCGGGTCACACTCGAACCGGTGCCGGGTGCGATGGCGGAGGAGGACCAGTTGGTATCGGTGTTCCAGGCATCGCTGGTGGTACCGTTGAAGGTGTAGGTCGTGGCGCGGGCGGCGGAGTTCCAGGCCGCGAACATCGCGAGCGAGAGGAAGAGCGGACTCGGTTTCATGGTTTTTGAGAGGGTGGCGGACGGGCCGGATGGATCTGCAATGATGGGCTCTTCCCGGATCGGAAGCGGATGGACGCCGCCCCGGAATGGAACGGCAGGACGGGAGGAACTGGCTGGCAACCTACCCAAGCCGAATTGCTCGTCAAAACAAATTTGTGTGTTTTTTGCGCAGTAACCATGAAGACACATTGTGACATCGTTTGTTTCCTAGCGCACATGAGGGATTTACGCCGAAATGAAGGCCACTCATGGTGGAAGCCGATGCCGGGAGTGCCCGGAATCGCTTTTATATTCATATAATTCTGGATATGAACGGCTCAAATCAGGCCGCCACCACCATTCCACCCGCCCATCCACTCCTTGCAAAATCGGATATACGCCCTAGATCAAAATCCGCGCATACGATATTTTTTGTCTGTTTTGCGCTACAATCATCGCGCGACCGTGGTGCCTCTTCGTACGTAGTTCCTCCTTTAGGAGGGTTTCTGACGCGTCGTCGCTCCACCCAGCCCTCCTAAAGGAGGAACTACATACGAAGACTTCAGTTTCCCGTCACCACGAGGCGCAGGAATCCCGCCGGAGCGGTGCCGCGCGGAATGACCGCCTTCATCTGGCGGGTGGTGTCATTCTCGCTCACGACCACCGGGATGACCTCCACATCCACCCAGGTCACCATGTCCGATGAACGTCGTACTTTGTATGACGTATTCACCAGGGTCTTCGACATGGAGAACGTCAGCACGATGTTCCCCTGCCCGTCCTGGGAACACACCAGCGGGCTGCCCGGCTCCGCCACCAGGGGCGACCTGCCGAAGAAATACTCCAGCAGGTTCTGGCAACCATCCTTGTCCGGGTCCGCGTTCGGGCCGGTGATGAGTGGATCGGTCTGGCCGGAGAACGATGCGGCGGACCACTGGGCGAAAGTCGCGGCAGCGACCGTTGCCGTGAGCGTGATGCGCACCTGCCCCACGGTGGAGGTATCGAACGTGGCGGTATAGCCCGCCCCCGTCGTGTCATTCCATGTGAACACCGGCGATCCGGTGATCGCTGCGGGGGTGGACAACAAGGTGTAGGTACCGGGTGAAAGCGTGCCGCCCAGCAAGGCCGGCACCACCGTGATCGCACCATTCAAGACCGCCGTCCCTGAGACGGTCAGACCGCGGGTCACCGTGGAATCGACTCCCAGCGCGAGCCTCGCTCCCGATCCCAGCGTGAGATTCCCTCCCACCGTCCCGGTTCCACCGACCGTGGCACCGGAGGACGCGGACACCGCGGTGGCACCAAGTGAGCCGGTGATCCACAACGAACCGGTGGAAACGGTGGTTGCTCCGGTGTAGGTGCTCGCTCCTGCCAGCGTCCATGCGCCGCTGCCGCTCTTGGTGATCGCTGTGAAACCGGTGCCGTTCTTGATCGCACCGCTGAACAGGGCGTCCGTGTTCGCGCCGCCCACGTTCCACGTCATGGTGCGCCCCGCGGTGGGACCACCGCGCAGCTCGCCCGTGCCGGTCAGTTCGCCGATGGTATTGGTGAGGCCACTTGGACCGAAATTCACCTGCATGTACATGCCCACGCCGGTGGCCAGATTGATCCGTGCGGTGCCGAAGCCGTTGGTGTTGTTGATGCGGAAGTCGCCACCGTTCGGGCCCTTGGTCACATTGATCAGACCGGTGAAGGCGCTCCAGTTGCCGGTGATGTCACAGCGCACGTAGTCGGTCTGGAAATTGAGCGTGCCCGCTCCGCTCACCGTCCCCGACAGGGTACCGCGGCCGAAGGCAACCAGCGAACCGCTGTCACCCGCCGCCACTTGGATCGCATTCGGGAAAGTGCCCGCGCTGGTGCTGCTGCTGCCGAGGCTGTAGAGCCTCAAGGTGCCGCCATCCAATGTAACCGGGCCCGTGCCGAGCGCGCCGCCATTCGCCGCAGCATCCAGCAGCGCGATGGTGCCCGCCTGGATCACGCTGCCGCCGCTGAAAAGATTCGCCGCACCCAGCGAAAGCGTGCCGGTGCCGGTCTTGGTAAGGAGAC
This sequence comes from Luteolibacter ambystomatis, assembly GCF_018137965.1. Taxonomy (NCBI): domain Bacteria; kingdom Pseudomonadati; phylum Verrucomicrobiota; class Verrucomicrobiia; order Verrucomicrobiales; family Verrucomicrobiaceae; genus Luteolibacter; species Luteolibacter ambystomatis. The sequence goes on from NZ_CP073100.1 coordinate 2,759,962, forward strand.
CCGCACCATCGATGCCGCCGTTGGCCGCCGTGAGCGTGTAGTTCTTCGTGGTATTCGCCACGCTGACCGCACCGGGCGTGACCGGACCGGCGATGGTGATCGCATTGACCGATGAGGTGTCATCGAACACCGCGCTGTCCGGAGACAGGAAGACCTCGCTGCCACCGTTGAGCAACCAGTTTGCCGCCACGGTATCCCAGGTGGTTCCAGCCGTACCGGTCCAGGTGAGGGTGCCCGCCCCGCGCTTCACCACGATCTTGATGACTCCGGCCGTGGTGGTGTCGAAGGTGGCGGTCTGGTTCGATCCCACAGGTGGATTCCACACCAGCACGGGCGCGCCGGTGAGCGTGCCCGAATAGGTGGCGATGGTGTAGGTGCCCTGGGGAAACGCACCGGTGCCGGGCACCGGCGTGATGACGATGGTGCCGTTCGTCGTCAGGTTTCCATTGATGGTGAGGCCTGACACCACGCCATTGACAGCGGTGAAGGCGAGCTTGCCGCCGCTCTGGATCGCCACGTCACCGGTGATCGATCCACTGCCGCCGAGCGTCGCACCGTTCTGCACCGTCACCGCACTGCCGGTGAGCGATCCGGTCACCACCAATGCGCCCGCCTGCACCGTGGTCGCGCCGGTGTGGGTGCAGGCTCCGCTGAGCATGAGCGTGCCGGTGCCAACCTTTGTCAACGCGGTGATGCCGGTGCTGTTGCCGATGGATCCTGCATACAACGAATCCGTATTCTTGTTCCCTACCTGCCACGTCAGCGTGCGCCCGGAGGTCGGCCCGCCACGCAGGGCGGCGGTGGAGACACCAGACAGCTCGCCCATGGCCAGCGTCACGTTGCCACTCATCGTGAGGTTGTAGTAGGCGTAGGCATTGTCGCCCAATGTGACCGCCGCAGCCGCATAGCCGGATGAGTTCGCGATGCGGAAATCCCCGAGCACCGTGAGCCTGCCGCTGAAGGCCGACCAGTTGCCCTTGAGATCCGTGCGGACATACGGCGAGTAGAACGTGAGATCGCCCGCGCCGGTGAGGCTGCCCGTCAGGCCGCAACGTCCGTCCGCATCGATGCGTGCCACGCCACCCGCAGGGACCGCCACATTCCACGCCGCGGTCTCGCTGGCCTGTACGTCCGCCATGGAGAGCGTGCCATTGTTGATCGTGATCAGTCCGCTGCCGAGGCCGCTGGTATTCGGCGTCGATCCGGCCAGATAAATACGGCCGCCATTGAGGATGGTGCCACCGGTGTAGGTGTTCGCACTGGCGATCAGCAGCGTACCCGGACCGGTCTTGATGAGGGCACCGCTGCCACTGATCGTGCCGCTGGATTGAATCGAGCTGTTCGCGAGCGCGATGTCGATGGTGCCGCCGGAGCTGCCGAGCGTGAGATTGCGGTTCGTGTTCGTTTGCGAAGCGGTGAGGCTGAGGGTGCCGCCATTGAGAACGAAATTCGATGCCGCCGCGCTGGATGCGCCGATGGAACTCGGAGTGCCCGCATCACCCAATGCCGATACGGCGAGCACACCGCCATTCACCACCGTGGGACCGGTGTAGCTATGGTTGGAGGAAACGAGCGTGAGCGTGCCGCTGCCGCTCTTGGTCAGGCCGCCACTGCCGGAAAGGCCACCCGCACCATTGAAGGTGTAGTCGTTGCTCGCATTCACCGTCACTCCGGAGACAGGCAGCGTGGTCGCAAGCGACACCGTCGGGCTGGCCGCTCCGGTGTTGTCAAAGGTGACGGTGTCCCCGGAAACGAAGACATCCGGAGAGCCCGCGCGCAGCCAGTTCTGGCTGGAAGCGAGATCCCAGTTCGCGCCGGTGCCACGCCACGTCACGGTGGCCGCGGCGCGTGTGACCGGCACCGTCAGGCGGATGGAGCCGCTATCCGCGGCGAGCGTGTAGGGTGTGCCCGCGGGCACCACCACGGCGAGATTCGAAACGCTTCCGGTGAGCGTGCCGGTGTAGGTGGCGAGCGTATAGGTGCCGGGAGCGAGCGCGCCGTTCAGCGGATTCACCACGATACTCACCTTGCCGGACAGCGAGAGATTGCCGGTGATCGCGAGGCGGTCGTTGGCCTTGGTGGTGCCGGATGAATCATCGGACAAGTCCATGGCGAAGGCCGCGCCATCCTCTGCGGCGAGTCCGTTGCCAAATGCCAGCGCACCCGCACTACCCATGCCCAAGCCGGGCGTGATCGCACCGCGGTACTTGATCGTGACCGGCTGGGAAAATTGGCCGGTGCCCGCGATCCGGCCGCCGGTATTCCCACCTGCCGCCGCTCCGCCCCAGGTGCCCCCCCACACGGTGACCGGGCTTCCTTGCAGGCTGCCATTCACCACCAGCGCGCCATCCCAGACGGTGGTCTTGCCGGTGAAGGCATGCGTTCCGCCCAGCGTGAGCGTTCCCTTGCCCGCCTTCATCAGCGTCATCGCACCACCCAGCGAACCACTGCCGGTGAATGCGTAATCCTTCGGACTGTAGACGGTCACGGCTCCCGGCTGGAGCGTGCCCATGAGCGCCACCGCGGTGGTCGCGTCCCCGCCGATGTCGAAGCGCACCGTATCGCCGTTGGCGAAAGTACTATTCGTCCCGTTGTTCAACCAACTCGGGGTGATGCCGGCATCCCAGGTGGTGGCACCGCTGCCACCACGCCACACCAGCTTCGCATCCACCATCGGCGGAGGTGGCGGCGGGGTCATGTCCGTGCCGAGGTAATAGTCGGTATAGCTCGATTGCACGTAGCCCTTGGTCGTCGCCTGGATGCGATACTGGGGATTGTGCATCAGGGTGTAGATCCGGAACGGCTGGCCGTTGCTGGTCTTCACCACATCCGGGATCTTCGTCGTGTAGATGCGCAGCTCGGAGTTGTCGTTTGCCACCACCACCAGCTCCTCGCGCCAGTCGCCGAGGATGTCGCCCCAGAAGGCGGGTCGGCCGCCGTAGGCCTGATACACGCCGGGCGAGGTCTCATTGTAGATCGTATAGGTGCGCGACTGGCTGCCGGGATACTGGGGATTGAACCACGCGATGGCCGGGGCCTCCGCACTGCTGCCAACGGTGGCAATGAACTGGCGTCCGAGATATGGCTTCGTCAGCCCCGGAATCGCCGAGGAAACAGTGCCCGCATCCACACCCCACCAAATCGTCTCCGGCGGGAACGGCTGTTGGCTGAAAAGCGCGTTGCCCTTGCTGTCATAGACGTTCGGCTGGGTGGAGAACATCTCGATGCCCTTCGTACTCGGATCGAAATCCCCCACCACCCCGCGGCCGACATCCACCACATCCCCTGCATACCACTTCCGGATGACGGCACTCTTGTCCGCAGCATGCAGCACGGTGGCGAGACCGGTGCCATTGTTCTGCTGGATGAGGAAGGTTTCGAGACCGGGGCGGTCCGGGTCGATGTCCGTGATGTGGAAGCGGTCGCCGTGGACGACCTCGTTGAGCACGCCGCCGTTGATCTGGCCGGAGCCATCCGATTTCAACACGTGGCCAATGTCGCAGTATTCGTCCTTCCCATCATTGTCCACGTCCGCGAGGCGGATCTGGTGGGCGGTGGCGGTATGGCCGCTGAAGGGCCACGTCCAGCGCTGGGAGAGCACGCCGCCGCGATAGTCCCAGGTGGTGGCCACGTCATTGAAGCTCTCGTCCGGATTGCGGTTCGAAGCCTGATAGAAAATGGAAGGCTTCATGCCGTCCGCATAGACGATGCCCATGTGGGCATTCATGTGGGTGCGCGTGACCCATGCCGCCGGCACGGGAATGGTGGCGCGCGCTTTCTCGACACCGGTGGTGCCCTCCAGAATGGAGATGTATTGCACCTCGTCATCCGGCGCGGTGAGCGTGGTGCCATTGGGAAAGATCACGCCATTCGCCGTGCGCACGATCACCTCCGCCTTGCCGTCGCCATCGAGATCGTAGACCGTAACATTGTCCCCGTGGCCGATGCCGATGGAGGATGAGCCCGGCGTGATGTTGTAGTGGTCCACGCTGTTCGGCCCCATGTTCATCTGCCAGAGCAGCGTGCCATCGCGCTTGTAGGCCTGGAGCCACTGGCGGGCCTCGACGTTCGGATTGCTGCGGTCGATGACGAAATCGTATTCGCCATCGCCATCGAGATCCCCCACCCAGCAGAACTTCACGTCATAGGAAACGCCCGCCGCCGCATCGTCCGGCGTGGGTTGCATGGGCACGGAGAGATACTGGCGCGCAGACGCGTTCAAGGGCAGCGTGCAAGGTCCGCTGGCGAGGTTCGCCCACACGTCCGCGAGCTCCACGCCATTGAGCACCGGCCTTACCGAATAGGTGTAGGCGGTGGTGGAGAGGTTGCCCGGCGCATCCACGTAGTTCGTGGTGGTGGTGATGGGCGAGCCATTGACCTTCACCGCGGCCGCGCCATTGGCGGAGCGGTAGAGATTGAAGGCGACTTCCTCCGGATCATTACCCAGCAAGCGCCAGCCCACGTACACCTGCGTGCTGCTGGTGCGGATGGCGACCACCCCACGGCCCAGCCGCTCCATCTGTCGCTGGGCGGATGCCACCCATGGAACACCCAGCAGAAATACGAACCAAACAAGGGAACATCGGACGCGAAACATGAGGGCGGGTTTTTCAGTTTCTGTTTCAGGAGTGCCGGAACTGCTGGAGGGAAAGCACGAGGAGGATCACGAGAGCGATGATCCCGATCACCGCGGGCAGCCATCGCGGGCCCTGCTGCGCGGGAGTGGATGAAGGGATTCCCGGCGCTGTCGTCGGGACGGACACGATGGCGGCAGCCGGTGCCGCGCGCTCCGCGAGTGGGACGGGAGTGCGGATGTCCAGCGTGTCCCGCCCCTCGCCTCTTTTGAGCAGCGGATTCAGTCCCAACACATGGCCCGCCGCATCCACCACCTCGAGCGATCCGCCATAACCAGGCGGAAGCTTGTTCAGATAGACGGCGCGGAAACTGAGACCGGACGGACGTTCCACGGGATAGACCATCGAGAACACGGCCTCGTTGTTCCGGATGGCGGCGAAGACCCGTTGCGGATCCAGTTTCCGGCCATCGGCGGAGGCCTCGTAAAGTACGACGCGCTCCGTAGCCATGCGCTCCAGCACGGCGGCATCCGCCAGCGGCTCCCCGGCGAGGAGCCCCGCGATCTCCAGGGAGGTGGTGATCACCAGTTCCACTCCATCGCCATCCAGTCGCGCACGGGCGCTGCTCTCATACGGCTGGTGCGCCAGCGCGGATGACACTCCTCCCCACAACAACACAATCGCGAGGAAACGACGGCAGGCTGTGAGGGAAGCGGCCATGGTTCCGCCTCAAGACTTTTGCAAGGGCGACTCCGCAGTCATGCCCCGCGCCCCGCCCGCCGCCAGCAGGCAGCAGGCGGCAAACGCGCACCGGAGGAGGAGTTGGAACGGGCGGCCCATGATGGAGTTTTCCTACTATCCGACTAGTACATATCCACACAATCGATCGCACAGCCCGGGGCAAGGAATCCCGATCCACCGTTTCCGGAAGTGATCCGGATCTCCAGCTTGTTGGCCCCGGTGGTGAATGCGCTGGCCGGCACACGATAGGTGTAAGTGGTGTTGTTCCCACGCCAGGTGCCGATGGTCATGCCGCGCGAGTCCGGCTGGGACGAAGACTTCTGCAAGGGCGAGGACCAGGCATTCACGCCCACCTGCGGACGCCCTCCGGAAAACGCGGTGGTGATGCCGATGCGCACGGTGCGCTCCTTCACCTCGGCGGGCTTGAGATCGAAGTTGATGGCGATCGGATCATTCACACCACGCCACTGGCATGCGGGAAAATCGGCAGGGTTGCTTTTTCCGATCACATAGGCACCCGGGTTCCAAGGTGCCTGACGGCTGTCGGAGGGATGCATGCGGGGGATGTTCGCGCCATTCCGGAACTCCAGCGGTGTGCCGTCCCAGGTGCCGATGCGCCAGAGTGCGGGCATGCGGGATGGATCATCGGTGAGACGAATCGGTGGAAGGTTCGTCACCTGTCCCGCGATCACCTTCACCGGTGCGGTGTGTACGCCCAGTTCGTTCTTGTACACCGTCATGGTGTAGTCGCCCGGCTTCATGCAGGGGCTGGTAGCGGAGCCATCGCCACGCGCGGCCTCCATCCAGTACTGCGCGGTGGGATTCGAGAAGGCGATGGTGTAAGGTATGGCCGGGTCCCTGTCCTCCAGTCCGAGCACGGCCACCCGGCCGCGGCCGCTGGCGGGAATCCAGCCGGTGAGACCGAGATCCGCCATGAAGCTCATGTCCGGCATCGCGGGAGTGGTGCCTTTGGTGAACATCAGCGCGTAGGGACCATGGAGCACGCCGGTCCGACACTTCTCGGTCTGGGCATGGCCGGAGTTCATGTAGTTGTATACCTCGCTGTCCGATCCGCTCTGGTTCTGGATGTCCCGGAAGAACGGCCCGCCGCTGGAGCTTTCCCGATTCCCATAGGCCATGTAAACGCCGCGCCCCGTGCCGGTGACGCCGCGGATGGCGAGCTCCTTCGCGCGCTGGTTGCCATAGTACTTGCTGCGGGTGGTTCCATCGGCGAGGCCGAAGACGTCCTTCGATTCCACACCGCGCGTGTTGTCCCGGGTGGTGGACTCGGCGGGAGTCCCGGGAAACAACGGTCCCTGGAGACGGGTGATCCAGCGCAGCTCGCCCACGCGTGGCTCATTGCCCGCGTAGGTGGCCATGTAGATCACATTCTCGTTCTTACGAACGATGTAGTAGTGGGTCATGTTCGCCGCCACCTGGTTCTCGCCCGTGGTGGTGACGGTGACCTTCACCAGATTGGCATCCGCGGTGACGGCGGTGGTGGTGCCCTGCGAGCCGAGACCGGAGGCGATGGCCGAGGCCTTGCCGCGGTCGTTCAGCTCCGTGCCATCCAGCTTGATGGAATCGATGCTGCCGCTGGCACGCATGACCCGGAAGACGAGCCCCGCGCCGCTGTCCACCGTGTGCCACTTGTCATCCGTGACGACACCGAAGGCGGCATGCGCGCGATCCGCGAGAAGGGCGATCGTGACGACCACCGCGACCGTGGCGAACCGGAGGGAAAATCGTGACACGTTCATCTGGAGAAGGAGGGATATGGCGTATTCCGCCACCAACACCCGATCACGGAATCGTCCGTCATTTGCGGGCGTTCCGACAATAACCCGTAAGGATTAGGATGAATAGAGGAGCATGATGTGCAGGCGACGATCGGCAAAGGGATTATCGGGATGAGGGAAAATCCACCCTGACTGAAGTCTTACGACTCCAGCTACGCAGAGCGAAAATCGCGCCGCCCGGGAGGCAATCCGGACGGCGCGATCGCATCGCAACGGGTCACTCCTACTTGGTCGCCTTGAGGCGGCCGAAGAGCTTCCCGGACCCAGATAAAGTGCGTGGCACGGTGACGGTGATGGTCTCCGGAGAGCCCGCCGCCACGTTGATCGTCACCCCGTTCGCATCCGGACCGGAATTGGCGGCGCCGATGGCGACGGCCGTCCATGCGGACAGGCCGGTGCCGTATTCGAAGTTCAAGGTCACATCGGATTTCGAATCGGTGTTGCGGGTGAAGGTGAAGACGTAGCTCGTGGGATTCACCGCGAGATGCGGCGTCACGCCGGAGGACGATGCGAGCGGATTGCCGCCGAGCACGTATTCCAGCAGGTTGAGGATGCCGTCGTGATCCGGATCATCCCCCGCTCCACTTTCAAATCCGGGGGCACCGGTGAGTCCCTGCGCGGTGGCCCAGCTCGCATAGCCCGCCACCGTGAGCGTGAGCACGCCGGTGGATTCATCGAAGGTCCAGGTGTTCGAGCCATCGACCTTCGTCCATACGTTCGCGTTTTCGGTGAAGCCGGTGACGGTGAAGTTCGCGCCGAAGGTGACGGAGCCGAGCGCCGTGCGGTTCACCAGCGTCCAGGTGTTGCCATTGGCGAGAGCGGCACCGGTGGTGTCGATGTTGAAGTCGCCGTCCAGCATGACCGATCCGGAGATGGTGCCGGTGACGGAGTTGGTGACACCATTCGCCCCCGGCTTGAAGGCGAGCGCGCCATTGTCCGGGAGGATGAGGCCGCCCTCATTGACGTTGGTATTGCCGGTGTAGGTGTTCACACCGGAAAGCGTCAGCGTGCTGGCACCCACCTTGTTGATCACGAGGGCCGCGCTCGCACCGTTTGCAAACACTCCACCAAAGCTGCTGTCCACCGGGAAACCTCCGACGGTCTTGCCACCGATGGTGTAGGCCGCCGCACCGGTGTATCCGCCGCCACCCCCGGAGAGCACGCCGCCGGTGCCGATGAGCTGGCCGATGGTGATGGTGCCGCCGGACGGACCAGCAAGGCGGACGAAGCCACCCAGTGAACCGAGATTCAACGTCAGGTTGGTGCCACCACCTGTTCCATTGAAGCGGAAGCCCACACCGCTGGCGGTGATGGTGCCACTGAATCCGGTCAGTGTGCCGGTGAGATCCGTCACCCACGCATTGGAAAGCGTGATGGCACCGGAGCCGGTGACCGTGCCGAGGCCGAGGATATTGGAGCTTCCCGTCTTGGCGATGGTGTGGGTGCCGTTGGCGATGACGGTGCCGAAGTTGGCGGCTGCCGAGCCGGTGGAGATGCCACCGGTGCCATTGAGCGTGATCGCTCCTGTCGGCAGATTGACAGTGCCGCCGATGAAGACGGTACCACCATCAATCGTGACGCCGCCATTCGCAGTGCTCGTGCCGGTCAGCGTGAGATTGCCGGAACCCGCCTTGTGGAAGAGTCCGCTGCCGCTCGTCGCACCCGCAATGGTGATGGCGTTCGCTCCGGTGTCCAGAGTGACGATGCCGCCGGAAAGGACGATACCGCGGTTCGCTGCCAGCGTGAATGCGCCATCCGTGATCAACGTGGTGCCCGCGGCGAGCGTCAGATTGGTTCCAGCCGCGGAGGGCACTTGTCCCAACGAGAGATCCGAGCCGATCCTCAAGGTGCCGCCATTGACAACGTTCGCTCCGGTGTAGGTATTCGCCGCAGGGAGGCTGAGCGTACCGGTGCCGGCCTTCACGAATCCGCCCGCGCCATTGTTGCCCACCGGTTGCGAGAGCGCGACATCGTTGCCGTTGGTATCGAATACCGCCTGGCCGTTGAAGGTCACGGTACGGCTGATGGAGTAGTCATCGGTATTCCCCGCCGTGTAACGGAGCGTGCCGCCGAGGAACGACAGCGACCCGGTGCCCAGACCACCGCCGACGACCGCGAGCGTGCCGCCGCCGCTGATGATGGTGCCGCCGCTGTAGGTGTTCGGCACCTGGAGATCGAGCATCCCCGCGCCGGCCTTGGTGAGCGAGCCGGTGCCATCGATGGCCCCGGAGATGACCAGCGTTTCACCGGACGAAATGGTGGCGATGGTGTTCGACGCCAGGGTCACGCCGGTGGCGATGATCTGGCCCACATCCCCGGGGACCGCCGGGACGGAGGTGTCCGTGAGATTCGCGGTGCCGGTGCCGTTGTTGAAGATGAGATTGCCACCGCTGCCCGCCAGGAAGATGTAGGCGAGCGGGCTGTTCAGATTGAGCGCGGCCACGGTGCGGTCCCCATCCAGCGTGATCATGGAACTGCCGCCGAGCACGTTGCCGAAGTTCGCGGTGTCACCCGTGGCATTCGGGATGGTGCCGCCGGTCCAGTTCCCCGCGGTGCCCCAGCTTCCTCCGGAGGAGGACGACCAGGTGCCGGTCTGGGCGAGACTGCCACCGATGGTCATGGTGATGGCGGTACCGGTGCTGGCGAAGGTGTAGGTCAGTCCGCCGAGCGCACCGGAGGCGACGGTGAAGGAGGACGGGGAGAAGTTCGCGATGCTGGCCGCGGTGAAGAGCGTGTAGGTATTGCCCGGCGTCATCGCGCCCGGACCGGCGAGGCCGAGGTTCACCACCTGGCTCGCACCGAGTGTGAGCGCGCCATTCACATGGATCTGGTCCGAGCTGCTGCCCGTGCCGAGATCCACATTCACCGTCGCGCCGCTGCTGAGATTCAGCGTATCCACGGTGAGCGTGCCGATGGTCCCGGTGCCGCCCGGGATGAGGCTGGTGCCCGCACCCGCGGTGACCGTGCCGGTGACGCTGCCGGTGCCGCCCAGGGAATTCCCGGAGAGCAAGGTGAGGCCGGGGGTGGAAACATCAAGCACGCCCGGAGAAGTCACGGTGATGGCCTTCGAGCTGGCGATGGAGTTCTTCGTGAAGAGCGTGCCGTTTGTCACCGTGGTGGGACCGGTGTAGGTCAGCGTACCGGTGAGGGACTGGATGAAGGTTCCGGACTTCGCGATGCCCAGCGCGCCGCCGCCGGTGCCATCCTGGATGTTTCCGGCGAAGGTGCCGACCCCACCCGCACTGATCGTGAGCGTGGCCGGGGTGGCGGAGGCATTCTGGAGGACCGGCAGGGTGGCCGCGAGAATGGGCGAGGTATTGACCGCGCCGATCGTTCCATCCACGCCACCGGTGGTGAGGATGCCGCTGCTGTTGTTGGTGAAGGTGAGCGCATTGCCGTTGAAAGTGCCGCCGGTGGTCAGCCTCAGTTCGCCCTGGTTCAGGTAGATGCCGCCTGTGAAGGTGTTCGCACCGCCCAGGGTGAGCAGGCCCGGACCGGCCTTCGTCAAGGCGGTGGTGCTGGTGTTGTCCGCGATGATCGAGTTGATCGCGAGGCTGGTGGTGCCCTGGCCGAACTGGTGGACCACGAGATCCGCACCCGCCGCACCCTTCAACGTGCCGCCGGTGATGACGTTCGCGAAGCCGGTGGCCACCGCGCCGGAGACGAGGATGCCGCCGGAGCTGATGGTGTTCGTGCCGGAAAGGTTGACGGTGGATGACTGGGCCGCGGCAAAGCGCAGGCTGTTCGTGGTCACGTTGTCATAGGTCGTGTTGCTCGCCAGCGTGACATTGGTGTTGGTGGTTCCACCCCAGGTGTCCGTGGTGTAGGTGGGCGCGGCGAAGGTGGTCAGCGTGCCAGCGGTCGCGGCACCGCGCGGGAAGTCGGTGGGGTTGGTCGCGGCCGCATTGTTCGCCCAGACCAGCCAGCCTCCGATGATGCCATTGGTGCTGGCGGTGGTGCCGCTGACGGTGCTGCTGTTGTTGCTGTTGGTGATGCTGGCGGTCGCGCCGACTCCGCCGCGGGTGACCGGACCGAAGTTGGTGACCATCCTGCCGCCGCTGTTGCGGAACTGGTCGAAGTAGGACCAGCCGGGATTCACCTGCAGGCCGCTCAGGTTCTGCGTATAGGTATTGTTCGTCCCCGTGGTGAAGCGGACCGTGGCACCGCTCGTGATCATCTGGGTGCTGGAACTGAGACCGGAAGTGAGCGCGGGATAGCTGATGTTGACGTTCACTCCATTGAACGTGGTCGCTCCGGTGTAGGTGCTGGGATTCGAACTGTTGAGCGCCACGGAACCCAGACCGGTGAATGTCAGCGCGCTCGCGCCACCGCCGATGCCACCACCATTCGTCAGCGTGCGACCGGTGGGCACCAGCCAGGACTGCGAGGCACCAAGCGTGACCGGCGCGTTGATCGTGAGGTTCGCGGTCGCACCGGTCATGTCGATGCCGGTGCCGGAGATGCCTGCCAGCGTGAGGGTGCCACCGCTGGCGGCGACGGTGATGTTGGTCGTGTTCTGCATCAGCATCCCGCCGAAGCTCACGTTCGCAGCGACGCCAACGCCCGAACCGGTGGCGGTGATGGCATTCGTCCACTGGGCGATGTCGGCGGATGTAGGAACCACGCCGCCGTTCCACGCCGCCGGAAGGTCGAGCGTGCTGGCGTTGTTGAGGCGCGTGATGGTCGCGCCGTGGGCGGACAGGCAGGAGACGATCGTGATGAAGAGCGGGAGTCCGGACTGGAGGGGTCGCTTCTGGAATGGGGCAAGGATTTTCATGGTTTTTGCGCGATAGCGGGGGTTCCGGGCGGCAGACGGACAACAAACACCTTCCTTGTTTATTTTCAGATGGTTAGGAGGCGGATCGACAACTACCCGGCAGCACGGATACCGGACATGAATTGAAAGCAACAATTTCAAACATTGGCCTCCTGACCCGCTTCTCTCAAGAAGAAACCGGCAAACTACCACATTCGGACTAATAATCCCACATTTACCCAACTCATGAAAAACCCGCGTCGCAATGGGTTCCGCTCATGGCATCCGTTTCCCCAAAAACAAACGCAAATCACACACCATTAAATAATTAAAATAATTCACCCTCCTGAAAACGAGTCATCATCACCCCTCCCCATCAAACTCCGGCCAGGCCGCAGCCGATGGAGCGCCTTCCAAAAACACAGAAATTCCCACACACCCCGGATAGGCCCATTTCCGGGTATTCCGGCCAACTACGGGAAACCTCGTAGTATGTCCGTTCGATCCGCGCCCGATCGTCTCCCATTCGCCCCATTCGTTGCATACAACTACTCATTCGGGTAGCTGCCTCCCCTCCTGTCCCGGCCGATAGGATGTACTGTTCCTTCCGCGACCTCCGCCATGCTTCTCCCCCGCCCTTCCCGATCCGCACAGGCCCTGTTGCTATGCCTTTCCCTCGCCACCGCCCGGGCCGCGCCGCCGCAGGGCACATGGGTGAATCTCGCGGCGGACGGCCGCCTGTTGTATGCCCGTGACTCCCTCGGCAACCGTGTGCCAGACTTCGGCGACTGCGGCTACAAGGCGGGTCGCGAGGCCATCCCGGAGGCTGCGGTGAAGGTCACCCTGAATCCCGCCGATGGCGATGATCGGGCGCGCATCCAGACCGCGATCGACCAAGTGGCTGCGATGCCGATGGATGCGAATGGCATCCGAGGGGCGGTGCTCCTCACCGCCGGAGAGTACCAGCTCAGTTCCACCCTGAAGCTGAATGCCAGCGGCGTGGTGCTGCGCGGTGTGGGAGCCTCCGATACCGGCACCCGCCTGCGCGCCACCGATCCGCGGCAATACACGCTGGTCCAGATCGGCGGCAGCGGTTCCCGCACCACCGTCAGCAGCACCACGAAGAACATCACGGACAAGTATGTGCCGGTGGGCTCCCGCAGCTTCAATGTGGAGAACACCGGCAACCTCGCCGTGGGCCAGAGCATCGTGGTCTTCCGCCCATGCACCCAGGAGTGGATCAACGCGCTGGGCATGGACAAGCTCGACAACCCGTGGACTCCGGGGGATCGCGATGTCCTCGCCGAGCGGGTGATCACCCGCATCGAGGGCAGCCGTGTGTTCATCGATGCCCCCATCACCACCGCGATCGACGCCACCTACGGCGGCGGAAAAATCTATCGCTATACCTGGAGCGGCCGCATCCAGAACGCGGGCATCGAGGACATCAAGGGGATCTCCAGCTACAACGCCACGATCAGTAACGACGAGAACCACGCGTGGACGTTCATCGGCATTTCCTCTGCGGAAAATTCCTGGGTGCGCCGCGTGGTCTCGCAGTACTTCGGCTTCGCCTGCGTGAACGTCACCGCTGGCGGACGACAGATCAGCATCCTCGATTCCCAATCGCTCGATCCGATCTCCGAGTCCACAGGCGGGCGCCGCTATGCCTTCTGCATCGATAGCGCGACGCAGTGCCTGGTGTGGAACTGCTATACCAAAAACGACCGCCACCAGTATGTGACCGGCTCCGATACTCCGGGGCCGCATGCCTTCGTCTCCAGCACCAGCGATGCCGCACGGGCCGATGTCGGCCCGCACCACCGCTGGGGCAGCGCGTTGCTCTACGATCGCGTGACTTGCAATGGCGATGAGATCAACGTCCGCAACCGCGGCAACTCCGGCACCGGCCACGGCTGGGCAGGTGGCAACTGCGTGGTGTGGAATAGCAAGGCGGACAACTACATCATCCAGAATCCCCCCACCGCGAGGAACTGGCTGATCGGCAGCGTGGGTACGGTGAGTGGCAGCGCGGGCACCTACGATGCGAATGGGGCGAACGTCTTCCCCAGCACGCTGTGGGGAAACCAGCGGCAGGATCTCCAGACGCGCCGCGGCCTCCAGATCCGCGAGTATGTGGCCGGAGATTTCGACCAGTTCACCGCGGACGCGGGCGAAACCACGCCGGTGGATGCGACCTGGCAATCGCAGGTCGCGGCCCAGGGTACCACGGCAGGCTTTGACACGCTCCAGGCGGGGCGCTGGGTGCCATGGACACATTCCTTCTCCCTCGCCGCAGGAGAATCCACTGTCAGCGCCACGCTGTGGGTGAGCGTGCGCGGCACCGCCGCCAATGCACAGAACGGACGCCTCTACATCGACGATCTCGCGAATTCAAAGCCGCTCTCCACCTACGCCGCCTCCATTCCCACCACCGGCTCGACCGTCCTGCGCATCGATCTGGCGGACGACCTCGCCCGTCTCGCCGATGGAAAGCTCAACCTCGCGGTGCAGAACAACGCCGCCGTCGATTGGTCGATGCTCGAACTGCGCGTGGCTCCCGCCACCACCGGCAGCTCCACCGTTACCCTGACGCCGGAAGCCGATGCCACGATCCGCGCCGGTGCCTCCGCCGCAGTGAATGCGGGCGGCGATGTGGTGCTCGGCGTGAAGGAAGCCACCGGAGCGGATGACGACCGCCGCGCGCTGCTGCGCTGGGACCTCTCCGGCATTTCCAGCAAGGTGCTCCATGCGAAGATCCGGCTGGTGCCGGTGACCGTCGATTCCTCCGATCTCGAAAATGGCGCGGTGGTCTGCACCTCCAACACCTGGGCGGAAAACACGGTGACCTGGAACAACCAGCCCGCCGCCCCCGCGCGCCTCGTCACGTGGTGGCCGCGCCAGAACCAGCCGGTGGAGTTCATCGTCACCACGGATGTGCTCGCCGCGATGGCGAAGGATAAAAAACTATCCGTGCAGTTGTTCTCGGCCCGCGAGTCGGGAGGCACCAGCTATGCCTCGCGCGAGGATGCGGATCCGGCACGCCGGCCGCAGCTCGTCCTCGTCACCGATGGTACGTTTTCGCTGGATGCGCAGCCCCCCGCACGTTCGACGAGCGCGGGCACGTCCACCACCTACACGGTGTCCATGACCACGCGCGATGGCTTCACCGGGTCGGCCGCGTTTTCCGCCACCGGGCTTCCTGCCGGAGCCACGGCGACCTTCGCGCCTCCTTCTCTTTCCGCCGCAGGAACCACCGTTCTCACCCTCACCACCGCGGCGTCCACCCCCGGCGGGACCTACGACATCACGATCCTCGCCAATGGCACCGCGGGAACCGCGCGCAGCCAGGTCTCCCTGACCGTCACCTCACCCGGCACGGACTTGATCTGGAACTCGCCCTCCGGAGGCGTGTGGGACCTCACCACGGCGAATTGGTTCAATGAGATCACCGCCGCGCCGGATACTTTCCAAGCAGGGAAGAAGGTCGTCTTCACCGACCGGGCGAATGTCATCACGCAGATCACGCTGCCCGCAGGCGTGACCGTCGCACCCGCGGGAATCACCCTCTCCGCGGAGGACACCCACTTCAGCCTCGATGGAACCGGAGCGATCACCGGCACCGGTCCGCTGGTGAAAAGCGGCGGCGGCACTTTCACCCTCTCCACCACCAACGACCGGACCGGCACGACCACGATCTCCGGCGGCGCACTGGAAATGCCGGTGCTCACCAACGGCGGCGTGGCAGGCCCCCTCGGAGCGGCATCCACCGCGGCCCCGAACATCGTGCTCGATGGCGGCTGCCTGCGCTGGATCGGAAACACCGCCACGACGACCAACCGCGGATTCACCCTCACGGCGAACGGCGGCACGCTCGAGTCCAGCCCCACCGCCATCACCTCGCTGACATGGAGCGGCACGATCGCCACCAGCGGCAGCGGCGATCGCGTGTTCACCCTCGGCGGGAGTGACCCCGACCCGTTCAAAGGTTCCACCAACACGCTCGCCGGCATCATCACGGACGGCCCCGGTGGCCGGACCAGCGTGGTGAAGTCCGGAGGCAACTCCTGGGTCTTGTCCGGCACCAACACCTGGTCCGGCGGCACCCGGATCGAGGCAGGACGGCTCCGTGGCAACAACCCCTCCGGCTTCGGCACCGGCCCCGTCATGGTGGCGGACGGCGGCCAGATCTATCTTGCCTCCGCCTCGTCCTTCGCAAATGCCTTCACCATCGTCGGCCTCGGCATCCCGGAAATCGGCGGCAACTATGGCGCGCTCCGGCTGACCGCCAACAACTGCAACGTCACCGGTCCGGTCACGCTGGCCGGCAATGCCCGCATCACCGGACGCCTCGCCACCACCACCGGTGGGATCATTTCCGGAAAGATCAGCGGCGAGTACTCGCTGGAACTCGGCGGCAGCGCCACCGCCAATGACGCGGGCGTCACCACGCGCCTCACCGCCTCCGCCAATGCCTGCGTGCTCCGCGGCTCGCCGGACGCGGACCAGGGGGAAACGCAGACGCTTGCCACCAAGCGCCTCAATGACAGCAACACGCGCATTTCCTATCTGCGCTTCAACCTCGCCGACATTCTCGCCGCCTATACGCTGCCGGAGATCGATTCGATGGCGCTGCAGCTCCACCTCACCGCCCCCTCCGCCTCGGACACGCTCCGCGTCTATGCCCTCGCGGACACGAACGCAACCGGCGTCTCCGATGCCACCTGGACCGCGGTGATGACGTGGAACAACCAACCGGCGCGCACCACCGCTCCGGACGACATTCCCAACAGTTCGGCGGCCTTGCCGAACGCCAATGCGGTGCTGCTCGGATCGGTGGCGAACTACGGCGGGGTCGCGGGCATCGTCAGCGTGCCGCTCGATATCGTGAAGATCCGCGACCTGCTCGCCACGGACACCAACCAGCAGATCACCCTGTTGTTCCACAACACCTCCTCAAACATCGCCAGTTGGGCAGCGCTCGGAAACACCAGCGGCCTGCCCGCACCGGTGTTGGAAATCATCGGCCGCCCCTATGGCGGTGCGGGCGGCATCCTCACCCTCTCCAATCCGGGCAACCAATGGACCGGCCAGACCACGATCAGCCACGGCACCGTAAAGCTGGGCTCCGCCACCGCCCTGCCCCATGGCGCGGACAAGGGGGATGTGGTCATCAATAACAACAACCCCAACGAGAACTCCGTGCTCGATCTGAAAGGCACGAGCCCGACCTTGAACGCCCTATCCTCCTCCGGCCCGGTCACGACCCGCTGCATCGTCACGAACACCGCGGCCGCCACCGCCACGCTCACCCTCGGTGACAACGATGCGGATGGCGATTTCGCCGGCATCCTGCAGAACGGTCCCGGCGTGCTCGCCCTGACCAAGACCGGCACGGGAATCCAGATCCTCTCCGGCGTGAACACCTTCACCGGCTCCACCATCATCGCCGCTGGCACGCTGATGGTGAATGGCACGCTCGCCACCGGGCCGGTGCAGGTGCAGGCGGGTGGCGTGCTCTCAGGCACCGGCACGCTCGGCGGCTCCGTGACCATCCTTCCGGATGGAACGATCTCTCCCGGCGTGACCATCGGCACGCTGAATGCCAGCCAGTCGCTCCAGCTCCAAGGCCGGACCGAGATCGACCTGGACAAGACGGCAGGCACGCGCGACGAGATCCGCGGAGCCACCGTGCTGACCTATGGAGGCACGCTGGCGATCAGGAATCAGTCGGGCGCGCTTGCAGCCGGAGACCAGTTCCAGATCTTCACCGCCGCGGCGTATGCCGGGAGCTTCGCCACGCTGGAGCCCGCGTTTCCCGCCATCGGACTGATGTGGGACACCAGCCAGTTGGACACCTCCGGAACCTTGCGCGTGCGTGCGGCCACGCCGATCGAGACCTGGCGGCAGAACTGGTTCGGCACCGGTGCGGATGCGGGCCTTGCAGCGGACCTCGCCACTCCCGCGGGCGATGGCGTCTCCAACCTGTTGAAGTATGCCACGGGCACGGAACCCTCGCAGCCCGCCTTCACCCGGCTGCCGCGCCCCGTCTCCATCAGCCGGAAGCCGGGTATCCGCTTCCAGCGCAACCTGCTCGCCACCGACGTGGGCTACGAGGTGCATGCCTCCGGCGATCTGATCCAATGGCTGGTGGTCGCATCACGCACCGCCGGCGCCTCCATCTGGGCGTTGAACGGCGCGCAGGTCACGGACGATGGCACGGGTCAGGTCACCATCACCGAAACCGCCTCTCCGGGATCGCAGCGTTTCCTGCGGCTGAAGGTCACGCGCTGAACCGTGGCTCTCACCACGGCAGCGCCACCGGTTCGACCCCGGGAACGGCGATGGAGGCGGACAACGATACCATCCGCTGTGGGGAGTCGAAAACGTAAGCGCCACCGCTCAATTCCTTTCCGCGTTCCTCCACCCGTTCACCCCGCTGCTCGGCAGCAGCCAGATCGAGCACCGTGTGGTTGAGACCGGCCCGGTACGACATGCGGACGAAGCCCTTGCTCCAAGCCGGAGAACTCACAAACAGGGTATCGAGAATCCGCCGTCCTTCCGCGCTGGCATGGGAATTATTCCAAGTCTGCTCCAAGCCCGGATCTGCCTGCAGGTCTTTCAACCCGGCGGAGTCCATCGACCGCACCCATTGATCGAAGCTGGCCGCGTATGCGCGTGCCACCGCCATCCCATCTCGCGGGCGGAGCCGGTTGCGCTCATCCAGTATCATCGGCAGCAGCAAATCGCGGGAGGTGGTGTGGAACTCCCCGCGCATCACCTTCGCCAGCTCTTGCGGATCGTAGCGACCTTCGCGCTCGATCAGTGGACGCCAGCGTTTGAGATCCGCCTGCTTTCCGATGGTGGGAAGGAAATGCCGCACAATGGCCTGTTGCAAAACACGCTCCAATCCCAAGCTGGCAGTCTCGGTCTGAAGATTGGGCACATCAAGATCATGCAAACGATCCGCGAGATTCCCCACCAGGCCAGTGAGCCTGAGGGCTTCCGTTTCGTCTCCCGCCTGCGCGGCGAGACGGGCCTTCGCCAACAATATCTTGCCCGCATGGATATGGGCCCCGGCGGGCACGAAGCAGAAATCACCCGGCGGCAATACCAATCATTTGCAAGAAACCGCGGCTCTCCTCCGGTGATCGGACCTTGACCAACGCGCCTGTTCATGACGAAATTTCTCGTCATGATAAATTCCGTCACGTTCTGCCGGTCGATCGGGGATGCCACCCGCTGGCGGATCGCCATGCTGGTGCGGGATGAGGCGCTGTGCGTGTGCGAGCTCGCGGACATCCTGCGGATGCCGCAGTCCTCCGTCTCCAGCCACGTGCAGATCCTGCGGAAAGCCGGCCTGCTGGAGAGCGAGCGCTGCGGCAAGTGGACCTACTTCCGCATCCAGCCGCGCTTCCGGAAGCTTCTCTCCACCCTCGCCGCCAGCCTGGGATCGCCCTCTCAAAAAACGGAAGCCGCCGATCTCAAACGCGCCGTGACCCGCATGGAAAAGCGCGCGTCGAGTTGCTGCCCCGGTTCCGTAAAACTCATCTCCTCCACCTCTTCCAAAGTCTCCACACGCTGCTGCTCATGATCCTCTCCGAACTGAAGTCCCTGCTGGCGGAACACTCCACCCGCCAGTTCCACATCAGCTTGCCCGATGGCGATGCCGTTCCCGTGTGCTTCCACGTCACGGAAGTCGGCCGGACGCAAAAGACCTTCCTGGATTGTGGAGGCACCCGTCGCGATACCGTCACCTGCCAGCTCCAGGTCTGGGTGGTCCCGGATGTGGGCCATCGTCTGGAAACCGGCAAGATGGCGGCCATTCTCCGGAAAGCGAAAACCCTGCTGCCGGACGAGTCCGTCCCCGTCGAAATCGAATACGAGGACCGCATCATCTCCCAATACACCATCTCCCGCCATGAAGTGACGGGGGAAGCCGTCGTGCTATATCTCACCCACAAGCACACCGAGTGCCTGGCTCCGGAGCTCTGTGGCTTGCCGCCCATCGGCGGCAACCGTTGCCTTGGCCCCCAAGGATGCTGCTGACTCCCATGAAACGTCTCCTCGCCGAGTGCCTCGGCACCTTCATCCTCGTCTTCGCCGGGACCAGCGCGATCGTGGTGAACCACACCACCGGCAGCGTGATCGGCCATGCGGGGATCGCGCTGGTCTTCGGCCTGGTGGTGCTGGCGATGATCCACACCTTCGGCGATGTCAGCGGCGCGCATCTCAATCCGGCCGTGACGCTCGGCTTCGCAGCGGCACGGCGTTTTCCGTTGAACGAAGTGCCCGGCTACCTGCTCGCCCAATTCGGAGGGGCCATCACCGCCAGCATGGCGGTGAAACTACTATTCCCGCAGTCGATCACGCTCGGAGCCACGCTTCCTTCCGGCGGCTGGCAACAGAGTTTCATCCTGGAAGCGATCCTCACCTTCATCCTCATGCTGGTGATCCTCAGCGTCTCCACCGGCGCGAAGGAAAAGGGTATCACCGCGGGCATCGCCATCGGTGGCGTGGTCGCACTCGAGGCGATGTTCGCCGGTCCCATCTGCGGAGCCTCGATGAACCCCGCACGCTCGCTGGGTCCGGCGCTGGTTTCCGGACACCTGGACTCCCTCTGGATCTACCTCACCGCCACCGTGCTCGGCGCGCTGGCCGCCGTTCCGATCTGCATCGGTATCCGCGAACCCGGCTGCTGTGATGGCAAATGCCACTGAACCCCGCCTCCCAACCTTCATGTCCTCCCTCCCCATCATCCTCGTCCTCTGCACCGGCAATTCCTGCCGCTCCCACCTCGCTGAAGGTATCCTGCGCAACGCACTCGGCGACCGCTTCCGCATCGAAAGCGCCGGATCGAAGCCCGCCGGTTACGTCCATCCGCTCGCCATCCGCGCCATGGAGGAAATCAACATCGACATCAGCAGCCATCGTTCGAAGCACCTCGATGAGTTTCTGAGCGACACCGTGGAAACCGTCATCACGGTCTGCGGCCATGCCGACCAGGCCTGCCCGATGTTCCCCGGCCAGATGAACCGCCACCATTTCCCCTTTGATGATCCCGCGCACGCCACCGGCACGGAGGACGAGCAGATGGCCGTCTTCCGCCGGGTGCGCGATGAGATCCGCACCGTCTTCGAAGCCTATGCGGCGGGGCGGCTCGATTCCCTCCGAGCCTGAAGCGCACGCTTGCGACCGGGAGAATGTCCGAAAGATACAGGCCGCACCCGGCGTTTTGCACGCATTGCATGAAATACCCCGAACCTATTTCCCGGCGCAACTCGCTGAAAACAATCGGACTAGGCTGGATGGCATTGCAGTGCCCCACCCTGCTCCAAGCCCAGACCAAGCAGCCCGCTCCGTCCCGCGCCCGTGAGGTGACGGACTGGCTCGACCGCTACTGGGACGACAAGCGCGAGATCTACATGGACAAGGCCGACAAGAAGAACCCCACCGCGATCTGGGCCGGGGGCATTCTGTTCTCCACGCTGGTCGCCGCCGCCCGCCACGACAAGCAACGCTTCCAGCCGATGATGAACCACTACTTCAAGGGGTTGGAGGCCTACTGGGACCCGAAGGTGAAGATTCCCGGCTACGAACCGCTACCCACCGCCGGCAATGGCAACGACAAGTACTACGACGACAACGCGTGGATGGTGCTCACCTTTCTGGAAGCCTACGAGCAAACCGGAGAGGCGAAGTACCTGCGCCGGGCGAAGGAGACGCACGACTTCGTCCTCAGCGGCTGGGACGACCAGCTCGGCGGCGGCATCTGGTGGCATGAACGCCACAATGATGATGCGAAAAACACCTGCGTGAACGCCCCCGCCGCCCTGAGCTGCTTCCGCCTTTCCAAGTTCAGCGATCCGAAGACGGCGGAGAAGCTCATTGCCCAGGGCAAAAAGATCGTCGAATGGACGGTGAAGACCCTGCAATCCGAGGACGGTCTGTTCATGGACCACATCAAGGTTTCCACCGGCAAGATCAGCCGCGCGCGCCTCACCTACAATACGGCACTGATGCTGCGCTGCTTCCTGTGGCTCCACAGCTACACCAATGATCCCGCCCACCTCGCGGAAGCCAAGCGCGTGGCGAAGGCCGCGGACTCGTTCCTGGATGGCAATGGCGTTTATCGCGATTTACAAAAGTGGTCGCACCTCATGGTCGAGGCGGATATCGAGATGTACCGCCACACCAAGGATGACTATTACCTGAACCGCGCCAAAAAGACCTGCACCGCACATTACGATTCGTGGAAATCCGCGCCAAAACCGGAGGTCATCGACAATGCCTCATGCGCCCGCGAATTGTGGCTGCTCGAAGACCTCGACAGCCCCGCCGCCGTGAGATTCTGGCAAAATTCGGACAACCCCCGGAAGTCCTGATCCGTGGCGGCTCGATGGCCGGAAATAGTCCGGATTCCGCCCGTCAGGGGACAAAAAACGGCTTTCCCATACCCTGCCGGTACGCGACTGTCCCGGCAGGGAGCTGAATGCCGGATGGCTTGAGTTCTTGCCACGCCCGGGCCGGGCGGAGAATATCCTTTCATATCAAAAACATCAGTCCTCCAGTTTTATGAATCTGCCTCTCGCCATTCTGAGCCCTGTCGAAATCGGTCTCATCCTCGTGGTCCTGTTGCTGCTCTTCGGCGCGAAGAAGCTGCCGGAGCTCGCCCGCGGCGTGGGCAAAAGCCTCGGTGAATTCCACAAGGGCAAGGCCGAAAGCGAAGTCGAGAAGCCGAAGAGCGACTCCGACAAGCAGGCCTGATACTGATACAGAGCAAGCCCGTGGCTGGAGCATCTTGCTCCGGTCCGGGGTTGTTTTCGTTGCCCGGTTCCCAATCTCATTGGAAATCGCGGTGTCGGGACACCACGGAGGTTTGATAGTGACCGGAGGAGGGAGGTCCGGAGCGGGGACGCTCCGGACACGGACTGGAGCAAGATGCTCCAGCCACGGGCCGATTGCCAGGCCCTCTCAGAAAGTATAGGTCGCGGAGAGGTAGAAGTTGGTGCCCGCAGCCGTGGACCGGTCATCCACCGAGCCCGCCTGACCCCCGAAGACATCGAGGCCCAGGTGCCCGCCACCCCGGCGGACCGTGCTCCAGTTCCAATACTTCTCGTTGAACAGGTTGTTCACCCCGGCATTGAGCGTGACGCTTTCGATCGGGTGATACCACGCGACGATATCAAGCGTGAACCACGCCGGTGGCCGGAACATCCGTCCGTTCATGGTGGTGTCATCCGTGCGGGTGACGGCGGCGGTGTAGGTGCCGAGCAACTTGGCCCCGTATTTCGCATCCGGTTCCTGATATCCGATCCAGCCCACCGTCTTCCAGGGATCGACGGTATTGAGCGCCGTGCCCTTGGTCTGGTTTTCACCATAGACCCGCCCGGAACTCAGGCCCAGCGTGAAGCCATCGAACCGCCTGTCGGTTTCGCCCACGTTCCACTCCGCGCTGGCCTCGAGGCCGTAGATGATCGCCGCGCCGATGTTCTCCGTGGTCACCAGCACGGTGCCGTCCGGCATCGTATCCACCGGGACGTTGCCGTTGATGTAATCGCGATACTTCGTGAAGAAGGCCTCGATGCCCACCTTGCCCAGCCCGGACTCACCCTTGTAGCCCAGCTTGAAGGCGTGGCTCAGTTCTTCACGCAGGTCCGGATTCGGCACGGTGATCTGCTGGAAGCCGCCCGCGGGGTGCTCGAAGATCATCGTGAGCTCCTCCGCCGTGGGATTGCGGATGCCCATGCTGTATCCGGCGTAGGCTCGCGTGTGATCGGTGATCTTGTATTGAAGATCGAACCGTGGCGAGAGTCCGAAGTTCTCGTAGCCGCTGGAGGGCTTGAGGCCCAGATCGAGCAGGGCTCCAAGGCGCGCCAGATACGCCGGAGTCAGTTCGGCATTGATCTGATGGAAGTCACCGCGGAGACCCAGCGTGGTGCTCCAGCGCGAGCTCAGCTCGATCTCATCCTGGATGAAGATTCCCAGCCGGTTGGTCTCGGAGGGAGCGAAGGAGATGCGGTCGAACACCGTGGTCCGGGTGGAAACGATGGGCAGGCCGCCGTCCGGATTCGGCAGCACCACGCCATCGGTCTCGATGCGGTCGAAGCGGTTCGATGAATTTTCCTGCGAAACATCCACGCCTCCGAGGAAGCGGTGCTTCAACCCGAACAACTCGAAGTCGCGACGCGCGATCGAATTGATGCCGTAGATCTCGGTTTCGAAATCGATCTTCTGGCGGCGGTTGCGTCCTTCGGTGGAGTCGATCCCCCACTCCTCGGGGAAGCCGGTCTCGCGGCGCGGATTGGTGCTGCGGTTGCGCGTGCCCATGTCCGCGTCCTGCCAATAAACATGCGTGTCCAAGGTGTCGATAACGCCCCCCACCGGTTCGTATAGCCAGTTCAGGCTGATGCGCTGGCGGTCCACGGCCTGCCAGTTGTCGATGCTCTTCTTGAAGATGTTGAACATCTCGATCGACGGATGGAGCGCGCTGCGCATGTCCGCGTGGATGCTGCGGTGGTAGTTCTCCAGCGTCAGCAGGAAGTGGTTTTCCCCGGAGCCATAGCCCGCCTTGGCGAGCCACGCGCTGCTGTCCATCTGCATCGGGTCCGGCGGGATGGTGCCATTGTTGGCGGTCTCCTCACCCTCGCGTCCGGCATAGACGAGCATGATGTCGAAGTCCCCCTCCTTCATCGCCCCGCCGAGCTGCCACGCGAGGCCCTCGTTGCGTGAGAAATACTGGGTGCGTGCGAAGCCGCCCCAGTTCTTCTTTCCCAGCAGATCGTCGGAGCCCAGCGTCTTCATCGAAACCATGCCGCCCATGGCATCGCTGCCGTAGAGCGCGCTCGCGCCGCCCTTGAGGATCTCCACCAGCTGGAACATCGCCGGATCGAAGTAATCGCGGCCGATTCCGCCCGCGCCGGTTTCCGCGCCCGCGTCGAAGGAGGTCGAGGCATACTCCGGAGGCTGGCGGATGCCATCCACCTCCACGCCCACGCGGTTGCCCTCGGTGCCGCGGATGTTGAAGCTGCTCGATCCGCTCGCCGCATAGGCCACGGCACCATCGCCGGTGGTCATGTCGAACGGCACCACCACGGTGGGATCGTACTTCACGATGCCACCGAGATCCTGGGCGCCGGTCTGAAGCAGCGCCTCGCGGTCCACGCTTGCTACGGTACCCGCGGTATCCAGCCACGACCGCTGCGTGCGGGTGGCCACCACCACCATTTCCTCAAGCTGTGGGAGGATGCCTCCGGAATCCTCCTTGCCGGCATCCTGCTTTTTCTCTTCCGGATCAACGACCGGAGCGGCGTCCTGCGCCGGGACCGAACCCGCCAGGCAAAGCGAGAGCATCCACACGAGGTGGAAACGGCTCCCGGCATGCCTGACGGCCGGAAGCATCCAATGGAAACCATTCATCTGTCAAAAGTGGGAGGTATCGCCGCACACCTGCGGCCAGGAGAGAAGTTCAACGGCTGACTTCGAGGCGCATCATCCGCCGTGGATTGGCGGACATCATGGCATCATCGGAAACCTTGACCGATGATCGGCCGCTGGCAGTCACGACGGCCACACCGGATGCTCCGGTGCCCGACCACGACCACGCACCGGTGCCCACCTTCGTCGCAAGCGTCGACCAGGTCGTGAGATCGTTCGCCACCTTCACCCGGTAGGTGATCTCGGCCGGCGGAGTGTCGGGAATGGAGAACCCGATCCGCAGCCGTCCGTCCAAGCTCTCGGGCACGGGCGAGGCGGACCGGCCATTGTCGATGGTGGCGAGCGTGGGATTGGTCCCCAGCGCGTACTCCATCAGATTGGGTACGCCATCGCGATCGGGGTCCGCCAGATCCGCCGCATTGCCGCTGTTCTCCGTGGTTTGGAAATACAACTGCCGCCACGTCTCAAGCGGAGTGGTGGGAGCTCCGCCGACCTGCTGGAAATCCGATGCCACATCGATCCGCGCGCCGACCACCGAGGTATGGTTGGCCAGCGGCATATGGATCTTCACGCTGTGGATTACATCCGTGACCCCGGAGAGATCCCATTGCCACGTCACACCGCGGTAGGTGAAGGAGTCGATGTTCTCCATCTCCGGCACGCCGGTGTTGTTGTCCACCACCTTGGTGCCATCCAGGATCATCGGCAGCGTGGCGTGGATCTGCTGGTTTCCGCCATTGTAGCTCAGCACCGGACCGCCATTGAACGGAAAGGTCACGGCGGGATCCCAGGTGACATCGAGCTGGTAGACCGCGTGCTGGATGTCGAAGTTGGTGGCGGTCTGGTTGACCGTCATCGAATACGCTCCGGTCCAGCTGTAGAGACCCATGCCCGCACCGTATCCCGGACTGGCGACCGTCATCGTGCCGGTCATGGTCGAGGGTTTGTCCGGGATGCGATATGGATTCTGAGAGGCGAGAAAGGTCCAATAGGTCGTTTTGACCAGACCATCCAGCGCGTGGTTTTTCAGCAGCGATTGCGCGGTCACGGGCAAGGCGCCAAGCAGAAACGCTGTGGTGATAGTGAGTGAACGGAACATGGCAATGAGGATGAAAGCTCCAACGTTCAAGGAGTGTCCGTGACCTTGGCGCGGATGAAGCCGCTTGAACCCGGCGTGGTCAGGCGGAAGCTGCGGTATTCCCAGCCCAGCGGATCGGAAAGCGGCGGCATGCCATCCGCATCCGCGGTCACTTCGGAAACCGGCAGCGTCCAGTTCACCAGATCGGCGCTGCCCTGGATGCGGTAGCGGACTCCATCGATCAGCACGGAGACGAGACCATTGGCATCCACCGTGAAGGCCCCCGCGTTCCTGCGGACCGCCAACGTGAGCAGCACCGGGCCCTCCACCGGCTTCGAGCGCAGCTTGCCGCCGCTCCCACCGGAAAGCGGCGCACCATCGAACGCGAACTCCGCGAGGTTGTTCCAGCCATCATGGTCCGGATCGTGGGCCTTGCCATCATTGACGCCTGCGGTGAGGGACTGGTTCGCGGTCCATGCATCGAACGGTGATCCGGCCGGTCCCTCCGTCACCAGCAGCCTGCCGTTTCCGAGGATGTAGGCGGACTCGTGCTCCGCGCCCGATCCGATCCGCCCCCACGTGCCGCGCACCTGGGCCACGCCATCGATCTGGAATCCCTTGATGGTATCCGTGGAGGAATGCAGGAGATTCAGCGCGGTGCCGAATCTCAGCTTCAGATCCGCTCCATTTGGAAGGTTGGCGGCGGTAAGCGCCAGCGTGCCCTGGTTCAGGATGGTCGCACCGGTGTAGGTGTTCGCCCCGCCCAGGGTGAGGGTGTTGATGCCGGTCTTCACCAGCGTGACGGCTCCGGTGCCATTGTCCGTAATCGTGGCGCCGATGTCCGTGGCGCCACTCGCCGTGATCACCAGCTCGGAGGCCGTGTTCACTCCGGTGCCCGCGGTGAGCGTGCCGTTGTTGATCTTGTTCGTGCGGGTGCTGCTGCCGCCGCTGCCGATGATCCCGCCGCTCTCCACCCGCAGCGCGAAGCCGCCGAGATTGAGAACATTACCGACCGTGCCGCCGCGGGCTCCGAGGAAGTTCAGGGTGTTGATGACGCGCGGAGCCGTCAACGTGCTGGTGAAGCCGGTGGTGGAGGAACTCGCGTTGAGCTTGATGTTGGAACTGGTGGTCCACGTGGTGTCGTTCGCGGCCGCCGTGTAGGCGAGGTAGCTGGTGAGCGCCGTGAGGCCATAGGTCCCGTAGGTCACGAACTCGGTGGCCGCCACGCCGGACGATCCGGTGCCGGTGGTCGCCCACGGCCCGATGATGCCATCATCCAGCACCGGAGCCGTGCCCAGCAGGATCTGGTTCTTCACATCCGTGCCGATGGATTGGCCGGAGAAATGGATGGTCGCCCCCGGAACGCGCTCGAGCGTGCCGATCTGGACGACGATCTGGTTGACCGTCCCGCTGATGACCTGGTTGCGCGCGGTGTAGAAGATGTTCGCGCTCGATTCGAGCTTCAGCTTCGAGAACACTTCGGAGAAGAGGGTGCCCTCCGTGCCGCCGGGGAGATGGACCTCCAAGGTCGCCCCCTTCATCGTGATCGTGGCCGTGTCAGCGATACGATCTTCATAGTAGGAGTCGTAGTTTCCGACATTGACCAGCCGCAGCATGGTGTTCGGATCGAGCCGGACATCACCACGGATCGAGCCGAAGTCGCCGTTCAGGGTCAACGTTCCGCCCTCCACCGCGGTGCCTCCGGTATACGTGTTCACGGCGGTCAGTTCCAGCGTGCCGGTGCCTGTCTTCACCAAACCACCGGTGCCGGAGACCACGCCGCTGAGACGCCCGTCGGCCGAACCGAGGCCGTTGTCCACCCGCACCACGCGCGGGGATGCGCCGAGGTCGATCGCGTTGGTGAGGTCCACGTTGTTGTCCGCGCCGATGTTCGAGAGGATCAGCTTCTTGCCATCCGCCACGAAACCGCCGCCGCCCCACGTCAGCGCCGCGCCGCCGTTCAGGACCACCGTGCGCGGCATCACCAGCATCGTCTCGTCCAAGGGACCGCCGAAAGCCGCGAAGCCCCCGTCACCAGTGAACTCGATCTCGCCGGGACCGCTGCTCAGTGTTCCAGCAAGATCGCCCGAACCGAGGCCGAGCACGCCACCAGCGAGCTTCACATGACTCGCGGCAGGCAGAGCGGTGGCGCTGTCGATGCGCAGCATGCCGCCCGCGATCACGGTGTCCCCCGTGTAGGTGCTGGTGCCGCCGAGGATCTGCACGCCCGGCCCCTGCTTCACCAGCGCGAGCTGGTTTTCATTCGCACCCGCTCCACCGATTTTCCCAAGGAATGCCGGGACGTTATACTGATCGTAGGAGGGAGACGTGAGCGTGAGCGTGGAGACCGCGGCATTGCCACCCACAATCGCCGAATCCGAGCTCGTCCCGGTGGTGCCGATGCCCGTGGTCTCATTGAAAATGTTCACGCCATCCGCGCGGATGGAGGTGAACGATTGGTCCGACTTCGCAACGCCATCACCGAGCACTAGCCTCGCGTTCTCCTCGGACAGGATCGTGGCATCCTGGGTGAACCGGCGGCTGTAGAGGTTCAGCGCGAAATTGGCTCCGAAGCGGTTGTCGCCCCCCTTCAGCACCACCAGCGTGTCTTTCAAATACAGCTCCAACAGTGCGGCCGCTGTATTGGTGTTGGTGCCGGTCACGGTGTTCGTGCCGCCCATCAGGATGATCTGGTTGTAGGTGTTGCCGGTGAAGGTGTTGGCACCGGAGAGCACGAGATTGCCATCGCCCTTCTTGTAGAAGCCCGGGGCGAGGACATCGCCGGAGACATCCAGCGTGTTCCCCCCGCCCACGGTGAGCAAACTGAACGCGCCGGCCTTCAATGGCGCGGAGATCGTGTGGGTCACGGTGCCCGGAGAGCTGGTGATCAAGCCGCCCTCGCCGATCGCCAATGCGGCGCCAGTGGAACCGATCGTGACTCCGCTGGCGGATGAGATGGACAGCGTGCTCGCGCCGTGGGCCGCATCCAGAGTCACCCCCGTGCCGGTGGGGAAGGAAATCTTGGTTCCCTCCACCGGCAGCGCGCCGCCGGTCCAGTTCGCCGTGTCACTCCACAGCAGGCTCGTTCCGCCGCCACTCCATTCCGTGGCCTGCGGGAAAACGCTTGCCGCGTAGGCCGTGCTGCTCTGGTCGATCCGCGCCGCATAGAGCTGCGCGTGCTGCACGCCGGTGAATTTCACCTCATAGGAAAGGATGTCCTCCGACACGCCGCTGAGGTCGAACTGGACGCCGCGGATGTTCTTGTAGATGTCCTCCATCCCGCTCGGCATCGCGGCGCTGCCACTATAGACCTGCGAGACCAGATCCGAGTGGGAGGCATTCAACGTGAATGTCCCGGAGGCCGTGGTATAGTTGAGCACCGGCTGCGCGTGGTCGTGGAAGTCATAGCCGAATGCCTCGCCGATCTCCGCTTGGAAGGCCACCGTCTTGAGTCCCGCCACCGGAGTCTTGTCCACGAACCCGAGCGTACCACCGGCGAGGTTGATCGTGGCCGAGGCACCACCGAAGTAAATGGATGCGCCCGCCGGGTAGGGACCACCGGCCGTTCCGTTGGCGATCTTGTAGATCACCGCATCGCCGGAGGCGGACGTGTTCGAGCCGATGGCCCCTACCGCGCCTGTTCCTGGATCGTAGCTGGTCCAGCTGCCACCCGAGGTCTTCCACGCCGCGGTTCCAGGAAAGATGACGCCCGTATAGCCTCCCGCCACGGTGAGATTCGCCCAACCGTCGTAGTCCGTTTGCCCGCTCAGGGTGATCGGCACGGGAGCCGCAAAAGCGTTGCCGAAGCAGAGGGTGAGGAAGGCGGAAACGAGCAGCGGGGAGCGGAGAGGTTTCATGAGCGTCGGGAGGTTTGAGGATGCCCCACCATGTCCCGCTCCGGATTTCCCCGCGCGCGCCTGCTTGCGTTTGACCAGCGTTCTTTTGCCATTCCGTCGGACGCGGGTGACGGAACATGTGACAATGACATCATCATGACAAATCATCGTCTTCCAAAGACAAGCAGCCGCGCGACAAAGACTATGAACATAGTACACGATGCGGACGCTATGACAAAAACAACTGCTATCGCCTTCGCCTCGCTGCTCCTTGCATCCGTCGCGAACGCGGAATACGTCGCCGATGCCGACCCCGTCACCTCCGGCAACCAGCCCGGAAGCATCTACAGCCCGCTGACCCTCAGCGGCACCACCAAGTCCGAAGGCTGGACGAAGCTCACCGCGGCCAACTATCCGGGCAACGGCAGCTACCCGGGCAACAGCGCCTGGGTCGGCGCGCTCGGTTCCCAGGTGGGACCGAACGCCGGTGCCAACGGCCTCGCCAAGGTCTCCAATGGAACGAGCGGCGGCCCCTACCCGACCAGCGCCTCCATCTACCACGGCGGCTACGGCACCACGGCGAACACCTTCGGCGGAACGCTGTCCGTCCCTGTTTCCGGATCGGGCCTGCTCTCCGGCGTGAAGACCGTCATCTTCCAGCTCGATATCGGCGAGGCCTGGACCTACGACCTCTTCGATGATGTCGCGCCGGTCCTCACCTATACCACCTCCAGCGGCACCTACACCATCAGCGCCACCTACGCCTCGCGCTACGTGAAGTATCCGAACGGCCAGGTATACATGAACGGCACCTGGGAGGACCTGTATATCAACTCCCGCGCCTATCAGTTCAACCTCAGCGGCGTGACGGAAACCATCCTGTCCTACTCGGTCAGCTTCTCGGGAGTCGAGCACTCCCAGGTCTATGGTCTCGGCCTGCAGCAAAGCACCGCCACCCTGACCACCAACATCCTGCCGACGAACATTCCCTGATCGGGATCGTTCCGGTTTGTCTTCCACGTCCTGCCGGAGCCAAGGCCGGAAAGGCGCGGGATGAACTCCTGGAAAAACAAACCGCCGCGGGCAAATCCCGCGGCGGCGCGTTGAATATACTATATAGATAGTAGTTATCAGGCAGCAACCCCGGCCTTGACGCCGGGCTCTTCACTTGGATTCCGGGATCACCTTGATCCCCACCTCGCCCAACCGCTTTTCATCACCGGAGGGAGTGACGAAGACGAGACTGCGCGTGTCGTCCCGGTATTCCCATAGCGAGGTGTACACGGGAACCCCGGATTGCTTCGCGAAGTCGATGCGGATGCCGATGTTCCTCTGCCCGCCTCCCGGCCGGACATCGACGGGCTTCAATCCCTTTGGAACCTGCACCGCTTTCTTGTCGCAGAGCACGTACAGCTCCTCCGGGGTCACATTGAGGAAACGGATCGTTCCCCAGGCGAAGCCGGCCTCCGAGTCATCGATCACCAGCGCCTTGAGTCCGGAAGGCGCGGCCTCGTCCGGAACGAGAAGAATGAGCGGCCGCTCCATCGCTACCGGCACGCTGCATGACAAGGTCACGGGCGGCTCCCCCTCCTTCGCGGTGCGGTCGAGAGCGCGGATGACCAGCGGCGTCCCGGGAGCGTTCCCCGGATAGGCATGCGAGCGGCGCAGCGGATGCAGGTCCTTGATGGGAACGTCCTTGTCTCCGGAAACCCACGCGAGCTTGCGCGCCGCGACCGATTCGTCCCACGCGAGCAACCTCGCATCACCGCCATGCGCGGGAGATGCCAGCATGGCTGCCATGAGGAAAAACAACGGGCGGGGATGGATCATGATTTCGCGAGGCTGGTGTTCCGTTCCTCGGCCGGGATGTAGCGGAACGAGACGATGGTGAAGCGGCGGCCGAAGGTTTTGTTCACGGGAGTCAGTGCGGCGACCTTCGTTTCGGGCGGCTGCGAGGAGTCCACCCAGTCCGGCGTGCGTTGCACGACCGCTTCGCACCACGCCTGCGCGACAGGCTTGCCCTGCGGATCATGGGCCTCGCCATAGCCGCGGATGATGAAGGTGTCCGACCTCACAGTGAGGCGCGCGCCGATGGAGCCGAGCACGTCCGCTTCCGTCAGGTAGCCCGGGATGCCGACGCCGGTCTTGGCCGGATTGATGTTTGCACCGTTGGGATAGTTGCCGGTGTTGAAGGTCTGCAGGAGATACTCGTTGTTCAGGCCGGTGCGGTCGATGGCCGTCTGCAAGGCACCGGAAAGGGCGGACGCACCACCCGTCGGCTGGCGGTTCACGAACTCGCCGAGCGAGAAGAACGGGCCGCGCTTCTTCACCTCCGCCACCATTTCCTCCGCGAGCTTGCGGATCCTGCCATCATCCAGGCTGCGATAGCCACTCCAGGCGTCGTTGGAGGAACCGCTTGGATAGCGGAACCTCGGGAAAGGCGAGCCATTCTCGTAAACCGTGGCACCGGACGGAGAGCCATCGTCCAGCTTGAACGGCGTGCCGCGCAGGCCTGCCAAGACGGCACTCCAGGCATTGACGCTGGTCGAGTTCACATTGAACGCGCCATCCACCATCAGGTGCGAGGCGATGCGGAGACACCCTTCCGGAACGGCCAACCGGTCCACCAGGGCCTTGTCCGTCATGCCGCGCCTGGTGAGCACCATGGAGGTGTTCTTCAAGGGATGAAGCACGGGATCCGTGACGAATGCCGTGAGCAGGTCACGCGTGCCGCCGCTGGCACTGGCGGTGCCGTTGGTCCACATGGAGGGGGAGCCGCTGCCTTCACGCGGGGTGAAGGTGGGAGCCAGACCGGAGAAGAAGAACGAGTCCCACAGCGCCTCATTGACGAGGAAGGACGTGTCCACCACCGGCAGACCCGCAGGCGAGAACTTCTCCCCGGAGGCCGCCGCCGTCATGACCTTGGCGACGGTGCCGCTGGGTAGATAAGCGGATGCCCAGCTGTTTCCAGCCTGGTTGGACGGACCGAAGGCGGTGGGGGCGAGGTCCGCATGCTGGAATCCCGCGATGGACAGCAGCGGCGCGCGCGGCAACTCGAAGAAGGCGAGCTTCGACCGCCCGTTCGATGCCGCATTGGAAGCACCATAGTAGGAGCACCGGCCATCCGGCGTGAGCTGGAGCCCCGCACCGGAAACGGACGCGCACTGGCGCATCGCGGACTCGTAATGCGGACCGGAGGCGAAGGAGCCGCCACCGGTGAGGTAGCTGTTGACGAAGGTCTGGCGCGGGTTCGTGGTATAGGCGAGATCCGCCACCTGGTTGGCATCCACGGCCACGCGGTGGTAGGTTTCCAACACGCCCACCATCTTCGGCGCGGCCGCCAGCTCGGAGCCGGTGAAGGTCGGCGCGGCGAACGTCTGGTCACCGAGCACGTTGTTGTGGGAATGGATCTCTTCCATCAGCGACGGGGGCTTTCCGTTCATGCGTCCGGCATCCTCCATCGAGATGAAATAATGATGCTGGCCGCGGGTGAAGCGGATGGTCCCATCCAGACGATCCGTGGGCTGCACCTGCATGGAGTTGGGAAAGCCGGAGCCGTTCATGGAGTCCGCCGTGGTGAGACGGATCGCGATTCCTCCCTTGGTATTGAACTGGGACGGATCATCCACCGGACGCATCCGCCATGTCCGGGTCTGTTCACTGCCGCGGCGGTCGAAGAACCGCGGTGCGTTGTCCACCAGCGAGAAGACGCGGACCTCGCCGGGTCCGAGCCGCACCGGACGCGGCGGGCTGGCGGAGCCATCGGCGGTGAGGTTGAGGAAAAAGTAGGGATCGACGTTGCGTCCGGTCGTTCCTCCGGAGGTGAAGAGCGAAAGCCAGGTGTCCGGATTCGCCCTCCGGGTGCCGCTCTGGTCCACCAGGTTCCACTGCGCGCTGAGCGGGAAGTCCATCCAAGGATAGATCACCAGCCCCTGGGTCTCCACCGCCACGTCATGCGGATTCCAAAGGGTGACCACGGGCGTGAACACGAGGTTCACCTGCTTCTGCGCATCCACCCACTCGCTGATGAAATACAACAGGCGGTCCAACACCGGACGGACCGCGGTCTGGCTGACCTGGCCGTCCGGTTTCCCCGTCGCCACCGGCCACGAGATGTTCGAGGGGGGGCGCTCGAAGGCCGTGGGACCTTCACGGAGATAGAGATGCCGGGGAATCCGGTAGAACGACCGGAGCGTGTCAAAGGTCGGGATGCCGGCGCAGTTGAACTTGTGGGTGTAGGTGATCTCGCCGTAGTTCGCCGTGAGCTGGACCTGTCCGCCGGAAACCATGGGCGCATGGAGCGGCTTCTGGCCCTTGTAACCGGTGGTCTCCGAGCGGAAGGGATTCGCGCTGTTGTTCCATGCGGTCTGGGAGAACTCGCCATCGGAGAGATCGAAGCCGAGATTGAGATCGGTCTTCAGTCCACCATCGACCGGATTGGTCAGCAGGCCGGTGGCATGCGTCGTGTAGTCCTTGCCCAGACCGGACACCGGCGTATCCGCGGAGATGAGACTGCTGTCGAGTTGCACCTGCTTCAGATCGGTCACCCGTGCCGAGCGCAGGTTCCATCCGTCCTTGGGTTGCAGAAACGGCGGGTTCAATGCGGGATTCGGACGCGGCTGGGCCGCCAGCACGTCATTCATATCCGCCATCTGATCCGGGCCGCCTACGTTGAGCTTGGCCTTGGTGTTCTCCTGCACCACCGCCCACGCGGCGGCACCATCCTTCACGGTCACGGGAGCCGCCTTCAGATCGAAGCCATCCTGCTGCAAGCGGA
Source organism: Luteolibacter ambystomatis (assembly GCF_018137965.1). Taxonomy (NCBI): domain Bacteria; kingdom Pseudomonadati; phylum Verrucomicrobiota; class Verrucomicrobiia; order Verrucomicrobiales; family Verrucomicrobiaceae; genus Luteolibacter; species Luteolibacter ambystomatis. Next base: position 2,794,960 of record NZ_CP073100.1, read on the forward strand.
ACAGCGATGGCCACGACGGCTGCGGCGCGTTCTTGATCTCATCCTCCGTTTCGACCACGGCGGCATCGGGGCGTGACAAGAGCCAGCCGCGGAAGCGCGAACGTTTTTCCTTCGCATAGTCCGGAGCGGACCTGGTCGGATCATCGCAGTATCTCGGCGACCAGGATTCCCATACCCCCACCGCCTGCTTCCGTGATGTACCGGCCACCAAGTCACCATCCGCGGTGATCCTACGGTCGTCTCCGGCGAGCTGTTGAAGTCTCGACAATGCCAGAGCCACCGAGAGCCGCGCGTTCGCCATCGCCCTGGCACGCATCTCGTGCTGGCCCGATGACCGCAGCGTGACGGTACTCAGCGAAAGCAATCCCAGCGCGAGAATGCACAGCAACATCATCATCATCATGACGACGATGAGCGAGAAGCCCCGGACCCGCGGCGGCGGTGGGGATGCGTAGGTGGCGGCCGCTTTCGCATGCGGAGCCGCGCCATGGTTCGGAAGGGTTTTCATACGAGCAATGAAACCGCCCGCGACATTCGGGATGCCCCCCTGACAGAAAGAAGAGGCACGAAGCCGGACACCCGTGGATGCACAAGAAACATCCGGGTGCCGCACCCGAATCACGAAGGCAAGGTCACATGGCCTACTGCGGAACCTGCGTCAGGTTACGTGGATTTTCATACATCCACTCCAAACCTATCGAATACGCTCATGCCTCCTTGCAAATGACACACGTTTGGGAAACACTTGTTATCGCGAACCTCCGCAACCTCAAATGGGTTGACATCCAAAGCCGGTGATTTGAACCGTTGATTTCATTGCATGGCCGACACCCCGAACAGCGGACCGCCGCCAGACACCCTCTCATCCGGCGGTTTCGAAGAATTGGTCGCGGACCATCAAAAGCGAATCTACTTCTTCATCCGCTCGATGGTGTTCCAACCGGAAGACGCCGGGGACATCCTGCAGGACGTGAACCTGATCCTGATCCGCAAGCGGGAGAAATTCAAAATGGGCACGGACTTCAAGTCCTGGGCATTCGCGATCGCACGCTTCGAGTGCCTCGCCTACCTTTCGCGACGGAAGAAGACGGTCTTGCAATCCCTGGACACCGGAGTGCTGGAAAGCCTGGCCGACCGCGCGGAAGAACGTGCGGATGATGTCGAACCATGGCTGCGCGCCTTGGAAGAGTGCCGCCGCGGATTGCCCGATGAATCGGCACGGTTGCTTTCCCTGCGCTATCAGCATCAGGTGATGCTGGAAACGATCGCCGCCCAATGGCAAACCTCCGTGGGAGCTCTGAAACAGAAGCTTCTGCGCATCCGCATCCAGCTCAAAAACTGCATCCTGAAACGCCGCGGAAAGGAAATCACCGGAAATGACGGTTTTTGCCCGTAACCCGGGGAATTTCCGAGAGTATAATTTACGAAGAAGCGAACATGGCACACGACTGGCAGAACTGGATCGACCGGTTGAAATCCCGGGATCTCACGCAGGAAGAGCTGCGTGAATTCGAAGACGCGCTGCGCGAAGATCCGGCGCTGGCGGACGAATATCTGGACGCGTTGCTGACGGACACCTCGCTGGAGGCGGAAGGTCTGCCGGATCCACGGGCGTGGATGAGAAGCATGGTGGCCTCCCCGCTTTCCTCCCCCATCCCGCGCCGCGCTTATTACCGGAGTCCGGGATTCTGGGCCGCTGCGGCGGCAGTGGTTCTGATCATGGGTGCCGCCGGTTTTTTCACAGGCCGCAGTTCCGTCCATCCGAAGGTTGCGATGACTCCCGGGAAGCCGGAGCCGGTGGCCACCATCACGGATGCGGACGACGCCGCAGCCGCCGTTGGATTGAAAATCGGAGCGCCGCTCGACAAAGGCACGCTGGTGATTCCGGACCAGTCGAAGGTGGGTATCGCCATGCGCAGCGGCGCGCGGCTGGAGATCCGCGGCCCGGCGAATCTGGAACTGGAGAATTCGGAACGGATCCGTCTCGATAAGGGACGTCTCAGCACCTACGCCCCGGAGTATGCGCACGGATTCACCGTGGTCACGAATGACGGCCGGGTGGTCGATCTCGGCACGCGCTTCATCACCTCAGCGGGCACCAAGCTCGGAACCGAGGTGCATGTTCTCGATGGGTTGGTGGAAACGTATTCCTCGCCCTTCCGGAACGACCTCAAGCCGCAGGACTTGAAAAAGACAGAGGCGGCCATCCTCAAGGATGGCAAGATGACCTCCACCGACTACCTGGCGAGGCGGTTCGATGTACCATTGGACCCGAATCTTCCCGACAGCGATGGCGATGGCATCCCGGATGCCACGGAAGTGCAATACGGCAGCGATCCTTATGACTCCGCGTCGCAGCCGGTGCTGCTTCGCATGGAGGAATCCTTCCGGAACTATCCCATCGGACCGATCGCCCGTGTGAAAGCCACGACGGTTGGAGTAGAGCCGGCTGCCCTGTGGGAAGGTGGAGGTTCCTTTGTATCCAAAGGCCTCACCTATGAGAACCATGGCAGGACATTGATCACCTCGAACGGTTCCGTCCGCACCCTCGGAGAAGCCAACGTCGGCTCGACCTTGTTCCCCCTCACACGCCTGCCCGCCAACGGCGTCTTCTACATCAGCTACCTGATGCAGATCGAACAACCTGCGACCTCCCCCAAGTCAACCTTCGGAGGCTTCCTGCTCTACAATGGAGACAAGGAGGAATTGTTCGTGGGGGATTTGAGCACGGGCGGAAATATGGGATCACGGTTCCGGACCTCCGTGAGTGAAGAACACGGAAAGATCCCGGTGGATGGCGCCACGCATCTTTTTGTCATCCGCATCGACCGCACCAAGCTGGTCACGGACATCTATGTGGATCCGCCTCTGGGTGAACCGGAGAATGCCGGCAACCGCTTCATCCGCTATCAGGATGTCCCCGTCTTCGACCGGATCTCGATGCGCTCGGCCAGCTCAGGCGCCCAGTATCCCGTGAACTTCGATGAAATCCGCATCGGCCTGACATGGGACTCGGTGCTTCCGCTTGAGAAGTAAGCGAAACGATGGCACCGGACAGGCGCGCGATTTTTTTCGCCGAATCTCCGTAACCCAAAACACCCCGCGCAAGTATGCGGATGATTGTCATGAATAATTCGTGACTGCGTTCGCATACCCCATGAAAAAAAAACCTTCGAACCTCTGGTTCAAATCCCCCCTGTTGTCCGCGTGCATCGTCCTCGGACTATCGCTGCACGCCGGTGCCGCCAACTATGAATGGCAGACCGCGGGAACCAATGACACCTGGTCCACCGCAGGCGGTGACGCCAACTGGTTCATCGCCGGTGCCGGTCCTCTGGCCGCATGGGCCGATGGCAATGCCGCCGTCTTCAACGCGACCACCGATGCAACGGTGACGGTCAGTGGAACGGTCGCGCCTACGGCGGTGACCTTCGGCACTGGGTGGGCGAACAACTTCACGCTTACGGGCGGCACCATCGCATTTGGTGGTGCAACCGGCAGCATCGATTCCTCCGCGGTGGGAACTGTCGGCGGACGACAGCTCAAAATCCTCAGTGCGATCACCGGCACCGCCGGTCTCATGATCAACTCCCACGGCGATCTCACCGCCGGTGGCGGTGGCAATGGTGCCTACCTCCAGCTCGGCGGGAACAACAGCGGTCTCACAGGTGGCATCGCCGTCACCGGTGGATTGATCGATCTCACCGCGGCGAACTCCGTGGGCGCCAACACGCTCACCTTCTCCAATGGCGGCGGTATCCTCAATGCACAGCACGGAGCGATCATTCTCACCAATCCGATCACCGTTTCCACGGCTGGCACCGTACGGACCTGGAGCAATTCCATCTTCAACCTCACCGGGCTGATCTCAGGATCCGGCACGCTGGCGTTCACCGATGGCGGCGTCACCACGCTCGGTTCCGCCACCGGCGCCGGCGGCACGGCGGTGAACACCGCTGCGAACACCTTCGGCGGCAAGATATCGGTGGGAGGTGGCAAGCTGGGCATCACCGGTGATTCCGCTCTCGGCACGCCCCCGGCCTCCTTCCAGGCGGACAACATCACGATCTCGAACAACGCGACGTTCATGAACATGTCGCAGGCCACCTCGGCCACGAACTTCGGTGCCGGTTTCGATGTGACCCTGAACGCAAACCGCGGCATCACGCTCGGCACCGGTGGTGCCACCTTCCAAATCGGCTATGGAAAGACCTTCACGGTCAACGGAGCGATCACCGGAGTTGGCAACCTGACCAAACCCGATGGAGGAACACTCGTCTTGAACGATGCCATCACTTACACGGGCAACACCGGCGTCACCGGAGGCACGCTGACCTTCAATCCACCGGGCAATCTCACCAAGGGCGGCACGGTGACCGTCGCAGTGGGTTCGGCATTGAACTGGGCCCCGACTGGAAGGACTCTGACTCTCTCCGGGACCGGCAACACCTTCACCGGCGAGCTGCGTATCAGCGGCGTGGGGAGCACCATCGACATCGGCGCGAACAACGTCACCTTCAACGGCGCGGGCGGTACCGGTCTGCGCTATGCCGCCGCCAGCGGCACCGGCACGGTCAACGCCACCGGCGGTGGCAAGCTGATCCTTGGCACCACCGGCGTTGCCCCCGCCGGGGATGACTGGGGTGCGACCAACGTGAACGGCACCCTGCTCATCAATGCCGTGATCGACGGTCCTGCGGGAAAGACCTACGAAAACTATGGCGGCGGAGCCGGCGGCACCACGATCTTCGCGGTGAACAATACCTATCTCGGTGACACCTACGTCAGCGACGGCACACTTCAGATCGGTACCGGCGGCACCACCGGCTCCATCGGCGCGGGCGTCCTTGGAGTGAACGGCGGCAAGACGTTCGCGGTGAACCGCGCGGATGCCGTGACGCTCACGCAAAACGTGATCCTCGTCGGCGCTGCTGGAAACTCGAACTTCACCGTGGCGGACGGAGCCGCCGCCACCGATCTCACGCTGTCCGGCGTGGTTTCCGGCACGCGCGAATTCTGGAAGCGCGGTCTGGGCACGCTGGCGCTGACGAATAGCAACACCTACACCGGCAGCACCGTATTGGTGGACGGCATCCTCGATCTCAACACGCTCGGCAACGGAGCAACACCGGGAGCGAACGGCACCGGTGGCATCTTCATCGCCCAGGCAGGCACGCCCGCGACGCTGCGCTACAGCGGCCCCACCGCCTCCACCGACAAGATCGGCGCGAATGCCCTCCAAGGCACGGGTGCGAACACCATCATCGAGATCCCCAATGCCGCAACCACGTTGACCATCACCTCCCCGCTGGGTCAGAACGGCGCTGGCAAAGGCTTCACGAAGACTGGAGCGGGTTCGCTGGTGCTTGCCAATGACAGCACCTACACCGGCCCCACCGTCGTCAATACCGGCACGCTCCAACTCGGCAACGGCGGCGCGACCGGCACGCTCGGTGGTGGCGCGGTAACGAACAACGGCAAGCTGGTCTTCAACCGCAGCGGCATAACGACCGTGGCGGGTGTCATTTCCGGCAGCGGCTCGCTCGAACAGACCAGCGGCACGCTTTCGCTGACGGGGGCAAACACCTATACCGGTGAAACCACAGTGACCGGAGGCACGCTGTCACTCGCCAACGCGTTCCTGGACGATGCCTCCACCGTCCGCATCGCAACAGGCGGGGTGCTCGATCTCCAGCACGGTGCGTCCGATACGGTGGACAAGTTGTTCATCAACGGCGTCCAGCAGGCCGCGGGTGTCTATGATTCCACCAACAGCGGTGGCTTCATCACCGGCTCCGGAAGCCTCAATGTGACGGGCGTTCCCACCGATCCCTATGTGGCGTGGGCATCCGCAAAAGGCCTCACCTCCGGAGTGAACGACGCCAAGGGGGATGATCCGGACCATGACGGCCTGAACAATCTCATTGAGTTCGCCTTCGATGGGAACCCGCTTTCGGGAGCCTCCGACCAGCGGATCTTCACCAAGGTGGCCACGGTCAATGGAAGCCCGGCCCTGACCCTGACTCTGCCGGTCAGAGTGGGAACGAGCTTCCCTCCGAGCGTCGGAGAGCTGGTTTCGGGACCCGGCAGCGTCATTTATCACATCCAGGGTTCCGTGGATCTGGTGAACTGGGCACTGGACGTGGACGAAGTGCCTGCAGGCGACGTGGCGGCCGTTCAAGCGGGCATCGCCAATCCCGAAACCGGCTGGATCAACCGCTCGTTCTACATCCCAGGCTCTGATCCTTCCGGAACGCCCGAGTGCTTCATCCGCGCGAAGGCGACCGAGTAATCCCCCTGCATCAGTCGCAGCGGCCATCGCAACGCGGCGGCCCGCGGCTTCCATTTTCTTGGGTAATGCAATAGACGAAAATGACGGCCGGTGGATCACACCACCGGCCGTCATTCTTCGTTTCCCTCCAACAAGCTTTCCGAAAAAAATCCGATGTCCCCCTTTCGAATCCTGTCGGCGTGGTTCGGCCTGTTCATGATCGCCCGCTCCGCCCTGCCCGATGGCTTGATCGGACGTGAGAACTTCACCTATCCGGATGGCGCGATCGCGGGCAAAACCGGCGGCGAGGGGTTCGACCGCGACAACAGCACGGCGAACAATGCCTTCACCGGCCACACCGGCACGACGGCGGATTGGGACAACGTGGGCGGAACCCCACAGGTCAGCGGCGGGAGACTGATCACCTCGAACAGTTCCGCGAAGCGGGAGTTCGACGGCCCCGGCGAGGGCCTCAATACGGATGAATACTACGGTGCGATCAGCGGCGACGCAGCGGCGAATGCGAAGGTGGTCTATTTCCGCTTCAACATGACGCGGGATGCCGCCGTCACCTGGTCCGGCCTCAGCTCTTATGATTTCGGAAACGAACGCATTCTCTTCGGCGTGCCCAATGTGGCGAACCCGGCTTCCGGAAAAAGAGAGTTCGCCATCCACATCCTCGGCGGCGCGGAAGCCAGCTACAACTACTCCGGCATCGTGCCGGTCGCAGGCCTCACCTACACGCTGGTGGGCAAGTTGGACTTCGCCAACCAGGTGCTGAAATTGTGGATCAATCCCGATCTCTCCCAACCCGAAGCCTCCAACGTGCCGGTGGTGACGCGGTCCTACACCGCCGGGAACTGGTCCAGCTCGCTGCGCCTCGGCTCCGGCAGCGACAGCAGCGGCGCGGTGATCTGGGATGACGTGTGCGCGGCCACGACATGGACACTGCTCCAGCAGCCGGACACCGATGGTGATGGCATGCCGGACGATTGGGAAACGGCCAACAGCCTCAACCCCGCACTGAATGACGCCACCCTGGATCCGGATAACGACGGACTGAACAATCTGGACGAGTATCGCCAGGGCACCAATCCGCAGGTGGCGGACACCGATGGCGATGGACTTGACGATGGAGATGAAATCGAGCGGGGCACCAATCCCCTTCTCACGGATAGCGATGGCGACGGTCTGTCGGATGGCGTGGAGACCGGCACCGGGATCTATGTGAATGCGACCAACACCGGCACCAATCCTCTCACGGCGGACAGCGACGGTGACGGCTTCAGCGATTCGACCGAGATCACGCTTGGCACCAATCCGAACGATACCGCCTCCTATCCCCCTACCGGCAATCTCGCGCTGCTCGGTTACGATGACTTCGCCTATGCGGCAGGCAATGTCTCCGGACGCAACGGCGGCTTGTATTTCGACACGGACAATTCGATCACGAATAACGCGTTCATCGGCCACGACGGGACTCCCTCCGCGTGGATCAATACGGTGGGCACTCCCACGGTCGCCTCCGGCCGCCTCGTCACCAACAACTCCAGCTCCCGTCGTCCGTTCAATGGACCCGCGACCGGTGCCGGCACGGACGAGGAATACGGGGCGATCGCCAATGGTCGTCCTTGCCAGGTGGTGTACTTCCGCACCCGCATGACCCGCACCGCCTCCGCCACCTTCTCGGGCGTGAGCTGCTATTCCTATACCGCGGAGAAGCTGTTTTTCGGCGTGGTTTCGGAAGGCGCGGGCACCGACACGCTGGGCCTGAGCGAAACGGGAGTCGGCACCACGCAAACAACCGCTTCGGTGGCGGACAACACCGACCATGAAATCGTCGGCAAGCTGGACACCGCCACCGGTCTGGCCGTGCTATGGCTGGACCCGGATTTCACCAAGGCCGAGTCCGCAAACACACCTGCCGTCACGCGTGTGATGTCCTCGTCCTTTGCCACGACTTCCCTGCGATTGTCTTCAGGCGGCCAGGCGACGTGGGACAACCTCCGTGTGACGACGACATGGAATGCGCTGGCGGATGGTTCGCCACAGGCGGTGGCCGACCAAGTCTCCCTGCATCGCGGACAAAAAGTGCGGCTGCAGGTGCTGGCGAATGACAGCGGCGCGTATGACGCACAGGGACTGTCGATTGTTTCCGGTCCATCCTCCGGCACCGCCACGGTGATGGCGGATCATTCGATCCTCTACTCCCATCAAGGGGGAGCTGCTGGAACGGATACCTTCACCTACCGGCTGCCATCCCTGTTCCCCGGCGTGCCCGCGGTGGACGCCACCGTGACGATTACGGTGACGGAGCAACTGAGGATTCCCAGCCCCACGCTCCAGGTGCCGGACTCGCCTCCACCCGCTGCCTATGTCATGGTCAATGCGTTTCCCGGTGTCAGCTTCAGCAATCCGACCTGCATCGCGCGCATCGCCAATGACGGCAAGCGGTTGTTCGTGGGCGAGCGCAATGGCAAGATCTGGCTGATCCCGGACGTGACTGCGGCCGCGCCGGTGAAGCAGTTGTTCCTGGACGTGGCCGCGGTGGTCAATCCGCGCTCCACCGAGGATTTCGTGGACGATTCGAACGAGCGCGGACTGAAGGGCCTGGCCTTCCATCCGGACTACGCGAACAACGGACGGCTGTTTGTGACCTATTGCCTCACGATCAATGGCGTGAAGCAGGTGCGTCTGTCTTCCTTCAATGTGAGTGCGGCCAATCCCGCGGTGGCGGACACCGCTTCGGAGAAGCCCTTCATCACACAAGTCCATCTCGATACCATCCACAACATCGATGACATCGTCTTCGGACCGGACGGTTATCTCTACATGGCCTGCGGTGACGAAGGTCCGCAGAACGACGGCAGCAACAACAGCCAGCGGATCGACAAGAACTTCTGGTCCTCGATCTTCCGCATCGACGTGGATCGCAAGGCGGGATCGCTGGAACCGAATGCCCACGCCGCCATTGCCATCGACGGAACGACCGGCAAGGCCCGCTACGCCGTACCGCAGGACAATCCGTTCATCGGCGCGACTTCCTTCAATGGCACGGCAGTCACTCCGTCCCAGGTGCGCACGGAAATCTACGCGATGGGTTTCCGCAATCCGTGGCAGATGAACTTCGACCCCGTCACCGGCGACCTGTGGGCGGGCGATGTGGGCAACAACACGGTGGAGGAAGTGGACCGCGTGGTCAAAGGCGGGAACTACCAATGGGGCTACAAGGAAGGAACGCTGGCAGGTCCGAAGACGGCTCCCGTGGGATTCACCGGCAATCCCCCGGTATATTCCTATACCCACGGCAGCGGCACCTATCAGGGCGCGTCCGTCACCGGTGGCCTCATCGTGCGCGGCAACCGCTATCCGGGAATCGAAGGACGCTACCTGTTCGCCGACTATGTTTCCGGAAACGTTTGGACGCTCCAGAATCCCACCAGCGCGAATCCGGTGGTGGAGCGCATCGCGGGAGAGACCGGCATCGTGGCCTTCGACACGGATCCCTCCAATGGCGACATCCTGATGGTGGACCTCAATGACGGCCGCATCCTGCGGCTGGCCGTGAGCAGCGATGACAGCACCTTCCCGGATCGCCTGAGCAAGACGGGTATCTTCGCGAGTCTCGCGGACCTTTCCCCGAACCCGGGCATCCTTCCCTATGACGTGAACCTCCCGTTCTGGTCGGACCATGCGAAGAAACGCCGCTGGTTCGCCATGCCCGCAGCGGGTTCCTCCGCGTCATTCCAAAGCGAGGGCAACTGGACGCTGCCAACCGGTGCGGTATGGGTGAAGCACTTCGACATGGAGATGGAACGCGGCAATCCGGCGAGTGCGAAACGGATCGAAACGCGGCTGATGGTCAAAACGGACACGACGGCCTACGGAGTCTCCTATCGCTGGAACGACGCAGGCACGGAAGCATTCCTGGTGCCGGATGGCGGCGTCACGATCCCGCTGCGGATCACGGTGAATGGCACGCCGCAAACGCAGCCGTGGTCGATTCCCAGCCGCGCCCAGTGCATGACCTGCCACAGCCCGGCGGCGGGCAGCCTGTTGTCCTTCCGCACCCGCCAGCTCAACCATTCCGGGACGATGGCATCGACCTCCGGAAACTATCTGAGCCTGCTCCATGATGCGGGGTATCTCGATCAGGCACCTCCGGCAGGATTGGCGCGCCATCATGCGCCGTCCGAAACCGAGTATTCCTTGGAAACGCGGGCGCGCTCGTGGCTGTCCGTGAATTGCTCCTACTGCCATCAACAAGGTGGCGGCGGGCTCGGGGCCTTCGATTTGAGCGCGTGGCTCGGTTTGTTCGATACCGGAGTCATTGATGGCCCGGTCGGCAACAGCGCGGGAGATCCCGCGGACCGGCTCATCGTGCGCGGCGATCCGCTGCATTCCGCCATCCTGTCCCGCATGTCCGTCGCCAACGGCTACACCCGCATGCCTCCGCTCGCATCAGCCGTGGTGGATCAGGAAGGCATCGATGTGGTCCGCGATTGGATTCTCCAGGAGCTGCCGGATCGGAAAAGCTACGACGAATGGAGTAATTCCGCCTTCGCCGGACATCCCGCCAATGGAGTCCCGGGAGCCGATCCCGATGGCGACGGCGTGACGAATCAAGACGAATACCTCATGCACACGAATCCCCTGCTGGGCGGCCCGCCATGGCGGCCCACGCTGGGCCGGAATGGAGCACAACTCCAGCTTTCGTGGCCGAACCTTCCCGACCGCTCGATCCGCATCTGGACCTCCACCGATCTGATGAACTGGTCGCCCTGGAACGTTCCCGGCAACGACGGCGTGCCGCGAGCTGGAACGGGAGTGCGGACGCTGCCTGTGTCCGGGGACGAAGCGAAGCGTTTCTACCGTTTCACCATCGGCGAGTGATGCCGCAGTCAGACGGCAGTGCGCGAATCGCGCATTCCGTCGATTTTTCCGTAACCTCCCCAAGTCTTCCAAGTATGCCCAAGGGCCGCGGTTATTGGCCCTTTCCGCCTATTTATTCGTCCGCTTACCCCGTTATGCTCCGCACCACCACCTGCCTCGCCACGCTGGCCGCCAGCACGGCGGCCCTCCACGCCGCGAACTGGTATGAAGAAATGCAGATCGGCCCCGCGTGGTCGAACACCTTCGACGACACCTTCCAGGGCCAGAAGCGCCTGGCTGCCGTCAAGGGCATCCTCCTCGACCTCGGCGACGGCCAGTCCCACGCCCTCTTCGACACCGAGACCCTCGGCCTCGTCAACGCCTACTCCGGATTCGTCCACTGGGGCGGGACCCCGTGGACCGGCAAGCACGCCGTGCTCGTCGCCCTCGCCGATGAAACCCCGGTCTTCAACACCGCACGCGGCACCGCCAAATGGGCCGATGCCAAGGGCTCCTTCGAGGACTCCCGCAAGATCCCCGGCTACGGCAACTTCGACCACGCCCGCTTCAACGGCTACTTCCGCTCCGGTTCCACCATCGTGCTCGACTACACCGTGCTCGGCAGCCGCGTGCTCGAAACCGTCTCCGCCAGGGATGGCACCGTCACCCGCTCCTTCGACCTCGCCGAGCGCAAGAGCGACCTCACCACCGTCGCCGCCGATGAGGCCAAGCCTTTCACCGTCGCCGCCGACGGCCTCTCCGCCAAATCCGAGGACGGCCTGACTGTCACGACCAAAGGCGGCAAGCTCGCCGCCGACCCCAAGTCCCCGGGCCGCCTGCTGCTGCGCTTCGCCAAGGGTGACAAGACCACCGCCCAGGTCGCCTACGCCCGCGGCGCCGAGCCGAAGCCCGCCGGGGCTCCCGATTTCGCCACCCTGCTCAAGGGCGGCGCCCCGCTGTGGAAGGACAAGATCACCACCGAAGGCAAGGTCTCCACCGACACCAGGGAACCCTACGCCACCGACATCGCCACCCTGCCCACCGGCAACCCGTGGAAGGCCAACCTGCGCTTCGGCGGCTTCGACTTCATCGATGACGACAGCGCCGCCCTCTCCGCCTGGAACGGCGACGTCTGGGTCGTCAAGGGCCTCAAGGGCGACTGGAAGCAGCTTGTCTGGCAGCGCGTCGCCTCCGGACTCTTCGAGCCGCTCGGCGTCAAGGTCGTCAACGGCATCATCCACGTCAACGGCCGCGACCAGATCACCCAGCTCATCGACCTCAACGGCGACGGCGAGATCGACCAGTTCAAGGCCTTCAACCGCGACGTCTACGTCACCGAGAACTTCCACGAGTTCGCCTTCGACCTCCAGACCGACAAGCAGGGCAACTTCTACTTCTCCAAGGCCGGCCCGGTGAAGTCCGGCGGCCGCGGCTTCGACAAGACCCTGCCCAACAACGGCACCATCAACAAGGTCAGCGCGGACGGGAAGAAGCTGGAAGTCGTCGCCACCGGCCTGCGCGCCCCCGGCGGCGTGGGTGTCGGCCCCAACGGCGAGATCAGCGCCGGTGAGAACGAGGGATCGTGGGAACCGGCCTGCAAGATCAACTTCGCCCGCGCTTCCGAGCTGCCGGTGTTCTTCGGCTGCGAGCCCACCCGCCAGGAGCTCGGCAAGGGCAAGCCCTACACCGAGCCGCTGTGCTACCTGCCGATGGACATGGACAACTCCGGCGCCTCCCAGGTGTGGGTGCCGGAAGGCGCGAAGTTCGGGGTCAATCCCGGCGAGATGCTGCACCTCTCCTACGGCCAGTCCTCGATCTACCGGGTGCTGCCGCAGCGGGCGGGCGACCGCCTGCAGGCCGGAGTCTCCAAGCTGCCAATCAAGCTCCAGTCCTCGGCGATGCGCGCGCGCTTCGCCACGGACGGCTCGATGTACGTGCTGGGCTTCCGCGGCTGGCAGACCAATGCGGCCACCGAGTGCGCGTTCCAGCGCGTGCGCTACACCGGCAAGCCGGTTCCGGCACCGGACAAGTATGAAGTGAGCAGGACCGGCGTGAAGCTGCACTTCGCCCAGCCGCTGGACGCGGAGCTGGCGAAGGACCCGGCGAGCTACGCGGTGCTGCGGTGGAACTACGTGCGCTCCAGCCAGTATGGCTCGGGCGAGTTCTCGGTGGACCACCGCGATGCGGCGGCCGAGGAAGCCGCGATGACCAAGGAGTCGCACAACGTCAAGCAGCGCGACAAGGTGACGGTGACCTCCGCCACGCTGTCGTCGGATGGCAGGACGGTGGAGCTGGCGCTGGAAGGCATGAAGCCCTCGATGCAGCTCCAGGTCGGCTACGACCTCGAGGACAAGGACGGCAACCCGGTCAAGAGCAACGTCACCGGCACCGTGTACAGCATCCGGTGAGATGCATCCTTTGAGCCGGACATCCGCCCGTGGACCCCGTCGCCCAACAAACCGATCTTTTCCTCAAGGCACTGGCCGGCACCTTGCGGAGCATCCGCGAGGCAAGAGGCCTTTCCCAGATCGAACTGGCGGAGCGGGCGGGGGTTTCCCGGACGTGCATCGCCTACATCGAGGACGGAGCCAGGCGACCCACGGCGGATACCCTCAAACGTCTCTCCTCGGCATTGAGCCTTCCCCTGCACCAGATCATCCGGGCATCGGAAGAACCCGGCGCAACGTTTGTCACCACCTGAGCGACGTTTACCAAAGGTTGCTTTCGAGGCAGGATTGGAAGATGGCTCCAAGAGGTCCGGTTCGTCATGTCACCAAGGGATGCATGTCCACATCCGTCGCCCCGTTTCATCGTGGACCGGAACGACCCATGCGGCCATGGGTAGAATTGCCAATTACGCGAAAAATGAGCCGAAGCCATGGTTCACGGCGTAATGTACCCCAAACCCCTCATCGCCATTTTCCTCGCCTTGGCCGCCGGATCGGCCACCGCCACCACCTTCACATGGACGAATACCGCCGGAGGCTCCTGGGCCACTGCGGGCAACTGGAGCAGCGCGCCAGCCTTCGCGGCCGATGATCTCGCGGACTTCTCCACGTTGAACATTACCGCCAATGCCGTCACCACCCTCGATGGCAGCTACACCCTCGGTTCCTTGAAATTCGGGGATGCCACCACCGTCTCGAACACCTGGACGGTGAACGCGGGCACCGGCGGCACCCTCACCCTCGCCACCACCACCGGCAATCCCACGATCACCACCGTCGCCGCCGCGGACGCGGTCACGCTCAACGCGCCGATCGCAGGTACCCAGACGATCGTGAAGGCCGGCGCGGGCACGCTGAATCTCACCGGAGCGAACACCTTCACCGGTCTCTTCCAAGTCGATCCGGTTGCCAACTCCATCGTCAACGTCAGCGGCAACCAGTCCGCCGCCACCGGAGGATGGAACATCCGGGCCGGTGCCACGGTCAATTTCCAAGCGGGATCCACCATCGCGGTGGCCAGCGGCAAGTCCATCACGCTCGCAAACGAAAGCGGGGCCAGCCACACGTTGAATGCAGCAGGCACGGTCACTTCCAGCGGCACCCTCTCAGTGCAGGCAGCGGGCAATGTGAATCTCAACTCAGGAGCCGCCTGGACCCAGAACGGCAGCATGACGATCCAGCCCAACACCTCATTCGCGTCCGCGCAGATGACGGTGAACACCGGAGCCTCCTTCACCTACGCGGGTTCCACGGCGATCACGCTGGCGGCCAGCCCCGGTTCCAATGGTGGCAGCGGCTCTCTGAATCTCAGTGGTGGCACCTTTACCACCGGCAGGGGTTTCAACAACAGCAGCAGTGGCACCGCTGGTGCCGCCAATCTGAACTTCTCCAACGGCGGCACGCTCAAGCTCTCCGCTGACATTGCCACTCTCGCCACGACCAACACCCGTCCGTTCAATATCACCCTCGGCACCGGCGGCGGCAAGACCGACACCAATGGTTTCAACACCACCCTGGCGCTTCCGATCACCGGCACTGGCAGCCTTGAGAAACTGGGCACCGGCTCCCTCACCCTCACCGGCGCGAATACCTACACCGGTGCAACCACCGTTTCCGCTGGCACGCTCTCCATGTCCGGCGCGGGCTTCAGCGACACCGCCGCCCTTTCCGTGGCGACCGGTTCCGTGCTCAACCTGAACTACACCGGCACCGATACTGTCGGATCCTTTCGCATTGACGGTGTGGCCAAGGCCACCGGCAAGTGGGGCCGCACCGGCTCCATCGCCGCCCTCGGAGCGGACTATGAATCCAGCCTCATCACCGGAGATGGCCTGATCAACAACACCAACACCGCCTCCGATCTCTACTGGGATGGCACCGGCACCAGTTGGGGTTCGAGCGGTTCCTGGACCGTCGACCCCTCGAATGCCGCCATCGACCCCACCAACAGCCCGGTCGCGACCACTGCCGTGCTCTTCGGAGCGAACGGACTGACCACCACCCAGCAGGTGGATCTTGGCGGGAACCAAGCCGTTTCCCAGCTCACCATCAGCAGTCCGGTGGCGTTCAATTTCGCAGGCGGCGGGACCACCAGCAATCTCACGGTCGGAAGCTCCGGCATCACGCTGAATGCCACCGCAGGTAACACCACCTTCGGCTCCGCCACCGCGGGTCAGGAAGTGAACCTCGTGCCCACCGGCGCGGAAACGTGGACGAACCTCTCCAGCTCCACGCTCACCGCCGTGAACGGCCTGGCGCTCGGAGCCAACACGCTCACCACCGCGGGCAGCGGCAACTTCACCTTCGGCGGCGCCATCACCGGCACCGGCGGCCTGAACAAGCTGGGTGCCGGCACCCTCGCCCTCAACGGCACGAACACCTTCACCGGTAACAAGACCGTAGACCGCGGCGCGGTCACCGTCTCCGGCAACCAGGCCGCCGCCAACGGCTCCTGGATCCTCCGTGGCTACGGTGACAGCGGCACCACTTACAACACGGTGGTCACCTCCGTCACCCTCAATGCCGGTTCCACCTCCGCGGTCGCCTCCGGAAAGACCGTCCAGCTCGGTAATACCGCTGCCGCCGGCAACTTCCAGCTCCAGACGTTCACTGCCAACGGCACCATGACCAACGACGGCACGCTCTTCGCCGGTCGTGGCGGCACTCTCAATGTGGGAGGAGCCTGGACCCAGAACGGAGCCGCCACCGTAGCCACCCAAGGCGGTGTGACGGCCACCTTGAGCATCACCTCCGGAGGTTCCTTCACCTACACCTCCGCGACCCAGTTCCTGCTGAGTTCCAGCAGCACCCACGCCTTCCTCAATATCGACGGCGGAGTCCTGACCACCGGCGCGAAACTCCACGACGCCAACTCGACGTTCAATGCCTCCTCGGTCTCGAAGGTGACCTTGACCAATGGTGGCAAGATCAAGCTGTCCGCCAACATCGCCGATCTCTTCACGACCGCTGGAGGAGCAACTTCCTTCCAGGTCGGCACCGGCGGCGGCATCGTGGACACCAATGGGTTCTCGACCACGCTCAATCTTCCGATCACCGGCACCGGTGGTCTTACCAAGGCGGGTACGGGTACTCTGACCACCACCGGCGCGAACACCTACACCGGGAATACCACCGTCACCGGCGGCACGCTTTCACTGTCCGCCGCCAACCTGGATGACAACTCCTCGGTGACCATCGCCACCGGTGCCACCCTCGATCTGAACTTCCTGGGCAGCGACACGGTGAAAGCTCTCACCATCAACGGCACCGCGCTGTCCGCCGGCACCTACAGCAGTTCGACCCATCCGGGATCGATCAGCGGTGTGGGCCAGATCACCGTCCAACCCGCCTCCGGCACGTTCGCCTCGTGGGCCGCGGGTCTCGGGCTCAGCGGCAATCCGAACGCGGACTTCGACCATGATGGCATCGCCGATGGTGTCGAGTTCGTGCTCGGCACCGATCCGAAGGTCGCCAACAGCGGCTCCGGCATCCAGACCCAGAAATCCGGCAACAACCTGATCGTCACCTTCAACCGCGTCGACTCCTCGGAAACATCGGACATCACCCTGGTGGTGGAAGCCGGAACCGATCTGGCCACCTGGCCGCAGATCTTCCAGGCCGCGGACACGACCGCCAATTCCACTCCGGGAGTGGTGGTCACGGAAAACGGCACCGCACCGGACACCATCGTGGTCACCATCCCCACGAGCGGCGCTCCGATGCTCTTCGCCCGCGTCCGGGTGATCGTCTCGCCCTGATCCGGCATGGCATGATTTCCAGGCCATGACGTCTCCTCGGAGAGACCCGTCATGAGGTGCAACACATGCGCCGGCTTTGCCCGATCCAAGGGGGGGAACAAAGCCGGCGCATGCTATTTTCCCCCCTCGCGCGCCGTGGGCAGAATTGCCCATGGCAGAAAGTAGCACGCCTCTCCACGATCCACGGCGCAATGGGTTCAAAGCCTTCCATCCCGTCTGCCCGCCGCCGGGTCCGCATGGCAAGTCCATGACCTGACACGGCACCCCTGCCAGGGTCCGGCTCCGGGGAAAGGCGGACACTGGAACCCACACGCCTGTGCGCCGGTATGCCCCGTGGCAGACCGGCGCATTTCATTTTCCCGGCCCTCTTGCATTTCGTTCACCGCCACCCACCCATGAATACCCTACACACCACGGCAGCCATCCCGGCTGCAATCGTCCTGCAACTGCTGCCCTTCGTGGCCCAGGCCACCCCCACCTACAACTGGGACCTGCAAACCCACTACCCGGGCGCGGAGCCATTGCCATCCAGCTTGACGTCCCAACAGCTCGCTTCGATCAACCAGCTCGATGACTGCTATCCGCAGGGGATGATCACGCCGAATGGAACGGGACTCACCCCCGCGGAGATGAACGAGGTAACGGCGATGCCCGCCTACTTCAGCCTGAGCCGCAATCCCACCACGGGGGTTCTCAGCGGTCGCGACATTGTGATGGATGGAGATCAATCCGCCGTCGCCCAGCCCGATGTGACCAAGCCCGCGAGCTTCTACGCCGACTTCACCCTCAAGGTGGAGCGTCTCACGGACCTCTATGTGAAAGCCAACACCGGGCAAGCCCCACAGCTCGAGCAGACATACTCCGACCTGATCGAGCATTTCCTGGATCTGAACTACCTGCCAGGGGGCAGGGCGCCCGGTTATCTACCTGTGGGCAATGGCTACCTCTGGCGTGATCATGGCTGGAAAACCCTGCGGATGATCGACAAGCTCTCCGCGGACAAGCGTGATCTCTACGCGCTGAGCCTCGCTCATGTCTGCGGGTTTTCCACCCTGCTGCCGGACGACTCATGGTCTTCCACCGACGTTTACGTCAACTACTACCCGACCGCGAACAAGGCACTCGCGCTGATGTCGGACACGCCTGCGAAATGGCAGCTCATCAGGCGGCTGCGCCGCGGCATGGATGTCTCGACCATCGGCCGGGAGAATGACCCGGTTTCGCCGCTGGTGCCGCTCGATGGTTCCATCATCCACCACAACGGCTACGCCAGCAACTATGCCTCCTATTCCTATGCCGGGCAGTTGGTCATGCACACCAACTGGACCACGGCCGGGTTCACCAGCGCCTATACGGCCCAGGCCATCGTGAACATGCGCCGGGCCTCGCTGGCGTGGTGCTTCACCACCACCGGTGGACTGAATCCACTGCACCAGATCAGGGAAGGAAATTTCCCGTCCGGCACCTCGCTGGGCGACGGTGGTGCGGGCAATGGACCGGACTTCGCCCTCAAAGCAGCCAACCTTACCAGTGCCTACTATGGCACCCCCATCGCCGATGATTTGGAAATGGCCTATGCCGCGATCTCCAAAACCGGTGTGGGCAGCACGGCACTCCCGACCCAATGGCGGACCATCACGCCGCCCGCGGACCCCGATCCCACCTCACCGCTCTACACCGCCACCCTCCAGGGACACTATTCCCGCACCACCAATGGCACCTCCATCCAGCGCGGACCGGGCGATTGGGTTGTCTCGCTCCGCGGCCAGCCAACCCACTGGACCGGCGCCGAGTCCCGTTCCGACATGGGCCTGCCGCCTCATTTCATTAAAAAAATGCTGCATGGATCGCTGGAGTTGATCACCACCGGCAAGAACGGCCGCAAGCCGAACGAGGTGGACTCCGGCTACCGCTATGAGGGCTGGAACCCCAGCTACTACCCGAATGTGACCTGCCCGGACTATGCGCCCGGCGATCTCCTCGATTGGAAAGTCTGGGCCTATTTCAGCGGGGAAAGCAATCTCACGGGCAGCGCGAACCTGCGGGATTGCGGCGTGTGGATGAATGAAGGAACGGCCAGCAAGAGCGCCTTCTTCCTGGGCAACCGCATCGTGCTGGTGACCAACAATGTCACCGGCAATGGACTGCACACCGGCCTGATCCAGACCGCACACGATACCCCGGCCTCCGAGCCGCTGCTGCTCGACGGCGCCTCCAAATCGACCGATGGCACCTGGACGCTGGCCGCCGGTGGCAACCACAAGATCGTGGACCCGCGTGGCAACGCCTACTACGTCCATGCGGACGCGGCCACCCCGCAGATCCAGGCCCGCCGCGGCAACCAGGACTGGACCTACTCGCTCGCCAGCCAGTGGACCGGCACCGGCACCGCGCCGACCTTCACCTACGCCTCGGATTTCCTCGCCCGCATGAACGAGTTCACGCCCACCACGGCGAACTACTCGCGGGTGTGGTTCGATCACGGCGCGTCCGCGACCAATCAGGCTCTGACCTACACGGTGCTGGTGAAGCCGCAGCCGGGTGGTCTGGACAACTACGCCACCGCCATGGCCAGTCCGGCCACCGCTCCGGTCACGGTCACGAAAAGCACCAGGATGCACCGCTACCAGGACCGCGCCACCGGCACCAACGCCATCGCGGTGTTCGATCCAAACGAAGCGGTGCAGATGGGTGGAATCGCCACCGTGAATCGTGCCGGAGCCTACATCTGGCGCACCGATGGCGATCTGCTGCGCCTCAGCATCAACTCCTCGCAGACGGAAAACACGGCGGCCTTCCAACTCGCGCTCACCGGTGAGTGGACGCTCGAATCGCAGCAGGGCACCTACAGCGTCACCGTGACGCCGAATGCCGGCGGCACGACGGTGTCGCTGTCCTACCGGGATACCCCGCAGAACCTGGTCCTGCGCCGGGTCATGCCGCAGGTGGTGGTGACGGCACCCGCGAACAACACCACGGTGAACGCACCCACCAGCCAAACGGTTGCCGCGAACGTGACCAGCCACGGCCACACCATCGCGAAGGTACAATTTTTTGATGGCACCACCTCGATCGGGGAGGACGCCACCGCGCCCTATGCCGTGACTTGGACGACATCCACGCTGGGCAGCCACAGTCTGAGCGCCCACGCGGTGATCTCGGCGACATCGTCCGTGGACTCGGCAGCGGTTGTCGTTTCCGCAGTGAACACGGCACCGGTTTTCACTTCGGATCCGATCCAGGCGAGAGCGGTGGTGAACACCTCTGTCGTGGGTAAACTCGTTGCCACGGATTCGGGGTATTCGGAAATCCTGGCTTACGCGAAGGTCTCCGGCCCGGCGTGGCTGACAGTGGCGGCGGATGGCACTTTGGGTGGAACTCCCTCCAGCGGCAACCTGGGAACCAACACCTTCACCGTGCGGGTCACGGACAGCTACGGAGCGCAGGCCAATGCCACGCTTTCCATCACCGTGGGGCAGACCAATGCCGCACCGACCTTCACCACTTCCCCCATCGCCAAGCCCTCGGCTACTGAGGATGCGGGATACTCGGGCACCTTGGCAGGCTCGGCCACCGATGCGGATGCCGGCGACTGGATCACCTATACGAAGGTGAGCGGCCCGACCTGGTTGCAAGTGGCGGCGAACGGCGCACTCAGCGGCACGCCCTCCAACAGTGATGTCGGAGCGAACACATTCACCGTGAAAGCCACCGATGGTGCCGGGGCTTATGCCCAGGCGACCTTGAATCTCAATGTCACCAACGTGAACGACGCGCCGGTGTGGGCGAACCCAGCTCTCACCAAGGCGGATGCCACGGCAGTAGCCGCTTACTCCGCCAGCGTCGCCACCGACGCAAGCGATGCGGACGTGGGCGACACCCTCACGTTCACCAAAGTCGCAGGCCCGGCGTGGCTCAACGTGGCGGCGGACGGTGCGCTCTCCGGGACTCCCACGAGCAGTAATGACAGCGGACAGTCCTTCACGCTTCGGGTCACGGACTCCGCCGGAGCCAGCGCGGATGCCACGCTTACCATCGCTGTGAACGTCAATACAGGAGATGGAACCTGGGTGAATGCCGCGGGTGGCACGTGGAATACCGTCACCAACTGGAACGCGGCCACCATCGCCGATGGCGCGAACCGGATCGCGGATTTCAGCACGCTGAACCTCACCTCAAACGCGGTTGTGACACTGGATTCGACTCATGCCGTCGGCCAACTGAAGTTCGGCGATACCACTCCCAGCCACAATTGGAGTTTGAACGGATCCACGCTGAAGTTTTTGACGACGACCGGGAATCCGACCATCCAGGTCAATAACGGCACCGCCACTGTCGGCACGGTGCTTGCGGGCTTCCAAGGTTTCACGAAAACCGGTGCCGGAGCGCTCACGCTATCGGGAGCGAATACCTATACCGGCGTCACGACCGCAAGTGATGGTTCCGGATTGGTCACGGTCAATGGCAACCAGAACGCGGCCACCGGTGGTTGGCTCATTGGTCCCGGTTCCAGTGCCGCCACCACCGTCACCTACGCCGCGGGAAGTCAGCTCACTGTCAACGCGGGCAAGCAAATCCGCATTGGCAACATCGGAGCCACCGGCACCTCAAGCCAAACCTTGAATACCGCGGGCGCGGTCGTGAACGCCGGCAGCCTGCTGGTCGGCCGCCCGGGTGTGCTCAATGTGGACACCGGTGGCACCTGGGATCAAAGCGGCACCATGAGCATTGCTGCACAGGGCGGCTACGGAGCGACCATGAATGTGAAGAACAGATCGGTGTTTTCCTACTACGGAAGCTCCACCGTGAAAGTGAACGGCGCGCCTGGCAGCGGCGGCCCGGCGAACCTGACGATCGACGGCCTCTTTGCCACCACTGCCGGATTCGAACAGACCACGACGACCACCGGCTATGGCCGGGTCACCTTGCAAAACGGCGGCACGATCAAACTCGCCGCGAACATTCCCGCGCTGTCCACCAGGGTGCAATTCATGCTCGGCACCGGCGGCGGCGTGATCGACACCAATGGCTTCGCAACCTCCCTCGATCTGCCGCTCACCGGCGTCAGCGGCTTCACCAAGTCGGGCGCGGGCATGCTCTCCCTCACCGCCGCGAACACCTACACTGGCGCAACCAACGTCAGCGGTGGCTCATTGGTCGTGAATGGCTCTCTCTCCATCGGTGCTGTCACCGTTCAAAGCGGTGCGACCCTCGGCGGTTCTGGCGCAATCGGCGGCGCGGTCACCGTGCAAAGTGGCGGCACGCTCGCTCCGGCCGGTGACTTGACCGTGAACAATGCCGTCAGCCTCGCGGGCAACACGGTGATGACCCTTGGCCGGACCGGTGCCACGCTCTCCAACACCCGGTTGAAGGGCGTGACCACCCTCACCTGTGGCGGCACTCTCACCGTGACCGATGTTGGCACGGATGTGCTGGTCATGGGAGACACGTTCCAGTTATTCAGTGCCGGCGCCTACACGAGCAGCTTCAGCGGCTTCACGCTGCCCCCCCTGCCGAACGGCTTGAGCTGGCACACCGGGAAGCTCTCCACCGAGGGCATCCTCACCGTGGGTTCTCCGCCGCTGCCTGTGGACGATAGCGTGACCACCGCCGAAGACGTCGTGAGCACCTTCGCCGTGATGGCGAATGACGGCGACCCGGACGGCGACACGCTGTCCTTGTCCTCCGTGACCCAAGGCGCGCACGGTTCCGTGACGATCTCGGGAAGCAACGTGCACTACACTCCGGCGGCGAACTACAACGGCTCGGACAACTTCACCTACACCGTGACAGACTCCACCGATGGCACCGCCACAGCCACCGTTGCGGTCACAGTCACGCCTGTCAACGATGCCCCGACGTTCACGGCGAACCCGATCACGGGTGCCGGTGCCACCGAGGACGCGGCTTTCAGCGGCAGCGTGGCCGGCTACGCCAGCGACATCGATGCCGGTGATACGCTGACGTTCAGCAAAGCCTCCGGCCCGGCATGGCTGAACGTGGCCGCAAATGGCACCTTGGGCGGCACTCCAGCGAATGACGATGTGGGTATGAACCATTTCGTCATCCGGGTGACCGATGCGGCGGGTGCCACCGCGGACAGTTCGCTCGCCATCACCGTTGCCAACACCAACGATGCACCGGCCTTCCCTTCCAATCCGGTGATTGGCGCGAATGCCACCGAGGATGTTGCCTACGGCAGCTCTCTCGCGGGCACCGCGAGTGACGTGGACGCGGGCGATACGCTCAGCTACTCGAAGGTGGGCGGTCCCACTTGGCTGGCCATCGCGGCAAATGGCACGCTTTCCGGGACTCCCGTGGCTGGCGACGTCGGCTCCAACAGCTTCACCGTCCGAGCCACGGACAGCCAGGGAGCCACCGCCGATGCCACGCTGACCATCACCGTTGGCACCCTCTACTACAACGGCACATGGACGAATGCGAACGGTGGCTCTTGGCCGACCGTCGCGAACTGGAGTGGCGAAGTCATGGCGAACGGTCCCGGACGGACGGCGGACTTCAGCACCCTCAATCTCACCGCGAATGCCACCGTCACGTTCGATGGCGCTCGTAAGATCGGCACTCTGATCTTTGGCGACACCACGCCGAGCCACGACTGGACCCTGAATCCGGGCAGCGGCGGCACGCTCACGCTTTCCACTCTTTCCGGCACGCCCACCATCCAAGTGAACAACCGCAGCGCCAACATCGGCATCGTGCTCGCGGGCACCCAGGGGCTCACCAAGGCTGGCACGGGATCGCTCACGCTTTCCGGCGCGAATACCTACTCCGGCACCACCACGGCCAATGCAGGCACCTGCTCGCTCAACGGCGATCAATCGGCGGCGAACGGCGGCTGGACGATCAACGCCGGAGCCACGGTGAATGTCCTGGGCGGTGCGACCCTCGCAACAGCGGGCGGCAAGTCGATCTCTCTGGCGAACAACAGCACCGCCGCCCACGCCCTGAATGTGGCGGGCACGGTGACGAACAACGGCAGCCTGTCGGTCGCAGCCCTGAGCACGGTCACCCTCAACTCCGGTGGAGCATGGACCCAGAGCGGCAGCATGGCCATCCAATCGCTGGCTTCCTATGCCAATGCCCAGTTGACCGTGAACAGCGGCGCATCGTTCACCTATACCAGCGGCACGGACATCAAGCTGGCGGCCAGCAGCGGCACCGGCGCGGGCAATGGCACGCTGACGGTGAATGGAGGCATCTTCACGACCGGCAGGGGCTTCAGCAATGCCGCCAGCGGTACTGGCACGGGATCCGCCAACCTGATCCTCACCAATGGCGGCACCCTGAAGCTGTCCGCGGACATTCCCACGCTGATCATCACCAGCGGGCGCCCCTTCACCTTCCAGTGCGGCACGGGCGGCGGCGGTCTCAACACGAACGGATTCTCCGGCACCCTCGCCCTGCCCATCTCCGGCACCGGCGGTTTCACGAAGTCCGGCTCGGGCACGCTCACACTCTCCGGCGCGAGCACCCACACCGGTGCGACCACGCTGGAGGGTGGCACGCTCGCGGTCACCGGTTCGCTGGGCGCCACCGCAGTGGACGCCAAGGCCAATGCCACGCTGGCCCTGAAAGGCAATCTCGGTGGCAGCCTCATCGTGCGTTCCAGCGGTCACCTCGCATTCGATGTGGCCGCCAGCCCCGGCGCCCAGGTGACACGAACCATCGCCGGCATCCTCACGCTGGATAGCGGAAACATCATCGACCTCAGCGCGGCGTCCACACCCGCGGCCGGAACCTATGTGCTGGCGACCGCATCTTCCATTTCCGGCACACCCGGCACGGTCAACCTGCCAGCCGGGGTTTCCGGTACGGTATCCATCGTAGGAAACAACCTGCAACTGACGATCGGCAGCGGTTTCATGGCGTCGAACGCTCCGGCCGGAAACGATGCGACCGCCGCCCGCAGCACGCTGGCCCTGGCGCTGGGAACGGATCCGGCCACCGCCAATTCGTCCGCTTCCGGAACCGGCATCACCACGCGGCAATCCGGCGGCAACTTCATCGTGACCTTCAGCCGCGACGATGCCTCCGAGAACTCCGGCCGGCAATTGCTGGTGGATGCGGGCGATTCACCGGGCGTGTGGACCCAGGTCTTCGTCATCGGAGCCACCACCGCCACCTCCAGCCCCGGCGTGGAAGTGATCGAAAACGGCGGGACTCCGGACACCATCATCGTGACCATTCCGCTCAACGGCTGCCCCAGCCACTTCGCACGCCTGCGGATGGCCGGGACAAGCGGTGAGTGACACGGCGGTCCGGAAGAAAAAGAAAAAGGAAACGGCGGCTCCCGGCCGCCGTTTTTTTATCCCTGCCACATCCTTCAGATCCCCGGGCCGCCAAGGGACTTCTTGCCCAGCTTCCACACCGGACCACCGGGATCGAAGGAAGGAGCCGCACTCTTCGAGCCCGGCGTTGGGAGCGAGCCCTCCAAACGGAACAACGGCAGAATCGGCGAACCGGTGGGATCCTTCTGATAAGTCGCGCCGTTTTCCTCGACGTAGAGCAGCGCGCCAAACGAACCACCCGGGACCTCGCTGATGAGGATCTCCATTTCATATTCCGATCCGGCGTTCGCCTCGAACTCGGCCCCGACAGCGAGGCCTCCGATCGCATCGTTCCATGCGAACCCCTCATATTGATAGTAGGTCACCGGCCGTTTCATCGGATAGTCGCGGCGGATCTCCTTTTCGAGATCGCGGTTTTCCTTCTCCCCGCGCAGGACGGCGCGGGTGTCCTCGTTGGACAATGTCATGGGCGTGGTGCCGGAGGTCCAGCCGTGGTCGAGCACGGTCTTGCGGTTGAAGCGGACCACCAGGATGTCATCCGCCGCACCCACGAAGCGATAGCGCGCGGTCTTCGGCGGGATCACGCTGCCGCGGTAGAGCACCATCCAGCGGCTCGGTTGGACCTCCTTCTCGCACTTGAAGGCGGCGGGCGCGGCGTCCGCGGACATCTTCGGGATGAAGACGCGGGTCTGATAGAGCTTCTGCGGAGCCTGGTAGTATTTCCTCAGCGAATTCTCGCGCCAGCCGTCGTTCACGAACTCGCGGACGATCTTCACCATGTCCGCGGGCGTGACATCGGTGGACTGCCGCTTGTCGGTCTGCTTCATGTCATAGAAGGTGCCGATCATCGCCCCTGCGTTCGGATCGAGCAGGCCGAAGGGATTCACGCCACCGGAGGCCCCGCCGCCGATGCCCGGCCCCATCCCCCCTGGCAGTCGCCACGCCCTCCCCCGGAACCGCTGCCGCCGAGACCACCGGAAAGACCGCCGCTGCTCAGCGCTCCCACGGAAGACATGCTGGCGGAAGCATCCGGCTCCGGCAGGGTGAAACTGCTGCTCGCCCCCTTCGCCGCCATGCGCGGGGCGTTCGGCATCGACATGGTGGCACGCTGCTTCTTGTTGCTGATCTCCTTGACTCCGGCCGATCCACCGCCGCCCCCCTTCGGCATGAAATCGATCTCCGCCTCCTTGGCCGGGATGGTCTGGAAGATCCAGACCACGCCGATGGAGAGCAGGATGGCGTGAACGATGATCGACACGGACAACGATCCTCCTCCCAGCTTGCGCCAGAAGGAAAGCGGCGAGGAACGACGTGGGGCCATCGCGGCCATGGGTTCTTGGGACATCGGAAAAAGGGAGGATGTGGGTTTGGACAGCAGGCCGGATTTTTCACCCCGACCGCCTGATGCCTGTCATCAGGCTATGCCCGCCCGGAACGGGAACAACTGGGCAAAACTACCGATCCACGCCATGCCGGCAGCCTCGTGAACCCTCCACCACGGCACAATCCCGAACCCGGCTCCTCCAAGTGCGGGGATGGGCAGAATTGCCGAATTGCGAACTGATCCCGGCATCGCGATACTTGACCCGATCATGAGCACCCACGACAAACCGAAACCGGCGTCCCCGCGACCATCGATCACCATCGCGGTGGTCGAGGATGATTCCCGCATCCGCTGGAGTCTCTCCGCCATTCTGGAGGAAGAGGATGATTTCGAATGCGTGGGTTCCTTCGCCAGTGCGGAGGAAGCCCTCACCCACCTGCCAAAGCTGGCCCCCCAGGTGGTCCTCATGGATGTGAACCTGCCGGGCATGACGGGAATCGACTGCGTGCGGCAGCTCACCTCGCGCAAAAATCCACCCCAGATCATCATGCTGACCGTGCGTCAGGATTCTGAAATCATCTTCGATGCCCTGGCGGCCGGTGCCAGCGGCTACCTTCTCAAGCCACCCACCGCAAGCGAACTGGTCAACGCGGTACGGGATGTCTTTTCAGGCGGAGCTCCGATGACGGCTTCCATCGCCCGCCGGGTGGTGCAGTCCTTCAACAAGGCACGCGCCCGGACTCCGGAGACGGAGTCCCTCTCACCGCGTGAGATCCAGGTGCTGGAACTGCTGGTGCAGGGGTTTGCATACAAGGAGGTGGCCGCCGAACTCGGCATCAGCTACTCGACGGTGCAGCGCCACATCGAGAGCATCTACCGGAAGCTTCACGTGCATTCCCGCACCCACGCGGTGTCGAAGTATCTGGGTGCCTGACACCTCCGGCCGCCTTGGCCGCGCATCCGGCCGGAGTCTTCACGCCCGCCGGTGAAGATGCCGCAAACACCCGCAGAGTTCCGGGCAGTTTTGCCCATTGGATGGCAGGACGGTGATGGAGATGATCGATGGTGCCGGCGCGGCCGGAGACATGCCCCCAAACTCCATTCATATGGCCATAAGACCCCTGCTCCTTTGTGCAGCCATGACCGGCGGCACTCATGCCGCGATCGTCGCCATCAACGATACCTTCGCCGCCAACACGCTCGCCAACTATACCGCGGCCGGCGGCTAT
Source organism: Luteolibacter ambystomatis (assembly GCF_018137965.1). Classification (NCBI taxonomy): domain Bacteria; kingdom Pseudomonadati; phylum Verrucomicrobiota; class Verrucomicrobiia; order Verrucomicrobiales; family Verrucomicrobiaceae; genus Luteolibacter; species Luteolibacter ambystomatis. The sequence goes on from NZ_CP073100.1 coordinate 2,823,170, forward strand.
ACCCTCTCCTACAATGCCAGTGGTAGTCCGGATTTCGGAGATGGAGCGGGAGACGGCTTTCTGAATGTCAATGTGCCGGCCAGCAACAACACCGGCTCGCTGGTCACCTCGCTGGGAACCGTGGACGCGGAAGATGTGGGCAAGCAACTGACCCTCGTCTTCCGGCTGGACGGAAGAAGCGTGAACTTCCACTCGGACAATGTTTCCTTCACCGTCAATGCCACGGTGGTCCCCTCCACCACCGTCTCGACCACCACGTTCCCCGAATGGGACAACGCGGGCACGGCGGCCACCGGAGCGGGCGCCATCACCGACTGGCGCATGAAGAACGCCGTCGGGACGCTTTCCTATACCATTCAAGCCGCGGACGTCGGCAATACCCTCGGCTGGAAGTTCGCCTCCGCCTCGACATCCTCGGGTGGATACTCATTCGGAATCGACAACTGGAGCCTCTCCGTCGTGCCCGAGCCGTCCTCCTCCCTCCTCGCTCTCGCGGGCTGCACCACCCTGATGCTGCGCCGCCGGCGTTGAGCTTCCCCTGATGCACCATTCCCTCCAAAGGCATCAGGCGCGCGCCCATCCCATTCCCGCCGGCGGGAAATCTCCGCCGGTCATGCTGCTCGCCCTCGGCATGCAGGACCCGGCACTGCTGGAAGGCATCATCGGATGGGCGCGCGCCAATGAATGGAACGTGGATCTCTCCGTCCTCCACCACGGGCAGTTGCCACCCGCTTCCGGATTCGATGGAGTGCTCGCCACCGCCAGCAACCGGAAGATCGTCCACTGGCTCGCCCGCCTGGAATGTCCCGTGGTGAGAATGTTGGACGCCGGTCTCCCGAAGCTCGCACGCGAGACCTCCCACTATCCGATGGTGAGCTGCGATGCGGAAGCCGCCGGCAGCCTGGGAGCCGGGCACCTGCTCTCGGTCGGGCGCCCGACATTCGTCTTCTGCCGCCTGTCGTCCGGGAGTGACGCCCTCGCGACCCAGCGTGGATTCGTTCGCACCATTCTCAAGTCCGGCCGGGAACCCGTGGTGCTCGACTTCATGAAAGACCACCCGAAGCTCTCCCGGAACCAAGCTCCACCGCGCGGCCTGGTCCGCGCATGGATGATCGCGAAACTCCGTGAACTGCCGCTGCCGGCAGCCGTGATGACGGATGACGACCGCTGCGCCCTCGACCTGATGGCTGCGGCCTCCGGCATCGGTCTGGACATACCCGGAGACCTGGCCCTCCTGGGCAGCCACAACCAGCGTTATCTGCTGAGTGCCTCGACGGTGGAAATCTCTTCCGTGGATACCAATCTGAAGGAGGTCGGCAGGACGGCGGCGGAATTGCTGGACAGCCTTGTGCGGGGTGGGAGAAAGCCATCCTCCCCCCTGCTGATCCCCCCCTCGCGGGTGGACACCCGCGCCTCCACTTCGCTCTACATCGGGCCGCACCCCGGCGTGCGCCGCGCGATGACCTACATCCGGGAACACTTCGCCCGACCGATCCGGGTGGCGGATGTGGCGAAAGTCTCCGGCCTCACTCCGCGCGGACTGCAGAAGGCCCTTCTCCAGGAAGCCGGTATCACTCTGGTGAGGGAAATCACCCGCCTGCGGCTGGAAGCCGCCATGCAGCTTCTGGACGACCCCGGACTATCACTCGAGGAGGTGGCGAAGCGGACCTGCCTGAGCGATGCGAAGAACCTCTGCCGCCTGTTTCTCACCTACTACGGAACGTCCCCGCGCAAGTGGAGCCGGGGCAGACGCCGGAAGTTGGAAGCTCTCATCGCGGAAAGCACCGACAGCGGCTCTTCCGCCCGTGCTCAGGGATGATCCAGATGGGTCGCGTTCGCCCCCTCATCCGTCACTTCCGGAGAGTTCGCGAATGGATCATACGGAACCACTCCCCCGGTCCGCAGCACCGGCAGCTCCGCCCGCAGGCGGTCTTCGAATGAAGCGAGATCCTTGCGCTCGCGGGGGGTCCATGCCGCCTCGGCCATCGCGATGAGGCGCGGCCAGGTGAGAAACTCACGGCGCCGGGTGGTCGCCGCGTTTTCCGTCCACAGGCACGCCTGCATGCCGAGAACCTTGGACTCCTGCTCCGCTGTCAGCCCCAGGGCATCGGGGAATCCATACACGTCCGCGAGCGGATTGAAGCCCTTCCACGTGCGTCCGGACTTGTGGGACTCATGCTGGATGAAATCGAAATACAGCGGCCGCCGCGGGCACAATACCACCGGGTACCCGCGCTGCAGGGCATTCTGGAGCACCTGGGGTTGATCGTGACGCCACCAGAAGACCACCGTGCCATCGACAGGCAATCCCTGCGCCGCGATCTCGTCCCAGCCACCGGCCTTCAACCCCATCCGACGGATCAGCGAGGCCGTGTCCCGGACGAACCAACCCTCCACTCCGGCATTGTCGGGAAGATTCTCACGCTGCATCAGCCCCCGGACTTCCGGCAGTGACGACCACCCGCCCCAGCCGAAGTGAACCTCATCCCCGCCGAAGTGGATCATCCCGGCCTCTGGAAACAACTCCGCCACCTCCTGGAACACCTTGGCGCGGAATTCCCATACGGCCGGAGATCCAGGATTGTAGGTGAACCGCGGCCATTTCAAAGGCTCCGCAGGCTTCTTGTATCCACCGCCACCCAGTTCCGGATATGCGCGCACCGCAGCATCCGCATGTCCCGGCATGTCGATCTCGGGAATCACCACGATGTTCCGCTCCCTGGCGTACCGCACGATCGAGCGGATCTGGTCCTTCGTATAAAATTCCGCCTCCCCTTTGCCCTCGGGATCGGCCTCATTGCCACGGCCCCCGATGGTGGTGAGCGCCGGGTATCCTTCGATCTCGATCCGCCATCCGGGCGAATCCGTGAGATGCCAGTGGAAGCGGTTCAGTTTGTACCGCGCCATGGCGTCCAGCAGGCGCTTGACCTCCTGTTCCCCGGCGAAATAGCGGCTCTCATCCAGCATGAATCCCCTCCACCCGAAGCGCGGGGCATCCGTGATGGTCCGGCATTGCAACCGGAAATGACCGCCATCCCGCGGTGCCTTCGCGATCAACTGGGCCAGGGTTGTCGCTCCGTAGCAGAGGCCCGCTTCCCCACCCCGGATCCTTGCGCCGTTCGGAGTAATCTCCAGTGTGTAAGCCTCCTCGTCCTTGGTGTCGGCCGCAGGTTCAAACACCACCCCCGGCCCCCCTTTGTTCTCCGTCCTTCGTACGTTTCCGCCAAGAGCCTCCACCACCAGGCGCACGGCCCGCTCACCAGCCGGCGTGGCTGGCGCTTTCACCGGCGCGTCAAGCGGGAGCAGCAACTCCCCTTGGGTTTCGAGGTTGCCCGCTGGCAGTGGAATGACAGACACCTCGGCGGCACGGGTCCCGGCCACCGCCGCCAGAAACAAGAAGGAAAGAAGAAAACGGAGCATAAGGGTGGGAGAAAAAACATCCGGAGCAGACAAAGGCGCCCCGCAAGGATGGATGAATTGTTGGTTGGACCATCATGCCAGCCTCAGCCAGCTCCCATAGTCGGCAAAACTGCCCATGGACGACCTTGCCCGGACCCGCTTGCAAAGGACCGTGCTTTCCTGCGATCCTCCCACCATGCTTTCCCGTCTGCTGGCGCTCTGTCTCCTCATGGCGGGACACCCGGCCACCGCCGCGAGTCCGGTGGAAGAGCCGGTGGACATGAGCTTCCGCAACTGGACGACACGGGAAGGCCTCCTGCACGACCGCGTCCGCACGGTGCTCCAGACACGGGATGGATTCATCTGGCTGGCCACGGATGCCGGCCTGCTGAGGTTCGATGGCTCCTCCTTCAAGGCTTTCACCGTTCATGACGGCCTCCATGCGCCGGTGGTGAGCGCGCTTTACGAGGATGCGGAAGGCAAACTATGGATCGGCACCATCGGTGGTGGCATCAGCGTGATGGCCTACAACCGGATCGAGCGCACCTACACCCGCACCGATGGGCTGCCGTCCGAGTGGATCACCGGCTTCGGACTCAATCCTGAGGGCCGCTTGCTGGCGAACACCTGGGGAGGACTGGCACTTTTCGATCACGACCATTTCATCGCTCCACCAAAGAACGAAACCGAACCAGAACCGATCCTGCCGATAGCCCGCGACGGAGAGGGCACCCTGTGGGGGATCGGCCACAGCTGTCTGAGACGGTGGCAGGACGGCCAGTGGAAAGCCGATCCCGGGGGGACATCCAATGCCACCGCGATGTGCGTGGATCATAAAGGGCGGCTGTGGGCATTCTTCGAAGACCGGCTGTGGTGCCGGGACGCGGGCGTATGGACCTCCCACGAGATGCCGGCAGGGACCGGAGGCCTGGTGAACACGCTGGCGGAAGCCCCGGATGGCACGATCTGGATCGCGGTGTACCGGAAAGGGCTCCATGGCTTCAAGGACGGGCGCTTCATCACACCGGCCCCCACCCCCGGCTACAGCCCGGACCTGATGGAATCGGTCATCGTCACCCGGGACGGCCAGATCTGGCTCACCTCTACCTACGGTCTGTACCGTATGTCGGAGCAGCGCATCCGCTTCGGCATCGTGGACGATCCGCAGGCCGCCCGCGTCTCGAACAATCTGGGCGGCCTGCTGGAGATCTCACCCGGGAAATTCCTCCTCGCCACCCAGGGCAATGGCTTCCTCGTCTGGCAGGACGAACGCATCTCCCGCCTGGATGAAAATCCCGAGCTCGGTCCGGAAGTCTTCGGCAATCTCCTCTATCGCACCACAGATGGAACCCTATGGCTGGGAGGAGCGAAGGGACTCTACAAATGGCACCCCGATCAGGAATCCGCCGTTCCCATCAAGCAGAACCTCCCCATCCCGGACTCCGCATCCATCTGGGCCATGGAGGAAACCGGCGATGGGACCCTGTGGATGGGCAGCACCCTCGGCCAGCTGCTGCGGATACGCGGGGATCGGATCGAGAAGGTGGAATATGGCGGCCGGAACGAACCGATCAAGGCGCTCGCGGTGGAGAAGGACGGCACGGTATGGGTCGGCACCCGCGGCAATGGCCTGTTCCGGCAAAAGGATGGCGTCTGGTCACGGCTGGGACGTGAGACCGGATTGCTGAGCGAGGTGATCCGGACGCTTTATCTCGATCCCGATGGGCATCTCTGGGTGGGCACGGATGGCGGCGGAGTGGCGCTGTTTCGCGGCGACCGCTTTGTCCCGATCTCCGGCGAGGATGGGTTGCCGAGCGACAGCGTCTCCCAGATCACCACGGACGACCGCGGGTGGCTGTGGCTGGGCACCCATCGCGGACTGGCGGCGATCAACCGGGCCGAGGTGGATGAGGTTCGCCAAGGCAGGCGGACGGAGGTTCATCCGATTCTGGTGAATCACTCGAACGGGTTGCTCTCGGAGGAATGCACCATCGCCCCGCCGGTCAAATGTGCCGATGGCTCATGGGCCTTTGCCACGGTCCGCGGGTTTTTCCGGTTGCAGCCGGACGACTTCCAACCGGACACCTCGCGGCCGCCGGTATTCCTCGTGAAGCTCCTCGCCAATGGCAACCCGGTGGAACTACGGGAGGAGAAGATCCAGCTCCCTCCGGGGACCGAACGTCTTGAGTTCGAATATTCCGGCATCTTCTTCAAGGATCCCGACCGGCTGAAATTCCGCACCCAGCTGACCGGGCTCGATTCCGGATGGGTCCAGTCCGGAACCCGGCGCTCGGCGGAATACCGCAATCCCGGACCCGGCACGTTCCGGTTCGAGGTGCAGGCGTCCACCGGCAATGGACTGTGGAGCGAACAACCTGCTTTCGTGGAAATCATGATCGCCCCGCACTTCTGGCAAACCTGGTGGTTCAGGCTCGGAGCCGTGGCGATCTTCGCCGGCACGATCGTCTTCCTCGCGAGGCATGCGGAGCGCAGGCGCTCCGCGCTCCGCATTGAGGCTCTGGAACGCCGCCAAGCCGTGGACAATGAAAGAGCCCGCATTGCGAGGGATCTGCATGACGATGTCGGAGCCAGCCTCACACAAGTGGCGCTGCAAAGCCAACTGGTGGAACGCAACCTGATCCGGCGCCCCGAGCGGGCCGGCGAGTATCTCAAGGAGATTTTCAAGACGGCCCGCGAGACCACGCGCGCGCTGGACGAGATCGTATGGGCGGTCAATCCCACCCAGGACACGCTCGACAACTTCGTCTCCTTCCTGGGTGCCTTTGTTCAGGACTATACCCGCAGCGCCGGCCTCCGCAGCCGCTTCGACGTACCGGAGACCGTGCCCGCGCTGGCGATGCCACCGACCGTGCGCCACCACCTCTATCTCGCCTCGAAGGAAATCCTGCACAACGTCATCAAGCACGCGCACGCTTCGGAAGTCTCCCTGAAGGTCACGATGAATGACGGATGCTGCGTCATCGTCATTCGCGACAATGGCTCGGGATTTGTCGAAGCCCCGGCCGCGGTGGGGGCGGACGGACTGCTCAATCTCCGCAGCCGCCTGGAACAGGTCCGTGGGACCTGCTCCCGCTCCAGCACCCCGGGTGAAGGCACCTCCGTGGAAATGCGCATCCCCATCGATTGGGACCAAGGGTAGGGCGGACCGGCAATCGACATTCAGAGCGATCCCCACAAGGCCGGGACCTACGATCTTCATCGTAGTTCGACCGCACCCACCGCGTCCGCTCACTTGAGCGTCATCAGATAAACATGGGCCTGGTTCGAGCGGAAGTTGTCCTCCAACACGCCATTCTTCACCTTCACGGTCCGCTTCTCGCCGTTGACCGTGGCCACAACCTCTTTCACGGCCTCCAGACCTGGCAGGGTGGTGCGGACCGACAACCAGTCGGCCTCGCTTTCGTTCACCGCGATCACGGTCACGAGGTCACCCTGGCGGCGGCACCAGAAGAAAACGTTTCCGAATTCCGCATCGTACCACGTGGTCGAATCCAAGCTGGGATTCCCGATGCGCGGCCACAGGTCCTGCGTTTCCTTCAGGACATCCTTCAGCGCCTGCCGCAGCGGAGGCCGCACGAAGATGGTGTAGTATCCGAAGCGCTCGTGCAGCGAGTCCTCCGGCTGCAACAACCAGTAGAAGAGCCCGTTGGACCCATGGGCGATGAGGTCGAAGGCCTGGCCCCGGATCTTCACCGGCGTATCGGGAAAAGTGGCGCGAAGCTTGTAGGGTGGATTTTCCAGATTCTTTTTCACCGATTCGATCTTCGCCTGCGCTCCGGCTTCATCGAGCGTTCCAGACTGCACGGCGGAAAAGAGCTGCGCCGGGCTCACCACCTCGGAATCCGCCTCGTTGAAAGCTTTGAAGTCCGTGTCGAACAGGTTGGCAATGGCGATCCACGGCACACCGTGCTTCGCCGCGGTCCGGTGCTGCCGGGGAAGCGCGCCCGCCTTCAAGGCGGAGGGCGGCCCGCTGTACACCTGGGGCATGTCGACATCGCAGGCATCCTTGAATGTCTCCAGTTCCCAATTCGACGAAAACACCGGATGATCCGGATCGGTGTCCTTGATCCAGCGATAGATGCCTTTCAACTCCTCCGGCTTGATATTCTTCACGGCAGGTTCGTCCGCAAGATACCAGGCATAGAGCGCCGGATGCGTTTTAAACCGCTCGATACGCCTGCGGAGCGTGGCGAGCGCTTCCGGAGCCGGCGATGCCTTCATGTCCAGATCAAACAGCACCTTCAGCCCGCGCTTGCCCGCCTCATCGAGATACTCCGCCACCTTGTCATCGCTCATCGTCCTGAACTGATAGGTCTGAACAATGTTGAAACCATAACCCGCCGCCCGATCCATATCGGAAACATTCACCGCATAAATGCCGCGGGGCATGAACGGCTGACCGTCCACCGTGGAGCGCGCCTGGAGGTATTCGACCTTCGGTTCCGCGGACGCATGCGGCGGGAGCAATGGCATGACGGCGGCAAAACCCAGGGTCAGAGCCCGGATGTTGAGATGGGAGTGGAATGGTTTCATGGAACGAAGAATGGAAAAGCCACCAACCGCGGCAGGGACGGTTCGGTCCCTCATGGCATCCCAAGAACCTTGCCGGCAATTCCGGAAGGACCTGGTTTCAAGGGATCTCCAGCCGCGGCAGTGGCAGTGGAAAACGTGACCCTTTTGCCAGCATGGGACATTGGGCAAATCTGCCCATTTTTCAGCCGGGACAATCGATGGGCATGACCGGCACCAGAAGCCTCACCGCGCCTGCGAAAAGGATTGGATTCCGAATGTCAATCCAGCCCGGCCCATGGAGGCCATCGAGATAGATCCAACCAGTCTGAAATCCTCCGCTCCGTCTGCATTGGGCGGTATTCGGGCACATGCCAAAACGAAAGGCTCCGCATCGCGGAGCCTTGTCTCGTTACAACCATCTTGGAGTCAAGATGGTGGGCAGAGCTGGATTCGAACCAGCGTAGGCGTTAGCCAGCAGATTTACAGTCTGCCCCCTTTAGCCACTCGGGCATCTACCCATTCACTTGTGTTTCCCGCCTCGCGGCGGGGCCGGTTGTTTAGGGAGCGGGCGCGGGGTTTGCAAGAGGAAACCGGAAGGTTTTCCGGGATTTTTTTCCGATCGGGCAACCGGCTCCCCGCGGTGCCGCGGAAGTAGTTGGCGGACAATGGAGGGCCATCACCCGATTGCGCGACACGCCTACTTGTTCAGCCCTTGGATCGTGTCCGAGATCAGCGTCTGGGCAGCCTTGCTCCATTCGAGGGACTCCTTGGCGAGCTCGCGGTGGTAGGGGCCGAAGCGCTCGGGATCGAAGCCGGCGGTCTGGCGCTTCGATTCGGAGAGGATGGCCTCGTAGAAGCCGGTGAACTTTTTGATGAGGTCGCGATCCGACTGGCGCATGCGGTTTCCAGCCAGCGAGCTGTTCATTTCCAGCAGCGCCTTCACGGACGGGCGCGTGCGGTTCTGCTGGAGGATGCCGAGGGCATCAATCTTCTCGGACTGGCCGCCGGCGCGGAGACCGGCGGTGGTGGGCTGGAGGGTGGAAAGCGCGAGCAGCAGACGGGTCGTGCCGTTCACCTCCTCAATACGACGGCGTTCCTCGAGGAAGGAGGCGATGGGAACGGTCTTCCACTTCACATCCACATCGAGACGCGCGGCGAAACGGCGGACATCCGCGAAGGGCGTGGCGGCCGCCCACACGTCGGTGCGGGCGGCGATGAGGTGGGTGATGATGCCGAGGGCCCGGCCTTCCGGAGCGGTGAAAAGCGGTCCGCCGCTGTTGCCCTGGATCACGGCGGCGCTGGTTTCGATCTGGTTGGGACCGAGCCCGGTGACGGTGCCATCGAGGATGGTGAGGACTCCACCTCCTCCGCTGTTGCCAATGGCGAAGACACCGTGGCCGACCTTCATTTCATTCGTGGCGAGTTCCGGCGGCGGGGAGGCCGGTTCTTCCTGCATGGCAAAGCGGACCATGTCCGCGGCCTCCGCGACCTCGAACGCGCCGAATTTGGTGAAGGTGCGCCCGGCGGTGGTGCGGATATCGAGCTTCGAATTTCCGCTCAAGACGTGGGCGGCTGTGTAGAGGTAGGTCTTGCCATTCTGACGCGCGAAAAAGCCTGTGCCCTCCGACTGGTCGCCCTTGATGATGACGACGGAGGCGAGCAACCGGTTGGCCAGGGCCTTGTCAGTGGGGCCGGTATCGGGACCTACCTGCGGGAAATTGAGCGGATCTCCTCCTGAAGCGGGTGCCGGGACAGACTCCGGAGTGGTGACGGCAGTTTCCGGAGAGGGAGGCGCGGTAGGAGCGTTGCTGGAGATCTGGGCGATCCTGCGCTGCAGATCGGCAACGTCGCTTTCGGCTTTCTCGGCACGCTGGCGCAGGCCGTCCATCTGCTGGAGGCGCATCTTGAGGGCCTCGTTCTCGGAGTTGAGCTGGCTGGTGTCCGCCTGCAGGTTGGCGATCTGCGTGCGAAGGCCTTTGGTCTCCGCCGTGTCCTTGGGCTTGTCACAGGACGAGACAAGCAGGGAGATCCCGAGGATGCCGGCGAGGGGAAGATCGGTTGGGGGCCGCGGAGACATGTGTTGATGTTGAGGCCCGGAAGGACGAGTTCAATGTTTTATCCCCAAGGGAAGCGTCACATCCGGAGATGCGCCGGGATCGTGCTTTCAACGGAGGGATGCCATGTTTTGGGCTAGGGCCGCCTGCGCTTCCTTGCGCCACTTGAGCGCCAGCTTGGCGGCGTCACGATTGTAGGAGGAGATCCGCTCCGGGTCGAAATTGGAGGTCTGGCTCTGGGCGGCCGCGGAAATGCTGTTGTAAAAGGAGAAATAGCGCCGGACGAGATCCGCATCCGAGACCTTCAGGTTGTTCTCCATCAGGGAGGTGTTCATCTTGAGAAGATTGACCACGGCGGCGGAATCGCGGTTTTCATTGAAAATGGCGAGTGCGGTGAAGTTCGAACCGCGGATTTGGGAGGTGAGACGAAGCCCGCTTTTCGTTGGCACGAGCTCGGCGAGCGCCCACAGCAGGCGGGTGACGCGGTTGAACTCCGCGATGGTGCGGGGTTCCGCCATGAAGGTCGCCGGAGTCATCTGGCGCCAGCGGACATTGTCATCGAGCCGGGCGGCGAAACGGCGGACCTCGCTGAAGGGCGTATTCTCGGACCAAACGTCCTGGCGGGCCGCCACCATGCGGGTGACCACGCCGATGACCCGGCCATCCGCCGCGGAGGCGAGCAGCCCGCCGCTGTTGCCCTGGATGATGGAGGCATCCGTCTCGACCTCGCCGGGACCGACGGCCTTTACCTTGCCCCGGAGGACGGTGAAGACTCCGGCTCCGCCGCTATTGCCAATGGCCACGACCTCGGATCCCGCCACACACGGACGTGCGCCGAAGAGCTCCGCCGCGACCGGCACGGACTCCAGCATCGCAAAGCGGGCCAGATCCGCGTTCTCCGCCACCTGGAACATGCCGAATCGCTTGTACACCCGTCCGTCCACTCCGGTCGCCTCAAAGGTGGTGTTTCCGCTCAGAACATGGGCTGCGGTGTAGAGCCAGACCGTCTCGCCATCGCTGGCGAAAAAGCCGGTGCCCACGCCCTTGTCCCCCTTGATGATGACCGCGGCGCGGGTGAGCCGGTTGGAGATTTCATCGGCCTTGGAGGCATCCACCGCTTCCGGAGCGGCAGCGGAAGCAGCAGGCGGGACCGCCGAAGAGGAAAGCGCGGCCACCGGAGATGGGGAAACCGGCAACGAAGCGGCGATGGTGACGGGGTTGCTGCCGTCATCGAGATAGAACCGCTTCACCCACTCGCGCGGCACGGTATCCGGGCCCAGATTGGCCACTCCTCCATCATGATGGATGGTGACGGCGCGGTCCCCGATGCTGCGGATGACGGCATTCTGATAGGTGCGGCCGCCGGGGCAGGCCAGTTCGGGAAAGGATTCGCCGACTCCCTTCAAGCGGGCGCGGGAGACCGTCTTGGCGCGGAGCTCGGCGTTCTCCTTTTTCAAATCATTGAGTTTCTGGCGGAGCTCTTCGACTTCCCGCTCGGAGGCATCCAGCTTCAGGCGGAGCGGCTCGATCTGGAGTGTGCCCGCCTTGAGGGCCTGGATCTCGGCCTTGAGCGCGGCGTTTTCATCGGTCTTGGGCTTCTCCGCCTTCATGGCGGCCATTTCCTCGCGGAGCTCCCGGATCTCGGACGACGACGCCCGATCGGCCTTCTTCGTACAACCTGCGAGAAGGGAGAATACCAGGGCGCCGGAAATCCAAAGCCCGGTGGGGGACCGCAAAAGCATGTCCGCATCATGCCGCCAACCCCGGGAGACATTCAACGCTTTATAGGCCGGCAGAGGTGACACGGGGGTCACACAGGGACGCGATCGGCGAATCCTGAGCCGGGAACCTTGGAATGCGATGTTTTCCGTGCCGATTCGGCCTTGTGTCCGTGGCGCGCATCCTGCTACCCCCTGCGGCGTCATGCCAGTCGCTACTCCCGCCCAATACCGGGCCATGCTCGACGCCGCCCAGAAGGGTGGATACGCCTACCCCGCGATCAACGTCACCTCGATCACCACGATCAACGGTGCGCTGCGTGCCTTCGCCGAGGCCAAGTCCGACGGCATCATCCAGGTTTCCACCGGTGGCGGCCAGTTTGCCTCCGGCACCAAGGTGAATGACGCCGCCTTCGGCGCGATCGTCCTGGCCGAGGCCGCCTACCGCCTCGCGGAGAAATACGACGTCCTCGTGGCTCTCCACACCGACCACTGCCACCCGAACAAGGTGGACGGCTTCCTCCGCCCACTGTTGGCGGCCTCCCGCGAACGCGTGGCCGCCGGAAAAGGCCCGCTGTTCCAGAGCCACATGTTCGATGGTTCCGAGCTCCCGCTGGAGGAGAACATGAAGATCTCCAAGGAACTCCTCAAGGAGTGCGTGGAGCTGGGCATCATCCTCGAGATCGAAGCCGGCGTCGTCGGCGGTGAGGAAGACGGCCACGACACCTCCGGCCACCCGGCGGACAAGCTCTACACCACCCCGGAGGACATGCTCACCGTGTATGAGGACCTACAGCCGATCGGCCGCTTCCTCTTCGCCGCCACCTTCGGCAACGTCCACGGCTCCTACAAGCCGGGCGCCGTCCAGCTCAAGCCGACCATCCTCCGCGATGGCCAGAAGGCCGTGACCGACAAGCACGGTGCCGCCGCCGAAATGGACCTCGTCTTCCACGGCGGTTCCGGCTCGGAGCTGGAGGACATCCGCGAGACCCTCGGCTACGGCGTGGTGAAGATGAACATCGACACCGACACCCAGTACGCCTTCACCCGCCCGATCGTGACGCACATCTGCCAGAACATCGAAGGCGTGCTGAAGATCGACGGCGAAGTGGGCGACAAGAAGCAGTACGACCCGCGCTCGTATCTCAAGAAGGCCGAAATCGGCCTCGCCGACCGCCTCAAGCAGGCCTGCGACGACCTGCTCTCCACCGGCAAGACCATCCACGGCACCGTGTGATCGCCTGTTGAGCCTCAAATTCTGATCGAAAGGGCACGGATCTCCGTGCCCTTTCTTTTTTCCGTAGCCGGACTGGTAACAGTTCGGGCTGGGAAGATTCGCGAAAACCCGTGCAGGAACAGCCGCTTCTTGAAGAGCCGTTGCTCCCCGCGCGTTGTTTCCTCAAGTCTCTTCCCTAATCCGTTTCATCCGTGTAATCCGTGGTCCGTCACTCCCGATCACCCCACCCTTCACCCATGCCTCCGAAGCCGCACAAGCCCGAGAATCCGCTCATCAACATCATGGTGAACGTGCTGGTGCCCGTGCTGGCACTGGGAACCTTGAGCAAGGACCCGACAATTCAAGAGAAGCTCGGCAAGGCCGCGCATTGGTGGCACCTCGGACCGGTCTATGGCCTCGCCATCGCGCTGGCGCTGCCGCTCGGCTACGGCATCTGGTTTTTCGTGCGGAACCGGAAGGCGAATTTCTTCTCCCTCATCGGCCTGCTCTCGGTGCTGCTCACCGGCTGCATCACCATCTATCTCTGGAACAAGGACGGCAGCGTGAAACCCCAGGCCGCGCTGCTCTACGGCCTGAAGGAAGCCTCCATCCCGCTCGCCCTGGGCGTCGCTATCCTCGCCTCCCACCGCACGCAGAATCCGCTGCTGAAGGTCTTCCTCTACAATGACACCATCTTCGACATCCCGAAGATCGAGGGCAGGATCGGCGAACAGGAACAGGACGGCTACCGCAAGCTGCTGCTGGCCTCCACCCGCCTCTTCGCCACGTCCTTCCTCGTCAGCGCCATCATCAACCTCGCGCTCAGCCTGTTCCTCTTCCGCGGCTTCGACCACAGCGCGGGTGACGCACTGGAGAAATACAACGCCATCATCGGCAAGATCACCGGCTGGAGCTTCGTCGTCGTGCTCGTTCCCGCCTTCGGCTTCCTCTTCCTCACGCTGCAGCGGCTGGTCGCGGGCTTGAAGGGCCTCACCGGCCTGACGGACGAGGAGATCATGCTGCCGCGGTGAGGTGGAGCATTCCTGTGGATCACTCGACAAGGTTCGACCGGGCTGGCGCGCCGAAGAAGAAAGAGGGATGCCCGACCCAATGCGCCCGGAGAACGGGACAGGAGCATCCCTGCTCCTTGGTCACAACGTCACATGCAGCCGCAGGAACTTCCTCGGCATGCCGGCGGTGATGGGAAGGGTGGCGGTGACGAGTTGGTCGTTGGCGTTGTCCTCGGTGACGGTTTCGGTGATGCCGGCGGTGGACCAGGTGACGAGGTTGTCCGACCACTCCGCATGGCCGGTGGAGGCGGTGCCCTTGTGGCGCCGCCAGGTGAGCTTGATGTTCGAAGCCGTGCGCGCAAGTACGGTGGCTGCCGTATTCGGTGAATTGGGCGGCAGGCCGAGGTGGTATTCCACGAGGTTCGGTAGGCCGTCGCGATCCGGATCGGCGGTGGCGGACGTGTCGGCGAGGCCGGGATAGGCGGCGGTCCACGCGGTGTAGTCGGAGGCAGGCGTGGTGCCGCGCACGGTGAGTTCCGCCGAGTTCAGCGTGCCTTCGATCCCGGCATCGAGGTCGGCGATCTTCAGGGTCCAGGTGCCTGCGGAGGATTCTCCCCAGTGGCGGACGGACGAGAAGGTCCAGTCGGCATAGTCATTGCCCGGGTCGCCGTGGGAAGCGGCGAGGACATCGGACACGCCGGATGGCGAGGTGAGCGTGATGGCCAGGTCGCCACGGTAGCCGTGGCTGATGTTCACCTTCACGGTGACATGCTCCACCCGCAGCGCTCCGGCGGATGGCAGCACGAAGCTGCGGGTGATGCCGGTGGTATTGTTGTCAGGGATGGTCTGGTTCAGCGAGGATTGGGTGGAGACGATGGGCGTGGCATTCGCGGGCAGGTTGATCCAACCGGCGGCGAGATTGACCGCGGCGGCCGCATCGATGAGGCCCGCGCCGTAGTCGTGATGAAAGCGGAAGCCCGCGCCATTGCTTGTCCAGCCGGAGTCGGCGGAATTCACGCGCTTGCTGGAGCGGATGAGGATTTCCCGGACATCCCGCCAGCCCAGGTTCGGATTGCGCTGGAGCATGAGCGCCACGATCCCGGCGGCGGTGGGCGTGGCGGAGGAGGTGCCGCCGAAGGTGGTGGTATAGTCGCCGTTGCTGGAGGAGGTGTTGTAACCCGCGGTGCCGGAGCGGTCCACGGTGGTGATGCCGAGCGCGGGCGAGGTGCCGCTGGAGGGGGCCACGCACACCAGGTTCGTGCCCGGCTCGCTGTAGTAGGAAACGTGCGCCTGGCTGTCGAAAGCGCCGATGGCGATGACGTGGATGGAATTCGCATAACCATCGTAGTTCGAATTGTCATCGGCCGTACGGCCGTTGCCACCGGCCCAGGTGAAGATCGTGCCCTTTCCGCCGCGGCCGGTGGCGGTGGCATTCGCAAGCGCGGCCTGGGTGAGCGTGCCCGGGCCTTCCAGCGTCTCGCCATCGTCATCCGGCCCCCAGGAGTTCGACTTGATGGCGATCACCTCATTGTGCCAGCCCATGGCATCCGCCTCCTGGGAATCGGTGGTGGAGGCGGCGATGAGACGCATGCCGGTGAGAGTGGCTTCCGGCGCGGTGCCGGAAACGCCGGTGCCGTTGTTGCCGCGGGCGGCGGCATTGCCCGCGCAGGCGGTGCCGTGCTTGTCCACGGTACCGGTGGCGGAGGGATTCGGATCGGAGTCATTCCCATTCCAATCGTGGCTGTAGGTGGCCTCGTAGTTCGTGCTGAGATCGGGATGCGCCGTCTGGAGCCCGTCATCCACGATGCCGATGCGCACGCCGTTGCCGCGCCAGGCATTGGTGCCGGAAGTACCAGAGGGATAGTTCCAGACGGACTCGATGTTCACATCCGTCCCGGCCACCACACCGGACTGCCCCTGGTTTTTCAAATGCCACTGGCTGGCAATGAGCGTGTCATTCGGCAGGGCACGCGCGCTTTGCTGGTGGGCCAGCTCCACCTGCACGGAAGCCACTCCGGGAATGGCCCGCCATGCTTCCAGACCGTCCAGCGCTTCCAAGGGGGAAGCGGCGCGCAGCACGATGTGCCGCGGAGAGGCAGCGGGCATCGATTCTACAGGCAGGTGGAGACGCCCGGCCAAGGCATCGCGCGCGGTGCCTTCCGCAGCTTCCGCCAGCACGTTCGCAGTGACGAGACGACGGTGCGCGGGAGTGTGTGTTTCGTCCTGCGGATAAAGAACGGGCAGGACGATCGCGCCCCCGGCTCCGAGCGCGGCGAGACGCGCGCGATAGGTCTCCGTCGTGGCCGGTGGCGAAAGCGGCTGCGGATGGTCCTCCCCCGCGGCATCACGCAGGACCACCTCATCCAGCGCGAGCGTGAAGCGCCGCATGCGCCCCCCATCCGGAATGCTCCAGTCCACCGCCACGGCGGCTCCGGAGACGACCGGCGGAACGCGCGCCTCGGACGTCCCTTGTTCCTCCGCCACAGCCGAGGTGGTTTCGCCGGTGGAAACCCGCGCCACCTGACCGCGCTCCCGGCCCGGCCAGCACGTGAACACGAGCAGCGCAAGAACCAGCAAGGCGGCGGCAACAAGCCAGCGGGATCTGGAGGACGGAGGCGGCATGGCTTGAAGCACGGCGGAATCCAGCCATCCGTCATCGTAGCCCGGGAAACCGGCCGGGTCGAGGATTCAGGAAATGGCCCGGAGCCTGCCCTTCATAGCGCCACGGGCATGAAGATCCGGTTAAGTTTTCGATCCCGCCACACCACCGGCAAATCCCCCGCCCTGCGGCGTTTTCCTTTTGCCATCCCCGCCAACCATGGGGACATTGGAAAGATCTCATGCTTCACCGCTCCTCCATTCTCCTCGCCCTCACCCTGCTGTCCTGTGACAAGGAGAAGGACCGCGTGCCGGATCTGAAACCCTCCGCCGACCATGGCTCCCGCAACCCGCGTGAGTCCCGCCCGGACCGCCAGCGTGATGAATCCGCCCCGGCCTTCCGGCAGCGGAAGACCTCACCGGGACAGGCCGCATCCGAAACGGACATCCGCACCATTCGCGAGGGCGCGGCCAAATATGCCACCACCGATCCGGCCGCCGGTCTGGAATGGATCGCGAAAACCGCGGGTGGCAGTGATGACGCACTGCGCCAAGGCTATGCCGCCCTATTGGATGAGATGATGAAATCCAAACCGGAGGACGCCATCGCCCTTCTCGACAAGCCCGCCGTCGGCCCCTACCGCCAGGCATTCACCCTGGAGCTCTACAGCGCGTTGACCCGGAAGGACCCGGCCCGCGCCTGGGCATTGCTAAAGGAAAATCCGGGAGGAGCCGCTCCTCCGGTCGCCACCCGCGCCATCGTCACCCAGCAAATCAACCGGGATGGCATCAACGGTGCCTACCAGTCCTTCCGCGCGAACAACGAAAGCCTGCCGAACAGTTTCTTCCTTTCCTCGATCGCATCCGAAAAAGGACTCTCGCCCCAGGACGCCGCCGCAGCCATGGGCATGCTGCGCCAGAATGATTCGGAAGCCGGATTCCCCCGTGCGCTGGGCGTCGTGATTTCGAACATCCAGCCCGCTGACCGCGCGCTGGTGACCTCCTATCTCGCGGACCGCCCCGCGGAGGAACCCTACGACCAGGGGTATCGTGCCGCCACCACGCTGCTGCTGGACAGCGGTAGTCCGGAGGCCGCCTATGAATGGGCCTCCCGCATCACCAATCCCGTCCTCAAGGAAGCCGCCCGCGCCGAAATCCGGGACAGCCTCAAGACGGTGGACGCCGCCACCCGCGACCGCGTGGACAAGCTGCTGCTCCAGAAGTGATCCGCCCGGAGACGGACGCCTGACCTACTACGCTCCCCGTATTGTTCCCTTCCGCATTCCACAGCGGATGAGGACACCGGGAAGTCATGCCGGCATCCCGGGCAGGAAGGATGATGATACGGAAGCGGCGGAGTGAGGTTCGCATGGTCCCGGAGAACCCGGAAAAGCCGCCGGAGATCGAACAGCCATGTGCGGTGGCAGCGGAACGCGAAGGACCCGCAGACTCCGGCACACCTTTCCCGAAACACTACGCGCGGCGGATAAACCACCCCGGACGTGATAACACACCGCCCGCAAAACACATTCTAACAAAAAATACCACGTGTCCGATATTGATACCACTTATCCGAAAAAATACCCACGATCACTACCACAGAACACACAAACCTACGCGATAGAGTCATCTTATTTCATATCAATAACTCCGGAAACATGAAACCATCCATGCTGTTAGGTATAAACCGCGCAACCCACCATGAAAACACCCGAAGCCCGACGCCTGGCATCCCTGCTCGCCACCGCCGTACTCTTATCCTCCGGCTCCGCCGCCCTGGCGGATTTCGTCCCCGTGCCCCTGCCCGATCCGAAAATCCCCGGCTACCACTTCCCGGAGAATGAAGCCACCATCCTGAAATGGGTGGCGGACTCCTCCGTCACGGACCCTACGGCCAGCGCCGCCGCGGACAACCAGATCTATCTCCACGGCTGGGGCATCTGGGCCTCACTCACGGCGGAGACGGATCAAACCGAGAACGGCCAGAAACTGCGTGTCTTCGAGACCTGGCTCACGCCGCAGGACATCACCGCCGCCTCGCAGGCAGGCAAGAATGAAAGCCTGCTCAAGCTTCCCCGGGGTTCCCGCCCGGTCCTTGAGGAATTCCGCCAGTTGAAACACCACAAGGGCAAGGACCCGCATCTGGAAGCCGCCGGCACGGCCACCGTGCTCGGCTTCGTGAAGTATGATCCCACCGCCGCGGATCATATCATGAAACAAGGCCTGCTTCAGAAGTCCGTGCTCGACCAGCTCCTGTCCTACGGCGCGGATGAGATTCCCGTTTTCCCGGTCACCGGCCTCGCGCTCAAGCCGGTCTTCCAGGTCATCAAGAAGAGCGACCTGGTGGACGGCCGCTACTATCAACTCCCCGTCTGGCCCGGCCCGCCGTCCACGCCGCAGCAGTGGGGCTCCACCACCTGGCCCGCTTCCGTCTGGATCGATGTGAAGGACGGAGGCTCCGGCAAGGGCGAGATCGACAAGGCTCCGAAAAAGGACGGCTCATCGCGCACCGATGCCACCACCTATCCCGTTTCCAGCCTCATCAACTTCAAGCTGAACCCCGACCAGGCGGGTGCCTTGAAAGCGAAGGGTGCCGCGGAGGGCGACTACGCCATTCTCGTCGCCATGCATGTCTCCGGCCGCGAGATCACCCGCTGGACGTGGCAGACCTTCTGGTGGACGCCCACACCCGCGAATCCTCTCGCCCCCAGCTCCGATGCGATCGCCAAGGCCCGCCCCGTCCAGATCAAGGCACCGGCCGCGAACTACGCCATGTCCATCGCCTATACCACCGAACTACCATCCCCGCCGTACGTGGGTGGCGACAACAAGGGCAACTCCATCTACGCCTACAACCCCTGGCTCGAGGCGGGCTTCGGCCCGTCCGACCTGCCGGACTCCATCCCCGGCACCTACAACGGCCAGCCCGTGCAGAACAACTACGGAGTACAATCGAACTGCATGAGCTGCCATGGCGCGGCGAACTACAACCCGAACAACGTCTCCACCGCGCCGGACTATTCCGGCGACCGCTACATCAGTCTCGGAGATCCGCGCTTCTCCGGTACGCTGAAGGTGGACTTCCTGTGGTCCCTGCCCGGCAACGCGAAATAACGCGAACCACAAAGCCAAAAACATCCCAACAAATTCCAGCCCCCGGATGGGTCTCCGCGACCTATCCGGGGGCTTTTGCATGCGGCCGCTCTTGGAATCAACGGCATCGCCCGGCTCCGCCCGGCCCATATTTTCAAAGGCAGACACAGATTCCGCCTCCAACTGGTCCGCGGCACGGTCCAGTCACGTGACCATCGGGATTCCCGTGGCCGACGCTTTCAGGCACGGCGTGGGATTGATTCGTTTTTGTGAACGCATTCGTACCCATGAAAAACCCGAAATCCACGCTATGCGCCGTGGCGTTGCTGGCGGCGGCCTCCACGCCCGCACACGCCGAGTATTATAACTTCACCGGCCCCTCGGGAGCGAGCATCGACGGCTCGGACATCCTCTATCAGGAGACCCGCTATCCGGTCTGGCCGCAGAGCACTTACAATGCCCGCTGGTTCCCGGGCATCGCCGGCACCACCACCAGCACCAGCTTCTACAGCGGTCCCACGTGGAACGGCAGCTATGATACCGGCACCCGCAGCATCGGCTACATCCAGAGCTTCTGGGGCATCGACAATCCCGTGACCGCGGGTGATTCCGTGACGCCGGAGTGGTGGCACGGCAACATGCGCGACGTGCCTTCCGTGGGCGAAGGCGCGTCCGGCAAGGTCGAGGGCTCGTGGTCGATGACCACCGGCACCTGGTATCCCACGGCGGTCCGCATCTGGCGGCCCACGGGAAATCCCGCGAACGTCTCGAAATGTGGCCAGTGGTTCAAAGACGGCGTCACTGGCAAGTGGCACCACCTTTCCACCTTCAACATGCCCTTCGTGGCCACGCGCTTCACCGGTGACACGGGCTTCATCGAGGACTTTTCCAACGGCAACGTGAATCCGCACCGCGTGGATTTCCGGAACTACTACTTCCGCAAGAGCGGGACATGGACGCCGGGCAAGACCTTCAAGCCCTCCACGCGGCAGGCCACGGAAAAGGGAACGTCCGGACTGATCGAGAGCAACACCGCGGGGTTCTTCGAAACCTGTTCGGGTACCAGCTACACCGGCAACATGGGCCCTGGCGCGCAGGAGCTGACCTACACGCTGACAATGCCGACCACGCCGACCTTCGACACTCCGGTGGTCAGTTCGGTGACGGCGGTGACGACCACCAACCAGCTCGACGTGAAGTGGGCGATGAGCGCGACCAGTTCACCGCAGTTCTCCTACAAGATCGAGGTCTTCCCCACCACCAACACCTCCGGCACACCCTCGCTGACGGTGACGAAAATCGATCCGGACACCACCGACGTGCTGATCCCGACCACCGGCCTGCCGACGCCGACGGTGAAAGTGACGATCACCGACATCTTCGATCAGGTCGCGACGGCGGTCGTAGCCACCGCCTCCACCGCCACGCTGGCGAATGCCAGCACGCCCTCCGGCACGGTGGCGGGCCTGGGTTACAAGTACTATGAAGGCAGTTGGACGGCGCTCCCCACGTTCGATGCCGCACTGGACACCTCCAGTCTGGTGCAGAGCGGCGGCGTGAATGCCGTGGACATCACCGTCCATCGCCAGACCACGAAATATGCCGCCCAATACAAGGGCTACGTGAACATCCCCTCGGACGGCCTCTGGTCGTTCACGCTGAAATCCTCGGACGGCAGCAAGCTGCTCATCGACGGCACCGCTGTGGTGACGAACGATGGCGTGCATGGCGGTGGCTTCGAGGTCATCGGTGCCACCGGCCTGAAGGCGGGCAAGCACGCGGTGGAAGTGCAGTACTTCAAGAGCGATCCCGGAGCGACCGGCAGCAATGAGGAAAACCTGATCCAGCTCACCTGGGAAGGCCCCTCCGTGGCGAAAGCCGCGATTCCCGAAAGCGCCTGGTCACGCGTGCCAACAGGTGGCGAGCCCACCATCACGCTGACCTCTCCGGCCAATGGTGCGACGGTGGCCGCGGATGCGGCTTCCCTCACCGCGAGCGTGAATCCCGCGAGCCAGACGCTGCAATCGGTGCGCTTCTACAACAAGGACACCTGCTGGGGCGCGGCCTACAGTTCCACCGCCTCCGGCGCGAACCGTCTCTTCGCCTCCTCCGAGCTGCTCGGCGCGGGCGCAAACCACCTGCGCGCCCGTCTCGTCTATGGCAGCAGCGGCCAATACACGCTGGATTCCCCCACCATTGACATCACCGTCACGCAGCCGGGGATTTCACCGTGGCAATTCTCCGCCATCGGTTCGCACGTCTTCCAGGCAGCCTCCAGCGTGTCGAACAACGTCCACACGCTGGTCGGAGACAATCTCAACTTCAACTGGCAGCTCATCAGCGGCAATACGACCATCGTCGCACGGCTCAAACGCCGTCCGGGCACCTCATGGGTCTCGCAGTTCGATGGCACCGGCTATGACGGCGGCTGGTCCGGCGGCATCATCTTCCGCCAGGATCTCACTGGCTATCCCGGCAGCGAGATCGGCAACAAGTTCATCACCCTGCTGGCCTCCGCCTCGAATGGCATCTACCTGCAGGACAACACCAATTCGAACGCGGGCGGCCTCTTCTGGCCTTCACCGAACCTGCAGAACGCCTCGAACACCTACAACTGGATGAAGCTCCAGCGTGCGGGCAATGTCTTCACCGCCTATCTCTCGGTGGATGGCACGACCTGGGACAACGTGGGCTCGCGCGATCTCTCCGCCCAAGGCTTCAACACCGCGATGTACGTGGGCGTTTACTCGCTGGCCCGTCCCAGCACGAATCCGAACCCGAACCGCTGGCAGTTCGACTCGGTGGCGGTCGGCACCAGCCTCCCCACCCCGCCCGCACTGCCGGACTACGTGGCCCGCTGGGCGATGAACGAAGGCACCGGAGCCGGTGTGGCGGACAGCACGCCCGATCCGATCAACGGTGTGATCCAGAACGCCGCGCCGTGGGTCACGGGCGTGGCCGGAACCGGACTCGACTTCAACGGCACCAACCAATCGGTGCTCATCCCGCCGCTGTCGCTGAACACGAATACGGTCACTCTCACCGGCTGGGTGAAGCGCAATGGCGCGCAGACCGCATGGGCTGGCATCGCCTTCACGCGTGGCTCGCTGACCAGCGGCATGATGTTCGGTCCTTCCAATGACCTGCGCTTCACCTGGGACTCGGGATCGAACTCGTCCTACAACTTCAGCAGCGGCCTGGTGCCACCGGATGGCACGTGGACCTTCTGCGCGCTGGCGGTGGAACCGACGAAGGCGACGCTCTATATGAAGCCGCAGGGCGGCTCTCTCACCTCATCCGTATGCACCGGTACGTTCAATGCCTCGCCCTTCGATGGTGACTTCTACCTGGGCTGGGACACGAACAGCAGCGGCCGCCGCTACAAAGGCTCGATGGATGATTTCCGCGTTTACCGCCGCACCCTGAGCTCCACGGAAATCACAGCCATCGCCTCGGGCAATGGCGCTCCGTCGTTCACCACCGATCCATTCAGCAAGCCGGGCGCAAGCTCGGGCAGCGGCTATAGTTCCACGCTGGCGGGATCCGCCACCGATCCGGACAGCGGTGATGTGCTCACCTATTCCAAGGTGTCCGGTCCCTCGTGGCTGACGGTCGCCGCGAATGGCATGCTCGGCGGCACGCCAATGTCCGGCAATGCAGGCACCAACAGCTTCACCGTGCGCGTCACCGACGTGGATGGCGCGAGCGATGATGCCACGCTGACCATCACCGTGACCGACCCGAATGCCGCGCCGGACAGCGATGGCGACGGTTTCTCCAATGCGCTCGAAACCGCGCTGGGCACCGATCCGAACAATGCATCATCGAAGCCCGCCACCTCCTACTCCGGCCTGCGCGCCTGGTGGAAGCTGGATGAAACCACCGGCACCTCCGCTGCGGAGGTCACGGGACGCACCGGCCAAACCGGCACGTTGTTGAACACGCCGGTGTGGACCACCGGCCGCATCGGCAACGGTCTCGACCTCAACGGCACAACCCAGGCGGTGTCCGTGCCCGCGCTGAACCTCGGCATCAACAACGTGACGCTCAGCGCCTGGGTGAAGCGCAATGGCAGCCAGTATGGCTACAGCGGCATCGTTTACAGCCGGGATGGCAGCGCCTCCGGCCTGATGGTTGGCCCCTCCAACGACCTGCGCTACACTTGGGCGGGCGGCCAATGGGGATTCTCCAGCGGCCTGACCATCCCGGACGGCGTGTGGACGTATTGCGCGGTGGTGGTCGAGCCGACCAAGGCCACGCTCTACATGATGCCGGATGGCGGCGCGATGCAAACGGCGGTGAACACCACCGCGCACGCGGAGGCTCCGTTCAGCGCCACCTTGTACCTCGGCTGGGATACCAACCAGAACGAGCGCCACTTCAAGGGCACGATCGACGATGTGAAGATCTACACGCGTTCGCTCACCGCCACGGAGATCAGCCAGGTGGCCACCGCCCCGGTGTCGCTGCCGTGGCAGTCGCAGGACATCGGCAGCACCGGCGTGACCGGCTCGGCGATGCAGACCTCGGGCACGCTGATCCTGTCCGGCTCCGGCGCGGACATCTGGGGCACGGCGGATGCCTTCCGCTACACATGGCAGGCGCTGACCGGTGATGGCTCCATCACCGCACGCGTGGCCACCCAGCAGAACACCGATGGCTGGGCGAAGGCAGGCGTGATGATCCGTGAGAGCCTCACCGCCGGGTCGAAGCAGGCCATGCTCGCGGTCACTCCGGGCAATGGCGTGGCTTTGCAATACCGCTCCACCACCAGTGGCGCGAGCAGCAACACCGCTGGCTCCACCTCCGCCGCACCGCGCTGGGTGAGGCTCACCCGCACCGGCGATGTACTACGCGCCTACGAGTCCGCGGACGGCTCCACCTGGACCCAGGTGGGAACGGACACCACCATCACCATGGCCGCGAACATCTACATCGGCCTCGCGGTGACCTCGCACAACAACACCGTCTCCAGCACCGCCACCTTCGACAGCATCACCGTTGTGCCCTGAGGCACGCGCGTTCCATTCACCAGCAGCCGCATGGGAAGCCATGCGGCTGTTTGTTGGAATCGGTCCTCTGAAGGTAGGGGCGCCTCGCCGAGGCGTCCGGGCGAAGTGGTCCGGTGCGGAAAGGACACCGTCCCAACACGACAGGGCCTTGGGAGGCGTTTGTGGATGAAGGATCTGCCTGATCCACCGGTTTCTTCAGCCCCGGAGGGGCGGCGTAAGGTAGCCGGTGGCGCGAGCCACCGGATCCGACGCTCATGATGACCGAAGTCCCGGAGGGACGACGCAAGCGGAGTCCGATGTACGGCGAATCGATTGTCGGGCGGTCAGACCGATGGAGCTCGGATCGGTGAGTCCGGCGCAAGAGCGCAGGCAGCGTCGTCCCTCCGGGACTTCCATACTCATTCGCGCACTGCCCGGTGGCTCGCGCCACCGGCTACCGTTCGCCGTCCCTCCGGGACTCAGATCGAAAAGGTGGCGCTTTGTCGATGGCCGGATCATCTGCCAGACCCGGACGCCCCGGCGGTGCGACCCGACCTTCCACCTTCTTGAAAAATCCCGGGAACTCCGCCGTAGTGGTGGCGCTCATGAGATTTTGTATCCCCTTTCCCCCCGCCGCGCTTTCCCTGCTGGCGGCCTGCATGCTTCCACTGCCATCCCGCGCGGAGGAGAAGCAGAATCGTCCGCCGAATGTGATCATCATCTACATCGATGACATGGGCTACGGCGACATCGGTCCGTTCGGAGCGAAGGGTTACAAGACGCCGAACCTCGACCGCATGGCCGCGGAGGGCACGAAGTTCACCAGCTTCTACTCCGTGCAGGCGGTGTGCTCCGCCAGCCGCGCCGGGCTCATGACCGGCTGCTATCCGAACCGCCTCGGCATCTCCGGCGCACTGCACCCACATTCGCAGGTCGGGCTTGCCCCGGAGGAAATCACGATCGCGGAGATATGCAAATCCCGCGGCTATGCCACCGGCTGCTTCGGCAAGTGGCACCTCGGCGACGCGAAAGAATTCCTGCCACTCCAACAGGGCTTCGACGAATACTTCGGCCTGCCCTATTCCAACGACATGCTGCCGAAGCCGGGGAGCAAGAATCCGCCGCTGCCGCTGATCGATGGCAACACCGTGGTGAATCCCGACGTGGACGATGCCGCGCAGGACATGCTCACCACCTGGTACACGGAGCATGCCGTGGATTTCATCCGCCGCCACAAGGACAAGCCGTTCTTCCTCTACCTCCCGCACTCGATGGTGCATATCCCGCTGCATGTCTCGGACAAGTTCCGCGGCAAGAGCGGACACGGACTCTTCGGCGATGTCGTGGAGGAGGTCGATTGGTCGGTCGGCCAGGTGCTCGATGAATTGAAACGCAGCGGCATCGACGGGCACACGCTGGTGATGTTCTGCTCGGACAACGGACCGTGGCTCTGCTACGGCGATCACGCGGGCACCGCCGGGCCGCTTCGCGAGGGCAAGGGAACGAGTTGGGACGGCGGCGTGCGCGAGCCCACGCTGATGCGCTGGCCCGGCCACATCCCGGCAGGCCGCACCAGCGATGCCGTGCTCGCCACCATCGACATGCTGCCGACCATCGCCAGCCTTTCCGGCGCGGAACTGCCCGCGCGGAAAATCGATGGCAGGAACATCACGGAGATCATCACCGGAAAGAGCGATGCCTCTCCCCATGAGGCACTGTTCTTCTACTACCACGTGAACGATCTGGAAGCGATGCGCTCCGGAAAGTGGAAGCTCGAGTTCCCCCGCTCCTACACCTCGCTGGATGGCAAGCCGGGCGGCAAGGATGGCAAGCCCGCGCCCTACAAGAACCTCACGGTCCCCGCCGTACAACTCTACGATCTCGACTCCGATCCCGGACAAAAGACCGATCTCGCCGCCGCACATCCGGACGTGGTGGCGCGGCTCACCGCCCTGGCGGACAAGCAGCGCGCGGAACTCGGCGACGCTCTCGGGAAACAGCCTGGCACCGCCCGCCGTCAACCGGGCAAAACCAGCCCGGCTTCCGTGTTCCCCTCGGACGAGGGTTTCGACAAGAAGCCGGACCCGAAATACACGCCGAAGCACTAGAATCCTCGTGGCTGGAAGGTGGCCTTCGGATGGGGAAGATCCCGGAACGACGGTCCCGGCATGCCGATTTGCGCCCTCCCCGGAACCTCAACAGGCATTTTGCACTCCTCTCCGGAATTCTAACAGCACCAAATCTTTTTGGACACTCCGACGGTTTGCGGTTACGGATCGTTGCCCCCCGTTCCCTTGCAACAAACACCAAAACATGAAAATCCACACTCTGCTGGGCGTGGGGGCGATCTTCGGAGTGATCGCGTCCGCTGATAGTGCCTGGGCCAAACCGAATCCCAACAAGCCGCCCAAGCCCACGAAGGCTGAAAAGGAACAGGCCGCTTTCGAGAAGGCCGATGCCAATGACGACGGCTTCCTCAATATCTTTGAATTCGCAACTACGCAGGGCCCCGGCACGCCGCTGGTGGAAGTCCGCGCCCGCTTCATCCCGATCGATACCAGCGGCGCATTCGAACCGGTATATGAAATCGATCCGGCCACCGGAAATCCGGTGATTGATCCAAACACCGGAGAACCGGTTTTGGCCACCGATCCGAACACCGGAGAGCCGCTGAAAGGCGACCCGATCCCGGATGGCCTCATCTCCGCGGACGAATGGGCCGCCTACAACGCCTCAGGCAAGAAGCTGAAGGATCATACGCTTTCGAAGTTCGAGCTGGCCGATTTCGATGGTGACGGCGTCCTGACACCCGAGGAATTCGGTTATCTGGTATCTCCCAAGGTCAAGTTTACGAACGTTCTCCGTCAATTCGAACGAAAGGATGCCGATGACGACGGGGCGCTGACTGAGGACGAATACCGCGGCAAGACCACGGGCGCATAAGGCAACCCCGAGGATTTTCCATTCATCGCAACGGGTGGCGTGCCATGCATGCCACCCGTTTTGTTTTCCGATCCGTTGGGAACGGAATGTTACTTCTTCTCTCCGGTCTGCTTGATCGTGCGGGACAGCTCCTCGAGCTGGGCGCGGAGTTCCGCGAGCTGCTTCTCCACCGCCGCGTTCGCATCCGATGCGGTGGCGGCGGTTTTGTCCTTTTTGCCGACGGCTCCCTGGAGAGCCTCCATTGCCAGCTTG
The DNA here is from genome assembly GCF_018137965.1 of Luteolibacter ambystomatis. NCBI lineage: Bacteria > Pseudomonadati > Verrucomicrobiota > Verrucomicrobiia > Verrucomicrobiales > Verrucomicrobiaceae > Luteolibacter > Luteolibacter ambystomatis. The sequence goes on from NZ_CP073100.1 coordinate 2,850,977, forward strand.
TACTGCTGGGCCGTCGCATCCGGGAGCTCCTTGATCTCCGGAGCACCATCCGGACCCGGAGGATGAACCTCAAGGCGGCGCGTGAAGGTGCGCAACGGCACGGCCGCACCGCTGGTTCCGAAGCCACCTCCCACGCCTTTCCACCCGGTGGTGGAGACGGTGTTCTCCTTCTTGCCAAGGGTGGCGATGACTTCGGCTTCCTTGCCCTGACGGATCAGCACCAGCTTCACCTTGTCACCTTCCTTGTGGTTCGCCACGAGCACGGAGAGCTGGCGCGGCTGGATGAGGATCTGGTCATCGAGCCGGGCGAGGATGTCATTGCGGAGAAGGCCGGCCTTCTCCGCCGGACTGTCGGCAGCCACGACCTCCACCACCAGACCCGTATCCGGCGGGACGGGAAGATGCGGAGCAAGGTCCTCGGTCACGGGCGCGGTCGAAAGCCCGAGATAGGTGACGGGTCCCGACGGCTTGCGGCTGATGAAGGTATCCTCGCCATTGCCGCTGCTGAAGGCCCAGCGCATCGGCAGAGCGACATCGGTGAAGCCACCCGCCACTTCGGTTGTCTCCTTGCCATCCGGGCCGACAATGTGGAATTGGACCTCACCATCGCCGTCGGCCGCGCCGGTGATGGAAATCACCGCATCCTTCATGGTCGTCGCAGTGGAGGAGGAGGACGAGGAACCGGATCCACCCGCGGTGGCGGCGCTGGCAATGGCGATCCTTTCCGCAACCTTGGCCGGGGCAGCGGGAGCGGAATCGGAAGATTCGCCGCGGGCCGCGGTCATGGCGGCCAGGGCGATGAGGGACATCAGTGTGGTTGTTTTCATGACTTCGTTGGTGTTCGATTTAATTACTATAAACTTAGTAGGTATTGACCGCCACCGGCAGGACCTCCTGCCGCACGCGGGATTCCACGGAGCGCTCCCGACCGGGCAGGGTCTCGTAGTAGATCTCGTCCACCCAGGTGGTCTGGACGAGGCGCACCGGCCGGTTGTCCGCGTCATTGGCCACGCCGAGGTTCGTCACCTCCATGAGATGCTGGCGGCTTTCCACCGGCACCTTCACCGGCGCGACCGCAGCGCCTGGCACGGAGACGGTGGCGGGCGGCGTGGTGGCGGAACGCGGAATGAGAAACACACCCGCGACGCAGGCGGCGGCCGCGACGGCAATGAGGGGCACCCGGCGGCGGAACGGCACGATCTTCCGGACCCGCGTTTCATGCAGGTCCGGATTCGCATCGCGCAGGCGCTGCATCAGTTCCCCGCCCGGTTCGGCAGGGGCGAGCTTGCCCAGCAAGGTTTCCATTTCACGCTCCAGGGCGAAATCGGGTTCGGCATCAGGACAGCTCATGACACGAGGGCAGTGAGGGATTCACGGAGGGTTTCCAGGGCGCTGCGGTAGCGGGAGGCCGCGGTGCCCTGCGGGATTTCCAGGGTTTGGGCGACCTCGGCGAAGGTGAGGCCGCCCCAGAATTTGAGCATGAGCACATCGCGCTGTGCGGCGGGCAGGTGCTTCAAGGCACGTTCCAGCTCGATCAGCGTGAGGCCGTCCTCATTCCCCGCGGAGACGGTGAAGAGGGAAAGGTCCGCGCTGGCCTGCTCACGGTGGGCGCGGCGGTCGGTGCGCCGCCCGAGGTCGATGGCGCGGCGGCGGATGGTGGTGAAGACGAGGGCGGCTTCCGGTTTTCCGCCGGACCGGCGCCAGGATTCCACCAGCGACTCCTGGAGGATGTCTTCCGCATCGTGGAGGCAGCGTGCCTGCTGGCGGGCGAAGAGCAGGAACCGGCCCGCGTTTGCAGCGAGCCAGGTGTTCCAGTCGTCGTGTGGTGGAGTCTCTTCTGCCATCGGCGGGACCGCGTCCCACCCCTGACAGCGCCGCACCGCCGGAAATTTATCGCCGGAGCGGAAAATCCCGGAAATTTCCGCTCATTCCACCTCACATCACGCCCGCAGGTCGTGGTGTTCCGGGTGGCGCCGGATCCAGGCGGCGGCGTAGCCGCAAACAGGCAGCACCTTCAACCCGCGTTCACGGGCGATCGCCAGCACGCCCTCCATCAGACGACCCGCCGTGCCTTGGCCGCGCAAGGCCGGATCCGCCTCCACATGCGGCAACACCAGCACGTCGTCCCGCACCTGGTAATCGGCGAACGCGAGCTTGCCCCCCTCGATCAGTTCGAAGCGGCCGCGGGCGGCATTGTCGGTCACGGTGTCCATGCCATTTCCTCGCGTGGGAGCCAGGCCCCGTCAAGAGGCACCCGGAAACGAGCCGTCCGGCCCGGACGAATCCGGGCCGGACGGGTCTCATTGCATTATGTACCCGGGAAGGTCGTTGTCGGAGGTCACGGCGTGGTGACCTTGAGGCGGACGAAACGCTTCGCACTGCCGGTCGGAAGGGTGTAGCTCACCGAGGTGCCACTGTCCGTCACGCTGCCATTGGAAGCGGGATCCCAAGTGACGAGATTCTCGGACACCTCCACCACATAGCTGGCGGTGGCGAGTGGGTCCTTCGGCCAGGTGATCACGCCGTTCACCGGCTGCGGATTCGCGGTGAAGCTGCTGCCGGTCAGGCCCATGAAGTATTCCACGCCGTTGCGGATGCCATCGCCATCGAAGTCGAGGTTGGCAGTCTGCCCACCGGCATTGGCAGCAGCCCACGAGCTGTAGCCGGAGCCCGCGACGGAAAGCGTGACCTTCGATGAATCGACGTAGCTCAACGTGAAGTTGTTCGCGCCAAGCGTCACGGTAGATCCTTCCGCCAATCCGGCGAAGGTGCCGGTCAGACTGCCGCCGGTGTAATCCACCAGCGTGAGCTTCGTACCACCGGCCAGCGTGCCGGTGCCGAGATCCGTCAAATTGAGCGTGGCCCCGCCGAGGTCCACCGCACCGGCCGCGGCCAGCTTGTCCGCGGTGACGGCGGTACTGTTGATCTCCGCCTTGAAAGTGGCACCGGTCACAAAGGTCGCGCTCTTCGCCGCCCAAGTGCCGATGCCGGAGCCCGGTGCCAGCGTGCCCGCGGCATTCACCGTGAGCGCGGAAGTGGCGGAACCGGTGCCGCTGAGCGTGCCCGCGTTGATGGTGGTGGTGCCGGTGTAGGTATTCGCTCCGGCGAGACGCATGTGGCCCGCGCCAGCCTTCACGACATTGTAGGAGGGAGTCACGGCCACACCGGCACCGGCGGTGTTCACGAGGTTCGCACTGACGAGCAGGTCGATGCCCGAAGCGGTGGTCCCGGCGGCGATCGTGAAGGTGGTGTTGGTCTGACCCGCCATGCCCAGCGTGGTCAGGCTGATGGTCGAAGTCGTCGCGGAGGCGTTGGTGGTGACGCTGGTATCACCCGCACCGTTGTTGCGCAGGTCCATCTTCGATCCGGCCATGCCGGTGATCGTGCCACCGGCCAGGGTGATGCCCACGGAAGTCGGCGAGTTGTTGCCGGTGTGCTGGATATCGATGGTGCCGCTGTTGAGCGTCAGATTGCCGGTGCGGAAGTTCTGGTTGTAGCCCAAGGCATCGGCAACGCTCACCTTCAACGTGGCTCCGGCATTGATGGTCACGTTGCCGCGGATCGCACCCGAGCCTCCGCCGGTGGTCAGATTGATCGTGCCCGCGTCGATGATGGTGCCCGCGGTGTAGGCATTGATCGCGCTCAGGGTCAGCGTGCCCGGTCCCAGCTTGCGCAGACCGAGCGTATCCGTGGTGATCGTGGGAGAAGTGCCTGCCACGTGGTCCGAAATGACCGTGCCGTAGGTAATGGCACCGCCCGGCGCATTCGTGGTGTCCAAGCCGATGAACGAGCCGCTCTTGAAGCCGGTGGCGGATGGCGTGCCGACCACGACATTGGTGAGCCCCTGCAGCGTGTTGATGTCCGAGACGGTGAATTCACCCGCGCCACCGATGTTGAAGGCGGCGGTGGCACCGGAGGCCACGGTGAGGTTCGCGGTGGTCCAGGAAGCGGGCGTGTTGTTGTAGAGCGAAGCCTGCTTCGGGAACTTGAGCACGCCGCCATTGACGGTGGTGGTGCCGGTGTAGGTGTTCGTTCCGGAAACGGTCCACGTGCCACTCCCGGCCTTGGACAGATGGGTGATGTTTTTCACGCCGGGCACCACATAGCTGGAGCCCACCGGACCGCTGGCGGCATTCGCGCCCGCGCTGAGGGTGACCACCTTGGTGGCGGTGTTGATCGCGGTGATCGTCTGGCCGCCAGTGATGCCGGTGCCGGTGATGGTTGCGCCGACCACGATCCCATCCACGGAGCCGAGTGTCACCGTCGTGGCCCCGGCGGCGAAGGTCGCGACGAGCGGAGTGCTGCCGGTGATGCCATTGTCGATGATCGCCCCGGCAATCTCACCGGTGCCTGCGGTGGATCCGGAGAGAGTGACAATCCTGCTGCCAATGCCGGTGGCAGTGAGGCTGGAGGAGAACTTCAACAGTCCGGTGCCGCTCTGCGTGATCGCAGCGCCACCGTTCAGGTTGATCACACGGTCGGTGGTTTCACCGGTGCCGGTATAGACAAGCGTGCCGGTGGTGGTGGGCGATCCCATGGCGAGGGTGCCGTTCGCCACCGTCATCGGAGCGCCGAGGTTGGAGGTCGCAGTACCGCCGGTGACCGAGTTCAGGGAGGAAATGCTGAGCCGGGTGCCAAGGATGGAGGTCGCTCCCGTGTAGGTGTTCGCCCCGGTGAGAATCACATCACCCGTGCCGCCGCCCCCGCTCTGCACGATGGAAAGCGGACCGGTGCCGGAGATCACCCCGGCGGCGGTGGTGGACTTGCCATCCCACTTGGAGGAGATACTGCCGCCATTGGTCCCGAGGGAGATGGTGCCGGGCAGCGTGTAGATGCCGTCCTCGCCGAGAAGCGTGCCGCCGTTGAGCACCCAGTTGTTCGCGATCGTATAGCTCTTGGTGTTCTGGATCCACAGGCGGACCGTGCCGCCGGCGTTGATCGTAACCGCGCCGGTGCCGAGGGCGGTGGGAACGGAGGTGTCCGCGCCGGTGCCGCCGGTGCCCAGCGAGATGATCCCCTTCGCGACGATCGTACCGCCGCTGTAGGTGTTCGCGCCGGACAGCACCAGCGTGCCGGCGTTGTTGAGGGTCTTGCTCAGCCTGCCAGGGCCGGAGATCACTCCGGCGACGTTCAGCGTGCTGTTGATGTCCCAGTCACCGGTATAGCCCGCGGACAGGACGATGCCGCGGTTCGCATTCAGGGTGAAGGCCGCGCCGGAAATATAAGTGGAAGGAGAACCGCCGCCGCTCAGCGCAATGCTGTCCGATGTGGCCACACCCGGAATCGCACCGAAGGCGCTGTCCGCCTTGAAGCAGAAGAAGCCGCCGGTGATGATCGTCCTGCCGCTGTAGGTGTTCGCGCCCGTCAACTGCACCGTACCGGTGGCAGTGAGATTGCCGGTGCCGCTGATGACGCCGGACAGATTGTTGAAGTTTCCGCTCAGGTTGAGGTTGGTGCCGTCGATCGAGATGTTGTTCGCGAAGGCGGTGGTGTAGGTGAGCGTGGGCGAGCCGGTGGCGCTCACCGGGCCGGAGCCCAGCGCTGTGGCATTGCTCACGGTGAGCGTGCCTTCCTGGAGGTTGTTGCCACCGCTGTAGGTATTCGCACCGCTCAGTGTCAGCGAGGATGCGCCCGCCTTGGTGATCGCATTCGCGCCGATGAGCTGCGCGGAGATGGTGGTGGGTGTCAGCGTCGTGATCGTGGACAGCGAGGGCGAACCGCCGTCGCCGAGGGTCACGGACTGCCCCGCGAGCGTCCACTTCGAACCGGTCGCTCCATTGTCGCTGAAGAGCAGGTTGCCGATCAGAAGAGGCGACACGTCCTGGGTGACAGTGGCATCCGCCGTGATGTTGCTGGCGAAGTAGGCGGTGAAGGTCGCGCCATAGGCCGGCAGGTTGCCGGACCACTTGGTGGAGTCATTCCAGTTTCCGGAGGCGGAGGTATCCGTCCAAATACCGTCATTGACGGCGCTGGCGGTGGTCGCGGAGAGGGCGATGAGGGGGGCGGCCAGAATGCTGGCGCGGAAGGACTTGGGCTTCATGATTGAATGGGCAATGCAAATAAACGACGTCATTCAGGGGGGAGGCGCGGGCGGACGCCGGAACCAACGCCCGGAAGTGACACCCGCTGCCATATCGACCCGGACTTGCACGATTCAAGCCGCCGCCCCCGTTTCCCACCGTGCCCCACGGGAGTACAGTCGGCCTTTGACAGCGAGACCGTCCGCAGCCCAGCATCCGGCGTGAATCCGCTGGAGCGAAAGACCCTCTCCGTCCGTCTCGCGGACGAAATCGAACGCTCGATCCGCAACGGTGAATGGACCGGCCTGCTGCCCGGCCACCGAGCTCTGATGAAGACCTACTCGGTCAGCGCGAAGACCTGCATCGCCGCCATCGACCAGTTGGAAACCCGTAAAATCATCTCCGCCGGCGAACAAGGCAAACGCCGTAGAATCCTCATCAAAGGAAATGCCGCCACGCGGAAACTCGAAACCCTGCTCATGATCGATGACATGACCGCTCCCAGCGGCGGCCACTCGATCGTCCTTCACGCCTACCGCAGCGCGTGGGAGGAATCCGGAGGCCGCGTGATCAACCTGCGCTTCGACTTCCCCCGCTACCGCCACCCGGAGCGCTTGCTGCGGGAAACGGTCGAACGCTACCGCGCCGATGCCATCCTCCTGCAAGTGGCCACCCAGCCGTGGATCCAGGCCGCCATCGCCCTGCGGCCGACCTATCTGGACGGCGGCGCGAAAGTCTACGAGGAGGCGACCTCGGTGAGCTACAGCATGGGAGCGGAAACCCGCCGCGTGGCCACCATGCTCCATGCGATGGGGCACCGTCGCATTGCCGCGCCCCAGGAGCTCCTCGCCAAAACCTTCGAGCAGTCCATCCGCCGCAACCTCGGCGAGGTGCTCGGCCTGTCACCCACCTCCGCCCAGATCGCCGCGCTGTGTCCGATCTTCCCGGAGAGCGTACCCGCGGCGTGGAACGGCTATTGGAAAAAACTCTTCGCCTCCGTGCGCCCCACCGCCGTGATCCTGAACAAGGATCTTCACGTCCATTCCCTCCTCGGCTTCTGCTCCCGCCACGGCATCGCCATTCCGCGGGATCTCTCCATCGTCTGCCTGGAGAGCACGGATTCCCTGGCCTGGTGCGATCCCAGTCCCACGCGCATGCGCTTCCCGGCGGAGATCGCCATCGGCGTCTTCCGGAAGTGGATCCGCGGCGGCTGCCGCAACCTGGGATGGAAAACGGTGGAACTGGAATACGTGGAGGGTGCCACCATCGCGCCACCACGCTGATGACCCGGTTCAAGGGAAAGTGGAGGCGGTGCGGCGCGTACCCATCGCACACCGCCTCCACTCCGGCGCATCATCGCCGTACCCATGAGAGGGGTTATTGCCCCGCCACTTCCACGCGCAGGAACTTCTTCGGCGCGTCCACGGGGATGGCCGCCAGCTTGAGGACGTAGTCAGCCGGAACGCCGGTCTGGTCACCGGCCACCATCGGCACCACGGACGAGGCCGTCCACGGCCCCGCGGAAAGGGCGGTGCTTTCCGTCAGCGCGTAGGTCTGGTCCAGACGCTCCAGCCAGTAGAGATACAGCGTGTTTCCGGAAGGATACACCTGCACCAGCGGGCCTGCCGGGCTCTGCGGATCGCTGCCGAAGAGGAACTCCTTGTAGTTGGTGAAGCCATCGCCATCCGGATCATCCTGCTGTCCCTTCAGGTTCGCATAGGCGGGGTTGGTGATGTGCGAGTCCGCCCAGGTGCCGTAGGGCGTGACCACGGGACCGGTGGTGACCACCAGGCTGCCGGTGTTTCCTACGAGATGTGCCGTAGCAACCGCGCCGGAGATGCCCTCGGTGTTGGTGGTGGAGATATAGACTCCGGCGGCCTGCTGCACGCCATCGAGGAACAAGGTGCCGACCGTATCGGAGGTGCCGTGCGTGAGAGCGAGGGTGGAGGTGGCTCCATCAAGCGTGACACGCGAGGCATCCCCAAGAGTGGCGGCCGCCAGCGTGAGCTGGCCGCCGGTGACGGTGGTGTTTCCGCCCCACGCCGGGTTGATGACGGTGACATTGTTCGCGCCGGTCTTCGTGAGGTTCGCAGTGCCGGTGATGGCGCCGGTGATCACCATCGCACCTCCCGTGGAATCGAGACCCACCTCCCCCGCCAAGGTGAATGCTCCGGACCAGGTGCCGGTGCCCGCGCCCTGGTTGTGCAGGGTGGCACCACTTTCAAGGCTCACGGGGGTCGAAATACCAAGAGTACCGAAGGTTCCCGCACGCGCGCCGTTTTTCACCACCAGCGTGCCGGTAGCACCACCGAAGGCCGCGGCACTGGTTTCCGCCCACACGGTGCCGCCCTCGATGACGATGTGAATGGGACTGCCGGAGGCATCCCCGCGGAAACCCATGTCATTCGTGCCTACCTTGGTGAGCGTGTGGTTGTTCCCGATGATGGTGCCGCCAAGCGCGAGGTCGAAACGACCGGTACCGCCGACGGAGGCATCCGCGCTGAGAATGAGGTTTTTCACGCCCGCCTCGCCGCCGTTGCGCTGGGCACCGGTATTCACCAGCGCGCCGCTGGTTCCCGGTCCCGTGCCAGCGATGGTATAGGTGTGGCGCGGGCCGGGATTCTTCCCGCTCACGTCCACCTGCGCGCCGGAGGCGATGCCGATGGTGGGGGCGGACCCGAAGGCGGTATCGCTGCCCATGATCACGGTGCCGCCATTGACCACGACCGCACCGGTGTAGCTGTTGCCCGTGCCGCCGAACGTCAGGGTGCCGGTGCCATTCTTCGTCATACCGGTAGTGCCACCGATGAGGCCGGTGCCAAGCAGAGTGTAATCGTTGCCCGTGCTGTTGTTCACCGTGATACTCGTCGGCTGGAGCGCGCCGCTGAGGTTGATGGTACGGCCGGTGGCATCCGGGCCATCAGCGAAGGTCACATTGTCATAGAGGCGGAAGCCGGTCGGCGTGCCATCGACGGTGAATGCGAGGTCGGTTTCATTGGTGATCCAGTTCTGCGAGGAAACACCCTGCCACACAAGCTGGCGCGGCGCGGCAAGCGGCGGGCCGACACGGAGCGTGCCGGTGCCGGCGAAGAACGCATCGCTCTGGTTCGCGAGCGGGGCATTGGACGCGGTGGAACCATAGACGCCGTTCGGCATGGCCACGCCGCCGAGGGTGAGAGAGCCGACCTGATCCTCCAGACCGCTGCCCAGCGAGATCTTCCCACCGGTGGCGATGCTGACATTCGCGGTGTCCGGAAAGGTGGCGGCGGGCAGCGCGAGCGTGCCTTCATTGACCACGGTATTGCCCGCGTAGGTGAGCGTGCTGTTCGACAAGGTCAGAGTGCCGAGACCCTTCTTGGTCAGTCCGCCCGCGCCGCCGAGCACGTTGACGATGGTCACGGCATTGCCATTGGTGTCGAAGGTGAGACCGCCCGCGAGCAGGTTCACGAAGACGCCGTTGAAGAAGTTCGCATTGGCGGACTTCGCCTTCACCGTGCCGCCGTTGGCATTGACCACGTTGCGGTTCGCGTCCGCGGTGGTGGAGCTGGCACCGATCTGGATCGCATTGGTCTCAAGCGTGCCGCCGTTGAGATTGACCACCCCCCATTGCGGATTGGCCGCGTTGTTGCCGCCGGTCTTGAGATTGCTGACATTGAAATAGGATGTACCGCCGAGAGTGATGGTGCCGCCCGCGGTGGCGGGGATGGTGGCGCTGCCGTTGTTCCACTGCGCCATCGCCAGCGTGGCGGAAGGCGCGCTGAAGGAGGCGCTGTCCGAGAGCGTGATGGCATTGCCACGGGTGCCGTCATTGCCCATCAGGATGGTGGCCACGCTGTTCGCGGTGACGCTGGCGGTGTTCGAAAGCACGAGGCTGCCGGAGCCCGCGGAGTTCGTGCCGCCCAGGGTGATCTGGGAGGACGAGTTGTAGTTGAGCGAGGCGGCATTCGAAAACGTGACGGCCTGGGCCACACCGTTGTTGCCCACCACCCATGCGCCGCCGGTGTAGGTCACGGTGCCACCGGTGGCGGTGAACTTGATCGCCGTGCCATCACCCATCGTCCATGCGGTGGCGATGTTGAGCGCGCCGCCGGAAATGCGGTACTCCGGGCTTTTCGAGGCACCGTAGGCGGCGTGGCCGATCGCCAGCGTGCCGGTGTTGAGCGTGCCGCCGCTCTGCACGATGATCGCGCGGTTGTTCGCGATGTTCGACGCGCCGAGATCCACGGTGGTCACGGTGATGGTGTCACCCGCACCGATGGTCACGGTGCTGGCACCGGTGGTGGTGCCGCCGTTGTCGATCTTCGCGATGTCACCGGATCCGGGAGCCACTCCCCCCACCCAGTTCGAGCCGGTGGTGAAGGCTCCGACGAGGCCGGTGGTGCCGGAGTTCCACGCGATCGTCGCCGCCATGGCGGACGGGGTGGCGAGGAACACGAGGATTGCGAGAGGTTTCGACAGGGGGATCGCGGACCGCTGCAGCGGACCGGCCGGGGAGGAATGGGTCTTCATGGTATCGATGCAATTAGGCGATGCGGCGGACTCTCCCGGATGGTCGGCGGGGAGAAGTCCGACGAAGACAGGGGTCCGATGAAGGCCCTGCATCGGGTAGTGGCGGAGCCATGAGAGATCTGACGAAAAAAATTTCTCCTCCCCGCGGAAGTCGTTCCGCGCCTGATGAAACGGTTGAAACATCCCGTCGCCTCCGCTCGTCTGGAATGACCCGCCTTCATGGCATGCCATTTCCAGCATTGCCATTCCGATGGGGATGACGTCTCTTAGGAGAACCACGTTTCATGCTCCGTGCCACCACCAACGAGGAGAACGGCCTGCCGCTGGGCGAGTGGCCGATGCTCTCCACGTACGCGGAAATCCGGGAGACGGGTGGTGACCGCATCCCCCTGCTGGAGCGCCTGCCGGGCCTGACACGACGGCTGCTCCCGGAAACAGGCGGCCAGCTTTCCGAGCAGGACGCTCGCGCTTTCACTGACCAGTGGATGCGCTGCCAGCTCTCCGTGCGGGCCTACTTCACCAGCTATCTCAGCGACCGCTCCGCCATCGACGACTGCATCCAGGAGGTGGCGATCGTGGCGTGGAAGAAGGGGCCGCGTGACGAAGGCGCGGATGCCTTCCTCGCCTACTGCCTGGCTTGCGCACGCCGCATTGCCAAGGGCGAGGTGCGGAAGAAGTACCGCCATCCGCAGGTCAGCCTGTCTCCGGACGTGTTGTCCTCGCTCGCGGAAACCGTCGCCCATATGGAGCAGGAGGAAACGATGGAGCCCGCCGCACGCATCTCCGCTCTCCAAAGCTGTCTCGATTCCCTCAAGTCCGCGCCACGGCGGCTGCTGGAACTCCGCTACACCTCCCGCGAACCGGCCGCGCTCCAGCGCGAGGCCGAGGCCACCGGGACCTCCCGCGACGCCCTCTACAAGAAACTGGAACGGCTCCGCGCCCTGCTGCGCGACTGTGTGCTCAGGAAATCCGCCCTCTCGGAATGACCCGGATGCCTTCCGAAGACGATCCGCCGGACGCGGAGCTGGAGCGGCTCGTTTCACGCTTCCTCGATCGCTCGCTCACGGAGGAGGAGCGCGACCGCCTGGAACACCGGCTGCGCACCGAGCCCGCCGCCGAACGCTACTGCGCGCGTGCCATCCGCTTCGACGCCACGCTCCAGGAAGCCATCGACCCCGGCGGGCTGGAATGGGAGGAAACGCGGCGTGTGACCTTCAATCCACGCGCCGGAGCGCCGATGTGGTCGGTACAGCGCCAGCAGACAGTCCGCTACGGCGGCAGCGGGACCGGCCTGCCAGGGCCGGAACGGCAGCGCAGGCGCTGGCCGTGGATCGCGGGGGGCCTCCTGCTGCTCGCCGCGGCCGTCACCGGAGGAGTTATCTACTATCAAAGCCGTACCAGCGTGTACGCGCTGCGCAACGGCGACTTCGAGGCGACGGATCTCACGCAGAGCCCCACCGGCGTGAGCCTGGCCGTGCTCCACTGGCAGGACTATTTCAACACCCCCGGCACCGGCGTCTCCGAAGTCGGCCGCCAGACGAAGGGCCGCATCTACGCGAAGTCCGGACGGAACGTCGTCCGTATCCAGGACCGCGCCTTCCTCAACCAGCTCATCCTCGACCAGTACGGCAAGACGCTCAAGGCCGTGCCGGGACTGCGCGTGACGGTGTCGGGCTGGTCCTACACGCCCGACGCGAATCCGCACGCGCTGCGCGGCAGCCTGCGTTTCGTGGCCAGCGCCTACCCGGTGATGATCCAGTACGAGGCCGCGGACGGCACCGCCAACCTGCCCAATGGCGGTTGGTCGGCCTTCAAGATCGAGCTCACCGTGCCGGAAAACCTCCACCGCGAGGCCAGCGACCGCTCCGACAAAAAAGCGCCCGCCCCGCCCGCGATCGACCTCACCGGCAAGGATCTCACGCTCTCCCTGGACAACCGCTCCGCGAGCTACCTCTATCTGGACGACCTGAAAATCGAGGTCCGCCAGCCGGAGAAGCGGTGAAGAGCGGCAGATATATTACTATAAATTCCGTAATAAATCACCACGGCAGCCGCACCGGCTCGATCTTCCGGTCTTCCTCGGTTTCACGGACGCCGAGCGTGCGGCGGGCCATGTCGAAAACGAACGGCTGGCCGTCGATGGGATCACGGGTGACGCCACCGGCCGGTCCGCCTTGCGTGACGATGCCGCCCTTCTCCAGGATCATCAGGTCCAGCGCGGCCTGATGCTGGCTGAGCACGGACATGGCACGCATGTAGCCCTTGTTCCATGCCTTGCTGCCGATCATGAGGGATTGGAGAATCTCGCGGCTCGCTCTCGATAATCCGGAGAAATCCGGTTCCTCCACCAGCACGGGATTGGCGGCCCACTCCGTACAGGTCACGGTCTTCAAACTGGCGACCGCCTTGTCGAAACAAGAGGCGTAGGCCTGTGCCAGTTCCACCGCATCGGAAGGGCGTTCCGGTTTGCTTTCATCCAGAATCATCGGCAGCAGGATGCAGCGCAGCACCGTCTGGCTTTCTCCGCGCATCACATCCGCGAAATCTCCGGGAGAGTAGCGGTAGCGCGCGAGCACCGCCTTCCAACGGGGCAGATCAGCATCCCGCCCCAAGGCTGGCAGGAGATGCTGGAAGGCATAGCGTTCGATCTCCAGATCCAGCAGGATGCGCACGGTCTCCCCCAGCAGGTTCGGAGTCTCCACGTCATGGAAATGGTTCGCCAGGTTTCCGGCGAGTTGCACGTAGCGGAGGGTCGTTTCCTCATCTCCGTTCTCGGCAGCGAGGCGCGCTTTCATCAACAGGATCGTGGAGGAACATCTCGCGGCGCGTGCCGAGATGAAGCCGCTGAAATCATGCGGCATGCCTGCGGACGAACGCTGCTTGAGGGCGGCGATCCGTTCCACGCGCTCCACCAGAGCAGCATTTGCAGAGAATTGGCGGTGTGCCTCCACGGCATTCCATGGTCCGGGCTCCATCAGATACGCGCGGAACTCCGTGCTGCCCGGAAAACCGGGGCCGGGGCAGTCTCCTCCACCAAGGAAGTGCATCTGGAGATAGCCGTTTTCCTCATCCGGCACGGGATGGAACTCCACGCTCAACGCCGGAAACTCCGTCTCCAGCCTCTGCATCGTCTGCTCCACCGGTTCCCGCAGCCGCTTCCGGGCCTCCGCCGTAGGAAAGCCTTGGAGAAAATCCGCCTTCAGAGCGGCGAAAAACTGGCCTCGGGCCACCACGTGAACACCCGCGTTGTTCGCCTTGTTCCAACTCCATCCCATCGCGCCACCCGCCCCCAACAGGAGGATCATGCAGGCTGCAAATGATTTGGATGGCCGGTATTTCACGCGGACCGGACTATCAGAACAGCGGGAAAATACAAGCACCGAGGTGTTAGAGAGGGTACGTAATCCCGTTATATACAGCAGCTTGAAAATCCCGGCACGCTCCAACAAGCGGCTGCGGATCAGAGCGAATCTTCCCCGCCCGAAACCCCACGACTCCGGCTGCAAGACGCAAGCCGCCCCGTTCCATCCGGGCAGACGAAACGGGGCGGTGGAGATTGCAGCTCGGTCAACCAGACATTATGGCACCGTGACGCGGAGGCGGGCGAAGCGCTTCCCGCTGCCGGTGGGCACCACGTATTCGATCGAGGTGCCCAGATCCGTCACGCCGGTGCTGGTCGTGGTCCAGATCGAGAGGTCGGTGGAGGTTTCCACCACCCAGGTCGCGTTCGCGGAGGGATCCTTCGGCCAGGTGACCTTGCCGCTGACAATCTGCGGATTGGCGGTGAAAGAGGAACCGGTCTGGCCCATCAGATATTCCACGCCGTTGCGCACGCCATCACCATCAAAGTCGAGGTTCGCCGCCTGTCCGCCGGCATTGACAGCAGCCCAGCCGGTGTAGCCGCCCTGGGAGGTGACATTGAGGATGCCATTGCCGGTGATCGAAGCGATCTTGAAGGTGGCGCTGGAGGTCAGGGAACCATAGGTACCCACCGGCTGCGCGACGCCATTGATGTAAAGCGAGCGCACGCTATCAGTCAGCGCGTGGTTCAGGTTCAGCACCGCACCGGTGGCGAGGCGGACATCCGCACCATCCGCCAGGGTGGCGGTGCTGATGGAGAGCGTGCCGGTGGTGACGGAGGTGTCCCCGGTGTAGCTCAGCGCGCCGCTGAGGGTGGTGGTGCCGGTGCCGGACTGGGTCACTCCGCCGCTGCCGCTGATGGCATTCGGGAAGGTGAAGGTGGCGGTGCGGGCGAGGGTGAGGTTGGCATTGTTCACCACCGCACCCGCGCCGAGCGCGCCCGCAGAGCCACCGACCTGGAGGATGCCACCGCTGATGGTGGTGCCGCCGGAGTAGGTATTGGCCGCGGTGACGGTGAAGGTGCCCGCGCCGGACTTCACCAGCGAGATGGCGCTGGTGCCGTTGACCACGGTGCCGTCATAGGTGTTGGAACCGGTGTTGCTCACCGTGAGGACGGACGCGGAAGCTCCGTTGTTGGTCACGGTGGCGGCATTGGCGCTCTTCTGCAGACCTGCGAGCGTCTGATTGAAGCCGTTCAGGTCGAGCGTGCCCGCGGCGGAAATCCCGATGCTGGGCGTGGCGTTGGTGGCCATGCCATTGGTCGCGCCGATCTTGGTGAGGCCGGTGATCTGGTAGCTGGTGTAGCTGCCGCCGCCGGAGAGGACAACATTGCCCACACGCTGCACGATCGCAGCGGAGGCCGAGGTGATCGATCCGGTGATGGTCAGCGTGGAAGTGGCGTCCGTGAACAGGTGGCCGCCGCCGCTCACGCCGGAGGTCACCGTGATGGGACCACTGAGGGTGGCGGTGGCGCTGGTGGCGGCGAGCTCGATGACGCCGCGACCAGTGGCACCGACGTTCGTGCCGAGCGTGATGGCGTTCGCCAGGTTCAGTCCGTTCGCCACCACGAGGCGGCCGGTGGTGGCCGCACCGGTCACGGTGACCGGGCCGGTGCCAAGGGCCGAACCGTTGTTGACGTTGATGATCGAGTTCGTGACCGTGGTGCCGCCGGTATAGGTGTTCGCGGCGGAGACGGTGAAGGTGCCGCCGGTGGTGGCGGAGGAGAAGGTGCCGCCGTATTCCAACACGCGCGCGCCGCCGGTCTCACCGATCACCCCGCTGAGGGTGCCACTGGAGCCATACGCGGTAAGTCGGGCGTCCGCGGTAAGCGTGAGCGCGCCGGAGAGCGTGTTGCCGTTGAAGCGGATCGCACCGAGATTGCCGGTGGGTTCCACGTAGCCGGTGCCCGCGATGCTGATGGGATAGGTGTAGGTGCCGCCCGCGACCAGGTAGGCCTGGCCGGTGGCGGCGATGGTCACGGATCCGGTACCGAAGGCGGTGACGTTGTTCGCGCTGAGACGGCCGGCATTGATGAAGGTGCCGCCGTCATAGGTGTTCGCCGTATTGAACTGCAGGGCCCCCGCCGCACCGGTCTTGGTCACCGAGTAGGAGTTCGCCCCGTCCGTGATCACCCCGCTGATGACCTGGGTGCTGGTGGTGGTGCTGAGCACATTGAACGTGGCATTTCCGGTCAGCGTGCCCGCGCCGGAGAGCGTGAGGGCACCGGTGTCCGTGGCATCGCCCAGGTTCACCGTGGCGGTGTGGGTCCAGGGATTCGCGATGGTGCGGGCGGTGGCGCTGTCGCTGGACAGCGTGCCGCCATTGAAGCTGATGGAGCCGGTGCCGAGGGCGGCATTCGCGCCCGCCTTGATGCGGCCGGCATTGAGCTGAGTGCCACCGGTGAAGGTGTTCGCGGTGGAGATGGTGGCCGCGCCGGTGCCATTCTTCACCAGCGAGGTGCCGCCACCGATCGCGCCCGCACCGGTGAGGGTGTAGGCGTTGGTGCTGTTGTTGAAGGTCAGCGTGCCTGGATTCGCGGCGACCGCGAGGGTCGGGTTGAAGTTGGTGGCCGTGTCATCGAAGGTCACGCTGTCCAGCCAGTAGAAGCTGTCCACCACCGGTCCGGGGCTGGTGAAGTTCGCCGTGGTGCCCACGTCCCATACCGCGGAGCTCGCGCCGGTCCATGTGAGGGTGCGGGAAGGCACTTGGAGGGTGACGGTGGTGGGGTCCGTGGTGGTATCGAAGACCGCGGAACGGTAGTTGGTGGCATTGGCGAGCGCGAAGTTCGCGGGCAGCGCGGTGGTGCCGCCGTGCTTGATGACGGCGAAGGTGCCTCCGGCGGCCGGCACCGTGCTGAAGGACACCGTGGCGGTGTTGTTCACCGTCAGCAGGCCGGTGGCGGTGAGCGCCTGGGTGGTATTCGGATTGAACACGAGGTTCGAACCGGTGGAGCCCGCTCCGAGCGTGACATTGCCCGCCAGCGTGCCCTCGCCGCCGAGCGTGCCGGTGGTGGTGGTCGTGGAGACATTGACGTCACCGCCGAGGGAGCCGGAGAGATTGAACGTGCCCTGGCTGACCGTGACCGGCCCGTTGAACGCGGAACCGTTTCCGGAATAGTTGACGGTGCCGTTGAAGTTCGCGCTGGAGCTGGCGTTGATCTCCAAGGCGGAGCTGCCGAACAACGCGCCGGTCATCGTGCCGGTGTTGGACGTGTAGGCGACGATCCGCGAGGCGGAGTTCACCGCCACGGAACCGCTGATGACGGAGTTCGCATCAAAGCGGATGGCGCCGAGGTTGCCCGCGCTTTCCAGCCAGCCGTTGCCGTTGATCGTGAAGTTGTTCGCGAAGGTGCCGCCCGTGAGGTAGGTTTGGCCGCCGGACTGGATCTCCACCGCAGCGGTGCCGAAGCGGGTGCCCGCGGCATTGGTCGCCTGAACGCGGGCACCGTTCTCGGCAACGACCGTGCCGCTGACGGTGTTCGCGCCGCTGAGGGTGTAGCTGGACTGGCCGGAGGTGCCGGTGCCCTTGAAGGCGAGCGTGCCCGCGCCGGAGAAGACGTTGGAGACGGTCGACGAGTCATTGCGGAAATGGCGCAGGGTCGCACCGGTATTGATCGTGGCCGTGCCGGGCAGTACCCCCGCCGCCGCACCCGTGCCGACCTGGAGCGTGCCGGTATCCACGACGGTGGCACCGTGCGCCGGGCTGCCGGAGAACGTCAGCGTGTCCGTGCCGCTCTTGGTGAGCTGGAAGGCTCCGGAAACCGCACCGCTGATGATGACCGGGGCGTTCACGTTGAACTGGGTGGCCGCGGTGAGGGTCTGGGCACCGGACAGTGTGAGCGGGCCGGGGGCGCTGATGTCACCGAAGGTGGGCGAGGTGGTGGTGTAGGTCACCGCATTCCCCACCGTGACCGCCGGGGTGCTGGCGGCGGTGAGGGTGCCGGAGGTGTAGGTGAGCGTGCCCGTGCCGAGCGCACCGGCCGCGCCGACGCGCAGGACGCCGCCATTCAGCAGGGTGCCGCCGGTGTAGGCATTCGCCGTGGACAGGGTGATGGAGCCGGAGCCGTTCTTCGTCACCGCGGCGGTGCCGCTGATCGCAGCACCGGTGAAGCCGTAGTCGATCGCGTTGTTCGAGAAGGCGACGGAACCGGGGAACACCGGCGCGCTGATCGTGACGACCTGGCTGCTGACGCCGTTGTCATCGAAGATGGCCTGGTCCCCGGTGTAGAACGCGCTGATGTTCGCGCCGTCATACCAGTTTCCGGAGGCGGCGGTATTCCAGAGGCCGTCCGCGGAGGTATTGGTCCAGATCACGGAAACCGGCGAGGAGACGTCCAGGGTGATGGCGTCATTGGTGCCGCTGCCCATGTGGATGACACTGCCGCGGTAGTTGGAGTGCAGGTTCGTCGCGGACCCGGAGAGGGTGCCGGTGTATTTGAGGATGGTGTAGGTGCCTGTGGCCGGCGGCGTGGCGAAGGCGATTTCGCTGGTGCCGTTGAGCGTGAGGTTCGTCGCGGTGTAGGCGGTGGTCGGAGAGGCGTTGTTGCCGTAGAGCGTGGCTCCGGTGGTGGCCCCCACGGTCAGCGGACCGGCGGTGGTGGCATCGCCCGCGAACTTCGCGCCATCCGCCACGGTGACGGTACCGGTGTAGGTCGGGGAGTTTCCATTCAGCGTGACCAGGCCGGTGCCCGCCACCTTCACAGCGCCGGAGCCCGCGAGACCGCCCGCGATGCCGCTGGCCGCTCCGGCGGTGCTGAACAACACATCACCGGCGCTGACGGTGAGCAGACCGGTGAACGTATTGGCACCGCTGAGTTGAAGGGTACCGACGCCGGTCTTGGTGAAGCCATTGGCACCGGAGATGACGCCACTGACATTCGTGTCCACTCCGGTGCCCGCCACGGCGTCCGCCACATCGAAGGTGACGCCCGTGTTGGAAAGCTGGACGCGGGCGGAGACGGTGGAAAGCGCGGTGCCGCCGAAGGTCCAGGTGGTGGAAGTGTAAGGCACGAAGGCGGAGGTGCCGCCGGTGCTGTTCAAGGAAAGCGTGCCGCCATTGACGGTGAGCCCCGCGCGCGGCTCGAAGAGCACGGCATTGCCGGAGCGGTTGTTCAGCATCAGGTTTGCACCGCCGCCGACCGTGACAGCCGCGGTGGTGGAGAGCGTGCCGCTGGTGAAGCCCAGTGCGGAACCACCGGTCCATGCACCTTGGATCACCGTTGCAGCCTCGTCACCGATGACCGCATTCGAACCCGCGCCGGTGAGGGTCAGCGTGCCGGTGCCCCAACCCGTCGCATGGCCGAAAACGACATAGCCGCTGGCAGTGGAGGTGCCGATGGTGACATTGCCGGAGTAGCCGGAGGCGCTGCCTTTCAACACCAGGTAGCGGTCGTTGGAATTCGCGCGGGCGAGGGTGACAGAACCCGCGCCGGTGATCGCACCATCCAGCGTGAAGTTCTGGCTGAAACCGCCGGAGCCCTGGGAAATCGTATTCGTCGTCGCACCGGCATCCAGTTGGATCGCGGTGCCGCTGGGGATGCGCTGGAACTGGCCGCCGTTGGTCGAGCCGCCGGTCAGGGTGCCGCCCACCAAGTTGATCTTCGTCCCGAGCGTCCAGTCTCTGACCGAAGTATAGGCGGCCGACTGGTTCTGCTGGAGACTCAGGGTGGCGGTGGTGTCCACCTTCACGATGCCGCCCGCACCGGTGAACAGGCTGGCCGTGGCAGCCGCCGTATCGTAGCGCAGGGTGCCTGCGACCACTTCCAGCGTGGTATTGGCGGAGGTGATCTGGCCGCCCGTATTGCTGAAGGTCCAACTGCCCGTGCCGGTCTTGAGGACCG
This sequence comes from Luteolibacter ambystomatis, assembly GCF_018137965.1. Lineage (NCBI taxonomy): Bacteria > Pseudomonadati > Verrucomicrobiota > Verrucomicrobiia > Verrucomicrobiales > Verrucomicrobiaceae > Luteolibacter > Luteolibacter ambystomatis. Next base: position 2,870,705 of record NZ_CP073100.1, read on the forward strand.
TGGTGGACGCGGCGGAAAGGTCCATGTTCCAGGTGAGCGTCTTGCCCGAGGCGACATCCACGGTGGGGGTCGTACCGACGAAGGAGCCGACGGCGTCCACGGTGGCCAGCGTGTAGCTGTTGGACGCGGTGATCTTGTTCAGCGCGTAGGATGTCGCCGCGGTGGCGGTCATCGTCGCCCCGTCCGCACCGGCGAGTACCAGATTGGCCGTAGCATCGGCCTGCGGGCCGGCGGTGTAGGTGGAAAGGGCTCCGGCTGCGGAACCATTGCGCCACTGGTTGCCAGCGGGGGTCCAGGTACCGGTGCCACCGGTGGTGGCGGAGCCATCGCCATCAGCATCCCAATACCAACTGGTGGCGCTGGCAGTGTGGGAGGAAGCGAAAACGAGGGAGACAACGAACAGACCCGGCAGCAGCCGGGAGAAACGGGGTTTCATGGGTTACAATACAGGTAAGTTGGATGCAAATGGATCGCCTAAGTCATTTGCATAGAACTTTAGTGCATGCAACGTGTAATTTACGTCGTGGATATTTATAGAATATCCACCATAAATACATTGTGCATTCTCATGACGCGAACCAAGGGGTCATTTTCGGCCTGACACCAGAAAATCCCAACAGAAAACCGTTCATTATTCCTGACTAACAATCAGGGGCAGATACCGGGAGCCGCCTTCCCTGGAGCGTGGGTGGGCCAAAAGAAACCGCCGCCCCGATGGCCGGGACGGCGGTTCGAGTCATGATTCCGGGAAGGCGGATCAGAAGTTGTAGTTCAGGCCGATGGAACCGCCATGGCTGTCGAGGCCCTCGCTTTCCGTGGAGATTTCCCCGCGATAGCCGACGTCCAGAATCAGGTCGTCCGAGAGCCGGATGCCGGTGCCCGCGGTGAGCAGGACGGCGGAATTCAGGTCCGGCCCCACCACCGAGAACGGCGCGCCATTCGGCAGGAAGGCGGAGGCGCTGTTGCCACCGTCCTCGAACTCATGGGCATAGGCGATGGAGGCATAGGGGCGGAACGTTCCGCAATCGCCGCGGATGCGGTAGCCGATCAGACCGCGGAGCGAATCCACGCTGTAGTCTCCCACACCGACCGGGAACGGCCCGCCGACGGTGAAGCCGTCCACATCCACGTTCTGATACTCAAGTCCGAGGAACGGGCCGTGCCTGAAGGTGCCGGTGTCGAAGGTGTAGCCAACGGTCCAGAGGGCCTGGAAGCTGGTGGCATCCACGTCCGATCCGCCCGCGCCGATGACAACGCCGCCGAGGGTGCGGGAGGCATCGATACTATGGCTGCCGTAGCCGATGAGGGCGTCCGAATACCAGCCGGTGGATCTGCCATAGGTGGCGTAGATCGCGCCGCGCAGGCTGTCGATGTCGGTGCTGCCGCCCACGTAATCGAGATCGCTCTTCGATCCATTGACCAGCACGCCGATCACGAAGTCCGGCGAAACGCGGTAGTCGATGCCCGCGGTGAAGGATGCCACCGTGCCATCGAAGTCCGAGAGGGCGGTGCGGCCGCTATAGTCCTGCCAGTCATACGACACCGCGCCCCAGACATTGAACGGACCGGAGGAGGAGACGGAGGGCGTGGGAGCCATGCCGCCCTTCGCGCTGACCTGGGTGCGGTAAACGCCACCGCCATCACCCGCGTCCCGCAGGTCGGAGAGGCGGTCACCGATCTGGCGGTGCAGCGCGTAGTCGCTGTTGATGATGGAGGACGTGAGCGCGAGATAAGTGGATGGATCTATGGCGGCCAGCGTGGCCTGCACGGCGGGCAGGTTCGAATAATCCAGCGCGGCGATGAAGTCCTGCATCAGCGGGTTCGGACTGTTGACGGAGGCATCGAGCGCGGCACCGAGCGAAGCCTGGTTTGCGGTGAGGCCGGGCAGGCCCGCGAAGTTGTGCTGCACGACGAGCTGCACATCCGTGCCGCCGCCCGCGAGCTGGGTGGTGGCGAAGAAGTTGCCCAGCACGGTGTTCGTGCTGGTGCCGCTCTCCGTGGCGGTGAAGGGCCCGGTTTCCGCCGCGGCGGGATTGGTGGTGTTCAACTCCAGGCTCAGCGTGGCGGCGGCGTTGAAGCCGCTGATCGCATTCGCGCTGTCCACCACCGTGTAGGTGCCATTGGTGATGGCGCGGTTGACGTTGGTCGGAGAGAGATGCAGGCCGTTGTTGCCCAGATTGTAGGTGTTCGCACCGGTCTGGACAACGAGGTCGCTGTTCACGCCATTGTTGATCGCCGTCTGCGGGATCACATCGACGCGGAGGTAGGACCCGGCGGCGTGGGTGACGTTGCCATTGACGGTCAGCGCACCGACCGCGTTGTTCGGATTCGAGTTCAACGCGATGGTGGTGCCACCGGCGCTGAAAGCACCGGCATTGACGTTGATGTTCGCCACCCAGGTGCCTCGGCCTCCAAACTCGGAAGCGCTCGCGTTGACCGTGGCGGTGGGACCGCTGTTCCCGGCAAGATCGCCGTTGATGATGAGGCCGCCATTGCCGACATTGATGGTGTCCACCGTGACCGAGCGGAACTCCGAATAGTCGCCGATGAAAGCCGTGCCCTCGGCGGCCTTGTTGATGATGGAGAATTCCTTCACGTCGCCATAGACGATGTTGTGGGTGGTGTCCTGGCTCCCATAGATACCGGTCAGCCCGGCGCCGAAATTCAGGATGTTGGCACCGGTGCCGCCGAGAATGGTGGCGCTGACGGTGGAACCGTCGGAGAGATTCACGATGTCGCTGCCGCCCTGCAGGTCCATGGCATTGCCACCCACTCCCCCGTAGATGGAACCGGAGTTGTTGATGACCTGCACGCCGTTGTCGCCAAGGATGCCGGTGGCTCCCGGCGCGCTGGCGATGATGTTGCCGCTGTTGTTGACCGAGGAATCCGCTCCGATCTGCACCACGGTGACTCCCCCGAAGATGGAGCCGGAGAGGTTGTTGGTGATGGTGGAATTCGCACCGGCTTTCACACCGCCCGCACCACCTTGGATGGTCCCGAGCCCGGAGAGGGAATTCACTCCGTTCGTGAGGGTCAGCGTACCATCCGTGGAGATGCCGATGGCGGCGGCGGCCGTCCCTTCGATGAGGCCGGTATTCCCCACCACCAAAGTACCGGATTCACCGCGGATGCCGTAGGCGAGGCCGGTGATGGTGGCACCGGTGTTGTTGGTGATGTTACCGCCCTTCTTGGCGAAGACCGCGCCATCCGCGCCACCGAAGCCCTGAAGGGTGCCGCCGGTGTTGTTCGTCAGCACCAGCATGTTGTTCGCGCGAATCGCGCTGGCGCCGCTGATGAAGTTGTTGTTGATGACGGTGATGCTGGGCGTGGCGGTACCGCCGATGTCGATGGTGTCGATGCCATGATTGGCCGCGCCATTGTCACTCTTCAGGATTCCGTTGTTGGTGATGGTGTAGGTGGCTCCAACGACATCGAAGACCTGGATCTCGATGACATCGGTCCCGGTGGGATTGAGGGTGACACCGGGATTGATGAGGATGTTGTGGGCACCTGGGGGGATGGCCGGCACAAAGCCAAAACCGGTGGCGATGTTGTTGGCTCCGCTGTCACCGGGATTGGCGGTGACATTTCCGAAGCCATCGGGGGCGATGGTCGCGCCAATCGCGGTGTGAACCACGGCGGGAACGATGATGAGGACGGGCAACACCGCATGGTACAAACGGCGGAACTTTGGTTTCATGGTTTTCTTACAAGGGGTGGGAAAACATGGGGCACAAGGGTCCAACAGGTGAAAACCCTTTTCCCAGTCAACCCTGATGCTCAGCAGTTTCCGCCACTACAATCAAGTCCGTGATGGCGGGCATATCGCAACGCCCTGTTAGCATTATGCAATGTCCGGCGGATGATTTCACAACTCAACCGAACAGGCTTTCCCTCTACCAGCGGGCGGATTCCCTTGGGGGAGCGAAAACCTTTCAATCATCCCTCCGGGGAGGTCGCGGAGCAGAAAGAACTCGCGGCGGCCCGCCTTTCCCGCGCACGCTCCGGGGAGATGAAGTTCCTTTTCCCGATCGTCCTCGGCTGCCTGGCCGTTTCCGTTTCCTGCAGCTCTCCCCCGCCCGATTTCGTTCCGCGCTTGTCCTCGCTGGACAAGGGAGAGTCCACCACCGCGGACTTCGCGGGATCGAAGGTGCCGGTACTACGCTCGGAGTACTTCGAGAAGGCCTGGGGCGCGCCGCAGATCCAGCGCCTGCCGGATGGCGGATGGCGGCTGCGCTACCGGAAGGGGGACACGCTCAATTTCGTCTCGGTGTGCAGCATGCCCCGGGGCGAACGCGCGCCGGTGGTGCCGCCGCGCTGGGAGGAACCGACCGGGGGGCCGCAGGAATCCGCCGCTCCCACCCATACCCAGCCATGGCGTTCGTCGTTCATCCTGAACCAGCCGGTGAGGTGGTATCAGGCGGACGGCGGCAGCGGCGCGGATTTCCCGAAATACAGGACCGTTGATTTCCAAGCCACCGCTCCGGACGGCCGCACGGGTTGGTATCGCATCGAGGTGGAAGCCACCCGCGATGTGGAGGTCGCGGACCAGATCAAGCGGGTGAACTGGTGAACCGTGGATGGACGCGGATAAGATGAAGAGGGATGGTTTCAGGGAAGAGCTTCCATTTGAATCCATTCCGGGTAGGTGCCCGTCATGAAGCCTCCACAACCGAACCTCGCCTTCTTCGCACCTGCTCCTTCCACCACGCTTTCATTGCCGCAAAGCCACGGGCGAGCGCGTGATCGCGAACTTCGCGGATCTTGAAGTGGGTGGAGATCTCCTCCTCACGTCCGCGGTAACGGGGTAGCAGGAGGAGGAACTTCGCGCCGTCCTGATTCTCCGAAGTGCGTACAAGGAGAGCCGGTGAAAGCAAGCCCTTGGCGAGGATGGCTTCACCATCCGGCAAAGGCACGGAACGCTCCGTCATCACGCCCCACGGACGATGATGAAACGCCAGCGTGCCATCTTCACTTACTGCCAACCGCCCGGCGGTGCGCACCGGCAGCCCGCCGAAGCGGCCGAGAGTGAAGGCATGCGGACGATCGTGCGTGGCACGCCTGCGCCCGAACCACGGCAGCAGCACATCGGTGGCATAGCGGGTGCCGAATGAAGAAAGACGCAAGGTGGCGGGAGCGAGCCACAGCGCCAGCAGGATGATGGCCACGCACAGGCCCGCCGCCAACCATGGCGCGATGAAATAGCTGAGGACGATGAGGCTCATCACCGCGGTGCGGCACAGCTTGAGAAAAGCATCCACCAGCGAGAACGGCGAGAGGATGATGAGCACGTTGATGGCATGTCCGGTGAGCCAGACCGCGAGAAAGGACACCACGGAGGCGATGGTCACCACCACCACGGTGGAGACGGCGACCACCGAGACGCCGGTGATGGAGGCGAGTGGCAGCAGCAAGGCCGTGGTCCCCTCCCCCGTGGCCTGGAAATGATCCGCCATCTCGCGGGCGACGAAGGGCACGAAGGCGGTGCTGGCGACGAGGGCGCTGGCCTTGTTTTCAAACAGCTCCACCATATCGAGCGGCTTCTTCAGCACGCCCGGCACCGCCGTGCCAAAGGTGTCTTTCGCGAAGCACAGCAACAGCACCGCGAAGCCGCAGCCCCATGCCGCCGGATGGCAGAACCACGGCAGCTTGTCGCGCAGGGCCGCATCGGTATGGAAATATCGCCACGCACCGACTCCGGAAACGCCGAGCAGAGGCGAGATCGCCACACCGGTGACCTCCGTGATTCCCTGGCTGAGATCCACGCCGGGCAGGCGGTCCGTCTTTACGGGCAACGGCTTCTCCGCCGGTGGACTATCCGCCCTCGCGGAAGCACATGCGAAAATCCCGATGGCCACCACCAGCACAGCCCGGCTCAAACGACGGATGGAACTCATGCCGCCAAGCTGGCAGATCCGGAGTGGGGAGGCGATGGGGAAACGAGGGAACCCGTGCCTATTGCTTGGCCGCATTCACCGTCAGAGGGCTCGCGGGCGTATAGATCTCATTATCCACCAGCACCATGACCTTCAGATTTCCGGTCGCTTTCAGCGCACTGAACCCCTTGACCACGATGGCTCCGCTGTCATCGAGCTTTTCCGACTGCAGGGTGACGCCCCCGATGTTCACATCCACCGGCTTCCCCTTCAAAGATGGATCCAGATCCGCCAGCAGCAGCTTCAGGGACATGTCGTTCGTGAGCGGCCCATCGAAGCTGGGCGGGAAAAAAGCCAGTTCCTTGAATTTCAGTTTGAGCTTTTTACCCACCTTGACGTTCACGGATTGGTCGCTGCCATTGGCGGTGCCCGGCTTCACGACCAACTTGACGGCCTCGTCCTCGACGGGATTCGGGATGGTGTACTCGAGCGACTTGTCCATCCGTTTGAACGACGAAACCTTTTCAAGCTCCTTGCCCTGCCTCTGGACATACAACTCGATGCCATCCGGAAAAACACCGGCCAACACCACCTTGGGTTCGTCGAAAGCCACCTGCACGGGTTGTGAGGTGGTCACCGAAAGCGCCGGCTTCGGCTCGGACTGGATCTTCACGTATCCCACCACCTCCGGGTGGTTCTTGGCATTCGGATCCCAAACGCCGCCGGAGTCCGAGAGGAGGATGAATTTATCGTCCTTCGAGGGCGCGCTCCGGATCAGCAACTGGAGCATGTCATCCGTGGCACTGGTGATGATGACATCCGCGAGGGAGGAATCGAGCATGGCCCGCTTGACCCGCCCGAATCCCTTTCCGGTGACGGACATTTTCTTGCCCCCTTCCGGGAATTTCGCCGGGATCACATTGTCGCCATAGGAATCGATGGCAACCGGGGCGGGGTCCTTGATTTCGATCTTCCCGAGATCGCGGCTGAGGATCTCATGGACCTTTTCTCCGTTCACCGTGGAGCAAGGCCCCTTGAAATTCCCGATCACCGAATAGGAGCCCGCGGGCAGACTTCTCAGGCGATCCGGATCGAATCTCAAGGTGGCATTCTCGCCGGCCGAAATGAGCTTCCCGAAAAGCGCCAGTTCCTTCTGCTTGGCTTCCACATCGGCGTTTTTCCTTACGATCTCCGTTATGACCTGAGGTCCCGCGGCAATCACATTGGCCGTCTGATTTGCTTGAGATACCTCGACATATTGGGCGGCCAACCGCTGTACTTGGATCTCGGCATCTTTGTCGGCATTGACCGCATCCACTTGTTTCTGATCCCAGTTCTCCTTCGCTTCGTTGTAGCGTTTGACCTCGGGATTCCCGGCGTTCTGCTCCAAAATCCCGGCAGCGGGCTTCTTCAAGGACTTCAGGACGGCGTCCGCCTTATCCACTTCCTTCCTGACATCCTGCTTCACCCTCAAAGCCCTGTTCTTCGCTTCAAGCTGGAGGTTGTAGTTGGTCTGGGCAATGCGTTTGTCTTCGTCCGCCTTGTCCCTGGCGGCATCCATGTTCATCAAAATGGTTTCACGCTCGGACGGAATCCGCCGCAAGGTTTCCATCTGCACGGTTCTCGAACCCGAATCCAGCCCGGCCACAAGGGGGGCACTCAAATATGGTCGCAATGACCGCCCCTTCAACAAAGCCGCGTCGGCCAATGTTTGCTCGTCGGCTTTGAGAGCAGCCAAAGCCGGTGCCTGGATCTTCTTCCCGAATTCGTACCCTCCGATCGAAATGCTTTCGAGATTGCCGAGCTTGTAGGCATCCTCGGTCACGCAGAACGAGTTGATGACAATGTTCTGTTCCTCGCCCCGGCTGTTCACGAGGACGGAGGGAGTGATGTTGTACAGGGATGGGAAAGCCACGTAGCTGTTGGAGCTGCCGAGCTTCGGCTCCAATCCCGAAAGTCGCGAGCGGGCTTGGGAAAGGGCCAGCCCGAAATCCCCTCCCGGGGCGATCCGGTTCGGGTAACTCTTCAACCATGTATCCACCACGCCCAGATGAAAGCGCGCGACATCAAGCCCCTGCGCCGCCTCCACCACATCGGACGGAGCCATACCCCGGCGTGGATTGTAATTGCGGGTAATGCCATTCCATGTCGTGGACCAGATGTTCGCCTGCTTCTTGGGAATCCAGCGGGTGCCGAGTTCGAAGTGGAGATAGTTGCGGTCCTTCAGGCTCTTGCGGTCGGTCATGATGACCAGCAGCGCGGGCACGCTGGTGGCATTGAGCACGAGGCCCGAACCCTTCCTGGCATTCCCCGGTTCCACCAACCCTTGGAGGCCCGGATCGAAACGGTAGGTGACTTCGCGGCCGTTCGAATTCGGAACCACCACCGGCAGCAGCGTCCGGGTCGCGATGTCCTGCTGGATCTTCGTCATCTTCTCGAGGAAGAACTTCGCCTGCGCCTGCTTGCCCTCCGCGATGAGCTTGGCGGCAAGGGCCAGTGAAAAACGCGTTTCGAAGCGGTCGCTGTTCCGCAAGTCCAGCGCCTGGGCCTCCACCAGCGGAAAGGCCGCCAGAATGGTGGGGTGAGGACGGTTGGGATTCCAATCCGCGGCGACGCAACCGTTGGAATCCAGCTTCGCGTAATACGGATGCAGCGTGGTCTCCGCAATGTAGTCGCTGCCGGTGCGGCTGCCTGGCGAAACGCTGACCTGCGTGACCACGAACCACGGAATGCTGTTGGAGCCGCCATCGATGGGCGAAGTGATGTAGTTCATCAGCTTCTGGGTGACGACCGTCGAAGCCGCCTGCTTGGCGATATCCCCTTCCGAGAGCTGGAGATGATCCGCGACCAAGGCGAGGGTGGCCAGATCCGGAGCACCAGGCTGCGGCGGGATACCGGACGGCAGGCCTTGCGCGGCAACGGTGGTCGCACCATTGATGGTCAGGTTCGTATTGTTGCTGACCGCGGTGGGGGTGGGAAGTTCCGGCAGCACCCCAGTGGTATCCGGCCGGGTCGGAACCGGCAGGGTATTTCCAGCCGGCACGTCTTCAGCCGCGGAATCGAGGGGCACCGTCCCGGCATCGGCATTGTCGAGCTTGTCGAGTTCGGTCTGCTTCTTCTTGAGCTGGAGCAGCGACTTCTTCAGTTCGAGTTTCTGTTGGAGCAGTTCGTTCTGCTTGCTGGTCTGATAGATCTCGTCCTCGGTCTTCTTGATGGCATCGACTCCGAACTCGCCTTCCAGCTTCACTCCCAAGCTCTTTTCCGCCAAGCGGCTCGCCGCCCCCTGCTGGCTGGTGCGGATACGCCCCTCCACCGTCGCATAGTTGACATCGGCCCCCACGCCAAAACGATTCATATCTCCTTTCACAAGCACGGCGCTGGAGATGGAGGCATGCCCCCACTCGGCGGCGTGGCGCTCGGCCGTATCAAGCGCCCTGGAAACCTGGTCCAACTGCCATTTGATTTTTTCCGGCGATGGAACGTCATTGGCGCAGGTGGCTTCGATGGCCTGCCGGGAGAAGCGCTCCGCCGGAACCAGCACCTCGCAATCCTTGGCGTCCTTGGAACCACTTTCCCCCGGATCGGCACGCATGTAGTTGTTCCGCATGTCGCTATCGACCGGTTTGGGACGGCGGCTTACCGCTCGATTGGGGTCCACGGCGTCCATCCTGCCGGGCAGGAATAGAACGCATGTCATCGCAATCGCGGACAACGAAGCACGGGATCGATTGGCCTTGGAAAACATGAGGGGAAGGAAGGGGGTAAATATTAGATCCTATTAGATCCACATCTGGATAGTTCACCTATTCCAATAGGTCATGATCCATGAGTCAAACCGTTAGGATCAATCTTATTTTCAAACAAATACCCGAAAGATAATATCGACACGCCCTCATCCATGATATTCCATCAGGCTGGGTCCTCGTGCATGGGAGAAAACCTTCCCGTTCTTGCATCCGGGTGCGCGATACATTCTGATGAACCGGTGATCCACCGGAACCAAACCGTCGCCCGCCCCTTGATCGGAAAATCCGCCGGCCTGCTGGCCGTCTCGGTCCTGTTGTCCATCCTGCCCGCCGCGGCCGGGGATCACCCGTGGGTGAAGCTATTCAACGGCAAGGACCTGGAGGGATGGACGCCGAAGGTCTCCGGCCACAAGTGCGGCGAGAACCCCTTCAACACGTTCCGCGTGGAGGACGGCATTCTCAAGGTTTCCTACGATGACTATGGTAAATTCAACGAGCAGTACGGCCACCTCTTCACCAACATCGCCTACTCGCACTACATCCTGCGGATGGAGTACCGCTTCACCGGGAAGATGATGGCGGACGCGCCGGGCTACTGCAATCTGAACAGCGGCGTGATGATCCACTCGCAGTCACCGCAGAGCATGGGCCTGCGCCAGGGTTTCCCCGCCAGCCTGGAGGTCCAGTTCCTCGCGGACGAGGGCAAAGGCGCTCGCGCGACCGGCAATGTCTGCACGCCGGGAACGAACCTGGAGATGGATGGAAAGCTCATCACCCAGCACATCGTGGAATCCAGCGCCCCCACCTTCCCCGCCGAGGAATGGGTGAAGGTGGAGGTCGAGGTTCACGGCAATGACGAGGTGATCCACCGCATCAACGGCAAGGAGGTGCTGCGCTACCAGCGCCCGCAGCTCGATCCGCAGAACCGCGTGATCCCCGCCACCCCGCTGCTGGAGGCAGGCGCGCCGTTGCAACTCGCCTACGGCTACATCGCCCTGCAGGCCGAGGCGCAGCCAGTGTGGTTCCGGAACATCGAGCTGAAGTCGCTGGAGCCGTAACCGCAGCCAGCGATTTCAAACCGCATAGGCCCGTGCCATGTCCCGGAGTTCTTCCAGATCATCGTCGAAGCACTCATCCGGAAAAGCCCCGGGGATAGGTCCCGACAGGAACGCCAGCACCTTCCCAACGGCGAGCTCGCATACCGAATGCCTCCGGAACCACTCTCGGGCCGCAGGCAGCCCGAGGTGTCCCATCAGGGAGAAATAGGAAATGCCGGGCAGCCATGGAGCGACGAAACCATCCGCCGCGGACGAGCGTCTGGCGAAGTGCTCCCAACCCGCCAGGACATCCAACAAATGGGTCCCGGTATAGTAACGTAACAAGCGGCCTCCAGCGGTAGCAATGACAGCAGCGGAGTATCCGCCACCGGCGTCCGCCCCAATGGCATGATCTCCCGGAAATCCTTGCCCAGCAGAAATTCCAAAGCCTCGCCGTCCAGCCAGTCCGTCGGATCGAATGAGGGAGGTCCCTCGAACTCTTCCAGCCACACGCCTGTCACCTCCTCACGGAGAGCCTTGAAGAAGGGAAACAGATCGTCCCGAGTCGTGGCCTCCGGGAAGCAGGTTCGCGCAAGAAGGAATTATTTCTTCTCCAGCTTCTTCAGATACTTCGCCGGGTCCTTGTCGAAGTCCTCGCGGCAGTCGTTGCAGCAGAGTTTGATTTCCTGGCCCTTGTAAACGAAGGTCACCGGATCCTTGCCCTCCTCCTTCAGCTTCTCGCCGGAGACGATGCAGGTATCCAGCGGGTAGGGCTTCGCCGTTTCCTTGGAAGCGGGCTGCTCCTTGGTTTCCTTCTTGGGCTTGGCGGGCTCCTTCTCCGCGGCAAAGGCCGGAACGGCGGCCAAACCCAGAACGAATGCGAGGACGGCGGTTTTCATCATGTTCACACTGGGCCGCAAAAGCGGGTTCCCTGCAAGCACGGAGCGCACGCCATTCCTCCACGACATGCTCAGACATCGTTCCCGGCATTATCCATGCCCGCCGGTCCGTGGTAGATGGAGGGCATGAAAACGCTCAAGCACATCCGACGCAAAACCGAAACCCACTGGGTGGGTGACGGGTTCCCGGTCAGCTCCATCTTTTCCTATCATGACTCCGGCGCGGAGATCAGCCCGTTCCTGCTCATGGACTACGCGGCTCCCCATGAGTTCCAGCCCGGTCCGCGGAAGCGCGGCGTGGGCGCGCATCCCCACAAGGGATTCGAGACAGTGACGCTCGCCTACCAGGGCGAGGTTTCGCACCGGGACTCCAGCGGAGGCGGCGGCACCATCGGCCCCGGTGACGTGCAGTGGATGACGGCGGGCAACGGCGTCCTTCACGATGAGTTCCACTCGGAGGAGTTCACCCGCACCGGCGGCACCTTCGAGATGATCCAGCTCTGGGTGAACCTTCCCTCCAAGGACAAGAGCGCGCCCGCGGGCTACCAGACGCTGTTGCGCGACCAGATCCCGAACGTGGCACTGCCCGATGACGCGGGCACCCTGCGCGTGATCGCCGGTTCTTTCGATGGCCATCAGGGTGCGGCGAGGACCTTCACGCCGATCGAGCTGTGGGATCTCCGTCTCGCCGCGGGCAAGAACATCGACCTGCCGCTGCCGGACGGATACACCAGCATGGTTCTGGTGCTGGAGGGCGAAGCCGCCATCATGGGACAGATGCTCGGCGGAGGCGATCTGGCCGTCCTGTCCCGCGAGGGTTCCGGCACGCGGATCGATACCCGTGAAGCTACGAGAGCTCTCGTACTTGCCGGGCAGCCGATCGACGAACCCATCGCAGGCTACGGCCCCTTCGTCATGAACACCCGGGAGGAGATCCTCGCCGCGTTCGAACAGTTCAGCAACGGGGGCATGGGCACGCTCGATTGACCCATCCTCTGAAAAAGCGCCGCTCCGGAAAGTGCGCTCCGGGGCGGCGCAGCGGGAGGCGGTTTTCCCCACCGGGAGATGCGCCCGGCGCGATTTTATTTGAAAAATCCGGGCCCGGGCGACGTTCTCTGGCGATGTTTTTGTCCAGCCGCATGCCGGTGGAGACCGCCTATGGGTCGATCCGCCGAGTTTCCCGCCCTGTCATGTCCAGCCGCCTCGGTCTGGCCGCCTCGTTGTTGCTCAGCGCCTTTTCCCTGGTGCCCGCACGGGCACAGGACGCGCCGAAAACCTGGGAAGTGCCAATGGGGGGAAATTCCTACCTGACCCAGCAGCCGAAGGACGGGGATCGCCGCGGTGGCCGGAACGACTCGTGGTCGAGCCCGGACGCCGTGACCTCGGTTTATTTCCGGGTGGATCGCGCCGCCGATCTGGACATCGTGCTGCGCGCGAAAGTGCCGCAGGGCGAATCCCGCATCCGCGCCACGCTGGCGGGCAAGGCGGTGGAAAAGGATCTCAAGGGCGCGGAGGCCAGCGATGTGCCCCTGGGCCGGGTGAGCATGAAACAAGCGGGCTACGTGAAAGTAGACCTGCAGGGGATCAAGAAGACCGGTGACACCTTCGCCGATGTCGAAGCGCTGGAAGTCACCCCGGTGGGCAAGGACGCCGCCGCCGTGGTGCTGAACTACGTGAAGGACAACAAGGGCAACAATTTCTACTGGGGCCGCCGCGGTCCCTCGATCCACCTCGGCTATGAGCTGCCGAAGGGCGAGCCAGTCGAGTGGTTCTACAATGAGATCACCGTGCCGGTGGGCAGCGATCCGATAGGTTCTTACTTCATGTCGAACGGCTTCGGCGAAGGCTACTTCGGCATGCAGGTGAACGGTCCGGAAGAGCGCCGCGTGCTGTTCTCCGTGTGGAGTCCGTTCAAAACCGACCACCCCGGTGAGATCCCGGAGGATCAGAAGATCACTCTGTTGAAAAAGGGCACCGACGTTCACGGCGGTGAATTCGGCGGCGAGGGCTCGGGTGGCCAGAGCTACTGGAAGTATGCGTGGAAGGCCGGAAACACCTACCGCTTCCTCAACCGGGTGCATCCGGATGGCAAGGGTTCCACGGTCTATACCGCGTGGTTCTTCGTGCCGGAAAAGAAGGACTGGCAGCTCATCGCCAGCTTCAAGCGCCCGCAGACGGACAAGCACTACACCGGCGCGCATTCGTTCCTGGAAAACTTCTCGGACCGCCAGGGCTTCCTCAGCCGTGGCGCGCTCTATGGCAACCAGTGGTGCCGCGATGTGAAGGGCGAGTGGCACGAGGTGACCACCGCGCGCTTCACCACCGATCCGATCGGCCGCAGCCTGTTCCGCATGGACTATGCCGGTGGATCAAGGGGCAAGGAGTTCTTTATGCGCAACGGCGGCTTCTTCGCCGAGAATGTGAAGCCGGACCAGAAGTTCACCCGCGAGCCCACTCCGGCGAAAAAGCCGGTGATCGATTTCTCCAAGCTGGAAGGCGCCGATCTCGTCGGCGGGGAATAAGGTCCCGGAACCAGCCTGAAAAGGGCCGGGTGACATAACCGGGGCAGCTCCCCGGGAATCCATGCAAATCCACTACGAGCCCCGGAGGGCGGAATGAAGAAGGGAACAGTTGCTCCCTGAACATTCCGTCCCTTCGGGGCTCGATCTTTTTCTCCGATGTCGCATGGCGCTCGTTGCATGGTGCCATCTCCCAATCCCCCCTCCGGGCTTGGATCGCCAAGAGGACTAGTAGAGGCCCGATCCATACGTCCTTCCTCCCACGGACACCCTCTTCATGACTCAAATTCTCGCTATTGCATGTAATTCAATGAGTTGCATGCATCATCAAAATCCACATTCACCTATCGAAAATACCCTAATCCTAACAGCCTCACGATGGCTGAAAACATCCGGATCTTTTTGATTTTCAGAGATTTTCCCTCCAATCGCTGAGTCGCAAAAACGGCCTTAAAAATCGCAATCCGATGATTTGTGCGCAATTTCCGCCTTTACGCCGTAGTCCTGTCCACGCCAACCCCTACGTGTCGTCTTTGTGTCGATATTGTATTCCAGATTGCATTACCCCCATGAAATTGAATCGCCTGAATGGCTTCCTCCGTCGTTTCGTTTCCCTCCTGACCGTCCCCGCGGTCGTCATCACCTTCCTCGGCGGCGCCGCTCACGGCGCGAACCGCTACTGGGACGGTGGCACCGTCAACATCGCCGCCAACGGTGATGGAGCCTCCGGCGGCACCGCCGGCAACTGGGATACCACCCTCACGAACTGGGACCAGGGCAGCGGCCTGGCTCACGTGGCGTGGAACAATGCATCGCTCGACAGCGCCTTCTTCGCCGGAACCGCGGGCACGGTGACCCTCACGGCCCCGGTCACTGCAGGCAGCCTCACCTTCACCACCAGCGGCTACACGCTGGCGGGCACGAACGCGCTCACGCTGGGCGGCACCACCGCCACCATCACCACCTCGACCCTCAACACCGCGGGCACCACCACGATCAGCGCGCCCATCGCAGGCGCTCTCACCGGCGGCCTCACGATCGCGTCGAACGGCGACATGAGCGCCACCGGCGCCGGTGCCAGCGGTCTCGGCGTGCGCCTCTCCGGCACGAACACCTTCACCGGTGACATCACCGTGACCTCCGGCCTGCTGAGTTACACGACGGATGCCGCGCTCGGCAATGCCGCGAACAACATCATCCTCAACGGCGGCGGCCTGCTCGACAGCTCCGTCAACCAGACGATCACCCGCAACATCACCGTGGGCGCGGCCGGCGGCATCTTCCGCACCTATGGAGCGGCCGTCGCCACCGTCAATGGCATCCTGAGCGGCTCCGGCGCCTTCGGCCGCACCGACGGCGGCACGGTGGTCTTCAACGGTAACAACACCTTCACCGGCGTCTTCACGAGCAACAGTTCCTGCGCGACCATCTTCGCCGGATCGAACCCCGCCACCACCTACAACGTCAACGGCGGCTCGATCGTCGTGGGCAACAACGGCACCAGCGGCTCGCTGGCGTCCGGCTCGGTGATGAACCTGGCCAACGGCACCTCGCTCTTCGTCCGCCGCATCGACGCGGTGACGGCCACCGGCATCCTGCCCGCCACCATCAATATCGCGGGCGCGACCTCGAAGTTCGAGTACAACCCGAACAGCGCCACGGCGACGATGTCCTTCGACCAGGACTTCGGCACGGATGCGACGAAGGGCTACTTCCGCGTCAGCGGCGGCACGCTGAGCCTGGCCTCTGGTACGGACATCGTAGTAGATACCGTTTCCACCGGCCTCCAGACCGCCTCCAACGTGGGCCGGCTGGAACTGCTCTCCGGTTCCACGATCACGACGCGCGCCTTCAACCTCGGTGAAACCGGCAGCAACTCCGGCGTGGTCACCCAGTATGCGGGCTCCACGGCCACCATCCTCAGCGGCAATCTCGGCTTCCGCCTCGGCCACTGGACCAACGGCGTGAATCCGGGCAACGTTTACAACCTCCTCGGCGGCACCCTGGACGCCACCGCCCTGGCCGCGAACGCGGGCAACGAGCGCTTCGTGAACATCGGCTGGGACGGCCAGGCGGACATGACGGTGGGCGGCGGTGCTTCCGCCGCACTGCTGAAGGCCTCGGGCATCCAGATCGATGCGAACGGCGACACCGCCTTCAACGACACGCTGACCCTCTCCACCAACGGCACGGCCGAGGTGGGCGCGCTGGGCATCAACAGCGGATCGGTGAACGACCGGCTGGTCCTCAATGGCGGCACCCTGCGCACCACCGCGGACGCCACCTGGTCCCCCGCCATCACGGCGAACGCCTCGACCACCTCGGTGTTCGACACGAACAACTTCACCGTCACCGTTCCCTCCAACATCGGAGGCACCGGCACCATCAGCCTGCCGACCAACAGTGGCTCGCTGATCCTGACCACGACCGGCACGCAGACCGTGTCCGCGGGCTTCGCCGATACGCTGACCATCCGGAAGCAAGGAGCAGGCACGACGGTCCTCTCCGGCACCTCCACCCACACCGGCGCGCTGACGGTGGAAGCCGGCCGCCTCGACAACACCGGCACGCTCGGCTCCACGGTGACCGTCAACTCCGGCACATCCATCGGTGGCGAGGGCGTCTTCAACGGGGATGTTTACTTCAACAGCGGCTCGAAATTCATGGTGGATCCCGTCACCTCCGCCGCGCCGACGTTCCACTACGTGAGCCTTTCCGGGCAGCCGGTGGTGTCGTTCACCTCGGTGCCGGTGCAATCGCAGACACCGATCACGCTCTTCAACTACACCGGTGGCGTCATCGGCTCGATCTTCACCGATCTGTTCCTCCCCACCCTGCGCAATCCGGTCCTCACTGACACGGGCACCTCGGTGACCCTGTCCTTCACCAACCAGAACCTGACGTGGAACGGCACCACGGACGGCCAATGGGACGTGGGCACCAGCCTGCGCTGGAATGCGGGTGAAACCGACGCCTTCTACACCGGGGATGCGGTGACCTTCGACGACACCGGCTCGAATGCCGCCGTCACCCTGGCGGGTGAAATCCTGCCATCCTCCGTCACGGTCAATGCCAGCACCAAGGCCTATGCCTTCGGCGGCACGGGCTACATCGGCGGCACCGGCGGCATCACCAAGTCCGGCACCGCCTCGCTCACTCTTGGAACGCCAAACACCTACACCGGCACGACCACGATCAATGCCGGCACGCTGGTCCTCGGCAATCCGGGTGCGCTCGGCAGCTCGGCAGGCGCCACCACCATCGCATCCGGAGCCACGCTGGACGCGGGCGGCCAGGATCTCACCTCTGCCTCGGAGTCGATCACGGTCGGAGGTTCCGGCGTGGGCGGCGCGGGAGCGTTGGTCAACACCGGTGCCACGCGCTGCTTTCTTCCGAAGGTCACGCTGAGCTCGGACACCACCGTGAACATCGCCAGCGGCAAGTCGCTCGCCATCGGCCAGAATGCCGGCAACGCCGCCGCCCTGGGCACCCTTTCCCTGGGATCGAACACCCTCATCAAGAACGGTCCGGGCGATTTGATGCTCAACGGCGTGAACGTCACCAGCGGCAACATCACGGTGAATGCCGGTTCTCTCACCCTGATGCGCGGCTACACCACCGGTGCGGGAGAAGTGAACTTCGGCCAGCAGCCCACCACCTTGGCAGGCACCGGTACCCTCACGATCAACAGCGGCGCGACGGTCACCACCAACCGCTGGGGCGCCGCGCTGACGATCTCAATGCCGATCACCATGAACGGCGGCACCCTGGGCAGCACCTGGCCGGGACCGAATGGCGCCACCATTTCCAGCCCGATCAACCTGGCGGCCACCAGCTCCGTCAACTTCACCGGTGGCTATGGCGTCGGCACCCTGAGCGGTGTCATCTCCGGCCCCGGCACGCTCAATACAAACAGCGACACGGTCATCCTCACCGGTGCGAACACCTACACGGGTGGCACCACGATCAATGGCGGGGTGCTCGCCTTCAACAGCGGTTCGCTCGCCACCACCGGCGCGCTGACGATGAATGGCGGCACGCTGCGCTGGAACGGCACGCACGCCCAGGACATCTCCAGCCGCGTGGTGATGGTGGCCGCCAAAGCCGCGGCCTTCGACACCAACGCCAACAACGTCACCTTCGCCTCTCCGCTGGGCACCGGCAATACCGCGGCCATCACCAAATACGGCGCGGGCACTCTAACCATCGCGCCGGTCAACAACTACACCGGCGGCACCAACGTTGAAGCGGGCGTGCTGAGTGTCTCCGCCATCGCGGACGGTTCCGGCAGCAGCAGCATCGGCACCACCGGCGGCACCGCCAACTACGTGGGTGTCAACAACGGCTCGACGTTCCAATACACCGGCTCCACCAACGCCACCACCACCCGCACCTTGTGGGTGGACCGCGGTGCGGGTGCCATCATCGACATCGCCCGCACCGGTGCGACGCTCACCTGGACTCCGGGTGGCGGCACCCGCAGCATGCCGCTGGTGAAGACCGGCACCGGCACCCTGCTGATGAACGGCGCCTTCACCGGCACCGCCACCGTGACGGTGAACGCCGGCACGCTGGGCTTGGGTGGAGCGAACACCTACACCGGTGCGACCACCGTGAACGCGGGCGGCACGCTGCTGCTGAATTCCACGCTCACCTCGGACATCAGCGTGGCCACCGGCGGCACGCTCGGCGGCGAAGGCACCTCCGCGAACGCGATCACGCTCAACGAAGGCTCCACGCTGCTGGCGAACTTTGCCACCCCCTCCGCCCAGCTCACCACCACCGGCGCGGTGACGGTGAACAAGACCACGGCGGGCGTCACCCTCCAGCTCCAGAACGCCCCGACCACCGCGGGCGTGCAGGCGGTGCCCTTCCTGAAGTACGGCACGCATAGTGGCGGCACGACGAACTTCAACACCGCCGCCTACCGCTCCGCCAGCATCACGGATGACACCACCAACAAGATCCTGACGCTGAACTACACCTCCGATGCGAAGGTCTGGGCGGGCGTGGCCGGCAACACCACCTGGGACACCGGCACCTCCACCGACTGGACCGGCGCGGACACGAAGTTCTACAGCGGGGACAACGTCAGCTTCACCGAAACGGCCACCAGCAAGGCGGTGACCCTCACCGGCACGCTCAACCCGTCCCAGATGACGGTGAACAACACCAGTGCCTACACCTTCAGCGGCTCCGGAACCATCACCGGCAACGGCTCGCTGACGAAGACGGGCACCGGCACGCTGAACCTGATCCAGACCAACGGCCACGCCTACACCGGCGGCACCATCATCAGCGGCGGCATGATCGCCGTGGGCAACAATACGGTGAACAACCAGGCAGCCACCGCGCTGGGCACCGGCACCGTGACCATCAACGCCGGTGGCAAGCTCGGCCTCTATCCGGGCAGCACCGGCAACGTCTACAACATCCCGAACAACCTCATCCTCAATGGTGGCACCATCCACCAGGAGGACGGCCACGAGCACTTCCTGGGCACCGTGTCCGTGACCGCGGACAGCATCGTGGAAGGCCGCTGGAATCCGAAGTCGGTCTGGTTCGATGGTGTGGTTTCCGGCACCAGCAAGATCACCGTGACCGATGGCGGCAACGGCGCCTGGGTTGCCTTCACCAATCCCTTCAACAGCTTCTCCGGAACGCTGGCGCTGGGCAGCAGCAACGTGAACGTGGTGGCGAAGGACAACACCACGCTCCAGTTCGCCACCGTGGACTCCGGTGCGACCACCGCGATCTTCCAGGTGGCGGCCACCAATGCCGTGCCGAACGTGACCGTGGCCGGACTGAAGGGCACCGCGGCCGCCAAGGTGATCAACGCGGATGCCACCGCGCGCACGCTGACGGTGAACAACACGGCGGACAACACCTTCGCCGGTTCCATCGGTGACGGTACCGCGAACGGCAACCTGCTCTCGCTGGTGAAATCCGGCAGCGCCTCCCTCACGCTGGGCGGTGCGAGCACCTACACCGGCGCCACCGCCGTCAATGCGGGCACGCTTATCGTGAATGCCGCGAATGCCTCCAGCGCCACCACCGTGGCCACGGGCGCCACGCTCAAAGGCACCGGCACCCTTGCTGGCAGCCTGGCCGTGACAGGCACCGTGGCTCCGGGCAACAACGCCGTGGGCACACTCACCGCCGCCAGCGCCACCATCTCCGGCACCTACGCCTGCGAGGTCAATGGCACGAATGCGGACAAGCTGGCCGTGACCGGCGCGCTGACGCTGAGCCCTGGTGCCACGCTCGCCATCACCGCCACCAGCCCGACCGCGAACAGCTACGTGATCGCCACCTACACCGGCAGCGTTCCCGCCTTCACCACGACCACCGGCCTGCCGAGCGGCTTCTCCGTGGACTACAGCACCCCGGGCCAGATCCGTCTGGTGCAGTCCGGCTTCACCGGCTGGGTCAGTGGCTTCGGTCTCAGCGGCGGCGATGCCGCAGTGGGAGCGGACCCCGATCACGATGGCATCCCGAACGGCGTGGAATACGTGCTGGGTGGCAATCCCGCCACCGGCATGGATCAGGCCAAGATGCCGACGCTGGCTCTGGTCAACACCGATCCGGATGGCGCGGGTTCCGCTCCTGCGGGTGACTACGTCCTCTTCACCTTCCGCCGCACCTCGGCCTCCGCAGCCGCCGGAGTGGGCGCCGGGTGCGAGTTCGATGCCGACCTGACGGGCACCTGGACCACCGCCGTGGGAGCCTCCGGAGTGGTGCAGAACGTCACCCCGGACGGCTTCGGCACGGGCGTGGACAAGGTCGAGGTTTACGTCCCGAAAGCCACCTGGCAGGTCGCGGGCAAGCTCTTCGCCCGTCTGCGCGTGACGGTTCCCTGATTTGTTTTTTGTGGAAGATGCAGCAAAGCCGCGGAGGGAAACCTCCGCGGCTTTCTCATGCCCGGATGCGACGACACGGCACCTTCGCAGATTCGCCGATCACCTGATCCGTGTCCACACGCGATGACTTCCAGTGGCATCCGTCATCACTTGAGGCTCGAAGACCCAGTCTTCCGGCACCTCCATCTTGTAGGCCGCATCGTCGAAGGGATTCGCGGCACCGGGTTCGTGTCCGGGTTGAAAGGTCACCGCCTCCACTCCGCCGCGCCATTCCGGACAGTCTTCCTCCCGCAGGTAATCCCCCGGCGAGCAATCGTCGGGACTGGTACGGCGGTGCTGCAGAGGAAAAGACATCCGTAAAGATAGTACGACTTTTCCGCTCCAGCAACACGCCCGCCCGGAGCCGTTAAATGCATGCATATCTCATTCATTTTAAAGCCTTTCTTCTTGCAGCCACGGGCTTTTCCCGCGATAGGAAGGCTCGCTGGCGAATAAGTCGCGTCCGGCTGCCTCGATCCTTTCGAGATGGCAGTGTCTGGATGGGATGGAAGTGCCGCGATCGTTGCAAATCGCAGTCAATTTTAGCCATTTACTCCTCCACACGACCGCCCTGCCGCTGAGGTGAGCTAAATCTCCATAGCCCGGAGAGACGAATCCTTTGATTCTGCGTGATCTTGCGTGAGCCGTGCCCATCGGCATGGATATTCGTCTCAATTCGAGTCGCCCAAATGGCTTTCATAGGGGCGAGTAGGGCAAGTGACGATTTTTCATACCTACAACGTAAATACTCATCGAGTTGACAGGCGGCCTGCTGGAAGGGTCCTGTACCGTTGTTCTTTGTTTGTCCTCGTTCTCTTGCACCATGAAATCCGTCCAAAAATGCGCAGCCGTGCCGCTGGCTCACGCCATGTCGGCTTCTAAAATCGATAGGATGAGATCCGGCTTCTCGCTGGTAATCACCCTGATGATGATGGTCCTGCTGGCGACCCTTGCCCTCGGCCTGTTGTCCCTGAGTTCCGTGACCCTGCGGAGCACCCAGGCCGGAACCAACATGGCCATCGCCCGCTCGAATGCCCGGCTGGCCCTCGCCATCGCCCTCGGGCAGCTCCAGCGAACCACCGGCCCCGACCAGCGGGTGACGGCACGGGCGGAGATTCTGGAAAAGACCGCCAAGCTCAACCCGGAGCGCCGCTTCATGACCGGCGTGTGGGGCAGCTCGAAGTGGGATCCCACCCGCCCGGATGACAAGACTTTCGTGGAGTGGCTGGTGTCCACCATCCCCGGCACCGAAGACCCGGCCGTCACCAGCTTCGCCGCCACGGCGCTGGGCGATGACAAGACCGTCGCAACAATCGTCGGCACCGGCTCGGTGGCGTCACCGGACGAACAGGTGAAGGCGCGCCTGGTGGACATTCATGCGAACGGCAAGGTTTCCGGTCGCTACGCCTACGTCACCTTCGACAACAACGTGAAAGCGGATTTCGCGACCGGCGGCACGATCCCGGACGACACGCTCGCCAAACTGAGCCGGCTGTCCGCCGCACCGCGCGCCGCTATCGACCTTTACGGGCTGGCCGAACTGAAGGACGCCGCCTCGAAATCCACCAAGACCCTCGTGACCTGGAACACCAGCGCGGCGGCCTTTCCCGGCAACAACGGCATCGTGCCACGCAGTACCTTCCATGATGGAACGGCGAACACACTCTCGCTCTTCACGGATGTGCGCAACGGCGGCATGCGCGCCGACCTGTCCTCCGCCTTCGAGCAGGAGATCGGCGATTTCAACGCCATCAATGAATTCCACAATTCCGGGGAAACCAACGACACGTCGTTCTACAGCACGGTGGGCACGGCCTACAACGCGCCGGAATTCTACAAGGGAGCGAAGCTGGGCTACCTCTACGAGATCCCGGTGGGTGGCAGCAACCGCCTGCGCGGCCCGACGTGGGACCTGCTGCGCAATCACTACCGCCTCTACAAGCGCGACCATGAGGCGCTCTCCTGGCCGCGCGCCATCACCGTGGGGACCGACACCTTCGCGGCACGCGGCGAGATGCCGATGAGCTACTCGTCCGGCCTCAACCAGACAAATGGCAACTACTCGTGGCGGGCCAGTCCCGGCGTCCTCTACTCGAAAGCCAGCAAGGGAACCTATCAGAGCATGAACCTGCTCGAGCAGCCCTACAACGCGGCCGCCTCGCTGACCGGCCCGATCAACCGGCCGACGGCGGAACGCATCGCCCCCGTGGTGACACGCTTCACCCTCGCGCTGGGACTTGTGAAGCGCTACAACAGCGGCGTGGAGGAACTGGGGGTTTCGTTCGATCCCTACGTCACCGTTCTCAATCCCTACAACGTGCCGATCGCGTTCGACTCCTTCGGCATGTTCATCAGCAAGATGAATCCGGTGCGCCTGACGGTGAACTACACCGACGCGGACACCGGCACGCAGAAGGTGGCCAACGTGGTCCTTTCCGCCAACTACTACACCCAGGGATCGCTCTCGATGCGGATGCCGGTGAAAAGCTCCCCCTATGTGCTCCAGGCCGGAGAGGTGAAGACCATCAGCCCCGAGCGCGTGGACAAGAGCGTGGTGGACCAGGTGATCAAGTATTCCGGCATCACGCCGATCCACGGCACCTTCGACTACAACGAAGGCTCCGGCATCGTCGCCACCGGACAGACCCCGATCAAGGTGAAGACCGGAACCCAGGTCACGCTCGAGATCCGCGGCCGCACGTCCGGCGATACCGAGTTGGACCACATGATCTTCTCGCTCTACTACGGGAAGAACCACAGCGGCACCACCCGCAACCTGGATACCGATGTTCCGCCGACCAACAACATGTTCGCGGACACGGATATCTTCGACGATCCCTTCGTGACGAAGGTGAGCTTCGCCACCCATGACAACAGCAGCATGGGCAGCCTCTTCGTCAGCCGCACCGTGAACTACTCGCAGGTGCCGAACGCGGGCCAGGTGGGCCTCTCCGTGGGCGCGCTGGACATCCGCATGAAGAACACCTCGGACGACGTGCCGGTGTTCACCGCCTTCAACCCGCGC
This sequence comes from Luteolibacter ambystomatis, assembly GCF_018137965.1. Classification (NCBI taxonomy): domain Bacteria; kingdom Pseudomonadati; phylum Verrucomicrobiota; class Verrucomicrobiia; order Verrucomicrobiales; family Verrucomicrobiaceae; genus Luteolibacter; species Luteolibacter ambystomatis. Next base: position 2,894,706 of record NZ_CP073100.1, read on the forward strand.
TCCGCGGCGGTCGATCCCCGCGACTACAGCGGCGGCGACCGTGTCGGCCCGGGCTGGGATCTGAAACTCTCCCCGATCACGGACATCTCCCAGCTCCAGCTCGCCACCGATCCGGCGGGCCACGGGATGTGGGGTGGCGGTGTCGTCGCTCCGAACGGCGAGAGCAAGGTGGTGCTCTATGAAGTGCCGCGCGTGCCGATGACCTCGCCCGCGCAGTTCCAGCATGCGGATACCTCGGTCACTTCGTCCGGAGGTTCCCGCCACATCGGCAACTCTTTCCCGAACGCGGGCATTGCCTCCTCCACCGACATCCAGGGCCGCCGGGCGCTGGTGAACAACTTCGCCAATGTGGGGCCGCAGAGTCTTGCGGACGCAAGCTGGGCGGGCAACGAGGCGATCTGGGACCGCTACTTCTTCAGCAGCCTGAACTACGGCACCGCTCCGCTCGCGGGCGGCATAGGCCCGCGCTACCGCTCGCTGGACGAGGCTGCGGAGGCGGTGGTGGATGCGAAGGACGGCAGGGACAGTCCGTTCTTCAATCCCGCGATGAGGTATCTCGATTGGGACCACAGCTCGCGTGCCACCCGCATCGCCGAGGTCAAGGACTACTCGACCATCGCCATGCACCTGGCGATCCAAGGCGGATTCAACATCAACTCCACCTCGGTGCGCGCGTGGAAGGCGATGCTCGGTTCCCTGCGCAACCAGGACGTGCCAAGCGTCAGCGGCGGCGGCGTGTCCTATTCGAAGACCAGCCAACCGAGCGGTACCGGACGCTATGCGATGCCGGAAAGCCCGGACTCCGGTATCTGGAGCGGCTATCGTTCCCTGTCCGATGACGAGATCGACAAGCTGGCCACGGCGATGGTCGCGCAGGTGAAAGCCCGCGGTCCCTTCATGGGTCTCGCCGACTTCGTGAACCGCCGCCTCACCAGCGGCTCGAAGAACGGCTATGAAACCGGAGCCCTCGGCGCGATGCAGATGGCGATCGAGGAAGCCGGACTCAACGGCAGCGTGAAGGGCGGCAAGGACTCCACCTTCGGCAGCATGGAGCACCGCACGATCAACGTGGGTTCCCGCTCGATGACGGTCTCCACCGCGACCGGCGCGCCGCAGTATCTGATGCAGGCGGACATCCTCAGCCAGATCGGCGCGAAGATTACCGCACGCTCGGATACCTTCACCATCCGCACCCAAGGGCAGGCCGTGGACACGGAGGGTAATGTGGCGGCTTCCGCCTGGTGCGAGGCGATCGTCCAACGCACACCGGAGTGGACTGTGCCGACGACCGAGAAGCCCTACAAGCCGGCCACCAGCTATCCCTCGGCCTCGAACAACGGCAATCCCCTGCTCACCCGCTGGCAGCCGAATACCAACCTCCCCGCTGCCGACCAGAAATTCGGCCGCGTCTTCCAGATCGTTTCCTTCCGCTGGCTGAAGCAAAGCGAAGTCTGATCGATCCGGATCTTCCCGAAACCAACCTTTTCCATTTCATTCCCATGTTCCGTCCTCTCATCCCCGGCCTCATCGCCGCGCTCTGCCCTCTCCTTCTCCACGCCCAGGACGCGCCCGCCGCAGGCTCGCCTGCGACCGAGGAAGCGAAAACCAAGGGCCTGAAGTTCCAGGTCTCCGCGTGGGGCGACTGGAGCGGCGCACCGTTGTTCGCGCAGGTCGAAGCGAAAAAATACACCCAGCTCAAGATCGCAGACATGGCCTTGACCGAGGCCATGCCCTTCAAGCGCGAAGAAGGCATCACGCTGTATGAAAAGGTGGAGGCGAAGGACGGGAAGGAAGAGGGCTACAAGCCGAAGTTCCACGTCACGGTACCTGCTGACATCAAGACACCGCTGGTGTTGCTGCTACCGGGCAAGGACAAGCAGATGATCCCGCGGGTCTATGAGCTCGATCCTTCGGGATATCCGGCCGGTGCGTATCGCTTCGTCAACCTCAGCCCGATCCCGGTGCTGGCCACGGTGAACGAAACCCGCACCACCGTGCCGCCGAACGGCGACAAGATCGTGAACCGCTCGCCAAAGGCGGATGAACGCGTGCAGATCACCGGCACGGTGATGGGCCAGGACGGAGTGCCGCAGAAACTGTTCTCGACCATGGCCATCAACCGCACGACCAAGCGCATGATGATGTTCTTCTATCCCGCCACCACCACAGCGGACAGCGCCACGCTGATGTGCCGCAGTCTGGTGGACTTCGTGGAACCGGCGAAGCCCTGAGCCGGGCAAGGCATCATCCGGCGCCTACTCCTTTTCCCGCCTCTCAAGGAACCGCTCGATACGCTTGTCCGGCACCAGCCAGATCAGCGCCACGGCGACGTAACAGGCGATGGAAAGCCACGGCACATGAAATGCCAGCGCCATGCCTGCGATGTAGAACGCCGGTGAGACCTTGCCCTTCCAATCACCACCCACCGCGGCTGCGAGCGGCGAATCCTTGCCCTGCTGGCGGATGATCGCATTCTGGAGGATGACGTAGGCAATGGCGGCCATGAGCAGCACGAACCCGTAAAGAGCCAGCGGAGCCTCGCCCATATGACTCTCCCCCACCCAGCCGGTGGTGAACGGGAACAGGGACAGCCAGAACAGCAGGTGCAGATTCGCCCACAGGATGCCGCCGCTCACACGCCGCGTGAGGTGCAGCATGTGGTGATGGTTGTTCCAGTAGATGCCCACGTAGATGAAGCTGAGAACATAGCTCAGAAAGACGGGCAGCAGCGGTTTCAACTCCGGAAGCGTCTCAACATGTGGCACCTTCATCTCCAGCACCATGATGGTGATGATGATCGCAAGGACGCCGTCGCTGAAGGCTTCGAGCCGGTTCTTTTCCATGCACCGAGTCTAACGGGAGGCTGCGAGGAGGGCAAATCCCAAGGCCTCCGGGATGAACGAAGGTTTTGGGGAATTGGCGGAGCTATGGAAGCGCGCAGGCAAGGAGCAGTGGCATCAAATCCTCTGTTGCGGGGGACGTTTCGGGAGTATCGTCACGGGTGAAACAGTTTCCCGCATTCTCCGCAGCACTGGCCGCTCTGGCACTCGCCTCCTGCACCATGCCTGCCGATCCGCCGCCGAAGAGCATGCATGCGCAGCTCAAGACGGCCACGCAGGTGGATGTGAAGCGCTACTCGGGCCGGTGGTATGAGGTGGCGAGACTCCCGCAGTGGTTCCAGAAGGACTGCGCCTCGGCGACGGCGGATTACTCGCTGAACAAGGACGGCTCGATCAAGGTGGTGAACACCTGCATCCAGGCGGATGGCTCGCGCCGCTCGGTGGAAGGACGGGCCGAACCGGCGGATGGCACGAACAGCCGGTTGAAAGTGAGATTCCCCGGAAAGTGGTATGCGGCGGCCATCCCGGTGCCGAAAGAAGGCAATTACTGGATCATCGATCTGACACCGGACTACCGGCATGCGATCGTGGGCACGCCGGACCGCTGGACGCTGTGGTTCCTCTCCCGCTCACCACGGATCTCGAAGCAGGACTTCGCGCGGATGAAGAAGGTGGCGCATGAGCAGGGGTTCGATACAAGCCGGTTGGTGGTGGATGCCCACACGCGCATCGGCGGATAAGTTGTGAATTTGGAGTGCGGTGAGCCATCACCGCTTTTGGTACCGGAGAGTCATCGACGGGAGCCCACGCAGATGACGGCTGAAAGCTTGCACCACTATGGAGTCAGCCTTGGAACATTGGAGGCGGGCATGGCGAAGGCCGCATATTTCCCGGCGATGACTCGCCTGCCCTCAAAGCGGTGATGGCTCACCGCACTCCAAAGAAAGAAGCGGCGGGTTCGACGGACTCATCCATAAAGCAATCGGCGGATGCGGAACCGGGGAATTCCGTCATCCGCCGATCAAAGCTGGTCGGGGGGAGTTGTGTTGTCTTCCGGGGGGAGAAGGTCTGCGTCCGGCCGGGGGGAACCTCGCGCTGACAGGAAGAGAGTGCCACAATTTCGGCCACAGGAATATTACGTGATCGTGGTGACGCGATCACAGCAGAAGTGGAATGTCGGAATCCTACCTGCAGCGGGAGATTCGATACAAGCGATGTATCCCGGCGGGAGCTAGCATGAGCGGACCGGTTTTTCCTCCCTGCCACCGATGAAAGCTCGCGCCCTCCTTGCCCTGTGTCTTTGTTCCACCGCGCTCCAGGCGGCAACCGAATCGCGGTTGTGGACATCCACGGACGGCAGGACATTGGAGGGCGTCTTTCTCCGTTCCGACCGGAAGACGGTAACCGTCAGGAAGCCGGAGGGCCGCACCACCGAGATCCCCTTGGATCGCCTCAGCGCCGAAGACCGCAGCTATGTGGAAAAGCAGGTTGCGGAACAGGCGGACTCCTTCGCGAGCGGCGGCAAAACCGCGAAAAAGCCTCAGGGCCGCATCACCTACAAGCTCTCCGGGGGCTCCGAAAAATGGGAACCGGAGCGAAAGAAGCGGATCGTGGAGGCGATGGACAAGGCGGTGGCGTTCTACAACGAGCACTCGGATTTCAAGAAAGCCCTGACGGCAAACAACAGCCCGGGCACACCGACGGCGGATGGCAACATCAGCGGCTGGATCAATTTCGGCGGGCAGATCGGCTTCCGTGTGACCCTCCATGAAATGGGCCACACGCTGGGCATCGGCACGCACGGCAACTGGCAGAAGAACATCAAGGACGGATTGTGGACCGGGAAGCACGCGCTGGCGCAGTTGAAGGAATTCGACGGCCCGGACGCGGTGCTGCACGCGGACCGCATGCACTTCTGGCCCTACGGCATGAACTACGACAACGAGGCCAGCGACGTGAACTACCTGCGCCACGTGAAAATGGTGGTCGCGATGTGCAAGGACATGGAGTGACCCACGTTCGGGCTTTCGCGGGAAGCTCGGGCAGTGTTAGGGTCGCGGCGTGTCGAATGCACGACGATCGAAAACGACCTTGGTGATCCTGCTGGCGGCCGGTTGGGCGGCTGCCGGAACGTTTGCGATCTTCTGGTGGCGGGACTCCGGCGTGGTGTGGAAGCAGCAGGCCGAACCCGCGGTGAAGAAGGTCCGGGTGGAGAAGAGGATCGAGACGGCGCCGAAAGCAACACCGGAGCCCAGACTTGAACCGTCGAAGGTGGAGGAACCACCGCGGGAAGGTGGCTTGTCGAAGGCGTTCCGCGAATGGTCGGCCCGCACCGAATTGAAGGGCGCGCTGGTCGCCTTGTGCGTGCTGGATGAGGAGGGACGGACGCTGTTCGCCTCACCGCTGGCGGAGACGGCGCTGTGCCCGGCATCCTCGATGAAAACACTGACCACCGGTGCGGCATTCGGATTGCTGGGACCGGACCATCGTTTTGAAACCACGCTGACGGCGAACGCGAAGATCGACGCGGCTGGTGTCCTGGATGGAGATCTGGAGCTGACCGGATCGGGCGATCCCACGCTGGCCCGCGAGGATCTGGAAGCCATGGCGGATGCCGTGGTGGCCAAGGGCCTGAAAAAGATCAGCGGTGGCATCGTGGTGAACACGAAAGTCTTCGCCGCGGAGCCGGTGAGCGAGCATTGGAACTGGGGAGACATCGGCAATGCCTACGGTGCCGGCACCTATGGCGTGAACGTGGATCACAACCGGATGACACTCACCTTCGATCCGGCGGACAAGGAAGGCGGTCCGGCGAAGCTGGCGGGCAGCGATCCCGTCCTGCCGGGCATCAAGTGGGATTGCGTGGTCGCAACCGGTGCCGCTGGAAGCGGTGATCAGGTGACGGTGTTTTCCGAGCCCTATGGGAAGGAGATCTCCATACGCGGCAGCGTGCCTCTCGGAGAACGCGGCTTTACGGTGAATGCCGCGATTCCCGATCCTCCCGCGTATGCGGCGGATGTCCTGCGGGCACGGCTGGTGAAAGCCGGAGTGAAGATCGCGGGTGGCGCGTCACGGCGTACGGACACGCGGGTGGCGCTGGCCGGCCATCGCTCGGAAGCCCTGCCGGAGATCATCGACCACTTGCACCGGGTGAGCGACAATCTGGAGTCGCAGGCGCTGTATCTGACGATGGGAAATCTCAAGCATGACGATCCGGCAAAGGTGGTGTGGAAATTCTGGGAGGATGCCGGAGTGTCCTTCGAGGGATTGCGGATGATCGACGGCAACGGCCTCGCCCGGGCGACGATGATCCGTCCGCTGGATCTGGCACGGGTGAACCTCGCGGCCTCACGCGCGGCGACGGGTGAACGCTATGTGCGCAGTCTGAGCGGCAGCGGCCCCATGCGTTCCAAGCGCGGCGCGATGTCCGGTGTGAGGACCGAAGTGGGATTCATCCAAACACCGGATGGACACCGGCGCGTGTTCGCGCTGATGGGGAACGGGCTGGATACGAACCTGGATTTTTGGACGCTGCGCACGCCGTTGCTGGAAGCGGTGCGAACGGCGGCGGATTGAATCGAGCCGTCACTTGATCACGCGCCAGGCGGCGAGATTGGCGAAGTCACGGCCGGTAATAGGTGTGAAGTTCCAGACACCCGCATCCATCTCCGCTTTGACCTCGTTCGCGGGCGCGTCTCCCGTCGCATCACCGATCCCCAGGGAGACCGTTCCGGCTTCATCCGGTTTGCCATCGGGCTTCTCGAATGACACCCGGAGCTGGCTGCCGGCCTGCGGACCGGGATTCCTACGATCCTCGTAGTGCTTCTCGATGATCGTGCAACTGGTGGCGGGAGTGACGAGTCCTGAGTAGCGCAGCTCGCGCCATGGCTTCGCACGATTGGCGAGCCACGTCATGGCGTTCTCCCTTGAGGCGGGTGTGGCTTTCGCGAGCTGGGCGACATCGGCGGCGCTTGCCGGGAACAGCTTCATTTCCACCACGCGGTTCCCGGCAGGTGCTGCTGAAGAAATGCCATCCGCCATGCCGAACTGCCACACGGCCACTTCCGTCCTGGCATTGCTGACACGGCAAAGTTCCTGCCAACGACCCGGCTGCAACCACAACGAGCCGATCTTCACTTCCAGCGTTTCAATGGCACGCTCCTTGGCATCGAGCAGCGAATGCTCGACGGCTACCAGCTCACGCACACCCTCGGCGGTCTTCTCCGCGACGATCTTGACCTTGCTTTCGTGCGGGCGGCGCGAACCGAAGGTCGTTTGCGCAAGGTCCTCTTCGTAGGATTGGGGAGCCAGCAGAATTTTTCCATCGACCTGCTCGCCGGTCGTGCTGTTCCAGCAACCGCCCCCCTTGCTCTTGTCCACGATGGCCTTGAGGCCGCGTTTTTTCAGCAGCGCGTCCATGACGGAAGCATCGCCAGATTTGCCGGCTCCAAGCTCGGAAGCCACCGCCGCCGCCTGCCCCTTCGGAATCTCCAGCAGAACGATGCGGCAGGAGTCGGCCGCAGCCGCAGGGATGACAACGGCTGACAAAAGCGAAGCGAGGACAGGCAGGCGGAGCATGATGCCACAAGCATTTCCCACCGGATGTGAAAACGGCAAGCGGTGTTTTCCCACCACTCTCAATCCTGGCTGAGAATGATGAATCCATACGGCGGCAGCGCAAGCCCGCCGAGCGGCGCGGGATGCCCCACCACACCCGTGCGGCCCTCCACGGTGATCACTTCGGTGTCATCGAAATCATCGCTGTAGCCGCTCCAGTCCGCATTGAAGCGCACCTTCCACTCGCCCGCCGCGGGCAGGGTGATCTCGTAGAACTCGTGGGCGTTGGCGGTGAGATTCATCACGATGACCGTGCTGTCGCGCGGGCCGCCCTCATACCAGCGATTCCAGGCGATCACCTTGGCATGGTGGTTCTGGTGGAAGACATCCACATGCGCTCCGGTCAAGCCGCGGGTCACTCCACCGAGATTGCGCCGCAGCCGGATCAGGTCATGGAACGCGAGCCGGATGCCACGAAAACGCCGCGCCTTTTCCCAATCGAGCGGATCTCGGTCATCGAACCAGCCGTCCTCGAGAAACTCCTGCCCTTGGAAAAGCATCGGCACGCCGGGCGCGGTCAACATCACGCCCGCTCCCTGCAGGGCACGGCGGCGCGCCCACAGGCTGTCGGGATTCTTCGGGTCGATCTCGGACACCATCCGGCGGCGGCCATTCGCCACCTCGTCATGCGATTCGGTGTAGATCACGCGGCGGAAGGGATCACTGGCATCGCCGGGCAACACGGCGGCCACCATCGCGCCGACATCGCGCGCGTCATCCACCGGATTTTCCAGCACCGCACGCACCGGATGCACGAAGCCGGCATCCCATTGCGTATCGAAGCCCGCGCCGCCCTCCTCCACCCATGTGGTGAGCGCGGCGTTGTTGCCGAGATCCTCGGCCACGGAAATGACACGCGGCGAATGCAGCTTCAGATCCTTGTTGATCCATTGGAGCACCTGCCAACCCTCCGCGATGTCCGCGGACTCCGGGTTGTCCGCGCCCTTCGAGCGGCGGATATAACTGACCGCATCAAGACGCAGGCCATCGGCGCGGAATTCCTCGATCCACATCAGCGCGTTGTCACGCAGATACTGGCGCACCTCCTCGCGGCCGTAATCTGGGCGGGTGTCGCCCCACGGAGTTTCGGAACGCCAATCGTTATAGAAGTAGATGCCGCCCTTGCCGTTTTCCGACCAGCCATCGAACTGCCACAGGTCGAGCGAATCCGGGCCGAAGTGGTTGTACACCACATCGAGGATCACGGCGATGCCGTGGCGGTGGGCCTCGCGGATGAGTTCCTTCAAGCCATCCGGGCCACCATAGCCGGCCTCGATGGCGAAGGGATTGCAGGGATTGTAACCCCATGAGGTTTCACCGGGGAATTCGGTGGGAGGCATCAGCTCGATGGCATTCACGCCGAGATCCTTCAGATACGACAGGCGCTCGATGACTTTCTTGAACGTGCCACACGGCGTCTTCTCGCCACGCCGCACGCCGAAGGTGCCGACGTGCAATTCATAGAGCACGACTTCATTGAGAAGCGGCGTCTCGAATTCGACGCCCTGCCAATCGAACGAATCGCGGTAGATCACCCCATTGCCGGTTTCCGGATCGGTGAGGCGCACGCGCGGATCGATCTTCAGCATCGTGTTTCCCCCATGGGCGATGCGGAACTTGTACTGGTCCCCTGCTTTCGCCTTCGCACAAACGATGCTCCACATGCCGCCCTCCTCGCGGCCCATCGGCATACCGGGATCCGCCCAATCGTTGAAACCGCCGGTGACATGCACCTGCGCGGCGTTTGGCGCCCACACGCGGAAGAGCACGCCATCGCCAGTGAGAACGGCACCCATGCCCGGCTGGGTGGCAGGCTCCACAACGGCTGGCGACACAAGCTTTGCCTCGGATTTCACCGGATCGATCACGGGAGGTTTCATGCGGAGATCCTTCCAGCGGAAACCGTGCCCGCTGCATCACCGCGTGAATCCCACGCAATCAACGGGACTCTGCCCACGACGCCGGGAAGCACGGATTGCAAATGCGCATCCGTCGTGCGTTCTGCTCCGCGCCCTGTTTCCGATTTCCCGTGGAGATTCGCGAAAACGACCACGACGGCTTGCGCATCCGCGGAGTCGGAGCGAGACTGGCGGGTTGGCCATGAAATCGAAAAGCATCCCTTCAGTCGAGAACCTCACGGCTCACGAACAAGCCGCGAAGAAGATCACCTCCTTGCGACGGAAAGGCATTCCCTGCCATCTGGAGGATCACCCCGACCGCCACGGACATCACCTGGAAATCGTGCGGGACGAGAAGACCGATCCCGATCTGCCACCCATGACGGGAGGCTGATGAAACTTTGTGACGATCCGGAGTTGAAGGTTCGCTCAAGCGGGCTTCATGTTGGTCACGCATGAGCGGCCCGGTAGCGACTTCACACGACATCATCGGCGACATCCACGGCCGCTACGATCGTCTGGAGTCCCTGATGCGGTTGCTGGGATACGAACATGACGGCGTGTCGTTCGTCCCACCTACCGGTCACCGGGCTTTGTTCCTGGGAGACCTGATCGATCCCAAGCCGGGTCATCACCAGCCCGGCGGCGTGAAGTCCACCCTGCATGCGGTGAAAATGATGGTGGATCGCGGCCATGCCGATGTGATCCTGGGCAATCACGAACTCAATGCGATCTGCTTCCACACCCTCGGGCCGGATGGCAGACCTCTGCGCCACCACGGTCACCGCAATGTCCGCACCCATCAGGGAACGCTGGACGATTTCCCGGATCATGAAGATCCACAGGGAGAGTGGCGCTCACTGTGGATGCCATGGCTGAAGCGCGTTCCGCTGTCACTCGATCTCGGCTATCTGCGCGCGGTCCACGCGTGCTGGCATCCGGAGCATCTCGCCTACCTCGCGGACAAGTCACTGGAGGACGACGGCTTCCTGCTGGCTGCATCCAGCAAGGCCAATCCGGAAGGCGAAGCGATCGAAGCGGTGCTGAAGGGCATCGATATTCCCCTGCCTCCCGGCTACAGCTATTCCGACAACAGCGGCATCTCACGCAGGCACTTCCGCGCGCGCTGGTGGGAGCATCCACAACCGGGCGTCACCTGCGCGGCACTGGTCTTCCCTGCGGACGGGCGGATGCCGGAGCTGCCGGTGGATCCCGCGGCGCTGCATGTGATCCCGGGTTACCCGGACGATGCGCCGCCGGTATTCTTCGGCCATTACTTCAAGCCGGTGGGGCAAAAACCGGCTCCGGAGCAGGACAACATCGTGTGCTTGGATCACGGCGCGTCCGTGGGTGGTCCGCTCGCCGCGTATCAATGGCAGGGCGAGCGGAAGCTGAAGATGGAGCACTTCGTGGAGGCGGTGTGAAGCCGCCAACTGTGGCTGTCGCGTCTCGCGGCAGGCCGTGGCATTGGCGTCCCGCCGATGCTCTGAAAATGTCGCGGCGGGAACGTTGGAAACTTGCGCCACTACTGGATCTCCTTCATCTCGCCGGGCTTCCACGAATTCCCGCACGATTTGGAAAGAACCGGGGCAACAAAATGAGCGCGTGTCTTCGCTACCCGAAGTCTCACAGCATCTGCTACAAGAGAAAGCCCCACACCGGCGGACCGGAGCGGGGCTGGAGGAGGAAGCGGGGATGGCTCAGGGCTCCACGTCCGTGCGGAAGGGAGACGCGGGCAGGCCGTCCTTGTTGAAGAGATTCACGTCCGGGACATTCGCCCAGCCGTAGCGGACGGCGGCAGGTGCCTCCACGCCATCGGCATGCACCACCACCTTGTCGCCTTTGATCTCCGCGATGGCGGGGACGAAGTTCTTGTCCGCTCCGGCGATGGTGAAGCCCTTGAGCGCGCCATCCTTCGCTTCAAGGCCCTTGCCCACGTGATCGAAGGCAAGCCAGGCCTCCTTGCCCTGCACCTTCATCTCACGATAGGCGGGACCGGAGTAGGCCACCTTCTGTCCATAGGCGAGGGCCTTCGCTGCCAGCGCAAGACGGGTGCCGACGGGCCCCTTGTTCTGCGGATGGATGTCCCCGGCATCGCCCACATCCGTGGTCACGACCATCGCGGTGTCCGGGACGGACTTCCAGGAAAGAAACTGCGCTTCCCGTAGTTCCGGCGTCATATCCTTGTAAGGGGCGATCTGGACGAAAAGAAACGGGAGCTTGGGATTGTTCCAGCGCGCGCGCCAGTCCTCGATCAAGGCCGGGAAGATCGTGCGGTATTGCTTCGCGCGGCCGTTGTTGGCTTCACCCTGGTACCAGATCACGCCCTTGATCGGCACCTGGAGCAACGGCGAGATCATCGCGTTGTAGAGCGCGGTCGGGGTGTTCTGGTTGTATTTGAATCCGGGCTGCGCGATCTGCTTCAGCGGCTCCTGGAAGTCAGGAAGCGTCTGGAGCTTCTCCGGACTGGTCCAGGCCTCCGCGACGGTGCCGCCCCAGGCGGAGAAAATCAGCCCCACCGGCACCTGGATGGCGGGCTGGAGGTCACGGGCGAAGAAGTAGCCGACAGCCGAGAAATCCGGTGCCGTCTCCGGCGAGCACACGGTCCAGCGACCACGTGGCTCCTCCACCGGCTTCAGCGAGTTCGCGAGCGGCACGTAATACTGGCGGATCAACGGATACTTCGCACCGGCGGCTTCCTGCTGCCAGTTGAGGATCTCCTTCTGGCCGCCGCGTGGTCCGAGCTGGCGCTCCATGTTCGATTGGCCGCTGGCCACCCACACATCGCCGATGAGGATGTTCTCCGCCTCGATCTTGTTGTCCGGGCCGGTAATGGTCATCGTGCGCGGCTGGGTGCTGGCGTCCATCGGCTTCAGTGTGACCTTCCAATGGCCGTCCTTGGTGGTGGTGGTCGCCTTCTGTCCTGCGAATTCCACGGTGATGGCCTTGCCTTCCGGAGCGGTGCCCCACACCGGGATCGCCGCGCCGCGCTGGAGCACGGCTCCGGAGCGGAAGTAGCTGTTCGGCTTCATCAGCAACGCCGGATCGTGGGCCTTGCTGCCGGTGAGGGAGGTATAGACGGTGGCCGCCATCACGCCCGCGCCCTTGGTATTCGGATGCACGCGGTCCGGCAGTAGCTCCGGGTTTTTCTCAAGCGCGGCATGGATGTCGATGACGCCGAGATCCATCTCCTTCGCGAGGCTGTCGAGGATGACGATCTCTTCTTTCACCCCGGCCTCGTTGATGCCGTAGTTGCCGGGTTCCGGCACCGGGCACGGGCGGCAGATGAAGATGCGTGGCTTCGAGGGCAAGTCGCGGAAGGTCTTCACCATCTCCGTGTAGTCGGTCTTGTACTCGTCCTTGTGCGACCAATTCTGCGGCTTGGTGTCATTGGTGCCGAGCATGATGACGACCACGTCCGGATTGTACGTCTGGGCGTTCTTGAAGGCTCCTTCCTTCCAATACGGGTGATCGCCCTTCTTGAGCAGCGTGCGGCCGCTGACACCGAAGTTCTTCACCGCCCAGCGGTCGCCGAGCAATTCCTGGAGCTGGTCCGGATAGGACATGCCGCGGTCCGCGCCAGAGCCCTGGGTGATGCTGTCCCCCACGCAGGCGACACGCACGGGGGCCTTGTAGTCCTTGGGGTTGAGAGGGCCGGTGACCGCGAACGCGGCGAACGTGGACGCGGACCACATGAGGCCCGCGAGGATGGGTTTGCAATAGGGAGCCATGGTGATGATGAGAGGAACGGATTCCAATGCCCCAGAACGGAGTTTGCACGGAATTCTTTCGTGGGATGATAGGGATGGGGCCGGAGAGATGATCCCCCTTTTTTGCAGCCTCCTGTTTGAAAATAGCCGCCAGAAGCACGCAAAGCAGGAGCTTTACGCTACTACGCCTGCGGCGCTCGGGGTTTCCTGCGCCCACTTGCTCTTGCAGCAGCGGGGTTTCCTCCTTACCCAATCCCTGTTCCCAGAACCAAATCCCGTGACCAACTCCATCGACTTCCCCTCTCTATGGCGAGTTGTCTCCGTCACCTCGGGTCGACCGATGTGGGAGCACACCGTTCATGGGCCGGACCACTGGCGGCGGGTCGAAAGAAATGGGATCCTTCTTGCCTCAAGAACCGGAGCGGATGTCGAGATCGTGCGGTTGTTCGCACTCTTCCACGACAGCCAACGGGAGAACGATGGCCACGATCCGGATCATGGTTGGCGCGGCGCGGAGTATGCGGCGGAACTGCGCGGCAGTGCCTACGCTCTCGACGATGCCCGTTTCGAACTACTCCGGCTCGCCTGCATCGGCCACACGGACGAGCTTCATCATTCCGATCCAACGATCGGCACCTGCTGGGATGCAGACCGCCTGGACCTCGGTCGCGTCGGCATGATCCCGGACCCGTATTACATGAGCACGGCGTTTGGAAAGGAGATCGCCGCCCGAGGATCGATCTTCGAGTTCCTGCCGGAAGGGTGGCAAAGCGATCCGTTTTGGACCGGACAGCACGAAGTTTAAAAACCGCCGGCGCGACCCTCTTCGGGGTCGAAAGGAATATTCAAAATCCGCCCTGCCCGGAGGTCGCTTCGCGACTCTCCGGCTATGATCCGTGACCTCTCCGAGGTCAAAGATCACGGCGGATCAGCACCCAAAGTTTACTTCAGCAGCGCCTCGATCTGCTTGCCGATTTCCTTCGCCTTGGTTTCGGCTTGATCGAGCGGCAGACCGGTGGCCATGCCGGGACGCTTGTGACCAGTGGCGGTGAGCCAAGCATCCTTTAGCAGGTTCTCACGCTGGGTGACGAGCTTGAGGATTTCCAGACCATGAGTCGGAGCGGCGGCCATTTCTTCCGCGCTCTTCGCTTTCGCCACATCGCTGGCACCGAGGAACTTCAAGATCTCACGGGCCATCACCCAATGGCCTTCCGGGCCGGGATGAACTCCATCGCTGGCGAGAGCGAAGTTCGGATCCGCCTTCCGATGCTCGTCAAGATACGCGGTCATCGGACCGTGGAGGTCGGCCACGACCCAGCCGGATTTTTTCATCGAGAGCAGCCAGTCGCCATAGCGGCCGAGCACGTCATTGTAGCCGGGCTTTCCGCCCTTCAGGGAATCGAACACCGGCGGCGTGATGAAGGCGATCTTCGCGCCGGTCTTGGTGACCTCGTCGCGAAGCCAGGTGCAGCCGTCCTGATAGGCCTTGAAGCGTGTTTCATCGAACGGCAGATAGATGCCATCGTTCATGCCGTAGCAGGCGAAGACGAGGTCGGGCTTGGTTTTCTCCAGCACCCGGGCCAGCCGCTCGTGCAGATCGGGACGTGGAAACTTGCCACCCGCATGGCCTGCCTCCGACAAGCCCGAGACGGTTTCGCTGGGAAGCCCGACATTGATGAACTCGTAGTTCGCCGCCTTGTCGCGGGTGATGAAGTAGGCCTCGATGTCCGCGGTATATTGTCCGGCGTAGGTGATGCTATCACCGAGAAACACCACGCGCTTCACGCCCTGCGGCAGTTTCGCGGTCTGGGCGGAAACGATGGGGGGAGCCAGCAGCAAGGAGGCGGCGGCAACAAGGCGGAGCAGGGTTTTCATGAGCGCGGAAGTGGAAGGATGAGGCGCAACCACCTACCTGTCACTCACCGTTGATCTTTCGCGTGCCGGTACCGATTTCATCCCGGATGGCGGCGGCGAATTTGCTCACCCACAAGCGGGCGGTTTCGATCTCGCGGTGCTCCACCAGCACGCGGAGTTTCTTCTCGGTGCCGGAGTACCGGATGAGATGGCGGCCCTCGGTGCCGAACTCCTTGGTCGCCTGCTTCATCAGCTTCTTGAGTTTCGGCAGGCTCTCGAGATCCGGCTTGTCCGGCACGGGAATGTTCGCGAGCTGGTTCGGATACTCCTGCATGATCGAGGCGAGAGTCGCCAGCGTGGCGTTCTTGTCACGCATCATGCGCAGCACCTGGAGGGCGCTGAGGATACCATCCCCGGTGGTCGCATGCTCGGAGAAAATGAGATGTCCGGAGTTTTCACCGCCGAAGGTATAGCCGCCCTTGCGCATCGCCTCGATGACATTGCGATCGCCCACGGGGGAGGTTTCGACCTTGATGCCATTGCGGCGCATGGCCTCGTACAGCCCGAGGTTGCTCATGGTGGTGCAGACCAGCGTGTCATGCTTGAGGCGGCCCTGTTCCTTCATGGCAAGCGCACAGAGGGCGAGGATACGGTCGCCGCTGACGACCTGGCCGTTCGAGTCGCTGAAGATCACGCGGTCCGCATCGCCATCGAAGGAGATGCCGAGGTCGGCATTGTGGCGGCGGACCAATTCGCCGGCGTTCTCCGGATGCAGCGCGCCGCAGCCGTCATTGATATTGGTGCCATCCGGGCCGATGCCCGCGGTGACGACTTCCGCACCGAGTTCCTTGAAGATGAGCGGCGCGATGAAATAGGCGGCACCATGGCCGCAGTCGACCACCACCTTCAACCCGTGCAGCGAGATATTGTCCGCGGTGTGCTTGGCGAACTCGATGTAGCGGCCGCGGGCATCATCGATACGGTGCGCCTTGCCGATCTGGCGGGGTGGGACGGGAGCCGCCTCGGGCTCGTCCCCGAGGATGTGGCGCTCGATCACGTTCTCGATCTCATCGGAAATTTTGTAGCCATCCGGTCCGAAGATCTTGATCCCGTTGTCCTCATACGGATTGTGTGAAGCGGTAAGCATGATGCCGGCGGCGGCCCCCATGGACTTGGTGAGGTGGGCCACGCCGGGAGTCGGCATCGGGCCGACCATGAAGACGTCCATGCCCATCGAGACCAGACCGCTGGTCATGGCGGTCTCCAGCATGTAGCCGGAAATGCGGGTGTCCTTTCCGATCAGCACGCGGTTCCGGTTCGGACCGGAGGACCGCAGCACGCGGGCAATCGCCTTGCCGAGACGCAGAGCCACCTCGGCGGTGATGGGGAATTCATTGACGCGGCCACGGATGCCGTCGGTGCCAAACAGTCGGTTGCTCATCGGAAAAACAGTGCAAGAGGAGGAAGCAGGGCCTTCCGCGCGGAGCGCTCCGCGGAAAGAAGACTCCGGGAAGAGGAAGGCTATGATGTCGCGAATGTGACAACAAAGCCATAGACGTAGAACAAATGTTCTAGCCGCCGGGGATTTGGCAAACCTTCCCGGCAAAAAAATCCCCACCCAAATGTGGTATTGGCGGCTTTTTCATTTCTCTGGCATATTTGCATTCAATTTTTTCGCAAAAATGTCCATTCTCACGCTTATCCCTATAGAGGCAGGTACCACTCTCCACTTTCGCCTCTCCCTATGACCCCCAACGGGTCATAACAACCGATCCATGATTTGAATTTATTTCATCCAATTTACTGAAAGATTTATGCCATTTCTGGAAAAGTCATCAACAGGCTCAGGTGGCATTTCAGCACATGGACTCCTAGAAAATTGAATGAAATAAATTCGATTCCTCAATGAGACGGAAAAGCCCGTTCGCCGCATCACATTTTTAAAACCCAAACCCGATGAAAACCCACAATCTGAAACCCCTGTCCATGGGGCTGGCAGTTCCGTATCCACGCGGCTTCTCACTCATCATCACGTTGATGATGATGGTGCTGCTGGCCACGCTCGCGTTGGGCCTGCTGGGGCTTTCGACCATCAGCCTGCGCTCGTCCACCCAGGGCCAGGCCCAGCAGATGGCGAGGGCCAATGCGCGGCTGGCGCTGATGCTGGCTCTCAACGATCTCCAGAAGCAACTCGGCCCGGACACCCGCATCAGTGCTCCCGCCGATCAGATTTCCGCGAGCTCGCCGGATCAATCGACAGTGCCGGTGTCACAGCGGAACTGGGTGCGCGTTTTCAAGGCATGGCCCGCCGGGAAGCCCGGCGACCCGAGGCCTGCGCCGGAATTCCAGCAATGGCTCGTATCCGGCGCGCCGGAACAGATTGTGAATCCCAAGCTGGTCGACGCGCCCCTCGGCGGGGGCTCGCTGGAGATCGTCACCACCAACAGCGTGGGTGCCACCGGCCAACCGGTGAGGGTTCCGGTCATCGCCCGCAAGGACGATGGCTCCGCGCTCGCCGGAGACCGCTTCGCGTGGTGGGTCAGTGATCTCGGCACCAAGGCCCAGATCGCGCCGACGGCAAAGACCCCCACGGCCATCGCCGAAGTGCGTGCCGACCAACAAGCCGCTCCCGGATACGCACTGAAGCCGGTGGGCACGAATACCAAGCCCTTCGCCGCCGTCGATCCCCAGGCTCCGACACTCGGCCGTCTGCCCACATGGCAAAGCTGTGCGCTGCTGGCGGACAAGCCGGAGAACGTCCGCGGGTTCTTCCATGACTTCACCACCTGCAACCGCGGGCTGCTCACGAACGTGCGCGCCGGTGGATTCCGCAAGGACCTCTCGATGGAACTCGAGCGTCCCGCCGGTAGCGGCCCCGATCCCGCAGCCACGGCGCTCTATCAGGTGGGCGGCGAGACCGGCATCAACCTGCAGGAGCTCTGGACCTACTACAACCTCTACAAGAACCTGAAGCGCGGCGGATCGTTCACCTACACCACCGGCGGCACGATGCCCTCCGGGTCCCCCTATCTCCAGATCGGAGCCACACCGACGGAGTGCGCCAATGACGAAACCTTCTACCTGAAGCAGCCGGTCATCACCAGCTACCAGATGGCGCTGTCGTTCCGCACGATGCCGGTGACTTCCGGCGGCGCAACGGTGAACCGGCTCCATCTCTACGCCGATCCCATCATCACGATCTGGAATCCACTGGACGTGCCGGTGGTGCTGCCTTCCGGGAATTACCTGACGGTGAAGTACTGGCAGATCCCCTACGACATGGTGATCCGGAAAGCCGGCGGCGCCACCCTCACCTGCCCGCTGGCCGCCTGTCTCTCCGGTGCCACCAGCACCTCGGACGGCGATTCGAATTTCCTGAGCATGCGCATGGGCAAGCTCCAGCAGATCGTCCTCAAACCCGGCGAGGTGATCAAGATGTCCCAGGTCGGCCCGGCCATTTCCAAAGCCTCCGTCGGCGGCAGCGGCCACCAGCTCGATGCGAACAAGGGCTTCAACTACGGCGGTGGTGTCTACATGCCGGTGCGCGACCGTGCCGGCCAAACCATCGACCTGGCGGTCAACGACACCATCTCCTACGAACTGAAATCGAACGAATTTACGGCCGGTGCCACCAAGTCGAGCGGCCACACCATCAGTTCGACCGGCGTCTCCCACACCCGCCATTTCTCGCTGACGCATCACGAGGTCTATGTCGGCGAGGACCGCGGCCCCTCCAGCGAGAGCCTCGGCTATGGCAACATGAGCGTGGATTGGGACTTCGGCGACAAGCGCGTGAAGCCCGCCGAAAACCGCGGCACCTCCGAACCCGGAGTGCCCGGCACCAAGAAGCCCGCCGACCGGCTCTACGCGAACGATTCCAAGCTCAAGGATGTCTTCCGTTCCATCAATGGCTCCGACACGCGCGACCTGCCCGCCTCCGCGCTCGCCGCCTCGAAACAGCCGTTCGCGCTCTTCTCCTTCAGCGCCAAAACCGAGAAAAGCGGCGCGCGTGGCACCCGCAGCCTCGCCCGCTTCAACCCGAAGGCGCTGCACGTGGACTTCTACGACCTCACTGCCCAGGAGCGGGACCTGCTGCCCTATGAATACAGCGTGGAACCGCTGCTAAGCTGGAAGAACAACAAACTGGAGGTCAGCCCCAGCGGCAACGCCTACTTCGGCGGTGGTGAGGATGCGACCAACGGTTGCAGCACCGTCATCACCCACTCGATCCCACGCGAATCGGTCATTTCACTGGCGGCCTTCCAGCACTCGTTCGCCAACGGCTTCGACACCCAGAAGGCGAAGCATGGCTATGCCACCCTCAACGCCCGGGAGCCGATGCTGCCCCAGATCGCACACGCGATCGGCAACTCGACGGCCTGCCCGGTGCTGCCCGCCGCCAAGGCCGAGGGTACCCTCTCCGGCAACCGCCCGCTGGCGGACCACTCCTACCTGGCCAACCAGGCGCTATGGGACGAGTGGTTCTGCTCCGGCATCACCCCGCAGACCTCCGACACCTACGGCAGACCTCGTAGCCAGCTCACGGTCGCGCAGGAATTCTTCACCAATACCACGAAGCTGCCGGTGGCCGCCTACAAGGCCGAGCTGCGCGGCAAGGAAGCCTCCAAGCTTGCCGGTACCTACATCCCGGGCGCCACCCCCTCCCCGAACGCGACCAAGGAAATCGCCAGCCTGATCCGGGTGGACGGAATGTTCAATGTGAACTCCACTTCCGTGGAAGCATGGAAGAGCCTGCTCGGAGCGCTGCGCGGACGTCCGGTGCTGGTCGCGGACATCCATGGCAAGGAAACGGTGAAGTCCGAGAACGACACCACGCCCGTGGCCGGCCTGCGCTCGCCACAGGACCTGCTCGCAAAGAACCTCGGGGATGCCTCCTCGCCGGAGCAATGGTCCGGCCGCCGCACGCTCACGGATGACGAGATTTCCGCGCTCGCGCGGGACATCGTGATCGAAGTCCGTAAGCGCGGGCCGTTCCTGTCGCTCGCCGATTTCGTGAACCGGCGCGTGGGCAATGATGACAATCTCGCCCGCTGCGGAGCGATCCAGGCAGCGCTGGAATCCGAAGGAAACCCGGTGAACGCCGAATTCCGAAAGAGCCGCTCGGTGAATGGCGATGTCAGCGGCCGCTTCGTCTTCCCGAAGGCGGAGGACGGGCCGATCTCCACCGGTTGCCCGGGTGTGGTGAGCCAGGCGGACATTCTCACACCGATCGCGCCGGTGCTTTCCGCCCGCTCGGATTCGTTCGTGGTCCGCGCCTACGGCGACCGCACCGATGCCGACGGCAAGGTGATCGCCCGCGCATGGTGCGAAGCGGTCGTCCAGCGCTCGCCGGAATTCATCGATCCCACTGACACGGTGGAAAAGGACTACGCTGCCATCACCCCGCTCAACCGCAAGTTCGGCCGCCGCTTTGAAGTGGTGTCCTTCCGCTGGATCGATCCCCGCGAGGCCTGAACCACCACCGCCTTTCCACCCGACATGACCAGACGACTTTTCGGATTCGGCTTCCTGCTGCTTCTCCAACCGCTCACCGCCCAAACCAAGCCGGAGGAGGGGCCGCAGGTTCGGTTCCTCGCGGAACGCGTGCCGGACAACCTCGGCGAAGTGGTGATCCAGAACGGGGACAACAAATCCGCCCCCTTCAAACTGCCCGTCAACCAGCTCTCGCCGCCCATCGCCGCCGCGGCACGCACCTTCGTATTGAAGTCGGGAGACAAGGGCCAACCCCTCTGCCCGGTGACCCTGCCGGAAACGGGCAAGTCCTTCGCGGTGATCCTGGTACTCGCTCCGCCTGCCGCGTATGCGCCGATCGTGGTCCGCACCGATGATCCGGAGTTCAAGGCGGGCGACGTGTTCTTCATCAACCGCTCCACGCAAACGGTGCTGGCGAAGCTGGGTGACACCAAGCTGGCGCTGAAAGCGGGCGAATCGAAAAAGAGCCACCCGACCAACCCGGTGAACAACACCTACTACGACATCGCCTTCGCCACACAGGAGGGCGAGAAAACCAAGATGATCAGCACCACCCGCTGGCCGATCGACAATCTGCTCCGCAGCTACGTGTTCTTCTTCACCACGGCGGAAGGCGCCACCAGTTTCCGTGCGGTGGACGAATACATGACGCCACCACCGCAGTAGCCTCTTCTTTTATCACGGCAAAGGAAAAGCCCGGCACATGGCGTGCCGGGCTTTTCTTGTGGGAGCTTTCCGGAAGGAATGGCTTACATCGAGGTCACTTCCACCAGCTTGGAGAACTGGTAGGAGTTCTTCGCGATGAACTGGGCCTTTTCCTTGTCATCCTTGAAGGTACGCACGCGCAGCTGGTTCGTGCCGACGTCGGTCAGGACGGTGAGCGAAATATCCACCGAGACGATGCGACCAGCTTTCATTTCATCGACAGTGACCAGGCTGGTCTTGAAATCGGTGTTGTTCGAATCCAGAACCTTCAGGGTATTGCCGAAGATCTGCACCGATTGGGCGGTGGTAACCGTGGTGCCGCTGGCACCACCTCCGCCGCCGGAACTGGACGGGCCGCGGGTCAGGGTGACGGGCACGATCTGCTTGGTGGGCGGAGTGTTCGGCGAGGTCGAGGCCTTCTGGACCTCCACGTTGAACTTGAGCGTGAACTGGTAAACGTTCTCGCAGACGAAGTTCTTCACATCGGACACCGTGCGGGTGCCAAAAGCGGTCTGCAGGTCGGTCTGGCCGAGGAGCGAGTTGAAGGTTTCGTTCGGTTCCACCAGCAGGCGGTACATCGCGAAGGTGTCGTAGCTGGTGGAGGCCTGGCCGGAGACCGGATCCTTGTAGTCCAGCTTGTACGAGATGCAGGAGACGTCGCCACCCTGGTCGGTGACGTTCGAATAGCGGTCGGTGGGGGCGGAGAAGAAGATCAAGCTGGCGGCATTGTTGCTCTTCACCTTGGCATTGCCCGGCAGGTCGCTGTCCTTGCTAAGATCGGCGTAGAGCCACTCGAAGCTGTTGCCCTTGCGGGTCACCATCGCCTGGAAGTCGGCGGCCATCGAGTCGGTCATCGCCTTGCCCTGGCGGCTGGCGCGGATCTCGGAGCGGGACTTCTGCCAAGCCTCGATGGACACGGAGGTGATGCTCACCAGAACGGTGACGATGATCGTGGTGATGGCCATGGCCACCATCAGCTCCATGAGGGTGAAGCCCCGGCGGATGGAATCGCGGAAATGGGTTTTCATGATCGGAAGCGATTGCGCCGTCTCAGCGGCGGGCAGCCAGGTTGCGGGTGAAGATCGGGGTTTGCAGGGCGGAGTTGGTGAATCCGGCGCCTGTGATGTACTGGTAGGCAGTACTAGGCACGCCGTAGAAATCGGCGGAGAAGGCGATCACGGCCTCGGTGTACTGCGTGGCGTCGGTGGCCGGATTGTTGGGCGGCTTGGGATCCTTGATCTGGCCGGATTCACCGAGCTCGAGGCCGTTGGTCTTGAAAACGAGCTGGGTGGCGCAGACCGCGAAGACGCGGCCTTCGAGTGACTTCAGGTCTTCCTTGAGGTATTCGTCGTTCTTCGGATTGTTCGAATCCTTGCGGCGACGCACGGCGGACTGGATGACGTAGTCGGAACCGGCGATGCCCGAACCGGCGTTGGTGTAGGCGGCGAGGGAGCCGTCATCCCGCATCTTGGTCGGATCGGCGCGGTACTGGTAGATCAGGATTGTGCCATCGGAGGGCTTGTTGCCGTCCTTCTTGGCGTTCTTGATCCAATCGAAAGCCTTGTCGAAGGCCGTGCCGACGGTCTGGCCGCCACCGCCGGTGAACTTCTCGTTCGGGCGCAGCGTGCCGAGTTCCTTTTCCAGCGTGGAGGCCAGACGGTCCGCTTCCTGGGCGCTGAGCGCGCGGCGGATGCCGGAAGTGGCAGGCCCGAAGACGGTGAGGAAGGCGGAGAGAAGCACGGCAAGGACGCCGATGGCGATCACGGTCTCCATCAGGGTGAAACCGCGCCGTTGGGATGTGGTGGTCGTCATGGGCTTAGAAGGTGGTCACGGTGGCAGGAATGCCGGCCTGATCCGGGGAGCGGAAGAGCGAGGTATTGCCATTCCGCCACACGATGAAGCCGCCGAACTCGCGCTTCGCGCTGCCGACGGTGCGGGGTTCGCCGGCGCTGCCGGTGCGGACACCGGAACCGACCACGAAGGTCGCGCCGGGAGTGGTGCAGATGCCTTCCGAATTGAAGATATAGGCGTAATATTTGCCTTCGTACTGCTTCTTCACGTTGTCCCCGCTGAGGGAGATTTCCGTGAGGGTCTGGCCGTCGCTGCCTCCCTTGCTATAGGTCTTGCTGAAAAAGACACCGTCCGGAAGGGTCGCCCCGCGGCTGGTGAGCACCCACTTGTCCTTCACCGGCTGGTTGGTGGCGGGATCGAGGTCCTCATAGGCGATGAGCACGCGCTTCAGATAGTTCGTGGCGTCCTTGGGATCATTGATGTCCACCAGCACGCAGGCGCGGGTGGCCTTGCCGGTGGCGGTGGACCGGGCTTCCGCAAACAGGGCCTCCGCGGTCGTAACCCCGCTGTTGAGGTTCTTGCCCTTGGTGATGCCACCCATGCCAACGGCACCCACCGTGAGCAGAATGGCGATGATCCCGATGACCACCAGCAATTCAATCAGTGAGAAACCCGCAGGGGGACGATGTGGAGGATGTCCTCCGGTGGATCTAAAACGGCTGTTCATGTAAGATTGGGTTTAACGAGAACTTGCGCAATTCGCGGGCGCTTGCAAGCCCGAATGTGATTACATCGCAATTACGCGCAGAAATTGTTTTTCAGTGGTCATAGCGCCCTTTTCGGGGTCCGTTGGCCCAAGCCCAAGCGGGCCGGACCATGTCACGGACATCCTTCCGGCGGGCTTCCCAGCCCAGAAGCGACTTGGCCTGAGAGGGATCCGCAATCAGCTTGTCCGGATCTCCGGCACGGCGTGGACCATACTTCACCGGCACCTTGTTGCCTGTAATTTCTTCCACTGCCTCGATGATCTCCTTCACGGAAACGCCGACGCCGGTACCGAGGTTGACCTTCAGGGACTCTCCGCCCGCAGCGAGGTGGTCGAGCGCGAGCGCGTGGGCCTCGGCCAGATCCTCGACGTGGATGTAATCGCGGACGCCAGTGCCATCGGGCGTGTCATAATCGGTGCCGAAGACCTCCACATACTCGATTTCCCCGGTCACGGCCATCAGGACGCGCGGGATCAGGTGGGTTTCCGGATCGTGATCTTCGCCGATCAGGCCATCGGCGGAACTGCCGCTGGCATTGAAATAGCGGAGGCAGGCGCTGCGGAGCCCCCAGGCGTGGCCGCAATCGGCGAGCACCCATTCCAGCATCAGCTTGCTGCGGCCGTAGGGATTGATCGGGCGCTGCGGGTTGGTTTCGACGATCGGAATGCTGTCCGGGACGCCGTAGGTGGCGCAGGTGGAGGAGAAGACGAAGACCTTGCAGCCGTGTTTCTGCATGGTTTCCAGCAGCACCAGCGGCTCGGCGGTATTGTTGCGATAGTACTTGAGCGGATCGGTCACCGACTCGCCGACATAGGCATAGGCGGCAAAGTGGACCACGGCAGTGAACCGGTACTCTTCAAAGAGGCGCTCGACCAAAGCCCGGTCACCCACGTCTCCTTTCATCAAGGTCACGGATTCATCCACGATGGCCTGTTCGTGGCCGTAAACGAGGTTGTCCAGAACGACGATCTTGCGGCCTTGGGAGGCCAGCAGGCGGACGGTATGAGAGCCGATGTATCCGGCACCGCCGGTCACGAGGATGGATTCGGGCATTGCAATGATCGGGAGGCTAGCTGACCCGGAGGGAACGAAACCGGTGGCGGGGCTGTCAATGCGGGAAGGCGGAGAGAATCCGGAAGTCTCCCCCCCTGCTCCGGATTCCCGCATCGTGTCCGCCGGCTCTTGAATAAACCGCGGGGTGAACGAGTCTCACTCCACATGAAGACCCCACTCTTCCGCCTCGGGCTCGGTCTTGCCGCGGCCGTCTCCTCCCTTTCCCTGGTGTCGTGCTACTACGATCCCTACGGCCCCGGTCCGGGCTACGCCTCCGGCTATGGGGATGGTTACTACGGCGGGGGGATTTCCACCTCGATTTTCGTCAGCACCGGCGATCCCGGGTGGGGATACGATCCCTACCGCTACTGCTACTACGACTACAGGCGCCGCTGCTACTACGACCCCTACCTCCACGGCTACTACCCTGTGGGTTACCGCCCGCCGATCTGCCACGGCGTGCCGCACCCGTATGGCTGGCGTCCCGGCGGCGGCATCTGCCCGCCCCCGCGCAACATCCACTACGGCCAGATCCCGAACTACCAGAACCGCTTCGAACAACTGCGCCAGCGCAACTACGCGTGGGTGCGTGACTTCCGCGAAAACCGCGAGGCGAATGCGGCCCAGTTCCGGAACAACCTCGCCGCCAACCAGCAGGCCTACCGCGACCGCTTGCAGCAGAACCAGTTGAATCTCCGCAACCAGCAGGAGATCAACCGTCAGAACTTCCAGAACCGGTTCCAGGACAACCGCCAGGATTTCCGCCAGCGCTTCCAGGACAACCGCTTCGAGAACCAGCAGCGGCTGCAATACAACCAGCAGCAGTTCCGTGAACGCCTGCAGGACAACCAGCAGCATCGCCAGCAATCGCTCGACAACTGGCGTTCCGCCGCCACGGAACGGCAGCAGAATTTCGCGGAAGCCCGCGCGCAGAACCAAGCGAACTTCGCCGCCAAGGTGGAGGCGAACCGTGAAGCCGCCGCCGACCGCCAGGCAGCTTTCCGCGAGAAGATGGACAACGCCCGCGGCCGCTGAGGCCACCGATCCCCATTTCCCGGGTCCTCGAAAGGAGCCCGCGCCCTCACCGGCGCGGGCTTTTTTCATGTGAACCCGTTAGTTCCGGGCGGGCATGGACGGAACCCGGCACCGCACGAAGAATCTCGGATTCAATTCGGTATTGGCCCTCACCTGCTGCCATCCCCACACCGGCCCGGAGTTTTCAACAAAGACCCCCTCCGGTTTCGTGGTGCTCCAATGAACCATGTCCGGGCTGAACTCCAAGGGAGCCATGGGAGTCAGATCGTTGTTCAAATTCGCCGGAATGGTGTAAACCATCATCTTCCCCAACTTATAGGGCTGCAGGGAGAACTGGTACCCCCGCAGGAGACTCTGGCTGGAGTTGGTAAGGACCTCCATCCAATCGGATCGACCGTCGTCATCGAAGTCGGAAGACGGTCCGTAGGTGCCCATCCTGCTTCCAACGCGCCCAGAGAGATTCTGGGTGTAGAACAGCGTGAGCGGGTCCAAGGCCGCTACCGTGGTGGACCCGGACTCCGGCACCACCTGGAGCTTCGCGGTGGAAGGAAGCGGATGTGCGATCTGCTGGACGGCACCGGAAACCAGATCCACCACCACGATGCCGCCGGTTTGCTGCGCATTGGTCAGTACCGCCGCCTTCGTCGGCGAGAGCAGCCGCGTGCGGCCTACCACGTAAACGGGCAGTGGGATGTTCGTCAGCGTGCCCGCAACGAGGTCATACTTCATCATTTTGGTGCCCGTTGTATCGACCTGATATCCGGCCGGGTCACAAGCAACGGTCTGGACGGACGGGAATGAGAACCATGCCCCCTTCGCTTTCCCGTCCGCATCCTGAATCTGATAGGAATTGGCCACGCCGATGTCGCTGTTGCTGACCAGCACGTGCCGCGGACCGGCGGGAGCAACCACATAGCCGCGGGTCCACACCGGCAAACCGGTGCGGAGATCGAGTGTGGCGTCATGAAGGCGCGCACGATGGCCCATGACCGCCAGACCGCGCGCCGCATACTCCCCATAAACCTCCGGCACCGGAGTGGAGGTCCACTCGTCCGTACGGGGATGATACGTTTGGATATGATAGGCGCCACGGGCGAAGACCTCCTGATTCAACGAATAAGTGCCTCCCACCAGCGCGTGCAGGTTCCCCACTTCATCGACCACCACTTCATCGAGCGTCCAGTAGTTCGGCTTCGGCGGCGCGGGAACGGTGAGTTCTCCCACCACGGTGCCATCCGGGGCCAGTTCACGGATCTTGGTCCCATGAATGAGAAGGAAGCTGCCCGGCAGAAAGCGCGTGCGTGGAGCGGCGATGGAAATGGTCGCGGAGGCGGTAGCCTGACCCTCTCCATTCGTTACGGTGACCTCGTAGGTGCCTGCCACGCTCGGAGCACCGGAGGCCACATCCAGCACCGGTTCATGAGCGTCCGGCAGCGGCGTGCCATTCCGGCGCCACTGATAGGACAGCGGCCCGGTGCCCTGAGCTGAGACCACCAGTGAAGCCCCCTCACCTGCCAGCACCTCATGGGAACGGGTGAAACGGGTCACCACCGGCGCGCCCAGCGAACTGGCGGGCAGCGGTTGGAGCGACTTGTCCCGCACATCGAACCGGAGCTGCCCATCAATGACGACGGATACCAGGAACTTCGAGCCATCGATCGCCTTCAAGCGATCCACCACCCCGGCGATTTCCGTGCGACCGAGCAACTGGCCGTCAATTCCCCAGCGGGTGATCTGGCTGCGGTCCGAATCCGAGGGCTCGAGCACGACCAGCGAATCATCCAGCCAATCCGCATCGCGCGGACGGTTCAGTTGCAGCTTCGCCACCTTGCCCAAGGTCGGATAGGTGCCCAGGGTGCCGCTGCCGGTGAACAAACGTCCGAGCGTACCCGAGGGACGCACGAACGGCGTCTGACGGAGATCCACCGACAAACCATAGGTGCTGAAGCTGCCGGGCCGGTAAGTGGGGCCAAACCACGAAGGCCCCTGCGGACTGGAGCCGATGTCGAACTTGAAGAAAATCTGGTTCACCGGATCCCAGTTCGCGCCCTTGATCGAGGACTTGTCCATCCCGCCCACCGTGATTCCGCGAACGCCGTTCTCATCCACCATGAAGGTATCGCTGCCTGCCGACACCACGAAACGGTCCCCCACCAGCGCGCGCAGATTGTAAACCCGCGGCGGCGTGGTCGTGCGGGTGCGCTGGGGCGAGGCCAGGTCGATCTTCGTCACCACCGCCCCGTTGTAGCCACCACCGTAGAACGCGTTCTTGTCCTTCGAGAAGCTCCACAGCGCGTTGGTGCCTTTGATATTCGTCACGATGCGCTCGACAAAGCGCCTTTCGGTGAACGACCAGCGGAGCAGATAGCCCGCGACATTGTCATAACCCCAGAGCGTGCCGTCGCTGGTCACGAACAAATCATCCAGTGCGGTCGTGCGGCGGATCACCGTCGGATCAGTGGGCAGGTCGAACCACGACAACGGACGGAGGTCGAAACCGAACGGCACCGCCACATCCTCGTTGTACTGGATCACCCGTAGATTTCCGCCCTGCACGTCCAGGGCCATCGCCCGGGGTGGCGCGTATCCCTCCGCCACCGGCTGCAGGCTGGGATCGTAGGCCCGGATCAAACCATCGGAAAGCACCACGAAGTCTCCCTCCGGCGTAACCACGCAGTCGTCCACCCGCGTGAGGTTCAGCCGTCCGGCCGGCGAGCCATCGCGGCCATAGTAGAACCCCAGGTTGTCCAGGAAGTAGAGGCCTCCGGGCAGCGCCCACAGGCGCTTGATCGATTGCGGGGAACCACTGGCATTGTAGTAGCCGAGCGTGCCCACCGCCCCCACCAGATCCATCTGCAGCCCTGTGACCAGATGGCTGACGCCAGTGGTGGCGCCCACCATCGTGCCTTCCGGCGAAACCGCCGTGAGATCCGGGGCCACGATCACAGTCGAGTACGTGCGCGGCGTGATCGAAAGCCCCGCTCCCAATTGGAAGGACCACACCGTCCCGGTGGGGAAGGTCTTCCGCGAGATGCAGAGATTGTCCTTCACCACCCATATATCCGATACCGGCTGCGCGCCCGCCTGGACCTGCCTCCAACCACTGCCATCCAGATTCATGGCGAAGACTGAATAGGCCGTGGCGACGAAAATCCCTTGGCTGGAGAACACCCAATGCTGCGCCTGCTCGGGCAGCAGCAGTTCCAACGGCGTGAGCCAGCCGCCGGCGGAGCGATCGTAACGCAGGACCTGGTCTCCCGCGGGATCGAGGAAATACAAGATGCCATTCACCACGGCGGGAGCGTCGTTCCCCGCGCTCCCGATTTCGGGAACCGAGAAGCCGCCAGTGGTTCCCGAACTACCCTCATCGATCATGCCGTTGTTGTTGTAGCCACGGACACGGTAGGAATACGCGATGCCCGGACGGATCGTGGCATCGTCATAGTAGGTCGTAGCCGGGCCGACCCGCGCGAGCTCCCGCCAATCCAGGTTCGGCACCGGCGAGCGTTCGATCACGAAGCCGTCCAGCTCCAGCGGCGCCGGATTAACCCAGGTGATCCGGTTGCAGAGGATGGCGGAGCGCTCCACGGTCACGGACACCGCATATGGCGGGATCGCGCCCGTCACCGGAGTGGTGATGGTGCAGGCCGGAGAGGCCACACCCACTCCCTTCGAGTCCACCGCCTTGATGACGTAGTAGTACGTCGTGCCACCGGCCACCGTGGTGTCCTCCCACGTGGTGGCGTTCGCCGGAAGGGGGATGGTTGTCGCGCCGGGGCCGCTGGCATTGGTGCTGCGGGACAACACGAAACCCGCCTCAGTGGACAATCGGTCCGTCCACTTCAGCGCCACCCGGTTGTCACGGAGTGCCGTCGGTTGCAGATCATACGGCGTGCCATCCAGAGTGGTGGCGGATTTCAGCGTCGCCATCGTCAGCGCGGTGGAAGCCGCCTCCGAACTCCGGCGCAAGGCGACCACGCGGATCTGATAGGAGGTGTTTGCCGTCAACCCGCCCACCGTCGCCCCGGTGGCCGAGGGCGGGAACACTCCGGAGGAGGTCCATGCCCCGGTGCTCGTCGCCTTCCGGTACTCCAAGCGCACGGCATCGCCCGCCCCTTGTGGCAGGGACCACGACACCACCAAAGAAGTCGCCCCGCGAGTGACGATCGCCGGAGCAGCCGCCGGAAACGCCGGCATCGAGGGCGCGTGGAGCAAACGTCCATCGGCATCAAAGTGGAACATCACCGGCAACCCGGACACGAGGGTCACGGCCACCGCTCCCGAATCCAATGCGAAAAGCCGCACCGGAGTTCCCGGCAGGACGGTCTCGGAAAATGCGGCGAGCTTCCGCCCCCGGCGGAACTCCACCCTCGTGCTGCCATCCGGGGCGGGCCGGATGGTCGCGAGCTTCGCGGCATCCAGCCACGCCGCGTCCGTCACCGTCACTCCAAGGTCGGCGGTCTGCCGCCATGGCTGGCTGGCAAAGACGAAGCCGCTTCCGGTTGCCGCCCGGCTGCCGTCCGGCGTCACGCAGACCAATGGCGTGCCGGGACGGCCGCTACCAGGAGGCACCACCTGGCTGAAGAGATTCGACCACGGCCGGCGATAGATCTCCAGAGCAGAGGAATCGGATGAGAGGATCTCATCGGTGGCGGCATTCCACACCGCATCACGGTCGAAGGATGCGGTATTGGTCGTCCAGGTGTTGGTGGCGGTGTTCAGCTCGGCATAGCCGCCGGGATACTTCACCAGCGCCGAGCGGTCGGCGGAGGCCGTCACGTTTCCGTCATAACTGGATGCCGGAAATGCCGGTGCCGCCAGCCACGAGCCGCCGGAGAAGTCCCCCGTGCGAACCGCCGTGCCATTGCTCGGGAAATAGACCACCCGATCCTCCTTCGGCACATACTCCACCGTCCCGGCTGCGGGCAAGGCGATGGAAGCCCGGTAATCCATTTCCTCCGGAGACCAACGGGCAAGCTGCGAGGCTGAAGACGAGAGAATGGTCATGCCCACTTCCTTCCCCTGCCGTACGAACCGGGGCTGGCTGGAGTAGGCTATCGGCACCGGCGGCGGTGCTGGCACCGCTCCGGAGCCGAAGCCGAGGTTCTGCCACAGGACCTTCGTCAAAGTCGGGCGGGTTCCGGCATCCTTGATCTCGCACAAGGTCGAGCCACTGGTGAAAAGGTCGGTCGGCACGCTCGTCGGCGAGGTCTGCCCGAGCACCGCCCCCGCCGCATCCAGCACCTTCACCGTGGTTCCGGTCACCACCGCATATTGATCCAGCGTGAAGAACGCCGCCGCGGACACCGGCGTGCCCAGGTCAACCTGCTTCACCGGCGAAGCGCCCAACTGCCACAGCGATCCATTCGCGAACCACACCCGCGTGCCATTCCGGCTGGGCCAGAAATTCGCCGCGGACGCCAGCGGCAGGGTGGACTTTTCCACCACCGCGGGCTGCACGCCCACGTCCAACCGCAGCACGGTGACCGCGCCATTCTCCACCTTCACGCCCACCGCCACGCTGCCACCCTCCGTGGACTTCCACCTCGCGCCGCCGAGATCGGTGGCGAAGGCAACCTCGGAAAGCAGTGTGCCGGTGAAGCGATCGTAGGCGGAAACCTTGCTGCCGGAGATCACATGCAGCGCGTTCCCGGAAAGAACCAACCCACCCGTGTTCACGCCGGGCAGAAACAACGCCTCGCCGCTGCCATCCGCATTCGCCCGGTAGATGCCTCCGGGAGCTATCGCGAACTCGTGGATGCGGTCCCACACGAACGCCGTCGGCGAGGCCGCCTTCGTCATCCGGATCGCCGTGCCCCAGGTACCGGCCTGGAGGTCCAACCGCGAAACCTGGCTGCCGGAAAGGAACCGGACTTCGTTGCCAAGCGACTCGATGTCCGTCGAAACGGCGGAAGCCCCTCCGAGGGAAAAACCCATCCATCCGACACATGTCAAAAACCGAGCCCGAGAGATAAAACGAGGGGAGCGCATACCAGAAAGAAAACGCCCGCTGCTAGCCCTGATTCCCTTGATTGACAAGCGATTTACAACAACACATCCACCGTGCGGAATGCATGACTCCTTCAAAAGAAAACGTCCGCCATGCAGGCTTCATTTCATCCATTCTTCATGCGGAGTCCGCTATGAATTCAAGATTCGGTGCTTCGCCGCCCGAGGCCTTCGCGGCGCTCACGTTCCCGCCGGAGCTTTTCCAAGGTCACGCGCGGCCGCAGCAGCCAGCGCCCGTAGAGCCACCCGGCCAAGCCGCCGCCGAAGTGGCAGCCGTGGCTCAGCGCCCACCAGGATTCCAATCCATGTTCCGCCAAATAGCGGCCGCCATTTGAAAACAGGGGCAATCCCAACGCCGGGTCCATCAACGCGAGCAGCGCCGAAGCCGCCAACAGCCCGATACCGACCCAGCGGCCGGATACCATCAACGGCCACATGGTTGATTCCGGGGAAAGCGTGGTGACCAACAGCAGCAGTCCATAGGCCGCGCCGGAAATCCCCACCAACGTCACATCATATCGCGAGGCGAAAAGAAGATGCCCGGCAGCCCCGCCCAGAATCGCGAGGAACACCGCGCGCAACAAAATCCGCCGTCCCAATACATGCTCCACGCGCGTTCCCAACAAAAGCAGGCAGAATGCGTTCAATCCAGCATGCAGCCAGTTGCCATGGAGCAGGGCATAGGTCCCGATCTGCCACAGCCACCCCATGCCGATGGTCTCCTGGCTCAGACCCAACAGGCGGAAAAGCGGACCAAGCCGCGCGTGACCGCCGTAGGATTCAACGGCGGCCTGGATGCCAAGAATGACCAGCACGATCAGCCACGGCAGGCGCGCCCGCCCGAGCTGGCCGAAGCCCCGCCCCACCCCATGCGCACGAGCCACCAGACGATTCATCGTGCAGGAGGGGTGCGGGTTCGAGGAGCGGAGAAAGGCGCGATCGTCCGGAAGAAAAATCAGTCGATCACACGGGCCCGCGGTTCACGACCGATGGTGTCATCACCGCCCGCGCACGTCACGAACGGACCGCCTTCCAATGGCGCGATGCCCGTGAAAGCGACGTCCGGCATGTCCGAAGGACGTCCCTGAAGCGGGAAATCCTTCCGCAGCGGGAAGAACGGATAACCTTCCCACATCAGGATGCGGCGCAGGTCCGGATGATTGGTGAACCGGATGCCCATCATGTCATAAACCTCACGCTCATGCCAATCGGCACCGGCCCACAGGTCCGTCACGCTCGGCACGGACTCATCCTCACCCACCGGGGATTTCACCCGCAGGTGCTTCGAGTCGTCCACCGTGACGAGTTCATAAACCATCTCGAACCGCGGATCGTCGCCGAAGTGGTCGAGGCTGGCGATGTCGATGACCATGCCGTAGCCGAGCTCGTTCTTCGCGAAGGCCATCACATCGTGCAGCGCCGCCAGCTCCACCGTCACGGTGTGCTCGCCACGGAACTCATTGCCGGACTTCACCTGCGCGCCGAATTTCTCGCGCACCTTGCTCACGTCTTCCGCGGACATCGTTTCGGTAAAGGGGAAAAGGGTGCGGCTCAGGCCATTTCGTTGAGGAACTCCTGCTTCTGCTGCTGGAGCGCTGGCTGGGTCTCGATCTTCGCCTGGAGCTTCATGAGGCCTTCGATCAGCGCCTCGGGGCGCGGCGGGCACCCGGAAATGTACACATCCACCGGGATCAGCTTGTCGATGCCCTGGAGCACCGCGTAGCTGCGGTACATCCCGCCGGACGAGGCACACGCGCCCATGGCGATGCACCACTTCGGCTCCGGCATCTGGTCCCAGATGCGTTTCACGGCCAGCGCCATCTTGTAGGTCACCGTGCCAGCCACGATCATCACGTCCGCCTGGCGGGGCGAAAAACGCATCACCTCCGCACCGAAACGACTGAGGTCAAAGCGGCTGCAGGCGGCGGCCATCATTTCGATCGCGCAGCAGGCGAGGCCCATCGGCATCGGCCACATCGAGTTCTTTCGCATCCAGTTCATCGCCGCATCGACGCGGGTGAAGATCACGTTACCCTCGATTTTCGAGTCGTAGGCGGCGTGGAGCGGCTGCTGGGAAGGACTGACCATGGTGGCTATACCGATACCCTGCCTCCCCACCGCCCCCGCCTCAAGCCGTTTGTGAAGGATTTCACAAGCAGGCGGCCACCGCCCGGCCATCGCACCCCGATCAAAGTCTCCTCTCTTTGAATGGATTGCGAAACAGTCATGAACTCCCCACCGTCATCGGAAATGAAACACACCATCCTCGTTTTCCTGGGCAGTTGTGCCGCTGCTTGGGCCGGAGAAGCCGCTCTTGTTCAAACCTATCAACCGCTTGACGGTCAGGGCAGTGGTGAAATCGAGATCCGGCCGGTCTCCTGTGTGGACTGGTACAGCCATTCCGGTTTCCCCAATGTCATCAATCTGATTTCAGCACCCAACAAGCCGCCCACCAACGCCCCCGAACCTGTGGGCGATATCAATCTGGCCTCCATCTACGGCCTTTCGTTCAAGGGCGGGGACCCCGAGGGGGATCGCACCATTTTACTGGATGCGACCCGGTTCGCCGTTCCGGAAAACCACGGCCATCCCCGCGAGAAGATCCTGAGAGCCAGCCTCGAGTGCCTGCGAAAAGTCCTGCCAGAAAAATTCACCTCCGCTCCGATCAAACTGGAATGCCATGAAAAGGATCGCGAATGGATCGGCAAAATCCTGGAGGAGTTCAAGAAGCACGACCGCAGTAAACCTTTCTTTGAGTCTCCTCGATAAGACCTTCGGAAAAACTCTTCGAGCCTCCCGGGCTCTTTTCACTTCCGCTCCACCGTCACCGCCACGCCAGGCTGGAGCGGAATGGCGAGCCTGCCGTTCTCCCGCTTGGCACCGGGCGGCAGGCTGGCGATTTCCCCGCCGGGGAAGGGATCGGCCAGGATGGCAGTGGACGCCTTCGCGGCGGTGATCGTGAAGGACCGGGTGGCCCCGTCCTTCCGCGTGGCGGAGATCTTGAACCCGCCTTCGGCCCGCAGATCGGCGAAGGAAGCGTCCTTCCAAGCCTCCGGCACGGCGGGGAACAGCCGGATCACGCCGGTGTGGCTCTGCATGAGCATTTCGTGGATGGCATCCATGAACAGGAAATTCCCCTCCAGAGTGAACGGCCGGTAGGTGAAGCCGCTGAGACCGGACTTCGTCTGATCGCCATTCACATGAAAACCATTGCGGGTGACGAAGGCGCGCTCGAAGTCCCGCAGCGGCCGCGCCGAATCCTCCGGCATCCCGGCACGGGCGGCGAGCGCCGCTCCCCAGGTGAAGGAGTAGCCGACCCACGCTCCGGAGCCGCTGCCGATGAGCTGCTTCACCGTGCTCTTCACCGTTTTCTCCGTATCCGGCGAGCCCGCCGGATCGAGCAGGCCCAGCGGATAGATCGCCATCGCGTGGGAAAAGTGACGGTGCGAGTGCTTGAAGGGGATGCCCTCCGCCACCAGCAGTTCACCGGTGGATGGATCGGTCTTCAATGGTGCGAGCTTCGCCTTGATCGCGGCCCACTTCGCCGCCTCGTCCTTCTTGCCAAGAGCGGCGGCCATTTCCTCCAACGCGCCGGAAGACCACAGCAGCAGCGCCTGATCGAAATTCGAGTTCGGCTTCAGATAGGCGGCGAAACCGCCATCGTTCCACTCCGGGCTGGAGGTCACCGGCAGCACCAGCTTGCCGTCCTTCTCCGAACACAGCGAGAAAACCGAAGTGGCGACTTCCTTCAGCCACGGATAGCCCCGCTCGGCCAGGAACCGGTCGTCGCGCGTCGTCTTCCAATAGCGGTAGAACGCGTGGCCGTTCCAAAGACCGGCGGTGAGGCTCATGGCATACGGCGGCCAGCCGCCCATCGGCTGCGCGGCGCGGGTCATCACGCCGGGCACCATCGCCGTGTTCATGCCGAAGAAGTTCTTCCCATAGGCGCGGAACTCCGGCATACGGTTCCAATAGTAGTTCAGATACGACATCCCCGGATCGGTGAGTCCCGCGGTCTGCCATGCCACGTAGGTCATCTGGGTGTTGAGGTCGTTGTGGTAGTCACCCTTCCACGGCGGCAGGCCGCCGCCATCCGCGGTCCACACGCCCTGCAGGGGCATCGGATCGGACTGCGCGCGCGAGGATGCCCCGTAGTAGTACTTCACCAGGTCATAGTGGTGCTGGAGACGCGGCTCCGGCAGCGTGACCGAGGAGGTGCGGTAGAACGACTTCCACCATGCGAGATGGGCGCCCAACGGCGTGTCCCAGCCTTTTGCCAAGGCGGAGGCAGCCCCTTCCCGGGCCTTCGCCAGCGGATCGCCGCCCTGCTCGCCGGAGGTGATGGAGATCGCCGCCAGCGTCTGCCCGGCCGCCGTTTTCCAACGTACGGAGAACGCATAGCTGCCACCCGCGGCGGTCTTCTGGAGATAGGACACCTCGTTTTCACCACGGGTGAATTCCGGTGCGGGATAGCCGAGTTGATTGATCGAGGAAGGACGCACCAGATCGAACTTCGCGGTGGCGGGCAACCGCAGCAACGCCACCGGAGACGTGGCGGAGAAAAACGCCTCCGCACGGGTCCCATCGGTGAAGACCACCGAACCGAGCGCCTTTTCGAAGTCGAGCTGGAATTCCTTCGCCTGCTTGTCCGCGGGCAACTCGATCACCAGCCGCCCTCCGGGGATCTTCGTCCACCGGCCCTTGTCGTAGATGCCGTCGAAGTATTTCCCATAGGTGCCACCGTCCTTTTTCGCGATGGCTTCCAACAGCGTCTTGTAGGTGAACTTCGGATCACGGACCTCGTCCGGAGCCCGCTCGTCCCACAGATCGCCGCGGTCGAGCGAGAGATTGAGCTTGTTTCCCGCACCCCATAGCAAGCCGCCCGTCGCACCATTGCCCAACGGGATGGCATTGTCCCACTGGTCGATGGGTGCTGGCAGCACCAGCGAATCCGGGCCGAGGACGTCATGGAGGCGTTCCGCACTGGTGGCCGTATCATCGGCACGAACGGAGGTTGCGAGGGCGATGGCGACAAAGCCGTACGAAAAGGACTGCAAGAACGGAGACATGGTCATGAACAAAAGACCGCCTCCTTACGCCAACGATCCCGGAAAATTCGCAGATTTTCTCAAAAAACTCACTTCTCTCCTTCCCGCTCCATCGACCCGCGGCACACGGAAAGGCTAACCGATAGGCCCTTGCGAAAGCGGCATTCCGGGCGAGGCTATCGTATGTTCAGGGATGAAGCCGTTAGCCCCTTTGGCGGTCTGAATTCCACCGCCTTCACCCACCTGCGGGATCTCGACTACGCGGGCCACGGCAATCCCGCCCAGACGCTGGACCTGCTGCTGCCGCCACGCGGTGACGGCCCACCCCATCCGGTGGTCATCTACATCCACGGCGGATCCTGGGACTCCGGAGAGAAGGAAGACGGTCTCGTGCCTCTGAGCCTGCTGGCCAGCGGTGACTTCGCGCTGGTCAGCATCAACTACCGGCTCACGGGCGAGGCACGCTGGCCAGCCCCCTTGGAAGATGCCCGCGCCGCACTCGCCTTTCTCCGGGAAAACGCCGCCACCTGGCATCTCGATCCGGAGCGGATCGGCATCGTGGGCGTATCCGCGGGCGGACAGATCGCGGGCATGCTCGGCACCCATGCGCCCGGGACGACCGCCCCGGACGGCATCCGCTGCGTGGCCAGCTTCTTCGGACCCACCGATTTCCTCTCGCTGGTGGGCCATCCCGAGTCATTGGAGCCGGAAGAGGCGGCGTTCGCGGAACGGTTTTTCGGCATCGCGGGACCTGACCTGTTGGAAACGGCGCGGCGCGCCTCACCCGTGAACTGGGTGGGGCCGGACGCCGCCCCTTTCCTGCTGATCCATGGCACCGAGGACGAGGTCGTGCCGTTTTCCCAATCCGAGGGGATGCATGCCGCCCTGCTGCATGCCGGGGTGGAAAGTACGATGATTCCCGTAGCTGGAGCCGGCCACGGCTTTTTCGTCCCCGCCTTGCTGGAGCCGGTACGCCAGTTCCTCGGCAGGCACCTGCTGGATCGGGCCGATGCCCTGCCGCGACGGCGCGCGGGATGAAACACCACCCCGCCCGGCCACGGCCGCGGTTCACTTCACCGGCACGATCTCCAGCAGCCGCCCGGAATGCGGTGGCATGGCGGAAAGCTTGAAGGAGCCCCCGTGTTCGCCGAGATCACCGCCGCTCCAATAGTCGGTGAGCTTCGCCTTGCCTCCGAAGGTCACCTCGCGGTCGGCGGGCTGGTCGTCCCAGTTGAAGACGGCCACCCACTCACGCCCCGCGTCCTGAAGGCGGCCGAGCGCGAAGGATTCGTCGGCGAACCGGAACGGTCGGCCGGTCGGCGGGATGGACTTCTGCAGCAGCGCGATCCGGTCCGGCGGGAGCGATGGTAAATTGTCGCCGCTCAGCAGCATGCCACCGGTGGCGCGCAGCAGGGTCGCGTGGAAGAGAGTCTCATCCAGAGTGACTCCGCCCTTGCCGACGGGCTTGCCGTCCGGCCCCATCACGTCGGCGCTCTTGGTTCCCAGCAGCAGGCTGTCCGGGTCGTTCCACCACAGGCGGCCGTTCTGCCAGTTCCGGTAGAGGTTTTCGCGACCAGTGTCCTTGAAGGACTTCCACGAGGGAGCCACGTCCATGCTCGCGCGTGAGCCGTGGATGAGCCCGAGCGAAGGCCACAGCGGATGATTGCATCCGAGGATGAAGCTGTCCCCCGCGCCGCGCAGGATCGCCTCCATGCCGCGGCGGTAGGCTTCCACACGGGTTGCGTTCGGATCGTGGTGGTGGCCGCCGTGGATCGCGCCCCAATAGTTCGCATCCAGTTTGAAATAGGTCACCCCCCAATCGCGGTGGAGGGTGCGGAAGGTTTCCTCCAGCCACTTCAGCGCACCCGGGTGGGTGCCATCGAGCGCATACCATGGACCCATCCGCCAGCCGCCGAAGCCGATCTTGTTCGAGGGCAGCGGCTTGCCATCGTCCCCGGTCACGAACCATTCCGGATGCTCCTTGAAAAGCCTCGATTGCGGGCTGGCCACGAAGGGTGCGACCCACAGCGCGGGCTCGAGCCCATCCTTGCGGATGCCCTTCAGCACCTCCTGCACGCCGCCGCCGAAGGCCTTGCCGGTTTCCAGCCAATCCCCCATCCACGGCTGATAGCCGTCATCGATCTGCACGTAGCGCAGGCCGGGCAGGTTCTCCTTCATCCAGCGGGAATTGTCGGACACGTTCTTCGCGGTGACACCCGGGCCGAAGCAGATCCACGAGCTCCAGCCGGTCGGCACTGGATCGTGCTTCAGACGCGGATGATTCTTCGAAATGGCCGCGGTGAACCCGTCGTAGAGCGCCTCGCGGTCCTCTCCGGCAGCGGCCATGAAGTCCTCCAGCATCCAAGTCTTGCCGGCCTCCAGCGTGAGGTTCTCCGTATCCTCGGAAACGCGGAGCCGCTTGCCATCGAAGCCGAAGCGCCCGGTGAAACGCCGGCAGGAGGAAAAGCCCAGCAACAACCGCTGCTTCCCGGCGGGAGCCAGCGTCACCACGCTGTAAACGGTGCGGAGCCGGTCCGGCTCCGGAATCTTGTAGTGGGCACGATCGGTGTAGGTATCGAGATCCACCGGTTTCTCCAGCATGCCCGCAGTCTGGGACAGCTTCGTGAAGCCCTCGCCGTGCAGCGGAGTATCCCCGGGCAAGCCGTGATCGCCGTCGTATAGCACCACCTCGCGGATCTTCACCGCGGCCTTGCCCTTGTTCACCACGGCCCACCGTGAGACGGCGCCTTCATCCTTGCGAACGAGCGCCACGTCCGCCGACGCGGAGGAACCATCCTCCAGAATTACACGACCGGGGCTGTCGCGGAGAAGTTGAAGCAACGACGGAGCTTCCACCCCAAGGGTGGAACCGGTGGCCGCCACGACGGCCAGAAGGATCAAAGGATAGCGGAGCATGATGAGATCGAGGCATCTACCTTGGAAATTTCTGTGAACTTTCGCAAACACCGACAGCTTTCCTTTCCCTTTTTGACGCTCCGGCACCGGCCTGTTATCAGCCGGACCATGGCGACGTCCCTCAAGCGGCTTTCGATTCTCCTCGCGCTGATCGCCGTCCTGGCGTCATGCGATCACCCTGACGGAGAGAAGAAGACCGTTGATACCGGGAACAGCTCCAATCCCTCCAGCCGTCCCTCTCGCCCTCATGATCGGACCACCCGGAGCGAATCCAGCGCGGCAACCGAAAAGCGATTGGAAGAGAAAGCCCGCGATGATGCCCGCACCCGGCCCGAAGACGGACTCCGCCGGTTGCAGAACAACGGCATGGAATCCCCCTACACGGATTTCGAGTTAAGTTGTTTCCTGGATGAACTGGTGGGGCTCGACGCCACCCGCGCCTTGGATCTCTACGGCACGCTCCATCCGAGCGCGGATGATCCATACGGGCAACTGTTCCAGTCAACCTACTCGCAGCATCTTTATTTTTCTCTCGGTCGACATGCCCCGGCCTTGGCATGGGCTTCATGGAAGGCAAACCGTGCCGTGATCGATCGTTCGGATGCGGCAGGCCTTGTCATCCGAGGCCAGAGCCTTACGAGCGTCCGTGAGACATGGAGGGACTACGTCGCTGCGGACCCCGAAGCAGATCCCGTTTTTTTCGCCCGGAGGCTGGGCAAGAAAACGGAGTATCCGGATCGAAGCTCGCGTGAGCAAACTTGGAGCACGGAAGATGTCGCCTTCGTGCTTTCGCTCCTCCGCGATGAAGAGGACGGGGAAAGAATTCAGGCCGCAGTTTCGCACCTTTCCCTGGGCACCTTCACGGAAGACCTGCCCATGCTGGAAGCATTTCAACAAGCCAAAGCCGCCCCATCCTCACCCGATGGAAAATAAC
The DNA here is from genome assembly GCF_018137965.1 of Luteolibacter ambystomatis. Lineage (NCBI taxonomy): Bacteria > Pseudomonadati > Verrucomicrobiota > Verrucomicrobiia > Verrucomicrobiales > Verrucomicrobiaceae > Luteolibacter > Luteolibacter ambystomatis. The sequence goes on from NZ_CP073100.1 coordinate 2,935,376, forward strand.
AGGCCTGCCAACCGACCCCATCCCTCCCCTTCCCCACGCTTGCCACGGGCGGCGAAACCGCAAATGCTCCCGCCCCGCCTCAGGACCACCCATGAACCGCATCGACGCCACTTTCGCCCGCCTCCGTTCCGAAGGGAAAAAAGCCTTCGTCGCCTACGTGGCCGCCGGTGATCCGGGATTCGAGGCCTCGCTGGAGATCCTCAAGGACCTCGCGGCCGCTGGAGCGGACATCATCGAGCTGGGCCTGCCGTTCTCCGATCCGCTTGCGGACGGCATCGTCAACCAGATGGCCGCGGACCGCGCGCTCAAGGCGGGCATGACCACCGCGAAGTCGCTGGAACTCATCCGCCGCTTCCGCGAGACGCATGAGACGCCCATCGTCCTCTTCACCTACCTCAATCCAATCTTCACCTACGGCTACGAGCGTTTCCACCAGGACGCCGCCGCTGCCGGGGCCGATGGCATCCTGCTGCTGGACCTGCCGCCGGACGAAGCCGACCAGAATACCGATCTCGCCCGGGGCGAGGGCCTCAAGCACATCCGCCTGATCGCCCCCACCACCCCCGCCGACCGCGTGGGGCTGCTGGCGAAGAGCGCGGAGGGCTTCATCTACGCACTCTCCCGCACCGGCGTGACGGGTGGCCACGTGGCTCCCTCCGCGAACATCGCCGCCCAGGTCGCCGCGATCAAGGCCCACACCGATACGCCGGTGTGCGTCGGCTTCGGCATCACCACACCCGACCAGGCCAAAATGGTTGCGGAATCCGCGGATGGCGTGATCGTCGGCTCGGCGATCGTCAAGCAGGTGGAGCTTCACCCGGACCGCGCCGCAGCAGCCGTCCGCGAGTTCACCGCCCCCCTCATCGCCGCCACCAAGTCGGCCTGATCCATCTTCCCTTCACCACTTTCTTCCCATGCTCCTGCACTTCTACAAGATGAACGGTGCCGGCAACGATTTCATCGTCGTCGACAACCGCGACCTGTCCCTCTCCGCCGAACTCGATGGCGATACCATCGCCGCGCTCTGCGACCGCCACCGCGGTGTCGGCGCGGATGGCCTGCTGGCCGTGGAACCCGCCGAAAACGGCGCGGACTACAAGTTCCGCTATTACAATGCCGACGGCGGCGAGGCCGAGATGTGCGGCAATGGCGCCCGCTGCTTCGGCCGCTTCACCGCCCACCTCGGCGAGGAGATGGCGGAACGCGTCACCTTCGAAACCATCGCCGGCACCCTCGCCGCGGACATGGTCGGTGAGAACGTCCGTATCGCCATGTCCGAGCCGAAGGATCTGAAGCTGGACACCGGCGTGAAGATCGAGGACCTCGAAGGCGACCTCCATTTCCTGAACACCGGCGTTCCACACGTGGTCGTCTTCGTGGACGATCTCGATGAAACGGACGTCGTCGAACACGGCGCGACCATCCGCTTCCACGAAGCCTTCGCCCCGGCGGGCACCAACGCGAACTTCGCCAAGGTGCTGGAGCCCGGCCATATCGCCATCCGCACCTATGAGCGCGGCGTGGAGGATGAAACGCTCGCCTGCGGCACTGGCATGGTGGCCAGCGCGCTGATCCACCACCTCCTCACCGGTGCGCCTTCCCCGATCCAGGTGGACGTGGAAGGCGGTGACACGCTGGAAATCGGCTTCGAGAAGACCGGCGACCAGACTTTCACCAACGTGACCCTCGCAGGTCCGGCCGATTTCGTCTTCGAAGGCGAGATCGAGATCTGATCCAGGGTTTCCGTCCCGGTTTCTTCATCCTCCACGGAAGGGCGGAAAGATCCTTCCTCCCAAGTCAAAGCCCGGCTCCCGGCCGGGCTTTTTCGTGCATGCACGCTCCGCCACTGGCAGCCGCACGGCACACAATAAAACGCCATGGTTGGCAGCAGGATCGGACGAATCCGTCAACCTTCTAACAGACATCATCCGTTTTTCAAACCACATGTCCGATTTGGATGACATGTAATACGCAAGCAGATGCCGTGCCCGTGATATTTGCAATGAAGACCACCCTTGGAGCAATATTTATCAGCACAACCCCTTAACCCACACAATCTATCGCACATTGCACGACTCCACAACGCAATCGCATATCTGTCTTTTTCGTTTCCAGGGGACCAGAAACAACTTCGGCACACCCCTTCATTTGATACGAATACATATCCAGACGAGTCTCACGGCGTGATAAACAGGAGGTCCTGCGCGCGAACGACCATCCTGGCTATCCCAACCCTGTATTCATCCATTACAAACCATTCCAACAAATGAAGAAATCCCTTGTTCTCGCGTTCGCGGCTCTTGCTGCCGGAACCCTCGCCTCCAACGCCGCCGGCCTCAAGATCACGGAAGTGATGTACACCGGCCTCTACGGTGAGTTCGTGGAAATCACCAACACCAACGCTCCTGGCGGTGCCTCCATCGACCTGACCGGCTATGTCTACTCCGACAACCACCGCGCCACCTCCGGTTCGAACGCCGTGGATCTCTCCGCGATCGGCACCCTTGCCCCGGGCAAGTCCGCCATCATCACGGAAGCCGATCCATCCGTGTTCGACACGGTGTGGTACGGCACCTTCACCGGTGTGACGAAGCCTTCCGGTCTCGTCGTCGTCGGCAACGTCACCGTCAACCTCGGCCGCAACGACGAGGTCAACATCTATGACAGCATCGGCACGCTCGTGGATCGCCTGACCTACAACGACCAGGCCACCCCGGGCACCGACCCGGCCGGCCCCCGCACCGAGGAATTCAGCGCCGTTCCGGGACCGTCCACCGTTCTTGGTGACAACAAGTTCAAGAACTGGGTGCTCTCCGTGGTGGGCACCAACAGCGCCTGGAAGTCCGGCAACCACAACGTGAGCCCGAACGGCAACGGCACCGTGGGCAGCCCGGGCATCTACTAAGATCCTCGTTTCCCCGCTCATTGACTGAATCGAAACCGCCACTCCGGATCCCCGGGGTGGCGGTTTCCATGATTCATTCACGCTGTTTTTTCACGGAGTCGTCTGCCGCACACGGAAGAAACCCTTCTGGCCGGTCACCGGAGCGCTGGTGGCGGAAGTGAAAGCTCCAACCGCCGTCTGCACGCCGCTGACGGCAGCCCAGGGGCTGGAAAGATCGGGCGTGTATTCGATCACATAACTGACACCGACGCTGGAACCCCAGGTCAAAGCCGCCGTCATCTGGCTGCCGCTCCGCACGATATCGGACGTCATCACCTTCAGCGGTGCCGGAGTCAGGACGATGAGCCGGGAGCTCAGTCCCTCGCTCGGTTGTCCCGGGCTTGCAGCCGTGATTTGCTCGGAAACCAGATAGAGGACACCATCGTCATCCATCGTGAGCCCCTCGATGGTGCCACGATTGAGGAAAGCGATGTCCAGCGTGTCCACCACCGTGCCCGTGCGGGTCATCTCGACGATGCGCTTGTCGTCCCGCCCCAGGAACAGAATGTTCTGACGCCGCGGATCGGAAGCGGAAAACGTGGCGCAATTCGCGAGGACATAGACGTCGGACATGCTCGATAGCCCCGCATTGATGAACTTCGAGCCCTTGATCGGCATCGTCACCACCGGCTGGTTGGTCGTGTAGCCGGTCATCACGTAGGCCATGACGGGATCACGCTCCTTCACCCCCCATAACGAATCGGTGAGAGGATCGTAGCAGATGCCTTCCAGGCCGATGTTGTCCTGGACGCTGCCGTCACCAAGGAAGATCGGCCCGGTGTTATTGATCCGTGTGGCCTCCGCCCCCGGCACATAGTCGATGAAGTAACCGCGGCGCATGCGCTCCAGCGCGAGCATGAACCGCCCGTTTCCCAGATATGCCACGCCCTCGGGATCCGCGGAGCTGTTGAAATTGTGGAGCAGCATCGAGCTTTTCACCTGACCGGTTTTCGAAAGCTCGATGAAGTTCCCGCCTTCGTCCCCGATCACATAAAGCGAATCGGTATTCCGGCTGTAGGCCACACCGGAAGCTTCGCTGCAGATGCTGTCGAGCGCGTACACCCGCGCCGAAGTGAAGTCGTGCAAGGGAGCCGCTTGAGCCGCCACCGCCAGCGCGGGAATGGCGGCGAGGATGGATGGATGCGCGTTCATCAGGAATCGCTTCGAAGCATTCAACGGCGGCGGCGGAAAGCACCCAAGGCCCCCAGCGACAGCAACAGCACGGACGAAGGTTCCGGCACGGCGGTGACCACGAGTCCGTTCAACTGGAGGTCATTGCGATTGGGAGCTCCCGCAGCGGGCTTCACCACGTTGGTGGTTGCGAGGGCGGTGGCGAAGAAGCCGAACTCAACGGTTCCCGTAGTGCTGAAGTCCGAGAAATCCCACGTCTTGATCGCCGTCGCGTTCGTCAGCACGGGCGAAAGCGTCCACGCTCCAAAGCCACTGCCATTGTCGATGCGGTAGCCCCACTGGTGGCTGCCCGCCGAGGCATCGTCCGCACTCACGATGTAGGCGAGGTCCGTCAGGTTCATCTGGTAGCCCGGCGTGGTCTTCACCGTGAAGCCGATGTAGTTCGACATGTTGAGCGAGGGACCGAAGCCCGCATAGAAACCCGGCGTGGTGTTGAACTGGTACACCGCACCATGGGTGTCGAGCGTGGATGAGATCACATGATCATCCTGATCCCAGCTCTCCGGGGGATTGAGTCCGGTGGGGGCGTTGTTCATGTCCCAGGCGACCACGAGGGCTGCATGGGAGGAAATGGCAAACACGGCCTGCAGGGCGAGGCAGGCGAGAATGGCGGTCGATTTCATGGATCGGAAGAATGATTCGATGGATTACTGCATATCCTCTTCGCGGATATGATCCCCGCATTCATTCCATTCCACATCCACCCATCTACATATCGAATCCGTGACTTGTTCGTCACCCCTTCATTGCATTATGCGAAAATATGTCATCTTCCAAGTTCGCCACATGAGCCGATTTGCATTCCCCATGAAAAACCGGAACAAGGCCCGACTTCCGGAACACATACATTCCCCATTCCACCGAAATCGACACATCATCCACATTGCACCAAACCCATCATCCGGCGATTCGTTCCATGATGAAGCTGGAGCGTTTCGCATGGATCACCGCGTTGGCCGCGGTGGCCGCCTGGGGAACCATGCGGACACCCGCATCCCACGAACAAAACGACGATTCTTCCAATCCACTGCCATTGCAGCAACGCACGGCTTCTCCACGGACTGCCGGAGAGAAGGATAACCGGGACTATTCCCAGGTCCATCGTTCCTCCGCTGCCCAGCGGTCCAGCCAGGCTTTGGAAAATCCCGATCCGCTTGCCCGCATGACGGATTTTCTCGCCGTGCTCTCATCTTGCGATGCAGCCGGCCTCGACCGGATCGCTGCGGAGATGGAGGAAATGCAGGCCCGCGGAATCTCGCTCGGTCCGGAAGCGGATCTGGTGAACTACCGCGCCGGGCAGCTCAAGGGAGCGGATCTGCTGTCCTCCCGGACGGGGACAGCCGCGGATCTGTCTGTGATGGGCAGTCTGCGGAAGCAATTCGAAGGCTGGTTGCAAACGTCGCCGATGGAAGCCCGGCAGTGGCTTGATCGGCTGCCACCGGGCAAGTTCCGCGATGAGATGAGCGTCGCCAGCATCGCCAACACGGCGAAAAGCGACCCTGCCGCCGCGATCCAGCGTGCATCCATCTTGCCAGCTTCCCAACAAACCGCCGCAGGCCGCGCCGCCGCGGAGGAACTGGCCCGCAGCACCTCCGCCGGAGAAATCTCCTCCCTCCTTCAAGGCATCCCACCCGGCACCGGGACAGGCTATCTTACCTCGCTTGTCGATACGCTCATCAACGCTCCGGAAGGAGATGTCCTCGCGGACTCGCTGTCCGGCGATCTGCTTGCCAGCCCTGCCGTCACCAGCGCCACCTTGCTCCGCGCCTCCACCGCCCGCGCCAAACTGGATCCGATGAACGCGCTCGATTGGGCTGCCTCTGTGGAGGGCAGGAAAACCGACCTGCCTCCCGGAGCCGTGCTTTCCGCAGCCGTCCGCGGCATGTCCTTGGCCGATCTCAGCCGCGCTGAACAATGGGCCGCCGCCCATCCTGCCGCCAGCGGCCTGCCCGCCGCCATCGCCGAACACCGTTCGCTCCTGGAAAACCGCGGGAACGACGAGAACGAGTACAATCGGGATGATTGATCGCCGCCTAGCGGCTCTCCACTTGGCAAACCGCGGGAGCGGTGCTACGGCTGTCGCGCGCTCCCGATGATCGCCCCGCTCCACGACAGCCCGAAGCATCTCAAGGAAAGCGAACTCCCCGAGTTCGCGCGGCTGGCCTTACCCGCCCACAAACGGGCGGCGCGAAAACTTCGCGCGGAGCACCGCAGGCTGGGGTTGCCGATCATCGTCTGAAAGGACGGACGCGTGGTCGAAAAGCAGCCCCGAACGCCTCCGGCGCGCTCCGCACATCCTCCCGGCGGCGGATTGTTTCCCCATCGCCGACTTTTTCGCATTTTCGGACGTTCAAAGGTTGGACGTCCGCCTTCCAATCTCCACACTCCCATCCAGTCATGCGTTTTTCCGGCACCTACACCGCCCTCATCACCCCCTTCCGCGACGGCAAGGTCGACGTTCCCGCCTTCCAAGCCCTCATCGAACGGCAGATCGCCGGAAAGGTCACCGGCATCGTCCCGGTCGGCACCACCGGTGAATCCCCCACTCTCGACACCCACGAACACATCGAGGTGATCCGCCTCGCCGTGGAGTTCGCCGCCGGTCGCTGCGAAGTGGTCGCCGGCACGGGCGCGAATGCCACCCATGAGGCCATCGAACTCACGCAGGCTGCCGAGAAGGCCGGTGCCACCGGCACCCTCCAAGTCTGCCCCTACTACAACAAGCCCTCCCAGGAAGGCCTCTACCAGCATTTCAAGAAGATCGCCACGGAGACCTCCCTGCCGGTGATGCTCTACAGCGTGCCGGGCCGCTCCGGCATCGAGATCGGCGTGGAAACCACCGCCCGCCTCGCCGCGGATTGCCCGAACATCGTCGCCATCAAGGAAGCCGGTGGTTCGGTGGAGCGTGTGAACCAGCTCGTGGCCGCGCTTCCGAAGGACTTCGCCATCCTTTCCGGTGACGATCCGCTCACGCTGCCCTTCATGGTCTGCGGTGCCGTCGGTCTCGTCTCCGTGGCCAGCAACATCATCCCGGAAACCATGAGCAATCTGGTGAACCTCTGCCTCGCCGGAGATTTCACTGCCGCCGCCGCGCTCCACAAGCAGACCTACCCGCTGCTCAAGGGCCTCATGTCGCTGGACGTCAATCCGGTGCCGATCAAGTCCGCCGCCGTGCTGCTCGGCCATTGCCTGGAGGAATTCCGCCTGCCGCTGGTCCCGCTCACCGCCGCCAACAAGGACGCTCTCACCGCGCTCCTCCGCAGCAACGGCCTGCTGGGCTGAAACCGAGACCTCCCATTGCCATGATCAACCTTCTCGTCACCGGCAAGTCCGGCCGCATGGGTCAGGCCGTCCTCCAAGCCGCCGAAGCCAATCCCGCCGTCACCGTCACCGCCACCCACGATGCGGGCGAGGACCTCATCAAGGCCCTCACCGGAGTGGACTGCGTGATCGACTTCACCATGCACAAGTTCACCCGCGAACTGGTGGAGGCCGCGCTCAAGAACGGCACGCGTCTCGTGATCGGCACCACAGGCCACACCGATGAGGAACGCGAGATGGTGAAGGAAGCCGCGAAGACCCTGCCCATCGTGTTCGCCGCGAACTACTCCGTGGGGGTGAACACCTTGTTCTGGCTCACCAGCCGCGCCGCCCAAATCCTCACACAAGACCGTTTCGACATCGAGGTGGTGGAAATGCACCACCGCCACAAGATCGACGCGCCCTCCGGCACCGCCCGCCGGTTGCTGGAAATCCTCAATGAGGAAACCGGCACCTCCTACCAGACGGACATCGCCCATGGCCGAGTCGGCAACGTCGGTCCGCGCAAGCCGCGCGAGATCGGCATGCACACCCTGCGCGGTGGCGATGTGGTGGGCGACCACACCGTCGTCTTCGCCGCGGATGGCGAACGCGTGGAATTGACCCACAAGGCCAGCTCCCGCCTCACCTTCGCCGCCGGTGCCGTGCGCGCCGCCGCCTGGCTCGCCGACAAGCCCGCCGGACTGTATGATATGCAGGACGTGCTGGGGCTGAAGTGAGTTTTCCTCTATGCAGCATTCAGCTTTCGACAAGAGGCGCGCTGGGAAACCGGCGTGCCTTTCCCTTCCGCCGTCTTGAAGCCCTCCGTTTCCCAAAGAGTCGGCATCGCCCTCGGATCGAATCTGGGGCGTAAGCTGGCGCACCTCCAGATCGCCCGCGATCTGCTGAAAAACATCGCCGTGCCCGGTGCTCTCTTCCGCCAGGCGCCGATCTATCAGACGGAGCCGGTGCATTGCCCGGATGGCTCTCCGGATTTCTTCAACACGGTGGTGGAGTTCGCATTCACGGGGACCCCCTTCGACCTGCTCGGGCACACCCAGGCCATCGAGTTCAAGCTGGGACGCGAGGCCACGCCGGAGCGCAACGCGCCGCGGATCATTGATGTGGACATCCTCTACTTCGGTAGCGAGGAAATCGACGCCGGACTGCTGGTGCTGCCACACCCGCGCCTCACCTCCCGCCGCTTTGTGCTGCAACCGCTGGCGGACATCCGTCCGGAACTGGTGCTGCCGGGCGATCAGGTCACCATCGCCGAGCACCTCCAGCACCTCGACTCTGCCGAAGCCCCGCTCGCCCTGGTGCAGGCGCATTGGTAACAAGCCAGCCACCTTCCCATCATGACCGGTTCCGAAAAGTCCGCCGCGATCACCGCCCGCAAGGGCACGCAGCGCATCGCCGCGATCACCGCCTACGACTATCCCACCGCGCGCCTGCTGGATGAAGGCGGTGCCGATGTCCTGCTGGTGGGAGACTCCGTGGGCATGGTGGTGCTCGGCTTTCCGGACACCACCCATGTGACGCTGGATCACATGCTCCATCACATCGCCGCCGTGGCCCGGGCGAAACCCGCCGCACTGATTGTGGGCGATCTGCCGATCCACACCTACGACACCCCGGAACAAGCCGTTGCCACCGCCCGCAAACTGGTCGCCGCCGGAGCCGAGGCGGTGAAACTGGAGGGCGGCGTCTCACACCGGGAAATCATCCGCGCCATCGTGGCGGACGGCATCCCCTTCTGCGGTCACCTCGGCATGCTGCCCCAAAGCGTGCTGGAGGAAGGCGGCTACAAGAAAAAGGGCAAGACCCCCGCCCAGCGCGAAGCCCTGCTGGCGGATGCGCATGCCGTGACCGATGCCGGTGCCTTCGCCGTCGTCTTGGAGTCCGTGGTTCCCGCCGTGGCCGCGGAAGTCACCGCCGCCATTCCCATCCCCACCATCGGCATCGGCTGTGGGGAAACCACCTGCGATGGAGAGGTCACGGTGGTCAGCGATCTTGTCGGCTCCTATCCGTGGTTCGTGCCGCCATTCGCCCGCGTGGAGGCCGATGTGGCTGGTGAAATCCGCAAGGCTGTGAAAGCCTACGTGGAACGGGTCCGTCCGTCTTCCTCTGATCACTGATCACTGCCAACCTGGCGCTTTCCATGATCTCTCCCGAAAAACAAGCCGCCCTCGATGCCCGGCTCGCCACGATCGGCGTGGAGGAAGACGACCTCGTGGAAAAGTTCATTCTCGGATCCGGTTCCGGTGGACAGAAGATCAACAAGACCTCGTCCTGCGTTTACCTGAAGCACGGCCCTACCGGCATCGAGATCAAGTGCCAGGCCCATCGTTCGCGGGAAATGAACCGCTTCCTCGCCCGCCAGGAATTGTGCGAGCGCTTGGAAAACATCCGCCGGGAGAAAGCCGCCGAGCTCCGCGACCAAATCGAGAAATACCGCCGCCAGAACCGCCAGCGCTCGCGCGGCTCCAAGCGCCGCTCGGTCGCGGACAAGCGCAAGCTCTCGCAGAAGAAGAACCTCCGCCGCTCTCCCGGCCGGGACGATTGAGGAGAGCCCCAAATGCAAAGATCGCCGCTGATCGCGGGCTGCTCTCTGATATGGAGTGCGGCCAGCGATCGCCGGGAAGAGGGCCTGCTTCCGCCAACCATCTCCCGTGTTCCAAAAGCACCCTCCCCCTGGCTCAAACTCTTCCCCACCGCTCCGCACCACCCCCGTCGATCACTCTCCGGCACCGAAAGCGGCGATGACTCGCCGCACTCCGAAAGGAAGAGTCATTCTTGCGTCCAGCCCCGGAATGGCGGATTCTCTCCCCATGCGCCAATACCTCGATCTGCTCCGCGATGTGTTGGAAAACGGCGAGTCCCGCTCCGACCGGACCGGCACCGGCACGCTTTCCATCTTCGGCCACCAGAAGCGCTACGATCTCCGCCAGGGCTTCCCGTGCCTGACGACCAAGAAGCTCCACCTCCGCTCGATCATCCATGAGCTGCTGTGGTTCCTGAAGGGCGATACGAATATCTCCTACCTGAAGGAAAACGGCGTCACCATCTGGGACGAGTGGGCGGACGAGGACGGCGATCTCGGCCCTGTGTACGGCCAGCAATGGCGCGCGTGGCAGGCGGGGGATGGACGCACCATCGACCAGATCCATCTGCTCATCGATGGACTGATCGGCAATCCGCACTCGCGCCGCCACATCGTCTCGGCCTGGAACGTCGGCGAGATCCACCGCATGGCGCTCCCGCCCTGCCATCTGCTGTTCCAGTTCTACGTCCACGAAGCCACGGAGGAAGGCGGGAAGAAAGGCCTGTCCTGCCAGCTCTACCAGCGCAGCGCGGATCTCTTCCTCGGCGTGCCGTTCAACATCGCCTCCTACGCCCTGCTCACGATGATGATCGCACAGGTCTGCGGTTATGAGGCGCGCGACTTCGTCCACACCTTCGGCGATCTCCATCTCTACAGCAACCATCTTGACCAGGCGAAGGAGCAACTCACCCGCGAGCCGCGAGCCCTGCCGAAGATGTGGATCAATCCGGCGGTGAAGGACATCGATGCCTTCACCTACGACGATTTCCGCCTGGAGAACTACGATCCGCATCCCGCGATCAAGGCCCCCATCGCCGTCTGACCGGCCATGTTCCGCTACGAACACCGCCGCCAGCGGCCGATTTCCCGCACGCTGTTTCTCCGGCGCATGCTGCATTCCGTGGCGTTCGCGTTCGGCAGCGTGGCCGTTGCATTGTTCGTGGGCATGCTCGGCTACCACGTGCTGGAAGGCCTGCCGTGGGTGGATTCGTTTCTCAATGCCTCGATGATCCTCGGTGGCATGGGGCCGGTCGATCCGATGAAGACGGAGGCCGGGAAAATCTTCGCAGGCCTATATGCGCTGTTTTCCGGATTGGGCTTCATCGGTCTGGCCGGTTTGCTTTTCCTCCCCGTCGCACACCGGCTGCTGCACAAGTTCCACTACGAAGACGACGAAAAATCCTCCTCCTGATGACCCGTCCCCGACTTACCGCCGTCGTGGCCATGACGCCCGACCGCATCATCGGCCGCCATGGCACCCTGCCCTGGCATCTGCCGGAGGACCTCGCCTTTTTCAAGCGCACCACCAGCGGTTATCCCATCGTGATGGGCCGGAAGACCTATGAGTCGATCGGCAGGCCGCTGCCGAAGCGGCGGAACATCGTGCTCACGCGGGACAAGACATGGAGCGCGCCAGGCGTGGAGGTGATCCATGCACCGGACGAACTACTAGGACTATCCGATCTCGGTGGCGAGGTGTTCATCATCGGCGGAGCGGAGATCTACGCGGCCTTCATGGACATCACGGATGCGCTGCTGGTGTCCCATGTGTTCGAACGCCATGAGGGCGACACCCGCTTTCCGGAATTCGAAGAACGGTTTCCGAATGCCACCGTCGTGGAAACGCACGAAACGTTCGAGGTCAGACGTCATTTCTAACAAAACCCTTCATGCGGATTCACATCGGCAAAGATGGCACCCAATCCGGGCCTTTCACCAGGGAGCAGGTCCAGGCCATGCTGGCCACCGGCGAACTCCGCGGCGATGAACTCGCATGGACGGACGGGCAGGCGGACTGGGTCCCACTTTCCACGCTCGTACCAGTGACCCGGGCTTCTGCGGATCCCGCGCCCTACAATCCCTATGCTCCTCCGGTGATCGGCGGCGTCCCATTGACGTCCATCCATCAACCGGGTACCGGCCCATCCGGCATCGGCGGCTGGCTGTTGTTCTACTGCATCGCGCTGACCATCCTGAGCCCGTTGCTCTCGCTGGCTCAAGCGGTGGGAACGGTCGGCGTCTGGGAAAAAGTACCGGCACTCCGTAACGCCCTGCTCGTGGAAACCGGCGGCGTACTTCTGCTGGTGGCATGCGGCGTGGTCGTCGGCATCCTCCTGTGGATGCGACACCCGCATGCGCTGAAGATTGTCAAAGCCTTCCTCATCGTCCGGCTCTGCTCGTTCATCGTGATCGAAGTCGTCGCGCTGCTTCTGATGCAGGATCTGGGACCGAAGGTCTTCGAAGCCGGTATCGGCGGCGGGGTCGGAGCCACGATCCGCGAAGTAGCCTATTTCCTGATCTGGTGGTTCTACTTCAAGAAGTCGGTGCGCGTGGCGAATACGTTTCCGTCGGCATAGCGGCCAATGTGGTCGGAAGCTCCGCTTTCCATCCGTGGACAGATGGAGAGGCGGGGTGAAAGTCGAAGGACGGACGACATCGCCCCCCCCGAAGAGGGAAAGCGGAGCTTCCCCCTACATTCTGAAAGCGAAGCTTTCAGCCACGTCACAGTGCCAGCTTCCGCACTCCGTCGAGCGCGGCCTGGCTCACGCCGAGCTTGAAGTCCTTGCGGTTCCGCAAGTGGATCTGGCGGAGCGCGATCGTGTGCCCCCCCTTGACCGCCCAAGCCAGCCAGACGGTGCCCACCGGCTTGTCCTCGCTGCCACCGCCCGGTCCGGCGATCCCGGTGACCGCCACGGCCACATCCGCGCCGCTGACACGCAACGCCCCTTCCGCCATCGCCCGAGCCACCGGTTCACTGACCGCGCCGTGGAGTTTCAGCAGCTCCTCCGGCACACCGAGCACATCCCGCTTCGCCTCATTGGCGTAGGTCACGAAACCGTGCGTGAAAATATCGCTCGATCCCGCCACGTCCGTGATGCGGCTGGCGATGAGGCCGCCGGTACAACTCTCCGCCGTGGCCAACTTCCAACCACGTGCGCGGCACAGCTTCAAAACGGCCTCCGGCAACGACGTGCCATCATCGCTGATCAAAAACTTGTCGAACTCATCCAGCGCGATCTTCCTCCCGGCCTCACGCGCCGTTTCATCCCCGATCAAGCGCAGGTCCACCTCGCCGATATGCGCGCAGTAGCCGTATTCCAAGCCCGGCACCATGGCGAGGCGGGCATCGATCGCCTGGTTGAAATCGCTTTCGCCGACTCCGGTGAATTTCAACTCCAGCGCACCCGCTGCGGCTTCCACTCCGGCCAATGCACGCAGGCGCGGCACCACTTCCTCACGGAACATCGGATGCAGTTCGCGCGGTGGGCCGGGCAGCAGGAACACCGCGGCATTCCCCTTCCCATTCAAGCGCGGCGGCACATACACGCCGGGCGCGGTGCCATTCGGATTCGGCAGCACATCCGCGCCCACCGGCACCAGCGCCTGCTTGCGGTTCGAGTCCGCCATCGCCTTGTTCCGTGCCGCGAAAAACGCCTCCAGCGACCGGATCGCCGCCTCATCGGTCATCAGTTCGATCCCCAGCACCCCGGCGGTGATCTCGCGCGTCAGATCATCGCTGGTGGGGCCGAGGCCGCCGGTGACGATGACCGCATCCGCACGCGAAACGGATTCCGACAACGCCTCACGAATCGCCTCGCCATCCGGCACGGTGGTTTGACGCTCGATCCGCAAGCCCAGCTTGAAAAGTTCCCGGCCGAACCATGCACCGTGGGTATTGAGCGTGTTGCCGAGCGTCAGCTCGGTGCCGGTGTTGATGACTTCAATGCGCACGTGGGAACAAGAGTCCCAAAGCCCGGCGCGATCAAGCCTTGGCCTCGGGACCGTCAGATGCCGGAGCTTCCGGTTCGTCCTTCCACAGCACTTCCTTCGCATCCCCCCACAGCTTTTCGAGGCCGTAGTAGTCGCGCAGTTCGTCGTGCATGATGTGAACCATCACATCGATGTAATCGAGCACCACCCAGCGGGTGTCGGCCTTGCCCTCGGCATTCGCGGGGCGGGAGCCGGTCCATTCCTCCACATGGGCGGACACGTCGCGCAGGATCGCGCGCAGGTGCGGCATCGAGGAGCCGGAGCAGACGATCATGAAGTCGGTGAGATTCGACACGCCGCGCATGTCCCAGACGCGGATATCCTCCGCTTGGATCTCATCCGCCGCCTTGGCGCATGCCTTGGCCAGTTCCAGTGCTTCCAGTGCCATGAGTCGATTTCCCCGCTCGGGGGGCGGGATCCTAGGGGCGAACGGCGGATTGGCCAACCGAAATCGGAAAATGGCTCTGCGTACGTAGTTCCGCCTTCAGGCGGGCGGAGTGGAAATCCTTTTCCCGATGCGGCTTCCCGGTTCACCCGTGCCGGGAGCATAGGCTTTTCCCAAAGGAGCAAAGGAACCGTTCGATCTTCCCCTTTCTGCAACGCCCGTCTAATCAGATGGATCATGCGCCCCGCCCTCATCGCCCTGGCTCTGTCGATGCCCCTTTTCGCCGCGGATCTGGAGTTCAAGGAACGCTTCGCCGATCCCGCCACCCGGACCGAATCCCTCGGGCGGCTGGTGCCGGAGACACGGGACTGGTATTTCTACCGGGCTCTGGACCACCAGCTCAACGGCCGGACCAAGGAATGTGAGGCCGTCCTGACGGAATGGCGCGCCGCGATCGACCGCAAGGAACGACCGGTGGAAAGTGCGGGTCTGGAGGAATTGGAAAACCGTGCCCTGCTGCTGGCGTGGCCGGCCAACCCGGACAAGGCCGCCGACGATCTGATCCGCCATCTCGGCCTGGAATTCAATGACACCCGGCCGGATGCGAAGGCCGATGAAAAGCTCCCATCCACCCTGCCGCCGGAGTCTGTTTCCCGGGAAGTCTTTGAGAAGGAAGCCGCCGCCCAATATCCGGATCGCCCATGGGAGGGCTACAGGCAAGACCCGCTCTACGCGGAACTGGACAAAGGCCCGGGCATTCCCGAGGCGGAACGCCGCTGGTTGCTTTCGCATCTCGCCCGCGCCGACCACCCGGCCATTCCGGCGTTGATCGCTGCGGAACTCGCCCCCTCATCCCAGCGCCCGAAAGCAAACCTGCCCGAGTCCATTCCTCTCGCGGCCTACCTCACCGTTGCCCAAATGAAGGAGCTCATGCGTCTGGAGCCACGGGTGAAAGGCCACGAAAAGTTCGTCCTACGCTATCTCGCCGCAGTGGCCCCGGCGGACAATGCCGGATTGCTCACGGACGTCACCGTCCGCGCCGACTATGCGAAACGCTGCCTCGAATTCACCGCCACGCTGCCTCCCGCCCTCGCCTCCCTGCACCTCGCCGCACTGAGGGCGCATCTTTCCTACCAGCGCGATCTGGGCAACTATCCCCAGCGCGATTTCCTGGAGTATCTTGAGATGCCACGGCAGTCCCATCCGCTGCTCCGCAGCGATGCCGCCAAGGGAATTCCGGAAAACGACCGGTTCTTCGAAGCCACCCGGCTCACTGCCACGACGAATGATTCCGAACTGATTCCCGCCTACCTCGATCACTTCCTCTCCTCGGCGGACTCCGCCGCACCATTCGCGCCGTTCATCGAGGAAAAACGATTGGCCCTCTACCACGCGGAGGCCCGCCTGCTGGCCGGGGCCGATCCGGCGAAATGGTCCGCCGCACTCGATCCGGGGGCTTTCCGGGATCTGCGGGATCTCACCACCATCACCTTCGCCCCGGGCCAGCCGCAGCTTCTGGCAGCAGACGCCCAGGTGAAACTCAAACTGGTCCTGAAAAACACTCCGGAGTTGCTCGTCCGCATTTATCCGCTGGATCTCGCGGCCTGGTATTCCACCCATGCCGAGCAACCCTCCAGCAGTCTCGACCTGGATGGCCTGGTGCCGGAGCGGGAAATCCGCATGACCTACGCCCAGGCTCCGCTGGTGCGCCATCAGGAGACCATCGATCTGCCGGATCTGAAAGGGCGTGGCATCTGGATCGTGGAAACCGTTTCGCGTGGCGTGGCCGCCCGTGCCCTCATCAGCAAGGGCAAGCTCCTGACCACCCCCGAGCGGATCGACGGCGGGTTCGTCGTGCGCGCGTTCGATGAAACCGGGAAGCCCGCAACCGATGCCACGCTGCATGTGGACGGACAAGCGCTGAAGCCGGATGCGGACGGCCGTATGATCGTGAAGGCCGGCTTCAAGAGCGACAAGCCGCACGCCTACGTCACGGGAGCCGGTCTCGCCGCCCCGATCGCCCTCGACCTCACGCCCTCCACGCCTGTTCTGGACGCACGCTTTCACGTGGATCGCGAACAACTCATTGCGAACCAGAAGGCCACGTTGCGGATGGCGCTCGCTCTGACGGACCACGAGGTGGAGCTGCCGCTGGAACGCCTGCAGAACCTCACTCTCACCCTGGGCGCGAAACTCGGCGATGGCGTGACGACCCAGCGCGTGATCTCGGACGGGCTGAAACCCGCGACGGAGCAAACCGTGGACTTCCTGGTCCCACCGGATGCCCGGACCATCAGCCTGCGGCTGACGGCAAAGGTCACTCCCACCACGGGTGGCGAGCCGGAGAATCTCTCCACCGAACGCGAGTTTGCGATCAACGGCGTGCTGGATACCGACAAGACCGGCGTGGCACTCCTTTCGCAAACCACCCGCGGCTATCGTCTGGATCTGCGCGGTCGCAATGGCGAGCCGCTCGCCTCCAAGGCGGCGCAGGTGAAATTCACCCACCGCGACTACACCAAACCGGTGAGCGCCTCACTCCGCACCAACGGCGAAGGGCAGGTGGAATTGGGGTCGCTCACTGGAATCGAGACCCTGGTGGTAAGCGGAAACGAGATCGAAGATACTTCCTTGGATCTGGAGAGCCTCCGTCATTCCGGCCCCGATTTTGCGGAGGCCATCACCATGACACCTCATGACACCTGGCAGCTCCCGGTGGACACCGGTGCCGGTCCTGTGGACCGCCTTCGTTTCCGCCTCATGCGCAGGCAGGACGACAAGGTGGTGGAAAACGCATCCGATCACCTTTCTGTGGAGAAGAACCAGTTGGTGGTGCGTGCCCTCCCGGTGGGCACCTACGCTCTCTATGCGGACGACCGACGATGGACCATCACGGTACTGTCCGGTCCGCTGGTTTCCGGTCCCGGGCGCGAAGACCTGATCTTCGGGTTCACTGGTATCGAGCACCGGCAGATGCCCGTTCTCCCCTCCATCGTGAAAAGCACGCTTTCCGAAAAAGCGTTGGATCTGGAGCTCACGGGATTCACACCCGATACCCGGATCACGCTGGTCGGAGTGAGGTTCCTGCATCCGGGGGATTCATGGAATGCGTTGATTCCCCACCAACGTCCGCGGCGCGGCTACCACGATCAGACCTTTCAGGGCTGCTCATATCTCACGGACCGGAAGCAGGACGATGAGATGCGCTACATCTTCGACCGCCGCAGCGCCACCGCCTATCCGGGTACGCTGCTGCCACGTCCGGGCATGCTGGTGAACCGCTGGACGGCACAGGAAACCACCACCCGTGAGAATGCCGCCAGGCTGGGGGATGAAGGCCGCATCACTTCCGACGGCGTCCTGGGTATGGCCAGCGGGAACAACAAGTTGTCGCGAGGGGCCGGCGGTAGTGCCGTTCTGTCGGACCGCGCCGCCATGGACTTCCTCGCGAGCAACTCCGTGGTCCGCTATTCCATGAAACCGGGGCTGAAAGGTTCCTTCCAAATGCCTCTGGATGACTTCCGCACCTGCCAGTCGATTCATGTCGTGGTGACGGATGGCTCGTTCATGAGCCGCACGATCATACCGCTGCCACCGTCCTCGCCTCCGCTCCGCGACCTGAGATTGAACCGGCCACTCGATCCCACGAAGCACCACACCGGCACGCGCGGCGCGGCGTTTCTCGCCAGAGGTGAAGAAACCGCCATCGACAACATGCTGGATGCGGACTGGCGCGCCTTCACCACCTTGGAGGAGGCTTGGTCCTATCTCGCCGGTGCCACGCCACAGTCGGAGCACGGCCTCTCAGACCTCGCCTTTCTCAAGGATTGGTCGGAATTGAAGGAAACTGACAAGCTCGCCGCCCTCAATGAATCCTCCGGCCACGAGCTGCATCTGTTCCTGTTCCGCAAAGACCGCGCCTTCTTCGACAAGTTCGTGAAGCCGCGCCTCGCCGAAAAGATGGAGCCGACCTTCATCGACGACTATCTGCTGGAACGCGATCTGACTTCCTACCTCCGGCCCTATGCTTGGGAAAAACTCAATGCGGCGGAGAAAGCCCTGCTGGCCCACGCCCTGCCTGCCGCCCGCGAACGCATCGCCACGGATCTGCGCCAGCGCTGGGAACTGGACCGCCCGGATGCGGATGCGGAAAACAATCTGTTCCTCGCCACCTTGCGCGGACAGGGGCTGTCAGAGACGGATTCGCTGGGGCTCGCGAGGAACGCCCCGACGTCGGGTGCGACCGTGGATCAGGTATTGTCCGAGCCGAGGGTGACGGGAGCCTCCTACATCGGCCAGAAGCTCCGGGCCATCATCATCCCGTCGATCGATTTTGAAGATATGACCTTGGAGGAGGCGGCGGAACAGCTACGCCGAAAATCGAGGGAGTTTGACACCGTCGAAATCGACCCAAGCCGCAAGGGAGTGAACTTCGTGGTCCGTTTTCCTTCTGGAACTCCACCCGAGACGCGGGAAATGCGCATCAAAAAGCTGCAACTGCAAAATGTCCCTCTGGGAACGGTCTTGAAATACATCTGCGGTTCCTCACGCCTCTGCTACAAGGTGGAGGAATACGCCGTCGTTTTCACGGCCTTGACCGAAACCGGCGAGGACTTCTTCACGCGTTCATTCACCGTGCCTGACGGTTTCAGTGCCATGCTGGAAGGAAACGAAGCGGCGGCTCCCGCCGACCCGTTCGCCGCGGCATCCAGTTCCAGCAGCTCGCAGAACAGGCTGTCCGCCCGCCCCGCCATCTCGGAACTGCTGAAGAAAGCCGGAGTGCTGTTTCCGGATGGAGCCACCGCAACCCTGGTGGGAAACAAACTGTTGGTCACCAGCACGCCCACGGAACTCGACAAGATCGAGCAGTTGAACGAAGCACTCGGCGTCAAGGAAGCGCCGGCCGATCCCTTCGCCGCGCCGGATGCAACCACCTCCTACAAAAGCGCACTGATATTGCCTCCACCCGTCCTCAATCCGGACACCACCCGGGTGTGGCGCGAATCGAATTACTACAAATACCGTGGTTCCACGGACGAGGAATTCATCCCGCTCAACCGCTTCTGGATCGACCTCGCCTCGTGGGATGGAAAAGGCCCGTTCCTCTCGCCCCATTTCAACGAATGCATCCACAACGCGAACGAAGCCCTGATGTGCCTCGCGCTGCTGGACCTTCCGGAACACGCGGACAAGCCCGAAGTCCGAGCCGAGGCCGCGAAACTGCACGTGAAGGCCCGCGCACCGATGCTGCTGTTCTACAAGGACACCCGCGAGACCGACAAGGTGGCGAAGGACGCGCCGGTGCTGGTGCGGGAAACCCTCCACCGCCTCGATGAAAGCCACCGCACTGTGGAAGGCCGCAGGCAGCAGGCCAGCCTCGGGGACAAGCTGGTCGCAGGCGAGCACTACGGCATCTCGCTCGTCATCACGAATCCCTCCGGCGACGAGCGCCGGGTGGACGTGCTCGCGCAGATTCCCGCCGGAGCCATGCCATTGAAGGGACTGCCGGTGACCCTCTCGAAAACCGTCACGCTGAAACCCTACGGCGTGGAGAACCTCGAAATGGCCTTCTATTTCCCCGCCCCGGGGGCTTTCACGCTCTATCCGCTGCACGTCACGGAGGGAGACACCGTGCTCGCCCACACCGAGGCGCGGAAACTCCAGGTGGATGCGGAAGCCGCCGCGCCGGACACGGCCTCATGGCCGGTGCTCGCGCGGGATGGCACCAACGAGCAGGTGTTGGAGCGACTCCGCCGCGACAACCTCCACACGCTGGATCTCGATGAGATCCTGTGGCGGCTCCAGGACAAGGCCTTCTTCACCACCGTCACCGCCCTGCTGCGTGAACGTCTGGTCTTCTCGATGGGAGTTTCCGCCTACGGGTTCAAGCACCGGGATGCCATCGCCATCCGCGAATGCCTGGAGAACTCCGAGATGACTGGGAAATCCGGAGGCTGGCTGACATCGCCGCTGCTCGACATCCGCCCGCAGGTGCATCTCGACTTCGAGACATTGGAGTTCGATCCGCTGGTGAACCGCCGCGCACATCGCTTCGCCGAAAATCCGAGACTGTCGAATCAGGAGGCCGCGGAGTTCCAGGAAAAGCAGCTCGACCTGCTGGCGTGGAAACCCGCGCTGGATGATGGCGACCAACTCCGCCTGGCTCTGATGCTCCAGCTTCAAGATCGCACCGCCGAGTCGATCGAACGCTTCAACAAGATCGACGCCGCCAAGCTGCCGGGCCGCACGGCCTACGACTATCTCCATGCGGTGCTGCTCTTCGCGATGCAGAAACCGGACGACGCCCGCGCCATCGCCCTGCGCTACGCCGATCATCCGCTGGCGCTGTGGCGCGGTCGCTTTGCCGAAGTGGTCTCACAGGCGGACGAGATCGCCACGCTGGCAAAGGGACGCCCCGCGGCCGCCACACCGGACAAAAAAGAGATGGAGCCCTCCTTGGAAATCGCCTCCAATGCCGATGGCGCGTTGCAATTGAAACATCGCGCGCTCAAGCAGACGCGCCTCCAGCTTTTCCATGTCGATCTGGAAGTATTGTTCTCGAAGGACCCGTTCCTCAAGGGCGGCATGAACGCCCTGCCTCCGATCCGCGCGAACGAAACCCGAGAGGTGGCGCTTTCCGACAACGGCGAAACCCGCGTGGAATTGCCGGAGTCCTTCCGCCACGGCAACGTGCTCGTCGCCGCGGACACCGGCACGAAGCAGGTGCTCCGGGTGCTGGACAGCCGCGCCATCGATCTGCTGCGCAATCCGGCGGAGCGCACGGTGCAGGCACTCGATGCCAGCGGCAAGCCGCTGGTGAAGAGCTACGTGAAGGTGTATGTCGAGAAACGCGATGGCACCACCGCCTTCCTCAAGGACGGCTACACCGACCTGCGCGGGAAGTTCGACTACCTCACCCATTCGTTCGATCCGGAAATCCGCATCAAGCGCGTGGCCGTGCTCGTCATCCACCCGGATGCCGGGGCGAAGACGATGGTGTTCGAGCCATGACTGGGAGTGGCGGTCCGAAAGCCACCACTCCTTGATCACACCTCCGATTGATTCAACGAATAGCGGATCGCCAGCAGGCGGATCGTCACCACCACCACCGTCGCCAAATAGAGCCCGAAATCGGGATTGAGGCCAAGCCGGTCCAATCCCAGCAGCACCGCACCGCCGATGATCCCGGCGGTGGCGTAGATTTCCTTGCGGAAAATCAGCGGCACCTCCGCTCTCACGATGTCCCGCAACACGCCGCCGAACGTTCCGGTGATCACGCCGAGCGCGATGCACGCCCACCAGGCGAGACCATGGCTCTGTGACACCCGCACGCCGATGGAGACGAACACGCCCAGCGACACCGCGTCCACCACCGAGACCGCGCGCCGCATGCGGCACCACAGGGGTTCCGCCAACCACGCCACGATCGAAGCAAAGGCCGCTACCCCGAGGTAAGCCGGATCCCGCAGCACCACCGGCGGCACGTCTCCGATCAAAAGGCTGCGCAAGGTGCCGCCGCCCACGCCGGTGATCACGCCGACCACAAAGGTGCCGAACCAGTCCATGCCCTTCTGACGGCCCGCCAATCCGCCCGAGACAGCGGCGACGAAAACTCCGATGAGGTCCAGCAAATACAACATGTCACCCTCGGCCTAACGCCCCGCGGCCTCCCGTGCAATCCTTCATCCATCATGGCCCGCGTTTGTTGGAGCCACTTGCTTTCAATCCCGGGGTGGCGTTAATTGTGGGTCATTCATGGCCGTCATCACCCGCGTCTTCAAACCCGCCCTCGCCCGCTATCCGGGGCGCGCCGCCGTCTCGTTCGTCATGGCGATCGTTTGCACGTCATTGGTGCTGGTGCTGCCCGGCGTGACACAGGTGTTCATCGATGAAGTGATCGGCAACAAGCGGGGCGACCTGCTCATCCCGACAGCCCTGCTCGGGGTCGGCGCGATCATCGTGCGGCAGATTCTTTTCACCCTCCGCACCTATGCGAACAATGCGCTGGAACAAAAGCTCACCCACGATCTGCGGGTCGCGCTCTATACGAAGCTCCAGCGGCTGCCGATCAAGTGGTTCGACACCAACTCGTCCGGTGAGATCATGTCGCGCGTGGCGGATGACGTGCCAACGATGGACCGCATGATCGTGGAGGCCATCGACCAGACCGTGCCCGCCATTCTCCAGTTCACGATGATCCTGAGCTGGATGTTCTGGAAAAGCTGGGAGCTGACCTTGGTCACTCTCGCTCCGCTTCCGATCATCGCGGTGATCACCTCCGTGTATTCGAAGCGCGCCGAGCCACGCTGGCGGGCATCCTCCGAAGCCACCTCCGCGCTCAATTCGCTGCTGCATGACAACCTCGCCGGCATCCGCCAGATCAAGGCCTACACGGTCGAGCCGGAAGCGCTCGGCCGCTTCGATGCCGCCAGCCGCAATGTCGGTGAGAAACACATGCGCGTGATGAAGGGCCAGGCGATGGTGTGGCCCACGGTCTCGCTGCTCGCCGAGTCCAGCATCGTCGTCATGATCGCCTACGGCGCTTGGTCGGTGCTCAACGGCCACATGTCGGTCGGCACGCCGATGGCCTTCCTCATTTCATGGGGCTTCCTCTTCGATCCCATCTCGCGGATCAACAACCTCACGCAGACCTTCGTGCGCGGCAAGGTTTCCGCCAAGCGCGTGTTCGCGATCCAGGACATGCCGGACGAGGTGAACCTCACCGGAGGCGACCGTCCGGAGGCCTTCCACGGCGGCGTGCGCTTTGAGAACGTCGGCTTCAGCTACGATCCGGACACGCCTGCGGTGGGCGGGCTCGACATCGAGGCGAAACCCGGCCAGACCATCGCACTGGTGGGTCCCACCGGTGCGGGCAAGTCCACCATCCTCAATCTGCTCACGCGCTTCTATGAGGCGGAAACCGGTGCCATCTATTTCGATGACAGGAACATCGAGTGCATTTCGAAGGAATGGCTGCGGGACAACACCGGCTACGTCACGCAGGAGAGTTTCCTCTTCAACACCACGCTGCGCGAGAACCTGCTGCTCGCCAAGCAGGACGCCACCGACGAAGAGCTCTGGGAAGCACTCGATGCGGCGAACGCCGGTGCCTTCGTGCGCAAGCTGCCGGAAGGACTCGACACCGTCGCAGGCGAACGCGGCGTACGTTTCTCCGGCGGCGAGAAACAGCGGCTCTCGATCGCACGCGCGCTGCTGAAAAATCCGCCGCTGCTATTGCTCGATGAAGCAACCAGCGCGCTCGACAACCGCACCGAACGCCTCGTGCAGGAAGCACTGGAACGTTTGCGCAGCGACCGCACCTGCTTCGTCATCGCCCACCGGCTCAGCACCGTGGAAAAGGCGGACATGATCTGCGTGCTGGAAAAAGGCCGCATCGTCGAAAAGGGCACGCATGACGAATTGCGCGCACGTGACGGACTTTACGCACGTTTGTGCGAAGCCTCTTCCATTCTGGAATGATTCCCGGCATACTTGCTTCCGCTCGTCCCATGGAAACCGTCGTTCATCTCCCAGAGTCCGAAGATCCCTGCACCATCCGCGATGTGCTCGACGCCCTGCGGAAGCAGAAACTGGAGCCGCGCCACGACGCGAAGAACTGGGGCGATTGGATCCATCTCGAGGGATGCCGCACGGTGATCAGCATCGAGTCGATGCGCGGCCTCACACGCGCCGCCACCATCGAGCATGCGGAGGACGACAGCCCGGATCCCACACCTGCCATCCTCAAGGCCTTCGGCAAGCTGGGTTGGTATGGCATGGATGAGGATGGTGAGTACCAGTTGGATTGAACGAGGGTCCGGGAAGTCATCAGGAACTCCTCACGGAGATCCGGCCAGCACCCCGCTTTTCTTCAGCCGTGCGAAACGTTCCGCACCCAGATAGTTGAGCAGCTTCGCCTCATTTTCGCGCGCAAGACCGCGCAGTGAGCCTTCCACCGCTTCCTCATCCGCGGGATTTCCACCGGCCCCGCTGCTTTGCCGGAGATTCCGGACCTTCTCATCGTAGTCCCTTAGTTCGGAATACAGGTAGTCGATGTCGCCCCCGCCCAGATTCCATGCTCCGGCATACCGTTGCAGGGTCTGGTAGCGGCCATCCTGGTGCATCCGGAGATCGGCCAGAGTGTCTCCCCCGAGCATTTCCAGCAGACGCTGGTCACGCCCCGCATCCAGGGTGCGGAGCTGCTGCTCGAACTCCTCATCGGTGAGGCCGTTCAACCGCCGCTCGTCATCCGCCCGGGCCCGCGCCTCCCGCCACTGTTGCTGGATTGCCAAAGCGGCATCGACCTGATCGCCACTCGCACCGGCACGCGCAAGGTCGCGGTACAGTTCTCCGACCTCGCTGTCGCCGGGCTGCAGCGAAGCGTAGCGAGCCTGGCCGAGCAGCCCTTTCAGCTCCCGCTCATAGTCCTCATGGTTCGCTTCCGTCTGCCGTTCCAGGTCCGTCTCGTCGATCTCCCCCCGCAGCAAGGCCGCCTGCAGGTCACGGGTCTTGCAATCCAGAGTCTTCCGCAGACGGAACAAGTCATCGGTTTCCGGAGCCGACAACTTCAAGCGCTCCATGTCAAAACCCCGCAGCACCCTCTCGCGATCCCATGCCTGGAAACCCGCATCACCGAGGCAATCGCGCATCCGGCTTTCCAGCCCGGCTTCGTGCCCGGCCACGAAGTTCTCCATATCGGCCGCGTCGATCTCCCCCCGCGAAAGCTGTTGCTGTATCTCCAGCAGACGCTTTTGCCACCGGTCTTCGTAATCGGAGGCAGCCAGCGACGCGATCAGGTGCTCCCCGATGCCTTCATCCCGCAGCCGGTCGATCCAGACGAGCCGGGGAACACTCCGCCGGAGGGATTTCGGTTCGTTCGCAGCGTCCCCGGTTGTCTCTACCTTCTTTTCTTCCGGCACGCGTACCAGCCATGCGAGCAACACGGCATTGAGTCCCAGCGACAGATAAAAGGCGCCTTTCGCTTTCATGGCGTGTGGCTATTTCCGCTCAAGGGCGGCTGGAGGTATCCGCACTGTGGCGGGATTGGATGATTCTCCATAGAAAAACGCGCGGACGCGGAACCGGCACAAGGTCCCCGCGGGGAGCTGGATCTTGCGGAATGAGGTGGCATCCGGCGGGAGGAGAGCGCACAACTTGAACGCCCCTTCCCTGTCCTCGGCCACTTCCACCAGGTAGCCGTCCTCATCCGTGGCACGATCCTGCCAGCGCAATTCCACGTTGGTCGGAAAGGAAAGTCTCGCGGTGAGTCCATCCGGTACGGCCGCTGCGAAGCTGCCGGCGGCGCGGATGGAGGCCCTGGCAATGTCACCCGCGGCGGCGGCTCCAGGCAGCGGACCTTCCTCCTCTTTTCCCGCCACGCCTTCCGGGACGGTGCCCGTGGTGATCACCGTTTCAGCGGAAGGCTTGCCGAAGAATGGCACCAGACGGTAGCTCAATTCCGCTCCCGGCATCACCTTCCGGTGGGTCCATGTCGTCGTCTCCGGCCACGCGGCGTCGAGCTTCGTGAAATCGTCTCCCGGCGTATTGAACTCGATCCAGCACCCGCCCGGAGCGGTCGCCGCATTCCGCCAGTTCAATATGACATCACGGTCCTTCACCACCGCCGTCAGGTTCACGGGTGGCCGGAAGTCCAGAGGTTCGTTTTCGGCTGCGGACACGGAGATCCCGGCAGGGATCAAGGTCAGGAAAGTACGCGCCGCCCTACGGAAAAAGGAAATCCCGTTCATATCTCGCATCAGGGTTTCCGGCACCGCACGGATGATGGAAGTCCATTCCATCCGCCACGCGGCACCGGACAATCCCGGCCCCGGCATGGAATGCCGGAGCCGGAAAGGATGGTTTCAAGCGGTTCCCGGTTTACTTGCTATAGCAGCGCACCTGCCGCCACTGCACCGTCACCGGTCCGGTCGTCAAAGTACCATAGCAGCCGTACTTCCAGTAGTTGCTGACGTCCTCGGTATCGTTGAACTGCTTCTTCTCCGATCCGTTGATCCAGATCTCGAAGTAGTTGCCCTGGTAGTGGATCACGTTGACCCGCTTTTCCACTCCATAGCAGCTCGTGGCCAGCACCGTGCTGCCCTCCCGCAACGTACCGCCGCTGGCGGAAAAGCCGCGGATCATCATCTGCGTGGCACCGCTCGTGCTGCCCCATACCTGCATCAGGCACTCGTCGTTCAGAGGAGAGCTGAAGGTGACATAGCCTTGGAACTGCCGGCTCCCCGTGCTGTAGTCGTTGTAGATGCGGATCTCCGACCGGTTCGAACGGTTGTCCAGAATGCGGAAGGTTTCGGTGGTATCCGCCCAGGCCGAACTGCCGCCCTGGTAGTCGGCGCAGATCGTGCCGCTGCCCACCGAACGATAGGAGGCCCAACTGAAGGTCTGGAGCCCGCTTTCGTTGTCCAGATGGACCGCCTTGGTGTAGGTCTGCTGGGTCCAGCCGGAGCCGATCTGTGCATCTGCCATGGTTGCACCGCAGGCGAAAATCGCAACGGCGAACGATATCCGGATTGTTTTCTTGTACATTATCTCAGGGTTTTTGGATGTTGTGTTTTTGTGTTTTTATCTTCGCCTCGGCATCAGGCTCCGGCGGAGAATGTCCCTCCCGCACTCACGGCGGTGAACCGGAGGCGGACGATAATGCAAATGCTGAACAAGAAGGCGGCGATCACAGCCGATCACCGCTCTAACATGTTTGTCAGTCCCTTTGCCGGGAACCACCTACACAAACGAGTAGGATCATGTGGGCCCCGGATATGCGCATGCCCTTCGGGAAACCCGGAAGCGTGATAGCGTGGAGATTGGCAGGCCCCATCGTGATGGGACGCCGCCAACCGAAGCCCGCAGCGCATGACCTCCGACTCCACCACCGGACATCCCACGCCACAGCCACACGGCACCCGGCAGTCTCTCTGGCGCAAGCTCGGTGGAGGATCGCTCTCCATTTCGCTCATCGTCCACGCGATCCTGCTCTGTCTCGGAGTCTTCTGGATCTTCCAGATCATGCCGGAAGAAAAGACGGACGTGGATTTCATGCCGAAGGGCGGGGGCGGAGGCTCTCCGGGTGTGAAGGAAATCAGCAACAAGAAGCAGCGCGCCACCATGTCGGTGCCGAACGCGCCGCGCATGGTGGCAAAGGGAGCGACCAGCAACTTCACACTGCCTGAGGCGGACCCGTCCTCCGCAATGTCTTCGGTCGGCGCGCCCGGCGGCGGCAGCTTGTCGGGAGGACTCGGCGGCAGCGGTTCCGGAGGCGGACGCGGGGATGGAAATGGCAAGGGCTTCGGCAGTGGCAAAGGTCCCGGTCTCGGTGGTGGAGCGGGAACCATGAATCCCTTCGGCATGCTCGACCCGAATGCAAACGCCCTCGTCGGCACGTTCTACGATCTCAAGCAGAATCCGAAGGGGCGTCCGAGCGAGCTGGGGGAAAAGACGAACTGGGACCAGATCATCTCCGGAACACGCGAGGTCGTTCACCACTTCGTCTCCCGCGGCTGGAACGAACGCACCCTCGCATCCACCTACTACCAAGCCCCACAGAAGGTCTATCAGACGAAGGTTTTCATTCCCTCCATGGATGCCGGGTCCGCACCGAAAGCTTTCAACTGCAATGTGCCGGGTTCGCGCTGGATGGTTGTTTACCGCGGCATGGTGCGGCCGCCTCATTCCGGAAAGTTCCGCTTCGTGGGAGCCGGAGACGACATCCTCGCGGTGCGCTTCAACCGCCGCAATGTCTTCGACTACGGCTACGAGTCAGCCACCGGGGGATTCCAAATCTTCAGCAACATGGCCAATCTGCAGGAACCGGAAAAAGCCAGGGAGTTCGCTCGCAAGGAACGCGGGTTTTCGATGCCCCTGCCCTTGCAGACCTACGGCTACCCGGGCCTGTCCTCCCACGCCCGCCAATACATCAAGGGCCTCGGAGTCGGGGAAACCTTCGAGGCGCGGGACAACACCGACTATCCGATCGAGATCCTGATCAGCGAGGTGCCGGGCGGTTTCTTTTTCGCCTACCTCCTGATCGAGGAAGTCGGAGCGAATCCGGCCAAAACCCCGGAGGGATTGCCGGTGCTGCCGCTGTTCCGGCTGGATGGAAGCGAACCCGCGGCTGGATCGGCCGGTCCTCCCTTCGACAAGCAAGCGGCGCCGTGGCGGATTTCACGGGGTTCGCAGGTGGATATTTGACTTCGGTCCGAACCTCACTTCCCGATCCAGAACACATCGAGGAAGAACCACAGCAGCATCAGCACGCCGACAGCGAGCTTCACTACCAGACCGGTGACGGTGCCGACCACCGAACCCACGCCAGACACGGTGGCATGCTTCAGCTCCTTTCGGGCGAAGATCAGTTCGAACGCCAGCGCCCCGATCAAGGGCCCGAGCAGCAGTCCGAACGGCATGAAAAACATGCCGACAATACTGCCAACAAATGCGCCGAATGCGCCCCAGCGGGTCCCCCCGAACCAGCGCGTTCCCGCCGCTCCGCTGTAGAGTTCGAAAGCCTGGGACGCCGCCATCAAAACCGCCAAAACCAGAAAGGACCACCAATCCAATCCGGAGCCCTCGCGCCCGAGCATCAGCCGGTGCGCGATGGCGGCAATCAGCAAAATCAAGTGCCCCGGCAGCACCGGCAGGACGCAGCCGATCATTCCCGCGATCAGCAGGCAGGCCGTGACGATCCAGGCGCCGACCGTTCCCACGGTCCCCCAGCCCGCCCAGCCGATGAGTGATTCCCACATGCCGATCACTAGAAGCGATCCGCCCGCGGTGCAACCCCGCACGCCGGAGTCCGGACGGTTCCACCGTATTGCATGGCTTTTTTTGAGACCTTGCTAGACCTGTAGCACTGGCGTCGTAGAGTTCGCCTCTCATCATCGTGCATACCACCATGTCAAAGACTGCTTCGATCATTGCCACCTTTGCCGCCAGCACGGCAGCCCTCCACGCCGCGAACTGGTACGAAGAAATGCAGATCGGCCCCGCGTGGTCGAACACCTTCGACGACACCTTCCAGGGCCAGAAACGCCTCGCCGCCGTCAAGGGCATCCTCCTCGACCTCGGCGACGGCCAGTCCCACGCCCTCTTCGACACCGAGACCCTCGGCCTCGTCAACGCCTACTCCGGATTCGTCCACTGGGGCGGAACCCCGTGGACCGGCAAGCACGCCGTCCTCGTCGCCCTCGCCGATGAAACCCCGGTCTTCAACACCGCACGCGGCACCGCCAAGTGGGCCGATGCCAAGGGCTCCTTCGAGGACTCCCGCAAGATCCCCGGCTACGGCAATTTCGACCACGCCCGCTTCAACGGCTACTTCCGCTCCGGTTCCACCATCGTGCTGGACTACACCGTGCTCGGCAGCCGCGTGCTCGAAACCGTCGCCGCCAGGGATGGCACCGTCACCCGCTCCTTCGACCTCGCCGAGCGCAAGAGCGACCTCACCACCGTCGCCGCCGATGAGGCCAAGCCCTTCACCGTCGCCGCCGACGGCCTCTCCGCCAAATCCGAGGACGGCCTGACTGTCACCACCAAAGGCGGCAAGCTCGCCGCCGACCCCAAGTCCCCGGGCCGCCTGCTGCTGCGCTTCGCCAAGGGTGACAAGACCACCGCCCAGGTCGCCTACGCCCGCGGCGCCGAGCCGAAGCCCGCCGCCGCACCGGACTTCGCCACCCTGCTCAAGGGCGGCGCCCCGCTGTGGAAGGACAAGATCACCACCGAAGGCAAGGTCTCCACCGACACCAGGGAGCCCTACGCCACCGACATCGCCACCCTGCCCACCGGCAACCCGTGGAAGGCCAACCTGCGCTTCGGCGGCTTCGACTTCATCGATGACGACAGCGCCGCCCTCTCCGCCTGGAACGGCGATGTCTGGGTCGTCAAGGGCCTCAAGGGCGACTGGAAGCAGCTCGTCTGGCAGCGCGTCGCCTCCGGACTCTTCGAGCCCCTCGGCGTCAAGGTCGTCAACGGCATCATCCACGTCAACGGCCGCGACCAGATCACCCAGCTCATCGACCTCAACGGCGACGGCGAGATCGACCAGTTCAAGGCCTTCAACCGCGACGTCTATGTCACCGAGAACTTCCACGAGTTCGCCTTCGACCTCCAGACCGACAAGCAGGGCAACTTCTACTTCTCCAAGGCCGGCCCGGTGAAGTCCGGCGGCCGCGGCTTCGACAAGACCCTGCCCAACAACGGCACCATCAACAAGGTCAGCGCGGACGGGAAGAAGCTCGAGGTCGTCGCCACCGGCCTGCGCGCCCCCGGCGGCGTGGGTGTCGGCCCCAACGGCGAGATCAGCGCCGGGGAGAACGAGGGATCGTGGGAGCCGGCCTGCAAGATCAACTTCGCCCGCGCTTCCGAGCTGCCGGTGTTCTTCGGCTGCGAGCCCACTCGCCAGGAGCTCGGCAAGGGCAAGCCCTACACCGAGCCGCTGTGCTACCTGCCGATGGACATGGACAACTCCGGCGCCTCCCAGGTGTGGGTGCCGGAAGGCGCGAAGTTCGGGGTCAATCCCGGCGAGATGCTGCACCTCTCCTACGGCCAGTCCTCGATCTACCGGGTGCTGCCGCAGCGGGCGGGCGACCGCCTGCAGGCCGGAGTCTCAAGCTGCCAATCAAGCTCCAGTCCTCGGCGATGCGCGCGCGCTTCGCCACGGACGGCTCGATGTACGTGCTGGGCTTCCGCGGCTGGCAGACCAATGCGGCCACCGAGTGCGCGTTCCAGCGCGTGCGCTACACCGGCAAGCCGCTCCCGGCACCGGACAAGTATGAAGTGAGCAGGACCGGCGTGAAGCTGCACTTCGCCCAGCCGCTGGACGCGGAGCTGGCGAAGGACCCGGCGAGCTACGCGGTGCTGCGGTGGAACTACGTGCGCTCCAGCCAGTATGGCTCGGGCGAGTTCTCGGTGGACCACCGCGACGCGGCGGCCGAGGAAGCGGCGATGACCAAGGAGTCGCACAACGTCAAGCAGCGCGACAAGGTGACGGTGACCTCCGCCACGCTGTCGTCGGATGGCAGGACGGTGGAGCTGGCGTTGGAAGGCATGAAGCCCTCGATGCAGCTCCAGGTCGGCTACGACCTGGAGGACAAGGACGGCAACCCGGTCAAGAGCAACGTCACCGGCACCAGCTGCACTTCGCCCAGCCGCTGGACGCGGAGCTGGCGAAGGACCCGGCGAGCTACGCGGTGCTGCGGTGGAACTACGTGCGCTCCAGCCAGTATGGCTCGGGCGAGTTCTCGGTGGACCACCGCGACGCGGCGGCCGAGGAAGCGGCGATGACCAAGGAGTCGCACAACGTCAAGCAGCGCGACAAGGTGACGGTGACCTCCGCCACGCTGTCGTCGGATGGCAGGACGGTGGAGCTGGCGTTGGAAGGCATGAAGCCCTCGATGCAGCTCCAGGTCGGCTACGACCTGGAGGACAAGGACGGCAACCCGGTCAAGAGCAACGTCACCGGCACCGTGTACGTCGTTCCCTGATACGGATCATCGACGGGGCATCGCCGGTTTTTACCGGGGATGCCCGTTTTTCCGTATCCGGATTTTTCTCCAATTTTCATGCTAACCGGCGCGCTATCCGCTAGTATGCCGGGCCAGTCCGTCATGATCCGAATTTCGATTCTTTCCTGTCTCGCGCTCGCAACCGCGCAGGCCGAACTCAGCGCGACCTTCAAGGCTGGAGACGCCACCGACTCCCGCCTCGACCGGCTGCCCGCCCTGCTGGTAAAAGCCGGCGAACCGGCCACGCCGTTCCTCGCTCCCGGTGCTTTCGAGGTCACCTGGACCGGCAAGCTGGTTCTGCCCGAACGCCAGCGCCTGTCCTTCTCCTTCGAGGGCACCGGCTCCGCCTCCGTTTCCGTCGATGGCAAGAGTCTGCTGGAAGAGAGCGGCACGCTCGGAGCCAAGGCTTCCGAAAGCACCCGCCTCAATCCCGGCGACCACGACATCACCATCACCTACAAGAGCCAGCCGGATGGCTCCGGACGCTTCCGCCTGTTCTGGGAGGAACGTGCGTTTCCGAAGCAATCGGTGCCACCCGGTGCCTTCAAAACGGAAGCCGCGGAACCGGTGAAACTCGGCGAGCTCCAGCGCCAGGGCCGCGCGCTCTTCGCGTCCAACCATTGCGCGAAGTGCCACGTGCCCGCCAGCGGACTCGGTGCCACGCCGATGCCGGAAACCAACGAATTCGCACCGCTGCTTGCGGGTGAAGGCGACCGCGTGACCGGCGAATGGTTGGAGCGCTGGATCGCCGCGCCGCACACGCTGCGCCCTTCCACCCGCATGCCCGCGCTGGTCGACGCCTCCACCGAAGCCGGCCGCCAGCAATCCGCGGACATCGCGGCCTTCATCACCGAGTCCCAAAAGCTCGGCGGCGAACCCGGCAAGCCGGTGGACAAGGCGCTGGCGCAGAAAGGTGGCGAAACCTTCCATACCCTCGGCTGCGTGGCCTGCCACACCCTCCCCTCACAAGCGGAACCGGACAAGGACCACAAGCGCATCCCGCTCAACAACGTCGCCTCGAAGTTCCAGCCCGGAGCACTAGCCGTCTTCCTCAAGAAGCCGGACGCCTTCCACTCTTCCAGCAGCATGCCGGACTTCCGCCTCAGCGATGACGAAGCCGCGGGACTCGCCTCGTTCCTGACCACCGCCTCCACGGGCAAGGAAACCAAGCTCCCCGGCACCGCGCCGAAGGGAGACAGCAAGCGGGGTGAAGAATTCGTCAAAGCGCTGAACTGCGGCTCCTGCCATCCCGGTCTGCCGATGGCGGAAAAGGCCGTGGCACCGGCACTCGACACGATCTTCGCCAAGGACTGGTCGGCTTCCGGCTGCGTCGCTCCCGCACCGAAGCGCGGCAAGGCCCCGGTGCTCAACCTCGATGACAACGAGCGCCTCGCCCTCGTTGCCTTCTCGAAGACCGGCAGCAAGCCGCTGACCCGCGACACCCCCGCCGAGTATGTACGCCGCGAGATCACCTCGCAGCGTTGCGTGTCCTGCCACTCCATCGATGGCAAGGCCTCGCTGCTCGATGAGGTTCACAACGAAAGCCGCTCGCTGGTGGCCGATCTGAAGCACCTCGATGAACGCGTCGCCCAGAACCGCCCGCACTTCACCTTCCTCGGTGAAATGCTGCATGCCTCGTACGTCGAAGCAATGATCCAGGGCACCGCCAAACCGGAGCCACGTCCGTGGCTGCTGATGCGCATGCCAGCCTTCCACTCGAGGGCCCAGGCGCTTGCAGAAGGCTTCGCGCGCCTGCACGGCATCGAGCCCGGCAAGCCGGGTGAAGTGAAGGTGGATCCGGCTCACGCGGAGATCGGCAAGAAACTCTTCAGCGCGGAAGGCTTCGGCTGCATCACCTGCCACGCCATGGGGGATCTCAAGCCCACCGCCGCCTTCGAGGTGGAGGGCGTGAACCTCAAACTGGCCCACGACCGCCTGCGCGACGAGTACTTCTACCGCTGGATGGACAACCCGCCGTCCGTCACGCCCGGCACCAAGATGCCGCGCTACTCCGAGGGCAACCAGTCGCAACGCACCGACGTGCTCGAGGGTGACGCCCGCAAGCAATACGAGGCGATCTGGGAGTATCTGAACCAGAAGTGAAGCATCCGTCTTGCACATGAATTCAAAAAGGCCGCGGGAGTGATCCCGCGGCCTTTCTTGTCATTGAGGATACCCACCAAAAACTTACGGAGCCTTCGCAAACGGGCTGGCCGTTTCACGCTGTTTGATCTCCTTCGGCATCCACGTCCACGGGTCCTGGCCCTTCGGCGTATAGACCGCCAGGCCGATTACGCCGACATTACGAGTATCCCCTTTGGAAAGGTTCGCATACGAATTGTTCACCGTGGAGAATTGGAACGCCGCCACCGAGTTGTAGCCGGTGCGGTAGCCTTCCACTTCCAACGTCTCACCCGCGGGCACCACATAGCCACGCTTCGTCACGCTCGCGGTTTTGCCGTCGATCACATCGAGACCATCGACGCTGAGCACCACCTGCAGGTCGCACTTGCAGCGGTTGTGGAGGACGATCGAGTAAGTGCCACCGTGCGTGCCCTCGACGAAACGACGATAGCCGCGTCCGTGGGAATAGGAGCGGTAGCTGGTCAGGAAACCAAAGTTCCCCTTGATCCCCCACTCCAGCATGTCACCTGCGACCGTCTGAAAACCCTCGGTTGTCTCATCGCTGGTCACGTTCATCGCCTTCAAACCCTCCCTGTCATTGTAGTAAATCGCATCAATGCCCGCTGGTCGTGAAGATGCGCGATCAAACGACGTGGAGGTCATCGCCGACTTGATGCTACGCCCGAACGTGGTGGCCAATCCCGGGCGCTCCTTCTTCGGTGCGGCGAAGGCATCCGAGGCGGATGCACTGCTCCCGCTCCTCTTGGGATTGCTCAGGATGGCATCAATACGGTTGCGTGAAATCACCCCATCACCAGGACTGCGCCCTCCGGTGACAGCATTCGAAGCACTCTCACCATAGGGACTCTTGAATGCGCCCCCGCCAGCGCTTGTCGTTGAACAGGAATTCAGCATCCACACCAACAGGCCCGTCGCGGGGATCAACCATCGAAGTTTCATAGTGCTGAAAAAACAGCATTTTCAAGCCCACACGTCAATCAAATAATGCTACATTTCCAGCATTTAAAAATCCACCACCTTAAAACTCCATCCCGCCGCGCGGAGTCTCCGTCTTAGCCCACTTCCATGGATCTACGCCCTGCGGCTTGAAAACCGCGATGCCAATGACGCCTACATTGCGGGTGTCTCCGGTCGAATACCGGACCTTCGAGTTCGCCACGGAGGTGAACCGGAAGGCCTTGCCGTCATAACGGTCGGTGGGATAGCCCCTCACCTCATCCATCGCCCCGGCCTTGATCACGAACCCCGCCTGATTGACACCCGCAGGACGGCCATCCTTCACATTCACGCCATCGATGCTCAGCACCACCAGCAGGTCGCTGTTGCAGCGGTTGTAGAATACCACGGAATATTCATCCCCACTCTTCCCCTCCACGAAGTGCAGGCCTTTTCCTCCAGTGTTACCAGGTCTGTAGTAGCTCGGCAGGAAGTCCGACCTGCCCTTGATACCCCAGTCGAGCACGCCGCCCGCCACCGGAAAGATCCCGTTGATCGGTGTGTCCGGCACGCCCATGGCCGTCAGTCCCGCCCGGTCGTTGTAGTGGATGGAGTCGATGCCATACGGACCGGCGCCTCCGCCATTCGCGCCGCTGGCGGAGGCGCCGATGCTGACCGTCGATCCCGCAGTAGTCGCCAGTCCCTTCCTTTCGGCGGATGCACCCTGGCTCGCCGCGGCATCCGCGGTTCGGCGCGCTGCGACCACATTCGGCGCGATGTCCGCGTTGCCGTTGTCATAGGAAACACAGGAATTCAGTCCACAGGCCATCAGAGCCGATGCCAGCCACTTCCAAGTCGTTTTCATCGGCTGCCATGACACCCCGCGCCCGCCTTTCCCGTCAACACCAATGCTGAATTTTCAGCATTTTAATTGCGGAATTTTTAGCACGTGCCAGACTGGCCGCATGAAGCCTTTGGAAAGCCAGCTCTCGCGCCGCGAGCGGCAGGTCATGGACATCCTCTTCCGCCTCGGCAAGGCCACGGCGCAGGAAGTGATGGACGAAATGAGCGACCCGCCCAGCTACTCCGCCGTGCGCGCGCTGATGGTGACGCTGGAAACGAAGGGCCACGTGAAGCACGGCAAGGAATCCCGCCGCTACGTGTACAGCCCTGCCGTCCCGGAAAAGAAGGCGAAGCGTTCCGCTCTGAAACAGTTGCTCGCGACGTTTTTCGAGGGACGTCCGGAGAATCTCGTGGCATCCTTGCTGGACCCGGAGGACCAACAGCTCAGCGGCGAGGAGATCGAACGCATCCGCAGCCTGATCGGGCCGAAGGAAAAATAACCCGCCGCCATGAACGCGCTGATCGTCTTCCCCTTGCTCGCCGCGGCCGCCGTCTGGTTGGCCGGACGCCGCGATGCCTCGCGCGATCCGCGCCTCACCACGCTCGCGCTGGCATTGCTGGCGATCGCGCCGTTGTTCCTGTTTCTGCCGAAGATCCCGCTGCTGCCCGCGCCAGTGCTGGCGGAGGCACCCGCGGCTGCGCCGATATTTCCCTTTTGGGTCCTGACCGCGCTCTGGCTGGCAGGATTCCTGTTTTGTGCCACCCGGCTCATGCTCTCCGCCATCGGTCTCACCCGCTGGCATCGGCGTTCCACGTTCATTGAGACCACTTCCGATGGCGTGGAGATCCGCGAGTTGGATGGCCTTCGTGGTCCGGTGGCTGCGGGCGTGTTCCGCAAAACGATCTTTGTTCCGACAGGCTGGGCGACTTGGGACGACTCCACGCGTGAAACGGTGCTGCTCCACGAGCTGGCCCATCACCGCCGCCACGATCCGCTTGTCCGCTGGATCGCCGCTATGGCGGTGGCCGTGCATTGGTTCAACCCGCTGGTGCATTGGATGAACCGTCGCCTTGCTCTCCAATGCGAGCACGCCTGCGACCGCCGCGTGATCGACACCGGCGTCCGTGCCGACCGCTACGCGGAAATGCTCTGCCGCTTCGCCGCGCGCGGACGCATGGATGCCGCCGGTCTGGCGATAGCGGAGATGTCTTCACTGGAGGCACGTGTGCGTCACCTCATGACCCCGCGTGCCTCGCGTGGCTTCTTCACCCTCGCCGCTCTCGCCAGCCTGGTGATCTGGGGCGGCTTCCTGCTGCCTTTGCTCGGTCGCAAAGCCACTCCCGTGAATGCTCCGGATCAAGCGGAGGTGGAAATGCGCCTCAGCGCGAATCCCTTTCCGGCCGATTCGCCATAAGCCATGAAGCGCCGCACGGTCCCGGAGATCGAGATGATCGACTACGGGCAGGAACACCTGCGCCGCCAAGGCTTCGTGGCGATGCCGCTGATGGATTCCATGCGGAAGGATCCGCAACGCGGCCATCCGCATCTCCATGACTTCTACCAAGTCACCTTGCTCAACGGCCATGGCAAGCTGATGCATGACTTCCGGGAAACCACCTTCTCCGGTCCCATCCTGTTCTTCGTCAGCCCCGGCCAGGTCCACACCGCCACGCCCGATCCAGGAGCCAAAGCCACGGTGGTATCCTTCACCCGGGAGTTCTTCAACGCCCACACCGGGGATGCCGGATTGCTCGCGGAACTGCCGTTCTACTACACCGCCTACGCTCCACCGTGGCTGCCGCTTTCCGAGGATGAGGCCACCATCGCCCGCAGCCTCCTCAACGAGATCCAGCAGGAATACGATGCCGCCCAACCGGGTGCGGCGGAGATCCTGCAAGCCCTGCTGCGAATCCTCTTCGTCCGCGCCAGCCGCTGGTATGGCCATGCTCATCCGGTCGGCAGTACCACCCGCGGCCCGCGGTTGGTGCGCGAGTACCAGTTGCTGGTGGAACATCACTTTCACCACTGGCAGACTCTGGAGTCCTATGCGCGGCAACTCGGCGTGACCGTGAACCACCTCAACGACGTGGTCCGCGAGGAAACCGGCCGGGCCGCGGGCGAGCACATCCGGCAGCGTCGTCTGCTGGATGCGAAGCGCCTGCTGCTCCACTCCGATCTCACCATCTCGGAAATCGGCTACCGCCTCGGCTTCGACGATCCCTCCTATTTCAGCCGCTTCTTCCGCCGCTACGAAAAAACCACCCCGGCCGACTTCCGGGAGAATATCCGAGAAAAATACCATTCTTCTGGAGATTGATCCCGGTCGGGCGCGTTGTCCGCAAGCGGCGTTGGACGCACCTTGTGGTCCTCATGCAAGAGTCCTTCGCTCAATCCGACGAAGCGGCAGCCGTCGCCACGGCTACAGAACGTCCGGTGCACAACACGGTCTTCGCGCTGTTGTTCGCCATCAGCTTCTCGCACATGCTGAATGACACCATCCAGGCGCTGCTTCCGTCCATCTATCCCATCCTTACCACCTCCTACGGGCTGAACTTCACCCAGCTCGGCCTCATCACCTTCACCTTCCAGCTCACCGCCTCGCTGCTGCAACCGGTGGTCGGTTTCCTCACCGATCGCAAGCCGATGCCCTACTCGCTGCCGGTTGGCATGGGGCTGACGCTCGCCGGGCTGATCTCGCTGTCACACGCATCCAGCTTCCCGATGATCCTCGCCTCGGCCGCGATGGTCGGCAGCGGTTCCGCGATCTTCCACCCGGAGGCCTCGCGCATCGCGCACATGGCGGCGGGCAAGCGCCGCGGTCTCGCCCAATCGCTGTTCCAGGTAGGTGGCAACATGGGCAGCTCTTTCGGCCCGCTGTTGGCCGCGCTGATCATCGTGCCACACGGCCAAGGCTCCATCGCGTGGTTCTCCGTCGTCGCGCTGCTGGGCGTGGTGGTGCTCTATCAGGTAGGCCGCTGGCAGGCGGGAAACCTGCACCGCATCCAGCGCAGGCCGAAACGCACCGAAGCCATTACCAAAGATCAGCCTTCGCGCCGCACAGTGGTAACCGCGCTGCTGGTGCTGGTGGTGCTGACGTTCTCGAAGTACGTGTACCTGTCCTCGCTGACGAGCTACTACACCTTCTACCTGATGGACCGCTTCCACGTGTCCGTGCAAAGCGCGCAGTATCACCTGTTCCTGCTGCTGTTCGCGGTGGCGGCCGGCACCATCCTCGGCGGACCGGTGGGCGACCGCTTCGGGCGAAAGCGCGTGATCTGGGGCTCGATCCTCGGCGTGGCTCCGTTCTCGCTGTGGCTGCCGCACGCCGGTCTCGGCATGACGGCGGTGCTCAGCGTGATCATCGGCTTGATCCTGGCCTCGGCGTTCTCCGCCATCCTCGTCTACGCGCAGGAACTGCTGCCGGGCAAGGTGGGTATGATCGCCGGACTGTTCTTCGGACTGGCCTTCGGCATCGCGGGTATCGGCGCGGCGGTGCTCGGCAAGATCGCGGACCACACCGGCATCAACCACGTCTTCCAAATCTGCGCCTACCTGCCGCTGCTGGGCCTGCTGACAGTGTTCCTGCCGGACGTGGAGACGAAGGAGAAGTAATCCACCACGCGCCAGTTTTTCCTCGCGGACCCGCACCCCATCGCCTCAGGTGATGGGGTGCGCTTTGTTTCCCGTCTTGCCTTTGCGGCCGTCACCATTGGCAGCCTTGTGACCGTTCATGCCGAGCCTTCGTTGGAAGGAGGCGGACGGACACAGGTGATTGCGGGACTCGATGGCTTTCCGTTCAAAGGCACCTCGGGCCGGCTCATTCTGGCGGGGGAAAAGACCTTCGCCCTCGCCGCCGACAAGCAAGGCCGCATTCCCGCCGCGGGCGGCTTCTATCATGACGATGCCTCGAAGGGCCGCATGATTGTGTTCGCGCATGACGGCATGCCGACCGATGGCAAGCTGCTTGCGAACGCCGCAGCCTGGGTTGCTGGAAAGGAGAGGAAAGCGGTGGTTCTGTCCGATGACCCATCATGGACCGACCGTTTGCAAAAGGCGGGATTCAAGACGCAGGTGGCGTCCTCTCCGACCTCACTGGCGGGCGCCTCCCTGATCCTCGTCCACGGCGCAAAGCACCTGGATGCCGCTCCGTGGCAAAAGGCCATCGCCGATCACCTCGAGCACGGTGGTGGAGTCATCGTAGCAGCCACGACATGGGCACAGGATGAAAATGAACTTTCCCAACTCTCCAAACTGACCGGCTCGGCGGGCATCTATCCCGCCGGTGGGGATTCCTTCGAGATCGAGAACCCGATGGCACTGGATGAGCCATCGGCGTTGCTTTCGATTTCGAAAGCGGCGGCCGCCATTGCAGATCCCAAGCTGTCCGCAGGTGATCGCAAGCTCGCCTGCCGCACCTTGGAAGGCGCCATTCCCCTACCACAGCATCCGCCCGCGCTCGACAAACTGCTGGCGGAACTCGCCACGAAATACGGCCACCTCGCGCCCACCGTGGCCAAGCCCTATCGCATGGGCCGCGATCCCCTTTCCGACCTGCGCCTGGCGGCGGAGATCGAAGAGATGAAGCACCTGCCCGTGGACAAACTCTTCGTCCACCCTTCCGCCGCGGCGTTTCCCGGTGCCGGGCCGGCGGGCACGCGTGTCAGCCGTGAACTTTCATTTCCAGCCTCATCGCCCGCCGCGGAGGCTTTCGTCAATGAGGCGGGACACGGGACATGGAGGGAAACCGGCCTCTACGCCGAGGCCGGACAAGCCATCACCGTGCGTATTCCCGCCGCGCTCGCTGGCAAGGGCCTGAAGGTCGTGATCGGACTTCATGAGGACGAACTGTGGCGCAGCGAGAACGCGGAGAAGGAACTACTACGTTTCCCGTCGATCTGCCGGACCTTCGATCTCGACAAACCGGAGACGAAGATCGGCTCCCCCTTCGGCGGACTCATCCGTTTCCTCGTCGATCCCGGAGTGAATCTGGGTGAAGCCAAGGTACGCGTCGAAGGTGCGGTCGAAGCTCCGGTTTACGTCCTCGGCAAGACCACGCCGGCCGAATGGAGCAAGGAGCGCGCGAAGCCCGGCGAGTGGGGCTATCTGGCCACGCCCCGCGTCACCCTCTACGTGCAGCGTGAGGCCTTGGTCGCGGTCAACGATCCGGCGCCCTACGCGAAACACTGGGATGAGGTGATGCGCCTTGCCGATGAATGGCTCGGCTACGCGAAGTGGCGGCTGCGGCCGGACTGCGCGGTGCAGGATGCGCAGGTGGGAGGAGGCCTTCACCATTCGGGCTATCCTCTGATGCTGGGACCGGGCGATGGCGATCATCTCATCGTGAAAGCCGATCTCGTCGCCAATGGAGACTGGGGCATCTATCACGAACTCGGCCACGGCTTCCAAAGCTGCTTCCACGACCAATACACCCTCGCCACCCACGCGGAGGTGGACGTGAACCTGATGCCGGGCATCGTCTATTCCTATCTCCATCACCGCACGGCGTGGGATGGACCGACACACGATACCTACGATGGCCCTTCGCGCATGAAAGGCATGAAGGAATTCCTCGAACTGCCGGAGGCCGAACGCTCCTGGGAAAGCGCCTGCGAAGGTGTGGCGGCGTATGACTTCCAATTCGGCCTCGCGGAGGCATTCGGCTGGCAGGTATGGAAGGATGCGTTGTCGAGGCTGATGGGATTCCTGCAGAAACCCGCGTCCGACACGGAACTCGCTTCTCTGAACGATGGCGACAAGGAGCAGCAGAAACGCGACCGATTGTTCGTGTGTCTGTGCGCCGCCTCGAAAAGCAACCTCACGCCGTGGTTCAACCGCTACGGATTGGGCAAAGGGAATTTCCCTCTCGGATCCAAGGCGCTGGCGATCGCGGCGAAATTCCCGGAATGGTCCGGAAACCGTCCCATCAGCGGGATTCAGGGACCACCCTCCATCGGTGCGAATGACACGGCCACCTATAAGGCGATCGATCCCGATCCGGGCCAGATCTTCGAATGGGACATTGTTTCCGGAAATCCGGATCAGTCGTTCTCCATCGACAAGCGTTCCGGTGAACTGAAGACGCTGAAGAAACCGGCGGCACCCGCGACCCTCCTGATCCGCGTGCAAGACTGCGGCGTGCCACGGACGGAAAAGACGATGCAGGTGACAGTGAAGCCGTAGCTGCACGCGACCCCGTCGCTCTCCCCACTCGCAAGTTGAAAACTTGCGCTGCTACGGCCGCGTCATGCGTTCCGGCACGACCCATTCATCGAACTGCGCTGCCGTTAGATGACCGCTGGCGATGGCGGCCGCACGCAGGCTGATGCCATCATGATGCGCCTTCTTCGCGATGGCCGCGGCCTTGTCGTAGCCGATGTGCGGATTGAGCGCGGTCACCAGCATCAAGCTGTTCGCCACATAGCCATCCACCACCGCGCGATTCACCTTCAAGCCTTCGAGACAATGTTCGGCAAAGCTGTTCATTGTCCCGGACAGCAGTTCCACGCTGTGGAGGAAATTGTGGATCATCACGGGATTGAACACGTTCAACTCGAAGTTCCCCTGGCTGCCCGCGAAACCGATGGCGGCATCGTTCCCCATCACCTGCACGGCCACCATCGTCATCGCCTCGCACTGGGTCGGATTCACCTTGCCCGGCATGATCGAGGAACCCGGTTCGTTTTCCGGCAGCGCCAGTTCACCGAGTCCGCAGCGCGGCCCGCTGCCGAGCCAGCGGATGTCATTCGCGATCTTCATCAGCGTACCCGCCAGCGTCTTGAGGGCCCCGGAGGCATAGACGAATTCGTCGTGCGCGCTGAGCGCGGCGAACTTGTTCGGATGGCTCTTGAAGGGAAGCCCGGTGAGCTTCGCGATCTTCGCCGCCGCCCGCACCGCGAACTCCGGATGAGAGTTCAAACCCGTACCCACCGCCGTGCCACCGATGGCGAGATCGCACAGTCCCGTCATGGTTTGCCGGATCCGATCAATGTCCCGGTCGATCAAGACGACGTAGCCCGAGAACTCCTGGCCGAAGGTCACCGGCGTGGCATCCTGCAGGTGGGTGCGGCCGATCTTCACGATGCGGTCGAACTCCACGCGCTTCGCCACCAGAGCCTCACGGAAGCGATGGCACGCCGGAAGAAGATCGTGCTCCAGCACCTCCACCGCGGCAATGTGCATGGCACTCGGAAAGGTATCGTTTGACGACTGCGACATGTTCACGTCGTCGTTCGGATGCACCGGCTTCTTCGAACCCATCTCTCCACCGGCCATCTCGATGGCGCGGTTCGAGATCACCTCGTTGGTGTTCATGTTCGTCTGCGTCCCGCTGCCGGTCTGCCACACGCGCAGCGGGAAATGATCATCGAGCTTTCCCTCCACCACTTCATCCGCCGCAGCGGTGATCAGATCGCGCTTTTCCTCCGGCAGCTTGCCGAGTTCCGCATTCACCAATGCGCAGGCTTTTTTCAAAACTCCGAGCGCGCGGATCATCGGACGTGGCATCACATCCCGTCCGATGGCGAAGTATTTCAGCGAACGCTGGGTCTGAGCCCCCCAGTAGCGGTCGGCGGGCACCTCGATGGCCCCCATGCTGTCGGTCTCGGTACGCGTCATCGCCGGGATTCTAGCCCGATTCCCGAAAAGCCACATCAAGAATCGCGTGGCCGCGCTTCAGTCACCGAAGGTGTTCATGCTGGCATTGACCTGGATGGTCCGGTCCAGCTTGAAGGTCGTATAAGCCAGCCGCTCCGGAGCGCCGCTGTTGAAGGGAGTGATGGTCAGCACCTCGAGGGTGTAGGTGCCATCTTCCTTCGCCACATCCTCCAGACCAGTGATCGCAAGCATCGCGTTCTGCGGTACCGTGGAATCATACGAAACCACGGTCGCTCCCAATGGTGTCCCGGTGGTACCGAGAGCGGGATTGCCCTTGTAGACCTGCACGTAGGTCACGCTCTTCGGATAGGCGTCGCTGAGTTGCACGCTGCCGGTGGTCGGAGGAGCCTGATACGTGCGGGTGGTGTCGATACCCGTGATCTGGGAAGTCGCCACCGGCCAGATCTGCACGGTCGCGGCGGCGTATTGGGTCTGCACACCGCCCGCATCCGGATGAGTGTAGACGGTGAATGTCTCCTGACCGGTGGCCTTGGTCGGCGTGCTGGTGGGCAGGCGCTGGAGAATGGCATTGTCCACGAAGGTGCCGTTCTGCTGGAGCGTGGTCGCGTCCGTGTATTCGCCACTGGCCGAGGCGGCGGTGTAGGCGTAGATGAGCGGATCGTAGGTCTTGTAGCTGCGGCGTACCTGCATCTTGCGCGCATACTCCGGCACGGTCGGATCGCTCTGCAGGCCTGATACCTGGATGCGCATGCCATACGGACGGTCGGCGCGGGTGCGGGCGGGCACGGAGGAATCCTCGGACAGCGCCTGGATCGTCACGCTCGGCAGATAGGTGCCCAGCGTGGTTTCATCCACCTTCACGAAGGAAAGCGAGGACGCCTTGCCGAACAAGGAAAGCGAAAGCTGGAGGCCGAGATCGAGCACCGTGGTGCCGAGGAATAGTCCAAGGCCTCCCGAGGGCGGGATATAGACCTGGCTGTAGAGTTG
Organism: Luteolibacter ambystomatis; assembly: GCF_018137965.1. Classification (NCBI taxonomy): domain Bacteria; kingdom Pseudomonadati; phylum Verrucomicrobiota; class Verrucomicrobiia; order Verrucomicrobiales; family Verrucomicrobiaceae; genus Luteolibacter; species Luteolibacter ambystomatis. The sequence goes on from NZ_CP073100.1 coordinate 2,979,830, forward strand.
GAAGACCGTGTTGTTGGTGATCGGCTGGGACATGATGGTCCCGTCCGTGCTGGTCAGCGGCGTGTCGTAGATCACCGTCTGGCCGTTGACGACCTGGATCTGGCGGAGAAGGTCCTGATCCTGCCCCCGGGCCATTGTTCCCGCGGCCAGAAACAACGCCACGATCTGGAAGCGGAGTCTCATGGCGATGGCTTGGCGGTTTCACCCGCGGCAGCAACGGTGGCGGGCTTTTGGGAAGGACAGGAAATCGCTCCGCCGCGGCAAACGGCCACGATCAGAAAGTCCGACCTGCGGAGCGCCTCCAGTTTGTCTCCATCGACGGGCGCTTTGCCGGCAGCTTGATCGAACGTGATCTCAAAGGCGGAGATGCGGCCCCGGTTCGCCACTTGGAATTCCTGCCAGGATTGGAACTTCGATCCGACCGACGGTGTCTCAACCACCAGTGACTTCAGTTTCTCCGGCACGTGGATGACCGAGCCCTTCGGCACGATGGTGAACAAACCGCTGTTTTCCAGAAATGTGGACGTCTCCTGAAGGTCCAGGCCCTTCACCTGCTGCTCCTTCGGCATCAATTTGCCCGCGTTCTCGCGATGCTGGCGGGCGAGAAGCTGCGCGTCCGTCATCACGTCCGTGGCCGGAGGTGGAATGCGCTTTGGAAGGAACTCGAGGCCCATGCCCCCGCCCTTCTTTTGCGCGCACGCGGTCCCCGCCCCCATCAGGGTCAGGCAGGCGGCGGCGGTGAAGGTGCGGCGGTTCATGAATTCAGGTCAGTTTCCCGCCACGAATCGCACCTCGCCGCTGGGATCGTAGCCGCTGAATGGCGGAGTCTCGCCATTGAGATTGAAGCCATGGTCGATGTGATAGGTCACGGGAATCGACGCGTTGTTGAGCACGTAGTTCTTCGAAACCGTAATCTTGCCGGTGGGCGTCGGCGGCGTGGCCAGATACTCACCGACCACGTAGAAATAGCCGCTGGGATTGAGATTATAGTAGGGAGGATCGAAGCCCAGCAGGCTGCCCAGGCCGAGGCCTGCGAGGTAGAAATCGAGGCGGGTGTCCGGCGTGCCAAACTCCTTCTGGACGATCCATGTGTCCCCCATGTAGCGGACGGGAGCCAATGTGACATTCGGCCGGTCGCCGGAAACTTCCAGCCACTTGTCATAGAAGCGCGTGTCATTCACCTTCAGCTTCACGTAGCTGTAGGAGTTCACGTAGGAGCCGAGGCTGAGGAGCTGGTTCTTGCGAAACCGGCGCTGGGAATCCGAAGGATCGGCCGTGGCACCGGAGGCCTGGTCGCCCAATGTCAGGGTGCCCGCCACTCCATAGATCCGATAGTAGTAAGGCCGTCCCAGGCTGAGACCGAGCCCGAGGTTGAGTGAATTCATCCGCACCGGATACTGCATGCCCGGCGCCCAGCACCATACGCTCGGCGCCGCGCGCAGGGGCGCCGGGCACAGGGCGATGATGAGGCATGCGAGGAGGCTCGCTGCTGAGGTTTTCATGGCAGGGATGTAAGGGGTGGACAGAAGACTCCGCTCCCGGAGAACCGGTCCGTGCGGTGGGTGCCGTCACGGGTCAATCAAGGAGGGGGCTAGAGGATGAACTAACGACGCATGTGATATCATATGCGACGCCGGGAAATTTTTTATCATCCCCACCCCCTTATCTCGACCATAATGTTAAAAACTATTAGACTATTCACTTATGGGAACGAGGGTGGCCCTTCCCACCACGACATGGGGCGATCGTCGCCAGGACCGCCCCACCTGATGGGCTTCACCACAGGCTGCCGTGCGTTGGAAACTTGCGCTGCTTCCAACCCAACCGCTAGCATTCCGGCCACATGCCTTCCCGTTCCCAACGCACCAGCGGCTCCGTCGCCATGGACGACTACCTCGAGCAGATCCTCCACCTGATCGAGGATAAGGGTTACGCGCGGGCGGTGGACATCTCGAAGAACCTCGGCATCTCCCAAGCCAGCGTGACGAACATGCTGCAGCGCCTCGATGCCGAAGGGCTGGTCAAACACGAGAAGTACCGTGGCACCGTATTGACGGACGAGGGACAGCGGATCGCCCGGGCGATCATCGAGCGCCATGAAACGCTGACCCGCTTCCTGCGGTTGTTCGGCATCGATGAGGAAACCATCTACCGTGACGTGGAGGGCATGGAGCACCACGTCTCCCGCCCGACGCTGGAGGTGATCCGCGCCGTGGCCGATGCCCTGGAGGCCGATGCGGCACTCCTCGAACGTGTCCGGAAGCTCTGCCCCTGATCTTTCCCAGCGGCAGAGCCCGGTAAAAACGAATCAGGCGGAACGACCGAGTTCGCGACCGACAATCATCAGCGTTTCGCGCACACCAGGAGCGAAACCGCCGTCGGTCTGCACGGCGAGCATCACATTGCCCTCGCGGATGAACTCAACCGGCACGCTGCCGGCGAAAAGGCGCAGGCCACCCCCACCGAAGCCGAGGTTCGCTACCACATGCTTGAGCGCATCAATGGTGGCGATGTCCTGGGTGGCGACACGGGCGATGTGCCGGATACCCGGCAGGGCACGGGAGCGCTGGAGGATCTCCTCCGGGCTCATCTCGCGATCCACGCCAAAGATGGCGCGCAGTTCGAGCTGGCGGATGCTGGACGAATCGGACTCGGTGGCCGGAGCAGGAGCAGCGGCGGCAGGCGCAGGGGCCGGAGGCGGTGGAGCGACCTGCACGGGAGCGGCGGCAGCCGGAGCAGGAGTCGCCTGTGGCTGCCAACTCACCGGGGGTGCGGGAACTGCAGCGGGAGCCGGTGCCGGAACGGATGCCGGTGCCGCTTCGAAAGCGAAAGGAGACGCAGCAGGAGCCGGAGCCGCCTGTTGCTGGGGCGGAGCCACCGCGAACGGCGAGGTGGCGGGAGCGACTTCAAAAGGCGAGGGGGTGAACACCGGGGCGGCTGCCGCAGCAGGAGCGGGAGCCGGAGCTTCGAAACCAAAGCCTTCCTTGGCATCCGCAGCTTGGAACGGGCTCTCCCCTCCCTTGCGTTTTTCGGGCAGGCGGGCCGGTTTGCCGGGCTCCAGCGGGCGCGCGCCATTGACATCATCGGCCGCGGCGAAAGGAGAATCCGCACGCGAGACGGCGGCAAAGGGGCTCACCGGCGGAGCTTCCGAGACGGCCGCAAACGGGTTCACCGGCGGAGCCGCATCATGAACCGCGGCGAAAGGGCTGGCGGGCGGAGTCGCGGCGGCGGCAAACGGACTCGCCGGAGGCGCGTCCGGCACCACGGCGAAGGGGCTCGGTGCCGGGGCTTGGCCGGGGAACGAGTCGAAAATGCCTCGGGGATTGCTCATGAGTCTGGAGGGGATATTGGGGTCTGCAAAGATTAGTTCGCCCCCATGTCATATTCCATTGATGACACGAAGTCGAGCCCCCTTCGCAGAAAATCAACTTTCCCCAAATTCTTGAGCGAGCTTTTTCAATCGGTTACGCATCGCCACCTTGATGGCGGCGGGCAGACGATCGGTGAATAGCACGCCATTGAGGTGATCGGTCTCGTGCTGGATCGCACGGGCCAGCAAGCCGTCCGTCTCGACCACCAGCGTGGAGCCATCGAGTTGAGGGAGGGTAGCCTTGACGTCCAGCGGACGCCGCACCTCGGACCGGATGCCGCGGATGCTCAGGCAGCCCTCCGGTCCGGATTCCTTTTCCTCGCCGAATTCCAACTCCGGATTGATGAAGATCAGCGGCATGATCGAGTCGAGATCCGCATCCTCGCCATTCACGCGCAGGTAGGAAATGCACTCGGGATCGTGGGAGACATCGACCACGGCCAGACGCAGATCCACGCCCACCTGCGGGGCGGCGAGGCCCACGCCATTCGCGTCCACCATCGTCTCCAGCATGTCGCCCACCAGTTGCTGCAGCGAGTCATCAATCTCCGTGACGGGCTTGCAACGCTGGCGGAGGATCGGATGGCCGTATTGGACGATGGGGAGGATCATGGCTGAAAAGGGCTGGCTTATTGGTCCGGCCGGCGGATGCGGGCGGGCACGTCCTTAATCTGGATGCCCGCCTTGGTCAACGCATCCCAAACCCCCAGCAGGCGTTCGATCGGCATGCCCTTGTCCGCCTCCAATTCCAGCTTGCGGCCGGGGTTCTGTTTCATGAACGCCTGGAGGTAGGAATCGAGCAGGCCGTCCGGCACCGCCATCGAGTCCAACATCACCTTTCCGGAGGCATCCATGCGGATCACGGAACGCGTGGCCATCTCCTTGTCGGAGGGCATCTCATGCACTGTCGGCAATTCGATCCGCATCACGTCGCGCGGCTTCTTGGTCTGGGTGGTGACGATGAAATAGATCAGCAGCACCAGCAGGATATCGATCAACGGCACGATCTGCGCCGTCTTCTGGATCTTGGGAGGACGCTGGAACCTCACGGCGGATCAGGAGTTCGAGGGCTTGGCGCACAAGCGGGCCAGATCCGCCAGCACGCCTTCCAAGCGCGCGGTCATCAGTTCGATGCGGCGTGCGAACCACGCGTGGGCCACCAGCGCCACCACCGCGATCGAGATGCCGAAGATGGTGGTATGCAGTGCCTCCGCAATACCTCTGGCGATCGCAATGTTGTCATTCGAATCGCCGAGTCCTTGGAACACCGATACCAGACCACTGACGGTGCCGAGCAACCCGAGCAACGGAGCAGCGGCGATGAGCACATCCAGCGTCTGGATGCCGGAGTGGAGGTTCACCATCTCACCCCGGGCGGCGGCTTCCACCGCGTGGGTGATCTCGGTCTGGCCCTTGCCGGAATGGCGGACCGTCACCGCGCCGAGACGGCCCAGGACGCTCTGACCGCGCTGGAATTCCCCCTCCACCACACGCCAGCCATCGTGATCGAAATTCGCATCCAGCGCCTCGATCTTCCGCGCCAGCGTTTCCGGCACCACGGTCGAGCGGCGCAGCGAGAGCGCCTTGAAGACGATCACCGTCACCCCCACCACCGAGGCGAGAACCAGCGGGTAGATGAAGAAGCCGCCTTCGCTGAAAAACTTTCGGAGGGCGTCCAACCCTCCCGGTGCGTTGTCTGGAATCCCTGCCAGCAGGGTCTGGGCGATGGTCATGGTTAGAAATTGAACGTGATCGTCAGATCGAGGGGTTCGCGGCCGAGCTTCTTCCGCAGTTCCGGCGGCAGCGGCGGGAACTTGGCGCTGCGGATCGCCTGCAGGGTGAAGCCTTTCTGCTGGATGGTGCAATCCACCTCTTCCGTCACCGTCAGCTCCTTGCCCAGCTTGCCATCCTGACCGATGACGAAATGAACGGTCATGAAGCCGGAGGTGATGAGGTTCTGATAGCGCTCGCAGTTCCGCATGAACTCGTCCCCGACAAGGCGGTTCACCGTCGCCTGATAGCGGCCCAAGGGAGTGTCCACCACATCGACGGCGCTCTTGCCATCACGGGAGATCGAGCCACTGATCCGGGTCTTTCCGGCGGAAGGCTCGGATTGGGAAGCCGGCTTGGACGGAGGCGTTTGCTCGGGCTCGGCGGATTTCCGAGGCTCGGGAGCGGGCACGGGTTCAGGAGGAGGCTGCGGCTTGGGCACCGCGATCGGATCCGGTCCCTGCATCAAAGGGCCGGGCTCCACCGTCACAGCGGGTTCGACGGTGACCGGGGGTCCAGGTGGAAGCTGTTCAATGGTCACCCCATCATGCGGCTTTGACGGCGCGGGAGGAGTCGCATCAGGCTGCGGGTCCGGCGGCTTCTGCCGGTCCAGCGTTTCGACATGGTCGGCGGGCATGCCGTTCTGTGACGGCAAAGGCGAGGCTTGATCCGGAGTTGGAGGCTGGTCACTGGTGGCGCGGGTATTGCGCTCGCCGATGAACATCGCCTTCACCGGCGCCTCGGTGGAGGTTTGTTCGCCGGTGGTCTGGGAAAAAGTCGGTTTCAATACCGGGATGGCGGCCGCTGGTTCAACAGGCGCCGGCGCCGGTTCAACCGCCTTGTCCGTGACAGGCGGTGGCTCGGGAGTTGGCTCGCTCACCGCCGCCACCGGCTCCGCCATGACCTGCGGCATGACCAGTTCGATGACCGCCACCTGTTCCTGGGATGAGCCGGTCGTAGAAGCCGCGCTTCGCTCTGGTGGCGGGATCATGGCGATGGCCAGGAACACGAGCGCGTTCAGTACGAGCGACGCCACCAGCGAGAGCATCCACAAGGAACCCTCCCCGCTTGATCGGGCGGAACGCGCGGCGGTCATCGGTCGAAGTGAGGGGAACATGCCCGAGGGGTCGGACGGGTGCAATTCAGGAATCCCTCCCTCTCTGTGGTCTCCGAAGGAAGTTGAGCTTTCACCCCAACTTCACCACCGCCTCCCAGCACGCCAGGAACCCGGAGGCGAAGTCGCTGGGACGCGAATCGATCCACGCCTGGACCTCGCGCGGCGCGAACCATTGGGCGGCATCGATCTCCGCACAGGGAAAACGCACCGGGCCATCGTAGCGGCAGCGGTAGAGCCGGACATGTTCCCAGCCTGTCGCCGGACACGCCTGGATGCGGGCGATTTCCTCCGGTTCCACACCAGTGATGCCCATTTCCTCCTCCAACTCGCGAACGACCGCGGTTTCGTAATCCTCTCCGGCATCGAGGTGGCCGGAGACACTGGAGTCCCACACACCGGGGTGGGAATCCTTCAACAGGGAACGCCGCTGGAGCAGCACTTCGCCACGACGGTTCACTGCGAAGACATGGATCGCACGATGGAGCAGTCCCTTCGCATGCACTTCGCCGCGGGTGGCTTGGCCGGTGACCACGTCGTTCTCATCGACCACGTCGAAGACCTCCGCGTCCTTCTGTGGGATGTCCATCAGCGGATGCGGATCGTAGGCGCGTGCGAGGGACACCCATTGGTCGAGGGAAAGCTCCTCGGCACGGGCGGTGGACAGAAAGCCGACGAATGCCGCAAGCGACTCCCAATCGGCGGACTCGGGCAGGTTTTTCTTCAACTGCTTCCGGCGCTGGGAGAATCCGCAGCGCACCAGTTCGTCAAACAGACGTGCATCGAATGGCGGCAGTCCGCCAGTCCTCGGGGTGAGCACGGCCACACTGGAATCGATCTGCGGGCGCGGGAAAAACGCCTCCGGTGGCACCGTCCGCAGCGGCTTCACCTCCCAGCCGCTCTGAACCCGCAGGGTCAGCACGCCGTAATCCTTGGTGCGAGGTGCCGCGGCCAACCGGTCGATCACTTCTTTTTGAAGCATGATGACCGCCCGCTCGAAAGGATGCGGCCGGCTGAGGAAGTTTTTCAAAATGGCCCCGCCGCAGGAATAAGGCAGATTGCCGAGAAATTTGGCCGGGCGATGTTTGAAAATCTGCCGCACGTCGAACTTCACGCCGTCTTCATGATGGACCTCCACGCTGGGTTCGTCCTTGAAGCGCTCCTTGAGCATCGCCGCCAACCGCGCATCAAACTCCACGAGGATCAACCGGCGCACCTGGCCGACGAGATGCTCGCTGAGCGCACCGGTTCCGGGGCCCACTTCCACCACCGCATCATCCGGACCCGCCTCAAGCTGGGACACGATCCAGCGCGCGCAGTTCGGATCGATCAGGAAGTTCTGACCCAATTGCCGGCTGGGCGTCACGCCGGACTGCTCCAGCACCTCACGGATTTCGCGTCCCGTCATTCCGCCGCTTCTTGATCCATCAAGGCTTCCAGCGCAACCCCAAGCATCATCGGAGAAGCTTCGAATTTATTTTTAGATTTTTTGAACATCTCCCCAAGTGGACGGTCTGACTCCTATGAAGACCGCAATTGCGCGTTTTCATGTTAGGGTGAACAGCAGTTGTCAGCCCCCGTCGATCCCCCCGGAGACGATGGGTTGATGATCTCGGCCGCCGGGGGTGGGGACCTCCGGCGGCCACTTTTTTTGCCTGATTTCAGAGACAATTCCGCGAATTGGGAATTCCACGCCCGGGTTTCCACGTTTCAACGTCCGGGATTGAACCCTTGCAGCGGATCGTGCTAAAAAATAGGGTCGCTTTTCCGAAAGCTATTTCTTACGGATCTGTGAAGTAAACGTACTCCCCTTCATGGCTGATCATCCCCCAACCGAGTCGAAAATGAAAGACCCGATCCGTCCTTGGTTCAAAGCCTTGGAAGGCTTGGGCGAATACATCGGCATCCGGTTCGGCAAGGTGAATCCGGAAACCAACGAGGTGGAGTGGATTTTCCTGCCTCATACGGAATACGACGGCATCGGTGCCTTCGCGCACCTGATGCGCGAGGGCGGGGTGAAAATGAACCAACTCCCGCAGATCACTCATCCGGCTCCGTTGAACTGGACTTCCTTCCTGCGGCTGGTGCCGAGGATGATGGGTCCGCGGCGGCGCCTGAAATGGAAGCCGCTGCCACAGGGACCGGCGCTGGACAATGCCCAGCAACCGCCGCCCGCCGTGGCGTGGCACGTTTTCACCGAGGAGGATTCCGCCAAGCTGCGCCGCGCCAGCCGCTTGGCGAACGTTTCGGTCAATTCGCTGCTGCTGAAGTACCTCGACCGCGCCGTCCGCGCGGATCTGGAGAATCCTTCGTCCGCCATCCCGTGGATGATCCCGGTGAACATGCGCGGCAAAGTCACCCAGGACAGCGATGTCGCGAACCACGCCAGCTACATCGGCATCCGCATCTTCGCCTCGGAGAGCGTGAAGGACGTCCATCGCCACATTTACGATGCTCTCGGAAAAGGTCAGCACTGTGGCAACTGGAAGGCACTCAATGCCACCGGCTGGACCTCCGAAGCCACGAAGCAGAAGATGCTCAACATGGACCGGGCCACCCTCCAGTGGAGCCTCGGCGGCTTCTCGAACCTCGGCGTCTGGGATCGGGAAAAAGCCATCACCGCCGAAACCTGCCAAGGTCCTTGGCTGTTTTCGCCGCCGGTACTGAGCAGCCAGTTGGTCGGCGCAGGTTGTATCACCTTCCAAGGCCGTCTCAGCCTCACCCTGCAGATCCATCCGGATCTCACCACCTCTCCCGAGGTGGCGGCGAAGTGGATGCGTACCTGGGTCCGCGAGATCGAGTTCGATTTTCCCGCCTTCTGGCCTGCAGAAAACGCGACTGCCGTTCCGACCCAGGGCCACATCCACAGCTTTCCCGGCGCGCTGCCCGCAAGCTCCGCACGCACCGGCTCCTGATTCTCCTCCCTTGCCGAAAAACCCACGACATCCCATGCAGCCAGCCCGCGTCCGCGATTCCCGTCTCGCCATACTTGCCGTGGCGTTCCTCTCCTTCCAACAGGCACATGCCGTCGGCTTCCGCCTGCCGAACCAAGACCCCGAAGCCATCGCCCGCGGCAATGCCTTCGCCGCCACCGCGGACAACCCCTCCGCGATCTACTACAATCCGGCCGGCATCACCCAGTTGGAGGGCCAACAGCTCAGCGTCGGCATATACGCCATCTCTGCCGACCTCCACTACACCTCTTTCACCGGCGCGACGGCCAGCAGCGATCCCACGGTCCAGTTCGTTCCGCAGATCTACTACACCTATTCGCCCAAGGAGTCTCCATGGTCCTTCGGCCTCGGCGTTTACGCGCCGTATGGCCTCGGCGTGGACTACGGCACCCGGAGCCCGATCTCCACGATCGCCCAGGAAGCGAAGCTTCTCTACGCCACCGCCAATCCGGTGGTCGCCTACCAGATCAGCCCCACCCTCTCCATCGGCGGCGGCATCACCCTCAACTACTCGGACGTCAATCTGGAACGCCAGATCGGCTTCGGTCCTGCGGATGGATTCCGCTTCAAGGGTGACGGCTTCGACACCGGCTTCAACCTGGGCCTGCTGTGGCAGCCCGTGACCGAGTGGTCCTTCGGCCTCAACTACCGCTCCGCCACCGAGATCGGCTACGATGGCAAATCGATCGCCTTCCCTTACGCCGGGTACAGCCCCACCAGCGCTTCCATCGATTTTCCACAGAACATCGTGGCGGGCGTCTCCTACCGGCCGAACGACAGGTGGAACTTCGAGTTCGACCTCGATTGGACCGACTGGGACGTGGTGAATGACGCCACCTTCCGCGGCACCTTCGGCGGTCCGCAGGTCTTTCCGTTCCGCTATACCTCCGGGTTCATGTACAATTTCGGGGTCACCCGCCAATTGGGCAACGGTTACTTCCTCAGCGCCGGTTACATCTTCAGCGAGAACTCCGTGCCGGACCGCACGCTCACCCCGTTCAATCCGGACTCCGATCTCCAGCTCGGCAGCATCGGCTTCGGCCACCGCGGCGAATGCTTCAGTTGGGCGGTGGGCTATCACTTCGCCTACAATGGCGGCCGCACGGTCGTCGGCAGCGTGGCAACCTCGCCGATCGGCCAGACTGCGGACGGTCACTATACGACGTTCAACAACGCCTTGAACGTTTCCGTGCGCTACTCGTTCTGAGGCCGAATTTGCGGACATCTGGCCGGAAATCACCCCACTGGAGTCTTGTTAGGCCGGATTTTTCAGTTCACTTTAAATCCAAGAAAGGCGACGGCGCGCTCCGGCAGACCGGAAACCTTTCTCACAAAGTCGGTGAATCCCAAGTGATGCTCATCGTGCTTCAAAATCCGGGGGGAGATTGAAGGGCGAAGGAGCCGCGGCAGACCGCCGGTGCTGTTCCCTAAAAAGCGCGGGCCTGCTTTAGCAACAGGCCCGCGCTTTTTGGTAGCCATGGCAATGGCTGCAAGCCTTACCGCTCCACCAGCGATGCGCAGGTGTGGATGATGTCATCCGCCCGGTTCGCCGTATCGGCTCCGCGGCTGCGCAGGATCACCCCGGAAGCGGGCGTTGCTTCATACTCATAGGCCCGACCCCAGGGATCGGTGGGCAGCGACTGCCGCAGATGTGTCCCATCCGGCATTTCTTCCAACAGCGCGGCGAGGCCTTTTTCCTTCGCAGGAGCATGGCCCGTGCGATGAAAGTATTCATCCAGATCGCCGTCCAACTGGCGCAGGTCGAACTCCGCCCGCTCGCGCAGCGAACTCCGGAACACCACGTGGTGGAGGCCCCACACCATGCCGCCGGTCACCAGAAAAACCACCGAAGCGAACCCTAGAAAGCCAGTCCCCGGCCACAACCGCGGGTGGCCGTTCCAACGCATCAAAAACGGGAACGTTCTCATGGACTGGGGCAGGAAAAGACCCTGATCCCGGGCCGCGGCAGTGGGGCCGTGTCCCGGTTCCAGGGTCCACTGGGAAAACGCTGCCCGGCCGACTTCTTGTCTGTATTCCCATTCTGCAGCGGAAAATGACAATACCGTCACATTTAGGGAAACATTCCGCCCTCGGGAAAGTATCCTTCCAGCCGTCATGAATTTGGATTCTTCCGCCTTTTCCCGCCGCGACGTTCTCAAAACCACCCTGCTCTTCAGTTCCGGCCTTCTCGCCGGCGGCTGGGCATCCCGCCTCCAGGCGGCTACCGCGAAAACGGATTTCGGCCAAGGTGGGCTGCACCTGCTGGCGGTCGGCGACTACGGCACGGCCAATGCCGAGCAGAAGAAGGTGGCCGATTGCATGAACAGCTTCGCGGGCAAGCTCAGGTCACCGCTTTCCGCCGTACTCGCACTAGGGGACAACTTCTACGGCATGATGACGCCGGAGCGTTTCCAGCCCGGCTTCGAGCAGATGTATTCGAAGGAGCATCTCGACTGCCCGTTCTATGCCTTGCTCGGAAACCACGACTACGGTCCGCAATACGATTCCAAGCAGGGCCGGGCGAAGGCGGACATGCAGCTCGACTACGCCAAGGCGAACCCCACCTCGCGTTGGAAGATGCCGGCAAAGTGGTATTCCTTCGAACTGGGCGCACCGGACAAGCCGCTGGTGAAGGTGATCTATTTGGACGGCAATAACTTCGAAGGCGCATTGACGCCGCAGGAGAAGATCGACCAGAAGCGCTGGCTGGAAGCGGAGATGCAAAAGAAGACCTCCGCGAAGTGGTTGTGGGTCGTCTCACATTACCCGTTGTTCTCGGACACCACGAAGCGCGGCGACAAGGAAGGCGCGAAGCTGGTGGAGAACTGGGGCGCCTATCTCCGCGAAAAGCCCGTCTCACTCTATCTCTCCGGGCATGATCACAATCTCCAGCATCTGCGCGTGGAGGGCTACCAGCCGAGCTTCCTTGTTTCCGGTGGTGGTGGCGCGCACCGCTACGAAGTGCAGCAGTCCGACCGCGGCTTCTCGATGCAGACGCGCGGCTTCAACCACATCCACGTCACCGAGGACAAACTGACAGTGCAGCTCATCAATCCGGACGGGCAGCGCCTGCATGCCTTCGAGCGGAACCTCAAAGGCGAGACGACGATTCTAACAGTTTGATCATCCCGCTGGGAGTGGCTGCTTCCGAACAGCCATGACAAGAGGGAAAGACAGCATGCCGTTTCAACGCATCCGGAGTTCAGGAAACCTACCCGCTTGAGAGTTTTGGGGGATCGTTTGGGAAATGGCAGATCGAAAGCCACCACTCCCGGTCAGGCCTCATCACGATGCACCGTCTCCGGAGAGAAAGCATCGAGACAGACGGCGATATACTCCGCTCCCTCCGGACCGGGTGAGCTGTAGCGCACCCATTCTCCACGATTCGTCTGAATGGCCTGGCCTGCGGACACCTGATGAACGCCCTCGCGGGTCTCCACCTGCAGGGTACCGCGCATCACCACCGTGTACTCATCGAATTCCGGAGTCTGGCCCGGCTCCGCCCAGCCGGACGGACTGACCATCCGCGCGATGCTGACCGCGGAGGTGCCCGAATTCACCCGGCCGAAGAATTCCTCGATCACTTTCGGAGGCTCGCCGTGGGCATGGATGCGGGTCGGAGCTGGAATCAGTCGTGCCATGGCCGGACGATGTCAGGCATGGGCCGGAAACGCACGGGAAAGTCACCGCTGGACGGGTCCGATTGGAATCCGCGGTCACATTTGCAAAATACATGCCCGGGCGAATCGCCTATTTTTCATGCGATCTTCATTCCCTGCGGCGTTTCCTTTGTTAGCGTCGGTCAGTTCAGATTCCCCAGATTTCCATGGAACACGCCTCCGAAACCGAAGTTGTCAACGCGGGCAAGCACCTCCGCTCGCTGGTGAACGGCCTCAATCAAGTGCTGTTCGGTCAGGAGGAACTGATCGATCTGGTCCTTACCGGCATTCTGGCCCGCGGCCACATCCTGCTGGAAGGTCTGCCCGGCCTCGGCAAGACGGAGCTGGTCAAGGGTCTCTCAAAGCTGGTGCGCCTCGGCACGAAGCGCGTCCAATTCACCCCGGACCTGCTGCCGGGTGACATCACCGGCAACCCGGTGCTGCAAGAGACCAACGGCCGCCGCGAGTTCGTGTTCCAGCCGGGTCCGCTCTTCACCAACATCGTGCTGGCGGATGAAATCAACCGCGCCTCGCCGAAAACCCAATCCGCCTTGCTGGAAGCGATGCAGGAACGCCGCGTGACCGTGCTGGGCGAGACCCACACACTGCCAAAGCCGTTCTTCGTGCTCGCCACCCAGAACCCGATCGAGCTGGAAGGCACCTACCCTCTGCCGGAAGCTCAGCTCGACCGCTTCCTGTTCAAGCTGGAGGTCACCCGTAACAACGTTGACACCCTCCAGCGCATCGTCTCGAACCGTGAGATCGGCACCGAACCGGTGGTGGAGCCGGTGATGGATGCCGCCACCTTGGAGGAACTGCTGGAACTCGTGCGCCGCATTTATCTGCCGGACGTGGTGGCGAACTACATTGCCCGCCTCGTGGATGCCACCCATCCCGGCCAGTCTTCCGCAGCGCATGGCATCCGCTACGGAGCCAGCCCGCGTGCGGCGCTTGCACTGGCATCCGCCGCCCGCGCGCGCGCGCTGATGAACGAGCGCGTCAATGGCAGCTTCGAGGATGTGAAAGCGGTGGCCCCCGCCGTGCTGCGCCATCGCATCGTGCTCGACTACAATGCGCGGGTGGAAGGACTGACCACGAACGACCTGGTGCGCTCGCTGCTGGAGGAAGTGCCGTTCCAATCCACCTCCACACCTCGGACCCTCAAGCCGGCCTGACCACCGGCCGCCCGACCGCTTCCGATTTCCCATATCCCACTTCATGATGCGCCGGCTCGCCCCTCTGCTGCTCGCTCTCGCTGCTTCCGCTTCCGCCCAGGAGCAACTGATCCGCGAGGTGACCGATCCGAAGACGGACACCCACGTCGAGATCACCTCGCTGTTCTCCGAGCCACCTTCCCACGGCTACCTGCCGGTGCGGGTGACGATTGCGAACCGGCTGGAGTCGAACCGTTCCGTCACCGTTTCATTCGAGTGCAACACGAACGGCTCCTACAGGGACGAAGGCAGCAAGATGACTTCGTCGTTCACCTTCGATGCTCCGGCGGAGAAATCGAGCGATCACGATATCCTCGTGCCCTTGCCAACCGCCATCGGCGGTCGTGGCACCGGCACCTCCGTGAAAACCACGCTGTCCGGCACGCTGGGCAACAGCAGCCATACGTTGAGCGGAGAATTCGCGGAGAACCAACCCGGAGTCTTGATGGGGGAAAAGCTCTACACCGCCAATGCCCTGGATCTCTCGAAGGAAGCCGGCTCCCACCTGAGCACCTATCGTGGCAGTGTGACCTTCGCCTCCCGCTTCGATGCCCGGCGCATGCCCGACGATTGGCGCGCCTACTCCGGCTACGACCATGTCATCATGACGGATGACGAGTGGACGACCTGCTCACCGGGCGCGAAGACCGCCCTGCTGGCATGGATCCGTCTGGGCGGTCATCTGAGGATCTACACGTCCACCGGCACCGCCACCGGCCTCAACCTGCCGGTGGATACCAGTTTCGGCTCCGTGAAGGTGGAAAAGACCAGCGGCGGCGCGCTCAAATTGGACGCTCCAGCCGTGGTCAACGCCATCCTCGCCAAAGGCCCCCGCTCATCGCAACTCGAGTCCATCAACAACGACTACAACGCGAGGTGGCCGTTGCAGGATGACTTCGGCAAGGTCGGCTTCAACTACGCGGTTTTCATTGTCATCCTCATCGCCTTCGGAGTCGTCGTGGGACCGGTCAATCTCTTCGTCTTCGCCAAGACCGGACGCCGCCACCGATTGTTCATCACCACTCCTCTGATCTCTCTTGCCGCAAGCTTGCTGCTGGTGATCCTCATTCTTCTCCAGGATGGATTCGGCGGACGCGGAGTAAGAGTGGCACTGATGGAAGTGCGTCCGGACAACAGCGAGAACGCGGCCTACATCCACCAGGAACAGTTCAGCCGCACCGGCGTGCTGACGGGCGTACGCTTCACGCTCCAAGACGCGGCCGTAATCTCCCCGGTACCCATCGCGGAGGACAACCGCTGGGCTCGCCTCACCACCACGAATGGCGGCGGCGGCAACGGCTACTCGGCCAATTTCGTGGATGGCAAGCTGGAGACCGCTGGCGATTGGTTCCAGAGCCGCTCGGAACAAGGCCAGATCCTGGAAGCGGTCATCCCCACCCGTGGCCGCATCGAAAGAGCCACCGGCGGCGGCGATCCCTCGCTGCTGTCCACCTTCGATTTCCCGATCGAAACGCTGCTCTTCCGCGATGACTCGAAGCAATGGTGGAAGGCTACCAACGTGCAACCCGGCTCGCGCATCCAACCCGTGACCATCACCGATGCGGAAGCCAATGGCATCATCGACATCGAAAAAGGCCGCCTCGGCAACCGCAACGCCAACCTGTTGGACAAGGTGAAGCTCCGTGACGGCTCCTTCATCGCCACCACCCTCAAGGCTCCCGCCGTGGAGACTTACAAAAGCATCAAGTGGCAGCAAACCCGGACCGTGATCACCGGACCGGTCATCATCCCCTGAAACCACCATGTCCGCCGCCCTCAAGGTTCACAATCTCTACCGTTACTTCGGCCATCTCCAGGCCGTGAACGGCGTCTCCTTTGAAGTGCCACATGGCTCGGTCTGCGGTTTCGTCGGCGCGAATGGCGCGGGCAAGACCACCACCATGCGCATCCTCGCCACACTTGACTACCCCACCATGGGGGTCGCGGAAGTGTGCGGCATCAATGTGGTGAACCATCCCTCCGAGGTGCGGAAGCTGATCGGATGGATGCCCGACCACTTCGGCAACTACGAGCACATGACCGTGCTCGAATATCTCGATTTCTACGCGCGCGCGCTGGGCTACAAGGGCAAGGAGCGCCGCCAGCGCGTGCAGGAGGTGATGGAATTCACCGACCTCATCCCACTGGCCGAGCGTTTCTCCAACAAACTCTCGAAGGGCATGACCCAGCGTCTCGGTCTTGGCCGGGCACTGCTGCATGACCCGCAGGTGCTGATCATGGACGAACCCGCCGCGGGTCTCGATCCGAAGGCGCGCGTGGAACTGAAGCACCTGATCCGCGTGCTCGCGAAGGAAGGCAAGACGATCTTCATCTCCTCCCACATCCTCTCCGAGCTGGGCGAGATGTGCGATTCGCTGCTTTTCATCAATGCCGGGCGCGTGGTCCATCATGGCAATGCCGAAGATCTCAAGCGCGGCGCGGACGCGCTCGGCGGCGTCCTTTACGACGTGCAGGTGGCGGGCGAAGCGCAGACGGTCTCCGATTGGTGCGTGCTCCAGCCGCATGTCGAGTTCCTGGAAGCGCGCAAGCACGGCGGACGTATCCGGATCGAAACCGATGATCCGGCAAAGGCCGCGGACGTGCTTTCGCGCATGGTGAAGGACGGCCTGAGGGTGGTGGAGTTCCACCGCGAGCAGCGCAATCTGGAGGACGCCTTCATCGACATCCTCGGCCGTATCGAGCGCGGTGAGAAAAACGTGATCGCCCCCCCGCCGATGCCGGAAACGAAATCCGCGCCAACGGCCACCACCGCCAGCGAGTCCTGATCCATGTCCACCATCTCCGAACGTCCCGACGACTTCCCGGACCGTTTCTCACCGATGCTGGTGAAGGAGCTGCGCCAGGGCTTGCGGGCGAAGACTTTCGTGATCGTCTTCCTGATTCTCCAGGGACTGCTGGGACTGATCCTCCTGGTGGCGAGCGCCGGGGCCACCTCGGCACGCGCCGGAGAAAAGGTTTCCCAAATCGTCTTCGTCTTCTTCTCGCTCGCCGTACTGGTGGTGCAGCCCTTGCGCGGCATCGGCGCGCTGGCCGGTGAGATCCGCGGCCAGACGATCGACCTGATGGTGCTCACACGGCTCAGCGCGATGCGGATCGTGCTCGGGAAGTGGGTGGCCATCGTGAGCCAGTCCGCGCTGATCACGGCCACGATCTTCCCGTATCTGATCCTGCGCTACTACTTCGGTGGCATGTCATTGTTCCCGGAACTGCTGGCGGTGCTGATGGTGCTGTTCGTTTCCGCCGGTTTCACCGCCATCACCGTGGGCATCTCCGGCAGCGCGTCGGTGATGGTTCGCGGCATCATTCCAATCATCGCCGCCATCCCGCTGATCATGTGCATCTTTGAATTCGGTTTCGGCGGGGAACTGGGAGAACTGATCGGTTTGTTCACATTCACCGACACCGGAAAAACCTGTGCGCTGCTGCTCTTCATCATCACGACCATCCACATCTCCTGGAACATGCTCTCGCTGGGAGCCTCCGCCATCGCCCCACATGCGGAGAACCATGCGACGCCCCGGCGTCTGGCCGCGCTGGCCGTGCTGGTGGTGGCTCCCGTGCTGATGCATGCCGCGGACATTCATTCGGAGGAAGCCATCGTCATCTGGCTGATCCTCGCCGCGCTGCCGATCGCCATCGCCCTTACGGAGAACACTCCTCTCGTTCACGCCATCGCCATCCGGTTCGCCCGGCGTGGCGCGGTCGGACGCCTTGCCGGACGCATCCTCTATCCCGGCTGGCCGTCCGGAGTGATGTTCACCATCGCGGCGTCCGGTATCGGCCTGCTGATGATGCCGGTGCTTTCGCCGGGCAAAGACGTGGACATGTGGATCGGCATGCTGGGAGGACTCGGCAGCCTCTTCCTGCCCGGTCTGCTGGTGATCGCACTCGGGAAGAAAGTGAAGGACCGGCTCGCGGTCTATATCCTCGGATGGTCGATCTCCTTCGCTCTGGTCATGATTCTCTCCGCCATCACCGATGGCATGTCGTCGCGCGGCATGCTGTGGGGGTTCGTCTGGTGCCCGCTGATGCTACTCCCGATGTCCGACCACGGCATCAGTGATCACGCGCTGTTCATCACCGGCCTGATCGTCGATGCGACCTACCTCGGCACCCTGATGATCATGGCCATCGCCGCCCAGCGCGGGATCAGTGAAATCGAACGCCAGGCTCTTGCCAACGAATGACCGCCGAGGAACTCCAGCTCTGTCACAGCCGCGCTCTCGCTGCCGCCGGAAGGTTGCGGCTGCCTCTGCGCTCGAAAGTCTGGCGCGGCCAGGCCGGTGAATTCAATGGCGGTGGCACCGGCTCCTCGCTCGATTTCCAGGACCACCGCTCCTATGTACCGGGCGATGATCCCCGCCATCTCAACTGGCAGGCCTATGCGCGCACCGGGCACTACACGATGAAGCTCTACCGCGAGGAAGTGCGTCCGGTGATCGACCTGATTTTCGATGCCTCCGAGTCGATGTTCTTCGATCCGGTGAAAGCCGCGCGTTCCGCCGAGCTATTCTACTTCATCGTGGCCACCGCCCGGGCCAATGGTGCCAGCGTCGGCATTCACGTCGTCCGTGGCGATGCCTCCGTGCGTGTCGATCCGGACAGCATCCCAAGCCACCGCTGGCTGGACGCCGCCCGCGCGCTGCCAGCCGCGGATGCCTCCGCGCCGCTGGATCTCTCGCGTGTCACGCTCCGTGCCAATGCCGTGCGGGTGCTGATTTCCGATCTGCTGTTCCCGGGCAATCCCGATCCCCTGCTGCGCCATCTCGGCCAGCGGCACGGCAGCATCATCGTCTTCTCTCCCTTCCTCGCAAGCGAAGCGAAGCCGGAGTGGACGGGCAACTACGAGTTTGTTGACGCGGAGCGCCAGACCCGCCACCAGCACCGCATCGAGCCTTCCGTACTCGACCGCTACCTCGCAGCCTACGCGCGCCACTTCGATCTCTGGAAGCAATCGTGCCGCCGCCATCAGACCGCCTTCGCGCGCATCCCGGCGGAACCGGATCTCGCCACCGCTCTCTTCAGTTCCGCCGTTCCCGCGGGAGCGCTGGAAACGTCCCACTGATCTCCGCCCGTGCTGACTCTTTCCAATCCCTACGGCCTCTGGGCGCTGGCAGGCATCCCGGTGATCCTGGCCATCCACTTCCTCCAGCGGAAGTCGGTGGTGCTGCCGGTGTCCACGTTGTTCCTGTTGGAGAAGACGCAGCGCGAGTCAGTCAGTGGCCGCCGATTCGACCGACTGATGAATTCCATCCCGCTGTGGATGCAGTTGCTGGCGGTGCTGCTGCTCGCGTGGTTCCTGTGCGAGCCGCGCTACCAGAAACCTCGTAGCACGCAGCGCGTCGCCATCGTGCTGGATTCGTCCGCCTCGATGAATGTCTTCAAGGACAAGGCGCTGGAACAACTGAAGGCGAAGCTTCCTTCGCTGCAAGGACCGGCCGCCGCGCTGGATCTCATCGTGTTCGAAAGCACGCCCGGCCGACCACGGCTCTATGCCGGCGACTCTCCTGAGAAGCTGTTGGAAGCGCTCAAGGACTGGCGGCCACGGGATGGACTCATTGACCCCTCGCAGGCGCTGCGCCTCGCACGCTCGTTGGTTTCACGGGAAGGCATTGTCGTTTACGTCACGGACACGCCTGCGGAAACGCTGCCCTTTGACGCCCGCCTGCTGGCGGTGGGCGAACCGATCGACAACGTCGGCTTCACCGGCATCTCGTTCACCCACGAGGAAGGCGCGCTGGTCTGGCGGGCACTGGTGCGGAACTACGGCACCGGTCCGGTGGACCGCACCTGGACCTTGGAGAGCCCGGGCGGCCGCAGCGAGGCCAAGCCGATCCATCTCGATCCGAACGGCCTCGCATCCTTGCAAGGAGCCTTCCCTCCCGGCACCGACAAGGCACGTCTGGTACTTTCCGCCGACCGCTTCACCACCGACGACATCCTACCGCTGGTCGTTCCGAAACCGAAACCGCTTTCGCTCTTCGCCGGCACTTCGGAGACCTTCCAGGATCTCACGAACAAACTGCTGCGTTCCATCGAAGGCATGGCTCCTGCCAACGACGCCTCCGAATCGGATCTCGCGCTGATCAGCTACGACCCACTCGACCCGATCCTGCCGCCGGGCAATGCGGTGGTGTTCGTCCACGATTCCACCAAAGGCGGTGCGTATCTCAAAGGTGGGATCGTCCCACAACCCCACCCCTTGATGGACGGGCTCAACTGGCAGGCCCTGCTGGTGCGCGAGACGATCACGCTGCAACGCACGGCCGCGGACCAGGTGCTGCTGTGGCAGGGCGACCGGCCGCTGATTTTCCTGCGCGACATCGCCGCCACCGCGGAGCGTCCCGCCGCACGGCAGTTGTGCTTCAACTTCGACCTCCGCCTTTCGAATGCGGCCACACAGCCCGCCTTCATCGTGATGCTGCATCGCTTCGCCGAATCGATCCGGGACTCGAAGGTGGCTCCTGCTTCGGAAAATCTGGAAACCAACCAGTCGATCCGGCTCGCCTCGCATCCCGGTGCGGAAGGCAAACCCGCCGCTCCGCTCGAAGCCACCGCGCTCGATCCGGATGGCAAACCCGCGGCCGTGTCCCGCATCAAGCCGGGCGATCCATTGCAGGCTCCGCTCGATCCCGGATTCTTTACCGTGAAGCAGGGCGATGAAACGTTGCTGGAAGCTTCCGTCCACTATGGCGACACCCGCGAGGCGGA
The DNA here is from genome assembly GCF_018137965.1 of Luteolibacter ambystomatis. Taxonomy (NCBI): domain Bacteria; kingdom Pseudomonadati; phylum Verrucomicrobiota; class Verrucomicrobiia; order Verrucomicrobiales; family Verrucomicrobiaceae; genus Luteolibacter; species Luteolibacter ambystomatis. Next base: position 3,000,643 of record NZ_CP073100.1, read on the forward strand.
CTTCACCGCGTGTGGCGCGGCCGATACCTTGAACCAAGGCACCGGCGAGGCCGTCGAACGCCACACCATGGAAGATCCGCTCTGGAGGATCGGCCTGCTTGTCCTGATCGCCGTCCTGCTGGTGTCGTGGCACTATACGGTGGGACGCTCTCGTTCCTCCGCCGAACCGAACCTCTCTCATTCGTGACCCTGCCCGTCTTCCAAGCTCCCGAATGGTTCCTGCTGATCCCGGCGCTCGCACTGCTGGGGTGGTTCTGGCGTCCGCTGAAGCTGCACTCACCATTGCGCGCGCTGATCCTCCTGATCATCACCTTGATCCTCGCCGATCCACGGATGCGCCGGCAACAGGATGCTCTCGACCTGTGGGTGCTGCTCGATCGCTCCGATTCCACCGAGTCCATCGTCGATCAGGGCCTGCCGGAGTGGCGGAAGCTGCTGGAGAAATCGAAACCCTCGCGGCATGACACGCTCCACTTCGTGAACTACGCCGCCGAGGTCGTGGAACTGGGCAAGGACGGCGATACCTTCACCGGCTCGCGCAAGCTGACGCGCACCAATCTCGCGCTGGAAAACATCGCCGCCATGGCGGACGAGAAGAAGCCCTCGCGCGTGCTGGTCTTCACCGATGGATTCTCCACGGAGCCCCTTCATGAAAGCGCCGCCCAACTTGAATCCCGCGGCATTCCGGTGGATTTCCGGTTGATCCGCGAGGAGACCGAGGAGGACTTCCGCATCGCGCGTCTGGAGTTCCCGGAGCGGGTGCAGGCGGGTGAGCCGTTCCTGCTCGGCGTGATCGCCCGCGGTTCGAAGGACATCACCGTACCGCTGGTGCTCCGCCGCAACGGCCAGAAGCTCACCGAAACCACCGTCACCCTGGTCAATGGCGCGGGCAAGGTGGAGTTCACCGACCGCATCCCGCGCACCGGCTCCTTCGAATACGAGGCGGAGATCCTTCCCGAGAAGGACGCGCATCCGGGCAACAACCGCTTCAACCGCTGGATTGAGATCGCGGGCGGGCCGCGCATCGTGCTGGCCACCCGCTACGCCGATGATCCGGTGGCGAAAGTACTAGAAACGCAGGACTTCACCGTGCAGACGATTTCCGATCCCGGCCAGTTGCGCCCGGGCCTGCTGGCGGGCGCGAGGGCGGTGGTCTTCAACAACATCCCCGCCCACGAGGTGCCCACCGATTTCCTCAAGGCGCTCGACTTCTACGTCCGCGAGCAAGGTGGCGGCTTCCTGATGGTCGGCGGCGAGAGGTCGTTCGGTTCCGGCGGCTATTTCCAGTCCGCGATCGATCCGCTGCTGCCGGTGTCGATGGAGCTCAAGACCGAGCACCGCAAGCTCTCCGTGGCGCTCGCCATCGCCATGGACCGCTCCGGCTCCATGTCCGTGAACGTGGCGGGAGGAGTGACCAAGATGGATCTCGCCGACAATGGTGCGGCGAACGCGATCGAACTGCTCGGTCCGATGGACCAGGTTTCGGTGATCGCGGTGGACAGCGCCCCGGAGGTGTTCGTGCCGATGTCACGCGTGGAGAACCACAAGAAGGAGTTCCAGACCCGCGCGCGCAAGATCCGCTCGGAAGGCGGTGGTATTTTCATCTATGAAGCGCTCAAGGCCGGATGGGACCAGTTGAAGAAAACCAATGTCGGCACGCGCCACATGATCCTCTTCGCCGATGCAAACGACTCGGAGGAACCCGGCGACTACAAGAAGCTGCTGGCGGAGATGACCAGTGAAGGCTGCACCGTGACCATGATCGGCATGGGCACGAAGAAGGACCAGGACTCCGCCCTGCTGGAGGACATCGCCAAGCTCGGCAACGGCCGCATCTATTTCGCCGAGCAGCCGATGGACATCCCCAACGTGTTCTCCCAGGAAACGGTGACCATCGCCCGCTCCGCTTTCGTGAAAGACCCGGTCGGAGCCAAGGCCACCGGCCGCTGGACCGAGGTGTCTCCGAAGCCGCTCGACTGGCTCGCGGAAACCGATGGCTACAACCTTTCCTATGCCCGCGAGGACGCCACCGTCTCGCTGGTCACCACCGATGAATACCTCGCACCACTGGTCGCACAGGCACGCCGGGGACTCGGCCGCACCGCCGCGATCTCCTTTCCGCTCGGCGGCGAGTTTTCAGAAAAGGCCCGCGCTTGGTCCGGCTATGGCGATTTCGTCCAGACCGTTACCCGTTGGCTGATGGGGAACGAAGTCCCGCCCGGAATCGGCATCCGCCACCGCCTCGATGGCACCCGCCTGACGGTGGACCTGCTCTATGACGAGGCGCTGTGGTCGGAGAAACTGGCCGCCATGCCACCGAGGATCAAACTCGTGGAGGAAGGCGGCGTGCCCTATGACGTGGCGTGGAAACGCATCGCGCCGGGACACTTCAGCGTGACACGCGATCTGGAAGCCGGTTCGGTGGTTCGTGGCGCGATCCAGGTGGGCAGCGTGGCCCTGCCCTTCGGTCCCATCAGCGTGGGGGCATCGGTCGAGTGGGCTTTCGAACCGGAACGCATCGCCGAGTTGCGGGCCGTCTCCACCCAGACCGGTGGCCGCGAGCTTCTCAATCTGGAGAACGCCTGGCTGCGTCCGCCATTCATCCACGAGGCCTCGCTGAAGCTGCCGCTCGCGATCGCGTTGATGGGTTTGATCCTCGCGGAAGCCCTTTTCACCCGCACCGGTTGGAAGCTCCCCGCCTTCTCCTTGCCTGCGGGCAAACGGGTCCGCACCCCGCGTCCAGCCCGGGTGGCGAAGTCCCGCACCGCTGCCTCCACGCCCGTCGTCGAAGAAATGCCCGAACCAGAAGCGGATGACCAACCGGTTCCGAATGTCCCGCAGATGCCGCCCACCGAGGACACCGACCGCCGCTCCCGCTTCCAGCGTGCGAAGGACCGGCGCTGAACGGGAGCCCGGATGCCACGACTACGTCAGGATCGCTTTCACCGGAGCGGCAGGTTCCACGCCGGTCAGTTTCATATCCAGCCCTTGGTATTTCACCGTGAAGCGGCTGTGGTCGATGCCGAACTGCTGTAGCAGCGTGGCGTGAAGATCTCGCACGTGAACCACGTCCTGCACCGCTGCATATCCCATCTCATCGGTGGCACCGTGGACGGTGCCCGGTTTGATCCCAGCGCCGGCCATCCACAAGCTGAAGCCCTTGATGTGATGGTCGCGGCCACTGCCCTGGCCCATCGGTGTGCGTCCGAATTCTCCGCCCCATATGATGAGCGTGTCCTCCAATAGTCCACGCTGCTTCAGATCCTTCACCAGCGCCGCGGAAGCCTGATCGGTGAGCCGCGCGCACTCGGGCAGTTGCTTTTCGATGTTTCCGTGATGGTCCCAACCACGGTGATAGAGCTGCACGAAGCGCACGCCTCGCTCGAGCATCCGCCGGGCGAGGAGGCAGTTGCTCGCAAACGAGCCATCACCGGGAGTCTTCACGCCGTAGAGATCACGGATGTGCTGGGGCTCGTCCCGCATGTCCGTCAGTTCCGGCACCGAGGTTTGCATCCGGAACGCCATCTCATACTGGGCGATACGCGTTTCGATCTCCGGATCGACACGCTCCTCCCGCAGGATGCCGTTCAGGCGCCCGATCTCATCGATCACCTGCCGCTGGGTGGATTGGCAAACGCCGTCCGGACTGCCGACATAGTGGACGGCATTGCCCTTGCTCTGGAACTGGACACCCTGGAACTTGCTGGGCAGGAAGCCCGCGCTCCACTGCCGCGCCGAGATCGGCTGGTCCGGTTCCGACCCGCGGGAAACCATCACCACATAGCCCGGCAGATCCTGGGTCTCCGCACCCAGCCCGTAGAGCAACCACGAACCCATGCTCGGCCGCCCTTTGAGGATCGAGCCGCTGTTCATGAATGCGTGCGCCGGATCATGGTTGATCTGTTCCGTCACCATCGAGCGGATCACGCAGATCTCATCCGCGATCGAGCCGATGTGTGGAAACAGTTCGGAAATCTCGACCCCGCTCTGTCCGAACTTCCGAAACTTCGTGAACGAACCACGCGCGACCAGCTTCGAGCCCTGGAGCTGGGCAAGCTGCTGTCCGGCAGTGAAGGAGGCCGGGAATTCCCTGCCATGAAGCGCATCGAGCGCGGGCTTCGGATCGAAGGTCTCCAGGTGGGAAGGCCCGCCGGCCATGCACAGGTGGATCACGCGTTTCGCCCGCGCCGGAAAATGCAGCCCGCCCCGCCCCTGGATGAAGGGCAGCCCCGCCAGCGGCTCCTGCTCTGCAAGACTCCTGCCTCCCCCGAGCAGTTGTGCGAACGCCAGCCCGCCGAGACCGGCGAAGCTGCGCTTGAGAAAAGTACGACGGCTCCAGTCGAGCTGATGTCGTTCGAGATGTTCGATGAAGGGATGTTTCATCTCAGTAGCGGGTGATGGTTTCGTGGAGGTTCAGGATCACGCGGCAGGTCTGCGCCCAGGCCGCGAGCTCCACCGCCTTGGCAGGATTGCCGTGATCGGAGAGGCCGGTCTTCAGGAATGCCGCGGCATCGGCGGGGGTGGCCGCGTAGGCCGATCGTTGTTGTCCGACGAAGGCAACCAGAGATTGCAATTCGGCGGGCTTCGGCACTCGGCCGAGTGCCGCAAGGAATGCGTCCCGGACACGCTCCGCATCCGTGGCAGCCGGATGCTCCGCGACGAGCCTCAATGCGAAAGCGCGCGCCGCCTCCACGAAGGTGGGATCATTGAGCTGCACCAGCGCCTGCTGGGGGCTGTTGGATTGCAGCCGGTCTGCGGAACATTCCTCGCGGCTCGGTGCGTCGAATGCCGCCAGCATCGGATGCATGAACGTACGCTGCCAATGCATGTAGAGGCCGCGCCGGTACTGCTGGTCGTCCGTGTTGGCGAGGTAGTCGCGCTGGGGAAAATTCAGGTTCGCATAGTAGCCGGCCGGTTGGTACGGCTTCACGCTGGGACCGCCGATGATGCTGCCGGACAGCAGGCCGGAGATGGCAAGGGCATTGTCCCGCACGAATTCCGCGTCCAGACGGCGGGGCGATTGCTCGCAGAGCAGGCGGTTGCCCGGGTCGATCCCGGCCAGGTCGGCACGCGCCGCCGAACGTTGGCGGTAGGTATGGCTCATGACGATCAGCCGGACCATGTGCTTCACGTCCCAGCCGGAATCGCGGAACTCGGCCGCCAGCCAATCGATCAACTGCGGGTGGGACGGCCACTCGCCCTGGTTGCCCAGATCATCGAGCACGTTGGAAAGGCCCTTGCCGAAGAACTGCTTCCACAGCCGGTTGGTGAACTGCCGTGGGGTCAGCGGGTTCTCCGGGGATGACAGCCAGCGCGCCAGATCAAGGCGGGTGAGGCGTCCGGTTTTTCCCGCCAGCGACGCATGGGGCAGAAACTCCGGCACCGCAGGCTGCACCACCTCGGCGGGAGCCGCCCAGTTGCCACGTGGCAGCAGATGGGAGACCCGCATCTGGGCCGGAGGCAGCGCCTGCGCCACCAGCGAGTGGGCGTAGCCCGCGCGGCAAGCGATGATCCCATCCCGGATCCTGCGGTAGTCCGCGGGCAGCGCCGCATCCGGCGTGGTGGCTTGGAGCCAGCCTGCCACGAGTTCCCGGCGATAGGATTCACCCGGCGGGGCGGCAGGCGTTTTCAAGGCCGTGGCAAGTTGGGCGCGCAACGCGCTGGGCATGCCCGGCACCGCATCACCGAAGGGAGTCACACTCAGGCGGACGCGACCGAGATTCGTGCTCGCCAGCGTGACGCGCAGCACGCGTCCGGCTTCGGCCGGAAGCGGCTCCGCCAGATGATAGATGGCCTGGTGCGGACGGGACGCCGCGTCCTGCGGCTCCTCCAGCACCGCTGGTGCGGATGTCCACTGCGGCTCCAGAAGCGGCGAACTGTCGCCATTGTTGTACTTCGCCGGGGTGCGACGGTCCGCCTGCGACCATGCGATCTTCAAGGGAACCGTATCCACGGCAAACGTCGGCGTGACGCTGAACTTCCCGTTCACCTCCCGGCCCACCTTGCCCGAGTTCCTGGCGTCAGGCAGCACCTCGAGCCGGATCGACCGCACCGCCGTATCCGGCACCGGGAAAGCCACCGTCACTATTTCATCCTTCACCGGCGGTCCCGTGAGCAGAACCGAACTGCTTGCCGCATCGACCTCATGCGGGGTGCCTTTCACCACGGTGGTTTCGCCCGGTGCCAGCACTGCCCAGCCGGTGGGGTTTGCCGTCAGAAACGCGGCCGCACCCTGTATCCACTGCTGGAACCCGGGAGCATCCATCCTACCCCCCGCCGCCAATGCCGCCACGCCTTGATCCTGGAGCCACAGCAGGCGCTTCTGCACCGCGATGTTCGGCGCGCAGATTTCAGGAGGAAACGGATACTCGTTGTTGAACCCCGGCAGGTCCTTGTTCGGCGTGTAGTTGTAGTCGGAATATACTCCCCACTGCCGCACGTCATCGAAGAACGCGCCCAACGAATAAAAGTCCTTCGAAAGCAGCGGATCAAACTTGTGGTCATGACACTCGGCACAGCCGGTGGTCAGCCCCAGCCAGGCCGCGCCCACCGCACGCACGCGGTCGCCCGCGTACTTCGCGAGATACTCCGGCGGCTGGGCTCCCCCCTCGCGGGTCATCAGGTTCAGCCGCAGGAAGCCCGTCGCGATCCGCTGCTCATCGGTCGCGCCCGGCAGCAGGTCGCCTGCGAGTTGCTCGATGGTGAACTGGTCGAAGGGCTTGTTGTCGTTGAACGCCTTGATGACGTAGTCCCGGTAGGGAAAGATCCGCTGGTTCTGGTCACCGTGATAGCCCACCGTATCGGCGAAGCGCACTACGTCCAGCCACGGCACCGCCATTCGCTCACCGTAGTGCGGGGAAGCCAACAGCCGCTCCACTTGCCGCGCATATGCGTCCGGACGGGTGTCGACCACGAAAGATTCAATCTCCGCCGGGGCGGGCGGCAGACCTGTTAGATCCAACGCAAGCCGCCGCAGCAGTGTCGCCTTGTCCGCCTCCGAGGAGGGTTCCAGATTCTCCTGCTCCAGCCTCGCGAGGATGAACGCATCGATCGGATTCACCACCGACTCCGGATGCTTCTTCACCGCCGGCACGACGGGCTTCACCACCGGCGCGAAAGCCCAGTGCTGCTCATACTTCGCCCCTTGTTCGATCCAGCGGCGGATGAGGGCCTTCTGCATCTCCGTGAGATCCTTGTGAAACTCCGGCGGCGGCATGACCTCCTTCGGGTCGGTGGAAACGATGTGTTTCCAGATCGCACTCTCCTCCGGCTTTCCCGGAACGATCGCCCGCTGCTCGGAATCCTTCAGCTTCGCGTAGCCGCCCTCCTCGGTGTCCAGTCGCAGGTCCGCCTTGCGATGGGCCTTGTCGAAGCCATGGCAGGCAAAGCAGGTGTTCGAGAAGATCGGGCGGATGTGGGCGTTGAACGACACCTTTTGAGGCAGATCTGAGGAAGCGGCAGCTTGCGCCGGCACCGGGACCACCGCCTGGGAGCGGCTCCACACGGAGACCACACCGCCAATGACCACCAGCGTGGCCGGGATCACGATTCTGGAAACAATTCGAAGCAACATGGGGAAGAAGAGGAAACGCAAAACCGGTCCAGCCGGGTCACGGCGCGAAGATCCGGATTTCATTGAGCCCGCCACCTTCGTTCGGATTGGACACAGGGCGGCTGGCGTTGCGCCAGTGGGACAGGCAGACGAGCTTCACATAGCGGGCCGTCACCGGCGCGAACCGGAACGACTCGAACGGGATGTCCGTACCTGGCGGCGGTAGTTCGGTGATCTGCGCCAGCTCGCCACGAGCGACTTCCCGGAATGAGACGTTGTCATCGGACACCAACAGGGAAAAGGCGCGCGTACCGCGGTCGGCGTGGTTGCGGTTGCGGGTGTTCTGGAGATCCACCCGGGCGATCGTGGCTGGCTCCAACAGGTCCACCGTGAACTCCCCGTCCACCTGGTTCGGGGCCAGCCAGAACGACCAGTCTCCCGGCACACCTGTATCATTGAGGCGGCCATCGGTCAGCTTGTCCGGCGGGAACACCTCGCCGGTACGACCCGCATAGTAATTCGGAGAAAAAACCGGCTTGCCCAGCGCCAGGTTCACGCCGTCCGCCGGCCGGGGGCGCGCGGCGGGCAGTTGCCGCGCCGGATTCGCGATGCTCACCGGCTGGTTGTCCAGCTGCGAGAGCAGGCGGGTGCCGCCACTATCCCGGAGAATCGCCATCGATTCGCCGCGTTTCAGCCTTTGGAAAGACGAAGCCGCACCGGGAATCTGGATCTCGCCATCGAATACCTCGCTGACCACCACCGCGCCGTCGTCACCCCTGCCGACCGCCACGCCGAACTCGGTCCCCAGGTCCGTGATACGCCCACCGGGGGTATCGACATAAAAGCCGCTCGTCCCCTTCGGCACCTTCACCGATGCCCTCCCGCGGGTCACCTTCATCGAATGATCCCCGGTCACCTCGAACCGGCATGGAGCCTCCAGCACCACCTTGACCCCGCTCCGGTAACTGAGCTCCGCGAAACCGCCTGCAAGATCCTGCACCCGCCCGGGGCCAAAGCCCTGCTGGAGGGCCACCGGCTCCGGCCAGCTGGCCGCAGTCATCCCGCTGAGCGTCGCCGGCGCAGGATCCGGCCTCCGACTGGAGAAAATCACCGTCCCGACCATCAATCCCACCGCTGCGGCAGCCGCAACCGGCCACCACAGCCCCCGTCGGCGTACCGGCATTGGCACGATTTCCGGGGCGAACGTCGGCACTTCGTCACGGCCATGCCTCACCAGCGAGCTGTGGATGGCGATGATCCGCCGGTAATGGCGCCGCGCCTCGGAGCTTCCCCGCAATAGCCCGGCAAGTTCCTCCGCTGCGTCCGGTGGCAGGTCCCCATCCAGCAACAAATGCGTCAGCGCCTCCAAACGGCGATCATGGAATGGAGCGCTCATGGGAGGGAATGAACCAGCTTGCGCTCCACACAGACCTCCAGCAAATGGCGGATGCGGTGCAGTTCCAGCGAGATTGCGTTCGGGGTCTGCCCTCGCGCCGCAGCAAGTCCACCCACCGAGGCTTCCGGATGGTAGCGCTCCAGAATGAGCGCCCTCTTTTCCGGTGGAAGCTGTCCCAGGCATTCCTGAAGCGCGTGATCCAACGCACCTGTCGCCTCGTCGTCATCGAATTCCTCCGCCGCGAGCTGGTCAACCAATTCGGAATCGAACACATGCCGGTCCCGTGCCACATCCCGCCGCGCCGACTTCACTTGGAAAAAGGCGATCCTGCAGGCCCATGGCATGAACGGCCTTGCCGCGTCGTACTCCTCCGCCTTTCTCCACAGGATGAGATTCGTTTCCTGCAGCACATCGTCCACCAGCCGGTCGTCCACCGGCATCAGCGACTGGATGTAACCACGAAGCGCCCCCTGATGACGTGTGATCAAGGCCACCAGATGCTCCTGTGAATTGGCGGGCGGATATTCCATCTCTCTTTCTTATTTGCCGGAAAATGCCCCGGTCTTTCGGATTTTTTCCCCCGACGACTCTCCCCCGCTCCGTAAATTCAACGTAAACCGTTCGTCATGAACTTGATCCGACTCACGGAGTGTCCGACCCTCGGAGACCCATGAAAACGACATCCATCGCTCTTTTGGCCTCGGCCGCACTCGCCGCCGGAGGTCCCGAATACCAACTCCACGAATGGGGCACCTTCACCACCGTGTCCGGTTCCGATGGCGTGCTGCTGGAAGGACTGCAACGCGAGGAGGAACAGCTTCCCGCCTTCGTTCAATCCCACTACGGCTTCGAAAACAGCTCGAATCCGAACATGAAGAACTACGAGCGCCTCGCACGGCTCCACGGCACCGCCGGATATGCGGAGCCCGGCCAAAAAGGCCTAGCGAACCGCCCGCTGGCGGGCGTGACCGTGAAAATGGAAACGCCCGTGCTCTATTTTCATTCGCCCGAGACCTTCCATGCGAAGGTCAAGGTAGGCTTCGAAGGCGGAACGATCAGCCAGTGGTACCCGGAACGCTCCGGCGGCGATACTCCTCCCGAACCCAAACCGCCCGCCGATCCCGCCAAGAATCCGACCCCGCTGAAGGCTTGGCTGCTGGATTTCAACAAGCCCTACCATGGCTCGATCGAGTGGGATGTGGACGTGCTTTCGCCCGCGGACAGTGCGAAACAACTGCTCTTCAAGCCAAGCGACTCGCTCAGTTGGGTCCGTGCCCGCGTACCGGATACGAATGTCGTGCGCACCAGCAGCGGCCAAACCGAGGGCTACCTGTTCTACCGCGGTGTCGGCCACTTCGATCCCGGCTTGAAAACGACCGTGGACAACAACGAGGTCATCCATCTGGAGAACCGCACTGGCGGCACGATCCCGTATCTGGTCGCCTTCGAGCGCATGGCGGATGGCACTCTCCGCTGGACCGAGCGCCGTGACGCCTTCACCGCCGGAGGCTCCCTCGATCTGCCGGAAAGCGCATTCAAGACGGAGCCGGAGGGATTCTGCGAGCCGATCTACCGCGCGGTACAATCCGGACTCGCCGGATGCGGCCTCACCGAGGCCGAGTCCCACGCCATGGTGCAGACATGGTGGCGGAGCTACTTCGAAATGCGTGGTCTGCGCGTGTTCTGGGTGCTGCCCCGCACCGCCACCGACCGCATCCTGCCGCTGGAGGTATCCCCCGCTCCCACCTCGCTGGTGCGGGTGCTGGTAGGCCGCTCGGAAATCTTCCGTCCGCGGCACGAGCAGGAATGGATCGCCATGAAAGGTGCCAGTTCCGAAACGGATGTGCGGTGGAACCAGATTGTCTATAGCGACCGCTTCGGCATCCCGATCCAGAAACGCGTGGAAATGCTCCAGCAACGCGCGGAGCGATAGCCTTTCGCGGCTTGCACATCGGTCCCGCCCGCCGTTGCATCGGGCATGGATTTGTCGGATTTCCGGAAGGAATACTCGGACCGCGGCCTGCATCATGATGAGCTGGCCGCGGACCCCTTCACCCAGTTCGCGCAGTGGTTCCAGCAAGCCACCGCCCTCGGCCTGCACGAGCCGAACGCGATGACCCTCGCGACGGTGGACCAGCGCGGCATGCCGGCCCAGCGGACCGTGCTATTGAAAGGTTTCGACGAACGTGGCTTCGTCTTTTTCACCAACTACCAGAGCCGGAAGGCACTGGACATCGCCGTCAATCCCCAGGCCTGCCTGCTCTTTCCCTGGGTGATCCTGGAGCGACAGGTGATCGTGCAGGGCCGGGCGATCAAGACCTCCCATGAGGAATCCCTTGCCTACTTCCACTCCCGCCCGCGGGAATCCCAGATCGGAGCCTGGGTTTCCGACCAGAGCACCGTGATTCCGGACCGGGCGTTTTTGGAGAACCGGCTGGCGGAAACCCGCGGCCGTTTCGGCGACGGCCAGATTCCGCTGCCGCCGCACTGGGGCGGCTACCGGGTGGTCCCACAGGCCATCGAATTCTGGCAGGGCGGGCCCGCGCGGCTCCATGACCGCTTCGTTTACACCCGCGAGGGCGCGGGGTGGCGGATCGAGCGGTTGTCCCCCTGATGCCGCCGAGCTTTTCCGGTTGCCAGCCGCCGCCATTTCCCTAGGAAAGGCCACCCGCCCGGAAGATCCGGGCGACCACCTGCCGTCACCCGATGCGCGCATTCCGGATTCTATTTCGAAAGGAGTTGAAAGGGTTCTTCCAGAATCCGTTCGGCTGGATCGTCATCGCCTTCGTCATCGTCATGCAGGGGATCTCCCTCTCCATGGCCATGAAGGGGCTCCGGAGCGCCAACTCGCCGAACAGCCTGATCTACGCGATGGTCCACACCCCGCTGTTCTGGTTCTATTTCCTGTTCATTTTCCCGCTGATCACCATGCGGCTTTTTTCCGATGAGGAAAAGAGCGGCACACTGGAAACACTGCTGACCGCCCCGGTCCGGACCTGGCACGTGGTGCTCTCGAAATTCGGAGCCGCGTATCTGTTCTACATCGTCCTCTGGATCCCCAGTTACTTCCAGCTCAAGCTCTTCAATTGGACCACGGGACTGCCCGATGCCTGGACCACTGGAAACATGGTGGGCACCTACGGGATCGTCCTGTTGATGGGTGCGACCTTCACCGCCGTCGGCTGCCTGGCCTCCTCGCTTACCTCCAGCCAGATCATCGCCGGGATCACCACCATCTGCGGCCTGCTCATCATCTACTTCCTCGGCTTCGTCACGGTGATCTGGGGGAGTGGTTTCCCGGGGGCGGAGTTGTTCCGCTACATTTCGATCCAGCAGCACCTCCACTATTTCGCCAGCGGTCTGCTGGACACCCGTCCGGTGGTCTTTCACCTGACACTCACCCTGTTCCTGCTGTTCATGACCTACCAGATCGTGGACTACCGCCGCTGGAAGCACTGATCCGCTCTTCTTCCCATCATGTCCGATTCCACCCAAGACCCGACACCCGCTCCCGCCAAGGCGGTCAGCCGCTGGCGTGTCGGCTCCCTGTCCGTGGTCCAGATCGCCCTGATCATCGCGCTGCTGGTCGCGGTGAACTACCTCGCGTCCCTGTATTTCCAAACCAAGGACGCGTCCCAGGTCGGCGACTTTTCTCTTTCGGAGCGGTCGTTGAAATACCTCCACAGCGACGCGGTCCGGAAGCACAAGGATCCCATCCGCCTCATCGTCGCGATGAGGGCCAGCGCGACGATGTCCGACCGGGTCCGCGCTCTCGCCGAGGACTACTCCCGCCATTCCGGTGGAAAGATCACCATCAAGCTGATCGATCCGGTCCGGAATCTCGACGAAGCCCAGAAGCTGGCCGCCACCTACGGCATGTATGACCCGGCGAACCAGCAGATCTCCCGCAAGGATCTGGTGATCATCGATGCCCGTAGCCAGGAGCAGATCGACGCCGCCACCAAGGAGAAGAAGCCGACTTCCGCCAACGTCCGGATCATCAACACCGAGACCATGCTCACCTACAAGGTGGAGGCTGGCAAACAGCGCACACTCGAAGGCTTCCAAGCCGAGGACCTCATCACCGCGGGCCTGATGGCGGCCATCGAAGGCACTCCGCGGAAGGTCTATTTCCTTGCGGACAAGAGCCGGATGGACACCGAGAGCGCCAATTCCCCCTGGCGGACGTTGGAAAAAAACCTGGCCCTCCAGAACCTCATCCTCGAACCCATCAACATCGCCGGCCTGGCCTCCATCCCTCAGGATGCCGCGGGAGTGGCGCTCGTCGCACCCAAGTATGACTTCACGCCGGAAGAGATCTTTACCTTGGAATCCTACTGGGACCGGCCGAAGTCCGCGCTGATCGTGCTGTTGAAGCCGGATGACGTGCCCGACCGCCTGCGCGCGTTTCTCCGCGCCAATGGTGTGACCCCGCGCCGCGACCGGGTCATCACCGTGCGCAATCACCAGACCCTGTCCACGGTGCATGGCAATTTCACCGAAGGCGTTTCCTTCCTGGGTGGGCTGGCGAAGCAATCGACCATCCTGGACGGCGTCAGCTCCTCCCTGGAAGTGCGTGAGAACGCCGGGGAAGACCAGTTGTCGGACCGGCAGATCCATCCGCTGGCCCTCATCCAGGCGGCTCCGGAATTCTGGGGGGAGACCAAGTTCGGACAAGGCAAGGAGACCTTCGATGCACTGGAAGACAAAGGCGCGCCGATCTTCCTCGCCGCCGGCGTGACCCGCGGCTCGGAAAGCGACGACCGCTTCGCGGACCAGAGTTCCCGCATGCTGGTCATGTCGAACACCGATTTCCTCGATCCATCCCGGTTGATGGAATCCAATGTCGACTTCCTCGCTTCCTCCGTGAACTGGCTGGTCGGCCGTGAAGAGATGGCAGGCGTGGGTCCGCGGTTGATCGGCAAATACCGGCTCCCGATGTTGGACGCCCAGGCGGCGTTCATCAACCGGATCAATCTGTTTTTCCTTCCGGCCTTCGTGCTGGTGATCGCCGGCTTCGTCTGGTCCTCGCGCCGCGCCTGATCCGATGCGTTCTCCCTTCACCACCTTCCTGCTCGCCCTTCTCGCCGTCGTCGCCTGCGGGTTGGTGGGCTGGCGCTTTTCACGGGGCAATCTCTACGTGCTGTTCGGAGCTCCGCCGACCAAGGCCGGGGAATTGCTCTATCCCGGGTTCCCCTCCTACCATTCGAACAAGGTGCGGAAGATCGCCCTGTTCACCAAGGCCGCCTCGATCTCAGACGATGGCAATGTGGCCGACACCGCTGGCAAGGGCACACGCGCGGTTTTCAACTGGGATCCCAAACAGGGATGGATGATGGAGGAGCCTTGGAAGGACCGCATGGACCCGGATGCCGCGGAAGCCCTCATCAATTTCACCCGCGGCACCCACGTGGCCGACGTGATCCCGAAGGACAAGATCGACCCCGGTACCGCGGGCTTCAAGGACGGCGTGATCGTCATCCGCATGGAGGACGAAGGAGGACAGCCGCTGTGCAAATACCTGCTCGGCCGCAAGACCGCATGGATCGGCACCGAAGAACCGGAGCAGATCCCCGGGGGTCCTCCGCAACAGCCGATCGAAGTGCCCACGGTCTTCGTCCGCACCTGGGACAAAAGCCGCAAAAACTACATCTACGCCTGCACGGGGGACATCCACGCGCTTTTCAACGATGGTTTCCGCTACCTCCGGGATCACCATCCTTTCTATTTCGCCCGCACCGCCCCGTTTGCAATCGAGCCGGCGACCTCCGGCACGACTCCTTTTTTCACTCCCGAAAACCTCCAGCACGTGCGGCTCCGCAACAGTGGCGGAGAACTCACCGTCGCCCGTGAAGGCCCGGGCCAGCCCTGGCACATCGTCAAGCCGCTCGACCTGCCCACCGATCCCAACCAGATGCTGATGCTCCTGGGCGGTCTGGCGAAACTACGGGCCGTGAAAGTGAGCGACCGGTCCTCCGTCACGCTGCCGACCAACGGCGGAACCGCAGGCACCGAGCAAATCGCGCTCCAGGCCTTCGGCTCCACGGCGGAAACCATCCTTGAGATCCTGCCACCCGCCACTCCCGGCGCCGCCACCCGTCTCGCCACCGTGAGCGATCGTCCGGGCACCGTCTTCGAACTGCCGGTGAAGGCGGAGGCGGGAGTCATCACCCTCTCCTCACTGCCGCTGACAGTGAACGCGCTCCGCGATTCCACGCTCACGAACCTGAACATTGCCGCCGTCTCCGGCATCCTCATCCAGCCGGCGGCCCGTCCGAAGATCTCCCTTTCCCTCAAACGGAAACGCTGGGTGATGGGCGAGGGGGAAAACGAACAATCCGCCAACGAACGCCGCCTCTACGATCTGCTGAAGGCCGTGACAGAGCTGAAGATCGAAGGCTTCGTCACCGATGCCGCCACCGATTTCAGCCCGTGGGGACTGGACAAGCCGCTCGTCACCATCCGCTTCCTGACGATCGACAACCAATCCCTGGAACTCGCCTTCGGCCGGGACAAAGCCAACGACTACTTCGTCACCCGCACCGGCACCAACACGGTGATGAAAATCAATGGTGACATCATCAGCAAGATCGCCACCCGCCCCTTCGAGTGGCGCAGCGCCTTGGTGTGGTCGCTCAGCAAGGCGGACCTGCTGCGGATGACCATCCAGGCAAAAGGCAAACCGCTGACAGCTCTCCTCTACAACGATAGCAAGCAGACCTTCGAAGCCATGCGCAACGGAGCGGATGCCACCTTGGACTTCGACCAACCCCGGGGCCGCAACTTCATCGACGCCCTCGTGGCGGTACAGGCGAACCGCTGGGTGTCCGAGGATGACGAAGCCGCCGCGGCCGCCCTCGCGGATCCGGCGCTGACCTTCACCATCACCAGCAACAAGATCGACGAAACCGGCGAAATCAACGGCGAAGAGGTCCGGGTGCTGAGCCTCGCACCCGCCGCCGCCGGATCGCTCAACCGTTTCTACTACGGCCGGGTTAGCACCGATCCGAATCCCTTCGTGCTGGATCAGGAAACCTACATCCGCCTGGCCGTGGAGCTCTTTGGCGACCGCCGCTGAAGACTGTTCGATTTGCCTTCCCCTCCAACAGGTGAAGCGACAACATTCATCGCATCATCCCCAAATGAGCACCGATTTTTCCCGTCCTGAACTCCCGGCACAAGGCATCGTGGCCGCGCTTGCCGATGAAGACCGTTCCCTGTTGAGCAACTACGGCGAGTTCCTGCCGGTTCAGCCCGGACAAACGATCATCTCCGAAGGCAACGCCCAGGATTCGCTCTACTTCGTGATCTCCGGCGTGCTGCACGTCCACACGGACTCCCAGACCCGCCGCACCTTGATCGCGCGTGCGGAGGCCGGTGAAACCCTCGGCGAGGTGAACGTCTTCGATCCCGGCACGGCCAGCGCCTCGGTGACCGCCCAGGATTTCACCCAGGTCTGGCGTGCGAACCGCGAGGACATCGACGCCTTCGTGACCGCCTACCCGGAAGCCGGCGCCCGCCTGCTGGCCGCACTGGTCACGCTGATGAGCCGCCGCATCCGCCGCATGAACGAGCGCCTCGCCGCCAAGGAACTGGAATCCGAGTTCCACGATTTCTGGCACTGAAGCCGCCATGTTTTCCGCTCCGATCATCGGTGCTGTCACCTCATCCGGCGGCCAGTTCGATCCGGCTCTCGGTGGTGCCGTATTGTTCGCGCTGCTGATCGGTCACGCGCTGGCGGACTATCCGCTGCAAGGTGCTTTCCTCGCGAAGGCCAAGGACCGCCACTCGGACTCCGGAGCGATGTTCGCGGAGAGCGTGCCGCCAAAGGGGCTGTGGATCCACGCGCTGACCGCCCACTCGCTGGTGCATGCGGGATCGGTATGGATCATCACCGGCTCGGTGGTGCTCGCGCTGATCGAACTGGTGCTGCACTGGATCATCGATTTCGCCAAGTGCGAGGGCTGGACCGG
This sequence comes from Luteolibacter ambystomatis, assembly GCF_018137965.1. Taxonomy (NCBI): domain Bacteria; kingdom Pseudomonadati; phylum Verrucomicrobiota; class Verrucomicrobiia; order Verrucomicrobiales; family Verrucomicrobiaceae; genus Luteolibacter; species Luteolibacter ambystomatis. Next base: position 3,017,564 of record NZ_CP073100.1, read on the forward strand.
CTTCACCACGGATCAGATGCTGCACGTCCTCTGCAAGATCGGCTACGCCGCCGTGATCGCCACCGGCCTTGTGGCGGCGAAGGGCGTCATTTGCTGCCCATGACCACGGTGCCGTCCCACCCTGCGGGCGGCTCCACGGCGTAATCCGCCGACCACTTTGCCAGACGGCTGGCCGCGCCATCCTCGGGATCGGCGCGCTGGAGTTCGAGAAACGCTTCCGCCGCGCGTGCGAACTCTCCCTTCTGGAACAAGGCGAGTGCCACAGCGAACGCTTCGTCCAGATCCGGATCGCGGGACAAGGTGTGCAGCTCCACCGGTTCATGGCGGCCCTTCACCCGGATACTGCCCACGCAGCGGAGTTTCGCGTTGCCATCGGTGGCATCGACCACTGCTCCGGAGACCAGCAACGGCACGGCGAAATACTTGGTCATCCCTTCGATGCGCGAGGCGAGGTTCACGGCATCGCCAATCACTCCAAACTCCGTGCGCTCGCGCGACCCGATCTCCCCCGCCAGCACTTCGCCGAGATGGAGCCCGACGCCGATCTTGAACGGTTCACGCCCCTCATCCATCCACTTCCCGTTCAACTCATCGAGCGCCTCCAACATGTCGCCCGCGGCCTCGACCGCTGCTCTGGCGTTGTCCCTCTCGTCCCCTTCCTCCAAGGCCCCCCAGTGCGCCATCACCGCATCGCCGATGAACTTGTCGAGCGTGCCACCATGCTTGAACACGATGTCCACCATCCTGGACAAATACTCGTTGAGCTGGGCCACCAGTTCCGCCGGATCGCTGTCCTCGGAGCGGCTGGTGAAGCCGCGAACGTCCGAGAACAAGACCACCACCCGCCGTCTGCGGCCTGAGGCGACACCGCGATAGAGATCCGGATCACGCACCAGCGTGTCCGCCACATCGCGTGATACAAAGCGCCGGAACTCACGGTGCAGACGGCCGCGTTCAAGCCTCTCCGTCACAAGATCGTAGGACTGCGCCAGGATCCAGCCGGCGGCGAAGGTCCCCACCACCAGAACCACCATGACCAATACAAAGGCTTTCGCAGCGAGGAGATAAGAAGCCGCCAGCACCACGACCGCCAGCCCCAACGCGCCAACCGCGGAAACAATGGGGCGCTTGATCCACGCCGACCAAGCCACCGCCGCGGCCACCGCACAAAGCAGCAGCAGCAACCAGGTCCCGGTGGCGTGCTGCTTGTCCAGCGGCCGCACATACGCCCCTTCCAGCGCGCAGGTCAGGGCCTGGAGGTGGAGCTGGGGTCCGGTGATCACACCACCGATCGTGGCATGCTGGTCCTGGAACCGGGGAGCCGTCGGCCCGATCACCACGATCTTGTCCTTGAAAAAACTACCTTCACCGTAGTTCCGCTTCCAATCGTCGGGCACGAAGATCGAACGAACGCTGCGGGGGGCATAAATGCTTCTCGCGCCTTCCTTCCGGCCGAGCGCCAGCCTCATCTCCTGCCGTCCTTCCGGCACGGGTTTTCCAAGAGCCCGCAGGATTTCCCCCGCCAGGGAATAAACCCGCTCGGAGTCCTTGTGGGGACGACCGTTCATCTCGCTCAGCGTCGTGACATAGGAAACCGCGCGCACCTTGCCATCGTCATCCGGCTTGAAGTTGGCGAAACCACACCGCGTCTGATCCGGCCCCGGGCCGAATAGCTCCGGGATGGGCTCGATCAAGGTGTACAGCGTCTCACCTCCATCCTTCACCCCGGTTTCTGAGAACGCCGAAGTCAGAATCACCTTGTCCCGATGCCGCCCGATCGCTTCCGCAAGATCCAAGTCCGACTGGGGAAAAGTCTCCTCACTGAAAAACAGATCGATCACGATCAGCTTCGCTCCCGCGTCTGAAAGCTTGTCGATTGCCGCCGCCCACACCGAACGGTCCCATGGGAAGCGGGTGGTCATCATGCCAAGAATCGGATCGCCGGCGACCACCTGCGGGTCCACGTCCGTGCCGGAGAGACTGGCATCATCAATACCCAGCAGCACGATGTCCTGCCGTTCCTTCGGCCCTCCGGTCACCCGGAGAACGATGTCCCAAACCCCTCGGTCGGCACGCGCGGCAATCTCCTGCACGTGGCTGAGAACCGGGAAATCATCGGGCAGCACCATCACCAGCACCACCAGCGCGCTCCCCAGAAACGCCACCAGCGCCTTCCGGACGGAGCGTTTCCGGGTGATCGCGCGCAGGCTTGTCATGGCTACGTATTCTCCCTAATCTACACACGACTAACAGGAAAATCCCCGATGAGAACCGCCGGACTGCTATCCCTTGCACTCGTGCCTTCGCTGGCGACGGCGGACGTCCTGTCCTCCTTCGACCGCTTTCTGGGCGACTCTCGTCCGGACTACGATCCCACCCAGCTCGAAGCCCGTGAGGTCGACAGCGGCCGGGATTTCGCGCCCTTCTCGCCCGGCGATTCCGATCTCGGGGTCCAGGAAATCCTCGGCGAATACAAGGGCCTGCCTCCCGTGCGCCTGGAGCTTTCCACCGGCCTCTACTGGACGGACAATGCCCCGGCCGCCACCCGCCAGCTTGATGACGAATCCTGGTTCTGGACCGCCCGCGCCGCCGCTTCCTGGCAGCCACGCATCGGCCCCGGCTGGTTCGCCGACCTCGGGGTGGATGCCAGTCTCTTCGAGTTCGATGACGGAAATGCCAATGATTTCCAAAACTACGTGGTCTATGCCGGCGTGGTGAAGCTGCTCCCGGATCTGCAGGACCTGTTGCTCTACGGCCGCTTCGAATACCAGTTTCTCAATTTCGACAATGGCGGGGTTTTCTTCCCCGGGAATGACGACTACAGCGCCGCCCGCATCCGTGTGGGAGCGCAGAAGGTGCTCTTCAATACCCCGCACCATCATCTGGCAGCCGGTGTCAGCGCCGCCTTCGATCTGGCGGCGGATGATTCAACCCTCGAGCGCAACGAATACGCGCTGGATGTGAACTACACCTGGTTCATCCGGGACAATCTGAGCGCCACACTTTCCTACCGCGGAGCCTTCTGGGACTTTGACTCCCCCACCGGTGTCCTCCCGTTCTACACGGAGGACCGGCAGGACTTCAACCAGGTGGTCGGCCTCGAGCTGGCCTATCATCCGTGCAAGAACTCGAAGGTCTACACCTCGCTCTTCTTCAGCGACAGCAACTCCAACACTCCCTTCGGTGCGAACGATTCCCAGGCCTGGACCGCAGGGCTGGGCGTGGGTGCCGTGTTTGAATTCTAAACCCCGATCCCGCGATGAAAACGGCCTTCCTCACCACCACCGTTTCGCTGCTTGCGCTCGCCACCGGCCATGCGGATCCCCTCAAGTCCGCCAAGGTCACCGTGGCGGTCAATGAGGTGAAACTCCTCCCGGATGCCCAATCCGCCCGCCCGGCCCAGGTCGGAGACACCGTCAGCGGCTCCACCTCCGTGGAAACCGGCCGCCGCTCCCGTGCCGAGCTCACCTTCGCCGACAATACCGTCACCCGTCTCGGCCAGAATTCCGTCTTCTCTTTCCGCTCCGGCGGCCGGGACATGGAGCTGTCCCAGGGCACCATTCTCCTGCAGGTGCCGAAGACCAATGGCGGAGCCACCATCCGCACCGCCACCGTCACCGCCGCCATCACCGGCACCACGGTGATGTTCGAGTACAGCCCGAACAAGTGGATCAAGCTCGTAACCCTGGAGGGCAGGCAGAAGCTCTTCATCAAGGGCAGGAAGGACGCCATGGAGGTTCCCGCCGGGCAGATGATCATCATGCACCCCAATGGCCAGATTCTCCAGGCCCCAGTCACGGTCGATCTCGCCCGGATGGTCGGCACCTCCGCCCTGACCGGGAAAAACGGTAATTTCGGCCCCCTTTCCCCCCAGGCCGAGGGATTGATTGCGGACGCAATTGAAAAACAAAAGGAGCAGAAGCGCACCGGCGACCTGATCCCCACCTTCTCCGTCATCACCGGCCCCGGTGGCCGTGTGGGCGATCTTTCCATCCTCGGCCGCTCCGTGACCGGCTTTCATCCCGAGGTCAGCAACCCCGACGATATCGTACCCGGACCGGTCATCACGGGTCCCGGTGGTCCCTGAACCTTCCGTGCGGAAATGCCCCGGGACAGGGTGTTTCCGCTTCCCCATCGCCTGTTGATCCGCTTTCCTAACGCCCTCATCCCCATCCGACCGAGCCAAACATGGAACTGGACATCATCGACGTACATTTCGACCTCCGGGACATCAAACCCAAGGAGATCGAGGAAGCGCTCGAAGATCCTTTCTCCGTCCGCTTCATGCCGGATGTGGACCGTCCCGATGGCGAGGCCCGTTACTACGCGCTGGGACGCACCGTCTCGGACCGCTACCTGTTCCTGTGCTTCCGGACCGATGGCAAGGCCACGCGCATCATCGCCGCCCGCAACATGAGCGAGGGCGAGCAGCGCTTCTACGACCGCAAGTACAACGAACTCCGCTGACCCTTCCCCGCCTGATGAAACCTATCACCCGCTGGTCCGATATCCCGGAGTTCGCCGACGAGGAGGCCGAAGCCGTCTTCTGGCGCGAGAATGAACTCGACTCCCGCCTCATGGCCACCTCCGTGCAGGAGTCGGACACCAAGGAATCGACCACCATCACGCTGCGCTTCGACCCGCGCATGCTTTCCCGCATCAAGCGCATCGCCCGCTCCCGCTTCCTCAACTACCAGTCGATGATGAAGCAGTGGCTCGCCGAACGTCTTGAGGACGAGATGCGCAAGCAGTGATCCCCGCGTGATCTGATGCGCCTGCCCCGCCATCCGGCCTTCTGGCTGACCGCCTGGCTTGTGTGGTTCGGCACCCTGTGGTGGCTGTCCTCCGCACCACGTGAAATCCCGGGCACCCGGGACATCACCAATTTCGACAAGGCCTGTCATTTCGGCTACTTCTTCGGCGGCGCGGGACTGTTCGCCGCCTTCCTCTATCGCCTGCGCCCGGCCAAGCCGGACTGGAGCACCCTGCTCGCCCTTTGCATGGTGGCCGGCATGGTCGTCGGTCGTATGGACGAGTGGCACCAGACCCACGTCCCGAACCGCTCCGGTGACGACATCAACGACTTCCTCGCCGACATGACCGGCACCCTCTGCGGCGTGCTGGTGTTCCGGCGGATGCACCGGATGGTGGAATAAGCCTCCGGCTTCGGTCACGACGGATGCACTTCCGTATTGGTCCCTTATAGATCCTGCGCTCTAATCTCCGGAGCCGCATGGACGACCTTTTCAGCCAGAATCCGACTTCTCCGGAACCCCGCATCCGCCAGCTCCGCACCGAACTGGCCCATCACAACCGGCTTTACTACACGGATGCCGCTCCGGAGATCTCGGACGCGGACTACGACAAGCTCTACCGCGAGCTCGAGGAACTGGAGACGAAGCACCCGGAATTCGACGATCCGGATTCCCCCACCAAGCGCGTCGGCGGCGAACCCATCGAAGGCTTCCAACAGATCCGCCACCGCGTGCCAATGCTGAGCATCGATGATGTGTTCGAGCTCAAGGATGCGGAGGTTCCGGAAACCGAGCTGATCGATTTCTACAAGCGTCTTCAGAAGGGCCTCGGTCGTGAGAATGTCGAGGTCACCGTAGAGCCGAAGATCGATGGAGTGGCGGTGTCCCTGCTCTATCGCGATGGCAAGCTGGAGTATGCCGCCACCCGTGGCGATGGCACCACCGGTGATGACATCACCCACAATGTCCGCACCATCCGCAGCATTCCGCTTTCATTGCACGAGCCCTTCCCATCCATCATCGAGGTCCGTGGTGAAATCTTCATGCCCAATGAAGGCTTCGCGGCGATGAATGCGGAACGCGATGAAGCGGGTCTGCCCACCTTCGTGAACCCGCGCAACGCCACCGCAGGCACGCTGAAGCAACTCGATCCGAGGATCGCCGCGAAGCGCCCACTGCGGTTTCTCGCGCACGGCCTCGGTGCCTACGACGGTCCCGAGCTGGCCAGCGAGGACAAGTTCCACGAACTCCTCGAAGCCCTGCGCCTCCCGCGCAACAAGCCGGTACATCATGTGGAAAATCTGCATGAGCTGCTGGATGCCATCCGGCAGATTGACACGCTCCGCCATCAGCTCGACTACGGCACGGATGGCGCGGTGGTGAAAGTGCTCACCCGCTCCGAGCGCGAGAAGCTCGGCTTCACCTCTCGCGCGCCACGCTGGGCCGCCGCCTACAAGTTCCTGCCGGAGCAAAAGGAAACACGCCTCCACTCCATCACCGTCCAGGTCGGCCGCACCGGCGTGCTCACTCCCGTGGCCGAGCTCGATCCGGTCTTCGTCTCCGGCACCACCGTTTCCCGTGCGACGCTCCACAACGATGAGGAAATCCAGCGCAAGAACATCAACATCGGCGACATTGTCCTGATCGAGAAAGCGGGAGAGATCATTCCCGCAGTGGTGCGGGTGATCACCAAGCACGATCCGAACTCGAAGCCATTCTCCTTGTTCGATCACGTCGGCGGCAAGTGCCCGTCGTGCGGCGGCCCGATCACCAAGGAAGAAGGCTTCGTGGCGTGGCGCTGCCTGAACTTCGAATGCCCCGCGCAGGCGGTTTCGAAGATCAGGCAGTTCGCTTCCCGCAAGGCGCTCGATATCGAGGGCGTCGGCGAAACGGTGGCGGAAGCCTTGGTCGGAAAAGAACTCTGCCGCACCCCGCTCGATCTCTTCACGCTCACCGAGGAATCGCTGGGCAGCCTCAACCTCGGCACCGGAACCGAGCCGCGCCGCTTCGGCGAAAAAAACGCCGCCAAGGTGATCGAGGCGCTGGCAGCCGCGCGCACCAAGCCGCTCGACCGCTGGTTGTATGCGATGGGCATCCGCCAGGTCGGTGAATCCGCGGCCAAGGAACTTTCCCGCCTCTTCGCCAGCCTCACCGAACTCACCACCTCCGATCTCCTGCCTGCCATCGGCGAGCGCGGTTTGAAGGACACCTGGCTGAAAGCGAACCCGGTGAATCCGAAAAAGGAGAAGCTGGACGATGCGGAAAAGGAACGCCGCAAACAGATCGCCACCGAATACAAACCGCGTATCGCGGAACTCACCGAAAAGCTCGCGCCCTACTCGATCAGCCCGGAACTGGGTGGAGTTGCGGCTCAGAGCGTGGTCGACTACTTCGCATCCGAAGCCGGCAGGCACGTTCTCGAACGGTTGGGTGAACTCGGCATCGATCCGAAGTCGGACAACCATCTCCCGATCGCCACCGCGGCCGATCTCTCGGCCCTGCCGCTGGCGGGAAAAACCTTCGTTCTCACCGGCACCCTCAGCATCGATCGCGATGACATGAAGCGCCTGATCGAGGAAAAAGGTGGCAAGGTTTCCGGCTCGATCTCCGCCAAGACCCACTACCTCGTCGCGGGTGAAGGTGGCGGCTCAAAGCGTACCAAGGCCGAGTCGCTGGGCGTTCCCGTCATCGATGAGGAAGCCGTCCGGGTCATGATGGCCTGATCCTCACACAAAAAACGCCCGATGGCAGCGGACTGCCATCGGGCGTGATCATTGCTCTATTGCTATTACCCAAGAAAACGGACGGAGCGGCAGGAGCGACCGCTGGAACCGTGCTTTTCCACAAATTCCCGGGCCACCGTGGAAACGGCGGCGGCAACACTCGGATGGAGCGGCAAATTCATCGGGAAATCGGAAAAGACGGCAAAAGGAACGTTGTGGATATGGCACGGCAAAGTGCCGCCAGCAACCCCCCAGCTTCGGAAAATCTGCGAATCAAAGTTGAACAGATGGCGAATACCGGAATTTGCCGGAAATTATTTCGCGCGATTGGCAAAAGACGTGTTTTCCGCCACATCCCGTTCGTCGCCCCGCCGTGTCGCTCCGCTGGCTGATTTTCCTGCTGTTTCCCCTGACCGCCTGCCGGAAGGAAGCCCCGCGCCCGGCCCCAGCCATCGAAGCTTACGTGTGGCAATCGCCGTCCCGCCCCGAAGTCGCCGCCGCCATACAGCAGTCACACGGTACGGTCGCCACCCTCCACGTCCGGGCCGCGGAGATGCGTTGGACCGGCCAAGCGTTCGAAACCAACCGCGCTGTAACCAGCCGCCTGCCGAAAGCCGGCTGCGGACTGGTGCTGCGGATCGGTGCCTCCGCCTCACGGCTCGAATGGACGCCGGATCAGGTGGCTCCCGTCGCGGCGGTGGTTCGGGAGCTGGCCGCCCTCCAGCCGGGGGAAATCCAGTGCGACTACGATTGCCCGCAATCACGCCTTGATCGCTACGGCCGGCTGCTGGACGCACTGCAAAAGGAAGCGGGCGCGATTCCGCTGGTGCCCACCACACTGCCATCCTGGCTGGATGAACCCGCCTTCAAAACACTGGTGGCGAAGCGACCCGGCTATGTGCTCCAGGTTCATTCGCTGCAACTTCCAAAACAGGCCGGCCAACCGGTGGTGATCTTCGATCCCGCCACCGCCCGTTCGGCTGCAAAAAAAGCCGCGTCTCTTGGTATACCCTTCCGGATCGCCATGGCCACCTACGGTTGCGAGGTCTGGTTCGGCTCCGATGGCAAGGTGATGGAAGTGATTTCCGAAGACGCCGCCCCATTGAACAAAACACCCGCCAGCCGCGCTTTCACCCTGGCGGACCCGAACGAAAGCGCGCGGCTGATCCGTGAATGGAACACCTCGCCACCCGCCGGTCTGCAAGCCGTGATCTGGTATCGTCTGCCCGTGGAAGGTGATCGCCGCAACTGGCCATGGGTGACCTTCCAGCATGTCGTCCGAGGCGAAGCAGCGGCTCCCAACCTCGTGCTCGAAAGCACCGATCACGACGGCACACACGACCTGCACATCGTGAACCGCGGCGATTTTCCCGTTCCACTTCCCACCACCGCCATCATCACCACTCCTGTCATCTCCGCAGACGGAGCAGGAGCCTATCGCTTGGAAAAACACGATGATGGCTTGCACTACCTTCGCCGCGAAGGCATCTGGCCGTGGCTCGATCCCGGGAAAAAAATTCCCGCAGGTTGGTTGAGAACCCGCGAGCCGGTTTCACGTATTGATTGGCACTTCACTCCATGAACCTCCGTGTTCTTCCCGGGCTGCTCGCCTGGACCTTCGTCTCCCCCTTCGCGGCCGCTTGCGGGCCGTTCTTTCCGGACACCGTTCTCGACAAGCCACAAGCCGCGCTCGATGTCCCGCCGGTATCCTATCTCGCAGAGCTGCACCGGATGGCGGGCACGCAAATGCCGGAAACGGACGAGATGTCACGCTCCGGTGAAGCATCAACTGCTCTGGCGCAGATCCCCGCGGAAGTCGCGGAACTGACACGATACTGGACGGAAAAGAATGCGGACCCTGCGGACATCGAGAGACTCACCTTCCACTATCAGGATGTCAGGCGGTCAATGTTGGGTGGACTGAATTACACCGCGGCAAGGCGGTTTCCGACGCAGGCGGAATCCATGCGCTCTTTGCCGGAACGTCCTCTCAACAACGAATACCCCGGTGAAGTAGCCGACTACGTGGAAGCGGCCCGACTTTATGGGCTCGGCAAGAACGACGAGGCCCGCGCTCTCTGGAAGGCGATATTGGACCGCCCCATCAGTGAACGACGTCTGCGATGCGTATGGGCGGCGTGGATGCTCGCGCAAACCGCCCCGGATGATGACGAATGCCTGACATGGTACGAGCGGGTGGACAAGGAAGCCACCGCAGGAGGTACGGATGCCATCGGGCTGGGTCCTGCCTCCATGAGCAAACGGGCGAGGTTGTCATCCGATCCTATCGCCAAGCTTCATCTGTATTTCGAGGGATTCCGTCGGGGCGATGCCGTGGACGTATGGGAACTCAGGCGTTGCTCCCGCGAGCTCCTGCGGTCCGCATCTGCAGAAGATCTCTCCAGAGCCGCAGCCGATTCCTGGGTGCGCCAACTGGTTCACCTGGACCTGCAAGCCAACCTGGACGGCCCTCGGGACGAGCCATCTTCCAAACCGGATCCTTCCTTGATCCCGCAGGCGTGGCTGGATGCGGTCAGACAACATGCGCAAACACCTCTTCCGGATGGAGCAAGACTGGCTTGGGCGCTCTATTCTCTGGGCCGCTTCGATGAAGCCCATCAGTGGCTGGATCTCTCGGTCAAAGAGTCTCCGCTGTCCCTTTGGCTGGAAGCAAAGTTCGATCTCCGGGCCGGCAAGTTGGACAAGGCCCGGGACCATCTGGGCGCGGCCATCCGGATACTGGAGGCGCAGAAGAATTGGGACCCGGCGAATCCCCCTCAGCGGGGCTATTGGGCGGGAAACCTGCGGGAACGCTTTCAGAAAACCCAAGGCCGCCTTCTGGCGGATGCCGGTTTGGTGGCACTCGGGCGGGAAGACTACCCATCTGCTCTCCAATTTCTCAGCCAAGGCGGTTATGCCGCAGATGCCGCCTACGTCGCGGAGCATCTCCTTTCGACCTCCTCTTTATTGAAGCATGTCAAAACGGTGGCACCCCGGTTCTCGGACAAGCCTGCAGGCAAGGGGGACTATTTCGACTGCTACTTCGATAGCACCCCTCCGGAAGTCGATCCGGCCACCTGTCTGGAACCCAACCGGGTCGGCGTTTACCGGTGGCTCAAAAATCCGGACAACCGGCTCCGCTATGAACTGGCGCGTCGGCTCGCCCGCGAAGACCGGCTCAACGAAGCGGTCCCATTCATGCCACCGCAGTTGGACAAGGTCTTCCGCCACTACGCCGCATTGGATCGCGCCGCGAAATCGGGAAGGTACAAGGGCTCGGTTCTCGCTGCGATCCTGTGGAGGCAGGCGAAGATCCACCGCTGGTGGGGTGCGCAGCTTTTCTCCACCGATAGTTTCCCAGATAATGGTATCTACGAATGGGACTTCCCCTTTCCGGAGCTCCAGGACATGCGAACATTTCGCAACGGCTGGGCGATGGAGTGGTCCGGTGGCTCCCGCTATCAAGGAATCGCCCGGTTTGTGGCGGCCCGCACCGAACAGGAGAAAGCCGTCCCTCTGGTCCGGGCCGAGGAAATCCGGCGCCTCTCGATTCCGCGGCTGAAATACGACCACCGCTATCACTATCGCTCGGTGGCTGCGGATCTGGCTTGGAACGCGGCCAAATTGCTACCCAACGACGATCCGCAACTCGCCTTGCTCTACAATACAGCCGGTCGATGGGTGGAAAATTCCAATCCCGACATGGCGGACCGTTTTTACGAAACCATGCTGAAACGGTGTCCCAACACGGAGATTGCCGGGACAGCTATCACGCGTCGCTGGTTTGTCCGGGATGTGCCCCCCCTCAAGGAATTGTCCGGCCTTCCCGCGAAACTCATGCCCAAACCTTTCGAAAACGGGTGGAAACCCAGGGATCCCAATGAGAACTTGGAACCCGAGCCAACCGATGTCACCGATCCAGATGAGAACCGGTGATCTGATCCCACCTCTTGATTGGCACTTCACTCCATGAACCTCCGTGTTCTTCCCGGGCTGCTCGCCTGGACTTTCGTCTCCCCCTTCGCGGCCGCTTGCGGGCCGTTCTTTCCGGACACCGTTCTCGACAAGCCACAAGCCGCGCTCGATGTCCCGCCGGTATCCTATCTCGCAGAGCTGCACCGGATCGCCGGGACGCCGATGCCAACGGAACGCTTCGTTCTCGGCGAGACCCCTTTTCTGGCTCAGATCCCGCTGGAAGTGGCTCAGTTGCGGATGGGATGGCGGGAAGCCGGAGTGCCGGAGCAAGTCATCGAAGATCGCATCAAACGCTACACGGAGGTACGACAGGTGCTGCTGACCGGTCTGGAAACTGTGGGACGGTCAGGCTTTCCAATCGGCGCAGCGGCTGCGGGAGCCCTGCCGCTCAAACCACTGGAGCAGGATTTCCCGCGCGACGTGGCGGACTACGTGGAAGGAGCTCGCCTGCATGCCATCGGTCGTACGGAGGAGGCGCGTGCGCTGTGGAAGGGCATACTGGAACGCCCTGCGGCGGAAAAGCGCCTGCGCGGCATCTGGGCGGCGTGGATGCTGGCGAAGACCTCCGGCGATCCCGATGAATGCTTGCGCTGGTACGAGCGGGTGGACCGCGAGGAACAGGAAGGCGCGATCGATCTTCTGAACCTGGCCGCCGCCGCGAAATCCTGGCGGGCATCGGCGGTGGGAAATCCGATCGAAAGCCTGCGCCTGTTCTACGATGCCTTTCGTAGTGGCAAGGAGGGTGCCGCCCTCGATATCCGCAATATCTCCGCCGCCATTCTGGAAGAGAAGAATGACACGAGTCTCAAGGAAGCTGCGGCCGATCCGGTGCTGCGGCGACTTCTGAATCTCCATCTCCAGGCCCTGCTCGATGGTCCCGGACAAAACGACCGCATCGAGGAAGAAGCGGAACCCGGCGCGGAGCAGGCATCCCTCCTGCCTCCGAATGAATGGCTGGCCGCGCTCGCGGCGACGGCACCATTGCCTCTGGAGGATGGTTCGCGGCTGGCGTGGGCATTGTATGCCGCCGGACGCTACGATGAGGCCGCCCATTGGCTGACGATCTCAAGAAAAGACGAACCGCTCGCCCGGTGGCTTCAGGCGAAGTTCGACCTGCGCGCCGGCAATCTCGAAGCCGCCCGCCGGAATCTGGCCGCCGCGGAGCAGGTCTGGTCAATGGCAGCGGATTGGAAGCCGGGCAATCCCTATTTGGAGTCGATGTGGATGGATGCGGGTACGGAACGCCTCCAAGGCTTCCAAGGCCGTTTGCTCGCCGATGCCGGCATGGTGGCGCTCGCCTCCGCGGACGTGTCCGCCGCAACCGTGTCACTGGTGGAAGGCGGCTACGATGAAGATGCCGCTTATCTGGCGGAGCGGGTGCTTTCCACGGACGAGCTGCTGAAGCTGGTGCGTGCCAAAGCACCCGCATGGGAGCCGGCGCCGGACCGGCCACAGTCCGAGGAGGAAGACTACCGGACGGATGATTCGGATGTCGTAGATCCCGCCACCTGCCTGGAGGGTGACATGATCGGAAACTACTCCTGGCACATGACCGCGAAGAACCGGCTCCGCTATGAACTGGCACGGCGGTTGGGACGCGAAGGCCGTTTGGATGAGGCTGCGGAGTTCATGCCCCCGTCATTGAAACGGCTTTTCGACCACTATCGCTCCCTCCATGCCGCCCGAACCTCGGGACGATATTCAGGAGAAGCGTTGGCCGCGATCACCTGGCGTGAGGCACGCCTGCACCGCTCCTGGGGGGCGGAACTTTTCTCCACCGACACTTTCCCCGATGGCGGGATCCATGGCTGGAGCTTCGAAGCGGAAGATCTGTCGGCAATCCGCTCCCACCGTCATGGCTGGACCGTGGAGTGGAACGAGCAGCTTGAGATCAAGGACGCGGAGGTGGAGGCCGATCGCGCGGTGCCGCTGGTCCTGGAGAGCGAGATCGAGCGCGTGAAACGGCATCCGCTGCCGAATACCAACCGCTTTCACTACCGCTACGTCGCCGCGGATCTGGCCATGAAGGCCGCGGAATCCCTGCCGGACAATCATCCCCAGCTCGCCCCCCTCTACAACACCGCCGGCCAGTGGCTCGCCGCCCGCAATCCCCAGGCCGCCGATCCGCTCTACCAAGCGATGGTGAAGCGCTGCAAGGACACGCCGATGGGACAAGCAGCCGACAAGAAACGGTGGTTCATCGGGAATACGGAGGCGTTGCAGGATCTGCCGGGTTTGCCTGATGAACTGATGCCGAAAAAACCGTAGCCACCATGTAGCCGGGCTGGTGACAGCTCGGCTGGCAGGACGCACGGCGGTCTTCGCGAACGCTCAAATGGCAACGAGGCACGAAAGGAAAGCGTGGATCACCACCGCCTGAAGTCTCACGACTCCAGCTACGAAGAGACGGACGAACTACGATGTTCGTAGTCCGTCGAAGATCTTGTGTGAGAAGTACCGTTCCATGCGGTCCGGGAACACCGTCACCACCTTCGCTCCCGGCCCCTTTTCACGCAGCACTTCGAGAGCCGCGGCATAATTCAGGCCGGAACTCGGCCCCACCGGATAACCGAGCGACCAAAGCTGCCGGGTGAGATCCAGACAACGGCGGTCGTCGATCCGCCACTCGCGCAGTCCGCCATTGTCTCCGCCTTGCTTCCACGATTCGTAGATCGCGGACAGGCACTCGACCACCCCTGGCACATCCGAACTGAAGGCGAGACTGCAACATTCCGCGTTTCCGCCGAAGACCTCGCCACAGCACGGGATGGCAGCGTGCGCGCTCACGTCACAGCCGGCATCGCGGAACGCTTCCCACAATCCTCGCAGTGTTCCTCCGGTGCCCACACCGCTGACCACGGCGTCCACGGAGCGCCCCTCAACTTGCGACAAGATCTCCGGACCGGTGAAAAGGCGGTGCGCCTCGGTATTGTCCGGATTTTCGAACTGCCGCGATTCAAACCAACCGTTGGTGGCCGCCGCGTCACGGGCGGCTTCCAGCACCCGCGCCATGCCGCCCTCCACGCGGATCACCCGGCCCCCCAGCGCCTCGATCATCAGGCTGCGCTCGCTGGTGGCGGAGGCTGGAATGAATGCCGCGAACTTCATCCCCATCTGCGCGCAGGCCAACGCGAGCGCGATGCTGGTGGAGCCGCTGGAGGCCTCGACCACCGTGTCTCCCGGCTTCAGCACGCCGCGGCGGCGGGCTTTCTCCAGAATATGGCGGGCGATGCGGTCCTTGGTGGAGCCACTGGGATTGAGGAACTCCAGCTTGCACCACACCGGACCCAGCTCCGGATCAAGTGTCACCGCCGCCAGCGGCGTGGGGCCGGTGCGGTGGAGAAATTCACCGGTAGGTGCGGTGGGCGGAACGGAAAGCATTCCGTCATCCCACACCCCCATTTCCCGACAGCCAAGCTGCAATGTTTTCCTGAGTTTTTCGGGCAATCTCGTCTGGTAGCAAGATCATGGCCGGTATAGCCGTTATGATCACGACCATGACACGCACTCTCATTGCTCTCGCCTGCTGTCTCGCCCCGCTCGCTCATGCGGGAGAAAAGCAACTTTTCAACGGCCAGGACCTGACCGGCTGGGAAGGTCAGCCCGGCTTCTGGTCCGTGAAGGACGGCGCCCTCACCGGCCAGACCACCGCCGAGCACCCGGCGAAGGAGAATACCTTCCTGATCTGGAAGGACGGCGAGGTCGCGGATTTCGAACTGACCTTCAAATACCGCATCGTCGATCAGGATGGCGGCACGAAGGGCTTCGGTAACAGCGGCGTGCAGTATCGCAGCCGCATCGTGAAGCCGGAGTACTCCGTGGTCGCCGGCTACCAGGCCGACTTCGAGGTCGGCACCACCTACAGCGGCATCCTCTATGAGGAAAAGGGCCGCGGCATCCTCGCCAAGCGTGGCGAGAAGGTGACCATCACCGATGGCGAGCAACCGGGGAAGCCGAACATCGCCGTCACCGGCCAGCTCGAGAAATCCGAAGACATCCAGGCCGCGATCAAGGGCGGCGAGTGGAACGAATACAAGGTCGTCGCCAAGGGTGGCCACCTCCAGCACTTCATCAACGGTCACCAGACCGTGGACGTGCAGGACAATACCGAGATCGGTGCGCGCAAAGGCGTGATCGCCCTCCAGCTCCACCAGGGCAAGCCGATGACCGTCCAATACAAGGACATCGTGCTGAAGACGGAGTGAAGCAACAGCACATTGTGAATGTTCACAGCGGACCGTGTGGAGATGGCAGGAGCCTCTCTTGCGGTCCGCTTTTCATTTCAAAATGGAAGGGACCGCAGATTTCGCAGATGACACGGATTGAATTCCAGAATCTGATCTCTCAATCAGCGGAATCTGCGTAATCTGTGATCAAATCCACGCGGAGGCTCAAAATCCGACGATCCAGCCTCACAGGATATTTCGACTCTCGCGAGCGCGATGCACCGCCCTCAGCCGCAACTTGGAGAGTTGCGCTACTTCAGCGCTCCAACAGGATCTGATCTCCCAACACCACGAGGTCCACGCGACCCTTCAGCGTCTTGTCGAAGAACGGCGTGTTGCGACTCTTCGACTTCATGAAGTCGAGCGAGAAGGTCGTTTCCGCCTCGGTGTCGAACAAGATCAGATCAGCGGGTCTGCCCTCCTCCACCGGCACGGGCTCAAGGCCCATCATGCGGCGTGGTTCGGCGGAGTAACGCTTCACCACCAGATCCCAACCGAACTTCCCCGTGGCGACGAAGTAGTGATAGAGCGAAACCAGCGCCGTCTCCAGACCGGTGATGCCGTTCGGCGCGCTGACGAAGTCCTGCGACTTCTCAAACGGCGTGTGCGGCGCGTGGTCGGTTGCGATGAGATCGAAGACACCTTCGATGAGCCCTTGCAACAGCGCCTCCGTATCCGCCTTGGTGCGCAGCGGCGGGTTCATCTTGTAGTGGGTGTCGAAATCGCCGATGTCCTCCTCGGTGAAGAGCAGGTGATGCGGTGCGACCTCGGCTGTAACCTTCACATCGCCACGCTGCTTCCACCAGCGGATGGTCTCCATGCCGATCTTGCTGGAAACATGCTGGATGTGAATGTGTGCGCCAGCCGCGTGGGCGAGACGGATGTCACGGTCGATGATGATTTCCTCAGCGGCGGCCGGAGTGCCCTTGATGCCGAGACGGTAGGAAACCACGCCTTCGTTGAGCGCACGCGGACCGGCCAGTTCCGGCACCTCGCAGTGGCTGGCGAAGAACATGCCGAACTCGCTGGCATACTGCATGGCCCGTAGCAACACCGCCGGATCGGCCACGCTGTCGCCGTCATCGGTGAGCATCTTCACGCCCAAGCCACGCATGCCATCGATGCCCGCGAGCTCCTTGCCCGCGCGATCCTTGGTGATGCAGCCGGAGGTGTACACCGGGATGCGGGAATTCTTCGCGGCGCTGTCCAGCACCATGCGGACCACCGGCGCGGAGTCGATGGCGGGCTTGGTGTTCGGCATCATCACGATGCCGGTGATGCCGCCATTGATCGCAGCCTCGGTGCCGGTGGCGATGGTTTCCTTCGCTTCCTGGCCCGGCTCGCGGAAATGCACGTGCGCATCGAACATCGCGGGCATCACGAGACGGCCGTTCGCCTCGATCACCTTCGCCCCTTCCGGCGCGGACAATCCTTTGCCGATGGAACGGATGATGCCTCCCTCCACCAGCACGTCCCCTTCGCGGAGCGTGGCGGAGTCTTCGGAGGCGATGCGGGCGTTGCGGATGAGGAGGGACATGTGGTTATTCGTTAGATGTTAAAGGTTACAAGGAAGAGGAGGCGGGAGAAATCCCCCAATAACAAATAACCTCTAACCAATAACCTCCCCGCCCGGCTTCAGCCAGTAGAGGACGGCCATGCGGACGGCGATGCCGTTCTCGACCTGGTCGTTGATGAGGCTGCGCGAGTAATCGAGCACGCCATCGCAGAGTTCCACACCGCGGTTCACCGGGCCGGGGTGCATAATGTAGAGGCCATCGCCATCGATGCGGCGCAGGCGTTCCTCAGTCACACCATACAGGCGGTGGTATTCGCGGACGCTCGGGAAGTATTGGACGTCCTGACGCTCCATCTGGACGCGGAGCAGATAAACGACATCCGGCTTCCACTTCATCGCTTCCTCGTAGTTCGTGAAGCGCTGGACGTTCTCCGGGCCAACCTTCGGCACCAGCGAACCGGGCCCGAGGTAAGCGACTTCGACTCCGAGCTTCTTGAGGATCGTGCTGGTGGAACGGGCCACGCGGCTGTGAAGGATATCGCCGACGATCAGCACACGCTTGCCGGTGGGATCGGGGAACTTCTCCTTGATCGTGAAGGCATCGAGCAAGGCCTGCGTCGGATGGGCGTGCGCGCCGTCACCGGCGTTGATCACGCTGGCCTTCGTCATGCGGGCGATGGTCGAGGGCAGGCCGGAGCGGCTGTGGCGGACGATGATGTAATCGGTCCGCATCGCCTGGAGCGTCTCCACCGTCTCACGGACGGACTCGCCCTTCACGATGGAGGACGAGGCGACGGCGAAGTTGGTGACGTCCGCGGAGAGCCGGTTGGCCGCGACTTCGAAGGACGAGAGCGTGCGGGTGCTTGGCTCGTAGAACAGGGTGAGAACCGATTTCCCCTTGAGGGCCGGGACCTTTTTGACCGATCGCGTGAAGAGTTCTTTGAAGGGAACGGCTTGGTCGAGGAGGTGGTCGATTTCCTCCCTCTCAAGCGACACGATATCGAGCAAATCCTTACGAGGCATGGACCGGGTTGAGGTTCGGGAACAAGTACAGGGCGGTGAACGCGGCGACAAGCACGGCGATCATCGCCATGAATCCGGCGTGATGCCGCGAGAAAGGTTTCTTCAGGGCGATGTAGAGCGCCACCGGAAAGGCTCCTACTCCGCCCGCCAGCGCGAGCACGTAGCCGAGCCCCAGAAGGAACGGATGCGCGGTCGATAGCTGGAGATGGGAAAGTGCCGGAGACACGCCCGTATTCGCAGCCGTCATCGCCTCATGCCGCCGCATGGTGTCCAGCTCCCGCTCGCTGTGGCGGCGGGTTGGCAGAGCGCTGCCGGAGGCTTTGGCTACCACGGGAGCCGCGTCTTCCTCCGGAGCGGGCTGGCGCTCGGAACGCTTCAGAGAGCGGACCGCTTTTGCGGGTGGGCGCGGGCGTGGCGGCTCGTCGTCGATTTCCGGAGCACTCTCGGGCGGCGCCTCAGTGGAAACATTCGACGGCGATCCCGGAAGCCCCATCTCCTCACGGAGCCTGGCGATTTCCTCGGCCGACTTCTTCCGCTGGGGCAGCGCGCTCATGGGTTCATTTATTTGGATCCGGGTTCGACCACTTCGATGAAATCCTTGCCGTCGGTATTCTCCAACGAAACGTAGACGTGGTCGAGACGGTTCGTCTCCAGCACCAGGCCGACGTAATCCGGCTGGATCGGCATTTCGCGGTGGCCGCGGTCGATCAAGGCAGCCAGTTCGACCCGGCCGGGACGCCCCCAATCGGAGAGGGCATCCAGCGCGGCACGGATGGTGCGGCCGGTGAAAAGCACGTCATCCACGAGAATGATGTGCGCGCCATCGACAGTGAAAGGGATGTCGCTTTCCTGGAGCTTCGGATTCTCGTGGAGATGCTCGAAGTCATCGCGGTAGAGCGAGATGTCGAGAATGCCGAGATCAAGCTCGCGGTCTTCATCGGCGAGGAGATTGCAAAGGCGCTCCGCGACCTCGTCGCCGCGGCTGCGGATGCCCACGAGGGCGATCGGCTTGCCCTCGGTGCGGGTGCGGATCGCATCGGCCAGAGTCTCGACCGCTTGCGCGATTTCTTCGGCGGAAAGGGTGCGGTTCATGGAGGAAATCATTCGAAATGCATGATGCCGATGTCCCGGCGGCGTTGCGAGCCGGGGAACGTGACGAGATCGGTGGCGGCGTGGGCCCTGCTTACGGCCTCCTCGCGGGACTCCGCCCCGGCCACCACGGCGAGCACGCGGCCGCCATTCGTCTCCCAATCGCCCTCGCAGGTCTTGCGGGTGCCGGCATGGTAAACGCGCGCGCCATCCACGAAATCGAGGCCGCTGATGCGGTCGCCGCTGTGGGAGCTTTCCGGATAACCGGCGGAAGCGAGGATCACGCACACGCTCCAGCCCTCGCTGAAGCGGATCAGCTCCGGGGCCAGTTCGCCCTTCGCGCCCGCGAGGCAGAAGCCCGCGAGATCCCCGGACACCAGCGGCATCACCGCCTGGCACTCCGGATCGCCGAAGCGGCAGTTGTATTCGATCACCTTCGGCCCCTGCGGAGTGAGCATCAGGCCGAAGTAGAGGAAGCCGCGGTAGGGCAGGCCATCGTGACGCAAGCCGAGCACGGTGGGGGAAACGATGTCGCGCTCGATGGTTTCGAGCAGGTGGACGTCGATCAGTCGGCGGCTGGCGACCGCGCCCATGCCACCGGTGTTCGGACCGGCGTCCCCTTCTCCGATGCGCTTGTAATCGCGCGCCGGGGTGAAAATCAGGAAGCCGTCATCCACCACGGCGGCAAAGATGGAAACTTCCGGGCCGGTCAGGCATTCCTCGACCAGAAGGCGGCCTTCGCCAAAGCGGCGCTCGACCAGCACTTCCTTCAGGAACTCCTCCGCGGATGCTTCATCCGGACAAACCGCCACGCCCTTGCCCGCGGCGAGGCCATCGAACTTCAGCACGGTCGGGTAGACGCCGTTGATGGCGGCGCGAGCTTCCTCGATGGTGTCCACCACCGTGACCGCGGCTGTCGGAATCTTGTGGCGGAACAGGAACTGCTTCGCGAACTCCTTGCTGGCCTCAAGCTGGGCGGACTGTTTGTGCGGTCCCCAGCACGGGATGCCTGCCTGCTCGCAGAGATTGGCGAGGCCCTCGTTTTTCACGAGATAGCTTTCCTCACCGGCCACGCAGAGGTCGATGGCATTGGCCTTCATCCACCCGACGAGGGATTCGAGGCCATCGGCGGGGACGGGCCGGGCGATTTCCAAGATCGCATCGCTGCCCGGGAAGCAGAACAGCTCCGGAGCCCCCGGGGATTCCGCCAACGCGCGAACCAGCGCGTGTTCACGCCCGCCTTTGCCAACAACCAGAATTTTCATCCGGGCCGGTTTTCCGGGAAAGCGACGGAAGACGCAACCCCGGAGAACGAGGGGTCGGACATTCGTGGCTCTTCCTTTGGTAGCCGATGTCGTGAGACTTCGGGCGGGGATTACTTCGGGCCTCCCTGACACCCCCAGTCACTCAAAACGATCCCGGATCATCCACCTTCGGATCCCGGGGCTGGAAATAGACCGGTAGCGGCCGGTCAGGATAACGTTTCAATCTTTGGAACGAAGTGACAGCCATCCCCGCCCCCGAAATGATCGAACCGAAGGTCACCACGATCCATCCGCCGAAATTCAACGCGCTGACCAGCGTGGCAACCGTCACCACCAAGCCGATCGCAAACAAACCGATGCCCGCGAAAAGCCGGAACTGGAAGTGATCCCTCAGCTTCTGGTTCAACAACGCGCCATCCCGCAGGCCCGCCGGATTATATTTCACCTCGATCTCCCGCACCGCTGCGCAGGCCCACTCGCGGGACCAACCATCCTTTTCCAACTCAAGAGCCACGTGGCAAGGCGTCGAAGCCTTCAGTCTCTCCCGAAGTTTCGAGCTATTGGAAGCAACGGTCATCTCATAACTCTGTCCCGCAGTCAGCATCGGAGCGAATCTTGGTGAGCAAGCGCGCCGAAATGCAATATCGGGATAAATTGACAATCGCTCCTATCAGGAGGTGGGAAAAGGAAGCGGCCCGACCGATAAACCTCAGGAAAAACCCATTAAACCTGGAGGCTCTTCGGCCGGACCGCCTTGTGTGTCGCGACACAGGACTATACGCAGATCCGGGACCACTTTATCGATTATTTTTCCAGCGACATTTTCCACCCGATGAGGTTTGCCAAAGAGGGTTGGAATGAAGTCCCCGACGTAATGAGCCCGCCTCCAGAGGTAGGGCGATCTCGCCGAGAGCGCCGGGTCTGAAACTCCGCTCGCGATTCATGGCCCACCCTTGAAGATTGTTGGGGGACGATGCTTCATCCGCCATCCCTCCATCGCTCCCCGGACGCCTCGGCGAGGCTTCCCTACCTTCTGAAACGCCCACCTAAAAAGAAGCGGCCCGACCGATAAACCTCAGGAAAAACCCAATAAACCTGGAGGCTCTTCGGTCGGACCGCCTTGGTCGTCGCGACGCCGGGGCTATAGGCAGAGACCGGCCTGCTTGGTCAATGGATTTTTTTCGGATTTTTCGAGGGGAAACAAAAAACCGGCCGGAGTTCCCTCCGGCCGGTTCGCAGATGGTAGAAGACGCTTGGCGGTTGGAAACCGCCGCCACGTTATGGCATCGGCACGTTGGCTTCGTCCGGAGCGGATTTGGCTTCGACCGGGAGGAACAGGAGTTCGTCGGTCTCGCCACGGCGGACCACCTGGACGGTGTCGCCAGCCTTGATGTCGCCGCGGAGCAACGCTTCGGCCAGCGGGTCTTCCAGGTAGCGCTCCACCGCACGGCGCATCGGACGCGCGCCGTAGGACGGATCGTAACCCTTCACGATGAGCAGGTCGCGGGCACCTTCGGTGAGCTCCATGATCATGTCCTTTTCCTTGAGACGCTTGACCAGCTTGCTGACTTCGAGATCGACGATCTGCGAGAGATCCTTCTTCTCGAGCATGTGGAAGACCACGAGGTCATCGAGGCGGTTGAGGAACTCCGGTTTGAAGTAGCGCTTCGACTCCTCCATGATCTTCTCCTTCATGCCTTCGAAGTCGGCTTCGTCCGAGGTCATGGCACCGAAACCAAGGGTGGTCTGGCGCTTGATGGACGAGGCCCCGACGTTGGAGGTCAGGATGATGATCGTGTTGCGGAAGTCGATCTTGCGGCCCAGCGAGTCGGTGACCATGCCTTCCTCCAGGATCTGGAGCAGGAGGTTCATCACATCCGGGTGCGCCTTCTCGACTTCGTCGAAGAGCACGACCGAGTACGGGCGGCGGCGGACGGCTTCGGAAAGCTGGCCACCTTCCTCATAGCCGACGTAGCCCGGAGGCGAGCCGATGAGGCGGCTGGAGGTGAATTTCTCCATGTACTCGGACATGTCGATCTGGATAAGCGCATCCGCATCGCCGAACATGAACTCGGCGAGGTTGCGGGCCAGATAGGTCTTGCCGACACCGGTCGGGCCGAGGAACAGGAACGAACCGATCGGGCGGCGCGGGTCCTTGAGGTCGGCACGCGAGCGGCGCAGCGCCTTGGAGATCGCCTTGACCGCCTCGTCCTGGCCGATCACGCGGCCCTGGAGCTCGGACTCCATCTTGAGGAGCTTCTCGGTTTCCTTCTCCTCCATGCGGCGGAGCGGGACGCCGGTCCACTTCGAGACGACGGCCATGATGTCATCATCGGTGACGGTGACGACGGTTTCCTCGGACTTGGCGCGCCAGTTCTTGAGGGTGTCCTCAAGTTCCTTTTTGGCGTGCTTTTCCGAATCGCGGAGCGCGGCGGCTTTCTCGAAGTCCTGCTCACTGATGGCGGCAACCTTGTCGCGGTTGATCTGCTCGATGTTCGCCTCGAGTTGCTTGATCTCCGGCGGGCGGGTCATCTGGCCGATACGCGCGCGGGCTCCGGCTTCATCGAGCACGTCGATGGCCTTGTCCGGCAGGAAGCGTCCGGTGAGGTAGCGCGAGGTGAGGCGGACGGAGGCCTCCACGGCTTCCGGGGTGAACCGGGCCTTGTGGTGGGTCTCGTACTTCTCCTGCAGGCCCTGCATGATCTTGATGGCATCGTCCACGGAGGGCTCGTCCACCTTGACCTGCTGGAAGCGGCGCTCAAGCGCGGCATCCTTCTCGATGTACTTGCGGTACTCGTTGAGGGTGGTCGCGCCGACGACCTGGAGCTCCGAGCGGGAAAGCGCGGGCTTGATGATGTTCGAGGCATCCATCGCGCCTTCCGCCGAACCGGCACCCACGATGGTGTGCAACTCGTCGATGAAGAGGATGACGTTCTTCACCTTGCGGATCTCGTCCATCACCGCCTTGATACGCTCCTCAAACTGGCCGCGGTACTTCGTGCCTGCCACCATGAGGGCGAGGTCGAGCGTCACGACCTTTTTGTCGCGCAGGATTTCCGGCACATTGCCCGAGGCGATCTCCTGGGCGAGGCCTTCCACGATGGCGGTCTTGCCAACGCCGGCCTCACCGACGAGCACCGGGTTGTTCTTGGTGCGGCGGCACAGGATCTGGATGACACGCTCGATCTCCGGCTCACGGCCGATGACCGGATCGAGTCCGCCTTCGCGGGCGAGCTTGGTGAGGTCGCGGCCGAACGCGCGGAGGGCGGGAGTCTTCGACTTGCCTTCCGTTTCGGGCGCTTCGGATTCGCTCTTCACTTCTTCCTCCTCTTCGAAAGGACCGTCGTCGTCCTCGATCTCGTCGTCATCATCTTCATGATCAGGCGAGAAGTTCGGATCGATCTCGGCGAGAATCTCGTTGCGGGTGCGCTGGATGTCCACGTCCAGCCGCTTCAGGACGCGGGCGGCCACGCCCTCGCCCTCGCGGAGCAGGCCGAGCAGCAGGTGCTCGGTGCCCACGTAGGAATGGTTGAGCGCCTTGGCCTCCTTGTTGGCCAGCGCCAGCACCTTCTTCACGCGCGGGGTGTAGGGGATGTTTCCGGGAGCCTTCTGGGGCGCGCCGGAGCCGACCTCTTTCTCCACCTCCATGCGGACGGTTTCGAGGTCGAGACCCATTCGTTCGAGAACATTGACCGCCACTCCCTGGCCCAGCTTGATCAGCCCGAGCAACAGGTGCTCGGTGCCGACATAGGAGTGGTTGAAGCGGTCCGCTTCCTTGCGCGCGAGCGCAAGGACCTGTTGGGCGCGTGGGGTGAAGTTGTTCATGCGTCGCCGGAAGTTTCGGGGGTGTTGGGATTGTCCCCGTTTCTGGTTGTAGGACGAATATCAGGGGGTGGAAGAGAATGCAACCGGGAGCGAATGATTTCCGCGCGAATTGCATCACGCTCCTCGGGCGAAAGCTTGCGTCCGCTGTGCAATTGAAGATGCGCCGGCTGGATGTCCATCAGCAGCGCGTCCGCAAGACGCATCGTGTCGTTTGTAAAGAAGCCGAGGTCGGAGCCAAGGCGCAGCAGCGAGACGTGATTCAGAGCTTCCTTGGAATCAATGACCCACGCATGGCGCAACACGCCGTATGCGCGGCCGATCTTGTCCGCGACCATGTCCGGATCATCCTCCAACAGCTTCTCGCGGGCGTTCCGCTCATGCTCGGCGACCTGTGAGATCACTCGCTCAAGACGCCGGATGATGGTATCTTCACTCTCGCCCAACGTGGACTGATTGGAAATTTGGTACAAATTTCCAAGCGATTCGGTGCCCTCTCCATAGATGCCGCGCACCGCCAGACCAATCTTGTTCACAGCCTGGAGGACCTGGCCGATCTGGTCGCTGAGGACGAGGCCGGGCAGATGAAGCATGGCGGAAGCGCGCAGACCGGTGCCGAGATTGGTCGGGCAGGTGGTGAGATAACCCAGCTTCGGGTCGAAGGCATAGGGCAGCGCCTGGGCGAGTTCATCGTCCAAGGCGGAGAGCCCCTCATACGCCTCGCGGAGTTCGAGGCCCGGACGGATCGCCTGCATGCGGAGATGATCCTCCTCATTCAACATGAGGCTGTACATCTGGCGGCGCTCGATCACGGCGGCGGAGCCATCACCACGGGCGGCGTGCTCGCGGGAAATCAGGTGGCGCTCCACCAGCACCTGCTTCTGCACGGAGCTGAGATCGCTGAGCGTCTGGGAAAAGCCGTCCTTCATCGGGGCCAGTCCTTCCACGGCGGGACGCAACTCCTCCAGCGTGGCGGCGCGTTGCTCGCGGGTGGCCCAGCCAGGGAACGGCTCGTCACGCAGGTTGCGGGCGAGCCGGATGCGGGAGGTGAGAACGACGCTGTTGTCGGCATTCGCGCCGGTCATCCAATCGGCGGGATACTTGATCAGCGTGGAGAAACGCATCATATGCGGAACAGAGGGTCAGGGGTGTAATAGCGGAAAGCGTGCCATCAACCGGAAATGCCGGTGTGAAGCTCGATCTGGCGGATTTCATCCCGCAAGCCGGCGGCCTCCTCGTAATTCTCGGCGGCCACGGCCTGGTCGAGGCGGGCGCGCAACTCCTCCAGCCGCTGGTCACGGACCTGCTGCTCCATGAGGCCCTTCGGCACCTTGCCGACGTGCAGGCTGCCCTTGTGCATGCCACGGAGAATGCCGGTCAACTCGTCGTTGAAGGTCTTGTAGCACTCGCTGCAGCCGAACCGGCGCACGCGGCGGAGGTCTTCCAGTGTGAATCCACAGGCCGGACATTGCTTCCCGCCGCCCGCGGTGACCGGAGCGTGGGTCTGGGTCACGACCGTCTTTTGACCGGGCATTCCACCGAGCAGGGCATCCGCCAGCGAGAATCCCGTGGGGTCGGTCACCCCGCGCTCCTGCGCGCACGACTCACACAGACAGACCTTTTTCATCTGCCCGTCAACGAGTTGCGTAAGGAAAACGGATGCTTTTTTGTCGCAGAAGTCGCAGACCATGCCTGAGAGAAGCTAAAACCCCCTGAGCCCGATGCGAAATGAAAACTTCGCGCAGGGTGAGGGTTTTTAGCATTCCGGGAGCCGGAAAGGCTCAGTAAACCGGCGTTCCGGTCGAATTCGCCTCCTCACGGAAGGCTTCGATGAAGCGCTTGGTGAGCGGGCCGGGCTTGCCATCGCCGATCTGGCGGCGGTCCAGCGAGATCACGGGGACCACCTCGGCGGCGGTGCCGGTGAGGAAACACTCGTCCGCGATGAAAATGTCGTAGCGGGTCAGCGACTGCTCGCGGACCTCGACGCCCAACTTGCCAGCCACCTGGAGGATCACCGAGCGGGTGATGCCATCGAGGCCGCCGTCCGAGATCAGCGGGGTGAGCAGCACGCCGTTCTTCAGGAGGAAAATATTGTCGCCTGTGCACTCGGCCACGTAGCCCTGCTCGTTGAGCATGATGGCTTCGAGGGCGTTGGCCTGGATCGCCTCGATCTTCGCCATGATGTTGTTCAGGTAGTTCAGCGACTTGACCTGCGGCATCAGGGCGGCCGGAGCCGGACGGCGGGTGGCGCAGGTGATCAGCGCGAGGCCGTTGTCGTAGTGCTCCTTGGGGTAAAGCTGGATGGTGGAGGCGATGATGAACATCGACGCCTTCGGACAAAGATAGGGGTTCAGGCCCAGACCGCCGGTGCCGCGGGTGACCACGAGGCGGATGTAGCCATCCTTCAGGCCGTTCGCCGCCACGGTCTCAACGGTGGCCTTGATGACCTCTTCGTAGGTCCACGGGATGGTCAGCACGATGGCCTTGGCGGAGTCGAACAGGCGGCGGATGTGCTCTTCCAGACGGAAGACGCGGCCGTTGTAAATGCGGATGCCTTCGAAGACGCCGTCCCCGTAGAGGACCGCGTGGTCAAACACGGAGATTTTCGCTTCGGATTCATCCACCAGGTTGCCATCGAGCCAGATTTTCATGCGGGGTGGGGAGCGTAGCGGCGGAACTCCGGCTGGCAAGCCACTTAGGCTGCGACATTCATACGGGATTTCCGGAATACCCCGGGCATTGGGACCACGGATTACACGAATTGAACGGATGAAGAGAGGGACCGCAGATGACGCGGATTCCGCAGATCGAATGGACCAAGAGGCGCTTTAAAAACCAGAGCCATCTGCGAAATCTGCAGTCCGGTCTCTTCCCTATGTCCCTACCACTCCTTGAACGGCATCCGGACGAGGTGGGAGTTCAGGTAGCGCGGATCGTCGGAAACCTCGTCCCCCACCCACTCCGGCAGCGGGACTTTCACGTCCTCCGAGTCCATCTCGATCTCGGCGACGATCAGGCCGTCATTGTCGCCATGGAAAACGTCCACTTCCCACACATGCCCGGCGTAGCCGACGCGGTAGCGGATCTTATCGATCACCGCGCCGGTGCAAAGCGCCAGCAGTTCCCGCGCCTCATGTGCCGGGATGGTGTATTCGAATTCCTGCCGCACCAGTCCCTGCGCGCGGCCCTTGATGGTGAGCCACGCTTCATCCCCGGCAAGACGCACGCGAACGGTGCGGTCCGGATCGAGGCTCAGGTACCCCTGAGTCATCCGCTTACCGGTCGCGCCGTGATTCCATCCGGAGCCGGTCACCAGAAACTTGCGCTCGATCTCCCGGCCCATGGCGGTATCAGGGAGTCTGCCCTTCGGCGGGCTTTTCCTTCGGCTTGTAATCGGTGACGGCAACCCAATCGACCGGGCCCTTGTCGAGCCGCTGGGTCTCGCTGGCGTACACGGCGTCCTCGTTCTTCGGGTCCATGCCGGCCGCCAGTTCGATGAAAATCCGGGAAAGCTGGGAGTTCTCGTCGCCGCCCTGCTTCTGGAGCAACTGGCCGCGGGTGATCAGCAGACGGGCGAGCACCTGCGGGCTGTAATCACCGGTGGCCGCATCCGGGATCACGCCCTTGCCAAGCTGGAAGGTGGTGACCAGCGCCTTGCGGTTGCGCGGAGAAAGATGCAGCGCCACCGCCAGCAAACGGCGGGCTTCCTCAAGGGAAGTGGGCGAAGCCTTCGCCTGGATCACGCGGTTGGTGGCATAACTGGCGAGGTTGGTGGCGTAGTCCTCACGCTCGCTGTCGAGCATGCCGAGGTCATTGGTGAACATCCCCTTCCCCACCTTCGGCGGAGCCCAGGTAAACGGCTTTGCCTCCTCGGCGCCGGACACCGACGCGAGAGCCATCAACACGACCGCAGCTTGCCACGCACCCCTCATGGCCGATAACCTCGAAAGCGCTCCGGCGCTTGGCAAGTGGCAAATCCCGAGACATTCCCGAACAAATCCGCGCTCCGCACCGAAATGCGGCGGCGTCTCCGTGAGATACCGGGCGATTCAGCCGTGCTCCGCGAGGCGATCTCCGCATGGCTGGACGCGCATCCGGAGGCGCGCGTGATCGCCTCCTTCGCCGCACTGCCGGGAGAACCCGATCTGCTGCCATTGGTCGCCATACATCCGGAACGCATGTGGGTTTTCCCCACCGTTCGTGGCGAGCATCTCACGTTTCATCCGGTGGCGGACACCGCCGCTGATTTCGAGGCCGGCTCCTTCGGCATTCGTGAGCCTGCGGCATCGCTGCCAACGATGCCGCACCGGGACATCGATGTATTCCTCTGTCCGGGACTCGCATTCACAAACTCCGGCGGTCGGCTGGGCCGAGGCCGCGGCTTCTACGATCGGATGCTGGCTCTCGCCCGGCCCGATACGATCAAGCTCGGCGTTTGCTTCCCCTTCCAGATCACCGCCAACATCTTTCCCGAGCCCCACGATGTTTCCATGAGCGGGATCATCTGTTGAAAAGAAAGAACAGGAGATGCCGCGCGGTAGCCACCAGCCGTGAAATCCTTGTCCGCCTTGATCCCGCTCGTCCTTGCGACCACTGCCGCCGCACGGCCTGTCACCATCGTCAACCCGGGCTTCGAGGCAGACGCCATCGCAGGAGAAAACGCCCCGAGTTTCGAAGCCCGCGCCACCGCCCCCTCGGGATGGAGCTATGTGGAAGGCGTCGGGGGCATTTGCGGACTCCTGGACCCGAAGGCATCGACCGCTGCCGGAAAGCCGGACTTCTACCCCCCTGCCGTCACGGGCACGGAAGGATCGCGGGTATGCTTCTTTTTCAAGAACGGAGCGATCCGGCAGACCCTTGGCGAGAAACTCGCACCCAATACCACCTATACCCTCAGCGTGGCCAGTGGCACGCGCCTCAAGGGAGCCTTCGGCGGCTACAGCATCGTCCTCGACACCACGTCAGGCGCACTCGTCGGTTCGTGGACCGGCGCGAATCACAATATCGCGAAACCCGGCTCCTTCGCCGCCACCTCCCGCAGCTTCACCACCGGTCCCAATCCACCCGGACTTGGCGAAAGCCTGCGCATCACCCTTGCGCAGGAACCTGGCAAACCGGATGCCGACGACTACGCCGATCTCGACGACGTGCGCCTCATGGCGGTTTCAGCCGCAACCCGTCCAACCAAGTGCCCGGTGGACGTCTTTTTCGTGGCGGGGCAATCGAACGCCCACGGCTGGAAGGCGGATGCGACCGCGCTCAGCCCTAACAACCGGCACTATGCAGACACCCCCGATTCGCGTGCGCTGCTGGCATACCGCGAACGGAACCTTCCCGAGCCAGTCGACTGCACCGGCTCCATCGGGCTCCTCGGGGTACAGGGCGCTGGCTTCGGCGGATATTTCAGCGGCTTCGGTCCGGAGTTGTCCCTCGGCAGCGATCTGGCCAAGGGAGTCAACGGACGTGTCGCCATCATCAAGTATGCGATCGGCAGCGCCGGCCTGGAACAGAATTTCATCAAAGCCCACCCAACCGCGAAGCCCCACTACGAAGCGATGCTCGCCCACTTCCGTTCCTCGCTGGCGGAACTGCAGAAGCAGGGCTTAGAACCGCAGATGAAGGGCCTGTTCTGGCTCCAGGGTGAAACGGATTCAGGCGGTGGCGAAGCCGCGCGATATGGCGAGAACATGAAGCGGTTCATCGCCGACTTGCGGGTGGACCTCGGCGCTCCGCAACTGCGCTTCTTCCTCACCGAGATCAACGGCCAGATGCCAGCCCTCAAGCCACGCGCGGGCGTCGCCCAGGTCAATGAGGGAATGAAGGCATGTGCCGCCGCCGATCCTCTCGTCCGGTTCATTCCCGTCAGTGACATCGACAGTGGCTTCGCGGATGCCATCCACTACAGCGCGGATCAGGAGATCGAGATCGGCCGACGCTGGGCCAAGGCATGGCTTGGCACGAAATAAAGGCGGTTGCTTTGCGGGGTCATCGTGCCGTGAGAATCACGGCGAATCCGTTGCCCGCTGCGACCTCGCGTTTGAGGACCGTCTTTGCATTCACCTCCAGCTTGTCGATGGCCACGTGAGTGAGAGTGGACACGGCAGGATCATCGCGAAACACCTCCGCCTGATACGTCTTCGCCGGATCAAGGAAAGCCAGCGGCACCTCGAACGTGCGTGCGGAGTTTCCGTTCAATCCACCCACAAACCAGACGTCCCCCTTGCGACGCGCGATGGTGACATGCGTGTCCGGATGGCCGTCCAGCACCCGCGTTTCATCCCAGGTCGTTGGCAGGCGATCAAAGAACGAAAGCTCCGGCACTTCCTGGATCACGGGTTTGGTCGGCCCTGCCTGACCCACGCCGGGTGAACCCATCGGACGATCATACCAGTAAAGCATCTGCCACGGGCTGAAGATGCATACGGCCTTCGCAAGCTGCGAGGCATGCGAACCCATCTTCTCCGTGACACGTGGCGCGAAGTAGCAGTTCGTCTGATCCGCCGCTCCGGCGAGACAGCGGGTGAAGATCGTCTTGAGCACGTCTATGTTCGGCACGCTTTCCTCATCGCCGCGGATGCCTTCCTGAGTGAGAAGATTGGGCCACGCGCGCGAGACGCCGGTGGGGCGGTATTCATCGTGGATGTCCACCATCAGCTTGTGCTCCGCGCACTTCGCCACCGCCTTGTGAAGCCATGCCGTATCACCCTGCGGTCCGACCTTGACGAAGCCGAACTTGATGCCCGCCGCGCCCCACGATTGGTAGAGCGGCGCGATCTCATCGATCTGCCGGGTCAGCGCGATCTGGTTCACATAGAGGATCACGCCGATGCCCTTTTGCTTTCCGTAAGCGATCACCATCTGGAGATCGAGCGGACCGGGAGAGCGCGCGGGATCGAGATCCACCTTCGTGGCATCGGATGAAGCGGAGCCTTCCGGTCCGTACCATCCCGCATCAAAGAGGATGTGCTGCAAACCGTGCGCCGCGGCGAAATCGATGCAGGCCTTGCCGCCCTGCGTGGTGAGCGACGCCTCGCGGATCACCTTGCCGGGACGAATCCATGAGATGTCGGCGATCTTGGAAGGCTCGTTCAAATTCAAGATGAACCCGCTGTCCTGCAACAGCGCCGCCGGGCTGCCCCCCACCCGCACGTAACGCCACGGGCTCGTGAAGGAATCCGTGAAAGCAACGCCGCCCGCCAACTTGGCGCGCAACGTCACCGCGCCATCGGACACAAACTTCATCCGCGCTCCATCGACCAATCCGGCTTCGCCAATGGCAGCAAAGAGATCCGGTGCGAGCTGGGCGAACAGCGGTCGCTCAACCTGCCCCTTTACCTCGGAGATCAACTGCCTGGTGATCGGGCCCTGTGCGGTCGTGGAGGTCCACACCTGCGTAGCTTCCGGCAAAGTGAATGAGGTTGCTTCATCCGTCACGGTGCCATCCCCCGCCAAAAGATATCGCCATGCGACTCCCGTGTCATACGCACGCACCTGAAGCTTCACCTCAGGCAACCCTGCTTCGGTGGGAATGATCGGCAGCGTTTCCTCACGGCAGCGATCCTGTACGGTAGAGGCTTCGCCGAAAGAGTTCGACCAGGTCGTATCGATGTCCTTCGCATCCATCTTTCCAAGCGTGCCGCGCGCGGCCACAACTCCGACACCGCGCAACTCCAACCCGAGGTCGCCATGATTCACCACCGTGCGGCCACCGGAGGTCAGACCGTAAACGAGCTCTCCCGTGGTCTCGTTCTTCTCCAGCGTGAAGACCGATCTCCCACCCGGACTTCTGACGGTGCGCAGGGTCGCGTAATCGGCCGCCGATGCGGAAGCGGCGGAAAGCAGCAGCATGCAAAACAAGTTCCAGATCATGACGAATGGCTTGGACCCTGCATGCCATTTCATGCGGGAGTCCATCGGAAACCCCCTTCCTGCAACGTTTGTTCAGGCTCCGCCGCAACCTCTCATGGCACCGCGATGCGGAAAAACATCTTCCCGGCCGGTGGTTGCTCCAAGGACACATCCACGGTCGAGACTCCATTGGCATCGCGCGCACCCTCGTTGAACGCAGCACCGAATTGTCCGCTCACGAGAGACTGCCAATCGTCCAGCGTGGTCGAATACTGGACCTGCGGTTGCAGGAAAGGTCCTGTAGCGCTCAATCGGTAGGAGTATCTCAGACCGTTCACATCCATGGTGAGTGTCGGCAGTTTCGTGCTGTCATCGCGCACCAGCGGATTCGTGCCCAACACGCATTCGATCGCATTCGGAATGCCATCGCCATCCGGATCATCATCGGTTCCGGCGGAAGCGATCGGAATGCCTTTGAGAGCCACCCATTGTCCATAGGGGTCCGCAGGGAAATACTCCACGATGAGCTCCGGGTGCCAATCCGCATTCGTATGATCACTGCTGGCGAATTGCCACTGGGGCGCGCCTGTATAGGGAGCGCCATAGGTCAACAGCAACCCTGCGTTGCCACTGCCACCGCCCGCGATCCATGAATCAACGATCTTCGTGAGCGAGTCGCGGGTGGACACTCCGCTGGGTGCTGACAACGGGATTTCAATCCATGCGCCCACCGGTGCGATGGATGAATCGAGGGTGGCGGACCCGAGCTGGGCATAGCAATCGGTGGCCGTGCGTGCGCCCGCGGTTCCTCCCAGCCAGGCCCCGGCAGTGGACGCGGCATGGTTCCAGCACGACGTGCCGGACACCGCGGCCCCGTTCGCACTTCCCTCAACCCATCCGGAATTTCCTTCCCGCTCCAACTGGACACCCACCTGACAACTGGCGGATAGATCCGTCACCGCCGCCACGCGCAGGCGGAGTGTCATCGATTTGATGGAAGCATACCTTCCTCCCAGCACGGACAGATCGAACCTCGTCAATCCGGAGCGCACCTTGCCGCTGCCGAGCACGCCAACCAGGAGCGTGTCGCGTCCACCGTAGTTGTTGCCGGGAGTCTCCTGAACCAAGGAGGTATCCTGCACGCCCTGATAGTTGCTCAGGTGGACGAGACCGTCCGAGGAACCGGGAGACGTCCCTTTCTTGAAGATCATCGAACTGAGAGGCGGAGTCGGTGGTACCACTTCCCGCAGCCCGTTTTCGGTGAGGATCACGGTGAAGCCATTCCCCGCTGCGACACTCCGAACCAGCGTGGCGCCCGCATCGACATCGAGCATGTCGATCGCCACCTGCGTGGTGGTCGCGACGGAGCCATCATCCCGGAACACCTCCGCACGATACGCCTTGGTGGAATCGAGAAAGGTCAGTGGCACTTGGAACGTACGCGCCGTATTGCCATTCAGACCCGCGAGAAACCATGTCGTCCCCTTGCGCCGTGCCACCGTCACGTGTGTGTCCGGATGCCCATCGAGAATCCGGCTTTCATCCCAGGTCGTCGGCAGGCGATCGAAGAACGATAGTTCCGGCACCTCCTGCAATACGGACACTCCTCCTCCGGCACCCGCACTCCCGGGCGAACCAGCCGGACGGTCATACCAGTAGAGCGTTTGCCACGGACTGAAGATGCAAACGGACTTCGCCAGTTGGGACGCATGCGAACCCATCGTGGCCACCCGGCTGGCAAAATAGCAGTTGGTCTGGTCCGATGCCCCTGCGAGACAGCGGGTGAAGAGACTCTTGAGCGCGTCCGCGTTCTTCGGGGTTTCTTCATCACCACGGATACCTTCCTGGGTGAGAAGATTCGGCCACGTGCGCGACACGCCGGTGGGGCGGTATTCGTCGTGGATGTCCACAATGAGGTGATGGTCCGCGCATTTCGCCACCGCGTTGTGAAGCCAGGTGGTGTTCGATTGGGAGCCCACATTGACGAAACCGAACTTCATGCCCGCCACGCCCCACGACTCGTAGAGCGGCAGGATCTGGTCGAGCTGCCGGGTGAGGGCGATCTGGTTGACGTAGAGAATCACGCCGACGCCTTTCTGTTTTCCGTAGGCGATCACCGCCGGCAGATCGAGCGGTCCGGGCGAACGCGCCGGGTCCACGTTCACCGTCGTCGCATCCGATGAGGATGAATTCTCCGGCCCGTACCATCCGGCATCGAAGAGGATGTATCGCAGGTCATGCGCGGCGGCGAAGTCGATGCAAGCCAGGCCGCCCTGCGTGGTGAGCGTGACCTCGCGGAGCACCTTTCCTGGCTGGATCCACGAGGTGTCCGCCACCTTGGACGGCTCGTTCAGGTTCAGCATGAACGCGCTGTCCTGAAGCAACGCCGCGGGAGAAGACCCGACCCGCACGTAACGCCATGGACTGGTGAACAAACCCGTGAATGCCTCACTGCTGGATAGCGAAGCGGAAAGGGTCGAGGTGCCGGTGCGCGTGAACTTCATCCTCGCACCATCGACCAAACCGGCCTCCCCCAGCGAGGCGTAGAGGTCGGACGCGAGCTGCGCGAGCACCGGACGATCCAGCGAACCGCTGGCCACGGAAAGCGATTGCTTCGAGATCGTCCCCTGCGCGGAGGTGGAGGTCCACACCACGGTGGAGGATGGCATCGGAAACGTGGACTTCTCCGAGGCTACCGTGCCACTGCCGGAGATCAGATAGCGCCACGCGATCCCCGTGTCATACGCCCTCACCTGGATCTTTGCATCGGGTTGTCCCGTCACTGACGGAACAATCGAGAGTGTCTCCTGCCGGCAGCGATCCCGCACGTTCATCTCTTCCCCGAAAGGATTCGACCACGTGAGATCCACATCCGCTGCCTGGACATCTCCCAGTGCCCCTTGGGATGCTACGATGCCAATCGTACTTCCCAGATCCAACCCGAAGGTTCCGCGTGTGACCACCACACGACCTGCGGAGGTCACGCTATGGAGCAAGGCTCCGGTAGTGGTATCCCGCTCCAATGTGAACACCACACCTCCTCCGGGGCTGGCGATGGTGCGCTCGGTCACGAACGCACCGCATGCTGATGCAGCGGCAGCCATCCATGCGAAGATGATGAGGGAGCCTTTTGACATGAGGATCGGTTGCTTGGAATGGCGGAACCCAATGGCATCCCGCGCGGGAGCCGCGGCGGAGCCACACCTTGGGAAAACCGCTCCAGAGCGAACTCTGGAGCGGCTCACATTGCATCTATTTACCCACGGAAACGAATTTCAGGGCTTCATTCGGTTACCTTGGCCCGGATGAAGATCTTCACATTTGCAGCCGGATCAGAACCGGGAATGTAGAAGGAACGATAGGTCCAGCCGCCGGGCAACGGCTTGTCCGCAGCCAGAGTGCCCTGCACCGCAGCCACATCCGCCGGATTGGTGACCTCGTTCACATCGATGAAATTGCCGGTCCAATTGGTCACATCAACAGAACCCTGGATGTGATAGGTCACACCATCCTGGGCGGTGGAGACCAGTTCGTCCGGCCCCAAATCGGGGAAGCTTGCGCCCGTCCGCACCGGCATGGTGAGGGTCAGCGCGTTCAGCCCGCCCACCGCAGCCACCTTGGTCACGATCCGGCCGTCATTCGCTCCTGACAGCGGATCACCATCGAACGCGAACTCATGGAGGTTGTTGTGACCATCGTGGTCCGGATCCTGCACCGGACCGTTGCTGGTGCCATCGAGACCTTTCGAATTGGCCCATGCGATGTAATAGCTGCTTGCGCCCGTGGACTCGAGGGTCACCGCCTGGCCGTCGTGATAGCGGATGATGAAGTTGTTGATGCCGATGGCGACCGGAGCGTTTTCCGCAAGGCCGTTGAAGGTGCCGGTGAGCGTGCCGGTGTAGGCGATCAGGGTCAGCTTCGTGCCGACCGGAACAGCCCCGGCCGTGACGGCCCGGTCGGAGAGGCCGAGCGTTCCGCCGAGCGTCACGTCTCCATTCACGGAGATGAGATCCGAGCCGACGGGACCGGAAGTATCAATCTCAGACGCCAGCACGGCCCCGGCGGGAAGGGTCAGCGCACCGGTGGTCAATACTCCGATCGCACCATTCCCCGGGGCAAGGGTGCTGCCGGATTCCAACGTCACCGCGCCGATGGTACCGGTGCCACCCAAGATGGTGGTCGAATGGACCACGGTCGTCCCGGTGCCAGTGGCCAAGCCGGTGGTATTGTTTGCGAGCAAGGTTCCTCCGGAAACATCGGTGTTGCCGCTGTAGGTATTGGCTCCGGAGAGAATCAACGTGCCGGTGCCAGCCTTGCCCAGGCCGCCGGTTCCAGAAAGGATGCCGCTCAAGGTGATGGTGTGGGCGGTTGAAGCGGACAGGTTGCCGTTGGTCCCTGTGAGATTCATTGGCAGCGATGAACTCCATGAAGCACTGGATGACAGGGTGCCGCCACCCATGTTGAGCGTGGCGGTGCCGCTCCCTTTGCTGATGCCGCCGCTGCCGACCGACAGCGTGCCGCCGGTGAGGTTGAGGGTTCCGGCGGATGCGCTGTTATAGCCCAGCGCGATCTTTTTCACCGATGCCGTGCCTCCGGCCATGTTCCAAGCGGCGGCGGAGTTCTGCCCGATATAGACGGCTGCATTGCCAACGGCCAACGTGCCACTGTTCATGTTGAAGGTGCCTGCGTCGCCGGCGTATTCCCCGATGACCAGGCCGCGGTCGGACGGCGTTCCGCCGGAGATTCCGTTCACGGTCAACGAGCCGCTGGTGAGGGTGAGCGTGCCGGTGCCGGTGTTGTCGAAATAGCCGAGCCCCACCCATCCACCGAATGTGATCTGGGCATTGTTCTTGATCTCCGCACTGCCGCCGCTGCCGACGTTGAAGCTGCGCGAAGCGGGTGCGGTGGCGGATGCATCCAGGCTTCCACCGTCAAAAACAAAGCTCCCTCCCTGAACGACGGTCTGGCCGGTATAGGTATTGCCGCCCGATAGCGTGAGTGTGCCCGCGCCGGTTTTACCAAGCCCAAACGCACCACTGCCGGTTCCCGTGCTGTTGGCGAGGTTGGCCAGTCCGATCGCATTGCCGGTACCAATGTTCACGCGCAGCGTGGCTCCCGCCCGCAGCCCGTTGTTGTTGATGTTGGTGGTTAGATTCGCAATCAGCGTGGCGACCTGGCTTTCGCTGAACTCACCAATTCCGCCTGCATTCAGGGCCAGGGTGGCGCCACTGTTCGCGGCAATGTTTTCCTTGGTCCACGAGCCAACGCTGCCGCCATAGAGCGAGGCCGCGGTGGTGAAGGTGATCGTCCCGGCGGTGATCTGCCACTTGCCGGCGCTGGCGGCAGTGGTTTGGACGGTGGTCAGGGTAGCGGCCGTCCCCGTGCTTTCGTAGGTGCCGGTGTAGCCGGACATATCTCCCGAAAAGCGGACTTCGGAGGTGGCCGATCCGCTCGTGCTGGAATAGCGGGTCAGATTGGAAGAACCGGTGATTGCTCCAGTCAGATCGAGCGTCTGGAGCCCTGAGGTCACCGCACTGGTGGAGATCCCACTGGCGGAGGCCACTTCCACCGCACGCGTATTGGTGGTCGTGCCCGCTCCTCCGCCGCTGACAAACAACGATCCGCCCTTGAGGATAATCCGGTTTGAAGCCACCCCGCACCCCGAGCCTGCCGCAAAGTTGCCGCTGAGGACCGTCACATCTCCTGTGAAGTCATTGGTCTGGTTGGTGAGATTCAGACGCCCCGTACTTCCCGGCGTGGTGATGTTGCTGCCATGTTTGATAATCAGCCCGCCTGTGATGGCACCGGTGATCTTCTGGGCGATGGTCGAATTGGAGGAGCCGGAGCCATCGATCCCTGGATTCGCCGCCTCATTGTAGCTACCGGAAAACTTGATCGTGTTGATGGCATCGGAAGTCGAACCGAGCGTATAGGCCCCCGACGTGTTGCCACCGATAAACCGGATCTGGTTGACCTCCACGCCGCCGTTGACCGTGACCGTCTTGCTTCCGGAGATGGTTCCGCCGAACACCGCATTGTCGAGGCTGGCATTGTTCCAGGCGACATGGGCCAGGCCGCTGCCTTGGTCCCAGTTCACGACGGTCGTGTTCCAGTTACCCGTGTTATAGGTGGAGGCCCCATCACCGTTGGTGGCGATATCGGTGGTGCCTCCGTCCCAGAAGCGGTCGGCGGCGGCGGAGTGGAAGATGGGAACGATGGCGAAGACAATGAGACTCGGGAGGGAGGGGATTTTCATGGTAATGCATCCGATGTTCACACCGGATGCTCTGGGGCCTCCTCGGCCCGCGATTCCTCCGGTTATCGGGCATAAGCACCAAGCACCCGTTTTCGCGGAAAAATTGCCCGCCATTCCCACTTTCGAAAAAATCGGGAAAAAATCGCGAGATCCGTCACACTCGCGCTTATGCCCGATGGGAACATCCCGCAAATCCCTCCCCAACCCCATCTCCGGCCATGAAAGCAGAAACCGATGAAGGAAACCGGGAATTCCTGTCCAGGCTGCTGCCCAATCAGAAATCGATCCGGAATTTCATCTACAGCCTCCATCCCCACTCGGAGGACCTGGACGACATCATGCAGGACACGGTCATGAGTCTGTGGGAGAAATTCGACACCTTTGAACTGGACCGGGAATTCCTGCCATGGGCGAACCGCCTCGCCTATTTCGAGGTCCTCCGTTTCCGCAAGAAACGCAGCCGCGACCGGCTGGTCTTCTCCGACCAAATGGTCGAGCAACTCTGGGAGGATGCGCCATCGCCGAATGATACGGAAGCCGTCCGACAGGCTCTGGATGCCTGCCTGTGCAAGCTCGACGGCCGCGCCCGCGAGGTGGTGGAGGCACGCTATGCCCGTGGCGCATCGATCGCCACGCTGGCCAAAATGCGCCGCGAATCCGTCCACCAGCTCTACCGCATCCTGGAAAAAGTCCGTCTCGCGCTGGTGAGCTGCGTGCAGCGCCGGCTGGCTGCGGAAGGCAACCCTTTCTCCTGAACCATATGGGCCGCTACCAGCCATCCACCCGTCTCAACCTTCTCCTGTCCCGTTTGACGGACGGACTGCTCCATCCCGACGAAGCCCGGGAGCTGGAGGAAATTCTGCAAAAGGATGCCGGAGCCCGGACCTACTACCGCTTTTTCGCCTCGGTCCATCTGGAGCTGGAGGACCATGAACGTCTGGCCGCGCCAATGGTGATCCAGCCTCGCCCGATCTGGCAGCGTCCGGCATGGCTGGCGGTCGCCGCGACTGCAATGCTGGCAGCGGGCCTGGCGTGGTGGCAGATCACCAAGCCCCGGCCGCCCGGCCCGGCCATCCCCGGCGTTTCCGTCCACCCCACGATGGCGGTGATCTCCGCATCGAAAAACGTGGCTTGGAACCAGCCGATGGTTGCGGAAACAGGCACTCCCTTGCAGGCTGGCACCATCCGGCTGGATGCCGGAGAACTTTCCCTCTCACTCGATGGAGGCTCCGAAGTGGCGGTACGCGCTCCGGTGGAATTCGAACTACTAGAGAAATCGGAGTTCGCCCTGCGCCGTGGCCAGGCCGCCTTCCGGATGAACGGGCAGCTCATCGTCCATCTGCCCCATGCCGCGGTGGTGAACAACAACGGCGAGTTTTCCGCAAACGTGGCGGAAGATGGCACGGCGGATGTCCGCTCCTTTCAGGAGAGTGTGACAGTCTCCACCACGGAGGACCGCCGGCGCAGCCGTGAGGAGTTCCTGCTGGGCAGCGGCCAGTCACTCCATGTCACCGACAAACTGGCGGTCACCGCGCTGGCTGCGGACCAGTTTCTCCGCCTGCCGGCTCCGGCTCCCATCGGATATTCCCTCGCCGGAGAGTCATACGCCAAAGCCGTGCGGGAGTCGTCCCCCCTCCACTACTGGAGATTCCAGACGATGGACGAAAAGCGGCAGATCGCGGATGAAACCGGCGGCACTCCCCTCCTGCTCAAAAAGAATCCGCGGATCGAAGGCAGCGCCGGACGTGGCTACCTGTATCTGGATGCGGCGGGCAGCGCCGGATTCGCCACCACCGAGGCTCCCCTCAAGGGACTGGACACCTCGACCGGACGCAGCATCGAATGCCTGCTCTTCCCGGGCAGCGACCAATATCTCACCGCCGTTTCGCTGGAAACCGCGGACCCTGCTTTTCCGCTTCCCGCCCCGGGAGCGAAAATGCACCACGCGCCGCAACTGTTCGCGCTCGAACGGATGAAGCGGAATGGCGAAAACATCGGCCACGTCCACCCGGACTATGCGCTCCGCAGCATGTTCCGCTCGCCGCCGGGTTACAAGGGAGGCACGAACACCTACTCCCGCGAATCCCATTTGTTCTACCGCTGGATTCATGTGGTGGCCACCGCGGATGCAGGACGGATCCAACTCTATGTCAACGGCCGGCTCTCGGACCAAAGCCCTGCCGGCATCGGCTTCAACAACCTCAACATCCGGCCGATCATCGGCAACCTGCAGCCCGATCCCCGCGACGAACAACGCCAGTGGATCGGCGGTATCGATGAAGTCGCCCTCTATGGCAAAATCCTCACTCCCGAGGAGGTTGAGCACCATTTCGAAGCGCTGAAACAGCCATAACGATCCCCGGGGCCGTCATGCCCAGTCGGGCACCCGGAGCTGGAACTCCGGAATGCGGGCGAAGACCCACTCGCCCCCGGCTGTTTCGCCGAAAAAGGCTCCCTCCACCCGCGCACCCAACTTGGTGACATGGTAGCTGTTGTAGGAAAAATCCTCGCCCGGAGCGAGTACCGGCATCTGGCCGATCACCCCATCCCCCTCCACCACGGTGACCTCACCGTCGTTTTCCCGGACCACCCATTTGCGA
Organism: Luteolibacter ambystomatis; assembly: GCF_018137965.1. NCBI lineage: Bacteria > Pseudomonadati > Verrucomicrobiota > Verrucomicrobiia > Verrucomicrobiales > Verrucomicrobiaceae > Luteolibacter > Luteolibacter ambystomatis. The sequence continues at coordinate 3,058,661 of NZ_CP073100.1, forward strand.
CCGCGGATCGTGACCTGTTCGGTGGAGCGGTTGCGGATCGAGATGAAGTACACGAACGGGTGCGGCTTGTCCTGCGGAGCCTCCAGGCTCGGCATGTAGAGGACGTCATCCACCTTGACGCTCAGGCCTTGCAGTTCGCGGATCGTTCCCGGCATGGGAAGAACACCATCCCGCCTCTAACGCCTCCTGCCAAGTGGGAAACCGCAATCTTTCATAAATCGTCAAAAAACGTCCTCCCCCTCCCCCACGCAATGCGTCTTGCATGAAGTCCGCTCCATCCGGGATGGTCGCGCCATGCATCCTTCACCGCCGGTCGCGCTGACCATCGCCGGTTCCGACTGCTCCGCCGGCGCGGGCATCCAGGCCGACCTGAAAACCTTCGAACACTTCCGCGTCCACGGCCTCACCGCCGTGACCTGCGTGGTCTCGGAAACGGCGAACGTGGTCCGTGCCGTCCATCCGGTGCCGCCGGAACTCGTGGGCGACCAGGTGGAGCTGCTGCTGGATGCCTTTCCGATCTCCGCCATCAAGACCGGCATGCTGTTCTCCGCCGCCCACATCGAGGCGGTATTGGATGCGCTTTCCCGTTACCCGGCCATCCCGCTGGTGGTCGACCCGGTGATGATCGCCTCCACCGGTGATCCGCTGCTGGAGCCCGATGCCATCGCCGCCCTGCGCGATGAAGTGCTGCCCCGCGCCACACTGGTCACCCCGAACCTGCACGAAGCGGAAGCGCTGGCCGGGGAGAAAATCACCAGCGTGGACGATCTGGAGCGGGTGGCTCTGGCCCTTTCCGCCCGCTTCGGCACCGCCTTCCTGCTGAAAGGCGGCCATCTGGACGGCCCCGAATGTACCGACCTGCTGGCGGATGGCGGCCTCGTCCACCGTTTCACCGCCGCCCGCATCGCCGTACCCGGCTCGCACGGCACCGGTTGCACCTTCTCCGCCGCCATCGCCGCACAACTCGCGCTGGGCCAGCCCCTAGCCGATGCCGTGAGCGTGGCAAAGGTCTATCTCACCGAGACCCTCGCCAAATCCTATACGCTCCATTCTCCCGCCGGAGGATCCATTCACGCACTCAACCAGGGAACCACGCTCTGATTTGAGCATTTCAAATTCCGGATTTTAAATTCAAATCCTCCCCATGCGCACCGCAGTCTATGCCGGTTCCTTCGATCCACCGACAAATGGTCATCTCTGGATGATCGAGCGCGGGCTGGAGCTTTTCGACCGCCTGATCGTGGCGATCGGCAACAATCCCTCGAAATCCTACACCTTCACGGTGGAGCACCGGATCAAGCTGCTGCGCGAGTCGGTGCCGTCCTGCGAGCGGCTGACCATCGACCATTTCGACAACCGCTTCCTGGTGGACTACGCGATGACGATGGATGCCCACTACATCCTGCGCGGCATCCGTTCCCCGGACGACTATGAATACGAGCGGGTGATGCGCCACATCAACAGCGACATGGCCCCGCAGATCACCACCACCTTCCTGATGCCGCCGCGCGACATCGCGGAACTTTCCTCCAGCATGGTGAAAGGACTGATCGGCCCGGAGGGTTGGGAGGAAATCGTCCGCCGCTACGTGCCGATTCCTGTGTTCGAAGCACTGTCCCACGACACCTGATTGCCATGAAACGCCTGCTTACCGTCCTCCTCTGGATCTTCATCTCGCTGCTCGGCATGACCGCCGTGGGCGTAGCCGCCTTCCAGCGCGGGGAACCGGTCAACGCTTTGTGGCTGGTGGTCGCGGGTCTCTGCACCTTCGCCGTCTCCTACCGTTTCTACTCCGCCTGGCTGTGTGCCAAGGTGCTCACCATCGACGACCGCCGCGCACCGGCCGCGGTGACTTGTGCGGATGGAAAGGACTTCGTGCCGACCTCGAAGTGGGTCGTCTTCGGCCACCACTTCGCCGCCATCGCCGGTCCCGGACCGCTGGTGGGTCCGGTGCTTGCCGCCCAGTTCGGCTACCTGCCGGGCGTGCTGTGGATTCTCATCGGAGCCACCCTCGGCGGCGGTGTGCATGATGCCGTGATCCTCTTCGCCTCGATGCGACGGAAGGGCAAATCACTCGGGCAGATGCTGAAGGAGGAAATGAATCCCTTCATTGGCTTCATCGCCATGATCAGCCTGCTGGCGATCATGACCATCCTCCTCGCCGTGCTCGGCCTGGTGGTGGTGAAGGCGCTCGCCGAAAGCCCGTGGGGTCTCTTCACCATCGCCGCAACCATTCCGCTCGCGTTCATCATGGGCATCGCGATCAAGAGCGGCAAGGTGGGGGTGACTCCCGCCACGATCTTCGGCGTGATCGGTCTGCTGGCCGCGGTGGTCGGTGGCAAGTATCTGCCGGAATCCTGGAACCACGCTCTGACGCTGGACTCCAAAACACTGGCCTGGGCGATCATGATCTATGGCTTCGCCGCCTCGGTGCTGCCGGTGTGGATGCTGCTCGCGCCACGCGACTACCTCAGCACCTTCCTCAAGCTCGGCGCGGTAGGTGTGCTCGCAGTCTTCATCGTGGTGCTGGCACCCCCGTTGCACATGCCCGCGATCACGCCCTTCGTCCACGGCGGCGGCTTCATCGTGCCGGGTCCGGTGTTCCCCTTCGTCTGCATCACCATCGCCTGTGGGGCGATCAGCGGCTTCCATGCGCTCATTTCCTCCGGCACCACGCCGAAGCTGCTGGCCCGCGAAAAAGACATCCGCCTCGTCGGCTACGGTTCGATGGTGACGGAGATGCTGGTCTCGCTGATGGCGATCATCGCCGCCTGCGCGCTCTCGCCGGGCCAGTATTTCGCGATCAACTCGCCGGTGAACCCGAACGACAACGTCGCGGTGGCCGCCCAGATCGAGAAAATCAATTCCTACGGCCCCACCTATGCCGTCACTCTGCCGGAGATGCAACAGCTCGCGAAGGATCTCGGCGAACCGCACATCATCGGCAAGACTGGCGGCGCCCCCACCTTCGCGGTGGGGATGGCCCACATGTTTGCCAAGGTGATCCCGGGCAATACCGCGCTCTCGCTGTGGTATCACTTCGCCATCATGTTCGAGGCGCTGTTCATCCTGACCACGCTGGATGCGGGCACGCGGGTGGGACGCTTCATCCTCCAGGATCTGCTCGGGCAGGCCGTGCCCGCGCTCAAGGACACCGGCTCCTGGATCGGCAATGTCACCGCCACCGGTCTGCTGGTCGCGGCATGGGGTTTCTTCCTCTATCAGGGTGCGATCGATCCCGCGGGCATCGCCAAGAGCCTGTGGCCGATCTTCGGCATCTCGAACCAGCTTCTCGCTGTGATCGCCTTTTGCTTCGGCACCACCCTGCTGATCAAGATGGGCAAGGCACGCTACTGCTGGGTCACCGGAGTGCCGCTGGTGTTCCTCACCATGGTCACCTTCACCGCGGGGTGGCTGAAGATCTGGGATGCGGGTTCAGCGGGATTCCTTCCGGAAATCGCCAAGCAGCAGAAACTCATCGAAAGCGGCATCCAGGGCAAGGCGCTCGAAGCCGCGAAGACCTCGCTGTTCAACGCGCGCATCGACGTGGCGGTCACCGCGGCCTTCCTGGTCTTCGTCGCCATCATTGTGCTCGGCACCGCCCGCGAATGCTGGCTGCTGCTGCGGAAACGGAAGGAAGCCATCCTGCAGGAAAGCGACTACGTGGCGCTGGCGAAGTAACATCTGTCCGATGAGCCCTTCGCTGTAGTCGGAGCGCGGACTTCAGTCCGCATCATGACCAGCCGCGAAGCGGGAGGCTTTTTCAAAGCGGACTGAAGTCCGCGCTCCGACTACAGCAAAAGGCTCTTTTCAAAACGGATCGTCATCCACCCATCCGCCACGGCCCACATGCCATTCCTCCACGAGATCCGCCGGACAATCATCCAGGAACCGTGACGGGCGCTGGATGACATCGCCGGTGTAAGACTTCGGGTTGATCATCGGGTAGCTCATGTAGAGCTCGTCCTTGGCGCGGGTGATCGCGACGTAGAACAGGCGGCGCTCCTCCTCCAGCATGGCATCGTCCTCGGCATCGAGGATGCGGCTGTTCGGGAACTGCCCGTCGGCGAGCCAGATCAGGAACACGACCTTCCATTCGAGGCCCTTCGCCTGATGGATGGAGGACAGGACCACGCACTCGTCGTCCTTCGCGCGTTTGTCGCCGGACGGCTCGCCATCCACCGATCCCATGAGCGAAAGCTGGGCGAGGAACTCCAGCACATCATCAAAAGTCTGACCGTAGGAAATGAGCTGCTCGATGTCGCTACGGCGATTCTCGTAGTTGTCGAAGCTGGCCTTGAGGTACTCGTCATAGACACCCTCCAGCACGCTGAAGAGCATGTTCGAGGGCGGCACGAACACGCCGCCCGGAGAAAGTTCGTCCAAGGTGTAGCAGAGCTGCTCCCAGTCCTTCGCCGCCTTCTTCGGAGGTTTGAACCCGAGCATCACCTCCGACCACGATGCGGGCGGCTCGTCCTTGTCCGCGAGGCCGGTGGCCAGCCAGTTCTGCCAGAGCTTCTCCGCCGCCGAGGGGCCGACGCCCGGCATGAGCTGGAGCATGCGCTTGAAGCTGACCTCGTCCTTGCGGTTGGTCACAAAGCGCAGGAACGCCGAGACATCCTTGATGTGCGCCTGCTCGAAGAAGCGCAAGCCGCTGGTGATGGTGAATGGAATCCCCGCACGGGTGAGTTCCATCTGCACTTCCAGACTCTGGAAGTGGGCGCGGTAGAGCACCGCCATTTCCTCCAATGGAATGCCTTCGTCCCGTAGTTCCAGAATGCGCTGCGCCACGAACGCCGCCTGCGAAGCCGGATCATCCAGCGGCACCAGCGCGGGCTTCACGCCAAGCGCATCCCGTGACGAACGCAGATCCTTTTCAATGCGACCTTGGTTCACGCGGATCGCCGCGTTCGAAAGATCGAGGATCTCCGGCACGCTGCGGTAGTTCGTTTCGATCTTGAAGATCCGTGAATTGAAGTAGCGCCGCTGGAATGACAGGATGTGGTCCAGATCCGCTCCGCGCCACGAGTAGATCGACTGCGCGTCATCCCCCACCGCCATCAGGCTGTTCGAGTCCCCGGCAAGCAGGTCGATCATGCGGCTCTGCACCGAGTTGGTATCCTGATACTCGTCCACCAGAATGTGGCGGAACTTCCCGCGGTAAAGGTCCAGCACGTCCGGCCGCTCCTCGAAGAGCTTCACGGTGAGGACCAGCAGGTCATCGAAATCCATCGAGTTCGTGTCCCGCTTCTTCTTGGCGTAGCCGTCGCGGACCTGGTCGATCTGCTCGATCCAGTCATCGAAATAGGGGTAGCGGGTGGCCAGCACGTCCTCCAGAGATTCCCCGGTATTTTCGATCAGGCTGAAAATCGTCGCCAGCACGTCCGCCTTCGGAAAGCGGCGCTGCTTGGTATCGATGTCGCAGGCGGCGACCACCGCGGACAACAGCGATTTTTGATCATCCCGGTCGAGAATGGAAAAGGAGCGGGTGAATCCGAGATCGTCCGCATGGCGGCGCAGGATGCGGTTGCCGATCGAGTGGAAAGTCCCCGCCCACAGGTCGGAGGTGTCCGCGGTCACCAGCTCCTGGACGCGGGTGATCATCTCGCGCGCCGCCTTGTTGGTGAAGGTCAGCAGGAGGATGTTCCGGGATTCCACATCGTGATCCAGCAACCAGGCTACCCGGTAGGTGAGTGTCCGCGTTTTACCCGATCCGGCGCCGGCGATCACCAGCGCGCGCCCGGGCGGCGAGGACACGGCGGCGTGCTGCTCGGCATTCAGCTCGGCGGCATAGTCGATTCCTGACCGAGGGGCGGTCTGTCGCCGGTGGAGGGTATATTCGCGCGCCATGTCTCCCCGCCACGATGGCGCAAGCCCGGGACCGATCAAGCGCCGAGAACCCCGGGGAGCAGGTGGACCTTGCGTCTTGCAATCCCGGGGTTCCACGTCTTTAACCGTAATCCCGCGATCCGGAAAACGCCGTACCCCGCCGTCCCGCCGCCGATGATTTTCCTGCCACCCCACGTGACCGCACTGCCCACCCCGCCCCGCCCAAAGCGTGTCTTGTTCGTCACCGACTTTTATCAGGAAGAGGTTCTGGACGGTATCGTGGATCACGCGGGACCAGCAGGCTGGGAACTGATCGCGAACATGCGCTTCCACGGAAAATTCCCCGGGGAAACGGAGGCGGACGGCATCCTCGCCGTCGCCATCGAGGATCGGGTCCGCGAGTGGCTTGAGAAGTGGAAGGGCACGCCCGTGGTCAATATCGGAGCACCCTATCCGGGATTGGAGGGACCGTCGGTGAACACGGACTACATGGAGGCGGCCCGTACCGGTGCCCGCCACCTGATGGAGCTGGGCCATACCAGTTTCGCCTTCTATTCCCTCACGGATTTTACCGAGTCCCCGGCGATATTCGCCGCCTACCAGAATGAACTCGCCAAGTTCAACCTCACGGTCACCCATGCCAATTTCGCGGCGGTTCATGGCAGGGATGCCATCGATGTCCCCCGGGCGGAGCGCCTGCGCTGGCTGGCGGACCAGTTGCTCGCGCTGAAGAAGCCGCTGGCGGTCATGAGTGATGACGACCGGCGCAGCCTGGAATTGATCGCAGCCTGTAACATGGCGGGGCTGAGGGTTCCCGAGGATGTCTCCATCCTCGGATGCGAGAACCGGTCGGTGGAATGCCGCATGGCCCGGGTCCCCCTCTCTTCTGTGGACATGAACTGGCGTGGCGTCGGCCGGGCGGCGGCGGCCCTGTTGGAGCGGCTCATGGTCGGTCATCCCGCCGAAACGGATCAACTGCAGGTGCCCACCCGCGGAGTGGTGGCCAGGGCGTCCACGGCCACCTTCGTGACGGAATCGGAGGGCATCACCCGTTCCATCCTCCATATCCGGCAGCACTTCCCGGAATCGATGAAGATGAAGGACCTCGCCCAGATGGCGGGAATGACCGAACGTTCCTTCCGCACGGAATTCAAGCGCCTCGTCGGCCGCAGCCCGCGGTCCGAAATCCAGCGCGCCCGGCTCGCCAGTGCCTGCAGCCTGCTCCGGGATACCGATCTCAAGCTCGACGCGATCGCCATGGAAAGCGGGTTCGGAACGGCTCAGAAACTTTGCGAGGTCTTCGCCGAGACCCTCGGCACAACCCCGGGAGGGTGGCGGCAGAAGGCGCGCCAGATCTGAACATCCCGGAAAGATGAGGCCCGCGGCTGGAGCCCATTTCACCAACCGCGGGCCAAAGTCCCTTACGGGACTGTCAGTTGCAGGCGCACGAAAAAGCGGGTGGCCGGGCTCGCCAACGAACGCGGCACCGTCACCGTGACGATGGGCGGATTCGAGTTGTTATCCGTTACGACGGTGACGCCGTCGACCCCATCCACCGCCGTCGTCCAGCTCGTCAGATTGGTGCTGTATTGCACGGCGGGGTTGTAGTTCGCGGAATCGACGGTGCGGAAGAAGCTGAACGTGATGTCCGCCGGATTGACCGCCGTGAAGGGCAGCAGGGCCTGGTCTCCCGGAGCGGCGGGATCCCCGCCGATCACGAACTCGATGCCATTGGTGATGCCATCGTGGTCGTCATCCGCATTGGCCGCACCGACTCCATGGCTCAGAGCCCAGGCGGCATAGCTGCCCGCGCTCGCCACGGACAACCGGCCGGTGCCCGCGAAATGCGCGTCATCGATGTTCGTCGCACCGGAACCGGTAGCGCCGTAGGTACCCGAGGCCATTGTCACACCTCCGATCACCAATCCGGCAACGGTGTCAGTCTGGCCGTGGGTCAAGGTCAGCTTCCCTCCCGCGGCAATATTCACAGTGGAAGTATCGGCCAGCGTGGCGGCTCCCAGCGACAGGGTGCCCTCGCTGACGGTGGTGTCCCCGACATAGCCCGGCTGGGCCACGGTCGCGGTATTGCCCCCAGTCTTGGTAAGCGAGGCGGTGCCGGTGACCGGACCATTCACGACCAATGCCTGGCCGGCCGCCTCAAAGGTGACCGCTCCAGCCAGGGTGATCGCTCCAGTCCATGTGCCGACACCGCCCGCTCCTTCCACATACAAAGTTCCACCGGATTCGATGCTCACCGGAGTCGCAATGGTCCGGGGGTTGTAGGTGCCGAGACGGGCGCCATTTTTCACCACCACGTCGCCGGTGAGTCCGCCGAGGGCATTATCCGTGAGCTCCGCCCACGCACGACCGCTCGCGATCACGTAGTGGATCGGAGTTCCGGATGAGTCTCCACGGACACCGATGCCTTGACCCGCATTGAGCGTGAGCGTGTGATTGTTTCCGGTGATCGTGCCGACATTGCCGGGGTTGGCGGTATTGTGGCCGATGTCGAAGCGGCCGATGTTCGCGTTCAGCGATGCATCCGCGGACAATGTGAGCGCACGAACGCCCGCGCCTTCATTGATCGCGCCACCGCTGTTCGCCAGCGCGCCCAGGCCATCCACACCATTGCCGGCGATGGTGTAGTTCGAGGGATGACCGACGCCGCCCGGCTGCTGGCCGTTGAAGTCGATCGCGCCCCCCGCGGCAATGGTGATGCCGGAGGTGAAGCCGAAGGCCTCCGCGTTCAGGACCTTGAGGGTGCCCGCGTTCACCTGCACCGGACCGGTGAAAGTGCTGCTCTGACCGCCGAAGTTCACCAGGCCGGTGCCGTTCTTGGTGATACCGGTGGTGCCGATGATCCCGTTGACGGTCGTGTTGTTGAAGCCGTTCAGGGTATAGGTGGCCGTGGTGTTGTTGAAGGTGACGGAACTCGGCTGGAGCAAGCCGGTCAGGGCGATGGTGTTCACCGCCGAGGTGTCATCGAACAACACGTCATCGCCCTGCAGGAAGGTGATGTTGCCCGCACCCGCGCTCCAGTTCGCACCGACGTTCACATCCCAGTTCCCGGTCGTGGCGCCGGTCCAGACCAGCGGCAGGCCGCTCCCCGAGACGGTGAGGTTGATCACGCCGGGGGAGGAAGTGTCCAGAGCCACGGTCTTGCGATAGATCGAACCATCGATGGAGACATTGGCCGGCCCGAACAGACCGCCGTAGCTGACGAGCGGATAGGTGCCGTTCGGTGGCAACTGCGGCAGCACGATCTTGCTCGCGCCATTGAAGGTCACGGTGCCCGCCACCGTGAGCGGAGAGGCGGTGTTGATCGAGAGATTCGCACCAGTGGTGCCTCCGACCGTCAGATTGCCATTGATGGTGCCGGCCGCACCGAGCGTGAAACCATCGCTGACATTCGCGCTGCCACCCAGCGTGGTATTCAGGTTCAGGCGGCCGCGGGTCACATTGATCGTACCGGTGTAGGCGGAGGCATTGCCGGTGATGTTGACCGTGCCGGTAAGGTCGGCGGTGGTAGTCGGGATGCCGACTTCCAGATTCGCCGTGCCGGAAAGCGCGCCGCTGATCGTGCCGGTCTGGCCGCCGTTTGCGGTGATGCGTGCCGCACCGGTCAGGGTGACCGCGCCGGTCAGGTTGGCGCCCCCTTCGAAGCGGATCGCGCCGCGTTGTTCCGTGCCTTCCGCCCAGCCAAGGCCTTCGATCTGCAGCGCATTCGGGAAGGCTCCAGCCACGGCGAAATCGAGCTGGGAGTTGGTGCCGGTCACCCGTGCCATGCCGGTGCCCAGGGAGCCCACGCTGCTGAGCGCAAGGCGGCCGTTGTTGACCCAGGTGCCGCCGGTGTAGGTGTGGCCGACCGAAAACCGCAGGTGGTCGGGACCGGTCTTGATCACCTTCAGCGGCGTGGAACCGTCGTAGTCCTTGATGACCACGTTGTTCACCTGGTAGTCGGTACTGCCGCCGTTGGCGACAATGGTGAGAGTGCCGGAGGACGAAGTCACGAAGCCGCTGCCGGTGCCGACCTTCATCCAGTGGCTGGCGTTGTGGAACAGCAGGCCGCCATTGGCCACGTTGAGGGTGGCACCATTGCTGATGAGAAAGTCTCGGGTGGTCTCCACATTCCCGATCGACTGGTTGGAAGCCAGGGTCGTAGCCGCTCCGTTGTCGTAGTAGGTGGAGGTGGCCGTTGCCGTGCCGAGATTGGCCGCGCCGAGCACCTTTTCCCCGTTCGGGATCTCGACCACCTGGGTACCGGTGTATTTCAGGAAACTCCAGCGGGTGTGCGCCCAGCCTGGAAGCGGACCAGTGGCCGGAGTGGCGCCATTGATGGTGCCCAGCGAGATCGCCGCATTGGTATTGTTCGAGTCGAACCAAACGCTGTCGCCTGCGTTGACGACGATGTTGGCGGTGGTGGCGTTGACGACCGTTTCGGCCGCATGGGACAGGGTCGGCAACAGGGCCAAGGCGGCCGCAGTATGGAGGAGGGAGGCCCGGAGGGATGAGTTTTGTTTCATGGGTTCACGCAATAGGTTGAATCCCATTCATGGATCATTGGGTGCGGAGCCTTGGGGGGGAACCGGAGGGCCGGTCATCGCAGGAACCAGCCTGAAATTGGGAGGCCTTTTGTGTCTCCCGGCGGATGCAGCGAGGGCTGCCCGTCCCACCAACCAGACTTACGGGCGGAAAAACAACTCCGCCAGCTACGCAACACAACGCTCTACAAATGGAATTCCCCGCACCCTAGCGTCCGTTTCGGATGAAGGAAGTGACTGGGATTCCCCTTTTCGGACAAAAATTTTTCCCTTTTTGACCGAACGGGCATCGAATCACAGAAAATCCACGCTTGAACCCACGCGATACGGGTGAGATGGACCGGCATGAGCGCAGCCGCCCCACGATCCCTCCACGACCTCGGGCTCTCCGGGATCGAGCGGGTCCTGGAAGAGGCAGGCGTGCTCCCCCACCACGCGAAGGCCCTGTGGAAAGCCCTCCAGCGCGAGGGCGAACTGGATCTGGCGTCCCGTGACTTTTCACCACCGCTGAAGCGCTGGATCGAGGAGCATGTCGGCGAGGGCAAAGCGTTCTTCCTCGATGCGCCGGAAGTCACCGAGGAGATCCGCAGCAGCGATGGTCTGACGCGGAAATACCTTCTCAAGCTGCGCGACGGTCAGACGATCGAAACCGTGCTGATGGGCTACGACGGCCGCCACACGGTCTGCGTGAGCACCCAGGCGGGCTGCGCGATGGGTTGCGTTTTCTGCGCCACCGGGCAGATGGGCTTCGTCCGCCACCTGCGCCCCGGCGAGATCGTCGCGCAGGTCCTTCATGTCCGCCGCGTGCTCGCCACGGACATGCCGGACCGGAAGCTCCGCAACATGGTCATGATGGGCATGGGTGAGCCGCTACACAACTACGACTCGGTGATGCAGGCTCTGGACATCATCTCGAATGTCCGCGGCATCAGCCTGGGTCCCAGCAAGATCTCCGTGAGCACCGTGGGTGTGATCCCGAACATCCTGCGCCTCGCCGAGGAAGACCGCCCCTACAATCTCGCGGTGAGCCTTCATGGTGCGACCGAGGAGCAACGCTCGGCGCTCATTCCCGTCAGTAGAAAGTGGAACCTCGCCGATCTGGTGGATGCGTGCCGCCGCTACGGAGCGATGACCGGCCGCCGCATTTTCTTCGGCTGGACGCTCATCGCCGGAAAGAACGATTCCCCGGAACAAGCCCGCCAGCTCGCGGAACTGCTCAAGGGCATCGACGCCCACGTGAACCTCATCCCGCTCAACCCCACGCAGGGCTACGAGGGGGCGGCCAGCGCCAACAAGGCGGGCATCGTCTTCCAGCGCATCCTGCGGGATGCCGGCTTCCCCTGCACTTTCCGCCAGCGCCGTGGCATCGACGTGGCCGCAGGCTGCGGGCAACTCAAGGCGGAGAAGAAACGGATGGCGGGGTGAGGTGCCCGCTCACACCTCCTTGAGAACCAGCGAAACCACGTAGAAGCCCTTCGGCCCGGAAGCATCGACATAGACCTCCAGCGGCACGATGCCGTCCGCCGTGGTCTGGATGGAGGTCTGGTTCGCGGCACCGGTGGGGGTGGTCGCGAATGATACACGCGTGAAGGTTCCGTTCAGCGTCTCCGAATAAAGGATTTCGTACTTCGAGAAGGCGCTGGCGGAGAACCGTAGTTTCATCCGGCCGGGCGGCTGGACGCTGATGGAGCGGATGCCGAACCCGAGACCCGGGATCGTGATCGCCACCATTTGCGTGACAGGATCATAGGAAGAGGCGAAGCGCTCGATGTCCCGCGGCGCGGGTTCGGTGGAGTTGCCTTCCGCATCGCGGAAGACACGACCGCGGATGTCATAGCGGGAACCGTGGCAGGGACAGCGCATGCGGCCGTCCGCCACCACATACTTCCCCACCGTACATCCGGCATGGGTGCAACGCGAATCGAGTGCCACGAACTCCGCGGCCGAGACCCGGTTCAAGGTGAAGGGCTTCGAGATCTGGCTGAACTCCACCTGCACCGATCCACCCGCGGCTTGCAAGACCGGGAAATCCACCAGCTTCAACCGGATCTGGGCGGGCCCTGCCATCGGTTCCGATACCTCCGCCAGCACCCGGCCAACCCATGCCGGTGCGACCATCGAGGAGACACTGCCGAGAATGAAGCGCTTGAGCATCACGCGCCGCGAATTTGAGGAAACGGAGTCCATGAGGAAGGTATTCGGTCTTCCTGCATGAAAGCCGCCGCCCATGCCCCCTGAAAGCCCGGCATTGCGACGATTCGGACAAACGCGTCCCGCCTTCCTTCAAAACCCCAGGTGCTGGCGGACACGGTGGCGGTAGGTCCGGCCGACGGCGAGCGGCAGGGACCAATCGTGCAGGTGCAGCCGCCATCCATCCGCGGCAGATCGGTCGAGCCGCCGGATGCGGGCGCGGCGGATGAGATGGCGCTGGCTGATGCGGAGAAACTCCTCCTCCGGCAACTGGGACTCCCAGGACTTGAGGCTGCGCAGTTCGGTGAACCGCGGACGGCTTGCGAAATGAAGATGCGTGTAATCCCCATCCGCCTCGATCAGCACGAGATCATCCCGCTCCACGGACACCACGATCCCGCCGCTGCGGATGTGAAGAACCCTCGGAGACGGCTGAGACGCCGGAGCAGGCACATCTCCGCCGCGGGAATAAAGCAGGGCCGCGACATACGCCGCCGCATCTGTTAGACACGCCTGCATGGAGGCACTCCATGCGACCTTGCGGCGGACCATGTCGTAGCCGAAAATTCCGCGCAGCCTGCCCTCATGATGCAGGGGGACGTTGATGCTGGAACGGATGCGCTGGCGGCGGAGTTCCGCCTGGTAGGCACGGGCCTGCCGCGGCAGCAGCTCGGTATCCGGATTCGGCACGATCTTCCCGGCCATCAAGGGTTTCTGCATCCACCGGATCATGTCCACGGAAGCCGCCTGCAGGTCCTCCACGTGCTGGGAAACCCCGTCCCGGGTCCATTCATGGGTGTTCCAGAAGTGGGTCAGCGGCTCGTTGTAACGCACGATCCACACGCGGTCCACGCGATGGCAGGAGCCCAGACAGGAGAGGGCCAGATCCACGGCAGGCTCCGCCGGATGGCTGGCGGCGATCAAAGCAAGCTGCCTCCAGAGCATTCTGTTAGATACACCATCGGGGGACCGTTCTGACATGCCTGCATCATCGGATGAATGGATGCAGAATATCGACCACTATTGCTGGAAATCGTTCCGGCTATGGACATATCCCCGCCTCCAGTGGATAGGCCTGACACCCGGTCGGACGATCCGCTCCCCCCCTCGAAATCGACCGGCCGGCAAAGCTGTGCTCAACACCCGGCTTCATGCGGGGGGCCTCAAGCTCATGACGGCCTCCCGCATGTCCAGGTGGCATGCCCATCCACTTCACATCTCCACCACCCATGGCGGCCGCGGCTCATGGCCGCCGGTGGAAAAGGAGGCGGCGTTCACGAACAGAGTATCGCCGCTCTGCTTGCGGCCATACCCGGCATGCACATGCCCGAATACGTGGAGACGCGGACGGATGCGCTTCAGTTCTTCTAACAAGATCGGGCATCCAAGGTGTCTCCGGCTCCGCGACGGCGTGTCCAGGATGCCGTGGGGAGGCGTGTGGGTGACGAGGATGTCGATCCCTTCCGGAATCTTCCGCCAGTGCTCGCGGAGCTCATCGTCGGTTGCGTAGAAGGCGAAACCGGGAAGGTTCGGGCACCAGGGTGAGCCGTAGACAATCAGGCCGCCGATGGTGGTCGCGGAATCTTCCAGATACGTCGCGTGGGGAAAGGGCGGCGAGCTGCCCGGAGACCGGCGTTCGAGGGAACGATCGTGGTTCCCCGCGATGCAGATCACGTCTTTCGCCGGAGCGGCCTTGAACCAATCATCCATCTCACCCAGCGGATCGGGGCGTGGATCACTGTACTCGCACATGTCGCCGCAATGGATCAGCAGGTCCGCCTCCGGAAGCAGGAGGTAGTCATGCTTTCCGTGGGTGTCAGCGATAAGGCAAAGGCGCATGGGCTGGAATTTTTTTACCCAAAAGGCCGGATGATTCGCAATGGCTCCCGGTTTCCAACTTCTTTTCCCAGCGAATCTCGACCTTTCAACGCAGGCGGGTATCAAGGCGGAGCAGGCCCGCCTGACCTATGGAGAGGGCGGCGAAATCCGGATGGGCCGGATTCAACAGATAGTTCGATTCTTCGTTTGTCACCGCGCTTGGAACCGCCATCACGGCAGAACGGCCGCTGCGTATCCATTCGTCACCAAAAATCTGGGTCGCCGATGGAGGTTCGGGAGAAAACCAACCGGCGGGCAAGTCCTTCGACAAGACCCGTAGGATCAATGCCTCGGGGATACCAATGGGAATGGTGCTGTACTGTCCCATGATCATCGAAACATCATCCGTATGGACGAGGATCTCCAAAGTGGCCAGGGAGATCGAAGAGGCGGCGTAAACCATACGGGTTCCTTGTGAATTCCACCGGCCTCCATACAGCCTTGCGCCCTCTCCATCAAACGCCGAGGCGAGGTGCTTGGTCTTTGTGATGCGATAAGCGGTGACGCTCATGAAAACACGCCGTGTTCAATGCGCCCGAGCAAATTGGCAACTTCTTCCGCTCCCGGTTCCGTGTCACAGAATTCCATGGGCGTCTTGCCTCCGAGAGCCCTTTTGGCGCTCGAGAACCAACGGCGTGCCGTATCGAGAGAACCCAGAACTTCAATCGCACGCTGGAAAGCGGATGCAACGCGAAGAATACGCTCGGACTCGTCCGGCTTGAATATTTCCCGACGTGCAATGGTACGCTCCGGAATCCTGACCACCTTGGAAAGTTCGCCCGAAGGAGCATCAAGGGCGATTTTGAGACGGTTGAACGCTTCTTTGTTCAATCCCTTCTCAATCGCACCGCGTATATCATCCACCGTCGCTTTTTCAGGCTCTTGATAAACCCGGAGAAGATTCGAAAGCAGAATGGCATAGCGCCCCGTGGAGGTCGCATGAGTTGGGACCACCCAGTCCCATTTTTTCCGAAGCGCCGCACGCATCTCCGCTTCCGGAGCCCCTGGCGTCCAGAAGTACAGGGAAAAGTCCTTCCCCTGGTTTTCACTTCCGATCCTCACCTGCGTCATATGGCATAATCTAGTCCGCCATTTGGCAGCACGCAAGGGTGATTTACCGCACAATCTGGAATGCAAAAACGCCCGCGGTTTCCCGCGGGCGTTGGAGGAGACGGCTCAGGCCTTGCGGAACAGCATCGTGCCGTGGTCCACATCGGCTTCGATCACGTCGCCATCGGTGAACTTGCCATCGAGCAGGTCGAGGCTGAGCGGATCGAGCAGGTGGTGCTGGATCGCACGTTTCAGCGGACGCGCGCCATACACCGGATCGTAGCCCTGATTGCCCAGGAACTCCTTGGCCTTTTCCGTGAGCGCCAGCGCGAGGCCTTGCTGGGCGAGGCGCTTGCGCACGCGGTCGAGCTGGATGTCCACGATCGAGGTCAGCTCGTCGCGCCGCAGGCGGTCGAAGATGATGGTCTCATCGATGCGGTTGAGGAACTCCGGACGGAAGTGCGCGCGCAGGGCATCGAGCACCTTGGCCTCGCGCTGCTCGGCGTTCTCTTCATCCAGAATGTACTGGCTGCCGATGTTCGAGGTCATGATCAGCACCGTATTGCGGAAGTCCACGGTGCGGCCCTGGCCATCGGTGATGCGGCCGTCATCCAGCACCTGGAGCAGCACGTTGAAGACATCCGGATGGGCCTTCTCGATCTCGTCGAAGAGCACCACGGAGTACGGCTTGCGTCGTACCGTCTCACTGAGCTGGCCGCCCTCGTCGTAGCCGACGTAGCCGGGAGGCGCGCCGATGAGCCGGGAAACGCTGTGCTTCTCCATGTATTCGGACATGTCGATGCGGATCATCGCGTTCTCGTCATCGAAGAGGAACTCGGCGAGCGCCTTGGACAACTCGGTCTTGCCGACACCGGTGGGACCGAGGAACAGGAACGAGCCGAGCGGGCGGTTCTCGTCCTGAAGTCCGGCACGGGCGCGACGGACCGCGTTCGACACCGCCTTGATCGCCTTCTTCTGGCCGATCACGCGTTCGCCGAGGCGCTGCTCCATGTGTACGAGCTTTTCCTTCTCGCCTTCCTGGAGGCGGGACACGGGAATGCCCGTCCATGAGGACACCACGCGGGCGATATCCTCCTCGGTAACCTCTTCCTTCAGGATCGCGCCGTTCTTCTGGAGTTCCGCAAGCTGCTGCTGGGCAACTTCCAGCTCCCTCTGCGCGGCGGGGATAGCCCCATAGGTGATCTCCGAGGCGCGGCTGAGGTCGCCGATGCGCTGGGCCTTCTCGGCGTCGGTTTTCAGAGAATCGATCTTCTCCTGCGCGGTGCGGACCTGCTCAATGATGCTTTTTTCATTACGCCACTGGGCCATGAGGCCGGCGGACTGCTCCTTGAGATTGGATTGCTCCTCCTTGACCTTTTCCAAGCGCGCCTGGCTGGCCTTGTCGGTTTCCTTCTCCAGTGCCTTCTTCTCCATTTCAAGCTGGAGGATCTGGCGTTCGATCGTGTCGATCTCGGTCGGCATCGAATCCAATTCGATCTTCAATCGCGAGGCGGCCTCATCGACGAGATCGACAGCCTTGTCCGGCAGGAAGCGGTCGGCGATGTAGCGATCCGAAAGCATGGCCGCGGACACCAGCGCGCCGTCCTGGATGCGGACGCCGTGGTGCACTTCATAGCGCTCCTTCAGGCCGCGCAGGATGGCGATGGTGTCCTCCACGGACGGCTCGCCCACCATCACCGGCTGGAAGCGGCGCTCGAGCGCGGCGTCCTTCTCGATGTACTTGCGGTATTCATCCAGCGTGGTCGCGCCAATGGTCCGCAGTTCGCCGCGGGCAAGCTGGGGCTTGAGCAGGTTGGACGCGTCCACCGCGCCCTCGCTGGCTCCCGCGCCGACGATGGTGTGCAACTCATCGATGAAGAGGATGATCTCGCCATTCGATTCGGTGACTTCCTTGAGAAAGGCCTTGAGACGCTCCTCGAATTCACCGCGGAACTTGGCCCCGGCGAGCATGCCACCGAGATCCATCACGATCACGCGCTTGTTCTTCATCGAATCCGGCACGTCACCGGAAACGATGCGGCGGGCGAGACCTTCTACGATGGCGGTCTTGCCAACGCCGGGCTCACCGATGAGCACGGGGTTGTTCTTGGTGCGGCGCGAGAGCACCTGCATCACGCGGCGGATCTCATGATCGCGGCCGATGACGGGGTCGATCTTGCCAGCACGGGCGCGGGCGGTGAGGTCGGTGCCGTATTTCTCCAGCGTCTGGTATTTTCCTTCCGGATCCTGATCGGTGACCTTCTGTGAGCCACGGACGCTCTTGATGGCCTCCAGTGCCTTCTTCTCATCAAGGCCCGCTTCCTTGAGCAGCTTGCCCGCGGGCGTGTCCGCTTTGAGCAGACCGACGATGAAGTGCTCCACACTCAGAAAATCATCGCCGAGTGATTCGCGGACGCTGTCGGCCTCGTCCAAGGTCGAACGCAGGCCATAGCTGAGTTGCGGCTGCGAGGATGCACCACTCTGCCGCGGTTCACGGTCGAGCGCGGTGATGACGGCGGCCTTGAGCCGTGGAACATCGACCCCGGCTTTCTGGAGAATGGGAACGGTGATGCCACCCTCCTGCTGGAGCAGGGCGAGCAGAACATGCGCGCCCTTCAACTCCGCATGGGCGGATTTGGAAGCAAGCTGCTGGCCGGATTGCAGCGCTTCCTGAAGTTTGACGGTCAGTTTGTCGAGAGGCATGGGTAATATGGATGATGGAATCTATCAGGAGTCGGAGATGCTGCCACCTCCTTCCTGTTGTTTTCTCCTTTCTGGAGATAGGATGCCCTAGCATGAACTTTATTCAAAAAATTTTCTCAACTTTCTGTCAGGACCCATGGAGGAAATGGCTGTAAAACGGGCCGATCCGTGCCACATATGAGGCATGGCCCGGCGAGCGTTGTTGATTGTGCTGGATTCGGTCGGCTGCGGGGGCGCGCCGGATGCCGCGGTCTATGGCGATGCGGGTGCAGATACCCTCGGGCATCTCTTCGAGCATCTGCCCGGACTGGAGCTTCCCCACCTGGCCTCCATCGGCCTCTACGAGGCCCTGAAGCGCACGCACCGCGCCTTTCCGCTGTCCACGCCCATGCTGCGTTCCCATGCCTCCTACGGCATCCTCACGGAGCGTTCCACAGGCAAGGACTCCACCACCGGCCACTGGGAGCTCATGGGAGCCGTCCTCACCAGACCCTTCGCCACTTTTCCCCAATTCCCGCAGGATCTGGTGAGGGAGATCGAGCAACGCGGCGGAGCGAAATTCATCGGCAACGTGGCCGCCTCCGGCACCGAAATTCTCAAGTCGCTGGGCGGAGAACACGTCTCCACCGGCAAGCCGATCCTCTACACCAGTGCCGACAGCGTGCTCCAGATTGCCGCGCATGAGGATCCCACGATCTTCGGCTTGGAACGGCTGCTCTCCCTCTGCCGCGTGGCCCGGGAGGTGCTGGACGAGCGCGGCGTGCGCGTCGGCCGGGTGATCGCACGTCCCTTCCTCGGAGATTCTCCCGCCACCTTCCACCGCACCGCAAACCGGCACGACTACTCGCTGCAACCACCTGTCACCACGCTGAACCGGCTGCAAAACGTCGGTGTCCAGACGATCGGCATCGGCAAAATCGAAGACCTTTTCGCCGGTGCCGGGCTGGATGTTTCCCGGCCCACCGTCTCGAATGCGGACGGAATGACCACCATCGCCCGGCTGTGGGCGGAGCAGCGGGACCAACCGCATTTCATTTTTGCCAACCTGATCGACTTCGACAGCGTCTACGGCCACCGCCGTGATCCGGAAGGTTATGCGCGGGCGCTGCGGGAGTTCGATGACTGGCTCGGCCAGTTCATCGGCCATGTCGGTCCGAACGACCTGCTCATCGTCACCGGTGATCATGGCAACGACCCCTACCACCGGGGTACCGACCATACCCGCGAGCAAGTACCCCTCATGGTCTTGAACGGTGAAGCCCCGGCCGACGGCACCTTCAAAGACGTGGCCACCCTGGTGGAACGGCACCTCTTCCCGGTACCACCGGAATACTTCCAAACCGTGTTCCGGGCAGAGGCACCAGTCGGCGGCTGGCCCGATACCTTCGCGGTGGTCACCGCCTTCAACCCACGCCGGAATCCGCAGGCCTCCGCCGAGGAGAACGCTCACGCGGATCTGGAACTGCACCGCGAGCTATCCGCCCGCGGATTGCAGCCCTTCCGGGTCACGGGCGCCTCACCAGACCTGCTGCATCAAGAGCCGGGCTGGGGTTTCGACACAGCCGGTCTGGCAATGGCGGCTGAATTCGCGGCACGATTCGACCAAGTCGCGTTCTTCCACATCGATCACGGCGGGATCTTCATCCATCCGGATGGATCGGGCACCCGCTGGCCTGCAGGTACATGGCAAGCCCGGCTGGTTTGAAAAACCACCGGGCTGCGAAATCGGACGGGCCGGACGGGCCCGGTCTTCAGGCCACGGATAGACGGTAGGAGAAATCCTTCCGCTGGAAGTCGGTCGGCGAGACTTCGTAAAACTGCTGGAACTCGCGGGCGAAAATCTTCGGAGACGCGAATCCGAGGTCGATGGAAACCTCTTTCACGGAATGGCCTTCACGAAGCAGGTTGCGCGCGGCAACCATGCGCTCGCGGCGCAGCCAATCCTTTGGCGTGATTCCGAGGCCTTCCTCGAAAACACGGCGCAGGTGGCGCTCGGAAATTCCGACGACCTGACACATCCGGTCAACCCGGTAGCAGGTGGTACGGGCGACCGATGCCAAGGACAAAGGCATGGGTTCTCGCGCGCATAGCACGAGGATCTGGCCGTTGCGATGAACGACCTCGACGTCACGACGTTTCACGGTTGGGGACAAGGGCTGGTTGTGAACAGGACATTGGGTGTATACCTTTAGGAACCCGAACTGTCAAATTTACAAAAAAAGGCCTGCGGTCATTTTCCTCTTTGCCGCTCCCGTGCATATTGCCCTTTCGCGGGATGCAAAAAGGGCGGCAGTGCCATCGCACTGCCGCCCATGAGCCGTTCCGGCAATGACCGGAAAATCAGATCAGGCCAAGCGCGGACGAGATGAGGAGGTCGTCATCGAACAACCAACGGGCGGTTTCCGTGCCAGCGGCGCCAGTGGGCTTGGCGGGAGCGGTGCCCACGTCAAGGGTAAGGCCCGCCCCCCGGACGCGGCGGACGCTGCCACCGGCATCGTAGATGGACATCAGCGCGGCGAGCGTCTTCACGGACGCCTTGGTGGCGGCGGAATCATCGCTGCGGCCCAGCAGAACGTCAATCAGTCCCGGGGTCGGGTCGGTATCGGAGGAAAGGCGGCTGCCCTCCCCTCCTCCGGCCACACTGATTCTGGCCCCGGCGGTTTCGAGCGCGGCGGCGAGAGCCTCGGTGCGCGATGAGAGGCCATCGACCTTCAGCGCGGCGGGAAGTTCGTTTTCCAGGGCGGATGCCAGTTCCACCTGGCGATCATGCAGCTTGGCCCAATCCGGCGAACGCAGCCCGGCGTCACCACCCGAATCCCCACGGCCCGAAACCCCGATCTTGATGAAGGAGGCGACCGCCTCCCCCGCACGGTGCACCTTGATGCCGGCACAGACAGGAGCCAGGGCGAAGGCGGCGAGACGACTGGACATGAGCACGTTGCCCATGGCCTGCATCTTCGCGGACAAGAGAGCATCACGCTCGCGCTTCACGGAGAAGAACTCCATCGCGCGGCGCAGGGTCACCTCAAGCTGGGGGATGTCCCAAGGCTTGGTGATGTAGCGGAAAATGCCGCCGTCGTTCACGGAGCCGATGGCGGCATCAATGTCCGAGAAGGCGGTGGAGAGGATTTTGATGATGTCCGGATAGTCTCCGGCGATCTTCGAGAGGAAGCCCACCCCCGTCTCGTTCGGCATCCGCTGGTCGGTGACGATGATGCCGATCTCGGACGCATGGCGGCGGAACACGTCAAGCGCCTCGATGCCATCCCCGGCCTCCAGGATGCGGAACTTGTCGCCAAAGAGGCGCCGGAAGTACTTCCGGGTCTTCTCTTCGTCATCGACGAAAAGAATGGCGTAACGCTGGTAGTCGTATTGCTCGGGGTCTGGCATGTCAGTCTGGGCTGGATTGAGAACTGGATGAGAGGGCTGCGACCGGCTTCTCCCCGGAGACGGGGAAAAGAAGGCGGAAGCGTGTGAACTCGCAGGGTCGGCTTTCCACTTCGACCTGGGCGCGGTGACGCTGGAGGATCTGATGGGTGATGCTGAGGCCGAGGCCCATCCCCTTCCCCACATCCTTGGATGTGAAGAACGGGTCGAAGATTTTCTGTACGTTTTCCGGCGGGATGCCAATACCGTTATCAAGGACGGTCACCATCCATGAATTGCCGGCGGACTCGATGGAGACGTCCAGCGCTCCGGCGACCTTGTCCGAGGGGTCCGCCTCATTGCGCATCCGGATGGCATCAATGCTGTTCTGGAACAGGTTGATGAAGACCTGGACGAGCTGGTTGGTATTGCCGCAGATCGGAGCCATCGTGGGCGCGTCCACCTTGAGAGTCACGTCGTGGCCCATCTGGTGGCTGACCATGCGGCGGGAACGCTCGACCACGTCCACAAGATCGGCATCGCCATCCACGCCGGGATCTTCACGGGTGAACTGGCGCAGGTCCGCGATGATCTGGGAAACGCGCTCCACGCCCTCGCGGATGTCTCCGACGATGTCCGCATAGTCCTCGCGATCATCCTCCGGCAGCGAGCGGGAGAATGTCTCCAACGCGTGGAGGCCGGCGCGGGAGTAGTTCAGCGGGTTGTTGATCTCATGGATCAGCCCCGCGCTCATGCGGCCGAGGGCGGAGAGCTTTTCGTTCCGGATCAGCAGCACCTCGTTCTCCTTGATCTGGTCGAGGGCGGCCTGGAGTTCGTGGTTGAGGTCCGACATCTCGCGGCGGATGCGCGCCATGGCGAGCTGGTTTTCCAAGCGCAGCGACAGCTCCGCGGTGGAGAAAGGCTTGGTCAGGAAGTCGCTGGCACCGGCCTCCAGCGCGGCGAGCTTGGTCTGTTCATCAGCGCGGGCGGTTAGAATGATGACCGAGACACCGCGGGTGGCATGGTGATCGCGGATGCCCTTGCAGACTTCCACGCCGTCCATCTCCGGCATCATGTGGTCGAGAAGGGCGAGCTGCGGCTGGTGCTGGCGCGCGAGTTGAAGGGCCTGTGCTCCATCGCCCGCCTCGATGACATCCACGTCATCCATCTGCATGCGCAGGAAGCGGCGGATGTCCGGCTCGTCATCCGCGATGAGGACGAGCGGGCGGACACCGGTGCGACGCCCGATCGACATCGGCTGCTTCGCGCCATAGCCATTGACCGGCGACTGGACCGGTGCGGCGCGTGAGGGTATGGAGAGCGCGGCCTTGCGGTGGAAATCGGCGATCACCCCGCCGTCCGACTCGACTTCCTCCTCCGGCTCGTCCGCCGCTTTGGCCGGGGCGGCCTGGACCGGAAAATGGACGCGGAAGGTGGTGCCGTGGCCCACCTGGCTTTCCACCTTCACCTCCCCTTCCATCGCCTCCGCCAGGCTGCGGACCAAGGCGAGACCGATGCCCGCACCCTGGAACTTGCGGGTCGAGGAAGTATCGACCTGCCAGAAGCGTTCGAAGATATGTTCCAGGACCTCCGGAGCAATCCCGACTCCGGTGTCCGCCACCGAGAGCTGGAGCATGCCGTCCGACACTTCCGTGATGACCTCGATGCTGCCGCCGGACGGGGTGAACTTGATGGCGTTCACCACCAGGTTGAGCACGATCTTGTCGAACTTGTCGCGGTCGACCATCCATGCATCGCCGCCGCGGACCTGCCAAACGAGGGCCACATGGTCCTGCTCCGCGAGGTGGCGGAGGGAACGCAGCATGCCATCCAGATGCGGCTGGAGGTCCGTGGCCTGGCGGACGACATCGGCGTGGCCGGTGTCGAAGCGGACGAGGTCGAGGAGGTCGTCGATGAGCTTGAGAAGGCGCAGGCCGTTGTGCCCGAGCAAGGTGGTCATTTCCGCACCGCGCGGATCGTTCTGCAGCGGCGGCAGTTTCGCCAGCCGCTCGGTGATGCCGAGCATCACGGTGAGAGGCGTGCGCAGTTCGTGGCTGATGTTTGCGAAGAAGCGGGTCTTGGCTTCGTCCAGTTCACTGAGCTGGCGGTTCTGGGACTCGAGCTGGGTTCGGGCTTCCTCCACCTCCTTGCGCAGCACGAACTCCCGGAAACGCAGCCGCTCATAGGCGTGGTTCCCCACCAGCACGAAGACCGCGGTGACGAAGAGGAAGTAGGAGTTGTTGAAAAGGATCCGGCCGTTCGCCTCGTGATTGTCCACCATGACCGCCACCGCGAAGAACACGAAGCACAACAGCACCATCACCAGGGTCCGCCGGAACGACCAGCGCAGCAGGATCGACAGCCCCAGCAGCACCAGATTCAAACCCGCGTAGTAGGGCGAATCACCACCACCGGTCAGTGCGATCATCGCGCAGATCGCCAAGGTCGGAAGACCGGGGATGGCTTGGGAAATCCAAGCCGGAGGGCGCTTCACCGCCGCGCGGGAAAGCAGGAAGAACACCACGCCCAGCAACAGCGAGCTGAATGCCCGCAGACCGAGGAATTTCCAAGCCAGTTCCGGATACACCACCCAGTCCAGGGAAGCTCCGGCGAGCATGAACAATCCGGCGAGCACGGCGGCGCGACGGTCGTTCGCCACGGCCACGTCGTATTCGTAGTCGCGGAACTGTTGTTCCAGCACGGCGGGATCCACCGCCTTCTGGCTCTGGACCGGATCAGCCATTTCCGACTTCGATATCCAGGAACAGGTTCACACCGGTGGCATCCGCGGTGATGGTGGTGGACTTGATCGGGACGTTGTCAGGCACCAGATCCTCCATCTCACTGTTGTCACGATAGATGAGATTCCATTCCATCAGATACTCCATCCAGGCTTTGCGCGGGTTGCTGGCCGCCACGTTGGTGACGATCACCCGGCCCCCCGGCTTTACCATGGTGGCGAACAACTCGACCAGCTTCTTGCACACGCGCTGGGAAAGATAATCGAAAAGACCGGCGCAATAGACCACGTCATAGCCCGTGAATTCCTCCTCACCTCCCTGCGAAGCGGCACGCAGCAACTGGTGGACCGACCGCTGGAAGTAACGGACCGCGGTTTCACGGCCACCGGCCATGCGCGCCTCCTGGATGCGCTCGCGGGTGTATTCCAGCGTTTCCGCGTTGAAGTCCAACAGGTCGATCTCGATCAGGTCGCTCTCGTCGTGTTCACGCAGGAAGCGCTGGATCTCGACGGCAGGTCCGCAGGCGAGGTTGAAGACGCGGGTCCGCGCACGGCCGACGCGGCTGCGGGTCTCGCGGATCAATGTCTCGATGAGATAGTCGATGCGATTGCGGTGGGCCACCACGGGCTCGGTGTGGAGCAATGCGAAGTTGAGAATTTTCGCAAAGGCCGAAGAACCTTCGTAGGGATTCCTCAACATCATGTTCACCATCTCATAGTCACCGGCATATCCGAGCGGCTTGGTGTAGGTGCGGTAGAGGAATGGCGAGCACAACACGATCGGATGCAACTCGCGTCGGACGTAGGACTTGTGGACGGCGGACTCCTCATCACCGACCTCGCGCGCGACCTTCTCGAAGCGCTCCATCGACGGCAGCACTTCCTCCACCACCCGGGCCTGGACGTTCGAGAAAATCTCCTGCTCCAGTTCATCCCGGCGGCGCGTGACCGTGGTGCGGATACCCACATCCACCCCGGTGAGCCAGTGCTGCACGCCATTGAGCATGTTCGCCATGTCCGCCACCACCAGCTTGAAAGGGTCCTGGACCTGGTTTGCGGACTTCCACTCCGTCATGAAGGACGTGAACTGGCCGCCGATGTCGGCATTGCCCGCAACGGACGAGAGGAAATCGACCTCGACCCAGCCTTCATCGAGCGTGGCTTCGCAAACGAGGACGATGCCGGTATTCAACAAGTTGCTGATCACGGCCTTGCCGTGGTAGAGCAACCGCCTCGAGGCCATGATCCGGAAGTCGGAAAGGACTTCGGAGAGCTGGAGGATACTATAGGGGTTGTATACCTCGAAAACGACGGAGTACCGCTTGATTCTCAGCAAGTTGGCTGTCAGCTCTGTCCCTTGGCTATTGCGGCACGTAATGACGCTTTGTGAGGTGTCCCCAACGAGTTCCATTGCTTTTGTTAAATTCAAGAAGTTCTAAACCGGCGGGGCGCCACCTCCGCCATTACGCGATCACGTTGCAAACCCGTGCGACGTAAGCAGGTCGCCCACCAAAAGACAACAAAGGTCATGCTGGATGGCCATTTTGCCACCGATTCAATGAATTTCAGGCAGACCGACTTTCTCACCAAGATGCCTCGGACGCGTTCCGAGCACGCGGACATCAAGCCACATTTTCACCCGCGCACCAATCTCGCGGAGGTGGGTCTTGTATCCCCCCCTGCCCTCGACATCCCGCGCATTGTAACCCACGGCATCAATGCCATGAGCCTCTGCCAGATAGATCGCACGCTCGTTCTGAAATCGCTGGGTGATGAACACGATCTCCGTCACCCCGAACACCTCCTTGGCCCGGACTACGGAATCCAGGGTCCGCAGTCCGGCGAAGTCTCCGACAATGCGGTCCGTGGGCACGCCGTGCGCCACCAAAGCCTGTCTCATCGCCTCCGGCTCGTTGTAATTCCGCTCCCGATTGTCCCCGGAAACGATCACGAAATCGATTTTTCCCGCTTTCCACAGATCCGCGGCAGCATCGATCCGGTAGCGGAAATAAAGGTTCTCCCGTCCCTCGATACGATGGTCACAGCCAAACACCAGACCGGCACGGCGGTGCGGAACGGACGCGGCATCATTGAACAGCCGTCCGCGGGAAGCGATCATCGGAGCGACATTCGCATACCCCACGAACAAGACGACGAGCAGGATCACCAGACCGCACGCTTTCAGGAAACGGCGCAGGTACCGCTTCCACCTGGATGGAGCCTGCCCCTTCATGCGCCCGCCTTGGTGGCCGGATCGGCAATCCGTTTCGGCCACAACATCATCGCCTTCATCACCTCGACAAAGCGGCTGCCCGGCAGCGGATCTTCCGGCGCGAGCACGCGGAGACGGCGCGGGCTTTCCGAGAAGCACACCTTGCGCGCGCGGCCGAGCAATTCGCCATCCACCTGGACCGGCACCTCACGTTCGGCGATGACGGTGAAGTCCTCCGACTGGAAATACTCGGTGGAGGCAGCCAGATCCACGCCACCCAGCGCAAGCCCCTTGAGAGAATCGAGCACCAGCTTGTAACCCGCTTCCTTGAACACGAGCACATCAAGCATCGAGTCCTGGTTGTCCGCCATCCGGAAGAGGCGGAACTGGCCGCCGTAGAGAGAACCATTCCCCGCGAGCACGGCCACGCCTTCCACGCGGCGACCATCGCGGCAAATCACTTCCATGCGCGGCGGCTTCTCGCCCAGCACCTTCACTGCGGAAAGCAGATAGGCCAGCGGCCCAAGCATCTTCTTGGTTTCCCAGGTGGTTTCCTCGATGACCATCGCATCGAAGCCCACCCCGGCCATCTGCATGAAGGGCGCACGGTTCGCCTCGAACAAATCGATCTCACGAACATGGCCGCGCTCGATCACCTCGAAGGCCTTGAGGAGATTGTCGTAAGGAATGCCAAGTTCGCGGGCGAAAACGTTCATCGTTCCAGCGGGCAGCACGCCCAACGCCGTTTGCGATCCCGCCAACCCGGACACCACCGCATTGAGAGTGCCATCACCACCGGCGGCGATCACCACCGGCTCGCCTTCCGCCGCGAAACGCGATGCCAGATCGCGGGCTTCATCAGACGAATTGGTGGCGCAGAGGTAGAACCGGTTGGAGTGTTCCATCAGGAAACGGAACGTCCGCTGCCCCCTCTGGCTTCTCGCCTTCGGGTTGAACAGCAGCGGATAGCGCGGCGGAAATGCCATGCGCGATTCATCGTCCAATCCCCCGCCGCCCGCAATCCGATTTACCGTTCGCCCAACAACCTTTCCACCACCTCGTCCACGGGCAGTCCCACCACATTGCTGTAGCTGCCGCGTATGCCGCTGACGATGCGGTCGCCATGCTCCTGGATGCCGTAGCCACCGGCTTTGTCGAGGGTATGAACGAGGGCCAGATAGCCCTCGATCGCAGCGTCATCCAGCTCGCGGAACTCCACCTCGGTCAGCGCATGGAAGGTTTCGCGGACACCGCCGGGACGGATGATACACACGCCGGTGCAGACGGTGTGAGAGCGCCCGGAAAGTTTCCGCAGCATCGCGCGGGCTTCCTCCGGGGAACGCGGTTTCCCCATAGGCTCGCAGTCGATATAGACCAGCGTGTCCGCCCCGATCACCGTCGCATCCGGATGATCCACGGCGACTGCCTCGGCCTTGAGCGCGGCGTTTTCCTCACAGAGTTGGTCAAGCGGCATCGCCGGATCATGAATCTCCTCCGCCGGAGAAGCCACGACCCCGAACGAAAGCCCGGCCGCGGCCAGCAATTCACGACGGCGCGGCGATGCGGAAGCGAGAATCAGTTTCACGCGCGGAAGAAGGACCGGAGCCAGACGCGGGGAGCAAGGACATTCCGGCCCTGTTCGAAAGGAGTCCAACTCACTTTCCGGAGGGAGCCGGCACGGGACTCACGGTCACGGAGATCTCCTGGGTGCCGCGCAGCAGCTTCAAGTCCACGGGTTCCCGCGGGATCAAATAGAAGAACGCGTTCGCGGCATCGGCATAGTTCGCCACCTGCCGCGTTCCCACCTGGAGCAGCACGTCATTCGGGCGGATGTCCGCCTTGGAAGCCGGAGAGTCCGGCGTCACCCGCATCACCTGTGGCGATGGGGATTCGGCGCGCAGGGAAAGGCCCAGCCATCCGCGGGCCAGCTTGCCGCCGCCGCAGACATCCGCCTTCACACGCTGCACCGCCTCCACCGGAATCGCGTAGGCACTGTCGCCATTGCCGGCCGATTGGTAAACGAGCGCCACCACGCGGCCATCGTCCGTGCTTACCGGGGTTCCCGTAGGTGGCACCGCTCCTTCGAAATTGATCCGCAGCAGGGCGAAGGGCAGCACCTTCGTTCCGATCTGCTTCACCCAGCCGGTCGCCCGTGCCTTGACCGGCCCCGGAGCGTGCAACGGAGTGCCCGGCGTGTAGGGAGCCGTTTTCGCCCAAGCCAGCCGGTCGGAAGCCAGCGGGGTTTTCAAAAAACAAAGCCGGGAAACGGAATCCATGCCCACGACCTCGGCCTGCACCGGTTGCCCAGCGCGGGTCGCCCCCGGACGTGTGGCATCCGTGCCAGGAAGCGCCACGGCAACAAGCATCCCGCCTTCCTCCAAAGGCGTGGCGATTGATTTCGCCGGAACACCACCCGCCGCAGCGGGAAACACGACCTCCCACTTCGCCACCTGGGCACAGGCGGGATGCAGTCCTGCCGATAGGAAAAAAAAGCCGATGCCGCACCGGGCAAGGCGTGAGATGGCGGTCCGGACCATGCGGCGCTCAGAACACCTGCTCGCCGACGCTACCCTGGGTCGTGGGCCCGAGGTCCAGCTCGTCGAGTTGCTCGACCGGAGGTGCTGGAGCGGGGACCACCTGATGCTTCACCGGCACCACGGGTGCCTGCTCGACATCGGCGGGACGCGGGATCAACAGGAACGCGGCCATGATGGTCGCGTAACCGAGACCGGCTCCGTAGAGCCACTTGGTGCTCCCCAGTTCACCGAACCAAGCAGTCGTGCGCTGCCAGACACCGGCCGGAGTCCACCGTTTCACGGCGGCCTCGCGCTGGCGCTGGTGGAACTCGCACAGGAAATCCTGCCAGTATCCCTCTTCCGGGCGCTCTTCGCGCTTGAGGGCCAGCAGGTTTCCGATTTGTTCGACCGAGGGTTTCACGACGGGGATGGTTAAGATTTATAAAATTTCCACCCGTCTGACAAGGACTTTTTTAAAACCTCTGATCCCACCATTCCTGAAGGAACGACTGGAGCTGAAGGTGCGCGTAGTGGAGCCGCGATCGAACGGTGCCTTCCGAGACCTTCAACACCTTCGCGATCTCCCCATGGGGCATCCCTTGGATGTCGAACAGGGTCACCACCGTTCTGTGGGAATCAGACAGCTTCCGCATGGCTTCGTTCAATTTTAGCTGGAGCTGGTTGAGGTGGCTCTGCTGCTCCGGATTGGATGCGTGCCCGGTGTCCACCAGCGCCGGATCGTCCTTCACGGATGAATCCGGGTCCTGAAGGCTGATGCCGGAACGACGCTTCCGCTTTTTGAGGAAATTCAGCGTCAGGTTCACGGCGATCTGATAGATCCACGTGTAGAACGTGGATTGCCCGCGGAATTTCCCCAGCGATTGGTACGCCCGCGCGAAGATCTCCTGCAGAAGATCATGCGTGTCCTCCTTGTGGGAGGTCATGTTGTAAACCAGGCCGTAGAGCTTGTCGCCGTATTTGAGGATCAGCGCGTCAAAGGCGCGGGTATCGCCCTCACGGGCACGTGCGACCAACTCCCGATCCGGATCGGGTTGTTGGGGTTGGGAAAACATTCAGGGGGATCAGGGGGAGAAACAGCGGCATCAGCCTACACACGCGGCCGGTCATGTAAAGATCGTCCCCTAACGGTTGGCTCCAAATAAGTCCCATCCGCCTGCCGACCCCCTCAAGAGACGCAATTTGAGGATGAATTTGTTGCACCCAACCCAATGATCAAAATGAAAAATACTCATGGAGCATCAGCCGATCCGGGCTCCTTCATCGCGAATCGAGGAGACGCAAATTCCGGTGTGTTATGACTGGAAAAGGAGCAGAAACGGCCCCACTAATAACGGGCATTATCGGGCAAAATCCAACATTTTCCCGATAAGAACGTTAGTTGCAGCCCATGAAACCAAAAAATATCCATCAAAACAGGCTCCTGAGCCTGCTTACCACCTTGACGTTTACCCTGGCGGTCCAAGCCCCGTTGCACGCGGCCAGCCTCTACTGGGATGGCAACTCCACCACCGCGGATGCGGATGGCGGAGCTGGCACCTGGAGCACCGGCGCGACCACCAACTGGGACACCACCGCCACCGCAGGCACGGATGTCACATGGACGGATGGCTCGGACGCCGTCTTTCCCGGAGTGGCCGGAACCGTCACCGTCAGCGGCACCGTCAGCACCCCTTCCCTCACATTTTCCACCACCGGCTACACCGTCACCGGCGGCACGATCACATTGACCGGAGCGCCGTTCATCGACACCGGAGCCAACAATTCGACGGTAGCCTCCGTATTGGGCGGTACCGCCGGCTTAACCAAAAACGGCACGGGTTCTCTCACTCTTTCAGGGGCGAACACCTACAGCGGCACTTTGACCGTCAGCGCGGGCACCCTGAAGGCGGGCAACGCGGCCGCCCTCGGTCTGGCTGGCACCAGCAATGGCACCACCGTCCTCAGCGGTGCGACGCTCGACATCAACGCCCAGGCGCTCACGACCACGGAAATCATCACCATCTCCGGCACTGGTGTGGGAGGAGCGGGAGCCTTGGTCAACACGGGTGCGGACCAACTCAATGCGGTGAACAAGCTGGTGTTGGCGGGCAACGCGACGCTGGGTGGCACTGGACGCTTTGACATCCGTCCCGGCACCACGCCGACACTCGATCTGGCCGGGTTCACGCTGACCAAGGAAGGAACCAACCAATTCAGTCTGGTCGGAGCTTCGATTACTCCTGGCAGCATCACGATCAATGCCGGCATCCTGAGCGTGGAAACCACCTCGGTCCTCCAGGGAACAGGAACCGTCACCATCAATGCCAACGGCACGCTGGGCCTCTACGGCACCACCGGGACCAACATCACCCGCGGCATCACCTCCAACGGCGGCGCGATCAGGAACCTCGGTTCCGGCGCCACCGTCAACAGCACGATCTCGCTGGCTACCAGCACCACCACCACCATCGGCAGTCCCAATACGATCGCCACCACTCTGGCGGGCATCATCTCCGGCAGCGGAGCGCTGACCAAAACCGGCACGGACACCTTCACCCTGTCCGCTGCCAATACCTACACCGGTGCCACCACGGTGAATGGGGGCCTGCTGGTGCTCTCCAATACGAACAGCTCCCCGTCCTACAGCATCGCCACCGGAGCGGTGTTGGAAATGCAGAACCAGTCGATGCCGGTCAATGCGAGCATCTCCGGCACCGGCACCCTGCGCAAGACCCAGACCGGCACCCTGATCTGGGGCTCCACCGCAGGGACCTTCGCGATGGGCTCGGGAGGCTTGATCGACGTACAGGCCGGCATCTTCACCGGCGGCAGCAATGCCAACGAAGTGTGGACCAGCAACCTCTCCGACCTGAATGTGGCCGCTGCGGGCACCTTCGACGGTGTGGAGGCGAACATCCGCGTGGACGCACTCACCGGTAGCGGCATCATCAAGTCCGGCTACACCGGCGCCGGCTATTCCACCTTCACCTTCGGCGTGGACAATGGCAGCGGCACCTTCACCGGCACGCTGGTCAACAGCGCCGCCGCCGCCAATATCACCAAGGCCGGTACCGGCACCCAGATCCTGACCGGCGCGAATACCTACACCGGCACCACCACCATCAATGGCGGCGTGCTGGAGATCGGCGCGAACGGCACTCTGGCCACTTCCGGCATTACCGTGAATGCCACCGGCACCTTCCGCAGCGATGTGGCGGGCAAGACCTTCTCCACGATCGCCGCGGCAAACAACTCCACCTTGTCCACCCCCGCCCTTACTGGTGGCACCACCAACCTGACCGGGGTGTTGAACCTGGCGGATGGAGGCACGATCAACGTGGCTCCTCTCCTCGGCAATGCCACCACCGGCACCTACGATCTGATCACCGCCACCGGCGGCATCACGGGTACGGGAACTCCCGTACTAAACCTCTCCACCTACGGCACGACCCGCGCCACGGGCTCGGTGGTGGTCACCGGCAACAAGCTCCAGCTCGTCCTCACCGGCACAGGCGCGAACCTCGTGTGGAACAATGCCTCCGCCGCCGGAGTCGCCACCGGCACCTGGGACAACACGCTGCTGAACTTCAACAACGGCGGTTCGAATGATGCCTTCCAGGCCTTCGATGCAGTCACGTTCGACGACACACTGCTTTCCGGCACGGCCAAGACGGTGAACCTCACCGGCACGCTCGCGCCATCCGTCGTGACGGTGAACAATTCGAATGGCAACTACACCTTCGGCTCCACCGGCACGCTGACGGGCGGTGGTTCGCTGGTGAAAAGCGGTTCCTCCACGCTGACGATCGCCAGCACCACGGCCTACACGATGACCGGCAGCATCACGGTCAATGGCGGAACGCTGGATCTGAGCGGCAAGCAGGTGACCCCCTCCTCCGTGACGCTGGCGGGCGGCACTTTCAACAATGCCACCGTCACCCCCACCTCGCTGGATCTCCAATCCGGCACGGCTGGCGCGACTTTCACGGGATCAGGCACGTGGACCAAAACCACCGCGGGCACCGCAACTCTGAACGCGGCCAATACGATCACCGGAGCGGGTGTGATCAGCGCGGGCACGCTGAGCCTTGGCAACACCGCGACCATCGGCAGCGGCACCGTCTCGATCGCCAGCGGAGCCACGCTTGCCGTTTCGCGCGCGGCGAACTCCCTGGCGTTCTCGAACGCCTTCAGCGGCACCGGCAGCATCACCTTGACCGGCACGAACACCGGAGCCGCGACGAATGCCTCCGAAGTCACCCTGAACGGCAATAGCAGCGGCTTCAGCGGCCCCCTCTCTGTCACCGGAGCCCGCGCCACCCTCACCTCGTCCGCCACCGCGGGAGGCACCGGCCCTCTCACGGTCACCGGCCCGGGCGGCCAGTTCTTCCTGGGAGGAGGCACCTACACGAACAACTTCTTCCTGAATGGCAACGGCTGGACGGAAAACGCGGGCACGCTCGGCGCTCTCCGCATCAACGGCGGCACGGTATCCGGCACGATCACGCTCACCGGCAACAGCCGCATCACCACCTACCAGACCTCCGGCACCATCAGCGGTCCCATCGTGGAAAGCGGCGGCTCCCGGAGCCTGGAGCTGGGCATCACCGGAGCCGTGAACACCCTCACCCTCACCGGAGCGAGCACCTACACCGGTCCCACCACCATCACCAATGCCACGGTCAACCTGAACGGTAGCCTCGGAGCTACGGCTGTCACCGTAGCATCCGGCTCGACGCTGGGAGGCATCGGCTCGATCAACAGCGGCGGGTCGCTGACCCTTGCTGCCGGATCGAACCTCTCGGTGAACCCGGTGGCAGGAGCCCTCACCGTGAACGGCAACGTGGCGGTCAACGCCACCACCACCGTCAACCTCACCACCGCGGCGAGTGGCGGCGTGATCACCGTGCTCAACTACACCGGCGCGGTGACCGGCACCGCGGCGAACCTGGCTCTGGCGAACGCCGCCAACTACCGCCAGGCCGTCTTCAACGTGGCAGCGAACAAGATCACCGTGGACCTCGGCAACAAGGCACTGGTCTGGAACGGCACCTCCGGCGGCCAATGGAACGTGGGCGGCGCCAACCTGCGCTGGAACACCACCGGCAGCGGTGAAACCGATGCGTTCTTCCAAGGCGATGCCGTCACGTTCGATGACACCGGCGTGACCACTGCCATCGCCCTGGGCGGAGCCGTGCAGCCGGCATCGATCACGGCAAACGCGGCCACGAAGAACTACACGATCACCTCATCCGGAGCGAACGTGATC
The DNA here is from genome assembly GCF_018137965.1 of Luteolibacter ambystomatis. Taxonomy (NCBI): domain Bacteria; kingdom Pseudomonadati; phylum Verrucomicrobiota; class Verrucomicrobiia; order Verrucomicrobiales; family Verrucomicrobiaceae; genus Luteolibacter; species Luteolibacter ambystomatis. The sequence continues at coordinate 3,092,955 of NZ_CP073100.1, forward strand.
GGCGGCATCGGCGGTCTGACCAAATCGGGCGCCTCCACCCTCACTCTGACCGGCGCGGCGAACACCTACACCGGCGGCACCATCGTCAACGGTGGCACGCTTTCGCTCGGTCTCGGCGGTCCGGCGGGTACGATCCGTGGTCTGCTGACGATCAACAGTGGCGCCACCGTGACCACCACGGTGGGTGACGCGCTCGGCTATACCGTCGGCACCCAAGTCACCACTCTCACGCTCAACGGCGGAACGTTGAACAACACCTCCGGTGGCAACGAAGGCTTCACCACGAATGTCAGCATGACCGGGGGCACTGTCAGCTCCACAGGTGGCGCGTTCAACTTCACCAACTCCTACGGCATCACGTCCAACGCCAGTTCGACCACGTCCGTGTTCAGTTCACCGATCTTGATCCGTGACACCAACAACCTCCCTGTCTCGGTCGCGTCCGGCACCACCGCCAGCGGCATAGACCTCGACGTGTCGGGTGTCGTCTCCGGAAACGCCCTGACCAAATCGGGAGCAGGCACGTTACGGCTCGGCGGAGCGAACACCTACACTGCGGGCACCACGCTGAGCGCGGGCACCTTGATCGTGGCCAATACCAGCGGTTCCGCCACCGGCACTGGTGCGGTCACCGCAGCGGCTGGCACCACGCTCACCGGCGGTGGCACCATCTCCGGCGCATTGACCAGTGCAGGAACCATCGCCCCCGGAGTCAATAGCACCGGCACCCTCACCACTGGAGCCTCCGCGCTTACCGGCACCCTCGCCATCGAGGTGGATGGAGCCAATGCCGACAAACTCGTCGTCAATGGCAACCTCACCCTCGGCGGCAGCCTCTCGGTTTCGCTCCTCGGCGGAGGTTTCACCGCGCCCTCCTACGTGATCGCCACCTACACCGGCACACTGACGGGAACGTTCGCTTCCGCACCGTTCGGCTACAACGTCAACTACGACACCGCCAACAAGCAGATCGTGCTCACCCAGTCCACCGGCTACGCCTCGTGGGCGGGCACCAACGGCCTCACCTCCGGCAACAACGGACCCACCCAGAATCCAGACAATGACAGTCTCGCCAACCTGCTCGAGTACGTGCTGATGGCAAATCCGCTGGCATTTACGTCGGCGGAACTGCCGGTGCAGGGCTTGGACAACGACTACCTCTATTTCTACTTCCTGCGCAGCACGCAGTCGAAGCAGGACACGAACGTGGCCGTCCAGTGGGGCACCAACCTGAGCTCATGGACCGACATCGCCATTCCCGACACGGATCCCGCGGATGGTGTGGTGTTCATCGACCAGAGCAATCCGACCTTTGACAACATCATGGTGAAAATCCCGCGGAGCAATGCCGTGGACGGCAAGCTCTTCGTCCGTCTCAAGGCCACGCCCAAGCCCTGAGACACACCCTCTTCCGGGTTAGCAATGCCCCGGCCCCGTTCCACCCTTCCGGGTGGGACGGGGCTATGGGGCTATATGCGTGTACGACATACGTTCACCACTTTTTGCTGGCGCACCAGGGGAGGCAGGTATCTACATTGTTAATGTATCCCCCTTTTCTTCGTGAGAAATTTTCATGAGGACGGGTGGGGTAGCTCTGTTGCTTCTGTTGCATAAACCCATGAAACTCAAACTCACACACCTTACGGTGGCGTTGGGCCTTGCCCTGCCGTCTCTTGGCTCCACCCTCACCTGGCAAACCGCCGGTACCACCAATAACTGGAGCACCGCCGCCGGCGACACCAACTGGTTCGTCGATGCCAATACGATCCTGACCCAATGGAGCGACGCCAATGACGCGGTGTTCTCCGCTGCGGCCGGAGAAACCGCCACCCTGGTCGGAACCGTCACGCCCACCACGGTCACGGTGGGAGCGAACAATGGCACCTGGACCTTCAATGGCACGGGTATTCTGGCCGGAACCGGCACCCTGACCAAAAACGGTACCGGTACCCTGACCCTCGCCAATACCACCGCCAACACCTTCTCCGGAGGCACCACCATCAATGGCGGCATCCTCTCGATCGGCACCGGCGGAACGGGAGCGAACACTTCCACGGTCAGCGCCCTCGGCACCGGACTCGTCAACATCAACACCGGCGGCACCCTGCGGCTGTGGATCCAGAACTCCAATACCTTCACGTATGCGAACAACCTGTCGATCAACGGCGGGACCGTGTTGAATGAAGACGGGATCAGCAACCTGACCGGCACCGTCGCCGTCGGCGCATCCGGAGCCACCCTGACCAGCAAGTGGACCGGCAAGGACATGACTTTCTCCGGGATCCTCTCCGGCACCGGCGCGGTCACCACCACCACCGCGAACAACGCCACCGCCAAGGTGATCCTGATGGGGGCGAATACCTACAGCGGCGGCACCACGGTGAACTCCGGCACCCTCCAGCTCGGAAACACCGTCGGCACGGACTACGGTGGCACGGGCCGGATCGTGGGCAATCTCACCGTCAACAGCGGTGCCACCCTCCTTCTCCAAGGCAACAATGTCCTGGGCTACAACACCGGACAAAAGATCAACAACCTCACCCTCAACAACGCCACACTGACCCACGCGGGCACGGGGGACAACGGCTGGGGGGTGGCCTACACCCTGACCAATTCCACGATGCAGGCTACGGGGGGCGGGCGTTTTGCCTTTGGCAACAACACCTCCGTCACCACGCTGGCATCGACAACCCCCTCGATCATCGCGGGCACGGTGTTCATGCGCGAGAACAATACCGATGCCACCGTGCCCTTCACGGTCGCCGATGGAGCTGCCTTCAACGACCTTCAGGTCAACGGCAATCTCGCTCTCAGCACCTCGGTGATCGTCACCGGTGTGGGGATCACCAAGAACGGTCCCGGAAACATGGTGCTCGCGGGAGCGAACAACTATTCCGGCAGCACCATCATCAATGCCGGTACGCTCACGCTGGCGACCAGTGGCACGCTGACCGCATCCGCCATTGTGGTGAACAATGGCGGTTTGTTCCGTCCTGAAGTGAATGGCAAGGTTCTGACCTCCCTCACTGCAAACAACGGTGCCATCCTCGGCGGTGTCGCGCAGACCGGTGCGACCACCACGGTGACCGGAGCGCTCAATCTGGCCGATGGAGGCACCATCAATGTAGCCCCCATGCTCGGCAATCAGGCACTGGGCACCTACGATCTCTACACGGCTGGCAGCATCACCGGCACCGGCACACCCGTGCTCAGCATGGGCTCCAACTATGGAGCAACCCGTGCGACCGGTTCGGTGGCGGTAAACGGCAACAAGCTGCAATTCACCCTCACGGGACTGGGTGCCTCGCTGGTGTGGAACAACGCCTCCGCCGCCGGCGTGGCAGCCGGAACGTGGGACCTGAACAACCTGCTCAACTTCAACAACGGAGGGAGCAATGATGTCTTCAAGGCCTACGACTCCGTCCTCTTCGACGATACCATTGCCGGAGCGAAGACGATCACCTTGTCCGGCGTGCTGGCGCCATCCCTGGTGACCATCAATTCGACCGGAGCCTATACCTTCAACTCGACGGGTGTGGCGACGGGTATCCTCGCGGGCATCGGTTCGCTGGTGAAGTCCGGTTCTTCCACCGCCACCTTCGGCACCAACATGGCGTACTCCATGACCGGTGACATCACCGCGGCGGGCGGCACGCTGGATTTCTCCGCGAAGACCCTCACGGTCGGAAAGCTTGCCCTCACCGGCGGCGCCTTCAACAACGCCACCGCGAACATCACCACGGTGGACCTCCAATCCGGCAGCTCCTCCGCCACACTGAATACCCCGAACGCATGGACCAAGACCACCGCAGGCACTGTCGCACTTACCGGCAACAACGGCCTGAACGTCGCTGGCACGGTGAGCGCGGGGAACCTGGTGGTGGGCAATGCCACTACTCCGAACACAAACGGCTCGCTGGGAACCGGCACCGTCACCGTGGCCTCGGGTGCCACCACCACGTTCTGGCGGACCAACAACCTCACCGTGAACCCGTTCGCCGGAGCCGGTGCTTTGGTGTTCGCCAGCACGAATACCGGTGTGAACGGCACGGGCCAGGGTGACTACACCATGGGAGTGAACACCGCCTTCTCCGGAACCATCACGGTCAATGGCGCGCGCGTGCAAGTCACGAACACCAACGGCCTCGGCACCGCCTCGCTCGCCACCGGTGCCAACGGCCAGTTCCTGGTCAGCGCGGGAGGCACCTATCCGAACGCCATGAACCTTTCAGGCAACGGTTGGGCGGAACCCACCGGAACCTTCGGCGCCCTGCGCCTGGGCGGAGGATCCATCATGTCCGGAACCGTGACACTCTCCGGAAACACCCGCATCACCACCCACGCCTCCACCGGTACGATTTCCGGCCCCATCGTGGAAACCGGCGGTGCGCGGAATCTGGAAGTGGGCGGCGGCTCCGCCACGACCGGCATTCTCACGCTCTCCGGCGCGAGCACCTACACCGGCACCACCACCATCACCGGTACCAACACGCTGAACCTCACCGGCAGCCTCGGAGCCACTTCGGTGACCGTTGGCTCGACCGCCAGCATCGGCGGCACCGGTTCCATCGGCAGTGGTGGTTCGCTGACCTTCGCGACCGGCGGCATCATCGCGGCGAACATCGCGAACAACGGAATCACGGTCAATGGACCGGTCAACCTCGGCACCTCCACCGCCGTCTCCCTCGTGACCGGCGGCAGTGGCACTCCAAGCGGCACCATCACCCTACTCAACTACACCGGGGCCGTGACCGGCACGGCTGCGAATCTCGTGATGGCCACACCGGCCAACTACCGCCAGGCGATCTTCAACGTGGGCGCGAACAAGATCACGGTGGACATCGGCGCGAAAGCCATCACCTGGGGTGGCGTCACCGACGGCCAGTGGGTCATCGGCGGCAGCAACCTGCGCTGGAACACGGCGGGCAGCGGTGAGACCGATGCCTTCTTCCAAGGGGATGATGTCATCTTCAACGACTCCGGCACGAACACGGCCGTCACGCTCACCGGCGTGCTCCAGCCGAACTCGGTCGTGGTGAACAGCAATACCAAGAACTATACGTTCACGGAAACCGCTGCGAACTACATCGCGGGGAGCGGCAGCCTGACCAAGTCCGGCTCCTCCACCCTCACCCTGACCGGTGCGGCGAACACCTTCTCCGGTGGCACCACCGTGAATGGCGGCACGCTCGTCCTCGGCACGGGTGGCGGCGCGGGCACGATCCGCGGCCCGCTGACCATCAACAGCGGCGCCACCGTGAACGCCACCGCCACCGACGCGCTCGGCTACACCGTGGGCACCCAGGTGACCACGATGACGCTCAACGGCGGCACGTTCAATATCGGGCTCAACGGCAACGAGGGCTTCACCACGAACGTCTTCATGACCGGAGCCAGCCTCACCTCCACGGGTGGCGGCCAGTTCAACTTCACGAACGGCTACGGACTCACAACCGTCGCCAGTTCGACCACCTCGCTGGTCAGCGCGCCGATCAACATCCGGGACACCAACAACCTGGGCGTGGCGGTGGCCACGGGCACAACAGCCAGCGGCATCGACCTGGACATGACCGGCATCATCACCGGCTACTCTGTCACCAAGTCCGGCACCGGCAGCCTGCGGCTCACCGCCGCGAACACCTACACCGCCGGCACCACGGTGGCGGCGGGCAAGTTGTTCGTGAACAATACCACCGGCTCGGGAACGGGCACCGGTGCGGTCACCGTGAATGCCTCCGGCACCCTCGGCGGCACCGGCATCATCACGGGAGCCGTCACCGCCGCAGGCACCATCGCTCCGGGACAGAATGCCACCGGCACGCTGACCACTGGAGCGACCACCATCACCGGCACCCTCGCCATCGAAACGGACGGTGCCAATGTGGACAAACTGGTCGTCAACGGCAACCTCACCCTCGGCGGCAGCCTCACCCTGTCGACCCTCGGCGGAGGCTTCACCGGCCCCTATGTGATCGCCACCTGGACCGGCACGCTCACGGGCACGTTCGCTTCCACGCCGTTCGGCTATAACGTCAACTACGACACCACCAACAAGCAGATCATCGTCACCCAGTCCACCGGCTATGCCTCGTGGGCGGGCACTGTCGGCCTGACCAGTGGCAACAACGGACCCACCCAGAATCCAGACAATGACAGTCTCGCCAACCTGCTCGAGTACGTGCTGATGGCCAACCCGCTGGCGTTCTCGTCTTCGGAACTGCCAACCCAAGGCCTGGACAACGACTATCTCTATTTCTACTTCCTGCGCAGCGCGCAGTCGAAGCAGGACACGAATGTAGCCGTCCAGTGGGGTACCAACCTGAGCTCATGGACCGACATCGCCATTCCCGACACGGATCCCGCGGATGGCGTGGTGTTCATTGACCAGAGCAACCCGACCTTTGACAACATCATGGTGAAAATCCCGCGGAGCAACGCCGTGAACGGCAAGATCTTCGTCCGCCTCAAGGCCACTCCCAAGCCCTGATCGCGGGAGACCACTTCTTCCCAAAGTCCCCCTTCCGCCCCGTGCGGGAGGGGGATTTTTTCATTCACGAATCATGGCTGTTTCTTCTCCGTCTTTTCCAATTCCAGCGTCGCGCGCACCGGGAAATGATCGGATGGCCAGATGCCATCCTTCGCATCATGGAGAATCTCCGAGTCGACGGGCGTGAGGTCCGCGCTCGCATAGATATAGTCGATGCGGCCACCGTCGGTCTTGCCGCGGAAACCGTGCATGGTTCCGGAGATCGAGGGCGAAGCATCGGGGTGCAGGGATTTCCAGACATCCACCGGATGAAAGGTGCTGTTGCGGATGAGTTCCTGAACCGGATTGTCCTCCCCGGTGTTGAAGTCTCCGGTGAGCAGGAAAGGCCCCGCCGGCTGGCGGGCGGCGATGCGCTCGAGGATCAAGGCCATCCCCTTCTCCCGGGCGGGCTGGGACTCGTGATCCATGTGCGTGTTGTAGAAGTGGATCACCTGCCCGGTCTTCTTGTCCCACAGCCGGGCCCAGGTGCAGATGCGCACCACGGTATTCCCCCATGACTTCGAGTTCACCACCTCGGGCGTGTCGGAAAGCCAGAAGGTGCCCGTCTGCTGGATACCGAAGCGATCGGTCCTCACCAGCAGAGCGGAGTACTCTCCCTTCTGAAGCCCGTCCTCGCGGCCGATTCCGATTTCCGTATAGCCCTCCAGCCGCTGGCCCAGATCATCGAGCATCGGCCGCAGTGCCTCCTGCACTCCCAGCAGGTCCGGATGATCGCGGCGGATGATATCCGCCACCTGGTCGCGGCGGGCGGTCCACGCCCGATTGAGCAGATCGCCGCGGTTGATGTAGCGGAGATTGAAGGTCATCACGCGCAGGGGTTCGGCCGACAGGGAACCTGCGAGCGCACACCACGCGGCAAGCCAACGGAGGGAGCGGGATCCGATCATGGCGAGCACGATGGTGAAGCGGGCGGAGGATTCAAGCCCGCAAAATCCCCGGGATCACTCGTTGCCGAGCCGGTCCACGAATTCGTCCAGGAGCGCCTTCAACCGCGCCTCCGGAGCGATCACGGAGGGTTTGTCGAAGCCGATCCAGATCACCGTTGCGCCCTTCGGCCCCAGGCGCAGCGTCCATGCCTCGCGTTCCGACCCGGTGGCCCCGGTGAAACAAAGCGTGCCCGAACGCGGCTTCAGCACCGACTTGGCCTCCGTGGCGGCGGATGCCGAGAGCGCCGGACTTTCCTGCGGATGGCCGGTGTAAAGCACTTCGCCCGCGGCATTGCGGATTTCCCGGATGAAGAACGCCCTGGGCCTCCGCCCCTTGTTGCCCAAGGTGGAAAGCCCGACCGCCATCTCCATGGGAGTGGCGGACACCGAGCCACGGAAGAGATCCTCGGTATCGAGAAAGGGGCCGGAAATGCCACAGCGTTTCGCGATCCGCTGGACCTCCGCCGGTCCCACCTGCCGGCCGGTTTGTACCGGTTTCCCCGGCAGCACCAGCTTCTTGCGCTCGGCGGCAGCGGCGGCCACGAAGGGCTCGAAGGCCGAGCCGAGATCACGGCGGACGCGGGTGAAATCGTAGCGCGAGTCCTTGAAATCACGTCCGCCGATGTAGGCGAGGATCGCTCCGCTTTTGTATTCAATGGTGATGGCGGCATACTGGAGGTAATCCACCGGCTCACCGTCCTTGTGCGCGGCATGTGTCGGCTTCTGCCAGGTCTTCTCGTTTTCCAGCGACTCGACCGCGCGGGCGAGTTCAGTTTCCAGCCGGGTCTGCCAGGCGGAATCGAGATTGGTGCGGATCTGCAGGCCACCGAGGCGGATGTCGGATTCGTCGAGGATCGTATCCAGTTCGCGGCGCAACTGCTGCATGGCATACGAGCGTTGCACCTCGCGATCATCATCCTTCACCAACCGCACCGGCGTGGAAATGATCCGTTCCTTGTCCGCTTCGGTGATGAACTTCATCGCGATCATGCGGTCCAGCACCTCGTTGCGCTGGGCCTCCGCCGCAGGGAGATTCCGGAACGGCGAGAAGATGTGCGGGCCACGGATGATGCCGACGATCATCGCGCACTCGCCCTCATTGAGCTCGCGCACCGGACGGCCGAAGTAGGTGCGCGCCGCTTCCTCGATGCCATGGCACCCCGCGCCGAAGTAGATGCGGTTGAGATAGCCTGTTAGAATCTGGTTCTTGTCGTAACGCCCCTCGATGCGCAGCGTCAGCGCGATTTCGAGGAACTTCCGGTGCAGCGACTTCGCGCGGATGTCGAAGGTGTTGCGCGCGAGTTGCATCGTCAGTGTCGAGGCACCCTGCGTGAAATCGCGGTCCTTCAGATTACGGATCGTCGCGCGCATCAGACCCCGCACATCCACGCCGGAGTGATCGAAGAAGCGGGCATCCTCGCGCGCTTGCAAACCCTTGACCAGAAATTCCGGCAGGTCCGCGCGGGTGATCAACCGGCGGTTGTTGCCGGTGGACGCATCCATTTCCTTGTCATTGCGATCGTAAACGATGTTCGCCGCAGGCAGGCGGTTGACCTCATCAAGGTCGAACTTCATCGCGAGGCAGAAGTAGAAGAACGCGATGCCGCACACGATCACCGTGGCCAACACGCCCAGCTTCAGCACCCACTTCAGCGGCGTATGCAACCACGCGGGCACCCACCGCAGGAAACGGGAGGGAGTCGTGATGGGACGCCAGGTGGACATGGGCGGGAAGAGGACTGCAAATTTGAAATTCCGGATCTCAAACCCGGGAACCCGGATGGAGGATCTGGAAAAGATACGGAACGTGGCCTTTCATTCCTCCACCGGTTGGGCGCGGATCGGTGCCCGCGGTTCGTCCACGGGAACCGCGCGCGGCGGTGCGTCCCGGGCGGATGGCTGGAGCACCGGGCGCGCACGCGGCACGGCGCTGTCCGGCACCGCATCTTCATCCACGGGAATCGCCTTCGCGGGATGGATCGGGCACAGGTCGTTCGGGTCGAACGTATCCGCCGGGACATCGTGATCCGCATAGGCCGTCCCCGCCTCTTCGCACCCGGCGGTGGCACGCTTGCCGGACTGGCGGCACAGGCGCGCGGTGATGGTTTTCGATGCCGGGCTGAATTCCCCCGCCTTGTAGCCGAGTCGGTCCGCCGTCTGCATGATCTTCACCCACACGGGCAGCGCGAGCGTGGCACCATAGCCGCCCTGCATCGTCTTCACCGGAGTATCGAATCCCACCCACACCGTGCAGGTCAGGCTGGAGGTATAGCCCGCGAACCACGCATCCTTGAAATCGTTCGTCGTGCCGGTCTTGCCCGCGCAGGGTTTGTCAAAGCCGAGCTTCTTCACCGCGGCCGCAGTGCCACGCGATGCCACCTCGCGGAGGATCTGGGAAATCGCCCACGCCGATCCCGCCTTGGCCGCTGGATACGACAACTGCGGCGTGGCATAGAGCACATTCCCATCGCGATCGCGGATCTCGCGGATCAGGTAAGGACGATAGCGTTCGCCATTGTTCGGGAAGATCGTGTAAGCGGATGCCACCTTCCATGGAGTCGATTCCCACGCACCAAGATACGATGTCGGTTTCTCCGGCATCGATTTCGCCGGATCGCGATCCAGGAATCCAGCAGAGCGTGCCACGTCCTTCACGCGTTCCATGCCCGCATAGTTGCCCACGCGCAGCGACATCGTATTGCGGGAGCGGATGAGACCGTAGGCCGCCTCGTGCATGCCGGTGTAGGTGCCGTCCGAGTTCTTCGGATGCCAGGTCGATGGAGCTCCGGCGATTTCCCCCGGAGAAATCGGATCATCGCTGATGCTGGTGGTGGGACGCAGACCACGATCGAACGCGGCGAGATACACGAACGGCTTGAAGATCGACCCGATCTGACGTTGCGCCCGCTGGGCCCGATTGAAACGGGACTCATCCGCATCACGTCCTCCCACCACCGCGAGCACCGCGCCGCCGTGGTTCTCCATCACCACCGCCGCACCCTGGATATAGCCCGGCTCGGGATCGCGCTTGTCCTCGGGTTTCTTCAACCAGGCCGTGCGGGTGAGATGATTGTAGCCGCCCATCTGCTCCACCTCACGCAAGCGTTCATCAAGAGCCTTTTCGGCACGCTGCTGGATGCGATTGTCGATGGTGGTGGAAATGGTCAGGCCACCCAGTTCGAGGTTCTCTTTTTCCAGGATCAACTCGAGGTCATGGCGGATGGCGTCCATCGCATAGGACTCCTGGAACTTCCGCCGCCACTCCGGCCGCACCTCGATCTTCTCCGCCTTCGCGGCATCGGCTTCCGCCTGCGTGATCGCATTCGCCGCCACCATGCGGTCCAGCGTGGTATCGCGCTCGCGCTTCGCCTTCTCGATGCTTTTGAACGGATTGTAGGCGTCCGGACCGCGCACAATCCCGGCGAGCAGCGCGGACTCGGACAACGAAAGCTGTGAGGCGTGCTTCTCGAAGTACACGCGCGAGGCCTCCTCGATCCCGCGGATCTGGCGGCCCCAGTTGATCGAATTCAGATACGCCTCCAGGATCTCATCCTTCTGCATCGTGGACTCGATGCGGATACCGATGGCGATTTCCAGGAACTTGCGATCGAGCTGGTTGATGAAATTCTTCGACTCGCCCTCCTTGAGCCGGAAGACATCGGACGCGAGTTGCTGCGTGAGCGTGGACGCGCCTTCCTTCTTGCCGGAAAGGTTCTTCGTGAATGCACGCACGATGCCGATCGGATCCACCGCGCCGTGCTGGTAGAAGCGCTCGTCCTCGCGCGCGAGAATGGCCTTCCGGAAGGTGTCCGAAACCTGGCTCAATTGGATCACATCACGCTTCTCGCCGTGGATGCGGCCGATCTCCTCGCCATTGCGGTCAAAGACGATCGAGCGCTCCGGCATCGCGTGGATCTTCTGGAGATCGTAGCGGCTGGCGCGGAAGCCATACACCACCCCCAGCATCAGCAGAACGTAGAGCCCGGCCACGCAAGGATAACCGGCCAGCCGAACCAGCGGCCTCAGCGGCGAACCCAGCGGTTTCGTCAGCAACCGGAACAGGTGGAACGGCCAGAAAAACAGGAGCGAAACGAAGGTCGGAGAGCTGGAGCCGGACCCGTCGCCATCCCGGCTCGCGCGGTTTTTCGAATTTTTGCTGGAATCTGGCTGGGCGCTTTTCGGCATCGCTGCGCGGACCGTAGCGTGCTCTATTGACCGCCGCCACCCCGTATTGATGAAGATCCCATGAAGAAGGAACCGCAGACGAACGTCCCATCCGGCGTCGCTATGCCCCGTGGAATGATGAAAACGCGTGCGTTTTTTGCAGCCGTCGCCGCCGGCCTGTTGGCGTGGTCCCCCGCCGCCCTCCGGGCCGCGGAACCGGTCAAGACCGTGGCGGATCTCAAACACATCGAAAAGGAAGTCGCGGACGTGGCCTCGAAGGTCATGCCCGCCACCGTGGCCTTGGTTTCGGAACAGACCGGCTCCTCCGGCTCCGGAGTCATCACCTCCGCGGACGGGCTCATCCTCACCGCCGCCCACGTGGTGCAGGGCGTGGATGACATGCTGGTGGTCTTCCCGAACGGCCGCCAGATCAACGGCCGCGTCCTTGGCGCGAACTACTCCAAGGACATCGCCATGGTGAAAATCGACGGCAAGGGTCCTTGGCCGTTCGTCGAGCGGGGCAATTCCAAGACCCTGATGGCGGGCGACTGGCTGGTGGCGATGGGCCATTCCGCCGGATTCGACCCGAACCGCACCCCGCCGGTCCGCTTCGGACGCGTGGTGTCCAAGGGCCCGGGCAATTTCTTCACCAGCGACTGCACCCTGATCGGCGGTGACTCGGGCGGCCCGATCTTCGACCTCCAGGGCCGTATCGTCGGCATCAACTCGTCCATCGGCGAATCCCGCCGCAACAACAACCACGCGGGCGTGGACGGCTTCCGCGAGGACTGGGACCGCCTGATGGCCGGTGACAACTGGGGCGAGCTCTCCATGAATCCCTTCGCCAATCCGGAAGCTCCGGTGCTGGGCATCGGCATGGGCCGGGATTCCAGCAAAGGCCTTGGCGTGCCAGTGGAAAAAGTCACTCCCCGCTCGCCCGCCGCCGCCGCCGGCGTCCGCGTGGGCGACCTGCTCGTCGGCATCGATAGTGGCAAGGTCGGCAGTGGCCGCGACCTCCAGCTTGCCCTCGCGAAGAAGCAACCCGGCGACAAGATCCGCCTCGCCCTGATGCGCGACCAGACCAAGCTCGACCTCGAGGTCACGCTGGTGAAGCGCGACGCGCTCTACGATCCCCGCTCGCTGCGAGGCATCGGCATCGATCCGGAACTCTTCGAGAAAAAGGAAGTGCCGCTTCTCAGTGCCGAGGAAAACGAAGCCATCGCCAGCCAGTACGCCGACCTCTGCGCGGTAGGTGAATCGGTGGCCGCTCGTGTGTCCGCCTCAACCGTTCAGGTCTATGCCGGCAAGAATCAGGTCGCCTACGGCACCGTGGTTGGCAATGGCACCCAGGTTCTCACCAAGTGGAGCGAGATCGCCAGAAAGGGCGCCGCCATCCAGGTTCTGGATTCCAAGGGCACCACCCACAGCGCGAAGATCACCGGTGTTCATGAGGATGAAGACATCGCCGTGCTTTCCATTGATGGTCCGGTACTCACGCCGGTGAAGTGGTCGGACCGCGGCTCCCCCGCCCTCGGCAGCTTCGTCGTGGCCTCCCGCCGCGATGCCAAGCTCGGCGGCCTCGGCGTCGTGGCCGTGCTGTCCCGTTCCCTCCGCGAGTCCGACCAAGCCTTCCTCGGCGTGAACGGCGACATGACCTACAGCGGTCCCGGCGTGAAGGTGGGATCCGTGGAGGAAAAAACCGGCGCAGAAACCGCGGGCATCAAGGAGGGCGACGTCATTCTGAAAATCGGAGATCGCGCGATCTCCGGCCTGATGGAGCTCCGCAATTCCCTGCTCGGCAAGAACCCGGGTGACAAGGTGGCCATGAAGATTTCCCGCGGCGGCAAGACGATCGACGTCGAGGTCCTGCTAGGCAACCGCCCGCGCCTGCCCCAATTCACCAACCTCCGCCTCCGCCAGATGGAGCAAATGGGCGGCGCGATCAGCCGCGTCCGTGACATGTTCCCGGCCGTGGTCCAATCCGATCTCCAGCTCAAGCCGCAGCAATGCGGTGGTCCGGTGGTCGATCTGGATGGCAATGTCATCGGCATCTCGATCGCCCAGGCCGACCGCACCCGCAGCTTCTTCATCCCCGCCGATGAAGTGGTGGCCATGCTGAAGAAGCCGACCGTCGATTCCGCCGTGGCACGCGTGGGCAATCCACCGGCCGAACTGCCGAACCAAATGGCCCGCCGGGGAGATGACCAGGCGCCGCGCATGCAGCGGGCGCCTGATCGGGAAAGCATCGGCCGTGCACGACGCAATGTCCGTGACATGGAGCGCCTGATCGAGCGCCTCCATGAGGAAATGGACGCCGTCGAGCCGGCCCGCTGAACCCTTGTCAGGGGAACTACGAGCCGCGCGGGGTTCCACTTGCGCGACCGTTCATTCGCGAGTCTCTTGAGGCCCGCCCGCCACCCGGCAGGCGGGTTTCCTTTTTAACGCATGGACTCTGGAAGTGACGGGGTGGAAAAGGTGGAAGGACGCGTCCTTTCCGAAAAGTGGCTCCTGCTCCTGCTCGCGGCGGTGCAGTTCACCCACATCATGGACTTCATGGTGATGATGCCGCTGGGCCCGCAGCTCCAGCGGGAGCTCAATGTCACACCGCAGCAGTTCGGCGGCTTCATCTCCTCCTTCGCGATCACCGCCGGGGTGGTCGGCCTGCTGTCCGCGCCCTTCATCGACCGCTTCGACCGTCGCAAGCTGCTGCTGTTTTGTTACGCGGGATTCGCCGTGGGCACGCTGGCCTGCGGTCTCTCAACCACGGCGGTCATGCTCCAGATTTCCCGCGCGATCTGCGGGGCCTTCGGCGGCGTGAGCGGCGCCGCGATCATGGCGATCGTGGCGGACGTCGTTCCACCCGAGCGCCGCGCCCGCGGCATGGGCATCATCATGACGGCTTTCTCCTTCGCCGCTGCCGCAGGAGTGCCGATCGGGTTGAAGCTTGCCCAGATCTGGCGCTGGGAAGCGCCGTTCCTCACCGTGGCCGCGCTGGCGGTGGTGGTGTGGATCTGTCTCTACCGCGTGCTGCCTCCGGTGCGCGGACATCTGAAAGAAGGCCAGGTTCCGTCGGGCAGGGATTTCCTCAATCTCCTCGCGGATGGAAATGCCTGGACCGGCATCCTGCTGATGACGGCGATGGTCTTCGGACACTTCACGATCATCCCCTATCTCTCGACCTATCTGGTCGGAAACGCGGGCATGCCGGAGGAATCCCTGTTCCTCGTCTATCTCACCGGTGGCCTTGTCACGATCTTCACCGGTCCATGGGTCGGCCGGATGGCGGACATCCATGGCCGCTTCAAGGTCTATTGCGTGCTGGTGGCCGGAGCATCCATCGTGATCCGGCTGCTGACGAATTCCGGACCAATCCCCATGTGGCACGTGCTGGTACTGGCCGCGTTTTTCTTCACCTTCGCCAGCGGACGCTTCATCCCCGGACAGGCGGTGATTTCACAAGCGGTACCTTCCGCGCGGCGCGGCGCCTACATGAGTCTGGTCGGTTGCGCGCGCGACCTCGCCTCGGGCATCACGACTTCCATCGGCGGCATGGTGGTGCAAAAAGGCCCGGGCTTGTCATTGCTTCACTTCGACCGGCTCGGCCTGGCGGCGATCACCGTGAGCATCCTCAGCTTGTTCGTATTCCGCAAGCTGCGTGCGGTGGCGTAACCCATATCATCCACCCTCACTCGTTTCCGACCTCAGAGATGTCGCGGAACATAGCCGGAGGTTGAGGAGCCTTGGCGACGGCACCTCCGGATCGTCGCCCGCTTTAAGAATCCGCACCCATGCGCAGCGGGGTGCGGAAAGGCGGATAGGACATGGATACGCGAATCCATGGAACACGCGATGACCCCACGGTCTTCGACCCGCTCCGAGATCGTCCCAAGGTGCCAAAGACTCTGGCCAATATCTTACAGGCACACACGCCGGAACAACTCATCCAGCGGCAGCTGCATGCCGATGTAGAAGTCACCGAACTCCGCGTAGCGCGCGGAGACTTCATCGAAGCGCATCTCATACACGATCGCCTTGATGTCCATCGTATCCTTCGCCAGCAGCGTCACACCCCACTCGTATTCATCAAGACCGGTGGAACCGGTGATGAGCTGGAGAATGCGGCCTGAATAGGTGCGGCCCACGCGGGCGTGGCCGGACATGAGTTCGGCGCGTTCCTTGAAGCTGAGGGAATACCAGTTGTCCGCGCCGGTGCGGCGCTTCGACATCGGATAGAAACAGATCGCCGGCCAATCCGGCAGCACCGGATACAGGCGGTGCTTCAGGTAGTGGGCCATGCGGTCGTCGAACTCGGCGAGCGCTTTCCCGTATTCCTCAGAACCCTCCGTGAGCCCCTTTTCAGCGATCAGGGTTTCCGCCCCATACTGCTCGCGCGTGGTGGTGTATTCGGAGCGCTCGGTTTGCGAGAGGTAGGAATACACAGGTGTGAGAATGTCCGGTCCCAGCGAAAGCGTGAGCTGCTTTTCGTAAGCGGTGGCCACGTGCAGGTCCGGCGTGAGCAGCATGAAGCCGATGTCCGCCTTCGGCGTGGCGATGGCATAGGTCAGCAGATGGGTATCCTTCGTGGCGCGGATCTCCTGAACCAGCTCCGTCAGGCGCGTCTTCGCCGCCCGCTTCTCGTCCTCACCCAGCAAGGACCACGCGGAATGGTCCACGTCGTAGAAGAGGTGCATCACGTGCCAGCCTTCTTTCGGCACGAGCGGAGTCACAGGAGTATTGCTGGGCATGGGATCAGTGGCGGTCGTTGGCTAGAGGGGTATCGAGGAGCCTCTTGAACTCCTGGCGCGGCGAATCGGTGGACGGGGCCTCGAACAATTCCAGCCGCCATGGCGGCGTCTGCCCCGCACGGTAGGAGGCATGGAACGCGATGTCCTCCAACCCGGCGGTGGCGGCAATCTCGACAGTCCCGGGGCTGATGGCACGTGTCACCGGATCACCGATGGTCTCGCCTTTCTCGTTGCGGAAAAACGCGCGGATCGCACAGGGCGAGCCTTCCAGCTCCAGCTTCACCACGGGAATGAGCTTGGTATCGCGACGGACCGTATCCTTGCCCGCGATCGGCTCGCGCCAGAAGCTCTCGGTGCTCTTCACCGTGATCCGATCCCCCTTCACCGGGTAGCGGGGATAATCGTCCGAAGTATCATGAATGGGCAGCCGCTTGCCCGCCGTGGTCAGCACGTAAATCCCACCCGCGACCAACAGCGCGGCCAGAGCAATCAGACCGATCTTCTCAAGCTTGGAAAGGCCCAGCCGGGTGCGGATCGCCTCGACGTTCAGCGGGATTGCGGCAGATGCAGGTTCCGCCGACACCGATTCATCGTCCAGGACCGGCCCGGCAGCGACCTCCGAAACCGCCTCTCCGATCGCAGTCTCCAACTCCGGCTCAAGCGGGGGCTCCGGCTCTGGCGGGGAAACTTTGGATTCCGGCACCACGGGCCTTTCCTGCGCGGGGAGTGGCTCGGACGCGGGAAGATCGTCGTCCAGTTCCCCAATGTCGTCAGATATCTTGCGGCGCTGCTCGAATGGCTGGGCTGGTCCTTTGGCAGCCGGTTTCTTGCTCCGGACCGAAGACGCCCCGTCTCCAATGGAAACCGCGCGGGGTTCCGGAGTCAGGGAACGGGTCCGCAGCTTGGAAGCCGGGGGCAGTTCAGTGGCGGACGGCTCGGGGGACAAGTCGCCTTCTCCATCAAAGTCCCACAAATCCAATTCGGACGAGTCCTTGGGGGCTCGGGCCACGGGCGGACGCTGCCGGGGCGGCTGGGGTCCGTCGGGTGTTTCGGAAGAGGGTTGGCTCATGGGCGGACGGCTCCGAGGTGTTTACGGTCCGGGCACCGGCTTGGCCAGTGCGAATCCCTCAGCCTCCCGCCGGAAAAATCGAATTGCAACCGGGAGCGGTCGGGGCCATCCAAGGCCCAGCAACCTTTCACGCACTACATGGCCGATCGCGAAGACAAGAACGCAGAAAACGTCGCAGGGAAATTCTACGTCGACAGCCAATGCATCGACTGCGACCTCTGCCGCGAGACCGCGCCGAAGAACTTCACCCGTGCCGATGACGAAGGCTACTCCTTCGTATACAAGCAGCCGGAGAGCGACGAGGAGCGCGAGCAATGCATCGAAGCCATGGAAGGCTGCCCCGTCGAAGCGATCGGCAACGACGGCGAAGACTGAACCCTTTTTCCCTCCCGATGAACGATGACCCCGCCCTGAAAAGGATCCGCGAGGCCATCCTCCGGGAATGGCGCGGAGCGGACGAACCGGTCAATCTGGAGAACCGGGTTTCCCGGCCGGATCGTTTCATCAAGGCAATCCTCCACCAGGCCGGTGTGGCAGAAGGATTGCAGGAAGACCAGGTCCGGGGTGCCTGGAAGGAACTGGCCGGGGATTTCATCGCCCGCCACACCGAGCCACTATCGGTCAAAGGCGGCCATCTGGTGCTACGCGTCACCCAGCCCGCCATGCGCTTCCATCTGGAGCAGATGAAGCCGATGCTCCTGAAACGGCTCCGGGAAGAACTCGGCGAGGATCGAATCCTTTCCGTCCGCTTCCAAATCGGCTGAACTTCCGCCCTGTCATGTTCCGCAACCTGATTTTCGACTGGTCCGGCACCCTCGTGGACGACCTCGGCCCCGTGCTGGAGGCCACCAACCTCGTTTTCGAGAGCTACGGCCGCGATCCGCTGGACCGCGATGCCTTCCGCCGCCATTTCCGGCTGCCCTACAGCGAGTTTTACCAGGAATTCCTGCCGGAGGTGGCGCTGGATGAACTGGAAAGCCGGTTCCGCCCCGCGTTCCATGACTCGAAGGCCCCCGTTTTCGTCCTGCCTCACGCGCGCGAAAAACTGGAATGGTGCGCCGCCCACGGCATCCGCTGCTTCGTGCTCAGCAGCATGCACCGCGAGGCCTTTCACCAGCAGCTTGAGGAATTCGGCCTCGAACCGTTCTTCGAGGCCACCTACGCCGGAGTCGTGGACAAGCGCAAGATGATCCATGAGATCCTCGCCACCCACAAACTCGATCCCGGCGCGACCGCCTTCGTGGGCGACATGACCCACGACATCGAAACCGCCCGTCACGGTGGAATTTCCTCCATCGCCGTGCTCACCGGCTACACGCATGCCGAACCGCTGGCTGCGGTGCGACCGGACATCACCGTGCCGGATCTGGGCGTCCTGCGTTCGCTGCTCGGCCGCACCACCACCGCCCCGCGCCCCATCGCCACGGTGGGAGCCCTGCTTCATGACGGCCACGGCCACGTGCTGATGGTCCGCACCCACAAGTGGAGCCACCGCTGGGGCATTCCCGGTGGCAAGATCCGTCGTGGAGAAACCTCCCTCGATGCCCTGCGCCGCGAGATCCGGGAGGAAACCGCCGTGGAGCTGGACAACATCCAGTTCGCCCTCGTCCAGGACTGCATCGATTCCGAGGAATTCGAGCGCCCCGAGCACTTCCTGCTTCTGAACTACGTGGCGCGCGCCCGAACCACCGCGATCCAGCTCAACGACGAGGCGGAGGATTTCAAATGGCTGTCCCCGGCCGATGCCCTGACGCTCGATCTCAACCACCCCACCCGCGTCCTGCTGGTGGAGGCGATGGAGCGTGGGATGATCCCGGAGATGGAATCCTTCGCCTCCTGATATGACCGATACCATCGAGATCCGGAAACTCCGCGTCACCACCCACATCGGCGTGCCGGATGAAGAACGCGCCGCGCCGCAGGAACTGCTGCTGAGCATTGTGATGACACCACAAGCCTCCTTCCGACATCTCGGCGACGACATCGCGCAGACCGTCGACTATTACGCGGTGTCTCTGGAACTCGAAGCGCTCGCAGCGGAGAAACCGCGCAAGCTCATCGAAACCCTCGCCGCGGATGTGGCGGATCATTTGCTCTCCCATCATCCCCTGCGCCGGGTGGACGTTCTGGTGGAGAAATTCATCCTGCCGAACACCGAATGCGTCGCTGTGCGGACGGTTCGCGAAAAGGTCGCTTGAACGGCCCTTGTCGCCGCGGGTGCCATGCGGTTGAGTATGGCCAGCATGACCCGCGAAACGCTTGCTGAAGTCCTCGAAGAAATCGCCCGGTTGCTTGAGCTGAAGGGCGAGAATCCTTTCAAGGTCCGCGCCTACCGGCAGGGCGCGGAGGTCGTACTGGGTTACGATGGCGATATCGTCGCCCTCGCCGCCGCCAACGACTTGGAAGGCATCAAAGGCCTCGGCGACGCCTTGCGCGACAAGCTTCATGAACTCGCGACCACGGGGGAGCTCCAGTTTCACAAGAAGCTGCGCGCGGAGTTTCCGGAGGGTCTGTTCGAACTCTTCGATGTTTCCGGACTCGGGCCGAAGAAAATCAAGGCGCTCTTTGAGACGCTGGAGGTCGGCTCCATCGCGGATCTGAAAGCCGCCTGCGATGCCGACAAGGTGGCAGGTCTGCCCGGCTTCGGCGCGAAGACCCAGACGAAGATTCTGGAAGCCCTCCAGCAGCGCGAGAGTTTCGCCGACACCTTCCGCCTCGGCACGGTGACCTCGTTGGTCGATGACATTCTGGAAGCCCTGCGCGATCATCCGGCGGTATCGCAGGTGGCCGTGTGCGGATCGTTCCGTCGTGCGAAGGAAACGGTGCATGATCTCGATTTCCTGGTCGCCACCAAGGAGCCCGCGGAGTTGTGCCGCTACTTCACCACGTTCCCGATCGTGAAGTCGGTGATCGCCCGGGGTGAAACCAAGACCTCGGTGCGATTGGACAATGGCATCCAGTGTGACCTGCGCGCCGTATCGAACGCGGAGTTTCCTTTCGCGCTGATGTATTTCACCGGTTCCAAGGAGCATAACGTGGCGATCCGCCAGCGCGCGCTGAAACACGGCTGGTCGCTCAACGAATACGCCCTCACACCCGTGGAAGGAGTCGCGCCGCCACCCGAGATCCACGACGAACCGGGGCTCTACAAGGCGCTCGGCCTGCGCTATGTCTCACCGGAGCTGCGCGAGAACCGCGGCGAAATCGAAGCCGCGGAAACCGGCGACCTGCCACGGCTGGTCGAACTCAGCAACCTGCGCGGCACCTTCCACAACCACACCAATGCCTCGGACGGCGTCAACACGCTGGAGGAAATGGCGGAGGCGGCCCAGGAACTAGGACTCCAGTACCTCGGCATTTCCGATCATTCCAAATCCTCGTTCCAAGCCCGCGGTCTCGATGAGGAACGTCTCACCGACCAGATCGGCGCGATCCGCGAGCTGAACAAAACCTTCAGCGGCTTCCGGATTTTCGCCGGCTCCGAGGTGGACATCCTCAAGGACGGCTCGCTCGACTTCGACGATGCGATGCTCGCGCAGCTCGATTTCAGCGTGGCTTCCGTTCACAACGTTTTCACGCTTTCGGAGGACGAGATGACCGCGCGCATCTGCCGCGCGATGGAGAGCGAGCACGTCACCATGCTCGGCCACCTCACCGGCCGGCTGCTGTTGAAACGCGACGGCTACGCGGTGAACCACGCCAAGATCATCGACTGCGCCGCCGAGACCCGGACCATCATCGAGCTGAACTGCAACCCGATGCGCCTCGACATGGACTGGCGCTGGTGGAAGCGCGCCAAGGACAAGGGCGTGCTCTGCTCCATCAACCCGGACGCCCACGCCACCGACCAGCTCCAGTTCCTCCACTTCGGCATCCGCCTCGCCCGCAAGGGCTGGCTGTCCAAGGAAGACATCCTCAACACCCGCTCATTGGCGGAAGTGGAGAAGTTCCTGAAGACCCCGAAGGCGAAGCGGTGAAGCGGGTGTCCTGCGATCACTTTGCCAGCTCTCACTTCAGGCATCTCCGGAGGGTGGAGAAATGAAATCGGCTGAAGGAAAAATGGAAAAGGCAGAGCACCCATCGTGTCCCGGGTGTTCCCCCGCATCCTCACGGGAACGGATGCGGGATTCCTCCTCACGGGCGAATCCCTCTCTGATGGCTTGGACTTCCTCATCCGGAAGGCGGATTCCTTCCGGATAATCTTTTCCGCAGAAATCACAAGCACGGCGGAGGCGGCTATAGACCAGCCGTCCGCAATGGGGACACTTCATCGTCTCATTTGTTCGGGATCGAATAATACACCTGTTCCAGCGCAAGGAGGGTGTAGGCGGTGACAAGCACCGGATTGCTTTCCATCCATTTGCCGTCGGTGTTCTTCCAGGAACCGTCGCCCTGCTGGAGGGAGAGGAGCTTGTCAGCCACGTCCTTGCGCCAGTCGGCTTCCTTGCCATCGGCCAGCTTGAGGGTGGCGATGTTCGCCGCGCTGAGCGCCTTGGTCATGGTCTGGTAGTAGTAGTATTGGCCGCTGGTGCCGAGGCCGGGGTTTTCTGAGACGGTGTAGTTCCTGCCGAGCCATTCCTTCACCGCCTTCACCCGCGGATCATCGGCGGAGACCTTGGCGTAGATCATGGAAAGCAGGCCGGCGTAGGACATGGAACCGTAGGAACGCAGCGCCTTCCTGCCGTCCGGCAGCGTGTCCTCGGCCTTGGAGCCGGTGGGGCTGTAAACGAAGCCGCCCTTGTTCTTCGGATCTTCCGAGACCCATGGTTGGTCGTTGGTGGCGGAAAGGTTCTGGCAGCGCGAAAGAAAGGTCTCGGCGGCCTTCCAATCGAGGTCCGGCTGGTCGCCGAACTTGCCATCGGCCACGACCTGCGCGGAAAGCGAGATCGCCTCGATCGCGAGCCAGGTGTTGGAAAGGTCGTCGTGGTCCTTGTTGGTACCCGCGCCGTAGCCCACGCCACCATCGTTCGGATTGTCGGTCTTGCCCTTCTCACCTGTATCCCACTGCTGGCCGATGAGGTGCTTGCGCGCGCGGACGATGGTCGGCTCGTAGTCGCTCTTGCCAAGTACGACGAGTGCCGTAATGGAGGTGGCGGTGTTGTAGGTGGACAGGCCGCGGTTGTAGATGCCGCCGTCCTCCTTCTGCTGCTTGATGAGCCAGTCGTATCCCTTCGCGACGTATTCCGGCGTGTCCTTCTTCACGTTCACATTCGGATCGCGGGTGGCGGCGGTGAGGGCCAGCGCGGTGAAGGCGGGGATGCCCTCGTCATCCCAATGGCCGTCCTCCTTCTGCTGGGACTTCAGCCACGCGTTGCCGCGGGCGATGGCTTGCTTGATCTCCTGCTGCACCGAGGCGTAGCGGTCGGAGGTATCCGCGGCGGTGGCGACACCGGCGGCGAGGATGGAGAGAAAGGCGGTGGCTTTCATGGGGTTGCGACGGGTTTCGGGGATTGGTTCGGAGTGATGATGAGGACAACCGGCGTGCCGATGGCAGGCACGCGCTTGGGAAAGGGCAGCCACGCTTCATCGTCGTTGTTGTCCTTGCCTGGATAATTGAGAATGGCGCTGCTGCTGAGGAAAATCGCAACCACGTCACCGGTTGCCTCGGCCTGGTAGCGGTTGTTGGAAATTTCCGACCCACCGTAGACCCACGGCCCGGAGGGCATCTGCTTCTCGGTGACGGCGTGGGCAATCCATTCATTCACCGGCACCGCGCGGGTTTTCCCCGTGCCATCGGACCACTCGACCTTGATGTCCACGCGGGCACCCGCCTTCACGTCCGCGGCCACGTTCGGAAACTTTGTCCCGGCCTCGTGGTCGACGGGTGAATCCGTCGCATAAAGCTCCTTCGACGCCGGATAGCGCAACAGGGTGAAGACGACATTGAGCTTCGTGGGCGAAACCTCGGTGGAGAACAGCGATTCGTGGACCTTGCCACGGCTATGGACCACCAGATACTCCAGCAGCCCCTCCGTCATGTTCACCTTGGCGGGGAACCGGATCTCCCTCGATTTCTGGTCAAAAGTGATCTCACCCAGCTTGTAGCGGCTGCCGTCCAGCCGCTCGATGGCCGGTTTGGCTTCCGCCGTTTTGGCGGGAGGCTCCTGCGGACGCTCCTCCGCCACCGCCGCGATGGGCAGCATCAGCAAAAAGGAAAGTGTCCGGGGAACTCCCATGACGCTGAGAATCATGCGGCGACCCTGTCTTGTCAAAAAGAGCCGGAGCCGCCTGACAGTTGAGAATGTGACCCGAAAAGTTTCCGCTTCAGCGGGTCGGCCGGGTGCTCCGGGGAGCTGGATTCGGAGCCGGAGTGGCGCGGGGTGCGGGTTTAGCAGGCGTGGTTGCAGGTTTGGCGGGTTTGTTCGGAGTGCTGTTGCCACGGTTCGGACGAGGAGCCGGCTCCTCGTTCCGGCGCTCGGGCGTGGCGGGAGCGGGCGGTGGCGGCGGGGCGAGATTCAATCCCGCTCCAAGTTCACGCCAGCACAGCCGGGTAATCCGGCAGTTCAGGGACTCCACCGGGTCTTCCCCGGAGGGCAGTTCCGACAGCGGTGCGTAGGCGGTCTTCCGCTTGAGCTGGCCGCCTACGAGTCCATAGACGGTCGCAAACACCTGGGAGCGCAAATGGGCGGGATTTTCGACGGTGAACGACAGCGCCTCGGTCGCCGGGGCATCCTTCGCAGCACCGCTGATCCACAGGGCTACGGGAGCAGGACCGGTGGGGTTCGGCATCTTCTTGCCCACCGCGATGTCCACGGTGACCGTGAGGATGCCTTTGGAGGCGACAGCAATCTCCCGGGCCACATCGTCCAGAATCGGCTTCAACGCGGTGGCGGTCGCCTGCCCCGTACCGGCATGGATCACGATTGGAATGGAGTCCTCCGGATCGATGTTCCACGCGGGAAGGGTGGGGCGCAGGCGTTTGACCGAGGCCAAGGCCTGCGCGATGCTATCCGGATCGGGCTGCGGTTGCGCGTGATCGATCACCCGTTCCCAGGCGAGCAGGGCCCGCTGGAAGGCACCCTTCGCCTCCAGCGCGGTCGCCAGCTTCACCAGATGGTCGCTGCCCTTGGGCGTCTCCACGGCATAGCTCTGCAGACCGGGCGAGGTTTCCAGATTGCCTAGGTCGATTTCCGGCTCCTGAGGCGTATCCGGAGCGGGCTCGACCGGTTCCGCCTGACCATTCACAGCCGGGCGGCGAGGTGCATCGGCCGGGGCGTTTCCGGAAAAATCACGAGCCGCCTCGGCACGTGCCTGCGCCAGTTTCTGCTCCGGGGGCGGGCTGACGAAATCATAGCCGAGCGTCCCCTGCCACCAGATCAGCGCGACGACCGCGGCAACCAAGGGCAGAACGATATAAAGAGGCACTCGCACGCGCGGAACGTGACGCGGGGCCGCAGCGCCGAAAAGCGGAAACACGCAGCCTCATACGAAAAGCGGCAAAGCAAAACGCCCCGTCCGGAGAACCGGCGGGGCGTCTGCGAAAAACCAGGAAAAAGCTTACTTCTGCTCGGCGGACTTCACAAGGAGGGCACGCTTGCCGACACGACCGCGGAGGTAGTGAAGCTTGGCACGGCGGACCTTGCCCTTGGAGGCCACTTCGATCTTCGCGATGCGCGGGGTGTGCAGCGGGAACACACGCTCGACGCCTTCACCGTAGGAAATCTTGCGGACGGTGAACGAGGCGTTCACGCCGGTGCCGCGCTTGGCGATGACGAGACCAGCGAAGATCTGGACGCGCTCCTTGCCGCCTTCGACGACGCGGGTGTGGACCTTCACGGAATCACCGACATGGAATTCGGCGACGTCCTGCTTCAACTGCTCCTGCTCGATTTTCTTGATGATGTCCATGGGTCCTCCTTCGCTGGAAATTGGTTCCACACGGCGAGCTGGAAAACAGATCGTGCCGCGCGGGGGCGGGAGAGCTAGAGGATCTTCCCACCGATTGCAACCGCGAAATTCACCGGGTCAGGCTTTTCCGTACACCGCCCCGGGATCGAAGGTGCGGCCACCGCCGGTAAATTCCAGTGCCGCGGCACCATCCGGGCCCTTCACCACGCGGCGGTAGAAGCACGAGCCGCGCCCGGTGTGACAGGCTCCGGCACCCACCTGCTCCACCACCAGCACCAGGGCGTCCTGGTCGCAGTCGGTGCGGATTTCCACGATTTTCTGCACATGCCCGGAGGTCGCGCCCTTGTGCCAGAACTCCTTGCGGGAGCGTGACCAATAGACGGCTTCTCCGATTTCCAAGGTCCGGCGGAGGGATTCCTCGTTCATGTAAGCGAGCATCAGCGGCTCGCGGGTCACGGAATCGATGGCCATGGCGGCAATCAGTCCATCGGCGTCGAATTTCGGGGCGAAGGCGGCGCCTTCCTCGATCTCGGCCTTGTTGCCACGGGGTGCGAACACAGGATTCATGGCCGGGAACGTGCAACCGGCCCCCCGCCCTGCCAAGTGCCAAAGTGACCTGGTATTGACCCGGTGGCCCCGGGCGGAACAGCATCCGGGCGCAAAATGGCTTACACGGCGGATCATGCATACCAGTTGGTCGAGGCGGCGCACGAACGCGGCCGGCTTGCCCACGCCTTCCTGATCAGCGGCGCCCGTGGCAGCGGCAAGGAAGCCCTCACCGCCCGGATCATCCAGCTGGTGAATGGCTCCGGAGCGCAGGGCGGCGGTTTCGATCTCTTCGGTGAGCCGGTGGTGGTGGAAACTCCGCCGCTGGATGACCTGGAGGGTCCGTGGGTCCACATCCTGCGCCCGCGCATGAAATCCCGCCGCATCGCGGTGGACGCCATCCGCGATCTGGAGCGCCCGCTGCGCCTCACCGCCCCGGAGGGGAAATGGAAGGTCGGCGTGGTGGCCGAGGCGGACCGGATGGGCGTGGAAGCCTCGAACGCTTTCCTGAAGACCCTTGAGGAACCACCGGCCCGCACCCTGCTGCTACTCCTGACCTCCAATCCACAGGCCTTGCTCCCGACCATCCTCTCCCGCTGCGTCCGTCTGCCACTGCTCGGCGGCGTGGGACTGGAAGCGGAGGGCGGTCAGGAGCTCGTCACCTCCCTGGACAAGGTCACCGCCAGCGGCCTCGGCAACCCACGCGTCGCCCTCTCGATCAAGGCGGTCTTTTCCTCCATCCTCGAACAGCGCCGGGATACCGCCACCGCTGCGGCGGAAGCCGCCCTCAAGGAAGAAGAACAGGCCTACAAGCAGGTCACGGAAGGCGACTGGCTGAAGCGCCGCGAGGAATTCCACAAGGCTGCCGCCGAATCCGAATACCTGGAAGCCCGCGGACGCCTGTTCGACGTGCTCACCGCCTGGGTCGCGGACGTGCTGCGGGTGAAATCCGGCGCGGGCGGGCTGGACTTTCCTGACTCCCTGCCCGCCCTGCGGAAAGTCGCGGACGCCGAGCCGGAAGGCCGCTTGCTCCAGCGCATGGAAGCCTTGGAATCCCTGAGACGCTCCCTGGACACCAATGCCCAGGAACAACTCGCCCTGGAAGTCGGCTTCCTGAGAACCTTCGGATGACATATCTTTATCCACCCGGATCAAAGATATGCAAATGGGAACCGCTCCGCGCATCGCGCGCGGAGCGTCCCCAGTTACGGAGTCCCGGATGACTCTTCCGCCGGAGACGGGGTCCGGCTCATGCCATCCGGGTGGCTTTTGCTTCCGGACCCGTCATCCGGTCAATTCAAGTCTCCCGATTGATGGGTGAAATTCGAATCGATGCCGACCCACCCGAAGAAGTTGGTCGCACCGGCGATGAATCCATTGGTGCCGCAATCGCTGAATTCAGCGCAGTCAGCCGTGCAGCCGACGACGTTGACCTTGTCGCTCTTGCCCGGGCCAACTTCCACCGACAGCTTTTCCGCCGCCGCGAGGTTCAGCTTGAGGCTGTCCGTATCCGAGCCGGTATCGACGCAGATACGTTCGCAGCCGAAGGACGGGAAGGAACCCACCTGCACGGCCACGTCATCCTTGCCGCTGCCGCTGGTGACCTCCAGTTTCCGCACCTCGAAGTTCTGGACCACGATGCGGTCGTTGCCACTGCATCCGGCGATGGTGGACCACTTGGAGCCGTAACCGTTCCCACCTTCGATCCCGCGGGCTGACAGCAGATCGGTGTCCTGCCCGCCGTACCAGATGGTGTTGTTCAGCACGACCACGTTGGTGAGGTTGATGGCATCATTGCCATCATCACCTTTCACGCAGAGGTAACCTCCGGAGTTGCTGCTGCCGGACACCTCCGCGATTCCCGACGGAGCTTCAGACGATCCTCCGATCGTCAGGTTGAGCAGGATGAGCGCATCGTTGCCCGAGCCGAGATACACGCGCAGGAACTTCGGGATCACGCCGTCGTGGATGCCCACGCCGTCATTTCCACCCTTCATGTCGAGGCGCATGCCGCAATAGACATCGAACAACTGGAAGCTCGATCCATTGACCTTGGTGCCGCCGGTCCCCGCGACACGCCAGGTGACGGGACCGACCTGTTTGATATCGAGTTTGTCGGCACCGCTGGTGCCGCAAATGATGAGATCACCACCGTCCATGTAGGCGTTCACGTCGCCACCTTTGGACAATGGAGCGGAGGCAATGGCCGCGAGGCAGGCCACTGAAAAAACACAAGACTTGGTTTGGTTCATGGTTTTCTCCTTTGTTGGGGGATAGTGTGTGTATTGCTTTTTGCAAATAATGTCAATTTGTTCACACAAAGAAGATTAGACTAAGCAATGATTAACTATAACAAAGGTTAACAGTTTCAAAATCGACCGCACAACAGACTCACGCGCGCCCAATGTTTCGTTCTTCCAATGCGACGGCATCGGGTGTTGAATGACCCTTGTGCCACCCTCCTCTCCACCGGCGCGCGTGTCCTCCCCTTGGCGATTCATGCCCCCCCTGCTGGCCATCGGCGTTCTCGCCGGAGCCGGAGTTCTGGCGCGGAAAAAGGCAATGGACCGGGAGAGCCCGGGAGAAAATCCGGCGGGCATCGTTTCCCCATCCCGGAGCCCGCATGCCCCCGACGATGCGGAGCCCGTCGATCCCAACGCCTATTTCCCGGAGCCGCCGGAGGACAAGAAATGGTCGCCACCGCTGAAAAGTGCACTTCAGGGAATCTTCAGGGAACGCAACGAAGCCGCACGTTCGAAGCTACTCCAGCAAACCGCTGAAGCCATCCCCCCCACGGACTTTCCCGATGTCCTGTCCTACCTCCGGGAATTCGACCGCGAGGACGTCGCCTCGAACCTGACGGCGGATCTGGCCAACCGCCTCATGGAACGCTGGGCCGCGGCGGATCTCAAAGGGCTCTCGGATTGGGCCGCCAAGTCACCACCCGGCACACTCCGGGACGATGCCATCAGTTGCGTGATCCAGGAAACCGCCTCCAAGGACGCGGCAGCAGCGGAAGCATGGGCGCGGACGCTTCCCGATCCTGAAACCCGCACATCCGCTCTCCGCGATCTGGCGCAGCACCAGACCATCGAGCACCCCGAAACAGCCCTGAGACTGCTGAAGGATCTGCCGTCGGATCCGGATGATCTGGAGACCAATGCCCAGATCTCCCTGGCCGCCTCGAACTGGGCCCACGATCATCCGGAGGACGCCACCCGCTGGGTGGGGCAACTGGAGGACTCTCCGATGAAAACGGAAGCCCTCGCGGGAATCGCGATTTCCATGGCGGAAAAGAACCCGGCCGAGGCGGCGGCTTTCGCCGTGGACAAAATGCCGGCCTGCCAGCGGCAGTCGGACACCGTCGTGGGGGTGGTCCAGCTCTGGGCGCAGCAGGACCCACTGAAGGCCGCCGATTGGGTGGCGGATTTCCCGGCCGGTGCCATGAAGGACTCCGCCAGCCGCACGTTGGTGGCCATTTGGTCACAGACTGCACCGGACAAGGCCGGAGCCTGGTTGAAACAGCAGGTCGCGAAATAGCGGCCCGGTTTCAGAACTCGTCTCCGGCACCTGCCTCATCCAGCACCGCCACGCTTTCCAGCAGACGGTCAAGGCCTTCGGTCACGGTGAGAATTCCATCCAGCCAGCGCTGGATCTTCCACGCGGGTCCGGCCAGTTCCAGAAGATGATCGAGAGCCTCGCGGGTGACGAATGGTTCCAATCCGTATCCCACCATCAGCGCCCCCTCGGCGCGGCCCGGATCGACCGCCAGCAGGATCGTATGGTTTTCCGCACCGCGATGGGTGTCTCCGGCGAAGGAAGCCGCATTGAAAACCCAAAAGGCATGCAGGCCGAAGGGATGATCCGCCGGAAAGGAATGGATCACCACTTGGAGCATCACTTGAGGAAACTTCCGCTCCAGGGTCTCCTTTGCCTTGAGAAGCTTCGCGACTTCATGTGGCCCGAGGTGGCCGCCATCCGAAATACCCGTGGTAAGACGGGGCAGCACGCCCAGCAGCGCCGATGTACGCGGAAACGTCATCCGGCACGCCGGGCACTCCGGCGCGCCGGGAGCCAGCGGGGATCGGCAGAACGGACACAGCATCGGCAGGGAATCTAACCGATGTGGACGATAAGGAAAGCCCGCAAGCATGAAGGCTCACTGCACCGTGATCACCATGCGCTCTCCCATGCCACGGTACACCTCGTATTCTCCGGGTCCCGCATACAGGCTGGACACCCGGAAGAGCACCAGTGGATCGCCCGCGGCCAATCCCTTGCCATCCAGCTTGTTTGTCGAAGGTGCGCGATCCGGCTCCGTGACGGTCGCTTGGAATATCGGACCGCTGCAGGTGATCTCCACGATTCTTCTGAGCCCGTTGACCGTCGTCACCGTAGCCGTGGCCCGCAGTTGGCTGTCAACTTCCACAGCCGACACCGTGGCATCTGAAATCGAAGCCCCGTTCGCACCGAAGAGTTTCACCGTGATCCTGCGGGCAGCTCTTCCGTCCTTCTTCTCCACCGGCTTGGAAGCTTCTGCTTCCGCGGCAGAAAACATCGGCACCGCGGCCAGAACTCCGGACAACAACACAACCGACAACAGTTTGATTCGTTTCATGGCTTTTTGATTCCGCGCTAGGACTGACGGGAACGTGGAATGATTCAATGCTTTTGCCACTCCGGCTCTCCCGCCGCCACCGCTTTCGTCTTGGCACTGTCGCTCCCCCGCCCCACGCTCCCCGGCACACATGCAACGCTTTGCCAACAAAACGGCCGTGGTCACCGGTGCCGGACGCGGGATCGGCCAGGAAATCGCCAAAGCCCTCGCCGCCGAGGGCGCGAAGGTCGCCGTCGTGAGCCGCAGCGAATCGAGCTGCGGAAAAGCAGCCGAGGAAATCAACGCCCTCTACCCCGGCTCCGCCACCGCCTACGCCGTGGACGTGGCCGATCACGCCGCCGTACAGGAACTCGCCAAGAAGATCGGCGACGAACTCGGCACCGTGAACATCCTCGTGAACAACGCCGGTGTCACCCGCGATGGCTTGCTCATGCGCATGAAGGAGGAGGACTGGGACACCGTGCTCGATACCAATCTCAAGGGCGCCTTCAACACCGTGAAGGGCTTCATGCGCGTGCTGATGAAGGCCGAGGACCCACGCATCATCAACATCGCCTCCGTCATCGGCCTCATCGGCAATGCCGGGCAGGCGAACTACTCCGCCTCCAAGGCTGGCCTCATCGGCTACACCAAGGCTGTCGCCCGCGAGCTCTCCGGCCGCAAGGTGACCTGCAACGCGGTCGCTCCCGGCTTCATCACCACCGATATGACGGACGAACTGCCGGAAGCCGTCCGCGCCGAGGTGCTAAAGAAAATCCCGCTCGGTGACTTCGGCAAGACCGACGACATTTCCGCCGCCGTGCTCTTCCTCGCCAGCCCGGCGGCCCGCTACATCACCGGCCAGGTGCTGGCGGTCGATGGCGGCATGACCATGTAATCAACGCCACCGGCTCTCCTCCCAAATGGAACTCCTCATTCTCCGCCACGGCAAAGCCGAGGACCACGGTCACCCCGGAGGCGACGGCGAACGCGCGCTGGTGGAGAAGGGATACAAGCAGGCACGGCGTGCGGGTGAACTCGCGAAGGCCGCAGACCTGCTGCCGGATCTGGTCCTCACCAGTCCGCTGGTGCGCGCCCGCCAGACGGCGGAAACCTTTTGCGAAGCCGCCGGGATTTCCGCACCGGTGATCCAACCATGGATCGCCTGCGGCATGCGCGCGGACACGGCGATCAACGAACTCCGCGCATTCGATAGATTCCGCCGCATCCTGCTTGTGGGCCATGAGCCGGATCTCTCCGGCCTGATCGAGTTTCTTCTCGGTGCGAGTGGCGGAGCGGTCGACGTGAAGAAGGGCGCACTCGCCTGCCTGGACGTCTCGCCATCCGGACGACGCGGCCGCCTGCTGTTCCTCATCCCGCCGAAAATGGTGGAATGATGGAGCTCGGGAGCGTGGCTCCATCTAACGATACGTCACCTCGATCGCGGTCGGCACCTTGAAATGGCGCGCCATCTCCCGTGCCCGCCAGTGGAGATCGCCGTGGCTGGGGCTGGAGTCCGGACGACGCGACAGCATCCAGTGCAGGTAGGGCACCAGCTTGTAACCTGCTGTCCGAGCATAGCCCGCGCCGATGATGTCCGCCCGCAGTTCCTGCTGGGGATTGGTATTCCCGCGGTGGCCGAAGTTGTAAACCTGATGCGCGAACTCATGGCCGAAGATGAAGGCCCACGCGTTCAGCGGAATTTCCCGTGCTGCCCGCGGATTCACCAATATCCGGTCACCACCGGAAGTCTCCTGGATCGAGGCGACGGGGCCGTTGGGGAAAATACTCTGCTGCACCGATCCTGAAATACGGCGTCCTGCCACCGCCGCCACCTGGCGTGCGACGTGATCGATCTCCCACAAGCCGAGTGCCGGCCGGTTGGCCGGATCGTAGCGCAAGATACCGGGATGACCGGCATACGGGGTCGGAGACGGCCCCGCGCACGAGGCCAGCAGCAGCACAGGCAGCAGCAGGATCAATCCCTTCATGCCTCATCCTTGAACGGCTCCGCTTTCCGCTCTTCAAGACAGCGGGTGAGCCAGCCGACGAGCTTTTCCGCTTCCTCCGATTCGGTGCGGAGCGAGCCGAGCGCGTTCCAGTCGATGTGATGGCGGGAGTGCGGCGCGGCAATGCGGTTGATCTCCAGCTTGCCCATGATCGCCTCGGTTTCCCGCGGGTGGGCGTTGAGAATGTTCGCCGGGCGTGGCAGGTCATCGAGCGCATCGGCGGTCAGGCCGAAGGACGTCACCCCCACGCCGAAGAGTGCATTGAGCTTGCGGAGGCCATCGGCCAGCGCCTCATCCTCGATCGGTGCGGCGTAGATCAATTCCCCACCTTGCGCCCACATCGAGACGGCCAGCGTCTGGAAGAAATCCTCACGGTAGCTGAGCAGGGAGGGCTGGATGCGCAGACGCGCGCCATGCAGGCGGAATGGCGGCAGGCCGAGGCGTTGCTTCAACGACAGCATCGTCTCATCGAGCGTCATCTCCTCGTCCGCGGATTCGCCGGTTTCCCAATCGACCAGCACCAGTTCCGGATACTTCCAAAGATTGCCCAGCGGAGCCTCCTTGGCGAAGGCATCGCGGAAGGCGAAGGGAAAGCGGCCGTTGATTTCGAAATAGCGGGTGACCACCGCGCGGAACTTGCGGATGCGCATCAACGCGTTGTCCGCTGTCTGCGGATCCGCGGTGAGATCGTCGAGACGGCCCTGGGTCATCGACAGCAGCTCCTGCGCACCGGACAACGCGGGCACGGAGGCGGTGCGCTTGTAGTAACCCTGGCCCTTCTCCACCTTCGCGATCGGCGAGGCCGGATCACATGACATGATGGAGAAATGATAACGCAGCGAGGCGTCCGAATAATTTCCGGTGAGTTGCAGGCGGGTCAGGCGGATCAGTTCGGTTCCCTTGATTGCATCCACGGGATTGTTGGGAAGCAACGAGGGCAGGATGTCCGATAACTGCTTGCGAAGACTCATGGTTGGGGGCGTGACCGCGTGAAATGCGTTAGGGTTATCCAATTCCCACCCTGCGTCACCATCAAGCCCGGAATGGAACCATTTTGAAAAACGCCATCCCGGAGCCGCAGGTTTTTTGAAGGAATTCCGCCCCGGACTTGTCCAATCGGACAACCCGGCTACCCTTGCTCCTATGCTCCGCGCCCTTTTCGCCACCACCGTACTGGCCATCGCCAATGCCTCCGCCCAGGACCCCGATCCCGCCCGGATCATGGAAGGCACCCGCATCGCGACCACCCTCCAGCAGAGCGACCTGCACGGCAATCTCTCGAAGAACGGCGTGAAAACCCCGGTGCATTTGTTCCTGCGCGGCAAGGACATCCAGTTCGCCTACGACACCGGCGGCACCACCCAGCGCTTCCACCTGCGTCTGGGCGATGGAAAATACGACCTCTTCGATGTCGGCGCGGATGGCAAGACGACCGTCTTCCCGGCCGCGAAGCTGACCAGCCCCATTGCCGGGACGGACCTGACCTACGAGGATCTGTCGTTCCAATTTTTTTATTGGCCGAATCCCAAGCTGGAGGACATCGAGAGCGTCGGCGGGCAGGATTGCTACAAGATCCGCCTGAACAAACCCGCGGGCAGTGGCGGCCGCTATGCCGTGGTGTATGTCTGGGTCCACACCAAGCAAGGGGCTTTCATGCGTGTCCGTGGTTTCGACAAGAGCGGTGCCATGTTGAAGGAATTCCAGGTCGATGAGATCATGAATGTCGGCAATGGAGTTTATACGTTGAAGAAGATGACCGTCTCCAGCATGGCGGGTGACCGCCGCACCGGCGTCACCACGCTGCTCTTCGACAAGCCCCAGGATGCGGGCGGACCGAAGGGCTTGCGCTGAACCCGGCGATCGATTTCGCGTTTGCCATTTCCACTCCACGCTCTAACACCCGCCCCGTGACGCGATTCCGCCCCTGCATCGACCTTCATGACGGGAAGGTGAAACAGATCGTCGGCGGCACGCTGCGCGATGGCGGAGCCGGACCAACGGAGAACTTCGTTTCCGAAAAGCCGTCCGGCTGGTTCGCGGAATCATTCCGCCAGAATCATCTCACCGGCGGTCACATCATCAAGCTCGGCCCGGGCAATGACGAGGCCGCCCGCGAAGCGCTGACCGCATGGCCGGGCGGCATGCAGCTTGGCGGCGGCATCCACGCGGACAATGCCGCGGAGTGGATCAAGGCCGGGGCGAGCCATGTGATTGTCACCTCGGTGCTCTTTGACAAGGAAGGACGCTTCCTGCCGGAACAGCTCGCTGCTTTGGTAAAAGCCGTGGGTAAGGACCGGCTGGTGATCGACCTTTCCTGCCGCCGCACCGAACGCGGATGGACCGTGGCGATGAACCGCTGGCAGACGCTTACGGATCTGGATGTGACGGTGGAGACGTTGGATCGTCTGGCACCCTATTGCGATGAGTTCCTGATCCACGCCGCGGATGTGGAAGGCCTCTGCCGCGGCATTGATGGCGGGTTGGTCGAGTTTCTCGGCAATTGGGGTGAAATCCCGGTCACCTACGCCGGTGGCGCCGCCAGCTTCGCGGACGTCGCGAAGGTGGACGCGCTCGGCCAAGGCAAGGTGGATGTCACCGTCGGCAGCGCGCTGGATCTATTCGGAGGCAAGGGCGTGCGCTACGCGGATCTGATCGCGTGGAACCGGAGGTGACCACTTCACATAGCCGAACTGGTGACAGTTCAGCCACCACTTACGGTGCAGCGATCACCCCGACCTCGGCGGCGGTGACGTGGTTCTTCTCTACCGCATGCAGGCCGGTGAAACGGAAGTAGCGGGCGGACACAGGCGCTTGCAGCGGCACGATCTGCTCGATCGGGTTCGCCTTGATGTTGGAAAATTCCCCTTCCGCCGCCAGCGACCACGTCTGACCATCACGACTGACCTCGAAACGATAGCGGTCCGTCATGCCGTGCGCGATGCCATCCTGTCTCGGCAGATAGC
Source organism: Luteolibacter ambystomatis (assembly GCF_018137965.1). Lineage (NCBI taxonomy): Bacteria > Pseudomonadati > Verrucomicrobiota > Verrucomicrobiia > Verrucomicrobiales > Verrucomicrobiaceae > Luteolibacter > Luteolibacter ambystomatis. Next base: position 3,128,369 of record NZ_CP073100.1, read on the forward strand.
TGAAGCCGGCGATCCTCACCTCGGCTCCGAGGTCGATCACGAACCCCTGTGGCGGTGGCAACTCTCCGGAGGTCGGATGCGTCTGCCATAGCGTCTTCGGATTTTCGTCCATCGCGTTCCTCGCATCACCCGCCGTCGCCGAAACCACTTTCCAACCCGTCTTGACCATGCCAAGCGCACGGGTGGCGATCGGGCCGAGTTTATCCCCCGCCACGATGCGGGCCTTCACCGTGCCACCAGACGGAAACACGACCGGCTCCCGGTATTCGGTCGAAGCCGCAGAGGGATCGGAGCCGTCCGTGGTGTAGCGGATCGTGCCCGCGCCTTGAACGCTGATGGAGAGTTTTCCCGCCGCATCACGCGTGATCGACGGAGCGACCATCATCACCGGAGCCCGGAACACGGCCAGTTCGCTGATGCACGGCACCGCGGGGGAAGCCGTGATGCGGAGACGCAGCCGGTCGGTGGTGCAGCTTGAGGAAAGACGTGCGAGCACCTGGTTGCCGATGGTCGAGCCCTTGTGGATTTCCTTCCAATCATCGCCCTGCCAGGCATCGAGAGCGAAGCCCTCCACGCGTTGGCCGAGGCGGATTTGCTCGCGCAGGCGGATCACGTCGAAAGTCGCTGGAGCGGCGAAACGGATCTCCACGGACGGCGCGTTGTTGCCATCGTCCACGGTCCAATAGCTGTCGATGTTGCCATCGGTGAGGTTGCCGGGCGCGAACTTCGCATCACTGCCGCGGAAGGAGGCGGCGGCCTTTGCACCGCGGGCGAAATCCTTGGAGAGCATTATTTCGCGCAACTCCCGGAATCCGTTCAGAGACGCGATGTCCGGCGCGCTGAGTTGTCCCGTGCGGTTCGGCGGGACATTGAGGATGAGATTCGCGCCACGTCCGACGCAATCAAACCACACCTGGAGGAGTTTGTCCGGGCTCTTCACCTGCGAATCCTCCCGCTGGTGCCAGAACCAGCCGTGCCGGATGGAGGTGTCTCCTTCCGCGGGCACCCAGCGGTCACCGTGGGCGAAGCCGATCGCGCCACTGCCACCGCGCTTGCTGTCCAGCGTGGCCCAGTGCGGGTAACCCACATGCCCCTGCTCCGAGCCACCCCAGCGGGCATCGCCGGATTCACCTCCGCCCCACACCACGCACTGCGGCTGAAGCCTGCGGACCATTTCGACGATTTTCGGAAAGTCATAGTAGTTCGGCGGAATCTTGCGCGTTTCCTTCGCACCGCCATACCAGCCGTCGCCGCCGTTCGCGCCATCGAACCAGATCTCGAACACCGGCCCATAGTTGCCGAGCACCTCGCGGATCTGCTCGTGAAATACCTTCACGTAGCCCTCGCGGCCGTATTCCGGCTGGCTGCGGTCCCAGGGCGAAACATAGACGCCGAACTTCATCCCCTCCGCCTTGCACGCCTGGGCAAAGTCCCGGACCAGATCGCCCTTCCCACCCTGCCAGGCGCTTTTCGAAATGTTGCGATCCGTCGTCTTGGTCGGCCACAGGCAGAAGCCGTCGTGGTGTTTCGCGGTCAGGACCACGCCGGTCATGCCCGCCTCCTTGAACTGCCGGACGATCACCCGGGCGTCGAAGGATGAGGGATTGAACAACTTCGGATCCTCATCGCCATATCCCCACTCGCGATCGGTCCACGTATTCAGCCCGAAATGGACGAAAGCATAGTATTCCATCCGCTGCCACTCCACCTGGCGTCCGGCAGGCACCGCTCCAAAGGGGGCCGGAGGCGAGGCAGCCCAAGCGGAGGCCATCAAGGCTAACGCGGGCAACACACGGGATAGGAAGGACATGGCGTGGGGATTGAGACTGAAAGGGCGTGGGCGGACAATCGGCGATTCTCCCTACCAATAGGGTGCGCAAAGCGGGAATCTTATCTCCCAGTCCGGAATCCGGCCGTTTTCTTCTTGCGTGGTGAAAGCTGTTGCGGGGTTTGTCCCCCCTGCCCTAGCCTTTGCCCGTGCCTGAACTGGACGTGCAACCATTTACCGAAGGAGCGGTTTTGAACCGGGATTATATCCGGGCGGCCTTCCGATCGATGCTACGGGCGCGTCTTCTGGAGAACAAACTCTCCAGTCTCTACAAGGCAGGCAAGATCGTCGGCGGAGTCTATCTCGGGCGAGGCCAGGAGGCGGTCAGCGCCTGCCTCGGCGCGGCCCTGATCCAAGGGAAGGATTTCTTCGCCCCACTGATCCGCGACCAAGCCGGTCGCGACGCCTTCGGCGAACCGATGATTGACTGCACCCGCACCTATCTGGGCTCCGTGCTCGGGCCGATGCGCGGCCGGGATGGCAACATCCACCGCGGCCGCCCCTCGCTGGGAATGCCGGCGATGATCTCCCATCTCGGCGCGCAGGTGCCGCTGATCGCGGGCATGCTTTTCGCCAAACGCCTGAAGGGCGAGCTGGCCGGCGTGGTCGGCGCGACCTGCATCGGTGATGGCGCGACTTCCACCGGCGCCTTCCACGAGGGCGTGAACCTCGCCGCCATGGAAAAACTTCCGATGGTCGTCGTGGTGGCGAACAACGGCTTCGCCTACTCGACCCCGAACGACCGCCAGTTCGCCTGCCGCGATCTGGTCGAGCGCGCCCGCGGCTACGGCATCGCCGGACACGCCGTGGATGGCACCGACCTGCTGGCCTGCGCCTCCGTCATCGGCAATGCGGTGGCACGCGCCCGCGAGGGCCACGGCCCGCAGATGGTGGTGGCCCAACTGCTGCGCCTCTCCGGCCACGGCGAGCACGACGATGGCTCCTACGTCCCCGATACGATGAAGGCCGGTCACTACGGCCGCGATTGCATCGAGGTGGCCATGCGCCAGCTTGTCGAGCACGGCTTCGCCACCGTGGATGAACTTTTCGCCTGGCAGGACGAGACCGCGGAAGAGGTCCAGCGCAGCGTCGCCCAGGCACAACAGGAGCCGCTACCCGATCCCTACACGGACGATTGGCGCGCCCTTTCCACCCGACTTTCCTAATCTTTCCCGAGTGAGTGTCACCTACATCGACGCGATCCGCGAGGCGCAGGCAAAGCTGCTGCGCGAGGACCCGCGTGTCTTCCTCTACGGCCAGGACATCGCCACCTTCGGCGGAGCCTTCAAGGCCACCAAGGGCTTGGCGCAGGAGTTCCCGAACCGCGTGTTCGATGCTCCGATCTCCGAGGACGCCATGCTCGGCCTGGCGGTTGGCACGGCCATCGAAGGCATGCGCCCGATCATTGAAATGCAGTTCGCCGACTTCTCGTCGATCGCGTTCAACCAGATCGTCAACCAGGCCGCGACGCACTACTACCGCACCGGTGTTCCCGTCCCTCTCACCGTGCGCCTGCCCTCCGGCGGCACACCCGGTTCCGGCCCCTTCCACAGCCAGAGCATGGAATCGATCTACGCCCACTACCCCGGGCTGATCGTGGTGACTCCCGCCACCGTCTCCGATGCCTACCACATGCTGCTCGACAGCGTGGCGCTCGATGACCCGGTGATCTACTGCGAGCACAAGTTCCTCTACCGCTGGCTCAAGGCGAAGTCGATCAACGGCGACCACCTGCCCATCGGTCAGGCCCGCATCGTCCGCCCCGGCAAGCACGCCACCGTCGTGACCTACTCCGCCATGGTCCATGAGGCCGTGCGCGCCGCCGAGCGCCTGCACGAGGACGGCTGGGAAATCGAAGTCGTGGACCTGCGCTCGGTGAAGCCGCTGGACATGGACACCGTGCTGGCCTCCGTGGCCCGCACCGGCCGCCTGCTCGCCGTGGGTGAGGCGTTCCCATGGGGTGGCGTCACCGCCGAAGTGGTAGCCCGCACCGTGAGCGAGGGCTTCCACCTTCTCGACGCACCGCCGCAGCGTCTGAACTCCCGCGACACGCCGGTCCCCTATCATCCGAAACTGTGGGCGGCCCACCGCCCCACCCCCGAATCGATCGGCGAAGCCCTGCGCCGCCTCCTTTCCTTCTAACGACCATGCCGTTTGTTCCGATCCTCATGCCCCAGCTCGGCGAATCCATCGCCGAGGCCACCATCGTCCGGCTGGATGTCGCGGTGGGCGATACGGTGCGCACCGACCAGGAGATCATCGAGGTCGAGACGAACAAGGCGGTGATGGGTGTCACCACGCTCTGCGATGGCATCGTCTCCGAACTCCGCGCCCAGGAAGGCGTCTCTTATTCAGTCGGCACCGTGCTCGGCATGTTGGAGGTGACGGCGGAAGAAGTCACCCGCACCGGCGTGGAGACGCTGGAGATGATGGAGGCGAAACTCAGCGTCAATCCACCACCCGGCAGCCAGCAGGCGGAGGAGAACCTTCATTTCGGCAATCAGGACGACAGTTACGAGGAAGCTCCCGCCGTGGTGCCCAGCGTCAAGGGCCTGCCCGTGCCCACCGGCACGATGGGCGCCCACTACATTTCGCCGCGGATGCGCGCGCGGATGGATGACCTCGGCCTGCGTGAAGCGGACATCTCCGCCATCGTCGGCACCGGTTCCGGCGGCCGCGTGACGGTGAACGACCTCGAGCGTTTCATCGACTACATCGAAACCTGGCCCAGCAGCCAGGCCTCCCCGATGCGTCTCGCCGTGGCGGATGCCATGCGCCGCAGTTGGACCCGTCCGCTGGCCACCGTCGGCCTGCCGGTCCGCCTCGACCGCGTGCTGGATCACCGCCGCAACAGCAATCCGAAGCCCGGTCTCACGCTCTATCTCCTCCGTGCCTTCGCCAAGGCTCTCTCCGAAGACCCAGCCAGCGCGGGCTTCCTGATGGGCGGCAAGGTCGTGCATCCCCGCGCCTTCGACATCGGCGTGGCCGTTCAGGTCGAGGATGGCGTGGTGGTGCCGGTCATGCGCAAGGTGGACCAGAAGCCACTGCGCGATCTCGTGCGCGAGTATGATGATCTCGTGGACCGCGGCCGCCGCCGCCGCCTCACGGAGGAAGATACCAAAGGAGGCATCGCCACCGTGACCAACTTCGGCACCTTCGGTCTGACTTGGGCCACGCCGATCCCGCTGCCGAATGAAACGCTCATCCTCGGCATCGGTGCGGGCGTGAAGAAACCGGTGTGGAGCACCGAAGTGGAAACGTTCCTGCCTGCAACGGAGGCGGACCTCGTTCTCACCTTCGACCACCGCGTGGTCGATGGCGGCGGCGCGGGCCTGCTTCTCAAGCGCGTGGGCGAACTACTACAGAAGCCGGAGGAACTCTGAGTTCCGGGGCATCTTTGCTGTAGTCCGCGCTCCGACTACAGCGATCCGCTCCATAAGATTTCAGTTCCAGTCCGTGTAGAGTCTCACGCCGACCTTTTTGCAATCGATCGGAAAGATCTGCACATTGAGCCAATCGCCGGTCGGGGAATCGCACTCGTAGGAGGCGATGGGGCGCTTGGCGATCCATGGCGCGGAAACTTGATACTGGCCGTTGGCCGGAATCATGAGATGGCTGCCGCGGATCCTCAGCGTGGAAACGAACGAACAAAGATCGGTCCTCGCCATCTCGAAGGTGGAGGACGCCCCTCGGTCCAGGATCATGTGCCAAGCATCGCCGCGGCATTCGGGATTCGAGGCGGACGAAGGGAGCGACAAGCCGTGTTCCCTCACAATGCGCTCGGTCGATTGGTCGAGAATGCCCTGATAGGTCACCACGACCGCCGCAACGATCATCAACACCGCCGCGCTCCAGACCACCCTGCCGAACCAGCGGCCCGGCGCGAAATCGCGGGGAGCGGTCAACAAAGGATCGCGATCATCGGGCATGGGGCAAATACGCCATGGAGTGCCATTTTCTCTCACCATCCGGGCACCCCGACCGGGCTTGACCGGAGCGGGCATGGCGGCTTTCCTCCAGCACTCGTGGATAAGGTGGATATTCCCAAGAAAGCCATTTACCGGCTTTCCATCTATTACCGCTGCCTGCAGCGGCTGAAGGAAAACGGCGTGGAAACAGTCAGTTCCACGGCGCTGGCACGTGCCGCGGGCGTGAAGCCCTCCCAACTCCGCAAGGATCTGGCCTATTTCGGCCAGTTCGGCACCCGCGGCCTCGGCTATCCGGTGGAACTGCTGGCGACCACCATCCGCGAGACTCTCGGCCGCGAACGGCTCCAGCCGGTGGTCCTCATCGGTGCGGGTAATCTCGGCTCGGCGCTGCTGCGCTACCAGGGCTTCCAAAAGGAAGGCTTCGAGGTCGTGGCCGCCTTCGATTCCGCCCCGGATGCGGCGCGGGCCCGCGGCATCAACGTGCCGGTCTATCCGGACACCGATCTCGACGAATTCCTCGCGAAAAACGGGATCAAGCTTGCGATTCTCTGCATCCCGGTCGAATTCGCGCAAGCCACCGCCAACCGCCTCGTCGCCGCCGGCGTGCAGGGCATTCTCAATTTCTCGCCGATCCTCCTGGAGGTGCCGGCGGACGTCACCGTGAACAATGTCGACCTCGCCCTCGAACTCGAACACCTCAGCTACTTCATCCGCTGACGCGCGGGAAACCTTCGTGGCTGCCGCCCTGGTGGCGAACGAATCCGCCCTGATGGCGGAAGCTCTCCAAACCACCACCAGCCTCGAGCCCGCCCGCGAGGCCGTGCTGGCCGCCTTCCTGGGCCTCTGCCGCCAAGCTCCGGAACAACTGCCGGGCGGAGCGAAAAGCTGGCTGGAAGCCGAGGTCCGCAAGCAAGCCCGCCGCCGCGCGCCGAAAGGCCCCGTCGCAGGTGAGGATGTCCGCTGGAAACGTGTGGCCGGAGCTGGCGAATCGACCGGGATCCCCGATCCCACACCGGCCACCCTGCTCCCTACCCAGCGGGAAGCCATTCTCCACACCGCCAGACAAGCCGCCTCGGCTCCAGATGAAAGTCCTTCCCGGCATCCGCGCTGGCTGATGCCAATGGCCGGTGCTGCGGTCGCCGTGATCGGTGGCGTCCTGCTGATCAACCGCTCCCAACACAAGGAGCAGCTCCGGCCCACTCCAGAGCCCGCGCCTGCGGCGGCAGCTCCCGCGCCTTCTGCTTCCTCCCAAGCACGGGAGGCACCAGTTTCCGCCCCAGCCCCTGCGGTGGCGGATGTCTCCCTGCCGAGGGATGCCTTCCTGCTGCCGCTTCCCGGGCCTCCGAGTGGCGTGGATCCGGCCCAGCCGGTCATGACCACCGCCGGGGCGAATGCCCGTGCCCGCGACAAGGCGTTGGAAACCTCGCCTGCCGACTTTTTGGCCGCTGCCGCCAGGCAATCCGCCGCCAACCGCGAGGTCGATCTTTCGACTCTGCCGGAAACGGTGATCCGCGACCACGTGCCCACCTCTGCCTCGAAGCAGCTCCCGCTGCCATTGCTGGCCGGAAGCAACAGCCTGTCATGGATTTCCAGCAGCGTGACCGGCAAGCGCGCCCTTCCTCCGGCCAAAGCGGTGCGCCTTGAGGAATTGCTCAACGCCTTTCCTCTGGTGCCCGGCGGCACCACCGCCATCGCGAAGGGCACCACCCTCACCGTGGAGTCGCTTTCCTGCCCGTGGAAACCTTCCGCCTCCTTGGTCATGCTCCGGTTCCAGGGAGCCGCCGATGGCCCGCGCTCGGTGGAAGCGGCTCTGGAGGTCGATCCCATGGCGATTTCGCAATTCCGCCTGCTCGGCTACTCGCCGGTCAAGGGGCTGGAGAACGAAACCCTGCCTGGAATTCTCCCGGCGAAAACCGGCACCACCCTTCTCATCGAGTTGGAGCCCCGCGCCAGCGCTCGTTCGCTGGGGGAAATCCGCTGGAAAGTCGACGGCAAGGATGTGCCCGCGCTTCAGATCCAGCGGATCCCGGACGCCGAACCCTCCGACAACGCCCGCTTTGCCACCCTGCTCGCCGTGTGGTCGATGTGGCTGACCCGCGACCAACCGGAACTCGTCGACGAGGATCTGGTCTCCGGCCTCGCCCGCGAATGCGCTGGCAGTGACCTGCCCAAGGACCGCCGGGACGCCCTGGTGCTGATCGCGAAGAGCCTGGAGCTGCGGTAAAGGAGTTGCTTCCCCGGGCCAGGGGCCTCTTGATCCCCCGCATGCCGACGGTGCATGTGGATTTGGCGGAACGCTCCTACGACGTGGTCGTGGAGCCGGGGGCTTTGGCGAAAGCAGGTGAACTGCTCGGCGCGATCGGTTTTGGCAAAAAGGTCGCCATCGTGAGCGATGCGACGGTGGCCAAATTTCATGGCGAACCGCTGAAGGCCTCGCTCGCCGCGGCGGGCTTCCAGACCACACTTCACACCGTCCCCTCCGGCGAACCGTCGAAGTCGCTCTCCCAGGCCGAGGAACTCTGCCGCTCGATGATCCGGGCCGGCCATGACCGGAAGTCCTCCATCATCGCGCTCGGCGGCGGAGTCATTGGCGACCTCTCCGGATTCGTGGCCGCCATTTTCTATCGCGGTGTTCCTTTCGCCCAGATCCCGACCACCATCGTCTCGCACGTGGATTCCTCCGTGGGCGGCAAGACCGGCGTGAACGTGGCCGAGGGCAAGAACCTCGTCGGTGCGTTCCACCAGCCGAAGCTGGTGATCGTCGATCCGGAACTGCTGCGCACCCTGCCCGCACGCGAGTTCCTCGAAGGCTTCGCCGAAGTCATCAAGCACGCCGCCATCCGTGATGCCGCGATGCTGGATGAACTCGCCGGACTCGATCCGGACTCCCGCGACGTGCCCGCCGACCTCATCGCCCGCAATATCGCCATCAAGGCCCGCATCGTGGAAGCGGATGAGCAGGAACTTACCGGAGAGCGCGCGTTGCTGAACTTCGGCCACACCATCGGCCACGGCATCGAGGCGGCCGTCCCCTACGGGGAGATGCTGCATGGCGAGGCAATCTCACTGGGCCTGCGTGCCGCCCTCCACATTTCGGTGAAACGTGCGGGACTCGCTCCGGCGGACGCCGCCCGCATCCTGGGGCTGCTGAAGCGGTTCTGCCTGCCGGTGGTCCTGTCCCCGGAAATTACGACGGAAACAGTCCTTGAAAAGTTGGGACGCGACAAGAAGTTCGAGAGCGGCAAGGTCCGCTTCGTGGTGCTGGACCGGCCCGGATCGGCGCGGTTGAGCGACGAAGTCACCCCGGAGGACCTCCGCGAAGCGATCGAACATCTGCGCACCCAGCCATGAATCTCGGCCTTTACACCGGCGGTTTCGTCCAAACCAACGGCTACCTGATCGAAGCCCCCCGCGGTCACATTCTCGTCGATGCCCCGGCCGGGGTGGTCGCGTGGATGAACCAGAAGGGCATCCACCCCACCGATGTTCTGCTCACGCATCAGCACTACGATCATGTCGAGGACGTGGCCGCCCTGCACCGCTTGGGGACCCGCATCCATGCCTTCGCGGACTACTCCCCGGAGCTCACCCTGGAAGCCCACGCCCGGCAATGGGGCTTGCCCATTCGGATCGAACCCTACGAGGTGAACCACCTGCTCACGGTCGGTGAACCACTCAAGATCAACGGATTCGACATCCAGCTCGCCCACGTCCCCGGCCATTCCCCGGATAGCGTGACATTTTTCTTCCCGGAGGAAGGCGTGCTGTTTTCCGGAGACACCCTGTTCGCCCGCAGCGTGGGACGCTTCGACCTGCCCGGCGGCGATGGCGAGCTCTTGCTCGAAGGAATCGCGTCCAAGCTTCTGACTCTGCCCTCCGACACCCGCGTGTTCCCGGGCCACGGTCCGTCCACGACGATCGGAAAGGAACTCAAGGGCAATCCGTATCTCTGAGCGGCGGCAAAACCGCTCCACAGAGGCGTTTCAAAGCCTTCCGGCGGGCGATAAAACGACTGGAAACCGGGCTCCTTGTCTGGAAGGTTAAGCTATCGCGCTCCGGTCGGAAATTCCGCCGCTCCACGCATGTCCGAACGCCCTCCATCGCCCCCTCCGGTGCCGATTCCCGAATCGCTGCGCTTGCAGCTTGAGGAATTCCGCCGGGTGCTTTGGCGGATCAAGGTGCAGGAGGCGGTGATCGCCGGGGTGATCGGGCTGCTGGTTTCATTCCTGGTCGTGTACGGGCTCGACCGGATCTGGCAAACACCGGCGCTGGTTCGCTTGGCGATCCTGCTGGGAGGCACGTCCGTGTTCGCGGTTTTCGCCCCGTTCTGGATCCACCGCTGGGTCTGGCGTCATCGCCGGGAAAACCAGCTCGCCCAGCTCATCGCCCGCCGCTTCCCGGGACTGGGAGACCGCCTGCTCGGTGTGATCGAGCTTCAGAATCAGGACGAGAATGTCACCTCGCTTTCGCCACGGCTGCGCGCCGCAGCCATGGAAGCGGTGGCAGCGGAAGCCTCCGCACGCACGCTGGCGGAAGCACTGCCCCCCGCCCGTCATCGCAAGTGGGCGCTCGCCGCATTGGTGCTGGCGGCGGGTGTCGCCACGATCTGGGTGGTCGCGCCACGGGCGGGCACGAATGCCCTGCGCCGCTGGCTGATGCCGCTCTCGGACACGCCGCGCTATACCTTCACCATGCTCGATTCACCGCCCACCGAGGTGGCGGTGCCATTTGGCGAGGCCTTTGACCTCACGCTGCGGCTTGCCAACGACACCGAGAGACGACCGCCAAACGCCAGCGGACGCTATGGCTTGCAGCCGCCGGTCGCCACGGATCTCGCGGAAGACAGCTACCACTTCCAGTTTCCCGGCCAGCAGGATCCGGGCACGATTGTTTTCCACATCGGGGATGCGGTGCATGAAACCCGGATTATTCCGGTTCAACGCCCTGCCGCGGAAGGCACGGTGGCGCGTGTGATTCCTCCGGCGTACCTGGGCATCCCGGAGAAAACCATCGAACTGGATACAGGCGTGCTGAGCGTGGTGGAAGGCAGCCAGGTGGATGTCCGCATCCGCACATCCCGCGCGCTTTCTTCAGCGCACTTTGGTCCGACCGTTGCCAATCGCATCCCATCCGCGGACGCGAAGGACGCCTCCCCCTTCGTTCCCGTGGAAGGCGATCTCATCCTGAAGGGCAGAGAAGCCCACATGCCGTTGCTCGCGGTAGGACAGGTGCCGTTCGACATTCCATTTTCATGGAAGGACGAATACGGCCTCGGTGGTGGCGGCAGCTTCAAGCTGCGCGTCGATCCACTCAGGGACGCCGCCCCCACCGCGTATCTCCAGGGAATCGAGCGTCAGAAGGTCATGCTGCCGGAAGAGACCATCGATCTCGAGGCGCTCGCCGAAGATGACTTCGGATTGAAGACCGCAGGTATCGAGTGGCAGGGGGAATTCAGCCGCCCCACCGATGAAACTCCGGCCACCGGCGGGATGAAGCTCAGCGATGGCGGCACCGAGCTGCGCCGTTTCTCCGGCCCGGTGGCGTTCTCCCCCGGAGCCTTCGGCATCGGCCCCCAGAAGCTCACGCTGCGGGCCTATTCGGAGGACTACCTGCCGGGGCGTCCTCGGATGTATTCGGAGCCGGTCACACTCTACATCCTGAGCCGCGACGAACACGCACAGATGCTGAAGAACCAGTTCGACCGCGCCATCACCGAGCTGGAGGATCTCGCCCGCCGCGAACGGAACCAGCTTGAAGAAAACGAGCGCATCGAGCGGCTGGATGGCGCGGACCTCCAGAAGGAGGAAAACCGCGCGCGGCTCGATGCCCAGCAACAGGCCGAAGCGGAAAACACCCGCCGCATGCAGGAACTGTCACAACGCATGGAGCAACTCATGAAGGACTCCACCCGCAATGGCGAGATCGACAAGAACACGCTCAAGAAAATGGCGGAATCGATGAAGTCGATGCAGGAGCTCTCCACCCAGGATCTGCCGAAGGTCGATTCCAAGCTCGGCGATGCCAACGAGGAAACCAACACGCCCGAAAAGACCAAGAAGGACGTCCAGGATGCGGTGAAGGAGCAGCAGAAGGCCGTGGAGAAAATGCAGGCCGCCATCGAAAAGGCGAACGATGCGAATCGCCGCTTCGAAGCGGGCACCTTCGTCAGCCGCTTGAAGAAGGCCGCGTCGGAGGAAGAAAGCATCGTCAACACGCTGGTGAAGCGCTACTCCGAGACACTCGGCCTCAAGGCGAACGAACTCGATCCCGCCGACCAGCGGATGGCGAACGAATCGATCCGCCAGCAATCGGACACGGCCTCCGATGTACGATGGATCCAGGAGGACCTCGGCCACTACTACACCCGTACCGAGAAGGCCACCTTCAAGGAGATCCTCGATGAGATGCGGGAGTCGAAGATCGATCTGGGTCTGGAGGACATCCGCAACCGCCTCCAGATCGCCCGCAACTTCACCGCCACGGAAGGCGCCAAGGAATGGGCCACGCGTCTCGGCGATTGGGCCAGGAAGCTGGAAGGCGAGATGAACCAGCAGAATGGCGGCGGCCAGGGCGGCGGCCAGGGCAATTCCGAGGACGAGGATTTCGAATTCATGCTGCGCGTGATGAAAATGGTGCAGCAGGAAATGGACATACGCGCCCAGACCCGTGCGCTGGAACAACTCCAGCGTTCACGGCAATCCACACCCGCAACACCGAGCGAGCCATGAAACACAGCCTTCTTTCCATCCTGATGGCGGCCATGGTCCTGCCACTGGCGGCCGATGAACCGGCACCCGCCAACCCGCCTGCCAAAGCCGCGGACGACAAGACGGAGGCGGAGCCGGAAGAGGATCACAAGGCCGGCTCCGGCAAGCTGGCCACGCGCCAGGATGAACTTTCCGCGGACGTCCAGCAGCTCGCCCTCGAGCAAACCGTCCAGAAGGTCATCGATCTGCTCAAGGAGTGCGAGGACATCATGGGCGAGGCTACCGAGCGCCTGATGGATCAGGACACCGGCGGCAAAACCATCGCCGCCCAAACCGAAGTGATCGAAAAGATCCTCGAAGCCGCAAAAGCCCGCCAGCAGCAACAACAGGGCGACGGCCAGCAAAGCCAGAGCCAGGCGGGCGGCGCGATGATGGACATGCTCGAACGCATGGCTGGCAAGGAACAGGCCGGAGATCAGCAAGGTCCTCCGAAGGAAGGCCAGCAGGGCGGCGACACCGGTGGTGGCGGCGTCCATGGCCTCTCCGATACCACCAATACCGCTGGCAATGGCATCGCCGGAGACGGCAAGGAAGAGCAACGCCGCGTTCCGAAAGCCGCCGGAACCGCAGGCAAGGCGCTGCCGGAGGAATTCCGCGGCGCGCTCGATGCCTACAACCGCGGCGCGGACAAACTCGTCAAATGAAAGCCTTCCTTCACATCTGTCTCGCAGGATTCACCCTGTCCGCATCCGCACCGGCGGCGGAACCCACACCAGAGGAATGGAAAAAGCTCTGGGAGCAGGACAAGCAGGCGGTGAAAACCGGAGTGTGCCAGGTCCACCACACCTCCATGCCCGCCACCACCGTGCCGATTCACTACGGTCTGGTGCGTCCCGACCCGAAAGGCCCTACCGAAGCGGAACGCATCCGGCTCTTTCCCCACGCCCGCAAGTTCCAGTTGGGAGGCTGCTGCCCGATCCCGGATGAAACCACCGCCACCATTCCCGTTTGCGATTCGTGCGTGAAAGCGGAAGCCGCATGGCTGGCCGCCCGCAAGGTCTCCCGCCCCGCGTCCCCGAAGAAATGAGATTTCTCGTTCCATTCCTGCTGATCCTGTCCGCCACCCTCCGTGGCCAGGACCTGCCGCGGCGCACCGATGACACGATCCCGGCACAGGTGGAGTCCATGTATGTACGAGGTCTCCAGTATTTGGGAAAAAGCCAGAACGCCCAGGGCTCGTGGACGGACTCGGTGGGCGGCGAGCCGGCGGTGGTCGGGCTTTGCGTGCTGGCCTTCCTTGCCCACGGTGAGGACCCGAACGTGGGACCGAACGCACCGTTCATCCGCAAGGGCATCGACTACGTCCTGTCCCAGCAGAACTCGGGCAACGGCTATATCGGCAACAGCATGTACAATCACGGATTCTCCACGCTCTGCCTGGCGGAAGCCTACGGCATGGTGGACAATCCGAAAATCGCTCCCGCGCTGAAGAAAGCCGTCGAACTCATCCTCAACGCCCAGAAGCGGAACACCCGCTTCAACGCCTGGCGCTACACGCCGGACAGCAAGGACGCGGACACCACCGTTTCCGGCTGCCAGATCGTGGCTCTCCTCGCCGCGCGCAACGCGGGAGTAGGCGTGCCGGATGACGCGATCAACAAGGGCCTGGCCTACCTGGCCAAGAACCGCGACAGCGAGGGCGGCTACGGCTACACCTCCATGGGTGGCAGCAAGCCGACCCTCACCGCGATCGGTTCGCTCTGCCTCTCGCTGGCAAAGAGCAAGGACAGCAAGGAATACAAGAACAGCCTCGAGTATCTGAAGAAGAACCTCGACTACCGCGACCGCTACTATCCTTACTACTACGAATACTATATGTCGCAGGCCCTCTTCCATGCCGACGAAGCCGTCTGGCGCGACTGGAACGCCCGCAACATCCGCTACATGGCCACCCTCCAGAACCGTGACGGCTCCTGGCCCGGTGCCCAGGGAGGATCGTTCAGCACCGCGGGCGCGCTGCTTTCGCTGGCGCTGAACTACCGCTTCCTGCCCATCTACGAAAAATGAAGCGCCTCGTTCCCATCCTGCTCCTGGGCTTTCCCGCGGTGGCCGCGGCCCAGGACGGCGTGCCGGGCGATCTGCTCCGCTTCACCAATGGCGACCGGCTGGACGGGCATTTCGAAGGATTGAAGCAAGGGCCGTCCGTGATGTGGCGGCGCGACGACGTGAACGCCCCCTTGGATTTCAAAACCACCCAGCTCCGGCAGGTGGTGCTGCGCTCGGCACGCCCGGCCAAACCGCTCCCGGATTTTTCCAGCGTCGGCCTGGTCAATGGCGACCGCATCCCAGGCACGCTCACCGGGATGGATGCGGAGGAACTCACCCTGGAAACGACCTGTGCCGGGCCGCTGACGATCCGCCGCAAGGACGTCACCATGATCTCTCCGAACCCCTTGGGCGGAAAGCTGCTCTACTCCGGGCCATTCTCGGACGAAGGTTGGACACTGGCCGCGATGAATCAGGAGGACGAGCCGGCCGCACCCGGCGACAAGGCAACCAAACCCGAATCCGACGAAGGAAAGAAGCCGCCCTCGTGGAGCTACTCCAGCGGAGCCTGGTATCATCGCCAGGGCCCCGCCGCACTGGTTCGTGACGTGCGGATGCCGGACCGGGCGCTGATGCGCTTCCAGATCGCATGGAAATCACGGCTCGCACTGGCGATCGCATTCCACGCGGATTTCAAGAAGCCGGACAAAGACGGCCAGCCGCGTTCCGATTCGTCCAACGGCCCGGGTCTGCCGCAAATGTTCGGCAACGCCTATGTGATGAACCTCTACACCGGCTACGTCATCCTGAACCGCTGCGGCTACGACGCGAATGGCAAGCCGGTCCTTGAGCGCATACAGTCCAGCGCCACCAACGCGCGCCTGCCGGAAACCGGCGAAGCCACCGTGGAAATCCGCTGCAACCGCAAGAGCGGCGAGATCGCCCTGTTCATCAATGACGAGTTCGCCGTCCAGTGGACGGAAGGCACGGGCGAGGGTGAGGACAGCTATGCGGGCCGCGGTGGTGGCATCGGATTCCAGGTGCAGACTTTGTCCACTCCCGGGCAGTCAACCTCCGTGCCGGTCCGCATCTCCGACGTGATGGTATCGGAGTGGAATGGCATGCCGGATGCGGCGCGCAGCCTCCAGACGAACGATCAGGACATCGTGCTGCTCACCAATGGCACGGACCGCTTTTCCGGCGAGATCACCGGCATGAAAAAGAACCGGATCCAATTGAAAGGCCGCTATGCCGATTTCGAGTTTCCGTTGGAAGATGTGGCGGAGATCCGCTTCGCCCGCAACCGCCAGGCCAAGCCATTGCCAGCAGCCACGGAGCAGGTACAGGTGAGGTTCCTGCCCTTCGGACGGATCTCCGGCACCGCCGCGGAAGGAACCCATTCCAGCGTCATCCTCAATTCCCCCATCCTCGGGAAAATGAAGGTGGATCTCGATTACTCCGTGATGCTCGATTTCAAAAACACGAACAGCTTCCTGGATGAGTGGGATCCCCAGTTCTGATGTCGCACGTCTCGCGTGCGGGCTGGCGTGTCTCGCCCTTTCCAACGCGCGCGCCGATGAGATCGTGATGGAGGGTTCTTCCAAGCTCTCCGGCAGGGTCACGGCCATGTCCGAAAACGGCGGCGTCCAGATCGAGTCCCCGATGGCGGCGGAACCGCTCTCTCTCCGGCCCGGCGTGGTGAAGCGTGTCGTTTTCACCGATTCCAAGGATGCCCCTCTTCCCGGCAGTACCCGCCTCAAGCTGGTGAATGGCGATGTGGTGCCCTGTGAGTTGAAGTCGCTGGACGCCCAGAACCTGCTGGTATCCACCTCGTTTTCCGGGGATCTCAAGATCCCGCGCCCGATCATCGCCGCCATGGATCTGGGAATCCATGAGGAGAAGGTGCTCTACAACGGCCCCGCCGGACTGGAAGGCTGGACCAACGACAAGTGGCGGGCGGTGGAGAGCCGCTTCAGTTGCTCCGGCAGCGGCAAGCTTTCCCGCTCGTTCGATCTGCCGGATCAATACAGCCTGCGCTTCACGCTCTCTTGGCGTGGCAACCCGAACTTCCAGACCACCTTCGGCGATATTCCGGACTCGGACTCCGCCTTGATGAGCCGCTATGCATTCCAGTTCAACAATGGCGGCATCGAGCTGCGCCGCCTCGGCGGCTCACGGACCTCCACCACCCTGATCCAGCTCAGCAAGGACCGCACGCCGGATTCATTCCCCAACTCCCGGATGAACGTGGAGATCCGCGTGGACCGGACCCAGAACGTGCTGGTGCTGCTCATCGATGGAGTGGTGGAAGGCCGTCGCGCCGATCCGATCAAGGAGCCGCCCGCGGGAGGCGGACTGACCTTTTCCGCAAATGCCGGCGCGGACACGGAGGTCACACTGACCAACCTGCGTGTCCTGACCTGGGATGCGGACGGAGACCGCCACCGCACCGAGGAACGCGGCGACAGCGGCTCCGACACGCTGATCCTCGCAGAGGGCGACCGCTACAGCGGAAACCTGGAGGCCATCCGCGCCGGTGCCGATGGCAAGGCCGTCCTCTCCTTCAAGAGTCCCGTGCTGGAGCAGCCGATGAATATTCCCGCGCGCAAGGTCTCGACGGTCTTTTTCAAGGATCCCGCGAAAAACGACAACGCCTCCACCGCCCCGTTCATTCTGCGGCTGCAGGGTGGTGGCAGTTTCCAAGTGGATGCATGTTCGTTCTCCGGCACGCAGATCGATATCCGCCATTCGAAACTCGGCACCCTCTCCTTGAAACGCTCCGCGGTGGCTTCCATCGAACAAGCGGGTGGCACCAACGAATCCCGGGAATGAAATCCAGCCTGACATTCCCGCTCTTCCTGTTGGCCACGCTTCCTGCCGTGGCCGCCCCCGGCGGCACCATCCAACTCTCGAACCGGGACCAGATCGGAGGAGAACTGGCGTCCATCGGCAAGGATCGCATTCTGTGGAGTTCGCCACTGCTGGAGAAACCCGCTCCCTTTCTGCTCAACAAGGTCCAGGAATTGAACCTCCCGACCGTGGTCCCCGAGAGCCTCGCCAACTACGATGCGGTGGTCTCCCTCACCAATGGCGACGCCCTGCGCGGACAACTGGCCTCGGTGACCGACAAGGCTATCGAGCTGGACACCTGGTATGCCGGACGCATCACCGTGAACCGGCCGATGGTGGAAGCGGTGCGGATCGAGGATCGCCCGAAGCTGTTGTTCCGTGGTCCGGATTCGCTGGAAGGCTGGACGCAGGACGAGTCCTCGGAAAAATCCGGCAAGGGCTGGACCTTTGAAGGCGGTGCGTTCCAATCCCACGGCGGTGGCGCGATCTCCCGGGACGTGAGCCTGCCGGATGTCTGCCGCATCGCCTTCAATCTCGAATGGCACTCGACTCTCCGCACGACGCTGCGGTTTTCCGCCGATCTAACAGCCAAGGCCAATCCTCCGAATTGCTACGAATTGGGAATGCAGCGCCGCTTCGTCGCGCTGCGGAAGCGCTTCCCGGGAGCCCAGCAATTCGTCCCCGGTTCGCAAAGCGTTCCCGAGTTCAGCGAGAACGAAAAGGCACGCGTCGAGGTATGCATGGATCGCAAGAAGGGGATCTTCAATCTGATCGTGGACGGTCGCTCCGTGGTCGTGTGGACCGATCAGAACCCGAATGACGCGGTCACGGGAGGTGGCATCCAGTTTCTAACGGAAGACTCCAATCCGGTCCGCATCTCACGCATCGAAGTCTCGGCCTGGGATGGCGTGATCGAACAACAACCGGAACAGGAAGATCTCCTGGGGGCGGAGCAGCAGGACAACGAGGCGAAGGAAGCCAAGGCGAAGGAAGCGGAAAGCGGGCGCATGATGCTGCGCAACGGCGACTCGATGGCCGGTGAAGTGCTCTCGATCCAGAACGGGGTGATGAAGGTGAAGACCCGTTTCGGCGAGGTGGATCTTCCGGTTTCCCGTCTGAAGAACATCGCCCTCAAGCCGGTCGAAGCGGAAGTGCCCAAGATCCGCGACGGCGACATCCGCGCCTGGTTCCCGGATGGCAGCCGGGTGGTGTTCCGCCTGGACTCGGCGACCGTGGATACCCTGACGGGCTTCAGCCAGAACTTCGGCACCGCCACCTTCAAGACATCCGCCTTCAGCCGGATCGAATTCAATCTCTACGACCCGGCTTTCATGGAACTGCGGGGGGAGAAGGGTTGGTAGCCCGGATGAGATCGGCGAGCGCCGCCCGGAGCAATTCCTGATACTCGTCCCGCGGCACCTCATACGCGCCGAAAGTCGCGAGATGGGGCGTGAGCCACTGCGTATCTAGTAATTGGAAGCCGTGCATGCGCAGTCTCTCGACGAGATGGACAAGCGCGATCTTCGAGGCATCCGTCTTCCGGGAAAACATGCTCTCACCAAAAAAGACCTTCCCCAGGGCGACCCCGTAAAGGCCGCCCTGCAGGCCCTCCGCATCCCAGCACTCCACCGAGTGGGCGAATCCCATCTCATGAAGCCCGCGGTAGCTGTCGAGAATTCGTGCGTCGATCCACGTCTCCTCCCGGTCCGCGCAACCGCGCATCACCTCCAGGAACGCGGTGTCCCAACGGATCTCGAAGGGCCGCTTGCGCAGCGCCTTCTTCAATCCATGCGGAATATGGAATCTGGCATCGAGTGGAATCACACCCCGCATTTCCGGCGAGAACCACAGGATCTCGCCTTCATGCGCCATCGGAAACACTCCCTGCGCGTAGGCGCCGAGGAGTGATTCCGGCGGGATGATGCCGGAGCTCACGGCTTGCCCGCGGCCGGCTTCGGCTTGGGAGCATCGCCACCCTTGGCATCGGCTTTCGGAGCGGCGGGCTTGTCGGACTTGATGTCCTCCAGCGCCTTCTTGCCCTCGGCCTTCTGCTCGGGGGTGAACTTGTCATCCAGCTCCTTCGCGAGCTTCGCGCCTTCCTCCTGCTTGCGCTCGGCGGCCAGCGTGGCGAGGGCCCAAGCCTTCGGCAGGTCCTGCTTGATGCCGGTACCGGTGGCGAACAAACGCGCGAGCGCGTAGGTGGCGGGACCGTGGCCTTGGTTGGCGGCGAGTGCGTAGAGCTGGCCGGCATTGGCCATGTTCTGCTGCACGCCACCGGCACCACGCTCATACATGGTGGCCAGATTGTTCTGGGCCGGAGCGAAGCCGCCCTGGGCCGCACGGGTCAGCCAGGCAACAGCGGCCACCGGATCGGCGACGCCACCGAGCTTCTGGGAAAGGTAGAACAGCGCGAGTTCGTTCTGCGCTTCCGACAGACCACCGGCGGCGGCGGAAAGGAGGTGGCCGTAACCGATGCCGATATCATCCGGTGTCGGCTTTTCCTTGGAAAGCCGGGTCACCGCCAGACGCAGATGAGCGGGAGCGCTGCCAGCAGTCGCCGCCTTTTCCAGCAGCTTCAGACCGCGATCCTCGTCCTTCTCGGTGCCTTTGCCTTCGAGATAAGCCTGGGCGGTGCGAAGGGTGCAATCGACCTGACCGGCGTCATCGCCCTTGCGGTAGGTTTCGAGCGCGGCCTTCGGGTCTTTCTTCACGTTTTCCTCGAAATCGCCGAGCGCGAGATAGCCTGAGTATTCCTTGGCTTCGAGTGCCTTCTTGATCCATTCACGGCCTTCCTTCTCATTGCGCTGGGCTTCCGCTCCATTGAGGAGGCGGGAGCCGAGGGCCACCATCGCACCGGCATCGCCGAGACCGGCCGCCTTGCGATAGGTGTCGTTGGCTTTCTTGAGGTCCTTCTTGTCCGGGAAACCGAACTGGCCTTCGTAGAGGCGGGCCAGCAGCATCAGAGACGGCGGATCACCGGCATCGGCCGCACGGGACCACCAGAACACGACCTTGTCGTAGTCCGGCTCCTTGCTCAGACGGCCACGGAGCCAGGCTTCACCGAGGATGCGACCTGCCACCGCCGGATCGTCCTTGGCGGCGTTTTCCAGCGCCTCCCGGCCCTGGGTGCGCTCCTTTTCGTCCTCCGAGGCCAGCAGGATGAAGGACATGCGGTAAGTCGCGTCCTTCTGGCCGGTGGCGGCGGCCTTCTTGTAATATTCCAGCGCCTTTTCCTTGGAGGCTTCAGCGCCCTGGCCGCTCTCATGAGCGAAGCCCATCAGGTAGAGCGCGTCACCGTTGCCTTGCTCGGCCAGTGGCTTCGCCAGCTCAATCGCCTTGGCGTGACGCCCGTCCTTGAAGGCCTCCAGCGCCTCCTTGGCAGGGCCTTCCGCCTTCTTGTTGAGGCCGGTGGACGGTTCCACCGGCATCGAAACGGCCGCGGAAAGAACAGCCACCGAAGACCAGGCGACCAACAACGAGAGGAGAGCGGTTTTCAAACGCATGGCGCGACGCTAACGGGGGCCAGCGCCGCGGGCAATAAACAATCGAACCGCATTCAAGGGCATTTCCGGCACCGGAAAATGCTCAGGAAAAGTTAAGAGTCATCCCTGAAACACCCGCGATGACTTCACTCCAGTTCCCGCCGCAGCGCAGACGGCCGGTTGCTCGTGATGAAGGAGACGCCGAGTGCCATCACCTTCCGCGCCGTGGCCGCATCATCCACCGTCCACGAGTCGAGTGGGACACCCAGCGACTTCAGCCATTCCCCGGAAACCGGAGCTCGGCAGTCGAACTGGAATCCCTGCGCCTTGCAGTCCTCAAACTGCTTGCGATACGCTGCTGCCTTGTCCGGCTGATCGACGTCCTTGAGCGAGGAAACCAGATGGGCTTGAAACTCCGGAAGTTTTTCGCGGCACGTGGCGATGACGGCAGGATCGAAGCAGATGATGATGACGTGCGCGGTGTCCGCCTTCTTCTCCAACAGGAGGCGCCGGATGGGATCCACGATCGCCGGACCGGTCTTGATCTCAAGGAAGAAGAACTTTCCCTGCGGCAGCACATCGAGCACCTCGCCCAATTTGGGAATCTTCTCACCGGCGAAGCGCGGAGACTTCCACGAACCGGCATCCAGCTTCGCCAGCTCCGCGTAGGTGCTGTTGGCGATGACGAGATTCTTGTCCGCGGTGCGCTTGGTGTCCGCATCGTGCATGCACACGATCTCGCCATCGGAGGTGAGACGGAAGTCCCCCTCGATGCCATCCGCGCCCTGTTCAAGCGCCAGCCGGAAGGCGGACAGCGTGTTCTCCGGAGCCTCCGAAGAAGCCCCGCGATGGGCAATGAAGCGCGGCATCTCCGCCATGGCGGAGACGGAGAACACGACCGGCAGGATCAGACTGAGAAGCTTCACTCCCGACGATAGCACGCGGGAGCGCGGGATCTTTCACTTCTTCTTCGCCTGGTTCATCGCCTGGCTGAACCAGTCGTTGCCACCACCGCCGCCACCCTGCTGCGGGCGCGAGTCGCGTTGGAAGCGCTGGCCGCCACCACCGCCACGGCGGTCGTCGCGATCGCCCGGAGCGCTGCGGCGGTTTTCCATCTCCGGCTTCGATTTCATCGAGAGCGCGATGCGATTCCGCTTCAGGTCCACCTCGACCACGGTGACATTCACCTTCTGGCCGACCTTCACCACCTCGCTGGCATCGCGGACGAACTGGTCCGAAAGCTGGCTGACGTGGACGAGGCCGTCCTGGTGAACACCGACATCCACGAAGGCGCCGAAGGCGGTCACATTGGTGACGATGCCCGGCAGCTTCATGCCCGGGGAAAGATCGGCGGGCTTCTCCACTCCGGCGGCGAATTCGAACAACTCGAACTTCGCGCGCGGGTCGCGGCCCGGCTTGCCGAGCTCGGAAAGAATGTCGCGCAAGGTCGGCAGACCGACATCGCCCTCCACATACTTCTGGAGATCGATCTTCTTGTGGAAGGCTTCGTTGCCGATGAGCTCGCCCACCTTGCACCCGAGGTCGGACGCCATGCGCTCGACCAGCGGATAACGCTCCGGATGTACCGCGGAGGAATCCAGCGGATGGGCGCCACCACGAACGCGGAGGAAGCCAGCCGCCTGTTCGAAAGCCTTGTCACCGAGACGCGGCACCCTCTTCAGATCCGCACGGGAAGTAAACGCGCCGTTCTCATTGCGGAAGGCGACGATGTTCTCGGCCAGCGAGCTGTTCAGGCCGGAGACGTAGGAAAGCAGTTGCTTGGACGCGGTGTTCAGTTCGACGCCCACGGCGTTCACCGAGCTGATCACGGTATCATCGAGGCTGGCCTTGAGCGCGCGCTGGTCGACATCGTGCTGATACTGGCCGACACCGATCGACTTCGGATCGATCTTCACCAGCTCGGCGAGCGGATCCATCAGACGGCGGCCGATGCTGACAGCGCCGCGCACGGTGACGTCGTGATTCGGGAACTCTTCACGCGCCACTTCGGACGCGGAGTAGATCGAGGCACCGCTTTCATTCACCATCACCACGACGATGGAGGACGGCAGCTTGAGCTTCTTCACGAAGGCCTCGGTCTCACGGCTGGCAGTGCCGTTGCCGATCGCGATGGCCTCGATGTCGAACTTCTTGATGAGTGTGGTGAGTTCGACTGCCGCTTCATAGAGCTGCGTGTTCGAACCGGCGGTCGGATGAATGACGGTGTGGTGCAGCAGCTTGCCGGAGCGATCGAGCACGACCGTCTTGCAGCCGGTACGGAAACCAGGGTCGATGGCGAGCAGGCGCTTCTCACCGAGCGGCGAGGCCAGCAGCAGTTCGCGGAGGTTTTCGGCGAACACCTGGATGGCGGTTTCATCGGCGCGCTTCTTGCCGAGCAAACGCATCTCCGTCTCCATGGAAGGCATGAGCAGGCGCTTGCAGCCGTCTTCAACCGCCATGCGGACCTGATCGCCCGCCTTGCCGGAACCGCTCACCCAATCCGACATCGCCAGACCGGTCACGCGCTCCAGCGGCACCTCCACGCGCATGAGCAGGAAACCTTCCTTCTCACCGCGGCGGATCGCCAGCATGCGATGGGACGGGATGTTTTTGAACGGTTCGCTCCACTCGAAGTAGTCGCGGAACTTCGCGGCTTCCGCATCCTCTTCCTTTCCATACATCACCTTCGAGGAAACGGTGGACTCTTCCTCATAACGCTGGCGGGCGCGGCCACGGAGCGCGGCATCATCGGCCACGCGCTCGGCGATGATGTCGCGGGCTCCGGCGAGGGCATCGTCCGCAGTCGGCACTTCCTTCTCGGCGTCCACGAACTTCGCGGCCTCCTCGGCGGGATCGGAGTTCTGGTTTTCGAAAATCCAATCGGCCAGCGGTTCGAGGCCACGCTCCTTCGCCTTGGTGGCGCGGGTCTGGCGCTTCGGACGGAACGGCGCGAAGATATCCTCCAGCGAGGTCATCGTCGCCGCACCCTCAACCTTCTTCTTCAGTTCCGGCGTGAGCAGCGAACGCTCTTCCAGCGACTTCAGGATCGCCGAGCGGCGGGAGTCGAGTTCCGCAAGTTGCAGCATGCGGTCGCGGATGGTAGTGATCTGGACTTCGTCGAGCGAGCCGGTCTGCTCTTTGCGGTAACGGGAAATGAACGGGACGGTGCCCCCTTCGGCGAGCAGCTTGGCAGTGGCGGCCACGGAGCGGGCGTTGATCCCGGTTTCACGGGCGATCACTTCCAGGTGCTTGGCGGCGGCTTCGGTCGGGGCGTCAGTCATGCGGTGGAGCGGTTGGGTAGCCGAGACCGCGCCAATTGGCAACCGCACGAGTTTCCGGAGAATCGAAACCACGCAAAATCAACGGGTTATTCTGCGGAAGAAATCGACCCGCATGGCGGTATCTCCCCCTCTCGCATGCATGTTTCCACCTTCTTTTCCACCCTGCTGCTGGCCCTCCCGGCGCTCGCCCTCGCCGATCTTCCCCCTCCTTTTCCGAGCGATCCCGCCGCGGCGGCGGAACGTACCTGTTTCCAGACCTCGGAAGCCTGGAATCCGAACGGCAACCTGCGCTCCGATGTCGCGCTCGTGTATGGCATCGATGCCGGTCTGCCGGACCGGATCAAGACCTGGCGTGATCGCGGCTACCGCGTGCATGTGATGACCGGCGTCGCCTGGGGCAACTACCAGGACTACCTCTACGGCCGCTTCGATGGCGTGAACCACGAGGACAACGCCCAAACCGACAAGAACGGCAAAAAGATCGGTCACGGTGGCGACGTCTACTACATGTGCCCGACTTCCAACTACGGCACCTACCTCGCCACCGGCGTGCAGCGCGCGCTCGATGCCGGAGCGGAGGCGATCCACCTGGAGGAGCCGGAGTTCTGGGCCCGCGCGGGTTACTCGGAAGCTTTCAAACGCGAGTGGCAGGACTACTACAAGGAACCCTGGCAGCCGCCGCATCTCACCGTGGACGTCCAGTGGCGGTCCTCGAAGCTGAAGTACTATCTTTATCGTCGCGCGCTGCAGCAGGTGTTCGATCACGTGCAGACGTTCAACCACAAGACCGGAGCCAAGGTCCGCTGCTACGTCCCCACCCACAGTCTGATCAACTACGCCCACTGGTGCATCGTCAGCCCGCAATCGAGTCTGGCGAACCTCAACGGCTGTGACGGCTACATCGCCCAGGTCTGGACCGGCACGGCGCGGACGCCGAACCACTTCCGCGGCGTCGGAAAGGAGCGCACCTTTGAAACCGCGTTTCTGGAATACGGGGCGATGCAGAACCTCGTCCGCTCCACCGGCCGCGGCGTCTGGTACCTGAACGATCCGGTGGAAGACAATCCGCGCCACGATTGGACCGACTACCGCACCAACTGGGAATCCACTCTGGTGGCCTCCCTGCTCCAGCCGGACGTTTCCAGCTACGAGGTCGCACCATGGCCGGAGCGGATCTTCGGTGGCAAGTATCCGAAGAGCGCCAAGCCGGAAGACCGGAAGCCGATTCCACCCGCCTACGCCACGGAACTCCAGGTAGTGATGAACGCGCTCAATGACATGAAGCAGCCGGACATCCAGTGGGAGGCTGGCACTCCCGGCATCGGCGTGCTGGTCAGCGATTCGCTGATGTTCCAGCGCGAGCAACCGACACCGAGCGATCCGAACATGGCGCACTTCTACGGTCAGGCGATGCCGATGGTGAAACGCGGCATCCCGGTCACGCCGGTGCAGCTTGAGAACGTCGCCCTCAATGGCTTCCTCGACGGCATGAAGATTCTGATGCTGAGTTACCAGGGTCAGAAGCCGATGAGCGCCGATGTCCACGCGCCGCTGGCCGCATGGGTCAAGCAAGGCGGCGTGCTGGTGATGATCGACGACGACTCCGATCCCTACAACCGCGTGAAGGAATGGTGGAACGAGGATGGCAAAACCACCACCGTGCCACGACAGCATCTTTTCCAAACGCTCGGGGTGAAGGATGAAGCGTTCACCGGCACCAACGAAGTCACCGTCGGCAAGGGCGCGGTGATCTGGTTGAAACGGAGTCCCGTGGGCCTCGCCCTCAGCACGGAGGCGGATGCCTTGCTCGCCTCGGTCATCAGAAAGGCCATCGAGCGAAGCGGCGGCACTTGGAAGGAAACGAACCATCTGGCCCTCCGCCGCGGTCCCTACTGGATCGGTGCGGGTCTGGACGAAAGCATTGGCGGTGATGCGAAAACCCTAACCGGTCGTCTTGTCGATCTCTTCGATTCAGAGCTGAAGGTCCAACGCACCGTTGATCTCACGCCCGGCAGCCGGCGCTTCCTCATGGACCTTGATCGGATCAAGGGAACTGGTACACGGGTCCTGGCCTCCGCATGCAAAGCTCTTCCCGATCCCAGCAAAGGCCATCCAGCGTGGACCGTGGAAGGAGTCGGAAATACGGAAGCCATCGTACTGATCTCCTGCGACAAAGCGCCGAAGAGCATCCTGCTAGGCGGCCAACCTCTGGCCTCCTTCGACTATGATGCTGCGGAAAAGCTGCTTCGGGCCCGCTTCCAAAACGAGGCGACGCCCCGACTGCTGGAGATGATAGTCGAATAATACTTGCGGCACCCTTCTGTCGTTCACCTCTGAAGGGCCGAAGGCCCGCTCCATATCAGCCCAGCCCGCAAGGGCTGGGCTGATGACCTGGAAATTTGGAGGGCTGAAAGCCCGATCCATATCGGAAAAGGATCAACGCATGGCCCACGAACGAACAATGGATCGGACCTTCAGCCCTCGTTCTCCCTCCATCATTGACCCAGCCCTTGCGGGCTGGGCTGATATGGAGCGGGCCGTTGGCCCTTGAGAGACAATCCGCAACCCAATGCCGATATCGTCCTTCAATCCATCAGCGTTGATGGACAACAAGCAGCCCCGGTTTCTCAAGGAACCCGGGGCTGCTTTGTTCAATCAAAATCCCACCTGGGTATTGATCCCCATCTCCCCGTGGAGTTCGGGACCGCCGTGGCGGGGCTCGACCATCTGCTCGAGCGGGTCCGTTGATCCCCAGTCCTTGCCGGGGGTGGTGGAACACGAAGCCAGCATGGCCACGCCGAGCAGGAAGAAAAGCGACCGGATCATGGTCACTTCTCTACCGTGCCGTTGTGGATGATGTCGAGGAAGCTCTGGGGATCGAGGGAAGCACCGCCGATGAGCGCGCCATCGATGTCCGGGCAGGCCATCAGCTCGGCGGCATTGTTCGGTTTCACGCTGCCACCGTACTGGATGCGCACTTTCGCGGCGGTCTCCGCGCCATAGAGGTCGGCGATCACCGACCGCACGAAAGCGTGCGCCTCCTGAGCCTGCTCGGAGGTGGCGGTCACGCCGGTGCCGATCGCCCACACGGGCTCGTAGGCCACGACGGTTTCGGTCATGTCCCGCTCTGACACGCCCTTGAGGCCTTCGGTGATCTGGGTACGGAGCACGGACTCCAGCTTTCCGGCTTCGCGTTCGACGAGGGTTTCACCGATGCAGAAGATCGGGCGCAGGTTGGCTTCGCGGGCTTTCTTGAGCTTCGCGTTGATGACCTCGTCGGTCTCACCGTAGATCGAGCGGCGCTCGCTGTGGCCGAGGATCACGTAGTGGACCAGCAGCTCGCGGAGCATGACCACGCTGACCTCGCCGGTGTAGGCGCCGGAGTCGAACTGCGAGCAGTTCTGTGCGGCGATGGCGATGCCGTGGTGGTTGTTGAGAGCCTCGGCCGCCTTCGGCAGCGCGATGAAAGCCGGAGCGATCACCACATCGCAGGAGAAGGGCTGGTTCTGGATCTTGGAAAGGATGCTCTTCACAAAGTCCTCCGCCTCGGACGGACCTTTGTTCATCTTCCAGTTTGCGGCGAAAATCGGCTTGCGGCTCATACGGGGAAAGAGGGGATTTTTCAAGGGAGTGCGGGCCTTCGACGTGAAGGCCCGCGGAAACATTCAGGCATTCGTGAGAGCGGCCACACCGGGCAGTTCCTTGCCTTCAAGGAGTTCGAGGGAAGCGCCACCACCGGTGGAGATGAAGGTCATCTTGTCATCCAGGCCGAACTTGTTCACGGCCGTGACGGAGTCGCCACCGCCCACGATCGTGACGCCATCGCTGGCGGCCATCGCTTCGGCAATGGCCTTGGTGCCCTTGGCGAAGGAATCCAGTTCGAACACACCCATCGGGCCGTTCCAGATCATGGTCTTGGCCTTGGCGATCTCGGCGGTGAACTCGTCGATGGCGACGTCACCGATGTCGATGCCTTCCCAACCGTCCGGGGTGAAGCCGCCCTTTTCGTACGGATCGGTCACCTTGGTTTCGGCACCTTCCTTGAACTCCTGGGTCACGCGGGTATCGGCCGGGAGCAGGAAGCCCACGCCCTTGTCCT
This sequence comes from Luteolibacter ambystomatis, assembly GCF_018137965.1. Classification (NCBI taxonomy): domain Bacteria; kingdom Pseudomonadati; phylum Verrucomicrobiota; class Verrucomicrobiia; order Verrucomicrobiales; family Verrucomicrobiaceae; genus Luteolibacter; species Luteolibacter ambystomatis. Next base: position 3,156,591 of record NZ_CP073100.1, read on the forward strand.
TCGCCATTTTCAGGATGTCGAGGGCGAGCTCGAGCTTGTCGGCTTCGACGCGGCTGTTGCCGGTCTGGTACCCCTGGGCCTTGCGGAAGGTGTTGGCCATGGCACCGCCGATGATGAAGGCATCGGCCTTTTCCATCAGCGCGGTGATGACCTGGATCTTATCGGACACCTTCGCGCCGCCCATGATCACGAGGAACGGACGCTCCGGGTTCTGGAGCTTGCCATCAAGGTATTCCAGCTCGCGTTCCATGAGGAAGCCCATGGCGCTCTTGGAAACGTAGTGAGTCACCCCCTCGGTGGAGCCGTGGGCGCGGTGGGCGGTGCCGAAGGCATCATTCACGAAAATCTCGGCGCTGCCGGCCAGTTCCTTGGCGAAGGCGGCGTCATTGGCTTCCTCGGCGGCGTGGAAACGGGTGTTTTCCAGCAGCAGCACCTGGCCCGGCTGGAGCTCGGCGCGCAGGGCGGCGGATTCGGCACCGATGCAATCCGGAGCCAGCTTCACGTCCTGGCCGAGGATCTCGGCGAGACGGGCGGCGGCGGGAGCGAGGGAGAACTTGGCTTCCGGGCCACCCTTCGGACGACCGAGGTGGGAACAGAGCACAAGCTTGGCACCACCCGCGAGCAGATGCTTGATCGAGGGCACGGCGGCCTGGATGCGGGTGTCATCGGTGATGACGCCTGCATCATTGAGCGGAACGTTGAAGTCCACACGCATGAGGACTTCCTTGCCCTGGACGTCGAGATCGCGGATCGAGAGTTTGGCCATGAGGCGGGAATCCCGCCCGAGCGCCCCCGGCAAGTCAAGTGCAAGTCAAGACGCGCGCGGAACCACCATCCCGCCATTTCCGGCCTCCACGGCGACCAGGCACACATCGTCATCGTATTGCGCCCGTTTCTGGAAGGCCGTCACCTCGCAGACGATTTTGGCCGGCATGGCGGCCATCGGGCCATCCAGCGCCTCGTCGAAATACTTTGCCAACCGCTCGACCCCGAAGGCCTCTCCAGACGGATTTTCCGCCTCCACCGCCCCATCCGTATAGAGCAGGAAGACATCACCGGTGCGCAATTGGGAATCGGTGGTGCGGTAATTGACCCTCGGCACCAGCCCCAGAGCGGGCTGGCGCGGCGGATCCGTCCACAGCGGTTCGGGCTCCTTGCCACTGCCGCGGCGGACCCGCAGGGGGGCGGGATGCCCTGCCACGGCCCAGGAAGCCTTCCCGTTGCGGGTGTCCAACACGAGGAAAAAGGCCGTCACGAAAAGAGTCTGGCCGCTGCGGGCGATCACGTCGTGGAGGTGCTGGTTCAGTTCGCTGAGGAATGCTCCGGGGTTCCGCGCCTGCTCGGTGCTGTTCCGCACCAGAGCCCGCAGGATCGCTGTCACCAGCGCGGAACGCGCGCCATGCCCCATCACATCCGCAATCAGCACTCCCGCGCAATCCTCACCCAGCTCGATCAGATCGAAGAAATCGCCACCCACCGTCGAGGCCGGCTGATAGAAATGCGCGAACTTCAGCCGCATGGCGGTATCCACCTCGGCCGGTGGCACATCCGGATATTCGGAGGGTAGCAGGGCGTTCTGAAACTGCCGGGCCATCTCCAGATCCTCCTGAATCAGAGAGGTTTTCGCGGATACCTCGGCCTCCAGTTCGCGATGGTAGCGGAGCACCCGGGAAGTCATCACCGCCAGATCTCCGGCCAGTGCCTCCACCTCGTCTCCGGTGTGGATCTGCTGGATACGCTGCAGATCCAGCTCCGCCTCCGCGCGTTTTGCTTTCGCCACCTCCTCATCCCCACCCTCGTCACGCTTCAGGCGGGCGGTGGCGGAAATCGAGCGCGCCGCCCGTCCGAGGGCCTCCAGCGGCCGCAACACCTTGCGATTGATGAACGCGAATCCCGCCAGCGCGCAGAGCCCGACGAGCAATGCAGAACCCACCCCGACCCATGCCAGATTCCGCCTCAGCGGAGCCACCACTTCATCCCTGCGTGACGAAAAAATCACATACCCTCGCGGCTTCGAATCCCCTTCTCCGAGAGCCATGAATCCACAAAGGCGGGATTCCCCCTCCTCGTCCCGGCGCACCGTGCCACTGCGCCCCCCTCTCTGAAGACTCCTCAACTGGGATTCATCGAGCCGATCCCGGAGCGAGACATAGCCGCTTCTGGAACTGGCGAGAATCCTCCCGTCCGGCAGGACGATTTCCCAGCGCTCCCCCTTTTCCTCGCCATCGAATCCCAACGAGCGGAACAACGAGGTGATGTCCACGGAGAGCTTGGCCACCCCGGCAAATGCCGATCCATCGTACAACGGGATCACCACGTCCTGCGAAAAAACCCGCGAGCTTTCGTCATACTCCAGCGCATCGGTCCATACCTGCCCTTTGGCCATGGCCCGGCCTTTCTGCCACCAGGCCTCATCCGCCTGATCGTAGTCACTGGTCTTCTCGTTGGTGGAAACCAGGCGGCCTTCCTTGTCCGTGACGATGGTCTCCGCCACCTCCGGATGGTGCGCCAGGAATTCACGGAGGTTGTCCGCCCCGCGGTTCCGGATGGTCGCCTGGATATGAGGCTCGTTCACGTCCCACGACGCCCACGAGGCATCGATGCGCCGGGTCTCCTCCTGAACCTCCCGGATGTCCCGCTTTGACAGTTCCCGGTTTTTCTCCGTGAGAAATTCGAGCATGGAAGGGTCCGCGTTCTGCCATGTGTCGAACAGTTTCCCCTCCTCGTTGGAGGCCTGCTGGATCGCCTGCACCAGCGTCAGCGCCTCCATCTGGTGCATCTTCCCGCGCTCCCGGATCATGCCCCGGTAGCCGATGGTCTCCAGCACCACGAGCCCCACCACCAACGGCACCACCGCGGCGATCAGAAGCGCCGCGACAAATTTGCCACGCAGTCCAGGCAGATGGAACCTCATCGTTCCCATCTAACACCTTTCGGACCCGTTCCGCCAGAACCTTTTGCCTATCCGTCCCGCCTCAGCGTAACCGTATCGGTCAGCCCCCAGGCCGCCAGCAACGCCCTGACCGATGCATCGACCACCACGACATTCGCGGTCCCCTCGTAGCCAGCGGTCGTGTTGACGGGCTGCATCTCCTCAAAACCCGGCGCGTACTTGTCCGAGCGGTGGATCAGAAGATTGCACCGGCGCAACCGGGCTTGGTCGTCCGGATTGGCGGCGGGAAGGACGGGAATCACCAGCGAGCGGAGCTTGGGAAATTCCGAGGTCGCGACGAATGCCTCGCACGCGCCCATCTGGGCATCGGTAAGCTCCATTCCGGAATCGATCGCACGCATCGCCAGCATGCGCGCGTGATAGGAGAGCGCGGCCAGCTTGTCCGAGCGTTTGAGCAACCGCATCGCGCCACGCGCGAATTGGCGGGCTCCATCCGGGGTGAAGTGGATGCCATCCTCCCGGGGAATGTCCGCGGTATCCACCAGGAAATAGCGGGAATCATTGACCAATCCATCCAACTGGCTCTTCCGCTGGCGATGCTCGCATTCCACCTGGATGGGCAGGCGGTTCAGGTTCACGTACGCCACCCGTTCATAGATGCAGACCAGATTCGGAAATCCCGTGCCGGCACGCACTGCATTATTCCAAGCGACCGAGCGGGCTCCGTAGCTCTCGGCCAGGGCGTAGGGGTCGGTGAAGTGGGCGTTGTAGTCCACCGGACCACCGGGCACCCCGTTGGGCTTCCATTGGTTGGTGGCATCATCCGTGTCGTTCTCCCCCTGAACGAACAACATGGCGACCTTCGATTTCGGGTTCCGCCGCACGAGGTCATACTGCGCCTGCATGGCGGCGAGGGTCCTGTCTCCGCCGTGCAAGGGATCCCTCAGATAAGCCAGGGACCCGGCCGGGGCCGCGGTGAGATCGACGTGCGGCGTCACTTCGTAACCGCTGCCGTCCGCCTTGTCCCGCATCCACGCCATCAGCGAGGTGGCGGAGAAGTGCGGGCTGAATGCCAGCGCGGGGTTGGCGAAATTCGCTGCCAGGGCCTCCCTCAACGCGGACACGGAATAGGCATAGTTGCTCTGTCCGCCTCCCATGAAGAGCGCCGTCTCCGGATATTCCCCGTTCTTCTTGCGCTCCAGCCAGCGCTCGAACTTTCCCAGATCGGCATCACCGAGCATGGTGGGGAAAAATGCCGCATAGCGCACGGTGATCGGAGATGTATGGGAAACCGGATCATAGCTGCACCCGAGATTGAAAGTTCCCGCCTGCCCGGTGGTCTTCGAGGAAACCGCGCGGGTCGTCTCGCTGCCATCAATCTTCGTCTTCACCAGATTGTCTCCCGATCGCAGGACCACCACCCGCCAGTTGTCGTTCGGGAAAAGTGGAAAATCCGTCGTCAGCCCTTGGTCACCATCCCAAACCGTCCGCGTCGCAATGTCACCTTGGAACCACTGCGCCTCCAGGGCCCGGCCTGCCTCAAACGAGCCGCCGAAAAGCTGGCTGTAGTTGGTGATCCCCGGCCGCACCTTCACCAGCAGCACCAGAGTCCAGTTGGATCCCACGCCTCCCGCCCACATCGGAAACTGAAGGTTGTCCCCCGCCCCGTCGAATACCACCGAGCCGCCCTGATAGACCGGGCGGCTGCCTTGGACGGTTTGCACGTTCGAAGTGATCCCGCTGCCCTTCCATTGGGAAACCACGGAACCGTCCGCCGCAGCTTGGAAATCGATGGTGGCATCAAGCTGCCATTTCGGAGCCAGCACCGAGGGATTGAAATCCTCTCCGATCACGGACACCCGGTAGTAGGCCTTCGGAGCCTGCTGGGGATCGGCGATCGATTTCCCCAGTCCATCGCCCACCACAATATCGGATAGAGCCGTCCACGAGCCGGGAGCCAGTGTCTGTGATCGTTCGACCCGGTAGAGCTGGTTCCGGTACGCCTGCCACGAAACCGTGGGGCGTCCATCCGCACCCATCCCGCAGCTCACGGGAGGGAGTTCCGGCAGCGTGACGCCTCCGGCAGCGGAGACTCCACACAAGGCGATGGCGATGAAACGACGCACGGGTTCGATAAGGGTGCCGCACCCAAGCACGGGTGCGGCCGGACGCAAGCCATTCATGAAAAACGGCGGCCCGGAAACCCGGACCGCCGTTTTTGAAAAATCAGGTGTCGGCCGTGGATCAGAGGCCCTTCTTGACGACGTCGAAGAGAAGGTTGATCACGCGGTTGGAGTAGCCCCACTCGTTGTCATACCAGCTCACGAGCTTGAAGAACGTGGAGTTCAGCTCGATGGAGGAACCGGCGTCGAAGATCGAGGAATGGTTGTCGTGGATGAAGTCGGTGGAAACCACTTCGTCCTCGGTGTAGGCGAGGATGCCATTGAGGTAGGTGTCGGCGGCCTTCTTCATCGCGGCTTTGATCTCGGCCAGCGAGGTTTCCTTGGTCGTCTTCACGGTGAGGTCCACCACGGAGACGGTCGGAGTCGGCACGCGGAAGGACATGCCGGTGAGCTTGCCCTTCACTTCCGGGCACACGAGGGCGACCGCCTTGGCGGCACCGGTGGTGGACGGAATGATGTTGATCGCAGCGGAGCGGCCACCCTTCCAGTCCTTCTTGGACGGGCCGTCCACCGTCTTCTGGGTGGCGGTGTAGGAGTGGACCGTGGTCATGAGACCTTCCTCGATGCCGAAACCTTCCTTGAGAAGGACATGCACCAGCGGGGCGAGGCAGTTGGTGGTGCAGCTCGCGTTGGAGATGATATGGTGCTTCGCCGGGTCGTACTGGTGGTCGTTGACGCCCACCACGAAGGTGCCGTCCTCGCCCTGCGCGGGAGCGGAAATGATGACCTTCTTGGCACCAGCGACGATGTGGCCCTTGGCCTTGTCAGCGGCGGTGAAAAGGCCGGTGGACTCGATGACAACTTCGACACCGAGCTCCTTCCAAGGAAGGCCATCGGGAGTGCGGGCGCTCACGACCTTGATGTCATGGCCGTTGACCACAAGCACGTCATCTTCTTCCAGTTCCGGCTTGGACTTCTTGGAAGAAACGGTGCCGGCGAACTTGCCCTGCGTGGAGTCATACTTCAGCAGGTAGGCAAGGTTGTCGGCCGGAACGATGTCACCCACGGCGACAACGTTGAAAGTGGTGCCGAGGTGGCCCTGCTCGACGAGGGCGCGGAACACGAGGCGTCCGATACGCCCGAAGCCGTTGATGGCGATGGTGGTCATGGTGTTGGAAATGCCCTGAGGCGGTAGGAGGCGATGCTTCGGCGGACCCCAATGGCCCGCCCGGCCGGGCGATTATGCAAGCAGCCCGCATGCCGTCAAGCAGGGGTCGAAGGGCGATTTTCCACCGGCTGGAGTGTCCGGAAATCGCCGGTTGCCGGTTGTTTCCGGCGTTTTCACCCGTATGATGACCCACCATGTGGCGTGTTTTCGCTTTTTCCTGTGTTTTGTTGTTTCCGCTCGCCCTTTTTTCAGAGGCAGAGACCGTCATCCATGAAGTCGCGCCGCTGGGAGAGCCGTTCCGAAAGGAAAACCTCACCGGCACCTTCGTTTTCGGAGACCCGGCGACCGGTTCCGTGAAAGTCTGGAACGCCGCCCGCGCACGCAAGCGGGAGATCCCAGCCTCCACCTTCAAGATCGCGAACACGGTCATCGGCCTCGAAACCGGCGCGGTCAAAAACGTGGATGAAGTGCTGCCCTACGGCGGCAAGCCGCAGTGGATGAAGGAATGGGAGCATGACATGCCGCTGCGCGAGGCGATGGCCCTTTCCGCAGTACCGATCTATCAGGAACTCGCCCGCCGCACCGGCCTCGAACGGATGCAGGCCACCGTCACAAAACTCCACTACGGCAACGACCAGGTCGGCAAAGTCGTGGACCGCTTCTGGTTGGATGGACCTCTGGAAATCTCCCCGCTGGAGCAGGTCGGTTTCCTCGGCCGCCTGCTTGCCAGCAAGCTGCCGGTTTCCCAAGCCGCGATGACGGGCGCAAAAGACATCGTGCCGAAAACCGCCCTCGGCACCGCCACGGTCCACTACAAGACAGGCTGGTCCACCAATAGCAAACCGCAGCAGATCGGCTGGCTGGTGGGATGGCTCGAAACCTCGGATGGGAAAACGACACCATTCGCCCTGAACATCGACATGCCCACCCAGGATCTGGCGGCCAAGCGCCTGCCTCTGGCGCTCTCTTGTCTGGAGATCGTCAAATAACAACATCGCCGCGTTTCCGTAGGATTGCCCACGGGGTCGGCTCGGACTATGCTTCAAGGGCGGACGGTTCATCCCCCACCCGGAACCGCCCCTGTCCCCTTGCATGAGAATCCTGATCCACGATTACGCCGGTCATGCTTTCCAGACGGCGTTAAGCCGGGAACTTGCCCGGCGCGGCCATGAGGTCGCGCATCTGTTTGCCAGCGATCTGCAAACTCCGCGCGGCGATCTGAAGGTCCGAGACCATGACCCGGCAGGACTCGCCTTCCACGAGATCCCGATGGATCCGGACTATCCCCGCTACAAGTACTCCTTCCTGCGCCGCCGCAGCATGGAGATCGGCTACGGCAGGCGCGCCGCGGACTTCATCCGAGCATGGAAACCGGACGCCGTGCTTTCCGGGAATACGCCCACCGAAACGCAGGAGGAGATCACCCGCGCGGCCATCGAGTCCGGAGCGCGCTTCTACTACTGGCTTCAGGATTTCTACAGCCTGGCAGTGGACAAACTGCTGCGGAAGAAGATCCCGGTCGTGGGACATGCCGTTGGCGCGTGGTACCGCTTTTTGGAAGGCCGCCAGTTCCGGCGCAGTTCACAGGTTGTGGCGATCACCGGAGATTTCGGGCCGATCCTCCAACATGAATTCGGAGTCGCTGCCGAACGTGTGGCCGTGGTGCCGAACTGGGCGATCATCGAGGAAATGCCCGTGCATCCCAAGGACAACAACTGGGCGCGGAGGCACGGTCTCCACGACAAGTTCGTCTATCTCTACTCCGGCACGATCGGAATGAAGCACAATCCCGGTCTGCTGCTCGAACTGGCACGACGTTTCTCCAATGATCCGAACGTGCGGGTCGTGATTGTATCGGAAGGCATCGGTGCGGAGTGGCTCAGGAAAGAAGCGGGCGATTCCTTGAAAAACCTGCTCCTCCTCCCCTACCAGCCCTTTGCGGAGCTCCCGCAGGTGCTGGCCTCGGGAGATGTCCTGATCAGCATTCTCGAACCCGACGCGGGAATCTTTTCCGTGCCCTCGAAAACACTCAGCTACCTCTGTGCCGGGCGTCCCCTGCTGCTCGCCGTGCCTCGCGAGAATCTCGCCGCCCGTATCACCCGCGAGGAAGGAGCCGGGGTCACCGTGGAACCCGGCGATCTGGATGGATTTATCTCGGCGGCCGCCAACCTTCTAACCGATACTGCACGCCGCGAGGAAACGGGACGCAATGCCCGCGCCTACGCTGAGAAAACCTTCTCCATCGGCCCCACGGCCGACAAGTTCGAGCACATCCTCGCAAACCAAGGGTGAGAACCCGGCCGACTTCTAATGCGCTGCCTTTGGATCACCCGCCAGGACCCGCGACCGTCGAACAGCGGCGAGTTGATCTACACCCGCGGCCTGCTGCGCGCGCTTTCCGCACACCCCGGATTCAAGGTGACGGTGCTGGCCCATCGTGCCGTGGGCACACCGGATGAACCGCCCGATCCCAAGCTGCGCTGGGAACTCCACGGCTGGATTCCGAACGGCCGGCTCGGCGGGCTGGTTTCCATGCTGCCAAGCGATGCATGGCGGCTGGGCAATTTCACCATGCGGGACAGTCTGGAAACGCTCTCGGAAGAGGGGCACTGGGACTGGGTCATCATCGACCAGGCAGCTTGCGGCTGGGTGCTCAAACATCTCCCCCAACCCGGCCGACCCCGGGTCGCCTATATCGCGCACAATCACGAAGCCTCCGTCCGCAAACAAGTGGCATCCGAACGCGGCGGCTCGCTGCCGTTCCGCATGGCATTGGCATGGGATGCCTGGAAATACGGCAAACTGGAACGGGCGATCTGCGAACGTGCCGATCTCATCTCCGCGATCACACCGCGGGATGAAGCTCTCTTCAAACAGGAGTTCCCCGGCAAGCGTACCCTCCGCCTGCCTCCCGGCTACAACGGGCCTGCGGTGGAATCACCGCCTCCCATCACAAAAAACAGTCCGCGCCGTGTGGTATTGGCCGGTGCCTTCGAATGGCTGGCGAAACGCCGCAATCTCGAACTCTTTCTCGCCGCCGCCGATGCCCCGTTCCGGCATCACAACATCCGCTTCGTCGTGGCGGGCAAGGCGGACACCGATTACTTCGCCGGGCTCGACAGGCGCTACCCCTGGGCCGAGTTCCACGCCAATGTGCCGTCGATGGACCCCTATCTCGCCAACGCGCGCATCGGACTCATTCCGGAAGCGTTGGGCGGTGGCTTCAAGCTGAAGGCGCTCGACTACATCTTCCGCGGCCTGCCGGTGGCCGCACTCGAACAAGCACTCAGCGGACTGCCGGTGAACCCCGCACAGGATGTCATCACCGCCCGCCAGCCCGCCGAACTCGCCGAAGCGGTGGCGGCAAGGATCGACGATCTTGAATTCCTGAACGCCGCAGCCTCGCGGGCACTGTTCGCCTGCCGCGCGTCCTTCCAATGGAGCGACCGCGGCTCCGTACTGGCCGCAGCCTTGGAAGACATTTCCACTTCCCCGCCCCGTCCGTGATTCCAGCCCGCTCCATCCACAACCATGCCATTCAGGTACCCGCCGAAACGAAGGCCGGCCGGGTGGAGTTGTGGTTGTGGGTATTCATGATGTCCTTCGCCCTCGACTATCGGGCGGACGAGGCCCGCGCCGAAACCGGCGGTGCCGGCCTCGATCAACTGGTCTTCCTCGGACTCGCGGTCATTTCCACCCTCGCGATCCTATGGCATGGGTGGCGGCATCTGCTCACCCGGCCGGGCGCATGGACGCTGCTCCTCTGGAGCGGCTTCCTGCTCTACATGCTGGCGAATTCACTTCTCCAGGGCGTGGTTCCCGGCCACTCCCTGCGCATCATCCTCCCGCTGGTCTTGTGCCTTTGTGGAATGATGAATGCCCACATCGCGGGATGCATGGGAGTCACGCCTGCGCGGATCGTCGCACCGGTGTTTGTCGCCGCCTGCACCAACATCTGCTGGCGGATCGCACAGGGATTCCTCTTCAAGGGCGTGACGCTCGATACCGTCCGCGTGGAGGTACAAAGCTCAGCCAACAACTGGCTGGCGGCATGGATCGGCTGCTGTGTCCTGCTGCGCCGTGGATTCGACTGGCGGCTGTTGATCGGCTGCGGCGTGCTGTTCACGGGCATCTTCATCACCGTGACGCGGTCGCTGTTGTTCCCGGTGTTCGCGTCCGCGATGGCGGTTTCGATCTGCTATCTCATCGGCACGACGTGGGGCTTGTTCAAGCTCTTCGAACTGCCCCGCCGGTTGATGCCGGTCGGCGTGGCCGCCGGTTTGATCCTATTGGGAGCCGTCGCAATGTTCGTGATCGAACCCACCCTGGTCGAGCGCTGGGACGAGCGGCTCTTCCACCACGCGTCCGACCGCAATGTCGCTTCGGACATTTCCTATCTCACCCGCCGCGCGGAAGCGGACGCGATCCTTCATATCCTCAACAAGGATCCCGTCCACTTCGTGAATGGCAAGGGCATCGGTGCGACCTACTATTGGGATCCCGCCTACATGCCGGAAATCCATCTCGTCTATCCGCCGGAGATGGAACTGGGCCACGAGGTCTGGTTCGCCGGCCACTCGCTGTGGACCTATTCACTTTTCTCCGGTGGAGTCATCGGCGTCTGCGCGTTCCTGCTGCTGCTCGGCGGAACGATGATCGCAAGCCTGAGAGGTGCCCGCGCCAATGCCACCGATCCCGGCCCGGACCAATGGCTCGCGTTCCTGCCATTCGTCGCCGTGTTGTGCCTGGCGAGTGAAAGCTTCACCTCAAATCCCTTCGATGAACGCCTCGCGTCCATCATCTTTGGCATCATGGCGGGCCTGCCGCAGGCCTTCATGGTGCGCGCCTCGTGGATTCACGCCACCCGGCAGACGTCCTTCGTTCCGTTCCGATGAGCCGCCCTTCCACAAGCCGCCCCACCGTCGCGCTGATCGACCCGCTGTGGTACGGGCATCATCCGATGTACTTCTCCCAGTTCACGGCATCGTTCCTGAACGCGGGAGCGCGGGTGATCGGCCTCTGTCCGAAACCGGAAGCCGCCACCGCCGAGGCGATCGCCACCGCGCGCTACCGTGGCATTCCGGATGCGGAAACACGCATTTCGATGCACCTGCTTCCGGCCGGCCACCGGAGCTGGTTCCGCGGCCGCTTCGAGGGAGATCCGTGGCGCACCTTCCAGCGGTGGAAACGGGCCGCACATGCACTGGAACAAGCGGAGGAGACCACCGGCTGGTTCGCGGATCTGGTGTACTTCCCTTACCTGGACAGCTACCTGCGTTTCCTGCCGATCGCCCACGTGCCTGCCGCCACCTTCGGACGTCCGTGGGCCGGTTTGTATCTGCGCAACCATCATCACGACGAGCAACCGTCCATCAAGCGTGCGCTGCGTTTCCTGGCCAAAGGTGACGCGCTGATGCGCAGCGATCTCTGCCGCGGCATCGGCGTGCTCGATGAACGCTTCAACGAATCGCTCCACGCCTACACCGGCCAAACGATCACCGCGTATCCGGACGCCACCAACACTGACATCACCCCGGAACCCACCGGACTGGCGAAAACAATCCTCGCGGAAGCCCGTGGCCGGAAGATCATCGGCTTGATCGGACTCGAGCGGCGCAAGGGCATGTTGACCCTGTTGAAGGTCGCGCAGGAAGCCCATCGCCTGAACCTGCCGTGGTTCTTCGTCTGCGCCGGAGTCTTCGGACGCGATCAGTTCAATGCGGAAGAGCAGGCTTTCATCGATGGCATCGTTGATGAGATCCGCGCCGGGCGGATGGACAACCTGCACTTCGATCCCGTGGCGGAACGGATCGGCACGGACGCGGAGTTCAATTCGCTGTTCAGCACTTTCGACGTGGCCTGGACCGCCTATGAGGGCTTTCACGGCAGCAGCGGCGCGCTGACCAAAGCCGCTGAGTTTGGCATGCCATCTCTTGCCACCGCCGGAGAATGCATCGGCGGCAGGGTCGAACGACACCGCATCGGCCTCACCATTCCGGAGGGGGATTCCGGCAGGGCCCTCGAAGCCATCCGCCGGATGCTCGACGGGGTGGACTGGCAGGACCGTCCGCTTTCACCCAACTACGACGCCTATCGTAGCGAGCACGGCCTCGCCCGGCTCGACTCCATCCTCGCCGCATTGGTCACGGAGCGACCTTGAATTCACGGATCATCCGTTTCGGGATCACCACCTCCTTGCGATCCATCACACCGCTCTCGTTCCGGAATGAAATCGAGAGGACCACCCGGTCCGGTTGCACATCCCGCAGGTAGCCTGTGCAGATCGCTCCCTGTGGGGAATCGAGCATCATTTCCGGCGCGGTGGCTCCGCCTTCCAGTCCGGCGGCACCTCCATACACGGAAACCGCGCAGAGGCTGCCGCGGTTCGAAGCACTGACATCGGTCACATTGAGCGCCCGGTAACGGGCAACCTCCTCCATGCTGGGACGGGTGAAGGTCACAGGATCCTTGCAGGCGGAGAGAGCCAACACTGGAACGAAGGCCAACCATGGGAACAGTTTCATGACCAGGCACCGGGATTTCCGGCATCCCCTTTTACCCGCCGCCGCTCCGGCGATCAAGCGACGGTTCCTTCACAGACCCGAAGATCCTTTGCGGTCCCGGGGAACCTGCTATTCCTTCCAACACACGATGCCAGTCCCTTTGTTCATCGCCCATCGCGGAGCCTCGGACGCGGCTCCGGAAAACACCCTGGCGGCTTTCCGCATGGCATGGGATGAGGGCGCGGACGGCATCGAGGGAGATTTCCGCCTCACCGCGGATGGCAAGGTGGTCTGCATTCATGACGCCAATACCGGCCGCACCGCCGGCAAACGGCACACGGTGGAACGCTGCCATTGGAAGACCCTCGCGGGGCTCGATGTGGGATCGTGGAAAGGAAAGCGATTCGCCGGTGAACGGATTCCATTGTTGGAGGAGGTGCTGGAGACCATGCCCGAGGAAAAGCGCTTGTTCATCGAGATCAAATCCGGACCGAAAATCATCGATCCCTTGGTGGAAGCTCTGGAGACCCAGCATGCCGACCCGGAACGAATCGTGCTCATGTCCTTCGATAGCGGGATCGTATCCGCCTGCCGTGAACGGATGCCTGCGTACCAGAGCCATCTCATTCACTCTCTCAAAGGAGTGGCCAAACCGGAAAAGGCAGCTGCCTACGCTGCCGAGTTCAAGCAATGCGGCGCGCAAGGATTGCAATTCGATTGCAAGGCCCACGTATCCGCGAAATGGCTGGCGGCATTGAAGTGCCCGTTGACCTCGTGGACCGTCAACGATGTGAGGGCCGCGCGAAAGGTGATCGCGCTCGGCGTGAACTTCATCACCACCAACAAGCCTGCGGAGCTACGGGCCAGGTTGGGGATGTAACCGTGATTCCCCCCAAGACGATCTTTGCCCCAACGGAGCCAAGAGGGGCATCTACTACTCCCGCCACGCATCGAGAATGTCCTGCGCCCAGCCCGGCAGATCGTCCGTGGACAGCAGTCCATCCACCTGTACCAGAGTGGTCGCCTGTACCGTGTTGTCCACAGCATGAGTATCGGAACTGGATCCTCCCTCCACCCGCAGCAGCCCGTAGGCAGGCGGCGTGGAACTCGCCAGCGCGAGATTGCCTGCGATGACGATGCCCACGGGATGCACATGATCTTCCGTGCCGAAGTTCACCAGTTCCGGATAGGCCAGCAGCGCCGCCGGGACCGATGGTCCCGCAAGCGCCGTGATCCATCCCTTCTCGTAATCTGGCAAAAGGTCCGCCGCCCACGTCGCGAACAGAAACGCGACCTCGCACGGCATCGAACAATCGAGAAACAGATTCCCCTCCACCCGGTTGTAGCCACCGCCATGAACCATCACGGTCCAATCATCGCCGGTCGCACCGACATTGCGGAAAAGGTTTTCCTCCACCGTCACGCCCATGGTGGCATTGTCGAGATACACGGCGGAGCGGTTGCCGCCCGCACGTCCGATGTCATCGAAGAAATTGCCGCGGACCACCGTTCCCCTCAGCAACGGACTCTCGCCGGTATTCAAATAGACCGCCCCCATGTCACGGAAGTCCTTGCAGGTGCGGCGGAAGAGATTGTCCTGGATCAGGAAGTCATTCCCCTTCGCCTCGATCGCCATGTGGGGCAGGTCGAGGAACTGGCAATCGGTGACCTGATGACCCACGCCATGGAGCTCCACCGAAGCATTGAACACATGCGACCACCAGGCATTCCGCTGGAACAAGCAATGATCCACCGTGCTGCCGGAGGGAGCCAGAAGCACCGGATCACCACCGCTCAGACGCAGCGCCGCACCACCGCACGATTCAAAAAGGCAGTTGCTGACATGGATGCCCGCACCCTCCGCCACCAATCCATCCCCGCCATTGCGGCGGAAGGTGGTGTTGCGGACGATCACATCATTCCCGGCGATGATTTCCATCAGGCCATCACGCGCGCCGTCCAAAACCACGCCATCCAAACGGAATCCGGCAGCAGACTTGACGCTCAGGAGAGGACCGGTGCTCCATGTGACGCAGGCCGAGGTTTTCCAGGCATCCCCCGCGGAAGGTGGCAGCAGGAGCAAACGTTTCTTCGTGGCATCGATGCAATACTCGCCCGGCATGCTGATCTCGGAGATCGCGTTGACCACGCGGAAGCCGGGATGAAGGAACGATTCGTTCATCAATCCGCTGACCTCGCCATCCGCGAGGGTGAGCGTGCGGGTCAGCCGGTTGACGCGGCTGATCTGGTTGAAACTCCACTCCCAGTCGTAGCCGAAGGTTCCGTCCACCCACAGGTTCCGTTCCTTCGTCCATGCCGTGAGCCGGTCCGTATTGAGGCGGAAGGTTCCACCGCGCTTGTAGAAGTACCGGGAGTCTTTGCCATCGCGAGTGGGACCGGCATCAAGGATCGCGTCCGGCTTCACCGTGCCTTGATCCGGCCAAGCCGCCAGTGGCATCGGATTGCCGTTTACGAACAACAACGCGGGCGGGGTTTCGCGCACTTCCGCCACATTGAAACCGCGGCGGCTGAGATGGCCGGGATCTCCGGTGGCGATCTGCGAATACGGCACCTGCACGACCTGCCCGCGCGCTTCCGGGCTCAGTTGCTTCAAGGTGGCCGCATCCGGCTTCTTCCAGCCCGATGCCGGAATATTCCGGAAGCCGGTAACGACCGCGCCGGGTTGGCCGCTGAGCGTCAGCGAGCCTTTGATGGATGATGCATGGCTGGCGTTGATTTCGATCGTCTTCGCTATGACGTGCTGCCCCGGCTTCAGCACGATCACCGAATCGCCGTCACTGCGCTTCGCCGCACGATTCAGCGCCTCGGTCAACGTCGCCAACGGCAGCGCATTGCTGCCGCTGAAGCGATCATCCCCTCCGGGTGCGACATACCAGGTGGACGCCCATGCGGGAGCAACAAGCAGACAGGAAAAAAGAACCGGGCGGATCATGCGGAGCGGGGTGGAGAATCGGAAAGCGGAGGGGACGGACTCAGCACGCGCGCCACCATGAAGGGCAGGATGCGACCGGTCATCAGCAACAGTACGCCGCCCATGCACAGCAACATGACCGGGAGGCCTCCATAGTGCAGTCCCACCCATGCGGCCACAGCCACCAAGGCGGACTCGAACAACTGGATGCGGGCCATGCGCGTGACCTGACCCGTGCCGATCATCAGCGTATGATTCAGGTGCCTCCAGATGTGCGCCACGAAATAGAATGCGTAGCAGGCGAAAATCCCGTGACCGAGATTCGCGAACTCCTGACCGAGCCATAGACGGAACACCCACGGACCGAATGCCGTCAGCCCGATCGCGGAGAGCAATGCGAGTCCGCCACCATAGCGGTAGAGCCGTGTCGCCGCTCGGCGTGCCCAATCGCGATCATCCCGCGCCAGAGCCTCGGCGACCGCAGGCCATGTCGGCGTGCTGATCATCAGCACGAAACCCGCCTGCATGATCGTGAGACTGACAAAGACCCCATACAACGCCACCGCCGCCGGTCCGCCATCGCGCCCCACCATCCAGCCGACCACGTTGTACTCCACGATACCGGTGATCAGGCAGCAGGTGGAGAATGCCAGACCATCGCCCATCAGGTGCTTCGCCGTTCCGGGCCGAAACCAACTCCAGGAAGGAATCACCTCAGGCCGCTTCCGCCAGAGCAGCACGGTATTCGCCAGCTTCGCGAGCACCAGTGAACCATGAATCGCCAGCACCAGAAACCACACCTGCGGCACGAAATGGACGCCGATTCCCACCGCCAGCGCGGCGAGCAAGTTTCCCGCCGCCCCGCAGGCATTGGTGGTCGCGATCTCCAGATAGCCCTCGCGGATGCGCTCGGTGAGATTCAGCAGAAAGAGCAGCAGGAACAAACCCAGTCCTGTCCACAACGCAGGTCCCAACACGCTTTCCTGTCCGGCAAAGGCAGCGCCATACAACCGGGCCACCGGCAATGTTGAAAGAACGACCCCTGCCACCAGGCCCACCAACAACGACACCGCCAGCATGACGAAAAACGCGGTGGATGCCAGCGTACGCGCCTGATCGCGATCACCCGACGCCGAGGCCTTCGCCAAGCCATGTGCGAGGGCCGGCCCCACGCCGACCTCGAACAATGACACGGTGGTCAGCGTGAGCGTAACGCTGGTATAGATCCCGAACTCCGCGCGCCCCAGCACGCGGATCGCAATCGGAATGGCCAGCAGTTGCAATCCCGCCGTGCCCGCCTTCGACAACAACGAAGTCGCAACCGCAAGACGGATCGAGCGGTCGCGGCGGCGGACATGGGTCGTGTCGGGGGCGATCTCCATCGGCGGGTTTCCGGCGGACTGCATGGCTTTACAGGATTCAGGCACGTCCGGAAACCCCCGTTTTCCACGGGTCAACAAGCTCCTTTCCGGTTCACGAAGGTCCGGATCATGATCTGGAAATCGAGCAGGAAGTTCCAGTTCTCGATGTAGTCGAGGTCGAACTTGATGCGCTCACGCAGGCAGGTATCGCCGCGCAAGCCGTTGACCTGCGCCCAACCTGTGACGCCCGGCTTGATGTTGTGGCGCACATTGTAGTGCGGAATCTCCTCCTTGAAGTCCTCGATCAATTCCGGGCGCTCGGGGCGCGGACCGACGAGGCTCATGTCACCGCGCAGCACGTTCCAGAACTGCGGCAGCTCGTCGATGTTCCACTCGCGCATGAACTTGCCCACGCGCAGACGGCGCGGATCATCCTTCACCGTCCAGCCGGGGGAGCCGTTGGCTTCGGCGTCGATTTTCATGCTGCGGATCTTGAGAATCTCGAACGGCTTGCCATTGAGGCCGATCCGGCGCTGGCGGTAGATCACCGAACCGCGCGATTCCAAACGCACCAGCAGGCAGAAAAACGCGATGACGGGGGAGAATACCATCAGACCGATGATCGCCCCGATGATGTCGGTGGTGCGCTTCAACGCATTGTTGAAAGCGTGATGCAACGGCAGTTTGCCGACGCCAAGCACCGGCATGCCGTGGAAGCTCTCAAGATGGAGGCCGGACACCAGCACCTGGAAGCAATTCGGCACCATCTTGAAGTCCACGAACTCCTTGCCGCAGCACTCGGCCAGCGAAACCATCTGGCCGCGGTCGAGCACGCCATCCACCGCCATCACCAGATCGGCTCCGGTTTCGCGGATCAGCGGACGGAGGTCGTGATAGCCGCCGAGCACCGGAATTTCTTCCGGCGGCTGTACTTCGAGAGCTCCTCCCGGAGGTGCGATCACACCCACGACCGACATGCGCTGGGCACGGCCCTCCGTGAGACGCGCCACCGCACGGGCGCATTCCTCGTTCCAACCGACGAAGACCGCCTTCTGGCGCAACGCGTTCGCGAAGGATTCGCGGCGCAGCACGCAGTAGAGGAACCAGCGCCAGCCCATCAGCATGACCATGCTGGTCACGCTGGCGATGCCGCAATACATGCGGCTGATGGCGGGATCGATCTTGAAAACCAGCGCAAGGCCAAGGAAGCCGACAAACCACATCACGCACGACTTCACGATGACGGCGAAGGTTCGGCGGATCGCCAGATAATTGCGGGGATCGTGCAGGCGGAAATTCGCCAGCAGGAACATCAGCAGAGCGCTGCCGAACACCACGTGTCCGACGTACGCGCGAAGGTCCATGCCACCGGGGTGATCGACACCGATGTGCTTGAGACCGGTTTCAAACCGGACGAGATACGCGGCCACGAGAGCCAATACGACCACACCGGCATCTCCCAGGAAACTGATGGCTACCAGTTTCTGGTGGGCGACCCAGGGGCGTTGGCGATGTCGTAGGGTGTAACTACCGTTGTTTGCTATCCTAGTGCTAGGGGCCGGAGCGACAGCTGGGGGGAGCTGGGCCACGGGAAACGCAGGGGGGATGCGGTTCATGGTGGGGGATGTGGGGATGACGCAGGGACGCCCGCTCCCCGGCTGGGGGAGGAGGAACAGGCAATCCGGAGATGGGTAAACGGCGCTCATGAGGGTGAGGGCACGAAAAGAGAATCGGCACCGCCGGGGCGGGCCTGGCGGATTTTCATCGCCGTGGAAGGAGGAGTCGCACGGGGCGCGGGCAGCGAGGAACGAACAACCGGCACCGAGGGGCCGGTGTCACCACCCGCTTTGACGCGGGCAGGCAGTTCATTCCAAACGAAGCCGACCAGCGGGCCACCGGAGGTGCGGACGAGATCGGCGGCTCGGCGCAAGTCACGGCGATCGCTGGCCTTTTCACGAACCACCAGGCAGACCTGATCCGCATAACGACTGATCGCGAGCGCATCGCTGGTGCTGAGGATCGGCGGGGTATCGATGACCACGCAATCGAACCAACGATAGGCGTCTTCCAACAGCGCTGGGAAGCGCGTGCCGGACAGCAGCTCCGAGGCATTCGCCTGCATGGTGCCGGAGGACAGCAGATAGAGATTCGGCAGCGCGGTGGGATGGCAGGTTTTCGCTGGTTCCGCAGCTCCGGAAAGATAGTCCGCGAGCCCCACCTGGCCATCCACGGAACGAAGGTGCTCTCCGCTCAATCCCGGACGGCGCATGTCCGCATCCAGCAGCAAGGTGCGCAGTCCCTGCATCGCGAGTGAGGCGGCGTAGTTCATCGCGCAGAACGAACGACCTTCGCCCGGCTTCGCGCTGGCGAACATCACCGTGGCCGCACCGGTATGGCCGGGGGACGGAGCGAGCGCCGCACGCAGACGACGGAAGGATTCGGAGGTTTCGGAACCCGGCTGGGAAATCAACACCGGATCGCCATCCGTGCCTTCACGCAGGGCGGCTACAGAGCTTAACATCGGCACGCCGGTCACACGTGCGGCGGCGGCGGCATCTCGGACTTTGCCATCGGTCACTTCCAGTCCAACTGCCAGCAGCAGGCCGAAGAAAATACCACCCGCTCCGGCCAAGGCCATCATTACGGTCTTGCGCGGCTTGATCGGCTTCTCCGGCAGCATCGGCGTATCCTCCCAGCGCAGGACCGGACCGGGCACTGCCGCGGCCAACGCGGTTTCACGCAAACGGGCCGCAACCGCTTCATGCGTCGTGCGATCGGCGAGAGCCTCGCGTTCAAGCGCCTCGAACTGCGCGCGCAGACCCTCCGCCGCCACGGTGGAGGAACGCGCTGCATTTACCTCCCGCGTCAGCTTGGCTTCGTTGTCCGAGGCGATCTGGTAGTTCTTCGCCACCGCCTCACCGGCGGAACGCGCCGCTTGGGCGAGATTCTCACGCAGCTTCTTCAGCTCATTGAATGTCTCGATGTAGGTCGGGTGTTTGTAAAGGTAGCGTTCCTTCACTTTCGCGAACTCGACTTCCTTGTCCTGCACCGCGCGCACCAGCGACAGCACGCCGGAAGAACGCTCGCTGTTCGGCAGTGCTGCGACCGCATCGGGATGTTCCGGGTCGAACTTGCGGAACGCATCGGCCTCGGCTTCAAGGCGCAGGCGCTCCGACTTCACCCGGGTCAGCTCGCTTTCGATCCGGCCGAGGTCATCGGAGTTCGGGCCATTACGGCCACCAATGCCGGGAATCGGATGGGCATCACGGAAATCCTGAAGCGCCTTCTCGGATTTTGCCATGCGCTCGCGCAAGGACTTCTCCTCCTGGGAAATGCCACCGGCCACCTGGCGGGAAAGATCGCCCTGACGCTCGGCGATCCATTTCTCGTATTCGGTCACGAGCAGACCCACGAGTTGCTGCGCGCGGTCCGGATCGGTGTCCTCGACCGCGATATCGATCAAGCGCGTGCCACGGCGCAGTTCAACCTTCACCCGCTTCGCGAACGCGGTCAGCAGTTGCTGGCGGCTGGTGGCACCACCGGTGAAATCCGGCTGGTCAGCGAACTTGCCGGAATCGATCACCCGCATCAGCAGCGTCGAGGCCACAAGCCCCTGCTCGACCGAGCGCATCTGCTCAAGATCACGGGTTTCCTCCGGAGCGATCGCCCCGGACTCCACCACCCGCGGCGCGCGCGCGCTGACGTAAACGGAACCGGTCGCCTGATAGACCTTCTTCGCGTGCTTGAGATACATCCACATGCCGCCGAGGCACGCCATGACGACCAGGGCGATCACCCACGAACGGCGCAGCAGAACGCCGATCATCCGCAGCGGCTCCACCTTCGGCAGATATGCGGTCGCCGACGCACCGCGCGCTGCGGCCAACGATTGGTTGGCAGGCCCGAGGGAGTAGTCGGATGGACGGTGCGGAGCCATGAAGTTCAGAAGAGGCTTTCAGGAATGTTGATCACATCGCCGTCGCGCAACGGGATGTCCTTCGCCTTGCCGGTGGTGATTTCCTTGAGATCGACCTGTTGCACGGCACCGCCACGTTTCAACGTGAGTTTGCGGGCATTGCCGATGCGGGTGACACCACCGGCCATGCCAACGGCTTCCACCAATGAAAGCTGGCGGTTCGCGGGAAGCTCGAAAACGCCCGGGTTCTGTGCCTGGCCGAGCACCGTGATGGTGCGGCGGATGCGCGCGCCGATGGAAACCGAAACCTGCGGGCGCACCAGATAGCCGTCCTTGAGCTTCTGCTCGATCGCCTTCGCCGCCTGGTCGGTGGTCAGGCCCTGCAAATGCACGGTCCCGATCAGCGGCATGGTGATGCTGCCATCCGCGGAAAGCTGGCCGCGGGTGGCCAGCTCCTCTTCGCGGAACACCGTGATTTCCACGGTATCCATCCGCCCGATCACCCCGGACGATTTCCCGGCATTCTCCTCCGCTGCCCGTACCAGGAGGGGCAGGCAGGCAAGAAGGCCGATGAGGAATCGCATCACGGTCATGAGGATTAGAATTTGTAGCCGACCTGGACGCCGACGCTGTGATTGTCGTAGCCGAAGCCGCGCTGGTTCGAATCGTCGCGCTCGAAGCGGTAATACCCTTCGATCTGGACGTTTTCATTCATCTGATAGCGGAGGCTCGGGCGGATGAAGACGATGTTGTCACGGCGATTGGCAAAGCCGGGGCCGGACACCTGTTTGTAATCCGCATTTTCAATGCCACCTTCGAGGCGCGCGCTCCATTTCTCACCCAGCCGCTGGTCCAGGCCGACGGAGGCTCCGGTGAGATCGTAGTTCTGGCCGGGGTAATAGGCCGAGGCCTCGGTGCGGCGGTAGCCACCCGCGAAAATCTCGGTGCCCATCCGCGGACGCCATGCGACCTTGGCCTCGAACACCGGCGAGGTGGAGGAACCGGCGTCGTAGCGGCGGTGCTCGGCTCCAGCCTCGATATTGAACGAGATCTTTTCCCGCGGCTGCCACTCGAATTGCACGGTGCCGCGCTGGATGCGTTGGTCGCCCGCGCCATCCACCTCGAAGGTCCCCGTCCGATAGGCGAGCCCGACGCGGGTTTTCGGAGAGTATGAATAGCGCAGCGCGACCTCGCCGTATGCGCTCCGCGAATCCACCAGCAGGCGATCCTTGTAGTCGTTCGAGGACATGCCCGCCGCCAGTTCAATCGCGAGCTTTTCGCGCGGAGTCCACGCCATCCGCACGGCTTGATCGAGAATCACCCGGTCGGTCTGCCTGCCGGTATCCGCCGTGGCATCGCCCAGTTGCCGGACCCGACCACCGTAGGCGATGGCCACCTTCGGGCCACCCCAGCCGATGTCCCAGGATGCGTCCTGGTCGATCCGGTTCGAATCGCTGTGATCGGTATAGAGGACGCCCACCGGCCGGTAGGCCACACGGACGTAGCCACCTTCCCTGCCATCCGGATCTCCGTAGGTGTAAGCCATCGAGGGGGAGATGCGCACCACGAAGTCCTTCTCCCGCGCGGAAGAGGACAGGTAGATATTGTCGTCATAGGCCCCGGACACCGCCACGCCCACGTCCAAGCCCTGGGTGCGAACCTTCCCGGCGTTCGGGTCCTGCCGATAGGCCAACCCCGGCTGCGTCCGCACATCGAAGCGATCGGAAACGCGGCTTTCGATACCGCTTCCGGCTTCCTGACCCCACGTAGGTAGCACGACACCGACCGACAAGACGGCCAGCGCCACGCAAACCACCGGGGGGGGATGTGGTTTTCGGGACATGTCAGGGGGAGAACGGCGGAAGGATAAAAAATGCGAACTCTCGTCACAAGAATTTTCGAGTTTCCCAAACCTACGAGTTCGCGTAATATCGAAGCCCAATCGTTGGTGTTTCAATACTTTCCAGCTCCCAACAGCTTTTACCCCGCAGGAAAGCTTTCGTAATCCCCCTCATCTAACGATCACGACAAAAATTGATATTTAATATATCTTAAATATCCGCGATTGACCCTGCGGTTCCTCACCCCCTCCCCCAAAAGGTCATGTCGGCCACCCCTGCTCTCCCCGGGCACGACACCCCTGCCCTCGCCCCTCTGCCGGGCATTCCTCCCTGTCCCCTCTCGGACGAGATCGCTCTCGTTTCCGGAGCTTCGTCGCTCACCTATCGCGAACTCGCGATCCGGGTACACGCGCTTTCTTCCTTTCTCCGCACGCACGGCGTCGGTCCTGGCGTCCATGTGGGCGTCGCGCTGAACCGTTCCATCGAGCTGATCGCCGCGATTCTGTCGGTTGTGGAAGCGGGTGGCGCCTACGTGCCGCTCGATCCCTCCTACCCGCAGGCGAGGCTCGATCATATGGTGGCCACTTCGGGCCTGAAATGCATTCTCACGCTGCGCGCTCACACGGGACTCTTTCCAAACACGGACTGCGTGGCGCTGGATGAGTTCGAGGTGAACTCCGTGAGCGGCGACATGCCGCCTGCCGCCAACGGCAACGACCCGCTCTACGCGATCTTCACCTCCGGCTCAACCGGCCAGCCGAAAGCCGCGTCCGTCTTCCGCCGCGGCTTTTCCAATCTGGTGGCTTGGTATGCGAAGGAACTCTCACTCGGCCCGGACGACCGCTCACTGGTGATCAGCTCGCCGAGCTTCGACCTGACTCAGAAGAATTTCTTCGCCCCGCTGGTGACCGGCGGCCGGATGATCCTCGATGACTGCCAGACCTACGATATTTCCCGTATTTCAAAGCTGATCCGCGACCACGGCGTCACGTTGGTCAACTGCACGCCGAGCGCCTTCTACCCGCTGGTGGACGCTGCGGCAGCGGATGGCTACGCGGCACTGGCCACCCTGCGCTGGGCCGTACTCGGCGGGGAACCGATCTCGATCCCACGCCTTCGCGACTGGCTGGAGCATCCCTCCTGCCGCGCCGAGATCGTGAACACCTACGGTCCCACCGAGTGTACGGACATCTGCGCCTTCCACCGCATGCATCGTGGCAATCTCGATGCGTTCTCCTTCGTGCCGCTCGGCCGCGAGGTGCCGAATGTTACTGTCACGATCCGCGATGAAGACCTTTCGATCCTGCCCGATGGCGAGCTCGGCGAGCTGTGCATCAGTGGCGCGGGCGTCGGCGGCGGCTATTTGAATGATCCCGTCCGCACGGCGGAACGCTTCGTGCAGGACCACACGCTCTATAAGACCGGCGATCTCGCCAAGCGTCTGCCCTGCGGCACGCTGGAGTTCCGCGGTCGCGCCGACCATCAGGTGAAGGTGAACGGCTTCCGCATCGAGCTCGGCGAGATCGAGATCGTGCTCAACCGCCACGCTGCGGTGAAAGAAGCAGTGGTGATCGCACGTGACCAACGTCTGATCGCGCACGTCCAGAATGAATCTCCGGTGGAGGCCGCCGCCCTGCGCGAGCATCTCGCCACCGCGCTGCCCGCTTACATGATCCCGGGCGAGTTTCATTTCGTCAGCGTCTTCCCACTCACGCCGAACGGGAAGGTGGACCGGCTGGCGCTCGTAAACAACGGACACGCGGTAGCTTCCACACCCATCGCCCCGGCCAGTGACCCACATGAGGCGCGTATCCTCTCGATTTGGTCGGAGGTGCTGGAATGCCCGGTCTCTGATCCGACCGCGAACTTCTTCGACCTCGGCGGCACTTCGATCCTGCTCGCCGTGGTGCATGTGAAACTCCGCGAGGCCACCGGCCGCGACATTCCGATCACCGAGCTTTTCGCCCGTCCGAGCGCCCGCACGCTAGCCGGGTATCTCCAGCCGCAGGCCGCCCCCACGGCCAATTCCACCGCCCAGGACCGCGCCCGCATGCAGCAAGCGGGGATGGCCCGCTTCCGCCGCTCCACCCGATGAACGAGGAATTTCAAGAACCCGAAGCCATCGCCGTGATCGGCATGGCAGGTCGTTTCCCCGGTGCGCAGGGACCGGACGAGTTCTGGCAGAACCTCATCACCGACAAGGACTGCATCACCCGCACCGGTGTCCGCACCGATGCCGAGGGTCGGAAGTACGTCGGAGCCCGTAGCACGCTGGAGTCGCCCGATCTCTTCGACGCCTCGTTCTTCGGCATCTATCCAAAGGAAGCGGAGCTGATGGACCCGCAGCACCGCATCTTCCTGGAATGCGCGTGGGAGGCACTCGAACACTCCGGCCACGATCCGGCGGCGTTTCCCGGCATGATCGGCGTCTATGCCGGTCTCAGCCTGAACACCTACCTGCTGCACAATCTCGGCAAGGCCCGCGATCTCGCCGCCAACTACCAGGTGGCCGAGTACCAGACGATGCTCGGCAACGACAAGGACTTCCTGCCGGTCCGCGTGTCCTACAAGCTGAACCTGCGCGGCCCGAGCATGGCGATCCAAACCGCCTGCTCCACCTCGCTCGTCGCCATCGCCCAGGCCGCCACCGCATTGCTGACCTATCAGTGCGACATGGCGCTGGCGGGCGGTGTCTCGATCAGCTTCCCGCAGATGCGCGAGTATCTGTTCACCGAGGAAGGCATGGTTTCGCCGGACGGCACCTGCCGCGCCTTCGACGCGAATGCAGCAGGCACGGTCTTCGGCAGCGGCTGCGGTGTGGTGCTGCTCAAGCGCCTCAGCGAAGCCATCGCCGACCGCGATCCGATCCTCGCCGTGATCAAGGGCTGGGCCGTGAACAACGATGGCTCCGACAAGATCGGGTTCGCTGCTCCCGGCGTGAACGCGCAGGCCGATGTGATCGCACTGGCCCAGGCCGCCGCCGGAGTGCATCCGGAAGACATTTCCTACATCGAGGCCCACGGCACCGGCACGCCGCTCGGCGACCCCATCGAAATTGCCGGTCTCACCAAGGCCTTCCGAGAAGGTGGTGCACAGGGCAACGGCTACTGCGCCATCGGCACCGGCAAAACCCACATCGGACATCTCGATGTGGCCGCCGGTGTCACCGGGCTGATCAAGACGATCCAACAGTTCCGCCACGAAAAGATTCCCGCGCTACTGCACTTCCAGGCACCGAATCCGCGCATCGATTTCGCCAACAGTCCGTTCGCGCCGGTGCAGCGCGAGTTGGAATGGAAATCGAACGACAAGCCGCGCCTCGCGGGCATCAGCGCCTTCGGGGTCGGTGGCACCAATGCCCATCTCGTCCTTTCCGAACCGCCGACACCGCAGCCAGCCACTCCGGTGCGCAAGCAGCAGTTGCTGGTCCTTTCCGCGAAGACGCCGACCGCGCTCGATGCGATGGCGTCGCGACTCGCGGATCATCTGCTGAAGGAAGCGCTCGTACTCGGCGATGTGGCCCACACGCTGACCACCGGACGCCGCGGCTTCCTGCATCGTCGTGCGGTCGTCGCGGCCGATGTTTCCGAGGCAATCGCGAAACTGCGCGAGACCACTTCTTCCGCCCAGGCTCTTGCCGCCGCACCGCGCGTCGCCTTCCTGTTCCCCGGCCAGGGCAGCCAGTATCAGGACATGGGCCGCGATCTCTATCAGAGCGAGCCTGCATTCCGCCAAGCCATCGATGAATGCGCCGCCCTGCTCCAAGGCCATCTCAATCTCGACATCCGCGCCACGCTGTATCCCACCGATGCCGATCGTGAGGAAGCGGGCAAGCGCATCCACCAGACGTGGCTCACGCAGCCCTGCATCTTCGTCGTCGAATACGCGCTCGCGAAGCTGTGGATGTCATGGGGTGTCACGCCTTCCCTGTTGATCGGCCATAGCATCGGCGAATATGTCGCTGCCGTCTTGGCAGGCACGTTCACGCTTGCCGATGCGCTCAAGCTGCTCTCGGTGCGCGCCCGCTACATGCAGGATCTGCCGGGTGGCGGCATGCTTGCGATCCGCCAAGGAGCCGATCAGCTCACGCTACCAGCAGGCATCGAGATCGCGGCGATCAACAGCCCGCAGCTCTGCACCGTCTCCGGCAGCCACGAAGCCATCGCCGCCTATCAGGCTGAACTGGAAGCAAAAGGCGTGGTAAGCAAGGTGCTGAAAACCTCGCACGCTTTCCACTCCGCCGCGATGGAACCGATTGTCGCGCCCTTCACCGCCGAGGCCGCGAAGATCCCCGCCAACCCGCCATCGATCCCGTGGATCTCGACCGCAACCGGCCAGCCCATGGATGCCGCCACTCTCGCCGATCCCGGCTATTGGGCGCGCCAGCTCCGTCACTCCGTGCGCTTCAGCGATGCGCTTGCCACCGCGTTCACGGAAACGGGCCTGCTGTTGCTGGAGGTCGGCCCTGGTCAGGCACTCGCGCCCTTTGCCCGCCAGCATCCGGCACGCGCTACCACGCCGGTGGTTTCCACGCTGCCGTCTTTCTCGCCCACCACCGATCTCTCCGACCTCCTCACCGCTGCCGGGGAGCTTTGGAAAAACGGCGTGTCGATCGATTGGTCGGCGCTCTCCGGCGGAGTGCCGCACAACCGCGTCCACCTTCCCACCTATCCGTTCGAACGCCAGAGCTTCTGGATCGATCGTTCGTGCGAGCCCGTCGCCTCCATCCCATCCGTGGCTGCGCCGGGTCTTCCGTCTCCTGCTGCTTCTGTTCCACCCCCTCCCCCACCCGCAGTCATGTCCACCTCTACTGACCGCAAACCCGAACTCTCCGCCCGGCTCCGCGCCGTGGTGCTCGAACTCTCCGGCATGGCCGTGGAGGACGACAAGGCCACCTTCACCGAGATCGGATTCGATTCCCTTTTCCTCACCCAGGCCAGCCAGGCGATCCTCACGAAATTCGGTGTGAAGGTGACGTTCCGCCAGATGCTCGGCGAGCTGTCCTCCGTGGCCGCGCTGGTGAACCATCTCGACAAGGAGATGCCCGTCTCCGCACCGACGGCTGCGCCAGCTACGACGTCTGCCGTAGTTTCAGCGCCTGTTGTTGTTCCGCAAGCCGCCGGCAGCTCGCCCATCGAGCAGCTCATCGCGAACAACATCCAGCTCATGCAGGCATTGCTGGAAAGCCATCGTGCGGGCAACGCTCCGGCGACAGCACCAGCACCCGCTTCCACCCTGCCGGTCGTCCAATGGCCTGCGGACAAGCCGCGCACCACCGCAGCCAACAGCCGCTTCGGCCCCTACAAGCCCATCGAGAAAGGCGAGAAGGGTGGGCTCACCGCCACCCAGCAAAGCTCGCTCGACGCCCTGATCGACCGCTACACCCGCAAGACTCCGGGTTCGAAATCCTACACCGCCGAGCACCGCGGCCACTACGCCGACCCGCGCGCGGTCGCGGGCTTCAAGTCGCTGTGGAAGGAAATGGTCTATCCCATCGTCTCTCAACGCACCAAGGGCGCGCGGCTGTGGGACATCGACGGCAACGAATACGTCGATATCACCATGGGCTTCGGCACCTACTTCTTCGGCCACTCGCCGGAGTGGATCACCGAAGCCATCGAGACCCAGCTTCACACCGGCATCGAGATCGGGCCGCAGTCACCCATCGCTGGCAAGCTCGCCGGAGCCATCTGCGAGCTGACCGGCATGGACCGCGCGACGTTCTGCAACACCGGCTCCGAGGCGGTGATGGCCGCCATGCGCCTGGCCCGCACGATCACCGGACGCCAGCGCATCGCCTACTTCACCGGCGACTACCACGGCATGTTCGAGGAAGTGCTGGTGCGCGGCGCGTGGATCGATGGCGTCTACAAGGCCCAGCCGATCGCTCCCGGCATCCCGCAGAATCTGGTCGAGAACATGCTGGTGCTCGATTACGCCGATCCCACCTCGCTGGATATCCTGCGTGCCCACGCCCATGAGCTGGCCGCCGTGATGATCGAGCCGGTGCAGAGCCGCGCGCCCGGCCTCCAGCCGCGCGAGTTCATGCACGAGGTCCGTGCCATCACCCGTGAGGGCGGTGCGGCGCTGATTTTCGATGAAGTCGTCACCGGCTTCCGCTGCGCGCCCGGTGGAGCCCAAGCCTACTTCGGCGTGGAAGCGGATCTCGCAACCTACGGCAAGGTCATCGGCGGCGGCATGCCCATCGGTGTGCTGGCCGGAAAGCGCGAATACATGGACGCCCTCGATGGCGGTGCATGGAACTACGGCGACGATAGTTTCCCGGAGGTCGGCGTGACATTCTTCGCGGGCACCTTCGTCCGCCATCCGCTGGCGCTCGCCGCCGCCTGGCGCGTGGTGCAGCACCTCAAGGGCGAAGGCCCGCGCCTCCAAATTGACATGGAGGAACGCGTCAGCCGCCTGTGCCGCACGCTCAACGATCACTTCGATGCCATCGGCGTGCCGCTGCACATCCCGCACTTCAGCGCCTACGCGGTGATCGAGCACGCGCCCGATCTCAAATACGCCAGCGTGCTGTGGTATTTCCTCCGTGAGCGTGGTGTCCACGTTTGGGAAGGTCGCCCGCTTTACTTCACCACCGCCCACACGGACGAGGATCTCGATCTCGTCGTGCGCGGTTTCGTCGGAGCCGTGGCGGACATGCAGACCGCCGGTTTCTTCCCGGCCTCGCATGAAGGAGCGCCTGTCGCTCCGGAAGCCTTCCCACGTCACGACAGCTCGCCGAGCACCGAGGCCCAGCGTGAGATCTTTCACGCGGTCCAGATGGGTCCGGAAGCGAATGCCTCGTTCAACGAATCGAACCTGATCCGTTTCGATGGTGTCCTTGAGCCGGAGGCTTTGAAAACCGCGGTGCTCGATCTTGTCGTGCGCCACCCTGCTCTTCGCAGCACCTTCAGCGAGGATGGCACCACGCAGCTCTTCCATCCCGCGCCACGCGAGTTGGAGATCGTCAGCCACGATCTGACCGTGCTCGCGGATGCTGAAAGCCAGTGGGAGGACATCCGCCGCGAGGAATCGTTACAGCCGTTCGACCTCGTCACCGGTCCGCTGGTGCGCGTCCACCTCGCACGCTTCGCCGAGGATCGCCATGAATTGCTTTTCACCGCCCATCACCTCGTCTGCGACGGCTGGTCGTTCGGCATGCTGATGGCGGAACTCGCCACCGCCTACGATGCCCGCAAGGCCGGTCATCTGCCGAAGCTTCCGCCCGCGATGCCCTTCGCGGAGTATGCCCGCCATGAAGTGGTCACCCGTGATTCGCAGGAGACACTGGATGCCGAGCGCTTCTGGGTTTCGAAGTTCGAGCAAGGCGCACCGGTGCTGGAGCTTCCCGTCGACCGTCCGCGTCCGGCGGTGAAGACGTACGCCGGCTCAATGGAATCCATCGAACTGGATCCGCAACTCTACGTCCGCCTCAAGAAGGAGTCTTCGAAGCTCGGCGGCACCCTGTTCGCCACGCTGCTTTCTTCCTTTGCCACGCTGCTGCACCGCCTCACCGGTCAGGATGACGTGGTGATCGGCGTTCCCGCCGCAGGCCAAACCCGTATCGGCCGTGATGAACTCGTCGGCCACTGCCTGAACTTCCTGCCACTGCGTCTGAAGCCCGCAGGAGATCGTTCGTTCCGCGAGTTCGCCACCGAAGTGAAGGACGAGGTGCTCGAAGCCTACGACCACCAGAACTACACCTTCGGCAGCCTGCTCAAGAAGCTCACGCTGCCACGCGACACCAGCCGCCTGCCGCTGGTCACGGTGATGTTCAACATCGACCGCTCCGGTTTCGACCAAGTGCGCTTCGACAAGCTCACCTTCGATGTCGAGACGAACCCGAAGCGCTTCGTCAACTTCGACCTGTTCTTCAACCTCTCGCAGTCCGACCAGCGCATGGTCGTGGAGTGCGAATACAACACCGACCTCCACGATGCGGCGACGATCCGCCGCTGGCTCGGTGCTTTCGAACAACTCATCGGCAGCGCGATCGCAAAGGGCGACTCCACGCTCGACGAGCTTCCGATTCTGGCACCCGCCGAGCGGGAACAAACGCTCGGCGAATGGAATGCGACCCAACGCGACTATCCGAATGCGACCGTGGATCAACTCGTCTCCGGTCCTGCCGATAAAACCGCCATCCGCTGCGGGCAGCAAACGCTGACCTACGCCGAGTTGGAATCCCAAGCCACCACCCTCGCCGCACGCCTCCAGGCGTCCGGCGTGAAGCGGGGCGATCTCGTCGGCATCCACCTTGAACGTTCCACCGCCATGGTCACCGGCCTGCTGGCGATCCTGAAGTGCGGGGCCGCCTACGTGCCGATGGACCCCGCTTTCCCGGCCGAACGCCTCGCGTTCATGGTGGAGGACGCCCACATGCCGGTGATCCTCACGCAGTTCTCGCATCGTCACGCGCTGCCACCGACGACCGCCAAGCTCATACTCATCGATGATGCGCCGAACGGAGAAACGTTCACTGCTGTCGAACGCCATCCAGAGGATCTCGCCTACGTGATCTTCACCTCCGGTTCCACCGGTCGTCCGAAGGGAGTCCGCATCCCGCATCGCGCGGTGGTGAACTTCCTCCAGTCGATGCGCCGCGAGCCCGGCCTCACCGCCGATGACGTGTTGCTCGCGGTCACCACGCTGTCCTTCGACATCGCTGGCCTCGAACTGTTCCTGCCGCTCACCACCGGCGCCACCGTGGTCATCGCCACGCGCGACACCGTGATCGATGGCCATCTGCTCCAGCAGGAGATCGACCGCCACGCCATCACCGTCCTCCAGGCCACGCCTTCCACCTGGCGTTTGCTATTGGAGGCGTCATGGCCCGGTAAATCCGATCTCAAGGTCCTCGTCGGCGGCGAAGCCGTGCCACGGGACCTCGTCAACCGCCTGGCCCCGATCTGCAAGGAAGCGTGGAACGTCTACGGCCCCACCGAGACCACCATCTGGTCCACCACGATCCGCCTCCATGAGGAAGACGGTCCGGTGTCCATCGGTCGCCCCATCGACAACACCCAGGTCTACATCGTCAATTCCGCCTTCCAACCGCAACCCATTGGCATCGCCGGTGAACTCCTCATCGGTGGCGATGGCCTTGCCGCCGGTTACCACGATCGTGACGACCTCACCGCCGACCGTTTCGTTTCTGTCTCTCAACTCTCAACTCCAAACTCTCAACTACTCTACCGTACCGGCGACCTCGCGCGCTGGCGTG
This sequence comes from Luteolibacter ambystomatis, assembly GCF_018137965.1. Classification (NCBI taxonomy): domain Bacteria; kingdom Pseudomonadati; phylum Verrucomicrobiota; class Verrucomicrobiia; order Verrucomicrobiales; family Verrucomicrobiaceae; genus Luteolibacter; species Luteolibacter ambystomatis. Next base: position 3,188,554 of record NZ_CP073100.1, read on the forward strand.
CGGATGGCACCATCGAGTGCCTCGGCCGCATGGACCATCAGGTAAAAGTCCGCGGCTACCGCATCGAGCTGGGCGACATCGAGTCCCACCTCGAACAGCATCCGGATGTGGAGCAAGCCGTCGCCCATGTTCATGATGGACGTCTTGTCGCCTACCTCCGCACCAAGGGAGCCCCGGCCGCGTCCGAAGACACCGCCATCTGGCAGGACCAGTGGGACATGCTCTACAGCTCGGCCATCAGCCAGTCCGGCTCCAGCAAGCTCGACAACCTTGATGCGGTGATCACTTCGTGGGCGGGACTGGAGAACGCGGGCGAACAGGTCTCCGAGTGGATCGACACCACCGTCGAACGCATCCGCAGCTACGGCTCGCGCCGTATTTTCGAGATCGGCTGCGGCACCGGCCAGATTCTCTCGCGTCTCGCGCCCGAAGCGGAAGCCTACTGGGCTGCGGACATCTCCAAGGTCGCGGTCGAGGCTCTCCAGAAGCATGTGCCGCTGGCTCAGGTGAAATTGTTCCACCGCCCCGCGGATGATTTCTCAGAACTTACCGCCGGAAGCTTCGACACCGTCATCATCAACTCAGTGGCGCAGTATTTCCCGAACGCCGCCTATCTCCAGCGCGTGCTGGAAGGAGCCACCCGCCTGCTCAGCCCCGGCGGACGCATCTTCCTCGGCGATATCCAAGGCAATGCGCTGCTCTCCGCCCATCATGCGGAGGCTTTGCGCGAGCGCGCACCCGCAGGCACCACCTGCAAGCAGCTCCGAGAGAAGATCAACCAACGCCTCGCGCAGGAAACCGAGCTTTCCGTCGATCCCGCATGGTTCGATCAACTCGGACTGCCTGGCATCAGCCATGTCACCATCCAGCTCCGCCGCGGCCGCATCACCAACGAAACGACCACCTATCACTACGACGTGGTTCTCCATGCCGATCCGGCACCGGCCACCCTCGCGATCACCCAATGGCGCGATTGGCAGCGGCTCAATCTGGAGCAGTTGGAAGCGATGCTCGCCGGGCAACCGGAGCAACTCGCCTTCACCCGCATTCCAGATGCCCGCTTGTCGAGGCCGTTGACCTTCCTGCGCCAGCTTCTCGATGGCGAAGCCGATGCATCGCTGCCCGAATGGCCCGGCTCGCCATCGTTCGCGGTGACGGCGGAGGAGCTGTTCGCGGTCGCCATCCAGGCCGGATACCAAGCCTATGTGCAATGGCACACCGATGGCACGGATGGCCTCTTGGATGCCGTGTTCCTGCCTGCGGAAAACACCGTTCTTCCACGCCACCTCAGCCACGCGCTGGCCAAGCCCGCCTTCTCGCTCGTCAACACTCCGACCCACGACCAGAAGGGCGGCAACGATGCCGTGATCCCCACACTGCGGCGCCACCTCGCCTCGCAGTTACCGGACTACATGATCCCTTCGGTGTTCGTGATCCTCGCGAAGTTTCCGCTCACACCGAATGGCAAGGTGGATCGCAAGGCCCTCCCTGCTCCCGATGCTCCGGTCCATGCCACCACGCCACGCGAGATCGTCGCACCACGAAATGACACCGAACGCGAACTGGCCTCGATCTGGCAACAGGTGCTCGGCTTGGAGAACATCGGCATCGAGGACGACATCTTCGAGCTCGGAGGTGATTCGATCCTGATCTTCCAGATCACCACCCGCGCCAACCGTGCGGGGATCGCGCTCACCCCCGCGCTGGTCTTCCGCCTCCGCACCATCGTAAAACTGGCCGAGGCGGTCGCAGCCACTCCTGCCGGACCCGTCGCCACCACACCGACCATCCAGCGCGTGAACCGGGATGCCTACCGACGCAAACTCTGAACCCGCCATGAACCCGCTTCCGGCAGATTCCGAAACTCCCTCGTCCGACTCCATGGCGGACGAGGTGCTGGCATTCCCCGCGTCACCCGCACAGGAGGCGTTCTTTTATCTTGAGCAACTCTTCCCGAGTCATCCGGCATTCAACGTTCCGGTGCGGTTCCGTCTGGATGGCGCGCTCGACCTCGCCTTGTTGAAGCGTTCCTTCGAGGCCCTGGCGTCGCGCCATGAAACGCTGCGGACGTCGTTCTCCGAACAGGACGGCAAGCTCCAGCAGATCGTGGGCCCGGAGCAGGCGGTGCCGATGCCAGTCACGGACATTTCTCATCTGTCCGGCGCGGAACTCGATGCGGAGATCGACCGCCTCGGTTCCTTGGAAGCCCGTGCGCCCTTCAAGCTCACCCAAGCCCCGTTGTTCCGTGCCAGCGTGCTCGTGATTGGCCCGGACCGCCACATCCTGCAAATCACCATCCACCACGCGGTGAGCGATGGCTGGTCGATCGGCATCATCACCGACGAGCTGGCCGCGTTCTACAACGCCTTCCTGCAGGACGCCGAACCCGATCTCGAGCCACTCGCGGTCCAATACGCCGACTTCACCATCTGGCAGCGCGAGTTTCTAGAGGGCCCCGAAGTCGCGGCCCATCTCGACTATTGGAAGAAGCAGCTCGATCACTACGCCGAACTGGAGCTGCCCACCGATCGCCCGCGCCCTGCTAACAAGTCATGGGACGGCGACATCGTCTCACGCATTCTTCCCGCCTCGCTCAGCGCGAAGGTCGCGGCTCTGTCCCGCGAACAGGGTGCAACCATGTTCCATGTCTTCCTCGCCGCCTTCAAAGCGGTAGCCAGCCGCTACACCGGGCAGGATGACATCGCTGTCGGCTCGCCGGTGGCGGGCCGCACCAACGCGGAACTGGAAGGCGTGATCGGCACCTTCATCAACAGCGTGATCCTGCGCACGAATCTCGCCGGTGATCCATCATTCCGCGAGCTGCTCAATCGCGTGCGCGACAGCGCCACCGATGCCATCGCGCATCAGGATCTGCCGTTCGAAAAACTGGTGAAAGCCCTGCAACCACGCCGCGATCCGGGCCGCAATCCGCTGTTCCAGATCAACTTCACCCACCAGCGCGACTTCGTGCGCCCGGTATCCTTCGGCGGCGCTCGGCTCACCGCCTTTCCCTCGCGTTCGCCCGGCGCGATCTTCGACCTGCACTTCTTCATGGTGGAACGTGCCGATGGCTGGCGCGCGTCCTGCGATTTCGCCCGGGATCTTTTCGACCGCGAGACGGCGCTGCGCCTGCTCGATCATTTCGAAACGCTGCTGGAAGCCGCCACGGCCACACCGGATCGCCCGCTCTCCAGCCTGCCGATCCTCACACCGCCGGAAATGCTCCAGTTTGAGGATTGGTCCGGCAAACGCCCTCTTTATCCGGCGGATGAAACGCTCGGCAGCCTGTTTCTGCAAAGTGCCCGCCGCCATGCCGACCGGACGGCCCTTTCCTACGACAAACGCAGTATATCCTACCGCAATCTGGCTCATGCCGCCCTCTCCATCACCGACAAACTCACGGCGAATGGCGTGAAGCCCGGCGACCATGTCGCACTCTGCGCTCCTTCCGTGCCAGAGATGATCGCCGCCCAACTTGGCATCGTGCTGGCAGGCGCATCCTGCGTGCCGCTCGATCCGGACTACCCGGTCGACCGCCTGCGCTACATGCTCGGGGACTGTGCGGCTCCGGCGCTGCTAATCGCTTCCTCGCTGAAGGATCGTCTGCCAAACGGCACGGCCAACGTCATCGCGCTGGAAGCCATCGCCACCGGCACCACCGCGGAGATTCCGGACGCTCCAATCCACGGAACCACCGCGGATTCCATTTCCCACGTCTTCTACACCAGCGGCTCGACCGGCATTCCCAAGGGCGTGCAAGTCCGGCATCGCGGCATCTCGCGGCTGGTTCACGATGGCGGCTTCATGGAGTTCGGGCCGGAGGATTCGTTCCTCCAGGCCGCGCCCATCTCATTCGATGCCGCCACGCTGGAGATCTGGATGCCGCTGCTGCACGGTGGCCGGGTGGTGCTCGCGGGCGAGGGAGGCACCACGCTTACCGGCATCGCACGGGCGGTGAAGGAAGAAGGCGTCACCTGCCTGTGGCTTACGGCGGGCTTGTTCCAGTCGATGATCGACGAGCACGCCGCCGAACTACGAGGACTGAAGTATCTCCTCGCCGGCGGTGACGTGCTCTCCCCGGGTCACGTGAAGAAAGCTCTGGAGACACTTCCCGATACCAGGCTGATCAACGGTTACGGTCCGACCGAAAACACCACCTTCACCTGCTGCCATCGAATCACCGCGGACGATCTCAAGCGCCCTTCGATTCCCATCGGCCGTCCGGTTTCCAACACCACCGTCCATATTCTCGACGAAAGGCTCCGGCCCGCTCCCATCGGTGTACCCGGCGAGCTCTTCACCGGTGGCGACGGGCTTGCCGCAGGCTATCTGCACCAGCCGGAACTCACCGCGGACAAATTCATCGGCGGTCCCTTCGGAGCTCCCCTCTACCGCACCGGCGATCTCTGCCGCTGGCTGCCGGATGGGACCATCGAGTTTCTGGGCCGCCGTGATCATCAGGTGAAAATCCGCGGCTTCCGGATCGAGACCGGCGAAATCGAAACCGCCCTCGCCGCCCATCCCGACGTCAACCAAGCCAAGGTGGCTGCACGTGGTGCGGATGCCGGATCGAAGAAGCTGCTCGCCTGGATCACTCCCTCGGGCACCACGGCACCGGATACCACGGCGATCCGCGATTTCCTCAAGGAACGCCTGCCCGCCTACATGGTTCCGGCGGCCATCGGGGTGATCGGACGTTTCCCGCTCAATGCGAACGGCAAGATCGATACCAAAGCCCTGCCGGATCCATCGCTCGGCAACAATAGCGCCACCAATCTTCCTACCACGGAAACCGAGAAACGCCTCGCCGCTATCTGGCAGGAGCTTTTGGAAATCCCCGCTGTCGGCATCGATGACGAATGGTTCGATCTCGGCGGCCACTCGCTGCTGGCGCTGAAACTCTTCTCCCGCCTACACCGTGATTTCGATCAAAGCCTGCCGCTGGCCACGCTGATCAGTCATCCCACCATCCGCACGCTCGCCGCGGTGATCTGCCCGGAGGTCAAAAAGGAGATCGCTCCAACTGCGGAAGTCCAGGGGGCAGCGCTCATCGTCACACTCAACGAAGGCAGCCGCATCCCTCTCTTCGCCGTCCATGGCGGTGATGGCGCCACCCTGTTCTACCGCGAACTGGCCTCCCTGCTGAGGGACCGGCCCTTTCATGCGATCGAATCCCTCCAGCTCAATCACAGCGGACCGCTTGAGGTCGGCTCGATCGAAGAAACCGCTGCGGCTTACATCGAGGTCATGCGTCGCATCCGCCCGCAGGGTCCCTATTGCCTAGCCGGGTATTCATTCGGCGGCCTCGTGGCCTGGGAGATCGCACACCAGCTTGAGAAAGTCGGTGAGGGCATCCCGTTCGTCGCGCTCTTCGATACGGCGAACCCGGTCGCCTATGCCCGGAAAAACAACCCGCTCGAGCGCGTCCGCTCATTCTGGGATCAGCACTCGGACCTGCCGGTTACGGAACGCGCGGGTCGTCTGGCCGCACGCTTTGTCGAAGGCACGCGCACCCACTTCCGCGTGAAGCGCGAGAGCGCCGAAGCCGCCATCGCCGGTCCGGCCGAAGCCCACACCGATCTCCGCCGCGTCCAACTCCGCGAGGCCCATGACGAGGCGATGCAGCGTTACCAGCCGCCGCGGCTCTCCGGTGCTGCGCATCTCTTCAAGGCCCGCTTCACCGGAGACAAGGTGGAGATGGCGGCGGACTATGGTTGGACTCCATTCTGTGAGAGTCTGACGATTCGCGAGATCCCCGGCCAACATCTCACACTCTTCGATCCGGAGAATGTCGGAGAATTCGCGCGTTCGCTTGATGCCGCGCTTCAATCCTGCGACCCGCGCTGACATGCCCGCACCGCTTCCAGGCACACTGCAGATCCACATCATCCGTCCCGGTGATGTGCCGCAGGATCTTGTGGAGCATTGCCTGACGGATGCAGACCAGAAACGGGCCGCCTCATTCCGCTTCCCCGAGCACGCCTCACGTTGGAGCCGCTACCGGGCAGCGCTGCGGATGATTCTGGCGGAATGCACCGGCGATACACCCCGGCAATTACCGATTTTCGAGGGAAAACATGGCAAACCGCAGCTCCGGGACCACGCCTTGCATTTCAATCTCTCCCACGATGACACGCTCGCGCTGGCCGTCCTTTCGGTGGATGGCCCCGTGGGCATCGATTTGGAAAGCCGCCATCGCGCGAAAGACCTGCCCGCCTGCGCGGAAACCTTCTGCCATCCGGAAGAACTCGCCTCCGGTCCGGATGATGCGGCTTTGCTGCGTATCTGGACAGCCAAGGAAGCCTGCGTGAAGGCGAGCGGCACCGGCTTCACGGTATCTCCCTGCGAGATCCGTGTCGTGGAAGACGGAGTGTTGGATGCCTCCGGCGTGACGTGGCCACTGCTCCGCTTGGAGCATCCGGCTTTGGCCGGACACCTCGCCCACGTTTGCGCCTTGCAGATGCCTGCCTTCATGGAGATTCTTGACGAGCCGGTGGCTCATCGTTTCACCGCCGCCACGTCCTGACTTTCCATGGCCGAGGTTCTTCAATTCCACTGTCCTGCCTGTGGCGGTCTGCTTCAGATCCCCGCCAGTGGAGCTGGCATGCGCGGCCCATGCCCTCAGTGCCATCATCCGATCATCGCCCCGGATCCACTCCGTGGCATCCCGGCCTGCGTGCTCGCCGTCGCACCGCCGCCAGCGGTTCCGGAATCCCAGGTAGCAGAACCACCGCCCGCTCCTGTGGCCACGGAAGAAATTCCGATCGCCACCATTCCGCACGCATATGCCGAATCTCCGGCTCCGGTTGCACATGTCGGACCTATGGCAGCTCCCGCACCCGTGCTCGAAACGCCACGGCCTGTCATCCCAGAACCTCCACCCGCACCAGCTACAGCCGATCCTGTTGCACCAGCCCCCCTTCCATCACCTCCCGCACCCACGTCTTCGCGCCTGGGGCTGGCAGCGGCTCTTTTGATCGGAGGGCTGGTGGCCGTACTCGCCTTCGCCGGTGGTTACCAGAGCGGGCATCAACCCGTTTCCAGTGCGCCCTCTTCAGTGGCCGCGCCTTCCACAGTCACCTCACCGAATCCAACACCGCACGTCGAACCCGTTGCTCCGAAAGCGAAGATCGTGGACGAACCGTCATCGGAGCCCCCATTGCCCTTCGCCCCAACCCTGGCGGCACCCCGCGCGGCTTTGGAATCCTTTCTCACAGCACCCGATTGGACCAAACGTGCTGAATTCGTCCTCTATCCGGATCGCGTTCGCCCCCGCATGCAGGCCTACTACTCGACTCATCCCGACAAGCCCACGCCTTGGTCCAAGCTGGAGGTCGAGCATTGCGAGGTAGTGGATTCCACCGGCTTCCTGCTTTCCGTCTTCCGCGTCCACACTGCCGCGTTTCCCAAGGGCTATCCGGTGGCCGTTGCTGAAACCGCTATAGGCTGGCGTGTCGACTGGGATTCGTTCATCGAGTATCAGGACAACCTTTTCCAACAGTTCATCGCAGCGACGGGAGAGGGCAAAGGGACTTTCCATCTGATCGTGCGACAATCCCCGGAACCAGCGAAGACGGCGGGACGGATTGATTACGAAATCATCCCCTTCACCGCACCAACGGGCGCGGCTCAAAAGGCCGGTGTCGCCAAGGATAGCACCGCCGCCGCCCAGCTTGCCCAAGTCACCCAGGATGGCAGCGTCGCCACCCTGGTCCTGGAGCTCGCCCGTCACATGAATCCGGATGGGACGAAGCGCCTGGATATCCTCTCCGTGCCCGCCACCAACTGGCGGCCACGGGAGGAATGATGGCCAGGCCTATTTCTTCTCCAGTCCCCGTCGTCCGGCCTCCATCGCAAGCGCGACGTTGAAGTAGATCGTCCCCTCCTTTCCTCCCGGCATCTTGCACACCATCTTGTCGCACGGTCCATCCACCAGACTCTGACTGGAAAGCTCCGCGCCAAAATCGCGGAGGATGGCATACTCCTCCGCAACCGCGATCACCTTGAAGCCGGTCTTCGCGGTTTTCCCATCCCCGGAGGCAATGACCGACTGCATCAATCCCGTCGAGAAGTAGGAATGATACATGTAGCTCTTCAAATCTCCCAACCGGCGGGCGGCCGCCGCCCGCAGCATATGAGCCTCGGCATCCACAGGGCATCCTTCCAACCACTTCCCGGACAATTCGAAGGCTCTCTGGTAACCGCCTTCCTTGAAGGCATCGAACAGCGCATCACGCTTTTCATCCGTAGTCCAATCGCCCGCGAAATCCGGCCTCTTGGCATAGTCGAGGCGCAGCTTGGTGAAGTAGGAAACATCCGCGGAAGGCAACTCCACCTTTTCCACGGAAGCAGATGGTTTCGCCGGAGCATCAGGCTCGGCCGCGAGAGCACCCACCAGGAGAAACGGCAGAAGCAAACAACTCTTCATGATGCCCGCATGCCTATCACGGCACGCGGGAAACCGGGAGATAAAAGCGATCCCGAAATGGAAACGGCGGACCTCCCGGTCCGCCGTTCAATAGTCAGCTTGGCTGCGGATACTTATTCGCCTGCTTCATCCGCAGCTGCATCCGGTTCTTCAGAGGCGCCATCTTCGCCCGAAACTTCATCCGCGTTCGCAGAGGAATCCTCGCCGTCCGGAATCACTTTCGAAATGTCCTGAAGCTTCTCGCCTTCGCGCAGCGTGAGCAGTTTCACGCCCTGGGTGTTGCGGCCGGCCTCACGGACTTCCGCGACGCGGATGCGGATGCTCTGGCCGCTGCTGGTCATGAGCATCAGTTCGTCCTCTTCCGTGACAGTCACCGCACCGACCACCGGGCCGGTCTTGTCCGTCACCTTCATGGTGATGATACCCTTGCCGCCGCGCGATTGCTTGCGGTACTCGTCGAAGGCGGTGCGCTTGCCGATGCCGTTCTCCGAGGCCACCAGCAGGGTGGAGCCCTCGGTGACCAATGCAAGGCCGACGACGAAGTCGCTTTCCTCCGGACGGATGCCCGCGACACCGGCGGTGTTGCGGCCCAGCGGGCGGGATTCATCCTCGTGGAAGCGGATGCTCATGCCCTCGTGGGTCACGAGGATCACGTCATCGCCACCGCTGGTGAGACGCACGCCGATGAGTTCGTTGTTCTCCTCCAGGTTGATGGCGATGATGCCGTCCTTGCGATAGTTGCGGAACTCGTTGAGCGCGGTCTTCTTCACCTTGCCCGAGCGGGTGGCGAAGAACACGAAACCGGCGTCCTCGCGGAAGGTGACATCGTCACCCTTCTCATCCGTGGCGCGCTCAAGACGCAGCAACGCGGCGATCTTTTCCTCCGGCTTCAGGTTGAGAACGTTCCGGATGTTGCGACCCTTTGAAGTACGGGAACCTTCCGGCACCTCATACACGCGCTCGACATAGACGCGGCCCGTGTTCGTGAAGAACATGAGGTAGTCGTGCGCCTGGACGCTGAAGAGATGCTCTACGAAATCGTCCTCGTCATCCTTCGAAGCCGCGCTGCGCGTCTCCATGCCGCGCAGGCCCTTGCCACCGCGGCCCTGCACGCGGAACTCGCTGGCCGGGGTGCGCTTGATGTAGCCGCGGTGCGAGAGTGTGACGATCATCGCATCGTTCGCGATCAGGTCCTCGATGGCGATCTCTCCTTCTTCCGGAAGGATCTCGCACTTACGGGGAGTGGCGTACTTGCCGCGGATGGCAAGCAGCTCATCCTTGATGATCGTGAGCACACGGATCTCGCGGGCGAGGATGTCGAGCAGGTCCGTGATCTCGGCGAGCACGCCGTTGTATTCGGACTGGATCTTGTCTTTCTCCAGCGCGGTGAGCTGGTAGAGGCGCAGTTCCAGGATCGCATTGACCTGACGCTCGGTGAAAATGTAGCGACCACCCTGCACCCCGGCCTGGCCGCGGATCAAGATGCCGATCTTCTCGGCCGTCTCCTTGCTGAAGCTGTAGGCGGCGAGGCGCTCGCGGGCTTCGTCGCGGTTCTTCGAAGAACGGATAATGTGGATGAAATCGTCGATGTGCTCCAGCGCGAGCAGGTAGGCTTCCAAAAGCTCGGCACGCTCCTCGGCCTTGCCGAGCAGGTAGCGGGTGCGGCGCACGATGACCTCGCGGCGGTGCTCGATGTAGCAATCGATCGCCTCCTTGAGCGAAAGCAGTTTCGGGCGGCGATCGTGGATCGCCAGCATGTTCACGCTGAAGCTCGTCTCCATGGAGGTGAGCTTGTAGAGCTGGTTCACCACCACCTGCGGACGGGCGTCGCGCTTCAGCTCGATCTCGATGCGTGTCTCCTCATCGGAAAGGTCGCGCATGCCGGAGATGCCGGTGAGGATCTTCTCATTCACCAGCTCCGCGATGCGCTCCTGGAGCGTGGCTCGGTTCACACCGTAGGGAACCTCGCGGATGGTGATGAGGGACTTTCCGTTGTCCATCTCCTCAATCTCCATCTTGCCCCGCATGCGGATGGAGCCGCGGCCGGTGCGGAAGTATTCCTCGATGCCGCGCACGCCGCGGATCTCGCACGCCACCGGGAAGTCCGGGCCTTTGACGTAGTGCATCAGCTCCGGAAGCGTGATCTCCGGATGGTCCACCTGCGCGCAGATGGCATCCACGATCTCGCCGAGGTTGTGCGGCGGCAGGTTGGTGGCCATACCGACCGCGATGCCGGTGCCGCCATTGACGAGCAGGTTCGGAAAGGCGGAGGGAAGAACGGTCGGCTCGGTGAGGCGTTCGTCGTAGTTCGGAACGAAGTCGACGGTGTCCTTCTCCAAGTCCTCCATCATCGCGAGGCCGAGGTGCGTCAAACGTGCTTCGGTGTATCGCATGGCGGCCGGCGGGTCGCCTTCCACAGAGCCGAAGTTGCCCTGGCCGTCGATGAGGCGCTCGCGCATCGACCAGTGCTGGCCCATGTTGACCAGCGTGGGATAGATGACGGCTTCACCGTGCGGATGGTAGTTACCGGAGGTGTCACCGCAGATCTTCGCGCACTTGATGTGCTGCTTGCCGGGCGCGAGGTTCAGCTCGCGCATGGCGAAAAGGATGCGGCGCTGCGAAGGCTTCAAGCCGTCCCGGACATCCGGAAGCGCGCGGGAAATAATCACCGACATCGAGTAATCGAGGAAGGACTTCGAAAGTTCCTCGGCTACGTTGATCGGCTTGATGTGGTCGTCGGACATGGAAATGGGAAGTGACCGGTGATCAGTGGACAGTGATCAGAGGGAAGAAAACAAAAGGGGCGGGATCAGACGTCGAGGTTTCTAACGTTGAGCGCGTTGTCCTCGATGTAACGTTTGCGGGGTTCGACGATGTCGCCCATCAACCTGTCGAACATGAGGTCCGCCTCGACGGCGTTGTCTTCGTCCAACCGCACACGCAGGAACTGGCGCTTGCCGGGGTCCATGGTGGTCTCGAACAACTCCTTGGCGTTCATTTCACCCAGACCCTTGAATCGCTTGATCTGCACGCCACGGCGACCGATCTCGAGCACGCGGTAAAGGATGTCCTGAACGGAGAAGACGGGTGTGACGGACTGCTTCTCACCCTCGCCTTCGACGAGTTCGAACAGCGGCGTGTCCATGGAGAAGAACTGCTTGGTATCGAGACCCTTCTCACGCAGGCGCGAGAACAGCTTGGTGATCGCATGCGATTCGTGGAGTTCATGCAGCACCGCGCGGCGGCTGGGACCGGCCACGTGGGCGGTTTCATCCACGATCTCTCCGAACAAGCGCAAGTCGGGATTCTCCGCGGAGAAGGCGCGAAGCGCGGAGTCATCCGTGAAGTAATGCACCGATTCATCGTTGCCGACGCGCACTCGCACCATGTAGGTGGGCAGATCCTCGCCATTGCGGGCATCCAAATACGCCTGGAAGTCCCCACCGTTGCCACGGATGGAATCCACATAGCGTGAGAGCGAGGAAAGCGTCTCGAGGATCGACTTCAACTCCTCCACGTCAAACGAACGGCTGGCGTCTGCCGTCCGCAACGTCACGTCACCTGCTCCGAGATCGATCAGGATGCGGTTCAGGGATTCATTGTCCTGCACGTATTCCTGGCGCTTCTTGCGGGACACCAGGTAGAGCGGCGGCTGCGCGATGTAGAGGTAGCCGCGCTTCACCAGCTCCGGCATGTGGCGGCAGAAGAAGGTCAGCAGCAGCGTGCGGATGTGCGAGCCGTCCACGTCGGCATCGGTCATGATGACGATCTTGTGGTAGCGCACCTTGTCGATGCGGAAGGATCCCTCCTGCTCGCCATCGCCGATACCCGCGCCGATGGCGGTGATCATCGACTGGATTTCCTTGTTCTGGAGCGCGCGGTGGAGGCGGGCCTTCTCGACATTGATCAACTTGCCTCGCAGCGGCAGGATGGCCTGCGTGCGGCGGTCACGGCCTTGCTTGGCGGAACCACCCGCGGAGTCACCTTCGACAATGTAGAGCTCCGACTTCGCCGGATCACGCTCGGAGCAGTCCGCCAGCTTGCCGGGCAGGCCGCCGCCGGAGAGCGCGGACTTGCGGACCGTCTCGCGGGCCTTGCGTGCCGCCTCGCGGGCGCGCGCGGCGTTCACCGATTTCTCGATGATCCGCTTCGCAACGTTCGGGTTGTCCTCGAAGAACTGCATCAGCCCTTCGTAAACGATCGAGGAAATCACGCCTTCGATCTCCGCGTTCACCAGCTTGTCCTTGGTCTGGGAGCTGAACCGCGGATTCGGCATCTTGATCGAGATCACGCACACCAGACCCTCGCGGACGTCATCGCCGGACAGCGAAGGGTCCTTGTCCTTCAGGATCTTGTTGGCCTTCGCATACTGGTTGATGCCGCGCGTCAGCGCCGTGCGGAAGCCGGTCAGGTGCGTGCCGCCGTCCGCGTTCGGGATCGAGTTCGCGAAGCAGAGGATCTGATCGTTGTAAGAGTCGTTGTATTGGAACACCACGTCGGCGAAGACATCGTCGCTCGATTTTTTGCCGTCGTAGTCGATCTCCACCTGGCGCTTGCCAGTGAGGATCACAGGCTCGTGGATCACCGTCTTGTTCTCACCGAGCTGATGGACGAATTCCTCGATGCCCTTCGCGTAGAAGAACGAGGTCTTTCTCGCCGACTCCGGACGCTCGTCTTCGAGGTCGATGGTCAGGCCGGGATTGAGGAAGGCCAGTTCACGCAGGCGGGTGGCCAGGCGGTCGAACTTGAACTCGATGGTATCCACGAAGATCGTGGCATCCGGGAAAAAGGTGATCGTGGTGCCGGTGCGCTTTTCATCCACCTCGCCGACCACTTGCAATGGCTGGGTGGTCTTGCCCCGCTCAAAGGAAATCATGTGGACCTTGCCGCCACGGAACACCTCGGCCTTGAACCAGTCGGAGAGGGCGTTCACGCACTTCGCACCCACGCCGTGGAGACCACCGGAGTACTTGTAGGCGCCTTGGCCGAACTTGCCGCCGGCGTGCAGATTGGTCAGCACCAGCTCCACCGCCGGGATGCCGAACTTCGGATGGATGTCCACCGGAATGCCACGGCCGTTGTCCGCCACGGAAATCGAACCGTCCACATGGATCGCCACCTTGATGCGCTGGCAATATCCTGCGAGGTGCTCATCGATGGAGTTGTCCAGCACCTCGAACACGCAGTGGTGCAAACCACGCTCGTCCGGGTCGCCGATGTACATCCCTGGACGCTTCCGGACGGCTTCCAGTCCCTCCAGCTTGTCAATCTGGGCGGCGTCGTACTGCTGTTGGCTGGCGACCTGGGTTTCGGGCTTCGGAGGTTCGATCGGCGTCTCGGACATGGGCTGGGAAAAGGTCCGAAATCCCAGCCATTTGAACAAGGAATTTCCTCGAAAAAAGGCGTTAGAAACCCGCCAAAAAGATATTCATTTTCAACGAATTACACTTCTACGACCGCCCCAACCAGAAGATCAGCAGCAAGCACAGCCCGACCACCAGTCCGGAGGCTCCCAAAAAGCGGTAGAAGCCCTTCATTTCCTTCTCATTTTCATGCGAAAAATCCCGGATCACCTCCGGAGACACGCCTCGTGGTCCGCCCATCATTGCTTTCGCTCCCGGTGTTTTCACTCCCTGCTTTTTCAATCGCGGGATCACCGGAACCTTGTCACCAGCGGCTCCTTCCTTTTGCCCGCCCACCGGCATCGCCGCAAGAGATCCCGGAGAGCGAATCCACCCTCCACAAGCCGGACACGGCCCCGACATGGAAACCTCCCCCGCAGGCATCAGCAGCCGCACTCCGCACCCCGGACAACAAAATGCCCGCTTGCCAGCTTCACGACTCCCCGATCGCGGCAATACCTTTGCCATAACTCTCCGAGATAAACCACGAATCCGCGGCTTTCTCAAGAGAGTCGATTTTCCATTCTCTTATGGCTCCAGTCCGAGGCAGCGACGCTGCCAGCCAAGCAGAAGCTCGGCCGGAGCCACCTCCTCCGCCGCGATGCTTTCCAGAGACGCACGGGGAGCAATAAGAGAGCCGTCGATATCCAGATCCCGCGACACCTGATCGCGGGTCTTAAGCAACTGATCCAGCCGCCGGTCAAAGCCGGAATCCCTTCTTCTCCTACGGCCTCGCGGACGATCAGGATATCCCGACTCAGGCATGGCATCCACCGCCGCGATCGCCTCACGGAAACGGCGCACCCGGTCCGGACGGAAGTAAGACGGCAGCGAAATCTGACCACCGTCCGCCAAAGCCACGCTCCAATCCACCAGCAGGCGATTGGTGGCAACCATGAAGGAGGGACGGTCCCAGGCTTCCGCCTCCGCATCACGCCATTGCCAGACCGCCCGCAGATAGGCCAAGCCCTTGCCGTCAAGGCGGCCGGAGCCCTGGATCCGCCACGCATCCTCGCGCGAATCATCGCGCTCCAGGACACGCTTGCGAGCCGCCACGCAGCTTTCGTCAAACCATTCGAAGCGCCCTTTCGCCTTGAGTTCGGCGACGATCTTTTCGCCCATCGGCATGAGATAGCGCACGTCATTGAGCGCATATTCCACCATCTTTCCGGAGAGCGGACGCTTGCCCCAATCCGCTTTCTGCGAGGACTTCGAAAGCTCGATACCGAAGTAGTGCAACACAAGATCCGCCAGACCAAACTTCCGGGCTCCCAGCAAACGGGCGCCGATCTGGGTGTCATACACCGTGGCCGGCAAGGAGCCGAACTGGCGCCGCAGCATCGTCATATCATAGTCGGCACCGTGCATCCACACGACCGCCTTCGAGAGCAATGTGGCAAGCGCGCCCATCTCCTGAAGCGCGAGCGGGTCGATCAGCACACAACGCTCTCCGATGGCAAATTGGATCAGGCACAACGATTCCCGGTATCGATGGAGGCTGTCCGCTTCGGTATCCACCGCACACACCAAAGTGCCCGTCCCGGGAGCCGCGCTTCGGACCAGACGCTCCAGCCCCGCCGCATCCGCAATGATACTCTCGTGGTCGTCGTTACTCACGCTGGGCTGGGTTTTGCAACTTGGCTTCGGCTTTTTCCAGAATTTCCACATCATTTCCTTCGGATTCATTCCCGGTGACAAGGAAGCGGACGAGATCCATGGCTTCCCCGCGGGTGGATGCGTCCTTATTTTTCGCAAGAGCCACCGCTCCGGCAAGCCGAACCGGATCAGGACGGTTGTGAAAATCAGATAGCAGGATGGAAGCCAGTTCGGGAGGAAGCGCGGGATCGCGGGCAAGCGCCACCAACCCCTCGCCCTGGCCGTCCGGAGTCAACAGCACGGCATGCTCCAAAGCCTCGATACGCTCCTCCAAGGGGATGTCCTTCCGGCCGGCCAGATCCTGGAGCTTGACGGCCACGGCCGCATCATCACGGGTGGTATCGCGGAGAATGGCATCGAGTTGGGCGGAACCGGAAGATTGCTGGTCCTCCCGCACCCTTCCGCGCTCCGGGCGCTTGATCTGCCCACCCTGATCGCTCCCTGCCGCGGGCTTCACCTCCCGCTGGGTGGTGGCGCGCGGCAAGACCACGGAAGACGTTCCGGAGCTCTTCTGACGCGAAGTCAACAGGATGGCCAAGACAGCCAGCAGGCAAACACTCGCCGCGAGCAGCAGCTTCGAAGAACGGGACATGGACGGAAAAGTAATGATGGCTCGATAAAAAGAAACGCCGGAGAAAACGAATTTTCCCCGGCGTCTCATGAATCAGCGCGTCAGACGCGCGGCAGGATTACCCCTTCTGCTCGATGAAGTAATACTGTCCGCCGATCTTGACCCTGGCGGTCCGCTTCAGACCAGTGGCATTGGCCGCCACCGTGATGGTGACCGCACCATCGCCCGTGCCGGAAGCAACGTCCAAGGTAACCCAGGTGGTCGTGGCGGCATCCACCACTTCAGCTTCCCAAGCGCCCGGGGTGAGGATGGTGACGTAGTAGACACCACCCGTCTTCGGCACCGGAGCGCCGGTGGAGTGGGCACTGAGGGTGGTGATCGGAGCCGGAGTGCCGTCATTCAGCACGTAGGCGAAACGACCACCGCCAACCGGGGCATAGTAGTGGCCCGCGATACGCTCCTGCTTCTGGATCGGCACCGCACGGGTCGGGATTTTGGCCTTGCTGAGACCACGGCTGACATCATCGATGCCATAGGTGGCGGTGGCGAGACCGGTCTTCTTGTCGTAGCGGCCACTGTAGGTGTAGAGGTTCACCCGCGGGATGGTGATCTGGCCGTTGGCAGCCCAGGTCGCAATGATGGAGTCACCGGAGGCGGCACCGTCGGCGAACTGAGCAACGACGTTGTTGGTGGTGGCCGGGAACGAAGTCAGACCGATGAGCACGGAGCTGGAGAAGCGGCTGCCTTCCAGGATGCGGCTCTGGTCGTAGCCGTTCTTGTAGGTATCCGTGCCGATGCCGGACAGGCGGATCATGCGAACGGCACCATCGAAGTCGCTCGCATTCGGAATGTCGCGGAACACCAGGTTGCCGGCCACCGCGATGCGGGCGTTGGTCGTCACGCTGGAGAACAGCGGAACGAGGTCACCGTTGTTGACCGTGCCGGACCAAGTGCCGGTCTGGTTGTCCGGAAGCATGACCTTCATGGTCACCTTGCCATCCGAGGTCACCGTGGTGGTGCCGATGAGGTCTCCGGTCGGTCCCGTCACGACGCCGGCATTGGCGGCGAAGGTGTAGGCACCGGCCAATCCCGTCGGATTGGTGCGGGAGTAGGCGGCGCGGCGCAGTTCGAAATACTGCTTGGCGGCGGACGGGGTCGTGAACGTGCCTTGGATCTGATACTTCAGACCGGCATCCTGAACGAACTGCATGTTCACTCCGGTGACACCCGGCAGGGTGGTCAATCCACTGGTGGAGATACCGTTGGCGTCAAAAGTACCACGCAGCGTGCCTTTGGTGCCGATACCTTGCTCGGTGCCGGTGTAGGCGCCCTTGTTGGTCACCTTGAGGGTCAGCGTGCCGATCGGCGTGCCGGTATTGTCAAAGACGAGACCGGTGTAGGAACCATTGACGGCCGGATCCGCGTAGTTTGTCGGAGAGCCCGGATTGCCGCCGAAGGACGGGACATTCGGGTCGGTGTGGTTCACCTTCACCTCAACGCCATCCGGCACACCATCACCATCGGAATCCGGATCGAGCGGATCGGTGGAGTAGGTCATGACTTCTTCGAAGTCGGTCAGGCCGTCACCATCGGTGTCCGCCAGATTCTTGTTGGTGCCGTAAGTGATGAGCTCCTGGTAGTCGGTCAGACCATCACCATCGGTATCGATGAAGAACGGATCATTGCCATCCAAAGGATCGGTGCCGAGCGTGACTTCCTGACCATCGGTGAGGGTGTCGTTGTCGGTATCGTTGTCGAGCGGGTTGGTCTTGCGATTACGGACTTCATCGTAGTCGCTCAGGCCGTCACCGTCGGTATCGACGACGTTCGGGTTGGTGCCGAGGACACCTTCCTCGGTGTTGTCAAGGCCGTCACCATCGGTATCCGGTCCGCGCAAGCGATAGGTGCGGAAACGCGCGATATTGCCGGACGGCTTTTCCGCGGTCGTGAAGGTCCAGCCGACATCATCCGGATCAAGGGTGATGTCCGTCGTATCGAGCACCACGCGGCCCGGGCCGTTGTTGGTGGTGGTCGGTCCCGGCAGGCCGTCGAGATAGATCTGGGTCGGGGTGATAACCAGAGCAACACGGCCGTAGTGCTTGATGCGCACCAGCGGATGGTTGCCGGCACCGTCCACAGGGGCGTGGGCGTTGTCCCAGAACACCGCTTCGGTGTCGGTCACGAACATCGGCTCGGCGAGGTTCGAGGCAGCCGGAAGAACGTTGTAGCCCTGGGCGTTCGAGTTGAGCCAAATGACGCTTTCACCCTTGATGATGACCGCGGAGCCAAGACCGGCGTTCGGGTTCGGGGTGACGCCATCGGGCTTCAGGGCCGGAGCCGGATTGATCGCCTTCACTTCGGCATTGCCCAGACCATTGACCGGCGGCTGGGCAGTGCGGACCAGAGTCGCACCGGAAGCACCGGACAGCTTGTAGGTGGTCACCGTGCCGTTCGGCAGCGGGGTGGTGGTGAAGGTGTAGAAGTACTGATCGTAACCCACACGCGTCACCTTCGGGAAGTTGAGCGGAGTCTGGGTGTTCGCGATACCAAGGCTGGTGGTCGCGGTCAGCAGGTTGGCGGAGTTGCGGGAAACTTCGAAGTACCCCGGAGCTTCGTTCGACGGAGAAGCCGCGAAGGTGCCGTCACCGTTGAGGTCCGCCGCATTGCGGTAATAGACGAGGCGGTTGTTGGTCAGGTAAAGCACCGAACCGAGGTCCGAAGGCTTGCCAACGTTGGTGGTGGACTGCGGCGTATCAACCTTCAGGAACAGGCCGTCCCCGTTCATCCACAGGAACTCAAGCTGGGTGAAGAAAGTGCTGGTATCGAGGCTGGCGTTGCGGAAAAGCGAAGCGCCATCGCTGCCCCAGCCAACGGCCGAAATATCCGGGCCGTTCTGGCTGTTCGAATACTGCAGGGAGTCCGCCAGCGTGTAACGGCTGACTTGGCTGAGACGCTGGGCGCCGCCCTGGAAGGTCACACGATAGGAACGAATGACGGCGTCGTCATAGATGTTGCGCGCCGGGTTGATCGTGTCCGTGCCGTTGTCGTTGCGCTCCGTGGTCACCAGCAACAGGTTGCCGGTGGTGGTGGTCAAGGAAGGCGTGTTCAGCACTTCCTTGCCTTCCAGAGCAATCGGCGTCTCGCTCACCGTGCCATCCACATTGACGGTGTAGAGGCTGACCTGAACCTTGGGCTTGTTGACGTAGAAATCGTAGTCCGCGAAGTGGTTTTTCCAGACGATCAGCTCGTTGTTGCTCACGTACAGGGGAGTCGCGAGCTCGGAGTTCGGGATCGTGCGGTAGTTGCCGACGGAATCCACCCAGATCAGCACGCCGGACGCATCCAGCACGCTGCTGGAACCATCGTCACCAAACTTGTTGAAATTGACGTTGTTACCGAAGGGCGTGAACGCACCGGAAATCGAAATGTCCTTGGTGCGCAGCAACTGCGGGTTGTTGTGTTGTGCCGATGCGATCGCTGTCAAGGACAAGAGCGTTCCAGACAGGGCACCGAAATGTAGGGCTTTTCGGGAAACCATGTGGAGACAACTAGCCGCAAGGTGGGGAGCCACAAGCAAAAAAGATCATGGTCGAAAAACCTGCGTAAATCCCGCGCTAACAAGGTTTGCAGCGCCTCCTCGGGAGGAAGATCCACTGTGCATGCTGCATCACCCGACTAACACTTCGTAATCACATTGTGATCGCTAAAGCCATTTCAGTATCAAGGCGAAACCGCGTTTCCTAACACCCCATTTTTCGCCTCTCAAGGCCCTGCAACTCCCCAAAAACGGCCACCCGCACACGCAATGGTGCATTTTGCAATTTAATTAAGTAATATTAAATAATATGCAGTTTTCGGCAAAAAACTCCGATTCCCACTCCTTTCTCCGGCCACAAAAAAACCGGCACCCTGAACGGGTGCCGGTTCGAAAGTCCTGAGAACTTGCCGCGCTGATCAAAGGGCGAACAATCGTTTTCTCACGGAGGAAGCGGAGGGCCGGTGAGGACGAACCGCATGCGATAGATTGCCGTGGGTGGCGCGCTGGCCTCAACAAGACGAACGGTCAGCGTGGGAGGAGTCAGGCCCAGAGTCGTAATCGACACAAGCTCACTCACCCAGGCACCGGTGCCGGTCTTGGTGGCGAGCTGTGTCCATACGACACCATCGTAGGAGCGCTCCAAGATATACTGGACATCATTCGGCGGAGTGATCGGCAGGGTGAAATCCGTCGTGCCAGCCTTGCCGGGAACGGCAACGAAATAGGGGGTCGCCGGAGTCACCGCGAATGGATCCCGGCCCAGGGCATGCTCGACCAGGTTGTTCTCGCTGTCTCCATCCGCATTGGCCGTCGGAGTCAGAGCCGAGAGCGGATAGAGGGTATTCTCCACCAAGTTGCGGTAAAACGGCGTATCCGCGATCTGCACCTCAAACTGTGGGGCGAGCAGGAAGTCCGTATCGTTCTTCTTCGAGTTGATCGCCTGGATGGCCAGCACGTTGCTGCCGTTCACCAGAGCGGATTTGAACGAAGTCAGGTCGATATCCAGCGGAGTGGCCACTTGGGCCGCGGTGCGCTTGATGGTGGTGGAGTTCCAAGCCGGAACGCCCGCCGGGGCATTGCGGCGGATGATCTCCGTGCCATTGAGATACATGATGAACCCGTCATCGAACTTCATCTTGAGGCGCATGGACGTCACATAGTCCACGGACCTGACAGTGAAGGGCACGCGCACGAACAGGTTGGAACCCTTGTTGTAAAGGGCGGTCCTGATGTCCGCTCCGCCGATGAGGTCGGTCTTGTAGAGGTTCCGGGTGTTGTAGCCCAAGGCGAGCTTGGTAGCAGTCCAGGCGGCATCGTTGAACGCGGGAAGCGTCCAGGTATTGCCGAGAGCACCATTGGTGGGCACCAGCATGCGGGCTGCGGAGGTGGACACCGCGGCTCCGATCTTGCGGACCGCCACATTGATCGGGAACTCACGATAGGTACGGACCTGGCCGTCGGTGGCCGTGAGCGAAACCTTGAAAGCTCCCGGAGTGGAGAAGGTGATCGGCGTGGTGACACCGGCGGGATTCTGAATCCGTGCGGCTCCCGAGGTCACATCCCAACGGATGAACGGAGTGATCGAGGTCGGCACGCCGTCATCGGATGCGGCTCCCGAAAGATTTCCGACGAAATCATAGAACTCGGTCGGAGATGTCACCGTGAGCACCGGACCCAGGTTGCTGAAGTTCCGGACATCATTCACACCTTCAACGGAAATCTGGACCGTATCCGTGCTGGAGAAACCGTTGGTGGTGACTTTCAGCTGGAGATTATAGATGCCGTTCCGGCTGAAGGCAGCACGGGTGTTCAGAGCCGCGGGCGCGGAGAAGGTGGTGGTACCACTCGGGGGCCCGGAAAGCTGGGACCACTGGATGATCGTAGTGGCATTCTGACCAGGGGCGGCGGCGGCGAGATAAACGCCATGACCCTCGCGCACGCTCACACCGTCCACTGTCGGCTCGGTGATCGCAACCGCACCGGAGCCAAGCCCGGGAATCACGCCGCTGATGGCGTAGGTACCAATGGAGCCATACTTGCTGTAGCCGCCGGTATCGAAGGTGCCTTCCGCGGCTCCTTCGACAGACAGGCGGTAGGTTCCCGCCGGGAGGACCTGGCTGACGCTTGCGGTCATCGCTCCTGCTGGATTGCTGGCCAATAGCACGGTGCCATTGGCATCGTAAAGAGTCGCCGAGATGTTGAGGTCCGTGGCGTTGGGATTGATGGCGGCGGGCGACTTCAGGTTGATCTGGCAGTTGCCGCCGGTGGTGCTGAACGTGAAGTAATCGATGTCCGTATTGGTCGCGATCAATCCATTGACGGCCAGCGCTCCCGATGAGTTTTTGGTGAGCGTGGAAGCTGTCGCCGGAGTATTGCCATACTCGTCGGTCATATAGCCAATGCCATTGACAGCACCGGAAATGATCGCGAGGTCATCCTCGAAGTTCGTGGCTCCGGTGTAATCGCCATTGGAAAATTGGACGATCGGGATGCCATAGGGGGCACCCATGATCGGCCCCCAGGCTCCATTGCCGGTACCGTAGTACTCGGCGGTGCCGAGACCGTCATGCAGCAGGCCGAAGGTGTGGCCCACCTCATGGCTGGCAGCCAAAGCCGAACCGTAGACGCTTCCGGTTCCAGTGGTGTAAACCCAGCAGGGATCACCGGAGCCATCCGACCACGAACCAAGCAAAGCAATACCGCCGGTTCCAAGCAAGAACGACAGCGGGGACGGGGTCAGGATCACACGCATGCGGCGGGTGGACGGCGCGGCGTTGAAGACAGCTTCATCGGTCGTGACCGTGACATTGAACGGTGCGTAGTCCTCCGCCACCACTTGACAAATCGAGGTCATTTCCGCCTCGGTGTAGGTGGGTGCGAGGGCGTTGATCGTCGGTTCCAAGGCGCTGTTCCAGCGGGAGCCGGTCACCACCTGGCCATCGAAGTCGAGATAGATGCATCCCCTGGCACCCGGCCGGCTGTTGAACTTGGGAGGATCCACCGCCTGGGGACCACCTGAAGCGGCGGCAGTGCCGGCACTGGCGGTCGGAGCGGGAGGCATGCCCTTGGCAATGTGCGCGTCGCCATGCTCGTCTTCATCAATCGCCGAGCAAAAAAGCTCGGTCTGAGCCATGCGCTTGAAAACCGGGGCGGACACGGTGCCATTCCAGCGGTAGGACGAAAGAGAGTCCTTGGGAACGAGATCCGCGAAAAGGGAGCCGTTCTTCTCGACACGCACATGAAGCGTGGAGCCATCCTGACCGAAATCAATACCCACCACGGTGCCGCCAGCGGGGCTGGGGCTGCTCATGAACACCTTGCCGGACATGGGCTTGCCATTGCCGAGATCAAGGGAAACTTCATCCCCAACCTTTTTGTCGAGGAAAGCGGCAGGATTCTGACCCTTCCAGGCAACGCCCTCCCACAGGGCGGCCTTATCAGCCACGCGCAGCCGGGACATCACCGCGTCCGGCTTGCTATCGTCATCACGGGAAGCGCGGGAATTGTGCTGGGAGCGGACATCGGCTCTCGGAGCGGCTGCCTTTCCTTCACCCTGGGAGGAAGCATTCTGCCGCCCTTGGTGAACAAAAAGTGCCGAAACCGCGAGTCCGGCCAACACGGCTGGCAACAGGATTTTTGAGAAACGGGGTTTCATTGTTCGAAGTGGAGATTAGAAACCGCATCGTTGGTGGCAAGCCACAAACCAACGCGGATATGAAATGAAGGCCTAACACTGCAATTTACAGCGTGGGAGGCACCTTCAGAGGGAGGTATCCGGGCTCAACGCAATCCCCGGAGGAGGAGTTCCGCGTTGCTCTTGGTGGCCCGCAGATTCGCCATCAGGGTCTCGATGGCATCCCCCACCGGCAACTGGGCGAGCTGGCGCCGGATATCGAGAACCCGGGCAAACTCTTCCGGATGATAGAGGCGGTCGTCATTGCGGGTTCCGGACTGGGGAATGTGGATGGCGGGGAAAACACGGCGCTCCGCGAGCTCCCGGTCCAGTTTCACCTCCATGTTGCCGGTTCCCTTGAATTCCTCGAAGATCACATCGTCCATGCGGCTTTCCGTCTCCACCAGAGCGGTGGCAAGAATCGTCAGGCTGCCGCCTTCCTCGACATTGCGCGCCGTGCCGAAGAATTTCCGGGATTTCTGCAGCGCTACCGGACTGATACCGCCGGAGCCGATGGGACCACCCTGCATGGAGGAATTGTGGCCGCGGGCGAGGCGCGTGAGGCTGTCCAGCAGGAGGATCACATCCTTGCCAGCCTCCACCAGACGCTTGGCGCGCTCAATCACCAGATCAGCGACCTGGGCGTGGCGCTTGGCGGGCTCATCAAAGGTGGAGGCGAAAACCTCCGCGCCCACGGTTTCCTCGAAATCGGTCACTTCCTCCGGACGCTCGTCGAGCAGGAGGATGATGAGGACGGCCTCCGGGTGATTCTTCCGGATCGCTTTGGCGATCTGCTTGAGAAGGATGGTCTTGCCACCACGGGGCGGGGCAACGATCAAACCACGCTGGCCCTTGCCCAGTGGAGCGATGAGGTCCAGCACCCGGACGCTGAGGAATTCCGGCCCTTCCCCTTCCAAGAGAATGCGGCGGTCCGGAAACAGCGGGGTCAGCTTTTCAAAATCCTTCGGCACCTGATACCCGGCCGCCGGGATGCCCTCGATGGCCACGGCTTCGTAGCCGGAGAGATATTTGTCACGCTCACGGGGCGCGCGCACCTTCACTCTCACGCGCTGGCCGATCCGCAGGCCCAGATCCCGCACCATGTTGCCGTGCAGGTGGAGATCGTCCTGCGAGGGACGGAAACTGCGGGCGGGATCACGGAGCATCGCGTAGTTGTCCTTGGTCTGCTCGAGGATTCCCTCCCCGACCAGTTCGACACCTTCCCGACCATAGAAGCCGAGCAACTCGAACACGAGCTGGCTCTTCGACAGCCCCGCCTGGATCCTCACCGGAATGGCATCGGCCATCGCCTGAAGATCGGCGAGCGGTTTCTGCCGGAAGACATTGATGTCGATCAAGGCCGGCAGCACCGGCGCGGCAACCACCACGGCGGGTTCGCTTTCAGGAGCGCCCGCAGCTTCCGCGGCGGATTCGGGATCATTCGGAATCATCATGGGATGGAGAGGGAGAAGCGGCGGATCTGGGACCGGAGGACTTCCGGCGGGCCTTCATTCCAGAAGACGATGTCCGCACGACGCATTTTTTCTTCGATCGGCAGTTGCGCCGCGAGGATGGCTTCCATGAGAGCATCGTCAAAGCCGTTGCGTGCTTTCAGCCGGAGGATCTGGGTTGCGCGCGTCACCGCAACCAGCAGCGAGCGTTCCTGACCGAAATCAAAGCCCTTTTCAAAGAGCAGCGGAACGTCCGCGACGAAAAGCACCTGCCCCTCTTTAGCCGCCGCGGCGCGGGACGCAAGACATTCCTCGCGCACCCGGGGATGCAGCACCCCCTCCAGAGCCAGGCGCGCGGCCGGATCGGCAAATACCCGCTGCCGCAGGAAAGCGCGATCCACGCACCCCTCCACATCCACCGCATCGTCTCCGAAAAGCCCCCTCACCTCCGCGGCGACTCCGGCATCGGCAGCCAGCAGCCCACGCACACTGGCATCACAATCGAAGATCCGGGCACCCGGCATTTCCTCCTCCAGCAGGCGGCAGAACGTGGACTTGCCAGTGGCAATCCCTCCGGTGAGGGCGAATGTGCGCATGCGGCAATCTCGCGGCAGACCCCGCGCCCTGCCAAGCGCCATCTGCCACGCCCACCAACAACCATCAGCCAAAAAAACGGGCGGGAGTTTCCTCCCGCCCGTTGGAATCAAACTGGTCTTGCCAACCGATCAGGGAGCGGGAGCAATCGCCGGCAGCACGCCAGGTCCCGGCACGTCACCACCGGTCGAAATCGGCGAGGCCAAGGGAGTCGCGGCAGTTTTGCCGGATTCCGGACCACGGATCGGGCGACCGGTCGCATCGATGATCTCCGCGGTCACGAAGATGATCAGGTTGCTCTTGATCCGGTTTTCCGACTTCGACTGGAACAGGCGGCCGATGTATGGGATGTCTCCGAGGATCGGCACCTTGTCTTCGACATTCTGCACGTCTTCGCGCATCAGGCCACCAACGGCGACGGTGTAGCCGTCATAGATGGTGAGCGAGGTATTGACGCGGCGGCTGGAGAAGACCGGCATCTCAATGCGGTTTTCCGTGATGGTCACCGTGCGCGGATTGCCGAGGGCATCCGAGGACGGGGACTGGATCGGGCTGCCGTAGTTGATGAAGCCTTCGAACTCGACGATTTCCGGCACAAAGCGCAGGTCGATCGTGAAGTCGTTGTCGGCGATGTTCGGCTCGATCTCCAGCGTGACACCGGTGTTACGGGTCTGGAACGCGGTCGGCGTCGCCGGAGTGACCGGGAAGAGACCGACGGAGGAAGAACCAAGACCAGGCCCAAGCGGGTTGCTGATCGAAGAAGTGCCGACGGAGTTCGGAAGTTCCGGGGGCTCGTATTCGGTCGGGTAGATAAACTCGCGGATGATCTCGATCGTCGCCTTCTGGCCGGGGCGGGCCATCACGCTCGGAGCGGTCATCAGGTCGGTGCCCTTCTTCTGGGACAGACCGCGCATGATCATCTGGACCTGGTTGTTGTCGAACAAACCGGTGAGCGCGAGGATGCCAGGAGCCGGGTTGGCGGACTGGGCGGTGCGGTTCGGATTGTTGAGGACCGAGTCGATATTGTTGCGGGTGATCGCACCATCACCGGAGCGGAGGCCGCCGGTCACGATGTTGTTCACATTGGTGCCGGTTGCGGTCGGAACACCACCAATGGGCACGCCATCCACCGGGCTGAGGAAGTCGGTGTTGGTGCGAGCCATGCCATTGCCGATGGTACCACCGCCGAGGAAGGTTTCCGCGCCGAGGCCGAATGGGGAAACGATCCAGTCGAAGCCGAGCTCGTCCGTATTCTCCTGGGAGATTTCGACGAACTTGGTGGTGATCTTGACCTGCTTCGGCGTCTTGGTGCCCATGGCCTCGACAAGCTGGTCGATCTTGTCGAGCTCGGTCGGGGTATTGGTCACCAGCAGCATGCTGCCGCTGAGAGTGGCGGAACTGCCTTCCGGGAAGACCACGCCGGCCTTCTTCAGCAGATCGGAGATCGGCGGACGGGCCGTGAGCTTGTTACCGGACTCCGTGGCACCGGAGGAAGCGGCGAACGGATCGGCCGGAGCCGCGGCGGCACCTTCGCCCGCGCTGCCTTCCAACATCGCGCCGAACGCCGGCGGGACGCGGAACTGGCGGGTAAAGAGGTCTTCACCGGTTTCGGTCTGAGGCACCAGGGTGACCGCGTATTCGTCCACCTTGTAACGGAGGCGGGCCTGATCGCAGATGTACTTCAGGGCGACCTGCAGCGGCACGTTGGTCAGGCGCAGAGCCTTGATGCGGGCGGCACCGGGCTCGTTGTTGATACCGAGGCCGGCGGAGTCACCAGCAGCGGCGGCACCCGGGGTCGCATTCGGAGTATTGGGGCGGCGCACGACGAAGTTCACACCCCTCTTGGCGGGGTCCACTTCGAGGTTGTCCAACTCATAGGCGCGGCGGCGGAGATACTCGACGGCTTCTTCCACCGTGGTGTCCTCGAAAGCGATCGAAGGCACGATGATGGAGCGGAGCTTGTTGGTGATGTAGCTGGTACCGGTGGCACGATTCGCCTCCTGATCGACCGGGATCGGCGGAGCTTCGGCAGGCACGGAGAGCTCCCACGCGCGATCAACCTGCATGAGCAGTTCGGCACGGGTCTGGTCGTAGGCGGCGCGGTAGTAATCGGACTTCGCACCGGCGACTTTCTCCATGTAACGGCGCGCGGCGCTGTTGTACGGGTCAACGCGCAGCACGTCCTCGAAGTGGCGCTTGGCCTCATCGAACTTGCCGAGGTTGTAGGCACCCTCACCCAGATAGAGGCCCTTGCGGACTTTTTCGACGTTCTGGGTGTGCTCGTAAGTCAGAGCCGGATTGGTGCGGATCGGATCGTTGAGATAGCCGAGCTCACGCTTCGCATCAAGATTCTCAGGATCCACATCGGCCTTGAGAACGTCATTGAGGAGCTGCTTCGCCTCATCGTACTTGCCGACCTTGCGGTAGTACTGGGCCAGAGCCACGCTGCCATCGATGTAATGCTTCGTGTAGGAATCCTTGCGGTCAGCCAACACGGGTGCATCGGGAAGACGGTCGAGGGCTTTGCGATACTTGTCGACTGCCTGCTGGTAGTCGCCCTTGGCGTAGGCTTCGCGGCCTTCGAGGAGCAAGCGGTCGGCATCCGCGACTGCTTCCTGGCGACGGATCATCTCGCGCTGGGCGAGACCACCACCGCCGTATCCATCGCCCGCATAGGCGACCGACACCACGGCTGGCGTGGCGGCGGCGACAGCCATCAGGGCGACGGCGGTACGACTGTTTCGATACAATGGCGTTTTTTGCATGGTTGGCTGACGTTTCTTGCCGGTGTTCACGGGGTTTGGAAAGCGATTTTTTCCGAAAGAATCAGGCTATCAGCCCTTCGGAATCGCGAGGGTTTTGGTTTCTCCGGACGGAGTCGTGTATTCGACTTCGATCCCTTCGGGGGTGACTTTCTTGAGAAGGTATTCCTTTTTGGCGGCGGTGGAAGGCAGGGCGAAGCGGGTGTTCTCCTCCACCTTGAACTCGGTGCCATTCTGGCCGATCGCCTCCAAGGTCATGACCGCGGTGCGGTCATACTGGAAGAACTCCTTCTTGCGGCCGTCCGGGATGTTGTTGGGGATGCGGTAGGTCACACCCTTCTTGTTTTCACGCAGGTCCTCGATGGTGAGATAGGTCCGCTCCTCTTCGGAGTGGGTGCTGTTGTTCATCTCCTTCACCTTTTCACTGCCGGCGAGCTTGAAGCGGTTCGTCATGAGGCCCTTCGTGAAGAACTTGTCGCCGGTATTGACGGGGTCCACGGCACCGGCCTTGTTCTCACCCTTCTTGCCGTCCTTCAGCTCGAAGTACTGCATGGTGAACTGGCCGGGAGCCAGTTCCATGCCGGGAGCGAGGAGCCACTGGAGCGACTCATCCCGGACATACTTCAACTTGGCAGCCAGAATCGGATGTGAAGCGGGATCGTTCGGGTTCGAGCTGGCCGCGAATTCCTCCTGGTTGCTGAAGCCATCGTTGTCCGCATCGCGCTGCGGCGAATCCGCGAAACCGGGATCGAGGCGGTTCTCGATCCACCACTTGTTCGGGATGCCGGCATGGATCTCCGCTCCTTTGACGGGATCGACGGGCTTGTCGAGCTCGCCCTTGCGAAGGAACAGCGGGATGCCCACGAAGAGGTCCACCGGGCGGTCGTCGAAGATGGTCGGGACCCACACGCGCTTCTGGCCGAGGGAACTGATGGCCGCCGGAATTTTCTCGGCACCATCGACCGCGGTGTTCTTGTTGCCGCCGCCTTTGGTCGAGACATTGAAGTCTTCATCCACCGCGCCGATCTTGGACCAGCCGAGGAAGGCCAGGCCGCCTGCCACGACAATGGCGGCGCCGATGGAGGCTTTTTCGTAATTTTGGGAAATCCAGGACATGGATCTGTGAAATGGGTTTGATCAGAGTTTCGAAGTATCTTTGGCAGCGAGGAACCGCATCAGGTCCACGCGCACGAATACCGTGACATTCTCCTGGCCGAGGACCTGCTGGAGAATCTTGCTGGTATCGGCCTTGGGTTTCTTGGCGTCTCCGGCGGGAGCGGCGCCTTCCCCCAGATCGAATCCCGCGAAGGGGTTGGCAGCGGCACCGGCACCGGCGGCCTTCGGCGTCTCGAACTTGGCATCCGCGGGAACCGGGCCCACCTGCTTCTCGTTCTCCACGCGGATGGTACGAATCACATAGTAGTTGTCCGGCGAGGCCGAGAGGGCGGTGAAGAAGTCGCGCACGGACTTCTCGCCGCCACGGAAGGTGATCTCGAAGGACAACGGCCGGACGGCCGCATCCTTGTCAGAGAAGACACCGCCCGCTTCTTCCGCCAGCGCCTGGCGGTGGACGTTCACCAGTTCCTGCGGAGCGGCCTTGGCAAGAGCCATGAACACTTCGGTAAGAGCACCGAGCTCATAGTTGAGAATACCGGTGGCGCTCTCCGGAGCGAGGGTGCTCTTGTAGTTCTCGAAGCCGACGAAGAACGACTCGGGAAGCGTGGCCTTCGAAGCGGCGAAGGCCTCATGAACTTTGTCCGAGGAAGCCTTCACGTTGTTGGTGAAGTCCTGCGGGCTGATGTTCTTCACCTCGGCCGGGCGGAACTTGTTGAAGGACTCCTGCAGCTTGCCGAGCTCCTCCTTGTATTCCTTGATCGCCACGTCCTTGCCACGGGCGTTCTCCTTGGCCGGATAGAGCGTGAGCTTTTCAGCAGCCGCGACCGCACTGGCATCCTCCGTGTAAGAGTCCTGCGCCTTCTGATATTTGCCGGAGAAATGGGAGCCCAGGAAAAGAAGGGCTCCAGCTCCGACGATGGTGACACCACCGAGGCCGGCGACAAATGGGTTTTCCTTGATCCAACTCATGGAATGCGTGTGAAAGGGTTTATTTGATGGCAACCTCGCGGGAGAGCAGGAGGTAGAGTTCGAACGGCAGCGCGAGCTCGTCCTTCTCGGGGATGGCGGTGACCTTGAGGATGTTCTCGTCGCGCAGATCGACTTCCTTGCCGGTGGCATCGACCGCCTTGAACTTGAAGTGGGCCGAGTTGTCCCGAAGGTTCTTAAGCAAAGCGGAAACGATGTTCTGATCCTTGTCATTCTTCCGCCAGAGACCGCGGATCCGGATCGCATTCGCCGCCGGAGCGGCCGGGGCCGCAGCCGGACCGGCGGTCTTCTTGCCGCCTTTTGCCGCTGGAGCAACCTCCTCGATCCGGATGTCCGCCAAGGCGCTGAGCCCATAGGCGACGGCGGCGAAATCGGGTTTCACCACCTCGACACCGGCCGCGGTCTTGGCTGCCGCCGGATCCTTCGGCGGGAAAGGGCTGTAGCCACGAAGGGGCGCCAGTTCGGTGACCCACACGGCATCGCTGGCGAAGGCGTTGCGAAGCTCGCCGAGAGCATCGTGCCAGAAGGCGCGGTCGCTTTCAGCACTGGTGTAGCCATCGGCAACCTTGCGGAGTTCCGCCTCCTTCTTCAGCAAACCTTCGATCTCCTTCTGCACCGGAGCGAGCCCGACCTTGGTCTCGTGCATGTCCTTGGCCTTCTCCTCGGCCTTGCCAGCGGCCATGGCCTGGAACCCGGCGTAGGCACCCGCACCGGCAAGCACGATGGCGGCGGCAGTGATGAGGAAGGGCTTGCGACGCTCCGCCGCACGGGATTGCTCGACCGCGGAGGGCACGAGATCAATGTTGATCTTGGCCTTGCCAATACCACGGAGACCAAGGCCCACCAGTTCGCCCATGAGGTGGGCTTCACGCTGGAGGCGTTCCGTATCGACGTTTTTGGAAACGGCGACGGTGGCCATCGGATTGAAGATCTCGACCGGCAGGTGAAGCTTTTCTTCGAAGAACTCGCGGGTGTACGGAAGGCTGGCACCACCACCGGCGAGATAGACGCGGCGCGGGGCATTGCCACCGTGCTGGCTGCGGTAGTAGTTGGTGGTGCGGGCGATTTCCGCCGGCAGGCGCGTCAGCGCGTTCCGGATGGCCATGGCCAGCGCGGCGACGGATTCATCGAGCTGCTCGGTGTGGCCACCGCCGAGCGCGACAAGACCGTTGCTGATCTTCTGGTTCTCCGCCTCAACGAACGAGACGCCGTATTCCTTCGCGATGGCCGAGGTGATGGCGACGCCGCCGATCGCGATGCTGCGGGTGAAGAAGCGGCCGCCCTCGATGTAGAGGAGGTTGCTGGTCTTCGCACCGATGTCGATGAGCAGAACCGGCTCGCCCAGATCGCCGTAAGAGGCGCGGAACGAGTTGTAGAGGGCCATCGGGGCGACATCGACCTCGGCGGTGGAGAGACCGGTTTCGGTCACCACGCGGTTGATTTCATCGAGGGCCTCGCCCTTGATCGCGACGATGACGACTTCCTTTTCGCCCGCGCTTTCGAGAAGCTCGTAGTCCCACACGACCTCATTGATCGGGAAGGGAACGTGCTGCTGGGCCTCGAAGGTGACGAGCTGCTCGATGTTGTCCTCCTGGAGAGGGGGCAGCTTGACGAAACGGGTGAAGACGGATTGTCCGGAGATCGCGTAGCGGACCTTGCTCTTGCCGAGCTTCAAGCGCTGCACCAGCGAGGCGATGGCGGTGCGGGTCTGGGACATGCGGATGGCCTCGCTGCCGGGATCGGCGACGATGGTTTCCGCGTCGTAATTTTTCAGGATGAGACCGCCGTTTTTCGAAGGTTCGAAAACGGCAGCGCTGATCCGCTGGGAGCCGATGTTAAGGGCGACGGTGGTCTGGTTGTCAGCCATGGTGGAAAAACGATAGGTAACTGGAGCCGGATGACCCGGCCGGGTTTTTGAAGAGAGCAGTCAGGAAAGCGAAATCAGCGCTTTTCCTCGATTTCCGCGTAGCGGTCCCACCACAGCATCTTGAACGGCGTCTCGTTCTTGTTCAGGAGCGGGAACTTGCTGCTCTGGTCGGACAGGCTCGGGGCGTTCCACCAGCCGGGCTGCATCTTGGAGGTGGCTTCGCCAACCTTCACGCCGTTGACCAACACTTCGAGACCGACGACTTCCACGTCCTGCTTGCCGGCACGGTCATGGCCGGTGATGCGCTTCAACATCGTCGGGGAAAGATAGACGGAGGTGTAGATCGCCTCGTCGAGCGGGACATTGATGTGGGTGATGTCCTTGCTGAGCTTGAGCATGCCCTTGCCGTCCGGATTCTTCACCGCGACGTACCACTTGACGGTCACCTGGTCCACGAAACCGATCTTCTTCTGCTCTCCGGCACCGGCGAAGGTGAGTTCCGCCTCGGCTTCGAGCCAATCCTTCGGCTTGAAGGCCTTTTCCTTGCCCGAATTGACCTGCGGGGAAGGGATACCGTCGAAGGTGATCTTTCCAACGGTGGCCTTGACCTGGGCCGAAGCGGTGGAGATGACCGCGCCGACAAGGGCGAAGCCGACAAAGAGGGTTTTACCGAGCGATGTGCGCATGTGTTTCAGGTTTCTCCAAAACCTAGGGAATGCGTTTTCAGGTTGGCCAGATAAAACCTCACTAAACCGGCAAATAATCAGGCCTCGTATTTACACGAATCCTGCTGTTGGAGGCCTCGGCGGTTGACGCCGGAGCCCCCCCGGTGCATCGCTGACCCATGATTTCCAACAGTCTCCGCCTCACCCCCGGAACCCCTTTGACCGTCGGCAGCTTCGGCGACGGGGAGGCCTTGCGGGGAGCGGGTTCCGGCCCGGTGCTGGCAGCCTGCGAGGTGGCGGAGATCCGGCTGGACGTTCTGGCTGCGGAGGGATTGGAGCCGGATCGTCGGCTCTGGGCTCATTTGGAAGGAGTTCCGCTGCTCTTCACCGCCCGCCGCCGCGAGGAAGGCGGGGCCATGGATTCCACCCCGGCCCAGCGCCGGAGCTGGCTGGAGACGGCTCTGGAAGACGCCGCCGCCATCGACATCGAAGTGGCCAGCCTGTCGGACTATCCGGGTCTGTTGGAGATCCTGGCCGGGCGGAATATTCCGCTGGTCGCGTCCTTCCACGATTTCGAAGGCACCCCAACCACCCCGGACCTGTTGGACCGGCTGGAGACGGCCCGCGCCGCCGGAGCCGCGGTATTCAAGGCCGCTGCCCGGGTCCACACCCCGGCGGATGTGGCAGCCCTGGCGGATTTCCAGCGGACCGACCACGGCATGGCGAAGGCACTCATGGGGATGGGTCCGCTCGCCCCGGTGTCCCGCCTTCTTTGCGCGCAATACGGCTCCGTGCTGAATTACGGCTACCTCGGCAAGACCCCGACCGCTCCAGGGCAATGGAATGCGGCCCGGTTGAAAGATGCCATCGGATCGGTGGAGCCTGCCTAAGCTCCATCGGGCGCAACCACATTCACCTACCCCACCACCTCCACCGGTGCGTCCGGCAGGGCATTGAGGAACATCTTGCCGTAGCGTTTGGTTAGAATGCGGTTGTCGAGGATGCAGACCAAGCCGCTGTCCCGCGCGGTGCGGATGAGACGGCCGACACCTTGGCGGAGCTTCAGGATCGCTTCCGGCACGGAGTAGTCCATGAAGGGATTTCCGCCCGCGGCCTCGATGGCTTCCAGGCGCGAAGCCGTCAGAGGATGATCCGGCACGGCGAAGGGCAGGCGCGTGACCACCACATTCGACAAGGCCTCGCCCGGCACGTCCACACCGGTCCAGAAGCTGTCCGTGCCGAAGAGCACGCTGTGAACATCGCTGCGGAATTCCTCGATCATCTTGTGGCGTGGCAAGCCCTCGCCCTGCATCAGCAGACGCCAGCCCTTCTTGCGGAAAAACGTCTCCAGCTTCGCCGCCGCATCACGCATCGTGCGGTAGCTGGTGAAGAGCACGAAGGCCCGCCCCTCGCTGGCCTCCACCGCATCGCGGATGCCATCGGCGAGCGCCTGATCGTAGCGCGGCGTGCCAGGATCCGGGATCGACTTGTAGATCTTCACCCGCATCTGGCGCTGGAAATCGAACGGACTGCCGATGCTGAGCGCGCGGGCGTTTTCCGCACCCACCCGGCCACGGAACCATCCGAGTTGCGGGTCCCCCACCCCGAGCGTGGCACTGGTGAGGATGCAGCTTTTCCCCTTCTCAAACAAAAGCGGCCGCAGCTTGTCCGCGACATTCACCGGCGCGCCGTGGAGCGAGTATTGCGTCTCATCGCGACCACTGCGTTCGACCCAATAGACACTGTCCTCATTGCTCTGATCGAGGAACACGGACACCGCGCCATGGGCCTCGCGCAGACGACGCGAGGCATCCTGAAGCTCCGAACGCGTGGCCTCGTTCTCCACGTCCGCGGCGAGCGCATCGATCTCCTGCCAGAGATTGCGTAGCGGTTCAGCGAGCGAGTTCGGCACCAGCTCCGGCTGGCGGACGCGGAACTCCTTCGAGAAATCCCCGAACCGCGCCGAGTCACCGAGTTGATGGAAAAAACGGTCCGCTGCCTGCATCGCCTCATCCACCGCGGTGATCGCGGAGGCTTTCCGGAAGGAACGCAGCAATCCCTTGCGCGTGCGCGGGTGATGCAGCCGCTGGAGATCGAAGCGCAACCCGGATTGGGACAAGCGCAGTCCGAGCTGGACCGCCGCCACCTGCTCGATGGTGTGGGCCTCATCGAGCACCACGAAATCGTTCGGAAACAGAAAGCCCGGTGACTTGTCTTCGATCTCCTCGCCGCTGTTGAGCAGCGCGAAGAACAGGGTGTGGTTCACCACCACCAGCTTCGCATCCGCCGCGGCCTTGCGGGCTTCCTGAAAAAAGCAATCGCCACGAGGACCGCAGTAGCGGGCGGTGCAGAGATGCGCCTCGCTGCACACCTGCAGCCAGACTTTCATCGAGGGCTGGAAATCCAAGCCGCTGAGCGTGCCATCGCGGGTCGCCTCGGCCCATTGGCGGATGCGCTCCAGTTCATCGCTCTCGCTGGTGGTGAAAAGATCCGCCGCCTGCTCGCGGGCGCGCTTCAAACGCGACGGGCACAGGTAGTTCTGGCGCCCCTTCAGCAGCACGGCGGGCAATTCCTCGCCGAGAATTTTTCTAACAATCGGGATGTCCTTCCGGACCAGCTGCTCCTGGAGATTGATCGTATGGGTGGAAATGACCGCCTTGCGGCCGGTCTGGAGAGCGAACTTCGCCGCAGGCACGAGATAGGCCAGGGACTTCCCCACCCCGGTGCCCGCCTCCGCCACGAGGGGCATGCTGCCCACCAGCGATTCCGCCACCGCCACGGCGAGCTCCTGCTGCTGCGGCCGGAATTCGAAGTCGCGGGACTTCGCGAGAGCCCCCTTGTTGGAAAACGCGTCCCTCACCAGTTCGGCGAATCCGGGCATCGGCTGGCCTTCGGTGAGGGCGATCATGTGCGGCCCATCGCACCCGTGAACGGCCCCGCTGCCAAGCCACAAACGCGCCCGCCGGATCATCCGGACCTAACACCGGATGAATACCTTCCGCCTGCGCGCGTCCAAGGCGGGCTTGAAAGCCGACAACACGCTCGACACCCGGCCCACCCCGGTCACAAGCTCCGCCCACCGAGGACCGATGCTTTTTTCCCGTGAGATCCTAAGGCGCGTGCTCGTGCCCCTGCTCCTCGCCCTGTTGGGCGTCGGCCTGTTCAACTGGCTGGTCCCGGGCGAATCACGGGCGGTTTACGAACAACTGAACGGATTCCCGGACTCGGACGCGGGTGCCCATGCCGTGCGCCCCACCCTGCTCGGCGCGTTGTGCTTCCTGCCTGCGGTCTGCGGCATCCTCTACTCGATCGCCGGAACCATGGCCCGCTACATGACACGGCAGTTCCTCGGCATCTTCACCATCTGCTTCTGCGCGCTGCTGACGATCTGGCTGCTGCAGGATCTCCAGAACAACCTCCCGGACCTGCGCGGCGGCAAGCACCTGTTCCAGACGATTGTCACCTTCTACGCCACCCGTCTGCCCTTCATCGTCCGCGAGTTGCTGCCCTACGCACTGCTGCTTTCGCTGCTGTTCTGCCTCGGCAAGCTTTCGAAGAGCCGGGAGATCGTGGCCATGATCCAGACCGGCCGCAGTCTGCCGCGGATCGTGAGTCCGTTGATCGTGGCCGGCCTGACCGCCACCATCCTTTGCATGGCCCTCAACTACCACTGGGCTCCGATTGCGGAAGGCAGCGGCGAGGAACTGCTCCAGCAGGCGAAGGGCGCGACGATCTCCGAAGCCAGCAACGTCCTCTACCGGAACTCCACCAAGCACCGGCTGTGGATGGTCGGAACCTTCCCGAAAAACTACGAGAAGGGCGAGCCGCTCCTCAATGTCGAGGTCACCACGACCGACGATGCGAAAAACCTGCTGACACGCATCTCCGCGGATCGCGCGATCTGGAACCGCCGCGACCGTTCGTGGACCTTTGAAAACGCCTGGGAAGGCGACTTCAAGGAAGTGAAATCCATCTACGAAGGCGAGCCGGACCGGATCGAACCGGTCTTCAACGACAACGAAGGCCAGCCCCGGACCGTGGTGCGGCGCGGCTGGAGCGAGACGCCGTGGCAGCTCATCAAGCCCGGCCTTGCCCCGCCCTATCTGGGTATTCCCGATCTCAACAGTTGGCTGCGCGCCAACTCTGGCAACGAGGTGACGATGGACCCGTCTCCGTATCTGACCCAGTGGCACTACCGCTGGGCGCAGCCGGTCATCTGCCTCGTCACCGTGTTGCTCGCGGCTCCGCTGGGCATCCACTTCTCGCGGCGCGGCTCGACGGGTGGCGTGGCGGTGGCCGTGGCGCTGTCCGGCTCGCTGCTGTTTCTCACCACCATGAGCCTGAGCCTGGGTGAAGCGGCGAAAATCTCTCCGGCGGTGGCCGCCTGGACGCCAAACGTGGTGTTCGCCCTGCTGGGGATCTACCTGTTCCACCGCCGCATCGCGGGTCGTCCGATCTACCAGTCGATCCTGAAGCTTTTCCCTGGCTGCAACTGAACGGATCGCACCGCGCGCGGCTTTTCGATTCCCTACCCGCCTTTCCGGCGCTTTTCTTTCTCCATGGCTCTCGCCGAATCCTGGCATCTCCGTTCCCGCTCCCGCGAATGCGCCGCCACCGGGCAGCCGTTCACCGACGGCCAGCCGATCGTGACCGCGCTGTTCCCCGATCCCGAGTCCAGCGGCTATCTCCGCAAGGACTTCAACGTCGATGCGTGGAAAGAGCGTTCCGATGAGGAGGAGAAGCCGTTCTCGTTCTGGAAGGCCGTGTATCACGCGCCCGTCGCCGAGGAAAAACCGGCGATGCACAAGGAGAACCCGGAAGACCTGCTGCGCCGCCTCGTGGAGGAAGACGAGGATCACACGGAAAACGTCCGCTACATCCTCGCGGTGATGCTGGAGCGCCAGAAGCTGCTGCGCGAGACCGATACCCAGCGCCTGCCCACCGGCATCCTGCGGGTGTACGAGCACCGCAAGGCGGGGGATGTTTTCATCATCAAGGATCCGAACATCCCGCTCTCACAGGTGGACAAGGTGCAGGAGGAAATCATCCTGCTGTTGGAAAACGGCGGACGCCTGCCGGTGGCCGAGATTGAGCAAACCGCCACCGAGGAGACAACCATTGCTGAAGCTTCCGAACCACCTGTCGAACAAGCGGAAGAAAAACCGTTGGTTTCCGACTCCGAGGAAGAAACCTTGGCGACACAAGAAGAGGAATAACGGCGGGCATCCATCTGTCCGGACATTTTCAATTCCGTCTGCCATGACCCCTCGGATCCATCTCATCGAGAAACTCAATCACATGAAACCCCTGCAGCTCGGCTCATCGGAATATGAGAGCGGCTGGTGGGTGGTTTCGGAAGGGACGGCCCGAAAATTGGTCGGCGGGGGAATCTATTTCCACAAAGCCCAAGCCTCACCTTCGTACTTTGGCGGCATCATCGACGATTTTTGCATCGAAACGCAAGGAGAGCGAAGCGGACGGATTATCTTCAAATTCCGCGCAGACCCTGCAAATTTCAGAGGTTTTTCCGCCGGAGCCGACGGCTGGGGCAACGAGAAGAAAATTGTTCTCTGAGTCCAAGCGGACTGCCCATCAGACCGGCCTGAAGTATCCCTACCGCAACCGCCCGTCGAGGCCACCAGCCCACAGCTCCGCCACGATCGCTTCCTGTGCGGTCTCCATCTGATCACGCTCATCCGGATCGGCGTCCTCATGCCCTGCGAGATGCAGCAGGCCGTGGACGAGATAACGGAGCAGTTCGCGGCCGACCGGCTCATCGTATTCCGCCGCCTGGCGCAGCGCCACTTCCGTGCCGATCACGATCTCACCGTGATGGAAGGTGATCACATCCGTTGGTCCCTCGATGTCCATGAAATCGCGATGTACGCGATCGCTGGTGGCATCATCGACCAAGGCCACCTCGATGGTGGCGAGCAGCGACAATGGCGACTCGTCATGAGCGGCGCGCGCAAGCGCCAGACGCGCGGCATCCCCTGCCGCATCCTCCAGCGCGGTGAGCCAACCTTCCGGAACCGGGACTTCCTCCTGATGATTGCCGACAATGACTTCGAGACTCATGGAAAAGGGTTCGGTTGGCGGGTTGCGGGAAAGGCACGATCACGCCGCCTCGTCGGGCCGGAAGGACCGGCCGCCGCGCGTGGCATCGCGATCAAGCGGTGGCGCGACAAGGCGGTGGGTATCGACACGACGGCTGGCGGTGGTGCCGCCGGACGTGCCCTTGTCCGCCTTGTCCTCGGGATAGTCGATCCGGCTGTGTAGCATGGATCGGAGGGTGTTGGCGAAACTTTCCTTCACCTTGGCCAGTTCGCGGCAGGACATCATGCACTCGTCGAGCTGTCCGTCGGCGATGCGCGCCTGGACGATATCGTCGATCATCGCGCGGATCTTCGCCGGAGTCGGCTTGCGCAGCGTGCGCGAGGCGCTCTCGATCGAGTCCGCCAGCGAGATGATGCCGCTCTCCGCGGTGCGGGGTTTCGGCCCGGGATAGCGGAAGTTCTTTTCCTCCACATGCGGCAGATCCTCGCGGTTGCCGAGCCCCTTCTCGACCTTCTCCATTTCCGCGCGCTTCTGCTCCTGCGCCTTACGATAGAAGTAGTAGACCAGCGAGTCGCCGTGGTGCTCCTGGATCACATCGATGATCCGGGGGTTGAGCTTGTGCTTCACCGCGAGGTCCACGCCGTCCTTCACGTGGGCGATGATGACCAGCGCGCTCATGGTCGGTGTAAGCGAATCGTGCGGGTTCTCCGCGCCGTCGTGCTGGTTCTCGATGAAATACTCGGGCTTCTTCAGCTTGCCGACATCGTGGAAGTAGGAACACACGCGGCAGAGCTGGGCGTTCGCGCCGATGCTCTCGGCCGCGGCCTCCGCCAGCGAGGCCACCACCAGACTGTGATGGAAGGTGCCGGGGGCCTCAAGCTGCATGCGGCGCAGCAGCTTGTGATTCAGGTCGCTGAGTTCCAGCCAGGTGATGCCGGTGGTCAGCTTGAAGATGCTTTCAAACACCGGCAGCAAGCCGCCAACCAACAGGGCCGTCATGATGCCGGTGCCAAGCGCGGCGGCACAGCCGAGGCCGAAGACCTGGAGCTGGTCCATGACCAACTGCATTTCCATCGGAGCGAAGGGATCAATCTGGCGGAACAGGATCGCCAGCACCAGAGCGGCAATACCCACCGAGCAACCCGCGCGGAGCAGTTGCACGCGCTTGAACACCCGGCTGGTGAAAATGACGGCGGTCATGCCGCACACCAGGCTGGTCACGAGGAACAGCACCGTCTGGTTCGAAGGCACGAACAACGCACCTACCAAGCTCACATAGACGGCGGAGAAGGCTCCAACCGAGCGGCCGAGGAGCACCCCGTGGAGCATGGGGGCGAGGGCGAAGGGGATCAGCAAAAGCCGGTACATCTCCGGCATCGATTCACCGGCCAGCAGCACGATGGTCAACCGGACAATGGCCAGATGGCCCAGCATCCCGCCCAGCACCAGCACCACGCGGCTGTTGCGACGGCAGGACGCCTCCCGGCCGACGTGGAACATGGCGACCGCGGTAAGCGCCAACACGAACCCGCAGACCGTGCCCATGAGCGGATCCGCGGAGAAAATCGAATTCTGGGCCGAACGCAGCACCAGCACGGCGGTACCGACCGCGAAGGTCGCGTAGAGTGCAAAACGCACCCAAACGCTGAACTCCAGCGACTGCATCGTCACGCTCTCCGCATGCACGCGGCGCTTTTTCCCGGACGACAGTCCCTGTCGGGCCAGTCGCCATCGTTTGATCGCATCCAAAAATCCCACGGGCGTTCGATCGGTTCGGGACAAAGAAGGGCGCGAATCCCGCGCCCTTCTGCGAGGGAACAGCTACCCTATCCCCACCCCCTTGGCAATGCGCAAATCCCGACCCTCTGCCTCGAATCCTTAGCAACAAAGTCAGCTTTATCCCTTCTGAGGGCCACGGAATTTGTCGTAAGCAGCCACAATCCGGGCCACCACGGGGTGGCGGACGATGTCCGCCGCAGAGAAGCGGATGAACGCGATGGACTCGATATTCTGAAGCGCCCGCTCCGCCTCGAAGAGGCCGGAGGCCTGACCTGGCTTGAGGTCGACCTGGGAGCCATCGCCCGTCACCACCATCCGGGAACCCTCCCCGAGGCGGGTCAGGGTCATGAACATTTGCTCGCGGGTGGTGTTCTGCGCCTCATCGAGGATGACAAAGGCCCGGGCCAGCGTGCGGCCACGCATGAAAGCCAGCGGCGCGATCTCGATGGTGCCGTCCTCCAGATAGCGCTGCCCCTCTTCCGGTGGCAGCATGTCATGCATGGCATCGTAGAGCGGGCGCAGGTAAGGAGCGACCTTCTCCTTGAGATCGCCGGGCAGGAAACCGAGGGCCTCCCCCGCCTCCACCGCGGGCCGGGTCAGCACCACCCGGTTGATGAGACGCTTCTTGAGCATGGTCAGGGCCATGGCCATGGCGAGGTAGGTCTTGCCGGTGCCGGCCGGGCCGAGGCCGAAGGTGATGTCGTTTTTCTCGATCGCCTTGAGGTATTCGAGCTGCTGCGGGGTGCGCGGCACCACCGGTTTGCGGCCCCGCAGGCCCAGCAGCCGGACTTCCGCCAGATCCGCCACCTTCACATCCCCGCCGCCGGTGGCAACATCGACCGAAAGGTGAAAATCCCGCTGGGATATGGTCGAGCCGTTCCGCCGTGCCTCCTCGAGATCATGGAAGACCGACTTCGCCCGTTCGACGGCGTCTTTCGGGCCGGAAAGCATCACCCAGCCGTCCCGGGTGATCGCACGCACGCCCAGCTTTTCTTCCAGATACTCCAGATTGTGCGGGTCATCGGCGAACAACGAGTGCAGGAACCGGGGGGTATCGAACTCCAGGCGGATTTCGGCATGCTTCTCTTCGCTCATTCGGATGCATCTAACGGTAACCCCGGATGGCGGTCATTGCAAAAATTCCGGCCCTGATTTTGTCTTGAAATCCACCTCGTACGGAAAAAATCAAAACGCGTCCCGTAACTGGTGGCGCTGAACCGAACGCCGGTCTGGCAACCCCATTTTCCTGATCCCATGATTGAAGTTGAGAACCTCAGCAAACACTTCGGCAGCAAGACTGCCGTCGACAACCTGTCCTTCTCCGTGAAGAAGGGCGAAGTCCTGGGCTTTCTCGGGCCCAACGGCGCCGGAAAATCCACCACCATGCGGATGATCACGGGCTTCATCCCGCCCAGCGCGGGCGATGCGAAGCTCTGTGGCATCTCGATCGTGGACCAACCGGCGGAGGCCAAGAAGAAGGTCGGCTACCTGCCGGAATCGGCCCCGCTCTATAATGACATGACCGTGTCCGGCTTCCTGAAGTTCTGTGCGGACATCAGAGGCCTCTCCGGGACCCGGAAAAAGGACGCCGTGGAGAGCGCCATCGAGACCTGCTTCCTCGGCTCGGTCGCCCATCAGGGCATCGAAACGCTGTCGAAGGGTTACCGCCACCGCACCTGCCTGGCCCAAAGCCTCCTTCACGATCCGGAAATCCTGATCCTGGACGAACCCACCGACGGCCTCGACCCGAACCAGAAGTTCGAAATCCGCCAGTTGATCAAGCGCCTCGGCGCAACCAAGACGATCCTGTTCTCCACCCACATCCTCGAGGAAGTGGAGGCCGCCTGCTCCCGCGCCGTGATCGTGGACCGCGGCCGCATCGTCGCGGACGGCACCCCGGCCGAACTTGTGAAGCGCGGCGGCGGATCGCTCCACGATCTCTTCCGCAAGGTCACCAGCCGCGACACGGAGGCGGCGGCCTGAAAACGGTTAAAGGTTCAGGGTTCGAGGTGATTGGGCATGCGCCCCGACCTCTTCCCCCTAACCCATAACCTCCAACTTTTAACTTCTTCCTACCTACTCCATGAAACACATCTGGACCATCTTCAAGCGGGAGATCGTCAGCTACTTCACCCACCCCATCGCCTACGTGGTGATCGTGGTGTTCATCTTCCTCTCGATGCTGCTCGCATTCACGTTCGGGAACTTCCTGGCCGCGCGCGATGCCTCGCTCACCTACTCGTTCTTCCTCTACCTGCCACTGCTGCTGATGATCCTCGTCCCCGCCGTGGGCATGCGCCTGTGGACGGACGAGCAGCGCAACGGCACGATCGAGCTGCTCGGAACCTTCCCGATCTCCACCTGGAACATCATCGTCGGCAAGTTCCTCGCCGCTTCCCTCGTGTGGCTGGTGGCGCTGGCGCTGACCTTCCCGATCTGGATCACGGTCAACTACCTCGGCAATCCGGACAACCTCATGATCTTCTCCGGCTATCTCGGAGCCTTCATGCTGTGCCTCACGTTCCTGGCGATCACCCTGCTGGTGTCCGCCTTCACCCGTGACCAGGTCATCTGCCTCGTGGTGTCCTCCGGCATCTGCATCGTGCTGGTCCTCACCACCTTCGAATCGGTGGTGCAGATCTACGCGCAGAGCATGCCGCAGTGGCTCGTCTCCTCGCTGACCTCGGCCGGCGTCTGGGACCACTTCATGTCGCTCGCCCGCGGCCTGTTCCGCCTCCAGGACTTCGTCTGGTTCGGCTCCATCATCCTGACCTGCCTGCTCGGTACCAGCGCGGTCCTTTCCGCGAAGCGCGCCTGATCCCCACGGAAAGCAGAAACCGAAACACGCACCTTTCCCAACCATGTCCGCCAAAACCACCCATCCGGTGCTCAGGACCGTTCTCGGCATCATCGCCCTGATCCTGATCCTCGCGCTCGGCAACGTGCTCGTCTCCTCGCTGGGGATCGGCCATCGCGGCGCCGATTTCACCGAGAACAAGATCCACACCCTCTCCGACGGCACCAAGGCCATCCTCAAGGAGCTCGACGCACCCGTCGTGATCCGCTACTACGCCTCCCGTAATACCGGCTACCTGCCGGAGGAGCTGAAGCTCCACATGCGCCATGTGGACGACCTGCTGAAGGAATACACCACCCTCGCCGGCGGCAAGCTGCGCGTGGAGAACCTCGACCCGCAGCCCGACACCGACGCCGAGGACTCCGCGAACCTCGATGGCATGAGCGGCCAGCGCCTCAATGACGAGAACCTGTTCTTCGGCATGGCGATCTCCTGCCTCGACAAGACCGCCAAGCTGCCCTTCCTCGATCCGAACGACGAGACGATGCTGGAATACCAGCTCTCCCGCGCGATCTCCGAAGTCAGCACGGTCAAGAAGCCGGTCGTCGGCGTGATGTCCGCCCTCGATCTGGAAGGCTCTCCGGCGATGATGCCCGGCCAGCAGGCCAGCCAAGGCTGGATCATCTACCAGCAGCTCAAGCAGTCCTACGACGTGAAGAACCTCGGCATGGCCCCGACCGCCATCGATCCGAAGGAAATCAAGGCCCTGCTGCTCTTCCACCCCGCCAACATCACCCCGGCCGCCGAGTTCGCCGTCGACCAGTATCTGCTCCAGGGCGGCACCGTGATCGCCTGCGTCGATTCCTTCTCGGTCGCGGCCCAGATGACCAGCGGCGGCAATCCGATGATGGGCGGTGGCACTCCCACCACCTCCACCCTGCCGACCCTGTTCCCCGCGTGGGGCGTGACCTTCGAGTCCGGCCAGGTTGTCGCGGATGGCACCTATGCCACCATGATGAATGGCAACCGCAAGGCCGTGGCCGTCCTCACCCTGCCGCAGACCGCGATGCAGAAGGACAACGTGATCACCCGCAATCTCGACAGCGTCACCCTCTTCCTGCCCGGCGGCTTCGTCAAAAAAGGCGGCGGCGGAGTGAGCATCAACACGCTGCTCAAAACCTCCGACCAGGCCGCGCTGGTGGACTCCACCCGCGCCGCGCAGCTCGATCCGAAGCTGGACACCACCATGACCCGCAGCGGAACCGCCTACGACCTCGCCCTCACCCTCGATGGCAGGTTCAAGTCCGCCTTCCCGAACGGCAATCCGGCCGATGCCGCCAAGCCCGCCGATGACAAGAAGGACGGCGATAAGAAGGATGAGCCGAAGAAGGCCGATTCCCTCAAGGAAGCCACCGCCGAAGGC
The DNA here is from genome assembly GCF_018137965.1 of Luteolibacter ambystomatis. NCBI lineage: Bacteria > Pseudomonadati > Verrucomicrobiota > Verrucomicrobiia > Verrucomicrobiales > Verrucomicrobiaceae > Luteolibacter > Luteolibacter ambystomatis. Next base: position 3,233,320 of record NZ_CP073100.1, read on the forward strand.
CACGTCTTCCTCATCGGTGACGTGGACGCCTTCTACGACCGCTTCGCCTATCAATCCCAGAACTTCGGCGGCATGCAGATGGTTTCCCCGATCAATGGCAACTCCCCGCTGCTGCTGAACCTCATCGACCAGGCCGCCGGTTCCTCGCACCTCATCGGCGCCCGCAGCCGCTCCGCCACCCGCCGTCCGTTCGATGTCATCCAGAAGATGGAGGACGACTTCAACAAGACCATCGGCACCAAGATCGAGGAATTCGAGAAGCAGAAGACGGAAGCCCAGCAGAAACTCTCCGCCCTGCAGACCCAGAAGAGCCGCGGCAGCGAGCTTTACCTCTCGCCCGAGCAGGAAGCGGAAATCAAGAAGCTGCGCCAGCAGCAGGTCGATGCCTCCGGCAAGGTCCGTGACCTGGAGAAGGACCTGAAGCGCCAGAAGGACAATCTCTTCGGCCGCATCTTCCGCTACAATGTCCTCGGCATGCCGCTGCTGGTCGCGCTGTTCGCGATCGGCCTCTTCATCACCCACCGCAGCCGCACCCGCGCCCGCTGAACCCACCCTCACTCCAGCCTCAATCTTTTAAGACCATGTCAAAACGCCTGGTTATCGTCCTGTGGGTCATCGCCGTCGCTCTCGGTGGCCTCGTCTATGTTGTGAAGTCCGGCCAGAGCACGCCGGCCAAAGGCAAAGCCGCACGCAAGTCCGGCCAGACTTTGTTCGAATCGTTCCCCGGCGCTGAAGTCGCCGCGATCACCATCAGCGGCGCGGACGGCACCACCCACCTCGCCAAGAAGGACGGCAAGTGGACCGTCACCGACCGCGACGCCTATCCGGCGAACACGCAGAATGTGAACGATCTCATCCGCACCATCGGTGACGTGAAGGTGGTCGGCGCGATCGAAGATGCCGCTTCCTACTCCGCCCGCTTCGGCATCGATCCCTCTGCCGCGAAAGCGGAGGACCGCGGCATCGAGCTGACGTTTGCCAACGCTTCCGGCAGCGAGCTTGCCAAGGTCTCGCTCGGCAAGAGCATCGGCGGCAGTGAAGCCGGGCCGATGGGTCCGATGGGCGGTGGCTCCACCGGCCGCTTCGTGCTGAACCAGGGCGACAAGTCCGCGATCTACAGGACCAGCGAGATGTTCAGCGCGGTGAGCACCGATCCGAAGACCTGGTTGTCCGAGGACTTCATCAAGATCGAGAAGCCGAAGAGCGTGTCCGTCACCGTGCCGGGCAAAGGCGACATCGCGTGGAAGGTCAGCCGCGACAACGAAGAAGCCAACTTCAACCTCGAAGGTGCGAAGCCGGAGGACAATTACGATGCGTCCACCGCCACCCCGCTGAAGACCTTGTTCTCGTTCGCGAAGTTCGATGACGTGGTGCCCACCGCGGATGTCGCGAAGCGCGCCCAGCCGGACCAGAAGCGCGTGGCCACCATCGAGACGTTCGAAGGTTCCACCTACACGCTCAACATCACCCCGGCCAAGGCCGCGGACGCGAAGCCCGGTGAAGAACCGCCCGCCGCCACCGATGGCAGCTACTTCGTCACCGTGGACGTGACCGCCACCCTGCCGACCGAGCGCAAGAAGGAAGAAGGCGAGAAGCCGGAGGACGCCAAGGTCAAGGACGAGGCTTTCACCACCCGTCTCAAGGATCTGAAGGCCAAACTCGCCGCCGATCAGGCACTGAAGGGACGCACCTTCGAGCTCCGCCAGTTCGCCCTCGACATGCTGCTCAAGGGCCGCGACGGCTTCAAGAAGCAGGCCGCACCCGCCGGTGGTCCGCAAGGCATGCAGGGAATGCAGGGTCTGCCTCCCGGCATGATGATGCCCCACGGTGCCACTCCCGGCCCCGGCACCAAGGCCGGACCGGTGGAAGCCGTCACCCCGCCGATCCAGGTCCCCGCCCAGAGCGAAGACGACAAGTGAAGCCCGGCACGGTTCTCTGAATCTCCGGACGGCGGACCGCAAGGTCCGCCGTCTTTGTTTTTCCGGCATCTGGTTGCCTGAACCGACCGGTTGGCCACCGATAGAAGCAGGCTTCCTTGTTCCGTAGCGGAAATTCCATGCTTCCGTTCATTGCCTGTCTGCTCCTCCCTGCCGCCGTCCTCGCGGCCGAGCCCGCGGTGACCGATCTCTTCCGCGGCAGCGGTCATGCACCGGATCACACGTATCGTATCCCCTCGCTGGCGGTCACACCGAAGGGCGCGCTGCTTGCCTTTGCGGAGCTCCGGAAGAACAACGGCGGCGACACAGGGGATATCGATATTGTTCTCAGACGCTCGGACGATGGCGGGAAGACTTGGAAGCCGATGCAGGTGATCGCCGATTTCGGGATGGACACCATCGGCAATGCCACTCCCATCGTGGATCAGCGGACCGGTCGCATCACCGTGCTGGCGCAGTGGAACCGCCTTCCGGAACGCAAACTCGCTCCCGGATTTGGCGAAGACTCGCGTCGCCTCTACCAACTGCACAGCGACGATGACGGCATGACGTGGTCCCGGCCGGAGAACATCACGGAGCAGGTGAAGCAGCCCTCCTGGAGCTGGCTCGCCACCGGCCCCGGCGCGGGCATTGTCCTCACCCGTGGCACGCACAAGGGGCGCTATGTGGCCGGCATCAATCATCGCGAAACCGCAGGCGACGCTCCCGGCTACTACGCGCACGCCATCTACTCCGACGACTCCGGAAAAACCTGGAAATCCTCCCGCACCTACGCCTCCCGTCACACCAACGAGTGCGAGATCGCGGAACTCACGGACGGCTCGCTGATGCTGAACATGCGCAACCACGGCTCCAACAGACGCGACCGGGCCATCGCGATTTCCAAGGATGGCGGCGAAACGTGGGAAGACACAAGATGGGATGCGAATCTTCCCGAACCCCAGTGCATGGGCTCGATCCGGCGGGCCACATGGCCGTCGGACTTCAAACCCGGTCTCATTCTCTTCTCGAATCCCGCATCCCGCAAAAGCCGGCAGGATCTCATCCTACGCGGTTCCCTTGACGAAGGCGTGACCTGGCCGCTGGCGAAACTCATCAAATCCGGAGATGCCGCCTACAGCCACCTCGCCACGCTGCCGGATGGAACCATCGCCATTGCCTACGAAACCGACCGCTATTCGCGCATCGCTCTCACCACGATCCAGCCAGCAGATTTACAGTCTGCCCCGGAAGTCGCGAACCCGGACGGCACCTTGAAAGAAAACGCGGCGCGTTAGATTAAATCACCGGACAGCACTGGCGCGCCGGAACAATCCGTGCCATCAGTGCCGCGCCCCGGCGGGAAACGACGTCGGATGCCGTTTCATTCCATGTCCGACCCATCGCTTCCGGAGGCATCCTCCGACACCCGGCCTTCCCCAACTTTCTGGCGGAGCGTCGGCCAATCGCTGAAAGGCGAACACCACGACTACACCTCCGAGCCGCTCGGCCGGGCGGTGCTGCTGCTGGCTGTACCGATGGTGTTGGAAATGGTGATGGAGTCGTTGTTCGCGATCTCGGACGTGTTCTGGGTTTCGCACCTCGGCAAGGACGCGGTGGCGGTGGTCGGCCTCACCGAATCGATCATGACGCTCATCTACGCGGTCGCGATCGGCATTTCGATTGCAGCGACCGCCATTGTCTCGCGCCGCATCGGTGAGAACGATCCGGAGAAGGCATCGCATTCCGCAGGCCAGATCGTGCTGGCGGGCCTCGGGATTTCCGCCGGCATCGGCGTGGTGCTCGGCTGGTATGCTCCGCAGATCCTGCGGGCCATGGGTGCCGATGAAGGCATCGTGGCGATGGGCTCGGATTTCGCGCGGGTGATGTTTGGTGGAAACACCACCGTGTTCCTCATTTTCCTGATCAACGCCATCTTCCGTGGCGCGGGGGATGCCGTGATCGCCATGCGCACGCTCTGGCTGGCGAACGGCCTGAACATCGTGCTCGGTCCCTGCTTCATCTTCGGCTGGGGGCCATTCCCCGAAATGGGCGTCACCGGTGCTGCCGTCGCCACCAACATCGGCCGCGGAGTCGGCGTGATCTACCAGCTCTGGCATCTGACCGGCCATCACAGCCGCATCCGCGTGCTGCTCCGCCATTTCATTCCGGACCGCGAGGTCCTCGGCACCCTGATGAGCAAGGCGGGCAGCGGCATCGCGCAACTTCTGATCAGCACCACGAGCTGGGTGGGTCTGTTCAAGATCCTCGCCCTCTTCGGCAGCTCCGCGCTGGCGGGCTACACCATCGCCATCCGCATCGTGATCTTCGCGCTCATGCCCGCGATGGGACTTTCCAATGCCGGAGCGACGCTGGTGGGACAGAATCTCGGCGCGGAAAAACCGGACCGCGCGGAGGCCGCGGTACGCATGGCCACGCGTTACAACATCCTCGTGCTCGGCATCGTCGGATTGCTCTTCATCCTTTTCGCCGGACCGTTGGTCAGCCTCTTCACCCATGAGCCGGATGTTCACGGCTATGCCCGGCAGGCGCTATGGATCGTGAGCCTGGCATTCCCGCTCTACGCCGCGGGCATGTGTCTGGAAGGCGCGTTCAACGGAGCCGGTGACACCTGGACGCCGACCCGCTTGAATCTCTTCTGCCTGTGGCTCGGCCAGATGCCGATCGCATGGATTCTGGCCAAGCCACTCGGCCTCGGCCCCACCGGCGTTTTCATCGCCGTACCGGTGTCGTTCTCCATGCTCGCCATCTGGAGCTGGGTGCTCTTCCGCCGCGGCAAGTGGAAGCTCCAGAAGGTTTGAAATGCAGCACAAGCATTCCTGCTTGTGCTACTTAACGCTGCGCGGTTTGTGGAGCGGGCTCCAGGATGCGGATCTCCCCATCGCTGGCCTTGCCGTCCGGAATGTCTGACACCACGACCTTGAGTGTCAGCTTCGCTTTGAGAATCGCGGGCTCCAGTTCCACGCTGAACAACCCGGATTTCTTCCCCTTCAATGCCAGCGCGCGGTCATCGGCATCCACCTCGGTTCCATCGGCGAACAAACGCAGGTTCTCGATGTTCACCATCTCGCCATTCGTCTGCACGAAGGCGACCGTGAGCTGCCCCGGCCTGCGTTCGCCGGGCGGCAGCGGAATCTCCACCTCATGCCACCCATCGGTCACCACCGGTGCATGCTCGATGCTGTCACGCGTCCAGGAACCCACCTGCACGAAAGTCTTCGCATCATAGGTCGCCGGCTTTGGATCAGCCTTCGGCGAAGGCTTGAGCGTGACCGACGCCCGCACGTTCTCCGGCAAGGCATTGATCACCGCGGTGACCGTAGCGGCGAACGCCTCTCGGGCATTTGCTGCGGCCCCGATGCCATTGAGATACTTCACCAGTTCGTCCGTCTTGGCGGGCACCTTGAGCACCGGTGGCACCGGCGCGGTTTCACCCGCCTTCGGCTTCTTCGAGAACACCGCGAGCTCGATGACCTTGTCCACCTCCTTGCCCTTCAGCCCCAGGGTGACAAGCTGCCGGGAAAACACCTCGGCAAACGCCTTGGTGCCGAGATTCGCCTGGCGGGTCGCGGTGGCGTCGGCCAGTCCGGTCGCGATCTGTCCCAGATACGCGGCCTTCTGGCTCACGGTGAAGGCGGGATTGAGGCGCTTGGTTTCCGCCTCGCGGCGCAACGTCTCGGTGGCCATCGGGAACTCCGCCAGATCGCGGGCAAGATCCACGCATTCCTGGGACAGCCGGGTGATGAAGAGCGGTTTGTTGTCCTCCATCAGCAGTTGCATCATCGCCGCCCGGGAGAGGAAATGGAAGGGACACAGCTTGGATGCCTTGTCGAGGTTCGCGAGCGCGGCGGAGTTGTCGCCGGAGCAGAGCTTCACATTCGCAAGGCGGCGCAGGCGCTCCGCGTCTCCGAACTGCGGATGGTTCCACGCGCGGCTCAGCAGCTTGATGTTCACGCTGTAGTCGCAGGCGAAGAACTTGATCTGGTGCGCGCCGAAGCTGTCCTTCCAGCCTGAGACGAAGTTGCCGCCATCCCAGGAATTCGGCGACCCCTTCAAGATGAAAGCACAGTGTCCCGGCTGGCCGATGGTGAACGCGGGCAGTCCGAACACGTTCGCCACGCTGATGCCGGTGTTCGAGAGCCCGCCACAGACCGAACCATAGTCGGCGATCATCATCAGCGTGTTCGGCTTGCCGTCGAAATACGCGGAGCCGTGGATGATCGAGTCCCGGTAGTTGTGGAGCCGGTACTTGACGATCTGATACTCCATGTTCCCGGCCCCGCGCGGATTGAACCGGTCCGGCGGCAGCATCTCCTGCGCCCACTTCATCTCCTCGATCGAGCGATAGGAGGCATGCACCGTGTACACCAGTTCCCACGCCGGAGCGGCGGAAAAGTAGGACATCAGTTTCCCCTGCTGGAACGAAGCCCGGTAGAAATCGTAGCGCTCCATCGGATCGAGCACGCGATCGATCTTCTCGTCCCATGCCGTTTCCGTGACGACACGCTCCTTGCCATAGGCGATGGCGAACGCCGCCCCCACCCGGCACCACAGCCCGCCGTGGCTTTCCGGATCCTTCTGCCAGATCTTCTGCCATACTTGGAGACCGTAAGTGCGATCGGCCTCGGCGAAGGCGAAGAAAGTACTATCGAGATAGTAGCCAAGCGCCCGCGGATCATTGAGCAGCCACGAAAGGAACGCCTTGCCCTCGGCGGTCTTCGCCACCGTGGCGAGCGCGTCATTGCCCATGGTCTTGTCCGGCTGGCCGGGACGGGTCGCAGGCGGCAGGCCGGTGGAGGCCATCGTCTGGAGCAGGAATTCGTGGCGTGCCAGATCGAGGTCGAGCGCCTTGGCCTCGGCGGCCGTCAGCGATGGCTTGGCCGCAGCGGCATTGATCCGCGCGGCCAGCGTCTTCCGCCACGCCTTGAAGTCGCCGCTGCTGATCGCCGCGGCCAATCCGGCATCGGCGGGCGCGGTGGCGGCCGGAGTTTCCGGAGCGGCGTGCAGCAAAGGCGCGGCCGCGAACGTTCCCGCCGAAAACATCAGCAACCGGGCATACGCAAAGGTGGATTTCATCGCTGGAGAATCGGGAAAGTTCAAGGGTTGGCAGGAGCGGCAGGGGGTGCGGAAAGCGTGCGAACCAACGGTTCGACCGCACCGCGCATCTTCTCGGGAACCAGAGCAAGGCGGAAGCCAACCGTGCCGCCGCGGAAATCGGATCCCGGCTTGCCATCCGGCTTCTTCCCGGGAGCCGCGGCGTACTTCGCCGGATCGGCCCAATCGCGGGCCGCCGCACGGGTGCCCCGCTCGCCATCGATCCAGCAACCGCCGCGCATCACCCGCAGCTCGATTTCCTCCTTCTGCTTCTTGCCGGGAAAAACGCTCTTCAACGGCAGCGGATCGGTTGCCGTGCCGCCGGAATACGGTGCCGCCGGATCCAGCACCCATTCACGGACATTGCCCAGCATGTCGAAAAATCCCCAGGCATTCGCCTTCTTTTTTCCGACCGGATTGAGGCGGGCGCCCATCGAGTATGTCCATGGACCAGCGGTCTTCATGTACCAGATCGAGGCATCCCGCTCGGTGGTACTGGCAGGCACCAGACCCGCGGACCCCGCGCGACACGCGTATTCCCATTGGGCCTCGGATGGCAGGCTGAAGACGTAGCCCGGCTTCAGCCGACCCGCGTCGCGCTCGCGCTGCGTGAGCTTGTCGCAAAAGGAAATCGCCTGCCCCCAGGTCACATCCGCCATCGGCAGGTCACCAGCCAGTTCCTTGGTATCCTTCGGGCTGCCGATAAACGTCGGCCCCGCAATCGGCCCCATCACCGCCTCCCACTGGGAACGGGTCACTTCCGTTTTGCCAAGCCAGAATGGCTGGCTGATCGTCACCACCGTCGCCTTCAGCTCGGACGGAAAACGCTCCGGGTCCTTGTCATCCGATCCCATCCGGAACGTCCCACCGGAGACCCCGATCAATTCCAAACCAGGTGCGGTGAGATGGAGCGGCGCAGGCGCGTCCTCTGCCGCCGAAGCGGAGAGCGATGAAATGGACACGACGGTCCACAGAACATGAGACAGACGGGGCATACGGAACGCGGGTATATACCCCGCAACCCGGCAAATGTTACACGCAAATTTCAGAGGTGCCATTGGGGGAAACCCGCACCCGGGACGAGATCGAGGCTCCGGTGCCAGCTTCGCAAAATCACAAACAAAACCCGCTTTACGACAAAGACACGTGCGATTCCCGGACCATGCTGCGTAGATGCACGGCGTTTCCCTAAGACTCCGCCGTTTTTCGTCATTTGATCCGCATTCCTATGAAACACTCCTGGTTGCTTCTCGCTGCCGCACTTTTCGGAACCGCCCACGCGGCGGAGCCAAAGCCGAACATCGTCCTCATCAATGCAGATGACCTCGGCTATGCCGAGCTCGGCTGCTACGGCCAGCAGAAGATCAAGACCCCGAACCTCGACAAGCTCGCGGCGGGCGGCGAGCGCTGGACCAACTACTACTGCGGCGCCCCCGTCTGCAGCCCCTCCCGCAACGTGCTCCTCACCGGCCGCCATGGTGGCGGCTGCGACGTGCAGGACCTCAAGCGCGTGGACAAGAGCGAGGGCAGCAAGGACGCCGAACTCAAGGGCGACTGGCCGATTTCCCAAGGAGCCTACACGCTTCACATGGCTCTGAAGAAGGCGGGCTACGACACCGCCACCTTCGGAAAATGGGGCCTCGGTGAGTTCGGCACCAGCGGCGCGCCGGACAAGCACGGCACGGATGTCTTCTACGGCTACACCGACCAACGCGCCTGCCACAGCTTCTATCCGGCATTCCTCTGGGACAACGGCCGCAAGGACATGCTCAACGATCCCGAGATCCCCGGCCATGCCCGCCAGCCGGAAGGTCCTGTCGATGACGCGAAATACACCGGCACCAAGCACGCATCGAAGGAGATCGCGGAGCGCATGCTGGAGTTCGTAAACAGCCGCCAGGCGGACGGCAAACCGTTCTTCCTCTACTACGCTCCGACCGAACCCCACGTGGCGCTCCAGCCGCCGAAGGAGTGGCTGGACAAGTATCCGAAGGAGTGGGACACCGAACCCTATCGCGGCAACAACAGCTACCTCCCCCACTCGCGTCCGCGGGCCGCGTACGCCGCGATGATTTCCTTTCTCGACCACAATGTCGGCCAGCTCATCGACGCGCTGAAGGCCAAGGGCCTCGACAAGAACACCATCGTGGTCTTCACCAGCGACAATGGCACCACCCACGATGTCGGCGGCGTGGATCACAAGTTCTTCAACTCCGTGGCCGACCTCCGCGGACTCAAAGGCCAGACCTACGAAGGCGGCATCCGCGTGCCGGGCATCGTCTATTGGCCCGGCAAGGTTCCCGCGGGCAAGGTGGTCGACCAGCCCGGTTACGATGCCGACATCATGCCAACACTGTGCGCGCTGGCGGGGGCTGATGCCGGCCAGCCATATGGCGACGTACTGCTGCCGGTGTGGCTCGGCGAGAAAGACAAGCTCGAATCCCGCAAGCCGATGGTGTGGTGTACCGGCGGCTATGGTGGCCAGGTGGCCGTGCGCATCGGGGACATGAAGGCGGTCCGCCGCGATCTTTTCCCCACAAGCAAGAACGGCCCTTCCAACTGGGAGGTCTATAACCTCTCAAAGGACCGTGGCGAAACCACCAACCTCGCCGCCACCCGCCGCGACGTGATCGAGCAGGCCGTGGCCGTGATGAAGAAGGAATACAAGGCGGCCGACGGCTTCCCGGAACTCCGGATCTTCGCACCGGAAAAGAAGGAGGGCGAAGCCGCGCCCTCCCCCGGTGAAGCCATCTTCAAGAGCCTCGACAAGGACAACGACGGCCGGCTCACCTTCGAGGAATGGAAGTCCAGCCCGAAGGGGAAGGCGCTCAAGCCCGAGCACCGCCAGAAGGCCTTCAACAGCCTGGACAAGGACAACGACAAACGGATCAACCGCGATGAGTTCCTGACCCAGTTCCGGAACTGACTCCGGTTGACGGCTGACACATCCGGATACAATTTTTCCCGCGTGCCCGGGCGGAAGGCGTGGTATCTCCGTGAAGCCACGCCTCATGAGTTCCTCGCCCCACATCGCCGTCGTGGATGACCACAAGGACATCCGCGAGCTGCTGGTCCGCTATCTCGGATCGCACGGCTACCGGGTGAGCGAGGCGGACAGCGCCGCGGCATTCCGCTATCTGCTGGAGCGCAGTTCACCGGACCTCGTGGTGCTGGACATCATGATGCCCGGCGAGGACGGCCTTTCGCTCTGCCGCGATCTGCGCGCGAATACCCAACTGCCGGTGATCTTTCTCACCGCCGTGAGCGAGGACACGGATCGCATCATCGGTCTGGAGATGGGCGCGGACGACTATCTGACGAAACCTTTCAACCCGCGCGAACTGCTGGCCCGCATCAAGGCGGTGCTGCGGCGTTCCAACAGCCTGCCGCCGCAACGCGATGCCCCGCGCTCCGGCAATCTCCGTATCGGCGACAAGATCCTCGATATGGAGCGCCGCGAAATCACCGGCCCGGATGAAGTCGCCGTGCCGCTCAGCACGGCGGAGTTCCGGCTGCTCGCCGTCTTCCTCGATCACCCCGGCATCATCCTCAACCGCGACCAACTGCTCGACCTCACCACCGGACGTGCGGCGGACGTGTGGGACCGCAGCATCGACAACCAGGTCAGCCGCCTGCGCCGCAAGATCGAGCCCGATCCGAAAAATCCGACGCTCATCCAGACACACTGGGGCGGCGGCTACAGTTTCACCGGAAAGGTGGAGAAGGCATGAGACGCTTCTGGATGCGCAGCCTCACCGGGCAACTCATCGCGCTGATGCTGTTCACGCTCCTGCTCTCGCAGGTGGTGTTCTATTTCATCAACAACGACGAGCGCGACCGCTCGATGCGCAACGTACGTCAGGAAGAGTTCATCGCCCGCGCCATGGCCGTGGCACGCCTCATCGGCACCACCGATCCCATCCAGCACGGCGAGGTCATCGGTGCGGCGAACACGCCCGTCGTCCGCTATTGGCTAAGCGGGAAAGAACCCGGCGACCCGATGGAATGGCAGCAGGCCGCACGCAAGCGTGTGCTCCGCGCCCTGCCGACCATCCATGAGATCACCGCCTACGATGACCAGACGGAGTATCCACCCAACCCGCGCCTGAGCGAGAGCGACGTCCCCCTCCAGCCCGGCCCCAGGTGGACCCTGGTCACGCGCGGCACCGGCGGACAGGCCGCGCATTTGCTCGATCTCGAGGCATGGAACGGCTTCGGCCTCGCCAGCGAAGCGAAGCCCGGACTGTGGTTGAACGCGGTCTATGCCAAGGCCGAACCCACCACCCTTTCCCGCCGCTACTACGTCATGCTCGGTGTCGCCGCACTGGTACTTTCCGGCATCGCGATTCTCGCGGCACGACGTGTCGGCCGCCCGCTGCGTCACCTTACCGTCGCCGCCGAACGGCTCGGACGCGGCGAGGAAATCGTACCCGTTCCCGAAGCCGGTGCCGATGACATCCGCCACACCGCGGAAGCCTTCAACCGCATGCAGTCGCGCCTGCGCCGTTTCGTGGAGGATCGCACCCGCATGATCGCCGCGATCAGCCATGATCTCCGCACGCCGATCACCTCGCTGCGCCTGCGCGCCGAGTTCATCGCCGATCCGGAAACACGCGAACCGATGATCGCCACGCTCGATGAGATGCAGGCGATGACGGAAGCCGCTCTGGCGTTTTCCAAAGGCGAATCCATCACCGAGCCCGCGCGTTCCATCGATCTCGCCGCGCTGTTGGAAAGTCTTTGCGACGATCTCACCGCCATCGGCCTCGATGTCTCCTTCGAAGACGGCGAGCGCATCCCCTGGCGCTGCCGTCCGGACGCGCTGCGCCGTGCCTTGCGGAACGTGATCGAAAACGCCGTGCGCTACGGCGAACGCGCGCGCGTGAAACTCGAGCGCGCTCCCGGAGTCCTGCACATTCTCGTGGACGACGATGGCCCCGGCATGCCGGAAGCGGATTTTGAAAAGGTCTTCGCTCCTTTCGTGCGTTTGGAAAGCTCGCGCAATCGCGATACCGGCGGGGTCGGCCTCGGTCTTGCCATTGCACGCTCGATCGTGCGCTCGCATGGTGGAGACATCACGCTCGCCAACCGCGAGGATGTCGGCCTGCGCGTAACCATCGTGTTGCCAGGGGAGACGTTGTGTTAGTTTGAATCCACATTCCACACCTTGACTGGATCTCCTGCGCACCAACGGTGCGGCCCATACCAGCCAGGGGTCGAAAACCCCTGGACACAGCAGGACACGATTCGCATCCTGAAGGAATGCCCCATGCTGGGTGGAGCGGCGGAGCGAGGATGCGTCTTGAAAAGCATCTCCCTAACGGGATACCTTGCATTGCTTGGTCCTGTTTTACCCGTGGAGTGATCAAGCGTGGAATCCAGAACAACCTGCCATGAAATCCTCCATTCCCGCCTTCGCTGCAATCCTGCTTGCGACGCTCGCCATCCCCATGCCGCTGTGCCACGGCGAGGATCTTTCTCCCGACGAGAAGATCGCCGCCAACCTTGGAAAAACCGAAGCCTTGGGAAAGCTCACTTTGGATCAGAAGGCCACCGACGTGGAAAAGCTGCTGGGCGCACCCGATTCCAAAAGCAAGGCGGTGCATGAAGAAGGTGGCAGCGGCGACTGGGTCGAAACATGGAAGTATGCCAAGCAAGGCATCGAACTCCGGATGGGAGCCCAGGGCAAAAAAGAGGTGAAGCGAATCCTGCTCATCACCGCATCGCCCGCATGCAAGCTGGCCACCGCGCGCGGCATCAAGATCGGCAGTACCAAGGAGGAAGTCGAAAAGGCCTACAAGGACGTGAAAGCCAAGGACGCCTCTTTCGCGGAAAAGGACACCTTCGTCGTCGGCTCTATCTCGCCGGGTCTCGTCTTCACCTTCAAGGACTCGAAGGTGAACGGAATCCTCTTCGGAGAATTGGGTGACTGAACATCAGTGCGATCACCACTCACTTCTTCAAAACAGAGAGAAGTGGTGGCCCGAGCCGGATTCGAACCAGCGACACGCGGATTTTCAATCCGCTGCTCTACCAACTGAGCTATCGGGCCATTCCCTTGCGGGCGGGGCCGGGATTAAGGGTGTCCCCACGGGCTTTGACAACCGGAAAATTGAAAAATGTTGGCATCTTTCCCACCCCTGAACGGATGCCCGGTTCGCGGGGTCTTCTCTTGATTCCGGATTGCTGATTCTGGAGTCTCCCGGCCATGTCACGCAGCCACCGCATCACCGTGCTAGCCGGAGACGGCATCGGTCCCGAAGTCATGATCGAGGCGCTCCGCGTTCTCGACGCCGTGCAGGCGAAGTTCGGATTCCAAGTCACCCGCACCGAGCACCTCGTGGGTGGTGCGGCAATCGACGCCACCGGCCACCCGCTTCCGCCGGAAACCGTGGATGCCAGCGAAAAGGCGGACGCCATCCTCTTCGGCTCCGTGGGTGGCCCGAAGTGGGAGAACCTGCCGCCGGACATCCAGCCGGAACGCGGCGCGCTGCTGCCTCTGCGCAAGCACTTCGGCCTCTTCGCGAACCTCCGCCCGGGCGTGTGCCTGCCTTCCCTCACCCACGCCTCGCCGGTGAAGAACGAACTCATCAAGGATGGCTTCGACGTACTGTGCGTGCGCGAGCTGACCGGCGGCGTCTACTTCGGCAAGCCCAAGGGCCGCCATGAGGAAAACGGCGAACCGGTCGCGCTGGACACCATGATCTATCGCAAGAGCGAGATCGAGCGCATCGCCCGCGTGGCCTTCACCGCCGCCATGGGTCGCGACAAGCGCCTCGTCTCCGTGGACAAGGCCAACGTGCTCGCCTCCTCCGTGCTGTGGCGCGAGGTCGTCATCGAGGTCGCGAAGGATTTCCCGGAAGTACAGCTCTCGCACCTCTACGTGGACAATGCCGCGATGCAGCTCATCCGCCGCCCGGGCGAGTTCGACGTGCTCGTCACCGAGAATCTCTTCGGCGACATCCTCTCCGATGAGATGGCGATGATCTCCGGCTCACTGGGCATGCTGCCGTCCGCTTCGCTCGGCCAGCGCCACGAAAACGGCCTCTACTTCGGCATGTACGAGCCGTCCGGTGGCTCCGCTCCGGACATCGCCGGCCGGGGCATTGCCAACCCGATCGCACAGATCCTTTCGCTCGCGATGCTGCTGCGCTTCTCGCTCGGTGAAACCGGAGCCGCCGATGCGATCGACGCCGCCGTGGCGAAGGCCATCAACGATGGTTATCGTACTGGTGACATCGCCACCGGTGCCGAAGGCGAGATCCGCGTGGGCACCGCCGCCATGGGCGATGCGATCCTCGCCGGCCTCTGATCGGATGCTTCACGGGAGCCCGGTCACGAACCGGGCTTCCACTCCACCGTGGAGATCAGCTTCACGGCTCCCTGCATGCGGACGCTGGTACCGCCGTCATCTCCGGACATCGTGATGGCGGCATCCATTTCCTTCCGCAGCACCACCGGATGCAACAGCGAGAGCCAGACTTTTCCTGAGTCGATCATGTAGTCGCAACTGGTCTTCTTCCCATCCTCACGGAGCAGGTTGCGCTGGGTACACATCCCACGGACGGAGAAACGCCCGCAGGGATGACCGCCGATTCCTTCCACGCCCTCGAAGACAAGGTCCAGCTTGCCGGACTGGGCATCGCGGAACAGCAGCTTGAGACCGTCACCGGTCAAAGAAATGGCGGAGCCTTCCTTGAAGCGCGGCTTTCCGAACCAGAATCCCGAGGGCAGCGCGCCGGAATGGGACGCCATCGAGCCGATCACCGGCTCCACCTGCTCCAGCCACACCATACGCTTGAAGTCCGCGGAACGTCCCTCGGTCTTCCACTTGCCATTCGTCAGCTTGAAGGTCGCGGAAAGTCCGTTGGATTCGGATTCCACCGCCGCGGGCTGGACCGGTGCTTCCTTGCTGTCCTTCGCTGGCAGCGGCGTGGGAATGAACGCCTGGCGCTCGATGGTCAGGGTCAGCCGGTCACCCTCGCGTTTCCAGACATGCACGCTCTCCTCGGTGCCATCCTTGATGGAGGCCTCCTTGCCGAGCGCCGACTGACGGGTGAAACGCAGGCCCTTGCTCTCCATCCGCTCCTTTTCACGAACCGTGAGCAGTGGAGGGAAAGGCAGGTCCTTGCGGAACCGGACTCCCTCCTCCGTGCGGTCGATCTGTGCCTCCAGCGCCTGATCGATCGCCCCCCCCGGGCTGCCCTTGTCCTGCGGCGAAGAGGATTTCCCATTCCCGCTGCTGGAGGCCTTCGCCTTCGCATCGGCAACCGCCTGCTTCACCTTGTCACAGGAAACGAGGCAGGCACAGAACAGCAGCGGGAGCCATGGCAGGCGCATGCCATGATTCGATAGGCTAAAATATCAGCCCAGGCCAGCTTTCAATGCGGTCACTCGGATTTCCGGCACTCCAACGACTGGTCCATCTCACCCGCCGGATTTTCCTCCCGTGCCACGCCGACGATCACCGCCGGCACGCCGGCCACGGTGGTATGCGGCGGCACATCGGCCAGCACCACCGATCCGGCCCCCACCTTCGCCCCGGTGCCAATCTCGACCCGGCCGAGGATCTTCGCCCCGGCTCCCAGCAGCACGCCGGAGCGCACGATCGGATGACGGTCGCCCGTGTCCTTGCCGGTACCACCGAGAGTGACCTCATGCAGGATCGACACGTCGTTTTCGATGATCGCCGTCTCACCGACCACGAAGGAGGTGGCATGATCGAGCAGGATGCCGCAGCCGATCCGGGCCGCCGGGTGGATGTCCACGGCGAAGGCCTCGCTCATCACGCTCTGGAGATACAGCGCCAGCCAGCGCCGCTCCTCCAGCCACAACTGGTGCGCCACCCGGTAGGTCGCCAGTGCCAGAAAGCCCTTGTAAAACAGCAGCGGCTCCAGCGGAGAGAAGCAGGCCGGGTCACGCTCGTAGATCGCCATCATGTCCCGTGCCGCCTGGGACACGAGCTCCGGATGATCGCCGAAGATCTGGTTGAACAGGGGCTCGAGTTCCGCGCGGGTCATGTCCTCACGGGCGAGCCGCCGCGCCAGGCGGGCGGACAGGGCCTCTCCCATATTCGAGCGCAGGAAGACCACATCACGGAGCAAGTGGGCCAATCCCGGCTCCTGCTCCACCACCGTCGTGCCATCCCGTTTCAGGTGCTCCCACACCTCCCCGATAGCCATTTCGCGGCAGGGATTCGCTTCTGTTGCCTTCTTGCTCGCCGTGGGGGCGTGAATGTGTACCGAATCGGTCATGAAAATTTCCCAGAAGCTCGAATATGCCTGTCGTGCCCTCGCCCAACTGGCGCGTCGCAACGACGGACGGACGTTAACACGCCTCGACGAGCTCGCGCAACGGGAAGCGATTTCCGCCAACTTTCTGGTCCAGATCCTCAACGATCTGCGCCGTGCGGGCCTCATCGACAGCCGCCGGGGCAAAGCAGGAGGCTACCTGCTGGCCCGTCCCGCCAAGGAGATCACCCTGCGCCAGATGGTGGTGGCGGTGGACCCGGCCCTGCTCCAGTTCTCCGTCTCCAACGAAGGCGAATCCGGCCCGGGGGTGCGCGCGGCATGGGAACGCGTTTCGAAAGCTCTCGGCGAGTCGCTGGACGCGGTGACGCTGGAGGCCCTGTCCCAACAGGCCGCGGACCAGATGTTCTACATCTGATTTCCCGTGGGCAAGCGCGGTCGTTAGTCAAGAAATACGAATTATTTCACTGGCGGTAACAACTGGTGCGGGGTAAAATCATGGTCGTCCCGCCTACCTTTCCGCCTCCATGCCCGGCAACGCCGAACACACCCACCATATCCGGCTCCGCACCCAACAGTTGGAGATGAACACCTCCCCGGCCGTCAGCGATGACTACGAGGGAAAGCTCCAGGCGGCCCAGGTGCAACTGGAGGAACTCCAGAAGCAGCGCGAGGAACTGGAGCGCAAGAAGCAGGAGTTGGAAGCACTCAACGGACGCAAGCGCCAGTTCCTGTCCTCCCAGGTGGAGCTGACCGAGAAACTTTCCGCGGCGGTAACACGGATCGACCGCGAACTGTATGAGATGCGCCAGGAAATGGAGGATCTCGAGCAGTGCCGCGTGTGCTTTGCCTCCCACCTCGACAAGCTCCAGAAATACAATCCGGAAGCTTGGTCCAAGGAGCAGCTCGCCGCCCATCTCGACCGCGCCACGACCTCCGCGGAGCTGGCTGCGGACGAATACGAGCAGGCGGCCGCACACTTCAGCAACATGCGCAGCGGCGAGATCTTCGGCCGCGGCAAGGCCCGCCGCCCCGGTGCATCCGCCGGCGGCACCTCTGATTTCACCGCCCAGTTCCGCAGCGGACTGGCCTTCAACCTGCCGGTCCTCGTGCTCGGCGGGATCGCCTTGATCGTCTATCTCCTCAAGTAAGCAGGTCATGGCCGCCCGGAAGAAAAAGCCGCAGAACCTGGACCCCGAGCTTCAGTTGCTCGTGGATCAGGAGGCGGTGCTCCGCGCCCAGATCGCGGTGACAGCGGCCGAACCTGAACGCCTGCGCCGCCAGTATGAAGAGGAGCGTGCCACGCTTCCTCCGACCGAGGATTTCCGCGATCGCGAACGCCGCCGCGCGTTCGAAGAACTGGCCACCCGGGGCAAGGTCCGCAACGAGCACAAGAGCCAGCGCCGCAGCCTGCTGCTGCTGGTGCTGCTGCTGGCCGCCACCACCAGCCTGGTCATGTGGGGGCTGCAACTGATGCGCGGTTGAGAACCAGCCGGAGGTTCCGGCTTCGGACGATCAACCCGGCTCAACGCCGAAGCGGTCCATATCGACCACGCCCTTCACCACTTCCACGCCTTCGGCACGCAGCATCCGCGTCTTGCGGTCCATCTCCGGACCTTCCGTCTGCCCGCTGAATCCTCCGAGGGCGCCATTTGACCGCACCACGCGGTGACAAGGCACTTCCGGGGCAAACGGGTTTCTCGCCAGCGCGGACCCGACCGCCCGCGCGCCCCCTTTTCCCGCACAACGTGCGACCGCGCCATAGGTGGACACCTTCCCTCTCGGGATCAGGCGGACGACTTCATAGACCGCCATCTCGAATGCCATGGGTTCACGTTCCTTCATGGCGGTCTCTCGTAAAAGTCACTCTTCCGCGCCGCCAAGACGCTGGCGCAGTTCCGGCCACTGGTCGCGGCTGACGATATAGCCCACGCAGTTTTCCGAGCCGCAGAGGCATGGGTGATCCTCGTAGCAATCGACATCGAATCCGTAGTCGAAGGTAAGTTCCTCGCCTTCCTTGATCTCCCGGAGCGAGTGGATGAAAATCTTCCGGCCTTCGATCCACGCCTCACAGTTCGGATTGCAGGAATGGTTGATCAGGCGGGCCGTGTTCCAAGGAACGTTGCCATCAATGTCCCAGCGCTTGGAAAGCGTGAAAATGTACACCGCCGCATCGCCGGTTTCGATCGCCTTGGCATGCTGGGCATGGGCCCGCTTGTCGCTCTCCTCCTTGTCCACCAGCTCGCCGACATACTCGATGATCTTGGTCTCCTTCGGGATGAATTGCGTGGCATAAACCCCGCGCCCGTGAATCACCGAGCCGCGCACCTCGCAGTATTCGCTCTGCCCGCGGTTCCAAAGCTCCGTGAGCTTCTTCCGCAACCACGCATCCTGCGCCTGTTTGTTCTTCGCCGCCTTTTTGGCCATAACCTCGCTCGGAAAAAAATCGTCTGTTACTTGCGTTCGCCCCCGATCTCCCCGCCGCCGATCTTCGGCAGTTGGAGATCCACGGGCAGGGAGAAGAAAAGGCTGCGGAGATCCGCCAGGGTCGCCGAAGAACCATCGATGAAAGTCCAGTCGTACTTGCCCTTGTCCGATACCGCGACCTGGAAGGAGGTGCTCTCCGCCATCGTGCTCGCACCGGTCTTGGAAATCTTGAAGCGCGTGACCGTCGGCACGATCACCAGCCATTTGGTGTAACCCATGACCGCCACATCACTGCCACCAACCTTTTCGATGCGCTTCCCCGGCGCCACTTGGAAAATCTGGGGCGCGCCTTCCGGTTTGGAAGAAAGCAGTGTCACTCCGTTCTTCTGAAGCAGAATCGGTGCCTGGGCGAGTTGGGCATTGAGATTTTCCATCCCGCCGGCGCGCTTGGCCATGCGCTCCTTCCACTGCGGATACATCCGGTCGATGGCAATTTGATAACGGCCTGCCACCACCTCCGTGCAGAGTTTTTCCACGGCGGCCTTGGCGGAAGCACCCAGATCCGCCGGAACCGGATCGGCTTTGACCACGTTTTCGCCAGGAGCCGGCGCGGCGGGAGCCGGAGCAGGATTTTGGGCGCGCAAAGAAGCCGCTGTCACAAGCAGAATCCAAGGAGTGGCAAGGAGGGAACGGAGCACTATCACGCTTCAACCGATGGCCGCTGCGGCCCGTTCCGTCAAGCGCGCCCGGAATCCGCTTGGAATTCGCAGCCGGTCGGGGTAATCCTCGCCGCCCCATGGCGAAGCAGGCACTCGGAAAGGGACTAGGAGCCCTCATCAAGAAACAGACCGGAAGCGGAGTCCCCGCGTCCACCGTTTCTCCCGATGAATCGAAGCGCGTGCGTGACGTCCCACTCGACCAGGTCGTTCCTTCGCCTCTCCAGCCGCGCACCACTTTCATCGAGTCGCCTTTGGACGACCTGATGGAATCCATCCGCCAGCACGGCATCATCCAGCCGCTGATCGTCCGTCCGGTGGACGGCAAGCTGGAGCTCATCGCCGGTGAACGCCGCTGGCGCGCTTCGCAGAAACTCGGTCTGGCCACCGTGCCGGTCATCGAGCGTGAAGCCTCCGATCGCGATGTGTTGGAAATGGCTCTCATCGAGAACCTCCAGCGCGAGGATCTCAACCCGATGGAAGAAGCCGCCGGCTATGTGCGCCTCGCCCGCGAGTTCACGATGAAGCAGGAGGAGATCGCCGCCCGCGTCGGCAAATCCCGCGCCAGCGTCGCCAATGCGATGCGCCTGCTCGATCTCCATTCGGACGTGCAGTTGCTCGTCGCCCAGGCACGCCTCTCCGTCGGCCACGCCAAGGCCATCCTTTCGATCAAGGACCGCGATGCCCAGTTGCTCGCGTCCGATCAGGTGATCCGCCGCCAGCTCACCGTCCGCGCCACCGAGAAGCTGGCACAGACCTTCCAGAACGATCTGGCCACCCCAGCCGCAGACGGCACGAAGAAGCCTGCGGCCGCCACCCCGGCCCGCGAAACCGACGCCCACATCCGGGCGATCGAGAACCGGCTCCGCGATCTCTTCGCCACCCACGTGGCGATCACCCACAGCCCGAAGAAGGGCAGGATCGAGCTGGAATACTACGGCAACGACGATCTCCAGCGCATCCTCGAACTGCTCGGAGCGGACGAGGTATGACCCAGGAAGGCAGGACATTCCTGTCCTGCCTAGGGAAGGCCGCGAGTGATCCACCATGAACCCGCCCATCTCCCGGATCGCCCTCTATGTCCGGGACATGGAGAAAGTCGCCGCATTCTACGAGCGGCACTTCGGTTTCACCCGCACGGACACCGGTCTGACGGACAAGTTCCTCCTCACCCCGCCTTCCGGTGGCTGCGCTCTGGTGCTTCTCCAAGCGAGCAAAGGCCACAAGACCGGTCAATCGAACGTGAAGCTCATCTTCGATGTCGGAGATGTGGCCATGTTCAAAGCGGATAGCGCGAAGAGCGGCCTGAAATTCGGAGCCATCCACAAGGGGTCCGGCTACGAATTCGCGAACGCGCGCGATCCGGCAGGAAACCCGATCCAGATTTCCAGCGGCTATCGCATGGATGGCAAACCTAGCGCATCGCCCGGCGCCTGACCATCAAGCCACCCATCCCCGCGCAAAGCAGCAGCGCCGCCGCGGCAGGCTCGGGAACGGCTACCACGGAAAAGGTCACATCATGACCTCCGGCAAGCGAGTTGGTCGTCGCATCTCCCGTGTAGCCGACGCGGAATGCCAGCCCGAGATCCGCGAAGTTGGCCTCTCCGCCCACGATCGACTGGGTGTAGGTATTCCCGCCTTCGGTGATCGTGAGCTGCCCGAAGTTTCCGGTCGAAGTGCCATTGCCCAGCGTGAAGAGGAAATAGTTCGCGGGCATGGCCTGGGTCGCCTGGTCCTGCAAGTAGGACAGGGCATCCGAGGTCAGGTTGATCTGCAAGGTCGCGCCGGAATCGATGCCCAGCACACCTGCCGTGCCACCGCTGATCGCGATGCGGTCATAGTCCACGCCTGCGGTCGGGGTCCCACCCACTCCCGTTTCGATCGCGAACTGCGCCGTCGATCCGGCCTGATACTGGATGCTGGCCGCGGTCAGGATCTGCGGATCACCCGGATACGTGGAGCCACCGTTGCCGACCACCACCGCCCCCACCGTGCCGTGCCCGCCGAGCTGGCCGCCACCGCTCACGGTGACGGCACCCGAACCGGTGCCGAGTCCGGTGGTATTGTTCACGATCAGTTTGCCCCCGGTGATCTCGGTGCCGCCGCGATAGGTGTTCGCCGCGGTGAAGATCGTGGTGCCCGCCTGGTTCACCACCTTGGTGCTGCCGGAGATCAGGATGCCGGTGCCGCTGCTGTTCTTGAACTCGTATCCGCTTTCGTTGTGGTTGAAGGTGATCGTCGAGACCGCCGGCACCGTGGGCGGATTGGTACTAGTGGAATAGTAGCCATTGATCTCCGCCAAGTTCAGGCGGCCCGCCGCTCCGCCGTTGCCGATGTAGAGATTGCCGGTGCTGGCAGGGGTTCCGGGATTCGAGCTCTGCGGCGATCCTCCCAGAGTCAGGAGACCGTTGCCGGTGCCGCTCGCCGAGCCGGTGTTGGACACACTCACCAGCGCGCCATCGGCCACGGTGAGAGAGCCCGTCCCGCTTGACGACCCCAGGTTGAGCAAGCCGACGGCATTCCATTGCGAGCCTTGGCCCGTCACGGTCATCGTTCCGGTGCGGCCCAGGAAGCTGCCGATCGTACTGACCCCGTTGGAATTGAGAATGCCCCCCGCGCTGACCGTCGCTCCACCTGTCACGGTGCTGTCCACGAGGAAACTTCCGGTATTCACTGTCGAGGCCGCATGCGTCACTGGATCCGTCCCCGTGATAAGCAGGGTGCTGCCGGGCGACACGCCAAGCCCGCTCGAACTGATCAGGCCGCCGTGGTTCACGGTGACGGAGCCCGTTCCATTGGTGCTGCCCACGGAAAGGCTCATGTTCGGAATGATCCATTTCGTGCCATCTCCATCCACGGAAACCGTCCCTTTGCCACCCGAAGAGGAACCAACGGTCACGCCATAGAACGTCGGAGAGGTCGGCAGTCCGTTGCTGGTCATCACCGCCCCCGATTGGAGAATCAGATTCGCCGTGCCGGATGAGGCGATGAAAACGCTCTGGTTGGTGGTCAGGGTCGAACCCACTCCGCTCACCGTCACCGTGGCAGTCACACCCGCACTCTGGCCGACGCTGAGGGCATTCGTGACATAGTCGCTGTCCCCATCGACCCTGAGAGTGCCATTGCCAGTGTAGCCGATCCACGTCGAGGTGTAGTTCGGAGCGATGTAGGTGTTTCCGGTGGGTGTGATGGTCGCATGGGCCGACGGCGTCGGAAAGCCCAGCGAGAAGGCGATCGCGGCGGGTGCGAACAGGGAAAGGGAGGACGGCAGTCTGGGAGTCATCACCGGATAGGATCCCTAACAGTATGCGGCCGCTCAAATCGCAAAACCCCGTAGCGGGTACGGGGTTTTTGGAAGAGGCCGGAGCTTGCGCTGCGGCATGAATCGGAAAGGCTGCCGTCATGATCACCCGTCGCATTCCCCTCCGGCTCGCCGTCATGGCAGTGCCGTGTCTGGTGGCGGCGGGACTCGTCTGGCTGCTCCTGATCTTCGCAGGAGAGCGGACAGGCATGACGATGCTGCCGGACACCGCAGGCTCCATGGCTGAGTATCATTTCGACCCGGGCGGACGACTGGACGTCGAGCAGGTGAAATACCTGCCTCGGGAGGAATGGCGCCCGATGTCTTCCCGCGGATTCGCCCAGACCAACCGTAAGGATGAAATCCTCTGGTTGAAGGTCACGCTGGCCAATCCCACCCCGAACACCCAACACGGAGTCCTGGAGAATGGCGACTACTTCGCCGACCGTATGGACGGGTGGATCGCCACGGATCAAGGAGACACCCATTTGCTCTCGGGAGAAGGCGTGCCGGCGGCGGAGAAAAGCATTCCCGGACGCGAAATGGCGGTGCCTGTCAGCGTGCCCGCACGAAGTCGCGCGGTGATCCACCTGCGCTTCCAGAACTACTACGGAGCCTTTGCCCGGCCCGTGTGGTGGCCGGATGCCGCCAGTTTCCACCTCAACCGGATGCGCTCCGGACTGGCGGAAGGCATCTACCTCGGCGGCCTGCTCGCCCTGCTCGGCTACAATGCCCTGCTGTGGCTGCGCCTGCGCCAGAAGGACATCGGCTGGTATGCGAGCTATCTCGCCACACTGGCGGCATTCATGTTCCTTGCCCGCGCGCAGTTGCCCGCCCTTGGATTCGCCCTCGGTTCTCCATGGTTGGAAAAGGTGCTCACCTTCGTGATGATCACGAGCGCGGTCTGCCTCACCCGCTTTGCGATCGAGTTCCTGGATCTCCGCGCGGGATTTCCCAGGATGAACAAGGCCTTCCGCCGCTGGTGCGGAATTCTGGCCTTGCTCGCAGTGAGCTCGCTGACCATTCCATCGTGGCCCGCATGGCCGTGGCTCAGAACTTCCACCTTGGTCGTCGCCATCACGCATGTCGGATTGGTCGTGGCGGTGGTCGCTTCGTGGCGGGCCGGTGTGCGGCAGGCCCGTTACCTTCTGCTGTCATTCGGCTGCCTGTTCGCGGGTTCGCTGCCGATGATCGCCGTCTGGTTTTTCGAAACCACGCTGCGGGACGTTGCCATGCGCGGGCTGATGATCGGCTCCGCCTTGGAAATGCTGCTGCTGTCGCTGGCGGTGGCCGATCGTTTCGCACGGGCACAACGCCAGTTGCTCGAAGAAACCGAGCAGCGTCGCGCGATTGAAGAAGCCTATGCCGACGAACTCGAAGAGGAAGTCCGCGAACGCACCCGCGAACTCCAGGCCGCCAATGCCGACAAGGACCGGATGCTAGCGGTCATCGGCCACGACCTCCGCGGCCCGTTGACCGGCCTGATGCGCTCCGCCGATGGGATGCCCGGCGAGTTCTCCCACGGCGTGACCCGCACCAGCCGCGCGTTGCTGCTCATGATCGAGGACCTCGTGCTGTGGGCCCGACTGAAAGCAGGCAAACCCGCCATCTCCCACCAGACCGCGGACGAGATCCTCCTACCCGCCGCCGCCCTCCATCACTCACTGGCGGATCACGCCGGAATCCATCTCACGGTGGACGTGGCGGAAGACCTGCAAGTGTCGGCCGATCTGGTACTCGCGCAAACCCTGATCCGCAATCTCCTCGCCAATGCCCTGAAGTTCGCCCGCACCCGCGTGATCCTGCGCGCGGCCGCTGTTGCGGATGGCGTGCGCTTCACCGTCGTCAACGACGGCCCTCCCCTGTCCCCCGAAGTAGCCGCCCGCCTGCTGACAGGTGAAAACGAACCGATGACCGCCACCGGCGGCATGGGCCTCAATCTCTGCCGGGAAATCTGCGCGGTTCTCGATGTGAAACTGACCGCCCGTTCCGACTCGGGAACCGGTACCGAATTCGGATTCACCCTACCCGCCCCCCACCCGAACGCATGAACATGGAATCCTCCGCTCCCCGCCTCATCCGCGTGATGATCCTGGAAGACCAGGGCATGATCCGTACGTTCTTCGAACGCTGGCTGGCCACTCTTCCCGCCTACATCCTCGTTGCTTCCGTCCGCTCGGGAGAAGAAGCCCTCGCCCTGGTGGAATCGGCACGGGCGGATGTGGTGCTGGTGGACTACCAGCTTCCCGGCATGGATGGCTTGGAGTTCGTCCGAGCCGCGCGCCAGATCCGCCCGCAGCTGCGGGCACTGGTGGTATCCTCTCTCGTCGATGTGCTCGTGCTCGCACGCATCCGCGAAGCGGCGGTGGAAGGCTACGTCGAGAAGGACGCGACGCCGGAACAACTGGCGGAGGCACTTGATGCGGTGGCGAACGGGCAAAGCTATTTTTCCTCCGCCTTCCGCGAAACGCTCAAGCAGGAAGGCGCCAAGGCCGAAAGCGTCGGCAAGATTCTGTCACGCCGCGAGCAGCAGGTGCTGCGGCTTCTCCTGGAACGCAACAGCAACCGCGAGATCGCCGACAAGATGGGATTGAGCGCCCGTACCATCGAATTCCACCGCGCCAACCTGATGACCAAGCTCGATGCGAAAAACTACACCGAGCTGGTCACCGCCGCCGCGCTGCGAGGCTGGACTGTGTAAGTTGATGGCGAGTGGTTCCATGGCTCTTCACCCTCCATTGATCCGAACCTGCCCGGATGCGACATGGCGGTGGAACTTTTTTCTCAAAACCTTGCCCACTCCATCCTAGGTTCCTTCCCGGCCATGCAACTCACCGACTCAGGCTGCGAACTCCGCCCCACCGGGATCGATGCCACCCGCCTCGCCCTGCTTCGTGAAGAGCTGTTTCAGGAAAGCCGTGCCGGCACACGTTGCCTGCTTGATCATCCGTTGGTGCGGGAAATCGCGATTGCCCTGCGGCACGAACTTTCCGCGACAGGCCATCTTTCTGAAAGCGCAGTGGCCATCCAGGCAATCGCCTTCGACAAAACCGCGGAAACCAACTGGAAGGTCGCATGGCATCAGGATCTGATGTTTCCCTTCGCCAGAGCCGTCACCACGGCGGGCTACGATCTGCCGCGCCTCAAGGACGGAGTGGACTACGCCCGGCCGCCTGTGCCCGTTCTGGAGCGTCTGCTGGCGGTGCGCCTGCACCTGGATGATTGCGATGAGACGAACGGCCCGCTGAGGGTGATTCCCGGCAGTCATCGCCATGGTATCATTTCGACCGATGACGTCCCCTCTCATCTGGTACAACAGGAGGCCATCACCTGTCTTGCGAAAGAGGGAAAGGCTCTCTTGATGCGGCCCCTCCTTCTCCACGCTTCCTCGCAAGCAACCGTTCCGAAACACCGGCGGGTGCTGCATTTCGTCTATGACGGCGGCGGCCCCATGACGGAGGAATGGCACCGCCGGATCTGAACGGGAGACAAACTAAAACCCGCGCCCGGAATCCGGACGCGGGTTGGGTCATGGCATCCTGTTCCGTTCAGGGAACGACCGTGATGCTGTCAAAGGACGAGGTATTGCCCGTGCCCGCGGTACCGCTGGCCACGTTCAATCCGATGTAACAGTTGGTCGCCATGCTGACGGTAACACTGCTGATCGTGGTCCAGGTAGTGCCGTTGGTGCTCCGGGACGCGGTGAACGAGTTGCCGCTGCGTACGATACGCACCCAGATGTTCGGAGCCGTGCCACTGCTGCTGGACGTCGTCGTGACGCTGCCGCCCGCGGTGGTACGGCGCTGCCACTGCCAGGCACCACTGCCATTCACGGAGAGCGCGGCCATCCGTGAGTTGTTCGCCAGCGTGTCACGGATCATCACTCCGACACGTGCGGACGTGCCGGTGTTCTGAAGCGCGCTGACCCGGGCGATGATGGAGCCGTCCCCGCTGAGCGCCTGATAGAGGTAGCGGAAGTTGTCCGTCGTTCCACCCAACGGCCCCGCACCGGTGACGGTGTGGACGTTGTTGTAGAATTCCGCACGCCCGACCAAACCGGTGGTGCCGATGTCCGCCGTGACCCACGGCGAGGGATACGGAGTCACCGCCACATTGTCAAAGGTCGCCGTGCTGAGCATGCCATCGACATGCGAGGTCACCGCCAGACCGGCCGTCACCGTGGAGGTCATGCTGATCGTCGCCTGCCCCACCTGGGTCCATGTCGTGCCGTTTGCGGAGACATAGGACGTCAGCAATGAACCGCTGCGGGTGATGCGTACCCAGTTGTTCGGGAAGGCGTTGATCGCCGGTCCCGCCACGTGGGTACTCGCGCCGTTGGTAGTGGTGCGGTACTGATAGGCGAAGCCGTTGCCCGGTGTCACCTGCATCATCGCCTGCGTCGAACCGGCTGCGGACGTTTCACGGATCATCACCCCGGCCTTCGCCCAGGCATCGGTATTCGTCTGCGAGGTCACGCGGGCGCGGATCTCGCCATCACCGGTCAAGGTCGTGGACGCATAATAGAACGCATCCGCCGTCCCCCACACATCCGCCCCACTGCCGGTGACGGTATAGACTCCGCTGGCATAGCTGCTGCTGCCCGCGGCCGCCACGCTGCCCACATCCGCGCCGGTCCAGCCAGAGGGCAGCGAGCCACCGGTGACCGTCACGGTGTTGACCGACGAATCCACCGTCGCACCCCCATCGTAGGTGACACGCGCTTTCAACGCGTGACCACCCAACGTGGAAGTCGCCCAGGTCACGCTGTACGGTGAAGTCGCATCCTCGCCGACCAAGGACGCCCCGTCATAAAACTGGACTTTGCCAATATTGCTGAAGTTGTCCGTCACGCTCGCGGTCATCGCGGTGCTGACCGGGGAAGCCAGGCTCGCTCCGTTGGCCGGAGCCGTGAGCGAAACCGTCGGAGCCGTCCCGGCGGAACCCGTGAGCGGCGTGGCGATGTTGTCGTAGCACTGCTGGATCTCCGCAGGACTGAGCGAGCGGACATACATGCGGCTGTCGTCCATATTCCCCTTGAAGCGGCGGGTGCTGCTGGTCGGGTCGTAGCCCAGGTAGAAGTTGCCGTCGAGAGGCGTGCTCGTCTGGGCGGCGGTGTGAACGGCCGAGCGCAGCGTCGTTCCATCATGGAGATAGAGGGTGGCCTTGGTCGGCTCCACTACCAGCGCAACGAAGCACCACTGGTTGTCCGGAATCATCAATCCGGAATAATACCACCAATAGTTCTCACCCCACGAATATCTCAGGTCGTTGTTGTCGCCGACCATGATGCCGCTACCCGCATTCGTGCCGCTGGCCCTGCTGTACACCAGCCCGGACCACGGGGTCTGGCTGCCGTTGCGCTTGATCCAGCCGGTGATGGTGAAGGTATTGCTGGTCACGCCGAGCGGCAGGACCTTCACATCATCGTTGACGCCATCAAAGGCCATGCTGTTCCCGGTATTGGCACGCGCGCCAGCCTGGCCGAGCGTGGGCGTCCCCTCATAGGCGCCAGTCAAACCACCCGCGCCATTCGCTGCGGTGGTGCCACTGGTTTCATCCAGTTTCCACTGCTGGTCGGCCAGCACGGTCGGGGTGTTGCTGAAGACCTGCACGCGGCCGTAGCCGAATTGACCCGCACTGTCGGTGACACGAACGGTCAGCACCGCAGTGCCGGGGTTCGGCAACGAGGCCGGAGTGACCACGGTGACCACTCCGGTGGTGCTGTTGATTGCAAATACGCCGCTGCCATTGCCCGCCACGATGGCGAAGCCGGTGATCGTGCGGCCGGTTTCCGGGACGGCGCTGACCGTGCCGAGCACCGTGTTCGCGGCCATGCTGGCACGTGCTTCGAAGTTGATCGCCGACATCACCGGCACTTCCACCGTGTTGGTGACGTTCACCGTAAACGTGCGGGTGATCGCGTCGCGCGTGCCGCTGAGCGGGATGCCATCGCCATAGGCGGTGACCGTCAGCGAATACGAAGTGGCGCGTTCGTAGTCGAGCGCACGCACGCTGAGCACACCAGTCCCGCGGTCGATAGTAAAATCCCCGTTCGGATCACCGCCGGTGATCACGAAGGTGTGAGTCTCACCCGGATCGGGGTCGGTCACCGAAAAGGCATGGACGACGGTGCCCGTCGCTGAGCTTTCCGGCAGGGTCACGGTGCCCGGGTTGCTGATCCCGGTCATGATCTGGTTGTCGCTCCATACCGGATAGCCTCGCGAACTGATGAGCGTCTTCACCGATGCGGTGATTTCATAACCCGCACCCACCTTGCCGAGGCCATAGCGCTGGAAGTAGGTGTCGAGATTCCGCCCGGTGGCATCGCAGAACAGGATGTAGAACCGGTTGCGCTTGAAGTTCGGATCACTGGTGCTGAGATTTTTCAGGTCGGTGTCGGTCGATCCGCTCGGATTCTGCAGGTAGTTCATCAGCCGTGTGAACGCCGTCTTGTAGGCGGTCCAGCCGAAGGCCTCGGAGATGTTGTAGTAGAAGTCGTAAACGACCTCTCCCTTGTCATTCACCGGATCGCCCTCGCAGGCGACCTGCCATGTCTGCTGTGCGGCAGGCAGGGCGAAATAGTCCGCACGGCGGATGAGGCGTTCCGAAGCATCAAGCGAAGGGTGGGAGTTGTTGTCCCAAGCGGTATGCTTATGCACCATGTTGAAGATCATGCCCGGGAACAGGTTCACATCCGCCTCGGCATGCGTGGGAATGACGAACGCTCCGTCGAAGTTGTCCTGAAAGCCATGGCCGAGCTCGTGGTAATTGCCCCACGAGCCATTGACCCGCGCATCGTTCAACTGCTCCGCGCTGTCGGTGCCCCAGCCGGCCTCGATGGGATACCCGGCATAAGCCGCACCCGCCGCCACATAGCGCGAGGTCGCGATCGCTTCACTACGCTTCCGCCATGGCGTGTAGCCGTAATACTCGTCCGCAGTGTCCATCACGGTCTTCCAGTGGGTCGCCACCGCCGTCGGATTGGTCATCGCGGAGAGCTGGGATTTTGGAACGTAGAGCGTAAGCTTGTCGGTTTTGACGTAGCCATAAGGCGCGGGCTTGGTGCTCAGTCCGGTATTCCATTCGGTATCGGTGTTGGTGCCGAGGGTGAAACAGGGCGCTTCAAGTACTCCATCCACCGTAACATTGAAGGTGCCCAGGCTGCTGCCCGCGGGCACGAGGATCGTCACCAGACCACCGAAGACATTTCCGGTCTGGGTAGCGGTCGCCGTCAAGGGCACGCGACGCCACAGCTTCGGGAAGTAGCTGAAGGTATCCTGGTTCCAGGTCACATCCTCGCTGCCATTGCCGCAGATGTGCACCTGGAGTCCCGCCGCCGTCATACCGGACGGAATGGTCACGGTGATGGTCGCTCCGGGAGCGGCATAGAGACCGGTTTCCACACGCGTCGGCTTGTAGCCCTGGTTCATGTAGAAGTCGGTGGCGGTGGTGCCATTCACGGAAACAGTGCGGCTCACCGTCGAACCCGCCGAAGGCGAGCCCGGGAAATCCGCCGCCGCCGGATGGGCGAACAATTGCGCGGGCGTCATCGTATCGAAGAGACTCGATTGATACTGCGCGAGCATGGCTTCCACCGGTTTCGATGCTTTCGAGATCGGGTTCGCCGCGGTCGGCGCGATCCAGCCGTAGTGGCTGGCATCACTAAGCGTGCCCAGATCGGTGGTGAGCGCGGTGATGTCGGTCCGCACCGCCAGCACCTGTGCGATGGAGGCGGAGGCGATCACCTTGTCTGCCAGGGTCATCGTGATCAGCCCTTCCTTGTCCTTCACCAGATCACCGCTGCCATTGAGGGCGCTGTAGTAGGGCGAGGGTGAGGAGGAAGGCACGGTAGCGGGACTGGGGCCATTCCAGCCCGAACCGCTGTAGGTCAGGCCGAAGGGTGTGAGCACGTTGAAGGCGTCCGTGGTCGGCGTGGCACCGAGCGCCCACGGCGTGGCTCCGCAGACGATGCCACCACCTCCCGCGGTGAAGGTCTGGATCTTCGTGACCGCTGCGGCGCTGTAGCCCGAGTGCCAGTCGAAGATGAACACATCCACGCCGCTAAGATCGTTCGTGGACGACGACATCGTGGTGGTGACCGTCTTGGTCAGGTAGCCGCGGCTGGTCCAGAAGGACGCCGTGATTCCGGAGCCGCAACCCACCGTGATGGTGGAGGGTGTGGTCTTGCGGCTGGCCCACTTCACCGCGCCTTCCAGCAAGGCAGGCATCGAATCCCCGCCGCCGTTCAACGGACCATTGTGGGAGAAAGCCACGGCGCGGGCGGCCGTGGACACATAGCTGTCATTGTAGCGGCCCGCGGCCATCATAGCCATGCCGCCGCTGTCCATCAGGATCGGGAAGGCGGCCTTGCCGTGGCGGGCGACACTGCCGGGGGAACCCCAGCCGGAAACGGCCAAACCGGCCGATGTGCTTGTGATGCTTCCATAGTCGGCGGCGATATCTGCGCGCAGCACCTGGACGGAAGCCATCAGCACCACCACCGCAGTCACGCGTGAGGAAATGCTCATTTTTCTTGGGTTGGTTTTCAGGTTTTGAAGAAAGCGGGGAGGTTCCGGTTACATGCAAAAACCGGATTCCCCACTTCCACCCTAACAATTCCCTGTCCGCGTCCAGCAGGGAAAGCCATTTGATTCCACCCTTGAGCCGCTCCAAGGCGCAAGGCACACCAAATCCTTTGTAATCAGATCATTGGCATAAGGAATTTCCCCCATATGGGAAATGCAGTCCGGTCTTCCTTTTTTCCGCGCAACCCTTTTGAGTGTAGGGTGTTCCCTCTGGATTGTTTATGCTACCCTTGGATCGACAACCGCTTTCCCGGCAGGTCGCCATCAGACTGCTTGAGGAAATCCAAACCGGGCGCTGGCGCGAGCGCCTTCCCGGATATCGTGATCTCGGCAGTTTGCTGGGAGTCAGCCGCACCACCATGGAAGCGGCGCTGGAGCACCTGACCCAGGAGGGAGTGCTGATGCCGCCCAGCGGCCGCCGCGGCAGACGCATCCGCAAGGATTTCAAGCACGCCACCTCACGTCCGCAGCACCACCGCGTGCTGCTGGTGGGTGAGGCCCCCCTGCCGCGCCTGTGGCCCTTCACCCGCAGCGTGGTGGAGGAAAGCATCCAGCGGCTGCACCGGCGCGGCTACGAGGCGGACTATATCCTCTGTCCGGCACTCGCTCATCCTCATCCGGAAGCCGTCCTCGATGAACTGCTCCAAGTCCACCCGGACTGTCTGTGGATTCTGGTGAAACCTCTCCACGCGAGCGTCCAATGGGCGATCTCCCGGCGGATCAAGGCGGTGCTCCTGGGCGGAGAAGTCCGGGGCCACGGCGCGCTGCCATGTGTGGCCATGGCCATCGCGCCACTGCTGGCGGATGCCACCAAGCGTCTCATCGCCTGTGGTCACCGTGACATCGTTTTGTGCATCAACGATCTCGGCGAATACGGCAGGGCCGCCACCATCCAGTTCGCACGACCGATTTTCACCGAAGCGGGAATCCCCTTCGACTCGCTGCGCAACGTGCCCGAAGCCATTGCCAACGGGCCGGAAGGATTCAACCGCCTTTTGGAAAAGATATTCAGCGACAAGCGGCCAACCGCCATCGTAGTCCGCTGGCTGGGCGAAGCTCTCGCCTTGTCCAGCTTCTGCATGAAGCACGGCATCCGCATCCCGCAGGATCTTTCCGTCCTGGTGGCGGAACTCGATGACCTCACCGACTGGCATACCCCGGCGTTGAGCGGCTACTCCCTGACCACGCATTCCTATGTGACCCATATCGACCGCTGGGTGGAAAGCAACGGCACCGCCCTTTCAGGAGGGCTGATCCAAGTCATGCCGCGCTTCGTTGAAGGTGCCACCATCGCCGCCCCACGGAAAAATCCCGGAATCCAGCAGTCCGCCTGACCTTCCGGTTCACCTTGCCGTCCGGGCGATCCCCCGCCATCGTCCGCGTCCATGAAGCAGCGTGTGGTGCTTGTGTTGATCGCCGCGATCGTGATCGCGGTGGCTGGTGTCGTCGGTTGGCGTCTCCGTTCCTCCACCGGTGGCGACCTCGGTCAAAACGCCTACCAGCACACCGCCGCCATCCTGGCCATCGGCCCCCGCCCCCCGGGCTCCCAAGGCCTCGCCAAGGTCCGCGCCTATGTGAAGGGTGAATTGGAAAAATCCGGTTGGTCGGTGAAGGAACAAACCTTCAAGCGGCCGACTCTCAAAGGCGAGGTCGAATTCGTGAACGTCCGCGCCCGTTACTCGAAAAAGAATACGGACGTCTGGAACGGATCACGGGAGGGTCTTCTCTGCGCCCACATCGACTCGAAGGACATTCCCGGCATCGAGTTTCTCGGAGCGGACGATGCGGCCTCGGCCTGCGCGGCCATCGTGGAGATCGCGCGCCACCTCTCGGTCGAAAAACCGGAGCAGGCGGAAAAACTCGAACTGGTGTTCTTCGATGGCGAGGAAGGCTTCAGCGATACCATCACCACCGTGGACGGTCTCTTCGGCAGCCGCGAGTACGTGAGCCTGTGGCGCGGGCAGGCGCAGAAGCCGCGCTTCGGCATCCTGCTCGACATGATCGGCCACAACAATCTGAAGATCACATTGCCTGGTGATTCCCCCGTGTTTCTCAAGGACCACGTGCTGGCTGCCGCGGAAGAGGAGAACGTGAGGAAGCACTTCAGCGTGTCCGACTATTCCATCACGGACGACCACGTACCTCTGAACCAGGTCGGTATTCCTACCATCGATGTGATCGGGGATTTCTCGAACTTCAACTGGTGGCACAACAAAGGCGGCGGCAAGGATGATCTCTCGGTGATCTCCGCCGACTCGCTCGACAAATCAATCCGTGTGACAATCCGCACCTTGGACAGACTCCTTGGCAAAGGCGGCTGAATATGACATTCCGCCGTCATGAGCGGATGGAATCGGGACGCAAATGAGTCCGCTGGCCAGGATATCGAAGATCTGGCCTACCCTCCCTATGGTGCTGGCATCATCAGAAAAGTCCTACTCGGATTTCTTCTTCCGGGCTGGATAGGATGGCATGCAGTCAGCGGTTGGCTGACAGAGCGTCTCTATCTACCTGGCAAAGGCGGCACCGGCATCTGGATCACCGGCGGCAGCGCGCGGTGGCTGGCGGTGTCTTACGCCGGAATGGCGCTTTTCTGTCACACCCGCTGGTTCCTGGGTTTGCTGGAGAACCGATTCCGCCTGTTCGAAATGCTGACTGTGGTTTCGATCCTGATGATCGTCGCCGGGATGATCGGCATGTGGGTGTTCCTTTTCGATCTCTGAGCGCCTCAGGACGCCAGCACCTGCTTCACCGCCTCACGCTTGAGGCGGAGCTCCCGCCATTCGTTCACCAGGCGGCTGACTTCGATCACGCCGCAACCTGCGGGAAGTTTCACATGGCGGCCTTCCCACCACACGCCGCGGATCGCGACGATGGCATCGAAGCGCCCGTGATCCCAAACACCGAACGGAGCGCCGAACTCATACGGACATCCCAGACGGCGACGCCAGGCGATGAGCTGGGCCAGCGTTCCCGGTGTTCGTGGATGCGGTCCGAGCGCGGGCGTGGGATGAAGACGACGGATCAATTCCGAAGGCTTTTGCGATTCATCCAACCCGACCTCAATCGGGGAAAGGAAATGCACCAGCGATCCGAGATCGAGGATCGTCCGGTCTCCACGATGAACCGTGCCAATATCGCCCAGTTTCGAAACCAGCGACTGGGCGACGTATTCGTGCTCGCGGATCTCCTTTTCATCCACGGCGAAGACCACGCGTTCCTCGCGCTTCGCCGTACCGGCCAACGCCATGGTGACCAGTTTCCGATCCACCAGTGAAAACAGCACCTCCGGCGTCGCCCCGGAAAATCCCTGGTTGTCCTCCACCCAGGCGTAGGACAAGCGCGGTGAACCCTGACGGGTCATCGCGGCGGCGAGATCGAGAGGTGAACCGGAAACCAGCGTCCCCTCCTCCACCACCACCGGCACGGTTTTTTCAAAAGTGCCACGGCGGATCTCGTCCATCACCTCTTGGAACACCCCAGCAAAAGGTCCGGCATCGATCTCATCCCATTCGCATTCCGGAAGCGGACGATTGGAAAACCGCCGTTCCAATTCCCGGGCATCCAGATATTCGAACGCCGCTGGAATCCGCCACGGCTCCGGTTGGTCCAAGCCATAACGTTGCAGGTAGAACGCCACACCATCCACGGGTGGAATGGCTGCGGAAGTGAATGGACCGTAGCCCAGCACCACCGAACCATCCGGACGGGCGAGCCAGGCGAGAGATCCAAAATCGTTCATGCTTCCGCAGAGACGATGACCGGCCGTTCTGCCGCCGACAAGCCCTGTGGCTCGCCACCGCGCACCATCGTCCCCAACTTGTCCTCCAGCAGGGCGGTGAGTTCCAGCGCGCCACCTTTCTGGGGAAGGGCACCGGATTCCAGCAGCGCCGTGACATCGATCGGCTCGCCAAAGACGATCCTCGCCCTGCGCGCCACGGGATAGGTGGCCTTTCCAAGCAGATCCTCCTCCAGCTTCATCAGCGTCTCCGCGATGCGGTGATCGTCCGGATCTTCCGCCAGATAGACGCCGGGATAACTATAAACCTGGTAGGCGACGTGGATGCGCCTGATGTCATCCAGCATCCGCGCCCGTTCCGAGGGAGACGGCTTCTTTTCCGGATCGAGCAAAGCCCGGCGGATGCGGGAGCGCAGACCACGGACGCGTTCCGGAACGGTCTCCGCACGTGCGTCCTTGCCATGACGGCTTTCAACGTCCTCCAGCAAGCGCTCGCGCAGACGTTCGAGACGCTCGGCCAAAGTGCCAGCTTCCGTTTCGCCGAAAAACTCCATTTCCTTCGCGGCCAGCAAAGCCGGACCGAGGCAATACAGACGCTCCACCATCGGCAGGTCCTCCTTCGGAGACCAGTTGATGGTCTTCTCCAGCGCCGCGATCCGCTCCGGAAAAGTTTCACGCACCGCGCCGTCATACTCGAAGCGGAAAGCGATGGGAAAAATCCGCGCGCGCCGTGGAGCCGGAAGTTTCCGCGCCACCTTCAGCAGAATGGACGCCAGACCATCATGCAGTGGATCGAGCCACTCGTGGTGATGGTAGATCTCTCCTTCCGGATAGATCACCAAGGGGTATTTTCCCTCCTCCAGGATCGAAAGCGCCATCTTGATCGCAGCGATGTCCGCACCATCCCGGTCGACCGAGAACACCCCTCCGCTCTGGAGCGCAAAGGAGTTGAGCGCACCCGCCTCGAAAATCTCCCGCGCGCCCATGAACCGCGGCCGGATGCCAATCCGCGCCGTCACCTCGCTGAGCACATGCACATCCGCGTGATCGGCGTGGTTCGGAGCCAGCACCACGGCATCTCCCGCATCCATCGCCGAGCGCAAGGCCTCGATCCCGTGGCACTCGATGGCCTCCACGTTATAGACCCATTTCAAGAACACACGGCGGTTCACCCAGCGCAGCAGCGGATTCAGCCATGGCCGGTCCACCGGTGGCCGGAAACGATAGGGTCGGTCCTGTGGCAGCTCTCTCATCCGCAACCGCACGCTAACAAGCCGAAGCCTCCGCGGTCAACGGGAGGAAGCCTGCTTCACCCAGGTTCCCAGGCGCTGCTGGAGCGGTTCGAGTCCCGCACGATAGCGCGAGGATAGTTCCGGGTCTGCCAGCCAGCGATCAACCTGCCCCAGTGCCGCCCGGTCTCCGGCGGCAATCCCCTCCTTCGAATAAGGTGCGGGGTTTTCGCCATACAGGCGGTAGCCGGTGGTCGCGTTCCGGAGCGGAAAGATTTTCAGAAAGGCGGCCGCTTCTTCCGCGGTCAGATCGGGATTCCGGAGATAGGTATCCGCTGCTGCGAGCTGGCGGGCATCCGAGGGATCAGCGCGGGCCATCAAGGCAGCCCGCTCGGCCGGGGCCAAACCGGAGGTATCCGGAGAGGCGATCACCTCTGCCATGGCCGCAGGATGAGCGGAAGCAAATTCATCGAGCGCCATGGTCCGGAGCATCGGGTTGCCCTTCCATGCCAGAACCTGTCGTGCAGCAGCAGAAGTGCCGACGTAGCGGACCATGTCGAAGGCTTCAGCGAATCCCGGCTCGGTTCCCCAGCCGGCGTGATTCAACAAACCGCCAAAACGCGAGAGCAGCTCTTGATCGGTCGCACGGCCCGGGCCTTTTCTCGTCAACGAGCGGAGCGCCACCGCGAACTCATCCGCGGATTTGGTCCCATCCATCACCTCCCGGGCCACCGCCGGAGTCGCAGCAGGATCGGAGACGGCCAGCACATCGAGAAGAAATACCCGCAGCGTGGGCCAACCATCGAGAAGGCCATGAGGACCGACAGCGAATTTGATGCCGGTAGGGAGATCCTCTCCGGAGCGTAGAATCTCTCCCAAGACGGCGGTGAGCACCGTCGGGTCCATCGCCACCCATTCGATGCGAAGCTCCTTCAGACGAGCCTCGATTTCCTCCGGAGTCGGGCGGGGTTCCGCCTTCATCCAGCGCATGAGCTCCTTCCACGCTCCGAGAATCGAGCGGCGCTGGGATTCATCCCGGGCGGCAAAATCCGTTTCGTCCTCCCCGTCCGCTACCACCGTGGCCGGGTGCGAAACAACCGGCGATCCTGAAGGCACATCGGGCTGCGACCGGAACAGCCACCAACCGGAAACCACGGCCAGCGCGATCAGAACGATCCAGCCGCAGGTCCGCTTCGCATTCACAGCCCGGTTCCGCCCGTTCCACCACCGGTGGTGGTCTCCGCCTTCCCGGCCCCGATCTCCAGGACGATCTTGTTCACGGTGGAGATGTCTCCCTTCAGACGATCCTGCACGCGGACCATCCACGGGCCGTTCGGATAGACATCCTTGAAGGCCTCGCTGAAGTCCTTGTCATCCAGCACGAGATTGTGGATGCCGCCGCCTTCCTCGTTGTGGACGATCACACCGCTGCCACCCGGGCCCTGGAGGATGATGAACAGATCGCCTTGATGATCGGTGGTGATATCGAGCGAGAGATGCACCTTCGAAACCTTGGTCCCCTCCTCGAAGCGCGAGACATTGAAGCGGAAATCGGTATAGCGCTGCACGCCATCCGGGAGCTTCTTCGGCTTCGTCATCGGGAAGAAGTACGAGGTCGCCGCCACCCCTGCGACCGAAACCGGAGCAGCCGGAGTCGTTTTCACGATGGGTGCAACGGAGCGGGTCAGGGCATTCACGTCCGGAGAGAATGCATAGACGATGCTCTCCGATGGACGGCCCCCGACCAAAATCCCGGATGCCACCCAGGAGCTTCCCTTCTGAACCCAAAGGGGGCCGCCGCTGTTGCCAGGACCGGTGGAGATCAGGCTGGCGCGGAAGGCCTTTCCAAAGAACGGTTGATACGGGGTGATCCCGGGTCCGGTCTGATACATGTAGAAGCCCTCGATGTCCTCCTCGGTGTAGGCGTTCTCCCCCGGGTATCCCGTGATCATGGTCGTCACGTTGTTCCGGATATCGCGGTAGCCGTTCGTGTTCAAAACCGCCGGGGTTCCCGGAATCAAATCCTCGAATGCGAACGCGAGCACCGCATCGCGGCTGAAGGCACCGTTGGTTTGGCTTCCCTGCGTCTCGGTGAGGCTTTGGTAGGACTTGAAGCGATAGTAGCCGCGGCTGAGGACCATGGTTTCCTCGTCCAGATCCTCGGTCTCACCATTCGCCGTAGGGCACCAGACAGGCGGCGGATCCCAGGTCAGGGATGTCTCGCCGACCGTGGAAACGACGTGAGCCGCCGTGAAAAAGGCCCGTTGGTTCCAAGCCACAAAGCCGCTGCCGCGGACTTCATCTCCGAGAACCGCACCGTTGAAACGGTACGGTTCCGTACCGATCACAAGCGGATCGATCTTCACCGGAGTGAGGGTTTTAGACGTCTCGCCATGCGCCAATCCGGCGAGCGAAAGGATTCCCAAGGCGGAAAGGGTGGAGGTTTTCACGGGAACAGCAGGGAAATTTTTCCTTGGATTGCTTAAAGATCAACAACCCCGGTGTCAAGCCGACCCGGTGCGACCCAAGACACCAGATGGCGCAAGCCGGGGCGCATTCCAGATTGCCTGTCGGGGTTTTGTTGGGAAAGATTGGGAATCATCCCCATGCCGAAGAAAGTATTCATCGCCGTCGATCTGGGAGCCGGCAGCGGCCGCGTCATCGCCGCCAAGACCGATTTCTCCACCTTGGAACTGGAAGAGGTCCACCGTTTC
This sequence comes from Luteolibacter ambystomatis, assembly GCF_018137965.1. NCBI lineage: Bacteria > Pseudomonadati > Verrucomicrobiota > Verrucomicrobiia > Verrucomicrobiales > Verrucomicrobiaceae > Luteolibacter > Luteolibacter ambystomatis. Next base: position 3,272,310 of record NZ_CP073100.1, read on the forward strand.
GACAATCCGGGCACCGATCTGCCCGACGGCTCCTACTGGAATCTCATCGGCCTCTACCGCGAGATCCTCACCGGCCTGCGAACGGCGGTGGAACGCTACAGTGACAAGATTGTTTCGATCGGCTTGGACACTTGGGGATGCGATCACGGCCTGCTCGATGGCAAGGGCCAGCTTCTCGGCATGCCGCACCAGTACCGCGATCCGCGCCACGAAGGCATGCCCGAAGTGATGCACGCGATCCTCCCGGAAGTAGAGATCTTCGCCCAGACCGGCGTGGCCACGAATTTCTACAACACCTCGCTGCATCTGCTGGCGGAGTTGAAAAAGCAAAGCCCGGGCCTGCTGCATGCAGACCGCCTGCTCTTCACTCCGGACCTGCTGGCCTATTGGCTCACCGGCGTCCAAGCGGTCGAGCGCACGGTGGCCTCGACCTCCCAGCTTCTCGATCCACGCAGTGGTGACTGGGCCTGGGGCGTGATCGAGACGCTCGGCCTGCCTTCCCGGATCTTCGGAGACATCGTCGCTCCCGGCACCGTGCTCGGCCCGGTGCGGGCGGAAGTGGGACGGCAAATCGGCCGCAGCGATATTCCGGTGGTCGCCTCCGCGTGCCACGACACCGCTGCCGCCGTGGCAGGTATTCCAATGACCGGGGAAAGCAACCTGTGGCTGTCCTCCGGCACGTGGTCGATCATGGGTATCGAAACCCGCGAGCCGATCACGGGGCCGGATGCCTTCAAGGAAGGTTTCTGCAACGAGCTCGGTGTGGACGGCACCGTCCGCTTCCTGAAAAACATCGCCGGTCTGTGGCTGATCCAGGAGTGCAAGCGCCAGTGGGCGCTGGATGGGGAGGACATCACCTATGCCGGCTTGGCCGAACTGGCGAAGGAGGCGGAGTCCTTCAGCGCCTTCATCGATCCGGACGATCCGGTCTTCTCCAGTCCGGGCGACATGCCCGCAAAGATCTCAGCGTGGTGCGAGCGCACCGGCCAGACCGTACCGAAGAAAAAAGGCTGTATCCTGCGCATCGCCACCGAATCGCTGGCACTCAAGTACCGCATGACCCTCGACAAGCTGCGCCAGCTCACCGGCCGCAACTATGCGCGTCTGCATGCAGGCGGCGGTGGCATTCAGAACGCCCTGCTCAGCCAGGCCACGGCGAACGCCATGGGCATCGAAGTCGTGGCCGGTCCGGTGGAAGCCACCTCCTGCGGCAACATCATCACCCAAATGGTCGCCACCGGCCACCTGCCGGATTTCCAGGCCGGCCGCCAGCTGATCCGCGACTCCTTCGAGTTCATCACCTACACGCCTCGTGATACCGAGGCCTGGGAGGCAGCCTATACGCGCTTCCGCGAACTGCTCGACCGCTGAACCGCGCTTGTGACCTCCATGAAACAAACTCAGCGGGCCGGATGGCTTTCACCCACCATCCGGCTTGCGATCTGATCCATCCTCGCCACCGCTATTCCCATGATTGATCCGGAACGCATCTTCGAATCCGATTTCCTCCGCGCCACCGAAGCCGCCGCTCTTTTCGCCCACCGTTGGATGGGCCGGGGCGACAAGGAGGCCGCCGATGAGGCCGCATGCGATGCCATCCGCGGCATGTTCGACCTGATGGACATGCGCGGCGAGGTGGTGATCGGCGAGGGCATCAAGGATGATGCGCCGGGCCTGTTCAAGGGCGAGAAAGTCGGCACCTGGCTCGAAGGTTCGCCGCAGTTTCACATCGCGCTCGATCCGGTGGACGGCACCACCAATGTCTCCAAGGGCATGCCAAATTCGGTGGCCTGCATCGCCGCCGCCATTCCGCGCAATGGCGAGGAGAACGCGCTGGAGGACATCCCGGCCTTCTACATGGAGAAGCTGGCTTATCCGGAAAAGGTGCGCCGCGCCTTCATCGCCGATCCTTCGCTGCCGATCAGCGTGGAAGCGCCGACCGAAGAAGTCATCAAGATCACCGCGAAGATCCTGGAGAAAGACATCCGAGACATCGTCGTGATGGTGCTCGATCGCCCGCGCAACCAACCTTACATCGATGCGGTGCGCCGCGTGGGCGCGAAGCTGCGCATGCTGGCGGATGGCGACATCGCAGCGGCCATCGCACCCGGTTTCCCGGACAGCGGCATCGACCTTTACGTCGGCATCGGCGGCTCCCCGGAAGGAGTCCTCTCGGCAGCGGGCCTGCGCTGCCTCGGCGGCGGACTCCAGGCCAAGGTCTGGCCGCGCGATCCGATGGAACGCCGTCTCCTCATCGCGGAAGGCCATGAGAGTATCCTCGACCGCGTCTATCTCTCCAAGGATCTCGCCAAAGGAGACAGTATCATCTTCAGTGCCACCGGCATCTCGGACACCCCGCTGCTGCGCGGTGTGGAAGTCCGCGGCAATGTCGCCCGCACCCACTCCGTGCTGATGCGGGTGAAAAGCCGCACCATGCGCTCGATCAAGGCCCATCATGATCTCGGCACGAAGACATTCCATCTGCGTTCGAAGCAGGCGGAAGTGCTGCTTTTGGATTGAGAGGCCTTCCGGCAAGAGGAGGCCCCTTCGCGGAGCCAAGCTCCATCTGCTTCCGCGGCCAGCAGAAACCGCAAGTAACGGAGCGAAGAGTGCCAAATGAAAATGGCGGATCGGATTCCGCCATTCCTTGGGATTTTCCAACGGTCGGATGCCCACCGGTACCGGCATGAAAAAAGCCCCGCCACCCTTGCGGATGACGGGGCTTGGGAACTGGATCGGAAGAAGCTTACTTCTTCTTCGCTTCCTCGCGGGCCTTGGCCTTGGCGATGACGTCATCGGAGACGTTCTTCGGCGTCGCAGCGTAGTGGCTGAACTCCATCGAGAACTGGCCACGACCGGAGGTCATGGTGCGCAGGTCACCGATGTAGCCGAACATGGCGCTCAGCGGGGCCTCGGCCTTGATGCGGACACCACCCGGGGTCGGCTCCTGGCCTTGGATCATGCCGCGGCGGCGGTTGAGGTCGCCGATGACGTCGCCGACCTTCTCTTCGGGAGCGAAGACGTCGAGTTTCATCATGGGCTCGAGGATCTGCGGGCCGCACTTGACCATGGTCTGGCGATACGCGGCCTTTGCGGCGATTTCGAAGGCGATGTTGCTGGAGTCCACCGCGTGGAAACCACCTTCCGTGAGCGTGACCTTGAAATCCAAGCAAGGGTAGCCGGCAAGAGGTCCCTTATCGATGGAGGTCTTGAAGCCTTTTTCGACGGCGGGGATGAACTCCTTCGGAATGCTGCCGCCGACCACTTTCGATTCGAAGATGAAGCCGGAGCCGGGTTCGCCTGGCTCGATGGTGTAATCGATCTTCGCGAACTGACCGGAACCACCGGACTGCTTCTTGTGGGTGTAGCCGTCGCTGACCGCCTTGGTGATGGTTTCGCGATAGGCGACCTGCGGGGCGCCGACGGTGACCTCCACCTTGTGGGTGCGCTTGAGGATGTCGATCTTGATGTCGAGGTGGAGCTCGCCCATGCCCTTGAGAATCATCTCATTGGTTTCCTCGTCGGTTTCGACGCGGAACGAGGGGTCTTCCTGGATCATCTTGCCGATGGCGGTGGCCAGCTTTTCAGCGTTGGCCTTGTCCTTCGGAGCAACGGCGATGGAGATCACGGGATCCGGGAACACCATCGGCTCGAGGGTCGCCGGATTCTTCTCGTCGCAAAGCGTGTGACCGGTCTGCACGTTCTTCATGCCCACGATGGCGACGATGTCACCTGCCTGGGCGGAGTCGATTTCCTTGCGGTCGTCAGCGTGCATTTCGACCATGCGGCTGATACGCTCGGTCTTGCCGGTGAAGGAGTTGAGCACGACGTCGCCCTTCTTGATGGTGCCCGAGTAGATACGGGTGAAGGTCAGTGCGCCGAACTTGTCGTCCATGATCTTGAACGCCAGGCCGCGGAACGGGGCGGTCGGGTCGATGATGGCGAACTTGCCGGTCTCGTTGCCTTCTTCGTCCACTTCGGGAAGCGGCTTCACGTCGGTCGGGCTCGGGAGGTAATCCACCACGGCATCGAGCACGAGCTGCAGGCCCTTGTTCTTGAAGGAGGAACCGCAGTAGGTCGGGAAGAACGCGAGATCGATCGTGCCCTTGCGGATACACTTCTTGATCTGCTCGATCGAGGGCTCTTCGCCTTCGAGGTACTTCTCCATGAGTTCGTCGTCCTGTTCGACGGCGGTCTCAATGAGGGCGGCGCGATATTCCTTCGCCTTCTCCACCATGTCGGCGGGGATTTCCTCGATCTTGAAGTTTTCCGGCTGGCCGGATTCGTCCCAGATGTGGGCCTTCATGCTGAGAAGGTCGACCACGCCGGCGAAATCGGACTCGGTGCCGATCGGCAGGACCATCACCAGCGGGTGGGCGCCAAGGATCTTTTTGACCTGGCCCACGACGCGGTAGAAGTCAGCGCCAATACGGTCGAGCTTGTTGACGTAGATGACGCGTGCGACTTCGGAGTCGTTGGCGTAGCGCCAGTTGGTTTCCGACTGCGGCTCAACGCCGCCGGAACCGCAGAACACGCCCACACCGCCGTCGAGCACTTTCAGCGAGCGGTACACTTCGATGGTGAAGTCGACGTGGCCCGGGGTGTCGATCACGTTGAACTGGTGGTCCTTCCAGAAACAGGTGGTGGCCGCCGATTGAATGGTGATGCCGCGCTCGGCTTCCTGCTCCATGAAGTCCATGGTGGAAGCGCCATCGTGCACTTCACCGATCTTGTGGATCTTGCCGGTGAGCTTGAGAATACGCTCGGTCGTGGTCGTCTTGCCGGCGTCCACGTGGGCGAAAATGCCGATGTTGCGGTATTTGGAGAGGTCTTTCATGCCGTTGAGTGTAAGTGGGGTTCGGGGGCCGGCTGGCCACGCCGCGCGAATTGCTAGTCGGCCAGCGGCATTTGGCAATGCCGGAGTCGGATTTTCCGCAGGGGAGGGCGAAGATGCTCCCGGTTTGCGCCTCCGCAACCGGGAAATCCCACGCCAGTGCCGTCACACGGCAGCCATGACCCGTCCGGAAACCGCCTGCCAATCGGCATCAGTCAGGCAGCAAGGGTCGGCGGCGACCCAGTGGCCGGGCTCGATTTCCACGAGAGGGAGTTCCTTGCCGATGGTTTCCTCGTAGCGGGGATGCTTGATGCGGTGGCCGAAGGCGCTGCCTGCGGGCGGATTGATCGGGGACGGAACATCGCCTTCCAAGAGAATACGCTTTTTGACCGCCAGCGGATCGGGCTCCGGAATCGCGGAAAGGAGTGCCTTGGTATAGGCATGGCGGGGATCGCGGTAGATCTTCTCCGCATCCGCCAGCTCCACGATCTTGCCGAGGTACATCACCGCCACGCGGTCGGAGATGTGTTTCACCACCGCCAGATCGTGGGCGATGAAGAGATAAGAGAGCTTCATTTCCTGCTGGAGTTCCAACAGGAGATTCAGCACCTGGGACTGCACCGAAACATCGAGGGCGCTGACCGGCTCATCGCACACGATCAACTTGGGCTCCAGGGCAATGGCCCGGGCGATACCGATGCGCTGGCGCTGACCGCCGGAAAACTCGAACGGGTATTTTTCGGCCGCCGTCTTCGGCAGGCGCACACGATCCAGAAGCTCCGCGACCCGCTGGCGACGCCACGCGGCATTCCCCGCCCCGTGGATGATGAGCGGCTCTTCCAGAATCTCGAACACGCTGTGGCGGGAATTCAAAGACTCCACCGGATCTTGAAAGACCATCTGGAGATCGCGGCGGAGAGGCCGCATGGCCCCAGTGCTGGCGCGGGTGATGTCCCGGCCCTCGAACGCAATCGAGCCCTGGGTCGAATTCTCCAAACGGACGATCGCCTTGCCGAGAGTGGACTTTCCGCAGCCGGACTCCCCCACCAGACCGAGCGTCTCCCCCGGAGCGATGTCAAAGGACACCCCGTCCACCGCGCGCACAGCCCCGGTCTGTTTCAGAAACAGACCACCGTGGACGGGGAAATGGACCTTCAGGTCGCGGACGGAAAGGATCGGCTGCATCATTTTGGCTCTTCGAAACAATTCGGGCATGTCTCCGCCCAATGACCGGGAGAAACCTCTTCAAACGCGGGGCGCTCACGCAAAACGGCCCCTTCACGGCCCATCCGCTGGCAAAAACGGCACCCGGGAACGAGATCAAGTAAACCCGCCACCATGCCGGGAATGGTCGGCAGGATGGATTTCCGGGGAGTCGCCAGCGTGGGAATGGAGGCCAGCAGACCGCGGGTATAGGCGTGCAGCGGACGCTCGAACAACTCGCGCACGGGAGCCTTTTCCACCACCCGGCCGCCATACATCACCACCACCTCGTCGCAGGTCTCGGCGATCACCCCGAGATCGTGGGTGATGAGAACAACGGACATGCCCATCTCCGCCTGGAGCTGCTTCATCAGATCCAGAATCTGGGCCTGCACGGTCACATCGAGCGCGGTGGTCGGCTCATCCGCGATCACCAGATCGGGACGGCAGGCGAGCGCCATGGCGATCACGATGCGCTGGCGCATGCCACCGGAAAGCTGGTGCGGGTAATCCGAGATGCGGTGCTCCGGCGCGGGAATGCGCACCAGCTTCAGCATCTCGATCGAAGCATGCCACGCGTCCTTCTTGCTCATCTTCTTGTGGAGGATGAAGCATTCGGAAAGCTGCTTGCCGATGCGGTGAACCGGATTGAGGGCCGTCATCGGCTCTTGGAAAATCACGCCGATCTCGCCGCCGCGGACCTTGCGCATCTCGGCATCCGTGGCCTTGAGCAGATTGCGGCCTTTGAAGTTCACCTCGCCGTGCAGGATCTTGCCCATCGGCTGCGGCAGCAGACGGATGATGGACATGGCCGTCACGCTCTTGCCGCAACCGGACTCGCCGACGATGCCGACGGTCTTGCCGCGCGGAACCTCAAAGGACACGTGGTCCACCGCACGCACCAAGCCGCCATCGGTATCGAAGGCGGTGATGAGATCGTGAACCTGAAGCAAAGGATCGGACATGGTCATTTCTCGGGAGTCTTCTTCCGGTACTGGTCGAAGATCAGATTCTGCTCGGGGAAGGTCCGCCCGTGCTTCATCGCATCCTCGGTATCTGCCTTGATGTCGCTGTCGATCCAGTGGACGTAGCTGGTATCCGCCTCGTTCGTGAGACGGACATTGAAATTGTCCGGCCAGCGCACCCAGCGCCAATATCCCACGCGGAAGAAGGGACGCTCGTAGGAGGGCACCCAGATGGCCCGGTCGTTCATGATCTCTTCGATCTTCCAGCTCGAATCCTTGATGCTTTCCAAGCTGCGGGCGGCGCGGTTTTCCTCCAGGATGGGATCCACGCTGGAATCGGAGAACACGGAGATGTTGTTCGTCATCGGACGCGGCTTGTCCGATCCCGGTTCATAGGCTTCCGAGGAATGGAACTGCTGGAAGTAGTCCGGGAAGGGAGGCGTCAATTGCCATCCAGTGAACGCGATCTCATGCTCCTTCCGCAGGACCTTCTGGAAGGACGCCGTGCCGTCCATCCCCTCCAGCTTGTATTCGACTCCGCAGCGGAGCGCCTCTTCCTTGATGCGCAGCATAATGGGATCGATGATGGGATGCTTGGAGAAATTGATCGTGAATGAAAGCCGCTGTCCCTGCGCGTTTTCCAACACTCCATCCGCGCCAGCCTTGGTGAACCCGGCACGTGCGAAGGCTTCGCGTGCGAGATGGATCGAGAAAGGCCGGGTGCGGACGTTCGGGTTCGAAAACTCCCCGAACCCGGCGCAGAGAAGATTGAGTCGCTCTCCATCGCCGCGCAGGTCCATCTCGATGACCTTCTCGAAATTCGAGGCATGCTGGAGCCCGATCCGGATGTCCTGGTTCGAAAGCAAGGGGCGGCTGAGATTGAAATAGAGGCCCCGGGAAATCGCCGGGTATTCGTTGTAGAACGTGGCCTTCTCGATATAGCCGTCGAAGACCTGCGGCACTTCGGTCTTTTCGTACCACTTCTTAGCATCGTTGAGCAGATAGCAATCGACTTCTCCGCGGAGGAAGAGCTGGAAGACTTTCTCCTCATCCCGCACCAGAGTGTATTCAATGCGATCGGCATTGAAGCGGTTGCGATAGAATTTCTTGTCCTTCGCCCACCAGTCTTTCACCCGGGTCATGGCGATCGAACGTCCCTTGTCGATGTCCTCCTCGCGGATCTTGTAGGCTCCGGTGGTGGGGCGGGGACGCCAGTTGTAGCGCTTCTCGAAATCCGGTCCGAACTCGCGGTAGAAGTCCTCCTGAAAGGCATAGACCCCTGCCTGCGCCGCCGCCAATGGTTTCGGGTAAGCCAAGCGAATGCACAAGTAATCGTCCCCATAGGTGGCGATGCCCCAATACTGTTCTCCGAAATACGTGCGGTAGTATGGCTCGGTCAGATAGCGGGAAAGGTAGACGTAGAAGGTCATCATGAAGTCGCCGGACTTCACCTTTTTCCCGTCCGACCAACGTGCGTCCTTGTCGATGTGGTAGTAGATTGTCTGCCCGTCGGCAGCCACCGACCATCGGTCCGAGACACCCGGCATGACCCGTGCGGTGTCCGGGTGGAATGACGTCAGACCGATCTCGATGTCATCCCAGTGGCAGTTCCGGAAGGAATTGTTCGCCTCGGCTCCCACGCATCGGATCGTCGGCGGATAGGTGTTTCCTTGGATGATGTTATGATAGGTGCCTCCTTTCTTCGCCTTGGGCGAGCCCAGATCGGGCTGCTCCTGGCCATCCTCCCATTGCAGATCCTTCGGCAGATCGGCCTCGGTGAAAACCTCGAAGTATTTCGGCCGCTCCAGATGGTGGTTCAGCGCATCCGATTCGCTCTTCTTGTCCTTCCGCTCCGGATCAGGAAGGTCCTTTGCCAGGGCGGCATCGAGCTCGGCACGGCGGTCCTGAAGCTTTTTCAGCACCTCGGCATTGTAGCGTTCGTAAAAGGCGATGCGCTCGGCGGTATTGTCATAGGCGGCCTCGCCCGAACCAGCCTGACGCTGGCACGATGACAAGACGGCCGTGAAGACAACCGCGACAAAAACAAGGAGCGGACGCATCATCGGTAGGTGGTGAATTTCTTCGGATCGAAAGCCTCGCGGATCGCTTCTCCCACGAAGGTGACCAGAATGAGCAAGCCCACCATGACCACGAACACCGAGGTCACGATCCATGGCGAGGTGAGGTTCGACGTCCCGTCATCCAGCACGCGGCCCCAGCTCGGATACCGGTCCGGGAGGCCGAAGCCGAGGAAGTCCATCGCGGTAAGAGAGGTGGTCAGGCCCGCCACACTGAAGGGCAAAAGGGTTACGATCGGGGAAAGGGCGTTCGGAAGGATGTGCCGGAAAATCACACGAATGGTACCCGCACCCTGTACCCGCGCCGCCGCCACATAGTCGCGCGCCTTTTCCTTGTAGGTGGAGGTCCGGAGATAGGTGGCGACATACATCCAGGAAAAGAAGCAGTAGATCAGCAGGATATTCGCGAGCTGGATGTTGTCCCGGCCGAGGTTCGCCGTGATGATCATCACCACCAGCAGGAATGGCACATTGGACAGCACCTCGATCACCCGCTGGAGGATCAGGTCGAACCAACCGCCGAAGTAGCCGGACAACCCGCCGAGAATGATGCCAATGCCGTAAGTGAGCACCAGATAGAAGACGGAGGCCTTGAAGATCACCTGAAGTCCTCCGAACATTTGCGCCGCGATATCCCAGCCCTTGGAGTCGGTGCCGAGATAATGCCGGGCCTTCATCGTCGGCGGCGCGGGCGGGAAGATTTCCTCGATCCATTGCCCGGTGGGCAGTTCGGCCGTCCCTTCCGGAGCGGTGGTGCTTTCCCTGACACCCTGCTTCCACACTTCGCGCCCGAGGAATTCCTGGCCAGTTCCGTAAAGCAACGCATTCCCATCCCGTACGCCCTTCCGGAAACGGGACACGACGACTTTCTCGTCAGCGGCTTCCGCCCGGAATTTCACGGCTTGTCCGTTGTAAGGTTCCGTTTCTCCCGGGCGGTAAAGCTTTCCATCCGTTTCCACGAGAGGCCGCTGGACCACATCGTCTGAATCGAAAGTAGGGTCCCACGGAATGGGCGCCAGAATCACGCGGTTGCCGCCCCCCTCCTTGGAGAACTTCTCATGGAGTTCGCGATAATTGGTTTCCTGATCGTCGGAACCGCCGAACTCCCGCTCCGTGAAAATCTTCTGCACGAAGGCCGGGAATACCCAGTGTCCGTCGTGCTTGACGGCCAGTGCCCGCTTGCCCACCAGCACCTGATCCAGCAGTGCCACGAACAGCAGGATCACGAGAATGCGGAAAGACAACCACCCACGCCCGATCGACCGGAAGCGGCTGAATTTCCGGAGCGTGAGCGGATTCCACTGAAAGCCGCCGCCAAACACGATCATCAGAAGACCGGCAAGGGCGAGTCCCAGACAGATCGCGTGACCAATCCAGTTCTTGATCGGCCGGGCCTCACCAAACCAGGTCACCGGCTCTGCGGCGAAAGAGAAAAACCACCGTAGCGACGGCAAAGCCAGGCCGGCTTCATAGCCAACCGCCGCCCCGATCGCCGTGATAAGCAGCAACAGCCCGAGTTTGCGGGGAAAGGTCATTTGAAAGTCACTCGGGGATCAACTAGGGCCACGCACAGGTCGGACAGGATGTTTCCGATCAGCAGCAGGGTGGATGAGATGAAGAGCACGCCCATCATGAGAGGTTCATCACGCTCGAGGATCGCATTGAACTGGAGCAGTCCGAAACCGTTGATGTCAAAAACCCGTTCGATCAACATGGACCCAGCCACAAGCAGCGAAACATTGTTTCCGAAGGTGGTGGCGATGGGGATCAGTGAATTGCGGAACGCATGTCGGAACACCGCCGATGGGAATGATACCCCCTTGGCCGTGGCGGTCCGCACGTAATCGGCCGCCAGGTTATCCATCAGGGAGTTCTTCATCAGCATCGTCGTGAGCGCGAAGCTGCCGACCAGATAACAGATGGCGGGCATTGCGGTGTGCTGGTACAGATCCTTGATCTTGCCCGCCAAGGTAAGACTCTCGAAATTGTCTCCGGTGAATCCGCGGATCGGAAACCATCCCAACTTCGCGCCGAGGAAAACGACCATCAGCGAGCCCAGCGCATACCCCGGCACGGCATAGCCCGCGAATACCGCAGCGGAAGTCAAATTATCCAGCCAGGTACGATGCTTGATGGCCTTCACGATTCCCAGCGGCACGCAGATGCCATAGGTGGCGATCAAGCTGATGATGCCGAAGTAGATCGAGACCGGTATCCGGTTCACGATCATCTGCCAGACCGGATCCTGATATTTGGAAGAACTGCCGAGGCTGCCCTGGAGCAATCCATCGTAGCCCTCCCGATAAAGCACGGCACGGTAGCCGATCTCACTGCGGAGCGGAACACCCTGCAGCCATTTTTCCCATCGCTCCGCCTGTTCCTGCGGTGTCCGGATCCGGACCTTCCACCCTGTCAGATCGGCGTCTTTGACGGGTTCGAGAATGGCACTTCCGTCATCCTTGAGGGTTACCTTCGCCTCGAAAACGGTCGCAGGGACGGGGATGATCGCCTCCTTCTGTCCTACCGGGATTTCGACCCCGGTTTTTTCCAAATCACGGGGTTTCAGCCCGAGCCATTCGAAATAGGCGACCATCAATGGCTTGTCGCGGTTGTATTTCTCCTCCTGCTCCAGCACCTGCGCCGGTTTCAAAGAGAACCCGGATTCCGCACGGGTCCGCTTCCCCTCTCCACCTAACAAGCGGGACATGCTCTGCTCCATAGGGCCACCGGGAGCCTTGCGCATGATCAGGAAGACCAGCAGCGTGATCCCCACCAAAGTCGGCGGAATCAGCAGGAGGCGGCGGATGAAATAGGCAGTCAAAGGTGGAATGGAAAAGGCTTCGGCGGTTCTACCCGCCCGTAACGACCATGCAAGTACTGAACCATTCTATCAAATAGATCAGAGAACTCACCAAAAGCGGCACGCAATCCGCTCCCGTTTTCGGCAATTTTGGGAAAAATCCTGTTCCCCAATCCACATTCACCCCGGCAGACTCACGCCCGACATGTTCCGACCGATTGCCGTCCTCGCCCTCTCCACCCTCCTGCTCGCATCCTGCCAGCGGGAAACCCAGGTCGAGCGGGCGAACCGCGAAAAAGTCCTCCTCGTCGGCAACGGTGACGACCCGAAGGCCCTGGACCCGCACCTGGTCACCGGCGTGATCGAATCCAATGTGATCCGGTCCGTGCTGGAAGGGCTGGTCGCAGACGATCCTGAGAAGGACGCCACCTATCGGCCGGGTGCGGCCACCTCGTGGGAACACAACGCGGACTACACCGAGTGGACCTTCCACCTACGACCGGGAGCCACTTGGTCGGACGGCGCCCCGCTGACCGCTCACGACTTCGAGTTCGCCTACCACCGGAACCTCCACCCGGACCTCGCCGCGCCGTATGTGGAAATGCTTTACTTTATCAAGAACGCCGAAGCCTTCAACAAGGGCGAGATCAAGGACTTCAAGGAAGTCGGGATCGCCGTTCCGGATGACTACACCCTCAAGGTGACATTGCGCGAACCGGTGCCCTATCTGCCGGGCGTGACCCGCCACTACAGTTGGTTCCCGGTGCCAAAGCACGTGATCCTCCAGTATGGCAAGATGACCGACCGCCATACCAAATGGACCGAGCCGGGCAACATGGTGTCCAACGGTCCCTTCGTCCTGAAGGAGTGGAAGCTCAACGACCACCTCGAGGTCACCCGCAACCCGCGCTACTGGGATGCCGCAACCGTCAAGCTCAACGGCATCCGTTTCATCCCGATCGAGAATTTCTACTCCGAAACCCGTGCCTTCCTGTCCGGCCAGCTCCACACCGGCTACCAGGTGCCGCCCGATCTGGTGGACAAGTTGAAGGCCGAATACCCGAAAGAACTCCATCAGGAGCCCTATGTCGGCAGCGCCTTCATTCGCATCAATACCACCCGCCCGGGCCTCGACAATCCGAAGGTTCGCATGGCGCTCTCCCTCGCACTCGACCGGAAGGGTCTGTGCGACGCTGTCCTCAAGGGCTACCAGCCTGCTGATACCCTCACTCCGCAAATGGGCGACTACAAACCGGACCCGGTAGTCGGCTCCGATCCGGAAAAAGCCCGCAAGTTGCTGGCGGAAGCCGGCTATCCGGAAGGCCGCGGCTTCCCCCGCTACACCCTGCTTATCCGCAGTGCCGGCGCCCGCACCTCCGCCGAAGCCCTGCAGGCGATGTGGAAACAGCAGCTCGGCATCCTCATCGACATCCAGGCCAAGGACTTCGGCTCCTACATCAGCGCCCAGCAGTCGATGAACTTCGACCTCGCGATCGCCGGATGGATCGGGGACTACCTCGACCCCAGCACCTTCCTCCTGATGTGGACAAAGGACAACGGTAACAACAACACCGGCTGGGCCAGCACGAAGTTCGAGAGCCTCCTCAACGAGGCCGCCCATCAAGCCGATCCCTTGCAGCGCCTCGACAAATTCAGACAGGCCGAGCACCTGCTCATGGATGAGCAACCGATCATTCCTTACGCTTGGCAAGCACGGAACTATCTCCAGCGCCCGGAGATGAAAGGCTGGTATCCCCTGCTGCTGGACAACCATCCGTGGAAGGCCGTCTACCTCGACACTCCCTGATCGCCGCACGCCATGTTTAAGAATATTCTCAACCGGCTGCTTCAGGCCATCGTCGTCCTCTTCGTCCTCTTCACGGTCACGTTCTTCCTGGTGAAGGCGCTGCCCGGCGGACCCTTCCAATCCGAGAAAGCGATCCCGCAGCACATCCGGGCCAGGATGGAGGAGCAGTGGGGACTGCACAAAAGCCTGCCCGAACAATACGGGATCATGCTGAAAAACTACCTCACCGGCAATCCGGGACTGTCCACCCGCCTGGAAGGACGGGAGGTCACGGACGTGATTGCGCAGGCGTTCCCGGTTTCCGTCCAACTCGGAGTCGTGGCGATGTTTGTGGCGGTAACCATCGGCATTCCGGCGGGATGTCTTGCCGCGGCGAAGAAAAACAGCCTGATCGACACCGGCTCCATGGCGGCCGCGATGATCGGCATCTGCCTGCCATCCTTCGTGATCGGACCGCTGTTGGCTGAATTCTTCGGACGAAACTTGCACTGGTTTCCTTCCATGGGCTGGGACCGGACCAATCCCTCGACCTGGATACTTCCCGCAGTGACGCTCGGCTTGGCCTATGCCGCCTATATTTCGCGCCTCACACGCGCCGGCATGCTGGACACCTTGTCCCAGGACTTTGTCCGCACCGCTCGCGCGAAGGGCGTGCCGGGCCTCCAGATCGTCTTCCGCCATTGCCTCCGTGGCGGACTGATCCCCGCCGTCGCCTACCTCGGGCCGGCTTTCGCAGGCATCATTTCCGGCTCGGTGGTGATCGAGACCGTCTTCCAGATCCCAGGTCTTGGACGCCACTTCATCAAGGCCATCGAATCCCGCGACGCTGGAATGATCATGGCTCCGGTCCTGCTTTTCGGCTCTCTCATCATTCTGGCGAACTTCGTCACCGATGTCCTCGCCCTGTGGCTCAATCCGCGTCTGCGGAAGTCGTCCTGATCCCTCGCTCCCGAGATCCATCTTTTGCCCAAGACCATGTCTTCCGCTTCTCCCACCGCCCAGAAGGGCACATCACTCTGGCGTGATGCCTGGCTACGCCTCAGCCACAACCGGGCTGCCGTCGCAGGTCTGGTAGTCCTGATGCTGATCGGCTTGGTCTGTGTCGTCCTGCCTTTCATCCCAAACGCCCTTCAAGACCCGAACGCTCTGAATCTCCCGAGCAAGAACCTCCCGCCTACCAGTTCACACTGGTTCGGCACCGACCAGCTCGGCCGAGATATCTTCGCACGGGCGGTGTTCGGCGGACGCATCTCCATTCTGGTCGCCCTGATCACCACGTTCGTCTCGGTTTCCATCGGCATCGTCTGGGGCTCCGCCGCCGGCTATGTCGGCAGCAAGGTGGATGCGACCATGATGCGTATCGTGGACATCCTCTTCGCGCTGCCGTTTCTGGTCATCGTGATCCTTTTGTCCGTCGTGCTGACCCCTCGGACCAACCTCTTGACTGAAGCGATCGTCAACATGGTCGCAGGAAACCAGGCGAGCATGCCGGAACTCGACAAGGTACGGACGTGGGTGGAACCCATCACCTCGCTGGTTCCTCTCTTCATCGCCATCGGCGCGCTGTCATGGCTCACCGTTTCCCGCATCGTGCGCGCACAGGTGCAGAGCGTGGCGAAGCTCGATTTCGTGGAAGCCTGCCGCTCGCTCGGTCTCGGCCACCTGCGCATCCTCTTCCGCCACATCCTGCCAAACACCCTCGGCCCGATCATCGTCTATACCACGCTGACGATTCCGGGCATCATGCTTTTCGAAGCCACGCTCTCGTTCCTCGGCCTTGGCGTGAAGGCCCCGAACAGTTCATGGGGCGTGCTGATCCAGGAAGGAGCGAACGTGATGTTCTCGAATCCCTGGCCGCTGTTCTTCCCGTCCGTGCTGTTCTCGCTGACGCTGTTCTCTCTGAACTTCCTCGGCGATGGCCTGCGCGACGCGCTCGACCCGAAGTCCGCGAAGTGATGCGTGGCGGCGGTTTCCAACCGCCGCCACTATCAAACCAAACGCCGCACCACCGCCTGCTCCGGCAGGCTGCAATGGTCGGCCTTGCCAAACCAGTGGTAGCGGTTGCGGGCGATCCAACGATAAAGCGCGTCCAGCCATCGCTTCGGCACGATCGCGAGCACCAACGCGAGGTTGAAAGGAAAACCCAGCGCCCGCATCAGCTCCAGCCAGCCGGAGCTGTGATGGAACGCTTTCCCATCGCTTTCGCGGAACACCACCATGGTGTCATCCGCGGGATCTTCATGCATGGTGATGCCCTTCGACTTCGCAAGCTCTCCTTGCAGCGGGGAAAGGCGGACGCGGTCATGCCAATCCAACCGCGCCAGCAACCGGATGCTGCCGGAGCAGAAGGCGCATTCGCCGTCGAAGAACACGATCCATTTCACCCCATCACTTTTTGCGCTTCCGGCATGCGGCGCAACACCGGATGTTAGCTCCCATGGAGCCCGCCCGCATCCAGGATCTGCCAACCGCCGAGCGCCCGCGCGAGAAGCTCGCCCATTTCGGACCAGCCGCGCTCGACAATGCGGAGTTGCTGGCGCTCTTCATCCGCACTGGCACCAAGGGCCGCAGTGCGATTCAGATCGGCCGGGATCTGCTTCAGAAATACGGCTCCATCGGTGCCCTGGGGCGAATGCCGGTCACCGCATTGGCGAAGGAAAAGGGACTCGGCCTCGCGAAGGCATCACAACTGGCGGCGGCCTTCGAACTCGGTGCGCGGGTGGCACGCGAACAGGTCCATCTCACGCCGCTGGATTCACCGGAACGAATCTATGATTTTCTCGCTCCGCAACTCGGTCACCAAACACAGGAACATCTCGTCGTGCTACTGGTGGACACCCGGCTGCACCATGCGGGCACGATTTCCATTTCGATGGGCACGGTGAATGAAACCATCGCCCACCCGCGGGACATCCTGCGTCCGGCACTCACCCATGGCGCCTACGGCTTCATCCTCGCACACAACCACCCCTCCGGTGATCCGCGCCCGAGCGGAGCGGATGAAACGATGACACGGCGCATTCAAGAAGCCGCGGAGTTGATGCAACTCCGCTTCCTCGATCACATCATCATCGGGCGGCCGTCGCCTGCACGGCAGGCATGGTTTTCATTCCGTGAAGCGGGCGTGATCCGCTGACTCAGATCGCCTTCACCAGATCCGACTTCGCGGCCGGAATGGCGAGGTGTTCCGGTCCGAGCTCAAGCCCCTTGGCCGCTCGGACATCGCTGTCCACCGCATCCATGATGTCGAGTTCCGGGCGGAAGTCGGCGGCGTGGTAGGAGCTGCGCACCAGCGGGCCGCTGGCGACGTGCTTGAAACCTTTTTCCAGCGCGATGACCTTCAGTTCATCGAACACGGCGGGCTCGATGTACTCCACCACCGGCAGGTGCTTCGGCGTCGGGCGGAGATACTGGCCGAGCGTGAGCACGGTCACATCATGGGCGAGCAGATCGTCCATCGCCTGGAGGATTTCCTCACGGCGTTCGCCAAGGCCCAGCATGATGCCGCTCTTCGTCGCCACGCGGCCGCTCACCATCGCCTTGGCCTTCTTCAGGACGGCCAGCGAGCGGTGATACTTCGCACGGGAACGCACCAGCGGAGTGAGCCGCTCGACGGTTTCCAGGTTGTGGTTGAAGATGTGCGGACGGGCGTCCATGACCATCTGGAGGGCCCAGTCGCGGTCATTGAAATCAGGCACCAGCACCTCGATGACGATGCCGGGATTGGTCTCTCGGACGGTCTCAATGGTTCGCTGGAAATGCTCCGCGCCGCCATCCTTGAGATCGTCACGCGCCACCGCGGTGATGACCACGTGTTTCAGGCTCATGCGGCGGGTGGCCTCGGCCACGCGGGCCGGTTCGTCCGATTCGAGGGCGTCCGGACGGGCGGTCTTGACGGCGCAGAAACCACAGGCGCGGGTGCACTTGTCGCCCGCGATCATGAAGGTGGCGGTTCCCTGCCCCCAACACTCCCAGCGGTTCGGGCATTGGGCCTCCTCACAGACGGTGACCAGCTTCAGGTCCTGCACCATGGATTTGGTGGACCAGAACACCGGGTTGTTCGGCAGCCGCACTTTGATCCAGGAGGGCTTCTTCTCCCGGTGCAACGCCGGATCCATCTTCATTTTCGGACCGCAGGCACTCATATCGACGCGCGGAAGCTAGTCCTCCCTCCCCCCCGGGGAAAGCGCAAATATCCAACAAAAGATGCCGGAAGCCCGAACGTTCCGGCCTGCCAGCCCGCTCTCCCCAACCAAATGAAACACAAAGCTTAACGAAAATGCGGACACCGGGAATCCGGCGTCCGCATTTTGGAAAATCACGACTGGAGACCAATCAAGCGGCCTTCTTGCCGCCCTTCGGGGCTTCCGGCTTGGCCGCGGGCTTCTTCTCTTCCTTGGCCGGCTTTTCCTCGGCCTTGAAGTCGCCGGCAGCCCACTTGACGATGCCGTCGAAGGTCTTTTCACCGATGCCCTTGACCAGGATCAGGTCGTCCACGGTCTTGAGCGGACGGGCCGCCTTGATGTTGGCGGCCTTCTTGTCGCCGACACCCGGAATGGCTTCGAGCGCCTTGTCATCGCCGGTGTTGGCGATATCGAGCAGCTTGGCCTTCTGAGGCTCGGTGAGAGTCGCGGAGGACTTCGCGGCATGAGCAAGAAGCTCCTTGTCCGCAGCGGATTCGCCGGGTTTGGCTTCTTCCTTTTTCTTGTCGGCTGCCGGTGCGGCAGGAGCGGCCTTTTTCTCCTTCTTGGTGGAGGTTTCAGCGGGCTTGTCCTTGGCATCCCCTGCCTTGGGCGTCGGGTCCGCCGCGAGGAGGGAGAACATGGAGAGACCCAGGACCGACACGGTGGCAATCACGCGTTTCATGGTGATGATATGGTTGTTTAAACAGTGGAACAAACAGGCTTCCACGCTTGTTAGAGTGAAAGCCCGGAATGCGGAAAACTCAAGGTGTTTCCACACGTCTGCTGGGACGCTGCCACCCGCCCGCCTATTCAACCCAAATCCAGGGTTTTTCAGGCGTAGCGGTCCGGCGAGAGCATCGCCAGATCGTGCTCCGTCTTCTCCCGGTCCACCAGGACGGCCGCGAGCCGACCCGTTTCCGGACCGAGGCTCAGTCCCATCATGGAATGGCCGGTGGCGACCGTCAGATTGGACGCCGCCCGGGTGCGTCCGAGATAGGGCATGCCGTCCGGCGAACAGGGTCGGAAGCCCTGCCACGGCTTGATGCCGTCGAAGTCGGACGGCTTGAATTTCGGGAAATAGTCCGGCAGCGCCTTGAGGATGCCCGCCACCCGGCGTGGCTCGATCTTCTCCTGCTTTCCACTGATTTCCATGGTGCCTCCGACCCGGAGGGAATTCCCCATCGGCGTGACCGCCACGCGGGCCTCGGTGAGCACGGAGCAAAGGGTCGGCAGTTCCACCGGATTCGGGTTGGTCAGGCTGTAGCCCTTGCCCGCCTGCATCGGAATCTTCAGCCCGAGATCGCGCACGAGATCGTCCGACCACGCGCCCCCACAGAGCACGAATTCATCCGCCTCCAGCTCGCCTGCGGGCGTCTGGATCGCACGAAGCCTGCCACCCTCCTTCTTCCAGCCGGTCACCTCGGTATTCCAGCGGAAGGTGCCACCCGCCGCCAGAATGCGGCGCTCCAGCACGGCGATGAATTTCTCCGGAGCCATGTGGCAGTCCTTCGGAAACCACACCGACCCGGCCACATCCATGGTGATCGTGGGATCGACCTTGGCAGTGCCCGCGGCATCCAGCACCTCGGCGGGTACGCCGAGCGCGTTCGCCTTCGCCGCCACGGCCGCCTCTTCATCAAGGCCGTGCTGCGTCTTGCACAACATCAGAAGTCCTTTGGTCACCAGACCGAAATCCTCGCCCTCCGCGGCATATTGGAGATACAGTTCACGGCTGGCGAGATTGAGATCGCGCAGCAACGGTGAAGCCGCCTCCACGTGAGAGCGGGTCGCTGCCTGCATGAACTTGATGCCCCACGACACCAGATCGAGATCGAAGCGCGGCTTGATGTAAAACGGCGACTCCGGATTCCACATCCACTTAAAGCCGAGCGCGACCATCCCGGGCGCGGCGAGTGGAATGAAATGGCTCGGCACTACCATGCCCGCATTGCCGAAGGAACAACCGCTGCGCTGCTGCGGCTGGCGGTCGACCACGGTCACGCGGTGGCCGCGCTTGAGACAGGCTTCCGCCGCGGAGAGACCGATCACGCCTCCGCCGATGATGATGACATGCTTGGACATGAAGATGGAAAAAGGAATCAGACGATGCCTGCACGAAACGGATCCGCAGGATCGAAACAAAGGCGCGCGTCCACCGTGATGAAGGCTGTGCCGCGGATGGTCGGAATGATTTCACCGGCCGCTTGATCGAGCCATTGGAAAGATCCGGTGAAGGAACTGCCCACCACACTCTCCTGGATCCACTCATCGCCTTCATCAAGTTTCCCGTCCGCCGCAAGGCAAGCGAGCTTCGCGCTGGTACCAGTGCCGCACGGCGAGCGGTCGTAAGCTTTCCCCGGACAAAGCACGAAATTCCGCGAGTGGCCGCCGTTCTGGCCGGGACCGAACAACTCGATGTGATCGATCTCCGGATGGCCTTGCGCGTTTGCCGCCACACGGATCTTCCATGTCAACGCCGTGAGCTCCTCGGCGCGGGAAACGCTCAACTCTTCCTGCAACGAGGTGACGAGGTAGAACCAGTTGCCGCTCCACGCTAGATCGCCACGCACTTCGCCGATGCCGGGAACGTCCACCGCGAGATCCTTGATCGTGCGACGGCTCGGCACGTTGGTGATCGCGACCGTGCCGTCCTCGGCCAGCGTGGCAGTGACCACCCCGACCGGCGTATCGATGCGATGCGAACCGGGGCCGATCTTTCCGAGATGCGCGAGCGTCACCACCAGACCGATGGTGCCATGCCCGCACATGCCAAGGTAGCCGACGTTGTTGAAAAAGATCACGCCCGCCACGCAGTCCGGTTCATGCGGCTCGACGAGCAAGGCGCCCACCAGCACATCGGAACCACGCGGCTCCAGCACCACCGAGCGGCGGAACTCATCATGATCCTCACTGAAGCGGACAACGCGATCAGCCAAAGGACCGGTTCCAAGATCCGGACCGTCTTCGATCACGGTGCGGGTCGGCTCGCCGCCGGTGTGGGAGTCGATGACTCGGACGAATTTCATGAAAAGATGAAAATCACTTCTTGGGTTGTTCCTTCTGATCCGCCTGCTGGGGAGGCCAGTGGAATTCCCGCACATGCCCTTCCGGCACGCCTTTCAAATGGGCACGGTCTTCAGGAGCGCGCTTCGAGGGCCGGAGATAACGCCACGGCTTGTCGCCATAGACCTCGGCACAAAGCGCGGCCACCTTCGGATCGTATTCCTTCAGCTCCACGCGCGTGTTGACGTGGTTGTGCTCGTTGTCGTTCTCGCGGTTGTCATCGAACCAACTCTGCGTCGCTTCCGCCCAGTATTCCTGGCGGTTGCTTCCGGCATATTTGCCCTTCCACAGACCAGCCGCCACCGCCGCGTCATAGGACGCCTTGAGGCGCTTGTCGAAAGTCGGGTCCACCGCCTTCATGCCGGTTTCATGGATGGCATGGGCGAACTCATGGATCATGATGTTCTCGGACGAATACGGATCGTCTTTGAACTCGATCAGGTTTTCCTCCGCACAGCTCACACAGGGATTCTCCGGCGTGGCACCCAGCCCACGCGCGCGCCGGTCCCAGTAGGCCTTCGGCGTCAGCTTCGAGTGCTCCGGCACATCGGTGGTGAATTCCGTGGCTGCCATCACCGTGAGGTGGACTTTCGCCTTGGTCATGGCCTCCAGAATATCCTTCCGGCCATCAAGCACGCGACGGATGATCCATGCCGCCTCGCGCAAGGCATCGTCCGCCACCTTGTCGGAACTGACGATCGGGAATCCCTCCACCAGCATCTGGCGCTGGTAGAACGGAGATAAAACCAGGCGCTCCCGCACCGCCGGATCCACCGCGGTGACATCCGCCGGTTCGGCGGAAGCCAATGCGGTGAGAGCGAGCAGGAGCGCCTGGAGTCTCATTGCGTGCAAAGGGTTTGGATTACTTGCGCTTCGGCACCTTCGGCGCGTTGGCGATGCCGTCATGGATGACTTTGAGGACGGCCTTGCGTTCGGCGCCCTTGAGGATGGTGCGCGGAGCGCGGACCCACTCGGTGCCGAGGCCGACTTCCTGGACGCACAGCTTGATGTACTGCACGAACTTGATGTGGACGTCGAGATGAAGCAGCGGTGTGAACCAGCGGTATATCTCCACCGCCTTCTGCCACTCGCCCGCCTGCATCAGCTCCCAGAGATACTGGTTCTGCTCCGGGAAGGCGATGCCGGTGCCGGCCACCCAGCCATCGATGCCAAGCACGGCGCTCTCCAGCGCGAGGTCATCCACACCGGTGAAGATCGCATAACGGCCGCCGATGGTGTTGTGAAGATCGGTCACGCGGCGGGTGTTGCCGGAGCTTTCCTTGAGCGCGACAAAGTTCTTCACGTCCGCCAGCTTCGCGAACATCTCCGGAGTGATGTCGTTCCCATAGCTGATCGGGTTGTTGTAGATCATGATCGGCAGGCCGGTCGACTTCGCCACCGTGCGGAAGTGGAGCATCGTCTCATCCGGATCCGGGGTCTTGTAGTTCATGCCCGGCATCAGCATGTAGCCATCGGCACCCAGCTTCTCACAGTCCTTCACGAAGCGGATGGCCTCCGCGGTGGAGGTCTCCGCAACACCGGAAAGCACCGGCACACGGCCCTTCACCGTCTTCACCATCTCCGCCATCACCAGGCGCTTTTCCTCGGCGGTCATCGACTGGTTTTCACCGAGGGAACCAAGGAAAACGAGACCGCTGATCCCGGACTTGATGAGCACTTCGGTGTGGCGGGCGGTGCCTTCGATATCGAGGGAACCATCCTTGTGCATCTGGGTGGTGATGGCCGGGAAGACCCCACTCCAGGGGCCGGGAGATTTGCGGGAACGGGCGGATGTTGCCATGCCAGCGACCATAGCGCCCCGCCTTCAAGTGGTATTGTCCAAAATACCCTGCGAAAGTGCCAAAATGACACAAGCCATCCGGCCTCGCGCGGTTTATTAAACGAACATGTCACTCCACGGACAATCGCTCATCGCCGGCCGCCGCAGCGCGGGCGGGCAGCCCGTTTTCCAAGCCGTCTCACCACTCGACAGCACCACGCTGGAAGGAAACTTCGCCACCGCCACCGAGGCCGAAGTGAATGAAGCACTGGAAGCCGCGAAGGCCGCTTTCCCAGCCTTCCGCGATGCCGATGGCGAGACCCGCGCGTTGTTCCTCGAAGCGATCGCCGATGGCATCATGGAACTCGGCACGACCTTGATCGACCGCGCCCGCCTCGAAAGCGGCCTGCCGGTTCCACGTCTCGAAGGCGAACGCGGCCGCACCGTCAACCAGCTCCGTATGTTCGCGAAGATCGCCCGCGAAAACTCGTGGTATGACGCGCGCATCGAAACCGCCCAGCCCGACCGCCAGCCGATCCCGAAACCGGACCTGCGCCGCGCGATGCAACCGATCGGCCCGGTGGTGGTCTTCGGCGCCAGCAATTTCCCCCTCGCCTTCTCCGTGGCCGGCGGCGACACCGCCTCTGCTCTCGTCACCGGCAATCCGGTGGTGGTGAAGGCCCACGAAGCGCATCCCGGCACCTCGGAGTTGGTCGGTGAAGTGATCGCCGCCGCCGCCGCAAAAACCGGTCTGCCCGCGGGCGTGTTCTCAATGGTGCAGGGCAATGGCCGCACGGTCGGACCATGGCTGGCGAAGCACCCGGCCACCAGGGCCATCGGCTTCACCGGCTCGCTCGCCGCAGGCCGCGCGCTCTTCGATGCCGCCGCCTCCCGCCCCGATCCGATCCCCGTGTTTGCGGAAATGGGCAGCCTCAATCCCATCGTCCTGCTTCCCGGCACGCTGAAGAGCCGCCCTGCGGAAACCGCCGCGCTGCTGGCCACCTCCGCCACCGCCGGCGCCGGACAATTCTGCACCAAGCCGGGCATCATCATCGCCACGGAGGGCGAAGGCCTCGATGCCTTCCGCACCGCGTTGTCCTCCGCCTTCGCCGCCGTGCCGCCCACCACCATGCTCCACGCAGGCATCGCCGCCACCTACTGTAAATCCAGTAGAAAACTCGCGGAGCACGCCGCGCTCACGATTGTCGGACGCAGCTCCGCGGAGGCCGATACCACCGCCACCCAAGGCAGCGCGCTGATGGTGGAAACCACGGCGGAGAAGTTCCTCGCCCACCCGGAACTCGCGCATGAGGTCTTCGGTCCGTTCTCCACGCTCGTCGTGGCCAAGTCCGCGGATGAAGTCACGGATGTCCTCAGCACGCTCGGCGGCCAGCTCACCGCGTCCATCTTCGGGAATGATGCGGATCTCGCATCCTCGGCACCGCTGGTTTCCCAGCTCTCCGAAATCGCCGGACGCGTGATCATCAATGGCGTGCCAACCGGCGTGGAAGTGAACACCTCCA
Organism: Luteolibacter ambystomatis; assembly: GCF_018137965.1. Lineage (NCBI taxonomy): Bacteria > Pseudomonadati > Verrucomicrobiota > Verrucomicrobiia > Verrucomicrobiales > Verrucomicrobiaceae > Luteolibacter > Luteolibacter ambystomatis. The sequence continues at coordinate 3,296,547 of NZ_CP073100.1, forward strand.
TGCAGCACGGCGGCCCCTGGCCCGCATCGAGCGACGCGCGCTTCACCTCGGTGGGCACCGCGGCGCTTGAAAGATTCGTGCGTCCCGTTTCTTACCAAGGAGCCCCGCAGACCCTCCTGCCCCCAGCATTGCGCGACTGCAATCCGCTTCAGATCGACCGCCTCGTCAACGGCGTCCACACCCGCGAGTCCATCCAATGAAAGCCACCGCCGCCCTCTTCCTGTTCTCCGCCTTGGTCACCGGCCTGCATGCGCAAGGCACCAAGGCCGACTACGACCGCGCCAAGGAATTGGGAGGCAAGGCCCGTTCGCTGGTCACCGATAGCACACCACGCGTGACATGGACGGACACCGGCACCGCGTTCGCACGCACGCGCGACAAGGTGATCGCCATCGATCTCGCCACCGGCAAAACCCGCGCAGCCACCAAAGAAGAAGCCGACCAAGCGAAGATCGTCACCAAGAACGTGCCCGTCCTACCCTTCGGACGCGCGCGTTCCCGCGACAGCTCGGATCAGCAACCGCTGGAAATCCGCAACGAAACCAACGAAACGATCGGCATCAACTGGATCGACAGCCGCGGCGAAAGCAAATCCTACGGCACCATCGATCCCGGCAAAAGCGCGACCCAGTCCACCTACTCCGGGCATGTCTGGAGCATCACCGATCGCGAGGGAAAGCCTTTCGCCATGGTCCGCACCCCGGACTATCCCGGCGTGGTCCGTATCACCGGCAGACCGGCGGAAGCATCTCCGCGCGAGCGACGTTCCGAGCGCCGCTCGACCAGCGGCCGGGTATCCCCCGATGGAAAGACGGAAGCTTATGTCCAAGGCGGCAACACGCTGGTGATCCGTCCGCTGCCGGATGGCACGCCGGCCAATGCCACCGTGCTGTCCCCGGGCGAGCGCTTCGACAACGAGACGGACTGGTCTCCGGACTCGACCCGCTTCGTGATCTCCAGCGCCAAGGATGTTTCCGTGCGCCAGGTCACGTTGGTACAGTCCTCTCCAAAGGACCAGTTGCAGCCGAAGGTCGAGAAGATCGACTACGTGAAACCCGGCGATCCGATCCGCCAGCCCTTCCCGCGGCTCTATGACGCCGCCGCCAAAAAGGAAATCCCGGTGGATCATGCGTTGTTCCCGAATCCCTGGGAGATCAAGGAGCTCACGTGGGCAGCGGACTCCAGCGAATTCATGTTCGTCTACAACCAGCGCGGCCACCAGCTCATGCGCATCCTCGGCGTCAATGCGAAGGACGGCAAGGTGCGGGTGATTCACGAGGACAAGACCGACACCTTCATCGACTACTCACAGAAGTTCTACTTCCGTCACCTCCCGGAAACGAAGGAGATCCTGTGGATGTCCGAGCGCGACGGCTGGAACCACCTCTACCTGATCGATACCGCCAACGGCCGCATCAAGAACCAGATCACCAGGGGCCAATGGAACGTCCGGGAGATCGTGGATGTGGATGCCACCAAGCGCACGATTCTCTTCAAAGCCCTTGGCACTATTCCCGGGCAAGACCCCTACTACACTCACTTCGCGCGGGTGAACTTCGACGGCAGCGGCCTGATGCGTCTCACCGAATCGAACGGCGATCATCGCATCACCTTCTCTCCGGATCAGAAGCATCTCATCGATACCTGGTCGCGCATGGACCAGCCGCCGGTGACCGAACTGCGGAATGCGGAAACCGGCAAGCTGGTGTGCGAACTCGGACGCGGTGATGACTCCGCCCTTCAGAAAACCGGCTGGAGCCGTGCCGAGCCGCTCTCCGCGAAAGGCCGCGATGGCAAAACCGACATCTACGGCGTACTCATCAAGCCCTCCAACTTCGACCCGGCGAAAAAGTATCCCGTCATCGAGAACATCTATAGCGGACCGCACGATTTCTTCGTTCCGAAACCGTATCACGCCTGGACCCGCATGAACGATCTGGCCGAGCTGGGCTTCATCGTCGTGCAGATCGATGGCATGGGCACCAACTGGCGGAGCAAGACCTTTCACGATGTCGCATGGAAAAACCTCGCCGATGCCGGTCTCCCCGATCACATCGCCTGGATCAAGACCGCCGCCGCCACCCGTCCGTGGATGGACCTGTCCCGCGTAGGCATCTACGGTGGTAGCGCCGGCGGCCAGAACTCGCTCTCCGCAATGTTGCACCATGGCGATTTCTACAAAGCCTGCGTCTCCGACTGCGGCTGCCATGACAACCGCATGGACAAGATCTGGTGGAACGAGGCGTGGATGGGCTGGCCTGTCGATGAAAGCTACACCCGCAACTCCAACGTCACCGACGCCGCGAAACTGCAAGGCAAGCTGATGCTGGTCGTCGGCGAACTGGACCACAACGTCGACCCCGCCTCGACGCTGCAAGTTGCCAACGCCCTCCAAAAAGCGGACAAGGACTTCGAGTTGCTGATCATCACGGGAGCGGACCACGGGGCCGCGGAAACCCCCTATGGCAGCCGCCGCCGGGCGGATTTCTTCGTGCGCAATTTGTTGGGCGTGGAGCCACGGGTGAACTGAGCCGCCATTTTTCTCATTTTTCCGCTACAGAAATCGCGTGGGCGGGTTTCTATTCGTGAATGCGCGCGCCACGCTGGATACTGATCCCCCTCTTCCTTGCAGTTTGCACGGCAGGTGGATACCTGCTTGTCCGTTCGGCCAAGCCGCAGTCAGCCCCGAAGAAGGCCGCGTCCACACCCGAACCGATGGTCTATCATGACTCGGAAGCTCCGGCCTTCCGCAGTGGAGACCGCAAGGAGGCCCGGCCAAAGGGCGACGTGGAGGCGCTTTCAAAAGGCGCTCTCGCCGGACAACGTTCCGTCACTTTCAAGGATCGCGCCTCCATGGAGGCTTTCCTCGAGAAAATCAAAGGCAAGGGGATCGCCGTCATGGGCCGTCTCGATGCGATCAACACCCTGCGCCTTGGATTCCTGAGCGCGGACGAACTGGCCTCCGTGCTCGATGGCTCGGAAAAAACCGGTTTCATTTTCCCGGTAATGGTGCCGGGTCTTCCCGAAGGCAGTATCCAGCCGGGAGCCGTACCGCTCGGCAATCGCTTGGCGGAATGGCTCGGAATCGCCGGCTACGACCGGTCCACCTGGGGCAAAGGCTTGAACGTGGCCGTGCTGGATACGGGCATCTCCACCATGGCCTCGTTTTTCGGCAAGGTGAACCAGAGCGCGCTGGTGGATTTCTCCGCGGATGCCAGCGGGCTCAACGGGCACGGCACCGCGGTCGCCTCGATTATCAACGGCATCGCTCCCGAGGCGAACATCCTCTCCTACCGCATCGCCGACGACAATGGCATGTCCAACAGCGGACTGATCGCAGAGGGCATTCTCAAGGCCGTGGCGGATGGAGCCTCCGTCATCAATATTTCCCTCGGTGGCTTCGGTGACAGCCTGGTCCTGCGGCAGGCGGTGGAATACGCCCAACAGCATGGCGTGGCGATCGTGGCAGCCACCGGCAACAACGGCATCGACCAGATCGCGCAGCCGGCCTCCATCAGCGGCGTCATCGGCGTGGGTGCCGTCGATGCGAATGGCGATCACCTGCTGTTCTCCAACACCGGCAAGCAGATCTCCTCGGTGGCTCCGGGCTATGGAGTGGCCGCGGAAGGCGTGGATGGATCGGTCATCTATTTCAGCGGCACCTCGGCCAGCGCCCCGATTGAAACCGGTGCCCTGCTCGCCGCGATGTCCAACAGCGTGCTCTCCGGCAACCTGTCCTCCGGCGATGCATCCGCCCTTCTCACCTCCCTGCTGGACGAGTCCGGAGCTCCGGGATTCGACACCCAGTATGGCAATGGCGCCGTTGACCTGGGCCGGGTGATGATCAGCGGAACGCGCAATCTCACGGACGCCGCCATGGCCTCCCAATGGGTGACCACCAACGAAAACGGCCAGCAGATTCTCCAGATCACCGTCCAGAACCGCGGTACCAATACCCTCACCAACGTGCCGGTGATGGTGAATACGCCGGATGGCACCGCATCGTTCAATGTCGGCTCGCTCGGACCGACCGCGATCCAGACCTTCGAGGTTCCGATCCGTGTGACCGATTCGGCGATGACCTTCCAGTCGTCGATTGGAAATGCCGGTGGCCAAAAGGACATCAATACGGCAAACAATAGCCGCAGAGATGTCTATACGCCTGCCTCGGCCCAGTAGCCTGCTGCTCTGTCTCGCGCTCGTTTCCTGCGCCAAGGAACCGGCCGCATCCGCGGTCGTGAATGCACCTCCGTTCAACCAGCTCACGGTTTCCGGAAACGCCTGTGGCCCGGCGGCACTGCTGAACTCCTTTCGCCACGGGAACGCCGGATGGCGGGCCTTGGCCGATACGCTGCCCGGCGACAGCGACGAGAGCCGCCTGAGCTACACCATACGGGCCTATGGACTCCGGCCATCCGCTCACTTGCGCGGCCGAACCCGATGGTCGCGCGCGGGTATCAATGTAACGGATCTCACGAACCTGGGGAACGATCTGGCCGCCACCAGGCTTCTCCCCTCCTTGCGGAATGAAGTACTTTTGCCCCGCGCCGGGGAATCATCCGATCATTTGGCCGGGCGGGTGCGGGATACGCTTTCCACCTCGCTCTCGCATGGCCTGCCACCGGTGGTGAGCATACGACGGCAGGCGTTGCGAAACGGCGCATGGATCACGGTGGAAAGTCATTTCATCACGGTGTTGCGGGTAGGAGCAGTCGACCCAACCGGGATACAAATCGACTACATCGATCCGTGGGGCGGACGAAAATGCGTAGGCCACCTCGGGATCCCATCCGAATCAGCCTTGGGACTTGAAGCTGATCTACCCGCCACACCTGTGGGCAGGAGATTGGTACATGCAGGTGAAAAAACCCTCGTCACCGTCTCCGCAGTCATCGGCAGATGGTGATCCTCGTACGTAGTTCCGGCCTTCAGGCGGCGGAACTAGTTACGAAGAAACGCCTTCCACAGCAGCGCATAGACGCGCTTGCGCGGCACCTTGACCCGGCGTTCCAGATCCGCCCACCTGGCGCCTTGCAGCTTCGCCAAAGTTTCTTCCGCTAACAAAGCAGGCAGCACGGTGGCGGCACGCAAGCGGCGGATCGGCAATGTCCGCGCATAGTGACGGCCTTCTCCCACCCAAGCCTGTGCCTTTTCAACCCAGCGGGCATGGCATTCCAACAGCGCCTTCCGATCCCATGGTTCGTCCACCGGCAAATAGCAGCGTCCCGCGGCGAGATCACGCGGCAGATCCCGCAGAATATTCACGAGCTGGAGGCCTTTCCCATAGGAGATGCCCTTTTCCAACAGTTCTTCCATCGGCGCGGTCGAATAGCGTTCGCCCAGCGTAAGGAATCCCAGCTTGGTCCAGAAGGCACCCACGCATCCCGCCACGCGCCACGCGTAATCTTCGACCGTGTCATCATCCGGCAGAGAAACCGGCTCGGCCGGAGTCGCGGCGGAAAAACGCTCCAAATCCAGCCGCTGTCCGGAAACAATGATCTCCAATACCTCACGGATCAACGCCTTCTCCGCCTCCGGAGTTTGATCCAAGGCAGCCAGCACCTCGGCGGATCGCTCCAGCAGGACGATCTCCTTCGGCTCCGCGGCAGCCAGCAAATGGCTTGGCCACGCGGGCGTGGTTCCGGTCCCCGCCACCGCGGCACCGTACGCATCCAGCAACGCCAGCCGATCCGCCACCGGGACGAGAGTGGTATCGGTGATGGTGTCACTGGTCCGCGCCAACAAGTAGCCGAGGCTGGCCCCGTGGCGCATCGGCCCGGGAAGCAGCCGCAGCGTCAGATAAAACGAGCGCGACACCCCCTTCAGCACGTCCGTAGCCAGATCCCCCTTCACGCGAGCCACCCAACCAGCCCGGACCCGCCATTTCAACCATCCCGCACGATTTTCAGCGGACTAGCGGAATTTTAGTTTCGCATTCGCTTCCCGCGGGGCGATTTTCCCCACCGCTTCCGCTTGCTCACCTACCTCCATATCCCGTTCTGCCACCGTGTCTGCCCGTATTGCTCGTTCTACAAGCATACTCCCGGCTCCACGCCGATCGGCGCGTTCGTGGATGCCTTGGCAAAGGAAGCCGCCTACCGGCTGCCGCCCCTAAACACTCAACCTCGCACCCTCTACTTGGGAGGCGGCACACCTTCCATGCTCTCGCCGACGCATCTCGAGCGGTTGTTCGGCGCGTTGCGGGAACAACTGGATTTCGCGGCGCTGGACGAAATCACGATGGAGGCGAATCCCGCGACCTTCGATCTGACCAAGGCCCGGTTGTTCCGCGAGCTCGGAGTGACGCGTGTTTCGCTGGGCATCCAGTCGTTCACCCCGCATGTCCTGCAAACACTCGGCCGCGAGCACGATCCGGAGCAAGCGGCCGAAGCCGTGGCGATCCTGCGCGAAGCGGGCATGCCTTCGGTGAACATCGATCTGATGTTCTCGATCCCCGGCCAGTCCATTGACGATTGGCGTGAAACGCTGGAGCGCACCATTTCCCTCAATCCCGACCACGTCTCCGCCTACAATCTCACCTACGAGGAAGACACGGCTTTTTTCGAATCGCTGAAACGGGGTGAAATGAATGCGGACGAAGATCGCGATGCCAGCTTCTACCATCTCGCCCACCGCCTGCTGACCTCCTCCGGCTACGATCACTACGAAACCTCGAACTACGCCCGCCCCGGACATCACTCTTCGCACAACCGCGGCTACTGGCAGGGGGAGGACTACATCGGCCTGGGTCCCTCCGCCGTCTCCACCATCGAGCGCGTCCGCTCGCAGAACGTCGCGGACACCGCCCGTTATGTGGAGATGGTGAACGGCATCGGCCATGCGATCACCGGCAGCGAGGCCATCGATCCGGAGGCCTGGCGGATCGAGCGCATCGCCCTCGGTCTGCGCACCCGCGAGGGCATCCCGCTGGACCGCGTGGACAGCCGGGCCGAAACGCTGCAATCGCTGGTAGACGCCGGATATGCGGTCATTCAAGATGGCAGGCTGGTCTTGACCGAGGAAGGCTCGGCCTTGGTCGATCCGATCGCAGGCGAATTGGTCTGACTTATGGCCAAGTAAGGAAAACCTGCTATAGCGTGAACCGCCGCATGCGATTTTTCCTCACCGCCGCTCTCTGCATCGTCGTCACGCTGCTGACATCCTGTTTCGATGGGAAGGAGGAATTGTGGCTGGCCAAGGACGGAGCCGCCATCTTCGAGGCCACCTATGACGTGCCCACCACCACCGTCCGTCTCAGCGGCGGAGAAGCAAAGCTCCGCGGCAGCGTGGACGAGTGGTTGAAGGAATCTCCTGAAGTACGCTGCGAGGCATTCGACATCAGCCAGCACGAAGACCGCACGCGCATTCACATCCGGCTCTCCTGCGCCTCGGTGCTGAAGATCGCAGACCTTTCGAAACCGGAGAAATCCAAAAGCATGCCCAATCCATTCCAGCACATTGCCGGGGTGGTGGAGGTCAAACGCAATGGACTGGACGTGGAACTCACACGCACGATCAGTCCGAACCGGGCATTGGTGGGCGGCTTGTTCATGCCACGGAAGGAGATCGACGGACGGCGGCTCGTCTATGTGATGCATCTCCCGCAAGCCCCGCTGGAGTCCAATGCCACGCGCACGGAAGACGGCGGAAAGACATTGGTGTGGGACTACACGCTTGCCGAGGGATTGAAGCATCCCTTGGTCACCCGACTGAAAGGGCGCGTGCCGCTGCCCTGGTGGGTGTTCGGCGGTGCGGGAGTCGTGGGAGTGGGCTTGGTGTGGGTGGGATACCGCGGTTTCAAACGCTTGGCACGGGTGAGATCGGAACGTCCGCGCGACTCCGATGCTCCCCCATGAGCAAGTTGAAAACTTGCGCTACTACTTCACCGCATCCCCTGCCTTCGGCGGATTCGCGGCGGTGCGTTCGATGAACTCGATGATCATGCCGGACACGTCCTTGCCAGAGCATTGTTCGATGCCTTCCAGGCCGGGTGAGGAATTCACCTCCATCACCACCGGGCCGTGATTCGAGCGCAGCAGGTCCACACCAGCGACGTTCAGGCCCATCGCCTTCGCCGCACGACAGGCCACGGCGCGTTCTTCCGGGGAAATCTTCACTTTCTCCGCCACTCCACCACGGTGGAGGTTCGAGCGGAACTCGCCTTCCGCTGCCTGGCGTTTCATCGCTGCGACGACCTTGCCGCCCACGACAATGCAGCGGATGTCCGCTCCCTTCGCCTCCTTGATGAACTCCTGCACGAGGATGTTCATGTTCCCGGCTTTGAAAGCCTCGATCACCGATTGAGCGGTGTTCTGTGTTTCCGCCAGTACCACGCCCGCGCCCTGGGTCCCTTCCAGCAGCTTGATGACGAGCGGTGCGCCGCCGCACATCTTGATCAACTCATTGGTCGCATCCGTATGGTGGGCGAATGCGGTGACCGGCAGGCCCACTCCCTTGCGCGCGAGCAACTGCATCGAGCGCAGCTTGTCACGGGAACGGGCGATGGCCACCGAGTCGTTCACGGTGAATACCCCCATCATCTCGAACTGCCGGACGACGGCATTGCCATAGAACGTGTGCGAGGCGGCGATGCGCGGGATCACCGCGTCCGCCTGGAGTTCCTCCCCGTCCACATAGATCTTCGGCTTCCGGGAGGTGATGTTCATGTAGCAGCGGAGATAGTCCACCACCCGGACTTCATGCCCGCGCGTCTCGGCGGCGCGCACGAGCGCGTCGGTGCTGTACAACTGGGCGTTGCGGGAAAGGATGAGAATTTTCATGAGGGACGGGTGCCCGGAACGTGGGGTTCGAGATCGCGCACGCCTCCCAACAAGTGGGAAGCCTGCGGGTCAATGAGAAAAAAACCGGAAAGCGCGCGGCGTCCGATCAGCATGGGGCAGCGCATCACGGAGCGGTTGGCCAGACTGAGGCGGATCGCACAGGTGAAACCGCCTGCGAGTACTGCTTTTGTCTCGATGAAAATGCGTTTTTTCGCCGCCCCGGAGGAGCTGCGCACCTTCTTTGTCATCACCACCACCGCCTCGCAGGAAATACGATCTCCATAGTGGTTGGCGGTGACGAATTTGACACTTTTTCCATCCTCGGACAGCGATATGTCCTCCGCGTGAAGCGATGACGAACGCGCGCCGCTGTCGGTCTTCGCGTTGAGCGGCGAGATGCCGAGGTCCGGAAGCCCCACCCACTCGCGCCGACCGATGAGCAGGCGTGGCATCCCCGCTTGTTTCCATGGCAGACCGAGCTCCCGCGCCAGTTCGCCCGAAGAGGCCTCCACCTGCTCCGGCACGGCCTTGTAGGTGCGGGGCGTGCGTTTCATGCGTTTTCAAGCAGGCTGGCAGCCATCGCCCGCGCCTGCTCGCCACCACCGCCAAGCATGCGCACAAGCTCCTTGATCCGTGCCTCACCGGTGACGGGATAGAGACGCGAGCGGGTGCGGCCGTTCGCCACCTCCTTCTCGACCACGAAATGGTGTGCCGCGGTGGCGGCGACCTGCGGGAAATGGGTGATCGATACCACCTGATGGCGGGCACCGAGTGCCGCCATCTTCAATCCCACCGAGCGAGCCACCTCGCCGCCGACGTTCGCATCAATCTCATCGAAGACCATCAGCGGCGTGGCATCCTGTTCCGCCAGCGCGCTTTTCACCGCCAGCATCACGCGGCTGATTTCACCGCTGGATGCGATCTGGCGCAGCGGCAGCAGGGGTTCGCCGGGATTCGGACCGAACTGGAATTCCACACCTTCGTATCCCTGCGGTCCGGGTTCGGTGGAGGGCACCACCTGCACATCGAAGGAGGATTGCTTGAAGCCGAGATCCTTGAGCTGGGAGGCGATTTCCTTGGCCAGCTTCGGCGCGATCTTCTTGCGCGCGGCGGTGAGCGACTTGCCCGCCGTATCGAGTTTGGCACGGCAGGCGGTCACTTCGGCAGCGAGCTTTTCCAGTTTCTCGCCACGGTTCTCGATATTGTCGAGGCGGGCGGCGGCGGCATCGCGGCGCTCGATCACATCGGCCAAGGACGCGCCGTATTTCCTCTTCAGCGACTCAATGAGATTCACCCGTTCTTCCAGCGTGGCGGCTTCTTCCGGATCGATCTCCAGTTCCTCACCGTATTCCACCAGCGAACGCTCCAGTTCCTGAAGTTCCAGCACCGCGGTTTCCAGACCACCGGTGCGCTCGATCACGGACGGATCGAGCTTCTCCAACTCCCGGACCAGACGCTGGACCTCGCCGAGGCGTTCCAGGATGCCATCGTCATTCGAAAGCGATGCGATCGCAGCACCGGAAGCTTCCACCAATCGCGAAGCATTCACGGCGCGGCGCCAGCGGTCCTCCAGATCGTTTTCCTCACCGGGCTTGAGATTCGCAGCGTCGATTTCAGAAACCTGATAACGCAGTAGTTCCAGCTCCTGCTCGCTGGCACTCTCCGCGCGACGAAGCTCGTCCAACTCCGTGGTCTTCGCCCGCCAGTCGCGCCAGGCTTCACGCCACGCGGTGAGGCTGCTCTCCGCGCCTGCATAGGCATCCACCATCGAAAGCTGGCGTTCGGTGGACAGCAGCGACTGGTGATCGTGCGGGCCGTGCAGGTCCACGAGATGCTCACCGAGTTTCTTCAACATCGCCAGCGTCACCGGCGAGTCGTTCACGAACTGGCGGTTCGCCGTCTGGCCCACCGCGCGGCGCACGATCAGTTCGCCCTCACAGGGAGCCAGACCACCCTCCTCCAGAATCGCATCGATCGCGGAAGAATCGGTTAGATTGAAAATCGCCTCCACCGTGCAGGATTCCTCACCGGTGCGGATGAGCCCCTTGTCGGCCCGTTCACCGAGCACGAGCTTGAGGGCCCCCACGATCACCGACTTGCCCGCGCCGGTCTCACCAGTCACGCCGACAAGGCCGGAGCCCAGCTCCCAGGTAAGTTCATCGACGAGGGCGAGATTGCGGATTTTCAGCAGGGTGAGCATGCGGGTGCCGGAGGCGGCGGCATCATGCCAAGCCGGAGCCGGGAATCAATCTCTGGAAATCACCGGAATCGTCCCCTTCGCCCCAGGCAAAAGCGCCTCGATTTCCTCACACGTCCGCCGCATCCATGTTTCCGGCTCAAAGCAAGCGGCCATCTCCGTGGCGTTCTCCTTGAAAAACGAATCCGTCAACAAGCGATCCAGTATTTCCGCAATCCGCCCATCCGTGAATTCGGCGGGTGAAAGCCCGAGGCCCACCCCCATCTTCCGCACCCGGGCGAGCGTATCCAACTGGTCATGAGCCATCGGCTGGATCAGGTGGGGAATGCCCGCCTGCAAGGCCTGGGCACAAGTGCCGATCCCCCCATGATAGACCAACGCCGCAGCGCGCGGCAGCACCTCGCTGAAAGGCACGTAGGAGAAATGCCGGATGCCAGGAGGCAGATTCTCCGGAAGGGTTTCGGTGAAGGGTGAAAGCAGGATGCCCCGGCGGTTCAAACGGACCAGCGCCTTCACGGCCTCCCGGAAAAAAGATTCGCCGTGCGCCATCGCGCTGCCGGGAGTGAAAATCACCGGCGGCTCGCCCGCATCGAGAAAGTCCCGCACCTCGGCGGGCACCTCGCGGATGCCCCTTTCATCGAACAGCGGAAATCCGGTCTGCCGTGTCTGCTGCGGCCAATCCGGCTGGGGCGGTGCGAACCAGTCCGGAAACAGGGCGATCACCCGGTCCGGCGCATGCCACCAATCCAACAGCATGTTCCTCGCAGGCGGCAATCCATGCTCCTGCCGCAAGCGGTTCAACTGCGGGAGGACATAGTGGTCAACGACCTTGCCCGCGATCCACCACTGGATCTTCTTGAGAAAACGCGGCGCACCTTGGCCGAACACCATGCCATGCAGCTCCGGCTGATGATAAACGCTGGGGAGCAACGATGGAGCCAAATGCACGGTAGCCATTGGAATTCCCAACAGTTCGCTGGCATTGCGCGCCCCAAAGGCCAGCGAACTGGCCAGGAGGACGGTATTGCCGGGTTGGTGCAGCTCCCGTGTGAGCTCCAGGATCGGGGCGTAGCTGGGATCGACCGCGCCACGGATGATCACCTGGAGGGCTTTGCGCGGGTGCCAGAGGTCCGGATTGCTACGGAGCCGCTCGAAATCCTCGATCGTTCCGAGCGGGTGGAATTCCAATCCGCTTTCCCGCACCACCCGCTCAAAAACCGCGCCGGTGATGACATGCACGTCATGCCCGCGGGCCTTCAGGGCACGCCCCACGCCGATGAAGGGATGGACGTCCCCGGCACTGCCTATCGTGTGGACCAGGACCCGCATTTGCCCCGCACGGTCGTCTTCATCCGGATCTTCGCAAATTCCAAATGGATCGTCATCCGGCCTTTTCTTCCCCGAGTGTCCCGGACCGTTGCGAAGCCACCGGGCTTGTGCCAGCCTTGCTCCGGATTTCATGACGGACGATCTCACCCTCACCTTCCTCGGCACCGGAACCTCCACGGGCATTCCCGTGATCGGCTGTGAATGTGAGACCTGCCGGTCCACCGACCCCCGCAACACCCGCACCCGCTCCTCGATCCTCATCGAGACCCCGGAAACCACGCTGCTGGTGGACTCCGGGCCGGACCTCCGCCAGCAGGCGCTCCGTGAAAACATCCGCAGGATCGACGCCGTCCTCTACACCCACGGGCATCTTGATCACGTGACCGGATTCGACGATCTGCGCGCCTTCTGCTGGCACCGGGACGCCCCGCTTCCCATGCATGCCACCACCGAGTGCATGGCCACGCTGCGCTCGATGTTTGCCTGGGCTTTCTCTTCCGCGAATACCTATCGCGGTTATGTGAAACCCGATCCTCGTCTCATTGAGGGACCATTCACCTACGGCCGGTTGAAGATCACACCGCTGCCTGTCCAACATGCCTCGGTGGAGACGGTGGGGTTCCTGTTCGAGTATCCGGGCTGCAAATCGGCGGCGTATTTCCCTGATGCGAAGGCCTTCCCTCCGGTCACGCTGGCAGCCTTGAAAGATGTGGACGTGCTGGTCATCGACTCACTCCAGCCAACTCCGCATGCCACCCACTTCTCGAACGAAGAGGCACTGGCCATGATCGGCGAGGTCAAGGCGCGCGAGGCGTGGCTGATCCACCTCGGCCACCAGAACGAACACATGACACTGGAGTCCACGCTGCCGCGGCATGTGAAAGTCGCGTATGACGGATTGAAGTTGAGCTTGGCCCGGACCACCTGATCCTGACACCTTCCCTTGCAATGAGGCTTTTCCTGTTCCTGATCCTCACCACCGGCATCACCCTCGCGGCGACGCCCGACCCTGCTTCCGTGGTGGTCCTCTATAACAAGGCGATTCCGGAATCGGCGAAGCTGGCGGAAACGTACCGTGCCGCCCGCAGCATCCCCGCTGAAAACCTCGTCGGCCTCGATCTGCCGAAGAGCGATGACATCAGCCGCGAGGACTACGACAAGGGCTTGGTGAAACCGCTGCGTGGGATCTTCGATTCCAAAGGATGGTGGAAGCTTGGCAAGAACCAGGAGAACCTGACGCTGCCGGTTCAGAACCAGATCCGTTTCATCGCGGTGATGCGCGGAGTGCCGCTGCGGATTCGCAACACAAGTGCCACTCCGCCCCCGATCGATCTGCAAAAACCCTTCGAAGGCCGCAACGAAGCCGCCGTGGACTCGGAACTCGCGGCGTTCGGCATCCAGGGACTGCCGACGCTGGGCGTGGTCAACAATGCCTATTTCAAAAGCGAGAAGCCCTTTGCCGAGGCGGGCATGCCGTTTCTCGTCCTGGTGGCCCGCATCGATGCCGCAAAGTGGGAAACCTGCGAGCGGATGATCAAGGACGCGGTGGCAACGGAGAAGACCGGCCTGTGGGGCCGTGCCTACGTGGACATCGCGAACAAGATCCCGGAAGGCGACCAATGGCTGGAAGGCGTGGCCAAGGCCAACCTCTCCACGGGCATCCCGACGGTGGTGGACCGCTTCAACGACACGCTGCCGACGAACTATCCGATGACGGATGCCTCGCTCTACTACGGTTGGTACGAGTGGAATGTGAACGGCCCCTTCCTGAACCCGCGGTTCCAGTTCCGTCCCGGCGCGGTGGCGATGCATCTGCACTCCTTCAGCGCGGAGCAGATCCGCGACCCCAACAAAAACTGGAGCGCGGCCCTGCTGGAGCGCGGCGCCTGCTGCACCATCGGCAATACCTACGAGCCGTATCTGGGCATCACCCATTACTTCGACATCCTTCACAAGCGGTTGCTCGATGGCTCCACCTTCGCCGAAGCAGCCTACGCCGCGATGCCCGCGCTATCCTGGCAGGGCGTCGTGTTCGGGGACCCGCTCTACCGGCCCTTCATTCATCTGGACGGCAGTGGCGAGAAGCAGCCCGGCGACAATGACTATCGGGCGCTGCGGATGGCATCACTCCAATGGGACAGCAAACCGGCCGAACTGCACGACCAGCTCGCAAAAGCGGTCGAACGCACCCACAGCGGAGTTCTCGCGGAAGCCCTGGGTCTCCGCTATCGGGCGATCAGCCTGAACGACGATGCGAAAAAGTGGTTCGGCGTCGCCAGGGAGAACTACACCAATACCGCCGACAAACTGCGGCAGGAGTTCAACATCATCTCCATCGACCGCGCGGTGGGACACAAGGACCTGGCCATCCGGGAACTCCGTGATGCCCGCACGATCTACGCCGCCATTCCCGAATCCCAGGCTCTCACCGGCTGGCTCAATATCCTCGACCCGCCACCGCCACCTCCTGCCGATCCGACCAAAGTGCCGAAGATCAAATGAGCTACGCCCGCCTCCTTGAAGACGCTTTCCAGCCATCGACGCTGGCGGAGCCTCGCGGGCGCGCGCTGCCGCCGGAACTGGAACTGCAGGCGCTTTGGTTTGCCGGCGCCTTCGGGCGGGACTTCGCCACCACCAGCGGCAATCAGGTCCGCATCGTCCAATTCGGAGAGTGGAACCGCTCGGCCGGGCCGGACTTCATCCAAGCGGCGGTAGAGATCGATGGTGTCTTGAAAAAAGGAGCCATCGAACTCGATCCCGAACCGGAAGATTGGGAGCGCCACGGCCACGCGGCCAATCCGGCCTACCGCGAGGTAATCCTGCATGTGGTGTTCCGCCCCGCCGAACGGGAAAGTTTCACCCGCAATGACGAGCACCATGAGATCCCGCGTGTGGAAATCGGAGCGGAAGCCATCGAAGAAGCCCTGAACCTGCCTCCCCGCGAGATCGCCATCGCCCGCCCCGGCCGCTGCGTGCGGCCGCTGGCCGGAATGGACAGCGTGGCGGTGAGCCGCCTGTTGGAACAGGCGGCGGCTCATCGGGCGACACGAAAAGCCGCACGATTCCTTCGCATGGCGGACGCCCACGGCCGCGATGCCGCTCTCTTCCAAGCCACCGCGGAGACGCTGGGGTATCGTGGCAATTCCCTGGCCATGCGCCTGCTGGCCCAGCGGGCTCCGCTTTCCGCAATGAAGGAGGAGATGGATCATGAGGCGCTGCTATTCGGCACAGCCGGGTTCCTCTCGCCAATCCTGCACGAGAAAGCTCCGACCGATACCCGTGAATACCTGCGCGGACTGTGGGATACCTGGTGGAAGCAACGCGGCCGCTTTGAGACCGCTGGCACCCGCACAATCCCGTGGAAGCTTCATGGCCACCGCCCCGCCAATCATCCCCACCGCCGGGCTGGTGCTCTCTCCGCATTGGTGACGGTATGGCCGAAGTATCGGCGAGTCGCCTTGGCGAGGCCGTTTCGTCCGGAAGCTGTGCTCACATTCCTTGAAGAACTGAATCACGATTTCTGGGAACGCCGCCACACGCTGACCTCCGCACCGACGCTGCGGCCGGTGGCCTTGTTCGGACGTTCGCAGGGATTGGAACTTCTGGCGAATCATCTGGCTCCACTGGCTCTCCATGAGGATGACGGCTTCGATTTCAACGCCTACTGGAAACTCCGTGCGGCCTCTCCGAATGAACGGGTAAAACGTTGCGGACTGCGGTTGTTCGGCTCCCTGGAGACTGCGAAGCCATGGTTCCAGAAGGTGGCCCATCATCAGGCGCTGCTGCAGATCTACCACGACTTCTGCCTGGAGGATGTGAGCGATTGCGAACGCTGCCCGTTCCCCGAGCAGCTCGCCCAGTGGCGGGCGTGATTTTCCATTTCCGCTTCCTCCGTTCCGGCGTTATCGACGGGTCATGCAGATCACGCTCAATGGACAGCCTCACGAACTCGCCGCGACGCGCTCGGTGGAGCAGTTGCTGCAAGATGTGGGATTGGGCGGCAAACCGGTGGTGGTGGAGCTGAATCTGGAAGCGATCTTCCCCCGGGATTTCAGCACCACGCAGGTGAACGATGGTGACCGGGTGGAGATTGTGACGCTGGCTGCGGGAGGTTGAGACCACTCCGGCCAAATCGGGAACGCAGATTCATTTAGGC
The DNA here is from genome assembly GCF_018137965.1 of Luteolibacter ambystomatis. Lineage (NCBI taxonomy): Bacteria > Pseudomonadati > Verrucomicrobiota > Verrucomicrobiia > Verrucomicrobiales > Verrucomicrobiaceae > Luteolibacter > Luteolibacter ambystomatis. The sequence goes on from NZ_CP073100.1 coordinate 3,313,009, forward strand.
AGCCATTCAGCAAGGCCGGACTGGAGTCCGCAGCCCGGTTGGGGAAAACAAAAACGCCCGGCCACCTTGCGGCAGCCGGGCGTTTGTGAATGTTCGTCGGATCAGGCGGTGCGGGCGTCGTCGTCCACGGCCGGCTCCGGCTCATGGAAGATCGGCTCCGGCTCCTCGACGGTGAACTCGACTTCGACATCGCGGTGCGTTTCGAAACCGGAACCCGCCGGGATGAGGTGGCCCATGATCACGTTCTCCTTGAAGCCCGTGAGGTAGTCCACCTTGCCGAGGGTCGCCGCTTCGGTCAGCACGCGGGTGGTGTCCTGGAAGGACGCCGCGGAGATGAACGAGTCGGTTTCGAGCGAGGCCTTGGTGATGCCGAGCAGCACCGGTTCGGCTTCCGCCGGCTTGCCACCGCTGGCGACGATCTCCGCATTGATCTTCTTGAAGTTCGTGCGGTCGATCTGGTCGCCCCAGAGGAGCTGGTCGGCGTCACCGGGATCGGTGATCTTCACCTTGCGCAGCATCTGGCGGATGATGATCTCGATGTGCTTGTCGTTGATTTCCACGCCTTGGACGCGGTAAACGGACTGCACTTCGTTGACCAGGTGCTCCTGGAGTTCCTGGGCACCGCAAGCCTCGAGGAGGTCTTCCGGAGACACCGGGCCTTCCGTGATCTGGTCACCGCGGTGCACGCGGTCGCCTTCGGTCACGATGATGTGCTTGCCCATCGGCACGAGGTGCTCGACCTGCTCGCCGGTGGTGGAGTCGGTCACGATGACCTTCTTCTTGCCGCGGACGTTGCCACCGAAGGAAACCTCACCCTCGATCTTCGCGATCACACAGGCATCCTTCGGCTTGCGAGCTTCGAAAAGCTCGGCAACACGCGGAAGACCACCGGTGATGTCCTTGGTGCGGGCCACCTTGCGCGGGGTCTTGGCGAGCAGCGTGCCGCCCGTGACCTCCTCGCCTTCCTTGACGGAAAGGTGGGCGCCGACCGGAATCGAGTAGGAGGCTTTCACTTCCTTGGTCTTCGGATCCACGATGACGACCTGCGGGTGGAGGTCTTCCTTGTGGTCCGTCACCATCATGCCCTTCTTGCCCGTTTCCTTGTCGGTCTCGGACTGGACGGTGATGCCGGAGATCATGTCGCGGAACTCAACCTTACCGGACTTCTCGGTGAGAATCGGCACGTTGTACGGGTCCCAGGTGGCGATCACGTCGGCCTTCTTCACATCGTCGCCATCCTTGATCGAGATCACGGAGCCGATGACGATGTTGTGGCTTTCGAGTTCCAGACCATCCTTGTCGCGAACGGACAGCGTGCCGTTCTTGTTGAGGACGACCCAGTTGCCTTCGGCGGACTGGACGGTGCGGAGGTCCTTGTAAACGACCACACCGGTGTTCTTCGCCTTGATGATCGGCTGCTTGAAGGTCGCCGCCGCAACACCACCGACGTGGAACGTACGCATGGTGAGCTGGGTGCCGGGTTCACCGATCGACTGGGCGGCGATGATGCCGACCGCTTCGCCAATCTTCACCGTCTTGCCGGTGGCGAGGTTCAAGCCGTAGCAACGGGCGCAGCAACCACGGTCCGATTCGCACGTGAGCACGGAGCGGATCTTGAGCTGCTCGTAACCGATGCGCTCGATGGCCTGGGCTTGCTTCTCGGTGATCTCATCATCGACATCGACGATGATCTGACCGGTGACCGGGTCCTTGACCTGCTCGCAGGAAACGCGGCCATAGACACGCAGGGCCAACGAGGCGGCTTCTTCGTCACCATCATAGATGGCGCGAACAAGAATGCCGTTCGCGGTGCCGCAGTCCTGGTGCGTGACGATCACGTCCTGGGCAACGTCCACGAGCTTGCGGGTCATGTAACCGGAGTCAGCGGTCTTGAGCGCGGTGTCGGACAGACCCTTGCGGGCGCCGTGGGTCGAGATGAAGTACTCGAGCACGGACAGACCTTCACGGAAGTTCGAGATAATCGGGCGCTCGATAATTTCACCGGAGGGCTTGGCCATGAGGCCACGCATGCCGCCGAGCTGCTTGATCTGCGACTTGTTACCACGGGCACCGGAGTCGACCATCATGAACAGCGGGCTGAGGCCCTTGCCGTCGTTGTGCTCCAACTTGCTGTAGAGCTTGTTGGCGATGGCGTCGGTGGCCTGGGTCCAGATATCGACGACCTTCTGGTAGCGTTCGCCATCGGTGATGACACCGTTGCGATACTGCTTGGTCACCTTGCCGACTTCGTCGTAAGCCTTCGCGATGATCTCCGGCTTTTCTTCCGGGATGACCATGTCAACGATACCGATGGAGGCACCGGAGCGGGAAGCTTCGCGGAACCCGAGGCTCTTGAGCGAGTCGAGGGTCTCGACGGTCTTCTTCTTGCCGCCCACCTGGTAGCAACGCCAGATGATGTCGGCCATGACCTTCTTGGTCACGTTCTTGTTGATGAAGCCGAGGCCATCGGGCCAGATCTCGTTGAAGCGGACGCGGCCCGGGGTGGTTTCGATGATCTTCGACTCCTTGTCACCGTATACGCTGTCCTTGCCGAAATCGGGGTTCCGGATGCGGATCCAGGAGTGATACTTCACCTTGCGCGCAGCGATCGCGAACTCGACTTCCGAGGAGTTCTCGAACAGCGGCAGGTGCTCCATCTTCTCGCGGTCCTTCTGGGTCCGGACCGGAGCCCAGCTCAGGTAGTAGGAGCCAAGAATGATGTCCTGCGAAGGAGTGGTGATCGGGCGGCCGGACGCGGGCGAGAAGATGTTGTTCGGCGCGAGCATGAGCTGGCGCGCTTCCATCTGGGCCTCGACCGAGAGCGGCACGTGCACGGCCATCTGGTCACCGTCGAAGTCGGCGTTGTAAGCCGTGCAAACGAGCGGATGAACACGGATGGCCTCACCTTCGATGAGCTTCGGCTCGAACGCCTGGATCGAGAGGCGGTGCAGCGTCGGAGCGCGGTTCAGCATAACCGGGTGACCCTTGGTCACTTCGGCGAGGATGTCCCACACTTCCGGGGTCTTGCGGTCGATCATCTTCTTGGCCGAACGGACGGTGTGGCAGTAGCCCAGCTCCTTCAGGCGGCGGATGATGAACGGCTCGAACAAGGTCAGAGCCATCTTCTTGGGAAGACCGCACTGGTTGAGCTTGAGGTCCGGTCCGATGACGATGACGGAACGGCCGGAGTAGTCGACGCGCTTGCCGAGCAGGTTCTGGCGGAAACGGCCACCCTTGCCCTTGAGCATGTCGCTGAGGGACTTGAGCGGACGGTTGCCGGCACCGGTCACGGCGCGGCCGTGGCGGCCGTTGTCGAACAACGCGTCAACGGCTTCCTGCAGCATCCGCTTTTCGTTGCGGATGATGACCTCCGGCGTCTTGAGCTGGAGGAGGTTCTTGAGACGGTTGTTTCGGTTGATGACGCGACGGTAGAGGTCATTCAGGTCGGAGGTGGCGAAACGGCCGCCTTCGAGTGGCACCAGCGGACGAAGGTCCGGTGGAATCACGGGAAGTACGGTCTGGATCATCCATTCCGGGCGGGACTTGGAGCCCGCGAAGCCCTGGGTGATCTTGAGACGCTTCGAGAGCTTCTTCTTGTTCTGCTTGGAACGGGTGGTGCCGAGTTCCTGCTCGAGCTGCACGGCGAGGTCGGCCAGATCGATCTGCTTGAGCAGATCCTGGATCGCCTCGGCACCCATGCCGGCGCGGAAGGTGTCTTCACCGTAGGCGTCCTCCGCCTCGCGGAGTTCGGTCTCGGTGAGAAGTTGGCCGCGCTCAAGCGGGGTGTTGCCCGGCTCGGTGACGATGTAGTCCTCGTAATAGATCACCCGCTCCAGATGGCGGGCGCTCATGTCGAGCATGAGGCCGATGCGGGAGGGCATGCACTTGTAGAACCAAATGTGGCTCACCGGCACGGCGAGCTCGATGTGGCCCATGCGCTCGCGGCGGACGCGGGACAGCGTGACTTCCACGCCGCAACGGTCGCACACGACGCCCTTGTGCTTGATGCGCTTGTACTTGCCGCAGGCGCACTCCCAGTCACGGGTGGGTCCGAAGATGCGCTCGCAGAAGAGACCGCCCTTCTCGGGCTTGAAGGTACGATAGTTGATGGTTTCCGGGTTCTTCACCTCGCCCTTGGACCAGGAGCGGATGGTGTCCGGGGAGGCCACGGTGATGGAAACCTGGTCGAAGGCTTCCGGGCGCTCGTCCACGCCGAAGAGTTCGCGAAGATTGGTGTCAACACTCATGTGGTAGGATGGTTCGGGCTGTTTGTGTTTCGCGGCTCAAAAGTTACAGGGTGAGGTCGTCGAGCGAGAAGTCGTCCACGCCGCCGGTGATGCCGGAGCCGTGGGTCGATCCGCGCCTGCCCGGACGAACGTCCAGACCGAGCGACTGCATTTCCTTGATGAGGACGTTGAACGACTCGGGCGTGCCCGCCTCGAGGTTGTTGTCGCCCTTGACGATGGCTTCGTAGATCCGGGTGCGGCCCTGCACGTCGTCGGACTTGACGGTGAGGAGCTCCTGAAGGGTGTAGGCGGCGCCGTAAGCTTCGAGCGCCCACACTTCCATTTCCCCGAAACGCTGGCCACCGTATTGCGCCTTACCACCGAGCGGCTGCTGGGTGACGAGGGAGTACGGCCCGACGGCACGGGCGTGGATCTTGTCGGCAACCAAGTGGCCGAGCTTCAGCATGTAGATCATGCCGACCACGACCGGGTTGTGATACGGCTCGCCGGTGCGTCCGTCGAAGAGGGTGGACTTGCCACCGGTGGTGCCGTCCTTGCCGTCACCGATCCAGGTGAATCCGTCGATCTGCTTGGCCTGGGACATGAAGTCCCAGATCTTCTCTTCCTTGATGCCGTCGAAAATCGGCGTGGCGACCTTGAAGCCGAGGGCCTTGGCGGCGACGCCAAGGTGGGTTTCAAGAACCTGGCCGACGTTCATTCGCGATGGCACGCCGAGCGGGTTGAGGCAGATATCAACCGGAGTTCCGTCAGAAAGGAACGGCATGTCTTCCTCGGGAACGATGATGGCGACAACGCCCTTGTTACCGTGGCGACCGGCCATCTTGTCACCCACCGACAGCTTGCGCTTGGCAGCGATGAAGACCTTCACTTCCTTGATCACGCCCGGATCGACTTCGTCACCGGACTCGAGCTGGTCGAGCTTGCGCTCGCGCTCGTTGTCGAGTTCGGCAAAGCGGCCTTCGAAGGAACCGATGATTTCCAGGATCTTGTTACGGATCGGGGACGGATCGATTTCGATGTGGTCATGCACCGAGGCCAGCTTGCGGAGCAGGGTCTTGGTGATCTTGCGGTTGGCCGGGATGATGATTTCACCGGTCTGCGCGTTGACGACATCGAGCGGGATCTTTTCACCGAGCAGGATGTCCGAGAGCTTCTCGGTAAGCTGGTCGGTAAGCTGGTCGGCCTTCTTCTTGTGCTCGTCGTTGATCTTCTTGAGCTGCTTCTTGAGCTCGACCGGATCGACCTTCTCGGCACGCTTCTTGGCGAGGCCGTGGGAGGAAACGCGCACGTCCTGGACGATGCCGGTGACACCGGAGGGCACGCGCAGCGAGGTGTCCTTCACGTCCGCGGCCTTCTCACCGAAGATGGCGCGCAGCAGGCGCTCTTCCGGGGCGAGTTCGGTTTCGGACTTCGGCGTGATCTTGCCGATGAGGATGTCGCCGGGCTTCACTTCCGCACCGATGCGGATGATGCCGTCGTGGTCGAGGTTGCGCAGGGCGTCTTCGCCGACGTTCGGGATGTCACGGGTGATTTCTTCCGGGCCGAGCTTGGTGTCGCGGGCGGCCACGTCGAATTCAGCGATGTGGATGGAGGTATAGATGTCCTCCTTCACGACCTTCTCCGAGATGACGATGGCGTCCTCGAAGTTGTAGCCGTTCCAAGGCATGAACGCGACGAGCACGTTGCGGCCGAGGGCGAGTTCACCGCCTTCGGTGTTCGGGCCGTCGGCGAGCACGTCGCCCTTCTTGATCTTCTGGCCCTTCTTGACGATGGGCTTCTGGTTGATGCAGGTGCCCGCGTTGGAGCGCATGAACTTGCGCAGCGGGTAAACCATGATGCCCTTGTCGAGGTTGGTTTTCACCGACTCGGGTTCCGAGAGGAACTTCTCCTCGGACACCGGCAGCTTGCCATCCGAAGTGGTGACGATGATTTCCGCGGTGGCGGCGGCGATGATGCCGTCCGCCTCGGACACGACCACGGCGCGGGAGTCACGGGCGGCCTTGCCTTCCAGACCGGTGCCGACGAGCGGCGCCTCGGAAACGAGGAGCGGCACACCCTGGCGCTGCATGTTCGAACCCATGAGCGCGCGGTTGGCATCGTCGTGCTCAAGGAATGGAATCATGCCAGCGGCCACGGACACCATCTGCTTCGGCGAGACGTCCATGAAGTTCACCTCGGTCGGATCGACTTCGATGAACTCGCCGCCAGCCTCACGGGCGGTGACCTTGTCGTTGAGGAACTTGCCCGACTTGTCGATCGGGTTGTTGGCCTGGGCGATGAGGAACTTTTCTTCCTGGTCGGCGGTGAGGTACTCCACCTCATTGCTCACCTTGCCATCCTTCACCTTGCGGTAGGGGGTTTCGATGAAGCCGAATTCATTGATGCGCGCGTAGGTGCACATCGAGCTGATCAGACCGATGTTCGGACCCTCCGGGGTCTCGATCGGACAGATGCGGCCGTAGTGGGACGGATGAACGTCACGCACTTCGAAGCCGGCGCGGTCGCGGTTCAGACCACCAGGTCCGAGAGCGGAGAGACGGCGCTTGTGGGTCAGCTCGGCCAGAGGGTTGGTCTGGTCCATGAACTGGGAGAGCTGGCTGCGGCCGAAGAAGTCGCGCACAACAGCGGAAAGCGCCTTCGGGTTGATCAGCTTCTGCGGGGTCATGCCCTCGATGTTCACGTCGAACAGGGTCATGCGCTCCTTGACCAGACGCTCGGTGCGGGCGAGGCCCACGCGGCACTGGTTGGCAAGAAGTTCGCCCACGGCACGCACGCGGCGGGAACCGAGGTGGTCGATGTCATCAATGACGCCTTCGCCCTTCTTCAGCTTGAGGAGGTACTTCACCGCGCCGAGGAAGTCCTCCGGCACCATGATGCGCTGGTCGGAATCGACGCCGATGCCGAGCTTCTGGTTGATCTTGTAACGGCCGACACGGGTGAGGTCGTACTTCTTCGCATCGAAGAAGAGGCGCTTCAGGAGGGCACGAGCGTTCGCGGCCGTCGGCGGGTCGCCGGGGCGGAGCTTGCGGTAGATGTCCTTGAGAGCGGATTCCTCGTCCTTGGCCGGGTCCTTGCGGAGGGACTTCAGGAGGATTTCATCCTCGCGGGAGTCGATCACCTCCACAGCCTTCTTGCCGAGGGCGATAAGCTGGCGGACGATGCCGATGGTGAGCGGCTCATAGGCCTTGGCCACGACGAGTTCGCCATCGAGGATGTCCTCGAACGGCACCTTGTTGCCGAGTTCCTGCTCGTCCATCTGCTCGCTCAGCTTGAGCGATTCCACCTGGTAGAAGTTGGTGACGATGTCGCGGTCGGTCGGGAAACCGAGCACGCGCAGGAAGGTGCTGGCCAGGAACTTGCGGCGGCGGCGGCGGCGGTCCAGATAGACGTAGAGCAGGTCGTTGGTGTCGAACTGCACTTCCAGCCAGGAACCACGGTCCGGGATGATGCGGAAGGAGTGGAGCAGCTTGCCATTGAGGTGCTGCGAGGTCTCGAAGCAGATGCCCGGGGAGCGGTGGAGCTGGGACACGATCACGCGCTCCGCCCCGTTGATGATGAAGGTGCCGCGGCGGGTCATCATCGGCAGTTCGCCCATGTACACGCGCTCCTTCTTGTTGCCGGTCTCGTCCTTCAGCTTGAAGGTCACGTAGAGGGCGGCGCTGAAGCTTTCGCCGGTGCGCAAGGAATCAAGCGACGTGATCTTCGGGTCCTCGATGTCGTACGCGACGAAATCGAGCTCGATGGCTTCATCGTAGCTCTTGATAGGGAAAACCTCCTGGAACACGGCTTGGAGGCCGGTGTCGGTGCGCTCGCTCGGGGAGACGTCCTTCTGGAGGAATTCTTCATAGGACCGGCTCTGGACCTCGATGAGGTTCGGCGGCTCAATCACTTCCTCAAATTTCCCGAAATAGAGTCGTTCGGCCATAACGTGTCTGGGGTGCTGCTTACAGGTTTAGCCCGAGCCGCTTGCGGTCTCAGGCAGAAGGATTCAGGCGATGGAAAGTGGAATCGGTATCGGCGCGAAATGCCTCATTTGGGGGTTGTGGAATCTCGCGCCGGTGCCGGTGCCCGGAGATACTCCAGGGCGGCACGAAGCCGCCCTGGAGAAAATCCGGAATGTGAAGTTACTTGAGCTCGATCTTGGCGCCAGCTTCTTCGAGCTTTTTCTTGGCGGCTTCGGCAGCGTCCTTGGCGACGCCTTCGAGGATCTTCGCCGGAGCGCTTTCGACAAGCTTCTTGGCATCGGCCAGGCCGAGACCAGGGGAAACTTCGCGGACCGCCTTGATGACGGCGATCTTGTTCGCACCACCGTCGGTGATGACGACGTCGAATTCGGTCTTCTCTTCGACGGCTTCCGCAGGACCAGCGGCAGGGCCGGCGGCGGCGACAGGAGCTGCGGCGGAAACGCCCCAGGCTTCTTCCAGTTTCTTCACGAGGTCGGCGGCTTCCAGGACGGTGAGCTTGCCGAGTTCTTCAACGAGTTGTTCGATATTAGCCATTGTGTTTCTCCTTTGCGGTATCGTCGCGCCCGGAGCTCCGGGCATTTCAGAAGGGGCCCCCTTCCGACGAGGAACCATTGTGGGTTCAGGCGGTGGCACGGAGATGCCACCGCCGTCTGTTCAGATTGTTTATTCGGCAGCCGCTTCGGCGGCCGGAGCTTCTTCCGTGGATTCGTCGGAATCCGGGTTGAACTTCGCCTTGATGACGCGGGCGATGCTCGCGGCCGGCTCGAGGATGGTGCCAAGCAGCGAGGACAGGATGGCTTCGCGGGACGGGATGTCGGCGATGGCCTTGAGCTTGTCCGCGGAGAGGATGGCGCCGTCGAGGATGCCGATCTTCATTTCCGGCTTCTTGAACTCCTTCTCGAAGTTCTTGATGGCCTTGGCGGCGGCGAAGACCTCGCTCTCGCCGGTGACGAAAGCGGTCTGGCCAACGAGACCGTCAGCGATGTCCGGCAGACCGGCTTCCGCCAGCGCCTTCTTCATGTAGCTGTTCTTGGCAACGAGGCACTTGGCACCGCCGTCCGAGAGGCGGTTGCGCAGTTCGGTGAACTGCTGCACCGTCATGCCGGTGTAATCGATCACGATCACGTACGGGGAGGTGTTCACCCGGTCGAGCAGCCCGTCGATGATGATTTTCTTATCGGGATTCATGGTCGTTCCGTGGTTCAGGCGGATGCCTTGGTGTAGGTGGCCGATTCAAGCGGCAGGCCCGGCAGCATGGTGGCGGCGAGGGTAGCGCTCTGGATGTAGTTGCCCTTCGCGGAGGCGGGCTTGGCACGGACCACGCTGTCGACGAACGCCTGGGTGTTCTCGATGAGCTGCTCCGGGGAGAAAGAGGACTTGCCGACGGGGCCGGAAACGTTGCCGTTCTTGTCGAGCTTGAAGTCGACGCGACCGGCCTTCACTTCCTTGACGGCCTTGGCGACGTCATCCGTCACGGTGCCGGTTTTCGGGTTCGGCATGAGGCCGCGGGGACCGAGGACGCGGGCGATCTTGCGGACTTCGGTCATCGCGTCCGGCGTGGCGATCGCGGCATCGAAATCGGTGAAGCCACCCTGCACCTTGGCGATGAGGTCTTCGTAACCGACGAATTCCGCACCGGCAGCCTTGGCGGCTTCGGCGGCGGCACCCTGGGCGAAGACGGCGACGCGGACGTTCTTACCCGTGCCGTGTGGCAGCGAGACGGAACCGCGGACCATCTGGTCGCTCTTGCGGGGATCCACTCCGAGGTGGAAGGAGATCGTGACGGTGGGATCGAACTTCGGAGCCGGGAATTTCTTCACGGTTCCGACGGCGTCGCTGAGCGTGTAGGACTTGCCGGCTTCGACGAGCGCGACAGCCGAGACGTAGCGTTTGCTGCGGTGTTTGGCCATGGTGGTGTTTGGTTTGCAGTTCGGTCGGATTCCGCTTGTCGGAACCCTCCTGCGGGTGCCGGACGATTTTCACCGTCCGGCTGAGAGCATTAGTAGCCTTCGATCTCGAGACCCATCTGGCGGGCGGTGCCGGCCAGGATGCGGGCGGCGGCTTCCGGGTCCTTGGTGTTGAGGTCCGGCATCTTGATCTTCACGACCTCCATGAGCTTTTCCTTGGAGATCTTGCCGACCTTCTTCTTGTTCGGCTCACCGGAGCCCGAGGCCAGACCGGCGGCCTTCTTGAGAAGGTTGCCTGCGGGGGGCTTCTTGGTGATGTAAGAGAAGGTCTTGTCCTTGTAGACCGAGATCACGACCGGGAGGATGTCACCGGACTGGCTCTGCGTGGTGGCATTGAAGTCCTTGCAGAAGGCCATGATGTTGACGCCTGCCTGACCGAGGGCGGGACCGACGGGCGGGGACGGATTGGCGGCTCCGGCTGGAATCTGGAGCTTGATGAGTTTGACGACTTCCTTGGCCATGGTGATAGGGAGTTACAGTGACGTTCTTGAGATCGGAGGAACCGGAGGAAAACCGGTCCGGCACCGGGAGGGCTTCAGGCGCGCTCAACCTGCCAGTATTCCAGTTCAACCGGCGTGCTGCGGCCGAAAATGGTGACCGAGACGCGGAGCTTGCCGCGTTCCGGGTCGATTTCTTCCACGATGCCGGTCTGGCTCTGGAAGGGGCCGTCGGCCACCTTGACGGTGTCTCCGACTTCAAAAGTGATGGCGGGGCGGACATTTTCCTCCCGCTCGCGGATCTGGGCCAGCATTCCCTCAACCTCGCGCGGACGCATCGGGATCGGACGGTCCTTGGTGCCGGCGAAGCCGATCACGCCTTCCATCTCCTTGATGAAGTACCAGGCCTTCTCGACGAGCTGGTTGTCTTCGGTGATGAGGCTCATGTTCACCAGGATGTATCCCGGGAAGAACTTGCGCTTGGTTTCGGTCTTTTTGCCGCGGCGGATCTCGGAGACCATTTCGGTCGGAACGAGAGCGTCGAACACACAGTCACCCAGCTCCTCGGCTTCGGCTTGGCGGAGGATGCGCTCGCGGACCTTGGATTCCTGACCGGAGAGGACGTGGACCACGTACCACTGGTCTTTGGCGGGCGGGATGGCTGGCATGAGGAAGGTCGGAAATAAAAAAATGGAAACCGAAGTGCCGTCAAGGGCGCTTCAGTGTCCGAAATTGGTGAGGAAGGTAACGATCTCGACGTGGAGGAAGTCCCAGAATTGGACAAAGCCCGCGACGAGCACCATCGCGATCAAAACCACGACCGTGGAGTCGATCAGTTCTTTGTACTTCTTGACGCCCTTGATCTTCGGATCGGACTCCCAGGGCCAGCTGGCTTTGCGGAGTTCTCCGAGGGTCTCGCCGATGAAGCTGCCGAGTTTCATGAAGTCTGCTTTGCGGGGATGAGAGGGAAAATGGCACGGCAGGTAGGACTCGAACCTACAACACCCGGTTTTGGAGACCGGTGCTCTACCATTGAACTACTGCCGTGTTGAGGCGACTGCGGGGCAGTCCGGTTTTAGCCGGAATGCCCCGGAATCCAGCGTTCCAATCCGCGCATGGCGCGCGGATTGAAAGCTCTTCGCGAAATATTAGTCAAGGATGTCGCCCACGCGGCCGGCGCCGACGGTGCGGCCACCTTCGCGAATGGCGAAGCGCATGGTCTGCTCCATGGCGATCGGGGTGATGAGCTCAACCTCGAGGTTGACGTTGTCACCCGGCATCACCATTTCAACGCCTTCCGGAAGCTTGATGCTGCCGGTCACGTCGGTGGTGCGGAAGTAGAACTGCGGACGATAGTTGGAGAAGAACGGGGTGTGACGGCCGCCTTCTTCCTTGGACAGGACGTAGATTTCGCCCTTGAACTTGCGGTGAGGCTTCACGGTGCCCGGCTTGGCGATGACCTGGCCACGCTCAAGCTGGTCCTTCTTCAGACCGCGGAGGAGGAGACCGACGTTGTCACCCGCACGACCTTCGTCGAGCAGCTTGCGGAACATTTCGATGTCGGTGACGGTGGTCTTCTGCGTGTCGCGGATACCAACGATTTCGACTTCTTCCATCTTCTTGATGATGCCACGCTCGACACGGCCGGTGCAGACCGTTCCGCGACCTTCGATCGAGAACACGTCTTCGATCGGCATGAGGAAGGGCTTGTCGATCGGACGCTCCGGCTCCGGGATGTAGGAGTCGACGGCTTCCATCAGCTTGAGGATGGCTTCCTTGTACTTGGCGTCGCCATCGAGGGCGGCCTTGGCGGAACCCTTCACGACCGGGATGTCGTCACCCGGGAATTCGTAGGTGGAGAGGAGATCGCGGACTTCCATCTCGACGAGCTCGAGGAGCTCTTCGTCATCAACAAGGTCGACCTTGTTCATGAACACCACGAGAGCCGGCACGCCGACCTGGCGGGCGAGAAGGATGTGCTCGCGGGTCTGCGGCATCGGGCCGTCAGCGGCGGAAACAACGAGGATGCCACCGTCCATCTGGGCGGCGCCGGTGATCATGTTCTTCACGTAGTCGGCGTGGCCGGGGCAGTCGACGTGCGCGTAGTGGCGGATGTCGGTCTCGTATTCGACGTGAGCGGTGTTGATCGTGATACCGCGCTCGCGCTCTTCCGGAGCGGCGTCGATATCGGCGTAGTTCTTGGCCTGAGCGAAGCCCTTTTCAGCGAGGGTGTTCGTGATCGCGGCGGTGAGGGTGGTCTTGCCGTGGTCAACGTGGCCGATGGTGCCGATGTTGACGTGCGGCTTGTTACGCTGGAAGGATTCTTTAGCCATGGTGGTTGTTGGTTCGCGTGAGAGTTGCCGGATGAAGCGGACAACACCGCTGGAGCTCGTGGGGGGAATTGAACCCCCGACCTCATCCTTACCAAGGATGCGCTCTACCCCTGAGCTACACGAGCAACTGGCGTTGTACACCTCTCCCACCGGAGGACAAAAATTCCGCGGTCTGCTCCGGAGTTGAATCCGGAACCGGCCGCGGAACCGGTGTCGGCCCTGGCGGGGAAAGCGGGCGGAAGTTGAACAAAGCCGTCGACTCTGTCAAAAAAAATATCCTTGGAAAGAAGATTTTCGCCGGGCCTCTGATTTCAAAGGGTTTGAGGAGTTGCCGCGGCCGGTTCGGGTGCCTCCGCCTCGACCAAATGGGAGACCCGGCGCACCGAAATGCATTTTCCGGTCTCCGTATCCACATCCACGATCGCGCCGCACAGGCGCACCGGACCTTTCGCCACGGGAAAACGGGTCGGCAATCCGGTGCGGAACCGCCACACCACCGATTCCACCGAGCGCCCGAGCACGGAATCCTCCGGGCCGCACATGCCAGCATCCGTCAGGAAGCCGGTGCCTCCGGGGAAAATGCGCTCGTCCGCCGTCTGGACGTGGGTGTGGGTCCCGACCACGAAGGAAGCCTTGCCGTCCAACAGCCTGCCCATGGCGATCTTCTCGCTGGTGGTCTCGGCATGGATCTCGCAGACGATGATGTTCACCCCGTCCGCCCGCAGACGCTCGACCTCGGCCTCCGCAGCCAGAAACGGGTTTTCCAGCGGCGGCTGGATGAACGAGCGGCCCTGTACCTGCACCACGCCGACCTTGCCCTTCGCCGTTTCCAGCACCACAGAACCACCGCCCGGCGTGCCCTCCGGATAGTTCAGGGGGCGTAAAAGGCGCGGCTCGGTCGGAAAATAATCCACGATTTCCGGCTGATCCCAGACGTGATCACCGGTGGTGACGACCGCGGCCCCCGCGCGCAGGAGATCAATGGTGATCCGCGGCGTGATTCCCCGGCCGCCGGCGGCGTTTTCGCCATTGACGATGATGAAATCGACTCCTTCTTCCTCGCGGAAGCGGGGTAATTGGGCGATGACAGCCTTGCGGCCCGGCTCGCCGACGACGTCACCCAGAAACAAGATGCGGAGAGAGGACATGATGCGGAAAAACGTATGCGGCCTGAAGGCCCACCGGCCGAACTAACCACCCCGATCCGCCACCGACAACCGAATTCCCCCATGTCGCTCTGCACCAAAGCACTGGCGTTTCTTGTGCTGGTTATCCTCGCCGCGGGCAGCTGGCTGGCGCTGCGCCAGCCGGAGAAACCGGTCGTCCTTCCCGCCACCGAACGGCCCGCGGTGACGACGATTCCGGCCTCCCCACCGGGAGAAACCACCACTCCGGAACCCGAGCGTCATCTTGGACCGCTGGGGGACGCCCCGGACTGGGCGGCGCTCGATGCCTATCAGGGCACCATCAGCCGGAAGGATTTCGAGCAGTTGCTGGATACCATCTTCACCACCGGCAGCGGATGGCGGAGTTACTTCTCCATCAACGACCAGGAGGCGGTGATCGCGACCGACGCCAGCGACAGCGGCCTGCGCTTCCATCTGCGCTTCGCCGCTCCGGATCACACTTCCCCTGCTCCGCGGCATTGGCGGACCGCCCGGGAATTGCCGCCCGCGCCCCCGGAGCGCCCGCTGGAGGGACTCCGCATCGCGATCGACCCCGGCCACATCGGCGGGGAGTGGGCGAAGATGGAGGAACGCTGGTTTGCCATCGGCGAGGCTCCACCGGTCTGCGAGGGCGATCTCACCCTCGCAGTCGCCCGGCTGTTGAAGCCGGAACTGGAATCGCTCGGCGCGACCGTCACGCTCGTCCGCAACGACTCCAAGCCCCTCACCCCGCTGCGCCCGGAAACCCTGATGGCAGCGGCGGAGGCAGCAACCGATCCCGGCGGCGATGTCCGCAAGACCGCCGAGCGCCTGTTCTACCGCACGGCCGAAATCCGCGCCCGGGCGGAGTATGTGAACCGCACCCTCAAACCGGATCTCGTTCTCTGCCTGCATTTCAATGCCGAGGCGTGGGGCCATGCATCCAATCCCTCGCTGACCGATCATTCCCACTGCCACCTGCTGCTCAACGGCGGCTATACCGACGAAGAGCTCGCCCTCGCCGACCAGCGTTACGAGATGCTTCGCAAGCTCCTCCAGCGCACGCATGCCGAGGAAGCCGCCGTGGGTGCGGACGTGGCCGCCTCCTTCTATTCGTCCACCGGTCTGCCGCCCTACACTTACAACCCTCTCTCGCGGAACGCCCGGATGGTGGATGGAAATCCCTATCTGTGGGCGCGCAACCTGCTCGCCAACCGGCTCTACGATTGCCCGGTGATCTTCATGGAGCCGTATGTGATGAACTCCCGGCACGACTACAACCGTATCCAGGCCGGAGACTACGAGGGGACGCGTGAGATCGATGGCAAGCTGCTGCCCTCCATTTTCCGCGAGTACGCCGGAGCAGTGGCCAACGGGTTGAAAACCCACTATGCCAAGGTCCGGCAGGGCGAGCCGCTGCTGCCCGAACACTAGCATCGCCCCTCTCTTGAAACTACTCCTCTGCGGCCACGGCTACCTGGGCCAAGCCATTTCCCGCGAATTCCTGACCGCAGGCTGGGACATCACCGCCACTTCCCTCTCCGGTGGTGATGGCACACGTTCCTGTGATCTTTCGTCCGCCGCCCAGGTGGCTGCCCTCGCGGACGAGCAGCCCGACTTCCTCGTCCACTGCGCCGCTTCGGGCCGGGGTGGTCCGGAGGCCTACCGCGCGGTCTATTTGGAAGGCTGCCGCCATCTTGTCGCGACCTTTCCCGGCATCCCCCTGCTCTTTACCTCCAGCACGTCCGTGTATGCGCAAACCGATGGCTCGGTGGTGACGGAGGATAGCGACGCCGAACCGGATCGCGAGACGGGGCTGATTCTCCGTGAGACGGAAGAGCTCGTTCTCGCCTCCAGCGGCATCGTTACACGTCTGGCCGGCATCTATGGCCCGCACCGCAGCGTGATCCTGAAGAAGTTTCTCAATGGTGAAGCGGTGATCGAGGAAGACGGCCGCCGCTATCTGAATCAAATCCATCGCGACGACGCCGCCCGCGCCATCCTGCATCTGGCATCTTCTCCATCTGATATTTCAGATTTGAAATCTCAAATTTACAACGTCGGCGACTCGCACCCCCTCACCCAGTTGGAGGTCTACACAGCGCTCGCTTCGATTTTCGAAAAACCGCTGCCGCCCTCCGGCCCGCGTGACCTCAACCGCAAACGCGGCTGGACCCACAAACGGGTCTCGAATGCGAAACTCCGCGCCACCGGTTGGGAACCGCTCTATCCATCTTTCCTCGACGCCGCACCATACCTCGCGACCACGCTCTGAGCAAATCCCTCGATTTCATGACAATTCCATGACACATCCGGAGATGAAACCGGCTGTCATCCTTGCATGAGATCAATCGTTCTCGCTTCCGCACTCACCCTCGCCGCAGCCGCCGCCCAGACCTCCGCGCCTCCGCTGAACGAACTGTTGCGCGACGGCCTCTTCGCCGAGGAAGTTTCCCAAGACAGCGAGGAGGCCGCCCGGAACTACAACCGGGTGCTTTCCCGCGCCGCAGCCGACGAGCCTTTCATCGCCAATGCGCTCTTCCGGCTGGCGGAAATCCGCCGCAAGCAGGATCGCAGGGACGAGGCCATCGCCCTCTATCAGCGGCTGCTCACGCGTTATCCGGACGCCGATCCGCAAGCGAAGTTGAGCCGCGAGGCGCTGGCCAAGCTGGGAGTGGCCGACACCACCTCTCCCGGCCCCATACAGGAGGATGACGAATCCCGCGAAGTCCAGAGGCTGGAAAAGCTGCTCCAATCCAGCCCGGACCTGCTTCGCAAGGACGACTTCTTCCTCGATAACATCCAGAAAGGCTGGGAGCGCCCCATCGTTTTCCTGCTCGATCATGGTGTGGCGGCCAACCGGGAGGCCGTGGGCAACGGGTTGGTCAAAGCCGCGACCATCGGCCACCTGAATATCGTCAAAGCGATCCTCAGCCGCGGAGTCGATCAGAAGGGGGATCTCGCCAAGAAGGCGCTCTGCTGTGCCGTCAACGCGGGCAACACCGCCATCGTCAAACTGCTGTTGGAATCCGGCATCACGCCCTTGTCCGAACGCGCGGGAGACATCCCCAGCCACTATCCTCCATTGGGTCTCGCGGCCACCAGGAACCATCTGGACATCGCCAGGCTGCTCCTGGAGCACGGTGCCGACGTCAATCAAGGTCCACTGGAGGAAGGCAGGAGCATCCGGGTGGAAGGGCTCACCACGTCGTATGCAAATCCGCTTTTCGCAGCCATCGCCAACAAGCATGCGGGCATGGTCGCCCTGCTGATCGAGAAGCGCGCGAACCTGAATGTGGCGAGCAGCTACACCGAAGCCACCCCTCTCGCGCTGGCCGCAGATATATCCACGAAAACCGGCACCGAAATTCTCTCTCAACTGCTGGCCGCGGGAGCCGACCTGAAGACACCGGTGCCGGGCAGCCGCTCGCTGCTCCAGCGCGCGGCCTTCTCGGACAATGTCGAATCACTCAAGCTGCTGCTCGACCGTGGCGCGGTGCCGGAGCCCGGATGGATTGCCAGCGGATTCACGCCCTCCGGCGAAAATGCCAGGTTGGAACTTCTGCAGCGTTACGCGTTTCCGGTTTGGAGCCAGGAGTCCAAAGTCCGGATCATCGTCAGTGTCGGTGGCCATATGAGCGATGGCGCCCCGGGCAAAACCGACTCCGACAACAACTTCATCACCACAACCCCCATTCTAGCCGATCGTGACAAGAATGATGCACTCGGTTGCCCGGCGGCGCTCCTGCTTGAGGTGAAGTTCCTGAGCGCTTCCACGCCCGCCACGGAACTGACTCTCTATCGCCGCAAGCAGGAAGGAGGCTATCTCACCATTCCATTCGATTTTGGAAATCCCGCACCCTATCCGGAGTTGCAATGGGGTGACATCCTGATGGTGGGTTACAAGCAGAGCACCCCTCCCCGTTCCGGATCGTCCAGCTCCGGATGGAGCGATGAAATCGGAACCTCTCTCCTGCAACATGTGGTGGTGCCGATCATCGTGGAGCTGAATGGCAGGGAACAAGCCCTGACACTGCATGGCGACTGCCTCGTCTATGATCCCACCAAGCCGGTGGCTCCGTGGCTCGGCTCCCGCGAACTGGCCGGGCTCTTGTTTGACCATATCCCCGACCAGCACATCACGATCACCATTCACCGGAAAGGATCGGCCGGGCCCATTTCGATCGATCCGAACGACCCCGGTTCCGACAAGCCGCTGCGTGCGGGAGACCGTCTGGTCATCCACCGTGACAAGCAAGAGCGCCGGAAGGACGAAGTCCGGGTCGTCTCTCCGGATTTGTGGTTCGATCTCCGCTTGGGGGAAGACCCTTTCTTCTCCCGGGAAGAAGCAGAGAGGCAATTCCTCCCGCCCACCTTGTTCCAAGCCATTGCCGACTGCTACACCGGCATCCGCTGGCCCGACAACCTTCCCTATCCTTCCACTCCTCTGAAATTGCTCGAGCGCATGCATGGAGTTCGAACCCTGCTGCCCCATCCGGATCTCGCCCACGTCCGCATCCGCCGGCAGAACTCCGATGGCGGCGAAACAATCATCGACGTGAACATCGATGAAGCGGCTTCACGTTGCACCAATGAAACGACCTCCGCGGAGGCCAGGCTTCTCGATCAACCTCTCGTTCCCGGTGACATCGTGGAGCTGAAGACGCTCCCCGGCACAACCGATGTCCCATGGGCCGGCTTCAACGAAGCACAAAGCCGCCTGTTCACCAAGGCACTGTCCGGTCAGGTCACCCTGGTGAGCGGAGGACAATCCATTGCCAAGGACATCCTCTATGCTCCGGCCACGATGCTGCCTTCCTCCTATGGGCCGGTGCCGGTCGAACGCTCCGCCAGGAACAGGACTCCACTCAGGCTCGCCGAGGCGCTGCGCGGGTGGGGGTATTCGGATGCCGGCACGATCAACCTGACCCGGAATGGCAAAACCAGCGAGGTCAGCGTCCCTGCGGTCCTGCTGCAGGATGGCGACCGGATTGAATCGAAATCCGGCCTGTTGCCTCAAGGGGTCCGCCCGCCCCGGCCACGAAGCGCCCCGAATACTCCGGGTCGGTAACCACCAGTCCCCAGCGTCATTGATGAAAGTCCGCTTCCCGCTGCTCGCCGCCTTGGTGCTGGTGCCGATGGTATTGCTCTCGGTGCTGGCGTGGCGGGGCGCGCATGCGCGGCGTGTGGAACTCATACATGAGCAGGGGGAGGAGGCACGGCGTCTGGCCTTGGCCTGCGCGCTGGAGATCCGGAAGGAAATGGATCTCACCGCCATCAGCATTCCCAACTATCCCGACCCTCCCATCCCACAGGCCGACGACACCTGGAGCCGGAAATTGGAGGCGGCCGCCACCGCCGAGGAACTCCGGAAGTTGCGGGATGATCCCGCCGCCGGACTGACCACCTCGGGTCTGCCCGTGCGCGCGCTCGCGGCCTTCCGGATTTTGGAGATCACGGAAGCGGCTGCTCCGGGAGTGACACGGACGGACCAAACAATGTCCCCCGATGCAAAAGAATTCGAGCGCTTGGTCACTCACGAAGCGCCCTCGGTGATGACCGGCTTGCTGTTGGAACAAGCAGCCAATGAACCAATCGGTCCGGACGCGTTGGCCTGGCCCTCGCGGCAATCTCTCCGGGAATGGGCCGCCGCGCTTCCTCCGGATGCCAGACAGTGGGTGGGCACCTCGTGGCTGGACAATGGGAAGCACCTCACGGTGCCTCCGGACTGGATGGCGAAACTGCCGGCTCTTGTAAAAACCCCGGGGTGGAGCGCCCGGGCTGAGATTGTCGGCGTCGATGGATACCCGTACCACAACAAGCCGACAGCCGAACAGGAAGTCTCCGGCTACCCCGGTCTCTCGATCCAGATCATGCCCCCGAAGGCGGGAGTCGTGGAGGCGGGGCTGGCCGCACAGGAACGTCTGTCGCTGGTGATGGTCGTGGCATCCGCCGTCACGGCCTTGGGTGGCATGGCGCTGCTCCATCGCACTCTCGCGCGCGAACGCCGCCTCAACGAATTGA
Organism: Luteolibacter ambystomatis; assembly: GCF_018137965.1. NCBI lineage: Bacteria > Pseudomonadati > Verrucomicrobiota > Verrucomicrobiia > Verrucomicrobiales > Verrucomicrobiaceae > Luteolibacter > Luteolibacter ambystomatis. Next base: position 3,333,127 of record NZ_CP073100.1, read on the forward strand.
AGAGCCACTTCGTCGCCAGCGTCTCGCACGAACTGCGCGCGCCGGTGGGATCGATCCGATTGATGGCGGATGCCCTCGATGCGGGAAAGGTGGCACCGGAAACCGCCGCGGAATTCCATCGCCTCATTTCACGCGAGGGAAAGCGGCTGTCCCATCTGATCGAGAATGTCCTCGATTTCGCCCGCATCGAACAAGGGCGGAAGCGCTGGCACTTCGAGCCGACCGACATGGTGTCGCTGGTTGCGGACACGATGAAGGTGATGGAACCTCCCGCCGCGGAGAAGCGGATCGCGCTGGGATTCATCCACGGTGTTTTCACAGCGGAACCGGAAGTGGATGGGGCGGCTCTCCAGCAGGCACTGATCAACCTGCTCGACAATGCGATCAAGTTCTCCCCTCCCGACAGCGGCATCGAAGTCATCCTAGCCTCCGATGACCGCTGCTGGCGGCTCGCCGTGAGAGATCACGGCCCCGGCATCCCCAGGTCCGAGCATGCACGGATCTTCGAACGCTTCTACCGCCCCGGAGACGAATTGCGCCGGGAAACGCAGGGCACCGGCATCGGCCTCAGCCTGGTCAAAGCCATCGCCGAAGCCCATGGTGGCAAGGTCGAACTCGACAGCCGTCCGAACAGCGGCAGCACCTTCACCCTCGTGATCCCCCTCCATGCGCCTGCTGGTCATTGAAGACGAACTGCCGATGCGCACCGCATTGGTCGAAACGCTTTCCGCGGAAGGCTACCGTGTACGCTCTGCCGAAAACGGAGAAGAGGGGCTGGAGATCGCATGCACGGAAACTTTCGATCTGGTCCTGCTCGACGTGATGATGCCGGTCCTCGATGGCTTCTCCGTATGCCGGGAGCTGCGGAAGCGCGGCCGGCTCTTCCCCATCCTCATGCTCACCGCCAAGGGCCAGGTGGATGATCGCGTGGAGGGCCTGGACAATGGCGCGGACGACTATCTGGTGAAGCCTTTCAGCCTGCGCGAACTTCTCGCGCGCGTCCGCGCGTTGCTCCGCCGTCACGAACAAAAAAGCGCGGTGCCGGAGACGGTGCAGCTTGGATCGGTCACGCTGGATTTCAAAAAGCAGATCGTGCATCGCAGCGGTGCCGAGCTTCCGCTTTCAGACAAGGAAGCGGGAATGCTGCGCCTGCTGGCCGCGCATCCGGATGAACCGGTGTCCCGCGAGCGCTTTCTGGATGTGGTCTGGGGCTACAATGCCTATCCCTCCACCCGCACGGTGGACAATTTCATCGCCGCCTTGCGAACCAAGATCGAGGCCGATCCGGCAGCGCCCCGCCATCTCATCACGGTGCGTGGCACGGGATACCGGCTGGTCCCGTGATCCCGTTTGACGTCACGCCAGAGTGCCTCCAGATTCGCGATCATGAGAAAACTTCTCTCCATGCTCCTGCTCTGCCTCGGCATCCAGACCGGATGGGCGGATTCCACAGCCAAGAAAACGGGAGCCGCTTACGAACCCCAGGAAGGAGACATCGTTTTCCAATCCCTGCCCAATGGCTGGGGCATGGATCTGGTGGATGCCATCGAAGGATCGACCCACTCGCCCTATTCGCATTGCGGGATGGTTTTCCAGACGAGCGGTGCGTGGATGGTGATAGAGGCCATCGGCCCGGTGCAGCACACACCGCTCGCCGAGTGGATCGCCCGCGGCCGCAAGAAGAAGGTGTGGGCTTATCGTCTGGCGGAGGATCAGAAGAAATTCATCCCCACCGCGCTCGCCGCCATGAACAAGGATCTCGGCAAACCCTACGATCCACGCTACCGCTTCGACGATGATGCGATCTATTGCTCCGAGTTGATCTGGCGCGGATGGAAGGCCGCCACCGGCCACGGACTCGGCAAGACGGTGAAGCTCGGCGAGCTCGATTGGCAGCCGTATCGCAAGCTGATCGAACGGATCGAAGGAACCACGACCATTCCGGTGGATCGCGAGATGATCACCCCGCGCGATCTTGCAGCAGCGAGGGAACTGACCCAAGTCTATCCCCTGCCGTAAGCATGGTGGCTGGAAACCATGCTTTCAGAATGTAGGGGAAAGCTCCAGCTTTCCCTCTTCGGAGGCGGACGCCGCTTCGCCTGACACTCCACCGCCAACCTGAGCTGGCGGATACCATTCGAAAGCGGAGCTTCCGACTACATTGTCAACAAGGACCATCGATGACACGCCACCGGCGCGTCGAACCATGGATTGCCCGACAAGGCTGGATTGAGAATCGCCACGCCTCCCGCACCGGGATCAGCCTGTATCCAATCCCGCCCGCCGAAATAGATCATCACATGCCGGCCATCCCGTGTGATCGCAAGATCGCCCGGTTGGAGACTGTTGCAATCGAGGGCACGGACCGAGCCTTCGACTCCGAGTGACCGGGTCAATCCACGATAGCCTTCGCCCAACGCTTTCGCGCTCGCATCGTGCCACCATTGGTCCGCCCACATCCTGAAGGCCGCACCATTCCCATGATGCCAGCCTTGATTGAAAAGCGCATCGCGCATCGCCCGCCGTGGCAGACCGGAGCAATCGATGCCCGAACGGCCCTCTCCACCCCAGAGATAGCGCACGCCTTCGTAACGTTTCATGGCGGCGACGTAGTCGTCCCGAAGCTCATTCCGATCCATTGGGTGTGATGGCAGGAAAAAAGGAATGGCTGCCACCAGCGGAGCGAAGCGCAACGGCCATCGCCACAACGAGTCCCGGCTCCAACACAGCAGGGACACCCATACGCCCGCGATCCCATAGAGCGTTCCGAGCCTGAACGCCGCATCGTGATATGGCCAAAGGACCAGAGCGGCCAAAACGGTAACGGAACCGATGAAAAGCAGGCGAATGAACCTCGGAAGCATCTCCTCTTTTCCACTCCCGCCGACGGGCTTTCCATATTCATCAACCGCTTCACCGCGATTTCACACCGGCTTCACGGAACGTGGGCCAACACCCCATTGAGAATGCCGAACACCTCCGGCTCCAGGCCACGATCCGGCGAACCTTTCAGACAAGACGCGAACCACTTCTGGAGCACGGAACGCTGCTCCGATGGCAGCAACCGCACACGGCTTTCACCGGTGGCGGAACCGACTGCTTCCACATCCCGGCGTCCATGCGCGCGGTCGATGATATTCTGATACCGCAGCAACATCGAGTCCAGCAGCACCCACGGAAAGTTCGGGCTCGCGGGCGGGCCAACCACAAGGTTCCGGCCATCGCCACCGGCGAGCTTGATGCCGCCGAACTTCATCTTGAGTTCCGGCAGGCTTCCTCCCTTGAAGAACGCGGCGATACCACCACCCAGCGCACCAATCACCGTGCCTGCTCCGAGACTGTGGACGCCCACGCCGAGATCAAAAGCCGCTCCGGCCGCTCCGCCCGCGATCGCTCCCGCCGCCGCAAGCTGGCCGCGACCGAGCCCCCACTTCCGCCACGTTTCCTCGGTGGCGAGATCAAGGCCCCGATGGGAAGCGGGATCGGCATCGATGCGCAGCAGATGATGCCGGTAGAGCTTGAGCAGCTCCTTCACGCAATCGTTCTCGATCTCCGCGAGCTTCTTGAAATAGCGCTCGGACATTTCCGTCCGCTTGCGCTCACGGCGTGCGGGCAAGCCCTGGTCCTTTTCATCGAGCGGCTCATGAACGCGCAGCAGCAGGGATTTCTCAAGGAAATCCACGATGGCCTCTGCTGACAGTTCGCGGCGTTCCTGCCACTCGTCCTCCATCTTGCCGAGCACGCGCCGGATCGCATCGCCGTGGCGCTCGTCGATCTGGAGCAACGATTCGAGCAATTTACGACGTTCCTCGTAGCGGGCCGAATGAGCATCGAAGGTACGGACGAGATTGAAGGTCGCACCGAGGCGTTCGCGCCACGCGCTTTCCTGGCCGGGCGGGATGTCGCCCTGGGGATTGAGCAGCGCGAGTCGCGGGCGCCCGGTCCAGCGCAGGATTTCCATCTCCGCGAGGAAAGCATCACGCAGCGGATTGCTGGGATCGACCACGTAGAGCACGCCCGCTCCGGCCACTACCGGCTCGAGCAAGCGCACCTCATCGGGAAAGCGCGCGCCGCATTCCGCGACAAACCGCTGCACATGCGGCGGTCCGGGGGTGCCGCCACCCGCGATGCGTTCGATCTCGCGCATCGCCTCCACCGGTTGCTGGAAGCCGGGCGTATCGAGAAACCGCACCAGTTCCTCGCCGTGGTACACCACGGGGAGTGCCTGCACCCGCGTGGTCTCACCGGGCGTGGCGCTCACGCGCAGCACATCGTTGTCATCCACTTCCAACAAGGTGGCCAAGGTGGCAGTCTTGCCCGCGTTGACGCGACCGACGACGGCGAAGGATGGAATCGCCTCACTCACGCCGCACCTCCTTCCACAAAAATCAGTTCGATTTCCGAGCCTCTCATGCCATCCGCAAAGTTCTCCCACGTCCGGCGCTCTTCCGCCGATGGCGGACGGATCGCTCCAGCCTCGGCATTGCCCACGAAGAGGATCACCCGCCGGTTCTCCTTCACTTCACCCACGCGCGCCAGCAGACCCTCGATCTGCCGGGGCGAAAGCGCCCAACCCTCCGCGAGCAACACGATGGCCGCATCCGCCCGCGACAATGCCTCACGGGCCGAGGCTTCGCTGGCGGCATCCAGCACACCGATGCGTTCCCACGCGACGGGGTTTACCCGCAGCTTCTGCAAAAGAATCGGCCGAAGCTTGTCAGGAGAAAAACCAGCGCCGCCCACGTCGATCACCAGCGCGCCATCGGCCGGACGATTGTGGATCTCCTCCCGCTGTTCCGCCGCAAACCACTCGCGCCACGCCGCGCGGTGATGCTTCGATTGGAAGGACAGCGCCTTCAATGCCCGGCCCTCCTGCCAGCGACAAACCGCGCGTAGGATCCAGCGTGGGCCCATGCCCCACACCACCAGCGACCACAGCAGGAAGCGCCACCACTCCGGCGGACCGGGAGCGAGCTTGCCGACCTCACCGGGTTCCCAGCGGGTAGCGTCGAGGGTCAGGGAGCCCGGCACCGCGATCGGATCAACCCACTGCCACGGGGCGGAAAGGATGTGGGTCACCTGCCATAGCACCGCTCGCATGGTGGACTCGGTGGTGGTTTCCCAGAAAAAGCCGATGTTCCGGAACAGGATCAGCCCGGCCAGCGCCGCCAGCGCGCCGAGATTGAATGCCACCCCGGCGGTCTGCACCGATCGAGCCAACCGCCATAGCACGGCCTTCCGGGCTGCCGCATCCTCCATCAGGCGGTGCCACCATTCCGGGTCCTTCTCCCCGGAGAAACGCCGGGCCAGCACCCCGACCCAGCCTTGGATCTGCGAAAACGCTTCCCCTGCCCGCCGATGGAAGAGCCACGCCAGCAGCGCGCCCAGCAGCACCAGCCATTGCGTGCCGAGCACCAGCGCGAGGAAGAGCCCGACATTGATCCCACCGCGCTCCGGCTCCCACAGGCCGAGGACGGCCGAGCCACCCACCAGAGCCATCACGACCGCCAGGCAGAAGGTGACGCCACGGAGCGCTCCGAGAAATTTCCGCCCCGGTCCGCCAGATCCCGCCTCCCGCCAGCTTTCGAGCCACCTCCGCCACACCACCCGCCGCTCCGCTCCCTCCATGAGTAGGGAGCTCTTCTCCTCCTCGCCAGGGCCTGAGGACGCGGAACCCAAGGCCTGCTCGAAATCGATCAGATCCGCCAAATTCCACCTCCCACGATCACGCGCCATCCGCACTAACAGAGCCCATTTTCCATACGGTGGCAACGTTGAGGATCACTCCACGCCTCTCAATAGTACAATTTATTTGCATTTGCATATTTAGAGCAAATAGAAGAACAGCGTCCAATCCACATGAAAGCCATTCCATCCTCAGTCGTCCTCCCTCTGCGGAGCCTCGCCGCAGCCTCCCTGCTCCTCACCGCCGCCGGGTCTTCCGCAGCCATCGCCAGCTACTATGTCGGCGTAGACAACCTGCAGAACTTCACCAGCGGAACCTATCAGGGCCAAGCGAACCCCAATCACGGACGGCTCACCTTCCTCTATGCCCACCCCAACTATAACACGCCCGCCAGCAGCCACTATCACTCGAAGGGCGTCTATACCCTGAGCGGGCCGGCCGGATCTCCGACCGTGATCACCTCCTCCTCGAACTACCTCCCGGAAGGAGCCAATCCGCCTCTCCAGTTGACGGCAGGAAGCGGTTTTTATGCGAACAAGCTGGTCAGCAATCCTTACACGGATGCCGCCAATCCCGGGTTCCATTTCAGCCAACTGAACATCCGCGACACCGCCGACCTCAGTACCTCGGCTCCCGGAACCGCCGAGCAATTCCTCTTCAACAGCTCCGCAGGCCGCTGGAATTCACCGATTGCAGGAGCCGATATCCATCTCACTCTGGTCGGACTGAGCGAAGGGCTGCGGATCGGCGACATCAGCGCGCTCGATATTGGCCTGAATGCGGCTGGTGATGAATTCCACCTTGGGGATGACATCGATTTCACACCGGCCTTCTGGGTCGATGCCTCGGCGGCACCGGGCACCTACACCGCCACCTTCAAGTTGACGGACGAAAGCGGGCTTTTCCAGGAATCCGGCAATTTCGAATTCCGGTTCACCGTCGTTCCCGAACCGTCCGGTACCCTGCTGATCGCGGGAGCAGCGGCACTCGGAATCATGCGCCGTCGCCGCCACTGAGTCAAAAAAGCCGCCCCGACAGGCAAGCAACCTGTCGGGGTATAGCACCGGCCAATAAACGCATCAACACATCCGGATACGAAGATTTGACTCTTGCCCACCGGTGGTTCGTATCTAGATTGGCCCGCCCATGGCCATCATTGATCCGACCGCCGAACTCCGCCGCGCGATGCAGAACCGTATTCTGGTTTTGGACGGTGCGATGGGAACGACGATCCGGGGCTACGGACTCAATGAAGTGCAGGCCCGCGGCGACCGCTTCGCGAAGAACGACAAGGATCTCCTGAACAACGGCGACATCCTCTCGATCACCCGCCCGGACGTCATCGCGGACATCCACCGCCGTTTCTACGAGGCGGGATCGGACATCTGCGAGACGAACACCTTCTCCGCCACCGGGATCGCCCAGAGCGAGTTCTTCGTGGAGGACCCGCGCGAGCACGGCGGGCGGAAGGACCCGGAGTTCTTCCAGAAGATCTTGGAGAACTCGTTCCTCAACGACCTCGCGTGGGAGATAAACGTTGAGTCGGTGAAGCTCTGCCGCAAATGGGCGGACGACATCGGCTCCGATACCGGTCGCAGGCGCTACGTTGCCGGAGCGATCGGGCCGCTCACCGTTTCACTGAACATTTCCCCGGATGCGGATGACGCGGGATTCCGTGTGGTCACCTTCGATCAGGTGAAAGCCGCCTACACCCACCAGATCCGCGCGCTGATCGAGGGTGGCGCGGACATCCTGATGGTGGAGACGATCTTCGACTCCCTCAATGCGAAGGCCGCGCTGGTGGCGGCGCAGGAGATCTTTGAGAAGGACGGCATCCATCTGCCGCTGATCGTCTCCGCCGCAGTCGGCCGTGGTGGAGAAACGATGATTTCCGGCCAGACCGGCGAAGCCCTTTGGAACGCGGTGGCAAACGTGAAGCCGCTGGCCGTGGGCCTGAACTGCTCGCTCGGCCCGGACCTGATGCGGCCGTTCCTGGAGGAGCTCTCCTCGAAATCGAGCGCCGCCATTTCCTGCTATCCGAACGCCGGTCTGCCGAACCCGCTGGCCGCGACGGGCTTCGATCTGGAGCCGGGCGACATGGGCCGCTGGTTGAACGAATTCGCCGAGGCTGGTCTGCTCAACATGGCCGGTGGTTGCTGCGGCAACACGCCGGAACACGTCGCCGCGATTGCCAAGGCCGTCGAACGCCATGCCCCGCGCGAATTGGCGGAGCCGAAGCCCGCGTTGCGGCTGTCCGGCTCGCAGCCATTTACCGCGGACGAGAGCACCGGCTTCCTGATGATTGGCGAGCGCACGAACGTGGCGGGCTCGCCTCAGTTCGCGAAGCTGGTCCGCGCCGGAAACCTCGAAGAGGCCGTGGCCGTGGCCCGCCAGCAGGTGGAGAACGGTGCGAACATCATCGACATCTGCTTTGACGACGGACTCATCGACGGCAAGGCAATGATGGAGCGTTTCCTCAATCTCGTCGCCGCCGAGCCGGACATCGCCAAAGTGCCGATCATGGTGGACTCCTCGAAGTGGGAGATCCTCGAGCAAGGTCTCAAAGGCCTGCAAGGCAAAGGCGTGGTCAATTCGATCTCGCTCAAGGAGGGCGAGGAGGTCTTCAAGAACAATGCCCGCACGATTCTGAGATACGGCGCGGCGGCGGTGGTGATGGCCTTCGATGAACAGGGCCAGGCCGCGACCTACGACGAGAAAATCCGCATCTGCGAACGCGCCTACCGCATCCTCGTCGATGAGGTGGGCTTCTCCGGCGACGACATCATTTTCGATCCGAACATCCTCACGGTCGGCACCGGGATGGAGGAACACAACAACTACGCGGTCGACTTCATCAACGCCACGCGGTGGATCAAGGAGAACCTGCCGGGCGCGCGCGTGTCCGGTGGTGTCTCCAACATCTCGTTCTCCTTCCGTGGCAACAATCCAGTGCGCGAGGCGATGCACTCCGCCTTCCTCTACCACGCCGGCAAGGCGGGAATGGACATGGGCATCGTCAACGCGGGGATGCTGGAGGTGTATGACGAGATCCCGAAGAACCTGCTCGAACATGTCGAGGACCTGCTGCTGAACCGCCGTCCGGACGCGACCGAGCGGATGCTGGAGTTCGCCGAGCAGTTCAAGGGCAAGGGCGGCGCGAAGAAAATCGAGGAGGATCTGGCGTGGCGTGACACCACCGTCGAGAAGCGTCTGGAGCACGCGTTGCTCAAGGGCATCGACAAGTTCGTCGACGAGGACACCGCGGAAGCGCTGGCGCAATACAAGAAGCCGCTGAGCGTGATCGAAGGTCCGCTGATGGACGGCATGGGCGTGGTCGGCGACCTCTTCGGTGCGGGCAAGATGTTCCTGCCGCAGGTGGTGAAGTCCGCGCGCGTGATGAAAAAGTCCGTCGCCTATCTCAATCCGTTCATGGAGGCCGAGAAGGTCGAGATGCTCGCTGGAGACATCGAGCGCATCAAAAGTGAACATCCCGGCATCACCGACGAGGAGGCGCTCCACCGCGCCGAACGCGGACGTTCCGCCGGTCGTTTCCTGATCGCCACCGTGAAGGGTGACGTCCATGACATCGGCAAGAACATCGTCGGCGTGGTGTTGTCCTGCAACGGCTACGAAGTCACCGACATGGGCGTAATGGTCTCCTGCGACAAGATCCTGGCGAAAGCCGAGGAGATCGGCGCGGATGTCATCGGGCTCTCCGGCCTGATCACGCCATCGCTCGATGAGATGATCCACGTCGCGAAGGAAATGGAGAAGCGGGGCTTCGGCGAGCGCGGCATCCCTTTGCTGATCGGCGGTGCGACCACCAGCGCGGCCCACACCGCAATCAAGATCGCCCACCATTACAGCGCGCCGGTCGTCCACGTGCTGGATGCCTCGCGCTCGGTGCCGGTGACCACCGCGCTGCTTTCCGCCGACCAGCGCGAACCCTTCGTCGCCGAGAATTCCGCAAAGCACGAGAAGCTGCGCAAGCAGTATGCGGATGGGCCGAAGAAGCCGGTCGTGTCCCTGGCCGACGCCCGCGCCAATGCGCGTCAGACCGACTGGACGACGGTGGACATCGCGACGCCGTCGTTCACGGGCACGCGTCGTTTCGAAACGCGCGCGGACGCACCGTTCATCTGTGAACAGCCCGGCGACTACGAGGCAGGCTTTGCCGCTGATGAAATCATCCCGCTCTCGCTTCGCGAGTTGGTGAACTACATCGACTGGACGCCGTTCTTCCACTCCTGGGAACTGCGCGGCGTGTGGAAGTACGATGAGAAGCGTTTCCAATCCTCGAACCCCGAGGTGGTGGAACAAGCGCACAAACTCCATGCCGATGCGCTGGAACTGTTGGAGCGAATCATCACCGAGCAGCGTTTCGTCGCTCGAGGCGAGTTCGGTTTCTTCCCGGCGAATGCGGAGGGCGATGACATCATCATCTGGAACGACGCCACCCGCACCACCGAACGCACGCGCTTCCACTCCCTGCGCCAACAGATCAAGAAGGACACCGGCAAGCCGAACGAAGCGCTCAGCGATTACGTGGCACCCGTTGGCGCACGCGAGGATTTCACTGGCGCCTTCGTCGTCGGCATCCACGGTGCGGAGGAATTCGCGGCCACCTTCGATGCGGCGCACGATCCTTATCAATCGATCATGACCAAGGCGATCGCCGACCGCTTCGCCGAGGCCTTTGCAGAACTACTCCACCACCGCGCCCGCGTGGCGTGGGGCTATGAGAAGCCGGGCGATTTCACCAACGAGCAGCTCATCAAGGAAAACTACCGCGGCATCCGTCCGGCTCCCGGTTATCCCGCACAACCGGACCACACCGAAAAGCCGCCGTTGTTCAAACTGCTAAACGCGGAGGAGATCACCGGCGTGACGCTTACGGAAAGCTGTGCCATGCATCCCGGCGCGGCGGTGTGCGGCCTCTACTTCTCGCACCCGGAGAGCCATTACTTCATGATCTCCGAGTTGCAGAAGGACCAGATCGAGGACTATGCCGCGCGCAAGGACATGAGTGTGGAAGAAGTCGAGAAGTGGCTGTCGCCGTGGATGGGATATTGAAAAGACCACGCAAAGTGGTTCCAATCTAATGCCCTTTTGATAACAGCTTGGCCGGTGTTTCCTGTTAGCATGGATGGATGCCATCCGTCCCATCTTCCTCCCTCGCGATTCTGATCGACGCGGACAACGCCTCGCCGACGGTCATCGCCGCGCTGCTGGCTGAGGCCGCCAAATACGGCACGGCCAGCGTCAAAAGAATCTATGGCGACTGGACCCATGACCGCCTGGGAGGATGGAAAAAAGAACTGCTCCATCACTCCATCCAGCCCATCCAACAGTTCGCATACACGACCGGGAAAAACGCGACGGATAGTGCCATGATCATCGACGCGATGGATCTGCTCTACACGAACCGCTTCCAAGGCTTCTGCCTCGTCTCCAGCGACAGTGATTTCACCCGGCTGGCAACGCGTATTCGCGAGCAAGGCCTGACGGTCTATGGATTCGGAGAGAAAAAGACACCCGCTCCGTTCGTCTCTGCCTGTGACAAATTCATCCACACCGAACTGCTGGAAGTGCCGGGTGAAGAAAAAGACACCAAACCGGACAAACCCACCGCCAAGGATCTGCGGAAAAACACAAAACTGATCAATCTCATCGATCAAGCGATCAAAGCCGGAACCCCGGAAGAAAGCGATTGGGCGAATCTCGGAGCTGTCGGCAGCCTGATCAACAAACAACATCCCGCCTTTGATTCGCGCTCTTACGGATACCCCAAGCTCCGGAGTCTCATCGAGGCAACCGGCCTCTACGAATTCAACCCGTCGGAAAAACATCTTCAGGTCAGACGAAGACCCAAGGCCTGACCGGTTTGTCCAACCAACCGCGATTCTTGCGAAATATCCGATGGCATGGTGACGTTTGGGGGATTTCCTTTCGTTCACTGTTCCTATGTTTCGTTCCATTTCTCCGGTTCTGTTGTGCGGCGTGGCCGCGGTCGCCCAAGCGCAGGTTCCCCTTCCGGCCTCGGTGCAGGCGGGCAGCGGCAAGTTCGTCTTGAAAGCGGACGATGCCATCCAAACCAACTCGCCGGTCGCCGCAAAGGAGGCAGAGAAGTTCGCCGCCGGTCTGCGGACCTCCACCGGTCTGCCGCTCACAGTCGGCACGGCACAGGCGCGGATCCGGATCGGCATCGATGAATCGGTGAGAGCCGCCGCCGGAGACGAAGGCTACCGGCTGAACGTCACCCCGGAGCAGATCCAGCTCACCGCCGCCACGGCGGAGGGCCTCTACCACGGCATCCAGACGCTGCGGCAGTTGCTGCCACCCGCCGCGTTTTCCACACAAAAGGTGGGTGGCATCGAATGGTCGATGGGCAGCGTGAAGATCGACGACCGCCCGCGCTTCGGTTGGCGCGGCTTCATGCTCGATGAGTCCCGCCACTTCTTCGGCATGGACTATGTGAAACATCTGCTCGATGCCATGGCGGCACGGAAGATGAACGTCTTCCATTGGCACCTTTCCGATGATGATGGCTGGCGCATCGAGATCAAATCGTGGCCGAAGCTTACCGAGGTCGGTGCCTGGAGAGGCACCGAATGCGCGCTGCCGAACACGCGCGAGGGCGAAACCCACAAACGCTACGGCGGCTTCTACACCCAGGAACAGATCAAGGAGATCGTGGCCTATGCGGCGGAACGCCACATCGACATCATGCCGGAACTGGACATGCCCGGCCACTGCCTGGCCGTGGTGACCGCTTATCCGGAAACGCTTCCCGGTACGGCGGACGACAGCGTCTCCGTGCAGGGCGTGAAGTCCAACGTGATCTCGCCCGCCCGCGAGGAGAACTACAAGATGGTGGATGACATCATCCGCGAGGTCGCCACGCTGTTCCCCTTCCAGTTCATCCATGTCGGCGGTGACGAAGTGAACCACAACGCCTGGTCGAAGGATCCGAGGATCAAGGAGCTGATGGAGCGCGAGAATCTCAAGAACCTGAGCGCGGTTCAGAACTACTTCACGCGCAGACTTGAAGGCATCATCAGCAAGCACCAGCGCCGCATGGTCGGCTGGAATGAAATCCTCGGCGGCGGCAACCTGCGTCCGGATACCACCGTGATGGCCTGGACCGGCACCGGCCCGGGATTCGAGGCCGCGAAGAAAGGCCATCCGGTGATCATGGCCCCGGGCCCCTACTGCTACTTCGACATGGGCTACGGTGGCCCCGACGAACCAAAGACGCATTGGTGGGCGGGCAACGTCGAGACTTCGAAAACCTACTCATTCGATCCAACCGCCGGCGGCAATCTCACTCCCGACCAGCAGGCTCTCATCCAAGGCGCTCACAGCGCACTGTGGACCGAGTTCGTCACCGATGGAGAAGCCGCGGACTACCGCATCTTCCCGCGCCTCAACGCCCTCGCGGAAGTTGCGTGGACCCCGCAGGAGAAGCGCAACTGGGATGATTTCACCAAGCGTTTCGGCAACGATCTGGAGCGCTTGCATTACCAGGGCATCGCCTTCCGCGTTCCGCCGCCGACCGCATTGTGGAAACAGGGTGTCGCGAAGCTGGTGCCGCCCTTCCCCGGCGCGGAAATGCACTACACCACCGATGGCAGCAAACCAACCGCCACTTCACCGCGCTATGAATCGGTGATCCCGATCACTGATCCGAACAAGCTGCGTTACATCACCGTCTTCCACGGCCGCACCAGCCCGGCGAAGAATGGCGCGGAGCGCGAAGGCTTCGCGAAGTGGTCGCCGGAGAACATCACCGCGGACTGGAAGCCGGTCGACTTCGACGCGACCTCCGTTGTCACCGCGGATGGCATTCATCGCGCTGTGTTCCAATTCAACAGCGGCGGAAAGAAGCTCATGATCCGCAAGGTCGAGCTGCTCCGCGACGGCAAGGTCATCGCCACCGATGCTCATGACGGCGAGAGTGGCGGCAAGGCCGTGAACAACAGCTATCGCCTGCCCGTCACCGGTCATCGCAGCGGATCGAAGTACACACTGCGTGCGGAGATCAAGGGCGATGGCGGCAACGATTCACGCGGTGGCATTTCGCTGGATCGCGCGGAAGGCCTGGAACCCGAGATGACAGTGACTGCCACCGCCAATGGCTATCAGGATCACACCACGGCCTCACTCCCCACCTGGACCCCCGGCGCGTTTTTCTGGTCGGATCGCCCGCTGAAGGATGGAGACACGGTGACCTTCACCTTCAAGAATCCGCTGCCACTCCGCCAGGTGGAACTGCCCACCGGGGAAGCCTCCGGCACCAAGGACCAGATCCAGAACGCGGTCCTCGAAGTCTCCGCCGACGGGAAGTCCTTCAAGAAGGTGGCGGATTTCTCCTATGGCAGCGCCAAGGCCGCCCTCGATGGCAAGGCGGTCACCGCAATCCGGCTCCGCGCCACAGGTGCCCACGCCGGTTGGTGCATCGTGCGGTTGCCCCTGCTGAAATAAAGACTCCCCCTACTCAAATGGAGTAGTCCTGCGTTCTTTACACACGGGGGCATTCAGGGCTCGGATAACGGCTGCGCTGATTCTGGCGGCAGCCCGGGAGGACGATGCCTTCATCCTTTCGTCCTCGATCCAAACCGCCAGACTGAAAGAAGCATGGAGCCTACGTCGTCTTAGCCCTTGCCCTGTTATTGCATGAAATTGCCATTACCTCTTCTCGCCCTCACCGCCTTGGCGGCCCAGGCGGATCCGTTTCTCACCTATGAGAACCGGCCGCTCGGGACCGCGGACGCGCCGCTCCTCATCAGCACCTATCTGCCGGACCCGAGCCTCGATCCGGCGGTTTTCTCCCACCACCACGTGGGGGAAGCGGTGCGGAAATACAGCCCGGAAAAAGGTGTGGACCTCCCCGGATACGAATCCCCCATCCCCGGCGTCCCCGCGGCATTGGCCGTGAACTTCGGAAAGGATCTCTCCTACGTGTTCGACACGGTGGAATGCCGCCCGCTCTATGCTTGGCAGGGTGGCTTCCTCGATTTCACGCCGTATTGGGGTGATCAGGCACGCGGCTCCCGCGTCTCGTTCGACTACGTGCCGCGCTTGGTCGGCACGCTGTTCCAGAAGGCTTCCGGCAAGCACCCGATCAGCATCAACGGCAAGCCCGCGGATGCGGATGGCCCGCTGCAATACATCGGCTACAAGCTGGAGAAAGGCGTGCCGCGCTTCACGGTGAAATCCGGCAAGACTCTCCTGCGCGTGAAGATCACCCCGGGCAAACAGCCGCTGTCCTGCCACTACGAGTGGAGCAGCGATCCTGCCGCCAAGCTGGTTTACAAGGAGGGCGGGTTCACCGCCTCCGGTGACGGCAAGATCGAGTTCGATTACCAAGGAAAGGCGGTGGGTGAATTCACCGGCTATCAGGTGAAGCTGGACCTTTCGAAACCCAGCGCGAAGACGGGCAGCGCCCTTTTCGGCAACTTCGGCTGCGCCACCTGCCACTCGATCGACGGCGCGGGCGGACATGGCCCGACACTGGCCGGTCTCGCCAACAGCACCGTGGAACTCGAAGGCGGAGGCACGGCGAAGGCCGACACGGAGTACCTGCTGGAGTCCCTCCGCAATCCGAACGCGAAAATCGTCAAAGGCTATCCACCGAACTACATGCCGCCGTTCGCCGCCCTGTCGGACGTCGAGCTGAAGTCCATGGTCCTCTACATCCAATCCCTTCCCAAGCCCGAATGAAACCGCTGCTGCTCGCACCCCTGTTCGCCGGCATCGCGTTCGGTGTCGACTTCGACGATTGCTACAAGGTGGAAACCATCAAGCTGCCGGACGGCGTGCCGCCCGAAGTGGGCGCGATCGATTTCGCTTCCGATGGCACGCTGTTCGTGGCCCTGCGCCGCGGTGACATCATCAGGGCCAAGCCCTCGTCCGATCCCAATGGCTTCAAGTGGGAACTCTTCGCCACCGGTTTCCAGAACGGCTGCGGACTGGACGTGGTCTCACCGGTGAAAGTCCGCGTCATCCAGATGTCGGACATGACCGAGGCCGAGGACACCGATGGCGATGGCAAGGCCGATTCCTACATGCGCTTCTCCTCCGGATGGGGCCTCAGCGGAAACTACCACGAGACCAACAGCCTCACCCGCGATGGCAAAGGCGGCTACTACTTCTCGCTGGGCACCGCCTCGCATGCGGGCCCGGTGTTCACCCACGTGCTGAACGACTTCTCCGCCGCCGGTCACCGCGGGCGCAATTTCTCCTCCGTGAAATGGCGCGGCTGGGTGATGCACTGCGATGACAAGGGCGTGATCACGCCTTTTGCCAGCGGCTTCCGCATGGCCAATGGCATCTACCGCGATCCGGATGGCAATGTCTGGTGCGGCGACAACCAGGGCGACTGGAAGGCAGTGACCCCGCTCTACCTCGTCGAAAAGGGCAATTTCTACGGCCACCCTAGTAGTTTGAACTGGGACCCGGCATGGGCTGGCAAGGACCCCCTCCAGACCTATCGCGACGATCTGGGCGCCTACAACAAGGCGCGCACCAAGGCCACCGTGGAACTGCCGAACAAGACGATCAACCGTTCCGCGGGCGAGCCGATGGAACTGCCGCGCGCCGGTGGCTTCGGTCCCTTCGCCGGGCAACTGCTGGTCCCGGACAACAACAGCACCCGTATCTCCCGCGTGATGCTGGAGAAGGTGAACGGCAGGTTCCAGGGCAGCGTGACGCACTTCATCAAGGACCACGGCCTCCGCTCCGGCAACCACCGCCTGCGCTTCACCGCGGATGGCAAGCAGCTCTACGTGGGTGCGACCGTCCGCGGCTGGGGAACCCCGGCGGAAGGTCTCCAGCGCATCACCTGGCTGGGCGGCACGCCGTTCGACGTGAACATGATCCATGTCACCAAGACCGGCTTCAAACTGGAGTTCACCAAGGACATCCCCGACGATCTGCTGAAAGACAAATGGAAGGTCTCCTCCTTCACTTATCAGCCGAAGTGGACCTACGGCAGCGACGAGGATGATAAGAAGAGCCACGAGATCTCCAGCATCACCCGTACTGGCAAAAACTCGCTGGAAGTGAAGGTGGCGGATTTCTCCGCGGCGCGGATCTATCAGCTCGATCTGCCGAAGGCGGAATCGGCCGATCATTCGCAGCTTCAGAACCGCCTGTTCTACTACACCGCGAACCAGCTTCCCTGATCTGCTGATGATGACAGTCCGTGTCCAAAGGGCTCGCCTTGCCCGATGGACACGGACAGTCTGCGGCCGTTCATGGAACCGAACCCTTATCTCCCACCCACCGCCGCACCGGCTCCAGCGGATGCCGGTCTTTCCTCCGACGAACAACTCCGCCGCCAGTGCATCAAGCGGGAGTCCACCCTCAAGTCCTTGGGCGGATTGCAGATCATCGGAGGAGTTTTCCTCATCGTCGGGATTTTGAGCGCGCTTTCGCGCGGGCCGGGGCAAGGCCCTGACAATCCGGTGATGGCGGGTACCGCGGTGATTCTTCCTCTCGCCTTGTTGAGCCTGGTGAATGGCGTGGGCTTGTACAAGCTGATGCCATGGGCACGGATCGTGGGCACCGTCCTGTCATGCCTGGGATTGCTCGGTTTCCCCATCGGCACCTTGATCAACGCGCTGATTCTCGGCGCCTACTGGAGCAAGCCCAGCGACCTCATTTTCTCGGCGGACTACAAACGGATCGTCGCCGCCACGCCTCACGTGAAAATGAAGACCTCGAAGGTGATGATCGTGATGCTTGTCATCTTCGGTGTCGTGGTCCTGGCTCTGGCCGGACTGTTCATCGTCGGATCGCTGATCAGGTGAGCAACGCCTCATGGAGGCGACCGCAAAGGAAAAGCGGCCGCCTGCAATGAGCTCACGCTCCCTGGCCGGGAATCAAGCCCCCCTTCGCCTCCAGATAGCTGCGGACCGCAGCCACACGGTTCTCCACGCCGAAACGCTGGAACACGGCTTCCAGATGCTTCTCCACCGTGCGCGGGCTGATCTCAAGAATGATGGCCACCTCGGCGCTGGTCTTGCCCTCGGCAATCCAGTCCATGATGTCGCACTGGCGGCGGGTCAGCATCGGCACAGTACCTCCTCCGGAGATCTGGCGTGGCGGCGGAGCAAAGTAGATGATGATATTCCCCTCCGGCCGGGCAAGGGCACCAATGCGGACCAAGCCGCCACCGAGATCCAGATCCAGTTCCGCCCATTGGGCATCCACCGGACTGGACCACGAAGCCGTGATCGCCTTGTTGAGCGCCTCGATCATTTCCGGGGCAAGCGCATGCTCCACCTCATCCTTTTCCCAGCAGGAATCGGCGTAGGAAACCGCCCCGGGATTATAGGGAATGACCACGTCACCCCTGAGCATGAAGACGGCATTCGTCGTCTCCTTGCGGGAGTGCATGAGACGGTCCAGCACGCTGCGCTCGTAGTTCGCATCCAGCAGGCGGGAAAGCACGCTGCGCGCGACGAGCACGGCGGCCTGAAGACGTTCGCGTTCGTCGGTATCGAAAATGCTGTCCTTCTTGATGACGGCCATGCTGCCGGAGCGGAACCGGCCGCGGATGAGGCGGGCGCCGATGATGTCGGAGCAGCCGATCTGCTTCAGCCATTCGGCCACATCCGGTGCCTCGCGGAGCTCGCCGCCGGTGAGCGCCGTGCAGAGCACCGAGGAATCATCCGGGAACCGGCGGTCATGCTCGGATATCCATCCACGGACTCCTTCGAGATCCTGCCGGAGTGTCTCCGCCACCGGCCCCTCACCCACCACGCGGACCACCGAAAGGTCGGTCGCGAAATCGAAAAGCACCACCTCGGCGGCGCCAATCAGCTTACGGATGCGGCCGAAGAGCAAATCCGAGACCTGACCGTAGCTGGATGCCTTCACCAGCTCGTGGCCGGCCTCAAAGAAAGATTCACCAAGCATTTTGCAAAGTTCTATGCCGCTGGATGGACCATCTGTCAAACCTTGCTCTACGAAGAAATACGCAAGTAGGAACACGAATGGCTAAAACGTCCGTTTGGTGGCAGTTTCGTCACGTCACCGCAAGTGGCGCCAGTTGCTGGCGGTGATGTTTTCTTTGGGGGAGATGGCCCGTTGGTTCGCCAACGGGCCATCGTTTTTCGCGGGCCGCCTTGCCGCGGGTGCGATGGAAGACTAGCACGGATGCGCATATGCTGCTCGCCTTTTTCAAGCCTTACGGAGTGCTGACCCAATTCACACTGGACCAACCCGGCCAGCGGACTTTGGCGGATTTTGGATTCCCGCAGCGGGTGTATCCGCTGGGACGCCTCGACATGGATTCGGAGGGTCTCCTGCTGCTGAGCGATGAAGCGGGCATGAACAGCAAGCTCCTCGATCCCGAGGCCGGCCATCCCCGCACCTACCTCGCCGAAGTGGAAGGAATCCCGACCCGCGAGGCCCTGCAAACCTTGCGCAAGGGCGGCATCGATCTCAAAGGGCACCGCACCCGTGCGTGTGATGCCCGGCTGCTGGAATCCTCTCCCGATCTGCCGCCGCGCGATCCACCGGTGCGCTTCCGCAAATCGGTGCCAACCTCCTGGCTGGAACTGACGCTCACGGAGGGAAAAAACCGCCAGGTGCGGCGTATGACCGCTGCTGTCGGATTTCCCACACTGCGACTGGTGCGGGTGGCCATAGGCAAGCTCCGGCTCGGAGAAATGGAACCGGGCACCTGGCATGAACTGGCGTCTGCCGATCGCGATCTGATCTGGAAACGGTGATCATCTCGTCACCCGGAGGCGCAGGAATTTCTTCTCGTCCGCCACCCTCGGTACGCTCGCTTCCATCGTGAGCGTGCCACCGTCATCGCCGACTTCCATCGTGGTGATTCCTTCCGAGTGCCAGGTGATCAGATCCGTCGACCACTCGGGCACCACCGTGATTCCACCCGCGCCCGGATTGAGCGTGTAACGCCACTTCAGCGAGTTCCCGGTCACAGTTGGAGCAGACAGCGCGTTCGGCGTGGAGGGATCGAGATGCAATGCGAACTCGACGAGATTGTTGAAGCCGTCGTGATCCGGATCCGCGGTTGCAGCCTTGTCCTGAGCCGCAAGGGACGGGAAACCATCCATCCACACCACGAAGGGATCTTCCCCACTCACCACCAGCAGCAGCCCGGTACCGGTGATGCGGACCGTTTCATGCTCCGCGCCAGAACCGATCGAGCCCCACGTGCCCGCGAGCTGAAGCTCGCCATCGAAGCTCAGGCTTTGAACGGTATCGCTGCCGGCGAAGCCGAGCTTGAGCGTGGCGGCCGAGGAAATCTCCACCGCTCCCGCATCCGCCAGCATGGCGGAGGAAATGACGAGCGAGCCACCCGTGACGCGCGTGTCTCCCGAGTAGCTGTTCGCTCCGGTGAGCGTGGTGGTTCCGCTACCGGATTGGACAAACGAGCCTGTGCCGGAGATGGCATTCGAAATCGTATAAGCGTTCGAGCGGCACACCTCGAGCGTCGCGTTGTTGGTGGCGCCGGACACGCCGAGCGTGCCGGTGGCGCCGCCGTTTCCGATACGGAGCGTGCCTCCATTGATGGTGGTGCTGCCGGAGTAGCTGTTCGTGCCCGCCAGCGTCCAGGTGCCTGTTCCATCCTTCACCAGCGGGAAGCCACCGCTGCCATCGAGGATATTCCCGGTCACCACGCCATCGCCCGCTCCACCGAGACCAAAGGATCGGACCGAGGCCACGGTGTGGCTGATGGTACCCGCAAGCGTGAGGAAGCCACCGCTGGATTTCACATAGAGACCATTGCCGCCCATGCCAGTCACGGTCAGCGCACTGGTGATCGTGGTGATGCCGGAGAGGTTCTCGATGCAGGGCTGGGTGGCATCGCCATTGAAGGTGGTCGAATTGAAACCGGAGAACGTGTTGGCGAGCGTGTTCGTCCCGGTGAATTGGAGCGCCAGCGATCCGGTCACGGTGGAACTCTTCGAGAGCGTAATCGCGCCGGTGCCGAGAGCCGCGGGCCGCGTGATCACCAGCATGCCTCCGTTCGAGGGGATCACGGTACCGCCGCTGTAGGTATTGGTCCCGGTCAACGTGAGCGTGCCAGCGCCGTTTTTCGTCAGCGCACCGGTGCCGGAAACCACGGTCTCCAGCGTGGCATTGAAACCGTTCGTATGAATCGTGCCGCCGCCGGTGCCGATCTGGAAATTGAGCGCGCTGCCCGCGGTGGTGGCGAGCGTGGGCACATCCGCGGACAGTTTGAGAGTGCCTCCGCCCTGGATCACCAGATTCGCCGCACCGCTGCTGGATGCCACGGGATTGCTGAAACCCCGCGCCGTGGTGAATGTGCCGCCGGCCAAGTTCAGGCTGGTCGTGCCTGCCGCAGCGGAGGACGGATGCAGACTGATGGCGGACGTGCCATTGTAACTGAACGTCGCGCCGCTGTTGACGGTCACGCTGGTGCCATAGCTGGTGCCGGAGGAAGGACCGATGTCCATGGAGCCACCCTGGGTCCACGAAGCACCGGAATTGAAATTGGCAGTCGCGGCCCGGACCAGCGACAGTGCTCCGGCATTCGTGACCGTCCCGGCCACATTCAAGGTCGCAGCTCCGGGACTCGATCCGGCCTGGTTGACCACGATGCTCTTCCCCGTAGCGGTATCAATCTTCGAACCGGCCTGGAACGAAGCCGTGGCGGTCGTGGAGTTCGCACTGTTGCCGATGCTCCATCCACCGGTGGCGGCGGAATGATCGCCGGTGAGATTCACCACTCCGGCATTCACGATGGTGGCACCGGTGTAGCTGTTGGAGCCGGAGAGATTCACCGTGCCCCCACCCGCCTTCGCAAGCGAGAAAGCACCTTGGATCGCATTGCCCAGCTCCAATGTGGTATTGGTATCAGGTTGGAACGTGGTGTTTCCGGCGAGCGTCAGATCGGCAGCACTGCCAGGCACGCTGTAGGCCACCGATGAAGATCCGATGGTATTGGCGAGGGTGATGGTCGGAGATGCAGCGCCATCATTCGCCAGAGTGAGCCCGATGGACGTCCCGCCAAGCGATGTGCCGCCGGGATGATTCACCGTGGAGGTCGCCGTGCCGAGAGAGTCGAACCAATCCGGCTGGGCTCCTCCTGACAAATCGAGCCCGGTGGTGGAGACCTGGAGGGTCATCGCCAGGGCCTCCGGGTTGGCGCTGGTGATCTGGAGATTGTTCGGCTGGCGGTACACCTGCACGACCGCCTTGCCATTCGCTGACAGCGTCCTCCCCGGCGCGATCGTGATACTATCCGCACCGTAGAAAGCCGCCTGCGTGATGCCTGCGGAATCGTTGTCCACCGCCTGGACCGTGGCATCGTTCCGCACGGTCCGCACTGGAATCGCAGCCACATAGGCGTCCATGGCCGCCGCGGTGACACCGGGAACAACGATGTAATTGTAGGAGCCGCCCGTGCTCCCTGCGGACTGGCTGACATGCAGCGAGAAGACATTCTTGGAAACGTTCGAGGTCGAGTAACCTGAGCCGCTGTTGATCGAGGCCCAGCTTCCGCTCTGCGAAACCGCCTGGATGGTGGCGTTGTTGACGGGAGTATCGAACACATATCCGGTTCCATCGTGATGGACCCATTTCAACCCCGAAGGCGTGACCGTGCCGGAGGTGAGCGTCTGCGTTCCAGACGAGGTCTTGTAGGTGACCGTGCCGTTGAGCAGGCACTGGTTGAGGGTCGTATACACCGCCGAGGTCGCGGTGGAGGCGTTCACCGCCGCGCCGAGCGCCACGAACTCATGATCGAAATCGAACCAGCTTTTTTTCGCGGCGACGCGATAGCGGCTGTAGTTGAAGGCCGTCGCACCATAGAGCCCGTCGGAAACGCCCCCCGCATAGGTGCTGGTGCCAAACACGCCCCAGTCGGCGGACGGCTTCAGCGAACGTGTGTCCTGCTCGACGGTGGTGCCGGGAAGACGCCGCCAATCCCAAGCCGGCATGATGTCGTCGTATTCATTCCCCGTCCGCATGATCAGGGTGACGCCATCGCCAAGATAAAGGTTCTTCAGCCCTTCGTTGTTCCCGCTCTCCGGTTGGAAGGTACGGGTGGAGGATATTTTGACGGAGGTGTAAAAATCGGGGCGTTGGTGGGTGGAAAAATCGGATCGCCAGAAATGCCGATGGCCAACCAAAGCGAGCGCTGGGTCCGCGGTGTGGTTCGTCCGCGATGAAGTCTGCCGTGTGATCAACGCCTGGAGTTCGTCCGCACGATAGTCGCCGAGCGCCAGCGCGTTGGTCGCGGGACTGATGAGGCCATTGCCATTGGTCGATTGGTTCATGCGGGACAGACCGCGTCCGGATGCGGTGTAGTCGAAGGTTTCGCCACGGACCATCTGCTGGCTGCCATCCAGGATCGCATCGACCAGAATCTTCTGCTGGGCCGCGGTCACCTGATACGCCGTGCCGGCAGCCAGCACCGAATACGTGAGCACCTCGGAGAAATAGCCGGAGCCATAGCCCTGGTTGTAGAGTTGCGCGCCATGCTGCTGGAAGGAACCGTCCGGCTGGATACCCTCACCGGTGGTGACGGTGATCACGCTTCCGATGTAGGCGAAGGAACCGCTCACCAGCACCGCGTCATTCTGGGCGATGCCGCGGCAGACCTTCGACACGGCAATATCGACGCGGTTGAGACCGCCATAGGAAGCCGGATTGCCCGCGATCTTTGCCGCACCCGTATTGATCTGCGCGGTGGTGAGATCCCCTTTCATCAAGACGAGCGTATTGCCGATGGCCTGGGCACTGCCGATCGCGGCGAACCACCAGTTGGTGCTGGTGGGATAGGGATTGATGGCGAACCACGCATCGTAAGCCTGCAGGATCGAGGCTTTCAGCGATGCATCCTGATACAGCGTGTTGCCGCTTTTATTATACGCCTGCGCCATCGCCAGCAGGCGGGTGAGATGCGTCTGCGGAGCCCATACCGTCTGCCCATGGTCCGAGTAGTTGATGTCCGACCAGAGCCCGGTGGAGAGGAGCGAAGACTGGTAGCCCTGCACCGTCGTCACGGACGGTGTCGAACTGAGGATCTGCGTACGCAAGCGCGCTTCGACCGTCTCCATGTCTGTGGCGGCGGCTGCCTTGGCCGCCAGCAACAGGACGAGCGCCAGCATCCGGGCGCAAACACCCCCTGCCTCCAGCAGACGCCGGAAGCTCAAGCCGAACAAACGGGGGGGCTTGTGGCTTGGATTCAGGGTTGGTGGATTATGGAAGGTGAATGCTCATACAAAAACCAACGGATGAAAACTGAGGCTGTGCGGCGGCCGTTGCAAGCCGGGTTAGATATCGGGGCGGCCGCCCTTTCCGACGAGTTTCCACACCGGACCATCTTTCGCGAACGGCGGTGCTTCCCCTTTCATCTCGGGCAGATTCGAATCGATCCGGAACAGGGGAAGAATCGGATCGCCGCCCGAATCCTTCTCATAGGCGGCACCAACCTCCTCGATCAACAGGCAGGCTCCGAAGCTGCCACCCGGAATCTCGCTGATGAGGATCTCCATGTCGTAGACATTCCCCTCCCGGGCCTCGAACTCGCTGCCCACCGCCAATCCGCCAATGGCACCGTTCCATCCGGGAAGGCTGCTGTATTTGTAGAAAGTCACCGGGAGCTTGGACGGGTAGGATTCCTGCAGCTTCTTCTTCACCCCGTCATCCTGCGCCGCACCGGTCATCACGTCGCGGTTGTGGCTGCTCATCAGCGAAAGCCCGGTGGTGCCGGAAGTGAACCCATGATCGAGGACCAGCTTGTGGTTGAAGCGGATCACCATCACATCATCCGCGCCACCGACGAAGCGGTATTTGGCTGTCTTCGGCGGCGAAACCCGACCGCGATAGACCACGATCCAGCGGCTGGGCTTCACTTCATCCGCACACTTGAAGGCGGCGGGCGCGTTGTCCGCGGACATGCGCGGGATGTAGATCTTCGTTTGCAGGAGCTTCTGCTTCGCCTCGTAGTATTCGCGCAGTTCGGAATCGCGCCAGTTGCCCTCCACGAACTTGCGGATGATCGCCGGCATGCCCGATGGCTGCACGCCGGTGTCCTTGCGTTTGTCGGTCTGCTTGATGTCGTAAAACGCCCCGGCCATTCCAACTTCCGCACCCGCCACGGGAAGGATGCCGAAGGGGTTCGCGCCGGGAGCCCCACCGCCGAGGCCCGGCCCCGAACCGCTACCGAAGCCCTTGCCGTGACCATCGCCACGACCGCCACCGGAGCCACTGCCACCGAGACCTCCGGAAAGTCCACCACTGCTCAAGGAACCCACCGAGGACATCGCCGAGGCGGCATCCGGTTCCGGCAGAGTGAAGGTGCTGCTCGCCCCCTTGGCCGCCATCCGCGGCGTGTTCGGCGTGGACATGGTAGCGCGCTGCTTCTTGTTGCTGATCTCCTTCACCCCCGGAGAACCGCCGCCTCCGCCCTTCGGCATGAAGTCGGGCTCCGGCTTCTTGTCCGGAATCACCTGGAAAATCCAGAACACGCCGAGGGCCAGCAGGACCGCGTGGACGATGAGGGAAATGGAAAGCGAACCGCCTCCCAGTTTCCGCCAGAAGGACGTCCTGCCTGTGGTGGCGCGCGATGGATGAAGTTCGGAATGGGAAGGATCAACGGACATGAGAGGGAAAGCGCGTGGGTTCAAAGCTTGCGACGGCGCATCAGGAGCATCAGACCGATGCCTCCAAGCAGTGCGGCCTTCGGTTCGGGCACCACGGTAAGAGTCACGAAATTATCGTAGGAGCCACCATTGGTTCCGGCGGAAGTATCTGCATAATTGATCTGCCAGTTGTTCGCTCCGAGCGTGAAGACGGAGCCATCGGCATGGCTGTCAAATATACCACCATTCCACAAACCGTCGTAACTGATCAGCGTGAATTTGGTGTCTTGCGCCAAGGCCGCGGTGGCGAGGTCGGTGAGATCGAGCACCACCGTTCCGTTCAAATCGAGGGCCCCGCCGACGTTGAGAAGATCCGCGGAAACGGCGGTGGAATCGAGTTCATAGGAGAAGGTCGAACCGTCATTGAAGGCGATCGCTCCGGCTCCGAGCGCGCCGATCGATGCACCGGGAGCAAGCGTGCCATTCACCGTGACCGAGGCGGCACTGTTGATGGTGCCGGTGCCGCCCAGGCGTCCGCCCGCATTCACCGTCACGCCACTGGTCCCTCCCAGGCTGCCATTCACCAGTAAAGTCCCGGCACTGACGGTGGTGGCACCGGTGTAGGTGCTGCTGGCGCTTAGAGTCGTAACTCCCGTCCCGGCGTGGATGAAAGCTCCGCTGCCGCTGATCGCATTGCCCAACGCATAGGCATTGCTGCGGTTGATGGTGAGCGTGGCGTTGTTGGTCACCGACGCGGAACCAAGGCTGCCGGTGGTGCCGCCATTGCCAAGCTGAAGGACACCACCGCTGATGGTGGTTCCACCATTATAGGTATTGCTCCCTGTCAGGGTCCACGTCCCTGCATCGTCCTTGGTCAGACTCAAGCCGCCGGTTCCAGCCAGGATGTTTCCGGACACCAGCCCGTTGGATGCCCCGCCGAGCCCGACCGAACGAATGGTCCCTACCGTCTGGCTAATGTTCCCAGCGAGAGTGATGGAGCCGCCACTTGAGCGGACATAGACGCCATTGCCACCGGAGCTGGTCACGGTCAGAGCGCTCGTGATCGTGTTATTGCCGGAGATGTTGTCGATGCTAGCCGCCGTCGTGGCACCGGAGAAGGTCGTGGAACTGAAGCCGCCGAAGGTATTGGAAAGGGTATTGGTGCCGGTGAGCTGGAGGGCGAGCGTGCCGGTGGCGGCCCCCGATTTGTTGATGTTGATATTGCCGGTGCCCAGCGCTCCGACATCCGTGATAACGAGCGTTCCACCTCCGGAATTGATGGTGGTGGTGCCGGTATAGCTGTTCGCCGTCGCCAGCGTGATGGTTCCCGTGCCCGTCTTTACCAAGGAAAGATTGCCGGATGTGTTCTGGATCAGACCTGAAAAGCTGGAACTGGCATTGCCGGAGCCGATGGTGAGCGTGGCGGAACCGGAAGTGGTATCGACGGTGCCGGTGCCGCTGAGGCCGGCGATCGTTTCGCTCTTGGCATTGAGATCGAGCGTTCCATTGACGGTCACGGAGCTGCCGTCCGGAATCACGCCTGCGGCACCGAGCTGGAGAACCCCGGAACTGATGATGGTGCTGCCATTGTAGGTATTCGCCCCGCTCAGGATCAGCGTGCCCGCGCCGGTCTTGGTCAGAGCTGTGGTGCCGGAAGCCGTGCTGATCACAGAGGACACCGTGCCGGTTCGTCCGGAAGTAATGTCGAAGATGTGCGAACCGCTACCCGTGAGCGCGATCGAGATGCCGCTGATCGAGAGATTCCCGGTGGAAATATTGCCAATCGTTCCATCGGTCCAATTGATCCGGGCGGTGCGTGAGGTTTCCCCGGCCACCACGGTTCCCTGCTGAATGGTGGTCGAGCGGAGCGTGGTGGTGCCGCCCGTGCCGTCCAGAGAGAGCTGGCCATTGATATTGGTGGTGCCACCGATGCTTGCCAGCGCGTCGTTGCCGATTGTCACGGTGCCGATCGTGGCGGTGCCGTCCGCGGTGAGGGACAGCAGGCCGGTGGCCGTGTAGGTGTTCGTGCCAGTGGTGGCGGTGCCACTGATCTGGCCGATCACCGCGGAAGTAGCGGTCAGGGTGCCCGCCCCCATCTTGAAGGTGCCATTGCTGTTGACCTGACGTCCTGTCGCGCCGTCCGAATTCGCGTTTCCGATGACCACCGTGCCGACCAATGCATCCAGCGCAGCCCCGTTGCCAGTGGTATCGAACAACGAGGTGTAGACCGTGCTGTCTCCGCTGAAGGACGAGTTTTTACCAACGGTGATATTCGCCGCGCCGGTGCCTGCAGCATCCCGGATCACAAGCGAGCCACCGGTCCCGAGACCAGTGGCATACTGGATGGTGCCACCGGAGCGGCTGGACGAATTGCCCACGCCGATGCTATTGGCGTAGATCGTGTTGGTCAGTCCGAGATTGAGGATGCTCTTGCCGGTGCTGCCGGAAGCTCCGCCGACACCACCAATCGCAAGCGAACCCGCGGTGATGGTGTTGCTCGTTGCAGAAAGTGTGAGCGTCTGGTTGCCGGAGGTGTTGCTGCCGCCGCCGTTCTGCACGGCGAAAGTGCCGGAGGAGTTGTTGTAGGTGAAGGCACCGAGGGTGGCCATCGTCACCGTCAGGGTGCTGCCCGCGGCATTGGTCGGCGCGAAGGTCAGACTACCAGTGTTGATCGAGAGGGAGCTGGCGGCATTCCCGGAAATCGTGACGGTATTGGTTCCAGTTGTCTGCGTGCCGAAGGTGAGGCCCGCGAGGGTCTGGGCAACTCCGGTGATGTCCAACGCCACGGTCCCGGTGGTGTTGGTGAAGGCCACCGTGGTCCCGCTCGGCAGCGCACCGCTGGAAACGGCGAGTGTGCCCGCATTGATGGTGGTGGTGCCGGTGTAGGTATTCGCCCCGCCCAGCGTGAGCGTGCCCGCTCCGGTTTTGGTCAGCCCCACCGTTCCACCGATGGCGCTGTTGATCGTGGCATTCGCCGTGGTCGTGATAGTGGGACCGGTGAGGGTGATCGCTCCTCCGCTGAGTGTGACCAAACCTTCCTCAAAGGTGATCCCCGCTGCGGTCTGGGTTCCGCTCACCGTCACGGTGTAGGTCCCGGTGGCGGTGGTGCCGGCCGCAAAGATCGCGGTATCACCGGAGGTCCATCCGGTGGTGGCGGTGGTGCCTGCGGAACTCGTGGACCAGAATGTACTGCTCCCCCACGTGCCGGTGGGCGTCACGCCGGTGCCGGTGGTGGCTCCATTGTCATCCCAATACGCATTCGCCGCGTGCAGCGCGGGCATGGCGAAGGTCCAGGCGCATGTGGCGGCAAGGAAGCGGCGTAAAACAGGAGGACGCATGACTCGTAAGCGGGGGGGGAGGCGGATGGAGAGGAAGGGCGGCTGTACGACCTACCGGCGAGGCCACATGGACGACAAATTTGACGGAAAAGGACCATGGCATCGTCCCACGACGCCTCCCTCCCCGGTAGTCGGCAATTCTACCGACCGACGGCCGGCCATGAAGGCACCGCGCCGGAATCGCGGTGCCTCGCAAGGGGAGGGTCACAGATCAGGGCTCGGAGGCCACGGCGCGGAGGAAGCCATGCGGACCGAACGAAGTGGTACCGGGGAGACGGAAGGTGCGATACTCCCAACCCGTGCCGAGAGCCGGCATGCCGGATGCCAGCGCCGGAATCACCTCGGTAACGTTCGTGCTGATGAAGTCCGAGAGATCGGTGCTGCCTTGGATCTTGTAGATCACTCCATCCACCGGCGCGGACACCAGATCCCCACCTGCGGTGAAGGAGGCACCGAGGCGCACCGGCAGCGTGAGCGTCAGCACATTGTCGAGACCGACGGCTGCCCGCATCTTTCCATCATTGGCGGCATTGGTCGGATCACCGTCCAACGCAAACTCCAGGAGGTTGCTGCGCCCGTCGTGGTCCGGATCGGCGGACTTCGTCTTGTCCGCCGGATTGGTCAGGCTGGTGAAGCTGTTGATCCAAGGCGTGAACGGATCCGCGGCAACCCCCACCTGGATCCTGCCGGTGCCGGAGAAATGGGTGTCATCAATGACATTCGCACCGGAACCGGTGGCTCCGTAGGTAGTGCCGTTCGCCGGCATCTGCGTGCCATCGATGAAAAGACCCGCCACGACATCATTGCCGCTGAAGTTGAGTTCCACCTTGCCTCCCGTCAGAACGGAAACCGTGGATGTATCCGCCAGGAAGGCATTCGTAAGTGCGAAGGTGCCGTCATTGACATAGGTGTCACCCGTATAGGTGTTCACTCCGGAGAGGGTGAGAGTTCCCGGTCCGGCCTTGGTGAGCGTGCCCGTGCCGCTGACTACGGAAGAAACCGTACCAGTCTGGCCGAACGAGATGGAAAAGGTGTGGCTGCCGCTCGCGCCGAGGACCAACGAAACACCGCCGACCGTCAAATTGCCACCGGTGATGTTGCCGATCGTGCCGTCGTTCCAGTTGATCCTCGT
Organism: Luteolibacter ambystomatis; assembly: GCF_018137965.1. Taxonomy (NCBI): domain Bacteria; kingdom Pseudomonadati; phylum Verrucomicrobiota; class Verrucomicrobiia; order Verrucomicrobiales; family Verrucomicrobiaceae; genus Luteolibacter; species Luteolibacter ambystomatis. The sequence goes on from NZ_CP073100.1 coordinate 3,362,878, forward strand.
GGTGAGGGTGCCGATGTCCGTCACCGTGCCGCGCTGGATGGTGGCGGCATTCAGGGTGGCACCGCCGCCGATGTTCACCTGGCTGTTGACGGTGATGGTATTGCCGGTCGCCAGGCTGTTGGTGGCGAAGGTCAGCGTCGAGATGTTCGCCGTGCCGCCACTGATATCCAGCAGGGCGTTGGCGATTTCCGTGCTGCCGGTGCCGGAGCCATCGACGGTGCCCAGAACCACGCTGTTCGCGCTCATCGTGCCAGCCCCCATCTTGAAGGTGCCGTTCACGGTCGTGCCACGGCTGCTGGCATTGGTGGTGGCGCGGGCCACGGTGATGGTTCCGAAAAGGGCATCCAAGCTGCCTGCCGAACTATCGAAGGTGGCATTGTCCACATCCGAAACTTGGAAGGAATTGCCAGCGCCCAGGGTCATGTTCGCGGTGCTGCTGCCACCGGTGGTCCCGCGGATCACCATGGACTTCGCGCCAGTGACGGCCGGGCCGAACTGCATCACGCCGGACGCACGGGAAAGGCTGGCGGCAATGCCGATCGCTCCGATGTTGAGCGTGTTGTTCCGACCGAGGTTCAAGGTGGAAACCGGCACGCCGCCGCTGGCCCCCGCGTTGCCCATGGAAAGATTGGCCGCGGTAACCGTATTCGACTCCGCGGAAAGGGAGACCGTGGAGAAGTGTCCGTTGCCACCCGCCACCGCCGTGCCACTATCCACCCGCAACGCGCCGGTGGAATTGTTATAGGTGAACGCGCCCAGACTGGACATGTCCACGGTGAGGTTGTTCGCGGAGTTGAGCGGACTGAATACCAGCGCCGCCGGACTCGTGGTCAAAGAGGTGCCGGTGATGGTGACGGTGTTGGTGCCGGAGGTCTGGGTTCCGAACGTCAGGCCCGCCACCGTCTGGGTGGTACTGGTGAGATCCAGCGCCGCGGTGTTGGTGGTGTTCGTGAAAGCAACCACCGTGGTCGCGGGCAGCGCGGTGGCGGATGAGATCTTCAGTGTCCCGTTCGCGACGGTGGTGGTGCCGGTGTAGCTGTTGGTGCCCATCAGTTCGAGCACACCGGCATCGGTCTTGGTGAAACCGGTCCCGGTCAGATCGCCGTAGAGACCCAGACCACCGCTGCCACTACCGCTGCCGATCGATGGGTTGGTTCCCAACACGATCGGGAAACCAACGAGCTGGAACCCGGACGACAGGTTGTCGATGCCACCGCTGAGGCCTATCGGCGTGGTTCCCAGCAGGGTGTATACATTGCCCCCGGCGAGGAAACGAATGCGGTCCAGCGTGATTCCCGGAGGGAGGTCATTGGTGAGAGTGCCCGCCGCTGCATTGGGGAAATAAACCTGGGTGCCGGTGCTCGGCACCAGATTGACATCCCAGTTCAAGGCCGTGGACCACAGGGCATCACCCCCGCCGTTCGTCCATTGATAGATGAAGGGCAGCACCAGCAGCTTGCCGGTGCCGGTGATGCGGGAATCGGTGTGATCCGCTCCTGAGCCGGGAGCGCCCCAGGTGCCCGTGGCCTGCTCGACTCCATCGAAGGTCAGCTTGGTGATCTGGTCGGTGCCGGTGAAATTCAGGTCCAGGGTCGCACCCGTGGAAACCTCCACCGCACCACCATCCGCGAGCAGCGAATTCGCCGAGAGGGAAAGCGTGCCGCCGGTCACACTGGTACCGCCGGTATGGGTGGTCGCCACGGAAAAGGTCACCGTTCCTCCCGTCACCTTTACGGCGGTCGCGCCAATGGTGCCGTTGGTGATGGGGGTGGTGGTGACATTGATCGCACCGGGACCTGCAAAGGTCACGGTGGAGGTGGTCGTATTGGTGGCCTTGATACCGCCGGTGATGTTCAGCGCATTGCCACCGGTGGTGGCGACCTGGCTGATGGTGGCGTTGCCAGCGAGGCCGATCGCGCCGGAGAAGGTGGAGCTGCTGTCGGTATTCCCACCGATGATGTTGGTGCCGCTGCTGGGTGTGGGGCCGACGTTGACGGCGCTGCTGAAGGTGAACGCACCGTTTGTCAGCAGGCTCGCGCCATTGGCTGCAGCCCCGATGGACACCGCGCCGGTGCCAAGCGCGCCGCTGGTGGTGCCCACATTGCTGACACCGATGAGGATGGTGCCATTGGTGAGCGAGGTGGTGCCGCTGTTGGTGGCGGCGCCACTGAAGGTCCATGTACCGGTGCCGCCCTTGATGATCGTGAACACGTTGGTCCCGGTATTGGAAATCACACCGGTAACCGCTCCATTGCCGACACCCCCGATGATGAACTGGCGGGTGCTGTCACCGACGCTGCTGGAGATCGAACCGGACAGGGTCAGCAAACCGGCATCCGATTGAATGTTGATGCCATTGCCTCCGGTGTTGTTGAGCAGCAGGCTGCCGCTGAGGGTATTGGTGCCGGAGATATTCTGGATGTGCGCGCTCCCTCCTCCGCCGAATCCCGTCGCCGATGAGAACGTGAAGTTCTTGGTGAGGGTATTCGTACCGGTGAGCTGGAGCTGGAGAGCACCGGTGGCGGTGCCGCCTTTCGGGATCGCAACGGTGGCACCGCTGCCGAGCGAAGCCGGATTGGTGATAAGGAGGTTTCCACCACCACTGTTGATGGTGGTGGTGCCGCTATAGGTATTGGTGCCCGAGAGGGTCAGAGTACCCGCACCGGCCTTGGTGAGCGCCAGGGTTCCGGCGGTGTTCTTGATGATGCCAGAGAAGGTGCTGGTCGCATCGCTGTTTCCCACGGTGAGCGTGGAGGTATTGGTGGCGCTGGTCTTGTCGATCGCTCCGCCGCCGCTGAGTCCATTGATCCCTTCGCTGGATTGATTGAGATCGAAGGTGCCGGTGACCGCGAGATTGCCCTTACCCACTCCATCCGGAATGACATTCGAGGCTCCGAGTTGGAGGATACCGGAGGTGACGGTGGTGTTGCCGGTATAGGCATTGGTGGTGCCGCTGAGGACCAGCTTTGCGGCGGTGTTCGAATTATTGACGGTCAGCCCGGTGACATTGCTGCCGATCTGGGAGCTGATGGTCACCGAACCGGCACCCGTACCGGTGGATACGCTTGTGAGCGTGCCGGCATTATTGATGGCACCGGTGCTGATGACCATCGTTCCAGTGTTGGTGGCCATGACCCTCAGATTGTTGGTGCCCGTCACACCGCCACTGACGGTGGCAGCACTGGCTCCCACCGTGTCGATGGTGATGTTGCCGGTGGCTCCGGTGGTCAGAACGATCGGATTGGCCACCGTCCGCGCACGCAACAGGACATCCACGCTGGTGGATGCATCTCCCATGGTCACGGTGGAGGTGGTGGCTCCGAACGGATTGACCGCACCGCTGGGTGAGATGATCGTGCCGCGCTTGAGAATGGTACCTCCGGTGTAGGTATTCGCGGTGGTGGAGCCGATGTTGCTCGTGCCCGCGGCATTCAAGACCAAGGCGGTGGTTCCGGTGGTGCCGCCGTTGGAGATGACTCCGTTGAGATTGACGCCGCTCGTGCCAGTCACAGTCAGCGTGACAGGCGCCACGTTCCCCGCATTCGACAGCGTGTTGTTCAAGGTGACGCTGTTGCCGGTGTTCACCGCCCAGGTCTGATCCGCGGCGAGCAGGACGCCGACATTCTGTCCGGCGGTCGCCAAGCCGATGGTCAGTGCGCCACCACCGCTACTGACCGTGATCCCCCCGGATCCAAGGGTCAGGGTTTGGTTGGTTCCCCCACCTTGGATATTGGTGGCGGCGGTATTGGGCACCACGAGTCCGAGCGCGGACTGGTTCGCGCCGAGATTGATGGTCTGCGCCGTGTTGACGCCGGTGATGTTGAACGTCGCGGTATCGGCAGCGCCTGGCACCGCCGCGGGATCCGGAGTGGTGCCGGCGGCGGTGGTGGACCACGAGGTGGCTGCACTCCAGGAGTTGCCAGTCACGCCATCCCAGTAGATGATGTCGGCGTTGGAGCGGGAGGCGAGGCAAAGCAGGCAGGCGGCCGCGAGGGCTTGGAGGGAACGGGGAGCAAATGCAACAAGACTGGGTTTCATGGGAAAATCGGGGGACTGATAGAATTGCACGTAACAGTCTCACCCGACGGCATTTCGCGGTAGTCGGGTATTCTGCCGACCAAGCGCGACCTTGTCCGGAAAGCCGCGCCATGATTGGATGGAGGCGTGTTTCCCCGGCTGATCCTTGTTCTCCATTTCCTGTGCCTTGCGGCCCCTTGCTCCCGGGGGGCGGAAAGCGAGCCGGTGGACATGCTTTACCGGAACTGGCGGACCCGCGAAGGGCTTCCCCAGGACCACATCCGGGCGATGGCGGGCACCCGCGACGGCTTCCTGTGGCTGGGGACGGACTCCGGTCTGGCGCGCTTCGACGGGGTTCATTTCAAAGCCTTCGGACTCCACGAGGGACTCGGCGCGGTCACCGTGCAAACCCTCTACGAAGCGCGCGATGGAGCACTGTGGGTGGGCACTCTCGGCGGCGGTGCCAGCGTGCTCCGCGGAGGCAAGCTCCAGCACGCCTACGGCAGCGGGGATGGTCTGCCTTCCACCAGCGTCCTGGCGGTGGCGGAGGACGACAGCGGCCGTATCGTGGTCTCCACCCGCGACGGGTTGTCCCGGCTGGAAGACAACCGTTTCGTCCCATTCAATCCACCCGGTAAAAAGGAGCACCAGGCGGTGAAGAGCCTGTTCTGTGATCTCACCGGCACCTTGTGGGTCTGCATCGCGCCCCAGGAAATCTGGCGCTGGAAAGCGGATCAATGGATGAAGGGCAGCGACGGCGGCCCGGCCACCGCCTCGGCCTTTTGCCAAGATCGGGAAGGACGGCTGTGGATCGGCGATCCGGACCGGCGGCTGTGGTGCCGCACCCCGGAGAGTGGTTGGAGATCCTATCAACTCCCGGTGCAGGGAGGTGATATCAATATGCTGTCGTCCGGACCGGACGGCACCGTATGGGCCTCGATGTACCGGCGTGGAATCTTCGGCCTGCAGGATGGCGGCGTGGTGGTTCCCAACACCGGCAGCGCGAATTTCCTCGATATCGCCGAGACGGTGTTCGTCTCTCAGGATGGCCAGCTTTGGGTAGGCACCTCAACGCGTGGCTTGTTTGCTTTAACCCCTCGCAAACTGCAGTTGGGAGTTGTGGATGAGGAGGCCTTCGGACCTGGCGCGAACTTCATCGGTGCCCTGAGGGAAACAGCTCCGGGACAATTCCTGATCGGCAGCCAGGGCCGCGGTTATTACCTCTGGCAGAATGGTGCCGCCCGCCCCGTGGCGACCGATCCGGAAAGCCTGCCCACCAGCAATGGCAATGCCATGGCCCGCACACGCGCGGGTTGGGTTCTGGCGGGTGGCACCGGCGGCCTCTACGATTACAGCCACCAGACCGGCAAACTCAGCCGGATCAACCCGAGCTTCCAGCCACTGACGGATGTCTGGCAGATCTGTGAGGGGAAATTCCAGGAGCTATGGATCGGCTTGGGCACCGGCGAACTCTTCCGGCTCGCGGACAAGAAGCTGACGAGAATCGGATACGGCGGCAGCAATGATCCGATCAAGGGCCTGGCCATGGACAACCAAGGCGCACTGTGGATCGGCACCCGCGGCAGCGGACTCTACCGTTGGAACAACAATGAAACAAAACGCTACGGCACCGCCCAAGGCCTGCCGTCTCCGGTGATCCGGGTGCTGATGGTGGATCGTGAGGGCTCGCTGTGGGTCGGCAGCGCGGGCGGCGGCATCTCGGTATTGAGAAATGACAAGTTTGTTTCCTTTTCCACGCGCGAAGGACTGCCGGACGATGTGGTTTCCCAACTCGCGATCGATGACACCGGGCGCCTGTGGGTGGGAACCAATCGCGGACTCGCGGTGATTACCAAAGAGGAAACGGACGCGATGCGGAGCGGCTCGCCGGAAGAGCTTCATCCGCTCCTGATCACCCGCGCGGATGGATTGCGCTCGGAGGAATTCACGATCACGGAACCCTTCCGCACCAGTGACAGCCGCATGGCCTTCGCCACCAACGATGGCTTCGCGCTGCTGAACCCACGTGACTTCCAGAGCGATACGCGAACGCCGCCGGTTTACATCGAGGAAGTATCGGTGAACGGCAAGCCGGTCGAACCCGTCAATGGCGAGCTGAATCTACCTCCCGGCACCGAGCGGTTGGAAATCCATTTCACCGGCCTGCACTTCGGCGCTCCGGAGCGGTTGCGGTTCCGCAACCGGCTGGCGGGGCTGGAAGACAACTGGGGAGCCGCCAGCACGGATCGCCGCGTGGAATACCGGAACCTTTCTCCGGGCAGCTACCAGTTCGAACTCTCCGGAACGATCGGCAACGGCCTCTGGAGTGCCACGCCCGCGACCCTCAAGGTCAACCTCGCCCCGCACTTCTGGGAGACGAACTGGTTCCGCGCCTTGGTCATCATTTCCGCGCTCGCCTTCGTGGGACTCATCGTCCGCCGCCGCGAACGTATGAAAGCGCGCCGCAAGATCGAGGCTCTGAAACGCGAACAAGCCGTGCAAACCGAACGCGCGCGCATCGCCCGCGATCTCCACGACGACGTGGGTGCGAGCCTGACGCAGGTGGCATTGCTCAGCGAACTTGCCCAAGGCGACCTCAACCAGCGGCCCGAACGCGCCAGCGCGCATATCAACGAGATCTTCACCACCGCCCAGGACGTGACCCGTTCTCTGGACGAAATCGTATGGGCCGTGAATCCGGCGCACGACACGCTGGAGAGTTTCGCCACCTTCCTCGGTGCCTTTGTTCAAAACTACACGCGGTCCGCAGGCCTGACCGCGCGCCTCGATCTGCCGGCCACGCTTCCGGCCACACCGCTGTCGTCCGTCATCCGCCACCATGTCTATCTCGCCACCAAGGAAATCCTGCACAATGTGGTGAAGCACGCGTGGGCCACGGAAGTCCATCTTTCGCTATCCATCCATCCCGGCTCCTTCCATCTCATATTGGAAGACAACGGCCGAGGCCTCAATGGAACCTCCACGCCCTCCCCCGGAGGAGCCGATGGCCTGCAAAATCTCCGCGAGCGCTTGCAGCAAATCGGTGGCACCTGTGTCTATGACAGCCATCCGGGCCAGGGAACCCGGATTGAAATGGACGTCCCACTCGATCCTTCGCAATAGTCGGCAGTTTTACCGACTAGCTTGGGCAACCCGGTCAAATTTATCCTGCACCCGATTCAGATCTGATGAAAACGGTCACTACTCCGATCACTGTCGCCTTGGTCGAGGACGATCCGCGCATCCGGCGCAGCCTCACCACGATTCTGGCACAAGAGGAGGACATCCGCTGCGTCGGAGCATTTCCCAGCGCGGAGGACGCGTTGGTCGAACTGCCATCGCTGAAACCCAAGGTGCTGCTGATGGATGTGAATCTTCCCGGCATGACCGGAGTGGATTGCGTGCGGCAGCTTTCCGGACGCGTGCCCGGCACCCAGATCCTGATGCTGACGGTGCACGAGGATACGGACGTGATTTTCAATTCACTGGCTGCGGGAGCGAGCGGCTACCTGCTCAAGCCACCGCGTGCGGCCGAGTTGATCGCAGCGGTGCGGGACGTCTCCACCGGTGGCGCGCCGATGACCAGTCTCATCGCCCGCAAGGTGGTGCAGTCGTTCAACCACGGCCCCGCGCCGACCAATGAGGCGGACGGCCTTTCACCGCGTGAGACGGAGGTGCTGGATCGCCTGGCGAAAGGTTTCGCCTACAAGGAAATCGCGGCGGATCTCGGCATCAGCTATTCGACGGTGCAAACGCACATCGAGCGGATCTATGAGAAGCTGCACGTTCATTCGAGATCGCACGCGGTGATGAAGTATCTGGGGATCAAGTAGGACAAACATTCCTGCTTGTGCCACTTAACGGAACATCTCGAACGTGCGATCGAGAAACCAGCAGGACGAAAGAATGCCCAGCGCATAGATCGTGCCCAGCTTCGCGCTGCGAGGGATTTGCACATGCATGAGCCGGATCGCCCCCGCGAGGCTGAACCATGCCGCCACGAAAATGAGCTGCCCGATCTCCACGCCGCAGTTGAAGAACAATAATGCGGACGGAATCTCCGCCGTGGGCAAGCCGAGCGAGTTCAGCGCCCCCGCAAACCCAAGGCCATGCACCAACCCGAAGCCGAAGGAAACCAGCCACGGTTTTTTCGCCGCGATCGTTTCACGGCCGCGCCATGCATACACGTTCTCCACCGCGAGAAAAACGATGCTCAACGCCACGATCGTATCCACCAGCCCCGTGGGCAAACGCATCTGCCCGAGCACGGACATCGCCAGCGTGACACTGTGTGCGAGCGTGAAGGCGGTGATGGTCAGCACCAGACGCCGCGTGCCTTTGACCAACAACAACAGCCCGAGCACGAACAGCAGGTGATCGAAGCCACGCAGGATGTGGCCGATGCCGAGGAAGACGTAACGCTTCGCCGTCTGCGCGAAGTTCCCCGAGCCCGCTTTGAGCATGCCGAGATCGATGAGGATGCCATCACCGCCGGCCATGAAGAACTGCCGCGCCTGCGTGCCGTTCTTCCAGTACACGGTGAAGAGCACGCCATTGCGCTTCCATGGCAGCAGGATCTTGTCCTCCGGGGAAAGCGGACGATCGCCCGAGGTGAAATTCAGGCCGATCGTCCCGGAACCCGCACCTTCGGATTCCTCATTCCACTGGCTGCCGGGAGGCAGGATGGGGCGGCCCTGGGCTTCCGCACTGCCGGGTGACGCCATGTAGGAAAGCCGGTATTGGTTTCCTTCGAATTCCTGCAGGTTCACGTTGTCCACGCCGAGCTGATGAGCCTGCAGAGGCAGCATCAGGCAAAGCAGGATCAAGCCGATCCAGATCAGGCATGCGCGTCCCGCGTTCATGGCTTCGCCGGGTTGGCCGGTGGCAGCACCACGCGGTAGGACTTTTTCATTTCCTCCACCTTCTGCGAAATGATCTCGGCTTCCTTGAGGCCGGTCCACTTGCCGGTGAGGGTCGGGCGGAGTTCGGCCATCGGCATGTCCTGCTCCGGCTCGGAAGAAAGCACCTTCACGAAATGGACGCCACGGTTGGATGGAAAGAGCCCGGACCAGACTCCCTTCTCGCATTTGATCAAGGTATCGGTGAATGCGGCACCGAAGAGATGGTCAAGCTGGGTGCGGAACGTCGGAGGCAAGGGATTCGCCAGACGCACGGCGGGATCTCCGAGTCCCTGTGGCGGAGTGCCGGAACGCAGCTTTTCGAGCAGACCTTCCGGAATCGATTTCTCATCCGCGAACGAAACATGCTCGAAGCTCACCTTGGCCGGATAGCGGTAAATCTGTGGTGTCTGATTCCGTAGCGCCACCAGATCCGCCTCGGTCGGCGGCGGCACGATCGGACGCAGCGAGGTGCGCATCGTCTGGATCAGCAACCCGCGCACGCGGTTGTCCTGGATCAACCCGGTCCGCAACGCCTCGCGATAGAGGATCTCGTTCTCCACATACTCATCGGTGATCTTCTTCACCTCTTCGGGCGTGGCGGGACGCCCGAGCGAACCTTCGTAGTCCTTCACGATGCCGCTGATGAGCTGGGGCGACACCTTCACCTCCGGCCGGGCGAAGAAATGCCACGCCACCAACAGCAGGGCCGCGGCCAGAAGGAAATGCAGCAGCGGCTCCTTCAAAAAGGATGGCACCCCCCGGCGGACCGGGGTTGGGGGTGAATCGACGGACATCGGAAAGAGGAGGTTCGGGCAAGCAAGGCAAAACCAGCGCGGGAAAGCAACGGTCCTGTCACACGCCCGCGCGACAGGCTATCGGAAGATTTTCCCGATAGCCCGCCCGATGATCTTGATCAGTGGGGGATCTCGTTCGGCGCGGCGGCACGGATGGTGCGGAAGCCGATCTGGCCGTAGATCGTTTCGCCGACCGGCGGGAAGGGATAACGGTGGGCGTTGGTCATGTCCGCCTCGTTGTTCCACCAGCTTCCGCCGCGGGTCAGGCGGGTCTCACCGGCATCCGGGCCCTTCGGATCGAAGAGCTTGGGTTTCTCGTAGTCCGAGTAACGGTCCCAGCACCATTCCCAGACGTTGCCGGACATGTCGTAGAGACCGAAGCCGTTTGCCATGTCCGGACCGGGCACCGCCTGATGCCCATCGAAGTAACCGACCGGCGTACTGAGCGGATAGGGAGCCTCGGTGTTGTCGATCGCCTGCTGGTACTGCCAGCCGTTGGTGCGGCCCACCAGCGACTCATCGCCCCAGCTGTAGGTCTTCCCTTCCAGTCCGCCGCGGGAAGCGCGCTCCCACTCGGCCTCGGTTGGCAGGCGGTAGCCATTGCCCGCCCAGTTCACGTTGGCGGAGGTGAGATCGATCGAACCCGTGCGATAGATGACGGTGGTCATCGTATCGGTGTAGTAGGCGGGCACGCGGCCTTCCATTTCGGAGCGGGCGTTGCACCACTTCACCGCATCATACCAGGACACTGCCGGAGCCGGGTGATTGAGCGGAGGGCTGAAGGTCAGGCTGATCGGGATGTCATATCCATGAGCCTGCGCCCAGGTGGCCACCGTCTTCCAGTCACCAAGGGTGACCTCGAACTTGTCCATGTGGAACGCGGACACCTGCACCAGGTGTTCGGGCATCGCGGATTGCTCGCCGCCATTGTCATCTCCCATGGTGAAAGTTCCGGCCGGGATGAGCTTCATTTCGCGCACCAGACTGCCTGGTTTCGGTGCAACAGACGTGGCGGACGGGTCCGCATCCAAGGTGGTGCCGGGAATGAGATCCGCTTTCACGCGGTAGAAATTCTTGCCGCCTCCTGTCAACGTGACATCGGCGGTGGTCATCGGCTCGACAGCGGCAATGCCATCGCGAACCAGGGTGAACGGAGTCTGAAGATCCGGCGAGGACCAGATGCCGTAGGTGCGGCCGGCAGCGCCGGGCCAGCTCAGGGTGAGCTTGTTCGAGATACCCTTCTGGAGACTCTTCACGCCGAAGGTCTTCGCCGCATCCTGGTCGTCCATGCCCGCGATGAATTCCTCCGCGGCGGTCTTGCCGTCGCCATCGGCATCGGCCAGCTCGGCGGCGGCGAAATTACCGCCCACCACCTTGCCATGGCGCTCGAGCCACCACTTCGGCGTGCCGCCGGGAGCGGCTGTCGCCTTGAAGTCCGCCGCGATGATGCGCGGCTGGTCAAGCGTCAGGGTGATGTCCTGCGAACCTGGAGAACCGGTCACATCCCCACGCCAGGCGGAGAAGCCAAAATCAGAGGCAGGCTGCGCATGCAGGGTCACTGTCGTGCCGAGCGTGTGCCAGCCGCCCGCGTTGGTGGGCAGGATGGAACCTTCCGAGCCACCGGCGATTTCCAGCACCACCTGCGGGCTCCAGCTCCAGGTGAGCGTGGTATCCGCATTCATCGTGAAGCTACCCGCCGTGGTATCACCCGAGGTGCCATTGCTGAGAGTCCATCCGGTGGGGATGAAGCGGGTGCGGCCGTTCTCCACCGGCTGGGCGGAGAAGTTCACCTGCGAGCCATGCGGGAAGGAATACGAGCCCGGAACCGGGAGCGTGTTCGCTTGATCGGAAACGACGGTGAGTGTGTGATAGCCGGTGGCGAAATTCGCGGTGAGCGGCCCCACCGGGCGGGTCATGCTGGCGATGGTGAAGACATTGCCGGTGCTGGTGCCAGCGGCGGTGTCTCCACTCCAGACCGTGAACGCCGCACCAGGACCGGCAGTGGCGGTTACCTGCGCGCTGGCATTCTCATCCACCCACGTGCCATTGCCGGTCACGGTGCCGGGACCATTGACGCTGGTCAGCAGGAGATACTGCGTCTTCCACTGCCAGGTGAAGGTGAAGTCACCTGTGACGGTGATCGCGGCGGTGCTGCCGCCGCCGGACTGGGTCACACCACCCGTGGCGGTCCAGCCGGTGCAGACATGGCGGACATTCCCATCCGTGTAATCCTGAGCGGAGAAGTTGGCGACGGTGCCTTGCTCGAAGGGATAGCTCGCGGGAGTCGGGGTGACACTTGGATAGTTGGACACCACCACCACGTTGTAAGTCGGCACCAGTGGCGTGAATTCGGCGGTCACCGGACCACGGCCACGGGTCATCGGCACGGTGATCGAAGTGCCATCGATGGTGCAACCCGCGATGTCCCCGCTCCAGCGGAGGAACGATGCGCCGCCATCCGGCTGGGCGAGAATCGTCACGGACGCTCCCGCGGCCTGATAGCCGCTGTTCACGCTGACGATGCCGCGGCCGGTCGCCTGGGTATCGAGATAGTATTCGGTCGCCCAGTTCCAGGTGAGCGTGGCATCCCCCGCCATGGTAAAGGAAGCGGTTTTGCCCGTGCCTGTTCCGGTCTGGCCACCGGTGAGCGTCCAGCCGGTACACTTGTAGCGGGTGGTGCCGACCACGTTGTCAGCCGCATTGGCCACCACCGGCGTGCCTTCCTCGATGCTCACGGTGCCAACCGCCGGAGAAACGGTGGGTTGGGCGGAGACGATGGTCAGGTTCTTGTTGAATCGCGTGTCGAAGTCCGTGGTCAGCGTGAACTCACCGCCGTTCTTGTCGGTGAGGTCGAGCATGCCGGTGTTGTCCGACGTAAGCTGGGCGGACGGGCTGCTGGTGTTCGACATGTAGCGCCCGAGGTGCGGCGAGTAGGTCGTGTTGTAGATCTGGTTCTGCGCAGGGCGGAACTCCATGATACGCAGGAAACCGTTGCCGCCGTTCGGCAGTGTCTGGTAGTCGGCGATGACCTGGTGGACGATCTTGCCCGCGGCATTGGTGTCATCGACGTTATACTGCGCGAAGTTGTGGCCGCAGATCACCATGTAGACTTGGTTGAACGGTCTCACGAGCGTGTTCCAGATGTCCGTGACGGGATTGCGATCCGGACCTACGCTGATGTAGCCGGTAGGCCAGTTCACACGACCGCGCTGACCGGTGCCGCTGCCGGAGGAACTGGAGGCACCCGTTTCCGCAAGGTAGTCGTGGGTGGTGAGGAAAGTGACCGTGCGCGGATGCTGGCTCAACACGGTGGCGGCCCAGGCCATGTCGGAGTCCGGGCAATCGCAGTCAATATGGAGGAACATGTAGTCCCGGCCATTCACGGTGATCACCTGGAAGGAACTGTAGCCGCGCGGCGAAGCACCCTGGTACCAGTTGTAAACCTGGCTGGTCCCCGGATCCACCCAGCGCGGATGAGTCGGCCCGAAGCGATCCAGGTAGTGCGTCGAACCGTTGGCCAGGTCATGGTTGCCGGTGCACACGCCATACGGGAGCTTGGTGTCGAGCTTGCCCATGGCCGCCGTGGCGATGTTCCACTGCCCGGTGTTGGTGGCGCTGTCCACGATGTCCCCGAGATGGGTGAGGAACTTGATGTTGAGCGTCTCCTTGTTATCGAGCACCCACTGGGTCTGCTTGTCGTAGATGCCGAGCGCGCTGTTCGAGCTGATGCAGTAGTTCTGCGTGTCCGGCAGACCGACAACGGTGAAATTTTCCACCGCGGAGAAGTTCGCGGTGATGGTGGCATAGGGACGCCCCACCGGCACCACGATGCTCTTGCCACCCATGGTGCAGCCGGTGGTGTCACCGCTCCATCCGGCGAAGAAATAGCCGGTGGCGGGAGTCGCGGTGATCTGGATCGGGCGGTTTGCCTCATACCATCCGCTGGAGGCGGAGATCGTACCGCTGCCACTGGTCGCCAGCTCCACGCGGTATTCGGTCTGCCACAGCCAGGTGAGAGTCGAATCGCGGGTCAAGGTCATCGACATCGAGGACGCGGTGCCGCTGTGCGGTCCATCCCCCACCATCGACCAACCGATGCAGTGATAGCGGGACGTGGCGGTGGCCTCGTCTGTCACGCTGTTCGTCAACGCGGTGCCGCGCGCGTGGGGATAGGTCCCGGCAACGGGGTTCGGCGTACCGTGGGCGGAAACGATGGTCAGCACCGGATCCGCGAAGGGATTGGTGACAGTGACGTTGAAGGTGATCGTATCGGTAGACCAGCCATCCGAAACCTGGACGACGAATGAATCCAGACCGGAGAACCCATTGGCAGGCGTGTAGGTCACGCTGGCTGAGGTATTCGCGCCGGTGATATTCGCCGTGCCGCTGGTGGCCGGGGAGGAGACGCTCCACGAAAGCGGCTCGTTATCCGCGTCGGTGGCGTGAACGGTGGCGTTCACCGCGCCGCCATTCTTGGTGGCATTGAGTGTGTAGGTTTCACCTTCCGTGACAACCGGTGTGCTGTTCGGAGCGACCGGAGTGACGCCATCCGCAGCGGCCACGGAGGCATCGCCAAGCACCAGCGCCTCACCCGCCGTCAAGGCACGGCCCCAGACCGCGAGCGTGGTCACATCCATCACGTCATCGCCGCCATTGTCATCGGCGAAGGCGAGGAAGCCGGAGGGATCAAGCGCACAACTGTCGTCCACGACGCCCGCGTTGCCATCATACCAGAGCGTACCATTCACATAGATGCGGCGGTCGGTGCCGTTCTTCACGACCATGACCACGCGATACCAAGTGCTGGCGGAAGTCGTCTGCGAAGAGAAGCCGCCCAAGGCAGCATGACCAACCTTGCCGGTGCCATCCACCGCCAGCTCGGCGTCATCGTTGTTGGCGAGAGTGGTTTGATAAAGCGACTTGGTCGTTCCGACATTCGGATACTTCACATCCCACAGGACCGAGTATTCATTGACCTTGCTGCCACCGCCATTGGCCGCGATACCGTGCGGCACGAGATAGTTGCTGCCCGCGGCGATCTCGATGGCACCGTCGCCCGCCGTGCGTCCGGCGACCGAAGAAAAGCCCGCGCCATTGCGGACGAGGCGGTTGCTGCCAACCGTCGGAGCTTCCGGGCGGGTTGGCTCGTCGAATTGCCAGAGAGCATACGGAGCGGGTTTGGGCGGAAGGGCCACGTCCATCGGAGTGCCTGCATTGCCGAGCAGGGCGATCTGGTTGTCCGAAAGCACGCCGTTGAAGGAAGCCATGGAGGACACATCCATCGCGCCGTCCTCGCCGTCTTCATCGGCGAAGGCGAGGATCTGGCCGAGCAGGCCGTAGCGTGTCTCATCGAGCGTGCCCGCTGAACCGCTGAGCACCTTCACGCCGTCCACCCAGATATTTCGACCGGTGCCGTTGCTCACGGTGAGAACCACCCGGTGCCACGCATTGGTGGAAATGGAGGATGCAGAATAAGCGCCAAAGCCCGCATTGCCGCCGATGTTGTTGGTCGTGTTGATGAACAGATCGCCATCGTCGCTGTTGGCGACCGTAGTCTGAAGAAGGTTCTTATAGATCGCGGCGCTGGCGGTCGGAATCTTGATGTCCCACACAAGCGAATACTGGTTCGCGCGCTTGGCAGAGGCGCTGCCGTTCGGAGGCACGCCATGGGTCATCTTGTAGTAGCTGCCGACGGCCACTTCCATCGCGCCATCCGAACCATCGATGCCCGGCACCACGGCGAAACCGGTGCCGGTGGGCTCCAGATCAAAACCGATGGTGGCCTGATTGCGGTTGGCGGAGTTGTTGAACTCCCACAGGCCGGTGATCCGCGGCACCGTGGAGGATTCGGTCACCACCACATAGACAGTGATGGAACTACTATCCGTGCCGTCGCTGGCGCGCACCACGAACGAATCCGGACCGGTGTAACCGGCAGCCGGAGTGTAGGAAAGCGGACAGGTGGTGTTGCTGCCGGTGACCTGAGCGGTGCCATGGGCCGGAGGAGTGGTGACGCTCCAGATGATGGCATCACCATTGGCATCGCTGCCGTTCAAAGTCGTGGTGGAGGCCATGCCATCCTTGACGGCATTGAGCGAGGTCGAGACACCCTGCGCGATCACAGGAGCGCTGTTCGGCGGCGGAGTGGTGGAGACAGCCACGCCGGGATTGCCAAGTGTGGCCACCTCCGAAGCGGTCATCGCGCCGTCCCAGATCGCGACCGCTCCCACGTTCATCGCCTTGTTCTCGCTGTCATTGTCCGCGAACAACAACACCTGCGAATCGAGCGCGTAGTGACTGTCCACCGCCTGGCTGGTGTGGGTGGAGAAAAGAGCGCCATTCACATAAACCTTGAAGAAGCCCCCCAGATCCACCGTGATCACCACCCGCTTCCACTTCGTGTCGTCAATCGCCGGGGAATAGACGAGCTCCGCGGTGCCCATCTTCTTGTCCGTGTTCCGGATGAAGTATTCGCCGTCCGAGGTGTTCCCGGTGTCCGTCTGATAAAAGCAACGCCACTGGTTCCGGCTCGCGCTGGGCGAGAACACATCGAACATCAGCGTATATTCGTTCACCTTGGTGCCGCCGCCGTTCGGAGCGATGCCATGGGCGAGCTTCAGGCGGTTCGCAGGGCCGACCACCGTGGTGATGGCACCGGACAAACTCGTGGTCCCATCGCTGAGCGTGGTGTTGTAGGTAGGGGCCGTACCTTCGATTACCAGATTGGGAGCGGCCGCTCCACCGACAGTGACGCCGGGAAAGGCGCCTCCGGAGGCGGGACTGGAGAATTCCCAATATCCCTTCAACTGGGCGGCATGGGAAAAGCCTGCGGCGGCCAAAAGCGTGGCAGCAGACCATAGCGGACGGAACAGAGCGGAGCGGAGCATGACGATGACGCGGAAGCGGGAAGACTACCCTCGCATCCTCTCTTTATTCCCTCAGTGACGACAATGGCGGCGCGGCAAGAGTCATTGAGGGAATCGCAACCGGCTTGCCCCATCTCCGTCACCCGGAAAAGCTGGACACGATTGTGACGTGCAGTCCGTATCCCGAAAGGATCGCCATGAACCCCGCCCATCCCTGCCCCGCCGCACAGCCGTTTCCACCGCCTTGCTGTTGCTGGCGCTCGCCTGCCCCGCCCATGCCCACGCCGCACATGGCGAGGCCGCGGGATTCACGACGGGCTTCGGCCACCCATGGTCCGGCTGGGACCACATCCTCGCCATGATCGCGGTGGGTCTGTGGGGCGCGCAACTGCGGAAACCCGCCGTGTGGGTGCTGCCGGTGGCATTCCCTCTGGTGATGGCATTCGGCGGCTTTCTCGGTCTGATCGGCACTCCGCTGCCGGGAACGGAGATTGGCATCGCGCTCTCCGCGATCCTGCTGGGCGCGGCGGTCGCCTTCGAGGCCCGCCCTCCGCTGTGGGTGGCCGCACTTCTGGTCGGCATCTTCGGACTCTTCCATGGTCACGCCCACGGCACCGAACTGCCGGAAGGCCAGAACGGTCTTCTCTACAGCCTTGGCTTCGTGATCGCCACCGGCTGCCTCCACGGCGTGGGCATCACCATCGGCCTGATCCACAAATGGAAGGGCGGCCAAATCGCCCTTCGTGCCTCCGGGGTCGCGATTGCCTTGGCCGGCTTCTGGTTCGCGAAGGAAGCGCTGGCATGAAGCGTCCTTCCCTGATCCCGGTCATCGCCGCCTCGTTGCTGGGAACAGGCGCGGCCAACGCGCACGTGATCACCACCGGCTTGGGACCGCTCTATGACGGTGCGACCCATCTCGCTCTCTCGCCGGAAGACTGTGTGCCGCTGGTGGCGCTGGGCCTTTTCGCCGGCCTGCGCGGACCGGATGCGGCACGCCGCGCCTTTTTTGTCATCCCTGCGGCTTGGTTGGCGGGCGGCTGGCTGGGACTTTCGGGCGGCATGGCTCCGGCGTTCCCCATCGCTGCGGCATCATTCCTTGTACTCGGACTGCTGATTGCCACCGACTGCAAAATGAAGCCCGCCTGGGTGGCGGCGCTGGCCGGGCTCATCTCCGCCACCCACGCCTGGCTCGATGGTGTGGCGGTGCGTGCGGAAGGCGGCGAACACCTCGGCACCCTCGGTGGCGCGATCACCGCCACCGTGTTTTTTCTGCTTTCCGCCGGACTTGTGCTGGCACTGAAGCCCGGGTGGACCCGCATCGTGGTGCGCGTGCTCGGCAGTTGGATCGCCGCCACCGGCCTGCTCATGGCCGGATGGTGGATCCACACGTCAAAGCCGAGGCCACCGAAACCGCCTCAGGGTGCGGCCAGAGCCTCGATTTTCTGGCGCGCTTCGGCAGCCTTGTCCGCCTGTCCGGCCTTGTCGGCAGCCGCAGCCAGCCCTTTCAGCGAGACAAGATCAGCCGGGAAAGCCCTGAGGGCACCCTCATAGGACTCGACCGCATCCGCCGCTTTCCCCGCTGCAAGCTGGCAGGCCCCGACATGGGAGGCCATCGGAGTCAACAGTGCGGGCGGCAGCATCATCGTGGCACGCGTCTGGCGGTCGGCGGCGGCGCGGAACCAGTTGTAGGCCGAGCCTTGGCCGGGCTTCGGCCCCGCCATCGCGATCCTGCCGCGCAACTCGGTGGCCAATACCTCCAAGGCCCGGAAGGAACGCGCCCACATCGAACGCTCACCGGAAAGGTGCGACACCTGCTGGACGCGGGCGAAGGCTTCGCCATGGTTGCTCAGCAGTTCCGCGACATCGGAGGCTTCCTTGATCTTGCCCTCATCGAGCAACCGCAGGCCTTCGAGATCGAGGCGCAGCCCGTCGAGATACCACCGCGCCAGCGAACGGTCCACATAGACAGTGAAGTCGGCGGCGGACGGCAGCGAGGCCAATGCCTTGGCGGCATCCCCCTTTTCCCCGCGGCTCATCAACAAGCGCGCGGGCAGGGTCTTCGCCTCCCACAGCAGCATCCGTCCGCCACCCGAGGCGGCCCGCTCGACGGGCACCTTCTTGGCCGCGAGCGCGGTGGCCGCTGCCAGCGCGGTATCGAAATCCCCCTTGGAAGCAAGCGCCACGACCCGATAGCACTCCGCCACCACCCAGCCCGGGCAATCGAGCGCCGTGACCTTGTTGGCGGTCATCCATGCTTCGTAGAGGGCGGACGCACGTGCGAAAGCGGCGACGGCCTTCGTGTGATTGCCAGTACGCCATTCATAGTGGCCGAGCAGTTGGAAGTACGGCGGATAGTCCGGTGCCAGCTCGCACAGCTTCCGTGCCATCGGCAATGACGGTGTGAGATCGGGAGCTTCGGCGCGGATCGTGAGCAGCGCATTCAGCAGCACGGTGCTGTCCGGATAACGCGCGAGCAATCCCTCCAACAGCTTCTCCGAACGCTCCTGATCGTCGGTGGGCTTGTCGAACTCATCGTAGCCACCGCGGCCGAAGAGGGCGGCGAACATCTTCGCCTGCACGTCGTTCGGAAACTTCTCTGAGAGCTTGCGGAAGGCATCCGCCGCGCTGGCCGGGCCTTCCTTGAAATACTGGATCACTCCGAAGGCATAGCCGCGCTCCAGTTCATTGCCCGCGCCCTCGTCCACCAGCGTCAGCAGGCGCTCCATCGCAGCATCGCGTTGCGCGGTCGTTTCCGGATTCGGAGCGATCATTGCGATCACCAGCCCCCAGTGGGCGAGCAGGCACTTCGGGTCGCGCTTGACGGCAGCGGCGAAGTGGCGGGTGGCTTCGAATTCCCAGCCGCCATGCAGGTGATCGAGCCCCTGGACCACGTGGGCCTGGGTCTCTTCGTCAATGGCCGTAACAGCCATCTTCAAGCCGCCCTGGAAAGTGTTGAGAGCGGGCTCGGGCAGCGCCGCCACGGACGCCGGGATCATGTCCTCGACGGTGGGGTCCTTGTGGGGCGCGGGTGGGGCTTCTTCCTTCGGCTTGGAGGGCTCTTTCGGCTCCTTCTTGTCCGCGGCCGCCGGTTTCGCGGGGGAGACCGGTTTGGCCGGAGCCGCTTTTTCAGCACCGACCGCGAGTGCCGGAACCAGCAGGAAAGTCGAAATCCAACGGATCATGCGCGGACGATGCCGCCCGCCGTGGTGCCGGTCCAACAAAATGACGCTGGAACGGGCGGCACGCACGCCGCTAGATTCCGCGCCATGAAGCTCGGCGTCATCGGATGTGGCAAAATGGGCACGGCCCTCGTGCAGGGAGCCGTGAAAGCGGGAGCGGTGACGGCGGAAGACATCCGCGGTTGCGACCCGGTGGCCGCGGCGCTGGAAGCCTTCACGGCAGCCACCGGCGCGCAGACCGCCGCGGATGCCGCCGAAATCGGCGCGACCTGCGATACCATCCTGCTGGCCACCAAACCCCACGACGTGGCCGCCGCCCTGAAGCTGGCCGCGAAAGGGGCTGACGGCCAGCCGCGGCTGGTGATTTCCATCGCCGCAGGCCTGACTCTCACCACCCTCCAGGACAGCGCTCCGGAAAACTTCCGTATCATCCGCACCATGCCGAACACCCCGGCGATGGTCGGCCAGGGCGCCACCGCCTTCTGCCGTGGAGCGAATACCACGGCGGAGGATGCCGCGCTGGCGATGCAATTACTCAGTTCCGTGGGCCACACCATCGAGGTACCGGAACGACTCATCAATGCCGTCACCGGCGTCTCCGGCAGCGGGCCCGCCTACATCTATCTCATCATCGAAGCCCTCGCCGATGGTGGCGTGAAAGCCGGACTCGGCCGCGCGGATGCCATCAAGCTGGCCGCCCAGACCGTGCTGGGAGCCGCCGCCATGGTCATGGAGACCGGCCTGCATCCCGCGGTTCTAAAAGACATGGTCACTTCGCCCGGCGGCACCACCATCGCCGCGCTGGCGGAAATGGAGAACCACGGCGTGCGCGCCGCCATGATCGCTGCCGTGGACGCCGCCGTGCGCCGCGCGGACGAACTCGGTGGATCCTGACCCATCCAAGCTCCTGATAGGATTTCTCTTTCCCGCACTCATTCCCCGTTCCTATTCTCCCGCCATGTCCCCGAGGTCATTGATCGCGCTCGCCGGCACCGCCGCCCTGCTTGTTTCCTGCGGTAACAAAAACGAGGGGCCGCCGCTCGCCTCCCACGCGCCGAAGTCCAACAGCGAAAGCGAAGGGATCTACTGGCAGGCGAAGAAGGCGGATGACGCCGGTGACCGGGAAAAAGCGATCAAGCTCTACGACGAAGCCGCCGACCGCTCCGTCTATGCCCAGAATTCCGCCCAGGCCCGTTTCCGCCAGGCTCAGCTCCTCGAACAGAAGGGCGACCTGGTGAACGCCTTCAAGGCCTATCAACAGTTCGTGGTCGGCTATCAGGGCAGCGGCCTCTACACCAAGGCGCTCGAACGCCAGGTGGTCATCGCCGACTCCGCCGCCAACGGCGTGATCAAAACCAGTTTCCTCGGCCTGAAATCCGGCCTGTCCCGCGAAAAGGTCGTGGAGATGCTGGAGGAGGTCCGCAACAACGCACCCAAGTCCGCGGTCGCGGCCCACGCCCAGTTGAGCCTCGGCCAGCTTTACGAAAAGCAGAAGAAGGACAAGGAAGCCATCGAAGCCTACAAGAAGGTCGTCAGCGACTATCAGGACCGCTCCGAAGCCGCCGAAGCCCAGTTCCGCGTGGCACGGGTCTATATCAATCAGGCCGAGCGCGGAAACCAGAACCAGGCCACCATCAATCTCGCCCGCGAGGCGCTGCAGGACTACCTCAACCAGTATCCGAACCACCACCGCGCCGGTGAAGCCCGCCGTCTGATGGCGGATCTGGGTGGCCGCAGTGTGCAGCGCTCCTTCGACGTCGCGGAATTCTACCTCAAGACGAAGGAATACGAATCCGCGAAGGTTTACTACCGCGAGGTGGTCAAGCGTGCCGGTGGCAATCCCCTGGGCCAGAAGGCCAAGAGCCGCCTCGCCGAACTCGGCGAGCACTGAACGCCCTGACCGCCTTTTCCTGAATCCCGGCCTCCCTTCCCGATCATGATGCGTGCCCTCGCCGTTCTCGCCGCCGCCGCCCTCACCTCCTGCGCCGGCTACCAGCTCGGCGGGGTGAAGCCTGCCTCGCTCGCCCGGATCAAGACGATCCAGGTGCCGATGTTCAAAAACGACACCCAGCACCCGCGGGCCGAGGCGATCGCCACCTCCGCCGTCGCCAGCGCGCTGGCCCAGGACGGCACCTACAAGATCGCCACGCTGGACAAGGCCGATGCCATCCTCGAGGGCCGCATCCGCCGCATCGACTACATCCAGATCCGCGGCGAGCGCCTCGACACGCTGCGTCCGCTGGAACTCCAGACCACGGTCACCTTTGCCTGGAGCCTGAAGGACGCCAAGGACCCGTCCAAGGTACTCGCCACCGGCTCCGCCGTCGGCACCAGCCAGTTCTTCGTGGACGCGAATCTCCAGACCTCCCGCAACAACGCCCTGCCGGATGCCATGGAGCGCGCGGCGGACAGCCTGGTCTCCCGCATCGCCAACGGCTACTGAGCCGCCCTGATGGATTCCTCCGACAATGCTTCATCCCCCACCGCACAGCCTGCGGCGGGAGGACGCGTGATTTTCGTCCCAACCCCGATCGGGAACCGGGACGACCTCACGCTCCGCGCGCTGGAGGTCCTGAAAAACTGTGACCGGATCGCCTGCGAGGACACCCGCCACTCCGCCCCCCTGCTCCAGCACCACGGGATCGCCTTCAAGCCGCTGGTCTCGCTCCACGAGCACAATGAGATCCGCCGCATCCCGGAACTGATCGCCGCCGCCCAGGCCGGGGAAACCATCGCCGTGGTCACGGATGCGGGCATGCCCGGCGTCTCCGATCCCGGCTACCGTTTCGTCCACGCCTGCATCGAGGGCGGAGTACCCTTCGAGGTATTGCCCGGCCCTTCCGCCGTGCTCACCGCGCTGATCGGCTCCGGCATGCCTTGCCACGCCTTCCGGTTCGGCGGCTTCCTGCCGGTGAAGTCCGGCCGCCGCCGCCAGGCGCTGGAAGAGGCGCTGGCCTCGGGCGAGACCGCCATTTTCTTCGAATCCCCGCACCGTCTGACGGGCACGCTGGAGCTGCTGGCGTCCTTTTCCCCGGACGCCACCGTCTGCGTGGCCCGGGAGTTGACCAAGAAATTCGAGACCTACCACCGGGGCACCGCAGCCGAATTGTCGGCGCACTTTGCAAATCACCCGCCGAAGGGGGAAATCGTGTTCCTGCTCCACGCTCCCGCCTAACCGTTGGGGGAGCTATTGGACCTTGACGTTAGGGGCCGTCGCCGGGTCTTATGCGGCAACTCCCACAAGCATGTCGTCTTCCCACAGTTCCGGTTTGCAACGCGCGGCCCGCTCCGCCCGCATGGTCCTGCCCCTGACCTTCGCGGCTGCGGCTCTCTCCACCACCGCCCTGCGCGCCCAGGACTTCGAGGGCAAGACCATCAGCGAAGTTTCCATCCGCTACGTCGGCCCGAAGACGGTCGATGAAGCCCGCATCCGCAACTCGATGTCCTCCGCCGCCGGCCAGCAGTACCGCACGGAGAAAATCGACAGTGACATCAAGTCCCTCTATGGCTCCGGCCTCGTGGAAGACGTGCGCTTCCTCGCCGAACCGCAGGGCGACCGCGTGAAGCTCATCGCCGAGGTCCGCACCCGCTCCACCGTGAGCGGCGTCGGCTTCGTCGGCAACAGCACCTTCTCCGACGCGAAGCTCGCCAAGGAAACCAAGCTCAAGTCCGGCGGCATCCTCAGCGACGCCGCCATCGTGGAAGCCAAGCGCAATCTCGAGAAATACTACCAGGGCTACGGCTACCCGGACGTCGCGATCTCCTACCGCACCCAGCCGAGCGCCGGTGGCGCCGACCTGATCTTCGTCATCGACGAGGGCAGCAAGAACGAGATCCACAAGATCCGCTTCGAGGGCAACACCGCCTTCACCGACGCCGAGCTGCGCAAGAACATGAAGACCAAGCCGAAGGGTCTTCTCTCCTTCCTCACCAAGTCCGGCCGCTTCGAAACCGGCAAGCTCGACGAGGACGTCGAGTCCGTCCTCGATTTCTACCGCAGCCACGGCTACCTCCGCGTGAGCAGCCCCGGCCTGCGCCGCGATCCCGCCGGCAATGACAAGGTGGACATCGTCATCCCGATCGTCGAGGGCGACAAATACACCGTCGCGGGCGTGGGCTTCGGCCACATGAGCGTCTTCAAGCCCGAGGAACTCTACCCGGCGCTGACCCTCAACGGTGGTGACGCGTATTCCTCCAAGAAGATGCGCGCGGACATCACCATGATCCGCAGCTACTACGGTTCCCGTGGTTACGCGGACGCCACCGTCGTCCCGGACATCAGCGACGCCGGTCCGAACCAGGTCAAGATCATCTACCGCATCACCGAAGGCAGCCGCTTCCGCGTGGGTGACGTCCATATCGAGGGCAATACCAAGACCAAGGACAAGGTCATCCGCCGCGAAGTCCCACTCAAGCCGGGCCAGTGGTTCAACTCGGTGGACCTCGATGTCACCAAGTCCCGCCTCCAGAACCTCCAGTATTTCTCGGACGTGCAGGTGAACGGCAACTCCGGAAGCAACGCCGGATACCGTGACGTGAACATCCTCGTGGAAGAGAAGAAGACCGGCTCCGTCGGCGTCGGCGTGGGCTTCAGCTCCATCGACAGCATCGTCGGCTTCATCAACCTGGAGCAAACCAACTTCGACCTCTTCAACCCGTGGAGCTTCACCGGTGGCGGCCAGCGCTTCGGCATGAACCTGCGTCTTGGCAGCACCCGCACCGACTTCAGCCTGTCGCTGGTCGAGCCGTGGTTCATGGACCGCCAGCTCTCCCTCGGCGGCGAGCTGTTCTACCGCGATTCGAACTACTTCAGCGACTTCTACGACCAGAAGAACGTGGGTGCCTCGATCTTCCTCCGCCGCCCGCTCGGCGAAAAGGGTGCGGTGAAGGTGGAATACAAGCTCGAGCAGGTCTCGGTCGATCTCGACCCGAGCGTGGCCGTGCTTTCCAACAAGTCCGTGCTCGCCGGCGGCCCGCCGTCCCAGTTCCTGCTGGATCAGGGCGACTTCATCCGCAGCGCGCTGACCGCCGAATATGTCTATGACAGCCGCGACAGCAACCTCCTCGCCCGCAGCGGTGAGAAGCTGAGCGCGAGCGTGACCCTCGCCGGCCTCGGCGGTGACGTGGACATCGTCTCCACCTCCTTCCAGGGCCAGAAATACTGGAACCTGTGGGGTGACAGCATCCTCTCGCTCAACGGCGAACTCGCCTTCGTGGACGCCCTCAGCGGTCGCGTGCCGATCTTCGACCGCATGTTCCTCGGCGGTGGCCGCACCCTGCGCGGCTTCGAGTTCCGCGACGTGGGTCCGCGCGATGCCGCCACCGGCGAAGTCATCGGCGGCCGCTCCCTCGCCTACCTCGACACCGAATACACCATCCCGATCATCGAGAACGTCCGCGCCGCGGTGTTCTACGACATGGGCTTCGTGAACTCCGGTTCGTGGGATCTCGACCCGAGCGACATCTACAGCGATGTGGGTATCGGTATCCGCCTCAAGCTCCCGATCAGCCCGCTGCCACTCGCCCTCGACTACGCCATCCCTCTTCAGGTGCCGGACCAGAAGGCGGACAATGGCGGCCAGTTCAACTTCTCGCTCCAGTACCAGTACTAAGCCAAGGCAGGTTTTTCGAAAAGCCGGTTCCCTCTCGGGAACCGGCTTTTTTATTGGTCCGGGAGCGATGCGACGGTTTTCATCCCGCAATGGCGAGACGTTTCCTCCAGCTCCTGCCCTGTCTTCTGCTCAGCTCCATCGGCATCGCGAAGCCCCTGAAGCCGGACGTCGACAAGTTGATCGACCCCGATACCCAGGAGGCGGAGATCCGCCGGGTGCTGGATGCATCCAAAAGCGACGCCCTCACCTCCTACCGCCTCCACTGGAGCCCTCAATTTCACGAAGCCCCGCCCCTCATCGTGCTTGCAGCAGACAATGGGTGGTCCCGGATTTCTTCCTCTTTCGAGGACTATCCTCCGGTGGAAAATCCAGCGGAGCTCTTCGGCGAGGACCGGGTGGCAGGTAGGATTCCCGGGCTGAGCCGCCCCAGCTTGGCTCCCCTGAACGACGTCCGAGTGCATGTTTTCGACCGGCAGGGAAACACTCCTGCCGCTTGGAAAGACCGCGGCTTCGGCGTCAGCGGCTATCTCTGCGACTTCAACAACGACGACACCCTCGATCTGGCCGAAGTCGAAAACCATGATCTTTTCGTCAACAACCGGCAGCATGAAATTTCGGTGGTGACGATCACCACGATCGAAGCCAACCCACGGATGCTTGGACAGATCGTCTTCAACTGCCGTCCCAGTGATGCGGAAGGCGAAGACGACTGGACCGTGTCCTGCGAGCATCTCGATCAGGAAGGATCGCCCGTGCTTTCCTTCGGCCCATCCGGCGGTCGCAACGAACGCGAACACCATCAATTCCTGATTCATTGGGATTCACAGAAAAAGGAATTCGCGATTCTCCAGGCACCGGAAGACGAGCCTTCCCACCGCCACCTCCGGCTTCTTGGCTCCAAGGAGGCTCTCGACTCGTTCGCCAAGGGAAACGGGCTCGGCTATCCGGTCCGGCCCTCATCGGAGCAACGGGAGAAACTCCCCACTCCCCAGAAACCCTACGAGTTCCGCTCCCTGAAGGACTCTCCCGATCAGGATTTGCTCTCTTTTTTCAAAGGCAAACCGCGCAACAACGACCGCTTCGAGCGTGGCTCGCCTCTTTCTCTTCCCGAGAATTTCTGGCACCTCGACCCAAAGGAGGCGGCTCTCGCCCTCGTCAAAGCCAACAGCGATTCCACCCAACGTTTCCGCTGGCAACTGGCGGTGGATGCCCGCCCGCCCGCAGCTCCGCCCACGAGCGGTTGGCTGGTTTTCGATGGCAGCTCCGCCCCTTGTTACAGCTTCAGCACGGCCGGCATCGCCCTCCGCTTCGGGGTGTCGGACTCGTGGCTGCTGGTTAAGGAATCCAATCACCAGGGCGGTGTCGGAGCGGACGCCTTCGTGGATAGCCCGGCCTACCGGGTTCAGATCATCCCCTTGTCCCTGGCTGAGGGCCGCTTTCTGGCCGACACGATCTACTGGATGAACCGTATCCGTTCCGTCGATACTCTTCTTCCCGCGGAACGCAACCAGCCTGGCCGCTTCCAAAGCAGCGCCGATGGCTTCGGAACCCTCTCTCTTTTCCCCGATGGCATGCCTGCGGAGAAAGTCGCCACCGGCACGGTGACTTTGTTCCAATCCACCGCCACCGTTGGAACCGGCTACGATCGTCAGAGCTTCCTCAATCTCACTTCCTGGCTTCTCAAGCGCGCATTGCCCGGGCACCTGAAGGATCGTTGGCAACAAACCGATCCCATCGAACCCCGTAGTTTGATGACTCCCCTCAAGGAACGGCTGGCCGAAAGACAATCAGCGGAATCGAGGAAACAACTCGAATCCACCATCCTAACCATCCTCCGCCGCCATGCCTCGGATTCCATACCGGCATCCGTTCTCGCAGAGCTTGTCGGCTATGCAGGCGAAGAAAGGCTGGTCGGTCTCGTGGAAGAACTGAAGACCCTACAGGCCACGTTGAAACCGGAAACGGCCGAAGAACGCGAACTCGCGGAACTCGATCGGAAGTTCGCCCCGAATGGCCTCGATCTCCCCTTCGATGGCGAAGAGAAGCCCGCGGATGCAAAGCTCCGGCAACGGCGCGAAACGCTCCAATCGAAATACGAGTTCCATCCCTCGCACACGCTTCGAAAGCCTGTCGGGTCGGCCCTTCGCCAACTCCGGATGGCCCGCGATCCGGGCCTCCTGATGAAGGAAGGCGCCAAACAAGAAGCGCTGTCCTATTGGGCGCTCAAGGTGCTCCAGTTCGACTATCCGGAAATCCATGCGGAAATCCTGATCGAGCGCTTCCACAAGGAAGAACTGGCCGACCGCCGCAGCATCTTCAGGGTCCTGGCCTCATCGAAGCCCGCGAAGGCCGCGGAACTGGTCACATTCATGACACCAGCACAGCAACGGGATCTTGCTCCGGAGCTGACCGATTTCGAACTGGAGAATACTCCGGAGGCCGCCTTGAAGCGCGTCCCCGATCTTCTGAAAATCCTCGCGGACAGGAATCGGGAAATACTCACCCGGCAAAAGGCCATGGCCAGCCTTGCGAAGCTCACGCTCTCGTCTGGCGATGAAGCGGAATGCGAACGTCTCCTGCTCCGGGAACTGGATGATCCGCAGAAGGCCCAGTTTGGATCGACTACTCTTCCAGATGCGGTGGAGGCCTTATCCCATCTCCCCAACGCCTCCAAGCACCTCAAACGGATAGAGGGACTTCCGACCAAGGAATTCCGCATGGCGGACATCGTGATGGATGCCGTCAGCCGGGCCAGCATGGGTCGGCAGGACCGGCAGGATCACCTGTTGCGATTGATCGGACCCAGGTTTGAGAAAAACGAGAATCTCAACAACGATCTGTTTTGGACGGTGCTGGCCTTCGATCTCAGATCCCTGGCACCCAAGCTCGTCGATCTGGCGACTGAAAACAGCAGCATCGAAGATGGCTACGGAGCGAATATCTTCAGCGGCGGAACCCCCATCAACGCAGCGGGCCACCATTTCCATGCGGCCCGCATCATCACCGCGCTTTGGAAGGAAACCGATCCGGAAACCCTCGCGCGCATGTGGACTGCGCTCGCATTGGCAGAGCGCCTCAGCGGCGATGACCGTGACGTGGCATCGGTTTCCGGATCGCTCGAAAGCCGCACCAAACAGGCTTTGCTTCGCATTCCTCCGGAAAAGCGCCAGCTGCTGGTGGAAGGATTGATCACCGCGGCCGGCATGGATGACTACAATGCCGCCACCATCGTGTGGCTGGGAAAACTCGCGAAAGAAGGATCGTAACTGAAGTCGTGAGACTTCAGGCAGGGTGCAATCCCGAGGTCGCCCGCAATAATTTCACTTCGCGATGATCTCCACCGGCGTCTGATCCGCCAATCGCAGCCCCTGCCCTTCCACGCTCCGCTTCACATAACCTAACAGAACCCTGCGGGCATTCGCGACAATCGGCGAGACGCTGGTGATCACTCCGGCTTCAGTTCCCTCAGCTGTGAGCAATGCATCCCCCGCCACACAAGCCACGGACTCCGGCACCACCAGCTTCGTAAGCCGACGATTCACCTTCCCCGCCGACTTGATCCGCGAAATCACTTCCTGGCCGATGTAGCAGCCCTTCGCATAGGAAATGTCCGTGCGATCCAATCCTGCTTCCGGTGGCAGCATACCAGCTTCGAGCTCTTTCCCCCACGCCGGGATTCCGGCCGCGATACGCGCGGCCTCCGTTTCATCGGAGGACCATGCGGGAAGATTCTCCGCCGGATGCGATTCTCCGCACGGAATCCAAACATCCCAACCCGGAACACTGATGCGGTTGATCGCAACCGCATATGCATTCCCTTCGCAGACGGGAGCTTCGCCACCCGTCACATGAATGCGCTTCCATTCCTCCGAGATGTCCACGATCTCCGCATCATCCGCGATCAGATAGCGATCCAACCGCATGAGCAATCCATCCGCACCTTCGTGATCGCAGGAAACCCGCAGCACGCCACCGGGACGACCGTGGATCGCAACGCGGAATTGCAGCTTCCCCTTCGCGTCCGTGACACAGGCATGCAGCGACTTCGTGGCATCGCCCGCGAGTCGCACATCCTGCGTAACCTGCCCGTTCAGATAGCGCGATCCATCCGGCCCGCGGACTTCCAACAGGACGGGCGCGGGCAATTCCAACCGGCGCGGTTCGGCGGAGCTCACTGGTAGGCTTTGGCGAGGGCTGAGTAATCCAGATCGGCCAGGCCATCGGCGCACAGCGCGGCCATACGGGCGGATACCGCGTCGATCGCAGGCGTTTCCAAACCGGATTCGGCGGCCAGCGCACGGACGTAGCGGCTGTCCTTCTCCATATTTCCCAGCGAGAAATGCGTGTCGTAGTCGCCGCTGGCCATGGTCGGCAGCTTCATGCCGGAGAGCACGGAGGCACAGGCATTCTTCGAAACGGCGCTGATGAAATTCTCCGGCGCGATGCCATTCGCCGTCGCCACCGCCAGCGCCTCGGACAAGGCTTGGACCGTGCAGGCGGAAATCAGGTTGGTGGCCAGCTTCACGATGGTCGCCGCGCCCACTTCGCCGCAGGGGATGAGATCCTTCGCCGTCACCCGCAGGTACGGCTCCGCCTCCTCCAGTAGCTCCGGATTACCAGAAGTATAGTAAACGAGCTGCCCGCCTTCCGAGGCGACCTTGCTGCCGGTGAACGGCACATCGAGAAAATCCGCCCCCACTTCCGCGCAGCGTGCGGCGATCCAGCGGGTGGTCTCCACATCCAGAGTGGAATGATTCAGCACCACCATGCCCGGTTTCAGCCCCGGCAGGATCGCCTCGACCGTGGCCCGCACCGCCGGAGAATCCTTCAGGTAGATTGAAATCCAACGCACACCCTCGATCGCGGCCAGCACGGACGATTCCTCGCCCGGCAGCCCCTTCGGCGTGCGGTTCCACGCTTTCACAGACCACCCGGCATCCCGCAGACGCCCGTATGCGCGTGATCCGATGATCCCCAGCCCCAGCACCGCAGCGGGTGCTTTCTCCAATTCCGTATGGCTCATTTCTGTCGTTGCAGGGCGAGTTCCACCAGCTTGTCGGACTGCTTCTTGATCTCCGCCACTTTCGCGGCGGTCGGGACCTCCTTGTCCTCCAGCACCATTTCATGGCGCAGGCCGGAGAGAATGTCGCGCATCGCCATGTAATTCGTGCGTTCGGAAATCCGCGGCTCCAGACCGGCAACCGACTCGGTATAATAGTCGGCGATGTCCTCACGCATGATCAGCTTGGCCCGCTCCGGGGTGAACTGCTTCTCCACCGCACCGGCGGAGACATTCAGGGCGTGGACCCAGCCGCCGAGGGAAATCAGGTGGGCAAGGTCGGCATCGCGGAGGGCGACCAGCTCGCGCTCGACATCCTTCTGGGTGGCGGCGAGCTCCTTTTTCAACTGATCGACCTTCTGCTCCTTCGCGCTCTCCAGCAGGCTGGCGGCATGGCGGTTGACCCGGTCGCCCGCGCCGAGCGCCTTGCCGTAGCGGGTCAGGTCGGAGGCCAGAGACTCCACCTTTTCCATCTGGCCCGCTTGAACGATCAGGAAGCCGTCCGCGATCAGGAAACCCAGCTCGATCGCGAGATCCGCGCGATCCAGTGGCATGCGCGCCGCCTGCTTGCGGTCCGAGTCATTGACCGGCAGCGGAGCCAGGCCATTGAGGGTATCGAACAATTTACCGATGGACGGCGCGGTGAACTCGTTGATTCCCAATTCCTCACGCACATGAGGATCATCCACCAGATCCGCGGGGATCGGATTCTTATCCTTGCCCTCCACCTCGTCGGCGGAAGCAGGCAGGCACAGGGCCGCCAGCAATCCCATCAGTGCGATCGGTAATTTCACACCCGGATGCTGACACCGCCCCGCCCTTTCCGCAATCGGCAATCATGGGGACCAAGCGCCCCTCACCAAGCCGACCCAGCCCTTCCGGCTTGACTCCGCGGGCCGGTTCTGGTGGCCTCCGGCAGGGCGGCCTCGATTGATTTCCAGTCCGTTCCGTATCCGCGTCGCCGATCGCCGGATTTCCTCGTAAATTCCGGCTCCCGCTGACACGCCTCATCCTTTTCTCCCGTAACCCGCTCTTCACGTCATGGATTGGACCTCCCCGCTCTGGTATGCCAGCTACCTCATCGTGCTCATCGGCCTCTCCGGCTATGGGTTCCACCGGCTGACGATCGTCTATCTCTACCTGAAGCACTCGCGGAACAAGCCGCAGCCGAAGAAGCCCTTCGAGGTGCTTCCGCTGGTGACCGTCCAGCTTCCGGTCTTCAATGAAATGTACGTGGTGGACCGCCTCCTCGATTCCGTGGCGGCCATCGACTACCCGAAGGACAAGCTCCAGATCCAGATCCTGGACGACTCCACGGACGACACCGTGGCGATCTGCGCCGCCGGGGCCGAGCGCCTGCGCGCCCAGGGCTTCGACGCCGAGCACATCCACCGCACCGACCGCACCGGCTTCAAGGCCGGGGCGCTGGAAAACGGCACCAAGTTCGCCAAGGGCGACTACCTGTTCATCCTCGATGCCGACTTCGTCCCGAATCCGGACGTGCTCCAAAAGACCATCCATTTCTTCAGCGATGACCGCATCGGCATGATCCAGACCCGCTGGGGCCACCTGAACCGCACCTTCAACGTCCTGACCCGTATCCAGGCCATGTTCCTGGACGGCCACCTGGAGCTGGAACAGACCGCCCGCAACCGCAGCGGCCGCTTCTTCACCTTCAACGGCACCGCCGGCATCTGGCGCAAGTGCTGCATCGCCGACGCCGGCGGCTGGGAGCATGACACCCTCACGGAGGACATGGACCTCAGCTACCGCGCCCAGCTCAAGGGCTGGCGCTTCATCTTCCTCAATGACGTGGAGACCCCGGCCGAGCTGCCGGTGGACATGGACGGCTTCAAGAGCCAGCAGCACCGCTGGACGAAGGGCTCCATCCAGGTCTGCAAGAAGGTCCTGCCCGCGATCTGGCGCAGCAATGTCCCGCTGCCGGTGAAACTCGAGGCCACGGCCCACCTGACCTCGAACTTCGCCTACCTGATGTTGATCTGCCTGTGCTTCCTGATCTACCCGAACCAGCACGGCGTGAACCACCTCGGCCCGATCGGCTACTATGTGGTGAACGGCTCGATCTTCTTCTTCTCCTCCGTCTCGGTGGCGATGTTCTACTTCATGTCCCAGAAGGCGCTCCGCCCGGGTTCCTGGTGGAAGGAAATCCCCTATCTTCCGCTCCTGCTGGCCCTCGGCATCGGCATGTCGATCAGCAATGCCAAGGCCGTGCTGGAAGCCATCTTCAACCACCAGACCGCCTTCATCCGCACCCCGAAATACGGTGATCAGCAGAAGAAGACGGATTGGAAAAAGAGCAGCTACAAGGCTATGAAGACTCTCACTCCGGTCGTCGAACTGCTGTTCGCATTCTTCTTCCTCTTTGTGGTTGTGGAAGCTGCGATGAATGGAAACTGGGCCTCCACGATTCTTCTGCTTCCATTCCCGGTCGGATTCTTTTATACATCTCTTTCGTCACTCGCCCGCCTGCTTCCCCAAGGCCGTGCTGAAACACAAATCGTGTCCCGCAACGATCCTTGATACCATGTATGGCAAACTGCTGAGAAACACCCTTCTCCCCTTTTCCTCCCTGCTTCTCGCGCTGGGTCTGGCCAGCTGCGGCTCGACATCCAAAGACACCCGCAACAAGGTGTTGGTGAGCGTCCGCGATCAAAAAATGATGCTGATGCAGGACAACAAGCCGGTGAAGACCTACAAGGTCTCCACCTCCAAGTTCGGCATCGGTGACAAGCCGGGCAGCAACTGCACCCCTCTGGGCCACCTTGAGGTGGCTTCCAAGATCGGTGACAGCTTCCCCTCCGGCACCGTCATCAAGAATCGCCGCCCCACCGGCGAGATCCTCAAGCCGAACGCGCCGGGCCGCGATCCCATCGTCAGCCGCATCATGTGGCTGAAGGGA
The DNA here is from genome assembly GCF_018137965.1 of Luteolibacter ambystomatis. Taxonomy (NCBI): domain Bacteria; kingdom Pseudomonadati; phylum Verrucomicrobiota; class Verrucomicrobiia; order Verrucomicrobiales; family Verrucomicrobiaceae; genus Luteolibacter; species Luteolibacter ambystomatis. The sequence continues at coordinate 3,396,226 of NZ_CP073100.1, forward strand.
ACGGACAAGGCCAACAAGAACACCTTTGGCCGCTGCATCTACATCCACGGCACCGCTGAGGAATGGCGTCTCGGCACCCCGGCCTCCTACGGCTGTATCCGCATGGCCTCCAAGGACGTGATCGACCTTTACAAGCGCCTCGGCGTGGGTGCGGATGTCCACGTGATGCGGGATTCGCTGGACTCCGTCCAGCCGGTGAAATCCTACGCCTCGGTCGCCTCGAATCACTGATCCGGCCTCTGCGTTGGGATTTCCCGACGCAGAAGCTTGACAGAATCCACTCTGTAACTATCTTTCGCGCCCCGCCCGTCCGGGGCATCAACCAGCTTTTCCCACTACCATGGCCAACACCAAGTCCGCCCAGAAGCGCTCCCGCCAGACGATCGTGCGCACCGAGCGCAACCGCGCCGAGAAGAGCCGCGTGAAGACCCTTCGCAAGAAGGCCCTCACCGCCATCGCCGCCGGTGACAAGGCCGCCGCCGCCGAAGCCGTCAATGCATTCTCCTCCGCGGTTGACAAGGCCGCCAAGCGCAACCTCATTCACCCGAACAAGGCTGCGAACCTGAAGAGCAAGACCGCCAAGGCGATCGCTGCCATCGCCTGAAACGGCGCCCCGGACAAACGATTAAAAGCGGACCGGGCTCCCGGTGCCGCTTTTTTCGTGTAACGCCCCGACCATGTCGAAACCCGCTCCAACTCCCGATCCCTCCCGCGAGCAGAAGGCCGCGCGGATCGCCGCGAACCCCTCCGCCTACAAGGTATGCGAGGGCTGCGACTCGATCGTGGGCGCGGGAGCCGCGCTATGCCCGAACTGCCACAGCTTCCGCTTCGACATCCGCGCGGACCGGGTGGTGAAGCAGGCCCTTTTCCTCGGCGCGCGTGAACAAAGTTCCGTCACGGCGGAAGATATCAGTTGATCATCGCGCGGGTTCCGGCGTAAAACGCCGCCCCGCAACGCGGGCGTAGCTCAGTGGTAGAGCGCCACCTTGCCAAGGTGGATGTCGTGAGTTCGAATCTCATCGCCCGCTCCATTTTCCCAAACAAAAAGGATGCCTCTCCAGGCGTCCTTTTTGTTTCACCGGCAGAGGACTATGGCTTGAGACCAAAGGCAGCAACGGTGCGCGGATTGAGCACCACCAAAACCCGGCCACCCGCCGACAGCGCTGCCTCCCCCTTGTCGAGGGAAAGTGACTTGCCATCAGCGGTCTTCACTTCGAATTCCGGCAGAACCCGGCACTGTCCGCCACCCATGGGCTCAACCCAGCAGCGGAAGCGGGTATCCAATTCGTTGCTGCCATCCGGCAAACCTTGGTCGCACATGAGCGTCAGCCCCTTTCCGACAGGGAAACGGGAAATCATCATGAGGTGTGCCCCGGAACCGGATCTTGGAGCTTGGGTCAGGTTCAGCAACTCATTGCGATCCGCATCACTCAAACGACCGGCATCCGGCACGTCATAAACAGACACGACCACCGTGGCCACGGTCTCTCGCTTGCAGGACGACAGAAGCGCGAAAAGCGGCAGAAGGGCGGCTAGGGCAAAATCACGCATGGCAGGAGATGACAACCCGCAACCTCCCTGCTCATGCCGACGGGGTCAAGGCCATCTCTCCTAGCGGAACTTCACACCAAGCCCCTTCACGAGGGAATCGAGCACGCGCTGGTGCGCGCCATCGACTTCCTCCGCCTTCAGGGTTCGGGCGGCATCACGGTAAACAAAGCGGTAGGCCACCGACTTGCGGTCGGCGGGGAGCTTTTCACCGGACGGATCGCGGAAGACATCGAAGCACTCGAAGGAAATCAGCAGCGGCTCCTGGAGCTTCGCGAGGGTTTTCTCGATCTCCAGATTCGCCAGCGTCACCGGCACGTCCATGGCGGCGTCGCGGGACGAGGCCGGGAACTGCGGCAGATCTTCGGCATGGGCGATGCCCGAACGGAGCTTGCGCAGCTTCGCGAGGTCGAATTCCGCCACGAACACCGCGCCACCCAGATCGAGCTCGCGCTCTCGGGCAGGCAGCAGGCGGGCGAAGTTGCCGATCGACTGGCCGTCGGCCTGCACATCGGCCCCGAGGGCGAAGCCATCGCGCTCCTTCGGCACGAACTGGACATGGGCGTTCGGCACCAGCGCGCCAACGACCGCTTTCAGGTCATAAAGGTCGCTCACGCGCTCGGCCTGCGCCCAACCGGCTGGCACCGCCGGACCGGCAAGCAGAATGCCGAGACCATCGCTTTCGAGATCCTTCGCCTTGCCGCCACCGGCATTGCGGAACACCCGGCCGAGCTCGAACAAGCGCAGCGCCTTGGTGCCCTGGCGGATGTTGCGGGCGGCGGAAGCCACCAGCCCCGGTACGAGGCTCGGACGCATCACGGCGTGATCCTCGCTCAGCGGGAGCTTCACCCGGATCAGGTCGCCGTCCTGCAGCGGACGCAGCGGCAGCGAATCGGCCACCTGGTTGTCGGCGATCAATTTGATCGTCTGGGATTCGTGGAAGCCGAGGGCGGCCAGAGCGCGGCGCAGGGCCATATCGGCGTCATAGGCGGCATCGACCGCGCTGGAAGCCACGAAGGCCCCTTGGAAGCGCGATGGCACGTTGTCGAGGCCGTGGACGCGGGCCACCTCTTCGACGAGGTCGATGTGGCGCTGGAGATCGGCACGGAATGACGGCACCTGCCACTGGCCACCGTCCTGTTTCACCAGCCCGAGGCGGGTAAGAATCTCATCCGCCGCCTCATGGGAGATCGAGCTGCCCATGAGCTGGTCGAGACGGGCGTAATCGAGCGTCACCGGCTGGACGCGGACGGGAGCTTCCCCGGCCACAGCGGCGGTCGCGGCGGCCGTGCCGCCAGCGGTTTCGAGAATCAGCTTCACCGCCAGCGCGGAAGCGGGCAGCACGCCCTGCGGATCAGCCCCGCGCTCGAAACGGTAGGAAGAATCCGAAGAAAGGGCAGTGCGGCGCGAGGTGCGGCGGATGCCGGACGGCTCGAACCAAGCGGATTCAAGCAGAATGGACGTCGTGCCCTCCGTCACGCCGGAGTCCGCGCCGCCCATCACGCCGCCGAGGGCGAGGGCCGCGCCGGATTCATCCGAGATGACGAGGTCGGAGCCTTCGAGCGTATAGGTGGCGTCATCGAGCGCCTTGAACGCCTCGCCGTCTTTGGCGCGGCGGATCACCAGCGCCCCGTTGACCTTGGCGGTGTCGAAGGCGTGAAGCGGCTGGCCGGTCTCGTGGAGCACGAAATTGGTCACATCCACCACGTTGTTGATCGGGCGCAGGCCGATCGACTCCAAACGGCGCTGGAGCCAGGCCGGGCTTTCCTTGATCTCGACACCATCGATTTTCACCACGGTGTAAAACGGGCAGCCATCAACGGACTCCAGCTTCACCGAATCACCCGCCGGAGCGGTGTCGCGGGCCGGGATTTCCAGCGGCTTGAGCGGCTGCTTGAGCAGGGTCGCCAGCTCGCGGGCCATGCCGTGGTGGCTGAGCAGGTCCGGGCGGTTCGGGGTGACCTCGACTTCCAAGAGGACGTCGGATTCGAAAAGCTCCTTCACCGGGCGGCCGATCGGGGAATCGGACGGCAAAATGAGAAGGCCGTCCTCGCCCTCCGGCAGGCCGATTTCCACGGACGAGCACAGCATGCCCTTCGACTCGACGCCGCGCATCTTGGTCTCGCCGATGGTGAAACCACCCGGCAGCGCCGCGCCGGGCAGGGCGCAGGGCACCTTGTCACCCACCTTGTAATTCTTCGCACCGCAGACGATCTGGCGGAGCTGGCCCTCGCCCGCGTCCACCTGCGTCACTTTGAGGCGATCCGCGTTCGGGTGCTGGACGGCCTCCATGATCTGAGCGACCACGATCTGGTTCGACGAAACGCCCTCGGCCTCGATGCCCTCGACCTCGATGCCGGCGAAAGTCAGCAAATCGTCCAGTTCCTGCGGAGATTTGCCACCCAGGTCCACGTGCGTCGAAAGCCAGTTGAGGGAAACGTTCATGATCGGCCCCGCAGGTGGTCGCGGAGAGGCCGGGGATTGTCAAGGACGGGGGCTTTCGAGCGCCCCCTTCCATCCGTCAAGGGAGGGGGATTACGAAGGTGCGGCTCCTTGCATTTGTTGGGGCGCTGTGGCATGTTAGATCGGCTGCTCCTCATTTCCGTGGGGCGGTCCTGTTGGAGGAAACCGCCATGTTCACCCTGTCGAAACTGGCCTTCTGGAAGCGGACGTCTCCGGACACCCGCTCCGGCCGCCCGATGGGGGATCACCCGGCGTGGAAACCCCGGCTCGGGCTGGCGCTTTCCTCCGGCGGAGCCCGCGGTCTGGCCCATGTGGGCGTGCTGGAAGTGCTGGAGGAGGCGGGCATCGAAATCCACGCCATCGCCGGATCGAGCATGGGAGCCTACGTCGGCGCGCTGTGGGCCGCCGGGTTTTCCGGCAAGCAGCTCGAAGACCTCGCGGCGGAGATGAATGACAGCCGCCAGATGTGGAAACTGGCCGATCCGCTGATTCCGCCACTGAAAGGCCTCTTCAAGGGCGAGAAGGCGAAAAAGCACCTCTCCCGCTCCATTGGCGACCTCAAGATCGAGGATCTCGAGCGCCGCCTGATGATCATCACCTTCGATCTGGATACCTGCGAGCGCCTCGTGGTCCGCAGCGGCAGCCTGGCCGATGCCGTCCACGCTTCCTGCGCCATGCCGGGCGTGGTCGCGCCGGTTTCATTCAAAGGCCGGCGTTGCGCGGACGGCGGCGTGGTCGATCCGGTCCCGGTCGGTGCCTTGCGGCGCTTCGGCGATGTCGACCGGGTGATCGCCGTTTCCACTTTGCCGAGCCTCGCCGAGGTTGAAGCCGGGTGTTGCCGCCCCGAGGAAGAAGCCAATCCGTCGTGGTGGCGGCGCGGCACCGAGGCCTTCAGCCGCCACACCAATCCCCTCGCCCCAGGCAACATCGGCGACACCTTCCGCAAGAGCATCCGCGCCGCCCAGATCCGTCTCGCCGATGACGCCTGCCGCCGTGCCGACCTGTGCCTGCACCCGCCCTACGTCGCGGCCCGCTGGCACGAGTATGCTCGCTTCGAGCACTTCATCGAAGCGGGCCGCCGCATCGCGCGGGAACATCTCGATGAAATCCGCGCCCTCGCGGGCGTGCCCAATCCGGAAACCCAACCTCATGAGCCAACCAAGGACAACCTGGTGGTGGGAGAACGCGTCGCCTGACGAACAGCGCTACCTGCAAGGCCTGCGCCTGCGGAAATTTCTCCGCGAGGCGGTGGTGCCGTTTTCGCCCTACTACGGGGAGCTGTTCCGCCAACGCGGCATCGACTGGCGCGACTTTCAATCCATTGACGATCTCGACCTGCTGCCGCTGACCTCGAAGGCCGATCTGGTCAACCCGCGCGACTTCATCCTCCAGCCGGACTCCTCAGTGCTGCGCAAGCGCGGCTCAATCATCGCCAGCGCGCTCCTCCACGGCACCGGGGCGACCAAGGAACAGTTGGAGCGAGAATGGCGGCCCGTGCTGATGACCAGCACCACCGGTCGCGCCGCCGCACCAGTGCCGTTTTTCTATACTCAACACGATCTCGACCGGCTGGCCATGGGCGGTCGACGGATGATGGAGATCGCCCAGTCCGATCCGGCATTCCGCCACGTCAACGCCTTCCCTTTCGCACCGCATCTCGCGTTCTGGCAGGGGCACTACGCGTCGCTCGGCTTCAACACCTTCATGATCTCCACCGGTGGTGGCAAGGCGCTCGGCACCGAGGGCAACATCCGGCTCATCGACCGCGTCGACCCCGACGCGCTGATCGCGATGCCGACCTTCCTCTATCACCTGCTCCAACAGGCCGCCGCGGGTGGCAGCCGCTGGCAGAATCTCAAACGCATCGTGCTCGGTGGCGAAAAGGTGCCGGAAGGCATGCGCCAGAAAATCGTCGTGCTGTGCGAGCAACTCGGCTCGCCCGGCGTGAGCGTGCTTTCCACCTACGCCTTCACCGAAGCGAAGATGGCATGGACCGAATGCCGCGTGGGCCATGACAAAAACCCCACCGGCTTCCACCTCTATCCGGATCTCGGCTTCATTGAAATCGTCGATCCGCAAACCGGCAGACGCGTGGCGGACGGCATGCCCGGTGAGATCGTGTTCACCCCGCTCGATTCGCGCGGCACCGTGGTCCTGCGCTATCGCACCGGCGATGTCACCGATGGCGGCATCGTTTACGAACGTTGTCCCGCCTGCGGCCGCACCTGCCCGCGCATCACCGGCAATGTCTCGCGACTCACCGACCGCCATCAACTCAACATCGACAAGCTCAAGGGCACGCTCGTGGACTTCAGTGAGCTCGAGCATCTGCTCGATGACACCCGCGAGATCGGCGCGTGGCAGATCGAGCTTCGCAAGCGCAACGACGACCCGCTCGAGTGCGATGAGGTGATCGTCCACGCCGTGCCGATGAACGGCCTTTCCGGCGATGCGCTGCGCGAACTGGTGATGCGCCGCTTCCGTGAAAAAGCGGAGTTTTCCCCGAACAACGTGCTGCTCCACGACTGGGACGAAATGCGGCAACTGCAAGGTGTCGGCCGCGAGTTGAAGGAACAGAAAATCGTGGACCACCGCCCAACCTCCTCACCCAAATGAACCTCTGGATCCTCGCCGGTGTCAGAACACCCTTCCTGCGTGCAGGCACGCGGTTCGAGCCGCTCGGCGCGGCGGATCTGGGTCGGCTTGCAATCAGCGCGTTGCTGGCGCGCACCGGCATCGATCCCGGCGCGATTGATGAGGTGATCCTTGGATGCGTGGGCCAACCGGCGGACGCGGCGAATGTCGCTCGCGTGGCCGCCCTTCGCGCCGGGATTCCCGCCAACGTGCCCGCCGCCACGGTGCAGCGGAACTGCGCGTCCGGCCTGGAGTCAATCACCAGCGCCTATGAACGCATGGCCGCAGGCAAGGGCGAGCTGTTCCTAGTCGGCGGCATGGAAAGCATGAGCCGCTACCCCCTGCTCTACAACGACAGCGCGGCGAAGCATTTTGGCTTGCTGGCGAAGGCCCGCAGCCCGTTCCAGAAACTGGCGGCTTTGACAAAATTCCGCGCGAAGGATTTCTCCCCACAGATCGGCCTGAAGCTCGGCCTCACCGATCCCTACACCGGGATGATCATGGGCGAGACCGCCGAACTGCTGGCGCGCGAATATGGCATCAACCGTGCGGAGCAGGATGTCTTCGCCGCGGACTCACATCGCAAGGCACTGGCCGCCACCGAAGCCCGCGCCCGCGAAGTCGCCCCGGCACATGTCGGCGGCGAAGCGGTGCTCAACGACAACGGCCCCCGCGAGGATTCCACTCCGGAAAAACTCACCAAGCTCAAACCGATCTTCGAACCAAAGTGGGGCGGCGTCACCGCAGGCAACAGCTCACAGATCAGCGATGGCGCGGTGGCCTTGCTCGTGGGCTCGGAAGCCGCCGCCGCACGACTCGGCCTCACGCCACTCGGCCGTCTCACCCACTATGCCTATAGTGGATGCGATCCCGCCCGCATGGGCATCGGTCCCGTGCTTGCCAGTGCGAAAGCCATGCGTGATGGAGCCCCCTCGCCCGCCGAGGCGGATGTGGTGGAACTCAACGAAGCCTTCGCCGCCCAGGTGCTCGCCGTCCTCAAAGCATTCCGCGATCCCGCCGCCGCGAGGCTGGCCGGACTCGATCATCCGCTCGGCGAGATTGCCCCGGAAAAACTCAACCGCCGTGGTGGATCGATCGCGCTCGGCCATCCCGTCGGTGCAACCGGCTCGCGGTTGGTTCTGACCGCCCTCGACCAACTTCACGAAACCGGTGGCAAACGCGCGCTGGTCACACTCTGTGTCGGCGGCGGCCAAGGTGCCGCTCTGTGGTTCGAACGTCCCTAACCTTTCCCCGCCATGCCCAACCTCCATCTGCAACGCGACGGCGACCGGGCCACGCTGACCTTCGACCGCGAAGGTTCCTCGGCGAACATCTTCGACGCCGCCACGCTTCGTGAACTGGACAGCCTGCTCGCCGATCTGGAAAACAGCCCGCCGTGGGATGGCCTGCTGATCGTTTCGGCCAAGCCGTCCATCTTCATCGCAGGCGCGGATCTCAATGCCTTCCTCAAAGCCTCGCCCGAGGAATTCGACGCGCTGATCCGCCTGGGTCAATCGGTCTTCACCCGCTTGCAACGGCTGCGCATTCCCACCTGCGCCGCGATCCACGGTGCCTGTGCGGGCGGCGGCTACGAACTCGCGCTCGCCTGCGATTGGCGGATCGCCAGCAATGCGAAGGCCACCAAGATCGGACTGCCGGAAACCCAACTCGGTATCCTGCCCGCCTGGGGTGGCTCAACCCGACTCCCGAACCGCGTCGGCCTGCCCACCGCGCTTGATGTGATTCTCGGCGGCAAGCTTCACGCCGCGGAAGCCGCCCGTCGCAAGGGCCTCGTCGATGCCGTGGTACCGAAGGAGGTGCTCATTGAGCAGGCGTGGAAACTGATCGCAAAGGGCAAGCGTCGCCCGTTCCATCATCCCTTCCTGCATTCTCCGCCGGTACGCGCGCTCATCGCGAAGAAAGCCGCCAAGACGCTGCAGGAAAAAACCCGTGGCAACTACCCCGGTGCCACCAAGGCTCTCGCGGTCGCCTGTGCCGCCACTCATGGCTCGCCGCAGGAAAGCATGGATCGCGAACGCGCGGCGATTCTCGAACTCACGCCTCTGCCACAAACTCGGAATCTGATCCGCCTGTTCTTCCTCACCGAGAAGGCGAAGAAGGATCAGCCGGTGGCCGCATCGCCGCGGAACATCGGCCAGATCGCCGTGATCGGTGCGGGCGTGATGGGTTCCGGCATCGCGCACTGGCTGGCCTCGCGCGGTCATCCGGTACTGCTCCAGGACATCGACGATGCCGCGCTCGCCCGTGGTATGAAGACGATTGAGAAGCTGATCGCACAAGCGGTGCAGAAGCACGTCGTCACCCGCGTCGAAGCCCAGCACACGCTCGATCGCATCACGCCCGTGCGCGGGAATGTTCCGCTCACGCGCTGTGATCTGGTGATCGAAGCCGCGGTGGAGGATCTGTTCATCAAGCGCCGCGTGTTCGGCGATCTCTCCGCGCGGGTGCGTCCGGATTGTTTGCTCGCCACCAATACCTCCGCGCTGCCGGTGCATGAGCTGTCGGAGGTCGTTGAGAATCCCGGACGCTTGTTCGGTCTGCATTTCTTCAATCCCGTCAGCCGCATGCCGCTGGTCGAGGTGGTGCGTTCGGAAACCACCTCGGATGAAACCATCGCGTCCGCCTTCGCGTTGGTGCGCCAGATTGTCAAGACGCCGGTGCTGGTGAAGGACCGTCCCGGCTTCCTCGTGAACCGTATCCTGCTACCCTACTTGGTGGATGCCGGCGTGCTGTTCGAAAACGGCGCGGATCCGGAGGTTGTCGACAAAGCCATGCTCGACTTTGGCATGCCGATGGGACCGTTGCGTTTGATCGACGAGGTCGGCCTCGATGTCTCGCTGCATGTGGCGAAGACCTTGGCCACCGCGTTCCCCGATCGAATGAAGGTCCCCGCCATTCTCGAAACGATGGTGGAGAAGCGGATGCTCGGCAAAAAGAACGGCACGGGATTCTACAAATACGACGGCAGGAAAACCGTGCCGAACCCGGACGCGCTCAAGCTCCGCACCGGCACCACCGCCATTCCGGAAGGACTTCCGCTGCGCCTCGCCAACCGCATGACCGAGGAGGCATCCCGCTGCCTGGATGAAGGCGTAGCGGCGACCGCGGACGAAATCGATCTCGCAATGATCCTGGGCACCGGCTATCCGCCATTCCGTGGAGGACCGTTGCGGCATCGCGACAACCCCATCACGCCATGAGCCTCGACACCTCGAAGATGAGCAGCGGCCAGCGCGCCGCCATGGAACTCGCCGAATCGTCACGCGACACCCGCGAGCTGAGCGGGTTCGCCGCCTCGATCTTCGACGGCAAGGCAGACTTCAGCCTGGCCTGTCCCTTCCCGATGCAACCGCAGGAGGACCGCACCCAGGGCGATGCTTTCCTTGATCTACTGCGTGATTTCCTTAAGCACCATACCGATCCCGATGCGATCGACCGCGATGGCGAGATTCCGCAGGAGGTGTTTGATGGTCTTGCCCGCCTAGGTGCTTTCGGCATCAAGATCCCCACCGAGTATGGCGGCCTCGGTCTTTCGCAAACGAACTACTCGCGCGCCGCGATGGTGCTTGGGGGCCATTGCGGCAACCTCACCGCGTTGCTCAGTGCGCATCAGTCCATCGGCATTCCGCAGCCGCTGTTGATGTTCGGCAGCGAGGAGCAGAAGCGGAAGTATTTGCCGCGCTGCGCCCACGGCGGAGTCTCCGCTTTCGCCCTCACGGAACATGACGTCGGCTCCGACCCGGCGCGCATGAAAACCGAGGCGAGGCGCGAGGGCGACCACTACATTCTCAACGGTGAAAAGCTGTGGTGCACCAACGGCCTGAAAGCCGGACACATGATCGTGATGGCGAAAACGCCGACCCCCGAGAAGCCGGGCGCGATTACGGCATTCATCGTAGAAACGGACATGCCCGGCGTGGAGATCGTCACGCGGTGCCGCTTCATGGGACTGAAGGCGCTCTACAACGGGATCATCCGCTTCACCAACGTCCGCATTCCCGCGGAGAACATCGTATTGGGAGAAGGCAAGGGATTGAAGGTCGCGCTCAGCACGCTGAATACCGGCCGCCTCACCCTGCCCGCCGCCTGCGCGGGGATGATGTATCGTCTTCTCGATATTTCCCGCCGCTGGTGCTCGACCCGTGAGCAATGGGGCCAGGTGATCGGCAAGCATGCCGCCATCGCCGCAAAGCTCGCCGACATCGCCGCCGATGCCTTCGCCACCGAGGCACTGGTCCGCTATGCATCCGCGCTGGTGGATGCCGATCATTCCGCCGACATCCGCCTCGAAGCTGCCTTGGCCAAGCTGTGGGGCACCGAAGCCGGTTGGCGTGCCGCCGACCAGACGCTCCAGCTTCGCGGCGGACGCGGCTTCGAAACCGCCGACTCGCTCCGCAACCGTGGCGAAGCACCCGAGCCGGTGGAGCGGTTTCTCCGCGACAGCCGTATCAATACCATCTTTGAAGGCTCGACGGAAATCATGCACCTCTTCATCGCCCGCGAGATGCTCGATCCGCATCTACGCCGCGGGGCCGACGCCATCGATTCGCGCAAGCCGATGGGCGAGCGCCTGTCCGTCGCCGCGAAGGCGGGCGTATTCTATGCCGGATGGTATGCGGAACGACTGCTGCCCCTGCACAGCGCGCTACCCCACGATCTCGATCCAAAGCTCCGCTACCATCTCCGCAAGACCGCTTCTCTCAGCCGCTCGCTGAGCCGCGCGATTTTCCACGCGATGATCCTCAACGGCCCGAAGCTTGAGAAGAAGCAGATGCTGCTCGCACGCCTCGTCGACGCTGGAGCCGAGCTGCTGGCGATGTCCTGCGCCTGCGGCTACGCCCATGCGGTGAAGGACGACTCCACCCATCCGCTGACTGGCAAGGTCATCGCCACCGCGGACTACATCTGCACACGCGGGGCGCTGCGTGTGAATGCCCTGCTGCACGCCCACGCCGAAGAAGCCGACTCACGCGGTTACTCTCTCGCGAAGAGCCTTCTGAGTTCGTAGTTCCTCCTTCAGGAGGGCGTCTTACGCATCGTAGCTCTAACCCGCCCTCCTGAAGGAGGAACTACGTACGAAGAGCCCTCACGCGAACTGCTTGAGAAAACGCGCGTCGTTCTCGATCAGCAGACGGATGTCCTTGATGCCCCAGCGGATCATCGCCAGACGGTCGAGGCCCATGCCGAAAGCAAAGCCGGTCACCTTCGCAGGATCAAAGGCATCGTCCTTGCGGGATTTGCTGATCGCTTCGAACACCGCCGGATCCACCATGCCACAACCGGCCACCTCGATCCAACGCGGGGCCTGGCCCTTGGCGTGGAGCTTCACATCGATCTCAAAGCTCGGCTCGGTGAACGGGAAGAAGTGCGGGCGGAAGCGGACCTCCGTCTCGGTGCCGAACAGCTCGCGGAAGAAGTATTCCAGCGTGCCCTTCAGATCCGGTAGAGAGACATCCTCGGCGACGTAAAGGCCTTCGAGCTGGTTAAAAACGGAAAGGTGCGTGGCATCGATCTCATCGCGACGGTAGGCCGAGCCGGGAGCGATGATGCGGACCGGCGGCTTCTGGCTCTCCATGGTGCGGACCTGCACGCTGGAGGTGTGGGTGCGCAGCAGCTTGCCGGAGTCGAAGTAGAAGGTGTCCTTCTCGTTGCGCGCCGGGTGATCGGCGGGCGTGTTGAGAGCATCGAAGCAATGGAACTCGTCCTCGATTTCCGGTCCCTCAGCGAGGGCGAAGCCCATGCGGCGGAGAATGCCGATCGCCTGATCACGCAGGATCGTGAGCGGATGGAGCGAGCCGGTGTTCACGGCGCGGCCCGGCAGGGTGATGTCGATCCCGGCCAGCGCGGCGCGGTCGGCGGCCTCACGGACGGCGAGCTGCTTTTCCTCCAGCGCACCGGTGATGACGGTACGGGCGGCATTCAGAAGCTGGCCGACAGCGGCCTTGTCCTCCTTCGGCACGTCCTTGATGCCAGCGGCGGCAAGCGTCAGCGTGCCCTTTTTGCCGAGCACGGCGACACGGGCATCGTCGAGCGAACGCTCGTCGGCGGCAGCGGCGATGGCGGCGAGGGCCTCGGCCTGGATGGAATCGATTTGCTCCTTCATGGCGAAAACGGAGGCCGGGATAGCGGGAACCAGCGGCGACGTCAAAGCCTACTCCCAGTTGGTTTGCTCCACGAAGGCCGGTCCGGGCTGCTCGTCATCGTAATAGCGGTGGAAAACCGGGCAGGCGGAGCCGGACATCGGCGGCACCAGCCACGACCAATCGCCCGGCACCTTCCGGCCGCATTCGGCCTCCTTCTGGAGGTGCTGCATGAACTGGAGCGAGGCGGTGTGATGATCCACGACCGTGACCCCGGCCTCCCGGAAAGAGTGCAGCACGGCGGTGTTCAGCTCCACCAAGGCGCGGTCCTTCCACAACATCCGGCGCAGCGACCGGTCCAGTCCCATCCGATCCGCCACCAGCGGCAGGAGGTTATAGCGCTTCTCGTCCCCGAAATTTCGCGAAGCGATCTCCGTGCCCATGTAATAGCCACTGAAGGGACAGGCAGGGTAACGGAAACCGTCCCCCTCCAGTGCCATGTCCGAGATCACCGGTACCGCGTGCCAGCGGAGCCCCAGATCCGCGAACCACGGCAGATCCGGATGGGTGATCTCCACCTCCATCACCGCATCTCGCGGCAGCTCGTAGAGTTTCGGAGCCTGATCCGGCATCTCGATGACAAGCGGCAGGAGGTCGAAACGCCCCGGCTCGTCCGGCGGTTGCCAACCCAGCTCGATCACCCGGCGGGTGAAAGCAGCCTGCTCGGGATCGCCCAGCACGCTGCCATCACCGGATTCATAGCCCGCGTAGCGGATGAGCTGGCGGTTCCAGATGCGGATACCGCGTTCGCAAGATTCCACAGCGGCGAACACCGTGGCTGCGGAGCGGATGCGCCCGCCATTGGTCGAAAACCTGAGGTGGTGGACGCAGGCCTCGAACACCTCATCGGCGGTGCGGGCCTCGCGGGCATCCAGCACCTCCAAGGTGTTCCAAAACAAGCGGCCGATGCAGCGGGCATTGTTCCGCCAGGCGATCTTCGCCATGGCGGTGAGTTCCTCATGCGTCTGGGCGGCCTGCATTTCCGAGCCGGAAAAAGCACGGGATTCTACAGGCGTCCAGCGTGGACTCCTCATCTGCCTACCGCCGCCATCATGGCTGCCGGGTAGCGGGTGCCGGAGACAGCATCCTTCGGGAAAGCCTCCTCGATGTGCTGGAGATCTTCCGGTGTGAGCACCACCTCCTCGCTCTCGATGTTCTCATCGAGGTACTTGCGGTGCTTGGTGCCGGGAATCGGCACGATGTCGTCCCCTTGCGCCAACACCCAGGCGAGCGCGAGCTGTGAGGCGGTGCAGCCTTTTTCATCCGCGATGGCCTCGATTCGCTTCACCAGATCGAGGTTCTTCTGGAAGTTCTCCCCTTGGAAGCGAGGGGAATGGCGGCGGTAGTCGTCCGCATCGAAATCCTCAAATCTCCGGATCTGGCCGGTGAGGAAGCCTCGGCCCAGCGGGCTGTAAGCCACGAATCCGATGCCCAACTCACGGCAGGTCGCCAGCACGTCGTCCTCCGGATCGCGGGTCCACAGCGAGTATTCCGTCTGGAGTGCGGTGATCGGATGGACCGCATGGGCGCGGCGGATGGTTTCCGAGCCTGCCTCGGAGAGTCCGAGATAGCGAACCTTGCCCGCCTTCACCAACTCCGCCATCGCGCCGACGGTTTCCTCGATCGGCGTATTCGGATCGACGCGGTGCTGATAGTAGAGATCAATGGTCTCGACCTCAAGTCGACGCAGGCTCGCCTCGCAGGAGGAGCGCACGTAGTCCGGTTGTCCGTTGACGCCACGCTTCGCCGGATCATTGCGGTCGCGAACGATGGCGAATTTCGTGGCGAGGAACACCTCATCGCGGCGACCCGTGATGGCTTGGCCGACCAGCTCCTCGTTATCGCCGAAGCCGTAGACATCCGCGGTATCGAGGAAGTTCAGCCCCTGATCCAAAGCGTGGTGAATGGTGGCAATCGACTCCGCGTCATCCCGCGCACCGTAGAACTCCGACATCCCCATGCAGCCGAGTCCGATCGTCGATACGGACGGCCCACCCTTGCCAAGATCACGCTTCTTCATGATCGGCCAACCTAACCGGAGTCCGCAGACTGTAAAGGGAGAGCGGCGTTACAAATCACGGCGGCGGCTTCCATCCACCAAGTCTCCGATTCAGTTCGCACTCATCAGTTTCATGCCGTCTTTCCTACTTTTGATTGGAGAATCGTCACGGCAGCCGAGAAATCCCCCTCCGAGGAAAACGCATGGTGAGGCAGAACGACACATTGTTGTTCCGTCACATAAACGACGATCATCTTCTTGGTCTGACGCCACTTGAGAACATCGGGCCATTTCAGCACCGTGTAGCCTCGGTCGTTGGTCGATTTGAACTCTTCTTCTCCCAGTTCCACCTCAAAGGGCCGCTCACCCAGCTTTTGCACCCGGAAAGCTTTCCTCATCTTGGAAGGCGTGCCGATGAAGAGAACCCATGCGAGCACCACCATCACGCTGACGAATACCCACCGTGAACTCTCCACCGGTTCGCCGCGCAAAAGATCAGCGATATTGGAGCCCGCCGTTACCAAGGTGCTGATAGCTGCCAAAATCAGGAACACCAACGTCCTCCGATTTGAAAAGAGCGTCGGCCACAAGGTCGAAACATAATCCTCCTCGGTCAGTTGAACCCTTATTTTCATCTCCCCATCCAACAGATGAAGCATGACCCAGCCAAGAGTGAGCCTCCGCCACGAAACAAAAAACCGCCGCTTGGCGGACCAAGCGGCGGTTTCGGGAAACGAATTCGTTTCAGGCTCAGGCAGCGGCTTTCGAAGCCTTGGCTTCGAGGGCCTTCTTGACCTGCGCGACGATCGCCGAGAAAGCAGCGGCGTCGTTGATCGCGAGATCCGAGAGGATCTTGCGGTCGGCTTCGATACCGGCGGCCTTGAGGCCTTCGATGAAGCGCGAGTAGGTGATTCCTTCGTTGCGGACGGCAGCGTTGATACGTGCGGTCCACAGGCGGCGGAACTGACCCTTGCGCTTCTTACGGTCGCGGTATTCGTAGGTCATCGCCTTCCGCACGGCATCCTTGGCGTAGCGGAAAAGCTTCGAGCGGAATCCGCGGAAGCCCTTCGCACGCTGCAGGGTGCGCTTGCGGCGCTTGCGGCTGGCCGGGGAATTGGTGGCGCGTGGCATGTGTTGTTTCTGGTGAGCGGGCCGTTGTTTTACTTACCTTCCACAGTCTCGCCTGCTCGTGCTTCCCTCTCGGGACCAGGCTGCGTAAAGGCCACCCGAAACGCGGGTGGGGGCGTGGTTGCGTCGGACGACGAGGGGATCAGGCGAAGGGAAGATTTTCCTTCACACGCTTGTGGTCGGCGTCACAAACAACAACGGCCTTGCTCAGAGAGCGCTTCCGTTTGCGGCTCTTGCACTGAAGCAAGTGGCGCTTTCCTTGTTTGCGGCGCAGGATCTTCCCGGTGCCCGTCACCTTGAATCGTTTGGCGACGGCCTTTCGGGTCTTTGCTTTTCCTCCAATCCTTGGCATGGGGCGGGCAGACTAGGGGTCGCGACCGGGTTGGCAAGGGAAAAGTGGCCAATTTCCGGAGAAACGGCTCTTATTCCGCGACCTTCGCGATCCGGAGGAGCTTCGCTTCCTCGAAATGCGGGCCCAGGATCTGGAGGCCCACGGGGAGTTCCGTGCCGGCATCCGAGGTGATCGTCCCGGCCGGGACGGAGATGCCGCAGATGCCGGCGAGATTCGCCGAAAGGGTGAAAATGTCCGAGAGATACTCGTGGAGCGGGTCGTTCGCGAACTCACCCAGCTTCCGGGCGGCGGTCGGAGCGACCGGTGACAGGATGGCGTCCACGCTCTGGAAGGCGGTCTCGAAATCGCGACGGATCAGCGTGCGAACCTTCTGGGCGGTGGTGTAGTAGGCGTCGTGATAGCCGGAGGATAGCACGTAGGTGCCGAGGATGATGCGGCGCTTCACCTCCGGGCCAAAGCCCTCCTCACGGGAGCGGCGGTAGAGCTCATCCAGATCCGCCGGATCCTTGGCGCGGTGGCCGTAGCGGACGCCATCGAAGCGGGAGAGGTTCGAGGAGGCCTCCGCCGGGGCGATGACGTAATAGGTCGCCACGGCGTATTCGGTATGCGGCAGGGAGATTTCCACCAGTTCGGCTCCGGCGGCAGCCAGCTTTTCAGCGGCAGCCATCACGCGGGCGCGGACCTGCGGGTCGATGCCCTCGCCGAAGTATTCCTTCGGCAGGCCCAGCTTCAGGCCCTTCACGCCGTCATTCAGCGTGGCGAGATAGTCCGGCACCGGCAGGTCCAGCGAGGTGGAATCGAGCGGATCATACCCGGCGATCGCTTGGAGCACGATGGCGGCATCCTCCACCGTGTTGGTGATCGGGCCGATCTGATCGAGCGAGGACGCGAAAGCCACCAGCCCGTAGCGGGACACGCGGCCGTAGGACGGTTTCAGGCCGACCACCCCGCAGTGCGAGGCGGGTTGGCGGATCGAGCCGCCGGTATCGGAACCGAGCGCCGCGAAAGCGGAACCAGCCGCCACCGAGGCGGCGGAGCCACCGGACGAACCGCCCGGCACGCGCTCGAGGTCGCGTGGATTCCGAGTCACCTGGAGGGCAGAGTTTTCCGTGGAGGAGCCCATCGCGAACTCGTCCATGTTCAGGCGGCCGAAGGGGATTGCTCCGGCAGCGCGGAGCTTCTTGATTACCGTCGCGTCGTAGGGAGAGACGTAGTTCTCCGAGAGGAACTTCGAGCCGCAGGTGCAGGGCTGGCCGAGGACATTCATGTTGTCCTTGATCGCGATCGGGATGCCGCCGAGAGGCAACGAGAGATCGACGGTGGCGGCCTCCGCCTTGGCGGCGGCGAGATCGTGGGAGAGATAAGCGCCGATCTGGCCATCCCCGGCCGAGATTTTCGCGGCGAGATCGTCGAGGAGCGCTTCCGGGGTGACGGCACCGCTGCGGAGCTGTTCGCGGAGAGAAAGAAGGGACATGGGATCGATCAGGCTTCGGCGATGACTTTCGGGACGCGGATCTGGTGCTGGGCCTGCTCCGGGGCGTTCCGCAGCACGGCTTCGCGGTCGAGGCTTTCGTGGGGGACATCCTCGCGCATGCGGTCGAACACAGGAGCCGGGTAGGACGTGGGCTCGATGCCGGAGACATCCAGCTTCGAAATCGCATCCACGTAGCCGAGGATGTCCTCAA
Source organism: Luteolibacter ambystomatis (assembly GCF_018137965.1). Lineage (NCBI taxonomy): Bacteria > Pseudomonadati > Verrucomicrobiota > Verrucomicrobiia > Verrucomicrobiales > Verrucomicrobiaceae > Luteolibacter > Luteolibacter ambystomatis. The sequence goes on from NZ_CP073100.1 coordinate 3,414,196, forward strand.
GCTGACCCCTGAAAACGGCGGTCTCTTCCTCGCTCAGCTCCAGCCGGGCGAGGTTGGCGATGTTCCGCAGGGTGCGGTCATCGATGTGCGTGTTCGACATGGCGGGGAGAGTCCAGAGCCGGGCCGGACGTGGCAAGACTCAACCGCCGTGAGAAGATGGATTGCGCCCCGCGGGAATGACCCTCTAGGGTCCGCCCATGCACCCTTCGCGCTGGCTTCCGCTCGTTCCGATCGTCCTCGCCGCTCCGGCCCATGCCGGCAGCCCGGCGGAAGCCGCCCGCATCCGCCAGGAATTCACCCTCCGCAACGAGCGTTGGGAGCTCCAGATCAAGGCCACTGCGGACGCCACCGCCCGTCAGGCGCTGTGGAAGGAAAAACCAAATCCCCAGGAATACGCCCTCCAGATGTGGAACTGCCTGCGCCCGTCGCTGGCGGAAGACTGGACCCTCGAGCCTGGCGCGTGGCTGCTGCGAATCACTCCCGCGCAAGCCCTCGCTCCGGCCCCCGCCGACATCGACACTGTCAACGCCAACCCTGACCGGAAAGGTCCCCGTTCCCCCTTGGCCGAGGCAGTGCTGAAGATCCGCGAAACGGTCGAGAAATACCACCTCCGCAGCCCGAAGCTGGCTCCGATGTGCCTCGCCCTCGTTTCCGCCCGCGATCCCGGTGCGCTGTCGCTGCTTCAGAAAATCGAAGCCCAGAACCCGGACCCGAAAGTCCAGGGCGTGGCCGCGCTCGGCCAGGCGATGATCCTCAAGGGCATCGGTGACGATGCCGACGTGATGAAAAAGCGCCTCACCCTGCTTCGCAAAGCCATCGTCAATGCCGGCGATCAGGAAGTGGATGGGGTGAGCATCTCCCATCTGGCGGAGGACGAGCTCTACATCATCCTGCACCTCAGCAAGGGCCGCGAAGCCCCCGATCTCGATGGAGCGGACTCCGCCGGAAAACAAATCCGCCTTTCCGACTACAAGGGCAAGGTCGTGGTCCTGCTGTTCTGGAACAGCGGCAGCACTGATGATTTGGACCACCTGCTGGAACTGACCGGCAGCATGCAGAAAAAGTTCGCAAACAAACCCTTCGCTCTGATTGGCGTGAACAATGATCCGCTCAAGACCCTCCGGGATCTCCAGCAGATCGAGGGCAGCAAGGTGACCTGGCCGAACTATTCCGATCCCACCGACAAGCTGGCGAAAGAGTATCGCGTCGGCACCCGCCCGTTGGCCTATGTCCTCGGGCCTGATCGCACGATCCAGTACTTCGGCGCTCCCGGCTCCTTCGTCGAACTCGCGGTGGAAGCTCTTCTATCGGAAGGCATGAAGCCTCCATCCCCGCGTTGAGCCGGGTTTGATTGCTGTTCCGTAGTCCAAGGCCGATCCGGCTGACTGGCTGTGACGTTTCCGTCGCGCGACCTCCATTGTCCGCGTGGAAACGAACCCGCCAGTTTCTGGCCCGCCCTTGTACGCCACCTCCCCAACATCCTCATCCCATCGACCGGACACCCCTCCGGCGGATGAAGCGCTCTGGAACCGCCGGGCGATCCTGTTCCTGCTGGCTCTAACAACCCTGCGGCTGGTCATCCACGCCTGCGGAGTGATCGGCGTGCTCGGAGACGAGGCCTACTATTGGGAATGGGGCAACCACCTTGCCGCGGGCTACTACAGCAAGCCACCGCTGATCGGGTGGATCATGGGCATGCTGAGACTCTCCGGGCTGGATCACGCATTCGGTCTGAAGACCACGGCCAATCTCCTCTCCACGCTCTCGCTGGCCGGTCTCTATCTTTTCACCCGCCAGTGGTTCGGAGCCCGCACGGCGTGGTGGACGCTGGCCACCGCAGGCCTCTCGGCAGGCAGCCTGATGCTGGGATCGTTCCTCACCATCGACTCGCCGTTGGTCGCCATGTGGTCGGTGGCTCTGGCTGCAAGCTCCAGCCTGCTGCGAAACGGTCCGCGCCCGGGCAATGTGATCGTGCTCACGTTGTCGCTCGGCATCGGCATGCTCGGGAAGCAGATGATGATGCTGTTTCCCGTGCTGCTGTTCATCGCGGCATGGCGGCTCAGGGTGCCGCGCCGGACATGGCGGGCGGTCATCGCCTGCTCCCTGTTGTCGTTCCTGGCCCTCCTGCCACCGGTCCTCTGGAACGCGCATCATGATTGGGTCACCTTCAAGCATACCGGCCATCATTTCGAAGGCGCGCCGGTCACGCCGGCCGCGATCGGAAAGCGGCTGGCCGAATACATCGGCAGCCAGTTCATGGTGGCCGGCCCGGTGGCGCTCGCACTTGCCATCGCGGCTCTCCGCAACCGGGAGAGCCGCCACCGCTACCGCATCCCGCTCATCTTCGGAGTCATCGGCTGGACCGCGTGCCTGCTGATGAATCTCCGGCAGGAGGTCAATCCGAACTGGCCCGCCGTCTATCTATTTTCATGGATGCCCGCGGGCATCGCCTGGGCCATGGACCGGCGGCCGGGACTTGCAAAGGCAGCCCTGTGGCTCAATGCGGCCATCACCCTGGCGGCCTTGGGCGCGATCCTGTTCCCGTCCCTCTGGAACAAGGGTGACAAGAAGTTCTGGTATGGCTGGGACAGCCTCGCCCGCGAGGTGGACGCCCTGCAACCTACTACAAACCCAGGAGAAAAGCCGCTTCTCATCGTGGCAGGCAGCCGCTTCACCGCCGCACAGGTGGCGTTCCTCTCCCCGCGCCGTCCGGAACTGCACACGTGGTACTACGGCCGCGAGTTCATTCCCGGCACCACCAGACAACGCGGTGTCACCAGCCAGTTCGATCTCTGGCCCGGCCCCTCCTGTCCGGTGACACGACCGCTCGTGGTGCTGGTGGATGAAAACCTCCCGCTTCCACAAGGCCTGGAAAACGCCCTCGTGAATCCCGCTCCTCCGAAAAAGGTCCACGTCCGGTTCGGCAGGAAAAACGGTGCCAACTTCAACCTGATCCGGGCCGAGGGACTCACCTCGTGGCCCCCGCCCCCTTTCGAATGAACGCCAAGCTCAGCATTGTCGTCCCCTTCTACAACGAGGAGGAAACCATCGCCGAAGTCATCGCGGAAATCGTCCGTACCGTCCCCGGCGCCGAGGTCATCGCCGTGGATGATGGCAGCAGGGACCGCACCTGGGAAATCCTCTCCGCCATTCCCGGCATCCGGGCGATGCGCTTCCCGCAGAACCGAGGCCAATCCGCGGCGATGTATGCGGGCATGCGCCAGGCCAGCGGCGACATCGTCGCGCTGATGGATGGCGACGGTCAGAACGATCCCGCCGATTTTCCGAAACTGGTCGAAGCCCTGGAACAAGGCGCCGATGTCGCCTGCGGCTATCGCGCGAACCGCCAGGACACCGCCAGCCGCCGCTACGCCTCGAAGATCGCGAACGGCATCCGCCGCACATTCCTTCACGACGGCGTGCGCGACACCGGTTGCTCGCTCAAGGCATTCCGCCGCGAAGCCGTGGACCATCTCGTGCCCTTCAATGGCATGCACCGCTATATCCCCGCCCAGCTCCTGCGCGCGGGCCTGAAGATCGTGGAACTGCCCGTGAACCACCGCGGCCGCATGGCCGGCACCTCGAAATACACCAACTGGGACCGCGCGCTCCGCGGCATCCACGACCTGATCGGCGTGTCCTGGCTGCTGAAACGCAAGGTCAACATCCGCTTCGACTGAACCGCCATGATGAGGGAAACACTGCTCGAATTCGATCTCTACAAGGCTCACGTCGTCGTGAACCTCTGGAAGATCATCGGCTGGACCGGAGCCGCCTTGTTCGGCCTGCGGTGGATTCCGCAGTTCTTCGCCACCCGCAGGGCGAAGAAGGTCACCATGCCGCGGGTGTTCTGGGTGATGTCGGTCACCGGCAGCCTCTGTCTGCTGTCCTATTTCATCGGCTACCGCGCGGACTCGGTGGGCATCCTGTCCAATTTGTTCCCGACCTTCGTGGCGCTGTACAATCTCTTCCACGATCTCCGGAAAGGCTCATGACGGACCCGCGCAATACCCCGCCTTCTTGGCTCCGCCTGCTGGTCCTGCCGACAATCGTGGCGCTGGCCGCCATGGGTTGGCTCGCATGGAGCGGATGGGACTTGAAGCTCCAGCAACTCGCCTTCGACTTCGACCTGCGGCGCTGGAAATACGGAGAGGAAGACCCCTGGCTGTGGCTCTTCCAATACGGCCCCCTGCCGATGCTGGTGATGGGCTTCGCCTTCCTCCTGAGCCTCTTCGCGGGATTGGCCTTTCCCAAGCTGGCGCGCTTCATGAAGCCGTCGTTGTTCTTGATCCTATCCATCGCCATCTCCAGCGGTTTGATCTCGAACGTCCTGCTCAAGGATCGATGGGGCCGGCCGCGCCCATCGCAAGTCGATGGCTTCGGTTTGATGACCGATGTACAAGGTATGCCGTACCAATCGGCACTCCGCCCGGCTTTCGGCCAGGATGGCAAGTCCTTCCCCTGCGGGCATGCCACCACCGGCTTCGGTTTGGCCGGCTTGGGATTCATCCTGTGGCGGCGTCGGCGCAAGACCGCCCTCGCTATCTTCACCGCCAGCTACGGCTACGGAATTCTCATCGGCATCGCCCGCATGCTGCAGGGAGGACACTTCGCCTCCGATGTGATCGGTGCGGCGCTGGTCTGCCATGCGACCCAGGCGGTGCTCTACCGCTGCATGCATCTCTACGAACAACCGGAGTGGGGCTATCATCCCGGCCGGTCGCGCTGGGGCACGGCGGTCGGCATCGGCATTCCGGCGGTGGGACTGGCGGTATTCGCGGCCTTGCTGGGCACCCCTTACCACGAGCCCATGAACATCGCCGCGGAAACGCTGGCGAAGGTTGATCAGGATGCCACGACCGTGAAGATCGAGTCCTTCGGCAAGACCCGTCTGGACGTCGGTCCCGAAACCCGCTGCCGCGGCGTGATCAAGGGCTTCGGCCTGCCAAGAAGCCGCGTGAAGTTCGCCCTTCAAACGCGCGGCAATGTCACACGCTTCTTCCAGATCGAGCGCGGCTGGTTTACGGAACTGGGGCAGGACCTGCTCATCACCCTGCCCGCCAAGCGAGGCCTGACGGTGGAACTCTCCGCCCCCGAGCGCGAAGCCTCATGGGAGCTCGATCTCACCCGTGCGGGCGAGGATCTCGGGCAATCGTGGACGCTTCATGGCGGCCCGCGCCATCATCCGGTCATTCTTCTGAACCAGGATTCCCCCGTGCTGGTGCAACACCTCGCTCCGACCGCCCAATCGCCGGTCGTGGTGTTCAAGGGCCGCGGTGAGACCCCCATTCGCATCACGGTGGACGGCCCGCTCGACCCTGATCTGCGGATCCTACCCCCGGCGATGGCGGTGCAATAGAGCATGCCGTTCAAACGACGGCCTCTTCGTGGCGGTACCACTCCGCGAATTTCCGCACGCCCTCCGCGAAAGACCATCGCGGGCTGTAACCGAAGCGCGCGCGGGCATAGCTGATGTCCGCATGGGTGGTTTCCATATCACAGGCCCGCGGCGGCAGTTGCCGGATCTTCACTTCTTGTCCGAATGCATCCGCGATCTCTTCGATCATCCGCTTGAGAGAAATGGTCCGCCCTGAACCAAGGTTCACGATCTCGAATGGCATTGGCGTGGCACCGACGATCTTCAACAAACCGTCCAGCAGATCCTCGATGAAGGTATAGTCGCGCAGCGAACTGCCATCCCCGAACATGGTGATCTCCCCACCCTCGGTCATGAGCCGCGCGAACTTATGGATCGCCAGATCCGGGCGCTGGCGCGGCCCGTAAACGGTGAAAAAGCGCAGGCAGGTCGTCTGGATGCCATGCAGGTGGGAATACACCGCGCACAGATGCTCACCCGCCACCTTGGTGGCGGCGTAGGGGCTGAGCGTGCGGCTGATGGCGGCGGACTCCTGGAAGGGCGGTGATTGTCCCGTGCCATAAACCGAGGAACTGGACGCGAACAACAGCCGGGGCACTCCGGACTTCCGGCAGGCTTCGAGGATGTTCAGCGTACCGTTGACATTGGTTGCGACGTAGGAAGCCGGTTGCTCGATCGAAGGCCTTACTCCCGCGAGCGCGGCGAGATGGATGACCTGATCGAACTTCCCTTCGGCCACGATCCGGTCCATCCTTGCGGCATCGCGGATATCCGCCTCCATCATGGTCACACTGGCCGGAAATCCGGCGACGGTCGCGCGCTTGATGGCGGGATCGTAAAAGGAATCGAACACATCCACGCCCGTCACCTGCCATCCGGCTGCCGCCAGTGCTTCCACCAGATGCCCGCCGATGAACCCCGCTGCACCCGTCACCATTATCCGACCTCGCGGAACCGCGTTCATCTTGGAGTTATCCGGGCATCCCGGCTTCCGGTCACGTATTGAATTATTACAATTTTGATAGAATCTCAAGCCGGGAGGGCATTTCCTCCGGCCCCCTCCCGCAACCGCATGAAGCAGCTCAAAGACGGCATCCGCTCCACCGTCCGGATCGATTTCCAAGGCCACGTCCACAAGCGCCTGCGCGGCACCGGGGCGGAAGAACGCTACGCCAATGAAGTCGCGGTGCTGAAGGTGCTGGAGGAACGCGGCTGCCCTTACGTACCGAAGCTCGTCGAGGAACATCCGGAAGAGCTGTATTTCGTGTCCACGAACTGCGGTCGCATCGCTGATCAGATCCGCAGGGAAAGGTCGGACGAACTCTTCGCGGAACTGGAGCGGGACTACGGCGTGCGCCACCTCGATGCCGAACCACGGAACGTGACTTATTCCGACAAGCTCGGGCGCTTCTGCCTGATCGACTTCGAACTCGCGGAAATCCTCCCCGATCCAAAAGCCGGGGCGGTTTGATCTCCAGCCCTTCCTGTTGCAAGTTTCCGGAATCCGCTCCGTTTTCTTCCCGCCCATGCGCGCCCTCTTTGCCAGCCTCGCCGTCTTCTATCTGCTCGCCCGTTCCTCCTCCGCGGAAGAGGCATCCAAGGGCGTCGATCTGTCGCTGGTGTCCGAAGTGAGTGCCATCACGGGTTCCAAGTCCTTCACCGTCGGCCTCAAAGTCCACCATCATCCGAAGTTCCACACCTACTGGCGCAATTCGGGGATCGTGGGCGTACCGATCGCGTTGAAATGGCAGCTCCCCCCCGGATTCACAGCGGGAGAGATCCAGTGGGCCACCCCGGAGCGGGTGGACATGGCTGGTCACCCCGCCCACGGCTACGAACGCGATGTGATGCTGCTGGTCGAGATCACGCCCCCCGCCCATCCACCGGAAAAGCTCGAATTGAAAGCCGAAGCCTCCTGGATGGCCTGTGCGGATGGCTGCTATCCGGGCCGGAAAACCCTGACACTCGCTTTTCCCGCCGCCGCTCAGGCCGATGCGATCGCCAAGGCACGCGCCGAGCTTCCACAACCCCTCCAAGGCTGGAGCGCCACCCTTGAATCGGCGAAGGACGCACCGGAAATCCGGGTCAAATTCACCCGCACTGGGGGCAATACGGCGGATCCCGGCAAACCCTACTTCTTTTCCTCCGATGGCCAGATCTCTTCCGATCCGCCCCAGAAAATCGAAGTGCTGCCGGACGGCTTCCGTCTGATCGCGGAACGTTCCGAATACAGCCCGAAAGGCCGCACCACCCTGCCGGGTGTCCTGGTAGCTGAAAAGCCGCTGGCTTCGAATGCCGTATATGCCGCGGTGCTGGAGCCCAAGTATCCCTGATCGCAGATCGGCATCTAAAAGGATTTTATAGCATTTTGCCAAGGGCCTGCCAAGCTGGCCTGAACATGACGGACGATCTTTCCCCTCCCCGGCGTTTCCGCGTGGGCGTGCGCCTGCCGGAATGGTCCACGGGATTCAGCTTCCGGATCTTTGCCGGGCTGACGGATTTCCAGCGCCAGAGCGCACCGTTCCAACTGTTCTTCAATCAACCGAGCGGCGGAGACCTGCCCGCCACCGTGATCGATGAGTCATGGGATGGGGATGGCCTGATCGTTTTCCGCTACACCGCAGAAGAAGGCCGCGCGTGGAAGGCCCGTGGTGTGGCGGTGGTGAACCTCAGCGCGGAGACTCCCGAAGGCGGCCCGGTGTTTCCCCGGGTGACGCTGGACAACGGCAAGGTCGGGGCCATGGCCGTAGAGCACCTCGCCGCCCTGGGTCTCCGCGATTTCTGCTACATCCACGAATCCACCCGCAGCTATTCCGAGTCACGTTGGAAGGGCTTCGAATCCGCGGTCAAAACGGTTGGCGGCCGCTGCCACCGCATCGACATTCCGGTTTCCTCCTTCCCGGAGGACATCCGCGTGCGCCGCATCCGTGAAACGCTGCGCGGGCCGCTCTCGAAACTCCCGCGGCCCTGCGGCATCTTCACCAAGGACGACATCGCCGCCGTGTGGACGATCACCACGCTCGCCGATCTGGGCATCCGCTGTCCGGAGGAAATGCCGGTCCTCGGTGTGGATGATGACGTGGTCTTCTGTCACACGACCCAGCCGCCGCTCAGCAGCATCTCCTATCCGGGGAGGCACATCGGCTTTGAGTCCGCGAAGTTGCTTCACCGCCTGCTCGCCAGTGAAACACGGCGTGGTGACGGTCATCTGCAAATCCCGCCCGCCGGGGTGGTCTCCCGCGAATCAACCCGCCACGTGATCCTCAAGGATGCGGTGGTGACCAAGGCGCTCGCGGTGATCCGCCGCGAAGTGCCACGGACCAACATCCAGGTGGCCGAGGTCGCACGCCTCTGCGGAGTATCCCGCGAGTTGCTCCGGCAGCGGTTCCAGGAACAACTCGGCGAAAGCCCGAAGGATGAGATCAAACGCCTGCGGCTGCGCCACCTGATGGAGGTGCTCACCACCACCGACTGGACCTTGGAGGCCATCGCCGAAAACTGCGGCTACTCCGGAGCGGAGGAAATCTGCCGCTTCATCAAGCGCAACACCGGCAAGACCACGGGCGAAATCCGGCGCGGAGTGGAATAAAAAGCCCGCCGCCGAAACCCGGCGACGGGCTGAGTGCTTGTCCGATGTTCAGGGAATGGTCACCTTCAGGCGGCCAAACAGCTTCCCTCCTACGGACAATGCTTGCGGGATGTAGGTCTCCACTTTGTCGACTCCCGTTTGGAAGCCATCCGGTGTCGGAACGATGACCACTCCCGGAGTTCCCTCCGCAGATGTCCATGTCGCTCCCAGATCGGTATTGTAGGAGATGCCCGGATGGAGCGCGGCGGAGGCGGCTGAACGGCGGAAGGTGAATTTGAAATAGTCCACCATGCCCGCACCCACGTCGGCGCGGACGATCTCTCCGGTCGGCATCAGGGCGCTGTCCATGCCTGTGGCCGGATTACCCCCGATCACGAACTCGATGCCATTCGAAATGCCATCATGATCCGGATCGGCACCCGGCAGGCGGTCGGATGCATTGGTCAGGCCGAAGCCGCCGATCCAGGTGGCGAACGGACTGGCGGTGAGGGCCAGCACTCCGGTGGACTGGGTGAAGGTCCACGTACCCGATCCGTCCGCCATGCTCCAGACATCTCCGTTTTTGGTAAAGCCCGGGAGAGTGAAGTGCTCGCCATAGGTCACCGCCAGCGTCGAGGTATTCACCAGTGTCCAGGTATTGCCACCGGTCTTGTCCGCCGTGGACAAGTCGAGATTGAAGGAGCCATCGAGGAGAACCGATCCCGCACCACCCATGGAAGTGGTCACTCCATTCGCAGCCACCTTGAATGCAAGCGCACCGCTCTGGGTGAGAACGAGCGAGCTTCCACTGTTGATGGTGGTGTTGCCCACATAAACGTTCGCGGCACTGAGGGATACCGTGCCATTGCCCATCGTCGTCACCCCGAAGCCGGTGTTCGAGGCCGGAGCTCCGATGATGCCGGTGAGGAGGATGTCCGCCGAGGCATTCCCCGTGACATCCGCCACATCCAGCGTGAGGGCGCCACCACCACCCGTGACATTTTGGGCGTTGATGACTGCGGGAACCACATCTCCACCCGCCACGGTGATCTTGCTGGAAGGCGTACTGATGGTCCAGGACCCCCACTGGCTGCTTCCGGTGCCGGACAGGGTCGCCCCTCCCTGCATGAGCAGGCTGCCACTGTTGGTGCCGATGTTGCTCGTGATGCCATTCGCGAGATCCAGCGTGCCGCCCGCTTCCACCGTGATGTTGCCGGGATAGTGCTGGAAGCCATTGTCCGTGGCGTAAGTAAGCCTGGCTCCGTTCTTGATGGTCACATCGCAGTTGAACAGACGGCCATAGCCCCCGGAGCGGCTGAGAACAAGATTCCCCCCTCCCACGACCAGCGAGCCGGTATAGATGTATGGATTGCCTCCCGAGGTGATGGTGGCGGTGCCTGTTCCCATTTTCTGGAATACCGAACCGCCGGTGATCACACCGGTGAGATCGAGCGCACCCGTCCCCCCGAAACCGGTATCCGCGGTGACGTTCACAGCACCGCTCACGGTGACAGCCGTGGCGCTGTTGTTGATCAAAGCGCCGGCGCCAAGCGGGCCCGTGCCGCCCAACGACAACGCTTCCGTGATGGAATAACCATTGAGGTCAAGAGTTCCGTATCCACTGATGAGCGTCCCGGTTGCCGCGGATCCAAGCGCCGCGGCATTGCCCATCACGAGAATCCCGGAGTCGATCACCACGGGCCCCGTGAAGGAATTCGCAGTCGCAAGAGTCAGCGTTCCGCTGTTCGTCTTCGTCAAGCCGGTGGTGCCCGCAATGGCACCCGATCCGCTGATCGAATAGTCGATCGTGGCATTCACCGTGACGGCCGCGGGTAACACCGGTCCATTCAGGGAGATCGCATTGTTGGTTCCCCCGTTGTCATCGAAAACGACGATGTCCTCATCGTGGTAAGTGCTCAGCGAATCCACGAGGAACCAGTTCACGGAGGTATCCACATCCCAGGCGCTGCCATTCGTTCCCGTCCAGATGAGCGGATTCACCGTGCCGATCAGGATGTCGATCTCACCGGAACCGGGGTGATCCTCAAGCGTGGCGGAAATCCCTCGCGGCAGCGGCCCGAGCTTGAAGGCCGAGAAACCCGAACCGCCAACGGAAGTGCCCGGCGTGTACCTCAGCAACGGGAACACTCCTCCGGTGAAGGTACCGCTGAGATTGATGACGATGCTTTCCGGCGCGCCGTGGGTGGTGATCGCTCCGGCATTGATCGGTGCGGTCGTCGGACTGCTGGCAAAGTTCCGGATCGAAAGTGTGGCCCCGGTGGATGAGCCAAGGGTCAGATTCGCCGGAGATAGGCTGGAGCCCGGCACGACGGACAGGTCCAGGGTCGTGCCATCGTTCACCGTGATGTCACCGGTGCCGCTCTGGCTTGAAGGGATGGCCAACGTTCCTGCATTGATGACGGTGCTGCCGGAATAGGTATTCGCTCCGTTCAGCGACAGCGTGCCCGCGCCATTCTTCACAAGCCCCAGCTTGTTACCATTCACCGTGCCTCCGCCGATCCGGCCGTTGTAGGAGAGATTCGTCGCGGCATTGATCGTGAGCGTGCGTCCGGTGGCGTCTCCATTCCACACGCGGGAATTGCTGCTCACGCCGCTCAAGCCCGCGAGGGTCACATTGCTGGCGGCACCGGCAAGGGTCAGACCGACGGGGGTCGGACCATAGCCATCATCGCCGGAGGTGGTTTCCAGAACCACGGACGCGGTCGGCATCGCATTGTCCGCCCGGAGCACGAGGCTGCCATTGCCGCCCGCGCTGGCGTTCACCGTCACGGTGCCACCGTAGGTTCCATCGGCCGCCACATGGACCGCGCCGCAACCGTAGTTCCCACCTTGGTCGGTGATGGTGATGGGCACCGAACCTGAAATGCCGCCATCGAGGTAGAGATCCTTCAGATTGTACTGGGTCTTGAGCGTGGTGGCGGAGGCAACAGTCACCGGGGCTGTGAAGTGGTTGACGCCGTCATCCTGGAACAAGGTGCCTCCATTCAAAGTGATGGCATTCGGGAAGGTGTAGGTGCCACCCGTATTGTTGCCGGGATTGAGTTGTAGCGTCCCTCCGTTGAGAGCAATCGGACCAGTCCCCAGAGGAGTGTAAGCCCCGGACGCGAGCGCCGCGCCATTGTTGAGGAACAAGGTACCCGCATCAATGGTGGTGCCTCCGGAGAACGAGTTCGCATTGTTCCAGAGGGTGACGGACCCGGCTCCCGTCTTGGACAGGGCTGCCGTGCCGTTGATCGATCCTGTGCCGCCTCTCATCACGTAGGCCGTCGAGGCATTGGTGAAAGCCACGGAGGATGGGAACAATGCACCGGCGAGCGTAACGGTGGCATTCACCGGGCTGTCCGCGAACGTGACATTGTCGAGCTGATAAAACTTCTCCGAGCCGGTGTTCCAGTTCGACGTGGCATTCACATCCCACACCGTGCTGGTGGTGCCGCTCCATGTGAGACTACCGGGAGCTCCCGCGTCCAAGGTCAACTGCAGGGTGCCCGCACCTAGGGTGAAGGTTGGCGTCTGGCCGCGTGTGGGATTGCCCCAGGCCAGATTGGCGGTGGTGCCGGTGCTGGACGAGAATCCGTCCGCGAGCGTGTAGGTGCCGGCGGGGAAATAACCGGCGTTGGCGCGGAAGGTATTGGTGCCGGTCAACGTCAGCGGACCGGTCAAATGAACCACATCCGACGTAATCCCCGACCGGTCGAGATTGATGGAGGCTCCGTTCAAGGTGAGTCCGCCGCTGATACTGGTCGAGCCGAGGCCTGCGGTTCCTCCGGGGTTCAGATTGCCCGCGACAGTGAGGCTGCCGTTGATGTCGGTGGCAGGAGTTCCTGCGCGACCGGAATACAGGTTCTTCGCCGCTGGTACGGTGAACCCCGCAGGAATGGCAGACGAATCAAGCAGCGCACCCGGAGCGAGAGTCACGTTGTTCGATGCCAACGTGGCCGATGCCCCCAGCATCAGGGTTCCCGAATTGACGGTGATATTGCCGGTGGCGGTATTCACCGCATTGAGCCGCACGGTGCCGGCACCGGAGAAGGCGATGTGGTTGGCGCTCGTCAGAGGGCAGTTGAAGATCAACGTGCCGCTGTTGGTCACCGGCAGCGTGTTGCCGGGATTGCCTTCGCGGAGGACGAAGTTGCCACCTGCGGTGAAGGTGCTGGTACCCGTGTTCGTAATGGCGGAACCGCCACCAAACGACCAGTTCGATCCCGTCACGGAACCCATGGTCGCATTGTTCAGATTGGCGGCGGTGGTCCATGCGCTGTCACCGGTGGCGATGGTGAAGGCGCCATTGATGTTCCAAGTCCGGCAGGAGGTGTTCCAGCCCGCCGCGTTGCTCGCGGTAGTGGTGGCCGATGCCCCCGCCGCCACCGTCAGCGATGATCCCGCGCTGCCGGTGGAAAGGTTCGCAGCCCCCGCTGCAATGACCACCGGGCCGGTGATCGTCTTGGTGCCGGAGAAGGTGACTGTTCCGGATCCATTCTTGGTGTATCCCGCCGTCCCGGCGACACCGGACGAAATCGTGACAGCCGCTCCCGTGGTGATCGCCGGAGACGAACCACCGAACGTCAGCGTATTGCCGGTGATGGTGTAGCCCGCCGCATTCACCGAGACACTGTTCGCGGTGATCGCCGCGCCCAAGGTGACGGTGCCCGCCCCGGTGGAGTCGAAAACGGCGCTGTCAGGCGTGGCGTTGTTCCACGCCGCGGGGGCGGCTCCATCGAGCCAATTCGTAGTGGTGGTGTCCCAGGGGCCTCCGGCGGAAGCGCTGTTCCAGGTGAGGGATGCGCCGCGAACCACCGGTGTGGCGGAGAGGGCGATGGCGGTGAGAAAAACAAACAACTTGGGTTTCATGGGATGGAGTCGGGTTGCAATGCCTTCGGGTCAGGCTTCCGTCCCACGTTTTGCTACTACTCATATCGTACAAACGGGAACGGAAAGAACACCCCATCATGAAGCAAAACCCCCTCCGGCCCGCACGTCGTATTCATTGCAAAAACAGGTCCGGGGGATGGCATTTTCCGGGCACCCTCACGGCCAAGGGGGACCATCCCGCCAAAGAAAAACGGCCACCCGCGCGAGCGGATGGCCGTTTTGGAAGGAAGGCAGGAAAGACGACGCCTCAGGCGGTCGGAACTTCCGAGATGGTCTTGAGCACGCGGCCGGCGATCGCGTATGGGTCGCCCTGGGAGTTCGGACGGCGGTCTTCGAGGTAGCCCTTGTAGCCGTTGTTCACGAAGCTGTGCGGGATGCGGATCGAGGCACCGCGGTCGGCCACGCCGTAGGAGAACTTGTCGATGGACTGGGTCTCGTGGAGGCCGGTGAGGCGGAGGTGGTTGTCCGGACCGTAAACGGCGATGTGCTCGTCGCGGTTCTTGTCGAAGGCAGCCATGAGCTTCTCGAAGTACTCCTTGCCGCCGGTTTCGCGCATGTACTCGGTGGAGAAGTTGCAGTGCATGCCGGAGCCGTTCCAGTCGCCCTTGACGGGCTTGCAATGGAACTCGACGTCAAGGCCGTAGGATTCGCAAAGGCGGAGAAGGATGTAGCGGGCCACCCAGATTTCGTCGGCGGCGCGCTTCGAGCCCTTGCCGAAGATCTGGAATTCCCACTGGCCTTTCGCCACTTCGGCGTTGATGCCTTCGTGGTTGATGCCGGCATCCAGGCAGAGGTCGAGGTGCTCCTCGACGATCTGACGGGCGACATCACCAACGTTCTTGAAGCCGACGCCGGTGTAGTATTCGCCCTGCGGAGCGGGATAGCCTTCCTTCGGGAAACCGAGGGGCTTGCCGTTCTCATAGAGGAAATATTCCTGCTCGAAGCCGAACCAGGTGCCCACGTCATCCAGGATGGTGGCACGGGTGTTGGACGGATGCGGGGTGACGCCGTCCGGCATCATCACTTCGCACATCACGAGGGCGCCATTGACGCGGGTGCTGTCCGGATAAACGGCGACGGGCTTGAGCACGCAGTCGGAGCTGCGGCCTTCGGCCTGCTGGGTGGAGGAACCGTCGAAGCCCCAGTTCGGAAGCTGCTCGAGGGTCGGGAAGGATTCGAACTCCTTGATCTGGGTCTTGCTACGAAGGTTCGGAACGGGGGTGTAGCCGTCGAGCCAGATATACTCCAATTTGAACTTGGGCATCGATGTGGTGGTTGTTGTTTGCGGATTCGCGGATGATTCGAGGGCGCGTTTGCCCTCACGGACCATCGCGCCCACGGGCGGCTTTAAAAGCAATTCACGGGCCAATTCGCAACAGAATCCGGAATTTTTCCGTTTGCGGCTCCCCGCCGTCCCCGCCAGCGTTCCCTTTCTACCGATGGAACAAGATCCGGCCACCCTCCCACCCGCCAGCCTCCGCTGGTCCGGCATGACCCACCCCGGGAGGTTCCGGGCGAACAATGAAGACGCCTTCCTCGCCCTCACCTTCGATGCCCGGGAGTTCCACTATCTGGGCAAAACCGGCCAGGCCTCCCTGGCGCAATCGGACTACGTCTTCGCCGTTAGCGACGGCATGGGCGGGGCGAAATCCGGCGAATTCGCCAGCAGGATCGCGGTGGAAAAAATCACCCGCCTGCTGCCAAAAAGCTTCGGGATGGCGGCCCAGCACCTGGACGCCGGGTTCGAGGACGTGCTGGCCACCCTCTTCGACAGCATCCACGGCGCGATCCTCGATCTGGGCCGCCACTATGAAGAATGCCAGGGCATGGGAGCCACCCTCAGTCTGGCGTGGTTCATGCCGGGCTGGATGTGTTTCTGTCACATCGGGGACAGCCGGATTTATTACCTGCCGAAAGACGGGGATTCCATACAGATCACCCACGATCACTCCCACGTCGGCTGGCAGCGCCGTATGGGTAAAATCAACGAGCGCGAGGCCCGCTCCCACCCCCAGCGCCACGCTCTATCCCAAGCGCTTGGCGGCGGGCAAAAGAACATCGATCCGCATATCGGCCGGGTGGCCTGCCAGCCCGGCGACCGCTTCCTGATCTGCTCGGACGGCCTCGTGGACGGCCTCTGGGACCGCCGCATGACCGAGCTGGCCCGCGGCGAACTGGACGCCTCCCGGCTGGTGTTGGAGTCCGTGATGGAATCCGGACGGGACAATACGACCGCACTGCTGATCGAGATCGAGGAATGAGCCACGCCTTTTGACGCTTGGCACCTGCCTCCTGCCGTCTAAAACACCCGTCCCATGCACGGCTTCGCATACAAGAACGGTTCCCTTTTCTGTGAGAACGTCGATCTCCAGACGCTCGCGGAGACCCACGGCACCCCGCTCTACGTTTATTCCGCGAACACCATCCTCGACCATTTCCGCCGCCTCGACCAAGCGCTCGCCGGAATCGACCACGAGGTGGCCTATGCGGTGAAAGCGAACTCGAATCTCTCCGTGCTGCGCCTGCTGGCGAAGGAAAACGCCGGTTTCGACATCGTCTCCGGCGGCGAGCTCTACCGCGTGATCAAGGCCGGTGGCGATCCGGCCCACTGCACCTTCGCCGGTGTCGGCAAGACCCGCGCGGAAATCGAATACGCCCTGCAGCAAGGCATCTACTCCTTCAATGTCGAGAGCGAAGCCGAGCTGCGCTACATCGACCAGGTCGCGGGCGACCTCGGCGTGGTCGCCCCGGTGGCGGTGCGCGTGAACCCGAACGTGGACGCGAAGACCCACAAGTACATCTCCACCGGCAAGTCCGAGAACAAGTTCGGCGTGGACTTCGGCTTCATCGAAGAAGTCTACGACCGCGCCTCCAAGGAACTGAAGAACGTGAAGCTGCGCGGCCTGCAGATGCACATCGGCTCCCAGCTCACCTCCGTCGATCCCTTCGTCGAAGCCGTGAAGAAGGTGGCTCCGCTGGCGACCTCGCTGAAGGAAAAGCACGGCATCGAGTTCTGGTCGATCGGCGGTGGCATTGGCATCGTCTATCGCGAGTCGCTGGAATCCGGCGCGCAGGATTGGTGGGACAAAAAGGCGGACGCGGAGCGCCCGCTGACGATTGAGGAATACGGCGCGTCCATCATGCCTCTCATCAAGGACCTCGGCCTGAATATCCTGCTTGAGCCCGGACGCTACATCGTGGGCAACGCAGGCGTGCTGCTCACCCACTGCCTCTATGAGAAGAAGGGCACCGCAAAGACCTTCAAGATCGTGGACGCCGGCATGAACGACCTGATCCGCCCGGCCCTGTATGAAGGTCATCACGAAATCGTGCCGCTCAAGGAGCCGAACGCCGAACGCCTGAAGGTGGATGTCGTCGGCCCGATCTGCGAGAGCGGGGATTTCTTCTGCCAGGACCGCGAACTGCCGGACTTCCAGCCGGGCGAAACCGTCGCCCTGATGAGCGCCGGTGCCTACGGCTTCGTGATGGCCTCGAACTACAACACCCGCCCGCTGCCAGCCGAGATCCTCGTGGATGGCAGCACGGCCACCGTGGTCCGCAAGCGCCAGACCCTCGACGATCTGCTCGTCGGCGAACTCTGAGGCGATTGACTGATTTTCCCACGCGGTGGCCGGCTTCCTCCAAGCCGCCACCGCGTTTTTTGTTTTACGCCCATCCTCCGATGCCTCCCCTTCTCCAACTTCATTTCCTCGTCGTGCTGCTGGCCGCCACGGCCATCCTTGGCAGGCTGATCTCGCTGCCTGCTCCGGCCTTGGTCACGTGGCGCACGCTGCTGGCGGCGATCGGCGCGGCGATTTTCATGAAGCTGGTGCGGAAGCGGCCGCTGCGCGTGCCTGCGAAACAACTCGCCGGGCTGCTCGGCATCGGCGCGATCATCGGACTGCACTGGGTGTGCTTCTTCGGTGCGATCCAGCTCTCGAACATCTCGATCAGCCTCGCGGGCATGGCCACCATCTCGCTCTTCACGGCCTTCACCGAACCGCTGTTGGAGAAGCGTGCGATCCGGCCGCTGGAAGTCGGACTCGGATTGTTGATTGTCGCAGGCTTGGCGATGGTCGCGGGCTTCGAGCGCGGACACTGGCTCGGACTGTTGGTGGCACTCGGCGCGGCCTTCCTGGCCTCGATCTTCCCCGTGCTCAACCGCCGCGTGGTCAACACCAGCGGACTCGATACCCAGGCGATGGTCGCATGGGAAATGCTGGGCGCGAACGTGACGGTGCTGGTGCTGGTGCTGCTGCCGGTCCTGACCGGACACCTCTCCGACCCCGCCACCGCCTACCGGGATCTGTTCGCCTTCCACGGCCTCGACTGGCTGTGGCTGCTGGTGCTGGCGTGGGCATGCACGGTCTTCGCGCACGGGTTCCACATCCATCTGCTGCGCAGCCTGAGCGCCTACACCAGCAATCTGGCGATCAACTTCGAGCCGGTGTATGGCATCCTCGCCGCGGGGCTGATGTTCGGCGAGTTCAAGGACCTGCACGCGGGCTTCTACGCAGGTACGGTGACCATCGTAGCCGCCAACCTCCTTCACGCGCTCGTGCCCGTCTGGCGGCGCAAGCGCGGGGTGGAATGAGCCCGCTCAATTCGTGCTCACGGCCATGGAAGTGGCCGGAGATCCGCTGTTCTTTTCCGGAGCGGGCTTCGCGGGTACCGCAAAACTCGCGGCCACCGGACGCCCATCCGCTCCCTCATATACCGTCACCACGCTGCGGGCGGCCGCATCGACCTTGATGCCGGTGAAGCAGATCGGAAGGATCTCGTTGTTCTTCCCCAGGCAGTCGATCTTGTAGTTGAAGGTCGGGGCACTCTTCCCCGGAGTGATGACAAAGCCGCTCTTGAACGCCATCGGGCGTGCCTGGTTGGTCTGGGGCATCACCAGACGGACCGAGCGCTGGGTGAAGTTGATGAAATACACGCTGCCCGGAGGAAACACGGACTCGGCGAGATCCACCGGCAGGTATTCCGGATGCTTCCAATCATCTTTCGGCTCCTTCCGCCACATCATGATCATCTGGTAGTCGGCGGTCTTGACAGTGGGAATGGTCATCACCGCCTCCGGCTGCTTTTTCTGGTCCTCGGCCTTGGCGGCATCGGGACCGTAGAGGACGAGCCCTTCCGCACCGAATGGCGCCGGCACCGAGGGGATGTTCAACGTGAGAGCGAAGGGAACATACTCCTTCTTCCCGTTCTTCACGACTTTCACATGGAGTCCGGTGGGAGGCAATGTCTGGGCCTCGCTCATCTCATAGGAGATCTGGCCGTCGGTGCCCCACTTCACGACGCTCTTCGGCATCGTGCCAAGCGCCGCCACCGTCACCCGGGCGGGTGATGGCGCCGGATCGGCGGGAGCGGGAACCGCAGCGGTTTCGGCACGAACAAGGCCCGTCGCCAGGCTCAACAACATGCAATGTAAAAGCGTGGATTTCATGAGATCAGACTTCGGAGGATTTCAGCCAACGGAAGGACACCAGTTCGAAGCGGCGGCCGAACTTCTTGTTGAGAGTGGTTAGTTTGCCGTTTTCCACGACCGTGGGATCGGTCGGGTCGGATGATCCGGGAACCAACTCGCGGGTCGCCGATTCATTGCGGGAATCCATGTAGTCCGGGGTTCGCTGCACCACGGCCTCACACCATGCGGAAGCAGTCACCTTGCCATCTTTATCACGGGCTTCGCCATAGCTGCGTACGAGGAAGGTATCACCACGGGCGGTCAGTGTCGGAGCCAGCACGGACAGGATGTCACCCTGGGTCAGATAACCGGGAAGACCGATCGTCTTGTAGTCCGGCTGCGCCCCATAGGGGATGTAGCCCTTCGTCAGATCGTCTCCATTGAATGCCTGCTCGCATGAAGCCAGGTCGCTGGTGCCACCGGCCTGCAGGTTCTTGTTGAGGTTCGCACGCCGGATCGCTCCATCGAGAGCGCCATAGCGGCCGGTCGCCTCCAAGGTGTTCGATTCGCTGTCTTCCTTGAGCGCGGAATTCGCGGATGCCGGGGCATCGACCAGACGGCGGTTCACGAAATCCGAGAGCGAGAGGAAAGGACCGCGCAGTTTCACTTCCTGGACCATGGCCTTCGCCAGCTGGCGGATCTCGTCATCATTCAAGCCACGGGAGCCGCTCCATGTGGACGGATCGATCCAGGATGAAGGCTCGCCATTCACGGCGGTGGGATGCTGCATCCGCGAAAAGGGGGAGGAACCGGAAGCGGAGCCGCCGGACGTATCGCGCTTCAACCCGCGCAAGCCGCTGAGGTGGGCGATCCATGCGGCTTCCGAGGTGGAGTTCACATTGAAAGCCCCGCAGTTTCCGAGCAAGGACGCCGATTTGTTGAACGCGGTATCAAGCGCTCCCAGCGAGATACGCGCGGATTTTTCGGTCTTCGCGAAGATCGGACGGAGGCGGCCGTTCGGCAATACGGTCTGGAGGTTCCAGGAAGATCCGGACGACGAGTATGGGATGGTGGAAAGGTAGTAGTTGTCGAACAAGCGGTTGTTCACCTCGAACGCCATGTCATAGAGCAGGATGTCATCCGCATGGCCACTGCCCTTCTGGATGAGTCCCTCGTGGCCGACATTCCAACGCTTCGGCTGTGAGATGTCATCTGCCCCGCCCACGTCCGCGGAGCCGGCTCGCCCGGGACGGACCACGGTGGCACCGCGCTCGCTCCGCACGTCCTGGAACGACCATCCGACCACATTGCCAGGCTGGTAGTTGGCATAGGAAAGCTGTGCGTTCTGGAACTGCGCGAGGGATGCCACCGGCGTGTCCGACTGCGGCACCTCGTAGAAGACGAAGGACTGCACCCCGCCCAGATCCGAGGAGTTTCCGAACGGAGGTATCGTGAACTGACCCGCGTCATTCGGTGAGGCCATCATCCGCGTGTCGTCGTTCGAGAGGTTGTTGCGGATGTTGATGTAGTTGCCGCCCGGATTCCACTCGTAGGCCTTGCCCGGATCCGCCTCGCTGTAGTTGACGTTCGAGCCGAGCCACGCGGTATGCACGTGGCCGCCGCGGAGATTGTATTGCGACCAGGCGGAGACGAACGGGATGCGGCCCATGAACAGCGCGCCGTTGTTGGTGCGTGCGGCCCACTCGTTGGTTTCGTCGAACCAACGGACGCGCACGCCGACGCGCCAGGTGCTCTGCTGATGGCGCGTGGCGCTGAGCCCGTATTCCTGGAAGGGCTGGCCCTCGCTGTTGGTGCCGTCCTTGAGGCCCTCGTAGGTCTTGTAGTTGGTGCCCCAGGCGTTCGGCACCACGTACTGGATCGTCTCGTAGTTCCCTGCCGCCGGAACGGTGAGATTGCTCACGCCCGCCGGCAGTTGCTTCAACTGGTAGAACATCCCCACGTCATTGACGTAGCTCCAGCTGTAGTCGGTGGTACCGGCCTTGGGTATGCCGCTGAAGTGCAGCGTATTGTCACCGCCGGGGCGGATCGGCGCCTCGCCGTAGAAGTTCTCCTGCCCGCCGGGGGACGAGATCGGATTGCGGCACGTCAGGATGTTGGTTTCGATACGACGCGCATCGTACTTCACCGCCGTGCCTCCGATCTTCGACGTGCCCTTGGCGACATCCGGCGTGAAGACCAGCGCCTGCCCGGCCGGAATCACGGTCGCTTCGGTGGTGAAACCGAGGCAGTTGTTGGTGATGGTCTCGTCATCCTCCACCATGGACAACAGGTAGGGATAGTAACCGTGGGACGAGGACTTTTTCGTATAGAAGGGAGTCTCAAGCGCGACACCACGCATCTTCAGCGAAACGCGCGGATCATAGCGAACGATCGCGAGGTAGGAGGGCGCGTTGATGGCGACGTTGTAGGGATTCCAAAGCACCACCCGCGGATAGATGTGCAGGCGCAGGCCGTCCTTGCTTGCATCACGTCCCGCCTGGGCCGTGCTGAAAGGGGTGAAATCAAACCCAACGGAGAATTCCGTCATGATCGGCTGGATCGCCTGGGCGGCCACCCGGGTGAGGTCCGGCCCCTTGTAGGGATGCGTGGTGGTATAGGGCGGCAGCGACGCCTTGATCTGGGCGCCTCCGCCTTGGCCGCTCACCTGAGCCGCCAGATCCGCCCATGCCTTGAGAGCGCCGAAGCGCGGCGAGGTCGCGGAATGGCGCGCGCCATACACCAGCGGAGAACCTATCGAAAGGCCCGGCGTTCCAATGGAGCTGTCCGGGGTGAACCCCGAAGAAGCCGAGCCGAGAGTTGTCGTCTCCGTGATGGTCTCCTGCCGGGCGAGGAAAGCGGAAAGATCCTGCTGGTAGCCACCCGTCTGCGGATTGGTCAGCAGGCCCACGCTGGTGGCGGTGAGGTCATGACCCAATTCGCGGATCTTCTTGGCAAGATCCTCGGACTTGCCGGAGAGGGGTAGCAGGGCCGCGGTGTTGAGAGTGCTTACGTTCTTGACCACGGAAGCCGGCCCGCGGGCGAGTTCGCCATGGCCATTGAATCCGGAGTCCACATTGTCCGCGGCGGAGATCTGCGAGACGGCCAGGGAATTCTGCGATCCCGGAGTCTGCCGGTCCTCAATCGCAATGTTGGCCTTCTCGCTCTCATCACTGACCCAATAGGCGTAGCCGCCCTTCTGATCCTCCCCCGCCTTGACGGAAACGACGGGCACCGAAACGGCCTTCTTCTTCTGCTCCGGATCTCCGGAAGA
Organism: Luteolibacter ambystomatis; assembly: GCF_018137965.1. Classification (NCBI taxonomy): domain Bacteria; kingdom Pseudomonadati; phylum Verrucomicrobiota; class Verrucomicrobiia; order Verrucomicrobiales; family Verrucomicrobiaceae; genus Luteolibacter; species Luteolibacter ambystomatis. The sequence continues at coordinate 3,436,715 of NZ_CP073100.1, forward strand.
TGCCCACTGGGAACCGAACACCACACGGGTCTTGTCCTCGCTGCTTTCGAAGGTCTTTGGATCGAGAATCATCGAAGGATCGGCCGATACCAGCCAGCCCAGTTGCCCCTTGCTCCCAAACTCGGTCCGACTCGCATCGAAGGTCGATGATCCCGAAGACGGAGTGGAGGCATTCCGCAGATCCACCAGATAGTTTTTCTTTTCGCTGTCAGCCCCATAGCGCCCGACGACGAATCCGGCATTACCGTTTCCAGTCACAGTGGTCGGCCAGACGCCGATCCAATGTGGCTGGGCCACCTGCTGGCCCTGGGCCTTGCCTCCGGCACTTGCCTCCACCTCCTGCTGGGCGGCGGGCGCGGTGGCGCGGGTATCCGGCCCGGCGAGGGTCTGCAACTGTCCCAGCGCCATGACCAGCGCAAGCCGGGCATTCGACCGGGCCACCGATTGTGCCGTTCCCTGGCTGGAAGCCCGGAGCGTGATGGTGGAGAGCGACAACAGCCCCAGCGCGAGAATGCTCAGGAGCATCATCATCATCAGGGTGATCACCAGACTGAACCCACGGACGCGGGCACGACGGTACTTTTTGGCAAAGAAAACGGGCGCACTCATGCAACAAGTAATTGCATGAGACTTTCATCCCAAATGATACGATGTAAATACGGTGGCAAGCCGGAATTCTGCCGACCTTCTGTCGGCAGAACTGCCGACACCGAGGCAGTCCCGTTGCCAGGGCAGCACGCAGGAGCTGCCTGTCTTCAGCGGGCGCGACGGCCTTGTTCCTCCAGGAAAATCTCAGCCAATCGGAAGCTGCGGCGGCTGATCTCGCGGGCATCCTGATCTCCGATCAAGGCGAGGCCTTCCTCACCGACTTCACCCAGGAAAATCCGCCAGGCTTTCTTCGCCAGTTCCTCGGGGTCAACCGGTACACGCGGTGCCTGCGGCTGGGGAGAAGGCTGGGGCCGCTGGTGGGATGATGAGTCGCCCGCGGGGGCCACCGGCTGTGGCTGCGGACGGGGAGCCTGATGTTCGTGGGACACGTGACCACCCTGGGGAGATTGACCACCACCCTGACCACCCTTCTTCTTCCGGCGACGCTTCCGCTTGCCGGACGAGCCTGAACCTTCGGAACCACCTTGGATGGTTTCCGGCTCAGGCCAGCCAGACTTGGCCCCACCCTGGTCGTGGGATTCGTGGCCGGAAATATCATCCAGCCGTGGATCACGTGCCACCGAGCGAACCTCGGAAATGACCGGACGCTCCTCGCGCTCCACCGGCTCCGGGCGCGGCTCCGGTGCAACCACCGGGGCTGGAGCAGGAACAGAAGCCTCTGATACCGCAGCAGCGGGCGCGGCTACCTTGCGCGCGGCTTTCTTGGCGGTCTTGCGCGGACCCGGTGCTGCCGCACGGCGCGTTTTCTTGGGCGCTTCGGCAGCGGAATCGTTGGACTGTGGCTCTTCGCTCATGGACTGGAAACAAGAAGCCCGCCGGAACGGCGGGCGTCGAGTGGAAAGGAAGCTGGATCGCCGGGAAGGTCAGTTCGAGTTCCGGATATCGTCGATGCTTTCCTTGGCTTTCGGCTCGTCCTCCTTGGTCTTGCCGTCCTTGCCAACGGACCAGACATCGAAGTCCTGGTTCGCCGCCGCCTTGCCCGAGCGGTAGCGATACTCATTGCCCCAAGGATCGGTGATCTTCGCCGTGTCCCCGGTACCGGTGATCCACCCCTGCTTGGAGGTTTCCTCCAGTTCGGTAAGGTAGATCTTCTTGACCTTGTTGGTGTCGTCCTTGCCATCCAGGAAGAGCAGCTTCCGCAGATTGGCGGATTCGTTCTCGCCGGTCGGGTTTTGCGACGCCGGATAGGAACCGGTGTCGATCTTGTATTGCTCGATGGCCGAGGACAGCAGGGCGACCTGGATCTTGGCCTTGTTCGTATTGGTCTTTTCGGTGGCGTATTTCATGCCACCGACCACCAGCGCGGCCAGGATCACGATGATCGCGACCACGGCAAGCATTTCGACGAGGGTGAAGCCCCTGCGTCCCGCGGGATTGCTATTTTTCATGACTGATTCGGATTTTTTATGCCCGGACCTCCTCAGGAGCTTTGGCCCAGGTTCTGGATCACCTTAATCAGCGGTAGGAACAATGCAAATACAACGCAACCGACCACCAACGCCAGAATCACGATCATGATCGGCTCGAGGATGGAGGTGAGGGCGGTCACGGCGTTGTCCACTTCGTCGTCATACACTTCCGCGACCTTGAGAAGCATCTCGGGGAGCTGACCGGTTTCTTCACCGACGTCCACCATCGAAATCACCATCGCCGGGAACACGCTCGATGCGGAGAGCGGGGTCACGATGGATTCCCCTTCTTTCACCGCTTCATAGACCTTTTCGATGGCCTGGGAGACGACCACGTTGCCAGCGGTGTCACGGGTGATGTTGAGCGCCTGGAGGATCGGCACACCGGAAGTCACCAGAGTGCCGAGCGTGCGGGAGAAACGGGCGATGGCGCTCTTGCGCTGGATATCACCGAAAATCGGCGCCTTGAGCTTGAGGTTGTCGATGATGTTGCGGCCGTTCTTGGTGCGCCCCCACATCTGGAAGCCGAAGGCGATGGCACCGATGATGAGGAAGATGAACACCGCATTCGGCAACACGAACGGACGAGCCAGCATCCACTCGGAGAAGCCGAAGACGATTTTCGAGATGGTCGGAAGCTCGGCACCAGGCATGTCGCTGAACATCTCCTTGAATTTCGGAACGATGAACAACATCAGGAACACCAGAATCGCCACCGCGATGAACATGACGATCACCGGGTAAACCATGGCGGAGACGATCTTGTTCTTCAGCTTGTGGGCCTTTTCCTGGTACTCCGCGAGACGCTGGAGGACGATTTCCAGCACACCGCCGAGCTCACCGGCCTTGACCATGTTTACGTAGAGCTTGTTGAAGATCTTCGGGTGCTGGGCCAGCGATTCGGAGAAGGTGGAACCACCCTGCACGGAATCGGCGAGGGCGTTGACAGTGGCCTTGAGGACAGGGTTCGGTTCCTGCTTGGCCAACACGGTCAGACCACGGAGCAGCGGCAGGCCGGCATCGATGAGCGTCGCAAGCTGGCGGGTGAAGATCATGAGGACCTTCGGCTTGATGCGGCCGCCGACCTTGCCTTTCACGGCCTTCGGAGCCGCCTTGGCCTTGCTCTTGGCAGCGGTCTTGCCTTTGGACTGGGCGATCTTGCCCTTTCCTTCTTCCACCACCTGGGTGGGATAGAGGCCTTGTCCGCGCAGGATTTGGATGGCTTCGGCATCGGTGGACGCCTGGATCGCGCCGATGGTCTCTTCACCTTTGGCATCAAGGGCTTTGTATTGGAAATTGGCCATGGATCGGTGGGATTTTTAAAACAAGAACACAGGAAGGGTTTTAGTCTATGAAAGCCGGACGGGGGGCTGGCGACTCGAAAATGCCGCCAACTTTTAATCCGTGGAATAATGTATATCAGGTGTATTTCAGCACTTCTTCGATGGTCGTCGCACCGTTGTAGATGTTGCGGAGGCCGTCCTCGCGCAAGGTGTTCATGCCCAGTTCGACAGCCTTCTGCTTGATCACCACGCTGGGTTTGCGCTCGGTGATCAGTTCGCGGATCGGCTCGGTCACATCGAGAAGCTCGTAGAGGCCGCGGCGGCCCTTGTAGCCGGTCTGGCCACAAATGGAGCAGCCACGACCGGTGTAGAACGCCTTGTCACCCAGCTCGTGCGGGGAGACGCCGAGCTGCGAGAGGATCGCCTCGGTGGGTTCATACGGAGCGCGGCATTCCTTGCAGATGGTGCGGACCAGACGCTGGGCAAGCACGCCTTCCAGCGAAGCGGCGACCAGGAACGGCTCGCAGCCCATGTCCACCAGACGGGTCATGGCACCGGCGGCATCGTTGGTGTGAAGGGTGGAGAGCACCAAGTGACCGGTCAACGACGCCTGGATGGCGATCTGGGCGGTATCCAAGTCTCGCATTTCCCCCACCATGATGCGGTCCGGGTCCTGGCGGAGGAAGGCACGCAGGATGCGCGGGAAAGTCAGGCCGATCGCCTCGTTCACCGGGATCTGGACGATGCCGTCCATGTCATACTCGACCGGATCCTCGGCGGTGAGGAGCTTGTGGTCGATGGTGTTGATGCGGCGCAGCGCGGCGTAGAGCGTGGTGGTCTTGCCGGCACCGGTGGGACCAGTGACGATGAAGATACCGTTCGGCTTCTCGATGGTCTCACCGATGTACTCGTAGATGTGCGGTGGCAGGCCCAGGTTCTCGAGCGAGAGGTTCACCGAGGAGCGGTCGAGAATACGGAGCACGATCGATTCACCGTGCTGGGTGGGCAGCGAGGAAACGCGCATGTCCACCTGCTTGTCGCCGACCTGCTTCACGATGCGTCCGTCCTGCGGCACGCGGCGCTCGGCGATGTTCATGTTCGACATCACCTTCACGCGGGAAAGGATCGGGATCGCCAGATGCTGCGGCGGTGGCGCCATTTCATAAAGCGCGCCGTCCACGCGGTAGCGGATCTTGAAGTCCTTCTCGAAGGGCTCGAAGTGAATGTCCGAAGCCTTTTCCTTGATGGCCTGATACATCACCAGGTCCACGTAGCGGATGATCGGCGCGGAGTTCGCCTCGGCCTCGAGGTCGGCCTGGCTCATGTTCGAGTCACCGCCAATCTTGAGCTGGGCGAGAAGATCCTCCATCGCCTTGCCTTCGCCGCCGTAGCACTCGTTGAGCTTTTCCTCGACGAGATAGTCCGGGGCGATCACCAGCACGACCTCGCGGCCGAGGGTGAAGCGCAGGTCTTCAACAGTCTGCGGATTGAGCGGATCTACGAGCGCGATGTGGATGCCGTTCTGGTCGAAGTGAACGGGAAGCGCGCCGTGAAGGCGGGCGGTACCGGCGGGGACCAGCGCCAGGAGCTCCGCAGGCGGAGTCCAGTTGCGGAGGTCCACCATCTCCGCGCCAAGCTCGGAGGCGACCACAGGCCAGACATCATCGCGATGATTGATGACCTGATAGTCGGCGAGGATTTCGGCAGGTTCCTTGCCGCTGGTGTCGATCTCAGCGAGGATGTCCTGGGCGAGCGAGCGGTCGATGAGGCCGCGCGACTGGAAAAGTTCGATAAGCTGGGTGTTGTCCATGGGACGTGGGAAATCGGTTTGCGAGGGTTTGGATCATTCGGCGTCGGCCATGGTGGCGTGGATCACCTCCTGGGCGGAGGTGAGACCCGCCAGCACCTTGCGGATGCCGTCTTCGCGGAGGGTTCGCATGCCGAGTTCCCGCGCGCGGCGCCGGAGCTGCATGGTGGTCAGTTCAGCATTGATCATATGACGGGCTTCGTCATCGATCTCGAAAATTTCGAAGATGCCCATACGGCCTTTGTGGCCACCGCCGCGGCACTTCTCGCAACCCACCGGTCCGAAGATGGTGGCGGAGGCGGTGCGGGAGGCATCCACATTCAGCGCCCGCATTTCCTTTTCGGTCAGGTCAACCGGGGCCTTGCAGTTCGGGCAGAGCTTGCGGACGAGGCGCTGGGCCATCACCGCGCGCACGGCGGAGGCGATGAGGAAGCGCTTCACGCCGATGTCCGCGAGACGGGCCACGGCACCGGGGGCATCATTGGTGTGGAGCGTGGAGAACACCAAGTGACCGGTGAGGGACGCGTTGATCGCGATGTTCGCGGTCTCGGCGTCTCGAATTTCCCCGATCATGACGATGTTCGGCGCCTGGCGGAGCATGGCTCGCAGCGCGGCGGCGAAGGTCATGCCGATATCGGTGCGCACCATGACCTGGTTGATGCCGGCGAGCTCATACTCGACCGGGTCTTCCACGGTGATGATCTTCTTGTCCGGCTTGTTGATGACGTTCAAGCAGCCGTAGAGCGTGGTGGTTTTGCCGGAACCCGTGGGGCCGGTGACCAGAATGATGCCGTCTGGAAGGGTAATGAGCTTTTCGAAGGTCGCCTGGTCGTCCGAGAAGAACCCGAGCTGCGGCAGGCCGAGCACGAGCGCGGACTTGTCGAGAATACGCATGACGATCGATTCGCCATGATTCGAAGGCACCGAGGAAACGCGGAGGTCGACCTCTTTTTCCGCCAACTTGAGCTGGATACGTCCGTCCTGCGGCAGACGCTTTTCCGCGATGCTCATGGTGCCGCTCATCACCTTCAGACGGGCGATGATGGCAGGGAGCAGCTTCTTCGGGTGATTGTCCACTTCCACCAGCTTGCCGTCCATGCGGTAGCGGATGCGGACGGAGGTCTCCATCGGCTCGATGTGGATGTCGGACACCTTGAGGCGCATGGCCTCGGTGAGGATCTGATAAACCAGCTTGATGATCGGCGCATCGGCGCTGCTGGCTTCGTCTTCGGGAAGGGTGAGGTCCGAGACGGCGCTGCTGGTATCCACGCCATAGAACTGGCGCAGACAGTTGGTGATCGCGTGGTGGGTGCCGCACACGAAGTTCATCTCGCGGCCGAGGACGTGCGGCAGGCTGTCCATCACCTCGAAATTGAGCGGATCGGCCACCCCGAGGGTGAGATAGTAGCCGTCGTCCTGCACCGGAATCACGTTGTAGCGGCGGGCGATATCGTCCGGCACCGATTCGGTGATGGTCGGCTCGAAAGAAAACGACTCCAAGTCAACGTAGGGAAGCCCGGCGTTTGACGCCAGCACCTGCGCCACGGTTTCCTGAGTCACAGTGCCTTGGCTCAACAGCCTCTCGATGAGGGTTTCGCGACCGGAAAGAGCGAGACGTGCCTGGGCGACGTCATCTTCGCTCACCATGCCGGACTCGATCAGCAATTGGGCGAGATATTCTTCGTTGGAAAACACGGGTTTTTTAATCCAGGGATGGAAAAAGCCCGCCCGGAAATCGTTTCCCGGGCTGCGGCGTGTCGCACATTGGTCAACCCCGCCCGGGGTTGTCAACCAACCACGGCGCGTTTTTCCCGCTTACGCGGATTCCCGTATGAACCCCGTCATTACAAGGCGTGGCGGGCAGCGGGCGGGCGAAATCGGCGGCTCTATCAGAGCCGGATCGCGTAGCGCTTCTGCTCTCCCAACACCAGCTCCGGAGACTCCTCCGGCAACCCGCGCCGATGGATCCCCACCAGCATCCCGACCGCCGCGAGGGCGAAAACGATGCTGGAGCCGCCGTAGGAAATGAAGGGCAGCGGCAGGCCGTCATTCGGCAGGCAGGCAGTGGTCACGGCCACGTTCTGCATCGCCGGGACCACGATCATGCACGTGAGCCCTACCGCCGATAGTCGGGCGAAGACGGTTTTCGCCTGGGAAGCGATGCCGATCCCGCAAACGGCGATCAGCACGAAACAAAGCACCACACCCAGCGTGAAGGGCAGGCCCAGTTCCTCACCGATCTCCGGGAAAATGAAGTCGATGTGGGCGAAGGTCAGCTTGCCGACGAATTTCTGGGTGCCATTGCCCAAGCCGACGCCGGAGGGTCCGCCATTTCCAAAAGCCACCAAGGCGCGCCACTGCTGCATCCCCTGGTCTTCCTTGTGGTTCTCCGGGTCGAGCCAGCACTCGATGCGGGTCCATCGCACCGGATCATGGCGCACGTAGAGATAGGCCGCGGACATACCCAGCACCGCGACAGGTATCAAAAAACGCAGCCGTGTGCCCGCGCAGAAAAAGACCGTCGCGCAAGCCGCGGACATCGAAAGAGCGGAGCCCACGTCGGTCTCGATCGCAATCAGCCCGATCGGAAGCCCGATGATCATGCCCGGTAGAATGAAGCCCCGCCAGAACGTCCGGGTTTCCGTCTGCCAGCGGGCGAACCAACCGGCCAAGGCGATCACGCCGATGACACGGGCGAGTTCCGAGGGCTGGAACGAGCCGACAACCGGCATTTTCACCCAACGCTTGGAACCATAGATCTCCACGCCCAGCCCGGGAATGAGGCACATCACCAGCAGCACGCAGACCACCGCCAGCGCCCACGGCCAGAGCTTCCGGAGCGGAGCATCCGGCACCCGTGCGGCAACCACCGCCAGCACCACGCCGACCACCACCATGACAGCCTGTTTCTTGACGAACGAGTACGGAGAAGCCCCCTCCTGCAACACCCAGGCACTGGTGCTGGCCAGCATCACGAGACCGAGGCCCACCAACAGGGCAACGGCGATGCAAAGCACGATGGAGCAGTAGCGGATCATCTCGTCCGGATCAGTTCGGCACGGAAAGGGTCATGCCCGGCTTGAGCTTGCGGGCATCGCTGATGCCATTGGCCTTCATGAGTTGCTCGGGGCTGATCTTGTAGCGGCCAGCGATGCGGTAGAGCGTGTCACCGTTCTGCACCGTGTAATTGCGACCGGACGCGGTCCTGGGAGCGGGGGATTCCTTCTTCGGGGTCTCCTTTTCCTTCGGCGTGGTGGTCGTCTTCGCAACCGGGGTGGCCTTCGGGGCGCGCGGCTCCGTTTCCGTCTTGGTCACAGCGGAGAAGCTTTCGGCGGTGCTCTTCGTCACCTTCGGTTTCACAAGAGTCGCACCCGGAACCGGTGTGGCCCGTGGGATCTCGACGTCGAATCCACGGTCATCCGGCTTCGACTCGGCGCGCAGGGCCGCGACTTCGGGAGAGTCCATCGCGCTGATATTCTTGGGCGGGATTTTGAGCAGCAGGCCGGGGCGGATCGCCGTGTTGTTGTTGGCCTCGCGGAGTTGGCTCTCGTCCACCTTGTGCTGGGCGGCGATCGACGGATAGTTCTCGCCGCTGCGCACCGGATGGATCTCGTCATTCTTGGAAACGGTCGGCAGAGGCGTGTTGGAGGTCAGCGGAGCAGGAGCCAGCGAGCCGGTCGAGGCCCCGGCATCTCCGCCACGGCCTTCAAGGCGCCAGTGATGGAAAAACACCAGACCGGCGGCGATCACGTGGACGCCAACGATGACGGCAAGCGCCATGCCGATCTTGCGGCCGGGCAGTTCGGTTTCGAAGTCACCCGCCATCGCGGTGGCGGCCACACGCTGCTTGCGGTTCTTCGTGACGGCGTGGAGACGCTTGATGATGCCCTTTTTCACGGGCTCCCGTTTGGTGGGCAGGGTCGGGTGGTGTTTCATCGGGTTCAGCGCAGTTGATGGACGATGTCGCGGAAGACGTTTCCGCGGTTTTCATAGCCGGAGAACTGGTCGAACGACGAGGTCCCCGGGGACAGCAGGACCGTCGAACCCCGCGGTGCCAGACGGCGCGCGGCGTGGACGGCTTCTTCAAGAGTGGAAACGGTTTCGACCGGCACGGCTTCCGCCAGCACCTTGCCGAGCGGGACGGCGATCTGGCCGAAGGTGACGGCGGCAAGGCCCTTCGCTTTCAGCAGCGGCACTACCGGCGCGTAATCCAGCCCCTTCTCCTTGCCGCCGGCGATGAGCACCACCGGGCGGGTCTGGGAACGCAGGGCGCTTTCCAGCGCATGCAGGTTGGTGGCCTTCGAATCGTTGAGATACTCCACGCCATCGAGCGTGCGGATGAGTTCGCAGCGGTGCGGCGGTGGTGCGTAGCCGTGCAGGGAATCGCGCATGGTGGCGAACGGAATGCCGAGCGCGTGCCCTGCGGCGAGCGCGGCCATGGCATTCTCCGAGTTGTGCAGGCCGCGGAGGCTGGTGTCGTGCTGGAGATCGAGCACCACCTCGCCACGATAGCGGACGACAAGACCGTCCGAGAACCAGTCGGCGGAGTCATCCTCCGTGGAGAACGTCTCGGTGCGGGCCTTGCGTTCCGGCAGCGCTTCCCCATCGCGGATGATGGCGATGTCCGCATCGGTCTGGTTTTCGAAGATGCGAAGCTTCGCGGCGAAGTAAGCCTCCACCGTCGGATAGCGGTCCATGTGGTCCGGCGCGAAGTTCAGCCAGATGGCCACCTCCGGATGCAGCGTGCGGATCGTCTCGAGTTGGAACGAGCTGAGTTCAAGCGACACCGCCGCAGGCTGATCCTTTTTCAGCGCTACCTCCGCGAAGGGCACGCCATAGTTGCCGCAGGGCGTGCCGCCGAGACCCGCGCCCGCAAGAATACGGGACACCAGTTCGGTGGTGGTCGTCTTGCCATTGGTGCCGGTGATGCCGACGATGCGGCCGGTGAAATATCGAGCGGCGAATTCGGTTTCGCCGATCACCTCCCCCGCCTGTTCCGAGAACGCGGCGACATACGGGCCGTAGGTGTCGATCCCGGGACTCACGACCAGCAGATCGGAGACAACGGTGCTGCCGATGGCGGCGGTGGCGTGGGAGACAATCTCCACACCTTCCGGCATGCCCTTGAAGACCTCGGCCCCCGCGGCGTCGTACACGGACACGGTCGCGCCCTCGCGCAACGCAAGTGCGGCGGCGGCCCGGCCGCTATGGCCGGCACCGAGAACGGCGACATGTTTGCCGAAAAGAGTCATGCGATTTTCAGGAGAGCGAGGCCGAAGAGAGCGAGCATGATGGAAAGCAGCCAGAAGCGGATGATGACCTGGTTTTCATGCCATCCGATGAGCTCGAAGTGGTGATGGATCGGCGACATCTTGAAGATGCGCTTTTTCCTCAGCTTGAAGCTGCCGACCTGCAGGATCACGGAAAGGGCCTCCATCACGAACACGCCGCCGATGATGACGAGCATCAGCTCCTGCTTGGTGCAGATCGCCGCGGTGGCGAGCGCGCCACCGATACCGAGCGAACCGGTATCACCCATGAACACCTTCGCCGGATGACAGTTGAACCACAGGAAGCCGAACCCGGCTCCCACCAAAGCCATCAGAAATACCGCCAGCTCACCAACATAGCGGTTGTGCGGGATCACCAGGTAGTCGGTGGCCATGTAGAAGTGACCGGCCAGATAGGCGAGCAGTGAATAGGCGAGCGCCGTGGTGATGGTGCAGCCGGTGGCCAGACCATCGAGACCGTCGGTGAGGTTCACAGCATTCGAGGTGCCGATGATGATCGCCACAAAAAATGGAATCGCCAGCCAGCTCAGGTTGACCAACGGCGTTTTCCACAGCGGAAAGCACACGGCACCGATGTCGATCGGCTCCTTGCCCAGACGGAATCCGGCGATGCCCGCGAGGCGCTCCGCCTCGGTCGCGCCGAAACCGGAGATCTCCTTCTTGAAATAGATGAAGCACGCCGCCACGACCGCGATCACCAGTTGCCAGAACAACTTGGTGCGGGCGCTGACGCCGTCCGACTTCTTTTCCTTCACCTTCTTGAAGTCATCGCAAAAACCAAGCAGGCCGCAGGCTCCCATGGTACAGGCGCAAACCGCCACGAACGGATTGAAGACCCGCGCGCAGACCAGCGTGGAAACCAGCACCACGCCGAGAATGAGGACCCCGCCCATGGTGGGCGTGCCAATCTTGCCGCCATGCAGTTCCGCGAGCTTGTGAACCTCGGCGGCGGTGCGGATCGGCTGGCCGACCTTCAGCGAGATCAGCTTGCGAATCACCCGCGGCCCGATCAGCAGGCTGAGGATGAAGGAAAGCAGGCAGGCCACCGCGGCGCGGAAAGTGATGTAGCCGAGGAGATTGAGGAACGAATAGGTGTGCGCCCACCCCTCGGGATGGCGCGGGTTGGCGAGGATCTCGGCCTCGTAGGCGGACTTCCAGAAATCGTAGATCGCGGTGAGCATCAGGGACGGGGGAAAGCGGAGTTCATGACGCGCTCGATGGCGGCGGAGCGGCTGCCTTTGAAGAGCACCACATCACCCGGATGACAGGCGGAGGAGAGCCATCCGGCGGCGGATTCGACATCGCGGAAATGACGGCCGTTTTCCGCGGCTCCGGCGATTTCCTCCGCACCATCGCCGACTGCGATGACGGTGATGCCGCGGCGGGCGGCCAGTTCGCCGGTGCGGCGGTGGGCCGCAGGCGCATGCTCACCCTGCTCCGCCATGCGGCCGAGCACGGCGATGCGGCGCGCGCCATTCACTACCGGCGTGTCCGCCAGCGTTTCCAACGCGGCGGCCATCGATTCGGGGTTCGCGTTGTAGGTGTCGTCGAAGAGAGTGATGCCATTCCACTCGATGCGGCGCAGGCGGCCGCCGGTAAGCACGGTGGCGGAAAGACCGGCGGCGATTTCCTCCGGCGAAAGGCCCACCTTCCAAGCAGCTCCGGCGGCGAGCAGGGCGTTCGTCACCATGTGGCGGCCCGCCACCGGCAACAGCACGTCGGCCGGGGCTTCGCCCTCGATCACCAGCTTGAAGCGCGAGGAACCATCACCGAGTTCCAGGTTCTCCGCGCGAATCAAGCCACGACCATTGCCGACCGGGATCACGTGCGCCTTCGTGCGCTGGCGGAAGTATTCGTAGAAGTCGCAGCCCGCGGGCAGGAACAGAGTGCCGTCCGATGGCAGCGAGCGGGCGAGCATGCCCTTCTCCTCCGCGATGCCTTCACGGGAACCGAGATACTCGATGTGGGCGGTGCCGATGTTGGTGATGATGCCGAACTTCGGGCGCGCAATCTCACACAACGGCGCGATCTCGCCGCTATGGTTCATGCCCATTTCCCAAACCGCGGCACCCGTGTCTTCCGCCGTGGAAAGCACGGTGAGCGGTACACCGATGTGATTGTTCAGGTTGCCCTTGGTCGCGCTCACCTTGAAGTGGCGCGACAGGATCGACGCGGCAAAGTCCTTGGTGCTGGTCTTGCCATTCGAACCGGTGATGCCGATCACCGGAATATCGAGCTGGCTGCGCCACCAGAACGCGAGCCGCTGCAGCGCGGCCAGCGTGTCCGGCACAACCACGACGCCGGCATTCTCCGGAGCCTCCCCTTCCCATTGGTCCACGACCAGCGCGGTGGCTCCCGCGTTCAAGGCGACATCCGTGAAACGATGACCGTCGAAACGCTCGCCACGCAGCGCGAAAAACGCCGATCCGACGGGCAGCGTACGCGTGTCCGTGGAAACTCCGCTGGAAACGCGCGCCTCCCCGCTGCCTGCGGCCACCGAGGTGCCGAGGATTTCAGCGAGTTGGCTGACGGTGATAGTTCTCACGGGCGTTCGGCGGTTTCACTGCGTTCGCGCAGTGCCTTCCATGCATGCTTGCGATCGTCGAAGTCGATGGTGCGGTCGGCGAACTGCTGGTAGGTTTCGTGACCCTTGCCGGCGATCAGCACGATGTCTCCGGCGCGCGCGGCCTTGATCACGGACGAGATGGCTTCCTCACGGTCGGCAATGACCTTGTAGGTCGCGCCACCCATACCCTTCTCGATTTCCTGGATGATGGCCATCGGCTCCTCGCTGCGCGGATTGTCGGAAGTGATGATGCAGATGTCGCTGCCCTGTGCGGCGGCGGCACCCATCAACGGGCGCTTGGCGCGGTCACGATCGCCGCCACAGCCGAAAACGGTAATGAGACGGCGTGGGTTGAGTTCGCGCAGTGTGCGGCAGGCGTTTTCCAGCGCATCCGGCGTGTGGGCATAGTCCACGAACACGGTCGCACCACCGGCATGGCCAATGTTCTCCATACGGCCCGGAACCTGCGGAGCCTCGGCGATGGCGGCGACGGACTCGCGCGGACGGATGCCACAGGCGCTGGCCGCGGCGATGGCACCGAGGAGGTTGTAAACATTGAAGCGGCCGATCAACGGGGCGCGCACGAGGAACGACTTGCCCTTCGCGGTGAGCTCGAACTCCATGCCACGCGCGCTCTGCTTGAGATTGTTCGCGCGGAAGTCGGTGTGGACGCCGAAGCCGAAGCGATAGACGGGCAGCTTTCCTTCCAACGATTCCGCGATCTCAAGACCGTGGGCGTCATCCACATTGATCACCGCCACCGGCTTCTTGCCGAGCGGGTTGTCCGCGAGCTTGTCGAACCACGACTTCTTCGCCTCGAAGTAGCGCTCCATCGTGCCGTGGTAATCGAGATGATCCTGCGTGAGGTTCGTGAAGATCGCCGCATCAAAGCCCAGCGAGGCGATGCGCTGCTGGTCGATACCATGGGAGGAAACCTCCATCGAAACACCGCGGCAGCCGTGGTCGCGCATGCGGCCGAGCAGGTTCTGGAGTTCCAACGATCCGGGCGTGGTCGAAGTGGCGGCTACCTCGGTTTCCCCGTCATCGACGGTCACCGTGCCGAGCAAACCGGCGCGGTGCCACTGCGACTTCATCAGGTGATGTACCAGGAAGGCGGTGGTCGTCTTGCCATTGGTGCCGGTCACTCCGGCGACGGCCATGTCCTTCCAGGCATCGCCATTGAAGGCGCTGGCGAAAACGGCGAGCACGTAGCGGCTGTCCGGCACGTGCAGCCAGGTCACGTCCGTGGAGAAATTCCGCGGCTGGGCGTGTTCCGCCACGATCACGGTCGAGCCGGCCTCGAGGGCCTTGTCGATATAGTCGTGGCCGTCCACAACCTCGCCGCGGACGGCTACGAAAAGAATACCGGCTCCCGCCTTGCGGGAGTCATCGGTCACGGCGGACAGTTCCTGGTCGAGAGATCCGGCAACCGTCACTCGGGTCAATTTGGCGGCTAGGTCGCGGAGGATCATCGGGAGGCGGTCCGGGAAGACGGGGTTTCGACGGGTTCGGTCGGTTGCAAATTCATGGCGTTGGCGATCCGGGCCGCCATTTTGCCGAAAACCGGGGCGGCGATGGTGCCGCCGAAGTGAGTCACCTTGGTCGTGCGCGGATCGTCGATCACGACCACCGCCACGAACTTGGGATCCTCCGCGGGAAGCATGCCGGCGAAGGACACCGTGTAGTGCCCCTCCAGATAGCCCCGCCCGTTCGGATTGTGCATCCTGGCCGTTCCGGTTTTGCCGGCGACGTGGAAGCCCGGGACGGCAGCGAGGGGTGCGGTGCCCTGTTTATCAACCACTTTTTGAAGCGCGGTGCGCATTTTCCGCGCGACATCCGGCCTCACGACCTGGGAGACCACTTCCGGGTCGTAGCGCTCGACGACGCTGCCATCATTGGCGATCAGCGCCTTGACGATATGGGGCTTCAGCAGGCTGCCATCATTACCGATCGCGCAGTAGGCGGTGGCCACCTGCAACGGAGTGACATTCAAGGCGTAACCGTAGGCCGCGCGCGAGAAATCGACCGCATTTCCAGAATTCCGCGCGCGCCCGGAACTCTCTCCCGCAAGCAACACGCCGGTCTTCCGGCCGAAGCCGAAATCCTTCACATAACGGTAAAAACGTTCGTTCCCGAGCTGGAGTGCCAGTTTGTAGGCTCCGATGTTGCTGGAGTGCTGGAGGATACCCTCCACACTCAGCATACCGTAGCCACCGTGGTCCTTCACCTCGATGGCACCTTCGTGATAGATACCATTGTTGCAGAAAATCTGGCTCTGCGGCGTGACGAGCTTTTCGTTCATGGCACCCGAGGAAGCCACGATCTTGAACGTCGATCCCGGCTCATACACCGCCTGCAGGGCGAAGTTGAAGCCATTGGTCGTGATGTTCTCGCGCAGGTTCAGGTCGAAATTCGGACGGCTGACCATGGCGAGGATCGCGCCGGTCTTCGGGTCCATGACCACGACGGCTGCCCGCTTCGACTGATACTCGGTCATCGCCGCATCCAGCTCCTCCTCGACGATGGTCTGGATGCCCATGTCGAGCGTGAGCTGGACATTCAGGCCCGCACGCGGTGGCAGCAGGCTCTCGGCATCGCCCGGCAGGGGCGCGCCGACAGCATCGCTGCGGAACTTCCGCCAGCCATCGCGACCGCGCAGGTATTCCTCCATCGACGCCTCGATGCCCGCCTTGCCAACCGCACGGTGGATGACTTCCCCATCGGCACCGGTTTCTTCCTTTTCGCCGGTATAGCCGATCACGTGGGTGGCCACGGTCGGGGCATTGTACCAGCGCTTGAGGGAGTTCTCCAAACGGACGCCACGGATACCGCTGTCCTCGATCGCATCGCGGAGCGGCTCGGCCGCGTCTCCCGGCAACTCGCGACCCAGCGCGAAGTAGCCCTTGGGATTGGCGGCGCGCTTTTCCTCGATCTTGGCGCGCAGCTCCTCGCGGCGCATGCCGAGAGGGCGCGCCAACACTCCGATGACGTAGGCGAGATGCTTTTCGACGATGTCCTCCCCGTTCTCGTTGGTGAGGATCTTGCTGCGGAGAGCTTTGATCAGACGGGCTTGATCGTGGGTGTCCAGGGTGGACCATTCCGGCCGCGCCTTCGCCTCGGAGCGCGCCAATCCCCAGGCCACGGTCTTGGGATCCGAAAGGTGGGTGAGGTCCACCATCACCGTGGCCATGGGCAGGCTCTTCGCCAGCACCTCCTCGTTGCAATCAACGATCATGCCACGCATCGCGGGCAACCGGTCCATCTCCCCGGAGCTGGTTCCGTTCTCCGCATACCTCTTCCGATCCACGAGCTGGATCTGGATCAGGCGGGCCGAAAGGGCGCTGAATCCGGTCACAAGGACGGCACAGATCACCAACGACCGGCTTTGGAACGTGCGAAGCATGAACTAGGGAACAGCGGAAACGACGGCACGCGGCTGGGCCGAGGGCACATCCTCGACCACACCGCGCGGGATGGGCTTGAGCGGGGAATGCTGGCGCGCGAGTTCCTCGCGGACCGTGTAGCGGTTGAGCAACTCACCGATGCGCATCTCCGTGGTGAGAATCTCCAGTTCGCGCTCCTTGGTTTCGCTCTCGACACGCTTGATCTCCCGGCGGGATTCAACCTGCCGGTTCATGAAGTAGGCGTGCGTCACGCCACCAGCAGCCGCGACCACCGCCCCGGCGATGACCGAGAGATAGGTGGTGAAATGGCTGCGCGGAATATCTGTGCGGCGGCGGTTCATGAGGCAGGGGCCAGAAGCTCGGCGACCCGCAGTTTTGCACTGCGGGCCCGCGGGTTCAGGGAGATCTCTTGCGTGGTAGGTGCCACGGCTTTCCGCACCAGGAGGCGGAATTGGTAATCGGGGTTCGGCCTTGGATCGGGCCAGCCGGGTTCATCCAGCCAGGCCGTCGAACGGTAGCGGAGGAAGCGCTTCACCATCCGGTCCTCCAAGCTGTGGAAAGTGATGATCAGTAATCTTCCCCCGGGCTTCAACACGCGGGTGGAGGCTTCGAGAGCTTTGGAAAGGGATTCGAGCTCTTCGTTCACCGCCATCCGGATCGCCTGAAAGGCACGGGTGGCGGGGTGGGTCTTGCCCTGGCGGCCGATGGCGCGCTCGATGCACTGGGCGAGATCGGTGGTGGTGTCGAACGGACGCTTGGCGCGGCGCTCGATGATCGCGGCGGCGATGCGGCGGGCTTTCGGTTCCTCGCCGAATTCGAAAAGGAGCTTCGAAAGCTCCGTCTCCGACCAGGTGTTCACGATCTCCGCCGCCGTGTGCGGGCTGGAGGGCCCCATGCGCATGTCGAGAGGCCCCTCCCTCATGAAGGAGAAGCCGCGCTCGGCCGCGTCCAACTGACGCGAAGATACCCCGAGGTCCAAGAGCAGGCCATCGGCCTGTTCCCCCCCTTGGACCTCGGGGGTCTCTTCAAAATCCGCGAAATTACCCTCCCAGGTGGAGAAGCGCGCGCCGTACTGCGCGAGCCGCTGCCGGGCATGGGCCAGCGCCTCCGGATCGCGGTCGATCCCGAGCACGCGGGCTCCCGTGGCGAGGAATGCGCCGCTGTGGCCGCCGCCGCCGAGGGTGCCATCGATGATGAACTTGCCCGGGCCGGCCGCCATCCACTCGTTCACCTCGTCCGGCAGGACCGAAAGGTGATAGTGAGGCAGCTCGCCACCGGCGGCTTGTTCCGATGCGAAAGAGTGGGACGCCCGTGCCGACAACCAGCCAGAAGCGGCACGGACGACCCTGTTGAGGAGCGAAAGAGGGGCTGTCCCGAGAACCCTCTTGCGCCCAGCCAGGAAAGTGTCCGACCGCCGTCCCGGAAACCAGCCAGGAACCGGAGCGACGATCGGCATTTGAGTGGCGGCAGGAAGCGCTGTCCCGAGTGCTTCCGTCCGCCCAGCCAGGAAAATCCGGGCAGCCCGCGCCGACAACCAGCCAGAAGCGGAGCGGACAGCCCATTTGATAGGCGAAAGAGGGAGTGTCCCGATAATCCTCTTTCGCCCAGCCAGGAAAGATTCCGGCCCCCGCCCCGCCAACCAGCCAGGTGCGGAACGGACGACCGGTGCCAGGGATGCCGGGCGCGCTGTCCCGAGCGCGATTTGGCATCCCGCCATGAAAATAGCTCCCAACTCCGGCGCATGGGCGCCGGTGGACAGGGCCGCCGCAGGGTGCTGCGCGCCAAGTGCCGGAGTTGGTGGGGTGAACAGCATGTCTGCCGTTGGGTGTGGGTGAGTGTCTGTGAAATCAGAGGACTCCGAGTTCGTCTTCGTCGTCCTGGTTCATTTCGATCTCGAGCGCGCGTTCGTGGTTCGCCTTGCTCCAGATCTCGAAGTGCTTGCCGCGTCCGGCGATGATCACCTCGGCTTCCGCCTCGATGCCCGCCTTCTCGCTCAGGTCTTTTGGGACAAGCAGCTTGCCCTGCTCGTTCAGCGATGCCTCGCGGCAAAGCATGTAAAGGCTGTCCAGCGTCGCCCGCTTTTTGGCCGGGCTCAGGTCGCTGGCCTCCACGACCGCCACCCGCTCGTCGAAGGCCTCTTGCGTGAGCACCTTGATGACCGGCATGCCGTGCGTTTTGGAAAACAGCAGGCGAAGCACCTCACTCGGAGCAGGACGCCAGGCAGGCTGGATGGAGACCCGAAACTTCGGATCCATCTTGTATGGCGAAAAGCCAAAGTAGCGCTGACCAGTGGTGTTCAACTCGGGGGAGAGGTTCGCTTCAGTGCCCCGAAGTACACCAGAGAACACCGGAAGGGTCAACGAGAAACTAGACCTCTGTTAATAAAATTTTAAAACCTTCATTATCAGTAGCTTGAATCGCAAAAATTGATCTTTAAAACACTCGATTCAAGGGGATTTTATTTCAAAAACCCTTCTCCAGACCGATTTTGAGGCCCGAAAATCTCAAAAATGACCCGATTTGAGGTCTTTGGTGTACGTGGACCCGGGAAAGTGCATCCCGGTGTACAAACGGGCCTCAATCCCGCTGGTACACCCGCACATAGTCCACAGTCATCCGTTGCGGAAACACGGTGGCCGCATCCGGTGGCCCGGGCCAACCACCGCCCACCGCCACATTCAGAACCAGATGGAATGGCTGGTCGAACGGCGCGGGAAACTCCGCGCCGGTAGTGCTCCACTTCGTCTGGGTCTGATACAGCGCGCCATCGACATACCAGCGGAACACGCCCTTCTCCCATTCCAAGGCGAAGACGTGGAAGTCATCGGCGAAAATGCCGCTCTTGAGGGTGAAGGGTTCGCCGGTGTGGATATTCTTCGGCCAGGAGGCGCCGTAATGCAGGGTGCCGTGGGCCTTTGCGGGCTCATGGCCGACCAGTTCCATGATGTCGATCTCCCCGCTGGCTGCCCAGCCGCCATAGGCTTCCTTCTCCGGCAGCATCCAGACGGCCGGCCAGATCCCCCGCCCCGTCGGCAGCTTCGCGCGGATTTCGAAGCGGCCGTAGGTCCAGCTCGCATGACGCTTGGTGCGGATGCGGCCGGAGCTGTAGTCCTTCACCACACCGGCTGAGGAATAGGAGTCCTTCCGTGCTTCCAGCACCAGATTGCCATTTTCCAACCGCACGTTCTCGGAGCGATCCACATAGAATTGCAGCTCCCCGTTACCTCCTCCATGGCCGTTCTCCTCCACCGACCACTTGGTGAAATCGAGTTCCTTGCCATTGAACTCATCGGACCACACCAGTTTCCAGCCGGGTGTCTCCGCGGCGTGCAAAGCTCCGATGAAACAAGCCGTTCCCAGCAACATGCGAATGATCATGCTGCCACGCTCTGCGAGTCGGCGATGGCACGTCAACCCCGCTTCTCCATGCCTTCCTTGCCACAAGGCATGCACTGACTGAAAGTGGCCTCATGACCACCGCCGATCTTGCCCGCTCCGTCGCCACCGATTCCCAACCACCCGCCGGACTGACCGATACCGAGCGCTGCCTGTGGCTGGCCAAGGCCGGGAAATGGCACGAAGCCCACGATCTCTGCCAAGAGCTGGGAGATCAGCGCGCGGGTGCCTGGATCCACGCATGGCTGCATCGTGAGGAAGGTGACTTCGGCAACGCCGGCTACTGGTATGCCCGCGCCGGGAAATCCGCTCCCGCCAACCGGGCCGATCTCGCCGCGGAATGGGAACAGATCGCCTCCGCGCTGCTGGATTGACCTGCTTCCCGCCCTTCATCCCAAAGCAGAAACGCCGCCTCCGGTTTCCCGGAGACGGCGCTTTTCTGGGTTTCATGCAATGAAGAAATGGGAACCTACTGGGCCGGCCTCGGCGGAGGAAGCGGCTCATGGTCGGCGATCGTGCGCACGCTGGGAGCCATGGCACCCGGGCTGGCGTAAGTGATGAAAACACGACGCATCGTTTTGACATATTGAAGCTGGCGCTCTGTGAACGGCTGCCAGTCTTCTCCCGCCTTCGCATAGAAGTTGGTCTGAGCGACATTGAACTCATTCACATCCTTGATTTCAGGCAAAGAGGCGATCTGTCCCGCAGGCAACGGCCTCTTGATCGTTCCAGCCTGCATCGCCAGCGTCACGGGAGTGAGATTGACGATACGGGATTCACCAAAAGGGAAGGCCTGCGGCGAATCGTCGAGAGCGATGGCACGGTACGGCAGCTTCCCTCCCTTTGCCTCCGGTGCGATCACGACGATGCAGCGCTGGGCGGTCGCGGGCACGGTGGCCGAGGCAATAACCGGAGGCGGAATATTGGGATCGCTGCCGAACGGCCCATGCAGGGTGAGCTCGTTTTGAGCGAGCGTGACCTTGATGGTCGCGCCCAAGCCTTCGGCTACCAAGGGCAGTTTGTTGAAGACCTTGGGAGCGGTCTGCACCTGGAACTCGGCGCTGCCGTTCACCGGATCGTTCAGGACGGCACGCACTTCAATCTGCCGCTGGGCGCGGGCCTCCGCCAACAGGCAGACGAAGGCCAAGGAAAGACACTGGAGCAATTTCATTCTGGAGGACTTCTAGATCAAATTTCGGAATTGGAAAGCCAACGGAACGAAACGATCTCCATGCGTCTTCCAAAGGTCAAGTTCACCGAGGTATGTCCGGCGGTGGTCTCATAGATGTTCTTGCTGGCCTTGTCCGAGCTATCGACCCACTCGGGCAGGCGCTGGACCACGGCCTCCGCATAGGCACGGGCGGTCACATTACCGCTGTCATCCGTGGCCTGGCCGCAGACGCGGATCACGAATGTATCGGAACGCACCGTGGCACCCGGTTCCAGAAGACGCATGACGTCTCCCTGGGTGAGCCAGCCTGGAGCTCCCTCGGCGGGATATCCCTCCTGCTGCTGCTGGCTCCCCTGCTGCTTGCCAAGAAGAGCTTCCTTGGTGGGGAGATTGTAGAGCTTGGGATCAGACAGGTCATTCAGCGCGATCGGCACGTTGCCGGGGAGCAGCCTGCTGGGATTGATGTCGGAATTGGCGATCGCCGCGCCCAAGGCTCCGATACGGGTCTTGGCGGAGCTGGTGCCGACCTGACGGTTGACGAACTCGGACAGCGAGAGGAACGGGCCGCGCTCGCGGACCTGCTCCACAATCTTGGTGGCCAGGGTTTTGATCTGGTCGGTCGAGAGCTCGCGATAACCATTCCAGTTGTTGGTCTTCTCGTTGTCGATGTTGCCGGAAGACCAGTTGCCGAGGGAGGAACCTCCAACCGGCAGGGTCATCGGGAGAATCGGGGTGCCGGTCATCTTCCGCGACTCCACCGCACCGGACACCGCCCACAGGGTGTTGACGTCACTCTTGTTCAGGGTGGAGAGCATGGCCTGCCACGACTGGACGTTGGTCGAGTTGACATTGAAGGGCGATCTCACGAGCTGGGTGGCGGCGATTTCCTTGTAGGTGTCCGCATTCGGCTTGGCACCCACATAGTACTTGGTCGCGAGGGTCTGGGAGGTCTCCCCTTCCGGCACGTACGGCTGGAAGTTCTGGTTGAGAAGGGGCTGGTATCCGGTGCCGCCGGCGGCTCCCGCAAGGAAATCCTTGTATACCCGGTCGATGCTGCGGCCGCTGGTATCCGGTGCGATCGTGGAAAAGTAGAAATTGTCATACAGCGTGCGGTTCGCCAGATAGGACTGGTCGAGCCACAGTCTGGCAGGGCCGAAGCTGCCACTCGTCACCACGGCAGCGGTCGGCATCAAGGGCGAGATGGCGGAGTTGCCGACCGGTTGCGTGTAACTCGGCTGGAACGGAGTCGTCAGCGCGTTCGAGCGGCGGAAATCCGCGATGGCCTGCATCGGTCCGGTGGGGATCTCGAAAAGGCTGCCGGACTTGATGCCAAATGCCGTGGAGTTGCCGGAGAGAACCGGGCTGCGGTTGAGACTATCCAGTTCGAAGTAGTCGTCCGGAACGTTCAACGGCTGGAAGTTGACTTCATGACTGAAAGCGGAGGGATTGCCCGCCACCAGGTCGTTCTGCTCCAATGGAGATGCCGGATTGTTGAACAGGAACGGCTTGCCAGCCACACGACCGTCCACAAGCGCGTTCACACCACCACCACTGCCGGAACGGCTGCCCGTTTCATAGACCCCGCCGTTCGAAGTCTTGGCGGACGCGGTGAACAGCGCGACCGAACGGACCTTCACCTGATCCTTCAGCGGCTTGGTGCTCGGCTCATACAGGTCCATGACCGAGATTTCACCGCTCTTCGGATATCTCATCCTGGGAGGGAAGGCGGACACGAGACCTCCCGCATTGTTATACACGAGATCGAGACCCCCGTAGTTCTTGGTGGTCCCCTTGCTGGTGATGGTCGCCGTCACTTGGAAGCGATCATTCATACCGGCGCTCGGCTGGGTCGCCACAAATTCGATATGGAACGTATCGCTATCCTTCACTCCGCCCACGCCCAGTCCATCCGAGCCTGGAGAGGGATGTGGAGTGACCCAGTCAACATCAAACCCGAACTGGCGGCCGGTGAATCCGGTCTTCATGCGGATGGGGCTGGTCTCCGAGCCCGTCATATTGGTGTGCTGCGGGTCCCAGTCGAAATTCGAATTCCACATGCCATTCGGATCCACATAAGGGCTGCATACGATGGTCTGACCTGGCTTGAGAGTGATGGTGCCGCTGGGATTGGACGCTCCGAATGAGGTCCAATTCGCGATCTCCACCCAGAACTGGCGTTCCATCGCTCCATACACGAACATGTCCGTGAGAGGGACGATGTTGGCGGTGTCCAGTGCGGTGTTGTTGGCGTAGAGGTTGAAACCCACCGGAGCATTGCGGATACCGACTTTCATCCGCTCGAACTCGACCGACACGTTGTACGGATTGTGCAACGTGACAACCGGTGTGTACATCAGGTGGAACATTTTGGTCATCCCCTTCGCACCCAGTTGTCCGATCCAAGTGCCGTGCGCATCACGCAGCACCAGCGAATAGAGCAGGTCCACTTTCGCGATTACCGGCGCGGGATAGAAGGAACTCGGAGCGATCGGCACGTCGCTGATCTTGATGTCCGTGCTGGGAGCAGCCGTGTAGGTCGGCCGGCTTTCGGGACTGCTGATGTTCTTGTACATCCCGTAGTAGCTGGCCAGAGCCGACCAATTCGGATCCGCCTCGGCAGCCTTGTTCAGGGTTTTGGTGGAGGCATAGAGGGGACGTCCCGAATAGTCGGACGGCAGGGACGGCGCCTCGAACAGGGAGGTGAGGTCCTTCTTGAAACCACCCGTGCGGGTGTTCGTCAGCAAGCCGACGGAGTAGGGAGTGACATACTTGCGGAACTTGCCGGCCTGCGGAGTCCCGGCCAGGAGGTCGGTCTGGGAGAGCGTGACCAGTTTGCCGGAGGCCGCGGTGGCCGCCTTGTAGGCCTGCGCGGAATCATCCTTGGGCAGATAATCGAGAAGCGTGCCGTCCGCCGCAGCGACGACGGAAGTATCCGGGCGATGACCCGCAAGCAGGGCACGCTTCTGGGCAAGAGTGGAGTTTTTCGACGGATCGCGATAGGTAGCGATGCGGGCCTTCACCGACTCATCCGCCACATACCAAGCGTAGGCACCATCGTTTTTGCCATCACGGATCAAGGACACCAGACCTGCGGACACCTTGTCGCTGGCCTGCGCGCCCTTGCCGAGCGCTCCTTCACCGATCAGTTCGATCGTTTTGCCCGAAAACCCGGAGGTCGGGTAGTCCGGCTTTTTCACCGATTCGAGATCGTTGTCCGACACCAGCCAACGGAGGAACCGGTTTTCCTTTTCCCTGGTGTAGTTCGGTGCGCCCGAAGTCGCGACCGGGTCGTAGTCCCAGGACTGCCACACGCCGGTCAGGCCGGGCTTGGTCGGAGTGGCGGCCACGATCTCGGAGGTCGCGGTCACCGCCTTGTCCGTTCCCGCAGCCTTCTGGAGTTCACCGATCGCCAACATGAGGGCGAGACGCGCATTGGCTTTGGCCTTCTGCTGGGCCTGCAGGCTAGCGGAATTCCGCAAGGTGATGCTGGACAGGCCGAGCAACCCCAAAGCCAGTCCGGCGAGCAGCACCATGATTGACAATGTAATTATGAGCGAAAATCCGCGTGGCGCTTGCTTGCGCTTGCCAATCCGGACCCGACGGCGGCCAAAGGGTTTTAAAATCATGGAATAGAGCATGGGTTTGAGGGGTAACGCTTACTCCTATTCGCTCCAAGAGCGCCCCATGTCAAACCCCTTCCCACTTCAAATGTAAATACATTGTTGCAGGCAATTAACAAAGCCAAGCTCATCGGGAATGGCAAGCAGGCGAAGATATCTCATCGGATGAACCGTCTGTCACGCCACTCCATGACGCATTCATACAGGCAATCCCTTCAATTTACCTGCGTTTTAGTCCGACGACCGTGTTGCTCCACGAAGCAACCCGACCGGTCCAAAGGTCGCTTTCACGGAGTCTCCCAATGGACTCCAACCCCATCAAAAGCATCCGGCTTCTCCATGCGGTCCGCCGGAAAAACAAATCTCCCTACGGCTCCGGAGCCTCTTTCTGACGCCGCAGGATGACCGCCTGGAGAAACCCGGAGCGGGTGCCGTTGGTGGCTTGGAAGTACTCGGCATCGCTCTTGAGGACGATCATCTGGGCCTGCTCTTCATCGCCCACGCGGACAATATTGTTCTCCAGCATCTTCCACTCCTCTCCGTCCTGGTAGGCCAACTCATAGATCACCTGGTGGTTTTTCGGCTTCACGACGAAAGCATCCCGGGTCTTCAGCTCTTTGGCGGTGGTTCCATTGCAACGCATCGCGATGACGAAAGCGCTGTAATTGTGGATCCGCAGGTTCCCGAGAGGCAGTTTCGAAGGGTCGTCATCAATGACGACCGTCTTGTAGGTGTGGTCCGGACCGGGAGCCAGAAGCACGGTCACCCGTTTCGAATTCGCCGGGATTGCGGCAAGGGCGACCAGATCCGGCTTTTCCTTGCGGCGCTTGAGTAATTCAGGGGAAACCGGTTCCGTACTGGCGGGCGTGCTGGCAGGAGGCTTTCCAGCCTGCGCAGGTTGCGGAGGAACAGGCGCGCCCGGATCGTTTTTTTCGGAACCCGCGCTGGCGCTCTGATAGATCTCCATCACGTTCGATCCTGCATAGGAAACCGCTTTGGAGTATTGGAAGGCTTTGGCTGTGACTCCTTCCTTCTTGTTTGCGGCGGTGACCGATAACCCGGGAATGTCATGGCCCCAAGCCACGAGATCCACCTTGAGTGAAACCGCCTCCCCCTCCTGCGCAAGAGCGGCAGCGGGAGCGAACAAGCAGACAATGGACGGAAGAATGAGATGGAAGTAGGAACTAGATTTCATCAGGAGAGAGCCAGCGGAAGGAGACGATTGCAAATTGGCGGCCAAACGTACGGTTGGTGGCAGTGAGGACGGGGCCGCGGTCGGATGCGGCATTCGAAGCATCCACGTAGAGGGGCATGCGCTGCACGACCGCCTCACACCAGGCGCGGGCCACCGTATTACCGGACTCGCCGTCCACCGCCTCGCCATAGGCGCGGATCTTGAACGTGTCGGACCGAGCCGAGATCGACGAACCAATCACCTGAAGCACATCCGCCTGGGTGACCCATCCGGGAATGCCGGTGGAGCGGAAACCTTGCTCGGCCCTCAAGCCGGAATCGGTCAGCAGCGACCGATCCGAAACGATGCTGGCGACGGTGCCAGGATTGAGGTCCTGGGAGCTGGTGGCCCAGTCGTTGGCCGTATTGGACATGCCGGTGGACTTTCCTCCGGCCATGTCGGCCCGCGGGGCTCCGTTCTCGACCTGGAGGTTGAGCCTGTCGTTCGCGACGACGATGTTCTTGAAAACCGAAGCCGAGCCATCCGGCTTGATATTGGCGCCACCCAGATCCAAGGCACTTTGAAGGGCCCCGCTGCGGCTCACGATGGTCTTGGGATCGAGGCCATCGGTGCCCAGTCCCACCAGCGCGCGGTTCACGAACTGGGATACCGAAACGAATGGTCCGCGCAGCCGCACCTGTTTGACGATCTCGGTGGCGATCGTATCGATCTGCGCATCGGTGAGGCGTCGGAAGCCGGACAACGAGTCATCGCCATCACCGGTCGGCTGCGAGGCACCCGCGGTGGGTTGTTCAAGGCTGCGCGGATAAAGGGCCTCGGTGGAGGTGCCGCCGGCAGGATGGCTCAGGTATTTGCTGCCCGCGAGCAAAGCCTTCCAGGCATCCTTCTCGGTGCAATTGATATTGAAGCCTCCGTTCGCCAACACATGGCCGGCCGACTTCAGGCCATCGAGCAATTCGGGCGAACGATCCCCGGCCCCGCCGGTCTTCACGATTCCCTTGTTCAAAGGGTCCATCGCTGCTCCGCTGCGTGGAATCGTGGAGAAATAGTAGCCATCCCAGAGCGCGGTATTCAGCAGATGGGAGATGTCATAGTAGTTCCCCTGGGCCGTGGTGGCAGACGTGGACCCGCCGTTGGCCACAACCGTGTAGTCGGTTCTGTTCTCTTTCACGAGCGACCGCTTCAGGAAGGGAGAGGCATAGGAATTTCCAACCGCATTGCCCGGCTGATGGCCGACGGAGGCGAAGGTGTCATCACCCGTCAGATCGGCATGCTGGAACTGGGCCAGCGACGCCAAGGTCTGCGGAGGACTGAACAGGACGACCTTCTTTGACGTGAAGGGGGAAGCGCCCCAGCCGATCGGGGAGACCGCCAGGTTCTTGGCAAAGTTGCTGCCGGTATCACCTCCGGGGCCGGTCGAACTGAACGGCAGCGTGCTGATGCTGTCCGTACTTTCCATAAAATAAGGTGGAGGATTGTAGGAAGTGATCGGCTTTCTGAACCGGGTCGCCTGCATGTTGAAATCGGCGAACGTGCGCATCGTGGAACTGCGCAATCCCATCTGGCCGGAGGGGGACAACGGCAGGATTTGATCGTATCTGTTCGTGGACTGGCTCAACTGGAAGCTGTAGTGCATCAGCGGGAACGGCTTGGTCATGACCGCCGCGATGGCGGGTGTGATCGCACGCTGCGTGGCCGAGAAATTGGCATTATCGAGTTCAAACCTCTCGATCCGCCGCAGGATATCGGTCGATCCGGCCGGCCGCAGTTCCACGCACAACTGCGAGGTGATCCAGGTCTCCCGGACATCCATGGAGACGTTGGCGGAACTCGCGTTGTTGAACTGCTGCATCATGCAGATTTCGAAATTGGTGGCATCGCTGCTGTCGAGCGGCCCCATGTTGACAACAGTCTGCGCCGTGCTGCCCACCGGGCGGGAGGCCGCGGAAGCGAGGGTATAGGCCTTCGCCTCCCCTGCGGGGATCTCTCCCGCCGGAATGCGGAAAATCGTGTTGTTGAACACCGCCGGGTCGGACGAATTGGCGGGCAGGAAGGCCGGTTGTCCGGCCGCCCCCCAGATGCAGGACGGGCGGTAGCTGGTGGTCGGCATCTCACACTTCACCTCGATGTCCAACCCGTTGTTCCACTTCAAGGGAACGGAATAGGGGTTCGCCAGAGCGATGGCGATCTTGCCGCAGGAATGGGTCTTGTAGCTGCCCGCACTCGCCTCCAAGCGCGCTCCCAGGAGCACCCGGAAATCCACGACCACCGGAGCGATGGCGTATTCCTCAGGCTTCGTCGCCGGCTTGCAAACCAGCCGCCCACCGCTGAGAGAACCGTAAAGATCCTTGAATTCCTTGAGACGGTCCCACTTCGGCCCCTTCATGTTGGTGGAGGTGACGGAGACCGGCAGGATGTTTTTCCCGGCCAACGGCGGATTTGGAACATTCGGCACCGGACTGGACGGGAGCGACTCCAGATAAGCGGAGAGATCCAGGCGGAGGCCGCCAGCCACGGTGTCAGCGAGGACATTGTAGCTGTCAGGAGTGGCCGCATGGAAAATCTGGCCCAGAGGACCGGAAGCACCGTCCTTGTACTGGGATGCCAGTAGTTCCGCTTGCGACAAGGTCACCACACGGCCGAGCACGGAATCCGCGCCGCCCGTCGGCACCGGATACTGATTCAGTGCGGTCGTCTCCCAACCACGCCGGACCGTGGGTAGATTCGCATACGTGAGAGTGCCGGTATTCGCGGGCTGGTTGATGCGCGCCTTGACGCCTTCATCCCCCACCCACCAACCGTAGCGACCGGAGACTTTGTTGGAGCCCTTGCCCGTGTTCACATCGACCAGCGGTGCCGAGACGTAATGGACCACGTTCGGATCATTCGCCCCGGAGTAAACCGTTCCGGCATCTCCGACAGAATTCTTCCCCACCAGAATGACGGCCTTCTTCGGATCCCCCACTTTGCCGGAGGCATTCAGCGCGGC
Source organism: Luteolibacter ambystomatis (assembly GCF_018137965.1). Classification (NCBI taxonomy): domain Bacteria; kingdom Pseudomonadati; phylum Verrucomicrobiota; class Verrucomicrobiia; order Verrucomicrobiales; family Verrucomicrobiaceae; genus Luteolibacter; species Luteolibacter ambystomatis. The sequence continues at coordinate 3,465,515 of NZ_CP073100.1, forward strand.
GATGGGCGAACCGGGGTTGATGGCGGTAGTGGGGGTGGCCATTTCATTGCCGCTGATCAGCCACTTGACCAGTTCCGGCGAAGGGGTCTTGGTATAGATCTCGATCTCGGGATTGGTGACATTCTTGTTTTTCCAAACGCCGGTCCAATAACGGGTGCCATTCTGGACCTTGGACAACCCTTTTGCGTCGCCATTCACGGAGGTGTTGTTCTGTGGCGTAGCTCCGGCAGGCAGGCGCTCGCCTCGGTCGGCTGCCGCAATGTCGGCGGCGGCCGTCACCCGCTGGTCAGGACCGGCCTGCTTCTGAAGCTCACCCAAGGCCAGCATCAGCGCCAGACGGGCGTTGTTGCGGGCGGTGACCATGGCCGTGCCCGACGCGCTCTGGCGCAGTGTAATCGTGGAAAGAGAGAGAAGGCCTAGGGCCAGAGTCGCCAACAGCATCATCATCATCAGCGTGATGATGAGCGAAAAGCCGTTCTTCCGCCGTTTTGCGACAGAACGGAATCGAGAAAGATGCGGGGAAAAACCCACATACTTCAACATTCCCAAGCAATACCGGGCATAAATGCGATGCATGCCAATACAAATCCATACAAACACAGAATCCGTCAACAAAGAACCTGCGAAAGTATTTACATTTGTGCTACAGCGATACGAAGAACCGGCACGTCCATGTCGATTCCTGCCATCGCCCGTGTCGGCACTGGCGGTAGCGTCATGGGACTGTTTCCTAGGCACACCCATAGCCGGAGTGGCCGCGGTTTGCCAGACGGGCTCCGAAGCACAGACAAAGGGTTTCATTGGATGGGCTTGAGCGAGGCATTCAGGGGCGCCTCACGTTTCCGCATGGAAGTCCATGCGGTGGAATATCTTACAACTCCCACCCTTCACCCCACCACCCGAATTGGTGGAAATCAAACTCTCCCCAAGAAACAAAAACGCCGCCCGGTGGAACCGATGCGGCGTTTATGAAGAGTCGGAAGCGGTCGCGGCCGCTGGCGGATCAATGCTCGCGGCAGAACTGCTCGAAGCGGGTCAGGCCCTCATTGAGCACATCCAGCGTGGTGCAGTAGCTGAGGCGGATGCCATCGTCATAGCCAAAAGCGATCCCCGGAACGGCAGCCACCTTGTATCGCGACAAGAGCTTGTCGCAGAGGTTCTGGGACTTCAGTCCGAGGTTGCCGGTGTAGACGAAGAAGTAGAACGCTCCCTTCGGCTCGACCACGCGGATGTTATTGATGCCCTTCAGGCGGTTGAACATGAACTGGCGGCTCACGTCGTATTCGCCACGGAGGTCTTCGATGAAGGTCTGGTCACCGGTCAGGGCCGCCACCGCCGCGTATTGGGCGAAGGAGGTGACGTTCGAGACGGTGTGGTTCTGGATCTTGTCGATCGCTTCGGCGAGAGCCTTGGGCGCGGCGGTGTAGCCGAGGCGCCAGCCGGTCATCGAGTAGGCCTTGGAGAAGCCGTTGACGGTGATGGTGAGGTTGTAGAGCTCTTCGCTGAGGGAGGCGATGGAGACGTGCTTGGCATCACCATAGACGAGCTTTTCGTAGATTTCGTCAGACAGGATGACGATGTCCTCGCCCAGGGCGATGTCACCGATGTCCCGAAGCTCCTGTTCGGTATAGACGGCACCGGTCGGGTTCGAGGGCGAGTTGAGGATGACCATCTTGGTCGCCGGGGTCATGGCGTCCTCGAACTGCTCCGGAGTCATCTTCCAGCCGGTGGACTCCTTGGTTTCCACCAGCACCGGGATGCCGCCGGCGAGGCGGACCATCTCCGGATAGGACACCCAGTAGGGAGTCGGAATGATGACTTCGTCACCTTCCTCTACGACGGCGAGGATGGCGTTGAAGCATGCCATCTTGGCACCTGCGGTGACGCAGATCTGCTTCGGATCGTAGGTCAGGCCGTTGTCCTTGAGGAGCTTCTCGGAAAGGGCTTGGCGCAGTTCCGGGATACCGGCGGAAGCGGTGTACTTGGTCTTGCCCTCCTGCAGCGCCTTGATGGCGGCTTCCTTGATGAAGTCCGGGGTATCGGAGTGGGGCTCGCCACCGGCGAGACCGTAAACTTCCTCGCCCTTGGCCTGCATGGCCTTGGCCTGGTTCGTGACGGCCAGAGTGAGCGACGGTAGAACCTGTGCGATGCGGGATGAAATGCTGTCCATGGAAGCGCGCGGATGGTGATTGGCCGTCCTCCGGGCGGTCAACGGCGTTGGACAGCCCGGAAGGCGGGGCGCTGTTTTCACCGCTGGCCCCCGGGGGTGCAAGTGAAATGGACACAGTTGACAAAACGGCCCCTTGAAGCCGTGGGCTTTCCGCCAGAATGAGCCGACAACCTCCCCCCTGTTGGACGGGATCAGACCTTCTCCACCAAATCCACCATCCGTCCACCGCGCGCGGTCACCCATTTCCCCTTCCGGATCACTTGGGTAAACCCGAGGCCATTGGCGGCGGCAGCGGTGAAAACGTCCCACGCCTGGGTGGCGAGGATACCGGAGACGATCAGATCACCGCCCGGTGCCACCGATTTCGCGATCACCGGCCACGCCTGGATGAGCACGGTGGAAAAAATGTTGGCCAGGACCACATCATAGCCCTTCTTGCGCGGCTTCCACTTGAGGATGTTCTGTTCCTTCACTTCGACGCCATCCACACCGTTGCGACCGAGATTTTCGATGGCGACCTTCACGGCAAAGGGATCGAAATCGCAGGCGTAGGCCTCGCCGGAACCCAGCTTCCGGGCGGCGATGGCGAGCAGGCCGGTGCCGGTGCCGAGGTCCGCCACCGTCCAATCCGTGCCCTTGCGCTCGCGAGCGATGTCCACCAGCAGACGCAGGCAGGTGGAGGTGGTGGCATGATCGCCGGTGCCGAAGGCCATTTCCGGCGGGATCGAGATGATGTCGCGGCCGGGATGTTCCTTGCGGATCTTCGCGAGCTCCTTCGGCTTGCTCTCACCCGTAACGAGAAACACATCGCGGACTTTGATCGGGCGCGGCAGCGGGACCTCCTTCTTGTGCCAATCGCTGGCCAGCGGCCGGACGGATCCCCCCCACTGCTCGATGATGACATCCGCCTCCCTGCGGGTGTTGCAATAGACCTGCACGCGCACGGACTTGCCGCCCTTGATGATCTCGATGGCGAGGTTGGGATTCCCAGCGAAGCGTTCTTCCCAAGCATCCATCCACTTCGCGGCGGAGAGTTTCGACCAAACAAACATGAGGACAGGTTGAACCGGGCGGAGGATTTTGGGAAGCCGCAGCTTGCCGTTTCAACGAGGCGGCAGAACCATGTCATCCCCTGAAACGCAAAAACCTCCCGGAAAGGGAGGTTGGAGCGGGCGATGAGATTCGAACTCACGACATCCACCTTGGCAAGGTGGCGCTCTACCACTGAGCTACGCCCGCGACGCGTATTGCGTGCGCGCTTTCTACGCATCCGCGGCCTGCGCGCAAGAGAAAACCACAAAGTTTTTTGCCATGCGGACGGAGATCCCCTGGCCACCAGTCGTTTGCCGGAAGATGCTCCGCCGCACTTGGGGCTTGGAACTTGCCGCAAGGAACTCCAAACACAGCCGCGTGTCCGACAAGCTCGCCCAGATCATCGCCACCAAGCACCAGGAAGTCGAAGCGCTGATTCCCCGCGCCGCCCACCTGCGCGCGGGCGCGCTGATGCGGAATGACTTCGGCGGCTTCCGCGCGGCCCTCGACCGCGGCCCGGGCAAGCTGGGCGTGATCGCCGAGGTGAAGAAGGCGTCCCCCTCCGTGGGTCTGATCGATCCGGACTTCGATCCGGTCCGCCAGGCGAAGCGCTATCTCGATGGCGGCGCATCCTGCCTCTCCATCCTGACGGACGAGAAGTATTTCCAAGGCTCGCTGAGCTACCTCACCCAGATCTCGCGCTTTTCCAACGCCCCCCTGCTCCGCAAGGACTTCACCATCCATCCGGTGCAGATCCACGAGGCCGTGGTTTCCGGCGCGGACGCCATCCTCCTGATCGTGGCGGCGCTCGATGATGACCTGCTCCGCAAGCTCTACGACGAGGCGAAGTCCTTCCAGCTCGACGTGCTGGTGGAAGTCCACGACCTGCCGGAAATGGAACGTGCGCTGGAACTCGGTGCGGACCTGATCGGCATCAACAACCGCAACCTGAAGACCTTCGAAATCGACCTCGCCACCACCGAAGCCCTCGCCGACGAGGTGCCGGACGAGGTGCTGCTGGTGTCCGAAAGCGGCATCAAGACGCTCACCGATGCCCAGCGCGCGCTCGATGCCGGTGCGAACGCGGTGCTGATCGGCGAGAGCCTGATGCGCGCGCACAATCCCTCCGAGGAGATCGAGGCGTATCTGGCGCTGGAGGCGAGCTGAGAATAAGGTTCAAAGTCAGCTAACGAGATGTCCTCCATTGCTCAAGCGTCCTCTCTCGTCAGCCACTTTCGCGGGTCTTCATTCAGGAACGCAGTATCCAGCCTTGAAAAAAAGTTCACAGGTTTAGATCAAAAACGCACAGCTGAGGCCCTGTCTGAAAAAGGCATTGGAATTGACCTCTTGGCGGCAGCGCTATTCATCAAACGGAACTCGAGCCAGATTGACGAGATCATTCACACCATCGGCATTCTTCAAGTTCTTCCTCTGATCTTAAAAGAAGGGGAAATAGTCGAATCTCTTTCTCTTGCAGCTGGAAATACAGGCCGTGGATTTGACTTGGAGACCAACCATCGGATTGCCGAATTCACCTTCATTGACTGGAAGGGAGGCTCGGAAGTAATACGACAGAACAAGATCTTCAAAGACTTCTTCTTTTTGGCGGAAGAGAATACGAGCAGAGAGAAAGAGCTATATACCATCGGCACATCGCATCCTGCCAAGTTCTTCGAAAGCAACAGAGCCCTGAGCAAAATTCTGCAAGGCAACTCCAAACTCGGTGAGGCATATCGACAAAAACATGGTGAACCCGCCAACAAGAGTGTGCGCACCTACTGTGAACCCAGAAAGAACTCCGTAAAGCTACGGGACATTTGTGTCTATATCCCAAGCCTCGGCATACTCGAAGGCGCCCACCGGCAACAAGCGAAGCGCCCTAGGTTCTCTCTCTTGCCCCGACTTGGATTTCATGCTTCCCTGCTGGCATCATGAAAACCCGGCAAATGCTTCTCGGGGCTTGGTTGTGTGGTGCCACGGCGTTCTCACAGGTCGCTCTTCCGGAGGCCGCTCCGGGTCCGTTCGCGCCGGTTCCGGCGAAGCTTTCCACCGGCCCCGAACTCCCGACCCAGCCGATGGAGCCGAAGCCGCCCGCGCTCAAGGACTGCGCCAATGCCACTGCGGTTTACAAGACCCTCGGCATCAAGCTCAGTGATGAGCAGAAGAAGACGCTCGAAAAAGACCGCTTCATCCTGATTCCGCTTGAATCCACCTGGTTGGCAGAAGACCTGCCGACCACCGATGAGGAAAAGGAGTGGGCGTTCACGCAGGACGAGATGTTGAGCGCCTTTTCCCAAACCGGCGGCACCGATCCGGAAGACCGCAAGCCGTGGCAGACGCGGCTCATCACTCCGGATGTGGTGCTGCACGCTTGGCATGCCGGGTTTTCGCGGGTGTTGGAATACATCGAACAGCGCCGCCTGCATGAAGTGCTCACCATCTTCCTCGAAGGCTCTCTCGACAATGTCCGCGAACTGCGCTCGAAAGCGACCGGCCCGGCGGCGGATCGCCTTGGTTGGACGGAAGCCCGCTTTGCCGCGCCGTGGATTTTGTTGGGGCCGCCCGCACCACCGGATCCCGATCCTTCGAAGGACTTCGATGAAGAGGGTAAGCCGAAGCCAACACCGCCGCGTCCATCGTACGATGAGGTGGTGAAGCAGCGCCTCGCCAGGATCAAAGCGGAACTACCCGCCGAGGCGGGAGCGGCCTTGGAAAAGGAAATCAGTCTCGTCATGGCGGCGGAAGGCATGTCCTCCTCGCCCTTGTTCGGCAAATACGCGCCGGACAAACCTTCCGATTACACCCAGTATAAAGTCCGCTCGCACTACACCAAGAGCGACACGCTCGGCGGCTACTTCCGCGCGATGATGTTCCTGGGTCGCAACGGCTACGAATTGAAGAGCGCGGAAGCGATCGGAGACGCGCAGCTCGCGACGCTGGCAATGGCCCGCACAACCTCGAAAGGCGCGACTCCTTTGACCGCTTGGAAGGAGGTGATGGAGATCACCGGTTTCTTCGCCGGCCAGAGCGATGACATCACCTACACGGAATTCCGCGAATGGATCGGCTCCACGCTCGGCAAGCCCGCGCTGGAAACCGAGGCCGCGCTTTCCACGGACACCGCCACGAAGCTCACCGCCGCACTCGGCAAACTGCGCGCGCCGATAATCGTTTCCACCGGTCATGCCGACCAAACCACTTCGCCGGATTCCGATCCGAAGGCCTTTCGTGTGTTCGGCCAGCGTTTCACCTGGGATGCGCGCGTGCTCGATCGATTGACCCGCGGTGCCCCGCAGGACATGCCCGCGCTGCCAACCGCGGCGATGATTCCCGCGGCCTTCGGCGACGAGAAGGCGGAGGCGATTTCGAAAGACTATCTCAAGGCGATCCCGGACAAGGGAGCAGCCTACGCGGCGGAGTTCGACAAGCGGCTGCCGGACATCCGCAAGGAACTCGCGGGCGTGAGCGACAACGATTGGTTCGCCTCGATGGCATCGAAGCAGCTCCATGTGATCTCGATGCTGGCGAAGAAACGCAACGCGAATTTCCCCGCCTACATGCAGTCCCCCGGCTTCGCGGCGAAGAATGTGATCTCGATGCTCGGCTCCTACACCGAGCTGAAGCACGACACCGTGCTCTACGCGAAGCAGAGCTACGCCGAAATGGGTGATGGTGCGGAAGAAGGCAAGATCCCGCCCGCACCCCACGGCCTGGTGCAACCGGACGTGGCCTTCTGGCGCGAGATGGAACGCCTTGCCACCTTCGCCAACGACGGCTTCACCCGCCACAAGCTGCTGCCGGATGCGGAGGAAGAATTCAACCGCTTCCGGATGTTCGCGAAATCGATCAAGAGGTTCCGCGAAATCGCCGAGAAGGACGTGGCCGGCCAGCCGATCACGGACAAGGATTGGGAAGCGATCCGCACCGCCGATTTCTCGCAAATGGCGCGCCCGATCCTACCCTATGACGAACCAAAACCCGGCGAAGGCAAGAACGCGCTGGTCACGGACATCCACACGGATGCCGCCGGCGGCAAGGCCCTGCACCAGGGACTCGGCCGCCCGCAGGTGATGATCGCCATCGGCGGTGGCCGCCATGGCAACCGCCTGCTGGTGGGACTGGCCTACAACTACTATGAGTTTGCGAGATCGCTGGAAAAGGGCCGCATGACCGATGAGGAATGGCAGTCCCACATCTACGTGGCGAAACCCGAACTCCCGGCGCGCTCCGTCTGGCAGCCGCCGGTGACCAAGCCCGCGACCGTGAAGCGCGAGGAATGAAGCCGCTCCGGCTTTTGATTCCCGCCATGTGTCTCATGCTGCGGGCCGCGGCGGCGGAGCCTTATCCGCTGTTCTACGATACCTCCGCGCTGTTCCTGCCTGCCATCATCAGCGCGGAGAAGAACGTCCGGCCGCTGGAGCAGCCGGTGACGGGTGTGACCGTGCCGCATCACCTGCTGGCTGCGGATATGATCGCGGACACGCTGCGGCTGGCATCGGCGCATCGTTACAAGCGGATCCTGCTGCTCAGCCCGGATCATTTCCGCCGCGGCACCACGCCTTGCTCCACCACCACGCGGCCCTTCAAGACCGTGCTGGGTGATGTGCCGGTGGACGAAGCAGCCGTGCGCGCGCTGCTCGGCGATGCGGCGGTTTCGGAGTCCTCGCTGTTTTCGCACGAACACGGCATCCAGGCGATCCTGCCGTTCCTCGCACGCTGGTTTCCCGGCACACCGGTGGTGCCGATGACGCTCGATATCCGCTCGAAGCCGGAGGATTGGCCCGCTCTCGCCCAACGTCTCAAACCTCTGGTCACACCAGACACCTTGATCGTCCAATCCACAGACTTCTCCCACTACCTGCCGCAACCTGCAGCGGCGGAACGCGACCAGCAAACGATGCGTCTGCTGGCCTGCGGAGATGCCGCTGGCATTCCGGCCTTGGGACAACCGCAGAACCTCGATTCCAAAGCCTGCCAATGGCTGCACATGACACTGGAGCGGGAGGTGAATGGCATCGCCGCTCCGGTGGTGGTGGATAACCGCAATGCCATCCGCTATGGCGGTCGCAGGGACGAGCCGCGCACCACTTCCTACATCACGCAGGTCTATTCGCCGCGCTTCATTCCGGCATCGTCGCTTCCGGGCGAAGCATGGTTCTTTGGAGGAGACACCCAGTTCGGCAGGAACATCGCGAATCTATCGAAGGAACGGCTGGATGCCATGTTCGAGAAAATCCTCGCCGTCACCGGTTCGCGTCCGCTGGTGGTGAATCTGGAAGGCGTGGTGCTGGATGATCCTCCATCCGGCCAGCAACATCCGATGCGCATCGGCATGGCTTCCGCAATCACCTTGGAACAACTCCACAAACTCCATGTGGCTGCCGTCTCCATCGCGAACAATCATTCACTCGACTACGGCCGCGAAGCCCGCAAGGGGATGAAGAAGACTTTGGCTGATCACGGCATCGTCGTGCTGGACGAAGGCACTTCCACCGATCTCGGCCCCTTCCGGATCGGAACCGCAACCGACGTCATCAATCTCCCTTCTCCCGCGAATGCGGTGCTGGCAGCGGATTCCTTCGATGTATGGAAGCAGCCGGACTCCAAGAAGCCCTTGTTCGCATTCCTTCACGCGGGCATCGAGTATCGGGATGCGCCGGGAGCGCGCGAACGATGGCTGGCGGAGTGGACTGAAAACGCGGGGGCGGCACTGGTGATCGGCTCTCATCCACATCGACCGTCAAAAGGATGGGAACGATCGGAAAAATCGCTGCGGTTTTATTCGATGGGGAATCTGATTTTCGATCAGAGCGATCCGGCGAACAGCGGAGGGCTGGTCGAGGTGCGCTTCTTCGAACAAGGAACGTGGGCGGCGAGATGGCTTCCCTTGGGCAATCTGTATCGCAACTCGAAGTAAGCTCCATGCACCCACCCGAACAAATCACGACCGCACGCTTGGTTCTGAGAAGGCCCAAAGCTTCCGATCAGGCCGATCGGTATGCTTACGCCAGTGATCCGGAAGTGGCCCGCTACATGGACTGGGCCATGCCGGAAAGCCCTCTCGACATGCCCAGTGTGGAGAGTTCCGCGGCACGCTGGCAGGCCGGACGGGATTTCAACTGGGTCATCACGGCCAGACCCTCGGATCAGGCGATCGGAAACATCGCATGCCGGATCGAGGGCGATACCGCAGACTTCGGCTACCTGCTGTCGCGAGACTGCTGGAGCCGAGGCTACGCCACCGAAGCGGCTGCCGCACTCTTCGAGTGGCTACACGGTCTGGATAGCATCACACGCATTGAGGCAACGTGCGACATCGACAACGCGGCTTCCGTCCGGGTACTCGAGAAAGTCGGCCTGACATTCCAAGGCACCCACCGGGAGCGAATCATCCGGCCCAATCTCGAGCCCGGAGTTCCCCGGGAAGTGCTGGTATATGCATGGGTCCGCGAGGCTCATCCCCGCGCCTCCGGATAGGTATTATTCCTGCGGCTTCGAGCCCGCCTGCTTGAGCTTCGCAACGGCTTCGTCGAGGCGCTTGCGGGTCGCAGCCAGGGCGTCGCTGGTTTCCTTCAGACGCTCGTCCCGCACCTTGATGGCTTCATCGCGCACCTTGATGGCCTCATCCTGGACCTTCACCTGCTCCTGGGCCTGCGTGATGCCGGCCTGGAGGGCGGTGGCTTCGGCGAGGCGGGCTTCGAGATCCTTGGTCTTCGCGTCGGCGTCCGCACGGATCGCTTCGATGGATTTTTTCAATCCGTGGATATCCCCTTCGAGCGCGGACTCGCGCTTCTCCGATTCGATGCGGAGATTGTATTCATTGACCGCCTGGACCTCCGTGTCATGGAGCTTATGCTCCATGCCCTGGCCGATGACCCATTGGATCAGGATGAAGACGACCAGAAGCACGCAGCCGATGGCGTTGACGATGGCAAAAATGCGGGCGCTCACTTGCTGGGAGTTTTGGTTTCGAAGCCGTACTTTTCAACCTTGGCGGCCCTGATGGCATCGATCACGGCGACGATGGACTTGTGCCTCGTTTCTTCGTCCGCGGCGATAAGCACACGCGTTTCATCGGTCACGGGCAGGTTCTTCAACCGGTTGGTGATCTCCGTGGGAGTGACGATGGCGGTGTCCCATGTGGTCACGCCCTGGGCGTCGATGGCGAGATGGATTGTCGGTGGCTTCGCGTCATGCACGGCCGTGGAGGCCTGCGGGACCTTCACGTTGATCCGGTGGATCTGTGTCATGCTCAGGCTCACCAGCATGAAGCTGGCGAGCAGGAAGAACATGATGTCGATGAGCGGAACGATCTCGATCCGGGCTTCCTCCTCGTGATCGCCACCGCCGCCTGAAAGTTTGACCGGCATCGCAGGGATCAACGGTTGATGTGACGGGCCGCGGCGAATGCCTCAAGGTCGTGGCCGTGGGCTTTCGCGTTCTGCACCAGCAACTCGGCGTGGTTGATCCAGCGCTCGAAGTCGCCGCGGAGGACCGCCACGCGCTTGCGGAAATAGTTGTAGGGCAGCAGGCAGCTGATCGCGATGCCGAGACCGGCCGCGGTGGCGATGAGCGCCTCACCGATACCGCCGGAGACCTTCGACACGGCCAGCGCGTCATCACCGATGGAGCTGAAGGAGCCCATGATGCCGACCACGGTGCCCAGCAGACCAAGGAGCGGGGCGAGCGTGATGATGGTACCGAGCACCCACTGGCGTGCCTCCGCCTTCTCCAGCAGGTCGGACGCATGCAGTTGCATCGCGGCGAGCATGGAGGTGTGGGCGTGGGTCATGCCATCCCGCAGGTTGATGAGGAACGGATCACTCGAATTGCCGACGATCTGCCATGTGGCATCAAACCGGCCGGTGCCGAGTGTTTCACGCGCCTGCTCGTGCTGGGAACGGCGGATCGTGCGCTTCAGGGATGCCCACCACAGGGAGCGCTCGAGGAGCACGCAGAGGGCGAGGAAAAAGGTGACGAGGATGGGCCACATGACCCAGCCGCCGTGCTGGAACTTCTCGATGACAATATTGGCGAACAACATGAATCTCTGGAGTCAGTGGGCATCCGTCAGGTTGAAGGTCACGGACGCCTGGATGCTGCCACGGGCCCCGGGCTTGAACTTCCAGCGGCGCACGCCGCTCTCCGTGGCGGATGCCAACCCTGGATAGGGGGAGGACTTGATGCGGACGTCCACCACATTGCCCTGTTCGTCCACGGTCAGGACAAAGGATACGCGGCCCTGCTCACCACGGGAGCGGCAGTCGCTGGGATAGTTGGGCCTCGGCCTGCGGCCACCGGCGAAACGATCCGCCCCCACCTGGCCCGCACCGGTGCCTGCCGCGGTACCCGCGCCACTGCCGGCTCCAGCGCCGCTGTTGGCAGCGGAAGTGGCGGGACGGGAAGTACTCCGGGGTGCGGAACCCGTGGTCTTCGCCTTGACCACCTGGGGACGCGGCTTCTCCTTGGGCTTCTCGGTCACAAGGCTGTCCGGCTTCGGCTCGGGAAGATCCGGCACTTCGGGCAGCGGTTCGATCTTGGGAACTTCCGGAATCTCCGGCACGGGCTCGACCGCAACCGGCTCCGGTGTGGGAACGTCTTCCGTCGGCTCGGCATCCGCGATGTCTGTTGGTGCGGAGCCGGCGGCTTCCAGATCGAGATCCAACAAACCTTCGTCATCCGACAGCTTCAACTCAATGCCCTTCCGCTCCGGCAGTATGTAGTCCACCTTGACCCAACAAGCCACCGAACTGGCTCCCGCCATGGTCAACCACGCGGCGAGGGTGGAAATATTGACGACTTGGAAGAGCGGGCTCATCGCGACAAGGAGTTCTTATTGAGACTGCGTCTCACTTGCGAAGAGAAAAGAAGACCCTCGGGCAGGTGTCAAAGCAAATTTAACGCAACCAATATACAATTACAGTCCTCCTACAAGGATTCCTGTCGGGCTTTTTCGTAAAAATCGCGGAACCAAGCTGGCATCTGCTCCAGCTCCTCGGGTTTCAGGCTGAAAGCCACCGGCTTCAGCAACCACCCCTGCACGTTCATGGCGGTGAGGAAAAGAAACACGAAAGCCACCGTCCGCCACGCGGGAGGGTAGGTGCGGACGGTTTCGTGGCCACCCACAAAATCCCACAAGCTGGCACCCACCCGCCGGAGACTGATCCAACTGATTGTGAGGCAGATCGGGAACAGCAGGTTGAGCCCCAGCCCGACACCCGCGACGCACACCAGGACCGCCCGCCGGAGGCTCTGCACCGCCGAGAGTTTCGAGCCATCGCGATTGAGCACCTTCAGCCCCAGCAAGGCTTTGCCGGGAGTGGTGGCGAACCAGTGGATCAATCCGATCTCGATCACGAACCACGGGATCAGTTGCAGCCCGATGAACCAGGGATTTGCCGCCACGGACTTCAGGTCCACCTTCCCCAGGGTGAGAAAGCCCCACAGGAAGACGCCATAGAGGGTGAAGTCGAACATCCTCGCCCAGAAACGCCGCCACACCGGCGGAGCGGCGACCGCGTGTGCAGGCAGGGGCGGTGGCAGCACCGGCGGTCGCTCGATAGTGACACGGAATACAGGAACCTCCCCGACGGGGGTCCAACCTGCCATGCTCTCGCTCCAGACCGGATCGGCCGGGCCGAGTTCACCCGTCTCGATTTTACGACGAATCTCGTAGTCGGGAAACGGACCGGCTTTCTCGCCGTCGCGGATGATCCAGAAATCCATCGGTTCAGAGGTTGCGGAGGGACTTCGCGGCATCGCTGCGGGCGGCGAAGAACGCGGGCACGAGCGCGGCGAAGGAGCAGAGAAGGAAGGCGAGGAAGGCGAAAGCCACCTGCTCCTTCGGATTGTTGTAGGCGGGGAGGATCGTGAAGCCGGTGAAGCTGGAGGTGAAGGGATCGAAGCCAAGCTGGCGCAGGCAATCCTGCAGCACCCCGCGGTAGTGGATCACCACTCTTCCCAAACCAACCCCCAGCACCGCGCCGAAGAAACCGAGGATCATGCCCTGATAGACGAAGACCCGCACGATCTGGCCGGAGGTCGCCCCCAGCGCCTTCATCACGCCGATCTCACGGCGCTTCTGGATGGTGACCGTGAACATCACCGCCATCATCGAGAAAGCGGACACCAGCACGATGAACGACAGCGCGAAGTACATCATCATGCGCTGCTGGTTGATGAGCGAGAAGAACGCCGAGTACTGCTGCATCCAGGTGAGCGTCCTCCACTCCGGACCCATTCTTGCAGACAGCTCCTTCGCCACCTCTCCCGCCTTGTAGGGATCGGACAGACGGATGGAGATCCCTTGCACCGAATCACCGAGACCGGACAGCGTTTGCGCGAGTGTCAGGGGCATGAAGACCTCCGGAGTAAGGGTCATTTGCGAGGCCTGATAGACGCCCACAACCAGCGCTTCCTTCGGCAGCACCACTTCCTTGAGACTCTTCAAGGTCTCCCCGTCCATCTTGTCCGGATCGGTTTTCCCGAGTTCCGCGAGGCTTTGGTCCAGTTGTTCGCGCTGTTCCTTGTTGAAGACATGGGTGCCATTCGCCTCATCCCGTTCGGCCTCGCCCATCGTATCCAGGACATCCTGGAGCAGTTGCCGCTCCGGCTCCCGGATGCGCTCCGACCAGATTTCGTGAAACAGGTCGTACGACTGTTGCAGGGTGGCGGTGGGAATGACATCGGCCTCGCCGCGCTTCTTCCATCCTTGGGAAAGCAGATCGTTGGCCTTCTTCCACTTCTCCGCGAATGCATCGCGGACGGGCGGCTTTTCAGTGATCTTGTAGGCCGCCATCACCTGCTCGAAGTTGCGCGTCGAATAAAGCCGGACGGTCTGGCCCACGCCGATGCCGAACTGTTCCGCCAGCGTGGATGAGATCACCACCCGGTCATCCAGGCCCATGTCCGCGGAGGAATCGGGATAGTGGTCCCGGTCCAGCATCCGCGTGATGCGTTCCACCTGCGAAGGATCCTCGGTGTCAATAGCCTGGAACATCACCGGCTTCTGTGTCGAATCGACATCAAGGATGACATTGTCCGAAACAAACGGCGCGACCGCGTCCACTCCCGTCACCATTTTCGCAGGCCCGGAGTCCTTCCGCCAATCGTTCACGGTGTTCGGGCTGGCGGGGTCGAGAGGATGGTGGGTCAGGAGGATGTGCGGGGTGAACCCGAGCAGGCGGCTCTTCACATCGCGCTCCAGACCTGCGTACACCGCCATCACCACCACCAGCACCAGCACGCCGAGCAGGACGCCGACCAACGAGATGATGCTGAACGAGGACAGCATCGAGCGCCGGGGATTGAGATACCGCCGGGCGAGCAGAAAGCTGAAGGAGCGTCGGGCCATGCGGCATCCCTAACCGCCGTCCGCCAGTCCCGCAAGGCCAACGCCATCAGGACCGTTTCACGGGAATCACCAGAGTGGGCACCGCCGCCTTGCGGATCAGGCCTTCCGCCACGCTGCCGAGAAGCAGAGAGGCCACCACCCCGTGGCCATGGGTGCCGAGAATCACCAGATCGGCGGAATGTTCCGCCACATACTCGATGATCGCGTGCAGGGGGCTGCCATCGGCCAGCTTGGTGCGGGCTTCCACGTCACTGGGGACCGTCGCGAGCAATTCGTCCAGTTTCGCTACCGCCCGCTTCCGGGCTTCTTCCTGAAAGGTGTGGATCGCCGGGAACTCGTCCGGAGTGAACCCGTAGGCAGTGTAGGCAGGCTCCGCCTCCAAGACGTGCAGGAGATGCAGGATCGCCTTGAAGGCGCGGGCCTGGTCCACGGCAGAGGCCAGTACCGCAGAGGTGGAATCGGAGAAATCGAGGGCGGCGACGATCGTTTTCATGGCACCGGATATCCTAACCCCGCTCGAGGCCGGATGCCACGATGATCGTGTCCGCAGCGGTTTTTGCGCGGCTTTCGCCAAAAACCGGGTTTTGCCAAACCGCCGGTCCGCAGCCACACTCCCCGGCGATGATCAAATTTCTCCATACCCGCATCCGCGTGAAGGACATCGATGTCTCCGTCGCGTTCTACGAAAAGCTCGGCTACGAGCTGACCGACCGCCGGGACTCGCCGCAGGGCAACAAGCTGGCGTTCCTCGGTCTGGAAGGAAACGACGTCTTCCTGGAACTCTGCCACTCGCCCGAATACACCGCCACCTGCCCGGAAGACCTCATGCACACCTGCCTCGGCGTGCCGGACATCGTGGAATACTGCGACAGCCTGGAACAGGGCGGCATCGAGATCTGGCCCTCCGGCTGGCGTGAAAAATTCACCACCGGCGGCCGCAAGATGGCCTTCGTGACCGATCCGGATGGTTACGAGGTGGAGATTCTGGAGCGTGCCTGATTCGCTTGGAATTCGGGCAAATGAACCACGGATTTCGCAGATGGCGCTGATTGAAGATTCTTTATCTGCGTCATCTGCGAAATCCGTGGTTCACTTGCCTTCTCCCCGGTGCCGTTTGTTTGAAACAGCTCGCTCGTAAAATCACGAGAATGCGCCTCGCCGGTTGCGTCATCGCTTGCGGCTGCTAGGGTCGCGGCACGCAAGCGGATGCTTGCGGGATTTTCATCCCATCCACTCCGCGCATGTTCGGCCTCGCGCTCAAAATGCTCTTCGGCGACACCGCCAAGTATCTCATGCTGGTGGCCGGATTGTTTTTCGCGACCTTCCTCATCGTCCAACAAGCGTCCGTGTTCTGCGGGCTGATGCGCTGGACCACCGCCACCCTCAAGAATGTCGGCGCACCGATCTATGTGGTGGAGGAACGCGTCGAGCAGATCAACGAGGTAAACCCGATGCGCGACACCGACGTCTCGCGCGTGCGCTCCGTTTCCGCCGTGCGCTGGGCGATGCCGCTCTACTCCGGCATCCAGCGCGTGAAGCGCGATGACGGCAGCTTCAAGACGATCCAGCTCGTCGGTATTGATCCAGCTTCGCTCGCCGGAGCACCCACGCGGATGGTGGAAGGCAATCTGGAAGACCTGCGGCTGCCGAACACCGTCATCATCGACGAGCTCGCCATCGAGCAGCTTTCCAAGGACAAGGACCATCCGATCAAGATCGGCGATCGCTTCGAAATCAACGACGTCGAGGCCCGCGTGGTGGGCACCTGCAAGGCGATGCGTTCCTTCATCGGCGGCCCCTACATCTGGACCACCTACGAGCGCGCGCTGCAATACACACCGCCCCAGCGCAAGATGCTCTCCGCGGTGATCGCCGCTCCGGTGGAAGGCATGACTCCCGATGAAGCCGCCGCCGCGATCACGCGTGAAACCGGTCTGCGCGCGTATGTGAACCGCGAGTTCAGCAAGGATCAGAACGACTTCAATACCTCCACGATCTGGTGGTACGTGCGGAACACCGGCATCCCCTTCTCCTTCGGCACCACCGTGGTGATCGGCTTCATCGTCGGCATCGCCATCGCCTGCCAGACCTTCTACGCCTTCGTGCTGGACAACCTGAAGCACCTCGGCGCGCTGAAGGCGATGGGCATGTCCAATTTCCGGCTCAGCGTGATGCTGGTAATCCAGGCGATGACCGTCGGCATCATCGGCTTCGGACTCGGATTGCTCGCGACCTCCGGCTTTGCCATGGGTGCGATCAAGCACGACCAGCCCCCATTTTACATGCCATGGATCATCCCGGTGGTCGCCTTCGGCGTGATCCAGGTGATCTGCATGCTCGCGGCGTTGATGGGCATCATCCGCCTCAGCCTTTACGAACCCGCCATGGTCTTCCGCGCATGAACGGTGACTCCCACATCGTGGTCGATGTCCGCGCCGTCGAGAAGAGCTTCGGCGAAGGACAGAACCGCATCCATGTGCTCAAGCACGTGAACCTGGAAGCCCGCACCGGCGAGATCCTGATGTTGGTGGGCCCGTCCGGTTGCGGAAAAACCACGCTGCTCAGTGCGATCGCCGGCACGCTCAAGATCGATGGCGGCGAGGTAAACGTCTTCGGCCAGCCGCTGCATGACATGTCCGGTGGTGCGCTCACGCGTTTCCGCGCGAAGCACATCGGTTTCATCTTCCAGCAGTTCAATCTCATCCCCACGCTCAGCATCGCGGAGAACGTGAGCGTGCCGCTGTTGATCCAAGGCGTGTCGAACGGCACCGCGATCAAGAAGGCCCGCGCCGCCCTGGAGTCCGTGGGTCTCGGCAACCGCTGGAAGGAACGCCCGAACAAACTTTCCGGCGGCCAGCAGCAGCGCGTCGCCATCGCCCGCGCGCTGGTGCATGAACCTCCGCTGGTGATCTGCGACGAACCCACCGCCGCTCTCGACGCGCAAAACGGCGAGATCGTTCTCGACCTGTTCCGCGGCGTGGCGCGGTCACCGGATCGCGCCGTCATCATCGTGACCCACGACAACCGCATTTTTTCCTACGCCGACCGCATCGCAAAAATGGACGACGGCGAGATCATCGAGGTCCACGAGCAATCGCAGGACGTGAAGCCTCATTTCGAACACGAAGCCGCTCATTGATTCCCTCATGAACTTCCTCTCAAAACTCATCCGTTACGGCACGCTGGCCGGTGCCGCGTTCGGCGTCTGGATGATCTGCATGGTATCGAAGAGCCAGGCGGAAAAAGAGATGCCGCCCGCGGCTGATCCGCCGATTCCACCGCCTCAAAAACCCTTCATCCATGCGGTCGCCGCCACCGGCATTCTGGAGGCCCTGAGCGAGAATGTCTCCATCGGCGTGCCCGTTCCCGGCCTGGTCACGCAGATGCAGGTGAAGGTAAACGATGCCGTGAAGAAGGATCAGCCGCTCTTCACCATCGATGACCGTGATCTGCGCGCGGAGGAACTCTCCACCAAGGCCCAACGCGAAATCGCCCGCGCCCAGATCGATGTCTCCGAAGCCCAGCTCAAGAAGACCGAGACCCAACTCGCGCGCCTCGAGTCCGTGACCGATCCACGCGCCGTCAGCAAGGACGACCTCGAAAACCGCCGACAGGACGTGCTCGTCGCCAAAGCCCAGGTGGCCGCCGCCAAGGCCCAGCTCGCTTCCACCGAAACCGCGCTGCAACGGCTCGCCCTGCTCATCGAGCGGCTCACCGTCCGCTCGCCACGCGATGGCAATGTCCTCCAGGTGAACATCCGCTCCGGCGAATACGCCGCCACTTCGCCGAAGTCCCCCGCCCTCATTATCGGAGACATCGACCGCCTCCAGATCCGCGCGGACGTGGATGAGCAGAATGCCATCCGCATCCGCCCCGGCCAAAAGGCCATCGCCTATCTCAAGGGCGACCCCAGCGTGACCTTCCCCCTCGAATACCTGCGCGTGGAACCGTATGTGATTCCAAAAGTCTCGCTCACCGGTGCCAGCACCGAACGGGTGGACACGCGAGTCTTGCAGGTGATGTATTCCCTCAAGCGCCCGGAAAATCCGCCGCTCTACGTCGGCCAGCAAGTCGATGTCTTCATCGAAGCCCCGGAAAAATGACCGCCTCCGATCCCATCACCCAGCCGCTCGACTGGATCGCGCTGAGCCGCGAATTGAAATCCATCGCCGAAGCCGGTCTCCGCTACGGCGAGAATGCCTACGACCGCGAACGCTACGCGCGTATTCTCGAACTCGCCTCCGCTCCCCTCTCTGCCGTCGCACCGGACTTCGAATGGCCGCATGAGTTCGGCTACGCCACGCCGAAGGTGGACGTGCGCGCGGTGGTGTTCGATGGAGACAACGTGCTGCTCGTCCGCGAAGCTTCCAATGGCCTGTGGACTCTACCCGGCGGTTGGGCCGATCTGAATCTCAGCCCCGCTGAAAACGCGGCGAAGGAAGTGCGCGAGGAAGCCGGTCTCGATGTGGTGGTGGAAAAACTCATCGCCTGCTGGGACAAGGACAAGCAGGGGCATCCGAAGCAGCCGGAGCACGTCTACAAGCTGGTGTTCCTGTGCCGGAAAACCGGCGGCGAGCTGACCACCAGCCACGAAACGGATGCGGTGGAGTTTTATCCCATCGACCAGCTTCCGGAGCTCTGCCCGCACCGGGCGGCCGATCACTACATCGAACTCGCGCGCCGCCATCACGCCGATCCTTCTCTTCCCACCGCTTTCGATTGATCCATCCACCCATGAAACCCGTCCTCCTTCTGCCACTCGCCGCCACCTTCGCCCTTACGGCGTGCAAGGTCGGTCCGAACTTCCAGTTTCCGAACCTCTCCGGCGGCAGCAAGTGGAAGGAGTCATCGGTTTCGCACAACGCGCGGTTGCCCGATGACTGGTGGCGTCTCTTCGGCGATGCGGAACTCACCCGCCTGATCAACCGCTCGCTGGCGGCGAACAACGACCTCGCTGCCGCCAAGTCGCGCCTCGATACCTCGCGGGCGCTGGTGGGACTCGACCGCGCGCGCTTGTTTCCCACACTCGATCTCAGTGGTTCAGGTGGGATCTCACGGCAGTCGTCGGATTCGGTCACCTCGAACGTTCCCTCTGCCTTTGCCTCTTCGATCCCGCTGGAGAACCAACGCTATCGATCCACTTTCAATCTCGCCTACGATCCCGACCTGTGGGGCCGCAACAAGCGCGCGGTGGAAGCGTCCTCCGCCGAGGCCGATGCAAGCGCCGCGCTGGTGGATGCGCAGCGTCTCGGCATCGCCGCGGAGGTGGCCCGCCAGTATTTCCTGCTGCGCGGACTCGATGCGCAGGAAGGCGTGCTGCAGGCCACGCTCAAGACCCGTAAGCAGTCGCTGGACATCCAGAAGAGCAAGACCGACGCGGGCCTGACGGATGGCATCGCCACCTCCAGCGCCCGCACCGAGCTGGAGCTTGCCAACAACGATCTCGCCTCCGTGCAGCGCCAGCGCGGCGCGGCGGAGCACGCGCTCGCCGTGCTCTGCGGCACCACGCCCTCCAGCTTCTCCGTCTCCCATCGCGGTCCCTCAGGTTCGATGCCCTCAATCCGCCCGGGCCTTCCAGCCGATGTTTTGGCACGCCGCCCGGACGTCCGCGCGTCCGAACAAAAGCTGCGTGCCGCCAACGCCCGCATCGGCGTGGCGCAGGCCGCGTTCTATCCGAACTTCAGCCTCTCCGCGGATGCGGGTTTCGAGTCGCTGGACATCACCCGCTTCCTCAACTGGGAAAACCGCGTGCTCTCGCTGGGCGCGAACGTAGCCGCACCGATCTTCGACGCGGGCACCAACAAGTCGAATTACGCCGCAGCCCGCAGCCGCTACGATGAAGCGATGGCCGCCCATCGCCAGACGCTGCTCGTGGCCTTGCGTGAGGTGGAGGATGCCCTTGTCGATTTGAAGGGCCTCGCCGCCTCCCGCCGCTCGCTGGACGCCGCGCTCACCAGTGCGCGCGACACCAAGCGTCTGACACAGGAGCGCTACGACAAAGGACTCACCAGCTATCTCGATGTGGTCGAAACCGACCGCACCGTGCTGCGCGTGGAGCTCGCGCTCGCCCAGGTGGATTCCCAACAGCGCATCACTCTCGCCGCGCTGGCCAAGGCTCTCGGCGGTGGCTGGAGCGGGAAATGATTTCATGAACACGCCGCTCACGCAGAAGTCCACCACCACCGAGATCCGCGAACGCTTCGACCAGGATGTCGAGCGCTTCAGCAATCTCGAAACCGGCCAATCCGCCACCATGGACGCGCCGCTGGTGCTGGAACTCGTCGCCAACACGGCCGCACTCCATCTCCAGCCGGGTGCGGCGGTGCTCGATCTCGGCTGTGGTGCCGGGAACTTCACGCTGCGGGTGATGCAGGAGGTCGGACCGGTGGCGAGCCACCTCGTGGACCTCAGCCAACCGATGCTGGACCGTGCGGAGGAACGCGTCCGTGCCGCCGGCGCGGTCTCAGTGGCAACCACCGCCTCCGATCTGCGCGATCTCGATTTCGCGGAAAACTCCTTCGACTGCATCCTCGCGGGAGCCGTGCTCCATCACCTGCGCGAGGACGCGGACTGGCGGGATGTCTTCGCCAAACTCCACCGCTGGCTCAAGCCGGGCGGTCGCCTCTATGTCGCGGATCTCGTGGACTTCGATTCACCGGAAGTCCGCACGCTGATGTGGGACCGCTACGGGTGCTACCTCGAAGGTCTCGGTGGTCCGGAATACCGGCAGAAGGTGCTCGCCTACATCGACAAGGAGGACTCTCCGCGTTCGCTTCCGTTTCAACTGGAACTGCTCAGAGCCTGCGGCTTCTCCAGCTATGACGTGCTGCACCGCATCAGCGTCTTCGCGTGCTATTTCTGCACGAAGTAACAAAGCCTGTTAGAAACGGGGACCCACCAAATGGCTATCGGGATTCGTCCGATGCCCATGGCCTGCCGGGGCATCCATCAGCCGGGCGGCGGATCACTTGGCTTCGATCGACTTCTTCAAGGCCTTCACGTCCTCCACCAGCTTGGGCAGGCGGCGGGCGTAGGCGCGGAGCTTCTGGCCCTCGGCAAATGGCAGCGCGGGATCGCCATAGTAGGTGATGCCACCTTCCAAACTCCGGGTAACGCCGGTACGGGCGGCGAGAACCGCCTTGTCCCCCACCGTGACGTGTCCGACCATGCCGACCTGCGCGGCCACCGTAACATAGTTGCCGAGCCGGCTGCTGCCGGCGATGCCGGTCTGGGCGATCACCAGGCAATGCTTGCCGATGACGACATTGTGGGCGAGCTGGACCAGGTTATCGATCTTGGAGCCTTCTCCCACCAAGGTCTTGCCGAAACGGGCGCGATCGATGGTGGTGTTGGAACCGATCTCGACATCGTCGCCGAGTTCCACAATGCCGACCTGATCGATCTTCATGTGGCGGCCGTCCACAAATTCGTAGCCGTAGCCATCGGAACCGATCACGGCTCCGGGCTGGAGAATGACGCGATCCCCGAGCACGCAGCGCTCGCGGACGGTGGAGTTCGCGTGGAGCTTGCAATCGCGGCCGATGACCACGTCCTCGCCCACCACCACGTTCGGCCCGATGTCCGAGCCGTCTCCAATCGAGGCCCCGGCCATCACCACGGCACCCGCATGGACACGGACCTTGCCGGCATCCAGCACGGCTGTCGGATCGACAAACGCGCGCGGATGAATCCCCGGCTGGAAAGGACGGCCTGAAACGGCGAAATGCTTCACCACGGCTCCGAATGCGAGGGAGGGATTCTCCACCGCGATGAGGGCGGTTCCTTCCGGGCCCTCGGTTTCACCGAGGGGGACGATCACCGCGCCCGCAGCGGTCGTCAGGAATTGGCCGCGGTACTTTTCGTTTCCGAGGAAACTGATGTCTCCCGCTCCGGCCACATCAAGCGCGGCCATGCCGGAGTAAGACGAAGCGAGCCCGCCCCTGACGATGTTACCACCGGTCAGCTGGGCGAGCTCGGAAAGAGAGAGGGCGAATGCCACTACGGGACGCTACAGATTACTTGTCGTCGGCGGGGGGCACGTCCGGAGTCTTGAGCTCCTCGACAGGCTTCAGGCTTTCCGGCGGAGCGTCCTTGTTGAGGTCCTTCAGGAGGCCGGCGGTGATGTCGGTGGCGTCCTTGGTGTAGAGGAGGAAGGGAACCTGGGAGGTGCTGAGGCCGGACTTGTCGAAGACGTAGTCATAGTTTTCACCCTTGGCCTGCTCTTCCACCAGCTTGCGGATTTCGTTCAGGATGCCCTTCATGCGCTGGACCATGGTTTCGTTCAGGGCCTGGTTCTTGCGCTGGAGGAATTCGCGACGCTCGCGGTCGAGGGCGATGCCTTCCTGCTGCTGCATCTGCCAGTCCTTGAAGAGCGCCTGCTTCTTCTGGTCGGAAATGGCCGGGTCCTCGATCTGCTTGCGCAGGTTGGCGAGGCTGTTTTCCAGTTCGCGGATGCGGGTGAGGCGGTCGTTGTTGTCCTTCTGGATCCGGGCGCGCTCGATGTTGATCTGCTTCTGCGCCTCGTTGGTGCGGTAGTACTCCTTGAAGAGCTGCTGCATGTCGACCGTGGCGATCTTGAGCTTGCCTTCCTGGGCGGCACCAATGCCGGAGAGGGAGGCGGCGAGCACCACCGCGAGAAGCGAACGGATGAGAGTCATGTTTAAGATGGGGTTGATCCGGAACGGATGGCCGACCTTGTACGGAAACCCGGAACCCGTCAACGCCTTCCCGCCCCGGCGGCAACCTCCAACAACCGGGGATTTTTCCTCGCGGAGCCAGTCATCCGGTGGCATCGGACGCGCATGCAAGTCATCGCCGATCCATCCGGGTTTCGCGCCGCGGCCACCTCCGCCGGAAAGCCGCTGGTGCTGGTTCCAACCATGGGAGCCCTCCATGAGGGACACCGCGCCCTGATCCGCAAGGCCCGTGAATTGGCAGGACCGGGGGGTACGGTGGCGGTCTCGATCTTCGTCAATCCGATCCAGTTCGACCGGGCCAACGATCTGGCAGCCTACCCGAAGCCACTGGAAGCGGACCTGGTCGCCTGCGAAGCCGAGGGAGCCGATCTGGTGTTCACCCCCGAGGCCGGGGCGATGTATCACCCCGACCGTTCCGTCACGGTGACGGAATCGTTGCTTTCCCGGAACCTTTGCGGAGCCACCCGGCCCGGCCATTTTGATGGAGTCTGCACCGTGGTGTTGAAGCTGTTCCTTCTTTCAGGCGCGGATTCAGCGGTCTTCGGCGAAAAGGATTTCCAACAACTCGCGGTCATCCGCCGGATGGTCCGCGATCTGGATGTACTCGTGGAAATCATCGGCCACCCCACGATCCGCGAGGACGACGGGCTGGCGATGTCCTCCCGCAACGTGCGGCTGCTGCCGGAACACCGCGCGGATGCCCCGCGCATCCGCCGCTCCCTCATCGCGGCCCGCGACCTGCTCGGCGGCGGAGAACGCCCGAGTGCCGCCCTGCTGGCAGCCGCCCGTGCGGGAATCGAGGATTCACCGTTCGCCCGGATCGACTATCTGGAGCTGGTGGACGCGGAAAACCTGCAACCGGTGGAGCGGGTGGAACGCCCCGCCGTCCTCGCCACCGCCGTATTCTACGGCGAGGTCCGCCTGATCGACCACATCACGCTGCGGCCGTAAGACTCCCTAGCGGGGGACGGCCTCGGACACCGGCAATGCCCGGGGAATGACCTTGCCGTCCTCATCATGAGCCGGAGGCGGAGAAGATTTTTTCGTTTCGGTGGCTCCGTTGATCCCCAGGTGCTCCCTAATCAGAAACCAAATTGCGGTCGCGAGCAGGAGCGACAGGATCTTCGCGATCCAGTTTTTGGTCAGGTTCAGTTTCATCGGGTTCGTCGGAAGGCAGGAAGATTTGCGACAGTTTTTCTCGGAACAGCTTCTCGGAGAGATTGCGGTGGAAGGCACCATCCACACAGATGGAAATGCTGCCGGTTTCCTCGCTGACGATCACCACCACGGCATCGCTTTCCTCGGCGAGACCGAGTCCGGCGCGGTGGCGCAGGCCCAGTGAGCGGTCCGTCAGCTCCCGCTGGCTCACCGGAAACACGCATCCCGCACCCGCCACCCGGTCATCCGCGATGATCATGCCGCCATCGTGCAGCGGGGTTTTCGGGAAGAAGACGCTGGTGGCCAGTTCCGGCGAGAACTGGGCATCGAGCACCACGCCGCTCTCCAGGTGGGTCTTCAGGCTGATGCTGCGCTGGATGGCGAACAACGCGCCGATGCGCTTCTTCGAAAGCGCGATCACGGCATCGGTGAAGCGCTCGAGGAACGCCACCCGGCGGGTGCTGGAAAACGAGAACAGGCGGCTGCTGCCCAGCTTCGCGAGGGCGTTGCGGAGTTCCGGCTGGAAGATCACCAGCAGGGCGAAGGCCAGCAGGGCCGCCGCGCGGGTGATGAGCCAGTTGATGACCTCGAAATGGAAGATCCCAGCGATAAGGGTCAGCACGACCAGAATCGCGCCCAATCCCACCAGAATCTGAGCCCCGCGGGTTGCCCGGAAGGCCCGGTAGATTTGGTAAATGCAGATCGCCAGGATGATGATCTCCACCCCGTCACCCGCGTGCTTTTGAACAAATTCCCACATGACGCCGTGGCCACAGGCTACCGGCGGCCCGGCCTTCTGTCACCTTCGATTGCACGCTGTTGAGAGGAGTCCCGGCATTTCACCCCTTGCCCGCGGGGCGCGGGTGCATTCTACTGCCGCCATGCAAGACAAGATCCTGCTCGCCCGCGAAGTGGATGCCATCCAGATCCCGAGTGGCGACACCATCACCCTCCCCGTCGGCACGGAGGTGTTCATCACCCAGCGTCTGGGCGGCACCTTCACCGTGGCCACCACCCAGGGCCTCGCCCGCATCTCCTCCAAGGACGGCGATGCGCTGGGCCTGAATGACGAGGAAGAGCAGAAGAAACACGCTGAGGCGGAGCGACTCAAGGATGCTCCGCTCGAGGAGCAGGTCTGGGCCCAGCTCAAGGCCGTCTATGACCCGGAAATCCCGGTGGACATCGTCAATCTCGGCCTCGTTTACGACTGCTCCATCGGTCAGGAGGCCGACAAGACCGTGGTGACGGTCAAGATGACGCTCACCGCCCCGGGCTGCGGCATGGGTCCGGTCATCGCCGCGGACGCCCAGTCGAAGATCATGACCATCGACGGCATCGACGACGCCAAGGTCGAACTGGTCTGGGATCCTGCCTGGAACCAGGACATGATCTCCGAAGAAGGGAAGATGAAGCTCGGGATGATCTGAGTTTCCCACGGGGGGAAGCCCAAAAGCTCCCCCGCTCAATCCTCCTTCGTCGTCTGATCGATGTAGGCGATGATGGAGGGAATCGCGATTTCCAGGACGTCCGCAACCTCTTCATAGGCACGGCGGCCCATGCCGATGGGATCGGGCACATCCATCCCAATCCCCTCGCCCGGCACTTCGGCGAATTCGCAGGTGAGGTAGAATTTGTCCGCATGCTCGGGAAATGCCGTCTCCATCGCACGGAGATGGCCGCGGGTCATGGCAAAGACGTGGGTGACCTCGCGCAGCAGGTCATGGCTGAGCGGGCGGCTGGAGAAGCCCTTGAGATCCACGCCATGTTTTTTGAGCAGGGCGACCGTCTCCGGATTGGCGGGAGTCCCTTTGCGGGCGGAGACTCCGGCGGAGCCGACCGCAAAATCCGCCCGGGATTCCACCGCCTTCCGGAAGAGTCCTTCTGCCATCGGGCTGCGGCAGGTGTTGCCGGTGCATACGAAGAGCACGTGTTTCTCAATCGCCATCGCGGCGATCATTCGCCCCCCTTTCCACGGAGTCAAACGGCAATCGGTGGCTCGAAGCTTGCGTTGTAGGAACGCTGTGCATACTCTGACATAGGAGACAGCCGTGGCAGAAGATTGGGAAGAACCAGGCAGCAGGTTGCTCGCAGCACGCGAAGCAAAGGGCATGTCCATCGCTGATGTGGCCCATCGCACGCGAATACCCGCGCGGGTCATCGAGGCTCTGGAGAAGGACGACTACGGGTCGTTCCCCAGCCCGACCTATGCGAAGAGCTTCCTGGCCCAGTATGCGGAATTCGTAGGCATCGATCCGAGCCGCTGGATGGACTTCTTCGAGCCCGTCGCCTTCACCGGCCCCGATGACGTGCTGTCCATCGTGGACGCGCCGGAACCAAGTCATCATCATACCCACCACTATCACGACGCCTCGGTCTCCGAGCCGCGCCATCTCCGCAGATCGAGTGGAGTGGCTTCCACCGTGATGCTGATCCTCCTCACCGGCGGAGTGATCTACGCCTGTGTCTGGGCCATTCCGCTCATCGAGAAGAAATACGGTGGCGCCGATACCCACGTTCCTCCGGCGCCTCCGAAGTTCATCGAGCCGCACGCCAAGTCGCTCCCGGCGGAATCCCCCGCCACCACTCCGGCGGGTTCCCAGAACGATCCCACGATGACCGCTTCCAAGCCGGCCTCATCGCCGCCCGGCGAACCCATTCCGCGCGCGATCGTCGTGCCGGAAAGCTAGCCCGGCTCAGCGCCCGCGCTTCCACGTCTTGATGACATCCAGGAACGGCTTCAGGTAGCGCTGTGCCTTCACCACGCCCACGCCGGAAATCTTGAGCGCCTCTTCCTCCGAGGAAGGACGATAGAGCACGAAAGCTTCCAAGGTCTTGTTCCCGAAGATCACATACGGCGGCACTCCTTCCTTGTCCGCGATCTTCATCCGCAGATCCCGCAGCATCGAATACAAGCCGCCATCGAAGCCGTGGTCCTTCAACCCGGGATTCGCCGGGCCATCGTCCGCCGCGGGCCAAACGAGACGGTAATCCACATCCCCGCGCATCACGCGGTCACCGGTAGCGGTGAGTGAAACGACGGGATATTCACCGGGCTCGGTTTCGAGCAGGCCGGCATCGGACAGTGCGCGCATGAGCCCGTTCAGATAACCGGTGCCGCGTTCCTTGAGCAGGCCGTAGGTGCTCAGCTTGTCGAGCCCGGCGGAGAGGATTTCCTGAGAACGGCTGCCACACAGCATCTGCACAATGCGGCCACGGCCATAGCGCCCCTCCCAGCCTTCGGGCGTGCGACGGGACATGCGGGCCACGCCGCTGAGCGCCTTCTTCACGATCATCGCTTCCTCCGCCGTCGGCGGCCGCGATTCCCCCGCTCCACCATCCCGGCAGACATCACAACCGCCGCAGGTGCGCGCGTCCTCCTCGCCGAAGTAGCCGAGAATCCACTGCTGGCGGCAGGTGCGCGCGTAACACATCTCCA
Organism: Luteolibacter ambystomatis; assembly: GCF_018137965.1. NCBI lineage: Bacteria > Pseudomonadati > Verrucomicrobiota > Verrucomicrobiia > Verrucomicrobiales > Verrucomicrobiaceae > Luteolibacter > Luteolibacter ambystomatis. The sequence goes on from NZ_CP073100.1 coordinate 3,493,360, forward strand.
CCATCGCCTTGAGTTTCTCGCGATCGCGGCGGTCCTTTTCGCCGATGGACGCCTCGTCAAGCTGGAGGCCGCGCGCGAGCACGTCCGGCTTCAACAGGCGGGTGCCGCGGGTCCGGCGCCCGGCGATGTCGAAGCGCTCGATATAGCCGCCGCGCGCCAGCACGGTCAGCGCGCTGCCCACGGACATCGGATTCTTCACGTCCGCGCCCTCGGCGATCTCGTCCAACGTACGATGAACCTCGTACTCCTTGTCTGCCTGGTTCAGCAGATACTGGTAGATGCCGCGGATGATCGCGGGCGTGGGGTTCGCGCCATCGATGAAGAACTCCTGGGTGCGGGTGTCGGCGTAGTTGAACAGCAGTTCGCATACCGCCGCCTCGCCATCACGACCGGCGCGGCCCGCCTCCTGATAATAGGCCTCCACGCTGCCGGGCACCTCGTAGTGGACCACGAAACGCACGTCCGCACGGTCGATGCCCATGCCGAAGGCATTCGTCGCCACCGCCACGTCCGCCTTGCGCTGAATGAAAACCTCCTGCGCGCGTTCGCGTTCCGAGTCACTGAGGCCACCGTGGTAGGCGATGCACTTCACGCCCCAGCTCGCCAGAGTTTCGGAGACGGCCTCCACTTTCTTGCGGGTGGCGCAATAGACGATGCCGGTCTTGTGCGCGGCAATCACCGCGCGCATCCGCTCGTCCTTGTGCGCGGCCTTTTCCACCGCCGTGATGCCCAGCGAAAGGTTCGGCCGTGAGAAGCCGCTGACCCGCTCGAACGGCTCCCGCAGTTTGAGCACGGAGACGATGTCCTCGCGCACCACCGGTGTGGCCGTCGCAGTCAGGGCCACGCACTGTGGCCGCCCCAGCTTTTCGAGAGCCTTGCCGAGGCGCAGATAGTCCGGGCGGAAATCATGCCCCCACTGGCTGAGGCAGTGGGCCTCATCCACCGCGAACAGCGAGACATTCGCGCCGCGCACCGCATTCAAAAAGCTCTCCGCGCGGAAGCGTTCCGGAGCTACATAGACCAGCTTGTAGGTGCCATCCCGCATGCCATCGAGCCGCTCCTTCTGCTCCGCCCACGGGACGGTGGAATTGATCATCGTCGCCGGAATGCCGCGTGCGATCAAAGCGTCCACCTGATCCTTCATCAGCGCGATCAGCGGCGAAATCACCAGCGTAACCCCGCCGAAGCACAGCGCCGGAAGCTGGTAGCACAGCGACTTGCCGCCACCCGTGGGCATCACCACCAGCCCGTCCCGGCCGGAGACGATCTCGTCCATCACGCTTTCCTGCCCATCCAGGAATCCGGAGAACCCGAAATACCGCTTCAGCGCCTCATGGGGCGTCATCACCAGGGGTTTCGGTGCCTGCGGGGACTCGGTCATCTGCTGCACAAATGAACAATCATCGCACCTCCCGGTCAAGTCCGCTCCCCCGCCCTGACATCCCTTAACCGACTCTTAACCGCCAATCGCTTTTCATGGGCTGCCGGACATTCTAACGGTAATCGTGGATCCGGCCCAATTCCGGATTCCCACCGCCCGAAAACCCAATCAGATTCGATCCAATGCCCGCCGTTTTCGATTTCGTCCACAGTGCCTTCAGCGCCGGAGCCACCGACCTCCTGATCGCGGAAGACCAGTCGCCCCGCGTCCGGATCAACGGCGAGCTGCTGGTGTTCGAACACGAGCCCCTGAACCGCAAGTGCCTGGAGGACTTCTGGCGCGATTGCAACACCGACCCCGCCTCCGACTACGAGTCCGACCTGAGCTGGATCGCCCCGGACGGCTCGCGGCTGCGGGTGAACCTCTACCAGTCGCTCGGCAAACTCTGCGCGGTGCTGCGCCCCATCAAACGCTACGTCGGTGATTTCCACGAGCTCGGCCTGCCTCAGGAACTGCTCATGAACTGGCTGTCCCACCGCAGCGGCCTGATCGTGGTCAGCGGACCCACCGGTTCCGGCAAGTCCACCACCATCGCAAGCTGTCTGGACTGGATCAACCACCACTACCGCCGCCACATCGTCACCATCGAGGACCCGGTGGAATACATCTTCGAAAACGACCTCTCGCACTTCTCCCAGCGCGAACTGGGGGGCGACACCAAGTCTTTCCCGCACGCGCTGCGCACCGCGCTCCGCCAGAGCCCGGACATCATCTTCCTCGGGGAAATCCGCGATGAGGACACCGCCCAGGTCGCCCTGCGGGCCGCGGAAACCGGCCACTTGGTTCTCTCCACCCTCCACAGCCCCGGGGCGACCGAAACCTTGGAGCGACTCAGCAACCTCTACCCGGACGGCCAGCGCGAATCCTCGCTGCAACTGCTCTCCAGCCACCTCGTCGGCGTCCTCTGCCAGCGACTGCTACCCTCCACCAGCGGCACGCTCCACCTTGTCTGCGAATCGCTGCAGAACGAAGCCGCCGTGCGCGAATGGGTCCGCAACCGCCAGACGGCGGAGATCCGCGACTTCCTCACCCGCACCGAGACGCCCGGTAATGTCTCGATGCTCCGCGCCCTGACCCACGCCGCCATTCACGGCCACATCAGCCCGGCCACCGCCCGCGCCGCCGCGCCGAATTCCCAGGACCTCGACCGCGCGCTCCGCGGCTACGTTTGATCCGTCCGCCCTCCGTTCCTTTCCCAGATTCCTCACCCAAAGCCCCATGTCCCAGCTTCGCGACATCGACGAATATCTCCGCATCACCGTGGAAAACCGCGGTTCCGACCTGCACCTCAGCGTCGGCGCACCACCCGCCGCCCGCATCCACGGTTCCATGGTGCCGCTGGAAGATTTCACCCTCAATGCGGAGTCCACCCGCAGCCTGATCTACTCGACCCTCAGCGAAGCCCAGCGCTCCCGCCTGGAAACCGATTGGGAACTCGACTATGCCATCGAGATTCAGGGCCTCGGCCGTTTCCGTGGCAATGTCCACTTCGCCAGCGGCCACTTGGAAGCCGTCTTCCGGCACATCCCGGAGAACATCCCGGAACTCTCCAGCCTCGGCCACTCCGAGACCATCGAGACCCTCTGCAACGAACGCCGCGGCCTCATCCTCGTCACCGGCATCACCGGCTCCGGCAAGACCACCACGCTCGCCTCGATGGTGAAGCGTATTTCCGAAACCCGCTCCGGCGTCATCATCACCATCGAGGACCCCGTCGAGTTCATGCTGCCGCACCGCTCCTGCCTGATCAAACAGCGCGAGATCGGCAAGGACACCAAGAACTTCTCCAACGCCCTGCGCCAGACGCTGCGCCAGGACCCGGATGTCATCGTCGTCTCCGAGTTGCGCGATTTGGAAACCATCCGCATCGCCCTGACCGCTGCGGAAACCGGCCACCTCGTGCTCGCCACCCTCCACACCATCGATGCCCCGCAGACCATCGACCGTCTGGTGGACGTCTTCCCCGCCGACCAGCAGCCGCAGATCATCTCCCAACTCGCCAACGTGCTGGAAGGCGTGATCTGCCAGCGCCTGCTGCCAAAGGCGGACGGCAGCGGCCGCGTCCTCGCCACCGAAGTCATGCGCGTCAACTACGGCCTCCGCTCGCTCATCCGCGACCGCAAGATCGAGCAGATCGTCGGCCTGTTGGAAATCGGCCGCAAGGAAGGCATGCACACCATCGACGACTCCCTCGATTTCCTGCTCAAGGGCGGCTACATCAGCCTGGAGGAAGCCCTCTTCCAATGCCGCGACCGCCAGCGTTTCATGCAGTACCTGCCGCGTGAGACGAAGGTGAAGTGAACCATCGGAAACAGGGATTCACCTTCAACAAAAAACGGCCGCCCCGTCGGGCGGCCGTTTTGTTAAAAACACTTTTGGACCAGGTGTCGGCAATGCCAGGGAGCCTGTTTGTGCCTCAAACTTTGTCTTGATTCAGGGAGGAGCATACAAATCTCAAATCTCCGGTCAAGCCCGTCGTCCAGGTTAAGTCTGGACTTGATAGATATCATTTCATATTCATCCGATCCCCTATGAGCCTGACGCTCGCATTTGACATCGGCTACGCATCCATTGGCTGGTGCGTCCTTTCCGCGCCACAGCCAGCTCCGGCCCAGCCAGACATCGTGGCAACCGGAGTCGTTACTTTCCCGACCGATGACTGCCTGGCCTCCCAACGTCGGAATCTGCGCCGCACCCGCCGTCACATCCGTTCCACCCGTCAGCGGATCGAACGATTGAAGCAGTGGCTGCTCCATCACGGCGTGCTGTCCCGGCAGGAGCTGGACCGTCCCGGGCATCCGGCCCCTTTCCTGCTCGCCGCAGCGGCCCTGCAGAAACACCATCAACTCTCTGCTTTCGAACTCTGGACCGTGCTGCGCTGGTATGCCCACAACCGCGGTTATGATGGCAATTCCCGCTGGTCCCGCGATGAGGAATCCGGCGAGGACACGGAGAAGGAAACACACGCAATCGAGCTGATGCAGCAACACGGCACGGAGACAATGGCAGAAACGGTTTGTGCCTGCCTGAGGCTGGACCCGGCGAAATTCCGCAAACGGATCTCTTCCACACTTCCCTACAAAACTCTCAACGCCGCCTACCCGCGGCGCGTCGTCACGCAGGAAGTCGGTCGCCTGCTTTCGCTCCACCTCGGACAAATTCCAGGACTGGACCCCGCCCTCGCCCGGATGATCCTGACTGCCGATGATCTAACCGCGGATGAACGGAAGCGTTTAACCACCGAGGGTATCCGCCTGCCCAAGCGCTACAGCGGCGGACTACTCTTCGGCCAACTCGTCCCCCGTTTCGACAACCGCATCATCGCCCGCTGTCCGATCACATGGGCGAAGACCTTCGATGAAGCCACTCAATCCGGGCAGACGGAAGACAAGGCGCGTCAACTGGCAGACAAGTTTTCCAAGGTTCCCGCCGCCAAGTGCCGCGAATTCCTCGAATACCGGTTTGCACGCATCCTCGCTAATCTAAGAGCAGACGGCCAGCCGCTTGATCGCGCCCTGCGGAAGCACCTTTGGGATCTGGCTTCTTCCCAAGGCAGCCTCACAGCCGCGACTCTCCAAAAAGAGATCCGTGCCCACTGCGGTGACGTAGAGACCAATACCGAAGCTTATTTCAATCTCCACCCGGACAGCGCGGACGCCTTGGTCCTCGATCCGGTGAAGGACGAAGTCCGCAAGGCCACCGGAGCCCGTGCGAAAATCTCCACCATTTGGAACCTATTGCCTGAACCGGCCAAACAAGCCGCGCAGACGACCTGGAGCCGCGGCAAGAAAATCACTTACGCACAACTGCTGGAAATTTCCGGCAATCCGCCCTCGCTACTGAAGGCCCTCGAAGAAAATTTCGCCAAAGACAACAAGCCGAAGCGTGGCCAGAAGCCCTATGCGACCTTTGAAGACTATCTGCGCAAAAGCGGCGTAGCGGCAAAATACCCCACAGGCCGGGCCCCCTACGCCAAACCGGTGCTGCGGCAGGTGGTGGAGGAAGTGCTCGCGGGATTCGACTCCACCAAGGCCTGCGCCGCCACCGATCCCGAAAAGGGCGAAGCCAAACCGGCGAACGGCGTCCTCTACGATCTCAATGTTCCGACCTCCCGGGTGAGGGAGGTGCAGAACAAGCGTCCGCTCGACCAACTCACCAACAACCACCTCGTCCGCCACCGGCTGTTAATTCTCGACCGTCTGATCGACGATCTCATCACGGAATTCCCCAATCTAGCCAAAGCCGACACACAAGTCATTGTCGAAGTCGCCCGTGAACTCAAAGAGTTCTCCGGCAAAGACCGTGTTGCAATAAAATCGGCCGAAAATGCAAAAATCGCTCAACACAAATCAGCTGAGAAACGACTCATCGAAAAAGGGATCTATCCAACATATGCATTGATCAAAAAGTGCAGGATTGCAATGGATCTCAACTGGACATGTCCATTCACGCATCGAGATTACGGAGAGGCTGAACTGGCCGATTTGCAGTTTGAACACATCATTCCGCGATCCAAACGGCTTTCGGATTCAATGGCGGGCTTGGTCCTTACGCGCGCGGAAATCAACGCATTAAAAGGAAACCGGACTGCTAGGCGCTTCATTTTAGATCATGCAGATGACGATCGGATAGTATCTCCTGACAAATACAAAAAATGGGTCGAATCTTTAAAAGTCGCCCGCAAAGAATCCTATCCGGATGACTACGCGAGACAAAGCGCCCGCAAGCGCTTGCTGATGATCGAGGATTACGAGGACAAGGATCGCACTTTTACTGAAGGGCAGCTCACTCAGACCAGCCATCTCGTAAAACTCGCCACGAAGTCCATCCGCCAAAAACTGGTGGATGCTCCCATCTTCCCTATCCCAGGACCCGTCACCGCAGAAATCCGCAAGGCATGGAAGCTCACCGGCGCTTTAGCACTGGCCTGTCCGGAAGTACTCAATGAGCGGGGCGAAGTCCGCCCCAAAGAGGAGATTCGCAACCTTACCCACCTCCATCACGCCCTCGATGCAGCCACGATCGGCTTTACCGCTCACTATTTTCCATTCATTTTTCACGGAGAGAACCAAAGCGGAAAACTATGGAAGTCTATCATCGCTCGCAACAAAACCGAAGAAGATGTGTGCCGACTTAGGGCCACTCAACTTTACAAGTTCCACACCAAGTTGGACAGCAGGGGGCGAGAGGTGACCCGTGCTTCGCTCAACGATCTCCCTACTGATCTCAAGAATGCTCTAGCGCGGTCCCTAGCTCAGTCTCGCGTCATGCAGCATATCCCCGCCGACCGGTCCGGCACTAGGGCGGAACTCACCACTTGGGGCATCGTCACCCTCGAAGGGAAAGGCACGGACGCGCGCGTCAAGCTCCGGCAGCGCACAACCACTATCGAAAACAAACGGCGAGTGATAGTCCCGAAGGAACGAGAAGAACGTGCAGGCAAACTGCTGGGGCCGATGCCCAAGGCAGGCTCCGGCAAACTCCAAGCCATCTCCGGCGCACTCATTATCAACGAGAACTACGGGCTCTGCCTCGATCCCGCCCCAAGGATCATCTCTTTCCACAATGTCCAGTCCCGCCTCGACGAAATCTGGAAAGCCAATGGAGGCAAGCCAGTTCGAATTCTCCGAAATGGAATGCTGATCAGACTTACAAACCAAGGAGACAGGGACGGAATATGGCAGATCAAATCAATCAAAGCGTCCTTGAAGCTAGATTTGACACGCCCACAGATCTTTGGTCGACCCGATACCGGCCTCGGGGTTTGGCGTGAAGTTTCTGTCGCTGGGTTAATAAAGAGACATTTGGAAATTCTTCCGCAACGTTACACAGGCTATCCCGCATGATGCCGTGTCCTATCACATCGTCAGCATCGATTCTCCCGATTGCTCCCTTTCCTGCAAGGATGGGCAACTGACCTGCAAGAGCGCGGACGGTGAACGGCGTCTTCCTTTGGAAGACATCGCCGCCATTATCGTGACATCCTTTTCCGCTTCGATCCATTCGAAGCTGCTGCTGGAAGCCGCCAAGCACGGCGTGGGCCTCATCATCTGCGAGAACTTCAAGCCTGCCTCACTCGTCCTCCCCGCCAATCGTGCCACGGACACGCTTCTCACCCGAGCCCAAGCCTACATCCCGGCCCAGTTGAAGCAGCGACTATGGCAAAAGACGATCGATTCAAAATGCATGAACCAGTTTTCGCTGGCGGCAGAACTGGCACCCGGGGACGAACGGTTGGAGCGACTTGGCAAGCTGGCGCGGGGAAGGTTCGCATCAAAGGAGGCCGAATGCGCGAAAGCGTTCTGGCGGATCTACGCGGACCGGGTGGCGGAGACAGACGATTTCCGGCGTCGACGCGATGGAGACGGCCCCAATCCGCTGCTCAATTACGGCTATGCGGTTTTGCTGTCCACCGTCCTGCAAAACCTCTTTGCCGTCGGACTGGATCCGACTTTCGGGATTGCCCACGCCACGCGGGAAAACTCCACACCGTTGGCCTACGATCTCATGGAGCCCTTTCGCCCCTGCGTCGATTGGCGGGTGGCGGACTGGATCCGGCGGCATCCCGATGAGAAGGACTGGCAGGTTACCCGCGAATTCCGCCAGTGGGTGACGGCCTTCCCGCTGGAGAAGGTGGACTATTTTGATCTCACGCTCGATATCCGAGGCGTCATTGAAGGAGCCGTCCGTTCCTTCCGCCAAGCGGTAACCACCGCCCAATCCGGCCCCTACCGGCCATGGACCCGAACCACTACAAAATGGGCTGGCTGATGGTCGCCTTTGACCTGCCGGTCAAAACGAAAGCGGAACGGAAACGGGCCACCGATTTCCGGAAGTTCCTGCTCGATGATGGCTTCCAGATGATCCAGTTCAGCGTCTACGCCCGGCCCTGCGTGACCTTCGCCAGACAAGAAACCCACCTCCGGCGCATCCGGCTGGCTGTTCCTGAAGAAGGTTCGATCCGCGCGATCTACATCACCAAAGCCCAGTGGGAACGGGCCTACATCATCCACGGAAAACCGGCCAAAGAAGCCCCTCCAGAAGAAATTCCGGAACAAATCCAGCTCTGGTGAACCTTTCTCCGTTTTCCATAAATAGCTACAAATCACTGGAAATGAATACCGAGCAGGCGACCTAGAGTCGCCTGCTCGGTTTCTGAATCAAGGCAAAGCTGCTTCAAGCCGGGCCTTTTCTGCGGCTTCAGAGTCGCCTGCTCGGTTTCTGAATCAAGGCAAAGCTGCTTCAAGCCGGGCCTTTTCTGCGGCTTCAGAGTCGCCTGCTCGGTTTCTGAATCAAGGCAAAGCCGCGCACGTCGCGCAGGTAGCGGTCCGCCTAGAGTCGCCTGCTCGGTTTCTGAATCAAGGCAAAGCACGGAGGGCGGCCGCGTGCCGCGCTGCTGCAGAGTCGCCTGCTCGGTTTCTGAATCAAGGCAAAGCTGCTGGTGGATGCAGATGGTGCCACGCTCAAGAGTCGCCTGCTCGGTTTCTGAATCAAGGCAAAGCGCACAGGGCCAGCAGGATCGAGGCGGCGAAAGAGTCGCCTGCTCGGTTTCTGAATCAAGGCAAAGCCGGAACCTCCACCGCACCCGCCGGTGCCTCAGAGTCGCCTGCTCGGTTTCTGAATCAAGGCAAAGCGGGAGCCGCGGGCTTGGTAGCGGTGCCGAGAGAGTCGCCTGCTCGGTTTCTGAATCAAGGCAAAGCCGGCAAGCTGGTAGGCTTGAAGGGAGGCAAAGAGTCGCCTGCTCGGTTTCTGAATCAAGGCAAAGCCGGCCTGCTGCACGCCTGTCGCGGGAAGCGAGAGTCGCCTGCTCGGTTTCTGAATCAAGGCAAAGCAATAGTATTGATCGGCAGTCCAAGTGTTGAAGAGTCGCCTGCTCGGTTTCTGAATCAAGGCAAAGCAGGGCGGCCTTTTCCTGTTCACTGGCGGCGAGAGTCGCCTGCTCGGTTTCTGAATCAAGGCAAAGCGAAGGAGTCAATGCGCATGCAGGATGTTGGAGAGTCGCCTGCTCGGTTTCTGAATCAAGGCAAAGCCGAGCTTGGGAAAACGCGATCCACTCCCGCAGAGTCGCCTGCTCGGTTTCTGAATCAAGGCAAAGCAATAGCAGTCCCGGCCCGGTCTGGATGTGCAGAGTCGCCTGCTCGGTTTCTGAATCAAGGCAAAGCATTCCCTATCCATTCGGGGACAACATCGACAGAGTCGCCTGCTCGGTTTCTGAATCAAGGCAAAGCTGAACATCGCCCTCCCACTCGCTGGCGGTGAGAGTCGCCTGCTCGGTTTCTGAATCAAGGCAAAGCGATGGCGTCATAGAGGTTCAGGCGGGCATCAGAGTCGCCTGCTCGGTTTCTGAATCAAGGCAAAGCCCAGACGTTGAACTGGTGTTGTTCCAGGTAGAGTCGCCTGCTCGGTTTCTGAATCAAGGCAAAGCGGCTTCCGCGATCTTCTTGCGGAGACCTTCAGAGTCGCCTGCTCGGTTTCTGAATCAAGGCAAAGCCGCAGCATGCATGGCCTTCCTCGATCTGAAAGAGTCGCCTGCTCGGTTTCTGAATCAAGGCAAAGCCGTCGCCGGTCAATCCAATGCGGAAAATTCAGAGTCGCCTGCTCGGTTTCTGAATCAAGGCAAAGCGGAAACTCCGGTGGCAATCCCGGCAGCGGCAGAGTCGCCTGCTCGGTTTCTGAATCAAGGCAAAGCTAGATGCGGTGACCACATCACCTTGGATCGGAGAGTCGCCTGCTCGGTTTCTGAATCAAGGCAAAGCACTTCACGTCCACCCCGCTCGCGATGTAGGAGAGTCGCCTGCTCGGTTTCTGAATCAAGGCAAAGCAACCGGCGGTGAAGTCTCTCCGTTTTCTTTAGAGTCGCCTGCTCGGTTTCTGAATCAAGGCAAAGCAGCCGGAAGCGAACAACGCGGACGCGGCGCAGAGTCGCCTGCTCGGTTTCTGAATCAAGGCAAAGCACTTCACGTCCACCCCGCTCGCGATGTAGGAGAGTCGCCTGCTCGGTTTCTGAATCAAGGCAAAGCAACCGGCGGTGAAGTCTCTCCGTTTTCTTTAGAGTCGCCTGCTCGGTTTCTGAATCAAGGCAAAGCAGCCGGAAGCGAACAACGCGGACGCGGCGCAGAGTCGCCTGCTCGGTTTCTGAATCAAGGCAAAGCAGGACTGCTGCGTTCCTCGGAGATCACCCTAGAGTCGCCTGCTCGGTTTCTGAATCAAGGCAAAGCAACTCGGAGCGGGCATCCTTCGTGGATTGCAGAGTCGCCTGCTCGGTTTCTGAATCAAGGCAAAGCCAAGGTGCCGACCATCGCGCGGCTACACCAAGAGTCGCCTGCTCGGTTTCTGAATCAAGGCAAAGCTGGAGCCGTGAGCGACGGCCGTGTAGGTGAAGAGTCGCCTGCTCGGTTTCTGAATCAAGGCAAAGCAGGCGATTCGCTGACGATTTCCGGGAAATGAGAGTCGCCTGCTCGGTTTCTGAATCAAGGCAAAGCCGACCGGCCACAACCATCGATGCGGATGGTAGAGTCGCCTGCTCGGTTTCTGAATCAAGGCAAAGCGGTCGGCACCTTCGCCTATGCGCCCGCGCAGAGTCGCCTGCTCGGTTTCTGAATCAAGGCAAAGCCACCACCGGTGCCGCCGAGCGAACTACGGCAGAGTCGCCTGCTCGGTTTCTGAATCAAGGCAAAGCGTGCCGGGTTCCTTCCCGTCGCTCTGATGAAGAGTCGCCTGCTCGGTTTCTGAATCAAGGCAAAGCTCCTCCCTCTACTTCGAAGAACCCGAGGCAAGAGTCGCCTGCTCGGTTTCTGAATCAAGGCAAAGCTCTCGTCAACCTCCCAAACCTGCCAGCCTTAGAGTCGCCTGCTCGGTTTCTGAATCAAGGCAAAGCTGGCGGTTGATCGCTTCCGCTCCGGCGGGAAGAGTCGCCTGCTCGGTTTCTGAATCAAGGCAAAGCTGCAATACAAGCGCACGGTCGCCCTTGAGCAGAGTCGCCTGCTCGGTTTCTGAATCAAGGCAAAGCATGAATATCCTTTCACTTCACGTCATCTATAGAGTCGCCTGCTCGGTTTCTGAATCAAGGCAAAGCCGGTTCTGGCCCGGGCGCAACTGGCACAACAGAGTCGCCTGCTCGGTTTCTGAATCAAGGCAAAGCGATACAGCGCGCCATCCGCCGTCAGCGCCGAGAGTCGCCTGCTCGGTTTCAAATATCTTTAATATCTTTCACCCGATCAAATCCCCGATCGAGCCGAAGTCCGGCATGAAGAGGCGTTTGTAGGTGCGGGCGGCGTAGCCGTCCGTCATGCCGGCGAGAAAGTCGCAGACGAGGCGTGCGCGGCCGTTCTCGTCCGGAGCGGCGGTGATTTCCGAAACGGTGTCGGCGGCGAGAAGCTGGAAGTCCTGGCCGTCGATGGTTTCGCCGCGGACGTAGCGCTGGCCGAGCACTTCCCAAAGCTGGCGCAGCATGCGGCTGCCCTTGTGCTCGAGCTGCTTGAGCTGCGGTGAGAGGAACACCACCTCGAAGGCGAGCTTCTTGAAGAGCTTCGACTCCGCCTTCACATCCGGATCGATGGCGAGGTGGTAGCGATAGCGGTTGGTGAGGCCGCTGAGAAAGTTCACGTCCGACTCCAGACGGGTGGCCTGGATGTAGGAGCCGATGCGACGGCCGACGAGCGGATCGACACGCTTGCGGCGGATCGCGCGGATGAGATCGCCGAGCGGGGTGCCCTCGCCTTTTTCCACGCCGTTCGCCTCCGCCCACGCCTCAATCTTCGAGATCGTGAGGAATCCGGCGCGGACGCTGTCGGAGAGGTCGTTCAGCGAATAGGCGGTGTCGTCCGCCCAGTCCATGATCTGGCACTCGATCGACTTGAAGCCATCCCGCACCGGGCCGGGTGGCAGCTCCAACGGAAAATCGTTCCCGCCCATCGCCCAGTCGAGATGATGGTGCTGCTCGTCGTAGAGGAAATGATGCTCCGGCTCGGCACCGGTGGCGGCCTTCAGCTCGGTCCAGAGCGATTTGTATTTCAGCACGCCATCCATGAAGGCGCGGGTCGGATCCATGCCGGTTCGGCGGGCGGAGAAGATGCGGTCGGTAAGCAGGCGCAGCGTCTGGGCATTTCCCTCGAAGCCACCATGGCCGCGCATCAGGAAATTCAGCGTGCGCTCGCCAGCATGACCGAAGGGCGGGTGGCCGAGGTCGTGCGACAGGCACACGGCCTCGACGAGATCCTGATCGACGGTGTAGTCCGGCTCCAACGGACCGTCCGGACGCGTCTCCAACCAGTGGCAGATCGCCTTGCCGATCTGGGCCACCTCCAGCGAGTGGGTCAGGCGGGTGCGGTAGAAATCGTATTCCCCGCTCCAGAAGACCTGGGTCTTGTTTTGCAACCGTCGGAAGGTGGGCGTGTGCAGGACGCGGTCGCGGTCGATCTGGAAAGGCGAGCGGTAGTCGCCCTCGTCCGTTTTGCCGGAGCGGCGTTCGAAATCCCAAGCCTGATAGAAGCGGTTGCGCATCCCGTGCATTCGTAGAGGGCCGGGGCGCGGCGGGCAACCGAATCCGTGGCGGGCCGCTCCGGATCGACCCCGGTAGGTCCAGTGGAAAGATCCCCCGATTTTTTCAGAGAATCCCGGAAATGTGATGAAACAATGGAAGGAAATCCCGGTAGTAAACCGAAGTGTTCCGGACTCTTTTTTGATCCCTTTTCAAGATTCTCCCCATGAAATCCAGCCCGATCAAACGACTCTTCTTCTGGCTCTCCGGCGCGGGCACCGAAACGCTCGAGCAATGCCCGGCCTGGGAGCAGCGCAAATACGTCGCCTTCGGCGCCACCGTGCTGGTGCCCTGCGCGTTCGCCTTCATCGCCTGCGCCTACGCCCTCTCCACCCTCACCCAGAACCCGCAGGTGATCTATCCGGTGGCGGCGGTGTGGGCGTTCATCATTCTAACGATCGACCGCGCCCTGATCGCGGGCTACCGGCCCTATCTCTCATGGACGCGGAAGTTGTCCCAGTTCGCGCTGCGTCTATGCGTGGCGGTGCTGATGGGACTGACCATCGCCCACCCGCTGGTGCTGCTCCTTTTCCGCGACACCGTCTCCGCGGTGATCGAGAAGGACCGCGCCGCCGAGGTGGAGACCGTGCGTGGCGGATTCGAAAACGAGAAGACGAAGATCCGCGGGGAGATCACCAAGCTGGAAACCGCCATCGCCGAGCAGCGCCAGAAGTGGAACGAAACCTTCCAGGCCAAGTTCATCCTGCAGGAGACCGAGGATGCCTCCTCCGCCATTCCCGGCCTGACCAAGGAACAGCAGGCGGAATTGAAAAATGCCACCGACGAGGCGACCAAACCCTTCCGCGACCGTCTCGCGACCGTCGATAAACAGTCCGAGGAACTCACCCCGCTCTATACCAAGGTCCAGAGCGAACTGGGCTACTGGCAGGCCGAGTATGAGCGCGAGCTCAACGGCCAGCGTTCCGGCCTGAAGGGCGAAGGTCCGCGCGCACGCTCGATCCGCTCCGACCAGCTCGACCCGCGCCGCGAGGAATCGAAGCGCCTCGGCGGCCTGCTGGAACACGTCTCCGCCGAGAAGGCCAAACTCCAGACCCAGATCCGCGAAGCCGAAAAGGGCGCCATCGGTACCTTCGAAGCCCACATGAAGGAAATCGAGGCCGCCAACAAAGCGGAAGCCGACCGCGTGGCCGGGCTCAAGCGCAAGGTGGAGGAGGACCAGGCCGGCCAATTCGTCACCCAACAGAACGCCTTGCGTGAAACCATCAAGCAGCAGATCGATAGCCGCTTGAAGGAACTCTCCCTGACCCAGGATGGACTGGCCCGCATTTCCAATGAGGAAGCCACCCGCCTCGACGCCATCCGCGCGGAGCCCCGCCGCGACATCCTCACGCAAACACTCGCTCTGCACCGCCTCTTCCAAAGCGGCGCGGAGGGCGGCGTCTTCGCCTTCTACACCTATCTGGTACTCACGCTCCTGTTCATGCTGGTGGACACCATCCCGCTAGTTGTGAAGTTCTTCACCAAGCCCGGTCCCTACGATTCGCTGGTGGATCGTGACGAAGTCACCTTCGACTCCGAGCACAAGGCGTTCCTCCAAAGCCACCGCCGCTACATGGGCCAGCTTGCCGAGGGCAACCTGCTCGCCGTCACCCGCAACAAGCGCCTCGAAAACGCGCTGGTGGATGGCGTGGAGCATTCCCGCGCCGCGCGTGAGTTCCTCGATTCGCTGATCGAGATGGAACGCGCGTTCTCGGAGAAGATGCACCTCGAACAGGAAGCCGCCGCAGCCGCCTCGCCGGAAAAGCTGGCCGCGCTGGAAGCGATCAAGCGCCGCTTCTATGAAGACATGCAGCACCGCATGGAAAGCTTCTTCGCGGGACAGAGAGCCATGTCATAACTCCTGCGGCCTGCGACAATTTGCGAAGAATTGTTTCTTCTCCAATAGCATGAGCGGATCTATCGGTTATCGGTAGATCCACTCATGCTGATGAAGACATCCCTCTTTCTCCTGCTCGCCCTCGTCGGTCACGCCACAGCCGATGAGACAGCGGACAAAGTCGCCGAAGAGCTCGCCGCCGCATATAAAAAGACTGGCGGCTTCATCGCGAAATACCATTCGGAGTCCAAAGGCAGAACCCTTGATGCCACTGTCGCCTTGGACATGACATCCGGACTGATGGTGAGCGAGACCAACATCCTGAATCCGGAAAAACCCGCGGACATCGGCCGGATGTGGAATATCCCGGGCGATGTGGTCTACATGCAGCGGGGAGATCACACCTTCAAAATAGAAGGGATGCTGGAGGACCTGAAATTCCTCAATCGTTTCTCCAACGCCGTTTCCTACGCATGGACCCCATACGATGCCAAGGCTCCTCCCTCCATACAGGACCCGACACTCGTCGGCGGCACCATGCTGACCACCGAGGGAATGACCACGGGGTTCGCTGGCAGCACGTCAGATTGGAAGCCGTTATGGTGGAAGAGCGTTCAAGGAGGCACCGTCCAGGCACAAAGCCCCGAGAGCGTAACCTTCCAAACCAAGGATGACGGCTTGGTGACCATCGAACGGGCGAGCGGCGTGCTTCTGAAGCAATCAACTCCAAACCAAGCCGGCTCCATCCGCACGCTCTCCGTGCAAGGCCCCATCATCCTCAATCCCGGCAAGGAGCGAGTGGCCGCACTGAGTGTTGGCTGGAGCACGGCGACCGTCGGTGTCAAAGGTTCCGGCTCCCTGACCAATACCGCCCGCGCCCTTCAATTCCAAGACATCATCGCGAAATTGGAACGCGGGCTCATTGATCTGGGGAAAATCGAGAAGGCACTCGAAGAGAGGAAAGGCGAGCTCCATCAGATCGCAATCAAATGGGCGAAATCCGGAGAACTCTCCCGGCACCCCCGCTGGAAAGCAGTCATGGATGTCTGCAAGGAAGAAGCCCGCAAGGTCTGGTTGAAGCAACTGCCCGACAGTGGCAAAGGTGCGGACGAAGAAGCCTTCGAAGCATTTCTGGGTTCATCCGCTTTCCGCTCTCAGGCACTTGCAGAGATGGCCAAAGGCATCGCGCAGAATGAAGACCTGCGGGCGAGAGCCCTTGATGAAATGTTCCAGCCGCGCTTGAGCGCCTCCAACGAAGCGGGAGAAGCAGCGAAAACCCTGCTGGAGGATGTCCTGGTTGCCGCTTACGCCGAAGCCATCATGGAACAGAAAGCACGAGAATACTGGGGCGAGCGCAAAGGCTTGGATTGAGCTTCCGGGCATGGCCGCACAGATTCGCGCCGTGGCCAGCTACCAGTCTCTCGAAGCCGAATTCCACGATCCTTTCTGGGAGGCGGAAGGACCGTCCGTGGAACTGCCGTTGCTCCAGACGTTCCTTGCCCACTTCCCGGGGCCATCGCTGGAGGTCGGATGCGGCTCGGGCCGCTTGTTGATTCCGCTGCTTCTGGAGGGCTTCGAAGTGGAAGGGCTGGAGCCATCCGCGGACATGATGGCGCTGTGCCGGAAGAAAACGGCGGTGATCGGCCTGGAGCCGGTACTGCATGCCGGCACGGTGGAGGATTTCAAATCGGATACGCTCTATTCCGCGATCGTCGTTCCGGCCTTCACGCTCCAGCTATGCCCCGACCCCGCGCTGGCGCTGCAGTGCATCGCCGGATTGCTGAAGCCGGAAGGAGGACTCTATCTCACCGTGTTCACACCGGATGCGGAGTTGGAAGGCGATCTGCCGGAGAACGAATGGTATCCCGATCACGAGGTGCGGTTGCCGGACGGGCGGATCGGCGGGTTGGAAACCAGGCACCGGATGGATCCCGCAAACCGCACGCTCCAACGCGAACACCGTTACACGCTGATGGATGCGGAGCGGAATCCGCTGGCGACGCATGAATGCTCGCAGACGCTGCGCTGGTTCGAACCTGATGAACTGCACGCGCTGCTGGTCGCCGCGGGCTTCGAGCACTTCGAAGGCATCGCCGAGTTCGAAGAAACATGCGCGTTTCCGGAAGAAGCAGACGCACAGATCCTCACGGTGATCGCACGCAGAAGCTGAGACTCTTCGTAAGCAGTCTCTCCTTCAGGAGGAACTACGTGCGAAGAACTTACTCCGCTTCCTTGCCAGCCAGCACTTCTTCCGGTTCGGAGGCTTCGGACTCGTCGCTCGATTCCGGCAGCTTGCGGAAGTGGACCTGGCCCACGCGGCGGCCGTCGGTGCTGGTCACCTTCGCCTCATAGCCGAGGATCTCGATCGTCTCGCCGGGCTCCGGGAAGCGGCCGAGCTGCTGGGTGATGTAGCCGCCCACGGTGGTGACCTCGCCGCTTTCCAGATAGAGTTCCTCCACGTAGCCGCTGAGGTCGTTGAGGGTCATCGTGCCTTCGATGACGAATTCATCGTCATTGATGCGGTTGAACGAGGAACGTTCGTTGTCGAACTCGTCCTGGATGTCGCCCACCAGCTCCTCGATCACATTGTCGAGGAACACGATGCCAACGGGTGTGCCGAACTCGTCCACGACCATTGCCAGATGCGCGTGCTCACGCAGGAAGAACTTGAGCAGCGTGTCGAGCGGCATGGTGTCCGGCACGATCTTCAGCTCGCGCTTGATCCGCATCAGATCCGGATCCGGCTGGCTGACCAGCTTGAGCAGGTCCTTGATATGGATCAGGCCGATGGCGTGGTCGAGGTGGCCCTTGATCAGCGGGAAACGGGTGTGCTTGCTGCGCTGGGCGATTTCCAGCGCTTTCTCGAAGGGCTGGTCGGCATCGAGCGCCACCACGCGGGCGCGCGGCGTCATCACGTCGCGGACCCAGAGTTCGTTCAGCTCCAGCGCGTTGATCAGGATCTCGCGCTCGGTTTCGGTCACTTCCTGGGCGCGCTCGCTCTCGGCGAAGAGCAGCGCCAGCTCGGCCGCGGAGTGGACATGCTCGCCCTCGCTGACCGGATCGATGCGGAAGATCACCTTCAGCAGCCAGTTCGCAGTGCCGTTGAGCATCGCGATACCCCATTTGAAGGTCTTGTAAAACACATGCAGCGGCGCGGCCAGCAACAAGGTGGTGACGACCGCCTTGCGGATGGCGATGGATTTCGGCAGCAGCTCGCCGATCACCACGTGCAGGAAGGTGAAGGAGCCGATCGCCAGGATGAAGGAAATGATCGAGCCCACCTTCGCGGGCACGCCAATCATCAACAACAGCGGATTGACCAGCGCCTCAACGAACGGCTCACCAAGGAAACCGAGCGCCAGCGAGGCGATGGTGATGCCGAGCTGGGTGGCGGAAAGGTAGCCATCGAGATGCCCCACCACATGCTGGGCGGTGCTCATGCGGGTCGGCCTGTCCTTGTTGCCGGTCTCCAGCTGGCTCGGACGGACCTTCACGATCGCGAATTCCGAAGCCACGAAGAAGGCGTTCAGCAGCAGGAAGAAGACGATGCCCAGCAGGTAGAGCAGGCAGACGCCGAGCGATGGCAGCTCATGAGGCGCTTCGTGCCCGCCTTCCACGGCGAGCAGGGTGATGAGGGAGAAAATGGACATCGCAGGAGTTCAGAGTTTCTCGTAGACGCCTTTGTCGCGTCTTTCGAGGACGGTGAATCCCGCGGCCTTGGCATCGCTGATGGACAGCGGCTTGGCGATTTTGGGAGTATTGACCCGGGAGATGACTTTCTTCACCGGGTGCTTGCACAACGGACACTTCTCCAGCGGCGCGCGGTCTACAGGGCGGCGCAGCTCGAACCCTCGGGCGCAGATGCGGCACGATCGTTCGGGATCCTCAGGAGCTTCTGAAACGTATTCGTAGATGGGCATGAAAAAGACCCGGGAGCGGGTAGTTTCCGTCCCGGGTCGAAATGTAGCGCGTGTCGTGCCAGCTTACCAGCTCGACTTGGTCACGCCCGGAATCATACCGGCGCTGGCAAGTTCGCGGAAGCTGATACGGGAAAGCTTGAAGCGGCGCAGGAAGGCGCGGCGGCGGCCGCTGAATTCGCAGCGGTTCACCAAGCGCGTCGGGCTGGCGTCGCGGGGAAGCAGGGTCAGACCCACGTAGTCCTTCTCCTCCTTCAGTTTCTGACGGAGGTCGGCATACTTGGCGACAGTTTGTGCCTTGCGTTCGTTGCGTGCGATCCAGCTCTTCTTAGCCATAATTCGGGGCGCGGTGAATACCCCATCCACAGGGGGAGGCAAGCCCAAACTTCCTATTTTCCGGCATTTTCTCCAAAATGAGTCGCCGCAGCGGGGATCGGGTGGCGGATTTTTTCAAAATCCCGGCCGCCCGCAAGCCGGGGTTGCAGGCGGAATGCGGATGGAAAATCGGGTTCAAATGGGAATTGTGGGAATCCACCCCGCTTCCCTACCCTGCGGACACACATGCAACGATCGTGGCTCGTCGGAATGCCGGTCTGGGTGGCTGCCTGCCTGGCCACCGCGAATGAAACCAAGACGCTTGATCTGGGCGGCGGCGTCACTCTGGAGGTGGTGCGGGTGGAGGCCGGAACTTTCACCCAAGGGTCCCCAGACACGGAGGAAGGCCGCGCAGCGGATGAAAGCCAGCGCCAGGTAACGATCAGCCAGCCGTTCTGGATCGGCAGGAGCTCCGTCACCGTCGGCCAATGGAAGCGCTTCATCTCCGAAACCGGCTACCGGACCGAGGCGGAGACCGGCACCAGCGGTGGCTTTGGATGGAATGGCAAGGAACTCGTCCAGCAGAAGCAGTTCACGTGGAAGTCTCCGGGCTTCGGCCAATCGCCGGACGATCCGGTGTGTCTCATCACTTTTCCGGATGCCTCGGAGTTCTGTAGCTGGCTGTCGAAAAAGGGGGCTCTCCGCATCACGCTGCCGACCGAAGCCCAATGGGAATATGCCTGCCGTGCTGGCAGCACCGCCGCGTGGCACGACGGCACCTCCACCCTCGCCGCCGCCGGAGTGAAAACCGATCTGACCTGGCACAAAGGCAACTCGAACAACAGCACCCACGCCACCGCCTCCACCGCCTCGAACCTGTGGGGCATCCGCATCGGCGGGAATGTCTCGGAATGGTGCCTCGACTGGTATGCGCCTTACACGGCGGGCCCTGTCACCGATCCCCTCCAAACCAACCAGAACCTCTCCGACAAGCCGCGCCGCGTGCTCCGCGGTGGCTCGTGGATCCGTGACCTGAAAAACACCCGCAGCGCGGCCCGCTACCGCGCCGATCCGCGCAGCCGCAATGCCGATATCGGTTTCCGCATCGCCGCGCCGTATCAGGTGATCGCGGAAGCTCCGACGCCCGCTCCATTGCCGGCCAAATCATCGCCTTCTTCCGCAGGCGCTCCTGATCCGGCTCCTTTGTCCGGCAGCACCGTCGCTTACTCCGGCCAATCCCCAGGTTTCAGCATCGGCGGACTCGCCTGCCTGTTGATCCCTCTTGGTGCGGTCGTCGCCATCGTGGTCGCGATCGTGAAAACCGCCTCCCGCAGGAGTGGTGGGACGCCGCCCCCGTTCCCATCCAACAGCAACAATAGCTATCTCCCTCCCGCTCCGGCCGTGCAGCATCAGGTGCGCATGACCGAGGACGGCTTCTGGCTGCAAACGGATGCGGCAGCGGGCACGCCGCTGGACGTGACCTACCGGCTCGCCGATGGCGTGGAACAACGCAGCCGCCTGACCTACCAGCCGGGACCGCAGGGACATTTCGTCTTCACCGGACGCCGCCCGCTTTCCGTTTCGATCATGCCCATCGTGGCTGCCGCAGCGGCTTCCGCCATGGCCTCGCGGATGTTCAACCAGCCGCCGCCGATGCAACACAGCCCCCTGATGGATGATCGGGATGACGACTGGGCCCGCCCTGTTCCGCCGCCCCGCAATCCGGCTGCCTATTGATCGATCTGTTTTCATGTCCACGCTCAAGGTTTTCACCGATATCCAGGCCTCCGCCGGACTCCTCGATTGGCTGCGCAACGAGATCGCGCCGCATGAACTTCTGCTTCCCGCCAAACGCGCGGCCTCGGTACTGGTCGAGCAGGCCTCCGATCCATTGATTGCGGAAGCGGACATCGCTTTCGGCCAACCGGATGTCGCCAGCGTGTTGAACGCTCCGCGCTTGAGGTGGCTCCAGGTCAGCTCCGCGGGATTCACGCGATATGACACGCCTGGGTTCCGCAAAGCCGCGAAAGCCCGCGGACTGGTGGTGACGAACAGTTCCCATGTCTACGATCAGGCGTGCGCCGAGCATGTCTTCGCCTTCATGCTCGCACAGGCCCGGCAACTACCGCGTTCACTCAAAACCCGCTGCACAAACAGCGATCCCGCATGGACGATGCTGCGCGAAAGCAGCCGCCTGCTTCTCGGGCAATCGGTGTCGATCTACGGCTATGGTGCCATCGCCGAGCGGCTCGTTGGCATGCTCGCACCCTTCAACATGGAAATCACCGCCGTCCGTCGCCAACCGCGCGGAGACGAAGGCATCCGCATTGTCACACCGGATCAAGCGATCGCCGCTCTTGGAGAGGCGGATCACGTGATCAACATCCTGCCGGACAACGCGGACTCGCGCGGCTTTTTCAACGAAACGGTTTTCCGCGCGATGAAATCGGGAAGTGTGTTCTACAACATCGGCCGCGGCACCACGGTGGATCAGGACGCGCTGGCCGACGCCCTGCAACACGGTCCTATCGAGGCCGCATGGCTCGATGTCACCGATCCGGAACCGCTGCCGGAAGGACATCGCCTGCTCGGTCTTCCAAATTGCCACATCACGCCGCATGTCGCCGGAGGGCAACGCGGAGAAAGCCGGGTGCTGGTGGCTCATTTCCTCGAGAACTTCCGCCGTCATCTGAACGACGGGGCGCTGCTCAACCGCGTGATCGGATGAGCGGAGTGCGTGCCTGGATATTCGATGGCGATCCTCGGCGACCATGGCTGGCCGCACGTACGATCCGCAGCCTCCGCGCGGCGGGCATTCACGAAATCCACACCGCTCCTCCTGAAGAAGGCCCCGTGCTGATCGTCCGCGCGGGGACCTGGTTGACGCATCCGGAGTGGTTCATGCCACTGCCTGAAAACGCTCCGGTGGCCTTCGGGCTCCCGCCGTTCGATGCGAAGGATCATCCATGGCATGACCTGCAAGCAGCGCACGGCGGAGACATCCAAGCCGCCAACGGTCTCCCGCCCGTCATGTGCGAATGGCATCCCACGCTCGCAACCGCCACGGCACGCATCGAGGAGAGAGACATCCCGCCCGGAACGCGGCTGGTGCATTTCCCTGCGTTGGATTTCGCCAGCGGCAATTCGCTGCGCGCTCTGGAAATCGTCACCAGCCTCCAGCATGGCGGAGCAGAGAAAATAGCTGCTGATCTCACCCGGCATCTTCCCGGCCATGGTGTGGATACGATACTTGCCGTACTTGGCACGCCGCTGCGGCGGATGCTGGAGGACGCACCGCCTTTCATCGATCTCTCGCATGCCCGACGTCATGAACGCGCGGGCGAGGTGAAGAAGCTGGTCCTTGCCCACGGCATCGACGTCCTGCACCTGCATCTCACCAGCGCGGAAGATACCCGTGCGCTATCCACGCTTGGACTGCCTACCGCCGTGGCCCTTCACAATACTGCGCGCGGTTGGCCGGAAGACTGGCACACGCTGCGCAAGGAAGACGCCTCGCTGTTCATCGCCTGCTCGAATGCGGTTGCTCAGGAATCCCGTTATCGCTTGCCGGAAATTCCGGTGCGCACGGTGTGGAATGGCATCGAGCCGCTGCAGGAATCGCCGCGACCGGATGGCGAAGCATTCACGCTGGTCGCAGTGGCGAATCCACGCCCCCAGAAACGGCTCGACCGCCTGCCTGCGATGCTGGCGGCCACGCGCACGGAACTGAAACGTCGCGGGCATTCCGGAGCCTTGAGACTCGTCATCGCGGGTGAAGCCCCGGAAAGCCATCCGAATGCGGTCGCGTGCCTGGAGGATCTGGAGATACAGGCTCAACTCCATGGCATCCGTTGGGAGTTCACCGGCGGCACACGGCCCGTGCCTGAGGTGCTCGCGGAAGCACATGCCTTCGTTTCCTACAGCGCGCACGAAGGGCTGAGCCTCGCGCATCTGGAGGCCCTCTCGGCGGGTTTGCCAGTGGTTGTCACGGCGGTCGGCGGCACGCCGGAAATCGCGGCGCGCTGCCCGGCGATGAAACTCATCGCACCGGAAGCCACGCCGGAGGAATTTGCCGCCGCGCTGGTGCCGGTATTGCTCGATCCTCCCGCATCCGGCCGCGACAGGGTCTTCCGCGATTTCAGCACGGACCGCATGGCGGCAAGGACGGCACGCCTGCTCCGGCAATTAGCCTGCCGACGGGAGAAGCCCGGAGAAACGTTCTGGTTCGTCGCCAACAATCTCTCAGTCGGCGGTGCGCAATCTTCGCTGCGGCGTCTGATGGTGGAACTGCATCGCTGCGGCCACCGCGTGCGTCTTGCTCTGCTACAGGAATATCCCGATCACCCGACACCGGGACGCGAAGCTCTCGTAGCAGCGGGCATTGATGTGTTCGTTCCTCCACCTTTCGGACAAATCGATGCGATCGATTCCGCGGATCTCATTCTCGCGGAGATGACGGCCGACCCACCACGCACGGTCACGTTCTGGAATGCCATCACGGCTTCGAAGTTCCTGATCGCGGAAGGGCTGCCTTTCGCCCGGGTGGTGGATGTCAGCCCGGGGGAGATGTTCTTCGATTCGCTCGACCGCTGGCTGTTGCAGCGCCCCGCATCACTGCCGGTGTGCGAGCCTGCGGACTACGGACGCGTGCTCGATGTGATGGTGGTGAAGTATCACGCCGAAGCGGAGCGCGCCGCCGCGCTCGGTGTGCCGGTGAAGGTGGTGCCGAATGGCATTCCGCTACATGAGGTTCCGGCACGACGGCCTGCCGGTCCCGTGCTGGTCTTCGGCACGACGGCGCGCATCAGCCCGCAAAAACGCCTTGGTGATTTGCTTGATGCGTTTCGTGATGCCATCCCGGAACTCCCTACCTGCGTGTTGAAAATCGCCGGAGGAATCGAAACGGGGAGTGAGGAACATGCCGCCGAACTGAAAACCCGATCCGCAGACCTGCCGGTGGAATGGCTCGGGGATGTCCGCGATATCCCCACGTTCCATGCGGGTCTCGACGTTTTCGTGATGATCTCGAATCCAGCGGGATGTCCGAATGCCTCGCTCGAAGCACTCGCCTCGGGTCTGCCGGTGATCGCCACCGACATTGGCGGCGCCTCCGAGCAGGTCATCGACGGACAGACAGGCCGTTTGGTGCCGCCTTATGAACCGGAAGCTCTGGCGAAGGCGATGGTCGATCTGACGCGATCACCGGAAGAACGCGCGAGACTCGGTGCGAATGGCCGCCGCCATGTGGAGGAGCATTTCAGCCTCGAACGCATGACGGAGAATTGGCTCAAGGTTCTCACCCATCACATCGAATCCTGATCGCTCTCTTGAGGACCAAAGGTCCGCCCCATACCAGCCCAGCCCGCAAGGGCTGGGTGGGCATGACTCCCATGATGGAGGGCTGAAAGCCCGATCGATGTGGAGAAGACTACGATGCTCACTCCCCGAACGAAAAATGGATCGGGCCTTCAGCCCTCCAAACAAACACCGGACCCAACCTGGGCCTTGCGACCCAGGCTGGTATGGAGCGCGCCTTTGGCGCTTTAGAGATTCACTTCTTCTCCACCACCTCCAACCGGATCTCGTCCGAGTTCGCGCGCAGTTCCGGCGCGTACATCGCCTCTGCTTTCGCGGGCAGCGCGTGATACTTGCCGGGAGCTTCCGCACGGAGCTGGTAGGTCACCTGGCTGGTGCCACGCGGCAGCGACCGGATGAAGAAGTCCACCGTCTTGTCGCGTGGTTCCATGTAGGCCTGGATTCTGCCGCGGACGTAACCGCTCAGGCTTTCGGTCGCTTCGAAGCCCGCCGCCTTCGCGTCGGAGAAGATCAGGTATTCGTAGTCGTTCTTGCTCTCCAGCACGAGCTCCACCTCAATGCGGTCACCACTGGCGAGGCTTGCTCCGTCCTTGAGTTCCTCGCGGCGGAACTTCTGCACGCGCTGGTTCACCACGAGTCCGGTCGAGTCCGGTACCACGGTCTGGTTCTCTTCCGGGATCAGTTTGTAAACGTGGCGCTCCACCTTCACCTCGAGGCCCGCCTTGCGCAGGAAGTCCTCCAGCGAGAAGACCTCCAGATAGACGTTCCCATACAACGAACCTTCCCCCTTCCGGCGCAACTCCACCGTATGCCTGCCCGTCGGCAAGCCCGCTGCATCCACGATCACCGTGCCATCAAAAGAGAACAGGTTCTCCCGGTCGATGGACACCGTCCGCAGCGATTTCCCATCCAGCAGCACCTCCACATCCATCTTCGGAGCAAGCTCACCGCTCGCCTTCAAATAGGCGGCGATGGCCTCGATCGCATATGCGGTGTCGCGGGTGGAGTTCCAGTAGCAGGCATGGCGGCGGTTGTTCACCAGATACTTCACCAAGCCACGAGTTTCCGGCGCTTTCGGCTTCACCGCCGAAAGCAGCTTGAGATACCAGGCGTTCGCCTCCACATCGCTGCCATACCAGTACCACCAGTAGGACTCGTTCTTCAGATCAAGGTAGTGGGTCTGGTTTTCATCGTCGCGCTTCGCGAATTGGGCGATGGTCTGCATGACCTCGTCACGGCGGCCCGCGTCCTTCCTCCGATGAAGCTCCAGCCCCGCGAGGCACTGCGCATACACCGGTAGCTCCAGGCGATCGCGGAACAGGAAATCCACCATCTCCGGCCCATCCTTGCCCGCCTCACCCAGCACCATCCGGACAAAGGCATCGGTGGAATCCGTACGGCTCTTCTCGTAGAGTTTCGATGGCTTCGGCTTCTTGCCCGCTTTCTCCGCAGCAACACGGGCGACATGACGTTTCAGGGCGGCGACTTCCTTTTTCTCAGACGATTGCAGCCACGCGACGCCACGATTCAGCATGCCGTCCGGCACATTCGCGCCATTCGCCTTCGCGGACAGCAAGCCGTGGACGACCACCACCGTGGTGTGGGGATAAGACGTCTCTCCATAACCGGAGAACCATCCCCATCCGCCATCGGAGTTCTGCATGTTCATGAGGCGGTCCACGCCCGCCTGCTCCATCTTCTCGATCTCAAGCGCATCGAAAACCGGATTCCTCTTCCACTGCCGCCATTGCTCGGCACGCTCCCGGGCGTCCCCCATCTGCTGGGGATTCAGGTTGATGCGTTTCTCGCGGATCTCATCGAGATTCACACCGAGGTCCTGCACCATCTTCCGCGCGATCACCAGGGGCACGAAGCGGTTCAGCGTCTGCTCGGTACAGCCGTATGGATACTCCGCCAGATAGGGAATGGCATCCACCACCGCACCCGCCACCGTGGGCGAGAAACGGACCGTGAGCTTGGTCTGGTCGGCGCGGCGTTGCTCCGGAATCTCGAAATCGATCGACGTGCTGTCCTTGCCCGGATCGATCACCCGGCTCCACGCATCCTGGCGCAACATGCCGTGAACGATCACCGGCACCTTCTTCTCGATTGCATCGCCGTCGTCCGTGGTCACCGCTTTCATGCGAACCACGGCTTCTCCTTCCTTGAGGGCTTTCACCCGCCAATCGACACGAACCTCGCCCTTGGCAGGTATCTCCACACTTTTGGTCTCGCCCCCGATCTGCTCGACCGTGCCGCCTTCAAGCTCCAGCGAAACCTTCACCGTCCTGGGTGCGTCGTATTCGTTATGGACGACCGCGCTGAATACCGCCTCATCCTTCTCGACGAGGAAACGCGGAGCTTCCAAACGCACCAGCAATTCCTTCGAGGTGATGATCTCGGCGCTGCCCTCGCCCACCCGGGTTCCCTCACCCAATGCCCACACGCGGGCTTTCCAGGTGGTGAGATTGTCCGGGAATTCCAGCGGAATTTCCGCGCGTCCTTCCGCGTTGGTTTTCACCTCACCGGCCCACTTCAACAGATCGGCGAACTCCTTGCGGACAGTGACCGCAGGTTCCGTGCCGTCCTCTCCTCCGGCTGCGTCCTTTTTCTTCGCCACTTCCATGGGAGCGGCGAAGGTAGCGGGAGCGGCACTGAATGCATCCGCAGCCATCCCGCCCTCGTCGAGGCCCAACCTGCTTCTCGCCGAAGCGGAGCGTCTCTCCAGCCTGCCGCCCACGCCACCTGTCACGACGCCCACCCATCCGAAGTTGCCCAACGTCTGCATCGTCACCTCATCCGGAGCGGCCAGGCTCCCTTGCGAACCCGGCACGGACCCCACAGTACGAGGACCCCAGTAATTCCGTTTCCACGACCAGAAGTTTTCCAGGATCGGCGCGGCATTCGGACCGCCGGTGAGTGCCTCCAACGCCTTGTCATAGATCGCCACCGTGGTAGTCCCCTGGAATGGCTTGCCCCCGCCATCCCGCACGATCACCGCGAGCGCGGATTTCTCGCCGGGTTTCACGCGGGCCTTTGCGGGCTCCACCGAGACGTCCAGCGCCCGGCTCTGCGGAGGAAGGAGGATCTGCCTGACCGCGGTGTGAACCTGTGCTCCATGCACCGTGACGCCCTCGACAAAGATGTTCGGCATGTCATCGAGCGACAACGGGATCTGCACCTCGCCACTGCGACCATCCAGCACGATCCTTTTCGCCTCACGTCCACCGCCTTGTTCGGCACGCAGGAACAACCACACGTGGGCGTTCGGCTGATCGCTGTTCACCCGCAGCTTCACCGTGTCTCCGGGAGCATAGGAAACCTTGTCGGTCACCAGCTCCAGATCGCCGAATTGCCAGTCATCCCCCGGTTTGTCCGTGCCGTGGACGTTGAGAATGAGTCCGCCCTCGGTGGCCTCGCCACCGTTGTGAGAGAGCTTCGCCGCAAGCCTGTATTGTCCGGCAGCGGGTGCCTGGAAACGCTGGTGGATCTCTCCTTCCGCATCCGTCTTCACCTGCCAAAGGGAGATCTCCTTTTCATCGATGCGGCCGTTTTCTCCTGCCACGAGGCGCAGCAGACGAAGCGTGCCCTCGGCCCCCACCACCGGCTTGCCCGCCAGTGTGGCGGCGGAAACCGTGACCTCCACATTCTCGCCCGGGCGGGCGTAGCCACGGTCCGCAGCCACCACGATCTCGAACGGTTTCCGCGCGGCCACCACGCTGCCCTTGCCGGTTTCCTCACGGCGGGAGGCATCCACCACCTTCGCCTCGATCGAATAGCGGGCATCCATGTCGCCATGCACCTGCTTGGCCGGAGCGGTATCCACCTCCACCCTGGCGGTGCCGTCCTCGCCGATCTGCACGGTGCGCTTGATCACCAGCTCCGGCGGCGTCCAACGGTTGCCGCGCCACCATGGAGGAGACGGTGGAATGCAGCCCCAGGACTTCCATCCCGGATGCCACGGAGCCTCGACGCCGCACCACCACGCACCACGGCCATACAGCCAATCCCAGCGCCACATCGGGAACCAGCGCTCTCCGAGCGATTCGCGGTTCACGGTGATCTCGACGGTGGCATTGCGCACCGGTGCCCCGTGGAAATACACCGCCTTTACGATTGCCGTGAACTTGTCCCCGAGCCTCACAGGTTCGGACGGAGCCTCGATGCTCACCTCATATTCCGGCTTGCGATACTCCTCGACGCGGAAACGCACGATGGCGGTGATCTGATTGGGAATCTCGAAGCGTGCGGTCCATGCGCCGAGCACGGCATTCTTTGGCAGCACGCTCTGGACCTCTATCGCCCCCAAGGCATCTGTCTTGAGATTCTCGATCTTCATCGCCTCCTGGCCGCAGCCATCGATGAAGATCACCCGGCCGGTCTTCCCTGACCAACGCGCCTCGTCGGCTTTGCCATAGCTGACTTCACGCAGCCAGAACTTCGCATGGATGGCGTCTCCAGCCTTGTAAAGCGGGCGATCCGTGACGCCGTAGGAGATGGCGTCACGATACGCTCCGGGGTCATTGC
The DNA here is from genome assembly GCF_018137965.1 of Luteolibacter ambystomatis. Classification (NCBI taxonomy): domain Bacteria; kingdom Pseudomonadati; phylum Verrucomicrobiota; class Verrucomicrobiia; order Verrucomicrobiales; family Verrucomicrobiaceae; genus Luteolibacter; species Luteolibacter ambystomatis. The sequence goes on from NZ_CP073100.1 coordinate 3,522,252, forward strand.
CGCCATATCCGTAAAATGGCCCGAAGCCGCCGAATGCCAGACCCCGGCCGTTCTTCCGGGAAACCATCGACCATTGGTACTGGCTGTCCCAATCGCCTGCCTTGAGGAGAATGCGGCCCTCGCCATCGGTCGTGCGGTTGAAGATCTTCGTGCGGATTTCGTAGCGTCGTCCCAGCGGCAGCTTCCGCTCGATGTCCACGGTGCGGTGGCCGAAGAACTCCACTTCCGCGTCCGCCACGGGAGCGCCGGTGGCGGCATCCGCCAGCCAGACCTGACGCCCGGCGGCGGTCTCATGCTGAACGATCACCGTATCGATGATCCAGATCACGGTGTGGATGGTATTGCCATTCGCCAGCGTGCCGGTCACCCACCATGCGCCCGGCTTGTCGAGCGGCACCTCGATGTTCGCCAACGTATCGCGATGCTTTTCCCCCGGTTTCAAATCCTGCTGCCAGGCCGCTCCGATCTCGCCGAGATACTTGGTGGATTTCCCCTCGATGAGCCGCATGCCGATCTGCCCCGGCTGGATGCGCTGCCAATCGAGCTCCGGCGGATTGCCCGAAATGTAGTCCTTGATGTCGCGGAGCACCGCTTCCATGTCGATGGGCGCGGCGGTGAGCTTGATCGAGCCCGCATTGCGGAAGGTCAGCGGAATTTTCGGCCGCGTGCCGGACGCCGCGGTTTCCGCGGCACCGAAACGTCCCCATGCGCCGGTGATCTGGGCGAGGAGCTTTTCACGCTGCTTGTCATCGCCGGGACCTTGTTTGGAAATCACCTCGCGCAGCGCGGTCTCCGCACGGTCATACTGACGCCGGTCGAGATATTCATCCACCAGAGCATCCCCCGCCGAGCCGCCAACAGACTTGTCATCCAACAGCGAACGATAGAGCGCGATGAAGTGTTGCCCGGGCGGCAGCTTGAAACGGCGGACACCATCCGAGGTCTTCGCGAGACATTCATCATCTGCAAGAGTGTCCACGGCGAGAATACCCTTCCCGCTTTCCTCATCCGGAGCTCCCCACCAGCCATACCCGCCCAGGGTCTGCACGCCGTACTGGCTGCGGTTGAACTGGGCCAGATAGAACCGCGACCATGGCTCCAGAGACGCATTCAACCGCGCCTGCTCGGCCCAGGCGAAACGCAGCCGCTCGCCATCGTTTTTCGCCGCATCCCAGGACGCCGGAACTTCATAGAGCACCGGCTTGTCACCCGCCCATGGCGCGCCCTCCGTGCCTCCGGACGGACCTTCCTCCTGCCAATCCGGGAGAGTGTCCAGAGGCGTGAGCAACTGGAGCCTCCATGCCTCGCTGCCATATTGTCCCTCCCCCAGCTTCGCCGCCACCATGGCCCATGCATTGACGCGGAATGCCTCGTCCCGGGCCGTGTCCACCGCGCGCTTCACCAGTTGCATCCCGCGGACGAAATCACGGTAGGCGCAGGAGATCATTTCCCCGGCGGTGGCATCGCCATCGCCCGGATTGAAAGAATGCCGGCCACCACGCCTCGGGCCGTAGTAGCCCTGCTGGCGCTCGAACTCCCCGGCCAGCATCCGGCCGCCGTGAGGCACCGATTGGAGGCTCACGCCCGCGGCCAGCAGCAGATGCGGTTGATCGGGATGAGCCTCGAGGGCTTTCTCCATCAGGCCGTCGAACTTCTGCCAATCGTTGAGGCGTTGGAGGGACATCATCACCTTCTCCCAATCCTTCCCGGAATTCTCATCTCCGACCGGCAGGAGCTTTTCCTCATAGAGGTCCAGCGCCTCACGCCAGCGCCCCTTGTCCACCATGCCATCGCGTTCCGCGCGGATCTTCGCGACATCCTGCCCCATGGCAGCGAGTGCAAAAAGCCACATCCCTGTCAGACTGAAGAACAAGGTTTTCATGAGTTCTGCAGAGTAGACAGCGGACGGCCGGAAGTCTTGGAGGAATTTGCGACCTTTTCGCGATGACGGGGCAGAAAGGCGGACAAACCAACACCGGAATGACGAGTGTCGATCTATCCGCCCTGCTGCGACCCACTACGGGGTCGGAGAAAATATCAAAGGGCTGTGACGCCCGGAGGTCGCTGCGCGACGCACCGGCTACTTTCTTCGACCTCTTCGAGGTCGAAGATCCAGAACGACCAGACCTATAGGAAGGTATTCTACCGAAGCCTACTCGAAGTCGAAGCTCTTGCGGCGCTGGGGGCGCAGGCGGTGACGGCCGCCGTTCATGGAACGGAGCGGATCGAACAGCTTGTCCATGCCGGTTTCCTTCACCTCATAGACGATGGCCATCAACTCGCCGAGCCGTCCCTTTGGAAAGCCGCGCTCCTTGAACCACGCGAGATACTCCGGCGGCAGATCCATGACCGGCACTCCGGCAGGCGGATAGTCCTTGGGGCCGAACTTGCCATAGGGCATGCGCGCCTTGCCGATCTCCGCCAGAAGCCGGCGAAAATCCTCATGGTCGATGTCGGTCAGGTTCACATCCATGCGCTGGGTTCACTCAACCACGAAAATCCAGATCGGTCACGGACCGGATGCTCCGGACACGAAAAAGCCCGCGGGCGATCGCTCACCCGCGGGCTTGGGAAAGGAAAGAGTCCGCTTACTTGTGCTCCTTGGGAGCCTCAGCTGCCTTGGGGGCTTCGGCGGCCTTGGCGGCGGCAGCCTGATTGGCCTTGAGAGAGGATGCACTCTGCTCCTGGAACCACTTGTCGAAGGCCTTCTGCGGAACCACTTCCATGGTGCCGACCATGTTGCCGTGACCTTCACCGCAAAGCTGGCCGCAGACCACGAAGGTTTCGAGTTCCTTCACCGGGGTGAACCACATCGGGATCTCCTTGCCCGGGATGGCGTCCTGCTGGATGCGCATCGGGATCATCGAATAGTTGTGGATCACGTCCTTGCTGGTGACGTTCAGCACCGCCGGGTAGTTCACCGGCAGCTTGAGGATCGGGCTGGTGAAATCGTCGAGCGCGTTCGGATCGTTGTGATCGATGCCGAGCTCGTTCGAGCTGGAGATGAGGTGCGGATCGATCCGGCCGAATTTGCCATCGGCACCGGCGTAGTGGTAGGTCCAGCCGAACTGCCAGCCCACGACGCGGACACGCAGCGGGTTTTGTTCCTGCACCAGCTTCCAGGAGTCCACGCGGTCCGCCCAGAGCGGGAACGCGAAGCCGAGGAGCAGCACCGCCTCGATGATCACCACGCCCACCTCGATGTGGGAGGAGATGTGGTTGCGGACACCCTCGTAGGAGGCTTTGCCATTGCCGGTGCGGCGGTGCCAGAAGCGGAACAGGCAGAAGAGGAAGAAGATCGTCCAGCCCATGAACAGCGCGAACATGAACCAGTGGACCACGTCGATGAGGTGGTCAACCTGGCCGCCGTGGGCGGAGAAGCATTCGGGGATGCCGAGGAATTTGGAAGGACTCATGCTGAGAGGGAAATCGGAGTGCGGTTTGGGAAGAGGGAATCAGTCGTCGTCCCGGTTATAGGGGACATCGTCACGCAAGCTCGGGTCGAGCCCGGCGGCCTCGCGGCGGACCAAGCGGGCCATCACCGCGACCACTCCGCCAAGCACCACGAGGATGACGACCAACAGGAAGAAGATCGACCATCCGGCGGCATCGCCACCACCTTGGGCCATATTGACCTGGCAGGTTGCACACGCGATGAGTGACATGGCAGCGGGAGTAAGGGGTTCGGGAGATGGGTTCAGAGGACGAGCTTCTTCGCCTTGCGATAAAAACAGACGCCGTAGATCGGCATGCCGATCAGACCGAGCACCCCCACCACGCCCAAGGCGGTCACCAGCGACGTGCGGTCGTGGGCGAACAGGAGCCCCCAGGCGGCAATGAAACCGAACAGCAGGGTGCAGACGGTGACGAAGACGATGTGGAAGGCTCGGAGGGACATGGTGATGGATTCTAGGGCCGGACGGCCGGTTTCGAAACAGGGAAAATCACTCGGCCTGTCCTTCGTAGCCGGGCTTGGCGCCGGGGAAGAACTTGTCGTGGATGGGGCTGAAATACGCGAGGGCGGTCAGACCGGCCAGCGAGGCGGCGGTGATGAAGCTGCCGAAGAAGATCCAATAGACGGCCTTCTTCTCATGATTGAGGTGCATGAAGATGGCGGCAACCAGCGTGGCTTTCACCGAGGCGATGGCGAAACCGATCAGGCAGTCGTCACGGTCGAAGCCGTGCTTGCCGAAATCGAGGAACTCCTGGGTGGCCACCAGGTAGGTCAGAACGGTGCCAATGAACAGGACGCCACCGACAAGCAGGTAGGTCTTGGTCTTCTTTTTGATGTCTTCGGGAGAATCAGCCATGGGATTCCGGAGTCAGAAATTTGCAGGAAAGGAACTGGAGCACCTTACATGAGGTAAAGCAGCGGGAAGAGGAAGATCCAGACAAGGTCGACGAAGTGCCAGAACAGGCCGCCGACTTCCACCCGGTTGGCGAGCCACTCGGGATTGCTGAGATACATCTTCTTTCCGAAGAACAGGTAGTAGGCCAGCACCAGCGCGCCACCGATGACGTGGAGGCCGTGGAGACCGGTCATCGTGAAGTAGATGGCGTAGTAGGTGCTCCAAGCGGGTGCGAACTTCGAGGAGAAGGCGACCTGCTCGCGGGGAACCTCAAGGTGCGGGAAGGTGTGTTTTTCCTCGCGGGCCTCGTAGTCCGGCCCCTTGATCTGCTCGGCGAAGCTCGGCATGCTCTCACGCTCGGTGCGAGGCTTGCCCTCGGCCTTCGCGGCGAAGTCCTTCCACTCGATACGGTAGCGTTCGGTGAAGGTCGGCTCACGCTTCGGATTGCCGTTCTTGTCGAGGCCGTACTTTTCGGTGAGATATTTCTGAAGCTCGGCGATCTGGCCCTTGTGCCATTCCCAGGCGTCCTTGATCTCGTGGCTGTTCGCCAGGATCCAGGATTTCTCGACGGCAACGGCGGGATCAATGCCCTTCTCTTTCGCCTTGAGGGCGAGGTAGCGGAAGTCGATGGCGTCCACGTAGTGGAACTTCATCGGGCTTTCAAGAAGCTTGCCTTCGACCACGGTATCGTCGCGCAGGCGGCTCTGGGTCGGGCCTTCCTTCACGTCGCGCGGCTTGAACTCCAGCTTGACGGCGGGCTCGACCTTGAACGCGAGGCTCGGCACTTCGGTGGCCAGCTTGCCTTCCAGTTTGACCGGATCGATGGCGACCTTGTCGGAAATCTCCCAGTCCGCCTTGTGGGGATACTGGGTGTGGGCTTCATCCCACGCATCGCGGAGCACCTGGGTGCGGACCTTGCCGTTGTGGGCTCGGGCTTCCTTGTGGAGCTCGGCGGCTTCCGCAAGAATCTCCACCGTGAGCGGCGTGCCAGCGGCGAACACCTTGCCGCCCTTTTCGATCTTGCCGTTCTTCTCGATGTCCAGCTTGACCTCGGAGGCCAGTGTGACCTTCGCGTTCTTGGACGAGGCTTCCTTGAGAATCTCCTCGACCCAGTCCTTGTGGTAGCGGAGCGAGCTGAAGGTCAGGCTGGTGGCGTCCACGAAGATGCGGTCTTCCTCGATCTTGTTGCCGTGGTGGTCGAGAGCGTAGTCCTCTTCCTTGATCTTGCCGTGCGGATCGACGCCTTCCTTGAGCTCGCTGCCGAGGTGGCCTTCCACGACCGCGCCGTCCGTCATGCGGAGCGCCTGGTGGTGGAACTTCACGTTGTACTCGATGCCCTTGAGCACCATGAACACGCACGCGCAGAGAATGGTGAAGCCCATGTAGGCCTGGAAGCGGCCCCACTGGCGGAGCTTCAGCGAGGCCCAGGCGAACACCACCGTCACGGAGGAGGCGATGAGCACGAAGGTATTCACCAGACCCGGGATGACGGGAAGGGCGCGCTCCGGCCACGGATAGTCCGCGCCGATGCGCAGGAAAACGTAGGCGGAGAAGAAGCCGCCGAACAACATGACTTCGGACGCGAGGAACAGCCAGATGGCGATCTTCGAGTTGATAAGGCCCGTGTCCTTGCGGGGAGTGACGACGTATGGGATTTCCATTTCGCGTGAAACGTGGGAAGTGGGATGACGGGCGGTGGATCAGTGATGGGCCGGGGTGCTCTTGGCCGGCGCGGTTTCCGTTTCCGGGCGCTTCGGCTCGGTCCACTGCGGGAGGTAGTCCTCATCGTGATCCGGACGGCTGTACTCATACGGGCCGCGGTAGATCGCCGGTTCGAACTCGAAGTTGCCATGTCCCGGAGGAGTCGGGGTCGCCCACTCGAGGGTGGTGGCGTGCCATGGGTTGTCGCTCTCGACCTTGCGGCCGAAGAACTTCGCGCCGAAGAGGTTGAGGAGGAAGGGAACCTGGGCGATGGCCAGAATCCATGCACCGTAGGACATGAGGATGTTCAGGTCGATGTGCTGGACAACGGTCTTGCCGAAAACGTTGGTAAGCTCCTTGGTGCGGTCGAGGTAGGCGTCACCACCGTTGTACCAGCGGCGGTGGAAGCCAGCCATGCCCTGCACGAGCATCGGGAAGAAGATGACGTTCATGCACACCAGGCTGGGCCAGAAGTGCAGGTGCGAAAGCGTGCGGCTCATGTAGCGGCCGGTGATCTTCGGATACCAGTGATACACACCGGCGAAGAGGCCGAAGAGAATGCCGGGAGCCACCACGTAGTGGAAGTGGCCGATCACGTAGTAGGTGTCGTGCAGGTGCAGGTCGGCCAGGTTGAAGGCCAGCGGCAGACCGGTCAGACCACCGATACCGAACATCGGCAGGAAGGCGCAGGCCCACATCATGGCAGGCTGGAAGCGGATCGAACCACCCCACAGCGAGATGATCATGGCGGTGAGAAGAATCACCGACGGCACCGAGATCAAAACCGTGGTGGTCTGGAACCAGGTGGACACCGCGGCACCCATGCCGGTGAGATACATGTGGTGGGCCCACACGACGAAGGACAGGAAGCCGAGGACGAGCACGCCGTAAACCATCGACTTGTAGCCCCACAGCGGCTTGCGGGTATAGACCGGGATGATTTCTGCGACGCAGGCGATGGCGGGAAGCAGGAGCACGTACACCTCCGGGTGACCGAGGAACCAGAAGAGGTGCTGGAACAGCAGCGGCGAACCGCCACCGGAGAGCTCGGCGAGGCCTTCGGTCTTGGTGTAGAGACCGGTGGGCATGAAGAAGGACGAGTGGGCCACACGGTCCATGAGCTGCATGATGCCGGCGGCTTCAAGCGGCGGGAAGGCCAGCAGGAGCAGGAAGCCCGTGACGAGCATCGCCCATACGAAGAACGGCAGACGCATCCAGGTCATGCCGCGGGCGCGCAGGTTGATGATGGTGGTGATGAAGTTCACCGACCCAAGCAGCGAGGAAGAGATGAGCAGCACGAGGCCGACCAGCCACTGGGTCTGGCCCGCGAGCCACTGGTTGACGATCTGGCCGTCCGCGAAACCGGCAAGCGGCGAGTAGTTCGTCCAACCGGACTTGGCGGCACCGGACTCCATGAAGAAGGAGGCGCACATCACCAGACCACCAAGCAGGTAGAGCCAGTAGGAGGCCATGTTCAGCTTCGGGAACGCCATGTCCGGCGCGCCGATCTGGAGCGGGGTGACGTAGTTGCCGAAAGCACCGAAGCCGAGCGGCACGATGCCGAGGAACACCATGATGGTGCCGTGCATGGCGCCGAACATGTTGTAGGTCTCACCGGTGATCTTGCCATCCTGGAGCCAGCGGCCCTTCCAGGTGTCATTGAACAGGAAGCCCATCCACTCCGGCAGCGGGCGGTGCGGGTAGGCGATGCTCCAGCGCATCATCATCATCAGGTAGAACCCGAAGGCGAGGAACGCCATCGCGGTCAGACCGTACTGGAGACCGATCATCTTGTGGTCGGTCGAGAAGACGTATTTGCTGAAGAAGCCCGGATTGTGGTGGTGGTCGTCGTGACCGTGGTGGGCGTGATCTTCGGTGTGTGCGTGAGCGCTCATGCGTGATGGCAAAGGTACGGGGTTTCCTTACTTGGCCGCGGCCGGAAGAAGGGTGGCTGGATCAACCAGGGTGTTGGCGTCGGCTTTTTCGCCGGGGAGGTCCTTGTCGTGCTCGGCCTTGAGTTCGTCGGCATCGGTCTGCTGACCGGCCTTGGCACGCTTGGCGGAAATATCCATCGCCGCCTTGGCCATCTCGGGGGTGACGACGTCGCCCACGGAGTTGCCCTTGTCGTTGCGGAGGAAGGTGAGGATGCCGGCGAGATCTTCCGGAGTCATGCCACCGCCCTGCGCAGGCATGCCTGCGGCGCTGTACACCTTGCCGGTACTGGTCGGGCCATGGAGACCATTGAGGATGATCATCGCGAAGCGTTCGGTATGGCCGGTCACCCAGGTGGAACCGGAGAGCGACGGGTAGTTGGCACCGTCACCACGGGCGTCTGCACCGTGGCAGCCGTTGCATTTGGCGGAGTAGATCTTCGAGCCCTTCGCGGACAGCGCCTTGACGAGCGGCACCGGCGGAAGTTTGTCGTCACCACCACCCGGTTCCGGAGCACGGACGTAGCCCTCGCGGAAGGTGTGGTCGTAGGCGAACAGCTTGCCGCTGTTGTTCAGGACGGCCCCGGCGGCGAGGCCGACGAGCACGAGGATGAAGATGAACCAAGGCGCGATCGGGTGGTTGCCGTTCTCGCCGAGCTTGTTCTCGCGGGCGGCCGCAGCGATCTGGCGGGCGATGCGACCGTGCGTCTCGGTCACATTGATCGATTCCTCGAGATCGGGCTTCTGATTGGGATCGGACATGTCGGAAATAGGCTGGGAGGGATGAGCGGCCGGCGGTTACTTCTTCTCGCCCTTCTTCGGCGAGAAGTTCATGGAAGCGGGGACGACATCGTCCTTCTTGAGGGACAGCAGGTAGGAGACGAGCTCCTTGGCTGCGGAAGTCGGGACGATTTCCTCACCTTCCTTGGAAGCCGGGAACGGCAGCGCCTCATTGGACGGGGCACCCTGCACCTTGCGCTCTTCAAAGAGGTAGCGGAAGGACGGGCAGGCGGACTGGCGGCGATCCACGGCGGCGCGCGGATTGTAAAGGTGGGCATAGAGCCAGGCGGCCGGGTCGGAGCCCTTGGCGTAGTTGGTTTCCACGCGGCGGCCGAGGTTCGAAAGATCCGGACCGAAGCGGGTCACGCCGATCTGGGCGAACTTCTCGTATTGGAAATCGAAGGCGTTGGTTTCACGGCGGGTGTCGACCCCTTCGCCATTGTCCTTCAGACCACCCCAATCGGCGCGGTAAAGGTCATTGCCAGCGTAGGTCGGACGGACGACCTGGGTGTGGCAGAGGTAGCAACCGTTCTCGGCATAAACCGCCGCGCCATTGGCCACGCGTCCGGAACGCTTCGGGAAGTAGTTGCCCTCCTTGGTGTCGAGGCCCTCCTTGAAGGTGACCGGCTGGAGGTCACGCATCTTGAAGAACGGGACGACAACCACGAACAGCCAGGCAATGCCGAAGCTGGCGGAAAGGCCGAGGACGAATGAGCGGAAGGTCATGGAAGATGGGGAATTTCGAACTTCGAGGTCGGGAATCCGAAACGGAAATCAGTGGGCGGCGGAGGCGTGGCCGGGGCCGGCGTTGTCGATATCACCCTCGGGACCGTGCGGGCTGCCGTGATGGCCGTCGAGAAGCAGGGTCGGGTGCGAGGAGCGGCGGCCGAGGCGGAGCCACATCAGCGTGAGGTGCAGGAAGAACCAGATGTTCGAGAGCAGGATCCCGATCCACGCGAACGTCATGAAAATGGCGTACGGGAAAGCGCGCTCGGCGACGAACTGCCAGTTGCTGCGGAATTCCTCCTGGCCGACACCCTGCATCAGGCCGCCAAAGAGGGCGACGAGCACCACGATCGCAAGACCGTAGGAGGAGAACAGGAAGTGCCACTTGATGAGGCGGCGGGACAACCACTCGCGGCGGGTGATGCGCGGAACAATGAAGTAGATCGCACCGAACATCACCATGCTGAAGAAGCCGTAGATGCCGAGAAGATCGAAGCCATAGCCGGAAAGGGTGAACTGGCTGAGCGGCAGCGTGGAGTTCAGGTTGAGGATCACGCAGGCGACACCGAACGTCGCGAGGCCGATCAGGCCGCCGAGGGTGAAGCGGAGAGTCGGGCTGTGGACGACGGTTTCACCGGAGCGGGCGGCGGTGGAGATCAGGTTGAAGGCGTTCGCGAAGGACGGGATCGCGCAGAGGATGGTGGCGGCCGCACCGAGATACGGCAGGAAGTAGGGAAGCGGAGCGCCCGCGAGCTTCTGCATGCCAGCCCAAGGTGCGATGATCGCGAGCGACCAGAAGCCGATCTTGGCGAGCGTGTAGCTCATGACCGGGCGGCCGGTGACCTTCGGGATCAGGTAGTAGGCGGCACCGGTGCCGACCGGCACGAAGAAGAGAAGCAGCAGCGCGGAGCGGTACCAGGCATTGACGCCAGCAGCCATCACCGGATGACCCGGCATGCAGTGCAGGATCACATTCGCGGTGAGGAAAACCCACGGGAACCAGACCATGGCGGCGAGCACGTACCACTGGGAGACATAGGTGTGGCCCTCCGGGCGCACCTTGAACTGGACCAGCGACCACACGCAGATGGCGGTGTAGGTGATGAAGAGCACCGGCCAGGCAAAGGCGGGGAATTCCATCCACGGCATGCCGGTACCGAACCCGGCGAGGATGCCGACGGTGCCGCAAAGCACGGTGAAGTTCCAAACGTGACCGGCGGTCAGGATGAGCCCGGCGGCACGGCACTGCTGACGGGAAAGGCGCGACATCAGCCAGATGATCGTGCCGAAGGCGGCCTGGGCACCCCAACCGTAGATCAGTGTATTGATGTGGGACGGGAAGACACGACCGTAGGTGAGCCAACCGGCGCAGCTGAGGAAGCCGGGGCTGTGGATCTTGATCGAGGAAATCAGGCCGAGCAGGATCGAAACAGCCAGCCAGGCGGCGGCGCTGGTGAAGAAGAACATCACCGGATGGCGCAGCGAGCGGTCGATCGAGGCGCGCAAGATCGCGTCCTTGTCCGGGGTGTTGGTAGTGTCTTGGGACATCGCGGGAAAATTGGGCGGAGTTCTCGGCGGGAAAACGTCAGGGCTTGATCAGGTCGGCTTCCGTGAGCATCGGCTTGCCGACTTCACTGCGGAGGGCCTTCACCTGCTCGGGAGAGACGGCGGAGCCCTTGTTGCCAAAGCTGTTGCGAACGTAGGTCAGCACGTGGGCGATCTGCTCATCGGTCTGAAGATTCTGGGGAGTCATCATCGGGATGGTGCTGAACAACTCGCCCTTCACATGGATCGGACCGGTAAGACCCCGGAGCTGGATGCGGATCAGGTTCGAACGCGGACCGGTGATCCACTCGGAACCGGCGTGTGCCGGACCGGCGGGAGTGCCTTCGCCATTCTGGCCGTGGCAAGCCGCGCAGAGGATATACTGGGCCTTGCCGGCCTCCATGACTGCGGGATCGATCGGGTCGCCGTCCTTCGGATCCATCTTGTCGACTACCGCAGGGTCGACGACTGTGAGCAGTGCAGCCTGATCTGCCTCGGTCTTGGAGCCCGGAACGACCGTCTTGGTCGCGGCGGCTTTCGTGGAAGCGAGCTGCTTGCCAACGAGGTCGAAGACATCGTGCGGCGGAACCTGGACCTTCTTGCCGGCTTCGATCTCCTTGTAGCCAACGGCGGAGTCCTGGGTGGCGAAGACCTTGGCCTTGGTTTCGTAGCGCTTCGCGGCGGCGGAGTCCTCAAGGGAAACCGGATCCTCGCGGCTGAAGAGGTAGATCACGGCCAGACCCACCACGAAGAGCAGGAAGGTGCCGATGCCCCAGACGAAAGCCGAGAACCGGGCGAGTGGATTGTCGCGGGTAGAAGACATGTGCGGAGTAAGCTGGAAATTCCGTTCGCGGGATCAGTTCGAGATGTTCGCGGACTCGAGGATGCGCGGGTCGCGGTGCGGATAGAGGGCGTGCTGCCCCATGGCGCGCAGATAGAAGAACAGGAAACCGGCGCCAACGGTGACGAAGGCGATGATGTCACCGACGAAGGCACCCGGGATGGTCGGCTGGATCTTGCCGAAGACGGTCGGCTCGATGTTGCCGAGCGAGATGCCACGCTCCGGGATGGTGATGAGGTAGTGGTCGAGCACGTGCATCACCAGCGTGTAGATGGAGATCCAGGCGAGGATGTTCCAATTACGCTTCCAGCGGGACTGGAGGAGGGCGACGAACGGAATCACGAAGTGGCCGAAGACGAGGCAGATCATGCCGGTGTTCCAGCCGCCGGTGTTGCGGATGAGGAAGTACTTCGTTTCTTCCGTCACGTTCGCGTACCAGATGAGGAAGTACTGGGAGAAGGAGACGTAGGCCCAGAAGATGGTGAAGGCGAACAGCAGCTTGCCCTTCACGTGGAAGTGTTCCTCGGAGACGACGTTCTTGAGGTAGCCGTTGTTCTTCAACCAAACGGCGGTGAGGATGATCACGGCCATCGAGTTGAGCGCGGAGCCGGCGAAGAGATAGACGCCCCACATGGTGGAGAACCACGTGTAGTCCTGCCCCATCAGCCAGTCGAAGCCGGCGAAGGTGATGGTGATGGCGAAGATGATGAAGGTGTAGGTGGAGTGGAAGCGGGCCTTGAACAGGCGCCAGGTGCCGGGGGCATCGTCCTTGTCCTGGTCGGTGGACAGCTTGCGCATGCCGATGATGACCGCGCCGAGACCGACGAAGTAGAAGAAGAAGCGGCCGTACCAGAACGGGATGTTCATGTAGAAGTACTTGTTGGCCAGCAGATGGTTCGTGTGGTGCAGCGCTTCCTCACGGGAAGGCCCGACGGCAGCACGATGCTCGTTCATCCACTCGAACAAGTAGTGCTGCACCTGCGGAAGCGCGAGCGGCGCGGCAAAAATGAGCATCCACGGCAGGGTGGAACCAAGGTTCTCGAAGATGCGGCGGACCGAGGTGCCCCAGCCGGAGTTGGTCACGTTGTGGAGCAGGGTCCAGAAGCAACCGCCGATGGAAAGGGTGAAGAAAAAGAAGACCGCGAAGACCCAGGAGTAGGAGTAGATACCGGCGATCTTTTGGAAGCTCGGGTTGTTCCCCATGAGGAAGACGACATAGCTGGCCAGCGTGCCGAGAGCCATGATGGCGAGGCAGATGGTCTTGAGCTTCGAGACCTTCGCGGGATCGAGGTGCTCGCCGTTGACGGGGATGTCGGCGGAAGTGACGTGGTGGTCGGACATTTCAGTCGGAGGAAGATCGTTGCGTTACTTCACCTGACCCGCTGCTTTGGCGGCATCGAAAGCGGATTTGACGGACTCGTAAGGAACTTCCTTGGCGGTCTGGAGGGCGCGGATGTAGGCGACGATGGCCCAGCGATCACGTACGGAGATGTTGTAGCCGTATCCGCTCATGTTGCCCTTGCCCTTGGTGATGACCTCGAAAAGGCGGCCATCCGGATAGGTGTCGGACTTGAGGATGTGGAGGTTGGCGATGCCGGGAATGCCGTATTGGCCCGCGACACCCTGGCCGTCACCGGACTTGCCGTGGCAGGGCATGCAGTAGATCTGGAAGCGCTCCTCGCCACGGCGGAGGAAGGCGGCCGCATTGGCATCGGTCAGGGCGAGTTCCTCGGGCATGCCTGCACCGTAGAAGTCATCGAAGTGACCGGTGTAGTAGTAGCCGGTCTGGCCGCCGAATTCCGGCTCGGCGATGCCGCCGATTTCCTTCGCGCCTTCTTCGTTGAAGCCGCGCGGCTGGGTGCCGGTCACGGGCTTGCGGGCACCCTGGCCATCGGCGAAGAACGGATCGGGCTTCTGGGCACGGAGCTTGTCCTGCTCCTTCATGTCCGGGAAGATGCGGACCGGCGGGCTGGAGAACTTCTGACCGCGGAATCCGAAGATCCCGACGACGAGAAGCGCGATGATCGCGTAGGCTAGGAAGAAGTAGCGCATGCTGGGAAAGAGCTAAAAAGGTTCAGGATTCCTCTTCCTCGACGAGTTCGATGCTGGCACCGCCGATGTTTTCGAGGAACGAGCGGGTGCCTTCCGGGCTGAACTTGGCGTCGCGCGCCTCGACGGCGATGAAGAAGCCATCGTCGGTGGCGCGATGGAACTGGCGGCTGGCGAAGAGCGGGTGATTGAGGCGCGGCAGCTTCATGAGCGCCAGCAGGCCGAACAGCACAGTGAAGCCCGAGAACAGGATCGTGAGCTCGAACATGATCGGGAAGAACGCCGGCACCGTGAAGATGTTGGCGGGCTTCGCCTGCACCACGGTCGGATAGATCACGACCTGGGTGGAATAGGCCAGGGTGAAGGCGGTGCAGGTGCCGGTGATGCCGCCGAAGAACACGAACCAAGGAAGGATCGAGCGCTTCATGCCCATCGCCTTGTCGAGGCCGTGGATCGGATACGGGGAATAGCAATCCCATTTCCGGAAGCCGGCGTCGCGCACCTTTTCCGCGGCCTTGTACAGGGCGGAGGCGCTCTTGAACTCGGCGAGGTAGCCGTAGACGCGTTTGCGGGTCGTGCTCACGTTTTGCTAAGGAAGGTCGGGATTCGCGTTCAGGCCTTGTGGGCGGATTTCAGCTCGTGCTGGTAGGCGGCTTCACGCTTCACGCCATGGTCGGGATGGTCGTGGTGGTCGTCGAAGTGCGGGTCGGACTCGAGCAGGGTCCACTTCACTTCCGCGATGTTGATGCAGGGCAGGAAGCGGAGGAACAGCAGGAAGAGGGCGAGGAACATGCCGATCGTGCCGAGGAAGAGCATGATCTCCACCGGGCTGGCGGTGTAGTAACCCCAGTCGGCCGGCAGGAACATGCGGGCCAGGGTGGTGCAGATGATCACGAAGCGCTCGAACCACATGCCCACGTTCACGCACATGCAGACGCCCATGACGACCCAGAGGTTCTCGCGGCACCACTTGAACCAGAAGATCTGCGGCGAGAGCACGTTGCAGGACATCATCGCCACATAGGCCCACCAGAAGGGACCGGTCAGGCGGTATTTGAACGCCGCGGCCTCATACATCGCGCCGGAGTAGAAGGCGACGAAGAGCTCCATCAGGTAGGCGTAACCGACGATGGTGCCGGTCATCAGGATGATCTTCGCCATGTTGTCGATGTGCTTCATGGTGATCATGTCCTGGAGGCCGTAGATGTAGCGGGCCGGGATCATGATGGTGAGCACCATCGCGAAGCCACCGAAGATGGCGCCCGCGACGAAGTAGGGCGGGAAGATCGTGGTGTGCCAGCCGGGGACGACAGAGGTGGCGAAGTCGAAGGACACGACGGAGTGAACGGAAAGCACGAGCGGAGTGGAGAGGGCGGCCAGCAGGAGGTAGGCCATTTCGTAATGGCTCCACTGGCGGTTGCCACCGCGCCAGCCGAGGGAGAAGATCCCGTAGAGGAGCTTGCGGAGGCCCGGCTTGCACCGGTCACGGATGGTGGCGAGGTCCGGCACCATGCCGAGGTACCAGAAGATCAGGGAGATCGTGAAGTAGGTCGAAACGGCGAACACGTCCCACAGCAGCGGCGACTTGAAGTTCTGCCAGACCGCGTTGGCGTTCGGCACCGGTGCCAGGAACCACGCGAACCACACGCGGCCGACGTGGAAGGCCGGGAAGATACCGGCGCAACACACGGCGAAGATCGTCATGGCCTCCGCCGCGCGGTTGATCGACGTTCGCCAGTTCTGGCGCGTCAGGAAAAGAATGGCCGAAATCAGCGTGCCAGCGTGGCCAATACCGATCCAGAACACGAAGTTGGTGATGTCCCAACCCCAGAACACCGTGTTGGTCATGCCCCACACGCCGACACCGGTCGAAACCAGGATCGAGAGGCCGCCGACGACGCCGATGAGGGCGATGAGCGCGGACGGAATGAACAGCAACCACCAGATGGCGGGCTGCTTGTTCTCAACGACGCTGCAGATCCGGTCGGTGATCCAGTGGTAGGATCGGCCGTTCAGGATGAGCTTCTCGCGCTCGAGCACCGGGATTTTCGGTCCCTGACGGGTCTCCGGGGCGTGGGTGGTGGCGTGGGCCATGGTTTAAGTCGTGGAAGTGGGAGATGGAACGGGCGGAGGATCAGGCCATGTGGATGGTGGCCTTGCCGACGAACTTGGCGTCCGGCATCTTGTCATTCGGATTCTTGACGCGGGCGAGGTAGCTCGTGCGCGGGCGGGTGCCGATGTAGTTGAGCAGGTCGTAGTTGCGCTGGATGCCCTTGGCGCGGACCATCGCCGACTTGTCGCCGTCGAGAAGGTTGCCGAAGGTGATGGCACCGGAGGCGCAGGCGTCCTGGCAGGCCACCTTCACGGAGTCCACCGGGATGCGGAGGGTCTCGGTGGTGACCTTCACGTCCACGGACGGCTTGCCCGAGGCGAAGGTTTCGACCTTCTGGCCGGCCTTCTGGCGGATCTTGGCATCCTTCAGGCGCTGCACGCAGTAGGTGCACTTTTCCATCACGCCGCGCATGCGGACGGTGACGTTCGGATTGCGCTGGAGGTGCGGTGCTTCACCGACGGTCTTCTCGCCGAAGGGTCCGCGATAGAGGTTGTGGGCGACCAGCGGGTTGCGCTTGTTGTAGTCGAAGTAGTTGAAGCGACGGGCCTTGTACGGGCAGTTATTCGCGCAATAGCGGGTGCCGATGCAGCGGTTGTAGGCCATCGCATTGAGACCGTCCTCGGTGTGGACGGTGGCGTTGACCGGGCAGACGGTTTCGCACGGAGCGGCTTCGCACTGCACGCAGGCGACCGGCTGAGGAATAAGTTCCGGGCTGTCCGGGTCGAAGCTGTTGTCCTTGTCCACCGCGAAGTAGCGGTCCATGCGGATCCAGTGCATCTCGCGGCCCTTGGCCAGCTGCTCCTTGCCGACGATCGGAATGTTGTTCTCGGCCTGGCAGGCGATCACACAGGCGTTGCAACCCGAGCAGGAGGAAAGGTCGATCGCCATGCCCCACTGGTGGAGGTCATCGCTGAGCAGGGTGTTGCTGAAGTTCTTGTGCGGCTCCTTGTTGGCGGTATCCGGGTGCCAGGTGCTGGAACCTTCCTGCTTGTAGAGGGAGACGTTCGGCGGCGCGTGGGCGTCATTGCCCTGCTTGGCCACACCGGCGAGCTGCTCTTCGAACGAGCCCTTTTCCTCGTCCTTCATGGTCGAGATCTCGCGGGCGAGGGCGCGGCCATACATGGCGGCGTGTTCCTGGCCAACGGCGAGCGAGTAACGCTTGCCGGTCTTGGCGATGGTGGCACCGGTGGCGAAATAGGAAGTGGCGGAGGTGCGCAGCGGATAGGCATCGAAACCACGGTTCACGCCGACGAGACCAACGTGGCCGGACTTGGCGGTGTCACGGGCGAGCTCATCATCCTTGTCGAAGCCCTGGCCGTAGCCGAGCGGCAGCACGATGGTGTTCTCGGCCTGGCCGAAGGCGACAAGCACCGGGAAATCCGCGGACTTGCCGTTTACGGTCAAGGTGATGAGCGGAGCCTTGCGGTGGCCGCTTTCGCCGTCCGGATGGACCGAGGCGTGCTCGGTTTCGAGTTGGATGATCTCGTCGTAGATGCCGAGTTCCTTGGCGGTCTTCGGAGAAATCAGCGCGGCGTTGTCCCAAGCGAGCTTGGTCACCGGATCGGGGACTTCCTGGAGCCAGCCGTTGTCGATCCACCGGCCGTCATAAACGGACGAGTCGGTGGCGAAGACCACTTCGAGCGCGCCCACGGTCGGAGCCGCGATGGCCTGAACGGCGGCGGAACCAGCCTTCGGCGTGGCGGTGGCATACTTCGAACCGGCGAGGAAGCCATCGCGAAGCAGCTTTTTCCAAGCGGCATCCGACTTGTCACCCAGAGCACCGAAGGTTTCGCGGACAGCATCGTAAGCCGGGGACGGCGGAGCGACCTTGCCCTTTTCAGCCTCACCCTCGCCATTGACGAGCTTGCCATTGTCATCCAGCAGGGCGATCAGCAGCTCCAACTCCGAAACGCAGTCCGGATAGAGCGGGAGGATCATCGGCTGGACGATGGTGTAGGCACCATTGGCGGAGCGGGCGTCCGACCACTGCTCGAGGTAGTGGGCGGCGGGCACGTGCCAAGTAGCGGCGTGCGCGGTGGCATCCGTGCGGGTGCCGAGATGGATCGAGGTTTTCGCCTTGGCCACGGAAGCGGCGAAGTCGAGATCCGCCGGGGCGTCATACACCGGATTCGACGGCGTGAGGAAAATCACGGTTTCGACGGCACCGCCGTCGAGGTCCTTCTTGAGATCGGCGAGAGTTCCGGTGCCTGCGACTTCGGTCTGCCAAGCCTGGAGCGGCTTGCCCGCACCGATGTTGCCGAGGGTGGTGTTGATCGCGAGGGCGATCTGGTGAACCACGGCGGGCTGGCGCGGACCAGCGAGAACAACGGACTTGCCGGCGTTTTCCTTGAGATCTTCGGCGAGCCTCAGGATCCACTCCATCTGCTTGCCATCCAGCACCGAGCTGGCGGAGCCACCGGCACGGAGGGCGCTGGCAAGTTGGGAAGCCACTGCGGCGATCTGGCTGGGAGCCACGCGCAGGCGGTGATCGGCCATACCGCCGGTGAGCGAGTAGGTGCCCTCCACCACGTAGAGGCGGTTCATTTTCGAAACGTCCGGCTTGCCCTTGTAGTCCTTGCCTTCCGGCTTGCGGCGGTCGGAGAAAACGGCGGTCGGGAAGCTCTGGTCGACACCCACGAAGTCGTGGTCGAGCGAGACGATGCGATCGGCCTTGGAGAAGTCCGGCACGAGCGTCACACCCGCGCCGATACCGGCGTCCGGGGAAAGCGCTTCGTAGCTGTAGAACTTCGCGGCGGAGAACTTGGCGGCCAGTTTCCTGGCCAGCGCGGAGCGGGTCGGCGAGTCATCGGCGCCGAAAACAAAACCGATCTTGGCGGACTTGTCCTTGGCCAGAGCGGCCAGCGCTTCCTGGAAGTCGGCTTTGGTGGCCTTCTTCGCGTTCTTCGCGAAAGTGCGGGAGCGCGACGGAGAATAGAGATCGAGAACGGAAGCCTGGGCGAAGGCGTCGGTGCCATCACCATCCGGATGGAGGGAGTTCGGCGCAACCTTGGTCGGACGCCCTTCGAAGGTGGTCACCACCAGCGGGGTGGCACCACCACTGCGGGGCATGGCGGACGCGTAGTAGAGCGCCTTGCCCGGGATGATCCACTCGGGAGCCTGGGCGTAGGGAACAATGTAGCTTTCCGGGCGGCGGCAGGCCGCCATGCCGAAGCCGGCCAGCGCGGTGGACGCTCCCATCAGCTTCAGGAAGGAGCGGCGGGATGTTTCCATGTCACCCTCTCCAGACATTTCCGCGGCCCCACGCGGGAACTCGCGGGTCAGCCATTGGCGGAAGGCGGGGGTATCCTCGAGTTGCTCCACGCTGCGCCAGGAGACGGTCTTTTCTCCTGCGGGGACTTCGGGATGTTGCCAGATGCGCTTGCTCATGTCGGCGTTCGGAAAGCTTGGTAGGTGGAAATCAATGGTGGCAGGTGGCGCAGGAGGTCTTCGGTTTGACCTGCCACTTGTCCTTGAGCTTGAGGCCAAGCTCCTCGGTGGTCGTCACGCCCAGTTCCTTGCCGTATTTTTCCACGGCCTGATGGGCGTCATACTTGAGATTGAAGACTTCCTCCAAGGGGCGGAGGTTCTTCTCCGGCTCGCGGTGGCACTCGAGGCACCAGCCCATCGAGTGGTTCTCCGCCTGATAGACGACTTCCATCTGATCGATGCGGCCGTGGCAGCTCTGGCAGGAAATGCCGCGGTTCACGTGGGCGGAGTGGTTGAAATACACGTAGTCCGGAGACTTGTGGATGCGGACCCACTGGATCGGCTTGCCGTCGTAACCCGGATAGTTGACGTCCATCTCGCGATGCAGCGGAGCCAGCTTCGGACTGTCCTTCTGGACGTGCTGGTGGCAGTTCCAGCAGGTATTGCCGGTCGGCACGTTCGAATGGCCTGAAACATCCACGAAGGAGTGGCAGTAACGGCAATCCAGACCGACCTGGTCCACGTGGATCTTGTGGGAGAACGGAATCGGCTGCGATGGCTGGTATCCCACGTTGAGCGTCTTCGGCGTCGCGTAATAGGTGAACGCGAGGCCGACACCGGCTCCGAGACTGAGAACGCAGAACGCGATCTTGAACGGGAGCAGGTTCGTCCAGCGAGGGAAGAAGTTGGCCATGGGAGCGCGGGTCGTTGAAAGGGTCGGCGGATCGCTTGTGAAAAATTTCACAAGCTGGATTCGAGGTCACCACGGTAGATGCCGCGGAGCGGCGGCGAGCATGCAGTCACAGGATTTCGTGGCAATGCCAAAAACAGGAAAATCGTCCGCCTTTTCTTGTTGCGGTTACAAATTTCCAGCTAGATTGCCGGTTCTAACGACCTTCCCAGTTGAGGCCCTGATCCTTGCGCCATTTCCGATAAGCGGCGAATTGCTCGCTCTTCGACGCTTGGATCAGTTCGGGACGCTCGCTGAGGAATTTCCCGAAGGGTCCGCTCATGTCCGGAGTCTCGCCGGAATCGGATTTTTCGGACTTTTCCGACCTGCGGGAGGCCTCGGGCTGCCCGCCGAGGCCTTTTTCGATCCGCGCCAGCCGCCAGGAGATCCGCAGCAGCACGAAAAGGCAAAACAACAGCAATCCGGCGACGACGATCGCCACGGTCAAGAGGTTCTGGGACTCCGGTTCCGGCAGGGGCATGGCCGCAGAGTGCGGGAAAAGCCCCCGCAGGGTCAAACCGGAGTTCCTGATATATGGCAATCAGCGCGCGGCTTTCTGCAGCCGTCGCAGACGGTCGAGCGCCGCGCCGCTGGAGATCGTCTCGCGCGCCAGTTCGATGCCTTGGCCGATGTCATCGGCGAGGCCGCAGCAGGCGAGCGCGGTGCCGGCATTGAGGAGCACCATGTCGCGTTTCGGACCGGTTTCCTTGCCATCGAGGACCGCTTGGAGAATGGCAGCATTGGCCACCGCGTCCCCCCCCCTCAGATCCTCCACTTCGGCATGAGTCATGCCGAAGTCCCGCGGACGGACTTCCTCGTCCTCAAGATCCTGATAGGTGCCCGCCTTGCAGATACGGGTGGAGCCCATGAGACTCATCTCGTCCACCGAGCGGCCATCACCGGTCGTTCCATGCACCACCCAGGCGCTCTCGCGACCCAGACGTTGGAGGATTTCCGCGAATACCGGGCACCATTCCCGCTGGAAAACGCCGGTGAGCTGGCACTGGGGCCGGGCGGGGTTCATCAGCGGCCCGATCACATTGAAAATCGTGCGCACTCCGCGCTCGGCGAGCATTTTGCGGACGCCCGCCACCGCCTTGAAGGCCGGATGATACATGGGGGCGAAGAGGAATCCAACGCCCGCCTCCTCCAAGCACTTCCGGAAACCCTCGGCGGGCAGGTCGATGCGGATGCCCAGGGCCTCCAGCACATCCGCACCGCCGCTTTTCGAGGTGATGCCGCGGTTGCCGTGCTTGAGCACGATGCCGCCCGCGCCCGCCACCACGAACATCGCGGTGGTCGAGACATTGAAAAGGTCCAGCTTGTCGCCGCCGGTGCCGCAGACATCAATGGTCGGGCCGGGAAGATCCAGCAAGCCCACATGGGGATCCACCGCATGGGTCAGGAAGGCCTCCACGAAACCCGCGATCTCCGCCGCGGTTTCGCCCTTGTTGGAGAGCGCCTCCAGCAACCGGGCCTTCTTCTCGTCCGCCACCGTCGTATCCAGCAGCAAATCCGCCGCCACCTCCACCTCCTGGGGGGAAAGCTCCTCCTTGTGTTCCAAATGATGGATCAGCGCGTCCATGAACGGCCATTTTTCGCACATCTCCGGCAGAAAGGAAAGCCCGACCCGCAGCCTCGCAGCACTTCCGGGCGGATTGTCCAACAATTTCTGGATTGTCGCGACTCCATCTCCCCGTAGCATCCCGGGCGAACCTTAAGACCCCATGACTACTCCAGCGCCTCCTGGCAAAGCCAGTTCCTACAGCCGTTATCTTCTTCTCATCGCCGGCCTGGGAGGCCTGCTCTATGGTATCGATGTCGGCATCATTGCCGGTGCGCTGCCCTATCTTGAAGCGACTTCCGGCCTGAACGCGGGCCAGCTTTCCCTCATCGTCGCAGCGGTGCTGCTCGGCAGCGTGATCTCCACCCTGTTCGCCGGCTTCCTTTCCGACCTCTTCGGACGCAAGGCGCTGATGATCACCAGCGGCGTGATGTTCATCGTGAGCATCCCGATGATCGCCCTCGCCCATGGTTTCGGCCCGTTGATCGCCGGACGCCTGCTGCAGGGTGTCAGCGCCGGCTTCATCGGCGTGGTGGTCCCGCTCTATCTGGCGGAGTGCCTGAACGCCTCGAACCGCGGCAAGGGCACCGGTATTTTCCAATGGCTGCTCACCCTCGGCATCGTGGCCGCGGCCGTGATCGGCTACGGCTTCAGCCTCCATCTCCACGGCATCGAGCAGGCGATCGAAGGCGGCACCAAGAGCGCCCAGGATCTCTTCAGCGCCAAGGATTTCGCATGGCGCAGCATTTTCTGGGTATCGATTCTTCCCGGTATCCTCTTCACCCTCGGCGCGTTCTTCCTCTCCGAATCCCCGCGCTGGTCGTTCAAAAAGGGCCGCACCGATGCCGCCCTGAAGGCCCTCCTCCGTGATCGCAGCGAGGAGCAGGCCCGGCTTGAAATCAAGGAAATGGGCGAGCACGCCGAAGCGGCCAAGTCCGCCAGCGGAGCCACCAAGCTCAAAGACTCCCTGCTCAGCCGCAAGTATGTCATCCCCTTCATTCTCGCCTGCGTGATCCTCGCCTGCAACCAGGCCACCGGCGTCAACTCCATCATCGGATACAACTCCACCATCCTCATCCAGGGCGGCCTGAACGACCAACAGGCCCACCTCGGCTATGTGATCTTCACGGTGGTGAACTTCCTCATGACCATGGGCGCGCTCGCCCTGGTGGACAAGAAGGGCCGCAAGTTCCTCCTCACCCTCGGCAGCTCCGGCATCATCGTCTCGCTGCTCATCATCGGCTTCCTCTTCAGCCGCACGGAAAAGCAGCGCGTCGATTGCAAGGAGATCGTCCAGCGCCTGGTGAAGACCACCGACAAGGAAGTCGAGAATGCCGACGGCTCGAAGACCACCAAGAAGGACGAGACCGTCGAGATCGCCTTCAACCAGGAAAAGGTGGTCGAACTGCTCACGGCAGCAGGCAAGGATACCGAACCGTTCAAGAACGGCGCCACGCTGAACATCATCTACTCGGTCGGTGATTTCACTTCCGCCAGCACGGTGGTCCGCTCCGATGACAAGGCCGCCAAGCCGCTGTCCGTCGGCAAGCTCGCCGGTCTGCCGAGTTCTTCCGTCGAGGCGTTCTTCAAGAACCCCTTCGCCAGCCTCGATCGCTCGCAACATGCTTCTTTGAAAATCGAGAACGCGCTGCTGACGCCGATCCCCAGCACCTCCAACGGCTGGCTCGTCGCCTCCTTCACCTACGTGTTCATCGCGTTCTTCGCCGTCGGGCCGGGCGTCTGCGTCTGGCTCGCCCTTTCCGAACTGATGCCGACCCGCATCCGCTCCAATGGCATGTCGATCGCCCTGCTGGTGAACCAGGCGGTTTCCACCACCATCGCAGCGGTGTTCCTGCCAATGGTCGGCAAGCATGGCTATGGCACGCTCTTCTACTGCTTCGCTGGCTTCACGGTCGTCTATTTCATCGCCGCCGCATTCTTCCTCCCGGAAACCAAGGGCAAGACCTTGGAAGAGATCGAGGAGCACTTCGAAGGCAAGAAGAAGGCCTGATCCTCCATACTCATCGGGAATTCCGATTCCCCATAACTCTCAACGCGGGATGGTTCGCCATCCCGCGTTTTTTCGTGTGTGGCTCCATTTCTGTACAAGCCGGTTGTACATGAATTGCCGGATTCCATCCTCGATTCACCGGAGCGCAGCCTTAGCGTGGCGGGTCAAAAGTTTCATCTGTTGCCATGAAAAGACTCCTGCTTCTCGCCGCCCTCGGGCTGGCACCGCTGGCCCACGCGCAGCGTTCCACGATGACCGAGATCACCTCGGTGCCCACTTCCGAATCCGCGAAGGCCGGCCTTGAGGAGATCAACAAGCACCACCTCCTGCTCGGTCCGCAGCCGAAGGAATACTTCGAGGGCAAGACCAAGACCGAGCTCGCCAAGATCCGCGCGCAGGAGGAACTGGCCGTGCGCGATGCCTCGGTGAAATTCTACGAGGAGAACCCGAAGGACCCGCTCCGCTGGGAAGCCGTGCTGCATCTCATCATGATCCAGCCGGACTTCATCAAGGACATCAAACCCGGCTTTGAGGACGCCAAGCCCGGCGACTACAAGGACTATCTCATCATCGATGCAGAAGCGAAGGCCGTGTGGGAAAAGAAGCTCGCCGTTTACGAAGCCTCCCTGCGCTCCGCCACCGATG
The DNA here is from genome assembly GCF_018137965.1 of Luteolibacter ambystomatis. Taxonomy (NCBI): domain Bacteria; kingdom Pseudomonadati; phylum Verrucomicrobiota; class Verrucomicrobiia; order Verrucomicrobiales; family Verrucomicrobiaceae; genus Luteolibacter; species Luteolibacter ambystomatis. The sequence goes on from NZ_CP073100.1 coordinate 3,546,663, forward strand.
TGCCATGGGAAGTCCAGGAGAAGCTGGCCTCGCTCGATCTCTCCAAGAAGATAATGGCCGCACGCAAGGACGGCAGTTTCAACGACGCCATGATGCAGACGGCTGCGGATGATTTCGCAAAGCGCTTCCCGAAGGGCAAGGCCGCCCTCGGATTCTACATGCAGGCATTCCAGAAGAGCGGCAAGAAAGGCACACCGGAGGCCAAGAGCTTCTGGGAGCCGCTCGCCAACAGCCCCAGCGAAGTCGTCAAGACGCGCGCCGAAGCCGAACTCCGCGTGGCCGCCGTGCAGAGCCAGCCGATGGAGCTGAAGTTCACCGCCGTGGACGGCCGCGAGGTCGATCTGGCCAAGCTCCGTGGCAAGGTCGTGCTGGTGGACTTCTGGGCCACCTGGTGCGGTCCGTGCATCGCCGAACTGCCGAACGTGAAGAAGGCCTACGACACCTATCACGACAAGGGCTTCGAGGTTATCGGCATCTCCCTCGACAAGGCGGATGACAAGCAGAAGCTCATCGACTTCACCAAGGCGAAGAACATGCCATGGCCGCAGTACTTCGATGGCAAGCACTGGGAGAACGAAATCGCCCGCAAGTACGCCATCTCTGGTATTCCCGCCATGTTCCTGCTCGACCAGAACGGTGTGGTCATCAGCACCAACGCCCGCGGCGAAAAGCTGGAGCCGGAGATCAAGCGGCTGCTGAAGCTCTGAGCCCCGCCCCTCCCCTCTCAAACCCAAAACACAAAAAGGCCCGGCGCAAGCCGGGCCTTTTTCATGGTAGGTTTGGAAAAGGGTCAGCGGAGGATCCGCGGATCACTTCTTCTCCTCTTTCTTTTCTTCCTTCTTCTCGCGCTTTCCGCCTTCCTTGTGATCGTCCTTGATGGCGGCGATCTCATCCTTGGAGAGAGCGCCATCCTTGTTGGTGTCGTACTTCTCCAGGAGGTGGTTGCGGCGCTTTTCCGGCATGCCGGCGAGTTCGTCCTTGGAAAGCTCGCCATCCTTGTTGGTGTCGAACTTCTCAAGCAGGCCGGCGGAGCCGCCCTTGCCATGTTCCTTTTCCTTCTTCTCCTCACCTTCGGCACGGGCGGCCTGGCTTCCGAGGACGAGGGCGGCGGCAGCCGCGCACAGAATCGATTGGTATTTCATGGTTTGCTGAGGGGTTGGATGTGAACACCCCATGCAACATATAACCCCGGCTCCCGCGAAAGTCGCGCCGGATTGAAATTTCCTCCTTCCGGAAGCTCTTTCCACCCGCCTTCCCGACGATCGGAAAAGCAAACAGCCCACCGATGAAGGGCGGGTCGCTCGACCAACCCCGCCTGACCCGACACCTATTTTCCGGGAGAGGTTTCCACCTTCGTTGGCACGGGAACAGCCTCGACCTTCGCAGGAATCACCCAGGCATCGCGCCACTCCGCAGGCTTCTCTTCCTTCCATCCCTTCGCCAGCAGCCGCTTCCGGAGATCGGAGAAATGATCGCTGCCATAAAACAGGGCGAGATTCCGTTTGCCCGCCGCGAGTTGCTGGTCCAGCACCTCGATAGCCCGGGTGTTCCGGGCCATAACGACGATCTCGTTGAACAGCTTGTCCTCCGAACCTCCCTCCGGAGACTCCAGCTTCGCCAGCATCGGGGCCATCATGCGCTGCAGCGCCTTCGGATCGTCCTTGGGAATGAGGGTCTTGAGCATGGGCAGCATGGCGACGATTTGTTCGAGATTGATCCCGGAGCCCTTCAGCTTCCCTTCCAGCAAATCATCCAGCGTCCGACCACGGGCTTTCAAAAGAGCCTCCAGTTCCTTCTCCCCCATGTCCGCATGGACGAAGTTCGAACGACGATAATCGATGGTTTCGATTTGCAAGGACAGCCCCAGGAGGTCGTGGGCCAACACGCGGTAGAGCTTCGACATCTGGCTCTCCTTCAGCGTAGCGCCCGCTCTACCGGGTTCCATACGTCGCAATTCCGCCACCTTGTCCGGATCCGCCACCAGTTCGAAGAGCACCGCGTCGAACCCTTCGAAATGTCGGTTGAGTCCCTCATAGTATTCCTTGTCCGCGATATGCACGGCACCGGTGAGCTCCAGTCTCCGCCCATCGCCATCGATGAAGTGATAGCACGGAATCTGCACCACGCTGCGCTCCGGCCCCGGAATGTACCGGACACCCTCGTTCTCTATCCGGACACGGGCATCCGGAGCGCTGGAGATCCCGGAAAGGAGTTCTTCCATTCCCGCTTGGGCACCCTCGCGGGCAATAGACGGCCCCACCAACAGCGCCGTACACACAACGAACGGAACGGCCAACCAGACGACGAATTTCTTATTCACGAGGATGGAATGTTCCCAAACCGCGGGAACCGGACAAAAATCCATTGCGCCTGTCCCCACGGCCATCTCGCCGAAAGCGCCGCCCCCTGCAAAGCGAACGGCCCGCCGGTGAGGGCGGGCCGCGCTTGAAACCAAGGGCTGTCTGACCGGACGATTACTTCGCCGCGGCGACCACGGATTCGGTGGTGATGCCGAGCTCCTTGAAGACGGTGTTGCCCGGAGCGCTGATGCCGAAGCGGTCGATGCCGACCACCTTGCCTTCGGTGCCCACGTACTTCCACCACAGACCGGAAACGCCGGCCTCGATGGCCACGCGCTTGGTCACGGCCTTCGGCAGCACGCTCTCGCGGTACTCCGCGCTCTGGCGGTCGAAGCGCTCGAAGCAGGGCAGCGAAACGACGCGGACGCCATCACCCAGCTCCGTAGCGGCGGCCACGGCGTATTGCAGCTCGGAACCGGTGGCGAGGAGGATGGTGGTCAGCGCGCCGGATTCCTTCTTCGCGATGTAGCCACCGCGGATCACGCCGTCACGACGCTCTTCCACGGACAGTTCGTTCATGAGCGGGATGGCCTGGCGGGTCAGGATCAGGGCGGTCGGGCCGTCCGTGCGGTTCATCGCGGAGATGAAGGCACCGGCGGTTTCCTCGGCGTCACCCGGGCGGATGACATCGAGCCCCGGGATCACGCGCAGGCCGCTGACGGTTTCCACCGGTTGGTGGGTCGGGCCGTCCTCACCGACGCCGACGGAGTCGTGGGTGAAGATGTAGGTGACGGGCAGCTTCGAAAGCGCGGCGAGGCGGATCGACGGGCGCAGGTAGTCGGCGAAGACCAGGAAGGTCGCGCCGCTGGAGCGGAAGATGCCGTCGTAGGCAATGCCGTTGCAGATCGCGCCCATCGCATGCTCGCGGATGCCGAACCAGATGTTGCGGCCGAGCGGGTTGGTGGCGGAGAAGTCACCGCCGTCCTTGATGTAGTTCTTGGTGGAGCCGTAGAGGTCGGCGCTGCCGGTGATGAAGTTCGGCACGGCCTTGGCCACCGCGTTGATCACGTTGGCACCAGCGGAGCGGGTGGCGTCCTTGTAGTCGGCCGGGAATGCCGGGATCCGGGCGGAAAGATCGGACGGCACGGCGTGGGACACGCTCTCGGTCAGCTCGGTGGCGAGCGCCGGATTCGCGGCGGCCCAGGCATTGTAGTTGGCTTCCCAGGCGGCGTAGGCCTTCTTGGACTCTTCCTTCTTGGCGGCGAAGAACGCGCGGACTTCCGCGGAGACGAAGAAGTGCTCGTCGGCAGGCAGGCCGAGATTCTTGCGGGCCTCGTCCACGAACTTGGCGCCACCTTCACCGTGGGCCTTGGCGGTACCGGCCACTTCCGGGATGCCCTTGCCGATGATGGTCTTGGCGATGATCACCTTCGGGCGGCCGTTGTCGTCGGACTTGGCCTTGGAGAATGCGGTGGAAAGCGCGGCCAGATCGTGGCCGTCCACGGTCACGGCGTCCCAGCCCTGGGACTTGAAGTACTGCTCGGCGTCCTCGCCCTGGGTCACGTCCGCCATCGCGTCGAGGGTGACGTCGTTGGAGTCATAGATGAGCACCAGGTTGTCGAGGCCCACGTGGGCGGCGAACGCGATCGCTTCCTTGGCGACACCTTCCTGGAGGCAGCCATCACCGTGCAGGGCGAAGACGTGCTGGTCGAAGATGACGTGGTCGGCGGTGTTGAACTTGGCGGCGGCGCGCTTGCCGGAAAGGGCGAAGCCCACGGCGTTTGCGATGCCCTGGCCGAGCGGGCCGGTGGTGGCTTCCACGCCCACGGTCTCGAAGGACTCCGGATGGCCCGGGGTATGGGAATGAAGCTGGCGGAAGTTCTTCAGCTCGCCGATCGGGAGATCGTAGCCGGAAATGTTCAGCCAGGAGTAGAGGAACATCGAGCCGTGGCCGGCGGAGAGGATGAAGCGGTCGCGGTTCAGCCACTTCGGCACGTCCGGATTGTAACGCAGCGTTTCCGAATACAGCACCGCACCGATCTCGGCGCAGCCGAGCGGGAGGCCGAGGTGGCCGGAGGAGCAGGCGTGGACGGCATCCATGGCGAGGCCACGGGCTTGGTTGGCGGCTGCGGAGAGCAGGGTCGTGTTCATGCGGAATGAGGGAGTAGGAAGGGCGGACACCGTAGGGGCCGGAAACCGGATGACAAGCGGCTTTGAAATGGGGTGCATGAATTGGCGTCAACTGAGAGCTGGAAAAAATGACGGGATCGTGACATTTTCCTCTTGCCGGAAGCGCCGCGGTCGTGTTTTTTGCCGCCCGCACCGCGACCAACGACCCGTTCGTCTATCGGTTAGGACTCTAGATTTTCATTCTAGCAAGAAGGGTTCGACTCCCTTACGGGTCGCCATCTCGGCATAAGGAAAAGCCACCGGAATCCGGTGGCTTTCTTGTTTTCCGGGCGCTGATGGGGATCTCTCGAAAAATCCCGATCATTCGTCTTGCATCGCCGGTCCCGCCCGTGCTTTTTTCCCGCCCCGCACCGCGAACAATGACCCGTTCGTCTATCGGTTAGGACTCTAGATTTTCATTCTAGCAAGAAGGGTTCGACTCCCTTACGGGTCGCCATCCCGGCACAGAAAAGCCACCGGACTCCGGTGGCTTTCTTAGTTTTGGGTGTGCCCCTCGGACTCAGACTCAAATCGGTCGATTCTAAACGGATTCCCTGACTTTCAAAGGGACAAATGTGTCTCATCTCTTATTGAGAATAAATCTCACTTGCAGACAATTCGATATTGAGACGCATTCTCATTTCGACGCTAGTCAGCGTCGTCCGCACACATGAAACCGAAGCACGCCCTGCTCAAGACCGCCGTCTCCACCCGCGAGATGGTTGCCATGACCGCCCTGCTGACGGCCGGCTACGCCGCAGCCGAAGCCTCCCCCGCCAAGCCGAAAGAAGATCCCAAGAAGAAAAAAGACGGCGAAGAATCCCAACAGAACCTCGGCGACATGCTGGTGGAAGCTGTCCGCCAGTCGCTCTATCGCCCGGAGAACGTCACTTCCCAGAAATACACGGTGCCGCTCCGCGACGTGCCGCAGACCGTGACCGTCGTCCCCAAGAAGGTGATCGAAGAGCAGGGTGCCACCACCCTGACCGAAGTTCTCCGCAACGTGCCGGGCATCTCCATCCAGGCCGGTGAAGGCGGCGGCGCGAGCAGCACCGCCGGTGACATGTTCAACATGCGCGGCTTCAACGCCAGCAACAGCATCTTCGTCGATGGCGTCCGCGATGACGGTCTCGTCTCCCGCGACACCTTCAACCTCGAAGCCGTGGAGGCCTTCCTCGGGCCGACCGGTTCGGACGTGGGCCGCGGCACCGCCTCCGGCTACATCAACATGGCGACCAAGTCGCCGAAGCTTGAAAATCTCTACGCCGGCTCCGCCTCCGTTGCCAGCGGCGAGCGCTTCCGCGCCACCGCCGACGTCAACCAGAACATCGGCACCTCGCTGGGCCTCGGCTCCGATGATTGGCTCAGCCACGCGGCCCTCCGCGTGAACGGCCTCTACCAGACCGGCGGCGTCGCCGGCCGCGACATCGTCGAGAGAAACACCTACTCGATCGCCCCCTCCCTCGCCTTCGGTCTCGGCACGGACACCCGCCTCATCCTGCAAGCCCAGTATCTGAAGCAGGACAACATCCCGGACTACGGCGTCCCGGCCCGCAACGGCTACGCCCTTCCGACCGTCGATCCGGAATGGTACTACGGCAGCATCTATGACCGCGACGATGTCACCCAGAAGAGCTTCACCGCCCGCTTGGAGCATGACTTCAACGAGAACCTCCAGCTCCGCACGCAGGTCCGCTACAGCGAGAACGAGCGCTTCGCCGTGATCACCAGCCCGGGCTACAACGTGGCCAACAACTGGATCACCCGCAGCCGCCAGGGCAACGAGCGCAACAACGAGATCTTCTCCAGCCAGACCAGCCTCACGGCGAAGTTCAACACCGGCCCGCTGGAACACGCGGTCGTCGGCGGCTTCGAATACACTTACGATTCCCAGACAGCCCCCGGCCTCACCGGCCTCGGCACCGGCCCGACCGTCCCCTTCCCGTTCGTCCCGAATCCGAACTTCCCGATCACGGGCGCCAACCTGGCCTACACCGGCTTCGGCAGCATCGGCTCCACGGACACGTTCGGCCTGTTCCTGTTCGACACCATCAAGTGGGGTGAACACTGGCAGCTCAGCGGCGGTATCCGCGCGGACACCTACGAGACCCGCTTCCACTCCACCACCGCCACGACCAACGTCTATGCCATGGCGGATGACACGCTCTTCAGCGGCAAGGTCGCCCTGACCTACAAGCCGGTGAAGGAAGGCAGCATCTATCTCGGCTACGGCACCACCCAGACGCCTCCGGGAACCGCGAACTTCACCCTGAGCACCTCGCCCACCAACCAGAACAACCCGAATCTGGACCCGCAGGAATCCCAGAACATCGAACTGGGTGCGAAGTGGGACTTCTTCAAGTCCGCCCTCACCGTGAATGCCGCCGTGTTCCACACCGAGAACACGAATGTCATCTACGTCAGCGATCCGGGTCCGCCGCAGGTTTTCTCCGTCGATGGCGGACAGGAGATCAACGGTGCCACCTTCGGCGTCGCCGGCAAGATCACCGAGAACTGGAGCATCATCGCCAACGCCGCGTTCCTCGATGCCAAGCTCGACCAGCCCGGCAATGCCAACGATGGCAAGGACCTGACCTTGACCCCGGAATTCTCCGGCAGCATCTGGACCACCTACAAGCTGCCTTACAACTTCACCATCGCGGCCGGCCCGCGCTACCAGGAGTCCGTCTTCATCAACGCTGGCAACACCATCAAGGTGCCGAGCTACGCGGTGCTCGATGCGATGGTCCAGTATGACGTCAACGAGAACGTCACGCTGCGCCTGAACGTCTACAACCTCCTTGATCGCGAATACCGCGCGAGCATCAACAACAACGGCCAGCGCTACAATCCAGGCGCGCCGCTGTCGGCGATGTTTACCACGGAGTTCAAATTCTGATCCGGCCCCCCGGATCCATCCTGGACATCGGTTGCCCAACAGCCGCGCCTCTTGCGAGGGGGCGCGGCTACGGGCTTGGAACGTACATTCCAACAAAAAAGGCTTGCCCCGATATTGAGACTCATTCTCATTTCCAGCCGCTCCACGGTTCGCCGCGGAGTTGCAGCCCGTTCCGCAACCGACACCATGAAACCGAAGTCCAATCTCCGCACCGCACCAACCACGCGGGAGATGCTGGCGCTCAGCGCCTTTCTCGCCACCGGCACCGCCCTCGCCGCAGACGCTCCGGCCCAACCCGAGCCCAAGAAGGACGAAAAGAAAAAGGACGGCGAAACCCAGCAATCGCTGGGAGACATGGTCGTCGAGGCCGTCCGCCAGTCCCTTTACAAGCCGGAGAAGCTTCAAACCATGAAGTACACGGTGCCGCTGCGGGATGTGCCGCAGACCGTGACCGTGGTGCCGAAGGAAGTGATCCGCGAGCAGAACGCCTCCACCCTCCGCGATGTGCTCCGCAACGTGCCGGGCATCAGCATGCAGGCCGGTGAAGGCGGCGGCGGTCCGGCCGGTGACAACCTCGCGATCCGCGGCTTCGCGGCGCGCTCGGACATTTTCGTCGATGGCATCCGCGATACCGCCGGCGGCGGTTACATCCGCGACCCCTTCAACTTCGAACAGGTGGAAGTCACCAAGGGTCCGTCCTCCTCGAATGCGGGCCGTGGTTCCACCGGTGGTTCCGTGAACATCGCCACCAAGACCCCGCACCTCGGCAACAACTACGATGTGATGCTGGGCGGCGGCTCCGACGATTACTTCCGTGGCACCTTCGACGTGAACCAGGAAATCCCGGGCCTCCAGAGAGCCGCATTCCGCTTGAACGGAGTGTATCACAACCAGGACATCCCGGGCCGTGACTTCGTGAACCAGGAGCGCTGGGGTATCGCCCCCTCGCTGGCCTTCGGCCTCGGCACGGACACCCGCTTCACTCTCAGCTATTCCCACCTCGATCAGGACAACGTGCCGGACTACGGCATCCCCTGGGTGAGCCGCGCGAAGGCCACCGGCCTCGGCATCGCCCCGGGCATCCCGCCCGTCGATTTCGACACCTACTACGGCAACCTGAACCGCGACTACGAGGAAACCGTCACCGACATCGTGACCGCGGTGTTCGAGCACGATTTCAACGACAAGCTGAAGCTGCGCAACACCACCCGCTTCGGCGTCAATGACCGCGACTCCGTGACGACCGCGCCGCGCTTCGTGAACGGCACCAACGCCTCCACCGCGCTCAACCAGCAGTTCCAGTCCCGCGACCAGGTCGACACCGCGATCTCGAACCAGACCGAAATCCGCTACGATTTCGAGACCGGCACGCTGAAGCACGAAATGGTCGGCGGCCTTGAGTTCGACAAGGAGATCTCGAAGAACCGCGGCCGCGCGATGCTACTGCCGAACGGCACCACCGCTCCCGCTCCGGTCGTCGATCTCTTCCACCCGAACCCGTGGGCGCCCTACACCGGCGTCCTCAGCTACACCGGTGCCGTCACTACCGTGGAAGTGGACACGGTCAGCGCCTACCTGTTCGACACGATCAAGTTCAACCGGCAGTGGGAACTCAGCGGTGGCCTGCGCTGGGATCACCTCGAAACCCAGTATGACTCGATCGCACCACAAAGCGCGCAGTCCCTCGCCGCCGGCAACCTGCCTTACGAGTCCCACGGCTTCGGCAACGATCTGCTGAGCTACCGCGCCGCGCTGGTTTACAAGCCGCAGGAGAACGGTTCCATCTACCTCGGCTACGGCACCTCGTTCAACGCCTCGTCCGAGAACCTCGCCTACATCGCCCACCCGATCCGCTTCCCGTTCGGCACCACCAACCCGAACAGCACACTGAGCCTGCTCGGCGCCGATCCGGAGAAAAACAACACGATCGAGCTCGGCACGAAGTGGGAGTTCTTCAATGACAAGCTGATGGTCACCGGCGCGCTCTTCCGCACCGACAAGACCAATGCCCGCACCACCGACCCGGTGGATCCCTCCGTGGTGACCCTCACCGGCGAACAGCAGGTGCAGGGCTTCGAACTCGGCTTCACCGGCCAGATCACGGACAAGTGGCGCATCATGGGTGGCTACACCCACCTCGACAGCGAGGTGAAGAAGTCGCTCGTGGCCGCTGAAATCGGCTCCGAACTCAGCAACACGCCGGACGATTCCTTCAGCCTCTGGACCGTCCATGAGCTGCCGTTCAAGATCGAAGCCGGCCTCGGCGTCCAGTATGTGGGTGCGCGTTTCAACAGCACGAATGCAACCACCCGCCAGGAAGCCCCCGACTACGTCCTCGTGGACGGCATGCTCGGCTACAAGCTGAACGATCACGTCTCCTTCCGCCTGAACGCCTACAACCTCGGCGACAAGGACTACATCGATCGTGTTGGTGGCGGCCACTTCGTCCCAGGCCAAGGCCGCTCGTTCGTCTTCAGCACGAACTTCACGTTCTAAGACCTCTTCGTTTCATCTGACATACGGTTGCTCCGAAACGGCTCCGCCTCTCTTGCGAGGGGCGGGGCCTTTCAGGTGCCGGGACTTCGTTTCCACTTCATCCGCAGCATCCTCCCACATGATCCTCTGCATCCCCGACGTCCTCACCTCCGAACAGGTGTCCGAAGCGCGCGCGCTGCTGGATGCAGCTGAGTGGGCGGATGGCAAAACCACCGCCGGCTACCAGGCCAGCCAGGTGAAGGACAACATGCAGCTCCCGCCGAACCATCCGGTGGCGCGGCAGGTGGGCGAGTGGATTCTCCGGGCGCTCTCCACCAATCCGCTGTTCATGTCCGCGGCGCTGCCGCTGCATTTCCTGCCGCCGATGTTCAACCGCTACTCCGGCGGCCAGCAGTTCGGCACCCATGTGGATGGCGCGATCCGCCAGATCCCCGGCACCAGCCATCGCATCCGCACCGATCTCTCCTGCACGCTGTTCTTCGCCGCACCGGAGGAATACGACGGCGGAGAACTCATCATCGAGGACACCTACGGCAGCAAGAGCGTGAAGCTCCCGCCGGGCCACATGGTGCTGTATCCCTCCACCAGCCTGCACCACGTCACGCCGGTGACGCGCGGCACGCGGTTGTGTTCCTTCTTCTGGCTCCAGAGCCTGATCCGTGACGACCAGCGGCGCTCGATGATGTTCGACATGGATGTCGCCATCCAGCGGCTGGCCGCGGACGTGCCCGGGCATCCCTCCGAAGTCGCCCTCACCGGCGTCTATCACAACCTGCTCCGCCAGTGGGCCGAGATGTGATGGAAAAATCCCGTTTTGCCGCAACCGGAACCATCTACTAAGGTTCTAGTAGGAGTAACGGGCAGCCTCCCGATCCGCCCTGTCCGGAGGCCGCCCCCCGATTGAAAACCGAAGATCGTCATTTCCCATGGTTCATCCCACCCTCCGCCGCTGTTTGTTCTGGGCCCACCTCGCCACCGGTGTCATCGCCGGATTGGTCATTCTCATCCTCGCCGTCACCGGCATCCTGATGTCGTTCGAGACACAGGTCATCGGCCGTGCCGAGTCGAAGATCGTCACATCGAAAGCGCCTGTCTCGGGCACGCCCGCAGGCCCCGAGGAACTGGTGGAAGCCTACAAGGCCTCCGGTCTTCCCGGCCGCCCGACCACGCTGGTCATTTCCTCCGATCCGGAAGATCCCGCCATCTTCCAGGCAGGCCGCGAGGGACGCCAGTTGTTCCATCCGACCACCAAGGAATCGCTCGGCAAGGGAGCGGAGGGTACCCGCCGCTTCTTCCAGATCGCCGTCTCGCTCCACCGTTGGCTGACGTGGCCCGCCCAGCGTGCCGAAGGCCAGGGACAACAGGGACAAGGTGGTCCGGGTCGCGAAGGCATGGGCATGGCCCAGCGCGGCGAAGGCGGCCAAGGTCAGGGCCCGCAGGCCCAGGCGCCCGGTGGTGCTCGTGGCGAGAGCGGTCAAAGCCGCCCCCCGGGCGCTCAGGGCGAAAGCCCGGGAGAAGGCCGCAACCAACCCCTCACCTGGCGCAATGTCGGCGGCCAGATCACCATGGCGTCCACGCTGGTCTTCGGCTTCCTGCTGGTGAGCGGTCTGGTGCTGTGGATTCCCCGCAAGTTTTCGAAGAAGGCCTTCAAGGCGGTCATGGTGCCGCAAACACGACTCAAGGGCCGCGCCCGCGATTGGAACTGGCACAACCTCGCCGGTTTCTGGGCCGCGCCGCTGCTGCTGCTGGTGATCGTCACCGGCACGATCATGGGCTACCCATGGGCGAATCGCCTGATGTTCAAAGCCGTGGGTGAAGAACCACCGGTACGCCAAGGTCCGGGTGGCGGTGAAGGTGGCGGTGGTGCCCGCGAAGGCGCGGGTCAGGGCGAAGGCCGCCCGCCATCCGAGGGTGGCGGCGAGCGCCGTCGCTTCCGTGGTGAAGGCGGAGAACAGGCCCAAGGTGAAGGCGGCGAGCGTCGCGAACGCGGTCCGCGCCCCGAAGGTGCTCAAATCGCTGGCGGTGACAACGCGGGTGCCGAAGGTGGCGAACGCCGCCGCCCTCGCGGAGAAGGCGATGAGCAAGCCCAAGGTGAAGGTGGTGAGCGTCGTGAGCGCGGCCCGCGGCCCGAAGGCGCACAAGCCGCCGGTGGCGGGAACGCAGGTGCCGATGGCGGAGAGCGCCGTCGCCCACGTGGTGAGGGTGCCGAAGGTGGTGGCATGGCCATGGGTGGCGAGCGTCGCGGACGCGGCGGCCAGCAGGATACCCGCCCCATCGTCGCAACCGGTCTCAACCAGGCACTCGCAGCGGCCAAGCAGGATCTGCCGGCATGGGAAACCATCACGCTTGATCTCCCCGGCGATACCACCAAGCCCGTCACCGCTACCGTAACGGACGCCGGCCGCGGCCGCCCCGACCGCCGCGTGAAGCTCACGATCGATCGCGAGACCATGGCGGTGACCGCGCGTGAGAACAGCTTCGAAAAGCTCACCACCGGCGGCAAGATGCGCCAGTTCGTGCGCTGGCTGCACACCGGTGAAGCCGGTGGTGCCTTCGGTCAGTTCCTCGCCGCGCTGGGTTGCGTCTCCGCCGTCGTGCTGGTCTATACCGGCTTCGCCCTCGCGTGGCGCCGCCTGGCAGGCATGATCAAGAACAAGCGCGCGAAGAAGAAGGAATCCGCCGCGTGACCTTCACCGGGAGTGGCTCCTCGAAAAAAGAAGCCATTCCTTGAGGCTCACAAATACTCCTTCAGCCACGCATCCACCTCTTCGATGATCCGCGGATAGCTCGTCTCATCGAAGACGTGGTCCGCGCCATCGATCTCCACGAGGTGCTTGTCGCATTGTGCGGCGGCATAGGCATCCTCGCTGTCGAGCACCGGGATGATGTCATCCTGCGAGCCATGGATCAGCAACCACGGCACCTCGATCTCCGCAGCCACATCGAGCGTGTCGCCGATGGCCTGGAGATCCGCCACATACACCTTCGAAAGCGGGAAGTCCGGGTCCTCCCACATCACACCCTCCCCGGGCACGATGTCATCGAACTCACGCTCGACGAAATTCGCCGTGTAAACCATCCCGGAAAGCGTGACCAGCACCCGGATGCGCGCATCGGCCGCCGTGGTGATCACGCCCACCGCGCCGCCCATGCTGTGACCGCAGTAGGCGATTCGGACACCTTCCGGCAGCGCGTCGAGCAGATCGGCGAGGTCCTCGGTTTCCTTCGTGATGGTAACATCCTCGAAACGCCCTTCGGAGCCACCGCTACCCGTGTAGGAAATTCGCAAGCACGGCCAGCCGCGCTTCGACAAACCCTCGGCGAGAGCGATGAGCAGCGGGCGATCCTTGTTGCCGGTGAGGCCGTGTCCGAGCACGAGCAGCACATCCTCGCGCGGCGCGGAGTGGAATGAAGTATCGATACGTTCGCCGAGGCGGTTGCGGAATTCGGGAAGATTCATGGGATCAAATCGGATCAATCAGGCGGAGCGCCCGGGGAAAGTGATTTCGGCGATGCCGGACTTGTCGAGTTCGCCCAGATCGAGATCGATCAAGCGGCGGTATTGGGCCTCGGTGGCGCGGGAAAGCGGAACATCCACGCCCGCCTCCGCGGCGAGCGCATTGGCGATGCCGCTGTCCTTCGCGGCGTGGCTGGCGGAGAAAAAGCAATCGTGCTCGCGGGCGATCATGTCATCGCCATCGGTTTCCAGCACGCGGGAGTTCGCACCGGTCTGGGAAAACACTTCCTTGAGCATCTGGAGATCAAGACCAAGCGCGGCACCAAGACCCAGCCCTTCGGCGAGGCCCGCGGTGTTGATGTTCATCACCATGTTCACCAGTGCCTTCACCTTCGCGGCCTGACCAACACCGCCGACGTGGCGCAACGAGGCAGAGAGATCCTTCAGGATCGGCTCCACCCGGGCGAACGTCTCGGCATCGCCGCCGACCATCAGATACAGCGTGCCATTGCGGGCCTGGGTGATGCTGGAGGCCATACAGGCTTCGAGCGCGGACGCACCCGCCGCTTCGCATGCGGCGGAAATCTCCTGATGCACCGCCGGGCTCACTGTGGCGCAGTTCATGAACACCTTGCCGGTCGCATTGGTGAGAAGGGTATCGCCTTCCTTCGCAAAAATCCCGCGCATCGCAGCGTCGTCCGTGACCACCGTGATCACCAGATCGGCGGAGGCAGCCGTCTCCGCCAGAGTCGAAGGCGCGCCACAACCCAGCTCGGTCGCCAGCCCCTGGGCCACCTCATGTTTCACATCATACACCGCGCTCACGGTGTGGCCGGTGTCCTTCAAGCGGCGGGCCATGTTCGCGCCCATGCGCCCCACGCCCACCACCGCGATCGTTTCGATTTTCACGCCGCGATGATGGCGCAGGAACCCGTGGCTGTCCACGTCCGGAATGCATTCTCCGTGACTCTGACTGGTGGCTGGAGTCGTAAGACTTCAGGTTGGATCGAGAAACGGAGTTGCCTGCGCGTCCAGTCGGCCGACGCGCACCCGTAAACCATGCGGTGGAAGGGTGGATTGACCCCGCCTGAAGTCTCACGACTCCAGCTACGTGGCAGAGACGCGGCTCAACGGCCGTGACCACGGGTGCGGTCTCCCGGACCGCGGTCGTAATCGAGGATGAACGGACGGCCGCGCAGCTTGATTCCCTTCACCACCTGGAGCAGGCGCTCGGCGTGTTCGGAGCGCACGTCGATGCGGCTGTGCTTGTCGAAAAGCTTGATGTGACCGATCGAGCCCTGCGGCAGACCGGCTTCGTTGTAAAGCATGCCGACGATCTCGCCGGGGCGGACGCCATGCATCTTTCCGAGCGAGAAGAACAGCGGAGTCATGTCTGCATCATCGCCACGCGGCGCGCGCTCGCGGGGTTCACGCGGCTCGCGCACCGGGCGCTCGCCCGGACGGCGGCGCTCGCGCGGCTCCTCGCGGTCCTCGGCGATCTCGCCGAACTCGCGGCCGCTGGATTCACGCAGCATGGTGAAAAGGACGCTCGCCACATCGGTGGGCGTAAAGCCCTGCTCGAGCAGGCGGTCCATCTGGTCCTGATACGAATTGAACTTCGACTCGGTGAGACGCTCCTTCACTTCCTCGAAAAGCTGGTCGGCGAGCTTGCCCTCCACCTGCTCCTGCGAGGGCACGCGCTCACGGCGGATCGGGTGGCGCGTGTAGCGCTCGATCATTTCCAAACGGTGGATTTCGCGGCCGAAGACGAAGCTCACGGCGCGGCCGCTGCGACCTGCACGGCCGGTGCGGCCGATGCGATGCACGTAGTCTTCCGGATCCTGCGGCAGATCGTAGTTGAACACCGCCTCGATGTCCTCGACATCCAGACCGCGCGCGGCCACGTCGGTGGCGACGAGCACTTCGATGATGCCATCGCGGAAACGCTTCAGCACGCGCTCGCGCATCTGCTGGGTGATATCGCCGTGCAAACGGTCGGCGGAATAGCCGCGGGCCAGCAGCGCTTCGGTACACTCGTCCACCGCGCGCTTGGTATTGCAGAAAATGATGGCGAGCTTCGGTGCCTCCATGTCGAGCAGGCGGGAGATCACCTCCACCTTCGAGCGCTCGCGCACCTCGATGCACGACTGGTCGATGGTCGAGACGGTCATCGCCTTCTGCTCCACCTTCACCGTCTTCGGATCACGGCCGAAGTGCTCGATCAGGCGCTTCACGCCCGGGCTCATCGTCGCGGAGAAGAACAACGTCTGGCGCTCCTTCGGCAGCGCGGCGAGCATTTCCTCCATCTCCTCACGGAAACCGAGATCAAGCATGCGGTCCGCCTCATCCAGCACCACGTGGGCGATCTGGGAAGTATCGAAGGAACCACGGCGGACGTGATCGAGCAGGCGGCCCGGCGTGCCCACCACGATGTGGGCGCCATCGCGCAACGCGCGGAGCTGGCGGTCCATCGGCGCGCCACCATAGACCGGCACCGCGCGCAGACCGCGCATCTTCGCACCCAAGCGGTGAACCTCTTCGCACACCTGCACCGCGAGTTCGCGGGTCGGGCAGACCATCAGCGCCTGCGGCGCGTAAGTCTGGAGATTGATTTTCGCCAGCACCGGAAGGGCGAAGGCCGCGGTCTTGCCGGAGCCGGTCTGCGAAAGACCGAGCATGTCCGAGCCGGTCAGGGCGACCGGAATCGAAAGCGCCTGGATCGGAGAGGGACGCTCGAACCCGAGGGATTCAACAGCGGCGAGCAATTCCTCGGGAAGGCCGAGTTCGGAGAAGGGAGGCGTATCCATACACTTGACGGGGTTCGGCAGCCCCGAGCGATGACAGCGCCAGGCGACCAAAGAAAGCCGGAAAACCTGTTCACTCCGGCGGGGCGCGGAGACTGACCCGCTTTTTCCGCGTGGCAAGAACGAAAACACCCCGCCGGGAAAGTCCCGGAAACGCCTTATTCCAGCGTCTCGCGCAGCTCGGCGATCAGCGCGGCATCCTCATCCTGCTTCATGCCGGCGAAGGATGAGGCCAGATTCAGCAGCACGCGGTTCAGGATCGCACCCGGCTCGGCGGGATACTTCAGTGCCTCGCGCTGTTCGCGGCCCAGCTCCGGATGTGCGGCCAGCAGCGAGGCGAGGTGGTGGCGTTTCCCATTGTCAAAGCAGTCCACGATCACCGGCTGGCCGTCATCCTGGATGCGGCACAGGAAGTGTCCCGGGAAGCCAACGCCGGTGACATCCAGATCCAGCCGCCGCGCGGTGAAAAGGTAGATCAGGCACAGCCCGATCGGGTTCGACGTGCCCGCTTCGATCACGAACGAGAGATCCGAATTACGCGGGTCGTAGTAGGATTCCTTGTTGCCGCGGAAGCGTCCGGTTTCGAACAGGAACTGCCGCAGCGCCTCCTCCGAATCCGCCGCGTCGTTTTCCTCCGCTTCTTCCGCGAGCAGATCGAGGGCATCGGACAGGGACTGGCGGATGGTCACACCATCGTGGAGGAAATCGGAAAGCAACCGCAGCAGGTATTCGAGCTGGTCCCAGTCATCGCCGAGTCCGCCCGATGGCATCGCCCACTCCGTGCGCAGCGTCTCGCGCCGGGCGGGCAGCAGCAGATTCGAAAGCAGTTCTCGCTCGGCGGCGGTTCCTTCCCAGCCCAGCTCCGCCAGTGATTCGCTCACATCACCTTCACCCGCCGCCAGCCGCTCGGCGACCCGCGCGCGGATCTCCGGTGTCTCGTCATCGAGCAACCGCAACAACACGGACAGCTCCGTCGTGGCGAGGGCAGGACCATTCATGGCAATCGAGCTTGGGGGTGAAGAGAGGAAGGAAGGATCAGCGACCGGTTTGGGACGATCACCATCCAAACGCATCATCGCAGAAATTCCCGAAGCGCGCCATGCGTCGTTTCCCGTAGGTTGACAAGTGCGGAACCTTGCCCAGGAGCGGCGGCACCAATCCTGCCTCTGCCGGTCATCACCCGGAAACGCCTCGTCTCTTTGCCCGATCAATCTGATGATCGGATTGACCCATCACCGCAATGAACGGGCACTCTCCATGTGGAGTGCGGCGAAGCATCGCCGCTTTCAGCACGGAAGAGAATCAACGGGGACGTAGTGGGTCTTTGGGAAGAATACTTGGGCCAGTGCAGAGATGGCTATGGGACATCGAAATCGTTCCGCAACGCAGATATACCTGCCGACGATGGCTCGTCTCCGCCCAAAGCGGCGATGCCTCGCCGCACTCCATATGAGGTACCTTCGCAGGACGGCCCCTTCCACATCCACCGCACAAAAAGGGCTCCCTAGTGGGAGCCTGAATCATTGAGCGGGAAATGGTGCGCGATACAGGGTTCGAACCTGTGACCCCTACCGTGTCAAGGTAATGCTCTACCACTGAGCTAACCGCGCGTCCCGTCGGGGGCCGAAGGCTAGGAGCGCCCCCGCGGCGATGCAATCCCTTTTTACCGAAAAAAACGGCCGGTCCGGGATGGCCGCTTTTGCCAGTGCGGAGAGGGCCGTAGCTACGACCGGTACAAGAAAAGGGCGGGGAGTCCGGAGACTCCCCGCCTTTCAAAAACATCTACGTGGACGCGAACAGTCCGATCGCTTTCGGCGTGACGATTCTGTTTGCGGGTTGAAGGGTTAGGCCTTCTTGGCAGCCTTTTTGGCAGCGGCTTTCTTGGCCGGAGCCTTCTTGGCGACCTTCTTCGCGCTCTTGGCGGCCTTCTTGGCCGGCGCTTTTTTGGCGGGGGCCTTCTTGGCTGCTTTCTTCGCGACCTTTTTCGCAGCCTTCTTGGCAACCTTCTTGGCCGCCTTCTTGGCTACGGTTTTCTTCGCCGCCTTCTTCGCCGCTTTCTTGGCGCTCTTGGCGACTTTCTTCACCGCCTTCTTGGCGGCTTTCTTGGCCGGAGCCTTCTTGGCCGGGGCCTTCTTGGCCGCTTTCTTCGCCACCTTCTTCACCGCAGCCTTTTTGGCCGGGGCTTTCTTAGCGGGGGCTTTCTTGGCGGCTTTCTTGGCCGGAGCCTTTTTGGCTGGGGCCTTCTTTGCTGTTTTTTTTGCAGCCATGGCTTTGTGTCGTTTGAGTTCGCGTTCGATGTTGGTTTTCTCTTCCGGTGTCAAAGTCCCGGCGGAGAGGAGTGCGAGGATCGCCTCACCGAGACGTCCTCCAAAAGCGTTGGTGAGGAATTCATGACTCGCCCGATGGACGATCGTTTCCTGCGAATAGGCTGCTTCGTATACATGAGCGCGACCGACACGCACCCGCTTGACCAACTTCTTCCGCTCCAGGCTCTGCATTACGGAGAGTACCGTAGTATAGGCCCGGTCCTTGCCATCCGGCAGCGCGTCGAGGATCGCCGCCACCGTCGAGGGTCCTTCATGCCACAGCACCGACAGTGCCTGGAGTTCTAAGTTGGAAGGATGGGTTGGCCGAGACATGACGTGTTGCCTTGTTGGTTGGCACCATGAAACTAGTAGTTGACGAATCCGTCAAGTTCATTCCTGCGAAAATTATGGAAAAATTTACTATTTTCCCAAACACCCTTCCCGCAACCGATGAATCACTATGATTCTAGTAGATCGCAAAACGGCCCCCGGAGATCCCATTCCGTAACAACTCCGATGCATCCAGTAGCAACGGAGACATCGCGCGCAGCCCTACGGGCGCTTCACTTCGCAGGCTTCTTCTCCTGCTTGCCATCCTCCGGCAACGCGGGACGCTTGATCTCCGGAGAGATCGCGGAAAGCGCCTTCCACAACGCTTCATCGGCAGGTGATCCGTTGAAGAGCACGCGGCCTTCAGGCGACAACAAAACCATCACCGGGATGCCTTGAACGCGGAAAAGACGGTCGAGCGGCTGCTTTTCATCATCGCGGACCCATGTGCCGGGAGGATGCTCACCAAGCTTCGCGACCATCGCGCGCGCTTCCTCCAACAGCTTCGGCTCTTCTTCGGAAACGACCGACACCACCGCGAGACCATGCTTCTCGAACTCCTTCGCCGCAGCGGCGAAGTCCGGCATGCTGTCCTCGCACTCGCGGCTCCATGGCGACCAGAAGTGGAGCAACACGGCCTTCTTTCCCGCGGCCACTTCCTTGAGCTTCACCTTCTGCTTTCCCTTCAGCGGTTCGAACTCCTGATCGAAGCCGTAGCTCACATCCTTCATCGCCTCCTGCATCCGCATCTTCTCGATGTGCGGCGCGTAGGCGGCTCCTTGGCGCGGACTCAGCCAGAAAGCCTCGAGGATGTGCTTCTTGAAACCCTCGTGATCGTCCTTCTTCATCGCATCCACGGCCTGCACGTATTCCACGACGGCGAGCCAGTCTTCCTTCACGGCGAAAATCTCGGAGTCCTCCAGCTTGAAGGAATCCTTCCGCTTCAGCATCTCCGGCAGCAGCGCGGCGATGCCCTCGTCATCGCCACGGTCCACGAGAAAGAGAAAGCGCGCCTCGAACTGCGATTGCTCGGACGCGCCCTGCTTCTTCGCCTCGGCGATGGCCTTGTCGAGCGCGGCGGGCGACGCGCGTTCGGTCAGCATGTGCTCCACCGCGGCGGCGCGCGGCGAGAGTTCCTTTTCCTCCGCGTGCCCGCCCGGCTCATCCGCAGCGAGACAAAGGGCCGGAAGCAAACCGAGCAGAACGAACGCGCGCATGAAATTCGGGGGGAGAGGAAAGGGAGAGCGGATGATCTGCCGGTCAGCGCGCCGGGATCTGGAGCGTCTTGCCGAGGACCACGGTGTCCTTGGTCATGTTGTTCGCCTTCTTGATCGCGTCCTGGCTCACGCCGTACTTGCGGGCGATACCCCCGAGCGTGTCACCCTTCACGACGAGATGGCTGGTGCCACCGGCACTGGCGGCCGCCGGCTTCGGCGAGGCCCCGGTCGGCTTCGGAGAAGTGTGCTGGGTAGAGCGCGGCGCGGTCATGCCGGGATCGACGATGGCGGACTCCGGCGCGGCGGCCGGCGCGGTGCCGGTGCTTTCTTCATAAGCGGCCGGCGTGTCGTACGTCGGGTTGGCTGCCTGGGCCGGAGCCTGGGCGGTCTGGCCACCGCCACCCTGCGGCGCGCCATAGGGATTGGTGGTATCGTAGTGGCTGTCACCGCCGCTGTTGCCACAGGAGGCGAGCACGGCGACGGAAGCGGAAACGGCGAGCAAGCGGAGCGGAGTCATATCAGTGGAGTAGCAAGTGGTGGATGAATTGGGAAGAGCCGAACGCGACGCCGCGCCGACCCGGTCTGCTACAGAAACGCCGCGAGCGGGTCCGGTTGTTCAACTCGCCTTCAGCGGAAGTGGAAAAACTCCGCCGCCGTCGCCGAGGTGGAGGCGGCGAATTCTTCCAGCGATTTCCCACGCAGTGCGGCAAGACGTTCTGCCACGTGACGGACGTACGCCGGTTCATTGCGCTGGCCGCGGTGCGGCTCCGGCGCGAGGTAGGGAGAGTCCGTCTCCAACATGAAGCCGCCATCCGGACATCGCGCCACCGTCTCGCGGACCTCCGCCGCATTCTTGAAGGTGGCGACACCGCCGAATGACACCAGACCTCCCGCCTCCAACACCCGCGCGGCATTCTCCCACGCGCCGATGAAGCAGTGGAACACGGCGCGGGTCCGCGAGGCATACTCTTTATAGATAGCGAGGGCGTCCTCGAAGGAACCCGCGCCGCTCTTGTCGCGGGTGTGGATCACCACGTTCAGCCCGCACTTCACCGCCAGTTCGAAGTGCGCGCGCAGAAACACGCGCTGCCGCTCGCGGAACACCTCCTCCTCCCAGCCATCCGGCGCGGGGTGATAGTAATCGAGCCCTGTCTCGCCCAAGGCACACACCCGCGGGTCCGCCACGTGCGCGGCGATCCGCTCGACCGCATCGTCCGGCGCCGAATGCACGTCACAGGGATGGATGCCGATGCACGCATGGACGGAGGGAAAGCGCCCGGCGATTTCCAGATTCGCGCCGAGATCCTCCAAGCAGGTCGCCAGGGTGACGATACGGCTCACGCCGGCATCGGCGGCACGTTGGACGAGGTCCGCGACTTCGTCAGGCTTGAAGCGGTGGCTGGCGAGATGGGCGTGTGAATCGGTAATCACTCGGATAAAGGCGATGGATGGTCAGTGGGCGACGGCATCCGGTCCGGGATGTTCCTCGGACTCCACGTCGTCCTGCAGATAGCTCTTCGGTCGATAGAGCATGGCGAAGGGGATGAAAAGCACCGCCGTACCAAGCACCAGCAGGGTGAAGAAGCGGAAGTAGGCGGCACCTTCCAGTTTGCTCTGGCCTCCACAGAATTCGGTGTGCGCGAAGCCGGCCACCATAGGAGCCTCGGTCACGCCGAGCTCCTGCTTGCGCTTGTCGAGCCACGGATGGTCTTCCTTCGGTTTGGGCCTTTCGATCATCAGGCCCATTTCCCATTCGGTGTGGTCCTGACGAGTGGGACCGGCGCTGGCGATGCGGGCGGTGGAGGAATCGATCACATCGTAGCGGAACGAATTCCCCCACTGGTCCTTCATGCCTGAGAGCAGGGCGGCGCCTTCTTCCTTGCTCGGGAATTTCACTCCCGACTGGGTCTCGATCTTTGCTGCCGCATCCAGGTAGGTCTGGCGGCCCGGGATTTCGATCGAGTCGAGCGCACCCTGCTTGGAGCGCGCGATGATATCGTCATCGGTTCCGACCACCCCATCGTAGCCGGGCAGCACGATGTTCCGGGGCGAGGTCTGCATATCCGCCGGGAGTGCGGCAGTGGCGACATCGAACTGCTTTTGGGATGCGGAGGGAATCGCAATGTAGTGGTTCACTTGGGCCGTGAACTGGTTCCCACCGAACACGGAGAGCCAGAACAACCCCATCACCCAGGACTTCATCGTCTTCGGAGCCTGCGTGTAAGCGAACTCCAGGCCGACAATGGCCACCATGACTTCCGACGCGGTGATCACGTAGTACGCAAGGAGCTGCCAGTGGATGGACGGACGTTGACCGCCATCAATCCACGTCTGGGTCAGCGTGACGATGCCAAAGGCCGCTGCCATCAGAAACAAGCCGCACCCGATCTTCCGCAGCGGAGTCAGGCGGAAGATCCGGTTCATCCAAGGATAGATCACAAGGGTGAAGAGCGGGATGTAGATCAGGATCAGGATCGGGTTGATCGCCTGTACCGCGGAGGCCTGGACAGTCCAGTCGAGGAATGAGAATGGCTTCAAATCCAGGCTCGTCGCCTGGAGCACCCACGATGAGCCGGTCTGGTCATACAGCGACCAGAACACCGAAATGAGGGCAAAGAGTGGTATCAGCTTGCCCAGCGCGATCAGGCCCTCGCGGGAGAACGATTCCTCGACAAATTTCCAGCCGCCCGCCGGAATGTGGACGAACTTGTTCCGGCCCATCCAGAACATGAATGTGGCGATGGCCATCAACACTCCGGGCACGCCGAAGGCCCAGTGCGGGCCATACTTGGCGAGGAGGGTGGGTGTCAGCATCGTGGAGAAGAACGAGCCGAAGTTGATCGAGAAGTAGAACCAGTTGTAGATCCGTGTGATCAGGTGATGGTTGCTCTTCCCGAACTGATCTCCCACGTGGGCGGACACACACGACTTGATCCCGCCTGCACCGAGGCAGATCAGACCGAGGCCGGCAAACAACCACCAACCGGAAAAACCAAACGAACCCATGCAGGCCAGAGCCGCATGCCCGAGGCAGTAAACGATCGAAAGCCAAAGGATCGTGTTGTACTTGCCAAAGAAAATATCCGCGAGCAGGGCTCCCAACAGCGGGGTGAAATAGACGAAACTGGCAAAAAGGTGGTAGCGCTCCACCGCCTCCGGGTTGCTCATCGCGTGCCCCGGTACCTTGTCCATCAGGTGCAGATACTGCGCCATGAACATCACCAGAACCGCACGCATCCCGTAGAACGAAAACCGCTCGGCGGCTTCGTTGCCGATGATGTAGGGGATGCCGGGGGGCATCTTGTCGGTATCGATCGCCGTCGTACGGTAGGACATGGAGCAGGAGCCTTTCCAGTCCCTGCCTCGGGTCAAGAAGGGAACTGCTTCACCGAAATTGGAAGATTCATGGCAGGCCGGGCGTTCCAATCGTTTTTGTCATGCATCCCTTCCTGGCCTCCCTCATCGCCTGCATTCTCATCCCGACCGCCCGCGCGGAATCGTCATGGGACCCGCTCACGGAAATCAGCCGCCAGGACGTGATCTGGACCACGCACGGCACCGGCGAGGCCGACAACCTGCCGCTGGGCAACGGCCGCGCCGGGGCGAATGTCTGGGTGGTACCGGACGGCGATCTGGAACTCTACCTGTCCCACAACGATGCGGTGAGCGAACTCCACCGCCTGCTGAAGCTGGGCAAACTGAAGGTCCGTTTCGATCCCAGCCCCTTCGGCAAGGATGAGCCGATCCGCCAGCAGCTCGTCCTGCGCGGTGGCCGGATCGAGCTTTCCGCAGGCGCTCCCGATCGCCGCCTCGATCTCCAGCTCTGGATCGACAGCGAGACGGACGTCCTCCATCTCACCGGCACCAGCGCGATCCCGCGCCGGATGACAGTCACGCTCGATAACTGGCGCACGGAAAAACGGACACTCAACTCCAGCGAGCTCGCTTCCACCTGGGTTTACCGCACCGGCATCCAGCCGGGCATCGCCGACTGGGAATCCGCGGATACGATCAAGCCGCACGCGAAAGGGTTGATGTGGTACCACCGCAACGCCTACTCATGCCTGCCCACCCACTTCGAGCATCAGGGGCTCGGTGAGGCGTTGAAGAAATTCCGGGATCCGCTGGAGAACCGCACCTCCGGCGTGTTGCTCGCAGGCCGCGGATTGAAGGGCACCAGTCCTACACTTCTCGACTCCCCCGCCCCGCTGACCACCTTCGATCTGCGAGCCGCGATTCAAGTTTCGCAAACTCCGACACCAGAGGAATGGGAAAAGCAGACGGAGGCCAAGCTGACCGCGAGTGTCAGTCCGGAAGAATCCCGCGCCCGCACCACCCGCTGGTGGGATGCGTATTGGCAGAGGAGCTGGTTGTTCGTGGATGAAGGTTCCGCGCCGATCATCCCGCGGCTGAAGCATCCGTTGAAGTTCGGCAGCGATCAGGGTGGGAACAACCGGCTCGACGGCGAAATCGGGGAGGTCGTCGCCACCCCGGAGGTTCTTCCCGTTCAGGAAATAGCCAGACTCTCCACGATAAAACCTCTCGAAACCAAAATCCTTGATCGCTCGGTGGAGAAGGCAAACGCCCTCACCGCGAGTGATTTCACCCTCATGGTTCGTTTCATTCCGAAGACTCCGGGTGGCAGGCTCTTCGACAGCATCACCCCCGGCGGCAACGACGGCATGCTGCTCGATACCCATGACGGGCTGAGGTTCATTTTCGGCAATCACACCCTGCAGGTTCCCGTCGCTTGGAAACCGGGGAATGCCTACGCCGCCACTTGTGTCGTTTCCACATCCCGCCAGGAAGTACTGCTTTATCTCAACGACCAACTGGTCGCCCAATGGAGCGAGGCACCTTCCCCTGTCACCCGCGCCTACGTGCTCTCCAAACTGCTCACCGCGATGCAGGCCCGCGCGGAAACGCCCGCGCATTTCCAAGGAGGCATCTTCACCGTCGCCCCTCCGGTCGCCTTCTACGCCACCAATCCGGCGACCTTCGATCACACGCCCGACTACCGCTTCTACGGATGCAGCTACTGGTGGCAGAACGCGCGCTTCATCTACCTGCCGCTGCTGGCCCAGGGCTGGAACGAACCAGTGCGGAAGTTCATCGAGTTCTATGCCTCGAAGCGCGAGCTCTTCAACGCCCGGGCGAAGCACTACTACAACGCCCGCGGTGTCTATTTCCAAGAGACGGTCAATCTCGCAGGCCTGCCCGGGATGGGAGACTTCGGCTGGGGTGCGAAGGAGTATTCGGAAGGATACACCCGCAACATCTGGCAGCAGGCACTGGAACTCACCGTCCTCATGCAGGACTACTACGAGCACACCGGCGATGAGAAGTTCCTGAAGGACACGCTCATCCCGTGGGCGAATGACGCATTGGCATTCTATGACACGCGCTTTGAGAAAAAGGACGGCCGCATCCGCATCGAGCCCACCCACGCGGTGGAAACCTACTGGACCGGCGTGGTGGATGACATGCCCTCCGTTGCCGGACTGCATGCGGTGACCGCGTGGCTTCTGAAGCTACCCGCCAGCCAAACCTCCGCCGCGGATCGCGCGAATTGGGAGCGCATTGCCAAAGCCCTGCCACCTTTGCCGAAGCGCACCGTGGATGGCGTGGTGATGCCGGACAATGCCGCTGCCTACAATCCGCAGCGCTCCAACTACGAATCTCCGGATCTCTACAGCGTGTTCCCATTCCGCGTGTATGGAATGGATCGCAAGGAGCAGCCCATCGCCGAAGCCATCGCCGGATGGAAAAAGATGCCGAATCCCGGACACGTCTGCTGGTATCAGACCGGCGTGATCGCAGCCCGCCTCGGTCTGGCGGAGGGAGCGAAGCAGGATGTGGTGCTGCGCGCGAAGAACCGCATGGCCCGCAGCGACAAGTCCGGATCGTTCCTGCGCTTTCCCGGCTACCTCGGTTCACCCCACGACTGGTGTCCGGACTTCGATGGCCCGGGCAACATGATGAACACGCTTCAGGAGATGATCCTCCAGCCGGGTCCGGATGGCGAGATCCTGCTCACCCCCGCCTGGCCCGCCGACTGGAGCGCGAAGTTCCGCCTGCACGCGGCGGGGAATGTGTTCGTCGAGGGGACGATCGTGAAAGGAAAGCTGACGGAGTGGAAGACCATCCCGGAGAGTGCAAAAGCGCGGGCACGAGTAAAGCAGTAGCACAAGCATTCCTGCTTGTGCCAATTCTTCACCACTGCACCGCCGCAGCCGCCCACGTAAGACCGGCGCCGAACACCACCAGCACGATGTTGTCCCCGCGCTTGAAGGCACCGGTACGGTTCGCCTCATCCAGCGCGATCGCCACTGCGGCCGCGGAGGTGTTGCCGTACTTGTCGAGGTTCACGAACACGCGCTCGTTCGGCACCGCGAGACGGTCCGCAATGGCATCGATGATCCGCAAGTTCGCCTGATGCGGAATGACGCAGGCGATATCCTCCGGCTGGAGACCGGAACGCTCGATCACCTTCTCCGCCGCTTCCTTCATGCGGGTCACCGCGTGCTTGAAGACTTCCTTGCCCAGCATCGCCAGCGTGGCGAGGTGGTCGTTGGCGTTGTCGATGGTGATCGGACAGGCCGAACCACCGCCGGGAATGTTGAGCAGATGGGTCTGGTTGCCATCAGTGCCCATCTCGGTCGCGAGGATGCGGCCCTCTCCGGGTTCGGCACGGCGCAGCACTGCGGCACCGGCACCGTCACCAAACAGCACGCAGGTGGTGCGATCCTCCCAGTTCACGAAAGCGGAAAGCTTCTCCGCACCAATGATGACCGCGTTCTTGAAAGCGTCCGCTTCGATCAGACGCTTCGCCATCTTCATGGCGTAGAGGAATCCGGAGCAGGCGGCGGAAATATCAAACGCCACAGCCTTCGCCGCGCCGAGATTGCGCTGCACATAGCAGGCGGTGGCCGGCGTGAGCGTATCCGGGGTGATGGTGGCGACGATGATCAACTCGACATCCGCGGCGGCGAGGCCGGCCTGCTCCAGAGCACGCTCAGCGGCCTTGGTGGCGAGGTGGGAAGTAAACTCACCCTCCGCGGCGATGCGGCGCTCCTTGATACCGGTACGGGTGACAATCCACTCATTGGAAGTATCCACCTTCTCGGCCAGTTCCTCGTTGGTAAGGATCTTTTCCGGCACATAGCTGCCGGTGCCTGCGATCGTGACGGCGATGTCGCTCATGTCTGGCGGGGAAGGTGGGAGGCAGGACCCGGGTTGTCCAGTCCCGGGTGGGGCGAAGAATCCGCTGCGAAAAACCCTCTTTCCTATCAGCCCGGCCACTCCGGAAAGGACGGTTGCGGGTAGACCGTTGTGGGGAAGGTTGAAAAGCCCATGAAACCCGCCCTCTCAGCCCTATTCTCGCTCACCGCCCAAGCCATGGCGGCCAATCCCGTTTTTCCAGGAGCCGATCCACACGCCTCTCTCATTGATGGCACCCTCTGGATCCATCCCACCCGGAGCAAGGGTGGCGACAACTTCATGGCTTTTTCCTCCAAAGACCTCGTCCATTGGCAAAACCATGGCCCGATCCTCGATTTCAAGGACATCCCATGGGTGTCGGCGGATGGGCGCGCCGAACACGGTGCCTGGGCTCCCTGCCTGATTCCGAAGGACGGGAAATACTACTTCTATTTCTCCGTAGGCCCGCAAGATGCCACCCACCCGTCCCGAATCGGGGTGGCTGTGGGAGATTCACCGGCCGGCCCCTTCAAGGACTCCGGAAAGATGCTGCTGACCGGCGGCAGCGGCTTCGAGGCGATCGACCCGATGGTCTTCATCGATCCCGCCGACAAGCGCCCTCTGCTCTACGCCGGTGGCAGCGCTGGGGCGAAACTGCGGGTGTTCGAGCTGAAGCCGGACATGATCTCCATCCTCCGCGAGATCAAAGTGGAAACGCCGCCGCAATTCACGGAGGGCGTGTTCATCCACCACCACGGCAGCCTCTATCACCTGACTTACAGCCATGGAAATTTCCGCGACGCCACCTACTCCGTCCACTACGCCACCAGCACCTCCGCCACCGGCCCATGGAGCTACCGTGGCGTGTTGTTGAAAAGCGACGGACACCACCAGGGCCCCGGCCATCACTCGGTTGTGGAGGATTCCAAGCTCGGGACGCTGATCGTTTACCATCGCTGGGAACAGGAAGGTCCCGGCCCCTATCAAGGCTCCCGGCAGATCGCGATCGACCGGATCAGCTACGATGCGGACGGGTTTCTCAAACCCGTCACGCAGACGAATGAAGGTGTGATTCGTTGAAATCGTGGTGGCGCCTTTCAAGCGCCAAGTCTCTTCAGCCGGAGGCACGGCGGTTGAAAACCGCCACCACGGATTCTCAAGCCTGCGCTGGAGTCTTGGAAACGGCCAGTGCCGCAAGAGCCTCCTCGATGTGCGGATTGACCTTGTGATCGACCGTCTCCATCCCCACGCGGATCGCATTGCGGACCGCGGTGGCGGTGGAGCCACCGTGGGCGATGATCACCACGCCGTTCACTCCGAGCAATGGACTGCCGCCATAGCTCTCCGCGCTGGCCTTCTGCTTGAGCGCCTTGAACGCACCCTTCGCGATGACCGCGCCAAGCATGCGGACCAGATTGCCCTTGATCTCGCTCTTCAGCCACTTGGAAACCGCCTTGGCCGTGGATTCGGCGGTCTTCAGCACCACGTTGCCGAGGAAGCCATCGCACAAGACGATATCCAACTCCCGCTCGAACAAGTCGTGGCCTTCCACGTTGCCGATGAAATTGATACCGGGCGTTTCCTTGAGGCGCTTGAAGGTCTCCTTGGTGAAGGTCGTGCCCTTCTCATCCTCCTCGCCGTTCGACATCAGGCCGACGGTCGGGTTCTTTTTTCCAAGCACGTGCTTGGCATAGGCGGTGCCCATCACCGCATAGGTCACGAGATGCTCCGGAGTGGCCTCCGGGTTGGCACCCGCATCGAGAATATTGCACTGGCCGTGCTCGTTCGGCAGCGCGGAAGCGATCCCCGCGCGGTCCACGCCCTTCAGCGTGCGCAGCTTCAGGATCGCCGCGGCCACGGCGGCACCTGTATTGCCGGCGGACACGAAGGCATCGGCCTTGCCTTCCTTCACCATGTCCATCGCGATGCTGATGGACGATTGCTTCTTCTTCCGCACCGTCTTCGCCCCTGGCTCGGCCATGCCGATCACCTCGGGCGCGTGGACGATGCTCACCCGCTTGTCCTTGAGATCCAGCCCCTGCTTCGCGCACTCCGCCTCCAGCGCCGCTTGTTCGCCGACGAGGTAGAGGTGCTGGAGTTTCGGATACAGGCGGAGGGCTTGGATCGCGCCTCCGATGTTCACGGCGGGGGCGTGGTCACCACCCATGGCGTCCAGGGCGACTTTCATGCGGGAATTACGGGAAAATGGTGGAAACGGGTGTACGCCAAATCACCGCGTCCGGAAAGTCCGGCGCGGTGACTGGAGAGAAAGCAACATCGGGGTGCTCAGAGAGCCTCGACGGTCAGCACCTGGCGGTTGCGGTAGTAGCCGCAGGACGGGCAGGCGATGTGCGAGGGAATGCGGGTTCCGCATTCCGGGCAGCTCTTGAGGATGGGGGCACGCCAGCGGGTTGCGCCACGGCGCATTTTCGAGCGGCTCTTGGATTGGCGGCGTTTTGGGACTGCCATGGTAGTAGAGTCGGTTAGTGTTGGTCCTTCAGGTCCTTGAGCGCGTCGAGGGCTGTCCAACGGTCGTCGGACCCCGCGCGGGGGGCGGTCTCTACATCGTCTTCATCCGGTTTGTCCACTGCTAAATAGCGGGAATCGACTTCGCAATGCTGCGGCTCGTCCGCATCCTCGCATCGCGGGTCCACCGGGAAGTGGATCAAAACCTCCTCCCGCAAGGCTTCCGTGGCGTCGATTTCGCCATCCCGGCCGATTTCCAGCGAGACCGCCGCATTTTCCAGCCGGATGGTCTGGATGAAGGGGTGCAGGGTGCGAACACAGATGAATTCAAAGGGCGCGGCCAGCGTTCCGGTGAAAAGCAGCTCGGAGCCGAAACGCTGCACGAAAAGGTCGTATTCCAGCGGGCCGGTGGCCTTCGCATCGCCCTCCGGGAGGTCGAAAGTCTCCGCAGGGAGCTCCCCGGAGACGTTTTTCCCGTCCTCCGGCAGGGTGGACAGGTCGATCAACAAACGTTTCTGCATGCCCGATTGTAATCCATCCCGTCCGTCCGCCAAGTGGAACCCGCGCCGCAAACCGGGGCCTCCCGCCAAACTGCGTTCCTCAGCCACCCAGTTCTCTTTGCATCTTGGCGCTTGTGCCCCGCTCCGCGCCCGCCAAGCTCACGCGCGAATCTTTCCGCCATATTTGCTTTATGCCTATCGACATCGACCTCCTCAGCCGCATTTGCGAAGCCCCCGGCGCTCCTGGCTACGAAAAGGAAATCCGCGCCCTCGTCCTGAAGGAAATCGACGGGTTGGCCGACGAGATCCGCACCGACAACATGGGCAACGTGGTCGCCTTGAAAAAAGGCAAGTCCTCCGCCAAGCGCGTGATGGCCGCCGCCCACATGGACGAGATCGGCTTCATCGTCACCCACGTGGATGACAAGGGCTTCGTCCGCTTCAATCCCGTCGGCGGATTCGATCCGAAAACCCTCACCTCCCAGCGCGTCCTCATCCACGGCAAGAAGGACATCCTCGGCGTGATGGGCTCGAAGCCCACCCACATCATGTCCCCGGAGGAGCGCAATAAGGTTCCGCAGATCAAGGACTACTTCATCGACACCGGCATGGCGAAGAAGGATGTGGAGAAATACGTCGAGGTCGGCAACTTCGTCACCCGCTACAGCCCGCTCATGGAGCTCGGCGATTGCGTGAACGTGAAGTCCCTCGACAACCGCGCCTCCGTCTTCCTCCTCATCGAGACCCTGCGCGCCCTCAAGAAGGCCAAGAAGAAGCCCTCCTACGATTTCTACGCCGTCTTCACCGTGCAGGAGGAAATCGGTCTCCGCGGCGCCGGTCCGGCCGCCCTGGACATCAAGCCGGACTTCTCCTTCGGCCTGGACACCACCATCGCCTACGATGTCCCCGGCTCCACCCCGCAGGAGCGCTGCACCGCCCTCGGCGAAGGCGCGGCCATCAAGATCATGGATTCCTCCGTCATCTGCGACTACCGCATGGTGGCCTACATGAAGGCCGTGGCGGAGCGGAACTCCATCAAGTGGCAGCCGGAAATCCTCGCCGCCGGCGGCACCGATACCGCCCAGCTCCAGCGCATGGTCCCCGGTGGCTCCATCGCCGGCGCGGTCTCGATCCCCACCCGCCACATCCACCAGACCATCGAGACCACCCACAAGAAGGACCTCGCCGCCTGCATCGAACTGCTCACCGCCTGCGTGTGCGAACTCGACGGCCACGACTGGTCCTTCTAACCGTGGCGGCGCTTTCCAAGCGCCCAGCCTCTTCTTTTACCCCTCTCCAAAAGCCGCCCCGGAAACAGGGCGGCTTTTTCTGTGCCTCCTCTTCAATCAGCAAAATCTGTGGTCATCCCATCAAAGGCCATCGGACCCTTTCCTCTCATGGACTCCCCCATTCAAATCCTCCCTTTGCATCCACCCGCGGTTTCTCTTCGCACTGACAAACCTTCCCCCCACCGCTGAAAGACCCTTTCTAAAAATTCCACCCCATATTTTCCGCGGATTCCCGCGAAATGGCCGGTGACGATTCCGTTTCTTTCAGTTTTCCGAACTAAATTTTTAAAATACCACCCCGGTTGCACAAGAGGGGTGGAGGGTTGAAATTTTTTTGACCCCCAAGATTTGGGAGGTTGGCTTGTGGCCGATTTTGAAACCCCTCGCTTTTGCAAGGGCTTGCGTGGGTTTCCGGCCACCAATGCGCGCCGCTCATGGCCCAATACCACCACATGTAGTATTGTGAATAATTTGTGGATACCATATGGGCAAAACCAGAATTGACCCAAGGTGACGTTTTCTGTCACGATCTCCAACGCTGCTCGCCTCCCGGCGGCAGCGCCCGACGCCTCCCGAACGACCTTCCCAAACCAGCCTTCCGACTGCTTCCCTGCCATGTCTGCTACCACGACCGTCACCCTCGGCAACCGCACCTTCACCCTCGATCGCGACAAGGCCGAACAAGCCTTTGCTTCCAAGCGCGTCATCAACGGCCGGGACACGATGTTCTTCAACATCCTGCCGCTGAAGTACCAGTGGGCCTACGATCTGTACAAGAAGATGAAGGCCAACCACTGGGAGCCGGAAGACATCACCATGCAGAAGGACGTGGAGCAGTGGCGCTCCGATGAGATCACCGATGTCGAGCGGTGGATCATCAAGATGGGCATCGGTTACTTCTCCGCCGCCGAGGGCATCGTTGGTGACAACGTCCTCCACGTCGTCCGCGAGGTCGTCACCGCTCCGGAACTGAAACTCGTGCTCGGTCGCCACGCCCACGAGGAAAACATCCACGCCGACTCCCTCGTCTACATGCTCTCCTCGCTGGGCCTGAACCCCCACGAGTGCGAGGCCATGTTCGAGGACATCCCGACCATCAAGGAGAAGAACCACTTCGTCGTCTCCAACAGCCGCGCCCTGCGCCGCGATGTCGACCTCACCATCACCGCCAACAAGCAGGCGCTCGCCAAGAACATCTTCCTCTTCGGCCAGGTCATGGAGGGCACCCAGTTCTACGGCCTCTTCGGCATGATCCTCAGCCTCTACCGCCAGAACAAGTTCCCGGGCATCGGCCAGATGTTCAGCTACACCCTGCGCGATGAGTCGAACCACATCGAGGTCTTCCGCAACCTGCTCATGGACCTTGTCGATGAAAACCCGGACATCTGGACCGATGAGTTCCGCGAGGACCTCCGCGCCACCATGGCCGAGGGCATCCGCCTGGAGAAACAGTTCATCCGCGACTGCCTCCCCGTCGCCGGTCTCGGCCTCAACGCCGCCGACTTCGAAACCTACATCGACTACATCGCCGACCGCCGACTCGCCACCTGCGGCCTCGCCCCGCTCAACGCCTCCGCCACCAATCCGTTCCCATGGCTCGCGGAGATGATGGACATCAAGAAGGAGACCAACTTCTTCGAAGGCAAGGTCACCGAATACCAGAAGGCCTCCGCCCTCGCCACTGTCCACGACGACGAACTTTGATCCCTCTCGGGGCGCAGCCCCGCTGATCCCTTACCTCTGCTTTTTTCCTTAGTTTCAATCCCTGCCCTTAGAAAACCATGTATCGCGCCGTTAACCCCGACGAGGATCTCATCCTGAAGCAGGTCATCACGGACCGCTTTACCCTTCCCGCCAACGATCGTGCCTTTGCTTGGCGCGAGGTGTTGCCCACGGAGAAGCGCAATCCCATCGCAGACATCATCGTCACCCGCGGCTCGAACGAAACGCACTTCTCGCTCGAAGACGTGGCGGACGCGATCGGTGACTCGCTGGCGGACCTCCTCATCTCCCGCCGTCAGGATGAGAAGTCCATCTTCTCGGACGTGAACCGCAAGTTCGTCTCGGACGTCGCCCACGCCGTCGCGAACTCCCTCACCCAGTCGCTCGATGACGGCGGCCGCCTCCGTCTCTCCGAGGCCGATCTCTACCTCCTCATCGAAAAGGCCCTCCTCGAGAACGACGCCTACGATGTCGCCAAGTCCCTGGCGTTCCGCCGCTCCATGGAGAAGAATGGCAGTGTGGACCTTCACACCGGCCCCCACGCCCTGCCCGTGCGCCTCATCCGTCGCAATGGCAACGTCGTGCCATGGTCCGAGACCAAGATCGAGATCGCCGTCCGCAAGGCCTTCCTCACCATCAAGGAAAACCCGGACGCCGCCACGGACATCGCCCGCGCCGTCACCGAGCGCATCCGCCGCGGCGACCAATCATTCGTCCACATCGAGGACGTCCAGGACATGGTCCAGGAGGAACTCATGCGCGCCGGCCGCTTCAAGGCCGCCGAGCACTACATCCTCTACCGCGCCCAGCGCAACCGCCTCCGCCAGGAACAGGAAAGCCGCACCGAGGACCCGAACCAGGAGTCCATGGTCGTCGTCACCACGGAGGACGGCACCAGCAACTTCTGGGACGGCACCGAGCTGAAAAAGCGCATCTCCTTCGCCTCCATCGGCCTCGACCTCTGCCTCACCGAGGTCGAGATCGAGCGCGAGCTGCGTCGCTCCATCGGCAGCGAGATCTCCGACAAGGACCTCAAGGCCACCGTCATTCTCAATGCCAAGGCCCTCATCGAAAAAGACGCGGACTTCGCCAAGTTCGCCGGCCGCATCCTCCTCTCCTACATCTATGAGGAAGTCCTCGACTGGAGCATCCAGAAGGACGGCATCGAAAAGCTCAAGGAAGCCCACAAGTCCAAGTTCAAGAGCTACCTGAAGCATGGCGTCGCCATCAAGCGCATCCACCAGGACCTGCTCGACAGCTACGACCTCGACAAGCTCGCCAACGCCTTCGATCCCTCCGCGGACCTCGACTTCGACTACCTCGGCATCCAGACGATGTACGACCGCTACCTCGTCGTCGACAAGACCGGCTCGAAGCCCCGCCGCCTGGAAACGCCCCAGTTCTTCTGGATGCGCGTCGCCATGGGCCTCTTCAAGCGTGAGGAATCCAAGAAAGAGGACTGGGTCATCCGCCTCTACAATCTCTACAAGGGCCGCCGCTTCTGCTCGTCCACACCGACGCTCTTCAACTCCGGCACCCTCCACAGCCAGCTCTCCTCCTGCTACCTCTACAAGGTCGATGACTCCATCGAGTCCATCATGATCCGTGGCATCGCGGAAAACGCCTTCCTCTCGAAGTGGGCGGGCGGCCTCGGCGGCTCCTGGACCGCCGTGCGCGGCACCGGTGGCTACATCCAGGGCACCAATGGCGAGTCCCAGGGCATCATCCCCTTCCTCAAGCTCCACAACGACCAGCTCGTCGCCGTCAACCAGGGTGGCAAGCGCCGCGGCTCCGGCTGCGCCTACCTCGAGACCTGGCACAACGACATCGAGGACTTCCTCGAGCTCCGCAAGAACACCGGTGACGACCGCCGCCGCTGCCATGACATGAACACCGCGAACTGGATTCCGGACCTGTTCATGAAGCGCATGGAGAACCGTGAAAACTGGACCCTCTTCCGTTCCAACGAGGTCCCGGACCTCCACAACCTCTATGGCAAGGCCTTCGAGACCCGCTACACCCAGTACGAGGCCATGGCCGCCGAGGGCCGCATCTGGTCCCGCCAGCTCCCCGCCATCGAGCTCTGGAAGAGCATGCTCAAGATGATCTTCGAGACCGGCCACCCGTGGATCACCTTCAAGGACCCCTGCAACGTCCGCTCCCCACAGGACCACGCCGGCGTCATCCACTCGTCCAACCTCTGCACCGAGATCACCCTCAATACCTCGGACGAGGAAACCGCCGTCTGCAACCTCGGCTCCGTCATCCTCGATACCCACGTCACCAAGGACGGCGCGCTCGATCATGAAATGCTCAAGGAGACCATCACCGTGGCCATCCGCGCGCTGGACAATGTGATCGACATCAACTTCTACCCCACCACCGCCGCCGCGACCGCGAACAGCCGCCACCGCCCCATCGGCCTCGGCGTCATGGGCCTGCAGAACGCCCTCTACAAGCGCGGCCTCTCCTTCGCCTCGGAGGCCGCCGTCGAGTTCAATGACGAGTTCATGGAAGCCATCGCCTACTACGCGTATGGTGCCTCCTCGGATCTCGCCGGCGAGCGCGGCGCCTACTCCAGCTACAAGGGCTCGAAGTGGGACCGCGGCCTCCTCCCGCAGGACACCGTCGACCTCCTGGAAGACGAGCGCGGTCGCAAGATCGATGTCCCCCGCGGTGGCAAGATGGACTGGTCCGTCGTCCGCGAGAAGATCGCCAAGCAGGGCATGCGGAACTCCAACGTCCTCGCCATCGCCCCCACCGCCACGATCTCAAACATCACCGGCACCACCCCCTGCATCGAGCCGAACTACAAGAACCTCTACACCAAGGAAAACCTCGGCGGGAAGTTCATCATCCTCAATGCGGAGCTCGTGAAGGACCTCAAGAAGGCCGGCCTCTGGAGCCCGGAAATGGTCGACCAGCTCAAGTACTTCGACGGCGAGCTCGATTCCATCGACGACATCCCGGAAGCGCTCAAGCACAAGCACAAGACCGTCTTCGGCATCGGCTTCGAGTTCATCATCGATGCCGCCGCCCGCCGCCAGAAGTGGATCGACCAGAGCCAGTCGGTGAACCTCTTCCTCTCCACCCCGGACATGAAGACCCTGTCTCACATGTATCGGCGAGCCTGGGACAAGGGCCTCAAGACCACCTACTACCTCCGCACCCTCCAGGCCTCGAACATCGAGAAAGCCACCATCGACGTGAAAAAGGAAGTCCGCGGCCTCGCCGCCGGCACCGGCGGCACCCCCGCCAAAACCTACACCGCCGAGGAAGTGAACGCCTGCTCCATCGAAGCCATGATGAACGGCGGCACCTGCGAAGCCTGTCAGTGAATTCATTTATTTGCCTTCTGCCAAATTCGCGGTTTCTCCCGATAGCTAACATTCTAATCAGCAATTTCTGACATGACTTCTTAACCCTGCCTAATCATTCCCCTCGGGGGAGGAGATTTAGGCTTTATTAAAAAAATTATGCTCACATCGACTCTCCGAGAAAATGGCTTAGATATAGAAGAATTGCTTCGTGCTGGCATCGCAAGTTTAGATCTTACAGATGCTCAGTACCAGAAAGCCGTTCGAGAGTATCACGCAATCGCAAAGCACTTGGATGAAAACCAAGATTTTTGTGAACGGCATTCTCCAGACATCTATCCGCAAGGGTCCATGGACCTGGGAACCTGCGTTCGCCCACTTCATCGCACGGAATTCGACCTAGATATCGTGGTGGTGATGAATGGAGCTCAATACATGACTCTTGAAGAAACCATGGATGACCTAGAAAAAGCTTTAAATGGCTTTGCTAAGAATCCCACCACCATAAGCCGATTAGATCGCTGCTTTCGAATAAACTATCCGGGTGATTTCCACATAGATCTTTTGCCCGTGAGGCCAAACCCTACGCCTCAAAATCTTACGGCAATCCAACTTCCGGATTGCAAATCGTTACTCTGGCGTCCATCTGACCCCAAATCTTATAAGATTTATTTCGAATTAGCAAAAGCTCGCGTTCTCCCTACCTCGCGCTCCTTTGAAGCTGTTATTAATTCAAAAAACGCAAGTATCGCACCAGCACCAAAACAAACGACGCAACAAAATAAATCAATCTTGCAGTTTGCTGTTCAACTATTGAAGCGTCATCGCGATCTCTTCTTTGAAGATCGGAACGATGCCACTTCTTCGGCCATCATAACTACGCTTTCCTCACAAGCTTATATCGGACATCAAAACATCGAGGATGCAGTACTTGAGATTCTGTTCACGATGGACAGCTTCGTGAGACCTGTGGCACCTCGTGTCCCAAACCCTCGATACCTAGTAGAAGATTATGCAGATAGATGGCCACACGTTCCTCCCTCTCGAGAAATTGCCTTTGGCGAATGGCTTAAACAAGCTCGAATTGACTTCGGCCGGATCTCAGATCTGAAGTTAAAAACAGCCTCAAATAGTCTCCAGCCTATTTTGGGGAAAGAGGCAGCCGAAGCAGCTTTGAGAACATTTGATCAAATGGGTATCTCGGGCCTACGAGCGGCGGGAAATTTAGGGAGTGACCGTAAAACTGGCTTTTTAGGGGTGGTAGCTGCTTCAGCTAGTGTTTTACCTGTCGGAGGAACTTCTTTTTTTGGAGATAAACCGTAAAGCTCGTAATTACAGCAAAGGTCCAAAAGAGGGCACTAGAACTAAACCACCCTACCGAATCGAGTGCTCTGATTGATAAGCGAACCTTAGTATGGGTAGGACTAGTGCGCCCCACTCCCTTGTGCTCAGAGTATCGAATTAAAATCGAATATAGCGTAGGCGGTCTTCCTTTTGTATCAGTTCTCTCACCAGAATTAATTCCACGGGATTCAACAGAAAAAATCCCTCACATGTACGCGCAGAGGCATCTGTGCCTTTTCCGCCCAAAAAACCAGCATTGGACACCGGGCAAATTAATTTCTCATACAGTAGTGAACTGGGCAAAAATGTGGCTCTATTATTACGAGCTCTGGCATGCGACCGGGGAATGGTTGGGAGGCGGAGAACATCCCGACTAGCTTCCTAAACGCCAAGCAAGGGCTCGAAGCCTGCACTGAATATGATTGACGAATCTGTCTAACATCTTCATTCACCCATTAAATTAATCCCCCTCTGCTGCCATGCCCCCTCTCAATTACTCTGCCAGACTCTCAAGTTTGACGGCACGGAAATCCGATACAGCACTTAACGAATCGGCTCTTTCCAAATCTGCCAGCGCCTCTCTACTCCCTTCCGACGTTAGATATCTACTAGAGTCCATGCGTGCAATTGGATCGGATTACAATTCGCGAACACTCGAAGCGGCCACTCGAGTAAGAAATCATCTGGAAAATAATTTGGAGCTCCCCGTTTCACGAACTTATAAAACCCAAGGTTCGGTCGTAACGAACACCAATATAAAACTTCACAGCGATTTTGATCTATTGGCAATCATCGACGATTACCATTTTCCTGAAACCAAGCCGATCAATCCTTATACCAAAACGGAGCCAAATTCAGATATACGGGCATTGCGCCAACAATCCACCTCAATAATGCAGGCGACGTATGACATCGTCGACACGAGCGGAGAAAAAGGAATATCAATTTACAATAAATCTCTTCATCGCAAGGTTGATCTAATATTTTGCTTCTGGTATCTAAGCTCAAAATATCAAGAAACGCAGGACGAATTTTACAAAGGAATATATCTTTATAAATTTCCCACCGGCGAAAAAATCAAAGATTACCCCTTTGCCGCAATACATAACATAAACCAAAAAGGGGATCGCACCAATGATGGGTCCAGGAAGGCTATTCGGCTAATGAAAAATCTCAAAGCTGATGGCGACAATGTCTTAAAAGAGCTCAAAAGTTTCCAACTAACAACGATCGCCCATTCGATTCCCGATGATCAGATCACCTATCAAACCGTGGGTTCTGAAATATTTATCGCTGAATCAGTGTCTAGGCAATTAGGAAATCTTATTAGGGACAACGATTATAGAAAATCCGTTAAATGCCCGAAAGGCATCGAATATCCTTTGCGCGATGATGAGATTGTTCCTTCTTTAAGGAGCATGAAAGAAGATCTAGACACTCTAGTGGCTGACGTAAAATCTGATCTTGCTAGAAGCGCTTTAGTTAAAAAAGCCTCCTTGGAATACTAGCCATGATTACTTTCCCACCTCAAGTTTTCATTGGCTCCTCCTCAGAGGCCGAGCCTTTTGCTAAGCAAGTTCAAGATGAGCTTTCTTCGGTTGCTAACTGCACCATATGGAAGAAGACATTTGATTTTGGCAATTCGGCCTATGAAGATCTCATGCGCAAACTTAGCTTGTATGACTATGGTGTTTTAATCGCCTCTCGAGACGATGTTGCAAAATCTCGAGGTGTAAAGCTCGATGTGGCTCGAGACAATATTATTTTTGAATTCGGCCTATTTGCAGGGCGCCTAGGTCGCCATAGGTCTTTTTTGATGGCAGAATCGGGAGTTAAGATTCCTTCCGATCTAAGTGGTATCACTTTACCATTTTTCAAAACGGCCAAGAACACTGGTTTCTTGTCAAAATTCAGGGGAAATTTAGAAACTTTGAGAGAAAAGCAAAAGCAATCTATTTCTCAAATATGCGAAAGCATTGCAAACCATATTAAGGAGCGTGAAAAAATTTATGAGTTTGGTTTCTTGCCTTCAACTTCTCTCGCCTATGGCTATTTTAACAATTTCATCGAGAAGGCAGTCACAAGCCTGATGGAGTCAAAAATACTGCGCTTAGGTAAAACATGCGGCTATCCAAATAGCTGCCAAAAGCACGATCCTAAATCTGCAGCACATTCTAAAGTCGCCGACGGCACAACATTTGATGACCTTCAACTGACGATTCTTATACCCGATGAGCTCCCTCCTGACATGTATAACAAAGTTAGAGCCCATCGTACCACGGGTGACTGGGAATTAATTAAGATCGACGCAGGCTCATTCCGACCTTTCGATTTTTATGTGCAAATATCCACCATCACGAGTGGGAAACTACAGCTATCTGATATTCCTATCACATTGAATGCACTTAGCGAATCGATTCGATCTTATATCGGAAAAAATCACATTGGTGTTTCGGATGAGGAAAAATTATTAGCCCAGCGCGAAATAAGAATATTCGTGGGCGTTTTGGAACACCTAATATCGAAAAACAGTATCACTAAAGGCAGGGTTAAAATTGAAATCGTTGATATTTAGCAAATGCGATAGCATCATTTTGCTGCTTTCCTTTAGATCTAGGATATCGACATTTATTCTAAGAACTACGAATCTGTCTCTAGACGCGATTCACAAGTTCCCAAGATTTTAGAGGGTGTCGTTCCTAACACCCAGGCGAGCTTCGCCAGGCTTTCAACTGTTGGCCGACGCTTGCCGCTTTCGAGGTAAGAGACGAAAGACACGGCCAGACCAGCCTTCGCGGCGAGCTCGCTCTTCGACAGACCTGCGGCAACCCGCCGCGCTTCGAGCTCGCTTCGCAGGAGTTCGGAGAGTCGTTCGGCCCGGGTATTGAGTTGCACCCTGTCAGTCTAACGAGAATCGGCCTTGACCGAGCTTTCTCTATAGTGAAATTAGATACAGTCCTTACCCCGATGGCTGGTCGAGATTTCTACCCCTCATTTCCCTTGCCCGTGACTGGCTTGGGAACAGAGCTGTCCCCAATCGAGCTGGAGGGCGATGGCGAGGTCGCGGAGGGCGGCGAGGCCCGGGATGCGTTCGTGGCGCTCGGCGCGGGAGATGACGCCGAGGTCCACGCCGGAAAGCGCGGCGAGCTTCTGCTGGCTCAAGCCCGCCTCCGTGCGGGCGTGCCGCAGGAGATCGATCAGGCGCCGGACGTAGGCTTCGCTTTCAGCGGAAGGCATCCGCGTTTGTTACCGGAATGCAAGACAACCGCCACGCTGAAAATTCTTTGTCATTTGACAACACATCAGGAGTTAGCATGATGGGTCTTGTCTGAATTGGGAGCCGATGCACCGGAAGATGACAGATCCTGCCGCGGGAACAGGAACACGCCCGGAGACGGGAATGACCGCGGACACAAGCGCAGGCGCAATGACCAGCGCAAGCGTGAGCGCGGACCGCGAGCTGGTGGCGGAGTCCATCAACCGCGCCATGGAGCGCTTCCCGTTGATTCTGGAGATCCTGGAAGAACTGTCCCGGCCCGGCATTCCTCATCCGGGGATGTGGAGATCCGCCACGGTTGCGAACGCGGCCTCACCGCCATGCTGGCCGCCCTGTCCCGCATCCCGCCCGCCGCCATCTCCCCGCCCCGGCGGGAACCATGGAGGAAAAGGCCGGAAGCTGGCTCCTCGGCGAGCTGCCCCGCACCCTCGTCGACCCCGGCCGCCTCGCCCGCTTCGAGCAGTTCATCCGCACCCTGCTGCCGCTTTGAAGTGCCGGGTGATCAGTCATCAGTGATCCGACAAATAGCAGAAGTAGAACCAGGCTAAATCGACATTCATTTTACTTTGGATGGGAAGTATCCAAAGGGCGCTTTGGATTTGGAGTGCGGCGAGGCATCGCCGCTTTGAGCGGAGGCGGGACATCGCCGGAAAGAGGCTTGGTGTCCAGGGAGCGGCTCCCGCGTTCCAGAATCATCTCCCCACGGGTTCAGGCATCTCCCGCATGATAGTGCCGCAGTTTCCGTCGATTTCTCCCCCGTGCCGAAAGCGGGGATGTCTCGCCGCACTCCACATCAGAGACACCCGGCCTCGCGCCTTAAATGTCGATCCAACCTAATCCATGTTTCCGTGAAGGAAAGTTGAAGGACGGGCCTCACTCTGTTAGCTGGCGCGCATGCGGATCTTGAAAGCAATCGGCGGAGCCATGATCGCGGTGGTGTTTGGCGGAGCCCTCGTTTCGTGCGGCACGGTGCACAGCATCACTCCGGCGGCGAAGCTGCTGCCACCGGAGCAGCGTGTGACGCTGGAGACGAGCCGCACGAAGGAGGAGCAGAACCAGATGTGCGACTACGCGGATTCGAAGTTCGGTGGATTCACCAGCCGGGGCGATTTTTTCACCCGCCAGGGCTACGCCGGACCGGGCGTGGTGGTC
The DNA here is from genome assembly GCF_018137965.1 of Luteolibacter ambystomatis. Taxonomy (NCBI): domain Bacteria; kingdom Pseudomonadati; phylum Verrucomicrobiota; class Verrucomicrobiia; order Verrucomicrobiales; family Verrucomicrobiaceae; genus Luteolibacter; species Luteolibacter ambystomatis. The sequence goes on from NZ_CP073100.1 coordinate 3,588,908, forward strand.
GCCATCAACGGTCAATACGGACGCTATTTCGAGCGGGACAAGCGCGGATGCTACGCCGCGAGCTCGGTGCGGGCCTCGATCGTCTGCGAGCCGGGGAAACTGAAGATCATTTCGATCCCGATCTGGACCGGCCTGTCGGAGAACGTGGACCATGTCTACGAATTCCAGGCGAAACCGGGACATCGCTATTTCATCGGGAACACCTACCAGTTCCCGTCGCCCTCGATTTCGCGCTGGCTCCCGATGGTCTATGACAAGACGGAAGGCAAGGTGATCCCTCTGGAGGGGATGAAGCCGCACATGGTCCGGCTGCCGAACATGGGTGGTCCGCCGACATTGATCGTATTGTAAGCGGGAACGCGGAGCCGGACGTCCGATGATCCGGGAGCTCAGGGAAAAGCAACAAGTTCCATCGCCCGGATCAATCCACCGGAGAACGTGAAACGGTGGCCGACGTGGACCTCCGCAAGCACCGCTCCCGCCAGGTCGTGCACCACCTGATGGACCTCGACGAGGATGCTCCCATCATCGCCCGGATGAAAAGCCACGGGCTCGACACGGGGATCAATCCCACTCCACTGCTCGGTCCGGTAGGCACGGATCTCTTCCAGCCCTTGGACAAAGCCGCCCTTGAACGCCTTCGGCCATTCCACGCCGCGCCCGGTTGGATCAGGTTCTCGGGAAGATCCCGGAATCCCATTGAATTTCTGTCACCCGGGATGACGCTCAGGCGCACAACCTCTTTCCCATGGACATCCGGACCTTCACTCTTCCGCCCGACATCCGCATCCGCGTGGGGCGCCTCGAGATCACACCGTTCTATCCTTCCCTTTTCATGGGAGATCCGGGCTCCGATGTCGTCAGAGACGCGCTCTTCCAGCAGAATAAGGAGAGCGCCCGGAAGTTTCTTGGACAGAATATGCCCTATCGCGCCCTGTCCCTGCCGACAGACTACCGGAAAGGGGACCACCTGCCCAGCTATTGGCATACCGCGGAACTCGTCTGCACGGATTGCGTGGACTATGGATTGGACGGTGGGGAATTCGAGGACCTCGACGTCGACCGCAGCTTGTATGGCGTCTGCTGGCTCGCCACGAAAATGACTTTCGAACTCGACCGCACGCAAGCCCTCCGGCTGCAGAAAATGGATTGGCGCAAGGAAGCGCTTCTTTACAGCGATCTCTTCGGAATCATCAAACGAGGAACTTGAGGACGGGGGACGATGGTTTTGCGGCCACAGATCTCGCAAGAGTTGCGGGAGACGCAGAGCCTTGTTAGCTCGCGCGCATGCGGATCTTGAAAGCAATCGGTGGCGTCGTGATGGCGGTGGTGTTTGGCGGAAGCCTGGTTTCCTGCTCCGGAGTGCTTTCGCCCCGTGGCCCGGAATCTCCGGCAGCCCTTCAGAAGCGCGGCCTGAAGCCGGGAGAAGGCTACCTCGTGGCGACTTTTGACAAGATTTCCCTGGATCGCGAGGGCGGTTCCGGTCCGGATCACGCGGTGAGCTGGGTGCAGGTGGAACGAGCCGGAAAACCGGGTGGGAACTTCGCCCGACTGAAACCGGCGGTGTCCCATCCCATCTACGATCTGCTGATCCCGAATGGCCGCCCCAGTGAAGTAGTGGCCATGCCATTGCCCGCCGGAAACTATGAACTCACCGGCTGGCGCGTGGAGACCAATACCGGAGGTGGCTGGATCGAAATCAGCAACCGCCTGCCGATCCGCGTGCCGCTGCAGGTGAATCCCGGTGAAGCGACCTACGTGGGTCGCTTCCGCTCGATCGCGGTATGGGGGCGGAATTTCATCGGAGTGCCCGTACTCGCCGATGGTGCGATGCTGCTGGGCGATGACTTCTCCAAGGACCAGAGCCGGATCTCCAATCACTATCCCATGATCCGGCCATCCATGATCCATCGCTCCAACGCCCCCGCCACCTATCAGGCGGAGATGAGACGTGTCGCCCGGACACCACGGGAAGAAGCGTTCTGGAAGAAATGGCTGTGAGCGCCGGATGATCGGGAGGAAAGGAGTTGAGCCGACACCCGCGCCCGGATAGCCAACCGCCATGCGGATCTTGAAAGCAATCGGCGGTGCCGCGATGGCGGCGGTGTTTGGCGGAGCGTTGGTTTCGTGCGGACCGGTCAACCGTCCCCTGACCCCTGCCGCCCTGCAGGCGCGGGGTTTGAAGCCGGGCGAGGGCTACATCGTGGCCACGTTCCAGCAGAAGACGGTCATGCCCTCCGGAAAGATGGAGAACCTCCCGGGTGCGGAAGCCAGCGTGACCATCAAGGGACCGACCGACGACACTCGCGTGTGGCTGGAACCCTACGCGCAAGGTCCGGGCCAGAGCGTGATGGTCAAGGGAGCGCGCAGCGAGGTGCTGGCGATCCCCATGCCGGCGGGACAGTACTCGGTGACGGGCTGGAGCCTGATCGGCCAGCGCATGACCGCCACGGTATCCGTAAGCAACCGCCTGCCGATGAACGTGCCCTTTGAGGTGAAGGCGGGCGAGGCCACCTATGTGGGCCGGGTGAATGCGCTCACCATCGTCGGCCGCAGCCTGATCGGCATCCCGGTGTTCGGCCATGGCTTTGTGATCGTCACGGACCGTTTCGCCGAGGATCAATCACGGATCGCGAAGACCTACCCGACGATCAAGTCCTCCACCATCCGCCGCTCGAATGTGCCCGCAGGCTATCTTTCCGAAATGAAGCGGATCGCGGACACGCCGGAGGAATCCGGTTGGAAGAAATTCCTGGGCCAGTAACCCGGAGCCGTGATCCCAAGAAAACAGCCCTACCTCCACGTGGGAGACAGGGCTGATGGTTTTCTTGGGGAAGAAATCGTTTGAAAAGAAAGAAGCGGCAAAGCATGGATGCCGCCGGGGGGCGGGTCACCAGTTCTCGATGTTGCTCGGGAAGTGGTTGTTCACGCTGTCGCCGAAGTTGCAGGCCATGAGGACCACGCCGATGTTCGGGATGGTGGTGAGTTCCTGGCCGCCGTAGCTACCGCCGCCCGGGCAGGTGGGGAAGTTTTCCATGAACAGGCCGGAACCGGCGATGACCTGCTCGCGGTTCTTGCCACCGGGGATGGTGGCGCCGGGGTTGAGCGTGTTCATGTTCGCATAGGAGCGGATGGCCTGCTGGCTATTACGGACATTGAGGATGCAGCCGGCGCGGTCCGAGCCCTTCTTCCATGCACGGGCACCGATGAAGAGGATGCCGATGAGCGAAAGCAGAACGAGGATGACGACGGTCAACTCGAGCAGGGTCATGCCGGCGCGGCGGCGGAGTGCGGTGGTTTTCATGTTGGGATAGGGTGGCGGATGGCAAGACAATCTCCGCTGTTAGATATGGTCATATAGGAATGCCGATGCTTCGCCTATCTACGCAATCATGCGGGGCGGGATCATGAATCCGGCCTCCGCATCCAGCCATCGCACACCCTCGAAACAAAGCGACCCTGCCTCCGGAGGGAGACAGGGTCGGTTGATTCTCTTGGGGAGAAAAATGGTCTGAAACACCGCGGACCTTGGAGATCCGCGGAATCCGGATCAGATCACCAGTCGCCGGTGTTGGTCGGGGTGTGGACCGGGCCGTCCGAGAAGTTGCAGGACAGCAGCACGGTGCCGACGTTCGGGATCGTGGTGCCGCTGAGGCCGGAGTAGGTGCCGTTGCCCGGGCAGGTCGGGGCGTTTTCCATGAACAGGCCGGAACCGATGAGCACCTGGGTGGCAGTCTTGCTGGCCGGGATGGTGGCACCCGGGTTCAGGGCCTGCATGTTGCCGTAGGAACGGATGGCCTGCTGCACGTTGCGGATGTTCATGAGGCAGCCGGCGCGGTCGGAGCCCTTCTTCCAGGCGCGGGCACCGATGAAGAGGATGGAGATGAGGGAAAGAAGAACGAGGATGACGACGGTCAGCTCGAGCAGGGTCATGCCCTTCTTCGACTTGGCGATGGTCTTGGTTTTCATGCTGGTATGGGAGGGTGGGGTGTTGGATTGATGGCGGCTGCCGCCATCGGGGTGGTTTTATAAAGGAAGGTGGACTTTTCGGCTATCTACGCAATCGCGTAGGGTCGGAATTACTTGTTTGCGCCTCTATCCGGGAGCGCGGGGGAAGTCTGAAGAGGAGGGAACAAAGCGGAAACGACCGCCCCTCCCGTTTTAAAAATAGCCCTGTCTCCTGGAGGCGGAGACAGGGCCGGGTGAATCCTCTTGGGGAGAAAACGTGTGGGAAGAAAACGAACCAGGCGGACGACTTACCAGTTGGCGGTGTTCGTCGGGGTGTGGACCGGGCCGTCCGAGAAGTTGCAGGACAGGAGCACGGTGCCGACGTTCGGGATGGTGGTGCCGCTGAGGCCGGAGTAGGTGCCGTTGCCCGGGCAGGTCGGGGTGTTCTCCATGAACAAGCCGGAACCGATCAGCACCTGGGTGGCGGTCTTGCTGGCCGGGATGGTGTCACCGGGGTTGAGCGCGCTCATGTTGCCGTAGGAGCGGATGGCCTGCTGCACGTTGCGGATGTTCAGGAGGCAGCCGGCGCGGTCGGAACCCTTCTTCCAGGCGCGGGCGCCGATGAAGAGGATGGAAATAAGGGAAAGAAGAACGAGGATGACGACGGTCAGCTCGAGCAGGGTCATGCCCTTCTTCTTGGCCTTGGCGATGGACGTGGTTTTCATGCAGGGATCGGGTGGGTGTTGGGTGTGTTGGTGACGGAGTCTCTCCTGCCGTCGGTGGGGTTTATAGGGGAAGACCGGGGTTTCCGCCATCTACGCAATCGTGGTTACGCCATCGCGTGGGGTGGGAGTCCCTGATTTCCAGCCACTTTCTAACAGGATAAGCATTCGGCACAATGGCGCCATCCCTTCCGGAATGAGCTTGATCCGGCGGCGGAAATGCCTGCCGATGCGCCTGCGGTGACGGCATTCCCATCCGCCGCCCGGACCATCATGAACGAGCTGGATCTTCCCATCCGTGCGGCGCTGGAGACCGCCGCCGGTCACGGCGTGCGCACGGATCGCTGCGATATCCTGCAGAACGGCCACACTCTGGTACTACGTCTATCGGAGACGCTGGTGGCACGCGTGGTGACGGACCGCGACGGCCCTCGCCAGGGCGGCGCCTGGTATGCCCGGGAAACCGGGGTGGCACGGCACCTGGCGGAGCGCGGGGCACCCGTGATCCCGGTGCATCCGGAGCTGCCACCGGGACCACATGAGCATCTGGGATACACGCTGAATTTCTGGCAATACGTCACGCGGGTGGCGGAGGAACCTTCACCGGAAGCCGTGGGTCGGACCTTGCATGAATGCCACACGGTCCTGCGGGATTGCCCGGAACCGCTGCCGGAAATGGCGATCCTCACGGAGACTCTGGCGCTGCTGGAGACTCTGGAAAAGCAGGCCCTCTTCCCTCCGGAGATCCTGGAATTGCTGCGCGGCCATCTGGAGGAATCCTTGGAAATACTGGCAACCCACCCACGCCAGCCGCTGCACGGAGATGCCCACGAAGGCAATCTCATGAATACCACGCTGGGACTGCTGTGGACCGATTGGGAGGACACCTTCCTCGGCCCGGTCGAATGGGACGTGGCATCGATCATCTGGAATCCCAAGGTGCTGGAGGGGAATGAGGACACCGCCAGCCGGATCGTGACCGCCTATCGTGCGGCGGGTGGCGCGGTGGATGAGGCCGCCCTGCAACAATGTCTGGTCGCACGCGCGGCCGTGATGAGCGCGTGGTATCCGATCTTGTATCCGCAGCCGGACGAATCCCGGCGACGGAAGCTGGCCTTCCGCCTCGAATGGCTGCGCAAGATGAAAAAATAGAAGCACTCTGGAATTCGGCGTGACCTCACTGTCGGGATGACGCATGGCTGCCAGCGTCATGTCCTCCCGCAGATATCATTCCGGACGCAGTTCCAAATGGAACGGCAATCAGAAATGCCTGGCCGTGGCGGTCGTGATCATGGGCGGGCTGACGCTGCTGTGTTTGATCGCCTTGGTGCAGGATCAAAGGGCGAAACATCCGGAAGCAGGCATTCCCGGCATCCTCGGCGCCGCCGCGATCTCTCTGGTGTGCCCGGGGCTTTTCGTCTGGTTGCCATTGATCATCCTTTGGAGGTCTCTGGCGAAAAGCAGCGCGCGGAGCTTGAAAGCCGTGGTTCGTTCCCAAGCCTATCGTGGCGGAGGTTTTTCCGACCTGACCCTCAAAAGCGATCAGAACCTGCCCAGGATCTGTCTCTGCTGCGGCACGGCCACCAACCGGGTCACGCCCTTGCGCTACGAGAACGCCCACACGGAAGCGAGTGTGTACGACTGGGGTCGAGCGGGTCCGTTCCTGCTGTTGGCACCTTTCTTCACGCTCATCCAAGGAGTGCTCATGGGTGCGATGTTCTGGCAATCCGTCGAGAAACGTCTGCAGCGGCGGAAGGCGCGAGAAGGAGCGGTCCTGTTCCGGATTCCGCATTGCCGGACCTGCTCAAAGCAGCAGCCAATCGTGCAGCGCCATTTCGATTTCCACGGTCGCAGCATGATCGTGGACGCTCATCCGGCATTCCGCAGCGCGCTGGGCTGAGGGGACGAAACGGACTCAGCGGAATTGATTCTGCTCCGGCCGGTATTCGTATCCCGCAGCGGACATTTTCGCGATCAGCGCGGACGGATCGAGGCCGTGGGTCTTCACCAGGTCATCAAGAGAATCACAGTGGTTGCGCAGTTCCGTATTGAGGAGGCCGAGCAGAAGATGCGGGTCCATCTGGAGATAGCGGGAGAGGTCCACGCCGGAAGACTGGCGGAATCCCCACGGGGATGACAAGCCGGAGCAGGGCACCTCAATTGCTGGCCGCCATCCAGACATACAGGGCGGCTCCGCATGTCAGCAGGATGAAACCCACCAGTGACAACCGCCAGAGCAACGAGCCGCGCTCATCCCTGTGCCTCGTATCCGGAACCACGGCGACGGTCTCGGACGGCACTGCGGCGGAAATCACGGGAGCCGCAGCAGACGAACGCACCTCATGACGAAAATCCGCCCGCTGAGGTGCCACCGAAACAGGCAACATCTCCGGAGCCAATGGCGATGGCGCGCGGTTTCCGCGGGTCAGCCGGTTGATTTTCTCCTGGGGGGTCATAAGAACAACGGAAGCTTTTTATCAACTCCCGCGGATTCTCTCAAAACCTATCCTGTACGTGATCGTGTCATATCACCCTACCGCGCCAGGCGGCGGAGCGATGGAATCACCGGGCACCAAAACAGCGTCCACGGACATCTCTTCAAAATCCGGGGCACCTTTCGAGCAAGCCTCCACCCAACGCAGGACGCGGCGGATCAAGGGATCAGCGGGACAGTGGAAGTAAGCGATCCGCAGGCGGCCCCAATCAAACACCGGGTCCGAACTACGGACGACGAGCGACACATCCCGCGGCACGGACAAGCCACGGGCCGCGAGAAAGCTGATGGTCGCGAAAGCATAGTGCATGTTCGGCACGATCAACGCGGTGGGAGAGGTAAGTTGGAACAAGGATTCCAGCAGCCTTTCGAAGCCTTCCGGCGTGGTTTCGTGATACGGAGCGTTGTATTCACTGGCAGGTAGTCCAGCGGCCCGGAGGTGCTCGAAGAACCAGTTCATCATCCGCCCCGGAACGGGTCGCACCCAATCAGGAAGGCACACCAGCACGATCCGCCGGTGCCCGAGACCGATCAAACGATCCACGCTTTCCCGGATGGCATTCAGGGAGCTGACCGACGCCATGGCCAGCGGATACCCGCCATGGCGTCCACCCAGCACGATAAAGGGAGGGCCTTGTTGATTAAACCAATCCAGGACCTCCACGGGCGCGCCGGAAATGACCCAGGCATCCGCGCCGCATTTGCGGACCATGCGGCCAATGCGTGCGGGATCGAGGCCAAGATCACCTTGGGACTTGGGAGCAAACACCGGCTTGTGACCGAGGGCTTCCAGATCGTGCATCAGCCTGAGAAATATTTCCTGAGTCAGAGCCACCGATTTTCCCAATTCCTCCCGGAGCAACAATCCCACCCGCAGGGATCTGATGATCGGACGCGATGTACCACCCACCACCTCCCTCCGCTTTCCCCTTCCGCGGGAGACGATGCTGCCCCGCGCTTCCAGAAGAGCCAAGGCAGCCACGGCGGTATCCTTGGAAACACCAAGGTCTCCTGCCAACCTTACCACTCCCGGCATTGCGCCCTTCCATCTGCCACTGTCAATGCCCTGCTGGAGGTGAAGGGCGGTTTGCTCGACCAAGCTGAGACGGGGAACCGGGTGCATGACACCTCTGAAAACTATCCGGTTTTTCCACCTAGTAAATATCAGGAATGCCATCGCCGGATCTCATGAACTTCCGGAGCGTGCCCGGATCACGATGGGGTTGAAAACACCCGCCCCGTCTCTCCGAAACCAGCATCCACGGCAATCATGACAACCCGGCTCCACTCCAGACTTCTCGCCATCTGTCTCCTCCCACCCATGTCCTCGCATCCTGCACCATCTCCGGCCGGACGGAGCACCTTCTGGCGAAAGCTCGGCGGGAAATCCCTGACCATTTCCATCCTCGTCCATCTCCTCCTGCTCGCCATCGGTCTGGTATGGATCTTCCAGGTGATCCCGGACAAGGTGCCGGATCCCGATTTCATGCCGAAGGGTGGCGGTGGCGGCTCCCCGGGTGTGAAGGAGACCAGCCACAAGAAGCAGCGCGCGACCATGTCCACGCTGAATACGCCTCGCATGGCGGCGAAGGGGGCGATCAGCAGCTTCACGCTTCCGGAGCCGGATGCGGCCTCTGCCATGTCTTCGGTCGGCTCGTTGAACAGCGGCCGATTGTCGGGGGGCCTCGGTGGCAGTGGGTCGGGAGGCGGCAGAGGCAGCGGAAATGGCTCCGGTTTCGGCAGTGGCAGCGGCCCCGGACTGGGAGGAAATGGGATGGGACCGAAACCGTTTGCCGGACTCATGTTCGGCACTCCGGTACAGGCCCGCTCCATCGGCGTGGTGCTCGATGTTTCCGGCTCGATGACCAATGACCTGCCGAAGGTGGTGAAGGAACTCGACCGGGTGGCACCAGGCAGTCCGCTGATCCTATACGTCGGATGCGGCATCGTTCCCGGCAGACCGGAAAAACGCGCCTATGCGACGCGGGACATTGAGGAAAAGCGCTTCGAACGCTTCTGGCGTCTGAGTCACGAAAGCGCCTACCTCCCCGCCAAAACGTTGGAGCAGGGCAGCGCGAAGATCCAAGTGGATTTCTCGACCCCCATCCCGGGGGAACCGGTGTTCCGCATCCTCGCGAACCGGAGCAACAGCTACTACATCGACTATCAGGGAGTCGGCTTCGCCTGGACCGCCCTGCTTGCACGCGAGCTCAGCGAGGTGGAGGCGGTCTATTGGTTCTCCGATTTCCAGGATCCCGTGGATACGAAGGAAGCGAAAGACGTGATGTACAAACTCAAGGCCAGGAAGCAGAAGCTCTACATCCATCCCACCACCCATGGTGGATCTTTCGACATCGTGAAGGACATGATCGTCACACCGACCCATGGCGATGTGGTGGAAGTCCGGTGATCCACGGAATCCATCCGATTCCGCGGGATTCCGGGCTGGTTCGCAAAGTTGGCGGGACCGTGCAACAAACCGCCGTCAGGCGCGTAACCCACGGATGTCTCTCACATTGCGTCTGTCCGCCACCCTCGCAGCTTGTCTCTGCCTCGTTCCAGTCCACGCTGAACCCGCCGCCGCTCCCAAGTCGGCGGCCAAGGCTCCGGCCACTCCAAAGACGCACGACTATGCAAAGTGGGAGAAGGACGTGGCCGCCTTCGAGAAAAAGGACGCGGAGAAAGCGCCTCCGAAGAACGCGGTGCTGTTCGTCGGATCCTCCACGATCGTGAAGTGGAAGTCCCTGGCGGCGGATTTCGCGGGGACCCCTCTGCTCAACCGCGGCTTCGGTGGCAATGAAATCGCGGACTCCACCTACTACGCGGACCGTATCATTTTCCCCTACCAGCCGAGGATGATCTTCCTGCGCGCGGGCACCAATGACATCCACGCGGGACGCTCGCCGGAGGATGTGGCGAATGACTTCAAGGCCTTCGTGGCCAAGGTGCGGACGAAACTGCCGGACGTGCCGGTCGTCTTTATTTCCGTGAATCCGACTCCGTCACGCTGGGCGGAGAAGGAAAAGGGCGAGCGGCTGAACGCCTTGGTTTCCGATTACGCCAAAACGGCACAGGGAGTGGTCTTCGCGGATGTCAGCAAGATCTCGCTGGATGCCGAGGGCAAGGTCCGCCCCGAACTCTTCGTGGCGGACCAGCTTCACTTCAACGACGAGGGCTACAAGCTGCTCGCCGCCGCGGTGAAGCCATATCTGCCAAAATAAGCCCGCGTCATTCGGAGGCGTTGGCGCGGCGCAGGGCGATCTGGTAGTCGCCGCGCTGGAGGATCAGTCCGGTGGAATTCGGATAAACCTTCCAGTTCGCCAGCATCACCGCCTTGCGCGATCCCTCCCCGGTCTGGTTGCCGATCACAAGGGTGCTGGAATCGGAATAGAGCTGCCAAACGAGCAGGCGCACGCGGACGTTCGGGTTCTGACGGAGAGATACAGCCAGCGAACCACTATGACGGCCCGCCTGCTCACCACCACCGAAGTCCATGAACCATTCCCGGTCCGCCTGCATGGCGAATAATGGATCGGAACTGGATATCACTTTGAAGTAGCCGCTCACGGAAGCGCGCGGCCCCGAGGCTTTGTCCGGAATATCGGCCCGGAGGGCCGGTGCGGCGGCCATCAAGGCCGTACCCGCCATCCATGCCACAACCTTTCCCGCGAGCGGGGACCGGCGGCATGCCGTCGTCTCGACTGGTTTAGGGGTCATTCTGCCAAATTAGCTCAATGCGTGCACAATTTCGAGAAGTTCCGACTCGTTCATTTCCAACCACTTTTCCGGACACTTCAGAGGACCGGAGCGCCGGGGCGATTGCAGGACCGGCTGATCGCCGTGCAAATCGCTCTCCCAGTGGCAATTGACGGGTTCCGGGGCCGATGCCATGGCTGCCGGATCATTCCGCTGCCATGAAAAGCCCATCGAAGACCCAACTCCGCCGCTGGCTGTCCTTGCTTCTTTCGCCTCTCCTGTTTGCGAGTTGTGCCCGCATTCCCGAGCTGGGCGCGATGATGGATCGTGGCGGCACCAAGGGCCGGAAAATCGTGGTCGATCTGAGCGAACAGCGCGCCTGGCTCTACCATCGCGGCGAAATGGTCGCCACCTCGCCGGTTTCCACCGGTCGCGAAGGCAAAGCCACTCCGGCAGGGCAATTCCACGTGATCCAAAAGGACCGCGACCACCGCTCGTCGCTCTATGGCGACTACGTTCGGGACGGCAGGGTCGTGGTGAAAAACATCGACGTGCGCAAGGCTCCCCGCCCTGCCGGCTGCCGCTTCGTGGGAGTGCCCATGCCGTACTTCCTGCGGTTCAGCGATGCCTGCGGACTGCACGCCGGACACCTCCCGGGCTACCCTGCCTCCAGCGGCTGCGTGCGGCTGCCGCAACGCCAGGCCAAGCGGTTTTACGATGCCGTGCAGGTGGGCACGCCGGTGATGGTGAAGCGCTGAAACGCGCGATTCCCGTCTCGCCATGATCACGAAAACGGGCTATGGGATAAGCTGTCACGCTGGCGTCAGCCGCAGCCGAACGTTTTTCACGGGAACCCGCCGTGGCCCGAAATCATGAATCCCTGTTTCCGACTTTTTCTTCCCCTGCTGGGAGCCGCAGCCACAACGACCGCAGCTCCCGTCCGCTACGTGGAAGGAGAGGTGCTCGTCACCTTCAAGCCCTGGCGTGACGCCTGGAGCGCGGACCAGACCTTGCAACGCCACTCGCTGAAGTTCCACAAACGCTTCGGCCTGCTCTCCCAACTTCGCTTGAGGCAAACGGGCGTGGTGCGCAGCGATCGCAAGAGCACCGCCATGCTGATCTCGGAGTTGAAGGCGGATCCCACCGTGGAAACGGTGGAGCCGAACTATCTGCGCTACACCAGCGCCCTCCCGAACGATCCGGCCTTTTCCAATCTCTGGGGCTTGCGCAACACCGCCCAAACCGTGCTCGGCACCGTCGGCACGGCGGGAGCGGACATGAAGTATGTGGAAGCCCGCCCGTTGTTCCGTCCCCCGGCATCCCGCCCCATTGCGGCCGTCATGGACACCGGCATGGATCGGCTCCATCCGGATCTCCAGCCGAACTTGTGGGTGAATCCGGGAGAAATTCCCGGCAATGCCTCCGACGACGATGGCGACGGCCGGATCGACGACCTGCACGGCTTCGACTTCACGTCGAACACCTCGAATACGGCTGACATCCAGTATGACGGAGCTTCGCACGGCACCCACGTGGCGGGCACGATCGCTGCAGTGGGAAACAACCAGCTCGGTGTCATCGGCGCCAACGAACAGGCCCGCCTGATGATCCTGAAAGTCTCCGCGGATGGCCACTCCATCAGCACGGCCGCGGAAATCGCAGCCCTGCAATATGCCGTCCTGATGAAAAACCGCGGCGAAAACCTCGTCGTGATCAACGCGTCCTTCGGGGGAGGCTCGTTTTCCACCACCGAGCGCGATGCGATCCAAGCCGCGGGGAATGCCGGTATCGTTTTCTGCTGCTCCGCCGGGAACGAAACCGCGAACAACGATTCAATCGCCACCTATCCGGCGAACTACCGCCTCTCGAACATGATCGTGGTCGCAGCCACGGATCAGAACGACACGCTGGCAACCTTCTCCAACTACGGTGCGACAAAGGTCGATCTGGCGGCTCCGGGCGTGAACATCTACTCGACCCAGCCCTGCTCGATCAACTCCACTCTCCAGGTCGGAGCCACCTCCTATGTCGCCACCGGTGTGAACCAATCCGGAACGACGGCGGGCATCACTGGCAATCTCATCGACTGCGGCATCGGAAACGTCGGTGAGTTCCCGCCTGCCGTGAACAACAACATTGCCCTCATCCAACGCGGCACGTTGCTGTTTTCCGAAAAGGTGACGAACGCCATGGTGGCAGGTGCGAAAGCCGTGGTGATCTACAACAACCAGAGCGGATCGAACGGCTTCAACCTCGTCAGCGACAACGTCAACTGGATTCCCGCCTGCGGCATCTCCCAGGCGGACGGACTCGCCATCAAAGCCTCGCTTCCGAAGACCGCCACCATCACCGGCACCCGCCAGGACAACTACCTCTACCTGAATGGGACTTCGATGGCGTCACCACAGGTAAGTGCGGCGGTAAGCCTGGCGGCCATGTGCTTCCCGGAAGATACGGTCGCGCAGCGCATCCAGCGCATCCTCTCCAATGTGGATGTGAAGCCTTCGCTCGCGGGCAAGGTCATCACCAGCGGCCGGCTGAACCTCCAGCGGATTGTGGACAGCGACCTGAACAGCCTGCCCGACTGGTGGGAAAAGCTCTACTACAACCAGTACACCGGCATCGCACCGAATGTGGATTCCGATGGCGACGGAATGACGAATCTCAATGAGTTTCTGGGAGGCACGGTTCCGACCAATTCCCAGAGCGCCCTCAAAGGCCTCGCCACCACCCGCAACCCTGCCAATGGCAACGTGACGATCACTTGGGCAGCGGTGCCCGGAAAAACCTACCAGGTTTACTACAGCACGAATCTTCAGACCGGCACCTGGCTGGCCACGCTGCCAACCTCGCAGGTCACCGCCGGTGTCGGACAGACCCAGTTGAGCTACACGGATACCACCACGGGCGCGGCCACCCGGCGGTTCTACCGGGTGCAACTGGTGGTGCAGTAGGTATCCTGACGCGGGCGAACCTTTGCCCGATGGACAACTTTCCCTTCGCCCCGGCGGAGCGGGATGGCTAGACTGTAGTCATGCCCTCGACCCGCATCTTCCTGGTACGCCACGGCGCGACGATCCTGACCGCCGAAGACCGCTTCGCCGGAGCCACGAACGTCCCCCTTTCCGATGAAGGACGCGAGCAAGCACGGAGGCTCGGCGTGCGGCTGGCAGGTGAGAAGATCACCGCGGTGTACGCCTCTCCGCTGGACCGCACCGTCGAAACCGCGAAGCTCATCTCGGCCCCCCACCACTTGGAAATCCACACCGTGGAGGGGCTGAAGGAGATCTCCCACGGCCGCTGGGAAGGACTCACCCGCGGTGAGGTGGATGCGCAGTTTCCGCAGGAATCCGCCGCCTGGGAGGAAGATCCCTTCACGTTCGCTCCTGTAGGCGGCGAAAGCGGGCTGCAAGTCACCGCACGCGCCCTGCCAGCTCTCATCGAAATCGTCCGCAAGCATCAGGGCGGCACGATCCTCGTGGTCTCGCATAAGGCGACAATCCGCCTGCTGCTGAGTTCGCTGCTGGGTTTCGACCCGCGCCGCTATCGCGACAATCTCGATCAGAATCCGGCGGCGCTGAACATCGTGGACTTCAAGGATGCGGTTCACGCGCGATTGACACTCTTCAACGACACCTCCCACTACGATCACGCCGGTCTGGCCATCCCCGCCGTTCCAAACGCCCGCCTTTCGAAATGGTGGGATGACGACATCCACGTCTCCGAGTCCGACCCAGGCTGAATGCTCAATCTGCATTGGCGGGCCAAGGGATCATGGAGCGTCGTCGGACGCTCCTTCGCATGTGCTTTGGCGAAACACATGCCCGTCGCCTTCATCGATCCGCCGGAGGGTCATCCGCCATCCGCAACGCCGGTCTCGGCCGATGCGGTGACCTTGAACCTCGGCGATTGGCAGATCTCCCCCACCTTGCCTGGCAGACGGGTGGTCAGCTATGTGCCGTGGGAAACCTCGCGGATTCCCTGGCCGGTCCGCCGGAAGTTGCAGCGTCTCGACCACATCCTCGTCCTGAGCGAGTGGCAACGCGGACTATTCGTAAGGAATGGAATTGCCGCGGAGAAACTCTCCGTCGTGCCGCTGGGCTTTGATCCGGAGGTGTTCCGTCCGGGACCGCGCCAACGTCCCGCCGATGCTCCGTTTCGTTTCCTGTTCATTGGCAAGTGGGAAGCCCGCAAGGCACTGCCGGAATTGCTGGAGGCATTCTGCGCGGAGTTCGGCCCGGAGGAACGCGTGGAGCTGGTGCTGCACGCGCACAACCCGTTCATCGACGGTTTCGATCAGGAAGCGCGGTTGCGCAAGGAGTTGAAGAAACTGAAAGCGGAGAACCGGAACATCCTCTGCCGCGGTGATCTGCCATTGCCGGAACTGGTGCGGGCCTATCGGGATGCGGATGCCTTCGTTCTTCCCACCCGCGCCGAAGGCTGGGGGCTGCCGCTGCTGGAGGCGATGGCGTGCGGGCTGCCATGCATCACCACGAACTATAGCGCGCTCACCACCTTCGCCCATGCGGGCAATGCACTGCTGGTGGATGTGGCGGACTTTATCCGCGTGCGTGATCCGTTTTTCTTCAATGGCTGGCTCAACTGGGGCACGTGGGCGAAGCCGGACGTCAGCCATCTGCGCCGGTTGATGCGTCAGGTGGTGGAGCAACCGGAAAAAGCCGCCGCACTCGGACGAAGCGCCGCCCATGAAGTGGTGGACAAGTGGACATGGGACCACGCCGCCACAGTCGCCATGGAAAGACTGGCAACGCTGCGGTGAAATGATCCTTCACCGGGAGGAGTCGTTTCATGGGATGATCTTATCCAACTGCTTTCCACCCGGAAACAACCGTTCACTCAGGAATGCTCTTGGCAAAGGGGGATGCGGTGACAACGTACCGTCCATGGCTCTCAGTGCCGCGAAGAAGCACCTGTTCTATTTCGAACTCTCCAAGCTGCTGGCCGCGGGTTTCGACATCCGCAAAGCCGCCGCTTCCATGCTGGCAAGCGGAGTGCCGGACGCGGAACGGGCCTTGTTGGACCGCATGGAAAAAGGCCTCGCCGAAGGCCGGACCATCACGGACGCGCTGACCGATGGAACCACAGCCATCAGCGAGCTCGAACGCGGCATCATCGCCGCGGGCGAGCGCTCGGGGCGCATGGCTCCGGCGTTCCGGCATCTGGCCGACTATTTCGGCATGGTTTCCTCGGCCACACGGACGATCACACGCAGCATGATCTATCCTCTGATCGTGCTGCACATGGGCATCCTCGTCGGCACGGCCGCCGGACCACTCCAGCGCGGCGAGGCATTCTCCAAAATCCTGCCATCCCTGATCCTCACCCTGCTGGTGTTCTACGCCGGAACGTTCGTGCTCTATCTAGCGGGAAAAACCCTCCTGAAAGCAGCGGAGACCAACCCCTCCCTCGACGGCCTGGTGAACCGCCTGCCGTGGGTGGGCAAGGCCCGCCGCAATCTGGCGATGGCGCGCTTCACCAAGGTCTATCACACCTGCCTGCTGGCCGGACTGGGCATGCAGGAGACCGCGTCCACTGCGGCGGCAGCCTCCCACAGCGGCCTGATCCGCGAGGCGGGTCTGAAGGTCGCGGAGGCTGCCACACAAGGTGGGCCACTGGGACCGGAGTTCATCGCCAGCAGCTCGTTTCCGAATGCTTTCTCCCGCTCCTACGCCACCGCCGAGGAATCCGGTACGCTCGACCAGGACCTGGACCGGTGGGCGGGCCTTTTCCAAAGCGATGCGGAACAGGCGGTCACGGCACTGGGGGTGGCGGTTCCGAAGGTGCTCTACGCCTGCATCGTCATCTTCGTAGGATGGAAGATCGTGAGCTTCTACGGAGGTTACCTCCACGAACTCGACAATATCGGGAATGATGACTGAAATTGTTTGCAACAACTGAACCCGCATCATCGTATTCCAATCATGCGCTTCCGATTCATGCTCGCATTGCTGCTGCCCTTTTCCGCGATGGCGGAAGAGAAAGAGATCAACCTTTTCAATGGCAAGGACCTGTCCGGCTGGACCAAAGCCGATGGCAAGCCGGTGACGACGGGCTGGAAGGTCGAGGAAGGCCTGCTTCACCGCGCCAGCGCCGGCGGCGATCTGCTCAGCGACAAGGAATACGGTGACTTCGAACTGACCTGGGAATGGAAGATCGCGGAGGCCGGAAACAGCGGCATCAAGTACCGCGTGCAGACCTATCCCGGCAAGGGCGTGCTCGGCTTCGAGTACCAGATGCTCGATGACGCGAAGCATCCGGACGGGAAGAACGGAGCGATCCACCAGACCGGAGCGCTGTATGAATTCTATCCGCCGGCTGCGGACAAGAAGCTGAATCCTCCGGGACAGTGGAATACATCGAAGATCATCCTCCACGGCTTCCATGTGGAGCACTGGCTGAACGGCTCGAAAGTGGTCGATGGCGACCTGTCCGGGGATACCTACAAGGCGGCGCTGGCGAAGAGCAAATTCAAGGACATCGCCAACTTCGGAGCCGCCCCCAAAGGCCGCATCCTGCTGCAGGACCACGGCGCGGAAGTCTGGTTCAAGACGATCGTGCTGAAGCCGCTGTAAGGCGAACCAGCGGAAAAGTCTCCACCTCGATCTTCACGCACCAAAGGTGCGAAATAGAAAGGTCGCTGGTTCTACTCGACCGTCTTTTCCTTCTTGGGAGCGGCTGGGGCCTTCCAGATCAAGCGCACGGCATCGATGCGGGGACGCGCGGCGGAGATGGCTTTGGCCAACTCCGCCTTGCGTAATTCCAGCGCGGCAATTTCTTCCGGGCGGACGTGATCGTTCACGCTGGCGAGGTCCTTGAGGCGGGAGATTTCAGCCGAGAGTTCCAAGAACATGCTTTCCTGCGCGGCTTGGATGATCGGGCGGCTTTGCTCGACCGCCATGTCACGGATCTTCGTGAGCATCGCAGGCAGCACCTTGCGTTTCACCGACTCGTTCTTGAGCAGCCCTTTCGATTCGCTGCGGCGCAGCTTCGCCGCGGCCACGGTGGCATCATCGGTGAGGACATTGCCGAGGTGATCGACCATGATGCGGACCGGTGTCTGCGGCAGGAAGCGTTCGACGTGCAGCTTCGCGGGCGCGATGGCCTCGACCACCACCCACGCTTCCAGCAGCATCCGCTTGTCGCCACCCGTTTCCCAAAGGGCGAAGCAGGCATTGCCATCGGCGGTGCCGAGCATGAGATCGAGCGCACCGCGAACCATGGGATGATCCCAGGTCATGAATGCCTCATGCTCATGCCCCAACGCACGACGACGGTCGAAAGTGATGGTGATGCCGTCATCCGGCAGCGCCGGGAAGGCATCGGACTTCAGGTTTCCGGGCTTGAGGAAATAACGCCGCGGATCGAGCTCCTCGATATCCACTCCGCTGTGTTCGAAAAGCCGGATGACGAAGTCCTCGAACTCCTTGTCCGCGTCCCAACCTTGGATACCTTCCACCAACGCAGCGGATTTCGCCGGCCGGTGCGAGCTGCGCTCCAGCAAGCGATCCTGCCCGCGGGCCAGACGTTCGGAGACCTCCGCGCGGACCTCGGCGGTGCGCGCGAGCAGTTTCTTCACGGCGGCAGGCTTGCCGCCATCGAGCGCGCGATTGAGTTCGTCCTGCACCTGCCACTGGATCTCCGCCCCACCGGCCACGCTGTGGCGGAAGGCATCGAGCCCTTCATCCATCCAACGAACGAGCGCCTCCTCCATGCCCGCGATGTACGGCACATGGATGCGGATGATTCCCTTCTGGCCGATACGGTCGAGGCGCCCGATGCGCTGCTCCAGCACATCGATGTCCTCCGGCACATCGAAAAGCACCAGATGGCGGGCGAATTGGAAATTGCGGCCCTCGCTGCCAATTTCGGAGCACACCAGGATGCGCGCGCCGTCCGGCTCCGCGAAGTAGGCGGCATTGCGGTCGCGCTGGAGAAGCGTCAGCTCTTCATGGAAGAGCGCGCCCTTCACGCCGGACTCTTCCTGAATGGCCTCCATCACCGCACTGGCGAGCTCCACCGTATTCGCAATGATGAGCACCTTTTCGTCACCCAGTTCCTTGAGCAGCTTGCACACCCAGTTGACGGCGGCGACAAAGCCTTCCTTGCCCTTCAGCTTGACGAGATTCGGTTCACGACCGGGAAAACCACCGAGATGGGCGCGGGTATTGCGGAACATCACACGCCCCATCCCGAAGCCATCAAGCAGATCGGAGACGAGCTTTTCGCGCGCGCCATCCACGCCGCTGCGGAAGCGGGCGAGCGATTGTTCCAGACGCTTGCGGCCTGCCACCAGCAAATCGAGTGAGGCACCGATGTCTTCTCCCGCATCGATGCGTTCGACAATGTCCGCGATTTCCTCGTAATGCGCCGACTCTTTCTCAAAGCGCGCGAGATCCGAATATCGCTCCGGATCGAGAAGCTGGAGACGGGCGAAGTGGCCTTCCGGGCCGAGCTGCTGTGGCGTGGCGGTGAGCAGCAGGAGTCCTTCGGTCTCCGCTGCGAGCGAGCGCACCATTTCGTAGGCGGCACCGGGTTCCTCCGGCGACCATTCGAGGTGATGGGCTTCATCGACCACGAGCACGTCCCAACCGGCTTCGCGCGCTTGTCCGGTGCGGCGTTCGTCATTGGCGAGGAAATCGATGGAGGCGAGCACCCACTGGCTGTCGAGGAATGGATTTCCTTCCGGGTCGCCTTCCTCGATCGCTTCGCAGCGGCTCTCATCGAAGATCTCGAATGAAAGCTGGAAGCGACGATGCAGTTCCACGAACCACTGGTGAACCAAAGGCTCCGGGACCAGCACCAGCACGCGCGAAGCACGACCAGTAAGCAACAGGCGATGAATGATCAGACACGCCTCGATGGTCTTGCCGAGACCCACTTCATCCGCGAGCAGCACGCGCGGCACGGGTCGGTTCGCCACCTCATCCGCGATGAAAAGCTGGTGTGGAATGAGATCCATGCGCGCACCGGCCAGCCCGCGCACCGGCGAGCGGCGCATGTCGGCACGACGTCGCAAGGCTTCACCGCGCAAATCGAACGCGGCGACATCATCGAGCTTGCCGCCGAAGAGACGCTCCTCCGGCTTGCTGAAGCTGATCGAGTCGCAAAGCTCCGCTTCCGGCACATCCCCGGCTTCCGTCTCATGAATGCGCAGGCCGTTTTCCTCGCGCACACGCTCCACGGTCATCTCCGCACCGGTGTGGGTCTTGATGCGATCACCGGGCAGGAAGCGCACGCGGCGCAGCGGCGCCGAATCGAGCGCATAGCAACGTTGCTCGCCAGCGGCGGGAAAGACGATCTCCACGCGGCCATCGGCACCGCTGAGGATGATTCCGAGACCCAGTTCGGGCTCGCTGTCACTGGCCCAGCGCTGTCCGCGCACCCATGCGTTCTCTACGGCTACCATGCGAAAATCGGGGGCGCGCAACCTAGTGCCCCCACCGGCCACCGCAAGCGTGGTTTTGTTGAAATCTCACTTCTCCATTTCCACGTCACTCCACCACAGGTGGAATCACGTAAGGACGCTCTTTCCTCTGGACACGCTCAGACTCCGGAAAACTCGTCCGCAGGCGGTGCGGCGGCGCGCTTTGCTTCCCGGCGTTCGAGGTAGCGGAGCATCAACCCGTAGCTGATGACTCCGATCGGCACCGCCAACAGCAGCGAGCCGAGCACCAGGGGCTTTCCTACGGTGAAGATCGTGGACCAGCGCAACAGTTCGCTGACCTTCGGATGGCCCGGCGGGAATTCATGAGGCGCGTGCAGGAGCCAGTAGCCGACGCGGTATTCCCACAGCAGCAGCCAGGGCGAGATCGGAATGGTCACGTCATGGAGCTGCACGGCGATGGCCGCGGCCACGACATTGCCGCGGAACAACCGTGAGGTTCCCATCGCAAGCAGGGTCTTGAAAAACAGGAAGGGCGTGAATCCCCAGAACATGCCAAGCCCCACGCCGAGCGCGATCGCGTGCGGGCGATCCTTGAGCAGGAAAAGGTGGGTCCATTTCTCATGGAGCCAGCGCCAGGCTTTGCGGAAGAAGGTCATGAACTGCCGGGACTATCGGGGGATATGACGCTGGATGCACGTTTCCTCGGAAGAAAAATCACGCTTCCCGTGAGGCACGGAGCCTTCATGCTGCCTGCGGACGATGCCACCGTGGACCTACCTGCTGCTGTTTTTCGCCGGGCTGGCGGGTGGATTCATCGATGCGATCGCCGGTGGCGGCGGACTGATCACGGTCCCGGCCCTGCTCGCGGCAGGACTGCCACCGGGAATCGCGCTGGGAACGAACAAGTTCCAATCGTCCTTCGGCACCTCGATGGCGGTGAGCCGATTTTTGAAAGCCGGTTTGCTGAAGATGGAGGGCATGCGGATCGCGGTGGTGCTGGCTTTCGCGGCGAGCATGGCCGGGGCCTTCGCCGTGAGCGTGTTGGACAAGGATCTGCTGAAGCGGGTGATCCCGTGGATGCTGGCAGCGGTGGCGGTCTATACCGCAGTGAACCGTCGGTTCGGTTTGCAGCGCGGAGAGCGGAAGATGGCACCGATGGTTTTCGCCACGGTCTTCGGCCTCGCTTTGGGATTCTATGACGGCTTCTTCGGACCGGGCACCGGCTCGTTCTGGACCGTGGCACTGGTGACCCTGCTGGGCAGTGATCTGCGCGAGGCAACCGGCTACACGAAAGCAGCGAACCTGGCGAGCAACGCTGGAGCGCTGGTGGTGTTTCTCGCCGGCGGTTCGGTACACTTCGCAGTGGGTGCGGTGATGATCGCGGGACAGCTTCTCGGCGCGAGGGCGGGTGCGAGCCTGGCGATCCGCCGTGGCGCGGGCGTGATCCGACCGGTCTTTCTCACGGTGGTGTTTGCGATGACCGTGAAGCTGCTGTGGGATGCGTGGGGCCGGTAGGACGTTATGGTACCTGCTTGTCCCAGACGGCGATGAACTCCTTTGCCATGGAGGGATCGGTGAGCAAGGTCCGGCCCGGGATCATCCCATCGAATGTCTTTTTCCGCAGGATGCGGAAGCGTCCGTTGCCACGGAAGGCCTTGCGTTTCTGAAGCTCAAGGGCGATCCGGCCCATGGTCATGCGGACGTTCACCTCCACCACCGGCCGCAAGGCCAGCGATCCATCTGCAAGCCGATGGATCATCGCGTCGATGCCAACCGGTCCGACATGGCCGGGCAAAAGCGCGGGCAGCTCGGCCGGAATGCGATTCTCATACCAATCCATCCCCTGCCCTGCGCCGAAGAAAAAAGCCGCACATTCCGGGTCCAGCATCGATCCCCATTTCCAGGCGACGCGGGTACCGGTGAAGCGCCCCGCGCTGTCATTCTCCATCACGGTCATGCCGACGAGGCGCACGCGGCCATCCGCCTCCATTTCGTAGAGCGCGGAGAAATCAAGGACGCGCCGGAGCCACGGCTCGATGGCGATGGCACGGTGTTTTTCCAGCGCCTGGCGAATCCATGCGAAGGCCGCTTCATCCAGCCTGCCAGGATCGATGCGGAAATGTCCACGACCCGCACAGGAATAGGCGGCTTTCAACAAGGCGGAACGATCTCCGGCATGGATGACGGCGGCTCTCTCGCGAACGATATCCAAATCGGTGGCGAGCCTGCCGCGTTGCCCGGAGGAAATGCCAAGCTGTTCTTCCAAACGCACCCCGAGCTCCTTCGAGAAGCAAACCGGCGGCAAACTTTCCCGCCACGCCCACGGCATGCTTGGCGCGATGTTGTCCGCCAGCCCCTCAAACAAGGCCGAAGCATCCGGCGACCACGCCCACGGGCGCATGCCACCCAGCTTCCGATCCTGAAGCGTGGACAAGTCTCCGCGCGAAACAATCTCCGGGATCTCCAAGCCTGCTGCTTTCAACGAAGCGAGGTGCGCTGCGGATGGCGGACGACGCATGACGGCGATGTCATCCTTCCGGCACCACGCGAGCGCGAGGATCTCCAGATCCTCGTCCAGCGCCACGGCGTGCTTGTTCGGATCGTAGCGAGTGCCACTCACGGCGGCCATCACGTGGGATTCCGCATCAGGATTGAACCACGCCAGCACCGGCGTGCGGCCGCGCGATTGGCCATAGACCTCCAGATGGCGGATGAAATCCTCATCGAGTCCGGCGAGCCGACGGCCTTCGGCATTGAATGGAGCGACCCCCTTCGCACGCGCGGCACTGAGTGGCAGCCGCTGCACCTGGCAGAAGGCCTCCCAATCGGTGGTACCATGCTGTTTCCAGTGACGGAACCATTTCACGCCGTGACCCACATGGCCGATCTCGTCCTGGTAGATCTTTTCCAGCACCGCTGCGGTCGCATTGTCCCCGGCCTGACGGAACAATGCGGCGTAGTGCTTCGAGAAATCGAGATTGGCCTGTTCGAAGGTGAGATTGAGGCGTGTGACGAATTCCAGCGGCGACTCCACCGGAGCCACCAGCTTCCAAAAGAAATCGTTCAGCGGAAGCTCACCGAAGCCGATGCCGCATTCCCGCATCCGCCGCAAATACAGGAGCGTATGCATCTGCTCCTCGCGCATGGCCTCATACACGCCCGCGCGATATTCCTTCGGCGCATCGGGAAACTTGAGCAGCACCAGCGCCATCAACTCCGCGGCGAGCAACTCGTGATTCGCGAGGAAGTGCAGCAGCCTGCCGCGCTCGCGGTCATCATCCAGCCGGTGGGTGCCGGGGAAATCGACCTTCACCCCCTTCTCTCCAAGCCGCAACTCGGCCGGTCGGCCGGGGCCGGAGCCGGGTACGGCGATGGCCTTGCCCGGCTGATCGTCACGGATGTCCTTGGGGACAAGCAGAAGCTTCTCCTCCAAGGTGGACGCAAACAGCACCCGCTCCGCCGCTTCACGCATCTGCATGACGCGGCGATCATGACCACTGTCCGGCCCTTGCACATCCCCAAATCAAATCCTCACCAGTGGCGGTGATGACCACGATAGTAGTAGGGGCGCGGACCCCAATACGGATTTCCGTAGTAGTACTTCGGCCGGTTATTCTGGCCGATGGCGTAACCCGCGACTCCGGCGACAGCAGCGGCGGCGAGGGGGTCCACCGACTGGCGGGGATAACCGTAGGCATCGTAGGTCGTCGTGCATGAGGTGGCCGTCATGGCGACCAACCCGGCGGCGATCACTTTGATGAGAGTGCTCTTCATGGGAATATTCGATTCACCCTTTTGACGGGCGACGTCCGGATTCATTCATCCGGAAAAGCAAAAAGCCGCCGGGAAAGTCTCCCGAGCGGCTTTTCCAACCTGGAGCCAATCAGCGCCAGTATCCGCGGTGGCGGAAGGCATTCGCACGATACGGATTGATCGGGCGGGCGTAGCCGCGTCCCCAGTAATTGCGGTAGTACGGGCGATAGTAGGGCCCGCCGTAGTAATACTTCGGCCGGTTGTTGTGGCCGATCGCGTAACCGGCGACACCGGCCACCGCCGCAGCGGCAAGCGGGTCAACGGACTCGCGGGGATTTCCGTACGCATCATAGCTGGTGGTACAGGAAACCGCCGTAAAGCCGACCAACGCCGTCGCAATGACTTTGAGAAGGAACGATTTCATGGATTTCCGGAGGTTGTTCTGACTCCTTGTCTCCCTTCTCGCAGATACCATTCCGAATGATCGAATCTCCACCCAACTCACTCACGATGAGAGAAAAACACCCTCTCGCCACTACACTCAAGCTGTTGTAGTGCCCAGCTTTCCCCGCAATTCGCATGGGCATTCCGCGCAACCCGTGCAATTCGCCCGATCAGACCTTGGTTTTCTCCAAGAACAGTGTGAACTCCTGCCGGTTGTAGGTCAGGTGCGTGGTTGCGAATAACGACAAACCCACCGCCTTCGCCCGCGTGGTCACCGCTTGATGAAGTTCGCTGGCGGCCTCCACGCTGCTGGCATCCGAGGTCTTCAGGGTGAAGACCACCAAACCGCCCTTCCGAAGGTGGCTGGAGAGACGGATGATGTAGCCGATGGACTCGAGCGCGCTGCCGTTGAGATCGGACAGAAAGGCATCGTAGTTCTCGCCTTGAGGCGGCTGGAACGTGGCCACGTCCGCACGCAAGAAGGTCAGGCCGGAGGTCTTGTCGAGCCGGGCATCGAGCGGAGCCCGATCCACGGCAGTGACGCGATAGCCGCGTTTCAAAAGTTCCGAAGTCATGCCGCCCGGGCTGGCACCGAGCTCCAGCCAGTGGCTGCCGGTCATGGGCAGCGGACGATGGAGGCGGAGATAGTGGAGGGCCTCGGCGATCTTCGCGCCAGCACGGCTGATGGTTCCGGGAGCGTTCTGGCTGATGTAGCGGGTACCTCCGGGGTGGAAGCCATTGCTGTCCCGCAGGCTTTGCACGCCGCAGAAGAGGCCTTCCGGCCCAACCAGGCAGAATAACGTAAGCGCGGCCGGGTCCTGTTCCTCGACCTCGATTTTTCCCACGTTCGGGAAAAGCTGGAGGGTGCGCCCCCGGAGGTTCGAGGCGAGGGTTTTGTAGTATTTGTTCGGTGAGCTGGGATCGAGCTGGCCCACCAGAATCGCTTGCAGCGGCAGATGGCCGAATTTCCGGAACATCGCCTGCGCCGCCTTTTCGATGAAGCCTTCCGTTTTCTGCGGGTTGCACGGCCAACTGTGATGCACGGGCAGGTTCCAGCGGATGAATTGGGCGGCGTCCGAGGCGCGGATGGCCTGGAAGTCTGTTCCTTTCAGAAGGTGATATTCGCTCCCAAGTGGTGTGGAAGCGGTCGCACCAGTCCGCTGGATCACCTCCTCCACCAGTTCCCCGAAGACCTCGGAGACACGGATCAACCAACCGGAAACAGGCGGAAAAGCGGGCAACGGAGCGGACATGATGTGGAGCGGGGCGCGACCGTGTCAGGAAACCGCCGCCCCGCCAAGAATCCATGCTCGTTTCCGGGAAGGTTCCCGCCTACAGTGCCGCTCCACCGGAACTCCATGATCATCCTGATCCGCAATCTCGACCGCGCCACCGACCGCATCCAGCTCCACGCCGTGCTCCGCAAGTTCGGCAAGGTGACCTCTCTCGATCTCGTGATGGATGAGGAGACCGGCCGTTCGAAAGGCTTCGCCTTCGCCAACATGGCCACCGCCAAGGACGCCGTGAACGCGATCCGGGAGATGGACGGCATGCAGCTCGGCGCGAACATCCTGCGGGTGAAGAAAGCCGCCGCGTCCTCCGTGAAGAAAGGCAAGGCCAACCAGCCGGAGGAAGAAGAAGCTCCGCAGCGCCCATCATTCCGTCCGCGTGGTGGATCGCGATCCGGTCCACGCTCCAGCCCGCCACGCAAGCGCCGCTGAGCATGCCCCCGGATCATTCCAAGGCGGTGGCGCGCTTGAAAAAGGCGTGCCCGACGATGAAGGGACTCATTGACCGGGTGGGTCCGTGCGCGATGGAATACGAAACCAAGCGCACGCCCTTCCAATCTCTGGTCAGCGCGGTGGCGCACCAGCAACTCCACGGCAAGGCCGCACAAACGATCCTCGGCCGCTACCGCAATCTATTTCCCGGCGGGCGCGATCCGGGGCCGAAGACGCTCGCCAACGTGAGCGACGATGACCTTCGAGGCGTGGGGTTCTCGCGCTCGAAAACCGCGGCGCTGCGGGATCTGGCGGAGAAAGCCATTTCCGGCGTAGTGCCGGGACGAAAGGAAATCGAAACACTGTCCGATGAGGAGATCATCGCTCGGCTGACACAGGTGCGAGGGATCGGGAAATGGACCGTGGAGATGCTTCTGATCTTCACGCTCGGCCGTGGCGATGTCTGGCCTGTGGATGACTACGGAGTCCGCAGCGGCTATCAATGGGCCTACGGTCTGGACGCGATGCCGAAGCCTAAGGTGCTGGAAGAGTTAGGCGAGAAGTTCCGCCCGCATCGGTCGCACGCCGCGTGGTACCTGTGGCGTGCGACGGAGCTGGCGAAGGTGAAGTAAAACTGGTCTCTGCAGGGTAGCTGAAGTCGTGAGACTCAGGTTGGGTAAAGTTCCGGAGTGCCTCGCATGTCGGTTTTCTCCCGACCTATCCAAAGCGAAGCATCGGGATGAGGTCGTATTCACCCAGCCCGAAGTCTTACGACTCCGGCTACGATCCACTTTCAAATCACTTCCGCTTCTTCTGCAGGAAGAGATCGATGCCATCCACGATGGCGATCCAGCTCGCCTCGATGATGTTCTCGGACACACCGATGGTGCCCCAGCTTTGATGACCATCGGTAGTCTCGATCAGCACGCGGGTCTTCGCCGCAGTGGCGTCATGGCCGTCCACGATGCGGACCTTGTAGTCCACCAGCGAGATCGCCTCGATCTCCGGATAGAAGGGCAGCAGCGCCTTGCGCAGCGCCACATCGAGCGCGTTCACCACGCCATGGCCTTCCGCCACGGTGTATTCCGGCGTGTTGTCCACGTAGAGCTTCACGGTGGCCTCGCAGACCGGCTCATGGCCGTCACGGTACTTGCGGAAGCTGGTGTGGTATTCCTTCAGGTCGAAAGGTTTCGTGTAGGTCCCCAGCTCGCGGCGGATGAGCAGCTCCAGCGAACCACCAGCGGCCTCGAAGGAATAGCCTTCGTGCTCCAGCTCCTTCACCTTCTGCAGCACCGCCTTGGCGACAGGCGATCCCTTCTCCAGGCCGAGCCCGAGCTGGTCGGCCTTGATGAGGATGTTGTCCTGGCCGCTGAGTTCGGAGACGAGGATGTTCTGTGAATTGCCCACGGACTGCGGAACGATGTGCTCGTAACTGCGGGCCAGTTTCTTCACCGCATTGACGTGCATGCCGCCCTTGTGGGCGAAGGCGGTGCGGCCGACGAAGGGCGCACGGGCGAAGTGCGGATTGTTCGACACGTCGTCCACATAATACGAGAGATCCAGTAGATTCTCCAGCGCAGGCACGACAGTGAGGCCCATCTTGAGCTGAAGGATCGGGATCACCGAGGTGAGGTTGCAGTTTCCGGTGCGCTCGCCGTACCCGTTGATGGTGCCCTGGATCTGGGTGGCTCCACCCTTCACCGCGGCGACCGCGTTGGCCACGGCCAGTTCGCAGTCGTTGTGGGTATGGATGCCGACCGGAGTACCGGGGATGCGGGCACGGACGACCTCGCAGATTTCCTGCACCTCATGCGGCAGCGTGCCGCCATTGGTATCGCAGAGCACCAGGCAATCGGCACCGCCCTCGGCCGCAGCCTGAAGAGTGGCCAGCGCGTGCTCGGCGGAATCCTTGTAGCCGTCGAAGAAATGCTCGGCGTCATAGACCACCTCGCGGCCGTGCTTCTTGAGATGGGCCACGGTGTCGCGGATCATCGCGCGGTTTTCTTCCGGCGTGGTGCGCAGGACCTCGGTGACCTGAAGCTCCCAGCTCTTGCCGAAGATCGTCACGACCGGTGTCTCCGCCTCCAGCAGCAAGCGCACCTGGGCGTCCTGCTCCACGGGAGTGTCCGCACGGCGGGTGGAACCGAAGGCCGCCAGCTTCGCGTGCTTCAGCTTGAGCGACTTCGCCGCTTGGAAAAACTCGACGTCCTTCGGGTTCGATCCCGGCCAGCCGCCTTCAATGTAATCGATGCCGAATGCGTCCAGACGCTCGGCAATTCGCAGCTTGTCGAGACCTGAAAGTTGGAATCCTTCGCCCTGCGTGCCGTCACGCAGCGTCGTATCGTAGAGGAATACCGGTTTCATCGATGGGGCGCGGAGCCTATCGGGCGGACCCCGGTTCGGCAACCGGCAATCCTCCCCATATCAAGGAGGGCGTTTTTGGGTAAACCAATGCGATTTTAAGGAGAAGACTCGAACGCGGGGTAGCCGGAGTCGTGAGACTTCGGGCTGGATAGAGTGCCGCACGGGTTCCGGCGATCATTGCTCTCAGATGCCCGGGATGAAATCTGCCGGGCATCGAGATTGGAGGACAAGGGTGGATCCCCCCCGCCTGAAGTCTTACGACTCCAGCTACAAAAATCAGAGATGCGGCTTCGGCGGATCCACCGGCGCTTCCCAAGCCATCGCTCCGACCAGCTTGGTCTCCCGCTTGTAGACCTTGTCCCCACAGGTGACGTAGAGGGTCTCCTTCTCCGGTCCGGCGAAGCAGAGATTGGACGGATAACGCGCTCCGGGCACGGGTGGCAGGATCAGGTTCACGCGACCCGGCTGGTCGAAGACCTGGATGCCCATCGCGGTGGCGGCGAGCAGCCAGCCGTCCTTGGTGACGCGAATGCCATCGGCCTTGCTGCCCGGATCGGGATCGGCCGGCGGAAGATGCAGGTGATGGTAAGGCTGGACGTTGACCAGCGAACCATCCGCCGCGCGGGTGGCGGACCAGATGTAACGACCACCCGGATCGGCCACGTCGATGCGGCTCTGGTCGGGAGTAAGCGAGATGCCGTTCACGCCGCGGAAGGCATCGCTGCCGAGCACCTTTTCCTGCCCGGAGCGGATGATCCACACGGCGTGCTTGGCGGGCTCGGTGGCGTAGATGGTGCCATCGTGCGCGACGGTGAGGTCATTGCCCTTGATGCCGGTGGCGTGGACTTTCTCCTCCTTGGTCTGGATGTCCCACGAAACGATCTCGCCACTGCCGGTGCGGCAGCCATAGAGACGGCCATCCGGGCCGAACGTGAGACCATTGGTGCCGCGGGTGTCTTCCATGAACACGGACACCTTCCCATCCGCACCGACGCGATGGATGAGATTCTTTGGAATGTCCGAGAAGAACACGGTGCCATCCGGGCCGGGCACCGGACCTTCGGTGAAACCGTGGCCTTCGCTGACCAGTTCCCAATCCTTGCCGGGGATCAGCATGTCCTTCGCACGGCTCTTGGTCGCATCATAGTGCACCTCGACCGGCTTCGGGAAATCCTTCCACAGCCAGCGCATGGCATCCGGCAGGATCGCGCCGCCGTGCTGGTGGGAATGCGGTCCCTCACCCCAGGCATGGTTCACTTCATAGCCCGCGAACTGGAGCGACCGCTCCATCTCCTGGTTCGCCATCCACCAGTCGCCGCAATAGATGTTCTGGTCGTTCGATCCATCCTGCAGGAATACGCGCAACGGCAGCGGCTCCGTCTTGCGGACCAGCACCGCCGTTTCATCGCCACCGCGCAGGCCCACGAACGTGCCGATCATGGAATACACGCGCCGGAACTGATCCGGGCGCTCCCACGCCGCGAAAAACGACGCGCAGCCGCCGGAGGAAGCGCCGCACAGGCCACGGTGATCCGGGTTCGGGCTGATGTTCCGCTCCTTTGCGACTTCCGGAATCAGCTCGCTGGTGAGGAACTTCGCGTAGTCGCCGGTGAAGGCATCGTATTCATAGCTGCGGTTGTAGCGCGGCTGGCTCTTGCCATCACCCGCAGGCGTGACGCCCGGATCGACGAACAACCCGATGGTGACGGGCATTTCCTTCGAGTTGATCAGATTGTCGAACACGATCGGCACCTTGTCCGCGCCCTTTTCGTTCACGTAGCCGCCGCCGTCCTGGAAGACCATCAGGCAGGCGGGCTTCGAGGCGTCGTATTGCGCCGGAGTGTAGACCCAGTAGTCGCGGGTGGAACCCGGATAAACCTTGCTGTCCTTGAAGGTGTGCTTGGCCACCGTGCCGACCGGGACGCCCTCGTGGCGCTGGGACGCGGGATCAACCGGGTAAGGACCTTCCGCCGCAAGGACGGAGGGCAGGACCAACAATGGAGCAAGGAGCAGGGGTTTCATGGATCAAAGCAGGACGAACCATGGAACCCGGATCTTTCGCACAAGAATGGACAACACCGAATGGCCAAACCGGAACCCGGTTGATCGAACCAGCCGGTCGGAAGAGATTGCCAGCGCCCTATCCGCTCATTGACCATCCGGAAAAATGGCGGAGGAATTCACCGGTACGATCGTGGAGTGGAATGAGGAGAAAGCCCATGGCTATCTCCGCTACGGGAAGAAGCGTATCTTCCTCCACATCCGAGATTTCTCCGAACGCCACAAGAGACCGGCCATCGGGGATCGCATCCGCTTTTGGGCCGGCACCGATGGCAAGGGCCGCCCCTGCGCGGTGAAAGCCGTGCATGTGAACGATGGAGGTCGCCTCGGCATCGGCAGCTTCATCGTCCTGGGCCTGCTTCTCCTCCTCCCTGCCATAGCCTGGTGCTGTCTTCCCCGGCCGTTGCAGTGGGTGGTTGGAGTCCTGTATGGCTCGGCCAGCGCCCTCGTCTGGTTTCTCTACGGCAGGGACAAACAGATCGCCCGCCAGAATGCGTCCGCCACCTCTCCACAGAGAAGACGGGTGCCGGAGTCCCAGCTCCACTTCCTTGAGTTCGCAGGCGGCTGGCCCGCCGCATTCATTGCCAAGCGTCGCTTGCGGCACAAATGTTCGAAACTGAGCTACCAGGCACAATACTGGCTGATCGTGACCCTGCACGAATTCCTCGCCTTCGATTTCCTTTGCGATTGGAGGATCATACGGGCGATCCTTGCCTGACAGTGATGCCCGCCCCGTCTGAACACCCCCGCGATCCGCTCCACGGCCTTACCCTGGAGACCATCCTGACCACCCTGGTGGATCGGCACGGCTGGGAGATGCTCTCGACGCGCATCCGCATCCGTTGCTTCACCCACGATCCCAGCATCAAATCCAGCCTGACCTTCCTGCGGAAAACCCCGTGGGCGCGGCAGAAGGTGGAGGCATGGTATCTCTACGATCTGCGCAAGGGGATCAAATAAGCGGTCAGGTTCGGCAGGGATCAGAGATATGCCCGGAACACTCCTCAAGCCGGTCGGGTCGGCCCACCAGTCGTCCGGCTGAAGGATCTCCACTTGGTTCCCGTAGGAAACTTTCCCCGCCATGCGCCGTTTGCTGCTCCTCTGCCTCCTGCCCTGCTCCATCCTCTCCGCTGTGCCGGTCTTCCCCGGCAAGGCCCCGGGTGCTCCCGCCGCCGATGGTACAGGCGGAGTTTTCACTCTCCGGAACCAACTCCTCTCCGCAAGCTGGTCCTGCCAGAACGGCGAACTGCGACCGGTGGAAATCGCGGACCTGCTCAACAACCACCGCTTTCCCCAGACCTACCGGCAGGTGTTCCGCTTCGCCACCGGCGAGGAAGCCACAAAAGGCGAAAACCAAACCTGGCTGGGCATGCGGCTCGAGGAGGATGCCGTGGTGGTCCAGTCCTCCGTCAATGGGCGCGGCTGGCGGACGCTGGCACGGATTCCCGCGGACAAATTCCCCGGAAAACCCGCCTTGGTCCGTCTCGGCAAGACCGACAGGAAGGGTGGTCTTTCCGACTACCCGGATGCGGGCACTCCCGGCAGCCCGCGCTTCATCAATTTCCGGATCACCGACGAGCGCCGGATCTTCGCGAATGATGGCTTCGCCACCCTGTCTCCGGAATGGACACCGCGGCTTTCCACCAAGCCCGGCACCGTTATAAAAACCGAGGACGGCTGGCTCACGGTCACCGCCCCCGCGAATTGCGCCGCCTTCGTGGAGCGGAAATTTCCCGCCGAGGCGACCCAGGTTTCCTGCCGTGTCGACCGCGCCAACGACGATGCCCAGTCATGGGGTCCCGGTCTCGCACTGGTGTGGGACAACGGCAAAGCGATCGTGGTCAACATGCGCAAGGAAGGCGCATGCTCGGTGATAGCGGATGGAGAGGAACAGGTGATCGGCTCTCCTTTCCAAGCCGTGCCGGACTACAACGTGGTGGCATCGAAGCTGAAGGTCTTCGAAGGCCCGAAGCTGGTCGATCTACCCGCCGAACCCGCCAATCCGCGCGAAGGTGCGCATCATCCCGGCAAGGCGATTGTCGCAAAACTCCGTGATGAGAGCACCGGCCTCGCGGTGATGTGGCGCGCGGTCTTGCGCGAGGGTTCCAACTACGTCCGCGAGGAACTTACGCTGGCCTCGCCGAAAGCCCCGCTCACGCTAAGCGGCGTGCAGATGCTCGACCGCGCGGTGGATTCCCCGGCCAAGCTCGGTACCGTGCCCGGCAGTCCGGTGATCGCCGGTGGGTTGTTCTTTGGCGCGGAGTTGCCGGTATTTTCGGTGGAGACTGCCAAGGACGGATTCACCGGCGGCTTCCCCTGCACCTACAAGCTGGAGGGAACTCAGACGGTGACTTTCTCCTCGGTGACCGGCGTGGTGCCGGAGGGACAACTCCGCCGTGGCTTCCAATACTATCTCGAACGCGAACGCGCCCGCCCGGCGAAAGCATATTTCCATTTCAACGGCTGGTATGACGCGGCGGTTTCCGAGAAGCGCTTCCTCGAAGTGATGGAGGCCTACAAACGCGAGCTGATTCAGAAGCGCGGCGTGAAGCTCGATGGCTTCGTCATCGACGATGGCTGGGACGACGCGCGGGACACCTTCTGGGATTGGAAGCGCTCCGTGCTGCCGGAAGGCCTCAAGAACCTCCGCGCCGCCGCCGAGAAAGCCGGTTCCCGCCTCGGCATCTGGATTTCACCGCTCGGCGGATACGGAGAAGCTCCGATGCGCATCGCCAACGCGCGCAAACTGGGCCTCACCGATGGCAACAAGCTCGATCTGTCCGATCCGCGCTACTACAAGTGGTTCAAGGAAAAGTGCCTCTCGCTGATGCACGAGGACCGCGTGGGCTATTTCAAGTGGGACAAGGCGGGCGATGGCGTGAACCCGCACTTTATGTCGCTGCTGAAGCTTGCCGATGAACTCCATGCGGATGATCCGAACCTGTTCCTGAACGTCACCGTCGGCACCTGGCCGTCTCCGTTCTGGCTGAACCATGTCGACTGCACCTGGCATGGCGGCGGAGATGTCGCCTGGATGGGCAAGGGCGACAAGCGCGAGCAATGGCTGACCTATCGCGACCACTCCGCGCTATCGGTGGTGAAGCGCGGCCCCTTGTATCCGCTGAACTCCATCATGCTCCACGGCATGGTGCTCGGCCACGCCTACCAGGGCAAAACCACCGCCGAAGCGGGCAACCACCTGCGCAACGAATGCCGGTCGTTCTTCGGCTCAGGCACCTGCATGCAGGAAAGCTATCTTTCCCCGGACCTGATGGACGATGCCGCGTGGGACGACCTCGCCGAAGCCGCAACGTGGGGGCGAAAACACGCCGCCGTCCTCACGGACACGCACATGATCGGCGGTGAACCGACGAAGATGGAACCCTACGGCTGGGCCGCATGGATGCCCGGACAGGCGACCCTCACGCTGCGCAATCCGGACGACCAGCCGAAGATCATCGCGCTGGATGCTCAAACAGTGTTCGAACTGCCGACCGGCGCACCGGCGAAGCTGTCCCTGAAATCCGCCTACAAGGAGCAGCGTGTGAGGACACTCGACCTCATGGCGGGAACACCGGTCACCTTGGAACTCCTGCCGTTCGAGGTGCTGGTATTCGATAGCGGGAATTGATGTTCGTGGCGGCGGTTGAAAACCGTCGCCACACTCCTCACACCGTCGGAGCCATCGACATCAGCGTCAGCACCGGCCTCAACTCCTCATCGCTGCGGTCGAGATCGACGCTGAATGTCACCGTCCAATCGTTGATCTCCTCCGGATCGACCAGCGTCTGATGGACCTTCCACTGGCGCGGTTGCTCGCTGTCGATGTGGGTGTGCTTGATGTTGCGCGCTTCGGGATCGAGACGGATGCGCTCGTGGTCCTCATGAAAGTCATCAAGGAAATCGAAGAGACGGTCGCGGGTCCATGCGATGTCGTCGGCGTCGTTCGGCTCGATCTGTTCGAGTACCTCCTCCACGCGATCCGCGGACAGAGCCTTGATGACGGAGAACACCGCATTCCGCAGCGCCCGGGTGAACGCGGCACGATTGCGGGTAAATGGCACGGCGCGGCGTTCCGCCACCGGCTTCTCGGCCTCGGGAACGTAGTCGGGGTTCTTCAGCTTCTCCCACTCGTCGAGCAGGCTGGAGTCCACGCTTCGCAGGATGTCTTCCAGGAACTGCTCCGCCTCGACCAGCTCCTCAGTCTTCGCCGCGGGCGGGACCGTCTGCATCAGCACCTTGTAAACTTCGGACAGATGGCGCAGCAGCACGGCCTCGCTCTTCTCCAGCCCATAGGTCTTCACGTAATCCTCGAACGACTGCCAGTTCTCGAACATCTCGCGGGCGATCGACTTCGGCCGCACGTTGCCCTCCGCCATCCATGGGCGACCGGCGACGAAGGCATTGAAGGTGTCGTAGATGAAATCCTTGCCGGGCTTCGGCCACTCCACTTCCTCGAGCTGGAGCATGCGGTCCTCGTAGGCGACGCCCTCGTTCTTGAGCTGCGCCACCAGGTCGCCGCGGAGTTGCTCGACCTGCTTGCGCAGCACGATCTCCGGATTCTCCAGGATCGACTCCACCAGCGACAGCACGTTGAGCGCGTACTCCGGTGACTCACGGTCGAGCTGCGGAATCGCATCGATCAACCACAGGCCGAGCGCCTGGTTCATCGAGAAATCCTCCTGGAGCTCGACATTCAGACCGACCTTCGCCGGGCCGGTGCGCTCCGCGGGAGGAATGATGCGCAGGATCTTCCCCTCCACCAGTCCGCGGAAGAGCTGCATCGCGCGGCGCTTGAGCGCCTTTTGTTTCGGCGGCGGCTCGTGGCTGTCCGCGATGATTTTCTTCAAGGCCGAGCAGCCGTCCTCCTCCTGACGGCCCAGCACGTTGAGCAGCATGCCGTGATGGACGGTGAAGCTGGAAACGAGCTTCTCCGGCGGCGAATCGAGCAGCTTGCGGAAGGTTTTCTCGTCCCATGCCACGTAGCCTTTTTCCGGCGGCTTGCGCTTCACGAAGCCGCCCTTCTTGCCGGATTTCGAGGCCTTCTGCTCCAGCCGCAGGTTCTCGATCACATGCTCGGGTGCCTGAGCAACCACGTAGCCAACGCTGTCGTAACCCCGGCGCCCGGCGCGGCCGCAGATCTGCTTGAAATCGCGGACGGCGAGGATCTTGGTACCATTTCCATCGTACTTGCAGAGCTGGGTGAAGACCACGGTGCGGATCGGCACGTTCACGCCCACGCCGAGGGTGTCGGTGCCACAAATCACCTTGAGCAGGCCGCGCTGGGTGAGCTTCTCCACAAGGATGCGGTATTTCGGAAGCAAACCCGCGTGATGAATGCCGATGCCGTGGCGCAGCAGCTTGCTGACTTCCTTGCCATACGGGCTGCGGAAGTTCGCGTCGTGCAGCGCCTCGGCGATCTGCTGCTTCTCCTCCTTGGTGCAGAAATTCGAGCTGAGCAGGTTCTGCGCACTGCGGGCGCAGGCGAGCTGCGTGAAGTGGACGAGATACACCGGTGCCCGACCCGCCTCCACCAGCTCGATCACCTTTTCCTCCATCGGCGTCTCGCTGTAGTCGAACTCCAGCGGCACCGGGCGGTCCTCGCTCTTGATCAGCACCGTCTTGATGCCGGTGAGATTGGTGAGGGTCTCCTCGAAAAACGCGGTCTCGCCCAGAGTGGCGGACATCAACAGGAAGCGTGCCTGCGGCAGCGTGAGCAGCGGCACCTGCCAGGCCACTCCGCGCGACGAGTCCGAGTAATAGTGGAACTCGTCCATGATCACGTCATCCACCTCCGCGCGCATGCCCTCGCGCAGAGCGAGGTTCGCCAGGATCTCCGCGGTGCAACAGATGACCGGCGCGCCGGGGTTCACCGTGGCATCGCCAGTGATCATGCCGACCTTCTCCGGGCCGAAGATCTGGCACAGCGACAGGAACTTCTCATTCGCCAGCGCCTTGATCGGCACCGTGTAGAACGAACGGCGGTTCTGACAGATCGCCTTGAAGTGGAGCGCCAGCGCCACCAGCGATTTCCCGGAACCGGTGGGCGTGTTCAGAATGACGTTGTGACCGTCGAACAACTCAAGGATCGCTTCTTCCTGATGGCCGTATGGCTCGATCCCGGCCTCGACGAGGTATTCGAGGAAGGCATTGAGGATTTCATCCGATGACGTGGGATCGGAGATGGAACCGGGATCGAGAACAGCCATGTGCGGAGCAACCGTGACCGGGATCGCGGTGGATGGGGAGTCTTTTGGAAAAGGGTCCGTCGCAAAATAAAAAGGCCGACAAGTGCCGGCCTTTTCAAAGAATCGGGGGAGTGTGCTGGTTTCAAAAGTGCTTCAGCACCTTCGCCACCGCATTCTCGGCGGTCAGACCGTGAAGCTCACGGAGGGTGTCCGGCTTGCCGTGCTCGACGAATTCGTCCGGCCAAGCGATGCGCTCGACCGGTGTCTTGATACCGGAGTCATGCAGCAGCTCGATCACCGCGGCGCCGAAGCCGTTGTGGGCGACGTGGTCCTCGAAGGTGCAGACCACCTTGCACTTCTTCGCGTAGTCCTCGATCACCGTGGCATCCAGCGGCTTGATGAAGCGCGGGTTGATCAGGGCAACGGAGAGTCCCTTCTCTTCGAGCATCGCCTTCGCACAACGGGCCATTTCGAACATCGTGCCGAGGCCGATGAGCGCCACGTCGGCACCGTCGGCGACAACTTCGGCCTTGCCGATTTCGAGAACCTTCGCGGTCGGAGGAATCGGCGTGCCGTCGATGATGCCGCGCGGATAGCGGATGGCGGAGGGACCGGCCTCGTACTGGGCCATGGTGTGGAGCATGTCCACGAACTCGGCCTCGTCCCTCGGCTGCATGAAAATGAGGTTCGGCACGTGGCGCAGGTAGCCGATGTCGAACAGACCGTGGTGCGTCGGGCCATCATCGCCGGACAGACCGCCGCGGTCCATGCACAGGCGGACCGGCAGACCCTGCAGCGCCATGTCATGGATGATCATGTCATAGGCGCGCTGCATGAAGGTGGAGTAGATCGCGAGGAACGGCTTGAAGCCGCGTGTGGCAAGGCCGCAGGCGAAAAGCGCGGCGTGTTCCTCGGCGATGCCCACGTCGTAGTAACGCTGGGGCAGCTCCTTCTTGAAAATCTCCAGCTTGGTACCGCCGGGCATGGCGGCGGTGATGGCGACGATCTTTTCGTCCTGCTTGGCCATGTCCGTCACCGTGCGACCGAAGATGTCCGAGCAAGTGGGGGTGGCGGTGGTGTCGGTGGAACCGTCCTCGATCTTGTAGGCACCGAGACCGTGGAACTTGCCGGGATTGTCGAGGGCGGGCTGGTAGCCGCGGCCCTTCTCCGTGATGATGTGGAGGACCACCGGCTCGTTGAGCGTCTTGAGATGCTCGAAGGTTTTGACCAGCAGCGGCAGGTTGTGGCCGTCGATCGGGCCGTAGTAGCGCAGGCCGAACTTCTCGAACAGCACGTTCGGGAACAGCAGGTTCTTCGCGCCTTCCTCGACCTTGTGGGCGAGGTTGCGGACGGCTTTGCCTGCGATCTTTTCGACGAATTCGGCGGCCTTGCTGCGGACGGCGGAGTAAGTCGAGTGCGTCTGGAGCGCGTTGAAGTAGCGGGCGATGGCGCCGACGTTCTTGTCGATCGACCACTCGTTGTCGTTCAGCACCACGATGAACCGCTTGGTGGTTTCCGCGATGTTGTTGAGCGCTTCCAGAGTCGGTCCGCAGGTGAAGGCGGCGTCACCGGCGACTGCGACCACGTGGCTGTCGTCTCCCGCAAGATCACGGGCGGCGGCCATGCCGAGTGCGGCGGACAGGGCGGTGCCGGCGTGACCCGCTCCGTAGCAATCGTGCTCGGACTCGCTGCGCAACAGGAAGCCGTTGAGGCCCTTGTAGGTGCGGATGGTGTGGATCTGGTCGGCGCGGCCGGTCAGCATCTTGTGGACGTAGCCCTGGTGGGCGACGTCGAAGACGAAATTGTCCTTCGGGGTCGAGAAGACCCGGTGCATCGCAATCGAAAGCTCCACCACGCCGAGGTTCGGGCCGAGGTGGCCACCGGTCTTGGAAAGAGACGTGATCAGCGAATGGCGGACCTCCGCCGCGAGGGCGGGCAGATCGGCATCGGACAACCGCTTGACGTCCTCCGGGGACTTGATGCTGGAAAGGAGCGGCCCGAGGGCGGGGGGCTCAGAAGAGGCGGATGTCGTCATCGTCGTCAGGGTCATCCTCCGGCGTTTCGGGCGGAGGCGCGCCACCGTGCGTGGTGGCGGCGGCGGAATCCAGAGCGTTTTCTGCCTGATTCCGCAGGGTGATCAATTCGAGCCGCTCGCGGGCGGACTTCAGCACGGTCTCGCAGCGTTTCAGGAGAGCGGAGCCCTTTTCGTAGTGGGCAACCAGGTCTTCCAGCGGCAACTGCTCCTCCTCCATCGCCTCGACCACCGCTTCCAACTCGGCAAGCGCCTCCTCGAAGCCGGGTCCGGCTTCGGGGTCGTTCGGGGTGGTTTTGCGGCGGGCGGCCATTATTGCGCGGAGTTGGGGTCCGAGGTGCGGACCGGACGGTCGCTGTAATAGACCATGTCGTAAATGCCGAACAAATTCACCGGATACGGGTACTTCTTGTAGATCGACTGGAGTTTCTGGTCCTTGTCGTAGAGGCGGAGGCCCGGTGGGTAGGTGGCGGCGAAGACCCGGCCGTCCATGACCAACGAGGTGAAGTCGCCGTAGTCGCGCTGGAGCGTCCCCATGTCCTCGGAGCCATGGGAACTGGGAGAGATCATGATGCCGACGGTCGGGGTGCCGAGGTCCGAGGCAATGCCTTCGAGCTTTTCGAAGCCTTTCTTGGAGTTCGGGAGCCAGATGCTCATGCGGTCCGCATACCAAGCCACGGCCCATGGCTGGTCGGAGAAGCAGATCTGGTTCGGCTTGACCCAGTTTTTAAGGCCTTGGTTGAGAGCCGGGGCGAAATAGGGTGGCCACCATGGAACGCCGCCGGAATCACGGCGATCCATGCCGAGACGGATTTTCGGCCAAATGCCCAGCACCAGCGGAGCGGCACACACCAGCACCACCACGATGTGATGGACGTTTTTGAGCAATGGATTCGCGACGACCACTTCCAGGCGGCTCCATAGGATCGACAGGAAGGCAAGGCCGTAGGCCGCCATGATCGGAGCAAAGACCAGATGGATCTGGTTCGAGTCGAGATCCTTGGCGCTGACGCCGAATATGGACATGCCGAACGCGGCAAAGACCCACATCAGAAGGAGGGCCCAGCGGAAACGGGCGATCGAAGGGCGCTTGAAGGGGTGGAACAGGGCGATGAAGAAAATCGGAGCGACCACAATGCCGCCGAGGAACGGCACGATGTCCGTGGCCTGGAGAAGCGTGGTGCGGAGGGTTTTCATGAGAATCCCATCCAGCGACAGCGGCTTGCTGCCCAGATCGTCGGTCCGCATGATGGTGCCTTCGTTCAGGCTGTCCCCCAGGCCCTTGTAAATCATCAGGAAGCTGGTGCCGAAGGGCGAGTCGCAGACCTTCGCGGTGTGGGTGAGGCAGACGATTCCGGCCAGACCAGCGATAGCGAGGATGGAGATGGCGACGATACCGCGGGGGCGGAAAGCGATGGCGGCGAACACCACGTAACCCAGCACGATCCAGATCGCCAGCCAGTGGGTCATGGCCATCAGGGTGAAGAACACGCCGGCGACGATTGCCGGGGTGAGGGCCACCCGCCCCTCGGTGGAAGCCTCCACCGCCCGGTAGGTGAAGTAGATGCCGCATGAAAAGAGCAGCATCAGCAGCATCTGCGGCAGGCCGCTCAACGAGAAGTTCCAGAACGTCTCGCAGAACAGCATGAGAATCGCGACCACACCGGCGATCTTCGCGTCAAATATTCGTGAAACCAGCAGGTAGGTGACCCCGATGGACATCAGGAAGAACAGCGTGCTGACCGCGGCGATGATCCGATCAAGAGGATAGACCACCTGCTTGATGCTCATGTTCCAATCGTCCGCGGAATCCGCACCCACCAGTTTCAGCACGGCGGCGTTGATCAGGGGATTCAACGGCGCGTGGTAAGTGTCCGGGAAAGCGACGAAAGCGGCGGAGCCGTTGACCTTCTGCACCTGATGATAGGCCACCGGACGGATCATCTTGGTGGTGAAGCCGTTGCCACGGGCGATTTCACGCGCGATCTGCGCCTGGTCCATCGCCTGGGGGGCGTTGAGGCCGCGGAAGAGAATGAACAGGTTCAGAAGGGTCAGCGTGACCAGCAGCAGGAAGAAGAGGCTCCGGCGGACGATCACACCGGCGTCAATGGATTGGGACTGGGCGCTCATGGAAAATCGGATGGAAGCGGGCGATGCAGGGTCAGAGTCCCAATTCCTTCAGCTTGCGTTGGAGGGTGCGGCGGCTGACGCCGAGGAGTTCCGCGGCCCGGGTCCGGTTGCTCCCGGCTTGATCGAGAGCCGCCCGGATGGCGCGCGTTTCGAGCGCATGCAAGTTGAATTCCACCGGACCGGCAAGGTCCATTTTGTTGGAAACGGACAGCCCCGGAGAAGCCGTTTGTCCTTGATCCGCAAGGAACGCAGGAAGGTGCCGGACGTCTATGACGGAATCGTTACTCATCACCACGCCGTGCTCGATGGCGGTTCTCAATTCGCGGACGTTTCCGGGCCAGGAATAGTGACGCAACCGGTCCAGTGCCGCATCCGTGAGAGGTTTGACCGGCCGCCCGTTGTCCTTGGCGAATTCCTTCAGGAAACTGCCGGCCAGCAGCACGATGTCCTCGCGGCGGGTCCGCAGCGGCGGCATTTCGATTTTCACCACATTCAGGCGGAAATAGAGGTCCTCGCGGAACTTCCCCTGATCCACCAGCTCGCGGAGGTTCTTGTTGGTGGCCGCGACCACCCGCACATCGATCTTGATCGGGCTGTTGGAGCCGACCCGTTCGATGGTGCGCTCGGAAAGCGCGCGCAGCAGCTTCACCTGCGTGGCAGCGTCAATCTCGCCGATCTCATCCAGGAACAGCGTGCCGCCATCCGCTTGCTCGAACCGGCCGATCCGCCGCTGGGCTGCTCCGGTGAAGGCGCCTTTCTCATGGCCGAAGAGTTCGCTTTCCAAGAGCTGGGGCGAAAGCGCGGCACAGTGGACGATCACCATCTTGGATTCCGGACGGCCGGAGAGATGGTGGATCGCGTGGGCGACCACCTCCTTGCCGGTGCCGCTTTCCCCCTCGATCAGGACCGTGGCACGGGTCGGCGCGACCTGATGGATGAGGTCGAATACCCGGGTCATCGCGGGGGACTTGCCGATCAGGCGGTCGAGCTTGTGGCGCTCCGAGGACTGTTGCTTGAGTTCGCGGACCTCGGTTTCCAGCTTCCTGGTCTTGAGCGCGCGCTTCAGCAACATCTCCACCTCGTCGAGGTTGAGAGGCTTGGTGACGAAGTGCCAGGCACCGCGGCGCATCGCCTCCACCGCCGTGTCCACCGAACCGTAGGCGGTCATCATGATCGCCACCGGTGGATTCGGACGGACGAGCGCTTTTTCCAGCAGCTCCATCCCGGATTCCCCGCCCATCCGCAGGTCGGTGAGCAGCAGGTCGATGGGCTCGCTCTGGAGAATCGTCAACGCCTCGGTCGCACCACTGGCGGTATAGACGTCGAACTCCTCTTCCAAAGCCGCGCGCAGGCCCTCGCGGGTGGCGCGCTCGTCATCAACAATCAGGAGGGTGGGCTGTTGCATGGAAGAGTCGAAGGTCGGAAGGTCGGAAGGTCGGAAGGTCGGAAGGTCGGAAGGTCGGAAGGTCGGAAGGTCGGAAGGTCGGAAGGTCGGAAGGTCGGAAGGTCGGAAGGTCGGAAGGTCGGAAGGTCGGAAGGTCGGAAGGTAATGGCGTTGTAGGATAGAGCGGACGAACGAGGACTTTTAGACTTTCGACCTTCAGACCTTCGACTCTTCACCCCACATCAATCACAGGGTCCTCGCCTTGGCCGAGCAGTCGCACGGTGCGTTCGCCGCGCGGGAGATAGATGGCGATGCGGGTGCCATGCCCCTCCTCGCTGTGGATCTCGATTTCCCCGCCATGCTCGCGCACGATCCGGCGCACGATCAGCAGGCCGAGACCGCTGCCGGAGGCCTTGGTGGTACGGTAGGGCTCGAAGATGGATCCCATGTGCTCCGGAGAGATGCCGGTGCCATTGTCCTCGATGGCGATGCGGTATTCGTAGTCGTTCGCCCGGGTGCGGATGGTGATGCGGCCCTGGCCCTCGCGGAGGGCTTGGTAGGCGTTCCGCATCAGGTTGTAGAACACCTGCTGGAACTGGCCGCCATCGATCTCCGCAGGCGGCAGGGTTTCCGAGAGATCGAGTTCCACGGCGATCTTCCGCGAGGCGAGTTCCGGTTCGAGCAACCGCAGCGTTTCGTGGAGCAGGGCATTGAGGTCCGTACGCTCGCGTCGGAGCGCGGTGGGACGCACGGCGGAAAGGAACTGCTTCAGGATGGCATCCAGCCGCTTGATCTCCTCGCGCGCAGTGGTCAGATGCGTTTCCAGCGGAGCGCGGTCACCGGGCGGCAGTTTCCGGAGCTTGCGGTCCATCAGCTGGAGATGGATGTCCAACGAATTGAGCGGGTTGCCGATCTCATGAGCGACTCCCGCCGCCAGCAGGGTGAGAGCGTTGAGACGTTCGGTTTCCAGCGTTTCCTCCGCCTCGGCACGGGTGCGGGTGAGGTCACGGACCAGCATCACGTAGCCTGGCGGCGTGGTTTCCGGGCCTTCGTCGGCACTGATAGGGGCCAGATAGAAATTGAGGAAACGGTTCTCCGGATAGAACACTTCCAGATCCCGGCTTACGGTCCGGCCCGGTTTGGCGAGGGACTTCCACTCGAGACCGCGGACCTGCCGGGACAGCGGCTCACCAATGGCTTTCTCGGGATCGAGCCCGAAGAAGCCACAAGCCGCCCGGTTGACGAAAGCGATCGTCCCTTCCGGATCGAGCAGGATCACCCCCTCCAGGAGAGCCTCGAACACCTGCTCAAGAAACCCCTTTTCCCGGATCAAGCGGGCGACGATCTGCTGGACCTCCCCCGGCTCCACCTTGTCGAGCCGGGCGACGAGCTTTTCAAGGAAGCCGGATTTCACGGAAAAGGTTGCCAGTGTGGGGATTTCGGTCTTCAGGAAGGACCATGAGTGAAGCTCTTGAGCTCCTGATCGTCCTCTGCACCTTCCCCGATCCGGAGCAGGCGCGACAGATTGGCACGGCCTTGGTGGAAACGCAACTGGCAGCCTGCGTGAATCTGCTCCCCGGCGTGGAATCCATCTACCGCTGGCAAGGGCAGATCGAAACCTCCGCCGAGGTGTTGGCGGTTTTCAAGACCACCCGCGGGGCATTTCCCGCATTTGAAGAGGCACTCACGGATCTCCACCCCTATGAAGTGCCGGAGATTCTGGCGCTGGAACCGGCGGACGCATCCGCGGCCTACGCGGCGTGGGTATGGGAAAATGCTTCCGGCGCTCGCAATCAGTAGCGCGGCACCTCGGAGTCGATTGTCCGCGACCAAGCGTCGATTCCGCCCGCCATCGAGAAGACACTTTCCACGCCGTTCGCCCGGAGAAACGAGGTCGCTCGCAGCGAGCGCATGCCGTGGTGGCAATAGACCACCACACCGTTCGACGCGCCTTGCCGCAGCGCGTCGATTTTCTCCGGAAAGCTGCCAAG
Organism: Luteolibacter ambystomatis; assembly: GCF_018137965.1. Taxonomy (NCBI): domain Bacteria; kingdom Pseudomonadati; phylum Verrucomicrobiota; class Verrucomicrobiia; order Verrucomicrobiales; family Verrucomicrobiaceae; genus Luteolibacter; species Luteolibacter ambystomatis. Next base: position 3,633,242 of record NZ_CP073100.1, read on the forward strand.
CGGAACCAGATCGGCTCCTTCGATCCGGCAGATGCCCCATTCCTCCGGCTCCCGACAGTCCACGAGCCACGGGCGCTCCGATTCCGGCAGGGTGGACCAGCCGGAGACTTCGGCACAGGTGACTTCCAAGGTGGCCGCCGGGTCAGGCAGCAGACTCATTGGACGATGACCGGGGTGCCGAGCTCGACGTTCTCGAAGAAGTGGCGGGCCATGTGGTCCGGCATGCGGATGCAGCCGTGGGAGGCCGCGTAGCCCGGCAGGAAGCCGGTGTGCATGCCGATGCCATCGGAAAAGCGCATGAAATACGGCATCGGAGCCGGGTAGTAGATCTGGCCGGGCAGCACCGGGGTGCGGATATCGGCGTTGTCATTGACCATCTGGCCGGTCGCCCGATCCTTGATAGCGCCATAGGTCGAGGACTTGTGGTCCTTGTCCTTCTGAGTGATCTTGTAGCGGCCCGGAGGTGTGCCGTGGTCCTCGTTGCCGGAGGAGATCTTCGAGACCGCGACGAGCTGGCCACCCTTGTAGAAGTAGGCCTTCTGTTCCGCGCGGTTGATCCGGATAAGCGGGGCGCCGGTGGTGCCTTCGCCATCCCAGTAGGAGATGTCGTCCGGAATCGCCGGGGCGGAGTGATGCTCGCCTTTTCCGGTCGGACCGTTGTTGCGGGTGTAGCCGAGCAGATAATCGGACTTTTGCGGACCGCTGGGGGCGCAGGAAGCGACCAGAGCGGCGATGACTACGAGAATGGAACTACGGAGTGCGGCTTTCATGTAACTAGAAAGGAAACGCGGGACGCGCGATTCTCGCCCGGATCCGGCATCCGGTCAAGCCGACAGCCCTCGGAGCGATCTAACGGCATCGGGAGGGCGGGGCGATGGGGGTTGCTTCCCGGCGCGGGCGTGGTATGGAGGCCTTCCGCCATGCCAAACTACGATTACGAATGCCAGACCTGCGGGCACCGCTTCGAAGTGTTCCAGAGCATGAACGATCCGAAGCTCACCGATTGCCCGCACGAAGGCTGCGAGGGTCAGGTGAAGCGTCTGCTCGGCACCGGAGCGGGCCTGCTTTTCAAGGGGGCCGGATTCTACCAGACCGACTACCGCTCTTCCTCCTATCAGGCAGGCGCCAAGGCCGATGGCAGCAGCGCTCCCGCCGCCCCGGCGGCTCCTGCGGCCCCCGCCAGCGCGCCTTCCACTCCCGCGAACTGACCCATGGCCAAAAACAATGAGGAAACGCCCGCGAAATCCGGTGGCGGCTGCATCGGACTGCTGACCAAGGGATTTCTGGCGGTCACCATCCTCGGCATGATCGTGGCCCTGGCGTTTGTCTATCTGCCCCAAGATGTCAGCGGCATCGAGGGGGTGGGGCCTGCGGCCGTGTCCGCGCCCAAGAAGGATATCAAGGCGATGCTCCGCAGCTCGCTGGAGCGCGGCTATGAGGTCTCATTCACCGAGGAAGAGATCAATGGCTACCTGTCCCGCACGCTTGCCAGCAAGCAGGAGGGGCTGCTGGGCGGGAATGCAACCATCGACGGCGTGTGGGTCAGCCTGGAGAAGGACTGCGCGGAGGTGATCATCGAGCGCCGCGTCTTCGGCCGCCCGTTCACGGTTTCCACCTTTCTCCAAGTCGAGCAGACCATGCAGCCGAACGGTCGGGTGAAAACGGAGGTGGTCCTCCATGGCGGCCCCTATTTCGCGGGCACCTACCCGTATCGCGGCGGTCGTTTCGGGTCGCTGGTAGTGCCGCAGGGATTCCTCCGGCTGATGCTGCCGTCCTTTGAGAAACTCGCCCAAGCCTATCAGGAGGAACTTGCGATCATCCCGGACATGGCCCGCATCCAGATCAGCGAGAATCGCATCACCTTCAATCCCCAGGCACCGGGCGATGACCTGGGCGTGGGTGGATCTTTCTGAACTCCTGCCCGCACACCGGTGAAAACCCTCCTCATCGTCCTTGCCGGCCTTTGTGGCGTCCTGATGGGAGCCGAGCCTCCCAAGGCGGTGCCGGTGAATCCTGCGGCGGTCGTGCCCAAACCCGCCGGTCCTCAACTGGTTCCGTCGGTCGATCCGAATCCGGCGGCGCCCCAGCGGGTGGTCAGCGCCTCGGAGCAATTCATCGTCACCGGTGGGGACGCGGCTCTGCGCGGGCGCATCGCCATGCGGGCGGAAGACATGAAGCGCGCCCTGCTCAAGCTGGGGGACGACGCCAAGGACGAATGGAAGGTGCCGATCAAGATCCATGCCGAAGGGAAAGCAGAAGATCCGGAACCGAAGCGCGCGGTGCGGATGGAGCTGACATTCAGCGAAGCCGGATGGGATTTCCGCATCCGGATGTTCACCGGCCGTGGCATTGAGAATGGCTTGGAGCGGGAGCGCCTCGACCGTACGATGCTTTCCGCTTTGCTCTATGAAAGGGCGCTGCGGACGATGCCGCTCCAGGAAATGGAGGAACCGCTGCTGGTCCCTCCCTGGCTGGTGGCGGGATTGCAGGAGGCGATTGCCTGGAAGGAGCACAAGGGGGACCGGAAAATCTACGAAGCCCTCGCCAAGAACGGCGGCCTTTACAAGCTGGCCGACCTGCTGGCGGTCACCGACGAGCGCTATGACGAGCTGGATGGCGGCAGCCGCAGTGCCTTCCGCGGAACCTCGGGAGCACTGGTGCTGGCGCTGGTGGATCAACCGCAGGGAGAGGAAAGTTTCCGCCAGTTCCTTGCCGAAGCGGCGAATTTCGGTGGCGAAATGCCGGTGCTGCTGAAGCGTTGCTTCCCCGGCCTCAACTTGTCGGAAACCAGCCTTTCGAAATGGCTCGCATTGAAGGTGATGGAGCTGAAGGAGCCGGAATTGAGCGAGTCCCTCCCTGTGGAGGAAACCGACCGGAATCTGGAGGATGCCCTCAAGGTGCATTTCCGTGATCCCTCCGGCCTCTATATCGAGAAGCCTCTGGCGGAGGTCTGGCAGGAACTCGGAGGTCTGCCCCCTGCCACAAGGTTGGAAGCGGTGAAACGGGTGCAGGAAGGCATCGTCCGCCTCAGCTATCGCTCGTTCCCTTCATACCGCCCGATGTTGGAGGAGTATCAGTCGATCCTGGTGGACATCCTCAAGGGCAGGACCACGAAGACGGCGATGCAGTTGAGCAACCTGGCCGAAACCCGCGTGACCATGAAGGAGCGCTGCAAGGTGGCGCGGGACTACATGGATTGGTTCGAGATCACCCGCGCGCGCGAAACCAGCGGAGCCTTCGAGGACTATCTCAAGCTCAAGGAAAAGCTGAAGTATGAGATGCCGGTCCGGCAGGCACCCATCTCCAGTTATCTGGATCTGATGCAAAAAAGCTTCGGACGCTCCGAGCCCGCTTCCGGCCCCCGCCGGTGAGGATTTTCAGAGCACCGCGTGCCTTTTGAGGTCGTCCAGATCGGCGAATTCCAGTGCCGATTCATGGGTGGCCTCCAGCACCACCTGCGGCGCACAACCGGCGTGCAGGGCCTCCTGCCAGCGCGCGGCGCACAGACACCAGCGGTCACCGGCCTTCAATCCCGGGAAACCGTATTCCGGACGCGGGGTGCTGAGGTCGTTGCCGCGCCGCTTCGAAAACTCGAGAAACGACTCGTTCATGCGCGCGCACACCACATGCACCCCGGCATCGCCCTTGCCCGTGCGGCAGCAGCCGTCCCGGAACCATCCGGTCAGAGGTTCGATCGAGCAGGTCATCAGCGGGGTTCCGAGGACATTGAGCGCTTCACGGGCCATGACGGAGAATCTAACGGCAAACTGCGCCGCGTCCAGCGTGCTTGCCGCCTGAACGGATCGATGAAAGAATCGTCACGTGGAAAAAGCATGGGACCATGACCTGCCCGAGCGCTTCGGCCCGATGACCGTCAAGGAGCTGCGGCAAAACCTGAGGCGCGGCAGTTTCGTCTATCCGTTCATCGGTATCCAGTTGTTGGCCGTGCTCGCGGTCTTCGCGGAGTTCCAGATGTCACGTGTGGCGGAATACACCGAATACGTCGGTGTCATGAACCTCGGGCTGATGGGGAGTTCCGGTCCGTTCTGGGTCGTGGTTTCCGTGATCTGCATGGTGATCATGCCGCTCGGAGGTCTCATCCTCATGGGGCAGGAACTGGAGGAGGGAAACCACGAGCTGCTGCTGCTCACCCAGCTCAACCGCTGGAAGGTGGTACTCGGCAAGTTCTACACCATCTGGGGCCTGTGCGCGCTGACCTTCGTCTCGCTGCTGCCGTACGTGGTCGTGCGTTATCTGCTCGGCAGCATCGAGTGGTGGCGGGAAGCGTGTTGCTCGCTCACGGTGCTCGGAGGTTCCGCGATCATTGCCGCCGGAGCGATCGGTGCCTCCTCCTTCAAGGGACTCGCCGCCCGCATCGGGATCATGGCACTGTTTTTCCTGTCCTGCGGAGCAGCTTGCTCGGTGCCTCTGGCCGTGGCCGCCAGCCGGGAAAAGGGCTGCGAGATCTGGTATCATCTCAATGCCCTCTCCGCCGTCTTCTGCTACACCATGCTCGGCCTCTCGCTGGCACGCTCGCGACTGCGCCTGGTTGTTCACGCGTATGAGGTGAAACCGAGCTGGATGATTGTGGGCCTGCTGGTGTTCACGCCCTTCGTGGTGTGGATGACCACGCTGTTCACGGGCGGCTACGCCGGTCTGGTCGGCCTGATCGGCATGGCCTTTGTCTCGATCTATGCGGACGTGACGCCGAAAGCTCCGAAGTGGATGGCGGCTCCGACCCCGAATATCCCTCCTCCGCCGATGCCCCATTCGTAAGCGTCAAACCCGCGCGGCGGCCAGCAGTTCCCTCAAGCGCGCCTGCTCCGCCGCCGAGGTCTTCGCCACGAAACCGCGGGCATGCGCGAAGTGGACATCATGCTCCTCCTGGATGCGGGTGAAGTCGAAGAGCGGGCTGTCATTGTGGCGTGAAAGTCCGTAGCCACTGCCGCGTCGATCCGGATAGACAAGTCCCGCCACGCTGGCACTCTTTCCGATGGATTCCAGATAGCGGCCGAGTCCGGCGGAAGGCTCCTCCGACATCGACTCGGTACGCGGCAGGAACAGCACCTCGGTGCCCCCCACGTCCCAGAGCTCCGCATGCTGCGCGATGAAATCGAGGCGCTCACGCAGATTCCTCAGATAGTCGAGCAAGTCTTCACCGATGAAGCGCAGCAGTTCCCAGATCGGATTGCCGGGTTCCAACCGCCGTGCTTTGGCGAAGCGCCGCAGCACGGTGACATCCACCGGAGAATTCAGCTTCGCCAGCGTATCGCGATCCACTCCCAGCCACTTGGCCGTAGAAACCGGGCCGCGCGTGTCGAACCATTCCGCGGGCTCCAACCAGTCGCAGAACTTTCTCGCGTCCTCGTAAACGCCGAGGTGCTGGAGCACCAGTGTGAGAGCGCAGGCCGGAGGATGATCCGCCGGGAACTGGTGGTGGTCGAAATTGTTGCGGGCAGGATCGTGCTCGCCGCCCACGTCCACCACCGCGATGGCCACGTCATCGAGATCCGCCTGTGTGGGCTCACGCCGCTCGATCGGAACTCCGTGGACGGCGGCCAGCAGGCTGCATGCGAGGAGTTCGTCTTTGTGCGCGCCGCCGGGGTGGGTGAGGATCAGGGAAATCGACATCGGGATGCGGAACCCTAGGCGCGAATCCCGGAGCGACAAGCCCGGCGAAAGCAGTCGGAGATTGTGAAACGACCTGCCGGGTGATTGGATACCTTTCATGGGGCACTATTCCAGTCTGGGACGCATGGTGGGATGGACGGCCCTGGGATGTACAGGCGGGTTGTTCATCGCGGGCGGGATCTGCTACTCGAAACCCAAGCTGTACCGCTCACAGGTGGTCTTTGAAGCAAAGGAAGCGGCGGGACGGAAAGTGGAACTGGCTCCACTGCACGCGGTCCGCGCCGTGCGGGCACAGGAACTGGATCTGCGATGGGGAGTCCCCCCGGATGAAGCCGTGGCGCGACTGCGTGCGGCGGTACGCATGGAGGCGGTTCCGGAGGGAGTGGTCCTCACCGCCACCCACACCAACAAGGAAGATGCCCGGGACATGGCAGAGGAGACGGCTGGATATTTCCGGGGCATGGATGCGGAGGCCACCTTGGCGGGAAAGAACCCCGTGCCTCCGGCCCCGTCGGAAAAGACGGCATACGATTTGGACATAACGGTGGACCGGCTTGTGGAGAGAGCCGGTTCCGCGGGTATCCGGGATTTCCGGCTTATCCCCCGCGCCGCGAAGATGGGGGTGAAGGCGGCCGCGGAGTTGTGGCAGGATGCGGAGTTCAAGGAGTGTTGGAAAACCTACGACGGGATCACCGCCACGCTGGACGGGCTTCCAGGAGATGGCTCCGCTCCGCCTTTGGCGGAATGGATCGAGCCACCGGTGATCGCTCTCCGACCGTTTTCCCCCGACGTGGATTCGTATTTGAAGCCGGGTCTTTGGGGCGGAATGCTTCTGGGATGTCTGGTCGGAGCCAGAATGGAAGCGAAGCGCAAGCCTGACGCGGATGAGCCTTCTCCGGAGCTGGAAGATCCGGAAGACGGCTTTGGCGCATCCTCCTCCCTCCCGCTGTCCGACCACCGGACGGGAGCGTCCCGCGCGACCGCCGGGGATGAATGGTAGCCCGGAGATTTCCTTCGACAGTCCGCGCTTCGCCAAACATACGCGGGCGTGAAAATCACCCGCCACCTCGCCACCTGCACCACCAAGGACGGTTCCGTGCTCGTCCTGCAGGAGCATGACGGGCACTTTTATCTGCGGGTGGACGGCGTGCAGCTCATGAGCACCACAGCCTCGTCCTCGGAGCAGACGATGGCGGAACTGGCTTGCTCGAATCTGCCAAAGAAACCGCGGGTGCTGATTGGCGGTCTCGGATTCGGTTTCACGCTGAAGCGCGTGCTCGAACTCGCCCCCGCGGATGCGATCGTGGAAGTGGCGGAACTGCTGCCGGAGATCGTGGCGTGGAACCGCGAGTTTCTCGGCGAGGTGAATGGCACGCTGGTGGATGACCCGCGCGTGATCATCCATGTCCGCGATGTGAACGATCTGCTCAATCGCTCCGGGGCGGATCGCTACCATGTGATCCTGCTGGATGTGGACAACAGCCCTGATCCCCTCGTCCAACGCGGAAACGCGCGGCTCTACAACCGCAGCGGCCTCGAACGCGCGAAGGCGGCGCTCCATCCCGGCGGACGTGTGGTCTATTGGTCCGCGAACCAGGACAAGGACTTCGCCCGCTCGGTCGAGAAAGTGTTTGGGAATGTCGAGTGCGTGGGAGCGAAAGCTTATCCGAAAGCGAAGCGATTCACGCACACACTGTTCGTCGCGGATCGGAAGTAGGCTTCATGGCCGTCTTCGGATAGCGTGCGGCCATGGACGCGTGGAGCCGATGGTGTTTGTTGCTGACAGGAGCTTTCGCGAGTTGTTCCCCGCGTCTCGTGGATGTGGAAGCGATGCATCGTCCACCCGTGCGCGATGTGCGCTATGCGACCACGGACAATTTCACCCACACCCGGCTCTATCCCCTGACGAAAGTGTTTCTCCATCGCGACACGGCACGCGCGTTGGAGGAGGTGCAAGCTGATCTCGCCTTACGCGGGCTCGGCTTGAAAATCTTCGATGGCTACCGCCCTCTCTCGGTGCAGTGGAAAATGTGGAATCTGATCCACGATGAACGCTACGTTTCCAATCCTGCGGTCAACCGCGGCCGCCATACGCGGGGCACGGCGGTGGATGTGACGTTGGTCGATCGACGTGGCCGCGAACTGCCGATGGGCACGGCTTTCGATGATTTCACCGACCGCGCGCATCCGGATTATGCCGCACTGCCGGAAGCGGTGAAGAGAAACCGCCGCCTACTCGCGGAAATCATGACGCGCCATGGTTTTGAAGCTTATCCCTATGAATGGTGGCACTTCGATCTGAAGGGCTGGAAACGCTATCCCGTGCTCGACATCGGCATCGACCGGTTGGCGGCAGGACGGTGAACCTCTTGTAGCCGGACTGGTAACAGTTCGGGCTGGGAAGATGAACCCTTGGCAAGAAACGCCGCTGCTCGGGGATGACCGAAGTGTATCGGAAGGCATCGCTCGTCCACCCAGCCTGAAGTGTCACCACTTCAGCTACTTTATTTTGGCACGCACTTGCCGATCAACAGGCTCGCCGCCTGATCGCAGACCTTCGCGCCATCCCCGCTATTGCAGACGGCCACCACCGCGAAGTCCTTGGCCGGTGCCAACCACATCACCGCGAAGAACATGGTGTTCGAACCATTGTGCGTGAGCGTGGCACCGCCCGCCCAATCGCGTTTGGTTGTGACCCAGCCGCAGGCGTAATCATCTCCCGGTGGCACCGGACGATGCAGGTCATCGAGCTGGGTCTGGCTCAGCGGACCTTTCTTCAGATCGCCGAGGTGGAAACCGGCATACTTCGCGAAATCGAGCACGGACATATACACCGTACCCGCCGGACCGATGGCCGCGGGGTTGTCGCCATCCGGCTGCGGATTCACGGCGACGAGTTTGCCATTCACCAAATGATGACCATAAGGCTGGTCCACCTTGCCATTCGTGGCCGGAGCGCCGAAGCCCGCGGAGGTGATGCCCAGCGGCTTGAACAAGCGCTCCTGCATCAAATCCTCCCAGGCGCGACCGGTGACTTTTTCCAAAGCCGCACCACCGATGGCGAAGCCACCGTTGGAATAGACGCGGCCCTGTCCGGGCGTGTAGTCCGGCTTCACGGAGAGAATGTCCTTCACCAGCGCCTTGCGCTGTTCCGGTCCGCTGCGGTTCCGATCCCAACTGGGATTCTTCAACTCATGCGGTACGCCGCCGCTGTTGGAAAGCATCTGCCGCAGCGTGGCCTCGCGGTAGTCCGGATGGATTTCGAAGTCCTTGAAGACATCGGAGACCTTCGTGTCCCAACCGATCTTGCCATCCGCGATGATCATGGCCGCGAGGCTGGCGGTCATCGACTTGGTGCAGGAACCGACGTGGAAATGATCGCCGAGCTCCACCTTCTGCGGTTCATCGAGCTTACGGACTCCGGCCGTCCCGGCGGCAACGACCTCTCCTTTCAACACCGCTGCCGCGGCCATGCCGGGAACCTGCGAGTTCTCCAACAGCTTCGCGAGATCGGCGGAAACATCGAGCGGCTCCTTCGCCATGGAGACGGCGACGGACGCACAGAGAATGAGGATGCAACGAACCATGGCAACGGTGTCATACGAGCACCGCCGCCGTATTCCATCAAGACTTCGCCGGAGGCGGGAATGGCTGGTCGGAGATCACCCAGTCCTCGTTCTTGTCCGTGAAGGTCTTCAGCGCCCACTCGTGTGGAATCAGCGCGACCAGCGAGCCGTGGACGTCCCGGGCCAGCGTGACGCCCATCGAGAGCGAAGGCAGCTCCTCGCCGGTCTTTTCCGGGTCCTTCGGCTTCATCCAGCGGGCAAAGCTCCAGGTGCCATTCTCCAAGCGGGTTTCCGCGCCGTATTCGTTTTCGAGACGGTGCTGGAGCACTTCGAATTGGAGCGGGCCGACCGCACCGAGCAGCGGCACGGCGATGCCGATGGCATCCAGCAGGTTGAATTCCGTGACCACACCTTCCTTGAGCATCTGCTCCAGACCGGCCTGAAATCGCTTGTACTTCGCCGTGCTGCGGTTGTGCAGGAAGGCGAAGCACTCCGGAGCGAAGCGCGGGATCTCATCGAAGCTCACCTTCGGATCGCTGGAAAGCGTGTCGCCGATCAGGAAGTCATGGTTGCCCACCAGACCCGCCACGTCTCCCGCGTAGGCATCGTCCACGGTTTCGCGCTCCTGAGCGAAGAGGCGCTGCGAGTTGGAAAGGCGTACGCGCTCGCCGGTGCGGGTGTGGACCACCGTCATGTCGCGCTCGAACTTGCCGGACACGATCCGGATGAACGAAACACGGTCGCGGTGCTTCGGATTCATGTTCGCCTGGATCTTGAAGACAAAGGCGGAGAACTCGGGCGAGGTGGGCTCGATCACCTTGCCGCTGCCGCTTTCGCGCGAAGCCGGTGGTGGAGCGAGTTCGAGGAAACGGTCGAGCAGGAGCTGGACACCGAAGTTGTTCGCAGCCGAGCCGAAGAACACCGGCGTGAGTTCGCCGGCCTCCACGGCGGCGATGTCGAACTCCGCACCCGCGCCCTCCAGAAGCTCCAGTTCATCGCAGACCTGGCGGTAGGTGCTCTCGTCCAGCGTCTGGGTCACCAGCGGATCGTGGATGTCCTTCACGGACTCCGCGGCGCGGTAGGCCCCGCCCGGGGTCTTTTCGAAAAGGTGGACCTGGCCGTGCTCGCGGTCGAAGACGCCCTTGAAACGCGGGCCATCGCCCAGCGGCCAGTTCAGCGGGAAGGCAGCGATGCCGAGCACGGACTCCAGTTCATCGAGCAGCTCAAGCGGTGGACGCGCCGGGCGGTCGAGCTTGTTCATGAAGGTGAAGATCGGCACACCACGGCGGCGGCAAACTTCGAAGAGCTTCCGCGTCTGGCTCTCGATGCCCTTGCCCGCATCCACCACCATCACGGCGGCGTCCACGGCGGTGAGCACGCGGTAGGTATCCTCCGAGAAGTCCTTGTGGCCCGGGGTGTCCAGGATGTTCACCATGCAGCCCTTGTATTCGAACTGGAGCACGGTCGAGCTGATCGAGATGCCGCGCTGCTTTTCCAGCTCCATCCAGTCGGAAGTGGTGGCGCGCTGGTTCTTGCGGGCGGTGACGCTGCCCGCCTGGTTGAGGGCACCGCCGTAGAGCAGGAATTTTTCCGTCAGCGTGGTCTTGCCAGCGTCCGGGTGCGAGATGATCGCGAACGAACGGCGGCGGGCGACCTCGCGTTTCAGCTCGGCGGCGGTGGGGGCATCGGAAGCGGACATGGGACGGAAAGCGCGGGCGGCGTGGGCCGGAAGTAGAGAGGGAACGGGGCGGAGTCGAGGTTTTAGGCCGGCCCACCGTGACCATGGGGGCTGGTTGGCAGGATTCCGGGGAAAAACCGGGCTCGGGAGGCGGAGTCCGAGGGACCCGCATTGATTCATTTTTTACGGGTTTCGGTTCCTCTTTAGCAACACGCCCGCCCCCGGGCTGCAAGGCTCGTGTCGTGCCGTCCGGCACTCCATCGAACCTAACAATCCATGCACACCAGTCATTCATTCCTCGGATCTCTCCTCACGGCCTCGGCACTCGCGTGTGTCCCGGTCATGGCGGGCACGATTTCCAGCCCGGCGACGGAACCGGAGCCTTTTCTCGAAGGCAACCTCCACATCGGCTACAGTTCGGACTACCTCTTCCGCGGTGTTGACTCGGGCGCGGGTCTCGCGGAAGCCGGGCTCGATGTGTCCAAGAAGCTCGGCTCGGGCTTCACGCTCAGCGGCGGCCTCTGGTACGGTTCCATCGAGAACAGCGCCTTCGGTGACTTCCCGGGCGTGGGCATCCCCGACCACTACAGCGAACTTGATGTCTATGGACAGGTGTCGAAGGACTTCGGCTTTCTGACGGCTTCCGTCGGCTATATCTGGTACCACTATGCGGATGCCTCCGTCGAGGTGCCGGGCGGCTCTTTCAAATTCATCAATGACTCCCAGGAAATCTCGTTCGGCATCAGCCGTGAGCTTTTCTACGGAATCAATGCCGGGCTCACCTACTATTGGGACATCGAGACCGACAACGGCGGCTACACCGAACTCTCCCTGAACAAGACCTTCGAACTCCAGAAGTGCCTGACCCTCGATGCGGGTGCGAAGGCCGGCTATCTGATGGAAGAAAGCGGCTTCTCCCACGTCACCCCGATGCTGGCGTTGAACTACAAGCCGACCTCCACCGTCACGATCAGCCCCTACATCGCCTACGCGTTCGCATTGGACAAGCTGGATACCATCGCCCCGAATTCCCACGACCATTTCTTCGGCGGGATCAAAATGGCGGTGAGCTTCTGATGATTCACCGCTGGTAGAAATTCTGCTTCGGACCATATGTCGTCCGGCGAGGGTTCATGGTTGCCCCTCGCCGGATGCTTTTTGCAGCATGCATGCGAGCCTCGGCAACACACCGCGAAGAGCATGACGGAACGCCCGCCGGCGCTGGCCGGGAAAAGGAAGAACGCTGTGGAACCTGATGCGTCCCCTCAGTTTGCTTTGGCGGCAATCGCATTTTCCGCCACCCGCACCTTCATGCCATCCACAAGAGAATCGAAAGGACTCGCGATGATGCGGTCGGTGGCGGTGATACCGCTGAGCACTTCGACCCGCTCGCCGAAGTCACGGCCGATCTCGATCTTCTTGAGATGAACAATGCCTTCCCCATCAACCGCGGCGAGCTGGAGTCCCTCTCCCCGGAAGATGAGGGTGTTTGATGGCACCGTGATCAGCGGCGTCTTTGACACGCTGGCAAAGCGGACCTGCGCGTAACTGCCGGTGCGGATCAGCCCCTTCGGATTCTCGACCTGGAGCTCCGTAAGCAGCGTGCGCGAGGTGGTGGAAATCGATTCGGAAGTGGTGGTGACCTTGGCCGGAAATTTTTCTCCTGGCAGCTCCGGAATCAGCAGCTCCGCCTCCTGACCCACGGTGATGCCCATCGCCTGGGTCTGCGGCACGCGGACGTAGATGCGGAGCTTCTCGGTCTGGGCGAGATGGAAAAGCTCGCGACCACTGCCCGCATTGATGAGATCACCGATGTCCACGTTTCGGACGGTGATGATGCCATCGAACGGTGCGACGACTTTCTGGAAGCCCTGGAGTTCCTCGAGGCGATGCACGTTGGCCCGCTCCGCTTCCAGAGCGGCCTTCGCCACATCCACCGCAGCGGTCTTTTCGTCCGCTTCCTGTTTTGGCACGGCGTTGACCTTGAGAAGACCCTGCCAGCGCAGGTCGGTGGTCTGGGCGAGCTTGAGATTCACCTCGGCCACGCCGAGTTCCGCGCGGGCTTGGTCGAGCGCGCGGTCGGTCTCGGGCGTCTCGATTTCCGCCAGCACGTCACCGGCTTTCACGCGAGCACCGATGTCCACTTTCCAGCGCTTCAGGTAACCGTTCACGCGCGCGTAGATGGAAGCCTGCAGCATCGGCGTCACCTCGGAAGGCAGGATCAGGCCGTCCTCCTTCTTCCCCGGCTGCGGTGAAATGAGAGCCACGGTCGTCTCGGCGAGCTCCGCCGTATCCTGGCGCGTTTCTTCCCGCTGACGCAGGCGCGGCAGGATGCCAGCCACCGCCCCCACCACGATGAGCGCGAGCAGCACGAGGGAAATCAGGCCGAGCCTTACCGGACGACGGGGCGCTGGCGGTTCATCGGCGTGATCGGTTTCCGGAGCATTCATGACAGGCAGGAAAGGAAGGGGTTCAGGCGGGAAGATGGGTGGATTCCGTTTCCGGAGATTCCATGGGAGCAGCGGCAGCTTTCTTGCGATGAAGCAGACTGAAGACCGCAGGAACGAAGAACAGCGTGGCGAAAGTGGCGACGATCAGTCCGCCGATCACCGCACGCCCGAGCGGCGCGTTCTGCTCACCGCCGTCCCCGAGGCCGAGGGCCATCGGCACCATGCCAATGATCATTGCGGCGGCGGTCATGAGCACGGGACGAAGACGTCCGGCACCGGCCTCCCAAGCGGCCCGCACGGGATCACCGCCCTCCTGGTGCTTCTGCCGTGCGAAGGTCACCACCAGCACCGAGTTCGCCGTGGCCACACCGAGACACATGATGGCTCCCATCATCGCTGGCACGCTGAGAGTGGTCGTCGTGAGGTGCAGGCCCCACACTACTCCGGCAAGCGCGCCGAATAGAGCCGTGAGAATGATGAAGGGGTCCAGCCAGCTCTGGAAGTTCACCACCAGCAGGAAGTAGATCAGGATGATCGCCATCACCAGACCCACGCCGAGCCCGATGAAGCTGGCGCGCATCGTCTGGGCCTGGCCGCGCAATACGATCGAGCTGCCTGCGGGCAAGGTCTTCTCCGCCTCCTTGATGAGCGGGTTCAAATCATCGAGCACTCCGGCGAGATCACGACCGCTCACCCCACCGAAGATGTCCACCACCGGCTTCACATCATAGTGCGAATAGATCGGCGAACTGACGGTGCGCTTGTAGGTGGCGAGATTCGTCAGGAGCTGCCCGGTTTCATTGGTGGCCGTGCGCGCGGTGATGGGCATCGACTGGAGATCGGCGATGGAATCCATGCGGTACTCCGGAGCGCGGACGTTCACCACATACTGCACTCCGATCCTGCGATCCAACCAGTAGCCCGGCTGCACCTGCGAACTGCCGCTGAGGCCGAGCAGGATCGATCCCGCCACATCGCGCTCGGAAAGATTCATCTGCGAGGCCTTGGTGCGGTCCACTTCGAATTCGAGGCGCTGGAGGTTGCCCGGCTGCTGCACACGCACGTCCACCGCACCGGGAATGTGGCGGATCTTTTCCGCCAGTGCGGCGGCGGCGCGTTGGTTGCCTTCGACGTTGCGGCCGACGATCTGCACATCGAACGGCGCGGGCAGCCCGAAGTTGATCGTCTGCGTGACGATGTCGGACGGCAGGAAGTAGAACAGCACTCCGGGGAACTGTTTGTTCAGGTCAATGCGGAGCTGGCGGATGTATTCCGCGGTCGGGCGATGCCCTTCCTTGAGCGCCACCATGATGTCCGCATCCGCCGGACCGGTGGCACCGCTGTCGCTGTAGCTGAGGTTGATGCCCGAGTTCGGCAGGCCGATGTTATCGAGGATGCCTTTCAACTCCGAGGCGGGGATCTGCTTGCGGATCGCCTGCTCCACCTGATCGACAAGCTGTGCGGTTTCCTCAATGCGGGTGCCGGTCTTCGCTCGCACGTGCAGGCGGAAGGAACCGCTGTCCACCGTGGGGAAGAAGTCACGGCCCAGCATCGGCACCAACCCCATCGAGCCGACGCAGAACGCGAGGAACACCACGATGAAGGCCACACGATGCCTCAGCAGCACCGCCAGCACATCGCGATAGAATTCCAGGAAGCGATGGAAGCCCGCCTCGAAACCCTTCTGGATCGCGACGAACGGACGCGCCCACCACGCGGGCTTGTGCTCACCGTGGTTGCCGAGGTTCTGCCAGTGCTTGTTGCTGCGCTCGAACCACATCACCAATGTGGGCACCAGCGTGCGGGACAGCACGTAGGAGGCGAGCACCGCGAACACCACCGCCATCGCCAGCGGAGCGAACAAGTAGCCAGCCACACCGCCGAGGAAGAACATCGGCACAAACACGATGCAGATGCAGAGCGTGGAAACCATCGCAGGCAGCGCGATCTCCGCCGCGCCCTTGATGATGCCATCCTCCAGTTTCTCTCCCGCCTGCAAATGCCGCTCGATGTTCTCGATCGTCACCGTGGCATCATCCACCAGAATCCCCACCGCCAGCGCCAGACCGCCGAGCGTCATCAGGTTGATCGTCTGCCCCAGCGCACTCAATGCCGCCAGCGATGCAAGCACCGCCAGCGGGATGGAAATCGCGATGATGATGGTGCTGCGCCATGAGCCGAGGAACAACAGGATCATGATGGCGGTCAGCGCGGCGGCGATCACGCCCTCATGCACCACGCCGGTCACCGCGGATTTCACGAACAGCGATTGGTCGGAGAACTCGGTGACCTTGAGATCCTGTGTCGTCAGCGTGCCAAGGGTTTTCTTCATCGCCTCCTTCACGCCCGCCGCCACATCCAGCGTGGAGGCATTCCCGTTTTTCAAGACGCTGATCAGCGTGCTGCGCAGGCCGTCCTGCCGGACGATGTTCTTCTGCGGGTCCGCGCCATCGCGTACCTGCGCCACGTCCCGGATCCGGATCACCGCACCATCCACCGTCTTGATGGGGAGCTCGTTGAGATACTCGATGAGCTGCGGGCTGGTGTTGACGTCGATCGGGTATTCCTTCGATCCGATCTTCGCCGTGCCGCTGGGATAGACGATGTTCTGGTTGGAAAGCGCCGCGACCACGTCCTGGGACGAAAGGTTCTTCGACTCCAGCGCCTGCATATTCAGGTCCACCGAGACGAGGCGTGACTTGCCGCCATACGGCAGTGGCACGCCCGCGCCCTGCACGCTGATCAGGCCCACACGGATCTGGTTGGTGGAGACGTCCTGGATCTGCTGCTCGTTGAGTTTGCTGCTGCTGACCCCATATTGGAGGATCGGCACCGTGGAGGCGTTGTACTGGATCACCAGCGGCGGCGTGGTTCCCGGCGGCAGCTGGCGCAGGATCGTCTGCGAAATCGCCGTCACCTGCGCCACGCCCGCATCCGGAGAAGTCCCCGGCTGGAAGAAAATCTTCACCACCCCCACCCCGTCGTAGGAGTTCGATTCGATGTGCTCGATGTTGTTGACCGTGGTGGTCAGCGCGCGCTCATGGCCATAGACCATGCGCTGCTCCAGTTCCTTCGCGCTGAGGCCGGTGTAGGACCAGATCACGCTCACCACCGGAATATTGATCGCCGGGAAAATGTCCGTCGGCGTGCGGATCAGCAGGAAGGGCGTGATCAGCAGCAGGAGCAAAGCCCCGACCACGAAGGTCAGCGGACGGCGGAGAGCCAGAAGGACGATCCACATAAGCGGTGAGAATCACAACGTCGCCTGCCACCGGAGCCGGTTGCAGCCAACGAAGGACCGATACGCCCGGCCCAGTGGACGGCAAAGGAACATTTCGTCGCAAATTGTCGCAGAATTACGGGAGGACTCCAATATCGGCATTTTTAGCGGTCGATATTTAAAAAATATGCATCGGTCTAACAAATGCTGTCTCGCAGACGGTCCCCCATCCACCAATAGGTCTGCATGCAAATTCTCAATAAAGCAAATCACCGGTTAAGGCCTTTTGAAGAAGCTATCAATGCTATGAACGAAATCAGATTTTCAGCATCCGAAAGCGGCCCTCTTGATCATCCTTCAACCCAAATTAAAGCTATTGCAATTTTCGAACATAAACAGGAAGCAGTATACAGAAGCTTAGAAAATCATCTCACTCAGTTTAGGAAAAATGTATTCATACAAATGAGGATTTTAATTTTCCAACTTTCTCAGCGTTGACCAATGCCGCGTAAATATTGAAATCCTCTTGATTCTCGGCAAATAAAAACCAATCTCTCCTCCAAACCAGCCTTACATATTTATCATGATCGTGCAGAATCATCCAGTCGCGAACCAACCCCAAAACAGTGGTAGAATATTTTTGTTTTTTTGATGTCTTGCCATATCGCGGGTGGATGATAGCTTCAAGCTGGCCGATTGTCAAAATTCCAAAATCCGCCAACTCACGTATAGATTTGGAATACTCGGCATTTATTTTTATTGCCGCAGGGATTACTTTAAATTCGTTATCCTCACACCATTTTTCGACAAACCTGGATAATGTTATTCCATTTAGTTCCATCAACGAACGATTTTCCGAGGAAAAATCGATTTCCGTTTTGTACCGATCAATTTGATCTATAAGTGCACTGAAACCTCGATCCGCTATCTCCAAAAGCCCAGCATAAAGGAATAGGGAACGGCGGATTTCCCTTGGCAAAGGAACATTCAGTTTATAGTCACGATCATGAGAGACTAGAGCCCATACATGTTGGAGAGATGTCCGCAGTTGTATCTCGAACACTATGTCATTGTATTTTTTAAGTAAATCCGTCCGCTTTTCATCTAATCGACAAACAAAGTGATCCGATCTATATCCGATTTGATCCACCTCAAGGGAGTTATCCTTGTCTCGACTATGATTAGGATCAACCTTGAAATGCTCATTTATTATTCCGGAAATCAACTCGATCTGCGATTCGATATCTACCACTATCCTCACCCCAACGATATCCATCATCTCAGATCTCGGGTCGAGATACCCCTTTCGGATAATTTTTTCCTTAATGTGCGACTTTTGTTTTGTTCGGCTCGTCACTTGTGCACCTTCGATTTTAGCTAAGGTCAAAATCTGTCGCACTCGACTCTCAATCATTGCGGTAAACTCTTCCAGCAGAGGATACTCTTCGTCTATCCATTTCTGGATATCTTCTTCGGAAAGCGGGCAACATTTAGTTTGCTTGGGCGTTTTCATCTAATTCTAAGACCCCGAAAAATTTCTAAGCGAAGCGATTTCAAATTCGCCCAGTTTGACTCCTGCGATAAAAGCCTCCCATTCGTCCTCCGTAAAAGAGACAGTCTTCCCAGGAATCTTGGTATTACCGACTATTATTTTTTCCCCTTGCATCTTAACACCAACACAAAGGCGCCGTAAGGAATCTTTGCTGAATGAGCTTACTTTGAATTCAACATGTGTATTTGGTTGTGGCATATTAATGAGGAACTAAAAATATAATTGCGGTCACGAAGCAACCCGTCAAGAAATTCCCACCCGCAGAGAACAACCTTTCGGAACAGCTAGAAGCTTAACTCGAGTTTTATTACACTATTTCTAGATTGGCTTTAAATTCTGCCAATTGGCGTGCCTCGTAAGGGATCGGTACACCGCTATGCTCCGGCGAGGTTCTCATCTCTTCCTTCGCAGGAAAACAAAAACGTGCTCCACTTCTGAACCGCTTTCGAAAAGAAGGAAAATTTCCCAAGGTGAACGGGAGGGCTAGCCGGTACCGCACTCTGCCCCTGCCAGTTACCCTGCTACCACAGATTGAAAGGAAACCTGGAAACTCCTGCCGCAGTCAAACCCTCAATCGAGGCTCTCCGCTACGCTCCGGCAAGGAGGCTCGCCCTTCGCCTCGCTGAAAAACAAAAACGCGTTCCATTGCTGGAACGCGTTTTGAGGAAGAAAAGCTTCCCATGGCGGACAGGGAGGGATTCGAACCCTCGGTACTATTTCTAGCACACACGCTTTCCAAGCGTGCTCATTCGACCACTCTGACACCTGCCCTTGGTCTGGGAGCGCGGAAGCTAGGGGGAGGCCCCACGGTTGGCAATCCCTTTTCGCCGATTCCGCCTGCTTTTTGCGGAACTTCAAATCAGCGCCATGGTTCCGGGCCGAAATGTCTCATTTGACGCACCGTGACATTCTGTCCGCGCCAAACTGCGTCAGAATGACGCTTTTTCCTGCCTTGATGGTAAGGTCGCCAGAGGCCGGAAATCGAAATCGAAACGTAACTTTCTAACTTTCAGGGTCGTAATCCTCGCCCTCGAACTTGGGACGCCCCGGGTACACGGCTTGCGAAAAGGCGGGCATCAAATCCCGCCCGCAAGGCGGATCACCCCAGAAAGGAACCCCACACCATGTCAAAAATTCTCGGTATCGACCTCGGCACCACCAACTCCTGTATGTCCGTGATGGAAGGCGGAGAGGCGGTCGTCCTCGAAAACTCCGAAGGCGCTCGCACCACGCCTTCCGTCGTCGCCTTCTCGAAGAGCGGCGAACGCCTCGTCGGCCAGGCCGCCAAGCGCCAGGCCGTGACGAACCCGCGCAACACCATTTTCTCCGCCAAGCGCCTGATCGGCCGCAAGTACTCGGAACTCACCGAGGCGGACAAGCACATGCCCTACACCATCGTCGCCGGTCCGAATGGCGACGCCCACATCCAGGTGGAAGTGGCCGGTGAAACCAAGACCTACTCGCCGCAGGAAATCGCCGCGATGGTCCTCGGCAAGCTGAAGGCCGATGCCGAAGCCAAACTCGGCGAAACGATCAAGCAAGCCGTCATCACGGTCCCCGCTTATTTCAACGACTCCCAGCGCAACGCCACCAAGGCCGCCGGTGAAATCGCCGGCCTGGAAGTCCTCCGCATCATCAACGAGCCGACCGCCGCGGCGCTCGCCTACGGCCTCGACAAGAAGGCCGACGAAAAGATCGCCGTGTACGACCTCGGCGGCGGCACCTTTGACATCTCCGTGCTGGAGATCGGCGACGGCGTCTTCGAAGTGCTCGCCACCGATGGCGACACCCAGCTCGGCGGTGACGACTGGGACAACGCCCTGATCAAGTGGATCGTCGGCGAGTTCAAGAAGGACCAGGGCATCGACCTTTCCGGCCAGCCGGACGCACTCCAGCGCATCAAGGAGGAAGCGGAAAAGGCGAAGATCGCGCTGAGTTCCTCGCAGTCCTACGACATCAATCTGCCCTTCATCACCGCGGACCAGACCGGTCCGAAGCACATCCAGCTCACGCTTTCCCGCGCCAAGCTGGAGCAGCTCACGGACAGCCTGTTCGAGCGCACCAAGAAGCCGGTGCGCGATTGCCTCGCGGCCGCCGGCCTTGATGCCTCGAAGATCGACGAGCTCGTGCTCGTGGGTGGCATGACCCGCATGCCGAAGGTGGTGGAAACCGCCAAACAGCTCGCCGGCCAGACCCCGCACCAGGGTGTGAACCCGGATGAAGTCGTCGCCATCGGCGCGGCCATCCAGGGCGGCGTGCTCAAGGGCGACGTGAAGGACGTGCTCCTCCTCGATGTGACCCCGCTCACGCTTTCGATCGAAACCGAAGGCTCCCGCGCCACGCCGATGATCGAGCGCAACACCACCATCCCGGCCAAGAAGTCGCAGGTGTTCTCCACCGCGTCCGACAACCAGCCGGCCGTGGACATCCGCATCTGCCAGGGCGAACGCCCGATGTTCATCGACAACAAGCTGCTCGGAAACTTCAAGCTGGACGGCATCAACCCGGCCCGCCGCGGTGAGCCGCAGATCGAGGTGACCTTCGATATCGACGCCAACGGCATCCTCCACGTCTCCGCGAAGGACAAGCAGTCCGGCAAGGAGCAGAAGATCTCGATCCAGGGTTCCTCCGGTCTCTCCAAGGACGAGATCGAGCGCGCCAAGCAGGAAGCCGAGGCCCACGCCGAGGAAGACAAGAAGCGCATGGAAGCCGTCGACACCAAGAACAAGGCCGAAAACCTCGTTTACCAGGTCGAAAAGCAGCTCTCCGAACTGCCCGCCGAAGCTCCCGCCGAACTCAAGGACGGCATCCAGAGCAAGGTGGACGCCGTGAAGGACGCGCTGAAGAACGACAACCTCGACGCGATCAAGTCTGCCACCGAGGCCCTCGAAGCCTCGCTCGCCGAGCTCTACCAAGCCGCCCAAGCCGCCCAAGCCGCCCAAGCAGCGCAGGCCGCCGGTGGCCAGGGTGCCCCGCAGGCCGAGGCCGCTCCGGAATCCGGAGAGCCGAAGCAGGCCAAGGGCAAGGTCGTCGACGCCGAAGTTGTTGATTGATCCCCGATTCCTGAAATCTTTCCGCTCCGCGGCCACCGCTGCCGCGGAGCGGCATTCTCAACGTAATACCAACCCCACAACCACACAGCAAACATGGCTAGCATCAAACCCCTCGGTCAGCGTGTCCTCGTGAAGCGCATCGAAGCCGACGCGATCAGCGCCGGTGGCATCGTCCTTCCCGACACCGCCAAGGAAAAGCCGCAGGAAGCGGAAGTCCTCTCCCTCGGCACCGGCGGCAAGGACGAAGACGGCAAGACCATCGAATTCACCGTGAAGGTGGGCGACAAGGTCCTCATCTCCAAATACGGCGGCACCGAAGTGAAAATCGACGGCCAGGAAGTGCTCATCATCAACGAGAGCGACATCCTCGGCATCGTTGGCTGAAGCCGACCGGCGGTTATTCGTTAAAGACTGGAGGTTATTCGGAAAGAATTTCCGATCCGCCCACCTGCCGCGAATGGCCCCATCCTATAACGTAGAACCTATAACTTTCAACCAGTAACCAAAATGGCTAAACAACTCCAATTCGACGAAGCCGCCCGCCAAGCTCTCCTGCGCGGCGTTGAGAAACTCGCCAAGGCCGTGAAGGCCACCCTCGGACCGGCCGGCCGCAATGTCATCCTCGACAAGAAGTTCGGCTCCCCGACCATCACCAAGGACGGCGTTTCCGTCGCCAAGGAAATCGAGCTCGAGGACCCGTATGAAAACATGGGTGCCCAGCTCATCCGCGAAGTCTCCTCGAAGACCTCCGACATCGCCGGTGACGGCACCACCACCGCGACCGTGCTCGCCGAAGCCATCTACAAGGAAGGCCTCCGCAACGTGACCGCCGGTGCCAACCCGATCTCCCTCCAGCGCGGCATCCAGAAGGCCACCGAGGCCATCGTCGCCCAGCTCAAGAACATCTCGAAGACCGTTTCCGACACCAAGGAGATCGCCCAGGTCGCCACCGTGTCCGCCAACTGGGACGCCGAGATCGGCAACATCATCGCCGAGGCGATGGACAAGGTCGGCAAGGACGGCACCATCACCGTGGAAGAAGCCAAGGGCATCGAAACCACGCTCGACGTGGTGGAAGGCATGCAGTTCGACAAGGGCTACCTGTCCCCGTACTTCGTGACGGACGCGGAGAGCATGGAAGCCGTGCTCGACAGCCCGTACATCCTCATCAACGAGAAGAAGATCTCCTCGCTGAAGGATTTCCTCCCGCTGCTTGAGAAGGTCGCCAAGACCGGCCGCCCGTTCCTCATCATCGCGGAAGACGTCGAGGGCGAAGCCCTTGCCGCCCTCGTGGTGAACAAGCTCCGCGGCATCCTCAACGTCGCCGCCGTGAAGGCTCCGGGCTTCGGTGACCGTCGCAAGGCCATGCTCGAAGACATCGCCGTCCTCACCGGTGGCAAGGTCATCACCGACGACCTCGGCATCAAGCTCGAGTCCGTCGAGATCTCCGACCTCGGCTCCGCCAAGCGCATCACCATCTCCAAGGAGAACACCGTGATCGTGGAAGGTGCCGGCACCAGCGACGGCATCACCGGCCGCGTGAACCAGATCCGCCGCCAGATCGAGGAAACCACCAGCGACTACGACCGCGAGAAGCTCCAGGAGCGCCTCGCCAAGCTCGCCGGCGGTGTGGCCGTCATCAACGTCGGTGCCGCCACCGAAACCGAAATGAAGGAGAAGAAGGCCCGCGTCGAAGACGCCCTCCACGCCACCCGTGCGGCGGTCGAGGAAGGCATCGTCCCGGGCGGTGGCACCGCGCTCATCCGCGCCCAGGCCGCCGTCGGCAACCTCGGCCTGAAGGGTGACGAAGCCACCGGTGCCGAGATCATCGCCCGTGCGGTGGAAGCTCCGCTCCGCCAGCTCGCCGCCAACGCCGGCCGCGAAGGCGCCCTCATCGTCTCCCGCGTCAAGGGCGGTGCCGAAGGCTACAACGTCGCCACCGACACCTACGAAGACCTCATCGCCTCCGGCGTGGTCGATCCGACCAAGGTGACCCGTTCCGCGCTGCAGAACGCCGCCTCCATCGCCGGCCTGCTCCTGACCACCGAGGCTCTCATCACCGAGAAGCCGGAGAAGAAGGAAGCCGCCGCCGGTGGCCACGGCCACGACCACGGCATGGGCGACTTCTAAGTCGTCCGGCGGTTTCCACCCGCCAAGCCTCTGATTCCACAAAGCCGTCCCGGGAAACCGGGGCGGCTTTTTCTTTGGGGCGACCAAATCATGCAAATTCATGTCGCGCGCTTACAAGACGCGGCCATGGAGACTTCCTAGGGTGTGGTAGAATGCACCTCATGCCATCCCCTTCCCGCGCCTTCCGCACCTTGGCCGCGCTGGCGTTCGCCACCGCCCTTTGCCAGGCCCAGCAACCCGAGTCCTTTCCCGCCCACATCCGTGTGGATGCATCGAAGACCCAGGGCACCCTGCGTCCGATCTGGCGCTACTTCGGCGCGGACGAGCCGAACTACGCCTATATGAAGGACGGCCAGAAGCTGATCGGGGAACTCGGTGAAATGGCACCGAAGCAGGTTTTCTTCCGCGCGCACAATCTGCTCACCACCGGCGATGGCACCCCGGCCCTGAAGTGGGGCAGCACCAATGCCTACACGGAAGATGCCAATGGCAATCCCATCTACGATTGGACCATCACCGACCGCATCTTCGATACCTATCTCCAGCGCGGCGTGCGTCCGTATGTGCAGCTCGGCTTCATGCCACAGGCCCTGTCGATCAAGCCGGAGCCCTACCGCCACCATTGGACGCCGCAGGCGAAGTACGACACCATCTACCTCGGCTGGACCTATCCGCCGAAGGACTACGGCAAGTGGGAGGAACTCTGCTACCAGTGGGCGAAGCACTGCGTGGAAAAGTATGGCAAGGCCGAGGTCGAGACGTGGTGGTGGGAGCTGTGGAACGAGCCGAACATCGGCTACTGGCGTGGCACGCAGGAGGAGTTCTACAAGCTCTACGACCACTCCGTGGCGGGCGTGCGGCGCGCGATTCCGAATGCGAAGATCGGCGGACCGGAAACTGCGGGCGGCTCCGGCGGCGGCACTTTGGAAAAGTTCCTCAAGCACTGCCGTGAAGGCACCAATGCCCTCACCGGCAGCAAGGGCACGCCGCTCGATCTGATTTCCTTCCATGCGAAAGGACAGCCGAAGTTCGTGAACGGCCACGTGCAAATGGGCATCTCCCACCAGCTCCGCGACATCGACGGAGCCTTCTCCGTGATCGCAAAATTCCCGGAGTACAAGAACACGCCCATCGTCATCGGCGAGTCGGACCCGGAAGGCTGCGCCGCCTGCCAGGGGCCGCAGAACGGCTACCGCAATGGCACGATGTATTCCAGCTACACCGCCGCCAGCTTCGCTCGGAAACACGACCTCGCCGCGAAACATGGCGTGAATCTGGAAGGCGCGCTCACCTGGGCCTTCGAGTTCGAGGACCAACCGTATTTCGCCGGTTTCCGCGTGCTTGCCAGCAATGGCATCGACCATCCGGTGCTGAATGTCTTCCGCATGTTCAGCAAGATGTCCGGCCAGCGGCTGACGGTCGAAAGCGATGCCGCCATCGCTCTGGAGGACATGATGAAGAGCGGCGTCCGCGCGAAACCCGATGTCTCCGCCCTCGCCAGCCTCGACCAACACAAGCTGGCCGTGCTGGTCTGGCACTATCATGACGATGACGTCTCCGGTCCGGACGCAGCGGTGGATCTCGCCATTCCCGGCCTCCCTTCCGGCATCGCACGGGTGCAGGTCAGCCACTACCGCATCGATGAAACCCACAGCAATGCCTACACGCTGTGGAAGGCGCTTGGCTCTCCCCAACAGCCGACCAAGGATCAATATGCCTCACTGGAGCAGGCCGGAAAACTCGCCAAGCTGGATACCCCGGCCACGGTGGCGGTGAAGAACGGTCAGGCGGAACTCCATTTCGCGCTGCCCCGCCAAGCGGTTTCGCTGCTGGTGCTGGAGTGGAAATAACCCGCCTTTCTGCCCAAGAAAAACCCCGCCATGGTGAAACCAGGCGGGGTTTGAAAATCAGGTTCCAGCGCTCTGCGCTCTGATTAGAACGTCTTGATCGCCTCGGCCTTGCCCTTCTTGTCGGAGCCGAGCGAGTAAACGATGCAGTGGCGGCCGCGCAGAACATTGCTGGCGCTCGTGCTGCCGCTGGCGGAGGTGTTTTCCGGGGGCTTGATTTCCTCGTTGTAGTCGCCATCGAGCACCACCTGGTAGCCGCTGCCGAAGGGATCGTAGAGACCTTTGATCTCGTCACCTTCGTAGATGAGGCCGTCCTTGTTGCCCTTTCCTTCCGGCACGTTCAGGAAGACCATCCGCTTCGTATTCTGGACGTCGGCGCCGGTTCCGGTTTCCTTGCCCAAGAGGATGGTGAGAAGCTTCACGCCCTCGCCGGTGCTGGTATCAAGCGGCGGATCGCTGTCCGCGCTGAGAGTGCCGGAGGGGTCGGGAAGCTTGTTGTATTCGTTGTAGAATTGATTGATGGCCTGCTCGATGGACGTGGCGACGGTCTTGGTCTTCACGGCCTTCGCCTTTTTCATGGCGGTCATGGCGGCTCCAAAGCCGGCGGCGGCGAGCACGACGATGATCGCGATGACCACCAGAAGTTCGACAAGCGTAAAGCCGCTAGGGCGGCGGGACGAGTGGGTTTTCATGAATCAGTGGAATGATTGGCTATAGGTATGGAGGTATGGACCCGTGAACCAAGCGGATTTCTTTCAGACTGACAACGCCCCTTTCGGGGAGGTGACATGGTAAATACGCTACCCTCCCTTTTTTAGCCCGCAATCTTTCTTTTTCGGCAAGTGCTTTGGATTTGCGAAGCTCCCGCCTCCTGCGCACTCTAGGGCATGGCAGAGGAATCGATGCGGACGCAGGTCCTGGAGTGGATGCGTTCGCCGAAATACCGCCCGATGACGCGGTCGGAGTTGGCGAGAAAGCTGGAGATCCCATCGGCCGCCCGGAGCGAGTTGCGGGAGGTGCTTCGCGCGCTGGTCCATGAGGGACAGATCGTGGAAGGCAAGAAGTCCAGCTACGAACTGCGCGGCAAGAAAGGTGACCAGCTTACCGGAACCCTCCGTTTCCATCCGAAGGGCCACGCGTTTTTCTACCCGAACGCCGCGGACGAACAGAACCTCGCCACCGGCATCGATCTCAAAAAACACTCCCGCATCTACGTCCCGCGACGCGATGCCAGCACCGCGCTGGATGGCGACAAGGTGCGGATTTCCGTGCGGATGCCTTCGCCGAAGCGCGAGAGCAGGCACCAGAAAGGCGACCGCCACCTCGCCGAAGCCCCCGAGGATGATGCCAAGGGCCATGTCGAGCAGATCCTGGAGCGCCGCTCGGGCCGACTCGTCGGCGTCTTCCGGCAAAAGGGCAAGCACTCGTGGGTCGAATGCTCGGACACCTCGTTGGACGGCCCGGTGGAACTCCACGGCGATACCACCGCGCAGCCCGGGCAGACGGTCGTGGTGGAACTCGAACAATGGGACAAGCGCGATCAAGCTCCACGCGGACGCATTCTGGAGGTGCTGGGCTGGCCGGGTGATCCCGGTGTGGACATCATCGCGGTGATCCATCGCCACGGTCTGCGCACCTCATTCCCGGAAGCGGTGATCGATGAAACCCGCAACACCGAGGAAACACCCGCGCCAGCGGAAATCGCGCGCCGTTCCGATTGGCGGGACAGGCTGGTCATCACCATCGACCCTGCGGACGCGAAGGATCATGACGACGCGATCTGGTTGGAGAAGACCGACAAGGGCTGGACGCTCGCCGTCCACATCGCGGACGTCTCCCACTATGTGAAGCCTGGCACCGCGCTCGACAAGGAAGCCACCGAGCGCGGCAACTCCACCTATCTCGTCGACCGGGTGCTGCCGATGCTGCCGCCGGAACTCAGCAACGGCATCTGCTCGCTGAAGCCGGATGTCGACCGCCTCACCAAATGCGCGCTGATGGAAATCAGCCCGAAGGGTGAGATCAAGAAGGCGCGCTTCCTGGATGCGGTCATCCACAGCCGCGCGAAACTTTCCTACGAACAGGCCCAGGCGATTCTCGATGGCAAGTCCGCGCCGGAAGGCTCCGAAGCTGGGCTGGAGGATCTGGTGAAGGAGGCCTGGAAGATGGCTTCCACGCTGCGCCGCCGCCGCTTTGCCAATGGCGCTCTGGACCTGGAGATGCCGGAGATCCGCATCAAGCTGGATGACAAGGGCCGTGCCTGCGGAGTCATTCCAGTGGAACACACCGCCAGCCACCAGCTCATCGAGGAATGCATGCTCGCGGCGAATGAAGCTGTCGCGCGCGTGCTGAAGGTGAACCAGAAGCCCGCCGTCCACCGCATTCACGAGGACCCGGATTTCTCGAAGCTCTTCGAATTCGGCGAGACCGCGAAGCTCCACGGCTACAAGCCCGGCGATCTCAGCAACCGCGAGCACATCCAGAAACTGCTGGATGATTCCAAGGGTTCGCCCGAGGAGCACGCGATCAAGCTGGGCCTCCTGAAAAGCTTGAAACGCGCGGCCTATTCGCCGGACGCCATCGGCCACTACGGTCTGGCGAAGGCGGACTACTGCCACTTCACCAGTCCGATCCGCCGCTATGCGGACCTGATCGTCCACCGCGCGCTCCAGCCGTTCCTGGACAACGCGCCGAAGAATCCCGACCGCACGCCCTCCCAAGGCGACCTCCGCGAAATCTCCCGCCATATCTCGGACACCGAACGCGTGTCCGCGGATGCCGAGAGCGAGACGAAGCAGCTCAAGATGATGGAATTCCTCGGCCGTGTCGCGGACTTGGAAGATCCGATCGTTTTCGATGGCCTGGTGACGGACGTGCGCCCGATGGGGCTGCTTGTGGAAATCCCCGACCTCGGCATCCGCGGCGCGGTGAAGCGCGAGGATCTGCCGGGCGGACGCTGGCGCTTCGAGGGCCACCGCGGCGCGTGGACGAACTGGGAAGGCCAGTCGATCGTGCTCGGGATGCGCATTCCGCTGGAAGTCACCGGCGTGGACCGGGTCCGGCGTTTCGTGGACTTCCGCATTGCGGTGGGCACTGAGAATGCCGCGGGCACCCATGGATCGTTCAATCAACCGGACATGCCGGTGACGAAGAAGAAGACTCCGCCCAAGGACTCCCGTCCGCCGAAACCAACCAAGCCTTCAAAGAAATCCCACAAAAAGGAGTTCGAAGGAGATGCCGCCAAGCCGGACGGTTGGAAACCTTTCTCCAAGGCCAAGAGCGGTGGAAAGAAAAAGCACGGCCAGAAAAAGAAGCGGAAGTAACCGCGACTCGCATTCGGGAATTTCCATCCGCAGCGGGAAGGGCCACGCATAGGGCATGTCGCAAGCCGCTGCCCTCGATCTGCTTTCCCGCTACTACGCCGCCTTCAATTCCGGGGACCGTGAGACGTTCTTCTCGCTGCTCGCGGACGATGTGGTGCATGACTTGAACCAAGGCGGCAGCGAGACCGGCGTCGAAGTCTTCCGCGCGTTCATGACGCGCATGGACCGCTGCTATCGCGAGCGACTGGAGGATCTGGTGATCTTCGCCAATGAAGACGGCAGCCGCGCTGCGGCGGAATTCACGGTTCATGGCACCTACCTCGCCACCGACGAAGGCCTGCCAGAGGCGGCTGGACAAACCTACGTGCTGCCCGCCGGGGCCTTCTTCACCCTCCGCGAGGGCAAGGTCGCGCGAGTGACGATGTACTACAACCTGCAGGAATGGCTGCGGCAAGTGGGCGCGGCGTAATTCGGCGGCAGCGCGGAGAAACCATGCTATGCTCCGGCACCGCATGGAACCACCCGCCCACAAGCCCGATGAAGCTCCCGGCAATCGCATCGCCGAGGCCATCCTCCACTTCCTTGGCAAGGTCCCCGAAACCGAGCTGACGGAAAGCCGCACGCCTGCCCAATGCGCACGGACCATCGCGAATGGCGCGGCCGTGAAAGCGGCGACCGCGGCCGGTGCCTTCGCCCTGCCACCGGGGCCACTCGGCTGGCTGACCATTCTCCCGGAGCTGGCCACCGTATGGAAGATCCAGGGCCAGATGGTGGCCGACATAGCAGGAGCCTATGGCAAGCAGACCGCGCTTTCCCGCGAGCAGATGATCTATTGCCTGTTCCGCCATGCCGCCGCGCAGGCCGTGCGGGATCTGGTGGTGCGCGTGGGCGAGCGCTATCTGGTGCGGAAGGTTTCCACACGGGTGCTGGAGAGTATCGCGAAGAAAGTCGGCCTCAAGGTGACCCAGCATGCCGTGGGCAAAGGAGTCGCACGCTGGATGCCGGTGATCGGGGCGCTCGGCGTGGGTGCCTACGCCTACTACGACACCGCGCAGGTCGCGAAGACCGCCATCGAACTGTTCGAAAGCGAGATCGAACTGGAGGGAGAGAAACCGAAAGGCCCTCCGCCATTGCCCAAGGAAACCATCACGCTCCCCGACCACGGATCTTGAGATACTTCATCGCGGCTTCGGTACGGGAGCGCACGTGCAGTTTCTCGTAGATGTTGCGGAGATGCACACGCACGGTGTTCGCCGCGATGCCGAGCCGGTCGGCGATTTCCTTGTTGGCCAGGCCTTCGCAAAGTTTCTCCAGGATCGCGGTCTCGCGTGAGGAAAGATCGGAGTCCGCCGTGTCCTCTGCGGCCGGTTGGCGGAAGGTTTCCACCACCCGCCGTGCGATCTCCGGACTCATCGGCGCGCCACCGCTGAGTACCTCGCGGATGGCGTCCCGCACTTCCGACGGCGACGAACGCTTGAGCAGATACCCGGCCGCCCCGGCTTTGAGCGCGGCGAAGATCATGTCGTGGTCCGCATACACGGTGACCATGATGATCTGGATGGCGGGCAAGGCCTGCCTCACCCGCGCCGTCGCCTCGATGCCCGAAATGCCGGGAAGATTGATATCCATGAGGACGACGTCCGGACGGAAGGCATCGATCTTCTTGAGCGCGTCCTCACCCGTGCCCCAGACGCCGACGCACTGGAGGTCTTCGGTGGAGTCCACGATCTGCCGCAGGCTCGCGCCAAGAGGCGCGTTGTCCTCTACGATGGCGACGGTCGATTTGCGTTGGCGGGCGGCAGTGGTCATGGAGGCAGAGGCAGGCTGAGGGTGACGGTGGTCCCGGCTCCGGGGATGCTGTCAATGAGGCAATCGCCGCCGCAGTCGGACATCCGTTTCCGCATGTTGGCCAGGCCATTGCCACCGGTCGCATACTCGATCGGGAAGCCTTTTCCTTCATCGCGGATACGTACCACCAGTTTGCCGTCCTCGATGGCGATCCGCAATGAAATCGACTCCGAGCCGGCATACTTCACCGCGTTGTTGAGTGCCTCGCGGGTGGCCAGCACCACGTGATGACGGCGGCGCGGACCGATCATTGCTTCAGGCACTTCGCGGACGATGTCGGTGTGCAGGGGAATGTCCACTGCTTTGAGAAACTCACGGGTGGAGAACGCCAGGTATTCGACCAGCGAGGCCAGGCTGTCCTGGGCGGGATTGGTGGCCCAGACGATTTCATCGAGAGCACCCACGGCCTGTCTGGCTTTCATCGAGAGCTGGCCCAGCGAGGTGCCCAGTTTCTCGTCGTGGTTTGCTTCCGCCGCCAGTTCGGTGAGGATGGATACTTCGGTGAGGCTCGCGCCCAGTTCATCGTGGAGATCGCGCGAGATGCGCGAACGCTCCGCCTCCAGCATGCCATGCACACGGATCTCCCGGAGGCGGTGTTTCATGCGAGACCTTGCAATCAACCAGCCCATGGCGAGGGCCAGAGCCAACCCGCCGACGATGGTGGTGATGATGAACCAAATGCTCTGCCAGAAATGGGGGCGCACCTCGATGGGCAGCACCGCGGGATGCATGCTGACCACCCCTTCCCCGTTGGTCGCGGAAACTTCAAAGCGGTAGCGCCCCGGTGGCACCGGCTGGTAATCCACCTCGCGGTGGTTGCCGATGAAACGCGGAGCCCCCTCAAGACCCACCAGCCGCACCTGATAGGTGACCTTCTCCGGAGCACTGAGACTCACGCCGGTGAAGTTCAATCCGAGCCGCACGAACCCCGGGCCTGCTACAATCGGTGCGGCACCGACCGGATGGGACACGCCATTGATCTCCACCGGCTCAAAGACGATCACCGGCGGCACCGGCGGTGTTTCCATCTGCCGGGGATTCAAGCCCGCCAGCCCTGAGGTGGTGGGAAACCACAGCGAGCCGTCATTCGCACGGAAGACACACGGCCGGGAGCCCCCCACGCACTCGCGCGTAGGGAGGCCATCGGAACGATCCAGGTGAAGCCAGCGTGGGAATTTCTTCCCATCGTCCACGCAGTCGATGAGATCCTGCCGTGAGACATGGAGGATGCCACCGAGCGATCCCATCCACAGCGAGTCGCCATCCTCAAGGGTGAGCGTGGTCAGCCGTTCGTCCGGAATTCCCTGCGCACTGCCAAAGCGATGCCAGCGTCCGTCCTTCCATAGCAGGATGCCGCCACCAATAGTGGAAGCCCACACCTCTCCGGACGATACCGGGATCACCGAGGAAATGCAGGCACGCGTGGACGTGTGAGGCAGACCACCGAGCGGCAGGAAGGCATGGCCGTCAAAGGTGAACATCCTGCCATCCGTGGTTCCCAAGTACAGAATCCCCGAGGGCGCGAAGGCCATGCAGAAGATCTCCATCCCGGACAATTCCGGCTTGTCCGCATAGCTCTCCACCTTCGATCCGTCCCAACAGAACAACCGGCCATTGCCTCCGAACCACAAGCGTCCATTGGAGTCCTCCACGATCACATTGATCTTGGAAAGCTCGGGATTGCTCGGGAACTGCCCCTCGACCTTCTGGGTTTCCGGATTCAACAGATACACCGATGCATCCCGGGTGGCGATCCATAGCCGGCCCTGCCGGTCTTCCTTGAGGCAGGCCACGGCGCGAACAAGGCCGCTGGTGACGATGGGCACATGGAACACCTCGCCATCCCGCACCCGGTCCACCCCGCCATTGCGATTGGCGATCCACCACGTGCCATCCTTCGACTGGACCGCCGCCAAGGCCGGCGAATCATAGACACCATTGTGAAGGGGGAGCTGGATCACACGACGGTGCCGGATACGAACCAAGCCGTAGCTCGGGTTCGCCAGCCAGATGCTGCCCTCGCGGTCCTCCAGCATATCGGTGGCGGCGACACGACCTTCCAGTTCCTTGACCACCACGGATGAAGCCGCCCCCGGCGCGCGGTAGCTCAACGAGCGGTTGCGGATGCTCCACTCGCCACCGTTACGATCCACGAGCAATTCCGGCAGGTTCTTGTTCTCGCCACGCCCGCGCTGCTGCTGGCGCTGCACGTCCGTAGAAAACGCAGCCTCCAGATCCGGGGCGGGATGATCCACCGCTTCCGGAGGATTTCCCCCGATCCGCCACAGTTTCCCCTTTCTGACGAAATAGTCCGATCCACCGTGGGAGAGCACCCGTGTCACGACGCCCGGCTCGGCTCCGCCATCGCCCTCGTAGGCGCTTTCGAGTCCGTCTTCCCGGACGCGGAACAAGCCGTAGCTGTGGGTGGCCACCCACACGCTGCCATCGTCCGGAGTGAAGATCCGAAAGTAGTCGTACTTCCGGTCGCGGCGGGTGCCGCCGGTTTCCACGGTCCGGAACGACAACCCATCGAAACGTGAGATGCCTTCAGCAGTGGCGATCCACAGGCGGCCATCCGCGGACTCGCCGATCGAACGCACCACATTGCCCGGCAGGCCTTCGTCCGATTGCCACACCCGGACGAGGAATTCGGACCGCGGTGCGGCGTCCTGCGCCTCCGCCATCGCGGCGAACAAAAAGAGCAGGACGAGATTCCGAAGCATTTGATCGACCGTACCGCAGAAGCGCGGGAGTTGTCGAGCCGGTCTCCGCCACTAGTCTTTTCGGGCTATCGCCCGCCCTGTCAGAACGTCGTGCCGATGGAGAAATGCCACGCACCGGAAGGCTCGCCGGGATCCTGCGTGAGGTTGTGCCCGTATTCGAAACGGACGGGACCCACCGGCAGATCGAAGCGCACGCCGAGGCCCGCGGCCAGGTCCGGATCGGACGCACTGCCAGCCCCGCCACCGCGTTGCGAAAGCTGTCCGGCATCCAGAAAGCCGACCAATTTCAAGGCTCCGGCGACGCTGTAGATGTACTCGGCATTCGCCACCCAATAGGCCTCGCCGCCGATGGGATAGCCGGTCCGCGAATGCGGTCCCATCTCGCGCTCCGGGTAGCTGCGCACGGTATTCGCGCCGCCGAGGAAGAAGCGCATGTCGATGGGCAGATCGAAGTCCTCGCCGCTGGCAGCGATCACGCCGCCACGCGCGGCCAATGCCACCTGACCTTTCTTCCCGACCGGATGGTACCATGCGCCCGAAAGCTCGGCCTTCGTGTAGATGGTTGAAACCTGCCCGATCGCCGAGCCGAACTCGATCGGCATTTCCACCTTCCAGCCCTTGGTCGGCAGCACCGCGCTGTCGCGGTAGTCGAGGCGCTGGTTGATGCGGATGTAGGGATTCTGGTAAACCGTCTCACCCAGCAGGGTGCCCGGAATGTCCTCGCTGTTGGTGTTCACGAAGCTCCAGCCGACGCGTCCGTCCACCGTGTAATGCGGAGTCACCGGATAGAGCACGCCGGCCTCCAAGCCTGCCTTCCAAGTACTATATCCCTCGTTGTCGTGAGTCAGGAGGAACAGGCGGGCCGTGCCGGTCGCATCGGTGCCCCACAGCCAGGGATCGGACAGCGACACCTCGCCAAGGATGGAACGGGCGGATACTTCCACCCCGCTGCTGAAATTATACAGCAGCCCCATGAAATTGCGGTCGTAGTAGGTCACGCCGCCGATCGGCCCCTCGTAGCTGCCGAGACCAGCGGAAATGGTATAACCACGCGCCTCGCCTTCCTCGAAATGCAACGTGACGTCCATGACGCCGTCGTTGCGCGGGATCTGTTCGGTCCGCACCGCTTGGAACGCTCCGGTGGCCATCATGCCGCGCAGGCGTTTTTCCATCACCGTGTCATCCAGCGTCTTGCCTTCAAGGTCCCTGACGCGCTGGCGGATGCGCCACGACTTCGTCTTCGAGAGGCCATCGAAGGTGATGCGGCCGAGCTGATAGCTCTTTCCTTCTTCTACGATCAGCCCGGGAACGAATTTGCCTCCGGCAATGGCGCTGGTCAGAAGCACCTTCGCCTTGGTGAAACCGCGCTTGCGGTAGTAGGTTTCGATGGCAGCACGCAGGCCGTTGACGTTCGCCGTATCCGCGGTCAGCCCGGTAAAGGCCGCCGCCTCGCGGGCGACACCATCGCGATTACCACCCGCGCCTTCGATGGTGGGCGCGGCGATCTGGTGCAACGGCCCCGGATTCGTCTCGACCAGGATGTCCACCCTGCCGCCCTTCGCCGTTTCGAATCTGCGGTCCTTCACCTCGGCAGTGGCCGTCCAATAACCCCGCGAGTGGAAATCCGAAATCACAAGCGCCAAGCCTTCGTCCACATCGATGGCGCGGAACGGCGGTCGCTCGCCCGCACCGAAGCGGCGCTTCTCCGCAGGCACGGCATAGAGTTTCGCCAGGCGCTTCGCAGTGTCCTTGTCCACGCCCGTGACCTTCACATCGCCGAGCTCCTGGCGCGGACCTTCGTTGACGATGAGCTGGATCGAAGAATCGCTGGTGATCTTCCAGGTCACGTCGCACTGGTTGAAGCCCTGGTTGCGGAACAACTGCCGCGTCATGAACGCGGCATCGCTCGCGCGCGAAGCGCTGGGAGCCTGGCGGCGCACGTGTTCGAGACGATCTCCGATCAGCGCGAGCGCATCGCCTTCGGACATCGTCTTGGTGCCAGCGATGCGGACCTTGGTGCGGCTGTCCACCTCCTGCTCGCCATGGATGATCTCCCGGAAGATCTCGCCAATACCCGGCTGCTTCTGCTGGGCCCGCAACGGGGCAGCCGGCAGAAACGCGAATGGCAGCAGTTTGAGGAACCGGGTCATCGGAAACGGACGAGGTACATCAGCATGACGCGCGAGCGGCCTTCCTCGCCCATCCCGGCGCTGATCAGCCAGTTGTCATCGAGATTGATGGTGGCGGAATTCATCTTCTCGCCCGAGTAGCGGTTCTGCTCGCCGATCTGGAAGTCGACACGGTCCAGAATCTTGAGCAGCGGCTGGAGACGCTTCGCGAAACGGATGCGTCCGCGCCGCAATTCCTCGATAAGCAACTGGGCACCACGGGTGGTCGCCGCCTGTGGATCGGCGATGCCCGAGGTGGTGGTGCCGGTGGCGAGAAGAGTCATGACCTCGCTCTCCGGCATCGGCGGGTTGGAGGTGGTCAGCACCTTCGGATCCGAGACCGAACCATAGACATACACGTTCACCTCGTACGGACGCACCACCGAGCGGCCGCGGATATTGAGCGTGGGGTCGAACGGCGCCTCCGGACGGAAATCGACGGTGCCTTCCTCCACCAGCAGCGTGCTGAACGGCAACTTCGCGGAAACATCGCGGAGGATCGCCTGCCCCTTTGGCGCGGGCTTGCCCAAGGTGCCGCCCACATTGACATCGAGGATCGCCTGGCCGGTGGCGAGGTTTCCGCGGATCAGGAAGGCGTTCGCGGTCTTCGCCTTCACCGCGAGCCCCCAGTTGCGGAACGGCTCCGGAAGGGCATCCGCCGCGGCATCCTTCTTCGCCGTATCGATGGCGGGAACCGATGGCGCCGATGGTTGATTGAACGGCACGCCGATGGGCAGCAGCTCGATGTCGCGGTAGAACAAGCTGTCCACAATCGCCACGGTGCCACTCACCGTCGCCGTCTGCCACGGGCCGCGGATCGCGATGTCCATGTCGCTGCGGATGATCATCGAGTCATCGCGCTTCAAAGGCAGTGCGCGGCCACGGAGGGTCACATCGATATCCGATGGCTTGCCTTCGACGAGGTTGAGTTTGCCACGCCCTTCGAACGTGCCGCCGTCCATTTGTAAACCGACACGCTCCAGGATGATGCCGGCCGGGCTGGCGCTCGCTTTCAGACCGATGCCCTGCAATGGCGGCACCGCCTCGCTCGCCAGCGTCACGCCACCACCTTTCAGTTCCACCGCACCCAGCGGCTCCGGTTTGCCAATGGTGCCGCCCACCGTGAGATCCACCTTCAACGATCCGGCCAACGTCTTCACGCCGGGAGCCAGTGCGGCGAATCTCGCGAGTTCCAGATTCGGCACCCGGGCCGCGGCTTCCAGTTTCTCGTCCTTCAGCACTGCGGGATTCTCCACCCAAACGCCGGGACGGAATGGCAGCTTCGCGGAGAGATTGGCGGCGGGATAACCGGGCGTCGCGAGCGTGCCCGCGACGTTGAGTTCACCCGCTTCGGTCTTGAGCGTGAGATCGAGATCCGCCTTCGGCACTTTCGGCTGGGAAGCGAGGCCGAGATCACGGGCGATCACCTGGGCGTCGATCTGCGGCTCGGCCGGTGTGCCGGAAAGGCGGATCACCAGCTTGCCGCGCGCGGTTTCCGGAAAGCGTGTGGTCGGCGGCAGGAAGGAATGGAGTTTCGAAAGCGCCAGCTCACGGGACTCGATGTCCACGGAAAGCGGGCGGGTCTGTTTGAGCAGGCTCTTCCAGTCGGCGGGATTCTCTGTCACTGGAACGCTGGCCTTGCCATCGAGCAGCACCTCCGTGCCTTCGGTCCACTGGAGTTGGTCGAGCGTGAGCAGTTGGTCGGCGAGCTTGGCATTGCAGACGAACTTCTCCGGCCCCTGCGTGACGGTGAGTCCTCGAACCTCGGCGTTCTTCGGCCAATCGTAAGTGACATCACCAGCGGCGGTGAGCGGACCATTGGCCGCCTTGGCGGAAATGAAATTCCCGATCACGGCATGCCCCTTGTGATCACGCGGACCGAACCCGCCTTCACCTTCCCACGTGCCGCTCAGGGTCATCTCCGGCGGCACCTTCACCGCGAATGCGGCCAGCCAACCGTGCAGACGATCCGGCGTGAAATCATTGAAGGCCGCACGGCCCTTGTAGCGGCGTGCGGTGGGATCGACCGTCGCATCGATCTGTCCGCCATCGATGACAACGCGCGCGTCCACCGGACCCTGCGGCACCCAGCCTGCGGTCACATCCAGTGACGAGACTTCCTCCGGATGTGCGGGCGCGAGCGTGAAGCGGGCATCCGCCTTTGAAACTTTCCCGTCGGTGAAGGCAGCGGCGACCGTTCCTTGCAACGCGGACTCCGGCACCGGGCCGGGTTCCTTCAGATCCTTCATCCGCGTGCGCAGGTTCGCAAGCACCGCGGCTGCCTGCGGGACGCGGATGTCCGCGGTGGCCTGTTGGAATTTCAGACCGCCATCCCGAGAAACCATCGAGCGTGCCGCAATCGAAAGTGGCGAGCCTAGCGCCTCCGCATTTACGTCCGCACGCAGGTCCGGCCCCTTCAGCTCGCCATTCAACCGCAGCGCGGGCACCTGCCAGTCCTGAAAAGAAATACCGCGCAGTCCGGCGCGCACGGTGCCGTCCAGAGTCTTCAGGCCACCCTTGAATCCTCGCGCCTGCACCTCGAACGTTTCCAGAGTGGCATCGGCGGGAATCTCCGCACCGAACAGGGCGGCGGTCTGCTTCGCCACCAAGGTGCCATCTGCCAGGCGAAGCCGCGCTTCTTCCAACGAACCGGTGGCCGACAAACGGGCGTCATTGACCCGGATCGCACCATCATAGGTCAGGGCACCACTGGCAGGGAGTTGGGCCTTCACTCCTTCCAAAGTGATGCCGGGAAGAAGCAAGGCCTTCTCCACCTCGATCTCCTCGTTCCTCCACACCAGCGCGGTCTCCTGTGCGGGCAGCTTGCGGCCGTTGGAGAAGGCGAGATCGCCGAGTTTCAATGCGAAGCGTTCTCCGCCGGACTCATGCTTGAGATCCATTGAGGCAAGGCCGAACACCGTCTGGCCTTTCTGGGTCACCGCCACCCGCAGGTCGGAAATATCCGCCTCCACCGGCACGATCCGCTGCCGCAACGTGCGCAGCGTTTCGGAGAGCTTCGAAAAGTCGCCGGATTTTTCCTGCGTGTCCTTCGGCTTCTTCGGACCGGGCCACGGTTTGTCGAGATCCAGCTCCGCGTGCAGCCCGTCGATCCGCACCGCCTCGATCTCGCCGTGGATCACGCGGGACGGCTGGTAGCGCAGCACCACCTGCTCCAGCTTCACGGACTTCACCGCGCCCTCGCCTTTCAGATCCACACCACGCAGCAGGATCTCCCCCTTGCTGAGTGTGCCGCCGAAATCCACGGTGCCGGTGAGGCCGAGCTCCGGCAGATAGTGCGCGGCCACGCGGCCGGCGATCCAGCGCCAGCCGGGGCCGTTCAGCACCACCAGAC
Organism: Luteolibacter ambystomatis; assembly: GCF_018137965.1. Classification (NCBI taxonomy): domain Bacteria; kingdom Pseudomonadati; phylum Verrucomicrobiota; class Verrucomicrobiia; order Verrucomicrobiales; family Verrucomicrobiaceae; genus Luteolibacter; species Luteolibacter ambystomatis. The sequence goes on from NZ_CP073100.1 coordinate 3,671,783, forward strand.
TGATCCCCAGCAGCAGTGCCAGCACGAGCAGCACCCGCCGTTTCCAGCGCCGGCGCTTGCGCGGAGCTTTCTCGGGGGGAGCGTCGTTTTCCGGCATCGTGTGCGCAGCATGGACGCGAACCGCGGCCCGGGCAACGAACTTGAGAGGGATTTCGACTGGCAATGCGAACAGGGTGCTTGCGATTTCCGGACGTCGGAATCCTACACGACCTTTTCCGCAGACCGGAAATCCAACAAATCCGGTGAACCGCAGGACACGGAACGAAGGCGTGGCCGCCGCGGAAAAACACGCCGTATTACGCGCAACTGGTTCATTGACACGGGGATGGCTGTTGCTAGCCTCCGCGCGCCTTGCGCCGGATCGAATGGGGTCCTCTGCCTTTTATTCATCCGTCCCGAAGTCTCACAACCCGACTAACACCACATGGCAACGAAAAAGAAGGCCGCCAAACCGGCTGCCAAGAAGTCCGTCAAGAAAGCGGCGAAACCCGCCGCCTCCACCGAGAAGAAGATCAAGTACGTCTACACTTGGGGCAATGGCAAAGCCGACGGCAACGGCAGCATGAAGGCCCTTCTGGGTGGCAAGGGCGCGAACCTCGCCGAGATGACCCGCATCGGTCTTCCGGTGCCTCCGGGATTCACCATCACCACCGAGGTCTGCACCTATTTCTACGGCCACAAGAAGACCTATCCGGCCGTGCTCCAGGCCCAGATGGAATCCGGCGTGCGCAACATGGAGAAGATCATGGGCTGCAAGTTCGGCGACGCCAAGGGCATGCCGCTCCTTGTCGCCGTCCGCTCCGGTGCCCGTGACTCGATGCCGGGCATGATGGACACCATCCTCAACCTCGGTCTCAACGACCAGACCGTCCTTTCCCTCGCCGCCGCCACCAAGAACGAGCGCTTCGCCTGGGACTGCTACCGCCGCTTCATCCAGATGTACGGTGACGTCGTTCTCGGCGTGCAGAAGGCCGAAGGCGAAGACCACGAGCCCTTCGAAGTTGTCATCGAAGGCTTCAAGCACGAGAAGTACGGCAAGGATCTCGTTGATTCCGATCTCACCGCCGAAGACCAGCAGGAGCTGGTGAAGCGCTTCAAGGCTCTCGTGAAGCAGCGCACCGGCAAGGGCTTCCCGAACGATCCCTGGGACCAGCTCCGCGGTGCCGCCGGCGCCGTGTTCGGTTCCTGGATGAACGACCGCGCGATCGTCTATCGCCGCAAGTACAACATCCCCGCCGAATGGGGCACGGCCGTGAACGTGCAGGCGATGGTCTACGGCAACACCGGTGACACCTCCGGTTCCGGCGTGGCCTTCACCCGCAACCCCGCCAACGGCGTGAACGAATTCTACGGCGAATTCCTCGTCAACGCTCAGGGCGAAGACGTGGTCGCCGGTGTCCGCACCCCGGAGCCGGTCGCCCTCATGAAGAAGGCGATGCCGAAGCCCTTCGCGGAACTCATGAAGGTCCGCACCATCCTTGAGAAGCACTTCAAGGACGTGCAGGACGTCGAGTTCACCGTGCAGGAAGGCAAGCTGTTCATGCTCCAGACCCGCAACGGCAAACGCACCGCCGCCGCCGCGCTCAAGTTCTCCATGGACATGGTCAAGGAGAAGCTCATCGACTGGAAGACCGCCGTGCTCCGCAACCCGGCCGACCAGCTCGACCAGCTCCTTGCCCCGATCTTCGACCTCGCCGAGGTCAAGAAGGCCAAGGAACTCGCCAAGGGTCTCCCCGCCGGTCCGGGTGCCGCTTCCGGCAAGATCTACCTCAACGCCGACCGCGCCGCCGCGGCCGCCGAGAAGGGTGAAGTCGTCCTCCTCGTCCGCAACGAGACCAGCCCGGAAGACCTTCGCGGCATGATCGCCGCGGAAGGCATCCTCACCGCCAAGGGCGGTGTGTCCTCCCACGCCGCTCTCGTCGCCCGCCAGATGGGCAAGGTCTGTATCTGCGGTGCTTCCGCCGTGGAAATCGACTACGACAAGAAGACCGTCACCGTGTCCGGCCAGGTCTTCAAGGAAGGTGACTACCTCTCCATCGACGGCACCTCCGGCACTGTCTACGGCGGCCAGCTCAAGACCGCTCCGTCCGAGATCATCACCGGCATCGTCAGCAACGACAAGGCCGCCCAGAAGACCGAGAAGTTCAAGAGCTTCCTCCAGCTCATGAAGTGGTGCGAACAGGCGACCAAGATGGGCGTCCGCACCAATGCCGACACGCCGGAGCAGACCCGCATCGCCGTGGCCTTCGGTGCCACCGGCATCGGCCTGACCCGCACCGAGCACATGTTCTTCGAAGGCGACCGCATCGACGCGATGCGCGAGATGATCCTCGCCACCACCCTGGAAGCCCGCAAGGCCGCCCTGGCCAAGCTCCTTCCTTACCAGCGCGAGGACTTCACCGGCATCTTCACCACCCTGAAGGGCCTGCCGGCCACCATCCGCCTCCTCGACCCGCCGCTTCACGAGTTCCTGCCGCACTCCAAGGAGCAGCAGCTCGATCTCTCCAAGAAGATCAACGTGCCGGTCGAGAAGATCATCCAGCGCGTGCACGACCTGCACGAGTTCAACCCGATGCTCGGCCACCGCGGCTGCCGCCTCGGCATCGCCTATCCGGAAATCACCGAGATGCAGGCCCGCGCCATCTTCGAAGCCGCCGCTGACGTGGCGAAGAAGAAGATCAAGGTGAAGCCGGAAGTGATGATCCCGCTCGTCGGCTTCCAGAAGGAATTCGACCTCCAGGCCGAGATCGTCCATCGCGTCGCCAAGGAAGTGATGTCCGAGAAGAAGGTGAAGTTCGACTACCAGGTCGGCACCATGATCGAAGTCCCGCGCGGTGCCCTCACCGCCGACGAGATCGCCAAGGGCGCCGAGTTCTTCTCCTTCGGCACCAACGACCTCACCCAGACCGCGCTCGGCGTCAGCCGCGACGACATGGGCGCGTTCCTCATGCCTTACATCGAGAACGAAGTGTTCAAGAAGAACCCCTTCGCCACCCTCGATGCCACCGGCGTGGGCCAGCTCATGGAGACCGCCGTCGCCAAGGGCCGCAGCACCCGTCCGAACATCAAGCTCGGCATCTGCGGCGAGCACGGTGGTGATCCGGATTCCGTCAAGTTCTGCCACACCCTCGGCCTGAACTACGTGTCCTGCTCACCATACCGCGTGCCGGTCGCCCGCCTCGCCGCCGCCCAGGCCGCGATCGAGGAAGCCGCCAAGGCTCCCGCCGCCAAGCCGGCGAAGAAGGCCGCCAAAAAGGCTGCTCCGGCCAAGAAGGCTGCGAAGAAGGTCGCCAAGAAGAAGTAATCGCGAAAGCGGTCACTCCGACTGACTGGTTCCAAAGCCGCTCCGGTTTCCCGGAGCGGCTTTTTCGTGCGTGCCCGCCGGAATTCCAAAGCACACGGCTCAGGATACTTTCATCACGATTCCCATTGCCACTCCGGGCGATCCGGCTGTTTGGTAGCCGCTTCATGAAAACGACTTTCAAGCATCTCGCGTTCGCGGCCGCCTCGGCCCTGATCTGCTCCGGTTCCGCGTTCGCCAGTGGTGAAGGCTGGGTCACCGATTTCGAAGCCGCCAAAAAGCAGGCCGCCGCGGAGAAAAAGGATCTGCTCATCGACTTCACCGGCTCCGACTGGTGCGGCTGGTGCATCAAGCTCGATGAGGAAGTGTTCTCGAAGGATCCCTTCAAGGAAGGCGTGAAGGACAAGTTCGTGCTGGTCTCGCTGGACTTCCCGCAGAAGCCCGAGAACAAGGCCAAGCTCGGCGAAGCCGCCCAGGCCCAGAACAAGGAGCTTCAGAAGAAGTATTCCGTCAGCGGCTTCCCCACCATCATGCTCTGCGATTCCGAAGGCAAACCCTTCGGCCAGACCGGCTACCAGCAGGGCGGCCCGGAGAAATATGTCACCCATCTTGACGAGCTCCGCGCCGGGAAGAAAACCCGTGACGACGCTTTCGCCGCCGCCGGCAAGGCCGAGGGCGTGGAGAAAGCCAAACAGCTCGTCGCCGCCCTCAAGGCGATGAAGCTGGACGATGATCTCGTGTCCTCCTTCTACGGTGACATCGCCACCCAGATCAAAGCCGCCGACCCGAAGGACGAAACCGGCTTCGCCAAAGCCGCCGCCGCCAAGGAAAAGCAGGAAGCCTTCCAAAAGGAAGCCATGGGCCTGATGCGCTCCAAGGACACCGATGGCCTCGTCGCCCTGGTGGACCGCACGTTGAAGGACGAGGGTCTCGATGGTGAAGCCAAGCAGCAGGTCATCATGGCCAAGGCCTCCGCCTACGCCCAGACCGGCAAGTTCGACGAAGCGATGAAGATCTGCGACGAGGCCGTCGCCCTGGCTCCGAAAAGCGAAGCCGCTCCGATGATCGAAAGCTTCAAGGGCCGCCTGGCCAAGATGAAGGAAAAGGCCGCCGAAGCTCCGAAGGAAACGAAGGAGAAGGAATAAGCCTCCGGTTTTCAAAACCCGACCACAAAGCCATCCCGGTGCTTCCGGGGTGGTTTTTTTTGAGGTGGTTTAATGCGAGAACGCCGAGGCAGGCACCGGCTGGCGGCCGATGCCCGGACCGCTCCATTCGAAGCCCAAGGCAGGCGTTCCACTACGATGTGCGTAGTAGAGACGGAAGGCGTGGAGGCCGGCCTTCAGCAGCACCTTGCCTTCCTGTTCCACCGCTTTCGAGCCGAAGCCGCCGTCGATCACCATCGCATCGTGCAGACGCAGTGAAACGCCGGCGTCCGCCTTGCAGAAGAACGTGTATTCGCCATCGGCCGGCACCTGGATGAATCCGGACCAGAGCATGCCGGCGTTTTCTTCTCGCGATAGATCGGAGACCGCCGGCCGCGGCGATACACCGGATTTCGAGAGAGACATCGTATCGAACTTCGGCAGCCATGGGAATTCCCCCTCGTAGGCCTTCCAAACAACGCCGGGCTCCGGCTGTGCCACCTTGTCAGCGGGCACCAGTTCGCTGTCGTAAGGGCGCTTTGCCGCGGAACTCGGGCGGCGCAGTTGCAGCACTTTGTCCTTCATCTCCTGCTGCAGCGCGGAGTTCTGCGCGGCGAGGTTCTTCGTCTGCTGCGGATCCTGCACCACGTTGTAGATCTCGAAGTCGTCCGCGTGGCTCTTCACCGCGTAGCGGACACCGGTCATGTCCCCGAGGCGGATCACCTGCATCTGACCACGCTGGCGGTCGCGATGGGAGGCATCGAACTCCGGAAAAGACGGCGTGCGACCGGCGACCGAGTATTCCACATACACGGTCGAGGGTTTCTGTTCACCTTTACCGGTCAGCGTTGGCATCAGGGAAACGCCATCCGCCCGGGCGGGTGCGGGCACTCCGGCCATCTCGGCGAAGGTGGTCATCCAATCGTGGGCCTGGCACGGCGCTTCATTCACACGCTTTGCAGGCACGGAGGCAGGCCAGCGCACGATCGCGCCAGTGCGGATGCCCCCCTCCCAGCAATCCCGCTTGATCCCATCGAAGGGACCAAAGCTGCGGAAGAAATTCGGCTGGAGTTGCTGCTGCTTCAAATAAGACTCGTTGCTCGGACCGTTGTCCGTGGTGAAGACGAGCAACGTGTTGTCATCGATCTTCAGGTCCTTCAGGAGTTTGACAAGATCGCCCACGCAGTCGTCGATGCGGTGAACCGAAGTGGCGTAGCGCTTGAAAACATCCGGCCACGGACGTTTCTGCACGGTCGGATCCTTTTTGCCGAACCACTGCGGCCCGGTGTAGGTCGCGTTCGCGAACTCCGGATAGCAGTAGGAATCCACCTTGCCGGTGGCGGACGTGATCATCCGGCCCGGCTTCCCCGTCCACTGCATGCCGCCTTTCAGACCGCCACCCAAAGGATAGGGACCTGTCGGCAGCTCGGTGGTGGCGTGTGGCGTGTCATAGGCCAGATAAAGGAAGAACGGCTTGTCCGGTGCGGAGGTCTTTTGATCGACGATCCATTTCTTCGCACGCGCGGTGAAAAGATCGGTGGTGTAACACTTGTCCAGCTGGGCGGAGATCTCCTTGTTTCCATCCCAAACCTGCTTCGCTCCGCGATAAGCCCCTTCCTTCGGATAGTGCTCGTGCCCATCGGCGTGGCGCACATAACCGAAGAAGTAGTCGAATCCACGTTTCGTCGGGTAAGCCGGCCAGGTTTCCGGCGATCCGGTCTTCTGTCCCTTTGCTTCATCGACTTCCCCATCACCACCGGAGGGCGATCCCTGCAGACCCCACTTGCCGATCACGGCGGTGGAGTATCCCGCCCCCTTCAGCACGGAGGCGACGGTGTGATTGTCCTCCAAAGCCTTGTCGAACTGGTTGTCACGGACGTTCGCGTGGCCCTGATGCACACCGCTGAGGAACGAGGCCCGGGAAGGTGCGCAGACCGGTGCCGGGCAGTAGTGGCCGCGAAGCTGGATGCCTTCGTCCGCCATCTTGTCGAGGACCGGAGTCATTTCCGCAGGCAGCTTTTTCTCCGCGAGTTGTTTCTGGAAAAACGCGCCGACATCACCGTAGCCCAGGTCATCGGTGAGAATGTAGATGATGTTCGGACGGGGCGCGGGGGCTTCCGCCAGGGCCAACGGGCCAAAAATGATCATCAGCGCGAGGCTGAACAGCGCGGGAATCTTCATGATACTGATGGGATCGGAAACAGCCGGGAGCTGCCACCTGGCCACGACCGGCCAGCCAAAGCCTATGACCGATCGCGGAACAGTCTTACACCATCCGCAGCAGGAAATGGTCATGCAAAATGCCTGCGTCTTCCGAAATTTCCTCTCGCGTCCGCGCCCGGGCCGATTCACCCACGGGCATGGACGATGAACTCCGGAACGCGGCGAAGGCGGCGGGTGTGGACAAAGCCACCCGCCACATCTTCCTGTGCGCCACCCCGACCAAACCCAAGTGCTGTGATCCGGTGAAGGGCGCGGAATCGTGGGAGTTCTTGAAACGCCGTCTCGCGGAACTGGGCCAGGCCGCACCGGGCGTCCTGCGCACGAAGGCGGATTGCCTCCGCGTCTGCCTGCGCGGTCCCATCGCCGTGGTCTATCCGGAAGGGGTCTGGTATCACTCATGCACGCCGGAGGTGCTGGAAGAGATCGTCACCCGGCACCTCGTGGGTGGCAAACCAGTCGAGGAATGGCGGATCACTACAGCCCCGACCTCTGATTGAAGCGAAGAGAGTTTCAGAAGCTTGGCGGCTGGAAACCGCCGCCACGATCCGCGAGCCTCAGTCCTCCAGCTTCTCCGCCTTGGCCTTCGCGACCATGAACTGGAGTTCCGGCAACAGGTCTGCCACACGGGCCGGAGTCGTCCCCGGCTCTCCGTCGTTCTTCTGAACCGGCCCCGGTGTGGTGCGGCCATCGTGGATGGCCTTGGCCAGCACAGCCGAGAGTTCCTTCACCTTGCCCGTTTCCTTTTCGGCGAGGTTGGTCTGCTCGCGGGGATCGTCCTTCAGGTTGTAGAGCTGCACCGGATAGAGAGTCTTCGATTCGGGAGAACCAGGTTTCGGCGCGGACCAACCTCCTGAGTCCGGGCACAGGCATAGCTTCCAATCGCCCTTCCGGATCGCGAACGAACCGTTGATCGAATGATGAATGGTGAACTCGCGCTTGTGGCCATCCTCTCCTCTCAATAATGGCAGCATCGAGAAGCTATCCTCGGCCGCATCCGCCGGAATCGCAGCGCTTTTGCCGATCACCTCCGCCGCCGTGGCGAAAAGATCGGTGGTGCAGATGGTGGTGGCGCAGGTGGAGCCCGCCTTCACCACCGACGGCCAGCGGACGAGGAAGGGAACCCGGTGCCCACCTTCCCAAATGTCCGCCTTGGTGCCGCGCCAATCACCGTTCGGCTTGTGCCCCTTGGCAATCATCGGCGGAATGTCCGCGTGCGGCGAGCAGCCGTTGTCCGAAGTGAAAATCACGATCGTATCCGCAGCAGTTCCGGAGGCTTCGATTTCCGCGAGCAGCTCACCGACCACCCAATCCGTCTCCATCAGGAAGTCACCGTAGAGGCCGAAAGGCGATTTCCCCTTCCAGTTTTCCGATGGGACGATCGGCGTATGCGGGCTCGTCAGCGGCAGGTAGAGGAAGAACGGCTGCTCCTTGGATGCCGCCGCGCGCTTGATGAAACCGCGGGCCTCACGGGCGAAATCGCGGAGGCAATGATCGGCTTCGAAATCCTTGGCCGCAGGTCCTTCCCGCAGCCACTTCTTCGTCACCGTGGGAATCTCCGCCGCCTTGTCGTTCTTCAGATAGACGAAGGGCGGCATGTCGAGTGACGCGGAAATGAAAAAGTCCTCATCGAAGCCAAGCGTGAGCGGGCCGTTCTTCACAGGCTTGGAATAATCCAGTCCCCATCCCGTGCCTGCGGTCGGACCGGATTCAGCCTTGGCCGGAGCCGCGGGTTTCTCCCAACCGAGACCAAGGTGCCACTTGCCAATGAAGCCTGTGTGGTAGCCGGCTTGCTTGAGAAACGAAGGCACGGTCACCCGATCCCCCGGGATCAATGCCGGACTGTTGCCGGAAAGCACCCCCTGCTTGAGCGTGGACCGCCAGTTGTAGCGGCCGGTCATGATGCCATAGCGGGTCGGGGTGCAGACCGAGGAGGACGTGTGGGCATCCGTGAAGCGCATCCCCTCCTTGGCCAGACGGTCCAGATTCGGCGTTGCCGCTTTGCCTCCTGCCAGTTGGGGATCGCCGTAACCCATGTCATCCGAGAGGATGTAAACGATATTGGGAGCGGCGGACGCCACCGTCACGCAGCCCAACCACAGCGCCAAAAGACAACCCACAAACTTCATCAGCCCACCATACCCTCGGGCAGGTTGGGCTTTTACATGAAATTGTTGGTTTCCCTTCGAATCGGGCCGATCAAACGGCGTCCGGCTCGGTGCGGATACGGTAGCTTTCCACCGCCTTGCCCCATGAGGAATGGAGGGCATCGAAAGGCCGCGACCACACCGCGCGGTGCATGGCGAGCACCGAGGGACCGTGATAGAGGATGTTCGCCAGCTCGTCCTTCTTCAAGGCGGCTGCACCTTCCTTAAGCATCTTCTCGGCGAGTTCCGCGTGATCCTCATCCGGATCGGAGGCATCCAACAGCGAAACGTGGACGCCGTTCACGTACGGATCTACGACGGCGGCGATTACGCCCTCGCGACCGGGTGCCTTCGCGGTCAAAGCAGCATCCACCGCGGCCTGCGCCTGGTCTGCCAGCGTCATGATTTCCGGCGGGCTGATCTCTTCCGGGATGGAAAACAGCTTCTTCGATTTCAGAGCCTGACCGTAGCGGACGCGGCTGGTCAGGACCGACATCGGAATGGAAAGCAGCATGCCGATCAGGATCGGACTCATCCACAGCGCGAACGAAGGTCCGATCCACAGCGCGAGCGCGGTCCACGCCACTCCAGCGATAAAGGCCGGGCCATGAACGGACACCGCCTCACCCCAGCCTGTGCCATCGGTTTCGCGGGTCTGGTTGCCCCAGCTCACGGAGGCGCCCATCACCATGCCGAGGATCATGAAGGTGTGCGCGATCATGATCGCGGGCGCCATGAACATGGAGAGCACCATTTCCATGAACACACCGAGAATCAGCGGGATCGCACCACCGAAGGAGCGCCGGGTCGGTCCGTGCAGGACGGCCCCGATCAGGGCCAGGATTTTCGGCAGGAACAGCATGACCACCACCAGCCCCATCAGAATCAGGGCCTGGTCGTTGGGGGCCATTTTCAAAGCGAGGTCACGGAGGTGGCGCAGCTCCGTCGAGACCGGCTGGAGGGAAGGCCATTGGCTGACCCAGGTCGCCAGCTTGTCCAGCCACTCGACGAAACGGCTGACGACCGGCAGGTCACTGAGGCCGCTCTTGTGGCGATCCCACGCGACGTAAGTCCCAAACAAAAGGAACAGGAACCACAGCGGACTGCCGAGGTAGGCCATGATGCCCATGAACAAATGGACACGCGATGGGAGCGGGAACTTGCGCGCGAAGACCAGCCACATGTGCTGGAGATTGCCCTGGCACCAGCGGCGGTCGCGCTTGAGATGGTCCACCAGCGTCGGCGGGGCCTCCTCGTAGGTGCCCACAATGTCCCAGGCGAGCCAGACTTCCCAACCCTCACGAACCATCAGCGCGGCTTCCACAAAGTCATGGCTGAGGATACGGCCGCCGAACGGCTCGCGTCCGGGAAGCGCGGGCAGCTCGCAAAACTCTGAGAACGGCCGCACACGGATGATGGCATTGTGGCCCCAGTAGCTGCCGGAGTTGAGCTGCCAATAATTGAGTCCGCGGATGAACAGCGGCCCGTAGAGGCGCATCGCGAACTGCTGCATGCGGGTGAAGACTGATCCGCCGCGGATCAACTTCGGCGGTGTCTGCAGGATGCCTAGGCGCGGATAGAGTTCCATCGTGCGCGCCAGCTTCACGATGTCGCCGCCGTCCATCAGGCTGTCCGCATCGAGCACCACCATGGCCTCGTAGTGGCCGCCCCAGTTGCGGACGAAGTCGCCGATGTTGCCGGCCTTGCGGTTCTCGTTCTTGCGACGGCGGCGGTAGTAGATCTTTCCAAAGCCATCGAGGCGGCGGCACATGTTCGTCCACGCAACCTCTTCCTCCACCCAGCAGTTCAGGTCGGTGGTGTCGCTGAGGATGTAGAAATCGAACGCATCGAGCTGTCCGGCGGCCTCGATCGAGCGGTAGATCGCCTCGACACGACCGCAGACCTTCACGATGTCCTCGTTGTACACCGGCATCACCACGACGTGCTTCTGCGTGAGCGGACCGGTCTGGCTCTTCGCGAGATCGGTGATGCAGATGGCGCGGCGGCGGCCGCGGATGAAATCCCACACACCGATGAAGGCGTGCATGGTGCCCAGCGTGAGCAGGCCGTTGAGGAGGAGGAACAGGCCCAGGATCAGGCCGTGGGCCTTGTGGAGTCCGAGGCGGTCATAAAGATCGAACAACCAGATCCCTGCCACCAGATTGATGGTGAAGACGAGACCGAAGAAGATCGTCCGCCGCACCCCGGCCGTGAACAGGCTGGTGTAGGGCTTGGCTCCGGTGGGTGGGCCGCTGTCGGCGTGGGGAGAAGGAGAATCCATCAACGGGGAAGTTTGATATCAGGGCCGAAGATGAACCAGAGTCCCGCGACGATCAGGACGATCAGGAAGAAGAAGAACATCTTCCGGACGACCGGGCGGCGGTCCATCGTTTCCCACCACTGGGCGGCACCGGAGCCGATCGCGTTCAGCTCCAGCGGACGCGGGGTCATGGTGAGCGCGGCGAATTGCGGACCGGCGGAAAGGTAGGACTTCCGCATCGCCTCCACGAACGCGGGCGGCCATGGCTCGGGGGTGAGGAACACGGACTGCCACTGGCCCGGCATGTCCGTAAGCAACAAGGCCAGACGACCACGGGCGGCGAGGCGGCCCTGCTGGAGCGGCTCGGCGAGCACCTGCTTCGTCCATTCCGCGATCTCCTTGAGCGTCTCATCCATCGCCAGGCTGCGGACGGAAACGCCCGGCTCCTGGGCATGGCGGGCGGAGGCACGCCAGAGGATGCCGCGGACCAGCTCCGCTACCAGCAGGCGGTTGCGGATGCGCAGCGCCCCCAGATACGCCTCCACGGCGACGTAGGCTTCCTCCCACTCGACGAGTTCCCCTTCATTCAGGGGACGGAGGGCGGCTAGGGAATGATCCGGTTGACCCATGTTTCAGTAAGGAAATCGTCTCCCTGCTTGAGCGAGACGCGGATATCGAGCGGTCCGACTTCGGACAATTTGCCGCCTTCCTTGGCCGGGGCGATCTGGAAGCCGGCGCGCCAGCGGTCTCCAGGCAACGGCTGGACCGCCACGCCCTGGATCTTCGCACGCTCCTTGCCATCGCCGGTGATCTCCACCATCGCGGTGGGAGCAACTTCCTTGCCATCCTTGTCCTTCAGGCGCTCCGGCGCGATGCCGGAAAACTCAACCGCCACGGTGCGCTGCTCCGGCTGCCAATCGTGCAGGCCGGTACGGGTCGCCACCACATGGCCACCCGCCTTGGCCGGGTCCTCCGCCATCGTCCAATGCTGGCGGTAGACAAATTCCATCCGCTGGCCCGCCTGCGGTGCCTGTGCGGGCTCCCACATCGCGACCACGTTGTCGGAAAGCTCGTTGGAGGTCGGGATTTCCATCAGGAACACCCGGCCGCTGCCCCAATCGTTCACCGGCTCAATCCACAGCGACGGACGCTGGTCGTAGGATGCTTCGCCGTCCTCGTAGGCGGCGAAGCGGCGGTCACGCTGCAACAGACCGAAGCCCGCCAGCTTGTCCACGGCGAAGTAGTTTTTCTCCAGACGGCCGGTGTCGTTCGCCAGCGGACGCCACAGGCTTTCTCCCGCTCCGGTCTTGATCGCAAGACCGTCGGAGTCGTGAACCTCGGGGCGGAAATCGTCGAAACGGCGGCGGGAATTCTCACCGAACCAGAACATGCTCGACATCGGAGCCACGCCGAAGGTCTTCACGCCCTTGCGCGGATAGAGCACGGCCTTGACCGTCATCACCGTGTCATCGCCCGGCTGGATCACGAAGGCATAGGCCCCTGCAACAGACGGACCATCCAACAGCGCGAGGATCTGCGCGGCCTGGTCGCCCTGGTCCGGCTTGCGCAGCCAGAATTCACGGAAGCTCGGAAATTCCTCGGCGGTGCCTTCCTCTCCGGTATCGATCGCCACGCCGCGGGCGGAGATGCCGTAGCGCTGGCCCTTGCCGAGCGCGCGCCAGTAGCTGGCTCCCTGGAAGACCACCAGCTCATCGAACTTGTCCTGCTTGTTCAGCGGCGCCAGCAACCGGACCCCGGCGAAACCGGCGTTCGGCGGGAACTCGCCCTTGTCCTTGATGAGCGCGCCGTAGTCGAAGAACCCCGGCGTGAAGCGGACTTCCTGCGAGTGGGTGGAGGTGAACTCGCGGATCTGAACCGGCTCCCGATAGAGATAGCCGGGGTGGAAAAACATCGCCCGGAACGGCAGATTCGCCTGCAACCACAAGGCTTGGTCGTCACGGAAACGGATGTCCCGGTATTGGTCGTAGGACAGCGCCTTCATCCATCCGGGCAGCGCTTCGCGGTCGGGAGCCTGATAGGGCTGCGACGCCAGCTCTTTGGCGCGGGCTTCGATTTTCTGGAAATCGACGTCCTCGCGCAGCCAAGTCTGCGCGCGGGCGAGTCCGCTGGCTGCGACGACCCCGAGCGCAAGGGCTATGGGCCGGTAGGAATGGAGTGGCATAGGGAGGCCCTTATCGGACGACGAACGCCACCCTACTGTCAATTCTCTACCGTTATTTCAATAATCCCGCCGGCAGAAGATCAGGGCGGCCAGACCGAGCATCACCGCCTCGAACCCCAGTGACGAGCCGATCACATAGAACGTGGAATTCCGGGCCATCGCCTTGTCCAGGTTCATATCCTCGTCCTTCTGCCCGAACAGCGCGGCGAGGAAACTGCTGTTGGAAAAGCCCGTCTTTCCGCCCACCACGATCAGCCGGTCCATGACATTCATGGTTTCTCCGGTCTTCGGCATGAAGGCCATGCCCGCCACGCTCACCTTGTGCCACTTCTCCATATCGGCCAGCGCATCCTGCTGCTGCTCCGCAGTGACGTCCGCCATCACACCGGTGGGATGGGAGAACATATAGAGCATTTCCTCACCCTTCTGGCCCAGCCAAGCGACGAACCAGATGACCACTCCAGCCAGAATCGCGGCCAGCACCGAACGGGTCCATACCGAGATCAGCACGACCACCGAGTAAATGTAGCTGAACACCAGCGTCACCAGCGGCACCGCCCAGAAGATGCTGGGATTCCACGTGCCCACCCGCCAGCGGATCGCGATGAACACGATCACGCAAAACAGCCCGACCTGCAGGATCACAAACAACAGCGCCCCGACATACTTGGAAAAAAACAGGGTGAGCCGCGAAACCGGCTTCGACAGCGGAATTCCAATCGACCCTTCCGACATGAAGTCCGGGAAGATCGGCGCACAGGAAATCAACGCCAGCCCGACCGCCACCCACGACAACCACAGCCCGACGACGAATTTGCTGAAAATGCCGAGGTAGAACAGCTCCGCATACTCGCTGCCGCTGCGGATCATCTCGTTCTTCACGTTCACGGCCCCGAAAAGCATCGAGAACCCTTCCGGGTTGAACCCGATGGAGAGATACAACACCGCTGCCAGAGCCGAGATGGCAAGGGTGATCCAGAACAACACCCGCGCGCGCAGCAGCCGCAGCGAGTCCACCAGCAATGTCATGAAAACCCTCATATTCCGTTCTCCTTTCCGTTCGTTTTCACCGCGCTGAGGAACAGATCCTCCAGCGACAGCCGGGCCTCCTTCACCTCCCGGATCATCAGGCGTTCCGCCCGCAGTGCGTCGATCACCGGCTGGACTGCGGCGGCATTGTCCGCCTCGATGTCAATCCGGTCCCCGGAAACTTTCCAGCCCGCCGCGAGAAACTTGTCCCTCAATCCGAGCGGCACCGGACCTTCCGTCCGCACTTCATAGTGGCGGCCGCGGCTGGTCAGGACCGACATCGGCCCGCTCTCCACGATCCGCCCCCGCGCCAGAATCGCCACGTGGTCGGCCACCTGCTCGACCTCCGCCAGCAGGTGGCTGTTCACGAACACCGTCTTGCCCTCCGCCCGCATCGTCTCGATCAGCTTGCGGATCTCGATACGGCCCTCCGGGTCCACGCCATCGGTCGGCTCATCGAGGAAAACCAGTTCGGGGTCGTTCACCAGCGCCTGCGCCAAGCCCACGCGCTGCTTCATCCCCTTTGAGTAAGTGCCCACCCGCTTGTCCGCCCACGCCGCCATGCCCACCCGCTCCAGCAGTTCGCCGGTACGGCGCTTCGCCACGGCGGACGGCACCTTGGCCAATCCGGCGGTGAAATGGATGACCTGCGCGCCGGTGAGATAGTCCGGAAACTTCGCGTGCTCCGGCAGAAAGCCGACCTTCGCCAGCGTGGCGCGGTGGCCGATCGGCCTGCCGAGCATCTCGCCGCGGCATTCGGTCGGACGCAAAATCGTCAGCAGGGATTTCACCATCGTGCTCTTCCCCGCCCCGTTCGGCCCCAGCAGGCCGAAGACGCTGCCGCGGGGCACCTGCAGCGAAATCCCCGCCAGCGCCTCGAAGCCGCCCCGGTACACTTTCCGCAGGTAATCGATCGATACCGCCAGACTCATGGCAGCGTATCTAACCGATCGGGAAACACGCGCAATCTGGAATTCCGTGGCCGGAGACGCCGTATCCGGTATAGGTAGTCCGCCCGATGCGCTTTTTCCGGGAACAATTCCTCATCCGCGCCATCTTATGATCATGAACCGCCGCTCGATCCTAGCCTTGCTTTTCATGCTTCCCGCGCTTGCTTCGTGCGAACCCGAAAAGCCGATGGACCACACCCCCGCCCCCATGCCGAAAGTCCCCGCCGGAGACGAAGTCGTCACCCTCGGTGCCGGCTGCTTCTGGTGTGTGGAAGCCGTCTTCAAACAGATCGATGGAGTCGCCTCCGTGACCTCCGGCTACATGGGCGGCAAAGTGAAGAACCCCACCTACCAGCAGGTCTGCGAGGAGAACACCGGCCACGCCGAGGTCGTCCAGATCGTCTATGACCCGAAAAAGGTCTCCCTCGAAAAGATCCTCGATTGGTTCTGGAAGCTCCACGACCCTACCACCCTGAACCGCCAGGGCAATGACGTGGGCACCCAGTACCGCTCCGCCATCTTCTACCACACGGATGCCCAGAAAACCGCGGCCGAGGCTGCGAAGAAAGCCGCCCAGAAGGATTTCACCGACCCGATCGTCACGGAAATCACGAAGGCCGGCGATTTCTGGCCGGCCGAGAACTACCATCAGGACTACTACTTCCAGAACAAGAACAAGAACGGCTACTGCCGGGTGGTGATCGAGCCCAAGCTGAAGAAGCTCAAGCTCGATCACTGACTCCCATACAGCAGATCCGCTCCTAGTGACGAACAACATTGCGGCGGAGCAGCAACAGCGAGGCCAGGCCGCCCAACAATGCGGCTGACGGTTCCGGCACCGGCGATGGCGCCGGAGACGTGCTGAACTGACCCCACAGCTCGGCTTTACCTTGGGTGCCCTCGTAAACGCGGAACTCGTCCGCGGTCGAGAGGGTGTTGCCCAGGGTGTTCGCGTCGGGGCGGAAGGAAAGGTTGAGGTAGTAGGTATTGCCGCTGGCGTCCTTGAAGGTAAGCGGAGAAGAGGTGTTGCCGAGGCGGACGATGTCGGCGCTGGCAGCCGGGTCGTTGCTGTTCAGCGTGTTTTCCAGAACCATGTTGAACACGCTGGTCACCGGAGAAAGACCGCTGCCATTGGCAAAGGTGAGCTTCAGCGACAGATCCACCGCCGTCGCACCGGTGTTGGTCACGATCGTGCCATTACGGTAGTAGAGGTCGGCGATCTTGAAAACCTGCTCCGGAGAGACGCTGCCCACGTCGGTGGGGGCGAACCACAGCGCACTGGAATGCGCGTAAGACGAATTGGCGGAGGCCTTGCCCCACTGGAACCCGGCGGAACCGGCAGGGCCGGAGCTGGTCATGCCGGAGGGCGCGTCCTTGAGATCAAAACCGCTGGCGTAGCCGTCGGACAGATTGTTGTCCGTGACGAGAATGCTGTTTTTGCTTTCAGAAACCGCATTGGAGAAGCCGCCCTCGACAGAGAAGCTCAGGTTTCCAAGGATATTCTGGGCGTAGCCGCAGCCAAGCACGGCGAAAAAGGCCGAAACGGCCACGAAGAGACGGGGGGATGTCATGGGGAGTGGAGCTTGCGGCGGGGAACTGCCTTGGGCTCCGGGGGATAGGGTGAACGCAAACGGAGCAGGCGGGGGTGGGGTGGTCCTGACTTCGAGATCAAAGTGGCACTTTTTCGGCCAGAGGTGAATTACGAAATCGCGTTAATTCTTTGGAAAACAAGATATTATATTGATCTTAATTAATTCCGGCATCTCATTTCTTGGCGGATGCGCGGCCATCCCTATGCTGGCCGCGATGTCAAAATACGCGGGCGAAGAAGTGCTGGTGGTGCCCCGGGCACTGTTGGAGGAAACCGGAATGTTCCACGGCATCCGCACCGAAGGGGTGGAGGCCGTGATGGAACGCCTGCTCGATCCGGCGAACCACTTCTTCATGGATCGTGCCGCCGCCGAAGAGGACCCGACGCACAAGCAGCTCATCCCCTACTGCGTCTTCCGCCACGGCGACCGCATCCTCCACTACACCCGCGGCAAGTCCGGTGGTGAAAGCCGCCTGCACGCGAAGATCTCCGTGGGCGTGGGTGGCCACATCAATCCGGTGGACACCGGCGAGGGCCGCACCGGCCCGGCCGCCTACCACGCCGCCGTCGCCCGCGAACTGGCCGAGGAACTCCACCTCACCGGCGGCTACCGCGAAACGATCATTGCATTGCTCAATGACGACACCAATCCGGTCGGCCAGGTCCACCTCGGCATCGTCCATCTCATCGATCTGGATGACGAGGAAGTCGCCTCCCGCGAGGACGCGCTTTCCGAGCTCGGCTTTTCCACGCTGGAAGAACTCCGCGGCCCGTTATTCGAGCGGCTGGAGACCTGGTCCCAGCACTGCATCGAGCACTTGGCCGGACAGCCGGTGTGACCCCCAAGGAGAAGGGACATTCCTGTCCCTCTCTTCAAATGGATCACTGATCGGCAAATGGGTCGCCATTAGAAAGAGGGACAGGAATGTCCCTTCTCCTTGGGATCACCCCTGTCCCGGCTTCTTCCCTTCCTCTCCAGCGATATTCTTCTGCCACAACGATGACGGCGGCAGGTCCTTCGGACGGCAGATGATGATGCCGGTGTGCTTCGACATGCTGTTGAGGTAGTCGGTGATCGGGCGATCAATGACGACCATGCGGCCCTTGTCCCGGTCCGATGTGGCGTGGGTGAAGTACGCGCGGCCGTTCACCCGCACGATCAGTCCGACGTGTGAGGTATAGGCGCTGGTATCGGCACAAGTGATGGCACAGACATCACCATCGGCGAGATACTTCTCGATGGCCGGCACCTTGGACTTGGGCACGTAGGACACGGGCAGCCTGGAAACGCGGGCTTCCACCTGGGCCATGCCGGGCAGGAGTCCGGGATTGCTCCGGAGGTAGCGGTAGCTTTTCCACTGCACCGTCATCTCGCGGATTTCACGGCTGAGGCGCTCGGCGCCCGGGATGCGCGGGGTGATGTTTTCCGCGATGCCGCGGCGCTGGTTGTCGTAGAAGACTTCCTCAAGCTGGTGCATGCGACTGAGATATTCGCCGGTGCAGCGTCCGCCGCGGTAGCGTTCCAGCTCGACCATTTGAAGCAGGTCCTCGGGCTTGTAGGGGCCGGGCTTGTAGGCGATGAGGCGCGCCATCGCGAGGGCGTTCTCGTAGTAGGTCCAGCAGTCCAGCGCGGTGAGATTCACCACCGGCGACTCGATGCGGTCGTCCACTTCCAGCGTGTAGTTTTGGTACGGCGTTCCTACGAGTTCGCGCGCGATGCGGATGGTGCGCGCACCGAGCGGCAGGGCTCGCCAGTTCTCACGTTCGGCCTTGGCCATGATCGCCTGGAATTTCGTCTGCCCCTTGAACACCGTGTCCATCGGCAACCGCGGCATGGACGGCGGCGGCAGCACGTCCGCATGGGAGGAAACACCGAGGCAGAAAATCGCGGCGGAGAGGGCGAGGACTTTCCCGATCATCCGCGCAGCATACGGGCCCCAGCCCAAAAGCAAAGGCGGGATTCCAACAGCTAGATGCGGCCGCCGGCGCTAATGCTTTCGGACTAGCGGGCGGCTTTCCCTTTGCAGGACTGCCCGGGTATTTTACGATTCCAAATTATTGCATTCAATATTTACCGTGATCCCAAAGTCCTTCCTTTGCCTTCTTCTTGGTTCGTTTGCGATCCTCCCAGGCCATACCGCCGAAGTCAGCAACGACCTCGACTGGCCTGCGCAAACCCGCGAAACCCGCCCGTGGACCCGCTGGTGGTGGCTCGGCAGCGCGGTGGACCGGCCGAATCTCACCCGCCAGCTCGCGCTCTTTCGTGAGGCCGGAATCGGTGGCGTGGAGATCTGCCCGCTGTATGGCGCGAAGGGCTACGAGAACCGCTATCTCGATTTCCTCTCGCCCGGCTGGATGGAAATGCTCGACCACACCACGGCGGAAGCGAACCGCCTCGATCTCGGCGTGGACCTCACCACCGGCACCGGCTGGCCCTTCGGCGGCCCGTGGGTGAGGAAAGAGGATTCCTCCGCCAAGGTGATCCTCAAGAAGATGGATGCGTCCGCTTTGGACGGCCTCAAGGAGCCCGCGAAGAAGGGCACGCTCCAATGTCTCATCGCGGTATCCGAAAAGGGCGAAAGTCTCGACCTCACCGCGAAATGGAAGGACGGCCGGCTCGATTGGACGGTGCCGCAAGGCACGTGGACGCTCTACAGCGTCTGGCAGCAAAGCGGCATCCAGCAGGTGAAACGACCCGCGCCCGGCGGGGAGGGCAACGTCCTCGATCCATTCTCGATGAAGGCGCTGGACCGCTATCTGGGCAAATTCGATGAAGCATTCTCGAACTACAAGGGCGCGCCACCGCGCTCGCACTTCCATGACTCCTTCGAGTACTTCGGAGCGACCTGGACGAACGATCTCTTCGCCGAATTCCAGGCACGGCGCGGCTACGATCTGCGTAGTAAATTACCCGCACTCTTTGGCGAAGGCGATCCGGACACGATGGCACGCGTGAAGGGCGACTATCGCTCGACCATCGCGGAACTGCATCTCGCCTATATCCAGCGCTGGACCGCCTGGGCTCACGCTCACGACAGTCTCACCCGCGATCAGGCCCACGGCTCGCCCGGAAATCTGGTGGACCTCTACGCCGCCGCAGACATCCCGGAAACGGAGATCTTCGGCTCATTGGATGAAAAGCTCTGGCCGATGCTCCAATTCGCGTCCTCCGCGGCGCATCTCAAGGGCAGCCGCCTCAGTTCGTCCGAATCCTTCACCTGGCTGGGCGAGCACTTCCAGACCACACTGGCGGAGGCGAAGCCCGCGGCGGACATCCTGTTCCTCTCCGGAGTGAACCATGTTTTTTTCCACGGCATCCCCTATTCTCCCGCCGAGGCCCCATGGCCCGGCTGGCAGTTCTACGCGGCGGTGAACTTCGGCCCGCAGGGTGGACTGTGGCGCGATCTCCCGGCCTTCAACGGCTACCTCACGCGTTGCCAATCGATCCTGCAAAGCGGCGCGCCGGACAACGACGTGCTGCTGTATTTTCCGATGGATGATCTCTTCCACCAGGCGGATGACCTGCTGATCCCCTTCACCGTTCACAATGCGGAAGCAGTGATGGCGAAGCACTCGTTCTACCAGACCGCGCATGCTCTCACGGAACACGGCTATACCTATGATCACGTTTCGGATGCGTTCCTGAAGCAGGCCTCCGCCTCTTCCAATGGAGTCTCCATCGGCAAAACCAACTACCGCGCGATCATCGTTCCGCGCTGCCGCGTGATTCCGCATGCGACGATGGAGAAGTTCGCGGCATTGGCCCGCGATGGCGCGAAGGTGTTGTTTCTCGATGCGACACCGGAGGACGTTCCCGGCTTGAACGATCTTGAAAAGCGGCGGGCCGCATTGCGTACCGTAGTTCGGGAAAACAAGGATCGTCTCTCCATCGGCAGCGATGCCGTCGCGATGCTGGAGAAGGCGGGGGTGCCGCGCGAGACCGCCACCGACCAGGGACTGCGTTTCATCCGCCGCACCCACGTCAGGGGTCGGCATTACTTCTTCGTGAACCGGGGCAAAGAGGCGGTCAACGGCTGGGTGCCGATCACCGTGCCGGCGAAATCCGCGGTGATTCTCGATCCGATGCAAGCGGACCGCACCGGCTTGGCCCGGATCCAGACGGACAACCAAGGCGCGAAAATCTTCCTTCAGCTCGAACCCGGAGAGTCCTGCATTGTCCGGACATTTACGACGGATACCGTAGCAGGCCGCGCGTGGGACTACGATGAGCCGGCGGGTGGAGCAAAGACCGTGGACGGCACCTGGCAAGTCCGCTTCATCGACGGCGGGCCGGAGTTGCCCGGTCCTTTCCAAACCAAGCAGCTCCTCTCCTGGACAGTCTCAGGAGACGTGGAGGCCAGGCGCTTCGCCGGCACCGCGCTCTACAGCACCGAGGTGCAGATACCCGAAGGCGCGAATGAGTGGATCCTGGATCTTGGTCGCGTGTGCGAGAGCGCCCGGGTGCGGGTGAATGGCAAGGACGCGGGCGTGGCATGGAGCGCGCCCTTCCGGGTGCATCTTGGCACGCTGCTCCATCCCGGGAACAACACGCTGGAGGTGGAGGTGGCCAACCTCGCCGCCAACCGCATCGCCGATCTCGATCGGCGCAAGGTGGATTGGAAATACTTCCACGAGATCAATTTCGTGGGGAAAGACTACAAACCTTTCGATGCCTCCAAGTGGCCGGAGCGGGATTCGGGGCTGTTGGGGCCTGTGAAATTGGTGCCGGTGAAGAAAAGGGAGCCCTAAAACAGAGTCAGACTCTACCGACCTCGAAGAGGTCGCGGAAAATAGCCGGAGGTTGAGGAGCCTTGGCGACGACACCTCCGGATATTGGTCTCCTTTTGAATCCGCACCCATGCGTCAGCGGGGTGCCAAAGGGCGGAAATTCATGGAGAGCGCTATGAATAGAACATCACAGTCCTGCCCGCCCTGCTGCGACCCACTCCGGGGTCGATAAAATATAAGAGAACCTTCCACCCGGAGGTCGCTGCGCGACACTCCGGCTATTTTCCGCGACCTCTCCGAGGTCGGAGAGCAAACTTCCGCGCTATCGCATCTCACGCGATGATCCCGTCCACTACCTTGCCGAAGACATCCGTCAAACGGAAGTCACGGCCGGAGTAGTGGTAGGTCAGCCGCTCATGATCGAAACCGAGCAGGTGCAGGATCGTCGCGTGTAGGTCATGCACGTGCACCGGCTGGTCCACGGCCTTGAAGCCGAACTCATCGGTCGAGCCATGCACGTGCCCGCCCTTCACACCGCCACCGGCCATCCACATCGTGAAGCCGTAGTGGTTGTGATCGCGGCCTTTCATTTCACCCTTGTTCGATCCAGCCTGCGGCAATTCGACCGTCGGCGTGCGCCCGAACTCACCACCCCAGATCACCAGCGTATCATCGAGCATGCCGCGCATCTTCAGATCCGCGAGGAACGCGCCGATCGCCTGGTCGCATTCTCCTGCCAGGCGGCGGTGATCCTCGATATTGTCATGGCTGTCCCACGGCTGGCCGTTGCCATGCCAGAGCTGGATGAACCGCACGCCGCGCTCCAACAACCGGCGCGCCATCAGGCACTGCCTCGCGAAGTTGCCGGGACCATACATGTCACGGACATGCGAAGGCTCCTTCGAAACATCGAAGGCGTCCGTCGCCTCGCTCTGCATGCGATAGGCCAGTTCAAAGCTGCGAATGCGTGCTTCCAGCTGCGGATCGTGCGAACGCTCGGCGAGATGGCGGTCATTGAGCTCGCGCAACAGATCGAGCTGCGCCATCTGGCGGCCATCGCGCGCAGTCGGGTTGCGCAGGTTCTCGATCATCTTGTCCAATTCCTGGATCGAGCTGTCGAGATAGGTTCCTTGGAACGAGCCGGGCAGGAACGCGGAGCGCCAGTTTTCCGTTCGTTTGATCGGCATGCCGCCGGGGCACATCGAGATGTACGCGGGCAGGTCTTCATTGCCACTGCCGAGACCGTAGGTGACCCAGGAGCCCATCGAGGGGCGCGCAAGCCGGCCATCCCCGCAGTTCATCAGCATCAGCGATGGCTCGTGATTCGGCACGTCCGCCGTCATCGAGCGGATCACACAGAGATCGTCCGCGTGCTTTGCGGTGTGCTTGAACAGCTCGCTGACCTCCAGTCCGCACTCTCCGTAGCGGTCGAACTTGAAAGGCGAACGCAGTGCTGCACCGGTGGGGCGCTCGGTCTTCAATCCATCGAGCGAAATCGCCTTGCCGTGCTGCTGGTCGAGCAGCGGCTTCGGATCGAAGGTATCCACCTGCGACGGCCCGCCGTTCATGAACAGATGCACCACCCGCTTCGCCTTCGGCTCGAAGTGCGGACCGGCCAGCAGGGGAGTCCCCGGCGCGGGAGCCGCAGTCATGGCGGAAGCCCGACCGCCTCCCAGCAGACTGCCGAGCGCAAGGCCGCCGAAACCCATCCCGCAGCGGCGGAGGAAATCGCGCCGGTCGAGAATGAGATCCTTGGCTGAAAGCGAGTGCCCCATGGAATTTCAGTCGATGAAGTTGAATTCGTTCGAGGCCCAGAGCATCTGCACCACATCCGCCCACGGATTGCTGGTGGCGGCCACCGCTGCGGGCGCATTCGGACGGGGGAACTCACTGGTGAAGTTCCCGACCACCGTGGGTTTCGCCGAGGATGTTTCGCGGCCCATGACTTTCACCGTCCAGGCGATGCCCCCGCACGAATCGCCATCCGGAGCGCGCAGGACGAGATCCATCGTGTCCCCGGCTTTCACCGGCACCCATTGGCCTGCGGCATCGATGGTGCTCTCCGGCGCGAACCTGCCCTCACCCACCGGGCGGGTCCCTTGTGCGTCGATCCTCCAGGCCAGGGTATCGCCGCTCTTCTGGGTGCGCTTGAGATGAGCGGTCATCTTGACCTCGCCGGAGGCATTCGCACGCCAGCGCAGGATCATGGCATGACGGTTGGAAACATGCCCGCCACCCGCACCGACGTTCAGCCAGCGGATCGGCGCGGTCGCGGGATCGGGACCGGTTTTCCAAACGTCATCCGCGAACAACGGGAACTCTCGTACTTCCAGCGGCAGCGTGGGGCTGTCATCGGCATGACGGATCTCCCACGTTCCGCCGAGCTTCGGCTGGTAGTTGGCCGGATTCACCCGCGACAGCCATTGCACGATCGCGGACGATTCGCTCTGGCTCGGCTCACGCTGGAACAACCGCCGGTAAAGCCACGCGACGCGCGAGGCATCGTCCGGAAGCCCCTTGAATTCCGGAGCATCCGCGAGAGCCGAAGCACGGCGAACCAGCAGCGGACTGTTCAGGAAATACAACGCCTGCTGTGGCACCGTCGTCTGGGTGCGGCCCGCGCTGAGATGATCCGGATGCGGCAGGTCGAATGACACGAACACACCGGGCAAGGCATAGCGGTCGATGAATGAATAGACGCTGCGGCGGTTGTCCGAAGCCGGCTCGTCGATCTTCAGCGAGCGTCCGCCAACCGCCTTCGTTTCCAAGCTGCCCGCGGACGCAAGCAGGCGGTCGCGCATCGCCTCGAAATCGAAACGACGCCGGTTCCATTTCCAGAAGCGCGTGTTCGCCTCATCGATGCGGTCGTTCTCCGCAGGTCCATCCGCGGAAAGCCGGAAGGCCTGGGAGGTGACGAGCAGGCGGTTCAACTCCTTCACCGAACCCCCGTTTTCCGTGAACCACACCGCGAGATAGTCGAGCAGCGGCAGTAGTGGCGGCGCAGCCTGCTGCGTTCCGAAGTCGGACGGATCGGCCAAGGGTGCGCCGAAATTCCATGCCCACACCCGGTTCACCATCACGCGGGCGGTGAGCGGATTCTTGGGATCAGCAATCTTTTCCGCCAGCGAGAGTCGCGCGCTGCGATCCTTCGGAAACACTTCGCCACCGAGGAAGCTGAACCAATGGCGGTCGAACTTGTCGCCGCGCATCGCGGGATTGCCACGCTTGAACACAACGGCGTCGTTCCACTTCGGCTTGTCCTGGAGCGTCATCGCCCTCGGCGGCGAGCCGGGATGCTCGGCCTGGAGCTTGCTCATGGCACTGGCGCGCTTGCGGCGGGCGTTGTCGTCCTCCGTGTCCATGATGCCAGTCACACGGTCCGTCTCGTAGGACATCGGGCAGGACTGGTCTTTCGAAAACTCCGCGAACTCCCCGCCCGCCATCCACTCTTCCGCGAGTTTCGCACACGCTGCTTTTTTCCCCGCATCATCGGCAACGACCATCTCGCGATCCCAGTCGGCGAGACGCTGCGGCACCTTGTCGCCGGTAGTCTTTTTCTTCAGCCAATCGCGCCATTGCAGGACTGCTTTCGCGCGATAACGACCGCGCTTGAATGACTCGGACGCGGCCATGCCGTGCTCCCAGCCCTGGGATTTCGCACGCCAGCCGAGATCGAGATACACCGCCAGCGAGTCCTTGTTGTGGAGATGATCCACCAGCCCCTGCCGCACGGCGAGATCCTCCTTCTCCAACTTGTCCGACTCGGCCTGATAGGCTTTGAGCGCGGCTTCATCGCCCGGCATTCCAACCACCGGCTTCTGTTCGGGCTCGGTGGTGTTGTCGAAGATCGAGTAGAGCGAGTAGTAGTCCTGCGTGGTGATCGGGTCGAACTTGTGATCGTGGCAACGGGCGCAAGACACCGTGCTGGCCATGAAGCCGCGGGTGACCACGTCCACACGGTCGTCGATCGTCTCCTCATGCCCGGAACGCGGACCCACGGTGATAAAACCGAGCGCGGCAAGATCCGGATGATCGGGGCGGTCCACCATCAGGTCCGCGGCGATTTGAAGCTCCACGAAGCGCGCGTATGGCAAATCCCGGTTGAAGGAACGGATCAGCCAATCGCGGTAGGTGTAGGCGAAGGGATAGCGGTTGTCCTGGTCGAAGTTGTAGCCGCTGGTATCGGCATAGCGGGCCACATCCATCCAGTGGCGCGCCCAGCGCTCGCCATAGGCCGGGCTGGCGAGCAGTTCCTCGGCCAGCGCCTTGCGGGTGGCGTCATCCGGCTGCTTTTCGATGCGTGCGAGTTGGGCTGCGGACGGCGGCAGGCCGGTGAGAGTGTAGGCGGCGCGTTCCAGCCACTGGTGCGGCGAAGTTTCCGAAGCGGCCTTTAGGCCGATCTTGGTCCGGGCATCTTCCAAGAAGGCATCCACCGGGTTCTTCCCTTCCGCACCTGCCGGGAGCACGGCCACCGGTGGCACGTACGACCAGTGCGGCTCCTCAGCCGCCACAGCGGCGAGAAAGGGCAACAGACCGATGAGCGCATGAATCCGCATCCGACGACGACTCTCCTTATTCCTTAAGGGCGAGACGGGAGTCGGTGCACAATTCTTTCAGGCGCGGGCGGAAGCGCGCAATTTGCAAGTGGCAGCCCGGATCAGGTCAGATCCTTGGTCTCGCCGCCGGCGTTCTTGATCACCGAAGCGATGCCGCCTTCGGCGCCATCCTCGCTGGCGTACTGCTGGCTCTGGCCGATCACCTGCCCATTGCCCGCTTTCAGGACGAAATAGGACTTTCCGGCAGAGGTCTGGCGGACCTCGAAGTTCTTCCGGTCCGTGCCGTTTTTCTTCACGGACTCGATGCCGTTCAGCGCCGAGGCCTTCGCCTCATAGCCCTCGCTGGAGAGGATGATCTCGCCATTGCCAGCCTTCAGACGGAAATAGAATTCACCGGACTTCTCGCTCTTGAACAGTTCGTACATGGTGGTTTTCGGATTCTCCGTGACTAACCGTTATTTCCCACGGAAAGGCAAGTCCGCACCGAGTTTCCGCCATTGTCCTGAAGATGACCGTTCCCCGGGATTGCCAGAGCGGCGGCCCGTGCTTGAATAACCGGGATGTCCTTGAAAGCCGACGACCGCGATTTCCTGTTCGAACTGCTCGAAACCCCCAGCCCGACGGGCTTTGAAATGCCGGGCCAGCGGGTTTGGGCCAAGTGGATCGGCAAGCACGCCGAAGAAACCGCCTGCGATGCCTACGGTTCGACCTGGGCCGTGCTGCCCGGAAAGTCCGAGCGGATCGTGATGCTGGAGGCTCACGCGGATGAAATCGGCTTCATCATCAAGCACATCGATGACCACGGCTTCCTGCGGCTGGACCGGATCGGCGGCAGCGATGCGGCCACCGCCCGCGGACGACGTCTGAATTTCTAT
Source organism: Luteolibacter ambystomatis (assembly GCF_018137965.1). NCBI lineage: Bacteria > Pseudomonadati > Verrucomicrobiota > Verrucomicrobiia > Verrucomicrobiales > Verrucomicrobiaceae > Luteolibacter > Luteolibacter ambystomatis. The sequence goes on from NZ_CP073100.1 coordinate 3,698,764, forward strand.
GGCGACAAGGGCGTGGTGCCCGGCATCATCGGCAACACCGCCATCCACCTGCGCCGCGATGAAGCGGGCCAGGAGAAGGCCCCGGCGGTCCACGAACTGTGGGTGGACGTGGGTGCTTCCAGCGCCAAGGAGGTGGCCGCGCTGGGCCTGCGGGTGGGACACCCCGCCGTCTATCAGGACAGCCCGATGGAACTTTCCCACGACCGGCTGGTGGGCCGCGCCCTGGACAACCGCGTGGGCGGCTACATCATCGCCCAGGTCATGAAGCGCGTGGCCAAGGAGAAGAAAAAGCCCGCCTTCACCCTCGTCTGCCTGAATGCCGTCCAAGAGGAAATCGGCGGCCATGGCGCGATGATGGCCACCTACCGCCTGCGGCCGGATGTCTGTGTCTGCCTGGACGTGACCCACGCCACAGACACCCCCGGTATCGACCACGTGAAGTTCGGCAAGGTGAAGCTCGGCGGCGGACCGTCCCTGACCCACGGCTCCGCCAATCATCCGAAGGTGGTGGACCGCCTCATCAAGGTGGCGGACAAGGCGGAAATCCCGCTCCAGCACGAGTCCAGCAGCCGTTTCACCGGCACCGATACGGACAAGATCTTCCACAGCCGCGAGGGCGTGCCGAGCGCGCTGGTCTCGCTGCCGCTGCGCTGCATGCACTCGGTGGTCGAAACCGCGCACCTGCGTGATATTGAACAGACCATCGAGCTGCTGACCGGCTTTGTGATGTCGCTGGATGCGGACGACGTGTTCCACCAAACCCTGTGAAACCCCTTTTCCTCGCCCTGCTCCTGGCCGTTCCGGCCGCAGCAGCCACCTCCCGCACACCGGCGGAGGCGGCAGTCGGCTACGTGGAGAAAATCCGCGGTGGCCAGGTCGATCTGACACCCGGTGCGGACACCGCGGTGTCCCCTGCCACGGGCCAGGACAAGCGCGAGATCATCGCCGCGCGCATCAAACGGCTTTCCCAGGAAATCGACCCGGGACCGGTGGAAGCCGGACCGGTGAAGGAGGATGGCGATCTGGCAGCGGTATTGGTGCGGCAGACTTCCGGGTTCGACCCCGGACGCTTGAAGGTGGTGGCCATCGGCTTGGTGAAGAAAGGCGGCGAATGGCTGGCGGCGCCGGTTCCGGGATCGTTCGAGAATACCGGACTCGGCTACGATGAAGCCCGTAGCAACCGCGTCGCCGCGCTGGAGCAGTGGATGCTGCGCGAGCAGGTGGTGGATCTGGGCACGCTGCGCGAGCAATCCGCCGAGCGCCTGCGCAAGGAAATCGGGGCAAAGCTTCCCAAGGACTCCCTGCGTACGGAAAAGCCCTCGGCCTTGTTGAAGCGGTTGCTGGCTGCCAGCGCCACCCGCGACCAGGCCACGATGCTCGGCCTGCTCGGTGGTCTCCAGCGCGAATTGCCGAAGGACTGGACCGAGCGCCTGGCGGCGGTCAGCCGGGCCTTTGCCAAGGAAACCTTCGATCCCTCATGGCGGCTGCTGGCATCTCCGGGAGTCATCCGCACCGTGCTGACGGAGGATGGAGACGACACCCAGGCGACACTCACACTCGCGTGTCTGGATGCCTCTCCGGAATCCGGCCGTGGCAAGCTGCCCGCCATCCGTTTCATGGATCTGGACATGGAGCGGGATGCCGACGGCCTGTGGCGGATCGATCTGCCCGGCGCGCTTGTGAAAGGAGATCCGGCGAATCCCCATGAGGATGAGGAGGAATCCGACGAGGAAACATTGGACACGCTCCCAGCCGCATGGCGTCACCAGTTTCCCTTGGCAAAGCCCGTCACGGCCATGGCCGCCAGTGAAGCCATCGTCGCCGCGCTGCGGGCTGGGAATACGGACGGCCTGCTTCCGTTGTTGGACCTCGAGGGAGATCCGCCCAATGCACTGCTCGGCGCCAAACGGCTCGCGCTGATCTGGCGGGATCTGCATTCGCCCCGTGACCTGGCCACCCTGCTGCCGCTCGGATTTCTCGAAAAGGGCGATGGCGCGGTGGCTGCCTATCAGATGTTTTCCTCGCGCCAGCCGGAACGGGCGGACATCCGCACGCTGTTCTTCGTCCGCCGGAACGGCGGTTGGCAGCTCGCTCCCGGCCTGCGCCCCGCCGAACCGCCGCAGGAACCGCTGGCCGCGGTGAAGGAATGGGTGGACACCCAGGCTCCCGAGTGGACGAAAAACTGGGAGGACCTTACCCTGGCCGCCAGCCCGGCCCTCAACCAGGTCCCGGCTGCCGAAGGCCCGCTGGAAGATGCCGCGCGCTCCACCTTCACCGCATGGAGTGAGGCGATCATCAAAGGCGACATCGCCACCACCATCCGGCTGACCGCTCACTTCAAGCGCGACCGCGGAACCTCCCGGTTGCTGCGGAACCTCGGCTTCGAACTGACGGGAGCGGTGAAAACGGGTCGTCACGCCACCATCCTCGGTGTGATCCGCCGGGGAAGCTGGACGGGCATCTCCGCACGCATCGGCAAAGCCGGGGATGCGGAAACCACCTATCCGCTCTACCCGATGGTTTCCACGCCGGAAGGCCCGCGGGTGATGGCGGAGATCGATCTCTTCGCCAACGGCAACCGCACCCGCGAGTATCTCAATGAAACCTCATGGGAGCGCCTCAATGCCGGAGGCGATGGAGATGCCTCCGCCCCGCTCCGCGAGATCTACGAGATTCATCGTAAGAACGCCGAAGCCGACCGGCCGGCCGCGACGCAGAAATGATTCCGAAAGACTTCCTGATGACCCAAGCCCACGAGACCGCCACCAAACTCGAACAAGCCGTCCGCACCGTGATGCGCGGCCAGGACCACGTGATCCGCCGCGTGCTGGCCTGCATGGCCTCCGGCGGCCACATCCTGCTGGAAGACTATCCCGGCACCGGCAAGACGACGATGGCCAAGGCGATCGCGAAAGCGGTATCAGGCGCGGTGTTCAAGCGCGTCCAGTTCACCCCGGACCTGCTGCCTTCGGACATCCTCGGCGTTTCGATTCTCGATCCGAAGTCGCACGAGTTCCGTTTCCAGCCCGGCCCGGTCTTCGCGGACATCCTGCTGGCGGACGAGATCAACCGCGCCTCGCCACGCACCCAGAGCGCGCTGTTGGAGGCCATGGGTGAACGCCAAGCCACCATCGACGGCCAGCGCCATGAGTTGGATGGATTGTTCTTCGTCATCGCCACGCAGAACCCCGTGGAATTCCGCGGCACCTATCCGCTGCCGGAGGCGCAGATGGACCGCTTCGCCATGCAGTGCGCGCTGGGCTATGTGAATGCCGATGAGGAAGCCGCCATTCTCGCCGACCAGGTCGAACGCCATCCGGTGGATGCCTTGTCTCCCGCTGTCAGCCGCGAGGAGGTGGTGCAGTTGATGGAAGCGGTCCGCGCCGTGCGTTTCAGCGACGAGCTCCGCCACTATGTGGTCTCGTTGGTTTCCGCGACGCGCGGCCATCGTGAAATCCAGCTCCCGGCCAGCCCGCGCGCCTCACTGGCGCTGATGAAAACCGCGCAGGCTCTCTCCCTCTTCGAAGGCCGCGACTACGTGCTGCCGGAAACCATTCAGGAAGTGGCGGTGGACGTGATCGCACACCGTCTGGTACTCGAGCCGGAAGCCCGCTACTCCGGCACCAGCGCCCGCTCGATCGTGGCCGGGCTGGTCGAACGCACTCCCGTGCCGGTGTGAGCAATTCCGGGACAACGCGGGAGTTTTCCCCCGCCCTGCTCCGGTTCTACCGGCAGAGCGCCGGATTCAACTACTTCGTCCGCCGCCGCATCCGCCCCGCGGGCTACGGAGTGGCGGTGGCACTGGGGATATCCGGCGTCCTCGGCGTGGCCCAGCCGGACAATGGCGCGCTGAACGTCAATCCCATCTACCTGACATTCTCTTTCTCGCTGGGCCTGCTGGTGGTCGGTCTGGCAGCGGCAATCCTGCGCCGCCCGGGACGCCTCACCGCCCGGCGTGAGCTGCCGCGCTATGCGACGGCGGGAGAGGTCGTCCATGGCACCGTCCAACTGCAAAACCGCGGCCAAAGGGCGGCCCGCTCCGTAGGTCTGATCGAGACACCTCCCGATCCACGGCCATCCTACGATCTCTTCGTGAAGACCCGCGAGCCGGGTGAAGCCAAACGCAATGCCTTCGATCGCAAGTTCGCCTACTACCGGTGGCTGTGGCTGGTGGACCGGTTGCAGCTTTTCGAGGGCGGACGCTCGTCCCACCCGGTGGACGTCGCCGCGGGAGCCACGGTCGAAGTGCCGCTAGAACTCACCCCCGCCCGCCGCGGTGTGATCCGCCTTGATGACCTGCGCCTGCTGTTGCCCGATCCCATCGGCCTTTTCCAGCGCTGCACGAAAATCTCCGCTCCGCCTTCGACACTCACCGTGCTGCCCGCACGCCACCGCCTCCCGCCGGTCGAGCTTCCCGGCAGCGGCCGCTTCCAGATCGGCGGGGATGCCGCCACCAACGCCATTGGCAACTCCGGGGAATTCGTCAGCCTGCGCGACTACCGCCCGGGCGATCCGATCCGCCAGATCCACTGGAAAAGCTGGGCGCGCACCGGACGCCCGATTGTGCGCGAATTGGAAGATACCTTCTATCCGCGCTACGGCCTGGTGCTGGATACCTTTCCCGCTTCCGGCCAGGAACTTGCTTTCGAGGACGCCGTTTCCATCGCCGCATCTTTCGCATCCACCATCGACACCCGCGAGAGCCTGCTGGATCTGATGTTCATCAAGGATCAGGCGCACACCGTCACGGTGGGCCGGGGCATCGCTCGACCGGAAGTTCTTCTCGAAGTGCTCGCGGGTGTGGAACCGGAAACGATCCCGCACTTCGACACCCTCGCCAATCTCGTGCTGAAGTACCGCGAGGAACTCACCTCCTGCCTCGTGGTGCTGTGCGGCTGGTCGGATGAACGCGCGGCCTTCGTCCGCAAGCTCACCAGCCAGGGCCTGACCTGCACCGTGCTGGCCACCGGCCAAGGCCCCGCCCCGGAAGGTTTCCCCGGCCATTGGATCGAGGCCGGTCAACTCTCCCGCGATCTCGGCGCCCTGCCCATCCGCTTGAAACCGGCCACCGCCGGGTAGAAGCTGCACTTTGGTTGCCGTTCCCATGCGTTCCTCCTCCGCACCACCTTTCCTGCTCGCCGCCGCGCTCCTGTTCTGGAGCGCGATGACCGGCGAGTGGCTGATCGGATTGAGTCTCGCGGTCATTGTGGAACTGGCCCACTGGATCCGGGTGCGCTGGGACTTCGCCGATGCCGCCTTTCTGCGCGCATGGCATCTCTCCGTCCTGCTGGTAGCGGCGCGCATGGTCCTCACGGTGCTCCAAGGTTCGCCCACCCAGGTGATCCAGGAACTCGTAGTGTGGTCGCCTGCCTTGTTTTTCCCGATCCAGTTCGCCCAATCCTACGGGCTGAAGGACAAGATGCCGCTCTACACCTTCTCGATCCTGGCCCGCAAACGCTGGGAACGGAACCGGGCGCTCGGCATTGGCGGCAAACCGGTGGAGGTCTGCTTCGATCACATCTATCTGAGCATCACCCTGCTGGGGGCCGCGCTGGGCAAACAAAACCCGACGCAGTCTCTCTTCATGCTGCTGGGTGGCTTCATCGTCCTTATTACCTGGGCTTTGCTAGCCTCCGGCCATCGCCGGAAACTCGCCCTCTTCGTATGTCTCGCGTTCGCAGGCGGCATCTCGGTGGGTGGCATGGTCGGGCTGAAGACTCTCTATCGGATCGCAGTAGGAGCGAAAGTCGGCGGAGGGAGCAACGGCGATGTGGTGAACTACACCGACACCAACATCGGGAAGCTCGGGGAGCTGAAGCAATCCACGGAAATCCTCTGGCGGATCAAAGCGATCAAGGGCCCCACGCCTCCGCTCCTGCACCTGAGCGTCTACAACCAATACAACAATGGCACCTGGAGCTGGCGCCCCGTAGGACGCGCCAAAGGCAACCGGGAAATGAGCGTGGTCCCCAACAAGGAACCGACTCCCGGACATACCGTTTACTTCGCCTCCGCGGAACGCGACGGGCCGGAAGCGATGGCGGACCATCTCCCCCGGATCAATCTCCGCGGTGCGGCCAAGGAGCGGATGCTGCTTCCGGTCCCCGGCAATCTCGCCAGTCTGGCGGATTTCGAGTTCGACTACGTCGAGCGGAATCCTTTGGGGAGCTTTCGTGCGGAACCCAAGGAACCCATCATCAATGGCACCCTGCTCTGGGATCCCCATGTCAGCCCGGACGCGCCGCCTGACAAGAACACCGACCTCAAAATTCCAGATCCGGAACAAGCGGCGGTCCACGAGACTGCGGAAAAGCTGTCATTGGAGGGCCAGCCTCTTTCCGCGCAACTGACCACTCTCAAGGGCCTGTTTATCGATGAGTTCCGCTACACCCGCTACCTCGGCATCGGTTCCCGCCCGGCTGATTTCAAAAACAGCGGCTCGCTTCCTCCGAGCGCCATCACCCAGTTCCTGACCACCCATCGCGCGGGGCATTGCGAATACTTCGCCACCGCCGCCACCCTGATCCTGCGGGATGCCGGAATTCCCACCCGCTACGCGGTGGGCTATTCGGTCCAGGAACTGGATACCGCGCGGAAGGAGGCCGTGCTGCGCGGCACCCACGCCCATGCTTGGTGCCGGGTCTGGGACGCGGAGAGCGGCACGTGGATCGACTTCGACCCCACGCCCCCCAACTGGCTCGCCCTGGAACCGGACCGGAGGACGTGGCTCCAGTATGCCCAGGACTGGCTCCAGCTTTTCCGGGAGGATTTCTTCATCTGGCGGAATGACCCGGGAAATACCACCATGATCGGCTTGGCCATGGGCACCTTCGGCCTGCTGGGTGCAGCCGCGATCGGCCGGAATCTCTGGAAATCCCGCCGCCAGATTGAGAAAAAACCGTCCGGAGGTCTCCCGACCGCACCTGCGGTCCGAACCCCACTCCACGGGTTGGAACCGGTGGCGAAAAAGATCCTGGGCCCCCGCCCGCTTGGGATGACCTATCCGCGCTGGCTGGAGGGACTGCGTGATCATTTGGCGGATCCCCGGCCGTTGGTGGAAGCGATCGGGCTGCACCAGCGGCTGCGCTTTGACTCCCAACTCGCTTCGGATGAGGCCGGTGTGCGCCTGGAGACACTTGAGAAATCCCTCAAATTGGCGTTGAAATCACGGTCCAGGAAACCGCGTTAGAGGGAATCAGGGCGAAAGCACCTATTTTCACTCCATCGCATCGCGCAGCAATCGCAGTTCAGGTCTTTTTGTCGCCATTTTGATTACACATTGGCGCAGCCCAATCGCCAAATTGGCCACAAGATCGCGATTTTCGCTCAAGCCAACCCCACTCATGCATCGGAATGCGGGAAGAATTCCGCATTTTTGCATGATTCCGGCACTTCCGAGGCTTGACCCGCTCCAGTGAGGTGTGCAGCGTGTCGCCTCGCCGCTCCCACAAGGGGCGCGGCTCCTTCCAAATCAACATCTAGAGACACGCCATGGCCGCGAAGATCTACACCAACAAGGACGCCTCCCTGGTGCCCCTGAAGAAGAAAACCCTCGCCGTGATCGGCTTCGGCTCCCAAGGCCACGCCCACGCGCTGAACCTCAAGGACTCCGGCCTCAAGGTCGTCATCGGTCTCTACAAGAAGTCGAAGTCCCGCGAAGTCGCCAAGAAGCTCGGCTTCGAAGTGATGGACACCGCCGATGCCGTGAAGGCCGCGGACGTGATCTTCGTCGCCGTGCCGGACACCGTGATCCCGGAAGTGTATGCGAAGGACATCGCGCCGAACCTTACCGCCGGCAAGACCATCCTCTTCTCCCACGGTTTCGCCGTGCTCTTCGGCGACCTCAAGCTGCCGAAGGACATCAACGTGATCCTCGTCGCCCCGAAGGGCCCGGGCCACACCGTCCGCTCCCAGTTCGTGGACGGCAAGGGTGTTCCCGGCCTGATCGCGATCCATCAGGACGCCACCGGCAAGGCCAAGGAAATCGCCCTCTCCTGGGCTCGCGGCATCGGTGCCACCCGCGCCGGTGTGTTCGAAACCAACTTCCGCGAGGAAACCGTGACCGACCTCTTCGGTGAGCAGTGCGTGCTTTGCGGCGGCGCTTCCGCCCTCGTGAAGGCCGGTTTCGAAGTGCTTGTCGAGGCTGGCTACCAGCCGGAGATGGCCTACTTCGAGTGCCTCCATGAGCTGAAGCTCATCGTCGACCTGATGAACGAGTCCGGCCTCGCCGGCATGCGCTTCTCGGTTTCCGAAACCGCCGAGTGGGGCGACGTTTCCGTGGGTCCGAAGATCATCGACGGCTCCGTCAAGAAGCGGATGCAGAAGCAGCTCAAGGAAATCGAGTCCGGCAAGTTCGCCAAGGATTGGATCCAGGAGTACAAGAACGGCTACCCGCGCTTCAATGCCATCCGCAAGGAAGAGGCCGCCCACCAGATCGAGAAGACCGGTGAGAAGCTCCGCTCCACCATGAGCTGGATCAAGCAGAAGAAGCTCAAGAAGGGCGCCTCCCAGGCCTCCTACGTGTCTTCCTCCAAGTAAGATTCCGCGATCTTTCCCAAAGCCCGGTCTCCGCGAGGAGCCCGGGCTTTTTCGTGCCCGTATGCACCACCGGCATGGCGTATTCGGAGAACATCTTCGCAAAGATGCAAAGAGCGGACGCCCATACTCCAACTACAGCATCCGCTCACGCCAAAAACCCTTCTTTCTATCAGAAACGCCCCCTTTTTTTGTAGTAGAAGCTCTTGCTTGTCAGAACCTGCAAGAACCGTTAATCGGTCCGGTCCTTACCCCTGAATATCATTCATGAGCAGCACCACTGATCTATCAGCATCCCCTAACGCAAAGCGTCTGCTTTGGGCGGGATTCATGGCCATCCTCGCCGCCGGCGTGGGCTTCGCACTCCGCGGCGGCATTTTCGACAACTGGGGAAAGGAGTTTAATTTCACCGCCACCCAGCTCGGTGCCATCGGTGGCGCGGGCTTCTCGGGATTCTGTTTCGGCATCATCATCGGCGGCTTGATCGTGGATAAGATCGGCTATGGCAAACTGGTGGCCGTCGCCCTGCTCTGCCACATCATCTCGGCGTTCGTCACCTTCGGTGCGAGCAACCCGCACAATGCCTACAATTTCCTCTACTGGGGCATGTTCATCTTCGCCTATGCGAACGGCACTCTCGAGGCCGTGGCAAATCCGCTCGTGGCCACACTTTTCCCACAGCGCCGCACGCACTATCTGAACATCCTGCACGCCTCATGGCCTGCAGGCATGGTGCTCGGAACCGCTGCCGGCTGGGTGCTGGACGACAAGATGAATCTCCACTGGAAGTACCAACTCGCCCTCTATCTCGTCCCCACCGCTCTCTACGCCTTCATGTTCCTCGGCCAGAAGTTTCCGAAATCGGAAGCCGCCGAAAAAGGAGCCAGCTTTGTCCAGATGTTCAAGAGCGTGGGCGTGCTGGGTGCGCTCGTTGCCTGCTTCCTGCTCGCGCTGTTCTTCGGTGATATCTTCAAGGGTCTCCTCACCCCTGACAATGCGACCGAGGATCAAATCCTCACGGCAACCAAGAACGCACAGATCATCGGCTACTCCATCGGTGGTATCCTGCTGATCGCCTCGGGCATCATCACCCGCTTCTCCATCGGCTCGATTCTCCTGTTCGTCCTCTTCGTCACCCACCTTCTCGTGGGTGCGGTGGAACTCGGCACCGATGGCTGGATCCAGAACATCACCGGCAACCTCTTCACCTCCGAGCAGGGCAAATACCTCTTCATTTGGACTTCGGCGATCATGTTCGGTCTTCGCTTCTGCGCCCACTGGATCGAAACCAAGCTCAAGCTTTCGCCCGTCGGCCTGCTCCTGCTCTGCGCCACGATCGCCTGCATCGGCCTCAATCTTTCCAGCGGCATGAAAACCCTGCCGATGGCCTTTGTCGCGCTCGGCATCTACGCGATCGGCAAGACCTTCTTCTGGCCGACCATGCTCGCCATCGTCGGTGACCGCTTCCCGCACACGGGTGCGGTGGCCATGTCCATCATGGGCGGCATCGGCATGCTCTCCGCCGGTCTGATCGGCGGCCCGGGTCTCGGCTACAGCAAGGACCGCTTCGCCGGTGAGGAACTCAACAAGACCAACCCTGCGGTGTATGCGGAATACAAGGCCGAGAAGCCGAGTACTTTCCTCAACATCAAGGCCACCGAAGCCTTCGGTCTGGACGCCAAGAAACTGGCGGCGGCGAAGGAAGTGAAGGAGGACGCCCGCTCGGCCGAGCAAAAGCAGGCGATCGAATCCGACCAGAAAGGCGACCGCACCACCCTGCGCATCGACTCCTTCATCCCGGCGACGATGGCCGTAATCTACCTGCTGCTGTTGATCTACTTCAAGGGCATCGGCGGCTACAAGGTCCTCCACATCGACGAGACTGCCGCCTGATTCTTCATTTCACATTTCCCAGAAGGGCGGCCGCGAGGCCGCCCTTTTTATTTGCGGCGACTGCGAGAAAAAGAAAGTCGGTTGCAGGCTTGGTGAAGCCGCCTAGCGTGGATGCCATGTACTCCCGTATCCTGCTTCTCACCTTGGGACTGGTCTCCTTTGTCGCTCCGGCGGAGCTGTGTGCGGCCGATGACCAAACAACCGCCAAAGCGGTGGAGCTGAACTACGATCCAGCTGTCTCCACTTTGAAAGGAACGCTGAAGCGGGTGAAATTCGAGGACGACGACATGCCCGCCCTGAAAGGAACGAGCGCCTGGGTCTTGCGCCTGGACAAACCGGTATCGCTCAAGGCCAGCACGGACAATACCGCGGATGCCGCCGAGACAAATGTGAAGGACGTGCAGTTGGTGATCGACAGCAAGATCGCCAAGGAAGCGGACTTGGCCAGGTTCGTGGCCGCCAAGACACCACTGGTGGTCAGCGGCAAACTTTTCCACGGCCACACGGCCCATCATGTGACCAGGGTGTTGATGACCATCAATGCTCTGAAGCCCGAGGAGGCAGCCAAAAAGGCACCGGCAAAGCCATAGCCCCACCACGCACGATTGTCACACGCTGCCGTGGACCATCGGCACGAACCGCACCGGCAGGATCACCTGCGTGTGCAGCAGGCCGTCCCAATCGCGATCCACCAGCGTAAGCTCCTGCTTCGTCTCCGCAGGACCGATGGGGATGACAAGGCGTCCTCCGGGAGCGAGTTGGTCAAGCAGCCCGACAGGGATCTCTTCCGCTGCACAAGCAGCTAGAATGCGAAGGAACTGCCGTCCCGGCTCCGGCCAGCCGAGAAAGCCATCGCCGTGGATGAGTTCGACATTGCCACACCCCATTCCGGCCAAACGCATGCGCGCCTCGGCAGCGAGTGTTTCATCCCGCTCGATCGAGCAAACCCGCCCCACCAGACGCGACAAGATCGCCGTCTGGTAGCCGCAGCCTGCACCGATCTCCAGCACAGTGGCGTCCGGCCCGGTGCCTAACAACTCCGTCATCAGTGCGACCATGTACGGCTGGGAAATCGTCTGCCCGCGACCGATGGAAAGCGGCTGGTCTTCATAGATCCACGGCAGCAACCCCTCCGCCACGAAGTTCTCGCGCGGCACGGCGCGCATGGCCGCCAGCACCCGCGGCTCACGCACGCCGCGGGCCTCGATCTGCTCCTTAACCATCCGTTCTCTCGCACGGGCATAGTCCATCACCCGTAAAGCGTAGCACGGGTGCGGAACTATTCGAGAATCAGTCGTCGGATGATTCGGGATCGAAAGTCGCAATCCCCCGGCTCTCCATTTCCGCTCGCCGCTGCGCATTGAAGGCGGCGATATGAGCAAGCTCTCCCGCCCGGCGGTTGGATTGCCATCTCTCGATGAACACCACGGCCGCCACGATCACAGCGGTGCCAATCATCCAGCAGGTCCACATCGCCACCTCCTCCCATCCATCCACCATGGACCTTCCTCCAAGGACGACCATCAGCGAAAAAAGCACCGCGCTGTTGCGCCACCACGTGGTCAGGTCCCGCTCGGTCCGTATGAAAAACCAGAGGCCCGCCACCACGAGGATGAAGTTCAGGATGAACCAGGACGAAAGCAGGAACAACGGTGCCATCAGCAGCGCCTCGGGAATGACCGACCAATGGGACAACGGATCTGAAATGGCAGCACCGGCTCCGATCGCCATGCCCCCTGCCATCGAACCCACCCAGACGGAGGAGATAAAGAGCAACGGCCTCGCCACCACCTGGAGGCAACCGCCCGAAACGCTTTCCATGACATCCATGTGCCCCGAATAAATCCCTGCCGTTGGAGAGGGTCAAGAATAGGGAAAAATGCCGCCGGAGGTGCCAACCCTTCAGCCTTCGCCCGGCGGATGGATCACCGCCACACGCTCGATGCCGTGCTTGGTGAACTCCTCCCAATAGCGCTTCTCAATGTCCTGGGTGCGGCTGCGGCGTTCCTGCTCACTCATTTTCTCCCACAGCGGCAGGCCGATCGAGCGGATCAGATCGCGGTCCGCGAGGCGGATCACCATTTCCTCCCAGAAACTCTCCTCGCGGAATTCCTCGAAGCATTCCTGAAAGAATGAATTTCCTTCGTACTCAAGGGTCACGCGGTGGGCCTGCTTTTCCTCGTCGAACTCGATGATTTCCCCGAATCCGGCGTGGCTGGCGCGCTCCAGGATCTTGTTCTCCAGATCCTCAAAAGCTGCAATCCCCTGCTCCGCACCCGGTTTCTGGTTCACCGATGCCACATTCGCCGCCAGACTGACCATCTGGATCAGGGTGGCGAGCTCGCTCTCGGTGAAACGCAGGTGCATGGCGGGGCGCGAAGAAACCACCCGATACGCCACGGCGCAAGCCCTCGTTCCGGGCGAAAAAAGGGTGGTACACGAGGACGGGATCGAACCGCCGACCAACCGGGTGTAAACCGGTTGCTCTACCGCTGAGCTACTCGTGCGACGTGCGGAGATCGTTTTCCCGGCGACGAACCGGATCAAGCTCCGAATTACACCAATCCATCCTTCCGCGCCTGCTTCCAGTAGGCGTATTCGGAACGGTTGAAATCGATGTACTCGGGCGAAAGGTCGCTGGAATACATGGTGTAGTCCGCGTCACCCTGGTTGAGGGAAATCACGATGTTGAACTCAGGCTCCGCCACCACGGCGCGGAGCTCGTCCATCGGCGTGGTCGTCTGCAGGCCGCCGAGGCAGGCCGCCTTGCCACCGATGTGGATATCCACCAGTTCCTCGCGGATGCGCGCGCGGGAATAGCCCACGGCGTGGAGGATGCGGCCCCAGTTCGGATCGCCACCATTCCAAGAGGATTTCACCAGAGCGGACTTGCACACCGCCTCGGCCACCTTCTTGGCATCGAGGTAGGTGCGGGCACCTTTCACATCCACGGTCACGAACTTGGTCACGCGCTCGCCATCGCGGACCACCGCCTTCGCCAGTTCCAGCATCACCCACTGCAGGGCGGCGCGGAACTGCTTGCACAGGGAGCTGCCGCGGCGGATGGAAGGCATCTCACTGGCTCCATTGGCGAGTACCAGCACGGTGTCGTTCGTGCTCATGTCACCGTCGATGGTGATGCGGTTGAAGCTGTTCTCCACGCACTCCAGCACCGACTTCCGCAGCGAATCGCTGGGGAGGTTCGCATCCGTGGTGATGAAGCAGAGCATCGTCGCCATGCTCGGGGAAATCATGCCCGCGCCCTTCACACAGCCGCCGATGCGGACACGGTGGCCGCCGAGGTCGAAGGAAATGGCGACCTCCTTCGGACGCGTGTCGCTGGTAATGATCGCCGCAGCCACGTCCGCGCCGTTCTTCGCGTTGAGCTTCGAAACCAGCTCGCCGTATTTCGGCTCGATGCGCATCATCGGCATCGGCAGGCCGATCACACCGGTGGAGCACACGCCGATCTCATTGCGCTTCAGGCCGAGCGGCTTCGCCACCGCATCGCACATCGCGTTGGCATCATGGATGCCCTGCACGCCAGTGCAGGCGTTGGCATTGCCGGAGTTCGCGATGATGGCCCGCAGGTCGTCCTTGCGCAGATGCGCCTGGCTCACCTTCACCGGCGCGGCCTTCACACGGTTGGTCGTGAAAGTGCCAGCCGAGGCGCACGGAGTTTCCGAATAGACCAACGCCAGATCCAGGCGCTCGACAGCGGGATTCTTGATGCCGCACGAGACCGCGGAGGTCAGGAAGCCTTTCGGCGCGCCGACGCCGCCTTTGATCCGGGAGAAGGGAAAATCCATGACAAGGGTTTGAACGGGCGAAACGTGGGGAAAACTCAGAAGTTTTGCAATCCGGCAGTCTCCTCAAGACCGAACATGTGGTTGAAACTCTGCACGGCCTGCCCACCCGCACCCTTGCCGAGGTTGTCCTCCGCGCTGAGCAGGATGACCCGACCGGTCCGTGCATCGTATTGCCAGCCGATGTCGATGAAGTTGGTGCGCGTGACATTCTTCGTGTCCGGATAGCCGCCCCGGCCCAGCACGCGCACGAAAGCGCTGCGGGCATAGGCCGCCTCCAGGCTGCGTCCCACCGCCTCCGGATCGATGCCCGGAGCGAGCTTCGCCGTGGTGGTGGTATGGATGCCCGCCGTCACCGGCATCAGATGCGGCAGGAAGGTGATCGTCACCTGCTCTCCGGCGGCGAGGGTCAACTCCTGCTCGATCTCGGAAAGGTGGCGGTGCTTCGGCAGGCCATAGGCGCGCACGCTTTCATTGCACTCCACGAACAGCAGCGAAATGTCCGCCTTCCGACCTGCGCCGCTGACGCCGCTGTAGGAATTCGCGACGATGGTGGCTGGATCGATGAGTTTCTCCGCCAGCAATGGCACCAGCGGCAGGATGATGCTGGTCGGATAGCAACCGGGAGAGGCGATGAGATCCGACTTCGCGATCTCCTCAGCCCGTACCTCCGGCAGGCCATAGACTGCCTGCGAAAGCAAATCCGGGGCCGGATGCTCGTGACCGTAGAATTCCGCGTACACTGCGGCGTCCCGGAGGCGGAAGTCCGCGCTCAGATCGATCACCTTCAGGCCCCGCTCCAGCAGCGCGCGAGCGATCTCCGCAGCCACTCCGTGCGGGAGGGCCAGAAAGGCCACCTTCGCCCCCGTGGCGGCGATGGCGTCCGGATCCGGCTCGATGAACGCCAGCTCCGCAGCCGGTGCGTGACGGAAGCGTGGGAACACGGCGTGGATCGGTTTTCCGGCCTCCTGGCGCGACGTCGCCGCCACCAGTTCGACCTGAGGATGCACCAACAGCAGCCGCAGCAACTCCATTCCGGTGTAGCCGCTCGCTCCGACGATTGCAGTTTTGATCCGTTCCATGCCCGCAGGGGCAATCGCACGATTTTACGGGCTTGCCAATCCGGATTTCCCCTGCTTGCTTGGCGCCCCGTTGATTTACGGGCTGTAGCGCAGTCTGGTAGCGCACTTGCCTGGGGGGCAAGGGGTCGTGGGTTCGAATCCCGCCAGCCCGACCAATCACCTGATGGTGCATTGGTTATCCCGCAACCGTCCATCGGAAGATGTCTTCCGCTCCCCATCGAGGGCTGGCGGGTGAGAACCTACCGAGCGCAGCGAGGTGTTCGAATGCGGCCGCTGCTCGTAGCAGCGAAATATATCCTCGGCGAAGCCGCTGACTGGCATGGCCAGAGCGCAGCGCAGGCAATCCCGCCGATCTGTCCCCCACCTTGGAAAGAGCACCCTCTCGTCACTGATTGGCCGCCGATGTCCTGTCGAACATCCGCACGAACTTCATGCTGCCGTGCAGCTCTTCCAAGACCACTCTGATCCTCTCCCGGATTGTAGAACTGGAACGGAGGTCTCCATGGAAACCCATCATGGCATTGCTCATTTCGGTCAGATCCGATCGGAGTTTGCCCAAGGACTCACTTTCGCGCAGCCCCGGTTGTTTATGGCTGCCCTCCAGAATCAACATCCGGGAATCCATAAACCGCTCCATGATCTCCGCGATTTCATTGCGGGCGAATTTTTCCGCCAGCATTTCAAGTCCCGCATACTGCCCTCTCCTTACATAGTCCGACTCCATCTTGTAACCCTCGCCTAGAATCACGCGATAGCACTGCAGATGATTTTCCAGGTCCCTCAACTCTCGGGCCGCGGGCGACTGACGTTCAGCCGCCATCGCCAATGGGGCGAAGATGGCCAACATCAGGCGGCACGCGAATTTCACGGGTAACGGACACATGACCAACACGCATCCTACCTTGTCCCCTGAGGTGCCCAAGCAAATATCACCGATCCGCTTGCCCATCGCGCCCCTCCTTCCAGAGTTGCACCCCGGCTAACAGATGGCATGGTGCATGCGGCCGGTTGCCAGCAGCTCCATGAAATACGACATCCTTGTTCTGGGCGGTGGATTTGCAGGCGCGTATTGCGCGAAGGCGCTCGGTGCGAACCGTTCGCTGAAGGTCGGTCTGATCGCGGAGCGCAACGTGCTCGTCTTCCACCCGATGCTGGCCGAGGTCGCCGGGGCGACGCTTTCGCCGCTCGATGTCGTCCATCCGCTGCGGCACTTCTGCAAGACCGCGGATGTCCTCCAAGGCAAGGTGAAGCGCATCGACTGGGCGGCGAAGAAGGTGATCGTGGATGGCGGCCGTTTCACCCGGAACCACGCGATCGAGTTCGACCAACTGGTCCTCACCCTCGGCAGTGTGACCGATCTCAGCAAGGTGCCCGGCATGACCGAGTACGGCCTGCCGATGAAAAGCGCCGCGGACGCCCTGCGCATCCGCGCCGCCATCATCAACCGGCTGGAGGAAGCCAATCTGGTGGAGGACGAGGAGGTCCGCCAGCGCCTGCTCACCTTTGTAATCGTCGGTGGCGGCTACACCGGCGTGGAAACCGCGGGCCAGGTGCTGGATCTGGTCCAATCCGCGAAACGATTCTACGCGAACCTCCGCGACAAGAAAACCCGTGTCGTCCTCATCCACAGCCGCCCGCACCTGCTGGAGGAGATCGGCCCCGAACTCGGCGACCATGCCCAGCGCGTGCTGGAGCGGCGCGGCATGGAGATCATCCTGAGTTCGCGTGTCAGCGAAGCGACCTCCAACCGCATCCATCACGGCGAGAATGGTTGCATCGAGACCAACACCATCATCTCCAGCATCGGCAACGCCCCCAATCCCGCGCTGCTGGATCTTTGCAAACAGCTCGGCATCGAGCCGGACAAGGGCCGCCTCGCCACCGAACCCACCATGCGGGTGAAAGGCCACGATAATCTGTGGGCGGCGGGCGATTGCGCCGCCGTGCCGTGGAATAACAATGGCGAACTCAAAACCTCGCCACCCACCGCCCAGCTCGCGCTGAGGCAGGGCCGCCAGCTTGGGGCCAACATCCTCCGTGCGCTGAGGAACGAAGAACTACAACCGTTCACCCACCGCTACCTCGGCCAGCTCGCCACCGTGGGCGCGCATGAGGCGGTGGCGGAAATCCTCGGCTTCCGCTTCAGCGGCTTCTTCGCCTGGTGGATGTGGCGCTCGATCTATCTCTCCAAGCTGCCGGGCTTCGGCCGCAAGCTGCGGGTGATGATCGACTGGACCTTCGAACTGTTTTTCCCGCGCGACCTCAGTGTCGTCCTGCCGGTGCAGGAGGACCCGATGCCCTCGGTGCATTTCGAGCAGGGCGAGAACTTCGTCGAGAAGGGCGATCCCTGCCGCGCGATCCTCTACGTGCGCACGGGAAAAATCACCGGCACTGCGCCGGGACAACCGGACATCACCTTCGGCCCCGGCTGTGTGATCGGTCAGGAGGAGATGGATGCCAACGGTTGCTGGACGTACAACCTCACCGCCGCGGAGCGGACGGACGCGGTGCTGTTCCGCGGACGCGCGCTGGATCTGCTGCGCGCCGGATTGCGCATCGAGGGCGACCCGCGCCCGGCACCGTAGGTTTTACGAGTTTTCATACTACGGATGGTGGTTGGTTAGGTCGTTTGTGTGACGGCCTCGCCTCATGGGCAGGCATGCCATGTGTCCGCATCGTCACGTGACGATGTCGTGGCCATGCGGAAATGGCAAAGGACCGTCGGAATTTTGCAAAGGTCCGATGATCCAACGGGAGTTCACCAGATTGGTAACCCCCGGAAGTCGTTCCCTTCCTTCCCAACCCGACCTATGAACAAAATCGCGCTCTTCGGCTTGGCCGCGCTCGGACTGGTTTCCTCCGCGTCCGCCACGGCTCTCTACGGCGTCACCGGTGACAACCAGCTCGTCACCTTCGACACCGTTTCCCCCTCGAACTTCACTTCGAGCGTCCAGATCACCGGCCTGGTGCAGTCCAACGGCGTCACCGCGGACCCCTTCGCCTCGATCGTCAATCTCACCTACAACTACAGCGACGGCCAGTTGTACGGTGTGGACACCAATGCGAACTTCTACCGCATCGGCTCGAATGGCTCGGCCACCCTGCTGTCCGCCACGCTCTCTCCGAACGGTTTCGAATCCGGCCTCGGCTTCGACCCCTTCGCCGGAGCATTCGTCTATGGCACCGATCTCGGCGAGCACTTCAACATCGGTACCAACGGCGCGGTCACCAACGGCCCGGATTTCGCCTACTCCATCGGTGATGCTCACGCAGGTTCGGTCCCCTCCATCACCGGCCTCACGTTCGATCCCGCTTTCGGCACCGCCTACTTCCTTGATGCCTCCCTCGACACGCTCTCGATGAGCCTCGATCCGGGTCTCGGCGAGATCTTCACCCTCGGCGATCTGGGCATCGATGTGGCCGCGCTCGGCGATCTGGCCGTGGACTTCGACGGCAACCTCTACGCGACGCTCTCCACCGATGGTCTGACCACCTCGCTCTATCAGATCAACACCACCACCGGCCAGGCCACCAGCCTCGGCAACTATGGCCCGGGCAACAGCCTGATCACCATCGCCGTGCCGGAACCGTCCGCCGCCCTGCTCGGCGGTCTTGGCGCGCTCGCCCTGCTGCGCCGCCGCCGCGCCTGATCCCTCCCGTTTCCCAACGATCCCAGCAACCATACCATGAAATCCCGTCTTCTTACCCTCGCCGGCCTCGCGCTGGCTTCCGCCGTGCCCGCGTACGGCGTCAAGACCTCCGAGCCCTCCTACCTCACCGCTTCCCCCGGCTCCGATTTCACTATCGAGCCGATCCTGACCGTGGGCGACCGCGTGCCGCTTACCGGTGGCAATGCTTCCGACGACTACGCCTTCGCCGGCATCCCGGACGCCATGGGCCTCTGGCAGGACTCCGTCAGCGGCCAAAACGTGTTGTTCGTCGCCCACGAAATGACCAGTGGCGACCACTCGAAGCCGCTGGCCACCCAGCCGCGTTTCAAGGGCGCGTACGTTTCCCGCTACATCCTCTCCAACACCGGTGACATCGTCTCCGGTGCCCCGGCCCATTCGAAGCTCTTCGCGGAAAACACCCTGGTCGCCAACCGCGCGCCGCAGGAAGGCGACGCCAATGCCTTCACCCGCTTCTGCTCCGGCCACTTCGCCGGCACCCGCGATGGACTCGACCGCCCGTTCTTCTTCGCCAACGAAGAAAGCCCGAGCGGCACCTACCACATCAACGGCCCACAGAGTGTCGCCGTCGTCGATGGTGAGATGCACACGCTGCCCGCGCTCGGCCGCGTCGCCCGCGAGAACACCGTGGTCATGCCGCGCCGTGACGCGATCACCGCGATCGTCTCCACGGAAGACAACGGCTCCCCGTCCTACGTTTACCTCTACGTCGGCACCAAGCAGCGCCGCTCGGACAGCGCTCTCGACAAGAACGGCCTGACCGGTGGCAAGGTGTATGTCCTCGCCGGTCGTGACGCCCAGCACAACGAAGGCACCTTCACCAGCGGCACCCTCAACACCAAGTGGGTGGAGATTCCGGGCGCAGCCAGCCTAAACGTCTCTCAGATCCGCACCGCCGCTGACAATGCCGGCGCCTTCGGTTTCGTGCGCGTGGAAGACGAAGAGTTCGACCCGAACCAGCCGACCCGCAGCATGTTCTTCACCACCACCGGTGGCAGCGGCCCGAACCTGCTCGGCCGCGTGTATGAGCTGACCTTCAACCCGACCAACCCGATCGCCAACGGCACGCTGAACGTCATCTACAACGGCGACACCCGCGTGACCCCGGGCGGCACCTACAATGGCACCGTCGGCAAACTCCTCGGCACCCCGACCGGCAGCCTCGGCACCTACTCCGGTGGCGTGCTGAACAATGGCGTGGACGGCCCGGTGAGCGCGGACAACCTCGCCATCAACGACGACGTCATCGTGCTCTGCGAAGACCGCAACAGCCCGGCCGACGCCGTGTTCGCCAAGTACGCCCGCAATGGCGGTGCCTGGACCCTCGACCGCCACAACAACTACGCGCCGAAGCTCCAGACCACCTTCAACTACGCCGCCCTCGAAGCGCGCGACGCACACGCGCCGTTCGCCGATGCCGGCCTGTGGGAGACCTCCGGCATCATCAACACCGATGACGTCTTCGGCAAAGGCTCGTTCGTGATCAACGTCCAGGCCCACACCAAAACGGTGATCCTGAACGCCGGTGGCACTGGATCCAGCATCCGCTCCAACTGCCCGGGCGACACCGTTGGCACCACGCTGACCCGCTCCGAAGCCGTCACCCGCTACGTCGAGGACGGCCAGGTGCTCATCATTCGCCCGGTGAACTGATTCTCCTTCCCTGCCTCCCAACCGGTCGGGCTCCAAAGGCCCGGCCGGTTTTTCCGTTCCTCTCACCTTCGTTTTTTTCGTCTCCATGCGCCGCCTTCCGCTCCAAGGTTCCTTGATCTGGCTCGAAGCCGTGGCCTTGGCCATCATCGGCCAAACGACCGGCCAGCCATGGTTGCTGCCGGTGGCCGGATTGCTGGCCCTGCTGGCCTCGCTGCTTTCGCGCGGCCTTTCCATCGCACTGCCCGCCGCGCTGGCGCTCTGCGGAATCTGGCTGGTTCATGGTCGGCTCCTTCCCACCGTACCGCTGCCGGTCTTTTGCGCGGTGCTCGCTCTGGTGCTGGGCACGGCCTTCGCGTTTGCCGCCATTCTCTCCGGTCTAGGCAAAGGGCGGACAGTTGATCCGCTGCAAGACCGTCTCCACCGCCTGGTGGTGCTCTTTCACTTTCTCGCGGCAGGCGTATTGCTCGCCGGACGCTTCCCGGGATTCATGCCCGCGCTGTGGCTTGGCTGGAGTGCCTGTGTGGTGTCCCTGATCTTCACCGCGGACACGCTGGTGAAGCTGCTCGCGCGACTCTATACGCCACGCCGCAACTGGGGCACGCTGGCCGCACCAGGTGCGTTTTTCTTTTTCCGCTGGCTGGGTCCGGAATGGCGCGCGTGCCTGCCGGTGGCCCCCAGGGACGAGGATGATTCACTCCGTCTCCAGGAGATGTGGATGTGGCCCACGGTCCGCAAATCCCTCCCTGCCTTGATGGCCACCACTGCCGCACTGGTGTGGCTCGCCACCGGCTTGCACGAGATTCCCGGGGAAAGTGCGGGCGTGCGTCATCGCTTCGGCACTTGGGAAGCTGCGCCGCTTGCTCCCGGGCTGCACACATCGCTGCCATGGCCACTCGGCGGCATCGAGAAAGTGGACACCCGCACGGTGCGGGAAACCGTGCTCGGCTTCCGCGCCGATCCCGGCCAGCCGATCCTGTGGGAGCGTCCGCATTACGAGGACGAGCAGAGATCGCTCGTGGGAGGGGGTGATGATTTCCTTTCGATCTCCGTGCCGGTCTTCTACCGCGTCGCCGATCCCGCCGCCTATCTCCGCTCGTCCACCGATGCCACCGGTCTTTTGCGGTTCGCCGCGGATCGCGTGCTGTTGCGCCTGACCCTGCATCTGCCTGCTTCCGATCTGATGACCGGCGCGCGCGAACCCCTGCGCAAAAAGTTCCAACAGGAGCTGCAACAGGAACTCGATGCCCGTTCCAGCGGCCTGCATATCGAGGAAGTCTATTTCCGTGACATCCATCCGCCTGTGACGGTGGCTCCCACTTTCCAAGAGGTGGTATCCGCGATGGAGGACAAGGAGGCCTTCATCCACGAGGGCGAGGAGTATCGCAACGACCAACTCACCCGCGCGAAAGGCGATGCCATCCAGCTCGTCACAACCGCCACTGCCTCCGCTGAGAACCGCCTGTCGCGCACACGCGGCGAGTCTTCCCGCTTCAACAGCCAGCTCGCCGCGTGGCGGGCATCACGGCCGCTGTACGAACTCCGCGAGGGCTTCAAGGCCTTCGACCTCACGCTCGCAGGCGCGAAGAAGGCGGTCTTCGATGAAAAACTGCGCGGCTCGATCCCGACGCATCTCGACCTGCGCAAGGTGCTCAATCCCGATCTCCCACCGAGCCAGAACATCGCTCCGCAATCGCTGGTGCCACGTCCGCCGAAATCCCGCGATGCCTTCGATCTCAGCATCGATGGCTACCTTCGCACCGACCGCGGCGAAGTCCCCGCCATCCGCATCGGCCCGGAAGATCAGGACAACCTTCTCAACGCCACGCCTCCCAATCCATGAACCAGGATTCCTGCAACCGCCGTGTGACCGCGCTGCGGCTCACCCTCATTCTCGCCGCCGGACTTGCGGTGGTCTTCTCGGCCTGCGGATTCATCCTCAGTGAAACCGAGAGCGGCATCGTGCTGCGCTTCGGCAAGCCGGTGCGCGTGATCGAAAAATCCGGTTTCTATTTCCGCCTGCCACCGCCGGTCGAGCGAGTCGTCCGCATCGACCGCCGTCTCCAGCATGCGGAAATTCGCATCAGCGAGACCCTCACCAAGGACCAGCGCAACGTCATCGTGCCGGTGTATTTTACCTGGCGCGTCTCGGACCCGCTGCTGTTCCACACCGCCGTGCATGACGTGGAGAATGCACGGTTGAAGCTCGACGCGTTGGTGACCAGCTCGCGCAACTCCGTGCTCGGCCGCCACGACTTCGGCGATCTGGTGGCGGAGGAGGACAAGGGCGCCTCACTGCCGGAGATCGAGAACGAGATGCTTGCTCTCTCGTCCGATGATGCCAGCCATCACCTCGGCATCGAGTTGCTGGCCACCGGCGTCACCCGCATCCAACTGCCGGAAGCGAACACCGAATCGGTCTTCCGCCGCATGCGTGCCGAGCGCAAACGCGAGGCCACCCAGTATCGCGCCGAGGGTCGCGCCCAAGCCACCGAGATGAAGGCCGAGACCGACAAGGAGGCGACCGGCATGCTCGCCGAGGCGAAGCGCAAGGCCGAGGAAATCCGCGGTCAGGCCGAAGCGGATGCCTCCTCCATCTATGCGCAGGCGCACGGACAGGACCCCGCGTTCTATCGTTTCCTCCGCGAGCTCCAGAGCCTGCGCACGGTGGTGGACAAGAACACCACGGTGGTGCTCGACACCGGCGTGGCTCCCTTCCAGTGGCTGAAGTCGGTCGAAACCGAAGCCGCTCCGCCCATCACCGAGCCGCCCGCTCCGAAACCTCCGGAGAAGCCGGACAACGTGGCCAGCAGCAACGCACCGCTGCCCACGCTCATCGAACCCGCCCGCCAGTGATGAAGAAGCACGAGCTTCGTTCCGAAGGCAGGGCGGTGGAGGCCCTGCTGATCCTGTTGAAGCATCTCACCGCGCATGCCCGCTGGGTGTTCGTGGCGCTGCTGGCGTTCTATGCGCTCTCCGGCATCCGCACCATCCAACCGCAGGAACAGGCGCTGGTGCTGCGTTTTGGCAGGCTCCAGCCGCAGGTCCATGGTCCCGGTCTTCTGGTCGGCCTGCCCGATCCTTTCGACAAGGTGCTGCGCTTTGAAACCGGCAAAGATCTTGGTCTCTCACTCGACCGCTGGGCGACGACGGGGATGAAGCTGGACGATCCGAACAAGGTGGTGGTGCCGGACGCCGCCACACTCGAGCGGGAAGTACAGGAGTCCGGCAACCGGCGCGGCAAGAGCATCGAAGACAAGCAGGTCATCGGCAATTCGCTCGATCCCCTCTCGTCGGGTTACACACTCACGGCCGATACCAACGTGATCCAGGGGCGCTTCCTGTTGCGTTACCGCATCGAGGATCCCTTCCGCTTTGCCTCGGCGGGAAGCAACATCGAGGACCTGCTCGGCTGCATGGCCTATCGCGCGCTGTCGCAGGAACTCGCGCGGCGGAAGATCGATGCCGCTCTCACCTCGGACCGCCGTGATCTCGCGGAGGCCGCCGCGATGTTGATCCGCAAGGAAGCAGATCGCCTCCATCTGGGAGTCCGCATCTCGGGCCTGGACATCCGCGAATTGTCACCGCCCTCACAAGTGCTGCCCGCCTTCGAAGACGTGGTGAACGCGCGCCAGTATGCCAAGACGATGCACGAGAACTCCCGCCAGTACCGCGGCGAGACACTCGCCAAAAGCGAAGGAGAAGCCGCATCCATCGTCCATCGCGCCGAAGGATTCGCCGCGGGAATCGTGAGCGATGCTTCCGGGGAGGCCTCCTCGTTCAACGCCATGCTCGCCACCTACCGGCGGGCTCCGGCTCTGGTGTCCCACCGGTTGCTGCGCGAAACGCTGGATACCGTGATGGGCCAGATCCATTCCCGCACGCTCATCCCCGTGGATCAATCGAAGCCATCGTTGATTCTCGAACCTTCTCCCGAACAGGCCCGCTGATCATGTCTTCCGCTGACATTTCCGACGACAATCCCCACGCGCTGGATCGCGAGACCCGCGCACGGCTGCGCCTGCTCTTTGCCGCCAGCGCGTTGATGCTGGCCTCGATGGTGATCGGCTGGCTGCGCCCGCAGGAAGAAGGCGTGCGTGGTGCGCTCGCCTTGGCAGGCACCTGCCTCGTCGCGGTGCCGATCCTGCGTGGCGTGATCACCGCCATCCGTGCCACCGGTTTCGCCGCAACCCAGTTCTACATGGATCAATACGTGGTGCTGGCCTTGGCCGCGTGCGTGGCCACCGGCAAGTATCTCACCGGCGGACTGGTCGCGATCGTGCTGCTGTTCGGCCAGATGTTGGAAGAACGTACCACACTGGGCGTCGAGCTGGCGCTCTCGAAACTGCGCGTGCTGAACCGGTTGCGCGCTTTCCTGATCCGCAATGGCCGCGAGGAGGAAACCGACGCCTCCACGCTGGTGGCGGGCGATGAAGTACGCGTCCGTCCCGGCGAATCGATCCCCGCCGATGCGGTGGTGCTGGAAGGCCATGCGATGGTGGACCAGAGTCGGATCACCGGAGAATCGATGCCGGTCGAGGTGGGTCCGGGTTCGGAAATTTTCGCCGGCACATCGAACCTCAACGGCACTTTGCTCGCACGCGTGAAGGGTGCCGGCGGAGAGACGGTGATGGGCCGGGTGCAAAGCATCATTGAGGAAGCAAAGGAATCCGAGGCTCCGATCATCAGCCTCGCCGAAGACTACGCCCGCTACTACACGCCTCTCATTCTACTCATCGCGGCGAGCGTGTTCTTCTTCAGCCGCGATATCGAACGCGCCATCGCGGTGATGGTGGTGAGCATCCCCTGCGCCTTCGTGCTGGCCAGCCCTTCCGCGATGGTGTCCGCCATCGCCGCAGCCTCGCGCATGGGCCTGCTGGTGAAGAGCGTGCGCCACCTCGAATCCGCCCGCATGGTGGACACCATCGTCTTCGACAAGACCGGCACGCTGACCCAAGGGAAACTCGAACTCGAAGACACGCTGGTTCACGATTCCTCGCTGGATGCAGCCATGGTCCTGCGTCTCGCGGCTTCCATCGAAAGCCACTCGAATCATCCAGTCGCAAAGGCTTTGGCTCAAGCCATCCCCGCTGAAGAGCAGGCCGCCGTCGAAGCCTTCACCGAGCACCCCGGCCTCGGCCTGGAAGGTGAAATCGAAGGCCGGAAAATCCGCATCGGCCGTGCTTCATGGCTCGCCGCCAGCGGCATCGGCATCTCTCCGGAAGCCTCCGGCCATTCACGCCACAGCCTTGTGCTGATGGCAGTGAATGGGCGCCATGCCGCCACGTTCCTTCTTGCCGACCGCATCCGCCCCGAGGCTGGCATCACTCTCGACCGCCTGCGCTCGCTCGGCATCGACCGCTTCATCATCCTCAGCGGCGACCGCGAGGAGGTCGTCAGCCACATCGCCGCGCGCACCGGCATCACCACTTGGCAGTCCGGCTGCCTGCCGGAAGACAAGCTCGCCTACATCCGCAGGCTGCGAGCGGACGGACAACGCGTGATGGTTGTTGGAGACGGCCTCAACGATGCGCCCGCTCTCGCCGAAGGCGACGTTGGCGTGGCCATGGGAGCGCTGGGCAATGACGTAACGATCCACACCTCGGACGTGGCCCTGATGTCGAACGACCTGCGCCGTCTGCCGGATCTGCTGCTGCTTTCCGCACGCACCGTGGGAGTCATCAACCAGAACCTGTTGTGCGGTTTCCTATTCATCGTGATGGCGATCACCCTGTCATCGCTGGGTTACGTCAATCCGATCGCCGCGGCCTTCTTCCATGAATTCAGCGCGTTCTTCGTGATCTTCAACAGCGCCCGCCTGCTGCGCTTCGATGGCATGGAAGACGAAGCCGCTTCCGAACCGGAGAGCCTGCCCGCCCATGCGACGTGAGACTGGCATCGCCGCTGTATGTGCGTGCGGAGCGGCAGTCTGTCTGCTCTGGCCATGGCTGGAACAAGGCCGTGGAATATCGCCCTCGCCCGTCACCGCCGCAAGTCCCGCGAGACCGAAACGCGAGCGGGAGAATTTCTGGCAGGACGCCCGGATTCCTGAACCGGGCCACTTCCGCGAACCTTCCGCCCTCGCCTCGACTGCGGGTGCCGCTACGGGGATCGATCACCGGACCCGGATCGGAGAACTGCTTGAAAAGGGTGACTCCAATGGCGTGACGATCGAACTGGTGGACTGGTTTTCCACCGATCCCGCAGGTGCCCGCGATTGGCTGGAAACCCGGGAATCCCTGGGCTTCTGCCAACCCGCCCTGAAGATGGTGGCGGTGTCCTTCGCCACCCGCGGCGATTGCGATCTGGCCTTGGAATGGACCGAGTTGCTGGAATCTCCGGCTGAACGTGACGATGCCGTCGCACGGATCTACTCGACGGGCTTCGTCTCCGGCCGTTTCTCCTCCGAGGATCTCGCCGCAGCTCCGCTCACGGACGAGCACCGCCGCGCCATTCTCGAAGGCAAGGCCAACGATTGACCGACTCCCCCTCTCCGCCATGAAGGAACCCAGCCGGGGCAAACAACTCGAGGACATCATCGCCGGATTCCGCGGCACCCGCATCCGCAGATCCCGGCGTGTGGCCCCTTCTCGCGAGGTGAAGCGGGTCGATCCATTCGTTCGCAAGGTGCGTCTCATCGCCACCGGAGCGATTGCGCTCATCGTGCTCTGCATCGCGTCTTTCATGATCCTGAGGCAGGCGAAAACCGAAAGCGGCACGCAGGTTTTCACGCCTCCTGTCGCCGTGGGTAAAGCTGCGGAAGTCACCACCCAAAAATGGTCGCAGGACCATAGCGCCGGCACCGCCGCTTCGGATTGCCTCAAGACCGTGATGGCCTTGGATGATTCGACACTCACCCATCTGCGTCCGCTCGATGGCATCAAGGATCGGCTCCGCGAACACCGCCAGGAATTGGAAGAACTCGCCGCCAAGCCGTGGTCGGTGGGCCCGTTCCGCGTGGTGCAGGACAGCTACCTGATGCTGCCGGTGGAGTTCAAGGGAATGGGCATGCGCGTGGCTTGGTTCGAGCGCACGGCAAAGGGAGAATGGTTGCTCGATCTGGATTCGTTTCTCGGCATCAGCGATGTGCCGATTCCCTCCCTGGCATTGAGCAAGGAAGAAGGTCCCTTCCTGCTGCGCGGCTACTCACGACCAGGAGGCAACATCCGGCCGGACACGCTGGAACTCCGCGCACCTGTGGGTGAAGGAAAAGTCCGCCTGAGATTCGACGGCGATGCTGACGGCAACCTCGACCTCATCACCGCGGTGCGATCCACCGAGTGTCCGGTGATGCTGATGGTGAGCCGCCTGAAAACACCTCTCGATGGATGCGCGTGGAAAGTGGACCGCGTGCTCGGCAAGGAGTGGTTCCTGCCTGTGGATCGGCGTCTGAAGCTGGAGAATTCGCAGGCGTTCACGCGCTAGGTGTGCCATCGCCTGAAAATGCGCCAAGATGTCCGTTGAGGTCCGCTCTTCCAGAAACTACTCTTGGCAGACCTAATGGAATCAACGTCATGTCACACCAACTGACAATCATTCTGGTTCATGGATTCTGGGGCGGTGCCGCCCACTGGGGAAAAGTGATCCCCGAACTCTCCCGCAAGGGATACGCGAACATCCACGCCGTGGAGAATCCGCTGACTTCACTGGCGGATGATGTCGAGCGCACCCGCAAGATGATCGCGGCGCAGAAGGGGCCGGTCCTTCTGGTCGGACATTCCTACGGCGGCGCGGTGATCACCGAAGTCGGCAATCATGCGAACGTGGTGGGTCTCGTCTATATCGCCGCATTTGCACCGGATGCGGGCGAGAGCCCAGGCAGCATCAGCGCGACCAATCCACCGGCGGGAGCTGCGAATCTGCTCGCCGACGACGACGGCTACCTCTGGATCAAGGCCGACAAGTTCCACGAAAGCTTCTGCCAGGATCTGACTCCCGAGGAAGGCCTTGTGATGGGAGTCACCCAGAAGGCTCCGCTGGCCGGCACCTTCTCGGACAAGATCACGGCACCGGCATGGAAACACAAGCCATCCTGGTACCAGATCTCAAGCGAAGACCGGATGATTGCTCCAGAAAACCAGCAATTCATGTCCGGACGGCTCAATGCCAAAAAAATCATTACGCTCCGCGCCAGCCACGCATCACTGGCTTCCATGCCGGTGGAGGTCGCGGCATTGATCGACGAGGCTGCGGCCACGACTTCCTGACAAAGACCGACGGATGCAGCCCGCTCGATTTCCTCGAAGCTCAAGCCGAAGATCATTCCGAAAATCGTCAGTGGCCGAAAAGCAAAACCACCGTCCCGGACTCCGGGACGGTGGTTTCAAAAATCAGCGGATGATGGAGCGGCTTACTTCTTCTCCGGCTCACCTTTCTTGTCCGCACCGGCCTTCTGGTCGGGCTCGGGCTCTTCGCCACCGTCCTCCTCCTCGGCTGCGTTCGGGTTGGCCTTCATCTCCTGGATGCGGGCCTTGAAGCCATCGAGGTTCTTGCCGAGCTCGCTTTCCGGGGCGACAGCCTTGGCGTCTTCCACCGCCTTGATCGCCTCATCGTACTTCTTGATGTGGGCGTAGATCATCGCCTTGGTGGCCATGATCTCCTGCTTGGTTTCCCCATCGAAGCCACCGTCCTTGATGGTCTTGTCGACAAAGGCGAGCGCACCCTCGTGATCCTGCTTCTCGGCGAAAGCATTGAGGTCTTCCTCGAATTTCGCGAGCTTGGCCTTGGATTCGATCTGCTTGGTGAAGCCGGTTTCATCCTTCGGGTCGGCGGCCTTGATGTCCTTCACCACGTCACCGTAGAAATTGGTGACGGTGGCATCCTCGAGATCCATCTCCTTGAGAGCTTCGACGAGCTTCTTGGCCTTCTCCACGCCCTCGGCCTTGCCAGCGGCGGCGAGTGCCTCATCGCGCTTGGCCTTCTTACCGCGCAGGGTATCGAGGCTGGCCACATACTTCTCCGGGCCACCTTCTTCATAGCCGGTCTTGGCGAACGGCTTGCCGGTGGAATCGCAGAGGACGATGGACGGGAAGCCCTCGATGCCAAACTGCTTCTGAAGACCTTCGTTCTGCTTTTTGACGGTGTCGGACAGCTTGGATTCGTCCTGCGGGAAATCGATTTCGACGAGCACGAACTTGTCCTTCACACCGGTTTTGAAGGCGTCCTTCGAAAAGACTTCGTCGTTGAGCTTGATGCACCAGCCGCACCAGTCGGAACCGGTAAAGTCGAGCAGCAGGTCCTTTTTCTCCTCCGTGGCCTTCTTCTTGGCGGCCTCGAAGTCACTGGTCCAGCCCTCGCCCCCGGCGAACGCGGAACCGATGCAATGAAACGCCACAATGGCGGCGCAGGTGGTGATGTTGAATTTCATGAGCGTTGGCTGATGTGCTGGCACCGTGGATGCAGCGGTGCCCGGAGTCTAGGGGATTCTGTCCGGGCGGATCAGGAACCGGACAGGCAGGCGCGGATTTCTTCCGCGATGATTTTCAAGCCGTCACGGACGACGGCCTCGTCCATGGCGAAGCTGACGCGGATGCACTCGTCGCGGTGGCGCCAGGTCGGATCGTCATGACCGAAGAAGAAATAGTGGCCGGGCACGACCAACACCTCGCGGCGCTTCAGTCGTTCGTAGAGTTCCTTCGAGGTGATCGGCAGACCCGGGAACCAGAACCATAGGAACAATGCCCCCTCGCTGCGATGCACACGCCATGGAAAGGCATCGCCGAAGATCTCCTCCGCCGCCTTCACGGCAAGGCGGGACTTTTCCTGGTAGAACGGGCGGACGATGTCGTTCGACAGTTCCAGGATCTTTCCGGACTCCACCAGCGGCAGCACGATCTGCTGGCCGATGTTGGTATTGGCCAAGCCAACGATGGCACTCATGGAACCGAGCGCGCTGATGATCTCCGGCGGCCCGATGACGATACCGGTGCGGGTCGCGGGCAGGCCGATCTTCGAGAGGCTGAAGGTCAGGATCACGTGCTCGTCCCAGAATGGCTTGGCGTCCGCGAAGAAGATATTCGGAAACGGCGCTCCGTAGGCATTGTCAATGATCAGCGGAATGCCGTGATCCTTCGCGATACCGGAAAGGCGGGCGACCTCGGCATCCGTCAGCACATTGCCGGTAGGATTGGTCGGACGGGAGAAACAGATCGCGGCCACGTCGTCGCCGACCTCCAGATGATCGAAATCCACGCCGTACTTGAACTCATGCGGTCCGGTCTCGGTGATCACCGGAGGCACGGCGCGGAACAGTTCCTCAGTCGCCGATTGGTTCGCATAGCCGATGTATTCCGGCACCACCGGCAGCAGGATTTTTTTGCGGCGGCCGTCCGGCATCGCCCCGGCCAGCAGGTTGAAGAGGAAAAAGAACGCGGTCTGGCCACCTGCGGTGACCGCCACGTTTTCCGGGCCGATGTTCCAACCGAAGGACTCGCGGAACAGCTTGGCGATGGCCTCCAGGAAATGTGGATTGCCGCGCGGGGAATCGTAGCGGGTGAGCGAACGCTCCAGTCCGCCCTCCTCGGCCATCAGTTGCTCCAGGCGCTCGCGCCAGACGGCATTGATCTCCGGGATGCGGGCGGGCTGGCCACCACCGAGCATCTTGATGTTCGGGCCACCCTTGGCGAGGGCGTGGCCGAGATCGTCCATGAGTTCCTCGATGCCGCTGCCCGTGCCCAAATGTTGGCCGATGGTGGAGAATTCAAATGCCATGATGAAATGCCGTTGGTTGACCGGAAGAAAGCCGCTTCTATAGTCGGCCCCCGTTCCGAACAACCTCAATACCACCATGGCACTCCAAGTCGGCGACAAAGCCCCGGATTTCACCCTCGTGACGAAAACGGCCAACGGCCCAGCCCTCGTCAAACTGGCCGACCAGATCGGCAAATCGAACATCCTCCTGCTGTTCGTACCGATGGCCTTCACCGGCGGTTGCACCACCGAGCTGTGCGGCATCACCAACGCGCTGGACGAATACTCCGCGCTGGACGCCACGGTGTACGGCATCTCCGGTGACAATCCCTTCGCCCAGGAAGCCTGGGCTCAGAAGGAAGGCATCCACCTCACCCTGCTCAGCGACTACGAGCACGCCGTCGCCAAGGCCTATGGCGTCGCCTATGAGCAGTTCCTGCCGGAAGCGAACCTGATCATGGGCGGCGTGGCCAAGCGCTCGGCCTTCGTGATCGACAAGGAAGGCGTCATCCGCCACGTCGAAGTCCTGGATCACCCGAAGGACCAACCCGATTTCGAAGCGGTGAAAGCCGCTCTCAAGGCGCTTTGATCCGCTCCTTTCCCAAAAATCAAAAAGCCGCGGGAAACCGCGGCTTTTTTCGTTTGGGACGGGCTCAGTTGCCCGCCGGTTTTTCCGGGGCCTCCGCAGGGGGCTTGGTTTCTCCAGCCGGTTTGGACTCGGCCGCAGGCGTGCCTTCGGAGGGTGGCTTGACGTCGGTCGGTGCAGGCACTGGCACCTCGTTCGGAGCGGCCGCTGGATCAATGACCGTCGGCACGGCACCACTCGGAGGCGCTTCGCCCGGCGGAATGACAGGCAGGCTTTGGTCCACCGGCTTCAGCGGGCCGAGCGGCGGATACACCTGCACCTCGCCGGGAGCACCGGGCAGACCGGCTGCCGGAGCAGCCGGGTCGCTCACCAGCACCGAGGCCACGTAACCGACCTCACCGGAATCCAGCTCGACTTTGAGATATGCGCCATCGCTCGCCACAACCTTCATGCGGGTGCCGAGCTTCAGCAGTTTGTCGGCATCCGCTTCGCCACGGGGGCGTTGCTTGAAGAAGGCCGTGTTATCGGTCACCGCCGTCACGAACTGGCCGGGTGAAAACGAACCGCCGCCGGACATGCCGGGATCACTCTTCTTGATCGAACCCGGAGCGGTCAGCGGATCGAAATCGCCACCGCTGGAAAGCGGCCGGTTCAGGGTTGCACAGGAGACCACGGAGAAGGCCGCGGCGACCGGCAAGAGCAGTCGGTAATTCATTTGCGCCATCAAATTGACACGGCCCCGGAATAGGGTCAACGGCATTCACGGACGTATTCCCGCAGTGCATCTTGCCACGCCCGTGTCGGTCTATCTAGCAGAGCGGCGAGTTTGTTAGTGGCCATCGCCGTATGCCGCGGGCGGGGCGCGCGAAAGGCCGCAACGGAGTCGAGCATGGTGGCTTCGATGACTGGCTTGGAGGACAGGCGACCTTGCCGGACCAGTTCGTCCACGATCACTTCCGCCATATCATGCCAGCTCGCGGGCTCGCCGGATTGGCAGGCGTGGATCACCCCCTCTGTCCGATTCTTCACCAGGTCCCCCACCCATTCCGAAAGATCCCGTGTGAATGTCGGCAGGGACCATTTGTCCCCGATGGCGGAGACGGGTCGCCCTTCCAAAGCGGCCCTCATGATGGAGTCGGTGAAGGACGGCTTCTCCGGACCGAAAACCCAGGAAACCCGGACCACGCAAGCGCCCGGATGAACGAGCACCGCCAGCTCTCCCTCTCGTTTCGTCCTGCCATAGACGGACAGAGGACGCGGTTCGTCCTCCTCGGTGCGCAAGCCCGGTTCTTCTCCGGAAAACACATAGTCGGTGCTGAAGTGAATGAAATGCACGCCCCGGTGCTGCGCCCACTCGACCAGTTCGCCGGGCGCTTCGGCATTCAGCCGGTGGGCGAGTACGGGATCATCCTCGCTGGCTTCCAATCCGGTGAGTCCCGCCGGGTTCAGAAAAACGTCGCAGTCCAGCCCCTCCAGTGCCGCTGCCATCCGTGCGGGATCAGCCAGGTCGAATTCGCGGCGTGGCAGACCGATCACCTCATGGTCCTGCTGGAAATAGCGCGCCAATGCCGCACCTACGCGCCCGGTTGTTCCTGTCACCGCCACTTTCACGACCGGAAGCCAAGCCGTTCCCGCGTGACCGTGCCAGCCAGCACTTGCCGAACCGGCGGCTTTTCCACGATAGTCGTCCACCGTGCCACGTGATCTCACCCGACCGCTCGTGACCGGCGGTGCCGGCTTCATCGGCTCCGCCCTCGTCCGGCTGCTGCTCGCCAGACCGGAGGTGGAACGCGTGGTGGTGCTCGACAAGCTCACCTACGCCGGGTCAATGGAGCGCCTTCCGGAAAACGGTCGCCATCCGCGCATCACCTTCATCCGCGACGACGTGGCGGACCGGGAAACATTGGTCCACCTGCTCGATTTCCATGGCATCACCGGCGTGCTTCATCTCGCTGCCGAGTCGCACGTGGACCGCTCGATCGAGCGTCCGGACGATTTCATCACCACCAACATCCTGGGCACCGCCTGCCTGCTGGATGTATGCCGTCATGCGGGCATTCCGCTGCTCCATTGCTCGACGGACGAGGTCTATGGCTCGATCACCGCCGGCTTGTTCACCGAAGAATCCCCGCTGAAGCCCTCGTCACCCTACTCGGCCTCGAAAACCTCCGCCGACCTCCTCTGCCTCGCTGCGGCCACCACCTACGGCCAGGACGTGGTGATCACCCGCGGCACCAACAACTACGGCCCGCGCCAGCACCCGGAAAAACTCATCCCGCGCATGATCCAATGCGCGCTACGGGACGAACCATTGCCGGTCTATGGCAGTGGCCTGCAGGTCCGCGACTGGATGCACGCGGACGACCACGGCAGCGGCATCATCGCGGCCTACCTCAAGGGCACGCCCGCAAATGCCTACAATCTCGGTGCCCGTTGCGAACGTGCGAATCTCGATCTGGTGCGGATGATCCTCGCGATCCTCGGAAAACCGGAATCATTGATCCGCCATGTCACCGACCGCCCGGGGCACGACCTGCGTTACGCGGTCGATCCTTCCAAGGCGGAGCGGGAACTTGGCTGGATGCCGCGCGCGGTCTTCGAACGGGACTTCACCGCCACCGTTCATCAGCTCGCGCGGGAACTCAAGGGGTAGGGACATTCCTGCCCCTACCCCTTTCAGAAACCAAGAAGCAAGGAGTGTCCTTGCTCCCTGTGGCCCTCAGATCTCGTCGTGCAGGTTCTGCTTCACGCGGCGCCGCTCGGCGCGGTGGCCGATCTGCCGGATCTGCTTGGGAGTGAGCTCCTCATCCTTGTCATGGCGGGACAACGAGGCCCCGGCCATGATGCAGCCGAGCGGTCGGATTTCCCCGATGACTTCGGCGAGGCCGAATTCCCGGATCTGTTCCTTCACCTGGCGGGCGTTCTTGTAGGCGACCGGTGTCTCGCTGAGGTCCGGCTTGCCGGTGAACCAACGGACGTCGATGCCTTCCGTACTGCGGCGGATGACCTCGGCACGGTGTTCGTGGCCCGGGTATTTCCGCTTCAGCGCGGTTCGGGACAGATTCCGACCGGCCCCGTGGGGCGCGAACGAAAGGTGGTCCGCATTGTCCCCGCCAAGCACGATGAGGATTGGTTCCGCCATGTTGAGCGGAATCAATCCCGGCAACGACCGGCCGGATTCGTCCTTCCACGCGGGCGTAGCCCCCTTGCCATGCAGGTAGGTTCCGCCGCGTTTCCAGACGAAGTTGTGTTCGTTTCCAAATGCCGCGATTTCCAGCGCGCCGATCCGTTCAAGGAACCGGCGATGGATCGCGGCATGGTTGGCGCGGGTCCAGCGGGCGACGTATTGCAGCGCCTCCCAGTAGTCCCGGCCTTCCGGCGAGTCCGCGTCCAGCCATGCTCCAGGCGAGGGAATGTGGTTGGCCACGCGGGCGATGTGTTTCAGAGCAGCGATCTGGCCGCGCTTGTAAACGTGAGCTCCGAGGCCCCGGGAACCGTGATGGGTGACGAGCACCCGGCAGGTCCCCTGCCCTTCGAGGCGGTCCGCGAGTTCGTGGTGGCCGGCCTTTCGGAAAGCCTCCGCCGTTCCGGCGTCCACATCGATCTCGCCGAGGTAGGCGAAGTGGTTGCCATCGCCCTGGTCCGCCATGTGGACGCGGGCGCGGTCGCGCAGGCCGGTGAGGAAGGGATTGTCCCACACCTCCTCGTCATGCACGGGATCTTCCACCAGCGTATCGAGGTGCCGGTGGCCCAGCCCGAAGCGGGTGCAGCGGGTGAGCGCGTCCAGCTCCGCCGCCACAGTACTACGCGGATGGTAGAATGTGGCGAACATCGAGCAGCAGATGTCCGAGGAATGCGCGGCGGGAATGATGGCATTCTCCACCGCGATCACGCCGCCGACGGGGATGACCGCCTTGGCCTTCCCCGCCGGACAGGCATCCGGCATCACCGCGCCGCGGGAGATGACGGGGACCTTGAGCAGGTCCCGCATCTGCCGCCGCACGGCCTCCACGTTCTCGTATTCCTCGCGGTTGCTGTAGCCGATCGCCTCGGAAAAAGGCGCCGGTTTCTCACGCATCACCGCCTTCACGGGCGGCGGGGCGCAATCGCGCTTCAACAGCTTGAGGAGATACTTCGGGTCATGGATGCCGCGGGCTTCGAGCTCCGCGGCTTTTTCGAGCAGTTTCTGGATCATCGGGCCGGGCTCGTAGCCGGCGGCGATGAGGTCGTTTTCAGTGATTGGTTTCATTCAGGAGCTCAGGCCACCCGCAGGTAGGGCCTGAAGTTTCCGGCCGGGATCGAGTAGTCGGTCACATCGAGCAGGCGGCCCTGGCGGGCGGCTCCGTGGTGGAGCACGCCCTCACAGCGCATGCCGAGCTTTTCCATCACCCGCCCCGAGGCCGGGTTGTTGAGAAGATGGCGTCCCTGGATGCTTTCCAGCTCCAGGTCCTCGAATCCGAAACGGAGCACCTCGCGACCGGCCTCGGTGGCGTAACCGTGGTTCCAGTACGGAACCCCGATCCAGTAGCCGATCTCGGCACGCGGGCCCTGGGCGAAGAGCCGCAACGAGATCGCCCCGATCAATTCGCCGCTGTCACGCAGGATGACAGCGAAGGGGGCGAGCTTGCGGTTCCGCCACAGCATCGGGTGCGAGGCGATCCAGATCTCCGCCATCCGGTCCGGATAGGGGTGTGGGATCTGGCTCGTCATTTCCGCCACGCGGCGGTCACCCGCGAGCTGCTGCACGCGCCGTCCGTCCGCGATCGCGAAGGGGCGAAGCACGAGGCGCTCCGTTTCAAGGGTGGGGATGTGAAGGTGGTTCATGGGAGTGAATTTCTACGATTGAAGGGTTGGACGGCGGTTCCCGCCGCGGGATTCGAGGAAGTGGTCCCAGTCCTCGATCTGGTGGTGGTTCCGGATCCGCATGGGAGCGGGAACCGCCCGCGGCTTCCGCGGGATGCGGAGGAGCTGGAGCCCGGCCTCCTCCGGGGTGCGGTTGCCCTTGCGCTGGTTCACCCGGCGGTCGGACAGCACACAATTATGCCAATCGTTCTCCCCACCGCGGGAGCGCGGCAGGACGTGGTCGATGCTGGCCTCGGCCGGAGCGAGGGACCGGCCGGTGTACTGGCAACGTCCCTGATCCCGCTCCCACAGGCCTGTGAGTCCGAAGGACAAACGAACCATGGGCACGCGGTCGTAGCGGGCGAGGACGATGACGGTGGGCACGCGGACGGGTCCGCGTGTGGTCCCGATCGCGGTCTGGCCTTCCGCCGGGGCCAAGCCGCGCCATTCCTCCCACTCCAGCGCCTGCATGTCGTGCGGCCCCTCGATCAACAGGCCGCGCGCGCTGCCAGCCGCCAAGTGGCCGAAGGCCTCCGCGGGCGTGATGGCATCGATGGCCTGCCAGTGCCGGTTGAGCACCAGCACCGTGGTCTGATGGAGCAGGTTCGCGTTCATGGGTGGGAAAAGCCGCTGTGGGAATGGAAGGGAAAGTGGGGTGATCTACCGGAATCGAACCGGTGCTTCCGCGATCACAACGCGGGGTGCTGACCGTTACACCAAGGTCACCATTGGGAGATTCAGGTTTGTTTTATCATGTCATCCGGACATAGCTCCGCCCGATGGATATATATCTGTCATTCATCATGCCTGAGACATGACAACTGGATCACAGGAGGGACTCCGGAGACGGATCCGCCCCGGCGGGCGGAAATGGGAAAAGCGGTTGGGAGAAAGTCGGCGGGCGGGTGCCCGGGTGGATGGATGGAGTGGGATTCGTGTGGGAAAGGTTTCGAGGTAGATCGCCAAAACGAAAAACCCCGCTTCCAGATGGGAAGCAGGGTAGCGGCAAATCCTTGATTCTGCGGCTGTCAGGCTCGTCCGAGCCCATCTCTGCTTCCCTTCGGTCGATGACCGGCGGCGGCAAACATTCCAAAGGTGGAATGGGAGCGTTTGCTCCAAATCGCGTTACCCGCCTGCCAGACTGCGACCGCACCAACCTCGAGCGCGAGGCATGGTTTCAGTCCGGTGCTGGTGGATTGGTATCGCATGGCGCTGCTTTCGGGAACGCTTTTCAGATATAATGACACGCCCAACGCGTCAACGGATTTTTCGAATTATTTTATCTCCGTCTCTGGTTATGCATGGAGTGGGCGTGCTTTACCGACCTCGGAGAGGTCGAAGATCATAGCCGGAGCGTCGCGAAGCGACCTCCGGACAGACAGCCGCCCTGAACCCTTCTTCGACCCCGAAGCGGGTCGCACATGGTGGGCAGTCCGGTTGGCGTTTTCCTGCCAAGAAGCGGTCATAGCCTCCCGGCCTTTCGGCGCCCCGCTGACGCATGGGCACGGATTTCAAATGGCATCGCCATCCGGAGGTCGCTTCGCGACGCTCCGGCTATGGTCCGTGACCTCTCCGAGGTCAAAAGAGAGGCCCTGCCGAAATGAGGGCTAGAGGCGAAACCACGTACGCTTTTGCCGTCCGGCCGGGATCTGCTAGAGTGCCGCATGGTGGTCGCCGAATGGTTCGTGGATTGGAAAACGTCACTGGCGATCACAGGGGTGGTTTTCCTCGAAATCCTCGGCCTGCTGCATGTGATCCACGCGCTGATGCACGTCCGCACGGCCCAGGGTACCATCGCGTGGATCGTCTGCCTGATCACCTTTCCCTACGTGGCGATCCCGATCTATTGGATCGCCGGACGCAACCGCTTCGAGGGCTACGTGCGCGCGCGCCGCGGCGAAGACGCCGATCTCTACAAGCTGGCGGAGGACATGCACAAGCGCCTGCGGACCTACGAACTTCCCGCGGAGGATGGGTTTGCCCGCGGGGCGGAAATCCTCGGCGGGCTGCCCTTCACGCGCGGCAACCGGTTGCACCTGCTGATCAATGGCGACGAGACCTTCGAGGCGCTTTTCGAATCCATCGCGAAGGCCGAGCGCTACCTGCTGGTGAATTTCTTCATCGTGAAGAACGACCGCATCGGCACGCGCTTCAAGGACGCACTCATCGAACGCGCGAAGGCCGGAGTGAGGGTCTATTTCCTCTTCGACGAAATGGGCTCCCACAAGCTCTCGCGCCGCTACCTCTGCGACCTGCGCGCGGCGGGTGTGGAGTGCCACTACTTCGGCACCAACCGCCACTGGTGGTCGCGCTTCCAGATCAATTTCCGCAACCACCGCAAGATCGTGGTCGTGGATGGAAAGGAGGCCTTTCTCGGCGGCCTCAACGTCGGCGATGAATACCTGGGCCGTGACAAGCACTTCGGCGCCTGGCGGGACACCCACCTCAAGATCGCCGGCCCCACGGTGCAGGCGATCCAGCTCGTCTTTCTGGAGGATTGGTACTGGGCTTGCAGTAAAATGCCGGAGCTCTACTGGGACCCAGACCCCGATGCCGGCACGGCCCAGGCGGCGGTGATCCCCACCGGTCCAGCCGATCCGGCGGATTCCTGGCAACTGGTTGTCGCCGAAGCCGCGAATA
Organism: Luteolibacter ambystomatis; assembly: GCF_018137965.1. Classification (NCBI taxonomy): domain Bacteria; kingdom Pseudomonadati; phylum Verrucomicrobiota; class Verrucomicrobiia; order Verrucomicrobiales; family Verrucomicrobiaceae; genus Luteolibacter; species Luteolibacter ambystomatis. Next base: position 3,738,176 of record NZ_CP073100.1, read on the forward strand.
CCGCACGGGTGCGGTTGTGGATCGCCTCACCCTATTTCGTGCCGGACGGCGGCGTGCTCACCGCCCTGCAGGCCGCTGCGATCCGCGGTGTGGATGTCCGCATCCTGATCCCGGAAAAGCCCGACCATCTGCTGGTGTGGCTGTCCTCCTTTTCCTTCCTCGAAAGCACCCTGCCCTACGGGGTGAAAATCCACCGCTACCAGAAGGGCTTCCTGCACCAGAAAGTGATGCTTATCGACGACCGGCTGGCCTGCGTGGGCACGGCCAATCTCGACAACCGCTCGTTCCGGCTGAACTTCGAGATCAGCGCGCTGTCACCCGATCCGACGTTCGTCGCCGAGGTAAGGGCGATGTTGGAAAAGGACTTCGAGGGAACCCGCGAGGCGAGGGTGAGCGATTTCACCAAGCGCTCGTTCTGGTTCCGTGCCGCGTGCCGTGCGGCGCGGTTGTTCGCGCCGGTGCAGTAGTCTTTCTGCGTTCGTAGTTCCTCCTTCAGGAGGGTGTCTGAAATGTCATTGCCGCACTCGGCCGCCAGACCTGCAGGCTCCGCCATGAGGATTGCGAACGAGTCTTGCGGCCGCGAAAGCCAAATGGCATCACCCCACCCTCCTGGAGGAGGAACTACGAACGAAGAGCGGTTCGAATCCACGCTCTTGTTTGGAGAGCCGGGACCGGTCTTTGCTCCACCATGAGCGAGACGATCCGCCTGTGCCCGAAGTGCAGCGATGTCATGCAAATTGGCTTCATCCCCGATTTTAGCTACGGAGCCGCCGCCCTCGAAACTAAATGGTTTTACGGCGAAGTGACGAAGGGCTTTTTCGGGGGCGTGAAAGCCTCTCCCATGGGAGGCATCCCCGTGCATGCTTGGCGCTGTGCAGGCTGCGGTTTCCTTGAATTCTTCGCAGTCCCGAAACCGGCGTAAGACGACCGTGGCCACGCTGTTGCGCCAACGCGGCCACGAACGTCTTTCAAATCCATCAAGCCGCCGCGTAGCTCAGCTTGTCGTCGGTATCGAGGTAATCGAAGAGCGTGCTCTGAGCCGGATCGATCCCGACCTCGGCGCAGACGCCGACAAACCAATCCTTCTTCTCCGGATTGTCATAGGGACGGAAGGCTTCGATGCCATCGGACCAGCCCTTCACCTCTTCGGCGGACCTGGCCTGGCCATTGGCCTCGATCCAGGCGGTGATCTCCTGATCGCTGGCACCGGATTCGAGGAGCTTCTTCACTTCGTCCGGATTCACGCCCTTGAAGTCGAAGAGCATCATGTCGAGCGGACAGGCGAAGTGGTATTCGCCGACGGTGCCGGCGATGGAGGCTCGGCCCTTGTCGATGGCGCGGGCGAGGATCACGTAGCCGCCGAGGCGGGTGCGCGGGCTGCGTGGGGCTTCCTTGGTAAGGTCTTTGGCTGCACTCATGGTCGTTTTTCGTTGGTTAGAATGGAACTCTGACTGTCGTGGCGATCGGCGCGACCGCCACCGAGAGATCAGCGACACATGTCGTCTTGTCAACAAGTGTCGTTAAATTTCGCTCGGATTTTTTCAGGGGCGGGCTAGTTTCCGCTCATGATCAGCCCTGCCGAACAGGATCCCCGCGTGAAGCGGACCCGGCAGATGCTGTACGCAGCCTTCATGGAACTCCTTGCTGAGAAGGGATTTGAGGCGATCACGGTGGCGGACATCACCAAGCGCTCCACCCTTCATCGAGCGACCTTCTACGGCCACTTCACCGACAAGTTCGCCCTGCTGGAGGCGAAGATCGGCGACGATTTCCAGGAGATGCTGGATTCCCGCCTGGCCAACGCCAGCAACTGCCAGGAAGGCATCCGCCAGCTCATCCTCGCGGTGTGCGATTTCTTCGCACGGGTGTCGGCGGGCTGCCAGAAGCACCAGCGCCAGTTCGATCCGATCATGGAAACGCGGATCAAGGCGATGGTCCGGGATTTCCTGCTCAAGGGTCCGCTGCGCGAGCAGGGCGCGAACGCGGACACCCAGCTCCGCGCCACCATGGCGAGCTGGGCGATCTGCGGTGCCGCGCGCGAATGGACGCGGGAGCCCCAAGGCACCACTGAAGATCTTGCGAAGGCGATGCTGCCCCGCGTGGTCTTCACGCTGCATGGGGAGTAGGAGTTGAGGCTTTGGCCGAAGAGGGTCTTCAGAGGGAGGCGGAGTTTCTGGAGATTTTTAGCCGCAAGAAGGCGCAAAAATCGCAAAAGGGAGAGAAGCCGTGAGACGCATCCCGCTCACCAGCCTCCGCCTCCCGAGAGACCCTCCTCGGCTAAAGCCTCAACTCCTTTTCCGGCAGAGACAGTTGGCGGCGTGATCGTTCACCATCCCCACCGCCTGCATGAAGGCATACATGGTGGTCGAGCCAACGAAATTGAATCCGGCTTTCCGCAGCGCCTTGCTCAAGGCATCCGACTCCAGCGAGGTGGTGTTTGGATTTTCCTGTGAGCGCGTCTTGTGGTCCTGTGGCTTCCCACCAACAAAACTCCACAGCCACTTCACGACATCGCCTTCTTTCTCCCGCAAGGCGATCCATGCACGTGCGTTCTGGCGGAAGCCTTCAATCTTGCCGCGATGGCGGATGATGCCGGGATCGAGCAACAGTTTCTCCAGCGCGGCATCGGTCATCTTCGCGACCTTCGCGATGTCGAACTGGTGGAACACCTTGCGGTAGTGCTCGCGCTTCTGGAGCACCGTCCACCATGAGAGTCCGGCCTGCGCGCCTTCCAGGCAGATCATTTCGAAAAGCGTGCGTTCATCGTGGCAGGGCACTCCCCACTCGGTGTCGTGGTATTCGACATAGAGCGGCTTGTCCAAGGGCACCCACAAACAACGCTTCGGTTCCATGAACGGAAGCATGCCGATCAAGCGGATTCCAGCAACCGGTATTCCCGACGTTCTGGATTCCTCTTCCGACAAGAGACGCGTTTTGCTCTCATGGGATTCGTGACAGAGGCCTTCCGTTTCCGAATCCCAACCCTCTGCTGCGTGGCTCTCGCTATATTCGCATTCGGCTGCACTCCGGCACCCGAGGTTCTGCCGGTAAAAACCCGCTTGGAAAACGCAGGCATCTCCGGCTGTGAACGTGTGGTCGCATACGCGATCAATCTGGACGAAAAATACCCGAATCCGAACCACGGCATTCTCATGGACGGACGGCTCAACCCCAGTCGATCCCCTGTCACCGGAGTGACTTTGTCCGCACAACAAACGGCTCGTCTGCTGGATGCGACGATCGACTTCAAACATCACGGCCCCGAGGCGATGTGCTTCGAACCCCGTCACGGGCTTGTGTTTTACCGGGCGGATGGAGGCATCGCAGCGCACTGCACCATCTGTTTCCATTGCAGAGGGCTCCGCTCAACCGGCGGTCGTTTCTCCGATGCTCCTGACTACGACTCTCTCGAGCGACTGGTTCAGGAACTCGGGCTGCCTTTGAAATAGCCCGCGCCAAGCTCATGCCTCCAGCAACCGGTATCCAATCCCCGGTTCATTGCGGATGACCAGCTTGTCGCCGAGTTTCTTGCGGAGGTGGTTGGTGTAAACGCGCAGGTAGTGTGATTGGCCGTCGCCCTGCGGGCCCCATACTTCACGGAGGATCTGGCGCTGGGTGACGATCTTTCCCGCATGCCGGGCGAGCACGCGGAGGAATGCGAACTCGGTGGGTGTGAGCTTCATCGGCTCACCTGAAAGCTCCGCTTCATGTCGATCCTGATGCAACACCAGCGGGCCCACGACAATCTCCGGCGATTCGGTGGATTGGCGGCGGCGCTGGATCACGGTGAGGCGCGCGAGCAGTTCCGCGGTACCGAAGGGCTTGGTGACGTAGTCGTCGGCACCGTGTTCGAGCGCGGCAACCTTGGTATCCTCCTGATCGCGGACGGACAGGATCAACACCGGCACATCACTCCAGCCGCGCAGCTCTTTCAAGACCTCAAGCCCATCCATATCCGGCAGGCCGAGATCGAGCAGCACCACATCCGGCCGGACAAAGACCGCCTCCTGCAAACCGAGTCTTCCGTTCTCCGCTTCCTTCACCGCATAGCCGCGCGATTCCAAGGCCAGGCGCAGCAAACGGCGGATCTGGATTTCATCATCGATGATGAGAGCGGTCATGCGAAAAGCGGGCGAAGAGGAACCACGGATTGATTTCCAAGAGACACAGTCATGAATCCGTCCGATCCCTGGTCAATCCTGCCGCGCCGCTATTTCAGAAACAAGCATAGGAAGATCCTTGCTCCGTGGGTCCATGAATTCGGCTGTCATCGCGATCTCGAAGACCGCGCCGCCGGACGGATGATTCCACGCCGTGATGTCGCCGCCAAGCGCGCGGATGAAGCCCCGCGCGATCGAGAGCCCGAGGCCCGTGCCTCCCGCCGGTGATCCGGGCGCGCGATAGAATTTCCCGAATACCCTCGATTCCTCACCGACCGGCAAACCCTTGCCATGATCCCTCACGGCCAAGTGAAATTTCCCTTCGGCATGACGTGCAGAGATCTCGATGATCGTCCCTACCGGGGTATAGACTGCGGCGTTGTGGAGGATGTTCGCCAAGGCCTGCACCACCAGCGCGTGATCGGTCTTCACGAAGGGAAACTCCTCCGGCAGATGCAGCTCCACGGGATGCGTCCTCAGGATGTCGCCGACCGCAAAGGTCGCTTCATCCACGATCTCGGTCACGTCCGTCCATTCGAGCTGGGGTTCCACGATCTGGGACTCGAGGCGGGTCATTTGCAGCAGACCGTCGACCAGCCGCTGGAGACGCCTGGTGGCGGTATCAATCTCCGAAACATACGGATCGCTCGCAGGACCACCCATGCCATCGACGGCGGCGCGGATCACGGCGAGCGGCGTCTTCAACTCGTGCGAGACGCTATCGAGCAAAGTACGGCGCAGGCGTTCCGATTTCTCGATCAGTTCGGCTTGGTTCACCGCTTGGATGAAGTGCTCCTTTTCCAGAACCAGCGCGAGCTGAAGCGCGAAGGCCTCGATGGCTTGCCGCCGCACGAAATCAAGTCCCCCACCCTCGGTCCGGACACCCAGCACCCCCATGGTGGAGGTCGCCGTCTGGAGCGGGAACCACGTGGCCTGCGATTGCGGCAGCGTATCGGTGAAGCGGCCGGCGGTCTGCTTGTTGCCATAAGCCCACGCCGCCACACCGAACTCCTGCTCCTCCGGAATGAAGGTGCTCGCCGGATGAACCTCCGATGGCAGCGTGTGGTCCAGGCGGCGCACGACCAGCGCCGTGTCCGCATCAAGCACGGAATCGATGATGCGCAGCGCCTCGGCAAGTCCCTTGCCGGTTTCCGGAGCGAGGGCCGCACTCTGGGTCACCCGCAGCAGCGCGTCCGTCTCCATCTGCCGCCTCCGCTCCGCCACCTCGCGTTTCCTGAGACGTGCGGTGAGATGCCCCATCGCGAGAGCCACGACGAAGAACAATACCAGCATCACCACGTCCTCGGGCTTCTGGATCTGGAGCGTGAACCGCGGCGGAATGAAAAAGTAGTTCCATGCCAGCGCGCACAGCGTGGCCATCATCAACACCGCGCCACGCGAGAACTTCAGCGCCGCGAGCACGATGCCGAAGAGGAAGACCATCGCGGGCATGGTATAGCCGCCGATCGAGCGCAGCCCCCAGCAAATCGCGGTGAGAACCGCCGTGCCCAGAAACACCTTGCCGTATTCGACAGCGGCATGGGTGGGCACCGGCTTGACCTTTTCCTGTGAAGTGGCGGGCGGACGACCGATCAAGGGCCGCACCACGCAGACATCGATATCACCGCTGCCCGCAATGAGCTGGTCGGCAAGCGATGACTTCCATCGTGACCGCTTGTCCGGCTTTCCAACGATGATCTGGGAGACATTGCGCTCGCGCGCCACCTGGAGAAGCGTCTCCGCCACATCATGACCGGTGGCATGCACGACTTCGCCGCCGAGCTTTCTCGCAAGACCGAGACCACGGGCCAGCAGATCCTGTTGCTGGGGAGTCAGCGGTTGCGTGCGCTCCACCCACACCGCCAGCCATGGGCAACCGAGACGTCCGGAAGCCCGGCGCGTCCAGCGGATCAGGCTTTCCGAATAAGGCGTGGGGCCGACACCGACCAGCAGCCGGGCATTGGTCTTCCACGGACTGTTTACCCGGCGGGCACGGCGGATGTCCTCCAGATCGCGGTCCACCCGTTCCGCAGTGAAACGCAGCGCCAGCTCGCGCAGGGCGGTGAGATTGCCCTCGCGGAAAAATCCATCGGCGGCGGCCTGGGCGCGCTCGCCAAGATACACCTTCCCCTCCGCGAGGCGCTGCATCAGCTTCTCCACGCTGAGGTCCACGAGCTGGATCTCATGCGCGCGATCGAGCATGGAATCCGGCACCGTCTCCATCACCGCCACACCGGTGATCTGGCGGACGATGTCCACCTGGCTCTCGATGTGCTGGACGTTGACGGTGGTGCAGACATCGATGCCCGCGTCCAACAGCTCGATGACATCCTGGTAGCGCTTGCGATGGCGGGTTCCCGGCGCGTTGGTATGCGCCAGTTCATCCACCAACAGCAGGTCCGGACGGCGTGCCAGCGCGGTATCGAGATCGAACTCCTCCAACACATGGCCGCCGTGGGAGAGCTTCCTGCGAGGCAGCACTTCCATCCCCTCGAGAAGGGCTTCCGTTTCCACCCGGCCGTGGGTTTCCACCACGCCGACGAGCACGTTCAGCCCCTCCTTCTTCCGCTGCCGGGCGGCGAGCAGCATGGCGTAGGTCTTCCCCACGCCAGGGCACATGCCGAGAAAAAGAAACAAGCGGCCACGCTTGCCCTGGTTTTCCTCGCGCTGGACCTGCGCGAGCAGGGCATCCGGATCGGGTCGTGGCTCGTCCTTCATTCTTCTTTCACAAGTGGGCGCCGATGACGGCAGGAGTGCGGGCCTTGCGGTTCTTCACCCGCAGTTGCGGCAGCTGCCGTTTGTCTTTTTCGTAATAACAGATTTCCACAAGGGTTGGCCAGAGTTCAAGCGAGGCGTGGATCTGGCTGATGACATCGTCCACGATACGGCTGACGTTCTGTTGGAAAAAGTCCGGCTCGAATCCGTAGAACACCTTGGCGAGGTTCTCGGCGAAAACGAGCAGCGAGTTGCGGCGCTCGCCGTCCGGGGTCCCCTCCGCGGTCTGGAGCACCTGCTGGTGCACGGCCCGGATCTTGCCAAGAATCTCCTCCGAATCCTCCAGGGTCACCTCGCCATTGTAGCGGAAGCGGATGCCGAGGTCGTGGCGTTCGTAAACGCTGTCCTTGATCTTGCGCTTGAGCAGGCTGCACAGCTCCTCGTTGAAGACCTCCATCGCCAGCGGATTGCGCATGTAGTTGTTCTTGGTGTGCCGCTGGACCGCATCGACATGGGCGGCCGCGATCCCGGGCTGCATCACCCACAGGCGGTAGATGTAGTCCTCAAAACGCAGCCGCGTCGGGAAGAACGGCGGGAGCCCCAGGCGGTTGTCGTAACCGGCCACCCCGCAGTCGATCCGCCAGTTCTTCTTGGTCACCACGGGGCGGAAATTCGAGAGCACGTAGACATCGTTCAGGGCGTCGATGTCCACCTGGTCCGGATTGCCGAGGAACATGTGGACGTAGTCGAGCGCATCGATGTCGTTGGTGCCGGTGCGGTAGGTCTGGGCGATCTTGACCACGCAGTCCTTCGGCAGCTTCCCGTCCTCCAGGAGCAGGGAGTTGTCCCGCACGAACGAGGTGGAGGTGTTCGTCTCCAGATCCATCGCCGTGTCGATGAGCATTCCGCCCTTCTCGTAGTGCGGCGGCATCTGCGAAACCCTCTTGCCGAGCACGTCCTTGAAGGCGGAGAGAATGTCGAAGGACTTGCAGATGTAGCCGCCTTCGTTCACGCGGCACAGTTTCCCGCGGCAGACCTCGTGATCGCGCAGCGTCTCGGGCGCGGTCTCGAAGAACGCATCCGGCCGCATGTCGTCGTCCGCGCTGACGAGAAAGCTGCCGAGGGTGTACATCAGCGTGAAATTACGATTCCCGCCGTAGCTGGGGCGGAAGAGGTTCCGCACCAGCGATTCCAGCTTCTTGTCCCGGAGCTTGCGGTTGAGGAACTGGATGAACCGTTCCTTTTCGTGGGGGCCCACGTAGATCAACTCGTTGTGGGTCCGGGTCTTTTCCAACTCGTGGAAATACTTCTGGTGGTTGGCGATGCTGGAATCATCGAAAACCATGATCGGGGCCGAATGCCCGTTTCTCCAGAAGTGTTCGTCGTAGATTTCGACGGTCTCGGAGACATCCCGCAACCGGTAGGTGGGGATCGCAAAAAGGGTGTTAGAGGTATTCATGAGGGTGCAGGCCCGGATGGGCCGGCAAATGGGCCTTTTCCAAGGACGAGGCCCGCGTCACTTCCCGATCTGGTCGACTGCCAGATTGAGTTTGTTCAGATTAATCCGGTCGCTGCCCACCAGACGGGAGGGATGGGGCTCGGTCAGCTTCTCGATGAGCTTCCTGACCTGGTCCGACTGATCGCCACCGAACTTCCGCTCGTTCACCACCCGGTCGAACTGGGAACGGGCTTCGTCCGGTGTGATCCACGGCCCTTCATCGCCTGTGACAGCGCCCGGGTTCTTCGTGACATCCTGGAAGTAGCCCGGTCCGGACAACTTCCGGGTCAGCAGCTCCATCCCCGCGGCCTTCTCGTCCGGGATCTCCAGTGCTCGCTCGTCGAGGATCTTCCCGTAGCGGACGATGGAGATCACCAGGAGCGCGGCCAGCGTGACGAGAATGGTGATGATCTTGAGACGATGCGAGCTCATGGCGATTCGGGGTTAGAGGCTGTCGAGAGCCAGATTCAGCTTCAACACGTTCACGCCGGGGTCCCCCAGCAGACCAAGATCCTCCGAATCGGTGTTCGCCGCCACCAATTCCCGCACCTTGTCGGCGGGCAGGTTGCGGGCCTTCGCGACACGGGCGATCTGGAGCGCGGCATTGGCCGGGCTGATGTGGGGATCAAGGCCGCTGCCGGAGGCGGTGACCGCATCTGCGGGCACCGCCTGGTCGGCGGCCAGGCCGTTGGTGGTGCGGTAAGCCGCCACGCGTTCCTTGATCGCGTCGGCAAGCTTTTGCGAGGTCGGGCCGAGGTTGCTGCCGCTGGACGACGAGGCATCGTAGCCATTGGCGCCCGCGGAGGACGGACGCGGCTGGAAATACTTCTCCCCGCTGAAATTCTGGCCGAGCAGCGAGGAGCCGCGAATCACGCCATTCTTGTCCGTGATGAGGCTGCCGTCCACCTTCGACTTGAAGCACAGGCGGGAGATGCCGGTCACAGCAGCGGGGTAGAGTCCGCAACAGACGACGGCGAGGACGGCGGTGGAGACGATGGCTCCGCGGAGTTCCGAGAGAAACGCTTTCATGGTTCAGGCGAAATGAAGGGTGGTGATGATGAGGTCGATGGCCTTGATGCCGATGAAAGGCACCACCAGGCCGCCGAGACCGTAGATGAGAAGGTTGCGGCGCAGGACCAACACCGCGCCCATCGGCTTGTATGGGACACCTTTCAGCGCGAGCGGGATGAGGGCGATGATGACGAGCGCGTTGAAGATCACGGCGCTGAGAATGGCGCTCTGCGGCGAAACCAGGCCCATGATATTGAGCGGCGAGATCGCGGGGAAGGTAACCATCAGCATCGCGGGAATGATGGCGAAGTATTTCGCGACGTCATTGGCGATGGAGAAGGTGGTCAGCGAACCACGGGTCATGAGGAGTTGTTTGCCGATCTCCACGATCTCGATGAGCTTGGTCGGATTGCTGTCCAGGTCCACCATGTTGCCGGCCTCGCGCGCGGCCTGGGTGCCGGTGTTCATGGCCACGCCGACATCGGCCTGGGCCAGAGCGGGAGCGTCATTGGTGCCGTCACCGGTCATGGCGACGAGATGGCCGGCGGCCTGCTCGGAACGGATGCGCTTCAGCTTGTCCTCCGGGGTGGCCTGCGCCATGAAGTCGTCCACGCCTGCCTCGGCGGCGATGGCGGCGGCGGTCATCGGATTGTCACCGGTGATCATCACGGTGCGGATGCCCATCTTGCGAAGCTGGGCGAAGCGTTCCTTGATGCCGCCTTTGACGATGTCCTTCAGCTCGACCACGCCGAGCACCTTCGGACCTTCCGCCACGACGAGCGGAGTGCGTCCGGCGCGGGATGCGGCTTCAACGGCCTTCTCGACATCCACGGGATAGACGCCACCCTGCTGCTCCACCCACTGCTTCACGGACTCCGCCGCGCCCTTGCGGATGCTGCGTCCATCCAGATCCACGCCGCTCATGCGGGTCTGCGCGGTGAAGGGTACGAAGGTGGCGTGCGGGTGCTGGAGATCGCGGCCGCGGATGTTGAACTTCTCCTTCGCCAGCACGACGATGCTGCGGCCTTCCGGCGTTTCATCCGCCAGCGAGGCAAGCTGGGCGGTATCCGCCAATGTCTGCTCGGTCACGCCGGGAGCCGGGACGAAGTCCGAGGCCATGCGGTTGCCGATGGTGATGGTGCCCGTCTTGTCGAGCAACAGCACGTCGATGTCGCCGGCGGCCTCCACCGCGCGTCCGCTGGTGGCCATCACGTTGCGGCGGATCAGGCGGTCGATGCCGCTGATGCCGATGGCACTGAGCAGACCGCCGATGGTGGTGGGAATAAGGCACACCAGCAGCGCGACCAGCACCGGAATGGTGAACTCCATGCCCGCGTAGGTGCCGAAGGGCTTCAGCGTGATGCAGACCAGCAGGAAGATCAGCGTCATCGCGGAAAGCAGGATCGTCAGCGCGATCTCATTCGGTGTCTTCTGGCGCTTCGCACCTTCCACCATCGCGATCATGCGGTCGAGGAAGGTGTTGCCCTTTTCCGAAGTGATGCGGATGACGATGCGGTCGCTGATCACCCGTGTGCCGCCGGTGACGGCGCTGCGGTCTCCACCGCTTTCGCGGATGACGGGGGCGGACTCACCGGTGATGGCGGCTTCGTCCACGCTGGCGATGCCTTCGACCACCTCGCCATCGGCGGGGATCACGTCATTGGTTTCGCAGACGACGAGGTCGCCCTTTTCCAGCACCGGCGCGGGCACCTGTTCCTCACGACCGTTTTTCAAACGGCGGGCGACGGTATCCTTGCGGGCCTTGCGCAGGCTGTCCGCCTGGGCCTTGCCGCGGCCTTCCGCAATGGCTTCGGCGAAGTTCGCGAACAGGACGGTGAACCACAGCCAGACCGCGAGCTGGAGAATGAATCCGCGATCCGTGCTGGAGGTGAAGATCGCCACGGTGGTGAGCACCGCGCCGATCTGGGTGACGAACATCACCGGATTCTTGACCATGAGCCGCGGGTCGAGCTTCTTGAAAGCATCGCCGATGGCAGGCACGAGGATTGTGCGGTCGAACAAAGATGGAGCTTGGTGAGACATGACAGGAAGTCGGAAAAGTTAGAACAAGTTGCCCTTGAACATCAGGAAGTGCTCGACGATGGGACCCAGCGCGAGGGCTGGCAGGAAGTTCAGCGCGCCGATGAGCAGCACGGTGCCGATGAGCAGCACGGTGAAGGTCGTGCCGGCGACCGGGAAGGTGCCCGCGCTCGGAGGAGAAATCTTCTTTTTCACCAGCGATCCGGCCAAGGCCATGATCGGGATGATCATGAGGAACCGCCCGATGAGAGTGGCGAGGCCGAGGGTGATGTTGTAGTGCGGATCGCCATTGGTGGGCGTCGCGGTGAGGCCGGCAAAGGCGCTGCCGTTGTTGGCGGTGGTGGAACTGTAGGCGTAGAGGATTTCGCTGAAACCGTGCGGCCCGGCGTTGTTCAACCCGGCCTGTCCCCACGGCGAGACCGCGGCCCAGGCGGTGAAGCCGAGGATGGAGGCCGTGAGCACCAGCAGCGCGAGCATCGCCATCTTCACATCGAAGGCCTGGATCTTCTTGCCGAGGTATTCCGGCGTGCGTCCGACCATCAGACCGGCGATGAACACCGCCAGCACGACGAAGACGAGCATGCCATAGAGACCCGCGCCAACGCCGCCGATGACCACCTCGCCGAGTTCCATCATGAACAACGGCACCAGTCCGCCGATGGCGGTGAAGGAATCATGCATCGAGTTGACCGCGCCGCAGGATGCCGAAGTGGTGATGGTGGCGAACAGCGAGGAGTTGAAGATGCCGAAGCGCACCTCCTTGCCCTCCATGTTTCCGTCCGAAGCGACGAGACCGATCGCCTGGTGGATCGGATTGCCCTTCGCCTCGGCCCACCAGCAGGCGAGCGTGCCCGCGGTGAAGAGGATCATCATCGCGGCCCACACGGACCAGCCGTGGGCCTGGTTGCGGGTCGTCTTGCCGAGATACCAGGTCAGGCCGCTGCCGATCGCGAAGATCGAGAGCATCTGCACGAAGTTCGAAAGGGGCGTCGGATTCTCGAACGGCTGCGCGGAATTCGCGTTGGTGTAGCCGCCACCGTTGGTGCCGAGCATCTTGATCGCGGCCTGCGAGGCCATCGGTCCCTGGATGATGGTTTGCTCCGTGACAGTCTGCTTTTCCGTCACCGGCTTGCCCTCGGCATCGACCACCGGCTGGCCGGCGTCATCGGTTTTGGCAACGTCCACGATCTGTGCCTCGACCAGCGTCGCTTTGTCGGAGGGCTTGAAGTTCTGGATCATTCCCTGCGAGACAAGGAAGACCGCGAACACCAGGCACAGCGGGAGAAGCAGGTAGTAGGTGCTGCGGACCAGATCGACCCAGAAATTCCCCAGGGTCTGCGCCGAGTGCCGCGCAATCCCGCGGACGAGCGCCGCGGCGATCGCAATGCCCACCGCCGCCGAGGTGAAATTGTGGATCGTCAGCGCGACCATCTGCGAGAAGTAGGACATCGTCCCCTCACCGCCATAGCTCTGCCAGTTGGTATTGGTGGTGAAGCTCGCGGCGGTGTTGAAGGCCAGCGCGTGGCTCAGGCCTGGGAGACCCTGCGGGTTCAACGGCAGGTGATCCTGGAACCGCAGGATCAAGTACGTGAAGAGCATGCCCACGAGGCTGAAAAGGAGCATGGCGAAGGTGTAGCCCTTCCAGCCGTGCTCCTTGTTCTGATCCACCCCCATGAGACGATAGGTCAGGCGCTCGAAGGGGCGGATGACCGGGTCGAGAAATGTTTTTCCAGCGGGATCCAGCACCTTGCACAGGTAGATGCCCATCGGCTTGGTGATGAGGGCGAGGATGCCCACGAAGAGCCCGAATTGCAGCCAGTCGGCGGTTTGCATGAGAGGAGGGGGTTAGAAGCGTTCCGGATAGAGCATCGCCACCAGCAGGTAGGCGATGAGGGCGAGGGCGATGACGCCGATGAGGATGAGTTCCATGGCGGGAGGATTCAGAGGTGATCGCAGAAGCGGGCGTATCCCACCGCCAGGGCGAAGAACCCGACGGTGATGGCGATGTAAATGAGGTCGGTCATGGCCTTGATTGGAGGTTGGGATCATGGTCCCACGGTTCCCGGAATCGGGGAGTCAAAGGCCGGACCGGAGGCGTTAAAAAACCGTTAAAGAAGGCCTGAATCCGGCGCCCCGGGCCCCGGGCCACCTTCCCCGGCCCATTTTCATCACCAGAATCCCGCCTTGCCCCTGGCGGCCCGGGCTGGTTCCATCCCCGCCCCAATCCCCAGCACCATGGCCAACAAGGACAATACCGACCCCGCCCGCATGGAGAAAATCGTCTCCCTGTGCAAACGCCGCGGCTTCATTTTCCAAGCAGGCGAGCTCTACGGCGGTCTCAACGGTTGCTGGGACTACGGTCCGCTGGGTGCCGAGCTGAAGCGCAACCTCAAGGACTACTGGTGGCGCAAAACCGTCCAGGAGCGCGATGACGTGCTCGGCATGGACGGCGCGATCCTGACCATGCAGCAGGTGCTCGTCGCCTCCGGCCACGTCGGCGGTTTCTCGGACCCGATGTCGGACTGCCTCCTTTCCAAAGCCCGCCTGCGCGCCGACCAGGTGCCCGCCCAGGACGGCACCGCCGTGTGGTTCTCCGGCGCGAAGCTCCCGGCCTCCGGCTGGAGCGTGGAGCGCCAGTTCGCCGTGCTCGTCGCCCCGGGCAAGGACCCGATCGAATCCCACAAGACCGCCCGCAAGTTCTACGGCGACCTGATGCCGGACAAGAAGGTGTCCCCGAAGGAGCTGGAACTTGTCGAAGAGCGCCGCGAGGAGCTTACCGGCACGACCTCCTTCAATCCGGAGAACGGCTCCCTGCTCACCGAGCCGCGCCAGTTCAACCTGATGTTCCAGACGAAGATGGGCGCGTCCGCGGATGACAACGATCCGAACGCGATCGCCTACCTCCGCCCGGAAACGGCGCAGTCGATCTTCGTACAGTACAAGAACGTGCTCGATTCGAACCGCGTGAAACTGCCCTTCGGCATCGCGCAGATCGGCAAGTCGTTCCGCAATGAGATCAACCCGCGCAACTTCACCTTCCGCTCGCGTGAATTCGAGCAGATGGAGATCGAGTATTTCTGCCGCCCCGACGACGGCCTGCGCCTGACCGACGAATGGCTGGAAGCCCGCCTCAAGTTCTACGGCGAAATCGGCATCCCGCGCGAGAAGCTGCACATCCTCGACATCCCGGATGGCGAGCGCGCCTTCTACTCGCAAAAGACCTACGACATCGAATACGAGTTCCCCTTCGGCGTGCAGGAGCTGGAAGGCGTGGCCTACCGCACCGACTACGACCTCGGCGTTCACCAGCAGCATTCAGGCAAGCCGCTGCTCTACTTCGATGAAGAGACGAAGGAGAAGTTCCTGCCGCACGTGGTCGAGCCGTCCGCCGGTTGCGACCGCACCGTGCTGGCGCTCATTTGCGAAGCCTTCGATGAAGAGGAAGTCACCGATGAAAAGGGCAAGGCCGAGATCCGCTCGGTACTGCGCTTCGTCCCGCGCATGGCCCCGATCAAGGTCGGCATCTTCCCGCTGCTGAAGAAGAACGAGGAGCAGGTCCGCATCTGCCGCGAGATCCAGGCGAAGCTCCAGCCGTGGATGACCGTCTTCTACGACGATGGGGGCTCCGTCGGCAAACGCTACCGCCGTCAGGACGAGTCCGGCACGCCCTTCTGCATCACCGTGGACTTCGACACCCTCGGCGAAAACGGCGACGAGTTGAAAGGCACCGTCACCGTCCGCCACCGCGACTCGATGGAGCAGGAACGCATCGCCGTGGACGCGCTGCTGCCCTGGCTCCTTGAGCGCGTGCGCTGATCCCATCTCCTCCTATGACGCGTCACGCCAAACGGCATCTGAAGTGGCTGCTCGGCCTCGGGACCCTCGGTCTCGTGGCCACCGGAGTCACCAACGTCGCCGTCAATCCGTGGCGCGTCCTTCCGGAGAAAACCGAGGTCAAATCCCTCGACCGCTACCGGGAGATCGATGCGGAGATCCGCACCTGCAAGGCAGGCCTCGCCATGCGCGGCCCTTGGGATATTCTCGTCATCGGCAGCTCGCGCCCCAATACCGGCATTGATCCCTCGATGCCCGCGTTCGGAGGAAAGCCTGCGGTCAATCTCGGCATGCCCGGCGGCGACCTGTTCGAGACACGGGCGATGGTCGATCACGCGCTCAAATACCAGTCGCCGAAGCGCGCGCTGCTGTTCCTGGATGCGGGCGACCTCACCCGCCCCGGCAAGCTGCCGATCGAGAGTGATTTCGATTTCTCCCCGCTGGCCCAGAGCGATCCGCTGGAACGGGATCTGAAGTACGTCTTCAGCCAGCGGGCGATGGATTCGTCCGTGGTCACGCTGCACTTCGCCGCCAAACACAAGGCCCCGCGCTACACCCCGCTGGGCTTGCATGTGAAGAAGCCCCCGCGTCTCGATTACTTCGAGACGATGGAAAAGTTTTATCTACCGTGGGCCGTGCAACTCGCGGAGGTGCAGCAGCGGAAGCTCGGCATCCAGCAGGACAAGGTCGCCGTGGTCCGCGCGATGCTCGATGCCTGCGCCAAGGATGGCGTCGATGCAATTCTCGCCATCCCTCCGAACCACCTCACGCTCTGCCAAGCGATGGAGGAGAAAGGCTCGCCCGATCCCTATTTCCTCGCCGAGCGCCGCGCCATCGCCGCGCTGGTGGCGGACGCGAACAAGGCGAACCCGGAACATCCCTGCCAGCTTTGGGATCTGAATATCCCTTCCCCCGCCACGCTGGAACCATTCCCGGCCGATCGGAAGACGCCGATGGAAAACTGGCTGGACCCGATCCACTTCACTCCCGCAGCAGGTGGCCGCTATGCCGGCCTGATGCTAGGCACCACACAGGAAGATCCGGCGCTCGGCATCCACGTCGATGTCGCCCAACCCGAGCCATATCTGGCGAAGGTGGAACAGCTTTTCAAAGCCGCCGAGACCGCGCTTCCGACCGAACGCGAAGGCCTCCGCAAAGCCTTGGCTGCAGACGGCCAACCCAAGGTTCAACCGAAACGGTAGCCAAGGAGCAGGGACATTCCCATCCCGTCTCCTACAAGTTGCCAGCGAAGCTGGGTAGCTTTTGAAAACGAGGAATGTCCCTGCTCCTTGTTAGGCTCCGTATTGATACCCGTGCATGTCGATCTCGCGCTTGAAGATCTTCGTGATGCGGTCGGCCTGTTCCGGGGTGATTACCTCGGTGTAAGGGCGGCGGTCTTCGCGGTATTCCGCCTTGGCGCGGACGCCGAGCGAGCCTTCCCACGGAATGCCGAAGCGGGCGCAGAACGCGCCGAACTCCTCCTTCATGTTCTCATACTTGATGATCTGGTCGACCATCACGTCGCCCTTTTGATCGGTATAGAAGGGGTAATTGATGCAAAAGTCGCCGCGGTCGAAGTACTCCTCGAGCGTCATCGTGCCGCCGCGGGTGGTGCGCTGCATGTGGTAGTGCGAGAGAGTCTTTTCCCACGGGTTCCGCTCGAAGGAGAACTTGTGGTAGGAGTTCCAGATCTCCGGATCGACGCGCTGCTTCAGCACGCGGGCCGGGATGTGCTCATGGTAGCGGCGGCGCTTGTAGCAGTCCTTGAAGGTGCGGACCGGGGTGAAAAACCGGCGCTCGCAGAAAATCGAGTTGTCCCGCGGATAGTTGAAGCTGAACAGTTCCGGGAACGGCCAGAAGGATTGCTCGTAGTTCCGCGGGCGGTGCCCCTCCACCTCCGGATAGGTCGGGGTGATGATGTCGTCCTCGCCACAGTGCTTGCCCAGGAAGACCTCCAGGCTGGTGCCGGCGGTCTTGGCGGTTTTGACGAAAATGAAGCGGTACTTGTGGGAGATGATCATGGACTGGAAACAGGCTTCCTAACGGGGCGGGGCGTTCGGACTTCGGAATAGAAACCACAGATTACGCTGATTGCGCTGATTTTTAAGAATCAGAATTTTCTTCAATCTGCGTCATCTGCGAAATCTGCGGTCATTGGAAAACTGGCGGTGGAGCCTCAACGCAGCCAATCGGCAAGGACGGTCTCGGCGCGTTTGGCAAAGGTGTGGTCGCGGAGGACACGGGCGTGTCCGGCCTCGATGATGGCGGCGGCGAGCGCGGGATCGGCGCGGAGGTCGGCGAGCCGGGCCGCCAGATCGGCGGCATTCTTGTAAACGATGATCTCCTTGCCCGGCAGGAAGCACAGCGGCAGGTCCGGCACGTCCGGATAGGTGCCAATCCCCCCGGCGGCGGGAATCTCGAAGGCCCGGAGATTCAGGCCGCGCTCGGTATTACCGGGCTGGGGCAGGTTCAGGACCGCGACGTGGGCCCGGTAGAGCTCCGCGATGGTTTCGGACGAAAGGCGGCGGTTCCGCCACGGCCTCAGCCAGTTGCGGGAGCCGGGGCCGTAGAGGTCCAGAGCGATGCCCACGGACCGCATCTCAGCGAAAATCTTGTGCCGGTGCGGGCTGCATTTCCCGGCGAATACCAGCTTTGGCACCGTTTTCGCCGGTTTCCGGAAGGGATAGCGGGCCGGATTGACCGCCAGCGGCAGGTATTTCAGCCACGCCGGGCGGTCGTGAGCGGCATAAAACTGCTCCAGAACCGGGATGCAATGGCTATCGAAATAGTAGACCCCGTCGAAGGCCGGGATCTGCTGCTGGGGGACGCGGTTGATGCAATCGCAGAGCCAGCCGACGACCGGCACGCCCGGGCGGACCGCCTTTTTCCAAGCTTCGGCCGCCGGTTCGGGCACCCCGGCCTTGTTCAGTACCAGCACCAGATCCGGGGAAAATGCGGCCAGTTCAGCGGCACTGCGGCGCACTACCTCCGGATTGTGCAATTCCTTGCCTTCTCCCCGTTTCTGGGAAATCCGCTCGGCCGGAGTATCGGCCTGAAAAGAAACCGCCGCGACCTCGCAGCCCTGCTGGCGGAAACCGTCCAGCGTGTCATCGAACCACGTGAGAATGCTGCGGGATTTCCCGAGGATGGCGACACGTGGCTGGCTCATGCGGATTCCGGCGGCCGCCTTGGCCGCGCGCGCCGACTAAACCCGCCCGGGGCGGGTGCGGTCAATCCCCGGCACGTGCCTTGACCGGACGGACCCAACCATGCGATACGCAGCGGCCGGCCGGCACCGTGACCCGATGATTTTCAATTCCTACGTCTATCTGCTCCTGTTCCTGCCGATCACCCTGATCGGCTATTTGTTGTTGCAGCGGGCACCTCTGCGGGTGGCTTTCGGCTGGCTGGTGCTGATGAGCCTGGCCTTCTACGGCTGGTGGAATCCCGACCCGTCGAAGCCCTGGACCCCATTCTACGTCCTGCTGATCCTGGGAAGCTGCGTGGGCAACTACTTCTTCGGGCGCTACCTGTCCGGCCACAAGCTCACCGCCAAAGGGAAGGGAATCCTCACCCTCGGGGTGGTCGCGAACCTCGGATTCCTCGGATACTACAAGTATGCGGGCTTCCTCGCCGGGCTCTCGCAGGCCGCCACCGGTTTTCCGCACGACCTGCCGCACATCGTGCTGCCGCTGGCGATCTCGTTCTTCACCTTCCTCCAGATCGCCTACCTGGTGGATGCCTACCGCGGCGAGACCGAGGAGTACCATTTCACCGACTATCTCCTGTTCGTGACCTTCTTCCCGCACCTCATCGCGGGTCCGCTGGTCCACCACAAGGAGATGCTGCCCCAGTTCACGAAGGGCACCTGCCGCCACCGGCTGTGGACCAGCCTTTCGGTCGGCCTCACCTACCTGATCCTCGGTCTCTTCAAGAAGGTTGTGATCGCGGACAACGCGGCATCCATCGCCAATGCGATCTTCGGCCTCGCCGCCCGCGGTGACCGCCCGCTGACCTTCCTGGAAGGCTGGGCCGGTGCGCTGACCTACGCGATCCAGCTCTACTTCGACTTCTCCGGTTACTCGGACATGGCCATCGGCTCGGCCCGCCTCTTCGGCATCCGCTTCCCGCTCAACTTCCACTCGCCCTACAAAGCGGACTCGATGGTCGAGTTCTGGCGGCGCTGGCACATGACCCTGTCCCGCTTCCTGCGCGACTACCTCTACATCCCCCTCGGCGGCAACCGGAAGGGCAAGGCCCGCCGCTATGTCAACCTGCTGCTGACGATGGTGCTCGGCGGCATCTGGCACGGCGCCGGTTTCGCCTTCCTCCTCTGGGGCCTGCTCCACGGCCTCTACCTGTGCGTGAACCACGCGTGGTTCGCCTTCCGCAAAAAACACGGCATCAAGGCGCTGCCGAAGCCACTGGCCATCGCCATCACCTTCATCCTCGTCCTCATTGCCTGGGTGCCGTTCCGGGCCGGAGCCTTCGAGCACGGCACCAGCGGCTCCACCACCCAGGCGATCCAGGTCACCAAGAACGTCTTCTCCGCCATGTTCGGCCTGAACGGCTTCGGCGGCTGGCCGGACAAGAGCGCCTATGTGGCGAAGAACTCCCACGCGCTCCGTGCCTGCCTGTGCATCCTCGCCTGCTGGCTGCTGCCGAACACCCAGCAATTCCTGCGCCGCTACTCGCCCGCGCTGGATGCCGGCAGCTTCGATGACAACCGCATGGGCAAACGCCGCTGGTGGCAGTGGCGCCCGACTCCCACGTGGTTCGCCTTCACGCTGATCCTCCTGCTCGTGACCCTGTTCCAGTTCGATAAGGTCAGCGAGTTCATCTACTTCCAGTTCTAATCGCCGTGGCCTCTCCCACCCATCTCCGCTCCGGCCTCGGCGGTCCCGCCAGGGCGCACCGGCGTTTCTTCCTCTGGCTCGTCGGCGTCTTCGTCGCCATCATGGCCATCTTCAGCTACGTGAACACCTGGGTAAACCCGCTGTGGGTGACCCATGCGCCGTGGACGAACGACGCGAAGTTCTCCGACTACCGCCAGATCTACCGCAACCTCCGCACCGCCAAGGCCGGGCTCGCCCGCTCGAAGCAGTGGGACACCGTGTTCCTCGGTTCCTCACGCGTCGCCATCGCCCTCGATCCGGCAATGCCGCAGTGGGGCGATCACAAGGTGGTGAACCTCGGCCTCAGCGGTGGCTCGCTCGCCGAACAGGCGGCGTTCATCGACTACCTCTTCGATCACCAGCAAGGACTCAAGACCATCTACCTCGGCGTGGACCTCACGGACCTCACCACCGAGACCGACATGGCCCGCAACGCCGGCTTCTACGAATCCCCGCTCAATCCCGCGGGGGACGTGGTCGAGCGCGAGATGCGCTACGTCACCGGCGTCTCGTCGTTCATCGCCTCCGTCCGCACGCTCAAGACCGCCTCAGCCAGCAAGAAGGACCCGGACAAGCTGCCGCCCTACACCGCGCTCGGCCACTGGCTGCGCCACCGTTCGGTGCGCCCGATGCGCGCGATTCTCGAGACCGACTCGATCCCGCACGCGGTGCGCATGATCCGCCAGCGCAAGGCCAAGCTGGAGATCTTCGCCAAGAAGCGCGACGCCCTCGTCCGCATCCTCAACACCTGCCTCGCCCACAAGGCGGAGCTGAAGCTCCTCATCCCGCCGAACCATGCGGCCTATCTCTCGGTGTTCTACATCGACCACGATGCCGACCCTACCTTCACCAAGGACCGCGAGACGGTGGTGAAGCTGGCGGCCGACGCGAACGCCGCCCATCCGGATGCCCCTCCGATCACCGTGTGGGACTTCAACGACTTCCACCCGCTCAACGCCGAGCCGCTCTCCACCGCCGATCCCAAGACCGGATTCCTCCACTACTGGGCGGATGGCACCCACGCCCTCGAAACGCTGGGTCACGTGATGCTGAAGCGGATGAACAACTGGCCGATCGACGACCCGAAGGAAGCCACCTACGGCGTGAAGATCGACACGAACAACCTCGCCGACCGTCTCAAAGACCTCCACGCGCAGTATGGGAAATACCGCGCCGCGAATCCGGACGAGATCAAGTGGGTGGAGGAAACCATCGGCAAGTATGCCAGCGCGGGCACCGTGAAGGCACCCGCCGAAGAAGAGGAAGGCCCGCATCCCCAGCAATGAAAGCCACCCCCGGTTCCGCGCCGGTGGTTTCCCTCGTGAAGGGGGGCCTCGGCAACCAGATGTTCTGCTACGCCGCCGGACGCGCGCTGGCGCTGCGGCTGGGACGCGAGCTCCAGCTCGATGTCCGCACCGGCTTCCAGCGCGACGACTACGGCCGCAGCTACCGCTTGAACCGCTTCCCGATCATCGCGGCGGAAGCTTCCGAAAAACTCTGCCTCGGCGGTGACACCCGTTCGTGGTCGCACAAGCTGGCGCGCACGTTCTCGAAGCTGGCCAGGCCCGGGTCACGCTCCTATGTGGCCGAGAAGGAGGGCATCACTCCGGCGGCTTTCGTCCGCCTCACTCCGGCCCCGGACAAGCCCACCTATCTCAATGGCTACTGGCAGGACGAGACCTACTTCGCCCATGCCGCCGACCGCCTGCGCAAGGAACTCGCCCCGCCGGTCCCCACCTCGGAGAACGCCCTGGAAGCACGCCGCCTGATCCTCTCCGCCGCCACTCCGGTGATGCTCCACATCCGCCGCGAGCGCTACACGCCGCGGCTGGACGAGAAATACTACAACGACTGTATTTCCGCCTGCATCGACCTGTTCCCGGACGCCACCTTCTTCGTCTTCGGCGATGACTTCGCCTGGGCCCGCGAACACCTCGTGTTCGAGGGCGCTTCCGTGCGCTTCCTTGATCGCGTGGGCGCGGATGAGATCGAGGACCTGCACCTCATGACCTGCTGCCGCCACGCCATTGTCGCGAACAGCTCGTTCTCCTGGTGGGGCGCGTGGCTAGGCCACCATCCCGGCCAGCAAGTGTGGACGCCCGCCGACCCCGGTTGGCCGGTGAAACCCGCCGCCGGCTGGACCCCGGTCGCCAACGACCTCGAGCGCTGATTTCCCGAGGATGCTTTTCAATTCCTACATCTACCTGCTCCTGTTCCTGCCGATCACCCTGATCGGTTTCCTGATGTTGCAGCGCGCGCCGCTCCGGGTCGCCTTCGGCTGGCTGGTGCTGATGAGCCTGGCCTTCTACGGCTGGTGGAATCCGGAACCGTCCGAACCATGGACGCCGTTCTACATCGTGCTGATCCTCGGAAGCTGTATCGGCAACTACTTCTTCGGCCGCTACCTGTCCGGCCACAAGCATACGCCGAAGGGCAAAGGCATCCTCACCCTCGGCGTGGTCGCGAACCTCGGGCTGCTCGGCTACTACAAATATGCCGGATTCCTCGCGGGCCTCTCGAAAGCCGCCACCGGTTGGCCTGCGGATGTGCCGCACATCGTGCTGCCTCTCGCGATCTCGTTCTTCACCTTCCTCCAGATCGCCTACCTCGTGGACGCCTATCGCGGGGAGACCGAGGAATACCACTTCACCGACTACCTCCTGTTCGTGACCTTCTTCCCGCACCTCATCGCGGGTCCGCTGGTCCATCACAAGGAGATGATGCCGCAGTTCGCGCGGAAGAAGGCCTCCGGCCGCACGCTGGATCTCTCGGTGGGCCTTACCATCCTCGCCATCGGTCTCTTCAAGAAGGTCGTGGTCGGCGACAATCTCTCGACCGTCTCCACAGGCTTCTTCGATCTCGCCGCGAATGGCGCACGTCCGCCGACCTTCGGCGAAGCCTGGGCCGGCGCGCTCGCCTATGCGCTACACCTGTATTTCGACTTCTCCGGTTACTCGGACATGGCCATCGGTTCGGCCCGCCTTTTCGGCATCCGCTTCCCGCTCAACTTCCACTCGCCCTACAAGGCGGACTCCGTGGTCGAGTTCTGGCGGCGCTGGCACATGACCCTGTCCCGCTTCCTACGCGACTACCTCTACATCCCGCTCGGCGGCAACCGCAAGGGCAAGGTCCGCCGCTACATCAACCTGCTGCTCACCATGGTGCTCGGCGGCATCTGGCACGGTGCCGGTTTCGCGTTCCTGCTCTGGGGCCTGCTCCACGGCCTCTATTTGTGCATCAACCACGCGTGGTTCGCCTTCCGGAAAAAACACGGCATCAAGCCGCTGGTGAAGCCGGTGGCCATCGCGCTCACCTTCCTCGCCGTCCTGCTCGCGTGGGTACCGTTCAAGGCGGGCGTCTATGAGCACGGCAGGAACGGCAGCACCGCCAAAGCCATCCATGCGACCACCACCATGCTGTCCTCGATGATCGGGGTGCATGGTTTCAAGGGACTGCCCGAGCTGGCCCTTCAGGTGGTGAAGGAATCGCGTGTGTGGAAGCCGATCCTCGTCGCGCTGGCCGCCGTGTTCTTCCTGCCGAACACCCAGCAGATCCTGCGCCGCTACCGCCCCGCGCTCGGCTATGACGACTTCGATCCGAAGCCGGGCAAGCGCCGCTGGTGGGAATGGCGTCCCACACCGCTCTTCGCCTGCCTGACGCTGGCGATGCTCTACCTCACCGCCCGCGAATTCGACAAGATCAGCGAGTTCATCTACTTCCAATTCTGACCGTGGCTGCTTCCCAACGATCTTCCGGACGCGCGTTCCGCCGCTACTTCCTGTGGCTGGCCGTGCCGTTCACCGTGGCGATGCTGCTGGTCAGCTTCCTCAATACCTGGGTGAACCCGCTGTGGCTCACCCCCGCGCCGTGGAGTGATCCCGGCTTCGCCGAATACAAGCCGATCCACAAGTATCCGCGCTCCGGCAAGGCCGGTCTGGTCCGCTCCGGCAAATGGGACACGGTCATGCTCGGTTCCTCGCGCGTGGACATCGCCTTCGATCCCACGCTGCCACAATGGCAGGGCCGCAAGGTCGCGAACCTCGCGCTGCGCGGCGGCACGCTCAACGAGCACCTCGCGATGCTCACCTACGCCGCGAGCCACCAGAAGATCGATCTCGCCATCATCGGCATCGACCTCGCCGACGTCACCAATCCGATCACGATCCCCGCCGGCTCCGGCTTCGATGAATCGCCGCTCGCCGAGAGCAACGACGAGGTCGAACGCGAGCTGCGCTACATCTCCGGCGTCTCCACCTTCGTCCAGACAGTGAAGTGCATGAACTACCGCTTCGGCAAGAAACCGCGCCTCGCCGCCTATTCGCCGGAAGGCCAGTGGGTCCGCCAGCTCGACAAGCGCCCGCTGCGCCAGGTGCTGGAGAAGGAGTCGTTCCGCTGGGTGGACATCTTCACCCGCCAGCGCAAGGCCTCGCTGGAAGTGAAGACCGCGAAGACCGATGCACTCCACGGCATCCTCAAGCTCTGCCGCGAGAAAAACATCCGGCTCATCCTCTGCATCCCACCGAACCACGCCGCCTATCTCACCGGCTTCCGCCTGAAGCACGATCCCGATCCCTGCTTCCGCACCGACCGCGATGCCTTCACCAAGGTGCTCGCCGACGAAGCCGCCGCCCATCCCGGAGGCCCGCAGGTCGAGCTGTGGGACTTCAATGATTTCCATCCGCTCAACTGCGAACCGCTGCCTCCGGACAGTGACCACTTCGCGCAGTACTGGGCGGACGGCACCCACGCCCTGCCATCGCTCGGCAAAACCATGCTCTCCCGCATGATGGGCTGGCCGGTCGAAGATCCCAAGGGCGCGGACTACGGTGAGAAACTCGACCGCTCCACCCTCGACGCCCGCATCCAGCACATTGCGGATGGCTACGAGCGCTACAAGATCGAGCACCCCGAGGACTACAGGTGGGTGCAGGAGAACATGGAGAAGTTCGACCGCTGAGTCAGCTCACTCCAGCGTCAGCTTCTGCCCGTCCTTGAGCAGCTGCTCCTTGAGCTTCCCATACGGCACATCCTGCACCGCCGTATTGCCGTCGATGGCCAGCGAAGCTGCCGTTGCCGCGCTCTGTGACAAGGCCATGAACACCGGTTCCATGCGGATCGAGCCGAAGGCGATGTGCGAAGCGGAAACGCAGAACGTCACCAGCAGGTTCGGGCACTCCGTTTTCTTCGGCACGATCGCGCCGTAGTCGATGCGGTAGGGACGCGGCACCTTCACCTGCACATCGCCTTCATTGCGCACGAAGCCATCGCCACCCACATGCCGCTGCATGTTGTGCGAGTCCATGCCATAGGCACCCATCCCTACGGATCGCTCGAGGCCTTCCGAATGCGTGACCGTCGCCTGGGTCATCACGAAGTCGCTGGTCATGCGCCGGGCCTCGCGGACGTAGAGTGCATGCGGCCAATGCCCGGTGTCGACAAACTCATCCCTGGGCAGACCCCAAGCGGCATACGCCTTGCGGATCGCTTCCGAAACGCGCGGATGGTTCTGCAAGGTCCACACCAAGCCACGCTGCCAGTTCTCATGCTGCTTCGCGATCCGTTCGCGCGTAGCATAGTCGCCATCCGGATAGGCATCATCCGCGGTCGTTAGAAGGTCGGTCGAGATGCCACCGGAGTTGTTCGAGTCGGTCTTATGATTCGGCAGCGGATCGAGCTTGAAGAAGCCCTTCGTCTGGCCCGCCTCGATGGCGCGGAACACCAGTTCATAGTCGGCTTCATTGTAGCCCTCCGGCTTCTTCACCATCACGCGGTTCGGCGCATGATTGGTCAGACACATACGGTAGCAATAGGCCTGCACCCGCTTGTCACCGCTGCCATCGGCACCACCTGCTCCCTCGCGCACGCCGGGCAGCAGTCCACTCGCGGCATCGCCGGGCTTCACATACGGATCGATCCCTTTCGGCAACTGGTTGCCGGTAGCACGCGCAGTCTGGATGCCATTGAGCGTTTCCTGATACCGGCTGTTCGGCTCGCGCCCGACCGTATAGGACACGCCCGCCAGCGCCATCAGGTCGCCTTCATAGGTCGCATCGATGAACACCTTCGCACGGATCGTCTGCCCGTCCTCGGTGCGGATCGAGGTGATGCGCCCGCCTTCCTTCACCAACCCCGAGGCAGAGCGATCCAGCCGCGCGTGGATCACCGGCACGTGGTTCTCCTCGATCCATGCATTGAACACCGCCTCCGCCACCTTCGGCTCGAAGACCGACATCGTGCGGCGGATGTCATTCATCGCCTTCGTGCCTTGGCCGGCATTGCCATACTTCGCCCGCGCCTGGAGGTCCCACGCGGCTTCCTGCGAGTAGTGGTCATAAACCTTCTGATAAAATGAGAGGCTCAGGCCGCCGAGAATCCGCTCGTCCCCCAAATCCGTCCACCCGAGCCCGCCACTGGTGAGGCCGCCGAGGTGCTTGTCCGGCGACAAAAGAATCACGTCCTTTCCCGATTTCTTCGCCTGCACCGCGGCCACCACCGCACCCGAGGTCCCGCCATAGACACAAATGGCCGTCTCGCGGGGAGCCGGAGCAGCGGCGGCGATCCCCGTCACGACGAACGGAAGCAGGAAATGGATGCAATTCATGAGACTGCGGATACGGCGGCAGCGTCCCGCTCGTTTCAGGCTTGCAGCCGCACGGGTGGAAAGCCCGGGGCTGTTTCCAATCGTCCGGCTCCCCGGATGCCGCCATGCTGTCTTGATGATCTGGGCTTGGCTTATTTTCATTGGATTCGTGCTGCTGATGCTGGCACTCGACCTCGGCGTGTTCCACCGCAAGTCCCACGTGGTGGGGTTCAAGGAGTCGCTGGGCTGGTCGGCGGTGTGGATCACCCTCGGACTGGCGTTCTCCAGCGTGGTCTATTTCGCCTATGACCGCCACTGGTTCGGCCTCGGCATGGCGGTCGACGCGGTGGACGGCGTGATCAATAGCGGCAAGCTTGCCGCCACGAAATACCTCACCGGCTACGTGGTGGAAAAGTCGCTGAGCGTGGACAACATCTTCGTCATCGCGATGATCTTCGGCTCGCTCGCCGTGCCCGCGAAGTACCAGCACCGCGTGCTGTTCTGGGGCATCCTCGGCGCGCTGCTGCTGCGCGGCCTGATGATCGGCGTGGGCTCCGCACTCGTCGCGAACTTCCACTGGGTGCTCTACATCTTCGGCGCTTTCCTGATCTTCACCGCCATCAAGATGCTGGTGATGAAGGACAAGGAAGAGCATCCGGAGAACAATCCGCTGGTGCGCTGGCTGCGGAAATTCTTCCCGGTGACCCGTGACTATCACGGCCAGCATTTCATCGTCACCGCCGGTGAGAAGACCTCGGAGGAACCCGCGGTGTCCGGTGGCCCGATCGTGGAAGATCCGGTGGTGGCGGCGGCTCCCAAGGGCAAACGCCTGCTCACCCCGCTGGCCGTGGCGCTGGTGCTGGTGGAGTTCACCGATGTGATCTTCGCCGTCGACTCGATCCCCGCCATCTTCGCAATCACGGCCGATCCGTTCCTGGTGTTCACCAGCAACGTCTTCGCCATTCTCGGCCTTCGTTCCCTCTATTTCGCGCTGGCGGGCATGATCGCCAAGTTCGTGTTCCTCAAGCCCGCTCTGTCGATGGTGCTGCTGGTGGTCGGCGGCAAGATGCTCGCGGCGAAGTGGCTCAAGGAACTGCTCGGTGAATCCTTCAACTTCACGATCCTGGGTGTGATCCTCGCCATCCTGGCAACAGGCGTGGTGGCCTCGCTGGTGGCGGGCAAGAAACAGGAAGCGTGAAGTTGGGTCGGAAGCGGCGGCGCGGGGTTTCAATCGCCCCCGCCGCCGCAACCACCACAGCCCCCTCCTCCGCAACCGCTGCCGCAGCCGCTGCTGCATCCACTGGTGCCGCAGCTGGATCCGCCGGAGGTGTCGCCACCGTTGGTCGGCCGCGAGAGATGGCGGTTGAGGGAGTTCGCGATCGTATCCGCATCCGCGATCCCGGTGATGGCATACGCGCCCACCAGAGCGATCCCCATCGACCAAAGCGGCAAATCGGGCATGAACCCGCTTTCCCGCGAAGCTGTCGCCCGCTCCGCGCGAAGCCCCGCCAGCATCTCGCGTCCGGCCTTCGTCAAAATCCCGGCACGGTTCAGCAGGGTCTGCATCATCGCCATCGTGACGATGAAGGTGAAGAAGAGCCCCACCGCCAGGAACACCACCGGTTTGTCCCGGCAGATTCCGATGGCCAGCTTGATGCCGCCCACCGCCATCAACAGCAGCAGCGGCCTCACCGCCTGCCAGCCTGTGCGCGATTTCTCCTTCGCGGTCGGTCGCAAGCCTGCGGCGGCGAGGCGGGTTTCAATCTCCTCCGCCCGCATCCGGCAGCAATCACAAGCCTCAGCCACGCCGATCTCCCTGCGTCCGAGCACCCGCGTCAGGAGTGCGGATTCCACCGGATGCAGGGATTCGCGCGTCGGCTTGCCTGTAGCGGCCAGATATTCTCCGGTCCACCGCTTCCTCCAGACGATCAGGTCCAGCTTCAGCAACCGCGCCACCGCGAGTTGGGTGACACGCGGCGCACCACCTGCCAGAAAGGCGATGTCGAAGGGATCGGTCAGCGTGCGCGGATTCGGTGCGCCTTCGAACCGTTTGGCCAACCGCTCGGATCGCTGGCTGGTCCAGATCATCGCGCCGACGAAGGCCGCGAGGTAGAACACAAGGAACGCCGGGCCATTCCAATCGAAGATCGGAATCGAGGCGGGGTTCAGGGTCGTTGTCAGTGTTGTCATGCAAAAGGCGAATGCCCGCCACGCCGGAACGGCCAGAACTTCGGCACCAGCCAGAAGCGCGCGGGCTCGAACCAACGCGCCCCGCTGCCACCGGACTTCTTCGCACCGGGTGCCGGCCACAGATCGGCCGGGGGATCTTCGTCGAAATGAAAACGGTAGCTTTCCAGCGTGCGGGAGTACCAGTCGTGGAACTTCATCCGCTCGTCCCGGCCGCCCTGAGACGGCTCGTGATGAAGATCGAATGCCAGCACCTCCCTGCACAACCGCTGCCAGTAGCTGCGGGTGTAGAGCAGGTGCAGATGCCAGGCATGATCCACCGGCTCCGAGGGGGACACCGGATGACCCGCAACCGCCGCGAGAAAAAGGAAGCGCTTGTATTCGCGAAGCACCCGTGCAGTCTCGGCGTGGGTCCAGCCCTGCTCCTTCGCGAGGCGGGCGGAGAAAGGATGGCCCGCATCCGGCTCATCCAAGGGGAAGGCCTCCAAGCGGCTCCACAAAATCATGTGCACTTCCAGCACGTCTCCCGTCTAACGGGTTGCCCGATTCCGAACAAGTGAGTGGTTTCCACACACAAGCGTGTCTCCGCGATTGACCGGATACGCCGGAGAGATAAGGTGTTCGTTCCTTCATGCGTCACTGATCCCCCAGTCTTGTCCGCCGTCGTTCCCTCATCCGGGAGCCAGCGGGCCTGTGTCTGGAAAATCCCGAAGTGTATGTCCGGCTGCACGTTTGCAGCCGCGGTGCGGTGGTATGTGCCATTCCGCTTCGCTCTCCTTACGGGTTTTTCGCGCGCACATATCGCGCCCTTTTTCCTCATGAACTCCGATCGATCCGAATCTTCAGACCATGCCAGCATTCCGCACGCGGGCTCCTTTGAATCCACCACTCCCCTTATCCCATGAACCCCCACCGAGATCCGAAATACGCGGCCGAGAAACGCTTGCGCGCCCTCGAGCTCGAAAGCCGCCGTTTGTGGCGGCTCAAACATGACACCCCTCTTGTCCCCCTTGAAACTCCCTACCCACGGGGGTGGATCCGCTGGCTCGAGTGGACTCCAGAAGCCATGAGGCGCTCTGATGCCTCCAAACTCCATGAGGTCCTTCCTCTGATCCAGAATCGCGAATGGTCTAGGTGGAGTGACTTCACGCACTATGACCGCATCCTGAGGAGAAGGGATGATCCGGGGCACGGTCCCCGGAAGTTCTCCCTGAAAGAATTCAAGCGCCTCCATGTCCGGCAGGGCCTGAGAGTCTATTTCGAAACCCACCGGCGCATCCCGTTGAATACACCCGGGTATTTCGCGGAACTAAAAAAGATCAGTTGGGGTGGATTCATCCGCTTCCGCCATCCCGAATATCTGGTTTCAAAAAAGGCGCCTTACATGGTGACCCATCAGGTTGTCCTGTTGCCTGAGGTGGAATCCCGTCTCAGCGAAATCGAACGAATCATCGATTGTCAGGGAGGGCATCGCAAAATCCTCCGAATCTTCGGTGAACGCGACTGGTATCGGGTTCCATTCGATCGCTACAAACGACTCAACCGAATCCATCTGAAGGAAATGAGGGAGGCAAAAGAGCAATGGTTCATGGAACAAGGCGCGGCGCGATCCGCGCCTTTTTCTTTGCCCGCGTGGCAGCCCGGCCGCATCCTCCCGCCGTGGACGACTTGTTTGCCAAACCGAAACCTGCGGAGCCGAAGGCGCTTTCGGTCACGCAGTTGCTGCGGCGCATCAAGAACGTCATCGAAGTCCAGGTCGGCGAGCTGTGGATCGAGGGCGAGGTTTCCAATCTCAAAAAACAGGCCAGCGGCCATTGGTACTTCTCGCTGAAGGACGAGGGCGCGCAGATCCAGTGCGCGATGTTCGGCGCACGGAAGCGCCAGGGCCATGAAGCCTTGGAAGACGGAGCCAAGGTCCGCGTGTTCGCGGAGGCCAGCGTCTATGAAGCCCGCGGCCAGCTCCAGATCATCGTCCAGAAGGCGGAGCGAGCCGGACTCGGCGATCTCCAGGCCCGCTTCGAGGCCTTGAAGCGGAAGCTCCACGCCGAGGGCCTCTTCGATGCGGAGCGCAAGAAGCCGCTGCCGAAGTTTCCACGCCTCGTCGGCATCGTGACCTCCGACACCGGCGCGGCAATCCGCGATATTCTCAACGTCATCGAACGCCGCGCGCCATGGGTGCAGCCGGTGCTGATGCCCGTCCGCGTCCAGGGCAAGGGCGCGGAGTTTGAAATCGCCCGCGCCATCGAGCGCATGGCGAACCCGGAGCAACATGGCATTCCGCGCTGCGATGTGCTGATCGTGGGTCGCGGTGGCGGCTCGATCGAGGACCTATGGTGCTTCAATGAGGAAATCGTGGCCCGCGCCATCGCCGCCTCTGTGATTCCGATCATTTCGGCAGTCGGCCATGAGATCGATTTCACCATCGCCGATTTCGTGGCGGACCTGCGCGCGCCCACTCCCAGTGCCGCCGCCGAACTCGCCGTCCCGGATGGTGCGGAGCTCATCGCACGACTCACCCAGATGGGCCGCCGCATGAACCGTCAGGTCTTGGAACGGCTCCTGACCGCCACCCGCGCACTGGATGCTCTCAAGCGCGGTCCTCTCCAGCGTGGCGGCGAACGCCTGCTGCGCGAGCCCAGCCAGCGGGTCGATTCCCTGCGCGCGCGACTCGACCGTGTTGTCGCCGCAACATTGGATGCGAAGGCAGCGAGCTTCGCCGAAGCCCGTGCCAACCACCGCGCCCATCACCCGGCAAAGGTGCTGGAACGCCGGACCGAACGTGTCGCCGTACTCGGCAAGCAACTCCTCCGGCTGGTGAGCGAAGGCATCGAAACCCGCCAACGGCGGCTCGCCCACGTGGCGGGGCTGCTCCGAACCCTCGGCCCGGATTCCGCGTTCCAGAGAGGATTCACCATTACCCTTGATGAACAAGGGCATCTCATCCGCTCCGCCACAACGGTGGTGAAGGGAAGCATGATCCTCACCCGCTTTGCGGACGGCGAGGTTTCCAGCGTCGTGAACCACGACACCTCCCCATAAAAAATCCTCCGGCGGCGGACCACCGGAGGACTAAAAAACAAACAGCATCCGATCAGTTGATCGGTGTTACCGGGATGTCCTTCTTGCCAAAAACCGCCATACCCGGACCCGCCTTCACGAAAATCTGATCCGGCTGCACTTTCTTCTTCTCCCACCGGATTCCAGCGGTGGCTCCATAGCGGAGACCCGAGTCAAAAACGCGCACCTGCGCGTTCTGCGGATAGTAGTAAAAGGCATCCTTGTCCTCCTTCTCCGGCTGATAAACTGCTTTCGGGAACGAGTATTTTTTCAACAGGATCCCATCACCCCATGTGAATTCATTCACCCGCAACCCTTTCGCCTGCGGGGTCGAGGTGATGGCTTGAGGACGTGGCCCACAGGACACGACCAACGCCGTGGCGGCGAACACCAGTGGCAAGTTGATCAAGCGGTGCATGTCAGTTGAGGGCTACAAGCTTCTGCTGGACTTCGGCCGGCAACGTGTTGCGGTCGACGATGTGGAGCTTCTGCCCATGGCCATTGTCGAGGGAGGCAAGGGGCGAAAGATTCGCGGTGACGGATTCGTCCAACCTCCACATCGCGCCCGAGGAGGGGTCGACCGCCAGCATGCCGATCAGGCCGCCCGGAAGGATAAGATTACCCATATACCATCCATTCATGTTGGCCGCGATATGCAGAGTCTGTTTCGGATATCCCTTCTTGGATACTTCCACCACATAGGCAGCCGGTCGGAAGTAGCCAAAAGAGGAGGGCAGGGTCAAGGTGGTGGGGGTCACTCCGCGGTGAACCGTTTCACCGTTTTCCTTTTTGATCACCAGCTCGGCTCCAGACGGATTGCTGTTGAAAGTAACCGGCCAGTGGGACTTGCTGACGATGGTCGCACAGCTTGTGAAAAGGACGCAGGGGAGACAAACAAACAATTTGAACTTCATGTCGCGCGGACGCTGCTGTTAGCCAACGACGGCAGTCAACCCAAATGCTGGAATGACAGCATTTTTCACATGATTTTCATGAAAGGGAGCTGCCGGAAACCTCATCTCCTCGTCTGAGACGGACTTTGTCAGTTTCTACGGATCTCCGGACTATTCCCGACAAGCGCCCTTTTCCGGGGTCCCTTTTCCTTGACCCGTCGGGCTGGTCCCCTAGCGTCGCGCCGATTCCCGAAAGCCATGAACATCCACGAGTACCAGGCGAAAGAACTTTTCGACCGTTTCCAGGTTCCCAGCCCCAAGGGCCGGGTGGCATCCACTCCCGAAGAAGCGGCGGCCGCCGCCCGGGAATTCGCAGGCGCCCAGCTTGTCATCAAGGCCCAGGTGCATGCCGGTGGCCGCGGCAAGGGCCATTTCAAGAATGGCTTCAAGGGTGGCGTCCACCTCATCGAGTCGCCGGAGCAGGCCGCCGAGTTCGCGGAGAAGATGCTCAATGAAACGCTCGTGACCGTGCAGACCGGCGAGGCCGGCCGCGTGGTCCGCAAGGTGATGGTGGCCGAGGCCGTGGACATCACCCACGAATACTACCTCGCGATCCTCATGGACCGCGCCACCTCCCGCCCGGTCATCGTGGTCTCCACCGAAGGTGGCATGAGCATCGAGGACGTGGCCCACAATACCCCGGAGAAGATCGTCCGCCAGTTCATCCACCCGGTGCTCGGTCTCCAGCCCTACGAAACGCGCAAGCTGACCGCCGCGCTCGGCCTGACCGGTGACAATGCCAAGCAGTTCGCGAAGCTCCTTTCCAATCTCTACAAGCTCTTCATCTCCTGCGACTGTGCGATGGTGGAGATCAACCCGCTGGTCACCACCCCGGATGGCCGCGTGCTGGCCCTCGATGCCAAGTTCGGCTTCGACGACAACGCGCTCTACCGCCACCCGGACATCGTCGCCATGCGCGACAAGGAAGAGGAAGACCCGCGCGAGGTCGCCGCTTCCGAGTATGAGCTCAACTACATCGGCCTCGATGGCAACATCGCCTGCCTCGTGAACGGCGCGGGCCTCGCGATGGCCACCATGGACATCATCAAGCACTACGGCGGCGAACCGGCCAACTTCCTCGACGTGGGTGGCGGCGCTTCCAAAGAGCAGGTCACCGCGGCCTTCAAGATCATCCTGGCCGACCCGAACGTGAAGGGCATTCTGATCAACATCTTCGGCGGCATCATGGACTGCAACGTCATCGCCGAGGGCGTGATCGCCGCGGCGAAAGAAACCGGCCTTCCCATCCCGCTCGTTGTCCGCCTCGAAGGCAACAACGTCGAGAAGGGCAAGGAAACCCTCGCCGCCAGCGGCCTGAACATCGTCTCCGCCGATACCATGGCGGATGGTGCGCAGAAGATCGTCGCCGCGGTCAGCTGAAATCGAACCTTCCGGCAAGCCATGAGCGGAATCGGAATCAAGGAAGCGGCCTTCACCGGCTACCCGGCCACGGATATGTCCGCAGCCCGGAAGTTCTACGGTGAAATCCTCGGACTGCCGGAAGGCATGGTCTTTGAACACGAGGGCGTCGTCGGCTGGGTGGAGTATTCCATCACGGGCGGCCATACCCTCGCGATCACCCAGGCCAATGACCAATGGCAGCCCAGCCCGAACGGCGGCGGCCTCTGCTTCGAAGTGGAGGACCTCGATGCCGCCGTGGCGAACCTGGACCAGCAGGGCGTGACCATCGTCCTCCCGGTCCAGGAATTCCCCGTCTGCCGCCTCGCCCTGATCGCCGATCCCTCCGGGAACACCATCGCGCTTCATCAGAAGAAGCCGAATCATCCCGAGTGCTCCTGCTGAACCACTGAATCCTTCAACCCACTTTTCCCATGTCCATTCTCGTTGACGAAAACACCAAGCTCCTTGTCCAGGGGATCACCGGCAGCTTCGGCGCGCGCCACGCGTCGCTCTCGCTCGCCTACGGCACCAAGCTCGTGGCCGGCGTGACGCCGGGCAAGGGCGGCCAGAAGTTCGAGGACGTCGTGCCGATCTTCGACACCGTCTCGCAGGCCGTGAATGAAACCGGCGCGACCGCGTCCGCCATCTTCGTGCCGCCGCCATTCGCCGCCGATGCCATCCTCGAAGCCGCCGACGCCGGCGTGGAACTCATCGTCTGTATCACCGAAGGCATTCCGGTGATGGACATGATGCGCGTGAAGGACGCCCTGCGTGGCTCCAAGTCCCGCCTCATCGGCCCGAACTGCCCCGGTCTCGTGACCCCGGGCCGTGGCGAGAAATCGCACGGCGGCTGCCGCATCGGCATCGCTCCGGGCTACATCCACAAGCGCGGCAATGTGGGCGTGGTTTCCCGCTCCGGCACCCTCACCTATGAGGCCGTATGGCAGCTCACGCAGCTCGGCTACGGCCAGAGCACCTGCGTCGGCATCGGTGGTGACCCGATCAACGGCACCAACCACCTCGACGTGCTCGAGATGTTCAACAACGACCCGGAAACCGAAGCCATCATCATGATCGGCGAAATCGGTGGCTCGGCCGAAGTCGACGCCGCCCGCTGGGCCAAGGAGAACTGCAAAAAGCCGATCGCCGGTTTCATCGCCGGTGCCACCGCACCTCCGGGACGCCGCATGGGCCACGCCGGTGCGATCG
This sequence comes from Luteolibacter ambystomatis, assembly GCF_018137965.1. Lineage (NCBI taxonomy): Bacteria > Pseudomonadati > Verrucomicrobiota > Verrucomicrobiia > Verrucomicrobiales > Verrucomicrobiaceae > Luteolibacter > Luteolibacter ambystomatis. Next base: position 3,773,716 of record NZ_CP073100.1, read on the forward strand.
TCGGCGGTGAGGAAGACACCGCGCAGGCCAAGAAGCGCATCCTCGCCGAGTGCGGCATCGCCGTCGCCGAGACCCCGAGCGACATGGCGAAGACCCTGCTCGAGCGCTGGGGCAAGTAAGCCTCCGCTTCAGATCATCATCACGAAAAAGCCGGTGGGGAAACCCACCGGCTTTTTCTTTGGCTGCCATTCGCTGTAGTCGGAGCGCGGACTTCAGTCCGCGCTCCGACTACAGCAAACAACTCCTTTCCAGGATCACGCCGACTTCCGCCGGAACATGATTGCAGCGAGGGTCATCGTGCCGAAGCCGATGATGATCAGCGGCAGGATCAGCGACCACACGCGCTCCACAGACGCGTCCTTCAGGAACACGCCCTTCACGATTTCCACGAAGTGGCGCACCGGGTTCGGCCAGGTGGCGATCTGGAGCCAGTGCGGCATGTTCTCCACTGGTGCGGCAAAGCCCGAGAGCATCATCGCCGGCATCATGAAGGAGAACGCTCCGAGGAAGGCCTGCTGCTGCGTGCTGCACAGCGAGGAGATGAACAGGCCGACGCCCACTAGAGACAACGCGTAGAAAAACATCCCCACATAAAGAAGCAACAGGCTGCCACGGAACGGCACGTGATACGCGAATACCGCAGCACAGAGGATGATGGTCGCTTGGAAGAACGCCACGATCATCGCGGGCACGGCTTTCCCGATCATGATCATCTCCGGGGTGAGCGGTGATACGAGCAACTGGTCGAAGGTGCCCTGTTCGCGTTCTCGCGCGACCGAGAGCGCGGTTAGCACCAGCGCGCCGATGGTGGTGATGACGGCCACCAGATTCGGCAGCGTGAAGTTCCGGTAGACCAGGTTCTCGTTGAACCAATAACGACTCACCACTTCGGACGGTTGAACCTGTCCGGTTGCAGCCATTCGATCCTTAGTGAAGCCCTCCACGATGCCTTGCAAGTAACCGAAAGCGATCTGCGCGCTATTCGAGCGACGTCCGTCCAGCAATACTTGGACCTGTGGCCCCTTACCCGCCGCAAGATCACGCGAGAAATCCTCCGGGATGCTCACGGCGAGCAAGGCTTCACGGGTCTCGATCTCCTCCGTCATCTGTTGCTGGCTGGTGACAGGGATCACATTCGTGAAGGCGGTGGATTTCGCGAACCGCTGCACCAGCTCCGTCGCGGGAACACCGGAGTCGCGGTTGTAGATCGCGATCGAGGCGTTCGTCACATCCAGGGTAGCGGCGAAAGGGAACAGCAGCGTTTGGAGCAACACCGGCATCAGCAGCAGGGCGCGGCTCGAGGGATTCCCAAGGATCGATTGGAGTTCCTTGAGCACAAGGGCATGGATGCGGTGGAAGAAGTTCATGGCCGTAGTTCACTCCATGCGACGCCGGGTCAGTCTCGCGGTCAGCCCGATAAAGAAGATCGAGGAAAGGATCAGCATCCCGATGTCCGGCAACAGCAGGCTCCAGCGCGTGCCCGCCTGGAACAGGGTCTGAATGGATGACACGAAGTAACGCGCGGGAATGAGATGCGTCACGCCGCGCAGGAACACCGGCATGCTGGCGATCTCGTAGATAAAGCCGGAGAGCATCATCGCCGGGAGGAACGCAGCATTCAGCGCGGCTTGCGCGGCATTGAACTGGTTGCGCGTGCCGGTCGAAATTGCGAGACCAATGCCCAGCACACTCAGCAGGAAAAACGAGCCGACCACGAACAAGGCCAGCAGCGATCCACGGAACGGCACGTGCAGCACCCATCGCGAAGCCGCCACGCACAACAGCAGCGAAACCATGCCGAGCACGTAGTAGGGAATGATCTTGCTCAGCAGCAGCTCCGTGCGTGTCACCGGGGAAGCGAGCAACGCCTCCATCGTGCCGCGCTCCCATTCACGCGCCACCACCAGCGAGGTCAGCAGCGCGCCGATCACCGTCATGATGACCGTGATCGATCCCGGGATGAGAAAGTTCCGGCTCTCCGCGGAAGGATTGAACCAATAGCGCGGCTCCAGGCTGACCTGCTCGGGCACCTCCCGTCCATGATCCGCGGCGTTCTGCCGCAGCCACGTCTGCCACACGCCGCTCACGATGGAGGTGACGAACTGCGCCGTGTTCGGCTCCGAGCCATCCGCCACCACCTGCACCGGCGCGGTGTCCGAACGGCTCTGAAGGCGGCGCGAAAAATCCTGCGGGATCACCACGAAACCGCGGATCCGGGAATCCGTCATGTCCCGGCTCATGGCATCACGCGACCGGTAGTGCCGCACATCGAGCGAAGGCGAGGCCATCATCGCGGAATCGAAGCCACTGGCCTCCACACCGGTCGCCTCATTCAGTACCCCGATGCGCAGCTTCGGCACATCAAGGTTGATGCCATAGCCGAAGATGAAAAGCATGACGACCGGCAACACGAAGGCGATGAGATTACTACTGGGATCGCGGAAGATCTGGAGCGTTTCCTTCCAGCACAGCGCACGCAGACGTCGGAACGAGAGCACGTTCATGTCTCCTCCTTTCCGGTGACGAGGCGGATGAAGGCATCCTCCATCGAGGGATCGGGATCATCCTCGCTGGCCACACTGGCTTTCAATTCATCCGGCGTGCCATTGGCGATGAGCTGGCCGCGGAATACGAGTCCGATGCGATCGCAATACTCCGCCTCATCCATGAAGTGGGTGGTGACCATGACCGTCACGCCGCGCTCCACCAGCCCGTTGATGTGGGTCCAGAACTCGCGGCGCGTCACCGGATCGACGCCCGAAGTCGGTTCATCGAGAAACAGGATATCCGGCTCATGCATCACCGAGCACGCCAGTGCGAGACGCTGCTTGTAGCCGAGCGAGAGCGATTCCGTGCGGGCATTGAGGAACGGTTTCAGGTGGAAGATCTCCACCATGTCCGCAATACGCTCCTGCTGCTGCTTTCCGGAAAGCCCGTAGATGCCGGAGAAGAAGGCAAGGTTCTGCGCGACGGTGATGCTGCCATAGAGCGAGAACTTCTGCGCCATGTAACCGAGCTTCTGCCGCGCCTTGCCCGCACTGTGACGCAGATCCAAGCCGACGACTTTCGCCGTGCCGTTGGTCGGCACCAACAGGCCGCACATCATTTTGAAGGTGGTCGATTTGCCCGCACCGTTCGGACCGAGAAGACCGTAAATCTCTCCACGTTCGACCTGGAATGTGACATCATTGGTGGCTTTGAAATCGCCGAACTGCTTGGTGAGGTTCGCCGCCTCGATGACCGTGCTGCCATCGCGCGGAATCTCCCGCGTGTGCTTGGCCAGAATCGATTCGCCCTCCGGACCTCCACCGAGCAGGTCGATGAAGGCATCCTCGAAGCGCGGTTTCACCGGTGCCCATTCCGCTTCCGAGCCCGCGCCAATTTCCCGGGGATCGAATGGTTGTGATCCCTTTTGGAAAGTCAGACGCAAATTGTGCCCTTGGATCGTGCCATCCGTGACCTCCGGTCGGGATAGGGCTTTGGTGAGCAGACGGCGCTTGCCTTCATGGAGATTCTTCAGATGGAAGCAGCGGCCCGCCAGCGGTTCCGCGATTTCACGCGGTGTGCCGCTGAAGAGCATCTTCCCTTCGTTCAACACCAGCGTGGTTCCGCACAGTTCCGCCTCGTCCAGATACGCCGTGCTCCATACCACCGCGATGCCCTGGTTCACGAGGTCCTCAACCATGCTCCACAGTTCCTTGCGGGAAATCGGATCGACACCCACACCGGGTTCATCGAGCAACAGCAGATCCGGCTTGCCCAACAACGCGCAGGCCAGACCGAGTTTCTGCTTCATGCCGCCGGAGAGTTTGCCCGCGAAGCGTTTGGTGAAACGCTTCAGGTCGGTGAAGGTCAACAGGCGCTCGAACGCCTCCTCGCGTTCCGCTCCGATCACATTGCGCAGATCCGCCTGCAGCGTGAGATTCTCGATCACCGTGAGATCCTCATAGAGACCGAACTTCTGTGGCATGTAGCCGACACGGCCACGGATCTCCGCCGCGTCTTCGATCGGATCGCAGCCGAGCGTCCTCACACTGCCCGCCTTGGGTTCGAGCAATCCGGCGATCAGGCGCAGCAAGGTGGTCTTGCCCGCGCCATCCGGACCCGCGAGGCCGGTGATCACACCGGTACGGATCTCACCGGAGACAGCATCCAATGCGGGAGCCGCCATGCCGGGAAAGGTTTTCACCAATCCCTCGAAGCTGACCACGACCTCGGACATTACTTCTCCGGAATATTGGACAGACGGAGCGTCACCGGCATGCCTTGGCGCAACGAGCCATCCGAATCCTCCACCACCACCCGCATGCGATAGACCAGCGAGGTGCGGAGTTCCTTCGTCTCCACCGATTTCGGCGTGAACTCAGCCGATGGCGCGACGAAACCAACCGTACCTTTATAAGCATGGTCCGGCTTGCCATCCGTGAAGAGTTCCACCTTCGTGCCGGGCGGGAACTTGCCAAGATCCGGCTCCGAAACATAAGCGCGGACCCACACCGGCTTTTCCAACGATAGCGAGAGCACGGTGGCTCCTGCCTGGACGATCGCGCCGGACTCCACCGCACGGGTGATGAGCACGGCGTCGGAAGGCGATTTCAGCACCGTATCAGCCAGTTGGATTTGCGCGGTGCCAACCGTTGCCTTGGCCTGATCAACGGCGGCATTGGCGGCATCGATCTCCTCCTGCCGGTATCCGGCTTCCAGTTGGTTCAGATTCGCCTCGGCAAGACGGACGCGTTGGATGGCCTCGTTGCGGGCCGCCTCGGCGTTCTCATAGTCCTGCTTGGAAACGCTGCTTTGTTTCACCAGATCGGCCTGGCGTCTGTAAGCACGCTCGGCGTTGTCCGCGGCCACCCGGTTCTGGGCGAGGGTCGCACGCGCCTGCTCGATTTCCTCGGGACGGTAACCGGCTTTCTTCAAGCGTGCCTGCGCTTCCGCGGAAGCAAGCGCGGCCTTCGCCTGTTCCAAAGCGCGCTGATAGGGTTCCTGGTCGATGCGGGCGAGAATGTCCCCGGCCTTCACCACATCGCCCTCGTCCTTGAGGACTTCGACGACCCGGCCGCTGACGCGGAATCCAAGATCGACTCCGCGGATGTCCACATTCCCGTGCAGTTGCAGCGGTTCGTGTGCGGGCTTGATACGATCAAAGTAGTACCAAAGGCCGCCGCCGATCGCGGCGAGCAGCAGGATCACAGGGATGATCTTTTTCATGACAAGGGACTCGGGAAAGGACCGGGACCGCAGAGCCGGTCGAGGTGTTGTTCGATGATGGCGGCGATGGTGGAAACGTGCTGCGGCTCGAAATGATCGATCTCCAAACGGCGCAGGATGGTCGAACGGCAGATGGTGAAGACCAGCACCTGCCCGAAGATCGCGTGGGCGCGGAGGATCACGTTCGTGGATTCCGGTTCCTCACCGGTCGCCACCGCCAGCAGGCGGCAGAAAGTCTGGTGCAGCGGCTTGAGGCTGTTCTGGTAAAGGATGTCGAAGGATTCGCTGGGTGCCGCCTGCTCGCGCATCATCACCAAGCGGATCTTGTCGAACTCGGAGGCACCGAGTTGCTTGCCCAGCAGCAGCCCGAGGACCTGCTTCAGTACCGCAACCGCCCCGGCGGGATTGAGGGCGCCTTCTTCGAGCTTCCTACGGCTCTCTTCGGCCAGCGGGCCGATCAGCGAGCGCAGGAACGCGCCAATCCCGTCCAGCACCTCCGCGTACAGCTTCTCCTTGCTACCGAAGTAGTAGGAGATCGCCGCCAGATTCTGCCCCGCCGCGTCCGCGATCTCGCGGACGGAGGCATTCTCGTAGCCCTTTTCCCCGATCTTCTCCAAGGCGGAGAGCAATAGCCGCCGTCGGGCCTGCTCACCCTTGCCGGGCGGGTGTGGAAACAGTTCCGCTTGCATCGTGAAATCACGAATTAAACGATCGTCCAAAAAAGTCAAACGAATGTATAATTCCACGCAGCGGCGGTGCTATTCGAGGCGGTCCCTCAGAGGATGTGCCGAAACCTTCTTCGTCCCGTTGGGACGAAGGAGCTTCAACCGGGTTTCGGTACCCCTTAGGGCTGGATGGCTGCCAACTGGCGCACGGTCTTGATGTTCCGGAAGGTGGCTGGCCGCTTCAGCAACTTTTCCAACACAGCATTGGAGAACTTCGAATCGCTGCTGCGGATCGAGCAGTGCCAGTAGAGATCACTGCCTTCGATGTGGAAGCTGTCGATATCGGTCTTCAGCGCCATCACCTTCTCCACCGCCGCCTTGTCGAAAGGCTCCGCGGTGAACCCCACATGCGTGGTGCCACCCTCCGTATCCGGAAAGGGATTGGTTTTCGCGACTTCCGCCAATTCCGGGACCGAGCGGATGAAGGTGTCCACGCGATAGCCTAGCTCCTTTTGCAGCAGCGCCTCGATACGCCGCTCCAAGCCCTCCGGCTTCGCCTTCGAATCAAACAGCACATTGCCGCTGGCGATGAAGGTCGCGACATTCTTGAAGCCATCCGCCTCGAAGATTTTCTTCAAGGCATCCATCTTCACGGTACGGCCACCCACATTGATGGCGCGGAGAAGGGCAACGAGGCGAGGCATGGCGGATTCCCACCGCTAGCAGAACCTACCCTTTCCGGGAAGAACCGGATGGTGCCGAACGAGGCTGGAAATGCGCGCTCCCGGCCGTAAGCTCCCCGTGTGATCTATCTCGACGCCAACGCGACGACCCCCCTGCTGCCGGAGGTGCTGGAGGCCATGATGCCGTGGCTGACGGGCGGCTTCCACAATCCGAACGCCTCCTACCGCGGGGCGAAGGCCGCGCGTCAGGCGATCGATACCGCGCGCGAACAGGTGGCGGCATTGATCGGCGCACAGCCCGATGAGATCGTCTTCACCAGTGGCGGCACCGAGAGCACCAACACCGCGCTCAAATGGCTGGCCCGTCTGGTCGGCCGGAAATCGGGCCGCGCGATCACCAGCGCGATCGAGCACAGCGCCGTGCTGAAACCGTGCGAAACCTTCGAGGAAGTCGGTTACCGGCTGGACCGCATCGGCGTGAACAGCCTCGGCCGACTCGATCTCGATGCGCTGCGTGCTGCCTGTGCCTCGGCAAAGGACGGTGGCGGCTTCGCCTCGATCATGTGGGCGAACAATGAAACCGGCGTGATCCAACCACTCGCGGAAGCCTGCGCCATCGCCAAGGAACACGGCCTCGCCTTTCACACCGATGCCATCCAGGCCGTCGGCAAGATCCCGGTGGATGTCCGGGAGACGCCCGTCGATTTCCTCTCCCTCAGTGCGCACAAGTTCCACGGGCCGAAGGGAGTCGGCGCGCTCTACGTGCGCAGCGGCTGCCGTTTCGAACCACTGCTGCGCGGTGGTGGCCAGGAATCCGGCCGCCGCAGCGGCACCGAAAATACGGCGGGTATCGTAGGCTTTGGGAAAGCGGCTGAACTCGCAAAACAACTTCTGGATTCCGGCGATCAGTCGATCCGCACAATGCGCGATGCCTTCGAGGCGAAACTGTTGGAGACCATCACCGGCTGTGAGATCAACGGCGATCCGGATCATCGTCTGCCGGGCACCAGCCATGTGTCCTTCGAGCGCTGCGAGGCCGCTGGCTTGCTGATCCTGCTCGATGACATGGGCATCGCCTGCTCGGCCGGCTCAGCCTGCATGACCGGCAAACAGCAGCCATCCCACGTGCAGAAGGCGATGGGCTTCAATGATGCCAAGGCGAAGAGCAGTCTGCGCCTCGGCTTCTCCCGGCTCAATACCCTCGAGGAGGCGATGCAGGCAGCCGAAGCCGTACTCAAGGCGGTCGAAAAACTCCGCCGTGTGCAGGGCTCGGGTGTAGGACCGGTGACGGTTTACACCCCCTGACGTTCCTCAATCGTTCGCGTCGGTCTTGATCCCCAGCAGCAAGCCGCGGACTTCATCGCTGACACCTCCGTTGAGGGCTTGTTCCACCTGACCACGGAGCCCCGCGCGGTTCGTACTGCGGCGGGCCACGTCGCTGGCGACCTTCGCGGCACTCTGGCGCACCTGCGGAGACCGGGCTCCAGCCACGGCTTCGAGCAACGATTGGAAATCATCGTCATTGGCAACACCCCGGATCGCGTCGAGCGCTTCCGTCGCGGAACTCGCTTCATCCGTGGCCTTCGCGTACTGGATGAGGATCGGAACGCCATCGCGCTTGTTGCGGTACCTCACCACATCACGGAAGAACAACTGGCGGACGTCCTTGTCCAGCGATGTCGTGGTGATGAACTCCGCGATCTTCAAATCCACGTTGGTGGCATCCGTGGCCTTCGCCAGACGGATGGCGCGCATCGTGGGGGTGTACTGCTCCAGCTTGCGCGGAATCTTCAGCGATTCCAACAACGACTTGAGCTGGCTGGCACTGACCGGCAGCTCCTTCGCCAGAGGATCGGCGGCGGTATCGATCAAGGACTGCAGGGCCTGGGCCTTCTTCGCCGCCGCTCCCTTCTGCATCACGATCCAGCCGACGACCAGCGCGGCAATCGTCAGGATCACGGAAATCGCGATCTTGGCGTTGGTGCTCATCGGCTTCTTCGGAGGACGAGGCGCGGGAGCCGCCGCAGGGCGCGTATGAACCTGGGAGGTCGCCACCGCAATGGTGGGGACATGGGAGGTGGTATGAACGCTGGGTCGCGAACCATCCGGCGGCTGCAAGGACTGCGGCGCGGACTGGGTGGTCACCGAGGTCTGTACCGGGCCGGTGGCCAGACCCGGACGGCGGGTGGGCGGAGGCGCCGCAGCCCGGGCCGGCATGGTGACATTCGCGCCATCATTGCGGAGGAAAACCTGGAGCGCCTCGCGGGCATCCGAGGGACGATCGGAGGGCTGGCGGTTGATGTGCCACATCACCCAGTCCCGCACCCACTGCGGCAGGTCCGGACGGACCTCACCGATGGGCTTCACCAGATGGCTCAGATGGGAACCCATCACCTGTGGGCCGGTTTCGCCATCGAAGGGATACTTGCCAGTCAGGGCGAAGTAATAGACGCAGCCCATGGCGTAGAGGTCGGTGCGGCCATCGACGAGGCCGCGCTCGAACTGCTCGGGTGCCATGAAGAAAATCGAACCGTAAACCGCATCCTGCTGGTCGAGCGTTTGCTTCGACGGCTTCGGCGTGAACTTGGCCAGACCGAAGTCCACGATCTTCACCTGGAACTTGCCGGACGGCAGCCAAGTGAGCATCAGATTGCCCGGCTTGATGTCACGGTGGACGATGTGCAGGTCCTGCGCGGCGATCAGGGCCTCCTGGGTCTGGACCGCCACCTCGCGGAAATCGCTGAAGGTCAGGGGAGCCTTCTCCACCAGCTCGTCCAAGGACTTGCCGGTGAGCATCTCCATCACCACATAGGGGCCATCCTCATCGGCTCCCACGTCATAGACGGTGACGATGTGCGGATGCTGCAACGCGGCAAGCGCCCCGGCTTCCTTGGTGAGCTGTTTTGTGGCTTCGTCCTGATGCTCGGCATCACCCCCTTCGGGAATGATGCGCTTGATCGCCACCTCGCGGTTCATACGCTGGTCGAACGCGCGGTACACCGCACCGATCCCACCTTGGCCGATTTTTCCGCGTATTTCGTAACGTTCGTCCATGTGAACCTAACCGTATCCAAACCTTGTCCGTTTGCAGGGGGCGGAGGCAACCATGAAAAGCGTTCCAACCCGAACAGGTGGTATCACTTTGTCGTTTGGATGGACGGGAAATCAAGGCGGCTGTTTGATTTCCACGCGCAATTTTCAAGGTGCCTGCGTATAAAACCGGCGCATTCCCATGCGGATCAGGGGGTCGGCGAGACTCGCCTGATCCACCACATCCTGTCCGGACGGACGCTTCCAGGCATGATAGGCGGCCAAGGTTTCGAAAGACGCATTCAGAGAACACTGCATTGGATTGTAGCGAACCCCGTCAATCGACACCGTTTCCGGCAATCCGCGCGGGAACAGGAGGCCTGCTTTTTCAAACGCGCCGATCACCTGCTCCAAGCGGGCCGGATCACTCATGCAGGCCATCACCGGATAGTGCGGGTGGATCCAGGTCAGGTCGGGCAAATCGCAACCGTTCGCCGCGTAAGCGGCACCCGGCATGCCGCCTTCTCCAGCGGAGAGGCCCCACAACCCCAGCTTGGAGGCAGGGCACTCGGGCTTCCTCTTGGTGAAATACCCGGCCTGGTCATTCGCCAGCCTGCGGCGTGTCTCAGGCCACGAGATGCCACTGAGACGATCCGCTTCCGGACGATCGAAATCAGGATGAAACAGGCTCTGGATCTCCGCGATGAAGCCCACGCCACGATAGATCTTCCCATTGGTGGCCAGCTTGCCCTGCGCCTTGTCACCACGAGCCATGCCTTCCAGCAACACGGTCAGCGCCTGCTCACCACCCCATCCGCGATAGGCTCCACTCAATACCTGGCCGGTGGATGACGAGTAGCCGTGATGAGGGAAGCCCTTCTCATCGATCATTCCGGACCAATCGATCGAGCGGATGCGCTGCCTCACCGCCTCCGCGGTGTCGTTCAGTTCCAATACGTCGGCGGCAAGCAACAGACCCTGCAAGGTGAGCGCGGTATCGACGGAACTGTATTCGGTCTTTTCGGAACGCTCCACCCGCCCGTCCGGCTCGCGATTGGCGAAGTGGGGCAGGAAGCCATGGGATTGATTGATGGCAAGCAGCGTGCGGGCAGTGACCCGCACCTCATCCGCAGCCTGCTTCGGATCGATCAGGCCTTGCTTCGCCGCGATGGCGGTCGCGAGCGCATTCATGCCGGAGCCGGGAAGCGCGAGGAAGCGCCCCTTGCCCGTGTGAGCGCGGGCCGCGGTCAGGCCGCTCTGCGGATCAAGGCAGCGCCGGAGTTTGCCAAGGGAGATCCGGAACAGCCAGTCGGCGGGCTCGATGTCCGGCTTTTCCGCCTCAAAGCCCATGCGTCGCAGCGTAATCTCCGTTTCGGGAGGCACTGTGAAGGAGAGGAACTTGGCCTTCGCCGCGAGCTTGGCGTCGAATGGCAACCGTAGCCTTGTGCTCTCGGTGGAGTCCACGGTCAGTTCTCCGCTCCACAATGGCACACGCTTCACATCCCCGATCTGGACGCGGAGCTTGCCCTTGCCTTTCACGTCCACCGCCACGGCGGTCACCGGCACCCGGCTCGCAGGCAGCCCGCCGATTCCCAGCAGATCTCCGGCGTCAAAAGTGCGATCACTCTCGCCCGCAGGACCGGCAAGCGAAGCCCACAGCCCTTCCGCGGAACTCCCTTTGGCAATCACCAGCGCCCCGTCCTTGGCGGTGATCCGCGCAGGCCTCGCCGGAGTGAATCCGATCTCGCCGCCGAAATTCGACGGCTGCCCGTAGCTGCTGAAGAACAATGCCCCGTCCGGACGGGTGCCCGGGACGGTAATGGCAGGGTCCACGACCGGCTGCCAGACCGTCACGGCTCCAGCGCAGGCGGTGGCCAGAAGGCTGGGAAAAAGAAAACGAAACATGGTTCATTTTACGGCGGAACCACCCCTTGCTGTCGAGCATCCACCTGCTTGATTCCCACATCGGCACCGCCTTCACTCGGGCCCGTGCCCCCTGATGCCGTCCTCGATACCCTGCGTGCCCGTTTCGGTTTCAACTCGATGCGGGCAGGTCAGGAGCAGGTCGTGCGGACCCTGATCGACGGGCGTTCCGCGCTGGCCGTTTTCCCCACCGGCGGCGGCAAGTCCCTCTGCTACCAACTCCCGGCCTTGTTGCTGGATGGGCTCACGCTGGTGATTTCACCGCTCATCGCGCTGATGAAGGATCAGGTGGATGCACTGGTAGCGAAGGGCATCCCGGCGGCACGGCTGGATTCCACCCAGGGACAGCAGGAGGCCTTCGAGGTATTCGACCGGCTCCGCGACGGTTCGTTGAAGCTCCTCTACGTGGCTCCGGAACGTCTGGCCAACGAAGGCTTCCGCAACCGCCTCGGCAAGCTCCGCATCGCCTTGGTCGCCATTGATGAAGCTCATTGTATTTCCGAGTGGGGCCACAATTTCCGACCCGACTACCTGAAGCTCGCGCGGCTCTGCCAGGACCTCCACATCCCGCGCGTGCTGGCCCTGACCGCCACCGCGACTCCGGCGGTCGCGGCGGACATCCGCGCCGCCTTCGACATCGCAAAGAGCGATCACGTGCAACTCAGTTTCCACCGGCCGAACCTCGACCTGCGGGTCACCCCCGCGCAGACGGCGGAACGGAAGCCGCTGCTGCTGGAGCGGCTGCGGTCCACGCCGGGTCCGGCGATCGTCTATGTGACGCGGCAGGAAACCGCCGAGGAGGTCGCCACCTTCCTCCAGAGGAACGGCCTCGCCGCGCAAGCCTATCACGCGGGCATGCCGGATGAATTCCGGGCCGCGGCGCAGGAATCGTTCATGACCGGAACCACCTCCGTCATCGTCGCCACCATCGCCTTCGGCATGGGCATCGACAAGGCGGACATCCGCCGCGTGTATCACTACAACCTGCCGAAGAGCCTGGAGAACTACTCGCAGGAGATCGGCCGCGCGGGACGTGATGGCCGGCTTTCCATCTGCGAGTGGCTGGCATGTGGTGACGACCTGCCGGTGCTGGAAAACTTCATCTATGGCGACACTCCCACGCCCCAGGCGATCCGCCATCTCATCGACCGCGTGCTACGGCTGGGCACGAACTTCGACGTGTCCCAATACGATCTCTCTTCATCGTGCGACATCCGGCCACTGGTCGTGTCCACCGTACTGACCTATCTGGAGCTCGAGGGCGTGATCGAAGCCACCGGCTCTTTCTACAGCGGCTATGCCGCCAACCTGCTGCGCGATTTCAAGCGCGTGCTCGCTGGCTACGATGAACGCCGTAGAGACTTTCTCACCCGCCTGTTCGCCGCAGGAACGAAGGGCCGCGTGTGGACGAACTTCGACATCGACAGCGTGGCTGCAAAGATCGGCGAGCCGCGCGAACGTATCGTCAGCGCGCTGGTCCATCTGGAGGAAGCCGGCGATCTCGCACTGAAGAAAACCGGCATCCGCCAAGGCTACCGGCTGCTGCGGGATCCCGGTGACCTGCACGCGCTGGCAGAACGCCTCAACACGCGCTTCCAACATCGCGAGCAATCCGATCTCGAGCGGCTCCGGCAGGTGGTGGCACTGGCGGAAACACCCGGGTGCCTGACGGGCGCGCTCACCGCCCACTTTGGCGAAACCTTGGAAGGCCCCTGCGGCCACTGTGATCGCTGCCGCAACATCCCCGTCGCCTCCATCCCCCGCAGTGCTCCCCGCCAGCCAGGCGACGAGGAATGGTCGATGATCCGTGACCTGGGCCGCGAACGCCACGCCGCCCTCGGCACCACCCGCCAGCTCGCGCGCTTTCTCTGCGGCTTGACCAGCCCGGCCACGATACGCGAAAAGCTTACCCGGCATGATGCCTTCGGGCTGCTTGCCGATCTCCCCTTCTCGGAAGTCCTCGCCATCGCCGAGGCACAATAAGCCCTCCCCCTCCATGTCTTCCGTCCTCGTCACCGGGGCGCGGGCCTTTGCCGCGCTCGACTGGGTCCGTCGCTTCGGCCGGGCCGGCCATCGCGTGACCGCCTGCGACTCCTTCCAGCATCCGCTGTGCCGCAGTTCGCGGTATCTTTCCCACTACACCGAAGTGCCGCCATCGCGACAATCGCCGGTGGAACACGCTCTGGCGGTACGGGATGCGGCCCTCGCATGTGAGGCCGAATGGATCATCCCAACCTGCGAGGAGATCTTCGCCCTCGCACGCTACCGCCGCTTGTTCGATGGCGTTTCCAAGCTTCTGGCACCGTCGTTCGAAAGCCTCGGCCTGCTCCATCACAAGGGCCACTTCGCCACCTGGGTGGATTCGCTGCCCGCATTGTCAATCCGCGCGCCCGAAACCCGTGAACTGCGGTCGCGGGAAGATGTGGCTGCCTTCCTCGCATCCGAAGGCGATCCGCGGGATTGGGTGTTGAAGCCCGCCTTTTCGCGCTTCGCCTCCGAGGTCTTGATACGGCCGTCCGCCGGACAGGCGGGGAGTATCACTCCCACGGCGGAACATCCGTGGCTGGCACAACGCTTCGTCCCGGGCCGGCCGCTTTGCACGTTCACACTCGCGATCGAGGGCAGGATCACCGCGCATTCCACCTATGAGCCGCGGCATCGCTCCGGCCAAGGGGCGGGATTTTTCTTCGAGCCGGTCGAAGCTCCGGAGCTTTTCGAATTCTGCTCGCGCCTTGTGGGTCACCTGAATTTCACCGGCCAGATTTGCTTCGACTTCATCGCCGGTCCCGAAGGCCCCCGGGTGATCGAGTGCAATCCGCGCACGACCAGCGGCATACACCTGCTGGCTCCGGAAGATCCCCTACCCTTTCTCAATGCCGGATGCGGGCGGTTGTGGCCGGTCGATCCCACGCCGCGCATGATCACCTTCGCCATGGTCACGGAACCGGGAAGGAGCCTGAACCGCTGGACCGATCTGATGCGCGGCAGGGATGTGGTGAAGCCTCCCGATGACCGGCTGACCCACGTGGCAGGCTGGCAGATGTTCAAGGAACTGCGCCAGCGCGAGAAGATGCTCGGCCCGGGGGCTGACATGAAAGCCGCCTCGACCTTCGATCTGGAATGGAATGGCGAACCGCTGCCGGAGCTCCCGGCATGAACCGGCTCAACGGTCCGAAAACTCGCGGCGCATGCCACCCTGGGCCTCGCTGAAGGAAATCGCGCCGTCCTTGTTGGCATCGAACTCGGCGAACCCCTTGTCGATCTCCGCATTGCTGATGCCGTGGACATCACTTTCACGCAGACCCTGGCGGACCTCCTTCTTGGTCAGCTTGCCATCCCCGTTGTAGTCGAAGCGGTCGAACTTCTCCAGGAAGGCGAACATCTTTTTCTCGCGATGATTCTCGGGAACGATGTTGTCCGGTGTACCGCAGGAGGCCACCAACAAGGGCAGGAGCAGGAAGGCGTATCGCATCTAACCACACCATCGCGAATCCGCGCTCGAAAGCAACGCCGGGATTCCGCATGCTGGCGGCCCCGCATGCGCCTGCTCATCCTCGCCGCCGGAAAGCCCGCCCTCGCCTACGCGAAGGACGGCATCGCCGAATACCTGAAGCGCCTCGGCCGCTACAGCCAGGTCTCGCTGGAACTGGTCAAGGCGGGGAGCTCCGCCGAGGTTTCGCAGCGCCTGCTGGAAAAATCCGAAGGCATGTTCCGGGTCGCGATGGATGAGCGCGGCGAGCGCCTCACCACTGCGGAACTGGCGAAACGCTTCGAGGCTCTGGAGCATCGTGGCGACGTGAAATGCGTAGCCTTCCTCATCGGAGCTTCGGACGGACACACGCCGGAACTACGGCGCGCCTCGGACATGGTGCTGTCCCTGTCCTCGCTCACGCTCCAGCATGAACTCGCGCTGGTGGTTCTGCTGGAGCAACTGTACCGGCTGGCCTCGATGAAGGCGGGCTCGCCCTATCACCGGGAATAGGCCGTGATCAGCGGCGCTGCTGGAGCTGCGGCATCATGCCGAAAGCTCCCATGCCCTGGCCGGACTGGGGGACATTCCACGGCATCTTGCTGGCGGAGGATGGCGGCGGCACCGGCTTTCTCTCCGGCTCTTTCTTCACGCAAGAGGAGGAAAGGAGTCCCGTGAGGGCGGCGGCGACGACGATCGAAAGCGAACGCATGGGCCGAACATAAAACAACCTCCGCAGGCTGCAAGCCCGCGGAGGTTGGAAGAATAAGGAAACCGTGGAGTTCAGTTCGAAACCGGCTCGGCCAGGATGACCTTGTCGCCTGGCTGGAGACGGACACCCTCGACGAGGCTGTCAAAGTCGATGTCCGCGAGCGTCTGGTTCGGCTCGATGGAAGTCGGCTGAATCTTGCCGATGCGGCGGCCGTCACGCTCGACCAGAAGCTTCGTCTGTGGGGTGAAGCCGGTGTTGGAGCCGGCGCCAACCATCACAAAGCCCCACTCCTGATTGACCGCGGTGATCACGGACTCCATGGAGTTCTGGCGGATGCGGGCATCGCGCTTTACCTTCACTTCGGCCAGGCGGGCGTTTTCGTCCTTCTGGCTGTCACGCTTCTTGGTGGCACCATCGATCAGGGTGGCGAGTTCGTCGCGCTTCTTCTCAAGATCGAGCTTCTTGTTCTCAAGCTCCTTCACCTTGTCGGCGAGGTTCTCAAGGTTCACACCGCCCAGATCCTTGAGGGCGGCATTGAGCTCTTCGATGGCCTTGTTGGCAGCAGCGAATTCAGCCTTCTGCTCTTCAAGAAGGGCATCCTGCGCGGCGAGGTCCCGCTTCAGGCCGGAGGCCGCGGACTTGAGCTGGCTGACGGACTGTTCGCCGGCGGTGCGGTCATCCACCGCCTTCGCGAGGACGCCCTGCTCTTTCTTGAGATTGCTCTCGGTGCCGTCCGCATCCGCAGTCACGGACTTGTTCTCGTCGTTTGCCGCCAGACGCAGCTCCTGCTGCTTCTTGAAATTATCGGACAGCTTCATCGAGAAGAAGATGGCACCGCCGGTCGCCAGAATGACGAGAGTGTGGAAAAGGGGTTTCATGAAATCCGGATCGTGGGTTTCGGGATTGTTTCTTGGGCTTATTTGTCGGCGGTGTCGGCTTGGACCAAATCACCGACCATCAGCACGGTGTCAGTCTTGAGCGATTCCGGAACGATGCTGGCGGAAGACGTTCCGGCTTCCGTCGCGGTGACCTGCAGCTTGGCGATGGTCTCACCATCGCGAACGACCTTCAGGTTCGAGTTGGCGACCACTCCGCCGGTGTTGCCGGAGGCAAGTGTCACGAAGCCCCAGTTCGGGTAGATGGCACTGATGCGGGTTTTCAGAGCCGGATCGGATTTCTTGGCGGGATAACGCTCGCCGATCGCGCGGAGGTTGGCGATCACCTTGTCGAGGCGGCCGGATTCGGCAGTCAGGTTCGCAAGCGTCGCGTTGGAGGTATTGATCGTCTGGGTGAGCTCCTCGATCTGGGCGGTGGTCGCCTTCATCTTGGGTCCGAGGGTCTGCAGGTCTCCGGCGCTCTCGAGCTTCTCCTTGAGCGCGGTGAGCTTGGCCTTGTTGGCTTCGACCTCGGCGGTCTTCGCTTCGACGTCGGCCTTGATCTTGTTGTTCGCCTCGGTGAGGGAGGCTTTCTCCGTGTTCAGGCGGGCCACTTCCGCTTCGGTCTCCTTGCGCTTCGCGGTGGTGGCGGCAAGGTCGTCCTGCGCCTTCTTCAGGCGCACCTTGCTCTTGTCGAGCCGCTGCTCCGCGGTCTGACGTTCATGAATTTCCGCGTCATATTTCTCCTTGTTCTTGAAGCCGACGAATGCCGACGCCGCCAGAACAAGGAAGGTAAGAATGCCGAATGTTTTGGCCATTGGGTTTGGGATTTAAACGTTGGGTTTCCTCGTGTGAGCGGACATTAGGAAGGTCTGTTTTGCTGCGGCAATCCCAAAGTTCACGGGATTTGCCGCTTGCCTTTACAAAGCATCCACACGACGCGACGGTTCGCCGCCCGCCATGCGCTCGATCCCACGTGTTTTTTCGTACCTCCGGCACTACCCGGGCCTTGCCTCCGCCCAGCTCTTTTGCGCGGTGGGAATGACGCTGGCGGTGTTCGTGTTCCCGAACGCGACCCGGCACGTGATCGACCACATCCTGCCGGATCCCGCCCGTCACGGGGAATTCCCGTTGTGGATCGGCCTCGCCGCTTTTGGCTTCCTGATCAAGGACTTGCTGAACTCGCTGCGGATTTTCATCAACAACACCTTCGAGCAAAAGGTGATCTACGACATCCGCTCCGACCTCTATTCGAAGATCCAGCGGCTGCCGCTGCGGTGGTTCGATACCCGGCGCACCGGTGACATTATGACCCGCGTGGTGGAGGATGTGACGAACATGGAGCGTGTCCTGATCGACGGGGTCGAGCAGGGACTCGTCGCCGCCCTGCAAGTGCTGGGGGTGGGGGCATTTCTTTTTTACCTCAATCCGGTGGTGGCGACCTGGGCGACCCTGCCGGTGCCCCTGCTCGCGATCGGGGCGTGGATCTATTCCACCAAGGGCCGGGATCGCTACCGGAACCAGCGCGACGCCTCGTCCGATCTGAATGCGATCCTCCACGACAACATCTCCGGCATTCGCCAGATCAAGGCTTACGCCGCGGAAACGGAAGAACTGGGCCGCTTCAACCGGTTCTCCGATCTGTTGCGCCAAGCCACCCTGCGGATGATGAAATGGTGGGCGATCTACTCGCCGCTGATGTCCTACGTCCGGATGATGGGCTATGTGCTGGTTCTGGCTTTCGGCGGCCATGCGGTGATGCAGGGAAAACTCACCATGGGTGACTTCACCGGGTTCTTCCTGTCACTGTCCCTCTTCTACGAGCCGATCGACCGCCTCAACGGCCTCAACCAGATGATTCTCTCCGGGCGCTCCGCCGCCGACCGGGTGTTCGAAATTCTGGACTCGGAGGAGGAGCCGAACGCCACTGAAGGGAAAACACTCCCTTCTCCGGTCACCGGCGCAGTGCGTTTCGCGAATGTCTCATTCTCCTATCAGGAACAACCGACGCTGCACGACGTCTCGCTGGAGGCCCTGCCCGGCCAGACCATCGCGCTGGTGGGAGCCACCGGCGCGGGCAAAACCACCGTGCTCTCGCTGCTCGCCCGGTTCTATGAAGCGACCTCCGGCACGATCACCTTGGACGGTCACGACATTTCCGCGCTATCCAAGGAAAGCCTGCGTGACCACCTCGCCTACGTGACCCAGGAGGCCTTCCTCTTCAATGGCACCGTCCGCGAGAATCTCCAGCTCTCCAAACGCGATGCCACCGACGACGAACTGTGGACCGCTCTCGAAGCCGCCCATGCCGACCCCTTCGTCCGCGAACTCCCACAGTTGCTCGACACCAACGTGGGCGAGCGCGGGGTGAAGCTCTCCGGTGGCGAAAAGCAACGCCTGTCCATCGCCCGCGCCCTGCTCAAGAATGCGCCGATCCTGCTGCTGGACGAGGCCACCGCCTCCGTGGACAGCCAGACGGAGCGGTTGATCCAGGACGCGCTGGACCGGCTGATGGAGAACCGGACCGCCTTCGTCATCGCCCACCGCCTTTCCACCATCCGCAATGCCGACCGCATCTATGTGTTGGAGCACGGCCACGTGATCGAGCAGGGCACGCATGAGGAATTGTTGGCCCACGACGGGAAATACGCCGAATTGTGCCGGAAATCGTTTCTCGGCCAGGACGAGCAGGACGTTTCGAAGTGACAGTCCGCTTACAAAAGGCGATGGTTTCTCCCAATGTGGGAAAAGGCATTCCGACCCTCGCATTTGCTCTGGCTGACCGTGCCGCTGGCCATCTGGTGGGGTGCCAGGGTGCCAGCTCCCGGCATCTCCGGCAGTCGTGGTAGCGAGGCGCCTCCGGCACCAGTCCGGCCGCTGCCAACCTCGGAAGCATTCGCAGCAATCGAACGTGGACTGGAGACCGCCGATGCCGTCGGCTTGGCCGCACGGCTGCAAGCCTCCTTGAAGCTCCCTCCGGGCATGGAGCGGGACCACGCATGGGAATTGATCTGCGCGCGCTGGGCGGAGGTCGATCCCAGAGGCGGACTCGCGTTTCTATCCAAGGCCAAGGAGCCCTACGACCCCACTCTCCGGGTCTTGTTGCTGAAGGAGTGGGCGCTGGCAGATCTCGACGCCGCATGGACGTATCTGGCAAACCACCCCACGCCCGAGGGCGAGGCGGACGTACAGTGGGTTGCAGACGCGCTGCTGTTGGAGGACCCCGCCCTTTTCGTGCAATGGGTCTGGCGGGCTCCGGAGCAAATCAGCGGGGCTGACGCGGGGAACCCGGCTTGGCTGGCGGTGGCACGGACCAAACCGGAGGAGCTCCAGGCGATCGCGATCAAGATTCTGGCATCGTCTCCCGGCTCGTCCACCTCCTCGCCAAAATGGAATCAAACCACCGCGACCTTGTTCACCCTGCTGGGAACCGCCCGCGCCGAGCGGGATTCTCAGGCGGTATTCACCTGGGCGGACACCCTGCCGGACCCCTATCGTGCCCAAGCCCTGAAAGGCGCGCTCGTCACCTTGGCGCGGAGTTCACCCGCCGCCGCGCTCGAACGCCTCGATGCCCTCTGCAAGGGCAAGTCCAACGAATGGCTGCGGACCGCCTTCCACTCCTTCGGCGATCACGACAATGTGAACGGGATTTCCGTGCTGACGGCTCTGGGCCGGGATGATCCGCGGGTGGTGGCGGGTCTCGCCCGGAAGTATCCCGCCTTGGAATCGTCCTCAGCGCTGGTGGAGGTCTTCGGAAGCGCATTGGGCACCGGAAAGATCAGCGCCCTTGAGGCCTACCGGTCCCTCACCGCGGTAGATTCGGATTCCGGCACGATCACGCTCAACGTCCTGCCACGGATCTGGGAAAGCCTTCCGCCCGAGCAGTTTGGCAAAACCGCTGCCGTACTCGCCAAGGAAGCCGAGTCGGAAGCCCGCGCCGAGGCGATGGGAGGCCTGCTCCAGGCATGGGCCAAAACCTCACCCGATCTGGCGTTGAAGTTCGCGGGCAGCCTCGAGGATCAGGATCTCCGTCTCGCGTTCTATCAGAAGCTGATTGGCACACCCTGGGGCACGTTCTCCCCTGCCAACCTCGCGTCCGTGCCCGGGCGGGACCGTGCGGCGGTGATCGCCGCCTCGCTGGAAGATCCCAAGCAATGGGGGCTGTCCGACGATCACTTCACGATGCGTCCGCGAATTGAAGATCTGGGTCCGGAGGTGGCGGCGCTTCCGCCTTCACCCGAAGCGACCGATGCCGCGCAGCGGTTGATGGCTATTTGGAGCCAGACGGATCCGAACGCCGCGCTCGCTTGGGCCAATCATTTCAAGGATCCCGCCATGCGGGCCACCTGCACGGCGGATGCCATCCAAGGGTGGGCCCGCCAGGACTCCAACGGCGCGGCCCTCTGGCTCGATACCCAGCCGCCCGGTCAGGTCCGGGACGCTGCGACCTTGCCACTGGTCAGGCAGTTGAAGGAGTCCGAGCCGGATGTCGCCTGGGAATGGGCGGGAGCGATCTCCAATGAAACCCTGCGAAGCCAGGCCCGGCGCGAAGCCTTCGCCGCGTGGGCCACCACTGATCCGGATGCCGCTGCCGCCGCTCTGGACTCCGCCATCAACCTGTCGGAAGCGGATCTGGTCGCACTCCGCCAAACCCTCCTCCCATCGCCATGAAACGCAGGAACGGCTTTTTGAAAACCGTGGCCCTGCCGCTGCTGGTCGCGGCTCTGGCTTACGAAGGCACCCGCCTCATTGTCCGCTGGACGAGCCCGACCCCTGCGGAAACCGGCTCACCCGACCTACCGCGGTCCACCCGGCCACCGGATGCCGGGGAGATTCTGCGGACTGCGAAAAACGATCTCCACGGATTGGCCCGGCGGCGGGCGATGGTGGAGCTGGCGTCCACTCCTTCACTCGGCGCGCTCGAACGCCTCCGCTCGTCCGGGAGGGCCAACTGGCAATTGCCCGATCCGGTCGTTCAAGCCTGTGCCGCACGCGATCCCGAAGCGACCTGGCGTTTCCTCATCGGCGGAGGTGATGCCGCAATCACCTCCCACGCCCAGATCGTGCTGACCGAGTGGTTGAAAAAAGACCCCGAGGCTTTCACCGGCATCCTGCGGGTCACGTCCGGTTTCAGTGATCGGCGGTCGATCGCGGAAGCCGCGATGAGATTTCTGGAAGGGACCGATGACACCTTGGCGGCAGCGGCGATGAAGCATTTTGAGATACTGGTATCGATCGATCCCGATCTTGCCAATTCCCTCACCAGCACCGGTCCGGAACGAGACCGCTTCCTGTCCCGACTCCTCGCCCTCAAGCCCTCGAACGCCCGGGACCGCATCTGGGCCGGAATCGCGGATCGATGGCTGGCCAAGGACTGGCTCGCGGCCACCACTTGGGCGGAATCGCTGCCCGCGGAGTCCCGTCGGCAAATCGAAGCCCGTTTCACGGAAACCGCCTTCGCCTCCAAGAATCCGGACGATGGGCCGCTGGTGATGTGGGCGGTGAAGTGGCTGTCACGGAAGGCCTCCTCCGGGGATGTGTCCCGGCTGGGCCCGTTGTATGTGAAAGCGCTGGCCCAGACCCAGCCGGACGAAGCTCTCGAATGGGCGGGCAGCCATCTTTCCGGATATCCCCTGGCGCAGGCCATGGGATCAATCGCAGCCACCCGGTTCGCCACCGACCCGGATGGAGCGAGGGAAATGGTCGCCAACCTTGCCGCCGGAGGCACCCAACAAACCGCCACGGCCGCCATCGCCATGGCTTGGGCGAGAACCGATCCGGTGGGCGCGGTTTCCTGGTGGCTGGAGTTTCCCCACGACAGCAATGGCCCGACGGAGTTCACCCGTCTCCGAAGCCAGTTGACGAAAGCACAGCTCGAGGAGTTCAGCGCCTACGCCCTCGAACCCGAAACCCCGGCCCTGCCTTCGATCCTCGCCTCGCTGGCGGTCAACTATGAAAACCCGGTATCCACCGTGGATCAGGTGGAGCCCGCCACCGGAGCGAACCGGGAACGCATCCTCACCTCCGCCGTCAGCTATTGGGCCACTCAGGATCCGGCCGCCGCAGCCGCGAGGCTCACGGAGAGTCCGGATCTGCTGAATACCACCCGGGCAAAGCGGATCACCGACCAATGGTACCAGTCCGACCGGGCAGCCACGGTGGCATGGGCGGCCGGCCTGCCGGACGAAGAGATCCGCGGCAGCCTCGAAGCCTCGCTCCGTGAAAAGATTTCGCAGGATCCGGTCCTCAATCCGAAACAGAAGCGCGCGCTGATCGACAAGTTGCAGTAACCCGGGCCACCGCCGGGTTTTCGTGGACAAAGCATGCGTTGCATGGCGTTTGTGGAGCATGAAACCCACCCTTCTGCTCCTTGCCTCCACGCTATTGGCTGCCGCGGAACCCACCGTGCCCGCCACCCCCGTCCAGCCATCTCCTGCGGCACCGGCTCCCGCCCGGTTGAACGAGAAACCGGCCCCTACCTTGATCGTTGGTTCCGCCGTCACGCCGGAAGTGCTCGGACAGGGCGAATGGCTCCAAGGAGAAGCTCCGAAAAGCTGGGAACCGGGAAAGGTCTATCTTCTCGAATGCTGGGCGACATGGTGCGGGCCCTGCATCGCTGCCATTCCCCACGTCAATGAGCTACATGCCAAGTATGCGGGGAAAGGTCTGGTCGTGCTGGGGATGAACGTCTGGGAACGCACCGGCAGGGATCCCGTCGCCACCTTCGTCAAGAACAAGGGACAAGGCATGACCTATCCCGTTTCCTACAATCCGAAGGATGGCGCGTTCGACAAACAGTGGCTGGTGCCCGCGGGAGTCGAAGGCATCCCCCACACCTTTGTCGTGAAGGATGGCAGGATCATCCTGATGTGCCATCCGATGCAACTGACCGACGATGCCATCAAAGGCCTTCTCAAGGGAGGCGACGCCGGGGCCGCCGTGGTCGCCGGAATCCAGGAAGATGACGCGAGGAAGGAAAAGGTTGGCGCGGCCATGCGGAAATTCAGCGAAGCCACCCGGAAGAAGGATGTCGCCGCGATGGAAGGAGCCATCGCCGAGATCAAGGCACTCGATCCCGCCAACAACGCGCTCAAGGCGCATCAACTGACCCTGCTGACGATCAGGGGCGACTGGGCGGAACTGGAAACCACGGTGAGCGCCCTGCCGGATGCACCGGTCCGCCCGATGCTGGCATTCAACGTGGGCCGGCTCGCGGCTGCCGATCCTGCCGCTCCCACCAGCCTGATGAAGCTGCTCGCCTCGCAGATGACGGCGTTCGCGGAAACCCGAAACGAGCCCTACACCTTTCAGATTCTGGCCAAGCTCCAATGGCGGGCCGGAGACAAGGAAGCCGCCCTCACGAGCGCGAAAAAGTCTTTGGCCGCCGCGAAGTCGGACAAATCCAAGAGCATGAAGCTCAACACCGCTCCCTTCCAGAGCTTCCTGGAAGGAATGGAGGCCGGAAAACTCCTAAGCGACCAGGAACTCTCCGCCGCCGCCCGGCAGATGGCTCCTGCCAAACCCTGATGCTTACAAAAAATGTCCGGTGCCGGAAGCAGGCGGACACAAATACGGGCAGAACAGGTTCCAAACCCGGACCCGAATCCCACTGGGCGGATGCCTTCCTCCCGGTCATCCTCACATCCTCATGAAAGCATTGGTTCCCCTCCTCTGTCTTGCCGGTGGCATCGCTGTCGGCTGGTTCGCCCGCCCGATGGCGGCGTCCTCCACCGCAGCTTCGGCTCCACCAGTTCCGGCCGCCACGGCACCCGCCAACTCTGCTCCCGCTCCCGAAAAACCCGCGGGCTCGGAAACCGCGGCCAACGGACGCACATCCTCCGGCCGCCCCGCCAAGCCCGACAACGACGAGTCGAAGGCAAAACGGGATGCGAAGGCCAAGGAGGCGATGAAAAAAGGCCAGGACCAGATGGCCAAGCGGATGACCGACGTGCAGCGCAAGAAGTTCGAAGCGCGTCTCGACAAGCTCGCCGCCGACCTGAATCTCAACGACGACCAGAAGGCCAAAATCCGTGCTGCCATGGAGAAGCGCTTCGAAACCTTCGGCTCGCTGCTCACCCGTGACGATGACGACACGAACGATCTGGCCCACATGAAGGAAATTGGCGAGTTGATGAAGTCCGACGGCCTCGACACGGCCACGGAAGGCGTCCTCACCGACGAACAGAAAGAGCAGTACACCGCTTTCAAGGGCAAGGAACGCCAGTCCCGCATCGAATCCAAGGCATTCAAGGATCTCGGCAACATCACCAACGTCCTCGACCTGTCCCCCGAACAGCGCGACAATGTCTATCAGGTCCTGATGACCGAAGCCGCCACCCGCGAGGACAACCAGAAAGCCAGTGGCAACATGATGAGCCTCTTTTCCGATGGCTTGGGTTTCCAGTTCGATGACGAGCTCGGCGTCCAGGACCTGATGCAGGAGCAGATGGAAGCCCAGATGCAACAACAGGGCGGTGGGAAAACCTCGATGGCCGACATCCGGAAGAACTTCCAAGCCACCGTGAAACAGCGTACCGATGCGAAAGTGGAAGCCCTCCGCCCCTATCTCTCCGAACCCCAGCTCCAACAGTACCGCAGCCATCTCGAAACCAAGGGCGGCGGCCTGCTCAACATGTTCGGCGGAGCCGGTGACGACGACGCAGGCAACTGACCGGATTCGGGGGTTCACAAGCCGCCCCGGACCGGCTAAAGCCTCCCCGCCATGCTTGATATCCGCGTCATCCGCGAAAACCCCGCCGCCGTTCAGGAACGCCTGAAACCGCGCGGCGGCGACCACTGGAAGCTCATCGACGAAGTCCTCGCCTGCGACGAATCCCGCCGCCGTGCCGAGACCGAGAAGCAGTCCCTCCAGTCCGAGCGGAAGACCACCTCCAAGCAGATCGGCATGCTCAAGGGCAAGGGCGAGGACACCTCCGCCATCGAAGCCCAGGTCCGTGGCATCAACGACCGCATCGCCGCGCTCGACGCCGAATCCGAAGCCGCCGCCGCCAAGCAGGAGGATCTGCTGCTCAACATCCCGAACATGCCGCACGAGGCCTGTCCGGTGGGTTCCGATGAGACCGCCAATCCAGTCGTCCGCGTCTGGGGTGAGAAGCCGGACATCGCCGAGCCGAAGGACCACGTCGCCCTCTATGAAGCGCACGGCCTCGTTTCGATCGACGATGCCACCCGCATCTCCGGATCGGGCTTTGCCGTCTATCGTGGCAAGGGCGCAAAGTTGGAACGCGCGCTGATCAACTTCCTCCTCGATACCCAGGCCGGCCACGGTTACGAGGAAGTCAACGTCCCCCACCTCGTGAAGCGCGAGTGCATGGAAGGCACCGGCCAGCTCCCGAAGTTCGAGGACGACATGTACGGCACCGATGCCGGTGAGGATGGCCGGAACAATCTGTTCCTCGCCCCCACCGCCGAGGTGCCCGTCACGAATCTCTACCGCGATACCATTCTCGCCGAGGATCAGCTTCCGGTGAAACTGGTGGCTTACACCCCCTGCTTCCGTCGTGAAGCCGGTTCCGCCGGACGCGACAACCGCGGCATCATCCGCATGCACCAGTTCGACAAGGTGGAGCTGGTGCAGGTGGTGCATCCGGACCACGGCTTCGAGGTGCTGGAACAACTCACCGGCCACGCCGAGGCGATCCTCCAGAAGCTGGGCCTGCACTACCGCACCATCGAGCTCTGCACCGGTGATCTCGGGTTTTCCTCGGCGAAGACCTACGACATCGAGGTCTGGGCACCGGGCCAGGGCAAGTATCTGGAAGTTTCGAGTTGCTCGTGCTTCGCCGAATACCAGGCCCGCCGCATGAAGCTGCGTTTCAAGGACGCCGAAGGCCGCAACCGCTTCCCACACACGCTGAACGGCTCCGGCACCGCCCTGCCGCGCCTCTACGTGGCGCTGCTGGAACAATGCCAGCAGCCCGATGGCTCCATCCGCATCCCCGGCGCCCTGGTGCCTTACTTCGGCGCGGAGACGATCGGTTGAAGATGCCTCCCTTTCACATGACAAAGCGACTCCCGCAGGGGAGTCGCTTTTTTCATGCCCGTGTCACTTGCTCACCAACCGGAAGATCAGCAGCAGCACCAGCGCGCCCACCGTCGCGGTGACAATCGAACCGAGCGAAGGCAGCCACGTGCCTACAGGTTCGGTCGGCAGGAACGTCGCGAAGCGCCCCAACCAACCGCCGATCACCGCGCCGATGATCCCCAACAACGTGGTCAGGAGGCAGCCGCCTTTCTGATCGCCGGGCATCAACAGCTTCGCCAAGCCGCCTGCGATCAGGCCCAACAGAATCCATGCGATAAAGCCACTCATAGCGGTAAAACCTAACCGGGTTTCTCCCCCGCGCGAATGGTTTCATGAATTCCGTGTGAAATTCCGGCGGGTTTTCCAATGCCACTTGAATGCGCCTTTGGAGAAGTGGAGAGATGCCCCTGATCGACCGTCCGGTCAGGTTCCAAACAAGCCGTTTCTTCGTAGCGGCGGCACCACGCCCGGGCTGTCATCCTCGTCCCGTTTCCAAAAGAGGGAGCGAATCGGATGAAGGTTGGGTTTTCCCTGTGCTGCGGGTGCGCGGTTTCGACGGGTGTCACGTGCTCATGACCCCGCGGCGCAGGGATTCCTCCTCGACGGCGGAATCACTTCGCCTTCTGGACCACATCCGGCTCAAGCCCGGTCTTGTCCCACGACTTGCCGGAAGCGGTCATCATCAGGCTTTCACTGACGGTCATGATACCACCGCCATACAACGGCAGCTTCACGGTCGAGTGACTCTTGCCGTAACTGTTCTCGCCGAAGATCTTCACCTTGCCGGGCAAATTCTCGCGCAAGCTCGCGGCGAGAAACTCAGCACCCGACGCGGAGCGCCGGTCCTGAAGGATCTGGATGCTCTGCGGTTCGCAAAAGACCCCGTTGCCATCGCTGACATCGCGTTCTCCCTGCCCATCCTTGAGCCGTCCAAGCACCGTCTTCTCCGGCGTGAACAGCGAGGCGGCCAGCATCGCCTCATCGCGGAGGCCACCGGGATTTCCGCGGAGATCGAGGATCAGGCGCGTCACCGGCGCGTTCTCCTGAAGCAGCGCCTTGAACTTGGAAGCGGAGCCGCTGTCGAACTTGCGGATGCGCACGGACAGGCCGGTGGGCCCCTTCTTCGCACTGACCGAGGGAAACACCTGCGTGGTGCGCTTGATCGTGATCGCCTCCTCCTTGCCCTGCGGTTGGCGGATCTTCACGGACACGGTGGGCGAGGGACCGATGAACGCGAGCTTCACCGCGGCAAGACGCTTGCGTTCCACGGAAACGCCATCCACCTCCAGCAACTCGGAGCCGTAGTTGATCCCCGCCTCGGACGCCGGGCCTTCCGGTTCCGGAAAGCACAACAATCGGCCGCTGTCATCACGCTCCACGATCATCGCGATCTGCCCGCCGCTCTGGCGCGAGGCTTCCTGGAGCTGCGCGATCTCCGCGCTCGATTCATAGAGGCCGAAGCGGTCGATCGTCGGCAGCAAAGCGGTCAGGGCTTTCTCTACGAGATCGAACGTGGAAGACGAGGGATCGTTCTTGTTCACCGCGTCCACCAGCTCTGGAAGCGTGGGAGCCTTGTCCGGCTCCCAACTGCGATAGCGCGCGCCAAGCGCGGTGAGCAGGGCCTTTCGCGCCTTGAGATCGAGCTCCTCGGCTGGAAGCGGCGCGAACGAGTACTCGTTGTAGTTCTTCTGGAAGTCCTCCCATAGCTGCGCACCCGCGGCATGTTGGTTGGGCGCGGGTTCCGCGGGAGCAGCGGGTTCCGCATGAGCGGTCACGGCGAAAGCAGCCGCGAAAAAGATGGCGTGGAGGAACTTCATCACCGTCGGGGAAAATCGGACACCCGCACCACTCCGGCACGAGTCGCGTGCAGACTATCCTGCAAGCAGCCTCCACGCCAAGGCAAAGCGCGTGACGCCTCAGCGCGACATCGCGGCATAGGATTTCGCCAGATCACTGAAGGCATATTCCAGCCCTCCCGCAAAAGAACGGTTGCGATCCAAGGAAGCGAGATCGCCACCCGCTCCCGGGAGCCTGCCCTGCCGCGCGAGATCCAGAGCGCGACCGGTATCCTTCATGCGCCGCTGCCACATGCGGCATTCATCGGCACGGAGCGAAGCTTCCGCACGGCTGACCAAAAGCGTATTCGTATCGCCAGAGGCGCGGGCCTGAACAATGCGACCTGCCAGCACGCTCTGGCGCGAAGCCATGGACGAACGGACCCGTCCGGCCTCGCGGATCGAAGAAGGCGCGGCCTTCACCGTGCCCACCGGATCGATCAGCCGGTTCGACGATTCATTCGCCCGGTAAAGATCTCCGCCCAGCCCGCCGAACAGCAGGCCGATAGCGGCTCCCGAACCGGCATGACCGGAAATCGAGCCGATGCCCGCCCCAATGGCGGCACCACCGACACGGCCGGTCACCGGCGCATACGCGGCCCGCTCCTCCCGCGTCGAGCAGGAGGCCAGCAGGCCGCAAACCAGCACACAACCATACAAAGCTCTTCGGCTGGCGCTCATGCTTGGTCGCGAGAATCCAAGGCCGGTTAGTACTTGTCGCTCTCAGCCTTCTCGGTCTTCAGACGATTGATCTCACGCTGCTTCGCTCGGGCGCGGGCCTTGGCGGCATCGGTGCGGTCCTCGATGCGGTTGAGACGGGCCTGCCGCTCATCAAGGCGGGCCTGGGCCTTGCGCTCGCTCCAGAAGATGCCGCCGGTGGACGGATCCCCGGTGGTTTCGCAACTGACGGAAGCAAAGCTGCCGACGACCAGCGAGGCGAGCAGACCGAGACGGACGAAAGTGTGTTTCATGGGATGACTGGAAAGAAAGTGGTGGAAAAGGGAAGCCTCCCCGGACCGGGTCCGGAGAGGCCAAAGGATGAATCGGAATCGATCAGACGCCGATCTGGTTCTCGAGGCTGGCGAGGCGCTGCACCTTCTGCTTGGTGGAGGCACCTTCGGCGCTCACGCTGCTGGTCTTGGAACGCAGCGCGCTGACGCGGGAGGAACCGCCGGCCTGGCTGATGGCGGAGTTCTGGGCCTTCACTTCCTGGTTGATGGAGTTGACCTGCTTCTCGGCCTCGATGCGCTCTTGCTTGATTTCCTGCTTCAGGCGCTGGAGTTCGCCCTTGTTGCCGCTGGCTTTGGCGGCGCGGACTTCGCTCTGGAGCGAGGCGATGCGGCCATCGAGCTTGCGGTTGTAGGCGACGGCGGCGCGGCGGTGGCTCTCGGCTTCCGCGATGCAGGCGTCCAGCCACTCTTCCGTGGACTTGTACTTGGCCTTCTGGTTGGCGACGTGGGTGCCGTAGGCGAAACCACCCGCACCACCGAGGGCCGCACCGATCAGGGCACCACGGCCGGCATTGCCGGAGGCGGCACCGATCAGGCCACCGAGGGCCGCACCACCAAGGGCGCCGATACCGGCACCCTGGGCTTGCGTCAGACGGCCGTCCTGGGTGTCAGCGCAACTGGTGAGAAGAAGCGAAGTGGCGCCCACAAGCGAGGTGCAGAGCATCACGGAGCGACGGGCAAGGGGATTCTTGGGGTTCATCGTTTTATATGTTAGAAACCGATAGGTTATGCTCGGAAGACCAAGCATTTGTCAATTCCGTTCGTGATGCGTTCCGGTCACGGACAAAGGGCGAATTGCAATGCACCAGTCGGGTAGCCGGAGTCGTAAGACTTCGGGCTGGGGAGATTTCCCTCTACCCCCCTACGCGCCAATTCGACTGATCGTCATCGAACTGGAGGTGCATGAAACTCCGCAGCCCGACCCAACCTGAAGTCTCACGACTTCAGCTACCTCTCTCACTCTGCCGTATTCCCCTCGCGCGCGACCTGCCCGGCATTGTCCAGGACAATGGCATCATCCACCGGCCCCGGCGAAACCTTGTTCGACTTCGCGCTGCCGCTCGCGCCATCCGCGAAGATCGCCGCCACCGAATTCCCGGTGAAGGTGCTGTTGGAAAGGTCCGCCTTCACGCCCGCGAAAACCACGCCACTGTCGCCGTGCTTCGCGAACTCACAGCGATCCACCTTCACCGCCGCGCCGCCGCCATCAGCGAACAAGCCGGTGAGACCGTTTTCGAAACGCGAGCTCTCCACCGTGATCGCCCCGCCCTTCTCGGCATGAATGCCGTGCTCGCGGTTGCGCTCAAGCTGGCAGTCGGACAGCTTCAAAATCGCGGCACTGCCGGATTCGATGCCACTGGTCTTGTTGTCGCAGATCGAGGTCTTGCCAGAAGCATTCAGGGATGAACCTTCACCGGAGACGAGAATGCCGCAACCGGACTGGCTGTTCGACACCTCGCAGCCGACCAAATGCATCCCCGCACCACCGCTGACCTCAATGCCATTGCGGCTGTTCCGCGAAACGATCGAGCCGGAGCTGATGCGAACCGTCGTGCCCGGATCGGAGGCGAGGATGCCGCAGCGGTTTTCCGAAACCGATCCCTGGTCGAGATCGACCGAGGCCCCCGCACTCGCTTGAAGACCGCACCAGCGGTTGCGCAGCACACGGCAACCGGACAGACGCACCGTGGCCTTGTTGATCATGGAAACGCCGCTGCCCATCCCGCCATCGATCACGCAACGGTCGAGCGTGGCATTCGCCCCGTCCGCCACCAGCACCAGCGGCGGCGAGCTTTCCGGGCTGCCGGTCGCCTCGCGGCGCGCATCGCGGATGACGAGGCCGGAAATCTTCACCTCCACCTTGCCCTTGATCGCGACGAGGCTGTTGGTCGCCGCGGCGTTCTCGATCACCGCGCCATCGGAAGCATTCAAGGTGATCGCCTTGGTGATGGAGATGGCTTCCTTGTAGGTACCGCCCGCGATCTCGATGGTGCCGCCGGGCGCACACTTGGCCACGGCTTCCGCCAGCGTCGCGGCCTGACCGGGAACCTTCACCTGCTTCAGCGAATTATCACTGGCAGTCGGCGGTGGCTGGGACGGCGTGGGATCGTTCCTCGTCGGAGTGGTCGTGGTCGGAACGTTCTGCTGTGGAGTGTTGGCAACCGTTTGCTTGGCCACCTGCGACGGCTTCTTGAACCACCACCATGCCACCGCACCGCCAACCCCGATCACGCCCAGCAGCAGCACCGCGGCGATGGCCACGATCAGCTTCACCGGCTTTGGCTTGGCAGGCACCGCAGTGGCGGTCGCCGTCGCACCGGCCACCGGTGGCGGCGTGGAAACGGACGCGG
The DNA here is from genome assembly GCF_018137965.1 of Luteolibacter ambystomatis. NCBI lineage: Bacteria > Pseudomonadati > Verrucomicrobiota > Verrucomicrobiia > Verrucomicrobiales > Verrucomicrobiaceae > Luteolibacter > Luteolibacter ambystomatis. The sequence continues at coordinate 3,805,525 of NZ_CP073100.1, forward strand.
ACGCCCCGCCCGGAAGTTGCGGCGGCTTCGCCAGCGTCTCCATGCTGCGGGCCACGGTGGCTCCGGCGGACATGCTCACCGAAGGCGAATACATCGAGCGGCTCACTGTTTCCGACGCCATGCCGGTCACGCCGGGGAGGCGTTCTTCCATCGACAGCCGATCCACGATCTCGCCGCACGAACCCGCCGGATTCAGCCCGGAAACCACCTGGCCGAGATAGCGGTTCGAGCGTTCGGAAAGACGCGGCACCGCCGGATAGGCGCGGTTGTTGAGAAACGCGGCGGGCGGCAGCGGACGACCGCCGAGCAGGTGGTAAAGGCAGGCCGCGAAGCGGATCGGCAGCGGCGCATTCACCGAGCCGCTGATGGTGCTGGCCGTTTCCCGCGAACTCTTCTCCGCGGTCACGGACGGCAGGAAGACGGCGATGGCGAAGCCGGTGGCCTCCGGTTGCTCCGGCGACTCCAGCAGGTGCAGCAGCGCCGGGTGCATCTCCATCGCATCCAGTCCATCGCGCCCCACCAGATCCAGCCCGGTGGCCAGTGCCCGGATGCGCGGCAGCAGGTCGGACGCGGGCGGCACGCCACCGAGGCGCAGCCAATCCAGCGCGTCCTTGCCGGTCAATGCGGGCCATGCGACCGAAAGCCAGCCCTCGCCGCGATGCAGCACCACCCGGCCAAGCCCCAATGCGGCCGCATGGCGCTTGAGCAGATGCCCCTGCGGCACCACCAGTTCCTCGATGGAAGGATCGGGCTTTTCAAAAAGCTGCACGTCCCAGGTCCCCTCCTCCTTCGGCGAGGTGGCCTTGAACAAAATCCGGCAACCGTCCGCCGCGGGTGCATCGACCGCCGACCACACGGTTCTCCAATCCGCGGCATCCGCCTGCTCCCAGGCATCCGCCGGGTTCTCCGGCACGGCGGGCGTGGCAGCGGCGGACTCACCGCCGATCACCGACCACGGTACCGGCTGCACCGGGAAATCGGCGGCGAAAGCGCGCTCGATCACCGCCACGGCGGCGGCACCATCGGCCGGGCGTAGCGCCGGGTCCACCTGCAGGAACGCCCCGATGGCCTCCTGCCACGCGGGCGGCAGGTTCACCAGCAGCGGCGCATAGGTTTGCGCGGCGAGGCGGCGGTCCAGCACCTGCGACAGATCGCCGGTATCGAGGTGGGAACCGGTCAGCAGCCACAGGAAAGCCGCGCCGAGCGAGAATACATCGGACGCCTTCGCGGCCTGGCCGCGGAGCTGTTCCGGCGCGGCGAAGAGCGGCGTGCCGATCACCGGATCATTGGCCGGATTGCCGGATTCGGTGTCCGTTTTCCCGGCGAGGCCGAAGTCGATGAGCTTCAGCGAAGCCGCATCGCCCTCGCGCGCGATCAGCAGGTTCGAGGGCTTGATGTCGCGGTGGAGGATGTTCTGCGAGTGGGCATGGCCCAGCGCGGCGGCGGATTGGTGGAACCACGCCAGCGCCACGGCGGGCGGTGGAGTGCCCTTCGCATTCCGGAAATCCTCCAGACTGCCGCCCTCGCAGAGATCCATCACGTAGTAGAGCAGTCCGGCGTTCTCGCCGAAATCGAGGATGCGGGCGATGTGCGGATGCGTCAGCGAGGCCGCGGAACGCGCCTCCGCCAGGAAGCTCTGGCCCTGCCGCGAATCCGCCTGCGCCCGGCGGCGCAGGATCTTCAGCGCGGCGATGGTATCGAGGTGGACATGCTTCACCTTGAGCGTCGTCCCGCCCGAGCCGGAGCCCAGGACGTCCGCCGCTCCGGAAGGGTTGGAAAGGACCTCGTAATTGCCGAATTTCTCGCCGGGTTGGACCATGATGCGCGTGGGGTGAAGCAAGCCGGAGGCCAGAGCACAGGCTTAGCGTCGCGATGCTAGCCTGCGAATGGAGCGAACGTCAATGCGGGGGGCTATTCGGAGGCCACTTCAGATGTTTATAGTTTATGCCCGCGACCTCTTTGTGGTAAGAGTCTTTCATTCGGCATCTCTACTTAAAAACAATTCCCGCCTCTTTACAGAGCATCAAGATGAAAACATATGCAATAATCTATCGCGGAGAAAAACAAGATAGAATTTACGCCATCTACGAAACAATATCAAAATTATTTAACGTCATCAGTTGTGAGTTCGATGACGGAATTTGCTTCGTAAAAACAAATGAATCGCCCGAGCGCTCACTTGAGCGCATCGCGACAAATATGGAGCTGAATTTAGCCGACACCATATACATATTCAGAATATCCAAAGAATATACCGCAGCGGGAACAACCAAAACAATACGCGCTCTCGATGCCGCTCTAGAAGAAGACAGCCAACACACTCATTCTTAAGAACCCAATCCAAATCTCTCGACTGATTTGGCATAAGACAAGTGCCCCAATGCGACATCCTCAGATTCCGGGCTCAGCTTGCCACTATTTTCAAGATGTCGCAAAGCTCGGATTCTATTGCGATATCCCTTCGTTAGACGAGGCACATCCCCACTGACGAGCAAACCGTAAACCTTAAGTCGATTGGGACGCCTTGAAAATCGGGTCTTGGAGCTGGATATCGACCATCCCGCAGCAGTCACGATTTCCAGAATCTTATTTTCGAGATCAGGAGGGGGATTTCCCCGTCCCGAAATCACAATATCGTCTGCATATCTAGTATACACCAGCTCATTGTCCAAAGAATAATTTTCAATCAAAACATCAAACTCCGAAAAACATATATTCGAGAGCACTGGACTACAAGGTGCGCCTTGAGCCAAGTTCCCATTCAGGCAAGAAAGTTTAGAAAAAAGCTCGGCTCCTTCGGCAGGAAATCCAAATTTGATCAAGCTTTGCGTAACTCGCGATTGGGCTGTCGTTTGAAAAAAGTTCTCAATGTCGGTGGAAAATACCCAGTCTTGCGAGCAATGCCTCGCAGCTCCGTCAATAGCGGATATTTTAGGAATGAACCCAACGACGGATGGGGATAATTTTAGATTATTAGCCAGATGAAAACCGGCCCATTTTTGAATTACTTTAAGGGCAACCCTTGGAGCATCAATTCGTCTAAACTTGCCATTACCCTTCGGCAAATAAAATGTCCTATAGTATCTATCAGGGTTTTTGCACATTGCGCCAATGAATCTTGGCGAATAGCCAAAAAGCACTCCCAATGTTGCTTTTGAAACAATCGGTGGAAATCCAATTTCCACAAGCGCAGACAAAGAGCTCGCAGCCGAAGAATTATCTTCTACCCCACAAGCGAGAAAAAGACGGTGGAGCGAATCGAAAGAAACAAGGAGTGGCGGTGCGTTCACGGGTCAAAAGCGAAGTGTTGAGAACTTCCGTTGAGATCCGGCGGCCATGCGGCGATCCGAACCGAAGGGGCGGTCGCCGCATGGCCGCCGGCCCTTCTGTCGTAGACCTCTGCTAATGAGGATGATGCACCCTCTCGCAGTAGAGAGATGCGCACCGCCACTCCTTGGGAAATCTCTACCATTTTTTCCTCGCTAGTTCAAGAGCCCTTTTTACATCAGAAGAACTTCTCGATCGATGAGAAGCAAAAATGTACAAAGAAGCATGAGTCGGCACATAGTTTCCCGATTCTTGCCAAATGACCCATTTCTTCTTTCGAAGCCGATCTATGACCAACAGAACTTGGGCTACCGAAATCGCGGATGATCGAGTCGACTGAAAATTCAATGCACTACATATTTTCTCCGCAGAAACAGGAGAATTCCGCAATATGATTTGGAGTACCTCTGCTTCAGCTAAATGATCTGTAAATCTTGCTTCAAAGAGGATATTCGTATTGCGATATTCAAGAGACTCGAAAACCGAGTTTGCTACTTTGGTGATTTTTTTAGTTGTTTCCTTTGTTAGCTCATCTTCATGGCAAAGCAGTGAAATCGAAACAGTTGGTTTAAAGGATCTAAGATTTTCAAGATTGATCGAATCGACTAAAATTCCAACAGCCTCTGCAATGAGTGCCCCAAGACTTTGCGTGATCGTATCGCGCAGCCTATCCGCGTGCCGAACGATCATGACTTCGGAATCAATTAACTGAGACACTTTGCTACGTAATGTCGAAATCTGCCTTTCCGTTGCTTGAACTGTGTCGTCAATGATCAAGAATGTCACTTCCGGGCCTTCTTCTATTTTAGAATTCTTATACCGACCTCGCGAAAAATCGCGAATGAATTCCCTGATAAGATCATTCATAATCCTAAGATAATTCTGCACTCGGATAGAATCCCTACATGTTTTCTCATTTCGGAGTGCAAAGTTTCTATTGTTGAGAGCTTATGATTATTCAGAATAAGAGCTCCATTTACTAATTCCGCTTTAAATTCCGGGCTATAATCAGCAATACATCTAATAGCGTAACCTGCTGTGAGTAGCTTGGCCATCTCCATGATGGAATGTTCAATTCGCCCTCTGAGTCTGCCGTATTCTTTCGCGGTGACTAAACTTTTTTTTCGAAGGTGTTCTAACTGCTCGATAGATTCCTTTTTGACACTTGATTTTAAATAATCCGGAAGGGCTTTGTGTCCGATTTTAAGCCAATTTTTATGAATATTCGGAAGAGTTGTTCTTAATTCCCAATAACAAGCGTAATAAAATCGATTGAATGCACTGCGTCCAAAGGTATCGATTTTTGCTGCCGCATCTAAACCGCTAGCATAATCTTTAAGATGTAAAGCTACGTCCAGCATCTTTCACGAAGTTAGCTCCCCGACTGCTTGAACGCCAGTCCTCCGACCGTGAGGATGTAACCCAGCAACGCCCAGGCCGCGAGGGTGAGGGCGGCGGTGGCGGCGGGGTGGAGGTTGGAGAAGATGGTGCCTTTCAGGTACATCACGTCGTCGCGCTTCTTGACGGAGTCGCGGATGATGGTCGTGAAGGTGCCGGAGACGGGGGTGGTCTCCTGCTTGTGCTGGCCGCGGATTTCCGGGTAGACCAGCAGGTTCTGCATGGACCGGTTGAAGGGCGAGATCTTGTCGTAGTCCTGGTTCAGCTCCTCGCCACGGGCCTGCCATTTGACCGTTTCCTTCGCGCCATCCGGGGTGAGGAAGACGGGGGTCTTGGTGCGGTTGGCGAAGAACGGGGTGGCGCGGCCGAAGACGTGGGAGACATCGATGAGGCGCTGGGCGGCGAAGCTGGGCACCATCTGGGAGAAGGCGCGCGCGGACTTGGTCATTTCCGGGAACGGGATGACGAAGCCGCCGAAGAGGATCTGCGGGATGAGGATGAGCGGCACCCACATGACGGCCTGGGTGGGGCTGCGGACGAGCGCGGAGATGGTGAGGCCGAGGACGACACCGATCATGGCGGCGGCGAGCAGGCCGCCGAAGCGCAGGCCGAGGGTGGTGACGAGCACCTTGCTGATAGGGATGCCGGAGAAGGTGAGCAGCTTCCCATCCTTGCCGCGGGCGCGCTCGCCATTGGTGAGCAGGAGATCGCGCGGGCCGCTTTCGACGATGTTCGGCTCGAGGTAGAACCACTTCGAGATGAGGGCTAGGCGGTTCTTGGTGCCCTCGGACGGCGGGGCCGGGGGTGCCTGTTCCTTCGGTGCGACGGCGGCGGTTTTCTTGGCGGCGGCACCCTCCTCCTCGCCCCCGACGACATCGAAGTCATCGTCATTGGCGGGCGCGGGGTCCTCCCGGCCGGCGACGGCGGTGACACGCTCGGTGAGGCGGCGGTCGAACTCGGTGCGGTTGAACTCCTCCGGGTGCCAGACGTGGCCGAGGGTGTGGGCGCAGGCGAAGAGCAGCAGCGTCTGCACGGCGGTGAGCGCGCAGAGGAACATCCCCTTGCTGAGGTAGTAGGTCTGGAGGCCGAGGCCGCAGACGCGCTCGCGGCGGAAGATCATGATTTCCCCGATGATCTGCTGGGCGGCATTCGAGCAGCCGAACCACATGGAGGCGACGACGGCGAGGAACATGCGCATGCCGATGTCATCACTGACCCAGGCGATGAGCACGGCGATGACGACGGCCTGGGCGAGCAGGAAGGCGAGGTTCAGCGGGTCCGCAATGAGGACCTTCCACTGGCGCTTCAGAAGGATGTAGAGGGAGACGAGCGAGGGCACCTTGCGGGCCTTGTCCGGCTTCACCGGGCGGGCGACGACGTCCTGGCGCGGGGTGACGGAGGCGGCGTAGGGCGATTGCTGGAAGGCCTGCTCGAGCTGCTCGCCGGTGTGCGCGCCATCGGCGAGGATGGCGTAGATTTTTTCCAACGGGGCCTCCACCTGGCCGGGGTGCACGGTTTCCCCGCCGAGGAAGTGGGCGCGGGCTTCGTCGCTGTTCCCCGCGAAGACGAGGCGGCCGTCCTGAATGAAGAGGAGGCGGTCGAAGAGGTAGGCCTTCTGGAGGACGTGGGTGGTGCAGACGATGGTGATGCCGGTGAGCGCGAGGCGCTGGAGCAAGGACATCAGGTTTTCCTCCGTGGCGGGGTCGAGGCCGGACGAGGGCTCATCGAGAAAGAGGACGGAGGGGTTCGAAAGCAGCTCGATGCCGATGCTGACACGCTTCCGCTGGCCGCCGGAGAGCATGTAGACGCGTTTGTGGCGGTGCGGCTGGAGGCCGAGCTGGTCGATGATGCGGTCGATGCGGGCCTTGATGGCGGCGAGCGGCAGATTCAGGCGCAGGCGGCCGCTGAGCAGCAGCGCGTCATCCACGGTGAGTTCCTTGTGGACGATATCGTCCTGCGGCACGTAGCCGACGCCGAGATCGCGGATGCTCTTGCGGTCCGTGAGCGGTTGGCCGCTGATGCGGACCTCGCCCTCCGAGGCGGGGACGATGCCGCAGAGGGCATTGAGCAGGGTCGATTTCCCCTGCCCCGAGCCGCCGAGAATCCCGACGAACTCGCCGGGGCGGATGTGCATCGAGACCTTGTTGAGGATGGTGCGGCCGCCGGCGCGGCGGACCAGACCGATGGCCTCGATGGTGCCGGAGGAGGCATCGTCCAGCCAGCGGAGCGAGCGGCCATCGTACTCGAAAACGTAGTAGCCGATCTGGAAGCGGTCGCCGTAGACGAGCGGAGCCTTCGAGAAGGCGGAGCCATTGAGGGTGGTGCCGAGGCGGCTGACGTCCTCGATGACGGCCTCCTTGCCCTCGATGCGGATCTTGACGTGCTCGCTGGAGACGCGGTGATCGTCCGCATCCAGATCCACACGGACGGCGGACGGCGCGGCCCCGGCATCGGCGGCGCGGCCGATGACCAGCTCGCCCTTCGCGGGCATGGGAATGGTGGTGACCGGCTGGCCGTTGTAGAGCGGCGGGGCGGGTGCGACCTGGAAGCGGATGGGCAATCCGGCGGCGCGGATTTCATCCCCGGACTGGAGCGGCATGCCGCCGGGCGAAGGCAGCAGTTCGTTTCCATTCAACCACACCGGGCCGGTATTCGGCAGCGGCCGGACGGTCCAGGTGGAGCGCGACGGCTGGAAGGCGAACTCCAAGAGCGAACCCATGTTCGGCGGCAACGCCGTGACGCGGATCTTGTCCGAGGGGGAGTTGCCTAGGGTGGCGAGATCCTTGGGGAGCTCCGCATCGAAGCGGTTGCCATTCGGATCGGTGACGGTCAGCCGGGCGAGCATGAAGAGAGGACGCGGAGGGTCTTGTTAGAGGGAGCCTGCGGCTCTGGATGACAGAGACGGAGGTCGGGCGCTTGGAAAGCGCCGCCACGGTTCAGCGGTCGAAGTCGATGATCACGTCGCGGTTGCTCGGCATCGGCTTCACCGGTGGCTGGCCCGCGGGCTTTTGCGCGGGGGGCTGCGGGGTCGGCTGCGGTTGCGGCGTGGGATTGGCCGGGCGCTGCGGCTGCGGAGCCGGAACGGTGGGTTCGTCCCAGCCGACCTGCACGGTGCGGTTCGCGCCCATCACGTCATTCGGCGTACGGTTCGGCTGCGGTTGCGGACGAGTTGGCTGGGGCTGCGGCGTGGGAGTCGGCGCGGTGCCGGTATTGTCCGCGACGGCGGGCATGGACGAGAGCGACTTGCGGAACTGGGCCGCGATTTCATCGCCGGTCGGTTCCTTCCACTCGCCCGCGGCATTCGCGACGAGCGGGACGACGATCTCGGCTTTGCGACCGTTCTTCGCGAGAATGGTGAAGCCGACCTTCGAGGAGATCGGGTAGTCCGGATCGGGGCCGGTCACGGGGAAAACCGAGGCACGGTCCACCGCGCCATCGGAGCCGAGCGACTTCGCCAGCGAGGCCTGGATGGTCTCGACGGCGGCAAGGTAGCTCTGGCGGGCCTTGGCCGGATCGGCTGCGGCCGGTGCGGAGGACGACGAAGACGAGGACGCGCTGTCGGCTTCCTTTTCCTTCTTCGAGATCTCCTCCTTGAGATTCTTCAGCGAGTCATCGCGCTGGGAAAGTTCCGCTTCCAGAAGCGAAACCCGCTCGCGCAACCCGGGATCGCCCTGGCGGTCGCAACTGGAAAGCCCACAGGCGCATACGGCGGCGATTGCCGCGATCTTGGTGGAAGCGGTCATGGCAAAGACAACCATGCCGGGCCTTTGCAGGCCCGGCAAAGAAAAGTTGTCGTTTTTCAGTTCGAGTAGGAACCGGGCTTGCTGACGGCCTCGAAGCCTTCGGCGGATTCCCGTTTCGGCTTCACCACGACGGTGGTGGTTTTGGTGGTCTTCTTCGGCTGGACCGGGACGTAGTAAACGACGTCACGGCGCGGCTCCGGGCAGGAAGTCAGGAGCATCGGAGCGACCACGGCGGAAGCGAGGATGGTGAGGTATTTCATTTGAGTAAAAGGGAAGGTTGTTTTCAAACGAGGGCGGAGATCACGGACCACCGGCCGGAGATTCCTTCGTGGTGGCGGGAGCCGTGCCACCGGGAAGAGTCGGGTCGGTCACGAGCGAGCCGTCCGGATTGGTGGTCTCGTTCTTGTCACGCACGGCGCCGCGGCGGCCGACGAGCACGGAGTAGGCACCCATGCCGTTGGTCTGGCGGAGGTGCAGGTAGACCTGCACGGTGCCGTTGTAGCCGGAGCGGAACTGGACACCGGCACGGCGCGTCGGGCGGCGGTCGTCGAGGATCAGGTTGCCCACTTCGTCATAGACGTAGATGTCGATGTCGCGGACGAAATCATCGATGCCGGCGAGGAAGACATAGTCCAGGCCGCGGCTGACGGGGACGATGAAGCGGATCAGCGTGCCACCCGCGCCGACACCACTGGTGTTGGTCGGGGCCATGGCGTAGCCGCGCTGCGTGTATTTGACGGCCATCTGGTAGGCGTCGTCTTCGGCGGAGGCCGGATCGGCGAATGCTCTGCCAGCCGGCAGGATGAGGGCGGCGAGGCCCAGGGCAAACAATGCCAGCGATGATTTGGTTTTCATGGGAGTCTACTGGATCGGGGAAAGATCGGTTCGGAGACGGGCAGGTCTTACTTCGAGACAATGCCCTTGATGCAATCGGTGGCGAGCGTCTGCAGCTCGTCCACGTTTTTCTTCGCGATCGGCTTGTCGATGCCGACGTTGACGATCTCGTGCATGCGCGGGAGCGCCGACGCGATCTTCGCCACGGAAGGTGCCTTCTTGATGTCCGCAGGCAGCTTGTCGATCTTCGCCTGGAGGGCGGCGACAAGCAGCGGCTCGCGCAGGATGTTGGAGCTGGCGTCGCTGTAGTGGGCGGAGATCAGCTTGCTGGAGTAGCGGCTGCCCTGAACCCAGCCGGTGACCATGAGCAGGGAGCTGCGCGGATCGTTCGGCTTTTCCTCGAGCTTCTTCATGATGTCCTGCTGGAGGAATCCGAGCTCGCGGAAGACATCCATCCACTTGCCTTCGTTGGCCATGGTGCGGACGCGCTTGGCGCGGGAGAGATCGATTTTTTCATCGAGCTTGTCGGCGAGCTTCTCGATGTCCGAGGCGGCCTTGCCGAGCATCTCGGCGTCCTTCGCCTGGATGGCCATCACGCCATCGGCGATGCGGATGCCGAGCAGTTCGGGAATGAGCACATCCTTGTCGGTGTACTTGTCCGGATCGACGTCCACGGCCACCGCGTTGAAAGTGCCGTTCCAGTCGATGTCCTTGGTTTTCACCAGGAGCGTGAGGGCAAGGAACTTGTCGAGCGGCGTGGGCATGGCCACTCCCTTGTCGACCGCGTTTTTGATATCAATCGGCGGATTCTTCGCGCCGGACTCCTCCTTCTGGGCCTGGACGTTGCCGATGAGGGCGAGACACGAAAGCGAGGCGGCGAGCGCCGGTGTTAGAGAACGCAAGTTCATTGCCCGATGCGCATATCATCCGGCATCCGATCAAAGCAAGATCAAAATGGTTCAGGAACGGCCACCAATCCTTGCTACTGCAATGCAAACAGCACGGTGACCGCCTGCCAGGCGGCGGCCACATTGTGTACCCGCAGCACATGCGCGCCGCGCGAAACAGAGGCGGAAATGCACGCCACCGTCCCGGCATCACGGGCAGATGGATCGGAAAGGTGAAGCACTTCCCCGATCACGGTCTTCCGCGAGACAGGGACGAGGATCGGGCAGCCGAACTGTTGGAGACGATCCAGTTCGCGGAAAACGGTGAGATTGTCATCACGCTGCTTCGCGAAGTCGATGCCGGGATCGAGAATCACCTGGGAGCGGTCGAGTCCGGCGGCATCACAGACGGCGAGTTTGCCTGCGAAGAATGTTTCCATGGAAAACATGACATCCTCCCACTGCTGGTGGAGATGAGGAATCTTCGGCTCGCCGACGCTGTGCATGACGAGCAGCGAGGCTCCGGACTCCGCGCAGAGCCGGGCATTGCGGTCATCGGGGAGGCCACCCATGTCATTGACGAGTTCGACATGGGGATCGGTGACGATGGCGGCGACGACTTCGGGGCGCCAGGTGTTGATGGAAAGCACCGGCGGCCAGACCTGAACGGCATCTCGCGGCTGGCTGCGGACGACGAGATCCTCCCAACCAGCGAGGAAGGAACGCAGACGCGCGATTTCCTCGTCCACGGAAATGGCGGTGCGGTTGGTGCGGGCGCTTTCCGCTCCGGCGTCGATGATGTCCGCGCCGTCCGCGATCTGCTGGCGGGCGATTTCCAGAGCTGCGGCGGCATCCAGCGTGCCATCGCCGCAGAAGGAATCGTCGTTGATATTGACGATGCCCATCACCAGCGGTCGCCGAGGGAAAAGGATTTCGCGGTCGCGCAGGCGCCAGATCATGCGGCGGATCCAACCAGCGGCCGGTGCGCTTGCCGAGAATCGATTCCATTTGCGCGCCTAACATCCCGCGCTAGCTTGCAGGGCATGAATCCGGAATTCAACCGCCGCACTTTCGTCAAACTCGGCGCGCTCGCCGCCGCCTCCACCGCCCTCGTTCCCGGCAAAAGCAACGCCGCCGAAGTGATCGTTCTGCCGGATCTGCCTTATGCGAAGGACGCGCTGGAGCCGCACATCGACGCGCTGACGATGGAGATCCATCATGACAAGCACCACGCGGCCTACATCGCCAAGTTCAACGAAGCTCGTGCCAAGAACGAGGAACTGATGGCCGAACCGCTGATCGACACGCTGCGGACGCTGCCCAGCATCAATGACGAGGCGCTGCGCACCACGCTCCGCAACAATGGCGGCGGCCATTGGAACCACAGCTTCTTCTGGGAAACGCTCGCTCCCGCCGACAAGTCCGGCAAGCCGTCCGACGAGCTGGCCAAGGCGATCGACAAGGCCTTCGGTTCCTTCGATGCCTTCAAGACCGCCTTCGCCGAAGCCGCCACCAAGCGCTTCGGCTCCGGCTGGGCGTGGTTGATCGCCACCGCAGATGACAAGCTCAAGGTGGTGAGCACCCCGAACCAGGACAACCCGCTCATGAAGGGCATCGTCCCGGCCGCGGACCAAGGCACACCGATCCTCGGCCTGGATGTCTGGGAGCACGCCTACTACCTGCACTACCAGAACAAGCGCCTGGACTACATCAATGCCTGGTGGAACGTGGTGAACTGGTCGAAGGTGAACGAGCGGTTCAAGAAGACCGTTTGATCGATCCACCAAACATTTTCCTGAAAACACCCGGCCACTCGCCGGGTGTTTTTGTTTCGCAAGGGAATCTTCCCGCTAGAAAACGTCGGCACGGAGCGTCTATAAGGGTCGATTGCATTCCATTGCCATGAAACCCTCCTCGAAGTCCCTCATTCCCGTGCTATGCGCGGCGGCCCTGGTCCTGCCCGCGTTCTCCGAAGTCGCGGAGGCTCCCGCGAAACCCGCACCCGCCGAGGCCAAGCCCGCCGCAGGCATTCCAATGGCTCCGGACATGGCGCGCTCCGCCAAGGCTTTCCTTGCGCTGCTGAAGCCGGAGCAACTTCAGAAGGCCACCTATCCGATGGATGCGGACGAGCGGTTGAACTGGCACTTCATCCCGAAACCCCGCAACGGCATCCCCTTCAAGGATCTCGATGAGGCCCAGAAAAAGGCGGCGCTGGAACTGCTCCACGCCGCGCTCAGCGACAAGGGCATGGCCAAGGCGGAGACGATCATGTCGCTGGAAGCCGTGCTGGCGGGCATCGAAAACAACCCGAAGCTGCGTGATGCGGGCCTTTACTGCGTGACTGTCTTCGGCACGCCCGGCGACAGCAAGGGCTGGGCTTGGCGTTTCGAGGGTCATCACATTTCCGTCAACATGACGCTTGGGGGCGGCAAGGTCGCCATCACGCCGACGTTCATGGGCTCCAATCCCGGCGAGGTCCGCGTCGAGGGCCCGAAGAAAGGCACGCGCGCACTCGCGGGAGAAGAAGACAAGGCCCGCCAACTGGCAGCGGCCCTTGCGGAAGCAGGCAAGCCGGTGGTGTTTGATCCCAAGCCGCCCTCCGAAATTCTCACCGCTGCCGAGCGCGAAGTGAAGCATTTGGAAGCAGTGGGCGTGCAGGCGTCCGACATGACCGAGGCGCAGGAACTCGTCCTCCAACAGCTTCTTGGCGAATACATCGACCGCTATCGCCCGGAGATCGCCGCAGCGGAGTGGAAGGAAATCCGCGATGCCGGGTTGGAGAAAGTCCGCTTCGGCTGGGCCGGCGGCCTGAAACCCGGCGAGGCCTTCTACTACCGCATCCAAGGCCCTACTTTCCTGATCGAAACCGCCAACATCCAGAACAACGCCAACCACATGCATACCACATGGCGTGATTTCAAAGGCGACTTCGGCCGGGATCTGCTCGCGGAGCACTACAAGGGCCACGAGGAGTAAACCGGTGATTTCCGGAAACCGCACCCATGAAACTTCACGCCGCCGGAATCGAAGCCTATGGCGAGGCGCTGACCAAGCGGGCTCATGCGATTCTGGAACCGCGCCTGGATCGGCGGCTCGCACAGCATCGGGCGGCGCGAATTCTCCCCCGCGTCGTCCGGTCGTCGTTGGCATGGATGCTGATCTGCCTTTCTCTCCAGCGGAGACTCTCACGGCTGGTTTAACCATAGGCCGGGATAGCACAATTTCTCAATCCATTCAATTTGAGCAGGTTTCGTGAAATCCCCCTCCCGGACTTGGCAGGGCGGTGGCGCGGGCTAGACTGCGCCTCCCAGCCGCTCCCGCATGTCCCGCGATTCCCTCAGCCACCGCCTCCTCGACTCGGTTTCGCGGGATTTTTTCCGTCCCCTTTCTAGGGCTTCGGCGGCGCTCTACATCGACTGCGCGGACCGGATCGCGGACACCGCCGGGGATGCCGGGCGCGTCCCGCATGCCGAAGCCATCGCGGTGATCCGCGAGACGCTGGCCGCTCATCCGGGGATCGTGCTGGATGAGGACGAGGGCGCGTCCCTCCGCGATGCCCGCCAGAAGGCCGGCCAGATTTTCAACCGGCTTTGCGATGCGGGTTGGATCGAGGATCAGCAGCTCGGCCTGCATGAACGCTGGGCGCTGGTCTCGCCCGGGCTGCGTCCGTTGCTCCGCCTGCTCCGCGAACTAGCAGAGGACGAGATCGCCGAGCTCACCACCTTCGCCGATACCGTCCGCGGCGTATGCGAAACGCTGGAGCGCGAGGACATTCTCGATCCGCTGCTGCGCACCGCCGATGAACTGCGCGCGACCGTCACTGATCTCAACGCACGTCTTGAGAACGCGGTCATCCAGCTCCACGGCGTGGAGAAACTGATCTCGATCTTCGACCAGCGCCAGCGCGCCAGCGAATCCCCCGCCGAGACGCTGCGGCTGCTCTATGCGGAGTTCGGCGCGGGCCAGCACATGGTGTGCTACGATGCCCTTCGTAGAAACGGCCTGCTGCCGCGCCTCCAGGTTGCCCGTTCCAAGGTGGGCGACAGCCGCGACCAGCCGATGGTGAAGGAACGCCTCGCCGAGGGGCTCGCCGCCCACTACGGCTGGCCAACCGATGAAGCTTACGCCCGTGCCGAGCGCGCGCTGCGTGATCTCGAGCGCCGCCTTGCCGCGATCCGTCTCGTCGCCGATGCGATCGACGCGCGCATGGCGAGCTTCAACCAGCTCTCCCAGCAACGCTACCGTTACCAGACCGAGCTGCGCGGACGCCGCCCCGAAATCATCAAGGCCTACTGCGATGCGCTCAATGCCGCGCATGCCGGTGGACGTCTCGGCGCGATGCGCGATACCGCGCCGGACTTCGCACCACTGGTGCCGGAAATGCGCTGCTTCTATGGCATCGGTTCGCTCGCCCGCACACGCCGGATGAAGACGCCCGCAGACCTTTCCTTTTCCCAAAGTGGCAACCGCGAGAATGACGAGGACGACACGCTCGCCGCGCTGCGCGAGCGCCAGCGTCTCGCCCTCACGCCCCAACGCGCCGCCCGTCTCGTGGCACGTCTCGCCGACAAGCTCGCGGCCACCACCGGCACCGATCAATTCACCGCCTCCTCGGTGGACGAGATGCTCGATCTGCTGGCCACCGCCGCCTACGACCACGCCACCACCATGGATGGAAAGACCATCCGCTGGAAGGTGGAAGGCCACCGCCGCGCCAACGGGCTCGATCCCGAAACCATCCCTCACGACGAACAAGCCGGCTGGCGCATGGAGCGCTTCGCCATCACCCGCCACGCATGAACGACTCCGATCCCAACTGGCCGCGTTTCTGGGCGGACGTGCCCGATACCGACCGCGCGCCGCTGCGCGAAATCCTCGCCGACCTGCTCGGCCGCGGCACGATCATCGGCACGGAAGGTGGCAACCGCGATCTGTTCCTGCTGGCGCGCGATCACTACCGCGAGCATCTCAGCGACTATCTCGCTCCGCTCGGGCTCGAGCTGATCGTCGATGATGACTTCTTCCTCCTCCAAGCACGCCCGCGCCCGGAGACCTGCCTGCTGCTCAGCCAATTCACCAAGGATGAAACGCTGCTCCTCCTGGTGCTGTGGCGCGCCTGGGACGATCATCGCACCACCCAGATGTCGTCCTCCGTCGTCATCACCGTGGACGATCTGTGGAACCGCTTCCGCAATACCTTCGACCAGATCGAGCCGCCGGAAAAAACCCACCTCGATGCCCTGCTCGCGCGCCTGAAGCGCCATCGCCTGATCCGCACCCACAAACCGGATGGCGTCACCCAACTCGGTGAAATGCTCATCGAGGTCCTCCCCAGCCTGCCCCGTGTGATCCCCTTCGATTCCATCGAGGATTGGCTCGCCCGCGCCGCGCTCTATCAGCCCACCGCTGAAGCCTCTTCCAATTAGTCATTTCTCTCCATGCGCGTTCATCTCAGTCGCATCCTCGCCGTGAACTGGTACGGCTACCGCCAGTTCATTGATGTCTCCGGCCTCACACTCATCACCGGAGCGAATGGCTCGGGCAAGAGCGCGTTGCTCGACCTGTTGCAGTTCGTGATGCTCGGCGAAGCGGGCAGCCGCTTCAACAAGGCAGCGGCCGGCGCAGGCAGCGGACGCACCCTGCGCGGCTACTGCCTCTGCGACACCAACACCGTCGGCAAGGACGGCCAGGAGCGTTTCCTGCGCCCCAGCGGCGTGACACTCGCCGGTCTGGAATTCGCATGGCCACTACAAGCTGGTGAACCCGAACCGCGCCGCGAGACCTGGGGCGCTCGCATCGAATACGAAGGCCCGACCGCCAAGCCACGCACGCTGTGGTTCACCGTTCCCGGGCGACTCGAAAAGGAGGACTTCCTCGCCCAACAGCTTCTCGATGACTCGATCGCCTTCCTCTCGGAGGAGGAGTTCCGCGTGCACCTGAAGCGCGATCTCGAAGGCGAGGCATGGGACCGGCAGGCCAGCTATCTCGAAGAGATGGCCTCGCGCTCGCATCTCGGCTTTGACCGGCCGCAGATGAACAAGACGCTGCCGAACTCGATGGCGTTCCAGCCGGTGGACAGCTTCGAGAAATTCATCCGCGACTATCTGTTGGAGCCGGGCCTGCCGGATGTGAAGGCCGTACGCGCCAGCGTGGATGCACACCGCCGTGCCCAGGAACGGCTCGATACGATGCATGACCAGCACCAGCGGCTGGTCCGCATCTGCGACCAGCATGCTGCCTATCACGAGGCCCGCCGCGAGGCCCGTCTCTACGCCCATCTGCGCGATGCCCTCGCCCATGAGGACAAGCTGGAGAAACTCACCGGTCATCGCACCCGCATCGATCAGCTCCGCCTTCAGAACTCCGAGCAACGGGCCGACTACGAATCCGCGGTCGCCGAACGCAACGAGCTCGACCAGCAGCTCGCCGCCGTGCGCCTCGTCGCGGGCAATGATTCACAGATCGCCCACCTCGCGCAGAACCGCAGCCGCCGCGATGAACTCGGTCGCGAGATCGACGCGCTGCGCGAAGCCGCCAAGCACGCGCGCGAATTCCTCTACGAACGCACCCAGCACTGGAAGCACTGGCTGGAACTCGCGAAGTCGCTCGGCCTTGAAGAGCCATCGCAGGCACGCGATTGGATGAAGCAGATGCAGGACACCGAGGAAGCGCCCGCCCTCGATGCCGCCGCGCGCATGACCCGCATCTATCAGATGCTCGTCAATGACGGCCAGGATCAGCTCCGCCCGCTTGAGGAAAAGATCAAGGATCTCGAAGCCCGCGAGGCCCGGCTCCAGCGCGAACTCGATGATCTCGATCGCAAGGGCAGCGCCGCTCCGTCACCATTGCTGGATGCATTGAAGTCACGCGGCCAGCGTGCCGTCGCACTTGGCCGGGTGATCGAGGTAAAGCCCGAAGCGGAACCGTGGTGGCCGCTGCTGGAGTCGCTGCTCGGCCCGAATCGCCAGGCGGTGCTCGCGGAAGATTTCACCGCCGCGTGGGATCAGGCCCAGCGCCTCGGTCACATCGATGAGCCGCTGGTTCATCCGGAGGAACTCACCAAGCGCGAAGCAAAGGCGGGTTCCGTCGCCGACTTTTTCGAAACCGCCAACGATGATGCGAAGGCCTATCTCCGTCATCTGTTCGGGGATGTCGTGGCCGTTGAGAAAGCCCGCCAGCTCGACAAGCATCCGCGCGCGCTTTCACGCGATGGCTGGCTGAAGGATCCGCCGCTGCGGCTGCATCTCCAACCCTCAAAGGAATTCACCATCGGTGAAGAAGGCTTGCGTCGTCTGCGCACGCTGCGCGAGGACGAGTTGGAGCAGGTCCGCGAGGAACTCGTGCGCCTGCGCAATGCCCGCGATGGCTGGAAGCTGTGGCTGCACCGCGGTCAGGAGTGGCACCTCGACAAGGCGGACGCGCCCAGCGGCACCGGTGGTCTTCATCAGCTCCCGCGTTTGAAGAAAGAAGCGCAGTCGCTGGATGAAACCATCCGCCTGCTCGCCACTCCGGAACGTGAGGAGACGGTGGAGAAACTCCGCGTGCTGGAGAAAACTTTCCACGGCGTGATCGAACGCATCGGCCGTCTCGATGCGACCTTGTCGAAATTCTCCCAACAGGAGCGCGAGCTGCTCGACTCCATCGCCTCGGCGGAGGAAGACGAGCGCAGCGCCCTGCACACCCGCCAGTTCAGCCGCGAGTTGCTCGAAGGCGTGCGCGAGGCGGAGATCGCCTCGCAGATCGAATCGGTCTGTGACCAGTTCCCGAAATGGCAACAGCGTATCGACGCCGCCAAGGTGGTCGCGGACACCCGCAGTCACGATGCGGAAAAGGCCCGCGACATGCGCGACATCGAACGCCGCGCTTTGGCCGAGAAGCATCCGGAAACCGCCGAGGTCTTCGATCCCGCGGACGAATCCAACGACCGCTACGAGGCACGCCGCAGGGAGCTGGAGGAACATGAACTCGAACGCTTCCGTGCCGCGGCTGAAGACGCCCGCCGCGAGTGGGAGGATCGCCTCCAGCACCAGGTGCTCGATGTGCTCAAGGAGAAGCTCGATGAAGCGGAGCGCACCAAGCGCGAACTCAATCGCGCCATGGATCACGACATCGGCGGCTGGCGCTACCAGCTCTCGATGCGCGCCGACCGCACCCACAGTGCGATCTGGACGTTGGTCGACAAGGGCCTCAATCCCGGCCTCGAACTTTTCGCTGCAGGCGGCAAGGAGGACATCGAGCGCGCCAAGCAGGCGCTGATGACCGCCATCGAGAATGCCGAGGATCCTCGTCATCAGAAGGCACTCGATTACCGGTTCTACCATCACTGGGATATCCAGGCCACCCCCACCGGCAAGGGCGAAGGCGCCGCGATCTCGCTCAACAAGAGCGCGAAGAAACAGAGCGGTGGCGAAAACCAGGCTCCGTTCTTCGTCGCCATGCTCGCCGCCTTCCAGCGCGTCTATGACATCGGCCGCAAGGAAACGCGCCAGAACCTCGGTGTGGTCATCATGGACGAGGCCTTCTCGAAGCTCTCCGGCGACCGCATCGACGCCTGTCTCGCGCTGGCCCGGAACTTCGGACTCCAGCTCATCATGGCCTTCCCCGAAGACCGCCTGCCGACGATGATCCAGCACGCCGAAACGGTGGTGCAGGCCCGCGTCGAGCGCGCCTATGATGACAAGAGCGGCAGCGTGACGAACATCGAGAACTGGTGCGTCAAGGTCGACCGTGGGAAGCTCGCCGAGGCGCTTGCGTAAGTAGGACGAGTTTCCAACTTGTGCTACTTATCTGCCCCCGTTTTCTCATTGGCCGCGCTAACAAAACCCGCCATCATGCGCGAAAATGCGCCAGTTCGATTGTCCACAGTGCGGGGCACCGGTTCCCTTTGAAACACCGGGCGCGGTGTTCGCGGTATGCCAGCATTGCCAGTCGATGGTGGTGCGCAAGGACGCCTCGGTCGAAACGATCGGCAAGATGGCCGATCTGCCGCCGGACGTCACCCCGCTGCAGATCGGTGCGAGGGGCGATCACAATGGCCGCCCATTCCGCCTGATGGGCCGTCTGCGTGTCGGCTGGACGGATGGCACGTGGAATGAATGGTACGCGGACTTCGGCGGAGACCGCTACGGCTGGATCGCGGAGACGCAGGGCTTCTTCATGATCTCGGAGGCCGCGCCGGTGCCGCCGGGTTTCAAGTTCGACAAGATCGCGATGCTCGGTCCCGAGTCGTCCATCGCGATCGGCCAGGACGCCTATCGAAAGACGGATCACAAAAAAACCCGCGTCATCGCCGGCGAAGGCGAACTGCCTTTCATCGCGAAGCCGAACGACGAATGGGTCGGCATCGACCTCGTTGGCCCGGGCCGGAAATTCGCAGGACTCGAAAGCGACGGCCCGGAAACGCGCTTCTACCTCGGTCTATCCGCCCAGCCGGAGGAAATCGCTTGGGAAGGCCTGCGCCCCGTGCCCGGTTGGAACGGTGAACCGGTACCGGTGGAGAAGCGCAATACCGACGCAGTCGGCTGTCCGGAATGCGGCGGAGTCATCCAGGTGAAGGCCGCCGGTCTGACCCAGAGTCTCGTGTGCGGTCACTGCGGTACGCTGCTGGATGCGAAAGGAAGCAAAGTCGCCGTTGCCCAGAAAATCGAAGCGGCCTCGCGCTTGGAACACCCGCCACTGCCGCTCGGCACGCGTGGAACGCTGAAGGGCATCGAGTGGGAAATCATCGGCTGCGTAAAGCGCCGTGATCAATACTCCCAGTGGACTGAAGGCCTGCTCTACAATCCATGGCACGGCTTCGCATGGCTGACCGAGTGGAACGGCCATTGGAACTACATGCGCCGCGTGCTGGAATCACCCGATCCGATGTCGCCCGTCTTTGAGGGTCGCCGCTACAAGCTCTTCGCCCGCGAGGAATCGATGGTCGTGGCGGTGGCGGGTGAGTTCTACTGGCGGGTTCGCATCGGTGAAAAATCCACCGTGGCGGACTACATCAATCCGCCACGTATCCTGTCCTCCGAGATCTATCCGGAGCTCGAAGAAGTCACCTGGTCGGAAGGCGAGTATATTTCCGGCCCGGAGGTCGGTGCCGCCTTCGGGATGAAGAACCTCGCGTTCGCCAGTGGCGTCTATCTCAACCAACCGAACCCGTGGGCGACCCGCGCTCCCACGCTGAGCCGCTACGCATGGATCGCCACCGCTGCTTTGCTCATCATCCAGATCGTCGGCATGGCCGGTGCGGGTAAGAAGGTGGTGCTCAACCAAGACTTCACCTATGAGAAGCCTGTTGCCGGAGCGCCTCCCATGCCCGCGCTGGTCTCGCCTTCATTCGATCTCGATGGCGGCCAGAGTCCCGCACGCGTGGAAGCGGAAGCCGCGGTCGACAATTCATGGATCGGCCTCGATGCCGACCTCGTCAACGAAACCACCGGCCAGACCTATCCGGCGGACATCTCCGTGGAATACTACCATGGCTACGATGATGGCAACTGGACCGAAGGCAGCCAGAAGGCGGGCAGCGACATCCCCGGCGTGCCTCCCGGACGCTACCATCTCCAACTGGCACCGGATGCCGATCCCGCACTGGCGAAGATGCCCTTCCATATCACGCTGAAACGGGGCGGCATCTTCTGGTCGAACTTCTTCCTGTGCCTCATCGCCATCTGGATCTGGCCGCTGTGGGCGAAGATCCGGAATTTCTCCTTCGAAGCCCGCCGCTGGAGCGAAAGCGATTTCACCTCATGACCTGCCGCCGATGAAACACCTCATCTACCTAGCCTGGACGGCGGCCGCCGCCGGTTACCTCTTCTTCGCCAATTCGCGTGGCTGGAGTCTCATCCACACGATGTCCCCCGCCCGTTTGTTTTCCTCGTCCGGACATGGTTCCGGCTTCCATCACAAATAAAAACGCCCCGCCATGGACCTCATCAACCTCAAGGACGTCGTCGCGTCGCTGCTCTATTCGATCATCGGCATCATCATCTTCTGCGTGTCCTTCATCATCGTGGACAAGCTCACTCCCTATGACCTGTGGAAGGAGTTGATCGAGCAGAAGAACCTCCCCCTGGCCATCGTCGTCGCCGGAGTGGGCCTCGGCCTGTGCATCATCATCGCCGCCTCCATCCACTGATCCCGCGGATGGAATCGCGCGGCATGCGCCTGCTGCTGCTGGCATCGGTCTTCACCATCGCCACCTGCGGGCTGATTTACGAGCTGATCGCCGGCACGCTGGCGTCGTATCTGCTCGGTGATTCGGTCACGCAGTTCTCGACCGTCATTGGTGTCTATCTCTTCGCCATGGGCGTGGGCTCGTGGCTGTCGAAGTTCGTGAAAGACAAGGTGCTCGCCACCTTCATCCGGGTGGAGTTCCTGATCGGTCTGATCGGTGGGTTTTCGGCGCTGCTGTTGTTCGCACTGTTCGATCAGGTGGCATCGTTCCGCGTGCTGCTCTATGGGCTGGTGTTCATCACTGGCGCGCTGGTAGGGCTGGAGATTCCGCTGCTTCTGCGATTGCTGAAGGATCAGTTGAAGTTCGAGGACCTGGTGTCCCGCGTCTTGTCCTTGGACTACATCGGCGCGCTGGCGGCCTCGTTGCTGTTCCCGCTGATCCTGGTGCCAAAACTGGGATTGGTCCGCTCTTCGTTCTTGTTCGGGCTGTTGAATGCAGGTGTCGGCCTGCTGGCCTTGCATTTCCTGCGCGCGAGCTTGGAACGCCAGCGCGCGCTGTGGGCGGGCGGCATTCTTTCCATCGTGCTGCTCGGCGCCGGCTTCGCGGGAGCCGACCACTGGCAGGCATGGGCGGAACGATCCGCCTACAACGAGAACATCATTTTCGCCCACAGCAGTCCTTACCAACGCCTGATCCTCACCCGTCATCGTGACGACCTGCGGCTCTACCTGAATGGCAATCTCCAGTTCAGCTCACGCGACGAATACCGCTACCATGAGACGCTGGTGCATCCGGTGCTGTCGCGGATCGAAAAGCCGAAGCAGGTGCTGGTCCTCGGCGGTGGCGACGGCCTCGCTGCTCGCGAGGTCCTGCGCTACCCCGCGGTCGAAGGCATCACGCTGGTGGACCTCGATGCGGAAATGACGCGGCTGTTTTCCCGACAACCGCTGCTCACCACGCTCAATGCCGGATCGCTGATCTCACCGAAGCTCCATATTGAGAACGCCGATGCCTTCACCTGGCTGGAAGAGGCAGCCAAGCGCGGCCTGAAATTCGACGCCGCAATCATCGACTTCCCTGATCCTTCGAACTTTTCCATCGGCAAGCTCTACTCGACCGCCTTCTACGAGAAGCTCCGTAGCGTGCTCTCGCCTTCCGCACTGATCTCGATCCAATGCACGTCACCGCTCGCGGCGCGGAAGTCCTTCTGGTGTGTGGATGAAACTCTGCGCGCCTGCGGCTACAGTACCGCGCCCTATCACGTCTACGTGCCATCGTTCGGCGAATGGGGATTCATTCTCGCCGCGCCTGAACCTGCCACCCTCACCGATGGATCGCCGCATGCCTTGCCGGAAGGACTGCGTTACCTCACGACGGAAACGCTGGTGCAGTGCTTCCGCTTTCCTCCGGACATGTCCGCGGTGCCCGCCGGGGTGAACCGGCTGAACAACCAGATCCTCGTGCGCCACTTCGAGGAGGAATGGGGGCGCTATGAATGACCGCATCAGCCGCCGCGTGTTTCTCGCCGGATCGCTCACGCTCGGCGCGTGCGGTCGGACCACGCGTGCCGGCGGTGATCGTGGCTGGACCGGCGGCATCGTCGGAGCCTCCCATCAAACCGGCCACCTGCTGCGGCAGGGGATGACTGGTCCACCGGTGCAGGCGGAAACCGCGGATGTAATCGTCGCCGGTGGCGGTATGTCCGGATTGATCGCCGCGCTGCGGCTCAAGCAAGCCGGACGACGCGTGAAGGTGATCGAACTGGAAGCCAACGTCGGCGGAAATGCTAGCAGCAGCCGCAATGCCACATCCGCTTATCCCTGGGGTGCCCACTATGTGCCGGTGCCGTCCGAAGACATGACCGATGTGTGCGCGCTGCTTGCGGAACTCGGTCTCGGCAAGCCCGGCGCGTGGAAGGAGGAAACCCTCTGCCACGATCCCTCCGAGCGACTATGGATCCGCGGCCACTGGCAGGATGGCCTGGTGCCATCCTATGGAATCTCTGCCGAAGAACGGCAGCAGATCGAACGCTTCTTCGCCCGCATGGAGACCTACAAGTCCCGCCGCGGCAGCGATAACAAGCGCGCCTTCGCCATTCCGGTGGATCACAGCTCGCGCGATCCGGAATTCACCACACTCGATGCGATCACGATGGCGGAGTGGCTGCAGCGCGAAGGTTTCACCAGTCCCGAGCTGTTGTGGCACATCAACTACGGCTGCCGCGATGACTACGGCGCGGGCATCTCGCTCGTCTCCGCATGGGCGGGCATCCACTATTTCGCCTCGCGGGATTCACAGGAACTTTTCACCTGGCCGGAGGGCAATGGCTGGATCGTGAACCGCCTGCGCGAACAACTCGACGGCGACATTCTCACAGGTCATCTGGTCACCCGCCTCACTCCGGATGGACGCGTGGAAGCCATCGAGGCCTCCACCGGCAAACGCCTCGCCTGGCAGGCGGATGCCATCGTCTGCGCGGCTCCGCGTTTCATCGCGAAGCATCTCGTCCCGGAACTCGCCACCAGTCCGGCTCCCGACTACTCGCCATGGATGGTGGCCAACCTCACACTCACCGGCCCCATCTCGGAAACATGGGACAATGTCCTGCGTGACAGCCGCGCGCTGGGATACGTGGTCGCCACCCACCAGAGCCTCTATCCGGCACAGGGACCGACGGTCATCACCTACTACCAGCCGCTCGATCACCTGCCGCCCCCCGCCGCACGAGAAGAGGCGCTGAAAACCAGCTACGAGAGCTGGTGTGAAAGCATTCTCACCGATCTGGAGCGACCTCATCCGGACCTTCGGGATCATCTCACCCACCTCGACATCTGGCTGTGGGGCCACGCCATGAGCCGCCCGCTGCCCGGAGTCATTCATGGCGAAACACGCGCCCGGATGCGAGAAACGCTCGGGAAAATTCACTTCGCCCACAGCGACATGAGCGGCCTGTCCATTTTTGAAGAAGCCTGCCATTGGGGTCACGAAGCGTCCCGGACCATTCTCTCCGTTTAACGACCTCCCTCATCCGATTTGAAATCTCAAATTTGATCTTTGAAATCCTCTCTCATGACCCTCGCCTGGCATACCCTGATCGACTACCACGATTGCGACTCCGCCCGCCTGACCGATCCCGGGGGCCTGCGCACCGTGCTACTGGAAGCGATCTCTGCCGCCGGAGGGACCTACGTGACGGATGTCTTCCATCAGTTCAGTCCGCACGGCCTGAGCGGCGTGGTTGTGATCGCGGAGAGCCATGTGGCCATCCACACTTGGCCGGAGCACCGGTTCGCCGCCGTGGACATCTTTTCATGCAGTCCCTCGCTCGATCAGGAAGCCGTCATTGTCCGCCTCGGCGCATGGTTGGGCGCGGAATGGCGGCGGATCGACCCACGGGAGCGGGGATTGCACGTCCACCGCGCTCCCACGGATTGCGGCAAAAAAGACGGGTAATTTTTCCCCTTTTCCCACGTAGTATCCCTCTCACAACCCACTCATCTGTTCTATTCATGCACCTGAGAAACTCCCTGCTCGCCATCGCAGGCGCGGTCACCGCGCTGCTCCCGCTCGCCAACACGGCGAAGGCCGAGGACGCCAAGAAGAAAATCGTTTTCGTCGCCGGACGTCCCAGCCACGGCCCGGGCGAACATGAGCACCGCGCCGGCTCCATGCTGCTGGCCGATCAGCTCAACAAGAGCGGCCTGCCGGTCCAGGCCACCGTGGTGGACAACGGCTGGCCGCAGGACACGTCCGTTTTCAATGGGGCTTCGGCCATCGTCATCTATTCGGACGGCGGTGGCGGTCACCCGGCTTTCAAGCACCTCGATGAACTCAAGGCCTTCGCCAAGGCCGGAGTCGGCATCGGCTGCATCCACTATGCGGTGGAAATCCCGAAGGGCGAAGCGGGCAATACTTTCCTCGACCTCGTGGGCGGCTATTTCGAGACCGATTGGTCCGTGAACCCGCACTGGAACGCCTCCTACACGCTGCCGAAGCACGCCGTTACCCGTGGCATCTCGAACTTCAGCATGCTGGACGAGTGGTACTACCACATGCGCTTCCGCGACAAGATGGCCGGTGTCACCCCGATCCTCACCGCACTGCCGGGCCCGGAAACCCTCACCCGCAAGGATGGCCCGCATGAAGGCAATCCGGAGGTCCGCGCCGCCGTGACCGAACGCAAGGAACCCCAGCACACGATGTGGGTCTACGAGCGTCCGGACTCCGTGGGCAAGGGTCGCTCCTTCGGCTTCACCGGCGGCCACTTCCACAAGAATTGGCAGAACGACGATTTCCGCCGCGTGGTGCTCAACGCCATCGTCTGGACCACCGGCCTCGAAGTCCCGGCCAAGGGCGTGCCGTCCAAGACCCCGACCGACGCCGAGATGCAGGCCAACCTCGACCCGAAGGGAAAGAAGTAAGCCGGGTTTTCCAACAGTTCTGAAACCAAAACGGCCGAGAGGAATCCCGGCCGTTTTTATTGCAATCATTCTTCGCTTGCCAAAAGCGGACAACCGGTTTCGCTCCAAGGAGCCTCTCATCCATCCATGCCCCCATGGTCCGGAATGGAGGATGGACTGCTGCTCCGCGCGAGAACGGAGATCAACGCAGAACAGGGCAATTCGCCCCGTTCTTCATCATCTGCCCTCGCGGATGAACTCCTCCAGACCAAGGCTGCCGTTCTTGTCCTTGTCGTACTTGTCAAAGAGCTGCCCTGCCTTTTCCCGCTGCTGCTCCTTCTCCGGAGCGAGGTAATCCTCTTTGGTAACGCTGCCATCCTGATCCCGATCCAGGGTTTTGAACGCGGCTTCACGGCGCGGCTTGTCCTCCGCCAGAACGTCCGCAATCGCTTGCTCGAGATTCGGGATGGGCTTGTTGCCCGAGAAGAGGAATTCTTCGAGGCTGAGCAACTTGTCCTTGTTCCTATCGAATTTCCCGAACTCCTTCTCGCCGTCGATCTTGTCCTTGCGGTCGCTCAGAAACTCCTCCGGCGCAAGCTGCCGGTCCTTGTTCTTGTCGAGCCAGTTGAAGTAGCCCATGCGTTCCAAGAGATACTTCGCCCGGCCCGGGGAAAGGATCTCCGGGCGCTTGGCATCGGCCTCGATCTGGGCGGGCGTCTGCCAGACGCGGACATAGTCAATGGTGAATGCATCCGGCAGGATGGCTTCCTCGATCTTACCGCGCCATTTCTCCACCTCGCATGACAGGATCAAGTGTTGCGGACGATCGGACATCGGCGCTTTCGTCAGGCGGCCGGTCTCCACGCCGTCGGTGATTGTACCCAGAACGCGCACCAGGCGCCCTTCGTGTTCAGAACCTTGGCGCGCGCTTCAAATCAGGGTGAGGGCGGATAGTAACCTCATGGGACGGAATCAAGTATGAGGAGAAAGCAGGCGGAGCAGGGAAAATGACATGCGCCGGTCGCTCCAAAGGACCAACCGACGCATGCCATGGTCTTCCGTGTCGACCTCCCACCGGAGCCGGACACTGGCAGGATTGCCGGGTCGGGTCATGAGCTGACCATACGAATCCGGTAGCGGGGAGGTGAGTTGGGAAAAAGTTGAGCCTATTGCAGCCGGGGTGATTTGCGCCGGCTCTGGTCCCCTTTGAACAGAACCGGCGCATGCATTGCACCCCGTGGCAGGCCTCCCCCGAGGCCCGCCACAAACCTGGAAGCCGATGCCTTGGCGGATCACGGCGATACCACCACCCGGACGCGGGCGAAGAGCTTCAGTGATCACCTGCCGGCACGCTTCAAGACTTCCAATTCGAAAACCGAATAGCCCCACACGGTCACGGGCTCCTTCATCACGACCCGCACCTGACGGGCCTTGATGGTCTGGAATCCGATGCGGGTCCGGTCGCCCCCCACCTTGGCTGCGGCCACTTGCTTCCATGTCCCGCCATCGGTCGAAATCTCCACCTCAACCCGTGCCGGACGCGCTGTTTCCCACGCGATATCGAGGGTATTGCATTCCTTCGCTTCGCCGAGATCCACCACTAGCCATTGGTCCGCCTTGGTCTGCCCGGAGGATCAGCGGCTGGATGCATCTCCGTCCACCGCTTTTTCCGGCACCAGATCATGTTCGCTGTCCGAAGCGGACGCGCTCGCCGTGTGTCCATCGGCCAGATTGTCCGGCAAGTCCAAACCCGTCGCGCGACCGATCTCCCTGGCGGTGAAAACGCGGTTGAAGACTTTCAAATTCCGGATCACTCCGACAAATGAATTGCCGTTGGGGCTGCCCAACAGGGCGAGCGGACACAACATCTGGTTGTTGCTCTCGCCGGTTTTCACGCCATTTACGAAAACCGTCGTATGTCGCTGGTCCCCCACGATGGCGATCTTCACCCACGGATCCTTCGCCGGAGCTGGCGCGTAAACGCGGCTCACGTCATCTGCAATGTGTAGGACAATGCCGGATCCTTGCCCGGCGTACCTACGGCACGCACCACACCGATCCCTTCCACCGTTTCTTTGGTCGTGGACTCCTTCCCATCCGGGCCCTTCATTTTCCGGGTTTCGATGCGCGAATAGTCCGAACAGATTTCCGCCTGCCCGGAAGAAAGGATCACTCCCCGCTTGTCCGTGACGGCCGTCTTCCGGATCTCCATCGTCAAGGTCCAAGGGCATTCCAGATCCGCCCGGCCACGGGCAAACGCGAGCGACTCCCGCGCATCCACCGAAGCGAGGACATGTTCGCCGGGCAAATCGAGCACCAGACCGCCCGCCCTTGGTGCCCCACAATTTTTCAGCGAAGACCTGCATGCTGGGAAACGCAAGGCCCGCGATCTCCGTCATGGTATAGCCCGTCGGCCCTTGATCGTTCCACACATGCAGCTTCCCTCCCAGCAACGCCGGATCTCCTTCCACCGGATTCTTCGCCGGGTCCGAGCTGATCCTCCAAGGCTGCCAGTTCTGATACACGCCGCCGTTGCTCACGCCGTAGTAGTGGGCTCCGGGAACGATGTAGGTGGCACCAGATATCCGTGTCACTCCATTCCGAGACGTTTCAGGTTTCCGGCTTTCCACTCCGCATTGAGCTCTTCCAGGGTCTTTCCGGTCCACTGTTTCCAAAGATCCTCCGAGTAGCCCGTGTGGGTGACCACGTTCATCTTGCGGATGAGATCCTTGTCATAAGTCCGCACCACCCAGTCGAGGAAGTTGGCGGTGACCCGGTAGCTGTCCGAGTATTTGGCATTGCGGACATTGCCTTTGGTGATCTCGGCTCCCTTGCTCTGCGGTTCGTAGAGGAACCAACGGATGTAGTCGGCGAGACCTTCGGTGAACCAAGTGGGGGGACGCGGGATGTTGGTCCGGCCCATGTTGCCGAACTGGACGATGTGGACGATCTCATGCACCGCGCAGCCGATCGCTTCTCCTGTCGCATTCTGGCGCATGAAGGTGGCGTTCAGCGTGATCGAGTTTCCCGTCGCATAACCGGGGACGCCCTGGGCGTGGCCGGGCAGCGTGGTGGCATTTTTCAGAGTGAAGCGGATGGTGTCCGTCGGCGTGTAGCCGTCCACCGGAATCATGCCGATGATCTTCGGATACCACTCTTCCATCACCGGCATCAGCTTCTCCTCGCACCATTTCGCCAGGTCCGGTGCCTCCGTCGCATCGAGGATGAAGTGATACTTGCCATCCTTCGAGTGATACGTGCTGACCACGCGCTCGTAGTACTTCGGCTCCGGTCCGTTGGCATCGATCACATCGATCTCGCTGAAGAAAGTGTTGCCGTGGCCGCTCGGATCCGCGTTGGCCCGGATGTCGAACAACAGATGGCGGAATTTGCCAAGCGGAGCGCCGCTTGCCGTGGCGATCGAGACCGCTTGCTGGCCCGTTCCCTTGTCGTGGGTGTCCACTTCCGTGATGAACTTCCAGCCGACGGTGGCCGGATCGACTCCCTGGCCGGGTTCGGTTTGGAAGCCTGCGGCAGCACCATCGGCACCGTAAAGCTTGTACACCTGGCCCGCACGCGGACCGGGGTGCCAGGAAAAGCTCGCCACGTTCTTCACGTCGATCACGCTTCCCAGATCCATCGTGAGACGGCCACCCGGGCCGCTGAAGAAAAAGTTGTTCCCGGGAGCGTCCTCGTCATTCGGCCCGCGCCCGTCACGGATCACATCCAGCACGCCGCAATTCGGATCCGCATTGCCGGAGACGATCTTCAACGAGGCCTTGGTGGCGGCATCGTTGGTGGCGATGCCCGGAATGCCGCCGATCTTGAAAGCGGCATCCGTGGCGCTACGCCCGGTGGTGACCTTGATCTCCGGCGCGGGGTCCGCGGCCAAGGCGGATGAAGCGGCGGCGATGAGACAGGCGGCCGTCAGACGACCGAACGGCAGGGTAACAATAGTGTGCAAATGATTCATAAGCAATGCACCGGGATTCCACCGGCGAATCGTGCAGCGAAACCGGATGGCGGTTTTATCTAACATCGCCTCTCTCCTTCTTCATTTTCCCGCGCACCACAGTACGGAGTTCTTGAGGAGCGTGCGGTATTCCGGCAGATTGTGGGCGCGCTCGTCGTGGCCGAGGGTGATGCCGACCACGCGGGATTTCGGATGCTTCACGATGAAAACCTGTGGAAAGGTCTTGCCGGTTTTCGGGCTGGTCGCGGTGGCCAGTACTGCGATGGGCGTGGCCTGCGGGTCCGGGATGTAATTGTAAAGCTCGTCCACAATCTGGAATTCCGCGGTGACGCCCTTGGTGACCGGGTGGTTGGAATTCACGACCTTCATCGGATAGGCACCGAGAGCGTCATGACCGCGGGTGCCGCCGCCGATGATCTCCTTGTTCCACTGCGGGAAATCCTCCCATGCATACCAGGTGCCTGGATGGAGGGCGACGATGCCCTTGCCGGAGTTGGCGAAATCGATCAGAAGCTTGCGGGTCTCCGGGGAGATCGCCTGATTCGCGCTCCACACAAGGACGTCCACGTTCTTGAGAATATCCGCGAGTCCGTTGGCATTCTGGGTGAAGCCAACCCAGCCCACGACTGGTTCCAGCGTGGCCTTGTCGGTGTCTCCGAAGAACTTCACGAAGTCATGCGAACTGCCACCGCCGACCAGCAGCACGCGCGGCCCCTTGGCACTGAGCGGAGGCACCGGCACGGAATCGTTGAACTGCGGCTTGAAGCCCGGCTTGGTGTTCACCGCAGCGGTTGGTGCGGGCAATGGTGCGGCGTTGGCATCCGCGAGCTCGGCGGTGATGGCGGCCAAGGTCGGCGCGGCACCGGTGGCGAAGCTTTCGATGGCGAGGCGGTCGATCGGGCCGGCGCGCTTGAGTTGCTTGCTGAAGAAGCGGATCTGGTGATCCCTGAGCACATCCACGTATTTCGAGCCTGGCACATCGGTGCGACGGTAGTAGTCGGCGAACTCGATGCCATTCTGGAACACCAGCTCCTCGCTTCCACCATCGGCGTAGAAGACGGTCACCTTCATCACGGGCGAAGGATCGCCGCCACCCTGATAGCCCCAACCAGTGACCCCACCGAGGAAATGCAGACGGTTCGCCTTGAAGCCGCCAGTCTTCACTTCAACCTTCCGCGCGAGACCTGCAGAGAACGTGCCCGCACCGCCGCCCTTCAGGACGAGGATGTTGTTGCCATTGGTGCTCTTGCCGGGATCGATGACATTGAAGGGAACCTTCTCGATTTCCTGAGTACCATACTTGCGGAACACCAACGTGTCCCCCGTGGCGGCCTGCGATTGATAGAGGCCCTTGCGCGTGTCCGCGGTGAAGACGCCACGCAGATCGAGCGTGCGATACCTCGCCGCGTCCGTTCCGCAAAGATAAGCGAGGATGTCGCGAAGCGATTCGCCGCCGAGACCTTCAAGACCTTCCGGCATCAGCGAGCGTCCGGTGTTCACGCGGCTCTTGATGTCCGCGATGCGGATTTCCTCCTGTCCGGCGAGACTCTTCAACACGAGGCTGGCGGGATTCTCGCGAGCGATGATTCCAGCATGGAAACGACCATCCTTGGTCTCGATGTTCCAAGCGGCGAAGGAAGGATCGACCTCACGGTTCGGATCAACGATGGCCGTGAGCAGTTCGGAAATGCCATGCGAACCCATGCCGGTGAGGGCCGGCCCGATGTCCGCGCCTTCGTCTCCATACTTGTGACAGATGGCGCAGGTGGCGGTGAAGAGCTGTTTGCCTCTCACCGGATCTCCAGGTTGTTCGACCACCGCCGAGAGCTTCGCGAGAATCTCGCCCTTGGCCTTCAGGGAGGGTCCCATCAGTTCATCGAGAATGGCCGAGGCACGCTTGGAGATCTCGCCATCCGGATAGGTGCGTAAGCGGGCGAGATTGGCCGGGCCGAAGATCGCCACATCGACCTGTTTCTTCGAAAGCGCATCCAGAAGGGCGAGCGCGCGGTCGCTGCGCTGGAGCAGCACTTCAAATGCGGCGGCCTGAGCCTCGGTGGGCAGCTTGCCCAGCGACGCGGCAAGAGGACCGCCAATGGGCGCGTCGCCACTGTCACCGAGAGCAAGCACCAGTTCGCGTTTGAACGCGGGGGTGCCTTCACCATTCAGGGCCTTGAACACAGCCTCCACGGCTTGCTCGGCGCGCAGATCCAGGAGCGTACGGGCCGCAGCCAGCTTCTGGTCGTCGGTGCCTCCTTCGAGACGCTTGAACAACTCCGCCGTCAACTTGGTGATGGACGGCTTGAGCACGCCCGCCTTGTCCCACTTCGCGGCGAGCGGCAGGGTGCTGCCACCGGCACCGCTGAGCAACAGCGTATCGAGCGCCTTGGCCAGCGGCGGGTTCACCTCCGGCGAAGCCTTGAGCGAACGGACGAGCGTATCGAGAATGCCACGCTTCATCGCATCGGAGGAAGCAGGCTTGGAAGCGAGGGCGATGACGAGCTTTGCCGCAGCGGCGGTATCGTTCTTTTCAGCAAGACCTTGGGCAAGCTGCGAAGCCAGTGGCGCGAGCGATGCATCCGTAGTGTCCAGCAACGCGGCGATGGCCGAGGCCGGATCGCGGGCAAGCGCGCCGAGTGCGGCACTGCGCTGGAAATCATCATCGAATTTCGCCCACTGGCTGAGGATGGCGGCGGCATCCGCATCGGTGGCGGGAACCGCGGCCACGGCACGCAGAGCGGCGAGACGCACCGGCGCTTCCGAATCTCCGATCAGCTTCAACAAGGCGGCTCCCCCGCCCTGTCCGGCGGCTTCCACCACGCCCGCGGCATTGCGGCGCACGGCGGCATCGGCATCCGTCATGACGGTCTCGATGACTCCCGGCTTGATCGCGCCGAGGCCGTGCAGCGTCCACATCGCGGCGATGCGGGTGTCGGACGACTTGCCCTTTTCCATCTGCGCCTGGATGGCGGCGATCACCTCCGGCTTGCTTTCCTGGCGGTCGATCAGCAGGCGGCTGGCCAGCAGGCGCACCGCGCGGTTCGGGTGATCCAGCGCGGCAGCGATCTGCACCGGCGTGGCCTTGGCTAGATCCGGTACGGTCAGCTTGGTGGCTTCCTTGTGATCGATCTTCCAGATGCGACCGAAGTAGTGGTCGCGGTCGGGACGCACGGCGGCGTTCACCTTGTTATGATCCGGTCCGCGGGTGTCGTTGTGAATGACGGCCTGGTTGTAGAAGTCGGCGAGATACACCGCGCCATCCGGACCCACGCGCACCTCGACGGGACGCCACCACATGTCCTTGCTGCGGATGAACTCCGTCTCCTCCCGGCCGGACAGTTTGTGGAACGTGTAGCTGGAACCTTCCGGTGTGAGACGTGCGTGGTGGACGATGTTGATCGTCGGCTCCGTGGTCAGGTAGTCGCCCTTGTATTCCGCGGGCCACGAGCCGCCGTCATAGATCACGCAGCCTGCCGCCGCGGTGAAGGAACCGACCCAGTCGATTTGTCGATAAGCCTGCTGCTCCCAGCTCATCAGCGGGAAGGTCTTCTTCGAAGGCTCGACCACGTGATAGCTCGCAGTCTTGCCGACCTTGCCGCGTGCCAGCGCGTATTCCGGCAGCACGGTCTGCATCAGCAGCTCGCCGCTCGTCGGCTGGGTCCACATCACGCGGTTGTCACCGGTGATCTCGAGACCCCAGGTATTGCCGCCCTTGGACGAGTATTGCTCGATCACCGAGCCGTCCGGCTTGAAGCGCACCACGCCGCTGCCGATCACCGGCATCTTCTCCCCCTTCGCGTTCAAGACATGGTCGGAACCACTGTAACCCTGGGTTGCATAGATCCAGCCATCCCAACCCCAGCGCGGGTTGTTGATCACCGCATGGGTGTCACCGGTGCCGAGGCCGGTGAAGAGTTTCTCCACCTTGTCCGCCTTGCCGTCATGATCGGTATCGCGCAGCCACAGGATGTCCGGGGCCTGGGTGACGATCACGCCGTCCTGATAGAAGACGAGGCCGGTGACCAGTTCGAGGCCCTCGTAAAAGACCTCCTTCTTGTCCATCACGCCATCTCCATTGGTGTCGGTGAGAATGGAAATCTTGTCGATGGCCTTGCGGTTCTGCTGGCCGGGATCGGGATCAACGCCGCCGTGATCCTTCCACTCCCTGCCGCGATAGTCCGGGCGCATGCCGCGGCGACCGTTCGGATACTCCGGAGTCTCCGCCACCCACATGCGGCCGGAGGCATCCCAATCGAAGTTCATCGGCTTGGTGATCAGCGGCTCGGCGGCGATCAGCTTGAAATTGAAATCCGGATGGACCTCCAGGTTCTTGAGCGTCTCCTCCGGCTTCTGCGGTCCACCTTCCGGATAGGTCAGCGAGCTGATCTCCTCCGGCTTGCAGAACTCATCGAGGTTCGGACGCTTGCCTGCCCATGCGATGCCACGCAACAACACCGCGCGGTAAAACGGCTTTTCAAATGTTCCCCACAAGTGGCCGGGGATGCTCACGAAGGCGCGGTAGTTGTCCTTCTCGTAAGCCCACATCTGTGGCTGGATGTCATAGACGTTCGCCTTGCCTCCTTCTGCCGGCCGCTTTCCTTCCGGAACCTTCGGCGTGTAACTGGTGGCCAGCACGCGGATGTCCGGCGAGAGATCCATGTCGTAGTAGATCTCATCATCGATGTGGAAGTTCGAAGCGCCCTTCGTGATCGGATGCTGGCCTTCGATGCGCTGGTTCTCCACGTAGTAGAGATCCATCGGGCCCTCCTTCCACTTGGTCTTTCCCTCCACCCACGAGCCGCCGATCACGGACTTCCACCACGCCGGGTCATCGGAAACCGCCGCAGTATGGATCACCACGATACCACCGCCGCGCTTGGTGAACTCCGCCAGGTTCGCCTTCTGCTCGGGTGCCGCATTGCCACCGTTCTGGGCATACATCACCAGCACGTCGGTGTTGCGGAGCTGCTCGGCGGTCGGCCAATTCTTGGCGCCGTCAACCACCATGCCACGGGAAGCGAGCAGCGGCTTCCACTCGTTGAGGAACTTATCGTGCTCGTGCGCGTTCGGTCCGTGGGTTTTGTCTCCCCCCCGGATGAAGACGCGAAGCGGCGCCGCCTGCACGGTCGCAGCCAGAACCAGTCCGATGAGGAGAATAAAGAGCCGTTTCATGATGGAAAAGCGTCTGCCGGGAAGGTCCCGATGCATTGGGTGGGATACGCGGAGTACACCGGATCGTTTCTCAAGGCGAACGATCAACAGGCACATTCATCTATCACATTTCCCCGGTGGAGGCGATGAAGGAGCCCGCTACAAAGAACAGGCCCCGGAGCATCCGCTCCGGGGCCTGACTGGCGAAATGGCTCCAGCGTCCTCTTAGAAGGTGGTGCTGACCTTCAAATTGACGGAATCCAGGTCGTAATTCTGGGCGAAGGCCTTGGTGTAATCGATACCGACACTGACCTCGTTCACGAAGATCACGTCCGCACCGAAGGACACGCTGCCCACGGAGCCGAGTTGCACCTGCAGATCCATCGGAGCCACTCCGCGCGGAGCACCGGCGAAGCCGGCGATGACATCGGTGTGGTCCGGAGTGAGGAAGTGCTGGTAGGCGACTTCCGCGTGGAGACGGAGTTCCGCTCCGGACTGGAACGGAATGACTTTACCGAACTCGATCGCGGGGCGGACCCACGCGTGGGTTTCGTTGTAGTGTCCGAGAACGAGGCTGGTGGCTCCGGCACCGGTCTCGGTGGCGGACTCGGCGCTCAGACGGGAAGCGCCGAAGTCGATCATCGGCTTGATGTAGAGCCCGTCGTTGTTGAACTCATGCGAAACGCGGACCATGGCGGTGAGGGCCTGCAGGTCGCGGTCGACATGGGTGTAGAACGGCGAGGTGACCGCACCCGAACGACGGGACTGTGCCTGGTTCCAGCTGTAGGAGAGAATTCCAGCGATCTCAGTGCCGCTGAAATCGCGCTTCACGATGGCACCGAGGCGTTCGGTGTCACCATTGGCTCTCCAACGTCCGTCATAACCGCCCGCGGTGTTTTCCTCCAGCGCGGCCGCAGCTCCGACGATCCAGCCATCCTTCAGCTCGTGCTCGAAGCCCATGGCGAAGCCATTGGAGTTCTGGCGGACGGTCTTGTAGTCATCGTAACCGTGATGGACGGTATCCGAGCTTTCGAAGTCGAACCACAGCAGGCGGCCCTTCTTGCCGTAGCGGTAGGCACCGCCATCGAAGAGGGTTTCACCGAAGCGCTGGCTGCCACGGAGAACCTCGGCCTGCTGCTCCGCGTAGAAATCCGGAGTGAGCATCGACAGGGACTCCTTGTAGGCCTGGATGGTGGGATCGTACATCAGCTTGACCACCGTGTCCGCAAGCGCGGGCGAGCTGCCGGCGTCCTGGATGCGGTTGATGTAGCTGCCGACCGTGGCGAGGTTCCGACCCAGCTTGCCTGAGGGCGAGAAGTCCACATTGTAGTCCAGGATCGCGTCCTTACCGGTCGGGTAGAGGATCTGGTAGTTGATGACCATGGAGGGAGCCGTGACGAGCTCCAGGCCATCGTTGGTGACGCCGCCGTCCGCGTGATAGAGCACCTTCTGGAAGTGGCCGGACTTGACGAGCTGCGGATTGAGCAGGCTGACATCCACCTTGCCATCGAGACTGGCGGTGCCGGTCATGTAGAGCTGGTCGATGGTTTCGGTTCCGAAGTCGAGTTCGGCGTAGGTCTTGCCGGTATCGCTCTGGGTGAAGCTGCCGGTTACATCGGTGTGCTGCGCCAGGAGCATGTTGCCCGGGAGCAGGATGCCATCGTTGACGAGCTGGTTGGCGGCGGCTCCAAGGAGGAACAGCGGACCGGGAACCATGACGCCATCAGTGTGGTTGACGAACTTGTTCGCGCCCGCGCCGAGATCGACCTGACCGAAGAAGTCCCCGTTGTTCTCGACCGTCTCACCGCCATCGGTGCCCTTCACGCTCCAGGCAGCCAGACCATCCTTGCCGGAGACGGTGCCGTTGTTGACGAACTTGTTCGCCGCGCCGCCGGAGAAGCTGACGCCGGTGCCGTTTTCACCGAAGTAGAGGAACTTGTCCGCGGCGAGATCGATTTCGATATTACCCTGCCCAGCGCCGCCCTGCGATTGGGCGAAGATGCCGACACCGCCTTCGCCATCCGCCACCATATTGCCACGCATGCGGAGGGTGATGGCTCCGGCGGAACCGGTGCCCCCGGAGCTGCCGAAGAAGAAGTCATCCACGAAACCACCGCCACCGCCGAGGCTCTGGGCGATGACCGCCACCGAGCGGTCGCCATGGACGATGACATCGCCCTTCTGGGTGAGATCGAGGATGCCGCCGTTGCCGGTGTTGGTCGTGTTCTTGACGATGGAGATGTTCGCCGGGTCGAGGTCGGTGAGGGCCAGGCCGCCGCCACCGCCGATCGACTGGAGGATCAGGCCGTGGGCGAGTTCACCCTCGGTGTAGATGATGCCGGTATTGTCGAGGGTGATGTTGCCACCATTGCCAGCGGCACCGTTCTTGCCGCCGAGGGAAAGCTCGAGGGCTTCGAGTCCGACGAGGTTCAGTTTGCCACCGCCCGCACCGATGCTCTGGTAGAGCACGCCGTAGGAGCGATCCCCGGTGGTGCCGATATCGCCCGCGGTCAGGAAGACCATGTTGCCACCATTGTTCGCGGCACCGCCATCAGCCCCGAGCGAGGCCAGAGTGACGACTGGCGGTGGGATGGAAACCGGTCCGGACGGAGCTCCGAAGGCGGCCATGGCGGACGCGGTCGGAGTGAGATCCGGAACGCGGACGACCTTCACGGACAGGTTGCCGCCACCACCGCCGATGGACTGGGCCTCGACGCCGCCGGAATCCGTGCCGGTGGTGATCACCTTGCCAGTGCGGGTGGACTTGATGTCGCCACCCGCGCTGTTGGTCGCATCCGTACTGCCGAGGGCGAGGTTGAGATCGACCGTTGCATTGGTGTTGACCACGACTTCCTGGGTGCCATTGCCGCCGCCCGCGCCGATGGATTGCAGGAGCGAACCGATGGCCTTTTCACCAGAGGTGTAGAGGTCGCCGACGTGGGTGGCTTCCACCGCGCTGGCAGCGGAGTCCGCTGCGAAGTCGGTGCCGAGTTTGACGGTGGACTTGATGAAGCCCATCACCGTGTCCACATCACCGCCATCGGGTGGGAGCTCCACGCCATCATCCCCGAGGGCGACGGCGTGCTTGCTGACGTCCAGGAACAGATCGACGTTGCCGCCGCCACCGTTGATGGACTGGCCGAGCTGCGCGGTGCTGTTTTTCCCGGACATCACGATGGTGCCGATGGTGTTGATCGTGACGGTGCCTGCGGTGCCCGCCGTGCCGTCGCGCGCGCCGAGAGCGCCTTCGATGACCAGATCGGCCGCCATCCAGGTGGGAGCGGTGAGTTCGTAGGCGGCATTGCCACCACCGCCGCGGACGGACTGGGCGAAGATGCCGTAGGAATTGTCGCCGTGGGAGATGATCGAGCCGGTGTGGTTCACCGTGACGTTGCCACCATTGCCACCGTCCCCGCCGAAACCGCCGAGGCCGATGTTCATGAATGACTTCGCCATGTCCGTCTTCGGATTGAAGAGGATGTTGCGCGAAAGGGTGGCCGCGAAGCCGCCATCGCCGCCACCGCCACCGACGCTCTGGGCGTAGATGCCATAAGCGCTCTTGCCGAAGACCTCGATGGAGCCACTGTTTTCAACGGTGACGTTGCCGCCATCGTTGCCATCACCACCAGAACCACCGAGGGCCATGGAGACCACCTTGCCGGTGTTGTCATCGGGCTTCTTGCCGAGGGCGAGATCGCCGGTGACGCTGACACCACCATTGCCGCCGCCGCCGCCGATGGACTGGGCGAGGATACCGTGGGCCTTGTAGCCGTAGGTGGTGATGGAGCCCTGGTTGTCGACGGTTACGACACCGCCGGTGCCGCCGCTGCCACCCGAACCGCCAAGGTTGAAGAGGAAGGCATTGGTGGTGGCGTCCGCGGAGGTGCCCTTGGTCGGGCGGAGCACGCTGACCGCGGTGCTGCCGGTACCACCGCCGCCGCCGATGCTCATCGCAGCGATGCCATGGGAGTAATTGCCCACGGTGATGATCTTGCCGCTGTCGTCATCGTCGTTGGTCTTGTTGGTGACGGTGACCTTGCCGCCGGCACCGCCGGTGCCACCCTTGCCGCCAACGGTGATGCTGAGGTTGTTGCCACCCGCGGAACCGGTGACATTGCTGCTCACCACGGTGGCCGCATTGCCACCACCGCCACCGATGGACTGGGCGAAGATGCCGATGGAGTTTTCCTTGCTGGTGCCGATGCCGCCGGTGTTGGTCACCACGACCTCGCCACCCACCGCGCCGCTGCCACCCTTGCCGCCGACGGTGATCATGCCGCCGTTGGTCGGATCCTTCTGGGTGTTGCGCAGGATGGCGTTGATCGCCATGCCGGAGTTGCCGCCGCCGCCGCCGAGACTCTGGGCGAGGATGCCGTGGGAGCCGACGCCATCGGTGATGACGATGCCGCCGTTCTCGACGGTCACCTTGCCGGCATACATGCCCGCACCACCTTCACCGCCGACACTGACGGAAAGCCCGTCGACCTTGGAAGTGAGGCCGCCTGCGGTGGACATGCCGCCGGTACCGCCACCGCCGCCCACGGATTGGGCGAGGATGCCGACCGAGCCGTCCCCATAGGTGCGGACCTGGGCGTTGCTCTTGACTGTCACAGTGCCGCCGTAGCCGCCGGTGCCACCCTTGCCACCGACCGCGACACCAATGGTGGCGCTGCTGAGGCCGAAGGTGTTGGCGGAACCGCCGTTGCCACCACCACCGCCGATGGACTGGGCGAAGATGCCGTGGGCGTTCTTGCCGTGGGTATCGACAAAGCCCTCGGCCGTGAGAAGAACGCTGCCACCGTAGCCGCCCTCGCCGCCTTCAAGGCCGACCGAGACGGATGCGGACTCGGCGGGGTTGTCGTCGGTATCAGGACCGGTGATGGCCACGGAGGTGGACGAACTATTGCCGCCGCCATTGCCGACGGATTGCGCGAGCATGCCGAAGGAGCCCTCGCCGTGGGTCAGCACGCTGCCATCGGAGGACAGGGTGACATCACCACCGTAACCACCGATGCCACCGATACGGCCGACGGTGATCGAACCGCCGCCACCGCTGGTGATGGCCATGGCGAGATCCATGCCGGCATTGCCACCGCCGCCGCCGATGGACTGCGAGAGGATACCGTAGGATTGTTTTCCGAAGGTCTCGATGTCGCCGACCTGGATGACGTCCACGGTGTCACCGTGACCGCCATCGCCGGGAGCGCCACCGATCGCGAGGGCGAAACCGAGCGTCTTGTTTTTCTTGGAGGGGTCCTCGAAACCGCCGTAGGTGACGGAGAGGTTGAAGTTGGCATTGCCGCCGCCACCACCGATGGACTGGGCGATGATGCCGTGGCTCTTGTCCTGCTTGGTGAGGATATCGCTGTAGTTCGTCACCTTCGCCTTGCCGCCGTTGCCCGCCTCGCCACCGGCACCACCGATCGCGAAGTTGGCCACGAAACCTCCATCGTCCGGGTTCTTACCCGCCATGGTGACGCCCGCGTTGAAATTCATGCCGGCATCGCCACCGCCGCCGCCGATGCTGGAAGCCTCGATGCCGTAGGCGTTCTTGCCGTCGGTGGTGATCGTGCCGGTGGAGGCGGTCTCGCTGCCACGGATGACTTCCGCAGCGCCTGCATGGCCGCCGCCGGAACCGGTGCCGCCGACACCCACGGAAATGGGCGAGCTGCTGCGGCTGAAGACGCCGGTGACATTCATGCCGCCGTTGCCGCCACCGCCGCCGATGGACTGGGCGGCCACGCCGCGGGCATTGTCGCCCTTGGTGGTGACGATGCCGTTCTGGGTGACCTTGACGTCGCCCGCGTCCGCGCCCTTGCCGCCGGTGCCCCCGACGCCAGCGACCACGGTGATATCCTTCTTGCCGCCCGAGTTGTCGGAGTCAGACCAGTTGAAAGCGCCGGTCACGTTGAGAGCGCCATTGCCACCGCCACCGGCGATGCTCTGCGCCATCAGGCCGTGAATCCAGTTGCCGGAGGTCGTGATGTTACCGGTGTGATCGACCGTCACATCGCCGCTGATCGCACCCGCTCCACCGGAGCCGCCGACACCGACGGTGATGGCGGGCACGGTGCTTTCCTTTGCGATGGCGATGCTGCCGCTGACGTTGAGGCCACCGTTTCCGCCACCGCCGCCGAGGCTTTGGGCCATGATGCCCGCGGAAGCCATGTTCTTGGAATCCTTCGCGGAAGCGTAGATGTCCGCGGTCGCGGTGACCTTGACGTCCTTCGCGACACCGGCATCGCCGCCGGAGCCGCCGACGCCCACCACCAGCGGGGAATCGGAAACGATGCCGCCGCTGACATTGGTGGCACCGGTGCCGCCACCGCCGCCCACGCTCTGGGCGAGAATGCCGGAGTGACCCGCGCCGTAGGCGGAAATGCTTTCGCCGCCGGTGACAAGGACGTCGACCTTGCCGGCGTCGCCACCGTCGCCGCCGTAACCGCCGACACCGACCATGATGCCGTAGGCGTCACCCTCGCCGCGGGCGAAGGAAAGGCCGCCACTGACATTGAGGCCGCCATTGCCACCACCGCCGCCGATGGACTGGGCCGCGATGCCGTTCGAGCCTTCGCCGTCTTCCTGGAGTTCGAAATAGCCGGGGGTCACCACGTGGGTCACCGGATCGGTGACGGGCGGATGATAGGTGCCTGGCAGCGCGGAAATGGTGCCGTCGTATTTCACATCCACCGCACCGGCATAGCCGCCGCCGCCGCCGAAACCACCCACGCCGATGGAAGCCGCAAGAGTCTTCGCCGGACCGGAAGAGGCCGCGGTGAAAGCGATCGTGCCAGAGACGTTGGTACCGCCGTTGCCGCCACCGCCACCGATGGATTGGGCGAGAATGCCGTGGGATTGGTTGCCCATGGTAATGATGTCTCCGGCGACATCGACGGTGACTTTGCCCGCATTGCCCGCACCGCCGCCGAAACCGCCGACACCGACCCCGATGGCCGCGCCGTTCTTGCCGGTGACGTTGACCGCGCCGGTGACGTTGGTGCCGCCGTTGCCGCCGCCGCCGCCGATGGACTGCGCCACGACACCGGAGGAGTGATCTCCGGTGGTGCCGATCTGGTTGTGGGCCGTGGTGGTCTTGATGGTGCTGGTGACATCCAGGGCATCACCGCCATTGCCACCGAAGCCGCCGACACCGATGCCGACACTGCCGCCATTCTCCTTGCTGAGGTTCACGGCGCCGCTGACGTTCAGGCCGCCATTGCCGCCGCCGCCACCCAGT
Organism: Luteolibacter ambystomatis; assembly: GCF_018137965.1. Classification (NCBI taxonomy): domain Bacteria; kingdom Pseudomonadati; phylum Verrucomicrobiota; class Verrucomicrobiia; order Verrucomicrobiales; family Verrucomicrobiaceae; genus Luteolibacter; species Luteolibacter ambystomatis. Next base: position 3,847,639 of record NZ_CP073100.1, read on the forward strand.
GACTGGGCGACGATGGCATCGGAGTAGTCACCCGTGGTGACGGTGCCGCCGGTGACGGTGTTGGTGACGGACATGGCGTTGCCACCGTCACCACCGAGGCCGCCGATGCCGATCGCGAGGGCACCGCTGCCCTGCTTGGACGCGGTGAAGACTCCGCTGACATTGAGGCCGCCATTGCCACCGCCACCGCCCAGCGATTGGGCGAGGATGCCGGTGGAGTGGTTGCCCTGGGTCTGCACGTAGCCGGTCACGGTGTTTTCGACTTCGCCACCGTTGCCCCCCTTGCCGCCCGAGCCGCCGAGACCGAAGGCGAGCGCGCCCGCACCGGTCTTGGCCGCGGCGATCGAGCCGCTGATGGAAATCCCACCGTTGCCGCCGCCACCGCCGATGGATTGGGCCGCAATGCCGCCGCTGTCGTTGCCGACGGTGTAAACATCCCCGGTGACGCCGCTGATGACCTTGCCCGCATAGCTGCCTTCACCACCCGAGCCGCCGAGGCCGATACTGACCGCGCCGGTGCCGGTGCTGGCGAAGGACATCGCGCCGGCGATGGACATGCCGCCATTGCCGCCGCCGCCGCCGACGGACTGGGAAAGAATCCCTGCGGAGCCATCCTTGGCGGTGGAAACGCTGCCAGTCACGCTGGTGGTGACCGCGCCCGCGTAGCCGCCGGTTCCGGCGCTGCCACCGATGCTCACGCCCACCGCACCGCTGCCGGTGCTGGCACCGGAGAGAGAGGCGGTGACATCAAAGGCACCGTTGCCGCCACCTCCGCCGACCGATTGGGCGATGATACCGGCGGAGTTCTTGCCGGTGGTCATGACGTTGTTGGTGACCGTGAGATCAACGCTCATGGCGTAACCACCGCCCGCGCCGCTGCCACCGAGGCCGACGCCAACGGAACCGCTGCCGGTGCCCGCGCCAGAACCGGCGACGTTCACATTGAAGCCGCCGTTGCCGCCACCGCCACCGATGGACTGGGCGAGGATACCACCGGACTTGTCGCCGGTGGTGGAAATGAAGTCGCTGGTCTTGGCGATCACGATGCCACCATGGCCGCCGCCCGCACCGCTGCCACCGAGGCCCACGCCGATGGCACCGCTGCCGGTGCCCGCACCGGAGACGGCCGCGTTCACGTTGAAGCCGCCGTTACCGCCGCCGCCGCCAATGGACTGGGCGATGAAGGCCGTGGAATTGTTGCCCTTGGTCGTGATGGTGCCGCTGGAGCTGACGTCGACGAGATAGCCGTCACCGCCGCCCGAGCCGTTGCCGCCGAGACCCACGCCGATGCTACCGCTGCCGGTGCCCGCACCGGAGATGGCTGCGTTGATGTTGAACCCGCCATCGCCACCACCACCACCGATGGACTGGGCGAGAATGCCGGCGGAGTTTTCGAGAAGGGTGTCGATGTCGCCGGAGATGGTCGCCTTGACGTCGCCGCCGTCACCGCCGCTGCCGCCCTTGCCGCCGAGGCCGACCGCAATGGCACCACTGCCAGTACCCGCGCCGGAGCCAGCTCCGGAAACGCTGAAACCGCCGCTACCACCACCGCCACCGATGGACTGGGCCACGACCGCCGCGGAGTTTTTCCCGGAGGTGCTGACGTCGTTGGAAGCGGTGAGCGTGACTTTCTTACCATCGCCACCACCGCTGCCGCTGCCGCCGAGGCCGACATTGACCGCGCCGCTGCCGGTGCCCGCGCCGGACGCGGCGACCGCCACGCTGAAGCCGCCATTGCCACCGCCGCCGCCGATCGATTGGGCGAGCAGGCCGATGGAGTCGGAGCCCTTGGTGGTGATCTTGCCGAGAGACGTATTCACGGTGACGATGCCACCGTCATTGCCGGAGCCGCCGCTGCCGCCGAGGCCGACATTGACCGCGCCGCTGCCCACGCCCGCGCCGGAACCGGCGACGGTCACGCTGTAGCCGCCGTTGCCGCCACCGCCGCCGATGGACTGGGCGACAAAGCCCGCCGAGTGGTCGCCCAACGTATCAATCTTACCGGTGGAGGACGCGGTGACGGTTCCGCCGATGCCGCCGGTGGCACCCTTGCCCCCGAGGCCGACCGTGACCGCACCGCTGCCGGTACCCGCACCAGCCGCACCGGCTGCCACGTTGAACCCGCCGTTGCCACCGCCGCCACCCACGGATTGGATGAGGATACCGCCGGAGTTGTTCTTGGCCGTGCTGACATTCGATTGGAGATCCGCGAGGACCGTTCCGCCCGCGCCGCCGCCGCCACCCTTGCCGCCGAGGCCGATGTCGAGAGCACCCGCGCCCACGCCCGCGCCTGCGGCACCTGCCGCGATGGAATAGCCGCCGTTGCCGCCGCCGCCGCCGATGGACTGGGCGATGATACCGGTGGAGTTTTCACCGCCGGTGGTGACGGTGCCGGTGCGGGTGGCGAGCCAGACGTCGCCGCCGGTGCTGCCGGTACCCGCATTGCCACCGATGGCGAGGCTCATGGTTCCCGAACCGCCGCCGGAACCGGCGAGCGAGGCAGCGATGGAGCCGCCGCCATTGCCACCACCGCCGCCGACGGACTGGGCCAGCAGGCCGGTAGAGTTATCCTCCTGGGTGGTGATGTTGCCACCGATGCCGACGGAAACCTTGCCACCATTGCCACCGCCACCGCCTTCACCGCCGATACCGATCGCGATGGAACCGCTGAAGGCCAGCGAGCCGCTGCCTGCGGCGCTCACCGCCAGACCGCCATTGCCACCCCCGCCACCCACGCTCTGGGCGAAGAAACCGGTGGAGCGCTCGTCCTTGGTCAAAATGCTGCCGTCGAAACCAGTGGAAATGAGGGAGCCGGTGCCCGTAAAGGAACCCACGCTGACCTCACCACCCGCGCCAGCCGTGCCGCCATTGCCACCCACCGAAACGCTGAGGGAACCGGACACCGGGCCGCCCGAAGCCGCCACCGCGACGGAGTAGCCGCCATTGCCACCGCCACCACCCACGCTCTGGAGAAAGACACCCGCCGAATCGACGCCGTCGGTTTCGATGACGCTGGAGCCGGTGCCCTTGGTCAGATTGACCACACCGCCCGCGCCGCCCTTGCCGCCTTGGCCACCGACCGCGAAAGCTCCGGCGAAGCCGACGCCCACGGAAACCTGGACGGCACCGCCGCCGCTGCCACCGCCACCGCCCACGGACTGGGCGAAGACACCGGTGGAGCGATCACCGCTGGTGCTGATGAGGGACGCGTTGTTCACGTCCACGCCCTGGAGCATGACGTTCACATTGCCGCCTGCGCCACCGGTGGAGCCGGAACCACCGACGGCGACGCCTGCGAAAACACCGACGGAACCGGTGCTGCCGCCATTGCCACCGCCGCCACCCACGGACTGGGCCACGATACCGCGTGAGTCATTGCCGAGAGTCGTGATCGTGCCGCCGTTTTTCACGGTGACCGTGGAGCCGGAACCGCCGCCCGAGCCCTTGCCACCGACCGCGACCATGCCGCCGGAATTGCCGCCATCACCGCCGCCACCGCCGATGGATTGGGCCACGATGCCGCGGGAATTGTCCTGGCTGGTCGAGATGGTGCCGTAGTTTTCCACGGTCACCACACCGCCGCTGCCAGCCGAGCTGCCACTGCCACCCACAGCCACCAGGCCGCCCGCATTGGAGCCGGAGCCACCGCTGCCGCCCACGGACTGGGCGAAAATCGCATCGGAGCTGAGTCCGGTGGTGGTGATGGAACCGGTCGAACCATTGGTGACCGTCACCGTGCTGGCGCTGCCGCCATTGGAACCGGAACCGCCGAGAGCGATCAGGCCGCCGGCGGTGCCGCCAGAGCCGCCACCGCCACCGATGGACTGGGCGAAGATGCCCTTCGCCTCTTTGCCGGTGGTGAGGATCGAGCCGTTGTTGGTCACCGTCACGGTGCCGCCATTGCCACCGTTGTCGGAGGAGCCTTGCAGGGAGAGAATGAGGTTTCCGGTTGTCCCGGACGAGCCCCCGGAGCCACCGATGCTCTGAGCGAGAATCCCGTGGGCCTGCTCCCCGGAAGTGGAGATCGTTCCACCCGCCGAGTTCGTCACGGACACCGCACCGCCATTGCCACCGGTACCTGCGGAACCGCCCGCGCCGACGATGCCCCACTGGCTGCCGCCGCCGCCGCCCTTGTTGCCGACGCTGAGGGCGTAGATGCCATAGGCACCCTTGCCGGTGGTGATGATATTGCCCTGGTTGTCGACCGTGACGCTGCCGCCATCGCTGGACGCACCGCCCGATCCGCCGCCCGGAGCACCATATCCGGAGCCACCGGCACCTGCGGCACCGCTGCGGCTGTAGGCGAAGACGCCGTATTTGTCGTCTCCCGTCGTGGCGATCTGAATACCGCCGCTGTTGGTGAAGCTCACGTTTCCGCCTTTGCCGCCGTCACCGCCGTTGCGACCGCTCCAGACGGAGAGGTAGGCACTTCCACCGTTACCTCCGTTACCGCCGAGGCTGCCGATTTCGACGCCAATCTGGTTGGTGGTTGAGATGACGGTGGTGTTCGTGTTCGAGACGTTGGGTCCCGTGGCACCATTGCCACCGGAGGAAGGTGGCACGACCAGCGCACCAGCGCGACCGTTGGAACCGCCCGCACCCACCCCGACGATTTTCACGCCTGCGGCACCGCCGACCACGGCGGGGGCCACGGCTGCGGAACCCGCGGTTCCTCCGCCTGGATTAAGCAGCCCATCGATGCTCGTGTTGGTGGCCAGAGCCTGATAGGGAAGAGTGGCCGTACCATTTTTGGCCGGGTCCGGGTCCGCCGGGAAGGGAACGAGGGTCACCGTCTTGGCGGTGGTGTCCTTGCTCTGGATGGTGAAGCCCTGGGGCGGATTGTCGCCGTTGTAGATGACGTCGCCCACGGCCTTCACGAGGAAGATGTAACCGTCCGCCGTTTTCACGAAGGCCACCGTGCCTGCGGTGGGCGTGCCCGTCGGGTCTTTGATCAGCGCGGTGACCGTGGTGCTCGAAGATGTCGCCGGGTTGTTGACCGTCTGACCGAGCGTGGAGGCTTGCGAAGGATCCGGATCGGCTGCCCACGCGGTGGAGGACATCGAAATGACGACGGTGCTCATCGCAAGCGCACGAATGGCCTGTGCGCGGCCACAATCTGAGGCGAACATGGTGGTTGGGGAGGGTGAAGGGTGAGGGTGCGGAAAACGTGCAAAAATCCCCCCCGCTGAGGGACATAAGACCGACCACTGTCTAACAGGACAGGTGGTGTCAGGGTGGGGGTGAGTTTTCCTTATCAGGATCAGTGGCTTCCAGCAAAGCTGTTTCCGGACGAATATCTTATAGGTCACCGTGTTTTATAGATCACCGTGCATTTTACACTCACGTAGCTCCTACGGAGACCTTCGAGGCTTTGGCCGCGCACAACTTCCCGTCTTCAGGCGGGTTTTCCCTTCATGACCTTCCGCATCCTGGCAGCACTGCTGGTTTCCGTACTCACCTTGAGGGGTGCTTATGATCCACTCAGGGTCGCGGAAGCGAAGATCGAGTCGAAGACCTTCGACATGAAGGATACCACGCGTGACCGCGTCATCCCTGTCCGCATCTATCTTCCGGCCACATCGAAACCGGCACCGGTGATTCTGTTTTCCCATGGTCTCGGTGGATCAAGGGACAACAATCCCTATCTCGGCAACCACTGGGCCGCGCGCGGCTATGTGGTCGTCTTCATCCAACACACGGGCAGCGACGAGGCAGTGTGGAAGAACGCCCCGCTCGTCGGACGGATGGGGGAGCTGAAAAAGGCGGCCTCGTTGGAAAATCTCGTCGCGCGCGGCAAGGACATCCCGGCGGTGATTGATACCCTCACGGCGTGGAATGCGGACAGGGCCCATCCGCTTTACGGTCGCATGGATCTCTCCCACCTCGGCATGTCCGGCCATTCGTTCGGCGCGGTGACCACCCAGGTCGTGTCCGGCCAAACCTATCCACTGGGCGGAGCTTCCTTTCTGGAACCGCGCATCAAGGCCTCGGTGATGATGAGCCCCAGTCCGCCTGCCGCCGGTGACCCGGCCAAAGCTTTCAGCTCAATCAAAGTCCCCTGCCTGCTGATGACCGGCACCGGAGATACCAGCCCGATCGGGAATACCAGCGCGGAAGACCGCCTGAAGGTCTTTCCAGCACTCTCAAATGCCCCGGCATGGCAGGTGGTCTTCGACAAGGGCGTACATATGACCTTCGGTGAGCGCGATCTGCTTGGTGCCGCACCCAAAGATCCACGCTACCACCGCGCCATTCTCGCGCTCACCACCGCCTTCTGGGATGCCGAGTTGAAGAACGACAAGGACGCCAAGGCCTGGCTCAACGGCGAGGGCGCGAAGTCCGTTCTGATTCCTGCGGACAAATGGGAGAAGAACGGGAAGGCCACGCTCTGATTCCAAAGCCGATGGCAGCGGCCAGAACCAGCTCCGGACATGTCCGGGTCATGGCGCCGCATCCTCCCATTCCAGTTCGATCAGCAACGCCGCGTGATCGCTCGGAAATTTCCTCTGGGATTGCGGGATTCCCGGGTTCTCCTCCTGCTCCGGAAAAATCCGGGCCGCCGTGGGACGCAGGCCAGCGTTCCGCACATAGAGCCGGTCGATCCGAGCCTGCGCTTCTTCCTTCCCGGCATCCCCGTTCACCTTCTGCAAGGGCGACCAGGTGAGTCCCGGATGCTGGCGCACGTCCGGGAAAATCCGTCGGTAGGCATCCATGAAGCCTTCCTTCTCGAAGGCGATCGTTCCCGGAATGGGGATCACCTTGCCGCCGTGAAGATCCTTGGTCGACTCACCGAGATCCAGATGCGAGGGCGAGTTCCAGTCCCCTGCAACCAGCAAGGGCAGCTTCGTGTCCAGATGGCCGGTCTTTTTCAAGTGGGCGATCAGGTCCAAGGTTTCCTTGGTTCGCGATGACTCCTTTGTCTCGCAGGCGAGCAGCTCATCCACCGTGCTCTCCGGCCTGTCGATCAAACGTTGGCTGACATTCGCGCGGTAGTCGATCCAACAAGCCCATGCGAGGAACTCCTTACCTTCGGCGGCACGAATCCGCGCCCCGATGCCGTGATAGGAGGAATAATAGAAGGTCTCCGCGATGGGAAAACGACTGAGCACGCAGAGGTGGTCGCTGTCTCCTTGGTAGGAATGCCATCCGAGCTCCCCCGCCACCCACGGTCCCAGCTTCACCCCGAGCCTGTAGTTCTTGTAGCTCTCCTGCATCAGCACGATATCCGCCTTCGAATCGCGAATCACCTTCACGGTCTTCTCCGGCCCGTCCTCGAAGTAGTTGGCTCCGCGCTGGACGTTCCACAGCAGGACACGCAACGGTTCAGCGGCGGAGACTCGTGCGAACAAAAGCAGCGAGGTGAGCAGGGGCAACCATCGGATGATCATCGAGGAACCTACACTGGTATCGCCCCGGAATGTTTCGCTTCCGACGCAACTGCCAACCGTTTCGGCGAAAGTGCCACACCGCCCGAACAAAAAAGGAGCCGTGCGCGAGCACGGCTCCTTTGAAGTTTTCAGAGGCTGGGCCCTTGAAAAGCCCCGCCACCGATCAGCCGATGACTTCCGGCCACTCGGTGTGGAAGAACTCGCCGCGCGGCTTGTCCGTGCGCTCGTAGGTGTGCGCGCCGAAGAAGTCGCGCTGGGCCTGGAGCAGATTCGCCGGCAGCACCGCGCTGCGGTAGCTGTCGTAGTAGCCGAGGGAGGCGGAGAAGGCCGGCACCGGGATACCCGCGAGGGTGGCGGTGGCGATCACTTCGCGCCAGTTCTGCTGGAACTCGTTGAGGAGGTCGGTGAAGTACGGGGCCAGCATCAGGTTGCTGAGCTCCGGGTTGGAGCGGTAGCTGTCCGTGATGTGGTTCAGGAAGCGGGCGCGGATGATGCAACCACCGCGCCAGATGGCGGCGATCTTGCCGAGATCGAGGCCCCAGTTCTTTTCCTTGCCCATGGCGGCGATCAGGTCGAGGCCCTGCGCGTAGGAGATGATCTTGGAGGCGAAGAGCGCGTCATGCACCTTCTTCACCAGCTCGGCCTTCTCGGCGGAGATCTCGGCCTTCGGGCCGTGCAGCTTGGAGGAAGCGGCCACGCGGGCGTCCTTCATGGAGGACAGGATGCGGGCTTCCACGGCGGCGTTGATGGTGGAGATCACGACGGCGTTCTCGACGGCGTTCATGATGGTCCACTTGCCGGTGCCCTTCTGGCCGGCGGTGTCGAGGATGAGATCGACGAGCGGCTTGCCGGTTTCCGGGTCGACCTGTTCGAAGATCTTCGAAGTGATCTGGATGAGGTAGGACTCGAGGTCGCCTTCGTTCCAGTCGGTGAAGACGGTGGCGAGCTCGGCCGGGGTGAAGCCCGCGGCCTTGAAGATGTTGTAGGCTTCGCAGATGAGCTGCATGTCGCCGTACTCGATGCCGTTGTGGATCATCTTCACATAGTGGCCGGCACCGCCGGGGCCGATGTGGATCACGCAGGGCTCGCCATCGACCTTCGCGGCGATGGATTCGAAGATCGGCTTCATCACATCCCAGGTAGAGGCAGGGCCGCCGGGCATGATGGACGGACCCTTGCGGGCACCTTCCTCACCACCGGACACGCCGGCACCGATGAAGCGGAAACCGAGATCGCCGAGCCACTTGTCGCGGCGCTCGGTGTCGGTGTAGAGCGAGTTGCCGCCGTCGATGATGATGTCACCCTTGTCGAGGAGCGGGATGAGCTGCTCGATCACGGCGTCCACCGGTCCACCGGCCTTCACCATGATCATGATCTTGCGCGGGGAGGCAAGGGACTGCACGAACTCCTCGAGGGACTTCGAGCCGACCAGCTTCTTGTCCGGATGGGCGGCGACGAATTCGTCCGTGACGGAGGTGGTGCGGTTGTAAACCGAGACCTGGAAGCCGCGGGATTCGACGTTGAGGACGAGATTCTGGCCCATGACGGCCAGACCAATGAGTCCGAAATCGCTGTTGCTCATGGTGTGATGGAGTTAGGAGGCGGGCGGGGGTGTAGGACACGGATTGCTTGCAAGCAACCCCTTGTTGCGTTTTCCGAATGCATTTCCCACATTCGGTCCGTGAATCTGCCGAATGCGATCACCCTCTCCCGCCTCGTCCTGACGGTCGTTTTTGTCGTCGGAACGGGAGCCGCCGGACTACGCGGCCATGTCGTCGCGCTGATCGCCTTCACCATCGCCGCTGCCAGTGATTGGCTGGACGGCTACCTCGCCCGCAAACTGGGTCTGGTCACGCCGCTGGGCAAACTGCTCGATCCGCTGGCGGACAAAATCCTGGTCTGCGCCGCCTTCGTCTTCTTCTGCGCCAAGGACTTGTGCCCGGTCTGGGTCACCACCCTGATCATCGCCCGCGAGTTCCTCGTCACCGGCCTGCGCCAGATCGCCATCGAAGCCGGGCAGGTGCTGGCCGCCGACAATCTCGGCAAATGGAAGACCACCTTCCAGCTCACCTTCTGTATCACCGGCCTCGTGTGGCTGACCTATTCGGATATCGAAGTTCCCGGAAAAATCACCGCCTTCTGGATCAACCTCAGCCGCCCCGATGGCTGGCTGGCCCAGATCTCCCTGTGGACCGCCGTGGCGCTGACCGTGATTTCCGGTGGCAACTACCTCTGGAGCGGGCGCCATCTGTTGAAAGGTTCAGCCCGCTGACACGGCCTTCCGGACCTTCGGCGCGGACAACAGCACCGTCTCCAGCAGCGAGGCCAACCGCTCCTCCAACGCCCGCCATGGGATGGGCGAGAGGGCTTGGGAAAAGCCATGCACCGCCAGCCAAGTGGCCAACACGTGCAGGTCGTTCACGTCCCCGAGCACATCGGCATAGTCGACCAACTCCTTTTCCGGCTCCTCGCCCAAGTGATGCAGCGCTCCCAGCCAGGCCTTGATCGCCTTGCGAGCCTCATGCAGTTCCACCGCGCCGGGATCATGTCCGACCGCCTTCAAGCGCTTCTCCAGCCGCCGGGCGAGCGCCTTCCGGCCCTTGCGCACCCGCTTTTCCAAATCTTCCTCTGAAATGGCGGACAGAGCCGCGCGGGCATGCCGCAGTCTGGCCTCCGCCCACTCCACCGCCACCGGAGGCGGGCGACGTGCCGCCGATTTCGCATGCGCTTCCAGCAAGGCGCCGATCGCCGCCACGGACGGCTCTTCCGCATGCGGGCCTCCTTCCAGTTCCAGCCGCCGCCACGTGGTCCGTCTGGATACGGAATCCCTCGGAGCGCCTAGCAATCGCCCGACCGCCGCCACTGCCCGGGCGGCGGACTTCGGCACCCGCAACAGCACCAACCCGCCACGGAGGGACTTCCCTTTCTTCCGCAGGGCATGGGTTTCGTCCGTGACGTGGGCATTCGGGTTGAGCAAGCCGCGCAGCCTCTCCTCCATCACCAGGCATTCGGCCACCAGGCGGGAACGCACTTCGGAGGGGGGTCGCGGATGGCTCTCGCTCATGATGGGACAAGGGACGAAAAAATCAGCGGACGCTAACCGAAAGCTCCCGGCTTGTCAGCCACCGAAAATGCGCCGACCATTCCCCGCGTAACCTTTGTCTGTTTTTGTCCATGAAGAAAACGCTGATCAAAAACGCCCGCATTGTGTCCCCGGATCAGGAGATCGGGAACGGAGCCCTGCTTTTGGAAAACGGCCGCATCGCCGCGGTCTTCGAAGCGGGGGCCGCGCTGCCGGAAGCCGAAGTGGTGATCGATGCCGGAGGCCGCACGGCGATGCCAGGCTTCTTCGACATCCACTGCCACGGTGCCGATGGCCACGATGTCTGTGACAACACGCTGGAAGCCGTCCGCCACATCGCGAAGAAGAAGCTCCAGGAAGGAGTGACCACCTGGCTGCCCACCACCCTCACCCAGCCGCAGGACAAGCTGGAGGAAATCGCGGGCAAAATCGCCGAATACATGGCGAACCCGGAATTCACCCGCGCCCCGGGCGTCCACGTCGAGGGTCCCTTCATCAACAAGGAGAAGGCCGGTGCGCAGAACCCGGAATATGTGCGCCTGCCGAACTTCGCCGAGCTGAAGGCTTTCCACGACATCGCCCCGGCCCTGATCGTTTCGCTGGCTCCGGAAATGCCGGGTGCACTGGAAGTGATCCGCGAAGCGCGCGCGATCGGCATCACCAGCTCCGCCGCCCACACCTCCGCCACCGCCGCCCATCTCCGCGATGCGAAGGCCGCGGGCCTGACCCATCTCACCCACTTCGGCAATGCCATGACGCCGCTCCACCACCGCGAGATCGGCGCGGTCGGCACCGGCCTCATGGATGACTCGATCAAGATCGAGCTGATCTGCGACACCGTCCACCTCGCCCCGGACATGCTGAAGCTGATCTTCAAGCTGGTTCCCATCGACCGCATCCTGATGATCACCGACTCCATGGCCGCCTCCTGGATCGGCAACGGCGAATGCATGCTCGGCGGCCTGGAAGTGGTGGTGGAGAACGACGTGGCCCGTCTCAAGCACGGCGGCGCGCTCGCCGGTTCCGCACTGCTCTACAACGTGGGCCTCCGCAATGTGGCGGAGCTCACCGGCCTGCCACTCACCGAGATCGTCAAGACGACTTCGTGGAACCAGGCCCAGTCGCTCGGCCTTGAAGGCTTCGGCAAGTTGGAGTCCGGCTTCCACGCCGACATCGTCCTCCTCGATTCCGACTTCAACATCTGGAAGACGCTGGTGGGCGGTGAAGAGCGCTTCAGCGCCTGAGAGTTGTTTTCAAAGCGCGCCCGGCGAAACAACCGGGCGCGTCATGCCTTCGGAGCCTCTCCGAAGAGATCCCGCCGCCGATCTTTCAGGGGCGTAACCGTACCCTCCCCCCGCGAGCGGCGCAGGGCATCCAGATCGAGATCCGCGATGAGCAGTTGTTCGACGGCGGGTTCCGCCTCGGCGGCGATACCGTCGTTTGGAAACGCGAGATCCACCGGTGTGAAGGCTCCGCTGCGGGCGTAGTGGAGATTTGCGGCAGGCACACGGGTCAAGGTGCCGACACAACCGGCGGTGACCACGTCGATCTGGTTTTCCACCGCGCGGGCCATCGCGCAGCGGGTGACCCGAAGATGGCCGCGGCGGTCATCGGTGCAGTACGGCACTACTAGTAGTTCAATGCCGCGGTCCGCGAGCACGCGCGTCGGCTCCGGGAACTCGATGTCATAGCAGATCTGCACGCCGAACTTCACGATGCCGGTGTCCACGACCACGAGATCATCCCCGCCGCTGACATCCCACGCATGGCGCTCCCACGGCGTGATATGAAGCTTCGGCTGCTCCATGAGCTGGCCTTCCGGCCCATGAATGAAAGCAATATTGAACAAGTGCCCGTCCCGTACCACCGGCTGCGATCCTGCGACGATCCACACACCATGCTGGCGGGCGAGCCGTGTCATCTCGTCATTCACCCCGCCGGTCATTTCCGCCAAGGCGCGGATCGAATCCATCGCCCGCCGACGTGGACCCAGTGAGAGCAACGGCAGCGTGAAATATTCCGGAAAAACCACCAGATGCGCGCCATAATCCGTCACCGCGGTTTCCACGAAAAACGCGGCGCGTTCGAAGAAGGCTTCGGTGGAAGCGGGACGCTGCATGTCCCACTGGATGGAGGCGGTGCGCATGAACAGGCCCACTGATCGGGTGAAAAATCCGCCATGCCAGCAAATTTTTCCGGGACGTAGTCCCTGATCCGGGTATCCTCCAATGGCTTTTTCATGAATCACCTCGACCTGATCCTCACTCTAACAGGCGGCCTCGCCGCCGCGCTGGCGCTCGGCCTCGGCTCCCAGAAGCTGGGGCTGTCACCGATCGTGGGCTACCTGGTCGCGGGTATTCTGGTCAGCCCGAATACCCCGGGCTTCGCCGCGAACAAGGATCTGGCGAAGGAGATGGCGGAGATCGGCGTGATCCTGCTGATGTTCGGAGTGGGCCTGCACTTCCACTTCAAGGAACTGCTGGCGGTGAAACGGATCGCGGTCCCCGGGGCCATCGTTCAGAGCGCGGTGGCCACGGTGCTGAGCATGGTGGTGATGCACTATTTCTTCGGCTGGAGCTGGACGCAGGGCGCGGTGTTCGGAATGGCGATCGCGGTGGCCAGCACGGTGGTGCTCACGCGCGTGCTGGTGGACAATCACGACCTGCACAAACCGATCGGCCACATCGCGATCGGCTGGCTGGTGGTGGAGGATCTGTTCACCGTCTTCGTACTGGTGTTGATCCCTGCCGTGTTCGGCGGTGAGAGCGCCGGCGGCGGCGCGCTGGCACTGGCGATCGGTTGGACCGCGCTGAAAATCGTGCTACTGGTGGCCTTCACCTTCGTGGTCGGCGGCTGGGCGATTCCGCGGTTGCTGACGGTGATCGCGCGCACGGGTTCACGGGAATTGTTTACGCTGGCGGTACTGGTGATCGCGCTGGGCATCGCGGTGGGTGCGGCGAAGTTGTTCGGCGTCTCGATGGAGCTGGGCGCCTTCCTCGCAGGCATGGTGGTGGCACGCTCGGAATTCAGCACCCGCGCCGCGACCGATGCGCTGCCGATGAAGGATGCCTTCGGCGTGCTGTTCTTCGTCTCGGTGGGCATGCTGTTCGACCTGAAGAGCCTGCTCGAAACACCGTGGCTGGCGGTGGCGACCGTGGGCATCATCCTCATCGGCAAGCCGCTGGCGGCCATCGCCATCGCCCTGATCCTGCGCTATCCGCTGAAGACCTCGCTCGCGGTGGGCGCGGTGCTTTCGCAGATCGGCGAGTTCTCGTTCATCGTCGGCACCATCGGCAAGCAATACGGACTGCTCGATGACAAGGCCTTCAATGTGCTGGTCGCCTCCGCGATCATCACCATCACGGTGGCTCCGCTGATCTACCGTTGCGCCGGACCGCTGGAACGCCGCTTGTCAAAGATGCCGGGATTCCGCGCCTTGGCCGCACGCGCGGTGGAAACCACGGACAATCTGCCCGCCGATTCTGACGACAACCGCCGCGCCGTGATTGTCGGCTACGGGCCGGTCGGCAAGACCGTGACCCGCCTGCTGCGGGAGAACGGCTTCACCCCGGTCATCGTCGAAATGAACGTCGATACCGTGCGGACATTGCGGAGCAAAGGCATCGCCGCCGTGTATGGGGATGCCAGCCATCCGGAAACCCTGATGACCGCGGGTGCGGACAAGGCCGACATTTTCATCCTCAGCGCCTCCAGCGTGGAAATGGGCAGCGAGGCGATCCAGCAGGCGAAAAAGCTGAATCCGAAAGTGCGCGTGCTGGCCCGCACCGCCTATCTCCGCGAAGCGGACGAACTGCTCAACGAAGGCTCGGACGCGGTATTTTCCGGAGAGGGCGAGGTGGCTCTGTCGATGACCGAGAACATCCTCGAATACTTCGGCGCGACCGACGAACAGATCGACCGCGAGCGCGACCGCATCCGCCGCGATTTGTTCGCGCAGGTGGAGGCGTGATCAATCACTCCCGTGATCCCCGCCGATCTCGTCCGGCCGGATCTCCCTCAGCACCCGGCAGGGATTTCCGACCGCCACGACATTCGCGGGAATGCTCTTCGTCACCACGCTGCCCGCGCCAATCACGGTATTGTCTCCGATGCTCACACCGGGATTGAGGATCGCACCGCCACCGATCCAGACCCGGTTTCCGATGGTCACCGGCAGGGCGAACTCGACGTCCTGCGCCCGGGTGACCGGATCGATGGGATGGCCTGCGGTGTAAATGCTGACATTCGGGCCGATCAGCACTTGGTCGCCGATCGTGACACGGTTGCAATCCAGGATCACCAGGTTGTAGTTCGCGTAGCTGCCCTCGCCCCAGTGGATGTTGTAGCCGTAGTCGCAGCGGAACGGCGGTTCGATGTAGAATTTCCCGCCCGCGGAGCCGAAGAGGCCGCGGAGCAGGGCATGGCGTTCCACGACCTTGGAAGGTTCCAGCCGGTTGAATTCGAACACCACTTCCTTGGCGTGCTGGCGCTCGCCCGCCAATTCCTCGCCAAAGGAGAAGTAGGGTTCCCCGCGCAGCATCTTTTCCTTCTCGGTCATGGCCGTGAAGATGCCCGGGAAGTCCATCTCCGCCACGGAAAATACACCCGTTCCTTTGGGGGAACTGCATGGGAAAGCCGCGCAGATAGTTGCATGCGCAAATCTCTTTCCAAGCTGCCCGCACATGGTAGCCTTTTGCCATGTCGAAACGAATCGCCCTCGCTCTGGGCTCCCTCGCCATGATGGCTCTTCCGACGCTTGCCGCCGATGCCGTGAAGAAAAAGATCCTCTTTTTCTCCAAATCGAGCGGATGGGAACACGATGTGATCTCGTACAAAAACGGCCAGCCCAGCTTCGCCGAAAAGCAGCTTCTGGAATTGGGCGAGAAGAACGGTTGGGAGTTCACCTTCTCCAAGGACGGCTCGAAGTTCGGCAAGGACTACCTCAACCAGTTCGACGCGGTGTTTTTCTACACCACCGGCGACCTCCTCACTCCCGGCACCGACAAGCAGCCGCCGATGACCGCCGAGGGCAAGCAGGCGCTCTTCGACTACGTCCGCGCGGGCCACGGCTTCATCGGCACCCACTCCGCCACCGATACCTTCCACACCGACAACGAAAGCAAGAAGGGCCCGGAGCGTTTCACGAACCACGGTGACAAGGCGGACCCCTATGTTCACTTCATCGGCGCGGAGTTCATCATCCACGGCGCGCAGCAGGTCGCGAAGGTGACCGTGACCGATCCGAAGTTCCCGGGCCTCGCCGATGTGCCGAAGGACTTCAGCTTTCAGGAGGAATGGTATTCCCTGAAGGACTTCAACTCCGACATCCACGTGCTGTCCGTGCTCGATTCCCCTTCGATGAAAGGCGATCCCTACAAGCGTCCGCCATTCCCGAACACCTGGGCGCGCATGGAAGGCAAGGGCCGCGTCTGGTACACCGCGCTGGGCCACCGCGAGGACGTGTGGACCAATCCGATCTTCAAGACAATGCTGACCGGCGGCATCAAGTGGGCGCTCGGCGAAGTGAAGGCGGACATCCCGCCGAACCTCAAGCAGACCGCCCCGGGCGCGATGACCAATCCGCCCTACGTGGCCCCGAAACCGGCCGCCGAGCCAAAGCCCGCCACCGCAGGCACCCCGGCCCAGTAAGCCAGCCGGGATTTTCCCAAGGGGCACCTTCCAGCGGAGGGTGCCCCTTTTTTGACCCATCCACGGGGCAAGCGGTGGCGGTTCGCGATTTGTAAGGAGTTTGTCAAAACTCACAATCGAACTGGAAAGGAAGCAGCGGATTGCCTTGAATGTTGGAAAGGTGCCCGGAAGGCATCCACTGCCATGTCACAAGCCATCATCGACCCCGAGGAGGTCCGCCGTTTTGCCGCGGAACTGAAGCGCTTCAACGGAGACCTGCGGGAGCGTTCGTCCTCGCTGATGGCCCGTTTCACGGCGCTTGGGGAGACCTGGCAGGATCAGGAGCAGGAGAAGTTTGCCGGGGAGTTCACCCAGCTCATGAAAACGCTGAAGGCGTTCCTCGAGTTGTCCGAGCGCCACACACCCTACCTGCTGAAAAAGGCCGAGCGCATCCAGCAATACCTCGACCAGCGCTGAGCCGGGCAGGTTTCCCTCCCTCCCGCCATGTCCGACCAGACACGGATTTCCTCGATCGAGGCCTTGGAGAGCTTCCGGGGCGACCTCATCCGCTACATCAACCAGGCGCGCTCGGCGCTGGAGGAGATGGTGGGCGACGTGCGCCGCACCCGAACCTGGCTGGATACCGACCGTATCCAGCATTGGGGCATGCAGGTGAAGCGCCACACCAAGAAGCTGGAGCAGGCGGAGCAGGAGCTCTACAGCGCCACTCTCACCGACCCGAAGGGCAGCCACGCCCTTCAGAAAATGAACGTGATGAAATGCAAGCGGCTGGTGGAGGAAGCGGAGGCACGGCTCCGCGTCATCCAGCAGTGGCGGAAGCAGTTCGACAACCGCGCGGAACCCCTCGTCCGCCAGCTCGACCGGATGTTCGGCCTGCTGGGACAACAATTGCCGCGCGGGGTCGTATCATTGGGTGAAACCATCAAGGCGCTCCAGGCCTATGCCGAGACCAAGCGACCGCTGAAGCCTTCCGATTCCGCCACCGAAACCCCGACCGATCCTTCCTCCCCGTCATGAGCGTCTCCAACAGCAAAGGCCTCCTCACCGGCGCCACCAGCCAGCTCCAGGCACAATGGCTGGAAGTCCGTGCCTCCTGGCGCGACCGCAAGGCCCAGGAATTCGAGCAGGATTATCTCTCGGATCTGGAATCCAGCGTACGCGCCACCGTAAAAGTCATCGAGGATATCGAACGCCTTCTCCAACAAGTCCATGCCGACTGCGAATGACCCCATCGACCCCGGCGAGGTGCTGGGCCGGCTCTCCCGACTGAAGGACGGCGTCACCCACACCGTCGCGCGCGAACAGGAATTGATGAAATCCCGCGAGGAGCAGCGGGTGCGGGTGATCCGCCAGATTTCCGCACGCGAAAACACGGACTCACAGACCCTCAACGGGCAGGTGGAGGAATTGCGGAAGGAGCACAAGCACGCGCTCGAACTCCAGCAGGCGATCTACGAGGCACGTCGTATCAAGATCCAGAATGCCTACCACGGCAGCCGTACTTCGCTGTCCGGACGCATGCAGCTCGTGAAGGACCAGAAGGTCCGCTCCACGCACGGAGCCATGGTCGCGGACAGGCAGCGCCGCCAGAAGGAGGTGGCCGCCGCCGGGGAAAAGCACGAGGCATTCAAGAATCTGCTGGCTGGCGATCTGCAGGTGCGCGAGGAGGCGAAAATTTCGCTGAAGAAGGCGCTACGTTCCTTCGCTCCGCTGCTGCTGCGGAATACCGATATCCATGACAAGGCCGCCGTGAAAGCCGCAGCGGTGGGGACCGCGGAGGAAGTGCGCGCCGCCCTCCAGGCCGATGTGGAGGAAGCCCGCGCAGCCGCCGAGGCCGCGCATCGCCTGCCGCTGGCGAAGTTGTTCCGCTTCGTACCATGGATCGCCCTGGCCGTGATAGCGGCGGGCGTCCACTACTGGCTTTCCCGTTCCGGCACGCCGCTGATGCCGGGACTGGCCATCACGGAAGGGATCCTCGCCGCCGTGTGGCTGCTGGCACTCGGCCTTTCCTGGTCCACGGGCAGCCGCGGCGCGAAAGCACTGCAATCCGCCCTTATCAACGCGCAGGCGGCACGGGCCTTGTCCGGTGCCCGCGTGGCGGAACTCAAGGCCGAGGTCGAACAACAGGAGCACGACCAGAACTCACGGATCAGCGAGGTCTTCGGCGAAGCCGACACCGAACTCCGCAAGCTGACGGCGGAGGAAATGAAGAAGCTCGACCAGAAACACGCGCGCCTGCCTGCGAAGCTCGACAAGCTCCACCAGCGCAATCTGGCGAATCTCAATCGCCGCCATGAAGCCGCGCTCGGCATGTCCCACTCGGACTCCGCCGAAGTGGCTCTCCAGCGATCCCATGAACGCGATGACGCGATGGCGGTGATCGAATCCGCGATCAACCAAACTCTCGGCGAACTGGAGCAGCCATGGGTGGCGGAGATGGTTCCACTGAAGGAACAACTCGATGCCCTCGAAGGTCCGGCTGATGCCCGCTATCCGGATTGGACACACGACCTTTGTGAAAGCTGGGAGCCGCCTATGGAAACTCCGGCCGCGATCCGCATCGGTCGCATCGCCGTGGATCTGAACAACCTGCCCGACGGCATCCCTAAAACCCAGCGGCTCGCTCTTCCCGGCCCTCCGAAGTTCCAGGTGCCGCTGGCGCTCGGCTTCCCCCAGCACGGCTCGCTGATGATCGAGACCAACGGCGACCCCGCCGCCGCGATCGATGCGATCAATGGCATCGCGCTCCGCCTGCTGGCGAGCCTGCCGCCGGGCCGCTCGTCCTTCGTCTTCATTGATCCCGTGGGACTCGGTCGCGGCTTCGCCGGGCTGATGCACCTTTCCGACTATGAGGAAACCCTGATCACCCACCGCATCTGGACCCAGACCACCCAGATCGAGGAGCGCCTCGCCGAACTCTGCGAGCACATCGAAAAGGTGATCCAGATGTATCTCCGCAACGAGTACGCCACCATCGCCGACTACAACGAGCAGGCGGGCAGCGTGGCCGAGAAGTATCGCTTCCTGGTGATCGCCGGACTCCCGACCGCCTTCAGCGAAACGGCGGCGAAGCGGCTGCGTTCCATCGCCGCCAGCGGCGCGCGCTGCGGTGTCCATCTGCTGATCCAGTGCGACCGCAGCCAGCCGATCGAATCCTCACTCGATGAAGAACTGAAACGCGCCTGCCTGCGGGTCACGTTGGAGCGCGGCAAATTCCGCCTGAGTGATACCTCCTATGGCACCGGCGAGGTCACCTTCGACACGCCGCCATCCGATGACGATGCCAGCACGCTGATCCACCGCATCGGCCAAGCAAGCATCGACTCGAACCGCGTGCAGGTGCCGTTCTCCCAGATCACTCCGCCGGTGGAAGAACGCTGGACCCACGACACCTCCGAGGAACTGCGCGTGCCGGTCGGGCGCGCGGGCGCGAAGAAGCTTCAGATGCTCGCCATTGGCAAGGGCACCCGCCAGCACGTGCTGGTGGCGGGCAAAACCGGTTCCGGCAAATCCACGCTCTTCCACGTCATCATCACCAACCTCGCGCTGTGGTGCGGCCCGGAGCAGGTGGAGTTCTATCTGGTCGACTTCAAGAAGGGCGTCGAATTCAAGTGCTACGGCACCAAGCGCCTGCCGCATGCGAAGGTGGTGGCGATCGAGAGCGACCGCGAGTTTGCGCTGAGCGTGCTCCAGCAGGTCGATCACGAGTTGAAGCGCCGCGGCGAACTCTTCCGCAAGGCGGGCTCACAGGATCTCGCCTCCTACAACCGTCACGGCTCGCCCCTGCCCCGCACGCTGCTGTTGATCGACGAGTTCCAGGAGTTTTTCACCGAAGACGATGCGGTGGCGCAGGAAGCCTCGCTGCTTCTCGACCGCATCGTCCGCCAGGGCCGCGCCTTCGGCATCCACGTGCTGCTCGGATCGCAGACACTCGGCGGCGCCTACACGCTGGCACGCGCCACGCTCGGCCAGATGGTCATCCGCATCGCGCTCCAGTGCAATGAAGCGGACGCGCACCTCATCATGGACGAGGACAATCCGGCCCCGCGCCTGCTGACCCGTCCCGGCGAAGGCATCTACAATGACCAGGCCGGTGCTTTGGCCGCGAACAGCCCGTTCCAGATCGTGTGGCTGTCCGAGCAGGAACGCGACAAGCTGCTGGATGAAGTGGCGGCACTCGGTCGCAAGCACGCCGAATTCCCGGCGGCTCCGATCGTCTTCGAAGGCAACGCTCCGGCGGAAATCCGCGACAACGCCGAACTCGCCGCCGCACTGCGCACCCGGCCGACCACCCGCCCCGCCGCGGGCCGAGCCTGGCTGGGGGCACCGAACTCGATCAAGGGTCCGACCGAAGCGCGCTTCCAGCGCCAGAGCGGCAGCCACCTGTTGGTCGTCGGCCAATCCGGCGAGCGAACGTTCTCGCTGCTGCTGGTTTCGATCCTCTCGCTGGCCTCCCAATATCCGGCAGGCCAGGCGGAGTTCTTCATCCTTGATCCGAATGCCGCGGCTTTGCCGGGCGAGGAATCGTTCCAGCGCCTCACCGCCATGCTGCCGCACAAGGTGCGGATCGGTGGCCCGGCGGAAGCGGCCGTATTGATGACCGAACTCAATGCGACCCTCGAAAGCCGCGCTGCCGGCACTCCTGCGGATTCTCCGGAGATCTTCCTGATCGTCCGTGACCTGCAACGCTTCAAAGCGCTGCGCCCCGAGGATGACTTCCGCTTCTCGATGGATGACGACGCCTCCGCCGCGAGTGCTTCGCAGATCCTCGCGAACGTTCTCAACGAAGGCGGCCCCGCTGGTATCCACGTGCTTGCCTCCACGGACACCTGGAACAACGTCAGCCGCTGGATTCCGCGCAAGCTGATGGCGGAGTTCGAAATGCGCGTGCTGTTCCAGATGAGTGCGAACGACTCCGCCAACCTCATCGACGGCCCTGCCGCATCCGGCCTCGGCCTGCACCGTGCGCTCTTCCACAACGAGCACCTCGGCAGCGACGAAACCTTCCGCCCTTACGCGCTGCCGGACGACGAGTGGCTGGAGGAAACCAAAGCCCGTCTCCAAAACTGAAACAGCGCGGGGATCATCCCCGCGCTGCTTTGAAAAACGAATCAAGACCGGACTCAGCGGCCGCCGGGCTTCACACCCGTCTTGGCATCCAGCGCCCGGATCGCCGAAATCGTGAGGTTCTGCACCGCCTCGTCAAACGCCTGCGAAGTCGCCTTCGGATTGGAGGCGAAATGGGTCAGCGGATAGGTGTGGGAACCCGCATCGCCCACCACCTGGGTATCGAGCAGTTTTTCACCGGCGGCGGTTACCTTGAGATTCCCGGTGATCACCGGGCGCACCAGCACCTCGCCATCGGCTTTGCCGGAGCGGACATAACGGTAGTGTTCGATGGACAGGCTGACATAGTTGGGAGAAGACGACTGGATCTTGCCGCGGAAGAAGGGTTGCTGGGCGAGGTTCGTGGCGAAGGCGGTTTGGGCGCGCTTGCCGAGGTCGGTAGGTAGGTTTTGCGGTGCCTTGGCGATGGCATCGGCATATTTGCTTTCGAACATCTTCTGTTGGATCGCCTCGGCGATCTCGCTCCCGAGCGCGAGGATCGCTCCCACCGCGGCCCCCTGTCCAAAGCTGCCATTCCCCACCTGGCCGTAGTAGTGGACCTGAACATCCTGCGCACCCAGCGGAGACTGATACGCATCCTTCGCCACCTGCACCTGGGTGACCGCCACCGTGGAAAGTTTCGCCTTCTGGGATTCGGTCCACTGGGCGCACGAAGAAAGCACCAGTGAAGCAACCGCCACACATGCCAAAGTCAAATTACGATATGTCATCGCGGCGGGTTATGCCCGAAAACCCGCGCCCGTCAATTCCCAGCTGGGATGACGAGCGTGGCAGGAAGGACACACGGAACGGAATGAACGTGGAGATATGGGGCGCAGCCACGATTTCGGCACAAACCTGTAACACTCGCCCCCGCGGCTTTTCAAAGTCGCGGAGCGACTGGAAGAGTCGGAGGTCATCGGTGCCGACTGCCGGGCTCACCACCCGAACACCACCGGCGGCACGATGAGACGCACATCCCCGGCGCCGCGGCGGTTGTTCTCGCTTTCCTCGATCGCGGAAACGAAGCCATTGTCGAACTCGACGGAGGTCTTCCCCTTCTCAATCCGCGTCACGCTGACGAGCTGGCGGAAAAGATTTCCCGTATAGGGGTCACGGACGAGGGCGTAGTTTTTCTGATCCTCGTAGTCGATGTACTCCCACCGCCCGCTCTCACCCTTGCCGGTCTTTCGGACATCGGTTCTGGTGGGCTTGCCGAGCGAAGCGGCGACTTCGGACACCGTCATGCCCACGGCGACCTGGTGGTTCGCGACCAAGCGTTGGACCACGATCTGACGGCTGTAGAGCTTCTTGAGATTCTCGACGAAATTCGGGTCTTTCGAGGAGAATGCCCACGGCGGCACCCATCCGACGAGATCGTCACGGGTCCCCTTGCCGCGGACATAATAAGCGCGCTCCGTCATGGCCTCCAGCTTCACCGTCTGATCGGCGCGGATAAATCCCACCCGGTGGTTGCCTTCCTTGTCCGAGAAAACAGGCGCTTCCTTGATGATCGTCAGTTCGACCGGGCGCTTCGCGGGATCGTTGAAATAAACGACCCCCGGTTCCATCTCCAGTTTCGACTGGCGGTCTCGCTCATTGCGCTTGATGCCGCTGAAGCGCCCGCTTTGGGCGAATGCCGGAGCCGCCACCAGCAGGCAGAAGCAAAAAACGGCGGGGAGACGGAAAGCCATGGGTTTCATGATGTTGGCACCATAGGCGAGGGCGGTGAAAAGCCCAAGCTGGATTCTTGGGACGGATGCTGGGCGGGCTCCATTCATCGAAATTTCATCCACCTTGGGATTGGACGCGGCAGGTCCGGCGGGCATCCTTCCGGCATGAACTCGCCCGGCCCGCTCTCGCAGAAACTTTTCGCCACCGCCAAGGAACTCATTCCCGGCGGCGTGAACTCCCCGGTCCGCGCCTTCCGCAATGTGGGCGGCGAGCCGTTCTTCGTCCGCAGCGCCAAGGGCAGCCGCATCCAGGACGTGGATGGGAAGACCTACATCGACTACATCGGCTCCTGGGGCCCGAACATCCTCGGCCACGCCCCGGCGGTGGTGACGAACACCATCCACGAGGTGGCCAAGTCCGGCGTGTCCTTCGGCATTCCGAATCCCTTCGAGGTGGAGATGGCCCGCACCATCACCGAGTGGGTGCCCTCCGTGCAAAAAGTCCGCATGACCAGCAGCGGCACCGAGGCGACCATGTCCGCCATCCGCGTGGCCCGCGGTTTCACCAAGCGCGACTACATCATCAAGTTCGACGGCTGCTACCACGGCCACAGTGATTCCCTGCTCGTCGCCGCCGGTTCCGGCGCACTGACCCACGGCGAGCCGGACTCCGCCGGGGTGCCGAAGGCCTTCGCGGAAAAAACCATCGTGCTGCCTTACAACAATCCGGCGGCACTGGAAAAAGTCTTCGCCGAGCAGGGCGAGCAGATCGCCGCGATCATCGTGGAGTCCTATCCCGCGAATGCCGGATTCGTGCTGCCGAAACCGGGCTACCTCGACCTGCTCAGTTCCATCACGAAGAAATACGGCGCGCTGTTGATCTTCGATGAAGTGATGACCGGCTTCCGCCTCGGCAAGGCGGGCGTGCAGGGTCTCGAAAACCTCACGCCGGACCTGAGCTGCTTCGGCAAGGTGATCGGCGGCGGCCTGCCGGTCGGTGCCTTCGGCGGTCGCGCGGAGGTCATGGACATGCTCGCGCCGGTCGGCCCGGTGTATCAGGCGGGCACGCTCTCCGGCAATCCGTTGGCGATGGCAGCCGGTCTGGCGCAACTCAAGGAACTCTCCAAGGCTTCCGGCTTCCCGCGTCTGGAAGAACTCGGCGCGTATTTTGAAAAAGGCCTGCACCGCGTCTTCACCGAGCGCGGCATCCCCTACCGCCTCAATCGCGTCGGCTCGATGTTCTGCCTGTTCTTCACCGACCGCGAGATCGTGAACGTGGATGACGTGATGAAGCAGGACCTGGAACTGTTTAAGAAGTTCTTCTGGGGCTGCCTTGAGAAAGGCATCTACATCGCACCGAGTCCGTACGAAACCGGCTTCCTCTCTCTCGCCCACACGGAGGCGGATCTGGATGACACGCTGACGGTATTCGAGGAAGTGCTGAAGGGAATCTAAGTTCGTAGTTCCTCCTTCGGGAGAGTTTCTAAAACTACAGGCTCTTCCCAGCCCTTCTGAAGGAGGAACTACGAACTCTGAAAACACACAAATACGAGTGAGTGTGGCAGCAAAGGGCGTGAAGCACGCCAGAGATGCGAAGGCGATCCGGCCAAGGGAGATCACCTCACCGGCCAAATCCCTGTTTTCGTTGCTGCGGAAATGCCCGGACGATCTCTCGAAATGGGTTCGTCCCCGATCCAAGGAGTCATCACGAAGTCTCCAATGAACCGCAAACCCCAACTCGACGCCACACAGTGGGAAAAGATCGCAGGCCACTGGCCGCTTGTGATTCCAACATTCATCGCGATGGCCGCTTCATGGATTGGCCCATTGATTCTCAAGTCGGGGAATATCGGACTTGGTTTCGTACTGGAGCTCATGATCACGAGTGCCGCACTGATCGGATGGGCGAAGTTTCCAGCCTACCGGAGCGGCCGGATTTTTTCCTGGGGAACGAAAACCGTGCCCGCCTCACGGGCTTGGGCATATCGATGGGGTTGGCTGATGTTTTTGAGCGGAATGGTGCTGGCGCTGCTGCTCATCAGCATGATGGCGTGACAGTGTCGCGGAAATCCCATTCCATCGCGACATGAAGGGGTTCATCGGATTCATGAAATTCTTCGCACTCCTCGCTGCTTTCTCCATTCCGTGTGCTCTGGCTTGGTCATGCTTTGTCACCGACCGCCTCTACCACTGCCCGGACTCCCTGCCCGGGGATTATTTCTCTCCGGGAAAATGGGTGCATGATCCCGTGGTGGCCAGGAAGGATGTCATTGGGCCGGAAGCCCACCCTCAAGCGGACTCAATCAAAACGGGTTGGAGCCAAAACCAGCTCCTCGCCTTGTGGTTCACGTTTTTCGTTCCATCTACAGCAGCCAGCGCCTTTCTCGCACGTCTGCCATGGAGAGATCGACGCACCCGGTGCCTACGACCGCATGAATTTCCATTGTCAGCCTCCCACCGATGACATTGAAAGGGCCGCCGCATGTCCTTTCCCCGCAACAAAGCCACCCGCAAGAACTACAAGGACACCCAGTACCTGTGGTACATGGCCCACAAGGACGGCAAGACCGAGCTGCAGATCGAAATGACGGCGTCGGTGAACGGCCAAACCTTGATCGCCGATCTGCCACGGATCGTGAACCAGACCATGATCGAGGCGGCGATCGACTACGGCCGCAAGGCGGGCTGGACGCCGGATCAGGCCGGGCCGCCATTCCGCTGCAAGTATCTGCGCGGACAATTCACCCGACTGGAAGACTGACCCTGCGTTTTGACGCGGCCGATGAGCCGTGCTAACAAGGGCACCATGGATCTCCAACTTTCGGGCAAGACCGCCCTCGTCACCGGTTCCACCAAGGGCATCGGCCTCGGCATCGCCCGCTCCCTGGCCCGGGAAGGCGCGAACGTCATCGTCAACGGCCGCAGCGAGGCCTCCGCCAAAGCCGCAGCGGATCAGATCGGCAACGGCGCGCGCTGGATCGCAGCGGACGTTTCCACCGCCGAAGGCTGTGCTGTCATCGCCGAACAAGCCGGACAGGTCGACATCCTGGTGAACAACGCCGGGATCTTCGAGCCGAAGCCCTTCGCGGATATTCCAGACGAGGATTGGGAGCGCTTCTACCAGGTGAACGTGATGTCCGCCATCCGCCTGACCCGCGCGCTGCTGCCCGGCATGCTGGAGCGCAACTGGGGCCGGGTGATCTTCATCTCCAGCGAGAGCGGCATCCAGATCCCGGAAGAGATGGTCCACTACGGCATGACCAAGGCCGCGGAGATCGCGCTGGTCAATGGCATCGCCCGCACCACCAAGGGCACCGGCGTGACGGTGAATGCGGTGCTGCCGGGGCCGACCGCCTCCGAGGGCGTCACCGATTTCGTCGGACAGCTCGCCAGCGAGGCGAAACAGACGCCGGAGGAATTCGAGAAGGAGTTCTTCCGCAGCGTGCGCGGCACCTCGCTGCTCCAGCGCTTCGCCACGGTGGAGGAAATCGCGGACACCGTCGCCTTCATCAGCTCCCCGCTCGCCTCCGCCACCAACGGCGCGGCCGTGCGCGTGGACGGCGGAGTGTTGCTGGCGACCGCGTGAAAACACCCCGATCTTGATCATTCGACGGGCGCATGGATGTATATCATTCATGCGCTTTCTGATCGCCACCTTTCTTCTACTATCCCCGCTCCATGCCCAGAGTGGCCCGAAATTGGTGGAAGCGGCGCGAAAGCAGGTCGGTGTCACCCTCACCTACGATCCGGCGTATGTGGTGATGGGTTATCCGGGCGGTGACGTGCCGCGGGAACGGGGCGTTTGCACGGACGTGGTGGTCCGCGCCTTCCGGGACGGGCTCTCACACGATCTCCAAAAGCTGGTCCACGAGGACATGGCGGCGAACTTCGGCTCCTACCCGAAGCAGTGGGGCCTGAAGAAGACGGACAAGAACATCGACCATCGCCGTGTTCCAAACCTCCAGACCTTCTTCAAGCGCCGCGGACTGGTCCAGCCTGTCACTCAGAATCCCGGCGACTACCAATCTGGCGATCTCGTCACCTGCACGGTGCCGCCGAACCTGCCGCACATCATGATCGTGAGCGACAGGAAGACCGCCGATGGCCGGCCGCTGGTGATCCACAACATCGGCCGTGGCGCGCAGGAGGAGGACATCCTGTTCATGTTCCCCCTCACCGGGCACTACCGGTGGAAATGAGATCCGTCTCATCAAGGATGCCTTATGGCCGAAAACAGGCATATCTAACAGGACAATTTCGGCCACACTGTTAAAACTCCACAGATAATACAAAAGATCATTGCGGAGTATTGAGGTGATTTCATAGCCCATGCGGCGCATGAATCACCCTGTCGCGATGTTCGAGATCATGGCGCTGGACCAAACGCGCCTCATTTCCTTCTACAAGGAGCTTTTCGGCTGGCACGTGGAATTGAGTCCGGAGGGATTCGGCTACATCCACTTCCCACCCTCGCCACCAGCGGAACGCCCGATGCTGGGCGGGATCGGCCAGGCCAAGGCCGGCGTCCCCGGTTGGGAAAAAGGCACCGCACTCTACGTGCTGGTGGAGAACGTGGAGGACACCCTTGCCCGGGCGGAAGGGCTCGGAGGCACCATCGTGGTCTCGAGCACGCCCGTGGACCACTACGTCTTCGGCATGTTCGAGGACCCGGAGAAGAACCTCCTCGGCCTGATCGAGCCTTTCAAAACCTGACATCCCCTTTCCCGGCAGCCCGCCACGGAATCCCATCCCACCGCATATCCACCGCAACCAACCATGAGTTATCTATCCAGCCGCCTGCGACTGCACTTCGCGGGCAAATTCCAAGCCAGTGTCTCCACCGTGAACAACGATGTGAAGCACTTCGACAACGCCACCTTCAAGCCCTCCTACCAGGAACGCCAGGACAAGCTCCACATGAACGGCTGGTGGAATCCGGACGGCGACGGCGTCTGGCGCCTGCTGGGCTGCGACATCACCGCCGCCTACAATGCGGATGGTACCAAGCCCGCCACGACCGATGCGATCTACCAATGCTCGGTGGCGGATTCCGATGACAGCGCCCCGGCGAAGATCGTGGACCTCGATCCGGAGCAGCAGATGGTTTCCACCATCTTCGGCCTCCAGGTCCGCATCGCCGACGGCCACGGCAACACGCTGATGCGCGGCTTTTTCGATCCCGGTCCGTTCACCGAACTGTGGCTGAAGATCGTCGGCGGAGGCGGCGACCTCGCCATGGGTGCGATGTGGCAGTCCGTGGTGACCGCCACCGAGTGGGGCGATCTTTCGAACTCCCCTTTCCTTCAGGATCTGAAGGCGGCGGCCGATGCCAACACGGGGCTGCTGTCGATGAAGTTCAACGTCGACTGCTATTCGATGACCTGGCCAACCACCGGAGCATCCGCGGAAAGCCCTCCCGGCAGCCAGTTCTGCCGCGGCCGCATCGTCGGCACGCTGGGACCCGCCTCCGCCGCCGAGCCGAAGCATTTCATCCTCGGCCGCCAGCTCATGATCCCCGAGGCAGCCACCCAGAATCTCAATCCCTACATCAACTACTGCGCCGCGGTGGTCGATGAAACCGCCAGCGTGGTGCGTCTGGATCTCGGCAATGCGCTCCAGATCAACCCCGATGGCACCCAGGTGGACAATGGCACGCTGACGCTGTCCGTGATCCAAGGCAGCACGCCCGTGGCGCTGGGCACGATCCCCTATACCCAGCCGGGCTGGTACCAGGCCACCGCCGGAGTCGTGGAAGTGCCTGTGACCGCCGCGCAGCTCGCGATCATCGCGGACAATCCGCTGTCGCTGGCGCTGTCCGGCTACCCGGACTCGCCCACAGCCGAACCCCAGGGCGGCCTCTACGTCCGCGCCGACCTGTTCGTCTTCCGCATGAGCCCGGGTGACACCCAGGCGGTGACCTTCTACGCCACCGCCTACGGCCAGCCCTACACCAGCCAGGAGATCACCTTCGACTACAACACCAACGGTCTCCAGGCCGGCCCCACCGATCCTGATGTGGGCACACCGACCAGCGCGCTGACCTTCCCGGCCAGCATTACTACAGATACCGTAGCAGGCACCGCCACGCTGACCCTCACCGCCGCCAACCCGGGCAACCCGCGCCACTACATCGACGGGCAGGTCTACGGCGTCGGCTACGGCCTTGCCAATCAGGGTGCGCTCTATCCTTCCAATATCTGGAACTTCGTCAGCGTGCTCGTGTTCGACACCTTCGTGCCGGACAACCCGATCACCTGGTACGGCAGCATGCAGCCGATCTTCCAGCAGTATGCCAACCTCTACCCGGTGATGGCGCGCTTCGTGGACCTCGGCGACTACCTCCAGGTGGTCGGATACGCGCAGATGCTGCAGCTCGCCTTCAGCCTGCCGGAAGAAGATCCGAACGCGATGCCGGTCACGCGCGATCTCTCGCCCGCGAAACGGAAGGCCATCCTCGAATGGCTGCAGAACCCACTGGAAGGCACGCCACCAGCGACACCCAAGGCACTCGAAACAACCGTACCGGCCGCACCCACGGAAGAAGCCCTCAGCAAGGGCGGAAAGGCCGCCGCCTTCAGCAAACGCCTCGCCTTCCAGAAGCCGTAATCCCTCACCAACCCATTTCTTTTTATGATCCTTCTCAAATCGAACCTCGTCGAAAGTCTCGAAACCGGCGGCAAGCCCGCCGTGCTGCACGCCCTCCAGCAAGCGATCCAGCTCGAGCACGCCACCATCCCTCCCTATCTCTATGCGATGTATTCGCTGGGGCAGCAGACCGACAATGCCGCCGTGGCGGACATCATCGGCAGCATCGTGGCGGAGGAGATGCTCCACATGACGCTCGCGTGCAATGTTCTCAATGCCATCGGCGGGCATCCCGTGATCGATACCCCTGCTTTCACCCCGGACTATCCCGGCCCGCTGCCGGGCGGCGTGGAGAGCGGACTGATCGTGAACCTCGCGCCCTTCTCGCTCGATGTGGTGAAGAATGTCTTCATGGAGATCGAGGAGCCTCAGGACCCGAACGACTATCCGGAGACGGCTACGCTGCTTGAAGCGAATGGCCAGGCCGGCGTGACCATCGGCCAATTCTACGATGAGATCAAAAAGCAGCTCATCGCGCTGGGCGAGGACGCCTTCACCGGCGATCCCGCGCGGCAGGTGCAGCCGCCGTTTCCGGAAGGCGGCATCGTGACCGACCTCGCAAGCGCGCTGGAGGCGATCGACATCATCATCGACCAGGGCGAGGGCACCGGCACCACGCCGCTGGCCGGTGAGGATGGCGAGCTCGCCCACTACTACAAGTTCGCGGAGATCTACTACGGCCACGCGCTCATCAAGAACCCGAATGCGAAACCAACCGACCCGCCGGACCAACAGTACTACTACGGTGGCGCGCCAATCACCTACAATGCCTCCGAGATCGCACAAATCCCGACCAATCCGAAGGCGGCGGACTATCCGAGCGGCTCCGCGCAGCGTCATGCGATGGACAACTTCAACTACACCTACACCAGCTTGCTGAAAGGTCTGCACGATCTCTTCAACGGCCAGCCCGACACCTTCCGCCGCACGCTCGGCGCGATGATGTCACTGCGCCAGCAGGCGCTCGACATGATGGCCGGCACCAACCTGCCCGGACCGATCGGACCGAGCTTCGAGTATCAGCCGGTCAATCCGGCCTGATGCCGTGACATCCCGCCACCCCGCCGTGCATGGCGGCGGGGTGGTGACGGATGTGCTTTCCCTCCCATCGGCACGCAAGTCTACTGGCGGCACGCATGATGGCGGGCTTCCATTCAATGATGCCGGTGAGCGGCTGTCTCGCCGCGGAGGTGATATCCTTGCGCTTCCGGCACCGGCGCGTGTTCCCGGATTGGACGCTGCCGCTGGTCGCACTGTTTGGTGTGCTGCCGGATATCTGCTCTCCTCACATTTCGCTGGAGGACCGGCACGCCAGCTTCTCCCACTCGCTGTTGTTCCTCGCGGTGCTGGTGCCGGTGTGCGGAATGATCGCCTTCTGGTTTGAGAAAGGCATGCGCCTGCGCGTGGCCGTCGTCATCTGGCTGGCCGCAATGTTGCATCTCGCCGCGGATGCCGTTTCCGGTGGCATTCCGTGGTTGATTCCGTGGAAGGAAGAACCGCTCGGCGACTACTACCTCGAGCCCTTTACCTGGCCGATCTACGATGCGGTGTTCATCATCACCGCCTGGCTGCTGTGGCGCTGGCGGCAGCGGCTGGAAGTGAGGGCATATGAGCGGGAACTGATGTCCGCCGATTGAGGCTCACCCCACATACTGGGTGAACATGATGACGTTCCCTTCGGTATCGGCCAGCGTAGCGAGAATGATGGGTTCGCCCTCGCGTTGCTCCGGCACCTGAATGGGAGTCGCGCCCGCAACCAGCGCGGCGGCATAGGCCTGTGCCACATCCCCGTATTGAATGGAGAGCCCGGTTTGGGCGCGTGAACCATCCCCGCCGCCATGCAGCCCGAGAACCGCGTCACCAAAGCGGAGCTCCGACCAGTGCGGGGTGGTGAAGCTCTCGTCAAAACCCAGTACGTCACGATAAAAAGCCACCGCCCGGTCCATGTCCGAGGCCATGAGCACAAATTTGACCGCTTGAGGCTTCAATGTGGATGAATGAATCATGGGAAGGACCGGGAATGGATGCCTGTCTAACAGACTTGTGGGAAATATCAAAGCTTCCGCACTCATCAGGCCGAACTGGCAGCCCAGGGAGCTCCAAAACAAAACCGGCCTCCCGCGAAGGAAGGCCGGTTTTGGAAAAATCGGATCTGATGGAACCGGCTCAGGCGAGCGCGAGCAGCTTCGACTTGAGCTGGTCCTTGGTGACGTTCGCGCCGACGATCTGGTCCTTCACTTCGCCGTTCTTGAAGAACAAGAGCAGCGGGATCGAGCGGACGCCGTACTTCACCGCGAGCTCGCGGGCGTCGTCGACATTGACCTTGGCGACCTTGGCCTGGCCTTCCAGTTCAGCCGAGACCTGATCGATCACCGGGCCGATCATTTTGCAAGGGCCGCACCATTCGGCCCAGAAATCGACGAGCACGGGCTGGTCGGAATCGATGACTTCGGATTGGAAATTGGCTTCGGTAAGTTGGAGTGCCATGCGCGGAACTTGGATGCGGGGGGCGGAAACGTCAAGGGCCACCCTGCGGATGGCAGGATGGCCCTTTGAAGAGAACGGGTTACAGACCCCGCGGCTGTTCAGGACAGCGGCAGACCGTTGGCGGAAAAGGCGAAGAACGCCACCACCGCAGCCAGGATGAAGTTGAGGATGGGAAGTGCCATGGGTTTCAGGAAGGTTGGTTATTCAGCAGCGGCACCGGAAGAGAACAACTGGCCCCAGGAGCCCTGTTCCGGATTGTCCTTCGCACCGATCCAAGTGTTCGCGATCATGAGCTGGAACGCGAGAACGGCGAGCGCGGCGATGAAGCCGACCACGGAGAGGGCGTTGGCGATGCCTTCGCCACCAGCGCTTTCTTCCTCATCGTCACCGGCGAGGGTAGCGGTCTGGCCGAAGGTCGGACGCGGAGAGGAGCCGAGCGGCTGGGTGGGAGCCTGAAGCTGCACGGTGGCCTTCGGGAGAGCCACGGTCTGGCCTGCAGCGGGAGCGCCGGCACCCGGAAGCGTCGGCGAGCCTGCGGGGCGCAGGGGAATGGTCGGAGCCGGGCCCGGAGGACGCGGCGCACCGCCCGGGGCGGTCGGGGCACCCGGCACGGTGGGAGCACCGGCGGGGCGGAGAGGAATGGTCGGAGCGGGAGCCGGCGGGCGCGCCGCACCACCCACGGTCGGAGCCGAAGGAGCGGTCGGCGAAGGCGGACGAACCACCGGGGCACCACCAGGAAGGGTGGCGGCGGGAGGAGCATCGGCCGCTTTCAGGGTCACGCGGACGGTTTCCTTCTTCAGAGGAACGCTCGACGTCTGCTTCGACGGAGCCGGTTGGTTTTCATTCTCGCTCATTCAGACGCGGGTTTTGGGATTTGAGAAAGCTACTAAGACGGACCAGCGCGAAGCTGTCAAACCCCCATCTGAGGGTTTTTCAAGCCCCGGCCCGCATGGCCCCGTGGCGTGTGAACCCACGTTTGCTCCGAGAGCCCGCGAATCGCACTCCAGGACAGTGACACGATTCCCAAAATCCGGCAGGGTGATGCCATGTCTCCCGTCACCCGTTCCCGCGTCTTCGGCATGCTGTGCTTCACCATCGGTGGCGCGTGCCTGATCATCGGGATCTGCTGGCTGGTGCCGAATCTGCGGCTGGCGGCGACCGGCACCGCCGTGGAGGGGCGGATCACCGGCTTCCGGGAGATCGTCCAGAGCCGTCGCAACCACGTGGCGATCCATCCGGTGGCCGCCTATGAAGTGGAGGGAAAAGTTTATCAGGCGGAGACCCCGGCCCATACCGATCCACCGCGATTCAAGACCGGTGATCCGGTGAAAATCCTGGTGCCACCGGGCGATCCGGCGGGCGGGAAGTTCGCTGGATTCGTGGATCTCTGGCTCGGGCCGCTGGTGCTGACCGTTCTGGGATTGGTCCTGAGCGGCGTCGGCTGGTGGGGATGGAACCACCGTGTCGGCGGGGCCAGCCGGGCGGTTTGCTAGAACTTCCGTAACGCAAATTTCGCGTGCATCCCCGGGGCGAACCGGCGAAAACCCCGTCGCCCATGTCCAACGACAAGACCGCCATCACCCCGACCCGCGCCCAGGACTTCCCCGAGTGGTACCAGCAGGTCGTCCGCGCCGCCGATATGGCGGAGAACTCGGAAACCCGCGGCTGCATGGTCATCAAGCCGTGGGGCTACGGCATCTGGGAACTCATCCAGCAGCAGCTCGACCGCCGCTTCAAGGCCACCGGCCATCAGAACGCCTATTTCCCGCTGCTGATCCCGCTTTCCTATCTGGAAAAGGAAGCCGAGCACGCCGAGGGCTTCGCCACCGAGTGCGCCGTGGTCACGCATCACCGCCTGGAAGCGCAGAAGGACGAGGTGACCGGCAAGACCAGGATGATCCCGACCGGCGAACTCGCCGAGCCCTACGTCATCCGCCCGACTTCCGAAACGATCATCGGCGCGGCCTTCGCCCGCTGGGTGCAGTCCTACCGCGACCTGCCGCTGCTCATCAACCAGTGGGCGAACGTGATGCGCTGGGAAATGCGCCCGCGCCTGTTCCTCCGCACCGCCGAGTTCCTCTGGCAGGAAGGCCACACCGCGCATGAGACCATGGACGAAGCCATCGTCGAAACGCGGATGATCCACGGCCTCTACGAAGAGTTCCTCCGCGACCACCTCGCCATCCCGGTGATCCCCGGGGAGAAGACCGAGAACGAGCGCTTCCCGGGTGCCGACATGACCCTCACCGTCGAAGCGATGGTGCAGGACCGCAAGGCGATCCAGGCCGGCACCTCGCACTACCTCGGCCAAAATTTCTCGAAGGCGCAGGACATTTCCTTCACTGGTCGCGATGGCACGATCCAGCACGCCCACACCACCTCGTGGGGCGTATCCACCCGCATGATCGGCACGCTGATCATGGCCCATGCGGATGACGATGGCCTGGTGCTGCCGCCGCGCGTGGCCACCCAGCAGATCGTGATCACGCCGGTGACGCCGAAGGAAGACACCCGCGATGCGGTGCTCGCCTCCTGCCAGGCGCTGGCCAGCACGCTGCGCAACCAGAGCTTTCACGGCGAGCCGCTGCGCGTCCATGTCGATACCCGCGACATCAACGGTGGCGTGAAGAAGTGGGAATGGATCAAGAAGGGCGTGCCGGTCCGCATCGAGATCGGACCTCGCGACATCGAGACCCGCAAGGTCTGCCTCCAGCGCCGCGACCAGGCGGTGACCGCGAAGGAGTTCGCCGACAAGGAGGACTTCATCCAGCGCGCCGCCGATATCCTGCAGGAAATCCACGACTCGCTGCTCGCGAAGGCCACCACCTTCCGCGACGAGAACATCACGCCCTGCGATTCGATCGAAGCCTTCCACGCCCACTGGGGTCAGGACAACCCGGGTTGGCTCATCACTCCGTGGGCCGGTTCGCCGGAGCAGGAAGACGAGCTTTCCGGCCAGCACAAGATCTCGATCCGCTGCCTGCCGCTCGACAAGCAGGACGAACCGGACGCGCCCTGCGTGCTCACCGGCGTCCCGACGCGCGGCCGCGCGATCTGGGGCCGGAGTTATTGAGCCCGGAGAGCAAAGACATTCCTATCCTTGTTGGAGGTAGATGAGAGCCGCTTTGGGCTGACAGACGCGGCATCACGTGTTAGATCCCGCGCATCATGTCTGATGTGAACCCTTACACCACCCCGCAATCCCAGGTCGTCGCCACGCCTCCGCCACTCTCGAACGACCAGGTGACGAAGGCGCTGACCGGCCTGCAATACCCGCTCCAGCTTTCCTTCAAGGTCCTCGCTCTCGCCAGCCAAGCCACCGTGACCGATGCCGCGGGCCGCACCGTGCTCTACACGAAGCAGAAGCTCTTCAAGTTCCGCGAGCACGTGGAGATCTTCACGGACAACACCCAGTCCTCGCTGCTCGCCGAGATCAAGACCCGCAAGGTGATCGACTGGTCGGCGCGCTACATGTTCACGGATGCCCAGGGTGGCGCGATCGGCAGCGTCGGCCGCCGCGGCTGGCGCTCGATCTGGCGTGCGCATTACGAGAGCTTCAATCCGGGCGACGAGGTTCCGGACTTCTCCATCCGTGAGGAGAACCCCGGCGCGAAGGTGATGGACTCCCTGCTGGGCGAGGTGCCGCTGCTGGGACTGCTCAGCGGCTACTTCTTCCATCCCAAGTATCTCGCCAGCCGCTCGAGTGGCGAAGGAGCGATGCGACTGACCAAGGAGCCCGCGTTCTTCGAGGGCAAGTTCAAGATCGAGAAACTCACCGATCTGTCCACGCGCGAGGAGATGAACCTGATCCTCTCGTTCATGATGCTGGTGCTGCTGGAGCGCCGGAGAGGGTGAGCGGCAGCACAAGCATTCCTGCTTGTGAGTGTGGGCGGTGGAGCGCGGAGAGATCCCACGGGCTTTCTCCACGACCCCGCTCCACCCGTGCGCAAATTGGAAACTTGCGCTACCTCAACCACTCCGCCGCCTGCTTGGCGAAGTAGGTGAGAATCAGATCCGCGCCGGCACGCTTGATGCCGGTGAGGGATTCCAGCACCACCGCCTTCTCATCCAGCCATCCGGCGGCGCAGGCGCTCTTGATCATGAGGTATTCGCCGCTCACCTGGTAGGCGGCTACGGGGAGTGTCGTACTCCCGCGCAAGGTGGAGATGATGTCGAGGTAGGGACCGGCGGGTTTCACCATCACCATGTCCGCGCCTTCCGCCTCATCGAGCTGGAGTTCGCGGATCGCCTCGCGGGCGTTGCCGGGATCCATCTGGTAGGTCTTCTTGTCGCCATCCTTCGGAGCGGAATCGAGCGCGCCGCGGAAGGGACCATAGTAGGCCGAGGCATACTTGGCGGTGTAGCTGAGGATGGAAACGTGCTCGAAGCCGGAGTCATCGAGCGCCGAGCGGATCGCGGCGACGCGGCCGTCCATCATGTCCGACGGCGAAACGATGTCCGCACCGGCGCGCGCGTGGCAGAGCGCCTGGGCGACGAGGATCTCCACCGTCTCGTCATTGAGAATGTGGATCTCACCAAGACCATCGCGGGCGACCACGCCATCGTGGCCATCCGAGTTGTAAGGATCGAGCGCCACGTCCGTGATGACGCAGAGAGATGGATACGCCTGCTTCAGCGCCTCGATCGCACGTGGGACCAGACCGTCATCGTTGTAGGCTTCCTCGGCGTGCGGAGTCTTGAGGGATTCCTCGATCTTCGGGAACAACACCACGGCATGCACGCCGAGCGCGACCGCCTCGCCAACTTCCTTCACCAGACCCGGCAGCGACCAGCGGGTGACACCGGGCATCGAGCTGATCGGCGTGTCCTCCGCGTCCTCGTGGATGAAGACCGGCAAAATGAAATCCGAAGCGGACAGCGTGGTCTCGCGGACCAGCGAGCGGATCGCCGGTGTGCGGCGGTTGCGGCGGGGACGGATCGGGAAGTTCATGGGATGAAACGGAGTTGAGCCTTCAGACCGGCGTAAGTTCGTAGGAGTCTTTGGCGTCTTTCACCGCCCAGCCGAGTTCGGTGAGCTTGCCACGCAGTTCATCGGACTTCGCCCACTCCTTCGCAAGGCGGGCCTGCCAGCGTTCCTCGGCGAGGGCGCGGATGTCTTCCGGCACTTCGGCGGCGGCTTCCTCTTCGGGAAGCGTGATGCCAAGCGCGCGCAGCACGCGGTTGAACCCGGCGAGCGCCTTGGCCGCCGCTTCGCCTTCCAGCGAAGAAGCCTCGCGCATGCCAGTGAAGAGCCCACCGAGCGCACCCGGCGTGTTGAGATCATGCGAAAGCGAGTCCCACGCCGCTTGGAACGGCCCGAAGTCAACGCTGTCGAAGCGCGCTTCCGCCGGAGCCTTCGCGGCGAGCGCACGCGCGCCCTTCGCCAGTTTCGCCAGCGCCTCGCGGGCGCCGTGCAGCGAATCGAGTGTGAAATTGAGCGGCTTCCGGTAATGCGCGCCGATCAACACGTAGCGCACCTCCATCGCGGTGAAGCCCTTCGCCTCGAGATCGTCGATGGTGTAGAGATTGCCCAGCGACTTCGACATCTTGCCGCCATCCACCAGCAGGTGGGTGATGTGGAACCAATGCTCGGCGAAGTGCCCGCCGCAGGCACACTGGCTCTGCGCGATCTCGTTCTCATGGTGCGGGAAGACGAGGTCCACGCCGCCGGAGTGCAGATCGAAGGTGTCGCCGAGGTATTCCGCGATCATCGCGGAGCACTCGAGGTGCCAGCCGGGGCGACCCTGGCCCCACGGGGATTCCCAGAAGTTCTCACCGTCCTCCGGCTTGCGCGCCTTCCACAGCACGAAGTCGGAGATACTATCCTTCTCGTACTCGTCCGAGTTCGCGCGGGCGTTCTGGGTCTTGCCCAGGTCCAGCTCGCGCTGGTCGAGGCGGGAGAGTTTTCCGTAGGCGGGATAGGAGGCGATGTTGAAATAGACCGAGCCGTCCTCGGACGCATAGGCGTGCCCCTTCTCCACCAGCGTCGCGATCATCGCGATCTGCTGCGGCAGGTGCTCCACGGCACCGGGCTCCACGTGCGGCGGCTGGCAGGCGAGCTTTTCGCAATCGGCGTGGAATTTCTCCGTCCAGAAGGCGGTGAACTCCGTGAGCGACTTCCCGGCCTTCTGCGAATCACGGATCGTCTTGTCGTCCACGTCCGTAATATTCCGGACGTGAAAGGTGCGGACGCCGCTGGTTTCCAGCGTGCGGCGGAAAACGTCCTGCAGCACGAAGGTGCGGAAGTTTCCGATGTGCGCGGGACCGTACACGGTGGGGCCGCAGCAGTAGAACCGGAAGGTGGACCCGTCCAGGGGCTGGAGCTCGCGTTCGCTCCGGCTCAGGGTGTCGAAAAGCCGCATGCGCGGATGCAACGGACTGAAACGCCGATGGGCAAGTCTCAACGGCGGCGGCGCAGCACCAGCAGCAACGATGGCGCCAACAGCAGCAAAGCGGAGGGCTCCGGTACCGGCTGGATCTCCACCATCCGCTTCACCGGCATCTTGCCCGCGTCCACCACCTCGATCGGCATCATCAGCGCACCATCGGGGGCAGTGGTGAACGATACGGGTGAAACCACAGGTCCGGTCGTCAGCGCAGGCCGCCCGTCACGAACCCGACCCCACGCGGCGAAGGCAGGCAAGGCCACCAACGCCACGGCAAGCACGATCGGATGAAACGCCCGGGGAACCATGAACGCCGCCAAAGTATGAAATTTTTAAAAAATATCAATTTATTTTAAATAAATTGCAGGATTGGCGGGCTGGGGATCGAGGCTAGGGTGCCGGAGGTGATCGCGATGATACGGAACGAACGGGTCAGGCAGGTATTGGCAGCAGCGGCCATTCTCGGCGGAGTGCTGGTACTCACTCTGGGCATCCGTGCGGCGAGCTTCCTTCCCGGTGTGACGGGAGAGTTCTTCGGCATGATCACCGGCGTCCTCTCCACGCCGGTCTTCCTGGAGATTTCGTTCTTCCTCATGGGCTTCATGATCGTGCTGGCGCTCAACCACTGGCGCATGAAGAAGGAGGGCGACGAGTTCGTGTATCTCGACCAGATCCAGGAACCGGAAACCACCCATCTTCCCGACCAGGCGAAGTGGGCCATTTATAAAACCAAACCCCTGCCCGGCGAGGAGCCTTCGCTGCTGGTCCAGGCCGAGGGCGCGCTGGAAATCGGCGATCTCCAGGCTGCCGCCGATGCGGTGGCGGCGATGGAGGAAACCGAGCTTCACCTTCCCGAGACTACCGCCCTGCGGATCCGTCTCGCCCGTGCCAGCGGTCGCGAAGACCTCGCCCGCAAGCTGGAAGCCGGGCATTGAAGCGGGATTGCACCGCGCGCGGAATCTGCCATGGAAGTGCGCGAGCGAACATGATTCCCCTGCTGTTCAGTTGCGAGCATGCCACCTGCGCGGTGCCCGAGGCATGGCGCGATCTCTTCCGCGGCCATGAGGAAACCGTGGAGTCTCCTGAAGGTTGGGAACCCGGCGCGCTCAATCTGGCCCAGGGCTTCGCCATCAAGCTGCGCATCCCTCTCGCCCACGGCGATGTCACGCGCCTGCTGATCGATCTGGATGCCGCGGGCGAGGAACGCTGGAGCCGATTCTCCGCCACGCTCACAGACGCCCAGCGGACGAAGCTGATCGAACGTCATGAGACGAAACATCATGATGTCCTGTGCGCACGGGCCACGGAACTGCTGCGGCATGTTCCCGCCGTAGTCCATCTGATGGTCCATACCACGCCCGATGACAGCGGCGCGGTGGTGCTGGAAACCAGCAGCCCGGATACTCCGGCAGCCCGGTGGGCGGACACCTGGGCCCATCTGCTCCGCCAGAATCCGGAGCCGCTCCGTGTCGAAACGCGCACCGCCACACTGCCCGCTCCCACCGCTTCACTGCGCCTGTTCTTCGGCCCGGCGGCCTACTCCGCCCTCGCCCTGCGGGTATCCCAATCCTTCTTCCTGGAAGGCCGGCCCTGGCGCTGGGAAAAGCTGAAGAAACACCTCGCAGACACCCTCGCGGCGACGGCCAAGGAGCTCACTGTTTCCCAAGAATCCCCTTCGTCTCCCCAATACTGAGGCCCCGCTGCTGCTGCCAATCGATGACTGAAGGAGATGTGAAAACGCGCCGGCGCACATCGGTCTCAGCGTCCGAAGGATGGTCGAAAGTCTTTCCGGATGCCTCGCGGGCATCCTTGGTGGCAAAGTCGTTGGTCTTGTAGGCCTCGCCACCGCCCTCACGTGCGGCTTTCGTCCCATCGCGCGCGGCCATCCCGCCAAAACGGGATGACTTCTGGAAACGGCTGCCGTCGGTGTTGCCGGTGTATTCCTTCAGCTCGTAGCTCTTGTTCCCCCACCAGGATTTCTTCTGATACTCGCCGGTCTTGAATTCCTTCTTGGTCCCCGCGAAGTCGCCTTTGAAATAGGGGGAATCCCGGTCCTTCCTGTCGAAGGAGCTGCGGCGATTCCCCACGGCCTTCCAGTTGCCCTCGGAATCC
Organism: Luteolibacter ambystomatis; assembly: GCF_018137965.1. Taxonomy (NCBI): domain Bacteria; kingdom Pseudomonadati; phylum Verrucomicrobiota; class Verrucomicrobiia; order Verrucomicrobiales; family Verrucomicrobiaceae; genus Luteolibacter; species Luteolibacter ambystomatis. The sequence continues at coordinate 3,888,167 of NZ_CP073100.1, forward strand.
TGTTTGTATCCGCCTCCGCCCGCCATGTCATCCGCCCAGGAGTCGGCGCTCCGGATCCTCGCTCCTTGGTTGGCCCGGCTGGTGACCGCCGGAGACGACGCGCTCTTATCCCCGGCGCAGGAAACGACAAGCGCGGCCACAGCCGGGAGGAGGATTCGCGAAAGCGCTTTCACAGTGCGGCACGTTGCGCCGCCGGCTCCGGCAGCGCAATCGAAAAGGCGGAGCGTTAGAGCGTCACCTGGGCACCCAGTTCCACCACGCGGTTCGGCGGCAGCTTGAAGTAAGCGGAGGCCGGAGTCGCATTGCGGAGCATCGAGGCGAAGATCGCGAGGCGGAAGCGGTGCTTCGAAGTGCAGGCCTTGCCGGTGACGATCGTCTCGCGCCCGAGGAAGAAACTGGTGCGGCCCGGATGATAACCGATTTCCGGCGGCATCCCGTCCTTCAACGCCTGGGGCACATCCGGCTCCTCGGCAAAGCCGAAACGCAGAACCACATTCAGGAAGCCCTGGCCGAGATCCTTGAACTCGAACCGCTCCTCCTTCGCCGCCACCGCCACATCCAGCGTGAGCACGTGCAGCAGGATCAGCCGCTCATGGATCACGCCGTTGTGCTTGAGATTATGCAGTAGCGGCACCGGCACGGCATCGGCCTGGCCGGTCATGAAAATGGCGGTGCCGCGGACGCGCGGGATGGTGCCGCGGGCCACCTGGTCGAGCAGGTCGCCGAGCGGGATGCGCTGGCGGGCGAACTGGATCGCGCTGCGGTTGCGCCCCCACGTCCAGGTCGTCATCAGGAACATCACCGCCGCCGCCACCACCAGCGGCAGCCAGCCGCCATCATGGATCTTCAGCGAATTCGCGGAAAGGAAGGCGACGTCCACTCCTAGGAAAATGCAGGACAGGATCGCGGCCTTGACCGGCGACCACTGCCAGATCTTGCGGGCAGCCACCCAGAACAGCACCGATGTGGCTGTCATGGTCAGGGCGATCGCAATGCCGTAGGCGGCGGCGAGGGCCTCGGAGGACTGGAAGATCACCACCAGCAGCACGCAGGCGATGGCCAGCAGCCAATTCACCATCGGCAGGTAGATCTGACCCTTTTCCGTCACGGAGGTGTGGAAGATGCGCAGGCGTGGCAGGCAGTTGAGCTGGATCGCCTGGGCGGTGAGCGAAAAGGCACCGGAAATGAGCGCTTGGCTGGCAATGATGGTCGCGAGCACGGCGAGGATCACCAGCAGCAGATTCAAGCCCGGGAAGCGTGCGGGATCGATCAGGTGGAAGAACGGCGAGGCGTTCTCTCCGGACATGATCTCCGGGGAGCGCTCAAGCAGGGCGGCCTGGCCGAGGTAGTTCAACACCAGGGCCGGGCAGACGATCGCCCACCAGGCCATGCGGATCGGGCGGCGGCCGAAGTGACCAAGGTCCGCATAGAGCGCCTCGCCCCCGGTGACCGCGAGGAAGACCGCCGCAAGCAGCGGCAGGCCATGACGCCATTCGACCACCAGGAATTTGATCGCAGTGGTGGGCAGGAGCGCCTTGAGCACCATCGGGGTCTGGAGCAGCGAAACCGTGCCGGTGATCGCCAGCACCGCGAACCATGTCAGCACGATCGGGCCGAAGAGTTTGCCAACTTTCGCCGTGCCAAAACGCTGGATCGCGAACAGACCGATGAGGATGATGCTGGCGATCAGCGGAATGAGGTGCTCGCTTTTCGTAATCGCGGGGACCGCTTCCGTGAGCGGCTTCACCGTTTTCAAACCCTCCACGGCGCTGAGAACCGAGATCGCCGGAGTCAGCATCCCGTCCGCATAGATGAGCGCCGCGCCAAAGAGGCCGAGCATGAAGAACCATTTCTGGTTCTTCTCCCCGGGCACCGCATTGCGGATCAGCGCCGCCAGGGCGAGCACTCCGCCTTCACCACGGTTGTCGAGGCGCAGGATCATCCGCAGATACTTGAGGCCCACGATGAACAGCAGCGACCAGACGATCAACGAGGCCGCTCCGATCAGATTGAAGGGATTGACCGGTGCGCCGTGTCCGCTGAGGAAGCATTCCTTGAATGCGTACAGCGGACTCGTGCCGATGTCCCCGAAAACCACTCCCAATGCTCCCAACGCGGCAGCCACCGGCCAGCGCGACGTCGTCCCAGATTCAGCCTGACTCATTCGGCGGTTTGGTTCTTTAAGCGTCCGCTCCGCACAGGGGGCGGACACGCGCCGATGAGCATCCAACCTAACCGGAAAAGCAAGCGAATTTGCACAAGCCTCTACTTATAAAATAGTTGCAATATTGGAAGTGACTTTGAGGCTCCGTGGTGATTCGCGCGGGAGAAATCCTATCCGCGCTCCCAGCATCCACCCGACCCTAACAGCGGATTTCTCTCTTTCTCCGGGAACTATGAGCTTGGGGGGGCTCGACACCCGCCGTTTCCAAGTGCATCCTAGCGCCAGATCCATGACCCGATTGATCGCCACTCTCATCGCGCTGACCACGCTCGGAGCCGCCGCCGCGCCTCCCAAGGTCGCCTTGGTCCGCATCACCGATCTCTATCGGGACCTGCCCTCGACGAAGACGGAAATCTCCGGGTTCGATGCCCAGCGCGAGGACATCATGAAGGACCGCCGCGCCGAGGAGCTGCGCAAGCTGGTCGAGGAACTCAAGTCGCTGCAGGCGGACATCCAGAAGGAGGGCAGCGCCAGCGATCCGGGACGCCAGAAGCTTCTCAAGGACTATGAAACCAAGGTGGCGGCGATGAAGAGCCTCCAGCAGGAATTCGAGAATTTCAAAAACGAGCGCACATTGGAAATCAACCGCGAGATGGTGAAGACGATGCGTGCCTCTTTTGAGCGGATCACCAAGGAGGCACGTGCGGTCGCCGAGAAAAAAGGCTTCGATTGGCTGATCGACAGCTCTGGAAACACAAATACCGGCCTGCCCGTCGTTCTCTACTCGAAGAACGCGCCCGACCTGACCGCAGAGGTGCTCGCCGCCTTGAACACCTCCACCACCGGAACCCCTTCTTCCGAAGCCGCCGCTCCGCAAACGCCGCCAGCGACCCCCACACCCAAACCTGCTGCCAAGCCAGCCCGTTGACACCATGGAAACACTCAAAGCCATCCTTCAGGAACGATTCACCTGGGGCCTGCTGCTGGGCCTGCTGATCGCCGGATTCATCTGGAAGTCCGCCTTCCACGCCAAGCGCAACCTCTCCAAGGAGAACAAGCGCATCGCCGACGAACACCGCGATCTCACCAGCCACCTCAACACCCAGCTCAAGATCAACGCCAGCGGCAACCAGACGCTGCAAACCGAGCTGGAAGACCTGAAGAAGCAGAACGAAACGCTGCGCATCAACCTCGCCGCCCTCCAGCAGAAGCCCGGGCAGGCCGAACTCCGCCAGCTCCAGATCACCGAGACCGCCGTGCGGCTGATGCGCGAGCAGGCGCCCGGATTCGCCCCCGCATGGGAAAAGGCCATGCGCCAGGCGGAGAGCGATCTCGCCTCCGCGGACTCCGGACTCAAAAAGCTCGTCCGCCGCGTGATCCCCGGCCTCGGCAATTCCAGCTCCACCGCCAGCGCGCCGCTTCTCGTCACAGACGAAAAAGCCGATGGTTGATCCAGCCCGCCTGATCGGCCTGCTCGATCTCACCACCCTCGGCTCCACGGATACGGATACGGACGTGCAGGCGCTCGCCGCACGGGCGATCACTCCGGTGCCCGGTCGCCCGGACATCCGCTGTGCGGCGGTGTGCGTATGGCCGAACTTTGCGAGCGTTGCGGCGGAATCGGTGAAGGGAAGCGGCTTGGACATCGCCTGCGTGGCCGGTGCGTTTCCGTTTTCCCAAGCGCCCTTGGCCGTGAAAGTCGCCGAAGTGGCCGCTGCCGTCGCAGCCGGTGCCACCGAGATCGACATCGCCATCCACCGCGGGCTCTTCCTCTCCGGCCGCCACGATGAACTGCGCGCGGAGATCGCCGCGATGAAGGGAGCCTGCGGCTCCGCTCACCTCAAGGTCATCCTGGAAACCTGCGACCTGCCGGATGACACGGCCATCCGCGTCGCGTGCCGGATCGCTCTCGAAGGCGGAGCCGATTTCCTGAAGACCTCGACTGGCAAGGGGAAATACGGAGCCACCCTCGCCCACACCCGCGTCCTTCTCGAAGAAGCCACGGCGTGGACCGCAGCGAGCGGCAAGGCCATCGGCGTGAAACCCGCCGGTGGCATCCGTACACATGCGGAAGCGAGCGCTTACTTCGAGCTCGCTTCGGAGTTCTTCCCCGAAGTCCGTGCGGAGAATTTTCGCATCGGAGCGTCCACGCTACTGGATGATCTGATCGCAGCACTCTGACTGGGAGCATTTCCCGATCAACCCGTCGTCCGCAGACCGGAAGCGATGGCGTTGATCGAAAGCAGCAGGTCCGGCAGCAATGCATCGGCATCATGCTGTTTCCCGGCGGTGAGCAGTTCGCGCCACTTCCGCAACAGCACGATCTGGCGGTGATGCAGGACCTTCAGCGGAGCCTCGCGGATGTCGAGGGTCTTCGCCATGCGCGGACGGCGGTCCGCCATCTCGCCATCGAACAACTCGGCCAGCAGCACGCGGGTGCGTTCGAACTCGGCATCGATGATCTCAAGGAACCGCGTCCGCAGCTTCTCATTCGTCACCAGCGCGGCATACTCGTGCATCAACTTGAGGTTCGCGGAAGCCAGGTTGGTTTCGACGTTGGTGAGAACGTAGGTGAGGAAGGTGGAGTCCGGCAGCGCGGCCTTCAACTCGGCGAAACCGGCCGGGTCTTCCTTCTTGAGCGCTTCCAGACCGGAGCCGACACCGAACCAGCCCGGCAGGTAGTAACGGGCCTGCGTCCATGAAAACACCCATGGAATGGCACGCAGATCGGAGATGGAATGCCCCTGCTTGCCTGTTCGGCGGGCGGGACGGGAGCCGATGCGCGCGTGCTCCAGCGCATCGAGCGGGGTCGCCTGACGATAAAAGGTGATGAAGTCCTCGGCGTGAAGCAGGGCCTGATACGCCTCCTGGCTGGCCTTCGCGAGGCGCGGCATGAAGCGCTCGCACGGGTCCTGTTGCTTCCTGCCGAAGCGGTGGCGGGCGGTGGTCACGGCGGCACCCGCGAGGAGAAGCTCAAGATTGTAGGTGGCATTCGCGAGGTTCGCATACTTCTGCGCGATCGTTTCCCCCTGCTCGGTCATGCGGAAGTGGCCGGACATCGCGCCATGCGGCAGCGAGGCCATGAACCAATGCGTCGGGCCAGCACCGCGGGAGATCGTGCCGCCGCGGCCGTGGAAGAAGCACAGCGGAATGCCGTGCTCCTTGCCGGTCCGCGTCAGGGCTTCCTCCGCTTTGTGGAGCGCCCACTGCGCCGCGAGAATGCCGCAGTCCTTGTTGGAATCGGAATAGCCGAGCATCACCTGCTGCGTGGAGAAGACCTCGCTGGTCCCCATGAGGAACGAACGGCTGCGGCGGGTGAACGGATGCTCCAGGAACGCGGCGAGGATGTCCGGCGAGCGGTCGAGGTCATCCATGGTCTCGAACAACGGCACCACTTCCATCGGGCAGGCGAGCCCCTCGGGAGTCAGCTCCATCAGGCCGGCCTCACGGGCGAGCAGATAGACCCCGAGCAGGTCGGAAAGCTGGCGGGTCATCGAGATGATGAGCGCGCCAAGGCCCGCGCCACCCCATGCCAGACGATGGCGGACGAGCACGCGGTAGCAATCCAGCACGGCGGACGCTTCATGCCCGGCGACGATCCCCTCATGCAGGAACGGGCGTGTCGATTGGAGTTCCTCGTTGAGGAAAACGAGACGTTTTGCCTCCGGCCAGTTCGGATAATTTTCACCATCCGGCACGTGCGCGGCGGTGAGGAGTTGGGCGATCGCCTTGTCGTGGAATTCAGAGTTCTGGCGGACGTCGAGCGTGGCCAGATGGAATCCGAACATGTCAATCTTGTGGCGCAGCGGGCGGATGTACTGGTCTTCCACCAGATGGCAGCCCGCATCCTGAAGCGTGCGCGAGAGCAGATCGAGATCCGCGGTCAGTTGGTCCACGGTGACATAACCCAGCTCGCCCTTCGCCTGAAGGCGCAGGCGCAGTGCGATCAGCGCGGAAAGCTGGCGCCACGGTTCCTCCAAGTGCCGGTCGAAAATTTCCTTCACCGCTTCCTCCGCACCGAAGCCGAGGACGAACGACAACTCATCGATGCGCGCCTGGAGATCATCCGGCGCGGGCGAGAGATGGCGGGAAAGCGTGAGCTGGGTGGAGAGCGCGGAGAACTCGCGGTGCAGCAATTCGAAGGCTGCCTGCCGGAGTTGGATCAAGGCGGTCTCCGTGACCTGCGGTGTCACCAGCGGATGGCCGTCGCGGTCGCCGCCGATCCAGGTGCCGAACGAAAGCCGTGGGATGTTTCCGGCGGCGTTGAGCGCATCCATCGGATAGCCGGCATCGCGCCAAGCCTCGGTGAAGTGCAGGTCGAGGCGGTTCACCGCATCCGGGAAGAGGTCGCGGAGATAGTGGATGGAATTCCGCAGTTCGCTGATGATATCCGGACGGACGAGGTGGATCTCCGCGGTGCGCCACAGCGTTTCGAGGGTCGTCACCATGTGCTGGCGCAGGCGGCGGCGTTCGCGCTCCGTGTATTTCGGATACTCGTTGCGGACGAGATCGTCATAGAGCGCGCGGTGGCGTTCGCGGATGCTGGCGCGTTTCGCCTCGGTCGGGTGAGCGGTCAGCACCGGCTCCACCTCCACGTCGCGCAGCACATCGAGGATTTCATTCGGACCCAGGCCCAGGTCCCGCAGATCGCGAAGCGCCTGCGGCCACAGTCCGCGGATCGACTCGGCCCCGAGCACATTCTCGCGCTCGCGGCGGATCGCAGCGGCCACGCGTTCCTCGACCATGTTCAGGAGCTGGAAGCCGATCGAATAAAGCTGCGGGATGCCCGCGGGCGGATTGGCATCATCCGGCACCGTGCCCGACCACGGCAGGTAGGGCAGAAGGGCGGTCTCGCCGGTCGATTCGAGCGCCTCGCCGAGGCAGCCGATCAAAAAGGACAGCGTCTCGTCGATCAGGTCGAAACCTTCAAGTCGGAGTTGTTCGCGGGTGGGGGTCAAGGTGGCCGTTCCGGTCATGCGCGCGGCCACTCAAGCACGAAGCGGGCCGAATGGGAAAGCGAAGCCTTGGAGATTCCGGAAACCGGCCGTCCCCGGAGCCTCCGGATCGTCATAAACGATGCGGCGTCAAACGCTTCCGCCCCGCCCGGCAGACCACCTTCCGGGAACCTTGCCGCTTGACGCCGGGCCGCGAGGGGGTTTCCTTCCCGCGCGCCATGCTCCGCCAGTTCCTCAAGTCCAAGATCCACCGCGCCATGATCACCCACGGCGACGTGGACTATGAAGGCAGCATCGAGATCCCGACGGACCTCATGGAAGCCGCAGGCCTTTGGGAGGGCGAAAAGGTGCTGGTGGCCTCGATCACCACCGGCAACCGCCTCCAGACCTACGTCCAACCCGGCCCTCCAGGACTTGGCCACATCATCATCAATGGCGGCGCCGCCCACCGGATCAAGGTCGGCGAGCGCGTGGCCATCATGGCCTTCTGCCTGTCCGAAACCCAGGTGATCGCCAAGAAACTGGTCCTTTCCGAAACCAACGAAATCCTCCGCCAGGGCCGCTGAGCCCTCGGAAATCCCCTGTTTTTTCGCCACAACTCCCCGCTTTACAAGGTGGGGACCGCCTCCCATAGTCCCGCGCCCATGATTCTCGCTGACATTCCTTGGCTCAACCTCAGCATCAACCTGCTGTTGGTCATCTTCTTCTTCGTCTGCGTGATGATGGTGCTGCTGATCCTGATGCAGCGTCCGAAGCAGGAAGGTCTGGGCGCCACTTTCGGCACCAACGTGACCGATCAGGTCTTCGGCGCACGTACCACCAATGTTCTCCAGCGCGGCACCGTTTATCTGGCCACCGCTTTCTTCATTCTCGCTCTGACGCTCGCGATCCTCATCGGTCACCGCAATGCCAAGAACACGCTGATCGACAAGAACGCCAAGGAAGCCCCGGCCCCGGTTGCCGAGGCTCCAGCCGCGCCTGTCGCTCCGGTGGTCCCCGCTCCGACCGAGGCTCCGGCTCCCACAACCGCCGTGGCTCCTCCGGTCGAAGCGCCGAAAACGGGTGACGCGCCGAAGAGCGAGGAAGCTCCGAAGACCGAGACTCCGGCCCAACCGGCCGCTCCGGCTGACGCCCCCGCCAAGCCTGCCGAACCTGCGGCTCCGGCAAACGGCGGAGAAAAACCCGCCGACCAGTAACGCTTTCCCGGCGTGACCGACACGCCCGAGATCCCCGATGACGCCCCGGTGTGGGCGCGCGTGGATGCATTCTCCGAAGCCCCGGATGGCTGGGGCTGGACGGATCGCAAGGGCGGCCGGCACCCGGTGGGATCGCTGGAAGAACTCGCCATCTCCATCCGCGAAGATCGTTCCTCGGCAATCGATCTGGTCTGGACTCCGGCAAGCCCGCGGATGGTCGTGCCGGAAGAGGTGCCGGAATTGTTCCATGCCTTGTTCGCCGCGCGCCGCCGCTGGGCCGCCGCTGATCTGGAACACTCGCTCGGCCAGCTCAAGATCTTCGGGGCGGGCGTGGTGGTGACCGTCGCCATGGCGATCTGGAAGGACCAGCCGCTGCTGAAGTCCGCCAACATCGGCATGGCGCTCGTGCTGTTCGTCATGTTCGCGCTGATTCCTTGGTACCAGGCATGGAAGCGCGGGCGCGAACTCCACCACTGGTCCCCGGGAGGAATGGTCGCAGCGATCCCACCGCTGCGCTTTGAGACGTGGCTGGATCTCCAGCGCGCGCCATTCACCAAGTGCCTGCTGGTGTTGATGACCCTCACCGGTCTCGCACAAGTTTTCAGCCTTGGCTCCATCGACTCCGCCGGACTGGTGAAAAGCGCCTACTTCCAAGGCCAGACCTGGCGGCTCTTCACCGCCCCGTTCCTGCACGGCAATCCAGTCCACTGGTTCCTCAATATGGCCGCTCTGCTCTATCTCGGCAGACGCGTCGAAGTCTTCGCCCGCTGGCCGCATCTGGTGATGGTGTTTCTCTTCACCGCTTGGGTCGGAAGTGAGGCCTCGGCCCGCTTTTTCGAATCCACCTCGGTGGGAGCGTCCGGTGGTCTGATGGGCCTGCTGGGTTTCCTGCTGGTTTTCGAAACCCTGCATACGCGCCTGGTTCCGCGCTCCTCAAGGCGGCGCCTGCTGGCGGGCGTGGTGCTCACCGGAGTCATCGGCCTGATCGGCTACCGCTTCATCGACAATGCCGCGCACGTCGGCGGGCTCATCGCAGGCTTGGTCTATGCGGCGATCGTGTTCCCGAAATCCTCCTCGCCGCACCGCCCGCAAAGCACGCTCACGGATCGGATCGTCGGCACGCTTGCGTTGGCCGCCACCGTCGGCTCCGCCGCCTTGACCGTCTGGAAAGTGCTGGGTCCGAGGAGTTGAGGCTTTAGCCGAGGAGGGCCTTTCCCAGGGGGCGGAGTCTGGTGAATGCTTTCACTATTCCGCTTTCCACTTGATAACTCCCACAAGCCTCCGGCTCCCTCTCAAGGCCCTCCTCGGCTAAAGCCTCAACTCCGCTTCATTTCCATGCTTCCCGACCTCATCACCCCCGTCCCCGGCCCTCGTTCGCAGCAGCTCGCCGCGCGGCTCGGCGAGGTCGAGTGCCGGAACACCACCTTCCGCTCACCGGAGTGGCCGGTGTTTTGGGAACGCGCGGAGGGCGTGAACGTGTGGGACGCGGATGGCAACCGCTACCTAGAGCTCACCAGCGCCTTCGGCGTGGCGACGCTCGGCCATGGCTTCACCGCGGAAGCCGTCCGCCACCAGTCCCGCGATCTCCTGCACGCGATGGGCGATGTCCATCCGGCCCGCCTCAAGGTGGAACTGTGCGAACGCCTGAGCGCGATCACTTTCGAAAGCTGGACCGGCGGCAAAGGCAAAACCCTTCTGGGCAACTCCGGCTTTGAAGCCGTGGAGGCGGCATTGAAAACCGCCGCGCTTGCCACCAGACGCACGGGCATCCTCGCTTTCGAAGGTGCCTATCATGGACTCGGCTACGGGGCTTTGCTCGGCGCGGGCATCCCGTGGTTCCGCGAGCCATTCGACAACCAGCTCGCCCGCATCACCACCCTCCTCCCCTTCCCGGCGGATGAAACGGGGCTCGATGCCTTCCGGTCCGCGCTCGCAAACGTGGATGGCCACGATATCGGCGCGGTACTGGTCGAGCCGATCCAAGGCCGCGGCGGCATCATCATCCCGCCTCCATCGTTCCTGCGCGAACTCCGCGAATGGTGCGATCAAACCGGCGCATTGTTGATTTTCGACGAGATTTTCACCGGCCTGAACCGCACCGGAAAACGCTTCGCCTGCGAGTGGGACGGCGTGGTGCCCGATCTGGTCTGCCTGGGCAAGGCGCTCAGCGGCGGCTTCCCGATCTCCGCCTGTGTCGGCAAAGCCGCAGTAATGGATGCCTGGCCGGAAACCCATGGCGAGGCGCTCCATACCAGCACCTTCCTGGGCAATCCGCTCGGCTGCGCAATGGCCATCGCCGCACTCGATGAACACCTGAAGCCCGCCACGACCGCAGCCGCAGCGGATCAAGGAACCGCGCTACACACGGCTCTCATGACTCTCTCCGGAGAACCCTTCGTCACCGCCGTCCGAGGCCGGGGATTGCTCCAAGCCATCGAACTCCACCACCCGGACGGTCGCCCGGCAGGCGATGTAGCCATCGGGATCGTGCAGGAATTGCTCCAGCAAGGCGTGCTGCTGCTGCCGGAAGGACCCACCGGCCACGTACTGGCATTCAGTCCCCCGCTGGGTCTGGATGCCGGGGAAATTGGATTCGCCGTCGAATGGCTCCGCCAATCCCTGCGGCGGAAAAATAAGTGACACAGGTGTCCGGTAACGCTTTCCAAGGACAGGTTCTTTTGTCGTCCGTCTCAGTTTCATCCAGTCCTTTCCTCCGTATGAAAACCCAGGCCTCCCTCGCGCTGGCTTTTGCCTTGCTCGCGATTCCCATCCACGCCGAACCGGCCGCACCTCCAGCCATCGATGGCACGCTCACGGACGGCACCCTTTTCGCCAAACCGATCAAGGACCTGATGCCGTCCACCGGCGGCTTCGCATGGCTGAGCGACAAGAAGGACGGCCTTCGCGCAAACGCCAACCGCTGGACTCTCTTTGGAGAAAAGACCGGTGAAATCGTCATCCGCGGCGATGACACGAAGACCACCTCCGTCAGCGTATCCCTCTACAATCGCGGCGATGACGGGGAAATTTCCGTGAAGGATCTGGAGGGGCGTTTCGAGGATTGGAAGAAACGCATCAGCACCGGCCTCGGCAATCCGGGTGAGGTCTATGCCCAGCGCAGCGCGGTGAACCTCAAAGGCTGGATGTGGAAAAAAGACAAGTCCGCGTGGCTTCTGGAATCCTCGGTCAGCCGCGGTGATGGCGCGCCGCAGGCCGAATTCCTGCGGCTCCGGCTGGCCTCGCTCGACACCGCCAGTGCCAAGGCGCAGGTGGTGAAGCGCGCCAGCCTCACCGACCACATCGTGAAGAAGGACACCGGCGATGTGTATATCGACGGCGTGCCGATGGTGGACCAAGGCCAGAAAGGCTACTGCGCCGTCGCCACCGCCGAGCGCGTGGCCCGCTACTACGGTCTCGAAGTGGACCAGCATGAGATGGCGCAAGTGGCAAAGACCGGCGAGAACGGCACCAGCATGGCCGAGATGGAGGAAGCCCTGAAGCGGATCACCGGCCGCCTCCACATCAGCACCACCAAGCGTTTCGACTACGACGCGAAACAATACGAGGAAGACGTGCGGGACTACAATATCGCGGCAAAGCGCGAAGGGGCCGCCAAGTTCGAACCCAATCCGAACGTGCTCGACGTCTCCTCCCTTCAGCAGAATGTGAAGCCGGAGGTGTTCCTGGCCGCGAAGGTGAAGCAATCCGGCTACAAGCGCTTCCTCGCCCGCATCCAGGAAGCCGTGGACAAGGGCATCCCGGTGAGCTGGTCGCTCCAGCTCGGCATGTTCAAGGAAGCGGGCCTGCCCCAGACCCACGGCGGCCACATGCGCCTCATCATCGGCTACAACACCAAGACCCAGGAAATCATCTACTCGGACTCCTGGGGCGCCGGCCACGAAATGAAGCGCATGCCCGCGGGTCAAGCATGGTGCATGACGATGGCTCTCTACACGATGGCCCCCACCTGGTGAAGCTCGACCGTCTCCTCGCCAAGCACCAGTCGATGGGCCGCAACGAAGCGCGCCGCCGGATCATCGGCGGCCGTGTCCGTGTGGATGGAGAGACGGTCACGAGCCACGACCGGGAGATCGACCGCTTCACCCGCGTGGACATGGATGGTGAAGTCGTCCGGGAGCCGGAGCGGTTGCTGCGCATCCTGCTGCACAAGCCAGTCGGCGTGGTCAGCGCCACCGTGGATGCGGAGCACACGACCGTGATCGACCTCATCGATGACCCGGACAAGCACACGCTGCACATCGCCGGGCGGCTGGATCGAAATACGTCAGGTCTCGTACTTCTGACCAATGACGGCCGCTGGTCGAAGCGGCTGATGAACCCCGAACACAAGGTGGACAAGGTGTATCTTGTCGAAACCCGCGATCCGATTCCCGATGATGCCGTGGAAGCCTTCGCGCGCGGCTTCTATTTCCACACCGAGGATCTCACCACCCTGCCCGCGGAGCTGGAGATTCTCGGCGAACGGAGCGCCCGCCTCACCCTGCACGAAGGCCGCTACCATCAAGTAAAGCGCATGTTCCACCGCATCGGCAACCGGGTGACCGCGCTGCACCGCGTGAGTATCGGGGACATCCGCCTGCCGGAGAATCTCAAACCGGGGGAGTGGCGGTTTTTGAAATAACTCTCCCGTTCACTGTAGCTGAAAGCTCTGCTTTCAGAATGTAGGGGGAAGCTCCAGCTTTCCCTCTTCGGGGGAGGGGCTCGTTCCGCCTTCCCGACACCGCCAACTGGGGCTGGCGGTGTTCATTCAAAAGCGGAGCTTTCGACTACATCAATGCCGCTGCTGCTCGAGCAGCAGGCGGAACAGATCGTGCGACTTCTCCAGTTCCGCGAAGGTGCCGTCACCGACGATACGACCGCCTTCAAAGACCAGGATGCGGTCGGCGATGCGGATGGTACTGAAACGGTGCGCGATGATTAGGGTCGTACGGCCACGGGCGAGAGCAGCCAGTTCCTGCTGGATGCGGGCTTCGCTCTCGGAATCGAGCGCGCTGGTGGCTTCGTCCAGGATCAACACCGGAGCATTGCGAAGGAAGGCGCGGGCGATCGAGATACGCTGCTTCTGGCCACCGGAGAGTTGGGCACCGCGCTCGCCAACCTGCGTCTCATAGCCATGCGGCTGCTGGACGATGAAGTCATGCGCGTTGGCCTGGCGGGCGGATTCCAGCACCTGCTCCTTGCTCGCACCTTCACGACCAAGACGGATGTTCGCCTCGATGGTGTCCGAGAACAGCACGGCCTCCTGGGGGACCAGCGTGATGTGATCGCGGAGATCTTTTTTCCTCACCTCGCGCAGGTCCGTGCCATCGAGGCGGATGGAACCCGCAAGCGGATCATAGAACCGCGGCACCAGACTGGCGAAGGTGGTCTTGCCCGCACCGGAAGGTCCGACGAGGGCAACGATCTGGCCGGCGGGGATCTCGACATTGATGTCCTTCAACGCCGGAGAATCGCCATAGGAGAACGAAACTCCATGGAAGGTGATCGCACCGTTGACATTCTCGATCTTCGCCGGAGCCACCGGATCCGGCGTGCTTTCCGGTGCATTGAGGATTTCCTCCAACCGGTCGAGCGAGACACCGCCCTGCTTGAGGCGGTTGTGTACTTCGCCGAGTTTTTTCATCGGGTCGTAGCACATGTAGAGCGCGGCCACGAGCGGGATGAAGGCTTCCAACGTGAGGTGCTGGCGCGCGCCGTAGAACAACGCCGCGGACACCACGATGGCGGAGACGAACTCGATCGCGGGCGGCGCGAGGAAACGGTACTTGATGACCTTCAGATGCAGCTTCGTCCAACGGGCAAGGCCGGAAAGGAAACGGCCCGCCATCAGATCCTCCAGATTGAACGCGCGGATCTCGCGGGCCGCACCGAGCGTCTCGCTGAGGACGGCGGTGTTGTCCCCCTGGGTCTTCTGCATCACGGCGGCGCGGAGCATGAGCTTCTTGCCGACGAGACGGATCGGCAACACGCAGATCGGAATGCTGATCAGGCACAGCAGCAGGAAGAACGACTCCTTGCTCTGCCAACTGCTGTAGGCAAGGAACCCCAAGGCGCTGACGAGCGTGAGCGGCTGCTTGATGATGTCATTCGCCACGGTGGTGACCACCATGTTCATCATCTGGGTATCCCCCATCACGCGGCTGATCAGGTCACCGGTCTTCTTGCCGCTGAAGAACCCGAGCGGCAGACGCTGGAGCTTGTCGAAGACCTTCTGCTGGATGTCCTTCAGCACTTCCAGGCCGCACTGGGTGGTCCAATAGACGTTCAGAAATCCGGCGGCTCCGCGGATCAGGAAAGCAATGGGCATGACCGCGCAGGCGGCGATCAACAGCCAGGTGCCCGCATTCTCCTTCCCGGCGAAGTCCTCAAAACGGACGGCGATCTCCTGCTGTTTTTCGGCTGTCTTCAGCTTGCCCGGAAACGCCTTCTCGATGATCCGGGTGGCCTCCTCCTCACCCTTCGCCTCCACGAGCGCCTCCCGCGCATCCAACACCGACTGCGCCTGCCCGAAGATCACCGGAAACACCGTGCTGAGCAAAAACGGCATGCCGAAGCCGCTCGCAGCCGCATAGATCACCCCGGCGATCATGGACGCGGCAAAGCGTCCTTTCACACGCTTGAGCAGCGCGAAGTAGGGTCGGAAGCGTTCGAACATCGGGCGGGAGCATCGGGGCCACCCGCCCGGGTAACAAGCCGGAATAAGACCCTCAGGGTTTGGTGATTTTCCACCTCAGGAAACGCTTTTTCGCGGATCCATTGACCATCGTGGCCTTCAAAACACCTCCGGTCCTGGTGATCGTGATTCCGGAGTTCGACCAGGTGGTCATGTCAAACGACCATTCCGCGCCATAGATGATGTCGCTCCGGTCCGCGGCCAGCGGACGTGACAGGGAGATCGTCACGTCGGCCGGGTTCAAGACCAGGGAATCGACCAAGGCTCCGTTCTTCACCAAGGGATCGAGCGAGAACGCGTATTCCAGCCAATTCGGGATGCCATCTCCATCGGAATCGATGGTATCCGGCACTCCCACCAGGCTGGGATATTCATATGCCAGCCATCCCGCGAAACCGGTGAGAGCAGGCGTATTGGTAGGCACCACCACGAGAGTCTGGCCCCATACTCCAGGCGAGGCTCCATTCATGGCGCGGATGCGCAGGCGGTAGCTGGCACCAGCGACAAGGCTTTCGCCGGCTGAAGCCACATTCAATCGGAACGAGGAGGCATTGCCCGGCAAGCTGGTCACGTTGATCGTGGACAGAGTTGTCGAATTGCTCACCGCGATGTCATCGATCCAGGCGCCGGAGAGCGCCGCCGAGGTATTGCCGGTGTCCGAGGTGGAGAGAATCGCCGAGCCCACATCATTGCGGAACGCGAAGCGCAAACGGATGGTCTGGCCTGCATAGGAAGCGAGGGAAACGGATTGGGCCGCGAAGATATTGGCACCCGTGATGGGATCCGAAGTGGTGGCGGACAGGGTCGCCGCCAGACCCGGCTGGTTCCACACCGAGGTCCATGTGGTGCCGCCATCCGTGGAGACCTCCGCATGAATGAAGTTCGTCTTCAGCATGCGCCCGCGGTGGCTCGCGAAGGTAAGATTGCTGGTCGCCGTCGGCACGATGTTCCGGTCGACGGTGAGCGTATCCAGCGTGTCGGTGGCGTTGTCCACACCGAGACGGAACGAGTTGGTCCCGGTTTTCTTGTACTTGGTGCTGACCAGCGAATATCCGGTGCCGGTGCCATCGATCACCTGTGGAGCCGGAGATGTCTCGGCGCCTTCCGTCCAGGTTCCCGATCCCACCCGTGCCACTTCAAGTTGATAGCTGGTCGGAGCGCCTTCCGGCGTGAAGGCATACGTCGCTCCGGTCACCGGTGGCGCGGTGGGGCCGGTCAGGGGCAGCGGCGGCTGCGGAACCACGGCGGTGTAGCCATTGTAGGCCATCCAGCGGCCACCCATCATCGCCCGTCCGCGCAGCCACCAGGTATCGCCCGGGACCAGGGACTCGCCCACGGCGGCGGAGTTGAAGGTGACCTGCGTGGCGGGTGCGGCCGGAGCAAGCGCGGCCTTCTTCTCCAGCCACCTGCAATTCGTCACGCTGATGTCATCCAGATAGACCCCGGTGGTCGTGCCCGGCGTGTTTCCTACGGTGTAGATCGTACCACCGGTGGCGGGCACATAGTAGAGGCGGAACCGCACGCGGGCGATGCCTGACGTCGGAAGATCGAACGAGGCGGTGCTGAACGCCGGATCGATGCCATTGCCGCCGTTGTATTGGAGCGTGGTGAGCGCGCTCCATGTCACGCCGCCGTCCAGGGAGGTCTCGACGTTCATGAACATGTTCGCGGTCATCTGGCCGCGCTTGTAGGCGAAGTTCAGCTTGGATCCTGCGGCCAGCACGATGTCACGATCGATCTCAAAGCTCTGGTCCGGAGCGCCACCCGTCACCGGATCGTAGGACGTCGGCAGCGTGAGGCGGAATGCCTTCGCGCCGGTGTTGTGATAGGTGGTGGAGATCAATGGAGCCGCCGCGCCATTGGTGGTGCGGTCGATGACCTTCGGAGCCGGGGAATCCTCCGCGCCCTCCGTCCAGGTCGCCGGTTGGAGCTTGAAGCAACCCACTTCCACCGCATCCGAGAAATCCGGACGGGAGAAGGAATAGGTGGCGGAGCCGGTCGCCGGTGGAGTCGCCGTGCCCAGCACGGCGATCGTCTCCGTCATCTTCTCCGGATTCATGAGAGTGACGGAGTACGTGTAGGAGGCGATATGGCCGCTGGGGATATCGAAATTCGAGACCTTCACCTTGAAGGTCGTATCGGAATTCACCGCCTTCACCGCGACCGCGGTCGGAACCTTCCAGACGATGGCATTGTCTCCGTATCCGGTAGCAATGGAAACCACCCCCCAGCTTCCATCCCGGACGAGCTCCACGTCATTCGCGTCATACATCTGCACGGTGGTCAACCCCGTGAATGTGGCGCCGGGATAAGCGAGCGACCAATACGGCGAATTCAACTGGGCCGGGAAGTAGCCCGCCGCCGGGTAGGGCACATAACGGGCGGCGGCGGCGGTATCCGATTCACCAGTGATCTGGGCGACGTAAAGGGTGTTGGTCGGAGCCTTCGGACCACCCGACTCTTCCGTCTTCAGGCCCGGGGTATCCCCGGTGGCGAAGTTGGTGGATTGCACGCGCAGCAGCCAGCGACGGTGTCCGACCGACGTATTCCATGCCGAAACTCCGGAGGTATCCTCGCGCACGTAGGCATCAATCGCGCCGGGACCGAAGAACCCGTTCGCGAGGTCGCCATAATGATTGCCGTTCCACGCCACGGCGGACCAGCCCGCGAGATTGTTCGCCGGCGCGTGGTTCATGGCACTGTTTCCATTCCGCGCGATGAGCATGGCCGAGGCCTGCGCCGCCGCCGACTTCAACGTGGTCAGGGGAGGAGCCGCCGTATCTCCGGCCGTGAAGGCGATGGTCGAAGAAGTATTGAGCTGCACCGACGCGGGCACCTTGCACAAGGCCCGCACGAAATTCACCCGCCGCTCCACATCATTGGCGAAGACGGTGGCCACCGTGCCCGGCGCACCGGTGGTATAACTGCCGGTCCAGCCGATGCGGCTCTGGTAGCCTTCCGACTCCTTGTAAACGGACTGCCAGAACGACACCACGTCATTGCGCTGCGAAATATCGACGGAATAGCCGTCAGTACCCGGTGCGGTGCCATTCCCCGTCCACGCCTGTGCAACGGGAATTGTTCCGATCACGGCGGCCAACGGCAGCCAAGCACCCCGCGAAAAATTCATGCGGACTTCTAGAAGGTCCGAGCCTCTTGAGCAACAGCCGTTAGCTGTCTTACGCGAACTCGTAACGCAGCGCGGAAAGTGCGAAAAGCGCGGCGGTTTCGGTTCTCAGGACCGTCGGCCCCAATGTGACGGGCAAAAAGCCCGATTCCAGCGCCGCCGCGGTTTCTTCCGGGGTGAAATCCCCCTCGGGTCCCACAAGCACGGTCGCCGTATGAGAATCCGCTGCCGCTCTCACCGTCTCGCGCATCGGCTTCGCACCGGGTGCCAGCGAAGCGATCAAACGGAGACCTTCCGTGGAACTTGTGAGCCATGGCTGGAAGTCCATCGGCTCCGCGACTTCCGGCAGAAAATCCGCTCCACATTGCTTGCAGGCCTCCAACGCCACCCGCCGCCACTTGTCGGCCTTGCCATCGCCCGGCTGCACGATGGTGCGCCGGGTGACCAAAGGCTGGATCGCGGCCACGCCGAGCTCCACCGCCTTCTGGACGACCAGGTCCATGGTCTTCCCCTTCGGGATGGCGACGGCCAGGATCATCGCCGGTCGCATCCGTGGCAGCGTGATGCTTTCTTCGAGCGTGAGGCGCACACGGTCGCGGGCCACCTCTTTCACCACGGCATCCGCACGGCGACCGCCACCATCAAACACGATGACGGTTTCCCCGGCGCGAATGCGCATCACCTGCGAAAGGTGCTTCGCTTCATCGCCGGTGAGCCACGCCTCCTCGTTCCACGAGTCCGGGGAAAGAAAGAAGCGTGGCACGGTGGTGAAGATCAGAGATCGAAGAAGCGACGGGCCTTCTGGAAGAAGGACTCCTGCATCGGCGAATTGTGCTCGCCGATGGACTCGGAGAACGCGCGCAGCTTTTCCTGCTGCTCGGTGCTCAGCTTCGTCGGCACCTCCACCTGGGCTTTTACATGCAGATCGCCGCGGCGACCGTTGGAAAGCGCGGGCATGCCCTTGTCGCGGAGGCGGAACACGGTGCCACCCTGCGTGCCTGCGGGAATTTTGATCGAAAACTGTCCGTCGAGGGTCGGGATCTTCAGCTCACCGCCGAGGGCAGCGATGCTGAAGGGCAGCGGCACTTCGCAGAAGAGATCGGAACCATCACGATCAAACACGTCGTGATCCTTCACATGGAGGAACACGTAGAGATCACCCGCCACACCGCCACGGACACCGGCATCACCATTGCCGGAGGAACGCAGGCGCGTACCGGTATCGACACCTGCCGGGATGCGGATCTTGATGCGGCTGTCACGCTGGACGCGGCCCTCGCCCTTGCAGGAACCGCAGGGATCGGCCACCACCTCGCCCGCGCCACGGCATTCCGGGCAGGTCGATTGCTGGATGAAAATACCGGCCTGGCGGGCGACCACGCCGCGGCCGCCGCAGGTGGTGCAGGGACGGGTGCCGCCGCTGCTCTTCGAGCCGCTGGAGTGGCAGGTATCACAACCAGTGAAACGTTCGATCTCCAGCTCCTTCTCCACGCCGCGCGCCGCTTCCTCAAGCGAGATTTCCAGATCGTAGCGCAGGTCGCTGCCGCGCTGCTTGCTGCCCTTCTGGCGACGGCCGCCGCCACCGCCGAAGAACTCCTCGAAGCCACCGCCAAACGCGGAGCCGAAGACCTGCGAGAACAGGTCCATCGGATCGTGGAATCCACCACCGCCGAAGCCGCCGCCTCCAAAACCACCGCCGCCTCCAAAGGCGGCATGGCCGTAGCGGTCATACGCGGCGCGCTTGTCCGGATCGCTCAGCGCCTCATAGGCCTCGCCAAGCTCCTTGAACTTCTCCTCGGCTTCCTTGTCCCCCGGATTCTTGTCCGGATGGAACTTCACCGCGAGCTTGCGGTAGGACTTCTTGATTTCCTCTTGGGAGGCATCCCGGGACACGCCCAGGATTTCGTAGTAGTCACGTTTTCCAGACATGGTGGACATGGCTCAGGCTCCTGGGGTGGACGGGGCTTTCGCAACAATCACGCTTGCGGGGCGCAACAGGCGGTCGCGCAGGCGGAAGCCACGGCGGGTGACGCGCAGCACGCGGCCTTCCGGCACGGCGGTGGTTTCCTCCTGGCTGACGGCTTCGTGGACGTTCGGGTCGAAGTCCTTCCCTTCCGCCGGGATCTCTTCCACGCCTTGGGAAGAGAGAAAATCGGCAAGCTGGCGGCGCACCATGTCCATGCCGATGTAGATCATCGAGCCCTGGTCCTTCGAGGCGGCCATCATGCCCATTTCGAAATTGTCGATCACCGGCAGGAGCTCCTCCAGCAACCGCTGGTTGGCGAAGCGCATGGCATCCTCGCGCTCGCGGGCGGCGCGCTTGCGGAAATTCTCAAGGTCGGCGGCGGTGCGGAGGGCGGTTTCCTTCCATTTCGCGGCTTCGGCTTCGAGTTGCTCCCAAGGATCGAGCTGGGCCGCTTCGGCAGCGACATCCGGGGTGGCGGAGGACACGTCCTCAAGGACTTCCCCACCGGTGGCGGCCTGGTCGTTGTCGGAATTCATGGCGCTACCTGTATTCACGGCGGGGCCGCCGTCAACCCCCGTCCGGGTACGAAAAAGGCCGCCGTCCTCGTCCGGGACGGCGGCCAAAGGATCCGTGGCCGGTGAAATGCTCAGAAGTTGTAGTTCAGTCCGACCGATCCGCCGTGGCTATCCAGACCCTCGCTGTCCGTGGAAATTTCCCCGCGGTAGCCCACATCCAGCACCAGGTTCGGAGCCAGGCTGATGCCCGTGCCGGCCGTCAGGAGGATGGCGGAATTCAAATCCGGCCCGACCACCGAGAACGGCGCACCGTTCGGCAGGAACGCCACGGCACTGTTGCCACCATCCTCGAATTCATGCGCGTAGGCCACGGAGGCATAGGGACGGAACGTGCCGCAGTTGCCCTTGATCCGGTAGCCGATCAACCCGCGCAGGGAATCCACGCTGTAGTCGCCGACTCCGATCGGGAAGCCACCGCCGGTGTTGAAGCCATCGACATCCACGTTCTGGTATTCAAGCCCCACGAACGGACCATGCCTGAAGGAACCGGCATCGAAGGTATAGCCGACGGTCCAGAGTGCCTGGATGCTGGTGGCATCCAGGCTGCCGCCGCCGACACCGGGGAGCACGCCTCCGAAGGCACGCGTGGCATCGATGCTGTGACTGCCATAGCCGATCAAGGCATCCGAGTACCAGCCGGTGGACCTGCCGAGGGTGGCGTAGATCGCGCCACGCAGGCTGTCGATGTCGGAGCTGCCGCCGGTGTAGTCGAGATCGCTCTTCGATCCATTGAGCAGCACTCCGAGCACGAAGGATGGCGAGACCCGGTAATCGATGCCCACGGTGAACGACGCCACATTGCCGTCGAAGTCCGAGAGAGCGGTGGGGCCGCTGTAGTCCTGCCAGTCATACGACAGCGAACCCCATACATTGAACGGACCGCCCGAGGAAACGGACGCAGGTGCGGAGGGAGCGAGAGCGCCCTTCGCGCTGACCTGGGTGCGATAAAGACCGCTTCCCTCATCGCTGTCCCGGAGCCCGGAAAGGCGGTCCGAGATCTGGCGGTGCAGGCTGTAGTCGGTATTGATCACCGAGCTGGTGAGCGCCAGATAGGTGGCGGGATCGAGCGCGGCCAAGGTCGCTTGCACCGTGGCCAGGTTCGAATAGTCGAGCGAGGCGATGAAGTCCTGCACCAGCGGGTTCGGAGAATTCACCGAGGCGTCCAGCGCCGCACCGAGCGAAGCTTGGTTCGCGGTAATGCCCGGGAGCCCCGCGAAGTTGTGCTGCACGGTGAGCACGATGTTCGTCCCGCCGTCCGCAAGTGCGGCGGTGGTGAAGAAGTTCGTGAGCACGGTGGTGGTGGAGTTCACGCCGCTCTCGGTGGCGAGGAACGGGCCATTGTCCACGATGTTGCCATTGAACTGGACACCGAGCGCCCCCATCGTGCCGAAGTTGGCGATGCCGGTGGCGCTGTCCACCACCGTATAGGTGCCGTTTCCGATCGCCTGGTTGATGTTGGTGGCGGAGATGCGGATGTTCGCGCCATTCACGTTGTAGGTGTTCGCGCCGCCGGTCTGGACGATGAGGTCGCTGTTCACGCCGTTGTTGATGGCGGTCTGCGGCGCCACGTCCCAGCGGATGAAGGTCCCGGCACTGTGGGTGACATTGCCGGTGAGATTGAGCTGGCCGATGGCATTGGTCGGCACGGCATCCAGCGTGATCGGGACGCTGCCCGCGCTGAAGCCGCCGCCGGTGAGGGCGATGTTCGCATCCCAGGTGCCGGTGCCACCGAGAGCGGAGCCGCCGGCATTGATCGTGGCCTGGGACACGGTGTTGCCATCGACAGCACCATTGATATAGAGACCGCCGCCGGTGATGCTGACCGTGTTGACGTTGGCCCCGCCGTTGAGGAAGGCCACACCAGCGTTCGACTTGTTGATGGTCTCGGTGAAGGAGACCAGTCCGGTGACCCGGATCGTCGCGCCGCCGATCGCCGTCTGGCCGTTGATCAGGTTCAGCGTGTCGTTGCCGAGGCCCATGTTGATCGCACCGGTGACAAGCGAGCTGGAGGCCCCGGAGGTCAGGTTGATGATGTCGGCGCCACCGCGGGTGACGATGTTACCGGTGACCGTTGAACCGGAGTTCAGGTTCAGCGTGTCGATGCCGGAGATCGCGCCGTCAATGGCGGTGCCGCCGGTGCCGGTAACCACGCCGCTGTTGGTGAGGACGAAGGTGCCCGCCCCCGCGAAGGCCTCGATGCCGACGTTGCCCAGGATCGTGCCGGTGTTCGTCACCGTGGAGCCATCGCTGACACGCACGCCCGCGCCCGAAGTGCCGCCGACAAAACCGGCGTTGATGACGGTGGCGTTGTCATCGAGCCAGATCCCGTTGACGGCACCGGAGATGAGGTTGCCGGGGAGGCCGACGTTCTGGACCACACTGTTGTCCAAGCCGTGGACACCATCGTTGACAAAGCCGTGGACGACACCGCCATTGATGATGAAGAGATTGTCCCCGCCGGTGATACCGGTGCCGCCGGTGCCATTGATCACCCCGTAGTTGTCCACGTAGAGGTTGAAACCGCCGCTGGCACCATTGACGCTGCCGTTGATGGCACCGCCGCTCGCGTTGGTGATGAATCCGGAGGCACCGACCTTGATACCATCACCGCCGTTGCCGACGACGGTGGCGAGATTCTGGTTGGTGATGGTGAAGTTGTCCCCGGCGAGGATACCGTTCACCGCGCCGCTGATGCCCCCGCCGAAGACGGGATTGGACATCACGAAGTTCGTGTTGTTGTAGACGAACGCGCCGTTGCCAAGTTTCAAGCCGTTGCCCACGCCGCTGCCGGTGATGGCGCCGTTGTTGGTGATGCTGGCCCCATTCGCGGCATTGATGCCGTCACCATTGAGGCCGGTGAAGGTGCCGCCCACTTCATTGACGACGACCAACCCGTCCTGGACCAGCGCGCCATTCGTCTGGCCGCGGATGATACCGCCGGTGTGGTTGGTGATGCCCACGCCATTGCCGCCCTGCACACCATCCGCGCCCACCGCGGTGAGGCCCTCGATCAGACCGGAATTCACCACGGTGCCGCCGGGCAGCATGAAGTACACGCCGTCATCGTAGCCGATGATCTTGGCTCCGGAGTAGTTCGTGATGAGGCTGCCGCCCTTCGCGTGGATGCCCTCCGCGCCGGTGGAGCTGAACGTGCCGTAGTTGTTCACGATCACCACGTTGGCGTTGGAGTCGATCCCGTGCAGGCCACTGACGCTGCCGGAGTTGTTGATCGTGTAGTTGTCGGACGTCACCTCGATGCCGTCCATGATCCCCGGATCCCCGATGAGGATCGCGCCGGCCTGGATGGTCACCGTGTAGGGAGCGGTGGTGCCACCGCTGGCATTGATGGAGTCCGCGGCTGGAAGGCCGCCGTTGTAGTTGGAAGGAACGAAGACATTGCCCGGGGTATCGGGATTGATCGCCGCCGCGTGCAACATGGCAGGGAAGACAATCAGCGAGGGTAAAGCACTTGTCGCAAAACGAAGGAACTTCGGTTTCATATTTTCTTCAGGGTAAGGGATAACCCGGCCGCCACAGGGCCACCGGGCCAAGCATGGGAAATGCCGCGACGCCGCTTGGAGAACCCGCCAAAACGCCATCACAGCATCGTTTACCTATCTCAACCCTAACAGAATCAGGCCTACAAAATGTAACTTTTGACTTATCCGCCTATAAAAAGGTGCAAATCGCACTCTTCAGGCGATCAGGACCGCCAGCTTGGCAAAGCCGCCCTCCAACCGTGGATCCACGTGGATGACATGCCCGGCCAGCGCCCTCGCCTCGCGGATGAGGGCCACATCGGACAGGAAATCGATGAACTTCAGGTCCGCCATGCCGCTCTGGGCCGTTCCCAGCACATCGCCCGGCCCGCGCAAACGCAGGTCCGCTTCCGCGATCTCGAAGCCATCCGCCGTGCCCTCAAGCACCTTGAGCTTTTCGAGCGCCTCCGGGCTTTTCCCGTCCGTGAGCAACACGCAGTAGCCCTTGTGGCCGCCACGGCCGATGCGCCCGCGAAGCTGGTGAAGCTGGGCCAGGCCGAACCTCTCCGCATGGTGCAGGATCATCACGCTGGCATTCGGCACATCCACACCGACCTCGATCACCGTGGTGGCGATGAGTGCGGCCAGTTCACCGTCACGAAAACGCCGCATCACGCTTTCCTTGTCTTCCGGCGGCAGCTTGCCATGCAACAGGCCGATCTCCCGGCCCGGCAGGCGCTTCCGCCATTTCTCAAAGGCTTCGGTGGCCGACTCCGCCTTGAGGGTGTCACTCTCCTCCACCAGCGGATAAACCAGATAGGCCTGCCGTCCTTCATCAAGCTGGCTTTTGACGAACCCGGTCACGTCCGTCTGCTTCGGGTTCACGCGCAGGGCGGTGACGATCCGACCGCGTCCGGCGGGTTTTTCATCGAGCAGGGAAATATCCAGATCGCCGTAGATGGTCAGCGTGAGCGTCCGCGGAATCGGCGTGGCGGTCATCACCAGCACATCGGGAATGGAACCCTGATCCACCAGCCGGCCACGCTGGGCAACGCCGAACTTGTGCTGCTCATCGATCACCACCAATCCGAGATCCTTGAAGGCCACCTTGTCATACAGCAGCGCGTGGGTGCCGATCACGATCTGCGGCTCGCCTTCGATCGCGAGGTGGGTGGACTCTTCCTTGGCTGCGGTCAGCAGGGTGATGCGCACGCCCAACGGTTCCAGCCAGCGGCGGAAGGTGAGGAAGTGCTGCTCCGCGAGGATCTGGGTGGGTGCCATCAGCGCGGCCTGCGCACCGGAGTCCACCGCCAGCAGCATCGCCGCCATGGCGACGAAGGTCTTACCCGCCCCCACATCGCCCTGCAGCAAACGGTTCATCGCCCGCGGTGAACGCAAGTCCGAGACGATCTCCTTGATCGAGCGCTTCTGCGCGCCGGTGAGATCAAAGGGCAGGCTTTCATAAAAGCGCTTCAGCAGTGTGGTGCGTGTGCCTTGCACGCGGCCTGAATGCTCATCATGCCGCGCGCGACGCCATAGCACGTTGAGCTGAAGCGTGAAAAATTCCTCCAGGGCAAAGCGCCTCCGCACCACCGAAGCCTGCTCCGCTGAATCGGGGAAATGCACCAGCCGGAACGCCTCCGCCCTCGGCATGGAAGGATCGACGTCATACACCCACGCCAGCGAGGCCGGATCGACCTGATGCAGCATG
The DNA here is from genome assembly GCF_018137965.1 of Luteolibacter ambystomatis. Lineage (NCBI taxonomy): Bacteria > Pseudomonadati > Verrucomicrobiota > Verrucomicrobiia > Verrucomicrobiales > Verrucomicrobiaceae > Luteolibacter > Luteolibacter ambystomatis. The sequence goes on from NZ_CP073100.1 coordinate 3,914,034, forward strand.
AGATGGACGATCTCGCGCAAGCGCCGCTGCGGAATGCCGGAGACATTCTTATAAATGGGAACGATGCGCTCCAGGTGGATCGAGGGGCCGTCATCCTCGCGGAGAATTTCGAACTCCGGATGGTCGATCACCAGCCGGCCGTTGGAATCCTTCACCTTGCCATAGACGATCACCTCATGGCCGCTGGCGACCATCTTGTGGATGAACGGCATGTTGAACCAACGGCACGTCACCTTGCCGGAGCCGAATACTCCGCCACTGCCGTCCATCACCACCGCTTCATAGAAACGCCTCCCACCAAAGCCACGGAGGGACGCATCCACCACGGTGCCGCGCAGACACACCGGCACACCGGAAGCCTGCACCGGGAACGCATCGAAGCGCCGCCGGTCTTCATGACGCCGTGGCAGCCAGTCCAGGATATCCGCCGGAGTCCGCAACCCCGCCGCCGCCAAGGCCGCGACCTCCTTGGCCGGAAGCACCGGCAGGGAGGAGAGGTCGGCATCGGCGGAGATCATGGAGAAGAGCTGGCTTATTCTCCGAGCAGCGACAACTGCCGGAGGTAATCGAAACTATAAAGACCGGTGGCATGCCCGTCCCCCCAACCGAACTGAAGCGCGTAGCCGCCGATAGGATCGATCTTCACCAGATCGAACGCACGCGGACCGAGCTCCACCACCGGCTTCACCACCCGACCGAGCGCATCGGGCTCACCTTGGCAGGACGCGCATGGACATGCACGGCGCAACATCGGCAGCGGCAGATACAGCTCCTCTCCATCCGCAAACGCGATGGCGAGTTCGTTTCCGATGACGGTGGCTTGGGCAAAGGCGGAGGCCATGCACGGAGCATGAATCATCCCAGCTCGCCGTCCACCCGATAGGCACGCCGGCCGAAAATCGCGGAGCCAACCCGCACGAGCGTCGCGCCCTCCTCGATGGCTTCCTCATAGTCCCCACTCATGCCCATGCTGAGATCCGGCAGCACCACACCGGAGGAACCGGCGAGCCGATCACGCATTACGCGCAGGGCGGAGAACCACGGACGCGCGTTGCCATCATCGGGTGGAATGGTCATCAAGCCACGGATCTCCACGTGCTTCAAAGCGAGCAGGGCTTCCATCTCCCGCTCCAATACAACGGGTTCGAAGCCACCCTTGGAAAGCTCCCCCGCCGCATTCACCTGGAGAAAAACCTGCGGCCTCAATCCAAGCTCCGCCGCGACCTGATCGGTGTAGGCGGCGAGCCGGAGCGAATCGATCGCATGGATCGCTTCGAACAGCGGCAAAATCTTCCGCACCTTGTTCCGCTGCACGCCACCGATGAAATGCCAGCGCAAGCCGGACGGGGAAGCCGCGATCTTCGGCTCCGCTTCCTGCAAGCGGCTCTCGCCGAACAAGGATTGCCCGGCGGCAGCGGCATCCGCCACGGACTCCGCCGGAAACGTCTTCGACACCGCGATCAGCGCCACCGATGACCGCTCCCGGCCCGCCCGCCGGCATGCCGCCGCGATGCGGGCCTCCACCGCCGCAAGATGCTCCGCCACCTCCGACATCACACGATTCTCAGCGGACGTCCGCCGTGGGCTTGATCATGCCAGCCATGCGGGCGTTTTCGGTGATATCGACCAGATCCTTGAGAACCATGAGGCCTTCCCGCTTCACCGGATCCATGCCGCTGGGCCAACGGGGCGTGTCATCCAGATCCTCGGTCTTGTCCTTGGCCTTGCGCATGAAGCCCTCGTCCTCCACGGATGGATCGTAGGCGTGGATGTCCGCGCCCTTTTCGATGTCCTCCAGCGAGAGCTTGTAGAACTTGAAGCGCGCGGAGTCCTCGTCCTGCTGCTTCTTGAAACGCTCCCTGCGCTCGATGTTGCGGGTCTTCTGGGTGCTGTCCGCCTCATCCAGCTCTTTCTTGCGGGTGGCGATGTTCAGCGAAACCTTGTTCTCGGCCTGGCGGGTCTTGGCCTTGGTGACATCCTCGGTCACATAGGCGAAGTCCTTGCTGGCGGTGACACGGGTCTTGCTCAATTCCTGCAAGCGAGGGAGGAACAGATTGGCCTTCGGCATCTGGTTGAAATCACCGGCCGGGCGGATGCGATCGTGCGGCAACGCATGATCGAGGAATTTCTCCCCGATCTCCACGGCGTCCGCAAGACTCGGCAGCACCACGTCCGAGGCGACCCCCTCAAGCTGGGTCGAGGAACCGGACGGGCGGTAGAACTTCTGGATGGTGACTTTGAGGAATCCGGCACGATCGCGGGCCGCGAAGAACGGCAGCATCTTGCCGATGTCCATCGGCTGCTGGACAGTGCCCTTTCCGAAGGTGGAGGAATCGCCGACGATGACAGCGCGGTTGTAGTCCTGGAGCGCACCGGCGAGAATCTCGCTGGCGGAAGCGCTGCTCTTGTCGATGAGCACGACCATCGGGCCGTCATAGAGCGGCTTGCGGTTGTCCGCGTCCTTCACCTGGACTTGGCCGAGGGTGTTCTTCACCTGCACCACGGGTCCGCGGTTGATGAAGAAGCCGGTCATGCGACGCACTTCATCGAGCGAGCCGCCGCCGTCGTTGCGGAGGTCGATGATGAGGCCGTCGATCTTTTCTTCATTGAGGCGCCCAAGGATGCGCTCCACGTCCACCGAACAGCGGGTGGTACCTTCATCGAAATCCGCGTAGAACGAAGGCAGCGTGATCCAGCCGAGGCGGCGGGGAGTTCCTCCGGGCTGCTTCATCTCGATGATCTCGGCGCTCGCCTGCTCGTCCTTCAGCTCCACCTTGCCACGGGTGATGGTAACGATCTTGGCCTCGCCGCGGGCACCACCGGCCGGTTCGACCTTGAGGCGGACCGTGGTGTTCTCCTTGCCTCGGATCAGATCGACCACCTTGTCGATCTTCATGAACATGATGTCCGTCATCACGCCGGAGTTGATGGAATCGACGGCGACGATGCGGTCGTTGAGCTTGATGTTGCCTTCGCGATCCGCCGGCCCATTGACGACGATGCCGGTGATCTTGGTGGCGCCGTCCTCCTCGGCCTGGAGCAAGGCCCCGATGCCGACGAGCTCGTTCTTCATGCCGTCCTTGAACCGGTTCATCTCCCGGAAGCTCATGTAATCGGTATGCGGATCATAGGACCGCGCCACCGCGCTGAGGAAGTAGTTCGCGATCTCCTCGTCATCCACGTCATCCTTGATGCTGTGGAGGAAGCGGTCGTAGCGGAGCCTGATCTTCTCCTTCGGCTCGCGGTCGCCCTTGGTCGGGTCCGGCTTGCCCTGGTCGGCCGCCATTTTCACGAGCATGTCGCGGCGCAGGGTCTCGGCGAGGACGGCCTCGCGGATCTGCTGGCGCCAGATCGACTTCGCCTCCACTTCGGTCTTCGGCCAAGGCGCATCCTTGCGGGAGCGCATGATCGTCTCATCCTTGCTGAAATCGAAATCCGGACCGGAAAGCATCTCCTTCGCATCCGCCACGCGGGCTTCCACCCGGGCCTGAAAGGTGTGGTAGATGTCCTGGGCCGGCTTCATGCTCTCGTTCTGCAACAGCATGGAGTGCAGCTTGTCCCCGTAGTCCGCCTTGAAGCGGTCCACGTCCTGCTGCGTGAAATAGACACGGCCGTAGTCGAGATCCCGGAGATAATCCTCAAGGAACTGCTCGCTGAGCTTCGCATTGAACGGCAACCGGGAATAGTGGCTGTTCTGGAGCAGGATGGCCATCTGGCGGCCAACCTCGTTGAAATCAGCCTTTTGGGCACACGCGGTGCTCGACACTGCGGCGGCCATAACGGCCATAACCGACCTGCGGATGCGGATGATACTCATGGGTGACAGCACGACGTGCGGTATTTGCGGAGTCGCGTCACCTTGCCACAAGGGGGCAAGATGTCGATTTTTTAAAAGAGTGGAATCCCCTATTTCCGGGCCTTCCGCTTCTCCAGCCAATCCTGGAAATAAGCCTCCTCGGCCTCGCGCTGGAGCCGTCCGGCATCCGGCATGTCCCCGAATGGAAGCAGCCGCTCCACCTCCGGCGGGCGGCGGTCCAGCGTGACCTCCACATCCGCCACCGCATTGCCACGGAGCACCTTCAAGGTGATCTTCGAGCCTGGTTTGCGCGCGCGAATCCACTTCTGCAAATCCTGCACCGCATCCGCATCCCGCCAAATCCGGTCCCCAGCCCCGACGATGAGGCCTCCAACCGGCAGGCCCGCTTTCGCCGCAGGTCCACCCGGCACCACAAAGGTGATGCGGACCCCGAACCGGTTCCCGGCATCCCCGGGCACGACCGCCGCCACCGCCTGCATCATGATGCCGATGTAGCCTTCCCCCTCCCTCCGGTAAGTGTCCATGACCATCTCACGCAACGCGCCAAGGCAGCGCCGCCGGATTTCCGGGTCCGTCTCGGTCGTGGCATGGCGGTAGAGCCATTCCATCCCTTCCTTCGGCCTTCTCCGCCCCCACGCAAGGAGGGCATCCTGACCGCCCTGACGCTCCTTGAAGTCCTCAGCCGCCAGGCGTTTGAGGACATCCGCGGGAGGCCCCGCCTCGGGCGGTACGGCCCACCCCACCATGGGTCCGGCTCCCACCATCAGCAGGAGCCACAACCAGCTTCGGTGGCAGGACACGATGCGCATGGCCGTACATGAAAAAGCACCGATCCCGTGGGACCGGTGCCTTCGAGAAGCTCAATTTCCCCAGATGTTCTTCTCGGGAACTTCAATGGTGTCGCTCTGCTCAAGAACGAAGCTTTTGAACTGTTCCTGCTTCAGGTCGAGTTTCCTCACCTTGCCGCCACGGGTCAGGAGCACACGGTTGATGGCTCCGAACTCATCGGCACCTCCGGCCTGCTGGATCGCCTGGTAAATCGTGAGGCCCGCAACAAATTCAACCTGTCCGGAACGGCGCACGCGACCGCCCACATGGACGACCTGCTTGGCAAGGGTCTGCTGCGAGGAGGCGATGACGTTGACACTGGGACTGGTGTAGATTTCAGCCGCCTTGTAGGCCGCCGCAATGCGGCCGCCCAGCGAAGCGGGACTGGTGCCCGCCGCCGAAACCGGGCCGATCATCGGCATGTCCACATTACCGCTGTCCGAAACGGTGTACTCCCCGCTCACGCGGGCGGCGTCCTCGGGCGGCACGCCACGAAGGTCGATCTTGATGGCCTGACCCGGTTGAATGGTGGTCTGCGCCGAGGCAGACGCCGCCAGGCCGGCGAACGCCAGCAAGGCAAAAAGGAAACTCTTCACGTTCATATCCTTAAAGGTGGTGGAGGTTGGCGCCGTGTCAATACAGCTCGGAGTCCTTCTGCCCCTGGGCTTGCGCCTGCGGGCGGGCGGGCGGAGCCGACGAGGATTGAGCCGCGGCAGCAGGCTGGTGGGACACCGGCTGCGACTCCGCCGGAGCGTAGTAGGTGTAATAGCTGGTGTAATACTGGTACTGGCTGTCACTGCGGACATCCACGTTGTTGAGCACCACCCCGATGACGTGGCCGCCCACGTCCTCGACGGCCCGCTTCACACGCATCAGCATGTTGCGCGGCAGCTTGCGGTGCTGGACGACGATCATGGTGAGGTCCACTTCGCTGGCGAGCACCGAGGCATCGCTCACCCCGAGGATCGGCGGGCTGTCCACGAGCACGAGGTCGAAGCGCTGCTTCACATCCTGGATCAGTTCCGACATGCGCCGGGAGTTCAGGATGCCCGCGGCGTCCGCCGGCAGGATGCCGGAGGGCATGAAGTAGAGGTTGTCCACCGGAGTCTGGAGGATCACATCCTCAAGCATCAGCTCGGTCGTGAGGTAGTTGGTCAGACCCACCGAGTTGTTGATGTCGAAGAAAGTGTGGAGACGCGGGCGGCGCAAGTCGGCGTCGATCATCAGAGTGGTGTAGCCGCCCTGCGCACAAATGTAGGCAAGGTTGACCAGCGTGGTCGATTTACCTTCACCCGCACCACCCGAAACGACGGTGATGGCGTTGTCCTCGGGGTTCTTGCGGTTGAACTCGATATTCGTGCGAAGAATTCGATAAGCCTCCGCATCGGGGCTCATGCCGCTCTGCTTGTGGAGCACGCCGACATCCTTCGGAACCACGGCGAGCACTGGCACCTGGAGATAGCGCTCCACGTCCTCAAGGGTCTTCACCGAGGTATCGAGATACTCCAGGAAGAAGGCGATGCCGACGCCGAAGACGAGGCCGACCACGGCGCCGAGGATGAGGTTCAGCGTCACGTTCGGGCTGACCGGACCGGGAGCGATCACCGGGCTTTCATGGACCTTCACGAAATTGCTGGTCATGCGGACCTGGGCCTTCTCGGAGACATACTTGGTCTTCATGGCCTTCAGCATGTCCTGGGCACCCTCCAGATCGTTCTTGGCCTGGAGGTAGTCGGTGGAATCGATGGAGCGTTCGAGCGCTTCACCCGTCTTCTCGTCACTCAAGACCTTGAACTTGGCCAGGTTGCCTTCCGCGAGCGCCAACTGGGCGCGAAGCGTATCCTTGAGACTCGCGACGCCCTCATCGAGCTGGCGCTTCATGTTGCCTAGCTCCTGGTTCTTCGCGAGCACCAGCGGGTGGCGGGCGCCGAGCCCCTGCGTCTTCAAGGTGGAAATCGTGCGCTGGAGCTCCAGATACTGGGGATACAGGGCTTTGATGATGTTCTCCGGCAGATTGAGACCTGCTGCATAGGTGAGGAGTTGGTCGCTGTCGTACTTCAGCAGCGTCTGGATCTGGCTCTCGATCTGGATCTTCTCCTGTTCCAGCTTGTTCGCCGTTTCACGGGCGCTGACCGCTCCGCGGTCATCCTCATTGATGGCGGCGCCATACAGGCTTTCCTGACCCGTAAGGATGATCCCCTTCGTGCGGACGATGTTCGTGAGAAGCTTGCGTTTCTCCTCGACCTTGTCCTCCTGGTCCTGAACCAAGCGGGACAGTTCCTTCAACTGCGCGTCGGACTGGTTTTTTTCGTCCTCGGTACGGTAGGTATAGTAGGCCTTGGCCACCTCGTCGGCGATGTCGCGGGCATCCTCCTTGTTCGTGTGCCGCACCTTGATGTCGATCAGGTCGGTGCCACGGCGGTTCTGCGCATCAACGATCCCCTTCAGAATCATCAGGACGCTTTCCTTGTCGTATCCCCAGCGGTTCGGCAGCTCAAGCTGGTCGGAGACCTTGGAAAGCACGTTGCGGGATTTGATCACTTCGAACTGGGTGGCGAAGAACTGGGCGGATACGGCGCCGGTGCTGAGTTCGGTGTTTTCACGCCCCAGAACGGTGAGTCCGGGAGACGGGGCTTTCACTTCGACGACCGCGGTACTTTCGTACTTCTTCGGCATCACGTAGGTGATCACGGCGGCGGTCATGAACACCAGGAGCAGCGTGAGCAAAATGACGCCGTAGCGGTTCTTGATGACCTGCCAGTAGTCGACCGCGTGCAGGGTCGCCTCGGAGGGGATGGGAGTCTGCGGATTCATGGCATGGGACGGGAGAAAAAATGGAAGCAGTCCCCTGAAAAGACGAACTCCCGCAATGAAATCATTGCGGGAGTTCCGGGGAAGTCAAATGTCGTGACGTTTTGTAACGAGGCGGACCGGCTTAGAACTCGGCGCGGACGCCGACGTTGATGCGGTTGCGGTTGTAGCTGTTCGCATACAGATCCGAGCTGGAGTCCGTGTAGTTGTAGGACACATCGCCGGTGATGCGGTCGGTGAACTTGACGGACAGGCCGATGTAGGCGTTCACAAGATCTTCGCTGAGGCCGCTGACGCGGGCAGGAACGCCCGGCGGGAACGGACCGGAAACGGCGAGGTTATTGGCGAGAACACCATCATCGAAGCTGGCCGGGATGTAGTCCACTCCGGCAAACACCGAGAGACGGGACGATACCGTGTAGTCGGCGCTCACACCGAGACGGAGGGTCTCGCGGGAAGTGAACTCATACTGGTCGAACTGCACCACCGGGCCGGCCGAGGTCGCGCCGAACACCGTGCGGACGGTGTCGTAGTTCTCATTGGAGTAGCGGGCGAACGCACGGACCCGGAAGGCGGTGTTGATCTGGGAATTCAGAGCCGCTTCGAAATACGGGTTGGTGGTGCTGCCGTCGCCGATGGTGGAGTCCACGTCGTGGAGCTGGGCACCGGCCTTGGCCACGAAGATCGTGTTCGGGCTGAGGCGGTGCTCGATACCGACGAGGATGAACTGGTCGGTGGCATCGGAGGCAAGCCCGTCACCTTCGGTCTGTGAGTAGCGATACTCGGCGGTGCCGACGGTCTGCGGGGTGAACTGGTAGCGGAACTGGTTGTAAACCGCCCAAGTGAAACGATCCGCATTCGGAACGTTGTCATCGTAGGTCAGACCGCTGAGCGTGAGACCGGTGTAGGTCGCGAGGCGTTCGGTCCAGCGGTAGCCGAGGGAATTGTCGGTTTCCCAGTAGAAGTATTCGCCCACCTGGCGGGAACTGGCAAAGCCATAGGCATAGTCCGGCTCGAGCTCGTAAGCGACGAAGCTGCGGCTGCTGAGGCGGAGGCGCTCGTTGAAGCGGTGCGTCAGGTTCACACCGGCGCGGGCCTGGGTGTAAAGGTCTTCGGAACCGGAAGCACTGGGAGCATCCAAGTAGTAGATCAGACCGAGGCGGCCATAGACGTCCCAAGTGGTCTGCGGATTGGCGGACACGAAGGACACGCCGACATAGGGATTCAGGCTGTAGGCGCTTTCCTTGTAGCCCGGATTCGGTGTGACCGCGGAGGTGATGGGATTGATGAAGACGGCTGGCGACGTCGGGTTGACGTTGTCGTCATAGGTGGCGTTGATGCCAACGGTCCACTTGAGAGGAGAGTTCTCCTGGGATTCGCTGCCGGCGTAGTAGAGGCCTTGGCCGTAGGCGGAGCCCAAGGCGGACAAACCGGCAACGCCGGCAAGAAGGGTGCGTTTCATCTAGAGAAATTGGATTTAAAGGTGAACAGACTGGGGGGTGGTTCCATTCAAGTCGGGTTGGAGAAATTCGGATCGGTCGTCACCGGCGGCTCAAGGACCGGTGGGATCTCGGCACCCGGGCCGGGAGGCAGCAGGCCGCCATCCGGGGTCTTGGTGTCATTCGGGCTGAACTGGACCGGGCCTTTGCCGGGGAAGTTCAGCGGATTGAATTCCTCATCGCAGGGCTGGAGGTAGAAATCGAGATTGTCGGCGTTGCGGACGACGAGGTAGCCGCCGGGAGCCTGAACCCAGCACTCGTTCGGCACGGGAACCTTGGCGGTGTAAACCCAAGTGCTGCCGCCGCCGGTCGCGGTGGCGCGGACGCGGGTGTCAACACCGGCCTTGGCATTGAGATCACCGAGATAGACTCCGTTGGTGTCAACCACCTTGTAGTGCTCGGGGTTCTGGGTCGCGACGGCCTTGCCGATGCGGATGTTCTTTCCCCAGAGGTAGCTGCCAGCTTCCTTTGAGCTGTAGGAGCCGCCACCGGTGCCCGGATCGAGCTTGGCCATCACGGCCTGCACGCTGCCGACCGCATCCGGAGCCGCGGCGAGCGAGCACTGGGCGATGAGGCGCATCTGGTCCGGAGCCGCGGTCGAGGCGGTCTGGACGATGGAGGCGACGGTGTCCGAGTTCGCCTTGGAGGCCTCAATGGCGGCCTTCACGATCTCGCAGGCGCTGCCCGAATGAGCGGACACGTTACGCTCCACGATCGAGAGAAGATCGGAGGGCTTGGCGGCGATGGACTCCTTCACGGAGGCGGCGAGCTTCGCGCCGTCCTCAGCCGCGCTGGCGGAGAAAGCAAAAAAGCCCATGGCTGCACCAAAGAAGGCGCGCGTGGCGGTCTTGTTCATGATGATCGAAATTCCTGATGTGAGGATTACCGGCAGAAAAAAAGCGGGCAGCGGGAATCGAACCCGCATGGCTAGCTTGGAAGGCTAGGGCTTTACCACTAAGCTATGCCCGCGTTGACGCCTGCAAGCTAACAGGCACCCTAAAATGGCGGCAAGCGTTTTTTTGCGATTTTGGAGGCGCAATTTGCACGTCCAAAGCCCGATTTTACGGCATTTTGCGACGTTTGAGGTTGCCTTCCCTGTCCCTTGGGATAGCCCTGTCGCGGTCCCCTTCCAAGGCGGGTGTAGTTCAATGGTAGAACGCGAGCTTCCCAAGCTCGATACGTGAGTTCGATTCTCATCACCCGTACCACCGCCTCCTGCCGGACCTTTGGAATTCTAAAATTTCCGGCTCAAGGAGGTCGAATTCGGGTCGCCAAACCGCCACGGCAGATCAATGGCAGCCGAGATCCCAATTCTCGGGCCTTCCACGCGATGTTTCACGGGACCCCTGAAAATCGAGCATTCCGGATCATCGAGAAATGTAGTGGCGTGATGGCTGCCGTCGATGCCGAGGGCCTTGGTCAGTTTGCCCGGCCCTGAGCAGAGCTCCCGATCCTTCACCCCGGGCCGGCGTTTCCGCATGCCCTCCAAGCCTCCGACCGGCTCCAGGGCCCGGAACAGGACGAACCCATCCATGCCGCCGCCTCTTGCGAGAATATTGAAGAGCCAATGGACCCCGTAGTTGAGATAAACATATGCATCCCCCGCCTCATGAGAGGCCACGAATCGGCGCGCGCCGGGTCGGAAAAAGGTGTGGCAGGCGGGATCGCCCTCCGCCGCATAGGCTTCCGTTTCGACGATCCGCCCGACGCATCCATACCAGTGGAACGTGCAGCCGATCAGATCCCGGGCACAGTCCACAGGATGGCGGGTGAAGAATCCTGCGTCGATTTTCTCCATGCTCAAAGGCCGGTCGGGCGATCCACGAATTCCCAAGGCAATCCGAAGCGTTGTGACAACTCCTGCGCCAGTGCTTTGACCCCGAAGGTCTCGGTCGCATAGTGACCGGCATAGAGGACATTGAGCCCCAATTCTTCCGCCAAGGGATAACTCCAGTGAGGTCCTTCCCCGGTGATGAAGGCATCGATGCCGCTGGCCGCAGCCGCCGCGACCTCGCTACCCGCTCCACCCGTGACGAGGCCGACATTCGAAATGTGCTCCCTGCCGCCCGGGCAAAGGTGGACCGACCCTCCCACTGCGGCAGCGGTCGCCTCGACCAACTGCCCGCGTGTTCCCTCCCAGGCGCCCCGCAATCCCATGGGCCGCCCCTTCCAATCGAGGAATGGCTCGGGACTTTGCAACCCGATCGCGCGGGCGAGCAGGACGTTGTTCCCCCACTCTGGATGGACATCCAGCGGCAGGTGGGCCGAATAGATCGCCAGCCCGGCATCCATGGCGGTCTTGAGTTTCCGATAAAACGCACCGCGAACCGGCTGGGCTCCCTGCCAGAACATCCCGTGATGCACGAGCAGCAAGCCCGGACCGCCCGCCGCGGCAGCCTCGATCACGGGCAGGGAAGCATCCACCGCCGCAATGAGGCGCGGCACTTCGCCACTGTTCTCCAGTTGGAGACCGTTCACCGCCCCGGAATAGTCCGCGATCTCACCGATCCGCAGTTCGGAGTCGAGAAAGCCCGTCAAGGTCGCCAAATCCATGCCCGCTATCTAGCCGATGGCAGAAGGATCGCCAGCACGGATCAGGCTCGGCTTGCCGCGACCGCGCGACCACCCTTTGATGAAACCGCATGCCCGTCCTGCGTTTGCTATTGATAATGGCCCTCGTCACGCCCGCCCGGGCCGCGACACCGCAGGCGATCGTGGCCAAGGGGCAGGAGGTGCGGGTCCAGCCATTGGTGACTCTCCAATTGAACGGCAGGTCCACGCCGCTGCTGGTCGATACGGGTTCCGCCGCACCGCTGGTAATTTTTCCGGAAGCTCTTCCCAATGCCGCCGGCAAGATCGCGACGGTCGACCTCCGCGTTTCCAAAAACCAGCCTCCGCTTGCGGACCAAGCCACGGTCCTGCCCGCCGAGATTCCCGGCGCCAAGGGCATTCTCGGCTGGCCGCTGCTGAGGAACAGCATTTGGAAGCTCGATCTGCCATCGGGTCGCCATGAATTCCTCGCAGCTCTGCCGGATGTCCGCGGATGGATCTCCTTCCCGATCATCACCAGCCGGGATAGCCTCGCGATCCGCCATCCGCAGCTTGGCGAAGTCTTTCTCGACAGTGGTGCTCGGCGTGGTGCCTGCCTCACCAAGGACAGATGGAACACCTGGCGAAAAGCTCACCCCGAATCCGAGCTGACCCTGTCCGAGGGACTGAGCCCTGCCAGTCCCGGCGGTGCCTTCGCCAATCCCACCGCACATGACGTTTCCTTCGCCTTCGCGCCTCTGGAGTTCCGGCACACCAATGTCGGCGAGGCGTTTTTCGATCCGGCGCATGACGGGGCCTCGATCTTGCTCGGCCTGGAAACCTTCACGCGCACCGCGATGATCGTCGATGGTCCGGGCAAGCGGGTCTATTTCCAGCCGGACGAACGCGAACCGGCCTACAAGCCGCTGCCGCCGAACCGGCTCCAGACCGCCTTCCTCCCCGATCCGGATTTCACCAATGCCCTGTGCATCAAGCTGCTCCCCGGTGGGGCAGGCGAACGTGCAGGCCTGCAGGATGGTGACCGCGTGCTGGAGCTCAATGGCAGCGGTGCCCCGCCATCCTTCACCACGATGTTCGACTTCGTCCGCAAGCCGGGAGCGAAGGCCACGCTGCGAATCCGACGCAACCGCCAGCCGGTGATCATCAAGCTGACCGTTCCCTGATTCCGAGGCGAATCTTGATGATTCATGATCGACCGCCTATCGTCCGTGCCTACCACTTCCCCCTCGTCCATGCATCCGCCTTTCTTTTCCCATGTTTTCAGGAGTTTGATCGGCACAGTCCTGCTCATAGGAATGCCGGGCCATGCCAAGGCGGAATCCCGGCAGGCGTTGGTCATCGGCAACAGTGCCTACCAACACACCCGCATTCTCATCAATCCGCGGAGTGATGCCGCGGCCATGTCCGCGAAGCTCCGCACCCTTGGCTTTCAGGTGACCGAGCGGCTCGACACAAACCAGAAAACCCTCAGGGCCTCCCTTGAGGAATTCGCCGCCAAGGTGCCGAAGGACGGCGTTTGCCTCATCTACTATGCGGGCCACGGCTTGCAGATCAACGGTCGGAATTATCTGGTGCCCGTCGATGCGAATCTCGCCACGGAATACAAGGTGCAGGATGAGACCCTGCCCATGGACGCCGTGATGAAGACCTTGGAAGGCACCGGTAGCTCCCTCAACATGCTGGTTCTGGACTGTTGCCGGGACGATCCCTTCTCCAAAGGAAAAAGCACGGGCACCACGAACGGCGGAAACTCCTCCCGCCTGAATGCCCTGCGGGCGAAAACCAGCAGCGCGGAAACGCAATCCACCGCCGGGGTTCCCGCTGAATCCGCCACCCGTTCGATCGGCTCCGGCGGCCTCACGGTTCCGAAGGACATCCCCCGCGGCATGTTCATCGCTTTCGCCACCAGCCCGGACACCACCGCCGAGGACGGAAGCGGCGCCAATAGTCCCTATACCGCCGCACTCCTCGAGGAAATTGGCCAGCCCGGCGTCGATTTTGAAAAAGTCTTCAAGAACGTCGGCGCCCGCGTCTCCAAGGCCACCAATGGGAAACAGGAACCTTGGTCGAACAGCAAGTTCTACGGCACCTTCCATTTCGCCGCCGCATCCAACAACACCGCCGCCACCCCGGCTCCCGCCCCGCCGCCGGATGCTTCTGCCGTTCCAACCATTCCCGCGAACGGGTTCTTCGCGGTGGACCAGCTTTTCGACGGCACCGCCTACAGCAGCTACAACGCTTCCTCGAAAAAGAAGATCCTCGGGAAGGCCCAGGAAAAACTGAAGCAACACCAGCTCTACGGTGGCTCTGCGGACGGGAGCATGGGCCTCGGCACCCAGAAGGCGATCCTCGACTTTCAAGCCCAGAGCGGCCTGCCCCGTACCGGCAGGCTGGACGCCGCCACCCAAGCCGGACTCCAGATTGCCGGGGTCAAGGAAACCTCCGCCGCGGTGGACGACGACACGCCGCGCACCCCCCAAAAGCCCCGCGCCAAGACGGAGGCACCCGCGCCACGCAAACCGGCCCCGGCTCCGAAGAAGCCCAAGGACGACTTCTTCATCGACACCTGACAAAACGGCGGACATCCCATCCCCGGACCTGCGGGCTGGAGCCATTTCCAGATTGAAGACAGGCGGATCGGCACGGTATGAAGGAATCTAACAGGCCTTTGTCCTCGTCCTCCGTCCATGAAATCCGCCCCCGTCCTTTCCCTCATGGCACGCGTCGCCGCGTGTTCCGCGTTCTGCCTCCTCACCCACTGCTCGACCACTCCGGTCCCAGCGGGTGGCGGCGAGGCTCCCGCCGCCACCGCAGCCTCTCCGTTCGTGAACTCGCTAGGCATGAAGTTCGTGCCCGTCCCCGGCACCAACATTCTGATGTGCACGACGGAAACAACCGAACACCAATGGGTCACCGGAGGCGGCGCTCCACCTCTGGATTCCTGGGGAAACAGTGGGAATCAACCCCAATGGGACATCGGATGGAATGAAGCCAAAAAATGGTGCGAACAACTGTCCCTCAAGGAGGGCCGGCGCTACCGCCTGCCAACCAATGCGGAATGGAGTGCCGCCGCGGTCGGGGCCTCCACGCCCTATCCATGGGGTTCCGCCTGGCCGCCCCCCTCGAACTTCGCCAACTACTCCGGCGAAGAACGAAAAATCGATGGCATGAAAAATTATCTGAAGGGCAATGGCGTTCAAAAGCTCTCGGTTATCAAAGGGTTCCACGACGGAAACCCCACCCGTGCGGCGGTTGGGAGCTATCCAGCCAACGCCCTCGGCATCCATGATCTTTTCGGCAACGTCGATGAATGGGTCAGTGACGGCCCCATGACCCGCGGAGGCAGTAGCAACAGCGCGGGCGATGACGAGAACACCGGCAAAAAAAGGCGCGAGCTGGAGACCTACTATCCTACCTCTGGACAATCCGAGGCAGGTCTCCGTCTGGTGGTGGAACGGTGAGCTGTTTCCACGACCGCCCCGCACTCACCAACCGTTCCTTCTGTTAGACCATTTCCCCCCACAACTTTTCCCCATGAAAGCCACCCCTCGCTTCATCCCTTCGCTGCTCGCGCGTGCCATCGCATGTTTCGCCGCCTGCTTCCTCACCCACTGTGCGACCACGCCGGTCTCAACCGGCGGTGGTGCCAGCAGCGCCAATCTCCAAACCACGACGAAAGAAAGCCCCTACGTCAACTCTCTCGGCATGAAGTTCGTCCCCATTCCCGGCACCAATATCCTGATGTGCACGACCGAGACAACCATCGCCCAGTATCAACAATCCGGGCTCCCCTTCCAAGGTTCCGAGTATCCTCAGAGCAGCAACCATCCGGTGGTCAACATGACCGGAGGCGATGCCGCCAAATTCTGCGAATGGCTGAGCCGACAGGACAAGCACACCTACCGCTTGCCCACCGAGGCGGAATGGCTGGCCGCCGCAGGCAAGTCCCCCGGTTCCTGGCCGCCACCCGGCAACGCCGGCAACCTGGCCGGACAAGAACTCAAGGGCAGTTCCGAATCCGAGCGCACACAACTGAAGACCGAGTTCAGCAAAAAGGTGCCGGACCAACACTACTTCTACGATCAGCAACAACTGGCCGTCATCCGGGACGCAATGACTTCGAAAAACTTCCTGGCTATCGGTGGATACACGGATCGTCACCGCCACACCGCCCCTGTCGGAAGTTACGCTCCCAATTCCCTGGGCCTCTATGACATGGTCGGCAATGTCTCGGAAGTCTGTGACGGCTGGGTGGACAAGATGACCGGCCTGCGCGTGACCCGGGGCAGCAACTGGAAAAGCGCGGTCGCCTACGCAATCCGCAACCACGAACGGGGCACCCTCGGCAATTCCGATTGGCCGGTCAAGAGCCTCGCCCACAGCACCACCACCGGCTTCCGCTGCGTGTTGGTCCGTTGAACTTTCCGGGGCCAGGGTCTCCGGCGACAAGACGGAGACCATTTCCAGATTGAAGCCGACCGCCATGGCAGGATATGAGAGAAGTCTAACAGTCTGCCATCCGCTCTCCTCCCTCCTCCTATGAAAACCGCCTCCATTACTTCCCTTGTGGCACGTGCCGCCGCCTGTTCCGCCCTCAGCCTGCTCACCCACTGCGCGAACACTCCGGCCTCAGCGGCGAGCGGTGGCGGGACACCGGGGGTGGCCACTGTTTCGGCCCCGTTGGTGAACTCCCTCGGCATGAAGTTCGTGCCGATCCCGGGAACGAAGGTTCTGATGTGTGCCACCGAGACTTCCGTCGCCCAATACAAGGCCGCGGGCCGGGGCTACAATGCACCGTGGTATCCACAGGGAGAACACCACGCCGCCGCGAACATCACTTGGGCGGACGCGAAGGCCTGGTGCGACTGGATGTCCGCCAAGGAAGGCCGGAAATACCGCCTGCCAACCTCCGCCGAATGGTCCGCCGCGGCGGGCGGGAGCGGATTCCCATGGGGCACGTCCTGGCCTCCCTCCTCCGGGGCTGGAAACTATTGCGGCCAGGAATGGCGCACCGCTCCGGAAAAGGATCTCCAGCAACTCAAGGACCTCTGGAAATCCCGCTATGGCCAAACCAAAGGTCTCATCACCGGATACCAAGACGGCTACCTGTACACCGCCCCCGTGGAAAGCCAGACTCCGAACGCATTGGGACTCCGCCACATGAGCGGCAACGTCTGGGAATGGTGTGAATCGAAGGTGCTGCGCGGCGGCTCCTGGGCGGACAACGACCAGCGCTTCCTCACGCTCAACGCCACCGTGTCCAGTCCCCTCTACGATTTTGACAACGGCTTCCGCTGCGTGATCGAAAACTGACCGGACCCGCGGTCTCCCGCGGCCGGTGAGGTCATCCGGCCATGAACTCCGCCAGATCCGCCGCCAACCCGGCTTCCCACGCCACCTCCCGACCTCCCCACGGAATCCCGAGCATGGCGGCATGCAGCGCATGACGGCGCAGCAGCAATCGCTCTTGGAGCGCCGGAGTCCAATCGTCCCGCATCCATTCCATATACTCGGCACCGTCTCCGGAGTAGAGCTTGTCCCCGACGATGGGATACCCGGAATGAGCCAGATGCACGCGGATCTGGTGCATGCGCCCGGTCTTGGGGAAGCAGCGCACCAGCGCGAATTCCCGGCCTTCCCGGAGGAAGCGCCGTTCCACCCAAAAGCCGGTTTCACATTCGCGGCCCTCCGGATGCACCATCTGCCGCAGCCAGATCGGGGATGGCCCGACCTCGCCTGCGCGCAGGATAGGAGCATCGCTGGTCCAGGTGTCGAACTTCGGCCAACCGTGGACGATCGCGAGATACTCCTTCCGCGCCTCGCGCCGCTCGAAGATGCGCGAGAGATCGCGCGCCGCATCGCGATGCTTGGCAATCAGGACCACGCCGCTGGTTTCACGATCCAGGCGGGTGATGATCGAAAGCGCGGCTCCGTTTTCCATCTCATACATCAGCAGGGTCTCCACCCCTCCGAGCAGGTTCGGCTCCACCTTGCCATTGGCCGGGTGGACGATCAGGGGCGCCGGCTTGTTCACGACGATCCAATCGTCACTCTCTCCGAGGACGTGGAAATCGGCGATCGCGTGCAGGATCATCGCCGCACCCTTGCCACGGTTCCCTGCAAAACCAAGCGCCATCGGCACAAAATCAAGATCTTGGCGCTGGTTTCCGCCTTGCCAGCGGGGCCTCCAGCCATTCCACTGCGCGCCCATGCCCGCCGACGTCCAGCACACTCTCGCCGGTTCCGCCACCCTCGAAGGCACCTCCCTTCACACCGGTGAAAAGGTCACCCTGACCCTCAAGCCCGCTCCGGAAGGCCACGGTTTCAAGTTCCGCCGCATCGACCTGCCGGACCAGCCGTTCATTTCCGCGGATGTGGACAAGGTCCAGACCGTCGAGCGCGCCACCACCCTCGCCGAAGGTTCGGTGAAGGTGCACACCGTGGAGCACGTCCTGTCCGCCCTCACCGGCATGGGCATCGACAACGCGCTCATTGAAATGGACGCGAACGAGCCACCGATCGGTGACGGCTCCGCCAAGCCATTCGTCGAGCTGATCAAGAAAGCGGGCATCGCCGCCCAGACCGCCCCGCGCAAGACCTGGGAAATCCGCGAGCCGATCCACATGGAAACCGGTGATGGCACGCTGATCACCATCGTCCCGGCCAAGTCCTTCCGTGTCTCCGTGACCAACGTCGGCCCGGACGGCCGCTTCACCCAGTACTTCTCCAGCGAGGTGACTCCGGAGAAGTACGAGAAGGAAATCGCCCCGGCCCGCACCTTCGTTTACTACGAGGACGTCAAGCCGCTGCTCGAAAAGGGCCTGATCAAGGGCGGCTCGCTCGAAAGCGCCGTGGTCATCCGCGGCAACGAGGTGATGTCCAAGGAAGCCCTCCGCTACAACAACGAATTCGCCCGCCACAAGGCGCTCGATGTGATCGGCGACCTGATCCTTTCCGGCAAGCGTATCCTCGGCCATGTCATCGCGGTGAAGCCCGGCCACGGCCCGAACACCAAGATGGCCGCCACGCTCAAGAGCGAGTACTCGCGCCTGCGCTCGATGGTGCCGCCGTTCTCCATCCCGAAGGGTGAGACGGTCCTGGACATCAACGACGTGCTCAAGATCCTGCCGCACCGCTATCCCTTCCTGCTGGTGGACCGCGTGGTCGATTTCGAGGGCGACACCAAATGCACGGGCGTGAAGAACGTCACGATGAACGAGCCGTTCTTCCCCGGTCACTTCCCGGAGCATCCGATCATGCCGGGCGTGCTCCAGCTCGAAGCGATGGCGCAGGTTTCCTCCGTGCTGATGCTCCGCAAGCCGGAGAACGCGGGCAAGATCGGCTACTTCATGAGCGCGGACGACGTGAAATGGCGCCGCCCCGTGCTGCCGGGCGACACGCTC
This sequence comes from Luteolibacter ambystomatis, assembly GCF_018137965.1. Lineage (NCBI taxonomy): Bacteria > Pseudomonadati > Verrucomicrobiota > Verrucomicrobiia > Verrucomicrobiales > Verrucomicrobiaceae > Luteolibacter > Luteolibacter ambystomatis. The sequence continues at coordinate 3,932,942 of NZ_CP073100.1, forward strand.
TTCATCGAGGCCGAAGTCATCAAGATCCGCGGCTCCATCGGCCAGACCCGCTGCAAGTGCCTGGTCAATGGCGAGGTGGTATCCGAAGGCGAACTGAAGTTCGCGCTGATGGACCGGTGATTCCAACGCGATCGAACGGGTCATGAAGATCGACCTGACGCATTCTCCCTACGGCGCTCTCCTGCTAGTGGGGATGATCGGATTCGGATTCGTCCTGTACATCTTGATTCGCAGGACTGAGGAGGCGACTGATCGATTCACCGCCTTGCTCTCCAAATTTCCCAGCCGGGGCGTGGACGCAAACCTGTCGTTCACGTCTCTGTCAGCCCCGGTCATGATCGGAGGCATCCGACAAGTGGACACCTCCTTCTCCCTGGCGGAAAACCCCTCGGGTGTCTACTTGCGGAAAGACGTTTCGGTTTACGGCCGCCGGGGCACGATTTTCATTCCCGTCAAACGTGTCGCCGAACGTACCTCGCGAATGATCCGGACGACCTGCGGCATACGAATTGAGTTCTGAGAGCCTCGAAAACATCCTCATCGCCACCGCTCTCCAGACCACGCCGTGTAACAGAGGACACACCGCACCAAAGAAAGATCGCACGGCTGAGTAGCATGACAACGCGGTGGTCTGGTGCTGCACCAGCAACCGACTTTCGGTAACCGGATCTTTCCCAACGAAACAATCCATGGATCTCAGACGATCCTCCGGTATGATCCCGGAATGCATCGGATCGCATCCTGCCTGATGTTTCTTCTCCTGGCGTCCCCGCTCCTCCATGCGGAGCCCGAACCCACGAAAACCGAACTCGCAAAAAAGGCTCCCACCATCCTGAAGAGCGCGCAGCAATTCGCGATCGGCGGTGTGGGCATCGCCGGCACCACCTCTCCCGCGGAAAGCGCGCTCCGTGCCCTGCTCAACCGACCCGACGCGGTGGCCGAGTGCAAGAAGCTCGTCTCGGACGCCACTCCGGCAGGCAAGCTCTACGGCCTGCTGGGACTGAAACTGAAGGACGCCAAAGCCTTCGAAGAGGCCTTCCCTGCCTTCAAGGATTCGAAAACCGCCGTCTCCACCGCCTCCGGCTGCATCCCCTACGAAACCACCATCGGCAAGATCGCGTCCGACATCCGGGATGGGAAACTGAAGTGACACGCATCTCGCGTTGTCGCTACACCGGTGCTAAAGAATCATCGGCCACGGAGTATTCTCCTCACGCATGAAACTCTCATTGCTCCTGCTTTCCCTCGCCTTGCCGCTCCACGCGGAGGTTTCCTTCACGAAGAAAACGCTGACCACGGAGTTCCTCGCTGAAGGGGCCGCGGTCGCGGACTTCGATGGAGATGGCAAGATGGACATTTCCGCCGGAGCGTTCATCTGGTTCGGCCCGGATTTCCAACGGAAGACCCACTTCACCACGCCGCCTCCGGCGCTCGATGGCTCGAAGGAATACTCGCAGTTCTTCATCGGCGGTGCGGCGGATGTGGATGGCGACGGCAAGCCGGACATCCTCAACACCGGCTTTCCGGGCAAGGAAACCTATGTGTTCTTCAACCCCGGGAAGGATGGCGGCGAATGGAAACGCCAGGTGCTGCTCGATGTGACCGACGGCGAATCCCCGATGTGGATCGATGTCACCGGCGATGGCAAACCCGAGCTGGTCTGCCACAGCCGCGGCTCGACAGGCTATCTGGAGCTGCCGTGGGGCAAGCGAGACACCCCCGGCACCTTCCACGCCATCGCCCCAGCGAATCCAAATCTCTACCAGCGCTACACCCACGGCCAGGGCGCAGGCGATCTCAATGGCGACGGCCGCCCCGCGATCCTCGATAAGACGGGCTGGTACGAGCAACCAACCGACCGCAACCAACCATGGCCGTTCCATGCGACCACCTTCGCCCAGAACGGCGGCGCGCAGATGCTGGTGTTCGATGTGAACGGCGATGGCGCGAACGACGTGGTGAGTTCCGCGAACGCGCATGGCTATGGCCTGAGCTGGTTTGAGAACAACAAGGACGGCACGTTCAAGGAGCACGTGATCATCGACAAGGATCCCGCCAAGGAAACCAACGGCGTGCAGTTCTCCCAACTCCACGCGCTGACCACCGCGGACATCAATGGCGATGGCATTCCGGACCTCGTCACCGGCAAGCGCCGCTGGGCCCATGGCAGCAACGGCGATCCGGATCCGAATGGTGCCGCGGTTCTCTATTGGTTCGAAACCAAGCGGGACGGCAAGGGCGGAGCGGAATGCATCGCCCATGAGATCGACCGTGATTCCGGTGTCGGCACCCAGGTCACGGTCACGGATATGAACAGCGATAAGAAGCCCGACATCGTGGTGGCGAACAAGAAGGGCGTCTTCGTGTTCGAGCAGAAATAGCCGTTGGCCAGGAGGGACGGACCTTGTGCCCCACATCTCATGGTCGTTCCTTGCCACACAGCAACGGCAGCCCTGTTAGAAGTGCCGTGAGATAACAGAACGTGATGTCCGGAATGAACATCGGATGTCTGGGGGGCGTCAGGTGGTTCTGGATCGCCGCGACCAGCAGGGTCGTGCCGACGAAGAGGTGGAACGGCGAAACCAGTTTCACCAACCCCTCGAATGCGTCCGGCTTCCAACAAGCGAGCGCCGACGCAAGGCCGATGCACCCGAACACGCTGGAGGCCATCTTCAGCCAATAGTCGAGCAGCGGGTCGTAGTGCAACGGCTTCGCCCCCATCGCCCGGAGCTGCTCGGCGGCGTTCTGCCACGGCACAAAAGTGAACCAGAAGGAGATGCCCCAGCCGCAGGCGCTGCACAGCAGGCCGAGCCGCAGAATTCTCAGCCAGCCGGGCGTTTCGGGAATCCTCGGGTCTTTCATGATGGAGGTCCGGCGCGGCGGGTCGATGCGCCTTCCGGGAATAACTCCGCCAAGTGCGGAAATTTTCTCCGTCAGGTTTCCGGGGGTGCGGGAGATCTACGTCCATCCGGCCCCCGTTCGCGCCGGAGCCCAAACCCATACCCCCGCCATCGCATGCGACCTCTCCGAAAACTTCCGTTCCTCGCGACCGTCCTGGTCGCAACCTATACCGCCCACGCGGACACCCGTACCTGGCAGACCGCCGGCACCACCGATACCTGGAGCACCGCCGCCGGGGATACCAACTGGTTCATCGATGCCGACACCACGCTCTCGCCGTGGGTGGATGCGAATGCCGCCGTTTTCGATGCCGCCACCGGGGAGACCGTCACCAAGACCGGCACGCTGCTCCCCACCAACGTCACCATCGGCGCGAACAACGGCAGTTGGGCCTTTTCCGGCGCAGGCACCATCGGCGGCACCGCCTCCGTGTTGAAGACCGGCACCGGATCGCTTTCCCTCACCACGGACAATGCGTTCAGCGGCGGCCTCACGATCTCGCAGGGCACCGTCAACTTCTCCACCGCCAATGCGACCGGCACCGGCACGGTCACTCTGAACGACGCGAACACCGGCAGCACGAACACCTCGTTGCTCGGCAGCATCGGCACCGCCCGTGCCATCACCGTGGCGAACGCTGGCACCGGTACCACCACCATCGGCACGACCTCCGGCGGAGCCGTCGCTTACAGCGGCGCGATCACGCTGAACAAGGCCGTCACCTTCCAATCGTCCACCACCGACCGCACCGACTTCAGCGGCGCAATGAGCGGCGCGGGTGACATCACCATCACCGCGGGCGTCGCCAACGGCCGTACCATCTTCAACGGCACCGCGAAGACGGCGACCGGCAACGTCACCATCACCTCCGGAGCCAATCTCCAGCTCAGCGATGGCACCGCCACCGCCAACAGCTTCATCGGAGATGCCTCGCTGGTCACGGTCAACACCGGCGGCTTGTTCCGCATCGCCAAGGGCGGCAACAACGAAACCATCGGCGGCCTCACGGGAGGCGGCAAGGTGCAGGCCTTTTTCAGCAACAACACGCTCACCATCGGCGGCACCGGCACCAATACCTTCACCGGCGAACTGGAAAACAACAGCGGCACCCTCTCGCTCACCAAGTCCGGCACCGGCACCCAGACGCTGGGCGGCACCGGCACCAGCAACTTCTCCGGCAACGTCGCGATCAACGGCGGCATCCTCAAGCTGGCGAAGTCCACCGCACTCGGCGCGACCAACACCGCCGTGACCAAGACCACCGTGGCCGCAGGCGCGACCCTCGATGTCAACGGCACCAACGACAGCAACTACGGAGTGACCATCGCAGGCACCGGCACCAGCGGCCAGGGCGCGCTGGTCAATACCGGTGCCAACACCGGCGCGGGCAACATCCAGACGCCGAACATCGCGCTGTCCGCCCATGCGACCATCGGCGGCACCGGAAACTTCTACATGATCGCCTCCGGATACGGGGCGAATACGCTCACGCTGAACAACAACACGCTCACCAAGGCGGGCACCAACACCTTCTTCCTCACCAACACCACCGTCACGGCGGGCACCATCGCCATCACCGGCGGCGGCATTTCCCAGAACCGTGCGTCGAACGGCAGCGCCGCCGCCTTCACCCTGGACAACACGGCGGGCGTTTCGCTGGCCCTCGGCGGTTATGATCTTTCGGTGGGTTCGCTGGCAGGTGGCGGAGCCACCGGTGGCAATGTGAATCTCGGCGGCAATACGCTGACGGCCGGCGCGCTTGGCACTTCGACGTCTTTCGCAGGCGCGATCAGCGGCACCGGTGGTCTCACCAAGGCTGGCGCGGGCACGCTCACGCTGGCGGGCACGAATACCTGGAGCGGTGCCACCACCATCAATGCGGGCACGCTGCAAGCGGGCTCGACGGGCGCGGTCGGTTCAAGCTCCGCCGTCACCCTCGCGAACGTCGCGGGAGCCACGCTCGATCTCAATGGCTTCCCGCTGCAAGTCGGTTCGCTCGCCGGAGGCGGCGCAACCGGCGGCACGGTCACGAACAGCAGCGGCACGCCAGCCGTTCTCACCACCGGTGGCCTCAATGCCTCACCCACGTTTGCAGGCACGATCACCGGCGCGGCGCTCGGCCTCACCAAGACCGGCACCGGCACTCTCACTCTTTCCGGCACGAACACGTATGGCGGAGCCACCACGATCAACGGTGGCAAGCTGCTCGTCACCGGCGCGCTGGCTTCCGGTGGAAACATCTCGGTGGGCAATGGCGCGATCTTCGCAGGCAGCGGTTCCGCAGGCGCAGTCACGGTGGCGGCTGGAGGCACCCTTGAAGCCGGAGCTTCCGGCACGGGTTCGCTGTCACTCGCTTCGCTGTCGTTCAGTGATGCGGCCACCGTGAACGTCGGCACGCTCACCGGCTACACCTCCACGGCCGCCATCAACGTGAGCGGCACGGCCACGACCTCCGTCACACCGGCTGCGGTGGTGCTCAATCTTCCCACCAGCGGCGTCGCTTCCGGCACCTACCATCTGATCTCTCATGCCAACGCGCTGGCGGACCTCTCCGCCTTCACGCTCGGCACCGTGCCCACCCTCAGCAACCGCCAGAGCGGCATGCTCGTGAACAACACGGGCTCCATCGATTACGTGGTCGCCGGTGATACTCCGAAGTGGACCGGCCTGGATGGCCCGGACTGGGTCGTGGGCGGCACGGTTCCACTGCACAACTGGAAACTCATCAGCGCGGGAACAGCCACTGACTATATCGAAGGCGACCTGGTGCTGTTCGATGACACCGCTTCCAACAAGAACGTGCGGATTTCGATCGCAGACATCTCACCCGCCGCGGTGACGTTCAACAACTCCGCGGGCAACGACTACGTGCTCAGCGGCACGGACTACACCACCGGCATGGAGATGTGGGGCATCACCGGAGGCACCACGCTCACCAAGAGCGGCACCGGCGCGCTGACCCTCACCGGACGCAATACCTTCACCGGCGGCATCACCTTGTCGGGAGGCACGATCAACGCGAACCATCCTTCCGCGCTGGGCGCCGGTCCGCTGAACTTCGCCGGTGGTGCGATCGACAACACCACCGGAGCTCCCCTAGCGCTCACCACCGGCAATGCCTTGCAAGGCGGTGACATCGTCTTCACCGGCAGCAATGATCTCACTCTGGATGGCCCGCTGGCGATGACCATCAACCGGCAGGCGGTGGTGAATGGCGGCACGCTCACCTTGGGTGGCGTGGTCAGCGGCACCGGTTTCAGCCTGACCAAAGCGGGTGCGGGAACGCTGGTGCTCTCCGGCACGAACACCCACACCGGCGGCACCATCGTGGCGGCGGGAACACTGCGCCCCACCGCGAATGCGGCGTTCGGCACGGGTGCTCTCACCCTGAACGGCGGCACCCTTGATCCGAATGCGCTTACCATCACCACCCCCATCACCATGGGTGCGGGTGGAGGCACGATCGCAGGCCATGGCACCTTGGGCAGCGTGATCTCCGGCAGCGGCGCGCTTTCGCTGGCGTCCGATGGCACGCTGGTTCTTAGCGCGATCAACACCTACTCCGGCGGCACGACTGTGACTTCCGGCACCGTGACGCTTTCTGGTTTCGCCGGATTCGGCAACGGCAATGCCTCCATTGGCTCGGGAAGCCTGACCATCCAGTCCGGAGCAACGGTGACCACCACCAGCTTCTTCACGATCGACGCCAACAACACCGCCACCACCCGCACCGTGAACGTGGCCGGCACCCTGAATCTCGCGGGCAGCGAATACATCCGCACCTTCAACCTGACCGGCGGCACCCTCAACGCCCCGAACTCCGGCACGGAATACCTGCGCGCTCCGGCTACCGGCCTTGCGATCAACTCGCTGGCATCCGCCACCACCTCGACGCTCACCAACCGTCTCGACCTGACCTTCAGCCCGCTGGTGGCGGATACCGCGAATGGAGCGGCGGCGGTGGATCTGGCCATCACCGGTCCGGTCACGGAAAACACCGGAGCTGGCAGCGGTGCGAAAACGATCACGAAAAACGGCACCGGCACACTGCTGCTCTCCGGAGCCAACGCCTACTCCGGCGGCACAACCGTCAATGCTGGCACCTTGCTGGTGAACAATGCCACCGGCTCGGGCACCGGCAGCGGTGCGGTGACGATCGCCAGCGGAGCCGCCCTCGGTGGCACCGGCACGCTTTCCGGTGCGGTCACCGTGAATGGCACGCTCGCGCCGGGCCAGGGCCTGGGTGGCATTTCCACCGGAGCACTCACGCTTGCGGCGGGTTCCAATACCTCCCTTGAAGTGGACACGACCGCGGTCACCTCGGACGTGGCCCATGTCACCGGCAATGTCACGCTCGGTGGCACGCTCAACCTGACCGACCTCGCACCGGGCACTCTGGCCAATACCGCGAAGCTCACGCTGTTCACCTACACCGGCACGCTCACCGGCACCTTCGCCGGACTGGCGGAGGGCGCGACGGTGAATGTCAGCGGCAATCCGCTCTTCATCCACTATCACGATGGCAATGCCGTGACGCTGTCGATGGGCGATGCCTACACCAACTGGGCCTCCGCCCGCGGCCTGGCCGGCCCGGACGCCGCCCGCGATGCGGATCCGGATCATGATGGCGTGAAAAACGCGCTGGAGTTCCTCTTCGGCAGCGAACCGAATCCCGCGACTGCCGGAGCCGGCTCCCTCGCTTCACTGCCGGCCATCACCACGGATGCCACCATGCTGCACTTCACCTACCGCCGCACGGCTGCTTCGGTGGGCGTGGTTTCACCGGTGGTGCAATACGGTTCCAATCTCATCGGCTGGACGAGTGCCGTAGACGGGTCCAATGGCGTGACGGTGCAGGTGGTCACCGATGGCTTCGGAACCGGCGTGGATCGGGTAACGGTGAACATCCCGCTCGCGCTCGCCAGCGGCGGCAAACTCTTCGCCCGCCTGACCGCACCGAATCCCTGACTCCCTTTTCCTGGGTACATGCAATGCTAGCGCGGCCGGGTGGTTCTGCCATCCGGCCGTGCTATTTGGGCATCCGGGAACTACAATCTGGAGGAATTCATCAATCTCCAGTCGCCTTGGTCCTCCGGGCAATCACCGGGGCCGTTCACCAACAACCAGCTCATCGAGCTGGTACACATCGGGTGCGGGTGAAGACGGCGGGGAATCCGTAGCAGCGCCAAGCTGAGCTTGGCGTGCTGCTGGCGGAGCTTTTCGAAAAAGAGGCTGCCGTGATCCTCTCCCCACACGCGAAGCCAAGCTTCGCGCTACCACCGCATCCCCGCTGACACGGGGATGCGGATGAAACACGTGCCTCAGGCCACGGTGAGCTTCACCGGGATATTGTTGCGCGTGGCATTCGAATATGGGCAGACGATGTGCGCCTTCTGGACGAGGTCTTCCAGCAAAGCGCGGTCGGTGCCTTCGGACTTGATCGTCAGTTCGACATCCAGGCCGAAGCCGCCGCCGTCGTCGCGCTTGCCGATGCCGACCTGCGCGGTGACGGTGGTTTCCGCCGGGAGGTGGATCTTCGCCTGACCCGCCACGAAGCGCAGCGCGCCGAGAAAGCAGGCCGAGTAGCCGGTGGCGAAAAGCTGCTCCGGATTGGTGCCTTCGCCGCCGGGGCCGCCGAGTTCCTTCGGGATCGAAAGCTGCACGTCGACCTTGCCGTCGGAGGTGGAGGATGTTCCATCGCGACCGCCGCCGGTGGCGGTCGCCTGGGCTGTGTAGAGAACTTGCATGGGATGACAGGGGTTGGATTGTTAGATAGAAGACATGGCAAGGTATCGTGACGAGTCCCCAGCCATGCTCAGGGATCTAACTCCGGAGAGCGTCCAGTCAAGTCCGGGAGGCAACCTCACTCACCCGTCACCAACGCAAAAACGCGCCCCGGAGCTCCGGAGCGCGTCTTGTGAAATCAATGGCTGGAAGACCGTTCAGAACGGGATGTCGTCCTCGTCGTGGTAGTCCTCTACCGGAGCGGCGGAGCCACCCTGCGGAGGGCCGGAGCGCTGCGGAGGGCCGCCTGCGGGGCGGGAGTAGCCGCCATTGCCCTGCGGGGCGTGGCTTGCGCCGGACGGCGGGCCACCGGGGCCACTCTTGCCATCGGGAAGGAATTGCAGGTTCTCGGCGACGACCTTCAGCTTGCTGCGCTTCTGGCCGGTGGCCTTGTCCTCCCAGGTGTCCATCTGCAGGCGGCCTTCGATGAAGCAGCCGCGGCCCTTGGTGAGGTACTGCTGGGCCAGCTCGGCCTGGCGTCCCCAGAGGGTGATGTCCACGTAGGTGGTTTCTTCCTGGCGCTGGTTCTGTTCGTTGGTCCAGACCCGGTTGATCGCCAGGGCGATGTCCGCCACGGCGGTGCCCTTCGGCGTGTAGCGGAGCTCCGGATCGCGGGTCAGATTCCCCAGCAGGAGAACTTTGTTCAAATTGGCCATGTGAGCGTAAACCTACGGAGAAAATCCGGGTTGCAGCAAGACGGATCATCGCTCCGAAGAGCGAAGCCGGATCAAGCGACGCGCTGGTAGTGCTGGACGTGCACCTTGGAGTTCAGCGTGAGGCGGGCCTGGATCTTGGAGATGGCGGCCGGCTCGGCGGTGAAGACGTAGGTCACGTAGTGGCCGGCATCGAGATGCTTGGACTCGTAGGCGAACTTGCGGCGGCCGATCTGCTTGATCTCGCCGACCTTGGCGCCTTCGGTTTCGAGTTCCTTGGCGACGCTGGCGACGGTTTCATCGACGCTGCCTTCGACACCCTTGGTGTTGAGGATGATCAGGCCTTCGTATTTGCGGCTCATGGTGATGGAGGTGTGTTGGAGCGGGTGTTGAAGCGGTTCGCCGCTGAGGCGACGCCTTGGGAGCGCGCAACCTGTACGGCCTCAACGGCGGAATCAAGCGTGTTTTCCAGAAGCGGCCGCTCTTCCAGCCGGAAATTCCCCAACACGTGTCCGACCATCTCCCCCTGCTCGCTGCCGCCGATGCCGAATTTCAGCCGCGGGAACGCGTCCGTGCCCAGTTGCTGGATCAGCGAGCGGATGCCGTTGTGGCCGCCGTGGGAGCCCTTTTCGCGAAAACGCAGGGTGCCCAGCGGGATCGCGGCATCGTCATAGACCACCAGGATGCGATCCGGCGTCCACTTGTGGAAAGCCAGGATCTGTTGCACCGGCCGGCCGCTGAGGTTCATGAAGGACTGCGGCTTCAGCAGCAGGGTGCCGTCCGGGAGCTTTGCCAGATGGCTCTGCCACTTCGGCTTGCTTTCGAAGGCAACGCCGGATTTCGCCGCCAGGCGGTCCAATACCATGAAGCCGACATTGTGCCGGGTGCCTTCATACTGCCGCCCGGGGTTGCCGAGGCCTACGATGAGGGTGAAGGGGTCCAAATGGAGAAAAACGGGAATAGAGGTTCAGCCGCAAAAAGGCGCAAAGAGAACGCAAAAACAAGACCGGTCCCCCCGGTGCTGAAAACAAAAACGCCCGGACCGCGTGGGCGACCCGGGCGTTTTCGGAAAGATCAGTTGGCTCAGGCGGCCGGGGTCTCTTCGAGACCGGCACCCGGGACGCCCACGTGGGCGACGACCACATCACCACCGTGGGTGGCCTTCACGCCCTTCGGCAGGCCAAGCTCGGAGATGTGGAGGGAAGCGCCGACTCCGAGAGCGGTCACGTCCACCTCGATGGTGTCCGGGAGGTCGTTCGGCAGGCAGACGATTTCGAGGGTGTGGATGTACTGCTCCACCACGCCACCGGCCTTCACGCCAGCCGGCTCACCATTGAGGTGCACCGGGATGTGGGCGGTGATTTCGGTCTTCTCGTCGATGGCGAGGAAGTCAGCGTGCAGGGCGGCGCCGGAGATGGCGTCGTGCTGGATCGACTGGAGGAAAGCGAGGCGGACACCCTGACCCTCGACATCGAGGTTGATCAGGATGTTGTCCGAGGTGCTGTGGGCGAGAAGCTCGGCAAAGGTCTTTGCGTCGACCTTGAGGTTCACGTTCTCGGTGTTGCGTCCGTAGATGACGGACGGCAGCCAGCCCTCTTTGCGCATCTGGTTGAGACGGCCGGAGCCGGTGCGCGCGCGCGGGGCGGCTTTGAGTGTCTGCTTGGTGGCCATGACAGGAAGTGGTGGATGTTGCGGGATGCGCCGGAGGTTCCAACCCCCGGACCGGGGGGCGGTCTGTATCCGGGGATCGCGGGTTTGTCAAAATTTTGTTGCGCGAAGCAGCTTTTGATCTCTGGAGGATGGATTTTTTATTCCGGATCCGAACTGGCCGCCACCAACCGGAATTCGATCACGCCGTCCCCGGTCAACCGGGCCTCCAGCGTGCCACCGAGGAGGCCCGCCGTTTCCCGGGCCAGTGCCAGTCCCAGCCCGTGGCGGCGGCCATCGCTGCGGGCGGCATCCTTTTTCCAGAATCGCTCGAAGAGATTCGGCAGATCCACCGCGGTCAGGCCGGGAGCGGCGTTTGCAAAGCGGATGGAGAGCGCATCCGCGGTGATCCGGACCATGGAATCCACCAGGGCATGGTGGACGGCGTTTCCGATCAGGTTGGTGAAAATCAAATCCAGCAGCACGGGATCGCTTTCCCAAACCAAGCCCGCCGGAATCTCCCTTTGGCAGGTGATGCCGCGTCCTCCGGCAGCCGCGGCATGGCGCTGCCACACCACATCCACCAAAGCCGGAATCCCCACCGGCTCACGCCGCACCAGACGACCCGGCTCCTCGGAACGGGCCAATTCCAGCAACCGCAGGGCCAGTGATTCCATCCGACCGCTCACCGTCCGCACCTCCTGCCACCCGGCAGCCTGTTCGTCCGCGGTTTCCGGCGGAGCCATCAGATTCACCTCCGCCAGCGCCCGCAGTTCCGCCAGAGGGGTCCGTAATTCGTGGGCGACGTTCGCGGTGAAGCTCTTTTCCCGCTCGAACACGGCTGCGAGACGCTCCAGCAGCTCGTTCAACCGACCCGCGATCGGTTGCAGCTCGGCAGGCAGCGGCTCCACCGGGAATCGTGTGGCCAGCGAACTGGCGGTGACACCGGAAATCTCCGTCACCAGCTCATCCAGCGGCCGCAGGCCGCGCCGCACGCCCCATATCAGAAGCCCCGCCATGCCCGCAAGGGTCACTCCTCCGGCGATCCACAGCGAATTCCTTAGCTCACGCAGCGTGTGCTCCAGTGGCGTGCGCACCCGCCCCACCACCAGCAAGGCCTCCCGGCCCGGATGCCCGGACTCCTCCTCATGCTCATGCCCGGCCTCAAGACGGTAGCCGATGCAGCGCAGCTTCCGTCCATCGCCCAGCTTGGTTTCGAAATAGACCGGCTCCTTCGTGGTTCCTCCCGCCATGGGCAGGGTCTCCTTCCCCAGCGAGAGGGAGCGCCGGATCTCCTGCCCGTCCGCACGGCGCAACAGGAATACCGTATTGCCGCGGCGGACATTGAACTGCGGCATCTCATCCACGTCCGAGTCCATCTTCAGCGTCTCGCCCTTCTCCTCCACGAAGGCCTGGAGCGATTGGGCGGTGAGTCGCAGCGCCGCATCGAATTCTTCCGTCAATGCCCGCCGCATCTGCCAGTGGAAGGCGACTCCCGCCAACCCGAGAAGGACGATGCCGCCGAGCAGCAACCGCAGCGTGAGGGTTCCCTTCAGAGAGTTCATGGCGCGCTCAACACGTAGCCCAAGCCGCGGCGGGTGTGGATGAAGCCGCTGCCGATTTTACGACGCAAACCGTAGATGGCGGTGTCCACCACATTGCTCATCGGCTCCACCTTGTCATCGTAGATCTGCTCCTCGATCTCGGAACGCGGCACCACCTGGTCGCGGCGGCGCGCGAGGCACTCGAGGAGTTTCCACTCGCGGGCGGTCAACTCCACCGCAGCGCCATGAAGCGTCACGCGCCGGGCGGCGAAATCCAGCTCCAGCGGCCCCAGTGCGAGCACCGGCTGGGTCATGCCGTGGCGGCGGCGGCCGAGCGCCTCGACCCGCGCGAGCAATTCCTGCAACGCAAACGGCTTCACCAGATAATCATCCGCCCCCTCGCGCAATCCGCGCACGCGATCCTCGATCGTATCCCGGGCGGTCAACAACAGCACATGAGCCTGACCGCCGTCCTTCCGGAGATGCCGCAACAGCGAAAGGCCGTCCATTTCCGGCATCATCACGTCCAGCACGATCACGTCGTAATCGTGCGTCAGCGAGGCCTCCAGCCCCTCCCGGCCGTTCGCCGCCACATCCACCGTGTGGCCGTGGTGCTCCAGCGCCCGGCGCACGGACCGGCGCAGGCTTTCGGAATCTTCGGCGTAGAGAACTCTCACGATGCGGAAATACAGGGCGCGAGCCCATCCTGCCGGAAAGCGGGATGGGGCCGCAATATCATCAAGCGATGCGGGGCTTACTTCCCACCTTGCTCCTCGTGATCGTCGTCGTCCTTCTCTTCGTTTTCCTCCTTCTCCTTGCCCTTGGTTTCGCGGGCGATCTCCTTGCCGGAGGCGTCGAACTTCACCTCGACCTCACCGGCCGCGGTTTCGATCTCGGCTTCATAGACGGTGGTTCCCTTCTCGGTGACCTTTTCCACCTTCTCGACCTTGCCTCCGGCGGCGACGGTCTTGATGGCGGCCTGTACTGGTGCGGGAGCGGCATCGGCGGCGATCACCTCCTCCTGGGAAAGGACAGTGCCATCGGCTCCGACGGTGATCTCGTGTTTGTGGCCGGCAGCGGACCACTTCGCCTCAAAGGCGTCGACGCCGTCTTCCTTCTCGGCCTTGATCTGGACCGGCTCGTTGCCAGCGGCGGCGCGGATCGCGGCGGCGACCTTGGCGGGCACCTGATCGAGTGCGAGGCCCTTCTTCTCTTCCTTGGCGGAAAGGATCACCGGCAGGGCGAGACCGGCGAGGATCAGGATGGTTGCGGATTTCTTCATCATGGCGATGTGGATGCGTTTGTGATTTGGCGCGATCCGGATCACTCCGGACCGCACGCACACCCTGCCACCGCCCGCATGATGGAATCATGACGCGGGAGAAATAATTCTCCGGCGCGGCATCAAACCGCCGCCGCCAGCACTTCCTTCGCAGCGCGTTCGCCGGATTCGACGCCGCCGTTCATGAAACCACCGAAATCCGGACTGGTATGCTCGCCAGCGAAGACCAGCGCGCCGCCCAGTTCCTGCGTGGCGGAGGCCGCATAGGCCCAGGTGTATTGACCCACCAGTGTGGCGCTGTAGCTACCTCGGTTCCATTTCACTTTCGGCCAGTTCATCACCGCGCGGTTGCCGTCCCATTGACCCGCGAGGGCCGGGAACACTTTCTCCGCCTCGCCGGGGAAGGCCTTGAGGCGCTCGGCGGTCCAATTCGCCGCCGGAGTGCCGCCGATGAAGTTCGTGAGGATACCGGAGCGGCCTTTCTGACCGCGGCTGGTTTCCCAAAACTGCTGGAACGGCAGGTCGGACACCACCGAGCCGTTGCAATAAAAGTCCCGGCCGCCGCTTTCCTGACGCCAGACGCGCTCCTTCACGCCCCACATCACCTTCACGTTCGCGCCATAGCCGAAGGTGTGAATCGCGCGTTTCTTCTCCGCGCTCAGGCCGAGCGAATCAATGCCCTCCACGTGCCTCAGCACCGTGAACGGGATCGCGCAGATCACATGAGCCGCGTCTTTCACCACGCGCTGGCTGCCGTGGCGGAAGGTGAGGCGCAGCCCGGTCTTCGTGCGCGCAACGGCGGAGAGCTCATGCTCGGAGAACGTCCGCACCTTGCGCTGGATCCTGCCATACACGGCGGTCGGCACGCGGTCGTTGCCGCCTTCGATGCGCATCGATTCATCGCTGGTGCCGAACATCTCGAAACCCTCCTTGGTATCGGTGCCGATGAAGTTCACCAGGTTCAGCGCGCTCTGATGGACGGTGTCCACGCCGTATTCGCAGCAGTAGGCCACATCCAGCATCTCGATGAGCCAGGCCGGGGTATCGTGTCGGGAACCCGCGAGATAGCTCTTCAGGTTGATGCCATCGAGCCGCTTCGCCTTCGCAGTGTATTCCTCCTGCGCATCGGTGAGGCCTTCCGCATCCGCGGCGATGCGCTTCGCCATCGGCTGGAAAGCCGGGATCAGGTCGCGGTCGGTGAAAATTTTCCCGCCGATGTGGTAGAAATCGAGGCCCTTCTCGCCCTTCTTGAGCGGCTGGGTGGAAATGCCGCACTCCTTGGCCAGCTTGATCAACGCCTCATGGTTGGTGTCCACCAGTTCGCCGCCGAGCTCGCAGAACATCCCATCGCGGTTGAAATCGCGCTTGGTGAACATCCGGCCGCCGAAACGCGGCGAGGCCTCGTAGAGTTCGCAATCAACGCCCTGCTGCATCAATCGCAGCGCCGCCGTCAGCCCCGCGATCCCGCCGCCTACGATCACCACCGGTCCACGCAGATTCTTCCCGGCGGGCGGAACGGTGACGCAGCCGGAAAGGGCACCGGCCATCCCCGCCGCACCGAGGGTCTGGAGAAACCCACGGCGGGACCAGTTGCCCTCCCCGGTCGCATTGGCCACATGGGCCTCGCGGAGACAATCGATCAGGGAACGGAAAAGCGGGACACGACCACGGTTCATGATGGTGCGGACTCCATCACATATCTCATTTCCCTAACAGGAAATTCCGTAGTAGCGCGAAGGTCCTCCTTCGCGTGCTGGAAGAGCGCATTCCAGATGATGGGCACCCTCTTCTCAAAAGCTCCGCAAGAAGCACGCCAAGCAGAGCTTGGCTCTACTCGGCGCGACAACTCCGCGATCGTATGGC
The DNA here is from genome assembly GCF_018137965.1 of Luteolibacter ambystomatis. Classification (NCBI taxonomy): domain Bacteria; kingdom Pseudomonadati; phylum Verrucomicrobiota; class Verrucomicrobiia; order Verrucomicrobiales; family Verrucomicrobiaceae; genus Luteolibacter; species Luteolibacter ambystomatis. Next base: position 3,948,616 of record NZ_CP073100.1, read on the forward strand.
AAGTGACTCAGATCTCGAACAACGAGGTCACCGACTGCCCGCCGCTGATGCGGCGGATTGCCTCACCCAGCAGCGGGGCAATGCCGACGGCCTTCACCTTCGGCCCTTCGGCCTGCGGCACGGAGTCGGTGGTGATCACTTCCTCGATCACGGAATCGCGGATGCGGTCGTGGCCCAGTTCGCCAAGGACGGCGTGGGAAACGCCGGCGAACACGCGCTTGGCCCCGTTCTTCTGGAGAATCTCGGCGGCGGCGGTAAGCGTGCCGGCGGTTTCCGTCATGTCATCCACCAGCAGCACGTCTCGCCCCTCCACCTCGCCGATCACATTCATCGCCTCCACGCGGGTGGCGGAGATGCGGTGCTTCGCCACGATCGCGAGATCGGCACCGAGGGCGTCCGCATAGGCGCGGGCCATCTTCACGCCGCCCACGTCCGGGGACACGACGGTGAGATTGGAAGTGTCCGGATGACGCTCGCGGAGGTAGCCGATGAGCGCGGACTTCGCGTACAGATGATCCACCGGAATGTCGAAGAAGCCCTGGATCTGCGGCGCATGGAGATCCATGGTCAGCACCCGGTTCACGCCGGCGGAGGTGAGCAGGTTCGCCACCAACTTCGCGGTGATCGGCACGCGCGGCTGGTCCTTCCGGTCCTGGCGGGCGTAGCCGAAAAAGGGCATCACGGCGGTGATCCGCTCCGCGCTGGCGCGGCGGGCGGCGTCCACCATGATCAGCAGTTCCATGATGTTGTGGTTCGTCGGCGGGCAGGACGGCTGGATGATGAAGACGTCCTCTCCACGGATGTTCTCGTTGATTTTGACGAAAGTTTCACCGTCCGGAAAGGCGGTAACATGAACATCGGCAAGAGGTTGTCCGAGGACGTCTGCGATGCGTTCTGCAAGGGCCCGGTGGGCGGTTCCACTGATGATTTTCATGGGACGGAGCTGCGGCGGCGATTGTTGACAGCGGGGGGCGGGTCGGCAACTCTTTGCAACGCCACGGCGAAAATGAGTTCGCCGACCTCCGACCATGAACCCGAGCGAAGAAGGTTCCCTCACGCCCGCGACACAGCCCGAAAGCCGGGACAACGTGATCGCCTGGGTGGGTTTGGCCTTGGTGATCGGGTTCTTTTACTTCGGCCTCCATCACTACGGGCCGGGCCGGGCGGAGTTCGTGGTGCAGACATGGACTCGTGCTTGGAACAAAGAGAGCGATTTCGAACACGGTGTCATCTTCCCCTTCCTCCTGGCCGGACTGCTGTTCTGGCGGCGGAAGGAAATCCTCGCTGCCCGCGGACCGGGTGAATGGCTCGGTTTGATCCCGGCGGTTTTCGGCGCGCTGCTGTTCCTGCTTTCCTACCGCACCATCCAGTGGCGCGTGGCCATCATCGGCCTGCCCTTCCTGCTCACCGGCTCCGTGTGGTACCTGTGGGGTCGCCGTGCCGCCTGGCTGCTGGCGTTTCCGCTGTTCCTGATCTGGCTGGCCATTCCGGTGGGATTCCTGCAGCAGGCCACCGGCGGTCTCCAGCTCATCGCCACCCGGCTCGCCCATGTGGGAGCCTCGCTGTTCGGCGTGCCCACCACGATCATGGGCAACAAACTGATCATGGCGGATGGCGCGGGCTTCGATGTCGATGAAGGTTGCTCCGGCATCCGTTCGCTGTGGGCGCTGATGCTCATCGCCGCCGCCTGGACCTACGTCGCCCGCATTCCGCTGTGGAAGCGGGTGCTGTTGTTCCTCAGCGCCTTCCCCATCGCCATCATCGGCAATGCCCTGCGGCTCATTTCGATTTTCATCATCGCCAAATTCAGCGGCACCCATTTCGCCGGAGGCACGTGGCATGATTGGTCGCCGCTGGTGTTCTTCTATCCCTTCTCCCTGTTCCTGCTGCTGACCGTCCACTCGATTCTCGAAGGCGGTCTGCCATGGAGGAAGCATAACCGCCGCGAGGTCCGCCGTACCGTGGTGACCCGCAATACCGTCGCGAGAACCCAGACGCCATGATCCGCCCTCTGATTCTCCCGGTCGTGCTCGCCGCTTTGATGAGCGGAATCTTCTTCCTGCCCACCTCGGGCACGGTGGCGGAGTCTGCGATTTCCTTGAAGCTGCCCGCCGGCATGGACGACTGGGACTTCAACATCATCCAGGCCAGCCAGAAGGAAGTGGATATTCTCGCGAAGGATACCGACTTCAGCAAAGCCGTCTGTGTCGCCCCCGTTCCGAACGCCTACACCAATCAGGGCGATCCGATCGACCAGCGCGTCGATCTCTCCATCGTGCTTTCGGGTTCCGACATCAACAACTCGATCCACCGCCCGGAACGCTGCATGCCCGCCCAGGGCCACCAGATCTACGAGGCGAAGTCCGACGTGCTCACGACTCCGGGCGGCCGCACCCTGCCGGTGCGTGAACTGGCCTCGGTGCAGAATCTTCCGCTGGATGAAAAGGGGGAGAAGAGCGTCTCCTTCCACTGCGTCACCTACTACTTCTTCGTCGGTCAGAATGAGATCACCGAAGACCACCTGAAGCGCACGCTCATCGACATGCGTGATCGCGTCCTCCATGGCCAGGACCAGCGCTGGGCCTACGTTTCGGTATCGATGTGGTTCAGCGAGGAAGGGAAGTCCAACGGCTTCCGCGATCCGAGCGGACGGGCGGTCGTGTTTCCTTCACGGGAAGACGCGGAAAAGAAAATCCGCCAGTTCCTGGGGAAGCTGGCGGATCGCAACATCAACTGGCAACAGATCGCCAGCCGCTGAATTCAGCGGAAATGTTCAGGGAGACGGCGGCACCGCATCCGGGGCCGGAGTGTAGCGGGCGTCCTCCAGCCACTTGATGAAGTTCCTCACGCGCGCGAGTTCGATTCCTTCCGGCGACTGCTCGGGGAACCAGCAATGCTTCAGGCTGACCTCCATCTGGTTCCTGGCTTCGATCGCCCACGCCAGTGCCTCAGCCGTCCGGCGGGCGTGAAACAAGGCATTGGCCTGCCGGAATGAATGGCTGCCGTAGGCAAAACGGGCACGATAATAGATCTCCCGGAGATCCAACAGCGGCAGCAGCACCCGGTATTGCTCCTCGGCGGCGGGAAACTGGCCGAACTCATCCAGCACGCGGGCCATGCTGAGACGGGCCGCGTAATCGTGGGGATTCCGGCTGACCGCGATCTGCAAGTGCCGGTAGGCCTTGTCCGCCCACTCGCCGGAAGCGGGTGGAGCTTCCGATTCCGACATCCTGGCCGCCATCCCCGCCGCATCACGATCCAAGCGGGAGTCCGGTCGGATTTCCGCCGCCCGTGACAGCGCGGCGTAACGGACGGGCACGATATTCACCAGCCCATCGGAGCCCGGCCGGGCCGAGATCCACCAAGCCGCGGCATCCCGCCAGCCCAAAGTCACCAGGCCCACAGCCAGACCACAGGCCACCCATGGAGCCGGGCGCATCCACGGAGAGGGCCGGGTGCCGGGTTTGGAAAAGGGCCAGGGCTGGGCCACCACGATGCCAATCAAAAGCCCCAGCACGATCACATCGGGAGCCATGTGGAACACGAAGCTGAACATGCTCTGCCCGAGCACCGCCACGATCGCCGCCATTGCCCCGATCGTCAGCCCGGCATCCGGCCCCGGGCTATCCTTCTCCGGTTCCACGGCCAACACCAGCAGACCACGGAGGCCCACCAGCACCAGCATTGCCACGACCACCGCCAATCCGATCCAGCCGTAGTCCGTAGCCGTTTGCAGCAACTCGTTGTGGACGAAATCAATGTCTCCGGACCCCACCCATAGTTGCTGCGGATCCCAGTGCTTGAAAACCTCATAGGAGAACGACCGGCTGCCGCCCCCGGTGGAAGGCTGGTTGGAGGCGATGTCGATCGCCATGGAGGCGAAATTCAACCGGCCGCTGTCATCCAGCATCCTCGCGCTGTTCGCCGCGACCCCGCGGTGAGCGAGCATCTGTCTGGCCAGATGCCACCCGCCGAAACCCAGCAAGGGCAACGCCACCACGACACCCACCACCGCCAGACCGAAGGATTTCGCCCGGCGGCGCTTCAAATCCAGCAACCAGCCGATCAGCAGGACCAGCAGCCCGGCCGCCGAGGCGATCCAAGCTCCACGGCTGTTGCTGAGGGCGATTCCGCCTGCACAGGCAAGGGCAACCACCGCCCAAGCGATGCGAATCCGCCGACCGCTTCCGCCAACCAGTGCGCGACCGCACGCCACGAATCCGGCAGCGAGCAGGAAGTTCGCGAAGTGGTTGTAATGAGCATAAAAGCCCGAGGGATAGGAAGCGGTCTTCCGGCCTGCGAAAAACGGTGTGAATCCCGGATCGTGCCACTGGACCAGCGCCACCACGAGATTCGCCATGGCGAGCACGGCCAGGCCTACCACCATCACCCCATGGCTCCGGCGGTTTGCCAGCCATCCCGCCCAAAAGCATCCCGCCACACCGCAACCGATCAGCAGCAGATCGCTGCGACCGAAGTCGATCACCGGGGAAGTCGCCGCGCGCCACGCCGCGTATCCCACGGCTCCAAACACCAGGAGTGCCAGGAACACCGGCCGCTTGGAGGAAGGCAGGGCAAAGGCACCGGTCACCAACGCCGGAGCCAGCATCAGCAGAACCATCCCCGGAGCCGTGGGCTCCAGTGAAGGAGCGAACGCCAATGCCACGGCCAGCGCCAGGGACAGCAAAATGGCTGAGATCACACCGGATTTCATGCGTCTTGCACGGTTTCCGACCAATATCCTTTCACCGGATGAATCCGCCACGCGCCTTCCTGACGGTAGGACTCGAAATCAGCGGGCGTCTTGAGAATCTCCGGAGCCATGAAGCGGTCGCGGCCATCCATCGGCCGCACCCGGAAACCCAGATGATGCGCGGCGGTCGGCAGCATCAGTTCCAGATAAATCCGCAACGGAGGATTCAAGGCCGCCACGGCCTCGAACGCCGCCCGCGTCCAGAAGGAGCCGCACCCCAGCATGGACAGCACCACCGCGGAGTACTCCCGGCAGGAAATGTCCTGCCAATAGCTCAGGAATGCCGGATCGTGGGCATGGAAGGTATAGTGGGGATGGCCGGTGCCATCCACGCGGTTCAGCCGATGGCCGGCGACATCCGCATTTTCCCGGACAAGCAGGTCCAACAGCCGGGCATTGAGGCCCGGGTGAAGGGGGATCTCGTCATACTCCGCCACATGCACGTGACTGGCGCCCAGCTCACGGATCACGGGCAGGACCGCTTGGAACACCCCCAGATAACTCTGGCGCTCGCGGGGGTGGTCCTTCGTCCGCAGCCAGGGGTCATCGACGAAAACCGCATGATCCACTCCCAGCTTGGAATAGTTCTCGGGAGTGCCCCCATATGCCACCACGATGGCGTGATCGGGATCTCCATTCTTCCAGTACGCGCACATGCGCCGCACGGCCTCGGGAGACTCGTGGGTCAGCAACACGGTCGCAACAAGCGGGGCTCGGTCCATCAATCGGGAAGTTTGCGGGGAAAGTCCGGCTGCTCCGGGCGGGTGAATCCAAGGCTCTGGCGCCAATAACGGACCCGGTCCTGGGTGCGGAACACCGGCTTCAGGGGCATGCCGCCGGTGAAGCCGATCACATGGATCCGGCCTCGCCACACGAGGATGATCGCCCGGCCGAGCAATTCGCCCGTGACTTCGTCACGAACCGGAGATCCGAACCGGCTGATCCAGAAGCTTCCGATATGACGGAGGAGGTTTCGCATGTTGGATGACGGTACGGCGTTACTTGGCTCCCTTCGCCAGCAGCACCGCGGGGATCGTCTGGGCGAGGATCTTGATGTCCAACCATAACGACCAGTTGTCAATGTACTGAAGATCAAGTTTCACCCATTCATCAAAGCTGGTGATCTCATTGCGGCCGCTCACCTGCCAGATGCAGGTGAGGCCGGGCTTCACGCTCAGCTTCCGGCGGTGGGCGGAGTTTTCGATCTTGGGCAGCTCGTACATGGCCATCGGCCGCGGCCCCACCAGGCTCATTTCCCCGCGCGCGACGTTGATGAACTGCGGCAGCTCATCGATGGAGTACTTCCGGAGCAAACGTCCGACCGGGAAAATCCGCGGATCGTTCTCAAGCTTGAAGACCGGGCCGGACATCTGGTTGCCGGACTGCTGCTTGAGCTCTTCCAGCTTGCGATCCGCATCCGGAATCATCGTGCGAAACTTCCACATCCGGAACGGCTTGCCATAACGGCCCGCGCGCTCCTGGAAATAGAACACGGGGCCCGGACTCTGGATCTTGATCGCGATCGCGACCACCAGCCAGAGCGGCGCGGTCAGGATCAGGAGAAACACGGCACCCAGCCAATCCAGAACGCCCTTTGCCAGCAGTTCCCACGACAGATCGGGAGTGGAACGCAACACCAGCAGCGGACGGCCGCCGATCATGTCGAAGGTCGGCCGGGCCACCTGGGTCTGGATGAAACTCGCCGCCACCCAGGCCTCGATGCCCCGCGATTCGCAAATCTCGATGGCGGTGCCCAGTTTGTCGAAAGCGGTGCTCTTGGCCGCAAACACCACGCGCTCCACCGCCTCATCCTCCAGCAGGCGCTGGAAACCTTTCCAGTCGTCGGTCGTCAGGTCATGGCGGCCGACGATGCGCCATAGCACCGACTCATCCTCCGGCACCTCGCGCAACCACTGGTCGATGTCGGCGGGCGAGCCGGCGAGCACGATCGATTCCTTCCGATCCTCCGCCACACTCGCATGGCGCGCATGGTTGGACACCAGCCACGCGCGCGTCATGAGGAACAGTACCGCCAGCGGAATCGCCATCGCGAGGACCGCACGGCTGGAAGCATTGAAGCGGAAGAACACCACCATCACCGAGATCGCGATGGCGAGGATGGTAAAGGCCTTGATGACCTGCCACAGCGCGGGACCGAAGCGCTGGCGCACCGGACTGCGGTAGAACCCGAACAACTCCAAGGCCAGAGGCGCGAACGGCACGACGATGAAGAGCAGCCAGGTAATTTCCTTCAGTCCCGAGACATCGTTCTTGGAAACATGCACGCCGATTCGGTCCAGCCAGTCGATCAGCGGCTCGCGCAGGAGCGCGCCGACCGCGAATGCCGCCCAGATCAGCATCGCATCGACGAGCTGCAGCACCTGGATTGAAAAAGACTGACGGCGGTTGGCTGGCATGTCTGAAAAGGAATCGGACCGGCTGGTTGTTCCACATCGGCTCTCCGGGATCAATCCCGGGGGCGTGCCAAGGCGGCTTTGATGGAAGCCGCAGCCCTTTGGCCTTGGGAAGCGGCACTATAGTGGATGGAGAATTGCAGGATGCGCTCCTCCGGGACCCGTTCGAGGGGAGATCGCAAGGCAGCGGACAGGATCGCGCGGAAATTCTCCGGGTCCAGAGGATCGAAAAGCAAGCCGGTGTCCGGCAGGCACAGGTCCGCGGAGGCCCCGTTGTACATCGAGAACAACTGGGGCAAACCCGCCACCAGCGTTTCGAGCGTGGCCAAGGGCCAGTTGTCATCGAGGGTAGGCAGCATCGCCCAATCGGCGGCGGCAAAGTAGCGCGGCAACTCGTGGTGCTGGACGAATCCCGGCATCACCACACGGATGCCCGGGTTTTTGGCCGCCCATTCCTCCAGTTTGGCCCGATGCTCGCCATCTCCCAGCGCCAGAATGGAAAATTCCGGGCAATCCGGCTCACGTGCCACCGCCTCCACCGCCTCCGCCATCTGCAAGACCCCCTTGCGCGCCGAAAGGCTGCCGGAAAACAGGAATACCCTCCCCTTCAGACCCAGCTCCATCCGCGTTTCATCCCGGCGCTCGCGCCAGTGGGTCACATCCGCCTGCCATTCGAGGGTGTCGATGCCGGTCATCCCCTCATCGATTTCCGAAGATGCCGCTCCATAGGACTCCAGCAAGCGGCTGGACTCGGGGCCGTTCGACCAAAAACGGGCGGTCCGGCTCACGATCAACTGGCGGACCAGTCTCTTGAAAAGGCCCACATGCCCTTCGGTGTGGCAGGTACCCTCGGAATACACCAGCACGGGAACCCGGTGGAGCCAGCCATACAACAGCGACCACAAGGTGCGGAAACCGTACTCCGCGGTCACCACCACCTGCGGATCCGCAGCGGACAGGACACCGTAGGTCTTCTCGGAGAAATGGAACTGCCGGGGTTCCGTGTAGTGGACATCCTCCCGGTGCCGCTTGTAGATGAACGAACGGCAGTTCTGGATGACCGTGCGGAAGCGGTGTCCGTCCGCACTGGCCTGCCAGCCGCGGTTGAACTCGGAAAGCGTGTCCAGCACCACGGTCAGATCCACGTGGCGCGCGATCTCATTGTAGAATCCGATCCGGTACGGCGGCAGCATATTGGTAACCAATGCGACACGCGTCCGGTCAGTAAGGGATGACGGATTCATGGGGGATCAGGAATGGAAGACGACGAGCTTCCGGAAGACGAAATTGGCAAGGGTCGACACCGCGATCACACCCAGTTTGACCCAAAAATCGTTGGCGTGGGAGTACGTGATCAGGTACCACGCCGCCGATTGTCCCGCCACGAAGCTGGCGGCGGCAGCGGCGGTGAACAGGGCGAATTCCTTCCGTGGAGCATGCCTGCCCGCCACGAAGACCCAGCGCCGGTTGGTCTCGTAAGTGAAGGCATTGGTCGGGATGAAGCCGACGGCGATTTCCACCAGATTCCAGAGCAACCGGTGCTCGTCGTAGGACGCGCCCAGCTTCATGGCGATCCAGCGGAACAAGGCGCACGCCGCGAAGAACACGAAAACCGAGGTTCCGCCGATGGCGAGGTACTTGGTGAACTGCCAGCTACCCCGCGCCTCCGGCTTCATCACGGTGGCGAGGGCGGTCCGCCAGCCACGCTCCCGCGCATCCGAAATCAGCGCCGCGGTGTCCCGCAGCGCATCGAAGGGATAGCGGGCGAGACTTTTCATGCGTCCGTATCGTATTTGCCGGTGCAGGTTTCCACGAGCTGCCGCATCACGGCGAACAGCCCGCCGAAGCCTTTGATCTTGGTCGGCGTCTTGCCGGTGGCCGGATAGACGCGCGACACCGGAGTCTCGATCACCCGATAGCCGAACGCCGCCGCCTTGATCGCCAGGTGATAGTGCAACTGGTAGCGGTCGAAGCATGGCCGGAACACGCCGATCTCCGGGTCTGTTAGAAGACGGCGGCTGTAGGCGCGGAAGCCATTGGTCGTATCCGTATAGCGGAAGCCCGCGGCCAGTGAAATGAGCGGCGCATGGAGAACGTTCACCGCGAGATAGCGGCTGAGAGGCGTGTTCTCATGATGGCCGCCCGGGATGAAGCGGCTGCCCTGGACATGGTCGAAACCGTTCTCCAACAGCTCCACCATGCTCGGAATCGCATCGAGCCCGTCCTTGCCATTGCCATCGATGACGATCACGCCGTCGTAGCCCTCGGCGAGGCAGTAGTCGAAGGCCATCCTCATCTGCGCGCTGAGCTTGCCCGGGCCGCGCTTCACCAGCAGTGCCTTCGCACCCGCTTCCTGCATCAAGGCCCCATCGAGCGAACCATCGGTGCTGCCGCCATCGGCGACGATCACATCCACCAGTGGCGCGTGCTCCGCCATCGCGCGCACCTGCTTGCGGATCTTTTCGCCCTCGTTGATCACGAACACGCAGATCGCCCATTGCTTCGCACGCGGTCTTTCCCACGCCACTTCATAACGCGGGCTGCGGACATCGTCTCCTCTCAGGATGGTTTCCACGTTCACGATGCCACCTCCTCCTTCGATTCCTTCACGATGCTGCTCTGCACGGTGTCCTCCAAAAGGACCGAGCTGTTCGCCTCATGGCCGATGAAGTAGAGCGGGCGGCTGCGCACCTCGCCGAGGATCGTTCCCACGTATTCACTGAGCACGGCGAGGATCAGGCAGATGAAAAAGAACATGCCGCTCTGCTGGAGGGACAGGGTCGTCCAGCCGGCCGCAACGTTCTGCTTCACCAGGTAGATCCCGACCACATAGCAGGCATAGATGAGGTTGAGTCCCGCACCGGCCAGCCCCGCCAGCGTCACCACCCGCAGCGGATGCCGGGTATTGGCCGCCAGCAGATCGATGGCGGTGGCGGTCTCGGTGGCGAACGATCCGGCTTTCGGCTGATCGAGCCGCTCGACGCGGCGATATGGAAAGAACTCGTGATGGTAACCCAGCGTGAGCGTCAGCACGCGCAGGTAACGGCTCTGGACGCGCACCTGCAACAGTGCGTTCACCGCCTGGCGGCTCATCGCACGGAAATCCTCGGCACCGCGCTTCAATTCGACGCCGAGACGCCGGTTGCAGTAGCGCCGGAACAAATTGCCGAGAAACTCACGCACACCGGAGCGCAGCCGCGGATTCAATGCCACGCCGTGGACGATCCCTCCGTTGGTACGACAGACGGTCACCAGTTCGGGAATCGCTTCCACGGGATCTCCCGTGGGATCGAGCGTCACCACATAGTCACCGATGGCCGACTCGATGCCGGCGGACAGGGCCACCTCCCGGCCGAAGGAGCGGGAGAGACGCAGGTAACGCACCCGCGGAATGTCCCTGAGCAGACGCTCCGCGGTCTGCCGCGTGTCATCGGAGGAACCGTCATCCACGAGGATGATTTCGAAAAAACGGTAGTGTCCCTCCATCACGCGGGAGAGATCGGTTAGAAAAGGCGCGAGGATGGCCCCGTCGTTGTCGAGGGGCGCCACCACGCTGATGACGGTATGCGGGTCCATGTGGGGAGACGGAGTGCAGGAGCACGTCAAGGAGCGCCGGACAATACGGAGTCCAGTTCGTCCTCGACGTCGAAAATGTTGTCAATTTTGCCACCCATCACATGGATCAACGCGGGCAGCCCGGGATCCCGCCGGAACAGGATCGGGCGGCCGTCATCGACCTCGGTCTGGGGCAGCAGTGTTTTCACCTCCCACAACGAATCACGGTGGACCGCGCCGCGCAGGACCGGCAGGTAGCGGGAGGCATCCCCGACCATGTATTCGAAATGGCTGCGCTTGGAAAGCTGTTCGAAGCGCTGATAAGGATCGATCGGCTTTTCCCCCGGTTTCTCGAACCACTGGAGATGCGGCGTGTAGCGGACGTGGCTCAGGGTGGTGAGCCCGCGCGAGGGATAGGGCATGAAGGAGAAGAACGGCCCGCACATCATGGTCACGGACAAGCCGTCCAGATCGGGGGGCAATTCCACCAAGGCCATCTCCGCGAGCTCGTGCTTGAGGGGGATCGGCGGCAGACCGCTGCCGGATGTGAGCAGATTCAAGCCGCTGTAGGTCGCGTTCACCACCAGCTTCACCCGGTATTCCGACCCATCGTCCAGACGGACCTCCGCCAAGCCATCGGTCGCCGGTTGGGCGGAAACCACCCGGGTGCCGAGCTTCACCGGAATACCGGCTTCCTCCAAATCGCGGTGGCAGCGCTGGCGCAGGATCGCGCAATCGAACGCGCACTCCTCGGCGATCCACGAGGCCTCGGTGAGCACGGGGTTGAACAACCGCGCGATCTTGTCAGGCGCTGGTTTCAACGGCGCGCCGATCCGTTTCATGAACAACTCGAACTGCCCGGCGGACACCTTTGAAAACAACCGCCCCACCGCATAGACCTTCGTGAAGGTGTCCACGATGGCCTCGCGGTAGGTATCGCGGAAGCGCTCGTAATTGTGACGCGACCGGTAGGCCGTCATCAGGCTGCGCGGATAGTGGTAGCCGCCGTGGACCCGCGCCTGGTTCACACGCGAGGCCCTGCCTAACAGCTCCGGCCCGGCCTCCACCACCAGCGGCTTCAGACCGCGGCGATGCAGCATCAGCGCGATCGAGCAGCCGAAGAAGCCTCCGCCCGCGATCACCACATCCGGTTCCCTGCCGTTCATTCCGGAATACGATAGCATTCCCGCGTCTTGCGGATCGCCAGTCCCACCGAAGGCACGATGTCCTCCTGGGCTTTCATTTCAATGGCCACGTCTCCACGGTAGCCGGCCTTGTCCAACGCGTCCGCCACCCGCTGATGCACGGGATCGGGTTCGTCCCATGGGCCGAGGTTCGGCTGGCTGGCATGGGCGTGGGCGATCAGATGCGAGGCCTGTGCAATCACCGGCTCGAAGTTCTCTCCGCTCAAGGCCAGTCCGCCCGCATCCACATGCAGGCGGAAGCCCGGTGAGGAAACCGCCGTCACCAGATCGGCCGCCTGATCCATGCGGGTGCAGAAGTCCGCGCCGTAGGCTTCGGGATTCGCCTCCATCACCAGACACGAACCGGCCTGATGGCAGGCATCACCAACTTCACGGAAAAACTCCGTCGCGATCTTCATCGCCTCCGCGTGGGACCGCGATCCCTTCAGGCGGTTCTTCGGCGAGCCGAATACCATCGGTCCGGCCCCGCACCATCCCGCCACCTGCCCGACCGCGATCAACCATTCCTTCATCCGCAGGCGGGAGGCCTGGTCATCGAAAAGGAACACTCCATCGGCACCAAACAAGAGTGCCTGGAACGAGCCGATGCGGAAACCTCGTCCGGCATACCACTCCGCCTTTGCGCGCACGGCTTTTTCATCCGCACACAGGGGATCGCCGAAGGCCCGCAACGGTGCGAGTTCGACCGTCTTGACGCCGAGCTCGAGCGCCTTGTCCAACAACTCTTCCTCCCGGTCGGGAGGCCAGGCGATGTGCGAGATCGAAAGGTGGGAAGAAACAATCATCGGATGGAGGTGGCGGGACCGGCCGGTTCGTAGCGCAGGAGTGTGAGGCTGCCGAGCATCGTTTCCCTTTTGCCCCATGGCCCGAGGGCCGCGGTCGTGTTCACGATGGGCTCGAAAGCGGTGAGCCGGTGCCAAGGACCGGCTTTCCCTTGAAGAACGGGAACCAAGGGCCAGGGCAGAATGCCGGAGGGATCGGAGTCCGCATCGCCGTCCACGATCAGGATGTCTCCATTCGAAAGCGCGGAAAGCGATTGCTTCTCATACACCAGCCGCCGCTCGGCCGGAATCAGATTGGGGAAAGTCGTGAAGCGGATGCGGGCCCATTCCTCCGGCGGTCGTTCGGCCGCCGCTTCCCATAGGGAAAGCGGAATGAAAACCGTGCCGGTGCTGGTAGCCAAAGCTTCCGCCAAGACCTGGCGCGCGCGATCCCGCGGTGATGTGGGTTTGGAAGTCGCCACCGCAACCGTCGCCAATACCAGAGGCAGCACGCAGGCCACCGCCTGCCCACCAAGGCCCAACCTCACAAGACCGCGCCAGGCTCGTGGAAATCCGGACACAAGATGGAATGCCGCACCCGCCGCAAATCCGATGAACGGCGCAACCACCGCACCATGCCCGATGTTCGGATGACCCGTCGCGATCAGATACAGCGGTGCGAGCAAAACCAGCGCAATGGTAAGGGTGAGAGCCGGAGTCGTTTCCGCACGGGCCGCCTTGCCCCCTTTCCACCACGCCAGGACGCTGCAAGCGGTAATGAACAGAAGCGGAGCGGAGAAGAATACATTCCTGGGATCGAGGAACAGGCGGGTGAATGTCTGGACGATCCCCGACTTCAGCCCGCGCATCGCGGAAAGCGTGTCCTTCAACTGTTGCAGGCGGGCGGGATCGGACTGGTAGTAAAAGGCGAACCACGCCACCCCGACGAGCAAGGGCAGCCACCATTTCCACAGCGCCGTGCGGCCATCCCGGAAAGTTCCCGCCAGCACAATGAGGCCCGCTCCGGCCAGGGTCAGAGGATGAACCGAAGGAGCGAGAACCAGACAGATCGGGGCCACCCACAGGTGCCATTTCCGCGATTGGGAGGAAAGCAATGGTACCGCCGCGAACCACAGCAACACCGACGCCCATGTTTCCGGCCGATCGAGGAATGCCATGCTCGCAAACCACCCGCGATGGAACAGCACGGTCAGAAAGCCGATCGACGCCCCGGCGCTTGAACGGAATTTCCCATGCAGCAGCAGACCGACATGCACGGCGACTCCAAAGCGCAGCAAATGCAACAGCGACGCATCTCCCAGGCATGACCATGGCAGCAGGGTGCCGAACCAGGAACGCGCCAGCGGCCAGCCGAACCAGTGATAGCCCCACGTGTGATCGAAGCCTTCAAAGGTTCCCACAAACGGCCAGGCCAAATGCCCGGGATGTTTGCCCAGCGCAGCACCGACACTCTGGAATCCATCCGGAAAGCCGGGTTTGATGACGTACCACCCCGTCCACATCGACAAGGCGGCCCATGCCAGCCCGACGATCAGGAAGCCCACCATCAAGGGCAGACGCTTGATAACTTTCTCCACCGTCATTCGATCACGGGAGGATGGTCGATGCGGATCACCCGATAGGTCCGGGTCCCATCGAGTCCTTGGATGGTGACTTCATCCAGCACCGGCCCCAGGGAAAGCGGGTCGACGAAGGTGAGCCGCATCAGCGCCTCCGGGCGGAAGTAGGCGCTGCCCACCTGACGTTGGGACCATTCATACAAGAGAATGTCGCCGTTGGCGCAGGAAGCGAACAGAGATCTCTCCGCATCTCTGCGGCAGTCGGGAGTCGCCACGTTCGGGAAGGTATAGAACCGCGCGTTCTCCACTCCCGCCGCTGCAGCCGCTTCCCACAGACTGCATGGAATGAACACTCTTCCTTGCGAAGCCCATCGCTCCACCAGCGCCTGGGATGCCGGGCGCGCTGAAACTCCACGCGTCCGCCAGGCATCGATCATGCGGTTCCCTTGGAAAGCCGCTCCGTATACGAAACATCCACCCACTACCGCCCGGAATGCCGGTTTGCCGAATCGGGATGTATTCCACGGCGACCGGCAACAAGCGCAGACCATGCACGGCACGAGCGCCGCCACATGCAGGCGGTTCGGATTGTGTGCGAGCAGGGAGAACAAGGCGGCTCCCACCGGCATGGCCGCCCACAGGGCAAACTTCAACGCCCCACTCTCCCGCCTGCCAAACCAAAGGGACACGAGAGGATACATCCACAGAGCCAGCATCAACATGCCGAACGGGTTTCCATAGCAAAGGCGGAAACCCGTCAGCAAAGAGTGATAGGACAAGCGCTGCGCCGCGAGATTTTGAGTGAACTGGTGGAAACGTGTCGCATCTCCGAGAAACCAGACGGCGAGTCCCGTCACTCCGCAGAACCATCCGGCCATCAGCCACACGATCCGGACAAACATCCCGTCCGCCCGCATCCGCTGCCATCGCAGGCGGTGCCACAACATCCACACGCCGATCAAAAACGGTGGCGCCACCACACCGACCACGTGGACGAAAGGCAGGCAGAAAGCCAGGAGGGCGATCAGGAGATTGCCTCCTTTGGCGCTCTCCCGATCCGTCACCAGCCATGCAAGGCCGAGGAACAACACTCCGGCGAAAGGCTCCGGCCTCATCATCCCCACCGCAACGTGCAGGTCCGGCCACGCCAGCACGACCGCGGCTGCGATCCACGGCCAAATCCCACCGACGTGATGGCTGAGACGGCCCACGGCTGCCGCCCCGCCCACCAGCATCGCGGACCCCAAGGCGAATTCAAACAGCGGATGAAAGCCGATCCACGGCTGGAGAAAGCTGCGGAACATCGCCCATCCCGGCCAGTGATGGCCCCATGTTTGGTCGAAGCCGTCGAAGCTTCCCAGAAATGATCCGCGCAAGTCGAAGGGATGCTTCGCAAAAGCCACAGGACCGAGGCTCTGCCACGAGTCCGTGATCACGGAGCCGGAGAGCCAGGCATACCAAGCCGCCCAGACGAATGCAGCGGCCAGCAGGAGGCCTCCTCCTGCTTTCACCCGCCAATCGATCACCCGGTCCATGCGGCAGTCCCTCCCACCCTCAAAGCCAGTCTCCGAGATCATCCAGCACTTGCTCCTTCGAATAAAGGTAGCCGTTCGATCCGCCCCATTCGGCCGCGTGCTTCGAACGCATGTCGTAGCCCGCGGGAGGAGGACCTTCACCACCGAGGAGACGCTCCGGGAAGAAGCGGTCGCGGATTTCCGAAGTGGCGACCGGCTCGGAAGAAACGTTCAGCAGGTCGATGCCGCGCTCCCACACATGACCGATGTCCGCCGCCAATCTACGGGTATCGTAGTATTGGAACACGCCGCCGGGATGAACCTTGTGGAGCTCGTTGTCGTGCATCATGTCATAGATCACGTTTTTCTTCAGCCCCGGACCGAACAAGCCGGGCAGCCGCAGGATGGAAACCCGCGGGAACAACCCGCGGATGCGCTCCTCGGCGTCCAGACGATTCAGGCCATAGGCGTGATGCCCCTCGACCGGGATGGGAGAGTCCTCGTCCACGTCACGCGGGGCGGGATAGACATCGATGGTGGAGATGAGGGTGAAACGATCCGCGCGGACTTCCGCCAGGGCCTCCAGCAACCGCGCGATCCCGGCCTTGTCTTCTTCCGGATGCAGGTTCGCCCACCACTTCTTCGCCTGCACGCCCGCACAGATGACATGCCCGAAGGATTGCCCGCGGATGTTGTCGATGTCCGTCGAACGATAGCGATGGGAAGGAGACAAGGCGTCGGCAAGGGTGGATCCGACGAAGCCGGTGTGGCCGATGAGGGCGGTCATGGTTGCGATGAGGGAAGGGTCGTGATGAATTCCTGCAGGCTGTCCAACACGGCCCGCGCGGAGCCGGGTGCGAGATGGACGCCATCGGTGAACTGGAGGTTTTCGTGCGGAATCTGCTGCTCCAGATTGACGAAAGGCACGTCCGCCATTTCCGCCACATACGCGGTGGCTCGATCAGTGACCTCCCGCCCTTCCGGACGCATGGGAGCGGAGGGGTATTCCACCAGGATGATCCGGCTGCCGGACTCGCGCAGCATCGCGATCATGCGAATCAATTCATCGAGAGTTTTTTTCTCCAAGGCATCCCTGGGCTGGATTCCCTTCGGGAGCGTGGTCCGCGCCAATGGAAAGCGCCGTGTGGTGGTGTCTCCCGCCGGTCGCTTCAACAATCTGTCATAGAGCATGCCGCTGGGGCGCGCCTGATAGGAAAACACCGGCAGGTGGGTTCCCGCCCGGAACACCGGACCTCCCACCGCTTTCAAAATCGGAGAAGCCTCGTACTTCACCGCACGCTCGATGGTATTGGACTCGAGCACGATCCACTTGCCGGCTTTGACGCGGCCTTCCACCAGCATCCGCATGCCATCGGTGAGACAGCCGCCGTCGGTTCCAAGGTTCGCCACCTTGGAATTGCCCACCTCCTTGCCGGGCAACCGCCCGCTGATGGAGGACCCTACCAGGGTGAACTCCGCCGGAGCTCCGGATGCCGCGGCCTGGAAGCGTGACAGCGAGGTGAAATAGTTCGACTCCGTCTTGCTGCTCTTCCACCCGAGGCCATAGGCTCCGGACCACTGCAGAATCGCGCAGACGAGGAAGCCCGCCAACGTCCCGGCCAGGAACTTCCGCAGATGGGTAGGTGGGGATTCCATGAAGGAAACGGCTTAGAACTGGAAATAGATGAAGCCTTGCGGCGCACCCGAATTGGTGAAGATCAGGAACAGCAGGCCGCCGTAGATCAAAGCCTCGCACCAACTTCCGCGGAAGTCCGCGAACCAATCGCGGCGGTGTTCACGGACCCAACCGGCCACGTGATACAGCACCACGGCCGAGCCGAAGACCGCAGCCACGAACACCGGCGGCCCTGCCATGTGGAGTGGTCCCGCGAGTTGCTTGAAGAAAAGGCCGATCTGCCGCATGTCCGGCATCAGGAAGGTCAGCCACAGCAGGGTGACGGCGTGAAAGGTGTAGAACCATCCGAGCACCGCCCGCATCGGACGCGGCCTCTCATCCTTGCCACGGCGCCGGAAGAAAAATCTCTCCGCCGCCAGCAGCAATCCGTGCAAGGACCCCCATAACGCGAACTTCCACTCGGCTCCGTGCCACAAGCCGCCGAGGAACATGACAAGGAAGAGA
This sequence comes from Luteolibacter ambystomatis, assembly GCF_018137965.1. NCBI lineage: Bacteria > Pseudomonadati > Verrucomicrobiota > Verrucomicrobiia > Verrucomicrobiales > Verrucomicrobiaceae > Luteolibacter > Luteolibacter ambystomatis. Next base: position 3,966,538 of record NZ_CP073100.1, read on the forward strand.
TTCACATATGTTCTCGCTTCCCCCTTCCGGTTTCCACCCAGTGGGATGTAAAGATAGTCCCGGAGCCACGCGGACAGGGACATGTGCCAGCGCCGCCAGAATTCCGTCACGCTGGTGGAGAGGTAGGGGAAATCGAAGTTCTCCGGGAAACGATAGCCGAACAAGGCCGCGAGGCCGATGGCGATGAGGGAGTAGCCCGCGAAGTCCGCGAAGATCTGGAGCGAGTAGCCATAGAGCAGCATCACCAGATCCACCGGTCCGGCGAAAACCAACCAGGGTTTCGTCAGCGTGACGGTTTGCTCCGCGAGGTTGTCCGCCACCACCATCTTCAGGAAATATCCGAGAATCAGCGAACGCAGGGCCGCACCCCACGCGATGTCCGCGAAACGCTTGGACGCGATCTGCGGCCAGAACTGCTTCGCCTTCACAATCGGTCCCGCAACCAACTGGGGGAAGAACAACAGGTAGAAGCCGATGTCGCGGACGCCCTTCGCAAACCGCAGGCCGTAGCCCCAGAGGATGCCGAGCCGGCTCTTCCCCGCGGTGTTCCGCCCCTGTTCGTCCGCTGCACCCTCGCCACCGGACATGAGGGCATCGCTTTCCCGGATCACCTCCCCGCGGGCGACATCAATGATCATGCTGATGCCATGGAAGGTGTAGAACGAAATGCCGATCGGCAGCGGGATGCCGCGCAGCGCCTCCACCCATTGCGTGGGCAGGAATGGCAGCATTCCCGCGAAGAACGGCGCATACTTGAATACGCCGAGCAGGGCCAGGTTCAGGATGACGGCGGTCCGAACCCAGCGTTTTACCTTCGCGTCATCTCCGGACAGCTTGTGCAGGATGATCCTGCCGGTGGCGATGCTGTTGCCCACACAAGACACCGCGAGCAACAACAGCAGCCGCGGATCCTCCCAACCGTAGAAGATCACACTGGCCAGCAGGGCGATCGACACCTGCCACGCCTTGCCATGGCGACCGCCGGACCAAGGCGCGTAATACGCGGCGAAGGTGACCACCAGCAGGACGAGAAACTCCCAGGAATTAAAAAGCATGCCGTAAACTGGGGAGTCCCCCCGTCAAATCAGTCTTTCACGGAACAGCCTGCGCAGCAGCTCCGACGCGGTGGCCATGGCGAAAAGGGTCACGGGCAGGGCCACCACCGCCGCCCATCGCATGTCCAGCTTGGTCACCACGGCCGTCAATTCCACAATCCGCTTCAGGCAGAAGCAGTGCAGGCAGAAGATTCCGAGGGAATTGCGGGATAGGAACGTCAGCCAGGCCGGAGGAGCCGAAGTCACGCCAAGGGCCGCCGTGATCGCCAAGGCTCCTCCGAGAATCGGCGACGGCCGCAAATACTCCGGCAGGAAATGGCGGTCCGGCCCCACCATCCAGCCCGGTGCCTTGGCCAGCCATTCGAGGGAGGCGGAAACTACAAAGGCCACGAACAGCCCCCTGAGCATCCATTTCCGATCCACGGATGGCTCCGCCAGCACCCTGGCAATGAATGGTGCGGCTAGGAAATTCAACGGCCACCAATACGTCGCCACATGGGTCCAGATCCAACCGGTGGAGGCCATGGCGACGAGCAGCACGCCATTCAGCCCTATCAGCGCTGCCGCCCAAAGACATGCCGTACGCACGTTCATCGCTCCCGCCAACCGCGCGATCGGACACAGCAACAAAAGCACCGTGAAGAAATAAAACGTCCAGCCGCCGCCGCGCAGCAGGAATTCCACGGGACCCAGCGTCATGGAGTCCCGCCCCCGCCACGTCCACACAAACCAAAGGCCGACCCAGAACACATACAGCGCGCCAAATCTCTTGAGACGGCGCGCATAAGCCCTGGCATCCTCCCGCGCTTCCACCTGGAGGAAATACGACATGATCAGAAAACCGGGAACAGCCACGCCCAGCACATCCGCGATCACGACATCCCACCAGGACGGATCGGCACCGGCATTCTCTCCGGCGAGGTTCAGATGCATCGCGATCACGAACGCGATGAACGTCACTCTCAGCCAGTCGAAGCCATACCAGTGCTTTTCTTTCTCTTCACCCATGCTCGTCTGGGAAAAACCTGGTCGCCGGAACCCCTCAGCTGTCCGCAAGCTGGACGTAAACCCGCAGGAACCGCCTCGTGGCCCAACCGGAGGCCGGCATCGTGACACGCCACTTCTGGCCGGTGCGTTCCACTACGGTTCCCGTAGGAAGCTGGTTGGTCCAGTTGACCAGATCGGTGGACCATTCGACCGCGTAGGTCACTCCCTGGGCCTCGGCATCCGCGTTCAAGGTGCACTCCAGCACCTGGGTGCCGCCCGCCCCCCGGGTGCAGCGGGGCAGGTTGGCCACAGGCGCATTGCCGTCCGCGCCCGCCGGCCCGAAGGCGTAGGCCACCAGCGCCGGGTCGGTCGATGCGGGATCATGATGCACATAGACAGGCGGGCTCGGAGGCGTCACCGGAGTCAGCGGGGCGGTCACACCGGAATTCGGATAAGTGGTGACCACGGACCAGACGATCTGCTGGAGCTTGGTGGCGACTTCCGGAGGGAAGTTCACCGGCACATCCGTGGGGAAATCCGCGCTGATTCCCTTGGCTGGCAGGCCCACGGGGGATTTCTTGAAGAGGGTGGCGTAGTGGGTGAGCGCGGAGATGTAGGCTCCCATGTCGCTGGGGTGGCGCTCATCCAGATAGAGCGAATCGCGGTTGTAGCCGCTCAATACCCCGGTGCCCAGTTGGGAAGCGACGGCACGCAACGCCTCACCCGCGGGAATGATCAGCGCGGGCTTGCGTCCACCGCGGCTGATGTTGGTCCGGATCTGTTCGAACGAGGCGTTGATCGCGTTCTGGGTGGAAACCGATTCACTGGAATAGGGCCAGTAGGCGTAGAGGTAAACCTGCGTGCCTGCCGCATCCGCGATGTCGTAGAACCGCTGGGCGTACGTTTGGAAATCGCCCATGGCGTAGGATTGCCATTCGCGGCTGTGGGGCTGGATCACCAGGGCATCCCAGGTGCCGGTCGGCAGGTCGGCGCGGGAAGGCGTGCCGGTGTAGAAACCGCCAAGACCGGTATCCCAGTGGAAATGCAGGGTCTGGGCATCGGTCATCTGGTAGCCGGCCGCGAGATCACCACCGGTGGCCTGGACCAGATTGGTGAGTTCCTGCGGAATATTGCTCCAGCGGGTGAAGCTGTTTCCGATATGGAAGGTGGACATGGATTCCGCCGTGTGGATCGTCCCCACCCAGCCGGAATAGGTGACGGTTCCCTGGGTCCGGCCGGTCGCCGCCCGTGGCACCACGCCCACCCGCAGATAAGCGCCCTGATCCGCCGCAGTCAGCGTGTGCGCCCGCTCCGAAGCCGAAGGCCCGCTCAAACGAACCACCGTTCCACCCGAGGGGTTGGTGGTTCTCTCCCAGATGAACTGGGTATCGCCCTCGGCATCCCCGTCCTGATCGGCGTAGGTGTAAACGGGCGTCACCGCGCCGCCCACCCGGAGCGCTCCCACCACCCCCGCATTGCTGGCGGCGGGCGGGAAGTTGACCACGTTCATGGTCTCCAGGCGCAACGCATTCAGATACCCGTAGCTGCCGGTATCCCTGCGGACGGAAATGGTGATCACGCCGTCCGTGGTCGGCCGCACGTTCTCAAACACCGCGAGCCCCGAACGGTTGGCATTCGGCTGGCTGGAGGTGTTGATCGCTTGACCGCTGGCTTTCAGTGTCTGGGAGGAGCTGGTTTGCAATCCCGAGATATCATAACGCGTGATCCGGGTTTCGGTGGTGTCCCGCGATCCGAAGAGGGAGATGCGGAAGATGCCGTCCGTCGGAAGATTCGACAGCGTGACCGTCAGGACATCACTCCCCGCCACGTAAAAGCTGTCCATGGTGGCGGAGGGCACCGCCAACCCACCGAGGGCGCTTGCATCCGGCACGGTGGTTCCGGAGGTATTCGCTCCCGAAAGAAATCCGGCGACCGAGAGGCCGATGCCGGTGGAATCGCCCGTATCGGTCAGCAGATTGCCCAGCGCGGCAACCGGCTGGGTATCGATGACGTTGTTCCAACGGCGTCCGTTGGCATCGGGACTCGCCGTCTGCTGGCCGCCCGCTCCGAAGTCCACGTAGGCCGTGGAAACCTGTGACCATGCAAGGATCGGGCACCAAAAGAGTACGCCCGTGCAACGGAGAAGCAGTCGATTCATGGGTTTGACAGGGGAGCAATGAATGCCGCGGCACCCGGGGGGATGCGGACGGCTCAAACCCGGAATTCAAAATCCTTCGGCAACGTTCCAGGTTCTAGGTTCTTTCAAAAAAGCATCCCGCCTGAAATTATGCAAACGTTCCCCTGCCTCCCTACGCGATTTTTCGGCTTATGCCCTCATACCAGCCGGTGCCTGAATGCCCGGCGCAGGAACTCCGTTGCAAATGAGCAACAGACGATCAGCACGGCGCAGCCGAGAACAACCGAAGCTCCCTGCCATTGAGGCGCATATTTCCCCAGCACGGCCGCCGTGGCTTTCACGAATCCACCGAGCACAAATGGATGCAGGCAGTAGGTTCCCAGGGCATTCCTCGAAAAGAAGGAGAACACCCGCCCCGGCTTTGCTTTCACTCCGATGGCCAGCAGCACGATCACCATCGCCCCGAACTGGATCGAGAACCGCGCGTGCTTCGGAATCCAGCGGCGTTCTTCATCCAGGGAATCCAGCGGCAGCGCGTGGCTCCATTCCCATACGGCGGCCAGGATCGCCAGAACGAGGAAGGCACCGATCCATTTCCATCGCGCGGCCCGGGAGTGCCGCAGCATCTCCACATGCGGCACCATCAGGGCGGCCACAAAGGGCATCATGGTGAAACAGGTGGGCAGCCAATAGTAGTGCGAGTGCGTCCAACGGTTGTCCAGAAGCAGCCACTGGTAAGTCCCCGCCAGAACAGCCGCCGACAGCAGCAACCCCACCCATTGCCCGCGGCGTGACAACCGGCCCGCCACCCAACCCAGCCAGGTGCAGATGATCAGCACCGCGATGAAGTAGAACACCCAGTTCCCGCCCCTCAGCAGGAACTCGATGACCCCAAGGACTCCCGGGTGCTCCGGTTTCGATTTGGTATAGAGCACCCAAGCCCCCACCCAGAAACCGTAGAGGTATCCGAGGTTCGTCAATCTCGCCCAAGTGCGTTCCCAAGTGGGGGTCTTGAGCAGGAACAGGATCATCGATACCAGAACGAACGCCGGGACGGCGCAGGACTGCAGGTGGAAATAGAAATAGTCCCAGACATTCGGCCCCTGTCCGACCACGGCGGCGCGGTCTTCCGCCCAGCCCTTGATCAGATTGGCATGGCCGACGATGACGGAGACCATGAAAAACACCCGCAGGTAGTCGAATCCCCATATACGGGGGGAGTCGGCCTCGGGTGAAGGACGTTGGATCGCTACCGGCTTGGTTTCGGGCTGGAGGACGAGAGACATGCGAATGAAACCGGGATTGCAGCTACTTCCGGCGGAAAACCTGGAACACGGTGGCCTGGCTGTCCGAGTAGCGGACCGGTGCGGAGATTTCACCCATGGGCTCCCATAGATCCTCAACCCCGATGGGCTGGATAAGTTGGTGTTTCAATGCCGTTGCAGTCACAAAGTTGAAGACCCCGCCCTGTTCCTGCAGCGGGTCCCAGACCAGCAGGTCGCCCGGAGCCGTATCAGCCATCACCATTTGCTCGTATTCGGACCGTTCGCGCCGTGGCAGGATGTTAGGAAATGTCGAAAAGCGGAAGTCCCTCCCCTGTCCGGGTCGCAAGGCGGCTTCCCATAAACAGACCGGAATCAGAACCCGCCGGGAGGGAGGCAGACGGTCCAACGTCTTCGCCAATCCGTTCCGGTAGCTTTCTCCTCCTGATCGCAGCAGCAACCATGCCTGTTTGGCGGGGTAAACGGCCATCAGGCCACATGCCACAGCCATCACCGGTATCAGGAGTTTCCCGGAACGGAGCATGGTGATTTTCCGGCCACCCGCGCACACGAGCCAGACGGCGAACGGGAGCACCCCGACGAAGTGGAGGGGATTGGGATTCCGGCCCACCACATTCAGCGCGAACGAAATCACGATCGCCAATGCGGGCAGCAGAAGTATGTCGTTGCTGGTGTCCTTCGGGTTCCGCACCGCCCGTAGCAGCAGGCAAATCCCATAGGCGAATGCAGGGACAAGCAGAACCAGCAAGGGGATCGCGCCCCGGCCGCTCAAGCCCCAGCGGAACAAGGTGAGATAGCCGGCCCCCATTCCATCCACCAGCATCCGCTGGCTGGCGAGGTTCAGCTTGAACTGCGCCCACGCGTCCGGTTGCAAGCCATACCAAGCCACGAACAACAGCACGCCTCCCGCCAGTGCCAGCACGGGCGGAAGCGTCCTCCGGACCGCAGCCATCAAACCATTCCGGCACCACTCCAGTACTGCCACCCCGGCACACCACGCTCCCGGCACCACCAGTCCGAGCGGATGCAAGGTCGGCAGGATCAACAGCAGCAAACTCCGGCAAACCAGCGTCCGTTTGGTATCCTGCCACCAGCATCCCGCCAGTAGCACCAAGGCGCAGGCAGTGGGGATCTCCGGCCGGTAGCTCTGAAGCGCCGTCAGTATCCCCGGCGCGGCGAGTGTGAAAAACCCGGCCGCCATCCCGGTCACCTTCCCCTCCGCCTTTCCGACCAATACCGCCACCCGCGTGGCCGTCAGAATCCACAGTCCCCACAGCAAGGAAACATCCGCTCCGGGACTCCAGGACACCACCGGGATCAACCATGATCTCAGCCACGGCCAGCCGAACCAATGGAATCCCCACGTCCGGTCGTAGCCCATGAAGGATCCCACCAGAGGCCACCGCAGGCTCCCGGGGCCATGCGATCCTGCGGCGGCGCCGATGCTTTGGAAACCATCCACGATCACGCTGCCCGTGCACAGGGCCAGCACGGGCGCGAGGATGATCCACCCGCCCGCTAACAAAATGGCCGCGGCTGCCAAAGCCCGCGACCATGTCCTGCCTGACCGCATTTGAATCATGTGCGGGAGCGTTCCAGCACCTCCTGGTAGTGCCGCAGATGCTGGCGGGTCACTGCCTCCGTCGTGAAGGTCTGGCACCGCTCGAGCCCCGCCAGCTCCAATCCACGGCGCGCATCCGCATCCTGCAACAGCCGCAGGATCTCCTTGGAAAAATCCGCGTCCTCCACCACCGCCCCGTACCGGCCGTGCTCCAGCACATAGTCGGCGCCCGGATTCTGGCTGGTCACGATCGCGGTACCCGCGGCCATGGCCTCCATGTAGGCCATGCCGAATCCTTCATAGATGCTCGGATAGCAGAACAGCCATGAGGAGGCATACCAGTCCGCCAGCTCTTGATCCGAGATACCCCGCAGCGCCCGCACCCGCGGATGATCCGGCACCTTGTCGCACAGCATCACCAGCTCCGCCCCCGGCATCCGGGGAAGAATGTCCTCCACGAAACGCTCATACATGAACTTGCCGCGTTTCCTGCCCGTCCAGTAGCCGTTGTAGAAGATACGAGGATGCTCTGCCTTCGCACCGGGCCGGAACAAGGTGGGATCGAAAGGATTGTCCACCACGTGCTGCAAGCCGTACATCTCCGCGGTTTCCGCACCGATGCAGAGCGTGCGGTCGGCGCGGGCGACGGAAACCCACTCGCACAGGTAGTTGAACCCCATCAGGAGCTTGCGGAGGACATTGTCCGTCGCCTGCATTTCCCGCAGGCTGGATCCGTGCAAGGTGCGCAGCCGCGGTCTCAGCGGTCTCAGCACGAAGTGGTCGTAGCCGTGGAAATGCCAGACATCCACATCGCCCGGCAGTGCTCCGAAATTCAAGGCCAGCGGATACACGACCTGACCAAGTTTCGAGCCCAGCCAGCGGTTGAGGCGATCGGAGCGGAACGGCTTCACGATCTCATAGCTGGCATCGGAAGGATTGCCCGACAAGGCGACCACGGAGACCTCATGCCCGGCCTCCACCAGACCATTGGCCAGCCGGTGGACGGCCACCGTCACCCCTCCCAGTTTCCCGCCCGCTTCCGGGAGAAATTCAATGACCAATGCGATCTTCATCGGAATCAAGCCGGGCAGCCATGCAGGAGCCGGACGGGCAATTCCAGGGTCCTGCGATACATCGGACCGTAGGCCGCTCCTACGGTGGCCCAGTTGAAGCGCCCGATGGCCCTCTGGCGTGCCACCGCCAAGGCCTCCATCTGGGCGGCGGACCGTTCTCCCAGCCACTTGTGAAGGGCATCGTTCCAACCCGCCTCATCCTCCTGAGCGACGAGCTCGCCGTTTTGTCCGGCCTCGACGAGTTCCGGCATGGAGCTTTTCGGCTGGGCCAGAATCGGAACCCCCATCGCCACCGCCTCGATCATCGCCAGCGAAAGTCCTTCACGCTCCGATGGGAACACCAGCACTCCCGCCCGGCCCAGCACCGCGCGTCCGGCCTTGCGGTCCACATTTCCGAGCCAATGGATGTTCGGAGTATTTCGAAAATCTTCCTCGAAGGACTTGCCCAGATCCCCGACCCCGCCACCCAGGGCGACGAACGGAATATCGGGGTTTTTGCGGGCAAGGTTCACAAACACTTCCGGATGCTTGCGGGGCTCGATCGCCGCGACCCACAACGGAAATCCACGGGGCAGGGCGCACACCTCCGCCGGCAGATCCGCGTCACAGTCGATGGCAGGATCATACAACGCGGGATCGAATCCATTCGGGATCACTCCCAGGAACCGTTCCGGCACCCGGTTGCGGATGTCCACCGCGACAGCTTCGCTGACCGCGACGAATGCGTCCACCCACCGCAGCACCCGGCGGTACCGGGCCCAGCACACCGGATGATCCGGATGCTGCTCCAGGTTCATGGTGTCCAGGTAGCGGGTATGTCCGACACCACGGAGCTTGGCCGCCACCGACGCAACGTAGTTCCCATGGCTGTAGGAAGCGGTATGGACGATGTCGAAACGATCCCTCGCGATGTCCACCGGCTCGCGGAGCACAAGATTGGGCAGTTTCCAAAACTCCTCGCCCTCCCGGCGGTCTTCATCCGAAACCGGATTCGAAAAGGAATGGAACTCGATCTCCGGATTGTACCGCACACAGGCACGCTGCAAGGTGCTGATGGGATTGCGCCAGCGGTCGAGGCTGATCGGCAACAGGACTTTCATGTTAAACTGGATGACGGCGGTTCGCCCGCGGGGAATTCCCCTCAGCGGAACAACCGGCGGTAAAGATCGCCATACTGGCGTCCGATCGATTCCCAGGAATAGCACTCCAGCGCATCCGCCCGGATGGCGGCGGCTGTCGTGGCGCGGGATGCACCGGAAGACCGGATGAAGGATTGCAGCGCGTCCGACCATGCGGCCGGCTCGCGGATATCGATGAGCCTTCCGTTCACCCCATCCCGGATCAACTCCGGCATGGAACTTTTCGGCTGGGCGATGACGGGTACGCCCATGCCCAACGCCTCGATCACCGAGAGCGCGAGGCCCTCCCGCTCCGAAGGAAACAGGAACACTGCGGCACGACGCAGAAGCGCCCGGATCATCCGGCGGTCCACGTGGCCCAGCCAACGCAGGTTGGGAACAGACTTCACCATCGGCTCGAAATGTCGTCCCAGCGGATGAACGTAGCCGGCTCCCACGAAGGGTATTCCGGGATGAGCCCTGGCCAGTTCCACGACGAACTCCGGATGCTTCCGCGGCTCCAAGGCGCCGACATACAAGGCGAACGGTCCGAGGTCCCGGACTTCCGCAGACAAAATCGCGTCGTCTTCAATCGCAGGATCGAAATAAGCGGCATCGAAACCGTTCGGGATCACTCCATGATAACGGCCCGCGCAACGCTCCGCGACTCCCTGGCCTGCCGCCCGGCTGACCGAGACGAATGCGTCGGCCAATCGTTCCGCGACTTGCAACAGTGTCCAGTCCTTTCCGTCACCGGGTCCGACTTCCAGATTGATCGTGGTGAGAAACCGGCACGCTCCAACCGAACGGACCTTCGACGCCACGGCGGCGGCGAGATTGTGCGGAGTGATCGACGCGGTGTGGACTCCATCGAAGCGGGTGGCCGTCAATTTCATCTGACCGGCCGCACGGACGTTCGGCAGCGCCCAGAATGCCTTTGCCAGCCGGGCGTCTTCCTCGCTGAACGGGGAAGACACCGAATGGAATTCGATGTCGGGATTGGCTTCGACGCATGCCCGCAACAGGGTTGCGATCGGATTGCGCCAGCGGTCCAGGCAGATCGGCAGGAGGACGCGCATCTCTGGAACTAGAGCGCGGGCGTTGGACGCTCGAACTCACGGAGAGGACGGCGGCCGCGGGCCGGAGGAGGCTCGGGATCAGGGCCCGCGGACGGATCGGCCGGCGCGGCGGCCAGACGGGCCGCCTCACGCTTCGCGCGCATGGCTTCCTGATACGTGGAGAAGGGAATGGCGAGCCAGAGCGCGAAGAACAGATTCTGCGGGAAGTTGCGGAACTGCGCGCCGTTGCCCATCGCGCCCACCAGGATCCCGAAGGTCAGTGCCAGGCAAAGCCGGGTGGTTTTGAAGGCGAGCGCGTTTCTCGGCAGGCTGAACATGTAGCGCATCAGCCGGTTCAACAGGAACATCGCGAAGAGCCCGCCAAGGATCAGGGGGACGTAACCGAACTTGATCAAGCTGTCGATCAGGGCGTCATGCCCCCAATGGAACTGGTCGTTCGTCGTATCCTTCGCGCTCATGCCGGCGGCGGAGAAACCGAACGGCTGCCAGAGACGCGGCTCCTGCGTGAGGTTCGCCCAACCGTGGATACGGTCCATCGCCGTGCCAAGCACCACCGCGCGTTTTACAGTTGGATCGTTCGTGGCGGAAAGCGCGATGTCCTGGAGGATCGTTTCCGCCTTGGGGACCATGTTGTACTTGAGAATCCACGGGGCGCTCAGCACCAGCGTGGCGAAGCACCCGACCGCCAGCAACAGGCCGAGACGGGCACGGAACTTGGTGGCCAGCATGAAATACGCGGCAAGCCCCCCGAGTCCGCAGGCCCAGCCGGTGCGGACGATGGTGAAGTAGGAAGCGATGAAAAACAACGGCGCGAGAGCCCACTTGCCAAGGCGCTGGAACGTGGTCGGCCTGGCATTGCCCGGCCGGAGAGGCACGAAGCAGTAGAGGACGTACAGGGAGAGAAGCGTGGAGGCCGTGCCCGCGCCATTGAAGGTGGAGAAGCATCGCACCTGTCCCATCGTTTCCCACAGGTTCTTCACCTCGATGGTCAGGCCGCTCATCAGATACCGGTACTCGAAATCCGAGTAGCCGAACTTGCGCTGCCAGAACATGTAGAACACCGCGGGGATGAAGGCGACGAAGGAGAACTGGAGCAGTTTCCGCTTCGACTCGTCCCCCGGGAACAACACTGGAATGGTGAAGAAGAGGAAGGCATAGAAGCCCTGGTTGACGATGGCGCTCATCTTGCCAAGGCCCGCCGAGTCCGACTCGCCGAAAATGGTCCCCACCACCGTGATCCCCACCACCAGCAGGGAGACGACCAACGAGATGATCTTGTCACGGGTGATCGCATCCCGCCCGAGCACCATCCCGAGGAACACCGATATGATCGATCCGGCGACCAACAGCGGCGGAATGGCCAGCACGTACGCCACGTCCGTCATGGTCGGGAATCCGCCCAGCACCATCAGGCGCTTCAGGAGGTCGATGTATCCGGTGCAGATGATCATCACGTACATCGCCGGACGGGGACTCACCGCACCGAACAGGAAAGCGGCGATCGCGAGATACAAATAGAGCTGTCCGAGCGAACTGCTGCGGGCCAGCAGGATCTCCACCATGATGTACAACCCCAAGGCCAGCCCGCAAAGGCCGACGAAAATGGCTTTGACGTTGATTCCGTTCATCGGCGCTCGCGCGGAGGGTCGGCGATGGGAGAGTGGGTTTCAAGAAGGGAATTCCCCGCCAACCGACCTACCGGGTGGATCAGGCGGCCTCAGGCACCGCGCAGCAATGCGGCCAGCCGCATCAGCCAGCCGCCGATGAAAGACGAATTCCGCAGGGATGCCGCTGGCCACAACCACGCCCAAGGTTCACCTTGGAACAGGCAGGTCCTGATACGAGCCACATCATAGCCCTTGGCGAGAGCCACGCTGTCCGCATGTGCCTCGTCCGTCGTAACCGTCCAGTCTGCGAAATGCAGTGCATCCGTGGCATCGGGATGCTCGAAGAGCCGGAGAAGGTTCCGAGTGGTGATGCCATGAAGATCTTCCAGAGTCCACCAGCTGCGGTAGAGGGGATCCGCCGCAAGGCGGACAAAAGCCAGGGCGGCCTTCTGGGCCCGCTCGCGGCCGGGGGCATGTTCGCCTGCTTCCGCCATCGCAAACACCGGTTCCCATTTGCCGGAGTTTCGCTCGTATCCCTGCAATGGCCCGGCCGCTCCACCGAGCAACACCTCGAACAACCGCTGATGGCGGTCCAGGGCAAGATCCCCTTCGCCCTCCGGGCGGTTGTAGAGCCACGCGGCCTTGTGTTCCGGAGTCGGGCCAGAGCCAGTCAAACCCAGATAGTATCCCCACAACGGAGCGTTCGCAGGCAGCAGACGGTTCAAAAGATCCTGGGAACTCCCACGCCAGCCAACATCGGCGACCGCCACTCGGCCAGCAGCCTGGTCGGCCATTTGTCCCAAGTATTGCCGGACGGGCTCGCCCGCCTGATGCCGGGCCGCGGCGATCCGGGCCTGCCATGCCGGGCCCGCGAGGATTTCCGTGATCCGGCTGCGGGCTGCGGCATTGAGCCGTTCGAGCAGGCCGGTGGCTGGCAAGCCGGCTTCTTCCCGGAGATCGTGAAGCGCCCTCTCATCCAAGGCGAACCGGGAACCCAGCAGTTGCAACGAGGCCAGACGGCTGCCTTCGAATAAATCGCCGGTTGCCGTTTCCGCGGAAAGAGCTAGCTGCAGCTGCCTGCGGCCAGCACAGAGATATTCAAGCTTGGGTGAATCAGCGTCCGCGAATATCCGGGCGGCTTCCAGCGGCAGCAGGCCATCCCGGGAAAGGAACCAGATCGTGCGAACGGCATCCCGGCGAGCTTGTTCCAGAATCCAGAAAGCAAAACCCGCGAGCAAGGGGCCAAGCACTCCAGCACCCAGCGAGGTCCAGAATTCATCCGGCTCCTCCATTCCGGCGCGGGCAGTCCGGCACAATGCCGCAATGCCGCCGAACCGACGAATGTCTTCCGGACCATGATAACGGGACCAGTCCTCCCAACGGCTGGCTTCCGCAGTGCCCAGCCGCTCGGCCTTCAATCCGGCGCGGCCTGGAGAAACCACGTCTCCATGACGGTTGTCCCCGCGATGCAAGATCTCGTGAGGCGCGGCTTCCAGTTCAGCCAGCAGACGCGGCCACATGTCGCCACGACCCTTGGTCACCTTCCATTCCCCCGATACCGCGAGAAGATCGCCCGGAAGAATCAGGTTTTCCCGCTCCAATATCCGACGGATGAAGGACGGAGCGAGATACATGTCGCTGACAAACGCCACCCTCCGCCCCTCGTTCCGCGCGGCATTCACAGCGGCACGGCCATGAGGAGTGGCGGTCAGGAATTCCTCCTCGAGGGAGAGCTCCAGCGACACGGAACGTCTCCGGTCCTCTTCCGACCAACCAAGCAGACGGCCCAGCATCCGGTGGATGTCCTCCAGCGTCACTTCCCCGCCGGGCTCCATGCGGCGGGACCAGCGTTCGGCTCGGACCCGCAGCGCCCGGAACATTCCCGCGGAGGGAACGCGAACGCCTTCTTCCCTCAGCTTCGCACCGAGCAGCATGAAGATATCCACCGGCAGCGCCGTCCGCCGCGTCAGAACCGTGTCAAAGACATCGAAAGTGGAAACGGGTCCTCTCAAATCACAACCGGTCGAGACCTTCATTCGCATCCGCACTGATGCGGCGGTTGATCACCGTCCGCACCGCCTGCCTCGTCACCTTGAACGAGGCCAGCGGCAGCACAGACATCAGGAGTGCCGAGCGTATTTTCATCTCCGCGTTTCCGCAGATGAAAATCCTCGCCAGCAACAACCACCAGAAGCGGATGGGCCGGCTCTCCTCATTGAAAATATAATGCAGGCCCGCACCGAGGAACGGACGCCAACGGGCATCATGGACGATTTGCCGCACCACCACCGCGATCGAACCATCGACACCCTCGAGGTCGATCAGCGCGGGCAATCCAGAAAGCACTTTCAAGTGGCTCCATGCCTGGTTCGCCGCCTGCGGAGACCGCTCGACCAGGCGTTCCGGGCACATCACGGCCAGGACATTCAAGTCCGCCATCATGGTCGCCAGCATCGCCACGTGCGGCACATGGGAATAAACCATCAGGTATCCCGCTCGCAGGTGCGGCAAGATCTTCCGCACGCGATAGCAGCCGGCGGAGATGAAAAGCAAATTGGAAAGCCGCCCCGCAATCCCCGGCCCCTCCACCAAACCGCGGAATCCACCAATCGTTCTCTCACCGTTATGGGTATGGAGAGAGGTGGAGAAACTCATGTAGCCCACTGCGGCATCCGCCGAAGCAATCCTCGCCAGGACATGCCCGACCGCATCCGGTAGCACGGAATCATCGTCACCCAACACCCACAGCCACTCACCATCGGCATGCTCGAAACATTTGCAGAGATTCGCGGCCAAACCGACATTGGCAGCATTCCGGTGGAAGTTGATCTTCGAGCCGATCCCTTCTCCGAACCGCTGCCGGACGACTGTCTCGACCACCTCGTCCGAGGCGTTATCGATGATCCGAACGCTCACTCCGGATGCGAGCTGAGGCAGCAATTCCGCAATCCGGTCGCAGACTTTCGCCGCACGGTTGTAAGTCGGGATTACGATCGACAGCACGGGGAATTCAGCCGACAGGATCATTCCGCGGGTTGAGGGGCTTGGTTCTGACGGTTCGCGAGCATCGTGCCAGTCTTCCAATACGGGCGCACGGTCAGTGCGATACCGATGCCGCCGATGATCCAGGTGCCTAGAATCGCGAGAGATCCCCCGCGCAGCCCCCAAGTCGAAAGGAATCCCCACAGCATCAGTGGCGTCGCGATCATCTGCACGTAGGCGATGATCACAAACGGTTCGACCTTGAAGGCGCGGGGCCAGTAAGTGAGACCGAGCGCGCAGGTCTGCACAAACTGCGCACCGAAAAGGATCAGCATCGAGTTGTCATCCATGAGACGGCCCTCGAAGCGCGGAAATTGCGCCAACACCTTCGTCGCCACGAACGCCGCGGCCGCGCAACCCATGGAAAACAGGCACACCTGAAGCCACCGCGCCTTGAACAACCGCCGCGCCGCCGCCACGTCTTCGTCCGCGATCAGGTGGGCCAGCTTCGGGAAGTTCATCGCCAGCCAGACCAGTGGCAGCCCGATCATCGCCGACCCCATGGTCTGGGAGAAACCGAGCCGTGCCGAGCTGGGAGCACCGAGCAGATGGAAGCAGATCGGCTGCTGGATCTGGAACACGAAGTAGGTGGTGAGATAGGTCTGGCTGGCCCGCTTGATCAGGCGGAGCAGCTCTTTCTTGAAATGCACGAGACGTTCCTCGATCTGGCTGCGGAACGGCACATACATCCACGGATAATTCTTCCGGAAACGAATCTCCTGGGAGAGGTAGGCGGCCAGCGCGCCGGCGCAGAATGAAAACAACCCCGCGCCAAGCAGCAGCAAGCTCCACTGGACGAGATACTGGATGAGCGCGTTCTTGGTCCGGAGGATGTTCGCGGCGGCCACCTGGTCCGCACCTTCCAGCAGGCCCCAGCGACCCTCCGAGGCAAACTGCAGCGAACTGATCGTGATGAAAGACACCCAGGCGCCGAGGGTATGGAAATCGCCATGACCCTGGTAGATGAGGAACGCCGCGCCGCCGAGTCCTGCGGCCAATCCGTATACCGTTGCCACGCGCAGCATCCACCGGTTCACGGTCGCCACGAATGCCGGTTCCAAGGGAGAGGTCCTGCGGCCCTCTTCATCCCCGCGCGCATGCGCGGCCACCTGGATGACCGAGGTGCCCGCCCCCAGCTCGAACAACGCGCGCAGAGCCAGCAGGCTCGCGAACAAATAGTACAAGCCCTGCTTCTCGGGAGTCAGGGTCCAGACCGTCAGAAATGCGCCTACAGGCGCGGCCGCCATCGACATGATACGCGCGCCGAGCCCGGTCAGGACCTTTTTGTCCAAGCCAAGCAAACCGGCGATCCGCAGGACCCAGGATGGAAGACGATCAGTCAAGGCAGGCACGCGTATGGAATTCAGACACCCTTCGGACGTTTTTGCTCCCAAAGCTCGCGGATCCCTTCTTCAAGAGTCACAGACGGCTTCCATCCTGGCACGGCTTCGCCGAGATCCGATGGCAGCATCACCTCCCGCTCGCGGTAGGGTCTCGCCCCCCAGTGAGCGTTCACCGGACTGCCGGTCACCCGGCCGATCGTCGCCGCCAATTCACGGATGGAGATCACGCTCCCGGCGCGCAGCATGTATCGCTGGTGACACGGTTCCGTGGCGGCCCTCAGCAGGCGATCAGCGGCCAGATACGCTTCCGCCACATCCCGCACATGGACGAGATCGATCTTCTGCTCGCCCGGAGAAAGTTCCAGCGGCGTCTGGTTCCGGGCGGCGTTCAGAAGCAGCGTGATCAGCTTCCCGCGTGGATCATCCTCGCCGTAAGTGTCATGCAGCTTAAGCGTGACCGCCTTCACACCGGACACCCTCACGTAGTATTCGAGGAGATCCTCGAAGGCCTGCTTGGTGGCTGCATACAAGCACACCGGATCGTAGTCGTTGTTTTCGAAATGCTGCCAGCCGGTGCCGGTGTTGACGAAGCGTTTGCAACCGGTGGCGCGCATGCCCTCGAGCAACTGCATGCCGAACAGGAGATTCGAAGCTACCAGCGACTCCACGTCACCCGCCGCATGGTTGGTGATGATCCTGGACGCGAGGTGGAAAACCGTATCCGGCTGCACCATCTCGAAAACGCGGAGCATGTCGGTGGTGCTGCCGTCGTATTCCCAGACAGCGCAGCCTTCCGGAATCCGCGAGCGATCGGAAGTGGAGCGGACAATCGCCGCCACCTTCCATCCCTCCGCAAGGAGGCGGCGGGCGAGGTGATTGCCAATGAAGCCGGTGACGCCGGTGACGATGGCTGTTTGAGGAGAGGACATCGGGCTGGTGATGAAATCATTCGCTGCCGCGGAAGGTCCGCAGCAGGTTCGAGGCTAGGGCGGAAGCGCGGTGGCGTTCGTTGAGCAGACGGCGGGCGCCTTCCACAACAGGGAGGATTCTTTCAGGAGTGCGGAGCGCTTCTTCCACGAAGTCGGCGATGCCTTCAGCAGTGAGTTCCGGATCGTAGAGGAAGCAGTTCTCGCCATTGACCCAGTCGTGGTAGGTGCCTTCCTCCGCCCCATGAACGACGGGGGCGGCACCGGCTGCGGCGGCTTCCAAGGGACGGAAGCAATGATACGCGAGGCCCTTGCCCGCCATGCAGAGTTTGCTGTCCAGAAGACCAGCCGTGAACTTACCAAAGGATTTCTCTCCGAGTTCAAAGACCTTGTATCCGCGGGCGGCGAGGATTTGCGTGGCTTCGCGCTGCTTGATCCGTTGTTCGTTGTGATAGATGCCGGCCACGAAGATGTCGTGCCCGCCGGGGCCGGTTCGTTGTGCGCCGAGTGAATCGATGAGCTCGTCCGGCATCACCGTGGGCAGATAGTGGATGAGCGTGTTCCGCGGCCCCATGCAGGTGCCGACCAGATCGCACGGCACATTCAGCATGAAGTAGTGGTCCGGCTCGATGCAGGTGAGACCGAATTCACTGGGACGAAACTGATCGGAGTAGTCGGTGATGGCGAAGCGCGCTTTCGACCCGAAGAACACGCGCCGCATGAAGCGGGCGGCATCGGGATTTTTGAAGAACCAGGCGGCGATGCGTTTAACCTGCCGCCGCAAGAAGCCATTGCCGGTGGTCCAGGTGATGTGGACGGGAGGAACGATCACCCAATCGTAACGGCGGCCGCGCAGCAACTCGAAGGCCAGGCGGACCATTGCCGAGCGCGGCGCCTTCTTCGGGCAACCGCTGTGCATCACCGCATTGCCGGTCTGGCAATGGACGACTTCGACCTCCGGTGAGCGGGCCACCAGCAGGAGCGAGTCCGTTGTGAGATCGAGGATCTTCATTCCCTCAGAAGGGGCTCGCGTAGGAACCGAATTCCGGATGCGCGAGATCGCGGCCCGAAATGATCGCGTCCGTGATCGGCCATTCGAAGCCGAATGAATTCCAAAGCAGGCCCTTGTCCGCATCCGCAGCGTGGACGGCATCCGTCTTGTAAACCATGCAGGAGCCGTCCTCCAAACTCAGGAAGCCATGGGCAAAACCCCGCGGGACGTGAACGACATGATGATTCGCCGCGGAGAGTTCGAAGGATGCCGCCTTGCCGTAAGTTGGGGATTCCTTCCGTAGATCGAGCAGGACATCGAGCACGCGTCCGGAGAGGCAATAGATCAGCTTCTGATGATCGTGCGGCGGAATCTGGAAATGCATCCCCCGCAGGACATCCTTCGCGGAGGTCGAGAAGAACTCCTCCCGCACGATCATGGAGATTCCATGCGCAGCCAGTTGGTCTTCATGAAACGGTTTCACGAAGTTGCCGCGGGCGTCCTCAAACACGAAGGGTCTGAGGATCTTCACTCCCGGCAGGGGCTCGTCGATGAGTGTCATGGGATCGGGAGGAAACTTCAGCTTTCCGCGCCAGCGGTCTTTGCCGCGACGAAGTTGCGGATGGTTGCCGCCATGTAGTCGATCATCTCTCCGGTAAGGCCCGGATAGGTGCCGAGGAAAAGCGTGTGGTTCATGATGCGGTCCGCACCGGGCAGTTCGCCCGAGACGCGGATCGCGCCCGGATCATCGCGGCGGAGTTGCACGAAGGCCGGCTGGCGGACGAGGTTGCCGCCGAAGAGCATGCGGTTGCCGATCTTCTTCTCATCGAGATGCGCGGCGAGTTCCGTACGGGTGAAGGGAGCTCCTTCGCGGATGGTCATCTTGAAGCCGAACCACGAGCAGGACGTGCGGCAGCCGGTATCGTCCCATTCAAAGGTGCCGTCTTCATTCCAAGCGGTCGCGTGGGTCGGCAGGGCGAAGTCGATGACCTCTTCCAATCCCTTCAGGCCCGCGCGGAGGCGCTGCCAGTTGTCCTTGCGTGCCTCGATGAACGCAGGCAGGCGGCGGATCTGCACGCGACCAATGGCGGCCTGCGGATCGAGCGGCTTCAGATTGTAGCCGAGATGGCTGTAGATGTACTTGTGATCGTAGCCCTGCGGCAGTTCTCCGAGCTGCCATTGGAAGCGCTTGCCGCAAGTGTCGTCCTTGCCCGAGGCGCACCAGCAATCGCGGCCCCAGTCACGGAAGCTCTCCGCGTAGGTTTTGAGCGGGGGCTTTCGAACGATGTTCACCGCGCCACCCTCGCCCATGGTGAGATGGTGCGGAGGGTAGAAGGACTGCGTGGAAATATCGCCAAAGGAACCGGTCGGCGCGGTGAGCAGGTCACGGCCATCCACAAACTCGATGCGGATGATCGGGTGCTCGCCCTTGTCCGCGATCTTCAGCAGGTGATCGAGGCCGAGTTCCTTCGCGCGCTCCACCGGCAGCGAGTAGGTGCAGCCAAGGGCGTCGCAGTTGTCCTCCACCAGCCAGAGATCGTACTTCTTGCAGAACTCGAGCACCACGCCGAGATCGAAGGGATTGCCGAGCGCGTGAGCCATCATCACCGCCTTGGTCCTGCCCGGCGAGTACGCCGCTTCCAGTAGCGAGCAATCCGCGTTTCCGGTGAGCGGCTTTGCATCGACGAAAACCGGAACGGCTCCGTTCTGGATGATGGGCGCCACGGTGGTGGGAAAACCGGCGGCCACGGTGATCACTTCATCACCCGGGCGGATGCGCTTGTGCTCCGGCAGCTTGTGGGTGGTCAGCGCGCTGAAGGCCACGAGGTTCGCGGAGGAGCCGGAGTTCACCAGCAGCGAGTGCCTCACGCCGAGAAACGCGGCCAGCTCCTTCTCCATCGCCTCGCCCTCGGGGCCGAGCGTGAGCCAGAAATCGAGCGTGGCGGAGACGGCGGCGGTGACTTCCTCGGTTTCGAACACGCGCCCGGCATAGGGAACGGTGGTCTGGCCGGGAACGAACGCGGGGCCGTCCTCGATGAACCCGGGACGATTCTGGCGGTGCGCCAAACGGGAGTATTCCGCGGTCAGGCGGAGGATTTCAGCTTTGAGCTCTGGAAGGGACATGGGAAGGGACGGTGGGGGTGAGCATTAAACGGACCACGGCAGGCCGATGGCGGCGGCGGATGCCTGGTAGGCTTCGATCTGGCGATCGCAGAGGGTGGCGGCATCCTCGCCATTCTCCTCGGCGAGATACCATTCCGCGGTGCGGGCGATGGTTTCGGGAAAATCCCAGACGGGCTGCCACTGGAGCAGATGGAAGGCCTTGTCGATGGCGAGATTCAGCTTGGAGGCCTCGTGCGGTGCGTTTGGATCGGAGCGGTCCTCCCAGTTTCCGCCGGTGTGACGGATGAGTTCGCCGACGAGTTCGGAAACGGGTCGGTTGCTGGTCAGGCGCGGGCCGAAATTGAAAGCGGAGCGGAACGGCGCGTTGTCCGGGTAGCCGGTGAGCCGCGCGTTGTGCAGCACCGCACCCAGCCAGAGGTAGCCGGACAGCGGCTCAAGCACATGCTGCCAGGGACGGGTGGCGATCTTGTTGCGGACCGGGATGGTCTCCCCGGCGCGCAGGGCGCGAATACAATCAGGCACGATGCGGTCCGCGGCCCAATCGCCGCCACCGATCACATTGCCCGCACGCGCGGTGGCCATGGCCACCTTGCCACCGGGATCGAAGAAGGAACGGCGGTAGGAAGCGGCGGCGATTTCCGCAGCCCCCTTCGACGCGCTGTAGGGATCATGACCGCCCATCGCATCCTCCTCGCGGTAGCTGTGGAGCCACTCGCGGTTCTCATAGCACTTGTCGGTCGTTACTACGACCACCGTACACTCATGCCCGCTGCGGCGGATCGCTTCCAACACATGGACGGTGCCCATGACATTGGTGGCGAAGGTATCCACCGGGATGTCGTAGGAGAGACGCACCAGCGGCTGGGCCGCGAGATGGAAAACGAAGCGAGGCTTCAGGGTCGCGACCAGTTCGGCAAGGCGATCCAACTCCGAGAGATTCCCACGGTGATCCGCAGCGAGACGCAGCGAAAGACCGAGGCTGTCATAGAGCCTCTCATGCGGCTGCGGGTCGAGCGCGTAGCCTGTGACCCGTGCTCCACAGCGGACAAGCCACTGGGCCATCCACGAGCCCTTGAATCCGGTGTGCCCCGTGAGGAGCACCTCCGCATCGCGATAGGTATCTGCAAACACGCTCATGAGAGAGGAAAGGAAACGTTACCAGGTTTTCCAAGGAGCCTTGCGGGTCTCCCACAGTCGCTCCAGCTCCAGCTTGTCGCGGAGCGTGTCCATCGGACGCCAGAAGCCGTGATGGCGGAAGATGCCGAGCTGGCGGTCACGAGCGAGCGACTCGAGCGGCTCGCGCTCCCAGATCGTCGGATCGCCTTCGATGCGGTCGAAGACGGACGGCTCCAGCACGAAAAAGCCACCGTTGATCCATGAGCCATCGCCTTCCGGCTTTTCCTGGAAGGCGAGGACGGAGTCGCCTTCCAGATGCAGCGCGCCGAAGCGTCCGGGCGGTTGCACGCCGGTAAGCGTGGCTTCAAGTCCGGCCGCGCGGTGGGCGGCGATGAGGGCGGTGATGTCGATGTCCCCCACCCCGTCGCCATAGGTGCAGCAGAAGGTCTCGTTTCCGATGTAGGGCTGGATGCGCTTGATGCGGCCGCCGGTCATCGTTTCATCACCGGTGTCCACGATGGTCACGCGCCACGGCTCGGCCTTCTTGTGGTGGACCTCCATGGTATTGCCGACCATGTCGAAGGTGACATCCGACATGTGGAGGAAGTAGTTCGCGAAATACTCCTTGATGACGTAGCCCTTGTATCCCGCGCAGATGACAAAGTCATTGATGCCATGCGCGCTGTAGATCTTCAGCACGTGCCAAAGGATCGGACGACCGCCGATCTCGACCATCGGCTTCGGCTTGAGCGCGGTTTCTTCGGAGAGGCGGGTGCCAAGGCCTCCGGCAAGGATGACGGCTTTCATGGGGACAGTTTGTGGCGTGGGGGAAAGAAAAGATTCAGGCGAGACGACGGGCTTCTCCGATCACATGACCGGCGAGAGCCTCCGGTGACCAAAAGCGGCGGTAACGGTCCAAGACATGGGCGCGGCGTGCGGCATCTTCCGATGCGGAGATCTCCAGCAGGCCTGCGAGGCGCTGTTCGATGGCGGGCCAATCGACTTCTCCATCGAGCTCGTAGCCCATGGTGCCGAGTTCGATCAGCTCGGTTTCATCGAAGGGCTGGTACCAATGAATCGAAAGCGAGTCCGTGGCGACGGCAGTACCGACCATGAAGCTGTCGATCAGGCGGAAGGGAATGCTCAGGCTGAGTCCCGAGACATTGATGTTCCAAGCGGAAGACGCGACCGTCGCCGCATAGTCGTCGTCATCGCGGAGAGCCGGACCAATGAGGGCGGGGTCGGAGCTATTGAGCAGGCGGGCATCCACATCCGGGCGGTTCATCGCACGGAGATGGCGGACGATGCGGCCGCGCTTCACGTTCGGATGCTGGTAAAGCCCCTGCTTGTCCTTGAGCCGGTCATTGGCCTCGGCATCGGAGTCCCCGCCGAAGTAGGCGAGGACGCGCTTGGCGCGCGGAGTTTCCGCATGACGTTCCCATGCACGCAGGAGTTCGAGGTTGCGCTTGAAGTCCAGCGAACGCGAAAGCGGCCTGCCCAACATCGCACGGCGGATCTTCGATGCATTGCGAACCGCGGCTTCCGGCATCGGGCGTTCGATCTGCCGGCACAGCTTCAGCGAATCCGGAAAGGAATCCGGGAGCTGGCACTTGAAATACAAATCGCAGTCATCGAGCAGATGTTCGGCATACGAATACCCGTGGTCGGTGACATCGAAGACGAAGCGCTTCACCGTGCCACCGAAATCGATCTCACCCTGGAGCCACCACATCGGGCCGTTCACCTTTGCCACCCATGCCGGGGCCAGCGCCTTCGCGCCCCAGCGGAAGTAGCGATGGCGCAGGGCGGTCTTGGCAGCGGACAGGCGGAAGCGCAGATCCAGCTCTCCCTTCTGCTCCAACAGGCCGAGGCCGGTCACCAGCCAGTCGAAATAACCGGCGTGATTCAGGCAGAAATCCGTGATGGTGACGACCGGTCGCTTCACAGGCTGGCGGGGTCTTCGGCGAGGAAGGCCTGGTACTCGGCGGGAGTGCCGAGAATCCAATGCTTCTCGCAGGGATCGAGGATGAATCGCGCGCCGCGGGCGATGAGGCGGTTGTAGAGAGGAGCCACGTAGAACTCGCCCTTCTCCCGCTCATCCGCGGCGATGGCGGCGCGGGCGATTTCGAGGAAAGCGGCAGTGGATGAGAAATGATAAAGGCCGGTGAGAGCGTCATTCGAGATCACCGACTTCTCGCGGACCTCGTTGACGATGCCATCCGCATCCGTGCTGGCGAAGCTGAAACGCGGCTCGGTGGAATGGAACGAACCGAGCACGCCATCGTGCGAAGCGTCCTGCAATCGTGCGGCGAGGCCGCTGGAACGGAAGGCGGTGTCGATGTTGAAGATGAGCAGTCCGGCTTCCGGATCGAGCAGGTCCGCGGCGAGCACCACGGTTTCCGCTTGGCCGCGGGTGGTTTCATCCAACCACAGGAAACGGGGATTCCGTGAGGCGTAGAGACGGCGGATTTCATCCTCCAGGCCGTGTTCATCGCGATGCTGTTTGAGTCCCACGAACACGAGCGTGGTCGCAAGTTCGAGCGGCAGCGAATCGACGCTCCACTCCAGCAGCGTCTTGCCATGCGCTGGCAGCAGCGGCTTGGGAATGGCATAGCCCGCCTCCGTGAAGCGGCTGCCGAGACCGGCCATGGGAATGACGATGTTCATCCGGGAAAAGATTCAACCCACGTTGCCACCGGCTCCGGCCTGCTCCTCGCGGTTGGCGGGCAGGTTCGAGGCGTCATCGGCAACCGCATCCCAGCTCTCGAAGCGGAAGGCATTGTCATCGATGTAGATCTGCGCCCACGGCTTGCCGAAGTAGATCTCATCATAAGGAACGTCGTGCCGCTCCAGCCAATCCAGTGTGTCCTTCGCGATGCGCGCCTGGACGAGCCCGACGTTCGCGCCGCAGGTCTTCATGTGGCGTGCGGTCTGGATGATGATGTAGTGCCCGGCTTCCTTGAAGGCGCGGAGCTTTTCCGGTGCGCCGGGAATGGGGGCGATGTCCCGGTAAGTCTGGCCGGGTTTCTTCAATTCGGCGATCACGCCATCAAGGTCGATGCAAAGGCGGGCCATGGTTCGATCAGGCAAGGGCTTGGGAGAGAAGGTCCAATCCGCGCAGGAAGAAGGCGAGCTGGCGGTCGGCGTCATCCGCATGGAGCGGGCACATGGAAAGGAACAGCAATGCGGTCATCACCTCGATCTCGCGCGGATCGGCTTTCTGGACCGCGATCAGCCAACGGGTCATTTCCGCGAGCCATGGCGCGTTCGGACGCAGGCCGATTTCCAGATGGAAGCCGGAGGCATCCCTCCACACGTCGAAGAGCCCATTGACGATGTAGTCGTAGTGGCCGATTGCGGAGTGGCTGAGCTTCGCGAGATCGTAGCGCCAGTCCCCGTGGATGCCGGGGCATGAGGCGCCGAAGCTGCCGCGCGGATCGATGAGGCGGACAACACCTGAAGCGACATCGAAGAGGATGTTGTTGAAGCAGAAGTCGCCGTGGAAAATGCCGAAGGCGGATTCGCGGTAGGCCGATTCGATGACCTCGCCCGCGCTGGCGAGCATGGTGCGCAATGGCGGCAGCATGCGTCCGTTGAGGGTCACGTTCTGGTTCTCCAGAGCATCGCGCAAGGAAGCATCGGACAGCGAACGGAGGTAGGTCCCGATCCGCGACACCGTCTTGTCCCAGTGGAACTGGCGGTAGGCGGCGGGACCAATCGAGGCCGGATGCGCGCGGAAGAGATCGAGCGTATCATGCAGCGAGTCGAAGCAACGCCACCAGCTCTCCTTGCTGAGGTCCCAGTAGAGGAGGTACTCGGCCAGATTCGGATAGCCATAGTACTCCATCTCGTAGGACTCCACCTCGCCTGCGTTCGCGGAGACGGAGACCAGCCGCGGAAACAGGACGCGCAGTCCGGCAGGAAGGGTTTCGAGATAAGCGGCCTCTCGGGAGAGCTTCTCCTTGTCGCTGGAGGACTTGGTGATGGTGCCGCGCCGGGTATCCACCCGCAGGCGGTTGAACGAGCGGCTGTTCACCAAGGAAGCACGGCTTCTGTAGTAGTTCGTCTCGTGGCCGCAATCGATCCAGGTGGTGGAGCGCAGTGTCAGCGGCGTGCGAGGTGCGGCAGCCTCGATGACGGAAAGCAGATCGTTCGGGCGCGCGGCCGTGGCCACGGCTTGAGCGAGGATGGTGGACGGAAGATTGAAGACCCCGGTGAATGCCAACGCATCGTCCGGCCGGGCCTCGCCTTTGGCATGGAAGGTCATCGCATCCTCGCGCCAGGCGATGGCGGACCATTCGGAAGTGCTGTGCGCGGGTAGCACGCCACCCTGGACCTCACCGGATGCGGGGATCTCGACCGGAATGGTGGTGACCAGATTCACGATCACTTCTCCAACAGCGGACACTTTCTCCAACGCCTGCCGCAGCGTGTCCACCACGCCGGGTCCGGGCTGCACGCCATGCAGCGTGAAGCCGTGCTTGCGGGGTGAGAGTTCGCGCCGCACTTCATCGGTGAAGCGCTCATCCACGAACAGGTGGAGGTCATGGCCGCGACCGTAGGCATCCATCACATACGCGGCCAGCGGACGCGTGTTCAGCGGGATGAGCGCGGGGCACGCGCAACCGGCCTTCAGGAAAGGCAGCTTGCGGGAGATGTCCCCCCCGGCGATGACAAGAACGGTGGCCATGATGGCTGCGTCGCGATCGACGCGTGATGGAGCTCAACGCCCCGCAATCCGCTTCAACTTCTTCGGCACCTTGCCGAGGCCGAACCACAATTTTGCAACCATCCCGTAACGCCGGATGGCGCGCATCTCGCGGAACTGCTGGATCTTCTGGCCGATGCCATCCTTCCCTGCGGTGTAATTCGCGTGATAGATCCGGATGTTGTCCGGCGCGGGCCAGCCGTGGGTGCGGGCGTAGTATTCGAGAGGCAGCGTGCCCCAGGAAACTTTCGCGCCCTCGCGGAGCATGTCATTGACCACCGCCTGCTCGTTCTTGCCAGGATCGGCGGCGAGGCGTGCGCCCACTTCGCGGAAGAAATCCGCCATCGCGGGCGAGGCACGGCAGACGATGAAGCCGGTGTTCACCTCCGTGGTCTTCGGGCCTTCAGCTTGGAAGAGCACTTCCTTGCCGGAGGCTTCGTAGATGGCTTTGAGATCAGCCGCAGTGCTTTCGAGGTAGATGATGTCCACATCGCTCCACAGGATCACCTGGCCGTCGTTCTCCTCCATGCTGCGGACGATCAAATCGATCTTCCGGCGGATGCATTCCATGAACTCCTTGCTGTAGAAGTCCCCCGCGCCCTTGAGATCGAGAAGCGTTGACCGGACCTCGAAGTCGGAAGGCAGCGAGGGCTGGAAGTAGCCCGAGAACAGGATCTCGTGCGCCGGAGTGAAGCAGCAGAAGACTTTCATCGGCGGCGGTGTGGAATGATCGCCCGAAGCACTTTCGCTCCGGGCGATCGGAAGATTTGAAGAACGGGACAGAAATGTCCCTACTCCTTGATTAGAGAATCATCCCTGCAGCGACCGTTTCGTTGGTGCCGGGATCGATGAGGATGAACGAGCCGGTGTGGCGGTTGCGGCGATAGGAATCGTGCAGCAGCGGCACCGCGGTGCGCAAGGTGATGCGGCCGATGTCGTTCATGTTGAAACCTTCGACATCCTCGACCTTGTGAAGGGTGTTGATGTCCACGTGATACTTGATCTCCTGGACGATCGCCTTGGTCTCGCGGGTGGTGTGGCGCAGGACCAGCTTCGCGCGCGGTGGCATCGGCTTGTTCGAGAACCAGCAGATCATCGCCTCGATGTCCTGGGAGGCTTCGGGCGGATTGTTGGTCTTCACCAGCATGTCGCCGCGGGAAATGTCGATCTCATCGCGGAGGGTGAGGCAGACCGACTGCGGCGCGAAGGCCTCGCTGATCTCGCCTTCCGGCGTGTGGATGGCTTTGACGTGGGTCTTGAAGCCGGAGGGCAGCACGGTGACTTCGTCGCCGGGTTTGAAGACACCACCCGCCACACGACCGGCGTAACCACGGAAGTCGTGCCACTCGTCGCTCATCGGGCGGATCACCCACTGCACCGGGAAGCGCGCGTCGACGTGGTTCTCCTCACCGCCGATGTAGACGTGCTCGAGATGATAGAGCATCGAGGGGCCTTTGTACCACGGCATCTTGTCCGACTTGTCGACGACGTTGTCGCCGTTGAGCGCGGAGATCGGGATGGTGGTGATATCGATGATGTTGTCCAGACGCGAGGCGAAGGACGCATAGTCCGACACGATCTGGTTGTAGACCTCTTCCGAGTAGTCCACGAGGTCCATCTTGTTGACGGCCACGATGACGTGCTGGATGCGAAGCAAGTTCGCGATGAAGCTGTGGCGCTTCGTCTGCTCGATCACACCCTTGCGCGCGTCCACCAGGATGATGGCGAGGTTCGCGGTGGAGGCACCGGTCACCATGTTGCGGGTGTACTGGATGTGTCCCGGCGTGTCCGCGATGATGAACTTGCGCTTCGGCGTGGCGAAGTAGCGGTAGGCCACGTCGATGGTGATCCCCTGTTCGCGCTCGGCCTTGAGGCCGTCGGTCAGAAGGGCGAGGTTGACGTGCTCGTCACCGCGGCGGCGCGAGGATTCCTCAACCGCTTCGAGCTGGTCCTCGAAGATCGACTTGGAATCGTAAAGGAGGCGGCCGATGAGGGTGGATTTGCCGTCGTCAACGGAGCCGGCGGTGGTGAAACGCAATAAATCCATGAGAGTCTAATGTCTGAAAGTCGAAGGTCTGAAAGTCGGAAGAGCTCAGCGGCGGAGGTGCTTGGCCAGGGATTCGATTCCCCTGCTGAGTTGCTCACTGAAGGATCGGATGGAGGAAGCCGTGTCGGTAGAAAGATAGCGCCTGTCTTCGGCCAGATAGAGCATGCTGCGGACTTCACCGTTCGATCCTTTTGCCAGATCGAGGAACCGGGCGAAATCCGCGTCGGTTCTGCGTTCGAAGCCCTCTGCGATATTGTTCATGACAGAAACACCAGCGCGTTGGATTTGATCCCGAAAGCCGAAGTCCCGCGCGGCAACCGAATCCGGACCGAATGCATCGTAGATCTGATTGGCGAGCACTCGCGCGTCCTGCCAGATTCTGAGGTCTTCAAATCGTTGTGCCGTCATATCAGGTGTTTGCTTCTGACTTTTAGACCTTCGACTTTAAGACCTTCAGACCTCTTCAGAAGTATCCTTCCTTCTTCCGGTCTTCCATGGAGGTTTCGGAACGCTTGTCGTCGGCGCGGTTGCCGCGCTCGGTCTGGCGGGCGGCGGCAACTTCGTCGATGATCTGGTCGAGCGTCACGGCATCGGACTCGATCGCGCCGGTGATGGTGGCGTCACCCATCGTGCGGAAGCGGATCTGCTTGTGCTCGACGGTCTCGCCTTCGCGCGGCTGGACGAATTCGGAGATCGCGAGGATCGCACCGTTGCGGACAAGCGTGTCACGCGAGTGGGCGAAGTAGAGCGAAGGCAGCGGGATATTCTCGCGCTTGATATACATCCAGATGTCCATCTCGGTGAAGTTGGACAGCGGGAAGACGCGGAAGTGCTCGCCGGAGTTCTTGCGGCCGTTGAAGAGGTTCCAGAGCTCGGGGCGCTGGTTCTTCGGGTCCCACTGGCCGAAGTCATCGCGGTGGGAAAAGAAGCGCTCCTTGGCGCGGGCCTTCTCCTCGTCGCGGCGGCCGCCGCCGAGGCAGGCATCGAACTGGTGGTGCTCGATGGTGTCGAGCAGGGTCACCGTCTGGAGGGCATTGCGGGAAGCGTTCGGGCCCTTTTCCTCGACCACGCGGCCGGTGTCGATGGACTCCTGCACGGAGCCGACGACCAGACGCGCACCGATCATCTCCACGAACTCATCGCGGTAAACCATCGTCTCCGGGAAATTGTGGCCGGTATCGATGTGGACCAGCGGGAACGGCATGCGGGCCGGCCAGAACGCCTTGCGGGCGAGCCAGGCCATCACGATCGAGTCCTTGCCGCCGGAGAAAAGAAGCGCCGGATTC
This sequence comes from Luteolibacter ambystomatis, assembly GCF_018137965.1. Lineage (NCBI taxonomy): Bacteria > Pseudomonadati > Verrucomicrobiota > Verrucomicrobiia > Verrucomicrobiales > Verrucomicrobiaceae > Luteolibacter > Luteolibacter ambystomatis. Next base: position 3,996,021 of record NZ_CP073100.1, read on the forward strand.
TGGAACTGCGCCGCGGTTTCGCGGAGCACGAAAATCGCCTCGGCTTCGATCTGGTCGAGGTGGGAAAGTTGGTAGTTGGGCACGGGAAGAGAGGACTTCGGTGGATGGGAGCCTGGACTCAACGACCGGACTCATGCGCTGAAAGCGCCGCGCGGAGGTAATGAGACGGCAGCGGCACCGCAAGCAATAATTACCAAATTTACCATTTCACTCAGGAATAGCCGGAGAAATCCGGCCCCGGACGGCGTCCAAAAGGGCGGCGGCGACCTCCGCCACCGTGGTGCTTTCAGTATCAAGGAGAAGGTCCGGCTTCTCCGGGACCTCGAAGGAGCTGTCCCGGCCGGTGAAATTCGGAATCTCACCCTTGGCGGCCTTCGCGTAGAGACCTTTCACATCGCGCTGGGCGCAGGCTTCGAAACTCGCCTGGACATAAACCTCGAAGAAATCCTCCCCGACGATACCGCGGGCCAGGCCCCGAAGGGCAGCACGGGGGGTGATAACGGACACGAAGGTGATGATCCCGTTCGCGGCGAAAACCTTGGCGGTTTCCGAGACGCGGCGGACGTTTTCGAGCCGGTCCTCATCGGAGAAGCCGAGGTTCGCGTTCAGCCCGGAGCGGAGGTTGTCGCCATCGAGGATGACGGTGAAGCGGCCTTCCTCATGCAGCGCGCGCTCGGCGGCGTTCGCGATGGTGGACTTCCCGGAGCCGGAGAGGCCGTACATCCAGATCACGAGTCCGCGCTGGCCGAGCAGGGTTTCCTTGTCCTGGCGGTTGAGGAAGCGGTGGAACTCGGTGTGGATGTTGGTGGCGGCCATGTGGGAAAGTGAAGAGGGCGGCGGAGAGGTCAACTGCGGCAAAACGGTTCGACCGCACGGTAATCGGGAAGGGCGTTCACCGCCGCATCGCGGTGGGTGGAGTTGCTGAACAGCACCACCGCATAGCCACCATGGCCGCCGCCGCAGTACTTCGCGGCGAGGGCTCCGGCGGGCAGGTCGAGCGCGTCCATGCCTTCGCCGAGTTGGGCGCGGTAGGAAGCGCGCACGGATTCCGCGAGCAGGGCGAGATCGCCGAGCTTTACCGCCGCCCGGGCGATGGCACCGGCGCGAGCAATGGCTTCGAAGTCACGGTCGAGCGCGGCGATGCCAGGCGTGTCATGCGGCTTGCCGGTCCAGAGGAGCGCCATGCAGCCATTCAGAAATTCGCCGCGGGTCTTGAGCTCCAACACCGGTCGTGGACCGGATTGCCAGATGCACAACCCTGTCTCACGGATCACCGCCGGGTCCTGCCAGCCGACACCGAGATCGATCTCCGATTGGCATCCATCGTGACCATTGAGCAAGGCCCATGCGCCGCTGCCACCAAGACCCGCGTTTTTTTCGTAGGGCCATGAACGCAGCGACACCAGCGGTGAGATCGCCATGTTGACGATCCAGGTACCAGGCTGGGCGTAACGCGGGACATCGAGCCAGCCACCGGCGAAATCAACACGCAGGGGAGCTTCCTCCGGTGCGCGCATCAGGCGGGCAATCGACGAGGAACTGACATCGCCATTCCCGGCCGCAGACTTGCCGAGCACCACCAGACGGCAACCGGTTTCATCACAAAGCCGCGATTTCGAGGAGTGATAAGGATCTCCTTCATTGATGACCAGCACCTGCGGTTGGACGCGGCGGAAGTGCTGTTCGAAATCGAGTCCGAGTTCACCGCCCTCTCCCAACACCACTTCATCCACCATCCGCAGCGAGCCGATCAGCTCCTGCTTGTGATCGTCCGGAATGGAGGGCTTTCGCTGCTTGTGCCGCCACAGCGATTCCGCGGACGCCACCGACACGGTGAGGTGATCACCATGGGCACGCGCATCTTCGAAGAAGCGCAGATGCCCCGCGTGGAGAACATCGAAACAACCGCTGACAAATACCTTCACCATCGGGGTGTCAGTCCATCGGGTAAGCCTTCACGCCGCTCAACTGCGCGAGCACTCCGGCAAGGAAGCGCGGATTGTTCCGCAGGTAGCGTTTCCAAAGCCGCTTCGGATCCATGAACAGGCGGAACAGCCATTCGAAGCCGCTGCCACGGATCCACTTCGGAGCTTCCTTCACGAGGCCCGCCTGGAAATCGAAAGCCGCACCGACGCCGAAGAACAACAGTCCCTGGTCATCGGAGCGCAGGGCCTCGGCATGACGTTCGAGGAAGCCCGCCATGAAGCGTTCCTGCTTCGGCGTGCTGAGTCCCACCCAAAAGTAATGGGGCTTGCTGGCGCGGATCGCCGCGACCAATTCGAGCTCTTCCTCATTCGTCAGCGGACGGAACGGTGGTGTGATCGTGCCCGCGATGCGGAGCTTAGGATGCCGTTCCTTGAGCACGGAGGACAAGCGTTCCACCACACCATCTCCCCCACCCCACAGAAAATGGCGGCGGTCTTTTTCAAGTCCGCGCTCCAGCAAGGCGGGCATGAACTCCGGACCGCAGACCTGCTCCATGTCCGGACTGCCTTGCAGGCGGCCCATCCACACCATCGGGATGCCGTCCGGGATCGAGAGATAGCTGCGGTTGTGGATGCGCTTGAGCGCCGGATCTTCCTGCGACTCGATCACGCCATGAACACCGGTGACGGTGACGTAGCCGAGCACGCCGGGAGTGTCCGCCGCGTTCTCGACCTCGTTCAAGGCCGAGCCCATGGTGACATCACTGATGCCGACACCGAGGACATTCGCGCGGGGAATGGTAGAGGAGGACAACATGCCGCGATTCAGAAATTGAGGGATGGCAGGCGGATGCGCAGTGGCACCGCGTCCGCAACGGGAGTCTCCGAAACAATCATCAGATAACCGCCGCCACAGCCGGAGAAACAGGAACCGAGCGAGCCCTTCGCGAGTCGCTCGCGGATCGGCAGCAGATCATCCGGCACCGTCGCGGGCAGAAGCGCTCTCCAGCTTTCGAGCGTTTCATCGAGTGCCTTCCCAAGACCGGCCGCATCGCGTGCGAGGATCGAGTCCCATGCCAGATGTCCCGCATCGGCGAGACGACGCGCAAAGGCCGGGTCGAGATGCTTTTCCACCAGGGGGTCGTAGCCTTCACCACGCTCACCAACCGGCACCAGATGCAACACGGACTGCAACCATTCCACGATGGCAGGATCGGTGCAGCGCTCGATGTGTTCCGGCCAATAGCCGCCCGCGTAGTCAAGGCGATTGATGCCCGGCAGCACGAATCCCAGCGCGTCCTGCGAGCCGGAGACGTATTGCGTGCCCGGAGGATTCTCAAACGCAAACAGCACCTTGGCCTGATGCTCCAGACGCGTGTCCGGCATGCGCTGGCCCCAAAGGATCTCCGCACTCCTGCGGCTGCTGGTCGCCATGCCCGCGCGATCCATGAACGCGATGGTCGGTTCCAACTGCGCCACCACCACCGGACCCGCCGCGAGTTCCGAGACCCACGGTTGATCCAGCCAACCGCCCGCGATGCAAACGCGGTAAGGTAGTGCGGTGCGGCTTTTCGAATCGGTGCTGCTGCGCGCGGGAAAGTTCTCCGCCGGGATGCGGTCGAGCACGTGATACTCGATGCCTTTCTCGCGGCAGAGCGCCTCCTTGTCCGGCGTGTGACCGTCGTGATTCACCACAAACACATCCGGGCGGATGACATCGATGTCCGGTGCGAAGTCGAGCATGCCCCAGCCGGCGGAAACGCGTGCTTCATGAACACAAGCGAGCTTGCTCAGCAGATACACGCGCTCGTCCTGTGAGAACAGCGGCGGGCGGCCCTTGAGGTTCTCGACATTCGCATCCGAACCCACCCGCACATGCAGCCGCCCGAACTTCGCCGCCTCTTCCAGGAACGCGATATGCCCCGCGTGGAGCAGATCGTAGCAGCCGGAGACGAGGACGGTTTTCATGATTCGGAAAGAGTCTGAAAGTCCAAAGGCCGAAGGTCGGAGCCAGTCCGGCTGGTGCCGGGTCTTCTTTCTCTTACGACTTTAAGACTTTCGACCTTCAGACCTGCGACTCTTATTGAACGACAGCTTCGCCGCGCTTGCGCTTCTCGTGCTGCTCCTTGATCCACCAGTAGGTCTTCTCCAGGCCGGTCTTCAGGTCGATGCCCGGCTCCCAGCCGAGGACTTCCTTGATGAGAGTGTTGTCGGAGTTGCGGCCACGCACACCCTGCGGCGCATCGAGCTTGTACTTCCGCTTCATCTTCACACCGGCGATGCCTTCGATGATGTCGAGGGTCTGGTTGATGGAAACCAGTTCGCTGCGACCGAGGTTGAGCGGATCCGAGTAGGAAGAGGCCATCAGCCTATCGATGCCGGTGATGCAGTCGTCGATGAACATGAACGAGCGGGTCTGCTCGCCATCCCCCCAGATCTCGACTTCCATCGTGCCGTTGTCGATCGCCTCGATCACCTTGCGGCAGAGCGCGGCGGGAGCCTTCTCGCGACCACCATCCCAGGTGCCCTTCGGGCCATAGACGTTGTGGAAGCGGAACACACGGACGTTCATGCCGTAGTCCTGCTCGAAGTGCTTGCACAGGCGCTCGGAGAAAAGCTTCTCCCAGCCGTAGCCGTCTTCCGGCATCGCCGGATAGGCGTCGGATTCCTTCAGTGCCACCACTTCGGCGTCTTCCTGGCGATAGTCCGGATAGGCGCAGGCGGAGGAGGAGTAGAAGTAAGCCTTCGCACCCTGGTCCTTCGCAGCCATCAGCAGGTGGGTGCTGAGCAACACGCTGAGCATGCACAGGGCCTTGTTCTTCGTGATGAAGCCCATGCCACCCATGTTGCAGGCGAGGTTGTAGACTTCGTCACAACCTTCCGCGGCGCGGTAACAGTTGGCCTTCTCTTCCAAGTCCATCACCAGGTTCTCGGCCTGCGGATGGAGCTGGTACCATTTGTCGAGCGGCTTGATGTCAGCCACCACAACCTGGTGGCCGCGCTCGATGAGGACGCGGGCGAGTTCGCCGCCGATGAAGCCGCCGCCGCCGGCGACGAGGATGCGTTTGCTAGTGCTCATGTGGGTGGGGGTAGTTTGAGAGTTTGGAAATGAAATCAACGGGTGGCCGCGAGCTCCTTGCCCGCGGCGGTGGCCACCGCCCGTTCCTGACGGGCGAGTTCGAGATCGGCCTCGGTCATGATCTTCACCAGATCCTTGAAACGGACCCGCGGCTCCCAGCCGAGCTGGCGCTTGGCCTTGGCCGGATCACCGATGAGAAGATCCACCTCGGCGGGGCGTTCGTAACGCTGGTCGTAGTCGACGTATTGCTCCCAATCGAGACCGAGCAGACCGAAGGCCTCCTGCACGAATTCCTTCACGGAGTGGGTCTCATTGGTGGCGACCACGTAATCGTCCGGCGTGTCCTGCTGGAGCATCAGCCACATCATCTCGACGTATTCCTTGGCGTAGCCCCAGTCGCGCTTCGCATCGAGATTGCCGAGGAAAAGCTTGTCCTGCAGGCCCATCTTGATGCGGCCCGCAGCACGGGTGATCTTGCGGGTGACAAAGGTTTCGCCACGGCGCGGCGACTCGTGGTTGAAGAGGATGCCACTGCAACCGAAGAGTCCGTAGGACTCGCGGTAGTTCACCGTGAGCCAGTGCGAATAGACCTTCGCACAGGCATACGGCGAGCGCGGCCACAGCGGAGTCGTCTCCGTCTGCGGCACTTCCTGCACCTTGCCGTACATCTCGGAGGATGAGGCCTGGTAGAAGCGGACCTTTTCGATCAGGCCGGTCTGGCGGATCGCCTCCAACAGACGCTGCGTGCCGAGGCCGGTGACATCACCGGTGTATTCCGGAGCATCGAACGAAACGCGCACGTGGGACTGCGCCGCGAGGTTGTAAACTTCGTCCGGGCGGATTTCGCAAAGCAGCTTCGCAAGGTTGGTGCCGTCCGCGAGGTCACCGTAGTGCAGGAACAGGCGTTTGTCGCTGCGATGGGGATCCTGATAAATGTGATCGATGCGGTCGGTGTTAAAGGTGGACGCACGGCGGATGATGCCGTGGACTTCGTAGCCTTTTTCCAAAAGGAACTCCGCGAGGTAGGAGCCGTCCTGACCGGTGATGCCGGTGATGAGCGCGCGTTTCATGGGGATGGGTGCAATGGCAATGGTGGTCAGAGACGCGCGGCCGCGGTGCCGAGCGTGGAGAGGAAGTCCTGATAGGCGGCGGCGAGGCCTTCGCGCAGGGCGATGGTCGGCTGCCAGCCGGTGGCGCGGATCTTCGAAATATCGAGCAGCTTGCGCGGCGTGCCGTCCGGCTTGGTGGGATCGGTGAGGATCTCGCCGGTAAAGCCACTGGTTTCCGCAACCAGCGTGGCGAGTTCGAGAATGGTGATGTCCTCGCCGGTGCCGACGTTCACCCAGTCCGGCGGATTGTCCTGCTCCAGCAGATGCAGGCAGGCGGCAGCGAGATCATCGACGTGCAGGAACTCGCGGCGCGGCGTGCCGGTGCCCCAGATGGTGACGGAGGCATCGCCGCGTTCCTTAGCTTCATGGAAGCGGCGCAGCAGCGCGGGGATCACGTGGGAATTCTCGGCATGGTAGTTGTCGCCCGGACCGTAGAGGTTCGTCGGCATCGCGCTGTGATACAGCAGGCCGTGTTGCGCGCGGTAGTGCTGGCAGAGCTTCAGGCCCGCGATCTTGGCAATGGCGTAGGCTTCGTTGGTCGGTTCGAGCGGCGAGGTCAGCAGGCAGTCCTCGGTCATCGGCTGTGGAGCCTGCTTCGGATAGATGCAGGAGCTGCCGAGGAAAAGCACGCGCGGCACACCGGCACGGCGGCTGCCCTCGATAAGATTCATCTCGATCCCAAGGTTCTCGTAGATGAAATCCGCCGGATAGGTCGCATTGGCATGGATACCGCCGACCTTGGCCGCGGCGATCACCACCACGTCCGGCTTCTTGTCCGACAGCCAATCGAAGACCGCACGCTGGTCGAGCAGGTCCAGCTCGGCACGCGTGGCGGTGAGCACCTCGTAACCGTCCGCAGATCGCACCAGTGCGGAGCCAACCATGCCGCGATCACCGGCGATGAAGAGTTTTGGTTTCATTCCAATCAAGGAGCCTCGCAGGCTTCCACCAGAACCGTGCGCATGGCGTCGAGGTGGGCGGAGAGCGTCAGACGTTGTTCGTAGATGTCGCGTCCTCTTGCTCCCATGCGGTTCCGCAGGTCCGGGTTTGCGGCGAGTTCAACGAGGCGATCCGCGAGGGCATCCGTGTCATGTGGCTGGACCAGGAAGCCGGAGCCGCCCTCCTCCACAATCGAAGGAGCACCGCGCCAGGCATATGCGGCCACCGGCAATCCACAGGCCATCGCTTCGATCAGCACGAGAGGGAAATTTTCCGCACGATAGTAAGACGGAAATCCGAACACATCCGCACCGGCAAAGGCCTGCCACTTGTCATCGCCATAGGCCGGAGCGGGAGGATCGATGGTGAGATTCGCAGGGAGGTCCGCGACGAGCGCTTCGAATTTCGCGCGGGTGCCTTCATCCGGCCATTTGCCGACCAGTCTCAAGCGCACCGAACGGTCGATGCGTGCCGCAGCGGACTTGCAAGCGGTGACCAGATCGAGCACGCCCTTGTCTTCATAAAGATTGCCGACGAACAGGACCTGGAAGGCATCGCCCTCGCGGTTCTCAGCGGGCAGAGGAGAAACATCGAGACCGTTGGCGATTTCGAACTCGCGTTCCGCGCCGAAGTCTTTTCCCGGCACCGCCGCGTGTTTCGAAAGGCAGACCGCCCAGGCACCACGGCCGTAGATCCAGCGCCCGAGGAAGCTTTTCAGCGGGCTGGCGTTGAGGAATTCAGGAAGACCGCCGGAGTGGTAGTGCAGCACCGTGCGGCGGAACAGCGGACGACAGAGACCGAGGAAGATCACATCGCGGACGAAGGGCACCATCGCCGCGCTACCAGGAGTGTAGTAGAGAACACGGGCACCGGATTTGAACCGGAGGCGGAAGCCGCGGGCGACGATGGAGATCAGACCGAGGCCTTTTTTCAGCGAAGCCTTGCCGACTTCGCCGAGCTCATTGCTGGAGCGGATCTCGAGGAGAGCCTTCTCAAGCGGCGCGAGATCCGCATCGAACAGCGCGCGGGTGGCGAGCGATTGGCCGTGGACGGGTGGGGGCACCACACCGGCCATCAGGATCTTGTGGCATGCCGCCATCGCTGGGAATACCGGCACGCCGGCGGGAAATCAGGAAGCGAACGCGGCGACGGCCAGCGCGACTTCATCGAGCTGCGCCTGGACCAGCTCCGGATAGACCGGGATGCTGAGCACTTCACGCGACAGCGCTTCGGAGACAGGGCAATCGCTGGCAGGCAGATCGGCGAAGCACTCCTGCTGGTGCAACGGCACCGGGTAGTAGATCTCGCAGCCGATGCCGCGCTCGGCGAGGTGCTGCTTGAAGGCATCGCGGCGGCCTTCACCCGCGATGCGCAATGTGAACTGGTTCCAGACGTGGCCGCGGTTTTCGAGGGCTGCCGGAGCCTTGCAACCTTCCGGCAGCGGCAGGTTCGCGGCATACCACGCGGCATTGCGTGCACGGCCTTCCGCGTAGGAATCAAGATGGCGCAGCTTCACCCGCAACAGCGCGCACTGGAGCGCATCCATGCGGAAGTTTCCGCCGACCATCTGATGATAGTAGCGCGGATGCATGCCGTGGTTGCGGAGCTTGAGGATCTTTTCCGCGAGCGCGTCGTTGTTGGTGGTGACGAGACCGCCATCACCGAAGCCGCCGAGATTCTTCGAAGGGAAAAAGCTGAAGCAGGCGACCTCGCCGAAGTTGCCGCACTGAACGCCCTTGAAAGTCGCGCCGATCGACTGCGCGGCGTCCTCGATGACGATCAGCTTGTGCTCGTCCGCGAAGGCGCGGATGGCATCCATGTCGCAGCACTGGCCGAAAAGATGCACCGGCATGATCGCCTTCGTCTTCGGTGTGATGAGCTTCGCGGCGGCGGCGAGGTCGATGGTGAAATCATCCTCACGGACATCGCAGAACACCGGCACGGCACCACTGCGCGAGATGCACCCGGCGGTGGCAAAGAAGGTGAACGACGGACACAGCACTTCATCGCCTGCGCCAATCTCCAGGGCCATCAGCGCCACCAGGATCGCGTCCGTGCCGGAGGAAATCGAGATCGCGTGCTTCGCGCCGATGTACTGCGCGCACTCGCGTTCGAAGGCCTCGACTTCCTCGCCGAGAATGAAGCGGCCGGTGGCGAGGACCTTCGCGAACACGTCCTTCAGCTCGGCTTCGAGCGGACGGTTCTGCGCGTTGACGTCTAAAAGTGGAACGGACATGGGAAATCAGGCTTTCACGACCTGCCCTTCGCGCGTCGCGACGGCGGCCATGGCATTGCGGGTATCGACGATCAGATCGGCGGAAGCAGCAAGCTCATCCAAATTGAACGCCGCGTGGTTCGTCGAGATCACCACGCAGTCATACGAACCGAGTACTTCCTTCGACCAGGCGACGGACTCCTTGCCCGCCCAGTTCATGTGCTCACGGGTCTTTCCGACGACCGGCACATGCGGGTCGTGGAAATCCACCTGTGCGCCGAGTTCGAGGAAACGGTCCATCAGCTCGAAGGTCGGCGACTCGCGCATGTCATCGACGTTCGCCTTGTAGGCGAGGCCGAGCAGCAGCACGCGGCTGCCTTTCACCGCCTTGCCACGGGAATTGAGAGCCTCCATCGCACGATGGATCACGTACTTCGGCATCGAGCGGTTGATCTCGCCAGCCAGCTCGATGAAGCGGGTGTGTACGCCGTATTCGCGGGCTTTCCACGTCAGGTAGAACGGGTCGATCGGGATGCAATGGCCGCCGAGGCCGGGGCCGGGATAGAAAGGCGTGAAGCCGAAGGGCTTGGTCGAGGCAGCGCGGATCACCTCCCAAATGTCGATGTCCATCGCATCGGCGGCGACTTTCAGTTCGTTGACGAGGCCGATGTTCACCGCGCGGAAGATGTTCTCCAACAGCTTGGTCAACTCGGCCACCTTGCAGGAGCTGACCGGCACGACCTGTTCGAAAGCGGCGCTGTAGAGTGCCACGCCCGCATCGAGGCAGGCCGGAGTGATGCCGCCCACCACCTTCGGGATGTTGGTGGCGGAGAACTTCGGATTGCCCGGGTCCTCGCGCTCCGGCGAATAGACGACGAAGAGATTGGTGCCGACCTTGAAACCCGCGGCCTCCACCCGCGTCACCACTTCCTCATCGGTGGTGCCGGGATAAGTGGTGCTTTCCAAGCTGATCGCCTGGCCTTCGCGCAGGTGCGGGACCACGGATTCCAGCGTGTCCGTCACGTAGCTCAGATCCGGCTCGAAGTGGTGGTCGAGCGGAGTCGGCACGCAGAGGATGATCGCATCGCACTCGGAGACGCGGCGGAAATCGGTGGTGGCATCCAGCGTTCCTGCGGCGCGCGCTTCTTCGACATGCTCGCCCGGGATGTGCTTGATGTAGCTCTCGCCGCGATGGAGGGCCTCCGGTTTCTTCGGATCAATGTCGAAGCCGACGGCCTTGAATCCGGCGCGGGCGTAGGCGAGCACGAGCGGCAGGCCGACGTAACCGAGGCCGACGACGCCGACGACGGCGGTTTTGGCGGAAAGTTTCTGCTGGAGATTCATGCGCGTTCGCGGACGCCGAAGCGTTCGAGGAGCTTGGCGGCTTCGGTCAGGGCCATGCCGGTGACCTGGTCCATGTTGTAATAGCGGTAGGTGGCGAGCCGGCCGGTGAAGGTGGTGTTCTCCTCCCCGGCGGCGAGTGCCGCGTAGCGCTGGTAGAGTTCCTTCGCATCGGCGGCGGGGACGGGATAAAACGGTTCATCCCCCGGAGTCCACGCTTTTGGAAACTCCCGCACGATGGTGGTGGCGTCCGTCTGCTGGCCGGTGGCGTGCTTGATCTCCACGATGCGGGTGAAGGGCACGTCCGCCTCCGGGTAGTTCACCTGCATCGCGGGCTGCCAGAAGCCCTGCTTGCCGGAGATCGCCTCGCGTTCCACCAGCTCGTCCGCCGTGAAGCTCTCATGCTCGAAGCGCAGCGAGCGGTAGGGCAGCGGACCGTAGCAGCGGTCGAAGTATTCGTCGATCGGGCCGGTGTAAACGAGATGCGTGTAGCTCCAGCGGTTCTTCGCTTCCTCGAAATCCACGCCGAGGTGGAGTTCCGCACCGGGCGAGGATTCCAGCATGCGCTGGAACATGGCGGTGTAACCTTCACGCGGCAGGGCTTGGAATTCCTCGCGCAGATAGCGGTCATCGCGGTTGGTGCGGATCGGGATGCGCCCGCAGACGGAGGGATCGAGATCCCGCGGGTGGCGCTGCCATTGCTTGAGCGTGTAGCCCTCGAAGAACAGCTCGTAGAGATCGCGGCCGACCTGGGAGATGATGACCTCCTCGGAGTTCGCGGGCTTGTCGATCTTCTCGCGGTGCTCCTCCAGCCAGGTCTCGAACTCCGCCGTGGTGGCCGGGCGGCCGATCCATTCCTCGAAAGTGTTGAGGTTGATCGGAAAGCTCCAGTAGCGCCCGGCGGCGTGGCTCTTGATCGTATAGTCGACCGGATGCCAGTCGGTGAAGCGGCTGAGGTAGCCGACGATCCGCGGCGAGTTCGTCCGGAAATAGTGCGGGCCGTAGGGATGGATCAGCACGCCCGCCTCGTCCTTGCGATCATAGGCATTGCCGCCGAAGTGATCGCGCTTGTCCACGATCACGCATTTCCAGCCCGCGTTCGAGAGCTGCTCGGCCATCACCAGCCCGGAGAATCCGGCGCCGACGATGAGAAAATCGATGTGGGTTTTGTCCGCCACGACTCGCTCAGACGGTGGCCACCACTCCGCGGAAGTACTCGATGGTGCGGGCGATGCCGTCATCGAAAGACACCACCGGCTCCCAGTGCAGGACATCCTTGGCGCGGGCGATGTCCGGCTTGCGGACCTTCGGATCGTCCGGAGGCATCGGGCGGTTCTCCACCTCCAGTTCAATGTCGAAGTGGCGGGCGATGGCCTCGCCGAACTGGTAGATGGTCATCTCATGCGGGTTGCCGATGTTGACCGGATCGTTGGTGTTGCTGCGTGCGAGCTTCCAGATGCCCTCGACGAGGTCGGAAACGTAGCAGAACGAACGGGTCTGACCGCCACCGCCGAACATGGTCATCGGCTCGCCGCGGAGGGCCTGACCGATGAAAGCGGGGACCACGCGGCCGTCGTCCAGACGCATGCGCGGGCCGTAGGTGTTGAAGATGCGGACGATCTTGGTGTCCACCCCGTGGGCGCGGTGGTAGGCCATCGTCACGGCCTCGGCATAGCGCTTGGCTTCATCGTAGCAACTGCGCACGCCCACCGGGTTCACATTGCCCCAGTAGCCTTCCGGCTGCGGGTGGATCTCCGGATCGCCATAGACCTCCGAGGTGGAGGCCACGAGATAGGTCGCGCCTTTCACCCGTGCGAGTTCGAGGGCGTTGTGTGAGGCGTAGGAACCGGCCTTCAGCGTCTCCAGCGGGATCTTCACGTAGTCGATCGGGCTGGCCGGGGATGCCATGTGGAACACGAAATCGACCGGGCCTTCGATTTCGAAGGACTCTGACACGTCCTGCTCGATGAATTGGAAATCCGGGTTGCCGATGAGGTGCTCGATGTTGCGGCGGTGGCCGGTCACGAAATTGTCCAGCGCGATCACCTTCAGGCCATCCGCCAGCAGGCGCTCGACCAGATGGGAGGGGACGAATCCGGCACCGCCGGTCACAACAGCGGTCTTGCCGCGCAGGAGAGCTGAATCTTTGACACTCATGGAAAACGTGGGAAGCCTGACACGCTGCCGCCCTTGGTCGATCTTTTGCTCTTCGCAAAAGAAACCTGGGGCGCGGACTCAGGGAATGGACGGCTGCCGCTCCACTCGGAAAGGCGTTGGTCACCGACATCCACGGGCAATTCCGGACTTTGTTCAACAAAAAATGAACAAACCCAGCCACGCGATCGGGGAGGCTGAAAGGAGGAGGAAAAACCGGACACCCGAGACCCGCTCCGGATTTATTTGGCCAGTGGAAGCTGATTTCCTATCCCTACCGCGGATGTCACGGCTCACCCTATTCCTCCCTTTGATGGCTTTGGCGCTTGGCGGTTGCGGATTGGCCCCGAGCGGACCAGCGGAACGCAGTCACTGAAAGCTCGCATCCACATCCAATGCTCCACGTTTTGTTCATTTGCAGCCGCAACCGCTGGCGGAGTCCGACAGCCGAAGCGGTCTTCGCAGATCATCCGGGGATCGAATGCGCGTCAGCCGGTCTCAGCCGGGACGCGGAGAATCGCCTCGATTCCGAAACCGTAAAGTGGGCGGATTTGATTTTCGTCATGGAGCGCCATCATAAAGCCAAGCTCTCTTCCCAGTTCCGCAAAGAGCTGACGGAAAAGCGGGTCGTGTGCCTCGGCATTCCGGACCACTACCCGTTCATGGATCCACGGCTGGTGGAGATCCTGAAAACGAAGGTCGGGAAACTGCTATAATAGGATAGCCGGGGCGGGAAACCGGGATGACCAATCGTTCACGGCCTTGGCTTCCGCGGCATCAGGATCGCGAACAGATCCAGATCCACCACCTGCTCCTGACCAAGGAACTCCAGAAGAACCTTCACGCGCTCCGGAGCTGGAGCCACCGATACCACCGTACCTTTCATCCCCCGCAGCGGACCGGTGGCGACCTCCACTTCCTCTCCCTCCTCGATCACCGGGGCCACGGTCAGGACATCCCCTTCCGAGGTATCCCGCTCCGTGATCTCCGCCTGCAGCAGATCGACAAAACCCTGCGGCACCGGTGGAATCTGCCCGCCAAAGCGCACCAATCCCCGCACGCCCTGGCTGAAAGTCACCGCGCGCTCCAAGGCGGCGAGATCGAACTTCGCCAACAGGTAGCCCGGAAACAGCGGCTCGACCCACCAGATTTTCCCTCGGCGGGTGGCCTTGCGGTAGCGCAGGCGGGGGCAGAATACCTCCACCCCCTCCAATTCGCGCAGGTGTCCGGCGGCGATGTGCTCGCGCTTCGTCTGGGTGCGCACGCAGTACCAAGCGCTGTGCCCGGCCCCGCTCATTGCCCTAGGAGCCGTTGGATGAGAGGCAACATCACTCCTCCGCGCCGCAGCCAATTGTCCAACCGCTCGATCCGCTCCTCCAGAAACTCGCGCCGTTCGGGATCTTGCTCGCGGGCCGCGACCTCGGCCAGCTTGCCGATCTTCTGCTTCCCGCTCTCGATGTGGGGCCGGACCTGTTCGCGGATAAAGCCGCCCACCAGGCGCTTCAGCTCGACCGCCGGCTCGAAATAGGTGCGGCGTCCACCATTCAACTCCACCTCGCGGACCGCACCGAGCCCCTTCAAGGCCCGGAGCCCCTGGCTGGCGGATCCCTTGCTGATGTCAAGCCGCTCGACCAGATCGTCCAGCGCCAGCGGCACCGGGGAAATGAACAGCAACCCGTAGATTTCCCCGATCGAACGCGGCAATCCCAACACCTTCACCCCATCAACGAATACGTCCACGACGAGGCGCTCCAAGGGATCGAGCGATCCAGTGGAAGGGGCGTCGTCGCGCTCCGATGACTGCGGCATGTGGGCCAACTAGCCCACTCCACGCCAATGTTCAAACTTTATTGAACAAACCCGCCGTGCCAAACATTGGACGGTTCCCGCCGGATCGGCTTGGGTGGCGGCATGGAACTCGACCTGCTCGGCGCGCACGCGGAACGCGCCTATCCGATCCTGGCCTCGCTGGTGTGCCCCCGGCCGATCGCCTGGGTGACGACGCTGAACGCGGATGGCTCGGTCAATCTGGCGCCGTTTTCCTTTTTCAATCTCGTAGGCACTGATCCGCCCCTGCTGATGGTCTGCCCTGGCGATCGTCACGATGGCACTCCCAAGGACACCGCCCTGAACGCGAAAGAGCGCGGCGAATTTGTGGTCCATCTGGTGGACGAGCCGCTGGGCGAAGCCATGAACCGCTCCTCCGCCACCCTGCCCTATGGCGCCAGCGAGGTGGCCAAGGAAGGACTGGAACTGCTCTCCTCCTCCACCATCGCCACGCCACGGCTGGCCGCAGCTCCGGCAGCGCTGGAGTGCAAGGTCCACTCGGTGCAGTTGATCGGGGAAAACCGGATGATCCTCGGCCTGATCCAGCGCGTCCACGTGCGGGAGGACATCTACGAGCCGGACAGCGCCCGCATCCGCGTGAATGCCTATCACCCGGTGGGCCGCATGGCCTCGCCTAACTGGTATTGCACCACCCGCAACCAGTTTGAAATGGTCCGTCCGGCCTGATTTCACCCCTCCTCTCTCCCATTTCGACCTTGGATCTCCTCGCTCCAGACCGCCCCTCGCTCGTCCTCGCCCCGATGCAGGACGTCACCGATCTCCCATTCATGCGGGTGATCGCCCGGCGCGGTGCGCCCGATTGGTTCGTCACCGAATATTTCCGCGTCTATCCGGATTCCCGGCCCGATCCCTACATCCTGCGCTCGATTACGGAGAACAAAACCGACCGACCGGTATTTGCGCAGATGATCGGGCGGGACATCCCCGCCTTGGTCAAGACGGCGGTGGAACTCCAGCGCCATCCGGTGGCCGGGATCGACCTGAACCTGGGTTGCCCGGCTCCGGTGGTGTGCCGCAAGGATGCGGGTGGCGGGCTGCTGCGGAGCCCGGATCAGATCGACGCCATCTTCGGGGCGCTGCGCGAGGTGATTCCCGGTCGTTTCACCGTGAAGACCCGGATCGGCTATCACGATCCGGAGGAGTTTCCCCGGTTGCTGGAGGTTTTTGCCAAGCACGCCATCGACCTGCTGACCATCCACGGCCGCACCGTGGAGGAACGCTATCAAACCCCGGTCCATCCGGACTGCGTGAAGCTGGCGGCCGAAACCCTGCCCTGCCCGGTGATCGCCAACGGCAATGTGGTTAACATACCAACTGGTTTGTCTTATATTCAAAAGACGGGCGCGGCGGGTCTGATGGTGGGTCGTGGCGCGATCCGGAATCCGTGGATTTTCACGCAGCTAAAGGCCGCGTTCGCCGGAGAAGCTGCCATCCAACCAACCAGACGAGACCTTCTGGAATACGCGATGGAGCTGTACGCCGAACTGGCGGCGGAAACGAAGCGTTTCAATCCCCTCGCCCACGTCCAGCGGATGAAAAAGACGATGGTCTATATCACCCAGGGACTGGATCAGGATTTCCACCACCGCATCTGCCGGGCGAAGACCCCGGAGGACTTCGAATCCGCCTGCCGCGATCACCTTGACCACGACGCCCCGCTCCCGGACACACCGCCGGACGACACCAAGCTGTTCTGCGGCTTCGGGGAGTTGGTGAAGTAGCGCGAGGCTCCCGCCTTGCGTGCTTCTGGAGAATCGGACCTGAAAAAGCGTGCCCTAAGGATGACTCGTGACTTCAGCGGCAGCGATCTTGGAGACACACGCAAGGCGGGAGCCTCGCGCTACTAGTTACTCCAGCGCCGATCTCAAATCACTCGCCGCGTTCCGCGCACCGGCATCGGGCACGAAGGTGAAATCATCCTCCGGTTCCACGACGGCGATGGTCGGCAGGGCGGCCTGCGTCTCCGGCGCGGTATCCCGCGGCAATCGCGCGAGCTTTTCCACCGGCTCCGGTTCCGGCAGCACGGCGTTCTCCGCCGCCGCCTTGAGGTCCTCGAACTTGCGGGCGGCGGGCAGCACGCGGCTTTCGAAGGAGGCGACGGCGTTGTTGTAGTTCTGCACCGCGCCATCCAGCGACTTGCCAACCTTCGCGAAGTGTCCGGACAGCGTGCCGAGGCGTTCGTAGAGCGTGCGGCCCATCGCGGAAATCTCGCGCGCGTTCTCGGCCAGCGCCTCCTGACGCCAGCCGTAGGCCACGGCCCGCAGCAGCGCGATCAGCGTGGTCGGCGTCGCGAGGATGACACCATTGTCCACACCGCGCTCGATCAGACCGGGATCATTCTGGAGGGCCGCGGAGAAAAACGACTCACTGGGCAGGAACAGCACCGTGAACTCCGGCGTGTGATCGAACTGCGCGGTGTAGTTCTTCGAGGAAAGCTGGTCGATGTGCGTGCGGACCTGGCGGGTGTGGCGGCGCAGCGCGTCCTCACGGGTGGCGTCATCCGCGGCTTCCAGCGCATCCAGATAGGCATCCATCGGCGTCTTGGAATCGACGACGAGGGTCTTGCCACCGGGCAGCTTCACGATGAGATCCGGGCGCAGGCGCTTGCCCTCATCGGTGGTGGCGGTGTGCTGGGTTTCGAAATCGCAGTGCTCCTGCATGCCGGCCAGTTCGACCACGCGGCGGAGCTGGATTTCCCCCCACTGGCCTCGACCGGTGGGCTGGCGCAACGCCTTCACCAGATTCGCGGTCTCGCGCTGGAGGCCGGACTGGCCTTCGCCGAGCGATTTCACCTGCTGCTGGAGTTCCGCATAGGCGGCCACGCGGGCTTTCTCGATCTCACCGACGCGGAGTTCGAACTTCCCGAGCGATTCCGCCACCGGCTTCACGAGGTTCTCGATGGCGGTCTTCCGCTGCTCGATCTCTCCCTTCGCTTCCTCCGTCTGGGCGCGCAACGAGGTCTTGGCGAGCTGGAGGAACTGTTCAGCGGAGGATTTCAGGGCATCGGCGGAGAGCGCCTTGAAGGTATCGGAAAGGCGCTGCTCGGCGCGGTCGAGAAGCTCTTGTTTCGCTTTGGCCGCTTTCTGCTCTTCTTCCAGACGCGTCTTCAACTCCGCGAGGTGGCTGCGGACGGCGCTGGCCTCCTGATCGTTGAGGGTCGACTCCTCGGTGAGGCGTGCAAGGCGGGCCTCGATTTCGGCCGCGCGGCGTTCCTCGGCCTTCAGACGCTCGGCGGCGGCGGTGTGGCGGCTGTTGGCGGCCAGTTTTGTAATCAGCCAGCCGAGGAAAAGGCCTGCAACGGCGGCGATGATAACGGGCAGATGCTGTTGGAGTTCGGGCGGCATGGCGGATTTTACCTTGCGGGGATTTTTGCCTGCGCTTTGGTTAGGCTGTCCACGCGACAACCGGCGTATCCGCCGCCGCGTCGGAACGCAAACCAAACTCCCGATTCCCATGGCCTTCACGCTTCCCGAACTTGGCTACGCTTACAACGCGCTCGAACCGCACATCGACGCGCGCACGATGGAGATCCATCACAGCAAGCACCACAACGCCTACGTGACCAACCTCAACAACGCGATCGCCGGCAAGGCCGACCTCGAGTCGAAGAGCGCCGAGGATCTCGTCCGCAATCTGGCCGCCGTGCCGGAAGACATCCGCGCTGCGGTCCGCAACAACGGCGGCGGCCACGTGAACCACTCCTTCTTCTGGAAGGTGATCGCCCCCGGCGGTGCCAAGGCTCCGTCCGGTGCGCTCGCCAAGGCCATCGACGATGCCTTCGGTTCCTTCGACGCCTTCAAGGAAGCCTTCGCCAAGGCCGGTGCCACCCGCTTCGGCTCCGGCTGGGCCTGGCTCACCAAGAACGCCGAGGGCAAGCTCTCCGTGAGCTCCTCCGCCAACCAGGACAACCCGATCATGGGCAAGGATTTCGGCGGCAACGGCGAAACCCCGCTGCTCGGCCTCGATGTCTGGGAGCACGCCTACTACCTCAACTACCAGAACCGCCGCCCGGACTACATCGCCGCGTTCTGGAACGTGGTGAACTGGGACGTGGTCGCCGCCAACTACGGTGCCTGATCCACCGGGGGGGGACGTTCTTGTTCCCCTCGCCAGAATCATGATTTCATCCGGCGGGGACAGCGATGTCCCCGCCTTTTTTCATGCCCATGAAACGGCTCCTGCCCAAACTCCTGGCCGCACTGGTGCTGGCGATGCTGACCGTCCTGGCATGGCAGTTTCGTTTCGAGCACTCCGGGCCGCTGCTCACCGGCCCTTTCAAGCCGGGTCTGCCGGGCTGGGAATGGAAAAGCGGGAAGGGCCGTGAAGCCAATCCGGATGAAACCGGCGCGGTGACAATCTCCCGCACCAAAGGGGATGGCGACCCGGCGGTGCTGGTCGAGCACGTGCTGGGCACTCTGGATGACGCGCGGTTCCTCCACATCGAGATGGATGCGAAGTGGGACGACGTGGAGCAGGACGGCGACGTCCGCTGGGCCACGGCGCGGGTGATTCTCTTCGGCAAGCATCCGGATGGCACCACGACCATGCCTCACGATCACGGCCTGATCAGCGCGTATGGCAGTGCCCCATGGCATCATGAAGAAGCAGTTTTCGATCTCGTTCCGAATGGCGGAGAACAACGTCTCTCGCTGGAGCACTGGGGCGTACGCGGCTCGCTGCAACTCCGAAACGTGGAGGTCTCCGTGGTCCGGCAGCGCGCGTGGTTTCTTCCGGCCGCCACCGCTCTGCTGATCGCGTGGGTGCTGTGGGGAACATGGTGGGCGGCTCCTGCTCCCGGACGCTGGAAATGGCTCCGCGCCCTCCTCGCCGGATGCACGCTGGTGGGGGCCACGTGGTTCCTGGTGTTTCCCCAGCCGCGGTTCAGCGCCCGCTCGCTCTCGGGGCAATTCCGGCTTGGTACGGCACTTCCAGTAGTTGCCCCTCCCAAGGCTCCCGAACCTGCGCCACCCCAACCCGTTCCGCCGGTCGCCGTCGTTCCAGCACCAGCACCGCCGCCGGTTTCTCCAGTGGTTCCACCGCCGGTCGCGCCACCCGCACCTCCTGCGATCGTTCCGCCCACGGCCCCGGCTCCCGCACCACCATCGGAGAAACGCGAGGACCGTTTCGTCGATGAAGCGATCCGGCAGTTGCACGACCGCTTCAACTTCCTCCACATCGTCGCCTTCGGAGCCTTCGGGCTGGCGCTGTTCGGATTCGCGCGCCCCGGGCTGTGGCCGATCACCGCGGTGATCGCGTTCGCCTCGGAAGCGCTGCCGAACTACCAACAGCATCAGGCATGGGATCGCGGGGACATCGGCGATCTGCTATCGGATGGCGCGGGCCTGTTGCTCGCGGCACTGGTGGTGATGGCCGTGAGGAAGCGGTGGCGGAAGAGATGCTCTCCAACGGATGATCCGGCCTCCGGAGACTCCACCCCCGGAAAAGCCCTCCCCGGCTGACGCCTCAACTCCTTTTCCGGATCGAGCGGTCTTGGAAAAACCGCGTGAGCACCACCGCCACCAGCGAACCGATCAGGCAGGTGAACATATCCTCCTGCGTATCCCATGGATCACCCTGGGTACCGAGGAACGCTTCCGATGCCTGCGCGGACACCAGTGCGGCGCACCACTCCAGAAGCTCATACACCGCGCTCACCGCCATGCAGAAGCAAACCGTGAGAAACTCCCGCCAACCGCGCCGCGCGATCACGCGGTTCCGGATCATCACCTCGCGGAACAGTACCGCGGGCACGAAGCCCTGCGCGAAATGACCGAGGCGATCGTAATGGTTGCGCTGGAAGCCGAACCAATCCTCCGCCCATTCACCAAGCGGCACCCTCGCATAGGTGTAGTGCCCACCGACGATCAGCAGGATCATGTGCAGGGCGATGCATGTCAGCGCGAAGCTTGAGAAGGACCAGCCCTTGCGCGCGGCAATGAACAACCCGGCCAAACCGATGAACACCGGCGCGGTTTCCATGCCCCACGTCAGCCAGTCGTAAGGACGCCACATCGACCATGCCAAAACGGGCAGGACGCAGGCGAGAAGAGGCAGCAGGCCGGAACGCTTCATTCGTCCAACATCGCACGAAACAGACCGTGCGGAAGCACCATCCGCCAAGGCCGCATTTCTCCAGCAAGCGGGCTGGCCAGCCACCGATCCCCGGGATATGTGTGCCGCGGATGATGGAGATGTTTGAACCGCGGGAGGACGTGCTGGCGCAACTGGAGCGCCTGTGGGAACAAGGGCTCATCCTCCAGGCATGGGAGCTCGCCAAGGAACACGGACCGATGGAGAGGTGGGCACCGGGGCCCGCCCTGCTCGTGGCGGCACGGATCGCATCCACCGCCGGGAACTCCAAGCTCGCCAACGTCTTCGACATCCTCAACTGGCGTGACGACCGGCAGGACCCCGGCCGCTATTTCCAAGCATTGTTTCCCCGGCTCAAGTGGCGCCCTCCGGTGCTGCTGCTGCCGGAGATCCAGGCCATGCTGGAGCAGCGGACACGCCCGATGGAAGACACGGACCGCGCCGATCTCCTCTCATTCAAGTCCTGGGCACTCGGCACGCTCCGCGATTTCGCGGCAGCACATGAAGCAGCCGATGAGGCGATCCGCCTTGTCCCGTCCTCCCCCTGGATCCGCGTGCAGCGGTCGTCCGTCCTCGAGATGGAAGACCGCTACGAGGAAGCGCTGGCCGCAGCCCGTGAGGGCATGCGGATCCGGAAGTTCCATCGTCCCTCGGTGTTGCAAACGGTGGATTGTCTGGTCCACCTCGGCCGTGACGATGAAGCCATCCAACTGCTTCACGAGGCTCACGATGCCACCGAGCTGGGCGCGTTCGCGATGCAACTCCAGGCGCTCTACAGCGAACGCGAGGATCATGAGCGCGGACTGTGGTGCCTGGATGAGGCGGAGCGCCGCATGCCCCTGATCACGAAGGATCTCACCAAGTGGATCGCCGGACGCCGCGCGGACTTCCACTATCTGGCCGATGACATCGATGCCTGCTTGGAATGGTGCGATCGCAAGGGCGAGGGCTTCCAGAAATTCATGGCCGAGAAGCTGAGGCGGCCGGATGCCCGGACGCGCAAGCGCAAGCGCCTGAACGTGCCCTTCATCCGCCAGCACAACATGACCTGTGCGCCCGCGACACTCGCCTCACTGGCGAAGTACTGGGGCAAGGATCACGACCACCTCGCCATCGCCGATGCCATCTGCTACAACGGCACGCCTTGGCACAAGGAGCACGGTTGGGCGGAGACGCATGGCTTCACGGTGCGTGAATTCCGGTTCACCCGCGAGGTGCTCATCGCCCTGATCGATCGCGGCCTGCCCTTCACGCTCACCACCTCCTACGTCACCTCCGCACACCTCCAGGCCTGCATCGGCTATGACGATCGCTCGGACATGGTGCTGCTGCGCGATCCCACCAACCGCCACTACGGCGAGATGTTGATCGACGGCCTGATCGAAGCCCATCCGACACAAGGCCCCCGCTGCATGGTGCTGGTGCCGCAGGAGGAAGCCCACCGGCTCGATGGCATCCTGTTTCCGGATGAAGCGGTGTATGACGCGCATCACCATCTTTCCGTGGCGACCGAACATCACGACCGCTGGAAGGCGGAGGAAGCGGTGTCCACCTTGCGGGCGATCTCACCGGAGCATCCGCTCACGCTGCTCGGAGAAGTGGAGCTGGCCGCCTATCTGGGCCACCGTGCCCGGCAACTGGAATTCACGGACCGCTTGATCGCCCGCTTTCCCAATCATGCGCCGCTCCAGCTCAACCGCCTCGGAGTCCTGCAAATGCTGGGCGACCGCGAGGCCAGCAAGGTTCTCCTGGAAACGATCACCGCGAAGCCCTGCGATCCGATTTTCATCTCGGAGTTGGGCGAGTGGTTGCTGGAAGATGCCAGACAGCTCGCCCCGGCCCGCCGCTACCTGCGTCGCGCGGTCCTGCGCAAACAGCAGGACGGACAACCGCTGGAGAATCTGGCGAAATGGCACATCAAGCGCGGGGAGTTCGAAGAAGCGGCGCGGCTGCGGCGCTACGCCTCGAACCTCTCGTCCGCATGGGAGCCTTACGCACGGAGCTACTTCGACAGTTGCCGGATCATCGGGCGCATCGAGGATGGATTGGAGTTTCTCCGCCAAAGGACGAAGCATCAGGGACGCTCCGATTCCGCACCATGGCTCACGCTTTCCGGAGCCTTGGAGAGCCTGCAACGAGCCAGCGAGGCAAGGGCGGTGCTGGAAGAAGCCATGACCGTCTTCCCCGAGGATGGGACATTGAAACTGGAGGCCGGACAGATGATGGTCCGGTGGGGCGATGCCGAGCGAGCCGTGGGATTGCAGTGGATCGAGGAAGCGCGCGGCAAGGTCGCGGATTCCCAATGGCGTCGCCATCGCGCGCGGACGGCGCTTTACCTCGGCGATCGCCCGCTGGCCATCCGCCAGTGGCAGGGAGTGCTGGAGCGTGAACCGCTGGCGATCGATGCCTGGCAGACGCTCGCGCGCCTGATCGCGGAGGAACAGGGTGAAACCGAAGCGCTGGCGTTTGTGAAGGCCGGAGTCGCCCGGCACCCGCGCCACACCGGACTGCTGACGCTGCTGGCCCAGTGGCAGTCCGCGCCTGAAGACCCGTTGCCCACGCTCGACCGCCTGCTGGAGCTGGACCCGGACGACAACTGGGCACGCCGCGAACGCGCCAGCGCCCGGTTCCGGCTGGGAGATCAAGAGGGCGGCCTGGCGGATGCCCGCGAAGCCTTGTCGCGCAATGAACGTGAGCCCGCCTCCCTCGGCGTGCTGGCCGATCTGCTCCACCGCCACGGAGAACAGGAGGAAGCCGTGGCCTGCCTCCGTCGCGCGCTGATGCTGGATATCGACTACACCTTCGCGATCGACCGGCTGATGGAGTGGTGTCCCGACCCCGCCGCCCAGCAGGAGTCGATTGCCTTCGTAGCGGAGGAAATGAAACGCCAGGTGTCCAATGGCGAATGCGTGCCGGTATTCCAGCGCTGCGCCTGGGGCGTGCTCGCGCCGCCGGATCTCATGGCGCGGCTGCAGGGCTTCTGCAAGGAGCGCCCGGATCTCTGGCAGACATGGATCGCGCGGTTGAGCCAGGCCTTGCAAATGGATCTGCCGGGCGAGGCCGCGATCTGCTCGGACCATCTGGCCACGGCTTTCCCATTGCTGCCGCGCACATGGCTGGAGGTGGCGAAGGTGCGCCATGCCGCGGGTGATGTGGCGGGCGAGGTGGAGGCCCAACGGAAGGCGCTCGAACTGGCTCCCGCCTGGGACACCGCCGCCCGCAGCCTTTCCGAATCGCTCGAACGCCTCGGTCGCCACGATGAGGCCGAAGACGTGCTCCGGAGTGCCGTCCGTCACGAGCCGCTGAACGCAATGAACCACGGCGTGCTGGCGGAATTGCTGCTCCGTCGTGGCAAGAAGGAAGAAGCATGGCAAAGCCTGCTGAACGCCGTGGACGCCGCGCCCACCTATGCCTGGGCATGGTCCGCATTGACCCATTCCTCAACCGGACTCGGCAAGGAACAGGAACTCCGCGATCTGGTCGAACGCCAGAACGTGACGCACAGCCACAGCGCCTCCTGGTGGGGCATCGCCGTGGATATTCTCCGGACACTGAAGGATCGGGAAAAGGCCCTCGAAACCGCACGCGCGGGATTGGCCCTTCACCCCAAAGCCACCCAACTGCGGGATCAAGTGCCCGTACTGCTCTGCGATCTGGGCCGCTACGATGAGGCCCTGCAGGCGTGCGAAGCGGCACCGGGAGAAACGGAGTCACCCTTCGAAGTCGCCGGTCGTCGCGCCTGGGTAATGATGGAGATGGGTGATGGACCGGCCGCCATCCGCGCCATGGAGGCCGTACTGGAACGACAGCCCGACTATGCGTGGGGATGGCAGTTGCTTTCCGAATGGCATCACGCGCGGAAGAATTGGAAGGCTTTGGAGGATTCCACGAAACAATGGACGCGCTTCAGTCCGGACAACTCCATCGCACACGGTTTCGCCGGACTCGCCGCCGAGCAGTTGGAAAAACCGGACCAGGCCAAGCGTGCCTTCAACCGGGCCTTCCTGCTGGATCCCACCTATGAATTCGCCGGACGCAAATTGATCTATCTCCGCATCAGGAGCGGCGAATTGAACGCGGCACGGGAAACCCTCCAGATGCTCCGCCACTACTCACCGGGGCCATGGGTGGAGTGCGATGCCATCCTGATCGCCCTCGCGGACAAGCGGGATTCCATGGCTCTGGAGATGGGCGAAAAACTCTGCCGCGAAATCGACGAGGCCGGTCCGCTGATGTGGCTGAACCAGGAGTTCACCAATCACAAGCTCGGCGTGAAATGGCAGAACCTCCTCGACCGGATGGTCACGGAGGGTGGCGATCTTTCACCGGCTGTCCTCGCCGCGTGGGCCTCGCCATTCTCGGGCAAGGAGGCCTTGGAAAAAGCCGCCAAGCGCCTGCGCAAATTCAAGATCCCGGAACCGGCACGCAATGCCGCATGGGACGTGCTGCTTCATTCCGCACCCCGGAACCGCCTGCCAAGCCTGGCCCGCACGTGGATCCGCAAGGAACGCGCCCGCTTCCATGCCGATCCGGAACTATGGAACGCAGTGGGCGAGGTGTTGGTCGCCATCGATGACTTCAAGGCCGGGGCTCAATGGCTTGGTGATTGGAAAGACCGCGGCGATGCGGTGGGTGCCCACACGCTGGTGAACCTGACCTCCGCCATCGACGCGATGGAGGGCCCGGCCGCATCCGCGCCGATCCGCGAATCAGGCATCACGCGCTTCCGCAATGATCGCAACTCGCTCGCATTGCGCGCGGCGCACGCATCCTATCTCGCATCCATCGCGCGAGTGGATGAAGCGGACGAGTTGCTCGGTCCCATCGAGGAAGGCCGTACTTCGCAGTACTACAACGGACTGGCGGAACTGGGCCGGGCGATGGTTGCGGCCACGCGCACGAAAACATCGACCGCGGAAACCCACTACCGCAACGCCATCCGGCAGCTCGGCACATGGCCGGATGACCCTGCGGCTACCAACCACATCCGTGCCGCCCAAAAGGCGCTGGCTTCACAGATTCCCGGACTGAAGGGCAACCCGCGGAAGGTGATCAAGATGTGGGGCGGAGCCCGCAAGTCGAGCAAAGCAAAATCCGCCCTGTTCAAGGTCGCAATCGTTCTTCTCGCGATCGCGGCAATCGTCATCGCCGTGGTCTCCGGATCGCCGATTCTCATCATTGGTGTCTTGATCGGCCTGGCCCGTGGCATCGGGTCGCAGCAGAAGTAAGAGCCCTTACCGGGACTTTTCCTCCGGGGCCTTGTCGAACGAATCGCCCGTTCCGGCTCCGCCGGTCCACGGGCCGTCGGGTTCGATGAACCAATGTTTTTCAATCACGGCCTTGCCGATCCCGGTCTTCGGGCAACGCTTCTCAATCTGGTAGTAGATCTTGTCCGCGCCGGGATTGTCGAGGTCCTGGATCCAGCGGCCCGCCTGGTTGAGAACGTCCGCGGTTTCCTCGGTATTGTCCGGAAGCAAGGCGGCGGCTTTCACCGCAAGGGCGGAGGCTTGTCGGACGTACTGGCGCATGGATGCGGCACGTCCCTGGGCAAGACGCTTGCGCTCGGAGTCCGAGGAAGGAACGAAGTTGTCGACCAACTTCACCTTGTCTCCATCTTCCTCATCTCCGCCCGATGCCTTCGATTTGCCAGTCATGCGGGACTGGACGAGGGCTTCCGGATGTTCCGGCGCATAGCCGCCCCACTCGGCACGGACGACATCATCCTCGGTGCCACACCAGGACGAGCCATCTTCGAGAATGCATGCGGCCTCGAAGAGCGCCCGGGCGCGCTCCTTCTTCGGATTCTTCTCGTTGTTTCCCTTCGCACCCAGTTCCCGGAACAGGTCGAAGAGCTTGCGGGGTTCCTCGCCAAGCAGGAGGCGGCCTTCGGCATTCCGGTCTTCGCGGATGAGGCGGCGTCCGGCGAGGTTCATGAGGTTGTTTCTCATCTCGCGGCGCATGTCCGCGGGAGTCCGCTCATCACCCGGTTGATTGGCGCGCTCCTCATCCGTGAGCATGGCATTGGCCTTCACGAACGCGACCAGTTCGTCGGTGCCCAGCAAACGCTCCGCCACATAGCCGGCGTCAAACCAGCAACCACCGCTCCAGAAGGCCGCCAGAGATTCCTTGAACTTTCCTTGGGCCAACAACGAGGCTCCCAGATCCGCGGCGGCGGAGGCTTTGGGAAGATAGCCATCCTCGTAGCGGGTGGCCGCATCGTCCGGAAGCTGGGGCACCACCACCGCCATGAGGCTGGATGCAGTGGCGAAGTCACCCTTGCGCAGGGCGAGCTTCGCCTGGAGCCATTGCCCGAGCGGCGAAGCGGGCTTGTCGAGGCGGGCCCACTTTTCCGCCTCCGCGAACTTCCCGGCGGTGTAGGCGGCCCATCCGAGCGATGCCGCGCCTTCCATGCGGTCCAACTTCGCCTTCTCCACAATTTCCAGCCATGTGGTCAGGCGGGTCTTGTCCGACTCCGACCAATAGGACGTGCTGGTGGAGAGAACGTGCGCTGTGACGATCTGGCGGAGGACTTCATCCTTGGCGGCTGCGATCATCTTGTGCTCCACCGTCCCGGCCTCCGCCTTGAGTTGCTCCTCCGTCTTTTCCGGATGAGGCACGGAGTCATCCTGCGGCCCCTGTGGGACCAATGCCTCGAAGGAAAGCGGCGACAGTCCCGCACCGGTCTCCCGGTCCGGCACCAGCAGCTTCATGGAACGGATCGCCGAGGTATCGCCCAACGCAAGTTGCTGGAGATAGTGGCGGGCGGCGGCCGCGTGATTGCCCGCATCATACTCGGCACGCGCCTGCCAACCGAAACTATCCGCAGCCAGATTCAGCGGATCCGCAAATCCCTCCCGCGCGTATTGGCGGCACTTGCCGAACCAAGCCACCGCATCGGCGCGGGTTTTTTCATCCTGCATGCAGGTCTTCCCGAGCATGTAGGCGGCCCATACCGTGCGGTAGTGGCGTTGCCCGGCGGGGCGCTGGAGCAACTTCTCCCACGCGGTCTTCGCCTCCGCCGGTTTGTCATCGGCCAACAAGCCCGCACCCCGGTGGTAGTCCGCGAATTCGGAATCCGTCTCGGCCAGCTTCGGGCGATCTTCATCGCTGGCTCCTTTTTGAAGCCACGCCCGCATCTCAGCCTGTGCGGCTCGGGCCGATGTCACATCGGTGGGTTTCAGTTTTCCGGATTTCAGCGCCTCCTCGAAGTCGGCGTTGTCCGCTGCGGCAGTGGCCCCCGCCTTGCCATCCTCCGCCGTGTCCTCGGACGGATCGGTCTTGAATTCCGGCGGCAGATCCTTCTCCGCATACTGCCTGGCGAGACGATTGAGTTCGAGGTCCCAGTAGAACTGCGGCGGACCTTTCAGCACCTGCCCGCCTTCATCAAGAAAGCGCTCCGGCACCCAGCCGCCGGTCGCGAAGGCCTCGCCGGAAAACATTCCGCACAAAACCAAAAGCATCCCTCTAGCGGACGATTTCATAGGAAAACGTCATATCAGGTGGCGGCGGTTCCTGATAGCGAATCCATCCCAGCGGCATCGAATTTCCCGGCGCCAGACGGATCGGCCTACCTTGGGTAGGGAACTGGAAATCGACATGGTCCGGAGCGGCCTTGCACTGCCAGCCGCCGAGCCCATCCGCAACGACGGCCTCCGGAGGTCCCGGCCGGGTGACACGAATGCTCCTGGGCAGCAGGTCGTCCTTCTCACCGGTATTCCAAAGCACGAAGTCCACGGGGCTGCCGGGAGCCGCCTTGATCTCCCATCTCGCCATCGGCACACGACCAGACATCACCGCTGCCAGCGTAGGCCAGCGCCAGTTGTACGTTTCTCCATCGACCGGCAGACGATACCAGTAGAGTCCCTGCATCATGGCCGGACGTTGCTTCGTCCACTCCGCCACCAATCCGGCGAGGTCTGCGGAATCCGATGTGAATTCCACCACGCGGGCGTCCCACCGCCACGTCGGATGGCCGGCGTCCGCCACCATCCCGAGGCAACGGCCATCCGGCCCGTACCCGGCGATACAACTGTAGGTGGGCAGGGCGACATGGAACGGGCGGCCGAGCTTCGCCGCGCGCGCCACCCACTCCCGCGCCATCACCGGATCGCAGACGGTGGGCGCCTTTCCGAGTGCGGTGAGATCGAATGAATGGACCTGAAGAACATAACCATCCACCCCATCCACGAGCTTTTCAAAAGCGGGCTCACCGAGCCAACTCGGCAGCGTGGTGATGCGCAGCGGAACACCGGTGGAACGCAATCCTTCCCGGACAGAGGCCAACCACTGCCGGTAGCCTTCGAGATTCTTCTGCGCGCAATCGTAATCGATCTGGAACTCGGAAACCGGAACCGATGCCGCTTTCGCCTCGGCGAGACGCTCCAACAGCACGCGGATCACAGCCTCCGCCACCATCCGGCCCTCACCCGCCCGCTGCACCCTGGCGACGAGACCCGCGGGCCTCGCGGCGGCACGGAGAGCACCCCAGTCAATCGGAGGTCGGACCACGGACGGCTCCCCGCCTGTTGCCTTCCACTCGATCTGAGCGGCGAGCACGGCCAGACTGTCGAAGGCTCCGCCATGGGCGGCAATGGATCGGGACACCTCCGGCCTCCAATCACGCTGCCAGACATAGGCCCGCTGAACCATCGGGCCGGATGCGGTCGCCGGAGCCTCCGCGGGCTTCGTCTTGTCGCAGGACGACAATGCCGCCAGCAGCAGCGGGGCGATGACGGCGCGGACCGGAAAGGCAAAGCCCATGCTTCCATTTGCAGTCCGCTTTCTCCGCTCACAAGCAGGAACGCTCGCGAGGCTCACCCGTTCAGCTTCGCCAATGCGGCGGGCAGGAACTTGCCGTCCTTGCGGATGACCTTGCCGTCGAACTTGATCTCGCCGCCACCGTAGTCCTTGCGCTGGATGTTCACGAGGTCCCAATGGACCTGCGAGCGGTTGCCATTGTCCGCCTCCTCATAGGCCTGGCCCGGCGTGAAGTGGAAGGAACCGGCGATCTTCTCATCGAAGAGGATGTCACGCATCGGCTCGCGGATCACCGGGTGGAAGCCGATGGCGAACTCGCCGATGTAGCGCGCACCCTCGTCGCTATCGAGGATCTTGTTGAGTTGCTTGGTCTTCGCTCCGGCCTCGGCCTTCACGATTTTGCCCTTGGAGAACTCCAGCTTCACGTTGTCGAAGGGAATGCCCTGGTAGATCGTCGGCGTGTTGTAGGAGATCACACCTTCGACGGAATCGCGCACCGGCGCGGTGAAGACCTCGCCGTCCGGAATATTGCAGGTGCCGCCGCAGACGATGGCGGGGATGTCCTTGATGGAAAACTTGAGATGGGTGCCCGGGCCGGTGATCTCCACGCGGTCGGTCTTGTCCATGAGCTTCTTCAGCGCGTTCATCGCGGGGATGAGCGCCTTGTAGTCGAGCAGGCAGACATCGAAGTAGAAGTTCTCGAAGGCCTCCGTGCTCATGCCCGCCTGCTGGGCCATCGCCGGATTCGGCCAGCGCAGCACGCACCATTTGGTTTTCTTCACACGGTGGTCGATCACCGGGCGGAGATGCTTCATGGCGAGCTTCATGCGCTCGGCCGGGACATCGGAGGACTCGGCGATGTTGTGGCCGCCGCGGATCGCGATGTAGGCGTCCATATCCTTCATCTCGGCGAGCAGATGCTTCGAGATGATCGAGTACTGGGCATCCTCCGCACCGAACAGCATCTCACGCGTGATGCGGGAGTCATGGATGCGAACGACCGGGATAGCACCCTTCGCACGGGTCTCGCGGATCAACGCGATGCCGATGGAATCCGGCACGTCATAGAGATCGATGAGGACCTTCTCGCCTTTCTTCAGCGAGGTCGAGTAGCGGACCAACTGACGGGCAAGAGCGTCGATGCGGGCGTCGTGCATGCGGCATGCTGTCAACTCCTTGGGAACTGCCAAGTTCCAATGCGGGGTATTGATTCCCAACCGGCGTCTCTGCTCGTTTGAAGCCATCCCCCTTGCGCCCAACCCGCCTTGGCGGTTGAAAACCCCCGCCCCGCGTTCTACACCCGGGCATGCGCCTCGGTATCCTCGGCTCCGGTTCCGGTTCCAACATGCAAGCGATCCTCGATGCGATCGACGCCGGAACACTCGATGCCGAAATCGCGCTGGTGCTTTCCGACAATCCGGGAGCTTTCATTCTCGAGCGTGCCGCCAAGCGTGGCATCCCCACCGCGGTGATCGACTGCCAGGGCTTCAAGACGAAGTTCCCGGAGGAAGTGCAAGCCGCCACCGCCCGGCAGTTGCATGAGGCGGGCGTGGACATCGTCTGCCTCGCGGGCTTCATGCGGCTGGTAAAGCAGCCGCTGTTGGACGCCTTTCCAGACCGCATTTTGAACATCCACCCCGCTCTGCTCCCCGCCTTTCCCGGTGTGGATGCATGGAAGCAGGCGCTGGCCGCAGGAGCCACGGAAAGCGGCTGCACGGTCCACTATGTGGACGCAGGGATGGATACCGGCCCGGCGGTTCTTCAAGCAAAGGTGCCGGTACTGGCGGATGATACGCCGGAGACTCTGCACGCCCGCATCCAGGTGGAAGAGCACCGGCTCTACCCGGAGGCCATCCGGGTCGTCGCGGAGAAACTCGGCGTCTGACCGGCTATTCGAGGCCGCGATCTTCCAGATCATTCTCCTCCCAGCCGAGGTAGTGGCCGAGTTCGTGGAGGAAGGTGATGCCGACCTCATCGCGATAGTCCTGCTCGTCCTGTTCGACCCATTCCCACAAATTGAAGAGGAACAGCCGGACCTGCGGGATCATGCCGCCGGGAGACGAGGTTTCCTCCAACAGGGAGGGTCCTTCGAAAAGGCCGAGTTCGTCGCCCTCCAGTTCTTCGTCGTGAAGGCTGCGACCGGGGCGCTCCTCGAAGGAGATCGAGCACGCCATGGCCGGCTTCTTGACCTGCGGCGGCAGGGTGGCGAGCACGGCCTTCACTTCCTCATCGGCCCACTTGGAGAGCGTTTCGAAATCCATGGCGGGGTTCTAGCGGATGGGGGGAGGGAGAGGAAGAGGGAAGAAACGCGGCGAACCCCTGGCGGAATTACCTTCGGCCATGCCAGCATGTGGCTTCGCCAATTTTTACGAAGTCGCGAAGCTCCTGCCGCATTCGGACTCTTGCTGCGCTCGAAAGTTCTCACCCACCACTCCTGGGTGGAAAGAACAGCGATCGTTCTTGAAACAAAAAAGCCTCCCGGTGAAGGAGGCTTGGTCAACCATGGTCGGGGCGGCGGGATTCGAACCCACGACCTCTTCGTCCCGAACGAAGCGCGCTACCAGACTGCGCTACGCCCCGAAACCAGTGGTGGAAAATGAGTGGCGCACTCGTAGGGACTCGAACCCCAAACCTTCTGATCCGTAGTCAGACGCTCTATCCAATTGAGCTACGAGTGCGTTGGCCTTGCGGCGGGGCGCAGAGAAGACCCCAACGGCCCGACCCTGTCAACATTTTACGCGGAAATCTCTTCGAGCGGACCACAAATTCCTCTCGCGTGCAAACGGGCGTGGTTTTCCAAGTTCATCCGGATCACGCGCTCGAACGCTTCCCCGGCATCCCGGAGGCTCACCGCGCCGCGTTCGACCGACTTCCGCATGTGTCTGGCAATGAGTTCGGGAGACGGCGTGCCAGGCAGTTGCTCCCATTCGCAGCCCATGGGAATGGCGGAGGCAAAGGCGGTGTCATCCGAGGTTTTCAGGGACGTCCCATCCGGCAGCCATGCATAGAGAGCAACCGAGTACCGCTCGGGAAACGCATCGCCACGGACCCGCGAGAAGAACATCAGGTCACGCCGGTCCCGATGGAACAGACAGATCTGTTCCGAGTGACTGTTGAAGCGATCCGGGATCGGCAGATGAATCCACGTATGGATCGACCAACCGTCCTCCCGGAGACCGGGCTCCATGGCCAGGATGCGGTCCCGGAACTCCGTCGAAACGACCTCGGAACCCGCCGTGGAGGGCTTCGTCTGCATGACCGCACGGGTGTCCAACGCCCGCGGTTGGAGGAGTTTCGTCAGGAGAATGTTCAGGCAGGGCAGTGGACGCCAGCGCAGCAACCTGAACCACTCCAACAGCGGATGTTTCGCCATGTGGATGACGTAGGTCCGCAGATCCAGATTGGGCCGCGAGGCCGGATCCGGCGGAGGTGGAAGCGCGCAAAGGAAATCGATGGCCGCCTGATGTACCCCGCGCAGCAGCAGCCAATCACCGGAGGTCCCTCCGGTCCGCAACTGGCCGTCGCGCTTGAGCACCAGAACCCCGCCAACAATCGCAGCCACCACCGGAGGCACCAGAATCAGGCCCCCCACCGCGAACGGCTCCATGCGATGAGTGGATTGGGAAACCAAGGCCCAGGCAATGAGGGTGCCTACGACGCAGGAGCCGATGATACACGCGATCCAGATCAAGATAGGCCGCATGAGGCGGCGCGAAGCCAGCTGTGATTGCTGGTATCGGATCAGCCAGGTTGGCACCTTCAACCAGCGCCCGGACAAGAGGCACAGAAGGACCACGATACCCGTCAGGACCTCGATGGGAATGTGAAAGCCCAACCACGATTCCAGCTGCTCCCGGCCGGACGCCGCACCGGCGATGAAGATACAGGGAATCAGCACACGCAGGTTCAACGGCATGAGGGAAACCTGCCGGACCACCGCATCCGCAGGCAGCACCTCCCCGGTCAGCAGATCGACTCCGGGAAGGAACGCCCCGGTCCGCACCCACAGATCGGTTCCATCGCATTTCCAGAGTCCCTTTTGGAGGTCAGGCGCATCCTGGACGATCGGCGGCGCGTAGGGGTTGGGAGGCTCGTCTGCCATTCCAGTTCACTTGGGCAGATCCCGCCCTCACGGGAAAACAAAAACGCCCCGGTCCGTGGAACGGCCGGGGCGTTTGTTGGAAAGGATCTCAGGATTGGGGGCGGGTACGCTCGGACTTGCGGATTTCCTCCAATCGCTTGGTGAGGCGTTCAACAACCTCCGGGTGCTCGGCGGTGAGGTCTTTCTTCTCCGCAAGGTCGTCCTTCAGGTTGAAGAGCTGCAAGGGGAAACGCCCGCCTGCGAGGAGCAGCTTCCAATCGCCCTCACGGTAGGCGAGCCGGTTGCCGGGAAGACTGTCCTCCACCAGCCACTCGCGGCCGGTCTTCGATTCACCGAGCAGCGCGGGCATCACGTTGAGGCTGTCCGGTACCGCATCGGCTGCCAGTTTCACCCCCGTGAGGGCGGCGAAGCTGGCGGCGAAGTCCATCTGGTTGACGATGGCGGAGCTGGTACCGGGTTTCACCTTCCCCTTCCAACGGACAATGAAAGGCACGCGGGTGCCGCCTTCGAACAGCGAGTACTTGCCGCCGTTGTAGGGACCCGCCGGCTTGTGGTCTCCCAGCTTTTCCTTGGCCTCATCCTTGTAGCCGTCATCGATCACCGGACCGTTGTCGCTGCTGAGGATGACCATCGTGTTTTCCGCAAGGCCGAGCTTGTCGAGCGTCTGCATCACCTGACCGACCTGCCAATCGAACTCGGCGATGGAAGCCCCGCGCAGGCCCATCGTGCTCTTGTCGAGGAACATCGCGTTCGGAACACGCGGCACATGGATGTTGTGGGTGGCGAAGTAGAGGAAGAACGGCTGGTCCTTGTGCTTCTCAATGAAGCCGAGCGCCTCGCGGGTGAAGTCCTGCGACATCTGGTCATCCTTCCACAGCGCCTTGGTGCCACCCTTCATGTAGCCGATGCGGCCGATGCCATTGATGACCGCCATGTTGTGCCCCGCGCTCCAATCCATCTTGAGCGTGGCGCGGTCCTTCTTGCCATCCGGCAGACCGGGGAAGGGTTTCTTGTAGTCCACCTCGATGGGGTCCACGGGATCGAGGTTCTCCACGCGGTGGTTGCGGATGTAAACGGTCGGCACGCGGTCGCCGGTGGCGGCCATGATGAAGGATTCGTCGAAGCCGATGTCATTCGGGCTCGGCTTGATCTCGCCATTCCAATCGACCTTGCCGCTGCCGAGGCCGAGGTGCCACTTGCCCACCGCACCGGTGGTGTAGCCGGCTTGTTTGAAAATGGACGGCAGCGTGGTGCTGCCCGGCTTGATGATCATCTCCGCGTCTCCCGGCAGGATGCCCGTGCCCTTCTGCCGGAAGGCATACTGGCCGGTCATGATGGAATAGCGGGACGGCGTGCAGGTGGAGGACGCCGCGTGACCATCGGTGAAGTTGATGCCCTCGGACGCCAGCTTGTCGACGTTGGGAGTCGCGACGCCTTTCGCGCCGTTGCAACCGATGTCTCCGTAGCCAAGGTCATCGGCATAGATGAAGATCACGTTGGGCTTCGTGGAGGCGACGGCGGCGGCCTGGAGCAGACAGGCGGCGGCGAATGTGGATAGCAGCTTCATGGGCGAAAGGAATGGATGATGATGATCCAATACTCCGCGGACGGACCAGACCATGTTCATTTCGAGGAAACGACTTCACTTTTTGGGAAGTTTCACCAAGGTGCCGGAGAATGTCCGCCGTCGGAATTCCCACCGTCATGCTCGCCCTGCCATTGTTCTATGGACAGGCGCGGCGCATCCGGGAGGGCGTGATGGCCCATGTGGACAGGCACGGCGGCTGGCGGCTGGTGGAATGCGATCTGGAGCAGGCGGCATCACGGCCGGAGGTCTTCACCGGCGTGGATGCCGTGATCACCTGGACGGGCGGTGATACCGGGTGGATGAAGGGCCTCGATGCCCGGGGATTGCCGGTGGTGAACTGCATGGACGATCCACCTGCCGTCCCCGGAATCTCACGGGTGGCCACGGAATGGCCATCGCTGGCACGGCTGGTGGTGGCTCATTTCAAGGATCTCGGACTGGAACACGCGGCGTATCTGGAGCGCCGGATCGGAACCGGCTCCTCCCGGCATCACCGGCTCAAAGCACTCCGGGAAATCACCCGGGAAGCGGGGATCACCTGCCACGGTCATGAACTGAGGGCACACGCGTGGCCGGGAACGGCACCGGCGGCCGATGAGCACAAGGTGGCGGATTTCCTGCGCGCCCTCCCGAAACCCTGCGGGGTGCTGTGTGAGGACGATCCGGCGGCGGTGCGGGTGCTGGAGATCGCGGCAAGGCATGGCCTGCGGGTTCCCTCGGATCTGGCCGTGGTGGGGCAGGGCAACCGTTTGATCGGCCGCACCGGACGACCCGCGCTCACCACCATCGTGCCACCGGGCGAGGAGATCGGCCTGAAGGCGGCGGAAGTCTTGTCCGAACGCATGGCCGGGCGTCTGCCACCCGGAGGCCTCTGGCTGCTGCCCTGCACCGATCTGTTGATACGGGACAGCACCCAGACGGCGGCGGCGGACCCGGCACTGGAACGGGCCTGGCGTTTGTTCGACAGGCGGGTGCTGGAGGGCATCACCGTGCAGGAACTGGCCGCTGCAGCAGGCGTTTCCACCAAGACGCTGGTGAAACGGTTCGGCACGCGCTTCGGGATCGACCCGGCGGGCGAAATCCGGCGGCGGCGCACGGAGGAAGCGAAGCGCCTGCTCGCGGAAACGGACACTCCGGTCGCGGAAATCGGACGGCGCTGCGGGTTCCCCTCCCCCTCCAACTTTTTCAACTTCTTCCGCCGCAACACCGGCGCCAGCCCAACGGATTTCCGCAGATCTTTTGCACGTTGACTGCTGCTCGACATCCCCCCTCCGCCACGTAATTTCGCAGCCACCACGGCCCGCTTTCCCATGATCCGCAACCTCATCGCCGCGCTGGCCCTGCTCGCGCCCGCCATCGCCCGCCCGGCCCTCGAGAAGCCGAACGTCATCGTGGTCCTGCTGGATGACGCCGGCTACGGCGATTTCTCCCATACCGGGAATCCGACGATCAACACGCCGAACCTCTCGCGCATGGTGAGCGAGGGTCTGAATTTCCCGCAGTTCTATTGCGGCTCGTCCGCCTGCACCGCCTCGCGCTACTCGATCCTCACCGGCCGCAATCCAATCCGTTCCGGTTTCGGCTCCTGGGTGCTCGGCCCGGAGTCGCCGCGCTACATGCACCCGAACGAGGTGACGCTGGCGGAGGGATTGAAACACCAGGGCTACGCCACCGGCATGTTCGGCAAGTGGCACCTCGGCACGCCGAACGCGGCCAACCAGATGACCCCGGATACCCTGCCGCTGGCGCACGGCTTCGACCAGTGGCTCGGGACCAACGTCTCCCACGACTATGAACATGGTACCAACCTGATCCGCAGCAACCCGCAGGGGAACTCGCCGGTCCAGGGTTACGAAATCATTGAAAAGGACATCCTCGGCAACGTGCCGGTGCTGGAGAGCCTGACCAAGCGTTACACGGACGCCGCCATCGACTTCATCAAGGCGAAGAAGGACGCGCCGTTCCTGATCTATTTCACGCCGAACTATCCGCACCTGCCGGTGCATGCCTCGAAGGATTTCCAGGGCACCTCGCTGCGCGGCCTCTACGGTGACTGCATCGAAGAGATCGACAGCAATCTCGGCCGCCTGCGCTCGGCATTGGAACAGTCCGGCATCGCCCAGAATACCCTGGTCATCTTCGCCTCCGACAACGGCCCGTGGATCAAGTACCAGGACACCGCCAAGGACGCGAAGTACGGTGAAGCCCGTATGTTGATCGGCTCCGCCCTGCCCTTCCGGGATGGCAAAGGCTCGACCTGGGAAGGCGGCCAGCGCGTGCCCGGCGTCTTCTGGTGGCCGGGCACCATCCGCCCCGGCACCGTGGTGCAGGCTCCGGCGAGCACCATGGATGTGCTCCCCACCGCTTTCGCACTGGCGGGTGAACCGCTGCCCACCGGCCGCACCCTCGATGGCCGGGACATCCGCCCGTATTTCAACGCGGATAAATTCCCCGGCACCGTTCCAAGTTTCACCTTCGCCTTCTCCGGATTCGGCGACAACTCGATCGGCGCGATCCGCAGGGGGCCTTGGAAGCTGCACACCAAGATCGCCTCCCAAACCGGCAACAACTACGGCTTCAAGCCCACGCCGGAAAAGCCGCTGCTTTTCAACGTCGAACAAGATCCCGGCGAACGCATCGACCGCGCCGCGGAGCAGCCGCAGACCGTGGCTGAATTGAAAAAGCTGCTCACCGACTACGCCGCGGGAGTCGAGAAGGAAGGCTCATTCTGGCCGCCCCTGCCGAAGCCCGACCCGAAGGCCAAGGGCAAACCGGGAGCCAAGCCGGTGGATGAGGATGAGTAGGACCATTGTGGCACAAGCATTCCTGCTTGTGAATGAGAGCGGCTCGATGCCGCCGACAGCAACAACCATCCAATAACTTCACGCGAGGCCGCCGGGAAACAGGGTGGATAGGAGCTTTCCGCTCCACCCACTCACAAGCAGGAATGCTTGTGCTACTTTCCCTGCTTGAGGAAATACACGCCGGAAGAGTTGGTCGTGCCATCGGTGCGAACTTCGGCTTCCAACACCATCGGCGTGTTCAGCGGGATCTCCGGCAAGTCGAGCTTCCAGGTGTTGTCCACATGCTCGTTACCGGTGTGGCCTTCATGCAGATCCTTCGACACGATCTCGCTGCCGAAGCGCAGTGTGACATTGCGTACGTGCAATCGGCTGCGGCCTCCCTGGTAAAGCGCGCCGAAGGTCCACGGCCCACCCGCATCGAGATGTTTCGTGAGGTCGATCGTGATTTTCTTCCACTGCGTGGCATACTGGTCTGCGGACCAAGAACCCACTTGAACGGCCCCCTGCGGCAGCGCGTTCTGTTGTGGTGTTACTTTGGTGGACACCTGCGTCTGGATCAGTGAGCCATACTTTCCGAGCAATTCCTTGCCGATCGCGGCGGCATCTCCCTCCACCTTTGCAGGAAGCTGGTGAGCGGTCGTGATCCATGCCCATTCCTTGTCTGCAAGCACGCTGAAGTAGTCATTCGCCCTCAACGCCGGGCGCCCATGCGCCTGCTTGAGGCCCTCCTCGGTCCAGGTGCCGCCGGATTTGAGCACCTCCGCCAGATGTCGGTGGAAATCATTCCAACGCATGCGGTAGTAGCCGCCCACCAGACCGGACCATTCGCGCCACGCGTAGTCGAAAATAACCGGGTCGCTGCCGCCCTTCTCGGGTCCCCACCACGTCACCAGCATCACCGCATTGCGCTCATAAAGCGCGCGCTCCTCATCGGTCCTGCCGAAACGGCGGGCGTCCGAGATCCACTTGCCCAGCGAGTATTCGCCGCGGGTGGCTAGCAGCCGGTCGATGTCCGCGAGCAGTCCATCGAAGGTCTTCACGAGTTCCGCGAAACGGGCCGCATCCTTGTTGCGGAAGGCTTCGGCAATCTCACGTTGCAAAGGCTGGCAGGCATTCGACAGCACCTGACGACCGACATCGACCACATCGAATCGCCAGGCATCTGACTTCGAAAGCACGGGTGCGTCCTGCAACAGCAACTCCCAGGCTCGTAGTAATTCCGGTGCCGCGTAGGGAATGGAGAATCCGGCATTGGGTCCGGATTTCTTCGGGTCGAGCGCCGGACGTGCGGCAGGCATCGAGGAATTCTCCGTGCCCATGGTTCCCGGCTTGTAGGGACCGGCGAGCAGGATCTTCCATGCCTCCACCGCGGCAGCGGACTCCGCGCCATAACGGCGGCGCGCATAGGCTTTCAGCCACTCGTCGGGATCGACCGGGCCGCTGCGCCAAACGCTGTCGAAGGCCAGATCATACACCACCGGATTCTGCACGATGGCTTCCATGAAGAGGCCCATGCCGGTCGCGTTCGGCGCGGCTTCGCGGGTCTTGTGGAAGGGATTCGCCGCCAACGAGCGCAGGTCGCCGTGCAGATTGATGCGGCCGCCGAAGTTGTGAAGCATGCCGGTCACGAAGGGACGGCCCCAGAACTTCTCGGTGGAGTTCGCACGCGAACCATTGAGATCCAGCACCAGCAGGCTCTCCGCTGGCACGGCGGTGGCGATCGGCTTGCGGATCGACCACGACTGCATCACCCACACCGGCTTGTCGGCGGCCTTCCGCATGTTCTCGAAGATGGTCTTGCCGACATTGACGAGATATTCGTCACCCGGTTTCGGCGGCGAGCTTTCATGAAACGGATCGGCGGCGATGTAATGCAGGGGGCCGTAGAATTTACGAAGCTCCTCGTACCAAGTCGCCGCGATCTTTCCGAACAACGGATCAAGCGGATCCAATTGCGCGCTGCCCGGGAAGGCGCACCACGATGGCTGGTTCGCCACCCCCGCATCCGGGAACTTCCGCTTCAGCTCGCGCGGCACGAAGCCGGAGAACCCCTGGTAAATCGGCTCCATCCCCAGCTCGCGCTCGCGAGCGGAGATCTTGCGCGAGAGTTCGCGGCGCTGGTCGAGCCACGACTTCGGCAGGGGCCCGCAGTGGCTCTGGATGTTCGTCATCCACTGCCACGCGAAGAACGCCGGACCGACCAGGAACTTGCGCGCCTCCTCATCGCTGAAACCGTGCTTCAACAGCGTGTCATACCACACGCACTCGAGACCCGTGACATCGAGCGGACGGTTGATGCCATTGAGCGCGAGAAAATCGAGCACACGCTGCCAGTCGTTCCAATCCCACCATGCGCCGGTGTAGCTGAGCGTACACCAGTTGAAGAACACGCGGTGCTGGAACTCATTCACCACCCGCTCCTTCGCCCCCACCTTGGGCAGCGTGGCAGGGAGATTCATCTGATCACCGCAGAATGAGAGATGGCACTGCGCGCGGGTCTTCAGGTAGTGGCCCAGCGCGGAGGCGATGGAGACGCCATTGTTGCCGCGCAGCACGATCTTCCCTCCGGGGCCATCCTCGATTTCGAAGACATCCTTACCATCTTCCGTTGGGATTTCTTGGACGTGGAACTCGCCCGCTCGGTCCTTCGCAACGCGTTTAACGAGAGAACTGGCGGCAAATTCCGCCGGAGTTGCGGCGTGGAGCACAGGCACCACGAACAATAAGAGAAGCCAAATACGATTCATTGGGAAGGAGTGCCGTTTTCCGGATATTACTGACCATTTTTCTGCAGATTTAGATTCGATAATTGGCAAAATTGCGGAATTTGTACCCGATTTTGGCCAAACGGGGAGAATGCTCTGGAATGCACCCGTCGGGTGGAATAGTTCCGCGCCCATGGTCATCGGCGTACCGAAAGAAATCAAAGCGCAGGAAAACCGCGTCAGCATGATCCCCGGATCGGTCGCGGATCTCGTCAAGCGCGGCCACAAGGTCATCGTGCAAAAGCAGGCGGGCGAAGGCGCCAGCTATCACGACAGTCAATACGAGGCCGTGGGTGCCACGCTTGTGGACACTGCGGCGGATGTTTTCGCCCAGGCGGAAATGATCGTGAAGGTGAAGGAACCGCAGGCATCCGAGATCGCGATGCTGAAGCCCCATCACCTGCTTTTCACCTATCTCCACCTCGCCGCCAGCAAGCCGCTGACGGAAGGACTGCTCGCCACCGGTTGCACCGCGGTCGCCTATGAGACCATCGAGGTGAACCGCCGCCTGCCACTGCTCGAACCGATGAGTGAGATCGCGGGCCGCATGTCCGCCATCGTCGGCTCCTACCATCTCGCGAAGCATCGCGGCGGCCGTGGCACGCTGCTCGGCGGCGTGCCGGGCGTAGCTCCGGGCCGTGTGGTCGTGCTCGGCGGCGGTACCGCAGGCGTGAATGCCGCACGCGTGGCCACCGGCATCGGCGCGGACGTGACCATCCTGGAAGTCGATTTCGAGCGCATGCGCTTCCTCGACATCACCATGGATGGCGCTCACACCGTTTACTCGAACGAAGCCAACCTCACCGAACTGCTGCCGCGCGTGGACCTTGTCATCGGCGCGGTGCTCGTTCCCGGCGCGAAGGCACCGAAGCTCATCACCCGCGAGATGCTGCGCATGATGCCGAAGGGCAGCGTGTTCGTGGACATCGCGGTCGACCAGGGCGGTTGCTCGGAAACCACCCGTCCAACCACTCACGACGATCCGACGTATGAGGAGGAAGGCGTGCTCCACTACTGCGTGGCGAACATGCCGGGCGCCTACTCCCGCACCGCCACCCAGGCGCTGAACAACGTGACCCACCCGTGGACGATGCTGATCGCCGACAAGGGTCTCAAGGAAGCCTGCCGCATCCGCCCGGACCTGCTCAAAGGCATCAACACCGCCGGTGGCAGGCTCACCTGTGAACCGGTGGCGCTGGCGCACGACATGCCGTTCACCTGCGCGAAGGAAGCGGTGCTGTAATCCCACAGCCACGATCTGAAACAAAAAGGCAGAAGCCCGCGGGCTTCTGCCTTTTGATTTTTTCAGAGGCTCGACGGATAAAGTCCGCCGCCACGATCAAAGCTCGATGCTGTATTCCGTGCCCGCCTTGGTCGGGAACGAGAACACGCCGTTCTTCGCTGCAACTTGTGCGGTGCGGCCACCGGTTTCCTTCAGGGTGATGGTGGCGGGATTGCCGGGCAGACGCACGGAAGCAGGCTGGCCGAGGCCGGAACGGATTTTCGTGCCCGTGAGCTTGCCGTCCTTCCAGGCCGCATCGACCTCGAAGCCACCGCGACCGCGCAGGCCTTTCACCGAGCCGTCCTTCCATGCGGGCGGCAACGCCGGCAGGATCGAGAGTTCATCCGCGTGCGATTGCAGCAACGTCTCGCAAATACCCGCGGTGATGCCGAAGTTGCCATCGATCTGGAACGGCGGGTGGGTGGTGAAGAGATTCGGCATCGTGTTGTAGGTCAACAGGCCGCGGATCATTTCCCCGGCCTTGTCCGGACGATTGAGACGCGCCCACAGCGCGGTGCGCCATGGCCAGGTCCACGAACGGCGCGAGTCGCCGGAGGTGCCGCGCGCTTCCAGCGAAACCGCCGCCGCCTTCGCGAAATCCGGCGTGCCGCTCATGCTGATCTGCTTGCCGGGATACACGGCGTAGAGATGCGAGGTGTGGCGATGGCCGCTCTTCTCCTCGTTCGGCCGCTCGGTGGTCCATTCCATGAGCTGGCCCCATGAGCCAATCTTCGGGCCGAGCAGCTTGTCGCGGGCGGCGGCCACCTTGTCGGTGAAGGCATCCCTTTTCCCGAGCGCCTTGGAGGCCGCAAGGGTGTTGTTGAAAAGATCCCACACGATCTGCTGGTCATGCGCCACACCGTCCTCGCGCGGACCATGCTCGGGCGACCAGCCTTTCGGCGCGACGAGCTTGCCATCCTTCTCGACCAGGTGGGCGAGCCAGTATTCGGACACATCGTGAAGTACGGGCCATGCCGTTTTTTCAAGGAACGCCTTGTCACCGGTGAAGGCGTAGTGATCCCAGAAATGCTGGGCCAGCCATGCCGAGCCGGGCGTGTTCCAGTCCCAGCCATTGCCGCCGAAGATGTTCACCGAGGTGCGCATCGTCCAACCGGGTGTGTCCGCGCCGAAGGCCTTCTTCGTGGCCGCCACGCTGCCGGGGATCATGGCGGTGGTCCAGTTGAACAACGGCATCGCGCAGTCCGACAGGTTCGCCGGCTCCGCCAGCCAGTAGTTCATCTGGAGGTTGATGTTGATGTGGTAGTCGGAGAACCACGCCGGTTTGTTGCTGTCGTTCCACAACCCTTGCAGGTTGGCAGGCAGCACATCGCGCGAGCTGGAGATCAGCAGATAGCGGCCGTAGTGGAACATCAGCGCCTCCAGGTTCGGATCCGCCTCGCCTTTCTTGTAGGCATCGAGGCGCTCGTCGACCGGCTTGTCCGGAGCCGCGCCAAGGTCGAGATCGACCCGGCCCATCAGCTTCTGGAAATCGGCGATGTGGGAGGCGCGCAGCGTGGCGTAGGGCTTCGCGGCCGCCACGGCGATCTGCTTCTGGACCAACGCGTCCGGATCGACTCCGCTGCGGAAGTTCTTCTTCGGGTCGAGCGCGTAATCGGTCGCCGCACCGAGGATCAGCGTGGCCGCATTGCCGGACCACGAAACCTTGTCCGCGGTCGTGGTGACCTTGCCGCCATCGCACAGCACTTTCACGCGCGCGGCATAGCGGAGATCATTGGAGAGCTTGCCGGAAAACGCATCGTCCGAGCCGCTGGCGGCGGACTTCTGGCCGTGAGCGTCGGTCATGCCGATGCTGCCGCTCACCTTGCCGGGTTTGTCCGCAGTGATGCGCACCACGATCACATTGTCCGGATGGCTGGCAAAGACCTCGCGGGTGAACTTGGTGCCATCCTGTTTCCAGGTCGTGGTGTGGATGGCGGTGGACAGATCCAAGGTGCGGGAGAAATCCGTGATCGCCGCACCGTCAGCACCCGCCGATTCCTGGCCGTCGAGCGCGATGTCCGCGACCTGGAAGTGATTGTCATCCTTCGCCGGAGCGAAGACGAAGCGGTAGTAGCGGAACCTGGAACTCTTATCCGAAGCAACGGCGTAGTGCTTGGTTTCGCCGCGCTTCGCATAGGGGGCATCCCCCTTGTGCTCATCCAGCGTACGCCAGGCCTTGCCATCCTCGGAGCCCTCGAACTTCCACGTC
Source organism: Luteolibacter ambystomatis (assembly GCF_018137965.1). Taxonomy (NCBI): domain Bacteria; kingdom Pseudomonadati; phylum Verrucomicrobiota; class Verrucomicrobiia; order Verrucomicrobiales; family Verrucomicrobiaceae; genus Luteolibacter; species Luteolibacter ambystomatis. The sequence continues at coordinate 4,040,228 of NZ_CP073100.1, forward strand.
CGCGGATCGCGGGCCGGAACGTCGTTGGCCGAAGTGAACGAGTAACCCGGCACGGCCTTCGCCGCTCCCAGATCGATCTGCCAGACGATGTCCTTGTCCTGGTGCTCCATGCACCACTTGGTGTCCGCCTTGCCATCCCCGGCATTGCCGATGTCTTGGCCGTTCGACGGCTCCTGGCCGCTCGTGCTGACCGGATCGGAACCCACCGGATCACTTGGACCACCGGACTCGAGAAACAGGTCGCCGAAATTCTGATACGCTCCGAACTGGGTCACGTCATATCCCCCCGAGGGATTGTCCGTGCCGGTCCAGAGCGTGATGTCATTGAACTGGATGCGCTCCTTCAGCGGATTGCCGAAAACCATCGCGCCGATCCGGCCGTTGCCAACCGGTTGCGCCTGGCTCTCCCAGTTCGAGGCGGGATACTTGTCCGCGTTGCCAAAGGACCCGGAGGGGCCGGAGCTGGCGCCTCCTTTCCCGACAGGTGGTTTTGTGAAACGGATTTCCAATGGCTGACCGGCCAGGACCGGAAGCGCCATTGCGGCGAGCACGAGCAAAGAACGCATAACGTGGACAATGGGAAACGAATGATCCAAGTCTTGGAAGTTCAATTCCCATCAAACGAAGGGAATTCCATTTTTCCAAAGAACCCCTCTTACCCCACGGACTGCGTCCTTCTTTCTCAAATCCGCCGCAGTGCCCGGCGATTTTCTGACCGCGGGGCATCTGAAATGGCATGCTATTTTTTGAAAAGTCCGCTGAAGAAGTCGCTCATGTCCTTCCATGAACCGGTATCCGCCGCCTCGTTGTAGGCGGAGCCTTTGGACGGGTCATTGCCCGCGCTCTTCTGGGTGAACGAATGGACGGCTCCCGGATAGAGCACCACCCGGCAATCCGCCCCGGCATCGGACATCTCTTTTTTCAACGCCTCCACCTGCGCCGCCGGCGCATGCGGGTCATCGGCTCCATGGAGGACCAGCACCTTCGCCTTCACGGTGCCTTTCTTCGCCTCCATGCCGGAAGCGGCATCCAGCGAACCGTGGAAAGACACCACGCCCTTGAGATCCACCTCCGCCCGGGCAAGCTCCAATACGGCTAGTCCGCCGAAACAGTAACCGATGGCACCGAGATTCGCCGTGTCCGTGTGCTCGTCTTTTTTCAGCGCGTCGAGTGCGGCATAGAGGCGTTCGCGCAGGAGCTTGCGGTCGTTCTTGTACTTCCCGGCTTCCTTGCCTGCCTCCGGTGGTTTGGGTCGGACACCCTGGCCGTACACATCGGCGGCGAGGACGTTGTAGCCGAGTTTGGCCAGCTTGCGGCTTTGTTCCTTCTCGTGCTCGCCGAGGCCGGTCCATTGGTGGACCACGAGGATGCCGGGACGCTTGCCGGTGACGGCATCGTCATAGACGTGGAAGCCCTCGAGCTTCACGCCGCCTTGTTCGTAAACCACGGGCTTTTCAACCAGTTCGGCGGAGGCGATCGAAAGCGTCGCGGCGATGGCGGAGAGGATGTGGCGGGTCATCCGGCACCAAGACACCGGAGCTGTTGGGTTGTCAAATGGCTCTTCGTACGTAGTTCCTCCTTCAGGAGGGTGTCTCGGACGGCACCCTTTCCCCCCTGCCCGCATCGTTCCAAACAGCCCGTGGGATACTTTGAAGTCATAGACGCCCTCCTAAAGGAGGAACTACTTACAAAGAACCTCAATTGGACGACTCTATATCGTCCTCCGTCCACATTTGACGATCCGGCCCGGCGGAGCGGATGTCGGTGCGTCCCGCCGTCATGGAGTGGAAGAAGTACGGCGTGCCCCAGCGGTCGATGAGCTGGCCCGAGGCATTCACAAAAGGGACGTTCGCGGGCAGATAGGCGAGGCGCTTCGGGTTGTTTCCCAACAACGCGGCGGTGATTTCCTCGTTCTCGCCGGTGGGATTCCCCCCGCTGTTTTTGCCGTATGTGGCGAGCACCAGGGACAAACTTGAAAGATCATCCTGCGGCAGAGTCTCCGGAGAATTCAAACGAGCCATGTCTGCGGCGATGGGAAGCAGGGTGACCGGCAGCTCCACGCGGGCAGGAACGGGCGGAGCCGTATTCAGCGAAGGAGGCTCCCCCGCAAGTGGTGCAACACCAGACATTGGATCGCGCCACTTCCAGATGACGATGCCCGCCAGCGCCGCGAGGACGAAGCCACCGATGACCTTCGCCTTGCTCACAGGAACGCGAGATTCGCCGAGGAAACGCTGAACGGACTGTCGAAGCGCCCGAGGTTCGGGAAGATCGCCGCCAGTTCGCTGGAACCCGCGCCCATCCAGGAAGCCAGCACCGACGAGTATTGGTCGACGGAGGTTCCCGGAATCCAGCGGCCGCGGTTGGTGGTGCCCGCGTCGATCGATCCCGCGACGGAGCCGGTCTTCAACGACGGGAACTGGCCGTAGAGATCACCGCCCTGGACCGCTCCCCCCATGACCAACGCATGACCGCCCCAGGCGTGGTCCGATCCCGCCTTGGTGGCGTCGACGTTGTTCGAAGTGAGGGTGCGGTTGAAATCGGAGGCGGTGAAGGTGACGACATTGTCCCACACACCGAGCGCGACCAACGTGTCGTAGAAAGCCTTCAATGAATTGTTCAGCTCGGTCATCAGGTTGCCGTGCGAAGTGAGCAAGGTCTGGTGGGTATCGTAGCCACCGACCTGGCAGAAGAAGATCTGGCGGTTGTTGCCGAGCGCGGTGCGGCCCGCGATGAGCTTCGCGATCATTTTCATCTGCTGGCCGAGCGAGGTGGTGGCATTCACGAACTTCGCATCGAAGTCCACACCGCTCGCGGCCGCCGCGGTGAGAGCCGCACCGATGGTGCCCTCCGTGGCACGGGCACGCGCGACCACGCGGTTGTATTCCTCCTCATGCAGGTTCGCATGGGTCAGTCGCATGATGTCCTCGAAGGCCTTCAAACGCCGCCCCTGGTCGCGATCGAGACGATAGCCGCCGGCATTGATCGCGCCATCGTAGGGGTCGTTGTCCGTCGCATCACTGACGCTGCTGAATCCGGAAAGCGGCACGGTGCCGGTGGACTGCACCACGTACTGCGTGACTTGGCCGGACGTGCCAACCTGGAACGAATTGATGCCCGCCAGCGAAACGGACATCGAGACCTTCGAATTGCTGGCATTGTACGAGGCATTTAGTAGGTCCGCGGCCCGGCCACCCCAGCCTGAAGTAAAGGGCTTGTCCGAAACGGAGGACTGCCACTGCGTCTGCTGGTCCGAGTGGGAGAAAAGCTGGGTGGGCAGCGGCACCTGTCCGCCGGAGTAGGCCGCACGGTCCGCTACCGGGAACGCCAGCGTGCCGACATTGCACAGCACCGCCAGCTCGCCGCTGTTGAAGAGGTTCGCCACGTCCGCCATGTTCGGGTGCAGGCCCATCGGAGCCACGTTTCCACCGTAGTACTTCGTGAAAGCCTTGGTGGTCGCAGGCACGGTGAGCGGCTGGAGCAGGGTGCGGTCGAGCGCGAGCACTCCGCGGCCCGTCTCGTAATCCTTGCGGGCGGCATCACTGGCCGGATCGCCGCGCGGCACCAGCAGGTTGTTCGAATCATGGCCGCCATTCAGGAACAGGCAGACCAGCGCCCTGTAACCGGTTCCTCCCCCTCCCTGCGCCATGGCCGCCGTCATCAGGCGCATCTGAGCCAGCGCATTGACCAGACCCGTCACGCCCAGTGACGCGCAGGCCGACTGGCGGATGAAATCGCGGCGCGTACGGAGCTCTTCCTTCTTGTACTGTTTCATGGCGAGGGAGGGCGATTCATTTGAGGGTCACGCATTCCGGCGAGGTGGACACCAGCCACAGGATCGCTCGGATGCGGTCGCGCATGTAGGTGGCCTGGTTGGTGGCGTTGTTCGAATTGTTGTTCTGCGATTGGATCGAAGCCGCGCCATCCAGAATGATCGCACGGGTCTGACCCGGCGTATCCCCATAGCGGACTTTCAAGGAACCGGCGCACAACAGGAAGTCCACACGATCCAGCACGGCCGCGCAGGCCTGCTTGATCGTGGCGGCATTATTGAAGGCCCCGGTGTCCAGATTGGTGAACTGCCCGTCGCCGTTCTTGTCCACCACCGCCATGTAGAGCGCGTTGAGCGGGGTGACATCGATGTTGAGATTCGCGGTGGTCTGGTTCGGAAGGTTGGAAGCGCTCAACGAACCGTAGATGGGACTATAGATGTAGTTGTGGGCCTGGATCACCGTGTTTTCGTTCGCGATCTGCATCTCAGGCGAAACCAACCCGTTCGCCGCCAGCGTTCCCGCCGGAGTGTAGTCGGGCAGGAAGAAATTGAACACGGTCGGCGCGGACATCGGATTCTGCAGCAGCGCGCTGGTAGTCGAGTTGAGGCGCGCCTGCATGGAGCCTGCCGGAAACTTGTCCAGCTCCGTCTGCGGATAGTCGTAGTTGATCAGATCGGCGATGGGCACCGCGGACTTGCCGCCGAACGCGCGCAGGAATGAAGTCGCGCGCAGCAGCGGCTCGCGGACCTTGCCCTCGCTGGCGATGGGCAGATCGGTGGACCGTGCCTCCGGATCCAGCAGGATCGCCTTCAGCGTCTCCTTCAGATCGCCGTTGGTCGTGCGGAATTTTTCCGAGACACGGTAGAGATAACCGGACGATGGATTCGCCGCGGTGAAGCGCTGGATCAGACGGCGGCAGATGAACGGCGGTGTGTTGGTATTCGCGGACAGATAGTCGAGCACATCCGCGAGATCCTTCTCGCCGGTCTGGTTCGCGGGAAGCGAGAGCCCGATCATCGACTTCGCGCCAACGTCGTGATACGCGGCGAACATCGCCATCGGCGCGGTCCATTGCGACTCATAGCGTTCATTGCCATTGCCGCGGTTGAATGTGGTGTTGGTGACCACCGTGTCCGAAGTCGAGGGATTGTTGTAGCGGCTGAACGACCAGCCGGTGAACACGCGCGCCATCTCGGTGATATCCGCCTGACCGTAGGTGGGGATCGGCAGGCCATCGGAGCCGAGCTTCAACGAGCCATCCGGATGCAGTTTCACCAGCCCGATCGAGAAGAGCTGCATGATCTCACGGGCGAAGTTCTCGTCCGGAGACACGACCACCACGCCATTCGTGACGACGGTCTTCTGGTTCCGCAGGTGCGAAAGATACCAGCCCATCATCGGATGGGTGGCGACGCCCTCCAGCAGGTTGCGATACGTGCCGGTGCCACGTGAGCACAGCATGTCATAGTAGTTCGCGGAGCCGTAACTACGGTCCGCCACCAGGCTGTCCGTATCCGAGATGACGAAGATCTCGCTCAACGCGAAGCCCATGCGCTGGCGGAGCTGATCCTGGCCGCTGAGCGCGAACAGCCACCAGCCGCGGCGGCGGTTGTTGTTGTTCGGATCGTAGGCGGCGTTGTAGTTGGGATCGCTGGTCGGCAGCGAGGAGCGGACCAGGATGTCCTGCTTGTTCGCGGAGATGGTGTAGAGCTCCAGCGAGGGTGAGGGCGTTCCCGCCGGAGTCGTCGCGGGTGCCACCGGAGGCAGGCGGAGTTGTTCGTCAATCCAATCGCTGAAGGCGGCGATGCGGTCGCCGTTCTTCGCCGCCACCCGCGCCTGCATGTCCGCGATGGAAGCGGGCGTGGGACCGAAGGTGGCCTGGAGCAAAAAGCGGCTGATGTCCTGATCCAGCGCGGAGCCGGACAATGTGGCGATGGGATCCGGGGCGGGCGGAGCCTGGAACTCGCTGGAGCCGTTGGCGGGCTGGAACTGGCCTTCGATCTCCCCGGTGACATTCGCCTGCGTATAGACGCCGAGCTTGACGCCACCGGCGAGCAAGGCATCGAGCACGGCCTGGTCGCTGAGGAAGTTCTGGCTCGCGCGGATCGACCATGCCTGCCCCCCGTAGTTCGCGGGCGGCACCGATTGCAGGATCGAGTTCGCGCTGTTGAGCACCTGGGTCGAGTTGACCGGTGAGTTCAGATTGGAAAACGACACCGTGACGATGGCGGCATCGTTGTCCCCCTGCAGGCGGACGGTCGCGAGGCCGGTACCGAGGGATGAAACTCCCGGCACGGCGCGCAGGTAAGCAAGAAGCAGCTTCTGGTTCGCCGTGGTGTTCGCGGCATCGCAGACGGTGACATCGCTGCTGCGGCTCGAGCCACCCAAGACAATGTGCAGACGCTCCGGCACTTCGGCTTTGGTGTCGGCGATGGGCTTGATGTTCAGCGTTGCGGTGGTCTGCGCCGCGGGAATCACCAGACGCTTCACCACAGCCGCACCTCCACCATCCGCGAGGGTGTAGTCCGTGGGCGAAGCGCTGGACTTGGTGGGATCGGTCGCGCCGCTGGTTTTCAGAAACAGCGTGAAGGGATAGTTCTTCGCGACGGAACGGGCGAAGGTGAGCACCGCGGGCGTATTCTCCTTTTCGTACGCCGCACTGGTGGTCGTCGTGAGAGAAACATCGCCATTCCGGAGCATCTGGATCATCTCCGTTGCCACCGCGAGATCGCCATCCGTCACGCCCGCGCCGAAGCTGTGGTCGCTCAAGCGGTCGAATCCCGCGAGCTGCATTTCCGACCAGTCGTTCAACCCATCCCCATCGCTATCCACATCGGTGGCGATGGCGCGGAAGAATCCGCGACCCGCGGACGCGGAAACCGTGAACTCGACACTGGCAGTCGTCGCCAGAATAGGGCTGCCGACCGGCGTCCACGCCCCGGTCAATGTCGATGAAGTGGTGAGCTGGTATTGCTTCCCCGGCTGGGCGGGCACGGTCACCTTCACCTGGCCGGACAATGGTTGGACACCGGCATTGAACCGTGAAGCGGAATCAAGAGGGTCGGTGCCCGCCAGGCACTCCGCGAGATTGCTCTGGCCGTCGCCGTCCGCATCGGCGGCGGGGTCGAGGCCGCTGGCGGCATACCGGGCCTCCCAGACATCATCCAACCCGTTCCCATCGAGATCCAGAGCCAGCAAGGGCAGGGTGGTCACGAGAAACGGCAGCGCGCGCAAGGAATGGAACAGCAGGGGCATGATGGTGGGTTTTTCAAGCCATCCCCGATGTAGCGTGGAACCGCTCCGGCGTCCCGTGGAAAATGAGGCTGCCTCTGCGTGAAATTGCGGAAGCCGGGACACAATCCCTCCGTGCAAAATGCAGATACGTGGGCTCTGTGTCAGGACATCGTGAGCTCCAATCCCAAAAACTCAGCATAGGCCGCGGCGTTCCTTGCTGCGGTCTTGCTTTCTCCCGCAGTGAGGGATGAGAACGGCTCGAAGGCCACCGTGACCGATTTCCGGCCAAGCGTCCTCTTCCACGTCCCGGCCACCTTGCCATCGATCACCAGCATCGGCATGAACATGCCGTTGTTGCCGGGGACGATGCGGCCCGCGTGCTCCGGGTCGAGCACCGCGGAGCGGTCCTTGTAGCCGAGAAGAAATTCATCGAAGCCCGGAAGCAGGTGGATGCCTTGTTTGGACGGCTTTACTCTGGATAAACTACGGGACATCCAGTAATTATCCCCTTCCGACTCAACCTTTTCCAAGTCGCCTGCCACGAGTTCCAACGCCTTCTTCGCGTCCGTGATCTTCAACCCGGTCCACCAGACGAAATCCGCGAGGGTGGCCGGGCCATGGCTGGTGAAATAGCGGCGGGCGATTTCCGCCAGCGCTTCATCGCCACCCAGGGAGCGCGATTCCGGCACCCATTCATCGAGCAAGGTGAAGGTCGGCTGCTTTCCTTCACGGGGTCCACAGCACAGCACAGCATCCTGGGCGAGCTTCCACAGGATGTGATAGCCGCGCTGGCCGGTGCAGGAGATACCCGCGCGCTCCAGCAGCTCATAGGCCGCATCGCGGGTGAGAAGCCTTCCACTCCGGAGGGTCTTTTCGAGCAGTTTGCGGCTGCGGCTGAAGACCGCTTCGTCCAACCCAAGCTGCCGGTGGCGGGTGGCGGCGCTCGCAACGATCCGCGGAGACAAAAGCGCCAGCATCCAGCGCACATCCTCCGGAGCCACGAAGTGAAGCGTGCCACGCATCGGCCAGGTGCGGACGATTTCCCGGTCGCGGACCGCCTGCTCGATGTCCGCTTCCGTCGCGCCTTTCACCCGCAGGCCGACCGCCCATAGCGATGCAAGGTAGTCCTGCGCCTGCATCGCGCCGAGCTTCCTCACCACGGCACCGGCGTTCTCTTCAGGAAGACCAATCCCCTGGGCGACCAACCGCAACCTGCGAAGTTCCACCGCCTTCATGCCAGATCGAGCGAATAGAGTGGCACCTTCACGCCATACAGCGCTTCCTCCGCCGCGAACGTGAAACCGACCTTTTCCATGACATGGCGGGACGCCTGGTTCTCCGGCAACGCGAAGGCATGAATGCGTGTGAAGCCAAACCACGGTGAGGCCACTTCGATCCAGCGGCGGCTCACTTCCGTGGCAAGGCCGCGGCCCCACCACGGACGGGCGAAACGGTAGCCGAGCTCCGGCCGCCGCCCATCCGGAAGCATCACGAATCCCGCATCCCCGACCGGCCTGCCACTCGCGCGATCAATCACGATCCACTTGCTGAATCCATGGGCCTCCTGATGCGCCATGTAGCGGGCGACCCGCGCGGAGGTCTGCTCCAAGGTTTCATCCCGGCCGTTCGGGATGAAGCGCATGACCTCCGGATCACTGAACCAAGCGAACGAAGCCGTGGCATCCGAGGCCTGGAACGGCCTGAGGAACGTGCGCTCGGTTTCCAATACGGAGTTCATCCCCGCCATGCTCGCCATCCTGCACCGGAGTCCGCAATCCGAATCGATGAACACTCGCCATCGGGCGCGGTTCCGCCCAGACTCCGGCATGGGTCTCCGGCTTCAACAAGATCAGGTCTGGCAGAAGGACGGACGCTTTCTCCGTATCACCACGCTGGAACGGCTGGCGGTGGAGTACAAGGAGATGGCGGATCTTGAAACCAAGGAAGGCACCCGGCACGTCCTGACCAAAAAGGAATTCTGCCGGATGCTGAAAGGGGCGGTACTGCTGCCGCCCAAGTCAAAAGACAGCGTGGAATAATCTCCGCGCTGAAGACCGGTTACTGGGGCTGCTTCTGGCCCTCGGTCGTGGTGGTCGTCTGGCCTGGCGTCACATTCGGTGTGGGAGCCACGCCATTCTGCTGGGCCAGCTTCTGCACCATGCCAAACTTGGACTTCAGGTCACGATTGCGGTCGGTGGTGCTGCGCGTTCCATCGCCGCCGAATTCCTGCATCTCCTTCTCCATGGAGGGATCGCCGGATTTGTCCACAGCCGTTGGATCGCCACCGATGGCGCGGGTGGCGCTGTCGATATCACCGGAGTGGACGGCGATCTTCTCCAGACTCTTGTCGTACTGCTTGGTGATGGAGCCGAGCGTCTTCAGGTCGCGCTTGCTCTCCGCCATCGCGGTTTTGAAGGTAGCGATCTTGGCCTTGGCGGTCGGAGAAACGGCGCACCAGGTACCGAAGGAGCCGAGGGCTGCGAGACAGACGAGGGTAAGCACGACGCTTTGGCGCTTGCGCTTGTTCGTCATCTTCTGCTCGCGGGCCTCGATCATGGACTGGAACTCCGCGTTCGGTTCATCCTTGAATGCGGGCTCTTCCGCCACAACAGGTGCCGGGATCTCCGCGGCAACGGGTGCCGCAGCCACCGGCATCACAGCCGCCGGCGCGGCTTGGGCGACCTGCTGCTGGACCGGCAGAAGATTGGCCTGAAGATCGTTTTCGTAAGACGGTCTGAACACCGCGGGCTTCGGAATGGACGGCTCTGGAGGACCGGAACGAAGAGCCGCACGCGTCAGTTCGTTGATTCTTTCCTGAGTGGTCATAGTGGGGAGTGGGAGAGGGGGTGAACCAATGACGCTTAACAACATCATTGTTCACACAACCTAACAAATCCCGCGCTCCGCGCCATTACGCCATCACGGAGGCGATGCCCCCTTTTGCAACTATTCCCTTATCCACCACCGCCGGAGGCTTCCAGCGGCAATCACAACTCCAGGCCATCTCAACGGATCTCCGCCGCCGCTTCCTTGAGGGGGTTCACTCCGGCGATGCGTGCCTTCTCGGTCGCATCGACGAGATCCGAAAGCACCTTGATCCCCTCGCGCTTGATCGGATCAAGACCGTTCGGCCACTCCGGAGCATCGTTCAATTCGGCGATCGGATCCTTGGCGCGGCGGATGTATTCCTCGTTCTCCTTGGAAGGATCGTAGGGATGGAAATCCGCGCCCTTGGCGAGATCATCGAGCGTGAGCTTGGTGAGCTTCAGGGTCTTGTCGTCCTCGGTCTTGAGAGTCTTGAAGCGCTCGCGGCGTTCGGCATTGCGTTGGTCGAGACGCGCGTCGAGATCGAAGAGTTCCTTGCGGCGTTCCTCAAGATTGAGGGAGACGGTGTTCTTCTCACGCTTCTCCTCGCTGCGGGTCGCGTCCTCGCCATAGTAGGCGAAGTCCCTGTCCGTCTTGAGGCGGGTGGCGCTTGCTTCCTTCAAGCGGGCCAGGAAGAGGCCGTCCTTGTTCAGCGGTGTGAGCCCGGGAGCGGGGTTGATGCGGTCATGCGGGAACGCGTGGTCGAGGAACTTCTCGCCGATCTCCATGGAGTCGGCGGGGCCGGGCAACACCACATCGGAGGCAACGCCATCGAGCTGGGTGGATGAGCCGGACGGGCGGTAGAACTTGCGGATCGTCAGCTTCAGCATGCCGGCACCATCGCGGTTCGCAAAGAAGGGCAGCATCTTCGCCACATCCAACGGCTCCTGGACGGTGCCCTTGCCGAAGGTGGAGGAGTCTCCGACGATGACGGCGCGGTTGTAGTCCTGGAGGGCGCCCGCGAGAATCTCGCTGGCGGACGCGCTGGCCTTGTTGATGAGCACCACCATCGGGCCGTCGTAGATCGGCTTGCGGTTGTCGGTATCGGAAACCTTCACCTGTCCGAGCGTGTTCTTTTCCTGCACGACCGGGCCGCTGCCGGTGAAGAAGCCGGTCATGCGGCGGACTTCCTCGAGCGAGCCCCCGCCGTTGTTGCGGAGGTCGAAGATGAGTCCGTCGATCTTTTCCGCCGTGAGGCGCTGGAGGAACTGCTCCACATCCGCCGAGCAGCGGACGCGGGCGGCGCTGGAGAAATCCGCGTAGAAGGACGGCAGCGTGATCCAGCCAAGGCGGCGCGGGGTGCCTTCCGGGGATTTGGTATCAATGATCCCGGCGCTGGCCTGTGCCGCCTTGATCTCCACCTTGCCACGGACCACGGAGACGATCTTGGTTTCGCCCGGAGCGGCGGCGGCCGGCTGGACCAGAAGGCGCACGGTGCTGCCCGCCTTGCCGCGGATCAGGTCCACCACCTTGTACTGCTCCATGAACTTGATGTCGGTCATGGTGCCGGAATTGTCCGTGTCCACGCCGAGCACGCGGTCGCGGAGCTGGATCGTGCCCTCGCGGTCGGCGGGGCCGTTGATCATGATGCCCATGATGCGGGTGGTGCCGTCATCCTCGGGCTTGAGCTCCGCGCCGATGCCGACGAGCTCGTTGCGCATGGCGTCGTTGAAGCGGTTCGCCTCGCGGTCGATCATGTAGTCGGTGTGCGGGTCATAGGACCGGGCCACGGCACCGAGGAGGCCGTCCGCGATGTCATCGGTGGCGGCATCCTTGACGGCGTGGAGGAAGCGTTCGTAGCGCAGCGCGATCTTCTCGCGCGGGGGAGCTTCGGCCAGAGTGGGGTCCGGCTTGCCCTGGTCCTTCGCCATCTTCGACTGGAGCTCGCGCACGACGGTTTCGGTAAGCACGGCTTCCTTGAGCTGGGCACGCAGCAGCGCGTCCGCCTCGGCGTCATCCTTCGGCCACGGCGAGTCCTTGCGGTTGGCCGTCACGGTTTCATGGCCGGAGAAATCGAGGGCGTCCTCCTTGAGGAACTTCTTGGCCATCTCGCCGCGGGCCTCCACACGCTTTCGATAGGTGCCGTAGACGTCGTTGGCCGCATCAAGGCCCTTGCTCTGGACGAGCAGCTTGAACAACTCGCCGCCGTAGGTGCCCTTGAAACGGTCCACGTCCGCCTGGGTGAAGTAGACCTTCGCCGGATCGAGCTGCTTCAGGTAGTCCTCCAGGAACCGCTGGCTGGTCTCCGCATTGAACGGGAGCCGCGCGAAGTGGGAGTTCTGCAGCATGATGGCGACCTGGCGGCCAACCTCGTTGAAATCCGCCTGCGCCGCATGGGCGCTGCTGGCTACAACACAAGCCGTGGCGGCAATGACCGCGCGGCGGAAGCGGGGAAGGCTCATGGTCTGGAGATATGGGGCTTTTGGCCACAGGGGCCAACGCGGAAACTAGCGGCATTGGGCCGCCGGAATCTCTAAAAAAATGCTAACGGTTGGGAGAAAGCAGCTTTCACGCCGCTTTCTCCTCCCCTTTTCAGCCCTTCAGAGCTTCTCGATCCGGAACACCACCGGGGCGCTGTTGATGCAATCGAGCGCCTCCACCTGGGCCAAGGCGGCCTGAAGCTTCCCAAACTTGCAGGTGTGCAGCAGGAACACCATATCCACGAACTCGGCGTCCGGAGCCTCCGGATTGACCGGGGAATGGGTGCCGGAAATGCCAATCCCGGATTCCGCGAGGATCTTCGCCACCTCGGCAATCACGCCCGGGCGATCGGTCACGTCGAAGCGGACGTAGTAGGCCGTCTCGGTTTCCTCAACCGGCAGCAGAGTACCGGAGTCCCGATACGGCAGGAAGCCGCGGTGCCCGGCGGTGTGGCGCAGGGCGCGGGCGGCTTCCACCAGATCCGCCACCACGGAGGAAGCGGTCGGGTCCTGGCCGGCGCCGCGACCGTAGAACAGGGCCTCGCCAACGGCGTCACCCACCACCGAGATGGCATTGAAAACGCCGTTCACGGAGGCAAGGATGTGGTTCTTCGGAATGAAGGAGGGCTGCACGCGCAGCTCGATCGCTCCGTCCGCGTGCTCGCGGATCACCGCCAGCAGCTTCACCACGTAGCCGAGTTGCTTGGCGAAGGCGATGTCGATCGGGCGGACCTGTTCGATGCCGGCGACGTGGACTTTCTCCGGATCGATGGAGAAGCCATAGGCCAGGGTGGCGAGGAGGATCGCCTTGTGGGCGGCATCCCAGCCATTCACGTCGAGCGCCGGATCGGCCTCGGCATAGCCGAGCGCCTGGGCCTCGCCGAGAGCGGGCGGATAGTCCAGACCGGCCTCGGTCATCCGCTGGAGAATGTAGTTGGACGTACCGTTGATAATGCCGACCAGCGAGTGCAGGCGATTGCCGACGAAGGAGTCCTGCACCGAGCGGATGATCGGGATGCCCCCGGCCACGGCGGCCTCGAAATGGATCGGGGTGGCCATCTCTTTGGACAGCGCGAACAACTCGGTGCCGCGCTCGGCGAGCAGGGCCTTGTTCCCGGTGACGACCGGCTTCTTCGCCCGCAGGGCGGCCGCGACCAGTTCGAAAGCGTCGGTGGTGCCGCCGATCAGCTCGACGACGATGTCCACGGCGGGATTTCCGACCAGCGAGCGCCAATCGGTGGTGAAAAGATCCTGCGGCACGTCCCCGGCGGTGGCGCGGGCCTTGGCCGGATCACGGACGAGAATGCCGGTCACGGCGAGTTCGACCGAGCCGCCGGTGCGGTCGGTAATCAGGACGCCATTCCGCTGGAGGGTATTCCAAACGCCGGAACCAACGGTTCCGAAACCCGCGAGGCCAATGCCGAGTGTGGAGCAATTCACGGGCGGACTGTGGGGCGTTTTGCCCGGCCCGCCAAGGCCGGAGAGCCAGCGGCGGGTTACTTCTTCGCCTTCTGCAAGGCCTGCTCGGCCTCAAGCCAGTCTTCCTCGTGGTTGCCCTCCAGTCCCTGCTCGACGCGGCGGCGATAGTTCAAGTAGGCGGCTTCCGCGATCTCGTCGGTGCTCGGACCGGATTTGGTCCGGGCGGTCTTTTTGGCGGCTTTTTTCACCACCTTCGGCGCGTCCCCGGGAGCAGCGGCGGTTTTTTTGACCGCTTTCTTCGCGGTTTTGGTCGGGGCGGTTTTGGCGACCTTCTTGGCAGCTTTCTTGGCAGGCATGGAAAGTGAAGGGTAAGGGATAAGGAACGGACTTCGGGAAATACGTAGCTCCTGATAGCACGGAAAATGCCAATCGGGAAGACCGAGCGTGGTGATTGTCATGGCAAAACCGTGACGTATAGTGCCGCCGTGCCCGGTGGACCAACATGGCAGGAACCCCAAGAATCCCCGAACTGGCGGTTGCCCAGCTCGGACCGGCTCGGACGTTGGGCCACCGCCGGGATCATCCTTTCACTGGTCCTGCACCTGATCGCCTTCCTCACGCTGAACCACATGAAGTTCAGCCTGCGGCTCGATCCGCCCGTGGAACTCAAGACGGAGCGGGTGAAGCTCAATCCGGTCGAGACCACCCCGCCCGATCTCCCGGACATCGCCCCGGAACCAACGGCGGTGAACCCGCCCCAGGATCTCAAGAAGCTGGTCGATGAGATGGAGATCCTCGACAAGCTGCCGAAGGACCCCGAACTGGAGATGCGCCCGGACGTCAAGGAGCTGGTGGTCAACGCCAAGACCGGAGGCAACCCGGCGGCCTCCGGCGATCCGAATGGGTCCACCACCGAACCGATCAAGGGGCCCGAGTTGAATCTCGATCTGCCGGATTTCGGCCGCACGGAAAGTCTCATGCCCTCCGCCGCCGATGGCCAGGTGGTGATCGACCGCGGCAGCCTGAAGGCCGATGAACTCGACACCAGCGTGGTGGACGATCTCTTGAAAAAGGGAGCGGGTGGCAAGGCCGTGCATGGCACCCTGGAGGGCTCCCTGGAAGAAGCCCTCGGGATGCCGTCCAATGTGCTGGTCGGCAAGACCACCGTGCTGCCGGGCGACCTGCTCTTCGAATACAACAGCTCGGAGCTCCGCCAGAGCGCCCGCGTCGGCCTGCTGAAACTGGGCACGCTGATCGACATGAACCCCGGGCTGTATTGCTGGATCGAAGGCTATACCGATCTCATCGGCGGGGATGAATTCAACTACGCCCTGTCCCAGCGCCGTGCGGAGGCGGTGAAGGAGTATCTGGTGAAATCGCTGCGGATCGATCCGAAGCGCGTCATCACCCGCGGCTTCGGCAAACAACAGCCGCGCGTGACCAGCGGCACCAAGGAGGAACAGGCGGCGAACCGCCGCGTGGAGATCAAGATGCGCAAGACGCTGCCGCCGGACGCTCCCAGGCCGAGCTCCTCGGCAGTGAACGAGATGCCGAATCCCGCCCCGGCCCCCGCACCGCCGAAGGCCATTCTCGTGAAGCCCGCCCGGGCGGTCCCCGTGGAAGATCTGCAACCGCCTGCCGCGCCCCGCGCCAAGCCGGTCGAGGAAGCCAGGCCGCCCCGTGCCCAACCCGTGGAGGAAACGCCACCGCCGCGTGCCACCGTGCCGCGTGCCGAGCCGGTGGAGGAATAGTTGCCTGCCTGGAGTTGCGGGTGGGCCATGCCCCGGTTAGGAGCGGGCATGCAGGTTCCCGCTCCGCTCGCGAAGGTTTCGGTGGTGTTGTCGTTCGACTTCGACGGCACGCTTCACGATCCATCCGCGGTGCCGACCGTGCCCGCGGAGTTCTTCGGGACGGTCCGGCGGCTGCGTGAGACGCATGGCGCGGTGTGGGGACTGAACACCGGCCGCTCGATGCCCTACGCGCTGGAGGGCCTGGTGGATGCGCGGTGTCCGGTGCTGCCCGACTATCTGGTGGCGCGCGAGCGGGAGCTTTATTTCCCGAACAAGTTCGGCCGATGGGTGCCGGACGAGAAATGGAACAAACGCTGCGCGAAGGACATCCACACGCTGTTCAAAAAACACCGCAAGGTGCTGGCGAAGATCCGCGAGGAGGTGCTGCACCACACCGGCGCCGAGTGGCTGGAGATGGAAGGCGAGCCCGCCGGCCTCATCGCCCGCCGCGAGGAGGACATGGAGTGGATCATGCCGCGGGTGATCGAACTGGCCGGGGACATTCCGGACCTCGGCTGGCAGCGGAACTCGATCTACCTGCGCTTCGGCCACAAGAACTACCAGAAAGGTAGTAGTTTGGCGGAAGTGGCGTCGCGTTACGGTGTGCCGGTGGAACGGCGCTTCGCGATCGGGGACAGCCACAACGATTTCGAGATGCTCGATCCGGCGAACACCGGCATGATCGCCTGCCCGGCGAATTCGGTGGAGGAGCTGCGGGGCCACGTGCGCGCGCTGGGCGGATATGTTTGCAAAGCGGGCCACGGCGAGGGAGCCGTGGAGGCTCTGGGGCATTTCTTCGGGGAGTGATGAGCCTCTGTCCTGCCGATTTCTTTCGGCCCATAGGATTTCTTCCGACCTCGAAGAGGTCGTAGATCATAGCCGGAGCGTCGCGCAGCGACCTCCGGATGGTGTCGTCCTTTAATATTGTCTCGACCCCGGAGGGGTCGCACGGGCGGCTCAATCCAGGTGCTTCGGATCGTATGGGATCCCCGCCTTTCTCAGCATGGATTCAAATTCTTCACTGAAAGACCGGATGCGATGATGCTCCTCCTGTCCTCTGATGTATTCGGCGACGGTTTCCAAATTTCCCGGGCTGACGGAAAATGCACCATAGCCTTCCTGCCAACGGTAGGCACCCATACGGATTTCATCATGCACCCACTTGGTGGACGCCTTTTTGAGTTCACGAATTGTATCCGAAAGATTGGTCGAGGGCTTGATTCCAATCAGCAGATGAACGTGGTCGAAGGTGCCGCCAATGGCAACGGGGGTGGCGCCCATGGATTTCAAGCTTCCTCCCATGTAACCATGAAAACGCTCGCGCCACGTGGGCATGATATGCGGCTCCCGGTTCTTGGTGGAGAACACGACATGGACGTTCAGGCTGGAGAAGGTGGACATGACCGGGCTGACAAGTCCACATTCTGCGACCCCTCCGGGGTCGAATGAAATAAAAACCACGTGGGTCCGGAGGTCGCTTCGCGACACTCCGGCTATGATCTACGACCTCTTCGAGGTCGGGAGAGGCCTGCGGACCAAAAGAGCCACATCCGTGCAAAGGCAGCCTCGCCCGCAATCGGGCGAAGCGCTCCACCACTCACCTCCCCGACACCAGCAGCCACTTCGCCTTGAAGGCTTCGGCGCGGGCGAGGGCGTCTTCGGCGGTGGGTCCTAACAGATTCGCATGGCCCATCTTGCGGCGGCCGATGGCGCGGCGCTTGCCGTAGAGATGCAGGAACGCCTCGCCATCTTCGAACAACGGCGTCCAGTCCGGCTGCACGGTTTCATCCGGCCAGAAATCGCCGAGCAGATTCAGCATCACCACCGGTGAGAGCAAACGCGTCGAACCCAGCGCCAACCCACATACCGCCCGAAGCTGTTGCTCGAACTGGCTGGTGGCACACGCGTCGATCGTGTGGTGGCCGGAGTTGTGCGGACGCGGGGCCATTTCATTCACCAGCAGTGTGCCATCCGGCAGGAGAAAGAACTCCACGCCAAGGATGCCGCGGTAGTCGAGAGCCTCCGCCACCTGGCGGGCGATCTGTTGGGCACGCGCGGCAACCTCTTCGGAAACACGCGCCGGCACGATCGACACATCGAGGATGTGATGACGATGGCGGTTCTCCGCCGGATCGTAGGTCACCATCGAGCCATCGGCACCACGGGCGACCATGACGGAAAGCTCCAATTCAAAAGGCACCCACGCCTCGAGAATGGCGCGGTCGGATCCGAAGTCCGCCCACACGGCGGCCGCATCCTCGCCGCCATTCAACTTGAGCTGTCCCTTGCCATCGTAGCCGAAGGCGGCGGTCTTCAGCACGCCGGGGCCATTCAGCTCCTTCAATGCGGCGGCCAGCTCTTCAGCGGAAGCCACCACGGCAAACCATGTGCATGGAATGCCATTGTGACGAAGGAAGCCCTTCTCGCGCTCGCGGTTCTGGCAGATGGCGATGGCATCCGGAGAGGGATGCAGCGGCATGCATCCGGCGACGGCATCGAGCGTGCCGCGCGGGATATTCTCAAACTCGACTGTGGCCAGAGTGGCCAGTTCGCAGAACTGCTCGCGCCCTTCCAAGGAATCGAAAGGCAGGTCGATGACGTGGTTCGCCAGCTCCACCGCCGGGGCTTCAAGGCCACCGGTCCATACCACGGTGCGGACGTTCATCCGCCGTGCGGCCAACGCCAGCATGCGACCGAGCTGACCCGCGCCAAGAATGCCGAGCGTAAAATCCGGACTGGTGGGAGTGGGAAGCGAACCGCTCATGCGTCCAAGGAAAGGGGCGGGAGTTTCGCGCCCTGGACCTGCGAGGTCTGGCGGGCGCGGAATTCAGCGAGCTTGGCGGCCAGTTCCTCGGACTCGTTGGCGAGTATCGCCACAGCGAAGAGGGCGGCATTCACCGCACCGGCCTTGCCGATGGCGAAGGTGGCGGTGGGGATGCCCGCGGGCATCTGCACGATCGAAAGCAGCGAATCGACACCCTTGAGCGTCTTCGATTCCACCGGTACGCCCAGCACCGGCAGATCCGTGATCGCGGCGGTCATGCCCGGCAGGTGGGCGGCACCACCGGCTCCGGCGATGATCGTCTTGATGCCGCGGCCGCGGGCGGACTCGGCGTAGGAATACAGCTTCGCGGGCGTGCGGTGGGCGCTGACCACTTCCGCCTCCCACGCCACGCCGAATTCCTCCAGCGTGCGTGCGGCGTTCTCCATCGTCGGCCAATCCGACGTGCTGCCCATGATGATTCCGACCTGCGGAGCGTCGCTCATGCGGGAGCGTGGGGAGGAAATGCCCGGCGCGTCAATGGCGGAGGCAGCGGGCGCTTGACAGCGGACGGCACTCGCGCGCCCATGGTGTCATGGTCAAAATGCTTTTCCTGTCGGTCATCGCCATGACCGCGCCACTCTCTGCGGTCGAACCAACCGTCGCGATCCAGCCCTTCGGCAAGATGCCTGGCGTGCAGGTGGAAAAGGTGAAGGCGGGCATCCTCGCCCTCTATGCCGTGAAGGTGGAGGTGCTCCCGGCCAAGCCGCTGCCGAAGGAGGCCTACTACGAGCCCCGCGAGCGCTACAAGGCGGACAAGCTGCTCGATTTCCTGGACCGTGAAACCAACACCGGATTCACCAAGGTCATCGGCCTCACCACGCAGGACATCTCCACCCGCAAGGGCGAGATCGCGGACTGGGGCATCTTCGGCCTCGGCCAGTTGGGCGGACGCGCCTGCGTGGTATCCACCCACCGGCTGCATGCGGGAAAGGCCTCGGAGCCGGTGTTCCAAAGCCGCCTCGCCAAGGTATCCATCCACGAACTCGGCCACACCTTCGGCCTCGACCACTGCCCGAACGCGGGCTGCTTCATGAACGACGGTGCCGGGAAAATCGCCACGGTGGACGCGGAGAGCGACCGACCCTGCCCGGACTGCGCGGCCAGACTGCCGCTGGCGCACAAGTAATGCGGCAAGTCCAACATGGCGATCCACGGACATATTTCCCAGTCGTGGAGAGGCGCAAAATTCTTCCAAATTGATTTTAATTGCAGAATTTTCCACCGATTGAAAACTCTCCACACAATGACGGTATTTGATCTTTTCTAACCTCTACCTTGCCCTGCCTCTCCCATGTTTTGGCCCGGAAAAACGCAAGTTTGCCGTGAAAGAACATTGAAAAGCCCCGGGTAATGGCGAACAAACAAAGAAAACCTCACAAACTCACAAGAATCCCCACAATCCCACACATGAAAGCCCTGACTTTTTTTGCAGCTCCGGCGTTGGCGCTCGCGACCCTCGTCCCCGCCCATGCCGACGCCACCGGCTCGGTGAGCTATCCCGCCGGCAAAGGTCCGGGCGCGGGCAAGAAGATCGTCCTGATCGCGGGCGACGAAGAGTACCGCTCCGAGGATTCGATGCCGATGTTCGCGAAGATCCTGTCCGAGCGCCAGGGTTTCCAATGCACGGTCCTTTTCTCCACCGGTGCCGATGGCAAGATCGACCCGAACGCGGGCAGCAATCTGACGAACCCGGAAGCGCTCGATTCGGCGGATGCCATCGTGATGCTGATCCGCTTCCGCAAGTGGCCGGATGACGCGATGAAGCACTTCGATGCGGCGATCAAGCGCGGCGTGCCGGTGGTGGGCCTGCGCACCTCCACCCACGCCTTCCAGCTCCCGAAGGGCAGCACCTACGAGACTTATAATAGTTTCGGCAAGCGCGTGCTCGGCGAGCAGTGGGTGTCCCACTGGGGCAAGCACAAGTCCGAAGCCACCCGCGGCGTGATCGAAGCCGCCAATGCCAAGAACCCGGTGCTCAACGGTGTGACCGATGTCTTCGGCGACAGCGACGTTTACGAAGCCGCTCCACCCGCCGATGCCACCATCCTGCTGCGCGGCCAGGTGCTGAAGGGCATGAATCCCACCGACGAACCGGCCGACTATTCCAAAAAGACCGCCAAAGGCGCCGAGCAGAAGATCAACGACCCGATGATGCCGGTCGCCTGGACCCGTGAGGTGAAGAACGACGCGGGCAAGACCAACCGCATCCTCTGCACCACGATGGGCGCCGGCACCGACCTGCGCAGCGAAGGCCTGCGCCGACTGGTGGTGAACGGTGTCTTCTGGGGTCTCGGCCTCAAGGTGCCGGACAAGGCAGACGTCACTCCGGTCGGCACCTACGAACCACTTCCCTACGGCTTCAACGGGTTCAAGAAGGACGTGATGCCCGCCGCTCACGCCCCGGCCACCCGCTGATCCGGTTTTCCCGCGCACGACAGTTTTCATCGCCCTCCGGGATCCGCGTCCCGGAGGGCGGCTCCGTTTGTTCTTTTTTCCCTCTATTGCAGACTATCGCATGAAGTCCCTCGCTCTTTCCCTCGCGCTCTGCGCCCTCGCCGGCCAGGCCTCCGGCGCGGCCCTGCCATCTCCGGCCAAGGACACGCACATCGTCCTCATCGGTGGCGGTCTCGCCGAGCGTTCCCAGTACGACGGCTACTTCGAAACGCTGCTGCATCTCCGCTATCCGGACCGCCAGCTCGTCGTGCGCAACATGGGCTTCCCGGGGGACACGCCGGGCTTCCGTCCGCGTGCGGGCCGGAAAACACAGTGGGCCTTCCCGGGTGCGGAGAACTTCCATCCCGAATACAAGGCCCACCGTGGCGATGGCATCGAGCCTTCCCCGGATGAATGGCTGACACTGTGCAAGGCGGACACCATCCTCGCGTTCTTCGGCTACAACGAGTCGTTCGACGGCCCGGATGGCGTGGTGAACTATGCCGCCGAGCTGGACGCCTTCATCAGTCACACGCTGTCCCAGAAATACAACGGCAGCTCCGCCCCCCAGCTCGTGCTGGTCTCTCCGATCGCCTTCGAGGACCTCTCCGCCACCAAGGACCTGCCGAACGGCAAGGCGGAGAATGCCAATCTCGCCCTCTACACCGAAGCGATGCGCAAGGTGGCGGAGAAGCGCAAGGTGGGCTTTGTCGATCTCTTCACCCCCACCCGCAATCCCCAGCTCAAGCCGGGCACCACGCTGACGACGAACGGATTCCTCCCCACCGATGACGGAGACCGCTTTCTCGCCCCGATCCTCGCGGAAGCCCTCTATGGTCCCGCGGGCATTCCTTCGAAGGCCAAGCCTGAAGCCCTGCGACAGGCCGTCGTGGACAAGGGATGGTTCTGGCGGAACGACTACCGCATCGTGAACGGCGTACACGTGTATGGCCGCCGCCGCGCACCGTACGGCGTGGTGAACTACCCTCAGGAAATCGAAAAGATCCGGCAGATGACCACCAACCGCGACAAGGCGGTGTGGGAAATGGCCCTGGGCAGGACCTACGACCTGAAAACCGCGGACGCCAACACCCGCAAGCTCGACCCGGTCGCGACGAACTTCCCCGGCAAGATCGTTTACAAGACCGGCAACGACGCCCTCTCCTCCTTCAAGATGGCACCGGGATTCAAGATCGAGCTCTTCGCCTCCGAAGAGCGCTTCCCGAATCTCAGCAAGCCGATGCAGATGAGCTTCGACAACAAGGGCCGGCTGTGGATCGCCACCATGCCGTCCTACCCCGGCTATCGTCCGGGCGATGCGCTGCCGGATGACAAGCTGCTGATCTACGAGGACACCAATGGCGACGGCAAGGCCGACAAGGAGACCGTCTTCGCCGATCATCTGCATCTGCCGATCGGTTTCGAGTTCGCCCCGGAAGGCGTCTATGTGGCACAGGAGCCGAACCTGATGCTGCTGCGCGACACCGATGGCGATGGCAAGGCCGACAAGCGCGAGCTGGTGCTGGAAGGATTCGACTCCCACGACTCGCACCACTCGATCAACGCCTTCTCCGCGGATGCTTCCGGTTCGGTTTACATGCCGGAGGGCACCTTCCTGCACACCAACGTGGAAACCGCCTATGGTCCGGAACGCGGCCTCTATGCCGGCGTGTGGCGCTTCAATCCGCGCAACCAGCGGCTCGACCGCTACAGCCAGGTGGACTTCGCCAATCCCTGGGGCATTGCCTTCGACAAGTGGGACCAGTGCTTCATCGCGGATGCCTCGCCGGGCCAGAACTGGTGGGGCCTGCCGCTCTCGCCGAAGGTCCCCTACAGCGTGCAGACCGGCAAGACCGCCGAATTCGCGCCGAAGCGCTCGCGGCCGACCTCCGGAGCGGAGTTCATCTCGTCCCGCCATTTCCCGGATGAACTGCAGGGCAGCTACATGGTGAACAATGTCATCGGCTTCCTCGGCACCACCGTGTGGGACATCAAGGAGGATGGCTCCGGCTTCTCAGGCAAGCAGCGCATGGACCTGATCTC
The DNA here is from genome assembly GCF_018137965.1 of Luteolibacter ambystomatis. Lineage (NCBI taxonomy): Bacteria > Pseudomonadati > Verrucomicrobiota > Verrucomicrobiia > Verrucomicrobiales > Verrucomicrobiaceae > Luteolibacter > Luteolibacter ambystomatis. The sequence continues at coordinate 4,063,029 of NZ_CP073100.1, forward strand.
CTCCAATGATCCGAACTTCCGCCCCTGTGACATGGAGTTCGCGCCGGACGGCTCGCTCTACGTGCTCGACTGGCACAACGCGCTCATCGGCCACATGCAGCACTCGGCGCGCGATCCCAACCGCGACCACGACCACGGCCGCATCTATCGCGTGACCTATCCCTCCCGCCCGCTGGTGAAGCCGGTGCCCGTCGCCGGCGCGAGCGTGACCCAGCTTCTCAAGGATCTGGAGGAGCCGGAGTACCGCACCCGCTACCGCGCCCGCCGCGAACTGCGCGGCCACAAGCCGGAGGAAGTGCTGCCGGAAGTCACCAAGTGGGTGGCATCCCTCGACAAGAACTCGCCGGAGTACGACCACCGGCTCTGCGAAGCCCTGTGGACGACCTGGGGCTTTGAGAAGATCGACCACGATCTGCTGGTGCGCTGCCTGGAGGCGAAGTCGCCGCAAGCCCGTGCCGCCGCGGTGGACGTGATCCGCTTTTCATTCCGCTACCTGCCCGATCACACCGCTCTGTTGATGAAGGCCGCGGTGGATCCTCATCCGCGCGTGCGTCTCGCCGCCATGGTCGCCGCCTCGTGGCTGAACAACGAGGATGGAGCAAAGATTGCTTCTGAAGCGCTCGAGCGGCCACTCGATTCCTGGATGACCAAGGCCTACCAAGCGTGCCTGATCACATTGAAGGAGGATTTCGAATCCCTGGCCAAGAACGGCAAGCTGGATCTCGCCTCAAAGCCGAAGACCAAGGACTTCCTGGCCGGAAAATTGAAACTCGAAGCCGGACCGGCCGAAATTGCCGAGCCCGAACCGAAGCTGCCGCCCGCCGAACTGGCGCTCTACCGTCTGGGCAAGGAGGTCTATCAGCGCGATGTCCACTGCTCCACCTGCCACCAGCCGAACGGCATGGGCGACACGACCTATCCGCCGCTCGCCAAGAGCGAGTATGTGACCGGCGATGAAACGCGCCTGATCAAGATCGTGCTCAAAGGCGTGTGGGGGCCCATCACCGTCCATGGCAAGACCTATGACCCGAAGAACGGCGTGCCGCCGATGACCCCCTTCGAGGCCCTGCTCAAGGATGATGAACTGGCCGGCGTGCTCACCTATGTCCGCAACAGCTTCGGCAACTCCGCTCCCGCGGTGAAGCCGGAGACCGTGGCCAAGGTCCGTGCTGAAACCAAGGACAAGGTCGGCTTCTACACGGTGGAGGAACTGCTCAAGCAGCATCCGTTCTAACGGCTCGCGACCCGACACGCCATTTCCTGAACCGCATGATCCCAAGCCTGTCCGGCTTGGGATTTTTGCATCGCCTTGGATCAGGCGGCTTGAACCCGGCTTCCGGATTTGGAGGGCGGCCCCAGCCGAATCGACATTCAACCGTCTTCTCTGGATGCTCCCCATCCAAAGCAAAATGAATGTCGATTCAGGCTAGCTCCCCCCAGCCAGCAAACCCGGAGCCAGCTTGGCCAGCCATTCCGCCAGCTCCATGCCCGCGCGCGTGGGCGGGATGGCATCGAGATCCTCCAGCTGCCAGCGGAAGGTGTTCATGTAGCCATCCCAGTGTCCGGAGGCTCCGGTGCGCCGCATCCATGCACAAGCGGTCAGATTCTCCGGCATGACATTGCCCACGAGGCTGGTGATGCCATTCCTGAAGGACGTCAGCCAGAGGATCGCGAGCAACAGCGTGGCAATGCCGCGGTTCTGCTCGTCATCCAGCACGGTCACGGAAAACTCGGCCTCTTCCGGCTCCGTTTTGCTCCGCCACCAGCTCGCCGCACCAAGCGGCGTGAAAGTACGGGAAGGATCGTACACGCACCAGATCTCGTGATTGCCCGGATCCTCGTTGAGAAGCCGGTCGAGCATCTTTCCCCCGATCTCGCCGGTAACCGTCCAGAAGCGGTGATAGCGGGCTTCCGGCGAGAGGCGGCGGTAGGCCTCGGCCACGTAATCGCGGTCACCACCGTCCAAGGGACGCACCCGCACCGGGGTGCCATCCCGTAGGACGAGTTCCAGAGGAAGATGCGGCCCGGGCATGGCGGAGGATGCGCCGGGGAGGCGGATTTGTCGCCGGTCAATTTGCGACCATGGATGCAATCCTCACCCAAGCCATGACCGCCCGGAGGCAGATTGCATGACAGGAACACCCGACCCACTCCGGAAACTCGACGCAATCCATTCATTTCCCATCACTTGCGGATCAACAAACCTACGGCGCGGCGCGTGCTGGACAACACTGTCAACCCACCTTACCGCCATGCTCAGTTGGTCATTGCTCTTTCTGATCCTCGCCGTCATTGCGGGACTGCTCGGCTTCATCTCCCTCGCGGGGACCGCCGCGCTGATTGCCAAGTGTCTCTTTCTCGCCTTTCTCGTGCTCCTGATCGTCTCCGCCGTCAGCCGGGCCTTGCAGGGAAAGACCCCTTGAAGAAACGAGGATACGAAGCAGCCTCCCGGAGCATGCACGCCCCGGGACTGGCAATCGCAGCGCGCTCAATCCTCCTCGACGGGGATGCCATCGAAGTCAACGAGGCCGCGGCCCGTGCCGCCGCCGTTGCTGAATTTCTGCCAGGCCAGATATGCCACTCCGGCGAGCGCGGCCACGCCAATGGCTCCGAGAACGTAAGGCGTGCGCTGGTCCTTCCGGATATTTTGTGAACCGGATGCCAGCCATGCACGACTGCGGCCCAGGCCGTCTGAAGCGCGGCGCATGATGCGCTGCCGTGCGGCGGGGAGTTCATCCGTGAGCGCCTGGCGGAGCAGATGCTTCGTATCGGCGGAAAGGAGGCGGAAATCTTCCCTGACCCGCTGGGCGAGGGAGCCGGTGCGCTGGTTGATCGGGAATCTCATGTCGGTGTCGGTTGAATTGGGAGCCGGTTCCGGAATCCGGAGCCAAGCGTTCCATTCTAGCCGATAGAGCCTCCGCGCACAAGTTGGCAGTTTTCCAGTGAAGACAAAACGGCACGGGTGAGGTCACCCGTGCCGTTTTGCCTTCATTCGGAAGGAACGTCGCCGGTGTCAGCCAAGCATGTCCTCCACCTCGCGGCGGATTTCCTCCTGACGGCGGCCGACGCGCTGCTGGATGATGCCTACCAGCTCGTCGAGGTTGCCCTCGGCATGCTTGAGATCGTCATCCGTGAGATCGGCATATGCCTTTTTGAGACGCCCTTTCAGGACGTTCCAGCCGCCTTTGATTTGTTGCTTGTTCATGACTGTCAGGGGTTGGTTTCGGTGCTGGTTGGAAACTATTTGCCGAGTGCCTTGTCCACCTTCTCCCCCGCCTTTTCGGCCGGTCCCTTCGGATCGACGGCGTCCTTCACCTCCTCCACCGCCTTGTCGAGTTTCTCGCCGGTTCTTTCGGCAGGGCCCTTCTTTTCACAGGATACAAGCGGGACGAAAAACGGGAAGATGCAGAAGGCCAGAAGCAGTCGGTGTCTCATGGTGATGGATGGTGGGTGGAAATCCCGGCGGCGACGCCGTCGCTTCCGGTTCGGAGATTCCTGTCGCAATGGGGATGCCAATCGCCAAAAACCATCCCAATACTCTTATTATCAACAGACTACCAACCCATCCCCCATCTCGAACACCAACCCTCTCGGAGCACTGTGCAACGCCTTCCCAAAAGGCAGATGCACGTTGCATCCCGTATCAGGAGGCCAGAACCAGCCGCTCCACCCGGGCCCGCCCGACGGAGGCGTCGAAGAAGCCGCCCGGCTGCTGCTGGTCCGGAGAGGCCAGCCAGCGGAATGTCTCCAGCCAGATCCGGATCTCCTCGTCCTCGGCGACGACCGGAAGAAGCGTCGCAAGCGCCTCATGGAATTCCATCCGCCTCGCACGATCCAGCGCATTCCACATCGGTCCCGAGCCGGGAAGAAGGACGCCATTCACCACCTCTCTCAACCGTGTGAGCTCGACCGGTTTCGCCAGGAAATCCACGACTCCATATCGCAGCGCGAGCAGGGCGTCATCCACCGTGAGGTACGCGCTGCACAGGATGACCGGGCAATGATTGCCACGAGCCCGCAGCCGCGCCACCGCTTCCAAGCCGCTGAGGAGAGGCATGCGGAGATCCATCAGCACCAGGTCGAATGCCCGCTCGGACAGCTTCAGGAGGGCCTGCGCGCCGTCCACCGCTTCCTCCACCCGGGTGTGTTCATCGGCCAGCGCAAGGGAGAATGCCATCCGCAGCGTGGGCTCGTCGTCCACGATGAGAATGGATCGGTGCTGACCGGATTCACTCATGTTCTTGCTCCTGGTAGTGGGCCATCGGCAGATCGACGTGGAACTCGGTGAAGCCGTCCTCACGATCGACCAGCCCGATGCGGCCATCATGGGCCAATACGATCTCGCGGGAAATCGACAATCCCAATCCGACACCATCCGCCTTGTCCTTGGAATTGGAAATGCGGAAAAACTTGTCGAAGATGCGCCCGCGGAGTTCCTCTGGAATGCCAGGCCCCTGGTCGATCACCGACATGCGCACAAAACGCCCGTCCGGGCGCGAGGTGAGCCGCACCGTCACCGGCTGCCCCTTCGGGCCATGTTTGAGGGCGTTGGAAAGCAGGTTCTGAACCACCTCGTCCAGACGGACGGAATCACCGTTGACCATCGGCAATTCATCCTCCTTCTCCACCACGATCTCGCATTCGCGTTCCACGGCGAGACTGGTGAAAAGCTGGCGGGCACGTTCCACCGACTCCATGATATCCATCGGGCGGAGCTGGAGCTGGCTGGCACCACTTTCAACCCGGACCAGATCGAGAAGACGCTTCAGGGTGACAAGCAGCCGCTCGCAATCGTCGCGGGCGGATCCCACCATGTTCTGCTGGATCGGGGTGAGTCCGCCGGTGCGGCCTTCCAACAGGAGGTGCAGCACCATGCGGATGCCGGTGAGCGGGGTTTTGATCTCGTGGCTGACCGTGGCGAGCAGATTGGTCTTCATCTCGTCCAACCAGCGGAAGCGGGTGACATCCATCAGCAGCACCGCCCACCACACGCCATCCCCCTGCTCCGCGGAAAAGCGGAAGATGCGGGGCAGGAAATAATGCTCCTCCTCATCGATGCGGAAGAGGGCCGCCTCGCGGATATCATCCGGCAGATAATTGCGGCGGTGGCGCACGCAGTCCTCGAAAAGGGATTGCAAGCCGGCGGGCAGGCGGCCCACGACACCGAGCCGTGCCTGAAGCACTTCCGCCGCCGGATTGAGCTGGTCGATACAGGAATCCTCGCGCAACACGAATACCGGCACCGGAATGGCCGTGAGGATGGCACGGTTCTGGAGGTTGGTGTGCAGCAGGCGCTCGTCCGTCTCGCGGCGGCGCTGGCGGAGTTCGCCTGCCATGTCATTGAACGCCGGAATCAACGACGAGAGTTCGTTCTGAACCGCGGGCTCCGGCAGGCTCAGCTCGAAGTTGCCGCGTTTCACTTCCTGGATCGAATGCGCGAGGCTCACCACCGGATCCACGATCGCGCGCGCAAGGTGGAAGTAGATGAGCACGGCGATGAACACGCCGAGCAACATCAGGAAGAAGACGAAAAAATTGCTGTCCGCCGAACGGTTGCGGAGGTTCGTCGTCGTGTTCTTGAGCTGTTGCTCGTACAGCTTTCCGACGATCTGCGACGCGTCCGTGATCTTCTGGGTCAGGCGGGAAACATTCTGCAAGGCTTCCGCACGCGTCTGCTGTTCGGTCGGGTAGCGGGCGAAGAAATTCTCGTAGAACTCCAGGTACTCCTCACACGCCGTGGTGAGCTGGCGCACCGCCCCATCCGTACCATCATCGCTCTGGGCATCCTGAAGCACCTTGAGCGATTCCCTCAGCAGCTTCGCGTGATCGTCATAGGACTTCCGTTCCGGCACCCGCGCGAAGGCGAACCCGAGGGGGGCGACGTAACGGCTGTTGATGGACGAGGTTTCGATCCGAAGCTGCTTCTCCGCATTGAGAAGACTGATCGACTTCCTGAGCTTGGTGTCGAACTCCGTCGAGGCTCCGCGCAACAGCAACAACCCCGCCGTTCCTACTCCGAGGAGAAGGATGACGAGGGCGCTGAGTGCGAGGAGCAGACGTTGGCGTAGCATCAGGGACGGAATCAATCAGTCGAGATCCAGCCGCTTGCGTTTGCGGTAGAGGGTGGCCTTGTCGATGCCGAGGATCTCGGCGGCTTCCTGGAGGCTGGGGGCCCAGCTCAACACGCTGCGGATGTGGGCCGCCTCCAGATCGTCGAGCTTCACCTGGTCACCCACCTTCACGCCATCCGGAGAGCCATTGGCGGAACCGTTGGTGCCGGTGACAAGGGTGGGGGCCGGAAGATCGACGGCCGAAATGGTTTTGCCGCGTGCCAGGATCACCGCACGCTCGATCGCATTGCGGAGTTCGCGCAGGTTGCCCGGCCAGCCGTGGCGGAGGATCGCATCCCAGCCGGTCCCATCGATGCCATCATAGGCGCGGCCGATCTGCTTCGAGAAGTGATCGAGGTAACGCTTGGCGAACTGCTTGAGGTCGCGCTTGCGTTCGCGGAGCGGCGGAATGGTCACCGCGATCACGTTGAGACGGTAATAGAGGTCCTCACGGAATGTGCCCTCCACGACGCACTGTTTGAGATCGCGGTTGGTCGCGGCGATGACGCGGACGTTGGCCTTGAAAGTCTTGTTGTCCCCCACCCGTTCGTATTCGCGCTCCTGGAGCAGACGCAGCAGCTTCGACTGGATCTCCATCGGCAGTTCGCCGATCTCATCGAGGAACAGCGTGCCGCCATCGGCAGTGGCCACCTTGCCGGTCTTGTCCTTCACCGCGCCGGTGAACGCGCCACGGACGTGGCCGAAGAGTTCGCTTTCCAGCAATTCCTTCGAAAGGCTGGGGCAACTGATCGTCACCAGCGGCTTGTCACGGAGCAGGCTGCGCTCGTGTACCTCGCGGGCGATCACGCTCTTCCCGGTGCCGCTTTCCCCGAGAATGAGTACCGAAGCCGGCGTGCCGGCCGCGCGGAACAGGATGTCGATCGCGTCCTTCGTCAACTGGTCCTCGGAATCGAAGTGGAGCGGCACGCGGTCCGACTTCACCTCGCTCTTCAGCGCCACCACCGTCTGCTTGAGCTCCCGGACCTCCCCCTGGGTGCGGAGGGCCTTGTCCGCCTTCACCAGAATGGCCCGGACCTGCTCAGGCAGGAAGGGCTTCTCCAGGAAGTCGAACGCCCCGAGCTGGGTGGCTTTCACCGCGGTCTGGATCGACGCATGGGCGGTGAACATGACCACCAGTTGATCGGGTTTGATCTCGAGAATCTTCTTGAGCACGTCCAGCCCGTCCTCGGCACCCAACCGGAGGTCAAGGAACACCAGCTGGAACGAAGCCTCCTTCACGCGCTTCAGCGCGGTGGCGCCATCCTCCGCCGATTCGACGTAGTGGTCCTCCGCCTCCAGGGCGAATGTGATCGCCTGTCGCACCGAGCGCTCATCGTCTACGATAAGAATGTCCATTGGGAAATTCTCTTATCAGCCTTCATGCCAGTGGCCGGATTTCGTATGGAGTGACTAGGAATCAAGGGATTGCTTGATCGACATCAGAACAAAATCGGCCACCATTCCAGTGCGAAATGCAAACCGGCTTCAGCATTGGTGCATTTTGCATCATTGTTGAAGCCGACTTCAAGGAACGATTCGTTACGGGGCGGTTACTCAATGAAGCTGCGGAGCATCCATGCGAGATTTTCGTGGGCGCGGATCAAGCCTGTCAGGAAATCCGCCGTTCCCACGTCGTGACATTTCTCATCGAAGGTGTCGATGGCCTCGCGGAGATCCCGGATGACGGTCTCATGGTCGGCATGAAGCAGCTTCAGGGCTTCCTCTCCATCGATCAGTGCGCCAGGCCGCTCGGCCAGCGTGGCAGCTTTCAGCATCTCCGCCATCGATCCAGGAGCCACCGCGCCCAGCATGCGCATACGCTCGGCGGTCTGGTCGATCGCCTTGGCGAGCGCCTCGTATTGCTCCTCAAAAAAAGTGTGGAGCGTCTTGAACCGGAAACCGGTCAGGTTCCAGTGGAAGTTGCGCGTCTTCATATAGAGGACGTGCTGGTTGGCGAGGATGGCGGCGAGAACATCGGCCCCCTTCTGACGTGAGTCTTTTGAGAGGCCGATCTTCACGGTTTCTTTTAGAATGGTGCTCATGGTTTCGGGATAGGGTTGTCCCCCTCCAAGCACCGGATGTTCCACCACAGCAATCGACACGACACCTTTATAGCAAACACTTTATAAAAGATGGAAAGAGGGTTTCCGTGCATGCTGCAACTCCGCGTATGACGTTCTGCACGAACCAGGCGGGAAGCTCCGTATCCGGTCCGCTCCTATGAAACGCCTGCTGCTTGCCTTTCTGGCCCTGTCTTGGACCGCCACCGCCGCCGAAAAGCTCGTGCTATGCGGTTGGGATGAAATCTTCATGATCGATCCCGCCGCTGGGACGCCTGCCAAGATCTGGTCGTGGAAGGCAAAGGATCATCCTGAAATTCCCGCCACGCTGGTGAAGAGCTTCGGCACCACCGACGAGTGCAAGCCATTGGATGGCGGCAAGCGGTTGCTGGTTTCATCCTCGGGCGGCGGGTGCGCGCTGTTGGAGCTACCGGGTGGCAAGGCCGTGTGGTCGGCGAAGGTGGCGAACGCCCACTCGATCGAATGGCTGCCCGGCGACCGCATCCTTGTCGCCTCCTCGGTGGGAGGGAACAAGCTGGTGCTCTTCGATCTCAAGCACGGCGACAAGGTGCTGTGGGACACGCCTTTGGTCTCGGCGCATGGCTTGGTCTGGGATGAAAAGCGCCAGCGGCTGTTCGCACTCGGCCTCACGGAACTGCGGACCTATTCACTGAAGGATTGGGACACGGAGACTCCCTCGCTGGTGATGGAGAAAACCACGCCGCTGCCCGACGACAACGGACATGACCTGCGTCCGGTGCCGGGCTCCGCGGATCTGGTGCTCACCACCGCGAAGCACGTGTGGCTCTTCAACCGGGACGAGTCCGTGATCCGGCCTCATCCGGAATGGAAGGACCGGATTCAGGTGAAGTGCATCGACATCCACCCCGGCAACGGCCGCGTCTTTATGAACCAAGCCGATGGCAGGAATTGGTGGAATGAATCCTTCGAACTGCTGAATCCGGACCAGAAGATCCGGATGGAGGGGGAAAAGCTCTACAAGGGTCGCTGGCTCGCGGAGCCGTGAGGCGGATGTCCGCCTGATTGCCGGATCAAGCCGCGCCGGAAATGAGGCGCATGGGGCGGAGCATGCTTTCATGGCACCTCCGGGTGCCAGAGCGTTTCCCGGAATGACATGCAATGAAGCTCCCGGCAACTCCGGCCATGAATATGACTGAGGCCTGAATCATATTATCTAACAGTATTCGTCATGTGTCGGTTGTGTTTCACACCTCCGCTCGCGATGGCCCGTACTTTCAAGCATGTGTGGCTCAATGGATAAACGTGTGAAGTTGTCATGAGGTGACAAAATCGGCCATTTCATCATAACCAAATGATATGCCTTTTTGCTTCATCATGGCATACCCCGCGCTTATCACGCCGTCCCCTGCTAGAAACCACACCCCAACCGAACCATGACATTTCCCACCCCACGCCGTGCGTGGCTGCTGGCGCTGGCGCCGCTTTTAACGGCCGCCCATGCCGCACCGGAAGAGCGCTACGCTCCCGCTGCAGGCGCTCCGACAGTAGCCGCCTATCCGACGCCGCTGAGCTCCGACCTGCCGTATGACGTCGACATCCCAAAGCTGCGCGCGCTTTCCGACACCCCGGCCAAGCCGAATCCGCCGTACACCATCCCGGACGACAACGTGCCGACCGCGCAGCGCTTGTTCGACATCTTCGCCTGGCAGTCCTTCATTGCCCTGAACTGGCCCGCCCTTCCCGACGGTGCTCCGGACAAGGTCAAGACTCCCGCAGACAACACCGCGCCCCGCGTGTGGGAACGCTTCGTGGAAATCAGCGAGGTCTTCCGCGAGGACGGTGCCGCGCCGAAAACATGGAAGGACGCCGTGGAGGCAAGCTGGAAGAACCGCGCCTTCTGGATGAGCGGCATGGGCGTGGGTATGCCGCCGGACGAGCCGAACAAGCCGGGCGGCCTCCACCAGCCGCTGCTCGATGAGAGCCTCCAGGCCTTCACCGGTCCGATGATCGACCAGGAAGGAAAGTGGGTCCGCTACCAAGTGGCGCTCAACCAGACCGAATTCGACTACCTCGTCCAGAACAAGCTCTACAATCTCGAAGGCCAGGCCGCTTTCACCGCCAAGAACAAGATCGAGTTCCCCTCCAACCAAGGCACCACCAAGCGCGGTGCCACGGAAATCAAGATGGCGTGGAAGCAGATGAGCGACAAGGACGACCGCTCGCGCTTCTTCATCCGCCACGCCCGCGTGATCCCGCTCAGCGGCAAGCCCTTCGAAGCCGACTTCGGCCTCGTGGGCATGCACATCTCGGTGCGCACCGAGTCCTCGCCAACATGGACGTGGGCGACCTTCGAGCAGGTGGACAACACCACCGTCAACGACCTGGAGCGGAACAGCAAAGGCAAGCCGCTGCGCCCGAACTTCTTCAACGTCGATAACTTCGTCAAACCGGTGAACATCCTCGCGCCGAAGAACGCGGGTCCGGTGAAGCAATACAACCCCGCCACCGGTCAGGACGACGGCAAGACACTCTACACCACCTGGGATGAGTCGAAGACCACCGACCCGACACAGACGCTGATGGTGCTGCCGATCCCGAAGGCCACCAACAACCTGAACGAACAGGTGCGCGGCCTTCTGAAAAGCATGGGCTCCGTGTTCCAGTACTACGAGCTCATCGGCACCCAGTGGCCGGTCGATCCGCCGTTCCCGGCCTTCCCGAACGGCGTCGCCGCCCAGCCGGACGGCCGCCTGCTGCCATCCTCGCCGGAGTCGATCCTCTTCAAGATCCCGGGCAAGGTGACGCCGGTCCATCTCGTGAACACCACGATGGAGACCTTCTTCCAGAACGGCAACCAACCGGCCGGACCACTGGCCGAGGATGACCGCCTGCCCCCCGGCTTGCTGGCCGATCCGTCCACCGTCTTCGCCACCGAAAGCTGCGCGGGCTGCCACTTCTCCGCCGGTGCCTGCATCGGCTTCAAAAAGGACAACAACGGCAAGTACCTCGTTCAGACCATCGACGGGAAAAACTACCGCGTGCCGATGTTCGGCAAGAATGCGAGCCGCGGTGTGACCGGAAACGCCGACTACAGCTGGCTGCTCCAGCTCCGCGCCCAGTCCGCTCCCTACGAGGGCACGGATGTGACCCAACTCACCGATTACATCATTCCCAATTCCCAGAAGGTGTGCCCCGCCAACTGACCCCCACCCTTTCTACCCCATGAGTAGTAGCAATAGTTTTCCTTTCGTCCCCGTCAACGGCTTCACCCCGAACAATCCGGGCTGGAGCAGCGTTGGCAACATCGACAGTTGGTCGGCGGACGCGAGCGGACAGAATTTCACGTTCGTCTTCGGCTCGCGCTCGCTGGTCATCCAGATCCTCGGCCCCACCGCCTACCGCCTGCGCTTCAATCCGGCCAGCGGTGCGACCTACAATGCCGAAACCTCCACCGCGGTCGTCAGCCGCGACCTCGGCCTCACTGGTCTCAACGTCACGCACAGTCTGGTGAATCCGGGCCTTCTCGTCATCGAGACCGGCTCGATCACCATCCAGATCGGTCTCGCACCGTTCGCGGTGCAGGTGCTGCGCAACGGCCAGCTCATCCATCAGGACGCACCGGGCCAGGGCGTGCTCTACATTCCCAACCAGCAGGTGATCGCCGTGATGAAGACCACGCCTCCGGGCGCGGGCTACTACGGCCTCGGCGAGAAGGCGGGCAGCCAGATCACGAAGAACAATTTCACCTACACGTTCTTCAACTTCGACAACTTCACCTACAACGGCCCGGCGCTCGGCGATCCGGGTCCGCTGAATCCGACCGAGCCGCTGTATTGCTCGATCCCGGTGCTGGTGGAGTTCAATCCGTTCCCGTCCGGTGCCTTCAGCGGCGCGGGCTTCGCCACCGGCGTGTTCCTGGACAACCCGGCGCAGACGTTCGCGAACATCGCCTCGAACGACTACTCGGACATGACCGGGAAGTACTACATGGGCGCGCTCTACAACGAGCTCGACTACTACTTCTTCGCGGGCAGCGCGGTGCCGGACATCCTCCAGCAGTACACCACGCTCACCGGCCGCAGCCCGATGCCGCCGCGCTACGTCTTCGGTCTTCACCAGGGCGCCTATGGTTACTACGACCGCTACAAGCTGGCGGCCGCCGCGAACTCCTACCGCGGCGCGCGCATTCCCTGCGACGGCCTGCACATCGACGTGGACTTCCAGGACAACTACCGGACGTTCACGCACAGCGAGATGAAGTTCCCGAACGCCCAGGAGCTGTTCAGCGATCTCCACGGCATCGGCTTCAAGATGAGCACCAACATCACGCCGATCATCACGGACAACCCGCTGAACCAGGAGGGTGTCAAAGCCCCCTACACCCAGCGTGACAACCTGATCGCCGCAAACGCGCTCATCTACGACAGCCGCTATCAGGACGGCGAGTCGCCGGATCTCTACGAAGGCGGTGTGAACTACGGCAACAACCGCGGCAACAACCCGTATCCTTCGCCGCCGCTCCAGTTCAACCGCAACGGCCTGATGCCGCTGGCCGCGCCGGGAAACTACCCGGACTTCGGCCTCGCCGCGGTTCGCGAGAAATGGGGCCAGCAATACCAGCACCTCATCGACGACCTCGGCCTCGACATGATCTGGCAGGACATGACCTGCCCGGCTATCGACCCGAACCTTCCGCCGGAAAACGAATACTATAAAACGTTCCCGCAGAACCTGATGATGGCGCAGGAAGCCACGGCCGCGGACGGCACCATCACGGTGAACTACCTGCCGAACGCCCAGCTCCACAATTCCTACGTCAACAACCTGCTCAACGGCACCTGGAACGGCATCAACACGCTGCGCCCGAACACCCGCAACTTCATCATCGCCCGCGGCGGCTACGCCGGCATGCAGCGCTATGCCGGACTGTGGACGGGTGACTCAGCCTCGAGCTGGGATTTCCTCAGCATCAACCTGCCGGAAGTCCTGAACCTCGGCATGTCGGGCGTGCCGATCAGCGGCTGCGACATCGGCGGCTTCGCCACCGGTTCCGGCACCACCACGCAGTCGAGCGTGATCGGTGGCTCGATCGTCGGCGGCATCACCAACTACGAGCTGCTCACCCGCTGGATGCAGCTCGGCGCCTTCCTGCCGTGGTACCGCAACCACTACGACGGCTACAACAAGCAGTTCCAGGAGCCCTTCGCCTACGGCGAGCCGGTGCCGACGAACTGCCGCAAGTATGTGGAGCTGCGCTACCGCATGATGCAGGTGCAGTACGATGCGATGTACCAGTGGACCAAGTCCGGCCTGCCGGTAGCGCGCCCACTGTTCCTGAATGATCCGCAGGACACCGGAGTCTACGGCCACCTGAACGACCAGTTCTTCGTGGGCGGCGATTTCCTCGTCGCGCCGATCCTCACCCAGCACGAGACGGCGAACCCGCCGACCTCGCCGGTGCGCGGCGTCTATCTGCCCGCGGGCAGCGACTGGTATTCCTTCACCGACAACACCGCCCCGCTCGCGGCGGCGGTGCCGGGCGGCACCTACATCAGCAACTACTATGCGGACCTGACTTTGGTGCCGATCTACATCCGCGCCGGTGCCATCCTCCCCTTCTCCAATCTGGAGCAGTGGGTCGGCCAGCTCCCGGAGAATCCGCTGACGATCAACTTCTACCCGGGACCGGACCGCTGGACGGACGAGGCCGCTTACGAACTCTACCAGGACGACGGCATCACGACCCAGGCCCAGGCCGGGAAGTTCCGCCTGTCCCGCGTTTACCAGCAGACGGTGAACTCGAACGGCTCGGTGCAGCGCCAGGTGCGCATCGCCCGCGTCACCGACAACTATGCACCGGGTGCGAAGTTCATCTACGTTGCCATCCTCGGCAGCATCACCTGCGCCAAGCAGGTCACCCGCGACGGCACCGTGTTGACCGACGTGGGCGATCCGCAATCGCTGGAATACGCCACCGCCGATGCATGGTATTGGAATCAATCCATCAACGTCGTCTTCGTGAAAATCTTCGACAACAAGTCCGACACCACCGTCGTCGCCTCCTACTGAGCCCACCATGAAACCACGCCAAAGCAAGGGCCGCAGGCCCCAGATCACCTTCACCCAGGATGGCCACGAGCTGGTTCAGGGCGACCTCATCCCCGGACCCTGCGTGCTGCGTTACGACCCGCTGCGCCTCATCTCCGCGGACGAGGCCGATGACGACAAGCACGAGATCCACGCCCACCTCCGCTTCCATCCTTCCGGCCAGACCTGGGAAGGAACGCTGGCTGTTCCGCAGGACGCGCCGCTCGCCGAGATGGCCAGCCCCACCGGACAGGGCTACATGCTGGAAACCAAGTTCGAACTGCCCGTCGGCACCGACGAAATCGAAGCTTGGTTCTCCTGCGCCCACGATGACGGCCAGACCCACTGGGACAGCGACGACAACAAGAACCACTGGCTGCGCTTCGCCCTGCACGACATCATTGAGGTCAAGGCGACCGTGAAGGAGCCGGACAAGGCAAACCCGGCGCAGTCGAAGCTGGAACTCGACATCGTCACCATCCCGCAGGTCACCGCGGTCACGGCGCGGCATACGCTGCCGTCGTTCCCGGACCGCCCCCGCGTCGAAATGCAGCTTGTTCCCATCGACGGTGCCAAGGACGGCAACAAGCGCTGGGGCGCACCGCCGGAGGGCATCCCGGTGCCTGTTGCCGCCGCGGTAGCCTTCGACCTCGTTTACACGGTGGGCGATCGCAAGTTCACGGATGACAATCAAGGCCGCTGGTATCTGGCGGATTGATTTGGTTACTGACCTGCAGCACCGGCCGCCTGTGGTGGGCGGCCGGTGCCCCGCAGGATGCCTGCCGAAGGTATTTCGTCAGTTTTGCAGGCTGCGGGAGTTTTGGCACGGAGGCTTGGTGGAGCTACTCAGGGTGGCCCCACCTCCGCCATGAGCCACCCCCGTCGTCTTTCACTGTTTGTCTCCGCGTTGCTCGCGGTTTGTCCTGCGCCGCTATTCGCCGCCGGAGTCGACTCGCCTGAATACCAGCAGAAACTGGAGGAAGCGAAGAAGGTGGTGGCGGATTGGAACAGCCTGCCGCCGGATCAGATCCACGCCGATCCCAGCGCCGCCGATTGGCCCGGTGCCGTGCCTGCGGATGCCGTGCGGCTCAAGCAGCAGCGCTTCGACCTCAATACCGATTTCCCACGCTGGCGCGGCAAGACCGACCGCGTGACCACCGGCTTTTACGCGCCTGCCGGTGAAGTGGTGACGGTGGAGATTCCCGAGAGCTTCGCGAAGCTGGGCGTGCAGGTCCGCATCGGTTGCCACAGCGATAATGCCAACAAAAAGTCGGTGGCGAAACGCTTCCCGTTCTCGATCTCAAAGGCCTGGCCGCTCAATGCCGCCGGAACCAAGGTCGCCTCGCCCTTCGGTGGCACGGTCTATCTGGAAGTGCCGAAGGAAGTAACCGGCAAGATCATTCCGGTGCGCTTCAGCGGTGTGGTGCAACAGCCGTGGTTCGTGCTCGGCAAGACCAGCCCGACCGAATGGCGCGACAAGATCCGCAACCATCCCGGCCCCTTCGCCGAGATGAGCTGCGGTCCCCTCACCCTCTCGGTGCCGTCCGCGGATGTGCGCAAGCTGGAGGACCCGACCGCGCTGATGTCCTTCTACAAAAAGGGCATGGCCTGCGTGCAGGAACTATCCGGACCACCGGTGCCGGTGGTGGAGCGCATCGTCTATGACGTGAGCATTTCCGCCGGATCGATGCACTCCGGTTATCCGATCATGGCCGGATCGAAACGCAAGGAAGCCACCGACCTCGCCGCCTTGGAAAACGGCCTGTGGGGATTCTTCCACGAAATGGGCCACAACCAGCAATGGGGCGGCTGGAGCCCTCCGGGCCAGGGCGAGACCACCTGCAATCTCTTTCCGCTCTATGTGATGAGCCAGGTGCAGGGCAAGAAGCCCAGGCATCCGTGGAAGTTCGACCGCTCCGTGCTCGCGAAACCGCTGGAGCGCGGCGCGATCGGCAGCAACCTCAATGGCAACCACGCGCTCTCGATCGCCTTCTGGATCCAGCTCATCAACGGCATCGGCTGGGAACCGGTGAAGAAGACCATCAACGAGTATCACGCCAAGGATGCACCGGAAGCTCCGAAGGGCGCGGAACCGATCTGGGACCGCCTGATGCTGGCGCTTTCGAAAAACAGCCGCAAGGACCTCACGCCATTCTTCAAAGCCTGGGGCGCGGAGTTCTCTCCGGCGGGCGAGGAAGCCGTGAAGAAGCTACGACTTCCCTCGTATCTCCCGGACGATGCACCCGGGCAGCCGAGGGCGACACAGGACACGGGGTCCATTTGATTGTAGTCGAAAGCTCCGCTTTCGAATTGTCCCGGATGGCTCCAGTCATCCGGCTGGGTGCAGCTCACAGTTCCAGTCAGCCACCGCCAACTGGAGCTGGCGGATACATGCTGAAAGCGGAGCTTTCAGCTACATTCCTGATCACACAGCCCGGGTGACAACACGCGCCGCATGGCGCTTGTCGAACAAACCAATCTCGAAAGCACCCTCCTTGATCGCAGCAGGAGAAAGCACCCGCTTGTCCGGCCGCTTCACATACCCCAGCGCGATGCTCCGCCCGATGGTCGGACTCCAAGCCGCGCTGGTCGTGTAACCCGCGGGCTCTCCATCCCAAAAGATCGGCTCCCCACCCCACAGGTTCGGCTCCGCTTCTTCCAACACCAGGCAAACCAGCCTCTGCCTCACGCCTTCCGCCTTCTGCTTGAGAAGCACCTCTTTCCCAAGGAAATCCTTCGACCAATCAATGGCGAATGCCAGCCCCGCCTCCAACGGCGTCTCGGCCGGGGATAGTTCATGCCCATACGCGCGGAACGCCTTCTCGATCCGCATCGTATTGATCGCCTGCGTTCCCGCCGGGCGGATGCCATGCGGCTCACCCGCTTCCATCAACCGCTCCCACAGCACGCCTGCGAACGGCTTCGCCACATGCAGCTCCAATCCCGGCTCGCCCACGTAGCTGATCCGCACCGCTCGCAACGGAATACCTTTCAACTCAATCACACGCGAAGTCCCGAACGGAAAATCCTCATCCGCAAATGAAACATCCGTCAGCATCCCGAGCACCTCGAACGCCTTCGGCCCCATCACGGACACCACGTTCCTCTCCTCGGTGATGTCCCGCAGCACAACCGAACCATCCTCCGGGAAATGCCTTAGCAGCCAATCCGCATCGCGGCTTTGCTGGGCGGTGGCGGTCACGATGTAGAACGATTCGTCTCCAGTGCGGATAACCGTCAGATCGCTTTCGAAAGTCCCCTTCGCATTGAACAAGCCGGTGTAAACCGTTTTCCCAATCGGCACGTCCACATTGCCGCCGCACACATACTGGAGCAGCCGTAGCGCGCCCGGGCCTGCGAGTTCGAACTTTGCAAAGGTTGATTGATCCAGCAGCGCCACGCCGGTGCGGCACGCCGTCACCTCCTCCGCGGCCCAAGGCTGCCAGTTCTGCCTCAGGAACGAATAGCCCATCTCCGGCCTCACGCCCGCAGGGGCGTAGGCCAACGGCCGCTCCCAACCGGCGGTCTCGCCGAAGAGCGCGTTCGCCGCCACATGCTTGTCATAGAGGCCGGATGCACGGATGCCCCGCGCGGTTTCCATCTGCCGGTTCGGCCACGCCATCTGATAGTGCAGGCCCAGCACTTCACTGACGCGTTCCTGTAGATACTTCCGCCCGTTCTGGAACGGCAGGAAGCGGCGGATGTCCACGGACGCGAGATCGAGCGTCATGCCGCCGTTCTCAATCCACTCGACCGCATACTTCGCCGCACCACCGGAACAGGCGATGCCCGCCGAGTTCCAGCCACCGAGCACGAACAACCCTTCGGTCGCGTGCGGCTGGCCCATGATGAAATTGTTGTCCGGCGTAAAGGCCTCCGGGCCGTTCACGAACTTCACGATGTCCTCGCGGGTGATGCCGCGCAGACGATGGAAGTGCGCCGCCAGCGGTTCCTCGAAGTCCTCCCAATCCGGCTCCAGCAGATCGAACGCGAAGGGATGCGGAACCGCATCGCCGATCTGCCACGGCTTCGAGCGCTTCTTGAACGCGCCGAGCTTCATGCCGCCGTCATCCAGCGCGCGGAAATACAGACCTGCATTCGGATCTCGGGTGCAGGGTGAATTCCGCGTCACGCCTTCGATCGGACGGGTCACCACGTAGTGGTGCTCACAGGGATAAACCGGAATGTCGATGCCTGCGGCGAGTCCGATCTGGCGCATCCACATGTTGCCCGCCAGCACCACCCACTCGGCGGCGATCTCGCCTTGGTCCGTGGTCACCCCGCTGATGCGCTTGATGCCACGACGATCGGTGGAGTGGATCAAGCCGGTGATCCGCACGCCTTCATGGATCTTCACGCCGCCCTGCATCGCGCCGGTTGCGAGAGCGAGAGTGCATTCACCGGGAAGCACGCGACCATCGCCGGGCAGATACACGCCGCCAGTGAGGTCCTCTGTATGGAGCATCGGATAAAACGAGCGGCACTCCTCCGCGGAAATCACCCGCGCCTCGACGCCGAACACCTCCGCCATCGCAGCATTGCGCTGGAGTTGCAGCAGGCGCTCTTCGCAGGAAGCGAGTTGAAGCCCGCCGCATTGAAGCCAGCCGGGATCGTGACCGGTCTCCTCCTTCAACCGTGCGAACAACTCCGCCGACGCTTTGTTCACCTTCGTCTGCGCGGAACTCGCCCGAAGCTGTCCCACCTGCCCGGCGGAGTGCCAGGTGGTGCCGGACGCGAGCTTCGATTGCTCCAGCAGGTGTACGTCCGTCCATCTCGCACGGGCGAAATGGTAAGCCGCCGCCGTGCCGGCAATGCCACCGCCGACAATCACGACGCGCGCGGATTTCGGAAGATCGCTGTGGGGAACTTCGAAGGACGCGCGAACCGGCGTGTTGTCGTGGAGGGTTTGAACGGACATGGATTCCCCAATTGAACCTAAAGAAAAATCTCCGGTTTCCATGATGCCGACCTTCTTCAGACAGAATTAACAGGATTTTACAGAATTCACATGAAGAGCCCGGGAACCAGCCACCTCTCTCCGATCCTGTTAATTCTGAAAATTCTGTTAATCCTGTCCCAAAAGGCCCGTGCCATGGAGGACTCTCGTTTTACACCGCCGCCGCTTCCTTCACCCAGTACATCGATTTCTCGATGGCGGTGATCAGGCGGGTGATGTCATCCGGGAACACGTGGCCGATCGTGCCGATGCGGAACGAATTGATGCCGGTGACCTTGCCCGGATAAATGACGAAGCCCTTTTCCTTGAGCAGCTCGTAGAACTTCATGAAGTCATACTCCGGCTCCTCCGGATTGTAGAAGCCGGTGATGATCGGGCTGTGCAGCGCATGCGGCAGCACGCACTTGAAGCCGAGCTTCTCCATGCCCACCACCAGACGACGCTGGTTCTCGGTGTAGCGTGCGAAGCGTGCCGCAACGCCGCCTTCCTCATCCAGCTCCTGCATCGCCTGATGGAACGCACGCACGACGTGGGTCGGGCTGGTGTAGCGCCACTTGCCGTGCCCCTTCTCCATACCCTGCCACTGATCGTAGAGGTCGAGCGACACGGAGCGGGAGTTGCCCTTGCACTTCTCCAGCACGCTCTTCTTCACGATCACGAAGCCGAAGCCGGGAACGCCCTGGATGCACTTGTTCGCGGACGAAACGAGGAAGTCGATCCCAAGTTCCGCCACATCGAGCGGGATGCCGCCGAAGGCGCTCATCGAATCGACGAGGAACAAGCGGTCATGGCGCTTCACGATGCTGGCGATGGCCTCCAGCGGATTGAGCATGCCGGTGGTGGTCTCGTTGTGGACGCAGACCACGTGGGTGATGCTCTTGTCCGCGCTGAGTTCGGCATCCAGTTTGCCAAGATCCGGCGGCGCGAGCTCGCCGGAGTCGTGGATGATGGTGTCGATCTTCAGCGTCTTCGCGATGCGGCCGAGGCGGTTGCCGTATTCGCCATTCGCCAACACCAGCAAGCGGCCGTTTTCCGGAACCGCGGAGCCGATCATGGCCTCGACCGAGAAGGTGCCGCTGCCCTGCATCAGGACGACGGTGTAATCCTCCGGCTTCGTCACGGTGGCGAGCTTCACCAGGCCCTCGCGGATCGGAGTGACCACGCCTAGGTTATAGTCGTCATCCCACGTACACCAGTCGCGCAGCATCGCTGCACGGACGGTGGGCGAGGTGGAAAGCGGCCCCGGGGTGAGGAGGATGTACGGATTTTCGAGATCGAGGTTCATAGCGGGAGGAATCTGAAATTTGAGATTTGAAATCAGCGGGGTGCGATCACCACGGCAGGCTGAAGGTCTTGACGTGGGTGAAGAACTTCATCGCCTCCACCACGCCTTCCTTGATGCCGAGGCCGGAATCGCGGACACCGCCGAACGGCGTGTGCTCAAGGCGGTAGCCGGGCACCTCGTTGACGTTGGTCGTTCCGGTCTTGAGTTCCTTCGAGGCACGCATCGCGGCCTGAAGGTTGTTGGTCACGATCGCACTGCTCAGGCCGAAGCGACCGGAGTTGTAATAGTTGATCGCGTCATCGAGATCCTTGATGGTCACGATCGGACCGAGCGGGCCAAAGCTTTCCTCATGCACCATCTCCGCATCGCGCGGCACATTGGCGATGACGGTCGGTTCCAGCAGCGCGCCCTTGCGGTTGCCGCCGAGCAGCACCTTGGCACCCATCTTCACGGCATCGTGAACGCGGCGCTCAAGCAGCTTCGCGGAGTCCTCGGTGATGACGGTGCCAACGACCGTATCTTCGGCTTCCGGGTCGCCGGACTTGTAGGTCTTCGCGAGCTCCACGAACTTTTCCGTAAAGGCTTCAAGGATGCTCTCCTGCACCAGGATGCGCTTCACGGCGGTGCAGCGCTGGCCGGAGTTCCGGAACGAGCCTTCGCACGCGAGCTTCGCGGCGAGATCGAGATCGGCATCCTCCAGCACGATCAGCGGCGAGTTGCCGCCGAGTTCCAGGCAGAGCTTCTTGTAACCGGCGCGCTTGGCGATGGCCTTGCCGATCTCCACGGAGCCGGTGAAGGTCACCACTTCGGTGCGCTCGTCCTCGATCATCGGATTGATGACTTCATCGAGGGTGCCGAGGAACATCGAAAGCATCCAGCCCGGCAGGCCCGCTTCATAGAGCAGGGCGGCGAATTTCAGCGCGGTGAGCGGCGTGCGCTCGGAGGGCTTCAGGATCGTAGGCGCTCCAGCGGCGATGGCCGGGGCGAGTTTGTGCGCCACCTGGTTGAGCGGATGGTTGAAGGGCGTGATCGCGGCGATCACATTCACCGGATAGCGGGTGGTGAAGATCTTGCGCGGCTTGCCCATCGGACTGATGTCGCAGGAGAACACCTGGCCGTCATCGCGAAGCGCTTCCATGGCGGCGAATTCCAGCACGTCCGAACTACGACCGGTCTCGTAGCGGGACTCCTTCATGCAAAGGCCGGTCTCGCGGGTAATGAGGCGGGCGAATTCCTCACGGCGCTCGGCAAGCAATGCGGCGGCCTTGCGCAGGATGGTGGAGCGTTCGTGGCGGGACAGCGGCTTCTTACCGCCTTCCAACGCGGCCTTGATCGCCTCGTCGAGATGCTCGTGTCCGATCAATGCCGCCGTACCGGTCAACGAACCGTCATAGGGATAGCGGACTTCCAGCGTGCGCCCCGTTTCCACCGCACGACCGGCGATGTAGGCGGGCATGTGAACGGGAGTGAATGTGGCGGCTCCGTTCACGGCGGCGGGAGTTTCGAGAGTGGTGGTGCTCATGACAGAAAGATCAGTTGCTGGCGTTGCAAGCGAAATCGAAGACATCGAAGTTGCGCGGATCACCCTGCGCTTTGCGGACGTATTCCGCATTGAGGGGCTCGGAGAGCAACAGCGGAACCATTTCCTCGTAACGGCCGCCATGGGAGCGCAGGCCACCCTTCAGCACGCTGAGATCGTGGTGCTCCGGCGTCTTGCCGACGACATAGTCACGGCCGCAGAGCACGGTGAGATCACCGATGCGATCGGGGGCGAGCTCCAGCTTCAGCGCGGACATCTCGCGGTTGTAGACCTCGGTGATGCCATCCTGGCGGATCAGGAAATCGGCGATCTCTTCCGTCTTGGAAGCATCCTCCAAATGAACCATCACCAGCGAACCGAGCGCGCCGTGATGCACTACATATGGATCGGTGATCGGGCAGATGACGCGGAGATTATCGCCGAAGGTTTCCTTCAGCAGCGTCTCCACGTAGATCACATTCGGAGAACCATCCGCCTTGTTCTTGGCATTCATGCCGTGGTCGGCGGTGGCGGCCACGATGCACCCGGCATCCAGAAGGCGGCCGATCTGCTCATCGAGCTGGCCGTAAAACTCCAGGCTCTCCGGAGCTTCCGGAGCATACTTGTGCTGCATGAAGTCCGTCAGCGAGAGATAGAGGAAGTCCGCCTTGCCCTGCTCGACGAGCGCCGCACCTGCCTCCAGCACATAAACGGAAGCATCCCCGGAATAAATCTCCGGACGTGGCTTGCCGATGATCGACTCGGCATCATCCACGCCATGGGTTTCTTTCTTCGCCTCATTCACCTTCTCCGAGGAGAAGACGATGCCTCCGCGTTCAACGATGCCGTCGCCCAGCACGGTGCGGAGCTTCTCCTTCGCGGTGATGAAGGCGACCTTGCGACCGGCATCCGCGGCAGCGGTCAAGAGGGTGCCACAGCGGCGGAATTCCGGACCGTTCATCATGACCTCCTCGCCGGTTTCCGGATTGAGAAAAAAGTTTCCGCAAATACCAGTCACGGCAGGCGGCATCCCGGTCACAATCGCCGAATTATTGACGTTGGTGAAGGACGGCAACGCCCCCCGGACCATACCGCGGTAGCCCTTTCTCACCATCGCCTCGGTGCGCGGCATTTTCCCGGCAGCGATTGAGGCTGAGATATATTCGTCGGCGCAACCGTCAATGCAGAGAACGGCGATGGGACGGGCGGGAGGATTGTAAGACCGGTTGTTGGCGGCAAATGACATGGTTCGGAACGAACGAAATGGATGGGATGAAACATCCCCATGCTCGTCCCGACCGGACTGCCTGTCCACGACAGAAACCCCAACATGATTGACAAATCGGCAGCCCGATCTGTCGGATTCGACACCACATCAACGACGGCGGCGCAGGATCAGGAGCAGGCCCAGACCACCCACGAAAGCAGTCCCCGGCTCCGGCACCACGGTGATCGCACCGGTGGTGTAGAGGGCGGACGTGTCCCAGCTCAAGCCGCCGTCCAAGGTCGGCAGATTGACCGCCGAAAAGGTGCCCGTGCCGGCCGAAAAATTGAAAAGGTCGAAGCTATCGTTCAAAGCCAGCGTCCCGGACAGATTGGTGACGTTCAATACGCCGCCGAACGCCAGATTCGCCGCCACCACCGCGAGGTCGTTGGTGTGGCTGGTGGCATCGATCTCGAAATCCGCTGAATTGTTGAGGGCCAGGCTGCCACCGACATTCAGTGATTCGATATTGCCCGCACCGGGTGCGAAGGAACCGTTCACGGTCACACTACCTCCGACCGAACCGGTTCCTCCGAGCGTCGCGCCGGACGCCACAGTCACCGCACCATTCCCGAGAGATCCATTCACGAACAGCGTGCCCGCGGACACGATGGTCGCACCGGAATAGGTGTTCGTGTTGGAAAGGGTCAGCGCACCGGTGCCCAGCTTGTTCAAGGCACCGCTTCCACTCATCACCCCGGACATCTCGACCGCATTCGTGCCGGTGCTGACATTGGTTTGGCCGGCGATCAGCTGCGCCGAATTCGCCAGGGTCATGCCGATCTCGAACCGCAGGTCGCCGAGCGTGGTGTTGTTGTTACCGTCCAATTTGAGGATATTGGCGGTATTGCCGAGACCGTTGGCATGCGCCACCACGATCGCGCCGCGGTTGAGCTGGATGCTCGACCGGAACGTGTTGTTCCCGGCGAAACGGAAGGTCGTGGTATTGTCGCCGGAGGTATTGGTGTTCAGGAACAGCGTGTGATTCGCGCTGCCGCCGCTGATCACGCCGGTGAGACTGAGCTGCGTGCCACCGGAGGCGGAGGAACTGTTCTTGATGAGATTGAAGGTCTGCGCGGACGTGGGAGCGGAAAGCGCGATGTCATTGGCAAGCGTGATCGCCGCGTTGTTCGTCACCGTCAGCAGGTCACCGCCCGTGAGCTTGGTCACGGTGACAGCGCCGGTGCCGAGGCCGCTGCCATTGGAAATGGAAACCGCGCCGGACGCGATCGTCGTGCCGCCGCTGTAGGTGTTCGTGCCCGTCAGGGAAGTCGTGCCGGTGCCGCTCTGGGTCACCGACCCCGCCCCGGAGATCACCCCACCTACGGTGAGTCCCGTATCCGTGCGGTTGAAGGAAAGCGAGGTGCCGGACGCCAGCGAGACGTTCCCGGTGCCAATCGAGCCTGTGGTTCCACCCGCCCCGATCTGAATGCCGCCCACGACCACCTGGATGCCACCGCTCCCGCTGCCCGCGCCATTCACGATGAGCGTGCCCGCGCCCCGTTTCACCATCTGGCCGGTCAGGGTCAGCGTGCCATCGATGCGGCTGCCGTTGAAGGTCTGGGTATCGACAACGGTGGTGGAGTTGACCGTCACCGAGCGCCCGCTGTTGAGCGTGATATTGTCCGCGCCGAAAAGCAGGCCGGTACCGGCATTGCTGCTGGTGACATCGAGAAACAAATCGTTCGCAGCATTGCCGAGAGCACCATCGCTGGTGAACTCCAGGCCGCCGCGGTTCATGAAAAAGCGGTTGATCGTGAAAGTGTTCGCCGCATTCGTGAACACGAAGCGCCCGACCCCGGCCGCGGTGTTGTTGTCCAGCCGCAGATCGGCGGAAGCATTTCCTCCGGAGATCACGCCGGAGAGCGTGGTGACGCGTCCTCCCGCAGTACCGGTCAACCAAGTGGCGGCGTTGCTGGTGGTCAGCGCGATGTTGTTCGACAAGGTGCCGGACGCGCCGAAAAAGAACGCGGTCATCGCCGAGGTATTCCCCAGCGTGATCGCACCGCTGCCGAGTCCGTTGTAAACACCACCGGTCAGAGTGCTCAGCTCGACCGCGCCACCGGTTTGCGACGCCGGGCCACCGGAGATGGAGACGGAAGAAAAATTGTTCGCGCCGCCAGTGAGGATCAGCCGGCCCGCACCCGTCTTCGTCAATGCTCCTCCTGCCGGGCCGGACGTGCTGTTGAGCGTCGTATTGCCCGTATTGGAGATCAGCAGCGTGGCCGGAGCCGTCACTCCCGCACCCATCGTCACGGTCTTCGCCGCGGTTCCGCCGATCACCAGATCATCCACGGCCGAGTACGCCTGGCTGTTGAAAAGCAGGTTGTTCCAGGCACCGCTGGCATCGCCTCCGTCCGTCCAATTGATCGTCGCGGCGGATGCTGTGGAGAAACTGCCGAGAAATGCGAGAAGCAGGAGAGAAGGTTTCATAGGGGAGCGATCGCAGACTGACGGCCCCACCGCTGGCGGCAATGGCCGCCATGCAAAACTCCTTGGCCTTTTTACCAGAAGACCCATCCGGCCCGTCACGCATCCGCCAATTTGATTGACATTAATGCAGACGGAACGATGCCTTGGACATGGCCGCGAAACTTCCCGATCCTGCCACCAAACCCTTCTTCCGGGTGGGCGTGCGCCTCACGGATTGGGCGCAGGGTTTCGGCAACCGGATCTTCGGCGGCGTGCTGGATTTCATCCGCTCCGGGGTGCAGTTCGAGCTGGAGTTCGAGCAACCCAGCGGCGGCGACATCGAACCGGTGAAGCTCGACAAGCACTGGGATGGCGATGGCCTGATGGTTTTCCGCTACACCCAGGAGGAAGCGGAGGCGTGGAAGGCCCGTGGCATCAGCGTGGTGAATCTCAGTTCCGAAGAACCATCGAAAGGCCCGGTGTTCCCGCGCGTGACGATGGACAACCAGCGTTGCGGCCGGATGGCGGCGGATCATCTGCTCACGCTCGGACTGAAACACTTCGCCTTCTGGCACGATCCGAACCGGGTCTATTCCCACGAGCGATTGGAGGGCTTCCGCCAGCGTCTGGCGGAGGAGAATCTGGAGGTGGAGGTGATTTCCATCCCCTCCAGCACGTTTCCCAAGAACCTGCGCGCACGCCAGATCGAGGAAATGGGCAAGCGCCAGATCGGCCGCCTGCAACCTCCCTGCGGCTTGTTCGCGAAGGATGACATCACCGCGGTTTGCGCGATCCGCGCGGCACGCCAATGCGGTCTGAGAATCCCACAGGACATCCCGGTGCTGGGAGTTTCCGATGACATCGTCTATTGTCACGCCACCCGGCCGCCGATCAGCAGCCTGCGCTTTCCCGGCCGCGCCATCGGCCAGGCCGCTGCGGAGCTGCTGCACCGGATGATGCGTGGCGAAACAGTGGCCCCGGACACGCGGATCAAGGTGCCCTCGCTCGGCGTGGTGGTCCGCGAATCCACCGGGCATGTCGAACTGCCGGACCCGATCGTCAGCGCCGCCCTCAATCTCATCCGCAAGGCCGATCCCAAGGAACCACTGACCGCGGAGGAACTCGGCCGCCGCGTGGGTGCGTCCCGTGAGGCGTTGCGCGTGCGTTTCCGTGAAGCGCTGGGCCGCACGCCGAAGGAAGAGATCGACCGCATCCGCGCCGAACACGCGTGCGAACTTCTGAAGCGGACGAATGCCACACTTCAGAAAATCGCGGCCGATTGCGGCTTCAATGGCAGCGACGAGTTCTGCCGCTTCTTCAAGCGCGTGAAAGGCGTGACGCCCGGCACGTGGCGGAACAGTTGAGCCGCTCCGCCACACCAGCACCCGCTACGGCAGGGTCACCGTGAGGCGCACGAAGAGTTTCGTGCGAGCCGTCTTGGGAATCGTGACGGTGACCATGTCCGCCGTCTCACCATCCGCTTGCACGGAAATGCCTGTCGTCACCGGCGTCCAGCTTCCTCCGGCCAGCGATTCGCTGGTTTCCACATGCGGATCCAGCGATTCGGAGTCATGGGTCCGGCGGAAGGTGAAGACGATGTTGTCGCCCGTATCCTGAAGCATCGGCAAACTGTTCGTGATACCGCTGCCGGGTTCGGTGCCGAGCACGAACTCAATGCCATTCATGAGACCATCGCCATCCGGATCTGCATTGAAAGCCGGGTCCTGGCCAACGGTCAGCTTGTTGGCCGCCCAGGCGGCGTAGCCGGACATGCCCGCCGGGTTGTAGGCCAGCACGAGATTGTTGCCGGAGGCCTGGAGCGTCCATGTGCCGGTTCCCGAGAAACCGCTCACGGCCACCGCCCAATTACCCGCCACAAGGCCGGTCGGCGCGCTGGCCGCGGAGGCAATGACGAAGGTCCTGGGTGATTCGGTGAAGTTCACGAGACCCGCGGCGTTCACGTTCACGGTGAGCTTCGATCCGCTGGTGGCGGTGATGTTCACGGCATTCGTACTAATGGTATCGTAGCCGGATCCGGCGGCTCCGGTCCAATTCGCGAGATCGAAGGCGACGGCGGAACCCGTTCCCAGCGTGAGCGTGTTTCCGATCGCCAGCGTGCCGATCGTCGCCCCCGGAGCGAGCGTGCCATTGATCGTGACCGGGCGGTTGATCGTGCCGGTGCCGCCGAGGGTTGCACCGGTTGAAACCACAACGGCATTGGAGGATGAGGCCAGCGTGCCGGTCACTTGCAGCTTGCCCACCGCGACGGCGATACCGCCCGTATGCGTGTTCGCGCCCGAGAGGGTCAGCGTACCGGTGCCGTTCTTCGTCCATGCGGCACTGCCGGAGAGAACGGCGGTCATATCCACCGCATTGGCCGCCGTATCGAATATCGTCTCGGTACTGAGTGCCACCGGATGGGTAAAGGACATCGGCGCGAGGAACGAAAGCTTCGATCCGGTGTTCGCATCGATCATCAGGCTGTTCGCGGTGGCACCGAGAGCCGCATTGGAAGTGATTGAAAGGCTGCCGCGATTGAGCTGGGTCTTGCCGGTGAAGGTATTCGTGCCGCTGAGCAGGAAGACCGCGGCGGTATCACCCGTGGTGCTGGTATTGAGATAAAGCGTGGTGTTCGCCCCACCTCCGGAGATCACACCGGAGAGCTCCAACTGCTTGCCCGCACCCGAGGTCATCAGCACGGTGCGGAGAACCCCGGCGGAATCGGAAGGCAGCACGATGGCATTCGCCAGCGTCGAAGTAGCAGGCAACGCGGTCGCATCGAGGAAGCCAGCGGCGGCCGTGGTGGAAACCGAAAGCGTGCCGGTGCCGAAGGCGGTGGCCACCACCGGTGTGAGGCTGCCTTCGACCAAGCTGATGCCGCCGGTTCCGGTGCCCGCACCCTCCAAACGCAATGCGGCGCTGCCACGTTTCACCAGTTGCGCTCCATATGTGATCGCTCCCTTGACGGTATCCGCGGTCGCCTGGGTATCGATCACGGTCTGGGACAGGATGTTGATCGGACGGGTGGAGCCAAGCGTGACGGCACCTTCCATTACCAGACCGGAGTTCGCAAGGTTGCTGGATACATCCAGCGCCAGACCATTCGATGCGTTGCCAAGGGCGGCATCCGAGGTCACCACCAGGCCTCCACGGTTCATGCGGATACGGGAAACGGTGAAGGAGTTCGATACATTCGTGAGCCGGATCTTGCCGACATCGCTCGAACTCGAATCGTTGTCGATCAGCAGCTCCTGATTCGCATTGCCGCCGGAGAGGATGCCGGAAAGCGTGACGGTCACGTTCGTCTCATCCGCGAGCAGGCGTGTGGTGACGGCGGACACAGGCGAAGACAGCACGATGTTGTTGGCAAGCGTGCCGCTGCCGAGCGCCGGTGCGAAATAGAATGCGGTCATGCTTGAAGCGTTCGCCAGCGTGACGGTGCCCGCGCCCAGCGCGCCAAACGAACCAACGTTCACCGCTCCCGCGCTCTGGCTGTCCGGCCCGGCGGAAAGCGAAACCGAAGGGAACGCATTCGCGCTGGAGAGTGTGAGCGTACCCGCACCGGTCTTGGCGAGAGTGCCGCCGAGTATCGAACCGCCGCTGAAAGTATAAGAGCCCGCTCCGGAAATCGTGATCGCCGCGGGAGTTACGCCACCCGCATCGACCGCCACTACCTCGCCGGTCGCTCCGGCAAAGAAGGCATCATTGCCATTGGCGAACACGGCGCCCTCCGTCCAATTCGCATCGGTGGTGTTCCAGTTGTTGTTGGCGTTGGCATCGTCCCATACGCGCTGATTGCCACCCGGGATGAACAGCGATTGCTTGAGCGTTGCTTCCGCGGTGCCAAGAAGCACGAGCTCGTAGTTGTTGGCGCCACCGTCCGGCGTGAGGTCGGTGGCGGAGGACTGCGCGAGTGTGTAGGTGCCCACGGTCGCACCGTTGCGCCGCAGTTCGAAACCGGTCAGGCCGGGGACGCCAGCCGCGGGCATCGTCCATGCGAGTTGTGCGGATCCACCGCTGCGCACCGCGGCAAAGGTCGGTCCGGTGATGAAGCCGTCTTCCGCCAGGTTCCAAGCGGCCGGAATACTGAGGCCGAGATAGCGCATCAGCGTGGCGGGCACCGCGCCATGCCCCGGGCTGGCCGTACTCACACCCACCGGAACACCGCCACCTGAAACGAGGAACGTGATCGTTCTCTCCCCCGCCGATTGTCCGCCGTGCGAGACGCCATTGCCACCATGGTCCGCGGTGATGATGACCATCCACTGCTCGGACGCGTAGTTCGGACGAGCGGCAATGGCACCAAGCACATTGCCGACCAGCGTATCCACATTCTGGATCGCGGTCATGTATCCCGGAACGGTGGGCGAGAACCCGAGCGAATGGCCCGCGCCATCGACCTGGTCGAAGTGCAGGAACATCACATCCGGATTCGCGGACGAGAGATTCGCCACCGCCTTGGCTGCCACATCGTTGTCACGGAGTGCGTAGCTCGATCCGCTGCCTTTCGCATGGTAGCCGAAGTAGCCCGGCTGCGCCGCCACCGTGTAGTCCTCGATCCAGCTCCAACTCGCGATCGAGCTGACATAGGTGCCCGGCTTCGTCTCGACCAGATGCCGGGCGAAGTGGGGTGCCTGGCTGACCATGTAGGAGCCCACCGTCGCCGGCTGGTCATAGGGTGGCGAGGAGTTGTCCACGACATGGTGGACGTTCGTATAGGTACCGGTGAGAATGCTGGTCCATCCCGGCCCCGAAATGGTCGGCTGCTGGGTCGGGGTGCCGAGGTCGCCACCCGCGTGCGCGTTCCAGGTGACGGTGCCGTTCGCCACCAGTCCGGCGATGTTCGGCGCATTGCCGGTCTCCACCTGCTGCTTGAGCGCATCGGCGCGGCAGCCATCCATGCCGATGACAAGCACATGCTTGTCATCATAGAGATTCAAGGGCGGGCCACCGGGCGTATAAACGAGCACCAGATTGTTTCCGGATGCCTGCACCGCCCAGGTGCCGGTGCCGCTGAAGCCGGTGGTGGTCACAGTGACATTGTCCGCCGTGAGGCCGGTGGGCACGGCACTGGCGGCGATCAGCGTGAAGCTCTTCGAAGTCTCGCTGAAGCCGGTCATGCCGGTTCCATTGACACGCACGGTGAACTTCGAAGCCGTGGTGGCGGTCAGGGACAACGCGCCGGAGGTGAGCGTATCGGAACCGGCGCCCGCACTGCCGTTCCAATCCGTGATCTGACAATCATAAGCCGACCCCGGGGCCAGCGTCAGCGCACCGGTGGTGAGCGTGCCGGTTCCCGTCACGCCGGGAGCCACCGAGCCATTCACCACCACCGGGCGGTTGATCGTGCCGGTGCCTGCCAGCGTCGCTCCGCTCTGGACGGTGACGGCATTCGCCGAACTGGAGAGCGATCCGGTGACAACCAACGTACCCGCACCGACCGAACTGGTGCCGGACCAGGTATTTGCCGCAGACAAGGTGAGTGTGCCCGTCCCCGACTTGGTGAAGGTATTGCTGCCGCTGATCACGCCGCTGGCGGTCACCGCATTGGCACCGGTGTCGAAGACTGTCGCGGTGCTCAGTGTGGTCGCATGCGTGTAGGTCATCGCATTGCTGAAGATCAGCTTGGACCCGCTGTTGGCGTTGTAGGTCACCGTGTTGGAGGTGCCTCCAAAAGCCGCATCCGAATCGATCTGCAGGCTCCCGCGGTTGACCTGGACCTTTCCCGTGAAGGTGTTTGTGCCGCTCAGGCGGAACAGGCGGCTGGTATCACCGGAAGTGCCATTGTCGAAATACAGGATCGTGCCCGCACCACCGCCGCTGATCGTGCCGGAAAGCGTGTAAACGTCCGTGCTGCCACCCGCATTGGAGAACCGGCGGTTGGTGGTGGCCGAGTCATTCGGCAGGACAATGTTGTTCGCCACCGTCTTGCTACCCGCGGTGAAGTGTACGAGGTTCGATCCGGTGCCGCTCGCCGCGCCGCTGCCGATGGTGAGCGTACCGCCGCCGAGAGCCCCCGCATTGCCCACGGTGATGCTGCCGCCGTTCAGAGCAACAGAGGTGAAGGCGTTCGCCGAGTTCAGCGTCAGCGCGCCGGTGCCCGCCTTCGACAAAGTGCCGCCGATGCTTCCCCCGGAGAATGTATAGGCGCCGTTCGCCGTGATGCTGGTGGAGGCGGGGGAAACGCCACCTGCCACCACGGTCACCGTTTCACCGGTGGTTCCGGAAAAGGTGGCATCATTGCCGTTGGCAAAGATGGCTCCACCGGTCCAGTTGGCGTCGGTGGTATTCCAGGCGTTGTTGGAGTTCGCATCGTCCCAAACCACCGTGGCGGCCAGGAGGGGTTGGAAAGAAAGGGCAACAAAACAGAGGATCGAGCGCATGAACGTGGGGTTTTGAAAACCTGTCGCCGAACAAACCTTACGGAATCGTCACCGTGAAGTGGCAGGAACGCCTAAAGCATTGACATATTTGCTCCCACCCATCGTCCATACCACAAGCGGTTGGGCTTCATACGGCACCCGCATCCGTTCCCGATTTGAGAACTTGGCAAGAGTGTTTGGCAAATTTACAACCCGCCCGCACATGAGACGCCGCAACTCCAGCCTGCCGGAACTGAAACGCCGCTACCGCGTGGGGGTGCGGTTGATCGACTGGTCGCAGGGTTTCGGCTACCGGTTGTTCCCCGGCATTCTGGAGGTCGCGCGTTCCGGCAATGATCTCGAACTCGAATTCGAGCAACCCAGCGGAGGGGATCTCGCGCCCGTCCGTATCGACGAATCCTGGGAAGGCGACGGCCTGCTGGTGTATCGCTATACGGCTGCCGAAGCGGTGGCGTGGAAGCGCAAGGGCATCTCGGTGGTGAACCTGAGCGCGGAGCATCCGCTGAACTGCCCGGTCTTCCCGCGCGTGACCCTCGACAACGATGCCGCCGGCACGATGGCCGCCCGCCATTTGCTCACGCTCGGTCTGAAGCGCTTCGCCTACTGGCACGATCCACACCGCCGCTATTCGACGGAGCGGCTGGAATCTTTCCGCCGGGAAATCAGCCGCAGCGGCTATGACGTGCAGGTGCTGGAAGTTCCCGCTTCCCACTATCCCGATGCCAGCCGCGCGGCGAAGATCGAGGATCTCGCCTGGCGTCTGCTGGCAAAGCTGGAGCCGCCCACCGGGCTCTTCACCAAGGATGACATCTCCGCGGTCTGCGCGGTACGGGCGCTGGCCACCTTGGGACTACGCTGTCCGGAGGACGTGCCGGTGCTCGGCGTGGCGGATGACATGGTACACTGCAGCATCACCCGCCCGGCGCTCAGCAGCGTACGCTATCCGGGCCGCCTGATCGGCAGCCAGGCCGCCCAGTTGCTGGTGCGCATGATGCAGGGCGAGGTGGTGCCGGAGGGCACCCGCATGCTGGTCAAGCCGGTACAACTGACCCTGCGGGAATCCACCGGCCTGGTGGAGCTTCCCGATGAAGTGGTGACCAAGGCGATGCGTTTCATCCGCGCGACGGTGCCGGAGCGCGGAGTGAGCGTGGAGGAACTGTGCCGCACCGCCGGTGTCTCCCGAGAGCTTCTGCGGCAACGCTTCCAAGCCGTCCTGGGACGCACTCCGAAGGAAGAGATCGACCGCCAGCGCGCACAGATCGTGTGCGACAAGCTGCGGCGCACCGATTGGACGATCGACCGCATCGCCGGTGATCTGGGCTTCGGTGCGGCCGATGAACTCTGCCGCTTCTTCAAGCGCACCACGGGCACCACTCCCGGAGAATTCCGGCGCGGAGGATCGGCGAAGATCGCGTGACGAAATCATGCCGCCCGGCAGGCGGCGATGCGGCGGGCCCGCTGGGTCAAGCGCCGCAGACGCATGCCGGAAGTGCAGCCGATCATGGCACCGAGCCAGATTCCGGCGACTACATCCGACGGATGATGATACATTCCGACCGCACGTGAACCGCCGATCACCAGCGTGCAAGCGGTCAGGGGAATCCCCGCCCATGGCGCGGCCATCAGGACAGGGCCGGATCCGGCGGCGGCGAATGAGGAATGACCGGAGGGGAAGCTGTTGTAGTTCGCATCCAAGGCCGGACCGACACAGGACCATGGCTGAAGATGCTGGCGTGTCATTTCGCGCGGCCGCACCCGGCCCACGCCGATCTTCACCACCCGGGCAGCGGCACCCACAACCAGGGAGGAGACCAGCACGCTCACCGCCAGGCGACGGATGAACGGCGAACGCTTCACCGAGTGAATGGCGGAAAGGATCACGAAAATGAGCAACGAGAATCCGAAATCTCCCGCCACATTCACCCAGCGGCAGAAATTGATCGTCCCGAGGGCCTCGGGGGGAGGACAGCTGCGGAGATGGGTGAGGATCCCCTGCAGCCACGGACCATCCACCTTCCACATCATCAGCAGGCTGACGACCACTCCGGCAAGGGTCCACTGCTTGAGAGAGCCGCTCGTCCACTCTTCGACCAACCCACGCCACTCGCGGAGCACATCCCTGCGGAATCGCCGGTAAGCACTGGTGCGCACCACCGGGCGCTCGGGAGCGAACACGCCGGGAATCGGTACGGCGGAGGCGAGAAGATCAGGTTCCGGGGGGTCGATGGTGTCCATTTCCAAAATGGATTTACACCAATGCAAAACGCCCTCTGCCAGTGCAGGAGTATGACAAAATGGTAATACGCCCGGGCCCTCACAACGTCCCTTGCCCTCTCTCCCCCCAACCGCAGGTCCGAGAACGGACCACCTTGGCAAAAAAGGCCGGGCCCGTCCCCCTGAAAGGACCGGCCCGGCGCGTTTCATCCATGAAAAATCCGAAGGGCTCTCAGGAGCCGCTCTTGGTTACCTTGAGACGGACAAAGAGTTTGGGGTTGCCCGTCGTGGGGATGGTCACTTGCACCGTGTCCGCGGCCACATCATTTTCCGCAATCATCACCATGCCGCCGCTGGTCGCGCCGATCGGCACGTCGGTCCAGCCCGTCAGATCGCTGCCATATTGGACGGTCTGGGTGGTATCGAGCTCCGAGGCATCGCTGCGGCTGTAGATGAAGAGGAGGTTGGATCCGCTCTGCTGGGTGGTGGGGGCGATGGCGGTGCCATCCATCAAGGTGGGATTGCCGCCCAACACGTACTCCAGAAGGTTCGGCGTGCCATCGTTGTCATAGTCATCGAGCACGCCGCGCTTGTTCGCCGGCAGCGAGCCGAAGCTGTTCGCCCAGTTGTCGAAGGGAGTGCCCAGCGCATACACCAACTCGAGCTGGTTGCCGTTGACCTGCAGCTTCCATGTGCCGATTCCGCTGAAACCGGTGGTAGTCACCGTCCAGTTGTCCAGGGCGAGGCCGCTCTGGGTGCCGGTGGCGATGACGAAGGTCTTGTTGGCATCGGTGAAGTTCACCATCGTGGAAGCATCCACAACCACGGTCAGCTTCGATGCGGCCGTGGCGGTAATGGCCACCGCGGTGGAAGCAAGCTGGTCGTAGCCCGTGCCTGCGGCACCGGTCCAATCTCCGATTTGGAAGGCATAGGTGGAACCCGCACCAAACGTGGTGGTGTTTCCTACCGTCAGCGTGCCCACGCCATTGCCCGGAGCGAGCGTGCCATTCACCGTGACCGGACGGTTGATCGTGCCGATGCCCGCGAGTGTGCCGGGTACGGCCACGGTGAGGGCGGACGCCGAGGTGGACCAGGTGCCATCCACCTGGAGGGTTCCCGCGGCAATGGAAGAAACCGCCGTGGTCGTCATGGCGGCGGGCATGATCAAGCGGCCGGTGCCTTGCTTGACGAAGCGACCCGCACCACTGACCGGGCCGAGGATCGTGCCCGTGAATGCCTGCACGTCGATCGGATCGTCATTGCCACCCAGTTCGATCGCGCGGGTTGCCGCGAGCACGATATTGTCAGCGCCAAAGCGCAGGGCTCCGTTCAAATTCTCCGACTCGTGACGGATGCCGTTGGCAGGATTTCCCAATGCCTCGTTCGAGGTGAAGACCAGCGAGCCGCGCCAGATTTCCACCCGGCCCTGGAAGTCGTTCGCCGGGTTTTCGAGGGTCAGCACGTTGTTGTGGTTTCCGCCCACATTGGAGTCCACCAGGCGGTAGGTTTGTCCGGCGGTTCCACCGCTGATCTTTCCAGTCAACCGCACCGTGGTCGCTGACGTGGGAGCGGTGGTGATGAACTGCTGCTGGCCGGTCGCGGGCAACGTGAAATCATGCGAAACGGTGGTTGTGGTGCCGTTGCCGAAGTTGAACGCGAGCTGGCCGCCATTGAAGACCACCGGGCTGCCAGCCAGCGCATCCGGATTCGCCATCACCACGGACCCCGCGGTAATCGTCGTCGCACCCGTGAAGGTGTTCGTGCCGGACAAGGTCAGCGCACCCGCCCCGAGCTTGGTCAGGGTGCCGGCCCCGCTGATGGGCGCTGCAATGGTCGTGGCCGAGCTGCGGTTCACAATCAGGCTGGTGTCCACCTGGAGGCTGCTGGGATTGGCTCCGATGGAGCCGGTGGTGCCGCCATTGCCAACCTGCAGGGCACCCGTCGCGACCCAAATGAAACCGGAGGAGTTGATGTCCCCCGTCAGCACCGTGGTGCCGGTGCCCGATTGGGTGATGGTGCCCGAGCCCGTCACCGAGTTTGGAAACACGGCCGTGTCCGACCGGTTGAACACCAGGCTGGCGTTGTTTGCGACCGGCCCCGTTCCCAGGCTGCCGGACGTTCCTCCATTGCCGATCTGCAGGATGCCCGCGGTGATGGTGGTCTGGCCCGTGAGGGTGTTGGTATTGTTCACCACCACGGTGCCACCGCCGGTGATGCTCAAGGTGCCGTTGCCATCAAGGCTGCCGGATCCGGAGAGCGTGTAGGTGTTGCTGGCGTTGCTGAATACCACGCTGCTCGGCTGGAGCGTGCCGGACAGCACCGGCGTGAAGTTCGACGCGCTGTCATCGAAAAACACGGCGTCCTGCTGGAAGAAGGCATCCCCGCTGCCACCATTGAGCCAGTTCTGCGCGGTGGTATCCCAGGACGTCCCATTCGCTCCGGTCCACACGAGGTTCCCGATCACGCCATTGAAGGTCACGCTGATCACGCTGTTGGTGCCGGTGCCATAGTCCACCGTCCCGGCGAGACGGCTGCCGCCGAGTCCGGTGAAGGTCACCGGCGGATGCGCGGAAAGGGTGCCGGTGTAGTTCACCAGATTGTACGGCACGCCGACATTGGGGGCCGCAAGCACGTTCACCATGATGCCCCCGCCGGTGGTGGTGTAGTTGCCGGTGAGATTGAGAGTGTCCTTGCTGCCGGCCGAGACATCCAGGGACAGGTTGCCAGCGGACTGCGTGAGCGAAGCGGCGGTGTAGGTGCCGATCGGATCGGCGGCGGCACCGAATTTGAAGGTGCCTCCGTTGATCGCGATCGTTCCGGCCGCGGCCGAGGATCCCGTCACGTTCAAGGTGCCTGCATTGACGGTGGTGGCACCCGTAAAGGTATTCGCAGCGGAAAGCGTCAGGGTGCCGGTGCCACTCTGGACCAGGCTGCCCGTGCCGGACAAAACCGCCCCATAGGTCACGGCATCGCTCCGGTTGAACGAAAGCGTGGTGGCCGCACCGTTCGCATTCACCGGAGTGGTGATCGAGCCGGTGGTGCCGCCGTTGCCGACCTGCACGGTGCCGGCATTGATCTGCAATCCGCCGGTGCCGGAGCCCGTGCCGTTCAGGATCAGATTGCCGGTACCGGTCTTGATCGTCTGGCCGGTGACGGTCATGGGACCATCAATGCGGCTGCCGGTGAACGCCTGCGTGTTGATCACCGTGGTCGTGGCCACCGTCACGGCGCGCGCGCTGTTCAGGGTGATGTTGTCCGCGCCGAAAATCAGGCCGGTGCCATCCGCGGTATTGGTGACGTCGAGAGTAAGGTCGTTGTTCGCGTTTCCGAGCGCGCCGTCGCTGGTGAATTCAAGTCCGCCCCGGTTGATGAGGAAGCGGCTCATGGTGAACGTATTGGAGGCGTTCGTGAACTTGAACCGACCCACACCCGCAGCCGTGTTGTTGTCCAAGCGGAGGGTGGCCGAAGCATTGCCTCCGGTGATCAATCCCGAGAAGGTCGTGATACGGCCGCCGGCACTTCCCGAAAAGCGGGTCTCCACGTTCGCGGTCGGCAACGTGATGGCATTTGTCAGCGTGCCGGTCGCACCGAAGAACAGCGGCGTGATGCCCGCCGTGTAGGTAAACGAAATCGGACCGGCGCCGAGCGCGGTGTAATTGCCGCCGCTGACCAGCGCGGTGGAAATGGCACCCGTGGTCTGGGACAGGGTTCCGGAGGAAATCCCCACCGAGGAGAAACTGTTGGCGGCGGAAAGGGTCAGAGTCCCGGTGCCGCCTTTGGCAAGGGTTCCACCCAGGATCGAGCCACCGCTGAGGGTGTAGCTGCCGTTGCCGGTGATGGCGGTGGACGCGGGGGTCACGCCCGCGGCATCAACGGTGACCGTTTCTCCGGTGGCCGCGCCGAAAGTGGCGCTGTCACCGTTGGTGAAAACCGAGGCACCACCGGTCCAGTTCGCATCGGTGGTGTTCCAGTTGTTGGTAGGCCCGGCTTCGTTCCATGTGACACTGGCGGCCATGGAGGGGGAAGCGGAGAGAAGAAAGCAGAAGAAGAGGCGGGAAGGTTTCATGAGAGAAGAGCGCTTTGGGAAGGCTCCAACCCTGCCCAGCTTGCTCCCTTCCCCACAATGGTCATTCCGCAAGATCTATTGGCCGTATCGCCAAGCGACCGGGACCTTATTGTCAGGATCGTGACAAGCCGCCGCGGACGGCCTGCTGGCTGACATGCAGAAACGCGCGGCTCTTCGGGATCTCATTGATCATCACCGCCAGCGGTTGGCCGGCAGGCAGGATCTGATCCGCGATGTGATCGAGGAACGGACCATCGGTGTGATGGCTGTTGCCGAAGCCGGCCAGCACGAAAACCTGTTTCTCCGGGTGCTCGCGGCGCGCGCGTGTCACCTCATCCATGACCGCCGCCGTCTTGCCGCTGCCGTAGGTGACGGGGTGATCGAGGCGGGCGGTGAGCAGACCGTTCTCAATCTCCGTGCGGATGCCGCGGCTGCGGCCCACATCCAGGCCCAGCTCGGCCGCAATGGCCCGGATGAAGACATCCGGACTGGCGGAAACGACATGCACGACGACACCCATGGCACGCAGCCCCTCGATCATCCGGAACGACGAGTCAAACACATGCGTCATCTGGCGGGTGCGGAAATGCCGGGCGGCAAGCTCGAACACCTCTTCCTCCCGGGCACCGCTCATCATCTGCGCCAGAAACGCATAGGCCGTCCCGGCACCGTTTTCCCGCTCCAGACGGCGGTAGTCGGAAATGCCCTTGGCCACCCCTCGAGGGGTGGCGGGATAACCGGCCGCGAAACCGCCCAGGATGATTTCCTCCAGCAGGCCGCTGTAGATCACCCGGCCGCCCTCGGCATGGCCCTCGCAACAATCCCCATGCAGGATGGTGCCATCGAAATCCCAGAAGCAGAGGAAGACGCAGCCGTCCTCCACCAGCGGCGTGCCACCAGGGCCGCCCTTGGCAAGGATGGCCCGCCGGGTGTCATCCACGCACTGGAGAATGGCGGTGACATGGGCCTCGCCTGGAGTGCCGGTGACACCGGCGTTCGGATCGGAAATGGAAGAGATCAAAAGTGATGGAAGGGCTGTTGCTTCGTCCGGCGGTTCAACGGACCTGGAAATCGGCGACCAAAGCGGAATGGTCGGAAGGAAACTTCACGGCGTGCTTCTCGTCGGTCACGCAGGAGAGCGCCTTCAAATTACGTCCTTTATAGTAGATGTAGTCGATCCTGTCCTGCTGTTGCTCCGGGAAGCGGGGCGACCAGGTGCGGTCCTTCATGCGGTCCACCACCGGATGGAGCTCGCGGTAGGAATCGGTGAACCCGGCCTTCGTGATCGCCACGCTGGTGGGCCAGCGGATGACGGTGCCATATTGGCTCCTGGCAGCCGGAATATAGTCGAAATGGGACATGCTGTTGAAGTCCCCGCAGATCAGGACCGGCACGTCCGCATACTTCGGATCCTTCAGCCGCTCCTTGATGCCGGAAAGGATGCCGTCGATGTCGGTCTCGGAGGCCTTGCAGGCGGCGATGAGCTGGTTGTCGTCCAACCCTTCACGGGTTCCCTTCTCCCAGATCTCCTTGCTGTACCCGAGCCACACCGCATAGAAGGCGATCTTTTTGCCACCCGGCAGCTCCAGCAGCGCGCCGGAGCAGCAGAATTCCTTGTAAACGGAAATATCCTCCACCACCGGATAGCGGGTGTGGATCGAGACATTCGTCCCGCGCGGATGGAAATGGAACCCCAGCTCCTTGCTGATGAATTCGCCGGAGCCGTAGGTTTCCTGCATCGAGACGATGTCCGGCTTCGCGTCCCGGATCACCTCGACCACCCGCTTCGGGCCTTCTTCTTTTCCATCATCGCGGCCGCCGTGGAGAATATTCCACTGCATCACCCGCAGCTTCGATGGGTCGTCACTGAAACGTCCGAGGGGTTCCGCCGCACAGGCGAGAACGGGAGCGGCAAGAGCCGCGATCAACAAGGCGCGTGGATTCATGAGACGGACAAAGTGAAGCACCGCATATGTGACGGAATAATGGTAAAATCGCCAGATGATTTACATTTTCGACAATTGCCGCCAACCGGCCACCTGTTGCTCGGCGAAGGCCGGTCCCACGGACATTCCGATGGTGAGCCCGCAGAGGACGGTGACGCCGGGCAACGGATGCTCCTCGATCCACGGCTTTTCCGGGTGCTTCGCATAGTAGCCGAGCCAGCGCTTCGACACGAGGAACGGACAACCTCTCAAATGCCGGTGCGCGAGCCGGAACAGCAGTTGCTCCACCTCAGCGGTCTGGTCGAAATCCGGTGGTTCATCCGGCGCGGTGTATTCATGCGAGTCCCCGATCACCAGCGAGCCATCCGGTGCGGGCTTGACCAGCAGATGGATGCCGAGACGATCGGAAGCCGCGTCACTGGGCTCCGCGAGCATGTTCGCAAACGCGGGCGAGCCGGAGAACACCGGGTAATGGCGCAGCGACCTCCCGAATGCCAGGCCGGGGATTCCACGCGGAAGACCCAGTGGCTCCGTCTGGAGCATGGACAGCTTGCACCGGCGGATGCCACTGCGGATGAAAGTTTCCGGAAACAACGTCTGGAACTCCTCGCCCGCGCACACCAGCACGTGCGGAGCCTGGAAGCGATCCCCGGACGCGGTATGCACCGTGCAGCCTTCCTCAATCCGCACGACGGTGGTGGACGGAAAATAACCGAGCCCTTTCCGATCCCGCAGCCACTCCAGCCAACAGGCGACGAAGATCCGCGGCTCCAACGCGGCCGCATCCGGAAACGCCAGCGCGCCCTGCATGCCATCCTTCAACAAGCGGGGATGATGCCGGATCGCATCCCGCGGTTCCAGCATCCGGCAGTTCAACCCGTAGTCTCCGGCTTTGGTTTCAAAGTCCGCGAGCACGGCGGCCTCCACAGCCGTCTCCGCCACCAGCAGCGAGCCGCATGGGTTCCAGCCGAAATGGAATTCATCCGACAGCGTCCGATAGATCTCCGCCGTCCTCAGACCGAGAGGGATCGATGCCAGATCCGGCGCGATGAACGGCCATGCGAGGCCGAAGTTCCGCACCGAACCACCATTCGGACGGGAGAAACGCTCGAACAAGGCGACACGCTTCCCCTGTGCAAGCAGCGCCGACGCGAACGAAGCTCCAAGGATTCCGCCGCCGACAATAATGTGATCCCAAGACTGCTTCATGCGGATCGGAGAAGCCGCATCAGGACTTCGGTTTTTCCAATGGCGTCCCCACGGTCGCGGGCTTGCCGAGGCCGAAGGTGCCCGGCTCCCAGCCCCACTCCGCTTTCACCGGCACTCCGAGGAACTCGAAAACCGTGGCCGGAACCACGTGCTGGCCCGGCGTTTCATCGACGATGCCGCGGCCCGAGCTGCCCTTGCCCGCCACGATCATCGGAATGGTGCGCTCGCCTTCGGATTGGCCGCCGTGCGAGCGGCCGTTGCCGCCGTGATCCGTGACCACGATCACCAGCCAGCTCTCCTTGGCAATCTGCGGCCGCGCTTTCACGGCATCCATCACCTGAGCGACCAGACCATCAACGTGCTCGATGGCGGAAAGGTAGGCCGGATTGTCGGTGGCGAAGCCGGTGGAGTGTCCCGCGCCATCCACCTGCGAATAGTGGAGGAACATCACATCCGGATTGCCGGTCTTCAGCAGCTCCGCGGCCTGGCGGGATACTTCCTCATCCTTCACGAGGTAGTCCTTGCCCGGAGCCGCCACGTGCATGTCGAAGTACTGGGTCTGGGGCGCGATCATGTAGGTCTCGATCCAGGGCCAGCTCGTAATCGAAGCAATGCTCGCCGAGGGAACGGCTTCCTTCAGATACTTCGCGAAATGGGGGGCCGCCTTGGATTGGTAGGAGCCACCCTTCGGCACCGGCTGCTGGTCGCAGGGATTGGTGCCATTGCCCACCACGCCGTGTTTGTTGGTGTAGGTGCCGGTGAGCAGCGTGGTCCAGCCGGGACCGCTGATGGTCGGCTGCTTGGTCGGACCGTTCAGGTCGCCACCAGCCACCGACTTCATCGTGGCCGTACCGGTCTTCGCGAGGTTCTGAAGGACCGGAGCCTTCGCCGCCTGGAAGGCATCCGAGCGCAGGCCGTCGATGCCAACGATCAGCACGTGCCTGCCTTTGAAATCGTTGGCCGTGCCCGGCCCTGGAGCCGCCGCAGCCAGTGTCGGAAGAAGCGCGCAGAGCGGAACAAGAAGGTGTTTCATATTCATGGAACCATAACTACGGGATTCATGGTAGATATTCGCTGGCAAAAACCCCTTTGTGATTGGCAGGGAAAAGGAATCAGGACTTCGGCTGGCCCTTTGCCGAGGAGACGATCACCGGCTTCTGGAGCCCGAAGGTGCCGGGCTCCCATCCCCACTCCGCCTTCACCGGCACGCCGAGGTATTGGAAGGTGGTGGCAGGCACCACGAACTGACCCGGCGTTTCCTTCGAGACACCCAGCTTCGGCACGGAACGCCCGGCCACGATCATGGGGATGGTGCGCTCTTCCGGCGATTGACCGCCGTGGGACGTGCCCTTGCCGCCGTGGTCGGTGGTGAGGATCACCATCCAGCTTTCCTTGGCATACTGCGGGCGTTTCTTCACCGAGGCCATGATCTCGCCCACCAGTCCGTCCACGGTGGTGATCGCGGTCATGTACTTCGGATTCTCCGTGGAGAAGCCGGTGGAGTGCCCCGCGCCATCGACCTGGTCGAAATGCACGAAGATCACATCCGGGTTCGCTTTGGCCAGATAGTCGAGCGCCTTCGCTTTCACGTCGGCATCCCGCTCGGGATACGCCTTGCCGATGCCCTTCTCATGGTGATCCACCGCATCCGGCTGGGCGGCGATGAGGTAGTCCTCGATCCAATTCCAACTGGTGAAGGACGCGACGCAGGCGGTCGGCACGGTTTCCTTGAGACGCCTGGCGAAGTGGGGAGCCTTCTCGACCTGGTAGATGCCAGGCTTCATCGAGTTGCCGGAAACACCATGCTTGTCGATGCAAGTGCCGGTGAGAATCGAGGTCCAGCCGGGGCCGCTGATGGTCGGCTGATGGGTCGGGCCTTCTTCCGCTCCACCCGCCACCGCGGTCCATGTGACCGAGCCCGCCTTGGCCAGACCTTGGATGACCGGTGCCTTCGCCGCCTTGAGTGCATCGGATCGCAGGCCATCGATGCCGATGATGAGCACGCGCTTGCCGTGGAAGTCGTTGGCATCGCCGGGACCGGGATCGGCCCACACGGCGGGAGCAAGTGCCACGAGGCAAGGAAGAATGCGGTTCATCATGGCCCGAGGATACGGAACACCGGAGCAGGGATCGCTTACGATGTTCCCCAATTCATTGACATTTCCGCCACACCAGCATGCCAACCTGCTTGCAATAGTCACTATTGCGTGGCGTTTTAGCCAATACCTTTCGCAAGGCTGCCATGGTCATACTCCTGCCACACCGGCATACCGGAGAGCATGATGACCTCTCGCGTTCATGCCATGCCTCCACGGCGTGTGGTTCCAAGACGGGGATTCTCTCTGGTAGTGGTGCTCATG
The DNA here is from genome assembly GCF_018137965.1 of Luteolibacter ambystomatis. NCBI lineage: Bacteria > Pseudomonadati > Verrucomicrobiota > Verrucomicrobiia > Verrucomicrobiales > Verrucomicrobiaceae > Luteolibacter > Luteolibacter ambystomatis. The sequence goes on from NZ_CP073100.1 coordinate 4,106,883, forward strand.
ATGATGATGCTTCTGGCGGTTCTCGCCCTGGGCTTGTTATCCTTGTCCACGATCGAGCTGCGACGCAGTGCCGCGGGGACCGCCAGAGCCATCGCGAGAGCGAACGCCCGGCTCGCCCTGCAACTGGCGATCGGCTCCTTGCAGAAAAACCTGGGGCCGGATGGCCGGGTCTGTGCCACTGCTTCCCTGTTCGACAGTGATCCCGCTTCACCCGGAGTCGAGGGCGTGAATCATCCCCACTGGACCGGGGTCTGGTCCGCCTCAAAGCCGGATACCAAGGGCGGCATGGTCACGCCAATCAAACGCGACGACTCCGATGGCGGCCTGCGCGATGAACGCGCCACCGGCGGCTGGCCCCGCACCGAGACGCTCGACTGGCTGGTGAGCCGGCCCGCAGGCATGGCGACACCGGACCCCCGCACCATCAGCCGGGAGGGCGATTGGATCCGCCTCGTATCCACCGGCACCGACAAGGACGACGTGTGGGTTCCCTCCGTCGCGGTCGGGGATTCATCCGCCGGCCGCTATGCCTGGTGGGTCGGAGACGAGGGAGGAAAGGCCAAGGTCAACCTCCCCGATGGCTGGGCTGGCAAGCTTCCCGACCCCGCCAATCCCGGCAATGGCGGCTACAACCATTGGCTCGCCTCCCAGAAGAACGAGCCGGTGCTGGTCGATCCTTCCCTCCACATCGAGGAAGCGAAGAAGGCCAAGGTGGTCACGCTCCGCAACCAACAGCTCGGCTCGACCGCCACCCCGGAAGCGATCAAGGGGAAGTTCCACGACTTCACCACCACCTCGCTCGGATTGCCGGTGGACGTGGCGCACGCCCGCCTGAAACGCGATCTCACCGCGTATTTCGCCAGTGATGGCTCGATCCCTGACCTGGGCGGCAGCGGCAAGGTGACTTCCCCCGGCATCGCGGATGACGATCGTCTCGTCGGACCTGCCAATCCCGCCGCCGCGGCGCGCGAGGGAGTCAACTGGGCCGACACCCGACACCAGACATCGGCACCCCGTTTCGGCCTGCTCCGCCGCTGGTCCCGATACGCCTCCATCTATGCGATGGAAGCCGGGAACATGGCCATCGCCCAACCCAAGGCGGAGAACCCTCCGCTGCTCAACAGCGACGATTCCTACGACGGCACCAACAAGGTTCCGGTGGCGATCGGCCAGTTCGACACGCCCTCGGTTTCCCCCGTGCTGGTGGAGGGCTCGATCTACTACCAGCTCGTGGCCGAAAACTCCGGCACCGCCACCGCGGCCTCCTGGCAACTCCGTGCGCACATCTATCCGCGTGTGGTGATTTGGAATCCCTACAATCTCGCCCTGCAGATCCCGGCGAGTTCCCTGATGCTCCACACCAACGGCGGCAAGACGGTGGAACTCACCATGGCGGATGGCACCAAGAGCAGCCGCACGTTGAGCTGGGCCTCAGGCGGCGCCCTCGCCGGGGCCTTCTACTTCGGTCTCAATGCGATCACCTTGAAACCCGGTGCCTGCGCGGTTTTCTCACCCACGCAGCAGACGGCCTACAACGGTGGCAATCCCGGGGCGAATCTCTTGTCCGCCTCGGTACCACCCTCACCCGACCGCGGGTTCACCGTGGCAATCGGTTCTCCGGGAGCGGTCCAACCCATCCAGTTCCGCGAGGCACCCACCGGCTTCCAGGCACAGGACTACCGGATGCTGTGGAAGAACGGGTCGTCCGGTTCCACGGCGGCATTCCAATCACTGCCGCAGCTTTCCTTCGTCTCCTGCTCAATGCAGTACGGGGATGACAACGAGGTGCCGGTGGAGTGGAGCAACAGCACGCCGGTACCGATCCAAGCCGTCACCGGCACCAGCTATCCGGTCGTTTCCATCCCTGATGTCCGCACGCGCGATGGCTTCCGCCTGCGCTGGTTCACGGAAACGCCTTCGAACAAGATCGGCTCCGGCTCGCTGGCGAACACCAACCACTTCGACATCGCCCCGCTCGGCAACTGGAACCCGCGCGCGACCTACACGCTGCGGACGCCGTATGAGAACGTGACCGATGTCGCGCCGCAGTTTTTCGGAGCCTATACCCGGGATCTCTTCGATGGCGCCGTGTCCTGGGGTGAGATGATGCCGGTGCCGAAAGACGGCATCCAGCAGACTTGGCCCTTCGGACAGGCGATCGAGTCTCCTGGTCCGCTGGTGCTCTTCGATGTGCCACGCAAGGAAACAGGGATCGCGTCGCTCGCCCAGTTCCAGCACGCGAAGCTTTCCGAATTCATCTGGCATCCCTCGTATGCGGTAGGGAACTCGCTGCCGGATCCGAGATTGGAGGACCGGACCGACCGCTCCGCACCGGTCGCCCGGGATGGCTCCGAGAAGGCGATGAATGGCTGGACCAAGGCCATGCTGGGCTATGCTTCCGGACGCACGGGCGGCAGCCAGGGCAACGAGCAGTGGGCCTTCTACGCCCGTTGGAGCATCGGCAACCTTCCCGCCACCGACGCCGTGGTCCACGATCTGTCCTACGAGGTGAACCGTAATTTGTGGGATGACTTCTTCCTTTCCACCGGCAGCCAGGCGGAGAAGCAGTCATTCATCGCCTCCGGTGCCGCATTGCCCAATGGCCGCATGCGGCTGGTGAACCGGGCCGGCTCCGCGGACCAGGTGCGCGCGGACCTCTCCGACTTCCACCGCGCCGCATCCCGGCTCGCCATCGACGGAGCCTTCAACGTGAACTCCACGAGCGTGGCGGCTTGGAAAGCGGTGCTAGGCGGCACGCGCGGCACCAGCACCTCCGCGGAGAGCACCATTTTCCCACGCCTGCTCAATGCTCCGGCCGGAGAATGGAAAACCGGAACCGCCGCCAATGGCAAGGAGGCCTGGGGCGGCAGCCGGATTCTCGATGACGGCGAGGTGGGCCGCCTCGCGGAAGCGATCGTGACCGAGGTGAAGAAGCGCGGCCCGTTCCTCTCGCTCTCCGACTTCGTCAACCGCCGGCTCGCCAAGGATGACACCGGCAAGGCCGGAGCACTGGAAGCCGCGATCCGGAGCGCGGGGCTCAATTCGTCCTTCGAACAGGCCTACCCACTGGTGCGCGACAAGCTGAAGGACTATGCGGACACGCTGGACAACATCCCCGACGGCACCCGCCTCGATCCGCAGCTCATGCCCTCCAGCAAGGCCTGGGGAGCACCCGCCTACCTGACCCAGGCGGACATCCTCCAGCCGCTCGGCCCGCAGCTCAGCGCCCGTTCCGACACGTTCGTGATCCGCAGCTACGGTGATTCCCGTAGTTCCTCCGGCACCATCGAGGCTCGCGCCTGGTGCGAGGCGGTGGTGCAGCGCCTGCCCGAACCGGTGACTCCGGACAGCACCGGCCTGAACCCGCTCGATCCCGGCGGCCGCAACGACTTCGGACGCCGCTTCATCATCACCGGCTTCCGCTGGCTGAACTCCTCCGACATCTGATCCATGAAAGCCACCCTGTCCCTGCTGCTCGTTTTCACCGGTCTTCTGCACGCGGAAGAAGCGCCTGCCGAGGCCGCCAAACATGGCCCGCCGATGCGGTTGCTCGCACTCGGAGAGCCGCCGCCCTTCCGTCAGGAGGTGCGCGGTGACCGGCGCGTGGAGTTGGAAGCGGAGAAAGGCGCGTTGCCTCCCCACCAGATCTCCATCGCCGAATGCCCAGTGGTACCTCTCGCGCTCTGCCAACCCGCTCCGCTCGCTCATGTGCCACCGGCTCCAACCGTGACGCTTCTCGACAAGGCGGCCAAATGGATATCCCTGGACATTCCGGAAGCACTGCGCGCGAAACCAAAGCTCGCCCTCTTCTGGCGTGATCCCGGCAAGACCTGGGACACGCCGCGCAGCCTGCTGCTCGATGACAGCGCGGAAGCCTTCCCCGCCGGGCAGGTGCGTTTCGTCAATCTGCTGCCGACGGTCGCCGCCATCAAGATCGGTGAGACGACCCAGGAACTTGCGGCTGGAAAGGTTTGGCTGTGTCCCGCACCCTCCGCAGGCAAGGCCCTTCAGATCGCCTTCCGTTCCTCCGATGGCACCTGGATGCCGATTCATGCCGCCACCTTCGAGCCAGCCCAGGCGGGCATGCGGATGGAGGTGATCGTCTATCGCGCGGACACCGATACCGCCCGCCGTCCTGCAAAGGCGCTGGTCCTGCGCGGTCCTGCCACCACCGCGAATGACAAGGCTGCGGCCAATGGTGGAACGATGACGGCGGCCAACGGACAGTGAAGACTGAAGAACGCAAGGCGGGAGCCTCACGCTACTAGGAAATGCGCTCCTTCACCTCGGTGATGGAGGGCTTGAGCCAATCGTTCTCCACCTCGTCGGACTTGTAGCCAAGCTCCTGGGGCGAGGGGCCGTCCCACTCGCCTTTCATGCCGCGCATGGTGAACGTGCCTGCGGCCGGATCGATCTCCAGCATGGTGAAAATGGGCTTCTTGTAGCCCGCATTGTAGGCGTAGAGCGGGAAGGTCTTCGCCAGCTCCGGGTCCGCCTTGCCCTTCTTCCAATTACCACCCATGTAGTAATAAGAAGCGGAGTTCACGTGGATGTAAGGGATGCCGTTGATCACGCGCTCGTGGTCGATGTGCCAGTGGCCGTTGAAGCAAGCGGCCACCTTGCGCCTGCCGTCCGGCGTCTTCGCGGCTTCCAGGATGGCGCGCACCGCCTCCTGGTTATCGATGCACATCGGACGCTCGAAGCTCTGGTGGGAGAAGATGAAGGTGCTGAGCTTCGTTTTTTCCAGATCCTCCTTCAGCCATGCGACCTGGTCATCGGCGAGGTAGTGCGGATAGCCGCCTTTCCAACCGGCGGGGCGGTCGTTGCCATCGAGCACGATGAAGTGGAACCCGCCGAGGTCGAAGGAATAGTAGCGGGCCTGCATGCTCCAGAACACCATGGTCTGCTCGCGCTTGAAGCCGCCGTCCATGTCGTGGTTGCCCAGCACGTGGTACTTCGGCCCGGTGAAGGCATTGAAGATGTCGGTGAAGGCGCGGTTCGCGGGCTTCGGCTGGCAGAAGTCGCCGAGCTGCATGATGGCATCCGCCTTCACCTGATCCATCGCCGCCATGAAGGCCTTCAGGCGCTCATCCGCATCCGGCACCAGGTCCTTGTGGATGTCCGTGATCATGCCGATTCGGATCTTCTTCGCGGAAGATCCCGCGGCCAGCAGCGGCAACGGATAGGTGGCCGAGACAGCAAGGGCGGCTTTGAGAAACTGGCGGCGGGTGTTCATGGCGTTTCCTGTTTTACGGCAGGATATCACTTCCCTCGCGTGCATTTTCACGATTCCCGATGGCAAAACCGCCGGAATGCAAAAAGGCCGCCGTCACGGAGGACGGCGGCCTTTTGAAATCCGAAGTGGAAGAACTCAGCGCACGACGCGGGCGCCGCCGCCGGAGATCTGCTTCTCCACTTCCTTGCGCGTCGCCATCGAGGTGTCGCCCGGGGTGGTGGAGGCCAGCGCGCCGTGGGCCGCGCCGTAGTCGACGGCCTTCTGTGCGTCATTGAACTCGAGGAAGCCGAACTGCACGCCGGACGCGAAGCTGTCGCCGCCGCCGACGCGGTCGAGGATCTCCAGCTTGTCGTATTTGCGGCTCTCGTGGAACTTGCCGTCGTGCCAGAGGATGGCGCTCCAATCGTTGATGGTGGCGGTGATCACGCCGCGCAGGGTGGTGGCGGCGACCTTGAAGTTCGGGAACTCCTTCACCGCGGTCTCGATCATCTTCTTGAAGGCATCGGTCTCGATGTTGGAGATGTTGTGGTCCACGCCCTCGACCTCGAAGCCGAGCGAGGCGGTGAAGTCCTCTTCATTGCCGATCATGACATCCACATACTTCGCGATCTCGCGGTTGACCTCCTGGGCCTTGGCGAGACCGCCGATGGTCTTCCAGAGGGACGGGCGGTAGTTGAGGTCGTAGGAAACGATGGTGCCGTACTTGTTGGCGGCCTTCACAGCCTCCACGGTGAGGGCGGCGGTGGTTTCCGAAAGGGCGGCGAAAATGCCGCCGGTATGGAACCAGCGGACGCCGAGCTTGCCGAAGATGTGGTCCCAGTCGATGTCACCCGGCTTCAGGTGGGAGGCGGCGGTGTTGCCGCGATCCGGATTGCCGACCGCGCCGCGGATGCCGAACCCGCGCTCGGTGAAATTCAGGCCGTTGCGGACCTTGCGGCCGATCCCGTCGTCCTCGCGCCACTGGATGAACTCCGTGGAGACGCCGCCCTGCATGATGAAGTCCTCGATCAGGTGGCCGACCTCGTTGTCCACGAAGGCGGTGACGACCGCAGTCTTGTAGTTGAAGACCTTCCGCAGCCCGCGCGAGGTGTTGTACTCGCCGCCGCCTTCCCAGGCGGCGAACTGGCGGGCGGTGCGGATGCGACCTTCGCCCGGATCCAGGCGGAGCATCACTTCACCGAGGGAAATCTGGTCGAACGCGCATTCGGACGCGGGCTTGATCTGTAGCATGGCGATTTTTGACTGAATTTCGGATGATGCCCGGGTCACTCGGGCGAGAACACTCTGGTAAGTCCGAGTCGATTTGAAAAGCCCTCAGTCGAAAAATTGCCTGCAAATTTTCAAGTCGCGCGAAGCCTGGCTTCGCAAGCTCGGACAAGCGACACCTCTTGTGGAAGGCACCCCTGTTCGATAAAAGCCGTCAGCTGCACGCGAAGCCAAGCTTCGCGCTACCTCAGAGCTTCGCCTTCGCAGCGGCTTCGAGTTCGGCGATTTTTTCGCGCTCGGGAGCACCGCCGCGGGCTTGGTCGGCCTTGCCGCCGCCCTTGCCGCCAGCGAGAGCCGCGAGGTCACGGAGCAGATCGCCGGCCTTGAGGCCGCGGGCTTGCGCTACGTCGCCGCAGTAGGTCGCGAGCTGAAGCTTCTCGCCATCATCGACGATGAAGAAAGCGGCTTCGCCGAAGTTCTTTTTCTTCAGGCCATTGAGCAGCTCCTGCACCAGCGAGGCATCCGCCTCGAAAGTGCGGATGATCGGCTTGCCCGCCTCGATGAGTTCCGCAAGCTCGGCATCCGCCTGTTGGGCGGCGGCACGGGCCTGGGCTTTCTTGAACGCCTTCTCGGCCTCGATGGAGACTTCCTTGAGGTGCTCGAGGTGGGCCTTCAGCGCGGACAGTTCATGCGTAGCCGGAGCCGCGGCAAGCGCGAGCGGGGCCTCGATGGCGAGCTGCTTGAGCTTTTCGAGCGTGACGGTGGCCTTCGCGGTGGCGGCTTCCGCCTCGGCGATGAGGAGTTGTTCCTGCTCGGCGAGCCAGGTTTCAGCGGCCTTGCCACAGACGGCCTCGATGCGGCGCACGCCGGCGGCGATGGCGCCCTCGCTCTTGATCTTGAAGAGGCCGATTTCTCCGGTCTTGCGGACGTGGGTGCCGCCGCAGAGTTCCATGGAGTAGCCGTCGAGGCTGTTGTTGCCGCCGCCGATTTGTACGACGCGCACTGTATCTCCATACTTGTCGCCGAAGAACTGCATGATGTCGGTGCGGCCCTTGATCGAGGCGTGCGGGACTTCCGTCCACGAGACGTTGCCGTTCTCCGCGATCTTCGCGTTCACCTTGTCCTCGATGGTCTGGAGCTGCTCCGGAGTGACCGCGCCGCTGTTGAAGTCGAAGCGCAGGCGGTTCTCGTCCACCGACGAACCCTGCTGGGCCGCGTCCTTCGACACGACCTCGTGCAGCGCCCAGTGAAGAAGGTGGGTCGCAGAGTGATGAGCCTCGATCGGACGGCGGCGGGTGGTGTCGAGCTTAAGCGTGACAGTATCGCCAACGGCGATGGAAGCATCCGCGGGCACGGCAACCGCACGGGCCTTGCCGATCTGCTGGACGGCGGACACCGCATACTCGTTGCCGTTGATGGCGAGCGTGCCGGTGTCCCCGGCCTGGCCCCCCATCTCGGCGTAGAACGGCGTTTTGTCCGTAATGACGAAGAGCGCATCTTCCTGCGGATGAAGCTCGAGCACGGTGGCCTCGGACTCATCGGAATCGAAGCCGGTCATTGTGGTGACGGCGTCGGTGGAAATTTCGAGCGCGCGGACCACGGTGGTCTTCTGCGCGGCACGGGAACGCACCTGCTGTTCTTCCATGAGCGCCTTGAAGCGATCTTCATCCAGCTTCAGGCCGCGCTCGGAGCAGAGGAGTGCGGTCAGGTCGACCGGAAAACCAAAGGTATCGTAGAGCTCGAAAGCGAGATCGCCGGAGAACACCGCGCCTTCTGAAAGCGAAACGGCACCGTCTCCGAAACGCTTCAGACCACGGTCGAGTGTCAGGTTGAAGGCGTTTTCCTCGCGGTTCAGCGTCTCACGGATCGCGGCCTCACGGTCCTTCAGTTCCGGGAACACGTCACCCATCTGCGCGACGAGCGTGGACACGAGACCGTCGAACAAAGGCTTGTCACCGGAGAAGCCGAGCTGGCGTCCGTACTTCACCGCGCGGCGCAAGATACGGCGCAGCACGTAGTTCCGGCCGTTGTTGCCGGGCATGATGCCATCGGCAATGGAGAAGGAGAGCGTGCGGAGGTGGTCGGCGATCACGCGGAAGGCGATCGCGTCCTTCATGCCGTCATCGAACTTGGTGCGATCCGCGCCGAGGTCCGGGTAGATGTCCACATACTTCTTGCCGCTGAGTTCCTCGATGCGGTGGAAGATCGTGCGGAAGACGTCGGTGTTGTAGTTGCTCGGCTTGCGCGAGAAATCGGTGAAGCCCTTGGTGTTCTGGATGATCGAGCAGGCGCGCTCGAAGCCCATGCCGGTATCGACGTGCTTCGCGGGCAGCTCGCGGAAGGTGCCGTCCGCCTCCGCATTGTATTGGATGAAGACGAGGTTCCAGATCTCGATGCAGAGGTCGGAGTCATTGTTGACCAGTTTGCGGCCGGTCTTGGGATCGCCCTCGGGAGTCAGGTTCACATGCAACTCGGAACACGGGCCGCAGGGACCGGTCTCGCCCATCATCCAGAAATTGTCCTTCACGTTGCCGTGGACGATCTGCACGGCAGGATCGCAGCCCTTGGAGGCGAACAGCGCCGCCCAGAGGTCATAGGCTTCCTGGTCGAAGTTTCCGGGATCGCCTTCCTTCGGCGCATAGACGGACGCGTGAAGACGGTGCGCGGGCAGGCCCCAGCGTTCCACCACGAGATCCCACGCCCACTGGATCGCTTCCTTTTTGAAGTAGTTGCCGAAGGACCAGTTCCCCAGCATCTCGAACATCGTGTGGTGGTAGGTGTCGTAGCCGACATCCTCGAGGTCGTTGTGCTTGCCGCCGGCACGGATGCACTTCTGGGTGTCCGCGGCGCGCGGCGGATCGTAGGGCGCCTTGTCGGTGCCGAGGAAATAGGGCACGAACTGGTTCATCCCCGCATTGGTGAAAAGCAGGCCGGGGCTCTGCGGCATCAGCGAGGCCGAAGGCACGATGGTGTGCTGCTGTTCGCGGAAGAAATCGAGGAAGCTGTTGCGGATCTCGGCGGAGGTCATGGGCGCGGGGGGACGAGAAACCACGAATCCGGGGAAAGAACACGGATTTTTTTCCCAAAGGTTGCTCACCTTGAAGGAGTTTTTAGAGCAATTCGCCCGTCCAGCCGAATTCCGATCAAATCCTTGGGTGAGCCACCTTTCCTCAATTTCATGACGTGGTGATCCAGCGGAATCAGCGGCTTTTCCCACGGGCAAGAGCCTCCTTCATCAACAATTACGGTCTTGGACCTGCTTTTATGTAGTCTTCGGCAACTTCAAGAATGCTGAAAAAATCGATCCCAAGTTCTTTTCCGATTTCTTTATATAACCCCCCTTTTAGAATAATCGCAACGACCGCTACTATTTCCAATCCCGATCTTCTCAATTCCTTTGTCAGCAACTGCACTGTTCCGCCGCTACTGACGACATCATCAATGATCAGAACACGCTTTGCGCGACTCCTCTCATCCGTTTTGAAATAGAGCTTTCGTTCATAGAGAAGCGACTTCTGCCAAACCATTCGCTCTTCTTCCGTTCCAGACTCCGTGTCCCGAATGATCTCAACTGGAATCCCCAGTTGATCCGCGATCAAAAGTGCCCATGGGTTCCCTCCGGGAACGACGGTCACCAACCAATCAATTCCAGGAAGAAGAGGTCTTACGATTTCAGAAAGCCCTCTCTTCACTTCAGAAATAAGCAGATGAGAGAGCATGGTCCCGCGCTCGCCGACACTGAACACATGGAACTGATATTTGCCGTTCGGAAGCGTGACTTCTGGCGCAGCTTGAACATCAGCGACAAGATTCGGGAAATTAGCCAAGGCATTTGGCGGTCTAACCTGTTTGAGCTCGGGAACGCTAACTCGTATTGTCATCAGGTGCGCCAATTCATCCCATAGCTCGCGTGTATGAGATTTTATCCGACGGTCGAACACCTCCGGTCTGGTTGACGAATTGACATGCTCGTGAATCTCACGAGCCAATCGGATAAGATTCTGCTCAGATGCTTCGATTGATTGAAATCCGGCGAGATGGCTGGGCAAATCATGCCGTTCGATTCCGAATAGCAATGGAACCGCGCGACAAGCGTTTCGCCCCTTCATGGCAATCGCACCAGCCTCCATGGCAATCCAAGGCGAATCCATGTTCTGAGGTGTAATACAGAGAATAGCATAACTGGAAGATTCCAAGGCATCCCCGAGTGATTCTCTCCATTGTTCTCCCAGTTGGATATCTTCATCAGATATCCAAACATCGACTTCATCCATAAGGGTGAGGAGCCAATTTTTGATTGCTGAAGCAATCGCTTTGCTCGGACTCTGTGACCAAGAAACAAATATCTTTGGGGATTTAGTTGGAGATGTTCGTCGCGGCATTACAAGCAAGGTATCTTTGCTGGCAATGACAATTCAAGACAAAGACGTCTCCAGATCGTTGATTCTGGTATCTCCGTGGAGCCTCAAAGCGGAATCCATTCCTCGAAGATGACATGACCGATATGGCTTGCCGACTTTTGCGCGATATCTGCCAGATAGGCCATCAACCTCATCCAAGCCTTACCGCGAAATTTATTCTTCAAGAATCTGGAAGCTCAAATGCTCCCCCTTTGGGGTTCTCCGGGATGCAGAAACCCAAGTACCGCTCAAACGTTCGGAGCGATGATGGCCTACTTCCCGTAGCGATAGTGGCCGATGATCTGGTAATTCAGGAGCACATCCTCCCACTTCACCCCGGAGTCGAGGTTGTGGACCAACCAGGAATCGGTGCCGCGGTCGCCGGGACCCGGGACCACCATCGCGATGTGCATGTCGACCTGGGTGTGGGCATCCCCTCCGCGGGTGCTGGTGCCCGGGCGGGTGAGGACCACGACGTCGCCCGGCTGGTACTCGGAAATGTTCCGCGAGGTGGTCAGGGTCTCGCCATGGCGCTCGAAGAAGCGCTTCAGGTTGGGGGCGCGGCGGTGGTCGACGTTGGTGTTCAGGCCGCCGGCTTTGGAGAGCTGCTCGTATTCGCGGTAGCTCTTCTCCATGTCCTCATGGACGAGCTGCTGGAGGTCGATGTTCACTCCCCGGTAGGCGCGGACGATCACATCCTCCGCATTGCCCTTCCCGGCGGGAACATCGCCGCCGGGGTAGGAGATCTTGAATTCCGAATTGTCGTAAACGCCCGGGGTGCGGGCCTGGCCGAGAGCCGAGGCGGCGAGACGGTCCCCGAAGGACTCGGACGGAGTGAGGCGGGCAATGGTCCGCTCAACGCTCTCCAGCGAGGTGCCTTCCTGCTCGGCCTTCAAGGTCGGGACCAGCTTGCGGAAGAACAAAAACGGAATGCCGACGGCGATCAGGATGATGACCCAGCCACCAAAAAAGCGGCGCTTTTTCTTCGGCTTCTGGGGACGCGGGCCCACATACTCGATGGTATCGAAGAAACCGTTGTTGCGCTGGGATCGGCGTGGCATTGGAACGCGAAGCGGATGAACCACATACAGCCGGAAATGGCGATAGTTTTCCACCCATGTTAGGATCTTTTTCACGGAATCCCGCGGACAATCATGTCTTCCCGCTCGACCGCTCCGCGCTACGGGGCTAACGGGGTGGATCATGATCGTCTTCAACAGCCCGCGTCCACTGCAATGGGGAGCCCTCGATGTGCCCCTACTGGGCATCGGCAAGGACTGGCATGGCACCCCTTTCGAACCTGCGGCGGGCTACGCGCTGGCGCAGGACGGACAGCGGCTGTGGTTCATCGCCTCCCACACCAAACCGGCACAAATCCACCCCTCCGCGCGACCGGGCCGGTTCCAAGCGGAGCTGTGGCGCTACGACGTGGCGGAGCTGTTCCTGGCCGATCCGGTGAGCGGCCGTTATTTCGAGTTCAATCTGGCTCCGAACGGCGCGTGGTGGTCCTGCGAGTTCACCGCGCCGCGGGTGCGGGACCAGGAGGAGGATTTCCAGATGCCGGAGGTGGGGGCCTTCGCGGAACTGGCGGAGGATGGCTCATGGGCCGCCGCGCTGGCGATCCCGCTCGATATCCTGAAGGCGCGCATCAACTACAGCCCGGAGACTCGGGGGAATGTGACCTTCATCCTGAACTCCCCGGACCAGAAATTCCTCACCGCCGCGAAGTTGTCGGACGGCGAACCGGACTACCATCTGCCAGGCCAATTCCCCACGCTCCAACCGCGGGCACTACCCCAACTGTGACCCCGAAGCCCAAGCGCTGGTCTTTCTGGCTGGTTTCCGCCACGGCGCTGCTGAGCATCGGCGCCTGGCAGGCGGCACAGATCGCCGTGGATGCGAAGACCCGCGCCATGGCGGCGGTGAAAGTTCCTCCAAAGAAAACGCGCTCGGACGGGAGGAAGCCCTCGGCGAAAGAACTGGCGCAGATCGATCCGGTGGGAACCTACATCGCCCGGGCGAAACGGGGAATGACCGATCAGGAGATCAACTGGATGATCGAGGATTTCCACAAACGAGGATTGGACAAAGACTTGGTGCCGGATACTGTGGAACACTACCAAAGCCTTCGGCAGCGGCAGGCAGCATGGTATCTACAGGCTCTCGCGGAAGGGTTTTCGCTGTCGCCCTCGCAAAAATCGGAGGCGGCGGCCAGACTACGGAGATGGCGTTTGCAGGGTGACGAGGAATACGCGGCCAAAGCAAATGAACCGGACCCGATCACGAACAATGAATTAAAAGTGGGTGACAGGGCTGCAGATTACGCCTTTGCCAGCCAATGGCTTTTCATAGGCGACCACGCAGATCCTTCCGTATTGTGTGATCTCACTCCCGAACAAAAGCGCCTGACCTATCAGGATATGCCTTCCGGGATCTACCGGAACTACGCCCATGATCTGGCGGCGGACCAGTGGATCATGCCTCCCAACGCGACACTCGAGCCCAAATCCTCGCCCGTGGCCGTTCCGGATATCTTCCCCCTGATGCCTTCCCAGCTGGTTCCTCCAGGTCAGCGGTCTGGCGGTGAGTTGGCACAGGCTCGGAGACTCCAACCGGCGCAGTTGCGGATCATTCTTTTGTTCCACCGGGAAATCGCGGCCTGGCTCTCAGATAGTCTGGAAAAGAATACACCGGTTGTCACAGACCCTTTGGAGCCTCAAGCTCCCCACAATGAGTGACGCGGGACAGAGCATGCTGGTGACGGCACCGGAGCGATGGGACGAGGTGTGTTTCGCCGTGCCTGCGATCCGGGCGCTGGTCGCATCCGGTCTGCCGGTCACGGTGCTGTGCTCCAGCGCTCAGGAAACCTTCTGGAAGACGCTACCCGGCCTTACTCTCCTCCCCTACCCACCCAAAGCCTCTGCCGGAGCCATTTCCACACTCATCGCCGGGAAATTCGCCGCCGCCATCGTATGGGAGGCGGGCGTCTCCGCGGATGCTTGCGCCAAGGCCGGTATCCCGCGCCGCACCGGCCCGGGGGGTGACAAGGCGCTTGTGAAACGCCTCACCGACCCGATGCCGCTGCCCGCCCCCGGCCCGATCGAGCACCGGGTCCGGCATTATCTGGCGCTGGTGGAAGCCATGGGCATCGACACCCGGGTGGCAGCGTATTTCGAGCCCGCCGATCTCGGCATCGCTCGGGAGCCTGACAACGTGCTGCTGGCACCGGATTCCGACTATGGCCGCAGTCACGAGTGGCCGTTGGATCGCTGGGAAGCGGTCGGTCGGTCGCTGTTGGAAAGCGGCGCGCGCATCACAGTCACAGGTAGCGGAGGCTTGACCGCCAAACTGGCGAAAACACTCGAAGCCCGAACCGCGGATCTGCCGCTCTCAGGGGATGCGTTGCCATTGCTCGCCGCCTATGAGCGGGTGATCGCCGCAGACGGTTCGCTGCCCCATCTCGCCGCCCACGCGGGGGCGACCTGCGTGGTGCTCTTCGGCCCCAATGAACCGGCATGGAAACGTCCGCTGGGCAAACGTCACACCGTGCTGCGCCAGCATGTGGAGTGCTCACCCTGCTTCTCTCCGAAGTGCGCAATGGACCTGCGCTGCCAGAACGAGCTGGAATTGGCGAGAGTGCTGGCGGCGGTGAAGTAGCGTCAGTTTCCAACTTGCGCCGGTGAGGAACCGACACGGGAATAACCCGCAGGCCTACCCTCCAAATCCACCCCTCCCACTCACAAGCAGGAGTGCTTGTGCTATCTCAACACCCGCTTCAGCAGGAGGATCTGGATCTCCGTGTAAAACTGGTAGCGGAAGAAGGCGGCGCGCCTGGCATTGGACATGCCGGACATGTCCGGTTCGTCTTCCGAGAAATCATACCGCGAATGAAGGGCCAGCCGTGCCTGGTTCAGGGCACCGAACCACGCTTCCGCATCCTCCTTTTCGATGAACACCTGGCCCGGTCCCCCGGCCGAGGCTTTCGCCGCCAGCTCGATCGCCCGCCCGACCTCACCCACCTGGCCCTCGAAGGTCTCGCGCAAGTCCGGCATCACCAGTTCCTCCCAATCCTCCGCCTCCGCTCCGGCGGTTCCGGCCAGACGCTGGGCCAGCCCGGCGGGTTCGGCATCGGCCAGGATGTAGCGCAGGATGATCCAATCCTGAAAATCCTCAGCATCGATCCGCAGACCGCCCTTCAATGTCGGTCCTACCATCATTCCGGTTTCTCCAAGGACGTGGTGAGCTGGTGGGCCTGGAGCTGGGCGACGAACAACTCGGCCTTCTCACGCGTGCCGGTCCAGACGATGGAACGTCCGGCGGTATGCACTTCCAGCATGTGGCGGTTGGCGCGCTCCTCGCCGTAGCCGAACACCTTCTGGAACACCCACGAGACATAGCCCATGAGATTCACCGGATCGTCATGTACGACCACGTTCCAAGGCTCGTCGAGCGCCTCGGCCTCGCGTGTCCGGGTTTCGGTCTTCGTCGCCATGGCCCCTCCCATCAGAATCAGACTTCCACGGGCTCCCCGGCGGGAGCGTCGATCCACTTGCCGTGCTCCTGGATCAGATCGATCAGGCGTTCCACGGCCTCGGCCTCGGGAATGTTGAACTTCACCGGCGTCTTGCCGACGTAGAGGTTGATCTTGCCGGGCGCGCCGCCGACGTAGCCGAAGTCGGCGTCCGCCATTTCCCCGGGTCCATTGACAATGCAGCCCATCACCGCGATGCGCACGCCCTTGAGATGGCCGGTGGCGGCGCGGATCTTCTGGGTGGTGGATTGCAGGTTGAAGAGCGTGCGGCCGCAGCTCGGGCAGGCCACGTAGTCGGTCTTGAAGATGCGGGTCCCGGCGGCCTGGAGGATATTATAGGCGAGGCGCAGCGATTGGCCGGGGGCGGTCTCGCCGCGGACCAGGATCGCATCGCCGATGCCATCGCAGAGCAGCGAGCCGATCACCCGGGCACCTGGCAGCAAGGCCTGCAGGAAATCGGTATCGCCCTGCGGTGGGGTGAGCGTGTCCTTCAGCAGGATCGGATGGCGGGCATCGATCACGAAGGCGAGCTGGCGGAAGGCGTGGATCGGTTCGAGATCGAGGCCATCCTTCACGGTCACGAGCTTCGCCACCGGCGAATGGTTCAGCTCAGCCACGGCGGCTTCGTCGCGCGGATCAATCTCCAACACGCCGGACTTTTCGATCACGATCTCCGGCTTGAAGTCGCCGAGCTTGTTGATCTTGTGGGCCAGCGCGTTCCAGTTCTCCTGGGTGGTGAAGACGCGCACCGTGCGGTCGCCGCCCAACTCGTGGCCTTCCACGGTGAGAACGTCGGTCTTGCGGCGTTCGTAGGAGAAGGGATCGTAGGACGGGACATACTCATCAGTGGCTGCGGCGTCCCGCCGCAGGCCGTGGTCGTGGCGTCCCGCCGCGACATCCTCGCCATCGTAAGCACTCCCCACCCATGTCCATCCGGAAAGCCCTGCCGTCTCAGGATTCCGCAGCGCATAGCGGATTTGGTTCCTGAAATCGTCCCCGTCCCGGATCAGATGGTCGTAGCTCTCCTTCTGCCACAAGGGGCCGGTGCGACTCAGCCGCTTGTTGATTTCATGTGCTGTGAAGCTCTTCCAAGAATGAAGGATGTCCTCCAAAGCGAGCCCGCCCCGAGGATGGACCACGACATGGACGTGGTTCGGCATCACGCACCATGCCAAAAGGTCATACCGATCGCCGTCGAAGTGCCGGAGAGCACTGTCGACGACCCCGGCGATATCAGGTTCCCGAAGCAAACATTCTCCATGACCTTTCTGGAGAGCGGGTTCCAACAAGGATTCCTGAAGAGCTGACAACTGGGCGCGAACCTCCACCAATTGTTTCAACACGCTCCGGGAACCGGCTTCACGCGAAAGGTGTCCCAACTGGCGGACAAAGACTTCCCTGCGATCCCGATGTTCTTCGAGGATCTCCTCAGGAAGGGAATCAGCCAAGCGGAAGGTGACCGCATAGGTTCCGTCTTTAACGGCCCAATGAGGAAGATAGCTGGCTTCGGTCTTCTCGACCTCATCCCAGTTGATTTGGATCGCTGCGGCATCCTCCTCCAAAGACCTGCGGCGGGACGCCACAGCCACGGCCTGCGGCGGGACGCCGCAGCCACAGTTAAATGGCTCCGCCAAAGCCTGCGCGACCGGGATTTCATACACCGCATCCTCGGTGAGCGAGACACGGATGGTATCGCCGATGCCATCGGACAACAGCGAGCCGATGCCGATGGCGGACTTGATGCGGCCGTCCTCGCCATCGCCAGCCTCGGTCACTCCGAGGTGGATCGGGTAATTCCAATCCGCACCTTCCAGATCGAGGCGGGCGACCAGCAGGCGGTAGGCCTCGATCATGACCTTCGGGTTCGAGGCCTTCATCGAGAACACGAAGTTGTGGTAGTTTTCCTCGCGGGCGAGGCGGGCGAACTCCAGGGCGCTCTCGACCATGCCGTGCGGCGTGTCGCCGAAGCGGTTCATGATGCGGTCGGACAGCGAGCCGTGGTTGGTGCCGATGCGCATGGCGCGACCGAGGTCCTTGCACAGATGCACCAGCGGAATGAACTCCTCGCGGATGCGCTCGAGCTCCTCCTCGTATTCGGCATCGGTGTATTCGCGGACCTCGAACTTCTTCTTGTCGGCGTAGTTGCCGGGATTCACTCGGACCTTTTCGACCCACTTGGCGGCCTCCATGGCGGCGTCCGGTTTGAAATGGATGTCCGCCACGATCGGCACCCCGCAACCGGCGGCCCGGACCTCGCGGACGATGTTCTCCAGATTCGCGGCGTAGACCTTGGTCTGGGCGGTGATGCGGACGATTTCACAACCGGCGGCGTCCAGATCCAGCACCTGCTTCACGCAGGCCGGAGTGTCGCGGGTGTCCGAGGTGATCATCGATTGCACCCGGATCGGGTTGTTTCCGCCGATGCCGACGCGGCCCACCAGGACCTCGCGGGTCGGACGGCGGGAATAGCTCAAAAGGGAGGGACAGTAGCGCGACGGCACGTTCATCTGCGGGCGATATAGCCGAAAAGCCGGATGGGGGCAACGGGTCCGGCAGCCCCGGGGCACAAATCCTGCTTTCCGTGCCGCTTTCCCGGTGTTTCCCTGCCATCTCCCTCCACCATGAAAGCCCTCCTTTCCGCCCTCGCCGCCGTCTGGCTGGTCATTCCGGCCCTCGCCGCGGACGAACCGAAGGCCACCGATTTCATCCGCGTGGACGAGGACGCGCAGGCCGCCCGCCTCCAGACCGCCGTGACCCGCTACAAGAAAGGCGGCGTGACGGTGGACCTCATCGGCGCCGTCCATATCGCGGATGCGGCCTACTACAAGGCGCTGGGAGGAAAGTTCGACAACTACGAGGCCGTCCTCTTCGAAATGGTGGGCGACGACAAGGCGCTGGCCAAAGCCAACCTGGAAAAGGTCAAGGCCAATGCGGCGGGAGCCGGAGCGGCCAAGGACAAGAAAGACCTCAGCGGCCTGCACCAGATCTACAACATGGCTGCGAAGTTCCTCGGCCTGACCGGCCAGATGGAGTCGATCGACTACACCCGGAAGAATTTCGTCCACGCGGACATCACGCTGGAGGAGTTCCAGAAGCTCCAGAACGAGAAGGGCGAATCGATGATGAGCCTGCTCTCGAAAGCAGAGGAGTCCGGCGTGAAGGAACCCGACTCCGCCAAGCTGGTGCAGGCCATGCTTTCCGGAAACTCCAACCGGATGAAGCTGGAAATCGTCCACACGCTCGGCAGCGGAGACGACCAGATCGCCACCTTCGCCGGCAGCAACAGCGTCATCATCGGCGACCGGAACGCCAAATGCATCAAGGTGCTCGATGCCCAGGTGGAGAAAGGCCGCAAGCGCCTCGCGATCTTCTACGGAGCCGCGCATTTCCCGGACATGGAGAAGCGCCTGCTGGAGGAGGGCTACAAGAAGGTCTCCCACGAATGGCTCACCGCCTGGGACATCCCGAAGCCCCAGCCGAAGGCCGCGCCCGCTCCGGCCGAACCCACCCCTGCCGCGGAGCCGAAAAAGAAGGCCGCCTGAGCCGGTTTCGCGAAGTTTTTCCGAAAATCGCTGTCCCGGTTCTGCTCTTCCGGGACATTCCCATCGTGTGAAGCCGCTTCATCCGGGCGTTCCCGGGTTGAGCCGCGGTCCAAATCTGCTACCAGTGCCATCATGCGTGCCCTGCCTTTGCTCGCCGCCAGTGTTCTCGCCGCCTCCGCGGCCGATGACAAGAAACCGATCGTCGCCGTGTACGATCTGAACGATCCCGTCACCGAGTCCGGAAAGGCCGCGCCTTCCCTCTTCGGCGGATTCGATATGGACGCCAGCCGCCCGCTGACCACCTTCGACATCACCCGCAGCCTCGAAAAAGCCGCCGCCGACCCACAGGTGAAGGCGGTGGTACTGGACGTGGCCGGTTCCGGCCTGGGCCTCGACCAGATCCAGGAAGTGCGCCGCCGCCTGCTGGCCATCCGCACCGCGGGCAAGGACGTGTGGATCTACAGCGAATCCCTCGGGAATGGCACCGCCATCCTCGGCAGCGCCGCCAACCATTTCACGCTGCTGCCGGAGGCCGACTGCGAGTTCAGCGGCATTCATGCGGAATCGATGTATTTCAAGGGCCTGCTCGACAAGGTCGGCGTCCAGGCGGACGTGATCCACATCGGCGACTTCAAGAGCTTCGGCGAAAACTACTACCGCACCGGCCCCAGCGAGCCGGCGCAGCAGCAGGAGGAGAAGCTCATCGACTCGATCTACAACACCATCGTCAAGGATGTGGCCGCCGGCCGCAAGCTCCCGGAAGCGAAGGTGAAGGAGCTCATCGACCGCGGCGAACTCACCGCCGCCGAGGCGAAGCAGGAAGGCCTCGCCGACGACCTGCTCTACCGCACCACCTTCAATGCCAAGATCCGCGAAACCTATGGCGCGGACGCGGAATACAAGCATGACTACCAGCTCCCCGAACGCGATGGCCCGGAGATCACCGGCATGATGGACATCATCAAACTGATGTTCAGCGCCGACAAAAAGTCGAAGTCCCGGAAGGACTACGTGGCGGTGGTGGCGCTCGATGGCGACATCAGCGACGAGTCCATCGCCCCGGTCCGCGAGGAGATCCTGAAGCTGCGCAAGGACGAAAAGGCCAAGGCGCTGGTGCTGCGCGTGAATTCCCCCGGCGGCTCGGCCCTTGCCAGCGAAGTGCTGTGGGAGGCCACCAGCCAGTGGAAATCCAGCGGCCGCCCCTTTATCGTCTCGATGGGCGGGGTGGCGGCCAGCGGCGGCTACTATGTCTCTAGTGGAGCGGACCGCATCTTCGCGGAGAGCGGCACCATCACCGGCTCCATCGGCGTGGTCGGCATGAAGTTCGTGGTCGGCGGCGCGATGGAAAAGCTGGGCATCACCAGCCACGTCACCCAGCGCGGCAAGAACGCCGGGGCCATGAGCATGACCCACGCCTTCACTCCGGAGGAATCCGACCTGATTCGCAAGTCGATGACCCGCGTTTACGGCACCTTCAAGCAGCGCGTGATCGACGGCCGCAAGGACCGCCTCAAGGGCGACCTCGAGCCGCTGGCCGGTGGCCGCGTTTACAGCGGCGAGAAGGCGCTGGAGATCGGCCTGGTCGATGAAATCGGCGGTCTTGCCGAAGCGATCGACTACGCCGCCAAGCAGGCCAAGCTGGAAACCGGCGAGGCCAAGCTGGTGCCGGAGCCGAAGAGCGCCTTCGAAGGCATCTTCGCCAAAAAACACGACAAGGATAAGGACGACGACGAACTGGTCCGTGCCGCCAGCGCGCCCGCTCCGTCCGCCCAACTCCGCCAGAACCTGATGCAAAGCGGCCTGCTTTCCACCCTGCCCGCTCCCGCGCGCGCCGGAGTGGACCGCCTGATGTCCCGCATGGATGCCTTCCAGCACACGGAAGTCCTGCTGCTCGGACCGGATTTGAAGGTGGCCCCCTGATCGGACGCGACCACCTTGCCACGCGCTTGGACTTGCCCGGCGGGGCCGATTGGCCCATGTCCGGGCGATGTCATTCAAGGCGGTCCTTTTCGATTTCGACGGTGTGCTGGTGGACACCGAGTGGGCAATCTACGACGCGTGGCACCGCACTTTCCTCGCGCACGACCACCCGCTGCCGCTGGAGATCTACACCCGCTGCATCGGTTCGGACTTCGACACCTGGTCGCCGAAGACCCATCTGGAGGAACTCACCGGCCGCTCGTTCGATTGGCATGAGCTGGATCTGAAACGGCAGGAGGAAATCGTCCGCGATCTGGCGGGCGAAGGCCCAATGCCCGGCGCAGTGGCGCTGCTGGAATCGCTGATCGCCCGCGGCATTCCGCGTGCGGTCGTTTCCAGCTCGTCCCACCACTGGGTGGATGGTTGGTTGGATCGCCTCGGGATGATGCACCTGTTCGACACGGTGGTCTGCCGTGGCGATGCCCCGCGGATCAAACCCGCGCCGGATCTATTTCTGGAAGGCGCGCGACGTCTGGGCTTCGCACCGGAGGAATGCCTGGTGATCGAGGATTCCCTCAACGGCGTGAAAGCCGCGCGCGCCGCCGGGTGCCCCGTCTGGGCCGTGCCAAACCGGGTGACGGCGTGCCTGGATTTCTCCCTCGCGGATGCGGTGCTCCCGAGCTTGGAGGCGGTGGGTGGGGCCATGATGTGTTGACGGATGCAGCTCTGAATTTCCCACCCCCAGCTCGAGCTATCTTCATCGTCCCAACGGGACGACCCATACCAGCCAGGGGTGAAACCCCTGGTCAGGCCCGCCAAAATGATCGCGCCCTGTAAGGGCGCCCCATGTGGGCTACGCTTTGTTTAGTCCCAAAGATACCGTTCGTCCCCTTCCAAGCCATATTTCGCCAGCAACCCTCGGAACTCATCACGGAAATCCATCTCCCGATGATGCTCTTCCTGGCGATCAATGTAATCGATCAGCTTGGGAAGCTGCGACTGCCCGACAGAAAAAGCTCCATAGCCCGCCTGCCATTCGAACGACTGGTGTTCGCGTGATTGATCTCTGAGCCATCCCGAACTCGACAACTTCACCCGTTTGACGAAATCCGCGGCCGTAGTCGTTCATCCGAGATCGATCGCCAAATGAACGTGATCAATCACGCCGCCAACACGATAGACCTCGCAACCCAGACTTCTGCCAACACTGGCCATGTAGGCAAAAAGGCCGGGTCGCAATGAATCGTCCAACCACCGTTCGCGGTTCTTGGTCGAGAACACGACATGGATCAGCAGGCGCGAAAGGGACTGGGGCACGATCCATTCTAACACGGTCCGCAATACGCATGGGGCGCCCTTTCAGGGCGCGATCCTATGAACGTGCATGACCAGGGGTTTCACCCCTGGCTGGTATGGGCCGTCCCGTTGGGACGAAGAAAGAAAACGGGCACCTGATTCAAAAGAAAAACCATCACGCCTGCTGCAACGTCCCTTCCGTCACACCGAGCTTCTCCAATGCTTTCACATGACGCAGCAGCGTCACGGAATCGCTCTCGCCGCGAAGGAGCGCCTGATACGCGCGGATGGTCCGCTTCGCCGAGTCCTTGTCCTCATCAAGCAACTCGATGCGGTAACGCGATAGGCCCGTCGCCCGCAGCTCATCGAAAAATCGCGCGCCGGTCTGCGCCCGTCCGTTGAAGAGCGTGTTGCGGCAACCGACATCCGCCACCAGCCGGTGCAACTGCCCGACACGATCCCGCAGATGCACCACGTGCTCCTCGCACGGCCTTCCGCAGTCCTTGTAGCTCGTGCCCTTGCTCAGGAAGGTGCAGAACACGCAGTGCTCCATGTGGAAGAGCGGCATATGCTGGTGAAGCGTCAGCTCGAACCACTCCGCCGGAGCGCCGCGCAACAGATCGAGCACCTGGGAGATGTTCAGGTCATACGACACCGTCAAGCGATCCAAACGCGCGGCATCCTTGAGCAGCTTCGCCGTGATCGGATTCGCCACGTTCAATGAGAAATCCCCGAGCTTCTCGAACTCAGTACGATCTTTGTAGTACTCAAGCGAGGAGAGATTCCGCAACAGCACCGCATCCGGCTCCGCGCGCTCGATGAGCTTCAGGTAGCCGCTCTCCCCCGGCTTGAGAATACGCGGTGTCGCCAGCGAAATGCGGGTGCCGGTATCGGAAGCACGCGATCGCACCATCGCCACCGCATCCTTGTAACGGCGCGGGTCTTCGAAATCGCAGTGAACGAGCGACACCCGGCTGTCGAGTGCCGCATCCACCTGCGCGAGACTGCGGCAGAGTACACTGAGGACCGTTTCGCTGGAGTCCGCGGACGCCCGCTCCGGCATCAACTCGCGATAGGAAATACCCGTGCCCTTCACCACCGCCGGACCGGATGAAGCCTGCGAATCCAGCGCCTCGACCAAGGCACGACGCACGCGGTTGAGCTCCGAAACCGCGAGGTGGCAATCACCCTCGAGCTGGTTGTCGAGCGAAGCCAGCTCATAGGAGGTATCTCCGAGCCGACCGAGCTGGGCGATCAATGTCTCAGCGGAAAGCGCATGCTTCGAAGCAGCTTGGAGCGGCGACGACGAACCCGCCGTTGCTCCGCCAGACGCAATCGCCACCACCAGCGGCTCACCCGGCTGCCCACTCACCACCAGATGCAGCGGTGTCTTCTTCTCCTGGAGCTTCGCATTCTGCCAGAAGCGACGGATCTCGGACTCCAGCTTGGGATCGGAAGTTTTGTAGAGCGTCTGACCGGGACGGATGCGATCAAAGTCGAGGCCACTGTGGCTGCGGTGGAACAGCAGGCAGCCGTTCTCGATCTTCCAGATGCGCGCGCCCTGCTCCTCGTTGCGATCCTCCCCGGCGTCGAACACCACGCCATCGCCGGGCGTGAGCGGGATTGCAGGCTCATCCTTCAGCTCGACCCAGCCCGGACCGCAACGCGCGATCTCACCGAGCAAGGGTCCACGCTTCTTCCCGAAGCGGCCATGGACGAGATACGGATGATCCGTGCCCGCCAGCCAGCCGGTGGTGAGGCCGCGGGAAAAAGTCATCTCCAGCTCGTAGCGATCTTCCGCCGTCACACTGGAGGCGGCACCCGCGATCGCATCGTCGATCGCCTTCCGATATACGCGCGTCACTGCCGCGACATACTCGGGCGACTTCAGGCGGCCCTCGATCTTGAACGACTTCACGCCCGCCTTCACCAGCCCGGGGATGATGTCCACCGCCGCCAGGTCCTGCGGCGAGAGCAGGTAACGGACCTCTCCCAATTCGCGGACCTCGCCATCAACCATCAGCTCGTACGGCATGCGGCAAGCCTGCGCGCACTCGCCGCGGTTCGCCGAACGCTGGCCCAGCGATTCGCTGGTCAGGCACTGGCCGGAATAGGCGACGCACAGCGCGCCATGTACGAAAACCTCCAGCGGCGCATGGACGTAGCCCTCGGCAGCCGCTTGGAAACGCTCGATCTCTTTCAACGAAAGCTCACGTGCCAGCACCGCCCGCTCCATCGGAAACAGCGTCTCGATGAACGCCAGCCCTTCCGGTGACGTGATCGTCATCTGGGTGGACGCGTGCAGTTCCACGCCCGGCGCGATCTCGCGGGCCATCTTCGCCAGCCCCAGATCCTGGATGATGAGGGCGTCCACCCCGGCGGCTGCGATCAGGCGGAGCTGCCGTTCCGCCGCCTCCAGCTCATCGGTGAAGACCAGCGTGTTCATCGTCACGAAGCCTTTCACCCCGTGCTTGTGCAGGAACTTCATCAACTCCGGCAGGTCGTCCTCGGTGAAATTGTCCGCGCGCAGACGGGCGTTGAACTTCGGCAGGCCGAAGAAAATCGCGTCCGCCCCGGCGGCCACGGCGGCACGGGCACAGTCCCAGTTTCCGGCGGGACTGAGGAGCTCGGGGGTGGCGTCGGACGGCTGCATGCGCGGGAGGTGGGGAAACGATGCGCTGGATTCAAGCAAAAGGCAGGCGAAACTTTCTCCCGGTGCGAGGGTTATCCCCATTGCAACCCCTTCCGACCATGCTTCCGCAAGCCCCTGACCCCTGGACGATCTATGAAGCCGCGCACCTGCTGAACCGGGCCGGATTCGGCGGCAGCCCTTCGGATATCAAGACTCTCCACGCGCTGGGCCGGACCAAGGCGGTCGATTCCCTGCTGAAACCCGCCGTGGGGCCGGACGAGTTCGCGATGCCGGAATGGTGTACTCCCGCGAAAATGGCGGAGGACATGCAGGAACGCATCGCCCAGTTCCGCAAGCTCCGCGAGGAGACGAAGAACATGACCCCGGAGGAGGCGGAAAAGGCGAAAAAGAACGTCAACCAGACCGAGCAGAGGGAAAACCGCCAGCATGGCATCGAGGGCCAGGGCTGGTGGTTCCGCTCCATGCTTCACACCCGGGCGCCGCTGCGGGAGAAGATGACGCTCTTCTGGCACGATCACTTCGCCACCTCGATCCAGAAGGTGAAGCAGCCGGTGCTGATGATGATGCAGAACGACCTGTTCCGCCGCAACGCCACCGGAAATTTCCGCCAGCTCACCCACGAGATCGCCAAAAACCCGGCGATGATGCTCTACCTCGACACCCAGAATTCGAAAAGCGGCAAGCCGAATGAGAACTTCGCCCGCGAGGTGATGGAACTCTTCACCCTCGGCGAGGGCCACTACACCGAGCAGGACATCCATGAGGCCGCCCGCGCCTTCACCGGCTACCAGCTCAACCGCCAGAACGGCACGGTATTCCATAACCGCCGCCAATGGGACGATGGCGAGAAGACCGTCTTCGGCAAGACCGGCAAGTTCGACGGCGATGACGTGGTGAACTTGATCTTCGAGCAACCGCAGGCCGCGAAGTTCATGGCCGCGAAGCTCTGGGAATACTTCGCCGCGGACAATCCGCCGCCCGCTGCCGTCGAGTCGATGGCCGCCACCTTCCGCTCCGCCAACTACGAGGTCGCCCCGCTGCTCCGCGAGATCTTCCTTTCGAAGCAGTTCTATGCGGAGGAGGTAATGCGCAACCAGATCAAGTGCCCGATCCAGTTTCTGGTGCAGATGCTGAAACAGCTCGATCTCAACCAGGCACCGCAAGGCTACACCATGATCGCCCAGCAGCAGCTCGGCCAGGTGCTCTTCAATCCGCCGAACGTCGCCGGCTGGGACTGGGGCAAGGCATGGATCAATACCAACACCCTGCTCACCCGCTACAACGTCGCCGGGTTCATCACCAAGGGCGCGGAAAAAGCCCCGGGCCAAGCTTTGCCAGTGGACGAGTCCATGGCCATGGCCCGCAAGTCCGACGATTCGGAGATGATGGACGACGACGACAAACCGAACGCAGGCAAGCGCAAGGGCGGCGGCGTTCAAGCCGCGCTCGGCAAGAAAGCCACGCCGGAGAAAGTCGCGATGGTGACCGAGGTCGCCGCCCGCAACTGGCGCGGCCCGGATTACGACCGCATCGCCCCGCGCGAACTCCGCAAGCGCCATGAGGATCTCGTGGATTCGCTGGCCTTGCGCTTCTTCCAAGCCCCGCTCGCCGACAAGAACCGCAAGCGCTTCATCGCCTTCGCCGAAGAGAAGGAAGGCGTCGTCTTCACCAACCACGAGGTGGCCGAACTCGTCCATCTGATGCTCAGCACGCCCGAGTACCAACTCACCTGATCCCTTTCTCTCAACTCCCAACTTTCATCTCTCGACCGCCATGAAGACCCGCCGCGATTTCCTCCGTGCCACCCTGCTCGGCGCATCCGCCACCTGGACGGTGCCGATGTTCGTGGAGAACACGTTCGCCCAGCTCCACAACGATACCAAGGATCTCGCCGTCCAGCCGGTCACCGGCAAGGATGGTCCGATCCTCGTGGTCATCCAACTGGCAGGCGGCAATGACGGCCTCAACACCCTGGCACCGTTCGCCGACGATGCCTACCACAAGGCCCGCCCGCGCCTCGCGAAGAAGGAGAAGGATCTCATCCGCCTCTCCGACTACTGCGGCCTGAACAACTCGATGCCGTGGCTCGGCTCCCAGTTCAAGGAAGGCGATCTCGCGATCGTCCAAGGCGTCGGCTATCCGAATCCGAACCGCTCGCACTTCGTCTCCACCTCGATCTGGGAAACCGCCGATCCGGCGAACCGCTCGAACACCGGCTGGCTCGGCCGCTACTTCGACAACGCCTGCTCCGGCAGCGATCCCACGGTGGGCATCAGCTTCAGCAAGACCCAGCCGGAAGCCTTCGGCGCGGCCCGCAATCCAGGCATCTGCCTTTCCACGCCGGAACTCTACCGCTGGATCAACGGTAACGACGACTCGAAGACCGCCGAGGAATTCTTCTCCGATCTCAACCGTCCGGACGCTCCGGTGGAGGGCGGCTCGATCGCCATGGCCGCCGGTGGCAAGACCGGCGCGATCCAGGGCGAAAGCAATCTCTCCTTCCTCGAACGCGTGGCGCTCGATGCCCAGGTCAGTTCCGCCAAGATCCTGGAGATCGCATCGAAGCACAAAACCAACGTCCAGTACGACGGCACCCCGCTGGCACGCAGCCTCAACCTCGTGGGCCGCATGATCGCCGGTGGTCTGCCGACACGCGTTTTCTACGTCTCCCACGGCGGCTTCGACACCCACAACAATCAGATGGGCACGCAGGACCGCCTGCTCGGCCAGCTCGACAGCGCGCTGAAATCCTTCATGGCCGACCTCAAGCAGCAGGGCGCCGCCGACCGCGTGGTGGTGATGACCTTCTCCGAGTTCGGTCGCCGCGTGGGCGAGAACGCCAGCGGCGGCACCGACCACGGCCAAGGCTCCTGCCTCTTCACCCTCGGCCAAGGCGTGAAGGGCGGCCTCTACGGCAAGTATCCGAGCCTCACCGACCTTTCCCAAGGCGACCTCAAGTTCACCACCGACTTCCGCGGCATCTACGCCACCATTCTGGAAAACTGGCTGAAGACCCCGTCAAAGCCGATCCTGAAGGGAGCCTACGAGAAGCTGAGCTTCATGGGATAACTATGATTGCTTAATTTAGAGCAATCATAAATTGCCATCACTCTTCAGGTTGAAGTTCTTTCCAAAATTGCTCTAGCGATTCACTTATCTGCTCTAAAGGTTGTCCAGAAGAAAATATACTGTCTGATCGGTAGTAATAAACCGGAGCCTCCATTTTTTCGCAATCTACAAAGAAATAATCCCCCCCCGGATCTACAGCAAAGGGAAAAAACTTCTTAGGCGCAATCATCTTTCGCAAAATCAAATTCCGATAGGTATCGAGAGCAGCTACCCTCCCTTTGCTTGATACCAATGGGAGAGTCTCATTCACCAAGGTATCTAACGTATCGCTTTTAAATACATATGGATCTGGATCTCCTCCATTATGTTGCAAAAAAAGTAGCCGCAGTGCCTTTGGGAAAGCAAATCCCAATTCTTTCTCCGCATCCGCCACTTCTTCTTCTGTTAGAATTTTGTCAACATTGATAAATTTCATACATTTGGAGTTATTTCCCAGGAATCGCTAGACCCGCAGCCCTTATACTTGCACGAGCAGGGTCACTCAAGTCGTAAGGAACTCCAAACGCTGATTCATATTGCGAAACACCACCCCTGTGAGGATAAGTAGCTTCATGTGCGGGTCGCTCAACAAGCTGCATTGATCCGGTGTTAGTAACGGGATCGTAATCATCGAGGTGATGCCATGTGTAACCTTGAGGTGCCTTACTTGTTTCACCTAAACCTGCAGCTATGTTCGCGGCTTTGTAATCTCTGCTCCTAGTTCCAGTATATTCAATTTGAACAATATTACTCTGCCCTTCACCCACAGGGTATAGATGAGGAGAATTAGAAAAGTCTACTCCACCAGTGGCATTCCTGAGATGTCCCACCTGATTTGATGTGGCACTGCACCCACTCTCGTTGTGGCTTAGTACCTTGGCATCCCCAGCAAAGTAGCTGTGAACCGTCTCGACCTCCAGGTTGTAGACACGATGGATACCCGTCACGGGCAGGACGGACTCAACCTTCTCGACTCCCTCTCGGGTGCGCAGTTCTTCACCCGGCTTGAGCTCGGAGGTCGCCACCCAATCCTGACGGGTGGCTGAATAGAGACGGTGACGGTCCGTAAGGCGCAGGGTATCCGCGCGGCCCTGCATCCGGACCTCCATGACGAAGGTATTGAGATGGGTGATCGTGGAGAGCACCACACGGCCGGTTCCCTCGGAAATCCGCGGGCAGGGCGCGATTTCGCGGACCTCCGCAAATCCTTGCAGCCCCATTTCCTCCAGTGCGATCCACACCTGTCTGCCAGGTGCTGCTCCCGTGAGGGCGATCCATTCATCGGAACGCAGCAACGAGAGGTCGACCAGGTCGGACGGGCATTCCGGATTCGGCATCCGCAGCGTGATCTTTTTCCACGAGGCCGGATCCACCTCGGTGGTGGAGGCATCGTCAGTCGTCAGCACGCGGTCACCCACCTGCAGGGATTCGATCGTACGGGCTCCCGCCGCCGTGGCGATTTCCGTACCGCCCACGAAACAGAAGCCGGGAACCGCCGGCATTTTCTCCACCGCCGAGACCGGGCTGTAAGGGTTCGACGCCGAATTCTGGAACCCGACCTTCGGTCCATCGGGATTCACGGTAAACACGCTGCCCGCTCCGACGCTGCTGCTGGCGGTGGATTCCCACAGTCCGATCGACGTGCTGAGGATCGCCGTGCTCGCATTGAAGGTACTGGAGATCTGCTGGGCAGCCGTCAGGTCCGCTCCGGTGAAGAAATTCCGGCCGGTGACCCCTTCGACCGCCCATTTCGCCACATTGACACCGGGGATCCATTCAAACGCGAGATCCAGCTGCTGGGCATGGAGCTGCCCGGCAGGACTGAACATATAGTTGGTGTAAATCTGGGAACCCGTCAGTCCGCCGGGACCGGAATAGCCCGTCAATGCCTGCGCCACACCGGCGGAAATCGCATTGCCCGTACTGGCCACCCACGCTCCGCCCCGTTCGACCGCCTTGCCAAACCGCCCGTCGGGGTCGGCCTGGTTGATCGGGTCGTTCCCGCAATAATCGTAAAGAGAAAGTGATCCGGCATGTCCCATCGGATCCGGCGCCAGCCAGGTTCCCGAGACAGGCTCGTAGGGTCTCAAACCCATCTGCAGGAACCCCGGAGGATCCGTGGTCAAACCCCGATAGCCGAGAAGCTGATGAAGCGGGACGGCACTGTCCTGGACGGCCGTATTCCAGCCCGCCATCGCGCCCCACGCTCCGAACCGCACGTTGCTCCATTGGAGGGCTCCTCCGGGAGTATCGAACCAGCCGACGGTATTACCCCACCAATCGCTCGCGATGCCACGCCAGATTCCGGCGCTGTCCCGCACGGCCTGAAGGCCGCCCAGACCACCGAGTCCACCAAACGATCCGGAACGGTCGACACTGTAGGCCTTCCAAGACCATCCCACCGCACCGGAGCCGGTGGAGACACCTTGCCCGATCGAGAGGAACTCGACATTCGGGTCGTAAACCTCGCGGACGGTGAAGGTTTGGCTACCCTGGGGCGTGAAAGTCGTGCGGATGCGGCGGTTCAAGCCGTCATAAAGGGCGGTCCAAACCGATGGATTGACTCCCGTTTGCACGACCTTGACCAAACGGCCGGCCGGATCCCAGGTAAGGGCCTGTGCCATGCCGCTCGTCCATGAACGGGAGATCACCCGCCCGATCTCATCGTAGCCCACCGTCTGGACATCATTCTGAGGAGCGACGGTAAACTGGGAAGTAGCGGCAGGCGCGGTCCAACCGCTGGGGTGGGTGGCGACCGCCGTGAGGGTATGGCTTCCCTTTGCCAGAGCAACGGAAGCGGACCATGCGCCCACGGAGTCCTGCCAGCCCGGGAAAGTTACAGCGGCTGGGACTCCATCCACATCCACCCGCACGGTCTGGGCACCGAACGCCGTACCGGAAAGGGCCACCGGTCTCGGCTTGCCCTCGTAAGTCACGGATTTCTCCCGCGCGAAGTCTCCCGAAACAGGCAATTGCGCGCTCTTCCAAGCCAGGCCATCGCTCTGACGCTTGCGGCCGACAAGAACACCCGCGCCTCCGGTGGATTTGAAAGTATTGGAGTCGTAGTAGAATTGATCGACCTCGTTGCCCGAGGCCCCCGGACGCTGGGGATACGACTCGGAGACGAGACGATAGCTGGCGTCGTATTCATACTTGCGGAGCTCGTTCCACGCTCCTGCGCCCCAGCGGTTGATCTGCAGTTGGTTGACCTTGTCCAAAGCCGACCATCCCAGTGTCGTGCCGATCTGCGGAGTGGTCTCCTGAAGAGCCAAGGAGCCAGCCACGCGAAGGCCACGCGAAGTGGTTCTCCCAAGCGTGTCACGACCGATGGCTTCGTTCTGATAGGGTCCGGAACGTGAAGCGAGCAAGCCGGCGGTCGAAAATCCGGAAGCAAAGGTCTGGGACCCGACTGACGTGGAAATCATCCGTCCATCCGCCCGGTAGCCGAAGGTCTGGGTGAAATCGGCAATCGTACGTCCGGTACGCCTGCCTGCCGCATCCAGCGTCTGCGAGATATCCGATTGAACGGTTCCACCAACCGAGACGGTCTCATTGAGCAACAATCCGGAGCTGTCCGACGAGCGCGTCACCACGGTGGTTCCTCCAATCCCTGTTTCGGAAATCGAGTTGGGATTGCCGAGTTCGTCATAGGTGATCGATTTCGTCAGGGCATCCTCCGGATCTGGACCTGTGCTGGTCGATGACGCCAACCTCAGGCAATCATCATAGGCATTGGTCGTTATCACGTTCGCGGCATTGGTGCTGGATTTCAGCATCCCCGCCCAAGCATGGCTCGCAGGATAGTAGTCAAAGGTGGTCAACCTCGTGGTGGAGGTTCCTTGCGCCAATTTGTTAGACGTCAATCTTCCAGCGGTATCGTAGATGGATTTCTCGGTCATCCCTCCCGGCATCTGCCTTTCCAACAGATTGCCAGCTCCGTCATACACCATGTTGACCTGCAATGCGCCGGGCCGGACCTCGGACAAAACATTTCCCTGCCAATCGAACGTGCGGGTCGTGATATTGCCCGCGCGATCGCGTTGGACGATCGGCGTTTCACCTGCCTCGTAAGTGGTGGTGGAATAAGTGCCGTCCGCCATCGATTGGAGGACCACGTTACCCGCGGTATCGGTCCACGTGTGGCTGACCAACGCATCCGCCCCGGTTCCAACCGTCGTCGTGGTTCCGTTGAAATCCGGCGTGTAGGAAGTGGTGGCCTTGCTTACCGTGTGGCCCGCCGAATCCTGGATCTCCACGGATTCAACCCGGCCGAGCGCATCACTCAGACTGATTGTCACTTCATTCAGAGCATTGGTCATCCGCGTTTCCCGGCCGAGCGGGTCGGGATAGCGGAAGATATCGATTCGACGGGCGGCCTGTGAAGTGGCAGGAGGCCCGGTGATCGTCCTCGGACGGCTCAAACCGTCGTAGGCCGTCGTCGTGGTAAACCCTCCCTTGGTCTCGCTGGTGAGGTTGCCCCGGCGGTCGAAAACGCTCACGGCGGTCTTCAACACCGTGCCAGCGGAGGACTTCAGTCGCTCCGTCACCGTCCGGTTCGCGTCGTCATAGACCAGCTCCTTGTAGGAGCCATTGGGCAGGATCTCCTTCGCCGGCCGACCGTCCGCATAGTAGCGCCATTCGTGGATCGACCCATCCGAATTCTCCCGCTTCCGGAGCTGACCGCGGGCATTGTAGTAGCACTTCGTAACTCCTCCGAGCGTGCTGGTCTCCTGGGAAACCTGACCTCCAGGCTCATAGGCGAGCCAGCGTGAAGCCTTCACCACACCACCGGAACCCTTGTAGCCACTGTAATAGTCCACCCGGGTGGCCCGCCCGATGCCGTCATACTCGGCGGCAATGGAATTGCGGCGGGGAGTGCGGACCTCGATCAGGTTGTTGAATTTGTCGTAGCTGTAGAAAGTAGTCGCTACCGCCGCATCGCCCTGCGGGGTTTCCACTCCGCTGCCATCCGCTTTCGCGGCACTGAGCCACTGCAGGCGCTCGGACAAACGCCCATTCTTGTCATAGCGGTTCAGAACGCGATCGTTCACGCCCGTGCGCATGCCATCGGTCCACTCGACCTCTCCGTTCAGAGTGTAGTAAGTCTGAACGATCGACTTCAATGAACCCGCCTGACGCTGGGCAATGGTCCGGCGTCCCATCGCATCATAGGTGTAGCTCCACTTCTGATCAGGTCGATCGCCTGCTCCGGTCTGCTTTTCCTCAATCAGCTCACCACGCAGGTTGTGTTTCAGGAGAACCGCCACGTCCGGATCGTCCGTACCGGTTCTGGAGGTCTTGACGGTCGCAAAACCGCGATCGTCGTAGTCCCAGTCGATGCGGGACTCATCGGCGGAGCCTTCCGCCGTCTTTTCCCACTCGACCAAGCCCTTGGCATAGCGCGAGGTGCCGGTACGTGCTCCGAACTGGCGCACCACCTTGGAAACAAGCGTGGCCCCGACCCACTTCTCCACTCTGCTGGCGAGATAAGGATAAAGTGAATCATCGTAAAACCACTTCGTGGTCATACCGGAGGGATCGGTCTGTGTCACCGGCAGACAGCGGTCGTTATAGGTCCATGTCGTGACGGATTTCTCCCCAGAAGAAGCCACTCCATCCCCATCGATGTCGGCAGGGGTTGCATCGGTCCCCAGCGACTTCTCGATGACATTGCCCTTCGAGTCGTACTTGAATGCTTTGACGACACCCCGGCGGTCCGTGATCTTCTTGAGGCTCCGGGGATAAGCGCCAGCCCCGGTTTCGTTCGCACCATACCACTCCCGGGTCTCAGCCGGAGTCTCGGGATCATCCTCGGAAGTGATCAGTCCATCCACATAGGTGAATACCGTGGACCGCCCGTAAGCATCCTTGACGGTGGTCGTGCCACTCAAGGTCTTGGTGGTCTCGTTCTTGGTATTGGCGTAGATAAACTCCGCGTTCTGTACCGGCACGGCACTGGAATCCACGATCGCCCGTTGCTTGATGACGCGGCGGGAATCGTCGTAATCGTTCTCCAGCATCCGACCCTCCGGCTTGCTCTCGCGGATCAGAAGGTGATTCGAGGTTTGGACGGTTTCCCCGGAAGCAACCGTGGTCTCCTGACCGTAGGCATACTGGTGCGTGGCACCGTCCGGCAGGGTCACTTTGACCAGATCGCCCTGAAGGTCATATTCATATGCCACCCGCCGCCCATCCTGGGTCCACGCTTCCGCGATGTGACCGTAGGTATCGTAGTTGAACCCGAGAGCATTGCCGTTGCTGGCGGAGATTTTCGCCAATTGGCCGTAATCGGCCGCGCCCGTATCAGGACTGGGTCCATCGCCATAGTAGGTGAAGGACAACATGTTGCCCTGGGCATCCTTCCAAGACTCCAGATAAGGTCTCTCACGAGTAATGGCATTCGCACCACTCCCGATCGGGAAGGACTTCACCTTGAACCGGCGGACTCCTCCGTTCGGACCGGAGAGCGTGTAAATCGTGCTGCTTCCCTCCGTGCTCTTGACGATCCGGTTGTTCATCGGATTCGAAGAAGTGCCTGCCCCACCTTCGTTCAGGTTCTTCAGCGACGGATTATCAGCCATCGTTGGAACGAAAGCCGTTGGATCGGCGGCATCGACCCGGTAGGCGATGACCGAGCCATCGGCCTCCGCAGCGTAAAGAAGATCCGAATCCTCGGACACTCCGATGAACGGCATGATCGAGGACTTCCACCCATGACCAAACTGGCTGTCGGACGTCGACAAGCTGGAATAATTCCGCCGCAACTGCAGGGGCATCGGGCCCGGCAGGGTCAGGTCGATTGCGTCGACATAGAAGTCCCCTCGGACGACATCCACCGGATCCGAGACCCACCCACCCACGGTGGAACTCATGTTGTCGCTGATGAAGCGGCCAACGCTGTCAATGCCTCCTCCGACCGAACTGATCGCCCCCCCGATACCATTGTAGACTGCCTCATAAGTACTGAATCCAGTGACCATGATGGATCCGAAGAAACTGCTGGACCCCATCGCACCACGGGATTCCGTCTCCCGGAAGTAGTCCGAGATCCCCAAAGAACTGAATCCGTAATCGGTCGCCTGCTGTGTCCAAGCATATGTCTGGTAATTCGTAGGGGAATAGATGGAGCTGGAGAGATTGGAATAGGTCGAAGAATAGTCCCAAGTGCTGTATGAGGCGGGTGCAACATACGATGAACCCGAATCAAAATAACTATACGAGTAGCCAGATGACCCCAATGACAAGGTCCCGCCACCTATATAGTCGCTTCCATAATATGGCGTATCAAACGTGGAGCCGAACCCACCATTCGTATAGTTTGGCCCCGACGTAATGTAGGCTCCCGTGACAGATGGCTGCAGCACCATCGCGCCAACTCCATCATAGGACAAGCCGGCACTATTGACGTTACCCGGCGTGATGTAAGCTTTGGCGTAATCTCCTTCCTGCGGGTCGTTGAAAGCTGTTTGAACCTCGCTCCAGATCGACGGCGCCCAGTCTTTGAGCTTCTTGGAGACAGCTCCTTTCGTGTAAGTCTTTTCGCCTTCGCTGGCATAGTTGTTCTTGGTCAAAGTAAGAACGCCTGTGTTAGGAGAAACTCGCTCTGGAAGAGCTTGCGCACGCTGAAGTAATTTCACAGTGGAAACCGAC
Source organism: Luteolibacter ambystomatis (assembly GCF_018137965.1). Lineage (NCBI taxonomy): Bacteria > Pseudomonadati > Verrucomicrobiota > Verrucomicrobiia > Verrucomicrobiales > Verrucomicrobiaceae > Luteolibacter > Luteolibacter ambystomatis. Next base: position 4,142,425 of record NZ_CP073100.1, read on the forward strand.
GCGGCCTCTTTATAATAATCATTGATGACCTGATGCTCTTGAGCGGATATTTCCGAGATCATCAGCTGCGTCATATCGGTCCGATGAGGATCTTGTGGAAGATCATTATCTGTATGCACCATGCCTCTGCTTGCCGATGCCACTTCGCTGAAAAACATGTCAACGCTGGCCCGAACATAGGCAGGAGCTTCGGTGTAGCCTCCTGGTGGAATCTGGTTTGGTGGATACGGGCCAGCCGAAACAGGAACATATTTACCCGGAAAGACGCAATTGAAAGCATGAAAACTTTTGCCGTTTGAATCGACGTCCAGAAAATAACTGCCGATGCTTGCCTGCAGCTTACTCAAGCCTGCAGCGTAATATGAAAACACCTGATGCTTGTGGAGGCGAGAATTATTGACAGCAAATTCACCGACTCTCTTATAATATTCCATTCCCATCAAGTAAGCGCTTGCGGCAGATTTGAACATATCGCTTTGCTGCGTGGGAGCACCTGGAACCTGCCTGTAGCACTCTGCCAGATAATCCAGCATCCGCTGGCTGACGCGCCCAAAAGTCAAACAAATCGCCCCGAGATCGCCATCCGCGATCACCGGGCGGCTGATGATAACCTGCTTTGGATTTACTCCCAAAGGACTCGTCCAGACACCATTCGAATCAACCGATCGAGGCTGGGAGGGTGTCGATAGATGAACCACGCCCGTGGCGTTGGCTCCGCCCCCGCCTTGGAAGGTAATTTTCGGCGGCGCAACATCATAGTCATATCCATAGCCTGGGTCGGAGATGGTCACCCCCGTTACAGCACCATTCGAAATCGTCGCAATCCCCACGGCGTTGCGATAGCCTGCTATTTTCTCGATATTTGCCGGAGGATCAATAATGACGGTTGGCGCGGATGTGTAGCCAGCCCCTTGGGAAAGCATCTCGACACTCGCCACATCACCTCTCAGATATCTGGATTGCCTCACATGAATCACTTCTATATTTATAGTCGGATCATTGATGAAATCCTTGGTGACGTGAGAATTTGGATAGTGGTATGGAGCCACGTAGCCAAAATAGGCTGATTGAACCTGCATCCATGTTCTGTTCCCGGAATTATGAAAATCCCCGATTTCCGGATTAGGATTAACGAATTTGGAAATAGGTAGCTTGCCACGGTAAGGAAACAACCAGAGGCCTAATTTGAAACCATAAGAGGGTTGAGATTGACTGCCGATACCTCCTCCCGTGTGAACGAAAAATGGCCGACAGTGAAGATCCATGGAAAACCATTCTTCGCTATCAAGCTTAATGGCAGGAATGTTTTCGGCGGGGTTCGCAACCCTGTTCACCACCACCCTGACGGTATCAAACGTATTCGGCCGATCAATCAAACGGCCGTAGACGGTATGTGCAGCCGCATTCAGGCGATAAGGTCGCGGAAACTCATCAAACGAAGTGCGATTGAGTTTACGATCGAGATATTTCATCCCCACATCCTCGTAGTTGACCCCTTTGGACGCCAACTGTTGCGTCGCAAACCTTTTGAATTGGAAGGAGGGGACATTGGGAAGTACTGATGTACGTTTGCTGCCTTCACCGCCATCTCCCGTCGGGGTGAAGCTTGAATTGGTTGTCACCAAAATCTTGTCCACACCGAATCCAACGCTCTCAACGCCGATGCGGATTTTATGCCTTCCAGTGCTACTTGCGGAAAATGAAATTTTCCCTCCGGTCGTCTTGGTTCCGGCCCAATTCCAGCCAGCGCTGTTGGGAAGATCGGCGCTACCAAGCAATGTGCCATCGAAGAAGATGCGGCATTTGTCGAAACGGGGAGGTGCTCCAGCCGCGCTCGACGCATTTCCTTTGATCCAAACGTAGTAGGTTGTCGCAACTGGTATATCCAGAACGTATTCCAACACCGGAGCGGTATCCAAAGAAAGGTTTTCTGGCGGACCATTGTAATCCTTTAAATTATCCCTATTCACCGCCTGCATCCACCCCCCCACATCGTCCGTATCTCTATTGAACCACTGAGAGGCAGGGGCCGCAGTCGAGGGGATGTTTTCGTTGAAATTCTCTGCTTCAATAACGAAATCCCCATTCCCATTTGGCAGATTTGAACTAACTTGGTCTGTTAAAATATTCGAATCATTTCCTTTTAGGTATTTGGCGACCCACTCAACTCCGGATTTGCAGTCATCGGGAAAATAGTCGTAGAGATTTTCCCCTTCGACTACCGAAGTGTCCTTGATCCAAGGATACAAGTGAACCCAGCGATTTTCCGACTGAATCCACGCAGCCACCCAGGGATAATGCACGGGCACTTCTACCGGCATCCTGGCCTGACCGGCATTGTCCACTGCCCCTTGAACTCGAAGACCGAGTATTTTTTCGAGCTGGGTGTCCAGCATCAGGAGATCATCCTTATGAGGCTCGACATATACCGCTGGTACATTGGCCTTCCGCAACATGTAGACAAGCAAAGCGCATTGCTCCCAGGGATTCCCCGCACCCTCCATGTAGGTGCCGAACGCGCTTCGATTCATGCCGCCGGCCCAGATTCCTCTGGGGTCCGTTTGCCCATCCTCGTTGTATCCCAAGGGATCAATCAGGGCGATCTCATTGTGAACGTAATTCGCAATGGCGACAGGATCGTTGTTCAGATCATCCACCAGCTTGTCCAGCTTCGGATGTTGCCGCAATTCGGGAGTGTCATCCAGGACCGTGGCTGATTGATAGCTTGAAGGGATTGCAGGAGGCGCGTAACCTCCAACTCCCGATAACTCCTGCTGGGACAGCCCCAGGTACTCAGATGGCAGAGGCTCACCGGTGAAGTGAGGGAGATCGATATACTTTGATTTCCATGGCGAACGCGAAGTGAAGTTGATCGCGTACATGGGTTGAAAGGCCGCGTTGGCGGCAAGCACCGGATTGGAGGTGGACGCCATCGGCGTTCCCGGCAGGATCCAACCCTTGTAGTCGATGATATAGTAATAGTCGGGATCGCTTCCCCGATGGGTGATCACATATGGCGCGAAGTTGCCTGCTTGTTGAGCTTGCTGGGTAATCTCGCTATAAATTTCAACGAATAGTTGTAATCCATGGAAAGAGATTTCCTTTTTGCCACCTGCAGCCAAAAAATCGCTCCAAGCTGGTTCCCCGGGAACTGGAAGTTCAAATTCAGTCGTGTCGGAGGGCAGCACTCCTACCGCAGTTCCCGAAAACTGCGATTTTTGATAAGCCCGGATGCGAAATACTCCCTTGTTGGTCGTACTTCTGCCGCCGCCATATACGCCAAGCCGGTATTCACGATCCGTGTAAAGAGGCGTACCACCTCCCGCATCGCCATAGGCGGCCGCGGGATTTTGCAAAGTCATCGTGATCCCGGGCCCCGGTGAAACATACAGATCGGTCCTTTGCGTCCTGCAGAACCACGGAAGTGTGGATTCCGCGGCATTTGGATCTCCGAAAAGATCCGCATTGTTACCCGTTTCTCCCAAAGCGATCCCTTTTTGCTGATCGGCCGGGATGATAACGCGCTGGGCCGGCACCAATCCACGGGTAATCCTCGCGCCCGTGGCATTGGAGTTGGTCTGCGCAAATGTTGCGCCGATGGTGAGGATGGCAGCGGCGACACATGCGACGCCTCTGAAAAGGCCAATGAATTTCATACTCAGGAATGAGGTCAGGGAACCGTGCTGCCGTTGGCAGGAGAGGTGATCGTAATCGTAAGGGCGCCCGAGCTCGCGCTGTTCGGGCGGGTGTCGTGGGAATTGGGGACGCCATCTCCGTCTGAATCGCCCGAAGGACCATTCGCTCCGGAATCAGAATAGGGATCCAGCCCATGGGCGATTTCCCAATCGTCGGTCATGCCATCACCATCCTTGTCGTCCACTCGGTCCGAAACCAACGCCCGGACGTAGATGACGGATGGCTCCGATCCTGCTACTGCAGAAACAAGCCGCGAAATTTCCTGGTTCGCCCCGACATAGTAGTTCGGCTCGTTGGTCCAGGTCGTCATATTGGTGCTCCATTGCAGACGATAGTATTTGTCCCGGACAGCGAACCACTTGATAGCCTTCGGAGAAGTGGAGGTGACCTGCAGATACTCTCCCGCGCTGTTTGCAATCCGCCCTTTTTGCGCTTCCTGCAGATTGGTAAGTCCATCTCCGTCTTTGTCGTCGCCCGGGCCGTTCTTCAGAACCGGATCGTTGGCTGCGGATTTGGGAGCGAATTGATAATAGACTTCATAGCCATCCGGCATGCCGTCTCCATCCGTATCCGCGTTCACGGGATTGAGGCGCAAGGCATACTCCTGGGCATTGGTCAGCCCATCCCCGTCCGGATCGGCATCGGGATCTTGAGAGGCGCTTCCGAACCAAAATATCTCCCAGTCATCGGCCATATGATTCCCATCACCATCGGCATCGCTTGCAGGATTGAGTCCTAATGCATATTCGTCGGCATTGGAGACGCCGTCCTGGTCGTAATCGTCCCCGGGGTTGGTGGAGACTCCCGTGGTGAAATAGTAATTCTCCCAATCATCCGGCAAGCCGTCGCCATCGCTGTCAAGTTGGGCAGGCAACGATTTGACGGTCGTTTTGTGATGGAACTCCCACGAGTCACTCAGACCATCGTGGTCGTAGTCCTCCGTCCCATTCCGTGAAAGATTTCCGAAATAATAGATTTCCCAATCGTCCGGGAGACCATCTCCATCTCCGTCGGCGGGGGACAGGGGATTGGTTCCTTGGCCGTATTCCTGCGCATTGGTCACTCCATCTCCATCCGGATCCCCACTGCCGCTTTGCGAAGTGGTGTTTCCAAACCAGCTTGTCTCCCAAGCATCCAGCAAGCCGTCCCCATCCGCATCGGAACTGATGATGGAAAACGTCGTCGGAAGTGAGAAGCCCTGGTTGCCGTCACTATCGGTGACCACCGCATAGTTGTAATAGGATCCGGCGGAAAGTCCGGTGAGGCCCAGCACCCACGGCGCTGCGGTTTTCGTGCCCACCAAAGCTCCCGCGGAATAGAACTCGACCTTCTGGATATTTCCCGTCCCGTCGGGATCCGTGGGAGCCGCCGTCAAGGTGGCGGCTCCGGGAGAAACCGATTGGGAGACGGTTGCAGACAAGGTGGTGTCCGGTGATCCGGGCAGCAGCTTCAAATTCGCCACTGCGGCAGGCAGAGATCGGGAACCGGTATTGCTGCCGTTGGCGAGCTGGCCGTTGTTATTCACGCCCCAAGTGTAGACCGTGCCATCGGCAGCGACCGCCACGCTGAAGTTGTTGGCTGTGATACCACCAGCAGAAATCCAAACGATATTTTGCAAAGCCCCGGTGTCGGAAGGGTTGCGGACTTGGGTGGCGAAGGCGGTATTATTGGCAGCGGAGGGATTCCCGAGCGCGCCTAACCCGTTGTAGCCCCATGCCCAGACATGCCCGGAAGCATCCAGAGCCAAGGTATGGGCTGATCCAGCGCTCACCTGGACGATATTGGTCAAATAGGTGGGGGTGGAACTCGTCTTGACCTTGGTCGGATAACCGACGTTGCCACTCGTATTGCCATCCCCAAGACGACCGTTCCCATCGTTACCGAATGTCCAGACGGTACCCTGCTCGCTGCCATTCCAACGCACAACGGCGGAATGATTGTCGGCAGACGAGATATCCGTGACGTCTGTCAGGTCTCCTCCACTGGATGAAATCTGGACCTTGGCGGCGTATGCTTGGTTGCCTCCCACTCCCGTGCCAAGCTGGCCATTGGTATTCGCGCCCCATCCCCAAACCTTGCCATCCGAGGCCAAAGCCAAGCCCTGCGTGTCTCCAAACTCAATCGCGCTGATACCTGTAAGATCCGTATTCAATGCGGTTCTTACCGTATCGGCATAGCCGCGTGATCCTGTGGTCATGCCAAAGCCCAATCTTCCATTCGCATGAGAGCCCCATGTATAAACCTTGCCATCGAAGCTCAAGGCCCCGCTCATGTATTGGCCGGCGGCTACCGCAATGCATCCTCCGAGATTGCCCGAACTCTTCACTACTTGTACCGCAGTGGAAGAATGGGAACTACCATTGTTGCCTAATTCCCCAAAGGAATTGTAACCAAAACACCATGGATTTCCGAATGAATCCAGCACCACGCTCTGGTAGTACCCCGCAGCGAGGGCCACTCCATTCGTGATCGCTCCCGAGGAACGAGCCGACGAAACGGGAGAGGTCGCATCCGTATTGGTGGTGACAGCGACTCCATTGCCCAATCTACCGTACAATTGCGGCCCCCAAGCATTGACGACTCCATTCGATTTGAGCGAGAGCACATGTTGGGCACCCGAAGATATCTCCCCAGTAATGCCGTATGCCATGGATGCGGTCGAACTGACATCGGATGACACCCACGCTTTGGCCTTGAGGGTAAGCGAGCGTTTCAGCAGCACAGAATTGCCCGACGACACCACCGGATCAAATTCAGTCGGTTCCGCGCCGTTCAACGTGTAGTGGATGACCGCGCCCGGAGTTGCGCAAGTAACGGTCACCGGTAAATTCGTAGCAGAAGAGCTGGAAGACGGAGCCAATGTCGGAGTTGATACAGCGACAGCCCACGCGGAGGAAGTTGCCGCGATCATTCCAAGGCTACCAAAACCCAGTAAGCGAATTTGCACACGCACATCCCAATCCGCTCCCGCAATTCGAGTCAATTTTCAATATGTGAAAATTACGTGAACCTCAAAAAAATTTCATACTCTAGATGTTCAGTCCCACGGAGAAGTGGCACAAGGAAAGGGAAGATGCCAATCTCCGAGCAATTTTGGGACACATACTTCACGGCAGCGCCAGAACGACGGCGGCAGTGCGTCGCACGATCCAGAATAGTTAAAAGAGCCTGAGAACACTCGTCGCTCGCTATGGCATCAATCTGAAAACCGTCGTGAAAGTGGCGCAAAAGGGCTTCGGTGGAGGACGCTCCCATGGGCCCGCCTCCGCCCTCCACGATTCTCACTACCGAACAGGAAGCGGTCGTGGTGGCCTTTCGCAAGCACACCCTACCCTCCTGCCACTCGATGACTGCCTGTATGCCTTGCAGACAACCATCCCTCACCTGACTCGTTCCTCGCTTCACCGTTGCTTCCTGCTCCATGGCATCAGTCGGCTCGGATGAACCGGACGATCAAGGAAGCCACTGTGAAGACCTACCCCTACGACAGCCACGAGCAGCTCAGCTGCCATCTTGATTGCTTCCTGGATGCCTACAATTTCGGCAAACGGCTCAAAACCTTGGCTGGCCTGATGCCCTACCAGTTCATCTGTCCTTGCTGGCAAAAGGAACCTGATCCGTTTATCTCAAGCTCGTTCCACCTCTCTCCGGGACTGAACACTTTAGAAACCGTCCGAAAAATAGCTCAGATGTCTCAATCGAGGAAAAGCGCCCGCCTTTTCGAACGAAAAATCTACGATTCCAGGTCATTTCCATGCTCGGAATCGACGTAAATTCCGACGGAAAGTTATTTTTCAGACCGCTTCTTCGACCGACTACCAAAAATGATTGCCGTTATGGCGAATGTGTCCGGCAGACGGAGCGGATGACCTCTGGCTGTCCAAGCAGGGTCCGGACACTGTTGTAGATCTTGACGCAAAGCTCCTGTCAGGAACCCAGCGAAATACTGTCCCTTGAGATGCTGCCACAGCCGTTCGATGGGATTGAAATCGGGGCTGTAGGGCGGCAGGCAGACCGGCTCGATGTGGTGCCAGTTCAAGCGCGCCGATTTGTGCCAACCGGCGTTGTCCAACACCAATAAGCACGGGCATATGATAAATCCGCTCTTGCTCCACATCTCTGCAAACCGATGGCATCGCAGTCCATCAAGATCCCAACCTACTTCTTCACCTTCGGCAGGACAGACCAAGAGAAATCCGTGTTATCCTCGTATGGAGCCCATGGATCTTTGCCTTTTGTCTCCCAGAGGTGCAACTGGCTGTAAAAGAACCCTCTCTGTCTGCCAGTCGTCATCCCTGTCTTGGATTTCACCGACGGAGCAAGGTGAAAGCGGTATGCCCCATCGTTGCCAAGATAAAAATACATTTCCGCCGAATATCCTTCGGCGACGTAATAAAATTGATTCTTGGAAGGAACCCGATCATCATAAAATTTCCCCTCCTTTATTTCAGATGAGGCTGTCTCAATGTGATACTCGTATTCTCCATTGGAATTGAATCGGAATAAATAACTACCGGATTCATTTTCCGCATAGAACTGGGTATTCAGATACTCTCCTGGTGTGACAAGATCGGCAGGATAAGTGATGAGCGATAGCCGGTGCATCAAATCGTAGTCCACCGATGCCGCCGGAATATCGAGCAGCATGGATGTAAGCATTTTTTCGCCCGGTCCAATGTAGCGGCCACTACTTAACTCCCAAGTGGCTCCGGCGTCCTCACTATAATAAGAACGCGCGACGGTTTTGGCAGCTTGATTGAAAGCGAGGAAAACACGCACCCCCGGCGTCGTGGCAGACCGGAAACGCGGAGCCGTCACCTTTGGCAAGGTGACACGAGTGGCCACAAAACGCGTGGCATCCCGTCCGACTCTCCGGATGGCCACATGCTGTATCACCACGGGTGTGAGGGGCTTTTGAAGATCGTCGTTATCTGGATTCTGGTCGTCGCTTGTCGTTGGCACGCTCAGGATGGCTTCCACTACATTTTGTCCCGAGATGACATGGCCGAAAACGGTATGTTTCCCTTCAAGTTGAGTGATGGGACAACCCGTGATGAAAAATTGAGATTCGTTTGTATTCAGACCAGAATTCGCCATGGCGAGCAAGTAGGGCTGGTCGAACTTGTAGCTCGCAGGGACGCTTTCCTTAAACTCGTCGGGAAAGTTGTAGCCGGGGCCATCGGTGCCATCGCCTTTTCGGGAGCCTGCTTGGATGATGCGGAAGCCTTCGTTATCCACCACTCGATGGAACGTCAGACCGTCATAGAAAAGCTTTGCCGGGCGGATAGTGGAAACGAGCCCCGTGCTCTCGTCCAACCACGGGCGGGTACCCTCGGCGAGCGTGACGAAATTGGCCACCGTCTTGGGAGTCTCCGCGTAGTTGAGCTGGCAGGTGAAGTTCCCGAGAGAGGTCTGGAAATCCGCGTACACCTGGGCAAAAGCCGGCAGGGGCAGAACCGCGAGAACCAGCGCGAAGAGGGTTTTCCGCATGCCGCGGAAGCTGCATGGATCAACACAAGCTTGCAAGTCGGGATTCTCCCGGAAACCCTTCGCCACGTGGCGTTTCCAACGGATACCACCCGCCCGCGCGGGATTGCACTTTTCGACCTCGATGGCACGCTGCTGCCGTGGGACTGCCAGATCCTCTTCTGCCATCGGGTGCTGCGTCGCTCACCGTGGCGGCGGTTCTATCTCCCTGTGTTTCTGGCATTCACACCTTTCGCCAAGCTGCTTGGTGCCGGTGTGATGAAGCGGGTTTTCCTTTCCTACCTGTGGCGGATGACTCCGGAGGAGCTGGTTTCCCACGCCCGCGCCTTCGCCCGCGAGTTGCATTTTTACCCGGAATTGGTCGCGGAAATCGAGCGGCATCGTGCAAAAGGCGACCTTTTGGTGCTGACCTCCGCGAGTCCGGAATTCTACGTAACCGAGATCGGCCGACGCCTTGGCTTTGATCTTTCGCTCGGCACACCGGTCGAAATCGAGGGCCCGCTGCCGTTCTTTCCGGATCTGGAGAACCACAAGGGCATGGCCAAGGTGGACCGCCTGAGGGAACTGATGCCAGACCGCTTCAAGGATGGCCACCTGCGCAATTCCCACGGCTACACGGACAGCACCGCCGACCTGCCGCTGCTGGCGATCTGCAAGACCGCCACGCTGGTGAATCCCTCGGAGAAGCTCACCGCCATCGGCCGCAAGCGCGGCTGGAATGTCACCCGTCCGGCCCGGCCATGGACCTCCACTTTGGACCGCTGGCGGCGCATGGCGGCGCTCATCACTGGTCTCGGTAGGAACCCAGCGGGCTGGGAATCCTGATCCCGCTTGAAACGGTTAGGCTTGCGATGGGATTGGCATTGGCAAATGGTGATGTGAGACGCACCCCATGCAATCCCAGCCCTCCGTCAATGTCGCTCGCCTGACCTATCTGCTGGTTTGTGAAGCCGCGGGATATGCCATCGCATCCAGCCTGAAGGGGGTGGTCTCCCCGGGTTTTCCGGTGGAGCTGTGGGGCCTGCTGGGCGGCCTGCTGGTGGCGGGCTTTTTCATCATGGTGGAGTCCTTGATCCGCGGCTTCTCGTTCCGTGGATTCTCGACCGCCATCTTCGGCCTGGGAGTGGGTCTCTTCTGCGCGTGGCTGCTGACACGGGTGCAGATCTTCTCCTTGTTCGAGGTGGCCCTGCGGGATCGCGAGCACGACTACAACCGCACGCTGGTGGAGCAATCCCAGCGGGACCTTTTCGTGGGCTCGGTGAAGCTGGCCTTCGATGTGACCTTGTTCGCCAGCCTCGGATTCATCGGCGCGGTGCTGGCCCTGCGCAGCAACCGGGATGACTTCGCCTTCATCATCCCCTACGTGCGGTTCCGCCAGGATGCGGACAGCGGGCAGCCGGTGGTGCTCGATCCGGAAGCGGTGATGGACGGGCGGGTGCCCGCGATCCTCCGTGCCGGATTTCTCCATGGCCGGCTGATCGTGCCCCGGTTCGTGCTCGATGAACTGCACGCGCTCGCGAATTCCCCCTCCGCCGCCCACCGCCAGCGTGGCGAGCGCGGGCTTGCGAGCTTGGAACAAATGCGGACCGCGAAGGATCTCCAGGTATCCATTCACGAGTCGAACGGCACCCGTCCGGACGAGGCTCTCAACAGCCGCCTGATCGAAACCACCCAACTCCTGGGCGCACGCCTGATGACCGGGGACGAAAACCTCAGCAAGGTGGCGAAGCTCCGCAACATCGCCGTGCTCAATATCCAGGATCTGGAGGACGCCCTCAAGCCGGTGGTCGCGGTGGGCGAGCGCCTGCGCATCGCACTGGTCCGCCCCGGCAAGGAGGATCATCAGGCCGTCGGCTATCTGGCGGACGGCACCATGATCGTGGTCAACCACGCGGTGCAGAAGATCGGTTCGACCGCGGATGTCCTGGTGATCAGCACGCTGCAAACCAGCGCCGGCACCATGATTTTCGCGGAAGCGGCTTAGGTCCTCAGCGGGTTCCTTCCCGCCAATCACGGAAAGCCCCGCCCAGATGCGCCGCGGCATCTCCGGCCGACAGGGATTCCTCGCTCGCCCCGGCGGCGATCGCCCGCTCCGAGGCCCGCCCGCACAGCCAGGCTCCCAAGGCAGCCGCGTCCAAGGATTCCATCCCTCCTGCCAGCAACGCGCCGATGACCCCGGAGAGAACGTCCCCTTGGCCCCCGGTCGCCATGCCGGGCGTGCCAGTGGAATTGCACCACAGCGGCTTCCCTTTCGCCGTGACCAATGTGCGCGCGCCCTTCAGCAGCAGAACCGGTGAAGAACGGTCCGCGAAGAGCCGTGCGGCCGCTTCGCGCGGCTGGCCGGTCAGGTCCGGAGCAAGCCGGGCGAACTCTCCCGGATGCGGCGTCAGCACATGATGGGAGGGCAGTCCCGCCACGCCGCCACATTTCGCCAAGGCGTTCAGAGCATCCGCATCGATGACCGCCGGAACGGAGCATCCCTCCAACAATTCGCGCAAGGTATCTCCGTCCGCCTCACCCAGCCCCGGCCCTACGACCAAGCTATCGAAGCGGCTGCCCAACAAATCCCGTGGATCTGAAACCGGGCGGACCATCACCTCCGGCGGGCACTTTGCCGCGATCAACGCATGAGCCTCCACAGGCACATGCAGCGTCACCAATCCCGCGCCGCCGCGCAGCGCACCCGTAGCCGCCAGAACGGCCGCGCCACTGTAGGGGACGGATCCGGCAAGCAGAGCCACCCGGCCCGCCCTCCCCTTGTGAAAGTCAAATGGCCGCGGTTCCCGGCCCGCGGCCAGAGTCCATGGTGAAATCAACGCCAGATCACCCACCTCGGGGACCCGCAATTCCTCCACCGGCACCAACCCGAGCGCCCCCACCGCATGGACCGCCGCCGCCTGCAACAAGCCGCGCTTCGGCACACCGATCGTCAGCGTGACATCCGCGATCACCGCATCCGGATGGACCACACCCGTATCAGCATCGACTCCGGATGGAAGATCCACCGCCACCACCCGCGCACCTGCCGTCCGCCGCAGTCCGTTCATTTCCCGCGAGAGGGCCGCCAACGTGCCACGGGGGCCGCCATTCGCACCAATACCCAGCAGCCCGTCCAAAAGCACCAGAGGCCGTGGCATCTCCACCACATCCGGAGATGCCTCCAGCACCGTCACGCCCCCCAGGGCCTCAAACATGGCACGGGTGAGATCAGCGCATTCTTCCAAAGGCCGGGAGGCCCTTGCCACCACCTGCCAGCCTGCGGCCCTCAGCACCCCCAGAGCCACCAAGGCGTCTCCGGCGTTGTGCCCCTTTCCCAAATACGCCACGGCGGTTCCCGGCCTTGGGAACATCCTGGCAATGGCAAGCCCGAGCCTGCGACCGGCCTTCGTCATCAGGCTGGCGGCGGTCGCTCCCTTTTGGAACGCCGCTTCTTCCAATGCCCGCATTTCATCCGCCGTCACCGCGCCCATGACGCCATGTTAGCGCATGGGCGGACGGCGCACAGGCGGAAATCCACGGTCAACCGTTGCGGCGGAAGCGCATCACGCCTTCGGCGATGCCCTTGGCCAACGCGTCACGGTACCAAGCGGCCTTCATGCCCTGGCGCTCGGTGGGATTGCTGACGAACCCGCACTCCACCAGGATCGCGGGGACCTTGGTATTACGAATCACATAGTAGCGGGCGAACTTCGCACCACGGTCCGTGGCGCGGACCTTCCGGCACATGCTCTGCTGGACGATCTGAGCCAGATTCTGGCTTTCCGCACCGTTGGCATAGTAGGTTTCCAGACCACAGGCGGTGTCCTTGTAGGTGAAATTATAGTGAACCGCCACGAAGATGGCGTCCTTGTACCGCTCGGTGATCGCCACCCGCTGCGCCAGTGACACGAAGTAGTCGCTGTTGCGGGTCATCACCGTCTTGAAACCCATGCCCTGGAGATAAGTCTGCAAGCGGGCCGCCGTGTCCAGGCACAGGTGCTTCTCGTACACCTGGCCCCACTGGGCCCCCTTGTCGTAGCCGCCGTGACCCGCATCGATCACAACAGTCCGGAAATAGCGCGCTTCCGCTTGGGAGGTCAGCGCACAAACGGCCGCAAGGGCCAAAAGTCGCTTGAAGATCGTTCGCATAATACCTCGCGTTTTGAAACTATTCGAGATTGTTAATAAAATTTGCAAGAAAGTAAAGAAATTTTAAACAATTCCACCCTCAATTCTGGGAGGTGATGATCGGGCGGTCGGACGCCTTCCGGGCCCGGTTTTTCTCGGCCTCAATGGCCTTCGGGTCATACAGGGCCCCATTGCCAACGGTCACCACACCGCCCTGCTGCGTGAGCAACACCGGATCACCGGTCGCGGCACGGGTGAAAAACTCGCTGTGGACCAGCTTGCCGTCCGTATCGACCACCGCATGGGTCCAGATCGTGGGCGAGTTGAGGAAGAACACATGCAGGTTCTGGTTGTGGTCCACGGTGATCTGCGGCTTGCGGAACATCAGCGCGTCCCCGAGCGGATAGGTGCGGATCGGCGTGCCGGTGCGGTCGTTGACGACCTGCACATAGAGGAGGGTTTTCTGGTCGCCAGCGTAGTTCAGGATCCGGAATTCACGGACTTTGGAAGCGTCCCCGCGGACCCCGACTTTCTGGCTCCAATAGGCGCGGCCATTGGAGACATTGAAAAGAACGCGGTTGGTGATGGTTCCGCCCGAGGTCTGGCCCGGAGCGCGGATCACGGCATACACCGAGAAATTACCCTGCTCGGCGAGGTTGAACGCGGAGGAAAGGTTCACCTGGCGGGCCATCGTCTGACCGGCCGGGATGCGGACGGTTCCGAAATTGAAACTGCCGGTGGGGATCGCCAATTCACTGCTGGAACTGCGCTTGATCACGAAATCAAGCCATGGCTGCCGTTCGGAACCGGCGAAAACGAGATCCTGACCGGTCTGGTTGGTGATGGTCACGGTGGCTTGCACCGCTTCTCCGGCCACGAACTGGTTCTTCGCCAAGGCAAGCGAAGCGTCGATCTGACCAAGCGCCGCCGCGGCGGAAACAATGGCGAGGCCGCAAGACAAGAAGAGGGAGCGCAAGTTCATGGCTCCGCAGGCTTAGCGATCACTCGGGCGGGAGTCAACCCGGCGGACCCACCGTTAGAAGGATGGGGATGTGGAAGGAAGGAAAGGGGCATGGATATCCCGGGAACAACGACAACGGCCACGACTCTTGTCTGGATTTGTCGAAAAATCCGGTTTCCCGGGAGGTGGTTCCATCTGTTAAACCTCCGCCGTGCCCGAGACCCGGATCATTTCCGCCAACGACGAAGACATGAAGGAAGCCGTGCGCGAGGCCGCCGCCTTGCTGGCGCGCGGTGAAGTCGTGGCCCTGCCGACCGAGACCGTCTATGGCCTCGGCGCGGATGCGCTCAATCCGGAGGCCGCCGCAAAGGTGTTCGAGGCCAAGGAACGGCCATCCTTCGACCCGCTCATCGTCCACGTGGCGCGCAAGTCCGATCTCCACCAGGTGGCGGAAGTGGACGATTCGATCCGCGATGTGGTCGAGAAACTGACGTCCACCTTCTGGCCGGGACCGCTCACCCTGGTGCTGCCGAAGAAGCCGGAAGTGCCGGATCTCGTCACCAGCGGCCTGCCGACGGTGGCGGTCCGCCTGAGCGCGCATCCGATCTTCCGCGCCGTCTGCCGCGAACTCGGCCGCCCGATCGCCGCGCCCAGCGCCAACCGCTTCGGCCGCATTTCCCCGACTTCCGCCAGCGCCGTGATCAAGGAGCTCGATGGCCGCATCCCGCTCGTCATCGACGGCGGCGCCTGCTCGGAAGGACTGGAAAGCACGATCATTTCCATCGAGTCGCGCGAGGGCAAGAAGCCGCTGTTCAAGCTATTGCGCGCGGGTCCGGTGACCAAGGAGGACCTCCAGCCGTTCGGTCGTGTGGAGAAAGCCAAGGAACGCCCGGGCGAACTGCCCCACGCTCCCGGCCAGCTCGCCAGCCACTATGCGCCCCGCACGCCGCTGCTGATGTTCGACAAGCCGGAGGACTTCATCCCGGAGGAAGGCAAGCGCTACGGCCTGCTCAGCTACCGCGAGGAGGAAAAGGACGGCTACATCGGCCTGCACGAATGGGCGGTGGTGGAAGCCCTCAGTCCCGGCAATGGCAAACTGGCGGAAGCCGCGCTGCGCCTGTTCTTCGTCATGCGCCAGCTCGATGAGGCCGGCCTCGACGCCATCGTGGCCGAGCCTGTGAGCGAAACCGGACTCGGTGTCGCGATCATGGACCGCCTGAGACGCGCCGCGGCGAAGTAACCGCTCTCTCCGCAACCCGGCTGGCGTTCCAAAAAGAATCGGGCGCTTTCCGCACAAATCCATTGGTTCCGGCTGCGGATCGGCTAACGGAGGCACGTCCCCAACATCCCCGATGTCCGCCAAATCCACATGGAAAGTCAGCGCGGCCGTGATGGCCAGCCGTGTGCTCGGCCTGATCCGCGACCAGATCTTCGCCGCGTTCTTCGGACACGGCGTCCTGATGGATTGCTTCAACATCGCCTTCCGCATCCCGAACCTGCTGCGGGATCTCTTCGCGGAAGGAGCCCTTTCCCAAGCCTTCGTGACCACCTTCTCGAAGAAGGTGAAGGAGGACGGCCCGGAAAGCGCGTGGCCGCTGGCAGCCAAGATGCTGACGCTGGTAGGCATGGCAATGGCCGCCGTTTCGCTGCTGGGCATCCTGTTTTCCCCGCAACTCGTCCACCTGCTGACCGCTCTCGATGGCACTGCGGGCAAGGCCCGGACCTTCTCCCCGGATGACATCGCGCTGACGATCCAGATGACCCGGATCATGTGGCCGTTCATGCTGCTGGTCAGCCTGGCGGCACTGGTGATGGGCATCCTCAACGCACGCAACGTCTTCGGCATTCCCGCGCTTTCGTCGTGCTTCTTCAATCTCGGCTCGATCATCGCGGGCACCGGCATCGGCCTGTGGCTGGACCCGCATCATGGCCCGAAGACGATGATCGGCATGTCGATCGGCGTGTTGGCCGGCGGCCTCGGGCAACTGGTCTGCCAGCTTCCTTCGCTGCGGCGGCTGGGTTTCCGCTGGCGGCCGGACTGGCGCTGGAAGGACCCGGCGATCCGAACGATCTTCGGCCTGATGGGACCGGCGGTGATTTCCGCATCCGTGGTGCAGATCAACGTGGTGGTGAACTCGCAGTTCGCCACCTCCATCGGCAAGGGCGCGGTGAGCGCGCTCAACTGGGCCTTCCGCCTGATGCAGCTCCCCATCGGCGTGTTCGGCGTGGCCGTCGCAACCGTGACCCTGCCCGCCCTCTCCCGCGCGGCGCTCGGCGGCACCGGGCCGGAATTCCGTGACGTGCTGGCCCGGGGCCTGCGGCTGGTGACCTTCCTCGTCCTGCCCTCGGCTTTGGGACTTTGCTTCCTGGCGGAACCCATCATCAGCGTGATCTTCGAACGCGGAGCCTTCAACGTGGCCGGCCGTATCGAAACCGCCGCCGCCCTGCGCGGCTACGGCATCGGCCTGCTGGCGTATTCCTGGCTGAAGGTGCTGCAACCGGCGTTCTACGCCGCAAACCGCCGCTGGATTCCCATGATGGTCAGCTTCGTGGCCATCGCGCTGAGCATCACCTCGAACTGGTACTTCGTGACCGTGCGCCACATGGGGGTCGAGGCGCTGGCGACGACCACCAGCCTGGTCGCCATCGTCAATTTCATCATCCTCTACACCGCCATGCTCCGCATCTCGGACGGCCTCGAAACCCGCGCGCTGCTCGTGCTATGCACGAAACTGCTGGGCGCGGGCGCTGCCATGACCGGTGTCTGCCTGCTGGCACAGCGCTATCTTTTCCACGATCTGAGCCAAATGTCCCAGATCGCCCGCGCGCTCTGGCTGGTGGTCGCGGTGACGGCGGCCGGGGCCACCTATTTCGGCGTGGCCCGGATCCTGCAGGTGGCGGAGGCCAAGGAAGCCCTCGAAATGGTCACACGGCGGTTCCGGCGATCCAAGGCCTGATACCCTCCGGTCGTTCCAAAGCCCCCCGGTCTTGCATGGGGCGTTTTCCCGACTAAATTCCGCCCGCCATGGCTCATCGCGCCGTTCTCATCAAAGCCGCCATCGTCCTCGTCGTCCTCTGGGGCGTCGTGTGGGGTATCCGGTCGTGGGCCGGTTCGCGGCGCACCACCATGGCTTCCGTCGAGCGCGAAGTCGCCAAGGCGAACTTCGAAGACTGGTCCGATCCCAGCGCCAGCCACGATCCCGCCGAAGCCGCCCGCCGCGAAAAGGAACTCCGCAACATCGCCGGCATGGTCAACCGCCTCGACTTCCGCGAGCGCCAGAAGACCCGCGAGCAACGCCCCGGAGAGCGCTTCTATGACAAGCTCGATCAACGCGAGAAAGAGATCTTCTTCGACCTGACCATCCGCGATACGATGGAAACCTTCGTGACGGCCATCGACAAGATGAGCCCGGAGCAGCGCAAAAGCTTCGTGGAGCAGGCGCTCAAGGATCTCGAAAGCGGCCGCAGCAAGGAAGACATGGAACGCACCCGCAGCATAGGCAATGATCTGCTGGAAAAGGCCAGCGGTGAAGGCATGCGCGCCTACTATTCCAAGGCCAGCGCCAAGACGAAACTCGACCTCGCACCATTGGTGGAGGCCATGAGTGAAGCGATGCGCGAACCTCAACGCTGACCGATGATTGGAATGAGATCCCGCGGCTTCACCCTTGTCGAACTGTTGGTCACCATCACGATCATCGTCGTGCTCGCCGCCATTTCGACGCCGCTCGTCAGCCGCGGCCTTGCGAAGTCCAAGCAGGCAGCCTGCCTCGGCAAGCTGCGGAACATCGGCGTGGGGGTCGAAAGCTATCTCCAGGACAACAACCGGAAAATGCCGCCGCTCGCCGCCTCCCGTGAATCGAAGGAGGAGGAAGTGAAAGTCCTCGAAACCGAACTGGTGCCCTACCTTTCCGCTCCGGATGCCTTCCAGTGTCCGGCCGATGGCAAGGAGTACAAGAAGACCGGCTGCAGCTATATCTGGAACTCCGCGGTGAGCGGCCAGCTCGCGAGCAATCTCTCCTTCCTCGGCAAGGACGGCCGCCCGCAGGCGATCCCGCTGGTGGCGGACAAGGAGTCCTGGCACCCGGAGCCGAAGGGCACCAACATCCTCTACGCGGACTTCACCGCCTCCAGCGACCTGAAGTTCACCACTTCCACCCCGGGCACTTCCACTCCCTGAGATCATGGATGCCGATCCGATGCTGGAAGTCTCCGGACTGTGGAAGGAATTCGGCGGCAAGCCCGCGCTCCAGGATGTTTCCTTCACCGTCCACCGCGGCGAGATCTACGGCCTCCTGGGCCACAACGGCGCGGGCAAGAGCACCACGCTGGGAATCATCCTCGGCATGGTGATGCCGGGAAAAGGCAGCGTGAGGATCGGCGGGCACGATGTCTCGAAGGACCGCTCCAAGGCGCTGCGCAAGGTCGGCGCGATCTTCGAGTCCCCTGCTTTCTACGATTACCTTAGTGGTTGGGAAAATCTCCGCCAACTGATGTCCTACTCCGGCGGCTTCGATGAAGGAGCCGCCCGCGAGGTGGTGGAACGCGTGGACCTGACCCCGCGCATCCACTCGAAGGTCGGCACCTACAGCCACGGCATGCGCCAGCGCCTCGCACTCGCCCAGGCCCTGCTGCCGGAACCGGAGATCCTGCTGCTGGACGAACCCACCGATGGACTCGATCCCGAAGGCATCCGCTGGTTCCGCGATTTCATCCTCGGCCTGCGCAAGGACCGTGGCATGACCGTCCTTTTCAATTCCCACCTGCTCGCCGAGGTCGAACTGATGTGCGACCGCGTGGCGATCCTGCGGCAGGGGAAACGCATCCACGAAGGCAGCGTGGCCAACCTTGCGGACGAGGACGCGGTCTATCAGGTGGACCTCGAACCGTGGGGCACCGCCTGCGGCCTGCTCGCCGCCCGTGGGGGCGAAGTCCTCGCCGAAGGACGGATCTCGCTGCCGCCCGGACTCGATCCCGCCGAGTTCGTTTCCTGCCTCGTCTCCGGCGGTGTGAAGGTGCGCGCCTTCGCCCCCGTCCGCCGGTCCCTGGAAGACCTTTACATGGAAATCAGCCAAGCGGCCGACCGATGATCTTCTTCCAACAACTCCGCGGCGAACTCCGCAAGCTCTTCGGCCGCCCGCGCTCGTGGATGGGCTACGGGGCCTTCATCTTCATGGAGGCGGTCATCCTGGGAGTCTACAAACTGGAGACCGTCCAGCGTGACGGCCGCCAGATCCTGGATCGCAACGGGCTCGACTTCGGGACCTACTACAGCTCCCTCTCCATGACCTTCATGATGATCCTGCTGAGCATGTTCTCGCTCGGCTCGATCTTCTTCGCTCTCGTCGGCGGAGACATCGTGGCGAAGGAAAGCGAGGACGGCAACCTGCGGCTCGTCTTCGCCCGGCCGGTCTCGCGCTTCCGCGTGCTGCTGGTGAAGTACCTCGCCGTCTGCCTCTACACCTTCACCTTCGTGCTCATCGTGGGCCTCACCGGCTACCTGATGGCCGTGATCGCCGTGGGGCTCGATGGTGGACTGCTGGTGATGGAACAGGTCATGAAGGTTTTCGCCGCCTTCCCGACGTGGAACGAGGGCGCACCGCGTCTCGCGCTCGGCGCGCTCGGGCTGGGAGTCAGCATGATCACGCTGTCCTCGATCGCGTTCATGTTCTCCTGCTTCAAGATCAAGCCCGCGGCCGCCACCATCGTGACGCTCTCCATCCTGTTCGTGGACATGATCCTGAAGGCCATCCCCTTCTTCAAACCCTACGAGGAATGGTTCATCACCTGGCGCATGAGCGCGTGGATCTTCCTGTTGGAGAAACACATCGACTGGGCGAAGATCGCGGAGTCCTACACGCTGCTGTTCGGCCTCAATGCCACCCTGTTCATCATCGGCTGGATGGCCTTCCAGACGCGCGATTTCAAGACGTGAGGTTTTCTTCGTAGCCGGAGTCGTGAGACTTCGGGTTGGGTGAATCCACCTTCATCCCCACGCGCCTTTGGAACTAAGCGCCTGGTAGCGCGAAGCTCCTGCTTCGCGTGCGGGAAAGAGAACGCAGCAGACAGAAATCACCCCTCTCGCCGAAAGCGCCGCAAGAAGCACGCGAGGCGGGAGCCTCACGTTACTAGTTCACTTCGAAGCCTGGTACTTGTCCTCGATCCGCAGGCTCTTGCCATCCTTCGCGATCACGTGGTGCATCTCCGTGCCCTTGGGATCGGCCACGACGATGTCATCCCCGCTGATCTTCACGACCTTGCCCTTCCACTCCGGTTTTCCGTTCGCCGTGAGCTGGCAATAGCTCACCCCGCCCTCGGTGGAAAAAACCCGCGTGTAGGCGGTGCCATTGGCGAAGTACTTCCATGTGCCGAGAATGGCGTGATTGGCAGGCAGCACCACCGCCGCGGGCGCTGGCGGAGGTTTCGGCGGAGTGGGCTTGGCAGCAGCCGGTTTGGAAGGCTGCTTGCTGGGTTGAGGCTTCGGCTCCTGTTTTGGCGGAGGCTCCGGAGTTTTCTCGGGTGTGGTCGCGGCTGCGGGCTGGCTGGCCTCGGTTTTTCCGCCTGCCACCGCTTTGGCAATGGAGGCATTGAGGCTCTTCTGCTCCTCCTTCTCCGCGGAAGAAAGCACGGCCTTGCCCTTCTTCGCCTGCTGGGAGCGGTAGATCTGGAATCCCGCGGCTCCGAAGCAAACGGCGCACACCAGCACCGTGACCAGCGGCATGAACTTGAAGCCCTTCTTCTTCGGCTTGCCCGGCGCCGGCGCGGCGGCGGACTGGGTGGCGGTCGCCGGAGCGCCCACCCCCTGCGGCTTCACCACCGGCGCGGCGGTGGTCACCGCCTGGGAACGCGCGGCGGGCTGGGTCGGACGGGCGGCGGCAGCCGGTTGGGTCGGGCGCGCGGCCGCTTGCATCGGACGGGCCGGAGCCATCACCGGACGTGGCCCGGGAGGGGCCGCGGCAGCAGCCGGAGCGGCCGGGACCGCCCGGGCGGCGGCCCCCTTGACCAGCGGCGCGAACTGCTCCTTCAGCGCCTCGCGGGCCTGCGGGATGGTTGCCAGCTCGGAGTATTTCTCCAACCAGCGGCTGTAATTCTGCAAAATCTCCAGCACCGCCGGATCATCCTCGGGATGCGGCTGGGAAAGCACCGTCCGCATCAGCTTCGCCAGCGGCGCGAGACCGCGCTTGCCGCCGACTTCGTTCAGCCACTTCAGAGGCCCCACCCAGAAGGTGAATCCACGCTGCAAATCCCCCGCGCTGATGACAATCGCGGAGGGCGAGGTCTCCAGCCACACGGTTTCCTCCTCATTGAAGGCGATCGAAAGTGTCGCGCACAGGTCCAGGGCCCGCTGCATCAGGGCGATCACGGAGTTCGCCGGCACCGGGCCGCGCTCCATCGCCTTCGCCAGCGTCGGCCCCTCGACCCACTCCGTGGCCAGGAACGGCATGCCGTCCACCGGATCACAGCCGCCCGCGATCACCGTCCGCAGCCCGGCGTGCTGGATCGACGAGAATTTCTGGATCCCCGCCTCGTAGGCCTCCCGCTCGCCGTCCTTCAGGCCGCCGCCGTCCGGTCCGTAGGGAAAAATCCGCCGCAGGGCGACCTGCTTGCCGGTCTCACTATCCTGCGCCCGGAACACGACACCGTGTTCATCCTGGGCCAATAGGTCTTCAATCTGGAATCGCTGGCTCACTGGGGGACTTCCTAGCAAAGGTTGGACATTTCGGCTACTGCCACGTGGCGGTTTGCTTATACCGGCTGTAATTTTGCGTGCCTTTCAGCGATTTCGTGCTTCTCTTCCGCCCCTCGCGAGCCCTTTTTCCGCCCTGTCCCGGTCCCCGTAACGCCATGCCTACCAGCCTGACACGCAATTTCTCGATCATCGCTCACATCGACCACGGGAAGACCACGCTGTCCGACCGCCTCATGGGCGCCACCAATACCGTGGCCCAGCGCGATGAAAAGGAACAGCTCCTGGACGCCATGGACCTGGAGCGCGAGAAGGGCATCACCATCAAGTCCCACCCGGTGGCGATGGAGTACAAGGCCATGGACGGCAAGACCTACAAGCTCAACCTCCTGGACACCCCGGGCCATGTCGATTTCTCGTACGAAGTCGCCCGCTCGCTGGCCGCCTGCGAAGGCGCGATCCTGATGGTGGACGCCGCCCAGGGCGTGGAGGCCCAGACCGTGGCGAACCTCCACCTCGCCCACGCCCAGAACCTCGTCATCATCCCGGTCCTCAACAAGATCGACCTCCCCGCTGCCGACGTCGAGAAATGCCGCCGCCAGCTCGAGGACATCCTCGCCATCCCCGGTGAGGACGCCATCCCCGCCTCCGCCAAGGCCGGCATCGGCATCATCGACATCCTCGAGGCCGTCGTCGCCCGCGTCCCGGCCCCGGTCGAGAACCCGGACAAGCTCCTGCGCTGCTCGGTCTTCGACTCCATCTACGATACCTACCGCGGCGTCGTCTCCTACGTCCGCGTCTTCTCCGGCACCGTCAAGAAAGGCCAGCGCATCAAGCTGATGCACACCGGCAAGACCTACGAGGTCAAGGAAGTCGGCGTCTTCACCCCGAAGATGAGCGCCCGCCCCCAGCTCGTCGCGGGCGACGTGGGCTACGTGATCGCCAACATGAAATCCGCCGATGAGGCGAAGATCGGCGACACCATCACCGACAACACCCACCCCTGCCCGGAGCCGCTTCCCGGCTACAAGGAGATCCAGCCGATGGTCTTCTCCGGCATCTACCCGGTGGAATCCTCCGACTACGAGGCGCTCAAGGCCGCCATGGCCAAGCTCCAGATCAACGACGCCGCCTTCACCTACGGCTCGGAAAGCTCCACCGCCCTCGGCTTCGGCTTCCGCTGCGGCTTCCTCGGCCTGCTCCACATGGAGATCATCCAGGAACGTCTCCGCCGCGAGTTCAACATGGACGTCATCTCCACCTACCCGTCCGTGATCTACCAGGTCACGCTCACGGATGGCTCGGAGCTGATCGTGGACAACCCCACCTTCTTCCCGGAAACCCAGGTCATCCAGGAGATCCGCGAGCCCGTCGTGAACGTCTACATCATGGTCCCCGGCGACTACATCGGCGACATGATGCAGCTCGTCCTCGAAAAACGCGGCGAGGTCACCAACACCGAGACCATCGACGACATGCGCGTCATGCTCTCCTGCGTCCTTCCGCTCGGTGAAATCCTCGTCGACTTCAATGACAAGCTGAAGTCCATGACCCGCGGCTACGGCTCCATGGACTACGAGCACGCCGGCTACCGCCCGGCCAACATGGTGAAGATGGACATGCTCATCGCCGGTGATCCCGTCGAGGCCTTCTCCACCATCGTCCACCGCGACAAGGCCGAATCCTACGGCCGCATGCTCGCCACCAAGCTCAAGGACGTCATCCCGCCGCACCTCTTCGTCGTCGCCATCCAGGCCGCCGTCGGCGGCAAGATCGTCGCCCGCGAGAGCATCAGCGCCATGCGCAAGAACGTCACCGCCAAGTGCTACGGCGGCGACATCACCCGCAAGCGCAAGCTCCTCGAGAAGCAGAAGGAAGGTAAGAAGAAGATGAAGATGTTCGGCAAGGTCAACATCCCCCAGGACGCCTTCATCAAGGTGCTTAAATCGGGAGACTGAGCCCGCACCACCCTCGGCCCTGACTGGGAGCAAGGACATTCCTGTCCTTGTTCTGAAGGTAGGGACGTTTCGTCGAAACGTCCGGGCGGAAGACTCCCTTCTGCTCATTCAGATTTGCCCCCATTACGCGGGGTGAGATAGAAGGGTCCGGATCAACCATGGACCCCTATACCTCCCCCAACGCACCACTGGAAGATCCAGCCAAGGCTGGCACGATTCCCGATGCCGGAGTCGAAGAACACCGTCTCTACGCCATGGTGCTGAAAATGGTCCTGTGGGGCGAAAAGAAGGAAGACGTCTACCACCGTCTGGAGGTCAACAACGTCACCGGCCCAACCGCCGATCTCCTCTACAACCACGCCCGCGCCGACCGCATCGCCACCATCCGCGATGCCTGCCGCAAAAAGTTTCTCATCGGCATCGGCCTGATCCTCGCCGCCACCGTCACCTTCTGCTCCTTCTGGTGGGGCCTCGGTTTCCTCCCCCGCCTCCTGCTCTACGGCTGCTTCGCCGCCCTCGGCATCGGCCTCTGGAAAACCATCGATGGCCTCGCAGGCTATCTCATGGCTGGAACCAAGGAAGGTTCCGTCGAAGGAGACCTCTAACCGCCGATCTTCCGCACATCATATTCCTATCGACTATCGAATCAATGGAAGGACCTGTCCGATGAATTTGTCGATTCCCGCTAGTTCACCATCGAAATCATAATGGATAGCAGCAGGGCCTTCAAATGGTGATCGTTGGTTCGTTATTTCACAATTTACAGGGAGAATCTAGGACATCATAATTAAAAAGCGCCATGGAATCCGATTCACCACCAAAAAAGGTATTCATCAGTTATACGCATGACTCGACGCTTCACTCCGCGCGTGTTCTAAAATTAGCAAACGATCTCCGCGAGGAGGGGATTGACGTGGACATCGATCAGTATCATGCGAATGAAAACTGGCCTGCGTGGATGGAGGAAAGGCTAAGATGGGCCGCTAAAGTTTTGGTCATTTGCACTGAAACTTACTTGAGAAGATGGGAAGGACGTGAAGCTCATCAGATTGGACTGGGGGCTCAGTGGGAAAGTCTATTGGCGAGGCAAGAACTCTACGAGGCCACAGGCAATAATAAAAAATATATCCCATGCTGCTTTTCGAATGAAGATTCAGCATTCATCCCAATGCCACTAAGGCCCTATACTAGGGTAATTTTGAGGGGCTCCGATCTCAAATCTCTTAAAAATTGCATCGACGATATCCCTCCTGCATTCAAACCACTGATACGCCCTTCTCTGGCGCCCATTGAGATAGCGCACGGATTCTTCTCTAAAGATTCCGAATTTCTTGCCGACGAGGAACTAGGTCTAACATTAACTCCAGAAAATCTTTTCTCAAATTTGCTTCCTCTCGAATTTCCACCTCAGATTCACACCGCAAGACTGCCAGTGAAAAGAATCGCAAGAAGCGATTTTGAGGCCTCGATTAAACGTCACTTAACGGATTCGTTTCACCCCACATATTTTATAGATGGAACCATTCTATACACATTTGATTCATTCAACCATCCCTTTTGGAAAAAAGTACTAGCAGATCGGGTTATCACACCAGATCTAGCACTGCCTACTCAGAGACTTGCCGGCGGAACATCCGCAGCGGAAAAAGGCAGGTTCGTTAAAATACTGAATAGATCCCTGGAAGAAATTTGTCGTTCCCACGATATGGCTTGGTCAAGAGAAATGAGATGTTATTATTTCCCAGCCGCTAAAAATACGACAATTAGGCATGTCGCTGCCATGGCTTTGAAAAATGCTGGGAAAAGACGAATTTATAGAAGCATCCCATCGAAATCAGATCCTACACAAATTCAGCACTGGCAGCATCAGGCATTTCGCCATAAGTTTCACCAATTCGCTGGGAAATGGTTTCTGTGTATCACCCCTTTTTGGGCGTTCACTAGCGATGGTTTAGGCAAACCCAGTCGCTGGCAAAAGAAGTCCAGTGCCAATATGAGAAAACCGGAGAGAAATCGTGCCGTACTAGGTCACGTTGTTTTTTGGGCCTCAATTCTGTCTAAAGATCAAGGCCTCTTTGACCGCCCCTCATCCATGAGAATCAGAAATTGTATTTCTGGGACTAGTCCTCTGGGAATCGACGACAATGCTTGGGCAAATTTCGTCACCGATGCAGAAAGAGAAGTTCCGCCCGAAATGGATACAAATGATGAATTCACTCTTTCTCAATCACAATGACACCAAAAATTTCTGTGATTCATGAGCCGATGCTTGAGTTTGCCAAAGGAGGCACATCACGTGATATAAGACGAGGAATTCTCAAATGGGGCCCCATCGACGCCGGCACAAATCGAACCAAATCCGAAATTCGCTTGGGTCTTGTAGGAACTCCAAAAACTATAGCCTCTTTTATGGAATGGTTTGAGGAATGCCGCACAGGAGTAGTCGCGAGCGATCTGTTGAATGAAAATCTCAACCCTCCCTTTCCGGGTCTATCACTCGATGTTGGGCTTCGCTGCGAGTTCTTAACGGACCGAACTTGGACGGAAGAAATATCCGAATCCGAAATTAGGAAAGCACTGGACGGTTCGGGAAGAGTGATTTCAACAGCTGAAGCTTTCCATGACCGAATCAAATCATTGCATGAGCTTAGCGCGTCAAAACCGGATGTGGTGATCTGCTTGCCTCCAGAAAATGTGCGGCGTCAGTTGAAGCCCTCACTAGGAGGGGACGATGATGAAGATTGGGAAGACTTCGATGAACAAAAAGGACCCGATTTCCACGATTATCTCAAGGGACTATGCCTGGAAACGGGATCTGTCTTTCAATTGATTTGGCCGCGAACTTATACAAAGGGAACAAAGGGCGTTCAAGACATGGCGACATGCGCTTGGAATTTATTCACCGCTTTGTTCTATAAATCTGGCGGAGTCCCATGGAAGCTTCAACGTGCTCCCGGATCGCTGAGCACTTGCTATATTGGCATAGCTTTTTCTAAAAGAGAGGGAACGGGATTTTCTCATTCAAGTTTGACACAAATTTTTAATGACCGTGGTGAAGGGACTATTTTGAGAGGAGGACTGGCGTCGCGCTCAGATGACGATCACGAAGTCCATTTGGCTGAGAAAGACGCTTTTCTCTTACTTGAGGATGCCATCAAAAATTATGCAGGAGCTAATCGCGGATCTATCCCGCAAAGAGTTGTGCTACATAAGACGTCGTCTTTTGATCTGGCAGAGAAAAAAGGATTCAACGATGCCTGTGACGCGGCGGGAATTAGATTTTTAGATCTATTGGCCGTGAATGCTTCACCACTCAGACTTTTCCGATCGGGGACCTACCCTCCTCTTCGCGGCACTCACGCCATTTTTGATGATGCGAACTCAATTCTCTATACAAGAGGAAGTATTCCATTCTACAGAAAATATCCTGGCCCCTACGTGCCCAAAAGTCTGCATATTAGATATTATCAGACTGATCGACCTCAAGAAGATCTCGCGGCAGAAATACTAGCTTTAACCAAATTAAATTGGAATCGAACTCAGTTTGATTCCTTCGACCCAATTACAATTGGAGGATCCAAAAGAATTGGAGACATATATCGATGGTGTTTGAACGCTCCAACAAGACCCATTTCATACTCTTTTTTCATGTAAATGGAATTGAGTGATTTGCCAGTTACCAAGACGCACTTCCATTCTCACATTTTTCATCTATAGATATTAGATTCTCGCCAGACTGAGTCTCAAATAGGGTTCCCCATCAAAACCATTCCAAGAGGAATCGCTATATAAATGGGTCCTACCTCAGCCCCTTCAATTCCTCAAACGTATAGGGCGTCTGCTTGTCCTTCGTCTCCGCCCGCCATTTGGCGACGTCTTCCGCGGTGACGGGGGTTTTCCAACCGGCCCATTGGACGCCGATGTAGTTGGCGACGGCGGCGAGCTGGTCGTCCTTGTACATGGTTTCCAAGGGCGGCATCATGCCGGCGGCGTAGGTTTCACCGGTGCCGAGGGGGCCTTGCAGGCCCTTCAGGAGCACGTGGACCAGGTAGGACGGGTCCTTGATGCGGTTGTTTTTGGCGAAGACGGGGGCCATGAGGCCGCCTTCCACTTTCAGGCCGTTCACACCATCGCCGTGGCACTCCTTGCAGAAGCCGGTGAAGATCGTGTAGCCGGCGCGGTAGGGTTCCAGCTCCTTGGGAAGCTTCTGGCCCGCCTTCTGGAGCAGGGCGACGGAGCCATTGACGGGCTTCGTGTCCTCCAGCGCCTTGAGCGTCTTCGCGGCGGCGGGTGTGTGCACGGTCCGCAGGGTGGTGTAGAGCTGGCTGAGAACGGTGGAGGAGGGATCGGCGGCGAGCGACACGAGCGCTGCCTCCAAGTCCGGGGATTGAGCGACCATCGTTTCCGCAATGGCGATGGCAGTGGTGCGCACGTTTTCATCCGCGTCCTTCAAGGCGGTGGCGACCTCGGCGAAGGTGAGGCTATCGAGGCTCTGCAGGCAGCGCATGGCCAGCAGGCGTGAGTTCGGGCTGGCATCCGTGAGCGCGGTGCGGAGCGCGGGCACGGCGGACCGATCCTCGCGGCAGACGATGAGCTTCTGGGCGGTATCGCGCCACCAGCCATTGGGGTGGCCGAGGAGGCCGACGAGCTCGGTGCTGGATTTCGCGGTGAACGCGGGACGCGGATCGAGCAGCTTCCTGTCCTTCGGCACGAGGCGCCAGATGCGGCCGCGCTGGTGGACGCCGAGCATGTTCCACTCCTTCGCGCGGTAGTAGCGGGCGATCCAGCGCGGGTTCGGGTCCTGCGTGCGCTCGGTGGGGAACCACTGGGATTCCTGGACGATGCCGCGCGACATGTCCGCGATGTAGAGGCCGCCATCCGGCCCGATATCGGTCCACACCGGGCGGAAGTAGGTGTCAGGGCTGCGGATGAACTCCGTGCCCTTGAAGTCCGGATGCGGCACGGCCACGCGCACGCCATCGCGTTCCTCGAAGGCGACGATCTTCACGCAACGCCGCACCGGGTCCGGGATGACGTAGGAGCCGGTGTAGCGGCCGAACTGGCGGGTGCGCAGCATCGTCTGGCCGCCGGTGGCAGTCACCTCGTGGCCGGGATCGGTGGCGTCATCCACCTCGCAGATGAAGTTGGCGTATTTGACCGCGTCCTCGGAGGGCGGCGTAGCATTCGGATAGCCGCCGAGGCTCTGCCAACCCTGGACCGGGACGCTGTTGCCGCTGCCGTAGAGGCGGCCGACATCGTCATGCGCGAGGCCCCACTGGCCGTAGCGCGGGATGTTTTTCACGGCCTGGAGCTTGCCGTCCTTGAAGCGGAGCGCGCGCGAGGTTTCGTAGATGCGGTTGTCCACGTTCCAGACGAGGCTGTCGTCCTGGTGCTCGATGTTTCCGCCCACCGGACCACCGGCGAGGGCGACCTCCTTGCGGTCGGCGACGCCGTCCTTGTTGTCATCGAAGAAGGCCCAGATCGTGTTGTCATTGGACATCCGCACCAGGATGCGGTCGTGGAGCGCGATGATGGAGCGGGGCAGCATCAGCGAGTCCGCGAAGACGGCGCGCTTGTCGAAGGTGCCGTCGCCGTTGGTGTCCTCGAGCTTCACCACGCGGCACTTCGGCTCGAACTGGCCGGTGGCGTACTGGTCCTGCATGTAGGTATTCCACTCGCAGACGAAAAGCGCGCCGTCCGGATCAAAGGCGAAGCACACCGGCTCCTGGACCATCGGCTCGGAGGCCACGAGCTCGAGTTGGAAGCCCGCGGGCACCTCGATGAGCTTCTGGCTGTCCTGCGCGCTGAGCGGCCGCAAGGTGCCGTCCTTCTGGAGATTCGGGCTGTTGAGCGGCTCTGCGGAAGCGGCCGCGACGAAACAGCCGATCAGCATGCCGATGGCCATGCGCCTGAGGCCATGATGACCCACACATCCCCCACTTCGAACCGACAGCACCTTGGATCCTCGCATAAAATTTCGCCGGAATACCCCGAAGCATTCCCCGTCCTTTCACGCAATCCCAACGCGTGGACTAGGTCCGGAGAAATGGATGCAAGGGTAAGTGCCTCATGCATGTAGCGGAAATGTAGCGGAAGAAACGCTACAAAAGTGTTACAAAAACCGCTACCAGAGAAGAGAAGAGTAATAGACTACACGACGTACGAAACGGCTCCCGAAGCCGCTCTCCGCCCCTCCCGGTGGCCTATGGAATTTCCAGCTTGCCCGGCGAGCCGTGCTTCGGATGTTAGGAGGCCATGAGCACTCACGCGAAAGCCGTCACCATCCATCCGTATTTCCAGATCCACGCCGGGAAGATCGAGGACTTCGTCGCCAACATGACGGACTTCACGAACCAGACCGCCACGGAGGAAGGCTGCCTCTACTACAACTTCACCCTCAACGGCGATGAAGCGTTCTGTCGCGAGGCCTACACCGATGGCGATGCCGCACTCGCCCACCTCGCGAACGTGGATGCCCAGATCAAGCGCGCGCTGGAGCTGTCCACCATGACGCGTCTGGAGATCCACGGCCCGGCCGAGGAGCTGGAAAAGATGCGCGGACCGCTCGCCGGACTGAATCCCGCCTGGTTCGTCTATCAGACGGGGCTGACGAAATAAGTGGCATCGACCGGCGCACGTTTTCCCTCATGATGGAGCGGATGGTTTCCGCCAAGCCGCTCCCAGATTCCCCATCCGTGCAATACGGCCTGGTACTTTCCGACCTGCATTTGTTCTCGGTGCGCTCCGTGGGCGGGAAGTGTCTGTCCGCCATCCGCGAGGATCTCGCCTCCGCGAGCGTCATCGTCCTCAATGGTGACACTTTCGATTTCCGCTGGAGCACCGTTGGCAACGAAGAGCGCACGATTGCCGCGGCCTTCGAATGGTTGCGGGCTTTTGTCACGGATCACCCGCAAGCCGAGATCCATTTCGTCATCGGCAATCACGATTGCCTCGCCGCTTTCACGTCCCGGCTCGATGCCTTCGCCACCAGCCTGCCGCGTTTCCACTGGCACGAAACCGTTCTCCAGCTTGGCGGCCATCTCTTCGTCCACGGCGACTGCGCCCACCGCCCGATGGACGCCGCTGGCCTGGACCACTACCGCGCGGTCTGGAGGCATGACAAACCGCGTCACCGCCTGCTCGGCCACGGCTATCGCATGGCGGATCGGCTCGGCATCACCTGGCTCGCCCACCGCAGCCACTTCACCCGTGCCAAAACGCTTGCACGCCTGACCTGGTATCTCGACCGCACCGTTCCCGGCTGGCGGGAAACCACCCGCGACTGCTACTTCGGCCACACCCACCTCCCCTTCCGTGACTACGAGCGGGATGGCATCCGTTTCCACAACACCGGCTCCGCGATCGGGGGCAGTCCTTTCGCGCCAATACGGTTCGCGCTCCCCAGCTCACCGATTTCTCCAACTCGGGAATTCCTCCCAAAATGAATCCCGGCGAATGCCGTTTCTCACTCGGAATCGCGCCCCAAGAATGATCGGATCGGCGCACGCGGATGATCGCCTTCCCATCGCTCCAACAGGAACTCGCCCGGCAGCTGCGGGAGGCGCGGGTGGATCATGAGGCGTTCGCGATGCCGTTGAAAATCTGCGAGCTGGCGGAATGCCGGGCGACGTGCTGCCACGACGGCGTGTTTCTCGAATCTGAGGAGCGGGAGGTGATCGCGGACGTGGTGGAGTCGCACGCGGAGACACTGGCGGAGTATGGCTGGACGCCTGCGGAAATCTTCCAGCGCATGGAGGATGGGCGTTGGAAGTCGGTGACGCTGCCGGATCATTCGCCCGCGGCTTCGTTTCCGACGCATTTCCCGAAGACGCGCTGCGTGTTTCTGGATGCGGAGCACCGCTGCGTGCTGCAGCGGCTGGCGATGGATACGGGCCGCCATCCGTGGTTCTGGAAGCCGGTGTCGTGCTGGATGCATCCGATCCTGTTGAAGCCGGGTCGTCGCGGCGAGCGGCCGCTGTTGACACTGGCGACTGCGGAAAACGATCCGGTGGCACATCCCGGCTATCCGGGGTTCTCCGCTTTTACTCCCTGCGGGATGCCTTGTGAAGGCGGTCCGCCCGCTCGCAAGACGTTGGCGGCGGAGCTGGATCTGCTCGGCCATCTGGCGGGCCGCGACGTGTGCGGCGAGCTGGCAGCGGTGGCGGAGGAAGACCGCTGAACCGGACAACTTGTCCCCAAAGGGGTACGGTCAAACATACTTCCAGCGACAGATGGATGACGTCAACCTCGCGGGATGCTATCGAGATTTGCGTTACCCCTTTTGCTCATGGCTCTTCCCTCCGCTTTCGCCGCGCCGATCCTGTTGGAAACCGGCACCACCACGCTCCGGCTCGATGTGAACGATGGCAAGGTGGCCGCAACCTACTTCGGGCCGAAGGTGCGGAATGAAGAGGATCTCACCGTGCCCGCGGATTCCGCCACGTTGTTCTATCCCTCCCACTGGGATGCGCAGACCGGTCCGCACGGCATCGCGATCACGCAACCGGATGGGCAGCTCGCGCTCGATCCGGTGTATGAATCGCACGCCATCACGGATGCGGAGGGCGGCAAGCTGCTGCGTTTGAATCTGAAGGACCGCCGTTATCCGGTGACACTGGCGGTGTGCGTGCTGGCGCATGCGGATTCGAATGTCTTCGAGCGTTGGGTGGAGGTAACCAACGGTGGCGACAAACCGATCGTGCTGAACAAGGCCGCCTCGGCGACGCTGCACTTCAAGGCGGACAAGTATTTCCTCACTTCGTTCCCCGGCACCTGGGGACGCGAGGCCTCCACACGCGAGCAGGAGATCGTGCAAGGTGGCAGCGCTCTGCTTCGCTCCGGCTCGACTCCGAAGGGAGCGGCGGATGGCAGCCCGGCGTTCATCCTCTCGCTCGACAAGCCCGCCGAGGAAACCACCGGCGAGGTGGTATTGGGCGCGCTCGCGTGGTCGGGCAACTGGGCGTTCCAATTCGACAACAACGCGACTTCGAACGAGGTGGACGCAAGCTTCGGCTACGATCCCGGCTACTCCGCCTACACGCTGGATGCGGGCAAGACCTTCACTACTCCGCGCCTGCTGCTCACGCGCTCGAACCACGGCACGGGCGAGGCCTCGCGCAATCTCCACCACTGGGCGCGCTCCGGCGGCATCCGCTGCGGCGACCAGACCCGCGACATCCTGCTGAACTCGTGGGAAGGCGCGTATTTCAAGTTCGATGAAAGCGTGCTGCACGGCATGATGGACGGCTGCAAGCAGATGGGCGTGGAGCTCTTCGTGCTGGATGACGGCTGGTTCGGCAACGCCCATCCGCGCGACAACGACAAGGCCGGCCTCGGCGATTGGCAGGTGAATGCGACCAAGCTGCCGCACGGCATCGAAGGCCTCGTCAACGCGGCGAAGGAACGCGGCCTCAAGTTCGGCATCTGGGTGGAACCGGAGATGGTGAATCCGCAGAGCGACCTCTACGAGAAACACCCGGACTGGGTGGTGGCGATGAAGGATCATCCGCGCCGCGAGGGCCGCAACCAGCTCGTGCTCGATCTCGCCCGTCCCGAGGTCCGCGAGTTCATCCACGGCGTGATGGACAAGTTGCTCACGGAGAACCCGGGCATCGTCTACATCAAGTGGGATTGCAACCATACCATCGTCGATCCCGGCAGCGGCGCGCTCGCTCCGGACCGCCAGCAGAATCTCCAGGTGGACTACATCAAGGGCTACTACGAGGTGCTCGACAAACTCACCAAGGCGCATCCGCAGGTGGTGTTCCAGGCCTGCGGTTCCGGCGGCGGCCGCGCGGACTATGGCGCGATGAAGTATCACCACGAGTTCTGGACCTCGGACAACACGGACCCGTATGACCGCGTGTTCATCCAGTGGAGCCACAGCTATCTCTTCCCCGCCATCGCGATGGCCGCACACGTCACCGAATCACCGAACCACTACAGCCAGCGCGTCACACCGCTGAAGTTCCGTTTCGATGTGGCGATGAGCGGCCGCCTCGGCCTGGAGCTTTCGCCCAAGAAGCTCACGCCGCAGGAACTCGACTACGCCAACAAGGCGGTGGCCGAGTACAAGCGCATCCGCCCCGTGGTGCAGTCCGGTGATCTCTATCGCCTGAAGAATCCCTACAAGGGGGATCTCGCCGCGCTGCAATACGTGCGCGAGGAAAGCGGCGCGAAGCATTCCGTCTTCTTCGCCTACCTCAAGGAACACCGTCTTATTTCCGGTTACGGTCCGGTGGCCCTGCAAGGGCTCGATCCCGCGAAGCGCTACAAGGTCGTGGAGATCAACCGCGATGGTGAGAAGATCAAATACGCCAAGGACCCGAACGCTTCCATCGTGGCCGAAGATGGCAAGACGCTCGGCGGCGATTTTCTGATGACCCGCGGGCTTGCCATCAACTGGTCGTGGCGCGCACTGCAATCGGTGGCGGTGGAGATCACGGAGGTGCCGTGAAATCCACCGGCCACGATGGCCCGGCTTCCCCCGCTGAGCACCATGAAGGGAAGCCGGACCTTGTGGGGGGAAATCATTGGGACGCCCATGCGCGGAGGAAGGCCTTCGGTGTGGTGGCTGGATTCGAATTCACCAGATAGAACGAGCGATAGCTCCAGCCGGGCGAGAGCACCGGCAGGGCAAGACCCGTCTGCAAAGCCGTGGCTTCGGTCACAGGCATCTCCCTCACCTGCGAGGTGGTCCAGGTGGAGAGAGTGATGCCGCCCTGGATGTGATAGATCACGCCATCAGCGGTAGCCGTAAGATCGGTGGCTCCGGTGAAAGCCGGTGTGGTGGAGGAACCGCGCACCGGCACGGTCAGCGTGAGGGCTTTCACCGCGCTGCCGCTGATGGTGAACGTGGCGACCTTGCTCACCATCTTGCCGGAGGAGGCACCGGACATCGGTTTGCCATCGAAGGCGAACTCGTTGAGGTTGCTGCGGCCGTCGTTGTCCGGGTCCGCCGTTTTCGCATCATTCGTACCGGCGGTGAGTCCGCCATTGTAGCCCCACTCGATATAAGGATCCGGATTTACGCCGGTGGTCACGTTCAACAAACCGGTGCCGGTGATGCGGCTGGTCTTGTGGGTGGCGGTGGAGGAAAGCGAACCCCATGTCCCGGACACCTGGCGGATGCCGTCGATGAACAGTTCGTCGATGATGTCGGTTCCGGAGTACGATAGATTCAGTATTCCGCCGTTGGACAGCTTCACATCCGAACCATTGGCGATCCATGCGGCGCTGATGGAAAGCGTGCCTCCGGCGACCTGAGTGGCGCCCGTGTAGGTATTCGCTCCGGTGAGGGTGAGCGTGCCGCTGCCGGTCTTCGTCACCCCGCCGGTGCCGTAGAGGACACCGGAGAAGGTGGTACTGGTGTTGTTGCCGCCGATCCCCAGCGTGTTCGCACCCAATGAAGCGAAGCCGCTGCCTTCCAGCGAGCCGATCGTCACACCGGGTGAGGCATGCACGCCGATCTCCAGCGAGGCATTTCCGTACACCTTCATCGTTGCGGTGCCGCCGCTGCTGTTCTCAAAGAAACGGATGAACGCCCCCGTGCCCCCATTGGTGCCGCCATTGGCGATGACGGTTGCATTGCCCGCGGTGGATTGGGCGGCGAAGTCTGTGCCCGCTCCCCAGTTCACGTTCGAGGTGGTCGCACCGAGACCGGTGAGTGTGGCATTCGCAGCGGTCGAGCTTCCATAAAAGACGGTGCGCCCGCCAGTGGCATTGGCCTTGGTGCTGGCCCGGCTGGTGAAGGTGGCGCTGCCTGCGGTGGCATGGTCCGTGAAGTTCGTGTAACCGCCGGTACCGCCATCCGCCGCCGCTCCCTCGTTGTCAAAGACAGCCTGATCCGCACTCGAGCTGCCGAGGAAATTGCACACGCCGCCGTAGCCCGCCGTGGCCATCCCGCGATTGTGAACGGTGGCGGTTCCCGCTTTCGAAGTGGCGTAGAAATAGGCCGATCCCGAGCGGAAACTTCCGCCTTCGTTCTCGAACACCGCGTTCTCCGCGTTCGCGCTGTTGTAGAGGATGGTGGTGCCTTCCTGGCCATTCGTCACCGCGGTGCCTTTGTTCCGGAACAAGGCCGAGCCGCCTTTGGTCGAATGATAGAGCAATGTCCTGCCACCCGCCGCGCCGCCCTCGTTTTCGAAAGTGGCATGGTCGGCGCTGCAGTTGTCGCGTACCATCGTGACGCCACCTCCGCCTACAGCGGAGGCAGACGCACGGTTGTAGAACTTCGCGGTGCCCGCGGTGGTGGTGTGGCTGAACTTGGTGTAACCCGAACGAGCAGTCGCAACGGTGGAGGCGGCATTGTCGAAGGTCGCATTGCCCGCCGTCGAAGTGTCGAAGAAATCCACCGTGCCACCGTTGCCATTGCCGATGGTGGCGGCCTGGTTGAGAAAGGCTGCATTCGCCGCCGTGGAGCTGTTGGAGAACTCGACGCCGCCATAGCCGGCACCGCCTTCGTTGGTGATCGAGGCGCTGCCCGCGCTCGCCGAATTGTAGAACAGCGTGTATCCGCCGTAGCCGTTCTGAAAGGAGGTGGCTTTGTTGAGGAAGCTCGCGCTTCCCGCCGAGGAAGTGTCGCTGAAGATCGTAGTGCCATACGCTCCTGCGGCCTGCGTGATGCCGTTCTGGGTGAAGCGGGTGTTGGCGGCGGCGGTCGAGCTGCCGGTGAAAGCGATCCGCCCGGCATTGGCACCGCTCGCGGTCACCACGAAATTCTGAATCGTGGCACCATAGTTCACCAAGCCCGCTCCCCCGAAGGCGAGCGTGCGGGAAGGCCCGATCGTGAGCGCATAAGCCGGAGCGTTGTTGTTGAAAACGAGGCTTCCCAGCGGCACATCCGCCGAGAAGCTGATCGACGTCAAACCGGATGCTCCGAAGATGGCGGTATCCGTGAGCGAGGATGGCACGGTGGCCGGGCTCCAGTTCGCGGCGGTGTTCCAGTATCCGGTGGTGGGAGCGGCCAGCCACTGGGCGCTTCCCGCATGGGCGCGGGGGATGAATACCGGCAGCAAGGGCAGCCACCGGAACATGGGGTGCAAGGACGTTTTCATGAACAGCAAGGGATGAGCCCGTCATCGTAGCCTCCCCGCTCCACACCGGTATCCCCCGGCCGGGGGATATTTGGCCTGACAAACGCCCGCCTGCCGGAGCACCATCCGGCGCATTCCATGGAAACCCTGACATCCAGGCAGATCCGATGGTTCAGCGATGGCATTCACTCGATCCATCGCGCGGAGAGCCGGACGGAGGTGGCGGAAGCAACCATGGCCGCGGTCGAAACGATCATCGGCGGCGAGCACGGCTACTTCTTCGAGTTCTTTCCCGATGGCGGCATGCAGTTGCTGGTGCAGCGCACGGGCTCCGCTTTGGCCGCGGTGCTGCCCGCGCTGGCTGCGTTCCATCGCCAGCATCCGGGCGTGCGCTTTTGCATCGAGGATCCGGTGGGCGGCTCCAGCCAGGTGAGCGATTTCCTCGGCACCGCCGCATGGCATCGCACGGACATCTATCAGGAGTTCTGCAGGCCGCTCGGCATCGAGGAAAACTGCGGCGTGGATTTCCGTCCGACAGGTTTGAACAAACATGCCATCGTCTTGAACCGCGGCCGGCGCAGCTTCACCGGGCGGGATCGCCTGCTGTTCGATCTGCTGCGGCCGCATGTCACCACCGCATTGGAAAACGTGGCGAGGCGCGAGCGGATCGAAGCCGCCACCGATGGCAAGGGCATCCTCGTCGGTCCAGAGGGCCGCGTGCTATGGATGCCGGAAAGCGCGCGCCGATTGTTGGAGGGCTTCTTCCCGGAAGTCTCCGAACGTCGTCTCCCCGGCGAAATGCTGCGGTGGTTGCGGCGGCAAACCGAACACTGGGCCACTGCGGATGAATCGGCCGCGGCTCCTCCCCGCCCGTTTCATTTCATCCGTGCAGGGCACCATCTAACCGTTCATTGCACCGCGGCCCGCCAGCCGGGAACCTGGCTGCTGCTGCCGGAAGAACAAGGCACACCTCTCCACCTCCACGGCCTCGGCCTGACCCGCCGCCAGACGGAGGTGCTCGCGTGGCTGGTGGAGGGCAAGGCGAACAGCGAGATCGCCATCATCCTCGGCATGGGCGCGGAAACGGTGAAGACCCACATCAAGCAGATCTACCAGCGTCTCGGAATCGAGAACCGCGCCGCCGCCATCGCGCTCGTCCACCGGCGGTCGCATCGCGGCCGATAAGAAGAGAGAAGAAGAGAGATGTCCCGCGAAGGCGCGGTATTGTTCCATTGCATGAACCCTTTTCTGCTCCTGTCCGCCGTCTTCGGCTTGTCCGTCATGGGCCTGCATGGTGCGGAGCCAACCTGGTTCCGCATCCACAACCGCTGGTATCCGAATGAATCGCTCGGCGAAGACCAGGGGAAAGCGGTGTGCAAGGAAGCCCGGGGCGATGCCTACCTGTGGCGAACGGAAACGCGCAACGGCCGGACCCGTTTGTTCAACAAGGCCACCGGCCACGCCTTGCAGGCGGACGCGGGAGTTTCACTCTGTGCGACGGCGGACTCCAGCAATGCCGCCCAGGCATGGACACTGGAAACCGTCTCCGGCCCGTGGGTCGGCCTGCGCTCGAATGCCAGCGGCTGGCTCAACATCGAGCACCGCCTCGGCGGTCCGGAGTCGGACATGACCGTGAAGCCGACCGAGCAGGACCGTTGGTCGGGGCAATGGGAGCTGCTGTATGCCGGTGGTTCCCGGCCGCTCGTGCCGGGACGGATTTCGGTGACGAGCCCCGCGTATGGCGGTGACATCGCCTCGGCCACCACCATCGAACTCGCCGCTCCCGGCTTGAAGCAGATCGCGGTCAGCGGTTGGGCTGAAGGCAAGAAGGTTGATCTCACCTCGGTGGCCCTGGATGCGGAGGGTCGCGGCCATTTCCGCTTCGACCCTTCCGCTTTTCCAAAGGGGCCGCTCACCTTGAAGCTGCAAGGCAGCGGTGATGTGGCGAAAGACATCTGCTACCTCCAGCTCTATCACACCGCTGGCAAAGCACGTGCGACGACGGACAAGCTGCCGCCCGGCGCGGAAGGCATGAAGCTCGCCTTCTCCGATGAGTTCGACAAACCGCTATCCATCTCCCGCGATGGCAAGGGCGCGACCTATGCCGCACACAAGCCCGGTGGCGGCGACTTCAGCGGCATCCCCTTCTCTGATTTCGAAGGAGCTTCCAATCCTTTCTCCCAGCGCGATGGCTTCCTGCGCATCCGCGCGGATGAGACGAAGAACTCCACCGGCCTGCTGTCCTCGCTGCGGATGGATGGCACCGGCTTCACCGCGAAAGCACCGTGCTATTTCGAGTGCCGCTTCATCGCCCAAACGGCACCGGGTACGTGGCCCGCCTTCTGGATCATGACCGCGGACACGTGGAAGGGCATGAAGACCCCGGTGGATGAACTCGATGTCATCGAGGCCTACGGTGGTGAAGGCCCCGGCCAACCGAACGCGCCAGGCTACGAGATCACCAGCCACTACTGGAACCAAGGGCCGGATGGCGCGAAGGACACCAGCCAACCCGGCCTCCACAAGCAGGTGCTCCTCCCCACCTTGCCCGGTGCCTCCGGTGCGAGCTGGTACGAGGACTTCCATACTTACGGCGTGAAGGTCGGCCTTGATGACACGATCTACTATTGCGACGGGATCGAAGTCGGTCGTCACCCGACCGCGAAGCTGTCCCGCGAGCAGCCGTTCTTCTTTTTCATCAACCTCGCCATCGGCGGCACCAGCGGGTGGAAGAAGGATCTCTCCCGCTACGGCGGCATCGCGGACATGTATGTCGATTTTGTGAAAGTCTATCACGGCGGGAAATGATGCGGATTGCCCTTCCGCCAGCGCATCTTCTAGGATGCCGGAATGAAATGGCTGACCGGGTTTCTATTGGCGGCGGGGATGCTGGCCGCCCAGGCTGGTGACCTCTCGATGGCAAAGGCCGCGTTCGCGGAGAAGGACAAGGCGCTCAATGCGGAGTTCGCCGCGCTGAAGAAGGATCTGCGCCCGGAGCTCTTCACGAAGCTCCAGGAAGACCAGCGCGGCTGGGTCGAGCACCGCGACTACGTCAGCGACGGCCAGGCCCACGGCGACAAGCCGGAACAATCCGCCGACCGCTGGCAGAGCATGGCGGACATGACGAACTCACGCCTCGCATGGTTGAAGGCATGGCGGAAGCTCGACCAGAAGAAGAGCTGGTCCGGCAGCTACTCGGATGGACGCGGTGGCCTGTTGGAGATCGTGGAGAAGGATGGCAAGTGTTGGTTCGTGATGTCCGTAGTGCGAGGCCCCACCTTTCATACCGGAGAAATCAGCGGCCAAATGCGGGTCAACGATTCCACCGGCTGGTTCGAGACGAAGGCCGAGGGCGAGGACAAGCCCACCTGGCTGACCTTTCTCGATGGCCTCGACTACGCCGGGTCCGTACGGGTCGCAGAGGAAAACACCGGGTCCTTCCATGGTGCCCGCGCCTACTTCCAAGGCACCTACCTCTGGACCGGCGAACTCAGTGCGGAGGAGAAAAAGAACGTGATGGAAGGCAGGATCGGCGACTGAAACTCTTCCATCGCCAACAAGAAAACACCCACGCTCCGGAAGGAACGCGGGTGATGCATGGTTCGAACGGCGAACGAACGAAAATCAGCCGCGACGGCGGCGCAGCAATAGCAGCGAACCGAGGCCACCGAGAATGGCTGCGGACGGCTCCGGCACCGCCAGCCCAGCGAGGCCGAGATTGCGCAGTTCGGTCACATCGCTCTGGGTCAGCGTGCGGTTGTAGATCGCCACTTCATCGATCATGCCGTCCCACGCGCGGCTCTGGCCGTCCCGGGCGTTGCCGATGTTGATGTCCGTGAAAGACGGCTGGCCGTTGTTGGTGGTATAGCTGCCGAACAACGTGCCATCGATGTACACGGTGACGGTGGAGTTCGCGCCGTTCGGCGTCACGGTCTGCACCACCTGGTGCCAGGAGTTGGTGGAGACATTGCCTTGGACCGTGGCATTGGTGAGTCCGTTGTTGTAGGTCCACATTGCCAGGTTGGCGGCATTGGCATTCGCGCTTTGGGAACCGTACGAAAGATCGAACTGCGCGGTATCCGTGCCGTCCTCGAGGACGAAGTAGCGCTGGCTGGCCGCTTGGTTCGGATCGATCGCCGCATAGAACCACGCGCTGATCGAATAACTCTGGCCGAGCACGGAAGTACCAAGGCCGGTGCGGATGGTGTCCGTACCGGTGTGGGTGAAGTTCGCGGCATTCCCCACCAGCAGGGTGGAGCGGTTGGAAACATTGCCCGCGCCGGTGGCACCGGTGGAATTGAACGCCGCATCCCCGCTGAAACCGCTGGTCGGGCTGGTACCGAACACGGTGGCATTGGTGAAAGGACCTGCATAATCCGAGCCGACCGCCTGGGCGCGGTTGGTGATGACACCACCACTCGCAGCCGTTTGGAAATCGTAATAAGCCACCAGACCCGTAGTCACGGCGGCATGAGCCTGGGAGGATAGCAGGACGCTGCCGAGGAGAGCGATTGAACGAAGTTTCATAATTTTTCCTTTTGAGAAACCATTGGTGACGACGCCTCCCCTTTGGTGGAAAGCGGGAACACCCGTGCGACAATCAGCACAGAATCAGTACGTTTCTCAAAGCGCAAATTATTTTACCGAAATGACAATTTCGCCCCATTCCGGGGTAGTCCGCAGGGAGAGCCTCGAAATGCCCCTCCGCAGGCGATATTTCACGGAGCTCTCATCCGTCTTTCACAATTGGCCTTCATCCATGCTCCGCCGCCATGCCTATTCCTCCTGCCCTCCGCTCCTTCGTTCCGCTCGCCGCCGGTCTGCTCATCGGCGGCGCGGGAGTCAAATTGTTCGCCGACAGCCAACCGGGTGCCGAGGGAACTCCGGAGGCGGCGGTCACACGCTTGGAGACGGAGTTGAAAAGCGCCAGGAACCGCATCACGGAGCTGGAAGCCAGCGGCCGCACCGGGCGGCCGGGCCGCACGCTGACCGATGGACTGCGCGACCTGGCCGATGACATCCGCGCCGGCCGGCCGGTGAGTCCGGATGACATCTTCCGCCAATGCCAGCCGCTGATCGGCACCCTCGCCCCCTTGTTCGAGCGCATCCGCGTGCGCGAGGCGGAAAAGATGGCCGACAGCCTCGCCGGAGAAATGATCCGCCGCTACGGACTCGACCCCGCCCAACAGGCGACCTTGAAGCAGTGGTTCAAGCAAAAGGCCGAAGACGATGCCAAAGCCTGGACCGATCTGGTGAGCCGGAAAGGCACCTCGCTGCAGGATCTGGCAAAAGAAGCCCGGAATGTCCGGCCGGACCGCGGACTGGACAGTGTGATGGAGCCCATGCTGACGGGAGACAAGCTCGCCACCTTCAAGACCCAGCGCGCGACGGAAAAAGCCGAGCGCATCCAGCGCGACGCGGACATGCGCGTGGAGCGCATCGACGGCATCGTGGGATTGGATGCCGGCCAGCGCGATCAGGTGTTCGGCATCATGGCGCGGCAATCTCCCGACTACGATTCATCAGTGAAGCTGGAGGGAGCCGCCGGTGACATCGCGGCTTCCGGGAAAGGAACACCGGAGGAAGCCACCTTGGCGGTGTTGCGCCCGGACCAGCGCGAAAAGTATCTCGCCGAAAAGCAGCACCGCCGCGAAGAAGCGGCCAAGGATCTCCAGGCCATCGGCCTGACTCTGCCTCCGAACTGGGATCCACTCGATCCCTGACCTACTCTCATGACCTCCGTGAATGCCTCTCCCGCAGTGGAACGTTCCGCCGCCATCGACATCCGCGACCTGCGGGTGGACTACGGCGACTTCGTGGCCGTCGATGATCTCTCCCTCACCGTCCCGCGCGGCGAGGTCTTCGGCTTGGTGGGGCCGAACGGTGCTGGCAAAACCAGCACCTTCCGTGTGCTCACCACCCTGATGATGCCCACGTATGGAGATGTCTTCCTCGAAGGTGTGGACATCCAGGAAGATCTGGAAAGCGCGCGCCGGATCGTAGGCTACATGCCGGACCTCGCACCCGTGCCGTCCGACCTGAAGATCTGGGAGTTCCTCGACTTCCACGCCGCCGCCTACGGGCTGGGCACCAAGGCCCAACGCCGCGAGCGCGTGGCCGAGTGTCTGGAGGAAGTGGCCCTCACCGACCAGCGCAACAAATGGTGCAAGGAACTCTCCCGCGGTCAGACCCAGCGCGTGGTGCTGGCGAAGACGCTGCTCCACCGTCCGAAGGTGTTGATCCTGGATGAACCGGCGAGCGGTCTCGATCCCCTCGCCCGCCGCGACCTGCGGATGACGCTGCAACGGCTGGCGAACCATGGCGCGACCATTTTCGTCAGCTCCCATATCCTCAGCGAACTCGCGGAGATGTGTACGTCCGTCTGCGTGATGAACCGCGGCCGCCTGCTCGCCTCCGGCACCGCCGATGAGGTCCGCCATCAGCTCGGCAGCAGCGAGCGCACGCTGACCGTCACGCTGCTGGCACGGGCGGATGAAGCCGCGTCCTGGATCAGCAGCCGTCATGCCGTCCGCGATGTCCGCAGCTCCGCCCATCAGGTGGTCTTCGATTTCAATGGCTCGGATGAAGACCAGGCCGCGCTGATGGAAGACCTCATCCATGCCGGATTCCGTGTCCGCACCTTCGAGGAAAAGCGCACGTCCTTTGAAGAAATCCTCGTCGAAGTCGCCGAATCCAACCGCCGCTCATGAACGACCTTCCGCCTCCCACCACCCTCACTCCCCATCCCGCGTGGCGGTTCTGGGACAATCCGATCTTCCGGCGCTACTGCCGCTCACGGCTGCGGCCCCGTGGATTGTTCGTATCGATCCTGATCACGGTGATGATCGCCGCGTTCCTGTTCGCCATCACCCGCTCGGCTGCTGAATACCGGGCTCATCTCACCGCGATCGATGCGGAGCGCGCGCCATTGATTCCGCTGCTGGTCCTCCAAGGCCTGCTGCTGTTCGTCCTCGGCACCGCCCAGGTCTCCGGGGGGATGGTCGCGGAGCGGGATGAAGGGGTGATCGACTACCAGCGGCTGATCCCGATGACGCCGATGGCGAAAGTGATCGGCTATCTCTTCGGTCTGCCGGTGAGGGAGTATGTGCTGGTCTTCGCCACGCTGCCGTTCACCGCCTGGTGCCTGTGGAAAGGCCAGGTCGCCATGGCGGCGTGGCTGCCTCTCGCCATCGTCTTCTTCACCTCCACCCTGCTCTACCACTTCACCGGTCTGGTCACCGGCACGGTGGTGAAGAACCGCCGCTGGGCATTCCTCGTTTCGATCGGACTCGTCTTTGTTCTCTATACGGTGGCCCCCCAGATGTCCCGTTTCGGGCTGGTGTTCTTCAAGTACCTGACCATCACCCCGGTGCTGGAGGAGTGCATGCCCGCGCTGCTGCCGCGGCCGGTGGGCGCCGTCGTGGAGATCGGCAAGCTGCTCGCGCCAACGGTGAAATTCTTCAATCTCGAT
This sequence comes from Luteolibacter ambystomatis, assembly GCF_018137965.1. NCBI lineage: Bacteria > Pseudomonadati > Verrucomicrobiota > Verrucomicrobiia > Verrucomicrobiales > Verrucomicrobiaceae > Luteolibacter > Luteolibacter ambystomatis. The sequence goes on from NZ_CP073100.1 coordinate 4,186,826, forward strand.
TTCCCCGAAGCGGCTTTCACCGTCTTCTCCCAGAGCAGCCTGATCCTGACTTTCATGATCATGCTCGCGCGCAGGTGGAAGCGCGCGGAGTCCCACCTGCTCGGCAAGACCTGGGCCACCGTGTTCTTCATCTGGATCCAGGTGCTCCTGCTTGGAAACGCGTTGCCGCTGGTGGAATCCGGCAACGTGTTTCCTTCCCACGGCTTCTCCAGGTACATGCGGCTCGCGGACGGTTGGGAACCATCGGCCATGGAAACCGTGGCCATGTCAGGCATCTACGGAATCGTCACCCTGGTGCTGCTGTTCATCCTCGCCGGCTTGATCACCCCCGCTCCGGACGATCAGGAACGCGGATGGCGGCGGGCCCGGAAACAAGGCAAACGCTCCCTGGCTTTCCTTTCCGATCCGGCCACGAGCACCTGGTTCGTCGTGGTGATGGCGCTCGCCGGGGCGGCCGGATGGTACCTGTTCACCCGCAGCCTGGTGGAATCGCGCTGGTTCCCCGGGCACACGGTGCCGCTGTCCGTGCTCGGCTATTTTACCGTGGTGATGCTTTCCGTCGCCATGGCCTTCCAAACCCTCCTCGAGGCAAAGGGAGGCCGCTTCATGTTCCTCGCGGCGATCGTTGTCGGGATCGCTCCCATTCTGGTGGGAGCCGTTCTCGGAACGACCAGCAACAGCCTTGGCACGCCCGCCATCTGGTTCACCGCCGCTTCTCCGGTCAGCCTGCCGCTCTATGCCGCTGGCAGCCTGCTCTCCATCTCCGAGTTGCCACCCGAGATCTCGAGAGCGGTCCCGCGCGCCTTCCACTTCTGGCTGCTGGTGATGATCTTCACCGCCCTGTGGCAGGCTTGGCGGCTCGCCGCCACACGGTCCGCGATGGCCCGCCAGGTGCTCGGCAGCGAACCACCTCCGGTGGCGGCTGAACGGGACCCCTCGTAATCGTTTCAACTTCCGGTCGGAAAAAATCATGCTCTGGTGTCCGGATGGCGGGGAGCCGTTCGTCGTAAGGATGAACCCCGTTCCAATCCAACCTCCTCCGAAGACACGATGAAATCGAAAATCAGCCCGTTCCTCTGGTTCGATACCCAGGCGGAAGAAGCCGCCAATTTCTACGTCGGCATCTTCCCGAACTCGAAGATCAACGTTGTCACCCGCTACCCGGATGCGGGCAAGGAGCACCACGGCAAGGAAGCCGGATCGGTGATGGTCGTGTCCTTCGAGCTGGATGGACAGACCTTCTCCGCGCTCAACGGCGGTCCGATGTTCCAGTTCAGTTGCGCGGTGTCCTTCGTAGTCGAGTGCGAGACCCAGGAAGAAATCGACCACTACTGGGAAAAGCTCGGAGCGGGCGGCGATCCCTCCGCCCGGCAATGCGGCTGGCTGGCGGACCAGTTCGGTCTCTCCTGGCAAATCGTGCCGAAGATCCTCCCGGATCTGGTGGCGGATGCCGGAAGCCCCGGCGCACAGCGCGCGATGGGCGCGATGATGCAGATGAAGAGGCTCGATATCGCGGCGCTGCAAAAAGCCTACGACGGCTGAGCGCAAGGCCGTGATGGGTTCGACGGATCTCGAACATCCCGGTGGCTTTTCCGCCGTCCTCTGATTGGATTGCCGCGTGCGAACGGTCTTCAAGGATTTTTCCTTCTCCGCGCTGGTCGCGGGGTTCGTAGCGGTGCTGGTGGGCTTCACCAGTTCGGTGGCGGTGATCTTCACGGCCACCCAGAACCTGCATGCCACGCCGGATCAAACGGCATCCTGGCTGTGGGCGATCGGCATCGGCATGGGGAGCCTGAGCATCCTTTTTTCCCTCATCTGGCGGCAGCCGCTGCTCATCGCCTGGTCTACACCCGGCGTGGCGGTGGTGGGAGCTGCCGCAGCAGCAGGGAACCTGACGCTTCCCCAGGCCATCGGCACCTTCATCGCGAGTGCCGTACTGGTCACTTTGGCTGGTTTCAGCGGCGGCTTCGAGCGGGTGATGAAACGGCTGCCGCTGCCACTGGCCTCCGCCCTGCTGGCAGGAGTGCTGGCACGCTTCGCGTTGGACGGGTTCATGTGTGTGCCCCGCAATCCGCTGCTGGTACTGACGATGGCGGCGGTTTACGTGCTCGGGCGGCGCTTCCAACCACGGGCCTGTGTGCCGCTGGTTCTTGCCACGGGAATTGCCATCGCGGCGGCCCAAGGCCTCTTCCCCCTGGAGTCGGTACCATGGAAAATCACCACGCCGGTGTGGATGGCCCCGGAGTTCACCATGGGCACCATTCTCGGTGTGGCGATGCCGTTGTTCATCGTGACGATGGCCTCACAAAACCTGCCGGGCGTCTCCGCGATCCGCGTGGGCGGCTATGAACCGCCGGTTTCGAAGGTGATCGGTTGGACCGGCATCACCACCTTGCTGCTCGCGCCCTTCGGTTGCTTCTCCGTCAATCTCGCAGCCATCACCGCCGCCTTCTGCACCGGACCGGAAGCGCATCCCGATCCCAAACGCCGCTACTGGGCACCGGTCTGCGCGGGCGTGTGCTACCTGCTGATCGGGCTCTTCGGAGCCACGGTGGCCGGATTGTTCGCGGCCTTTCCACGCGAGCTGGTGCTGGCGGTCGCCGGACTGGCGCTGCTGACCACCATCGCCAACGGCCTGACCTCCGCCTTGGCCGAGGAGAGGTTCCGCGAAGCCTCGGCAATGACCTTCTTCGTCACGCTCTCCGGTATCACGCTGGCCGGAATCGGCTCGGCGTTCTGGGGCATCGTCGCCGGAGCAGTGGTGCTGGCGCTGCACCGGAAAAAATGAGCGCCAGCCGCTGGTGGCGTACCTTTACGGCACGCGGAAGATCTCACCCGTGGATGGATCCTTGGCGAGCTTGCCACTCTTGATGTCCTCCACGTTGATCACGTTGTAGGGAGGATACGGGCTCAACACCCGACCGGGATTGGCGGTCTTGGTGGCGGTGGGGTAGTCCTTCTTGCCGGAGCCCGTACCCGAACCAGAACTGCCGCCGGTGGACGGAGGATTGGTGCGGGGGGTCGGGTTTTCAGTGTAGCCGCCGCCGTCGTTCGAACCGTAGGGATCACCACCACGGGAACCACCGCCATAGCCGCCATCCCGACCGTAGCCGGAATCCCCGCCCTGGCCATAGCCATTGCCGTAACCCCCATCGTTCGGACCATAGGGATCGCCATTGCCGTACCCATCGCCACGCATCTGCCGGGGACCCGGAGCACGAGGCCCGGGCGCGTCATATGGACTGCGCGGGCCGTAACCCGGAGGCGGACCGTAGGGGTCGCAGGAGGTCAGCAGGAGGCCACCCGCGGCGATTGCCACGGCGAGGGACAGACGGATCATCATGTTCATGGAACGTCGATGCGGATGGGTTTATTCACCAGACAAGGTCGGCCGGGTGATCAGGTGCTTGGAGAAGATGGCAAGCTTTCGGGCTTTGGAAAGGCGGTATCTGCGGTCGAAGACCCGGAAGCCGTCCCGGCGCATCTTCCCGAGCAGCGTCCGGTAGGTGTCCTCCATGATCGCCGCCGGCACCAGCGCGGCGCGGTCGGCGGCGGGCAGGGAGGCGTGGATTTCCTTCGCCTCCTGATAGAACGCCTCGGTCCGCTCCGCCTCGTACGCCATCAGGGCGAGGAAACGCCCGTCATGGACCCGACCGACGAGATCGCGCTCGGTGTATTGGAAGCGCCCCAGATCGGCCAGCGGCAGATAGATGCGGAGTTCGTTGGAAAGATCCTCGCCCACATCGCGAAGGATGTTGGTGAGCTGCAGCGCGTGGCCCAGCGCCACCGCGAAGCGGTCCGCATCCGGATGCTTGCAACCGAAGAGACGCACCGACACCAGCCCGACGGCACAAGCGACCCTCCACGTGTATTGGGAGAGATCCTCCCACGTGCCGAACCGCTGCGGCCGGAGGTCCATCTTGCAGCCCTCGATGACCGCCACCAGCAGCTCGGTGGGGATGCCGCGGACGTCGCGCAATTCCAATACCTCGCGCTGGAATGGTGTCGGCTCCGCGAAGCCGTTTTCCAAGCCGTCCTTCCACGCGTTGAGGGCCGCCTCGCGCTCGGCGGGTGGCACTTCCTGATCGTCCGCCAGATCATCGATCACGCGGCAGAAGGCGTAGAAGACGACCATGTCGTCACGCCGCTCCTTCGGCAGGATACCCAGCGCGAAGGCGAGGTTGGACTTCGCCTTGCGGGTGATTTCAGAGGAGACGACGGACATTCGGATGAATCAACGGATGAAGCCCCAGTGGCGGGTGGTGATCGGCCAGAGCGAGAAAAGGGCGGGACCCACCAGATTGAACTCCTTCACCGTACCCCAGTAGCGGGAATCGAGCGAATTGCCGCTGTTGTCGCCCAAGGCGCAGTATTCGCGCATGCCGGGAGCGGTGTCGATCTTGAGGTCGATCTCCTTCCCCGGGCCCGTCAGCACGGCACCCGCGCGACCCTTTGCGAACGAATAGCCCTTTACCGTCGGACTCGGGGCATTGAGCGCCTGGTCCCACAGGGGCAGGGTATAGACATGTTCGAATCCGGGTTCGCTGGCCACCTTGCCATTGATGAGGATGTTCGGCGGGAAAATCGCCAGCTTGTCCCCCGGCACCGCGGCCAGACGCTTGATGTAGTGGGTGCCGTCCGCCTGTTCATCTTCGTCATGCCCCTTTTTGGCAGGCTGCTTGGTGCCCGTGATCCCGCGGGTGTCGAACACGAAGACTTCTCCGCGCGTCGGTTTCCGGAAGTGATAGGAAACGCGATCCACCAGAACGAGATCCCCGGCATCGATCGTGCCTTCACACAGAGTGGAACCGGCGGGAATGGTCAGATTCGCACCCATCCCCGGCACGAAACTGGCGCTGTTCGGAATCAGCCGGTCAACGAGATCGTTGAATCCCGCCTGATAGATCTGGCTGGCGGGTGCCGGCATCCGGAGAACTCCTCCCGGTAGTTGGAACTCCGATCGGCTGAAGAAATGCAGGAACTGGGTATCGACGAGCTGGGGACAGTACCATCCGGTCTCCTGCTTCACGACCTGGATCTGCAGCGGCCGCTCGGCCACCTCCTTCACATAGCTGCGGCCACGGAGAACCGATTCCGTGAGGCGGGTGGGCAGCGCGGGCCAGTCTTTCTCCAGCACCGGCTTGCCGATGATCCCGTTGAGCGTCGGCTGCATGGAACCGGTGGGGATGCGGAACGGCTGGAGAACATACGTGCGCAAGCCGAGGGCGATGACAATGGCCACGAACATGACCTCGACGTTCTCCTCCCACCACGAAGGCGGCTGCTGGCCCTTCAAGGAATTCTCACAGGTGCCGCGGAGTTGCTTGGACGCCGCCTCCACCTTGGGAAGATCCTTGGCCTTGATCGCCTCCAGCAGATCCTGGCGGCGGGACTCGATCTCATCAATGCGGTCCGGCTTGAGAAGGTCGCGCTTGTAGTTGACGAATTTCCGCGCGCCTTTGACGAGCAGCAGCGCTTCCTTCTTCCACTTTGGCGTGAACATGGGCGGGAGTGTCGGGGAAGGCGATTGCGCAAGCGCGCTTGCCGGGATTCGCCGATACAGAATATTACAATTTCTGACGCGAACTTTGGCCCCGCCCGGATATTTCGTGGGATTGGCAGCCGTAACGGGGGCGCTTTCCAAACCCGCCCTCCGGTCCCGCGAATGCGGCGGAACCGCCCCTCATCCCGGAGTTTGCACCGGAGCGGGTTCATGGTTTGGTAGCGCCTCCCCGTCATGACCGAGCCGAATCCACCCGCCAAACGCTCTTCCCCTCTCAAGCCAATCCTGTGGCTGCTCGTTCTTGGCGGCCTCGGCTACGGCGGCTGGCACTGGTATCAGAAGCGGGCCGCGACCCAGAAAGGAGATGCCACTTCCGGAGCGGTCGGCCCGGGCGGCGGACGCCGAGGGCAGGCCTCCGGTCCGGTGACGGTCGCCACGGATACCGCCAAAGAGATGGATTTCGAGGAATGGTCCACCGTTTCCGGCACCGTGACGCCGCTGAACGTGGTGACGGTCCGCAGCCGGGTGGATGGTGAGCTGCTGAAGGTGAACTTCACCGAGGGAGCCACGGTGAAGAAGGATGACCTGCTCGCGGAGATCGATCCGAAGCCCTATCAAGTCCTGTTGGACCAAGCCAAGGGCCAGAAATTGCGCGATGAGGCATTGGAGCAGAACGCCCAGGCCGACTTGAAGCGCTACCAGACCCTGCTGGCCCAGGATTCGATCGCGAAGCAGCAGGTGGACACCCAGGAATCGCTGGTCCGCCAGTACAAGGCCGCCATCGAGTCCGACACCGCCGCGGTGGAGGCCGCCCAGCTCCAACTCGACTACACCAAAGTCCTCGCCCCGCTCACCGGCCGCGTGGGCCTGCGCCAGGTCGATCCCGGCAACCTGATCCGGGCCTCGGACACCAACGGTCTGGTGACCATCACCCAGATGGACCCGATGGGCCTGATCTTCGCCGTGCCGCAGGATCTGGTCCCGACCTTGGTCGGCTACCTGAACACCAAGACCGAAGTGCCGGTGGAGGCGCTCTCCGCCGACCAACGCACCGTAGTCGCCAAGGGCAAGCTGCTGACCAGTGACAACCAGATCAACCCGACCTCCGGTACGCTGAAATTGAAGGCCGAGTTCCCCAACCCGGATGGCAAGTTGTTCCCGAACCAATTCGTGAACGTCCGCGTCCGCGTGCGGGTGGAGCCGAAGTCCGTGGTCGTACCCGCCGGCGCGGTGCAGGAAAGCTCGCGCGGCCGCTATGTCTATATCGTCAACCCAGATCAGTCGGTGAGTTTCCGGCAGGTGGAAACCGGCGCGACCTACCGCGAGATCACCCGCATCGTGAAGGGACTGTCCCTCGGCGAACAAGTGGTGGTCTCCGGCCTCGACCGCCTGCGCGATGGTTCGAAGATCGTGCTGGCCTCGCCCGGTGGCAGCGAAGGCGGTGGCGGGCACAAGCACGGGGAGAAGCCCGCGGGTGACGAAACCGCCAAGCCGGAGGGCGAACGGAAGCACAAGCGCCCGCAATGAACCCCTCGCGGATTTTCATCGAGCGCCCGGTGGCGACCACCCTGTTGATGGTGGCGCTGCTGCTGGGTGGCTTCTTCGGCTACCGGTTGCTGCCGGTCTCGGCCCTGCCGGAGGTGGACTATCCCACCATCCAGGTGACCACGCTTTATCCCGGCGCGGGACCGGAGGTGATGGTGTCCTCGGTGACCGCACCGCTGGAACGCCAGTTCGGCCAGATGCCCGGGCTGACACAAATGTATTCCGTGAGCAGCGGCGGCGCGTCCGTGCTCACGCTGCGCTTCACCCTCGGCATGAGCCTGGATGTGGCCGAGCAGCAAGTGCAGGCCGCCATCAATGCCGCTTCCAATCTGCTGCCCACCGACCTGCCCAGCCCGCCGGTCTATAACAAGGTCAACCCGGCGGACGCGCCGATCCTCACCTTCGCGCTCTCGTCCAACAGCCTGCCGCTCACCAAGGTGCAGGACTACGCGGACACGCGGCTGGTGCCGAAGTTGTCACAGGTTTCCGGCGTCGGCCTGGTCACGCTCAGCGGCGGCATGCGCCCGGCTGTTAGAATCCGGGCCAATCCCGGAGCTCTCGCATCGCGGGGACTCACCACCGAGAACCTGCGCACGGCCATCGCCGCCGCCAACGTCAGCCAGCCGAAGGGCAGCTTCGATGGGCCCACCCGCTCCAGCACGCTGGATGCGAACGACCAGCTCATCTCCGCCACCGACTACCAGACACTGGTGATCGCGTGGCAAGACGGGGCCGCCGTCCGCGTGAAGGACGTGGCCGATGTGATCCCCGGTGCGGAAAACGACCGCCTCGCCGCCTGGGCGAACGACCGCCCCGCCGTGGTCATCCAGATCCAGCGCCAGCCCGGCGCGAACGTGATCGAGGTGGCGGACAGCGTGAAAACGCTGATGCCGAAGCTGAGCGAAGGCCTGCCCTCCGGCATCGACATCACCCCGCTCACCGACCGCACCGTGACCATCCGCGCCTCGGTGAAGGACGTGCAGGAGGAAATGTTGATCGCCATCGCGCTGGTAGTGGCGGTGATCTTCGTGTTCCTGTGGAACTGGCGCGCCACCATCATTCCCGCCGTGGCGGTGCCGTTGTCTTTGGTCGGCACCTTCGCCGCGATGTACTTCTGCGGCTTCAGCCTGAACAACCTCACGCTGATGGCGCTGACCATCGCCACCGGTTTCGTGGTCGATGACGCGATCGTGATGATCGAGAACATCGCGCGTTACATCGAGAAAGGCGATCCGCCGCTACAAGCCGCGCTGAAGGGCGCGAAGCAGATCGGCTTCACCATCATCTCGCTGACGATCTCGCTGATCGCGGTATTGATCCCGCTACTGTTCATGGGCGATGTGGTGGGCCGGTTGTTCCGTGAGTTCGCGATCACGCTGGCGATGGCGATCCTGATTTCCGCGGTCATCTCGCTGACGCTCACGCCGATGATGTGCGCGCGTCTTCTCAAGGATGAGGCGCACGCCGAGGTGGGCCGTCTCGGCCGGATGGTAAATGCCTTCTTCCACCACATCATCGAACTCTACGGCAAGGCGCTCGATGTGGTGCTCAACCACCGCGTGACCACCATGCTGGTGTTCATCGCCACGCTGGTGGCCACGGCGCTGCTCTACCACACCGCGCCGAAGGGCTTCTTCCCGGATCAGGACACCGGCGTGATCCAGGGCATGACCGAAGCCCCGGAAAGCGTGTCCTTCGAAGAAATGTCCGCCCGCCAGCAGGAGATGGCGAAGCTGATCCTCCAGGATCCGGCAGTGGACAGCGTGTCCTCGTTCATCGGCGTCGATGGCGCGAACGCCACGCCGAATGTCGGCCGCGTGCTCATCAACCTGAAGCCACTGGAGGAACGTCGCACCAGCGCCTCGGACATCGTGCGCCGCATCCAGGATCACTCGCTCTCGATCCCCGGCATGCAACTCTATCTGCAGGCGGTGCAGGATCTCGGCATCGACGACCGCGTGAGCCGCACCCAGTACCAGATGACGGTGGATTCCCCGAACTCCGCCGATCTCGCCGAGTGGGTGCCGAAGATCATCGCCAGGATGAAGGAGAATCCGATGGTGGTGGATGTCGCCGACGATCTCCTGAACAAAGGCCTGCAAGCGAAGGTCGAGATCGACCGCGACCTCGCCGGTCGTCTCGGCATCACCGCCGCACAGATCGATGCCGCACTCTACAATGCCTTCGGACAGCGGCAGGTTTCCACGATCTTCACGCAGGGCGGCCAGTACCGCGTGATTCTGGAAAGCGAGCCTGCGTTCAAGCGCGGCTTCGAGGCCTTCGATCATGTCTATGTCACCGGCGGCGATGGCACGCCGGTGCCGATCACCAGCGTGGCACGCATCGTGGAAGAGCCGACCTCGCTGCTGATCGCCCGCCAGGGCCAGTTCCCGGTGGTGACGCTTTCCTTCAACCTCGCGCCCGGAGCCTCGCTCGGCGCGGCGGTGGAATCCGTGGGCAAGGATGTGGAGTCGTTGAAACTGCCCCAGAGCATCAAGTTCGAGTTCCAAGGAACGGCGGTGGCCTTCCAAGCCGCCCTGACCAACCAGCTCTGGCTGGTGCTGGCCGCAGTGGTGGTGATGTATCTGGTGCTGGGCATTCTCTACGAAAGCTTCATCCATCCGGTGACGATCCTTTCCACGCTGCCCTCCGCCACGGTGGGCGCGCTGCTGGCGCTGAACCTCACCGGCACCCAGCTCGGCGTGATGGCGATCATCGGCATCGTGCTGCTGATCGGCCTGGTGAAGAAGAACGCGATCATGATGATCGACTTCGCACTGGAAGCAGAGCGCACCCGCGGAGCCGATCCGCGCTCGGCCATTCATGAGGCCTCGATGTTGCGCTTCCGTCCGATCCTGATGACCACGCTGGCCGCCTTGCTCGGCGCGCTGCCACTGATGCTAGGCAAGGGCGTCGGCTCCGAACTGCGCCATCCGCTGGGCATCACGATGGTGGGCGGCCTGCTGGTGAGCCAGGTGCTCACGCTGTTCACCACGCCGGTGATCTATCTGATGTTCGATTCCATCGCCCGCCGCTGGAGACGGAACAGCGATGAGGAAGTCGTGCCTGCGGCGGAAGCCACGCCCGTGCCATGAAGTTCACCGAGATCTTCATTGATCGTCCGGTGGCCACCACGCTGGCCACCGTGGCGGTGGCATTGGCCGGAGCCCTCGCCTACTTCGAGCTTCCAGTCTCACCACTGCCGCAGGTGGACTTCCCCACCATCGGCGTGAACGCGAGCCTGCCCGGCGCGAGTCCGGAAACGATGGCCGCTACCGTGGCCACGCCGCTGGAGCGCACGCTGGGCCGCATCCCCGGGGTCACCGAGATGACCTCAAGCAGCTCGCAGGGCAGCACCGACATCACCCTCCAGTTCGATCTCAGCCGCGACATCAACGGCGCGGCCAATGACGTGCAGGCCGCCATCAACGCCGCCCGCAGCCTGCTTCCATCCGGCATGCCCTCGATGCCGAACTATCGGAAGCGCAATCCGGCGGACTCGCCGATCATGATTCTCTCGCTCACCTCGGATGTTTACAAGCCGGGGGACATGTACGATACGGCCTCGACCGTGATCGCGCAGAAGATCGCGCAGGTGCCCGGCATCGGCCAGGTGTTCGTGGGTGGCAGCTCGCTGCCTGCGGTGCGTGTCTCGCTGGACCTGCCAGCGGTCGAACGTTCCGGGCTCTCCGTGGACGAACTCCGCGGCACCGTTTCCGCAAACAATGTGAGCCGCCCGAAGGGCTATGTGGAGGAGGGCACCCGCCGCTGGCAGGTCACCGCCTCCGACCAACTCCACACCGCGAAGGACTACGTGCCGATGATCGTCGGCTACAAGGAAGGCTCCGCGGTGCGCTTGGGCGATGTGGCGAAGGTCGAGGATTCCGTGCAGGACGTGCTCAACTACGGCACCAGCAATGGCGTCCCCTCGGTTTCGCTGGTGCTGTTCCGCCAGCCCGGCGCGAACATCCTCGAAACCACCGCCGCGGTGCGGAAGCTCCTGCCGCAGCTCGAAGCCTCGCTGCCCGCCGCCATTGATCTGAGCGTGACGATGGAACGCACGGCGACCATCAAGGCCTCTCTCAATGAGGTGCAGCACGCGATGTTCCTCTCCGTCGTGCTGGTGGTGCTGGTGGTGTGGCTGTTCCTGCGCCGCGCCCGGGCCGCGCTCGTTCCCGGAGTCGCGGTGCCGGTTTCGCTGATCGGCACCTTCGCGGTGATGTACGCCTGCGGCTACAGCATCGACAATCTCTCGCTGATGGCGCTGACCATCGCCACCGGATTCGTGGTCGATGACGCGGTGGTGGTGCTGGAAAACATCGCGCGCCACATCGAGAAAGGCATGCCCGCGAAGGAAGCGGCGCGGAAAGGTGCCGCCGAGGTGACCTCGACGGTGATCTCGATGAGCCTGTCGCTGGTGGCGGTGTTCATTCCCATCTTGTTCATGGGCGGCATCGTCGGCCGCTTGTTCCGCGAGTTCGCGGTGGTGCTCTCCGCTTCCATCGCCGTCTCGCTGGTGGTCTCGCTCACCGTCACGCCGACGATGTGCGCGCGGCTTCTGGCCCACAAAAAAGGCGAATACCAGCCGGGCCGGATTTCGCGTGGCATCGAGTGGTGCTTCACCACGATCCAGAATGCCTACACGCGCACACTGGATGTGGCTCTCACCCACCGCTGGCTCACGCTGCTGGTGCTGATGGCCACCGTCGCCCTCACCGCCTGGCAATATGTCACCATTCCCAAAGGCTTCTTCCCGCAACAGGATACCGGCCAGATGCGCGGCAACATCAGCGGCGACCAGAGCATTTCCTTCGCCGCCATGAAAGAGAAGGTGATCGAGATCGCGGAGATCATCCGCCAGGATCCGGCGATCGCTTCGGTGAATGCCAGCACCGGCGGCGGAGGGCCCGGAGGAGGCTCGCGCAACAACGGCAGCGTTTACATCTCGCTGAAGCCGCGCGACCAGCGCCAGGACGGCGCCTTGGAAATCATCGCCCGCCTGCGCAAGAAGACCGCCCACATCGCTGGCGCGACGCTCTATCTCCAGCCTAACCAGGACATCCGTATCGGCGGGCGCTCCAGTGCCGCGAGCTACCAGTACACGCTCCAGTCCAGCGACCTCGCCGAACTGCGCTCGTGGGAAGCGAAAGTCCGCCAGGCCCTGCTCGGCATCAAGACCATCACCGACGTCAACAGCGACTTCCAGGACAAGGGCGGCCTCACCCGCGTGGTGGTGGACCGCGATACCGCCGCCCGTCTCGGCGTGGCGATGCGCGACATCGATACCGCGATGAACGACGCCTTCGGCCAGGCGCAGATCTCCACCATCTATGCGGAACTGAACCAGTACAAGGTGGTCTTCGAAGCAAACCGCCATTTCTCCACCGACGCCGGTGGCCTCGATCACATCCGCGTGAAATCCACCGATGGCACGCTGGTGCCGCTCACCGCCTTCGCGCGCTGGGAATCCGCGCCCGCACCGCTGACGGTGAACCACCAGGGCCAGTTCGCCGCCGTGACCTTCTCGTTCAACCTCGCGCCGGGCGCTTCCTTCAGCGACGCCACTGATGCGGTGAACGACGCGGTCAACAGGCTCGGCATCCCGGAGACCGTCCAACACAACTTCGCTGGCAGCGCGGGTGTGTTCGCCGATTCGATGTCCAGTCAACCGTGGCTGATCGTCGCGGCGCTGCTGGTGATCTATCTGACGCTGGGCGTGCTCTATGAGAGCTTCCTGCATCCGCTCACGATCCTCTCGACGCTGCCGTCCGCCGGTGTCGGTGCGCTCCTCGCATTGCAGCTCTGTCAGATGGACTTCGACATCATGGGCTTCATCGGGATCTTCCTGCTCATCGGCATCGTGAAGAAGAACGCCATCATGATGATCGACTTCGCACTTGATGCGGAGCGCACCCGCGGTCTCGATCCGAAGCAAGCGATCCTCGAAGCCTGCGAGCTGCGCCTGCGCCCGATCCTCATGACCACGCTCGCGGCGATGCTCGGCGCGCTGCCACTGGCGATCGGCTTCGGCGAAGGCTCGGAACTGCGTCGGCCGCTTGGTGTGGCCATCGTCGGTGGGTTGTTGCTCAGCCAGCTTCTCACGCTCTACACCACGCCGGTAGTCTATCTCTTCCTCGACAACATGCGCCATCGTTTCCTCTCGCGCCGGAAACAGCCGCACCTCGACATCCCCGCAGTTCCGTCCGAAGCTTGATCCGCGGCCATCCTTTCCCATCCCGTGAAACGCTCCCTTCATCTCACGCCTCTCGTCGTCCTGCTCAGCGGTTGTTCGCTGGTCGCGCCGAAGCAGCAGCTCGATCCCGGCATCCCCGCGAACTTCAAGGAAAGCGGCATCTGGCGGAAGGCGCAGCCCGCGGCGCATCTGCCGCGCGGCGATTGGTGGCGCTTGTTCAATGACGGCGAGCTGTCCTCGCTGCTGAAGCGCGTGGAGGTTTCCAATGCCTCGCTCGCAGCCGCCGAAGCACAATCGCGTGAAGCCGCCGCGCTTGTCATCAGCGCGAAGCTGTCGTTCGTGCCCAGCTTGACCGGCAATGCCTCGGCCACCCGCAGCGGACTCGCGGGGAAGAGCAAGGGCACGGAATACAGCATCGGCGCGTCTTCCTCATGGGAACTCGACCTGTGGGGGCGTCTCCGCCACAGCGCGCGCGCCACCACCGCCGATGCGGAAGCCGCTGCCGCGGACGTGCAATCGACCAAGCTCAGCCTCCAGGCCCAGGCCGCGCAGACCTATTTCTCACTGCGCGCGGTGGATGCCCAGCGCGACCTGCTCGACCGCCAGATCGAGAGCTACGAAAAGTCACTGGAGATCACCCGCAACCGTTACGCGCAAGGAGTGGTCTCGCGCGGAGATGTCGCGCAGGCGGAAACGCAACTCGCCGCGACCCGCACCGCCGCCATCGAGACCGGTGTGCAACGCGCCACACTCGAACACGCGCTCGCCGTCTTGGTCGGACAGGCACCCGCCGCGTTCTCATTGCCGCGCCGTCCTCTTGCTTCTTCCGTGCCATCGATCCCCTCCTCCACGCCATCACGTTTGTTGGAACGCCGTCCGGACATCGCCGCCGCCGAGCGCCGCGTGGCTGCGGCCAACGAGCGCATCGGTGCCGCCAAGGCCGCGTTCTTCCCAACGATCTCGCTCGGTGCCAGTGGTGGCTGGAGCGGCGCGGGCAATCTCTTCACCGCTCCCACCCGCTTCTGGTCACTCGGCCCGGAACTCGCCGCACCGATCCTTGATGGCGGCCAACGCCTCGCCGCCAAAGCGCAGGCCGATGCCACTTACGACCGCACCGTCGCCGAGTATCGCCAGACCGTGCTGACCGCGTTGCAGGAAACCGAAGACGCACTCGCGACCCTGCGCGTACTGTCCCAGGAAGCCGGTGCCCAGCAGTTGGCCGTAAAGGCCGCGCGCGACAGCGAACGCATCGCCCTGAACGAATACAAGGCGGGCACCAACAACTACCTGAACGTTGCCGTGGCCCAAGCCGCCGCGTTGACGGCGGAACGCAATGCGCTCGATTTGCAAGCGCGGCGCCTCAATGCGGCAGCAGCGTTGGTCTCCGCTTTAGGCGGTGGATGGTGATCCGCCCTTTGTGCTACTCTCCGGCATGTCCGCCACACCGCCACCGATGCCATCGCCTCCTTCCTGGAAAGGAAGGCTGATCGTGGGCGGGGCGACTCTTGTGGTGTTCGGCGTCGCTTGTGCGTTACCGGCCTACTATCTGAAAAACGGAGACCGTTGGTCCGGCGGACAGGTGCTGCTGATGGGATGGATGGGATTGTTCCTCGGACAACTCGGCTGGTTTGCGAACCTGTTGTATTTTCCCGCGCTCATCACGCTGTTGTGCCGTTGCTGGAAGACCACAGTGATTCTGGCGGGCGTGGCATTCCTCATCGGGCTGCATTCCTTCGCTCTCGCGCTTCAGGAAATCCCCTTGGATGAAGGCGGCGTGAACAAGACGACCGTCACTGCCATCGGAGCCGCACCCGTGGTTTGGCTGGCGTCGTTCGTGGTATTGGGTGGCGGAGCATGGATGTTGAGAACGCGGAATTGAGTCTTATCCCTGCCAGTGGATCGTTTTCACTCCCGGCAGCGCCGACAGGCTGCTCATCAACTGCTGTGGCAAGGTCTTCGAACGCTGGCTCTTGAATTTCACGTGGAACTTCAGGAAGCGCTCCCCGGTCGCGAGATCTTCCTCCCAGCTCATGCCTTTCACCTTCGCGTCGAGGGATTCAATCGCGCCGGTCACGGTTTCCACATCCGCGACCTGGTTCATCCTCACTGCGAGATCCGCGTAGGCGTCCTTCTGGATGTTCCTCTCGAACTTCGGCACGAAGTAGAGGACCACGGTGGCGATACCGGTACCGACCGCTCCGAGTCCGATGGCTCCGGCTCCGAAGCAGATCCCGATGATCGCGCTGAACCACAGCGTCGCCGCGGTGGTCACGCCGCGCGTGATATTGGTCTTCTGCTGGTGGACGATCACTCCCGCACCGAGGAATCCCATGCCGGCCAGCACGCCTGCCGCCAGACGCGCGGGATCCGGATGCGTGGTGCCGGTGGCCTGGAAACTTTCGCGGTAGAAAATATCCGACACCACCATCGCCACGCAGGACGCGAGACAGACGATCATGATCGTGCGCAGGCCCGCGGCACGGCCATGGTGCTGGCGCTCGAAACCGAGGATGCCTCCCGCGATCACCGCCAGCGCGATCCGCAGCAACGATTCCGCCGTCAGTCCGAACGAGAGCACTCCGAGCATGGAACGATCCTAGCAGATCCGACGCCCGGAGTCATCTCTTCGTACGTGGTTCCGCTTTCAGGCAGACGGTGAAAAGCAAGAACCCATTGAATGGTGGTTAGATCCCTGATGCTCTTGGCGGCGGTGCTTTGAGAAGGATTTCGAGACACCCGCCTGAAGGTGGAACCACGTGCGAAAAAAGACTATCTGGCATCCTCGGGCCGCGGCGCCCATTCCACCTGCAATGGCGTCTCGGTAACGAGACGCAGGTCGCGCTGCGGGAAGGGGATGCCAATGCCCGCTTCCGTGAGGCGCTTTTCAATCATGAAGCGCAGGTCGCTGGAGACGAGCGCGGCATTGGTATTGCCCGCCAGTTCGACCCAGAAATAGAGGGAGAACAGCAGCGCATTGTCGCCGAAGTCTTCGAACAGGGCCATCGGTTCCGGATCCTTCAGCACCTTGCCATGGCGGTTCGCGCAATCGACGAGGATATCCGCCACCTTCTGGCTGGGAGAGCCATAGGAAACTCCGATGCGGATGCTGCGGCGCAGACGGCGGTTGGTATGGGTCCAGTTGGTGATCTTGTTCTCCAGGAACATGGAATTCGGCACCACCGTCTCCAGCCCATCCACGCTGCGGATGATGGATGAGCGGGTGTTGATCTCGGATACCGTGCCCACCGATCCACCGACGTCCACGATGTCACCCACGCGGATATTCCGTTCGAAGAGCATGATGATGCCGCTGATGAAATTCTTGATCAGCGTCTGCGTGCCGAAACCCAGACCGATGGCGAGCGCACCGCCGAAGAACGCGAAGACGGTGAGAGGGATCTTCATCACCTGCAGGGTGCCGACCACGAGGAAGAACCCGAGCAACACCATCAGCCAGCGCCGCAGCGTCCCGGCCTGGGCCTCCGCCACGCGTCCGCGGGCGACCACGGCACGTTGCAAGCGCCGGGTGATCCGCGAGGCGACGAAATAGCCGAACGCGAACAACAACAGCGCGATGACCAGGCGGCCGAGGGTCACCCCCTTGTTGTCCACGTGGAAGACCTCGAACTGCCAGACGCTGCGGATGCCGCGCCACACCGAACGGAAGAACGACGACGTGCGCTCGCCCCACGACTGCTTCTGCACGTCCTTGTCGTAGTCCTCCAGCCAGCGGTGGATGAGGCGGGTGGCCAGATCGATGCCCTGCTTCACACGCTGGATGACCGCCATCTGCTCGCCCAGTGCGTCACGGACGTCATTGATCGGCTGGAGTTTCGGATCGTCCGCCGCCAGGGAAGATGCCTTGGCCTCCTGGCTGCGGAGCTTCGCCCCGGCCAGGTTGAACTGGTTGTCCACAAAGGTTTCCCACGGTCCGACACGATTGAGAATATCACCCAGCGACTTGCGCGCCGCAGCCCGTGCATCCGGATCGGTGGAGGTCATCAAGGTATGACGGGCGTCATACGCCTCCAGCATCTGGTTCTCCAACTGGCCGAGCGAGCCGAGAAGATCCACGGAAAACTCCAGCGCGTCCGCGCGGTCCTGGGCGCCATCCAGCTTCAGCCGGGTGAGCTCATCCGCCGGCGGGGTCTTGCCATCCGCGCCAGGCACCGGCTCCAGCTTGCGGCGCTCGGCGAGAACGGCACGGCGGCGCTTGTCGAGGCCCTCCACCTCCTTGCGCAACGCCGTCTGGCGGTCGGCCGCTGCCTTGCGGATCTTGTCCAGGTCGTCCTTGAGGAAGGCCTGCTGGGCCGCGGCGGCGGAAATTTTGATCTCCGCCAGGGAAAGATCGTCCATGGCGGCGGCCAAATCGTTGCGCTGGACGGCGATGCCGCTGTTCGCCGACTCGATGCGGGTCACCAGCATGCGCTGGCGGACTTTCGCGGCATCCAGCCGCCACTTCGCAGCCATGTCCTTGTCGTTCGACGCCGCCGCCTCCTCGGCCCTCCGCACATCCGCATCCGCCTTGGCGGACAACTGGCGGGCTTCCTCCATCATCCGCTCCATCAGGCTGATGGAAGACTCGGCGGTGTTCTTGCGCTCGTGCGCCACGTCCCGCTGGTTGCGGAGATCATCCACCAGCAGCACCGAATAAGGGGGCGGTTCCTTGAAGCCGTGCCAATCCGCACGGGCCTCACGGGCGCGGGTGGCTTCCTTCGCACTGGCATCCAGCAGCGCCTTGCTTTTCAGGCAACGCTCCAGGGACGCCATGGTCGACTGCATGTCACGGCGGCGGTCCGCGTATTCGCCGGTGGTCACGCCCGCCGGCAACTGGGTTTCCGCCGCCGGGTCATCGAGCCGCACGAGCTGCGCCTTCGCATCATCCAGCCATGCCTGCCAGCGGTCGCGCATCTGCTGCGGGGTCTCCGCCACCTCGGCTTGCTTGGGGGCATCTTTCGCCAGCAGGTTCGACAACTGCGCATGGAGGGGAATGGAGCCCGACAACAGCAGGAAGGTGGCGGCCAGCGCGCGAATCATGGCCCGAGTTTCGAACAGGATGACCGATTCCGAAACCCCGAATTCACGCGAATCCGCCTTCAGAGGCACAATTCCGGACACCACATGATCCCATAACGAAAATGACGGTCGGGATATCTGAAACAATTTGCCGTGATCACAAATTTGAACCCATAACCCTGCGCGAATCCATCCCCAAAACGGGTGAGATCAACAATGCACGTTTTCTTTTCCAAACCATGACGACGGATCTTGCGGTGTTCCACATCCTCACCTATCGCTGATAGAAACCCCCTTGTTTCGATGACCAGCAACCCCCGCCCCCGCATCCTCGTCGTCACGCCGGAGATCACCTATCTGCCGGAAGGAATGGGCAACCTGGCCCAGCGCATGTGTGCGAAAGCCGGAGGGCTGGCGGATGTCTCGGCCTCGCTGGTCAAGGCGCTTTACGACCAGGGGGCGGATGTCCATGTCGCCCTGCCGAACTACAGGCGGATGTTCGATCTCGATGTGGAGAGCGTGCTGGCACATGAGTACGAGAAAGTCAGCCGGTCGCTGCCCGAGCAGCGCATCCACCTGGCGGAGGACCGCATCTTCTACCATCGCAATTCCGTCTATGGCGCGGAGAACCACCTCATCTCGCTGGCCTTCCAGCGCGAGGTGATCAACCACACCATCCCGCAGGTGCGGCCGGACCTGATCCACTGCAACGACTGGATGACGGGGCTGATCCCCGGAGTGGCGAGGCGCCACGGCATTCCCAGCCTTTTCACCGTCCACAACATCCATACCGAACATCGCACGCTCGCCCAGATCGAGGATCGCGGCATTGATGCGGCGGACTTCTGGCAGCACCTTTACTACCGCCGGACGCCGCACGGCTATGAGGAAAGCCGGAACGAAAATGCGGTGGATCTTCTGACCAGCGGCATCTTCGCCGCCAGCCACGTGAACACGGTGAGCCCGACCTTCCTGCACGAGGTGGTCGGCGGCGCGCACGAATTCATTCCGAATGCAATCCGCAACGAGCTCCGCGCCAAGTTCCACGCCGGCCATGCCAGCGGAATCCTGAACGCGCCCGATGCGGTCTTCGATCCCGCCACGGACCCGGCACTGCCGCATGCCTATGGCGTGGACGATGTCACGGAAGGCAAGCGGGCGAACAAGCTCGCGTTCCAGGCGCAGCTCGGCCTCAAGCTCGATCCGGACGCGCCGCTGTTCTTCTGGCCCTCCCGGCTCGACCCGGTCCAGAAGGGCTGCCAGCTTCTCACGGACATCCTCTACAAGCTGGTGGCGGACCACACCGCCAGCGGTCTGCAGATCGCCATTGTCGCGAGCGGTGCGTATCAACACCACTTCCAACGGATCGTGGGCATGCACGGACTCCAGGACCGCGTGGCGGTGCGCGACTTCAACGAAACGCTGTCCCACCTCGGCTACGCCGCCAGCGATTTCATCTTCATGCCATCGTCGTTCGAGCCGTGCGGCCTGCCGCAGATGATCGCTCCGAAGTACGGCAGCCTCACCATCGCGCACGATACCGGCGGCCTGCACGATACCGTGGAGCAAATGAACGTGGCCGATCACAGCGGCAACGGCTTCCTCTTCAAAATCTTCGATTCAGGCGGCCTGCGCTGGGCGGTGGAGGAAGCGTTGAAATTCCATCATCTGCCCGTGGAGATCCGGGAGAAGCAACTGGCCCGGGTGATGAGGGAGTCCAACGAGCGGTTCAATCACGAGGCGACCGCCTCCGCCTACATCCAGGCATACGAAGCGATGCTGGGCCGTCCGGTGACCGGCCAGTGCGCCGAAGCCGCGGAGCCGGACAACGTGGTGCCCAGCAAGATCGCGAAACGGACCGCGTGAGGTGGCGGCTCAGGACTTCAGCGCCGTCATCACCCCACGGTCGGCGGCGGTGTCCTGGCAGGTGAAGGTGTGGAAACCGGCTTCGGTGAGCAGCGCTTCGTATTCGCCAACGGAGTAGCATTTCCCCTGGGTGGAGTGCATCAGCATGGCGGAATACTCGGCCACGGGCAGCGGACCGGTTTTGTCCGCGTTGATGAAGGCGTCATGAAGGATGAGCATGCCGCCGGGTTTCAGGGCTCGGTACGATACAGCTAGTAGTTCACGGACCTCCGGCTCGTCCCAATCGTGGAGCACGTTCGAGAACAGGTGGAGGTCGCAGTCGTCCGGAAGCGGATCGCGGAACATGTCTCCGGCCACCACCTCCACGCGGTCCGCATAGCCGAGTTCCGCGACACGCCGGCGGGCGATGCGTTCCACCGAGGCCTGGTCGAACACCACCGCGGAGAGATGCGACGCGTTCGCGACCAGCGAGCAGGCGTAGATGCCGGAACCGCCGCCGATGTCCACCAGCCGCGTGAACCGGGAGAGATCGAGCTTCTGCGCCATCGCGGGTCCGAGCAGCACGCCGCGGCAATCCATGGCGGTGGTGAAGAGGCGGGCGAAGGCATCGTCCTCCATCAACTTGTGCCAATCGCCCGCATCGTAGCTGCCCCACTTGGCCGGTTTCCCGGTGGCGAGCACCTTGAGATAGTCCATGGTGACAGGGCGGTCCTTCAGCGAGGCATAGTAGGGTGCGAGCGACCACGGCGAGCCGGCCGTAAGAGCCTCACGACCGCTCTCCGTGACATGGAACATGCCGTCCTCGGAGCGGACGAACCCATTCGCGGCGAACAAGGTCATCATCACATCCGCCGGACGGGTGGCGGCGAATCCGAACTGCCTGCAGATGGCTGGGAGATCGGATGGATGCTCCGCGAGCCAGGTGAAGAAATCAAGATGCACCAGCGCCGCGGTGACCAGATCTCCGGCATAAATGCCGTCGCGATAGCGGTAGGCGCGGATGGGATCGGTATCCGGCAGGCGGGTCAGGTCCACTTCGATCATGACATCCACCATGGATGACAACTCCGCCCTGCCAAGTCCCAACAGGCCTCACACATTCGAACAAAAAGCCCGGCGGAGAGACTCCACCGGGCTTTTCAAAACAAACTTCGGCGGTTGTTACAGCGCGTCGCGTTCGGCCTTGGCCATTTCCCGTTCGTAGCGCTTTTCCAGCATCTTCGCACGGGGTTCGTCGCCGACCTGGCGATAGTAGCCGGCGATGGTGGTCACGATGCCAGCTTCGGTCTTGGTGCGGAACCAGTCGCCGGAGTTGCTCTTCACCACGCGGTTGAAAGCGAGCTCGATGTCGCGGACAGCCTTCTTCGCCATCTCCGGATCATCCTTCATGTAGCCGAAGTAATCCGAGGAGATCATCTTGAAGCCGGTGATGCTGCCGCCGTATTCGCGGAGCGCCGGATCGTAGAGGTGCTCGATGTCCTTCTTCGCGGTCGGCTCGTTGCGTTTGAGGATGATCTCGGCCTCGCGCTTGAGCGACTCGGCGATGAGGTCCTTCTGCTCGGACTGGTTGCGCTCGTCGCGGCGGCGCTCGCGGAGGAAGGCGGTCTTGGCATCGTTTTCGCTGCCATACGGGAAGACGTGCTCGGTCTCCGCCTTGGCGGCGAGAGCGGCCATGCGCGGGTTCTCACGGAACTCGCGGCGCATGTCGCCGGCGAACTTCTTCCATTCGCCATAGACCTCGGGATCCTTCGGATCCTTCGCGCCGGTCTCATCCTCCAGAACGGCGTAGAGTCTGGCCCAGCTCTCGACAAAGGAACGGCCGATCGTGTTCGACAGCCGCACGGCCTCGGCCACGAGGTCCTTCTTGCCCTGCTCGGAGAAGTAGTCGCACAACCAGAGGTGGCGATAGACGCTGATCGAGATCACCGGGCTCTGGTGGTCGCGGTCGTTCCACTGCCAGACTTCCTGCTCGGTGATGGCACCGCCGATCTGCGGATTATCGGTCTGGCCCTTGGAGACGCCACCGATGCGGCCGACTCCGGTGGTCCATTCGTCATCCTTCACCTTGAGCGCCACCCAGGCATGCCCGCCGAGGTCGGTTTCACCGGCGAAAACCATCGCCGGAATGCCGTTGGCGCGGGCGGTGTTCGCACAAAAATAGGACTGGTCACCGCAGATGCCGCCCTCCTTGAGAATCTGGGCGAAGGTGTATTCGGTGTAGGGATTGATGCCTTTCACCGCGCGCTCCATGAGGTACTTCACCATGCCGTAGGCATCACCCCAGTTCTTGCGGTTGAGGTGCATCTTGTCCACCGCCCACTCCAGTTCGGACTGGATGACGGGAGCACAGACGACATAGACGAGATCGCGGGCCGGGAGGCGGTCGATCGGCCCGACCATCTTGCCCTTCTCGTCCTTCTCGATGTACCAGAGGTAGCGGACGAGCGGATCAATGGAGAGTTCGCTGGAATAGTCCTTTTCGCCACCGGGATTCTTGGCGGTCATCGGCTTGTCGAAGACCACGGCACAGGCGAGCGCAAGGTTGAAGTACTTCTTGGCGACGGCTTCCTTGGCGGTCCAGGCGTCCTTGAGGAAAACCATGACGCGGTCCTTGTCGTCCTCCGGCTTCACCGTGAGAAGGACCTGCTCCATTTTCTCCGGAGTATTGAAGAGCCAGGTGATCATGGCGCGGGCGCGCTCGTCATGGGTCACTTCATGGATGCTCTTCGGCGAAAACCGGCCGAGCACCTGCCAGCGCAGGAAGGCCTGATAGAACATCGGCGTCTTCCAGAACTCCTCATAGCGGCCGCGGCCATCCCCGATGTGCATGGTGGGAATGGCGGCTTCCAGAGAGCGGCCGAGCATCTTCCGGTAGCTGGTCCACGCGCCCTCGTTGATCGCCCGCTGGAGCAGATCGGCATCCTTCTTCAAGAAGGACTCACGGGTGGCATCGAGGCCCGCCAGAACCAAGGTGGTGTCCCCGAAAATGTCATCATTGCTCACGCCGGAGACTTCTCCCACGGTACCTTGGCTGCCGGTGCCAGTGGCATCACCTGCGGTGGCCCCTCCGGAGGTGCCATTGGCAGCCATCGTGCCGGGAGAACCGCCGGTGGTGCCGGAAGAAGCGGGCGGCTGGTTCTTGAAGAGGTCCGAGTAGCCGACGTCCGAGTCATGGGTACCCAAGTCCGGGCCACTGGAATCCTGCGCCTTTTTCTTGGCCGGCGTGGATTGTGCCGAAGCCATCCCGGGCACGAATTTCTGAACCAAGCCGAATTTCTGGACGAGCAGCCAGAGACCGCCCAGCGCGATGATCACCATCAGGACGCTGCGGAACTGCTGCATCTGTTCCTTTTTCCGGTAGCCCGCCTGGATGGCGCGCGGAGCGGGCACATTGCCCGCTGGAGGGGTGACGGGGCGGCGGGGCGGCACCGGTCGATTGGGAGGTTTCATGAGAGAGGGCGTATGATGCTATAAACAACAGAACAGAAAACAGAGCGCGCTGTGGCGCGGAAATTATCAAAGAAATTTGATCCGACAACTCCAGATAAGGGGCTCCCGGGTGGCTTCTTTGTTATATTGCAACTGGTTGCAAACCCCGGAGTGGTTCGAAAGTTGCGGCGGCATCCGGGAAAAGTGACGGAAAATTCCGTGAACTTATTCAACACCAATCACCACGCTCATCTTTCTCGAGCTGGATGCGATCCTCCAGATTGCGGGCTTTGACGCGATGATTGCGTTTTGCCCAGCGCTCGACGGACATCTGGCGCTTCTTCGCGCGGCGGCGGAGCTCGGCGATCTCGTCATCGAGCTGGAGGAAACTTTCATAGCGGCCGAGCTCCAGGCTCCCCGCTTCCACGGCACCCCGGATGGCGCAGCCGGCGTCCTTCTGGTGGCGGCAATCGGCGAATTTGCAGTCGTGGGACAGCGCTTCGACATCGGCAAAGCTTTCGCGAAGCGTCTGCTCGTCCGTCCACATCTGGATCTCCCGCATCCCGGGATTGTCGATGAGCATGCCGTTGCCCGGCAGCGGCACCAGCTCGCGGGAGGTGGTGGTGTGGCGACCCTTGCCGGTGACCTCGTTGCAGTCCCCGGTCCACTGCCATTCCTCACCATACAACTGGTTGACCAAGGTGGACTTGCCCACCCCGCTGGAGCCGACCACGCACATGGTGGCCCCTTTTTTGAGATAGGACTTCAACACACTGAGGCCCTTGCGGTTCAGCGCGCTGGTGACGTGGATGTCCGCATCCGGGCAGAGCGCGGCGAGTTCGGCGGCGGCCTCGGCATTCTCCTGCTTGGTGAACAGGTCGGCCTTGTTGATCAGCACCACCGGCTTCGCACCGCTGCGGGCGATCAGGGCGAAGTAGCGCTCCATCCGCCGCGGATTGAAATCCGGACCGGCATCCGTGACCACGGCCACGACATCGACATTCGCGCCGATGACCTGCTCCTCGGAGCTCTTCCCCGGCATCTTCCGGGAGAAGCAGGAGCGGCGCGGCAGGCGGGCGCGGATCACGTGATCCTCATTCTCCCCGCCCAGATCGACCGCCACCCAGTCGCCGACGGCAGGGAGTTCCGCGTCATTGGCGGCATCGTGCCAGACCTTGCCGGACAGGACGAGGTCGATTTCCTCTCCTCCTTCCAGAAACGCGCCGTAGTTGATGGCGGTCTCGCGGATCAGGCGGGCAGGAACAAGGCCCTTGCTCCGGTAGGGAGCAAAGGCCTCTTCAAAAAACGGGGACCAGCCGAGTTGGAGCAACGTCACGCGAGGATCACTCTACGGGTTGCTCCGGGTGCTGTCCACCCGAAGCGCACAGGATCAAGCCGTTGCGGGGATTTTGACCTCCGGCAGCTTGCACACCTCGGCGAGGTGGTCGAGCATCTCGCGGGTCTCCTTGCTCCAGCGGCGCAGGGCCTTGCGGGAGAGATCGACACGACCGGCGACGGCGGCTTCCAGTTCGTGGTAGTTCGCGGCAAGGCGCTCGCTGAGGGCATGCACCGCCTCCACGGCCTTGTCGCGCCATGGATGATCGTCGGCAGCCAGCAGGCGCTCCATTTCATCGGCGGCCTTGCGGCGGGCTTCCATGATCTGGGAAAGGACGACCTTGCTCGCCGGGACGCGGCGCAGGTCGCTGGCCAGGCCGACCTTCGAAAGGAGCCAGATGGCCCACTTGGTCGGGTCGAAGTTCCAGCTCTTCACGCCGTTGCGGTAGTCGTGCTGGAATTCGTGGTGATAGTTGTGGTAGCCCTCGCCGAAGGTGAAGAGCGACATGACGAAACTGTCACGGGCGCTGCAGCGGGTGGAGTAGGGCTGGCTGCCGATGGTGTGGCAGAGGGAGTTGATGAAGAAGGTGCTCTGCTGGACGAGGAAGACGCGCAGCACGCCGGCGAGAAGGAACCCACCGAGGGCGCCATTGTAACCCGTGCCGCCTTTCACGAACTTGTCCCAGGCGAAACCAAGCGCGGCGGGAACGATCAGACCGACCACGAGGGCGATCACTTTGTCCCAGCGGTGCTGCCACATGACGAGCTTGTCCTTGCGGAGGTCCTGAACGTTGTCCATCGGCGGCTCCGGATTCAGCTTGAAGAGAATCCAGCCGATATGGGCCCACATGAAGCCCTTGCTGATGTCATACGGATCATCGTCGTGGTCCGTGTGCTTGTGATGGCGGCGGTGGTCGGAGCACCAGTTGAGCGCCGAGTTTTCGAAAGCGCAGGCACCGAACACCAGAGTGAGGAAACGGACCGGCCACTTCGCCTTGAAGGACAGGTGGGAGAACAACCGGTGGTAGCCGAGCGTGATGCTCATGCCGGTGGCGATGATGTAGAACATCATCATGCCGAACTGGAACCAGTCCATGCCGTGATGCCAGAGGTAGATCGGAGCGGCGACGACGGCAATCAGGCAGATGATGCCGAGGAAGACGGTGTTGAGCCAATTGACCCGTTCAAAGGGAATCTGGAGCTTCGTCATGAGGAAAAGGATCGCTGCGTTTAAAGGGTTTGCGGAGCCGGGTCAATCCCGGGCACAGGAGCCATGGCCACCTGTACGGCCTCCGCTTCGTTTGTCGCGTACAATTAGAAACCGGGGGCGGGGGTAGTTACGCACGGGCCGGGCGGGAATCCCCGCCTCCGCCTCGGTTTTCGGAGCGCTTTCCGCCTTGGCCGGACCGCTGGCCACCCTGTGGCCTGCCGCCGGGTGGCCGGGAGCCGTGGCTGTGGGGGGAACGGTTGCGGCCTTGGTTTTGACCACCCTGACCTTGGCCGGGAGCACCTTGGCGCTGCCCGCCGCCCTGCTGGCCGCGACCACGCGGAGCGGGCTTGGGAGCCTTCGGGATCACCACGGTGAGAGGGATCTTCGGCTCATCGCCCTTCAGATACTCGCCCACGAGGCGGTTGCCGGTGAGTTTTTCGATATCGCGCAGTTTTTCCCGGTCCTCCGGAGCCACCAGTGAGACGGCGGTGCCGGTGGCTCCAGCACGGCCGGTGCGGCCGATGCGGTGGATGTAGTCCTCCGGAACGGTCGGCAGGTCGTAATTGATCACGTGGCTGATGCCGTCGATGTCCAAGCCGCGGGCGGCGACATCGGTGGCGACGAGCAGCTTCACGCTGCCGTCACGCATCTGGTCGATGGTGCGCTTGCGCTGGCCCTGGGTCTTGTCGCCATGGAGGGCGGCGCAGGAGTGGCCGCTGAGGGCGAGCGATTTCGCGAGGCGGTCGGCACGGCGCTTGGTGCCGGTGAAGATGACGGCCTGCTTGATCTCACGGTCGCCGAGCCAGTGGTCGAGGAGGCGGCGCTTGTGATCGACGTTGTCGACGTGGAAGAGCTTCTGGTCGATGCCCTCGTGGCGGCGCTTGTTCGCGGCCAGTTCGACGAGCTCCGGCTGCTTCAGCAGGTCGGCGGCGACGCGGCGGACCTCGCCCTCAAGCGTGGCGGAGAACAGCAGCGACTGCTTGGAATCCGGAGTGTAACCGGCGATGCGGCGCACCGGCTTCACGAAGCCCATGTCCAGCATGCGGTCGGCCTCGTCCAGGACGAGGAACTCGACATTGGAAAGGTCCACCTTCTTCTGGTCGAGGTGGTCGATGAGGCGGCCGGGGGTGGCGACCAGCACGTCCAGCGGGCGGGACAAGAGCTGGTACTGCGGGCCGTAACCCATGCCACCGACAACGATGCCGGAGGTGAGATTGGTGAACTTGCCGAAGCGGCGGACCTCTTCCTGCACCTGCACCGCAAGCTCGCGGGTGGGGGTGAGAACAAGGGCGCGCGGACCGCGGCGGCCGGTGCCGGGGCGCTCCATCAGGCGGTGCAGCATCGGCACCACGAAGGAAGCCGTTTTGCCGCTGCCGGTCTGCGAGGAGGCCATCAGGTCACGACCCGCCATCACGATGGGGATCGACTTGGCCTGGATCAGCGTGGGATTCTCAAAGCCGCAGGCTTCGATGGCCTTGGCGATGGAGGGATTCAAATTAAAGGAGGCAAATGTAGTCATCAGTATTCGGTCAGGTGGCCGTGCGCGAGATCGCGGCACGGCCTGTCAGGGCGACAAACGCCAGGGGAAGACGAGGGCGTCTCCCAATGTGGTTTCTGGTTGATTCACTCCGATGGCATCGGAGGAGAAACGGCCGGTTTGTCAAAAGCGGCCGATGTCGTTTGCAACCAGAGAACCGCGGGGATACCCCCCTGCCGAAACGGATGAAAACGGCTGGCACCTTGCGGGCAGCGGCGGTGCCTTACGGCGGATACCCTTCATCTGCAAGGGAAATCCAACTTGGCATGCCATCCCTCTCGCTTTCACGCGATGATCCTGCCACATGTGGGCAGCCATGAAACGCGCGCTGATGATTCTCCTGCTGGCTGCCGGTTTCTCCTCCGCAGAACAGCAGTTGAGCATGGAAAATCTCCCACTGGAAGAGATGGTAAAATCCCACGTGCCGGAAAACTGGAAGGTCGTCGCGGATGGCACCCGGATCATTGCCAGCACGGAGAACGTCAAATTCCTCTTTACGATATCCGGCTCGGCTTCAGGCCCGGACGAAGATCCTTGGAAAGACGCGGTGACGAAGGATTTCTTCATCGAAATCCGCAAGGCTCCTTTGATCTCCTCCCAGGAATTCCAGAAGCTCCGCCAAGCACGACGAGACCTTCTCGCCGAACGCGTCCGGCAATGGGAAAAATCAAAAGGAGAGGTCCTCCCGAAAACCCTCTTTGGTCTCAAGGCGGAAGTCGACAGTATCGTTCCCCTGCCCTTCTGCTACGACGAACACTACTCCTACTACTTCTATTCCAGCGATCGGGGCAGGAGTGCCACCCGCCCTGCATTGGCCCTGACCTGCGCAAAGGCAATCCGGGAATCCCTTCAATTCCTGCGGACGACCTATCTCCCCATGGAACAAGCAAAGGCCGACCTGCTGTACCCCGATCCTATCGGGGACATCGAGGATCCTCCGGCACAGCGTTGAACAGCCGCTTCCACTCCGGAGGCCAGCTTCCGACAAACCAGCCTCCGATAAATCCAGTGGCTACCCCAGCAATTCCTTCACCACCTTCGCGGGTTCCACGCCGGTGAGCTTCTGGTCGAGGCCTTGGAAGCGGAACGTGAGGCGTTCGTGATCGACGCCAAGCATGTGGAGGATGGTGGCATTGAGATCTCTTACGTGCACCGGGTCCTTCACGATGTTGTAGGAGAAATCATCGGTCTCGCCATACACGACACCCTTTTTCACGCCGCCACCGGCCATCCACATCGAGAAGCAGCGCGGATGATGATCGCGGCCGTAGTTCTCCTTGGTGAGTCCGCCCTGCGAATACACGGTGCGGCCAAACTCGCCGCCCCAGACGACGAGCGTGTCATCGAGCAAGCCGCGCTGCTTGAGATCCGCGATGAGCGCTCCGGTCGGGCGGTCCACATCCTCGCACAGGATGCGCATGCTGTTCGGCAGCTCCGTATGAGTGTCCCAGCCGCGATGGAAGATCTGGGTGAAACGCACGCCGCGCTCGGCGAGCCGGCGAGCCATCAGACAGTTGTAGGCATAGGTGCCCGGCTCCTTCACCTTCGGACCGTACATCTCGAGGATCGAAGCCGGTTCGCTCGAGAAGTCCGTGAGCTCGGGAACGGATGTCTGCATCCGCGAGGCCATCTCATACTGGGCGATACGGGCGTTCGTCTCAGGATCACCGATGCGCGCCTCCAGCCGACGGTTCATGTCCGCGACGCCATCGATCATCGCGCGGCGGATCTCCGGCGGCACCCCCTTGGGATTCGAAAGGTGGATCACCGGATCGCCACCGGAGCGAAGCGCCACACCGGCATGCTCGGGCGAGAGGAAGCCCGCCGACCACAGGCGCGAAGACAGCGCCTGGATGTTCTTCATGATGGGCAGCTTCGAAGTCAGCACCACGAAGGTCGGCAGATCGTCGTTCATCGAGCCGAGGCCGTAAGACACCCATGATCCGATCGACGGCTTACCCTGCACCATGTTGCCCGAGTTCATCAGCAGGATCGCGGGCTCGTGGTTGATGGCATCCGTGTGCATCGACCGGATCACCGCGAACTCATCGGCCATCTTCGCCGTGTGCGGCAACAGATCGCTGACCCAATGACCCGCTTGCCCGTATTGCTTGAATGGGAAGATCGAGGGCGCGACCGGAAACCGCGACTGCGAGGCAGTCATGCCGGTCAGCAACTGGCCGCCGCGCACCGACTCCGGCAGGTCCTGGTCGTAACGCTCGACGAGGCGCGGCTTGTAGTCCCACGTCTCAAGCTGCGAGGGCGCGCCCGCCATGAACAGATAGATGGCGCGCTTCGCCTTTGGTGCGAAGTGTGGCAACAGCGCGGCCTGCTCTTCCGCGCTGCCCGCTGCATTCGCGCCATTGCGCGCGAACAAGCTGGCGATGCTCGCCCACGCCAGTCCCTTGCCCGCGCGGGTGAGGAACTGGCGGCGCGAGGCGAGTGCGAACCACTCGGCCTTCATCTCCTCCGGGATCGGCAGGTCGAGGACGGTCGGTCCTTCACCACCGCTGTCGGAACAAAGTTGGATGGTTTTCGGATTCACTTGGTGATGGTTTCGTCGAGGTTGAGGAATTGGTTCGCCATCATCGCCCAGATCGCGGTTTCGACCGGATCGAGGGTGGCATTGGCAGGAGCCGCGCCCACGGTGAGGAGCGCCTTCGCGTCTTCCGGATGGCTGCGATAATAGTCGGCGTAGGTTTTCAGATTCGCGGTGAGCGCGGTGGCTTCCGGTCCCAGCAGGGATCGTGAAAGCAGCGTCTCTGCGAGGAAGGCGAAGCGCGCGGCGGGATCGGCGCTTTGCGTGATCGCACGCTCGGCGAGCTTGCGCGCGGCCTCCATGAACTGCGGGTCGTTCATGCTGACCAAAGCCTGCAACGGCGTGTTCGTGCGGGCACGGCGGATGCACACTGTTTCACGCGCCTGGGCATCGAAAGTCTCCAGTGAGGGCGGCGGGGCGAAGCGCTTCCAGAAGGTGTACATCGAGCGGCGGTAGAGCGCCTCACCGTTGTCCTGCTTGTAGTGCAGCGTGTTCGACTCCGGCATCGAGACGGACTCCCAGATACCATCGGGTTGGTAGGGCTTCACCGGTGGTCCGCCGACCTTCGCCGCCAGCAGGCCGGAGGCCTGGAGCGCGGTGTCGCGCAGCATCTCCGCATCCATGCGGAAGCGCGGGCCTCGCGAGAGCAGTCGGTTCAAGGGATCGGCGGCCAGCGCCTTTTCCGAAACGATGTTGCCCTGACGATAGGTGTACGATGAAAGCAGTAGTTCGTAGATGTGCCGGAGGTTCCACCCGGATTCGCGGAACTCGACGGCGAGCCAATCGAGCAACTCCTGGTTCGAGGGCTTCGCGCCCATCACGCCGAAGTCATCCGAGGTCTCCACCAGGCCGGTGCCGAACACCTCCTGCCACGCACGGTTCACGGTGACACGGGCGAACAGCGGATTCTCCGGCTTGAACAGCCACTCGGCGAGCTCCAGCCGGTTCGTCGCCATCTTCGGATTCGGCAGGAACTCCGGAGTCGCGGGTGTGACCAGTTCCTTGCGGGCGGAATAAACGCCGCGGTTCAGCACCCAGGCGGTGGCCGGAGTCGGACGCTCGCGGGCAATGAGCGTGGCATCGCCGCCCTTGCCGAGTTCGGCGATGGTGGCATCGGCAGCCTTCATATCCGCCAAGGCCTTGGCCGCGATCGGATCAGCCTTCGGCAGGAAGAAACGGTCGAGCACGATGAACCGCTCGCGATCACTCCACGTCCGCGGATCGGGACGCGCACCGACGATCACCGAACCGAGATCCTCATAAGGCAGGCGCGAGAACTCGGCGGCATCCAGCGTACGATGATACACGCGCACATCCTGAAGAGCGATCTCACGCAGACGGTCATCCAGATAACGCTGGCCGATGTTCAGCGGCAGGGCATTGCGGATGGTCTGTCCGGGCTGGAGGGAATTGTGGGTGATCCTGGCGGGACGCTCCTCGCCATTGATGAACAGCTTCACGCCCTCGGCCTTGCCGGAGCCATCGTAGCTGAAGCCGAGGTGCACCCACTCGCCGCGCGGCACGCCGGGTGTCTCCACGCGGATCGCCTGGTCCGGCCACTTGTGGATGATATGGACCACCAGCCGGTCGCCGTCGGAATACATTTCCCAACCGCGATGGTCGTCCTTGTTCTGGGCACCCATGCGCGACACCAACGCGCCGCCGCCAGTACCGATGTTCGCGGGCTTCAGCCGCAGGTTCGCCCAGGTGGAGGCGGAGAAGCCCTCGGTCGCCTCGTAGTCGCCGAGATCCGGCATCGGCAGGTTGCTGCTGATGTCCATCCGCATCGACGGCCAGAACCAGACGCTCTCGCCCCACACCAGCGGATTGGTATCAGCCTTGTAGGTGGCGGTCTTCGCACCCGGCGCGGAGTTCCGCACCTCGTCACCCTTGCCCTCGTTGAGCAGCAGATGGAGGTCGAGCTTGTCGGAGGAGACCGCCTGCAATTTGTTGCCCTGCGCGATCCACTGCTTGAAGTGATCCGCCGCCTCGCTACGACGTTTCTCGTACCCGGTGGCGGCCTGCGAACGCGCGGCGATGGCGGCATCGAACGGCGCGCGCTTGTCCGGCGATGGCAGGCGCAGGACCGGCGGGCTGTCCGAGACGTTCTCGTCCCAGGCCTTCTCGGCGGTGTTTCCGAAGAACGCGCCGAGCGAATAGAAATCACGCTGCGCGGTGGGATCGAACTTGTGATCGTGGCACGCCGCACAACCCACCGTGAGCCCGAGAAACGCCGCACCGAAAGCCTCGGTGCGGTCGCGGGTGTTGTTCACCAGCAGCTCCTCCGGAATCGTGCCACCTTCGTTGCTAGAAACGTTGCAGCGGATGTAGCCGGTGGCGATCCATGCATCGGCATCCGCATTCGGGATCAAATCGCCGGCAAGCTGCTCGCGCACGAAGCGGTCGAACGGCTTGTTCGCGGCAAACGAGCGGATGACGTAATCGCGATAGGGCCAGACGGACGAAACATTGTCGAAGTGCAGGCCGTGGGTGTCCGCGTATCGCGAGTAATCCAACCAGTAGCGCGCGCGGTGCTCGGCATAGGCGGGTGTGGCGAAAAGCTTCTGGAGATAGGCTTGGTAGGCAGCCGGAGAAGGATCTTTTGCGAAAGCCTCTACATCCTCGGCGTCCGGCAGCAGACCGGTTAGATCCAGCGCGGCGCGGCGGATCAATGTGCGCGGGTCTTCCACCGGCGGCGGCGGCAAACCCACGGACGCGAGCTTTGCCTGCACGAAGGCATCGACGGGATTGGTCACCTGCTCCGGATGGGCGGCCTTCGGAACCGCCGGACGCTTCGGCGGAATGAAAGACCAGTGTTCCTCATAGACCGCACCCTGGGCCACCCACGTTTCCAGCGTCTGGATCTGCTCCGCCGTGAGCTGCCGGTGCGACTTCGGCGGCGGCATCAGCGCATCGGGGTCCTTCGTCTTCAGCAGCTTGATCAGCAATGAGGCCTCCGGCTTGCCCTTCACGATCACCGGCTGACCGTTCTCACGGGCCTCGAAGGCATACTTCTCCCGGTCCAGCCGCAGCGGTGCCTTCTTCGGCTCCCGCGTCCCGGAATCCGGCCCGTGGCAATGAAAACAATTCTCCGAAAGGATCGGCTGGACCGACTCATTGTACGTCATGGTCCCGGCAGCAGGCGCCCCTTGAGCACGGGGAAACATGGCCAGGAGGAACAGGGTCGAACGATAGACCTTCATGGACCAATACCTTACGGGTACCAGCCGGGAAATATTCACCAGGAGCCTCTCCTGTTGCCACCCGATTTGCGACAATACCGATTATTAACACATCATGATATCTTTGCGTAATGCACGCCGATACACTTCATCGCGGGATTCAATAGCCAATAAACCCGTGCTATCAATTCACCCATGACGAACCGCTCCCCCCAAGCGGGTCGTATGGAAAGACTTCTCGGATGGCTCCCTTCCGCGAAGCCCCGTACCTCCCCCACCACCGATCAATTCGACCACGCCGCCAGCCGTACTTGGCGGAGCCGGACCGCCCTCACCCCGGCGGAATTGTCCTTTCTTCATCTCCTCACCCGCGTCGTCGACGGACGATTTTTGATCCTGACGAAGACGCGGATGGCCGATCTTTTCGGCCTGCGCCGCAGCGAGGAATCGCTTCCGGCCTTTGATCGCATCGGCCGCCAGCACGTGGACTTCGTGCTCTGCGATCCACGCACGTCCGAAATGCTCGCCGCCATCGAAGTGGATGATCGTCCTCTGGATCATCCGGACCGTGTGGACCGCGACCGCTTCATGGACCGCCTTTTCGCCTGGAACCGTCTGCCGTTGATCCGCATCCCGTCGACCTTCGTCTACGCGCCGGAGAAGCTCCGCCGCGAGTTGTCGCGGGCGCTCGGCGAGCAAGAGCTCCAGGCCGTCTGAACCATCTCCCCCCGAATCCACCACGGGCGGCTGGTTTTTCAGCTTCCGGCCGCCCGTGGTTTGGAGAGATTCTAACAGAGGTGCATTTTGCTGCGGACGGTTGACGTTCCATCGTCTGGCTGTGCTACATGGGAGGAATGGCGGACACACCACCCAATCCCTACGAACCCAGCCACACTCCCGCCACACCTGCGTCTCCTATCCGGAAGATCCGGAGAAACCTCAGGGCGCTGTTCATTCTCGGCTTCTTTTTCACCATTCCGCTCATTCTCGGCGGCGGTCTGGGGCTGCTGATCGCCCGGATGAGAGGTTCCACCGACGAAACGGATTGGCTGTTCGGACAGATGAGCCTCTTCAACGGTCTCATTCACCTGGCCATCTACCTGGCACTATTCTTCCAAGTCCGTTCGTTGGTCAAACAGAGCCCGAACGACTGATTCCGGAAATCCCCTCGACGCACGGATGCGATGTGGCAGGATGAGAGGATGAAATGGAGTTCCGTCCTGCTGGCCGCTGCCCTTGCGGTTTCGTTCCAAGCCCGCGCGGAGGAACCGAAAGCCGCAGAGCCCAAGCCCGCTCCCGCCGCCAAGAAGATCTGGGCGGAAGCCTATCTGGGAAAGAAGGCGCCCGAGTTGAAAGTGGAGAAGTGGCTGACGGAAAAACCGGCCACCGAGGGCAAGTTCGTGATGATCGATTTCTGGGCCACTTGGTGCGGGCCGTGCCGCAAGGCGATCCCGGAGCTCAACAAGTTCCAGGAAAAGTTCCGGGACAAGCTGGTGGTCATCGGCATTTCCGATGAGGAGGAAGCCAAGGTGAAGCCCTTCAGTGAAAAAGAGATCCGCTATTCCAGCGCCATCGACACCAAGGGCGAGACGAAGAAGGCGATGAAGGTGAGCGGCATCCCGCACGTGATCCTTCTCAATCCGAAGGGAGTCGTGGTGTGGGAGGGATTCCCGCTGTTGGACGGCTATGAACTCACCGAGGACGTGGTGAAGAGGCTGCTTGAGGCGAAGGTGGAGTGAATGGATAGCTGAAGTCGTGAGACTTCAGGCGGGGAGGATTCACGCGATCCCATCATACCCATACCTCTTTCACCTCCGAGCTGATCCAAGGCGGAGATCCAAAGGAGACTGATTCCTTTGGCATTTATGTGAATCTTCCCTGCCTGAAGTCTCACGACTCCAGCTACAAGAAAAGTCACCCCGTCACGATCTTCACCTCGAACTCGATGAAGTCGTTCACGAGGTGTCCGGCGAGGCGGTGGAAGAATTTGCCGGAGCCGTAGAGAACGCCCCAGCGGGTGCGGTCGATGGCGAACGACGCCTGCGCGGCGGCCTGGCCCTCGGCGGTGACACCGGAAGCGGCGGCGAACTCGATCGGGTGCGTCTGCCCCTTCATCGTCAGATCCGCGTGGACGTGGAGATTCGGAGCGCCGGGGCTGCCCGCATCGAGATGGGTGGCGGAGGTAATGACCAAACGCGCTTCCGGGAAACGCGCGACATCGAAGAAATCGTGGTCGTGCAGATGGCGGATCAGGACGGCGTGGTAGTCGGTGCCTGCGAGGTCGTTGCAGCCGATGTGCTCCAGATCGATATCGATCTCACCGCCCGTGAGACGACCGTTCACGAAATCCAGCCAGCCGGATTTCACGGGCACGTAGCCGTGATGGTGGTTGAGCAGGTTGCGGCCGGTCCAGCCGATGCGCGAGTGCTCCAGATCCACCAGCAGGCGGCCATGCGGAACCGCAGGTGCGGGCGGCAGCGGCGCACCGCAGGTGTTTGGCAAACCGGCGGCGAGCCAGGCTTCGAGACCGCCTTCCAGCTCCGCGACATCGGTATAACCGGCGCGCTCGAGTTTCTCCACGGCCATGCCGGCCTCGTGGCTGCTACCAGAAGCCCCGTAGATGCAAACGGGACGGGCCTTGTCCGGAAGCTGGGCAGGGAAGCGTTCGTTGAAGGAAACCTCGAAGACGGCGTTGTTCAGCGCGCCTGCGATGTGGCAGGCCTCGTAGTCGTCCGCGAGGCGGACATCGAGGACCACGGGCGGATGGGCGGAAGCGAGTTCCGTGGCCAGGGCGGAGGGAGCGATCATGGCGTTTCTTTGTTAGGATCTGCGAGGGGCGGTGACCAGCCTTCATCTCCGATCCCGTGGCCGGGTTCCTCGCGCATGACCTTGTCGAGCGTCTTCTGCACCTCGCGGGCGGCGGAGAGGAAGGCGTCATCGTCCTGGTGGCGGTGCTTGGCCATCTTGCGGAGGAAGACTTCGTCGCGGCGGCGGTAGAGCTTGGCGGCGCGGTAGGCGGTGTAGGCGGGCATGCCCAGCTCGCGGAGGACATCGGTGCCCATCGTGAGCGAGGAATCGAGGGTGTCACGATAGATGCGCTGCTCGCCCGCATCCAGCAGTTCGTAGGCCTCGGCACGGCTGTAGGCGCGCACGAAGATCTGGAGGTGCGGGAAGTATTTCCGCGCGGTTTCGATGATGTTCAGCGTGATCGCCGGATCCTTCAGCGTGATCACGAGGATCTTCGCGCGGGCGGCTCCGGCGGTGAGCAGCATGTCCGGCCGGCCCGCATCGCCGAAGAACACCGGCATGCCGATCGCCCGCAGCGTGTCCACTTGGTCCGGATCGTTGTCGAGCACCGTGCTGTGAACCCCCTGCGTGCGCAGCAGGCGGCCCACGATGTGGCCGAAGCGGCCGAAGCCGCAGATGATGACCGGCGCGCCCTCGTCATGGAGGTCGCTCTCGCGATCGGACACCGGCTTTTTCATGGCACGGGCGGTGAGACGATGGCTGGCGAGAATGAGCAGCGGGGTCGCCGCCATCGAGATCGCCACGCCTGCGGTGAGCGTCTTGGCCTGGGTTTCATTGAACACCCCGGAGCTGATCGCCAACCCGATGAGGACGAAGGCAAATTCCCCGCCACCCGCGAGCGCCGCGGCGAAGACGAACGAAGACTCCCGCGGCGAGCGGTGCAGCCGGGCCAGTCCGTAGATCAGCACCGCCTTCACCACGATCAACCCGGCGGCCAGGCCAAGCACCGTACCGGGAAAACGTCCGATGTGCCCGAAGTCGATGCCCACCCCCACGCCGAGGAAGAACAACCCGAGCAGCAGCCCCTTGAACGGCTCCAGGTCGCTTTCCAATTCGTGGCGGTACTCGCTGTTCGCCAGCACCACGCCGGCCACGAAGGTACCGAGGGCGGCGGAGAGGCCGACCTTCGTCATCAGAAGGGCGATGCCGATGATGAGGATCAGCGATGCGGCGGTGAAAGCCTCGCGCTGGCGGGTCTTGGCGATGGCCCGGAACAACGGCCGGGTGGCGAGCCGCGCGATGATGACCACCAGCACCACCGCACCAAGCGTGACCAGGCCCCTGCCCCATGCGGGCCAGCCTTCCATCCAATCATGCGAGGCATGGGCCGCCGCCTCACGGGCACCGCCGGTAGCCAGCAAGGGCAGCGCGGCGATGATCGGAATCACCGCCAGATCCTGGAACAGCAGCACGGCGAAGGAGTTTTGGCCCGCCTCGGTGCGCAGCAGGTTCTTCTCCGCCAGCGATTGCAGCACAATGGCGGTACTGGACATCGCAAGGATCAGCCCCATCGCCAGCGCCGGTTTCCAGTGGCAACCGAAGGCCACCGCCGCAGCGGCCAAGCCCAGCGAACACAGCACCACCTGCATGCCGCCCAATCCGAAGATCTGTCGCCGCATCCGCCACAGTTCGGTGGGCCGCATTTCGAGGCCGACGAGGAACAGCATCACCACCACTCCGAACTCGGCGAAGTGGGTGATCTGCTCGCTCTCCCCTCCGATCAGGCCGAGGCCCCACGGACCAATGGCCGCGCCGATGATGAGATACCCGAGCACGGCGCCAAGGCCAAGCCGCTTGCCCGCCACCACCGCCACCAGCGCGGCGGCGAGGTAAATGAAGGCCTGGAGGAAAACGCTTTCGAATGCCACGCGACCCACCCCTAACCCGGACCCGGCAACCAGAGCGAGGCCGAACCGTCGCGGATTGCCGTGAGCCATTCCACGTATCGTTCGCCCGCAGCGGTGCGGTCCGGATCCCCGATGTGATTCGCCGCGTGAACGGTGAAGGCCTCGGCATACGCCATGCCACACAGGCGCGCGGTTTGTTCGAAGGGAGACAGCAGTTCGCGGACGGAAAAATGGTTCGTGCCTTCACGCTGGTAGGCATCCTCGGGACCGCCCGCGGTGATGGCCTGTGCCATCACCTTGCCCCGCAGCGCATCACCTTTTTCGCCATAGGCCCAACCGTATTGCAGCACCAGATCGAGCCACTCCTTCACCAGCGCCGGACTGCTGTACCAGAAAAATGGATGCTGGAGGACCACGGCATCGTGTTCCTCCAGCAGACGCTGCTCCGCGCGGGCATCGATGAGAAAATCCGGATAGGTCTCGTAGAGGTCGTGGACCGTCACGCCTTCCGCAGACCGGGCGGCTTCCACCAGCACGCGGTTCGTCCGCGAGCGATGGAACGCCGGATGCGCGAATATCACCAGCACCTTGCCCATCGCTTCAGGAGGCATTGCAATCCCACTCCTTCGCCGCCTTCACGATCTCTTCCTCCGAGACATCGCGGACGTGGGTGGCGAGACTCCAGCGGTAGCCGTGAGGATCGGCGACGCGGGAGGTGCGGTCACCCCAAAACATATCGGTGGGCTCCTGCAGAGAGGTGGCACCGGCGGCGATGGCCTGCGCGTAAGCAGCATCCGTATCCGGGACGTAGATCATGAAGGCGCCACCCTGGCCCACCTCCGGAGCCACGCAGCCCCATTCCGGGAACTCGCTGGAGAGCATGATGCGGGAATTCCCGATCGCGATTTCCGCGTGCATGATCTTCCCGGTTTTCTCATCCGGCATGCGGAAAATCTCCACCGCACCCAGCGCGGCCTTGTAAAACTCCAGTGCCGCCGGTGCATCGGCGACGGTCAGGGACGGGGTGACGCTGTGATAGCCTTCGGGGATGTGTGACTCGGACATGGTGGTTTTCGTGGGTTTGAGTTCCGTCACCCTTTCTCACAGCCCCGGGAAAACGCCAGCGGCAAAATTGGCACAAGTGATCTCTTCGCGTAGCCGGAGTCGTGAGACTTCGGGCGGGGAAGATGATCCCCAAACACTCCGACATCGCAGTTCGGCCGCGGTTGGAGAAAGTCTGAAAGCAAAGACCGCAGCAGCAACCACGGGCGTTCTCCCAGCCCGAAGTCTCACGACATCGGCTACAAGAAAGGCTCTCAACCGCCGTACGTGATCGTCACCGGAGTGCCGACGCGGACGCTGTCGAAGAGAATCGGCGCGAAGGGCTTCGGCAGGCGGATGCAGCCGTGCGAGGCGGGTTCCCCGGGATTCGGAATGATGCCGGCATGCATGCCGATGCCATAGCCGGTGATGCGCATCCAGAATGGCATGGGAGCCGGCACGTAGCGGCAGCCCTTCGGTACGCGGGTGCGCGGGGTGGCGTCTCCATTCACCGTGTTGCCGAACTCGTCCTCAATCCAGCCGTAGGAGCCGGAGTACTTGTCCTCCAGTTTCTCGGTGATCGAGTAGCGCCCCGGCGGCGTGCCGTGGCCTTCCTTGCCGGTGGCCACATAGGACCAGCCGATGGGACGGCCGCCGCGGGTGTAGGTCGCCCGCTGGGTGCTTAAATTGATCTTCACCGCCACCTCGCCCGGGCCGCCATCGTCCTGCCAATCGAAGAGATGCCGGTCCGGATCCGGTGCCAGATGCGGGGCGGATATCGTCGTCAGCGGGCCGATGGTGCAGGAAACCAGACTTGTGGCGATGACCAGAGGGGCCAGTAGAAAGAGCGCGCGGGACATGCGTTCTGAGGGGTGGAAGGGGCACTCTAACACGGAATGCCCCCGCACCCAACTGGAAAACGATGCCCGCGCGCGCGGAACCCTTGTCAGGCCTTGAGTTTCAGGGCCACCGAGGCGACCCGCTCTCCCAGCACCCGGCCGGTGGCCTTGTCCAGATCGGACAGTTCGAGCTGTCCGGCCTGGCCCATGGCGCCGCCGAACGAGCCGAGGCGGTTGAGGCCGGGAGGCTCGATGTTCGGCAGCAACCCGAGCGTCACCCACAGCATGCCGTGCTGGGCGGCGAGGATCTGGAAGTACTGGAGCGTGCCGAGCTTGTCGCCGCTCGGGGAGTTCGAAACGGTGAATCCGGCGGCCAGCTTGTCCTTCCAACCCTGGCCAAACCAGCGGCTGGCAGTGGCATCGGCGAAGGCCTTGAACTGCGCGGCCGGGCCACCCATGTAGGTGGGCGAGCCGAAAATGATCGCGTCCGCGGCATCCAGCGATGCGAGCAGCGCCTCGTTGGTGAAGCGGCCTTCGACAATGTCCTTGCCTTCGATGGCGTGGATCTCGGCGTCAATGCCGGCGACGGACTGCGCGCCTGTGAGCACGGCTTCCGCCATCTTGGCGGTATTACCGGTGCCGGAGAAATAAACGACGGCGGTTTTCATAAGAAGTGGGGAGTGGGAAGAGACATCAGGGCTGTCAGGTCCCTCCGCAATCCATCGGAGGAACCTGACAATCGGGGTTCAGGCACCCGGCTTGGCCTCGAGGTCGAGCTTGATCACGACCTGGTCCTTGATGGCGTTGTCCGCCATGCCCGGATAGGTGATGCCGAAGTCCTGGCGCTTGATGTTGAACTCGGAGGTGATCTTCACCGCCTCACCGTTCTTCGACACCGTGGCGGGGAACGAGATGTTCTTGGTCACGCCGTGAAGCGTGAAGTTGCCGGAAACGGTGTAGCTGGTGTCCGAGTTCTTCTTCAGCTCGGTGACATCAAAGGTGGACTGCGGGAACTTCGCGACGTCGAAGAAGTCGGGAGACTTCAAGTGGCCGGTGAGCTTCGCCGAACCTTCTTCGTTTCCGCCATCGGCCCAGGTCGAGCTCATGTCGATGGTGACCTTGTGATCGTTACCGACCGGCGCGCCGTCCTTCACGGTGAAGTAACCGTTGAAGGTCTTGAAGCCGCCGGGATGGCTGGCGGTGACCTTCGCTCCGATGAAGTCGATCTTCGAATTCGGCGTGAACGTGTACTTCGTGCCGCCGGCGGCACCGGTGTCGGACTTGGCCACGGCATCCTTCACGTCGGCCTTGGCGGTGTTCTTGGCCGGGTCGTTGCAGGAAACGAGGCCGAGTGCGAGGAGGGCGGCGGAGCCCAGGAGCATGGTGGTTTTCATATCAGTGTCTGTTTTGGTTGATCGTTGGTTAGAGAGCACGGTTTCAGCCGATGTCAAAAAGAAGGGCCTCCAAGGGTTCGGTGCCGGCGGCGATGGTGTAGGTGCCGGCGGTTTCCGAAGAGATCGCGTCGCCGCCGTTCAGATCGACATCTTCGACCTTCGCGGAACCCCGCGCCACATGCAGCCACAGGCCGCGGCCATCCGGCAGCTCGTGGGTGATGGATTGGCCGGGAGCCAGCTTCACCCGGTAGATGTCCGCGTCCTGGTGGATGGTGGCGGAATTGTCACGGCCGTCCGGCGAGATCACGAGGACCTTGGGATCGTTTTCCGTGCCGGGCGCGGGCTTCCATTCGGTGTAGCCGGGCTCGAGCTGGCGCTCGCGGGGCATGATCCAGATCTGGAGCATGTGGGTCCAGTTCTTGGCCGAGGGATTGAACTCGGAATGGAGCACGCCCTTGCCGGCGCTCATGAGCTGGATCTCACCGGGATTGAGCACGCGCTTGTTACCCATGGAATCCTGGTGGGCGAGCTGCCCGTCGAGCACGTAGGAGAAGATCTCCATGTCGCGATGCGGGTGGCTCGGGAATCCTCCCTGCGGGGCGATGCGGTCGTCATTGATGACGCGCAGCGAGCGGAAGGCCATGTGGGCGGGATCGTAGTAGTCCGCGAAGGAGAAGGTGTGGTAGCTGTCGAGCCAGCCGTGGTCGGCATGGCCTCGTTCTTCACTGCGGCGGACGGTCAGCGTCGGGTTCGTTTTCATGGGTTCATCATGCCAGAAATCCGGATTCTGGATAATGCCCGCTCGTCAGGCTGAGCATATGGTTGAGGCATGGGTTCCCTCGTCGTGATTTGTCTGGCCACCCCTGAACCACACCGGCAGCGTCCGCTCCATGGCCACGCAAACGATTGGAGACGAAGCCAAAAGTGACGGCATCATGCTCATGGTGCTCGGAGGCGCC
This sequence comes from Luteolibacter ambystomatis, assembly GCF_018137965.1. Taxonomy (NCBI): domain Bacteria; kingdom Pseudomonadati; phylum Verrucomicrobiota; class Verrucomicrobiia; order Verrucomicrobiales; family Verrucomicrobiaceae; genus Luteolibacter; species Luteolibacter ambystomatis. The sequence continues at coordinate 4,229,069 of NZ_CP073100.1, forward strand.
CTTTGCATCTGGCTCGCCTCAGGTCAGCACTGGCTGGTGGCGACCGAAACTGCCACCCTCATCGTCGCGGGGCTGCTGCTCCACCGGCACAAGATCGCCGGCATCTATCTCACCCTCGGGATGGTTCTTGCAATGAGCGTCTACAACCTCTCGGTCCTCCTCCGGAAAGGCCTCGGCATCAAGACCGCCATTGGTCTCCTACTATTCGTGGGCCTCTGGCAGTGCTGGCGGAAATACGGACGCATCCTCCGGAACCAGGCGACCTGGGATGATCCGCTGGTTCCCCATGAAACCCTTCCGCCCGATTCCGAGGAATCCGACGACACCCCGATGATCTCAATCGTCCTGCTCCGGCGCCACGCCTTGCCACTCGATGAGGACACCCTTTCCGCCGCCGTTCGCCGGGCCTGGAGCCATCCGCAAAAAGCCGGAGATGACGAGGAGTTGTTCGCGGTGGGTGAGGGCTTCTTGTTCATCGTGCGCAATGGAATGGGACTTTGGACGGTGCACAACCGAGCCCACCCTTACTTTGACGACGTCGAACCCGTCATTGCGTCGATTCCTGAAATGCGGCTGCAGAAAGCCGTTCGGGATCACGGTGCCTGGTTGTCGATCGATCTGACGGCGCCATTCGACAAATCGCTGCCGGCAGAATCGTTCTACCCCCACATTTTCCGGCTACTCCGCGAACTCGCTGACGGTGATACCTTGGCGATCTTCCGCCCCGAAACCGGGCAGATCAACGTGTGGGACGACGAGGTCGCGGCCAAGCTGTGCGGCCCGGAACCGCTTCAAGACTTCACCCAACGGTCCCAGCCGCCGGTGATCCATGTCGAAGACGATGATCCCCTGATGGTGGCCGCGGTCACCGAAGCCCGGGCTTCGTTCCCCGATTTCAGGAAGCGTTGGCTCGAACGGGACAACGGCGAGAGATTCCTCGTGAAAGGGCCGGTGCGTTCTGGAAACCGACAGGAATACATCTGGTTCTCCGTGACCGACCTCTCGGAGGAAACTGCCTACGGAACGCTGGAAAACGAACCGGTGGATCTCAACGGGCTGAAGCTCGGGGATCCGGTCGCCCTGGATCTCGCCGATCTCAACGACTGGGCCTTTCTGCCAGCCGATGGCACCAAGCCTCTGGGGTTCCACACGGTGAAGGCGGTGGATGCCGTGGGCAAACGGACTCTTGAGGCCGCCGATGGAAGTTGACCCACGTCTTGCGAGCCGTGACTTTCGGCCCATGGAACTGCGTCAGTTGCGGGCATTTGCGGAGACAGCGGAGGCGGGTAGCATCACTGCCGCCGCCAAGGTGCTGCGCCTCACGCAACCCGCACTCAGCCGCCAGATCAAGGCGCTGGAGGAGGAACTCGGCGTGAGCTTGTTCGAGCGCGGCGCACATTCGGTCACACTGACACCGGCCGGTGAAGTGCTGCGCGGCGAGACGGTGAAGCTGCTGAAGTTCACCGATGCGATGGTGCAGAAGGTGAAAGCCGAGGCCGATGGCGAACCGCTGCGCGTGGGCTATTCCCCTTCCCTTGCTTCCGATTTCCTTTCCATCGCCATCGAGCGCTTCACCCAGCTCCATCCGCGGGTGCGGATCACGCTTCACGATTGGTCGAGCGCGGAAATGCGCGATGGCATCGCGGCGGGCAAGCTGGACCTGATGGTCACCGCGCCGTGCCCGGGTGAGGCGATCCGCTGGGAGCCGCTGCGCCATGTCGGCTGGCGCGTGCTGATTCCCGCCAGCCATCCGCTGGCAAAAAAGAAGCGCATCGACCCCGCGGATCTCGATGGCCAGCGCCTGCTGCTGTTCGAGCGCGAGGGCTATCCGGACTACTGGGACCGCGTGATCAAGTTTTTCAAAGAGCGGAACCTTCAGGCGAAGATCGCGGGGGAGTTCGATGGCATCGTCAGCCTCAGTGCCGCGGTAGAGGCCGGAATGGGGCTCGCCCTCGCGGCGGAAACCACCCGCATCAGCGGTGGTGCGGATGCGCGCATGGTGATGCGTCCGCTTTCCGAAGAACCGCTCACCACCAAGGTCAGCGCCGGTGTGGCCGCGACGGGTGAAGTGCCCGCACGGGTGCTGGCGTTCGTGGAAGAGTTGAAGGTGGCTGCGGGTTCGTGAGGAGAGCGGAAGGCTCCGGAGTTTCGAAGGCAAAATGTATGTAGTTCCTCCTTCAGGAGGGTGTCTGACGTATCGTTGCCCAACCCAGCCCTCCTGAAGGAGGAACTACGTACAAAGATCGCATCGCGACACGGAAGCCTCAACTCCTTGGAATAAACTCCGCCCGGTGGTATCAAACGGGATCATGAACCCGTACCTCTCCAAGGTCTGCTCCCGCCTTCACGTCCTTGAGGCACCCGGCCGGGATCTGGTGCTGCTGTTCCTCCGCCTCACCATCGGTGCGCAGTTTTTCCTCACCGGCAAGGGCAAGCTCGCGCACCTCGACAAGGTCGCCGGCTTCTTCGAAAGCCTGCACATCCCGGCACCGCATTTCCATGCGGTGCTTGTCTCGAACGTCGAGATGATCGGCGGGCTGTTGCTGGTGCTCGGCCTGGCCACCCGGCTCGCCGCCGTGCCGCTCACGATCTCGATGATCGTCGCCTATCTAACAGCGCATCTCAACGACGTGCTCCATCCTGAAGACGCTGCGGATGCCACCGGGTTCAGCGCGTTCATGACCCATGTCAGCGCCTTCATTGATCAGAAACCATTTCCGTTCCTGGTCGTCTGTCTGGTCCTGCTGGCTTTTGGCGCGGGACGCGTTTCTCTTGATCACCTGATCGGGAAACGGTGCTGCCACCACAAAGCGGCAGCACCCTGACAGACACCCAAAAGCTTACAAAGGCAGCTCGAAACCCTTGCGGTAATCGCCCTTCAGGAGGGCATTCGCCGCTTCGGCACCAGGGCCGGTGAAACGCTCCGCCTTCGCATCGACCGCGAGCGCGGCTCCGAGCTTCAGCGGGGTCTTCGCCGGATCGACGCCGTTCGCTTCCAGGTGCTTCGCCAGACGATCGATCGCTTCCTTCGCCGGATCGGCGAACGCGGAGCGGATCTTGTCCATCGGCGCATCGGCACCGGTGCGCCACGAGATGTTCCCGATATGCGCGAGGGCCGCGGACAAATGGCCGGACTCGGCGCTGTGGATGGAGCGCTGCTTGCCGGAATGAACCGCATCGATCCACTCCTGCATGTGCGACTTCGTCCCTTTGAACTCCTTCACCACCTTGCCGTCCTTGTCGAAGACCTCGCAACCCGCCGAGTGGCCGCCGGCAAGCCAGCCGCCCTCGCACTCGATGACATTGCCAATGGACTCGCCCTTGAATGCATCGCTGCCGCTCTTGTAGTCGACACCCTTCTTCGGCAGGCCGCGCACTTCGAAGAGCACCGGCACCGGATCGTAGTCGAGCCACACAAGCTGGGTGTTCGCCCAGTCGCCATCGTCCTCATAACCGACACGGCCGCCCACCGAGAGCACCGCCTTCGGCAAGGCTGGATCACCAATCGCCCAGCGGCAGACATCGAGCTGATGCGGTCCCTGGTTGCCCAGGTCGCCATTGCCATAGGGGAACTGCCAGTGCCAGTCGTAGTGGAACTTCGTGCGCTTCACCGGCAGCAGCTCGCGCGGGCCGCTCCACAGATCGTAGTCCACGGTTGCGGGCGGCTTCGCCGGCGCGCCGATCTTGCCGATGGACGGACGCGGCTTGTAGCAAAAGCCGCGGGCCAGGGTCATCCTGCCGATCTGGCCTTCCTTCAGCCATTCCAGCGCGTCCTCCCAGCAGGTCTCGGACCGGCGCTGGAAGCCGTGATGGATGTTCACCTTGTACTTCGCCTGCGCCTCCGCCAGCTGGCGGCCTTCCCACACGTTGTGGGACACGGGCTTCTCGACATAGACGTGCTTGCCATTCGCCGCCGCCGTCATGGCGATCAGCGTGTGGGTGTGGTTCGGCGTGGCGATCACCACCGCGTCCACCTCCTTCGACTCGCACAATTTACGATAGTCGCCGTACTTCGCCACCACCGTGCCCTTCTTCGCCAGTTCATCGGCGGTCTTGTCGAGCACGGCGGAGTCCGCGTCACAGAGCGCGACGAGACGGGCACCCTTCGCCTTCAGCAGCGAGTCGATGTGGGCCTTGCCGCGGCTGTTGAAACCGATCACGGCGACCCGCAGGTCTTCGTTCGCCCCGAGGGCGCGGGCGCGCGGAGACAAAAGGCACCAGGTGCCCGCGAAGGCGGAGGCGGTGAGGAAGTGGCGGCGGTTCATGGCGGGTTTACTTGGAGAAAGTGCTCCAACGGTCCGCCAGCTTCGCGCTGTCCGCGGTCCCATGATGGAGGACGACGAGATAACGGAACGCCAGCTTGTCTCCTTTCTTCAAGACGTGCTGCCCGAGTGTCTTGTCCTTCTTGCCCTCGAAATCGTGGATGCCGAAGGGGTTCGCCGCGAGAAGACCGTAGTCGCGGGCGTGCCACCATGACGGGTGGCGGAAGTTCGAGGGATGATCCATCATCGCGATCACCGCAGGCTCGCCCTTTTCATCCGGGCCGGTGAAGGCGACCCAGTTCGAGCGCTTACCCCAGCAATCCTGGTCCGTGCGGCCCTCGCTGTCCGCGATGTGGCCCTTGGCGGTTTCGCCCTTGAGGCGCAGCGTGCGATCCACACGCAGGCCGCAGAAGCCTTCCTTGGTATCGCCGAACAAGGTTTCCGCCCCGGCGGACTCCATCACGGTGGCGAGCTCGATCTCCGTGGTCTCGGCCTCGGCCTTGCGGATCGTATAAGTGCGCTTTTCCGTGAGGCGGTCGGTGCCATCCGCAGTCCAGACGAGATCCACGGTGAAGGTGGCGGAACGTTCATCCGCCTTCACGCCGGAGAAGCCCTTGTGGACGATCTTCGGCTCACCTTTCTTGCTGGTCCACGCCCAGAAGTCGAAGCCATCGACATCCCCGTAGGAAAGCCAGAAGGAACGGTGGTGCGGGTGGTCGCGCTCCTCGCCGGGAGCGACGTCCTTCTCCATCGGCCAGTGCCGGGAAAGCGTCGCTCCGCCGGGCGAAAGCAGCGGAGCCAGATACGGCGTGCGGGCATCGGTGCGGTATTCCGTCACCAGTTTGTCGCCGTCGAACACCTTGAGGGAGCCGTTGCCGGCTTCGGTGCGGAACGCCGCCGAAGCAGGCAGGACCGCTGCGAAAAAGAGGGGTAGCAGGATTTTCATAATTGAATGCAATAACAACAGAGCCGTTGGAGAATGAGAGTATTTCTAAACGGAGCGCCAGCATTGATTTTTTCGGGAATATCCAAAAGCTGGAAATCTCCCATTCCCAGCCGATGAGCGAATTCCAGGAACTGGTCGACGCCCACTACCAACCGTTGTTCCGGTTTGCAGTGTCGCTGACCCGTGACCCGGACCGGGCGGCCGACTTGGTACAGGAAACCTTCTGCACCTGGGCGGAAAAGGGCGACCAGCTCCGCGACCGCTCGAAGGCCAAGACCTGGCTCTTCACCACCCTGCACCGCGAGTTCCTGGCCCAGCGCCGCCGCGCCTCCCGCTACTCGGACGAGCCGGTGGAGTCGCTCCACGGCACCCTGGCCTCCAGCGAAGACGATGCCGATCGCCAGATGGACGGCCAGCGCGCGCTCGAACTGCTCGGCTCGCTCGATGAAACCTTCCGCGCCCCCCTCGCCCTCTTCTACCTCCAGCAGCACAGCTACAAGGACATCGCCGAAATCCTCGAAATCCCCATTGGCACGGTCATGTCGCGCATCTCCCGGGCAAAGGAAATGCTGCGCCGCCAGATGACCGCGGAACCGGCCAGCGCGCCGAAAAACATCCTCCAACTCAACCCGGAGGCCCTGCGACAGCACCATGGATAAGGAACACGCCCGTTTCGTTCTACGCAGCTTCCGCCCGGAGGGCGCGGACGCCGGCGATCCGGACTTTGCCGGGGCGCTCCGCCTCGCCGCGGAGGATCGTGAACTGGGCGAGTGGCTGGCCGGAGAACGTGCCCGCGATGCCGCCTTCTCGGATGCGCTCGGCCGCGTGCCGATCCCCGCCGACCTGCGCGAGGACATCCTTGCCGGATTCGCCGTAGCCCGTGGCGAACTGCCGCTGCCGCATGACGATCTCGACCGCGCCTTCATTTCCGCACTGGCTGCCGTCCAACCGCCGCCAAACCTGCGCGCGGACATCCTCGCGGCGATGACCGCACAACCGTCCGCGCCGGTGGTGAGGAAGCCGTTTCCCTGGTTCCGCATCGGCCTGCCGGTGGCCGCGGCCGCCGGGGTGGCGCTGGCCTTCCTGCTGCCGAAGATCCTTCCCGGCTCTGGATCTGGCAGGAGCCATTCCACCGTCCGCACCGATGCCCGCGTGCCGGTTTCCGCCGTCCAGGCCGGGTTCTTCAAAACCTTCGAGTCCCCTTCCTTCGATCTGGAGCAGAAGGACTCCAACCATCAGGTGCTGTTCCGCCATCTGGATAAAAAGGACCTCCCCTGCCCCGGCTGCACCTGCCTGCCGAAGGGTCTGGAAAACGTGCCCGGCATCGGCTGCCGCGAACTCATCATCGATGGCAAGCGCGGCTCGCTGATCTGCTTCAACCGCGGTGAAGACGGCATCGTCCACTTCATCATCTTCCGCCGCGAGGATATCAAGGACGCCTGCCCCAGCGGTCAGGCACCGAAGTTCTCCCGTGCCGGCGAATGGTCCGTGGCGACCTGGTCGGACAGCAACGACGTCTATATGCTGGTCGGCAAGACCGACGTGCGGAAGCTCGGCGGGCTGTTTTGACCCCCCTTGGCGACCGGTTTCAAACGGCGTTCGCCGATTCCGCCCCATACCCCGGCTTGCGCGGCGGCCAAGTCCGTGGTTTCTCCTCTGCATGGCCGACAACGCCGCCGACACATTCATCAAGATCCGGGGGCTCGAACAACGGTTCGGCAGCCAGCAGATCCTGCGCGGCGTGGACATGGACATCCACCGCGGCGAGACCCTCTGCCTGCTCGGCGGCTCCGGCGGCGGCAAGTCGGTGCTGGTGAAACACCTGCCCGGCCTGCTCAGACCGCGCAAGGGCACCATCCATGTCGATGGCGTGGAAATCGGCTGCCTGAAGGAACGCGAGTTCGGACCGATCCGGAAAAAGATCGGCATGATGTTCCAGGGCGGCGCCCTGTTCGACTCCCTCACCGTCGCCCAGAACATCGCCTTCCCGCTGCGGGAACAGGGCATGAAGGATGACAAGGAGATCAACCGCCTCGTCAGCGAGGCGCTGGAGATCGTCCGCCTGCCCGGCCAGGAAAAAAAGATGCCATCCGATCTCTCCGGCGGCATGCGCAAGCGCGTGGCCCTCGCCCGCGCCGTGGTCTCCCGCCCCGAGTGTGTGCTCTACGACGAGCCGCACGCCGGTCTCGACCCCATCACCGGCGACTCGATCGACCACCTCATCAAGGACCTCCAGCACAATTACAACATCACCAACGTGGTCATCACCCACGAAATGCGCAGCGTGTTCCGCATTGCCGACCGCATCGTTTTCCTCAAGGAAGGACGCGTCTACTGGACCGGCTTGCCGGATGAACTCCAGAACACCGCCGATCCCGAGCTGCGCGCCTTCATCGAAGGCGACTCGGGCGAACCCTGGGACAACTGAATCCCTCTCCACCTTTCCCTTTTCGTCATGGCCAGTTCCGAACGCCGCACCGAACTCTTCGTCGGGCTCTTCTTCCTTGTCGGCCTGCTCCTGCTGGGCGGGCTCATCATCCAATTCGGCCGCTTCGGCGACCGCATCCGCGGGCACTATGAAGTCACCGTGATCTTCGATGACGCGTCCGGCCTGATCAAAGGCTCCGAGGTCCGCATGGGCGGCGCGAAGATCGGCAAGGTCGCTGCGGCGCCTGAACTCAATGAGGCAGTGAAGGTCCAGGTGGTTCTGTCCGTCGATGACCGCATCCGCATTCCCAGCGGCTCCAACATCCAGATCGCCTCCGCCAGCCTGCTGGGCGACAAGCTCGTGGTGATTACCCCGCCGGTGGAAAAAACCGGCGCCTACCTCGAACCCAATCAGACGGTCTTTGGTGGCGCTCCCGGCGGTCTCGATGCGATCGCCGACCAAGCCACCAAAGTAACGGAAGATGTCCGCCGCCTGATGAAGAACACGGAGGGCACCGTGATCAAAATCGACTCCGCGGTGGACGACCTGCGCGCCGTCACCGGTCGTCTCGGTGAAACGGTGGAGAAGGTGAATGTCTCGATCCTTTCCGACAAGAACCTCGCGAATGTCGACGACACCATCGCCAACCTGAAGGACGCCACCGCCGAGTGGAAGAAGGCCAGCACCGAACTCCAGCCGGCCATCGCCGATGCCCGCGAGGCGATCCATTCCATCCAAAAAGCCGCCGATGGCGCGGACAAGGCCATCACCGACATCCGCCCCGCCTTCAAGGAAGTGCCGAAGGCCGTCGATGCCATCGCCAATGCCGCCGACAGCATCGGCCACGCGGTTTCCAAAGCCGAGAAGAGCGAGGGGCTTCTCGGTGCCCTGGCCTACGACAAGGACACCGGCACCGACGCCCGCACCTTCATCCGCAATCTCCGCCAGCGCGGCATCCTCCGCTACAAGGACGCGGAGATGGAGGACGAGAACGACCCGCGCAACCGCTTTCGCGGCAAGCGCCGCTGATGCTGTCACATGCCGACAGGCGCCTCTGACAATCCCTACGCCACGCCATCCGCCGGAGCCGAACCGCCGGATGCGCCCGCCTCCCATGGCTGGAAAATGCGGAACGCGCGGCTCTGGGTGGCGAACGGGGCGCTGCTGCCGATGATCGATCCGCTTACCGGTGGTACCGCGGACCGCATGATCCTGCGCCGCCTCACACTGCGGCTGTATCCCTGGTGGTTCCACCTGCTGCTGCCGGTGGCTGCCTCATTGGGAGCCGCGGGTTTCTGGGATCAGAATGCACTCATGGGAGCCATCACCGGAGGCATCATGGGTTTGTTCGCCATGAGCGTGGTCCATTGGTTCCTGCCCTCCTGCCACCTCCACGCCTTTTTCCTGAAGCCCACCATCCTGTCCCGGACGGTTCTCTCGTGCATCATGATGCTGTTGGTGGCCGGGTTCGTCTTTTCCCCCTACGAAGACGAGTTGTGGTGGATCAAGGCGGTGTGTGGCGGAACCTGGCTGATCCTGTATCTGCACACGCGTTTCATCCGCCGGGATCTTCGCTGCCGGAGAAGGGAAGCGGATCGGTTCGAAATCCGGGGTGTCCATCCCCTCGCCCTCGCACAACTGGTGATTGCTCCTACCACGTTGGAATCGCTGGTCGTGGAGAGACAGGCCGTTTCGTGACCTGAATTTGATACCTCCCCGGCAGACAATCTGCTAGGCACGGGGCATGTCCATCGAAGCCAATCCCTACGCCACTCCGGCAGCCGCAGCTCCTGCTCCCGTCACGGTGGTGGCGAGCAACGACCTGGTGCGCCGCGATGGGAAATTCCTGGTGGTGTGGGATGGGGCGGTGCTGCCGCCGCGCTGCGTGCGGACGAACGCCCCCATCAACCCGGAAGACTGGACGAAATCCAAGAAGATGGTCTTCACCCCGCCTTGGGTCTGGGCCTTGGTCCTGCTCAGTCCTCTGATCGCCATCATTGTGGCCGCGGTCATCCAAAAGCGTTTCACCCTCACCTACAGCCTGAGCAAGGCGGAGCGCGCCCGCTTCCGCAACCGCATGATCGGTGGCTGGCTCGGATTTTTCGCAGGCCTCGGCGGCATCGGTGCATCTATCGCTGCCTTTAGTTCCACCAATGCCTCTTGGCCGGGTTTTCTCTTGCTGGCCGCCATCGTGGTCATGTTCGGTGGCTTGGTTTTCGTCGCTCTGGCCAACGCCCTGAAACCCGTGCGCTTCCGGGATGGCTGGTTCGTGATCAAGGGCTGCTCGCCGGAGTTCCTCGATTCCATCGCGCCACAGTAAGCGTCACCGCAAAAAGAAAGCCGGAGGCCGCGGAACGGCACTCCGGCTCGAAAAGACCCGGGTCGATCACTTCGGAAGAACCACGCCGAATTCCTTCGGGCTGAGCTCCTCGTTGGCATCGCGGTCGCGCTGGGCGAAAAGGATCATCACCTTGCGCGTCGGCCAGACCTGCGGCTGGGTCAGGGCGAACTCGGAAGGATCGAGCGCATTGTCATGATCGAGATCCGCGGTGAGAAAGGTGTTCACCTTCGACGGCCGGCCGCCGTCCTTGCCACCACGGGAGGCGCGGTATTCCAGCTTGTCCAGATAGTTGTCCTGATTCTCGTCATTGTACTGGAAACGCCAGGCCACATCGACCCAGCGGGAACCGCGGGGCTGCGTGGCGAGGAATTCATCCAGCGAGAGGAAATTGTCGTGGTTGAGGTCCGCCCGGTCGAAAAGCTTGTCATACACGCTGGCGCTGATCGCGTGTGCTTCGGTCGGGAAGAGGCCGAGCCACAGCAATGCGGCTCCCAGAGTGGTGCGGAGAAGTGCCTTCATTGTTTAAGAAACCCAAAATATACCCGCTTCCGAACCTGTCAAGGGACCGGCCCCGGCGGCGGGTGGACGCGGCTCCCTACGACCGCTCCGCCGGTCCGTCAAGGCGCGCCACGTGTACGTGCGTCGACGGCATCGGCCCTCCCCCCGGAAAGCCGACACCGCCTGGGTTGCTGTTCCCAACACTGCCCTATCGTTTTCGCCTTAGCAGGGCCAAGGCACTGAAACCGACAAGACCGAAAATCGAAGGCTCCGGAACCTGGCTGATGTTCAGCCCGGAGACGGTGGCGAAGGTGGTGCCCAGACCGAGCACCGAGACATTGGCAATCCCGCTGCCGCTGAAGCGGATCGAGGCCGGATTGGAGTTCACCGTGTTGCCGGTGGTGAAATCAATGGTCGCGACTCCCGAGGGAACGCCGCTGCCCAACAGGCCGACGACATCCACCAGCGTGCCGCTGCTGGCCGTGCCGATGTTGGTGCCCGCTCCATCCAGCAGTTCGACGTGGAACTGCGGCAACACCGCGACGCCGGAGTCCAGCAGGCCGTTGGAACCATCCAGCAGGAAGCTCACCCGGTAGGTGGTGTTCGGCTGGAGGATCAACTGGCTGCCCACCTTGTCGAAGGTGGCGGTGGAGGACCAATCCACGGTGAGGCCGGTGAGACCGGCATTGAGCAGGTCACCGACCAAACCGGTATTCACCACTCCGAACTGGAGCGAGGAACCGGTCAGGTTGATGCGCGCGCCGCTTTCCGAAGCACCGAGCAGGATGCTGGCGCCACCATTGGCGGTGGCATCCCAGTAGGTGCCCAGAGGACCGGTGGCGGAGCCGCCGACGGTCAGCAAGAGCGAGTTCGCGGGGTTGACGGTGACATTCGATCCATTGGGACCGAAGAGGTCGGAGTAGTTGGTCCCATTGACCAAGGATTGGGCTGACAAGAGGGGGGTTAGAGCCAGTCCGCAGAGGAGGGTGAACGCGGATTTCATGGGACACGACAAGTCTCATGAATTGATAGTTAAGACAACCTTACCTAACTACCAATCAGTTATGCCTAACCATAAGCAAATGATCGGATCGAAAGCCACCGCCGCAGCGGATGGACCTGCAATCAGGCCGGGATTTGCTTGTAGGCTTCCACCAGCCAGGAGGCCATTTCAGTCACCGCTTCGTTCTTCTCACCCTCCCGCATATGGAGGCCGTACGCATAGGCGTTTGGCAGGACCTCGCTGAAGAGAGCCCGTTTCTCCACGGACAGGCCGCTGGAATCAAACGGAGCTTCCGAACTGCCCGGGCTCAGGCTGATGCCATATCCCGCCTGACAAGCTTGGAAAGCCTCCCGCGCGGTATCGAACTCCAGGATATCGGCCGGGGTGGCGCCATAGGCACGGCGGCACCAGTCCTCCACGAAATGCCGGAAGCCCGGAACAAGCCGTTCCGAACCCACGAGCAGGGTGGTGCCGAGCACGTCCGCCAGATTGAATGCCTCCGGGGACATTTGATAGTGATGCGGAGCCCACATGGCGGACAGGCCCGCTTCGCGCCGCAATTCGATCCTCTTGAGTCCCAGCGGAGGATCGCTCTGGAGAAAAACGCCGGAGAACGCCAGATCGCATTCGAAGTGGCGGAGGCGCTCGGACCACGGGGATCCGGTACGGGAATCCACCCGCTCCACCTGCACGTGATCCGGAATCCGCTGCTCAAGAGCCGCCGCCAGTTTCTCGCCCTGGGTGGAGTGGTCGATCCACACCCGCACCCGCCCGGCGAAGGACCGCTGCTGCTGGGTGAGCCGCCGCCCCATGGCCTCGTGGCTCTCCACGCAGCGCCGCGCGCAGTCGAGGACCTTTTCCCCATAGCTGGTCAGCACCGCCCGCTCCGCGGAGCGGGTGAACAACATCAGCCCGAAGGTGTTCTCCAATCGGGCGATGCGCTGGCTGACCGCGGGCTGGCTGATGCCGAGGGTTTGGGCGGTTTCGGTGAAGTGGCCGTTTTCCGCCAGCAGGACGAAGGTCTTCAGCTCGTCGATATCAAACTGAATGCTCATGCAGCTTCAAGGTCGAGCTGGCTTTGTGAAGAGCGTGTTCCAGGCAGCCATACGGGTGCTGGATCAGGAAGCTCGCCCGCACGGGAATAGGCGACAACAGATTGAGGGAATGCCAGTGGATCTCCGGCGAGGAGGTTCCCGCCGCGGGAGCGGGCGCGATCACCGCCTGGAGGCTTCCATTCGCGGGATCGGTCGTCCACTCGCGGAACTGGGTGGTGGTAACCTGACGGCCTATGCCACCTCCCGCCATCTCGATGGCCTGCAACCACTCGCGGCTGGCAGCGCGCAAATCCGGAGCGTGCAAGGCCCAGGGGGTCACTTCCGAAAGATCCGAAAGATCCCTTACGGCGAAGCCCGGTGTCAGGCAACCCAGGCTCAACGCCAGAGGCGCGAGATGCACCGTGGCCACCCTCTTGCTGCCCGGACTGACGAGACCGACGTAAACGTCGCAAGCCCCGGACTCCACCAGCGTACGCTCCTGGCCGGTGGAAACTTCCATGAACGTCACCCGGAAACGGGCGTCCTGGCGCAGCAGATTGTACAGGCGGACGAAATAGGCGGTCTCGAAAAACCAGCGCTGGGCTCCGATGCGGAGCAAGCGTCCGGTTTCCCGGATTTCGGAGACGTATTGCTGCAGGGACTCCATCTCCTGAAGGAATCCCGACATCTCCTCATTCAGGCGATCGGCGTGGGAAGTCGGTTGGAATTTTCCGCGGCTTTCACGGTCGAACAAGGGAACCCCGAGTTCCCCTTCCAACGCGGTCACGATGCGCTTCACATTGGAAGCGCTGGTCCGCAACCGCATCGCCGCCTGACTCATCGAGCATTCAGTCAGTACGGCTTTGAAGACTTGGAGGTAGTGAGCATCCAGTGGCATGGATTGGCTTGGGTTGGGGAGGGAGAGCGGTGGCGAGTAAACAACAAAGATGGAAATACCTCCATCTTTTATCAATAAATACGCGATATTTATGATTAGGGATTCTTGGGAGGATGGAGAATGGTTTCAATTTCGGCCATCATGGGCATAAAATCGGCCATAAGTGGGGGTTTGCGTCCGAATAAGTGGATACGTTGAAAGATCGCCAAGCTTAACAGATTGCTTCCATTTTCAGTCCGGGAGAGCTCTTTTGTCATCGCTACGCACAAGAACATCTGCCAAACCTACTCCGGCAGTTAACGTCTCGGAGTTATGGAAAATACGATTCCGCCACAGCAGCTTGAGCAGGATACTTATGCGGCGGAACACGCGTGAATACGGAAGATCGAGTCGTTGTCATGAACGGCTTTGGAATGGCTCTGGGGGTCCGATCTCCCGGGGGCTGGAAGAACAAAAAAGTAAAGTTGTCTAAAGCATTTTCAGTTGGCAAGGGTGACCTCACCTCCCACCCGATCACGTAGGATGGCAGGCACCGTTCCTTGCCCTTTCGGACGGCATGGCTACGCTGGGCCGTCCCGATGTCCGATTCGTTCGTCCACCTCCACCTCCACACCGAATATTCCCTCCTTGATGGCATGATCCGCACCAAGGATCTGGCCAAGAAGGCGGTGGACTACGGCATGCCGGCGGTGGCGATGACCGACCACGGCAACCTCTACGGAGCGATCGAATTCTACCAGTCCTGCAAGAAGGCCGGGGTGAAGCCGATCTTCGGCTGCGAGATCTACCTCGCGCCAACCTCCCGCCACGACAAGCGCGATCTGGTGGGCCGCAAGCGCGCCACCCACATGACCCTGCTGGCCCGGGACGAGGAGGGCTGGCACAATCTCAGCAAGCTGGTCTCACTGGGCCACCTTGACGGTCTCTACTACGGCAAGCCACGGGTGGATTACGAATCCCTCTCCCAATTCTCCAAGGGCGTGACCTGCCTCTCCGGCTGCATTTCCGGTCCGGTGAACGAATGGCTGCTGGCGGGCGACGAGGACAAGGCCCGCGAGACGCTGGCGACCCTCCGCGATATCTACGGCCGGGAACATACCTGGGTGGAGATCCACAACCACGGGCTGGAGGCGCAGCAGAAGGTGACCCCCGGGCTGCTGAAGCTGGCGAAAGACCTGGAGCTGCGTCCGGTGGCCGCCAATGACGTCCATTTCCTCAATCGCGACGACCATGAGGCGCACGACGTGATGATCTGCATTGGTACCGGCCACCTGCTGATCGACGAGAACCGCATGCGCTACACGCCGGAGGTCCATTTCAAAACCGCAGCGGAGATGCGCGAGTTGTTCCGCGACATTCCCGGTGCCTGCGATGCCACGCTGGAGATCGCCGAGCAGTGCAACGTGGCCATCAAGCTGGACTCCACCAGCTCCGAGAAATACCCGCAGTTCCCGACTCCGGATGGCTCCCCGCGCGAAGAGTATCTGATGCGCGTCTGCCAGCAGGGCATGGTGAAACGCTACGGCGAGGAAGGCGCCACCGATCCGGAGAAGATGACCCGCCTGAAGTACGAGGTGGACATCATCAACCAGCTCGGATTCGCGTCCTACTTCCTCATCACCGCGGACTTCATCCAGTGGGCCCGCGACCACGACATCCCGGTGGGTCCGGGCCGTGGTTCGGCCGCCGGTTCGCTGGTGGCGTACTCGATGGGCATCACGGACATCTGCCCGCTCCAGTTCGGCCTGTTGTTCGAACGCTTCCTCAATCCGGAACGCGTCAGCCCTCCCGACGTCGACATCGACTTCTGCCAGAGCCGCCGCCCGGAGGTCATCGACTACGTGCGCCACAAATACGGCGAGCGTAGTGTTTCCCACATCATCACCTACGGCACGCTCGGCGCGAAGAGCGTGCTGCGGGACGTGGCCCGCGTGATGGGCGTGTCCTACGGTGAGGCCGACCGCATCGCCAAGATGATCGAGGCCAAGCCCGGCATCAGCCTCGATGGCGAGTGGAAGGCGAAGCCAGAGATCAAGGAGATGATCGAGAGCTCCTCGACCTACCAGGAGCTGTGGGGCTATGCGCTGAAGCTGGAAGGCCTGGTCCGCAACGTGGGCGTCCACGCCGCCGGGGTGGTGATCGGCGACCGTCCGCTGGACGAGCACGTCCCGCTCACCCGCGCGAGTGAAGGTGAAGTCGTGACCCAGTACGACATGGGCGCGATCACCGAGGTGGGCCTGTTGAAGATGGACTTCCTCGGACTGAAGAACCTTACCGTCATCCAGGACGCTGTGGAGCACATCAAGGTGCACACGCCGGATTTCGACATCACCAAGGTGCCGCTGGATGACCAGCCGACCTTCGACCTGCTGAACCGCGGCGAGACGATGGGCGTGTTCCAGCTTGAATCCGGCGGCATGGTCGAAACCTGCCGCAAGTATCAGATCGAGAAGATCGATGACATCATCGACCTTCTCGCGCTCTACCGCCCGGGTGCCATGCAGTTCATCGACCAGATGATCGAGGTGAAGAAGGGCCGCAAGCAGGCGGTCTACGAGCACCCGCTTCTGGAAAAGGTCTGCGGCAATACCTATGGCGTCATGATCTACCAGGAGCAGGTGCAGAACGCCGCGAAGCTGCTGGCGGGCTACACGCTCGGCGGCGCCGACCTTCTGCGCCGCGCGATGGGCAAGAAGGACCCGAAGAAAATGGCCGAGGAGCGATCGAAGTTCGTCTCGGGTGCCTTCACCACGAACGGCATCGGCGAGAAGCTGGCGAACCAGATCTTCGAGAAAATCGAGATGTTCGCGGGCTACGGCTTCAACAAGTCCCACTCCGCGTGCTACGGCCACATTTCCTACTGGACCGCCTACCTGAAGGCGAACCACCCGGTGGAGTTCCTCTCCGGCCTGCTTTCCAACGAAATCCACAACACCGACAAGATCGGCGTATTCGTGGCGGAGTGCCACCGCATGGGCATTGAGATCCTGCCACCGAACCTCAATGCCTCGAAGCTGCGCTTCGCTCCCGAAACCACGCCGTCCGGCGGCCGCGGTATCCGCTACGGTCTGGCCGCGATCAAGAACTGTGGCGAGGGCGCGATGGCCGCAGCGATCGAAGAACGCGAAACGAAAGGCCAGTTCTCATCCCTGGAAGACTTCGCCACCCGTCTGGATTCGAAGTCGGTGAACAAGCGCATTCTCGAAAACCTGGTGAAAGCCGGGGCGCTCGATTGGACTGAAGAAACCCGCGCGGGCATGTTCGGTCGCTTGGAGCAGGTGGTGGCTTCCGCTTCTTCCACCCAGAAGGACCGCGCCGCGGGACAGGTCTCGCTGTTCGATGCGCTCGACTTCGCCGCGCCTGCTCCGGCGGCCAAGGCTTCGGTCGCGAACGTGCCGGAGTGGTCGAAGGACGACCGCCTCGCACATGAGAAGGAGTTGCTCGGCTTCTACGTCACCGGTCATCCGCTGGACAAATTCCGCGGCGTGATCGACTCGGACCGCTATCACCGGTTGGGCTTGGTCGATGAACTGGACACTTCCAATCCGCGCGCGCGTTTCCCCTTCGCCGGGATGATCCGCAGCCTCGAATCAAAGGTCACCAAGACCGGCAAGCCATTCGGCGTGCTGATCCTGGAGGATTTCACCGGCAGCTCGGAAATCATGCTGTGGGGCGAGACCTTCGTGCCCGCCCGCGACAATGGCATTCTGGAAGCGGGCAAGATCATCAAGCTGAAGTGCTCCGTGCAGGTGGATGACCGCACCGGTGGTTATCGACTCACCGGATATGAGCTTAACGAGCTGAAGCCGAAGCGCACCTCCGAAGCCGCTGCTGCGAAAGGCCCGCTGGAGCTGACGCTGTGGACGACCCGCCACGGCGAGCGCGACATCGACCAGATCCGCAACGTGCTGGTCGAGCATCCGGGCCAGACGCCGGTGCTGCTGCACTTCCAGAACAGCGCCGGCCGCCGCGTGACCGTGGAGGCCGGGGAGAAGTTCCATGTCAAACGCACCCCGGCCTTGGTGGAGGCGCTGGATCGGTGGTTGGAGGAGTGAATGTAGTCGAAAGCTCTGCTTTCGAATGGTCTCCGCCAGCTCCTGTTGGCGGTGGTTCACCGGCCAGGCGATCTCCAACCCCAATGGGAAAGCTGGAGCTTCCCCCTACATCCGGAACCGCTCGGGCACGAAGCTGAGGTCCGTGGCTTCCGCGACGGCTAGACCGATCTGTTGTTCCAAGATCACCGGTGACACCGGTGGCTGGTAGTCCTTCAACGCTTCGGCGAGTGCCGCGCATTCGGTGAGATCCGTGGTCTTGGTGACACGGTACGCTTTCACCGCGAGCGCCTCCGCGGCACCGGGCGTGAGCAGATCCGGAATTTTCGCACGCAGATCTTCGGGCAAGCCTTCCGGCAGCACCAATCCCCGGCGTTTCGACAGAGCACGGATCAAACCATAGCCTTCCTCCGGCGTGCCGGTCGGGAAGAGCGGGATCTTCACGTCCACACGCCCGGGACGTTTCAGGTCCACCTCGACCAGATCGGGCCGGCTGGTGGCGAGCGCCCACAACAGGCGGCCACGATTCCGGCTCTGGCTCATCTGCTCCGCCATCATCCCATACACTCGGCCGGAGATGCCGGAGTCTCCGGATTCCGCGGAGCGTCGGCCAAGCGCCTGATCCGCTTCATCAATAAAGACGATGCAGCGGCCGAGCGCTTCCAGCAGCCGGAAGATCTTCTCCAGGTTCGCCTCGGTGGAGCCCACCCAACGGTCGCGGAAATTCTTGATCTTCACCACCGGCGCCCCGGCTTCACCCGCGAGGCATTCGACGAGGAAGGTCTTGCCGGTGCCGACGGGACCGCAGAACAGGTAGCCCATCGGCAGGGCCTGCAGGTCGTTCTTCCGCCACAGCGCGATGTCCTGCCGCAGCCATTTCTTCACGCCTTCCTGACCGTGGAGGTCATCGAGCGTGCGGCCGGATTGGATGAACTCGATCAGGCCCTGTGCATCCTCCTCCACAAGCTGCTTCTTCAACTCCACCAGATCGGCATCCGTGATCGGAGCTGCCGCATGCTGGCGGCGCTGGAGCAGCGAGGCCACGGCATGAAGCGTGGAACCCACCAAGGCTGCGGCCGGTTCACCCAGTCGACCACTGAAAGGAGCAAGCGCTTTCGGACAGGCGGGCTCCAGGATCTCCAACGCAGCCTCCACCGCCCCCGCATCCGGCAACGGCACCGTGAGTCTTGCGGCGCGGGCGTTCTGTGCGACCAAACGATGGAGATCGCTGAAGTTCTCCGTGATCAGGAAGCTGGCACAATGGTGGCCGGTGATCATCGGATCGGTGGACCACTCGCGGATCTGCAAGGCCATCGCGCTGGTTTCGGGATTGCTGCCACCGGCGGACGCGGGCACCACCAGATCGGCGGCGCGCACGATGACCGCCACGCGGATCGCGCGTTCCGGCTTCATCGCCGCGAGGTTCGCGCAGAACCGCAGGTAATGGGTGATCACGTGCACCGCCTCACGCGGCGCGGACGGCAACTCGCGTTCGCCGAACGACGGCCACTTCGCGAACGTCTCGCCGCCCTTTTCGACCCGCATCCCGTTGCCGAGATCGTAGCTGAGAATGACATCGAAGCGCTGGAGCAGCGTGTCCTTCAAAAAGCCTTCCAAGGGCACCAGCCGCGGCGTGCCCGCAACCGTGGCCACCAAGCGGTCGCCGATGTTGCCATGAAGGATGAACTGCGAGGCCGCTCCCGATTCATAGAGGGAGATCAGTTCCTGCGCCCATGAGGGCATTCCGGGAGCGGGCATGAAAAATGGGTATTGAGGGGTTTTCGATCAAACAATCCGATCTTGATCTTCGGTCAAACCATGGGCGTCGGAATGGGTCAAATGGCCATCATATCCGCTGACACGTGAAAGCTGCCGCCCCCTTCGATAGATCATTTGCAGCCCGTGTTCCGCATCCCAATCGCATCCGCCGCAGATCTGGACGTAGATCAAATCGTCTTCCTCCCGCTTTGTCAGCGTGAGGGAACACGGGTGAATGTGCTGCCAGACATCATCGGGAGAATCGATGTGGCATTCCAGTTGGTCTCCAAACAGCTTTGCGATGCGGAGGTAGTGCTGGTAGACGTACGGTTGTGCTTCGCGCCGCCCATCGGTGCCAAGTGCGAGAAACGCCTGAAGCGCGGCATTCGCTTCCCCCGCATCCGCTTCGTCGATTCCTTCAATGTTGGCATCCAGATCGAGCCCTTCATAAAGGGGTACTGAGATTGGGGCACAAGCCATCCAACCAGAACCATCCGGCTCGGGACGAAGTCTTCCGAGCAAGGGCACGTTCATGTCCGGACCGGCGTTGAGGCGACCAAAGACCGTTAGAGCTGCTGCTGTTCCGGAGCCATCTGCTTCTCAACCGGCGCTGACGCGGCGGCCGGGGTACTGGGAGTCGGGGTCGCCATGCCGAGCTCGGCGGCAAGGTCGGCGAGGGCGAGGTCTTCGAGGGCCTCGCGCTCGGCCTGCTTGGCTTGGAACTGGGTGGTATCGATGCTGTCGCGGGCGACGCGGGCGCGGCCTGCGGCTTCGGTCTTCTGCTCCTCCACCATCTCATGGAGACGCGACAATGTATCGCCGCTGCCACCGATGGAGGACAGCATGCCGGACGCCATCTCGTTCATCTCGGCGAGAGCCTTCTGCATCTTGAGGCCATCGAGATCGCGGCGCAGGGACTCGATTTTCTCGCGGGCGGTTTTGATCGCGGAATCGCGGGCGGCGACGAGTTCCTTGTAGGTCTTCTCGGCATCGCCGAGCTGGCCGCGGTTGTCGGCGAGCTCCTTGCGGAGGTTCTGAAGCTGGAGGGCGATTTCACCGGCGAGGCGCTGGTTGCCCGCGCGGAGGTTGGCGGCGGCGCGGGCACGCAGGTCCTGCTCGTCCCGCTCCTGGCGCTTCACCTGGGCGATGAGCTTCTCACACAGCCCGGCGTGCGCGGCGAGGCCTTGGTTGAACTGCGCGATCTGCGTGCGGAGGTTTTCCTTCTCCAGTTCGAGCAAGGCCTCGGGATTGCGCTTCTCCATGCCGGAGACGAACAGGCCGATGAAGCCGCGGAAGAGATTGGCGATGCGTTTGAACATGGCGGTATGGGAGAGGATGTTAGAGGAAAGGCGGGTGTTTGCAGATTCCAAAAAGCACCGGCGATTACACGGATAGGCTCATGGGAACATGAAACGGGCGGGTATGGCGAGGCGGATCATTCGCTCTGAGCGACACGGCTGGTGAGAGGCGGCGGGCCGCTTCGGACCGGCAGCGCGGCGGAGAGCAGTGGCGGCGGCACTTCATCGAGCAACAGACCACCCACCGAGGCATCGGCGAAGGCGCGCTCGGAGGATTGGAGCGAGGAAGAAATGCTGTCCACCTGGGCGGCGAGTTCGCCGGAATCACGCAGGGTCATGCCGACTTCGCAGAGGCGGTTGATCTGTTGCTCGGTCTTGTCGATCTCCGCGCAAACCAGTTCCCAGTTCTCTCCGGCCTGCTGGTGGTTTTCCAAACGCTCGCGGACGGTGGCGATGCGTTCGCGGATCGAAGTGACAAGGCGGCTCTCCGGGCCATCCGCGCCACCGGGCTGCTTGCCCTGCGCTTCCTTGAGCTGGGTTTCGGAACGGGAAAGCTCGGCGATGATCGATTCGCGGCTGGTGGTGGCGAGGAAGCGTTCCAGGCCGGACTTCTGGTGCAGGAGTTTCAGGAACAACCACAGCATGCGGTCGAGGCCCTCGCCGCGGAACTGGTCGGCCATGCCGGGTTCCTTCGAGTCCATGTTGCGGCGCAGTTCCAGCAGATCGGAACAACGCTGGCGCAACGCGGCGAAACGCTGGGTATCCGCGGTGGAGAGGAAGGACATCAGTTGCTCAAGCTGGGCGGACGAGGCCACGGACTGCGGGCGCGGCACCATCTTCTGGCCGCGCAGCACCCGCTGGAACCGCGGGTTCAGGCCGAGGAAGCCGAGGTAGGCCAGTTCCAGTCCACCGAGAATCGCGAGCACGCCAAGCGGCACGCCGCTGAGCAGAGCGAAGACTCCGCCCGCCCCCACGCCGAGGAGATTCCAATGCCATTTGGCAGCCCGCGCGAGGGACGCTCCCAAACCTTCTTCACTCATGACTCCATCTCTCCATTCTACAGCGCTGGTTTACCAGCCTGATCGAGCAGGCGGCGCACTTCCTTCACCGAGGACAGGAAGGCGGGCTCCACCTGCATTTCCGCCGCCGGACGATCCGGCGGCATGACCGCCAGCTGGTGGACGATCGTCCCCGGCGACGGACTGAAGATAAACACGCGGTCACCGAGATAGACGGCTTCCGATACATCATGTGTCACGAAAAACACGGTGGCCTCCAGCTCGCGCCACAGTTTCACCAACAGGTCCTGCATGTTCTGGCGGGTGCCGGGATCGAGCGCGCCGAAGGGTTCGTCCATCAGGATGATCCGTGGATGCATGATCAGGGTGCGGGCGATGGCCACACGCTGGTTCATGCCGCCGCTGAGCTGGTGCGGATACTTGCCGCCGTCCTTCTTCGGATCGAGGCCGACCTTGGCGATCCACTCATTGGCCCGCTCGATGCGTTCCTTGTCCGGCACATGCGCGCATTCGAGACCGAAGCCGACGTTCTCCAACACCGTGCGGTGAGGGAAGTTCGCGTAGTCCTGGAACACGAACCCGCGGTCCGGGCCGGGGCCCTCCACCGGCTGGCCATGCACCAGCACCTCGCCGGTGGTGGCGGGGAAATGCGGAGCCAGCCCGGCGATCAGGCGCAACACGGTGCTCTTGCCGCAACCGCTCGGGCCGAGAATCCCGATGAACTCACCGACATCCGGCGTGTCCTCGATGTGGAAGCTGATGTCGCGTATCGAAGTGAATTCATTCCGCGTGCCGGGGTGGTACACCTTCGACACGTTCTTGAAGTCGACGATGCGCGGCAGCGTCGGATCGGATGCCACCGGCTTGAGTTCGCACGGGGCGTCACCGGTCTGGAGTTCAGTCCTGGCCATGTTTCAAGTGAGGGAATGCCTGGCGCTGGATCCACAGGATCAGCTTGTCGATGGCCCATGCGAGAAGGGCGATGGCGATCAGGCAAAGGTAGATGTGTTCCCGGGGCCCTTGGCGCTGGCTGAGGTTGATCAGCGCGCCGAGGCCCCGCTTCGCATTGATGACCTCGGCGAGCATGATGTAGCCGAAAGCCAGGCCGAAGAGCAGGCGCAGGCTGTTCACCACGTCCGGCATGGCCATTGGCATGATCACCTTCCGCAATGTTTGATGGCTGAGGATCGGAAACCACAGGCCGAAGCCGAGAACGAAACCGATGGTGGCACGGATCCAGAATTTGCCGGTGGCCATGGCCTCAAGGAATGGATTCGGCTCGGGAGCGCCGGGGATCGCTTCCACCACCACGTTCATGCTGCCCTGTTCCTGGAGGAACTGCCAGCCGAGCGAGGCGATGAGGGCATAGATCAATCCTACCAGACACGAAAGGCGCAGGCCCTTCGACCAGTTCCGTTTCGCCCCCAGCGTGTAGGCGGTTTCCAGAAAGCGGTCCGGAACCGCGCGGGCAGCCGAGGTAGTGTCGAACAATACGAAAGTCACCGCGGCGAGAAAGATGAACATCACTTTCTGAACCTCGCCCAGACCGAACCAGATGAGCGTGAGCGGGATCAACGCGGCGATGGGAATATTGCGGCCGAAGATGCTGATCGGCTTCAACATCGCGCCGATGCGGAAATAGCTGCCCGCGAGCAACCCGAGCGGCACGGCGATGGCCGCCGCGATCAGGAAGCCTGCAAGCACGCGACCCAGACTGACCATCGCGCTGATGGAGAGACCGCGCTCGAACCACAGAGACGGGAAAGTCGAGAATGTCTCCTTGATGCTGGGCAGCGTGTAGGGATCGAGAATGCGGGCATCGCTCTCGCCACGGGTGAGAATCCACCACACGAAGAACACCAGCCCGATCATCGCCACGCCGAGCAGGCTGCCCTCGAGCAACGAAGGCTCGTCACGCAGCGTGCCGAAACGCTTCAGCCATGCGGCCAGCGGATGGCGCTTCTTCGGCACGAGGGAGCCGGATTCCTTGGTGCGATCGGACATGGCGTCAGGAGTGGATGAGGAGCGTGGCGGCCATCTCGCTCCGCTCGATGGCGGCCACGTTTTTCACTCGGTCGGATTCTCCAAGGCGATAACCTTGATCTCCACGCGGCGGTTCTTGGCGTGGTTCATCGGATCTTCGGCATCGAAGGGGCGGTCCCAACCGATGCCATCGACCACGAACTGGTTCGGGTTGAAGTTCGGGAACTTCTTCACCAGTTCGGTCTTCACCGCGGCGGCGCGGTTCGAGGACAGCTCCTTCACCATCTGGGCGCTGACCTGACCCTTCATGCTGGCATCGGTGTGACCTTCCACCACGATGTTCGCGGCACCGTACTGGGCGGCGAGCTTGCCGACTTCCTCCAGCACCGGATCGACGTTCGGCTCGTAGGGCTTCTCGATGTCCTTGCCGTTCTCACGCACGGTCACCGTTTTCCGGAGCTCCCAGGAGTTCGGATAGAAGTGGAGCGTGATGACCTTGGTGAGGATCTCGCTGCCTTCGACCTTCAGCGTCTGGACCGACTTCGGCGCGAAGTTGATCTGGTATTCGTTGCGGCTCGATTTGAAAGGCTCCTCGTTCTCCAGCTTCTGGAGGATCGAGAAATCCATGACCTGGTCGAAGGGCACCTGCTGCTGGATGCGGTTCATCTTGCGATACAGCAGGTAGGCGGTGTTCCAGGTGCGCTCGAAGTTGGCGGGGTTGTTCTGGTTGAGGAAGAACTCGCGGTTCTCGGCGTAGTTGGTCGAATGGGCGTCGCCCAGCATGCCGAGCGTGTCGGCCTCCGGGATGCTGTAGAGCTTCGACATGTGGGAGGCGGCCTGCTTGCGGCCTTCCTCGGTCTTCATCTTCTCCATGCCGGCGAAGACGCCGCGGACGAGGCCTTCGCAGATGTCCGGATTGTCACGGGCGAAGTCGGAGCGGGCGAACCACACGTCCGCGATCAGCTTGTTCGCGGTGGCGGTGCTGACGAGGAGGTGGTTGTCCGCGATCTTGGACAGGTTGTAGATGTCCGGAGCCCATGACACGCAGGCGGCGATGCTCTTGTCCGCGCTGAAAGCAGCCGCGGCCTGGAACGCGTCCTCGGTGTAGATGAACTGGACTTCGGACGGCTGCACGCCGCCGTTCACCAGCGCATTGAGAAGGAAGTACTCGGACGGCGAGTTCTGGGCGAGCACGACCTTCTTGCCGCGCAGGTCGGAAACCGTCGGCTTGGCGGGGTCCTTCGCGGCCTTGCGGCGGATCACGATGCCGTCACCCCCGTTGGAGAAGTCCACCTGCTGATAGATGCGCGGCATCAGGCGCGGGTCCTTCTTCAGCTCGTCCATGAACAACGGCACCATGTCCAGCGTGGCCCAGCCGATGTGGACCTTGCCGGCGGCATACGCATCACGCATCGCCACGGGATTGTCGATGAGCACCAGTTCGACCTTGAACGGCTGGCCGGACGGAGTGGTCCAGATCTTGCCGGGGGCACCGCCCTCGTTCTGGAGGATGATGGGAGCCCAGCCCGCCCACACATTGAGGGCGAACTTCACAGTGCGCGCCTGCAGCGGTTCATAGGCGCTGGTGGCCTTCACCGGCGGCAGCTTCTCGCTGGGCTTGAAGGTGTATTCCTTGACGGTGGTCGGGACGTTCGAGTCCGCGGCTTCCACGCCCGACGCTTGTTTCAGGTCGTCGGCGCTGATGGTCGTCGGCGCATGTTCCCTGCCCTTCGGAAAGAGCACGTTCCGGAATCCATACGCGAGCAGGCCGGCGACAACGCAGGCGAGCACGACGAAGAACAGCGGTTTCGGTTTGGGCGATTCATTCATAGTCGTTGTGATAGGCGCGGGCCCTCATGCCGCGCGGTTTTCCATGGGGTCTTTCGTCCGCTCTGCGGGTTCCAACAGATCCCCGGAGGACCGGGTGGCCGGCGGAAGGCAAAACGGACGTCCGCTGTCCTATGAATTGTGAACAACCCCATCAATCCTTTTCGGGTTCCAAAGAGGAACCTCTTTTCCATAAGGCGGGCATCCCGGAATGATGTTCTCTATCCATCATGTCCATTCCGACTCACAGCAAGGCCATCGGCTACCTGCTCTGGATCTTCGGCTTCACCGGCGCACACCGTTTCTACTACGGCCGCACCGCGACCGGCATCCTGTGGTTCCTCACCGCGGGCCTGCTCGGCATCGGCTGGCTCATCGACCTGTTCCTCATCCCCTCGATGGAACGTGAAGCCGCCCGCACCTACACGGCAGGACGTTATGATTATACGGCCGCCTGGCTCCTCCAGACCTTCCTGGGATATTTCGGCATCCACCGCTTCTATCTCGGCAAGACCGGCACCGGTATCCTCTGGCTGCTGACCGGCGGTCTTCTTGGCATCGGCTGGTTGTACGACTTCTGCACGCTCAACGAGCAGGTGGACGAGCGCAACCGAGCCGCGTGACTAACGGGGCAGCTTCCCGACATACGGGGGTGCGAGGCTTGCCTCCGGCAGGAATGAGGATGGCAGGAGCTTCACCAGCGGTTCGCGTCCTTCGCGGGATGGATGCTTCAACCAATCCATCGCTGCGGAAACAAGCTCCGCGCACGGCGCGATGCGGATCATGGCCAGCTTCGGCCGGAACCACTGGACGCTCAGGGAACTCTCCAGCACCACCAGCGAGAGATGCTCGGGAATGCGGAGGCCGCACCGGTTGCAGAAGGACATCAATCCCGCGAGGGCCAGCGAGCTTCCTACGATGATTGCCGTAGGTGGCGTGATCCGGAACAGCTCCTCCAGAACCTCCTGCAGGCCCTCCACGGATTCGTCCCAGGCCGGATGATTGTAGGGGGAAGCCTCGACCCCCGCATCGGCCAGCGCGTCGATGAATGCCCTGAGTATCCTTCCCGGTGTCGGTGCCTCCCGGATATAGCGGTGGCAGATGAAGGCGATCCGGCGATGGCCGAGCCGGGTCAGGGTGCGCACCGCGTCACCCACCGCCAGGCTGGTGTCGATCCCGATGCTGTCCAGGTTCAGGCCCAAGGAGCGGCCTCCCAGGGCCAACACCGGCTCCGGTCGCTCCGCGAACCAGCGCAGGCTTTCCCAGGCTCCGCCGTAGATGATCCGCACATCCGCGGCGCGGTCTTTGACGAACCGCTCGAACCCACCCGCCGTCGGCTTGATCGTGCTCAGATTCGGAAAGTCCTGCGCCATCCGATGCCCGGCTTTCATGATCGCCTCCGAGAGGCCGGTCAGAACCTGCCGGTCATCCTGATCGAGAAAATGGAAATCACGGCCGATCAGGAGATCCACCCGCAGGCCATCGCGCGATGCTTCCACCGGCAGCGCGCGCACGGACCGCTTGTGTCCCTGGCTGGGTGACGAGAGGTGGCCCATCTCCGTGAGCAGCGCCAGCGCGTTGCGCACCGTCGCACGGCTCACTCCCAGTTCGGTCGCCAGATGACGTTCTCCGGGCAGGCTCGGCCATCGTCGTGTCTGCAGTCCCGTTTTGATGACTTCGGCCGTGGATTCACTGATGGAGATGGCACGCGGGAGTTGCATGGGATGAACGAAAAGCAACGGACAACAAACGCGAAAGTTACCCTGCAAGGTAGAGGGACGGAGTCAAATGGAAACTTGGGATATTCTTTGCAATCAAGATATTGCATCGAATTTCTTGTTTTGGATTTTGGGATTCGAAGAACCCTTGATGTCCGTTTTTGTGCATGAAACTTGAAACTGATAGGTAGCCATCCCGTGGTCCGCTCAACGGACCACCAATCATTCAAAGAAAATCGCAATTACTCACGGATGGGATACCACGCGGAGTGAATCCACCGGAAAGGCGGATTCCATTCCCTTGATGCGTCCTGTGCTACGCCGTTTTCGTCGGGCCCACAGGGCCGTGAAGGGTCGCCTGTTCGTTCCGGCATTTGCCGAAATTGCGCAAACCCATATGAAATCCACACTGAAGCAAACGCTGCTCGCGGCGCTTCTGCTGGCTCCCCAATCGGGATGGGCTGACGGAAGAAGCTACAACACCACCGGCACTCTCGACTGGGTGACGGTGGAAGAACGCCGGCCTTATTTCCAGGCCGGAAACTGGAGTCCATTCCTTGGCAACGGCTGTCCCGTCGTGAGCGATGAAGGCGCGTCCTTCGATTTCTACACGGGCGTCGGGGACTCGAACGGCCGTTTCTGGCATTGGTCCACCTGGCCGATCAGCAATCCGATCACTCCGGGTGACGCATTGAAGATCGCCTATCTCGGATCGACCACCAGCGGCCACGATGGCAACGGCGGTGAAGGCACTTCCGGGGGCATGACCAACCTGCCGAGCTTCGGCATCCAGGCGAATGTCTGGTACCGCTTCGCGCTGCGTTGCTGGCGTCCGGCCGATGGTACGCCGCACAAGGGCTACGCGGGCCAGTGGATGCGGGACAATTCCACCGGCAACTGGTATCACTGCGGCACCTATCAGACGCCGTTCGCTCCCCGGGGCGTCACCGGCCTCGGCGGATTCATCGAAGGCTATCCGCCCTACAACGGCGCGAAGCAGATCGATTTCCGCAACGCCTATGTCCACCAGTATGGAACTCCGGCCAGCACGATCCAGTCCGCCAGCACCATCAACATCAGTTGGAACGGACTCAATCCGAATGATCCCGATTGGAAAGGCGGCTATGCCGCGCTGAGCAGTGATGGCTCCTACGCCTTTGCCAGCAGCATGTACAAAGTCACCTCGGATCCGCTGGGGAATTCCTACACGCCGAACGTGGTCGGCACCACCAAGACGCTGACCATCACCCAGCCCTCCACGCCCGCGTTTGATGCGATCGTGGTCTCGAGCTCCAGCGCGAAGACCAGCGGCAGCCAGTTGATGGTGCAGTGGGCATCCCCCGCGACCAGTTCGCCGCAGCTCGGCTACAAGATCGAGGTGTTCAACAACTCCGGCTACACCGGCACGCCCTCGGTGACGTTCGTCGAGAACGAGCCCGAGGCGCGGCAGAAGCTGTTGGACATCACCGGAGTGGCCACCCCGTACGTGCGCCTCACCATCACTGACATCTTCGACCGCACCGGCACGCCGGTGCTCATCACGCCATCCGCCGCCACGCCCAGCGCGGCTGCCAGCGTGAGCGGCACGGTGGCGGGCCTGGGCTACCAGTACTATGAAGCCGGCGGCGGCGTGGATTGGACCACGCTGCCGACATTCGGTTCCCTGACTCCAGTCCAGCAGGGCGCGGTCGATTTCGTGGACACCAGCCCGCGCCGCCGTCGCAGCCAGTATGCCTTCAACTACAGCGGCTATCTGGAGGTGCCCACCACCGGGATTTACACCTTCTCGCTGTACTCCTTCGACAGCAGCAAGCTGGTGATCGACGGCACCGAGGTGGTGAACTTCGACGGCCAGCACCAGCCGTCCGAGAAGAGCGGCTGGATCGCCCTCGCGGCGGGAAAGCATACCGTGAGCGTCCAGTACGCCTTCTCCAGCCAGCGCGGGCAGACCACCTACTGGGATGACATCAAGCTGAACTACGAGGGTCCTGGTATTTCCAAGGCCCAGATCCCCGGCAGCGCGTGGTCACGCGTTCCCGGCGGCAGCGATCCATCCATCGCCCTCGCCACCCCGGCCAACGGAGCGACGGTCTCCGGTGCCAGCGTGCCGCTGACCGCCACGGTCACGGCCAATGGAGCGACGGTCAACAAGGTCCAGTATTTCTCCGGGCCGGTGCTCCTGGGCGAATCGACCCTCGCGCCCTACACCGTGAATGCCTTCCTGGGCGCCTCCAGCGCGAACCAACTGCGGGCCCGCCTGTATTACAACAGCGGCTACACCACCGACTCCGGCCCCCAGACCGCGCTGACCACCACCAACATGGATGTCAGCCCATGGACGCTCAGCGCGATCGGCTCCCAGCACCTCTATCCGACCGGCGGCAGGCTCCTGGGAGACACCCTCGGCCTGACCGGCGATTCGTTCAATACATTGACACGCCAGGTCACGGGAGACTGCACGCTGATCGCCCGTCTTTCGGACATCACCAGCGCGGGCACCCTGCCGGACGGAACCACTCCGGACAGCAGCGCGAAAGCGGGCATCATCCTCCGTGCGACCCTGAATCCGGACACCGGCAATCCGCTGGGAGGAAACTCGAACAGCACCCGCTACGCCGCGATCTTCGGCGAGGTCAACGGTGGAACCTACTACGAAGACAGTACGATGGCGGGCGGCAACGGTGCGCCGGACCGGACATCGGAGAACCTCGGCGGAGGGAACAAATGGTTCAAGCTGGTCCGCACCGGCGACACCTTCGTCAGCTCGATCTCGCAGAATGGCACCACCTGGACCCAGGTGAACAGCGTGACCATCAGCGGCATCGGTTCCACCCTCTATGCCGGGGTGTTCCAGTTCACCTCATGGAACCTGCTCCAGTACATTCCGCATGCCGGCTTCGACAACGTGAGCCTGTCCGGTACGATCACCGGCGCGCCGAGCGCAACCGTCTCACCGGCCAGCACCACCGAGTTCACCGGCCAGAGCATCACGCTGAAGTCAGCCGTGGTCGGCCAACCCGGCTACACTTACCAGTGGCAGAAGAATGGCGTGAATATCTCCGGTGCTACCTCCGCGACCCTCACACTGACCAACCTCCAGCCGGGCAACAGCGGCATCTACCGCGTACTGGTCACCACCGCCAATGGCAGTGCCACCAGCAGTACTTCCACCCTCACCGTGCGTACTCCCACGCCGTATGACGCGGCCGTCCTTGCGGCCTCGCCGCTGGCCTGCTGGCGTCTGAATGAAAGCGCCGGACCGGTGATCGCGGATTCCGCGGGCAACCTCAATGGCACCGCGCTCGGCGGCTTGGGCTACGTTTCCAGCACGCTCGGCACCACACCCTACAACGGCTTCGAGCCTTCTCAAAAGGTGATCGAACTGAACGGCACCGATGCCGATGTGGCACTGCCGCCGCTGAACCTGACCTCCAACTCGGCGACCATCGCCGGCTGGATCAAGCGCAACGGCTCGCAAACCGCGTGGTCCGGGATCTTCTATTCCCGTGACGGCGGCACCCAGGCAGGCCTGCACTTCGGTTCGTCCAACGACCTGCACTACACTTGGAACAACACCAACTGGGGCTGGGGCTCCGGCCTGGTGCCGACCGATGGGCAATGGACCTTCGTGGCGCTCGTGATCGAGCCGACCAAGGCCACGATCTACATGGGGAATAATGGCAGCCTGACCTCGGCGGTGAACACCACCAGCCACACGACGGAGGCCTTCGCCGGCACGACCTACCTGGGCTGGGACACCAACCAGTCCTCGCGCCGCTTCAAGGGCCAGATGAGCGAGTTCTCCATCTACAACCAGGCACTGAGCTCCACCCAGTTGACCGCACTCCGGGATGCGGCACTGGCTTCCTCGCCCGCAGTCACGCTGACCACGCCTGCTTCACCGGTCGCGCCGACCGTGAACCTGTCCGCGAGCGTCACCGCGAATGGCACGACCATCAACAAGGTGCAGTTCTACAACGGCACCACCCTGCTGGGTGAATCCGCCGCCGCTCCGTACTACTATACGTGGGATGGCGTCGCTGCCGGAACCTACACCATCACCGCGAATGTCGTTTACAATGGCACGGCCCAGATGTCGTCCGCTCCGGCGATCATCACCGTGGCCGCGGCTCCGTCCAACCCACTGCCCTACGGCTGGGCCTCGCAGGACGTGGGCTCGGTCGGTGTGGCGGGCAGCGCGAGCTGGTCTGCGGGCACCTACACGATGTCCGGTTCCGGCTCCGATGTCTGGGGAAGCTCGGATCAATTCCGCTACAGCTACCAGGCCATTACCGGTGACTGTGACATCCGCGCACGCGTCACTTCGGAAACCAACACCCACGAATGGGCGCGGGCGGGCGTGATGATCCGCGAGACACTGGATGCGAATTCGAAGCACGCCGACGTGTTCGTCACTCCCGGCCATGGCTTCAATCTCCAGTACCGCACCAGCACCGGTGGTGGCAGCAGTTCGACCAGCGGCCCGGCGCTCAATGCCTATCCGAACAACTGGGTGCGTCTGGTGCGCGCGGGCAATCTGTTCACGGCCTACAGCTCGGCGGATGGAACCACCTGGACCACCATCGGCTCGACCACAATCACCATGGGCTCACCGGTGTATGCCGGCCTGCTGGTGTGCAGCGTCTCAAACAGCACGTTGTGCACCGCCACCTTCGACAGGGTTTCGGTCGTCGCGGTGCCGAGTCCGTGGCAGTCCCAGGACATCGGTTCGACCGGCATCGCCGGAAGCGCGATCAACAACGGCGGCATTTACACGCTCAGTGCCTCCGGTGCGGACATCTGGGGCACGGCGGATGCCTTCCGCTACACCTATCAGGCCGCGACGGGTGATTGCGACATCATCGCGCGCGTCAACGGAGTGGCGAATACCGATGGCTGGGCGAAAGCGGGCGTGATGATCCGTGAAACGCTGGCGGCGAACTCGACCCACGCCTCCGTCTACATCAGCCCGTCCAATGGTGTGGCGTTCCAGAACCGCACCACCACCGGCGGCAGCTCGAACAACGTGCAGAACACCGGCATCACCGCGCCGGTCTGGCTGCGGGTGAACCGCACCGGCAGCGCGTTCACCGCCTATCGTTCCACCGATGGCTCCACGTGGACGACCGTCGGCTCCACGACCATCACCATGGGCACGAGCGTTTACATCGGCCTCGCCGAAACGAGCCACAACAACAGCCTGCTCGGTCGCGCGCAGATCGACAACGTCACCGCGACTCCCTGAGATCCGCAACGCTTGTTCTTCCCAAGCCTTCCCCGCCTCATGTGCGGGGAAGGTTTTTTCATTTCAACTCCCCTCCGTCTTTCCCTTCTTTTCCTTCCGCCCGTCCATTTCATTCCGCGCCTCGGCGGCGAGCTTGAGGAACTTCTCCCGGATCTCATCGAGCTCCTTGTCCTCCAGTTCTTCAAGATCGAGCAGTCCGTTGTTCGCGCCTTCCACCACGCGGATGATCTCGTCGAGCTTGATCTGGAGGGCTTCCGAGTCGCGGTTCTGGGTGTTCTGGATCAGGAACACCATCAGGAAGGTGACGATGGTGGTGCTGGTGTTGATCACGAGCTGCCAGGTATCGTTGTATTTGCAAGCCGGTCCGAAGCAGGCCCAGACGACGAGCAGGAGTACCGCTCCGGCGAAGGTGGCCGGCTTGCCCGCGTAGCCGGACGTTTTCTTGGCAAAACGGGTGAACCAGGAGTTTTTGCGGGTGACCATGGCAGGTGAATGAAGTTCCAACCTGCACACTAACGGCATCCCTATGGGAATCAAATGACGGCGCGAAGGATTCTCTGGTGCCACCGCCACAGGTCCGCCATGGTGCGGACAGCCATGAAGTTTCCGGCCCCGCGTTCCTGGATCTGCCTGCTCGCCCTTTCCTCTCCGCTCCATGCCGCACCGGCCTACCCCGTCGCGCGCGAGGTGGACGTTTCCGACGACTACCACGGCACCAGGGTTGCGGACCCGTACCGCTGGCTGGAAGATGACAATTCGAAGGAAACCAAGGCCTGGGCCGCGGCGGAAAACAAGGTGACCCGTGCCTGGCTGGATGCCAACCCGCGCCGGGAAACAATCCGCAAGCGCCTCCGCGAACTCTGGAACTACCAGCGCGTGGGCACGCCGTTCCGCTATGGCAGCAAGTGGTTCACCTACCGCAACAGCGGCCTCCAGAACCACGGCGTACTGTATGTATCGGACTCGCCCGAAGGCGAGGCGAAGGTACTGCTCGATCCCAACAAGCTCTCGAAGGACGGCACCGTTTCGGTAGAGAACGAGTCCGCCAGTACCGATGGCAAGCTGCTGGCCTACGCGGTTTCCTCCGCCGGCAGCGATTGGCAGGAGATCCGGGTCCGCGACACGACCACCACCAAGGATCTCAAGGACGTGGTGAAGTGGGTGAAGTTCAGCGGCATTTCATGGGCAAAGGACGGCAGCGGCTTCTATTACAGCCGCTACGACGAACCGAAGAAGGGCGCGGCGCTGACCGACAAGAATGAGTTCCAAAAGCTCTATTTCCACAAGCTCGGTACTCCGCAATCGGCGGACCCGCTGGTGTATGAGCGCAAGGATCATCCCGAATGGGGCATCGGAGGTGATGTCACGGAGGACGGAAGTTATCTCATCATCACCTCCAGCGAGGGCACGGAGGAAAAGACCCGCGTGTTCTACAAGGATCTGTCGCAGCCGGATGCCAAGGTGGTGGACCTGCTGCCGGAGGGCGATGCGGAGTTCAGCTTCATCGACAACGACGGGCCGGTGTTCCTTTTCAAAACCGACTTGAATGGGCCCCGTGGACGCGTGGTCGCCATCGACACCCGCGAGCCCGGCCGCGACAAGTGGAAGGAGATCATTCCGGAATCGAAGGACCTGCTGCAGGGCATCTCCACCGTCGGCGGAGTGCTGACCTGCCACTACCTTCAGGATGCGAAGTCGGCGCTGAAGACCTACGACCGCCAGGGGAAATTCCTCCGTGATGTGGCGTTGCCCGGAATCGGCAGCATCTACGGCCTGGAGGGCCGCCGGGAACACGAGGAAACCTACTATAACTTTAGTGGATTCACCCAGCCGGGCGCGGTCTATCGCCTCGATCCCGCCACCGGCGAAAGCACGCTGTGGAAGCAGCCGAAGGTGGGATTCAATCCGGACGACTACGAGACGAAGCAGGTCTTCTACCCGAGCAAGGACGGCACCAGGGTGCCGATGTTCATCGTCCACAAGAAGGGCCTGAAGCTCGATGGCACCAACCCGACGCTGCTCTATGGCTACGGCGGCTTCGCGATCAGCAGCCCGCCGGATTTCTCGATTCCGCGGATCGTGTGGATGGAGATGGGCGGCATCTACGCGCAGGCGAATATCCGCGGTGGCGGTGAATATGGCCGCGACTGGCATGAAGCGAGTTTCAAGACGAAGAAGCAGAACGGATTCGATGACTTCATCGGCGCGGGCGAATGGCTGATCGCGAACAAGTACACCTCGTCACCAAAACTGGCGATCCAGGGCGGCAGCAACGGCGGCCTGCTCGTCGGTGCCTGCATGGTGCAGCGGCCGGAGCTGTTCGGTGCGGCGATCCCGCAGGTGGGCGTGATGGACATGCTGCGTTTCCCGAAATTCACCATCGGCTGGGCATGGGAGGCGGAATACGGAGATCCTCAGAAGCCGGATGACTTCAAGGCCCTGTTCGCCTACTCGCCCTATCACAACCTGAAACCCGGCACGCGCTATCCGGCCACGCTGGTGATGACCGCGGACCACGATGACCGCGTGGTGCCCGCCCACAGCTTCAAGTTCGGAGCCCGCCTCCAGGAGTGCCAGCCAGAGGACGGCCCTCCGGTGCTCATCCGCGTGGAATCCAGCGCCGGCCATGGCGCGGGAACCTCGTTGACCAAGGCCATCGACCAAGCCGCGGACGAGTGGACCTTCCTGAGCAAGACACTCGGGATGGAATGAGGAAACCCGACGCCGACAAATCCGCTGGCCAGCGGACGTAGGGACGGCCAGTTCTAATTTGTCGCGTATGAAAATTCCGTCCCCGCTGGTCTGCCTGTCCGCCATCACCTGCCTCATTCATGCCGCGCCGGGCTACCCCGCCGCCCGCAAGGAAACCGTCACCGATGACTACCACAGCACCAAGGTGGCCGATCCCTATCGCTGGCTGGAGGATGACAACGCCGCGGACACCAAGGCCTGGGTGCAGGAGGAAAACAAAGTCACGCACGCTTTCCTGGATGGCATCCCGCGCCGCGAGGCGATCCGCGAGCGCCTGCGCACTCTCTGGAACTACGAACGCATCGGCGCGCCGACCGAGTACGGCGGCAAGTGGTTCTTCAGCCGCAACAGCGGCCTCCAGAACCAAGCCGTACTGATGGTCGCGGATGCCCCGGAGGCCGAGGGCAGGATCCTGCTCGACCCCAACACGCTCTCGAAGGATGGCACGGTTTCGCTCGGCGGCCAGCGCCCGAGCGAAGACGGCAAGCTGCTCGCCTATTCACTCTCCACCGGTGGCAGCGACTGGCAGGAAATCCGGGTCCGTGATGTCACCACCGGCAAGGATCTGGAAGATCATCTCAAGTGGGTGAAGTTCAGCGGCACATCCTGGAAGAAGGACGGCAGCGGCTTCTACTACAGCCGCTACGATGAGCCCAAAAAAGGCGCG
The DNA here is from genome assembly GCF_018137965.1 of Luteolibacter ambystomatis. NCBI lineage: Bacteria > Pseudomonadati > Verrucomicrobiota > Verrucomicrobiia > Verrucomicrobiales > Verrucomicrobiaceae > Luteolibacter > Luteolibacter ambystomatis. The sequence goes on from NZ_CP073100.1 coordinate 4,264,797, forward strand.
GCACTGACCCAGAAGAACGAGTTCCAGAAGCTGTGCTTCCACAAGATCGGCACGCCGCAGGAACAGGACGTGATCGTCTATGAGCGCAAGGACCACGCCAACTGGGGCATCCACGGCGGAGTCACGGAAGACGGCCGCTACCTCATCATCAGCATCAGCCAGGGCACGGATCCAAAAAACCGCGTGTTCTACAAGGATCTCTCCGACGAGAACGCCAAGGTCGTCGAGCTGCTGCCGGACGCGGACGCGGAGTATGACTTCATCGACAACCAGGGGCCGGTATTCTTCTTCAAAACCGATCTCGATGCGCCGCGCGGCCGCGTGATCGCCATCGATACCCGCGAGCCCGCGCGCGCGAAGTGGAAGCAGATCATTCCGGAGAGCAAGGACCTGCTCAAAGGCATCTCGTCCGTGGGCGGGCAACTCGTCTGCCAATACCTGCAGGACGCGAAGAGCGCGGTGAAGTGCATGGATTTCGAGGGCAGGTTGATCCGCGATCTCACGCTGCCGGGCCTCGGCAGCGCGGGCGGATTCGGCGGCAAGAAGGAGGACAAGCAGACGTTCTACGGTTTCTCCACCTTCACCGAACCGGGATCGATCTACCGCCTCGATCTCGCCACCGGCGAAAGCAAGTTGTGGCGGAAACCGAAGGTCGGCTTCGACAGCGATGCTTATGAAAGCGAACAGGTCTTCTATCCGAGCAAGGATGGCACCAAGGTGCCGATGTTCATCGTCCACAAGAAGGGCCTGAAGCTGGACGGCACGAACCCGACGCTGCTCTACGGCTACGGTGGTTTCGACACCAGTCTCACGCCGGGCTTCTCGATCCCGCGCGCGGTGTGGCTGGAGATGGGTGGCGTGCTCGCGGTGGCAAACCTGCGCGGTGGCGGTGAATACGGCCGCGAGTGGCACGAAGCCGGCACCAAGCTGCGGAAGCAGAATGTCTTCGATGACTTCATCGCCGCCGGTGAATGGCTGATCTCCAACAAGTACACCTCCACACCCAAGCTCGCGATCCAAGGCGGCAGCAATGGCGGCCTGCTCGTGGGTGCCTGCCTCGTGCAGCGTCCGGATCTCTTCGGCGCGGCGATCCCGCACGTGGGCGTGATGGACATGCTGCGCTTCCACAAGTTCACCATCGGCTGGGCGTGGCAGAGCGACTACGGCAGCTCGGACAATCCGCTCGAGTTCAAGGCGCTCTACGCCTACTCCCCTTACCACAACCTCAAGCCCGGCACGCGCTATCCGGCCACGCTGGTGATGACCGCGGACCACGATGACCGCGTGGTGCCCGCACACAGCTTCAAGTTCGCCGCACGATTGCAGGAGTGCCAGCCGAAGGACGGCCCTCCGGTGCTCATCCGGATCGAATCCAGCGCCGGTCATGGCGCGGGCACGGCGCTCAACAAGAGCATCGAACAGTCCGCCGACGAGTGGACCTTCCTCTCGAAGGCACTCGACATGAAACGGGATTGATGGCCCGTTGGCGGTGGCGATGAACCTCCACACGCTCACGCAGGTCCAGGATCTCCCGATTTCCGTCGCGGAGGCCTGGACCTTTTTTTCGACGCCGGCGAACCTCCAGTCGATCACGCCGCCGGACATCGATTTCCAATTCATCGGCGATCATTCGGGGCCGATGTATGAGTGCCGCATCCTGCGTTATCGCATCGGCATCGCACCGCTTGTACGAGTGAACTGGAATACCGGGATCAAGGCCGTGCGCGAGGGACATTCGTTCGTGGACGAGCAGATCTCGGGCCCTTACCGGTTCTGGCACCACCGCCATGTGTTTGAAGCTATCGAAGACGGCACGCGCATGACGGATGAAATCCACTACGCCGTGCCTTTTGGGTTCATCGGCGATCTGCTTCACCCTTTCCTGGTGCGGAAGGAACTGGAGCGCATCTTCCAATTCCGCCGCGAGGAACTGGTGCGGCGGTTCGGGACGGTGAAGTGATCATGCTTCCCAGCAGGCGCTCTCGCACCTCTCCTCTTTGCCCTGGCAGGGGCAAAGAGATGGCAGGCGAACCGCTAGCTTCACGGGTGATCTGCGATCCACCGCTCGATGGCGAGGCGGATGCCTGCGGCCTTGTGGAGGGTTTCCTCGTATTCCTTCTGCGGATCGGAATCGGCGACAATGCCGCCACCAACATCGTAACTCAACCGCTCTCCCTCGCGAACCAGAGTGCGGATGGCGATATTGAACTGGCTCTCGCCATTGAAACCGAACCACCCGATGGCACCACAGTAGATACCGCGCTCGCGTTGCTCCAATTCAGAGATGATCTCCATCGCCCGCTTCTTCGGTGCACCCGTGATGCTGCCGCCGGGGAAACAAGCGGCCAACGCATCCACCGCCGTGACGCCTCCCCGCAATGTGCCGGTGACCGTGGACACCAGATGATGCACCTGTTCCAATGTTTCGAGCTTCAGCATTTCCGCGACATGCACGCTGCCGAACTCGCAGACCTGCCCGATGTCGTTGCGCAGAAGGTCGGTGATCATCACCAGTTCGGAAATCTCCTTGGCTGATGTCTGGAGCTCGTAGGCGCTGCGGCGGTCGTCATCCGGATCCGCGAAGCGCGGGCGCGTGCCCTTGATCGGACGGGTTTCAATACCACTGCCGGAAATGCGCAGGAACGTCTCGGGCGAAGAACTCAGCACCTCGGTTCCACCCAGCGACAACCACGCCGCCATCGGCGCGGGCGTGGCCTCGCGAAGATGGCCATACAGCGGAAACAACGATCCTCCTTCGATGGTGGCACGGAACGATTGCGAGAGATTGACCTGATAGATGTCCCCCGCCGCGATCCATTCCTGCACACGACGGACATTCGCCAGATAGGCCTCACGCGGCGTGCAGGAAGAAAACTCCCCCACCCGCACCGGCTCATCCGGCATCTCACGCAGCTCGGAGGAAAGCGCTCCGATCTCCCACCACTCGCCGCTCTCGTGGACGAAGACCAGCATCTCCGGAAACTCCCCGAAGACGAAATCCCCCTCATAGCCTACCCAGCCACACAGCCCTCCCAGCGGAAATCCACGATCCGCGGTTTCAGTTCGTGAGGCATCGAGAATCGCCTGCAAGCGAGCGCGATCCGCCGCCGCGTGAATGTTCCCCTCGATCAACCGCGCCGGGCGCGCCGCGATCACGGACACCGGCATCGGCGCACTGGAGGGCTGGTTGCCCGCGGTATCGAAAAACACCAGCCCGCCAAGATGGCGCAACCGGGCCGCCACATCGGCAGGCAGGAAACCTCCGAGGCGTGGCTGGCGGATGGCGGAACGCGTCAGCGGGTCGGCCATGATGGGCGGCAGGAAACTACCCTCCGCCCCGGCTGGCAAGGCGGAAGACCGCTCAAGGCCGCGGAAACTCCACCCGCGCGGCCACCGGGAAATGATCCGAGGGATAGGGCTCCGGGTCGACCACGATGTCCGCCTCCAGCACCCGCGCTCCCTTCGAGACGAGGATGTGATCCACATTCCGCGTGCCCGCGCGCTTGCCATCCCAGAAGTGGAGCGTGGTGCGGTTGCCCTCGCCGCGGTGGCGGCTGTCGAAGGCATCCACAAGGCCGCTCTTCCAAACCTCCTGACGCGCGGACAGCACCGAGTTCTGGCCAAGCAGATAGGTCACGGCCGGATTGCCTTCCACCGCATTGAAATCCCCGAGCAGCACCACCGGTTCATCGCCATGCCGGCGGGTGTCGATCCGCCGCGCGATCAAGCGCGCCGCCTGCTCGCGCGAAGGCTGGTTGCGGTGGTCCCAGTGGGTGGCGAAGACGTAGAAGGAGCGGTCCGTGGCGCGGTCGGTGAGGCGCGTCCAGCAGGCGATGCGCGGGATCTCATTTCCCCAGTTCTTGGAGCCGGGAATTTCCGGCGTATCGGAGAGCCAGAACGTGCCCGCATCCGAGGTGTCCTTCACAAAGCGGTCACGGCGGAAGAAAATGCCGGTGTATTCCCCCAGGGTGCGACCGTCGTCTCGGCCCACGCCGGTGAAATCGTAGTCCGGCAGCGAGGCCCACAGGTCCGCCACCTGGCCGTGGAGCGCCTCCTGCACGCCGAAGACATCCGGCTTCATCCGGCACAGGCTGCGGACAGCCGCCACCGAGCGTTGGTGCCAGTTGCGCGGGCCGCGGTCACCATCATTCTCGTAGCGGAGGTTGAAGGTGACCAGGCGCAGCGCGATCACGCCGTCCTCCCGCACGGCCACGGCTTTCGGAGGAGGCAGGACCTGGCGCCGGCCACAGCCGCACAACAGCACGGCCATCATCGGCAGGATCCATCCGGGACGCATCGGCGGGACTTTCCGTGGGCTGGGACGGATGTCAATTCCGGCGGCGGATTCGACATTGAAAGAAATCCCCGGTTTTCCCACGTTATCGGCCGACTCTTTTGTCCATACCCAATTGATTTCATGAAACATCCGATTCTCGCCTCCCTGCTGGCGCTCTCCGGCCTCGCCGCCGCCGACAGCCTGCCGCTCATTCCCCAACCGGTGAACTTGAAAACCGGCGAAGGCTCCTTCGATTTCAGCGCCGCCACCGGCATCCGCTACGACCGGACCCTCAAGGCCGAGGCCGGCCTCTTCGCCGCCGACCTGAAGGCCCTCACCGGCAGCGAGCCGAAGGCCGTGACGGAGGAAATGCGGATCATGCTTCCCAGCGAAATCCGCCTCGATGTGGATACGACAGCGGACCTGCCCGCGGGCGGCTACAAGCTGGAGATCACGCCGAAGACCGTGGTGATCACTGGCAAGGATTCCGCCGGTGCCTACTACGGTACCCGTACTTTACTCCAGCTCCTGCCGGTCGCCAACGACCCGGCGTGGAAGGACCAGGCTCCGGAGAAACTGCCCGCGGTCTCCATCAGCGACTACCCGCGCTTCGCCTGGCGCGGCATGATGCTCGATTGCGGCCGCCATTTCTTCGAGGTGAAGGACATCAAGCGCTTCATCGATGAACTGGCGTATCACAAGCTCAACGTCTTCCACTGGCACCTCACGGAGGACCAGGGTTGGCGCATCGAGATCAAGAAGTACCCGAAGCTCACCGAGGTCGGCGCGTGGCGCGAGTCCAGCCCGCCCTATGGCAACCGCAATGGCAGCGACGGCAAGCGCCACGGCGGCTTCTATACCCAGGAGCAGGTGAAGGACATCGTCGCCTACGCCACCGCGCGCCACATCACCGTGGTGCCGGAAATCGAGATGCCCGGCCACGCCGCCGCCGCCATCGCCTCCTATCCGAAGCTGGGCAACGATGACATCCCCGGCTACGCGCCGAAGGTCATCACGCTGTGGGGTGTTCACCCCTACACCTATGCTCCCACGGAGGACACCTTCCGCTTCATTGACGATGTCTTCACCGAAGTTTGCGCGCTGTTCCCCTCGAAGTACATCCACATCGGCGGCGACGAGGCTCCGAAGACCCAGTGGGAGAAATCCCCACGGGTGCAGGAGCTGATGAAGAAGGAGAAACTCAAGGACGGCCACGACGTGCAGAGCTATTTCGTGAAGCGCGTGGAGAAGATCCTGGCGAAGAAAGGCCGCAAGCTGATCGGCTGGGATGAGATCCGCGAGGGCGGCCTGTCCCCGGAAGCCACCGTCATGTCCTGGCGCGGCGAAAAGGGCGGCATCGACTCCGCCAAGGAAGGTCATGACGTGGTGATGGCTCCGAATTCCCACCTCTATCTCGACCACTATCAGGAGCCCAAGGAAGCGGCGCTGGCGAAAGGCCAGGACAAGGAGGCCATCGGCGGCTTCCTGCCGATCTCGAAGGTTTATTCCTACAATCCGGTTCCCGCCGCGCTCACTCCCGCCGAGGCGAAGCACGTGCTCGGCGTGCAAGCCCAGCTCTGGTCGGAATACTTCCACGATTTTCCGAAGGTGGAATACATGGCCTTCCCGCGCATGGCGGCGCTCGCCGAGGTCGCGTGGACACCCTTGGAGAAGAAAAACTTCGAGGACTTCCGCAGCCGCCTCAACAGCGTGCTAAAACACTACGATGCCGTGGGCCTGAAGCACGGCGACCCGGACCAACCGGCCAAGTGATTTGAATTCCGGGCCTTCGCGCCACGTCGAAGCGGCACCGGGTGAATCCCGGTGCCTGATTGATGAAGCGACCAGCCCGACAATTTTACACGAGTCCTTGCAATGCCCCGCATCCGGGTGAAGCTCATGCTCCGCATCCCATGACCTCACGTGACCTCGTTCTGCCCGCCTTTTTCGGTGACGCCCTCGCCCTTGGTGCCCACTGGATCTACGACGATGCGGAGATCGCGGAGGCCTTTCCGGCGGGCATCACCAACTACTCCGATCCACGCAGCGACTACCACCCGGGCAAGCAGGCCGGCGATTTCACCCACTATGGCGATCAGACGCTGATGCTGCTGGAATCGCTGGACCGCCATCGTGGCTTCGATCCCGCGGCGTGGCGGAAGGACTGGCTGGCCTTCTGGCGCGGCAAGCCGAATTCCTATCTGGATGGCGCGACCCGCCGCACCTTGGAAAACTCCACTGCGGGCTTGGACCGGCCTTCTGACAGCCACGATCTCGGGGGAGCTTCGCGCATCGCCGCGTTGTTCGCGCTGCATTTCGCCAGCGATGAAGAAGCGGTCACTGCCGCGCGGGCGCAAACCACTCTCACCCACGGTGATCCACGGGTGGCCGCCGTAGCGGAATTCCTGACTCTCGCCACCCGCCGGGTGCTGGAGGGTGCTTCCTTTTCCCAAGCCTTCGAAGCCGCGGCGGCCACTGGCATGCCGGACCTGGATGCCGCCATGGAAGCCTCCCGGGGAACAAACGAAGACCTGGTCGATCTCGGCCTGAGTTGTGACGTGGCCAAGGCCTTCCCGCTGATGGTGGCGCTGGCCTTGAAGTATGAGAACGAGCCGGTCACCGCTCTGCGTGAAAACGCCCGCCTGGGTGGCGATTCCGCCGCGCGCGGGATTCCACTCGGTCTGTTGATGGGCGCGAAGCATGGATTGTCGGCTTTTCCAGCTGCGTGGTCGTCGGAATTGACGAAGTTCGAGCGGATTTCGTCGGTTTTGGAGCGGCTGGCATTGTTGCCTGCGTGAATTTTCGCACGAGACCGGCATTTCTCGTGCTTGCCAGCCCTCGCAGGAATGATTTCCCTGCGCGCGCGACATGGCTGAAGGACTCGCTATCATGACCTCGGGCGGCGACGCCGCCGGGATGAACCCCGCGATCAAGTGCGCGGTCGAATATGCGGCGGCGAAGGGCTACAAGCCCTTCCTCGTCTATGACGGCCTCCGTGGCCTGATCGACGACCGGATCGTGGAAGCAAACCGCGAACTGGTTTCCGGCATCCTCCACCGTGGCGGCACGATCCTGCGCTCGTCCCGCTCGCAGCGTTTCTTCGACATCAATTTCCGCCGTCAAGCGTACGAGAACCTCAAGCGCCGCGGCATCAGCAAGCTGATCGTGATCGGCGGCGACGGTTCCTTCCGCGCCCTCAACCAGTTCTACGCGGACTTCGGCGTGCCCTTCGCCGGCATCCCGGCCACGATCGACAACGACATCGCCGGTACCGACTACTGCCTCGGCGTGGACACCGCGCTGAACATGATCCGCCAGTCGGTGGACTCAATCCGCGATACGGCGAGCTCGTTCTCCCGCGCCTTCGTCATCGAGGTGATGGGCCGCCACTGCGGCTACCTCGCCCTGACCAGCGCCCTTTCCTGCGGTGCGGAGATCTGCCTCGTGCCGGAGCTGGAATACGACCTCAATGCCATCGGCGCGCGTCTCAAGCATGAGATCGATAACGAGGGCCGCGGCTACATCATCGCGATCGTGGCCGAGGGCGTGAAAATGTCCGACTACCTCACGCGCTGGATCAAGGACTCGCTGGAGATGGACGCCCGCCTCACGGTGCTCGGCCACGTCCAGCGCGGCGGCTCGCCGACCGTGCTCGACCGCATCATGGCCTACAAGTTCGCGGTCGCCGCGGTGGAAGCCCTGGATGCCGGGGAAACGAACGCCATCATGGTTTACCGGGACGGCACCTACGGTCATCTGCCGATCCACACGGTGGTGGATTCGAAGTACAAGCTCGATCCCGCCCTGATCCGTCTCGGCGCTCCGCTGGGCCGCTGAGGGCTGCAGCGATTCCGTGCCTTCGGAACCCGGAGGAACGTGCGGAAAAGACCCCCGCCCGAGCTCGTCACACAGGTCATGCGGAGCGCCCGGACGGAGGCGTTTTTTGGGGGGAAAAATTCAGGAACGTATCCGCCTTTCGATCTCGGCAAGCCGCTGGTTCAATTCACCCACGCAGCCGAAGAGCCCGCGGAGAATCCCCAGAAGCTTGTCGGTCTGGTCCGGAGTGAGGCGCAGCAGTTCGCCTTCAAGCGGCTGCCGCGGATCCTGATCGGGAAGAGGAGGAGGCGCGTCCTGATTCACGGGGTTGGCGTGGTATGGCATGGTTGGTAGGTCGGCTCCTGATTGACATGGCTGGCAGGCACGATGCAGGGAGCGGTTTGGTCTCTGTGGCGCTCGGTCGTGGCTCCTCTGGCGGAAAACCAGAGCAACAGGCCGGCGATCAGCAACACGGTCATCAAGGCGGCACCCGCCCAAGCCAGTTCAGGCCTGTGCGGGTGGGGATTCAGCAATCGCGCGAGCAACCGCCCCAGGCGGGGCGGCAGATCCCGCGGCGCGGCGCGGCGGATCAAGTCTTCAAGTTCGGGGTCGGACAGCATTATTCAGAGGGACTGAGAAGAGGGCGCAGCTTTTCCAAAGCGAGCCGGTAACGGGAGGCAGCGGTATTCCTGGAAATTTCGAGAAGGGAGGCGATCTGGTCGAAGGTGAGATCCGACCACAGCTTGAGGCTGACCACCTCGCGGAACATCAGCGGGAGTTGGTCGAGCGCGGCCTGCACACGCTGCCGGTCATGCTCCGTGTCCGAGGGAAACTCGGCCCCGCGTTCCTCGGAGTGATGGTTTTCCCGGTGCCAGTCGCTTTCGCGACGGCTGCGTGAGCTTTCCGAGCGGAGGTGATCGATCGCCCGGTGGCGGATGCGGGACAGGGCGAAGGGAAGCTCGAGCGTGGAAGCATCCGCGCCGGAATTCCACAACTCCGCTACCACCGCTTGGACGAGATCCTCCGCATCATGTTGCAGCGGGCAGAACTGGCGGGCATGGGCATACAGTTTCCAAGCGTATTCCTTGATCCAGGATTCCCACTCATCGGGGATAGGATCGGGAAGTGCATCAGGATCTGGTTCGTCATTCTCAGAATCAGAAAAATTGGTCATCCTTGGGTAGCACATAGCAAACGGAGACCTTGTCGTTCCGTGTCACGCGTTCAGGCAGAAAATCACAGATTTTGTTCCAATCATGCACCTTGCACCTGCCGGAACACAGCTAACCGCTAGAGGACGCCCTATTCCGTGCGTTTCACACCCTCCACACGGGTGGCCAACATCAGGAGGGCGGACACCCACGCCAGCAGCAGGGTGATCAACCAGAGCACGACCGGACTGCGCTCATAAATCGCCAGACCCGCCGCGGGTCCAAACAACGTTGCAGCGCTCCAGGTCATGGACATCACGCCCTGATAGCGGCCGCGCATGTCATCCGGCGAAAGCGCGGCAAGATAACTGTTACTGATCGGGAAGGAACAAATCTCCCCCAGCGTGAGTACCACCATGCTGGACACCAGCAACGGCACGCTGGCACCGAGCATGTTGATGCCGAGGCCCACCCCCACCACGGCATAGCCCGCCGCCATGATCCGCGAGGGGGAGAACCGGCGCGTGACAGACGTGAGCGGCAGTTCGAACAACACCACCAGCAGCCCGTTGAGCGAAAGCAGATAGCCATACGCGTGCTCGTCCAGGCCCGCCTGCTTCGTCGCCTGGAGGCTGAAGCAACTGCCGATCTGGGTGAAGGTCAGCGCGATGAGAAAAGAGGCCGCCACCGCCAACAGGAACGGCCGGTTGCCACGCATATGGGAAACGGCGGGCAGCCAACCCTGGCGCTCGGACTTGGGAACGACCACGTTCTTCAATCCGAACCACGCCACGAACCCCATGATCAGAGTCGTGAGCGCGTCCCCGATGAACAGCGGCGCAAAGCCGAAACGCACCATGAAACCCGCAGCCGCCATCCCGGCCGCAAAGCCCGTATTCACCGCCCAGCGTTGGCACGAATACGCGCGCGTACGCAGCTCCGGCGGAACGAGATCCGCGATCAGCGCGCCCACCGCCGGATTGTAGAGCGCGGTGAGCACCGCCATGATGAAGATGCAGCTCGTCAATGCGGCCATGCCGTGGGCCTGCGACAGCAACAGCATGAACACCGAACTGCCGAAGCAGGACAGCATCACCACCGGCTTGCGGCCCAGCTTGTCCGTGAGGTGCCCGCCGACCAGCCCCGCCAGCATCGAACCCGCACCATACGCACCCAGCACGATGCCGATCTTCGCCTCGGAATAATCCCCGTGCCCCGCTTCGCGCTCGTGGCGCAGGTAGAGGGTCATGAACGGCATCACGAAATTACCGAAGCGGTTGATGAGCGTGCCGCCGAAAAGGATCCAATACTGCGAGGGCAGGGCCCGCAGGTCCTGCCACAGCGTGGTATCGTGTCGTGACGCGTCCATTCCAACCGGAACGGCAAGCACCCGTCCGCTCGCCGCGAGTGGGGCGGAAATCGCGATGAAGTTCCATGTTATTTCGCCGCGATTTTCGGCGATTCCCTCTCCGGTCCTTTCGCTTGGATTGCAGAGCCGGAGAGCCCCTCCCACGCGAGAAGGTCGTGACTGGATCAGGGCCATGCAAAGCCGCGCGTCCGCCATGCTTTGATGTATCCCCAGATCATGGGAACGCGATCACGTGATATCATCGCGGCCGATTTTGTGACAGTCTTTATTTGTCAGCGCGAGGTCCCCGCCGGACGCCGACCTTTCTCCCCCCGGAAAGCACTACTCCCCCCGACCCCTTTAGATCGGCGGATGCCGGAATCCCCCCGTTCCGGCATCCGCCGATCGGCTTTTCAGACCCAGCAACCAAACTCGGTATGAACCTGCCGATGTCTGCGAAAAAGTCGGAATGATCCAATCCGATGGAAATCCGCCACCTGACAACGTTGGTGTGCGCCCTGATCACCAGCTCCCCGTTGTGCGCCGGGGAATTCCGACAGGATACCCTGCTGGCCGCATTTGACACCCGTGAAACTCTAGAGACTTTGGCTGCCAGACTTGAAAGAGCACGCCGACGTGATTCGTCCCCATCTGGCGGCCATTCCGGATGCCGACGAAAAATAAAGCCGCACCGGTTTCCCGGTACGGCCCTTAAAGGTAGAATAAGAACGGGACGATGTCCCTGCTCCTTGTTCAGGAATGGTTGCGGCGCTTGAGGCGGAGCTGCGCGAGGTTCTTCGCGATGACGCCCTGGAGGTGGGCGACTTCCTCGGCATCATCCGCGTGGTCGAGGGACTTGAGGGCCTCTTCAGCGCGATGGATGGCGGCTTCGGCCTTCGCTTCGTCGATCTCGGCTTCACCCAAGGCGTTGTCGGTGAGGACAACGACCTTCTGGTCGGTGACTTCGGCGAAGCCGGAACCGATGGCGAGGTGGACGGTCTGGCCAGCCTTCTGATAGCGCAGTTCGCCGGGCTTCAGGCCGGTCACGAGAGCGGCGTGATGTTCGAGGATGCCCAGTTCGCCATCTTCACCGGGAAGGTAGACGTTCTCGACGGTGTCCGAGAACACCTTCTTTTCCGGAGTGACGACTTCGAGATGGAGGGCCATGGGAAGGTTATGGGTTGGAGGTTAGAGGTTATTGGGGTTCTGGTTCTACCCAATAACCCTTAACAAATAACCTCTAACTTGAAGCCGATTAGTCGCGGGAGACGGTGTCGATGCCGGCCTTCATGTAGAAGTTGCCTTCCGGCACATCGTCCCACTTGCCGTCGATGATCTCGGCGAAACCGCGGACGGTGTCTTCGAGGGAGACGAGGGCGCCCGGGACGTTGGTGAAGATTTCCGCCACGTGGAAGGGCTGGGTGAGGAAGCGCTGGATCTTGCGAGCACGGAACACGGTGAGCTTGTCCGCGTCGGAAAGCTCGTCCATGCCGAGAATCGCGATGATGTCCTGGAGGTCCTTGTAGCGCTGCAGGATCTGCTGGACGCCACGGGCCACGCGGTAGTGCTCGGCACCCACGACTTCCGGCGCGAGCGCCTTGGAGGTGGAGGCGAGCGGGTCGACCGCCGGGAAGAGCGCCTGCTCGGCAAGGGAGCGCTCAAGCACGACTGTCGCGTCAAGGTGGGCGAAGGTGTTCGCCGGAGCCGGGTCGGTCAGGTCGTCCGCCGGCACGTACACCGCCTGGATGGAGGTGATGGAGCCCTTGTTGGTGGAGGTGATGCGCTCCTGGAGGGACGCCATTTCCTCGGAGAGGGTCGGCTGGTAACCCACCGCGGACGGGGTGCGGCCCAGAAGAGCGGACACCTCGGAACCGGCCTGCGAGAAGCGGAAGATGTTGTCGACGAACAGAAGCACGTCCTGGTTGTCCTGGTCGCGGAAGTGCTCGGCCATGGTCAGGGCGGAGAGCGCGACGCGGAGACGGGCGCCGGGAGGCTCGTTCATCTGGCCGTAGCAAAGAGCCACCTTGGAGCCTTCGGTGAGGACTGGGTTGCCCTTGTCATCCAGCTTGATGTGGCCGGACTCGTCCTTCTCGGTGGCGATAACGCCGGACTCGATCATTTCCCAGTAGAGGTCATTGCCCTCACGGGTGCGCTCACCCACGCCAGCGAACACGGAGAAACCACCGTGCGCCTTCGCGATGTTGTTGATGAGCTCCATGATGACCACGGTCTTGCCCACGCCCGCACCACCGAACATGCCGCCCTTGCCGCCCTTCAGCAGCGGGCAGATCAGGTCGATGACCTTGATACCGGTCGGAAGGATTTCCGTGTTCGCGGACTGCTCGGTCAGGGACGGAGCGGCGCGGTGGATCGGGGAGCGCTGCTCCGGATTGGCCAGACCCACGTTCTCGTCCACAAGATCGCCGGTGACGTTGAAGATACGGCCAAGGACCTGCTTGCCGACGGGCACGGCGATCGCCTTGCCGGTATCAACCAGGGTCATGCCACGCTTGAGACCGTCCGAGGTGGACATGGACACGGCGCGGACCCAGCCGTCACCGAGGTGCTGCTGGACTTCGAGCACGAGCTTGGTCTCCACGCCGTTGAGCGGATAGGTGACTTCAAGCGCGTTGTAGATCTCCGGCAGCTTGGCGGCCTTCGAGAAATCGGCGTCGATGACGGCGCCGATGACCTGGACGATGGTTCCTTGGTTGGACATGGTGGGAGTGGGACGGGATCGCGGGCGCGATCGGGGTTGAATGTGGACGGACGTTGAAAGGGTTATTCCATCGCCTTCATGGCGGTGGTGATCTCAAGCAGCTCGGAGGTGATGGCCGCCTGGCGCAGCTTGTTGTACTCGAGGGTGAGTTCCTTGATGAACTTCTTGGCGTTGTCGGTGGCGCTCTTCATGGCGACCATCCGGGCGGAGTGCTCGGAGGCGCGGGATTCCACGATCATCTGATAGACCTGGAAGTTCACGTAGAGCGGCAGCAGCGTGCCGAGGACGTCCTGGGCGGAGGGCTCGAAGAGGTAGTCCTTGGCCAGAGCGGCCTTCTTGTCCGCGGTGCCGTGGTCGATGCCGGTCATGCCTTCGTAGGCCTGGTCCTCGCCGAGGTGGTTGGCGTCGATCGGCAGGAGCTGCACGACCGTCGGCTCCTGGCGGAGGGTGCTGACGAAGTTGGTGAAGGCGACGCTGACCTTGTCGTACTTCCCATCAAGGAAGAGCTTGGTGAGCAGCTTCGCGATCGGGCGGGCTTCCGCGAAGGGAACCGGGTCCTTGATCTCGAAGTCGGCCACAAGGTGCTTGCCGAGTTTCTCAAGGGTGGTGCGGAGCTTGCGGCCCACGGTCACGAACTCGGCGGTCTCGGAAGTCTCCGCGCGGAGCTTCTTGTAGAGGTTGGTGTTGAGCGCGCCGCAAAGACCCTTGTCGGTGGACACCACGAGGACGAGCTCGCGGTTGCCCTCGCGCTTCACGAGCAGCGGGTGGGCATCCTCGGCGACGTTCTCCTTGAGGTTGACGAGGACTTCCTTGAGCTGCTTGGCGTAGTCACGGCCGGCGATGGCCTGATCCTGCGCCTTTTTCATCTTGGCGGCAGCAACAAGCTGCATCGCACGGGTGATCTGTGCGGTGCCCTTGACCGACTTGATACGCCGGCGGATGTCGCGAAGGTTGGCCATTGGTGGGAAACGTTACGTGTTAAGAGTTATTTGTTAGAGGGGAAGAGGCCGGAGTTGGACCGTGGCCCCCTCCCATAACCTCCAACCCATAACCATTAACTTTACTTCCAGCCCTTCTTGAAGTCTTCGATGGCCTGCTTGACGGCGCCCACGGAGGTGGCGTCCTTCTTGAGGTCCGGCTTTTCGTTCCGGATCTTGTCGAGCAGGTCGGTCTTGCGGGTTTCGAAGAACTCGCCGAGGTCCTTCTGGAAGCGCTTCACATCGGACACGGCAACATCGTCGAAGTAGCCGTTCTGCATGGCGAAGAGGTAGACGGACTCCATCTCCATGGAGAGCGGCGAGTACTGGTTCTGCTTGAACAGCTCGACGATGCGCTGGCCGCGCTCGATCTTCTTCTTGGTGGAGGCGTCCAGATCGGAACCGAACTGAGCGAAGGCCTGGAGCTCGCGGAACTGGGCGAGGTCGAGCTTGGTGGTGCCGGCGACGGACTTGATGGTCTTGGTCTGGGCGGCGGAACCCACGCGGGACACCGAGAGACCCACCGAGATGGCGGGGCGGATGCCCTGGTAGAAGAGGTCGGTCTCGAGGTAGATCTGACCGTCGGTGATGGAGATCACGTTGGTCGGGATGTAGGCGGACACGTCACCGGCCTGGGTCTCGATGACCGGGAGGGCGGTGAGGGAGCCGCCACCGGCCGCGTCGGAAAGACGGGCGGAACGCTCGAGCAGGCGGGAGTGGAGGTAGAACACGTCACCCGGATACGCTTCGCGGCCGGACGGGCGCTTCAGGATCAGGGACACCTGGCGGTAGGCCACGGCGTGCTTGGAAAGGTCATCGAACACGATGAGGCAGTCCTCACCCTGGTCCATCATGTATTCCGCGATGGCGCAGCCGGCGTAGGGAGCCAGGAACTGCATGGCGGCTGCGTCCGAAGCGGTGGCGGAGACGATGGTGGTGTATTCCATCGCACCGGCGTCCTCGAGGGTCTTCTGGATACGAGCGACGTTCGAGAGCTTCTGGCCGATGGCGACGTAGATGCAGTAGAGCGGCTTGAAGTTCTGGAGCTTGCCCTGCTCGGCCAGCTTGTTCTGCTTGGCTTGGGAAATGATGGTGTCCACCGCGATGGTGGTCTTGCCGGTGGCACGGTCACCGATGATGAGCTCGCGCTGGCCGCGGCCGATCGGGATCATGGCGTCGATGGACATGATGCCGGTCTGGACCGGAACGGACACCGACTTGCGCTTGATGATGCCCGGCGCGATTTTCTCCATCGGATACTGGGCGGAAGCGGCAATCTCACCCTTGCCGTCGATCGGAGCGCCCAAGGCGTTCACGACACGGCCGAAGGTGGCGCGGCCGACCGGCACGGAGAGCAGCTTGCCGGTGGCGGAGCACTCGTCGCCCTCGGCGATCGCGTTGTACTCGCCGAGAAGCACGACACCCACTTCGCTTTCCTCAAGGTTGAGGGCGATGCCGGTGACGCCGCCCGGGAACGAGATCATCTCGTTGAGCATGACGTCGGAAAGCCCTTCCACGCGGGCCACGCCGTCACCGACCTGGCGGACGACACCGACGTTGGTTTTGTTCACGGAGGTCGCGACGTTCGCGATTTCCTTTTCGAGTTCCTGCAGGATGCTGCTCATGGGAGTGGCGGGTTGAGAGTGGGAAGTTGGTGGACGTGGGAAACGGGCGGATCAGAAGACTTGGGCGAGACGGTCGAGGCGGCCCTTCACGGAGCCGTCGAAGACGTCGCTGCCGACGCGGACCTTGAGACCGCCGAGGAGGGCGGGATTGACGCGGTATTCGAAGGTGAGGCCGTGGCCGTATTTGTCGGTGAGACCGGCTTCGACACGGGCGCGGGAGGCGGCATCGAGATCGGTGGCGCTTTCGACGGTCACCTGGCGGCGCTCCACCTCAAGGCGCACGAGGCGCTTGAGGCCGTGGAGGATGCCGCGGTAGTCGCGCGGCTGAGTCGCCACGAGCTCACGGATCGCCGCGGAGAGCTTCGGCTCGTCCAGACCGGCGGCGGTCTGACAGGAGCGGAAAATCCGGCGGGCGGCGATGGTGGCGGTCTTGGAGATCTTCATGGCGACGCGGCGGGAAAAAGGGAGGGGATCAGGCTTCGACGGTGGCGAGCGCTTCGTCGTTGATGCGCTTCTGGTCGTCGGCATTGAGCACCTTGCCGGTGACCTGGGCGGTCGTGGCGGTGACGAGGCGGCCGAACTCGCGCTTCAGGTCGGCGGCGATCTGCTCGCGCTCGGCGCGGGCGGCGGCCTCGGCCTTGACGAGAATCTGCTGGGCGGAGGCGATGGCTTCCTGCGACTTCTGCTCGGAGAAGGCGGCGGCGCTTTCCTTGGCCTCGTTCACAAGGCGCTGGGCCTCGGAGTTGGCCTTGGCGATGGCCTCGGCGGTGTGCTTCTCGGAATCCGCGAGCTGCTGCTGGATGCGGACGAGATTGGCCTCACCCTCGGCGATGCGGGACTTGCGCTGCTCGAGCATGGCCTGGATCGGGCCGAAGGCGAACTTCTTGAGCAGGAAGGCGACGATCAGGAAGCTGACGACCTGGCTGACAAAGAAGGGGGTTTCGACGTGGAACGTCTTGAAGATTTCACCCACGCCACCACCACCAGCGGCACCGTGCGCTTCGGCTTCGGCATGAGGAGCGACCTCCGCAAGGATGTGAATGAAGGACATCATGGAATCAGAGTGGTGGGATGAAGAGGGAAAATCAGAAGAGGAATTGGCGCGGGAGTTGCTGGAACTCCCGCGCCGGTGCGAAACTTACTGCGCGCTGTTGGCGAGGAAGATCGAGAAGAACACGATACCTTCGATGAGCGCGGCGAGAATGATCGACAGCGTCAGGATGTTACCGGCGGCACCCGGGTTGCGGCCGGTGGCTTCAGCGGCCTTGGAGCCGAGGAGGCCGATACCGATGGCGGCACCGATGGCGGCGAGAGCGACGTGGAAGTTGCCGCGAAGGCCGACTTCAGCAAGGAGGTTGAGGATTTCCATGGTCTTGGATCGTTTGTGTTGTGGTTTCTCCCGGCCCCCACGGTCTTTGCCATGGTCAGGCCGGAAAAGGGGGTCAGTGGGCGTGCTCCTCGTCGTGATCGCAGATCAGCTTGAGGAAGACGGCGGTGAGAAGCATGAACACGAGGGCCTGGATCAGGCCGACGAGCAGCTCCATGAAGTAAAAGGGAAGCGGCGGCAGCCAGGCGAGATAGGTCTTGTCACCCACCACCTGCATCATGTTTTCGAGGATGTTTTCACCCGCGAAGATGTTGCCGTAGAGACGGAAGGTCAGCGCCACCGGGCGGAAGAGGATCGAAACGACTTCCAGCACACCGACGAAGGCGAACACCAGAATCATGAACGCCGCCATGATGCCGCCGAACTTGCCCTTCGGCGCGAAGATGTGGGCGAAGAAACCCTTAAGACCGTTTTCGGTGATCGCCCAGTAGAACCAGAGCAGCGCGAAGGTGAAGGCCATCGCCGCAGTCATGTTCAGGTCGGCATTGCCGCCGCGCAGGAACGGGCGGAAGGTATCGTGCGGATCCGCGCCCGGACCGGAAAGCTCCCAACCCACGGTGCCGACGCCCGGAATCAAACCGAACCAGTTGGAGGCGAGAATCAGGATGAAAATCGTGCCGAAGAACCAGAAGGTGCGTTTCACCAGGTGCTTGCCGAGGATCCCTTCGAGGAAGTTGTAGAGGCTTTCGACCACCCACTCGACACCGTTCTGAAGGCCGGATGGCACCAGCGAGAGCTTCTTCGTGGCAAGCTGGGCCACGAGAATCAGCACCGCGGCCACGATCCAGATCATCAGCATCGAGTTCGTGATGATGAACGGCCCGATGTTGAAAATCTGCTCGGCATGCGCCGGTAGATGATCGTGCCCCTGATGAGCGGCCTCAGGTGCCGCAAGGGCGGAACCGAGTGCAAGGAGCCAGACGGACAGGGTGGAAGTGAGAAAGCGCATGCGGAATGGCCCGTTTGCGGCGGGCGCCCGGGTGCATAGGTAGGGCTGACGCGCCATGCAAGTTCTAATTGTAACGCATTTGTGAAAAATTTCACAAGCTCCGCAGGTGGCTTGATAATCCGTGGCTTGCGACGGAATCAGGAGGCCCTCCGGGAGGCCCGGAACGCCCGCTCCGCAGGGTCGCCCAGCAGCAGCGGATTTTCCCCGATTCCACAGACCGCCACGACCTGGAAACCGCATTCCAGAGCCTGATCGAGGAGGTCTTCCGCAGGCAGGCAGAGCCGTCCGGAGACCTCTTTCAAACGGAACGCCACCGGTCCGATGCCATCGAATCCGCGGTAGATGACCCCGGTGCAGGCCAGCCGGTCGGCGGAGCGGAAATCGAAAAGGAAGTCATACAATTTCCCCTCGTGGGACATGGCGCGGCGGAGCGCAGTTGCCACCGCATCGCCCTCCAATGGCGGGCGGATCACCACGCAGGCGTCCACCGCCAGGGTTTCGTCCATGGGTCGGAACCGGACGCCGTCTTTCTTGGATTCCAAAAACCGGACCGTGCCGCCGCCGTGAGCGGGCGATTCCACGCCGAGAGCAGCGCGTTCCTCGGCGCTGCCGAGGTAGAGAACGGCGTGGGGCCAGAATCCGGGGAGGAACAGGTTGCTCACCGCGTCATCATGGCGGGTGACGATCACATCTCCGGGGCGGAGGTGGGGCGCGAGGACGGCGCGCAGTTCCGGGCCGAGGCGCTTCGGCGCACCCGCGGGCTTGATGCCGGGCATGTGCAGATCGGCGATGGCGGTGCCCGCGGCCTCGAACATCCCGAACATGACCTTCCGCCACGCCGAGCGATGGCGGCGGCGGAACGAGAAAATCCGGTAGAGGAAGTGCCTCCGGACCGCGGCGCGGCGGCCGGACTCGATCCACGGTTCTTCCGATTCGAGGAGATCGATCACAGGCGCGAGCAGCGGATCGGAACGCAGGGCATGGATCCTGGTACGATGGATGCCGTGGAACTCCACCGCTGCCTGGAAACGCGCGAGCGTGAGCGGCAAGACGGATTCCTTGTAGGCACGCGTGAAGGTCTTCCGCGGCAGGCCGAGGCACAGGTCGTCCTCGTCCAGCTTCTTCCACAGCACCGGGTGGCGGTTCGCGAGATCGCTGGTGAACTTCGCCGCCCGCGCCAGCACGCAGGCCGCCGCGAAGGCGGTGGCGAACGCGGGCAATCCCTCCTCCCAGCCGCGGTGGTCCGCGGCGGCGGACACCTCCGCCAGCGATGCCAGCAGGGCGGAGCGCACCGCCAAGTACTGCATGTATCGTAGTCGTACCGCCTCGTCCTCGGCCGGCAGGAAGTAGCCGCGCTCCGAAGCGGCGCGCACCTGCCCCAGTTCCGCGGACAAACCCTCCTCATCCGGCAATGCGCGGGCCGCCGCGAGGATCACCGGCACGTGGCGGCGGATGATTTCGTCCATCGGTTCCATCGTCCGCCGTTCTGCACGCTCCCGTCCCGGAGGTCAACAGGCCGCATTTCTAACAGAATCTAACAGGTCCGCCTAACGTTCTCCGGCCCGCCCGGCACGGGCATCCGCGGGCATGTCCGCGGAGCCGTCCGGCCCGGAAGTCAAGCCGCCCGTAGGGAATTTTTAAACCGGAATTCTCTTGCAAACATTCGACAAGGTTCGCAGAAAAAGCGTCGCCATGAATAAAGCTGAACTCGTTGAAGCCATCCAGAAAGCCCTCGGAAAAGACGCGACCAAGCGCGCCGCTGACGAAGCCCTCGACGCCGTTCTCGGTGCCATCGAAAAAGGCATCAAGAAGGACAAGAAGGTCCAGATCATCGGTTTCGGCACCTTCGAAGTGAAGAAGCGCGCCGCGCGTCTCGGCCGCAACCCGAAGACCGGCGAGTCCATGAAGATCGCCGCCTCCAAAACCGTTGGCTTCAAGGCTTCCTCCACTCTCAAGAGTGGTCTGTAATTCCGGCCATCAGGCCTGCCCTATATAATTCCTGATAAAAACCCGACATGAAAGACCCCGGCCTCACGGCCGGGGTCTTCTTTTTGGAATCGGAATGAGCGGATGGTGCCGGATCACGGAATCCCGCATTCCGCGATCAGAACCAAGGCTTGCGGCCTTTGATGTAGGTATCGACGAATTCCTGGTCGGACTTCGTGAGATAGATGATGCCCTCGATGATACCGACGATGCCGCCGATGCCGCAGGTCACCACACTGCCGATGAGCTGGATGATGCCTTCTTTCTGGTAACCCAGCACGAACTTGTGCGCGCCGGTCCAGCCCAGCAGGATGCCAAGCAGGCCTGCCAGCAGTTTCTTGTCCGCACCGGGAATGGGAGCCTGGGTCGGAGCCGGCGACGGCTCGGGAGAGGAAGGGTCGTTTGACATACGATCGCGTTTCTAACGATTCGAGGAGAGCACGGCAAGATCAGGCGGAGAAAAGTCCCTTGAGCTTGTCCTGGATGATCGGCCCCAGCACCGGGATGGACTTCTGCTGGCTGTTGATGGCTCCGATGAAGCCAATGAGCCAGAGGACGAACAGCGCGAGGCTGTAACCAAGATTCGCCAGCCCCACCAGCATGGAGAGGACGGTGCTGCTGTGGACCGCCACGGCGATGATCTGGAAAACAACCCAGCCGCCGATCGAAAGAATCAGCAGGCCAGCCATCTGCCGAAGATGGAAAGTCGCGAGACCGGGCTTCTTGTTATCCTTGTTCATCACGATGGCGATGACGAAGCCGACGATCCAGAGATAGCTGACGATCGCGATGGTTTTCTCATCCGTGGGAGCTGCGACGGCAGCAGCGGGCGCCACGGGAGCAGGGGTCTCCGGAGCGCCCGGCGCGGCCGGCGGGGCATCGGCTGGAGCCGCCTCGGAGGCGGCGGTGGGCGGCGGCACCGCGGGAATGGACGGCGGTGGCGTGGGTGGTGGAATGGAAGGATCAATGGACATACGCATTTTCTTCTACTATCGCCTGCGGGCAGCCGCAAGTCTCCTCGCCATGAAACCACGCATCATTCTCGCCACGGCCACGCTCGCGGACGGCACCCCGCTCGAGCTCCAGGAACACGACGGCCGTCACGCACTGGTGGTGCATGGCCAACAAATCGCCGGAGCCTCCACCCGCACCGCGGAGGAAGAATGCGCCCGTCTCGCCTGCGCGCCCTTCCGTCCGGTCCGCCAGCCGAAGATCTGGCTCGGTGGCCTCGGACTGGGACAGGCGCTCGCCGCCGCCTGTGACTCGCTGCTCCAGAAGCGCGCCACCTTCTTCGTGGCCGAACCCCAGCAGGAATTGGTCGAATGGCAGAAGGCCTATTTCCCGGATGGAGCGTTCATGAAGGACACCCGCGTCCAACAGGAAACCGACGCCAGCGCCTCCGGCCTCGGAACGCACCGCGGCACCCTCCATGCGATCATCGTCCACACCGAAACCGCTCCGATCGGTGCCGATGGAAAATCCGTGGTGGAAAACAAGCGCTGGCTCACCGCCGCCTACGATGCGCTGCAACCCGGCGGCCTGCTCGCGGTCGCTTCATCGCGTCAGCTGGCCTCGCTGGGCCGCACGCTGGAACGCACCGGTTTCACCGTGATCGAGCACCGCGTCCCCTCCTCCACCACCGCCAAGCGCCCGCGGCTCCTGCCGGTCTGGCTGGCGCGGAAGGGAAAACCGGAGTAAGGAGAGGAGAACACGTCTGCGAAAATCCAACATCCCGCGACCATGCGATTGCTCACCACCGCCGCCCTGCTTCCGTCCCTCGTTGCTGCGGCTCCACCGCCGGGTGAAATCACGATTGAGCTGAAGCCGTTCACCATCGAGCGCACGCTGGCCGCCACCGCGCTGCCCGCCGCACCCGTGGTTCTCAAGCTGGAGGCCGAGGGCTGGGCCGCATTCGAGATCAAATCGATCGCCGCCCACGGCAGCCGCGTGAATGCGGGTGACGTGCTGGTGGAATTCGACAATGACAGCCTCGACCGCAAGCTGGAGGACAGCCGCAAGGCCTTCGACAGCGCCACGCTCACGCTCGCGCAATCGGAGAGCGACCTGCGTTCGCTGAAGGACAACTACCTGTTGAAACTGGATGCGGCCAAACGCGGCGCGCGCAATGCCACGGACGACCTCGCGTACTTCAGCCAGATCAGCCGCAAGGCCCAGGAGGAGCGCTCCAATGAAACGCTGAAGCGCAGCAGGCAGCAGCTCGAAAACGCCCGCGAGGAACTGCGCCAGCTCGAGAAGATGTACAAGGCGGATGATCTCACCGAGGAAACGGAGGAGATCATCCTGGTGCGCCAGCGCGATGCGGTGGCCAGCGCCGAGTTCGCCACACGGATGGCGGAGATGGACAACAAGCGCGTGCTGGAAACCACCCTCCCCCGCCAGGCCGAGGAATACGATGCCGCGGCGAAGTCTTCCACGCTGACCCTCGCGAAGACCGAGGCCGATCTTCCCCGCCAGATCCAACTCAAGGAGATCGAGGTCGCCAACGCGAGGACCGCTCTCGGCCGCCAGAAGGACGACCTCGCCAAACTGGAGGAAGCCCGCAAGGCCACCGTGCCAATCAAGGCTCCCGCCGCCGGATGGTTCTACTACGGCTCCATCGAGGATGGCCGCTGGACCACCGGTGACTCGGTGAAAGCGCTGGTACCCCACGGTTCCATCGCGCCCCGGAAAGCTTTCGCCACCTTCATTCCCGCAGGGGCGCCGCTGGGTCTCATCGCCTTCGCCGATGAAGCCACCGCCCGTTCCCTACCAAAGGACGCCACCGGCTCCGCCACCCTGCCCGGTCGCGAGGATCTCGCCGCCACCGCCACCGTGAAACACGTGGCGGACACCCCCGGCACCGATGGCCGCTACCGCGTGGACCTTTCCGCGAACTGGCCCGCCGAAGCTCCTCCCGTTCCCGGTACCACCGCTCAAGTACGAGTGATCTCGTACGAAAATCCTTCCACGGTCGTCCTTCCCGCATCCGCGGTCAAACCGTCCAAAGAAGGCTGGACCGTCACGGTGAAGCTCGCCGACGGCAAGACCGCTCCGCGCCCGGTGAAACGCGGCCGCCTCTCCGGCGACCAAACCGAGATCCTGTCCGGCCTCGAAGCCGGACAAGTCGTGATCCCGTGATCCGCCCGCTGGTCATCTCCGCCCTGCTGCTCGCCGCCGTCCGCGGTGAGGACGAACCGTCGCGCGACAAGGTGCGGGAACTCACACCCGTTCCCGCCACCGAGGAAAACATCGACGCCGCCATCCGCCGCGGTGTCGACTTCCTGGTGGCGAACCAGAACCCGAACGGTTCCTGGGGCGGTCCCACCCTGACCAAGGATCTCAACATCTATGCGCCGCTTCCCGGTGCCCACCACGCGTTCCGCGCCGGAGCCTCCGGCCTCGCGATGTCCGGCCTGCTCGACAGCCATGACGACCGCCCGGAGGTGAAAGCCTCACTCGACAGGGCCGCCGCATGGACGCGCGAAAATCTGCCGAAGCTGCGCCGCGCCGATCAGACCACGACTTACAATGTCTGGGGCCACGCCTACGGCCTGCGCGCGATGACGCGCTTCTGGGAACATGAGACCGATCCGGCGAAGAAAGCGGAGTGGCAGAAGCTCGGCCAGGAACAGATCGAACTGGTCGGACGCTCCGAGGACGTCAACGGCGGCTGGGGTTATCTCGATCTCTTCGACGACCTGACGACAAAGAAGCCGTCCGGCACCCCGACCTCATTTACGACGGCCACCGTACTTCTCTCGATGGCCGAGGCGAAGCGTGTGATGAACGTGAAACTGGATGACAAGCTGGTCGAGCACGCGCTGGTATCGCTGCGCCGCCAGCGGACGCCGGACTTCTCCTACCTCTACTCGCTCAGCTTCGTGTACCATCCGCGGGCGCCGATCAACCGCCCAGCGGGATCGCTCGGCCGTTCGCAGGCCTGCAATGCCGCTCTGCGGACCTACGATGGCGACAAGCTGGTGACCAATGAAGTGCTGGATACCTGGGCCGGGCGTTTCCTCGACCGCCAGGGCTTCCTCGACAACGGCCGCGAGCGCCCGGTGCCGCATGAAGCGCCGTTCCAGATCGCAGGCTACTTCTACTACTACGGCATCTACTATTTCACGGAGTCCGCGAAGTTCCTGCCGAAGGAAAAGCAGGCGGCCTATGCGAAGCGCCTCTCGGGATTGCTCCTCACCCGCCAGCAGAAGGACGGCTCGTGGTGGGACTATCCGCTCTACAACTACCACCGCTCCTACGGCACCGGCTACGCGCTGATGAGCCTCGCCTGGTGCCGCGAGGCGATGAAGCCGTAGCGCGGGTTTCCGTTACGGGACAAATAGTACTTTGCCCGAGCGTCCGCCTTCGTTCGCCCGGACCAGCGCCGACTGGTAGTCCTCCAGCGGATACACCGCGTCCACCGGCTGGACGAGCCCACCGGACAACGTCATCTCCGCGAGACGGCCGTACACCTCCGCGATCTCCGCATCCGACGCCTGCTCGATCCACTTGGTGATCCACAGGCCGCGGAACCGGAGATCCTTGAAAATGAGCAGACCGTTCGGAATCGTCAGCGGCCGCCGCGCCATCGCGCCATAGGTGATGTGGATCGCATGCGACGCCAACAGGTTCATCACGCGCAGCGCGCTTTCTCCTCCGACCGCATTGAAACCGAGCGCCGCGCCGGGTTTCCCCATCACCTGCTTCGCTTCCCGAAGGCCTTCCTCGCCATCGACCACGACATGATCGGCACCCAGTTCCTTCAGTTCCTCCACCAGTTCGGGACGACGTACGAAGTTCATCGTACGAACACCGATGGACTCCGCCAGCCGGATCACGCAGCGGCCCACCCCGGAGTTCGCCGCATTCTGGACGATCCACGAACCGGGCTCCGGCCGTTGGAAGCCGGTGAGTAGCTGCCATGCGGTGGCCGGATTCACCTTCAGCATCGCCGCCTGCTTTGGATCGATCCCGGCGGGCACCTTGAACAGAACATCCCCCGGGACCTGCACGTGGCTGGCCCAGGTGGCGGAACGCCGCAGGAAAATCGCATGGTCCCCCGGCGCGAACCGTGCATCACGGCTCTCCACCACTTCCCCGCAGCCCTCGATGCCGGACACCGCGGGCAGCTCCGGCTTGATACCATAGGTGCCCTCGATGAAATTCAGGTCCGCGGGATTCACCGGCGCGGCCAGAATCTTCAACCGCACCCCGCCTTCCGCCAGTGTTGGCAGTTCCAGCGACTGGAGTTCCAGTACTTCCGGAGGCGGTCCGAAACGGGAGAAGGCGAGACGCTTCATGGTAGGAAGCTAGGCGGAATCGACATCTGGGCAAACCCCGATTGACCACTCTTTCGCACCAACGGTGCGGCCCATACCAGCCAGGGGTCGGAGACCCCTGGTCGAGCCGGTGTATGACCCGCGTCCTGAAAGGACGCCCCATATGGGTGGATTGCGTTGGATCGCCAACGCTCATAGTTCAAACTGTGCCCTCCCCTCATGGAGCGTCCCTACAGGACGCAGAAATCCGGGCCACACTTGCCAGGGGTTTGCACCCCTGGCTGGTATAGGTCGCACCGTTGGTGCGAAGATTCCATTACGCCAGTCAGCACAGAATGGTAAAATCACGGGAACATCCCGCGCTGCGCCTTGGCATCGGCCACCGTCTTGATCGCGATCGACTGCGCCGCCACACGCTGGGACACGCCTTGCCGCGCGGCAAAGGACGTCACCTTCTCGAAGGAGCGCTGGAGCATCGTCTCCAGCTTCGAGAGCACCTCGCGCTCGGTCCACTGGAAGTGCTGGAAGTTCTGCACCCACTCGAAGTACGACACCGTCACACCGCCGGCATTGCAAAGGATGTCCGGGATCACGTGAATGTCACCGCGCTGGTCGAGCACCGCATCCGCTTCCGGAGTGGTCGGACCGTTCGCGCCTTCGGCGAGGATCTTGCACTGGAGCTTGCCCGCATTGTCGCCGGTGATCACGCGGTCGAGCGCACAAGGCGCAAGAACGTCGCAGGGCTGGCACAGAAGCTGGTCCGGATCGATCGGCTCCGCATTCGCAAAGCCGACCACCGTGCCGGTTTTCGCCACATGCTCGCGCAACGCGTGGACATCGAGGCCGCGGTCGTGCCAGATCGCGCCCTGCACATCGGAAATGCCGCGGATCTTCACACCGTAGCTGGCCAGCGTGTAGGCTGTGTGCGAGCCCACGTTGCCAAAGCCTTGAATCACCGCGCTGGCTCCCTCCACCGGCAGGTTGTTCTTGTGCAGCGCGCTGGAGGCCAGGAACGCCACGCCATGACCGGTCGCCTGCGCGCGACCCGCGGACCCTTGCAGGCCGAGCGGCTTCCCGGTGACGATGGATGGCACAAGGTAGCCCGCATGCGTGGAATAGGTGTCGGTGATCCACGCCATCGTCTGCTCGTTGGTGCCCATGTCCGGCGCCATCACATCGATCTCGGGTCCGATGAATGGCAGGATCTCCATGGTGAACCGACGCGTCAGCCGCTCCAGCTCGCCGATGCTCATCGAGCGCGGATCGCAGGTGATGCCGCCCTTGCCACCACCGTATGGCAAATCCATCAGCGCGCACTTCCAGTTCATCCACATCGCCAGCGCCGCGACCTCGCCGAGATCGACCGCCGGATGGTAGCGCAGGCCGCCTTTCACCGGGCCGCGGGTGAGGTGGTGCTGCACGCGGTGGCCGAAGAACACCTTCACCTCGCCGGAATCGAGTTTCACCGGCATGGTCACGCTGATCAGCCGTTTCGGCCACTTGCAGCGCTCGCGAAGCTCGTCATTGAGGTTGAGGAAATCCGCCACCCGGTCGAACTGGGCGGCAGCCATGGAGAACACGGGGTTCTGAAGCAGCTCCTGTCGCATGGTTCTTGTATGAACAAGCTTCATTCCGAAGCAACCGAATCGTTCAGGAAACAAGGTCGGCACCGCATCCCGGTGGATTGGAATCGCCTTGCCCTTGAAATCCTTGGAAACTGTCCCGTGCGATGGATGTTTGTACTCATTCTGCTGTCCGGCGGCTGCACTCACGACCAGTTGCCGATCAAGCTCGGTGGTTACGGCATCGCCACCATAAGCGTGATTGGAGCCGTCATGCTTGGCGTGCTGGCCGAGTGCCAGACAAACACGGATCTCAAGGAACGCTATGACCGGCTTTGTGGCCTGCTGCTCCTGCTCGCCTTGTGTGCCTTCCTGGCCGCTTGAAAGCTCCCAAAGAACGGGTTTGCGCCCCACGTCGCCCAGCCCCTAGCCTGACGGCGATGGAACGCCTCCAAACCGACGGGAAATTCTTCCGCGCCGGGGAGGATCGTGTCCACGTCCGGGCGGTCACTTATGGACCGTTCCCGGGTGGGTGGCCGGTTTCGTTCGATCCGGATTTCGCCCGCATCGCCGCGGCCGGTTTCAACGCACTGCGGCTCTATCAGATGCCGCCGCCCCACCTGCTGGATGCAGCGCTGCACCACGGCCTGCGGGTCTTCGGCGGTCTCAAATGGGCATCCTCGATGGATTTCTTCCGCCGCCCCGAGCTGCTCGCCACCGCCCGCGTGGATCTGGCCGGAGGCCTGCGGGACATCACCGGCCATCCAGCGCTCGCGGGAGTTTACATCGGCAACGAAGTGCCCGCCGATCTGGCCCGCTGGATGGGCCCGGCCAAGGTCCGCGAGACGCTGGAGGAGCTCATCACGCTGGGCCGTTCGCTGGGGCCCCATCTGCTTTTCGCCTACGGCAACTATCCGAGCACGGAGTATCTGGAGCCGGAGAATGCGGACTTCACCGCCTTCAATGTCTATCTGGAGGACGAGCCCGCGCTGCGCCGCTACCTGCGCCGCCTGCACCACATCGCGGGTGACCGGCCGGTGGTGATTTCCGAATTCGGCCTCGATACCCGCCGCAATGGCGAGGAGCGGCAGGCCGCGATGCTGTCCGCCGCCATCCGGCTCGCCCGCGAGGAGGAAACCGCAGGCTTCACCGCCTATGCCTGGAGCGACCGCTGGTGGAACGCCGGCGCGGAGGTGCTCGACTGGGACTTCGGCCTGATCCGGCGTGACGGCACCGCAAAACCGGCGCTGGCCGCAGTGACCGAAGCCTTCGCCAGCTCCCCTGCCCCGCCCCGCAGCGTGCCACGCATCTCGGTGATCGTTTGCACCCGCAATGGTCGGGAGCGCATCGGTGGCTGTCTGGAAGCCATCGCGCGCATGACGGATTCCGATTTCGAAACCATCGTGGTCGATGATGGCTCGTCCGATGGTACGGGAAACTTCGTACATGGCCACTTTCCGGAAATGACGTTGCTGCGCCTGCCACCCGGCGGTCTGAGCGCCGCACGCAATGCGGGTGCCGCCACCGCTACCGGCACGATCCTCGCCTTCACCGATGACGACTGCGAGCCGGACCGCGAATGGGTCTCGCGCCTGCGCCGGGTCTTCTCCTCCGGGCGGTTCGCCGCCGCCGGTGGACCAAACCTGCCGCCTCCAGCGCGCTCCTGCACCGAGGCCGTGGTTTCCTCCGCTCCCGGCGCACCCAGTCACGTGATGCTGGATGACGAGGAGGCGGAACACCTGCCCGGCTGCAATATCGCGGTGACGAAGGAAGCCTTCGATGCGATCGGCGGTTTCGATGCACGCTTCCATACCGCCGGAGACGATGTCGATTTCTGCTGGCGGATGCGGGATGCGGGCTACCATCTCGGGTTCGCTCCGGGGGCGTTCGTCTGGCATTGGCGGCGGCCGTCATTCCGCGCCTTCCTCCGCCAGCAACGCGGCTACGGTCGCGCGGAAAAGCTGCTGCTGGAGAAACACCCGCGCCGCTTCACCGCAAATGGCGAGGCGATCTGGCACGGCTTCGTTTACAATGGTGGTCCATTGCGCGCTGGCAGCGACTCGATCATCTACCACGGACCGATGGGTCTCGCGGGCTACCAGTCGGTGGTGGACCGCATGATGCCTCTGCGCGGGATCGATCCCCGGTTCGACTCACCCCGGGCGCGCTGCTCCCTCGCCTTCCTCACCTGGCTGCAGCCGCGCGTGCGTGCGTGGGAACGGAAGCGGATCTGGACCTGGCGTTCGCCATGGACGTGTAAACGCGCTCCGGAACCCGGCCGGGAAATCGAGCTGTGGTCCGAAGCGGGCAAGACCCGCGACGGCTTCCTCCGCGATCTGCTCGCCGATGGCTGGAAACCCGGCGGCCCGACCGACGATTGGGACGTGGAGAAAAACGGCACCCGCCTGCTGCTCGCCACGGAATCCGGCGACGGCCCCGGCAAGCGCACGCTCGTCCGCATCTGGGGCGATTTTACTCCCGATCTCCGCCTCTGAAGGCTTAACTCCTTTGTCCGCATCCGCGCTTTTGACGCGGACATCGGTCAAGACAGCGTCCTTGGTTTCTGAAACACTGCGAACGTTCCATTGAATGTGCCCGCCATGAGTTCCAGCGTTCTCGCCACCGCCGTGTCCGTGTCTCCCGTGTTCCGCCAGCAGTTGGAGGAAGTCCGGGCGCGCTATTTCTCCCGCAATCCGGACCTGTGGCCGGTGTTCCGCGATCCGGCGATGGCCCGCATCATCGACGTCCGCAAGAGCCACACCCCGCCCGCGGAACGTCTCGGCATCTACCCGGATGGCCCGGCGCTGCTCGGCCAACTCCGCGCCGAAGATCACGTGCCGGACGAAAGCCTCGCTCCCGGAGCGCTGCACGAGCGTCTCGTCTTCGCCGCCGCGCTTTCCAAAGCCTGGGAGGATCCATGCAGTGTCGAGAACGTGGTGACCATGCCCTGCGATCCCGCGATCCACGGCGCGATGATCGGCGCGCTCGCGAACCCGAACCTGGTCTACCGCGAATACAGCGAGATGGCCGAGGAGCTGGAGCGCACCGTGGTCCGCCAGATCGCCAATCTCGTTGGTTACGATCCGGAGGAAGCCACCGGCATCTTCACCCAGGGCGGTACCTTCTGCAATCTCTACGGCTACCTCTTCGGCATCCGCAAGACCATGCCGGAGTCACTGCACCTCGGCCTCGAGTACGGGCAGGACTACCGCATGATCAATTCGCAGGGCGGCCACTATTCGAACACGACCAACCTGTCGCTGCTCGGGGTGAACCTCGCGAAGAAAACCATCCGCATCCAGGTCACCGACGATCACGACATCGATCTGGAGGACCTTGAAAGCCAGCTCACCGCCTGCTTCCGGCTCGGCTGCGTGGTGCCGACCATCATGCTGACGATGGGCACCACCGATACCTTCGGCGTGGACCGCGTGAAGCCGGTTCACGATCTGTCGCAGCGCCTGTGCAAGCGCTTCGGCGTCACCACCCCACCGCACATCCATGTGGATGCGGCGGTCGGCTGGCCGCTCATCTTCTTCCTCGACTACGATTTCGACGCGAACCCGCTGGAGATCGACGGTCTCACGCTCGAAGGGCTGCGCGCGAACGTGGACCGCTTCCGTGAGCTGCGTTACGCGGACTCCTTCACCGTGGATTTCCAGAAGTGGGGCTACGTCCCCTATACCTCCAGCCTCGTGATGGTGAAGCACCGCGACTCGATGAAGGCACTCGAGCACGATCCGGAAAACTTCTCCTACTTCGAAAAAGACATCCAGGGCCAGACTCACCTCCAGAGCACGATCGAATGCTCGCGCGGTGCCGCCGGTCTCTTCGGCGCGTATTCGGCGATGCAGTATCTCGGCAAACGCGGCTACCGCATCATGATCGCGAACGGCCTGCAGAATGCGAACTACCTGCGCCAGCGTCTCAGCGAAACCAAGGGCGCCTGTGTCATCGCACCGAAAAACCACGGTCCGTCCGTCGCCTTCCGCCTTTACGATCCTGCACGGGTGAAGGACCCGGTGGCGGAGCTCGCACGCGACAAGGAACTCTCCGCCGATCCGGCATGGCGCCGCCGCATCCAGCAGCACAACGCCTACCACCGCGAGGTCTTCCTGCGCCGTGGCAAGCGCGGACTCTACACCAACTGGGTCCAGTTCGCCACGCACACCAACTACGACGAGACCGACAAGTGGGAACCCATCCCGGGCGAGAAAGCGGTGTTCTTCAACCCGCTCACCGACCCCTGCCACATTGACGCCTTCCTGGCGCGCCTCCACGGGTGACTTCCTCTTCTCCAACCACGAAGCACACGAAATTCACGCAATCGAGGGGAGGCCTGCTTTCATTCTCATTTCGTGTCTTTTCGTGATTTTCGTGGTTTCACTGAAAGCGCGGCCCTTGCCCTTCAGCAGCAGCGGGACTACATCGTCCGCGTGAGCCTGCGCACGTCCGACTTCCACTACGATCTTCCGCCGGAGCTGATCGCCTCCCGGCCGCTGGAGCGTCGCGCCGATTCCCGGATGATGGTGATCGACCGCGCGACGGGTGCCATCACGCATCGGATGTTCCGGGATTTCGAATCGCACCTGCGCCCGGACGATCTGGTGATGCTGAACAACACCCGCGTCATCCCCGCCCGTGTGTTTTCGGACGACGGCAGCATCGAGTTGCTGTGTCTCGACCGCCTCTCGCCCATCGAATGGCGTTGCCTCGTCCGTCCTGGGAAGAAAATGAAGGTCGGCCGCATCGTCGAGGTCGGCGGAACTACTGGAACTGTCGTAGAAGTATTCGCGAACGGCGACCGCCTGATCCGCTGGTCGGAGCCGGTGGACCTGGATGCCCACGGCCACCTCGCGCTGCCGCACTACATGAACCGCGACGACGAGGTCGCGGACCGCGAGCGCTACCAAACCGTCTTCGCCAAGGAAGAAGGCGCGATCGCCGCCCCCACCGCCGGGCTACATTTCACGCCGGAGTTGCTGGCCCGCGTGCCTCACGATTTCCTGACGCTGCATGTCGGCGTCGGCACTTTCCGTCCCGTGCAGGTGGACCGCCCGGAGGACCATGAAATGCATTCCGAGCGCTACGCCATCAGCGGAGCCACTGCGGAAAAGATCAACGCCGCGGGCCGCGTGCTCGCCGTCGGCACCACCGTCACGCGGGTACTGGAACACCTCGGCCGCAGCGCACCGGCTGACAAGCGCCTCATCCCTTCCGATCAGAGCGGAGAAACGGACATCTTCATCTACCCGCCGTATGACTTCCGCGTGATCGGCGCGCTGCTGACAAACTTCCACCTCCCGGAAAGCACGCTCATCATGCTGGTGAGCGCCTTCGCCGGGCGCGAGCTGGTACTGGAGGCCTACCGCAAGGCGGTGGAGGAGAGATACCGCTTCTACAGCTACGGCGACTGCATGCTGCTGGTCTGAAACTTCACGGTTGCACGCCGGGCCGGGAGGCTGTTTGCTTCCGCCGCTGTCAGGGGCCGTGGAGGTCCGGCAGGCGAACCCCGCCAGGCCTTGATCGGAGCAACGGTAGTTTGTCCGGGCTTGCCGCGGATTCCCTGGCAGCACTTTTCTTCCCTCAGAAGTCGAGGTAAATCTCCGTGCGGCGGTTCGCGCGGCGGCCATCCGGATTATCTTCTCCGGATTCAGTGAAGTTCGGGCGGCGCGGCTGCGTCATTCCCTTCGCGACAGTGACAATCTGCTGCCTCGACACGCCTTTGGTGGCGAGGAAATCACGGACGACATCGGCACGCTTTTCCGAGAGCACGTTGTTGTATCCCTTGCTGCCGAGGGCATCCGTGTGGCCGCTGATGGTGAGCTTTTTCCCGGGGTCGGTGCGGAGGATCTGCGCGACGATCTCCAACTGGCGGCGCGTGCGCTCGCCGAGCTGGTCCTGGTCGAATTCGAAATAGAGCACCAGCGTGTCCCCGCCCTGCGGGTTCTTCACCAGCGGCGTGTAATAGACATCTCCGCCCGCGAAGCGCTTCGCGTAGTCATCAAGGAGTTGGTCCAGGTTCACCTCGCCGACACGCCAGCTTGCCGTCGGCGTGGACTGGCCGAGCATGAGTGAGAACTGAGCGGCCTGCGAGCCATCCGCGGTTTCGACATTGGCGAGGTATCCGGCGGCACCGGGCTTGTTCATCAGCGCGCGCAGCGGCTTCTCCGCACGCAGCTTGTAGTTGCCCTCTTCAAAGAGGATGCAAAGCCCGGCGATTTTCGCATCGGAGACGGTGGAGGAATCGACGAATTCCTTCGCAAGCTGGAAGTTCTGATGCAGCGCGGCCTGCAGGAAGGCGTCCGCAATGCCAAGGGAGTCGACCAGCACGGCCTTCGGCACGGCTTCCTCCTTGCCCGGCGGCAAGGCGAGCTTCTCCACCAGCCACTTGCCATCCTTGCGACGGAGATCGAGATAGATGCGGTCGCGCCCGAGATCCGCGCCATCGAGTTCCAACGCCCAACGGATGAGTTCATTGCGCTCCAGCTCGCCCACCTCACGCACCGGCGGTTGGCGCAGCTTGAAGCCGGAAGTTCCCACCAAGGCCTTCAGGCGCTCGGCGGTTCGCTCGTCCAGAGCCTCCTTGCCGATGAGCTTGGCAGCGGTATCGAGGTCACCGGCCTCCAGCGCCTTGCCGATCCGCGCCACCAGGGCCGCCGGATCCGCTGCGATGGGTCCGAGGCCGAGATCACCCGGCTTGGTCGCCGGATCACCGCCAGGTTGGCGCTCGTTGAGCGTGGGCACCGGTACCTTCGGCTTGAGGTCCACGGCAGGCACTTTCGGCGCGATCATTTCGCGCGGCGTCTCCTCATGGCGGTGGCGCATGGCGAGGATCACCGCCACGATGCCGGAAAGGACCAGGGTGATCGAAAGGAAGATGTAGGGAAGCTTGGAGCGGGACTCGGCCATGACAGAGCGGCAGGATAGCGTGCGGCCGCGGCCTGTGAAAGCCCCGGCTCATGCCTGCAAGGAACGTCGGAAAAACGGCGGATGTTTCGCCGGTGTCAGTGCCCGGAGGGATTGGAAGTGCCTGGCGAATCGTCACGCGGCAGCGCGGGCAGATCGACACGCAATTGTTTGCCCTCGCGAAAGACCACCACTGCGGTCGCTTGCACGGCTGCGGACGCCGCGAGATTCATGTAGAATTCGTTCGCGCTGCCGATGCGGGCATGGTTCACAGCCACAACCAGATCCCCGGCTTTCAACCGGTCCGTCGCCAGCGCGTTTGGCACCAACTCCGTCACCACCACCCCGCGGAAGCCCCGCATCCGCTCCGGCACACTGAGATCCCGCACTTGGATGCCGAGCGCCTGGAGCACCTCTTCCGAATCCCGGACACGGCCCTGTGCCACCGGCGGCGGTGTTTGAGCCGGCGCGGTGGTGCCGCTTCCGCTTTCCACGATCACCGCCTTGAGCGTGAGGGTCTGACCCGCGCGCCACACCGCCATGGGTACCTCCTGGTTGGCCCGGCTGCGCTGCACCAGGGTGAACAGCTGATCCATGGAATGGATCGATTCGCCATTGTAAGACTGGATGACATCCTTCGGTTGCAACCCCGCGGCTTCGGCCGGCGATCCGGGCGTGACCGCTCCCACCACCGCTCCGTCCTTGCCGGAATATTCCAGGAGGGAACGGATGCGGGCGTCCAGATCGGCCATCTGCACGCCGAGGAACCCGCGCACCGGCCGCCCCCGCTCAAGGATCTGGGAAATGGCATCCTTCACGTCATTGGAAGGAATCGAGAAGCCCACTCCCTGGAAACCGGGATTGGTGCGGTCCGAGGAAAAGATGGCGGCGTTGATCCCGATGATCTCACCGCGGAGATTCACCAGCGGGCCGCCGGAGTTGCCCGGATTGATGGCGGCATCGGTTTGGAAGAGATCCCGCTGGTTATCGGAGATCGAGCGCTCCTTTGCGGAAATGATGCCCTGGGTCACGGTCTCGCCGAGACCAAAGGGATTCCCCACGGCGAAGACGAGCTGCCCGACCTCCACCTGCGCCGAATCTCCGAACTTGAGCGGCTGCACTTCCCCCGCCCCCTCCAGCTTCAATACGGCAATGTCGAGCAACGCATCCTCACCGATCAGCGTGGCCGGATAGGTCTTGCCATCATGCAGCGTGATCTGGATCTGCTGCTGGCCGGCGATGACGTGATGGTTCGTCACCACGTGACCCTCATGGCTGACAATCACCCCGGAGCCTTGACCCTGGGTTGGATACTGGCGGATCCGGGCGCGGCCGAAGTTATCCAACAGCTTCTCCGTCCGGACGCCCGCCGTACCGATGCTCACGACGGAAGGTGTCACCGCCTTGGTCAACCGGGCGTATTCGCCATTGAGGCGGGACAACAGCTCGACATCGTCCGTCTCCAGCGGAGCCTTTTCCGCGAGGGTGAATTTTTCCGGGCGGAACTCCCCTGCGGGCTTGCCACCCAGAAAATCCTTCCATGAGCCCCCGGCACGCCAATGGCGGAGGGCGGACACGGCGACGAACGCCGCGGCAAACACCACGATCAGGGCAAGCAACCTACGGAATCCGGCATTCATGGGTGGGTGGGGGAACGCACCCACACTGGCGGCTTTCAGCGCCCGCTTTGCAAGGGGAAACCGCGTCAGCGTCCACCGGAACTCCGGATGCGGTCATCCGCATCCTCGTCCGCCGCCACGGCGTCCAGTTCACGGCGGACGGCCTCGTAGGTCCCCTTGGCACTGTTGATCGCCGTCTGGTAACGCGAGTAGCCATTCTCATTGTCCCGGTCGCGGCGGGCCTTGGCGAGATTCCGCAGCGCGGTGATGAGATCCTTGCCCCGGGTGGTGAGATCGCGGTCCCGCATGTCGGTGTAGCGCTCGAGTGCCTCCACTTTCGGGCGGCAGGCTTCGATCACCTTCTCGATGGTATCGACCTCCAGATTGTAAGTGTCGCTGTTCTTCGCGAGGGGGCCCACCGGTTCCAGCGCGCGGCGGACCTCGGCCGCCAACACCGGCCGGGGCAACCAGGTCGGTCGCTTGCCCGAGCCCTGCAATTCCAGCATGCGTGCCGAAGCATGATCCGGAAACGCCTGGGCGATATCGACCAAACGCTGGCGGACGAAGCGGTTGGCAGCGTACTGGCCCACCGACATGGTGCCCTGCTTGACCTGGATCTCGGCAAACTTGGCGCCCACTTCCGCCACCGTACCCTGTGCACCCTTGTCCGCCCGCTCGACGAGTTCCTTCAACGAACCCGCCAGCAATACCTCGTACTTCAGATAGAAAGCCGGGTCCTCCATCACCAGCACGGACGCCAGCAACGGCTCCGCTTCACGCGGCAGGATCAGACGGCCGCCCGGACCATCGGACAACGATCGCAGGCGATCCCACGCCCGGCTCGGCAGCTTGAACGAACCATCCTCACGGATGATGCCCATGACCGTCGCCTGCGGCTCACGGGCGCTGACGGAGGAATCCATCAGCAAAGCCGCGGCCGCCGAGATGGATTTGTGGTTGGCATCCACCAGATAGTCGCCGCTGCAATCCAGATAAACGCGGCCGCTTCCGGGGAACTTGTCGCCCAGGGTTCTCAGCGCTCTTGTAAGCGTGTCGCTGGTCCCATCGAGTGAACGGTAGTTCTGTGTGCCCTGCAGGATGAATTTGAACCCGCCGCCGCGATCCTCGTCCTCCGCCCTCGTGCTGGTGGTGCGCATGGTGATCTTGCGCGGCTTCATCACGTATTGTTGCACCTCCCGGCCGTTGGAATTGTCCCGTTCGATGAACCACAGGGGCGTGCTGACCGTGCCGGTGGTATGGGTGAAAGTCACGGCCGCCACCGTGGGCTCGACCGGATCGGGATCCACCGGTTTGACCTCCTTCGGCTGGTACGCGACCAACTCGGGCACCCAGCCATTCCAGGCACCGGTGTCCTTCTTGTGATCCGCCGCGGCATCGTGGTAGGGATCGATCACCACCGCCACATCGGTCAGGCAGGCTGCCAGCGCCTGGGCATCGCGACCGGCTTCCGCCGACTCCAGCCAGGCCAGAAGCTCCCAGAGATGGCTCTTCGATTTCTCCGCCTTGGTCGAATCAGCGGGGTCACGGAGGAGTCCGTCCCGCACGTTGTCCATCAGTTCCCGCGCTTCGCGGTTGGCGGGATCAAGGGCGAGGGCGAGGGCGAGCGTCTGGGCGATCTTGCGCCGGTCGGAAGGTTGGTCGGCTCCCAGTGTCCGGCTCAACATGGAAAGCTCGCCGGAGAGCCGGGTCATGGATTCCACCTCGAGCGGCAGCCGGTCACGGCGGAATGGGATCGGCCCTTCCGCGGGTACCGCGAACGGTTCCGCCGCCCACCCGAGGGTCGCCGCAACGGCCCACCATCCCACGCATCTGGAAATCCACGCTCGCATCTTCCCAAGAGATCTATCTCCCCGCTACGTCTCTCCTCAAGCGCACATTGCAGGGAGATTGATCCGAACCCGGCGGGTTGCTCTGGATTCCGGTGGCGGGATTCCCAATTCTCCGCCCATGTCCGAGCGCCCGACGATCGAAACCCGTGAGGAAGTGATGTTCTTCGACACCGACTGCGGCGGCGTGGTCCACAATCTCGCCTACCTCCGCATGATCGAGACCTGCCGCACCCGGCTCGCGGCGCTGATGGGCATGGACCTGCGCGGGATGGCTTCCACCCACCTCTTCCCCGTGCTCACCCGTACCGAGGTGGACTACAAGCGTCCGGCGAAGCTCGGCGACTGGATCGTGATCCGCGGCCGCCTGGCGGAACTCAGCCGCGCGCGCTTCATCTGCGAATTCGAAATGATCCGGGAAAGCGACGGTACCCTCCTCGTCACCGCCCGCCAGGGCCTCGCCCTGGTCCAGATGCCCGAGGGCAGGCCCGCGCGGCTGCCGGCGGAGTGGTTGGAACAGTGGGGGTGATTTACTAGAGATCTAGTATTTATGGACCGGCCTCCGGCTTGCAACGAGCGGGCTTGCACCCGTCATCGGGCTTTCTAACCTCCGCGTCATGTCAGGCAGATCGGTTCGGGCGGCGGCTTTCCTTTTCCTCATCACGACAGGTGCGCGCGGGGATGAAGGCATGTGGTTGTTCAACAAGCCCCCGGTCCGGCAGGTGAAGGAACGCTACGGCTTCGAGATGAAGCCGGAGTGGCTGGATCACCTCCAGCGCTCGGCGGTACACTTCGGTGGCGGCTCGGGTTCGTTCGTCTCGGGCGATGGCCTGGTGCTCACGAATCATCACGTGGCGGCGGGCACCCTTGAGAAGCTGGGCAGCGCGGAACACGACTACCTGAAGGATGGATTTTCCGCAGCAACCCTCTCCGACGAACTGCGCTGCCCGGACATGGAGCTGAAGGTGCTGATGGACATCCAGGATGTGACCAGGCAGGTGACAGACGCGGTGGCCGCGAAGAACCCTGCCGAAGCCGTAGCCGCACGCCGCGAGGTGATCGCCCGCATCGAGCGGGAGGCTCTGGCGGCCACAGGCATGCGCAGCGATGTGATCACACTCTACCGGGGCGGGGCCTACCATCTTTACCAATACAAGCGCTACACGGACGTCCGGCTGGTCTTCGCTCCGGAGAAACAGGCCGGTGCCTTCGGCGGCGATCCGGACAATTTCGAGTTCCCGCGCTGGGACCTCGATATGGCGTTCTTCCGCGTCTATGAAAACGGCCAACCGGCAAAGACACCCGACTACCTGAAGTGGAGCACCACCGGTGCCAAGGAGGGTGAGCTGATCTTCGTCGCCGGTCATCCCGGCCGCACGGATCGGGCGGACACCCATGCCGAGCTGATTCAAGCCCGGGACCACTCCCTCCCGCAACGCCTGGATGCCATGCTCCGCAATGAAACCCTCCTGAGCAACTGGTCGGCACGCAGTGAGGAAAACCGCCGCCGCGCTTCAGGACTGATCACTGGCATCCAGAACGGTCGCAAATCCATCCAAGCCCGTTTGGAGGGCCTGCTCGATCCCGTCTTCATGGCGAAAAAAGCGTCCGAGGAACAAGCACTCCGGGCCTCTTTCGCGGCGAGCCAGGAATGGAAGAAGGCCGCCGAAGCCTTTGACGAGATCGCCGCCATCGAAGCCGCCCAACAACCGTCCGCTCGCCGGGAGCG
Organism: Luteolibacter ambystomatis; assembly: GCF_018137965.1. Taxonomy (NCBI): domain Bacteria; kingdom Pseudomonadati; phylum Verrucomicrobiota; class Verrucomicrobiia; order Verrucomicrobiales; family Verrucomicrobiaceae; genus Luteolibacter; species Luteolibacter ambystomatis. Next base: position 4,303,976 of record NZ_CP073100.1, read on the forward strand.
GATGCTGGAGGGAGCCGAAGGCTTCAACAGCAGCCTGTTCTCCATCGCCCGCACGTTGCTCCGGGCCGGGCAGGAAACCCCCAAACCGGATGGCCAGCGGTTGCGCGAATTCCGCAGCGCGGCCCGTTCGTCCCTGGAGCTTTCCCTGTTCTCCACCCGGCCCATCTACAAGGATCTGGAAATCGAGAAGCTGGCCAATTCACTGACTCTTCTCTGCGGCACCTTGGGCGCGGACGATCCTCTGGTCGTCTCAGTGATGGCTGGAAAGCCTCCCCGTGACCGGGCGACGGAACTCATCCAAGGCACGCGGCTGGAGAATCCCGCCTTCCGTCGCCAGCTCTATGACGGCGGAACCACAGCCGTGACCGCGTCCAAGGACCCGATGATCGCCCTCGCCACCCTCATCGAAAGCGAATCGCGGACACTCCGCGATCAGGAGGATACCGCCGGGGAATCGATCACCCGCGCTACCGAAACCATCGCCCTCGCCCGCTTCGCTCTCGGGGGAGATGCCGTCTATCCCGATGCCACCTCCAGCCTGCGCCTCGCCTTTGGCACGGTGAAGGGCTACGAAACCGCCGCTGGCAAGGTGCCTTGGTCAACCACTTTGGGTGGACTAGCGGAAACCTCGGCGGCCCACCGCAATCAGCCGCCGTATCAGATGCCTGCCAACTGGGAGGGCAAGACCTTTGACCGGGACATTCCATTCAACTTCATCAGCACCGCCGACATCACCGGTGGCAACTCCGGCAGCCCGGTGGTCAATCAGGCGGGCGAACTGGTCGGCCTGATCTTCGACGGCAACGCCCCCAGCCTGACCTGTGGCTACGCCTATTCCGACAAAACCGCCCGCGCCGTCTCGGTACATTCCGCGGGGATGCTGGAAGCCCTCCGCCAGATCTATCACGCCAACCGGATCGTGAAGGAGATCACCCGCTAAAGGACTTCCTCCCGCTCCCGTTTCTCCAGCCAAACGGCAAGCACGGCAATGTCCGCCGGGGTGATCCCGGAGATGCGGCCCGCTTGCCCGAGGGTGGCCGGGCGGATCTGGCTGAAGCGGGTCTTCGCCTCCTGTTTGAGACCCGGGATGACACTGAAATCGAGGTCGGCAGGGAGCTTTTTCGTCTCCTGACGGGACATCCGGTCGATCTGGGTCTGCTGCCGGTTCAGGTGGCCTTCGTAGCGATACTCGGTTTCGATCATCGGCCAAAGTTCCACGTGGAACATCTCCTTCAGTTCGGCAGGCAATTCCTCCCAGCTCGTCTCGCTGCGACGGAACCAGTGATCCAGTTTCACCCCCTCATGGTTGGTTTTCCGACCCCAGGCGAGGGCTTCGTCCAGTTTCACCTGCTTCTCCCGCACCCTCTCGGCCCGTTCTCCGGAAACCAACCCGGCTTCCACTCCACGCGGGGTGAGGCGCAGGTCGGCGTTGTCCTGACGCAGCAGAAGCCGGTACTCGGCCCGGGAGGTGAACATGCGGTAAGGCTCGGTGCAGCCCTTGGTCACAAGGTCATCCACCATGACCCCGAGGTAGGCTTCGTCACGACGGAGCACGAACTCCGGTTCTCCGAGGACCTTGAGCGCTGCATTTGCCCCGGCGAGGAGTCCCTGACCGGCCGCTTCCTCGTAGCCTGAGGTACCATTGATCTGACCGGCGAAATAAAGTCCCTCCACCCGTTTGGTTTCGAGAGTGGAATGAAGCTGGGTGGGCGGACAGTAATCGTACTCCACCGCGTAGCCCGGGCGCAGGATCTCACAGTTCTCCAGTCCCGGAATCGTGCGGAGGAACGCCAGTTGGACCTCATACGGGAGAGAGGTCGAGACCCCGTTGACGTAGTATTCGTGGGTGTGGCGGCCTTCCGGTTCGAGGAACACCTGATGGCGCTCCTTCTCGGCGAAACGCACCACCTTGTCCTCGATCGAGGGACAGTAGCGGGGCCCAACGCCCTCGATCACCCCGCAATACATGGGGGATTGGTCGAGATTGTTACGGATGATCTCGTGGGTGGCTGGGGTGGTGTAAGTGATCCAGCACGGCATTTGTTCCACGTGGAACGTTTCCTCCCCCCAGGGATTGAGAGTGAAGAGATCATCGGCCCCCTTCTTCAGCGTATCGGCGAGGAAACTGAACTTCGGCACCGGAGTATCTCCCTCCTGGCGCTCACACTTGGAAAGATCCAGCGAGCGGCCATTCAGACGGCAGGGCGTGCCGGTCTTGAAGCGTTCCACTTGAAAGCCAAGGTGCTTCAGGGAATCCGAAACAGTGGAAATGGCATCCCCCATCCGCCCCCCCTTCTCATTCCGCAGGCCGACATGCATCAGGCCACGCATGAAGGTGCCTGCCGACAGCACCACCGATCGGGCGGCGATTTCCATCCCAAGCGAGGTGCGGATCCCGGTGATGAGGTCATTCTCCACCAGCAGCTCCGCCACGTTCCCTTGGTGAAGGTCCACACCCGGTGTTCCTTCCAGCACCCACTTCATCCGGAATTGGTAGGCCTTCTTGTCGCACTGGGCACGGGGTGCCCGGACGGAGGGCCCTTTGGAAGCATTCAGCATCCGCCACTGGATGGCGGTCGCATCGGTGTTCAGTCCCATTGCTCCCCCAAGGGCATCGATCTCCCGAACCATGTGCCCCTTGGCCAACCCGCCGATGGCAGGGTTGCAGGACATCTGCCCGATGGTGTCCAGATTCTGGGTCAGCACCGCCACTTGGCAACCGAGGCGGGCGGCAGCCAGCGCAGCCTCAACCCCGGCATGGCCGGCACCGATCACAAGGACATCATAGGATTTCGGATAGCGAAACACGCGGATCGTGTAGCCCAGCCCGCCCCCGCCCACAAGTACCGCTAGAAAGACCGATTTGTGTTCCACGTGGAACACGCACCCGAAATTTCCCTCGCCCCTTGCCCATGGATCTTCCAATCTCCTTGGCATGAAGCGCTGGCTCCCTGCCCTCCTCATCGTCGCCCTGCTCGCGGCTTTCCGGATTCTTGGCGGATTGTTCCCGACCCAGCTCCCCAACCTCCAGCCTCTCCCCGCCCTCCTGCTCTGCGGCATCGTATTCCTCAAGGGAGCCCAGCGCTGGCTCCTGCCGCTTGCCGCGTGGGTGATCAGCTACCCGGCCACCAGCATTGCCCAGGGCTATCCGATCTTCGGCTGGGATCTTCTCAGTGTGATCCTCGGGATCGCCACCACTGCCGCGATTGCCCTGTGGACCCGCCGCCACCCGGCCGCGCTGCCGGTGCTCGCCTCGTCGATTGTGGCGGCGCTCGTCTTCTACTTTGTCACCAACCTGGTGTCCTTCACGGTGGATCCGCTTTATGCCAAGACCGTGGATGGTTTCGTGCGTTCCCAGTGGACCGGTCCCGAAGGTGGCATCCCCACCTGGATCTTCCTGCGAAACCTGCTCGCCGCGAACTTCCTCTTCTCGGCCCTCTTTCTGCTCTCCCGTCGTTCGCTCCCGCAGGCTGCCGGCGTTCCGGCCAAGCCCGCCGCTGCCAGATAAGACTTGCCTGTACCCCGCCCCGAACCTAAGCCGCAATCCCCTCTCCTCAGCATTCCATGTCGACCGCTCAACTTGACACGCCACGCCTCGATTTTGCCAGTTCTCCCATCAACCGGGAACTGACTCCGGAACGGAAGATCGATCTGTTCCGCCAGATGATCCGGATCCGCCGCTTCGAACAAACCGCGCTCAAGTTCTACAATGCCGGCAAGATGGGTGGCTTCCTCCACCTCTACATCGGACAGGAGTCGGTGGCCGTCGGCACCATCTCCCTCAAGGAAGAGAACGACCACTTCATCACCGCCTATCGCGACCACGGCCACGCCATCGCCTTGGGCATGGGCATGAACGAGTGCATGGCCGAAATGTACGGCAAGCAGACCGGATGCTCGAAAGGCAAAGGTGGCTCGATGCACTTCTTCGCCCCGGACAAGGGTTTCTGGGGTGGCCATGGTATCGTCGGTGGCCAGACCCCGCTCGGCCTCGGCCTCGCCTACGGTCTGAAGTATCTCAACAAGGAAGGCTGCTGCCTTTGCTACCTCGGAGACGGTGCCGTGAACCAGGGAGCGTTCCACGAGTCCCTGAACCTCGCCTCCCTCTTCAACCTCCCGGTGGTGTATGTGATCGAAAACAACGGTTACTCGATGGGCACCTCCCAGAAGCGTTCCTCCGCCTACCGCGGCTGCCTGGCCCAGCGCGCCGAAGGTTATGACATGGAATGGGATGTGATCGACGGCTCGGATATCTACGAAGTCCGCGCCAAGACCCACATCGCCATGGAGCGGGCCCGCAAGGAACAGAAGCCCTGCATTCTGGAAATCGCCACCTATCGCTACTACGGCCACAGCGTCGCCGACGCCAATGCCAAGAAGTACCGCACCCCGGAGGAGATCGAGAACTACAAGCAGAACCACGACCCGATCACCCTCTTCCGCCGGCGCCTCGTTTCCGAAGGCGTGCTGACCGAGGAACAAGCGGACGCCATCTCGAAGGAAGCCCAGGATGAAGCCGCGGCTTCCGCCAGATTCGCCGAGGAATCCCCCGCCCCGACCGCCGCGGACATCATGACCGACGTCTACTGGGAGACCGACAACAACACCGAGGCCTCGAAGACCGGCTGGCACTTCTTCAACGACTGAAGCCCGGCCAACTACGATAAACCTAGTAATTCATCCCACTCTCCCAGACCGATCTCCATGTCCCGCACCCTCACCTACCGTGAAGCGCTCCGCGAAGGCCTCGATGAGGAACTCGCCCGCGACCCGAACGTCGTCCTCCTTGGCGAGGAAGTCGCCCAGTACAATGGCGCCTACAAGGTCACCGAAGGCCTCTGGAAAAAATGGGGCGACAAGCGCATCGTGGACACCCCGATCTCCGAAGCCGGCTTCATCGGCATGGGCATCGGCGCCTCCATGCTCGGTGTCCGCCCGGTGATGGAACTGATGTTCTGGTCGTTCCACTCCGTGGCCTTCGACCAGCTCGTCAACAACGCCGCCTGTGTCCGCTACATGTCGGGCGGCCTCATCAACTGCCCGATCGTGATGCGCGGCCCGGCCAACGGCGGTACCAACGTCGGTGCCACCCACTCCCACATCCCGGAAGGCCTCTTCGCCGCCTTCCCCGGTCTCAAGGTCTGCGCCCCGGCCACCCCGGCCGATGCCAAGGGCCTGATCAAAGCCGCCATCCGTGACAACGACCCTGTCTATGTCATGGAGAACACCCTTCTCTACGGCACCACCGGCGAAGTTCCAGATCCTGCGGAAGGCGACTACGTTGTCCCGCTCGGCAAGGCCGACATCAAGCGCGAGGGCAAGGACATCTCCCTGATCGCCCACGGCCGCTCGGTCATCCATGCTCTCGCCGCCGCGGAAACCCTCCAGACCGAGCACGGCATCTCCGCCGAAGTCGTGGACCTCCGCTCGATCCGCCCGCTGGACGTGGACACCATCCTCGCCTCGGTCAAGAAGACCAACCGCGTCGTGCTGGTGGATGAGTCGAAGCCCTTCGGCGGTGTCTCCGCCATGGTTGCGACCCTCATCCAGGAGCACGCCTTCGATTACCTCGACGCCCCGATCAAGCGGGTCTGCACCATCGATGCCCCGGCCATCTACTCGCCGCACATCGAGAACGAGCAGCTCCCCAACCCGCGGCGCATCGTGGAAAAGGTCCGGACCTTCTTCTGATCCCGCAATCCGGTTTGTTTCCAAAAGGCGCGGCCGGGCAACCAGCCGCGCCTTTTGTTGTCCATCCCCACGCGAATTCCCGTTCCAGAGCGGCGAAAGCCCTCGCTTCCACCGAGGATTTTCGTTGCCACGACCGCAGGCAGGCCTAACATTGGGACACCATGATCAAGTTGCTTTTCGCCGCGACCGTGACCGCTGCCTGCCTGGCCGCGACTTCCTGCTGCTGCATGTTCTGAAAACTCCTTTCCTCTCATGAAAAACCTGCTCCTGCTCGCCGCCGTTTCCCTCGGCTTCTCGTCCTGCTGCTCGATGTTCGGCGGCATCCCGGCCGCCCAGTATCGCACCGAGACCGTCCGCACCTGCGGCTATGACACCGTCACCCAGGAAGTTCCCGTCGCGGGCTCCAAGGGTGGCCTGACCCAGACCGTCACCACCAAGGTGCCGCGCTTCAAGAAAGTGAAGCACGTCGTCTATTGCGGCCGCTGTGTCCGCTACTACTGCCCGGACACCGACTGCTGCGGCAGCACCGGCCCGAAGGTCAAGAAGCTTGCCAGCGTCAGCGGTTCCTCCATCGGCAGCCCGAATATCGGTCTGGTTCCGAGCATGGAAACCCTCGCTCCCTGAGCATTCCATCCCACGGATTTTCCAACAGAACGGCGGCGACCTCACCGGTCCCCGCCGTTTTTCTTCTTCATCACCGGGCTAGCGGAGAAAAATCTGGAAAAGGCCCGGCATTCTCCCATCCTCCCTGCGGCCTCCAAAGCCTCCTCCTGTCATGCCTGTAAACATCGAAATGCCCAAGCTCTCGGATACCATGACCGAGGGCACCCTTATCAAATGGCACAAGAAAGTCGGTGACCACGTCGAGATCGGCGATGTCGTCGCTGAAGTGGAAACCGACAAGGCCACGATGGAAATGGAAGCCTTCGACGAAGGCACCCTCACCCAGATCCTGGTTCAGGAAGGGGAAAAGCTCGAAGTCGGTGGAATCCTCGCCGTCCTTGATGGCGACGAAGGTGCCGCGCCTGCTCCAACTGCGGCGCCAGCGGCAGAAACCGCACCCGCTCCGCAAGCCGCCGCAGCCACCTCTTCCACTCCGGCAGCCGCACCTGCTGCACCGGTTTCTGGAAGTGGCGACCGCATCAAATCCTCGCCGCTGGCCCGCAAGGTTGCTGCGGACCTCGGCGTGAATCTCTCCGGTGTCGCCGGTTCCGGCCCGGGAGGCCGCATTGTCCGCGCCGATGTGGAATCCGCCTCCAAGTCTCCCTCTCCGGCACCATCCAGCACCGCCGCAGCAGCTGCCGCCTTGGCCGCCTCCGTGAAATCGAAGGCCACCACCCCGGCTCCCGCCTCTTCCGCTCCTGCGGTCAATGCCATTCTGCCAGTCGCCAAGGAAGGCGATGAAGTCGTCCAGCTTTCCTCGATGCGGAAGGTCATCGCCTCCCGCCTCCTCACCTCGAAGGTCACCATCCCGCACTTCTACCTCCATGTGGAAGTCGATGCTGCTCCGCTGATGGCGATTCGCAAGCAGGTGAACGACCAAGCCGAGAAGACCCACGGCAACAAATACTCGGTCAACGACTTCATCCTGAAGGCCGTGATCAGCGCCGCCCAAGCCGTCCCGGCTGTCAATGCCTCCTACGCTGGCGACCACATCATCAACTTCAAGCACGTCGGCCTCTCGGTCGCCATCGCCGTGGAAGACGGCCTTGTCACTCCGGTGATCAAGAAGGCAGAAACACAATCCCTGCTGGCCATTTCCCGTGCCGTGAAGGACTTCGCCGTGCGTGCCAAGGACAAGAAGCTCAAGCCGGATGAATTCGACGGCGGCACCATCACCGTCTCGAATCTGGGTGCCTGGGGCATCGAATCCTTCGACGCGATCGTGAACCCGCCGCAGGCTGCCATCCTGTCCGTGGGTGCCGCGATCGAAAAGCCGGTCGTGAAGAACGGCCAGATCGTCCCCGGCCTGCGCATGAACCTCGGCCTGTCCTGCGACCACCGTGTTGTGGATGGAGCCGTCGGTGCCAAGTTCCTCGCCGAGGTTAAGAAGCTCATCGAGCAGCCGGCCCTCATGCTCATCTAACCCGCGCGGTTTCCAACACCCCGGACCCTTTCCCGACCGGTGACCACGATCCAGCTCACAACGCGGATCGAGGCACCGGTCGAGCGCGTTTTCGACCTCTCACGCAGCATCGACCTGCACCTGGCTTCCACGGCGCACACCGGTGAAAGGGCCATCGCAGGAATCACCAGCGGCCTGATCGGGCTGAATGAGGAGGTCACCTGGAGCGCCCGGCACTTTGGGATTCGCTTCCGCATGACCGTAGGCATCACCGCGTACGACCGGCCACACCACTTCCGGGATGAGATGCTCCGCGGGCCGTTCCGGAAAATGGAGCACGACCACGTGTTCGAGCTCCAGGGCAGTACCACGCTCATGCACGACACATTCCGGTTCGCATCCCCGCTCGGCCCGTTTGGAGGCCGTCTTGTGGATCGTGCGTTGCTGAAGCCACACCTGCTCGCTCTGTTGGAAGAACGGAACGGGTGGATCAAGCGCATGGCGGAATCCGAGGAAGGAGAACGCTTCCTCTGAAGAATTCTTCCTTTTTGAACTCCATAGAATCTTCGTCTTAAGCGTGTGGATAACCTTGGTTTTTGACCGTTCCTCGCTTCTACCATGCGGGTTCCACGGTGGGAAAAACCTGGGTAGGATCCGGTGCCCTTCGTGAACCGGTACTGTTCTTGGGTTTCGGGGTCCTCGGTTCTCAGGTGCTGTGCCCAAGTTATTCGCAGGTTTCTTGGCAGTTGTCGGCACCCGGCTGGTCACGTAGCACTCAGGAGTGCCGGGCAGCATGGTCATCACGGGCGGAGAGGGCGATCTCGGGCAGGCAATCGCCGGAGAGTTCCGCACGGCTGGTTGGCAGGCGACTGCCCCGGGGCGGATGGAACTTGATGTGACGGCTTCCGAATCGGTCACAGCGTTTTTCAAGGATTCGCAAACCGATCTGTTGGTGTGCAACGCCGGCCTCGTACGTGACCTTCCGCTGCTGAAGCTTTCTGAGGATGATTGGGATGCGGTGATGGCGGTGAACCTGACAGGAGCCGCCCGCTGTGCCAAAGCCGCCCTGCGGGGCATGCTGAAACGTCGCAGTGGGCACGTCGTTTTCATCTCGAGCTTTTCAGCCCTGCATCCTCCGGCGGGACAGGCCGCATACGCTGCTGCGAAAGCCAGCCTCATTGGCCTTGGGAAATCGCTGGCCTGCGAAGTCGGCCCGGCCGGAATCCGGGTCAATGTGGTGCTGCCGGGATTTCTCGAAACACGAATGACCGCCGGGGTTTCAGAGGGGCGGCGCGGTCAGGTGAAGTCGGAGCACGTTCTTGGGCGCTTCAATACCGCAGAGGCTGTCGCGCGGTTCATCCGATCTCTTCAGGAAGATCTACCTCACACCTCCGGCCAGGTGTTCCAGCTCGACAGCCGGATTTCCTGACCGCGCTAACAGTTCCTCCACCCGCTTGACTCCCGCCATGGAGCGGGCAGTCTCCGTGCCATGCTCCGGATTCTCCTCAGTCTTGCCTTGGTCGCAGGTTGCCTTTTTTCGACCTCATGTGGCTTGGCGAAGGGACTCGGCGAAACCGCCATGGCCACTGCGGACTCTGTCGGCCGGATGATCCCCAAGCGTTGAGCCTCATTCCCCGGTGATCTCCCGCGAACCGTCCGCGAGCAGACGGAAGCGGAACCAACGGGTGCCCCTTGGCAGTACTTCCGGGAATTTGTCCGCCCATTCGGCGACAATCACGCCGCCTTCATCGAGATATTCATCCCAGCCCATGCCGAAGAGTTCCTCGATGGTCTCGATCCGATAAAAATCGAAGTGAAATATCGGCAGACGCCCACCCCGGTACTCATGAGCCAGCGAAAAGGTCGGGCTGGTCACGTCACCAGTGAACCCAAGCCCATCCGCCAGGCCCTTGGTCCAGTGCGTCTTACCCGCCCCCAAATCCCCTACCAGTGCGAAAACCTGCCCGGAGGAGGAGGAGACTCCCGCTTCCCGGCCGAGGGCTGTCATGGCTTCCGGAGTGGGCGCGCGTGAGATCATGGCCAATTACTCCGGAAACCCGAAGCACCTGCCAATTCCGTTTCTAAAAAAATTTCTTGCCGCTTGAGCTGACCCGTGTTGTTCTCCCCGCCCGCCCGAAAAGGCGGCAACCCTCTTCCTATACGGCCATGGCCTACGCAGTGATCAAAACCGGCGGTAAGCAATACCGCGTTCAGCAAGGCGACAAAATCGACGTCGAGAAGCTCGACGCCGAAGTCGATTCCGAACTCACTTTCGACGTGCTCCTCGTCGGCGAAGGCGAATCCGTCAAGATCGGTGCTCCGACCGTGGCGGGTGCTTCCGTGACCGCCAAGGTGGTCGAGCAGTTCCGTGGCAAGAAGGGCGTTGCCTTCAAGTTCAAGCGCCGCAAGGGCTTCCACAAGACCAAGGGTTTCCGTCGCCACCTGACGAAGCTTGAGATCACCGCCGTTGGCGTCTAATCCCCTACCTCCTCACTGTTATGGCCCATAAGAAAGGACAAGGCTCCGTCAAGAACGGCCGCGACTCCCGCTCCAAGCGCCTCGGCGTGAAGAAATTCGGCGGTCAGGCTGTCATCGCCGGCAACATCATCATCCGCCAGCGTGGCACCAAGTGGCACCCGGGCGTGGGCGTTGGCATCGGCCGCGACCACACCATCTTCGCCGTCACCGATGGCCGCGTGTTCTTCGACCGCGATGGCCGCCGCGTGAACGTCGGTCAGCCGGTGGTTGCCGCCGTGAACTAAGCGATCTCCGCTGCGAAATTTCCAGAAGCCGCTTTCTGAAAAGAAAGCGGCTTTTTCGTGTACGCAATGGGATCTTCTCTAAAGGCCTTCAACTCCGCCCCAACCGCCGCCGCCACATCAAAAACAGCCAGACGACAAACGCATAAATGAAGGAAACCGCAGCGAGACCCAGGATAGCCAGTCCAGAGGTAGACCACGGCAATGACTTACCATGCGCCTCCACGTATAGAGTCGGATCTTTGCTCACCTTGACCCGCGCGAGCTCCTGATTCAGCCAAAAATTGGTGATTCCAGCAACCACCATTCCCACGGCCATCGCGATGCAGGATGCCACAGCGACCTGGAACCAATGCCGCTCCTGTCCGTCCAGATCCTTTGACATCAGACCAGCGAATTTGGATTCGCAAGCTTTCGCCGCCGCTGCATCGCCAGCAGCCAGAAGACCAGCGAAATCAGGAACGCGAGCCCTGCTAGCATCAGCACCACCAGGGAGATCTTGTATGCAGTAAACAGTGTCCCCATCGTTGCGCCGAGCTGTTCGAGAGCTTTTTCCGCTCCCGCACCACCGACGGCGTTGTTCGCCGCCGCCACTTGGTTGTTTCCCCACCAACCGATTCCGATTCCCGTCCCGTATGCCAGCAGCGCGGCCAAGGACGAGCCCAATGTCCGCCGGAACCACCGGCGTTCCTGTTGGCTGGCGGCTGTGAGAGCGGCGGTTTCCATGCCCTTCCAGTAGCGGAGGGACAGCCGTGTTCAAGCTCTACTCTGGAATGAAGGGGAGCACTCTTCGCCCGTCTCCCTCTTCACTTGCCTCCGGCTTCCGGATTCCGGACTCTATCCTCATGTCCGCCGCCGCGCTCAAGTCCCTCCTCTTGGAAAAGTCCGTCCGCACCGGAACCTTCACGCTCGCCTCCGGTAAGGAGAGCGATCTCTACATCGACTGCCGAGTGACCGCGCTTGATCCCTTCGGCGCGAATCTGATTGGCGAACTCGGCTGGGCGGCGGTGCGCGAGCGGATCGCGGCGGAAGGTTTGAAAATCGATGCGATCGGCGGCATGACCCTCGGCGCGGACCCGATCTCGCTGGCGGTCGGCATGACCTCCGCGAAGCAGCATCCGGACGAGGCCCTGCAGGTCTTCACCGTCCGCAAGGAGCCGAAGGGCCACGGCCGCGGCAAGCAGATCGAGGGCAACTTCAAGGAAGGAAGTACGGTGATCGTCGTAGATGATGTGATCACCACCGGCGGTTCCACCATCAAGGCCATCGACGTGATCGAGCGCGAGGGCGGCAAGGTGGCGTTCGCGCTGGTGCTGGTGGACCGCCAGGAAGGCGGCCGCGAGGCGATCGAGGCCCGCGGCATCCCGGTGCTGCCGCTGTTCACGCGCAAGACGCTGCTGGACGAGGCCTGATCTTCCATCCTCCGCGCTCATGATCTCCCGCCGCAAGATCCAGTACCCCGTTTCCGGGCTCCTGCGGCAGTACTTGCACCGCTTCGACCGCTACCGCGAGATTCCACAGGTGTACAACGACCTGTGCCGTTTCTCCGGTGCGATCCCCTATGACGATCCACAGGGCAAGGAAACCCTGTGGCTCACGGTGATGTATCCGCCGGACGTATTCGCGGATCTCAAGCCGAAGCTCACCCAGATCTACGCGGAACTGAAGATCGGTGGGGAGGTGGGCCATCATGAGCACCTCACCGTGGACCGCGTCGACTTCGGTGATTTCGGGAACTCCCGGCCGTTCCGGGTGCGGATCACCAATCTCTTCAACGACAACTCGGACTACTTCTACGTCAAGGTCGCGGACGCGTCCCGCATCTTCGGTCTGGAGCTCGAGCACATCCTTTCACCGAACCGCATCAACTACTTCGTCAAGGGCAATACCCTGATCGAGGAGCACATCGCGGGAGTTCCGGGCAATGTCTTCCTTGAGGATTATCTGAAACGGCCGGGACTCAACAAGGTCCGCATCGCGAAGGAATTCACCAAGTTCAACGAGCGCTGCTTCATCCGCCTGCTCGGCGACATGCGCAGCGTGAACTACGTCGTGGACATCACCCCGGACTTCGAGGAAGTGCAGTACCGCGTGCGGCCGATCGACTTCGACCAGCAGTCGTACGAAGGCCGTGGCAAGATCTACCTCGCCTACCGTTTCGATTCGAACCGCAGCATCACCAAGCTCGCCTTCGAAGTTCTGAACCGGAAAACCATCGACCAGTATGTGGCCGAAGAGCATGCCCAGATGGCGCGCCGCGCGAAGGTCGAGGCGGGTCGCCTGAAGGCCTTGCTCGGAATCATGCGCCGCGAGGAACTGGCCCCGCGCTCGCATGTCGGCACCCTGGCGCGGGACCTGGACAGGATGCACCAGACCTCCGGTTTCGGCGATTGCGAGACGATGGGCGAACTGACCGCCGCCCATGTCTCGATGATGGTCGGAGTGTGAACGCGGGTCAGCCGCCTCCGGAACCCACTTTTCCGGCGGGCGTGCCGTTCACGGGAGTACCGCCGCCGCGGGGGCTCACCACGATGGCGTGCTCGTCGAAGCGGGCCTTGGCGTCCACTTGTGAGAGGATGTATTGGAGTGCCGCCTTTGCGGGAACCTTGTTGAGCTGCAGGGTGACTTCCTTGGTCGCCAGCGTGCTCTTCGGATCGTCGAGGACGATGTTGGCGCTCACCTGGTCCTTGCTCTCCTTCTTGACCAGGGAAGCGAGGTATTCCAGCGATTCCTGGAGGGTCGCCTTGTCGAGTTGGATCTTCTCGATCATGACCCCGCCGAATTTCGCCTCGCGCCCTTTTGCGGCAATCGCGGCGGCATTGCGCCGTACCTCATTGAGTTGGTAGCGGGCGTTGGCATTGTTGGGGTCCTGTTGGAGCGCTTTGGTGAAACTGGCTTCGGCCAGCTTGGGATCACCGGCTTCAATGGCAGCCATGCCCTCCGCGTAGGGGGAGAGTTTGGCGGGTGCGGCTGGGGCCGCGGGTTCCGCGGCGGTGGCAAATTGGAACGCGAGACAAGCCACCGGCAGAATTACGGAGCGTGTTTTCATGGTTGTGTGTTCCTCAACTCCTGAATCATGCAGGAGGATGGCCCGGCTTTCAACTTGGATTCACCGCCGGACTTGCGCCGCGTGGCGGAACATCGAAGCTGGCTGCCATGGATGACGCGTACTGGATGGCCCTCGCGCTGGAGGAGGCACGGAACGGAGTGGGCCGTACGGCTCCGAATCCTCCCGTGGGTGCCGTCATCGTCAAGGACGGTGCGTTGATCGGCCGCGGCTGGCATCGCGCCGCCGGCCAGGCCCATGCCGAGCGCGAGGCGCTGGCGGATGCGCTGCGGAATACGGGTGCGGAGGCGATCCGTGGTTCGACCGCGTATGTGACCTTGGAGCCTTGTTCCACGTTTGGCCGCACGCCGCCTTGCACCGCGGGATTGATCGAGGCCGGAGTTTCCCGGGTGGTGTACGCGGTGAAGGACCGGAATCCGGCTCATGTGGGCCGGGCGGATGCCGTGCTCGCCGGAGCGGGCATCGAAGTCGCGTCCGGGATCTTGGAAAAGGAGGCCACCGATCTGCTGCGCCCGTTTTTCCAAGTCCAGGAGACCGGGCGGCCGTGGGTGATTTGGAAGACCGCCATGAGCCTCGATGGCCGTATCACCCGCCCGCCGGGCGAAGGCCAGTGGTTGAGCGGCGAAGCCTCCCGGGCCGATGTGCAGAAACTGCGCGGCGAGGTGGATGCCATTCTCACCTCCGGGGAAACCGTGCGGCGGGACCGGCCCCAGCTGACGATCCGGCAGCCGGAATGGCTGGAGGGGCGCAATCAGCCGTGGCGAGTGGTGGTGACGGATCGGCTGGAGGAGTTGCCGACCGATGCGGCGCTGTTCACGGATGAATGGCGGGATCGGACGCTCATCCGTCCCGCCGGAGATTTGCCCGGTATGCTCGGAAACCTCGCCGCGGGGCAGGGAGTGCTCAGCGTGCTGGTGGAGGCGGGCGGTGCGTTTTCCGCGGCACTCTTCGAGGCCGGGTGCGTGGACGAGGTGGTGATCTATCTCGCTCCCCTGCTATGCGGAGGGGATGTTCCGGCACTTGCGGGAACAGGGTTGCCCGTTCCCGCGTCACTGGAGGATGTCCGCTACGAGCGCATCGGCGATGACGTCCGGATGCGCGCGCGGGTGGCGCGGGGTTGATCAGAAGCGGATGGTGATGCCGGGGCGGTGGTAGCCGTAGCCGCCATAGGTATACCCGCCGCGGTACGGAGTGTAGCTCCCGCGATAGTAGGTGCGGCCCCAGCCGCAGCGATGCTGGATCGGCAGGACGCGCGTGCGCCAGACCGGACGGCCCCAGCCATCATAGAACGCGACGTAGCGCTGGACGTAAATGGGGCAGCCGCAGCGGGCATAGCTGCTGACGTAAGTACTCCGGCCGGAGTGGTAATGGCGGGCTTCCGCCTGCGGGGTGGCACCGAAAAAGGCCATCGCCGCGGCAGCAAGGGAAAGGGCGATTCGTTTCATGGCTGTGAAGGGTTGGTTTACGTCCTTTTCGACGGGCTCCGCGGAAGCGCTATTCAAAATCCTTCACGGATTCGCGGGTGCGATTTGCAAGGTCCTGTTGGAGGGAGTATGTTGAGACGATAAACCGGCATTTCTTTGATTCCGCCGGGTACCCAGTCATCCAACCACAACCCTTTCCCGTCATGAGTGAATCCAATTCCAATGTGTTCGTGCTGTCCCGGATCAACAAGGCGCTGCGCGGAGACTTCCAGCATCTCAGCGAGGCCGACTCCGAGTTGCAGGGCATGCTGAAGGACACGCGCTCCTTCGGTGAGCGTGTGCTTCCTTCCATCGGTTCCGATCCCACCTGGAAAAGCCGGTGGGAAACGGCGGAGTCATTGCTGGCGGAGATCCGTCTTTACACCGCGAAGTTGCGCGAGGAACTGGAAAGCGAGGCGACTTCTCCTCTCGCCGGGTTCGATGCCGTTGTCACCCGCGATGAGAATCTCCATGAGACGCTGCACGGTCTTTCGTCGCAACTGGATCGTGCGCTCGACATTGATGACCGGGAGGACTGGCGCGAGTTGTGGCAGTCGGTGGAGGGCCAGCTCGATGTGATCCGCGCCTATCTTGCTGCCACCCGCGCCCGGGTGGAAACCCGCCGCAAGCACGGCGAGGCGGAGTCCGAGCGGCTGCGCCAGGAGGTTCTCAGCCATCTGCCGGCAGATGCCTCGCTGGAAGACCCGGCGAAGTATTCCGCGGAGTACGAACGCGCCTTCCAGCAGTTCCAGCGGGACAAGCACCGCACCGGTGGCTTGATCGATATTTTCAAGGGCCTCCTGCTCATTCAGGAGGAAGGTCCGGAAGCGAAGCTCCGCCGCCGTCTCCACGAACCGGCGGACGGGTGAGCAGACCAGCGGCCGGATGAAAGAAATGGACGAAAGGGAGCCGTTCTGCTGGCTCCCTTTTGTCATTTCCGTTTGTCGCATTATGAAACCTGCATTCCTCATCCTGGCGGCGCTGACCGCCAGCCTTCACGCCGATCCGGTCCGGATCCCCGCCCACACCGCCTACCTTGAACCCGATGCGAACGGCGCACGGATTTCCGAGAACAAACCGATCACCGGCTGGAACAAGCCCGGCCTGAAGATCGAGTGGTTCGGCCAGATCAAGACCGCAGGGAAACTGGATACCTCCATCGAAGTCACCCTGCCCGCCGGCAAGGAATCGCGCCTGCGCCTCACCGTCGCCGGGAAATCGCGCGAGGCCGTGGTGAAGGGCACCGGCAGCCCTGCTCCGGTTTCCTTCGGCTCGTTCGACATCGCCAAGACCGGCTACCAACGCTTCCTGCTGGAATCCTTGAATCGTCCCAATGAAACCAATGGCGATGTGGGCGACCTGCTGCTCGATGGCCCTGCGGCGAAGGACGCGCATTTCAATCTCAAGGAGCGCCGCAATGCCGCCTCCATCCACCTTTCTTATCCGAATCCGGAAGGCGTGAACGTGGAGGCTTTTTACTGTGAAGCCACCGCCGTTGCCGATCCGGTGGCGACCTACTACATGGTTTGTGGCTGGGATCGCGGTTACTTCGGGATGCAGGTGAACAGCCCCACCGAGCGCCGGATCATCTTCTCGGTGTGGGATGCGGGTGGCGAGGCCAAGGATCGTTCCAAGGTCGGCGCGGAGGACCGCACGATGCTCGTCGCGAAGGGTGACGGCGTGGACAGCGGCGACTTCGGCAATGAAGGCACCGGTGGTCACAGCCATCTCGTGTACAACTGGAAGACCGGTTCCACACAGCGTTTCGTCGTCACCGCGAAGGTGCTGGATGGCAATCACACCGTCTATTCCGGCTTCTGGTTCCATCCGGAACAGAAGAAGTGGATGCTGATCTCAAGTTGGAAAGCTCCGAAAACCGGCTCCTGGCTGAAGGGACTCTACAGCTTCAGCGAGAACTTCGGCGGCGCGAACGGCCAGCTCCTGCGCAAGTGCTACTATGGCAACCAGTGGGCTCGCACCGACAAGGGCCAGTGGATCGAGATCACCCGCGCCAACTTCAGTCACGATGGCACCGGCAAGGAAGACCGCCTCGACCGCTACATGGGTGTGGATCACGGCCGTTTTTTCCTCAGCCAGGGTGGCTTCACGGATGATTTCGTGAAATACGGCACGCCGTTCGACCGTCCGGCGACCAAGACTCCACCGAACGATTTGAAACTGCCGCCGCTGCCGGGGATGTGAGCTTCCGTTTCTGATTTCGCGGGCCGGTGGATCCAGCATCCTCCGGCCCGTTTTTGTGTACGGCGATCAACCGCCTCCGCCGGGCCCGCGGAACGCATCGCCTTCGTAGAACCGGAACGGTTGGAGCATCAGCCCGCCCTTGCGGAAACGCGGAGCGGCCGGGTTTTTCAGCCACTCGCCGAGGATGCGCTCCAGCCGTTGGAGCGGCAGCCGGAAATGGGCGGGCCGTGGTTGGAACCATTCGATATGGCTGTCATAGGTCAGCACCACGCCCACGATGTCGCGGCCAAAGGCCAGACCACGGTTTGCCAGCAGCGCGGCGGTCGCGACAAAGTCGATCCATTCCACGAAAACCATGGCGCTGGGGATGCGGGCGTTGAAGACCTTGGCGAGCAGCGAAGGGATGGTGGTCGGGTTGCGTGTCGGCGAGGTCGGCACGTGGTAGTTTGGCACGAAGGGGATATTCCGGGCGGCCAGCGCGTCGGCGAATTGCGTGCGTACCGGCTCGCTGAGATAGTCCTGAAGGCCGCAGACCGGCATGCAGATGTGGCGATGACCGAGCGCCAGCAGCTTGTCCAAGGCGGATTCCAAGCGGGCCCGGAGGCTGACACCGACGGCCACGACCGGGGTATTGGCGGGAGCACCACCCACAAAGAGGGTCGGCATGCCGCGGCGGCTGGCCCATTCCGCCAGCACCTTGTTTCCTGCCAGAGCGACGAGTTGGGTGGGTCGGACTTCGTCGAGCACTTCGTCCCAGCGCGGGCTGGAGCGGGTGGCATCGGCGTAGGGAATGATGCGGTGGTGGAATTCCCATCCGTGGCGCACGCATTCCAGCATCACGCGGTCCACGCCGGAGCGGCTGCTCGATTCGAATTCGCCGATCGGCTTCGGGCTGATGAGGAGGATGACCTTGCGGCGCGCCGCCGGTTTGGCCGGGGTTTTAGCTTCCGAGCCGAGACGGTAGGGACGGCGCGGTTTGCCCCGGACGACCAATCCTTCCTCGGCGAGCCGTTCCAAGGCGGAGAGCAAAGTGGGCACGCTGACTTGGAGGGATTTTGCCAGTTCACGGCAGGGGGGCAGTTCGCTGGAAAAGGCTCCTGAAGCTATCTGCCGCCGGAGATGCGTGGCGGTGTCTTCCACCAGCAGGGCGCGTTTCACCGGGGTCATAATTCAGCATGCAATTTCTGTTCCGCTGTTCAAGCAGCTTGATCAGGCGGCATGAAATCCCCGGATTGCCAATGGGTTTCACAAATGGGAGGGAACAGGAGTTCGGGAAAAATCCCGGATAGTTCCCCAAACCCACCTCCATGTTCCGGACCCTCCTGCTTGGCGGCCTGCTGCCATTCCTGCCTCTCTGCGCCCATGCGGCGGGAGGCGCGGATTCCCAACCCACCCGTAACACCGCCAGCCATGGCAAGCGGGTGATCGGCTATATCACCCAGTGGGATGCGTGGAAGGGCACCTCCGCCGGCCTCCCGAAGCAGGGTTTCCTGAACCACCTCAACATCGACTACTCCCAGTACACGCATCTGAACTTCTCGTTCTTCGGTGTGGCGCAGGATGGTTCGCTGCACAGCGGGGACTTCCGGAATCCGAACATCTATCAGGCCGGTCAGGTGCAGGCACCCGCGGCGTTGTTGAACGGCGACGTCTATTCCTCATGGGACTACTATCTCGTCTGGGGCGAGTTGAGTCCGCAGTGGAACTTCACCAGTCAGGTGACGGCGGCGGGTTTCGAGTCCTATGGAAACGGGTGGCGGCACACGCCGAGCGGCCTGACAGGACCGATGCCCGTGCCCTATCATGTGCCCGGCACCATGCCGGGTGTGCTTGAGCTGGCGCACGCGAAGGGGGTGAAGGTGATGGCCAGCATCGGCGGCTGGAGCATGTGCAAGCACTACGGCGCGATGGCGGCGGATCCGGTGAAGCGCGCGCGCTTCGTGGCGGATTGCCAGCGCCTGATCGCGCTGGGCTTTGATGGCATCGACTTCGATTGGGAATACCCCGGCACCTCCGGCGGCATGAATTTTGTGGGCACCCAGGCGGACTACGCGAACTTCGTCACACTGATGCAGGAGGTGCGCGCGGCGATCGGCTCCACCAAGCAAATGAGCGCGGCGTTGAGCTGCGCGCCCTCGAAGCTGGAGGGTTTCGATTGGACCGCCGTGGCGGGCCTGCTCGATTCCATCGACCTGATGACGTATGACGTGCAGGGCGGCTGGTCGGACAAGGCCGGGCACAATGCCCCGCTCTACGCGTATCCGGATGAGGAAGGCGGCGCGATGTCCTGCGACACTACGGTGCAGTACTTGATCGGCAAAGGTGTGCCGCGAGGAAAGATCGCGCTGGGGCTGCCTTTCTATGGCCGTGGCGTGGTGTGCTCCGGCAGTGCGGCGCTGGGTGCTTCCACCGTGAAGATCCAGAAGACCGTGCAGCCGGATGGACCGATCACCACCTGCGGTGACTTCGCCGCGTGGGGCGACTACGATGCCACGCCGAACTACGAATACATACGCCAGAATCTCTCCGGCTGGACCCGCCATTGGGATGATGTCGCGAAGGTTCCGTATCTGACCAAGGGCAGTTCGTTCCTCAGCTACGATGATTCCCGTAGCATCGGCCTGAAGGCGGAATACGTGCGCGCGCAGAACCTCGGCGGGGTGATCGTCTGGCATGCCTATGGCGACCTGCGCGCGGGCGCCATCCAGGACAATTCGGCCAAGCTCCCGTACAGCCCCGCCACCGATGCGCCGCTGGTGAACGTGGTGAACTCCGTGCTCGCCGGAGACGCGGTGCCCGCGGATGGCACCGAAGGTCCCTCCCCCGCCACCGGTCCGCAGCGGGGCCTGAACACCCTGCCCTCCCATCCGCTGGTGATCGGCTATCTCAACGGCCTCCGCAACGCGCAGGGCCAGGATCAGGTCATCAGCGACTATCCCGCCGCCCTGCAGGCCGCGAATCTGGAAGCGTTCGATGTGATCGTCACCGCCTTTGCCGAACCGAAGGCGGATGGAACGATCGGTACCACCCTGGGTTCATTCTCCTCGTACCTGCCAGCGGTGGTGAATGAAGGTCACACGCTCGGGAAGTCCGTGGTCGTGAGCATCGGCGGAGCCTATCCCGCCGCACTCGCGGATCAGTATGCGACCATCGCCGCCAGCCCGACGCTGCGGCAGACCTTCGCGAACAACGTGTTGGCTTTCCTGCAGGCAAACCATCTCGATGGTCTCGACATCGACTACGAGTTTCCCGCCGATGCAGGCACCTCGCGCACGAATTTCACCGCGCTGATGCAGACGCTCTATACCACGGTGAAGGCGGCGGATTCCCGCTACATCGTCATGTTCGGCAGCGGACCGGGCTGGTATCTCGGCGGTTTTGATTTCGCCACACTCGGAAGTTATACGGATTTCTTTTTCTACTTCGGCTACGATTGGAAGAACCCCGCGAACGGCTCGCTGCGCAAGCCCGGTTCCACCCAGTGGACGCTGGCGAACGACCAGCTTCCGGAGGCTTCGGTGAAGGGTGGTGTCGACTACGTGCTGGGCAAGGGCTTCCCGGCTTCGAAGGTGATCGTCGGCCTGCCGTTCTATGGTTCCAACAACCATTCGTGGTCCTCCGTGCGTGATACCTGGGCGGCGAACCAGGCGGCCTACACCGCGGCCATTGATCCCAACGCGCTGGAAGTACAGATCAACGGCGAGTGGTTCACGCCGCCGGATGCGATGAAGCGCAAGATGGACGGACTGCTGTCCTCCACCGGCACCGTGCTGGCGGGAGGTGCGACGGTTCGCGGGGTCGGCTGCTGGGAGATCGGCCACGAGCACGCCTCGCACCCGGATCTTTCGAATGCCTTCGCCGAATGGATCGCGGGAAGCACCAGCGGACCGCCGGTGATCTCGGTGGCCGGCGGAAGCATCGCGGAGGGAAATGTTGGTACCGGCTTGCTGAATTTCACCATCACGCTCTCCAAGGCCGCCGCCACCTCCGTGACCGTGGACTACGCCACCGCGAACGGCACCGCCACCGCAGGCAGCGACTATGTTTCCCGTAGCGGCACGCTGGTCTTCGCCGCCGGTGAAACCTCGAAGACCATCGCCGTCACCATCAATGGAGACGAGACGGTGGAGGCGAATGAAACCTTCACGCTCACGCTTTCCAATCCCACCGGGGGGACTCTCGGTACATCCATCGCCACGGGTACCATCACCAATGACGACAGCAATGGTCCGGGGCCGGATGAGGGATGGACCTCGCATGCTGCTCCGGCGGGGATCACGCTTTCGCTGGTGACCTCGGATTCGTGGTCGGGAGGGTTTGGCGGCGAGTTGCATCTGACTAACAGCACCGGTGCGGCGATGAGCACCTGGAACATCCAGTTCGATGCACCGTGGAGCGTGGCCTCGATGTGGAATGGCGTGTTCGTCGGGAAGAGCGGAAACACGCTCACCGTCACCAATCCCACCTGGGGCGGCTATTCGCTGGCGAACAACACCACCGCCGTGATCGGATTCACCGGTTCGGGCAGCCCGTCCCAACCGACCAACCTGCGTCTCAACGGCCAGGCCGTTGGCTCCGGCGGCAGCTCGTTCGCCACCTGGGCCTCGACCCGTGGAATCACCGCCACCGCCTACGCCGCGGATCCGGATGGCGACGGCCGCTCGAACCTGCTTGAATTCCTCAACGGCACTTCGCCGCAGGTCATGAACTACGGTGGACCTCGTACCGAGATCCGCGCCTTGACCGTTTCAGGCAACAGCGGCGGCTACTTCTGCGTGGTGGTTCCGGCGGACACCGCGGCGAGCAATGTGGAGTACCGCGTGATTGCTTCCGCGACCCCCGCCTTCTCTCCTTCCCGTCTGATGGTGCTCCAGCAGACCGTCGATCTTGGCGGAGGAAAGATCGAGGCGGTGTGGCGGGACAATGCGCCCATGGTCTCGCGGCCCACGGCCTTCGCGCGTATCGAAATGCGCGTGAAGTAAACTTGTTCCATCAGTTACCTGATTCGGTTACTTGTTATTCGTGTACAATATCCTTGTACAAAAACATTGCATGTAATCCCTCGTAGAGGCTCGGCGTGTGCTCTACGCCGTGAAGTTGAAATAACAGGCCGATCCGGTTGCACGTGCTCTTCGGGGCATGGTGGCGCCGCCGGTTCGGGTGCGTTCTGAAAACTTCACAAGCATCATGAAACCCCGATTCCTCGTTCTTCCGGTTGCGGCGCGCGCCGCCCTCCCACTGGTTCTTTGTCTTGCCGCCTCATCCTTCGCCGTGGCCGTCACCGGCTCATGGAATACCGATGCGGCCGGAACCTGGAGCACGGCTTCCAGTTGGACCGGTGGCGTTCCCAATGGCATTGGTGATGGGGCCAACTTCACGAATAACATCACCGCAGCCCGCACCATCAGCCTCGCGGGCAACCGCACGGTGGGCGCGTTGAATATCGGCGACTCCGGCACGAGCTACTTCGGATTCACCATCAATGCGGGCACGCCCGGTACTTCGCAGCTCGTCTTCGATCAAACGGGCACGGCGAACGCGACGATCACGGTGCCGAATACCGGTGGCGTGGCGACGAACACGATCACCCCCTTCTCAGTCCTCCTGAAGGACAACCTGGTGGTGACGACCGCGTTCCCGAACAGCGGCACCACGCAGCTCAGCATCAACGGCATCATCACCGATGGCAGTGGCAGCTGCAGCCTGACCAAGGAGGGCCCGGGCATCGTGGTCCTCCAGGCACCGAACAATTATAAAGGTGGAACGCTCATCAATGCCGGGCGTCTCAATGCACAGAGTTCGGTAACGGCCTTCGGTGCCGGTCCGGTGACGGTTGCGAGCGGGGGTCAGGCCTACCTCAACACCAGCGGCACGTATAACAACTTCACCATCGCCGGCACCGGCTACGCCAACAGTGCGGACACCGCCGCGCAGGCGGGTGCCATCCGGCTTGAGAACAATCGGGGAGTGATGGGGAATGTCACCATCACGGCAGCCGGTGCGCGTCTCGGTGTGAATACGAGTGCAGCGGGTTTCATCGGCGGGAATCTTCTCGGTACGGGCAATCTGGAGATCCACTCGCCGGTGACCACCACCGGCACTGTTTCATTGCTGGGAAGCGCTTCCGGTTACTCCGGTACGCTCAGCATGGCGCGGGGCAATTTCAATTTCGCCGGTGCTTTCGGCGGTTCGATGTCGGTGGTGACCGCGACCGGAGCCACCACTACCCTTGGTGGGGGCACTTCGGTGGCCGGCGGTCTCACGCTGGACTCCACCAATGCCGTAATCACCTACCGGAACAACCACGGCACGCTCGCCATTGGCGGCGCATTGAACCTCGGAGGCAGCACGACGGTGTCGCCCTCCAGTTTCCCGGCTCCCGGAACCGGCACCCTCACGCTGATGACCTATGCCTCGAAGACCGGTGCGGGCACGCTGGCCTTCAATGCCACCGGCTACCGCGGCACCCCTGCGATTTCCGTGGGCGCGACGTCGGCCGCGATCACTGGTCTTGATGGCCAGACGCGGACCTGGGTCAACGCGCTCGCCAATGGAATGTGGGATCTCAATGCCTCGGCGAACTGGGATGGAGGTGACAACAAGTTCTGCCATGCGGATGCCGTGGTCTTCAGTGATGTGGCGGCGGGCACCGTGACTCTTACTGGAACTGTAGTACCTCACTCGATCACTTTCACGAATACCACCGGCAACGACTACGTGCTGACCGGCGGAGTGATCGATGGCGCGGGCGGCGGCATCACGAAGTCCGGCGCTGGCATTGTCACGCTGGGCGGCACCAATACCTTCGTGGGGCCGGTGGCGGTGAATGCCGGGCGTCTCAGCCTCGGTACCGCGCAGGCGCTGGGTTTCACCACCGGAGTGACGGTCGCGTCCGGCGCTTCGCTGGACCTGAACGGAAAGGGGATGACGGCGGTTTCCCGGATGGTGGACATCACGATTTCAGGTTCGGGAGACGGTAATCTTCCGGCTCTAGCCAACAACGGTGCGAACATCGCTTTCACCGGGTCCGCGGCAGCGGGTATCCGCAATGTCACCCTTGCGGCGGATGCGACAATCGGCGGCACCGGAAACTTCGATATCGGCAGCAGCGGTATCCTGGACGGTGGTGGCTTCACCCTCACCAAGACCGGGACGAGTCAGGTGTATCTCACCGGCCTTTCGAGAAACCTGAACACGGTGGTCGAAGGTGGCACTCTCTCCGGCTACGGCCCCGATCCATTCGGCACCACGCTCCGGATCAAGGCGGGCGGCATCGCCCAGGCTGCCAATCCGGGCACCTACACCTCGCAGGTGACGATTGAAAGCGGCGGTGTTCTTCAGCATGCCATCGGCACCGAATCCCTGTGGACCGGCGCGTTTACCGTTCCGGGGGATGCGGAGCTCTCATGCAACAATACCACGGGCACCTCTCTCACCGTGGTGCAGGGATTCTCCGTTCCGGGGAATCTGACGAAGAGCGGCGGCGGCACGGTGACGCTCTATAGTGACGTGCCGGTCTCGGGGGGCGTGAGTGTGACCGGCGGTATTCTTCTGTTGGGTACCGGCGGTGGCACCGGTTCCTTTGGCAGCGCGCCGGTCACCCTATCCGCCGGTGCCACCCTCAATCTTTTCCGTAGCGGTACCGTGGCGTTCGGTAGCGCGATCAATGGCGCGGGCAACTTCCAGGTGACAGGCCCGGCGGCCGTGAGCCTGCCTGCAACGAGTACGTACGCCGGTAGCACTACGGTTTCCGCTGGTAGCCTCCAACTGCTGAATCCCGCACACAGCGGCGGCACGCTGACCACGTCCGCAGGCACTTGGTTCGGGGCCGCGGGAACCTTTGGCAATACAGGCGTCAGTGGGATTCTATCGCCGGGAACTCTATCGGCTCCGATCGCCACCCTCAATGTTGTCGGCACCGGTGCGGCTACGGTCATGAACCTGAATCTCGGTGCCACGGCCACCTATGAGGCCCAGATCAACACCGATAACGGCACCGCCGACAAGATCGCCGTTTCGGGAACGGGTACGGCGGCCGGCAATGTCGCCATCGGGGCTGGCACCACGCTTTCGCTGGCGAATCTGGGAACCACCATCGCAGCTCCCGGGACGAAATTCACCCTGATGACCTACACCGGCACGATCACCGGCAGCTTTGCCGGATTGCCGGAAGGCGGAGTCGTTGGGATTGGTGGAACCAATTATGTCATCCGCTATGCGGACGGAGGTAAAAACCTGACACTCACCGTGGCGACCGCCTACGACAATTGGATCCTCGGATACTACGCAGGAAGCTCCGGCGGAGTGGTGCTCGGTGCCACTGCCGACCCGGACAAGGACGGTGTGGCAAACCTGATGGAATATGTCTTGGGATCGAATCCCTCCTCATCCTTGGCAACCCACATGCCGGTGGGTGTCCGTTCGGGATCGGACTTCCTCTTCAGTTTCGATTTCCGCAAGGAGGCGGAAGAAGCCGGCTACATGCCTGCGGTGGAATACTCGTCAACCATGGCACCGGGCGAGTGGTTCGTCGCCGGTCCGGAAACGTATTCCAGCGTCGATCACGGATCGTACAGGACCTTCACCATCACCCCTCCATACGGTTCACTGGAGAAGCTTTTCGGCCGTCTGCGCGTGACGGCACCGTGATCAATTGATTTGAGCAACATGCGCCGGAGGGGACGATTGCTCCTCCGGCGCTTCTTCATACAGTCCATCCATGAAATCCATCCTCATCTTTGGTGCCATCGCCGCGATGGTGTCCACCGCCTCCGCTCTTCAGGCAGGTGACCGCGTGACCCCGGAGGCTCTCGGTCAGGCGAAGTTCGTGCAAGGTTCGGTTCCCAAGGAATGGGAGCCCGGCAAGCTCTACTTCATCGAATGCTGGGCCACCTGGTGCGGTCCATGCATCGCCTCGATCCCGCACGTCAATGAACTGCACAAGAAGTATTCCGAAAAAGGCCTGCGCGTGATCGGCCTGAACGTGTGGGATGATGGCCCGTACGAGAAGGTGGAGAAGTTCGTGAAGGCGAAGGGCGAGGGCATGTCCTATCCCGTGGCTTTCGTCGGCAAGGGCGGCGCGTTCGAAACCTCCTGGCTCAAGCCCGCGGGCGTGACCGGCATTCCCCACACTTTCCTTGTGCGGGATGGCAAGTTGCTCGCCACCCAGCATCCCGGCCAGCTCACCGATGAGGTGATTGGGAAGCTGCTGGCGGGCGGTGATGGTGAAGCCCAGGCGCTGGGCGTCATCGCGCAACAGAAAGCGGATCGCGCCGCGGAGACACAGCTCTACAAGGATTTCCGCGCGGCCCAGGCGAAGAAGGATACGGCGGCGATGGCGCAGGCGATCCAGGGATTGGAGAAGTACGATTCGCGTGGTATTCCGAACCTCCGTTTCGATCTCGCCCGCACCAAGGGTGACTGGAACGAGGTGAAAACGGCGGTGGCCGGTTTCCCGGATGATGCCACGGCACTGATGCCGCTGGGCCAGTTTGCCGCCGAGTTGTGCGACGAAACCCGCACGCCGGGCGTATCGGATGATCTTCGCCGCGAGGTCGCCGCCAAGATCATGAAGGCCCAGGGCGGCAAGCCGGGACGCTATTATGAAATGGTGCCCCTCGCCGCGCTCCAGGCAAAGGCGGGTGACAAGGAAGCCGCATTGAAAACCGCGAAAGTTCTCATTGCGAATCCCGGTGACACACCGGCGGCCGTGATGACCCGTTACACCGCTGAAGTGGACAAGGGCGAGGTTCCCTCGTTGTCACAGTTTCTCTCCTGGGTCTCGGAGGAACGGAAGGCCGCCGCAGCGAAGCAGTAGGCTTCCGCAGGTGTGCTTGCCCGCATGTCGGATTGCTGTTAGCCACCCGCTGTGAGCAACTGGTATTATGAGAGCAACGGGACCCAGGCGGGTCCCGTGACCATGGAAGTGGTTCTGGCCATGGTGGGCCGTGGCGAACTGGGCCCGGCGAGTCTGGTGTGGACCGATGGCATGCCGGGATGGCAGGCCGTCTCCCAGACATCCGCGCTGGCGGTGGTTTCCAGCCCCACTCCTGCACCGGCTCCTGTCGCTCCGGGCGGTTTCAATCCCTATGCTCCTCCATCAGTCGCCTACCAGCCTGCGCCGGTGCCCGAGATGCGAGGGTTTCCATTTGTGAAGCGGGCCAACTATGGTCTTTCCATGGCGCTGCTTTTGAGCGGTTTCGCCGGGATCATTGTGGGAGCCATCGGTATGGAAGCGAATCCCCGCAACGAGGTCGTGTTTGGGATCTTCGCGGGTGTGGGGGGCATCCTGCTCTTGGTCGGAGCGATCCAGTTTCTGATCTACCTCTATCGTGCGTGGCTTGTTCTCCAGCCGCATACCAGCCGCAGCACGCCCGGTAAGGCGGTCGGGTTCCTGTTCATCCCGCTGTTCTCCATCTACTGGAAATTCGTCGCCTACTGGCGCTGGTCGGAGGAGTGGAACCGTCTGGTGGCGAATGTCCGTCCCGGCGCTCCGCGCATGACCGAGGGAGTATTCCTCGCCTATGCCATCACCGGAGCGGCGGCGCTCATTGCCGGTGCTTTTGCCGCCCTTCCCTCCATCATCCTTTTCCTGATCGCGATGCGGCAGGTCTGCAACGCGGTCAACTACGCGGCGGATCATCCGGCCTGATTTCGCGGTCAGGTTTCCCCGGTCCGGGAGATTTGCAGGGAAGGCGGTCAGGAAAGGCCGCCTTTTCCAGATCTCCGTTCATGAAAGTCCCGCTGTTCCTGCTCCTGTCGAGCTTGTGTCCGCTGTATGCCGTCGAATTTCCCGGCGCGTCCCCCGGAGCCGCGGCGCTGGTGGTGGAGGGAACCGGTTGGCAGCTCGGTAATGCGGCGCTGGCCGCGCATTTCGCCCCCGCGGGCGCATCGTGGCAGCTCGTGCGGGTGGACCGGCTGGCAGGTGGAGGTTTCTCCGGAGGTACGGATTTGTTCCGTATCGGGCTGAATGGAGGGACGACGATTTCTTCCTCCCAGATGCATGTGGTGGGTACGGTGCAGCAGCTTCCGCTTACAGCCGTGGCTGACAGTCCGCGTCTGGCCGAACGCCTGTCTGGCAAGGCCCTCCGGATCGTTTTCCGGGATGCGGCGGAGTCACTGGAAGTGCGCTGGCAGGCGGAGTTGCGGGATGGTTCCGCCTATCTGCGGCAGTGTGTGGAAATCGTTTCCCTTTCCGGCAGCCCGACCATCACGGATGTCACCGGACTGACCGGCACTCTCGATGCCGGTGCGATCTCCGGTTACACGGATGGTGCGGTGTTCTCCGGAACCGGCTTCTTCGCGGGTCTCGAGACTCCGGTCGCGAAGCTCTACATCGATCCCGCGGCCGCGCGTGATGTGGGCACCTGGAATCCGGCGGCGGTGGCCACCGGCACCTTGCTCCACGATCTGGGAACCACTGGGCCCGGTCCGTTCCAGATCAAGTACCAGTACACCTCCGGCAACCACCGGCTCGACATGGTGAAGGCCGAGTTGCTCGACGGGAATACCGTGGTCTCCACGGACACCCACACCGGTTATACCGGCAACGCCGCATCCAACAACACATACGTCCTGCAGGCACCGGAGCGGAAAAACTACAAGCTTCGTACCACGCTCCAGCAGACCAGCGGCAACGACAGCAACGGCAGAATCACCCTTACCGAAGGCGCGCCCGCGCTTTCCATCGGCAACTGGACTCCGGCTCTGGTGACGCCGAAGCACATGAACTTCCCCGTCTCTTTCCCCGCCGCGGGGTCGTGGCAGGTCGTGTTCACCTATACTTCCGGCAATCATCGCCTGGACGTCACCCGCGTGGATTTGCGCGATGCTTCGAATCAGATCGTTTCGTCCGATGTCCACTCCGGTTACGCCGGGGTGCCATCGTCTCTGAATACCTACACGCTGAACGTTCCGGCCGCGGGTTCCTACACGCTTTCGATCGACAACACCTATCCGAACTCGGATACGAACAGCAACGGCACCATCACCGCCAACCCGGCGGGGGGGCCGAAGAACGTCCGCGCCGTCTGGCCGCGTGGTCTTGCGCTTGCACCCGGCGATGTCTGGAAAACATCCTCGGTTGTCGGCCTCAGTGAGCCGGGGCAGGCGCGGCGCTCCTTTCTCCACTATCTCGAACGCGAGCGCGCCCATCCCTACCGCCAGTTCGTCCACTACAATTCGTGGTTCGACCTGAACATCGGCCGCAACGACAACTCGAATCCGCTCCAGCGCATGACCGAGAGCCAGGCGCTGGCGGTGGTGGATGCTTGGAACCAGCAGCTCTACACCGCGCGGGGCGTGCGGCTGGATGGCTTCGTGTGGGACGATGGCTGGGATGATTTCAATTCGCTGTGGAATTTCCACGTTGGCTTCCCGAACGGTTTTTCCGCCGTGAACCAGCGGGTGGCCAACCAGCAAAGCGGCATCGGCGCATGGTTGTCACCGTGGGGTGGCTATGGATCGGCGCAGACCCAGCGCATCGCCTATTGGAACTCGATGCATGATCCGGACATCGGCTCATTCCATCTGTCGAACGCGGAGTACTATGGAGCCTTCCGCGACCGCTGCCTGCAGATGGCCCAGGACTATGACATGCGTTATTTCAAGTTCGACGGCATCGGCGGCGGCACCTTCGCCACCGGTCCCGGCAGCGGCACGGCGCAGGACATCGATGGATTGTTGAAGCTCGCCGGCGAATTGCGGGACCGCCGCAGTGATGTGTTCATCAACTGCACCGTGGGCACCTGGGCTTCGCCGTTCTGGCTGCTCTCCGCGGACAGCATCTGGCGGCAGGGCTATGACACCGGCTTCACCGGACCGGGCAACAACCGCGAACGCTGGATCACCTATCGCGATGAAATCACCTGGGAGCGCTTCGCCTCCTCCTCGCCGTTCTATCCGCTGAACTCGCTCATGTTCCACGGGCTGGTGGTGGGGAATTATCCCGGGACGGACCCGGCCTCCATGCCGCTCGATCCCGCCAGCGTGGCGCATGAGATCCGCTGCGCCACTGCTTGCGGCAGCGGCCTGCAGGAGCTGTACGTCAGCGCGGGGCTGATGACGCCAGCGATGTGGGATGAGCTGGCGAAGAGCCTGCGCTGGCTGCGGGCGAATGCGGATGTGCTGCCGGATGTCCATTGGGTCGGTGGCAAGCCGTACGACAGCGCATCCTCCACCGCGTCGGTCTATGGATGGGCGGCGTGGAATCCGCGCAAAGGCACGCTGGCGCTGCGCAATCCGGGATCGCAGGCGACAACAATCACGCTCACGCTGGCCCAGGCACTGGAACTTCCCGCGGGAGCACCTGCCTCCTTCGCCGTGCGCGCGGGCTATGCCGACCAACGCTCGATCACCGGCATCAGCGGTGCGACCGTGGCTTCCGGCGCTTCACTGACCTTCGATCTCCAGCCGTATGAGGTGCTGGTCTTCGATCTTTGGCCGGCGGGTTCGGCGATTCCGGATGGTCCGTTGTCCGCGGCTCTGGCCGGGCCATCCAGCTTCGGCCAATGGGCGGCGGCGAAGGGACTCACCGTTTCCAGTAGTCCCGGTGACCGGCTTGCCGAGGTTTTCGTGAGGGATGATGATGGCAACGGGATCACCAATGGTGTCGAATATGCGCTTGGGCTGAACGGCAATCAATCTCCGCTGAATATGCGGGATACGTCCACGGGCAAGGTGGCGGAGACGCCCGAACCCTCCGTCGCCGCGACGGACTCCGCCCGTTGCTGGGTTGAGACGAGCAGCGATCTGGCAAATTGGAGCGCTGCGACCGATCAAGCGGATGCCTTGGACAAGCCCGCCGGCGTGCGCTGGTGGAGAGCGGAGGGAAATCCCGATCGGGCTTTTTTCCGCGTGCGTGCGGCTCTCAAATGAAGTGAGCCGGCTGCCAAAAAAGAAGCGGCCCGACCGATACTCCCTTGGGAAAAACCCAATAAACCCAGAGGGAACCTTCGGCCGGGCCGCCTTGTTGTGTCGCGACAGGGGATGATACGCAGGTCGCGTGCAAACCTATCGATTATTTTATCCAAAAATAGGATAAGATCCGCTGATGATTGAAGATCAGAGAGAAACGGATGTCATTATTTGCTCTCGAAGACAGGCCGGGTTGTTTGACATACGAACTCATGAAAGCTTTTCCGCAATCTCTTCAAGGGGATAGGTAAGGATTTCCGCCAGCGTGGGATGATACCAAGGTGCGCGCAGCAGGTCGTATACCGTGGCCTTCATCGCCAGCGGCCCCGTGAGGCAGTGGATCAGCGAGTCAGCGTGGGTGCCCACGATCTCCGCGCCGAGCAGACCTCCGCGTTTGGGATCGGCGAAGAGCTTCACGTAACCATAGGTCGCGTCCATGAGGATCGACTTGCCATGATCGTCGAAGGGATAGCTGGCGGAGAGGAAGGGAATGTTCCGCTCCTTGAGCTCCTTTTCTTGGAGGCCAAGCGTGGCCAGTGGTGGATCGGTGAAGACGACGCTGAGGAGCAGATCGGGATCGATGGGTTTGAGACTCTTCACGCCAAAGGCATGGCGGGCGGCGAGTTCACCTTGGGAAACGGCGAGGTGGACGATGTCGTGGGGTCCGCAAACGTCGCCACCGGCATAGATGTGGGAACGGCTGGTTTGTTGCCAGCGGTTCACGGCGACCCGGCCTGCGTCGGTGAGTTTCACACCCGCAGCCTCCACGTTGAGTCCTCCGGTGTTCGGTTCTCGCCCGAGTGCGTTGAAGAGATACGCGGCGCGGCGCGTGAGGGTTTTGCCATCCTTGGTGAACTTCGCGCTCACGCCATCCGTGGTGGTGCTGATCTTTTCGATCTTGGTGCCGGTGTGGAGCTGGATGCCTTCATCGCGGAACGCTTGTTCGACCACCGCAGCGGCGGATTCGGAGAATTCCTTCAGCAAATGCGGGCTGCGTTGGATGAGCGTCACCTTGGAGCCGATGCGGCGGAGGAACTGCGCCAGTTCGCAGGCGACGATGCCGCCGCCGAGCACGATCACACTCTCCGGCACGAAATCCAGATCGAGCACGTCATCGCTGGTCCAGTGTGGGGTTTCCGCGAGCCCAGGAATGGGCGGTGAACTGACCTTGGAACCGGTGGAGATGAGGATCTTTTCCGCTGCGATCTCCGTGCCATCGGAGAGGGCGACGGTCTTCGGTCCGGTGAAGCGGGCATGGCTGCGGTAGAGGTCGAACTTTCCGCTCTCCAGCCCTTGCACGCGGTAGTCGGCGAATTCACGGATGGTCTTCACTTTCCAGCGGTGCAGCGCCTTCATGTCCACCTCGGCAGTGGGGATGCGCAAGCCGAAGGTCTTGCCCTTGCGGGCGTGGTGCAGGACCTCGGTGGCGTGGAGCAGGGTCTTGGAAGGCATGCAGCCGCGCAGGATGCAGAGGCCGCCGAGTTCGCGCGCGCCATCGGCGACCGCCACGCGCTTGCCGAGATCGGATGCCGTACGGGCCGCGGCGTATCCGGCGGAACCACCGCCGATGACGAGGAGATCGTAGGATTTCATAACCTGGCTGCCAGTTTCCACCGGGGTCGGGTGAATGCAAGGAGCAGGGACATTCCTGTCCCGTTTCTGAAGACGAAGAACGGGACAGGAATGTCCCTGCTCCTTGTTGAGTTCGCATGCCGGTTTCTTTAAAAGCCGCGTTGTGCACGAGACGATCGAACTGGGCGGACTGACCAATGCCGAATTCTTCGCGACCCACGCGGCTCCCGGCCGGGTGGGTCTGGTCGGCGGCACGGCACTCATCGATCGCGCGATCTGCCGTGCCCAGCGTCATGTCACGGATGGCGCGTGGAGCTGGTTCTCGCATGCGTTCTTCATCCAAGGTGCACGTGCGGACGGTCACCATTGGGTGATCGAATCCGACCTCGATATCCATCGCCGCCATGTCCGTCTTGGCGTGCAGGAAAACCGCGTTTCGAAGTATCATGACGAGGAGCTATATTCCACCGTGGCAATCCTCGACTTCGGCCTCACGCCTGAGCAAACCGCGGCCATCGTCACCGAAGGGCTCAACCTGGTGGCGGACCGCACGCGTTATTCGCTGCGCGAGTTGTTGGGCGTGATGGTTGCGATCCGGAGTGAAACGCTCCGCGGCAAGACCAACCTCCTTTCGCGGGAGAAATCGATGTTCTGCTCGGCACTGGTGCGGCATCTCTTCCGCGCGGCCGGAGTCGATCTCGCGCCGGATCTGGATGTGAAACACACCGCACCGGAAGATCTCGCGCGGTCGCTCGTTCCCCACACCACTTATCTGCTCAAGCGCGAGATCGCGACGAGCAAGCTGAAGGCGATCAAGCGGAAGCTGAACCGCGGATTCATGCTGTGAGGTGGAGTGCGAGACCTCGAAGAGGTTGCGACCAAGTAGCGTCAAGCTTGGCTTGGCGTGCTTCTGGCGGCTGCCTTTACCGGCAAAGGCGCTTTCCCATACGCGAAGCAGAGCTTCGCGCTACTACGCGCCCGCTGACGCGTGGGCGTGGGCGCCAA
Source organism: Luteolibacter ambystomatis (assembly GCF_018137965.1). NCBI lineage: Bacteria > Pseudomonadati > Verrucomicrobiota > Verrucomicrobiia > Verrucomicrobiales > Verrucomicrobiaceae > Luteolibacter > Luteolibacter ambystomatis. The sequence goes on from NZ_CP073100.1 coordinate 4,337,714, forward strand.
AAGAGGGTCTCGATACGGAGATGCCGTCGCCGAGGCTCCTCAACCTCCGGCTATGTTCCGCGGCCTCTTTGAGGTCGTAAGCAGATCCTCGAAATTCGAACCCAAATGGAAAACGCGTGCATGCAGCCGGTGAGCGTGGTTTTTCTCTCCCTTCATGGCAGGCCGCGCGACGCAGATCGACGGGCTCCGGGCGTTCGCGATGCTCGGGGTGGCGTGCGTGCATTGGTTGCCGCGGGAGATGCGCGGCTGGGTGCCGTTCGAGCTGGGCTTGTTCTTTTTCCTGGTGCTCACCGGCTATCTCATCACCGGCGTGCTACTGCGGGAGCGCGACCGTGGCGATGCCTCCGGAGTGGCGTGGAAAGCGTATGGCCTGAAAAATTTCCAAGTCCGCCGCGGCCTGCGGATCCTCGCTCCCTATTACGCGGCGGCGGCGTTCGCGCTGGTGCTGGGAGCGCGGGACATCCGTGAGGCATGGGGATGGTATCTGACACATACGTCGAACCTCCACATGGCCATGCACGGCTGGGCGGACTTCACCTCGCACTTCTGGACGCTGGCGGTGCAACAACAGTTCTACGTGCTATGGCCGTTCGTGATCTGGTGGGTGCCCCGGCGCTGGCTGGTGCCGCTGCTGGTGGTGTTCTCCGCCATCGCACCGGCTTACCGGCTTTTTGACACGGCATTGGAGAAGACCTTCGTCCTGCCGGACCTGCTGCCACTGGCGGCGTGCGACTACCTCGGGCTGGGAAGCCTGCTGGGCCTGGCGGTTCATCGCGGCCTGCCGTTGTCCCTTCCGGTGCTGCGGCGCGCGGGGATGGCGGCCTTCGTTTGCTATGCCGTTCTCTATGGGTTCCAGCAGGCGGGTCATCCGGTGCCGGTCCTGCGGGTGTTCCAGCAGACCTTTCTCGCCGTGGCGTGCTGCGGATTGATCGCCGCGTCCTCGGTGGGATTCGGGGGATGGCGGGCGGCTCTGCTCGATCATCCCGCGATCCAGCATCTCGGGAAACTTTCGTACGGGCTCTATCTTTTCCACAATCTCGCGCCACTGGCGGCCGGGTGGATATTCCCGTGGCTGTGGAACGGGCATTTCGAGCACGGAGCCGGTTTTGCCGCGCGGCTGGGGGTGTTCGCCCTGATCTCATGGGCGCTGGCGTGGCTGTGCTGGCGGCTGCTGGAAGTCCCGGCGCAGGGGGTAAAAGCCCGTATGGCGCGTAATCCCTGATCCATGCAGGCTGCAAAAAATTTTCGTGGCCCCGGGACCGGTCGCGTGCACCATCCGTCGCGTAACTTATGAAAGCATTGGTCAAGGCAAAGGCGGAAGAGGGCTTGTGGCTCCAGGACGTTCCGGAACCCGAAGTGGGTCCGAAGGACGTCCTCATCAAGATCCGCAAGACATCGATCTGCGGCACGGACGTTCATATCTGGAAGTGGGACAAGTGGGCCCAGCGCACCATCCCCGTGCCGATGCATGTCGGTCACGAATTCTGCGGCGTCGTGGAAGCCGTCGGCTCCGGCGTGACCGACGTGGTCCCTGGCGAACTCGTCTCCGGTGAGGGCCACATCGTTTGCGGCCGCTGCCGCAACTGTCTGGCCGGCCGCCGCCACCTTTGCCCGAACACGCTGGGCGTGGGCGTGAACCGTCCCGGTGCCTTCGCCGAATACCTCTCCATCCCCTACACCAACGTTTACAAGGTCGATCCCGCCATCCCGGAGGAGGTCATTTCCACCTTCGACCCGTTGGGCAATGCCGTCCACACCGCCCTGTCCTGGGACATGGTGGCGGAGGACGTGCTGATCACCGGTGCGGGTCCGATTGGCTGCATGGCTGCCGCCGTGGCGAAGTTCGCCGGTGCGCGCCACGTGGTCGTTACCGACGTGAACCCCTACCGCCTTGAGCTGGCCAAGAAACTCGGCGCCACCCGCGTCGTGAACGTCGCCCAGGAAAACCTGGATGACGTGAAGAAGGAGCTCGGCATGAAGGAGGGCTTCGACGTGGCGCTGGAGATGTCCGGCCACCCGTCCGGCCTCAACGACATTCTCCAACACACGTCCAACGGCGCGAAAGTTTCGCTGCTCGGCATCTTCCCGGAAAAAATCGCCATCGATTGGGACAAGGTCATCTTCAAGGGCCTGATCCTCAAGGGGATCTATGGCCGGGAAATGTTCGAAACTTGGTACAAAATGAGCAGTATGATTCGTGCCGGTTTGGACATTTCGCCAGTGATCACCCATCGATTCCACTACACCGACTTCGCGAAAGGCTTCGAGACCATGATGTCCGGCCAATCCGGGAAGGTTGTGCTGGATTGGACGTGATTTCCGGCGGAATTCCCGCCTGCCCATCCTACCACATCCCCTCACTGCATGTCCTTCCTCCCAAAACCCTTCGCCCATCCGTACGAGATCGCTCCCGAGTTTTCGAAGAGCGCGGTGTATTTCTCCTGCGAATTCGCCCTCGACCAGAGCTTCAAGATCTACTCGGGCGGGCTCGGGTTCCTGGCGGGCTCGCACATGAAATCGGCGGCAGCCCAGCGGCAGAACCTGTGCGGGGTGGGGATCTACTGGTCTTACGGCTATTATAACCAGACCCGCGGCGACGAGGGTGAGATGGCGGTCCAGTTCCGGAAGAACGAATACGCGTTCCTCCGGGATACCGGCATCCGCTTCACCGTGCCGATCCACGGCCATCCGGTATGGGTGAAGGCGCTGTACCTGCCTGCGGAGACCTTTTCCACGGTGCCGATGTTCTTCCTGAGCACGGACCTGGAGGAGAACGATCCACTGTCCCGTGCGATCACCCACCGTCTTTACGACAACGATCCGCTGCGCCGCATCGCCCAGTACACCATCCTCGGTGCGGGCGGTGCCCGGCTGATGGAGGAGCTGGGTGTCGATCCGGAGGTCTGGCACCTCAATGAGGCCCACGGTCTTTCCGCGGCCTTCCGCCTGTATGAAAAGCATCGTGATGTGGAGGAGGTGCGGAAACGTCTCGTCTTCACCACCCACACGCCGGAGGAGGCGGGCAATGAGAAGCACGACTTCAAGTTGTTGAAGGATTTCTCGTTCTTCGGCAGCGTGCCGGAGGAAGAGGTCCGGGAGATCACCGGCATCGAGGGCGAGGTGTTCAACCACTCGCTTGCCGCGCTGCGCCTGGCCCACATCGCCAATGGCGTCTCGAAGCTCCACGGCGAGGTGTCCCGCCAGATGTGGAAGGGCCACGCCGGCATCTGCCCGATCACCCACGTCACCAATGCCCAGAACAAGAAGTACTGGGCGGACCACGGCCTCGAAGCCGCCCGCGTCCACGGCGACACCGAGCTGCTGCGCAACCGCAAGCGCGAGCTGAAGGAGCGTCTCTTCCGCGTGGTCGCGGACCAGACCGGCAAGATCTTCCGTCCGGATGTGCTCACCATCGTGTGGGCGCGTCGTTTCGCAGGCTACAAGCGGCCGGACCTGATCACCCGCGACATGCGACTGTTCCGTGAGCTGCTTTCCAACTCCGAGCATCCGGTGCAGGTGATCTGGGCGGGCAAGCCGTTCCCGTTCGACTTCGGTGCGATCGAAACCTTCAACAAGCTCGTCGGCCTCTGCCGCCATCACCCGAATGCGGCCGTGCTCGTCGGCTATGAACTGGAGCTGTCCCGCTTCCTCAAGAACGGCGCGGACATCTGGCTGAACAATCCGGTGGTCACCCGCGAAGCCTCCGGCACCTCCGGGATGACGGCCGCGATGAATGGAGCGCTGAATCTTTCCACCTACGATGGCTGGGTCTGCGAGTTCGCCGACTTTTCCGGTGCGAACAGCTTCATCATTCCGCCCGCGGATCCCTCGCTCTCGCCGGAGTCACGGGATCGTCACGATCTCCTCGGTTTCTATGAGCAGATGGAAAAGAACGTCCTGCCACTCTACTACGAGAACCCGCAGGGTTGGGCGGAGAAGATGCTGCGCTCGATGAACGATGTGGTGCCGTTCTTCGACTCCGACCGCATGGCGGCCGAGTACTATACGAAAATTTACGCTCACGCGGCGCAACCGGTGATTGACCAGACACCGGCCCACAGCGTCCTTTGAAGCATGCCTTTGCCTCCGAAGCGAAACGGGAGATTCGTCCGGAATAGTCCGCCATCGCCCGCCGAATCCGCCATCTGGGAGCCCTTGGATGGCGAGCCTTCGGCTGCACCGCCACCGGTTCGCGTACGGGTGGCGGAAGCGGCTCCCGTGGAGGTGTCCCCGGCTCCGGAGCCTATTGCCGCACCGCTGGCGGAAGCCTCCGCTGCCGGGCCGGTGCCTCCCGCGGTTCCTGTGACACCGCCGCCGCAGGGCGTGCTTGCAGCCGCTCCGGAGCCCGAGCCGGTTTCCGCGCGGCAGATTGCCGCGGATCTGGCGGCCCGGATCGGTGCGGGCAAGGTGGATCTCAGCCAGCCGGTATTGGATACCCACGCCGGGGACAAGTGGTATGCCCGCCACCAGCCGGACGTTGTTGTCTTCGCCGAGTCCACTGCGGATGTGTCCGCGGTGATGGCCTATGCCCACAAGCACCGCATCCCGGTGACCACCCGCGGCGCGGGCTTCGGCTATGTGGGCGGCTGCGTGCCGGTGAAGGGCGGCATTGTTCTCTCCACCATGCGGATGAACCGCATCCTGGAACTGGCTCCCGCCGATGGCGTGGCCGTGGTCCAGCCGGGTGTGATCACCGCGGAGCTCCAGCGTGCCGTGCGCGAGATCGGCTGGGAATATCCGCCGGACCCCGCATCGCTGAAGGATTGCTCGATCGGCGGAAACATCGCCACCAACGCCGGCGGACCGCGCTGCCTGAAGTACGGCGTGACTCGTAATTACGTGCTCGGTCTCGAGGTGGTGCTGGTGAACGGCCGCGTGATGCGCACCGGCGGACGCCTTCACAAGAACAAGACCGGCTTCGACCTGTGCGGGCTCTTCACCGGTTCGGAAGGCATGCTCGGCATCGTCACGGAGGCCACGCTGCGCCTGATCCCCCGCCCGCCCGCGCGTGCGATGGTGGCTGCGGTATTCCCGGATTTCGCGATGGCCGCTGCGGCCGTGCAAACGGTGCTGAACTCCGGCCACCTGCCGTCCGCGCTGGAAATCACGGATGCCTTCACCCTCGCCGCCGCGCGCAAGCGCCTCGGAGCCGATGTCTTCCCACCGGGCGATGCCTATTTGATCGTGGAAATCGACGGCCGCCACACCGCCGTGGCTTCCGAACTGGCGGAGCTTCACACCCTGCTCATGAAAAACGGCGCGACCCATCTGGAGATCGCGCCGGATGAGGAGGACTGCGAGCGGATCTGGCAGCTCCGCCGCGAGTTCTCCTACTCGCTGCGGGATACCGGCCTGACCAAGCTCAACGAGGACATCGTCGTGCCGCGTTCGAAGCTGGTGGAACTCGTGAATTTCGCCCGCCGCCTGCAGGACGAAACCGGTATTCCGGTCGCCTGCTTCGGCCATGCCGGAGATGGCAACATCCACACCAACCTGATGGTGAAGGATTACAACGATCCGCTCGTCCGGGAGAAGGCGGATGCCGCTCTGGACGTGCTTTTCCATTGGATTCTCGCCAATGGGGGCGCGATCACCGGCGAGCATGGCGTGGGCCTCGCCAAGAAGCCATGGATCAAGGAGGCGCTCGGGGACGCATCGTTCGCCATTCACCGCTCGCTCAAGCGCACCCTCGATCCCCACGGTATTCTCAATCCCGGGAAATTCCTGGATCCTTGATCAAAATTTTTGATCCGCAACCTGCTGATCGGGAGCGCCTTGAAAACGTGACGCGAGAGTCACTTTAAAAAATTCGATAGACAGGGCCGCCATCTGCGTATGTTCCCTCGTCGCGACACTACAGGCGGTCCGGCCGACGAGCCTACAGGTTTTTGGGTTTTTCCTTAGGTTTATCGGTCGGGCCGCCTCCTTCTTTTCCGGTGTTGGTTTTCGGGCGGCTGGGCTGATAGGAATCAAAGTTGGATTCCATATGGATCAGCGGCACCCATCATCCCATTGCGGAATCAGGCTCTACAGGGTCGTGCTGTGGATCATGCCCTCATGTCTCGTGCTCGCCATTTCCGCAGGCTGGGATCGGGCTTTTCCGATGCGGAGATTTCCGGGGGGTCATCACCCACCTGAATGGTTGGGCCCGACAGTGTTGCTCTTCATACTCGCCGTGATGGTGGCCATCGGCTCCTGGGATGCCCGTTTGAGCGGGAGACCTTCTCCTTTAAAAGCCGCGCTGAGATACACCTTCATTCAGTGCGTGTGGCTGCTATTGGCGGGTGCAGCGGGTGCCAACGCCTAAGAAGGCGTACCAGAAATCCTGGTTGAAGCCCCTTCGTCCCGTTGGGACGAAGAAGTTTCGGTACACCCTCTAAGAAGCCCGTCCGGGCAACATGCACGGCCCCTTGTCATTGCCTCCTTTCGAAGAATCGGCCTAACATGCGGTATTCATGGAGAGGCTCGGTCACGTGGATCATGTCCGGCTGTTGGATTTCATCGCTGGAATCCATGAAGCGGTGCCGCTGGCTGGATTTGGCAAGCACCTCATCCGTTTGACCTCCGAGCTGCTGCCGGGCCTCACGGTGTCCTTCGACCAGATCGAGGAATCGAGTGGCTTCTATTCGCTGGAGCACAATTTTCTGATGTCGGAGTCGGAGCAAAGCCAGCTCTTCAACCGCCTGCGGGACGTCTATCAGCAGAATCCGATCTACCGCTACCTTCAGGAAGGCGGGACCGGACCGGTGGTGGACATCGCGGATCTGGTGCCGCGCCGCCAGTTCCAGCGTACCGATTTCTATCAGGACATCTTCCGGCCCGTAGGGCTGGAGTATCAGATGCAGGTGCTGATGAACCGCCCCGGCTGGATCCAGACCCTGACTCTCAATCGCGACCGGCCGATTCCGAAGGCTGCGGCACTCACTCTCAAGCTGGCCGCACGTCATATCCAGCTCGCTCATCGCAACGCCTGTCTGATGGAGCAGTTGCGGCCGGTCGTGGTGGCGGACCCGCAACCTGCGATCGCTTTCACCCGCCGTGAGCGTGAGGTCTTCGCGTGGTTGCAGGAGGGCAAGCGCAACGGTGAGATCGCCCTGTTGCTGGGTTGCTCACCCCGGACGGTGGACAAGCACGTGCAGCGCATTTTGTTCAAGACCGGGGCCGAAACCCGCACCGCTGCCGTCCGCTGCCGGCGTCTGTGAAACGTACGCGGTACCGCCCATATCCGGCTACGTGAATTTACGGCATGGTGTGCGCGCTCATGAATCCACGCACCTTTCTGCCTGCCTTCGCGTTTTTCGCCTTATCCCTTGCCCGGCTTCATGCTGCGGATGCTCCCGGGACCAAGGACCATCCGATGCTCAAGCGCGTCACGGGTTCGGAAATCATCTGGGGCAATACCGCGAAGTTCGATGAGATGAAGATCGCGCTGGAGAAGATCCAGTACGACTACAATGCGCAGGGCTTCAAGGCGACCAAGCAGGAGACCGTCGAGGGCGCGCACGCCACGCTTTACTACCGCTTGCCCGGAGACGTCTCCACGCTGGAGGCGGTGCGCCAATACGAGCAGGACCTGAAGGCCGCCGGATATGCCGTGGCCTTCACCGCCGCGAACGACGAGCTGGATGATGGCTATGGCCGCTTTGTCGAACGCATCTTCCCCGCCGCTCTCAAGACGGAAGGGTTGAAGTACTTGCATGAGTTCAACCACGAGGAGCAGCGCTATTCGGTGCTCAAGGGCAAGTCGAAGGAAGGTGCGGACGTCGTTGTCTCGCTATACGCCTTCGTCCTCAAGGATGTCTCGACCGGCTTCAAGAAGCTCGTGGAAGATCACAAGTTGCAGAAGGACCAGACCGTGGTGCGGGTCGACATTCTCGAAACCAAGCCGATGGATGCCCGCATGGAAGTGGTGAAGGCCGCGGAGATCACTTCGTCCATCAGTACCACCGGCCGCGTGGCGATCTACGGCGTCCACTTCGATACCGACAAATCCGAGATCAAGCCGGACTCCGCGGACTCGCTGGCGGAAATGGCGAAGGCGATCAAGGAAGGCGGCGGCCGCTATCTGATCGTCGGCCACACCGACAACCAGGGCGAATACGCCCACAACCAGACCCTCTCCGACCGCCGCGCCGCCGCCGTGACCTCCGCGTTGGCCAGCCGCTATGGCATTCCCTCCTCCACCCTGATTCCGGTGGGCGTGGGTATGGCCGCACCGGTCGCCCCGAATACCGATGAAGCGGGCCGTGCGAAGAACCGCCGCGTCGAGATCGTGAAGATGTGACTTCCCCCCAAACGAAGACCCCAAAGAAAACGACCAGGGCTCGCGGGCAATCGCGGGCCCTGGTTATTTCAGAGGGTTTCGGGAAACCCCTCAGAGGTTTCGTGATTTTCAGATCACAAAGTCGAGGTCATCCGGCTTCGGATGGCGGGACTTCTTGTTGAGGATGCTGAGCTGCTTCTCTTCATACACGACCAGCGAGTGCGCCGGGACGCTGTGCATGAGGAAGACGTTCGCGCCGATGGTGGAGTTCGCGCCGATCACCGTTTCACCACCGAGGATGGTCGAGTTCGGATAGATGGTGACGTTGTCCTCTACGTTCGGATGGCGCTTGAGGCCTTTCACGATGTGGCCCTGTTCGTCCTTCTCAAAGCTGCGCGCGCCGAGCGTGACGCCATGATAGAGCTTCACGTGGTTGCCGATCACGCAGGTCTCACCGATGACCACGCCCGTGCCATGGTCGATGAAGAAACCCGCGCCGATCCGCGCACCCGGATGGATGTCGATGCCGGTGCGCGAGTGCGCCCACTCCGTCATCATCCGAGGGATGATCGGCGCGCCGAGGCGGTAGAGCCGGTGCGCCACGCGCTGGATGGCGATGGCTTCGATGCAGGGATAGGAAAGGATGATCTCCTCATGGCAGGTCGCGGCCGGGTCGCCCTCATAGGCGGCCTCGATGTCGGTGCGCAGGAGTTCGCGGACCATCGGCAGCGATTTGCAGAAGCGTTGCATGATGCCGGGCACCGGATCGTCGCCCTCCGTTTTCCGGCCGATGTTCACGCTCTTCTTCACCTGGTCGGTGAGGCGCTCCACCACGCGGATGAGGCGCTTGCGGGTGACACACTCCAGCGTGTCCTCCTGGATCGCGTCGTCATCGTGGAAGCCGGGGAAGAGGATCTTGAGCAGATCGCGGCAGATGTGGCCGATCGCGCCGGTGGACGGCATGTCGAGCGCTTCGCGGTGGTTCAGACCGCCGACTTGTTCGTAGGAAGCGAGCAGCGCCGCGACGTACGGGTCGAAGGTGTGGTCCAAGATCTGGAGCGTCGCCGCGTCCGGCTGGATCCGGCGTGACGGGACGTTGGCGGGTTCGTGAGACATGGGCAATAGGGGCCGTGACCGCTTTCAAAGTCCCACGATGGGCCGGATTCCGCAAGGCGGAGGTGGGGGTGTCCTCAATCCTCGCGCATCAGGCGGAACGTCAGGTTGATCCGCGGGGTCGTGACCTTCTTCATCTTCGGCAGGCTGTGAAGCCAGTGGGTTTGGGTGATGCCCGCCATGACGAGAAGGCTGCCATTCGCGAGGGTGAGAGAGGTGGTTGCGCTGGTGCGTTTGTGACGCAAGGCGAACTTCCGTTCCGCGCCGAAGCTCAGCGAAGCGATGGCCGAGTCGCGCACGATGGAGGCCTCATCATCGCTGTGCCAGCCCATGCCTTCGCCGCCGTGGTGATAGAGATTGAGCAGGCAGGAATTGAAGGCACTCCCGCTGAGGCGCTCGGCAAGGGCTTTCAATTCCAGCAGCTCCGCCGTCCACGGCAGCGGTTGTTTGGTGGTGCCGGAGTAGGTGTAGGAGAGACCCGGATTGCCGAACCACGCGATCTCCCGCGTGGTGACGATCTTCCTGCCGAACATCACCAGTTCATCGTGCCGCCATGGAATCGTCTCCAGCAGGCGGGCGAGGAATTCATCGGCCTCCGCCTTCGTCATCACCGGGCCGTGGTAGCGGGCATCGCCATCACACGGCAGCAGGTTGAACGCGGAGCCGGGGCCGAAGAGATCCATGTGCAGTTTACTTCGCGGTGAGAAGAATCACCACACTTTCGAGGTTCTTCGCGAGTGGAAGCTTGAGTCCTTCTTCGGCGAGTTGTTTGCCGGTGAGATCCTTGCCATTGGCTTCGAGGGTGGAGCTTGCACCCGGCTTCACGTTTACTTCCTCGAGGTGATAAGTCTTCGCCGGATCGAGACCCTGGAGCTTCAGCGGATGATCCGGGCTGTTGGAATCATCGCCGGTCTGCCACGCGAACACGACCGCCTGCGATTTGTCCGCAGTGACGTACGACGTGGATGGACGCTTGGTTTCGTAGGGGCTCTCGAGGCGATAGAGTTCGCCGAACTGCACGATGGGGCGGAGGCGGGTCTTGTAGAGTTCGATCGCCTGCTTTGCGATGGCGCGGTCCTCGTCGCTCAGGTGGCGCGGATCGAGATCCATGCCGAGGCGCGCGCTCATGGCCACATCGAAGACGAACTTGAGCGGACGCTTGCCCCAGTGGGTGGCGTGGGCGCTGATGGCGGTGGCGGGGAAGAACTGCGCGTAGTCCCACTGCATCGAAATGCGGCGCACCGGATCGGTGTTGTCGCTCGGCCAGAACTGCTGGAAGCGCGAGAGCGAACCGTAGTCCACGCGGCCGCCACCACCGGAGCAGACCATGAAGGTCACGTTGGGATACTTCTTCGCCACCTGGTCCATCACCTTGTAGAGGCCGCGCACGTAGTCGATCCACAGGTGCGATTGAAGACCGGCATTGAGATAGCTCGATCCGGGCTGGGTGATGTAGCGGTTGCAGTCCCACTTCACGTAGGTGGTGTCCGGTGCGGATTGCAGCGTCTTGTCGATGCAGTTGAAGGCGTGCTCCTGGACTTCGGGCCGCGTCATATCCAGCACGAGCTGGTTACGGCGGAAATGAAGATCGCGGCCCGGCGCGGTGATGATCCAGTCCGGATGCTTCTCGTAGAGATCGGACCTTACGTTCACCATCTCCGGCTCCACCCAGATGCCGAACTGGATACCGGCCTCCTTGCCCGCATCGGTGAAGGGTTTCAGGCCGTTTGGCAGCCGGTCCTTGTTCGGCTCCCAATCGCCGAGACCGGCGTTGTCCGCGAGGCGCGCGTGCTTGCCATTCCCAAACCAACCGTCATCCAGCAGGAAAATCTCCGCACCGAGATCCTTCGAACCCTTCATGATCTCGATGATCTTCTTCTCATCGAAGTCGAAGCCGGTGGCCTCCCAGTTGTTGTTGATCACGAGCTGTGGCTTCGCACCATCGCGCACGCCGAACTGGCGTGCCCAGCGGTGGAAGCGGCGCGCGGCCTCGCCCTTGCCGGTGGTGCTGAGCGTGTAGATCAGATGCGGCGTTTGGAAGGGCTCCTTCGGTGCGAGTACACGCTCGGACGCGTAGGGATTCATCCCGGCGTTGACGCGGGTCACGCCGCCGTCCATGCGCTCGAAGTTGAAGGCGAAGTTGCCGGACCATGCGAGGCTGGCAGCCAATACCGTGCCTTCATTTTCACGCGGCTTGCCATCGATCCCCAGCAGGAAGTGCGCACCGACGTACTGGGTGCCCATCACGCCATACTTGTTGTCGATGAGCTTCGAGCCCGGTGTGAGTTTCTCCTCCACCGGGTTCATCTCGTTCGCCCATTCACCGTGATAGTGGGTCAGCCACAGCTCGTTCTGGCGGAAGGTCAGGCTGGCGGAGGCGAAGTTTTGGAGCAGCACCGGCTTGTCCTCCTCATGGCGGATCTCGGTCCACTGTTCGATCACCTCCTCCTTCGCATGGGCGCGGAAATACAGGTCCACGAAGAAAGGATAGTGTCCGTCCTTGAGCTGGATGCGCGTGAGCGTGTCGCCGGGTGCGGTTTCCTTCGTCTCATGGGAAACGTAGCGTAGCTCCGTCGAGGTGCCGCCATCGGCGTGACGGGCGCGGACGGCGGGATCGCCGATGAAGATGCCGCCACCGCCGGGATAGGCGGGATCTTCCTTGGGCTTCTCCGGCGCCGTGGTGGGTGCCTTCGATTTTTCGCCCAGGTAGAGCTGGTGGAGTTCCTTTTTCCCATCCACGCGGAACAGGAGCGTGGTGGAATCGGTCTGGATGGGAATCAGGTCATCAGCCGCTGCCGTGAGGGAGAGGCCGATGAAGCCGGCAAGAGCAATGGATACTCGGGGCATGCGTGGGTACTCAACGCTTGCCCCGATCCATTGCCAAGCCGGAAGGCTGGTTTCCCGGGAGAGACTTATGCCCGGCGTCGGCGCAGCAGGAGCATTACGCCGAGGCCGCCAAGCAGGGCGGCGGAAGGTTCCGGCACCGCATCGCCGAGGAAGCGCACTTCCGAGAGGCCCACGCGGTCCCCGCCACCGCCACCGAAATAATTGTCCGTCACCGTCATGCGGATGAAGTTCGCTTGCGTGGCGGTGAAGGCGGTGGTCGTCGCATTGGTGGCATTCGCGGCCACGTTGATGTCGCTGATGGTGGAGTCGTAGCTGGTACCGCCGTTGGTGGAGAACTCCAGCGTCACGGTCTTGATGCTGTTGCCGGTGCCGCCGTTGTTGTAGCTCCAGTTCACCAGCGAATCGACGAGGTAGGTGTTGTCGAGGCTGAAGGTGAAGACCACGGAGGCCGTGGTATCCGCGAAGAAATCGCCACCCGCGGCACCGGGATCGTTGGTCACCCAGGCATTGCCGGTGGCGGCCGCGGCGTGGGTGATGGTGGTGTAGTTGGCGAAGGTGGGTGTGGCGGAGAGTCCGGCGCTGTTGATGAGGTTCGCCTCGGTGGGGAAGAACTCGACGGCGGTGCCGGTGAAGGTCGCCGCGGTAGGGGTGATCAACACGGTGGCAGCGTGGGCGGCTCCGGCCAATGGCAACAGGGGGAGGAAGCGGAGGAGGGATTTCATGGGATGGGAATGCGATGACGGAGGCCGGTCGTGCGCCGGCCATCCCCATGCCAATCTCGCCCGCCGGGAAAACCTGACGGGAAATCCGTGGATATTACTTTTTGGCGCGGATCGCGTCCCGGTAGGGACGGTTCGTAAACACGAGCGTCTCCGGATCGCGCAGCAGATGGCGTTCGATGATGGGGCCGCTGGCTTCCGGGACGGTCAGCTCCAGGCAGCCGTCCTTCACGATCCAATGGCTGTTGGCAAAGGTGCTGTAAGGTTTGCCATCGATCAGGAGATCGGCCGTTCCATCCGGACGGAAGGTGCGTTTGAACGATTGGCCGTCGTGAAGGTATTCCCACGTGCCGATGAAGTCCTCCGGCTTCGCATTCACGGCGAGGCCTTCCTCCACCAGAACCACTCCGCGTGCCACCGCGGGTTTGTCCGCCAGCCAGTCCGGTTTCACATGCAGCCGCAGCGTCCACTTGCCGCGCCGGTAGTGGTCTCCGGCCACATTGAGATCGTATTCATTGTTCTTGGTCAGCGAGGCGAGCCCGGTGAAGCCCGGGTGATCATCCGAGGCCACCAGTACGTCGTCCAGCCTCAGTTCCGCACCGCGGGTGGCCACACCGTGTGGGCCGGTCATCCATTTGCAGATGACGCGGTAGTGGCCGGGCTTCCACACGAGATGGCTGATATCGTAGTCCCACGTTGTTTCGGCCGCGGCTTCTTTGACTTCCCAGGCGAATTCGCGGGACGGGAACCGGCGGGTGAACTTGGCCTGGTCGAAGGGCACCGATTGGATGCGTCCCTCCCCGGCGAGCACGGCGTGGTTTTCCAACAGCCGCACCGGCCGGGCCCCCTCGCCCTTCGGCTGGAATTCGATCTCTCCCCGGAAGACGCCGAAGTTGGCAACTTTCTCCCCGCGGCCGATGTCGACACCGAATTCCGTGCCGAGATCGACGATCCGTCCGTCCGCATAATTCACCGTGAATCCTTCCGCGCCCTTTGGCACGTCCGCCACCACCTTGCCGTAGGTCAGGGACATCGAATTATGGCCCGTCACCTCGAAGTTGGCCGGACCTTCGATCACCGTGCGCGTGCCACTGCCGAAGGTGACTTCCAGCAGCCCGGAGGTGATGCGGGTGGTTCCCGAGCCGTGTTTCAGATCCACCGAGCGGTCACCGGCCACGCCGTCCCACGTCACTCCCATCATGCCGGTGATCGTTGCCTCCGGACCGAATGACCTGCCGCCTGCGGGCGATTTCGCGCCGGTCATTTTCCACGCGAGCGCGCCACTGGCCGCGCCGATGACGAAGACGGCCGCCATTTTCCACCATGAGCCGGTGGTGGACTGCGGACGCGGTTTTGCCGCGATGGGCGGCAGCATGGCCGCAGCTTCCGCGAGGCCACCTTCGAGTTCGGAGATTTCGAAGAAATAGTCGCGCGCGGCGGTATCGGCTAGGAGGCGTTCTTCCAGCCGCAGGGCGTCGCCGCGGGAGATGGTCCCGTCGTGCCAGGCGTCCGTAAGGCGCCGGAGTTCGGAGTCGGGGGCTTTCATGAGCGTTCGGAGTGGGATTGCCGCCGCATGCAGTCACGCAGGGCGAGGCGGATGCGCGAGATCCGCTTGTGAAGCGATTGGGCGCTGCAGCCCAGCGTCCGGGCGTGGTCGACCAGCGATTGGCGCTGGACGTATTTCACTTCCACCAGTTCGCGCTCCTGGGCGGGCAGGCGTTTCAGGCACTCGGCCAGCGTTTCGCTGCTGCCGTCGCGGGTGGTGAATCGTTCTTCGGCGTGGGCCGCCAGCTCTTGGAATGCGGTTTCGCTGAAGACCACCCGGCCCTCGCGCTGGCGGTCGCGCCGCCAGGTGGTCGCCTTGAAGTAGGCCACGCGGAAGGCCCATGAGATGAAATTCGTTCCGGCCTCGAAAACCCCCTGCTTCTGGATCAGCACCAGATTGGTTTCCTGCACGAGATCGTCCACGTCCGACCAGCCGCCGAGGATCGAGGCCACGTACCCCCTCAGCCGCGGCTGGGCGGCCGCCAGCAGCAGGTCGAATTCCTGCTCGGAGAGCCGTGGCGGGTCCCCGGGAGCTGGAAAAGGAATCGTCATGGTACGTGGATTCGTCTGGGAGTGTATCTCCCCTGCCGCTGGAACCTGACTGGAAAATTGCGGGCAAGAGATCGGGCCCCGGTTCCCACCCCTTCGCTAGACCCTTGCGCACCTGCGGCGGCCCCGCTAAACGTCCCGCCGCCATGGCCACGATCAATTCCAATTTCCTGAAGCTCAAAGCCGGATACCTCTTTCCTGAAATCGCCCGCCGCGTGAAGGCCTACTCGGAAGCGAACCCGGACAAGGCCGGCCGCATCATCCGCTGCGGCATCGGCGACGTGACCGAGGCCCTGCCGCCCGCCGTGGTGAAGGCCATGCACGAGGGTGTGGACGAGCTCGCCAACCGCAGCACTTTCCACGGCTATGGCCCGGAGCAGGGCTATGAGTTCCTCCGCCAGGCGATCGTGGACAACCAGTTCGCCAACCTCGGCATCGAGGCCGATGAGGTTTTCATCTCGGACGGGTCGAAGTGCGACACCGGCAACATTCTCGACATCTTTGGCAAGGGCAATCGCACCGGCATCACCGACCCGGTGTATCCCGTCTATGTTGATACCAATGTCATGGCCGGAAACACCGGCGATGCCAATGACAACGGCGCCTACGAAGGTCTTGTTTACCTCGAGTGCAATGCCGCCAACGGCTTCGTTGCCGCTCCGCCCTGCGACAAGCTCGATCTCGTCTATCTCTGCTTCCCGAACAACCCGACCGGCGCCGTGGCCACCCGCGAGCAGCTTGAGGCCTGGGTGAAATACGCGCAGGAGAACGACACCATCATCCTCTTCGATGCCGCCTACGAGGCCTTCATCCAGGATTCCTCGATCCCGCGCTCGATCTTTGAGATCGAAGGTGCCCGCGATGTCGCCATCGAGTTCCGTTCGTTCTCGAAGAATGGTGGTTTCACCGGCGTCCGCTGTGCTTACGTCGTGATTCCCAAGACCGTCACCGGCAAGTCGGAGTCCGGCGAGCGTATCCCGCTGCACCGTCTCTGGTCGCGCCGCCACAGCACCAAGTTCAATGGTGCCAGCTACCCGGTCCAGAAGGCCGCCGCCGCCGTGTTCTCCACGGAGGGCAAGGAGCAGGTCGCCGCGCTGATCGAGCACTACATGGGCAATGCCAAGCTGCTCCGCGAAACCGCGCAGGCGCTCGGCCTCCAGGTCTTTGGTGGTGTGAATGCCCCGTACGTCTGGGTGGGCTGCCCGGCGGGTCTGACCTCGTGGGACATGTTCGACAAGATGCTGGAGGAAGCTCAGGTCGTCATCACTCCGGGCTCCGGATTCGGTGCCGCTGGCGAAGGCTGGTTCCGAATTTCCGCGTTCAATTCCCGCGCGAACGTCGAGGAGGTGTGCAGCCGCCTCAAGGCGCTCGTTTCGTGACGGAATTGTTAGCAGCATTGCTTGCACGGGACGGTGCGTGAGTTATGGTATCGAGCGTCGTGAAAAAGGCGCTCGGTGCCATTGGTTGTTTTGTTCCGCTGGTTGTCTGCGGATGCCTTCTCGTGTCCTGCGAATCCCCGCAGAAAAAGGCCGTGCGCCAGCTTTCGGAGCGTGGTATCGAGCCGACCGGCAAGGCGCTGCTGGACGCGGTGACGTCCGGGGATTCCAGCACCGCCCGGTTGTTGATCGAAGCGGGCGTCCATACCGGACATCGCGATGAAGCGGGCCGCACTCCGCTGCAACTGGCGATCAACGGTCATGATGTGGGCACGGCCCTGCTGTTGCTGGCACCGGGGCATGACGATCTCGATGTGACGGATGCCAATGGCGTGTCCGCGCTCGGCTATGCCCTGGAGGCGAAGGAAACCGCCGTGGCGGATCGCTTGCTCGATGAGGGCGCGAAGGTGGAGGGGGTGATGCCGGATGGGGAGGAGCTGCTGCCGTGGGCGATCCGGGAGGGTCGGCTCGCCTTCGTGCGCCACGCCCTTGAAAAAGGTGCGGATCCCCACGGTACGGATCGCAATGGCGATTCGCTTGCCCAGGTGGCGATGCGGCATGGCCGTCAGGAAGTGCTTTCCGTCTTGCTCGACCGCGGCGCGGACGCCGCCAGCGTGGATGCGCAGGGCATGAGCCTGCTGCACCGTGCCATGGAAAAAGGCTGGCTGGATCTCGTCCCGCGTTTGTTGAAGGCCGGTGCCGATCCCAATCTGGCGGATGCGAAAGGCCGCACTCCGGTGGAGGAGGCCATCCGTCTGCACGATCCAAAGCTGCTCTCGATGTTCCTCGGCTCCGGGGGCGATCCGAATTTCCGCAACAAGTCGGGGGATTCTCCCGTGAATCTCGTGATGCGGGCGGCTTGGCCGGAAGGCCGTGCCCTGCTTGCCAAGGCCGGTGCCGATTTCAGCCGCGCCGATCACGCGGGCAAGACGCCGCTGGCCTATGCCATGGAAGTGCGCGATTGCGATCTGGCCGTGGAACTCATCGCCTACGGAGCAAAGCCGATGGAAGGCGGCTGGGCCCGTTGGCTGTCGCGGGCCTTGGTCACCGGGGACACCGCGATGGTTCACAAACTGCTCGCCATGGGCGTGAAGGCCGATGCCCGCGACCGTCTCGGCCGGCTGCCGGTGGAAGCCGCCGCACTCAGCGGGCAGGGGTCGATGGTTCGTGCGCTGGTGGATGCCGGGGCACCGGTTGGAAACTCGCTCTATCTCACCTGCGCCACCGGGAACGGCAGCATGGCCCGCCTGCTCATGGCCTGCGGCGTTTCTCCGAATCCGTCCCACGCGCCATGGCTGGATACTCCCCTGGGGGCGGCGATCCGTTCGGGTGATGAAGGCCTTGTCACGAGCCTGCTGCAGCGCGGCGCGAATCCCTTCATCCGCACCGCGGAGGGCCAGTTGCCGCTCAATCTCGCCATCGCGCTGCGCCGGCCGGCGGTGGTCGCGATGCTCCTCAAGCTCGGCGCGAATCCGAACATCCCGTGCCTTACGCCGGTGCGCTCCTCTTTCCTCAAGCATGTGAAATCCAGCTCGATGCGCTATGTGTTGAAGGAGGATAGGAACGTGACCCCGCTGATGCTCGCCGCCGCCAGCGGTGAAGTGGCGACCACCCTCCACCTGCTCAAGGCCGGTGCGAACAAGAACATCACCACCCGGGAGACCCATTTCTGGCCGATCAACTTCGCCTCGTTCGTGGGCGATGTGCGGATGATGCGCGTGATGCTGGGACGCGATCCGTGGATCGAGGAGCGCGTGATCGTGGTGAGCCTGTCCGAACAGCGGGCGCGGGTGTACAACCAATATGGCGAGGAGATCTACACCACCAAGGTTTCCACCGGCAAACCGGGTTTCGCGACCAAGACCGGTGAGTTCGCCATCACCGACAAGAACCGCCAGTGGAAGTCCACGCTCTACCATGCGGAGATGCCGTTCTTCCAACGTCTCAGCGGCGATGACTTCGGCCTGCACGAAGGGGTGGTGCCCGGCTATCCGGCATCGCACGGCTGCATCCGCGTGCCTTCCGGCAATGCGCAGAAGCTCTTCTCGATGACCCAGACGGGTGACCGGGTGAAGATCGTGCCGTGAGGCGACGTCTTACGCCACCCTCGTCACCAGCACCTTGTCCACGCGGTTGCGGTCGAGGTCGAGCACCTCGATCCGGAACGGCCCGGCTTCAAGGGTTTCGCCGGTGGTCGGCATGTGATCGAGCTTCTGGAGGATGAAGCCATTGAGGGTGACGTAGTGGCGTTCATTCGCGCCTTGGCCGGGGAAATCGGGGAAGCGTTCGATGAAGTCATCGAAGTAGATCGAAGCATCCACCAGCCATGAGCCGTCCTTGCGTTCGACGATGGCGGGCTCGGTATCGGGCGAATCCTGGAAGTCCCCGATGATGGCCTCCACGGCATCCTGCATCGTGATGATGCCGCAGATGCCGCCGAACTCGTCCGACACCAGCGCGAAGGTGGAACCGGAGGTGCGGAAGGTTTCCAACAGCCGGATCACCGGTTGGGTGGGCGGCACCATCAGCGCGGGCCGGGCAAGGGCTTTCAGGTCCACCGTGCCTCCCGTGCGCTGGGCGATGAAGACGTCCTGGATGAAGACGACGCCGAGCACGTTGTCGCGGCGGCCTTCATGCAGCGGGAAGCGGGTGTGGCCGCTGGCGAGCATCAGATCGAAGGAATGATTCACCGGTGCGGCCACATCCAGCCACACGATGTCGCCGCGGGGGGTCATCAGCTCGCGCACACGCAGGCTGTCGAGGCCCAGTACGGCTTCCACCATTTCGGATTCCTCGGGCAGCAGCGCGCCGCTCTTGCCGCCCTCGCGGACGATCTGCTTCACGTCCTCCTCGCTGACCGTATCGGCCGCGGCGGGCTGGATCTGCAGGACTGCCACGATGCCGTCCGCGGTTTGTCCGAACAACCGGGCGAGCGGGGCGATCAGCGCGGTCCATTTCCGGACCGTGCCGGCGGTGAAGCGCAGCACGGCTTCCGGGTGTGCAAGGCCGATCCGCTTCGGCACCAGCGCGCCGAACAGCAGTACGGAGCCCGCGACGGCGGGCACCACCAGGAGGCGTGCCACCGGGCCGACCCAGGCGGCGCCATGGAACCAGCCCGAGGCCGCCGTGGCGAGCGGCGCGGCGAGCCCCTCGGAGGCGAACGCGCCTGTTAGAACGATGGCCAGCGTGATCACCGCCTGGGCTGAGGAAAGGGTGTTCTCCGGAGCCCGCAACAGGAGCAACGCGTCCTCCGCACCCTCCTCGTCCGCTTTCAATTTTGATTCACGGCACAGCACCAGCGCGATCTCGACCAACGAGAGGAAGGCGTTGAGAGCGATCAGGAACAGGATGGCGAGTGCGGGCAGCCAGGGTGACATCTCTTGAAATCCCATCACCCAAACCCATGTGGCGGTCTTGTGCAAGCCGGGAAAGAACGTCCGCTCAGGGCACCGTCATTCCCGCCGCGTTTTCATTGAGGGTGATCCGCACCCGTGCGAACTTCCGCGCGGCATTGGCGGGAAACGTGACCAGCGATTCCTTGAACCCGGAAACCGCGGGGGAATGGACCTGATAGGAGGGAGCACCCGCGCCCGCCGGAGCGGTCTGGCTCCAGGTGGTGAGATTGTCCGACCATTCGATCACATACGTCAGTCCTCGTACTTGGGAGTCGGATCTTACCGGGAATCTCAGTGAAGCCGTCCCGGCGGCCGTGCTGATCGCGGTGCCGGCCTGCACGCCGGGAGAGAGGAGATTGGCTCCGGATGATGGATCACCGCCGAAGGCGTATTCGATGAGGTTGTTCCTGCCATCGTTGTCCGGATCGGCGGTGGTGGCCGGTTGCGCCAGGGGAGCGCTCCACTCCGCGTAGGATACCGCGGGAGCGAGATCGTAGTTGCTGGTTTGCAAACTGCTGCCGTCGCTCTGGCTGGTGATGGTGACGGGCAGGGTGGCGGTCGCGGGCACGGAATTCCAGGAGGCCGTCAGCGGTGCGGGACTGCCGTTGGTGAGAGTGGCCCGATGAAGCGTCCAGACGGTTGGCCCCGTGGTATCCACGAACCAATCCGTGCCGCTGATGCTGGTGGGACCGCTGCCACTCGGGAAGGTGAGTGAAACGACGATGTTGGTCGCCCCGTTTGCCGGGGTGTTGTTCGAAATCGTGAACGTCGCGGATCCGGTCTGTGCGCGCCGCAGGGTGGCGGGACTCGTCGACGATTGTGCGGAGGCCAGGGTGACGGCGGGGGGAGAGGATGGAATCATCTGATAGCCATCCGTCGCCATGAGGGGGTTGAGCTGTGCGACGTAGTGCGGAACGAACGTGTCGTAGTTCGTGTACACCGTGGCGGAGCTGGTCGTATCGATGGCGGAATGGGTGCCGACCAGCAGCGGCTTCGAGCCCGTCGGGTTCACGAATGATGGCGAACCGGAATCACCGCTGATGAAGTAGCTGTCATCCTGGCCTCCGCTCGCCAACGTATAGGAGAATGAGAACATCCGGCTGATGGACCCGTTTCCCATGTCCACATTGGCGAACGATCCGAGGGTGCCTCCGCCGGCCTTGGCATCGAATCCGAATACGTGGAGGACCCGTCGGCTGGGGGGGCCGGATGGATAGTAGCTTTCGCTGGTGCTGCCGTATGGGAATGCCGCCACCCCGGAACCTGTGGGGATGGGAGTGGTGAAGCGGCCCAACGTGAGATCCGTGTAAGTCGAATTCTCCTGGATGATGGTCGACGAGGCGATGGTGGCGGTGACGATCTGCCCGCTCGAGGACAGGAAGCGGATCTGATCGCCATTGCCCACCCCCCAGTGCGAGGGCGAGACGAAATGCTGGGGCGATACCAGGGCGAACTGCCGCCGGGTATCGGATGCCAGCCAGCCGACTCCGGTATAGAGGGACCCCGTGAACCATGAACCGGTGTTCAACACCGGTGCGCCCGGGAAACCGGTGAACCGGTCATGCCGTGCGGCGCTGTAGGTCCGGATCGCCAGCGCGTCCGCCGTTGGTGCGGTGACAAGAGCCGCGAGGAGCGGCAGGCACCCTCTTTGAAAAATTGCGGACATTCGTAAAACCATACTCCCTTACTGCTCAACCGCCACCGACCGGCACCAGGGCCTTCGCCAGCGAAAGGAAGATCCCCATGCTGGCGATGTCCGTGGCGGTGGTGAGGAAGATGCTGGAAGCCGTTGCCGGGTCCGCGCCCAGGCGTTTCAGAGTGAGGGGGATCAAGGCGCCGGAGAGGCCGCTGATCACGCAGCTCGCCGTCATGGCCGCCATGACGATGGCTCCCATCAGCAGCGGATGGGCGTTCTTCTGCATGGAGGCGTAGATGAACATGCCGATGCCAGCGGTGATGCCCACCAGCAGGCCGTTGGCAAATCCGAGGATGCCTTCCTTGATGATCAGGCGGCGTTCCTTGCCTTTCACGTCCCCCAGCGTCATGCCGCGCAGAGACATGGCCAGCGCCTGGCAGCCGGTATTGCCGGATTGTCCGGCCATCACCGGCAGGAAGACGGCGAGGATGACGAAGTGGTTGATGGTATCCTCAAAGCAGCCGACTACCGCAGCGGCGAGGAAGGCGGTGAGCAGGTTGATCTGGAGCCACGGATGGCGGAGCTTGAGGCTGCGCGGGAGTGGAGTGGCAAGGCGTTCCTCCTTTTCCACACCGACCATGCTACCGGCCTGGGCGCTGATCTCCACGACTTGCTCGGCGAAGAGCGTGTCGCCGCGGACGAGGCCTTTCAACCGGCCCTGGTCATCGCAAACAGGATAGACCGGGTAGTGCTTCGAGAGTGCGACCTTGAGCGCATCCGGCATCGGCGTGCTTTCGCGCAGGGAGAAGACATCCTTGAGCATGATGTCGCCGAGCTTGGTTTCCGGAGAAGCAAGCAGCAGATCCCGCATCACCACCACACCCTCCAGCCTGCCGTCTTCATCGGTGACATAGCCGTAGGTGATGAAGGCCGCGCGGGTCATTTCGCGCAGGCTTTCGATCGTTTCCGCCACGGTCATGTCGCGGCGGAAAATCCCCACCGGTGGGGACATGAGTTCGCCCACGGTGGTGGCGCGTGCTTTCGGGGCCAGGGGGGATGCGACGGCTTCCTCGCTCATGGCATCGCACCCTGCCTGATCGGACGGCGATCCACAAGCTCAAGACCGCGCGACCGTGATCCGGGTGCGCAGGACATGATGGCCGCCGGGCGGGACGGTGACCTCCGCGCCGGGGGTATTCGCCGCCTCGATGCAGACGAAATGTGGATAGTCCCCCGCAGGCAGGTCGCCCAGCGAGGCGGCTTTTTCCGGACCGGGATTCCACACCACGGTGGAGCCGCTGCCGTGCTTGTGGATGTGGATCGTCCGCTTGTCGTCGTCGGTTAGAACGGTATCGGCGGTGGAGGCATAGACGCGGTCCACTTCGCCGACGATCCGCACCGGCCCCGCCTGGTCGCCGGGGACGTTCAAACCACCGGCCTTTTCGAGGAAGGTCGATCCGCCCAGACCGGCGATCTCAATGGCATCGACATGGCTGATGGTTAGGTAGGTGTGCAGCGCGGCGGTTTCGACGAAGGGCCCGGTGCCGGTATTGTGACTGGTGAGGGACACGTGCAGTTCCGCACCAAGGCGGATCTCCACGATCGCCTCGAATTCATGCGGCCACAGCGCGCGGGTATGCTCGTCGGATTTCAGCGTGAAGCGCAGTTCGACCGAAGCTCCTTCGTCCTGGCAATCCACCAG
The DNA here is from genome assembly GCF_018137965.1 of Luteolibacter ambystomatis. Lineage (NCBI taxonomy): Bacteria > Pseudomonadati > Verrucomicrobiota > Verrucomicrobiia > Verrucomicrobiales > Verrucomicrobiaceae > Luteolibacter > Luteolibacter ambystomatis. The sequence goes on from NZ_CP073100.1 coordinate 4,360,919, forward strand.
CTTCCAGAAGCGCGCGCGGGCAAAGCCGTGGGCGGGTTTGCTGGAGTCGGTCGGATGCGGACCGAACCACGGCCAGCAGACCGGAATGCCGCCACGGATCGCCTTGCCTTCCTTCAATCCGGTTTTCGGGCTGAGATAGAGCACCGGATCGTGACCCGCGGGAGTCCACTCCATCACGTGTGCGCCATGCAGCGCCACCTTCGCCCGGCAGGAAGCATGATCGATCTCCAGCACCGGATAATTCTCGGCGGGATGGGTCAGGCGGACGCAGGCGGGAAGCTCGGACATGGCGTGAAATTGGCCGGTTGCCGCCTGCCCTGCAAGCAGGCAGGGACGGCTTCCCATGCAGGGGGCTCATCCGCCTGCTGCAAGGAAATCGTCGATCGTCACCTTCCGCATCATCGCCGCGCATGTTTTCAACATCGCGTGGTCGCCCGCTCTTCGCGGACCGGCCAGGGGTGGCATCACCATCAGGTATTCCAGTTCGGGTTTGAAGGCACGGCGGCGCTTGAACTCCCCCGCTCCGCTGGAGGTGTTTTCATAGGCCCTCGATTGGACCGCGAAGTTGGTGACCACGGTGGACAACTGCCGGTAGAGGCCCTCTTCCGGTGGCAACCGCAGATCGTGACCGAAGATCGGTGTGGTGATGGTGCGGCCGACCATGTGCAGACCGAAACATCCCAGCAGCCGGCCGGTGACCGGATCGGCGAGTCCCCCCAGGCGCAGCCATCCGCGCCCTCGGGCCAGCGCGATCATCTCCGGTGTGAAATCCGGATGACGGATCGAGTAACGGTTCCGGTAAAGCTGGGCATACAGTCCGAGTGCTTCACGGATGCGGGCATCATCGAAATCCCCGTCCTCCAGTTGATCCAGTCCCGCTCGTTCCAGCAGCCGGAAGTCGCGGCGGTAGTGCTTGCTGCGCGGCGGGTGCCCTTCGGAAAAATCCTGCACATAGACCACCCGCACCGGCAGCAGCACGGCATCTTCCGGAAGCATTTCCGGCAGGTCTGTTTTCAACACATTGCGCACAGCAAAGGGGCGCTCCGGCATTTCCTCGCGCAGCTCCGGCAGGATCTTCCACATCGTCTCGCCGGTATTTTCCGATCGGACCGTGGTGGAGAAGGGCAGGCTGCCGACCTGGATCGCTCGCCGCCAGGGTCCGCAGGACATGACCCCGGAGATGCCGTGACCAACCATGGAAAGCAGCCCGCGGGGGTTCCGCTTGGCGCGCCACTCATCCATCACAAAGCCGATGGCGGCGGATTCCAGACAAGTCGTCCAGCAACGTTCCCGGTGGGGGAACGCAGGTTTTGGGTCCGGGACAATCACCGGCACGGAAGTCTCATCCGATTGATATTCAACCAGTGTTGCTTCGGCGTTACGGATCAGGGGACCGAGGACGGTTTCCGTACGGGTCATCAAGGGGGCATATGCATATTGCAGAATGCCACGCGAGAAGGCGATCAAAATCAGCCATGATGGTCCCGTGGGGGATGTCAGTCGTCGTCTCCGCCACTGAAAGTCCATACCCGGCGGGGGCCGGCATGTTCGGCGAGACGGGTTTCTCCCTCTTGGTTGATGAGGTCGATTTTCCGGGAATCCGCGCGCTCCCCGATCTCGCGGGCGAGGGCCTCGGAGTGGGTGACCACGATCAACTGGGTTTGAGGGGGCACGGCGGCGATCAATCCAGCCAGCGCGGGCATCAGTCCCGCGTGGAGGCTGTTCTCCGGTTCGTTGAGCACGATCAAGGGTGGCGGTTTCGGAGTCAGGAGGGCCGCGCAGACGCAGAAGAAACGAAGCGTGCCATCGGACAACTCGCTGGCATCCATCCAGCGTTTCAGCCCGGGCTTTTGGATGCGGAGCTGGAAGCGGCCGGAACCCTCTCCCGGGGTCCAATGCAGGCCGGGAAAAGCCTCGGCGATGGCGGCCTCAAGCGGCTCGTCGCATTTGGATTCGAGAATGGTTTGCAAGGTGGCGGCGAGATTCGCGCCATCGTGGGACAAGACCGGCGACCACGATCCGATCAGCGGACGCCGCAGTGGTGAGTCGGCATCGGTGCGGAACTGGTGGTAGAAGCGCCATGTCAGGAAGATCTCCCGGGCGGCGGCCAGCCCGGGATAGCGGATGCCATCGCGCACCTCCGCGAGCATGGATTCCGGGGCATGCAGGGGCAGTGGCGATCGTTCGAAGCCGCCTTCACCCGCGCGGAGTTCGACCATGGGACCTTTTCGCCGGGCGACCTCCTGGCCCTTGCCGTGCCGCTGGAGCCGGAGGCTCTCGACCTTGATATCAGGATCGGTATGAAAAGCCGTGGTTCCTGGTGCTGCCGGAATCAATCCGCACGCCATGGAGTAGTGGAAGAAATCGTGCTCCACCTCCCACTCCACGCGGATCGGCTTGTCCTTCTTGCGCGGTCCCGCCCATGCCACGCTCGGCATGCCGCCCTCGGCGGCGATGGCCGCCGCGAAGTTCCCTTCCGCCATCCGCTGCAGCATCGCCAGCGCGCGGTAGAGATTGGATTTCCCCACGCCATTGCCGCCGGTCACCACCGTGACCCGCCCCAGCTCCAATCGGAAATCGAGCAACGAACGGTAGCCGCGGAGATGGAGGGTGCGGAGCATCGGTGGCAGGATGAAGGAAAAGAACCGGCAGGGGAATGCGGGTTTTTAGGCAGCAGGTCTCCGGCTTCGTTCCTTGCATTGGAACGAGCCATGGAGGATCATGACGCCATGACGGTGCTCGATCAGATCAAGGGCCTTTCCGCCGCCGATGCATTGGTGGCCATGGAAGCCTTGTGGGATCGGCTTAGTGAAAAAGGAGCTGAGCCGGAATCGCCGGATTGGCATCATGAGGAACTCGCCAGACGGGAAGCCATGGTCGCCGAGGGGAAGGTGGAGTTCTTCGATTGGGATGAGGCGAAGCTGCGCATCCGGGATCGGGTGAAATGAAGATCCGCATCCTTGGAACTGCTGAAGAGGATTTGGAGGCGGGCTATCACTTCTACGAAAGCCAGGCACCGGGCATCGGAGACTACTTTCTCGACTCCCTTTTCGCAGACATCGATTCGCTCCATCTGTATGCGGGAATCCACAAGATCATCGGGAACAAACACCGGATGCTCGCAAAGAGGTTTCCGTTTGCGATTTTCTATCGTGTGCGAAACGAAGGCGTGGACGTATGGGCGGTTTTGGATTTGCGCCGTCGGCCTTCGTGGATACGGAAGCAGCTGGAACGTTAGAGACTCCGCCTCACGGGAAGACCCTCCTCGGCTAAAGCCTCAACTCCATTACTCCATCGGAGCCAGCAGCGCGCCGAGCGTGTTCGAGTCGAGGCGGGTGGAGACATCCGCATCGGCGAGCAGGGCGTTGGCGAGCTGGCTCTTCTGCTGCTGGAGCTTGTGGATACGTTCTTCCACGGTGCCCTGGCAGAGCAGCTTGTGGACGAAGACCGGCTTGTCCTGGCCGATGCGGTAGGCGCGGTCGGTGGCTTGCGCCTCGGCGGCGGGGTTCCACCACGGATCGTAGTGGATCACCGTGTCCGCGGCGACGAGGTTGAGGCCGGTGCCGCCCGCCTTCAGCGAGATCAGGAACACCGATGCATCCCCTTCCTGGAATTCCTTCACCAGCCCGCCGCGGTTCTTCGATTCGCCAGTAAGCTTCAAGTACGAGATCTTCCGTAGTTTCAGCCCGTCCTCGATGATCTGGAGCATGGAGGTGAACTGGGAGAACAGCAGCGTGCGGCGGCCTTCCTCGACCAGCGTCTCCAGTAGCTCGAAGAGATAATCGAGCTTCCCGGAGCCGGCGAGATCCGCTTCCAGCTTCGACTCACCTTCCAGCTTCAGCAGCCGTGGATCGCAGCAGATCTGGCGCAGCTTCATCAGCGCCTCCAGGAACACCATCTGCGACTTGTCGAAGCCGCGCGCGGCGATCGCCTGGCGCACCCGTTTGTCCATCGCCGCGCGGATGGTTTCGTAGAGGTCCTTTTGGCCGGAGGTCAGCTCCACCATGTGGACCAGCTCGGTCTTCGGCGGCAGTTCCTTCGCCACCTGGTCCTTGGTGCGGCGCAGGATCAGCGGGGCCACGCGCTTCTTCAATGCGGCCTGGCGTTCGGCATCGCCATTGCGCTCGATCGGCGTGCGGAAGCGACGGTTGAAATCCTCCTGACTGCCGAGGAAGCCGGGCATCAGGAACTTGAGCTGGCTCCACAGTTCGCCGAGGTGGTTCTCCACCGGCGTGCCGGAGAGACACAGGCGGTGGCGGGCATTGAGCTTGCACGCGGCCTGCGCGACCTTGGCGGAAGGGTTCTTGATGTTCTGCGCCTCATCCAGCACCGCGAGGTGGAACGAATGCTCCGTGAGCTTGTCGATGTCACGTTGGAGCAGGGCGAACGAGGTGAGCACCACGTCCGCGTAGGGGATCGAGCGGAAGTACTTCTTCCGCTCCGGGCCATCGAGCAGCAGGATGCGCAGCTCAGGCGCGAACTTGCGGATCTCCGCCTGCCAGTTCGGCACCACGCTGGTCGGCGCGATCACCAGCGAGGGCCGCTTCGCATTGCGGCCGCTGGCTTTCTCCGCAAGGATGTGGGTGATGGTCTGGAGCGTTTTGCCGAGGCCCATGTCATCGGCCAGGATGCCGTGCAGCTCGTGGCGGGCGAGGAACTGCATCCAGCGGAAACCGGAGAGCTGGTAGGGGCGCAGCTCGGCCTTGAGTCCCTCCGGCGGTGGCTCGGGGTTGATGCCCTCGAAGCCATTGAGCTTTTCCGCCAGCTCGGCGAGACGCGGCGGCGGCTCGATGCCGAACTCCGCCAAGCCCAGCGCGGCGGCATCGAGCGGATGCAGCGGCATCTTGCCGCCCTTGAACCGGCGCGGGTCGATGAGCGCGGCGAAGTGTTTGAGAATCTTCCGCACGCGGGCAGTCGGCAGGCGCAGCGCGGTGCCGTCCGGCAGGTAGTGCAGGAAATGACCGTCGGCGGGGAACTCCAGCGATTCCTCCAGCGCGCCCTTGTCGAGCAGCGCGGCGAGGATCGGCAGCAGGTCGATGGACTTGCCCGCCACCTCGATGCCCACGGAGAGGTGGAACCAGCCGGTGGAATCATCCTCCAGCGTGAAGACCCAGTTGTCCGGATCAAGGTCGATCACATCGTAGCCCACATCGCGGGCGACTTCGAAGGTCCACTTCGCCGCTTCCAGCACCTCGCGTCCGCGCGAGCGCAACCATGGCCAGAATTCCGCGATGGGGCCGTGCACTGCGGAGGGGAACCACAGGCCGCCTTCGTTCGTGATGCCTTTTTTTCCGGCCAGCGAAAGCAGGAATCGGAACTCGGCATGGCCGGACAGGCTCCCAAGTCCGACCTGTTGGAGCGCCTGCACCGCGCTGTATTCCGCCGCCACATCCCGCCGGATCACCAGCGGCCCTTTCTTCGTTTCCACCCGGAACTCGCGGGCGCCAGGTGCGCCGGAAATCGGGATACGATGTTCACCGTAGATGGCGAAGGGCCGCGCCACCACCCAGTCACCCTGATCCGGCATTTTCAGCGCCTGAAGCAGCAGCCGGATGACCTTGGAATCCGTCGACTCGCGGACGAGCGTGAGATGAAAGGTGGGAACCAGCTCGACATGCGGGATATCCTCCGGCGCGGGTACCAGCGTTTCGGCGGCAGCGAGCTCGGGAGCCTGGCGGCTGCGGACGATGGCCCCTTCCAATACTCGGGAAAGCGTCTTCGGTTTCGATGCCTCGGTGAGCATAGCGGCCGCATGCGGGCAGAACCGGCCGAACTCGCACGAGCAATTCGTCTCGAACTGCCAGCCGTCCCCGGCCACCCACATCGGGATCTCGCAATCCTCTCCGGCGACGTTGGCGCGCAGCGTGAGGTTGTCGTCGTCCGGACGCTCGGCGGCCAGCTCGCGGACCTTGCTTTTCAGCTTATGCCCGGCGGCGAGGTGCTCTTCGTCGAAACGCTCCTGCCAGAGGAGGTTTTCGAGGAAGTCACGGATGGCGGCGGCGGTGGGCAAGGGGCGGAAAGCATGCAAGCCGCAGGGCCGGAGTCGAGGCTTTAGCGCGTCTCATTCTTGCCGAAGTGGCGGGGTTTGTGCGAGAATGCTCCATGGCGATCTACAATCCCGCGTTGCAGGTCTTCCTCATCCCCCTGTGGGACCACACCATCACGTTGCGCGAGGGCATGCGACGGCTGCTCTCCATCGGCAACGACCAGGGCGAGGTGCCGTTCCTCGTCAAGATCATGGAGAATCCGGCCTTCGATCTGCCGCCGCTGTCGATGTTCCGGGGACGGGTCACGTTGGAGCAGCACGATTGCGTCCACCTCCTGCTCGGGCGTGGCACCACGCTCTACGACGAGGCATTCACCATCGGGTTCACGATGGGATCGTCCAAGGAAATGAGCAGCGCCGCCACGCGATGGTTCGCCACCGTGGCGGGGAGATGGTATCCGAAGCCGTACCGCTTTCCGAAATCCGCGCGCAGGATTTTCACCGATGCGGTGCATCTGGGAGCGGTCTCGGAGTGCAAGCCGCTGGACCGGGTGGACTTCCGGCCGCTGATGGATTTTTCTCTGTGCGAGGTGCGACATCGGCTGGGCATTGAGGAGGAACTGTTGCAGGCGTACTACAACGTCGAGGCGATGCGGAATCCAAAGATCACGGCGTGCCGGAGGCTTCGCCACAAGGAGTAGGGACATTCCTGTCCTTACTCCTTGGGTCCGGTGAACAATCGCAGCAATTCCTCGGCTGCGGGGCTTGCCTTTGCGCCGCGGCGTTTCATCAGACTCACCGTGCGGTAGAGCCCTTCCCCGGCGAAGGGCCGGATGACCACACTGTCTCCCAGATCCCTCACTGCCAGCTTCGGCACCACGGTAACTCCCAATCCCGCCGCCACCATCGCCATCGCGGTGGAGAGTTGGTCGCAGCGCAAACCCGGATTGGGATCGCGGATCTTGCAAACGCGCAGCGTGCGATCGGAAAGGCAATGACCGCCCTGGAGATGGATCAGCTCGGATGCATCCAGGTCGGCGGCGGTGGGTGACTGCTTCCGTGTCGCCAGCGGATGATCCGCCGGCGCGGCCAGTAGCAGCGGCTCACGGAACAGTTCACGCAGGTGCAGCGACCAGCGTTTGCGCTCGGCCTCCGCCACATCGCTGAGAATCGCGAACTCGATGGCACCGGATACCACCTGCGGAATCAGATCCGCGGTGCGTGCCTCCGAAACGGCGAGATCGATGCCGGGAAAGCGTTTGCGGAACGGGCCGAGCAAACGAGGCAGCAGATACGGCGCGATGGTCGGGATGATCCCGAAGGCCACCTTACCGGATTGAAGTTCCCGCCGACCGGTGAAGGCGTCCTTGGCCCGCGCGGTTTCCTCCAGGATGCGCGCGGCGTGTTCCATGAGCAGCGATCCGGCCGCGGTGGCCTCCACTCCGCGAGGCTTGCGGATCAGCAAGGGCTCGCCCAGTTCCGCTTCCAGCGCCTGGATCTGCTGGCTGAGTGCGGGTTGGGAAAGGTGGCAGCGTTTCGCCGCGGCGGTGAGCGATCCCTCCTCCAGGATCGTGCGCAGGAGTTCGAGCTGGCGGATTTCCATCGGTGCGGAGCCATAAGAAAATCCAATGGCTGGGTTTGCAACACACGATTTCCCGGATGGCGGGTTTCCGGGCATGATGCCCGCATTCCTCAAAGGCCATGATCTACTTTCTGCGCAACCACTACCCCGCCGAGTTCCGGAGCTTCGTGCTCATGTGGCGGGAAACCACGCCCGCCGATGGCAGCCGTACCCGCCATCTCATCGCCGCCGCCCTCTCGGGTCTCTCGATCATCGGCATCCTCTTTCTCTCCTGAACCGACGCAACCCATGAAACCGACCCTCACCACCACCGCCGGCAATCCTATTGCTGACAACCAAAACTCGCTCAGTGCCGGCCCGCGCGGCCCGCTGCTGTTGCAGGACTACCAGCTCATCGAAAAGCTCGCCCACCAGAACCGCGAGCGCATCCCCGAGCGCGTGGTCCATGCCAAGGGCTCCGGCGCGTTCGGCACCTTCACCGTCACCCACGACATCACGAAGTACTCGAAGGCCACGATCTTCTCCCAGATCGGCAAGCAGACGGAAACGCTGTTGCGCTTCTCCACCGTGGCCGGTGAGCGCGGTGCCGCCGATGCCGAGCGCGACGTACGCGGCTTCGCGCTGAAGTTCTACACCGACGAGGGCAACTGGGATCTCGTGGGCAACAACACGCCGGTGTTCTTTGTCCGTGATCCGCTGAAGTTCCCGGACTTCATCCACACCCAGAAACGCCATCCGCGCACCAACATGCGCAGCGCCACCGCGATGTGGGACTTCTGGTCGCTCTCGCCGGAGAGCCTGCACCAGGTCACCATCCTGATGTCCGACCGCGGCCTGCCGAAGAGCTACCGCCACGTCAACGGCTACGGCTCCCACACCTACTCGCTGCTGAATGCCGCGGGCGAACGCTTCTGGGTGAAGTTCCACTTCAAGACCCGCCAGGGCATCGAGACCATGACCAATGCCGAAGGCGAGCAGGTCATCGCCAAGGACCGCGAGTCCTCGCAGCGCGATCTCTACGAGTACATCGAGCGGGGCGATTTCCCGAAGTGGGATGTGAAGATCCAGGTGATGCCGGAGGCCGATGCGGAAACGTATCACCTCAATCCCTTCGACCTCACCAAGGTCTGGCCGCACGGCGACTACCCGCTCATCGACGTGGGTGTGCTGGAGCTGAACCGCAATCCCGCGAACTATTTCCAGGAGATCGAGCAGTCCGCCTTCTCGCCCTCGAACATCGTGCCGGGCATCGGCTTCTCGCCGGACAAGATGCTCCAGGCCCGCATCTTCTCCTATGCGGACGCCCACCGCTACCGCGTCGGCACCTGGTATGAGACCCTGCCGGTGAACCGTCCGAAGTCCGCCGCCAACCACTACCACATGGACGGCTCGATGAACTTCACCACGCCCGCCGCCAGCGATGCCTACTATGAGCCCAATAGTTTCAACGGCCCGGTGGAGCATGAGCGCTTCGCCGAGCCGCCGCTGAAAATCTCCGGCGATGCCGACCGCTACAACCACCGCGAGGGCAACGACGACTACACCCAGCCCGGCAACCTCTTCCGCCTGATGAGCGGCGCGCAGCAGCTGGCGCTCTTCAGCAACATTGCCGCCGCGATGGACGGTGTGCCGCAGGAGATCATCCACCGCCAGCTCGCCCATTTCCACAAGGCCGATCCCGCCTACGCCGCCGGCGTGGCGAAGGCCCTTGAAATCGAGTGGACCGCCAGCGGTGCCTATCCGAACGAGCCGGTGGGCGCCGGCAGCGCCTGAGAACCCGCAACCTTACCGGAACCATGCAAGCCACCGCCGCCGAGGAAGCCCGCTACGCCGAGCTGCAGCGCATCGCGCTCGGCGCCGCCCGTCACGGAGATCTCACCACGCTCGCGCCCATGCTGGACGCAGGGCTGCCGGTGAATCTCCGTGATGAGAAAGGCAACTCCCTCCTCATGCTCGCCGCCTACCACGGCGAGCAGGCGGCGGTGGAACTCCTGCTCGGGCATGGTGCCGATCCGGATGCCCGCAACGACCGCCAGCAAACACCGCTGGCGGGGGTCGCTTTCAAGGGCCATCTGGAAGTCGCCTGCATCCTGCTCGCAGCCGGAGCGGATGCCACTGCGGACCAAGGCGGTGGCAGGACTCCTGCGATGTTCGCCGCCATGTTCGGCCACACCGACCTGCTGACCTTGCTGAATGAAAAATCCGAGCGCCCGCGGTCGCGGATGCTCGGATTGAAACTCACCAGTTGGGCGCGGCTGGTGTCCGCGCTGCGGCGCTGGTTCGTGCCGCGCAAGCTGGCCTGACTTACTTCGCCTCGAGCGCCTTCTCGACCGCCTCGCTCACGTCGGAGAGGTCGGGCTTGGTCTTCGGCTCGAAGCGGGCGATCGGCTTGCCGTCCTTGCCGATCAGGAACTTGCCGAAGTTCCACTTCACGTCGCCCGGGAAGGCACCTTGAGGCCCGGTCAGCGCGGCGTAGAGCGGGTGCTGCTCCGGACCCTTGACGTGGATCTTCTCCATCAGCGGGAACGTCACCGCGTAGGTGCTTTTGCAGAACTCCTGGATCTCCGTAGCGGTGCCGGGTTCCTGGCCGTTGAAGTCATTGCAGGGGAAACCGAGGATCACGAAACCCTTGTCCTTGTATTTTTCGTACATCGCCTCGAGCGGCTTGTACTGCGGGGTGTTGCCGCACTTCGAGGCCACGTTCACGACGAGCACGACCTTGCCGGCGTAATCCTTCAGCGAGGTGTCCTTGCCCTGGATGTCCTTGAAGCCAATGGCGGTGAGATCGGCGCCGAAGGCGGAAGCCGCGAAAACCACGGCGGGAATGACGATGCGGTGGAGCATGACTCCCACGCTAGCAGCGATTTCCGGGACCGCATGCGAAAAAATCTGGGCTCCCGGACCCTTGGAAAATCGGTGTTGCGATCTAACCGATTTGAATGACAGTCATGCCACAACCGTTCAACCCATCATTATGAAACACCTGCCGACGCTCCTGCTCGGAACCGTTCTCGCCGTTGCCGCCGCGGCTCCTGCGGATGCCGCTCCCTACCATCACGGATCGTATCGTCCACCGGGCTACCGCCCCATGCCACCGGCTCCGGTTTATCCGCCGCGTCCGGTCAGCCCGCGCGAGCGCAAGGAATACCGCGCCCAGCTCCGCCTCCGCCAGCTCGGATACTACCACGGTCGCGTCGATGGCAGCATCGGCCCGGTGACCCAGCGCGCTATCGCCCGCTTCCAGCGCGACCACCGCCTCCGCGTCACCGCGTGGTTGGACGTTTATACCCTGCGCGCCCTCGGCGTACTTTGAGAAATTGAGGTATTGGCCGGGGAAGGTCTTCTCCGGGGGCGGAGTCCGGCGACTCCGCCCTTCGTGTATCCGTGGGATGCCCTTGCTCACGAGGGGCCTCCCCGCTATCGGCAGGCATGACGGTGGAGGAACGGATTGCGGAGCTTCTGGATCGGATTGAGCGCGAGCAGGGATTCCGCATCCTCTATGCCTGTGAATCCGGCAGCCGCGCGTGGGGTTTCGCCTCGCCGGACAGCGACTATGACATCCGCTTCCTGTTCGTGCATCCGGAGCAGGCTTATCTCGCCATTGCTGGTGCCACCTCCGCCATCGATCTGCCGATCGTCGATGAGCTCGATGCCGGGGGCTGGGATGTGCGGAAGGCGGAGGGACTGTTGGGAAAATCCAATGGCGCGCTGCTGGAGTGGCTGCATTCGCCCATCGTTTATCGGGCGGAGCCGGGCTTTCTCGACCGCTGGCGCGCCACGGCCCGCGAGGTGTTTTCGCCGCGGGGTGCCTCCGATCACTACCGCGGCCTGGCGAAGCAGATGTGGCTGGGCAAGCTCCAGGCCGATCAGGTCCGGGCGAAGGATTATCTCTACGCCCTGCGCGCCACGCTGGCCGCGAAGTGGATTTTGGAGGATAGGGGCATTCCGCCGGTGGCGTTTGCGGAGCTATTGCCGGTCGCTCCATGTGAGGTGCAGGCACTCGTGCCGGATCTGCTGAAGCACAAGGCCGCCACCAACGAAGGCCAGCGCATGGCGCGCCTGCCGGTGCTTGATGCGTTTCTGGAAGCAGCCATCGGCCAGACCGATGAACTGCCGGATCGCTCGCATGCGGACATGGCGGTACTCGACCGATTGTTTCTTTCGGAGCTGCGTTTGCCATCCGGACCGATGCTCAAGCCGGAGGACTTCACCTTGGAGCGTGTCCGGCAAAAGGATCTGCTGCTTTTCGATACCGTCGCAGGCAGCCATGCCTACGGTACTGCCGTGGAAGGATCGGACGAGGATCGTCGTGGGGTGTTTGTCGCGCCTTCGTCGTTTTTGTTCGGACTCGATTCCATCGAACAGGTGGCGGACGAGCGGAACGACGAGGTGTATTACGAGCTGGGCCGTTTCGTGGAACTGCTGCTGCGGAACAATCCGAACGTATTGGAGTTGCTGGCCTCGCCGGACGATTGCATCCGTCATCGCCATCCCCTGTTTGATCGGTTGAAGCCGGAGTTGTTCCTCTCGAAGCTCTGTGCCGTCACTTTCGGCGAATACGCCATGGGCCAGATCCGCAAGGCGCGCGGATTGAACAAGAAGATCGTCAATCCACAGCCGGAGCAGCGCATCGAACTATTGAAGTTCTGTCATGTGCCGGAGGGACAGGGCAGCCTGCCGGTGGAGGAATGGCTGGCGTTGCGTGGGTTGAGACAGGAGGACTGCGGCCTTACAGCATTGACCCATGCCAGTGATCTGTTTGCGATCTATCATGATCCGGCGGTGAACTACCGAGGCATCGTTTCACCGAAGGACCCGGATGCGCTTCATTTCAGCAGCGTGCCGAAGGACGCGGCTCCCATCGCCTGGATGACCTGCAACCGCGATGCCTTCCGCGCCCACTGCAAGGCTCATCGCGAATACTGGGAATGGGTCGCGAACCGGAACGAGGAACGCTACCGCACCAATGCGGGGCATGGCCGCGGCTATGACTCGAAGAACCTGCTGCACACCCTGCGCCTGCTCGACATGGCGGAGGAGATCGCCCGCGAGGGCGTGCTGCGCGTGCGGCGTCCGAACCGGGACTTCCTGCTGCGCGTGCGTTCGGGTGAGTTCGAATACGATGAACTTGTCGAGCAGGCGGAGCAGCGGCTCGTGCGTGTCCGTGAGGCCTTTGAACAGAGCACCCTGCCGGACGAGCCGGATCGAGGGAGGATCAATACGCTGCTCGTGGAGCTGCGACGGGAGTTTGAAGTAGCACAAGTTTCCAACTTGTGAGTGCTCGCGGCGGAGCGCTGTGGGATGTTTGAAAGTCCCTTTCCACTCGTCTGCCGCACCCATGCGCAAGTTGGAAACTTACGCTACTTCAACGCCTCAAAAGTCAGCCCGAACTTCGCGAGATACTTCTTCAGCCGGTCCGCATCGTTCGTCACCGCACGCTTCTTCCGCGAAACCGCGAACAGCTCCCGTCCCGCCTCCGAAAGCGTCTTAGACCTTCTGCACACCGCCACCACGTGCGCGAGTTGCACTTGGTCGAAGGGATCGATGTCGTCCAATCCATCTCCTAGCAACGCTTCCAGATCCGCGCCTTCCATCGCGCTGCCCGCGCCTGGCCGGTGCCAGCTTTCGCGCAGCCGTTCGACCTCCTCCTCCACCTCCTCCACCCGGATGCGCCCGCGCGGAGCCAGCGTGGCCATCCGCGTGACCGCGGCATTGAGATCGCGGAAGTTCCCGGACCACGGTGTGTCCACCGCTTCCGCAAACGTGAGAAAACGCTGCCGCGCCTCCTTGTTGAAACTCGCCTCGCGCCCGTGCGAGCCCGCGAACCGCCGCAGCTCGTAGTCCAGGTTCGGCGCGATGTCCTCGCGCCGCTGCGCCAGCGAGGGCAGTGTGAAGGTCCACAGGTTGATGCGCGCCAGCAGGTCCTCGCGGAAACGGCCCTGTGCCACCTCGCAGCGGAGATCGCGGTTGGTGCCCGCGATCAGGAGGAAGTCGCTCGTCGCCGGGCGATCGGAACCCACCGGCAGGAAGGTCTTGTCCTCCAGCGCGCGCAGCAGCATCGCCTGCTCGTCGAGACCCAGCTCGCCGATTTCATCGAGGAACAACATGCCCCCATCGGCTTCCCGCAGCAGCCCCGGCCGGTCGCGCTGGGCACCGGTGAAGGACCCGCGCACGTGGCCGAAGAGCGCGGAGGCCGCGGTATCGCCCTGGAGCGTGGCGCAGTTGATTTCCACGAAGGGACCCTTCAGGCCGCCGCGTTGTTTCTTCAGCTCGTGCAGCCGCCGGGCGAGCTGGGACTTGCCCGCGCCGGTCGCGCCATGCAGCAGGATCGGCGCCTTCGAGCGCAGGGCCACCTGCTCGATGCGGTCGATCATGCGGTTGAACGCCGGATTGCGTGTCGCGATGCCGCTCTTGAGGAAATCCGCGGCCTCGGCCTGCTCTTCGGCGAAGCGGGTACTAAGCTTGTCGTACTTGGACAGGTCCAGATCGATCACCGCATAACCGGGCAATGCGGGCTTGCGATTGCTGCGGCCCACCGGTGGCGAGGTCTGGATCAGCTTGCCCGGCAGCGTCCCCGCTTCGTTCAGCAGGAACAACGAGATCTGCGCGATGTGGGTGCCGGTGGTGATGTGGATGTAGTAGTCCTCATGCTCCGGATCGAAGGGATAGGACCGCGCCCAGTCGTGCAGCGCGGCGTACACCGACTCCAGGTCCCAGGGATCACGGCCGAAGCTCACCTCATGGAGCCGCGCCTCCGTTTCCGGAGAAATCTGCCGCACGTCCTCCAGCACGCGACCGGACAGCTTGGAGAAGCTTTTTTCCGCCAGCAATTCGAAGCGGTCGAACAGCAACTCCTCATGCTGGAACAGGGAAATGGTGGGCCGCCAGCTCTCCCAACGGTCTTCCCAGAAGCCGTGGTCCAGCTTGGTGCCAAGGATTCCAATCGCCACGCGCTTCATGGATAAAAGACTAGCGAAATAGCTAATAATTGAAAGTAAAAATCGGATGCGTGGCTATGCTCGAAAAAATCGAAACATTTTTAATTCATTCACCACTAATAGATTAGAGGTGAAATCGCGATGCTCTAACACGCCTTGGCATGGGCCATGCCAATACCCCTTTCGTCCGGCGCAACTCCCGGACAATGCCCACCATGGCCAATCGCACTCTCTTCCAGACCCTCCGTGGAGCCTTCGTTCCCCGCACTGATGCGATCAACGATGCCGCCGCTCCCGCCTACGCCCGCACCCCGCAGGCTACCCTCGCCCAACTGGCCGCGACCGGTTCGCTGAACCGGACCTTCTACGCCAGCGCCGAGACCCAGCTCGACCGCGTGCTGGAGGCCGCGCAACAGGTGGACACCGACTTCCTCGCCCGCACCGCCCTTTATGCCCGCCGCCGCGCGTTCATGAAGGACATGCCAGCCCTGCTCTGCGCCGTGCTCGCCACCCGCGATCTCGACCGGCTCATCGAAATCTTCCCGCAAGTGATCGACAATGGCCGGATGCTCCGGACCTTCGTCCAGATCCTCCGTTCCGGTGTTACCGGGCGGAAGTCGCTCGGCTCCGCGCCGAAGCGCCTCGTCCGCCAGTGGCTCGAGCGCGCCAGCGAGCGCCAGCTCATCGATGCGTCCATCGGCAATGCACCGTCGCTGGCGGACATCGTGAAGATGGTCCACCCGCGCCCGACCGATCCGGCCCGCGAGGCATTCTACGCCTGGTTGATCGGAAAGCCGTGGAATCCGGACGTCCTCCCCGCCGCGCTGCGTGCTTTCGAAGATTGGAAGCGTGACCGCGCCGGTGAGATTCCGGACGTGCCGTTCCAGATGCTTACGGCACAGGACCTCGGCGAAAAGGAATGGGCCGCCATCGCGCGGAAAGCTTCCTGGCAGACCACGCGGATGAACTTGAACACGTTCCTCCGCCACGGCCTCGCCAAGAATCCGGAACTCATCCGCCTGATCGCCAAGCGCCTCGCCGATCCGGATGCGGTCCGCCGCGCCCGTGCCTTCCCCTACCAGTTGCTGGTCGCCTTCATGAACGCCGCGGCGGAAATGCCGCACGCGATCAAGGAGGCTCTCCAGGATGCGATGGAAACCGCGCTCGCCAACGTGCCGGACATCGCCGGCCGGGTGGTTGTCTGCGCGGACGTGTCGGGATCGATGCAGTGCTCCGTCACGGGTTACCAGCGCGGGGCATCCTCGAAGGTCCGCTGTGTGGATGTCGCCGGTCTCATCGCCGCCGCCTTCCTCCGCAAGAACCGGGACGCCCGCGTCCTGCCATTCGAGTGCGATGTCGTGAAGCTGAAGCTCAATCCGCGCGACAGCGTCATGACCAATGCCGCCAAGCTCGCGAAGATCGGCGGCGGTGGAACGAACTGCTCGGCTCCGCTCCAGTTGCTCAATTCGGAGAAGGCCCAGGCGGATCTGGTCATCTATGTCTCGGACAACGAGTCGTGGATGGACGCCCGTCCGAACGGCCGTGGAACCGGGATGATGCACGAGTGGACCCGCTTCAAGGAACGCAATCCAGCCGCGCGTCTCGTCTGCATCGACCTGGTGCCGAACGTCAGCGTGCAGGCCCTGGACCGGAAGGACATCCTCAACATCGGTGGATTCAGCGACACCGTCTTCGATCTCGTCGCCGCCTTTGCGGCGGGCGCGGACGGAACGGACCACTGGATCTCTGAAATCGAAAAGCAACCCATCAACACGCGCATGAAAATCGCATGACCCTTTGCCGGCGCGGCGAATGCCGGTTGGGAATACATTCTCGAAAGCAGATAGCGGGTTCGACTCCCGTCGGGCTGATCAACCAGCCCGAAAGCCGACGGTAGGCGCTATTCCCATCCACCTTTGCCGTCGCGTCGGCATCCCCTCTCCACGAATGCCCGGAAGATTACATTTGGGACCGGCATGGCAGGTTCGGAAACGAACCCAAGCGGCCGGAATGTTCTTCCGCCAATCCTTGTCGTGGAACTCCCTTCAAACCTACGCCGAATGCAGGCGGGACTACATTGGTAAATGCGGGCTTCGAACCCCGCCCGGACTGAAAAGTCCGGAGGCGTCCCGCCGATCCCTTGTCGGCACCTCCTTTCGCGAATGCAGGAAAGACTACATCTGTGGTCGGTTCGATTCCGCCTTTCGTCCTCCATCAGGAGGGCGCTGTAGCTCAGTGGTAGAGCAATGCTCTTTCCGCCTCTTGTCGCGAATCTCTTTCCCTCTCAATGATCATGAAATCGAAAAGCAATTTCCCGAAACGCACGTGACCTTTGCCGACTCGGCGAATGCCGGTGACGAAGATACGCGGGTTCGAATCCCGCACGGATCGCAAGGTCCGGCTACAGACGGTGCAGGTAAAACGTGTCTCACCACCCTTGCCGCCGCGTCGGCATTCTTTCTTCGCGAATGCCAGAAGGACTACATTGCTTTCAGACGTTGCCGGTTCGAATCCGGCTCCCGCGCGAGCGGGGTAGTTCAATTGGATAGAACACTGGACATGACGTCCTTCGACCACCTCGTCGCGAATCCTTTCTCCTTTCAATCCCCTCACGCCGGATGCCGGCAGGACTACATCACCACGATAGCACGAAGGCCGCGGGTTCGAGTCCCGCTCTGGCGACCGCCAGATGGAGCAGTGGTAGCTCGTCGTGCCCGTTTGCCCTGCCATCTCCTTGTCGGCGTCTTCATTCCAAACGCTCTCGAACGGCGGATGCCGGTGAAACTACATTGTTACGGACAACCAGGTCGTCGGTTCAAATCCGACCCGGGCCACCATCGACGGTCCGGTAGCTCAGTCAGGTAGAGCAGGAACGTTTCACCACACACTTGCCGCCGTTTGTTTTTCTCAGATGAACCCGGAACCAGAATCAGCCGATGAAATGTCGGGGGGATTTTTCGAACTCGATGAATATCCGCCTGATCGTGGACGGTACAAACTCATGGGGAATTCGGAGGCATTTGTCCAACTGCGGGCAGCCATCGACCGCTTGCTCGCAAGTGAAACGAATGAGATGCCGGTGGGAAATGCTGACATGAACATCGCATCCATTCAAAGGATACTGCCTCTGACGGAACGCCAGGTCGTGAAGCAGAAGCGGGAAGCCACTCTGATAGAAACGGGCTGTATTATCACCGCCAGCCTAATCCTCCTTTCTGCCGCTTTTGGTTTCATTCGTGCCGTTGAATTTATCGCCTCTCTTTTCAAATGACTTCCGTCTTTCATCCCTGCCCCTGCTGTGGTACCGTACGTATGTTCTTCCCAAAGGAGGGACGATGCAGGTCTGCCCGGTTTGTTTCTGGGAAGACCTTCCTTCGGAGAGGTTCTGCTTCGGGAGTTTGTCTGTCGAAGCTGCCCAGAAGTGCTTCTTTGAAAAGGGCGCATGCGAAGGACGCTACCGGGATGCCGTCAGAGCGCCCCTGTCTGAAGAGGCGCGCTCTCCGGTCTGGCTCTCCTACGAAGATCTTCGTGCCGGAATCATCAGATGGATTGAAATCCATTTTGAAGATGTCACCCGGGATGGTGGCACCACGCTTCATCAGATGGATGTGCTCGATGATTATGGATCTCCGGGAGATCTCGCGGAAGCGGCCAAACTCGATAACGAGCGTACTTGGCAGGAAATCTCCGATCTCAAGCTCTCCAACTTCGCCTGTTCGATGGTGTTTCTGAATGCCAATGGATTTCGGTTTTATCTGCCAGCCTTCATGCGCTTCACCCTCGCCAACTGGGCGGACGGCGCTTCCACTTGCGAGAACATGGGAGTGATTTATGCGCTGAGCGGAGGACCGGGAGGATTTCATCACGAGGCATTTGAGTCTTTTTCCCGTTTCCAGATGGAGGCTGTGTCCGCTTTCCTTTGGTATATCGCCAATTCCAACGATTCCATGGCGGAAGACGCCGAAAGCAGCCTCGCCTACGGTTGGGGCAAATTCCTGCCGGATTTCGTCCGTCTTTTTTCTGAATCTTTTTCAAACTCTCTTTGAATCATGAACGTACACAAAACCGATGAAGCATTGGGCTTCATCCCCCTCCCCAACGATTCCGGGAAGCCGATCACCGTGGTCGGAACCGATGCGATCCGTGACAACTTTGACGCCACCTGTTTGCAGCAGGCGATCAATTCCCGTCTCGCTCCGGGTGTGACGGATGTGATCCTCAATCCAGACGGTCATGCCGGATACGGCGCGCCGGTCGGCTGCGTGATGGTTTCGCCGACCCACATCTATCCGGGCCCGGTGGGCGTGGACATCAAGTGCTCCATGTCGCTGCTCCAGCTTGACATCCCCGAGGACGCGATCGTGGACAAGAAGGTCCGCCGCGCGCTGATCAATGCGATCATCGAGCGGACTCCAACGGGCGCGGGCCGTGGCCAGCGCACGGTGAAGAAGTCGCGGCGTGTCGATCAGGCCACCGGAGTGCTCGCCGTGACGGAGGGCGCGACCACCCGTGTCTGCGAGGCGCTCGGCATCCCGCCGGAGTGGGCGGACCGATGCGAGGACTCCACCCACTTCGGTCACAACGGGACCTACGATGCGCTTCGTAGCCGGCTCGATTTCATCCTCGCCTCCGGGCGGGTGCGGAACTTCGCGTCGAAGATCGAACAGCTCGGATCGTACGGAGGAGGCAACCACTTCGGCGAGTGCGAGATCACGCGCCTGTCGGACCGCCCATCGATGCTCGCCGCCGCGGATACCTTCGGTTTGAAGGACGGCCATGTGTCGTTCCTCAGCCACTGTGGATCGCGCGGACTCGGCAACCTGCTCGCGCAGGGCCAGTTCAAGGATCTGGAGCACAAGTTCCGCCAGTGGGCCACGCCGTTCCCGGCCGGTGACAAGCAGCTCGTGTACGCGCCGCTCGGAACTCCGGAGGCGGATGCTTACCTCGATGACATGGCCATCGGCGCGAATTTCGCCACGGTGAACCACCTGCTCATCAACGCGCTGGTGCTGGAGGCCTTCCAGGAAGTCCTGCCGGGCGCGAAGGGTGAGCTTGTCTACTTCATCTCGCACAACATCGCGCGTGAGGAAGTGGTCGATGGTAAGAAGGCGTGGGTCCACCGCAAGGGCGCGACCCGCGCGATCCCGGGCGGCCACTTCTCGCTGGCTGGAACGCCGTTCGCGGCCACCGGTCATCCGATCCTGCTGCCGGGAAATCCGCGCGATGGCTCGGTGGTGATGGTGGCGAAGGGTGGTGCCGAGCGCACCGCCTGGTCCGTCAACCACGGCGCCGGACGACAGATGGGACGAAAGCACGCGGCACGGACGCTCGACCAGAAGACGGTGGACGCGGACTTTGATGCCTCGGACATCCTCACCAACTGCCGACAGTACCCGATCGACGAAGCCCCGGACGCCTACAAGAACTTCCCGGAAGTGCTGCGAAGCGTCGAGGCCGCCGGGCTCGCCGAAACCGTGGCGAAACTCCAGGCGCGTTTCGTGATCAAGGATTCCTCGGAAGCGGATGACTGAATGATCGATGATTTGATCACGGATTGCACGGATTCAACGGATGGAAGAGAGGAACCGCAGATGACGCAGATTTCGCTGATGGATTGAAAAGAGATCTTCTCTTCAATCTGCGTCATCTGCGTCATCTGCGAAATCTGCGGTCTATTCCTCTTCTCTCAAAAATCCGTTCAATCCGCGTAATCCGTGGTCCCATTGCTTCCCTAGGAACCAGGACTTTTTCAGAATGAGCAAACTCATCCAACTTGATGGCGGCGAAGGCGGCGGGCAGATGCTCCGCACCGCCCTCTCCTTGGCCATGATCACCGGCCAGCCGTTCCGGATGACGAACATCCGTGGCAAGCGCCCGCGCCCGGGGCTGATGCGCCAGCATTTGACCTGCGTGCGTGCCGCCATGGAGGTCTCGGACGGCACCGCCGATGGAGCGGAGACCGGCTCCACGGAGCTGGTATTCCGTGCGGGGAAAGTACGGCCCGGGTCGTACCAATTCGCCATTGGCACCGCGGGCAGCACCGGCCTGTTGTTCCAGACCCTGCTCCCGGCGCTATGGCATGCGGACGGAGAAAGCGCGCTCGTGCTTGAAGGCGGCACTCACAACCCGATGGCGCCGCCCTTCGAGTTTCTCGACCGGGTGTTCCTGCCGGCGTTGCGGAAGCTGGGCGTGGATGCTGATCTTACTCTCGCCCAGACCGGGTTCGCCCCGGCCGGGGGCGGTCGGATCTCCGCCACCGTGCGGCCCTGCGCCACACTCGGGAAACTGGATCTGCATGAGCGCGGCGAACCGCTGGATCACTGCTTCACCGTCGTGTCCCGCCGTCTCGGTGACCGGATTCCGGGGCGGGTTTTGAAAGCTGCGGGCGATGTGCTCGATTGGCAGCAGCAGATCGTGGACGCCCGCGAAAACGGGCCGGGCACCGGGATCTGCTTCCTGGTCGAGCACCGTTTCGAGCATGGGGCGGAGCTTTGCACCTCGTTCGGCGAGATGGGTGTGCTGGCGGAAAAGGTCGGTCACCGCGCCGCAAAGGCGATGCGTGATTTCATCGGCAGCCGCGCGGCGGTGGGGCGTCATCTCGCCGACCAACTTCTCCTGCCCATGGCACTTGCGGGTGGCGGTTCCTTCACCACGATGAAGCCGGACGATCATGTCCACACCAACATCGCCGTGATCGAGCGCTTCCTGCCCGTGAAGTTTGCCATCGAGCACGGATTGGGCAGTCTGAAGCGGATCTCCTGCGGTTGAGCGGTCAGAGCCGCCCGGCCCATGGACGTTTCGACTCGGTGATATGGGGCGGCCGCAGATAGAGCGGCTGGGGGGACTCCGCAGCCCAGCGGGCGCGCTCGCTTTCCGGCGAGCGTTGCCAGGCCTCCCACAGCAGCCGGGCGGTGGGGATCTGGCGGGGGATGGTCAGCCCGGAGGGAAAAGGATCGCGGACGGAGGTCTCGAAGGTCACGGCACACAGGATGCCATCCAGTTCGTGTCCAAAGGCTTCGGCTCCTTCGATGAGGGTGGGCTCAACAACGATCTTCGAATGCTCCATCACGGAAATCCAGAAGCTGCCCCGCCTCGCATCGCCGACCACCATGCAGGTCATGCCATTTGCCGCCCCCGGCGCGGCGAGGATCGACGGCACCGCCACCACCGGGCAACCGGCCGCGAGGGCCACGCCCTGGGCTGCGGCGATACCGACCCGGGTGCCGCTGTAGCTGCCCGGTCCGCTGCCGACCAGCACCAGCCCGATGTCGGACGGGACGAGCCCGGCCATCAGCTCGCCGAGGGGGCCGAAGAGCACCGCATTGTGGCTGCGGTCGCTGCAGAATTCCCGCTCGGCCACCACCCCGTCCGGCCCGGCGAGGAGCAGCGAAGCGGTGGGAGTGGAGGTTTCGAAAACAAGCGTGTGGGAACCGGGCACGGCATGAGCTTAGGGTCCTGCGGGCGGCTGTCGCCAGCCCGATCCGCACGCCCCTGAATCTGTCTATTTCTGGAAATATCTGCGTTCATTTCTGAATGAATTCCCATCATGAGAATGCTGTTCCGCCCGATGCTTTCTACCTTGCGCCGAAACCGGTGAACCGCTTTGTTCCGGGCGCTTCTTCGAACCATTTTCCCAAAACCAATTCATCCCATGACCACCTACGCCAAAGGCCTTGAAGGCGTGATCGCCAACGAATCCGCCCTCAGCAACGTGGAAGGCGCCGAAGGCCGCCTGAGCTACCTTGGCTACGGGATCGATACGCTGGTCGAGAATTGCTCCTTTGAGGAAGTCACCTACCTCCTTCACAATGGCCGTCTGCCGAAACAGGACGAGTTGAACGCCTTGGAGAAGCGCCTGCGTTCCGACCGCGAGCTGCCCGCCGGTGTGATCGATTTCCTGAAGTCGGCGCCGAAGGATGCCTCGCCGATGGATGTGCTCCGCACCGCCGTCTCGATGCTGGGCCTCTACGACAAGCGCGCCACCATCGGTGAGCCGAACATCGCCAAGGATGCCGAAATCGCCCTCTCGCTGGTGGCGAAGACCCCGGTGATCGTGGCTGCCTACCACCGCTTCCGCCAGGGCCTCAAGCTTCCGCCGGTGCGCGAGGACCTCTCCGAGGCCGCCCACTTCCTCTATCTCATCACCGGCGAGGCTCCCTCGGAGGCCGCCACCCGCACGCTGGACGTCGCCTACACGCTTCATGCCGACCACGGTATGAATGCCTCCACGTTCTCCGCCCGCGTCACCATCGCCACCCTTTCCGATTTCTACTCCGCCATCACCTCCGCCATCGGCACGCTCAAGGGGCCGCTCCACGGCGGTGCCAACGAGGGCGTGATCCACATGCTCCAGGAGATCGGTGATCTCGACAAGGTGGACGATTACGTGGCGGGCAAGATGGCCCGGAAGGAAAAGATCATGGGCATCGGCCACCGCGTGTACAAGGTGCTCGATCCCCGAGCCCCTCACCTCCGCAAGTTGGCGATCCAGCTCACCGAGGAGCTCGGCGAGCCGAAGTGGATCCAGATGTCCGAGCGCATCGCCACCATCATGCGTGAGCAGAAGAGCCTCAACGCCAACGTCGATTTCTACTCCGCCACGGTGTACTACTCGCTGGGCATCCCGACGGATCTCTTCACGCCGATCTTCGCCATCGCCCGCACCGCCGGCTGGACCGCGCAGGTGTTGGAGCAACTCCGCGACAACCGCCTCTACCGCCCGCTCACCCTCTACACGGGTCCGGTCGAATTGAAGGAAGTCGAGCCGATCGCGGAGCGCTGAGGCGTTGGGCATCGCCCTCGGGACCGGGCTTCCCGCCGTCCCTTCCTATGCATCGACGGCCTCCACCGGAGGCAGGCCGGAGATTTCCTCCGGCGTGAACACCCGGCTCTGAACGAGAAAGCGGAGGCCCAGGGGAATCTCCAGCGAGAAACTGGAGCCTCGGCCGGGCTTCACGTCGATGGTGAGCTGGGTATGCTTCCAATGCTCGAACTGCGACTTTTCCATGTAGAACGGGCAGCCGTGGATCTCGCCGAGCTTCACGTCGGAACGACCGAGCCTGAACTCGCCCGCCGCGTAG
This sequence comes from Luteolibacter ambystomatis, assembly GCF_018137965.1. NCBI lineage: Bacteria > Pseudomonadati > Verrucomicrobiota > Verrucomicrobiia > Verrucomicrobiales > Verrucomicrobiaceae > Luteolibacter > Luteolibacter ambystomatis. Next base: position 4,384,505 of record NZ_CP073100.1, read on the forward strand.
CACATCGGCTGCGAACCATCGCAGCAACCGCCGGATTGATGGAACATCAGCGGACCATGGGCGGCACGCAGTTGGTCGATGACCGCGGCGGCGGCATCGGTGAAGAGGACGCGGAGAGTCATGGAAGTTGAGAGTTTATGGTTGAGAGATGAGAGTCCGAAGGAAGAGTGCAAATGGATTCCCTGCCCTATTGAAGGGCACGGAATCCTGTTCTGACTCTCAACCATCCACTCTCAACTCTCAGCTATTTTTCAGAAGAACCTGAGCGCCTTCTTCGAATACGAGACGAGCATGTTCTTCGTCTGGCGGTAGTGGTTGAGCATCATCTTGTGGGTCTCGCGCCCGATGCCGGATTTCTTGTAGCCTCCGAAGGCCGCATGCGCGGGATAGAGATGGTAGCAGTTCACCCACACGCGCCCGGCCTCGATGGCACGGGGGATGCGGTAGAGCTGGTGGGCATCGCGCGTCCACACTCCGGCACCGAGGCCATAGAGCGTGTCATTGGCGATACGGATGGCATCCTCCTCATCCTTGAAGGTGGTGAAGCTCGCCACCGGTCCGAAGATCTCCTCCTGGAAAATGCGCATCGTATTGGTACCGCGGAACACGGTCGGCTGGATGTAGTAGCCGCCTTCCACTCCCTTGTGGATCTCGCCACCGCAGAGCACCTTCGCGCCCTCTTCCTTGCCGACCTTCAGGTAGCTCTGGATCTTCTCATACTGGTCGTTGGATGCCTGCGCGCCGACCATCGTGTCGGTGTCGAAGGGATCGCCCAGTTTGATCTTCGCCACCCGTGCGACCAGGCGCTCGGCGAAAGCCTCGGCGATGGATTCCTGAACGAGAATGCGGCTCGGACAGGTGCAGACTTCACCTTGGTTCAGAGCGAACATGGCAGCGCCTTCGAGGCATTTGTCGAAGAAATCGTCATCCTCATCCATCACGCTTTCGAAGAACACGTTCGGCGACTTGCCGCCGAGTTCGAGCGTGACCGGAATGATGTTCTCGGACGCGTACTGCATGATCAGGCGGCCGGTGGTGGTTTCCCCGGTGAAGGCCACCTTCTTGATGCGGTCATGTTGCGCCAGCGGCTTGCCGGCCTCGGGACCGAAGCCGTGGACGACATTGAGCACGCCCGGCGGAAGCACGTCCTTGATCAGGTCCACCCACTCCATGATGCCCACCGGAGTTTGCTCGGCGGGCTTGAGGACCACGCAGTTTCCGGCCGCCAGCGCGGGAGCGAGTTTCCAGGCCGCCATCAGCAGCGGGAAGTTCCATGGAATGATCTGCCCGACCACACCCAGCGGTTCGTGGAGCTGGATGCTCACGGTATCCGGATCGAGCTCCGAGATGCCACCTTCCTCGCCGCGGATCACCCCGGCGAAGTAGCGGTAGTGATCGACCACCAGCGGCAGGTCCGCCGCGAGTGTCTCACGGATCGGTTTGCCATTGTCCATCGTCTCGACACGGGCGAGGTGGACGAGGTTGTCTTCGGTGATCTGGGCGATCTTCAGCAGCAGGTTGCTGCGGGTGGTGACGGAGGTGTTTTTCCAACCCCCATCGAACGCCTGCCAGGCGGCATCGACCGCGAGGTCGACGTCCTTTTCATTCGAGCGGGCGACTTCACAGAAAACCCTGCCGTCGATCGGCGACGGGTTCTCGAAATACCGGCCATCGACCGGTTCGACATACTTGCCGCCAATGAAATTCAGGTAGCGGTCCTTCAGTTTTGGACGTTCGTGGAGCATACGGATGGTGGTTTGCGGAAACTCGCACGAAGGCGCGGCGGAACATTCCGCCACTCCTCATGCAATCATCACGAGACGCCCCGTGATGCAAGGTGTCAAGGGGCCGTGGATGCTCCCCACCTGCCGAAGTCCAAAACATCTTGAGCATTTCGCAGGCGCGCGCATTTGCCCATGGCTTCACTTCTTCTTGGCTCATGGCCTAACAGAATGCATATTCCGGGCGATGTCCGATCTCGTCCGTGTCGAACCCGTGGCGTTGCTCCCCACCCAGGCCGGCTGTGCCGTGTTCCTGGGCGATGGGAGCAAGGCGATCGTTTTTTATATCGATCCCGCCGTGGGAGCGTCCATCAACACCTCCATGTCCGGCCAGCAGCCGCCACGGCCGCTGACCCACGATCTGTTCCTGCTCGCGTTGGAAACCTTCGGCGCGAAGGTCACGAGGGTGATCATCGTGCGGGTGGAAAACGACATCTACTACGCCCGCTTGATCCTGGAGGCGGAGAACGAGATCATGGAGCGCAAGATCGTGGAACTGGATGCCCGTCCCAGCGACTGCCTGGCTCTCTCCGTGCGCTGCGGGGCACCGGTTTTCGTGGTGCGGGAGCTTTGGGACTCGCTGCAGGACATGTCCCCGGTGCTGGAGGAAATGCGGGAAAAAGGCCTCGGCTTCGGAGATCCGGAGCACGGGTGATCAAACCGGCATTTTCAAACTCCGGATTCAACGGATTTGGGCCGAAGCCCGTGTCTTGTTCCGAAGAAGGATTTTGGCCGCAGATTTCGCAGACGGCGCAGATTTGAAATCTCAGATCTGAAATTTGAAATTCATCTGCGGAATCAGCGAAATCTGCGGTCCTTCCTCCGAGAAACGACTTCGAATTCGTGACCCAATCCGTTGAATTCGTGAAATCCGTGGTCAAATCCATCCCCCTGTAAAAACGCCTGATCGGCCGGTATAAGACTGCCACTTGCACGGCGCGGATTCCCTTTTAGGGTGGCAGCATGCCTTCCATCGCCGCCCTCCCAGACTACCTCCATGAGGAGATCCTGCTCCATCCGGAGAATCGGAAGTTCCCCGCCTTCGATCTCGTCCGCCTGCTGGGCACCGTGTTCAAGCCCACCGAGGGTTGTCGGGTCTGTATTCTAACCGAATTCGAAAATCCGGCTTCCTTGATCAAGGACTTCTCCTTCCTGAAGCAGGAAGGTTTCCCGGTGCAGAAGAAGGCCCATGAGGTGTTCTACCAAGGCCTCAAGAACGGCGCGCTGGAAGCGCTCGGCATGACCGGCGGCGAGATGTTCGCCTACAAGTCCACCCACGGCTCGAACCTCGATCTCGAGGATGACGTTTGGGACACCGCCGGCAACCACCTGTCGCTCGACCGCGACATCTATCCGAACTACGACCTGATCCTCTGCATCTCGATCTTTTCCGCCACCGCGCCACTCACGGCGAAGGCGAAGGAATTCGGCTTCCGTGGTGCGACTCTCCACGGCCTCAACGACATCATCCTCAAGTCCGGCCTCGCCGTGGATTACCATGAAGTTTCCCGCGATGCTGAAAAGCTCCGCTTCGCCTTGACCAAGGCCGACTCGATCGAGATCGACTTCGCGTTGGAAGACGGCCGTGTGCTCACCGCCTGGCTCGGCCTCAACGGCCAGGAAGCCCAGAAGTCCCACGGCCTTTGCCAAGGCCTGACCCCGGACATCGCCAACCTGCCCGCGGGTGAGGTCTATTTCGTGCCCGAGGATGCCCGCGGCCAGTTCCCGATGAAGTACGAGGATGGCACGCTCGGCGTCTTGGAAGTGGTGGACCGCTGCATCATCCACTCCACCCTCATCGCGGGCAACCAAGCCACCATCGACGCCCACAACGCGCGCCTGCAGGACGACCCGATGACCGGCACGCTTGGTGAACTCGGCTTCGGCACCCAGGTGCTGCCGGTTTCCGGCGCTGACATCCAGGACGAGAAGGTGCTCGGCACCTGCCACCTCGCCACCGGCCGCGATGACCATCTCGGCGGTGACATCGTCCCGGAGATGTTCAAGAAGCACGAGAACTCGACTCACGACGACATCCTCTTCGCCCCGCACAAGACGCCGAACTTCAACATCAGCCAGGTGCGCATGAAGCGCGGTGACCAGGAGGAAATTCTCATCGAGAACTTCCGTCCATCCCGCTACCTGATGGAAGCGCTGGCAGAGGGCCATTGAAGCGGAGTTGAGGCTTTAGCCGGGAAGGGCCTTCCGGGAGGCGTAGTCTCCGGAGACCCTTCTTTTCCAACCATCGCACCGATCCTTCCCACCCCGTCTCTAACAGATGCCGAACATCTACGAATCCGACAAGCTGCTCTCCGAATACCTGCTGTTCCACTATGGCAGTGACGTGGAGATCCTCGGCGAGCGGGCGGGGGACCAATCTCTCGCTCCTGCACTCGGCTTCCCGGTTCGCACCGCTTGTTGCTTCAGTGGCGGCGAAGCGGAACGCGGTCTCGATCTCGGCTGCGCGGTCGGGCGTTCCACTTTCGAGATGTCCCGGAACTGCCGGGAGGTGATCGGCATCGATTTCTCCGCCTCCTTCATCTCCGCGGCGGATGCCCTCCGCCATGGCGGCTCCATCCGCTACGCCCGCTTGGAAGAGGCCGCCGTGTCCACCGCGCTGGTCGCCCAAGCTCCGGAAGGCATCGACCCGACCCGGATCTCATTCGAAACCGGCGATGCCATGAACCTGCGTCCGGATCTCGGTTCCTTTGACCGCGTCCATGCCGCCAACCTTCTCTGCCGCCTGCCGGACCCGCAGCGGTTGCTGGACCGACTGCCGGAACTCGTGAAACCCGGCGGTGAGCTGGTTCTGGCCACCCCTTGCACCTGGCTGGAGGAGTTCACTCCGCCCGAAAACTGGCCCGCCGGGAGCACCTTGGAGTGGCTCAAAAATGAACTTTCTTGCTCCTTCGATCTCCTTCGCCAACAGGACGAGCGGTTCGTGATCCGCGAAACGGCCCGGAAATTCCAGTTTACGTTTTCCCTGCTGACGGTTTGGCGTCGGAAAGCCTGAGACGGGTGGCGGGATCCGGGTGCTTCCCGGGCTTGCCATCTTACACTCAATCCCTTTCACTCCGCGCCCCGCGCCATGGCCCTTATTGTCCAGAAATACGGCGGCACGTCCGTCGGCACCCTTGACCGCATCCGCAACGTCGCTTCGCGACTCAAACGCACGCGCGACGAGGGCAATCAGGTCGTGGCGGTGGTTTCCGCCATGTCCGGCGTGACCGATGGTCTGTTGAAAATGGCCCGCGACCTTTCCGAGAACCCGTCCGAACGCGAACTGGACGTGCTGGTTTCCACCGGTGAGCAGCAGTCGATCGCGCTGGTGACCATGGCGCTGCACGATCTGGGCGTGGAGGCCGCCTCCATCACCGGCCGCCAGGCGGGCATCCTCACCACCGGCTCCCACACCCGCGGCCGTATCCTGAACATCGAGCCGCAGATGATGCAGGGCTTCCTTGATGAAGGTAAAACCCTCGTCGTCGCCGGCTTCCAGGGCGTGACCCCGGACGGCCAGATCCATACCCTCGGCCGCGGCGGCTCCGACCTCACCGCCATCGCCATCTCCGCCGCGCTGAAAGCGGATGTCTGCCAGATTCTCACCGATGTGGACGGCGTTTACACCTGCGATCCCCGGATCGTGAAGAACGCCCGCAAGCTGCCGGAGATCTCCTACGACGAGATGCTGGAAATGGCCTCGTCCGGATCGAAGGTGATGCAGTCCCGTTCCGTCGAGTTCGCCAAGAAATTCGGCGTCGTCTTCGAAGTCCGATCCTCACTCAACGATAACCCGGGCACGCTGGTGCTCGAAGAACATCCCGCCATGGAAAACGTCGTCATCCGCGGAGTCTCGATCGAGCGCTCCCAAGCCCGTGTCACCATCACCGGCATCCCGGACGAACCCGGCATGTCCGGCAAGATCCTCGGCGCGCTGGGGGATGCGGAGATCAACCTCGACATGATCGTTTCGAACATCGCGCACGATGGCTACGCCCGCCACTCGTTCACGATGCACGCGAACGACCTGGCCAAGGCCCAGGCCGCGCTGAAGCCGGTGCTCGCCGCGCTTTCCGCTGATGCCAAGATCGAGACCGACGTGGGCATCGCCAAGCTTTCCGCCGTGGGCATCGGCATGCGTTCCCACTCGGGCGTGGCCTCCACCATGTTCAAGGCCCTCGGCGATGCAGGCATCAACATCGGCATGATCTCCACCTCCGAGATCAAGATCGCCGTGACGGTGGACGAGACCCGCATCGAGGACGCCGCCCGCGCCGTCCACGATGCCTTCGAACTCGACAAGGAACCGGTCCGCTGAGCGGGCCGCGGGAAGCCGCCGCCGGGCGGTTGGAAAGATTGATAGACATTTCTCCTTCCGGAAGGCGCTGGTTTCGCGTAATCCCGCAGCCCTCATGAAGAAAGCCCTGTTTGTTTGCGCCCTGCTCGCCCTGCCCGGCCTTGGCCTGGCCAAGGATAAGAAGGAGGAAACCGCCGTGCCGTCCGCCTCCGTGGACCAGGTCCGCTGGGGCACTCCGGCCAATGAAGCCGCTTTCGACAAGGACCAGCTCAAGGGCAAGGTCGTGGTCGTCGAGCAGTGGGGTGTCCACTGCGCGCCCTGTATCGCCAGCCTGCCGAATCTGGCCAAGATGGCGAAGACCTATGAAAAATCCGGCCTCGTGATCGTGGGTCTGGAAAGCCAGAACGGCAGCAAGGAGGAAATCACCAAGCTGATCAACGACGCCCGTGTGAAGTATCCGATCCAGTCCGGCGGCTCCGTTCCGGTTTCCAGCTCCGGCATTCCGCACGCCTTGGTCTTTGGTGCCGATGGCAAACTCACCTGGCACGGCAACCCGCACGACGAGGATTTCGAAAAAGAGGTCAAGAAGGCCCTCCGCGAAGCCAAGGCGGGAGCCAAGACCGAAAGCAAACTTTGACCCGGAAGCGCATCATCCGGTTTTCCCAACGCCGCCCTGGTTCCGCCGGGGCGGCGTTTTTGTTTTGCGAGGTTTTGCGGAATTGACTGCCACAACCGGTGCGGAACACTGGGGTTTCCCGGTTGTCCCGTTTTATGAAACTCCGCCTCGCCATCCTGTGGCTCGCCGCGATCTCCGCCTCACCCGCCGCCGAGCGTCCGAACGTCCTGTTCATCGCTGTGGATGATCTCCGGCCGTGGCTCGGGTGCTACGATCCTGCTCTCAAGGTTTCGCCGAACATCGACCGGCTGGCCGCCACCGGGAGGGCCTTCACCCGCCATTACGTGCAGGTGCCCACCTGCGGGGCTTCCCGTTGCGCGCTCATGTTCGGCCGTCGCGCAGGACATCTGCCGGGGGATGGGGGGAATGAAGCCTCGAAGAAAACCGCCGCCCAGCAGCCGGTTCCAGCCCTACCCGCGCTTTTCAGGGCCAACGGCTACCAGGCGATCTCGGTGGGAAAGGTCACCCACTACCCCGGCAACCACACCGGCAGGGATTGGGCGGACGGACCGGAGGAAATTCCGGATGCCTGGGATGTGGCGACCATGTCCTGCGGCCCATGGCAGACCCCGGAGGCTGCCATGCACGGCTACGCCGGAGGTATCGGCCGTGCAGCGATGAAGGACAAGCCGCTCACCCAGCACGTGGACGGAGACGACAAAACCTACCCGGACGGTTGGATCGCGGAGGAAACGGTGGCCCGGCTGAAGGAGGCCGCTGCTTCCGGCAAGCCGTTCTTCCTCGCCGCCGGTTTCATCAAACCGCACCTGCCGTTCGTTTCGCCGAAGTCCTACTTTGAGGAGATCGCGGGCATCACACCGCCGGTGCCGAAGATCACCACCAAGCCCGCGTTCCCCACGACCTGGCACAACAGCAATGAATTCCGCGGCTACAGCTTCAACGAGGGTGATCCGTTCCAATCGGACGCCGCCGCGCTGACCTACCGCCGGGCCTACCTCGGCTGCATCCGCTACACCGATGCCCAGGTCGGGAAGGTGCTCGCCGCATTGGACGCCTCACCCGCCGCCGGAAACACCATCGTGGTGCTGTGGGGCGATCATGGCTGGCTGCTCGGAGAGCATGGCATCTGGGGAAAACATTGTCTGTTCGAGGAGGCCCTGCGCTCGCCGCTCATCATCCGCGTGCCCGGGCAAAAGCAACCGGGTGCAAGGACCGATGCCATCGTGGAAACCGTGGACGTCTATCCCACTCTCGCCAGCTACGCGGGGATCCCCCTGCCGGCGCAGCTCGAAGGAGCTTCGCTCCGACCCCAGCTTGAAGATCCGGCCGCCCCCTCCCGCGGTACGGCCATCGCGGCTTGGGAATCCTCCCGCACGATCCGCGAGGACCGCTACCGGCTCGTCATCTCCACCAGGAATCCGCGGCAGGTCGAACTATACGACCACGTGGAAGATCCCGGTGAAACGCGCAATGCCGCGGAAAGCGCGCCGGAAACGGTCGCACGGCTCCGCGGCAAACTCGCCCCGCCCCCTTAGTTGTAGGACGAGGCCGTGCGGCCGGTCGGATTGAACTTGGCGTCCAGCAGGGCGTTCGGCTTCACCGTCTTGAACGACTCGATGACACGGGGATCGCTCTTGAGCGCTTCGTTGAACTTCGCGCAGTTGCTGGTCTGCTGGATGAGATTGCCTTTGTCATCCGTCAGGATGAGCACGTAGCCCTCGTATTGATCTCCGCCGGCATTGCCCACGCCCTTGTTGTCGCTGTCGTAAACCGTTTTGAAGGGATCGGTATCACGGACATCGGACATGCCCCCGCTCAACTCGACCTTGTATTCCCGCACGGCCAGGACCGAGTGCTCCTTGCCCGAGCTGCGGTCCTCACCCAGGAAAACCATCCTGACACCTACCGGGGGCGCGGGAGTGTTCGGGTTGGGATTCTTGATCGTCACCTTGGCGGACACGGTTTGCTCGACCATGTACCAGCTTTCGCCCTTTTTCTTGCGGCGCTTCTCGATGGAGACATCGATTCCATAGTTCGGGTGGACTCCGCCCACCTCGGATTTCTTCGAGGTGATCTGGCTGACGGAATCCGCGTCGAACGTGGAGAGGGGCAGGTCGAAACGCTTGCCGTCCGACTTGCGGTTGAAGGAAACCTTGTCGCTGGAGACACCAAGAACCTCGATCTCCATGGCGCGCCCGGTCTTGTCTTTCACGGTCATTGTGGGGCCCGCGAAGGCGCAGGCGGAAGACAGCAGCAGGGCTCCGAAGATGCCAAATGGCTTTGTGCGATTCATATATGTTGTCTTGGGGGACGGGTGGATCGTAGAGGCCTAACCGTTCAGGAAGCTATTCCAAAGCGGTTCCGATTTTGTCATTTCTTGATGTAATACGAGCAAGCTGCGGACCTTTTCTTGGAATTTTCATGCACTTTTCATCGGGCATTCATTTCATGTCATGGCACGGCCAGACGGGGGTAGCCAAGGCGGTGGCGGAGGCCTTCTTTTTCCGATGACCTGGCGCTTGGAATCATCCTCCGGGCGGGATACACCCCGGCGTGGACGAAAGCCCGATCATCGACCTGCAAAGCGACGCTTTCTTCATGGGCCAGGCCCTGCGTGAAGCGCGGAAGGCCTATGTCGCCACCGAGGTGCCGATCGGCGCGGTGGTCGTGCGCGAGGGCAAGGTGATCGCCCGGGCCTGGAACCAGGTGGAAACCCTGAAGGACGCCACCGCCCACGCCGAGATGCTTGCCCTCACCGCCGCCCAACAGGCGCTGGGCGACTGGCGGCTGGAGAAGTGTACCCTCTACGTGACCAAGGAACCCTGCCCGATGTGCGCGGGGGCGATCGTCCATTGCCGGCCGGAGCGGGTCGTCTTCGGCTGCCCGGATGCGAAGGCCGGCGCCGCGGGCGGTTGGATCAACCTTCTCGATTCCAATCCTCCACTCAACCACCGCTGCGAGATCACCTCCGGCGTTCTTGGTGAAGAGTGCCTCGCCCTGCTGCAAGGATTCTTCCGCGAGGCGCGGGAGAAGAAAAAGGCGGAACGGCTCAATCCGCCCATGGATTCCGGCGGCTGAGTGGCGGGGAACCGCGGTTGCAAACTTGTGCTGCCCGATCCCCGGGTCTAAATCCCGGGCGTGGCAGCGAAAGCGAAATCCTCCGGCGGCAATGGCAACATTGTCGTGGTGGCGGGCACCGACGAGGGGCTCGTGAAGGAGCGTGCTCTGGAACTGTATCGCGAGATGACCGGTGGTGTGGACGATGGCTTCACCCACGAAACCATCGATGGCGTGGCGGACAATTCCGACAAGGCCCACGAGATCTGCGGCAGCACCATCCAGGCGCTGCAGACGCTGCCGATGTTCGGCGGTGACAAGGTGGTATGGCTGCGCAATGCCAGTTTCCTTTCCGATGATGTGACCGGCCGCTCCGAGCGCACGCTTTCCGGGGTGGAGGCGCTGCGGAAGGTGCTGGAAGCCGGAGTGCCGCAGGGGGTGAAGTTCCTCGTCACCGCCAGTGCGCCGGACAAGCGCCGCGCTTTCTGGAAGTTCCTCGAAAAGGCGGCGGAAGTGGAGGTCCACGACCGTATCGATACCAGCCGCGAGGGCTGGCAGGATCAGGTCGCCCGGCTGGTGGACGACCGAGCCCGGGATCTCGGCCTGCGCTTCGAGCCGGACGCGCTGGCGCTGTTCGTGATGCTGGCAGGCGAGGCCACCCAGCAGATCGGCAACGAGTTGGAGAAGCTCGATCTTTATCTCGGCGAGCGCCGCACGGTGACCGAGCAGGACGTTTTCACGATGGTGCCGCTGAGCCGTGCCGGGATCGTGTTCGAGATCGGCAACGCGCTGCAGAAAGGCGATGCCGCGCGGGCGATCGCCCTGATCGACCAGCAGCTCGAACAAGGTGACAGCGCGATCGCCATCATCCGCGCCTCGATCATTCCCACGGTGCGGAATCTTTTCATGGCGAAGGTGGTGGGGGACACGATGAAAGTCCCGACCAACAACTACCAGTCCTTCGCCGGAGCGCTCGACCGCCTGCCGGAAATCGAACGCGCCTGGTTGCCGCAGAAGAAAACCGGCGGCGTGAATGTCTATCCGGTTTTCCTCGCGCTGCGCGGTGCCGCCGCTTTCACCTTGGATGGCCTGCGGAAAGCGATGGAAGCCACCCTCAAGGCGGACCAGGCACTGGTCACCACCGGTCTCGACCACCGCCTTGTGCTGCACCGCCTGATCGCGGAGATCACGGCGACAAGGCCGCAGAAGCGGATGGCCGCAAGGAGTTGAGCCTTGCCCCGGCCACAGTTGCCCGGAGACCACCATCTTCCCCTTCTTCGTGGGCCTGGGCACTTGGAGGGCTCAGCGCGCGAGATACTTCCGGGAGACGGTCACGTACTTCTCCGCCCAGCTTTTCACCTTCGATTGTTCGTCCAGCGAAAGCGTGCGAACGACTTTCGCCGGTGAGCCGATGACCAGCGAACCGGGTGGAATGATGGTGCCGCCGGTGACCAGCGCGCCCGCACCGATGATCGAGCGTTCCCCGATCACCGCGCCATCGAGGATGATCGCACCCATGCCCACCAGCACCTCGTCCTTGATGGTGCAGGCATGGATGACGGCGGAGTGGCCGACCGTCACCAGTTCGCCGACATGGCAGCCGTAGTCATCGGCGAGATGCACCACCACATTGTCCTGGATGTTCGACCGCGGCCCGATGGTAATCTCATTGATGTCCCCGCGCAGCACGGCGTGATACCAGATGCTGGATTCCTCGCCGAGTGTCACGCGGCCGATCACGTCGGCGCTGGCGGCGATGTAGGCGGAGGCGGGGATCACCGGCTGGATGCCGTCATAGGATTCGATGGCCATGCGGGAAAGGTGGCGTGGGACTGCCGCGGAGGCGAGTACGGAGGCTCCGGGGAAACTTTTCCGGACATGCCGCTCGGCCGAGAAAGGCCGCTTGCAGACCGGGCGGACGAGTGGAATGTGTCGTCATGCGGGCCGCCCCGCGTTGAAGCTGCTGCTTGACGGGGCGATCCGCCCCGCCTAGTGGCTGCGTCCCGCCCCGAACCCTATCATGTGCAAACCTCTCATCGTCCTCGGCTTGGTCGTGCTGGCCCTGGGCCTGCGCAGCTCCCGTACGGGATGGCTGCGCAAGTTGGGTGCGGTGACTTTCCTAGGAGCCAGCTTTTGTCTGGCCTGGTTTCTGACGGGGCGCTTGTGGGCCGGATTCCTCGGGGTGGCGGCCTGGTTTTTCCTGCCGTGGATCGAGCTGTTGACCCGCATCCGCCGCCTGCGGCTGCCGTTGAACAACCGGCTCCGCCACCGTCCGCTGCCGGACCCCGCGTTTTTCCCGAATGCCGTCGAGGCCACCCACGCGATGGAGGAGGCCGGATTCGAGCATGTCACGGACTGCGGCTGGGACTGGGCGGGCATGCAGCAGTTTTTCCGGCTGTTCTGGCATCCGGAGGAAATGGCGGTGGCGGCCGTGTGCCTGTGCGAGCAGAGTGAGGTGGCCTTCGCCTTCATCTCGGTGACGTCGTACGACGAGAACGGTCGTACTTGGCGGACCACCAACTACCCCTTTTCCCCCACCCTGAAATGCACGCCCGGTGTGCGCTGGAACCATGTGCCGTGCGAGCGCGCCTGCTTCCACCGCATCCTGCGGGATCACAAGTGCTTCCTGTCCCGAGCCGGTGTCGGGCATGACGACCTGCGGATGCCGGACCCGGATGAACTCGAAGGCAAGATCGAGGGTGAGATGCAGGCGCAGGTGAAACACAATCTCGATGCCGGCATCATCCGCCTCACCGAGGACGGGCACTTCCAATACTCGCGGCGCGGGTTGCTTTTCCTCTGGGGCCAGTTCGTGAAGGACATGCTGCGGCTCTGCTGAGCCTGCAAGAGTCCGGCGGGAAAGCGAGTAGGTGCCGGATGCGAAACGCGCTGCTGTTGTTCATCGCGATGGTGCTGCCTTCCGGCCTCGTCCACGCCGATGCTCCGTCCAAACCGGCCGCTCACCAGCACCGGGAGATCGAAGGCTGGCAGGTGGATGTCGACCAGCGTCTGTTGGAGGGACCACAGGCGGAGCTGGGTGATCGCGCGCTGAAACTGCTGCGCAACCGCCTTGAGGAAATCGGGATGGTCGTGCCGCCGGACAAAGTCGAGCGGTTGAGGAAGGTGCCCATCCAACTCGATGCCACGTACGGCGGACTCCACACCATGCAGTATCATCCTTCCGCCGGTTGGCTGAAGGCAAACGGCTACGATGAGGCCCTGGCGAAGAAAGTACACATCCCGGATGCCGCGGATTTCGCCAGCCTCCGCCATCATCACACCCAGCCGTGGTGCGTGCTTCATGAACTCGCCCACGCCTATCACGATCAGGTGCTGGGCTTCGACAACCCTGATGTGATGGCCGTGTGGAAGGAGTTCGTCGCTTCCGGAAAGTACACGAAGACGCGCTTCATCAACGGCGGTACGCAGCGTCACTACGCGCTGACCGATCAGAAGGAATTCTTCGCCGAGATGACGGAGGCGTATTTCGGCACCAATGATTTCTTTCCCTTCAATCGTGCGGATCTGCGCGATTCGGAGCCGGGTATCTTCGCACAGATGAAGAAGACCTGGGGCGACCTGCCGTGAGCGGCTTTCCGCTCTCCGTTCGTGACAGCGGACGCGGGGCCGTGGATGGTGCGGGGGTGAATTTCCTGACCATCGCGGCCCTCAAGGCACAAGCGGGCGAACAGGCGCTGACCGCCGTCGTCGATGCCGAGCTCCAATCGCGCAGCGCGCGCCAGACCAAGACCGGAAAGCCGTATCTCGTCCTCACCTTCGCCGATGCCACCGGCAGCTTTGCTCTCAACGCGTGGTCGGACGCGCCGTTGTTCGATGCCGCAAACGGCCTGCCTGATGGCACGGTGATGCGGCTGGATGCGGACTGGACCCAGAACACCTACGGTGTGAATGCCGTCAATGTCGCTTGGGAACGCCTCACCGGAGATGCCTTGGAGGCCTTCTATGCCGGGGATGCGGCCACGGCGGAAAAGCAGCGGAGGGATTGGGACACCATCACCAGTCTGTGCGCTTCCGTGAACGACCCGCGCCTGCACGCGCTGGCGGATCATTTCATCAAGGACTTCGGCTCCCGCTTCCGGCGAGCGGCGGCGGCGCGGAAAAACCATCATGCCCGCCGCGGTGGTCTGGTCGAGCACGTCGCCCAGATGATGCGGACCGCCGATGCCGTGTGTTCCGTGTATCCCCGTCTGAACCGCGACCTGCTCCTCATCGGCACATTGTTCCACGACTGCGGCAAGCTGTGGGAGAACCAGTACAAGGAGCGCGGCTTCACCCAGGACTATTCCATCCATGGCGAGATGCTCGGTCACATCCCGCTGGGCATCGAGCTGGTGAACAAACTCTGGCGCGATGTCGCGGAATCCCCGGCCGGGAAAGGCTGGCTGACGTTGGAACCCGCCACGGAAACCGTGCGCCTCCACCTCCTGCACCTCATCGCCAGCCATCACGGCGAGTATCAATTCGGCTCCCCCACGCTGCCGCGCACTCCGGAGGCGATCGCGCTCCACCACATCGACAATCTCGATGCGAAGATGGAAATGATGATGGACGCTTACGAGAACGCGAACGAGCTGGCGGACGGCATCTACGAAAAGCAGTTCCCGCTGCCCGCGAACCTGGTGGCCCCGCTGCCTGCGTTCGAGCCTCCGCCTTCCCCGGTGCCCGCTGCTGCCGCATCCCGCGGCAGCGAGTTGTTCTGATCCATGGAGCAATCCCCCGCCATCCTCATCCGGCTGACCAAGCTCTCCGACACGAGCTTGATCGTCCATTGGTTCACCGAGGACGCGGGCTTGATCAAAACCGTGGCGCGCGGCGCGCGGCGGCCCGGAAGTGCCTTCGCCGGAAAGCTCGATTTGTTTTTCAGCGCGGAGGTCATCTGGTCCCCGGCGAAGCGGGGGGAACTCCATACTCTCAAGGAGGTGGCGGTCACGGGTTGGCGGACCGGCCTGCGGAAAGCCTACGCCTCCACGCTGCTTGCCGGATACTGCTGCCGCTTGCTGGAGCAGGCGGTGGAACCGGGCCATCCGGAAGCCGCGCTCTTTGATTTGCTGCGCCGGGCGCTGGACCACATCGACGGAAAAGGGGCCAGCGAGCGGGCAATGAGCCATTTTGAGAGGGAATTGGCTAGATTGTTCGGAGTTTCGAACGAGTATCGTGCTCCAGATGCCGCCCTTCGGGACGCATTGGGCGATTTGCCTGCCATCCGGCGGGAATTAGTCGAACGCTTGTCCAGTTCCGAGGATTTTGGCTCGTCAGGAGCCACTTCCGGTGTTAACGATGTATAGACCTTATGAATTCACCAACCGCGACCCTGATTGGAATTCTTCGTGAGCGCGTGGACTCCCTGCGCCAGGCGGGGGATCTCGATGAAGCGCTTCACGCCGCCAATGCTGCGGTGGAACGTGCTCAGTATGAGCTGAGCAGCGATTTCGACAGCATCGATACCTTCGCCTCCAGCTTGGAAATCCGCGGCGAGATTCTCCGCGAACTCGGCCGCTACGAGCTGGCCCGCGACGATTACCGCCAGGCCATCGACCAGCTCGACAACCGTGTGGACCGCCTCGACCAGATCGGCCGCCTGTACGCCGGTCTCGGAGCCGTCTATGATGCCTTGGGCGATGAAGTGCGCGCCTTCACCGCATGGGAAAAGGCCATCGACAGCTTCGAGAAGCACGATCCGCCGCTCCTGCTGGATGTGGCCTCGCTGGCGAACAACCTCGGCGTGCTCAAGAAGTCCGCCGGGAACCATGAGGCGGCGGAAGGCTACTTCCTCCGTGCCTTGGAGATCCTTCATGCCCACGTTGGTGCGACCAATGAGGAAACCGCCGCGGTTTCGAACAATCTCGGCGCGCTTTACCTTTCCGCCGGCTTCACCGAGCAGGCCCGCGAAATGCACATGATGGCGCTGGAGGCCCGCCGCCAGCTCTTCGGCGAACACCATCCGGACACCGCCCAGTCCCACAACAACCTGGCGCTCGCATTGCTCCAGACCGGTGACCGTGCCTGGGCCAAGCGTCACTTCGAAAAGGCCCTCACCGCCTTCGAGGCACTGGGCGCTCCGTATGTGGACGATCTTGAGGCCGTGTCCTCGAACTATTGCGACTTCCTCCGCGAGGATGGCGAAGCCGGACTGGCCGAGGTGATCGACCAGCGCGTGCAAGCCTCGCTCGGCCGCGTGTGATCCGATCCGGTTCTTCTGTTTTCAAAAAGCCGCGTTCCGAGTCCGGAGCGCGGCTCTTTTATTCGGTACTACTGGCAAGTGCCGTTTGGTGGTGCGGAAGAATTGCTACCGTTTCTTCTTCGGCAGCGAAGCCACCACCAGGTCGTAGGAATGGTCGATCAACTCCCGGACCAGCTTGGAAGGCAGCGCCCCGTTCAGGATCACCGTGTTCCAGTGGCGCTTGTTCATGTGGTAGCCGGGGATGACGGATTCGTATTCGTCCCGCAGTTCCTCGGCCCGCTCGGGGTCGCACTTGAGGTTCACCCGCGCCGGGAAATCCTCCGGCACGGTGAGGGCGAACATCTTGCCGCCCACCTTGTAAACGAGCACGTCCGGGCCGAAGGGCGTCGTTTCCTCCGCCCCGGGTTTGGACAAGCAGTGGGCGATGACGTCGGGAAGATCCATGGCCGGCGCCCGGGAGAAACGATCAGAGGCCGTCCGGATGGCGCATCACCGTGCCTTTGGCGGAGCGGGTCTGCGGACGCCAGCGCGGGCCATCGCCACCCCCACGTCCGCCCGTGTCGAGGCGCAGACCGGCGATGGTCATGAAGACGTGGCCCTTGCGGGTGTAAATGGTGATCCACCTGCCCTCGCCCTTGTTGCCGTAGCTGAAGTAGTCCTTCGAGGTGCCGACTCCCTTCATGAGACCGGCGGAGCGCAGGACGTAGGAGACGGTGCCGGAGCAATCGTAGCCCCAGTCCTCGCCATTGGCATGGCCACCGCCCCACTTGTAAGGCTTGCCCTGGAGGCGGTTGCCCGCGGCCACGGCGCGTTTCACGGCGTCGGGAGCATTGCGGGGGGCATAGGCGAGGCCGCCTTGGAGCATGGCGGTCTTGCCGGATTCAAAGTGGTAGGAAACCGGGCGCTTTGCCTCTACCTGGCTGGAGCAGGAGGACAGGCCGCCGACCACCGGAAGGGCGAGCAGGAGCAGCAGGAAGCGTTTCATGCGGAATGTTTTAGCAAAATTGGTTAAGTTTTACAAAATATTTATCACGTAGGGGGAAATTTTTGATCCGGCGTTGTTAGTAGGTCGGACCCGGGGCAGGCAAGCCTCCGGGTCTAACAAATTTTGCGGCTGTTGGCCTCGCAGTCTCCTGCTTCTTCATTTCCATCAGACGATGCCGGGTTTTCCGTCCGGGATCTTCAGGTCCTCGGGAACAGCGGGCAGCCAGGATGCCATCCGTGGAGCCAGCCGGATCTTCCAAACCACCCCGGCGGGGGTGGTTGGGATCTTCAGGCGGATCGGTTGGAAGGAGCAGTCTCCCGGCTGCTGGATTTCGGCCAAGGTTTCCTTGTGAACGACCTTCTCCTGCTTGCCATCGTCCGAACCGATCGACTTCACGGCGATGAGGAGGATGGAGAGCTGCCCGGGCTGGCCGCGGCCCTCGCTCCGCCGCCACGTGATGGAACCCTCGTCTCCGGGAGCCAAGGCGCCCGGTACCAGCCGGACTTCGTAGGACGGGCGGCGGAATTGGAGCAGCCGGTTGAGGCAGACCAGCAGCAGGCCGAGACCGACGATCACGAAGGGAATGAGGAAGAGATTGAGGAACATCTGGGGATGGCCGCTCTGCCATTCGGAAACCGCGATGCTCACGAAGACCCCGACGATGCTGTTCCAGAAGATCGTCGCGAAGCCGATCCCCAACAGCGCGACCAAGCGTTCGGATCCGCCGGTGAGTACGACGCCTTGTTCAGACGGTTTGCCACGCCAGGAGAGGGTGGAGTCGGCTTTGAGCTTGAGTTTCCGTTGATAGCGGGGCCACCACCACATCCCCACCAGCCCGCCGACTCCGACGAGAGTGAAGGGAATGGGGAACAGAAACATCGCCACGCTGCCCTTGAGATTCCGATCCACGATGGCCTGCCAGGGCTTCCGCGGATTCACGTAGCAGAGGAGGGTCGTGCCCACGGGATGGGAGCGGACGAGATCGTGCTTGGCGGAGTCTCCGTTGAAGCCACCACCGAGGTCGTAGCGGTTCGAATGGTATTCGCGGCCTGCGAAGGTATAGCGGTAGAAGATGTCCGGTTTCGTGCTGCGGTCTTCGCCACTGCCGTGTTCCACGATCCGGCTCCAGACGACTTCCGCCGGGGTTTCCACCCAACCGCTGGATACGGTCTTTTTCGTCACGGCGGGGATGATCATTCCACCGATCATCGCAAGCCCGCCTGTCGCGAAGACGCCGCAGAAGGCGATTCCCAGCAGCCTGCCCTTGGGTGACCCGGCGGGCGCTTCTTCCCCGGTATGGAAAATCTCCGGACTTTTTCCCGGTGCCATCCGCATGATGGAGATGCCGATCAACACGAACAAGCCTCCCACGGTGGCGAAGAGCAGGCCTCCCCAGAGATCGCCGGTGGACGGCAGCAGGAAGGCTTCGGTGGGATTCGCGGGATTCACATGGCACTCCGCGGCAGCTCCTTCAATGGCATCCCGACCGGCGTGGAGGCGGATCTCCTCCAGAGAATTACTCAGTTTCTCGTAGTCGTCCGCGCCGTTCTTCCGGGGCCACAGGCGGTCGGAGGTGAACTCACGGCCATCCACACTGTAGCGGAAGCGGAGATCCGGCTGGAAGGGCGGAGATTGCTTCAGGTCCGCGCGGATCCCGAAACGCTCGATCACGCAGGGCACCTTGTCCCAAGTGGTGTGGAAAAGGCTTTGGAAAACAGCCAGCAACCCCATCACCAGAAAGATCGAACTGAAGAGCGTCCAAATGATGCCGAACCAGAACGATCCCCTTGCTCCCGCCCTCTTGGCTTTTTTCATTCTCACGGCGGTCGTCTAACCGTCCCCGCAAATACGGTCGATGGGAAACGCCCGCGGCCATTCCAATGGGACTGCATGGCAAGATGCGCCAGCATCGGCGGATGCCGCTCCGAGGCCATTCGGGGCCCGCTGCCACGGGAAATCACCCCCGGCTTTCCAGCCATTCCACTACCTTCGTCAGCGCCCGCGCGCGGTGGCTGAGCTGGTTTTTCACCTCGTCGCCGAGTTCGGAGAAGGTCTGGTCGTAGCCTGCGGGAACGAACAGCGGATCGTAGCCGAAGCCGCCTTCGCCACGCCGTTCCTCGATGATCGCGCCTTCCACGCTGCCGTCGAAGTTGCCGAGCTCCATGCCGCCCTCGGCGAGGACCATGGTGCAGCGGAAGCGGGCGGTGCGCTGGTTTTTGTCGGACATCTCCCGCATCAGCCGCTCGTTGTTGCGCGGGTGGTTGCCCTCCTCGCCGCCGTAGCTGGAGGACCACACACCGGGAGCTCCGGCAAGCGCGTCCACTTCCAGCCCGGAATCGTCGGAGAGGACGATTCCTCCGATTTCCCGGCTGATGGCGAGGGCCTTGAGGCGGGCGTTTTCGAGGAAGGTGGTGCCGGTTTCCGGGACGGGCGGCAGGTCCGGAAAGGCGGTGACATCCAGCACCTCGTAGCGATCCCCGATCATCGAGCGGATTTCCGCGGTCTTGTGGGCGTTGCGGGTGGCGATGACGAGCCGGGGGCGGATTTCCATGCCCTCCGCTACCGGGTTGGCGGAGCCGGGCCAAGATTTTTGAAATAATCCGGCTTTGTGCTACGCCTTATACCACGAATGAAAGCAATCACCTGGCTCGCCTCGCTCACGGTCGGTGTCGCCGCCCTTTCCGCCTCCGCCTTCTCCGCTACTCCCGAAGGCTGGTCCACCGATCTCGAAAAAGCCCTCGCCACCGCGAAGAAGGAAAAGAAATCCGTCCTTGTCGAATTCACCGGCTCGGACTGGTGCCCGCCCTGCATCGCCATGCGGAAGAACGTCTTTTCCAAGAAGGAGTTCGTGGAGAAGGCCTCGAAGAAATTCATCCTCGTCGAACTGGATTTCCCGAAGGGAGAGAAGGAAGTCGCCGAGAAGAACCAGCCGCTGGCCGAGAAATACAAGATCGAAGGCTTCCCCACGGTGGTTCTGCTGGATCCGGAGGGCAAGGAGTTCAACCGCTTCTTCGCCTCCCAGTATCCGAAGTCCGAGGACTTCCTGAAACATCTCGATGAGACCCTCGCCAAGAAGGAACTCGACTGACCCTTTCAAGGGAATGCCTGTCATGGCGCCTCGTCCGGATTCGTCCGGGCGGGGCTTTTCCCATTCCCCGTGATTCTCCCGACACATACCTATGAAGAAAGCCGCCCTGTTCATCGCGACCCTGTTCGCCACCGCCTCCCTCTCCTTCGCCGGCAGCGGCGCGGGCTGGACCGATAATTATGAGGCCGCCAAGGCCCAGGCCAAAAAGGAAAACAAAACCATCCTGCTCGACTTCACCGGCTCCGACTGGTGCGGCTGGTGCATCAAGCTCGACAAGGAAGTCTTCTCCCAGAAGGCCTTCAAGGACTACGCCAAGGACAAGCTGATCCTCGTGGAGGTCGATTTCCCGCACGACAAGCGCCAGAGCCGCAAGCTCAAGGAGCAGAACCAGGCACTGGCCAAGGAATTCGGCGTCAAGGGTTACCCCACGGTCATTCTGGTGGATGGCGATGGCAAAAAAGTCGGCCAGACCGGCTACAAGGAAGGCGGCGACGCGTCCTATGTGACCCACCTCAAGGGCCTGCTCGGTTCCAAGGGCTGATCCCGGGTTCTCGGAGCATCCACCCGTTTATTTCCCCGCCCGGCCTCGCGGCCCGGCGGGGTTTTGCTTTTCAAGGCCAAGGGCTTCCGCCAGAGTCCGCGCCCCTTTCCCCGATTTTCCGAAGATCATGTCCGACCGCCGCATACCCTTTCCTTTCGACGAATTCGAACCCAAGTGGCAGGCCCGCTGGGATGCGGAGAAGACGTTCCGCACCCCGAATCCGGGTGATGCCGACTTCGACGCCTCGAAGCCGAAGTTCTACGTCCTCGACATGTTCCCCTACCCGTCCGGTTCCGGCCTCCACGTGGGCCATCCGGAAGGCTACACCGCCACGGACATCATCGGCCGGGCGAAGCGCCGCCAGGGCTTCAACGTGCTGCACCCGATGGGCTGGGATTCGTTCGGCCTGCCCGCGGAGCAGTACGCCATCAAGACCGGCCAGCATCCGGCGATCACCACCACTGCGAACATCGCCACCTTCAAGCGCCAGTTGAAGTCGCTGGGCTTCGGCTACGATTGGGACCGCGAGATCGCGACGACTGATCCGGAATACGTGCGCTGGACGCAGTGGATCTTCCTGCAGCTCTACTCGTCCTACTACGATGAAGAAACGCAGAAGGCCCGTCCGGTGGCGGAACTGGAAGCGAAGGGCTGGACCCGCGATCAGATCGACGCGGTGCGGCTGGCCTTTGTCCACGAAGCCCCGGTGAACTGGTCGCCGGACCTGGGCACGGTGCTGGCGAACGAGGAAGTCGAGGAGTGGCGGAACAAGGGCCACATTGTCGAGCGTCGTCCGCTGCGCCAGTGGATGCTGCGCATCACGAGCTATGCCCAGCGGTTGATCGATGAACTGGAGCCGCTGGATTGGCCCGAAGGCATCAAGCTGCTGCAGCGCAACTGGATCGGCCGCAGCGAGGGCGCGGAAGTGGATTTCCAGCTGGCCGGTCACACCGTCACCGTGTTCACCACGCGTCCGGACACTCTGTTCGGTGCCACCTACATGGTGCTGGCACCGGAGCATCCGTACGTTTCTGAGATCACCACGGCCGATCAGAAGGCAGCGGTGGAAGCCTACATCACGGCCTGTGCGGCGAAGTCCGATCTGGAGCGTGGCGACCTGAACAAGGACAAGTCCGGCGTCTTCACCGGCGCGTATGCCACCAATCCCGTGAACGGCGCTCAGATCCCGGTGTGGATCGCCGACTACGTGATGATGGGCTACGGCACCGGAGCGATCATGGCCGTGCCCGCTCATGACGAACGCGACTTTGAATTCGCGCAGAAGTTCGACCTGCCGATCGTGCAGGTGGTCCAGCCGACCGGCGATCAGGAGTGGCAGGGCTACACCGATCCCGGCACCGCTGTGAACTCCGGCTTCCTCGATGGTCTGCCGACCACCGAAGCCAAGGCGAAGATGATCGGTTGGCTGGAAGACGAAGGCCGGGGCAAGCGTCGGGTGCAGTTCAAGCTGCGCGATTGGCTGTTCTCCCGTCAGCGCTACTGGGGCGAGCCCTTCCCGCTGACGTGGAAGGACGGCCATCATTACGCCGTGCCGGATTCCGAGCTGCCGCTGTTGGCTCCGCCGTTGGAAGACTACAAGCCCTCCGGCTCCCCCGAGCCGCTGCTGACGAAGGCACGCGAGTGGGTGGAACTGCCGGACGGTTCGGTCCGCGAGACCAACACCATGCCGCAATGGGCCGGCTCCTGCTGGTATTATCTGCGCTACTGCGATCCTCGTAATTCCGGTCGCTTCATTTCGGAGGACGCCGAGTCGTACTGGGGCGGCGGTGAAAAGCCGGGCATGGTCGACCTGTACGTCGGCGGCACCGAGCACGCCGTGCTGCACCTGCTCTACGCCCGCTTCTGGCACAAGGTGCTTTTCGACCTCGGCCACGTCCACACCAACGAGCCGTTCCAGCGCCTGGTCAACCAGGGCCTGATCCTCGGCGAGGATGGCCGCAAGATGTCGAAATCCTTCGGCAATGTGGTGAACCCGGATGACGTCGTGCGCGAGTACGGCGCGGATTCGCTGCGCCTGTATGAGATGTTCATGGGCCCGCTGGAACAGGTGAAGCCTTGGAGCATGAAGGGTGTGGAAGGCGTCTCGCGCTTCCTGGCGCGCGTCTGGCGCATCGCTTTCAACCAGAACGATGACGGCCATTGGGATGTCTCCCCGAAGGTCCAGGACGTGCCATGCACGGACAAGGAACTGCTGCGGGTGGTGCATGAGACTGTCAAGAAGGTCACCGAGGACATCGAGAAGCTGTCGTTCAACACCGCGATCTCGCAGATGATGATCTGCACCAACGCCTTCACCCAGGTGGAGGTGGCTCCGCTGAAGGAGTTCACGTTGCTGCTGCACGCGCTCAATCCCTTCGCCCCCCATCTGAGCGAGGAAATCCACGCCCGCCTCGGCGGTACCACGCCGCTCAGCGAAACCGCATGGCCATCCTATGACGAGGCCGCCCTGGTCAGCGACGAGATCGAGGTGGTGGTGCAGGTGAATGGCAAGCTGCGCGACAAGATCCGCATCTCACCCGCCACCGCCCAGGCCGATGTCGAAGCTCTCGCCCAAGCCAGCGAGCGCGTGAAGGAGCACACCGACGGTAAGACGATCCGCAAGGTCATATACGTCCCCGGCAAGCTCGTCAGCATCGTGGCGAATTGATCGTGGCGGCGGATTCCATCCGCCTAGCCTCTGTCATCAAACGAAAGGTGCTCCCAACCGGGAGCGCCTTCTTTCCTTGGTAGGTCAGGCGGACATTTTTGCTCGGGTAACCTCCGCCGAACTCCTATAACGGCTCCATGATGCGTCGGTCGCTTTTTCACGTCCTGGTCATGGGATTGCTGCTGGTATCATGCGATCGGAAGAATAAAGGAACGGCCTCTCCGACACCTCCTGCGGCCAGCCATGTATTGGCGCGTGCGGACAACGGCTATCCCGCGGGCACACGGTTCATCGAGCGCTTGGAAATGACGATGACCTTCCCGGGGAAAGGAAGCGCGTCATCGACATGGGTCCAGCATCGGGACATCCGGTGGGAATTTCGAACTGCGGATCTTCTGGTCGGCGAACTGTTACGCGAGGACATGGGCAGTGTTGAGAACGTGAAACAGCCTTCCATCCGCCCGACACTCCAAGGCATCCCGCTCCACTTCATCCGCGCGGAAGGGAAATGGCATGAGCAGATTCCCGAAGGCCTGGATCCATCTCCGCGGGACCGGGCCTGGCTTGCGGCACTGGCCTATGACTGGTCCAGAGGTTGGGATTCACACGCCTATGGAACGGTGCCCCGGAGCGTCGGAGATGGTTGGTCCACCCACAATCCCGCGGTGTTCTTCAACGAACCGGCCAGTTATGTCTCAGGCGTGATGGAGACCACGTTCAGAGGAGTGGAGGATCATGCAGGCAGGCGTTGTGCCAAGCTTGAGGCTCGTTTTCAATTCCAAGGAATCGCGGATGCGGTGGGATACCTGACGTCATACGACCTCAGGGGAGAAATCCTGCATGCGTTGGATGATTTGATGGATATCGAAACCCGTATGAGAGGAACGATGGAGGCGTGGTCTCCCAATGAGAGTTCCGGTGAAGTTTCGGCCCAAAAAGCCGAAGTGGATTTTCGGATCACACGGGAGAGGCTGGAATGAAGCGGTGTCCTTCAAGAAACCAAAAGGCGTTCCCGGGTGGGAACGCCTTTTGGTTTTTGAGTATGGAGGCATATGGCGGATGAAATCCGCCGCCACGTTCATTCACAGTCCCAGCGCGCGGCGGGTCGACCAGTCGAGCCAGCCGGTGATGCGCAGGCGGTGGTCGCGCTGGAAGCGGGCGAGGGCGCGGCGCGAGCCGTAGCCGAAGTCACCGTCGATGGGGCCGCGGTAGTAGCCCATGCTGCGGAGGCGGAGCTGCGCGCGGGCTTCGAGGCTCATCGGGCGGCGATGGTAGCTTCCGCCGTAGCCGCCGCCATATCCACCACGGTCGCCGCCACCGTAGCCGCGGTCGTGGTCGTAGCCGCCACGGCCACCACGGTAGTCCACCTCCACGTAGCCACCACTACGAGGACCATAGTAGGAGCCGCGGTCGCCGTCATGGGAACCGTACCAGTCGGCCTGGGCCAGGGAGGTGGTGGAAAGGGTCGCGGCGACAAGGGCGCCGATCATTTGAGTCGTTTTCATGACACCAGATGGAACGAAAACGTGGTTCGGATTATTCACGGTTCTTCAGGAGATATTTTGCGTTTCGGGAATTCGTGCGAACCGCAATGCGGCATCGGGCAAATCACCCCTTCGCCGCATGTTGCATCCCGTGGAAGGTCGCGTAGCGTTTCAGTTCAGGGGCACCCACCAGCAGCCCGCATTTCCGGAACCATCCATCCCGAAGAAAGGACGGCGCCATGAATCTGAAACAAATTCCGATGTGGGGAACCCTCGGCGCGTGGGCGCTGTGTGGTTCGCTCACCACGCTCCAGGAGGCGCGGGCGATCCCCGCCGAAGAGGACCAGCAGCCACAGCAGGAAGGCGCGGAAACCCTGACCCGCGGCCCCGTCCACGAGGCCTTTGCCGAAACGGTGAGCTACAATCCGGTCGCCGGTATCATCGTGAAGAAGGAGCCGCCCGCGAACATCGAGGAAGTGCCGCCGGACCAGCAGCTCGTCGGCAACAACGTCTCCTGGATCCCCGGCTATTGGGGATGGGAGGATGAGGGCTCGGACTTCATCTGGATCAGCGGCATCTGGCGCAATCTGCCGCCGGGCCGCCAGTGGGTGCCCGGTTACTGGAATCCCATTGATGCCGGGTACCAATGGGTCTCCGGGTATTGGTCGGATGCGCAGACGGAGGAGGTCGCTTATCTGCCGGAGCCGCCCGCGAGTCTGGAGAACGGTCCGAGTGTGGAGGCCTCGTCCAGTGACCAGGTGTGGACGCCCGGCAGCTGGGTTTATCAGGAGGACCGTTATGCCTGGAGTCCCGGCTACTGGCAGGCCGCGCAGCCGGATTGGACGTGGATGCCGGCCCACTACAGTTGGACACCGCACGGCTATGTCTTCGTGCCCGGTTACTGGGACTATGATGTGCCGCGCCGCGGGGTGTTGTTCGCGCCGGTGCGTTTCGCACCGGACTATTATTCGCGTCCGGGCTTCGTGTACTCGCCGGTTACGGTGATCAGCCTGGTCGTATTCGCGGAGCATTTGTTCCTACGCCCGAACTACTGCCACTACTACTACGGTGACTACTATGCCCCCCGTTACAGGGACAGCGGCTTCTACGCACCCTATGCCTACTATTCCGACCGTCGCCGCGGCTTCGATCCGATCTTCGCCAAGGAGATCTGGCAGAACCGGAAGGACCGGAACTGGCTGAGACAGCGTGAGGCGGATTTCCTGTTCCGCCGCGACAATGAGAACGCCCGCCCGCCGCGCACGTGGGGAGCCTTGCAGGCTCTCGCACGGAATCCCGATGCGAAGGACGCGCGCGCCATGGCCTTCGTGAAACCCTTCTCGCAATACACGAAGGATGCGAAAGGCCCGCAGCGCTTCAAACCTCTCGCCGCACCGGACAAGGAGCGCTTCCTCGCGCAGAAACAGGAGATGGTGAAATTCGCCGCTGATCGGCGGAAGCTGGAGGGTGTGACGAAGGGTGCCGGTGCCGAAGCACCGAAACGCACGACGGTTGAAAAGACCAAGTTCGAGCGCTCGCCCATCTTCGGTCGTGCGGCTGACAAGCTCGCGAAGGGAGAAGCTCCGCCGAAATTGCCGCCGATGAGGAAGATCGATCCGAAAGCCATGCCGGGGGGAGTTCCCGACACCCGTGGACCGGATCGCAAAGGCGATGACACCGCGATGGATGAACGCGGCAAGCCCGGTCCCAAGACCGACCTTCCCAATGATCCGCGGGAAGGCAAAGGCATCCGGCCGAAAGGCAACGACCAGCAGCCGAAGGAACCGGGCAACGAAACCATCCCACGCCGCAAGGCGACTCCGAACGAGGCCCCGCAGGGAGTTCCGGACAGAACGCCCCGCGTCGATCCGGAGAAGACTCCGAAAGTTGAACCGAAGAAGGTGATGCCGCGCGAAGAGCCGGAGAAAAAGCAGGTCGAACCGCGCAAGGTGGTGCCCCAGGACACGCCGCGCCGCGAGGTGCCAGAGCCCGAGCGGAAGATCGTTCCAAAACCGGAACCGAAGGTCATGCCCAAGCCGGAGCCGAAGGTGGTTCCACGTCCTGAACCCAAGGTGATGCCAACCCCTCAACCCAAGGTCCAGCCGCAGCCCAAGCAGGTGGTGCCCAAAGGCCCGGCGGTGAATCCAGCCGGTGACGGTGTGCCCCAGCGCCGCGGCAATGACCGCAGGAAGGACAAGGACAAAGACAACTGACGCTGTTGCCACTCACTCACATCGGGCCACCGGAGCATCCTCCGCCGGCCCGTTTGTTTTGTAGCTGGAGTCGTAAGACTTCAGGTTGGATGGATTTCCGAATCCCCTGCGGAATCCAGTCTTCCTTGATCCACCGCAAAGGCGAAGCCTTGGGATCGGAGTGCATCCACCCCGCCCGAAGTCTCACGACTTCGGCTACGCTTCAGGATGGAAGACTGAGCACGAACGATGCGCCATTGGTAGCAGTCGCATCGCAATTCAGATCGCCGCCCATCGACCGCGCGAGGCGCCGGGAAAGCGCCAAGCCCAGACCCACGCCGGGGCGGGTCTCCGCGGCATCGCGTGCGGATTTGTGGAAGGCGCGGAAGATGCGCTTGTGCTCGCTGGCCGGGATGCCCGGTCCCTGATCGCTGACACGGATGGCCACGCCGTTTGGCAGGGGTTCCACGCGCATCGCGAGCGAGCCTTTGCCCGCGTACTTCGCGGCATTGTCCACAAGGTTGAAGAGGATGTGCTCCACGGCGGCGGTATCCACCTTGAGCAGTCGTGAAGCGGCCTCGGTTTCCAGATCCATGTGGAGCGTCATGCCTGCGGAATCCAAGCGCGAGGCGAAGCGTTCGCGCATGGGTTCCAGCAACTCGCGTGCGGTGATCTGCTTCACCATCGCGCGGGCGCTGCCTCGCTCGATGCGTGAAAAGGCGAGAACGTTTTCGACGAGGTGGGAGAGGCGGTCGGCCTCGCGGGTGAGCACGTGCAGGTAGTCGGCGCGCTTCTCCTCCTTCACCGCGCCGGCTTCCAGCATGTCGGAATAGAGGCGGAAGGTGGTGAGCGGCGTGCGCAACTCGTGGGTCACGGCGGAGACAAAGGACGCCCGGCGCTCGCTGAGGCGCACGATGCCGCGGACCAGCAGCGAGGCCGCCAGGATCGCGAGAATCGCTGCTGCCCAACCTGCAGCCAGTGAAATGACGATCGGCCGGGGCACCGCGGCGGGCGAGGGCTTCTCACCGGTTTCGAGGCGGAATGGGAACGAGGCGAGCACCATCGCATCCGAAGAGATCCCGACAGCGGGTGCCAGCCTGGCCATCGGCAGCAGATCGCGGATCTCCTCCAGCAAGGACTGCTGTAAGGCGAGGGGATCCAGCCACACGCCTTCGATGGTTTTGCCGCCGCTTGGCGGAGTGCCTTCCCACGCCACCTTGCGGAGCAGGAACAACTGCCCGCCGATCCAAGACGGCCGCAGCGGCCCGGCGTCGCGGAGAATCCGCCCGCCGCCATTCCCCCCCGGAAGTGCCGGCGGGATGGGGGGCGCCACCGGCGGCTTCACAGCACCGGGGTTCGCATTCTTGTAGTCTCCTCCGGCCCGGCTCTGCGCCTTCGTGACCTGGGTGTCCACGGCTTTGCTGCGCAAGGACAGTTCCTTCTCGTTGGACGCAGCCTGGGCGGGAGCGCTGTCGCGCTGGAAGACCTGCTCCTTTTGTTGCTGCTGTGCGTAGTCGGGCTCCTTCTTGGTTGCTTCCCAGTTGCTGTTGCTGAGTTCGATCGATCCGCAGAGGGCGGTGAAGACCACGCGGCCCTCGCTGGTGTCGCGGAGGAGGCGTTTGAGTTCGGGCAGGCGGGATTCGCCCATGCGGGCCGAGAGGCTGCCATTCTCGGAAAGTTCGAAGCGCATCCGCACCGGGCTGTCCGCGGGTTCCGCCGGCAGGTTGGTTTCGCCCACGGGCCGCTGGCTTTCGTCCACGATGATGGCCGTGCCCGCGGCGTCCATGCGCCAAAGCGCGAGCCGCATCCGCTCCTGGAGATCGGCACGGGCCTCCGCGTTCGAACGTTCGTGTTCGGAGGAGAGGACGTTGCGCGTCAGCCAGGTCATCGCGCCCAGCACCAGCGCCGCGCACACCGCGAGCGCCGCCCAGTTGCACCATGAACTGCCGGTCGCCTTCATGCCTGATCGGAGGTGTGGAAGCGGTAGCCCTTGCCGCGCACCGTGGTGAGGAGGGTCTGGTCCTTGTCGCCGAGTTTCGCGCGGAGATGCATGATGTGCATGTCGATGGTGCGGGTCTCGGTGCGGTCCGGATCGAGTCCCCAGAGCTGGCGCAGGATTTCCTCGCGCGTGACGAGACGGCCCCGGGACTCCACCAGATAGCGCAACAGGTCCGCCTCGCGCTCGGAAAGTTCCTCGCTGCGGCCATCGTGGAAGGTGAGCTTGCGTGCGGTGAAATCGGCGGTGCCGCCGGGGATCGGACTTTCGCTGGCGGGAGCCGCGCGTTCGCAGGTGCGGCGCAGCACCGCATCCACGCGGGCGAGAAGCTCCTTCATGCTGAAAGGTTTCACCACGTAGTCGTCCGCGCCGGTGGTCAGGCCGCGGACGCGGTCGTTTTCCTCGCCGCGTGCGGAGAGGATGATCACGGCCTGGCCGGGACGTTTCTTCCGCAGCGCCTCGAGGATGTCGAAACCGGAAGGACCGGGCATCACCAGATCGAGCAGGGCCAGCCGGTAGTTCGCGCGCAGCGCCAGGTCCATGCCGGCGTGGCCGTCGGGTGCCTCCAAAGTACGATATCCGGCGTACTCCAGCACGTCGACGATCCCGCGGCGCACGGCGGGATCGTCCTCTACGACCAGGATGGTGGTTTCGGCCATGTCAGTTTCCTTGATACACGCGGAACCATGGCAGGGGCAAGGCGGGCTTCATTTCGTGACGGTGGTTCCTTCCATCGGCAGCTTCACCTTGGAGATTTCGATCAGGGGCGCCAGTTCCTTCACGTTCCGGTAGCCGTAGGTGTGGAGGTTGATGAAGGTCTGGACATTGAGCGCCACCTGCACCGCCTTCGCGGGGAAGGGGCGTTCCGCGCCTTTGAAGTTGTTGTTGCAGTAGATCAGGATGCGGGTGGTCTTGTCCGGGATCAGTTTTTCCAACGCGGGCGCGTTGAAGTCGGTGAGGTCGAGATGGAGCGCGCCCTTCACGTGCATTTCATCGAACCTCGCCTTGCTGCGCGCATCCAGCACCACGG
Organism: Luteolibacter ambystomatis; assembly: GCF_018137965.1. Classification (NCBI taxonomy): domain Bacteria; kingdom Pseudomonadati; phylum Verrucomicrobiota; class Verrucomicrobiia; order Verrucomicrobiales; family Verrucomicrobiaceae; genus Luteolibacter; species Luteolibacter ambystomatis. The sequence continues at coordinate 4,414,463 of NZ_CP073100.1, forward strand.
TGCCGGACTCGCCCATCATGCGGAGGAAATCGTCCTCGCTGACGCGGTTGGCCTCGCGGACCTTCTGCAGATCGGTCGCGGTTTGGACGAAGCCGGGATAGTCGATGCGTGGATTCGGCTCCGCCTTCTGTTGCTGCGCCGGAGTGGAGGATGTTTCGGCGCAGAGCAGCGCCGGAAGAAGCGTCAAAATGGCAATGGTTTTCATGATCGATACGGAATGGGGATGGGATTCAGGAATTGGAGAATCCAGCGGAAGGTTCTTCGTCACTGGGGCTGAAATATAGATAGATGATCACCGCCTCGCTGGCTCCGGCCTCACCACAGGCGGCCAGGAACGACCGGGTGTCGGGTGATTCCGGATAGCGGATCTGCCGGTTCCTTTCGCCGCAGATGGCCATGACGGGATACAGCTCGAAGCCAAGTCCGCCCTGTCTCTCCGGCTTCCGGGCCTCGGGCTTTGAATTCGTGAAGTAGCAGGCGTCCATCGGCTTGAAACCGGGAAAAACCGCACGGGCGGTCCATGGACTGTACATATCCCCATTGTCATGGACGGACACGAGGCGCTCGGCATCCCGCTGCCAGCCGAGGGAAATGATACCGGTCCGGTGGTTCCGGGATGTATCGTACTTGGCACGCGCGAGGCGGAATCGTCCGATGCAGGCTCCATCCTTGTATCGCTCCGCGATCAATAGGGTGCCTTGGATCGCACGTCCCAATTCATAGTCGCACCGGAATTCCCGCACGCCGGCCAGTTCGGACAGCCGGGCTTCGCTGCGAGGGATCTCGGCACGGCGGAAGTGGGAAAGATCCTCCCCATATGCCGCCATGGACAGGCAGGGGAGGATGGCGAGAAACAAGAGGAAGCGGCCGGGGGATGTTTTCATGGGAATCACTTGGCGAAGGTGTAGCCGCGGGCCGATGCTTGTTCACGGGTGGTTTCGACCAGGGCCTCGTCGAGCGTCTGATCGCTCTTCGCCGCCTGCTTTTTCATTTCCTCCGCCACGAAGGCTTCGCGTTCACGGTTGAGGGTGACGATCTTTTCCTGGATCGCCGCGCGTTCTTTCGCGGCCTTTTCGATGTAGGCCGCGCGGTCTTCAGGCTTCATGCCGCGCATCGCTTCCGGCAGCTCGGCTTCGGCGAGCTTCGCCGGATCGACTTTCTTATCCCTGGCCGCATCGACAAGATCCCACGTGGCATTGCGGTAGTTGCCACCGGCCTTGGTGACGGCGCGGTTGACACCCGCACCGGCCTTCGCGTTCGCGGATGCATCCTTGTCCGCTTCCTGCTGGCGGGCGGATCCGGCAGCGCGATCCTTGCCATACCCGAGGTAGGTTTTGTTCAGCTCGATGCCGAGATCGGAGATCTCCTTGTCCTGCGGAGCGGGAATGTTGACGACCGCACGGTCCTGGTTGATGGCCATGTACTTCCCGCCACCCAGCGCCGCACCATCGTGCCACGCACCCGTCATGCCTTCCTCACGGCTGCCGCAGTGGATGGTGTTGATGGTCACTCCTTTCGCGAGTGCGTCCTTGCAGGCCTTGCGTGCATCGACCGGACCCTGGGTGAAGGGTTCGTTGCCAGCGATGAAGATCACCTTGTAGGTGTCCTTCGAGTCATCCCAGCGCAGATCGGAAAGCGAACGCCGGATGACCGCGCCGCAGTATTCCTCGCCGCCGTAGGTCTTCAGCGAGAACAGCGCCTTGCTGATTGAATCGAGGTCGGAGCTCAGCGGCTGGACCTGGCGGACCCATTGGTTGTCCACGCTCAGGTGGTTGTTGCCGTATTCGTAGAGGGCCACTTCGACCCGAGGTGCCTCGCCGTCGCGCTTCGCATCGGTGAAGGTGTTGACGACCTTCCAGAGCTGGGTCTTCGCCTGGTCGATGAGACCGTCCATGCTGTTCGAGGTATCGAGCAGCAGGGCGATCTGGACGCGGTTTTTGGCCGGAGCGGAATCGACTTCCGGCTCGTTGGCAGGGCCGTTTTCGCGGCCGTGAAGCGGAGCAGTCAGCAGCATGGTGGCTGCGGAGAGGAGCATGAGGTGTGTTTTCATCACACCTCATGGATACCGTGCCGCCGTGCCGCTGTCCGTAAAGGCAGGGTAAATAAAGCCCCGCCGCCGATGCAGGTCAGAGTCCGAGCAAGGCATCCGCCCAGATGGCGTAGCCTTTCTCGGTGGGATGCGTGCCGTCCGACATCAGGTCCACCGGCAGCGTTCCATCCGGCTGGAGAAACTTCGGCCCGATGTCGAGGAAGGTCACTCCAGGCACGTTCGACCACTCGTTTTTCAACAGGGAGTTGAGATCGCCGATGAGCTTGCGGCGTGGTGAGTCCGGAGCCTTGTCGCGCGGGAACACGCCCATCAGCACGATCTTCGAGGACGGCGATTTGGAACGAACGCGCAGGATGATTTCGCGGATGCCTTCCGCCACTTCCGCCGGGGTATTGGCGCGGGCGTGATTGGTGCCGGAGAAATTGTTGGTGCCGATGTTGATCACCACACGTTCCGGATGCAGGCCGTCGAACTCGCCATGGTCGAGCCGCCACAGGACGTTCTGGGCACGATCCCAGCCGTAGCCGAGATTGAGTGCTTTCTTGCCGGCGAAGGCCTTGTCCCACGACAGTGGACCGCGTGGCTTCGCGCCCGCGCTCTGCGGGATGCCGCCCCAGAAGTGGGTGATCGAGTCGCCGATGAGCACCACCTGCGGATCAAGGCCCTCCTTGGCCTTCATCACCTCCTCGTGACGCTTGAACCAGTCGTAGGAATCGCTCTCCAGCTTGGACACCGGCACCACCGAGTTGTTCGCAGGCGCGGCTTCCTTCGGTGAGTCACCCATCAGGGTGGAAAGCGTCGGCTCCATCGCCTGCGCCCACAGCAGCGCACCCGCCGGGCCGGGATGGAGGAGATCCGGCACCAGCTTCGGATCGACCGTGCCGTCCGGCTTCAGGAACACGTGGTTCACATCCAGGAAGAACACGTTCTTGTTGTCCGCGAGCTTCGCCATCAGTTCCCCGGCACGCAGGTTCGCGGCGAAGCGTTTCTCCGAACTGCCGCGTTCGCTGCCGTCCGGTTTCTTGTAAACATTCGTGCGCGGAAAGATGCGCAGCAGCAGGATCTTTGATTGAGGGCACTTTTCGCGCAGCAGCTTCACGATGGCGGTGACGCCTTCGACAACCTGCTCCGGGGTGTGGACCACCGGGTAGTTCGCATCGTCGGTGTTGTTCGTGCCGATCAGCAGGGTGATGGCCTTGGGCGACTGGCCCTGCAGCTCGCCGTTCTGGAGATTCCACAATGTGTTCTCGGTGCGGCCGCCGCTGTAGCCGAGGTCGATCGCATTCCGCGAGCCGTAGAACTTGTCCCAGATCTCCTTGTAGGCGGGCAGCTCGAGGTTGTGGGTGATCGAGTCGCCGATCATCAGCAGGTCGTATTTCTTCGCACGGATCTGCTCCACCTTCTGCTGGTGGCGTTTTTCCATCCCCCGCTGCGGAACGGGGTACACCGGGGAACCGGGAGCATCCTGGGCATGGACGACGGCCCCGGAGACCATCAGCGACAACACGGCAATCGAACGAAATGACATGGCGTAAAGACGACTCCGCGCCTCCCGCCCTTTCAAGCCGGAAACGACTCACTGCATCGCTTTCGCCAGAGCCTCGCCCCAGATCTTGTAGCCCTTCTCGGCCGGGTGGACGCCATCCGGCATGATCTCCGCGGACAGGGTGCCATCCGGCTGGAGCAACTCCGAGTTCACATCGATGAAGCGGATGCCCGGGATATCCCGATAGGTGTCCGCCAGCAGTTTGTTCAGTTCGTTGACCGGATCGCGCTTCGAGGCGTCCGGATCGCGGCCGAAGGGGAACACGCCGGTGATGATGATTTTCGAGCCTGGCGACTTCGCCCGCACCCGCAGTACGATTTCGCGGATGCCATCGGCGATTTCCGCAGGTGTGTTGACCCGCGCGTTCGGCGTGCCCGCGAAGTTGTTGCTGCCGATGTTGATCACCACCCACTGCGCGTGGATGCCATCCAGCTCGCTGTGGTCGAGCCGCCACAGGACATTCTGGGTACGGTCCCAGCCATAGCCGAGATTGATCACCCGCTTGCCCGAGAAAGTCTGCTCGAACGATTGGGGGCCGCGCGGCTTCATCTGCTCGGACTGCGGCGCGCCGTCCCAGAAGTGGGTGATGGAATCTCCGATCAAGACGATCTCCGGCTTCAAGTCGTCCGCCAGCTTCAGGATCGCGCGATGGCGTTCCCACCAGTCGTAGCCGTCTTTCTCCAGCTTTGACACCGGCACGATGGCGCTGTTCGAGGAGAGGGGTTCCTTCGGTTGCTCGCCCAGCATGGATGCCAGCACCGGTTCCATCTCCCGGGCGATCTCCATCGCGCCCTCTGGTGAGGGCTTTCCGGACTCGGGTAGCAACACGGTTTCCAGCGAGCCATCGAGCTTGTAAAAGACGTGGTTGGTATCGAGGAAGAAGACTTTTTCGTCATCGGCCAGCTTCGCCACCAGTTCACCGGCGCGGAGGTCGGTGGCGGAGCGTTTGTGCGTGGCCTCATCCCGGTCGCTGTCGGTGCGCGGCAGTGGGCGTAGCAGCAGGATCTTCGTGTCCGGACATTTTTCGTGCAGTAGTTGCACGATGGCGGAGACTCCGGCGGCGATCTCATCCGGCGTCCGGGTCGGATCGGCGGAATCGTCGCCTCCGGTCAAAAGGACCACCGCCTTCGGTGTCTGGCCGTCGAGTTCGCCGTGCCGGAGATTCCAGAGGATATTGGCGGTGCGGCTGCCTTCATATCCTAGATCGAGCGAATGCCGGGCATCGAAAAAGCGGTCCCAGACCTCACGGAACGGGCCGGTCTCCAAGGCGGCGATCGCGCCGTCTCCGATGAACAGCAACTCGTGATTGTCCGCATGGGCGGCGGCTGCTTTCATCTCATGCCGGGCTTCGCTACCCGGTTGCTGGACCATCTCCGCAGGACCGGCGGCGAGCGCCATCGATACGCCGGCGAGCCCCGCGTAGAGAGCCGCGATACGGTTGGGGAGCATGGTTCCATGGATACGCTTTTCCCGGCGATTGCCAAGGGTGGTCTTTCTGGAGGCCTGCATGCGGAAGGCGGGATGTTGAATGTATATCGGCACGACGCGTGCCATTCGTGCCCCGATGTGACGACCGTGCGAATTGCAGATCGTTGGAAAAGCCCGGGAGGTTTCCAACCGAACGCCCTTTGCCTTGTCCGTGGTGGAGAGGCCGCATTAGCTTGAATGGGATGTCCGGCGTGTCCGCCCCCATTCCCTCCCCTGCTGCCACTGATCCACGCGTGCTCCAGCCCGCGCCGCGCGCGCGCCTGTTGTCTTTCGATGGTGGCGGTATCCGCGGCCTTTTTGCTCTGCAAATCGCGAAGCGCATCGAGACCCTGCTGCGTGAGAAACATGGTCGCCCGGACCTCGTGCTGGCGGATCATTTCCACTACATCGGTGGCACCAGCACCGGTGCGATCATCGCTGCATTCCTGTCCTGGGGCCTGCCGGTGGATGACATCGTGGGCCTCTATCGCGAAAACGCCGTGGCCATGTTCCGCAAGGCGGGCTGGGCGCAGCGTTTCACCAGCCACCGCTTCGTGGCGGAGGGTCTCTCGGAATTCCTGCGCTCGTTCTTCGTGGAGGACGATGGTGCGCCCGCCACGCTCGGCACCCGGAAACTGAAAACCCTGTTTCTGTTGGTGGCGCGAAATGCTTCCACCGGCTCAGCCTGGCCGCTCTCGAACAATCCGCTGGCAAAGTACAACGATCCCGTCTCGCCCGGCTGCAATCTCCAGATTCCGCTGTGGCAGCTCGTCCGGGCAAGCACCGCCGCGCCGACCTTTTTCCCGCCCGAAGTGCTGGAGGTGAAAGGCGAGCACGGCGAACCGCTCACCTTCGCCTTTGAGGACGGCGGCGTGACCCCTTTCAACAATCCCGCACACCTCATGCATCTCATGGCCACGCTGCCGGAGTATCGCCTCGGCTGGGCGGCGGGCATCGACCGCATGAGTGTCGTTTCCGTAGGCACCGGCAAGGTCCGGACCGGTCGTGGCGACAAGCTTTTCGTGGATGTGCTGGCGCAAGCCAAGAACCTGCCCGCCTCGCTGATTGGTTCCTTCCAGCAATACCAGGACCTGCTCTGCCGCGTGGCCGGTGAATGCCGCCATGGCTCGCCCATCGATGGCGAACTGGGCGACCTGATCCGGCCACACGATGGCGCGAAGTTTCTCTACGCCCGCTACGACCGCACCTTCGACGACGATGATCTCGCCGCCGCCGCCCGCTACACCGAAAAGGGCTTCACCCTCGACAACCTGGAACTCATGGACTTCCTCGCCGAACACGGCGCGCGCCATGCGGAAGCGACCGTGAACCTCGCACATTTCGACGATGTCTGACACGCCATCCTTCATCCGCCGCTTGTGGTTTGTCGGCTTCGCCGGTCACCGGGCCGTGCCTGATCCCGCAGGCGCCAAGGCAGCGATCGCCCGTGAACTGGAAGTCGTCCGCAGTTCCATCGATGGCGAGCTGGTGGGCATCTCCAGCGCCGCCGCCGGAGCGGATCTTCTTTTCCTGGAGGCCTGCGGTGAGGCGGGCATCCGCACCGTGGTACTGCTGCCGTTTCCACGCGAGCGCTTCCATGAAGATTTCGACGACGAGGCGGAGTGGCAGCGAGCCTGCAAGCTGATGGATGCCGCCTGGTGGTGCGAGGTATCTCCCGGCGGCGAGGAAGCCCCCGCCGCCTACCACGTGGTGGCACGCGAAAGCCTCGATATCGCGGAACGCATGCTCTTCTTGTGGGATGGCAAGGCGCCGCGCGGTCTCGGAGGTACGGGAGAAACCGTAATTGAAACCCGGGAGCGGCGGATTCCCGCCCGCCTTATTTCCGCGGACACTCTCGAAGCCCGCTGGGACGTTGAGCCGCCTGCGGCCAAGGCCGATCCTGCTTTCGCCGGGCTTCCCGCCATCACCGAGGTCTCGGAATGGTTCGAAAAACTCGATGAGCGCGCGTCCTCCAGCGCGCCCCGTTCGCGGAGGTTCTCCGCATGGTCAATGTCGTTGAATCATCTGGCCACCATTTTCCAGGCGATCTTCGTCGTGGCAGCACTGGCGGCCCCAGTCGGCGCACTGGTGAAGTTCATTCTCGTCCTGATCGCCGCCATCCTGCCCTGGGTGGGAGGCCGCCTGCGCTGGAAGGAGCGCTGGATCAGAGATCGTGTGGGAGCGGAGCTGCTCCGGTCGCTGCTCGCCAGCCACCAGCCCGGAAGCCCCCTGCGCCCGCCCGCGATCGAGCTTTTCGGTCGTGAGGAAGCATTGCTCCGTACCGCCGCCATGCATCTCATCCGTCATCGCGGCGACTGGGAGGCCGCACGTGACCATTACCTCCGTGAGCGGGTGGACGGCCAGATCGGTTACCTGAAATCCAAGGGTGAAAAAGCCGCGGCAAAGATGAAGATCTTCGGTACCCTGTTCTGGGTCAGCGCGCTGCTGTCCATGGTGCTGGGCGGGGTCGCCGTGGCCGGGGCGTTCATGGGAACAAAGCCCACATCACCCGCAGGCATCTGGCTCATTTTCCTCACCACCGTGCTGCCCGGCGTGGCGGCATGGTGTCTCGCGATGATCTCGGTATTCGAGTTCAAGCGCCGGGCCTCGCTCTATCGCCAGCTCGTGGAAGAACTCATCCGCCTTCGCCCGCAGGTCGCCGCTGCCAACTGTGCCAGCGCGCTGACCCGGGCGATGCAGCAGATCGAGCGTCTGCTGCTCAACGAACTGTGGGAATGGCAGGGCTCGCTCGAAAAGTGAGCGGAGCGCGGTCATAGCTTCCGCGCGCCGCGCATCACAAAGGACACCAGCCACAGGATCAGGAAGATCACGAAAAGGATCCACGCGATCTGGGCGGACATGCCCGCGATGCCAGTGAGGCCGAGCACACCCGCGATGAGCGCAACCACCAGAAAAACAAGGCTCCAGTGCAACATGGTCGTAAGGGTTTTGGGGTTCAGGAGCCGGTGGCCGGATGCCATCGGTCCCGTCTAACCGGTCGTCCCGCTTGGGTGGAAAAGCAAGCAGCTGCGGCCAGAAAATCCGGGCTACAAAATCCGGGGATTGACAGCCGCAGGACGAGTCCCTACGGAGTGGCTCCCCGGTGTGCATCAAAGGCGGAGTAGCCAACCGGTAAGGCAGTGGTTTGCAAAACCACCATTAGTGGGTTCGATTCCCGCCTCCGCCTCCATTCTTTCCTTCTTATTTTAAGGAGGTTGTGACGCAAATTGCGACTCTGCAAAGTGTCTCCAAATCGGCAGATTTAGGCACGTTTTAGCGGTTTGATATGGCTGGTTTCGTCCCCAAATCGTCCCCAAATATTTCGCGTCGCCTCATGCCCTATGAAGGACCCTAATTGCTCATGCAAAGTCCTCGGAGCGAGAAGACTACCTTGACGAAGCGGGGAGCATTCTGGTCACTTTACTAGATCCCCCACGATTCATGAGCGCATTGCGACCAGTCGATCACCATACCCGCCTCCAACTCAATCACCACCTTGAAAAGATCGAGGCGGCCTTTGACGCGGATATCATAACGATAGTATCTCCAATACTTTATGGATTGGATGCCGTTGTGAAACGGGCCGTGGAAATGTTCGAAACACGCAGGCGGCGGGTTGCCGTCGTTCTTGATACGCCCGGCGGCATTGTGGAGGTTGTAGAGCGGATGGTCACCACTCTCAGGCACCATTACGAAGAGGTTTACTTCATCATCCCGGACCGAGCGATGTCAGCGGGGACCGTGTTTGCGATGGCTGGGGACAAGATCTTCATGAGCTACTTTTCCAGCTTGGGGCCCATTGATCCGCAGGTCGAAAAGGACGGCAGATTGGTTCCTGCTCTGGCCTATTTGGTTCAATTTCAAAGGCTTTGCACGAAAGCCGCCAACAATACTTTGAATACTGCCGAGTTCGCACTTTTAAACAAACTCGACCTAGGGGAGCTTCACCAATTCGAACAAGCTCGGGAGCTTTCTCAAGAACTGCTCATTGATTGGCTCTCTCGCTACAAATTCAAAGACTGGACGGTTCACAGTTCAAGCGGCAACGTGGTCACCGAGGATGATCGCAAGAACAGAGCGAAAGAAATCGCTGCAAGCCTCAGCAACAACGAACGCTGGCATTCGCATGGGCGCGGAATTTCCCGTGAAACTTTGGTGGGAGAAATGCGTCTTAAGATTGACGAGTTAGAGGGCATCGAAAACCTCAATCCCTCTCTTGACGATTATTTTGGATTGCTTAAAGATTATATGGCAAGAGAACAGCACTCTTCCTTCGTTCACTCTCGACTCTACTTCTGATCATGGACCCGAACGAATCTGAGACGATCATGAGAGCCAATCCGCAGGTAAACCCTTCGGTAGTGGAAGCATTTTCCCGTCTCCAATCGACCGTGAGAAGCGCGGCGGCACCCGCCCGCGATGGAGCTGCCTACCGTCTTGCTCATCCGCTCTCGGTGTCCGCCTCATTCGGCGCTTCCGACCGAAGAGTTGCCCGTCGGATGGCGGCCAAAGAAAACTAGGTAGCGTTGGCACTCCAAGGCCTTACGCTCCACGTGCAGCCGTTTCGGCATCATTCGAAAATGCTTCGATTCCCACATGGAGTATGGTTTTTCGAATTTTGATGCCATATTTAGTGTCGACTCGGAGCATCGGTTTGGAAACAGTGGAGAGCGAGCATGGCACGAAAAAGGACTTTCACTTTTTGCGAATTCTTCGCCGGAGGGGGGATGGCCCGCGCCGGTTTGGGAGCCCAGTGGCTATGCCAGTTCTCTAACGATTTCGACCAAAAGAAGGGGGAAACCTACGCTGCAAACTGGGGTGGCGACACGCTGCGAATCGGGGACGTCAAAGCTGTGAAGGTTTCGGATCTGCCCGGCGAAGTCGATTTGGTGTGGGCCTCTTTCCCTTGCCAAGACCTTTCGCTTGCGGGTGGCGGAGCCGGACTTCTAGGAGAGCGTTCAGGCACGTTTTGGCCGTTTTGGAAACTTATCCAAGGGCTCGTCAGCAATGCCACCCCGCCAAGAATGATCGTGCTGGAAAATGTCTGCGGTGCACTCACTTCGCATGGCGGCAAGGACTTCTCGGCTATTTGCAGTGCTCTCGCCAAAGCAGGATACCAATTTGGAGCCCTTGTGATTGATGCGGCCCATTTCGTGCCACAATCCCGACCACGTCTTTTTGTCGTCGCATGCCGTTCAGACGTGCAGATTCCTCCGCATCTTCAGTGCGCCCTTCCCGAACAAGCATGGCATTCGAAGCCGCTGGTAAGAGCATTCGATTTGCTTCCAAAGGCTCTACAAAAAGCGTGGATCTGGTGGTCATTGCCCTTTCCTACGGAAACGCGTCTCAAATTCGGTGACCTAATCGAGGACGAACCTGCCGACGTGGAGTGGCATAGCCGGGCTGAAACCCAAAAACTTCTTTCGATGATGTCCCCTATCAATCGGGCGAAGGTGGAAGCTGCAAAGAAGACCGGTGCGAGGATGGTTGGGACCATCTATAAGCGCACCCGGCCCGACGAAAATGGAGTGAAAGCCCAACGGGCGGAAATCAGATTTGACGACATTTCAGGATGCTTGAGAACACCCGCTGGCGGTTCGTCTCGTCAGGTGGTCATGCTCGTCCACGGCGAGAGTGTTAAGAGTCGTCTCATTTCCGCACGCGAAACGGCACGCCTAATGGGTCTGCCTGACAACTACAAGCTCCCTAGCCGCTACAATGAAGCCTATCACCTAACAGGGGACGGTGTCGTCGTGCCGGTTGTTCGTCATCTAGCGAAGCACCTTTTGGAGCCGCTTATTCTTCGTCATCGTGTCTCGGCATCTCCAAAGAAAGCCGCATGAGCGAAATCCCGTGCCAACAGAATCCGGAATTCCGCACTAAGGTTGTGGACTTTGCGGAAACTTTGAAAACGCGCTCCCACGAACTTGTTGGTTTGTCGGAGGATGACGTTTTTAATTCAGGATTGTTCCGCGCAGCTATCGAGCGCATTCGTGGTCAATTCTCGGCAACAATGCGGGACAAGAGGGACTTCATTTCACGAATTTTAAACCACCTTCAGGATTCTCAGCTTATCGAGGAATGGGAGTCCGCAGAGTCAAGAAATCGACACGACTATACCGTTAAATTGCCAAGCGGGAAATTGTGCGTGATCGAGGCGAAAGGCTGCCTTGACGGAAATAACACCAATATTTTCGAGCGGCCTGCTCACGCAAATGAATTCATCATTTGGTCGATTTGCCAGAACCCCGGAGCAGATCCGCGAAAAAACGTCTGGTCCGGTCTTCACACGCGTCTCTCGGCGGAGATTATTTCTAAGAACAAGCAGGTAGATGGTTTGGTTGTTTGGGATATGGTTTGTGGAACGATTGGGCGGCCCTGCCCAAAAATGATGGCTCCCCGAGTGCCCACGAACATTGGGCCCTTCCACCTGCCGCCACCGTGCATATACCTCTTTCCAGACACCATTCCGTCCGTTCGAAACAACCCTAACCCGACCGCGCAAGCCTTGGATCGAGTTGAAATGCTGAAGGTGCTTCATACTGCCTTCTTGGGAGTTTCGGAAGAGGTGAACTACGTTGATTTCGAAGTCCGGCACCAAGGGGCGGAAACCGTTCGCCGGACAACCATTCGCCGCGCCGGAGCGATTCAAAAGCAGTCCGATTTCACCCCCATCCAGCGCAGTTAAAGCCGCCCTTTCAGCGAGAGCGGGCGAGCTTCGCTAATTCTGCAAGGAATCGCTTTCGGCCCGGCGGCTTCACGCCGTTTCCATCGTTGTAGATTCGTTGGTAAACTTCGCTGGGTTCATACGATTCAAAGCCTCCTAGATCCTTAACAACGAGCAAATCGTCAAATTTCTTGGTTGGTTGCACCTGCGAGATTAGTGCCAGAACATCGACACGATGAACGCGGAGGGTGACCGCCATATCGCGAAGGGAGCGTCTCTTTGAATCGGTTTGCTCGATTGGAAACGCAGTGACGGTGATTTCGTCGGTTTGGGTATGAATGAACGCCCGCAAGATTCCGTAGAGGAGCGTCTGTTCATTCTGATCCTTCACGGATTGGGCTGACTCGGAGGGATCGACGAGGCGTGAGAGGCGGATGTGAAGCGGTTTGCGGGCGATGATCTCAAAGGTTCCGTTGTCAGAGGAGTAGTCCCCCAGTTCCTCGATCATTTCCGGAATTGAATTGAAGTGAGGGAATGGAATTCCCTCACGGACTGTTTTCTCGATCTCACGTGGCCCGTCGGCCCCTCGATCCATGCTCGTATCAGATGGCGGCGCGGCGGTGGGCCGGGCAATTTCCACTGTTCTCTCGGGCGTTAGACTTGCACGAGTTCCGCTGGATGTAGCTTTAGATTTCGCGCCGAGGGCTGCGAGACCTATCAAGGAAATCAGCGCCACAACGGCAAGGATGGCCAAAATGAGCACGGCCATTATGCAGCCGGATTTTTTCTTAGGCGCGATTGGATGATTTTGGCCCGGTAACGGAGGAGGATTCATGGATGGCGAATTGGAATTCGCCATCTCCCAGGTGGACGGGGAGTTGAGAAGCTGCCAACAGACAGCCGCAACGGCCTTTGGCCACCCCGTAAAGGGAAGCTTGGACATGCGCCGCCGCCTCCCCGGCCATTGGCCTTGGTGGCGGCATTGTCGCGGTCAATGCCGACCGCTGTTGGTAAGGGTTCTCACGCCCTGTCTCATCGGAAGATGGGACGCCTTCAGGGGACACCGCCGCCTCTAAGCGAGCAAGGAAAAAGCCCTCTCGGCATTTCGCTTTTGGTTACGGCGACCTCAATTTGCTGGGAGCAGACGGAATATAGGATGTCACCAAATCAAAATGCACTTTATTTGCGTTTATCTAGATCTATATGGTGGCGGTCTTTGCCCTCCGCAGGAGGCTGGGGAAGAAGGACCCACGTTGGGGGAGGGGCCTGCACGGGCTGGTGCAAAGGGCATCGCCCTCTATCAGGGCGATGCACCTTGCCCTAGGTGACATGCCCGTAAATTACCCCAACATTGCCCTGTGCCCTAATCTCGACAAACTGCGATGAACCTCTAGGTTCGGACAATGAAGTGGTATTGGACTTGGTCAGGAAAGTGTTTCGGGTATAGAGACGGCGACTGTTTGAGGACCTACGATGGCTATGATGTCGGTCGGTTCCAAGGCGTCGAAATCTACGGACGGGATGGCCGCTACCTCGGCGAAGTAATGAACGACCAGTTTCTCATCACTTGCTTATCGAAAAAGGGGAGAAGAGGGTTCGTGTTCACTCCCTATGCTAAATATGGAAGTTACGCGAAATATGCGAATTACGCTGCTTACGCGATGTATGCGGGTTACGAAGACTTTCCTTCTCCCGAGACGCTGCATTAATTCCGAGTAGCGATTCACGCGAAAGTGTATTTCCCATCCGGGTTCTTGGTGATGATTCCATTACTATTCCATTTCTGAATCCGGAGCTTGGCGGAACGGTCGCCCAGCGCGAGGGATTCCATGATGGCTCCCTTCAACTCCGTGAAGGAGAGACGGTCATGGCCCCAAAACGCGCGAGCGGCTTCTTCACCGGCCTTGTCCTGCGACGCTTGCTCTTTCAACTCCTTCGCGTTTCCACACGAAATGTGCATTCCGGCGGCATCGGACCACGCGAAACACGAACCCGCATTGCGGGGAATATGGGCGTGACGGGCGCGTTCGGTAAAAACCGTGGTGATCCCATCGGAGGCCTTGGCAAGGCGAAGGTTGGTTTCAGCCTTTCGCTCAAGCTGGCTTCCTAGATGGCCTCGCGTCTTCCCGGATTCACTGCCCGGATTCTCGTGCAGGACCGTGATGATCGCGCATTCATGCTGAATCGCCAACGTGTGAAGATGCCCAACAAGTGCGAACGCTTCGGTGGAATCGTTCGGGTCATGGCAGAGATCCGCCACCCCATCGACAATGACCGCGAAAATTCCGCCATGATCCGTCACGGCTTTTTCAATCAAGAGGTCTAGCGCAGCAAGGCGCTCATGAATTGACAAATCAGCCACGGAACGGGAATCAAACCAACCGGGAGGACGATCCAGACGGACGCGGCCCAAGGCGCGCCTAACAAGGGCATCGTGGTCAAAGCGGCTTTGTTCCGTATCGAGGTGGACCAACGCGTGCTCCATCACATTTTCAGCCGAAAATCCGAGCGTGTCAGAACCCTGCCGTCTCCCGTTGAAAATTGCCGCCATAATTGCACCAATGATGGCGGATTTTCCTGCCTTAGCAGGGGCTTGGATGTTGGTGACGTTGCCCGGCGTGCAAATGGTTTGGTCCCCAAGTCGGAGAATCGGAACCGGAGGGAGCGGAGGATTGTCGAAATCGAAAATCCGCTCCTTAAGCTTCGCCATGACCTCCGCATTTGTCTCCGGGGTTGGGGTAGTCACCACGGAAGCAAGGGAACGCTCCTTTAGCATCACGTCTAGCTGGGCGGAACGAAGCTGAAGAGCCACAGTTTGTTCCTCCACAAGCTCGCGATTAGCTGCTTTCTGACGCAAAGCCTCCGCCTTTGCCTCTTTGGCGAGCCGAAAGGCTTCTCTCTTTTCGAAAGCTCGGCGTTCTTCTTCCTGCCATCTCCTCCGCTCCCGGAGTGCGTCAGCCTCCCTTTTCGCTACCGTGGCAGGGGTTTCTGGCTCGTCGGGCTCTACTGGAAAATCCCAAGGATTGGAGACCGATTCCTTGGGGGATTCAGATACGGCAGGATTCATGCGGCCTCTCCTCTCTTCTGGTCACTCAAAAGTGAATCAGCGCAACGAAGAATTGTCGCCGCCGCCCAAACGAGGTGAAGTTCAAATGCTCTCGCCTTCCATTCAAATTCGGGATTTCCTTTTCCCATTTCCTCATACTCTTTCGGCGTCAATGCCCGACCCTTCTCTGGATGAATTTGATCCAGTGGGGGCGAATCTGGAATATATGGGGTGGGCATCCTTTGCCCCGTCACATGTGCTGCAATTTCTAGCGCCCTGAATGTTCGCTCGTCGTGAGTCATATTCTGAATCAAGTGGGTACTTCAGATAGTGGCCCTAACCGTGCGAGCTTGGATAAAGTCGAGGATGGCCTCGCGGGGATAGCGGACGCTGCGACCCGCCAGTCGAACGATGGGGAAGTCTCCCCGGGCTTTCATAACCTCCACGGTGCGTTCACTAACTCCCAGTAGCTCGGCGACGTCTCGGCGACGGAGGAGGATGGGCTGTGCTGATACGGATTTAATGTCCATTTGCGCGAACTTGAGCGCGTAGCCCAAAATTCGTCCACCGCGCCGTGTGCGCATCCCTTCAACTCTTTCTGTTAGAGTTGAGAACGAGGAATAAAATCACCCAGCATTCCTCTTGAAAGGAATTTTTTCGGAAACAAGTTCACCGGGTTTAAGGCTGAAAAACGCTCTCGCCTCGGCTTCCAATTTCGCATCGCGGTAATGGCGACGAACGATGGAAACACTGTTTCCCATCTCGTCAGCCAAGCGCCCGGAGTCCTTGATGATGGCTCCACGGTAGGAGGCGAAGCTATGGCGCAAGCCGTTCTCCACTCGGCGCACGTTTGCTCCGGCGTGGGCATGCCTTACGCGAGTGAGCCACGCGCTTTCTGTCATGGTGACGACGGAGCCGCTTCGGCGCGTTTGAGAGAGCAACCAGTGCTTGAGGACGGGCAACACCGGAACGGCGCGGGGACGGTCGGTCTTGGTATCGCTTGCGCGCAAAATGAACTCTCCCTCCTTGTCAGGCTCGCTCAAGTCGAAAGCCGAGAGGTCCAAGCGGGCGATTTCTGACTGCCGCAATCCCGTGAAAAAGCCGATGGCCGTTGAGGGAAGCAACAGGGAATCGTTTTCCAGCATCCACGCCAACAGCATGTAGGCTTCTTCCGGGGTATAGTGATCGCGCTCCGGCGACTTGATGAGCGGCGCTTCGATTTTGGTGACGGGATTCCGGTCGGGATTCACCCACGCGAAAAACGTGTGAAGAACTGCCCGGTAATGCTTCCGGCTTTGCGGAGAAGACGGCGCATCCAACTCCACTGGCCCGGCTTTGGTCTTTTTACGCGGACGGATTTCCAACACCCACCGCTCGATTTCGCCTTGGTCGATGGAAGCCGCCACCCGATCCCCGAAGGACTCTTCAAATCGTCCCAATCGGATACGCAGGCTTTTCAACTGTGCCGCACCAATACCCCGGTCCGTTTTCGCCTGAAGGAATAGAGGAACTAAGTCGGCAACCTTGCGGGCGTCAGGATTGGCAAAAAGCCGTCCAAGGCCTTCACGGATGAGGTCGGCGAGACTCGGCACCGTAACGCCGTCAGCGGCCAGCCTAGCAGCTTCATTGCGCCAAGCGGAGACAGCGGCGATTTCCTCGCGGGTGAGTTCGCTGGCGAACTGCCGCCCGTGGTTGATCGTCGCAACGTCTCGTTCCTCCGCGAACCGTCTGGCCGCATGGAACTCGGAGAACTTCTTACGCGCCGTGAAGGCCTTCCCATCGGGGGTTGCCGTTGGATAGGCGACAATGAACGGTCTGCGCTCCTCATTGTTGAACTGGATGCGGCAGTGGCGGAACTGGGGAGCGGTTTCAACATCGCACCATGCGACAGCCAAAGCCCGGTTTGTGAACTCGCGGGACTTGCTGCCAGCCGTGGCCTTGAAGCCTTTGCCTTGTGCTTGAACCGCCGTTTTCTTCCGCGCTGCCATGCGGCAAACTTAGGCAGGCTCCGGCAGCTTGAGGAAGCGAAATTCGTCCCCATTCCGTCCCCATGGCCAAATAATCCGTGAAAAATATAGGTTCGCAGTGGTTTGCAAAACCACCATTAGTGGGTTCGATTCCCGCCTCCGCCTCCATTTTCTTCTCCATTGCGAGTTGATGATCGCGTCCCCAGCTGATCGATTCCGCCAGTTCCGGGTGGACATCTCCCAATATAGACGGGTACGGCGTCGTGAGGGTCGATGTGGTGCCTCTTCTTTACGAGGCATGGGATGGATCTGATTCGGGAGCCACCGGGGATTGTCCCGGAATGCGGGATCGTCCTCTGTCTGCCGAAGACTCCGAATGATTTCCGGTTGCTGGACAAGTTGCTCGGTCTCGGATGACATTTTGAATCATCTTCAAGCTTTCCGAGTCCGAATGAGCAAGCTCACCAACAAGATAGAAGCCCACGACCGTACCGTCTGGCAGGTATTGGCTGATAAAAAATACACCGTGGATTTTTTCCAGCGGGAGTACAACTGGGAACAAAGGCACATCGAGCAACTGGTATTCGACCTGACGAGCGCATTTCTCGATGAGCACCAGCCGGGGGATGCCCGGACGAAGGGTGAAGACTACAACAATTACTATCTCGGCCCCTTTGTTGTCAGTGAGAAGGCGGGGCAGCGGAGCATCATCGACGGCCAGCAACGCCTCACGTCCCTGACCCTGCTATTGATTTATCTGAAGAATCTCCAGGAATCGCTCGGGCTTGCGGAAAAAATCGAGCCGATGATCTTTTCCGAGCACCGGGGAATGAAATCCTTCAATATCCAGGTCGAAGAGCGCTCGGAATGCCTGGAGAAGCTGTTCAGCGGTGGCAGCTATGCGGGCAAGGCGGGGGATGATGCATCCACCACCAACATGGCGGCGCGATATGCCGATATCGAAAAATGCTTTCCCGATGACATCGCCTCAAAGCCGGAGGTGTTGCCGTTCTTCATCGATTGGATCAAATACAATGTCGTTCTCGTCGAGATCATCGCCTATTCGGACGACAACGCTTACACCATCTTCGAGACCATGAACGACCGGGGTTTGAACCTTACCCCGACGGAAATGCTCAAGGGTTTCCTCCTCTCCCGCTTCACCGATCAAACCAAGCGGAACAGGGCCAACGAGCAATGGAAAGAAGCCGTGGCCATGCTGAAGGAATATGATCTGAGAGAGGATCAGAGTTTCTTCCAAGCGTGGCTGCGCGCTTGCTATGCCGACACCATCCGTCCGGGCAAGGCCGGATCACAGAATGAAGACTTCGAAAAGATCGGCACCCGCTTTCACAGCTGGGTCCGGGATAATTTGCCGAAACTGGGCCTCGATCCCGAGGTTCCGGCGGATTTCGAGCGCTTCATCAGTGTGGATTTCAAATTCTACCACGCCGCCTATCTCCGGATCCTTGCAGCTCAGGAATCGTTCGTACCAGGATTGGAACACGTTTATTACATCGATTGCTGGGGCATTGCGGCTTCCCAGGCGTTCTCCCTGATGTTGGCTCCTCTGGTCGCAACCGATGACGGGAAGACCGTGGATGGGAAGCTGGATCTTGTGGCACGCTACATCGAAACCTTCTCCGTCCGGAGAGCGGTCAATTTCAAGAAATTCGGAGCCAGTTCCATCCGTTATACGATGTATTCGCTGGTGAAGGAAATCCGCGGAAAAGATCTAGCGGATCTGCGCTCCATTCTGGCGACGAAAGTTGAAGAGATGGAATATGGCTGGGACGGGTTCCAGCATTTCCAAATGCATGGAATGAACCGACGGTTTGTAAAATTCCTGCTATCGAGAATCACCGCCCATGTGGAACAGGGTGCGGGCATGACGACGACTTTCCAAACCTACTTCGAAAACCCGCGAGGAAAGCCGTTTGAGATCGAGCATATCTGGGCCGATGACATGTCACAGCATCCGGCCCAGTTCATCGACAAGGCGGACTTCAGCGATTGGCGGAACAGCATCGGAGCGCTCGTGTTGCTGCCGAACGGGACGAATCAATCATTCAACGACAAACCCTATTCGGAAAAGCTCCCCCACTACCATCGCGAGAACCTTCTTTCCCAATCGCTCTGCGAGATTACCTATCAGAACAATCCCAATTTCACGAAGTGGGCGAACGCGAATGGCTTGCCGTTCAAGCCTCATGAACAGTTCCACAAGAAGGATATTGAGGAACGGCAATCTCTGTACCAGGCCATCTGTGAACAGATTTGGACATTTCCAACGAGCTGATGGAATGATCCCAGGATCAGACTCCGGAGGACATCTGCCACACGATGGACCATGTCGTTCCGAAGATCCGGTATTGCAGCGCAGAGAGGGCAGGCAGCCCGCGGAGGGATATGGGCGGATGCGTTCCCGCTCGATTCCGTACGGGGCGTGAATTAGGGATGCCGCCATGGAAAATGAAAATTCCGCGGGAGCAGGCATCTCTTCCACCAGGCAGAACCATTTCCGGTTCCACCTGCCGCACGCGCATCTGGCGGCCACGTTCGGGAACGATTGGTTCGGATTGAGGGCCGAGTCGTTCGCTCGGTTTTTCGGGACACCGACGTTTTTGATCGGCCAGACCGTGATCGTGGGGATCTGGATTCTGGTCAACCTGGTGGGCTGGGTCCAGTTCGACGTCTATCCGTTCATCCTGTTGAACCTGGCCTTCAGTTTGCAGGCGGCGTATGCGGCGCCGCTGATCCTGCTGGCGCAGACGCGGCAGGCGGAGCGGGACAAGGCGAATGCGGAGGCGGATGCGCAGCACCGGGAGGAGCTGGCGCACATTTCCGCCGAGAGGCAGGCGACCGCGGCGGAGCAGACGGCCCATCTGCTTGAGTTGATGCGGCGGAACACCGAACTCACGGAGCTGACCAAGCAACTCAGCGAGCGCATCGAGGGGCTCACGGAGGAGGTACACCGCCACATTACGGCATCGGAAGAGCGGCCGGGATTGTAGGAGTTTTCAGCGGGCGTCGGTGGCGAGACGGAAGCCGAGGTCCGGGCGGCGGATGGCGCGGTCGTCGATCCATTCGCGGGCGAGCGCGCCATTGGCGGGCTTCAGGTAGGAGCCACCGATGATGACCCAGAGCTTTTCACCGAGCGGATTGGCCGGATTGACGGAGCGGCTGCGTGTCCACTCCGCCACGGAACCGGCCATGCCGAGCAGGCCATTCGGCGTGCGGTCCGGGGTTTCGGCGCTGACCGGCAGCCAGTTCGAGGGTTTGATCGCGGACGGTTGCTTCACGTCCTGGCTCATGGCGGCGAACCATTGCTCCTCGGTCGGCAGGTTGCCGCGCTTCCACTCGCAATAGGCGGCGGCATCCCACCAATCGACGCCGATGACGGGCGTGTCGAGTGAGACCAGGCGGCCCTGCCAGGTGCTGTTGGCCTTGGCGGCGGCGCTGAGGTTGTCCCAGTCGTCCGGGATGTGGCTGGCCTTTTCCGGCGGCTGGCTTTCGTGATCGAAGGTGCGTTCGCGCTGGTCTTTTGTCAGCAGCGCGAGGGTGTCGAGGAATTCCCCGTATTCGCCGATGGTTACCTCATGGGCGGCGAGTTGGAAGGCGGGCAGGGTTGCCTCGGTGCCATCGGGCATCAGGTGCTTGCCCTCCGGAATGAGCACGGCCGGGGGCAGCGGGGCTTTTGGCGGCGCTGCCGGAGGTTTCGGTTTCATCATCGACAGACCAATCCCCACCCCAACGAGAAGAAGGGCTCCACCCATGACTATCGCGGCCACCGGCAGTTTCTTCGGTGTCGGCAGGTGGCTTGTGGCGGGACCGGCGCCAGCCGCAGGATCGACGAGCTGTCCTTCGATCTGTGCCGAGTAGTCGCGGACCTGTTCCCAAGTGATGGGGCTTTCCAAGCCTTCCCCGCGCATCCACGCCAGCAGGGTAAGCAGCCGGGTGGCTCCGGAATGGCCGTCCGCGACCAGCGGCACCAGATTGACTCCCAGTCCCATGATGTCCTCCACCGAGCGCTCCGGCTCGCGTTCTCCGGCGACGGAGAGATTCACCAGCCGGACCACGCCGCTGTCTTCCAAATGGATGTCACAGGGATCGAGCGGCGCGGTGGCTTGGCCGCGGGATTCGAGATAGAGGTTTCCCTCGGCCACACGGCGGAGCACATGGGCGAGCACGGAGGGGCGCAACGGTTCGGAAGCATGCAGCCGTTCTTCCAAGGTGGCTCCTGCCAGGCGTTCGCGGGCGAAGAAGCAGTGCGAGTCCTTGGCCACCGCTTCATAGACCGATCCGATCAAAGGGTGGTCCGTGGCCGCCTTCGATCGGACATCTGCGAGGAAGGACTCGCGGGCCTCTTCGGCTTCCGGTTTGAGTTCGTCGACGAGGACCTTGCGGCGGACCGAGACTTGCTCCGCCAGCCAAGTGCGGGTGAGCGGGCCTTCCGCGAGAAGTTCTTTCAGCCGGTAGTCTCCAAGGGTGGGTTCGTCGGAAGGGGAATCCATGCGGAAAGGATCGGGCGATCAGCGGGGAAGGGGCAGCAGGGGCGCTCCGGGATTGAAGTCACGGGGAAGCTCCTCCTTGTTGAGGAATTCGGGGGGGACATCGCCGGGGCTGGGCAGGCCGTTCGGCTGCTGCTGTTGCAGTTGTTGCTGCTGGATCTGGAGGGCCTGCTGGTTGCGGGCGGCGAGGTCGCGCGGCCAGGCTTGCACGTCGATGAGCTCGTTCTTGTAGTTCAGCTCCACGGATTGGCCGTAATACGCGCGGTGGCCGAAGAGGTGTTCATCCTGTTCGTCCTGTTTCGGAATGATGTAGGTCACGCGCAGCAGTTCCTCGCCACCGGCCCAGTCGATCGGCAGGCTGGCCCACTCGGTCTTGATGATGCTGGTGTCGCGGGTGGGAACGACGTCCTTGCCCTTCAGCGTGTCGTAAAAGAGGACGCGCACGGAGAAATCGTCCGCGCCCACCGTGGTGCCGGGCGCCACCTGCACGGGGATGGTGAGCACCACGCGCTCGCCATCTTCGTATTGGGCGTCCTTGAAGATGCGGGTCCGGCCGAGCGCCAGCTTGCCATGGATATCCGGTTCCTGGAGGCCGTCGCGCAGTTTGCCCGCAGCTTGTTCATAGAGGTTGCCGGCCTTGGTGGCGCCCATTTTGAAGACATTCTCGTAGTGCTCGGAGGCCTTGTCATAGACGCCCATGGCTTCATGGACGAGGCCCAGTTCGTATTCCACGTTCGGTTCGTCCTGGGCTTTGGAGGCGGCTTCCTGGAGCTTCACGATGGCGGCCCCCATGTCTTCGGCGATGCGGGCCTTGCGGGCTTCCGTGACCAGACGCTCGACCACCGGATCTGCGATCGGCGGCGTGGCCACCGGAGTGGGGGCCGGACCGATTGGGGCGGCTGCCACCGGGGTTTGGGGGGGCTTGGCCAGCACGCCGTGGGGTTCCGCACCCTCCGGCAGGGCCGAGGCGATGGTCGGCAGCGTGCGGTTGGCGGGAGCTGCGGCGGGTGTCGGGACTGGCACGGCTACGATCTTCGGCACCTCCACGATCTTTTCGACCACGCGGATTTCCTTCGCGGCGTCGAGGCGGGCGGCCAATGCCACGGCGGTGCTCATCACCTCCGCGAACGCCAGGATGCCGAGCGTCCAGCACGAGACACGGAAGGCCGTGAAGCGGTGTGCGGGAGTGTAGTGGCCTGCCATTTCTCCGCACACTGGTGAATCCACCGCGGGGTGTCAATGCGGCGGGGAGCTTGTTAGCGGCGGCGGCTCACTTGGCAAAGTGATCCCAGCCGCCTTCCAAACGTTCTTCCGCACCTTCGCTGAGTTTGCCGATCACCGTCAGCGGCAGCTTGGGAAATGCTTCGTTCCACGCGGCGATGGTGCGGGTGTTCCACTTGCGCGGCGGCAGAGTGAATAACAATTCGAAGTCCTCTCCGTCGCCCAAAGCTTGCTCCACGGTGCAGCCGCGGGTGCGTGGGACGGCTTCCCGGTCGAGCTGGAATCCCAACCCGCTGGCCTTCGCGAGGCGCGGCAGATCCTTGGCGACCCCATCGGACAGATCCATCATGGCGGTTGGCTTGAGATGGCGCACCAGCCACGCGGCTTCTTCCAAGCGCGGGGTGAAGGTAAGGTGCTTGCCCCGGATCGAGCCGCCGAGCCTGCCAGTTACCAGCACCAGATCCCCGGGCCGGCCACCGGAACGCAGCGTGATGTGGGATGGCACGACCGTGCCGGTGGCGGCGATGGAAATCACGGCGGCGGAACCGGCGGGCACGCGGGTGGTCTCGCCGCCGGCGAGGAATCCGCCGTGGCGTGCCAGGCACTCGCCGAAACCGCGATAGATCCCTTCGATCCTCGCTACCGGCCACGAGGGCGGAAGCGCGATGGTGACCAGAAAACGATCCGGGGTTCCGCCCATGGCGGCGAAGTCGGAGAGCACCCGCGCCGCGGCCTTCCAGCCGATTTTGCGGGGTGGCGTGTCCGGCAGGAAATGCACGTGCTCGACCATGGCATCGGTCTTGAGCAGTTGGAGCGCGCGCGTGTTGCCGGTATCGATCACCGCGCAATCGTCGCCGGGGCCGGTGACCGGATCGGGGTCGCGCGGCACCAGCCGGACCAGCCGGTCGATCAGCGCGTCTTCACCGAGGTCTTTGAGAGCTTTTTTCACATCCCGGGATCCACGGGGATATTGTAATAGCGGACGATGAACTGGATCAGCACCGTCGCGCCATTGAAGCAGAAATGCACGGCGATGGTGGACCACAGCGAGCCCGTCTTTTCGTAGAGCCACACCAGCAGCAGTGCGAGAAGGAACAGCGGCAGCAAGGCGGTGAGATTACCGTGGGCGGCTCCGAACACGAGGGCGCTGAAGATGGCGGCCGGCCAGGCTCCCGCAAACCGCTTTGCCACCGGATACAAATAGCCGCGGAAAATGATCTCTTCACACAGCGGCGCAACGACCACAGCGATCAAGGCCATCAGACCGAGGATCACCGGATCCTTGCTTTCCTTCAGCAACTTGACCGTGTCCTGGGCGCCGCCGCCCAGGGATTCCGACCACTTCATGTAGCCCGCGCGATCCAGTGCGAACATGAGCGCCCACATCAGCAGGACACAGCCGGGACCGATCAGCAGCGCCGCCGGCCACTTCGGCCAGCGGAGGCCTAGCCAGGGAGCCGGCCGCACGCGCCCGAACATCACGGCGATGACGATGCCGGCGAGGCCGAACTGGAACACCATCGCGCCGATCAGGGCTTCCGGTGTGTATTTCACCTCGCTGCCGGGAGGCATGCTGGCGGTGGCCACGGCTTGGAAGAAAAAGAACAGGAACAGGAATCCGGCCACGATCAGGTCCACCCGGTGATACCAGCGGGTGGTCACCCCCGGAGAGGCTATCCGATGCAGGTCTTCGCCCGGCCGGGTCATCGCGGCGACCGCTTCCGGACTCATGCCCGCTGGCGGCGAGTAGGGGGAAGGATTTGCCGTGGGCTCGACCGGGAAAGGTGGCGGCGTGATGGCGGGTGGCTCGATGACCACGATGGGTTCTTCCCCCGGAAGGTCCCGGCGCAGCAAGGCGTGGATGCCGGCACCGATCGCGGCGACCCCCATGGCTGCCAGAAAGCTCCCTTTCACGATCTGGACCGGGATGGGGTTGGCGGCGGCGAGGGCGAGCAGGTCGGACACGGCGGGACATTGCGGGAGGCTTCCTTGGACGGCGAGTGGGAAAATCGGCTGGCATGGGGCGGAGATGGTTAAGAGGGCTTGTCAGTCTGGAGAAATTGACGATTGTAAAGGCGGTTGCCCCCTTCTCATGCCGGTACTTCCCTCGAATCCCTACCGGCAGATCCTCGCCCGGCGATTTCCCGAGCCGTTCATTGCCTTGCTGGCATTCGTGCTCGGGGTGTGGATTTGGGATCATTACTTCGGTCCGAAGGCGGGCTACGAACCGGGTTCCGACCAGATCGCGCTGGTGAAGTTCGACCGCGATGTGCGCCTTGCGGAGGCCATGTCCGGGGACTCGCCGTGGCTGCGGAAATTGGTGGGAGTACAGCCGCCGGAAGAGGTGAAGCGGAAAGGTATCGAGGCCCTGCAACTGCTGGCCCGTGACAAGAGCCTGGGTACGGATGGCGTGGAGGCCCTCGTCATCGCCATCGCCGAGCGGGACCGGCTGCCGATGCTGGAAACCCTGCGCCAGACTGCGGCCGGACTGCAGGGGGCGGATTTTCCGCAACCCTATGAAGCCTTGGTTGGGAAGATGCTGGCCGGAGATGGCCGCTGGTGGGAGAGATCACTGGCGCGCACCTATGCCCCGGAGCGTCCGACCGCCGCGGGTCTGGATGATGCGATCGTGGTATTCGACCGGGGCTCGGCGGTGCTGCGGCAGCGGGCCATCATCGGCCGCTGCGCCGTCTGGCTGATGGTATGTGTCGGAACGTTGTTCCTGCCAGCCGCTCTGCCGCGTCTGGCAGGTCTGCGGAAGTGGGAAGGCGGCGGCTACGCCAGCCGCTGGAGCGCCTCGCTGGGAATCGTAGTCTTTCTCGTCTCCACGCTGGCTTGGATCGGGTTCACCTTGTCGATGCGGGCCGGACTCGCGGCGGTGAGGGACGTGCCGAACTGGATGATTCTGGCCCTGGATACCGCCATGCGTCTGCTGCCAGCCGCCATCGCGATTGGCTGGCTGTTCCGCCGTCCGGGGCACGCGGCGCGGGTGTTGGGCCTGAACCGGCCGCCGGTGTGGTCGGTGGTATTCGGCGGGTTTGCCTTGGTCGGGTGGGTGAACGAGCTGTTGCTGCCCTGGCTCAAGCGTTTTTCACCCCCCGATCCCACGGGCGGGTTGGGATTCGGCGAGGAAGGGCTGTGGGGATTGACCTTTGCGGTGGTGTCGGCGTGCCTGGTGGCCCCGGTGGCGGAGGAGTTGCTGTATCGCGGCGTGTTGTTCCGCTCGCTGGCGAACCGGATGGGAGTCTGGGGTGCCGCGCTGCTTTCGGCCTTTGTGTTCGCCCTTGTCCATTTCTACGATCTGTACGGGCTTGCGAGTGTGGCGACCTTCGGCTTCACCTGCGCCATCGCATACGCGGCTACCCGCAACCTTCCCACGGCGATCCTGTTGCACCTTCTGTACAACACCGCGGTGAAACTGCCGGAGTGGCTGGTGTATCACTCGAACCTCCATTGAAGAAACGGACGACGGGATTCCAATCGCTAACAGAGCGGTCCCTTGCTACCCGTTTCCTGTTTTCATTCATTCATGAGCCTGCCTTCTTCCTTTGATGCTCCCGCGCCCGAGACCTTGGCCGCGCACCTGCCCGCGTACGATTTCGAAGTCCTGATCGCGTCCGACGTGACCGGAGCGGTTTACAAGGCCCGCCAGAAGTCCCTGGACCGCGATGTGGCGGTGAAATTCCTGCCCGCGGAGCGTCTGGCCGATCCCAAGGTGCGGCAGGCATTCGAAAACGGCGCGCGCGTGCTCGCGAAGCTCAACCACCCGAACCTGATCTCGGTATTCGACTTCGGAGACATCGACGGCACGCCGTACGTGGTCATGGAGTTCGTGCCGGGCAAGTCGCTCCAGCGTTCCGCTTCCGGAAAGCAGATCCACCCCGTCCAAGCCGCGGAACTGGTGATCGGCATCTGTCAGGGGCTGGCTCATGCCCATGACAACGGCGTGATCCACCGCGACCTGAAGCCTGCGAACATCCTGCTCAACCAGAAGGCCCAGCCGAAGATCGGTGATTTCGGTCTCGCCGACCTGCGCGAGACCGGTGCGGAAAACCAAGCGTACATTGCGCCGGAGGTGCTCAGCCAGCCCCGGGCGGCCGACCGCCGTTCGGACATCTATTCGGTTGGCGTGATTCTCTACACCCTGCTCGCAGGGAAAGAGCCGCATGCGGGCTCCCCGCCTCCCTCCGCGGTCTGTGATGTGGATGCGGGTCTCGATCACATCTGGCAGCGGGCCACGCAGCCGAATCCCGGCTTGCGCTATCCGGATTGCCACGAGTTCGCGGCCGACCTTTCCGAATGGCACCGCATGCGCACCACTGGAAAAGCCGCGGTCATCGCGGAAGCACCTGCCGGACCAGCCGGTGCGCCGAAGCGTATGCCCGCGCAGCGTGTGGAAGAGGATGAGCTGGTCATCCCCGCCAAGAGCGGCTCGGGCGGGTGGTTGGTGAATCTCATCCTACTCGGCATTCTCGGTGCCGGTGGCTATTATGCCTGGCAGAAGTTCGGGCAACCGGCCTCCCAAGCGGATGCGCCGACCCAATCCGCGCCTGCCGAACCAGGCAAGGCTCCCGGCTCAAGAGACATTTCGAAGCTTCCGCTGCCGGCTCCCGGGGCAGGCTCCCTGCCGGACCCGAATGGCGGATCTCCTTTTGGCAAGCCGGTTCCCGGGACGGACCTCTCCGGTCCGGACGCGGCCGGCGGGACTCCGGGCAAGACCGCCCAAGCCGCCAACGATCCACTGACCGTCAAGGCGCGCGAACTGATCGCGGATGCCGAGAAGGAGCGCACCAAGTCGCTGGGCGACAATGTCCGCAATTTCTTCTTCGATATTGATGGCTGGGCCCGTTCGTTGCCGAACAAGGAGCAGGTCTCCCGCAAGGCGGACGTGGACAAACTCAAGGGCGCGGTGCGCGATTCCCGCGTTCCTGTTTCCGTGCCATCCAGTCATACCCTGGCCTCCGTCCCGAACATCACCAAGGCGGTGTCCCGGGCGGCGGACAAGCAGAAGCAGATCGATGCCGAGTATGCCACCAAGGTCGGCCGCTACCGCGATCTTTATGTGAGCAAGATGAAGGTCTCCATCGATGAGGCCACCCAGAAAGGCGAGGATGCCACCGGCCTGAACCGCAATCTGGAGGCTGCTGCGGAGCTCTCCGGGTGGATCGACAGCCTCGGTGGCAAATTGCAACCGGAGAACCCGGTGCTCGATGAGCCGAACGAGTACAAAGGCATTTTTGGACCGACCACGAACCCTTTCGGCACCCCGATCAAATGACGGAAATCGGCGCGGCGGCCGGGATCAGCCGCCGTGGCCCGGATGATTGCGCAGGAAATCCGCGACTTGCTCGAAAAACGGGCCGAGCCACAGCCGGGCCTCGGCAGGAACCGCGGTTTCATCCATGGATTCCCGCATCAGCAGTACCCAGCGATCCCGTTCCCGCTCGCTGATGGTAAAGGGCATGTGTCGCATCCGCAGGCGCGGATGGCCCCGGTTTTCCAAGTAGCGGCTGATCCCGCCGATCCGGAACAGCAGGAAATCCCGCAGCCGTTCCTCCGCCCCCTCCCAGTCATCCGCCGGATACATCGGTCCCAGCACATCGTCCGTCCTCACCCGCCGGTAAAACGCCGCCACCAGCCGCGTGATGCCATCCTCCCCCATCGCCTCGAAGGTCATTTGCTCGTCCACCTCGCAAGAATTGACTCGCGAAACCCGTTTTTCCAGTCGGTTTCGGAACTACCCGCTCGTCCCCGGGTTTATAGCCTGAGTAAATTTCCTAAGAAACTGGTCACAAATCCGTCTCCCAGTGGCGTTTGTTTGCTCTGAGGCATGGCGATAGCTCTTGACCTCATCTGAGGCTGACATTAGCCGCCAGCCGTCCGCACCCTTGCTTTCCATGACTGAAGCCTCCCACGCCCCAACTTTTGAGGCCCCCACGCCCGAGCATCTCGCCGAGCTTTTTCCGAGTTATGACATCGAGGGGCTGGTGGCCTGCGGTGGCATGGGAGCCGTGTTCCGGGCCGTCCAGCGGGCGCTCGACCGGACGGTGGCGATCAAGATCCTCCCGAAGGAATTCGGTGCCGATGCCTCGTTCCGCGAAGCGTTCCAGGCGGAAGCCCGCGCGATGGCGAAGCTCAACCACCCGAATCTCATCGGGGTGTACGATTTCGGCGAGGTCGAGGGCATGCCTTTTATCATCATGGAGTATGTCGCCGGAGGATCGCTCTATGAGGCATCCTACGGCCGCCGCATCGATCCCCGCGAGGTCGCCCGCATCGTGGCGGCCACCTGCGATGGTCTGGCCCACGCCCATGAGCACGGTGTCCTGCACCGCGACATCAAACCGGCGAACATCCTGCTCGATCTCCAGGCTCGTCCGAAGATCGGGGATTTCGGTCTGGCCCGTCCCATCGGCTCCCACGAGGGAGAGGAGGAAACGGTGTTCGGCACGCCCCACTACACCGCACCGGAAGTATTGAACCGTCCGACGGCGGTGGATTCCCGCGCGGACATTTTCTCCATCGGCGTGGTGTTGCACGAACTGCTGACCGGCCAGAAGCCTGCTGACGATCCGCGGCTGCCTTCGGTGATCTGCGGCTGTGACATCCGCTTCGATGCCATCGTGCGCAGCGCCACCAATCCGATGCCGGAAATGCGCTATGCGAATGCCGGCATCATGGCTCGCGAGCTTCACCAGCTTGAGGAGGCACTGGGTCGCGCGACCAAGGCGGTCGATCTCCGTTCGCCGACTTCGCTTCACCGCATGCCCGGTCCTTCCAACCGTGCGCCGGGGCCTGTGCGTCGTGCTCCGACGGCTGTGGCACGCGCCAGCTATGCCGGTGGAAAGTCCGGCAGCAAGGGACTCTTCACCACCATCCTGCTTCTCGGTGCGGTGGTCGTGATCGCCTGGCTGATCTTGAAGACCGGCATCAAGGTGCCGCAGGCTCCGCCACAGGAACCGGCGGTACCCACTGCCGAAGGGGGTGCCTCGAAGCCTGCGCCGGAGACTCCCGGCTACGGCAAGAGAGCGGCGGAACAGGCTGACCGGCCGAAGCCGAGGCAGCAACAAGGTGAGGAATCCCCCTTTGGTTCGACCACGGCTCCGAAGTCGGACCCGTAAGGCGACGCAGGATTGAGGGAGGATGTGGTGGCCCCTTTGCGTAGGGTGCCACCATCGTATCGATCCATGGGAAGGCCTATGGATCTTGAAGCTGTTAGATGATGTGGCGGCCTCAAGTGGCCCGGCGCATCGACGGATGGTTCGTCCCGAAATGTAAATTCGGAATGCGCCAACTTTTACGTCGATTTGACGCAAAGGGGAGGCCCCGGATGTCAGGGTGATAGGGTCATGAAAATGAATCCACGATTTTCGTCCGATTCCGGGATGTGGTGGCGAATTGTGTAGTGAGAGCCATTTGCAGCAGGAGCTCATCCATCCGGGAGCGATCCCGCTTTCTTCCAATCGGCCACCTGCGTCATAAAACATCGCTCCGATGACGCTTATGTACCGCATTGAATCTTTGTTGAACCACCGTCATGAATGCCATTGCATCCCTTGCCTTCGAATCTTTCGACCTCAGGCAGATCGCCGGATTGTTTCCCGGCTATGACATCACCGGTCTGGTCGCCTGCGGCGGCATGGGCGCGGTGTATCAAGCGGTCCAGCGTTCGCTGGCGCGGACCGTTGCCATCAAGATCCTGCCGCGTGAATTCGGTGCGGATCCTTCCTTCCGCCAGGCCTTCCAACTCGAAGCGAAGGTGATGGCACGGCTCAACCACCCGAACCTGATCGGAGTCTTCGATGCGGGTGAGGTGGATGGCATGCCTTATCTCATCATGGAATACGTGCCCGGAGGCTCGCTCCACGAAGCCACCCACGGTCATTGCGTGCAGCCCCATGAGGCCGCGACTTTCATCGCCTCGGTTTGCGAAGGTCTCGCCCACGCCCACGCCCATGGCATTCTTCACTGGGACATCAAGCCGGCGAATATCCTGCTGGATGCGGAAGCCCGCCCGAAGATCGGCGACTTCGGGCTCGCCCGCCCGGTCGGACATTACGAAGACGGCCCGGAAATCATCTTCGGCACGCCGCATTACACCGCACCGGAGGTGCTGAATCGTCCGACAGCGGTGGATTCCCGGGCGGACATTTTCTCCATCGGCGTGGTGCTTCACCAACTGCTGACCGGCAGGTTGCCCGCGGAAGATCCACGCATGCCTTCCAGGATCTGCGGCTGCGATATCCGCTTCGACCACATTGTCGGCACCGCCACCCACCCCCTGCCGGAAATGCGCTACAGCAGTGCGGACCAGATGGCCCGTGAGCTCCATCATCTGGCGCAGGAATTGCGCCACAAGCTCTCCGCTTCCATCGGTGCGGCCCCTCGTTCCGCGGTTCCCAACCGTGCGCCGGCACCGGTTCGCCGCGCGGTGGGACCCACCGGCTACACCACTCCCAAACACCGTGCCAGCGAATGGCTGACCACCGCCGCCCTGTTGTGTGGAGCGGTGGCTGTCGGGTGGTTCATCCTGAAGAAAGGTGCCAAGGTCGAGGGTGCCGCCGCTGCCGGAGCCGTCGCTGCGGTATCGGAGGAACCGGCCGGACCGGCACTGGCTACCACCGGGGAGTCCGATCTCACGGCGCTTGCCGCACGCCTGGCAAATGCCGCTCCGAGCCACCCCGGGCCGGAAAACAAATCCACCGCCGCGGACCGGCCACTTGCCTCGATCGAGCCGGTCTCTCGGCCACAGGAAGCCGGGAAACAGGAGCAGCAGGCACCGGCATCGGTTTTGAAGGAGAACGAGTCATCGGTTTTCGGTTCCGCCGTGCTGTCGAAAAAAGACACTACCGGCAACGACCGGTAATTTCCCTTATTGGTTCCACTGGCGGAGCGGACATTCCTGCCTAGAGTCCGGGCGTGCCCGCTCGGAAAAAGTCCTCCGCCCCGTCCACCGCGCCCGCCATCGCCCTCCGGGGTGCACGCCAGCACAACCTGAAGGGACTCGATCTCGATATCCCGCTCGGGAAGCTCACCGTCGTCACCGGTCCGTCCGGCTCCGGCAAATCGTCGCTGGCGTTCCACACGCTTTATGCGGAAGGCCAGCGCCGTTACGTCGAGACGTTCTCGCCGTATGTGCGCCAGTTCTTCGACCGCATGGACAAGCCGGCGGTGGATCGCATCGATGGCATCCCACCTGCGATCGCCATCGAGCAGAAGAACAACGTCCGCACCACGCGCTCGACGGTTGGCACGCTCACCGAGATCAACGATTACCTGAAGCTGCTCTACGCGCGGCTGGCCAGCGGCTTTGATCCCCACACCGGGGAGGAGATCCGGCCGGACAGTCCGGAGTCCGCCGCCGATTGGGCTGCGGAGCATGTGGCGGGTCAGGCGGTGATGGTGACCTTCCCGGTGCCGGTGCCGCCGGACACGACGAGTGCGGATCTGTTCCCATTTCTCAACCAGCAGGGCTACCTCCGCATTCTCCATGCGGGAACGGTATTACGCACCGATGAACCCGCACCGGAAGGCGTGGAGTTCAAGCGCGGCATCGAGGTGATCCAGGATCGTCTCACGATCTCGGACGAGAATCGCATGCGCCTGCTGGAGGCCTTGGAAACAGCTTTCCACCTCGGCAAGGGCCATGCCGCCATCGCGGTGCCGAAGGGTGGGACACGGAAGTTCTCCACCAGTTGGACAAATCCGCACACCGGCTTCAGCCTGCGCGCGCCCAGCCCCTCGTTGTTCTCGTTCAACAATCCGCTCGGCGCTTGTCCGAAGTGCCGTGGCTTCGGCCGCATCATCGGCATCGATCTCGACAAGGCCGTGCCCGACCCCTCGCTCACGATCAAGCAGGGCGTGATCAAGCCGTTCCAGGGCGAGCGCGGCGAGGAATGCCAGCGCGACCTGCTGCGCCATTGCAAGGAACGCCGCATCGATATCAACACGCCGTGGGAGGATCTCGAGGACGAGGTCCGTGAGTGGATCTACTACGGGGACCGTAGGTCACCCGGCGCCACCGGCCCCGCGGAAGCCGAGGAGCTGTGGCGGGATGGCAAGTGGTACGGCGTGAAGGGTTTCTTCGATTGGCTGGAGACGAAGGCCTACAAGATGCACGTCCGGGTCTTTCTCAGCCGCTACCGGTCCTACACCGCTTGCCCGGAATGCCGTGGCAAGCGCCTCCAGCCGGAGGCGCTGTGCTTCAAGATCGATGGCAAAACATTGCCGGACCTGTGGACGCTGCCGGTGACGGATTTGCGCGAGTGGTTCGACACGCTGGCCGCCGTGCCGCGCCAGCCGGATCCTTCGTTGGAACTGGTGCTGAATGAAATCACCTCGCGCCTGCATTATCTCTGCGAGGTCGGCCTCGGCTATCTCACTCTGGACCGCCCGACCCGCACGCTTTCCGGCGGCGAGGTGGAGCGCGTGAACCTCACCACCTGTCTTGGAGCTTCCCTGACTGGAACGTTGTTCGTGCTGGATGAACCGACCGTCGGCCTGCATCCGCGGGACATCCACCGTCTTGTTGGCGTGATGCATGGCTTGCGCGACAAGGGCAACACGCTCGTAGTCGTCGAGCACGAGGAAGCGGTGATGCGTGCGGCGGATGAGATCATCGACCTTGGTCCCGCCTCCGGTGAAAACGGCGGCTCGCTGCTTTATCAAGGCCCGGTCATCAAGCCCGCGAAGGGCCAGGGTGGTACGCTGCCATGGCTGAGTGGTGGCCGGTCGATTCCCGTTCCCAAGAAGCGCCGCCAATCCGGTGGCGCGAAGCTGGAGATCCGCGGGGCATCGCGCCACAATCTGAAGAAACTGGATGCGGACATTCCGCTCGGCCTCTTCTGCTGCCTCACCGGCGTTTCCGGATCGGGCAAGTCCACCTTCGTTCACGACGTGCTGTATCTCAATCTCGCCCGCAAGTTCGGAAAGGAGATCGAGGACGAGCCCGCGCGCGTGAAGGAGATCAATGGCTCGAAGCACCTCGGTGGCATCGAGCTGGTGGACCAATCACCGGTGGCGCGCACGCCGCGTTCAACGCCCGCGGTGTTCATGGGGGCGTTCGATCCGATCCGCCAGCTCTTCGCCCTCACGGAGGATGCGAAGGCCCGCGACCTGAGCACCGGCTTCTTTTCCTTCAACTCGGGTGAGGGCCGCTGCGACCGTTGCGCGGGCGTGGGCTCGGAGAAGGTGGAGATGCAGTTCCTTTCCGATCTCTACGTCACCTGCCCGGATTGCAACGGCCGCCGCTACAAGGCGTCCACGCTGGATATCCAGTACCGCGGCAAGTCGGTGGCGGACATCCTTGAACTGACCGTCGATGAAGCGCTGGCGTTCTACGAGGTGGAGAAACTCCCGGCCCCGATCGCAAAGCGCCACGGCCAGATCATCGCGCTGTTGCAGCCACTCGCGGAAGTGGGACTCGGTTATCTGAAACTCGGCCAGCCGCTCAACACGCTGTCCGGCGGCGAGGCCCAGCGCCTCAAGCTCTGCCAGCTCCTCGCGGAAACCAAGGGCGATGCCAGCGGCAACAAGCTGCTCATTCTCGATGAGCCGACCACCGGCCTGCACTTCACCGACATCGAGCGCTTGCTGGCGGTGTTCCAGCGTCTCGTTGATTCCGGCCACTCGCTGTTGGTGATTGAGCACAATCTGGATGTGATCAAGTGCGCCGACTGGATTCTCGATCTCGGTCCGGAAGCTGGCGCGAATGGCGGCCAGCTCGTCGGCTCCGGATCACCGGATCACATCGCCACGCTCGGCACCGAAACCGCACGCTTCCTCAAGGATGCGCTTGCGGGCGGACGTGGCCTGCATAATGAGGCACCGGTTTCCGCGGTGACCGTGGTGGATCGCGACGTGATTTCGTTGTCCGGTGCGCGCCATCACAATCTGAAGAACATCTCGCTGGAGATCCCGCGTGAGAAATTCGTTGTGCTCTCCGGTTTGTCGGGTTCCGGCAAATCCACGCTGGCGTTCGACATTCTCTTCGCGGAAGGCCAGAGGCGCTTCCTCGATTCGATGTCGGCGTATGCGCGCCAGTTCGCGGAGCAGCTGGAGAAGCCGGAGATCGACCGCCTCGCCGGATTGCCGCCGACGGTGGCCATCGAACAGCGCGTGTCGCAAGGCGGTGGCAAGTCGACCGTCGCCACCGTCACCGAGTTGTGGAACTTCATCCGCTTGCTTTATTCAAAACTAGGTGTGCAGTACTGCCCGGATTGTCATCTCCCGGTGGAGAAGCAATCGCTGGCCGCGATCGAGAACACGCTGCGCGGTTATCTCAAGCGTGGTGCCGTTTCGGTGCTCGCGCCGGTGATCCGTGCGCGCAAGGGCTTCCACACCGAGGTCGCCGAATGGGCGCTCAAGCACGGCTTCACGAAGCTGCTGGTGGACAAGAAATTCCGAGAGGCCGAGGGCTTCCAACGTCTGGAGCGCTTCAAGGAGCACGACATCGATGTGGTCGTGGCGGAGCTCCCGAAAGGCGCGGCGAATACCAGCATTCCCGTTTCCCGCGCGCTGGAGATCGGCAAGGGCGTGATCCGCTTGTTCACGCCGGACAAGAAATTCGTGCTGCTTTCCAGCGAGGCGAGCTGCCCGTCCTGCCACAAGTCTTTCGACGATCTCGATCCGCGGATGTTTTCATTCAACTCGCCGCACGGCTGGTGTCCGGAGTGCCGCGGCCACGGTCTGGTGCCGAAGCGTCGCCGCCATCTCGACACCTCACGTTTCGATTCGGTGCTGGAGGCGGAGCTCGATGCCGACCGCACGATCGAGCGCATGGAGGACGAGGAACTGGTGGAGTGCCCGTCTTGTCACGGCGCCCGCATCAATCGTACGGCATCCGCCGTACATCTTCAAGGCACGCCGATCCGTGATGTCGCCCGGCTGGCCATCGACCATGCCACCGGTCATTTCGGAAAGATCCGCTTCGGTGGAGACCGTGAGGCCCTCATCGCCCGCGACATCCTGCCGGAGATCCGCCAGCGCCTTGCATTCCTTCAGGAGGTCGGCCTCGGTTATCTCCAGCTCGACCGCTCCGCCAAAACACTGAGCGGCGGCGAAAGCCAGCGCATCCGCCTCGCCGCGCAGCTCGGGTCGAATCTCCGTGGCGTGCTCTACGTGCTCGATGAACCGACCATCGGCCTGCATCCGCGCGACAATGCCGCGCTGCTCGACACGCTGGTGGCGCTGCGCGACAAGGGGAACTCGCTCATCGTCGTGGAGCATGATGAGGACACCATCGCCCGCGCGGATCATCTCATCGATCTCGGCCCCGGTGCCGGGCGTCTCGGCGGACAAGTGGTTTACCAAGGCAATCCTCCGCGTATCGGTGAGGGCAAGCCGACCGCCGCGAAGAGCAAGAAGGCGGGCGGTTATGATCTGGCCAACTCTCCCACTTGGCGCGCACTTGCGGACATTCCCGTCCACCCGATGCGTGGCGAACGCCGCGCGGTGGCGAAGAGTCATCCGCGGCTCACCGTCACCGGTTGCAGCGTGAACAATCTCAAGGAGGTGGATCTCCACATTCCTCTGGGTCGTCTCACGGTCTTCACCGGTATTTCCGGTTCGGGCAAGTCCACGCTGATGCATTCCTGTCTGGCGGTTGCGGCGGCCAACCGCCTGCTCAAGCCGACGAAGAAGAATGCCCCGCTGGGATTCACGAAGGCGACCGGCTTCGACAAGATCCAGAGCGTCTATGAAGTGGACCAGTCTCCCATCGGCAAGACGTCGCGGTCCTGCCCGGCGACGTATGTGAAGGTCTTCGATGACATCCGCGCGCTTTACGCCCAGCTCCCGGAGGCGCGCATGCGCGGCTTCGATGCCTCGCGTTTCTCGTTCAATACCGAAGGCGGGCGGTGCGCCGAGTGCAATGGCAACGGCCGCGTGAAGCTGGAGATGGATTTCCTGCCGCCCACCTGGGTACACTGCGAATCCTGCAATGGCAGCCGCTACAACCCGGCTACGCTCGAAGTGACCTTCCGCGACAAAAACGTCGGCGAGGTGCTGGCGATGACCATCGATGAAGCCGCAGGGTTCTTCGAATCGCAGCCACGTATCGCACGTCCGCTGCGGCTGCTTGCGGATACCGGCCTCGGTTATCTCCAGCTCGGCCAGGCTTCGCCCACTCTATCCGGTGGCGAGGCACAGCGCATCAAACTCGTCAGCGAGATCGCCAAGGGCCGCAGTGCGAAGACACAGATCCGCACGCTGCAATCGGTGAACAAGAACCTCTATCTCATCGAGGAGCCGACCGTCGGCTTGCACTTGGAGGATGTGAAACGTCTCATCGACGTGCTGCACCGTCTGGTCGATGAAGGTCACACCGTCGTCGTGATCGAGCACCACATGGCGGTGGCGGCGGAGGCGGACCACATCATCGACCTCGGCCCTGAGGCGGGTGAGAACGGCGGCGTCATCATCGCCGAAGGCACACCCGAACAGGTGGCGAAGTCGAAGAAGTCACGCACCGCGCCGTTCCTGAAGGGGGCGTTGAATCGGTGAGATGCATCTCTGAGGGATGAGCTTCTGTGAGGTAGCTGGAGTTGTGAGACTTCAGGCTGGGTCGAGTTGCGAAGTTCCGTATCGCGTCCAGTCTCCTCCAGGGCGCGGCCTCGTGATGAGGGTGGATCTTCCCCACCCGAAGTCTCACGACCCCGGCTACGGAACCGGGCGAACCGCTGGCAGCAGACGTGATCGCAGGATCGAACTTTCGTCACAGGCCCAAGAAAAAACGCCGCGCGGTTTCCCGCGCGGCGTTTTCGATTCGATCTTTCCAGATGACGATCAGAAGTGGATCGCGTGGCCTTCGGCGGCGAGCGTCGCTTCGTGGATCACCTCGCTCATCGTCGGATGGGCGTGGATGGTGGTGTGGATGTCATCAATGGTGAGTTCCTGGTCGAGCGCCAGACCCATCTCGGCGATGAGTTCGGTGGCGTTGTCGCCGACGATGTGCGCGCCGAGCAGTTCGCCGTGTTTCTTGCCGTAGAGCAGCTTCGCGAAGCCGTCCGGCTCACCGGCGGCGATGGCCTTGCCGATGGCGACGAACGGGATCTTGCCGACGACATACTCGATGCCTTCTTCCTTCAGCGCGCGCTCGGTCTTGCCGACGGAGGCGACCTGCGGGTGGCAGTAGGTGCAGCCCGGGAAATTGGTGACCTTGCGCGGCTTGTGCCCATCCACGAACAGGCCGTCGACGGCCTGGATCGCTTCGAAGGAAGCGGTGTGGGCGAGGAGCGGCGGACCGGTGATGTCACCGATGGCATAGACTCCCGGGATGGAGGTTTCGTAGCGGTCGCCGACCTGGATCCAACCGCGGTCCGTAAGCGCCGGCTGCTGGCCGCCCGGCAGGACCGGGAGCACGCCAATGGCGACGAGGACGACCTCGGCGGACAGGGTGCCCTTTTCCTTCGGACCGTCCACGGTCACTTCCACGTGGGTGCCCTTGTCGGCGGTGGCGGTGATCTTGGTGTTGGTGAGGCAGCGGATGCCCTGCTTGATGAAGGACTTCTCGACGGTCTCGCCGACCTCGGTGTCTTCCACCGGGAGGATGGTCGGCAGCATTTCGACGAGGGTCACCTTCGTGCCGAACGCGTTGTAAACGTAGGCGAACTCCGCGCCGATCGCACCGGCACCGATGATGATCATGCTTTCCGGCTGCTTCGCGAGGACCATGGCTTCCTTCGAGCCGATGACCGAGGTGCCGTTGAAGGGCAGCGGCGGCAGCGGGCGGGACTTCGCGCCGGTGGCGATCATGATGTTCGTGCCCTCGAGCACGGACTTGGTGCCATCCGCGGCGGTCACGCCGACCTTGCCCTGGCCCTCGATGGAACCGAAGCCACGCACGTAATCGACTTTGTTCTTCTTGAAGAGGAATTCGATGCCGCCGGCGAGTTTGTCGGACACTTTGCGGGAGCGGCCGATCACCGCGGACCAGTCGTAGGTGAGATTGTCGAACTTCAGGCCGAACTCGGAGGCCTTCTTGGTGAGCGTCTGGTAGAGCTCGGCGTTCTTGAGCAGAGCCTTGGTCGGGATGCAGCCCCAGTTGAGGCAGGTGCCGCCGGCGCGGTCCGCCTCGACACAGGCGACTTTTTTGCCGAGTTGGGCGGCGCGGATGGCGGCGACGTAGCCGGCCGGGCCGCCACCGATGACGATAAGATCGTAGGCCATGGGATTGCAGGAATTCTGGTTCGGCGGGAGGTTGGGGGCGCGGGAGGCGCTTGTCAACGTGTGGGGACCACCGTTCTCGCTCCGGCCCCAAACCCGCTCAAAAGGGACGTGACGGAATCGCTCCGGACGGGAATGCTGGCGGCGAGATGCCTGCCTTCATCGCCAACGCCGACTACGAGGAAAAGGATTCCAACCCGATGCACCTGCAGCCCGGGGACGAGGTGAACGTGGGACCCGCCGACCGTGCCTGGCCGGGCTGGGTGTGGGCGGAAGACCATGACGGTCGCCACGGCTACATCCCGGAGGAAATCCTGGAGCCGCTCGGCGAAGGCCGTTTCGCGATGATGGAGGGTTTCGACCCGACGGTGCTCAAGATCCAGCGCGGCGACCGTCTGGAATCGCTCCGCCAGATCCACGGCTGGCATTGGTGCCGCAGCGCGGATGGCAAGGAAGGCTGGGTGGCCGGCTATCTGCTCAAGCCGGAAAGCTGAGGAGGAAGCGGCTACGCTTCCTCGCTCCCCCATATCTCCCGCAGCACCGCCGCGACCTCGGCGGCGGAACCGCCGCGCAGGAATTCCTCGTGGCGGCCTGAAACCGCCCGCGTCTCGATGCGGGTGCGCGCGTGGCGTTTCCACCCCAGATCCTCGGGTGCGGGCAGCCAGCCATCGTCCTGCGCCCGCACGATGACCAGCCGCTCCACTTCCGGGAGCCGGGGCTGATGGCGGTGCAGGATCTCCCAGTGGTGCTCCGCCCGTTCGCGCGAGGCCTCGTCAAGCTGGGAAAGATCGAGCACGGTATGGATGTCCGGAGTGCGGCGTGATCCCATCAGGTCACGGAGGACTTCTATCGCGGCACGACTCTTCATCGCCATCCGTTTGGCCATCAGGTCGGGATCGTAGGCGGTGATCCGGGGAAGGTGTTTTTGCACCCGGGATGCGAAGTGCTTCCACGATGAAGGCCGTAGCAGATGCGAAAGAGGGAGTCGTGCGTCCGTCGGCCGGGATTCGAGAAGTGCCAGGGATTCGATTCTCCCGCCCGTTTCCGATAGTTGCGAGGCGACCTCGGCCGCGACGTTGCCACCGAAGCAGAATCCGGCGATGCGATATGGGCCTATCGGTTGTACCGAGCGGATGATTTCCACATGGCGGCGCGCCATGGCCGCGAGGCTGTCGAACGTCCGCGTGCCTTCTGCGATGCCGTAGGAGGTGAGGGTGCCGAGGCCGGCTGCGGCTTCGCGATAGGGGAAGAGGCCCATGCCGCCATCGATCAGCGTGTGA
This sequence comes from Luteolibacter ambystomatis, assembly GCF_018137965.1. Lineage (NCBI taxonomy): Bacteria > Pseudomonadati > Verrucomicrobiota > Verrucomicrobiia > Verrucomicrobiales > Verrucomicrobiaceae > Luteolibacter > Luteolibacter ambystomatis. Next base: position 4,454,382 of record NZ_CP073100.1, read on the forward strand.
ATCCAGAACACCGGAGGTTCCGCGGAATGGCCTTCGTGCAACCGGATCGCCCGCGGTTCGGTGAAATTGATGCCGGACGATTCTTCCACATGGGAGGCAAAGCCCGCGACCGTCGATCCCCGGAACAAGGTGTCGAGCGCGACTGGAAATCCCAAACGCCGCGAAAGCTCCGCCGTCATCCGGGTGGCGAGCAGGGAATGCCCGCCCAGCGCGAAGAAATCATCGTCCCTGCCCAGCGGACCACTGCCCAACAGGCGCTGCCACACCACCGCCACTTCCGCCTCCAGCGGATGGTGGAAGCCGTTGTTTGCCGTTGCCTGTGGGGCTGCGGGCTGAATGGCGGAGAGCGCGCGGCGGTCGATCTTGCCGCTGGCGGTGAGTGGCATGGCCACCACTTCCACCATGGGTGCGGGCACCATGTAGTCCGGGAGCCTTCCGGCGAGATGGCGGGTGAGTTCCGCAGCGGTCGAGGGGGCGGAGGTGCGATAGTATCCCACCAGGCGTTCGCCGCTGGCGATCACCGCCGCTTCGGCCACGGAGGGATGGGCGAGCAGCGCCGCTTCAATTTCACCGAGCTCGACCCGGAAGCCGCGCACCTTCACCTGGCCATCGGAACGTCCCAGGCATTCCAGCGAGCCATCCGGCAGCCAGCGCGCGAGATCGCCGGTATCGTAGAGGCGTTCTCCATCACGGACGATGAATCTTTCCGCCGTGAGATCCGGCTGCTGCCAGTAGCCCTCCGCCAGTCCCGCCCCACCGATGAACAAACCACCGGGCACACCGGGCGGCATCGGTTTGCCCGCGCCATCCAGTACGTGCAGGACGGTGTTCGCAATGGGTCTGCCGATGGTGATCTTGTCCGCTTCTGGCGCGACTTTCCAAAGAGTGGACCAGACCGTGGTTTCGGTCGGACCGTAGAGATTCCAGACTTCGCTGCCGAGCATGTGGAGCTGGCGGGCGAGGGTGGGGTCGAGAGCTTCACCGCCGCACAGGATTTTCAGAGTTGGCGATCCCTTCCAGCCCGCATCAATCAGCATGCGCCACGTCGAGGGAGTGGCTTGGAGCACGGTCGGCGGATGCGTTTCGAAGTGCTGGCGCAAGGCGGTACCATCGCGCGCGAGTTGGCCCGGGATGAGGTCGAGGGCCGCTCCCGTCATCAGCGGCAAGTACAGTTCCAATGCGGAGATGTCGAAGGACACCGTCGTCAGCGCGGCCAGCCGGTCTCCGGCGGCGAGACCGGGTTCCTCCCGCATCGAGAACAGGAAGTTGGCGAGCGCACCGTGGGAAACCACCACGCCCTTCGGTCGTCCGGTGGAGCCGGAGGTATAGAGGATGTAGGCTGGATCTTCCGGAGAAAGGCCGGCCTGTGCAGGGGGATGACTTTCCTCCGCCATGGCGGGATCGAAGAGGATCGCATCGCTGCCTTCGGGAAGACGGTCGGCCAGCGCAGGGGAAACGAGGATGGAGAGCGAAGCCTGATCCTCGAGAATCCAGCGCAGTCGTTCCGGTGGATTGGCGGCATCCAATGGCACGTAGGCGGCGCCGGTCCTCCAGATCGCCAGCAGCACCGCTGGCAGCCAGGCATCGCGTTCCAGCAGCACGGCCACCCTCTGACCAGAGGCGATGCCGCGTGCTTGGAAGGCGGCGGTGAGTTTTTCCACGCGCGACCAGAGTTTGCCTGCTGTTAGAGAGACGTCTCCACAGACCAGTGCGAGAGTCTCGGGGCGGCTCCGCAATGACGCCTCGATGTTCCTCAACGGCACCTGCTCGAGAAATTCCGGGCGGGTGGGACCACGGGAGAATTGCTTCAGGCGCGCCTCATCCGCCGCAGTCAATCCATGCAGTTCAGCAACGGGAGTGTCAGGTGCGTCCACGCCCTGCTCCAGCATTCGCAGGTAGCGTTCCAACAGCGCCGAGACGGTTTCCCGCCTGAACAAGTCCGTGCGATACTCCAGGTAGAACTCGTGGTGATCAGAGAAGGCAAAGACGAGCGCCGAGAGATCGAACTGGGCGGCCCCGCGATGGGCCAGGCGCGGACGGCATTTCAATCCATCCGCCCAGGTGGTCGCGAGAGGGATCTCCTGATGATCGAACATCACCTGCGCCAGAGGGGCGTGGTCCAGCGCACGTTCCGGCCGCACCGCTCCGATGATGCGTTCGAACGGAGCGTCCTGCGCTTCCAGCATCTCCAGCGAGGCATCGCGGATCCGGGCCACCAGGGCGGCGAATGATTCCGATCCATCGATGCCGGGCCTGAAGGGCAGGGTGTTGACCAGATTGCCGATGATCGCACCGCTGGCCGCATGGTTGCGGTTGGCCACCGGCACCGCGACGACAGGATCTTCTCCGCCGCCGTGGCGGCGCAGGGTGGCCAGGAAGGCGGCGAGCAAAACACAGAACGGCGTGGTGCGCCGGGTGGCCGCGAGCCTGCCAACCTTTTCCAGCAGGATCGAGGACAAGCTGCCTCCAACCATCGCACCATCCGATGAAGGACGGGCGGGGCGGGGAAAGTCCAAGGGCAGGGTGAGGATGCCTTCATGTCCGTCCAGTTTCCGCCTCCAATAGTCGATCGCGCCATCCGCCCCACCCTTCTCGATCCATCCACGATGCCACGCCGCGTAATCGAGATAAGAGGGGCTTGGCGGCTGAGGCAGCGGCTGCGGTTGCAGGCATTCCTCCCGATAGCGGGCGGTGAGTTCGCCGAGCAGCAGGCGGATCGACCATCCATCGGTGACGATGTGGTGCGCGCACAAGGCCAGCACGTGCGAGCGGGTGCTCCGTTTCAGATGCAAGGCGCGCACCGGAGGGTCCGACGCGAGATCGAACGGGCGGCGGGCGAAGTCCGCGAGAAGCGCGTCGATTCCACCGGCATCCGCGTGGAAGGCATCTGCGGTTTCGATCGCCACCTCCGGGATGGCGTCGATCATGATTACCGGAAGACCATTCTCCCGGCGGTGGCGGCTGCGCAGGATTTCGTGGCGGGCGAGGATCGCCTTGAAAGCCCGGGACAGGGCGGCGCCGTTGATCGGGCCATCCAGATCCAAGGCTCCGAATACATGATAGGCCGCGCTCTGCGGCTCAAGCTGATGCAGGAACCACATCCGCTCCTGTGAGTGGCTTGTCACGTTGGCACCGGGATCGCGGGCCGGGATGGCATCCGGCAGACAAGCCGCCGGCTTCATCGCCAGCAGATTCGCGAGCGCGGCAAAAGACCGGGAGGCAAACATTTCCCCCACCGGCAGGTCCGCACCTCCATAAGATCGAAGCAGGGCCGCAACGCGCGTGGCATCCAGGGAACTCAGGCCATAGGCGACAGGGTCGTCTTCCGGCCGCGGGGTCGGGCGGCCGGTGGCCTCGGCCACCGCGGCCGCCAGCCGGTCGAAGGCCGCCCGCCCGTTGAAGTCGAGCTCCTCCGCCACAGGAGGCGAGTCGTCATGGAGAATGGGCAGAGTGTCGGCGAGCAATGCCTCACGACTGGCCGAGCGGCGGATCTTGCCGCTGGTCGTGCGGGGCAGCGTGCCCTGGCGGACGAGCAGCACACGATCGATGGGGATGCCCGCATGCTCGCCGATGATCTGGCGGATGGCGTGGCAGAGAGGAGCGTGACGTTCTGTTGCCAGTTTGGGGATCTCCTGGACCAGCACGAGTTTCTCGGGCCCCTCGCCATGTACGGCGAAAGCGGCCCCCGCGGATGCGGTCAATCCGGGATCGGCCGAGATGGCGGCCAGCTCGAGGTCCTCGGGCGAGTGGTTCGCGCCATCCACGATAATGAGGTCCTTGAGGCGGCCTGCGACAAAAAGTTCTCCTTCGTCCACGAAGCCGAGATCACCCGTGCGGAGCCAGCCATCCTCCTGGAAAACCTCCGCCGACTCTTCCGGGCGCCGCCAGTAGCCTCCGGCCACGCTGGGGCCCTTGACCAGAATCTCACCCGTGAGCCCATCTGCCAGCGGCTCATGGCTGATCGGATCCTCAATGCACACGCTCATGGCGGAGACTGGCGGACCGCAGGACACCAGTCCGCGGCATTCGCGTGGCGGCATGCCTGGCTTGCGCGCGCTGACCGTGAGCGTGGATTCAGCCAGGCCGTATCCCGGGAGCAGCGCATCGGCGCGGAATCCGCACGGGGCGAATGTTTTTGCGAACCGCTCCAGGGTATCCACACGCACCCGCTCCGCACCACACGGCGCGGCCTTCCAACAGGAAAGATCGAGTTCTTCGAAATCCTCGGGACGGACGGCACGCAGGCATTGCTCGAAGGCGAAATTCGGAGCTGCGCTGAATGCGGCGCGGTAGCGGTGGATCGCTCGCAGCCAGCGCATCGGGCGGTGAATGAACGCCTCCGGTGGAAAGAACGTCAGCGGGATGCCGCTGCCCACCGCGTGCAGGATTTTCAGAACCAACCCCATGTCATGATAGGGCGGCAGCCAGCTCAGGAGTGAATCCACCGGGCCGGCGTGCGCGCGGGTGGCTTCCCATTGATGCACCAGATTCGCGTGGCTGACCTGGACCCCTTTCGGTGAGGCGGTGGAGCCGGAGGTGTATTGCAACAGACAGGGACCTTCGCCGGTGGGCGCTGCAGGGGAGGGTTCCGTTTCGGGATCGAACTCCAACCGGGCGACGCCAAGACGCTGCAAGGCATCGTGATGCGCGGCGGATGCCAGGACGTGTCTCGCACCGCTGTCACGCAGGATCGCGGACAAGCGTTCGCGATGCCGGTGGCTCTGGGGTGGATAGCAGGGAACCGCGATCGCCCCTGCATACCAGCATCCGAACAAACCTTCCAAAAATTCCAGCCCGCAGGGCTGAGCGATCACCACGGGCTTCCCTGCCACTCCGCAGGCAATCAGTCCGGCGGCGGCTTTTCGCGCGCGGGATGCCAGTTCTCCGAAAGTCAGGCTGCCGCTCTCATTCTCACCATCTTCAAGAAACCGGTACGCCAGAACATCAGGCATCTCCGTGGCACGGGATTCCAGAATGTGGACAAGCGAATCGCCACGCCTGGGCGGCGGTGGTTCGCATGGCTTGTGGGCGCAAGACATGCCGAAAAGGGGAGGAGGTGGCAGTTGGGGTGAACCCGTGGATTATCCGATCCGAAGGACGGGGACAATCCGGAATGACGATTTTATAACTGGTCCGGCGAATGAATGTTTTTGGGAAACGTCAAGTTACGTTATTGTCACAATCTTTCTTTCAATTCTAAATTACTAAGTATAAACGCGTAATGATTTAAGATTTTTAAAAAATCGGATGGACCCGGCCCGGTCGTTGGGCCACTTTTCCGCACGTTCTCGGAAAACCCCGTTCCGTCTTCATTGCATTGCATGAAAACCCACCCCCTCGCGGGCCTCGCCTGCTTTGTCATCGCATCGTCATGTCTGGATGCCACTCCTGTCACCGTTGGTGATCCTTCCTTCGAAGGCAACTCGCTGACCGCGGGCAGCTACACGAACAACATCGGACCGGAGTGGACCGGCACGAACGGCCAGAATGCCGGTAGCGCCTTTGAAGAATACATCACCGGTTTTGCATCGAGTGGGACGGACCACCTGGGAATGGAATTGAACTATGACGTCTGGCAGGATCTGGGCGTCACCTATCAGGCGAACACCCGATATACGCTGACCGTGGGATGTGGCAATCGCTCCGGCTCGACCCAGCCCGGCAACCAGACCGAGTACCACCTCGCGGACTCCACCGGCGGCATTCACGCCACCGGCCTTTTCAATGCCTCCACGATTCCGGTGATGACCTTCGCGGATGCTCCCGCGCTGGTATTCGACACGCCGAACGATCCGTCCTCGGTTGGGAAGACGATCCGCATTCTGCTCCGTTCGCGGGGTAGCGGTCGCTCTCATTTCGACAACATCCGCCTGGATGCGCAGTCCTTGATTCCGGTCGGTGGCGCGACCGTCACCAACGATGCCGCGAGCGCGATCACCTCCACGACCGCCACCCTGAATGGCACCGTGACGGTCATCGGCAATGATGCTCCGGCGATCACGATCTTCTGGGGCCCGCAGAACGGCGGCATCACTCCGGCCAACTGGGCTCACTCCGTGACGCTGCCGGGAACTTGGAGCGGCACGTTTTCCACGAATCTCTCCGGACTCACCCGCGGCACGAACTATTTCTACGCCGCGAGGGCTACCAACAGCGCCGGGGATTCATGGGCGCAGCCGTCCGGCAGCTTCGAGACCTCCGTGCTGCCAGCCACCGTGGCGAACATCGCGGCGACCGACATCACGCCTGCCTCGGCCACTGTCGGCGCGCAGGTCACGGACACCGGCGGCGAACCACCCGCCGTCACGATCTACTACGGAACCACGGATGGCGGCACGACCGTGGGTGCGTGGTCGAACTCGGTATCGCTTGGAGCGGTGGGCACATCGGCCACGACCAGTCTCAGCGGGCTCTCCCAGTCTTCGACGATTTATTTCCGGACCTTCTCCCAGAACTCAGGTGGCGACTCCTGGGCTCCGGCTTCCTCCAGCTTCAACACTCCCACTATTACGGCTCCGGTGGTCGTCAATGACGGCACGGATGGCATCACCGGCACCACCGCGACCGTGCGAGGGAAGATCACATCCACCGGCGGCAGCGCGCCAACGGTGACCTTGTTTTATGGTACGAGCGATGGTGGCACGATGCCGGGTTCATGGACCAGTTCCGCGAACCTTGGCACGCAGAGTGGGGATTTCTCGAAGTTCCTGACCGCGCTCAATCCTTCCACGACCTATTATTTCCGTTTCCGGGCGGTCAATTCAGCTGGCACGGCGTGGTCCGCGGACGCGGGCACCTTTGCGACCATCGCCGCGATCTCAGCCACACCCGTGATCAATGAATTCCACTACAAGGCTGCGGACGATACCAGTCTCGAGGAGTTCATCGAACTCTACAACCCCAGCGACTCCGCGGTGGATATCTCCGGCTGGACGCTTTCTTCCGCCGTCACGTTCACCTTCCCCGGTGGTTCGGTGATTCCAGCCGGTGGTTATTTCGTGGCGTGCCAGGACCCAGCCACGATGCTATCGAAATACGGCGTTACCGCGGCCGGCCCGTGGAGCGGCAATCTGAACTCCTCTGGTGAGAAGATCGTCCTGAAGAATGGCGCCACCACCATCGATAGCGTGGATTACGGTGTCGGCTTTCCATGGCCGACTGGAGCCGCCGGTGGCGGCAGCTCCGCCGAACTCATCAATGCCGGCCTCGACAATGATCTGGGGGGCTCATGGCGTTCTTCCGGAGCCACCGCGACCAATCCCGCGACATACGTGGCTGCTGCCTCGGCAGGATGGAAATACAAGAAGGGAACGGCGGAAGCCTCAAACCCGGTGGAGGCGTGGCGCGACACCGCCTATGGCGATGCCTCGTGGCTGACCGGCACCGCGGCTTTCGGCTATGCGGGAGGTTATACATTCGGCACCACGCTCAGCGATATGAAGGGCACCGGCGCCAGCAACTACAGCACCGTTTATCTCCGGAAATCCTTCACGGTCACCCAAGTCCCGCAACAGCTCTTGTTGCGACTGAAATACGATGATGGCTGCATCGTCTGGATCAACGGGCACGAGGTTGCCCGCAAGAACGTTGCCGCGGGTCAACTCGCCTACACCGCCGTGGCATCCGCGGATCATACCGCATCCACGTTCGAAGAAGTCGTGGTGGACAACGCCGATGACATTCTCGTCGGAGGCACGAACGTCATCGCCATCCAGGCGCTGAACCTCACCAAAAACAGTTCGGACTTCTTCATCGACGCGGAGGTGAAGGACGTTCCCGCTGCTGCTCCGGTGCCGACGCCCGGGGCGAAAAATTCTGTGTATCAGGCGATGAATCTGGTGCCGCCGCAGATCCGCCAGGTGGCCCACAGCCCGGTCCAGCCGGTGACCAGTCAGCCGGTCACTGTCACCGCCCGCATCACGGACGCCGATGGCATGGGTGCCGTTTCATTGGCCTATCAGACGGTCGATCCCGGCAGCTACATCCGCGCCACCGATGCTGCCTATTCCACCGGTTGGACCAGTGTGACGATGTATGACGATGGAACCCACGGTGACGTGACCGTCGGCGACTCCATCTACACGGCGGTTGTGCCGGGTACCGTTCAGACAAACCGGCGGCTGGTACGTTACAAGATCACCTTCGCTGACGCACTGGGTAACACTGCGACGGTGCCGTATGCGGACGATGAGCAGAAGAACTTCGCCTACTTCGTCTATGATGGCACGCCTGCCTGGCAGGGAGCCTTCCGCCCTGGAAGCACGGCCATTCAGACTTTCTCTCCATCGGTGCTGAACACCGTGCCGGTTTACACCATGGTCGCGAACGGCACGGATGTGATCAACTGCCAGTACAATTCGGGCTACGACGAGACGCGTTTCCTCGGCACGTTCGTTTACGACGGCGTGGTGTATGACAACATCCAGTTCCGCAACCGTGGCGAAGCCTCGACCTACGTCTCGGGCAAGAACAAGTGGCGCTTCTACTTTAACCGTGCCCGCGATCTGGTGGCGAAGAACAATCTCGGCCAGCCCTATGCGGAAACCTGGGGATCGTTCTCCGCGAATGCCTGCGCCTCGCCGTGGTGCGCGGTTCACCGGGGTATGGCGGGCGTGGAGGAATCGGTTTCCTTCAAGGCCTTCCAGCTCGCCGGCGTGCCCTCGCCGAACACCCACTATTACCAGTTCCGCATTGTCCGCGGAGCGAATGAAACACCCACCGCCGGAACCACGGTGGCCGACCCGATCGGCACTGCTGACGGCCAGTATGCCGGAGACTTCTGGGGGCTCTACATGGCCATCGAGCAGATCGACGGCTCGTTCCTCGACGAGCGCGGGCTTGCGGACGGCAACGTCTACAAGATCGAGAACAGCGCTGGCGACAAGAAACACCAGGCCCCCGGCCAGTCGGTGGACTCCTCGGATTGGAACACCTTCCGCGACACCGGTGCCAGCACCCAGACCGAAGCCTGGTGGCGCGCCAACATGGACGTGAACAACTACTACACGTTCCATGCCATCAACCGCCTGATCGGCAACGTGGACCTGCGCGGCGGTTACAACCACTACTACTACCATCGTAGCACCGACAACCGCTGGTTGGCCATTCCATGGGACGTGGACATGATGTTCATCCCGAAACGCCACTGGCAGACGACCATCAACGGCACCGCATACAATGGCGTGATTGCGGCTCACAAGGCGCTGGTGGATACTCCGGCTCTTGCGCTCGAGTTCCGCAACCGCGCCCGCGAAATCCTTGATCTGATGGCCTCGGACGGCACCCCGAACGGCGGCCAGATCGGGCAGCTCATCGACGAGTTCAGCCAGATCGTCAATCCGACGGGTGCGCCGCTCACCATCGCTGATGCGGATGCCGCGATGTGGAACATGCATCCACGCACCCAAGGCACGGACGGCAACCACAGCGGCCAGACCAACCACAAGGGCAACTTCTACTATTCGCCCTTTTCGGACAGCCGCATGGGAGGCAGCTGGACGCGCTGGCTGAAGAGTTCCTCTTACACCGGGGTCGCCGAGCATGAGGACCTGATGAATTACCTTCGCGACTATTCCTCCAACACCTGGCCGTCCGGCACTTGGGCGGTCAACAATGGCGATCAGCGCGGTTATGGTTATCAATACCTCGCCTCTGAAGCGGCTGATGCTGCGGCTCCAAACAAACCGGTGATCACCTATACCGGAGCAGGTGGATATCCTTTGGATGGGTTGTCGTTCTCCGCCTCCGCTTTCAGTAGTCCCGGTGCGGGGACATACATCGGCACCCAGTGGCGCATCGCGGAGATCTCCGCACCGGGCATTGCAGGTTATACGGTGGGCACGTCGCGCAAGTATGAGATCCAGGCTACTTGGACGCTCTCCAACACCGGCACGATGGTGCAGGTGCCTGCCAGCGCACTCAGTTCTGGCAAGACCTATCGTGCTCGTGTCCGCTATGTTGACAGCACCGGCAGGACGAGTTCGTGGTCGAATCCGGTTCAATTTGGCGCCACGCCATCCACCAGCACTCTGGTTCATTACTGGAACTTCAATAACAGCACTTCTTTGGTTACTCTGGTGGCTCCCACCAAGGGCAATGGCACGTTGACTGTCCAACCGGGTTCCGGAGGAGCATATGTGGCGGATACGGGCAATGGGTTTGCAGCCAGTTCGACTGGTGATCCGGCTTCAACCCATCTGCGTCTGAATAATCCGATCGGCTCCGCTCTCGTTTTTAACCTGCCAACTACCGGCTATAGCAACATCCAGGCATCCATCGATGCTCGTCGCTCATCGCCCGGCACCGCCGCGGAGCTCGAAACTTGGAGCTATACTACGGACGGCGCCAACTACACTCAGATGGCAGTCGTCAGCGTGAACGCCTCAAATCCCGTGGCCATTCCGCTCGACCTCCGAGGGATTCCGGGAGCCAACAACAACCCGAATTTCGGGTTGAAGGTGGTGGTCAGCCAAGGCACCGGAGGCACGGCGGGCAACCATCGCTTCGACAACTTCACACTTACCGGCAATCCCATCCCTGGCACCTACGCGAGTTGGATCCAGACCGCTTTCAGCACGACTGATCAGGCGAGCACCGCCATATCCGGTCCCAATGCCGATGCGGACGGTGACGGGCGCTCGAACTTCATGGAGTTCGCCTTGGCCTCATCCCCCAAGGTGAAGGATCTCGCCGATGTGAAATTCGCATGGAGCACCAGTAGCCCCAACCGCTATCCCGCGCTCCGTTTCAAGCGCCTGGAAGGAATTTCCGGTGTCCTTTATGAACTCCGAGCCAGCAGTGATTTTGTCAGTTGGACGACCGTCTCCACCACTCCGGTCAGCGCGACCTCACTTGGCGGCGGCATTGAGGAAATTGTCATCCGCGATACCCAGACGGATGCCCTGCCGAAGCGCTTTCTGCGACTGCGGATCACCCAGGTGCCATAGCCTCCCTAGGCGCTCTGTGATCACAGTGGAACCTCGTGATACTCGAGCGCCCACTCGCGCATGAACCGCACCCGCTCCGGGATCATCCGGTAGATGACCAGTGCCGGATTGTCCGGGGTGCCAAGGTAGGCGCGCAGGAGCGGGTTTTTCTCCCAGATCACGGCGAGCAGGGCGGCGTCAGTCTCGATCACCGCCCGGGCCGTGATGCGGACTTGGTCGTGGTGTTCATCGAGATAGCATAGCTCCACCCGCGGATTGGCCGAGATTTCGGCCGTTTTGTGGTAGTTGCGCAGATTTGCCACCCACACGACGAAGCCCTCCACGCGTACCGGTGATACGGGGCGCAGCCGCGGTTGCCCGGCGTCGTCAGTGGCCAGCATCGGGAACTTTGCCATCTTCATCGCCGCCATCGCCAGTTCGGGCAGGTGTTGCGGATCGATGGGTGCGGGCTGGGGCTTCGCCATGATCGCCACACTCGCCGGACCGGACTCATCTTTCAACACCGCATCGCATCACCGCGATCTTGATCCGGACGAACCTTCCTGATGGGATACGCTCATGAAAAAGGCCCTTCCGGCATGTTTCGTCCTGCTCACGGTCACCTTGGTCCAAGCCGAGGAACGTCCGACATTTTATCCCTTTGATGTGACCCTCGGGGGCGTGAAGGCGGAGATGAAGCCCGGTAACACACTCTTTGCCGAGGTGCCGAAGCCCGTCACCGACGATGCCGTGCTCGCCCTCGACCATGAGGTGCCCATGCTCATCGTGAACGCTTTCCCCTGCAAGGAGGACGGCAGTGTCGAGGAAACCCAGGCAGTGGGCATCCTCTACGCCCAGAAGGTGAAGCAGGTGAAGCTGGATGCCACCATGGATAAGAAGAAGCTGCCGCCCGGCAACTACCTCGCCAACGTCGTGGCGGATGGAAAAACCTCCCGTATCGTCTTCACCGTGGCTCCCGCGGAATCCAAGGTGAAGACGGATTTCTCGAAAGTCCTCGGTTTTCTGAAAAAGAAAGCAGGCTTGGACAAATGACATGGGAAACCTCATCCGGGGCGGGAATCGGACATGATCTGTCAGATATCCGTGGTGGGATGAGAGTAAATATGTTACGACATTACGGGATACATGATTGCGTGATGGTCCGAACGTTGGGATCGGCTAGGATGACGGCCTCCCCCCACCCGCATGAAATCCTTCCAACCATCCGCGGCCACCAAGCCGCGCGGCATTACGCTGGTCGAATTGACCGTCGTTTTGTGCGTTCTTGTGACCCTCCTGGCGGTCACCTTCATCGCTGCCAGCGTTTGGCGCAGAGGCTCCGAGCGAGCCCAGTGCATCATGACCCTCTATCACGTCCAGCTCGCCGTGCGGTCGTACCAAAACCTCAGCGGTGCCGAGCCCGGAGCCCATCCGGCTGTCGCCTATGGCACCTATGACATCGGTCGGCATCTTTTGGAAAAGGGATACATCGGCAGCGATCTCTACAGCGCGATCACCGGTCAAAGGTCCTGCCAGGGAGGTGGCACCTACGAGCGGACTGCTGCGGACATGTTCCCGAAAATCGGGGAACTCTACATGGAATGCTCGCTGGCTACCAACGGCAACCACCTCCCGGACGCGCACAACGCATGGTGAGATCATGCCGGGAACGAAGCGGGCGCGGATGAACCATCCGCGCCCGCTTGTCTGAAGAAATTGGCGTCCGCTTACTTCAGCGTCGCGGTCACTTCCGGCTTCGACTCCATTTTGATACCTTCCACACCTTTGAGGGTGGCTTCGATTTCTTCCGGAGTCTGCGGATTGGCCTTCTGGAGCTTCTTGAAGGCGGTGGGATCCTTCATGAGCTTGCCAAAGTCCATCTCCATCAGGGTGATGGTGCCGCCGCTGTTGTAGGTGGCGTCGGTTTTGGCGATGCCGTCGTCCGCGGTGAGACGCACGGAGATCTTCATGTCCGCAAACATCTGCTTCATCATGGCCTCCTGCTGGGCGGCCTGCGGATCTTCCTCTTCCTCCTTGGAGTCATCCCCTTCCTTCTTCGCTTTCGGATCGGGTTTCGGCATGTGGATGGTCAGGTTGCCGCTGGCATAGGTGAAGGTGATCGGGTCGGACTTTTTGGCCTTGTCCTCCTCTTCCTCGCCGTCCGCGCCGGGCGGTTTCATGCTTTCGGTCGCGTCACCGGGATCGAATTTCACCTTGTTGATATCCGCGAACTTGTAGGTCACGCGGTAGCCATCGCGGTCGCCGAGTTTGACTTTCTCGACCTTGTCGAAGGTCACACCTTCTCCCAGCGCGGCCGCCTTCTTCTTGCCCTTCTCTTCGGAGAACATCTCCGCCATCGGGTCCTTGCCCTTGTCGGCGCCTTCACCGCCGAGAGCGGACATCTGGGCCATCATGGTCTTCATCTGTTCGCCGAAGGAGGTTTCCTCGACGATCGTGCCGCTGCCATCCTTCTTCAGGTGGATCACGGTTTCGGACTGGAAGCAGCTCGTGAGGGTCAGAGCGCCGACCGTGGCGAGCAGAGGCAGAATTTGTTTTTTCATGTTTTCGGGGTTCAGCGTTCGATGCTGGGTGGAGTTGTTGGAAAGCTCAAGTACGCTTCCGTTGAAAAACTGTCGCCGTTTCCACCTGACCGGACATGAAAAATGCCCGTTGCCACGCCCGCCACCATCCATATCGTCTGGCACCGTCCGCATGGAATCCGTCCCCGCCGTTGAAATCCGAGACCTCGTGAAGGACTTCAAAACGTCCTTCCGCCGTGCCCCGTTGCGCGCGGTCGACCGCGTCTCGCTGGTGATCCAGCCGGGGGAGGTTTACGGCCTGATCGGCCCGAACGGGTCTGGGAAATCGACTACCATGAAGGCGCTGCTCGGGTTGGTCGCTCCTACTTCGGGCCGTTGCGCGATCTTCGGGAAAGACTCGCTCAAGGTCGATTCCCGCGACGATGTCGGCTTTCTCCCGGAAAATCCCTATTTCTACAAGCATCTCACCGGTACCGAGACTCTATCCTTCTACGGCAAGCTCTGCGGCCTCCGTGGCAGGATACTCAAGGACCGTGTGGCCGAATTGCTGGAACTGGTGGATTTGAAGGAGGCGCGCGACCGCCGCATCGCCGGCTATTCGAAGGGGATGCTCCAGCGCATCGGCCTGGCCCAGGCGCTGGTGCAGGAGCCGCGGCTTGTGATTCTCGATGAACCGACCGCCGGGGTGGATCCGATCGGCTCACGCCAGATCCGGGATCTGATCCTGAAGCTTCGGGACAAAGGCATCACCGTTTTCCTCTGCTCGCACTTGCTGGAGCAGGTCCAGGAGGTCTGCGACCACGTCGGCATTATTTTCCGCGGCAAGATGGTGAAGGAAGGCCATCTCGAAGACCTCATTGCCATCGAGGACCAGACCGAAATCGTCCTCCGCGACGCTTCTCCCGAGTTGGTCGCCGAGATCCAGGCGCTGGTGAAGCGCTCCGGCCGCACCGAATGGCTGCGCTCCGGCAAGCCGAAGACCACCCTCGAGCGCCTCTTCCTGCGCGAAACCTCCGGCGACGAACCATGACCCACGCCCCCACCCGGAAACATCCGCTCGCCCGCCCCCGCCGCATCGCGGTGATCGCCGGGCATGCCTTCACGCAACTGGTGCGGATGAAGGTGTTCTACTTTCTCGCGATCTTCGCGCTCATCGCCATCGCCAGCAATTTCTTCGACCTGCCCCAGCACGAAGGTCCGGAGGCAATGGGAGCCAAGGGCCTCGACATCCTGCGCCTGATCAAGAGCTGGTCGCTGGGTGCCATGACCTTGTTTTCCGTGGTTTTCGGCATCGTCTCGACAGCCCTGCTGCTGCCGAAGGACGTGGAGGACCGCACGCTCTATACCATCCTCGCCAAGCCGGTGCCGCGGATCGACTACCTGATTGGCAAGCTTGGCGGGGTGCTGCTCCTGCTTGCCGTTTCCCTGGGTCTGATGGACCTGCTGATGACCGGCATGCTCCACATCCGCATGAACATCGTGCTCGAGGTGCAGAAGGCCATGGCGGATTCCTACGGTTGGGATCAGGCGGCCCGTGACTCGCTCACCCGTGACACGCTTCTCCAAGGTCCCACCTGGAGCCTGCAGGGTGCGGTGGCCGCGGTCTTTCTCCGCTCCGCGGTGATGGCGGCCGTGGCGCTCCTGATCTCCACCTTCTCCAGCAGCACGCTTTTCACTGCGGTGGTGAGTTTCCTCGTCTATTTCATCGGTCATTTCCAAGGGGATGTCCTCGGAGGCGGGGACAGCGGTCAGTCGGCCATGGCGCGCTACCTCGGGCAGGCTGTGGCGATGGTGTTTCCGGATTTCCAGCTCTTCAACGTCATCGATGCCGTCATCCAAGGGAAAATGATGGAAATCGCCCAATTCGGGAAACTGGTGTGGGCGGCTCTTTATTACATTGGTGTGTACGTCTTCGGATCTTGGTTCGTCTTTTCCGACAAGGAGTTCTGATCCCGTGAACCGCCCGCTCAAATACTGTCTCCTCGCCGCCGGCCTCCTCGCCGCCGGAGGGCTGCGCGCGACCTGGGAGCAGCCGATGACCCGCGAATTCCGCGCGGCGGGCCTGCTGTCGTCACCGGTCGGCATCGATACCCGGGACCGCATCGGCCAGACCAGCAGCGCGGTGGCGCTGGGCGGCCTGCGCACGCTGGTCGCCACCTTTCTGAACATCAGATCCTTCACCTATTTCAGCGAAAAGCGCTGGGGTGACGTGGCGGACACCTATGACCTGATTGTCGATCTCGCGCCCAATACCATCCAGTATTGGGACATGGGCAGTTGGCACATGGCCTACAATGCCGCTGGCGATTACCGGACCAATTCCGATCTCCCGGCTGCCCGCCGCAGGGAGGCGTGGCAGGAATGGATCAAACGCGGCGAAGCCTTCCTCCGCCGCGGTATCCGCAACAATCCGGACGATTGGCAGCTCCCCGCCGCCTTGGGCCGCATTTGTTCCGCCCCCGACAAACTGCGCGAATATCCGGAGGCGGTGGAGGCTTTCCGTGCCTCGGCGGACACCGGCAAGGCTCTGCCCTATGTGCGCCGGCTGCAACTTTACTCGCTCGCCCGCTGTTCGGGACGGGAGGCGGAGGCTCTGGAAATGGCACGCGGGATGTACGCCAGCCCGCGCAACCGCACCACCACCATGGTCGCCATCCTTTTTGCCCTGGAGCAAAAGGTCTCCCCTTCCACGAATCCAACCGCTCGCGCCATCGAACTCTTCGAAGGCGACAAGGCGGCTTATGACGGATTGAGCCTCTACTGGTTGAGGGAAAACGAGCGCTTCCCCGTCGATGGCGTGGCCTCCGCCCTGAAGGGATTGGAGACGAAATTCGCCATCCCGGAGGCCAAGAGCATTTTCCGGAAGATCGGCCGGCGCAATGAAGGCCCGGAAGATTGGTTCAAGAGTGACACCGAGCTTTTCAAGGAGGAGTTGAGCGACCGCCTGGGAATCCCCTCCCGGAAGAAATGACCGCCTTTCCCCATCCGTAACCATTTCCTGAACTTCCTGACCACAATGCGGGTTTGACTCGACACTGGCGCGCCCAACGGAGCACCTTACCCGCCCACCTGCGATTGCTGACATGCGGATAGCCCTATTCGGTGACATACATGCCAACCTCGAGGCCCTGGATGCCGTTCTTGCCGACGCCGCAGCCCAGGGAGTGACGGACTATGTCTGCATGGGAGATGTCGTTGGTTACAATGCCGATCCCGCCGCCTGCCTGGAGAAGGTGAAAGCCATGGATTGCCCCACCGTGAAGGGCAACCACGACGAGGACGCCTCCGGCACCCACTCGCTTGATGCCATGAACCCGGTGGCCGCCGCCGCCCTGCAGTGGACCCGCGAACATCTTTCCGATGAGCAGCGCCAATGGCTGCGCCGCCTGCGCATGGTCCGCCAGGTTGCCGATTTCACCGTCGTCCACAGCACCCTCGACCAGCCTGCGAACTGGAACTACGTGACCAACCGCTTCGATGCGATGGCCAACTTTTCCTACCAGTTCACCCAGGTCTGCTTCCATGGCCACACCCACGTGCCGCGGGTGTACATGAAGACCGACAAGGTTCAGGAAGTCGCCGCCGACTCGGTGGTGATCGAGGACGGGGCGAAGTATTTCATCAATGTCGGCTCCGTGGGTCAGCCCCGCGATGGCGACTGGCGTGCCGCCTACGCGATCTACGATCTGGAGCACAAGCTGGTGGTCATCCGTCGCGTGGAGTATGACATCGCCACCACCCAGCGGAAGATCCTCGAAGCGGGCCTCCCCGAGATGCTCGCCGAGCGCATCGCCGAAGGACGGTGACCGTCAGATGACGGTCAACTTCCGCTCCACCCGCGAGCGGGCTTCGGCCAGCCATTGGTCGAGCACTGCGGCATTGCCCAGCGAATCGTCCAGTGGCATTGCGGAGACCTCACGCTCGCCCGCCCGCACCGCCGCCGCGAACGCATCCGCTTCGTAGGTATAAAGCGACCGGTCGGGAGTGATGGCGATTTCCTCCGGTTTGGTCGCCCCCGGCTTGAACACGAAGATCCGCGAGGGCTCCAGATGGCGGTTCACGATATAGGGTGAGGGAATCCACAGCCATCCCTCGGAGCCATAGATGCGGACGGCATTCTCCTGTCCCAGCCCGATGGCGCACGAAACCTGCCCGAGCATCCCGTTTGGGAACACCAGACTCGCCACCGCCTGCACGTCCACGCCGGACTCCGGGTGGAACACCGCGGAGCCGTGGACTTCCACTGGATCGAGGAACGGCAGTCCCTCCACCGCTCCGGCCACCAGCCTCGCCCACGAAACGGGGTAGCCACCCACGTCAAGAATGCCTCCACCGCCCAGTGCCTTGTTCCAAAGCCGGCCGCCGGGCGAAAACGGGGCATCAAACCCGAAGGTGGCATGAACCAACCCCACCTTTCCGATCGAGCCCCGCCGGATCAACTCCAGCACCCGCTGGGTCTGCGGATGGCAGCGGTACATGTAGGCCTCCATGACCACCACACCCCACGACTTCGCCTCCGTGATGATCCCGGCCGTGTCCTCATAGGTCATCGTCAGCGGCTTCTCGCACAACACATGCTTGCCCGCGCGGATCGCGCGCAGCGCCCATTCGGCATGCTGGGGATGGGGCGTGGCGATGTACACCGCCTGCACCGTGGGATCATCGATCAACTCCTCGTAGGAGCCGTAAAAGTCCGGGATGTCGAAGGCAGCGGCGAATTCCTCCGCCTTGTGTCGGTCACGGCTCGCCACGGCGGCGACCCTGCCGGTTTTGGATGACTCCAGGGCCTTGGCGAACACCACCGCGATCCGCCCGGTCGAGAGAATGCCCCAGCGGAGCCTGCTGTCATCATCACTCATCTTCCGGAGTTTTCGTTCCGGATCGGCCCGAGGTCAATCCGGCGGTGTTTCTTCACGTAGCTGAAGTGGTAACACTTCAGGCTGGGTGGATACCCGAAGTTTCCAACGCCTTCGATCTACCTGTGGTCAAGATTGCCAGGTCTTGGAATCCCTCAGGGCAGATTCAGTTGCCAGGACACGCCGAAACGATCCTCCACCCACGCGAACTTGGTACTAAATCCGTAGTTGTCCGGCGGCATGAGGAATTTTCCTTCCGCGGAAAGCGCGCTGCAATACCCGTCCAGCTCATCCTCTTCCACGCAGGAGACGTAAAATGAGAATGATGGAGTGAAGGTGAAATCATGTACCGGCGGACTGTCCGTACACATCACCTGCTGCCCGTTCAGGGAAAATGTGGCGATCTTCACCGATCCCTCGGCTCCCGGTTCACCCGCTCCCCATCGCTGGATCTCCTCGATCCGGGCACCCGCGAACAATGAAACATAGAACTCCATCGCTTCCTCCGCCTTGCCGGTGAACATCAGGAACGGAGTGACCGAGGTATCGTGACGCTTCGTCATGATCCTTGATCGTCTGGAACGCGCTTCGTGGCAATCCATTCTGCAAGGATCGGTCCGTCCGCCGCCGCCCATTCGAGGCGATGACAGCTCGCCGCATCCACCCATTCCAGCGCATCGTGCTCGTGCGGATGGAGATCCCCGGAAGCAATGCGGCAGAGGAAAGGAATCAGGCGGATCAGGCCACGACCGTAGTCCCACACCACCGGTGTGAGTCCGCTTTCGATTGCCACCGTGATACCGAGTTCTTCCTGAAGCTCACGGATCAATGCCGCCGCGGCGTCTTCTTCCGGCTCAACCTTGCCTCCTGGGAATTCCCACAAGCCACCAAGGTGCTTGCCTGGCGGACGACGGCATGCGAGCACGCGGCCCGCATCATCCCGGATCAATCCACAGACGACTTCAATCATGGCGGTGGGGAGGCGGGACCGACGTGGCAGAAACCACCGCTCCAACGAACCTTGAGCGGCAGGCCGTAGAGTTCCGAGAGTACTTTGGACGCGAGCACCTGCTTCGGCGCGCCGTCGGCGAAGATGCGGCCGTCCTTCAACAGGATCACGCGCGTGGTTTCCGGCGGGATCTCGGACGGATGGTGCGTCACCCACAGCACGCCATGGCCGCTGCGGATGAGTTCACGGACGATTTCGATGAATGCGAACGAAGACGGGAAATCAAGTGCCGTGGTCGGCTCATCCAGCAGCAGCGCCTGGGGCTCATGCACCAGCGCGCGGGCGAGCAGGAAGCGCCTGCGCTGTCCTGAAGAGAGCGTGCCATAGTCGCGCTTCGCCAGATCCAGCACGCCTGCCTTCTGCATGGCGGCAGCGGCACGCGCGCGCTCCTGTTTGGAAAAACGCATCCAGCGCGTCACGCCAAACGCTCCGCGCAGGGAGGACAACACCACTCCTTCCGCTGGTTCTTCCGGATCGAAACGCTGGGCTTCTTCCGGAGCCACCAGACCGAGTTTGTGACGCAGATCCTCCAGCGACCACAGGTCCTCGCCGAACAACCGTGCGACCGTGCCCGGCTCGGCAGCGGCACGGAGTTCACCCGTGATCAGTTTGATCAGCGTGCTCTTCCCCGCGCCGTTCGGCCCGAGGATCGCCACACTCTCGTCATCGCGGACCGTGAGCGCGAAATCGTGGAACACACGATTGTCCCCGCGCCAGACATCGGCATGGCGGAGTTCGAGCAAGGGATGTTCGGCGTTCATGTATACAACCATCCTTTCGTGCGAAGATTGGGACCGCAGATAACGCTGATTTAAATTGAATCTCTTCAATCTGCGTCATCTGTGAAATCTGCGGTCAAATCTGCACCGGATCAGCGCTTTTTCGCCAAAGCCACCAGGATCGCCTTCTGGGCGTGCAGGCGGTTTTCCGCTTCCTGGAAGATCACGTCGGCGTGTTTTTCCAACACCTCCTCGGTGATCTCCTTGCCACGATAGGCGGGCAGACAGTGGAGCACGATGTGATCCGGCGCGGCGTTCTCCAAGAGGGCGGCGTTTACTTGGAACGGGCCGAAAGCCTCCTCCTTGTCCTTCTGGTCTTCCTGCCCCATCGAGAGCCACACGTCCGTGTTGATGACATGCGCGCCTTTTGCGGCTGCCGCCGGATCGGTGGTGACGGTGACATTCGGAGCATCAAGCTTCGCGAGGAATTCCGCAGGCGGCTGATAGGAAGCAGGCGCGGCCACGGCGAGTTCGAAGCCGAGGTGCTTTGCCGCCCACATCCATGAGATCGTCATGTTCGAGAAGCCGTCACCGATGAAGGCGATTTTCCTGCCCTCCCACGTGCCGAGTCGTTCGACCACCGTCAACAGGTCCGCGAGGATCTGGCACGGATGCTCGTCATCCGTGAGCGCGTTGATCGTCGGGATGCCGGAGTATTCCGCGAAGTCCACCACGTCCTGCTGGGCGAAGGTCCGGATGATACAGCCGTGAACCATCCGGCCGAGCACGCGGGCGGTGTCCTTGATCGGCTCCCCGCGTCCGAGCTGGATGTCGTTCTTCGAAAGGAACATCGGGAAGCCACCGAGCTCGCGGATGCCGACCTCGAATGAAACCCGCGTCCGCGTGGAGGATTTGGTGAAAATCATCGCCCACGTCTGGCCCGCGAGCGGTTGGCCTTCGCGGCCTCGCTGGGCTTTCAAATGAGCGGCGGAGTCGAGCAGCCAGGTAATGTCCTTGGCGGTGAGTTCTTCGATGGAAAGGAGATGGTTCATGATATTTGCACGAACAGATGTTAGAGAGAGGAGAGGACTTCGTGGATGATGGCGAGTGCTTCATCCACTTCGGCATCGGTGACATTGAGCGGCGGTAGCAAGCGGAAGCAGGCCGGACCCGCGGGCGGAACCAGCAGGCCCTTTTCCATCAGCTTCGTCACGATGACGAGAGCCGCGGTCTTGCCTTCCGGCACTTCGATCATGGAAGCATCGAGTGCGATGCCAAGCAGGAGACCCTTGCCGCGGACTTCGGTGATGACCGGCAGATCCCATGCGGTGATGATGCCGCGGATCCGCTGCTCCTGCCGCCGCGCGTTATGAGCGAGATTCTTTTCCGTGATCTCATCAAGCACGGCGAGCGAGGCCGCGCAGACGAGCGGATTGCCACCATAGGTGGAACCATGCGAGCCGGGACCCATCAGCGAGGACAGCGATGGTCCTTCATCGCCGATGATGCGATCTGAAATCCAGAAGGCTCCGATCGGCACGCCACCGCCCATGCCCTTCGCCCACGAGATGCCATCGGGCTTGAGGTCATAGGAAATCGTCCGCCATGCGCATGAATCACCACAACGCCCGAAGCCGGTCTGCACTTCATCGAAGAACAGCAGCAGGTCGTGCTGCTTGCACAGCTTGGCGATGGCGGAGAGGAATTCGGTCGTCGCGACATTCACGCCACCCTCACCCTGGATCGGCTCCAGCAGGATCGCCACGGTTTCCGAAGAGATCGCTTCTTCCAATGCCATGATGTCGTTGAATGGCACGTGCTTGAAGCCGGGCAGCATCGGATCGAAGCCCTCCTTCACCTTGTCCTGGCCGGTGGCGGCGATGCCGCCGAGCGTCCGGCCGTGGAAGGATTGGTTGAAGGTGATCACCTCGTAGCGGGGCGAGCCATCGGCCTGCGGGCGCTTGTGGCCGAACCTCCGGGCGGTTTTCACCAGACCGTCGTTCGCTTCCGCGCCGGAGTTCGAGAAGAACACCTTGCCCGGCAGGCCCACATGATCCTCCACAATCGCCCGGGCCAGCTCGGCCTGCTGGGGGATCTGATAGAGGTTTGAGACATGCAGCAGCATGCCAGCCTGCTCGCGGATGGCGGCGGTCAGCCGCGGGTGGGCATGGCCCAGCGAGCACACGGCGATGCCGGTGCAGAAATCGAGGTAGGACTTGCCGGTGTCATCCCACAGGCGCGCTCCTTCCCCGCGGACGGGCACCAGCGGGAAGCGGCCGTAGGTGGGAAGGACGAACTGTTGGAATGTCTCAGGAGTGGTCATTGGAAGGGGCGGAGGCTAACGGGGTTATGGAAAATGGCAAACCGTGATTGATGGCGGTTTTTTCAGCGGGCGGCGACCACCCGCCAGGTGGCGAGCAGGGTCAGGGCGGCCCCGCCCAGTTCGGGCAGGTGGAAGGTTTCACGGAAAAAGGCGAAGCCGCCCACGGCGGTCACCAGTGGCAGGGTCATCTGCATGGCCGATCCACGGGAGACGGGCAGGGCTTGGTATGCCTTGGTCATCAGGAGTTGGGCGAAACACACAACGGTGGCCGCAGCGATCAGCCCGATCCACGCCAGCGGCGGCAGGGAGGGCACTTTTGTCACCGCAGGCACGGATGCCAGCAGACCGTAGAAGGCTTGAGAGGCGTAGATCGTCGCCGGATGTTCCTCATGCCGCAGCCGCCGGATCACCACCACCACCCAGCCGGCCGCGACGGCACCGAAGAGGCCGAGGAGATCGTAGGGCGAGGGATGCAGGAGTTTGCCGTCACCGCCGAGGAAAAGCAGCAGGCCGAGAAAGGCCAACCCCATCCACAGGATCGCGGCGCGGGTGATGGTTTCCTTCAGCCACAGCGCGGCGATGATCGTGGCGAAGGCGGGATAGGTGAGATTGAGCACCACCGCCCGCGCCGCGCCGAGTTTGGTCACGCTGATGTAGAACGCGAGAATGCCGATGGCCCCCACCACGCCCCGGATCATGACCAGCCGGCTGCCGATCAGCCGCCGCGGGTTGAAGCCCCGGCCGGAACCGTAGAGCGCGGCCACGATGATCAGTCCGCACACGCCGCGGAACAGCGATGCGAGCCAGCCATCCGCCGCCGGCACGTGCGTGGACACGCCGCGGATGATGAGGGTATTCGCGGAAAACAGCAGTACGGACAGCAGCATCAGCAGGATGCCGCGCCGGTCGGTGAGGGAGGCGTCGGGTGGATCGGTCATGGCGGTTTCGGAAAATCCGAAACGGCATCGCCGGGAAGGAAAAGTGGGGCCCGATGTTCAGCGCGTCCCCGGAATCCTGCCTGGTGAGGCGCGTTCCGGAGAGGGTCGGGCGGTTCCCGTCATCACACTCCGTGCGCCATCATACGCCATGCCGGAATAGCGGCGTGGCGTTTGGCTCGGAGTCGGGCGACAAGAATCACGCCGCTCGTCTGGCAGGATCACGGCGCGGCGTCAAGCCGTACGTAGTTCCTCCTTCAGGAGGGCGGGGTGGACTGCGCTGCTCCCCGCAGTGGCAAAACCATCCAAGCCCGCGTTCAATCATCCCACCCCTTTCCATAGTCGAGAATCGGATACGCTTTCCAGGTTCGAGTCGCCTCATCGCGACCCACCTCATCGAGATATCCGATGGCGCTCGAAAACGGCCAGTCGTCCCACTTCTCCACGTGGCCGTGCTTCACCGGATTGTGATGGATATAGTTGATGGTCGCCCAGAAATGACCCTCGCCACGCATCGCCCGATCTGCAACACCATGCCAGATCTTTCGGCCCCGGGCGTTTTCTTCACGATTCCATTCGAATGAGGTTCTTCCGTGGAGTCTCGCGAGCTCCGCGACCACCGGCTTTACCTCTTCTGCCCTGACCAAAACGTGGTAGTGATTCGGCAGCACGCACCAGGCCGCGGGAGCATGATTTGTATTCGTTTCGATGGCCTCCACCAGACGCTGGGAAAAATCCCCCATGCGTTCCGCAGAGCAGCCAATCCAATACTGATGCTCGTAGCAGCTTCCGGTCAGATGATAGTGGAGTGTTCTTTGTTCGAAATGGGGTGGGCGATGCCATGGGCGTTTCAGCCTTTTCCGTTGGAGCAAAAACAGCTTCCGGAGTTCCGGTGTTAGGGAGCGCCAAGCGTAGGACATCGGCATTATTCTACGAAATCACATGTCCATCGCAAGAGAGGGCTCATTTGCCCTTGCCACCGCTGGGAACAGAGTACTCCTCCCCACCCTCCTGAAGGAGGAACTACGTACGAAGAAGGACGAAAGAATCACGCCTGTCCGGCTGTCTTCTTCTGCGTTATGTTCCGCTTGTCTGCCTTCGTATCCTTGATTCCCTGTATCGCGACAGCGTTACCCCCGGCAACCTACCGACCCGAGCGCGATTGGCTTGTGCAACCGCAGGGCTTCAAGGCGTCCGTTTCCAAGAACGAGGAACGCAGCGAGGTCACGCTTTCGAATGGCCTGATCCGCCGGACCTTCCAAATCGCTCCCGGTTTCGCCACCACCGCCTTCGAGCTGACCGCCACCGGCGAGTCTCTCATTCGCGCCGTGCGTCCGGAAGGTGCCGTCACTCTGGATGGCCGCCGCTATGACATCGGCGGCCTCTCCGGCCAGCCGAACCAGGCCTTTTTCACCGAGGCATGGCTGAAGGATCTCAAGCCCGCGCCGGATGCCCTGCGGTTCATCGGGATGTCCACCGGCGTGCCCGTGGCTCCGTTCGCTTGGAAGCAGGTTCGCCATCATGCTCCGGATGCCACTTGGCCGCCGAAGGGTGCTGCGGTGAAGTTCGACTTCGAAGTTCCCACATCCGCCGTCGCTGCCGAAGGCCCTCGCAAGGTGCTGTGGCAGGATCGCTTCACGACGAAGCTTGATCCCGCATGGAAGGTTACGCGCTCGAATGCCGCGGAGCGGGTCAGTTTCGAAAACGAGGGCAAGGCCGGTGAGATCTACGCGCCCGCCAACGTTCATTGCTTCGCCGACCGTGCATTGCCTGCGGATGCGGAGGTGATCGAGGTCGGCATCGATGCAGGCACGGATACCGGTACAAGCTGGGGTCCTGGCCTCGGATTGGTGTTTGAGGACCGCGTGGTGAAAGTGAATCTCCGCCCCGGAGATCGAGGCGAACACGGCCAGTTCGAACTCCGTGATAGTGGTGAGGAAAGGTTGGCGAAGGTTGCGGCCTTTGCCGCCAAGGACGGTGGACTTTCCACCGATCAACCGTATCGCCTGCGCGCGCGCCTCGATGCCACCGTGATCCATTGGGAGGCGTCCTTGGATCGTGAGCCTCTCGCGTGGCAGCCGTTGTTCGATTCGTCACGCCCGGCGGGTGCGCCCAAAGCCGTCCGCGTCGGCAAGACCGACCGCAAGGGCGGAGCAAGCGACGAAGCTCCCAACGGCGAATGGAGTCGCAGCCACATCACCGGCGTCACCGTTTTCGGGGCCGCCGAGGCCAAGCCCGCTTCACCCGGGACGAAGCCCGCGCTCATCGTGTCCGTCCACTACGAGATCTACGATGGCATTCCACTGCTGGTGAAATGGATCACCGTTTCCAATCAAGGCACGAAGCCGGTGAGGCTGGACAAGCTGAACGCCGAGACGCTGGCATTGGTGGAGTCACGCAATCATGCCGATATCCAGGATGAAGCCGCGATGACGCAGCCGCAGTCGCTGCGCGTGGAAACGGACATGACCTTCGGCAGCTTCGATGCGGAGCAGGCGAACAGCCACATCGTCCGCATCGGTTCGGATCCCACTTACAAGACGCAGGTGAATTACGAGCTGAAGGAGAAGTGCCTGCTGACCGTCGAGCCGGTTCGCGGTCCGTCCCAGGACATCGCGCCCGGAACCACCTTCGAATCGTTCCGTGTGTTCGAGCTCGGCATGGACTCGACCGATCGCGAGCGCAGCAGCCTGGCCTACCGCAAGATGATGCGGACCATCGCCCCATGGACGACGGAGAATCCGCTGATGATGCACATGCGCGATGCGAATCCGGACAAGGTCCGCGCCGCCATCGACCAATGCGCGGAGGTGGGCTTCGAGATGCTGATCCTTTCCTTCGGCTCGGGCTTCAATGCCGAGAACAATGATCCCGCCTACCTCGCGACCTGGAAGCAGGTGGCGGATTACGGAAAGTCGAAGGGCATCGAGCTCGGGTGCTACTCGCTCTACGCCTCTCGCAGTGTGGGCGGTGGGAATGACATGGTGCCGCCGAAGGACAAGAAACTCCAGTTCGGGAACTGCCCGGCGGTCACCAGCCCGTGGGGCCAATCCTATCTCGCCAAGCTGGAGAACCTGTTTCCCGCCACCGGTTTCATGGTCTTCGAGCATGACGGACCGTATCCCGGCGATGTCGATGTCACGCCGCGCCCGCCGCTGCAGCGCGGTGCGGACGATTCCCAGTGGGTGCATTGGCGGATCTGGTCGGACTTTTACAAGGGGCTGCGGGAAAAGGGAGTGTTCATCAATGCGCCGGATTACTACTATGCCGTTGGTAGTAACAAGTGCGGCATGGGCTACCGGGAAACGAACTGGTCGTTGCCGCGCGCGCAGCAGCTCATCCACACCCGCCAGAACATTTTCGATGGCACGTGGGAGAAGACGCCGTCGATGGGCTGGATGTTCGTGCCCCTGAGCGTCTATCACGGTGGTGGCGCTGCCGCGACCATCGAGCCGCTGGACGAACACATCGACCACTACGAGGCGATGATGCTGGGCAATCTCGCCGCCGGGGTGCAGGCTTGCTATCGCGGCCCCCGCCTCTACGACACGCCGCGCGTGCGCGACATGGTCCGTAAGAACGTGACGTGGTTCAAAGCCAACCGCGACCTGCTGGAAAGCGATGTGCTGCACCTGCGCCGCGCCAATGGGCGGACACTGGACGGCCTGCTCCATGTGAATCCCGCGCTGCCCACGCAGGCACTGCTCGCGGTCTTCAATCCCACCGACCACGAGATTACCGAGACCTGGAACATTCCGCTCTACTACGCCGGGATTGCGGGTGATGTGGTCGCAAAGTCGGACGGCAAGGAACAAAGCCTGAAGGCGGATCGGTTCTGCCGGATTCAACAGGAACTCAAGGTTCCCGCGGGAGGATTCCGTTGGATTACCTATGCGAGAAAGTAGCACAAGCATTCCTGCTTGTGATTGGGAGCGGTGGACCGCGGAGGGACGCTTGAGCTTCACTCCCGAGGTCCACCCCACCCATGCGCAAGTTGAAAACTTGCGCTGCTTTGCTTACGCGATCAGATCCTTGATCACCTTCGTTCCCGGCTGGGTGATATTGGTGAAGCGCTGGTGTGCCCCTTGGAAGGGATACGTGAACTTCTCGTGATCGAAGCCGAGGAGCCTCAGCACGGTGGCGTGGAAATCGTGTACGCTCACCTTGTCCTTCATCACCTCGTAGCCGATCGGGTCGGTCTCGCCGTAAGAGAAGCCGCCCTTCGCGCCGCCGCCCGCCATCCACATCGTGAAGGCGCTCGGATGGTGGTCGCGGCCGACGAACGGCATCTCCACGCCGCCGCGGTTCTCGCGCATCGGCGTGCGGCCGAATTCGCCACCCCAGATCACCAGCGTCTCCTCCAGGAGACCTCGCTGCTTGAGATCCTTCAGCAGTGCCGCGATCGGCTTGTCGATGGAGTTGCACTTGTTGACGAAGCCCTTGCGCAAGTCCGTACCCGCATCGGTGCCGTGCGAGTCCCAGCCCCAGTCGAAGAGCTGGATGAAACGCACGCCGCGCTCGGCGAGGCGGCGCGCCAGCAGGCAGTTGTTCGCGAAGGATTCCTGGCCCGGCTTGGTGCCGTACATCTCGTGGATCGCCGCGGGCTCCTGCCTGATGTCGAAGGCATCGGACGCATGGATCTGCATCCGGTAGGCCATTTCGTATTGGGCGATGCGGGTGAGTGTTTCCGGATCGCCCACATCTTTCTCGATCTTGCTGTTGATGAGCGAAATCGCGTCCAGCGTGCGACGGCGCATCGAACCGGAGACACCGTCCGGATTCGCGAGGAACAGCACCGGATCGCCTTTCGAGCGGCACTGCACACCCTGGTAGATCGATGGCAGATAGCCCGATCCCCACACCGACTTGCCCGCGTCCGGGTTGTTGCCGCCGGAGGTCAGCACCATGAAGCCGGGCAGGTTCGCATTCTCCGAGCCGAGTCCGTATGTCGCCCATGCGCCCATCGAAGGCAGGCCGAGCCGCTGCTCGCCGGTATGCATCATCAGCTGCGCCGGTGCGTGGTTGAACTGCGTGGTGTACATCGATTTCACGATGCACAACTCATCGATCATCGTCTCGATGTTCGGCAGGCGGTCGGTGATCCACTGGCCGCTCTTGCCTGCCTGATGGAACGGGAAGACCGAGGACAGCATCTTCGGCACGCCTTGGATGAAAGCGAACTGCTTGCCGGCCAGGAATTCCTGCGGACAGTCCTTGCCATCCAGTTTCACCAGCTCCGGCTTGTAGTCGAAAAGCTCCAGCTGGCTCGGCGACCCGGCCATGTGCAGATAGATCACGCGCTTTGCCTTCGCCGCGAACATCGGCATGTCCGGTGCGAGCGGGTTCGTCGGATCCTTTGCCAGCACGCCGCCTTCGGAACTGCCCCATGAGCGGCCCTGGCTGGCCAGCCACATGGCGCCGAGCCCCACCCCGCAGCGGTTGAGGAAGTGCCGGCGCGTGGCATGCTGCACGCGGTCGTGTTCGTATTGTTGGAAGAGGTTCATGGCAATGAATCGGTGGCGGACTTCAGCGGGTCAGGGCGGAGTCCAGGTTGAACATGGTATTGGCGACGAGCACGAGGGCGGCTTCGTCAGGGGTCGGCGCGAGTTTCACCGAATCCGCGGCGTTCTTTTCGAGCTCGGTCTTCGCATCCGCGTGGAGCGCGGCCAGCGTTTGGAGGATGTCCTTTGAAGCCTCTTCATTGGTGAGGAGCTTGTAACCCGCCGTGAGCTGGGTATTGAGATCGCCACCGGCGGCAGCCATCCGTTTCGCGAACGATTGCGCCAGCTCCATGAAGGCCGGGTCGTTGAGGGTGACCAAGGCCTGGAGAGGAGTATTGGTCGGGATGCGGCGGGCGGTGCAAACATCGCGCGTGGGCGCATCGAAGGTGAGGAAGGCAGGGTACCCGCTGGTGCGCTTCTGATATGTATAGACGGCACGGCGATAGCGGTCCTCACCGGTGGAGGTCGCCCACTTTGCGCCGCTGTAAACGGAATTCCAGATACCATCCGGCTGCGGCGGGTAAACCGGCGGGCCGAATTGCTTCTTCGAAAGCAGCCCGGAAACGACGAGCGCCTGATCGCGCACCATCTCCGCGGTAAGACGCTGGCGGGGACCACGGGCGATGAAACGGTTGCGCGGATCCTTCGCCAGCAATGCCGGCGTGGCCTTGTCCGATTGACGGTAGGCAGCGGACAGGACGATCTCGCGAAGGAACGGTTTGATGTGCCACTTGTGATCCTTGGCAAGGCGCAGCGAGAGATGATCGAGCAGCGGTTGGTTGGTTGGCAGCAATCCGGAGGAACCGAAGTCCTCCAGCGTCTCGACGATGCCGATGCCGAAGAGCTCCGCCCACAGGCGGTTGGCCAGCACGCGGTCGGTCAGCGGGTTGCTGTCGCCCGTGATCCAGTTCGCCAGATCGAGTCGGCTCATGTTCGCGTTCTTCGCGGGCGGGCGCATGATCACCGGCAGACCGGCATTGACCGGAGTGGACTTGGTCATGCGGTTGCCGCGGTCGAAGACGCGGGTATCGCGGCGCGCGGCGGAGTCCCGCTCTTCCATCACCGGAATCATCGTGCCGGGGATGGCATTGTATTGTCCCTGGAGCTGCGCGTGCTTCTGCCACGCCTGGGCGCGCTCCGGAGACATCACGAAAGTGGAAAGGCGATCGTCCGGCGAAATGGAGAGCTTGAACTTCCGCATCACGCAGGGCTGCGTCTCATTGCAGGTCACACCGTGCTTGAGACGGATTTCGAATTTCGCCCCCGGGTCCACATTCTCCACCACCTCCGGCACGAAGAACGCATGCCGGGGACCCCGCAATGCCGGGTAATCCCCGAATCCGCCGCCGCTGCCACTCTGCACGGCGATGTTCGGCTCGAAGGGACCGGCGAGGAAATCGCTGACGACTTCCTTGAGCTTCATCGGCTGCTTCGTGCCATCGGGCAGGATGCGGTCGATTTCCAGCTTGGTCACCACCGCGCCGAGTTCGCTCCACTTCGCGGGGTCGTCGCTCACGGGCAGAATGTCCAATCGCAGGATGCCCAGCCGCACCGCGGGAGCGGTGACGGTGAAAACCGTGCTCGCTGGATTGGTGCCGGTCGCCACAAAGCTGCCGTCCGGCCGTTGCTCGATCTTGCCGCTGGCGGCGGAGGCTTTCACTGTCTCCGCCTTCACCGGAGTCCAGCCGCCGGCTTGTTTCGCCAAGCTGAGGGCCACGTCGTTGATGGCCTCACGATCCTTGCGGATTTCCTTTTCGAGGCGCACGGCCTCTCCCTGCTTCGCGGGATCCTTTGCCGCCTTGGTTTTGGGGAACTCGTTGTTGAGGTCGACGTCCTCCGTGTTGTCGAAGAACGCCATGAAACGGTAGTAGTCGTCGTGCGGGAATGGGTCGTAGGGATGGCCGTGACACTGCACGCAGGCGAAGGTCGTGCCCTGCCATACGGTCCACGTCGTGTTAATGCGGTCCATCACCGCGGCGACCCGGTACTCCTCGTCATCAGAGCCGCCTTCGGTATTGCACATCGTGTTGCGCTGAAAGGCAGAGGCGATGAGATCGCCCGGAGCGGGATTGGGCAGCAGGTCGCCCGCAAGCTGGCGCTTGGTGAACTCGTCGAAAGAAAGATCGGCGTTGAAGGCTTGGATCACCCAGTCACGGAACGGCCAGATCTCGCGGCCCGGGTCTTTTTCAAAGCCCATCGTGTCCGAATAGCGGGCCAGATCGAGCCACATCGTGGCCCAGCGTTCTCCGAACTGCGGTGAAGCCAGCAGGCGGTCCACCACCGCGGCCATCGCGCTTTCCTTGTCGGCAGCGGCGGCTTTTTCGAATGCGTCGAGTTCCTCCGGCGACGGCGGCAGGCCGATGAGGTCGAGCGTCACGCGGCGCAGCCATTCGGCGGATGTCGCCTCCTTGGAAGGTGCGAGTCCTTCCGCCTCCATCTTGGCGAGGATCAGGCGGTCGGCCTTGGTTTTCGCCCAGCCCGCTTGCTTCACCTGCGGATCGGCGGGTTCGGCGGCGGGGATGAATGACCAGTGGTCCTCCCACTTCGCGCCCTGGCGGACCCATTCAGTCAGCTTCGCGATCTCGTCCGCAGGCAGCTTCTCGCCGTGCTCGCCCTTCTTGGGCTTCGGCATGATCTCGTCGTTGTCGTCGCTGTTGATGCGATGGACCAGCTCGGACAACTCCGGCTTGCCGGGAACGATGGCCGGCTTGCCGGATTCGCCCTTGCCCAGCGCCTTCTCGCGATAGACCAGAGAAATGCCACCCCCTTCCTTGATGCCACCGTGACAGGTGATGCAACTGCGGATGAAAATCGGCCGGATGTCGCGGTTGAACGAGATTTCCTCCGCAGCCCGCATGGGCACGGTCATGGAGAGCGAGGTGAGCAATAGAGAGCGGACGATCTTCATCAACGTGACGATGATACGACGGGCCGTCCGGGAATTCTTCTGCGATCATTTGCACAATCCGGTTCCAAGTTGCACAATTTGGTGAAACTTGACGTAGATTGAGGGTCATGGCGCAGCATTCTTGGAAAGTTTGGCAACAGCAGCTCCGGTCTCCACTCGGCAATCTGGTGGAAATCGGGGAGGTGCGCCACTCGCGCAGCGGGATGCCCCGCTACCGGTATCTCGAACGCTACGCCCTGGTGGTCATCACACGTGGAGAGGGCACCTATGAGGACGAGCGCGGCTTCAGCCGCAGTCTTTGCGTCGGAGATTGGATCCTCGTGCTGCCGGAACTGGGACACAGCTACAAGCCGTGGGAGGTCGGCGGATGGGATGAAATCTATGTGATGTTCGATGGCCCCGTGTTCGATGCGTGGCGGGCCAACGGCTTGCTCGCACCGGAACATGTGACCGGCAGCCTGAGCAATCTGGAGCAGTGGGTCGCGGACTTTCACCGCGGCATTGTCGAGTCCTCCGCCAGTAATCTCGAAAAGATCTGCGTGTTCCAGAGCCTGCTCGCCCGGGCGCTGGACGGGACGATTGATCTCGCGATCGGGAAGGACGGCGGTCCTTCATGGTTCGGAGACGCCTGCCGGATGTTGGGGCAACCCGGTGCGGACGGCCGCGAGGTGGCCGCGGCCCTAGGCCTGAACTACGAGACTTTCCGTAGAAACTTCCAGAAGCATGCCGGCCAGTCACCCCACCGCTACCACCTGCGGCAGCTCGTCAACTCCGCCGCCCGCATGCTCGATACCACCGACCTGAAGGCCGCCGAGATCGCGCGCACGCTGGGCTTTTGTGACGAGGCGTATTTCTCGCGAACCTTCAAGAAACTCACCGGCCGCTCGCCGCGCACCTACCGCCAGACCCGCGGAGGCCCGCAGGAAGGCCTGCCACCGCTCCGGACCACCTGATTCAACCGGGTCCGAGCAGATCGGGGCGGTTCTGACGCGTCCGTTCCATGGCCTTTTCCCGCTTCCATTCGGCGATTTTGCCGTGATGTCCGGAATACAGGATGTCCGGTACTTTCATGCCGCGGAAATCAATGGGCTTCGTATAAGCGGGAGCCTCCAGGAGATTGGGATCGGAAAACGATTCCTCCTGGTGCGAGCGCTCGTCGCCCAGCGCGCCGGGCAGCAACCGCACGATCGCATCCGTGACCACCGCCGCGGCGATCGCGCCATTGGTCAACACGTAGTCACCGATGGAAAGCTCCAGATCGACGAGCTCCTCGATCACGCGGTGATCCACGCCTTCGTAGTGGCCGCAGAGCAGGATGAGATGCGTTTCTTCCGAGAGTTCGCGGGCGATGGCCTGCTTGAAGACCTTCCCCTGCGGCGTCATCAGGATCACCTTCGCTTCCGGCGTCCGGAGTTCCTCGATGGCGGCGAAGATCGGACCCGGCATCAGCAGCATGCCTTGGCCGCCACCCGCGAGGTAGTCATCCGTCTTGCGATGCTTGCCCGTGGCCCAATCGCGGAGGTTGTGCGCCACGATCTCCACGATTCCCGCCTCGCGGGCACGGCGGAGGATGCTCTCGCTCAGAGGAGCGAGCGCGATCTCGGGGAAGAGGGTGAGGATGTCGATGCGCAACGCGGCGAGAGTTGAGATTCAAGAATCCCGAATCCAGAAAGAAAGCGTGGGGGCAGCTTCCAAGGGTGTTTATGGTTCACCCTCTCGCCATCAGGATCAAGGCGATGACGCACAACACGATCAACACCACCAGCGCGACCTTCCAGGGACTGATCGGGAACTTCGCGGCGGTGGTGCCGGTGACGCCGTTGACCACGCCCTGCCAGGTCTTGCCGCGGTACTGGTAGGCCAGCAGCCATACCGGTGCGAGGATGTGCTTGAAGGTCTTGCCCGAGAATTCCGGGTAGATCTGGAGGTTCCGGTAGGTATCCCCCGGTACTTCCCCCGCACACATTTGCTGGAGCATCCCTTGCATCGTACCGAAGCCACGGCGTGCGGCCTCCGGCAGCGGGACCTGATACTGCTCCACCTGCCAGCCGGAGACATACATTGTCTCGTAGGGTACGAGATCCTTGGTGGGAAAGGGCTCGATTTTCCGCAGCAGGTCGCCATTGAGCCCGGCCGAGCCGGAGATCACCACGTCATCGAAGAACGTCGAGACATGGCCGCTGGCGGGTGTCCACCGTACGCGCCGTTCCTGGCGGGTGATGGTGCGACCCTCCGAATCCCGGTCCTGCACCGTGACATAGTAGTAGGTGCCGCTGTCCGCGGTCCACGGGCATTCGGCATTCGAGTCGAAGGTCCAGTAAGGGAGGTAAACACGGTTGATGCGGTCCACCAGATTGCGGCGCTTGAGGTCGCCCGGTGCGAACCACTTCGACGCGAGATAGTTCTTCAGCGAATGATACGCCTGCTCCTTCGAGATCTGCGCGGGCAGGACGGACTCCGGTTTGACCGGCGCGGAAATGTCGTTGTAGTCGAGCAGCTCGGGAGAGCCGCAGAAATCGCAATGCTGGGCGACCGTCTCGCCGCTGCGCACGAGCACGGCGTGGCAGTTGTTGCACTGCACGCGGCGGCTGGCGGTATCCACCCGGCCCGCGTCCTGGCCGAGCTCGGCGAGCGTTTGATCGAGATCATGTTCGACCACCGCGCCGAGATCCGGCGGCGGTCCGACGCGCTCGAATATATTCCCGCAATAGGGGCAGACGAGCTGCTTTTTGGCCGGATCCCACTCGCCTTTGCCACCGCATTCCGGGCAGGCATGGCGGTCGAGCGAACGCACTTCCGCCGCCGACCCCGACCGGCCTGGCAAGGGCGGCGGGATCGTTTTCTTCGGAACCTCGATGGGAGTGCCGGTGGCCGGCCCGTCCATCACCGGCGGGTCACTGGGCGAGGAAGGCATCGAGCGAGGCCCGCGTCACGCGGTAGCTGGAGCCGATCTTCTTGGCGGGCAGTTTGCCGGAGTTGATCTCTTCCATCACGTCCGCCTCGCTGACCCCGAGCATCTGGGCGATGGTTGGCGGATCGAGAAGATCCAAGGCTGGAGCCGGAGCGGCCGCGGCGATGGCGGGAGCTGCGCCCGGCAGGGGCGGCGGGGCGCCACCGCCGGTCATGCCGCTCTGCTGCATGAGCTCCTTCGCCACGGCGAAACCGACGGCCAGTTCGGACGCGGTGCCGGCGGCGCCACCGCCACCACCCGCGGCCATGCCCTGGCCCATCTGGTACTTCACGTAGTCGTTGAGATTGCCGATCGCGGACATGGCGGAGCGCTTGTCGATCGCCTCCTCCACCTCCGGTGGCACGGACACGTTCTCGACAATGAAGCTGCCGATCTCGATGCCGTACTTCGCGGACATGACCGGATTGATCAGCGGCAGCAGCGCGTCGCCGAGATCCATATAGCGCGTCGCCACGTCGAACACCGGCACATGGGCGCTGGCGAGTGCGTCCGAGAACACGCTGACGATGCGGGAGCGCATCGCATCCGCGAACTCATCGACGCGGAAATCCTGATCCGAACCGGCGACCTCCTTGAGGAAGGTCTGCACGTTCGTCACCTTGAAATCATAGGTTCCGTAAGCGCGGGCGCGGACGATGCCGAGATCCTGGTCGCGCAGCATGATCGGGTTCGCCGTGCCCCACTTGTTGCCGGTGAAAAGGCGGGTGTTGACGAAATAGACGTCCGCCTTGAACGGGCTCTGGAAGCCGTACTTCCACCCTTTGATGCGGGTCAGCACCGGGATGTTCTCGGTGGCCAGCGTGTGCTTGCCGGGGCCGAAAGTGTCGCCGAATTGGCCGAGGTAGAGGAACTGCGCGGTTTGGCTCTCGCGGACGATGAGCTGCGCGCCGTTCTTGATCGCCTTGTCATCGTCCGGAAAACGCCAAGCGATCGTGTCACGGCTGTCGTCCTGCCACTCGATGATTTCGAGCAGTTCGCCTTTGATAAAGTCCATCAATCCCATGGTCGTGGTGGTTCGAGTTCGCCTGACAGATTGGTGGTCCGACCGTCTCCATTCAATCGGAATCGTGTGAGGATTTTAGAACCGGGGAAGGTTCTGGAAACCTCCGCTTGCCGCCCATGAAGTGTCACTTTAGTATCACTTCATGAAGACTGAGCTGGCCACCACACTCAAACGTGAGACCAACCGGATTCTGACCGAGCTCGCGGACGCACGCGATCCGGTCCTCATCACCCAGCACGGTCTTCCGGCCGCTTATCTCGTGGACGTCGGGACATTCGAAGCCATCCAGCAAAAGCTGGAGGTTCTTGAGATCATCGCCCGGGGCGAAAAAGCGGTCGATGAGGGGCGTGTGGTCACTCACAAGGCTGCCGAACAACGGATGGCGCGATGGCTGAAGTGATCTGGACGGAGCCCGCCTTGGCGGATCTCGACGCCATTGCCGAATACATCGCCCTCGACAAGCTGGATGCCGCCCGGCGCTTCGTGAAACGCGTTTTCAAGCGTGTCGAGCAACTGGCTTCGTTTCCGGAAGCGGGCTCGTTCATTCCTGAAATGCGGCCCCTCAAAGTCCATCGTCAGGTGGTGGTCGCGCCTTGCCGGATTTTCTACCGTTTTGATACAAGTGCAGACATCGTCCGGATTGTTGGAGTGATGCGGGGTGAGCGGCTCTTTCGCCCGGAGAATCTGGACAGGGATTGAGTTGCGTTCCCAGAGGGCGGCTCAATCGCTAGGAGTATAAGGCATGGAGTCAAATGTGATAATCCTGCTAAACATGGTAATTTATTATTGACCGGTTAATTCCCACAAATTAATCGACATTCATCAGCGCGTCTTTGGGACCCGGCGAAGTGGACTTCGGAGCGCAGTCATCCGCAGGCAGGCGAAGCCTCCGTGGAACAGCCTGCCGATTGTCACCTCATCTGAATCCCAAACATGATCCCGACATCCTTGTCCGGGAACCCGCGCGTGGTTCCCCTGCTCCATCGTATTCATCTCCCCCGTGTCCGGCGCTGGGCTGGTGCGGCCCTCGGCCTGCTGCTGGCCACCAGCGCTCCGCAGGCCCAAGCCGCCCGGAACATCCTGTTCCTGATCGCCGATGACCTCGGCTTCGACAGTTCCTCGCTCACGGCCACGCCCGCCGCGAACGTCTCGCTGCCGCCCACACCGAACATCGATGCGCTGGGTGCCTCCGGCGTGACCTTCACCCACGCCTACGCCCGGCCGACCTGCTCCGCCACCCGTGCGACGCTGCTGACCGGCCGCCATGGCTTCCGCACCGGTGTTGGCGTGGCACTTTCCGGTGCGAAGCCGGGCCTCCGGGACGATGAGTACACCCTGCCCCGCGCCTTCGCGGCGAATGCCCCGGACTATGCCTTGGCGTCCTTCGGCA
Organism: Luteolibacter ambystomatis; assembly: GCF_018137965.1. NCBI lineage: Bacteria > Pseudomonadati > Verrucomicrobiota > Verrucomicrobiia > Verrucomicrobiales > Verrucomicrobiaceae > Luteolibacter > Luteolibacter ambystomatis. The sequence goes on from NZ_CP073100.1 coordinate 4,491,462, forward strand.
AATGGCACCTCGCCAATGGAGCGAACACGCCGCTCACCGTCGGCGGCTGGCCGTACTTCGCCGGGTTCAATGCGCCGGGCGTGGCCAGCTACACGAACTGGAGCAAGATCACCAACGGCGTGACCGCGACCTCCACCGTTTACTCGACCACCGATCAGGTGAACGAGGCGGTGGGCTTCATCAACACGCAGACGCAGCAGAACAAGCCGTGGCTGGCGTGGGTGGCGTTCAACGCGCCGCACTCGCCGTTTCACAAGCCGCCGGTGAACCTGCTCGCCGGGATCACCAAATACACCTCGCTGTCCGGCACCACCGCGCACATCAATGCGAACCAACGCCTCTACTTCGAAGCGATGATGGTGGCGCTGGATACGGAGATCGGACGCCTGCTGCAATCCGTGGACCGTTCCAACACCGACATCATCTTCGTGGGGGACAACGGCACCGAGAACGCGGTGATCCAGCCGCCGTTCAAGTATGCCGCGGAGAACCACGCGAAGTTCACCGTCTTCGAAGGCGGCGTACGCGTGCCGCTGGTGATCACCGGACCGGACGTGGCCTACATCGGGAAAAACGACAGCCTGGTGAGCACGGTGGACATCTGGGCCACCATCCAGGAACTCGCGGGCATTGATGTGGACGCCACCATTCCGGCGGGTGTCACCGTGGACTCGAAAAGCCTGGTGCCGCTCATCAAGGAAAACGTGATCCGTTCCGGCGATTTGTTCGACGAGCAGTTCAACCAGAGCGCCGCCGCCGATGGCCAGACCCTGCGCGACGAACGTTACAAGCTGATCCGCTTCGACAGCCAGGTGGAGCGTTTCTACGACCTGCAGAACGATCCGTACGAGAATACGAACCTGCTCGCCTCCACCCTCACGGCGGATGCGGCGGCGCACTACAAGTCGCTGAAGCGGAAGTTCCAGAACTATCTCGCGCTGCCGAATGCCGCGACCACCCGCGATCCCTTCCCGTTCCCGGTGAATGGCTCGAACAACGTGACGCCGGACAGCTTCTCGCTGGACTTCAGCTACAGCCAGCTCCGCACGAACGCGATCTACACGTTGTGGCGCACGCCGGATCTCGGCGATCCTCTGAAGTGGGAGCAGGTGGGTTCGCTGCCTGTCAGCGGTGTGGCGAGCGGTACGCTCGGCACGGTCAATGCCACGCTCACGGACCCGCAGGCGAATGGCGGCAGCTACTTCTATCAGGTGGTGCCGAGCCGCTGGTGAACCAAGCCACCCAACGATCCCCAACTTTTCTTTCCCATGAAACACCTTTTCGCATCCGCAGCCCTCGGGCTGCTTCTCCCCGCAGCCGCACACGCGGCCTCCGTGACCTTCAGCGCCGTTCCTACGGCGCGCACCGTAGTTGCCGCGGACGGCGTCACCGTCCTCTCCGGCGGCACGGTCTGGGTCGGCACCCTCTCCAGCACGTCCTTCACCTACAATCCGCTCACCAGCGTGAGCGACAATGTGAACAACATCATCGCCCAGGGCGGCTGGGAACGCTTCGGCTACGATACCGTGACCGGCGACCCCAATCCCGGCGCGTCCTCCAACCTCGCGATCCGCACCTCGCCACAGGGGCGCATCGGCGGAACGGCGACTGACAACAACTCCGGCACGACCGCCGCGGACTACTTCAACAACGCGACGATCTACCTGTGGGTGTTCAACGGCGCGACGCCGGAGACCTCCACCGAGTTCGGCATCTTCACCGCCACCAGCGCGGGCACGCCGTGGCTCTTCCCGGTGAATGCCGGCGGCGTGGGCGACACGGTCACGCTGAGCACCACCACCAGTGCCGCTCCGGTCATCACGGCGGTGGGTGGTGTCGGCTCCACGCCCGCGGGCCAGCTCCGTCTGGTATCCGCGGTGCCGGAACCGTCCGCTCCCCTGCTGCTCGGACTTGCCGCCGTGGGCCTGACCTTCATGAGACGCCGTGGCCGTGCCTTGGCCGCTGTCGCCGCGCTGGCCGGACCGCTGCACGCCACGGAGCTTTCCAACAATCCAGTGGGTTACCTCACCGTGACCTTGCCCGGCGGCAGCCAGCAATCGCCGCGCTTGTCGCTGATCTCTCCCACCCTCGTCCGGCCGCTGTCGTGGCAGGGCACCATCACCGCCGTGTCCGCGAACACCAGCGGACCTACGACGTTCTCTGTAGCTGGAAATCCGTGGACGGACGGTCAGTTCAACGGAGTCAATGGCAGCTATTATGCGGAGGTGGTGCCGCGCACCGGTTCCGGCGTGGTTTCCGACATCACGGGCACCACGGAAGGAGTTGCTCCGGATGGCAGTTCGCTGACCACCTTCGACAACCTCGCCGCGTTCGCATCCGTGGGCGACGAACTCCGCGTCCGCAAGCACGTCACGCTCGGCGGTTTCTTCGGCGAGACCAATGCCGCGGGCCTGCTGGCATCGGACGATCCCTCCACTGCGGATGAGGTGCTGGTCTATGACGGCGGAACCTTCACGTCCTACTTCTACTACACCGGCGACGAGGTTTTTGCCGCCGGCTGGTATGACACGAACTTCACCCTTGCACCCGGCGAAGCCGCCAAGGTGGTGATCGCACCGAACCAGGGCCTGGTGGTGAAACGCCGCGGCACTGCTCCGCTTTCGTTTCGCTACACCGGCGCGGCGAAAACCGGCGATACCCTGCTGCCGGTAGTGAATGGCAGCAACGTTCTCGGAACGGTTTCCAGTGCCAGTCTCACGCTCGGCACCAGTGGACTCCACACCGGGGATGCGAGCACCGGTGTGAACGGTGGCGAGGATCCCTCCGTGGCGGATGAAATCGTGCTCTACACCGCCAGCGGTCCGGTGAGTTACTTCTACTACACCGGTGCGCCGGACTTCCCGGCGGGCTGGTATGACTCGGCGTTCACGCTGGCACCGGGCGAAGCGGACAACATCCGGATCGAGCCGGGCAGTTCGTTCGTGCTGAAGCGTAAGAGCGGCGCGCCATTCAACTGGACGCAGCCCGCGCCGAAGGTGTTCTGAAATTCGAAACGGAAGCGGGCGGATGGTTCGACATCCTCGAACGATCCGCCCGCCACGTTCACAAGCAGGAATGCTTGTACTACTACGTTAATCGTCGTCGTTGCTGGCGCCCTTCACGCGGACCTTGCCGCGGAGCTTGGCCTCGATGAAGTTGTCGATGTCCCCGTCCATCACGTACTGGATGTTGCCGGTTTCCTCGCCGGTGCGGAGGTCGAGGACCTTCTGGTACGGCTGGAAGACATACGAGCGGATCTGGTTGCCCCAGGAAATGTCGCCCTTTTCGCCATAGGCGCGTTCGGACTCGGCCTTCTGCTTGTCCTCCTCGATCTGGTAGAGCTTCGATTTGAGGATCTCAAAGGCGAGCACGCGGTTCTGGCCCTGCGAGCGGGCGGCGGTCGAGCGGATCAGGATGCCGGTGGGAAGGTGGCGCAGCAACACGGCGGTTTCCACCTTGTTCACGTTCTGGCCGCCCTTGCCGCCGGATCGCGTGGTCGTGATCTCGACGTCCTTTTCGTTGATCTCGATCTTGATCTCCTTGGAGACTTCCGGGGTTGCGTCGATGGCGCAGAAGGAGGTGTGGCGCTTGCCGGCGGAGTCGAAGGGGGAGATGCGCACCAGGCGGTGTACACCGCGTTCGTTCTTCAGGTAGCCGTAGGCGTATTCGCCGGTGATCTTGATGGTCGCGCCGCGGAGGCCGGCCTCGTCACCGTCCTGCCAGTCGATCGTTTCCACGGTGAAGCCCTTCCGTTCCGCCCAGCGGGTGTACATGCGGTGGAGCATCTGGGCCCAGTCGCAGGCTTCTGTGCCGCCCGCACCTGCCTGGATCACCAGATAGCACGGGGAAATGTCGGCAGGCTGGTTGAGCAGCGTGAGCAGCTCGAAGGAGGCGAGGTCGGCGTCCAGCGCCTTGAACTCCGCGGTGGCCTCGGCGGCCATGTCGTTGTCGTCGTACTCCTTGGCCAGAGCCACGCCTTCCTCGATGTCGCCGATGCGCTTTTCGAGAGCCAGGAAGGCCCCGAGCTTCTTCTTCATCGTCGCGGCATTGGAGCTGACCTCCTTCGCCTTGTCGGCATCGTTCCAGAAGGCCGGAGATCCCATCGCTTCCTCAAGCGTGGCGATCTGTTGTTCAAGGGCCGGGACGTCAAAGATACCTCCTGAGCTTCGACAGGCGGCTCTTCAGGCCGTCGGTGTCGAGCGCCAGGAGGTCGGCGGTGTGGGCTTCGGACATGGGCGGGAAGAAGAACGGCGGAAACGCCCGGAAAGCAAGAGCCAATAGGAAAGGGGGGAAGCCCTGCCGCGCGGCTTTTGACAATTGCGCGCAACTGCCTACTTGCTTTCGGCAGGGTGATGGCCAAAGTGGGAAACGTGAGCGTGATCAAGCGAGTGGGTGCCGTGGAGGCCGCGGCAACAGCCCTCCGGGAGATGGTGGCGGCCGGGAAATGGGCCGACCGTCTGCCGGGCACCCGCGTGCTGGCCGGACAGCTCGGCGTTTCCCAGCCGACGGTGCAGCTCGCATTGCTTGAGTTGGCCAAGGACGGCGTGTTGGAATCCGCAGGCGAGCGGAAAGCCTACCGCGTCAAGAGCCGGGGTGCGAGCTTGTCCAAAGAGTCCGGGCCGAAGGGCAAACGCGTGATCCTGTTGACCCACCAAGCCATCGAGCGCACGGCGGAATCCGGGCGACAAGTCATGGAAATGCTGCACCGGATGCTGACTCCCGCCGGTTGGCAGGTGGACTACCGGATCGTCGATTTCCTGCATGCCCGCACGCCTCATCGCAGTTGGGACGACCTGATCGGGGCCGAACCCGGCGAGCAGGTGGTGGCCTTGTTCGGACGACCTGCCTTGGCCGAGTGGGCGGTGAAACGGGGAGTGAAGATCATTTTCCTGGGAGGCGTGACCGATGGCTTCGAGGTGCCCGTAGTCGCCGTGAGGTCGGCCAATCTTCTCGCCGAGGCTTACCGCAGGTTGATCGCCTTGGGCCACCGGCGGATCGTCACACAGCTCTGCGACCGTCCTCAAAGCTACATCGACTCGATGCGGGAAGCCGCCCGTATGGAGCTGGAAGCCGCGGGATTGCCCTACTCTCCGGCCTATCACACTCCGGACAGCGAGTACCTGCGGCCGGATGTTTCCTGGAGCATCATGGAGAGCCTGTTCAAACGCGAGCGGCCCACCGCACTGGTGCTGCTCGACTGGCGCGAGCTGGTCACGGCGATCTGTTTCCTCTCGAAGATCGGCCTGAAAGTCCCCGAGGACGTTTCCGTGGTGCTATTGAACGATCAGGCGAATGCCGAGTGGTTCCAGCCGCCATTGGCACGCTTCAAGTTCCCCATCGCCCGCATGGCACGGCGGCTCAAGGCATGGTTGGAGGGCAAGTGGGACCCGGATGGGCTGCGGGTGGGTGTCGCCGCGGAATGGGTGCCGGGGGAGAGCATCGCCCCGCCGCCGAAGGGGTGAAGAGTCTACTCCCACCACTTTCGCACGCCGATCTGTTGCGCCTTGTAGATCCCGGAGTGGCCGCTGCACGCGTAGGCCACGAAGCAGGCGATTGCCAGATAGACCGCATTCGAAGCCCCGAACAGCTCGATGCCCAGCAGCGTGCAGGCCAGCGGAGTATTCGCCGCCGCCGCGAAGATCGCCACGAACCCGAGCGCGGCGAAGAGATCCGTCGGCGCGCCCATCAAACCGGAAAGCGCGTTACCCAGTCCCGCACCGATGAAGAACAACGGCGTGACCTCGCCGCCCTTGAAGCCAGCTGATAGTGTGATGACGGTGAAGACCAGCTTCCAGAACCACGCCCACGCGAAGATCCGGCCATCGAAGAACGCGGACAACGTCGCATCGCCCGGATGCTCCGCCAGCACACCGAGGCCGAGGTATTCCCGCGTACCGAGCAGGTAGGCCAGCGCGATGACGATCCATGCGCCGATCACCGGCCGCCACAGCGGCTCCGGGCAGAAGCTTTTGTAGAGACGTTCCACCACATGGCAGGCCTTCGCGAACAGGCTGCCGCAGAAACCGAACAACACCGCCGCCACCAACACCTTCGTGAGCAGCACCGGATCGAAGGGTCCGCCCTGGCCGGGCACCGTGAGATGTTCCATGAACATCACGTGGTAGTGCGTGTGGGTCGCGCCCCAGGCGAGGCAGGTCCAGTTTCCGATCAAGGCGGCAGCGAGACAGGGGACCAGCGCCTCATACTGGACGCGCCCGACCACCAGCACCTCCAATGCGAACACCGCTCCGGCCAAAGGCGTGCCAAAGACCGCGCCGAAACCGGCCGACACACCTGCCATCAGCAGGATGCGTAGCGTGGGCTTGTCCAGGCGGAAGAGCTTCGCGAAGCCGCTGGCGATGCTGCCGCCCATTTGCACCGCGGTGCCTTCGCGACCCGCCGAGCCACCGCAGAGATGGGTCAGCACGGTCGCGCCGAGGATGAGCGGAGCCATTCGTTTTGGCACGCCGCCACCCCCGGGTTCGTGGACTTGTTCGAGGATGAGATTGTTTCCGCCGCCCGATGTGCCGCCGTGGTGCTTGTAGCACCATGCCATCGCCACCCCGGCTACCGGCAGCAGGAATAGCAGCCACGGATGGTCGAAGCGCAGCCGCGTCACCGCATCCAGGCTCCACAGGAAAAACGCACAGGCGGAGCCGACCGCCACCGCCATCGGCACAAGCCAAAGAAACCACCGCAGCGGCGGCAGGATGCGGCCGCGGAGGGTTTGGACAAGGAAGCGCGCCATGGGATGACGGGAAATTGCTAACAAGCTCGTGCCATGGCCTCAAGCCGCGTTCCGTTCCGCGCGCTGCCGGAGTTGGTCATAGATCGGCGCGCTGCCGAGCCACTCCGTCACGCCATAGGCCGCCAGGCACGAGGCCAGCAGCGGCAGCATGAAATCGTATTTTCCGGTCATCTCCACCATCAGCACGATACCCGTCAGCGGCGCGCGGACGATGGCGGTAAACAGCGCGCCCATGCCCAGCACGGCGAAGGATTCCGGGTTCGGCATCCATGCCGGAGACAGGTGCGCGATACCATGACCGAACAACAACCCGCCAAGCGCTCCCAGCACCAGCAACGGCGCGAAGATCCCACCCGCCGTGCCGCAACCGTAGCAGGTCATTGTCAGTACGAAGCGCGCGATCAGCAGCAGCGGCAGGATGCCCACGGCGATCTCACCCGCGATCGCCTGATCCGCCAGCGTGCCGCCCCCGCCGGAGAGATGCGGCATCGTCCAGCCCGCGATTCCCGCGACAAATCCGGCCACCGCGCCGCCGAGCCACTTCGAGCGGGTCAGCCGGTCGAAGCCATCGAGGCTGCCGAGCAGGCACTTGTTGAACACCACTCCGAGCAATCCGGCGAGCAGTCCCAGCAGCAGGGCGAGGGGTAGCTCGTTCACGCTCATCGCAGGCATCGCCTCCAGATGGAATACCGGCTTGTCCCCGACCAGCAGCCGCGAGACCACATCCGAGGATACGGACGCAAGAAATGCCGCCACGAACACCACCGGTGTGAAATTCCCCTGAAGCTCCTCCAGCACGAAGATCATGCCCGCCAGCGGGGAATTGAACGCCGCTGCCAATCCCGCTCCGGCTCCGGCGCTGATGAGTGCCTTGCGTTCGCCGCCACCCGCCTTCACCCGGAACCAATCCGCCACCATCAGGCCGGAGGCACCGCCCATCTGCACGGTCGGGCCTTCGCGTCCCAGCGTGAGGCCGCCACCGATCCCAATCACTCCGGCGATGAATTTCACCGGCAGCAGACGTTTCCAATGGAGCCGGGTCTTGCCCAGCAACACCGCCTGCAGATGCGGGATGCCGCTGCCCGCCGCCTCCGGGGCCAGACGCCGCACCATCCACAAACCCAGTCCGCCCGCGAGCGCGCCCAGGGACGTCCATGCGGCGAACGATGGCCAACCGTGCAGGCCGCCGAGCTGGTGATTCCGCAGGTCCTCCGCCCATGCCAATGCCAGCCGGAAGGCGGACGCCACCACGCCCGCGACCAATCCCACCACCAGCGCTTTCGGCAGGATGTGCCTGCGCCGCACCTCTTCCTCATTCAGGCCGCTGCCCACCTCGGTCGCCGCATTGCTCTCCGGAGTCGTCACCCGCGGAACCTGCCGGGGGCGATGGCCCGCCACAACCCGATCCGCCGTTGTTGTTTGTAACGCGGCGCATTTTACGGTTCGCCGTAACGTCAGGAGACGCTAGGGTGCCCGCCATGACGGAGGGGGTCAACGTCCCGAAAAGCATCGTGCTCATTGGCTTCATGGGCAGCGGGAAGACCACGGTCGGGCGCGAGCTGCACCAGCGGCTCGGCTATCCACTGGTGGACATGGACCACCTGATCGAGCAGCGCGCGGGCAAGCCGATCACCGCCATCTTCGCCGAGTCCGGTGAAGACGCCTTCCGCGACATGGAAACGGCCTTGCTCCAGGAGCTGTCCGCACCGGATGCGCCGCGTCGGATCATTTCCACCGGCGGTGGCGTGGTCGTGCGCCCGGAGAACCGTGAGCTGCTCCACCAGCTCGGCTACGTGGTCTGGTTGCATGCGCCGGTGGACACCATCCTCGAGCGCACCGGCCGGAACCGTGAGCGACCGTTGCTGCATACGGAGGATCCGCGTGCGAAGATTGAAGCACTGCTGGAACTGCGTCGGCCTTGGTATCAAGCCACCGCCCACCAGGCCGTGGACACCGAGGGTCTCGACTCCAGCGAGATCGCCACCGGCATTCTGGAAAGCGCCCGCTATTTTTTCACGGGGCATGTTTGAGAGGTGGCACAAGCATTTCTGCTTGTGAGGGTGCACGGTTCACCCGTTTCCCGGCTCCAAACGCCCTGGAAATCCGCATCGGCACCTTGGCAAATCCGGTCGGCTTCCGGACAAACCACTCCACCCGCTCACAAGCAGGAATGCTTGTGCTACTAACATTCGTGTTCATTCGCGTCCATTCGTGGTTCATCCTTCCTGCGTGGACGCTGTTGCGGTCAAAGCCATCGCCCGGGAACTGGGTTTCGACGACTGCCGGATCGCGGCGGCGAAGGAAGCCACGCACGCGCATGCCTTCCGCCAGTGGATCGGCGATGGCTGCCACGGTGACATGGCGTGGATGGAAAAGACGCCGCACCGCCGCTGCGACCCGCGCGAGGTGCTGCCCGGTTGCAAGGCGGTGATCTGCCTGGCCTTGAACTACTATCCCGGCCGTAGCCCGCGGCCGGATGGTGGAGATCCCGGCTACCGCATCGCCCGCTATTCGTGGAACGAGGATTACCACGATGTGATCCTGAAAAAGCTGAAGGCTTTCGATGCGGAGCTGGCGAAGCTCGGCGGCGTGCAACGCTACTATGTGGACACCGGCCCGGTGCTGGAGCGCGATTTTGCCACCGATTCCGGTCTTGGCTGGAACGGCAAGTCCACCCTCCAGATCCACCGCCGCCTCGGTACTTGGTTTTTCCTCGCCGAGCTGCTGACCACGCTCGACCTGTCCGCCGATGCCCCCTTCGGCGACCACTGCGGGAAATGCACCCGCTGCATCGATGCCTGCCCGACGCAGGCGATCACCGCGCCGCACCGCGTGGACGCGCGGCGCTGCATCTCCTATCTGACCATCGAGCACAAGGAAGCGATCCCGCTCGAGTTCCGCGAGGCCATCGGCGACCGCATCTACGGTTGCGATGCCTGCCTGGAGGCCTGCCCGTGGAACAAGTTCGCGGAGGTGTCACGCGAGGCGAAGTTCCTGGCACGCGAGACCGTTTTCACCCACCGCCTGCGCGATTTCCTGGAGCTGGATGACGAGGGCTTCCGCACGCTCTTCGCCAAGTCTCCGATCAAGCGGATCAAGCGCGCACGCTTCCTGCGGAATGTTTGCGTGGGGCTCGGCAATACCGGTGGAGCGGAGGACTTGCCCGCGCTCGAAAAAGCGGCGGCGGACGAGGACCCGTTGATCGCCGAGCATGCCGCGTGGGCGATCAGGAAGATCCGCGAGCGACAATGACTGGGAGCAAGGACATTGCCTCCGGCCATATCCCGACTCCCTGGGGTCAACCGTGGCTGTCGGCCGTGGCCTTGATGTCCGTCAGGGCGGCGATGAAGTCGCCGAGCAGCTCCGCCGGCACCATGATGGTGTCCCGGTTGCCGCCGACGTCTTCCGTGATTTTGACCACCATCCCGCGGGCGTTCTCCTTCAGATCGAGGAAGAACGTTTTCCGATCGGCCAGAATCTTCTCCGTGTGAAGTAGATCGCTTTGCACCATGCCTCCTTCTAGTTCCTTGCTACTGTGACAATCCCGGGAGCGCTTGGGATGTCAATGAAATTTGACCTGCTGGCGCCGCGATTCGAGTTGCTTCACCCCATGGTGTCCGGGATCATCGCCAACACCTGATGGAGCGCGAAACCGAAGGATTCATCCTCTACCTCGCCACCGAGCGCGGGTTGTCCGCCGCCTACCAGCTTTCCGTGCGCCAGTCGCTCGATGCGCTGGCGGCGTGGATGGCGAAGCGGAAGCTGGTGCTGGCGGATCTGGGCACGCATGAACTCTCGGCCTTTCTCAGTGAGCGGAAAGGGGAGGGGTTGATCGCCTCCTCGCTGCGGATCACCACCGTCCATCTGAAGGTGTTTTTCCGCTGGCTGGCCGCGCGTGGCAAACTGCCGATGGACCCTGCGGAGCCGCTGATTTCGCCACGGCCGGATCACACGCTGCCGGAAACGATCCATGCCAGCGAGGTGGTGACGATGCTCGAGTCCATCGATCCGGCGCGCCCTCTCGGTCGCCGCGACCGCGCGATCCTGGAGCTTTTTTACGCCTCCGGCTTGCGCCTGTCCGAACTGTGCAACGCGCGGCTGGAACATGTCGATTTCGAGGAAAGCTTCATCCGGGTGACGGGGAAGGGGAACAAGACCCGGATCGTCCCCATCGGCGGCAAGGCGAAGGAGGCGCTCGAAAGCTACCTGCACCACGAACGGCCCACGCTGGTGAAGAAACGCACCGGCTCGCATGTCTTCCTCAGCGTGCGCGGCGGCGCCCTGTCGCCAGACCGCGTGCGGGAGGTGGTGCAGGAACGCGCGGCGGCAGCGGGGATCGATCACAACGTCTATCCCCACCTGCTGCGGCATTCGTTCGCCACCCATCTGTTGGAAGGCGGCGCGGACCTGCGTGTGATCCAGGAGTTGCTCGGCCATGCGGACATTTCCACCACCCAGATCTACACGCACGTGGATGCAGCGAGGTTGAAATCGATCCACAAGCAGTTTCATCCGCGTGGTTGAAGCGATGCCTCAAGGCTGCCGCATGGATGCTTCTTCGACCTCGAAGAGGTCGCGGAATATAGCCGGAGTGTCGCGCAGCGACCTCCGGACCCCCGAGGTCTTTATTTCATTCGACCCCGGAGGGGTCGCACATGAGCGGACCATTCGGGTAGATCCCTTCCGTTAGAAACCGCCCAAGGCCTCTACGCCTATTTGCGCCCCGCTGACGCATGGGCGCAGACTCAAAAAAAACCGTCATTTCCGGAGGTCGCTACGCGACACTCCGGCTATGGTCTGTGACCTCTTCGAGGTCATAAGATGGACTCCGGCCACTGGTCGGGAAAACCGACCACGAAAGACATCCCAACTCACTCCGGTAAGAGAACGTCATTCGTTCTTTGTCTTCCGCATCATGAACCGCCGTCTGCTATATCTGTCACTATTGCTGCCACTGCTGGCTCCCTTGCACGCCGCGAAAACTCCAGCCGCTTGGACCACTCCGGTGCCGCCGGAACAACTCGCGCAGGCGAAGACCGCGCTCATTCCGTTCCCGCAGGATGTGCGTTGGGGTCAAGGCGATTGGAAGCCGGGTGCGGAAACCGCGATCGTGTTTCCCGGCAAGCAGCAGGATGACCTCGCGCCCGCCTTGCGCGAGCTGGCTGCCATCTTCTCAAGCAAAGGGCTGAAGACCACCAACGCTCCCGCCAACGATACGCCTGCATCGCAGCCGGGCCGGATCAGCCTCGCCATCCAGCAGGGCGTGGTGGCGAAGGCGGAGGGTTATACACTCTCGATCACGGCGGATGGAATCGTGCTCCGTGGCAATGATGCCGCGGGCGCGTATCACGGTGTACAAACGCTGCGTCAGCTCTTGCGCGGTGACAAAGGCGGCGTGCTGGCACAGCAGGCGGTGATCCGCGATTGGCCTGCCTTCGGCCTGCGGGGATTCATGCACGACACCGGCCGCAATTTCCAAACGGTGGAGTCGCTCAAGGAACAGCTCGACCGCTTCGCCGCCTACAAGCTGAACGTCTTCCACTGGCACCTCACGGATAATCCGGCATGGCGCATCGAGTGCCACGCCTACCCTCAGCTCAACGATCCGAAGTTCCAGACCCGCGACAAGAGCGACATCTACAGCTACGCGCAGATCCGCGAGGTGATCGCTTATGCAAAGGCGCGCCACATCACCATCATCCCGGAACTCGATATGCCGGGACACAGCGCTTTCTTCGATCGTGCCTTCGGTTTCAGCATGGGCAGCGACCAAGGCATGAACGTGCTGGAAAAGCTCATCGCCGAGTTCTGCCAGGAGATCCCGGTGGCGGATTGCCCGTATCTCCACATCGGCTCCGATGAAGTGAAGATCAAGGACCCGCAGCAGTTCATGACCCGCATGCTGAAGGCGGTTCGCAATGCAGGACGCAAGCCGCTGGTATGGAGCCCCGGTCTCAAGGCGGACGACCAAGCCATCCGGCAGCTCTGGGGCGACGAGGGCGTGAATCACTCCGACAAGGGAGCGTCGCCGTTCGTGGATTCCGCAGGCGGCTATCTGAATGGTTACGATCCGCTCATCACCGTGCAGCGCTATTTTTTCCGGCAGCCCGCGCATCTTGCCCAAGGCAATGGCAAGGCTCTGGGTGGCATCCTCTGCTGCTGGCCGGACATCCGTGTGGCGGACAAGGCGAACATCTTCCGCCACAATGCGGTCTGGCCCGGTATGCTCGCATTCGCCGAAGCGTTCTGGCATGGCCGTCCATCGGATGCGGGAGGGCTCTACAGCGTGCAGCCGGCGCCGGCTTCCCCGCAGGGCAAGGCCTATCGTGAGTTCGAGAACCGTCTGGCCGCGCACCGCGATGGGTATTTCGCCGGGCAGCCATTTCCGTTCGTAAAGACCTCTCAGCTTTCCTGGCAGGTGCTCGGACCGATCCCACGCGGCAAGGATGAACCGGGCGACAAGGCTTTCGAGCCGGAGACGAAGATCGAGCCATCCTACACCATCGGCACCACCAGCCATGCATGGAAGCCCGCCACTGGTGGAACCATCATGCTGTCGGATCGCGGCAAGGAAGGCGTGCTGCCGCGCGCGGGCATCTCCACGGCCTATGCGCTCACGTATGTGCATGCGAAGGAGGCGCGCACCATCGACGCATGGATCGGCTTTGAAACGGCGACGCGTTCGAACCGCCAGTGCGGCGGCATTCCGGAAACAGGCAAGTGGGACGCATTCGGCGCGCAGGTGTGGATCAACGATCAGCCGTTGCCCGCACCCGCATGGAAGAACCCGGGGAAACACAAGCATCTCAGCCCGACGTGGTTCGCTCCGGCCAATGAGGAACCGTTGGAAGATGAGGAGCTCTATTGGACCCGCGAGCCATCGAAGGTCGAGTTGAAGAGCGGCTGGAACAAAGTGCTGTTGCGCGTGCCTTTCGGTTACGGCGGACAGAACTGGAGCTTCACATTCATCCCGGTGAAACCGTCCGGCGGACGATGGATCGAGGACGAATCGGTGAAGGTGAACGCGGAGAAGAAGTAGCGCGAGTTTCCAACTTGCGCATGGATCAAGCGGATCAGCGAGGGAAGGCTTGTGGACGCTTCACGACAATCCGCCGCGAGCACTCACAAGCAGGAATGCTTGTGTTACTTCTTCAACTCCTGCGGGCTGCCGATGGGCTTGATCTCGAGCTTCGCGTTTTCCGGTGCCTTGGCTTCGGCGGGTTTGGTTTCCGCGGGCTTCGCATCGACGGGCTTCGCGGCCTCGGCTGGTTTCGCCGGTTCGGAGGGCTTGTTCGCCTCCGCCGGTTTCGCTGCGTCCTTCGGCTTCTCTCCCTCCTTGGGCTTTTCCGCTTCCTTTTTCTCGCCATCCTTCGCTGCGGGCATCGGCGGTGGAGCCTGGCCGTCCTCGGTGCGGATGGCTTGGTAGAGGTGATTGTAGTTGTGGCGGATCGCCGCCGGGAATGACACGCGGCCGGCCTCCACGATTTTCTCGCGCAGCAGCTTTGATGAAAGGTCGGCCACCAGATCGCCGCCGATCTTCACCGCCGCACCCACTCCGCCGACATGTGCGCCCGCATTGGCGCTGCCGCGGATCAGGTCGCTGGAAATCGACACGCCTTGCAACGCCAGGCTCGATTGCGCGGAGGCGATGGTCGCGTTCGGGGCCACGGTGATCTCAAGCACTGCGTGGTCGTCGGAGGAAAGCCAGCCACGGACATGGTCGATGCGGATGGAAATGAAGATGCCACCGTCCGGGGTGGGGGAGATCTCCGGCTTGTAGGTCTTGTACTCGCTGCCGGAGAGCGAATAGCTCACCGACTTCCCCTTCCATCCGCCCATGCTCTTGCCGAAGGCTTCCTCGTCGATGTGCGGTGCGGCGGCGGCACAGGCAGCCAGTGCGAAATAGGTGAGAGCGGTGCGGATCATGATCGTGGCGTGGTCTCCGGGGCATCCATACCACGCCTTGGCGGAAATCCTTCAGGAAAATTCCGGCGGCAGGGGTGGCGGGGTGCCTTTGTCCTTTGCGCCGAAAAGACGGTCCACCTGCGCGCGGGCCTTTTCCTTGTGCTCGTCCTTGATGTAGGCGGCCACCGCACCGAGCGCGCCGACCAGAGCGCCCCAGTCATCGGAATAGCCCGCGCCGGGGATTGCATCCGGAATCAGGTCCACCGGCAGGATGAGGTAACCCAGCGCACCGACGATCACCCCTTTCGCCCAAGCCGGAGTGTCCTTGTCCTGAAGGCAGTAGAACAGGATGAGCGCGGTCAGCAGGACCTTTTCCCCGGCGAATTTAGCGGCACGGCTGAGCTTCGACCACAACCTGCGGGCGGTGTACCAGCGGCCGGTTTTGGAAGTGTCGGGAATCAACGGTTGCTCGCTCAATCCGTCCACATCGTGCCCGGACCGGCCTCCGGGAGCAACTACAACGCCGTCGCCCGATTGGAATCCACCGCGCGACCGAGACCACGGTTGCGCCGTCCCGGATCGCCCGCTAGCGTCGTCCGCGTGAGTCGTCCGGTCGATGCCCTGATCGAGTTCCTGCGTGCCGAAGAGGCCCGCGGGGTGACCCATGTGCATCTGGATGAGGGCGCGCGCCAGGTCCTGCGGGAGCTCAACGCCCGCTCGAAGCGCCCCGCCGCCGCTGCGCCCACGCCGCCTCCGTCCCGTCCGGCACCACAGGGCCCGGCGTTTTCCCTTTTCGATCATCCGGACCCGCTTCCCACGCCACGCCCGGCCCCGGTCCTCGCGGAAGTCCGCGCCTCGGACGGCAGCGCCGCCGAACAGATCGCCGCGCTCAAGGCCCAGGCCCGGAATTGGTCGCCCGCCCGCTCGCTCGGCACACTGCGCGATACGATGGTGTTCTCCGTTGGCAATCCCGAGGCGGACCTGATGCTCGTCGGCGAGGCTCCCGGCTATCAAGAGGAACGCCAGGGCGAGCCCTTCGTCGGCCCCGCAGGCCAGAAGCTCACCGACATTCTCCGCGCCATGGGCCTCGGCCGGGAGGCGGTTTATATTTCGAACATCGTCAAGTTCCGCCCGGCTATTGCAGGCCAGACGACCAACAACCGTCCGCCTACGGACGAGGAGATGGCGTCCTGTCTGCCCTTCATCCGCCGGGAGATCGGCATTGTCCGGCCGAAGTGCATCGTCGCGCTCGGCGGCACCGCGTCGAAGGGCCTGCTCGGCACCGAGGAAGGCGTGGCCCGCATGCGCGGCCGGTGGCATGAGTTCGAAGGCGTGCCGGTGCGCGTGACCTACCATCCCAGCTACTTGCTGCGCACCACCTCCGGCAATCTGGACAAGCGCAAGGTCTGGGAGGACATGCTGGAAGTCATGGAGCTGCTTGGCATGCCGGTTTCCGAAAAACAGCGCGGCTTTTTCCTCAAGTAATTCATGAGCGTTCTCGTCCTCACCACCGGCGGCACCATCGACAAGGTCTACTTCGATGCTTCTTCCGAATACGAAGTCGGCGAGCCAACCGTGCCTCATGTCTTCCGCGAGGCAGGCGTGGCCCTCGATTGGCGGCTGGAATCGCTGATGCGGAAGGACAGCCTGGAGATCAACGATGAGGATCGCGCTGCGATCCGCGCCGCCTGCGAGGCCGCGCCGGAATCCCGTATCCTCATCACCCACGGCACGGACACCATGTCCATCACCGCGGAAAAGCTCACCGGCATCTCTGGCAAGACCATCGTGCTGACTGGCGCGCTGGCTCCCGCCCGATTCAAGACCACGGATGCCATTTTCAATCTCGGCCTCGCCCTTGGTGCGGTCCAATCGCTGCCGCCCGGCGTCCATCTCGCCATGAACGGCACCATCTTCGAAGCGGGCAAGGTCTGCAAAAACAGAGAGGCCGGCCGCTTCGAAGCAACCGGCCCCTGAAAGGCGAACCCGCGGTTCAGTTGCGGCGCATGAACAGGCGCAGGATGTACCAGAACATCAGCGCCACACTCGCGAACAGGCTCAGGGCCGCGGCCACGTGCTGGCCCGGCTGGTAGTGATACTGGATTGCGCTGGTCTGATAGAGGATGCAGGCAGCGGCGAAGATCACCATCGCCACGCTGAACCAGAAGCCGAGGGTGATCGGGGTGAGGCAGGCCAGCACCACCGCGCCTAGGGCGATCATGCCGCAGACCTTCAGGAAGCCACCCATGAAGGTGAAATCGACCTTGGTCGAGGAGGCGACTGCCGTCAGGCCCAGTACCAGGCCGCAGGTGATGACCGCCGCCTTGCCTAGCACCATCGGATCACCGGAGACGATCGGAGCGAGTGTGACCATCGGCAGGAAAATGATCGCTTCCGCCACTACGTAGACCGCGAGGCCGAGGTATTGGGTGGACACCGAGGTGGAACTGCGGGCCCAGCGGTCCGCGACCGATCCCACCAGCGCGAAGCCGCCGATCACGATCAACCAACCGAAGCGGCTGGCTCCCAGCGCGTGGAGCGCCATCTTGCCGAATCCGGCTTGGATGAGGAGGGTTTCCAGGATGGCGAAGGCCGCCATGGCAGCCGCGAGGTGCCAATAGGTCTTCTTGACGAAATCCAGACGGATCTCCCGGGGAGACTGCGCGATGGCCGCCGGGGAGGCGTAAGGGTTGTAGTTGGGGTATTCCGAAGACATGGCGGTTGGATATATCCATTCCGGCAGGAAATCCAGACAAGACAAACCCGGCTTCCGTGGCGCTAAATTCGCGGCTTCCCTTTCCCGCCGATCCCATCAAAAGAACCCGCCATGCATCCGTTCCTCGACGAATCGTTTCACGTCCGCTGGTCCACCCTCGTCCCCGAAGCCGTCGAGCCGGATATCCGCCGCGCCCTCGCGCTGGCCAAGGACAGCCTCGATGCCATCCGCGCCGCCGATCTCTCCGCGCTGACCTACGACAACACCTTCGTCGCGCTGGAAAAGGCCACCGAACCGCTCAGCCGCGGCTGGGGCTTGCTCAACCACCTCGATTCCGTGAATGACGGGCCGGAACAACGCGCCGCCTTGAACGCGATGCTGCCGGAAGTTTCCGATTTCTACGCCTCCATCCCGCTCGATGACGCGCTGTGGACCGTGTTGAAGACCTACGGCCGCAGCGCCGCCGTGGCGGAACTCGATCCGATCCGCCGCCGCTACGTGGAGGAGACGATGAACGATTTCGTTCAGTCCGGCGCCGACCTGCCCGCAGACAAGAAAAGCCGCATTGCCGAGATCGAGGCGGAGCTGTCCAAGATCACGCAGGAATACACCGAGCACGTCCTGGATTCGACCAACGCGTGGGAACTCGTGATCGAGGATGAGTCGAAGCTCGCCGGACTGCCGGATTCCTCGAAGGCCGCCGCGCTCGCCAATGCGAAAGCCAGGGGCGTCGCCACCGAGGACAAGCCCGCGTGGCGTTTCACCCTCCAGTATCCCTCGATGGGGCCGGTGATGCAGTACCTGCATGACGATGGCATCCGCCAGCAGGTGTGGGAGGCCTCCACCAAGGTCGGTGCGACCGGTGATTTCGACAATACCGCGCTGGTCTGGAAGATCCTCGAACTCCGTCATGAGAAGGCGGCGATCCTCGGTCACGACGATTTCGCCGATCTCACGCTGCTGCGCCGCATGGCGAAGGACGGCAAGACCGCGCTGCGTTTCACCGAGGATCTGCACACCCGCGTGAAGCCCGGCTTCCTGGCCGACTACAAGCAGCTCAAGGCCTACAAGGCCGCCGCCAACCAAGCCCCCGCCGACGATTTCCAGCCATGGGAAACCGGCTACTGGGCCGAGCGCCAGCGCAAGGAGAACTACGATCTCGATGACGAGGCGCTGCGTCCCTACTTCCCGGTGGAGGGCGTGATGGCCGGCATGTTCGAGCTTTCGTCACGCCTCTTCGGCATCACCATCCGCCAGCGTGAGGCGGTCTATTACGAGCGCGGCCAACGCCCGGAGGATGCTCCGGCGGACGTGATCGAAGTCTGGCATCCGGAAGTCACCTTCTATGAGATCCACGATTCGGAAACCGGCCGTCATCTCGGTTCCTTCTACGCCGACTGGCATCCGCGCGAGCCGAAGCGCGGCGGTGCCTGGATGAACTGCCTCCACACCGGCGGTCCGGACGAACCGCACCTCGGCCTGATCACCGGCAACATGTCGCCGCCGGTCGACGGCAAACCCGCCCTGCTCACGCATGGCGAGGTGGAGACCGTTTTCCACGAGTTCGGCCACCTGCTGCACGGCCTGCTCAGCGATGTGCCGGTGAAGTCGCTCTCCGGCACCAATGTGCCGTGGGACTTCGTCGAACTGCCGTCGCAGATCATGGAGAACTTTTGCTGGGACCGCCAGTCGCTTGATCTTTTCGCCCGCCACCACGAAACCGGCGAGCCGATCCCGGAGGAGCTCTATGCCAAGATGAAGGCTGCTCAGAACTACATGAGCGCCACCGCCTTCATCCGCCAGCTCGCTTTCGGCAAGCTCGACCTCGAACTCCACATCAACCTCGACCGTTACCGCGGCCGCGACCTGGATGAAGTGGACCGCGAGATCCTCGCCGACTACCGCACGCCATTGAAGACCGACACTCCGTCGATGACCCGCCGCTTCAACCACCTCTTCAGCAGCCCCACCGGCTACGCCGCGGGCTACTATTCCTACAAGTGGGCCGAGGTGCTGGATGCGGATGCCTTCACGCGCTTCCAGCAGGAAGGCGTCCTCAATCCCGAGACCGGCCGCTCGTTCCGCGAGCACATCCTCAGCAAGGGCAACTCCGCGCCAGTGGACGAGCTCTACCGCCGTTTCATGGGCCGCGATCCCGAACTGGAGCCGCTGCTCGTCCGCGCTGGCATCGCGTGACCGGCCGCTGCCCCGGATTTTGAAGCCACATTCATCCCCCCTTGAAAGAGGAGGGATGAACGGCTACCCTTCCGGCGACTGGTTCGTCCGGATGGCGGGTCGGTCCCGCGGCTTCCAATCCTCCAACCCACCCTCCTTTGAATGGAACATTCCCGGCAGAACAAGGGTTCGTTTGGAAACACGACGATCCGCGCCTCGGAATCCCAACCGCCATCCTCGGAGGCTGGCCCCACGACCAGCAGCGACCAGCTTGCGTTGCCCTTAACCGAGAGCGAACGCAAGGAATCCGCCATGCATTTGAGCAAGCTCCATCCCGCGGAGCGGTTTCACTTGATGATTGGCAAGAAGCCTTCGAAACGCTCTGCCGGCGGCACCGGGTCCCCCTGATTGATCTGGAGCAACTTGGCATTTTCCACGATGAGGATCGCCTCATCTCCTCGCGGATCCTCATTCCCCTCAGACCGGGAGCCGAGGCTTCGCCCTTCCGCGATGACGCCTTCGGAGTGGTCTACAAATTGTTCGATCTGAGGATCGACGGCAGCCTGGGCAAGGCTGCGACCCTCGTCTCCAGAGGCGAGGGCCGGTTCGATGTCGAGCTCCGCAATGCGGACCTGATGACCACCTTGGCCAAACTCGCCATTTTGAATCAGGCCGGTGGTCTCCCGACCGAAATCGCCGGGCTGTCCACGGATGGGAACTATCTGGTCGTCAAACAACCGCTGGCGAAGGATATCCCGGACCAGACGGCGGGCTCCAAACTGCTGAAACAAAACCAGCACAAGGCGCTCGCCATGATGTACGGCTTGCTTCCGGAGACCACCACCTGCTCCCGGACGGTCGGCGTCCTCTGGCTGAACGGGGAAGGCTGGCTGGTCACGGATCTGCACGAGCGGAACATCATGCTGGATGATCGGAACCGTCCCTCGGTGATCGACGCGCTGGTCGCACCGGTACCGGTGGAATATCTCCGCGATTGCCGCTGGCTGCGCAACGCCGTCGATGATGCGCGCTGCCTGCGGGAGGGCCGCCCGATCACACGGATCGAGTTCGGTGAGGATGTGAACGACGATGACTTGTGATTCAGATTTGAATACCCGGCGCGGTCGATGGTCCGAAGGTTGTCATGGGGTTCCAATTCTGCCAAAAGCGAATCATGCCAAAAGCGTGGTTCATGTTTTGTTCCTGTCTCTGCATGGTCTCCGCCAGCGCGGAGGATGTGACCCGCGCATGGCATCTGGCGGTGCCTCCTGCGGAGGCACGCGAGGGCGAGATGATTGCCGAGGCTCCCACGCCCTCCGTATTCACTTCCAAAGGCGATCGGCTGGTGGATCTAAGCAATGCGTTGAAGGCGGAGGAAACCTTCGGCGAGGGAGCGTGGATTGTTTGGAACAAAACGCGTCGATTGCTTGTTGCTCACGGGAATCGTTACACGCTGGCTCATGCGGATGGTGTGGGATTCCTGCGCGAGCCGCACCAAGTGGGGATCTCGCTGGCATGGTATCGAGGGATCGGTCCGGGAGAGCCAGTATCCGCTGCTGCCAAAGCCATCCATCGCTCGGAGATCGTTACGAGATCCTGTCAGCACTCCGCCACGCGATGGGATCATCCCGATGCCGCGTCTCTGGGCTCGATCGAAGTGGATGCCTCAGTCTGCTCCGAGCCCGACAGTCCTATCGCCGATGTGCAGATGTCGGTGGATTGGCAGGAGAAGCGGGAGGCCGGAGCATTGCGTTGGGATTTCATCGCCAATTTCAACACGGAGGCCCAAGGCCGGGCGGAAAGGGTGATCTCCCAGGTCATCTCACCCACGGGGGAACGCTGGACGATCACAGCGAAGGTGCGCGATCTCCTGTTGGACGGCACCTCCGCTTCCGAAAGACGGTGGGTCGAAGCGGATGGACAAGCGCAAGCTGTACATTACCGCGCTTCCAGCTCCCAGACAGGGATTCCTGCAGCGCACCGCCTGGGCCAGGTTACGATCAAGGGCGCGGCTCTCACGGTTGCGGAGTTCGACCTTGCCGTGCGGGAGGTGAAGGCTCTTCTGAATGAGCCGGACAAAGATTCGGCAGCTCCGCCAGATGATCCTTTCGCTACGAAAGAAACGGCATTGGCTCGGCCGCCATCGTGCCGGGATGCAATCCTTCCGGAGGAATTGAAGAGCTACGCGCCGGTGACGATGTGGGATGTCAGAGCCATTCTTGCCGGATGGGGCATTCCGTTGGCCGAGACTGATTGCGCCGCCTATGATCCGCGGTTGGGTCGTCTGTTGGTGGCCTTCCAAGATGCCACCAACGAGGAGCGTATGGAACAACGAGGAGCGTATGGAACAACTGCTCACACCCATGTGCTGGTTGATGCCCAAGAATCTCTCGGTCGTCCTCCGGGGGATCGCGGACGGTGCCTCAGGCAATCCAACGGCCGGCGCCAAGCTCATCGTCCGAAGCGGACAAAACACCATGCTTCATTGCAGGGACGCGCATGACAATATCCTGCTGTCCCTCGAAACCGAAGCCACCCTCGGGGATTCCGCAGCCATCATGGATGTGGCATACGATCTGAAAGCCGCCGGCCTTCCCGGTTTTCCAGGATTGGAAACAAAGGGATCAGTCAGCGTCGTGACAGGAACGGAGACGTCCGTTCATACCAGCGAATCCGATGGGAAGAAAACCGCGGTGACATTCATCTTGGACGTCGATCCGGTTTCGTTCGCGCCAAATCCGTAGCCTGCGTGATCTTGTGAAAACCGCCCCCATCTGCCACAAGCGGAGGATGAGGCGACCTGCGGACTAAATCTTCATCCATCGATTTTCCCAATGAATGGTACCGCTCATTCGATTGGCTGACGGCGGAGGATTTGTGTTAGGGTTGCCATTGGTTCCTCCATTCCCATCGCCTTCCATGAACGAATCTTCCCGCACCGCTGAACTGGCCGCAGCTATCGATGGCATTCGGAAGCGCCTGGAGGTGCTTGAAGGAAAGCACTGGGAGGCGATCATCAAGCTGAAGACGGATCTCGATGTTCTGGAGCAGCAGGTGAGGATGCAACCCAAGGGGGAAGAGCTCCCGCCGGTCACGGTTCCGGTGTTGGAACCACAGGCACCGCTCCTCAAGCACCTCCAGGAAGCGAAGCAATCGGCGGGACCGCCGCCGCTGCCATCCGTGGCGACCGTGCCGGTGGTTTCTGAAAAACCGGCGGGCATCCAAGTGGCTGTTTCGCCTTCGCCACGTCCGCAGGCCACCGCGGCAGCAACAGCAGCGCAGGTGCCTCCACCGATGCCGAAGGCAGAAGCCTTCGAGCAACAGCTCGGCCGGGTGTGGCTGGTGCGGATCGGTATCGTGTTGTTGCTGACCGGCCTCGTGCTGGGGGCGAACTGGGCGTATCACAATTGGATCCACCGCCTGCCACCCGGCGTGCGGCTGGGCATGATGTACCTGTGCTCATTCCTGATCGGCGGCTCCGGATGGTGGCTGGCGAAGAAAGAAGAATACAAACGCTACGGCGAGGTGCTGATCGCGGGTGGTCTGGCGTTTTTCTACTACTGTACCTATGCGGCGCATCACGTGGCGCGTGTCCGCGTCATTGAGAATCCGGTGGTGGCGGCGGTGCTGCTGCTCGGCGCCGCGGGATTGATCGCGGCGGTGTCATGGCTGCGTCAATCACGGGCGACGGCGGTGATGGGAATCATCCTGGCGTCCTACGCGACGATGATCCAGCCGCTCGATTGGTTGTCTTCTCTCTCGAACCTGTTCCTGGCGGTCATGGGCATCGCGCTGATGTTGCGGCCGGGATGGGGCGGACCCGGCATCGCTTCGCTGGTCGGCACCTATGCGGCTTTCGGCGGCTGGCAGATTCTCGGTGCGGCGGGCGCGGGTCATGGCGATGAACGCGCGAGCCTGTGGTTCCTGCCGGGAAGCTGGGCGATCTTCGCGATTCCGGGCATGCTTGGTCGCTTCCGCGAATCGCTCGGTGACCGAGGTCGTGCGATCTTCACGGCGGCGAACAACGCGCTGTTTTTCCTGACCTTCTCGCTGCTGTGGCTCAACCACTACGGGTCGCAGGGCTTTTGGAAAGTGCCCGCGGTGTTCGGTGCGGTGCTGCTGCTCATGGGAGTGATCGGTCGGAAACGGGAGGACACGGCGGCGGCTTCGAATGTGATTCAAGGTCTCGCTTCACTGAGCCTCGCGGTGGTGCTGAAGTTCGATGGCTACCATCTTCCGCTTGCCATGGCCGGGGAATCGCTGGCGTTGGCGATCGCGTATCACCGCTTCAGAAAAGCGCCGGAATTCATCTTCTCCCTGCTGGCGGGGATGGGTGCGTTTCTATTCGAGATCTACCTCAAGGAGACCGGCGATCCCACGGTGCCGCTGTGGAGCGGCGCGCTCACGGCGTTGGTGGTTCTGGCGGCGGCGTTGGTACTGCGGTTCCGTGCGGAAGGAAAAACGGAGGCGCGGGTGGGAACCGCGATCCTCTTTTATTCCGCGGTGGGCCTTTTGATCTACGGTTGGGTTGCTCGTCTGGGCGACACGTGGAAGCTGCCGGTGACCTGTGGCCTTTCCGTGGTCTGCGTTGCGCTATCGCTGCTGGTGGACCGTCGGCGCTGGCTGCCCGAGGTGGCATGGGCTTCGGGAATCTTTGGCCTGATGGCGGTGCCATATGCCCGCTTGGATGGCACGGAAACAGGCAGCGCGATTGCATTGGCCTCGGTCCTCGGGGCATGCGTGTTGTGGCATCGGCCGAAGACCGTGCCGGAGTCCGATTTGTGGCTGACCACCGATCCGGCGGAATCGCCGCAGGCCTTTGCGTGGCTGCACTCGCTGTTGGCGCCGGTGCTGCTTTGGAAGCTGCTGGATCAGTGGCAGCCGTTGTCCGCCTTGCAAGTTGCGCCGCTCGCCGTTGGTGCGGTGGTGCTGGTGGCCCTGGCGCGCGGGACCAGGTCGGTGCGTCTGGAAATCACCGCGCCATTCCTGAATATCGGCGCGTTGTGCATCGTGTGGGATGCGATCCTCCGCCATCAGGAGGGCGTGTCGAAGGCGATGTCCTTCACGCCCGCGGTGGCCGCGTTCGCCATGAGCTGGCTTTCGAGTTGGAAGCGCGATCAGGCATCCACACTGCCTCAGGTGGTGATCTCACGCGCCACGTTGTTCGTCGCGTGGGCGGCGGCGCTGCTGTATGCGGTGCCGCGCGGCTTCATCGACCTGATGGCGGTGTCCGCCGCCGCGGCCTTCGCGCTGGCATGGTATCGCAAGCAGACCGCCACGGTGGACGCGTGGGGATGGACGCTGGCTTCACTGCTCGCGTATCTGTATGTGTGTGTCTTCGGCGAGCACACGCGTCTTCATGGGTATCTGTTCGAAGGTGTGGCGCTGGTCCTGCTGATGGCGGGCATCGCATTGGTCACACCGGCCACGAAGCCCGGCAGCCCGTTCAAGCCGCTGTTGGAAAAATCCCTGCCATGGCTGGCGTGCGGACTCTTCACGCTTTGGAGCACCCGCATCGCCGTGGATGAGTTCGGTTGGAAATCGGTGGTCGTGCTGTGGACGGTCAGCGGCTTCGGCCTGGTGACGCTCGGTCTGGTGCTGGACCGCATCACCTCGCGGAAGACCGGCTTCATCCTGCTCGCCTTGGCCCTGCTCAAGCTGTTCGTGTCGGATGTGTGGGACTTCACCACCTTCATGCGGGTGGTGTCGTTTGTTGCACTGGGGCTGGCGCTGCTGCTGCTGGGGCTTTTCTACCACCGCTTCGCCCCGATGATGAAGAAACTGCTGGATGAGGATGCGGGTAAGGAGGGGAGTTGAGGCGTCTTTCTTCGTGCGTAGTTCCTCCTTCAGGAGGGCGGGGTGGGTCACACCAGATCTCAGAGCTACCAGACCTTGGATTCCTCAATGAATGCTTTGGAAACCGGGGCGCATCCACATGACGTCGATCTCAACCCAGCCCTCCTGAAGGAGGAACTACGTACGGAGAACGCATCGCACCCAATCCATGCTTGGGATTTCCTGATTGTTAGACTCCCTTGCTTGCCGGGTCGTGCAATCGCGTCCATGATGCGGGCCATGATGCGCCGTCTGCTCCTCCCGGTCCTCGGATTGCTCTCCACGCTTCCGGCATTTTCGCAGGCCTTCGCGCCGATCGCGGACCGGCCGCCGGCGATCACCCGCGAGTTCCGCGGTGCCTGGGTGGCCTGCATCTATAATCTCGACTGGCCCAGTTCGCGGGGTCTCGGTGCGGCCCAGCAACAGGCCGAGCTCCGTGGCATCCTCGACAAGATGGCGGCGCTCAACATGAACGCCGTGGTCTTCCAGGTCCGCCCGCATTGCGATGCCGTCTATCAATCGTCCATCGAGCCGTGGAGTCCGTGGCTCACCGGCACCATGGGGTCCTCGCCGGGCTATGATCCGCTGGCCTTCTGCATCCGCGAGGCCCATGCCCGCGGCATCGAGGTCCACGCGTGGTTCAATCCCTTCCGTGCGATTTCCAGCAACACCATTACGTGCAGCAGCAGCCACGTGACCTGCGCCAATCCGCGGATGGTGAAGCCCTACGGCTCCATGAAATGGTGCGACCCGGCGCTGCCGGAAACCCGCGGCCGCGCCACCGGGGTGATCCTGGATGTGGTGAAGCGCTACGATGTCGATGGCGTCCACATGGACGACTATTTCTATCCCTATCCGTCCGGTGGCGCGGTCTTCCGCGATGGCAAGACCCCGGCCGAACGCCGCGCTTATGTCGATGGCTTCGTGAACAACCTCTACTCCGCGGTGAAACAGCAGAAGCCGTGGGTGCGTGTGGGCATCAGCCCCTTCGGCATCTGGCGTCCGGGCGTTCCGGCGGGCATCGAGGCCGGCCTGGACAGCTATGAAAACCTCGCCTGCGACTCGCGCAAGTGGCTCGCCAATGGCTGGGTGGACTACCTCGCGCCGCAGCTCTACTGGCGGAATGCCCCGGCCAAGCAGAGCTTTTCCTCGCTCCTTTCCTGGTGGCGGCAGCAGGGCAGCCGCCCGGTCTGGCCGGGCATCGCGACGGCCCGCATCAACAGCTCGGAGGACCCGGGCCGCCCGGCATCGGAAATCATCAATCAGATCCAGCTCAGCCGCAGCATCGGCCGCAACTACGTGGGGAACATCCAGTGGAGCGCGAAGAGCATCGTCACCAATCGCGGCGGCATCGCCACCCAGCTTGCCAATACCTACACCCAGCCCGCCGCCGTGCCGCCGATGCCGTGGGTGAGCAGCCGCGCTCCGGCCTCTCCCGGCGTGAGTGCCCAGACCAATGGCAATGGCACTTTCGTCCGCTGGGTGCTTTCCGATCCGAACACCGCCAAGGTCGCCATCCAGGCCCGCTATGGCAGCCAATGGAAGATGATCAAAATCGCCCCGGCTTCCGGAAACGGCATCACCATCCCAGCGGCGGACGCGGTGGCGGTCACCGCTCTCGATCGTTTTGGCTCGGCCAGCGCGCCGAAAGTGCTGGGTCGCCACGGAAGCTGATCCGGCGGGGAATTTTCCTTTGCAACCGGGCGCAAGTCGTTTATAACCCGCAGGTCCCCGGCGGCTGCTTCCGCTGCTCCTTGATCTCCTGAATGAAAGCGACCGCATTTGTCTGTGCGTCGGCCGCCCTTTTCGCGGCCTGGCTGACGATCACTTATGTCCGTGATGTTTCTCCCAAGGATTACCCGACGCTCGGCAAGGGCTCCGTTCCGGTGTCCGCCCAGCGCCAGGCTCCGGCCTCCCGCGACAGCGCGATGATCTCGCTGGGCGAGGAACGGGAGGCTCCCGTGGCCGCCCGTCAAGAGGCCGTGGCGGACGAGTCGAAGCTCGCGCATTGATCGTTCCGGCCATTGCTGGCAGGATGCCGGTCATGGCCGAAGAACCCGTCGTCTGCGATACGAAGCCGATCGGACTGGAAGTCGAAGCAGGCGTCCATTGGTGGTGCGCCTGCGGCCGGTCGAGCCATCCGCCGTTCTGTGATGGCTCCCACAAGGGCACCGGGCTCCAACCGGTGAAATTCGAGGTGAACGACAAGACCACCGTCTGGTGGTGCCAGTGCAAGAAAACGGACTGCGCTCCGCTCTGCGATGGTTCCCACAAGAAACTGAGGCTGTCGTGACTTGAAACGGCAAGGGGAGCCGCGGCGTCGGCTATTGTAAGCGTCTCTGCCCAAGCGGATTGGGCAGAGAGATAGGCAAAACGGGACTGGCAATCCGACGGTTTTGGAATAGGGCATGACGGTTCAATCGGAAAGCCGGGTGTTCTCCAAAACCCCCGCCTGGCTTCACGGTTTCCCCTCCGGATGCAAAACCCACCCGCACTCCTTTCCGTCGCGCGTTTGCTCATGTCATTTGCCGCCCTGCTGGGGGGCATCGCAAATGCCCAGACGCCGCCCCCGGCGACGTTCACCCGTACCATCAGCACGTCGTCCGGTTCCGTGACGGCGAACTTCACGCTGCACCCGGTGCGCAGCTCCAACTTCAAGGTGCTGGTCCAGCAGTCCGACGGTTCCTTCTCCGAGGCGGCGGCGGATGTACCGCGCACCTACCTCGGCACCGTGGACGGTTATCCCGGCGCGGTGGCGGCGGCTCTGGTCCGGGCGAATGGAACGGTCTATACGCGGATTAGTTTCGAGAACGGCCTGGAGTGGATCAGCTACGGCGGCACCGCCTCGGTGCGCGGCAGCACGAACTGGACTCCGGCGTGGCCGACCACGGTGGTGGGCACCGGTGGCGCGGGCTCCACGGTGCGTGGCGCGGAGGTGGGGGTGGATGCCACCTACCGCGAGTATCTCGCCTGCGGTTCCGATCCGGTGGCGACACTGGACATGATCGAGTTCTGCCTCATCTCCACGGACTACATTTATCTGAGGGATGCGGCGATCCTGATGAAACTGGGCCGGGTGGTGATCCGTGCGAACCAACCGCAGGACCCTTACGAACCGGACGGCGGCGATACCGGCGCCCTGCTGCCCCATGTCCGCGACCAATGGAACACGACCATCAATTCGACTGTTGGCAGCACGCATGACATCGCGCTGGTGGCCCGGCCCGGGGCGGGCGGGGGACTGGCCTACGTGGGAACCATCGCGACGAGCAGCCGCTACTCGGCGAATGGCGCGGATTCGAATGGCGACTTCTACGTGATCTGGCGTCACGAGGCCGGGCACAACTGGGGCTCGAGCCACTATGAAGGGGGCGGCAAGCCGGAAGGGCCGACCATCATGTCGGACAACAGCCTGTCCCGTTTCTCCAGTTCGGAGCTTGCGAAGATTATCTCCCACCGGAATTCCAAGGTTTCGAGTCTGGATGATCTCGGGCCGTATCCCTTTCCGCTGCCGCCGCGGGCGAACATGGATCGCGCGATCTTTCTGCCGGGATCTCCGATCACCGTCGACGTGCTCAACAACGACTCGGACTCGAACGGCGATGCGGTGAGCCTGCTGTCCTTTGATGAACTCTCGCCGCGAGGCAGCACCCTCACGCGCTCGGTGGGCACCGGACCGAATGGACGTGACCAGATTCTCTACACACCGGCATCCGGCTACGAATCCGGTACTGATACCTTCAGCTACCGCATCACGGATTCCACCGGCCGCACCGCGCTGGGCTATGTGGCGATGTCGCCGGTGGGCGAACTTTCACCGATCGACTGGTGGAAGCTGGATGAAACCAGCGGCACAACCGCGGCGAATGCGATCTCCGGCCGTACCAATGGCAGCCACAGCACCGTGACGGTGAATCAGACCGGAGCCACCTCCGTGACCGGAAAGGGCACGGCCTACAATGGCACCAACGGCCGCACCAGCGCCGGGACGCCGAGCTACAATACCAACGTGCTGACCCTCACCACGTGGGTGAAGCGCAATGGTTCCCAGGCCGCGCAGGCGGGTGTGGTGTACAGCGGCACCAGTTCCTCCGGCAGCGGCCTGTGTATCGGCCCTTCGAACGACCTCCAGTTTCGGTGGAATGGCGCGGGCTACAAGACCTCCCCGGCCACGCCGCTCACCCTGCCGGATGGCGTCTGGTGCCTGGCGGCGATGACCGTGTCACCGAACTCGGTGACGGTCCACCTGCGCACGCCGGATGGCTTGCAGAGCGCCACGACCAACGGGACTTATAGTAGCACGTCCTTCGGTTCCACGCTCTACTTCGGCCGGGACAACAGCTCGCATTACTTCAAGGGATCGCTGGATGACGTGCGGGTCTATGGAGCGACCTTCTCGGGAGACCAGATCGAATCGCTCTACCAACAGGGCGTCGATCCTCCGCTGGTGACGGTGACATCGCCGGCCGCTGCCGCTTCGGTGCCCGCGCTCAATGTGGGACTCACGGCATCCGTTACGAACGGAGGTGTCGATTCGCTGACGTTCCTTGATGGAACGACCACGGTGGGCACGCTGGCGGATTCGCCCTATGCACTGGCGGTTCCGTGGTTCTATCCCGGCAGCCATACGATTGCGGCGCGGGCACCCTATGGGGATTGGGGATACATCGCCACCTCGCCAGCGGTGACTTTCAGCGTGCAGACACCGCCTCTGCCGGTGGCGAGGATCACGGCGACAGGCACGCCTTCACGATCCGGATTGATTTCCGGAGCCTTCGTCATTTCCCGGAATCATCCGATCGGCGCGGTGACCATACCGATTGCCGCAAGTGGCACGGCGGTCGCGGGCACGGACTACACGGCCCTGCCTGCCAGCGTGACGATGGCGGACGGCGTGCTGTCCGCTTCGGTGGGTGTGGATCCGCTCGCTACTTCGGTGCCGGGAGCGAACGTCACAGTCATCGCCACGCTCCAGGAGGATCCCAGCTACACCATCGGCACGCCTTCCAACGCCACGCTCACCATCGATGACCACATCACCTCCATCGCCAGCAGCGCGTGGAACGTGGCCACCACTTGGACCAACAACACCGCCGCCCCCACAAGCGGCACCCAGGGCACGGGCCTCGACTACGCGGTGGCCCATACCGTTTCATCGAATGATCCGAATTCCAGCAGCCAGGCCCTGATTGGAAAAACCCTGCGCATCCAGAACGGCGGCATTCTGGATCTGCAGCGTAACAATGGCGGGACGCAGATCACGCCAAGCTACAACCTGCCGCCCCTCACGCTACAGGATGGGGGCGCCATCCGCTTCACGGCCTCCCTTGGCAGCATCCTCAGCACGGTTTCCGCCTCCATCGCAAATTCTGGCAACACCTCGCTGATCACCAGTGCCGGCAGCTACGACAACAGCGCCAATCTCACCGGTGCGATCACCGGCAATGGCACGATCCATGTCTACAGCCCAACTTCCCCGGGCGGAGGCACCTACGTGCGTACGGTCTCCGTCGCCTCCGCGAACAATTCCTTCTCAGGAAACTGGCTGGTGGACATGACCGTGTCCTCGGGTGACGACTACGCGGGTCTGCGTGCCAATGCTGCCAATGCGCTCGGCACCGGCACCGTCACCATCGGTACCCGCGGCCAGTTGATCAACAACATCGCCAGCGGCATCAATTCGCTGGCAGGCGTGGTCATGACGGGTTCTCCCTCCGTGCTGAATCTTGCCCAGCCGTGGACGAAGTCCACCGCCAGCCTGACCCTGGACGGCGGCACTCCCACCGTCTCGTTGGGCAATGCCGCTTCCACCATTGGCAACCTCTTTGGCACCACCGGCACGATCGGTGGCAGCGGCTCTTCCTCCGCTTTGACGGTGACCCAGACCACAGACGCCACCTTCGCGGGCGGGCTGGGTTCGAACGTGAAGTTCACGAAATCGGGCGCGGCCACGCTGCTGCTCACCGGCAGCCTGAACAGCGCCTTGCCCCTGACCTTGACCAATGGCGGGCTCGGTTTCGACGGCGGCACGCCGGCCATCGCATCGCTGACCCAGAGCGGCGGCCAGTTGCTGCTCACGCCCGGGATCCCGGCCACGCCCCGGCTCACGCTTTCCGGGAACTATTCGCGCACCGGTGGTGGCATCACGGTGACGGCGGCGGCGGTGCCGGAGCTGGATGTTCCCCACGTGCTGGTGTCCTACGGTGGTTCCCGTACCGGCACGCCACCGGTCACCTTCGTGAACAACAGCGGCACCACTCTGGAGACGGCCGTGGACTACGGCGCGACCTCGAACTCCGCAATCACCATCACCTTCAGCCTGCCCGATCCGTTCGTGGCCTGGGTTGCTTCGCATGGCTTGGCGGGAGCCGATGCGCTGAAGGCCGCCGATCCGGATGGCGACGGACTCACCAACCTGCAGGAAATGCTGTTCGGCTTCGATCCGAAGGACCGCAATTCCCGGCTGAAACTCACAATCACCTCGGTGGACCCGACCACCGCGCATCTCCGCCTCAACCGGGTCATTGCCAGTGGTGCCTTCGTTCTTCAAAGTTCGGATACCCTGGCGGGACCATGGGCGGAAACGCCGGTCACGGTCAGCGCGGATGGCTACGATCTCGCCATCGACACGGCGCGGAGCGGGGTGAAACGCTTTTACCGGGTGGTGTTTCGCGAGCCCTGATTCCCTATCTGTAAGATGTCAGGGATGTCGGATTTTCCGGCTTTTCCTGACGGATGATCCGGGAGACGATGCGCGCCCGATGAACCGTTCGCGCGTGCTTTTCCTGATCCTGCTTCCGGCCATGCTGCTGGCTTTGCCCGGCTGCGATGCGGCGAAGAAGGCTCTGGGCAGGGCGGCGAGCACCAAGGCAGCGCTCCCTCCATTGGAAGTGAAAGACATCACGGAGGAGGAGTTCCCCGCTTTCATCCGCCAGAAAGGTCGGCTGAATCTGATGCTGGTCTATGACCTCAATGGCCCGGAAACCGCGGCCCAGACCAAAGAGCGGCTTGCTGCGGAAGAGTTCCTCAAGGTCGCCAGGGATTTTTCAGATGTGGTGTCGGTGGGAAGGATCGACGGTCGCCTCAGCAAGACCCTGGCCACCTCATACACTCCGGGAACCATTCGATTCGAACTTTTCCGGGAAGGCTCCCGGGTGGATGATTGTAGCGATGGGAAGCTCATCATGACGTCGGAATTCCGTTCCATCCTCGCCAGGGAGGCGGAAGTCATCCGCAAGAACCCACCGGCAGCCCCTGCCATTCCCGGATCGAATCCACCTCGCGAACTCGCGGAAAAGGAGTTCGACAGTTTCACAAAGGATCCGAACAAGCTCTCGGTGGTGGTGTTCCACGCCAACTGGTGCGGTCCCTGTCAGAAATTGAAGCCGGTGATGGCCGAGGTGGCTGACAGCTTTCCCGGCGTCTCCGAGGTGGGGCGCTTCAACGTCGATAATTGCCGTAACCTTGCCGGACGGTTGGGGGTTTCCAGCATTCCGGACGTGCGTTTTTACCGGGACGGCAAGGAGGTGGGGCGCTTCACCGGTTATCGACCGGACTACGCGGTGCGGACCCTGTTTCAGCAACACACCGTCGGGCTGAAGGCTCCGGTCGCTCCGGCCCCGTCCAAGGGGTCCTCCGGCGGCGGCTCGATGACGCGCATGACAAAGGACTGGGTGCCACCAGGCATGGAAAAGCGCTGAGTCATCTCTCCGCGATCACGTATATTTTGTTTTTCCTAAATTCCGGGTAGTTTTTCGGCCAACTCCCCCCCGGAATGAACGCTGCATTGCTAGGCCCGGCACTGGGTGCCGCGGCTGCCATTTACTTCCTGGTGCGCTCCTTGCGCATTTTGAAAACCGGTACCGCCACGTTGGCGGGCATCCCCCTCAAGGGATGGTTGGCGCGGTTTGCGGCCGTGCCGATGTTGATCGGTAGTCTGGCGGGGGTGACGGGTGGCCTTTGGATGACCACGATGTTCGTCCTCGACGCGAGGAAGGCCGCCGGTGGGGCGGCGCTTGGAAAACCGGCTGCTGCGGCTTCCCACCCCGGGTTGCTGGACGGGTTCAAGGGCTCGCTGGCCTCCTTGACGGGCAGATTCTCTCCTCCGGCGCGCGAAAAGAAACCGGCTGCCGGACCGGTGGAATTCACGCCAGTGACGGCCCGCGACCTTTCGGAAGCGGAATTCCGTTCGGTCACTTCCACGCCGGACAAACTGGCGGTGGTACTTTTCCACCGGGAGGGAGACGGCCCGAGCCGGATGGTCCAGCGGGAGTTGGAAGGCGTGGCTCTGGAGTTTTCCGGACGGGTGGAGATCGCGCGCGTCGATGTCGAGCGCTTCCCGAAGCTGGCGAAACAGGAAGACATACGCGGCGTGCCGGACATCCGCTATTTCCGGAACGGCAAACGTGTGGACCAAGTGACAGGGCCCGCGCCGGCCTCGATGCTGCGCATGCGGTTCCAACAGCTTGCCCCCGCGCCTCCCGTCCCGGATCCGGAGCCGGCCGTGGTCGCCGTTGAGCCGGTGGAGCGGCTTCCTTCCGGATCTGGATCCATCAGCCGGATGAAAAAAGGCTGGGTGCCCCCCGGCATGCAGCGGTGGTGACCGGGAACGCCTTGCACCGGCTCACTCAGGCGTCCCGATGGAGGTCGTGGCGGTTTTTGCCGGGGTGATCACGATCATGTGAGGATCGTAGCGGGCTGTCGCGCTGCATTGCCCCAACAGATAGGCGAGCGCGTCGCGGGCCGGGATTTCGCGAAGTTGGAGATTGTGGATGCGCCTGGCCGCCAAGGCGGCGCCGGGATCGTCGATGACGAAATTGACCGTGAGCTTGTCTCCGGCTTTCTCATGGATGCGGTTCGCCAGAAACGTGAGCGCTTCTTCGAGAGAGGCGTCGTCCAGATGCACCTTTGGGATGACCACCTGTGCCAGCTTCGCCTCGCGGCTGCGGGTGGCGGCTTCCTCCAACATCCGTTCCTGTTCCGTGCGGTTGTCCACATCCGGACCCAGCGGCACGCAGGCGATCGCCTGCTCGTCGTAGCGCGGCTCGAAGCCGCACTGGCGCAGGGTGCATCGGATCGCCGTGGAGAGGGGCACGTTCTTCAAACGCAGCCACTTGATCTGCCGGGACAGGGCGGCTTGGTCGGCCACCGCGAAATCCACCTTCGCCCCGTCCTTCGTTGCCACATCGGCGCGGGTGGAAAGGTATTCCAGCGCATCCTGCAGGGTGGCTTCATTGAAATCGACGGTGGGAATGGTGACTTTGGAGATCTGGGTTTCACGGACCTTCTCCAAGGCGGCGTCCGCCCGCTGCTGGCGCCCGCTCGCTCCGGCCATGGTATCTTCACCACCAGATAGCGGCGAAATGACGACCGCGTGGGCGTCGTAGCGGATGCGCGCGCCATACATCGGTGCCAGATACCGCAGCGCCGTCCTTGCGGACACGTTCCGGAGTCTCAGCCAAGTCACCTGCCGGTCCTTGAGCTTCCCCTCGGAGTCCTCCACCACGAAATTGACCTTTTCCGTGCCTTCGCCAGCCTCGTTGACCTTTGCTCTCAGAAAGGCCAGCGCGTCTTCGAACGAGGTTTCCTTGAAATCCAGGTTCGGAATGGTCACCCGGGTCAGGAGAGGTTCCATCCCGCCGGAGGGGGCTTGCCCGATGGTGGGAGCGTCCACGGGCTCGGCCGCGAGGCCGGGACTCGTTTGAAGAAGGATGGCTAGCAAGACAGCGGAACGGTGGTTCACGGCGGAATGGGGTTTGAGGTTTCCTCGCAATAAAGAAATACGATTCCTCCTGCCCTTGTTTCACGATTCCGGGAAACTTTCTTCGTCCGGTGCGGCTGCGTAGCAGGGCGAGCCCGGGCCGGATGCCGCCGTTTTTCCGATGGTTCCGGCCGATCCCGGAGGCTCCCGCCGCCGCCGTGACGAAATTCCAAACATCCAACCCTTTACAAGCGGGGGCGGGGATGCCAAACCCCTCGAAATTTAGACCTTGCGCGCCCTAACCGGTCCGCACGCCTGCTTCCCGCCATGCCAAAAGACACCTCGATCCGCAAAATTCTCGTCATCGGTTCCGGCCCCATCGTCATCGGACAGGGCTGCGAATTCGACTACTCCGGTGTCCAGGCCTGCAAGGCGCTGCGCGAGGAAGGCTACACCGTGGTGCTGGTGAACTCGAATCCGGCCACGATCATGACTGATCCGGAGTTCGCCCACCGGACCTACATCGAGCCGATCACGCCGGAAGTCGTCGAGAAGATCATCGCCCGCGAGAAGCCGGATGCGCTGCTGCCGACCCTCGGCGGCCAGACGGCCCTCAACACCTCGATGTCGCTCTTCAAGTCCGGCGTGCTGGACAAGCACAACGTGAAGATGATCGGCGCGAACGCCGATGCGATCGACAAGGGCGAGGACCGCTTCCGATTCAAGGAAGCCATGCTCAAGATCGGGCTCGATGTGCCGGAGTCCGGCGTGGCCCACTCCATGGAAGAGGCCCGCGAGGTGGCCACGAAGATCGGTCGCTTCCCGCTGATCATCCGCCCCGCCTTCACCCTGGGCGGCACCGGCGGCGGCATCGCCTACAACCGTGAGGAGTTCGAGGAAATCGCCTTCTCCGGCATCGACCTCTCCCCGGTGTCCGAGATCCTCATCGAGGAGTCCCTGCTCGGCTGGAAGGAATTCGAAATGGAGGTCATGCGCGACCGCGCCGACAACTGCGTGGTCATCTGTTCGATCGAGAACCTCGATCCGATGGGCGTCCACACCGGTGACTCGATCACCGTGGCCCCGATCCAGACCCTCACCGACCGCGAGTACCAGATCATGCGCGACGCCTCCTTCGCGGTGATCCGCGAGATCGGCGTGGAAACCGGCGGCTCGAACATCCAGTTCGCCACCGATCCGAAGACCGGCCGCATGATCGTGATCGAGATGAACCCGCGCGTGTCCCGCTCGTCCGCGCTGGCCTCGAAGGCCACCGGCTTCCCGATCGCCAAGATCGCCGCGAAGCTGGCCGTGGGCTACACGCTCGATGAGATCCGCAACGACATCACCCGCGAGACCCCGGCCTCCTTCGAGCCGACCATCGACTACGTGGTGACCAAGGTGCCGCGCTTCACTTTCGAAAAGTTCCCGAAGGCCAATCCGGTGCTCACCACCGCGATGAAGTCCGTCGGCGAGGCGATGTCGATCGGTCGCACCTTCAAGGA
The DNA here is from genome assembly GCF_018137965.1 of Luteolibacter ambystomatis. Taxonomy (NCBI): domain Bacteria; kingdom Pseudomonadati; phylum Verrucomicrobiota; class Verrucomicrobiia; order Verrucomicrobiales; family Verrucomicrobiaceae; genus Luteolibacter; species Luteolibacter ambystomatis. Next base: position 4,528,046 of record NZ_CP073100.1, read on the forward strand.
GTCCATGCAGAAGGCGCTGCGCTCGCTGGAAACCGGCCGCTGGGGCTTCGGCTTCGACAGCAAGGAGCCGCATGGCGTGACCCGCGAGGACATCGAGCGCAAGCTGCGCGTGCCGAACGCCGAGCGCATCTTCTGGCTCCAGACCGCTTTCGTGAACGGCTTCACGCTGGAGGAGATCTTCGAACTCACCGCGATCGACCCGTGGTTCCTGGGCCACCTCCAGCAGATCGCCGAGGAGGGCAAGGACCTCGCCAACCTCGACCTGAAGCGCGCGAAGAAGCTCGGCTTCTCCGACCGCCAGATCGCCAAGGCCCGCGCCCACTCGCAGGCGATCCACAACGTTTCCATCCACGGCGAAACCGACCAGCCCGCCGGTGCTCCGCCGCGCGCCGAGCCGGAACCGGCCGTGGCCGACATCCCGACCGAGGACACGATCCGCGCCGAGCGCAAGGCCCGGAAGATCATCCCCACCTACCGCCTGGTGGACACCTGCGCCGCGGAGTTCGAGGCCTACACGCCCTACTACTACTCCACCTACGGCGATGAGAACGAGGCCCGCGCCTCGGACAAGAAGAAGATCATCATCCTCGGCGGCGGTCCGAACCGCATCGGCCAGGGCATCGAGTTCGACTACTGCTGCGTCCACGCCGCCTTCGCCCTGAAGGACCTCGGCTACGAGACCATCATGGTGAACTCGAACCCCGAGACCGTCTCCACCGACTACGATACCTCGGACAAGCTGTTCTTCGAACCGCTCACGCTCGAGGACGTGCTGAACATCTGCGACCAGGAGCAGCCGGACGGCGTGATCGTCCAGTTCGGCGGCCAGACGCCTCTGAACCTCGCCGCGGACCTGAAGCGCCACGGGGTGCCAATCATCGGCACCAGCCCGGAAAGCATCGAGCTCGCCGAGGACCGCAAGCACTTCTCCGCGCTGCTCGACCGCATCGGCCTGAAGCAGGCCGATGCCGGCACCGCCACCAACGAGGAGGAAGCCATCGAGGCCGCCGACCGCATCGGCTACCCGGTGCTCGTCCGCCCGTCCTTCGTGCTCGGCGGCCGCGCCATGATGATCGTTTACTCGGAAGACGAGCTGCGCCGCTACATGCGCGAGGCCGTCACCGCCTCCCCGGAACGCCCGGTCCTCGTCGACCGCTTCCTCGATGGCGCGACCGAAATCGACGTCGATTGCATCAGTGACGGCCAGCAGGCCGTCGTCGGCGCGATCATGCAGCACATCGAGCAGGCCGGCATCCACTCCGGTGACTCCGCCTGCGTGATCCCCGCCTTCTCGCTCTCCGAGAAGATCAAGGCCGAGATCACCCAGGCCGCCAAGGACCTCGCCCGCGAGCTGAACGTGAAGGGCCTGATGAACATCCAGTTCGCCGTGAAGGACGACGAACTCTACGTCATCGAGGTCAATCCCCGCGCCTCCCGCACCGTGCCCTTCGTCTCGAAGGCCATCGGCGTCTCTCTCGCCAAGCTCGCTGCCAAGATCATGGTCGGCAAGACGCTGGCCGAGCTCGGATTCACCGAGACCATCATCCCGCCGCACTACTCGGTGAAGGAAGCCGTCTTCCCATGGAACCGCTTCCCCGGCATCGACATCGTGCTCGGCCCGGAAATGCGCTCCACCGGCGAGGTCATGGGCATCGACGAAGATCGCGGCATGGCCTACGCCAAATCCCAGATCAGCGCCTTCAACCCGCTGCCGACCAAGGGCAATGTCTTCCTCTCCGTGAACGACCGCGACAAGGACCGCGCCCTGGAGATCGCCCGCGGCCTGATCGAGCTCGGCTTCGAGATCTACTCCACCGGCGGCACCCAGGCCCGCCTCATCGCGGAAGGCCTGCCCTGCCACCGCCTCTACAAGCTCTCCGAAGGCGCCCGACCGACAGTGATCGACGCCATGAAGAACGGCGACGTGCAGTTCGTGATCAACTCCCCCAGCAGCCACGAAAGCCGCGAGGACGAGATCAAGATCCGCGCCGGCGCGATCTCCATGAAGATCTCCCACGCCACCAACATGGCCGCGGCGGAGGCCTCCGTCGAAGCCATCCGCGCGCTGAAGACCCGGGAGCTCACCGTGAAGAGCATCCAAGAGTACCACGAGTGAAGCCCGTGAGTCTTCTTGCTTGAATCCTGCCTCTCCAAAGCACTCTAGGGATTTCAATGCTTGTTAGCTCCTAGTCAATTTGACACCTGCGTCAAAATATGTTCAAATGAACCTGTGAAAAAATTCCAATCTATTGAACTTTTTTCGGGTGCTGGCGGTCTGGCGTTGGGGCTTCACGCTGCGGGATTCCAGCACCGAGCATTGTATGAATGGAACCCCAGCGCGGTAGAGACCCTCTTATACAATCAGCGCATGGGCCACGCCTCCCTTCGAGGAACCAAGATAACTCGAGGAGATGTGCGCCAGGTCGATTTCACCCAGTATCTGGGTGTTGATTTGGTCGCAGGAGGGCCTCCCTGCCAGCCGTTTTCAATGGGAGGCAAAGCGGCGGGCATGAACGACTCGCGAGACATGTTCCCTCAGGCGATCCGCGCGGTCGCCGAAGCTCAGCCCAAAGCGTTCATCTTTGAAAACGTTCGTGGCTTGCTCCGTCCGGCATTTTCGAACTATGTGGAGTACATTCGTTTGCAAATGGAGTTCCCAACATTTCCGATCTCGCAGAACATTAGTTGGGACCAGAACCTCGCTCGCTTGGAGCGGCATAAGGAAACCGTCGGTAGTTCCTGCGGAGATTTACGCTACCGTGTGCACTTACACCTTGCAAATGCAGCCGACTACGGCGTGCCACAGCAACGGAACCGGGTGTTTTTTGTGGGCTTCCGCTCCGATATCGAGACGGACTGGTCATTTCCGATGCCGGCCTACAACGACCCTTCGCGTTGGATACCACTTTCGAAGGCAATCGGCGATTTGCCCGACCCTTCATCCAAGAAAGCTTCAAAATGGGCAAACCACGTATTTCAATCAGGAGCGAAGCCTTACCCAGGGCACACAGGCAGCCCTCTTGACCGCCCAGCGAAGGCCCTTAAGGCCGGTGCCCACGGCGTACCAGGTGGTGAAAATATGATTCTCTTTCCGGATGGCTCCGTGCGCTATCTAACGGTGCGAGAAAGCGCTCGCGTACAAACATTTCCTGACGATTACAAATTTCTTGGCAGTTGGACGGAAGCAATGCGCCAACTAGGCAACGCGGTACCGGTCAAACTGGCGGAAATCGTCGGCCGATCGGTTGCCAAAGCGCTGTCTCGACAAGTAAGACAAAAGGTTAAAGCCTCGGACAGTGAAACCCTACAATCCTCTTGAGAAAGAGAATCTAGGAAAGAGCGTTGCCTCGTCTCTCATCCAACAAGCCACAGTTCCTCTTGGCAGCATCTCCCGCTTCCAAGGGGCTGGGGTATACGCGATTTACTACACTGGGAAATTTGAAGCGTATGCCCCCCTCGGTGAGGCAAACTCTGCCCCTGACGGTTTGAATTTACCGATATACATTGGGAAAGCCATTCCCACAGGTGGGCGGAAAGGTGCCGTCGATCCTGAAATCTCGGCTAGAGGCACTTCTCTTTTTTTCCGTTTGGAAGAGCATCGAAAATCGATCGAGCAAGCTACAAATCTCGACATCGGAGATTTTTGGTGCCGGTTTCTAGTGGTGGATGACATTTGGATTCCATTGGGGGAATCCTTACTCATCCAGCGGTTCCGCCCGATTTGGAACTCGGTGGTCGATGGGTTCGGCAACCACGACCCAGGCAGCGGGAGGCATGCGGGAAAACGCCCCTCTTGGGATACCCTTCACCCAGGTCGGGTTTGGGCGGATAAATGTGCGCCCTCCAAATTCACCGAAGCAGAAATTCGCGATAAAATTAGCCAGCACTGGCAAATTCGAGACGAATACAACACTCTAGAATAAACGATGGCAGCGCGAACGGAGAACATTCAACCGATCAATCGCTCCAGCTGTTTTGCCAGCCACCCCCGTCCCACTTTCGTCTTCACCGCACAGGCCCAGATAGTGACGACATGCCAGCCAAGGTTCCGGAGAGCGGTTTCGTTGCGAAGATCGCGGGCTTTGTTGCCGATGATCTTTGTGGTCCACCAATCGGTGCGGCTTTTGGGTAGGCGGAAGTCCCCGCAGTTCTCATGGCCATGCCAGAAGCAGCCGTGGACAAAGACTACGGTGTGGTACTTCGGCAGCACCAAATCCGGGCGGCCGGGGAGTCGATGGTTGAGAGGACCGTTCACGGTGAAGCGGTAGCCGTGCTTGTGCAGCAGGGTGCGGACGATTAGTTCCGGCTTGGTATTGCCACTACGGATGCGGGACATGACCTCTGAGCGCTTTTCGGGCGTGAACACGTCGACCATCGGCATGAAGAATCGCACGGCTTCTTCCGATGGCCATCCGGAAAAGTGACCGGCGGTAATCTCGCTGCATTCCGCTCCAACTTTCCGGCGCATTCCGAGAGCTTCCAATTCCCCATCCTTCCTAGCAAGCCCGCCGAACCTGAGCAGGTTCTTTACGAAGAAGAGGCCAAGAAGGTCGCACGGTGGAACTTCATGAAACAGGCGGCGCTTCAGATCGATCGTCGGGAGATGCTCAGCGGTTATTCCGGTATTTCAGGAGCACGCACAACAGAAACGGAGCACCGGTAATTGAATTGGATTCGGAGAGGAGAGCTCAACAAACAAGTTTGCAGGCTTCCTGCAAGTGCCGCTCGATCCGTTCGAACTGGCGTTGTTCGAACGCGCTGCCGTGATGGGAAAAGTATTTGGGCAGCGATTCCTCGTTCAAGATGGTGACATCGCCGACCGCGCGGCGTTCGACGGACCAACCGGGCAGCACCAGCATGGGAAGCGCCTTCGTTTCGACGGCGGTGGCTTGGGTGAGGATGGCGGAGAGCTTTTCCGAGGAACGGGCAGCTTGGCGCAGGCTGGAGTAGTCCGGCTTCAGAGGGGCGGGAAAGACGAGGCGCTTGCCATCGAAGCGCACCTTGTGGGACGGGTCTTCTTTGGAATAGCGGTGGGGCATGCGGCGGGTTTTGGTTTCCAAGGCGAAGAGGCCGGAGGGCGTGAGCACGACGTGGTCGATGTTCCATGGCTTCTTGCCGGGCTCGGTCACCTGATAGTCATGGAAGACGCGGATGCGGTCGGAAGAGAGCCGGTCGAGGACCTGGCCGACGAGTTGCTCGCCGAGGAGACCGAGGCGGATCTGGCGATACGCGAGCCCGGCTTTGATGGCCCGCCAGATCCAGAAAGCGGTGGCTGCAATGCCAATGATGGCAAGACCGATCGTGTCCTGAGGTCCCTTCCACAAAGCCCACGGCACCAAAGGCGAGGTCACCATACCCACGGTGGCAATCATGAGGTGCTCTATCTGGAGGTCGGCCTGCGATTGCAGCCAGCAGCCCGCTGGCTTTGCCATTTTAAGGAAAGGCTTGCGCCACTCCTTCTGATATTTGCGAGTCAGAGTGAGGACGATGGCTGCAAAAATCCCCACCGGACCGAGGACGAGAAGGGCCAACAGGGGAATCTGGGAAAACATGCGGAAAGATGATGTTGTTTAACTCATTTCCACAATGACGTATGTGCGTAGATATTGTTGCGTGACAGGGTCTGTCAGATGGCGGACGCCTGAGCGAGAATAGGTGAGGTCACAGTTACGCGGAGCTCGCAGCGCCCTCCTGAAGGAGGAACTACGTGCGCGGAGATGGATCGGGAATCGATGGATAGAGGGCTCTGGAGACTCCGCCCCCACGGAAGACCCTCCTCGGCTGAAGCCTCAACTCCTTGAAACAAGTCGTCCGCCCGCTCCGCGTTTGACGGCGGAACGGACGGACGCCTCCTACTCCTGGAAAACGATGATGCACGAGGCCACAGAATCTTCCTCCGCGGCTTCGAGGGGACGAAGTGGATCAGGCTACGCGAGGCGGGCGGCGAGGAGCTCGCGCTGGAAAACGATCTCCTTCGGCAGGTAGTCGTAGAGCTTCAGGAAGAGCTCGCCCTGGGAGAGGATCTCGGCGCGCCATTCATCGGCCTTGAAGGCCATGCACTTTTCGAAGCGCTCGCGGGTGAAGGATTCGAGGCCCTCGATATTGAAGTTCTCGTACTCGGGGGTCCAGCCGATCTGGGTTTCGTGGCCGGGGATCTGGCCGACGCAGCGCTTCACGATCCACTCGAGGACGCGCATGTTCTCGCCGTAGCCGGGCCAGAGGAACTTGCCGTCCTCGTCCTTGCGGAACCAGTTCACGTGGAAGAAGCGCGGCAGGTGGGTGACATGGCGGCGCATGTCCAGCCAGTGGTGGAAGTAGTCCGCCATGCTGTAGCCGGTGAAGGGGAGCATGGCCATGGGATCGCGGCGGACGCCGGGCTTCAGCCCGATGGCGGCGGCGGTGACCTCGGAGCCCATGGTGGCACCGATGTAGACGCCGTGCGACCAGTTGAAGGCCTGATAGACGAGCGGCATGGTATCCGGGCGGCGGCCGCCGAAGACGATGGCGGAGATGGGCACGCCTTCCGGATTCTGCCACTCCGGATCGATGGTGGGGCACTGGCTGGCGGGCGCGGTGAAGCGCGCGTTCGGGTGCGCGGCCTTGGTGCCGCTGGCGGGCGTCCAGTCCTTGCCCTGCCAGTCGATGGCGTGGGCGGGCGCTTCCTTGGTGAGGCCTTCCCACCACACATCGCCATCATCGGTGAGGGCGACGTTGGTGAAGATGGTGTTGGCCTTCATCGACTCCATCGCGATCGGATTGGTGTCGTAGGAAGTACCGGGGGCGACGCCGAAGTAGCCGGTCTCCGGATTGATGGCGTGGAGGCGGCCGTCCTCGTGCGGCCACAGCCAGGCGATGTCATCGCCCACGATGGTGGTCTTCCAGCCGGCGTCGCTGTAGGACTTCGGCGGGACGATCATGGCGAGGTTGGTCTTGCCGCAGGCGGAGGGGAAGGCGGCGGTGACGTAGGTCTTCACGCCTTCCGGTGACTCCAGGCCGAGGATGAGCATGTGCTCCGCGAGCCAGTTGTGCTCGCGCGCAATGTTCGAGGCGATGCGCAGGGCGAGGCACTTCTTGCCGAGCAGGGCATTGCCGCCGTAGCCGGAGCCGTAGGACCAGATCTCGCGGGTGTAGGGAAAGTGGGAGATGTATTTCTCCTCGTTGCACGGCCACGGGACATCGGCCTGGCCGGGCTCCAGCGGCGCGCCGACGGAGTGGAGGCAGGGGACGAAGCGGCCGTGGCCATCGCGCTTGCTGGGCAGTGCGCCGGACGCTTCCTGTTCGAGGCGCTCGAGCACGTGTCTGCCCATGTTCGTCATGATCCGCATGTTGATCACGACGTAGGGGCTGTCGCTGATCTCGACGCCGATCTTCGCCAGCGGCGAATCGAGCGGGCCCATGCAGAAGGGGATGACGTACATCGTGCGTCCCTTCATGGCGCCGCGGAATTTCTCCGTGAGGATTTTCTTCATCTCGTCCGGATGCATCCAGTTGTTCGTCGGTCCGGCCTGCTCGGGACGGCGGGTGCAGATGAACGTGCGGTCCTCCACGCGGGCGACATCGGAGGGCGTGGAGCGGGCGAGGAAACTGTTGGGGCGCTTCGCGGGATCGAGGCGGATGAGCGTGCCCTTCTCCACCATGAGCTGCGTGAGGCGGTCCCATTCGGCCTGGGAACCGTCGCACCACTCGATGGCATCCGGGGTGCAGAGCGCGGCCACTTCTTCAACCCAGGCGGCGAGCCCGGCGTGTGAGGTATGAGTCATCACGGACATGACGAGTCCATAAGAGGCAGCCGTGGCGCACAACGCAACGCCACGCAAAGGAATGGGCCAAAATTGGACCGAAACGGGGGATAAACGGCCCAAAATCGGTCAAAGCAAATCCAATGGCAGGCAATCCCGGCTCGGCTGCGGATACCCTGGGCCGCCGTCGCCCGGCGCCGGATCGACGTCGAGCGGTGGCCACCCGGGAAGAATGGTCCCGTGCCGGGTTGCACTGGCTTCTACGCGGGAGGGAAGGGGATCTATCAGTGGCGTGCCGATTCCTGTTTTGGGAAGGCCGCCGTATCAGGTCAGGTGTGGAATCTCCATCCGGAGTCGCCGTCCTGGTCGCGCCAGGCGGGACGGCGTGAGATCGGATCCTGCAGGAGGCGATGGGTCTTCCGGCCTGCGGTGCTGAGGAAGCTCTCGCAGTCCAGTTCGATGACCTCCAGCCCCATGTAGTAGGTATCCCGGAGGGTGGTCACGGAATCCGCGCCGAAGACTTCGCCAAGGTGTTCGCGGAGAAGCCCGGCTTCCTTTTTTCCAACAAAAAGGAATGCGGGCGTCTCCTCGTGGCCGCACTTGGAGCGGATGAGTCCGGCGACGGCATCCGCGTCCCATTCGCCATCGAAGGCGAGCTCGGGGGCGATGGTGCGGTCGTCCGGTACGTGACTAGGTCGTTCGCGGGTATTGTTGTGTTCGTTCGTGTTCATGGTTGTAGCAATGAGTCAGCCACCCGGATTCTAGCAACCGCCGTGCCGGATCGGGGCGGGTGAGGCCGGAAATCGACAAGTCGGGTCATCGGGAACCCCGGAAATCACGGATTTGATTCATAGTTGGGGCGGGCGGCCTTGCGGCGCGGCGGTGGCCGTGCTACCCCGTGCGGCGGATGGGCAGCTACGACCGCGATTATTCCACGCCTCCGCGCCAGCGCATGGTGCCCGGCCTCACGCCGGTGACGAAGTGGCTGCTGATTTCAAATCTGGTCATCTTCTTCGCGGACATGCTCCTGTTCCGCTACCGGATCGTGAATTTTTCCGCCTTTGCGGTCCGGAGTGCGATCTTCGAGGGCCGGATCTGGGAGTTTATCACGTTTCAGTTCATGCACGCTTCGGTGGGGCATGTGTTGTTCAACAGCATCGGCCTCTACTTCTTCGGACCTTGGATGGAGCGGTGGTGGGGTCCGGGGCGGTTCCTGATTTTCTATTTGCTGTGTGGCGTGGCGGGCGCGGCCTTCTTTTCATTGCTCGTTTTCACCCATGTGCTGGGTGACAGCTATATCACCGAACTCGTCGGCGCTTCCGCGGGCATCTACGGCATCCTCATCGGGGTTGCGGTGGTGGCTCCGAACATGCGGGTGCAGATGTTGTTCCCGCCGATTGAGATGTCCCTGCGGACGTTCGCAATCGCCATTCTGGCGATCGCCGTGGGCTCAATCGTGTTGCGCCTCGGCGGCAATGAAGGCGGGGAGGCCGGCCATCTCGGTGGCGCGATCCTCGGGTTCCTGCTCGTGCGCTATCCATTCCTGTTGGGCAAGGGCGATCATGACGGCATCCTGCCGCCGTCATGGAAGCGCCGTCAGGCGCAGACGGAATCGAAGCTCCGTCCTCGCACGTCCGTGGATCTCCACACGAGCAATGAGATCGACCGCATTCTCGACAAGATCAACCGCGAGGGCCTTCAGAGCCTGACCGAAGAAGAACGCGATACCCTCCGCAAGGCCTCCAACTCATGATGACCGACGCTGAAATGATCGATTGCCCGGAGTCCGGGCGGCAGCTTGAGCGCCTGCGCGCCATCATGCACCGGCTGCGTGCGCCCGGTGGTTGCCCATGGGATGCGGAGCAGACGCATGAGAGCCTGGTGTCGAATCTGATTGAGGAAGCGTATGAGGCGGTGGATGCCATCCGCAGCGGGGACCAGACCCATTTGTGCGAAGAGCTTGGTGACGTGTTGCTGCAGGTGGTCTTCCATGCCGAGCTCGCTGAGGAAGCGGGACGTTTCAATCTCGATGACATCGCGCGTGGCATCAGCGACAAGCTGGTGCGGCGTCATCCCCATGTCTTCGGTTCCAGTGTCGCGGATGGTCCGGATGCGGTGCTGACGCAGTGGGATGCGATCAAGCGCGCGGAGAAAGGTGAGGTCGGCGAAAAGCCGTTTCTTCATGGAGTCGGCAAGGGATTGCCCGCATTGCCACGCGCGGCGAAGCTTCAGAAGAAGGCCGCGAAGGTCGGATTCGATTGGCCGCAGGAAACCGGTGTGATCGCGAAGATCCGCGAGGAACTCCAGGAGTTGGAAGCGGCCGTGGATGCACAGGATATCGAGGCGGTGTCCGAGGAACTCGGCGATCTCATGTTCAGCGCGGTGAATCTCGCGCGCTTCCGCGGTGCCGATCCGGAAGTGCTGATGGCCCGCGCCAATGCCAAGTTCGAGGACCGTTTCCATGCCATGGAGCGCCTGCTTGCGGCCAAGGGCTTGTCGCTCGCCGATGCCACTGCGGACCAGATGGAAGAGGCTTGGGACGAAGCCAAGCGGGCGGAGAAATAGGGCATGCGTGGAACTCCCGGCCCCGGCCGGTGTTTTGTTGCAACAGCGCGTTCTTGCGCGCGTTTTTCCCATGATGCGAACCTCGTTCCGGACCCTTTTGGCCACCTGTGTCGGATGGAGTCTTCTCCTTGCCGGAGCCCTTGCTGCGGACACTCCGCCCGAGCGGCCTAACATCCTGTTTCTCTTCAGCGATGATCACGCGCTGTCCACCATCAGCGCCTATGGGCGCACGCTCTACGGTGGCCGGGTGTTGAACGAAACGCCGAACATTGACCGCATCGCGAAGGAGGGAGCGATTTTCACGCGCAGCTTTTGCACGAACTCGATCTGCGTGCCGAGCCGTGCCACCGTGTTGACCGGGAAGTTCTCGCACAAGAACGGCGTCTATGGCCTGGCCTCGTTGTGGAAGCCGCAGCAGACCTTTCCGAAGCTGCTTTCCGCCGCCGGTTATCAAACCGCATTGATCGGGAAATGGCATCTCGTGCCTCAACCCACCGATGAGTTCGACTACTGGAAGGTGCTGTCCGGAAATGGCGGCCAGGGCGATTACTACAACCCTGCCTTCGCCGAAAAAGGGAAGCCCGGCGAACGCCAGGAAACCGGCACTTCATCCGACATCATCGCGGCCGATTCGATCCGCTGGCTGGAGCAGCGGGACAAATCGCGCCCGTTCCTGATGATGACGCAGTTCAAGGCTCCGCATGTTCATCGCATGCCCGCGCCGCGTTTCCTGAGCGCGTATTCGGATGTGAAGTTCCCGCAGCCGCCGACCTTCCATGACGATTATGCGGGACGCTCCGCCTATCTCTCGAAGTCGTTCATGAAATTCTCCGGCATGGATGAGGCCGCGCTGAACATCTTCCCGCCGGACAAGCCGCTCGATCCTGCCAGCAAGACCGGCAAGGCGCTCGCCCGCCTCACCCCGGAGCAACGTGAATCCTTCATCAACAGCTACCGCGCGGCCAACGAGGAATACTATCGTCTCAAGGCGGAGGGGAAGCTCACCGGCGAGGCGCTGCTCGACTACAAGTACCAGCGTTACATGCGCGACTACGCCCGCTGCGTGGCGGAGGTGGATGACAATGTCGGCAAGCTGTTGCAGTGGCTGGACACGGCCGGTCTTGCGGCGAACACCATCGTCATCTATTGCTCCGACCAAGGGTTCTTCAATGGCGAGCACGGCTGGACCGACAAGCGCATGATGAATGAGGAATCCTTCATGATGCCGTTCCTCATCCGCTGGCCCGGTGTGGTGAAGCCGGGTCGGAAAGTGGAGTCGATGATCCAGAACATCGACTACGCGCCCACCTTCCTCGATGTCGCCGGAGCATCCATTCCCATGGATATGCAGGGGCGTTCGCTGGTTCCCATTCTCCGCAATGAGAAGGCTCCGGACGATTGGCGGAAAAGCCTCTACTATCACTACTACGATGACGGCTCCTACAACCTGCCGCGCATCGAGGGCGTACGCACCAGCCGCTACAAGCTGATCCGCTATTACATCCCCGGCCAGCGCGAGGACTGGGATCTCATGGACCTGGAGAAAGACCCGCTGGAGACCAAGTCCTTCCGCGGACAAGAGGGTTACGACACCGTGGAGCAGGAGTTGCGGGTCGAGCTCGCCCGCTTGCGCAAAACCTATGACGTGCCGGACCGCGAGCCCACGCGCGCGGAGGTGAACTCCGTGCGCCAGTCCAAAGGGGAGCCGGCCAAGGGCGATTGAGGACTACTTCGCCAGCGCCTGTTCGTCCAATAGAGGGCTGGGTTTCGGCAGGCGCCGGCGTCGCAGGCCGAACTGCCGCACGGCGTGGCGCTGGAGTTCCGCCACCGCTTCATCGACATCATCGGTGAAGAACACGATGTCCGGGTCCTCCGGGCTGATGGTTCCTTCCTCCGCCATCTTGTAGAGGAAGTCCACCAGCGGCTGCCAGTAGTCCTTGCCCATCAGGATGACGGGGAAGTTCCGCAGCTTGCCGGTTTGGATCAGAGTCATGGTCTCGAACATTTCATCGAGCGTGCCCGCGCCGCCGGGCAGCACGATGAAGGCGTAGGAGTATTTGATGAGCACCGTTTTGCGCGTGAAGAAATAGCGCATGGTGAAGGATTTGTGGACGTAGGGATTGAGGTGCTGTTCGAAGGGCAGCTCGATGTTCACGCCGATCGAGCGTCCGCCCGCTTCGAAGGCACCGCGGTTCCCCGCCTCCATGATCCCGGGTCCGCCCCCGGTCATGACGGTGAAGCCCAGCCGCGCGCATTCCTCGCCCATGCGCCGCGCCAGCTCGTAGTAGGTCGTGCCCGGCTTCGTGCGCGCGGAGCCGAAGATGGTCACGCACGGCCCCACGAAGTGCAGGATGCGGAAGGCGCGCAGGAAATCCAGGCTCACCCGGAACAGCGTGCCGAAGTCATGCAGCCGCGAGCGCGGACCGGACAGGAACGAGTGATCGGGCGAAACCAGCTCGAACAACTCCTGTTCGATGATGTCTTTCTCACTGATGCCATGGCCGTCGGTGGGCTGGGGAGAGTCGGGACAATTCGGGGCAGTCACTTCCCTTCACTAACACATTTCCCGGTTGGATTCCAGAAGATGACGTTTGAACACGGCAGGGGATTTTTGCGGCGGACCGCAGCCCCGGCCGGTAGGCTGCCGCCATGGAACTGACGCTCGCCACGCCCACGCTGCTGTTTCCCGCCAGTTCCCTGCTGTTCCTGGCCTATACCAACCGCTTCCTCCACCTCTCCGCCCTCATCCGGAAGCTGCATGTCGATTTCCTGGAAGGTCACCATCCAGCGGTCCAGGCGCAGATCCGGAATTTGAAAACGCGCCTGTGGCTGATCCGCTGGATGCAGGCCTTCGGTGTGGTGAGCCTGCTGTTCTGCTTGGCCTCGATGGGCGCTTTCTTTTACGAGGGCGTGGCCCAGGCGAAGATGCTGTTCGGCATCGCGTTGGGGCTGATGGGCGTGTCACTGGTCATGTCCCTCGCGGAAGTGCTCCTTTCCGGCGGGGCACTGGCGATCTTCCTGCGGGACATGGGGGAGGAGGCGTTGCACCCCCGGGGCAAGGACGATGAGACTTGAATGCTTCGGCTTTGTCTGGCAAAGCGGGGCATGACGACACGCGAGGAGGCGGCCGAACAACTGCGGGTGATCCGCTCGATGATGGAACGGGCCACGGTGTTCCGGGCCCTCTCCGGGGAAACCGCTCTGGTCGGTGGCGCGGCGGCACTTGGAGCCGCGTGGGTGTCGGAAAACAAAACCGGCTGGGTGTGGGCGGGCGTTTGGCTGGCAGGGTTGGCTGCGGTGCTGCTTTTCAACGTTTGGCAGATCTTCCGCGTGGCGGCGGCGAAGAACGGCCGGATGTGGACCTCCGGCCTGAAGCTGGCGATCCGCGGCGCGCTGCCCTCGATCATGGCAGGCGGCTTCCTCGGTCTGCTGTCGGTGCGGGGAGGCTTTCCTGCCGCCACTTCCCAGGCCGCGTGTTTCTGGATCCTCCACTACGGCATCGCCCTGCTGGCGATCCGTGAGTTCGCGCCGAAGTCGATGGTTTGGCTCGGCTGGGCCTTTGTCATCTTCGGGGTTTTCGCACTGGCGGCGATGACCGGCCTGCTTGGCACCCAGGTCGCGCCGGTGATGGCCTACCTGAAAAACGGCTCCCGGCTGATGGCGATTGCCTTCGGGGGCTTCCATCTGGTTTATGGCGCGGCCATCGTGACCACCGGTCGCCGCGAGGAAGCCGCCGCATGATCGACTTTTCCCAGATCGACAAAACCATCCATGAGAAGGGGCGGCTCTCCATCATGACGCTGCTCGCTTCCCGTGTGGAGCCGTGGCCGTTCCAAGATCTCAAGGCGGAGCTGGACATGAGCGACGGCAATCTCATCACCCACCTCCGCACCTTGGAAAAGGCCGGCTTCATCGCCGGAGAAAAGTTCACCGGTGACGGTCGGCCGCAGACGCTCTATACGCTGAACAAGGAGGGGAGGAAGGCTTTCGAGCAGTACCTTTCCATCCTCGCCCAGATCCTCGACCTCGGGAAATGAAGCGGACGCGGAAGGCCAGGGAGAAGTCCGGACCTCCGGTGGCCGGGTGGCGCCGGATCACCGGGATCGCGGCTCTCGTGCTCGCAGTCGTGTCCGTGCTGGTTTCATCCACGGTCCGGGACCAGTGGGTGCCCACGGCGCTGGTCATGTTTGCCACGCCGTGGCTGGTGCGGCTCGGATTGGTCGCCTTCGTGCTTTCCACCCGTCCCGGCAAGGTGATGGTGTGGATCGCCATGGCGGTCGCCCTTTTGTCGGGCTTGGAAGGTTGGCGCTCCTTCCGCTGGCGGGATGAAAAATCCGTTGCCACCAAGGACGGCTTCGATGTCACCTTGTGGAACTGTGGGCACCGCCTGTCCCGGATGCCGGAGCAATGGAGCGAGTTGGCTGGACCAGACACCCGCGTGGTGGTCTTGATCGAGGCGGGGGTGTTTTCCGCGGAGGAGTGGGCGGCTTTCACCACGGCTGCTCCGGAGCTCGATTGGCACCAGCTTGAGGGCGGCATTGTCGTGGGGGTGCGCGGGCGCTTCATCGGCAGCGAGTTGTTCGAGGGGCTTCCCAAGCTGCGCTGCCATCGCATCCAAGTGTCCATCAGCGGGGTGATCCATACCGTGCTGGCCTGCGATGTGCCCTCGCAGCCATGGCTGCTCCGCGAGCCCTATCTCGATCGCATCCGCACGGTGGCGAAGGAGCGCCGTTGCCTCATCGCAGGGGATTTCAACACGCCGCCCGCAGCGGTGGGCTATGACGATTGGCGGAGGGACTTCACCTTTGCGAATGCGGCCCAGACAAGGGGCTTCGTCGAGACCTGGCCCTTCGGCGTACCCCTGCTTCAACTCGATCAGCTCTGGCTCAGCCATGACCTGAAATGCACCTCGGTCATCCGCCAACCGAGCCTTCACTCCGATCACGCGCGGATGACGTTTCACGTCGCTCCGGCCATTCGATGACCATGGCGTCCGCGTTTTTGCTTGTCCGGATCTAACTTTGCGATACAAAGCAAATGATCCTCCGGCCTGCCGCCGGATTTTTTGGCGGAAACAACTTTGCAATACAAAGCTATGAATGCGGTCATGTCGAAGCAAAACACGGGCACCCGGGCTGGCGTGGAGATCCGGATGGCGGCGGTACTGGGGATGGATACGGAAACACGGATAGCGCTCGAAAGTCTGGAGCGCCTCGCCGCCCAGGGAGCGGTGGCCATCCCGGGGATCTTCATGCCGGACGCGGGCGTGGCGGCGAAGCTGCGCCAATGGGGCGTGATCGAGGATGCCACCGAGCAGGATTTCCGGCGGGTGAAAACCGTGGCGCTGCCCTACGGGGGGGTGAGCGGCCGGGACAGGCGCCGCTGGAAGGAGGAAGGCTGGCGGATCGTGGACACCCGCTCGACCCACGTCCGCCGCGCGCAGGTGACCCTCGGCCTGCTGAAGCTGGAGGGTGCGCAAACTCTGGTGATCGGCCGTCACGATGACCCGGAGACCATGGCTCTGGCCGCAGACTATCCCGGCACGATCATTCTGGAGGACACCACCGACATCGCCCGCCTGCACTACGCTCCGGCCTTTGGCGCGGTGTGCCAGACCACTCTCTCGCCCCGGCGGGTGGCGTGGCTGTCCCAGCAGCTCCGGATGCGGTACCGTGACGCCAGGCTTTCTTTTTTGGATACCCTATCCCCCGGCATGGCCACGCGGGAGCGGTCGCTGGAGTCGCTTTGCGATTGGTGCGATGGCGTGTTGGTGGCCGGTGATCCCGGGGAGTCCTCGGTGGAGGCCCTCTTGGAAACCGTGCGGCGTTGTGGAAAAACCGCGGCGGACGAGGGTGATATGCATGCCCTCCACGGCTGTCGCAGGATCGCCGTGGCGGCGGGAGCCTTCGTCCTGCCGGAGCGGGTGGCGGAGTTGGCCGGCAAGTTGACCCGTTGACCGTGAACGAGTGCTTGGCGGCGCGCGGCGGGTATGCAAGAAGACCTCCATGCGTGGATTCCCTGTTGTTGCCGTGATGCTTGCCATCGCCCCGTTCGCCCATGCCGATTCTCTCAGCCAGGCGGATCGGGACATGCTTCTGGAAAAGCTGGAGAAGATCCAGGAAGCGGCGGACGCCAAGACGGATGCGCGATTTGGAGTGGCCATCGCGGCTTTCCGGAATGCTCTCACCAGCGATCAGGCCGCCTTGGAGCTTTACCTGAAATGCGTGGAGAAGCAGCAGGTGGAGGAGCAGCACAAGAAGCCGCAGGAATTCCGGGAATGGAAGCGCCGCCAGGAAGCCCAGCTCGGAGACGTGGGGTTCCACCACGCGCTGCGGTTCCAGTTGCGCTGGCTGCTGCTCACGATGCAGGTCGCTTCGTCCAAAAAGGACGTGAGCACCTTCGGTCCGGAGGCCGGCAAAATTCTCGATGAGATTTTCCTGGATGCGGACAAGCTCGCGGATCAACGCGGATACCTGCGCCAGTCCGCCGTCGGCTCCGTCTTCGGCCAGACCTACGGCCTTGACGGGCTCAATATGAAGGAATGGCCGAATTCCCCGCTCGATACGAATAATATCTACGAGCGCCTCATCCTGCCTTCGTTGCGCAATCCGGAGAAGACCGATGCACTGCGCGCCACCTGGATGAGACGCATCCAGCAGGAAGGGATCGCCGCCACCACGTGGTCGAAGGACGCGGGGGGCCAGGAACGATTCCAGCAGGATACCTATCCGGAACTCATGTGGCAGATGGAGACGGATGTCTTCCACGCCGGCGACCAGAAGGGCGCGGCCTTGCACATGTTCCAGCATCTGGAGAAATACGCCTCGCATCCGAAGGCGTCGGATTGGGCGAAGCAGTTCAAGGAGCTGCTGAGTCCGCGCGCCGCCACTGCCAAGGTGAAGGAGCCCGCCACCCCGTTTGGCACGACCGCTCCCACCCCTCCGCCGGTTCCGACCCCGGGCCAATGACCGCCCTCCGCCGCCGGTGCGCCGCACGTCATGAGCGCGGACCGCACCGGACGGGGAGTTTGCGAGACGCCTGAAGATGCACCGCAATCAGGCGATTCCGTGAGTCGAATGTTTTTGTCAAAACATCGATTCCGGTGATGATGGCCTTATGCCTGAAACGCTGCCGAACCTTCACCATCTGGAGCTGTTCTATCACGTCGCCAGCAGCGGCGGGATCACCGCCGCCACGCGCGCGATGCCCTATGGCATCCAGCAGCCCGCGGTGAGTGGCCAGGTGGCGCAGTTGGAGAAGGATCTCGGCGTTCGGTTGTTCCAACGCCGTCCCTTCAAGCTCACTCCGGCAGGAAAGGAGCTCCACGACTACCTCGCGCCGTTCTTTTCGGCGCTGCCGGAAGTGTGCTCCCGGATCTCCGGCAAGGCTTCGCGGCGGCTGCGGCTGGCCGCACCGGTCACGCTGATCCGCGATCACCTGCCCGCCGTGCTTTCTTCCGTCCGCAAGGTGCAGCCGGATCTGGAACTCTTCCTCACCGATGCCGACCAAGGCAGCGCCTTCGAGATGCTGGAGCGCGAGGAAGTGGACCTCGCCGTGACCGAACTGGTGGAGCGTCCTCCCTCCGGCGTGCGTCATGAAACCCTGATCTCGATGCCGCTGGTATTGCTGTTGCCGCCCGGCTTCACCTCACCGAAATCCGGTGTCTCCGGCATCGCCGCCGCCCTGCCGCTCGTGCGACCGCCCGATTTCGCGGCGGTTTCTCGCTTGTTCTCCAAGGGGCTCGACAAGGCCGGCATCCGTTGGCCTGCCAGCATCGAGGTGAACTCGTTGGAACTGGTACACACATACGTTGCGAAGGGCTTTGGCGCGGGCCTCAGCATCGCTGCTCCCGGCATCCGCATCGCCCGTGGCGTGACCAGTCTGGAACTCGGAAACTTTCCGAAGCTCGCCATCGCCGCCCTCTGGCGCGGCAAGCTCAACCCGCTGGCGGAACTTGTCCTCAGCGGTCTGCGGGAGCGGGCGAAGGGCTGAGCGGTGGCACGGTGACAATCACCCGTGCCGCTCCCCACGATTTCGCCAGGGCTTCCGCCCGATCCGGTCCGGCGAGGCACGCCGCATTGTCGAAGGAGTCGCTGATGGTGGTATCCCATGCCACGATGGTCACCGCCAGATGACGCGTCATGCCGAGGCCGGTGGAGGGATCGATGATGTGCGAGTAGCGCACGCCGCCGATCTCCACGAACTGCTGCAAGTCCCCGGAGGTGGAGACGCCGCAATTCGAAAGCGGGATTTCATCGGACAGCTTGCCCTTCTCCAGCGAGCGGATGCCCACCTTCCAGCCTTTTTGTCCCGGTGGCGGATCACCCAGCCGCAGATCCCCGCCCGCAGCCACGCAGGTGCGGGGGAAGCCACGGTCGTGCAGGATCGCGAACATCGCATCCGCGGCATAGCCCTTCGCGATGCCGCCGAGATCGATGCGCATGCCGGGCTTCTCCAAGATCACACCGCGTGTTTCGGGATCGAGTTTCAAGGCCTGCCAATCGCAGGCGGCGCGGGCTTTTGACAGCGTGTCGGCATCGGGGAGTTGGCTGCGACGGCGGGTTTCACGCCATAGCTTCGTCAAGGGACCGATGGTGGGATCAAAGCGGCCTTCGGTGATCTCCGCTGCCCTGCGGGCCTTGGTGAGAATATCGAAGAGCAGGGAAGAAACGACCGTCGCTTTTCCCGCCGGCGCTTTCGACAACGAGAGCACCTCGCTGTCCGCGATATAGTCGGATGCCACCGCATTGATCTCCTCCGCTTTCGCGAAGGCGGCTTCGGCGGCTTTCTTCGCCGTTGCTTCATCCGTGCCATGCGTGGTGATGGCGAAGCGCGTGCCCATCAGGCCACGCTCGAAGGTGAAACGCTGCTCTTCCGCCCGTGCGACCGATAGTGCCCCGAAGACCACAATCGAAACCAATCTTTGGAGAGAACCACGAAAAGCACGAAAGCTCACGAAACAAGAGTCGGCGCAACCGGTGGCCATTTTCATTTCGTGTGATTTCGTGACCTTCGTGGTTCGAGAAGAACGAGTCTCACTCGCTGTCGCCATCCATGTTCCAGTAACGGTGCATCTCCTCCACGCTCGGTGTCTTGAGCGGGCGGATGACGCGGAAGCCCAGCCACGAAGCATTGGTGAAATACCAGACCGACTTCGGAACCTGCGGGTCGATCATCTTCAGCGCCGGTTCCGTTTTGCCGCGTGCCGCGGAGCGCAGCTTGTCCGGATCATCGTTCCAACTGCCGCCGCGATACACGGTGGGGTAACGCTTCGTCACCGGCACCCATGGATTGGTCGCGCCGTCCGCCGCCTTCGTATAGGCGTCCGGCAGATATTGGTCGAGACACAGCTCGGCGACGTTGCCGTGCATGTCGTAAAGTCCCCATGCATTCGGCTTCTTGGCGCCGACTTTCTGGTACTGGTACTCGGAGTTGGCGACGGACCAGCCGAAGTCATCGAGCTTCGCCGGATCATCGCCGAAGTTGTAGGCGGTGGTGGTGCCCGCGCGGCAGGCGTATTCCCATTCCGCCTCGGTGGGCAGGCGGTAGAAGTGGCCGGTCTGCGCGCTGAGCCACTCGCAGAACTTGCTCGCGGCGTGCGCCGTCACGCCCACCGCCGGATACTGTTTCGAATACCCCTCGCCCATCCCGAAGTGCATCGGCAAGTGCGGTGGTGTCGGCTGCGTGACCACATCCACCAGCGATTCGCCGTCCTTTTGCTCGGGCGGTTCGGAAGTGGTGAGGTTGTTGTCGCGGTTGAGCGTGCCGTCCTTGTTGCGCGCCTTCTGGTTGTCCATGAAGGGCTGGTAGAGGTCCCAGGTCACCTCCAGCTTGCCCATCCAGAAGGGCTCGATCTTGAGCTTCTTCTGCGGCCCCTCGTCCTCGCCGCGCTTCGCTTCGCCCGCCGGAGATCCGATGGTGAACTCACCGCCGGGAACCGCGACAAGATCGAAGGTCGCGTCCGCAGCCTTCGGCACTTTCTCGCTGAACGGCTTCATCGCGTCCGCGGCGGGAGCGGTTTCCTTCGCCACCAGCTCATGGATTTTCCTAGTGGTCGGCAGGAGTTCGGGATGCGGCAGTTTGGCATCATCGGCGCGTGCGGCGGCGATCAGGAGCGGCAGGACGGAGAGCAATCGTGAGTGCATGGTGGCGGCAAAAGGAAGCCTCCGGACATCGGATGGCCGGAGGCTTTGAATGGGATCAGAACGCGTGGATTCAGGCGAGCTTGTACTTGCCCGGCACCGGCACCGGCGCGATCGGGAAGGTGTCCTTGAATTGAAGGCCGTCCGGAGCGAGGTCCTGATCCGCCTTCCACAGGTCCTCCCAGGTCACGCGCAGGCCGGTGTGTGCGGCCTCGCGGCCGAGGATGGCGAGCATGGTGCTGTTCGCCATGTACTCGCCCTTGTTGATGATCTCGCCCTTGCGCAGCGAGGCGAAGAACTCGTTGTGGCAGACCTGGTACATGTTTTGTTCCGCTCCGGGCTGCGGGCGGTACATCCACTGGCGCTTCTTGCCATCCGGGCCGAGCACCATCGGATTGTCCGGGCAGATCACCGTACCCTTCTCGCAATACACGCGGTCCACGACTTCCGCATAGAGGCCGGGGAACTGGCGCTCGCCCATGTGACAGATGACGCCGCCGGGATATTCGAAGGCGATGTTGTAGTGGTCGTAAACGTTACCGTCATCGGTGCGCATGGCACGGCCGCCGTTGGCGATGGCGGCGATGGGTGCCACGTCGTTCATCGCCCATGCGATCTTGTCCACGGTGTGGATCGCCTGCTCGAGCAGCGGGCCGCCGCTGAGCCATTCGAAGTTGTTCCACCATGCGATCTGCCATTCGACTTCGCCCATCTTGTCGGGCCTTTTCATTCCAGGCTGGAGCGGTTTTGGCGGCGTACCGAAGTAGGTGCCGTAGAGGGAACAGACGCGGCCGAGCTCGCCCGAGGTGATCTTGCCGTAGGCCTCGCGCACGCCCGGGGCGAAGCGCCAGCAGAAGCCGTGCTGGATGGAAATGTTCTTCTGCTTCGCCAGCTTGGCGGACTCGAGCACCGACTTCACGCCGGCCACGTCCACGGCCATCGGCTTCTCGGCGAAGACGTGCTTGCCCGCTTCGATCGCGGCACGCAGGTGCTGCGGGCGGAATCCCGGAGGCGAGGCGAGCAGCACCACATCCACACCGCTTTCGATGACCTTTTGAAAAGCATCGAGGCCCGCGAAACGGCGTTCCTCCGGAACCTCAACCTTCGCGCTGAAATTCTTCAGGTTGTTCAGGCTGTTCGTGATCGCGGGTGCGAAGGCATCGCCCATCGCCCATAACTTCACGTTCGGATCGGCGGACAGCGCCTGGCTGGCGGCGCCGGTTCCGCGGCCCCCGCAGCCGATGAGGCCGATTTTCAATTGTTTCGATGCGGCGGCTTCCTCACCCTTCAGGATGGAGGGAAATCCTGCGGCGGCGACCGTGGCTCCGGTGACTCCCAGAAACGTGCGGCGATCGAGTGCGGATGGTTTCATGATGATGCGGTGGGCAAAGGTTGACGCGACCCGTTACGGTAGGAGCGGAGCCGCATATTTCAAGGAATCGTCCCATGTCGGCGGCCGCGCGGCGTGGTTCGGATTCGCGCATCATCCCAATTCCACCGCTTTCCGGAAGCTGACCAAAATTCCGTGAAAACGTCTTCAACATCGACAGGAGAGCCTTCTCCTTCGCAGTCTGCGAAATATTACGCAACTCCCGTCGTATCGACCCCGACCATGAGCCAGACCCCGTCTTCCTCCGGCACCACGTTCAAATTGTCCGTGATGATGTTCCTGCAATTTTTCATCTGGGGCAGCTTTTTCGTGCCGCTCGGCGGATACCTCGGGAAGATTTTCGCGGGGCAGAACGTGGTGGGTTACATCTACTCCACGAACAACTGGGCGGCCCTGATCGCGCCGTTGTTCGTGGGTTTGGTCGCCGACCGTTTCTTCAATGCGGAGCGGGTGAACGGCGTGCTGCATCTGGCGGGGGCCGCGCTGCTGTGGAAATGCGCCTCGGTCACCAGTTCGCCGGACGCGCTCTTCGTGTGGCTGCTCGCCTATTTCCTCTGCTACATGCCGACGCTGGCGCTGGTGAACACCATCGCCTTCCACAATATCGCGGATGCCGACGAGGAATTCCCGAAGATCCGCCTATGGGGCACCATCGGCTGGATCGTGGCCGGCCTGGTGGTGGCTCAGTCGGTGTTCGGTCTGGTGAAGCTGCCGGTCCTGCCGGGCATCGCCGATGCGGGATCGACTTCCTTTCCGATGAAGCTCGGCGCGGCCGTCAGCCTCATCTACGGTATTTATAGTTTCTTTCTGCCCGCCACGCCGCCGAGCGGCAGGGGCACGCCGGTCAGCGTGGTGAAGATGCTGGGCCTCGATTCCTTCCGCCTGTTCAAGGATCCGGCCTTCGCGGTTTTCGCGCTGTGCTCGTTCCTGATCTGCATCCCGCTGGCGTTCTACTATGCATCCACCTATGACTTCGTGGCGAAGGCCTCGTTCGGCGCGAGTTCCGCCGGGGTGATGGCGCTGGGCCAGGTCAGCGAGATCGTGTTCATGGCGCTGGTGCCGTTCTTCTTCCGCAAGCTGGGGGTGAAGTGGATGCTGCTCACCGGCATGCTCGCGTGGACGCTGCGCTACGCCGTCTTCGGCCTCACGCCATCGGTGCCCGCCATGCTTGTGCTCGGTATCGCCCTTCATGGCATCTGCTACGATTTCTTCTTCGTCACCGGCCAGCTCTACACCGACCGCAAGGCGCCGAAGGACATCCGCGCGAGCGCGCAAGGCCTCATCGGCCTGCTCACCTACGGCGCGGGCATGCTGGTGGGCAACAAGGTGCTCGACTGGTGGAGCACCCACACCCAGCTCGATGGCACCACCAAGGAAGGCTGGCTCGCAGGTGCGAAGGCCTTCTGGCTCATGCCCGCGGGCGTGGCGTTCGGCGTGGCCGTTCTCTTCGCTCTCACGTTCTGGGATCGCACCGCTCCGGGCAAGCCGCCGGTGAAGGTGCCGTCCGAGCTGCCTTGAGTTCCAAGCGGCGGGCCGGACTTGCGAAAACATCGGCCGAGTGTGTCCGGAATCTCCCGGATTTGGAATAGGAACAAGGGTGGGCCTCTTCGTGTGAAACACGGCCCTCCCGTCCTTCGTAGCAAACCGGTTCCCTGATTTTGTCATGCAAACCCGCCGCCATACCCTCAAGACGCTCGCCGCTCTTGCGACCATCCAGATCGTGCCGAGCCGCGTGCTCGGACTCTCCGGCCAGACCCCACCCTCGCAGGAACTGACCCGCGCCATCATCGGCTGCGGCGGCATCAGCGCCTCGCACCTCGGCATGCCGGGCAAACTGCTCGCTCTCTGCGATGTGGACCAGCGCCACCTCGACCAGCGCATGCAGCAGGCCGGAGGCGAGGCGAAGGGCATCAAGGGTTACCACGATTTCCGCGAGGTGCTTGCCCGCAAGGACATCGACATCATCCACATCGCCACGCCGCCTCATTGGCACGCGCTGATGGCGATCGAGGCTGCGAAGGCGGGCAAGGACATCTGGTGCGAGAAGCCGATGAGCCGCACCATCGGCGAAGGCATCGCGATGGTGAAAGCCGTGCAGAAGCACGAGCGCATTTTCCGCCTCAACACCTGGTTCCGCTTCAAGGACAACTTCTATGGCATGGGCGTGCCGGTGAAGCAGATCAAGAAGGCCGTCATGCACGGATTGCTCGGATGGCCGCTCAAGGTCACCGTCTCCGGCGTGACCGGTTTCGACTGGAAGTTCATCTGGTCCGGGAAGAAGGACCTGCCCGTGCAACCGGTGCCGCCGGAGTTCGACTACAATTTCTGGCTCGGGCCCGCGCCGCTCAAGCCCTACAACGCCCACCGCACCCACGGCACTTTCCGCGGCTACTGGGATTACGATGGTGGCGGTCTCGGTGATATGGGCCAGCACTACCTTGATCCGGTGCAGTACATTCTCGGCAAGGATGACACGTCCCCGATCTCCGTCGAGATCGATGCCGATCCGCAGGATGCCGATGCCATCGGATCATGGAGGCGCATCGAGTTTACCTACGCCGATGGCTGCAAGATCATCCTCGATGGTCAGAACAAGGACAAGGATGCCGCCTACATCGAGGGCCCGAAGGGCAAAATCTTCAAGGATTTCAAATCCGACATCCCGGATCTGGAGAAAAAGCTCGCCGAGCTGCCCGATCCCGAGCCGCAGCTCACCGACTTCCACGAAGCCGTGCGCACCCGGAAAAAATTCGCCCTCAATGAAATGAACGGCTTCCGCTCCTGCACGATGGTGAACATGGGCGTCACCGCCCACCGCCTGAACAAGAGCCTAAAGTTTGATCCGAAGACCTTGCGGTTCGACGATCCCGCGGCGAACGCGTTGATCAATCAACCGATGCGCGCGCCGTGGAAGATCGAGGTGTGAAGTAGCACAAACGCAAACAGGAATGTTCCGCTAATTCTTCAGAGCCTCCTCGCGCTGGGCTACCAGGACCGTCCGGAATCTCACCACCTCCGGTCCTGCACGCCGGTCCGCCGGAAGCGCGTCGAGCATGGCAACGGCGGCATCGTACGCCGCCGCCGCTTCCTTCGGTCGCTTCGCTTGCAACAGAATCTCCGCACGCGCCACCGCCCACTCCGGACGCGGCCGGAAGCGTGCGGCCAGCACGTCGTAGTGGGACAGCGCCGCGTTGTAGCGTCCCAGAGACGTTTCCAGATTCGCGGCCATGATGTGCAGTCCGGTCATGCAGCCGAGTTTCGCGATGCCTTCATCCAACATCCGCACCGCTTCCTCCTTGTCGCCGGGCTTGCCCCGTGACTCGAGCAGGCTTGCGCAACCGGTGAAATCATCCGCGTGAAAGCGCTCCGCAAACGCGAGGTGCTTGCGGAGCGAATCGATCGCGCCATCCCGTTCGCCCGCCTTCTGTTGAAGTGACGCGAGGAATTCCCAGCCGTTTGGAAAACGCGGATGCGCCTTCACGATGGCATCCGCCATCATCCGGGCCCCGCGTTCATTGCCGGTTGCCAGCAGGAGCTGGGCACGGCCCAACGCCACCCCGGGGGACGTCGGGTCGAGCTTTTCCGCCACATCCAGCACCCGCGATGCTTCATTGAACTCCTCGATGCCGCGCAGTACGGCTGCCTTCGCGACGTGCAACGAAGCATCGAGCGGATTCTCCACAAGCTGCTTGTCCAGCTCCTGGATGTTCTCGCTCGCGTCCGGATGGGCCTGGAGGCGTGCTCCGGAAAGCATCAGCATGGCGAGGATGGAAACGGCGCGGGCCTTCATGGCGATCAGTGGACGGAGAGGCGGACGAAGATGCGCTCCGGCTGGCCGCCTGCGGTGGCGGTGACGGTGGCCTCGATCAACTGCGGGTCCGCGCTCTCGGACGAGATCACGCTCTCGGTGATGGAGAGCGTGTGCGCGCCATCGTTGTCGCCGCTGCCGTGCCAGTGGATCATGTCACTGGACCACTCCAGCGCACCGGTCACGTCGGCGAGATCCTTGCCGCGGTTGTAGCGGATCTTGAAGACCCCTTCTTCCGCAGGAGGCATCATCTGGAAGACGCCGCTGCTCGCGCCATTGCCCGGCTGGCTCTTCATGAAGTACTCCACCAGGTTCGCGCGGCCGTCGGCGTCCGCATCCTCGGTCGGACCGGAAAGCGGCGAGCCGGAGAGCTGGGCGTAGGCCCATTCCTGCGAAGGCTTGTCGGCGATGATGCCGGTGGCCACCGCCGGAGTGCCGGTGTAATAGACCTCGTTGTCCTCAATGGAAACCATCACGGTTTCATTGCTTTCGTTCGCTTCATCGGCCAGCACCGTGAACTTCAGGGTCGTGCTGCTCTGTCCTGTCGGAATCATGATGTAGCCGCCGAGTCCGGGTGTCTGCGTGGCGGCGGAACCGATCGAGTAGTCGGTTCCCGGAATGGCGGAACCACCGAGCGAGAACACCACAGGCTGATCCTGATCCACATCGCCCGTGCGGGTGAAGGTGAACTCCAGTGTCTTGTCCGTGCCGAACTCACCGGCGCTGGCATCCGTGGCGGCGACGGTCACCACCGGCTTCGGATCGACCACGGTCATGGCGACCGGTGGGGAGGTGGTGGTGAGACCGGCATTGTCCGTCGCCTTGGCGAAGATCGTATAGCTGCCGGGCAGGACGTTTTGCCAGTTGAATGAATACGGAGGAGTGGCCGCTTCACCGAGCAGCGTGGTGCCGTTGTAGAAGCCGACCTTCGCCACCGTGCCATCCGCGTCCGCGGCATCGGCGGTGAGCGTCACGTTTGTCGGAATCGTGAAGCTCGCGCCATTGGCCGGGGAGGTGATGGAAACGGTGGGCGGCTGCGGCGCGGTCGCGGTGGTGAACCCTCGCACCGGACCCACGATGGTCGTCGTACCATCGGAAACGGTGGAGTACCATTCGTAGCGGTTGCCTGCCTGGAGGTTGGTGTAGGGAACCGAAACCGTCGTGCCCGGAGCGGCATTCGAAATCGTGGCGACCTCTGTGAAACCTTCCAGAGACGATTGCAGATCCACGCTCAGGTCGAACTCGCTGTCCGCATCGGTTTCGAACTGGTTGAGCGTGGGCGAATAGGTGCGGGTGTGGATGCGGTTGTTCGCCGGGGAGAATTCGAGGATGCGCAGCCAGCCGTCGCCACCGCGGGTGCGGCCCTGGTAGTCCGCGAGCACGGAGTGGACCGTGCGACCCTGATAGGTGTCCGTGCGGCGTCCTTCACCGTGAATGTGGCCGCCATACATCAGCATCAGGTTCGGGTTGCCCTTGAGCGCGTTATAGATGGCCTGGCCCATCGCGCTGAATGGAGCGGGATTGCCCACGTCCACCATGTAGTGGGTGATGATGATCGCGCGGCGGTTCGGATACTGCTTCAGCAGCGCATCCGCCCAGGCCATGTCCTCGGCATCCGGAGAGGTATCGTACTCCAGGCTGATCAGGATGAAGTCGAGGCCGCCCGCGCTGAACAGCGAATAGTTGTTGTCCGCGTTGTTCGTGAACTGGGCGCCACCGTAGTAGGGCTTGCCGTTGAAGTGGTTGATGCCGGTGGTGGGATGGACGCCGAAGAAGGTGTTGAAGTAGGTCGTCGAGCCATCCGCATTGCCGTTCGGCGACTGGTCGTGGTTGCCGACGGCCACCGAGTAAGGCATGCCGTGGGTCAGCAGCGTGGTGTCCGGATTTTCCAGGCGGTACATCGCGTTGGTGGCATTGTTCCACTGGCTGAGGATCGCGCCGTTGTCCACGATGTCACCGAGGTGCATCACGAACTTGATGTTCCGCGTGTCCATCTCCCCGACGATCCAGTCGGTCTGCGCCGAGTAGATCGCCGCCGTGCCGCCGTTCGCTTCCGCCGAGTAGTACTGCGTGTCCGGCAGGGCGATGATGGTGAAGTCCTCACCCGTGCTGTTGGTGCCCACGCGGCGTGCGAAGGTTTTCACCGAGAGGTGCTGCGAATCCACGTCGTTCACCAGCGTCTGGAGATTCACGCTCGATCCCTCGCCGGTTTCGTTGTGGGCCGGCGAAACCGGAGTGAGCGAAGGTGGGACATCGCCATTGAGCGGAGCGCCCAGCGTGCGGAAGCCGCCGTTGGTCAGCGTGCCATCAATGGTGGTGCCGGCGCTGCTGTGGATGATCGCGCCGGACGGCTCGTTCATTGCGTAGCGGGCGACGAGGCCGGAGGCGGAAACCACCTCGCTGTTCATCGTCGAGCGGATCTCATCGACCGTGCGGGCCTTGTTCCAGATGCGTGTCTCATCGAGCACGCCTTGGAAAGCGCCTTCCGGCACGCCGGTGGAATTCAGCGCCGCGGCGAGGGCGGCGTGCTGGATGCTGTTCCAGGCAGGCGGCTGGCCGACGGCGAGTTCGCCATCGAGATTGCCGTTCAAGTAGAGGCGCCAGGTCGTGCCATCGTAGGTCACGGCCGCGTGCTGCCACACGCCCATCTGCACCGGTGTTTGTCCGGTCACCGGATGATTCAGGCCAGGGCTGGTGCCATCCGGTCCTTCTTCGAAGTCGGCGCAGAGCACGCCATCACTGGCGCGGATACCGAAGAGGTAGTCGCAGTTCAACGTGTTGTCGTCGTTCTCGCCGCGGCCCTTCGCGATCAGCGGAACGGCGGAAACCCCACCGGAGCCACTGCCCGCGGGTGTGCCCGCTCCTTCACGCTTGAACCACGTTTCCAAGGTGAACGTCCGCAGACCAAGCGCGGCGTTCGTGCCGAAGGTGGCGTAGTCGTTCACGCCATCGAAATACACCGCATCCGTTCCGGCCGGAGGCTGCATGAGAATGGCAGAAACGGAAGAAGCCCCGATGCCACCGAGATTGTCGGTCGCACGGACGGAGAGGTTGTGATTGCCGAGCGTCGGATTCGTCCACACGAACGAGAACGGCGCGCTGGTCGACTCGCCGAGCTTGGTGCCGCCGTCATAGAACTCCACCTTCACGATGGTGCCATCGGTGTCGCTGGCGCTCGCCGTGAGCGTGAGCGGCTGGCCTGCGGTGGCGGTGCCGCCGTTCACCGGACTGTCGAGCGTGACGGTCGGGAAATTATTGGTCGGTCCGGTGAAGCCGGTGTAGCCCTGCGTCCAAAGCGGACCGTTCACCAGCGTGCCATCCACGGAACCACCCGCCGAGTTCAGCAGCGTCGTGCCGCTGCTTTGGGCGAAGCTGTAGCGGGCCACCAGTCCACCTGCGGCGGAGATTTCCGTGTTCATCGAAGACTGGATGTCGCTGCTACTGCGCGCATAGTTCCAGATGCGGGCCTCGTCCATGAAACCGAGGAAGCGGCCTTCCTGCACGCCGGTGGAATTCATCGCCGTGCCCAGCGACGCATGCTGGATGCTGTCGTAGCGGGGGATTTGTCCGCTGGTGGACGAGGTCGTTTCGAGATTCCCGTCGAGGTAGAGTTTCCATTGCGTGCCATCGAACGTCACAGCGGCGTGGTGCCAGACACCGGAAGTCACGGGGGTAAGGCCGATCACCGGATGATTGAGGCCGGTGGCGTAGTCCTCGAAGTCCGCACACAGCACGTTGTCCGTGCCGCGGATGCCGAGGAAGTAGTTGCAGTCCACGGTCGAGCCATCGCTTTCACCGCGTCCCTTCGCGATCAGCGGAACACCGGAAACACCACCGGAGCCGGTGCTCGCGACGATTCCCGCGCCCTCGCGCTTGAACCAGCACTCGAGCGTGAAATTCTGGAGCTTCAGCGCCGGATTGTCCCCGAAAGCGACATGGTCGTCCGCGCCATCGAAGAACAATCCACCGGAGCCTGCGGGCGGGGTCACATTGACGGTGACCGGCGTGGAAGTGCGGACCGAGCCGAGGTTGTCGATGGCCTTGGCGGTATAGGTGTGCAGTCCGTAGGCGGGCGCGGCGATCTGATAGGTCCAGGGAGAGCCGGTTAGTTCACCGATCTTGGTCGGCCCTTCGAAGATCTCGATCTTGGTGATGCTGCCATCGCCATCGGCGGTCTGGATGTCGATGTTGAGCGGAGCGGTGTTCGGCACGGTCGCGCCATCGACGGGACCGCTGATCTCCACTTCCGGAGGCAGGTTGCCCGCGGGCGTGGTGGAGAAGAACGCGAAGCTGAACGCATCCTCACCGGACGATGCCATGTTCTGCAGGCCGGGCAGCGTCACATCGTCCGTGAGGTCGCGGCTCTGGATCACGAAGCGGGAATTCGTGGCATCCCACTGGTAGCTGACGATATTGTCCTGGTTGTTCGTGTCCGCGCCTTCCGGACTGATGACCAGCACGCCGTTCGAAGGGGTGTAGCCCGGGATGGTCAGATACCACTCGCCGGTGTTGGCGGCCTTGGAGACGGTGAAATTGCCCCCGGCGACATCGGTCGAACCGTTGCCATTCACGCGGCCCGCGGCGATCAGGCTGCCGGTGCCGACCTTGTCGATCGGAATGAAGGCGAAGGCGACCGGATCCTGCTCGTAGGTGGAGGTGTTGGTGCCGTTGTCCTTGCAGATGATGGTGAAGGTGCCGTCATTGTTGGCGCGGGACAGCGCGAAGTTGTCCTCGTTTTTCGCGTGGTTCACCAGCAGGATGCCGGTGGTGGTGTCATGACCCAGCGCGCGTAGATCCAGTTTCGAGAGGCCGCCGCCCTGATCCACGAACTCGGTGCCGAGGTGGAGCGAGGCATGTCCGGTGAAGGTGTTGTTCGCACCACCGTTGGTCGCGGCGGAGTTGCGCGCGAGACCGGCATACCAGTCGGAGTAGGGAAAGTAGGCGAAGGAGGTGTTGATGTTGATCTCATCGCCCTGGGCCGCGCGGAACAGGGCCAGGGTGTATTTGTTCGTGGTGGTGTTCCGGTCCGCGCTGCTGGTGGCGTAGAACTGGCCGAAGGTGTCGCCCTGTGCGGAGTTGTCGCGGCCGTTTTGTGCAATCGCGGAAATGACCACGCCGCTCAGCGCGTCGTTCGTCTGGTTGAAGGAGAGGTCGTAGTCCCCGCGGTTGCCGCCGGTGATCGTGAATCCGGAGGAACTTCCGGCTCCTTTGGTCAGGTTTACCGCGGCGGCGGTATTGGCATTGCTATTCTGAACCACCACCACGTGACCGAATTCGGTGGTGGCTCCGTTCAAGGCCAGCGTTCCCAGGAAAAAGCCCGCTGATAAACAGTAACGATGATGCATGAGGATTTTTGTTGGCTCCAAATCCGATTGGTGCCCCTTTTCGCTCCAATCGGGCAAAGCCCTCACGGCGAAGAAATCGTCACGTGTCTGTGGTGTGACACTTTCGATTGAAAGATCGCCTTCTCCCTGTCGTTTTTGGTTCCCGTTCCTTTCCGTATGAAACCTATCCGTATTCTCTGTGCCGGTGCCGGCCACATGGGCCGTTCCCATGCACTTGCGTATCATCGCATCCCCGGCTTCGAGGTCTGTGGGATCGTCACCCGGTCCCCGGAATCCCGTGCGAAACTCAATGCCGAGCTGGGAGGCGGATATCCGGAGTTTTCGGATTTCCATGCCGCCTTGGCGGAAACGCAACCGGATGCTGTCTCAATCTCCACATACCCGGACACACACGCCGAATATGCGGAAGCTGCCTTTGCCGCAGGCTGCCACGTCTTCATCGAAAAGCCGCTGGCGGAGACCGTGGTGGAGGCCGAGCGGATCGTGAACGCCGCCATCAAGGCGGACCGCAAGCTGGTGATCGGCTACATCCTGCGCCACCACCCGAGCTGGATCAAATTCATCGAGATGTCGCACTCGCTCGGCAAGCCGCTGGTGATGCGCATGAACCTCAACCAGCAATCCTCCGGCGCGAACTGGGGTACTCACAAGAACCTCATGTCCTCGATCTCGCCGATCGTGGATTGCGGAGTGCACTACGTGGACGTGATGTGCCAGATGACCCGCTCGAAGCCGGTGCGCGTCTCCGGCATTGGTGCGCGCCTCACCGACGAGATTCCGGAAGGCAAGGTCAACTACGGTGCGCTCCAGGTGACCTTCGAGGATGGCTCCGTCGGCTGGTATGAGGCCGGATGGGGTCCGATGATGAGCGAGGTGGCGTTCTTCGTGAAGGACGTGGTCGGGCCGAAAGGCTGTGTCTCGATTGTGGCGGAGAAGGCCGGTGGCGAAGGTCAGAGCGCCAACGTGGACGCCCACACCCAGACCCAGGCGCTGCGCTTGCACCATTCCGAACTCAAGGCCGACGGGACCTTCGCCAAGGCCGATGAAACCGTGCGCCTCGATGACGAACCCGATCACGATGGCTTGTGCCACCGCGAGCAGGAGTATTTCCTCAAGGCGATCCGCGAGAACCTCGATCTCACCGATCACATGAACGACGCCGTCGCCTCGATGCGCATCGTCGCCGCTGCGGACGAAAGCTTCCGCACCGGCAAGACCATCGAACTCTGAACCCTCCAACCGAACCATTCATGAAACAGCTTCTGATGCTCCTCGCGCTTGTGGCGCCCGCCTTCGCCCAGGATGCGAAGCCGGAGTTCAAATCCCGGCCCCTCTTCAACGGCAAGGACCTCACCGGCTGGCATGGCGAGGGCTATGTGGTCGAGGACGGCGCGATCGCCTGCACGCCGCAGGGCCGCAATCTGGTGACGGACGACACCTTCGCGGACTATATCCTCGATTTCGAATTCAAGCTCACGCCGGGCGCGAACAACGGCATCGGCATCCACTATCCCGGTACCGGCGATTCCGCCTACGTCGGCATGGAGGTGCAGGTGCTCGACAGCACCGATCCGAAATACAAGGACCTCAAGCCCTATCAGTTCCACGGCTCGCTCTACACGCTCGTTCCTGCAAAGCAGGGCCTGCTCAAGCCGGTGGGCGAGTGGAACAAGGAACGCATCGTGGTGGATGGTCCGAATGTGCGCGTGGAGGTGAATGGCGAGGTCGCCCTGCGTGCGAATCTCGACGAGTTGAACAAGCAGTTCCCGAAGCATGAAGGGGCGAAGCGCCGCGGCGGCCACCTTGCTTTCCTCGGCCACGGCGACCGCGTGCTGTTCCGCAATCTCAACATCACCGAATTGCCACCCGGTGCGAACAGCGCGGGCGCGGCGGGTGCGGGCTTCACCAGGATCTTCGACGGAAAGACCCTCACCGGCTGGAAGACGGAGAAGGACGGCGACGAGAGCTGGGTGCCCATCAATGGCATCCTCAAGCACATCGGCACCGCGAAGAATCCCAGTCAGCTCTGGACGGAGAAGGAGTACGGCGATTTCACCATGGTCTTCGACTGGCGCTGGAATGGCACCGGCCCGAAGATGCAGCGGCCGATCATTCTGCCGGATGGCACCGAGAAGAAGGGCGCGGACGGCAAGTCCGAGACGGTCGAGGTCCAGGAGCTCGACAGCGGAGTCTATGTCCGCGGCAATTCCAAGAGCCAGGTGAACCTGTGGAACTGGCCGGTCGGTTCCGGTGAGGTCTATGGTTATCGCACCGATGGTTCCCAGTCCGCTGAAGTGCGCGCGGGAGTCACCCCGAAGGAAAAGGCCGACCATGTCCTCGGCGAGTGGAACCGCACCCTCATCACGGTGAAGGGCGACCGCCTCACCGTCATCGTCAATGACAAGAAGGTCATCGACAAGGCGCAGCTTCCCGGCATGCCCGCCAAGGGCAAGATCGCCCTCCAGCATCACGGCGCGTCGATCGACTTCGCCAATATCTGGATCAGGGATCTGTAAGCACCGCAGTTCATCACGAAAAAGCCCGGGGCGGTGACCGCTCCGGGCTTTTTGATTTTCGACGTACCGTGGGAGAACCTAGTTCACCTTGGTGACTTCGGACATGGTCATCTCACCGCTCATCGACATCGAGCCATTCGGGATGTCGCCGCTCATTTCCATCTTGCCGGTGAAATCGACCTTCATGTCCATGTGATCCTCCAGCGAGCGGAAGATCACGACATCGCCCTTGAGTGAGAGTTTCTGGCCTTGGTCGGTTTTGCCGGTGAGTTCCATCGGGCCCTCGAGGCGGGCGCACTTCTTGCCGCCGCAGTCCTCCACGCCCTTGAAGGTGATCTTGAGGCTGCCCTTGGTGTCCTCCTCCTGCTTGGCGAAGGGGAGGTCGGCGGCATCCACGGTCCAGGTTTCACCGACCTTGCGGGCTTCGGTGCCGTACATCTCGGCGTCGCTGGACTTGTCCTGATCCTTTTCCTTCTTCTCCAGTTCGGTCTGCTGCTCGTCCGTCGGCTCCTTGCCATCCTCCAGCTCGGCGCTCCATTCACCGTCCTCCTTGGTGAGGATCACGGGCACCTTCAGCAGCGCATGCGCGCGGGGCTCGTCCGGCATTTCCTGGCCGTTCATGGTCATTTTCTGGGACTTCTCCCCCGCGGTGACCGTGCGCTTCACTTTGTCCGCTGCCTTGTACTCGATGGTTTCGCTTTCCGATTCGGAGATCGAACACGTGCCGTCCATATTCTGCTCGCCGGCTTTGACCTTCAGGACGCCGTTCTTCATGGCCATCTTCTTGGTCAGCTCGCACTTGGTGCCGGGCTTCGGCGTTTCACCCTTCTTGGCGAGGACGTAGCTGTCTTGCGCGTGGGCGGAAGAAACGAAAGCGGTGAGAACCGCCACGGCAATCAAACGCAAACGAGAGGGAATTTTCATAGAACTCCAGCCTATGGGAATTTTCTCCCGCATATCAAGCCTCCAATGGTGGCGCCGCCGTCTCCTAACAAAAACAGCCGGACCCGCGGCCCGGCTGTTGGTACGGACATGTGTCCGAGGGAGGGTCAGTTGATCTTGTTGCTCTCATCCACCACGATGCCGCCTTCCATCGACATGGTGCCACCGGGGATGTTCCCTTTCATCTCCATCTTGCCTTTGAAATCGGTCTTCATGTCGATCATTTCATCGATCGCGCGCAGGATGACCATGTCCCCCTTCATGGAGAGATCCAGGCTGCCTTTGTCGGCGGCGGTTTTTCCGGTCAGTTCCAGCGGACCTTCGAGGCGGGCACATTTTTTTCCTTCGTAGGTTTCGATGCCCTTGAAGGTCAGCTTGAGGGAACCCTTGGTCTCGTTGTCGTCATCGGCGAAGGCGAGATCGGCCGCGTCCACCGTCCAGGAGTCACCCACCTTGTGCGGGGAGGTTCCATAGACTGATGCATCCTTCGGCTTGTTCAGTTTCTTCTCGAGTTTCGCGATGTCCTTCGTCTGGGCGGCGGTGGCGGTGCCGCTCTCCAGCGCGCCCGTCCATTTGCCATCCTTTTTGGTATAGACGACCGGAACATTCAGCAGGGAATTCGGCTGGGGCTCGTTCGGGATATCCTGGCCGTTCATTTTTGTCGTCTGCGCTTTTTCACCGGCAGTGACGGTGCTCTTCACCTTGTCCGCGCTGGCGAACTCGATGGTGGTGGTTTCCGTTTCGGTGACACTGGCCGTTCCATCCATGTTCTGGCCGCCGGCGCTGACCTTCATGGTGGCGTCTTTCATCGCCATCTTGCGGGAGGCGGTGAGCTTGGTTCCAGCCTTGGGCAGGGAGTCGGCCTTGGCCAGCACCACGGTATCGGAAGCGGTGGATGACGAGGAAGAAGCGGAATCCCCGGACTTGGAGTCCTTGCAGGACACGAGCACGGCCGCGGCCGCGATGGCTGGTAGATAATAATAACAGGAGGATTTCATGGCCCTGCACCATATGCCTGTTTTCCGCAAAACCGCAAACTCTTAGAGCGTGTAACGAAACGCCGGTTGAAGCTCCCTCGTCCCGTTGGGACGAAGCAGGTTTCGATACACCCTCTTATGAGCCGGCGGCGGTTAGAATCGACTTGGAAAAAGCCGGGCCTGTGGAAAGGTGGGCGCTGACTCAACCCCTCAAACCATGCTCAAGGAATTTCGCGAATTCATTCTCAAGGGAAACGCCATCGATCTGGCGGTCGGTGTGCTCATCGGCGCCGCCTTCGGCGATGTGGTGAAGGCCTTCACCACCGGCATCATCAATCCGCTGATCAACGCGGCGGGAGGGAAGCCCGATGTTTCCCTGAAGCTCTGGATCTTCGACCTGGGCGTGGTGGTGAATGCCGTTCTCTCCCTGATCATCGTGGGTGCCATCCTGTTCTTCGTGTTCATCAAGCCGATGAACAGGCTGAAGACGATGATGGAGAAAAAGGCGGACGCTCCCGGTGAGCCGGAAATTCCCGCCGATGTGAAGCTGCTTGCCGAAATCCGGGATCTCCTCAAGAACAAGGCCTGAACCCCGGCCGCACGCTTGGACACACCCGACCCGACTCCTTCTTCCCCGAATCCGGAAAAATTCATGGCCATCGCCGACGCCCTGCCAGCGTTGGCGGGGGATGGCTGGCGTGCCACCGTCCGGGGCATGCTGGAATCCGTGCTGGGCATCGCCCGTTCCCGTCAGGCGTTCCTTGATGCGTCCCATGATCCGGACCCGGCGGAGGACGTGCTGCGCCAGTTCGGCCTCACGCCGGATGCGGCGGGCGTGGTGGAGGCGATTCCGGCGGAAGGCGGGGTCATCGTGGTCTCGAATCACCCCTTTGGCGGTGCGGATGCCCTGACCTTGATCGCGCTGTGCCTGAGGAAGCGCCGCGATTTCGCCATCCTCGCCAATGAAATGGCGGCGGCAGCGCCCGGCGTGGGCCATTGGTTCCTGCCGCTCTCCATTCTCGGCGATCGCCAGGCCGCCCGTCAGAACGCTTTGACCCTCCGCTCCGCCCTGGAGCACTTGCGTGGCGGCGGCCTTTTGGCGGTCTTTCCCGCCGGAGAGGTGTCCACCTGGCGGGATCACCTCGGGCGGGTTGCGGACGGGCCATGGTCCCCGCACATCGCTGCCCTCGCCCGCAAGGCCGGAGTGCCGGTCCTGCCGGTGCGGTTTTTCGGGGAGAATCCGTCCTGGTTCCATCTGGCGGGTGCCATTCACCCCCTGATCCGGACCGCGCTGCTGCCGCGGGTGATTCTTTCCCGGAAGGGCGACAAGGTCTGCTGCCGGGCCGGAGAACTGGTGGAACCCGCTGATATCCAATCAGCGGAAGATGCCACTGCTTTTCTGAGACAGAGGCTGGAAGCGGTTCCGCTTCCGTGACGAAACCGTTGACGCGATCGGGTGGACTCCACCCCTCGTCATATCATGTTTCGCCTTGACGGATTCGCCAAACGCAGGCACTGGCGCTGCGCGCGAGACGAACCCCGGGACATCACCACGATGAACCTTCAGCCTCAAGATCCGAACTCCTCGCATGAGCGGGGACCCGCCGCATTCCAAGTATCGGTCGCCGCGCCCGCCGACCCGGCCGCCGTGCAGGCCGAAATCGCGCGCCTGGCCGCCAATGCCCCGCTGGCTTCCCAAGGCCGCTTCGACGTTTACCTGGCCTCCGCCGACGCCATTCCGGCCATCCTGCATGAGATCGGCCGCCTCCGCGAAATCGCCTTCCGGGCGGTGGGCGAGGGCAGTGGCAAGGCGCTGGACCTCGATATTTACGACCGCTCCTACCTCCACCTGTTCCTCTGGGACCGCGAGGCGAACGCCGTGGCCGGTGCCTACCGCCTCGGCCGCACCGATACCCTGCTGGCGGAGTTCGGCCCGGAGGGCCTCTACACCTCCACGCTCTTCAAGCTCGGCCAGCCGTTCCTCGATCATCTCACTCCCGGGCTGGAGCTGGGCCGCTCGTTCGTGGCGACGGAATACCAGCGCTCGATCCACCCGCTCGGCTTGCTCTGGCGCGGAATCAGCCGCTTCGTGGCGCGCTATCCGCGCTACGCCCGCCTCTTCGGACCGGTCAGCATTTCGAACGACTACACCGCCGTCTCGCAGGAGCTGATCGTGCGTTTCATGCGTGGCAATCGTCGTGACGCGAACTTCGCCGACGCGGTGGAGCCCTTTCACCCCTACGATGGGATTGACTTGGAAATGGACGAGATCAGCAGCCGCCTCGGCTCGATTGAGGAAGTGTCCGCCGCGATCGCCCAGGTCGAGCCGGATGGCAAGGGCGTGCCGGTGCTGCTGCGCCAGTACCTGAAGCTCAATGCAACCCTGTTGGAGTTCAATGTCGATCCGGACTTCGCCAACGTGCTCGACGCGCTGGTGCTGGTGGATTTGAACCGCGCTCCGGACGAGGTACTGGTCCGCTACATGGGAGCGGAGAACCTCGCCGCATTCCGCGCTGCCGCGGTTTGAAGTTTCGGCCCCGGCGTTCCCGTGCGATGACTGCCGCATGACGGTGGTCAAGGAGTGCGGGACGCTGGAGGACGCGTGGATGGCGAAGAACCTGTTGGAGAACGAAGGCATTCCCGCGGACATTCTCGATGAGGCCTTGGCCTCCACCGCGCCCTATTTGTTGAACTCCTCCGGCATCCGGGTGGCGGTGGCGGATGAGGACGCCGCAGCCGCCCGCCAGCACCTCGGACTTCCGCCCCTGTCGGAGACCGCCCGCAATCGCCGCCAGACGGTGCCCGGATGGCTGGTTTTCGCCATTGTCGTTACGGCGGTGATCAGCCTCTTCGTCGTGGGGGTGAGCCAGAACCGGTCCGGAGGCCGTTCCGCCGCTCTCAAACAGGAATACGACCGCAATGGAGATGGCAGGATCGACAAGAGGATCGAATCCACGTCCAACGGAAATCCGGCGCTCGTGTTCCGGGATGACAACTACGACGGCCGCTGGGATACCCGTGAGGAATATGAAAATGGCGAACGGGTGCGTTCCCAGAGAGATCTCGATCTCGATGGCACCTTCGACAGTGTCACCATCTGGAAAAACGACCTGCCCGTCACCACCACCGTCAC
Source organism: Luteolibacter ambystomatis (assembly GCF_018137965.1). Lineage (NCBI taxonomy): Bacteria > Pseudomonadati > Verrucomicrobiota > Verrucomicrobiia > Verrucomicrobiales > Verrucomicrobiaceae > Luteolibacter > Luteolibacter ambystomatis. Next base: position 4,566,603 of record NZ_CP073100.1, read on the forward strand.
CCCGGGTGGCAGCGGTTTCCCCTTGATCCGCTACGATTACAAGAATGGCAATCCGGACACCCGCTGGGAGGATGACGATCGTGACGGGGCTTGGAACACCTGCATCAGCTACGATGCCATGGGCCGGGAAACCGGGCGCAAGAGCCTGCGCTGAAACGAAAAACGGGCGGCACCGTCCTGCGGGCCGCCCGTTTCGAAATTCAGAAGGCTTACTTGGCCTTCACGGTCATCACGCCCTGCATCACGGCGAAGTGGCCGGGGAAGGTGCAGAGGAACGGATAGGAACCCGGCTCGGTCGGAGCGGTGAAGGTGACGGTGTCGGACTCGCCGCCGCCGATGGTCTTGGTGTGGGCGACGATCTGGGCCTTCGACTCGGCATCACCCGGGATGTAGTCGGTGTCCTTGGCGGTCATGGCCTTCGTGGCGAAGGTGGCGACCACGGTGCCGGACTTGAGGATCACCACATTGTGGCCCATCGCGGCTTTCGGCAACTTGCCGATATGCTTGAGGGTGAGGCTCACGCTCTGGCCGGCGGTCACGTCGAAGGCTTTCGAGCTGAACTGCATCGCGTCGTTGCCGGTGAGTTCGACCTTGGCGTCTTCAGCGATGGCGACAGGCGCGAGAACGGCGGCAGCGAGAGAAATGATCAGTTTTTTCATGTTGGAGAGAATGGTTTAACGCCCCGAAGTTGCATGATCTTTCGGCCCGGCGCAACCCGGATGCGTTATCAACAGGGCGGAATCGCCGGAAAGCCTCCGGTTTGACGCCGGATCATTGCCGCCACAGGGATTTCCTCTCGTCAAGGCGCGCGCCGAAGTCTAAAAGAAAGGCGGTGTTGTTGGAAATTTTTCCCGACACAAGTTGGCACGACCGTTGCTATAGCCCCCTTACCAATCCGCCGGAACCATGAAAAAAATCGAAGCGATCATCAAACCATTCAAGCTGGAAGAAGTGAAGGAGGCGCTCGCGGAAGTGGGTGTCCAGGGCATGACCGTTACTGAAGTGAAAGGTTTCGGCCGTCAGAAGGGCCATACCGAAATCTACCGCGGTTCCGAGTACACCGTTGATTTCCTTCCCAAAGTGAAGATCGAGATCGTCGTGGACGACGCGCAGGCTGGCGGTGTTGCCGAAGCGATCGTCAAGAGCGCCAACACCGGCAAGATCGGTGACGGCAAGGTTTTCATCTCCACCATCGAAGAAGCCATCCGCATCCGCACCGGTGAGACCGGTTCCTCCGCGGTGGCTGTGAACTGATTTTCCGTTCGTTTGCTGGAAACTCTACCGGCGGTATCCTTCGGGATGCCGCCGGTTTTGTTTTTTCTGGCAGGGGGTCATTTCAAGACCCACTTGGCGGTGGCGCAGGCCGCGGTGTCCGGGCGATCCGCGAGGGAGGCGGTGATCGCTTCCCGCGTGCGCTCGATTCCGCCCTCGTGGACCACCTTGCCGTTCACTTTCACCGTCACCGCTTGATCGAGATCAAGGAGGGCGTCGGAGAGCCAGAGAATGGTTTCCGGAGCAACGTCGCCATCAAGCGTGATGGTCTGGTTCTCGACCGTGGCGGTGATCCTTGCTCCGGCTTTCGTGGAGGCGGCCGGGACTCCCAGCCAGTAGAAGCGTTCGTGGATGATGTCATCCTGTACCCATATGATTTTCTTCGGCCAGGTGCGGCGGGTGAAACCGGCCATCCACGGGACGGCCTCGGCATCCTTGCGGTCCATCCAGTGGCCCAGCCCCTCGTAGATCCGGACCATGTGGGTGTAGCCGTCCGGATCGTCCTTCTGGAGCTGGTCGAGTTTCTCGCCGTATTCCTTGCAGAGCTTGTTCCGGTCGTAGGCGCGGTCCCACCCGCCGCAAAAGATGGCGAAGGGCACGTTCCGCAGGCTGGCCAGCGCCATGTCTCCCGGATGGCCGGCCATCATCGCGACCGCCGCAAAGCGATCCCCCATGCGCGGGCCGAGCTGCCACGCGCCATCGCCCCCCGCCGAGTAGCCCATCAGATAGACCTTTTCGGAATCGACCCCGCGCACCGCGATCATGTCCTCGATGATCCGTGAGAACATCGGATCGATGTGGCCCTCATGCCAGAGGTTCCATGTATTGGTGGGAGCGCGCGGCGCGATGTAGATGCCCTCCGGCGGCTGGTAGAGTTTGATCTGGTTCTGCCACTGCTGGTCATTGACGGTCGGCGATGCATTGCCGCCGCCGTGCATGGAGATCCACAGGCTGCGCTTGCCCGCAGGGGCGTCTCCGAAGGTTTTCTCCAGCCACGGCATCGTCTTGTCGCCGAGGGTGATCGACTTCGCCTCCATCTCGGCGGCACGTTCCGTTTTCAGGTTGGTGAGGCGTTCCGCGGCGAGCTTCGTGACCAGGTCCGCAGCCTCCTTTTTCTCCAATCCCGCGGTGGCAAGGGAGGTGGCGAATGACAGGCAGACGAGAATCCGGAATCGCATCCCGGCTGACTATCGCGGGAGCCACAGGGAGCAAGGACATTCCTATGACCGTCATACTCTGCTAGAATGGGCTCATGACCCTGACCTGGTTCCACTGGGCGCTGCTGTCCGCCGTGTTCGCTGCGTTGACCACCATTTTCGCCAAGGTGGGATTGCAGGGTGTGGATTCGGACTTTGCCACGCTGATCCGCACCTTCGTGATCCTGCTGGTGCTCGCGGCTTTCGTGATGGCCACGGGCAAATGGAGCAATCCGGCTCAACTATCCACCAAGGCTTGGTGCTTCCTCGTGCTCTCCGCGCTCGCGACGGGCGCCTCATGGGTCTGCTACTTCCGTGCGTTGAAAGATGGCACGGCTTCCCAAGTGGCTCCCATCGACAAATCCAGCCTGCTGCTTGTCGCCGCCTTCGCCTTGCTATTCCTCAAGGAGCGTCCTTCGCCACGCGAATGGGCGGGCATCCTGATGGTGGGAGCGGGAGTGGTGGTGCTGGGTCTGAAGAAGTAGCTTCCTTCAAAACTCGAGGGCCGCCCTCACCGCGGCGACATGGGCGGCTACCCGGGAGGCAAGAGGAGCGCTGCTGGGGGTCTCGAAGGTGAAGGACAGGCCGCAACCGTTCTTGGCGAGGAAGATCGCCTCGGGCCAGTGGTCCGGCATGTCCGCTTCCGCCGGATGGTAGATCCAGCCGGGTTCGCGGATGTCGTGGTCATCGATGACCGCGTTCGGCTCCGCCGGGAACCAGGGCGAGACCGCTTCCAGAATCGCGCGGGCCCGGTCCGGCCGGTCCGGGCCGCAGTTGATCTCGTAGAAATAGAATCCGGTGCTTTCCCAGTCCTCGTGGAGCGAGATGAAGCGGTCCGCGATGCCATTGGCATGAAGCCACTTCGTATGGGCGCAGACCTCGGGAGTACGACGAACCCAGTAGTCACGGTTGAGGTCGCGGCCATCGGCGTTCTCGCGGCGTCCCATCGCCAGGCCGGTGGGGTTGAGTGCCGGGCAGAGCAGCCATTCGCCCTGGTCGTGAAAGGCGCCGGAGCGCATCAACTCCAACAGTGCGAGCGGCCCGGCGGGTTCGTCGCCGTGGATGCCGGCGGAGAGATAGGAGCGCTTGCCGGAGCCGGGCTTCAGCCACGCCATCAGGTCTCCGGAGGGAGTGCTGCCGTAGCGGTGCGGACGAAATCCGGCGGCCACCGCCGCAGAGGCGAAAGCGGGCAGAAAGCCGGGCCAATCGAAAGTCTCACTCACCGCAGCCAGCATGGCGTGGAGCCGCCGGTCACGCAACTCCCGGGCGTGCTTCACTCCGCCCCCGCTTCATCCCGCTGGCGGTGCGGCCAGCCGAACAAACGGTGGGTGATCACCGGGATGATGAACAGCAGCAGCATCAGCACCGACCAGATGATCTTGAACGTCTGGCTTTCGATCAGATGGGCGAAGCCGGACTCCGGCTGGAAGTGGACCCACAGGCCTGCCACCAGTTTCAATCCGAGCAGGCCGACCACCACGAAGGCGCAGGTTTCCAGGAATGGATAGCGGTGCATCAGCTTCACGAAGCCTTGGGCGGCGAAACGCATGCCAAGGATGCCGACGAAGACCCCCATGCAGATCAGGTAGGTGTTGTCCGTGAGGGCGTTCGCCACCAGTACGTTGTCGATCGAGAACATCAGGTCCATCACCTCGACTCCGAGCACGGTGGCCCAGAACACGCCGATCCAGCCGGTGATTTGTTGGAAAAACCAATTTCCATCACCCGGCACGCTTGATTCCGCGGCCTCCTCGATATGCTCGTGGGTGGCGAAGTGCTTGATGGCGAGCCACAGCAGATAGGCTCCGCCGAGCGGGCCGACCCACCACACCTTGGTGAGGAAGTTCACGGCGAGAATGCAGGAGCCGCGCAGCACGTAGCCGAGCAGGAGGCCGATGCGCAATGCCCTGCCCCGTTGATCCACCGGCAGCTTCCGCACCATGGTGGCCAGCACCGCGGCATTGTCCACCGACAGCACGCCTTCGAAAACGATGATGCCGAGAACGATCGGAACCGCCGCCTTCAGGTCCTGTCCGAAAATCTGGTGAAGCCAATCCATGCGAGGCCGGGAGGGTGCCGCCCGCGTAAAACGGTGACAAGCCGCTTCTGGAGGAGATTCCCGGAAGTTCCGGGCGTCCTTGCGATCAGACGGCGTCGCGCCTTCATCCGGGGGCCTTCGATTCTGTTGGAGATCACTGGACGAAAACACGGGACGGCGTTAGCGTGCCACGCCATGAAAAATGCAATCATCGCTTCGCTCGCACTGGGTGTGACGGCACTTACCAGTTGTACCTACGACGCCTATCCCGGTGGTCCCGGACCCGGTTACCCGGGGGGTGGATATCCTGGTGGGGGTTACCCGGGCGGTGGCTATCCCGGTGGAGGCGCCCAAGCTTCCCAAGCCTACCGCCTGGGCCAGAGTGATGGCGCGCGCGACAAGCGCGCCGGACGCGGCTACAACCCGACCCGCGGCCAGTATTCCGTGGCCGCACCGTTCCGTGACAACTATCGCAGTGGTTACTCCTCCGGCTTCCGCTCTGTGAGCGGCGGTGGCGGCTGGGGTGGTGGTTCCGGCGGAGGTTGGGGCGGTGGTGGATATCCCGGCGGCGGCGGTTCCCACATGAATGTTTATCGCGCGGGCTACAGCGCGGGCATGAGCGACCGGCGCCGTGGCCTCGGTTACAACTCCGCCCGCCACTGGGGTAGCGTTCCTTCCGGCGATCACGCCGAGTTCAATCGCGGTTATGCCGCCGGTTGGGCTGCGTCCCGCTGAAGACACTCCCGTCCAAACGCATCAAAGGGAAGGACGTCCGCGTCCTTCCCTTTTTCGGTTCGTGGGAAAATCTCGTGGTTTGGAGCGGATCCACACCCGTTTCAGACCGGCTTAGTAAACCGGGGCACCGCTGGTGTCACCACCGCCGCCACCCTGGCTCTTGTTGGCGGAGGTTTCCATGCCCTGGCCAAGCAGGCGCAGGTCGCGACCGAAGCCGATGGCGGTGTTGCAGGAAGAAAGAAGAAGGCCCGCGGCGGCCGCGGCGAGGAGGAGCAGCGCTTTCATGGGAATTTCCATAACCCGTTTTTCCGGGTGCGCAATCATTAACTTTGCTTAAGCTCTCTTCGGAGCGCCACAATCCCATCCCGTATCTCGAAAACCGATTGCCGCAGCCGGGTGAGGGCCTGGGCTTGGTCGGGATCGGTTTCCTGATCCAGCAAGGCCTGGCAGGCGGCCATGGCTTCATTGAGCCAGTTCAGGCAGCGCTTGAGCACGGCCAGCACGAATCCGGCTTCCGGTTCATAGCCGCTGCCGCAACCGTTGAGCGCGCCTGCCAGCTTGGCACTGACCTGGAGGAGATTGGAAACCAGACAATGCGCGGCCGTGTCCGGCCCGCCGTCCCGGGAGACGAGATCCACCGAACGCAAAGCCACCTCATAGGCCATGGCCTGGAGCGGGTGGCGGTCATCCTCGCGGTCCTCCGGACCTTCGCCGCCATCGTCCGGGGTCCATGACGAGGAAGAAAAGCCACCGTCATCGGTGAGGCCGGGGATGTCGTTCTCATCCCGCTCGGCGAGGGCATCGAGCAGCCCATCCCACCCCATGACGAAGGCTTCCTTCCGCTCGGCGTCCTCATCGTCCATGTACTTTTCCAGGACTTCCTGATACGCGTCGGCGAGGCGGTCGGATTCCTTCAGACGTTCCTCCCATTCGTATTCGTCCAGTTCATCCGCATCCTGCTCGGCCGCGGGTTGGCTGCCATTCCGGCGGCGGATGATCCCAGCCATGAAGTCCCGCATCGCGTGGAGATTGGCCAGTTGCTGGGCCTGCTCGGCGTCCTCATCCATGGCCCAGGACGGCGTCGAGATGGTGAGGTGGAACGAAGAGCTCTCGATGAGGACACGGCCATTCGCGGGGCTGAACCATTCGAGGTAGAGCAGGTGCTTCCACTCGTAGGGGATTTCCTGGCCCGCGGCATGCATGGCGTGGATCTGCTCTTCGGAGACGGTGGAGACGCGGGCCTTGCGCGAGGCGGTGATGTCTCCGGTCACGCCGGTTTGTTCCGCAGCCAGTTGTCCGGTCGCCGCGTCCGGCTTGGGTTCGGGGTTCTCGAAGACCAGCCGCGAACCGGCCAGATCGCGCCAACAATCGCCATCCAGATCGAGCGTCACGGGCTCGGCACGACCGGCCAGCCAGAGGTGGCCCGTGGTCCTGCCTTCGACGGTATTGTCGATTTCCCCGCGAACGATGGCGTCGTCGATCCTGAATGCCATGAGAGACAGTCTCTGCGAACGGAGAGGGGTGCGTCAATCCACTTGATGCAGGGCCTTCCCGCGCTAGGGTGGCAGCGGAAAAAAGATTTCATGCCGGAACTCCCCAAGATTCTCCACACCACCCTGCAAGTTCTCCTGATCGTGCTGGGTTTCAACCTGATCATTTTCGTCCACGAACTGGGACACTTCCTCGCCGGACGCTGGCGGGGATTGAAGATCGACCGCTTCCAAATCTGGTTCGGCAAGCCGATCTGGAAACGCACTTGGAACGGCGTGCAGTATGGCCTCGGCTGGCTGCCCTTCGGCGGCTTCGTTAGCCTGCCGCAGATGGCTCCCATGGAGTCGATCGAAGGCCGGGCCGCGGAAGACGGCGAGCCGTTGCCGAAGATCTCGCCGCTGGACAAGATCATCGTCGCCTTCGCCGGTCCGCTGTTCTCGCTGCTGCTGGCCTTGGCTGCGGCCGCCATCGTGACCCAGGTGGGCAAGCCGGTGGACACCATTCCCTCCACGGTGGTGGGCTCGGTGGAAAAAGACAGCCCTGGAGCCAAGGCGGGCATCCGTCCGGGTGACAAGATTCTCGCCATCAATGGCGAGCCCGTGACTGCCTTTGCGGGCAGCAGCCGCATGGATGGTATCTTCGAGCGGATTATTCTCAGCAAGGGTCAGGACATCCGCTTCACGATTGAGCGGGCGGGCGAGCCGAAGCCGCTGGAGCTGGTGTCCAAGTTCGAGATCGAGCCGACGAAGTGGTACCAGCGCAAATCCCTCCGTCGCGTGGGCATCGGCCCGGAGGCGGAGCACGTGCTTGTGAGCAATGTGATCAAGGGCAGCCCGGCAGAGCGGGCCGGCCTCAAACTGGGGGACCGCCTGATCACCGCGGACGGCCAACCGGTGATCTGCTCCACGCGTTTCCTTGAGATCGTGGCCGCAGCCGGAGCCAAGCCGATCGAAATCGCCTACGAGCGCAGCAACATCGACCCGGAAAAGGAACTCACGCCCGAAGAATTCGCGAATATCAAATGGACTCCCGGGACCGTGACCGTCCAAGCGGAGGTACCGGTTTCTCCGACTGGCAAGCCCGCCATGATCGGCATCAGCCCGGATGACGATCCCCATCAGGTCACCGTCATTGGCCATCCCGGTGCCTGGGAACAGGTGAAGGACAGCCTGCGGATGATGTGGACCACGCTGGACCGTGTCTTCTCACGGGACTCCAGCATCGGCATCGATCACCTCAGCGGCCCGGTCGGCATCTTCAAGGCCCAGTTGCAGATGCTGAACATGGAGAATCCCTACACCCGTCTGCTGGCGTTCTTCGTGCTCTTCAACGTGAACCTCGCGGTGCTGAACATGCTGCCTTTCCCGGTGCTGGATGGCGGCCACATCGTGCTGGCGCTGATGGAATGGGTCAGCCGCCGTCCGGTGAAAGCCCGCGTTCTGGAATGGGTGCAGACCGCCTTCGCGCTCATGCTTCTGGGGCTGATGCTTTATGTCACCAGCAAGGATTCCTTCGGCGATTTCGGCCACAGCCGGAAGGCGGAGGAGATCGTGTTCAAGCAGCCCTGACGCCTTCCGTTTCTCTCAAGGGCCTTCCTTCGGGAAGGCCCTTTTTGTTTTCACCACATGGGAGCCTGCTGGCGCACTGCTTCGTAGAGGGTGATGGCGATGGCCGTGGAGAGATTCAGGCTGCGCGTGGAATCCGGCTTCATCGGAATACGCAATCCGGAATCGCCCGCGGCACGGACGATGTCTTCCGGCAGACCCTTTGTTTCGCAGCCGAAGACGAGATAGTCCCCGGGCTCGAATGCCGTGCTCCATGGCGAGCGGGTGGCCTTCGTGCTGAGATACCAGAAGCGGGCCTCCTCTCCCGCCACGGCCTTCAGTTCATCGAAGGATTCCCAGACGCGCACGTCCACGTCCTGCCAGTAGTCGAGGCCGGTGCGGCGGACATACTTGTCTTCCAGCGAGAACCCCAGCGGCTTCACCAGATGCAGCACCGAGCCGGTGGCCAATGCCAGGCGGCCTGCGGCCCCGGCATTGTGCGGAATTTCCGGAGCGACCATGACGAGGTGGAACATGCCCGGATCTAGGCGGCGTGATAGTGGTGGGCAAGCACGACGGCTGCGGCACTCACCCGATCAGCTTCGGCAGACGCTTCTCCAGCCATTCCCGTGCGGCCCGGGTTTTCACCGCGCAGGCCCAGATCGTGACCACGTGCCAGCCCAGCGAGCGCAGGGCGTTTTCCGCACGCAGGTCCCGCGCCTTGTTGCCGCTGATCTTGGCCGTCCACCACTCGGATCGCGTGGAGGGGAGTCGGAAGTCGCCGCAATGTTCGTGGCCGTGCCAGAAACAGCCGTGGACGAAGATGACGGTGCGATACTTCGGCAGCACCAGATCCGGTCGGCCCGGCAGATTGCGGTTCAAAGGCCCCCTCACCGTGAAGCGATAGCCGTGACGGTGGAGCAGGGTTCGGACGATGATTTCCGGCCGGGTGTCCGACCCGCGGATGCGGGACATCACCTCGGAACGCTTCTCGGGTGTGAAGACATCGGCCATTGCAATGCCTCCACCATTCCCTGGAACAGCGGATTTCCAAGGGCGATCTCCGTCATCCAGCCAATACGCCCGACCATTTACCGGATCGGAGAAGAGAAGTGCCGTGGGTGCCCTTCCATCAGATCGGGCTCGAATGCTACCCGGTGTATTTTCCAGTTAAGTGACGAGGGTTGCAGATCCAGAAAGTCTTGGTGAGGATCACACACCCTTATCCGAGCTATGAAACCTGCACCGATTCTACAGCGCCTCGCTTCGGGCGTATCATGCGCTGCGTTGGCCACTTCGGTTTCCTGCTGCGGCTCGGGGAACTTCAGCACCAGCCCGAATCCGGCGACCATGCTTTCGTCCATGACGCGCCAGAGTTATTCAGACTGGGACATGGCCTCGTTGGATGCGGTCAAAGGCATTCCAGAAGTCGAGCGAAAGCGCGAAGGAGCCGGAGCCAATCTCTCCAGTCCCTGGGCCTTCGATCCCGGTCCTCACGAAATGACTTTCGGCTATATTGGCAAGCGCGGCTACGAGCTGGAACTATTGAAGGCCGGACCGTGGATAGCGACTATCGACCTCACCGCCGGACATCACTACAAGGTGAGCCCGGCGATGAGTCCATCCGGCATGCGTTTCCGCGTTACCGATGAGACCACGGGCAAGATCGTGCGCGAATCCCAAGGCTTCCCGATCCATACGAAACAAATCCGCCCGAGGATCCCCATGATCATCCCGGTTGGGTGAAGAACGGGGTGGCGGGAGCGCCTCCGGCTCCCTGTAGGCGCGTTTGGAGAAGCAGGGGCGGGTTTGGCGAACGCCGTGCATGGAGGCGTCCGCTTTCCATGAATGCTTCTAATCGACTGAAAGAACTAAAGTTACGTGTTTCCACGGTGGAGGAATTATTTTGCAGGTCTCAACCTGTTGCTCCTGTGTCGGCTGCCTTTCGGATGACCCTCTTGGGAGGTTGAGTAACTGCCGAATGTCGGAATCTGGCACGGCAACCGCTCGCAAGACGGGCGTGAACACTCTAGGATTTTTGTTGGATATGGACGGCGTGATCTACCGGGGGAACCAGTTGATCCCCGGCGCCGACCGTTTCGTCGCGCGATTGCGACATGACGGGATTCCCTTCCGCTTTTTGACGAACAATTCCCAGCGGACGCGCCGCGATGTGGCGCTCAAGCTGTGCCGTCTCGGTCTGGAGGCCGATGCCGATGATGTCTTCACCTGCGCGATGGCCACGGCCCGCTTTCTGGCCCACCAGAAGCCCGGAGCCACCGCGTTTGTGATCGGGGAAAACGGCCTTGCCGCCGCGCTCCACCACAATGGCGTCACCGTCGTGGATGATGATGCGGACTATGTGGTGGTGGGCGAAGGCCGGACCATGACCTTCGAGATGATCGAGCGCGCCGTGCGCTTGATCGAGAAGGGCGCGCGTCTGATCGCCACCAATCCTGACGCCACCTGCCCGACCGATGCCGGCACCCGTCCGGGGTGCGGTGCGATCGTGGCCATGCTGGAGAAAGCCACCGGCCGCGAGGCCTTCTCGGTGGGCAAGCCCAGCGGTGTGATGATGCGCATGGCGCAGAACGAGCTCGGCGTGCGTGCCGCGAACACCGTGATGGTGGGTGACACGATGGAGACCGACATTCTCGGTGGCGTGGGCATGGGCTATCAGACGGTGTTGGTCCTCAGCGGCCACACCAAGGTCGAGCAGCTCCATCGCTACGCCTACCGGCCCGATTGGATCGTTGAGTCCGTCGATCACATGCCGGAACGACTTTTCCACTCCGTTGCCGAACTCGTTGGCGCGGCGTGATGCTTCCCGTGGTTAGCGGATGGTCCGCGGCGGACCGGCAGGTTCTTCATGGTGCCTCCGGTTCGTCGCGGCAACCGCCGCGCCATTCGCGATTCCGCGCAAGGGGAAGGGGCGCGTCCCGACCGGGCCGCATGCTTTTTCAGGAGCCAAACCCAATGACTCTTCCCTTTGCGCAGACGCGGGATCTGCGAAGATGATCCCGTCATGGACATCACCTCGCCGTTTGTTCTGAAACTCAAGGGCGCGCTTTTCGCCTTCCTCGGTCTTCTCGCCGGCATCGTATTGCTGGCCCCCGTTTTCTCGTGGCAGGCGTTGGGCTTGTTCCTGATCTCCGTGTGGGCGTTCTGCCGCGCGTACTACTTCTGCTTCTACGTGCTGCACCACTACGTCGATCCGTCATTCCGTTACGCGGGCATGCTGGATCTGATGAAGAAGCTTCTGCGGATAAAGAAGCGTGCGGAATAGCCTGATTCTGCCGGAGAAGGCTGCATGGCATTTGCAAAACGGGCCGCACCGTTACCAGCGCGGCCCATGAGAATGCCCGGGTGGAAGGGAGAGCGGTCAGCGCGAGAGCACCGGAGCGAGCCAGGCTCCCCAATCGGAGCCGGGGCCGTCACCGGCATCGTCGGTGAGAAGCTGGAGTTCCTTCACCCCGCTGACATCCACCTTGTAGTCGCGGACTTTGCCTTCACTCACCTTGGCGGCTTTGAAGAGTTCCCTGCCATCGCCTAGAATGCGGAAGCCGACGCTGCCGTCGTGGCCATCGATGAGGCCGCAGCTCCCGGAAAGGGTCTTCCAGTTTCCGCCGAGGTCATAGGTATAGGTGGCGGATGCATGAGCATACAGGCCATCCGGAAACAGGCGTCCTCCTGAGGCGAACACCCATGGGGCTTCCGGCAGCATGCCGGAGCGGGCCGGGCCATAGCCGGTTTTGGCGGAGGTCCACTTGGCGGTGGCCAGTGCGCAGGTCGCCGCTTTTTCGTCGGCAGGAGTGGCTTTCGGGGCAGTGCCGGATGCCTGGCGAACCACGGATTCCGCCGCTTGGCGGACGACAGGGTCCACACCGGTGAAGTTGGTTTTCTTGAAGGCTTCCGCAGCCTGGGGGCCTCCCTGCTGGGCGGCCGCGAAGAGCGGCTTCAGCAGTTCCGCAGCCTGGATCATCCGCAGGTCCGCGGTGCCGTCGGCATTGACGTTGTAGGCGTAGGCATAGGGCGTGTGGCTCAGGAAGCCGCTCGGGATGCCATTGGACTCCAGAAAGAACAGCCGCAGTTCGCCGGAACGGTTCGCCACCAGATCGGTGCAGGTGAGCGTGAAGCGTCCGTCCTTGGCCGGCACCGTGGTGGCGGTGGGTGAATCGTAGTCGTTGCCGCCGGCCGGGTCGTTGTAGGCGATCACACCATAGACCGGAACTTTCGAAGTCACCTTGCCGGAGACCACGATGGTCTTGCCCTCCGCCTTGAACGACAGATCGGATGGCACCGCGGTGGGCTTGTCGCGCATGCCCTTCACCGAGCCGCAGAACAATGGATGGGAAGCGAGCCGCAGGGCATCGACGAGCGGGATGAAGCTGCCCAAACCTTCACCGCGCTGGGCGGCCCGGTACTCGCGGTTGCCCGAGCCCATCAGGGAAACGCCGCAGGCCTCGTGCTGGTCCTTGCGTTCCAGGCAATGCGGCAGGCTCAGGGCGTGTCCGAGTTCATGGGCGATGCCGCCGATGAAGATCGAGTTGTAGCGGCCCATCGAGATGTTTCCATACTGGCCGTCCTGGACCTTGTCCCCCTTGTTCGCAAGTTGGCTGAGCTCGAGGATCGGTGAATCCACCTGCCAGGCGCAGCCGTTGCGGTTGGTACCAGAAGCATAGTAGGGACTGTTCTGGGAGATGGTCCGTTTTTCCGGATCCCAGTTCGACATGTTGCAGAACAGGACGATCGTTTCGTTCTCGAGATCGACCCCTTCCGCCTTGAACTGCGCCTTGCATTCGCCGCGGATTTCATCCCCGCTCGGGACGGAGTAGTGGGTATAGGGTTGCTTGCCCTTGACCACATGGATGTTGATGAGCCCGTCCGCGGCGTGATCGAGATTGAAGGTGCGCGGGCCGAAGCCGGTTTTTTCCATCTCCTCGGCATAGAACTTCCGGATGTCCTCCATGATGGTGGAGAGCCGCTCGCGGTAGCGGGGCGCGGGTTCGCGGTCGGCGGGGCTCTAGTAGACGATGTGGAGCTTGCGCTCCGCACGCTCGGGATTCTGCTTCTGCCAGCCATCGAGAATCGCCCGGGCTACGGGTGCCTGGGCGGCGATTTCTTCCTGCGGTGTCAGGGCGGAGGCGGGAAGAACGAGGAGAGGGAGTAACAACAAACGGTTCATGGGCGGGGGAAATACCGTCCCAGCCGGGCGGATTTGTCCGGTAAATTCCGCGAATTTCTCGGGCGGCTTCTACGAGGATTGGGGCAGATCGCGGAAAAACAGGCATCTCCAGCCGTCGCCGAGATCCACTTCGTTCACGGTTCCCGGGATTTTCGGGGCGTTCGATTTCACGAAGCCACAGCGCCCGTCCGCCATCACGCAGGTCCACAGGAAGACATTGCCGTCCGTATCCACCTCCGCCGAGTTGATGCGGTAGCAACCAGCCCAGGTGCCGGAGGGGAGGCGGCCGTTCAGAACCTCGGTCGCGGCGAAATCCATCGCATTGCGGGAGCCGGCAAAGGTGGCCCGCAGCGGAAGCTGGGTGGCGGCCAGCAGGGACATGACAGCCGCGAAAGCGCAGGCCATCGCCCGGCCCGGAGTCGCCAGGCCCGGTCGCCCCACGCAGAAGGAACCCGCGCCCAGGGCAAACAAGCCGGCCGGCACGAACACCAGGATCGGAGGTACCCGGATCAGCCAGCCAAGGGCGGAGGTGATGAAGACCGTCAGACACGCGGAACCCCACAGCCAGGCTCCCGCCTTCATGCTCCACGATCCCGCACCACGGACCGAATCGTCCGTAGCAGGATCAGAGGATGGAGGTGAATGTCGTCGCATGATCAGGAGGGGGACGGATCATCTTCGCGGCGATAATCGTTTAGTAATAAATAATAATTAGGCAAATCATAATTTTTGGATAGAGTAGTTGGTCGGATTATCGCTCGGCGTTATGCCTCCCGCGATAAAAGTATTGGGGTGGCGTGGATGGGGAATTTTTGTCCGACCGTCGTTGTACGCCGGATGGCTCATCTTTATCGCTCCGGATAGATAGGTCGCTTTGCGATATGGGAATTCCGGCGGGGGGGCGGATGTGTGGTTCGCCCGGGCTTGGCCGGGAATGGATGACGAATGATTACCGGACTGTTGTCTCGGTTTCGGAGCCGTTTATTCGCACTTTGACTTTCTCCGGCCCTGTGGGTTGGGAGCGGTGGATTTCGTATTGGGTGACCCGTCCGTCCTTCCAAGCCATGTCCACGGTGTATTCGGGAATCATTTCCGCCGCGCCGACCGGGAGGTTTTTCACCGAGCCGTCTTTCCATTCCTCCGGGAGTGCGGGGAGCAGGATCACGGTGCCGTTCTTTTCCTCGACCAACTTGGAGCGGACGTCGCTCTTCACCGTGGCGGGCAGGCAGAGGCGGGTCAGGTAGCGTCCGTATTGGTCCATCAGAACCGCCAGGCCCGGATCATTGGTTTGCCAGTTGGAGGCCTTCAGCCGCTCGTCGGTGGGTTTGGCGGCCGCTTCGTGGCCACCGAGATCGATCACGCAGCCGCCCATGCGGGTCCGGTGTGCGGAGACGTGGGCTTCCAGCGCCTTGTGCCAGAGCTTGCTGGCATCCGGGTGTTCGGCCCCCGGATCATATTTCGCGGCCAGCTTCGCGAGGCTGCCCGCCCCGGTGGACACCACGATCAGGGCTTCTCCTTCGCCGCGCACCACCATGTCATTGCCCTCGGGGGCGACTTCGGATTCGAAGGGGAAGACCCACAGCCGGGATTTGCTTGCAGCCAGTTCGCCGCGATTTCCGGTGGGTTTTGTTCCCGGTTCGGCGAAACCCGTTCGGAAACCAAGCGCGCCGGGCATGTCCGCCAGCAGATGGATCAGGAAGACATCGTCCGCGAGGCTGGCCAGTTCCGTGCAGGTGATCGTGCTGCCGCCCCGCTTCCAGGTGGCCGTGGCCACCCCGGTGTCCAGATCGAGGGCGCGGCGGTAGTTCCGGGGCTCCTGATCGCCATCCAGCCACTCAAGGGTGATCCGGGTGTCACCTTGCTCGATGCGTTCCTTTTTGGGATCTCCATAGACCCGCCATGGCTGCCCGTTTCCGTCACCCAAAGGAAACGCTTCGGCCTCCGTCCCCGCCGGCTGGGGGTACCACAGCTCGGACGGCGAGGCTGTCAGGCAGCAGACGGAAAGCAGGAGGGCGAACAGGCAGCGCATGGGGATGGGAAATCCGGGATGAGGCATTCAGCACCAGAATGACGGTCCTTTCAGCGGAAATCCGGAAATCAGGAGGGAAAATCCCATTTCCATCCGGAGGAACCCGTTCGCTTTAAGCGGTTTTGCCTTGCCAAGAACCGCGCCATCCCGTACCCCGCGCGTCCCTTCACGCGCCGCCCATCCACCAACGGGAAATCGGAGGGACTCCAAAAGCGGCGGATTTTCCTGAAATCGCCCGTCCTGAATCAAGGCGGGACACACAGAATACCAATGATCAACGAACTTATCTCCGAGATGGTGGACGCCGGCGTCCACTACGGTCACCAGACCAAGAAGTGGAACCCGAAGATGAAGCCCTTCCTCATGAAGGACAAGGGTGGCATCTACATCATCAACCTCGAAAAGACCGTCCAGCAGCTCGACAAGGCCGCTGACTTCCTTTCCGAGCTTGCCGGCAAGGGTAAGAAGATCCTTTTCGTCGGCTGCAAGCGCCAGGCCCAGGACGCCGTCCGTGAGGCCGCCGAGGCGACCGGCCAGTTCTACGTGAACCACCGCTGGCTCGGTGGCATGCTCACCAACAGCGCCACCGTGCGCAAGTCGGTCGAGCGCCTCAAGTACCTCGAAAACATCGAGAAGCAGCCGGAATTCAAGGCCATGTCCAAGAAGGAGCTCGCCGCCCTCGGCCGTGAGCGCGAGAAGCTCCTGCGCAACCTCAAGGGCGTGCGCGGCATGGAGCAGAAGCCGGACGCCGTGGTGATCGTGGACTCCGCCCGTGAGTCCATCGCCGTGGCTGAGGCCCGCCGCCTGGAAATCCCGATCGTCGCGATCGTGGACACCAATGCCGACCCGTCCGTGGTGCAGTACCCGATCCCGGCCAACGACGACGCGATCCGCTCGATCCGCATCGTGCTCCAGAACCTGGTGGACGCCATCGTCGTCTCCGCCAAGGCCTGACCGCTTTGTCACGCGGGCGGCCTTGGCACCACCATAGGCCGCCCGTTTTGTTTTCCTACCACCGCTTTCCAACGAACCGCTCATTATGATCACCGCTTCCCTCGTCAACGACCTCCGCAAGAAGACCAACGCCGGCATGATGGACTGCAAGCGCGCCCTCGAAGAGACCCAGGGCGACCTTGAAGCCGCCGCGAAGCTCCTGCGCGAGAAGGGCATCGTGAAGGCCTCCTCGAAGGCCGACCGCGCCGCCAACGAAGGCATCATCACCGCCCGCCTCTCCGAGAACGGCAAGTCCGGCATCCTCCTCGAAGTGAACTGCGAGACCGACTTCGTGTCCCGCAACGACAACTTCCAGGGCTTCGTCAACGGCCTCGCCGACACCCTCATCGCCAGCAGCGCCGCCGATCTCGACGCCGCCCAGCAGGTGTCCTTCCTCGGTGCTCCGGTGGAAGAAACCGTGAAGGCCAAGATCGCCGAAGTCGGTGAGAACCTCCAGTTCCGCAAGTATGTCCGCTTCGACGCCGCCGGTGAAGGCGCCGTGTCCTCCTACATCCACATGGGTGGCAAGGTCGGCGTGCTCATCGAAGTCGGTGCTGGCAATGCCGAAACCGCCTCCACCGCCGGCTTCCGCGAACTGGTGAAGGACCTCACCCTCCACATCGCCGCCGCCGCTCCGCGCGGTCTGTCCCGCGAGGACATCCCGGCCGACGTGGTGGAAGCGGAGAAGGACATCTTCCGCGCCCAGCTCGCCGACTCCGGCAAGCCGGCCAACATCATCGAGAACATCATCAACGGCAAGATCGCCAAGTACTTCGCCGAGAGCTGCTTCCTCGAGCAGGGCTTCGTGAAGGACCCGGACACCTCCATCACCAAGCTGCTCGAAGCCAAGGGTAAGGAGCTCGGCGACACGCTCACCGTGCGCCGCTTCGTCCGCTTCGGCCTCGGCGAATAAGGTTCCGTGGCGGCGCTTTCCAAGCGCCCGGCCCCTGAATTTGAAGGCACCCGCTTCCGCAAGGAGGCGGGTGTTTTTGTTTCTTTCAAGGAGGAGGCATCCGGAAGCCGGGATATTTGTCCAATAGATCTCCGGAGCTTGAACGGGCAGGATCGCGCCATGAATTTGAAGCGCCTTCTCCTCGCCCGATGCGCGATCCATTTTTGCGTGGCTGTGTTCGTGGGTGCCGGATTGTGCGGGGCTCAAGTGCCGCAAGCGCCCGGGAAGGCATTTACGCACCCGGGCTTGATGCACACGGAGACGGACTTCACCCGGATGCGGGCGAAGGTGAAGTCGGGGCAGAGTCCTTGGAAGGAAGGCTGGGACAAGTTGTGCGCAAGCTCGCAGGCGCAGTTGAATTGGAAGCCACGGCCCACGGAGATCGTCGTCCGGGGCGGGCAGGGGCAGAACTTCCCACTGCTCTTCAATGACGTGCATGCGTCGTACCAACTGGCGTTGCGGTGGAAGATCAGCGGTGAGACGTCCTATGCGGACAAGGCGGTCGAGATTCTCAACGCGTGGTCTGGCACGATGAAGGAGCTCAATGGAAACGCGGACCGCTTCCTGGGCGTGGGCATCTACGGCTACCAGTTCGCGAATGCCGCGGAGATCATGCGCACCTATCCGGGCTGGAAGCGCGAGGACTTCGCCCGTTTCCAGCAGATGATGCTGAAGGTGTTTTACCCGAAGAACCAACAGTTCCTCCAAGGGCACAACGGCGCGGCCATCACCAACTACTGGGCGAACTGGGATCTGTGCAACATCGCCGCCATGCAGGCGATCGGCATCCTGTGCGACCGACGCGACATCTATGACGAGGCGATGTCCTATTTCCAAAACGGCAAGGGCAATGGAGCCTTCGACAAGGCGATCTACTATGTCCACGATGGCAATCTCGGCCAGTGGCAGGAAGCCGGGCGCGACCAGGGTCACACCACGCTCGGCATCGCGCTGATGGGGCCGATCATGGAGACGGCGTGGAACCAGGGGCAGGATTGGTACAGCCGGGACAACAATCGCTTCCTCGCCGGCGCGGAGTATGTGGCGAAGTACAACCTCGGGCAGGACGTGCCCTTCGAGCCGTACATCTGGGGCACGGGGCCGAAGGGGGATCGCAAGGAACAAACGGTCGTGTCCGCAGACGGGCGTCCTGCTTTCCGGGCTGGATATGAACTGGTCTACAACCATTACGTAAACCGCATGGGTCTCGCGGCTCCGTATTCGGCGCAGTTCGCCGCGCATGTGCGACCGGAAGGCGGTGGCGGCGGACATGCCTCGTCTTTCGACCAACTCGGTTTCGGCACGTTGACCGCCACCCGCGATCCGGAGGTGAAGTATCCCAAGCCGAGCGGCCTCGTTGTCCGCAAGCGCGAGGGCAAGGCGGTGCTATCGTGGTGGGGAGCGCAGGGGGCGGAGTCCTACACCGTAAAACGTGCGACCACGGCGGAGGGGCCTTATACGACCGTCGCTGGTGGCATCAAGGATCTGCTCACCTACACGGATGCGCCTGCCGGAAATAGCTTCTACACTGTCACGGCCACGAAGGCGGGGAAAGAAAGCGCGCCCTCCAATGTGGTGAGCTTTGCATCTGCGCCGGTGCAAGGCGTCTATCTGAAGTTCGATGAGACCGCTGGCACGACCGTGGCGAATGCCGCGTCTTCTTCCGCCACAGGTCTCCTTCCGAACAAAGGTCTGTGGTCGCAAGGACGCATGGGCAATGCGGTGTTGCTGAATGGCAAGGACCAGTATGTGCAACTGCCTGCGGGCGTCGTGAGCAAGCTCTCCGGTTTTACCATCGCCACCTGGGTGAATCTTGAATCCACGGCGACGTGGTCACGGATCTTCGACTTCGGCGATGACCGCGGCCAGTGGATGTACCTCACACCGAACCGAGGGAATGGCATGCCGCGGTTCGAGGTTTCCACGGTCTACGGTTACAACGCCCAGCGCATCGAAGGCACGATCGCGTTTCCGGCCAAGGAATGGGTGCATGTCGCGGTGACGCTGTCCGGTGGAAAGGGAACGCTCTACCTCAATGGCGTGGAAGCAGGCAGCAACCCGGCCATCGACTTTCCGCCGTTCCGCCTCGGCAACACGCCGCGGAATTGGATCGGCCGCTCACAAACCGACCGTGATCCGTATCTCAACGGCAAGGTGGACGAGTTCCGTATCTACGATGGCGCGCTGACGCCTGCGCAAATCGCGGAGCTGGCGAAGGCCAAATGACGTGATGCGGCTCAACGCTGCTTCATCGGAGCTTCGATGATGCCCTCTTCAGTCTCTTGCTTGAGACGGAGCTGGCCGCAGGCGGCGTCGATGTCGTGGCCCTTTTCGAGACGCAGGGTCGCGGAAACGCCGGCGTTCTTGAGAATATCGCGGAAGGCCTTGCAGCGGGTTTCGCTCGGGCGCACCCACTCCAATCCCTCGACGGTGTTGTAGGGGATCAGATTCACCTTTGCGTTCAAACGCCGGGCATGCCCGGCGAGGATGCGGGCTTGCTCGAGCGAGTCGTTCACGTTGTCGATCAGGATGTACTCGAGCGTGAGGTGCTGCTTCTTCTTCGAGTTCCAGTAGTCGAGCGCGCCGAAGAGTTCGGCGGTGCCCCACTTCTTGTTCACCGGCATGATCTGGCCGCGGACATCGTCGGTCGCGCCGTGGAGCGAGATCGCCAGGCGGATCTGCTGCGGGTGATCGGCCAGCTTTTGAATCTGCGGGACGAGGCCGGAAGTGGAGATCGTCAGATGGCGCGCACCAAGATGGAGTCCCCAGTCCGAGGTGATGATCGAGACTGCGGCGAGCAGGTTGTCGAGGTTCGCCAGCGGTTCGCCCATGCCCATGAAGACGAGGTTGTCCACGCGCTCGCCGCTGAGCATTTCCGCCGCCAGCACCTGACCGGCGATTTCGGATGGCTGGAGATTGCGGGTGAATCCGGCGAGACCGGAGGCACAGAACTTGCAGCCATAGGCGCAGCCGACCTGGGAGGACACGCAGAGGGTGCGGCGGTCCGATTTCTCGCCATAGAGGGCGGGGTTGGCCGGAATGAGGACGCTTTCCACGTAGCGGTGGTCGTGGAGGCGGAAGAGGAATTTGCGGGTGGTGTCCTTGCTGCCCTGGGTGTGGGTGTGCTCCAGCGCGTGGAGGCGGAAATGCTCCGCCAGCTTCGCACGCAGGGCGGCGGACAGATTGGTCATCCCGTCGATCGAGGCGACCTTCTTTTTCCAGATCCAGTTGAGGATCTGCCCGGCCCGGAACGCGGGTTCGCCCTCACCCTTCAGCCATTCGGCGAGGGTTTCGGGGTTCATTCCGGTCAGGGCGGGCTGCGGATCGGTCACGAGGTTTCCGTAAGTCTTAATGGATGAATGGTAAATGGCGAATTCTCTTCCTTTGAGCAAAGGGCGGAAATGACCACGGATTGCACGGATTCAACGGATCGAATGAAGAGCTGGACCGCAGATGACACTGATGATGCAGATTGAAGAGGTGGATTTATTCAAATCTGCGAAATCAGCGTCATCTGCGGTCCCATCTCTCTTTCTCAAAAATCCGTGGTCAAAATCCCATGTGCTTACTCCTGCATCCCGCCTTGCCCTCGGCGTCCGGCTGGCTTGAATTGGGGCCGAACCACCGTCCACGACCATGGGAAGAGCCTTTGAATGCCGACGCCGCGCCAAGGAAGCACGCTGGGACACGATGTCTCGGGTGTTCCCGAAGCTTTCCAAAGCCATCACCATGGCCGCGAAGAACGGCGGCCCGGACCCGGCGGGCAATGCCCCGCTGCGCATGGCCATCGCCAATGCCAAGGCCCAGAACCTGCCGAAGGACAAGATCGACGCCGCCATCAAGCGCGCCGCCGGCAATGACGCTGCGGACATCGTGGAAGTCTACTACGAGGGCAAGGGCCCGCACGGCAGCCTGTTCTACATCGAGTGCGCCACGGACAACACCAACCGCTCGGTGGTGAACCTCAAGACCATCTTCAACAAGAACGGCGGCCAGATCGTGCAGAGCGGCCAGCTCGACTTCATGTTCAACCGCAAGGCGGTGGTGGAGTTCGAGGTCACGCCGGACATGAATCTTGAGGAAATCGAGTTCGCCCTGATCGACAGCGGTCTGGAGGAACTCAATGTCGAGGACGGCCTCGCCCGCGCGATCGCCCCCTACACGGAATTCTCCGCTTTGACCCAGGGCGTCGAAGGCCTCGGCATCGCCACCAAGAAAGCCGGCCTGGAGCGCATCCCGACCACTCCGGTGGAACTCACCGAGGCCCAGATGGACGAGGTGCAGGTGATTCTCGACAAGGTCGAGGATGACGACGACGTGCAGGTGGTGTTCACCAACATTGCCTGATCGGACCGATCAGGTATTGCCGGGGACGCGGACTGGAATCGTGTCCCCGGACAGCCGCTTGCGGAGTACGCCGGGCTTTTTCACGCTCTTTCCTTTGCCTCCGGCCCCGTTCGCGTGGAATGCTCCCGCCATGACGAAACCGGAGCGTGCCGCCCACGTGTCCCGCCGCTTGGAAGAGTTGTATCCGGAAACCCCGATTCCGCTCGACCACACGGACTCCTTCACGCTGCTGATCGCGGTGCTGCTGTCCGCGCAGTGTACGGACGTGCGGGTCAATCAGATCACGCCAGCCTTGTTCGCCCGCGCGAACACACCGCAGGCGATGATGAAGGTGCCGGAGGAAGAGATCCGTGAGATCATCCGTCCGTGTGGCCTTTCGCCGCAGAAATCATCCGCGATTTCGCGGCTGTCCCGCATTCTCGTGGAGGAGCACGGCGGCGGGGTGCCCGCGGATTTCGATGCCTTGGAGGCGCTGCCGGGTGTGGGCCACAAGACCGCCTCGGTGGTGATGTCCCAGGCTTTCGGCGTGCCCGCCTTTCCGGTCGATACGCACATCCACCGGCTGGCGAAGAGATGGAAACTGAGCTCCGGGAAAAACGTGGTCCAGACCGAGCGCGATCTGAAGAAGCTCTTCCCGCGCGATCGTTGGAACAAACTCCACCTCCAGATCATTTTCTACGGCCGCGAATACTGCTCCGCCCGCGGTTGTGATGGCACCAAGTGCCCGATCTGCCGCGAATTGTCCGAACGGAAGACGCCTGCGAAATCGTAACTCTCCTTCCATGTCATCTCCGCGATCCGTTTTGATCCCGTGTGCCGTCGCCGCCCTGATGGTGACGGTGCCAGCACGTGGAGCGGAGGACGCCGATCTGGGCAAGCTCGTCACCGAAGGCCTCGCGGCGATGGATGCCGAGAAATGGGACCAGGCCCTGCCCCTGATGATGAAGGCGGCGGATACCTACGACAAGGATGCGGCGAAGTTGTATGGCGCGCAGTTCGGAGTCGTCTGGTACCGGCGAGGGATCTGTGAATTGCAGATGCGGCGCTGGCAGGATGCGATGCGTTCGTTCGAGCGTTGTTATCAAGGTTATCCGAACACGCCGGAAGATCGTGGCAATCTTTACTACAAGAAGGCGCTGCTGAAATGGGGGGATGCGGCGGTCGGGGCGGGGGACTGGGATCTTGCGACCCGGATGTATCAGAAGTTCCTCGAAGAGCGGGACAAGGTTGCCGATTCGTTTCCGCAGGGGATGTTCCACATCAATCTGGCGGTCAGCCATCTGAAGCTGGGACATCTGCCGGAGGGCGGGGAGAATCTTGAGATCGCGCTGCGCAACAAGAACGTATTTCCGACTCCGGATGCCGCGTTGGTCACCGGCTTCCAGGAACTGGTGGCCGCGTCGATCAAGGAGAAGAGCGAGCAGGTGCTCATCGACTTCCTCACCAAGAACCGCGCCGATCTCACCTTCGCACCGGCGGATGCGGCCGCCTATGAACGCAGTTATCTGAAGCTGGCCGCGGATGTGACCGCGGCCGGGTTCACCCGCGCGGCTTTCGCCATCTATCAACTGGTGCCGGATACGGCGGTGGCGGTGGATGATTTGAAGGCTGCGATCGCCGCGCTTTCATCCCGGCCCGGAGTGGTCGATGACGGCCGTCTCGTGGATCGCGCGCGCATGCAGGCGGATCTGGCGAGGCTGGAGGAAGAACGTCGCGGTGGCCAGCCGGTGGAGGCGGTGAGATTGGCGGGCATCGCGCTCCTGCATGAGAAGGCGGGCAACCTCCGCGGAGCTTGTGCCGCGTATGAGCAACTGGAGCGTTACTACGAACGCTCCGCGAACCGGGAGGAGAATCTTTTCAATCTGGTGCGCACCGCTTCGCTCATCGGCGAGGGCATGAAGGCGGACACCTACGGCCGGAAGTTCATCGCCGCTTTTCCACGCTCCACCCATGCGCCGGAAATAAGGAAGACGCTGCTTTCCACTTTGTTCGCGGAGGGCCGTTACGAGCGTTGTATCGAGCTGGCGGAACCGCTGCTGGGCACCGTGGAAGCTGGCGGCGCGGAGCATGACCTGTGCCTGCATGTGCTTGGTGGCTCGCTCTATTACACCGGCCAGCATGCGAAGGCACGGCCGCTGTTGGACGATCATGTGGCGAAGTATCCGCGCAGCCGCTTCGCCCTTGAAGCGTTGTTCATGCAGGCCTCGAACCGCGCGCGATTGCAGGATTGGCCGAAGGCGGCGGAGTTGCTGGATGGCGTGCTCGCGAAGTGCGATCAAGCGCCGGGCAATCCATTCACCTCCTATGCGCTTTATGACCGCGCCTGCTGTCATGCGGCCCTGCAGGAAAGCGCGCCCGCTTTGAATCTGGTCGCCCGGTTGGAGAAGGAGTTCCCGGAAGCGGACAATCTCGACGAAGTGATGAACCTGAAGGGGGCATTGCTACTGGCCGCCAACGATTTTTCCGGAGCGGGAGCCGCCTATAAGAAGGCCGGAGAACTGGCAGGCAGCCGCGAGCATGCGGCGGTGGAGGAGGAGTCGAAGGCTGGCCTCGCACGTCTTCGCGAAATGCAGGCGAAGAAGAAATCCGAAGGAGAAGGGAGGCCGAAGCGATGAGACGGTTCCTTGGCCGGGTGCTGCTGTTCTGGCTCGTGAGTGCGGGAATGCTTCACGCGGAACCTTCCGCTCCCGCGCCGCAGGCAGCGGTGCGTGCTTATCTCATTTCCGAAAAAGGCGAGTTCCAGGAGGTGTGGATGATCGCCGCAGGAGACGGCATTTATCATTGCCGTGAGGCGGAGAAATCGGCGGTCGTGAAGGACGTGCCCGCCGCAGGGGTGAAGTCGGTGTATTTCTTCCAGCCCGCGGCTTTGAAGGATGCGATGGAGTTATACCGCGGTCGCAAATACAAGGAAGCCCGGGAGAGCTTCGCTGCGGTGAAAGCGGCCTATCAGGCGATCCATGGAGTGCCGGAGAATCCATCGGTCATC
This sequence comes from Luteolibacter ambystomatis, assembly GCF_018137965.1. Taxonomy (NCBI): domain Bacteria; kingdom Pseudomonadati; phylum Verrucomicrobiota; class Verrucomicrobiia; order Verrucomicrobiales; family Verrucomicrobiaceae; genus Luteolibacter; species Luteolibacter ambystomatis. The sequence goes on from NZ_CP073100.1 coordinate 4,591,371, forward strand.
GCCGGGTTTTATGAACTCGAATGCCTGCGCCAGATGGATGATCCCGAGGCGTTGGCCAAGGCGCTGCAGGCCTACCGCAGTGATGGATTGATCCGCGATTGCCAGCTCCGCCAGATGGAAATCCACGTGTTTTGGGACGCGATGCGTTCGAAAAATTGGGAGAAGCTCGACGCGATGGCCATCGAACGCGCTGGCGAAGAACTGCCCGGCTACCAGCGTGCGCAGATTTCCTACTGCCATGGCGTGGCTCTGGAGAATCTCGGAAAACCCATCGAGGCTCTGGATGCCTACAATACGGCGATGACCGCGGACGGCGGTGCTTCTGAAACGGTGGCGCGCCAGGCGGCGCTCAACGCGCTGCGGATTTATAAAGCGGATCCGGATGTGCAGACTGCGATCCGGAGATGGGGGTCGGAGGATGAGAGCCGCGATGTGCCGGGTCGCCAGCGATTGCTGGAGGCCGCCGCCTTGGCCCGTTTGTTCGAGGAAACCCTGGGCGCGGGCCAGCCACTACCGGGACCGTACAAGGAGTTTCTCAAATATGGGGCCGGCTCTCCCTGAGTGGCGCCATTGTGCTTGGAGCTTTTTCGTGGAAGCGCTTCAATGCAGGTGATGGCGGACGATCTGGCCGATGATTTCCTCCGGTTCATGGAGACCGAGAAAAGCGCGTCACCGCTGACCCGCCGGAACTATCACGAAGCGCTCGGCGCGTTCATGACCTGGCGCGGTGAGGCCTTCGCCGGATGGAAGGAGTGTACCACCGATGACTTCCGCGCATATCTCTTCGCGCTGATGAAGCAGGATTTCAAGCGCGCCACCATCCGGCTGCGGTTTGCGGCGCTGCGGTCCTTTTACAAGTTTCTCGTGCATCGCCACGGCCTGGCTTCCAGTCCGGTGGCGGTGGTCGAGCTACCGAAGCCGGAGCGTTCCCTGCCGGTCGTGTTGAACCTCGCGCAGATGGAAGAGTTGTTGGAATTGCCAAAGAAGTTGCCGCTTCCCAAACAAAGCGCGGCATGGATTCCGGCGCGGGACACGGCCATCCTCGAGTTGTTCTATTCCTGTGGACTGCGCATTTCGGAACTCACCGGCCTGGATGTGGGCGATGTGGATTTCGTTTCCGGAACCGCGCGCGTGACGGGCAAGGGGGCGAAGGAACGGATCGTGCCGGTGGGAGGCCTCGCGATGACGGCGATCCAACAGTACCGCCAGCAGGCGGGTGTGTCAGAAGGGCCGCTGTTCGTCAGCAAGGTCCGCGCCCGCATCACCCAGCAGGCGATCGACCAACTGCTGAAGAAGTATCTCAAGCACAGCTCGATTCCCTTCCGCATCAGCCCGCACAAGCTACGCCATACCTTTGCCACGCACCTGTTGGATGCCGGAGCGGACCTGCGGTCGGTGCAGACGTTGCTCGGTCATGCCTCCCTTTCCACCACGCAGATCTACACCCACGTGACGAAGGAGCGCCTGCGAAAGGCCTATGACGACGCTCATCCGCGGGCATGAGAAATCAAAAAGGCGGCCGCTTCCGCGACCGCCTTTTGAAAGGATGTCCGGTGCGGCACCAAGCCGCACCAGCCGGATCAGAACGACACGGAGGCCTTCACACCACCGAAGAAGTGGTTGGTCTCGCCCGGAGGCGTGCCGATGATGCTCTGGAGCTTGTTGTTGCCAGCGACGGTGTCGAGGCCATCGAGTTCGACGGAGTAGGCGACGTACGGGCTGATGGTGAAGGTGTCGGTGACTTTCACGTTCAGGGTGAGCGACGGGGTGACGTGCGCCCACTCGCTTTCCTCGACGTAGTAACCGGCCTTCACGGACGCGACGAGATCGACGCAGTCGTGGAGCTTGAAGGTCTTGTCGAGGCCCAGTTCGCTGTAGCCGGCGTTGTCGGTCTCGATGTCCCAGTAGTAGGTCAGCGAGCCGTTGATGCCCCAGTAGATTTCACGGCCGACGCTGAAGTAGATTTCCTGGGCGTCGTCGCGGAGCTTGATGTCACCTTGCGGGATGGCGACGTTGTTTTCAGCGTAGTGGTACCAGATGTAGCCCACCGTCGCGGTCAGGAAGCCGAAGTCCTTCGAGACGGACCCGTACACGTCGAGCTCGCTGTAGTGGTCCGGAATACCGACCGGGCCGAGGTTGAAGAGGTCGCTGTTTTCGATGGAGCCGTACCACAGGCCGCCGGCGAACTTCAGGCCGAGGTATTCGGTGGAGGCGTCGATACCGGCTTCGGCGAGACCGCTGCCTTGGTCGGAGCCACGGAAGATGTAGTCCGAGCTGTAGCCGATGTGGATGTTTCCTTCCACTTCAGCGGAGGCGTGACCGGCCACGAGGGCGGAAGCTGCGGCCAGGGCGCCGATGGTTTTGCGATAGTTGCGCATCATGGTTTTCGATTTCTGGATCGGTTTCAGGGGATGGCAGCGGCGAGCGGATGCTCCCGTGGATACCATCCGTAATTTCAAGCAACCACCGTGCCAACCGCTTTCAGAATCGCCCGAATCCTGTTAGCATATGGCGAAAAAACGTCCCGACTAGCCCCATGCGGGCACGAAAAAGGGGCGGCTGCCTGAGCAACCGCCCCTGAAGTGTTTTTGTCCGCGGCCCGGAGGCTGCGGTCAGGTGATTAGAACTTCACCGAGAGCTTCACGCCACCGTAGAAGTGGTTGGTTTCGCCCGGAGGGAAGTTGCCACCGCTGACGGCGTTGGCGATCGCCTGGATCTTGTTGTTGCCATAGACGTTGGCAAGCTCGTCACCTTCGATGGAGTAGGCAACATACGGGCTGACGGTGAAGGTGTCGGTGACCTTCACGTTCAGGGTGAGCTGCGGGGTGACATGGGCGAAGCCGCCTTCTTCGATGAAGTAGCCGGTCTTCACGCCAGCGACGAGATCGACGCAGTCGTGGAGCTTGAAGGTCTTGTCGAGGGCGAGCTCGGTGTAGCCACCGTTGTCACCTTCCACGGCCCAGTAATAGGTGAGGGAGCCGTTGATACCCCAGTAGATCTCGCGGCTGAGGCCGAAGTAGATTTCCGTGGAGTCGTCGCGGAGCTTGATGTCACCCTGCGGGATGGCGATGTTGTTTTCGGCGTAGTGGTACCAGATCGCACCCACGAACGCGGTGGCAAAGCCGAAGTCCTTGGAGACTTCACCGTACACGTCGAGTTCGCTGTAGTGGTCCGGGATACCGATCGGGCCGAGGTTGAACAGGTCGCTGTTCTCGATGGAGCCGTACCAGAGGCCGCCCGAGAAGGTCAGGCCCTGCCACTCGGTGGAAACGTCCGCGCCGGCTTCGGCGAGGCCGCTGCCCTGGTCGGAACCACGGAAGATGTAGTCCGAGCTGTAGCCGATGTGGAGTTCGCCTTCGACTTCCGCCGAGGCATAGCCGGCCACGAGGGCGGAGGCTGCGGCCAGGGCGCCAATGGTTTTGCGATAGTTGCGCATCATGGTTTCTGTTTTCGGTTGCTGGTGTCTTTCCTGACCGGACCGCAGGGCGGAGTGATAGGAAAAGCATTTGGGGTGAGCATTCCGCAGCCTGTTGGCCTCGGGACGCCGACCTTCCGGGCGAGTTATTTAACTCTTCTTGAAGATCTTGTCCAGAGAGAAACGGGGCGGAATGCGGTCCGCTGCCCTCAGTTTTAAAAGGCGGAAGAGTTCGTTGGCAAGGGGAGAATCGGCCTTTTTTGTTGGAGAAAGGGATGGCTCCGGAGTGTCGGTGGGAACTTGGCACGGTGGATGCTTTTGCCGATCTGCCGCCCCGGGGATGTGGATGCCCGCGGTCCCCGGCGAACCATCCGACCAACCCTGACTATCATGATCCTAACAAGATTCCGAAAACTGTCGGCCGTCATCGCCGCGGCGATCGCGTTTGCAACCGTGCCGTTGGCGACTCCGGCCCACGCGGAGGAACCTGCTGCCACTCCGGCCGCCGCAGCTTCGGCAGCCCCTGCCGCCGCTTCTGCCGAACCCGCGTCCGCAGACGACGTCAAGGACATCCATGCCTACTTCAACAACGTGGCTCCCTCGGCGACCGGCAAGCTCAACGGGATTGCTGGTCCGGGCCACAATGCCTTCCTCATGATCTGCGCGGCCTTGGTGCTGTTCATGACGCTACCCGGTCTTGCGCTGTTCTATGGCGGTCTGGTGCGTAGCAAGAACGTCCTCTCCATCTGTGCCCAGTGTCTCGGCATCGCCGGTCTGGTCACCATCATGTGGTGGGCCTTCGGCTACAGCTTGATCTTCGGTACGAACTTCAAGAGCCCGTTCATCGGTGGTTCCGAATACTTCTTCCTGAAGGATGTGGGTGCCGCGCCTAACACGACCTACGCCGCCTGGCCCTCCCAGAGCGTGTTCTGCATGTATCAGCTCATGTTCGCCATCATCACTCCGGCCCTGATCATTGGCGCCGTGGCGGAGCGCATGAAGTTCAAGGCCATCATGGTGTTCGTCGCCCTCTGGATGGTCGTGGTTTACTTCCCGATGGCCCACATGGTCTGGGGTGGCACCGGCCTGATGAACGGCGTGTGGAATGCCGACGCCAAGATTACCGCGATCGACTTCGCAGGCGGCACCGTGGTTCACATGACCTCCGGTTGGTCCGCCCTCATCCTCTGCCTGATCCTCGGCAAGCGCCTGGGCTTTGGTAAGGACAAGATGTCCCCGCACAGCATGGTGCTCTGCATGGTCGGCACCGGCATGCTCTGGGTCGGCTGGTATGGCTTCAACGCCGGCTCCGCTCTTGCTGCCGATGGCGTTGCGGCCAATGCCTTCATGACCACGACCCTGGCCGCCGCCACCGCGGGCTTCGTGTGGGCCCTGATCGAAGGTGTCCACCGCGGCAAGCCGAGCGTCCTCGGATTCTGCTCGGGTGTCGTCGCCGGTCTCGTCGTGATCACCCCGGCCTGCGGTTTCGTCACTGCCAATGGTGCGATGATCATCGGCCTCCTTGCCGGTCTCATCCCCTACATCTTCGTCACCATCTTGAAGGGCAAGTTCGGCTATGACGATGCTCTCGACACCTTCGGCGTCCACGCCGTTGGCGGCACCCTCGGTGCCATCGTCACCGGCTTCCTCGCTTCCAGCGACGCGAACGCCAACCTGCTCCTGCCTGACTATGCCGGCAAGAACGGCCTCGCTGTCGCCGACGCTGCCGGCAAGCTGGTCCTGAACAAGTCCGGCCTTATCACCGGCCAGTTCATCGCCATCGGCATCACCCTGGCCATCTCCATCATCGCGACCATCGTGATCGCCCTGATCGTGAAGGCCGTCGTGGGTCTCCGCCCGACGGCGGAAGAGGAAAGCATGGGCCTCGACCTCGCCGACCACGGCGAGGAAGGCTACGAGCACTGATTCCTTCCCTAACGAACCTCCCCTGTCGAAGGGCGGGCCGGTCCTCCGGTCCGCCCTTTTCATTTGCATGCGGCGGCGCTTCCCGCTCCCGTCGTGGTCGTGAAGCGTCGGCCCACCCGCATCCTGCTCGTCCTGCTCGTGCTCGCCTCCCTCTTCGCAGGCTGGGCGTGGCTGCGGCCCTATGCCTGGAATGCCGATCCGGGCGCGCGCTTCAAGATCGCCCAGGCGCAGCTCAAGCGGGATCATTCCTACTACTGGCTCGATCTGATGTTGGAGCGGAAGGGGGATGCACCTCATGATGATACGAAGCCGGTGACACTGCGTACCGCCTCCGGCCGCGTGGTGGAACCGGCGGACACCACGCTGTCCGGCAAGGACGGCGCGCAGCCCTCGCAACTGTGGCTGAAATTCTGGCTGGAATCCGGAGATCTCGATGGACCGCTGGAACTGAAACTCAATGACGGCACCCTGTCCGTGAAATCGACCCCGGGCGTTCCCGCCGTTTCCCCGGGCCAGCCGAAGCTTTTCCTCACGAACCGCTGGTAACGCCATGCCCTGGCTCCTCGTCGACAACTCCAACACCCGCACCAAGTTCGCGCTCGGGGATGCCTCCGGCTTGCTGGAATGGCGCGGCACCCTCGCCACGCCTGAGATCAGTGTGGAGACGGTGGCGGAACTGTTGGACGGCGTTTCCTTCGATGCCGCATTGGTCGGGTCCGTGGTTCCGGCAAAGCGTGTGATCCTTGCGGAAGTGCTCGGCCGCCACGCGCCCGTTCATCTGTTGGGGCCGGAAAGCCCGCTCGGTCTCGGGATCGATTATCCAAAGCCGGAGCAAATCGGCGCGGATCGTCTGGCGAACGCCGTCGGCGTGGTTCACCGCCACCGTGCCCCGGCCATCGTGATCGATTTCGGCACCGCCGTGACTTTCGATGTGGTGGATGCCTCTCCGGCGTGGGTCGGTGGCGTGATCGCTCCGGGTCTGGGCTCGATGAGCGAGTATCTCACCCGCCGCACCGCGCTGCTGCCGGTGGTGGAACTCGCGGAACCGCCATCCGCCATCGGCAAATCCACCGTCCATGCGATGCAGGCGGGAGCCGTCTATGGCTATCGCGGGCTGGTGAAGGAGATCCTCGCGAAGTTGCGGGAGGAACTTCCGGGCGATCCCGCCATCATCGCCACCGGCGGGGATGCCGCGCTCATTGCCGCCGGCGTGCCGGAGATTCAGGCGGTGGACGCGGACATCACGCTCGATGGTCTGCGCCACGTCGCCGCTGCGGTGTTCCGTTGAGATTTCCATCGCGGAATCGCGGTTCTGTTGGGCCGGGTGGCACTTGATACTTGGAAGTTTTCGCGTCGCCGATAGGTCTGATGCACTCTATGAGCGACACCCCCTTGGCCATCGGCATCGACTTCGGCGGCACCTCCGTGAAGACCGGTGTGGTTTTCCGCGGCAACGTCATCGACCACGCCCCGCCGATCTCCACCCAGGACTTTGACGAGCCGGAGGATCTCATCGATGCGATGGTCCGTGTGATCGAGGATCTGCGCTCCCGCCATTCGCACATCGCTGCCATCGGCGTGGGCATGCCGGGCTTCGTCGATTTCGACCGGGGTGTCGTTTACAACCTCACCAACGTCCGCGGCTGGGTGGAGATCCCGCTGAAGGCGAAGCTGGAGGAAAAGACCGGCCTGCCCGCCGTTGTCGAAAACGATGCCAACTGCATGGCCTATGCCGAGTGGAAGCGCGGCGCGGGCCGCGGTCTGAAGCACCTCGTTTGTCTCACGCTCGGTACCGGTGTCGGCGGCGGCATCATTGCGAACGGCCAGATGGTCCGCGGTGCCCGCCACGGCGCCGGGGAAGTCGGACAGACCTCCATCGACTACCGGGGCCGCCGCGGTGCTTACGGCAATCTCGGCGCGCTGGAAGATTACGTCGGAAACAACGAGATCACCAACACCGCCGTGGAGGCCTACCACGCCGCGGGTACGCACAAGTCCGCCGAGGATTGCACCCCTGCCGGCCTCGCTTCCGCCGCTCATGCGGGCGATCCCATCGCGCTCCAGATCTGGGACGACGTGGGGGAAAAGCTCGCCTGCACCATCATGAACTGCTGCTGGCTGCTCAATCCGGAAGCGATCATCATCGGCGGTGGTGTGGCACGTGCCGGAGACCTCGTCTTCGGCCCCATGACCAGCCACCTCTACGCCCAGCTTTCCGCGCCGTTCAAGGACCACCTCATGATCCTTCCGGCCCGCTTTGGCAATGAGGCCGGGATGATCGGAGCCGCCGCGCTGGCGCTTGAGCAGGCAGGGTTCCCGGTCGAGCCCTGAGTAGCAAAAGGCTCTTTTTTGTTCAACCGAACATCTTTTTGCTTGTTCAGGCGGCGATCGTCGTTAGGGTGCCGTCATGCCTGCCAAGACCGTATCAGAAGAGCCTGCCACCGACAAACTTGCCGAGGCCCGCAGGCGGAACCTCGATCTCGCGATTTCCAGCATCCAGAAGGAATTCGGTGAATCCGCGATCATGCGGATGGGCGACGGCCACCGTGTGGATGTGGATGTCATCCCGACTGGGAACCTGCTGATCGACCGCGCGCTCGGCGTTGGCGGTTTCCCCCGCGGCCGCATCATTGAGGTGTTCGGCCCCGAGTCTTCCGGTAAGACCACCCTTACCCTCACCGCGATTGCCCAGGCTCAGAAGAAGGGCGGGCTGGCGGCCTTCATCGATGTCGAGCACGCGCTCGATCCCCAGTATGCCCGCAAGCTGGGTGTGAATCTGGACGATCTGCTCGTCTCCCAGCCTTCCTCCGGTGAAGAAGCCCTCCAGATCTGCGAGGCGCTCGTCCGCTCGAACGCCATTGATGTCATCGTGCTCGACTCCGTCGCCGCGCTCGTCACCAAGCAGGAACTCGAAGGCGAGATCGGCGACTCCACCGTGGGCACCCAGGCCCGCCTGATGAGCGCCGCCATGCGCAAGCTCACCGGCCTCATCGCCAAGGCCCGCACCGTCTGCATCTTCACCAACCAGATCCGCGAGAAGATCGGCGTGATGTTCGGCAATCCGGAAACCACCCCCGGCGGTCGCGCGCTCAAGTTCTTCGCCTCCGTCCGCGTGGACATCCGCCGCATCGGCCAGATCAAGGCCACCGATGGCACCGTCACCGGCAACCGTACCAAGATCAAGGTGGTGAAGAACAAGGTCGCGCCGCCCTTCACCGAGTGCGAGTTCGACATCATGTATGCGGAGGGCATCTCCTCCACCGGCTCGCTGCTCGATCTGGCCTTGGAAATGGACATCATCCAGAAGCGCGGCTCGTGGTTCGCCTACAACGGTGCCCAGCTTGCCCAGGGCCGTGATGCGGCGAAGGAAGCCCTCAAGGCCGATGAGGCCCTCTACACAGAACTTTCCGAAAAGGTCCGCGAGAAGCTCGACGCGGCCAAGAAGTAACAGGTCACGGCAGTCGTTCGCCGTTGGTGTTGGAAGCGCGGGTTGAAAGACCCGCGCTTCTTTTCATGACTGGGAGCTCCAAGGAGTAGGGACATTCTTGTCCTGTTCTCTTTGCTTCAACTTTTCGTCGTTCCCGCAGCTTCATCCCGATCCCATGTCTCTCAAGCTCCCTTCCTCTGAACGAAAAGACGTCCTCCGTTCCCTCGGCCGCTATTTCACCGAGGAACTTGATACTGATCTCGGCGACATGCAGGCCGGCCTCCTGCTCGACTACATCCTCAAGGAGATCGCCCCACTCGCCTACAACCAGGGAGTCGAGGACGCCCGCCGGTTTTTGTCCGACAAGATGGAGGATCTCTCCGCCTCCTGCTTTGAACACGGCCTGACGTATTGGGACAAGAAGCGCTGAGTGGCCAGGAGCATGCGATGGAAAACGGGCCACCGCTTTCCAATGGGAGAGACGCCTGATGCGCGATAGAAGAAGCGCGTCAGGAGGCATCAGGATGAATGACTACGGGGTTGTGTTGATGGTTGTCGTCTTGATCGCAGCGATCATCCATTGGTGTTGGCGCCTTTCGCGGGCACGGACACTTTTGGAAGAATGGGCGGATTCAAGTGGTTTCCGGTTGTTGGAAAGCGAGAAGCGCGACTTCTTCAAGGGGCCTTTCTTCTGGGGATCGTCCAAATTGCAGGTGGTTTACAGGATCACGGTTTGTGATCGCAGTGGCAGGGAGAGGCAAGGTTGGGTTCGTTGCGGGGACTGGTTCTTCGGATTGATGGGCAGCCAAGTGGAAGTGAAATGGGATGATGAATGAATCGGGTGAACGAGTGACTTTTGTGGCGGTGTAGCTCTGAAGTAGTGAAAGCATTACTGTTTGCGCATCGGTGCAGCGGACGACTCCTGGTCGTAACTTGGAATCGTGAGGAGCGGTCAACCGTTCCCACTCACAAGCAGGAATGCTTACGCTACCTCTATGCCAGCACGCCGGTCACCACCCTCGCCGGTTTCACGCCGGTGAGCTTTTGGTCGAGCCCTTGGAAGGGGAAGACCAGCTTCTTGTGATCGAAGCCGAGCAGGTGGAGCATGGTGGCGTGGAAGTCGCGGATGTGCACCGGGTCCTTCGCGGCGCTGTAGCCGACGGGATCGGTCTCGCCGTAGGTGAAGCCGGGCTTCACGCCCGCACCCGCCATCCACAGCGTGAACGCTCCGGGGTTGTGATCGCGGCCGACGAACTGGTTCGTCGTGCCGCCGCGGTTCTCCTGCATCGGCGTGCGGCCGAACTCTCCGCTCCACACGACCAGCGTGTCTTCCAGCAAACCACGTTGTTCCAGATCGGCCAGCAGCGCGGCGATCGGCTTGTCGATATCGCGGCACTTCTTGATGAAGCCATCATTGATCGCCTCGCTGGCGTTCGAGCCGTGTGAGTCCCAGCCCCAGTCGAAGAGCTGGATGTAACGCGTGCCGGCCTCCGCGAGACGGCGGGCGAGCAGGCAGTTGTTTGCGAAGGATTCCTTGCCCGGCTGGGTGCCGTACATCTCGTGGATGTGCGCGGGCTCCTTGGAGATGTCCATCACCTCCGGCACCGAGACCTGCATCCGGAAGGCCATCTCATACTGGGCGATGCGGGTAAGCGTTTCCGGATCGTTGAATTCGGAGTGCGTCTGGCGATCGAGTTGGTCGAGGGCATCCAGCGCGGTGCGGCGGATGTCACGGCTCACACCGGGAGGGTTCGCGGCATTGAGCACCGGCTCGCCGCTGGAGCGGCACTGCACTCCCTGATACACGGATGGCAGGAAACCGGAGCCCCAGATCGAGGCGCCCACGCGCGGAATGCGGCCGCCGGAGATCAGCACCATGAAGCCCGGCAGGTTGCGGTTGTCGCTGCCGAGGCCCCACGTCACCCAGGATCCGATGGATGGATAGCCGAGGTTCTGATTGCCGGTGTGGACGAGCAGCTCGGCCGGGCCGTGGTTGAACTGGTCGGTCTGCATCGTCTTGATGAAGCAGAGCTTGTCCGCGTGGCGCGAGAGGTTCGGCAGGCGGTCCGAGAACCACGCGCCGGACTGGCCGTATTGTTTGAACTCGAACTGCGGGCCGAGCATCTTTGGCACGCCTTGGATGAAGGCGAAGCGCTTGCCCTCCAGGAATTCCCGCGGGCATTCCTGACCGTTGAGCCGCTTGAGGTCCGGCTTGAAATCGAAGAGGTCGAGCTGGCTCGGCGCGCCGACCATGTGGAGGAAGATCACCCGCTTGGCCTTCGGTGCAAGCAGCGGCGCGAGCGTGGCGAGAGGATTGTCGGCATCGCGCAGGATCGCCGGTTTGCCCGCCGCCTTCGCCAGCCCCTGGGTGGCCAGCCACATGCCGCCGAGACCGGTGGTGCAGTCGCGCAGGAAGTGGCGGCGCGTCACCTGCTGGAGCCGGTCGTGCTGGATCTTTTCGAAGAGGTTCATGGCGGGAAGGAGTTGAGGCTTCAGGATTTTTTAGCCGCAAAGAGGCGCAAGATTCGCAAAAGGAAGAGGGCGAATCATCTCACCATCGCCTCATCGAGGTTCAGAAGAACGGATGAGGTCACGTTGTAGGCGGCGGCTTCCGGTGTGACTCCGGCCTTGGGATCGGGCGTGGCGGTGAAACGTTCGGTGAGCGTGCGATGCAGCTTCACCAGTTGGTCGAGCCGTTGTGGCGCGACGTTGCGGGAGGTGGTGAACTGGTAACCGGCGGCGAGCTTCGCGCGGTCATCACCGGGCGTGTCCTGGATCCGCTTGGCCAAGGCACGGGTGCATTCGTCGAACGCGGGATCGTTCAGCACGGTCAGCGCCTGCAGCGGCGTGTTCGAGACGATGCGGCGCTTGCTGCACAGTTCGCGCGTGGGTGCGTCGAAGGTGGAGAAGGTTGGGTAGGGAATACTGCGCTTCCAGTAGGTATACACCGAGCGGCGGTAGCGGCCGGCATCCCCTTCCTTCGGTGTCATCCAGGGATCGGTGACGAAAGGCTTCCATACTCCGGGAGGCAATGGTGGAAACGCAGGGCTGCCGAGTTTCTGGCTGGAAAGCAATCCCGACAAGGCGAGAGCGTTGTCGCGTGCCATCTCCGCGGTGAGGCGCTGGCGCGGGCCGCGGGAGAGCAGGCGGTTCGATTGGTCGCGTTCGTTCATGCCGGGTGCGATGACCGCGCTCTGGCGGTAGGTGGCGCTGGTGGCGATCTCGCGCAACAGGCGTTTCATGCTCCACTTCATGTCAGTCTCGAAGCGCACCGCGAGATCATCGAGCAATTCGGGATGTGAGGGCTTCATACCGGAAGAACCGAAGTCCTCCGCCGTTTCCACGATGCCGGTGCCGAAGAGTTCCAGCCAGAAGCGGTTCACCGCCACACGCGCGGTGAGCGGATTGTCCGTGGAGGTGAGCCAGCGGGCGAGGCCGAGGCGGTTCGGCGGCGCGTCCTTCGGCATTCGTGGGAAGATCGCGGGCACGTCCGGCTTCCCGATGAGCGCGCCCTTGTCCAGCCAGTTGCCGCGCACGAAGACATGCGTTTCGCGGCGGGCGGCGGGTTCCACATCGCGCATCACCGGCACGGTGGTGGTGGGGATGGCGTCGAGCTTCTTGTCCGCGTCGATGAGGGTCTGGCGCAGCGCGACCACATCCGGGCGTGTCAGGAGGTTCGTCCATGCCGGATCGCTGGTGGTGGCGAGGCGTCCGCGCTTTGACACCATCGGGAAGCTGGAGATGATCGTGCCGCCATTGGCGAGCGTGACCTGCACCTTGTCGCCGTTCGTCAGCACGATGGGAAGTTGCGGGATCACCACGCACCAGCGGGTACGGTCGATCTTGCTGTAAGGGCCCCAGCCCTGCTTGCCCTTGAGCGAGTTCTCCGGATCGAACAGCGGATGTTCCTCGTCTCCGATCAAACGCGCCAGCGGCACCGGCCGCGCGGGCGTGCCATCGGCGAGCAGGACGCTCACCTCGACCCGTTTGAGGAACGATCCCCATTCCGGCGTGAGGCGGGCCTTCGCTTCATCCAGTGGCAGCAGTTCCAGGCGCAGGGCGGTCAGCGCCGGAGAATCCGCCGCGGCGGGAAACACCAACGTGTGTACCGAATTGCTCGCTACATTCCCCTCGGTGCGGAATTCGGAGTAACCGCTCTGCACCACGGTCTTGAGCTTCGTGCCCCTGCCGGTGGCGGTCATCTCCTTCACGGGGGCCCAGCGGGTGGCGGTATTCAATTTACCATGGATCTCGTACAAATCGGACTCGGCCTTCGAGATTGCGGCTTCGTATTGTCCGGCCTCGGCATGTTTCGTGCGGTCGATCGGCACCCGCATCACCGGAAGGTTCTCGGTGAGATCCCAATCCCGCGTCTGGTTGAAGAAGTCGGAGAATTTGTAGTACTCGTCGTGTTGGATCGGATCGTAGGGATGACTGTGGCACTGCACGCAGCCGAAGGTCTGGCCTTGGAAGACCTCCCAGGTCGTATTTACCCGGTCGAGCACGGCGGCCACGCGGAACTCCTCGTCATCCGTGCCGCCCTCGTCGTTCGATTGGCTGAGACGCTGGAAGGTGGTGGCGATCTGTTGATCGAGCGTCGGATTCGGCAGCAGGTCGCCCGCGAGTTGTTCGGTGGCGAAGCGATCGAACGGCATGTCGCCGTTGAAGGCTTCGATCAACCAATCGCGATATTTCCACACATCGCGGCGGCGGTCGAGACCGAGGCCTTCCGAATCGGCATAGCGCGCGACATCCATCCACACCGAGGCCCAGCGTTCACCGAAAGCAGGCGATGCCAGCAACCGGTCCACCTGCTTTTCATAGGCGTCCGGCGTGGTGTCTTTCTGGAAAGTATCCAACTCAGCGGGCGAAGGCGGCAGACCGATGAGATCGAGCGAGGCGCGGCGCAGCAGGGCGGCACGATCCGCTTCCGCCGAAGGCTTCAGCTTCTCGGTGTCGAGACGTGCGAGCACGAAGGCATCAATGGGATTGCGACACCATGCGGCATTCGAGACGGCGGGTGCGGGATGACGCTCCGGCTTCACGAACGACCAGTGTTCTCCCCACTTCGCGCCTTCCTTCACCCATTGGGTCAGCGTCGCGATTTCCTTGTCCGGCAGACGCGGACCGTGCTCGGGCTTCGGCATCACGTCGTCCGGATCGTGGGTCACGATGCGGCGGATCATTTCCGAGGCATCCGGATTCCCCGGCACCACCACCGGCTTTCCGGACTCGCCCTTGCCCAGCACCTTGTCGCGATAGACGAACGATACGTGGCCGGCTTCCTTCACGCCGCCATGGCACGCGGTACACTTGGCGTTGAGGATGGGCTGCACGTCGCGCGCGAAATCGATCTCGCCTTGGCAGACGAGCGGCACGAGCGCGGGGAGGAGAAACGCCAGGGGGAACTTCATTCGGAAAAGATGCGGATTTCGTTCAAGCCGCCGCCTTGATTCTCATGATCGGCCGGGCGCTTCGGGTGACGATAGTGGTCGGTCACGACCACCTTCACGTAGCGGGCCTGCACGGGCGTGAAGGAGAAGTCATGGAACGGAAACGGTCCGCTCGCGGTGGGATCGATGCGTGGAAGCGATCCCTGCGTCGCTGCGGTGAAGTGGACGTTGTCCTCGGACACCAGCGCGATGAAAGCGGCGGTGCCGCGGTCGTTGATGCGGCGGTTGCCGGTGTTCTGCAGCGAAATGCGACCGACCGTCTGTACGGATTCGAGATCTACGGTGAACTCCCCATTCTCACCATTCGGAGCGAGCCAGAACGACCAATCGCCGGGTACGCCGGTGTCATCGGTGCGACCGTCGGTGAGGTTCTCCGGTGGGAAGACCGAGCCGTGCGGGCGGATGCAATAGCCCGGGCTCATGACCGGCTTGCCGAGCGCAAGGTTGCGGCGGTCGGACACGGAAGCGCTGGCGGGCAGGATCTTCGGCACGGTGACCGGATCGGTATCGAGCGAGCTCAGCAAACGCGGACCGGCGGGATCCTGGAGCAGCACACGGGCATCGCCGCGATAGAGGCGCGGCTTGCCCGCCACGGCGTCCACCTGCACCTCGCCCTCATACACTTCGGTGAGGATGACCGGCTGCGTCCCATCGCTGCCCACGGCCAGCCCGAAACGCGTGCCAAGATCGACGAAGCGTCCTCCCGGTGTGTCCACGCGGAATCCCTGCGCCCCCTCCGGCGCATGCACGGAGGCGCGGCCATGGAGCACGGTCAGGGCCTCCGATTTATCGAGCTGGAAGCGGCACGGCCCTTCCAGTGTGACATGGGCACCACTGGGATAAGAAAGCTCCGCCACACCGCGGACCAATTCCAAGGGCGTGGAGGCGGGCAGGCGGTCGTTTGCGGCCAGCGAGATCGAGCCACCCCACTGCACGTCATAGGCGGAGACGATCCGGGCGCGCGGTCCGGGCTTGTGGAAATAAAGCGCGGTGGCAGTGCCGAGCAATGCCACGGCAGCCGCGGCGGAGAGATTGCGGACCCAGGTGCGGCGTGCGGAAGGCATTGCCACCACCTTCAGAGTTTCCGGCTGGGCGGCCGCGCGGCGTGTCAATGAGGAGTGGATCGAGGTGGAGCGGCGGTAGCGGTCGCGAGCGTCCTTCGAGGCCAGCAGCAACTCGTTCAATTCGGCGCGGGTGGCGTCGTCGAGCGTGCCATCGAACAGGCACTGGATCAGATGATCGAGACGGTCCGGGTTCATGACAGGGCGGAGGGACCGAGTTTCCGCTCGATGCAGTCCTCGAGCGTCTTGCGGATGCGGAGCAGCAGCACGGACAGAGCGCCGGGAGTTTTCTCGCGGGCCCGCGCCAGATCCTGCACGGAGGCACCGGGTTCGTAGCGGGCGAGGATCAGCTCGCGGTGCTGGCGTGGGAGCTGGTTGAGGCAACCTTCCAGCGCTTCTTGCACCGGGCTGGTGTGGTCGTGCGGCGAATGCTCATCCGCGAGCATCTCCACGAGCTGGTCATTGAAGACATGCCGGTCGCGGCCGGCATCGCGGCGGGCGGCCATCACCTGATGGCGGGCCACACCGAATGCCCAGGCGAGGAAGGGGCGCTCCGGATCGTAATCCGCGGCCTTCCGCCACAGCACGAGATTGGTCTCCTGCAGCACGTCCTCCGCCAGACTGCGGTCCGGCAGCAGGGATAGGATGTAGCGATGCAGGGCGGCCTGGTGGCTGGCGATCCAGCCGACCATGCGTTCCTCGGGATTTCTCGGGCGTTCCGTCATCAGGGCTTCCGGTAACCTTTACCGCAAGCCCGCCTGATCTTACGCCTAAATCCTCAGTGAGATGATCACGCCGAGCGGATTTCCGCCACGGCGTAGGCCATGTCCGGCGCGCGGAAGGTGGAGGAACCTGCCACCATCGCGTTCGCGCCCGCTTGGCCGCAGAGGGCCGCAGTGCGGGCGTCGATGCCGCCGTCCACCTCGATGTGATACGCCAGCCCGTGTTCGGCACGGTACTTCGCCGCCGCTTCGATTTTCGGCAGGACTTCCGACATGAACGCTTGGCCGCCGAATCCCGGCACTACCGTCATGCACAGCAGCAGGTCGATCTGCTTGAGATAGGGGATGGCCGCCTCGAACGGCGTCGCCGGATTGAGCGCCAGACCGGCTTGGCAACCGGCGTCCCGGATGCGGCCGAGGGTGTCGCAGACATCGTGATCCGCCTCGACATGGACGGTGATCAGGTCCGCTCCCGCCGCCACAAAGCGCGGCAGGTAGTGGTCCGGCCGGGAAATCATCAGGTGGACGTCCAGGAAGATGTCATTGGTCTCATGGACCGTCTGGACCATCGCCGGGCCGAAGGAAATGTTGTCCACGAAGTGGCCGTCCATCACGTCGAGATGCAGCCAGTCGGCCCCGGCGTGGATGGCGCGGGTGACTTCCTCACGGACACGCGAAAAATCCGCCGCCAGCAAGGACGGCGCCACCACCCGGTCGTGGAACGTTCTTTGGATCACGCGGAGAGAGAAGCGGCGGAGCCGGAAACTGCCAAGCCACAAGTGGACGGCAATTTTTCATGGGCGGAGCGCCCGCGGCTCATGTGGGCCGGCGGATCGGTGCACCACGCACCTCCGCGGCGGAATTTTGCACCCTCCGGGGGTCTCAAATATCCCATGCATTTTGCGAAAAACGACAACGAGCCATTTGATTTCAGCGGATTGCGGTTCCATGGTGCCGGATGGCCCGGTGATTGCGATGGGGGTGCCAAGAGATTCGATCTCGATTGCACAACCCGAAACGATCATGAAAAAGACTCGCACACCTCTCCGCGCCGGCCATTCGCACGAACACGCTGGTCTCATCAACTACCTCGCCCTGATGCACGCCATCTCCCATCCGGAGCCGGCTGAAGCAGGCGGGCATTGAGCGGAGGGGGCCTCAACCCCGTCCGTATCCAAATCAAATGAAACCGTCCCTTCGTTCCCTTCTCAAGATCGCCCTCGCTGCCCTTGCCGGAGCCGCCCTCAGTTCCTGCGGTACCGTCGCTGGCTTCGGCCACGATGTTCACAAGGCCGGGCGTGCGATCGAACGCACCGCCAACAGTTGAACTTCCATGAACACCACCGTCGCCGAGCCTTCCGCCAAATCCCCTGATGCCACCGAAGTCCGGGCGAGCCGGATGCTCGGCGATCTGATCCGTGTGTGCCGTGATGGCGAGGACTTCCATCGCTCGGCCGCCGAGCGTTGCGTGTCCGATTCGATGAGGGCCCACCTCATGGAGCGCTCGCATCAGCGAGCGGGTTTCGTGGCGGCGCTGCAAACTTTACAGCGCCGTCACGGGGGGGATTCCGTCCGGGAAAGCGGCTCCGTGGCGGCAGCACACCGGACTTGGAATGAAATGCGGGACGCTTTCTCCCCCATCACGGATGAGGCGATTCTCTCCGACTTGGACGCCGCCGAAGCCTCGGCGATCCAAGGCTATCGCAACATTCTCAATGATTTTCCGGCCGGACTCTACCCTGCGGACGCGGCGGTGATTGCCTTCCACCTGCGGGAAATCGGTCGCTCGCGCGACAGCCTCCGGGCGCTGCAAACTGCCAATTTGGCTGGCTGAAATCCCCGATTGGAAAGAGGCGTGAAACGGTTAACGTAGCGGCGTTTTTTGCGCTCTATGTACTCCGTCTTGTCCCGATCCGCCGTGGTCATGATTCTGGCATCCACCGCCCATGGTGCGGTGGACCTGAACAATGAAGCCGCCCTGCAGACCACCGCGACCACACCGCAAGGTCGTCATGAACTGGCGGTGGCGGAACTGAAACGGATCGCGGGTCCGGAGCTGGACAAGATGAGCGGTGTCTCGGACACCCGCTGGTTTGCCCAGGATCTGCTGGCCTCCAAGGAGCGGATGGCGGATCTGATGTTGTCCGGTCCGTTGGAGAATCCGGCGAAATCGCTGCGCATTCTTGCCGCGATCTGGAAAATGGATCCGAAAGGCGTGGCGGACCGCCGCGAACAGACCACTGCGGCAGCCGTGGCGCTGATGTTCGCCAAGGACAAGTGGCCGGAGGATCGTGCCTTGGATCGCTACAAGTATTACCGCGATTCGCGGGTGGCGGGAAAACTCCACCCGCAGTTCGATACCTTCGACACATGGGAGAAACGCTTCGTCGTTTCCGGCGGCCAGAATGGCGGATGGTCGGACAATGGTGCCGCCTGGGGTGACGACTCGCTGGTGTGGCTGCGTGACAACGTGAAGCTCACCGCGAAGGAATACACCGGCGCATGCTGGCAGGCTCCTTACAAGCTGAACAATCTCTTCGGCGATTCCATCCACGGCGCGAATTACTACGCGCCTTTTAAGAACGAGATCCACGCCGAGCGTGTACGCGATGTCGGTGGTGTTTGTGGATCGCTGTCCCACTACGGGGCGAATGCGGCGCGTGCCAACGGTCTGCCCGCGACGACGATGGGCGAGCCCGGCCATTGCGCGTACACGGTACGTGTTGCGCGTGGCGATTGGGAACCGGCCTATTCACTTTCCTGGCAACGCGGTCTTCACATCAGCCTGTGGGGCACCACCTGGACCCAGCTCGTCCTTCAGGAAAAGATTTTCGACGACAAGGCATCCTACGACCGCTGCATGGCCCACGTCTGGCAGGCGCGTGCCTTGAAGAGCAAGAACCCCGTGCTCGCCGAGCTGGCCTATCAGGCGGCTTTGGAAACCCAGCCGATCAACTACCCCGTGTGGTGCGAATCGGTGGAGTTCCTCCGGGATGTCCGCAAGCCGGATGCACAGGCTTGGGAGATCATCGGCAAGTCCGTGGGAGCTGCCCTGGCTGCTTATCCGGAAGCCGCTTGGGACGTGCTGTCCCGCATCGACGAAGCCGCATTCAAGGCGCTGCCTGCCGACCGGCGGATGGCGTTCTTCCTGAAGTATCACGAGCAGATCGCGAAGCAGGAGGGCCCGGCGATGTGGGAATACGAGAAAGCGCTCGACGATCAGGCGAAGGCCCTCGGCGGCGATCCCAAGCAGGAGCTTGTGTTCTTCGAGAAGGTGCTGGCGATCCAGTCCGCATCGAAGTCGTGGTTCGCCCCGACCATCGCGTGGGGACAGAAACGTTTTGCGGCCGATGGCGGATCCACGAATGCGTTCTTCGCCGCGCTGGGCCGGGTTTTCTCATCGGCTGCCTCCGGCGCGAACCAAGATGGACTGAAGAGCGCGCTCGGGCCCGCGATCCTCGCGGCGGAAGCGGCTGGCAATGTGGATGCCTTCCAATCGCTCGGCCGGGCCGGGCGTTCGTTTTCGAAGAGTGCTCCGCTGAAAGCGGAACCCTTCCCCGGTGACTTGCTATCTTCCGGCGGCATCCTGAAAATATCCTCCACCTGCCAGTGGGATCATCCGGAAAACCACTGGGGTATCCTGGAGGAAGACGGCGGCTCGTTCCACACCGACAAGCAGGTCCGGCCGAATGTCGTGGCCCGTCTCGGCAAACTCGGCGACCTCAGCGGCATCGTGATTCTCGGCAGCGACTACGGCCAGAACGGCAGCCGTCAGATGCCATTGAAGATCTCGGTATCCGAGGATGGATCGACCTGGCATGAGGTTTTCCGCACCACCGAGCAACAGGGCCCGTGGCGCATCCCGCTCTCCGGCAAGGCAACGCGGGTCCAGTATGTGAAAGCGGAGCGCGATGACGATCGCACCGAGTTCTTCCACCTCGCGGGCATCCGCGTTTACGGCCGCCGCCTCCAATAAACCTCCACCACCATTCCGATCATGATGCGTTCTTTCATCGGCGGCCTGTGCGTGGCCGCATGCCTTTCCACCGCCTTCGGCCAGCGTGTGGCGGATTTCACCGCCGCGCTTGAGCAGGCAAAGGGTTCCAAGGCGGATATCGCCGTGTTCATCCATGGTTCCGATTGGAACCGCCCGGGTGAAGCGGCGGCGAAGATCTGGAACGATCCTCGTTTCCTCAGCGGGATCGGTTCCGATGTGCTGCTGATGGACATCGACCGCAAGGAAGCTCCCACTGATGCCGACAAGGCTCTGGCGAAGCGCAACGAGAAGGGCAATGCGGATGTCCGCAGCGTGCCGGCGGTGGTGGTGTTCGATTGCGAGGGCCGCATGGTCGGTTCGCTTGCCGGCACCGCCGAAATCGATGCCGCGGGAGGGCTCATTCCAGCCACCAAGAAGCTGCTTGCGACCCGCCGCGAACGTGATGATTTTTGGAAAACCGCCGCGGGTGCTTCCGGCATGATGAAAGCCGGACGTCTTGGCCAAGGCCTCGACCGCATGAACCTCGGCCTCGGGCCGAAGGGCGCTTACAAGCCGGTGTTCGAAGAGATGAAGAAGGCGGACCCGGAGGACAAATCCGGCTACATCGCCAAGTATTCGTTCTCCGGCGAGAAGCTCGTGGATCTCGCCTTGGGCAAGGCGGAGAAGAAGGAGTTCACCGATGCCGAGAAGGAACTCGACAAGTGGTCGGCCAATCCACGGCTCTCACCGAAGCAGAAGCAGGAAGTGGAAGCCGCGCGCTTCGCGCTCTACCAGCGCTGGCCGGAGAAAAAGGACAAGGTCCGTCCGACACTGGAGAAGATGCGCGACGTTGATCCGAAGTCGGAACTTGGCCAGGCCGCGGCGAACTACATCGAGATGCTCTTCAAGGAAAAGAAGAAGGGCGATCCGCAGGCGTGAGAGTTTTTCTTCGTAGCCGGATTGGTCACAATTCGGGCGGGGAGGACGAACCATCCAAGTGATGGCGTCCCTATCAAAAAGACATGCCCGCACGATCTTCCCGCATTCAAGTCGCAGGAAACTTCGCCAATCCACCCAGCCCGAACTGTCACCAGTCCGGCTACAAAGAGGCTACGCCGCCACCGCCTGTTTCTTCGGCTTCCCGGCGAGGAACAGCAGCACATCCGTCTTCGTCACCGCTCCGAGCAGTTCACCAGTGATCGCGGTGACCGGCAGACGTTCGGCTTCGGCCTGGCCGAAGAGTTCGAGCGCCTCGTTCATCGTCTGGTCCGGCTGGAGGCGGGTGAAGTCGTCGCGCATCACATCACGCGCGATCAGCAGCGATTCCAACTCGGGTTGGTCGAGGTAGGGCTTGATGTCGTGCAGCGAAACCACGCCGAGGAAGCGGTTGTCGTGGACGATGTGCAGGAACTCGTGACGGCTCTGGAGGAAGGCTCGGGCGACTTCGCCGAAGGTGGCATTCGGCGAGAGTGTGCCGGTGTCCGGCGTCATCAGGTCGCCGACCTTGAGCGTGGCGAGATGCTGTGCGACAGCGGCGGCACCCTTGCGCTTGAGCGCCTCGCCATAGAGGGTTTCGGGTTTCAAAGAACGGCAGATGTAGTAGGCCACCACACTGGCCAGCATCACCGGCATCAGGATCTGATAGTTGAGCGTCAGCTCAAAGATCATGATGATGGCCATCACCGGCGCACCGGTTGCCGCAGCAAGGAAAGCTCCCATTCCGATCAGGCCGAATGCTCCGGGCTCCATGCCCCATGCCGGGAATAAGGAGCACATGGCGATGCCGAACAGGTAGCCGAATGCCGCACCAGCGAAGAGCGTGGGCGTGAATACACCGCCCACCGCGCCGGAGCCGAAAGTGGCTGCTGTGGCCAGCAGCTTGCAGATGAGCACGACGGCCAGTGCCTGCCATGCCCAAGGCTTGGTCAGAACGTCGATCACCAGTTCGCGGCCGTTTCCAACTACTTCCGGACGAAACACCGTGATCGCGCCGACAATGAGCCCACCGAGCGCCAGCTTCACCCAGACCGGTGCTTTCAGCAGCGAAAACGCGCGTTCGCCGCCCTTCATCAGCGATAGGAACATCGGCGTGGCCAGACCGCAGGCGATACCCAGTCCCACATAAGGCAGCAATTCCGCGTTGGAATGCAGCGTGAAGGCTTCACCGCCTTCCAGGATCGCCGCATCGCCCTCGTGGGCGCGGATGGTCAAGGTGGCGATGACCGAGGAGATCACCAGAGGGCCGAAGGCTTCCATCGCCACCGATCCCAGCACGATCTCCGCCACGAAAAACGCTCCGGCGATGGGGGCGTGGTAGGCGCTGGCGATACCGGCAGCCGCACCGCAGGCCACGAGCTGGCGCTTGCGCGCGAGCGGGAACTTCAGCCATCGGCCGAGGACCGAAGCCACCAGCGAGGAGAGCTGGACCAGGGGGCCTTCGCGACCGATCGACGCGCCGGAAGCGCCGGAGAACCACGCTGAAACGGATTTCACCAGGCTGACCCGCACCGAGAGGTTCCCATCTCCGACGACCACGGCCTCCATGTAGTCGGTGGAATTGGCCTGTGCTTTGAAGCGGGTGCGGAAAAGGAGCGTGAGTCCGGCCAACAAACCACCGATGGTCGGGATCAGCAGCCGCCGCCATGTCGGCATGGATTTGAAGCTCGCAATTTCCGTCTGATGGAATCCGGTGAACAGGTGGTGCAGCCACTCGGTTGCTTCCTTGAACGCAATGGACGTCCAAGCTCCAAGGAAGCCGATGATCGCGGCCCACAACAGGGTGGCCTGGAGTTCATTGAAGCGGAGGCGCTCGCCCAGCCAGATCCGCACGCGGACCAGCCGACGTATGAATTTGCTCATGCCGGCCGTGCCGTCCGCTTCGGTCATGCGAGCGCTTGGGTGAATGCCACGGCGTCCTGCGCCTCCAGCAGTTGCTTCACCACTTCCGGATCGCGCAGGCGGCGGGCCAGTGCGGCGGTGGTGGCCAGATGTTCCGCCACGCGGTGGGGCGGGATGCCATAGAGGAAGATGAGTCGCACGGGCGTCTGGTTCTCCCCGAAGTTCACATGCTGCTTGCAGCGGGCCATCGCGAAGACGACCTCCTTCACCTGTGAGGTGCGGGCATGGGGCATGGCGATGCCATTGCCGAGCAGCGGGGGATTGATCTTCTGCCGCTCGAACACGGCCTCGGCGAAGGCGGGTTGGTCGAGCACTTCCGGGTTGCCTTCCAGCAGGCCGATCACCGCGCTGATCGCTTCGTCTTCCGTGGAAACATCGAGATCGAGGAGGAGTGGAGCATTCGGCGGCAACACGGGTGAACTCATTGGTCCCCCAATTAACCAAGCGGCCATGCAGGAACGCCACCAAAAAGAGGTCCCATCTTTGCCTAATCCTCCTCTGGCACCGGACCGGGAATAGGCTTAGCGTCTGATTCGTGAAGCCCGATGTGCCCGATGCCCGCCCGCCCGTGGAGGACCCCGGCGATTTACAGGTCAAACCGCCGAAGACCTGGGCCGTGGGCTTTCCGGCGGTGGCCTCGGCGATGTCCCAGATTGTGATGAAATCCGGCCTGCGCGGCACCCGTGCCCTGCTGGATCTCAACCAGTCCGGCGGATTTGATTGCCCGAGCTGTGCATGGCCGGACCCGGATCACCACCGCTCGATTGCGGAATTCTGCGAGAACGGAGCCAAGGCGGTTGCTTCCGAAGCGATGGGAAAGACCATCGGACGGGAGTTTTTCGCCGCGCATTCGGTGGAGCAGTTGGCGGAACAGAGCGATGCCTGGCACGATTTGCAGGGACGTTTGACGGAGCCGATGCTGCTGGAGGAGGGAGTCACCCATTACCAGCCGGTGGGCTGGGATCGCGCGTTTGCAATTCTGGCTGAAGAGCTGAGGGCACTCGTCTCGCCGAATGAGGCGCTGTTCTACACCTCCGGCCGCGCGAGCAACGAGGCGGCCTTTCTCTATCAACTTTTCGCCCGCGCCTACGGGACGAACAACCTGCCGGACTGCTCGAACATGTGCCACGAATCGAGCGGCACCGCGTTGAAGGCCGCCATCGGGGTCGGCAAGGGCACGGTGACGCTGGAGGATTTTTTGGAGGCGGAGACCATCCTCTGTGTGGGGCAGAATCCCGGGACGAATCATCCGCGGATGCTCACCACGCTGGCGCAAGCTGTGGCGAATGGCGCGAAGCTGGTCGCGGTGAACCCGCTGAAGGAAGCGGGCCTCACGGGGTTCGCGCATCCACAGGAGGTATTGGGCTTGCTCGGGAGGACTTCGCCCTTGGCGTCCACCTACCTGCAGGTGCGGGTGAATGGGGATCTAGCGTTGTTCCGTGGTGTCGCGAAGGCGATTCTGTCCGTGGGAGCGGAGGATGTTCCTTTCCTCTGCGAGCATGTATCCGGTTACGAGAGTTATCGTAGTCAAGTGGAAGGGACGGCATGGGAGGAAATCGAGACGCTTTCCGGTATCGCACGAGTGAAGATCGAGGAGCTGGCGGCCCTGATGGTCCGCGGTGAGCGCCGCGTGATCACCTGCTGGGCGATGGGGCTTACCCAACACCGCAACGCGGTCGCCACGATCCGCGAGATCACGAACGTTCATTTGCTGCTCGGCGCGATCGGTCGTCCCGGGGCGGGGCTCTGTCCGGTGCGCGGACACAGCAACGTGCAGGGCGATCGCACGGTGGGCATTTGGGAAAAGATGCCGGAGTCCTTTATGGAGGCGTTGGATCAACAGGCGGGCATTGTTTCGCCGCGTGAGCACGGGCACGATACGGTGGCCTCCATTCTCGCGATGCACCGCAGCGAAGCAAAGGTGTTCTTCGCGTTGGGCGGGAACTTCGCGCAGGCCACGCCGGATACGGATTTTACCGCCGCGGCGCTGAGGAATTGCAGGCTTACCTGCCATGTCTCGACCAAGCTCAACCGCAGTCATTTGGTTCACGGTCGCCGCGCGTTGATCCTGCCATGCCTGGGGCGGACCGATCGCGATCACGGGCGGTTTGTTTCGTGCGAGAACTCGATGGGCGTGGTGCAGTCGTCGGAAGGGAGGCTTGAGCCGGTTTCAACGGAGCTGCTGAGCGAGTGCGAAATCGTGGCGCGAATGGCGGAGGCGGTTGCCGGTGACGTCGGCAACATCCGTTGGCGTTGGCTGGTGGAAGATTACGATCGTATCCGTGATTGGATTGAAGCGGTCGTGCCGGGTTTCGAGAGCTACAATGAACGTGTGCGCCAACCCGGTGGTTTCTACCTTCCGAATGCCGCAAAGGAACGGCGTTGGAACACCGACACAGGCAAAGCCAACTTTGCCGCCGGGCCGCTGGATGCCTTCACCCCCGCGCCGGGTTGCCTGATCCTCCAGACGATCCGCAGCCACGACCAGTTCAACACGACCATCTATGGCATGAACGACCGCTATCGTGGCATCGGTCACGCGCGGCGCATCGTGCTGGTGAATCCCGATGACCTGGCGGAACGCGGGTTCAAGACGGGTGATCTGGTCGACCTCATCAGTGTGTGGGAAGATGGCGAGCGCGTGGCCCCGCGCTTTCAAGCCATCGCCTATGACATGCCGCGTGGTTCTGCCGCGGCATATTTCCCGGAGGCGAATGCATTGGTGCCCGTGCGCAGCACGGCGGAAGGCAGCAACACGCCGACGAGCAAATCGATCTCGGTGCGAATCACGGCTTCATGCTGAGCCGTTCGGTTGACACCGCCTACTGTGTGCTGCTTTGAAACTCGCCGCCTTCCAAGCGTGCCTTGGCTTCGCCTACGAGGAATAGGGAGCCGGCCACAAGCACGGGCTCGTTGAACGCAAGAGAGGCTTCGAGAGCCTCATCGAAGGTGGCGTATTCCGTGGCCATCGCGCCCTCGGGCAGAGCGGCGGCGAGTTCGGAAGTTGGTACGGCGCGCAGCGTATCGACGGGGCACAGAAGAATGCGTCCGGCCAGCGGAGTGAGCAGCGAGAGGATGCCGGAGATGTCTTTCGAAGAGACGGCGCTGAACAGCAGCGTGGCCTTCTTGTCGCCGAAAACCTGCTGCCAGGTTTCCGCCAGCACCTTCGCGGCATGGGGATTGTGCGCACCATCGAGGATAATCTCGGGTCGGCAATCTGCCGGGAAGCGTTCGAATCGCCCGGGCCACTTTACGTGGGAGAGCCCGTATTGGACCGTATCGAAACTGAGTGGCACGGCAGCGGCATCGAGCGCGGCCAAGGCAAGCGCGGCGTTCCATGCCTGATGTGGTCCGGCGAGCGCGATGGAGTAGCCGAGCAAAGGCTCGCGTACGAACGTGAGCGGGCAGCGGCATTCGTTCGCTTCCTTCTCCAGCACGAATCGGGCGGCTGGTTCCTGTGGCGATGAAACGGCAGTGGCTCCTTCGATGAAAATGCCTGCTTTCTCGGCGGCGATGAGTTCCAGCGTGTCGCCAAGCCACTGGGTGTGGTCGAGGCCGATCGGCGTGACCACGCAAACGTCCGCAGGCACGGCGGTGGTGGCATCGAGACGGCCGCCCATGCCGGTCTCCAGCACGATTAACTCGCACTCGCGCTCACTGAACCAGCGCATCGCCAGCGCGAGAGTGATTTCGAAGAAAGTGGGATGGGTTTCCAATCCCTCGCAGATGCCGCGCAGTTGGGTGAGCATAGCGGCGCAACCGTCCTCCGGGATCTGCTGTCCGGAGACCTGGATGCGCTCGCGGTAATCGACCAGGTGCGGCGAAGTGAAAAGACCGGTGCGGAGACCCGCGGCGCGTGCGACGCTGTCGATCATCGCGCAAGTACTACCTTTGCCGTTGGTCCCGGCGACATGGATGACCTTCACGCCGCGCTTCGGAAAGGCGAGGTATTCCTTGAGCAGGTTCCGAGGTCCCTCCAGCCCCAGCTTGATGCCGAACATCTGGGTGGAGAAGAGCCAGTCGATGGCTTCGGGATAGGTCATGGGAAGGGTAGGGACGGATCGCCGATCCGTCCGGGCGGAAAGAGATGCGTTCGCGGAATCCATCCGCTTCCAAAACAGAGAACGATGAAATGGGATGCGCGGCGCTGGAAAGCGTGAGCGCGAGACCCGGACGCCTCGGCGAGGCGTCCCTACCGGCTCACTCCGGCATCATGTAACCCAGCAGTTCGACGAGCTTGTCGCGCAGTTCCTTGCGCGGGACGATCGAGTCGATCAGACCGTGGTCGAGCATGAACTCGGCGGTCTGGAAGCCGGGCGGCAGGTTCTGGTGGGTCGTCTCCTTCACCACGCGCGGGCCGGCGAAGCCGATCATGCACTTCGGCTCGGCGAGGTTGATGTCGCCGATGGTCGCGAAGGACGCGGTGACGCCACCGGTGGTCGGGTGGGTGAGGACGGAGATATAGGGCAGCTTGGCTTCGGACAAGCGGGCGAGCGCGCCACAGGTCTTCGCCATCTGCATCAGCGAGAGCATGCCTTCCTGCATGCGGGCACCGGAGGAGGCGGAGACGATGACCACGCCGCGTTTTTCGGCGACGGCGGTCTCGATGGCGCGGGTGATCTTTTCCCCGACCACCGAACCCATCGAGCCGGCGAAGTATTTGAAATCCATCACCGCGATCATCGCGGGCTTGCCGCCGATGGTGAGGCGACCGGTGACGACCGCATCGTTGAGACCGGTTTTCTGGCGCAGGGAAGCGGTCTTCGCCTCATAGCCCGCGAAGCCGAGTGGGTTGGCGGAGACGAGGTCGCGTTCCGTTTCCTCGAAGCTGTCCGCGTCCGCGATCAGGGCGATGCGGTCGCCGGAATCCATCAGGAAATGGTTTCCGCACTGCGGGCAGGTGTGGAGATTCTGCTGGAGTTCCAGCGTGTGGATCATCGCGCCGCAGTCCGGACACTTGGTCCAGAGGCCCTCGGGCATGTCATCGCGTTTTTCGCGGCTGCGGAGACTCGGCTTTTTGAAGATGCCCATGAGAATGAGGAGGTTCGGGGCGGCGGCGGGGAAGCGCTCGCGCCGTGGCGGCCAGCCTAGCCGCGCATCACGGTCACGACAATCACCTTTTGAACGCCGCCCCGGCGGAGCACCCGGGCGCATTCGTGGACGGTCGAGCCGGTGGTGAAAACATCGTCGATCACCACCGCGCCGGGAGGTTTGCCGGAGGCGAAGCGGGTGCCGGTGCGGCTCAGGGCGAAGGCCCCTTTCAGGTTGGCCAGCCGTTGGGTACGACCGAAGTGGGTCTGGGTCTCCGTTTTCCGGATGCGCTTGAGGGCTGGCAGGACTGGCAGACCCGTGACGGCGGAAACGGTGCGGGCGATTTCCGCGGCTTGGTTGAAGAAGCGCTCGCGTTGGCGGGCCGGATGGAGCGGCACCGGCACCAACGGCCAGGATTCCGCGAGAGCGGGAGCGAGCCGGGGATCGGCGAAGGATTCGGCGGCGAGGCGGCCCAGTTCGGGGGCGAGATGGAGGGCCTTCTGGTATTTCAGACCGTGGATCAGCTCCATCGTCCGCAGGTCTTTCCGGAGTGCGGGACGGGCGAATTCGAAGGCGGGATCGAGCCCGGTGCAGTTCGGGCATTCGAAGGAGGTTTCGATGACGCCATCGAACGATTCACCGCAGACCGCGCAATAGGGTTCGGTGAGGCGTGGCAGGCTGTCCGCGCAAGCTCCGCAGAGCGCACGACCGTGGGCGAGAGGCGCGTGGCAGAGTCCACAGGATGGTGGGTAGACCAGATCCAGCGTCCGGGAAACCAAGGCCCGCCAGCCGTGCGGCGGCTCAGATGCCGGGTCGGTCGGCATGGCGGCGGGTGATGAAATGGATCACCACGCCGGTGACCGCCACGATCGCCAGCGGCAGCAGGCCTTCGCGCAGGGTGGTGCCGATCAGGAACCGGGAAACACCGCCCAAATTCGGGATCGGCTGGGTGATCGCCTTGAACACGAAAACGCCGAAGACCCAGCCGGCATGCAGGCCGATGGGCATCCACAGTCCGGCGGTCCTGACCCGGGCGTAGGCCACCACCGCTCCGAGCACGAACAAGGTGCAGAAGCTGGAGAGCAGAGGTAGTGGGTCCGCGTACTGGGCGAAGATCCGGCCTAGCAGCCAGAAGCCTGCCTTGGCGGATTCCGGATCGGGCACCGCGCCGAGGGTTTTCGGATCGAGGAAATGCAGGAAGGCAAACAGCAGCGAAAGGCTTGCGATGGCCGCCCACGGCTTCATGGCGCGCAGGAAAATCCCAAGCAGTACACCGCGGAAGACAATTTCCTCCAGCGTGGCCACCAGCAGCGAGCTGAACAGCGCCCCCGGGATCACCTTGCCCAGATGGAGCGGCTTTGGTGGGAAGAGGTTCGGCACGCCCTTGGTCGAGAAGGCGCGGTTCTCCATCACGAACGCCCCCGCATGGAGCAGCCACCAGGCCAGCAACGCGAGGCCGCCGAGAGCGAGCACGAAGCCGAGCGTGAGGTGCAGCCAGCCCTTGGGGTCGCGCTGGAGCGGCTGGCCTTCATTGGCAGCGATGGCGGATTCCGGCAGGCGGAAGGACCATGGCGTATCGCGGTAGCGGACCTGGCTGCGACCGATCTTCAGCCAGCGGACCAGCGGGAAGAACAGCACCAGCGCGGACAGCATCACCGAGCGGTTGAAGAAACGGGGGAAATCCGAGCGACCGCAGGCCTCGGCCAGCCATTTCACGAAAGAGTTGGTCTCCTTGCCATGGGTGACCTCGAAGAGAGCCTTGCCGCCATTGTAGAGCATGGGAGAGATTGCCGCGGCCAACAGCAGCACGCCCGCCACGTAGCACAGGATTTTGACGACATCGTTGGTCAGGGCTCTCCGCACGCCGGGATGCTGACAGCGGGCCGGGGGCAGTCAACGTCATCCCTCTGGACTCCGGCCTCCCGCGCCCGTAGCCTCCGGCCATGGAAAGTCATGAATGGCACGAGCGCACTGAGGAAGGTGTCCGATATTACCGTGCCAACCGCCATGCCAACAAGTGGACGTTCATCACCACGCTGAAGACCGACCCGGACTGGGAAACCGTCGATCCGGTGCCGGAAGCACTGTGGCGGGAACTCCGCGACGTGCTGTGGCGGAAGTACCAGCGCAAGCGGTGCCCATGGAAGTTCATCGAGGACATCGACAAGATGCTCGGCGATGAGCCGAAGCCCGAGGGGCGGTGAGCATCAGGCTCAAGTGTGGTCACGGACCGGGCGGCCCATCGTTGTCCGCGCAACGAAATAGGCGCCGTTGGTCATGAGGCACCAACCCAGGGCGCACAGGCCGGGGAGGAACCATATGGGCCGCAGATCCTGATAGGTCTGAGACCAGCCGCCCATAGGGGACGGGCCGCCCCGGGTCAGGCTGAGGCCTGATGATGAGGAGAATACCGCGGAGGGACCCAAGCCAGGGTGGGTGGTGGCAGGCAATGCGTTGCTCCAATTGACGCAGTATCGATCCAGATACCCGACCACCAGATCCTCATTTGCGGGGGCTACGGTTTTTCCCTTCAGATCATGAACGATTTGAAGGAGCCCTTTTCCATCCCAGGGCAGGGTTTGATCGCTGCCTTCCTTGATGATCTTCTGGCTGCCGCGCACATGCAGCCAGCCGGGAAGATCCGGTCGTCCGGCTGGATGCAGACGAAGTGCCGCCGCGTGGTAGCGGGTAGGTACCCCGCCGTGGATGAAATCCGCCCACGTGCCACGGACAGACCGGCAATTCTCGGTCCAATCCACCCGGAGCCATTGGTCCAACTGCAGCGGCTCCGGACTTGGTCGGATGGGCATGGCACCGGTGGAGACTTGGGATGAGAACCCCGGAAGCAGGATGCGGCAGTTATCCGTGATCCAGCCCAATCCACATAGCAGGACGAGAATGAAGAAGCTCGCATAGGATACCCATGGTGCTTGTCCGTGCAGCGGCAGGTGCTTGCTTCGGATGCGCTTTTCCACGAGGCGAAGCCCCAGGAGACAGAGCAGTAGCAACGCGATCACCAGGATCAAACCCCGCCCGAAAAGGTGGTCGCGGTTCAGCCCCCACCAATCCGGCGCTGGTGCGGGTGGGTTGGATGAGGCGAACCAGAAGAACCCCAGCCAGACCACGGCGGAAACAGCCACGAAGCTCATCCGCACCCGGGTGGGAACGATGGGGATGGAGTGGCGTTCGGTCATGCGGTGGAACGAGAGACTGGACGGCCGCGCATGGGATTCACGCAAAATTCACGCGTCGGGGCGCTCACACATGGTAAATCTTCCAGTGCTATGGCTTGGACACGTCGGCAATTTCTGTTTCGCCTGCCCTGCATCGGTGCGGGTCTCGCAGCGCTGGATGGGTTTGCGGTGGAGCCGGATTGGATCGAGATCACCCGGCATGATTTCAGCCACCTGGGAGTGGGCAAAACCATCGTCCATTTGACGGACACTCACTATCGCCGCAGCGACAGAGGTTGGCTCGAAGGGGTGCTGCGCACCGCGCTCGACCAAAAGCCGGATCTGATCTGTTTCACAGGGGATCTGGTGGATGGGAAAAACCGCAAGATTCTGCGCGAGGCACTGGAGGTGATGGCCACGCTGCCGGTGCCGCTTTACGGGGTGATCGGAAATCACGATCCGGACGATGCAGGCACAAGAGCGCTTTTCCGGCAGGCGGCGAAGGCCACCGGTGGAATGTGGTTGTTCAATGAGCGGCTGGATTTGGGGAAGATCGTGATCGAGGGAACGACCGGCTATTTCGGCCTCCAGCCCCGTCATGCGAAGCCGCGCATCCTGCTGTGCCACTATCCGATCGTGGGAGATCGCCCGTCGGGCCGACCGTATGAGCTGATCCTCAGCGGCCATTCCCACGGCGGCCAGTGTCGTCTCCCCGGTGTGGCGGCCTTGTATCTGCCGCAGGGCGTGGGTCGCTATGTGGCGGGCCACTATGATTCTCCGGCGGGGAGGCTTTTCGTCAGCCGGGGGATCGGCACCACCGGACTGCCCGTACGCTTTGCCTGCCGTCCGGAGATGGCCGTGTTCCGAATTTGAGGGAAACGGGTCTCAACGGAGTCGGCGGAAATCGAAGGTTGGGCTCCGAAATCCGCCGGCTGTTTTTTTTGGGGGGAGATTTGAATCAGGAAAGAGGTCCGGGGGGAGGTCTTGCTGACAGGGGGAGAGTGACACAAAATCGGCCATCGTGATATACCGTGATCGCGTTGGAAGATAGATATGATGGGTTCGTGCGATCTGCACGATATTGCCGAACTTCATCTCGGACAAAGATCCGAAGCCTTCGATTTCCCTTGAGCAAACGCCTCTGCCGGAAGCCTCATGTGGGGATGACGCGGATGATTCTGGCGGGAGTGTATGCGGCGATGATGGGAATGGCTGGGGCCGGGACGGCTCTGCCTGACCCCCTGACCGCGCTGGATGGCACGAAGATCGGGAACCCCGCGCAGTGGCGTGAGAAACGCCGGCCGGAGCTATTGGAACTTTTGACGAAGCAGATGTACGGACGCTCCCCCGCCCGGCCGGAGAAAATGAAGATCGAGGTGTTCGACCGCGACCCCCACGCCCTCGGAGACAAAGCCACCCGCATCCAGATGGCGCTCTATCCGAATGGCGACCCGAAAGGGCCGCGGATGGATTTGCTGGTCTATGTGCCGAATCAGGCCAAAGGCCCGGTCCCGGCGATCCTCGCGCTGAATTTCTGGGGGAATCAGGCCATCCACACCGATCCCGGCATCCGGATCACGGAGAGCTGGGTGGAGGAAAAAACCTCCTACGTGAATCTATCCGCCGTGAAGGACCACCGCGCGCTGGAGGGCTCCCGCGGCATCAATGCGAAGCAGTGGCCGGTGGAGCGCATCCTGGAACGCGGCTACGCACTGGCGACGATGTATCGTGAAGATATCGCGCCGGACCATGAGCCGTATTTTGCCTCCGGCGCACAGTCGCTCTATCCGGAACTCCAGCAGGGTGACGACAATTTTGGTACCATCGCGGCGTGGGCGTGGGGGTTGAGCCGGGCGATGGATGCCTTGGAGAAAGAGCCTGCGATCGATGCCAAGCGGGTGGGGGTGCTGGGCTGGTCCCGTCTGGGGAAGGCCGCCCTGTGGGCCGGGGCGAACGACGAGCGTTTCGCCGCCGTCTACAGCCATGAATCCGGTGCCGGTGGCGCGAAACTGTTCCATCGCGGGGTGGGCGAGAACATCGAGCGGCTGAACCGCGTTTTTCCGCACTGGTTCGCCCGCTCGTTCCGCCAGTATGTGGGGAAGGACACGGAACTGCCCTTCGACCAACATCTGGTGATGGCCTTGGTGGCTCCACGTCCTTTGTATGTCGCCAGCGCGATCGAGGACAAAAATGCCGATCCGGAAGGCGAGTTCGCGGGCGCGAAGGCTGCGGAGCCGGTTTTCAAGCTGCTCGGAGCGGGCGGGCTTCCTGCGGAAACCTGGCCTGCCGTTGGTCAGCCGGTGCTGGACGGGATCATCGGCTACCACGTGCGCCCGGGAGGCCACGATCTGACCGATCACGATTGGGAGCAGTATCTGGCGTTTTCCGACCGCCAGCTCAAAGCCCGCTGAAAGCGCCGGGCCGAAAAGGAGATCGGCGGATGTCGAAAGGGGGGCCCCCGACATCCGCCGACCAATTTTTGGGGGGAGAATGATTGCTTCCTTTGGGTGGAAGGCCCTCGCGCCGGGTGGCGCGCTGACGAACCCAATATGATCAAAATCGGCCGCAGCGGCACTACGCGATCGCGTAGGTTGGGGCGGAATGTGTCTTTTCCGTCAGTAAATGTGCCTCTGGTGTTGATGACAATGAGGGCGCGCGCGCGTATCAGACGCTGATGACACACGGAGCGGAGTTTTCACGCCGGGGATTCCTCGGCTCGGCTTTGGCGGGATTGGCCCTCCCCGGGATGGCGGGATCGGCAGCCGGCGAGGGTGCCAATCCCGACAAGCCCTTTCGCAATCCGTTCGTCTATCGCTTCACCATCGGTGATCTGGAGGCCTTTTCGATCAGCGACTGCAATTTACAACTGCGGGAAGGTCTCGGCCTGATGTGGCCGGAGGAAGATCGTCCGAAGATGAAGGACGTCATGGATCTGCACGGCGAGGCGGGCAACCAACTGCCACTCTACGTGAATCTGCTGGTGGTGCGCTCCGGCAAGGAGGTGGCGGTGTTTGATGCGGGATTCGGCCGCGGCAGCAATCCGCAGATGGGGTGGTTCGAGTCCGGTCTGGCGATGGCGGGTGTCCGCCCGGAGGAGGTCACGGCGGCCTTTCTCAGCCATTCGCACTCCGATCATCTGAACGGTTTCGTCACTGCCGGGAAGCCGACGTTTCCGAATGCCGCCTTTTATGTGCTGCCGGAAGAGGTGGCCTTCTGGCGTTCGCCCGAGCCGGATTTCTCCAAGAGCAAGCGCGACAAGAAGCCGCTTCCGAACATGGTCCGCGAGGTCCGGGCGAACTTCGATATTCTCCAGCCGGTGATGCAGCAGGTGAAGCCGGGGACCCAGCTCTGGAATGGCAAGGTGACCGTGGAGGCGGCGCCCGGCCACACGGACGGGCACGCGTGCTTCCGTATCAGGTCCGGCAATGACGAACTGCTGCACCTGATGGACCTTTCCCACCACGCGCTGCTGATGTTCGCGAACCCGGATTGGACCATCGCCTTCGATCACGATCCGGTGCAGGCGGTGGTGACGCGGAAAAAGTATTGGAGCGAGGCGGCGGCGAAGCGGACCCGCTGCTACGGCTTCCATCTGCCATGGCCGGGGCTTGGGCGGATCGTCCAGACCGGAGCTTCCTACAGTTGGTGGGCGGAGAAGCTGACGTGGATGGCGTGAGCGGCGTTTTCGATTTCCCGTCGGGAGCGGCTGCTCCAAGCTCCGCTCATGCGTGAGGACAGCCGCCGGTGGATCGAGGAGGACAGGAGCCATTGCTGGCATCCTTTCACCCGGCAGGCGGATTGGTGTGCGGAGGAGCCGCTGGTGCTGGTTCGCGGTGAGGGCGTGTGGTTGTGGGATTCGGAAGGGCGGCGTTACTTTGATGGGAATTCTTCGATCTGGACGAATATCCACGGCCACCGGCATCCGCGCCTCGATGCGGCGATCCGGGCACAGCTTGATGAGGTCGCGCACACGTCCTTCCTCGGCTTTGCCAATCCGCGGGCATCCGAGTTGTCCGCGCGCCTGAGCGGGCTGTTTCCGGATGGGACCCTTGAGCGGGTGTTTTTCTCCGATGATGGTTCCACCGCCATCGAGTGTGCGGTGCGGATGGCGCTGCAATACCGGTTGAACCGCGGCGAGAACGGGCGCACCGGTTTTGTCGCGTTCGAGAACGGTTACCACGGCGATACGCTTGGCGCGGCTTCGCTGGGTGGGGTTGGACGCTTCACCGGATTGATGCAACGCTTCGGATTCGGTGTGAAGCGTGTCACCGATGTGGCGGCGCTGGAGGCGATGCCGGAAAGTGAAAGCGCGGGGATCGCGGCGGTGATTCTCGAACCGTTGATCCAAGGCGTGAACGAGATGCGCCTGTGGCCGCAGGGCATGCTGGCGGCATTGCGCCGCTGGTGCGATGCGCGCGGCATCCATCTGATCCTGGATGAGGTAATGACGGGCTTCGGGCGCACGGGGCGCATGTTCGCCTGCCAGCATGAAAACGTGACCCCGGATTTTCTGTGCGTGGCGAAGGGGCTTACCGGCGGCTACATGCCCATGGCGGCCACTCTGACGACGTCAGCGGTATATGATGCCTTTCTCGGCTGTGCGGAGAAGACTTTCTACTATGGACATAGTTACACGGCGAATCCACTCGGATGCGCGGTAGCCTTGGCCGGGCTGGATGTCTTCGAGCAGGAGCGGGTGCTGGAGAATCTCCAGCCGAACATCGCGCGCATGGAGGAACTGCTGGCGGGTTTGAAGGAGCGCTGTCCGCAGGTGCATGAAATCCGCCAGTGCGGATTCATCGCGGGGATCGAACTGCGGCAGCCGGACGGCAACCGCTTTCCGGCGGAGACTCGTACCGGTGAAACGGTGTGCCGGACCGCTTGGAAACATGGCCTGCTGACACGACCGATCCTCGATACCATCGTGCTGATGCCGCCGTTGGCGGCGACGGAGGAGGAACTGGCCTTTGCCGTGGCCGCGTTGGAGAAGGCGATTGGAGAAGGGGCCCGCTGATCCTACTTCGCGGGATCGAGCGAATCCGCGCGCTGGCGCAACGCGCGTGCGGCGTCGGCATTTTTGTTCTGGGATTCCCAGAGTCCGGCGAGCTTGCGGAGAGTCGCGGCAGTTTCTTTTTTCGCGTCCGGCGGAAAGGCGCGGATCGCCTTGCGCAGCCGGTCCTCGGCGGCCGGGATGCGCTTCTCTTCGATCAGGCAGTCGGCGGATTCGGAGAGAAACGCGGGATCGGGTGACGTGCCGTTGGGAAGGAGCGACTCGGCTTGCCGGAATAGAATCGAGGCATGGGCGCGGGTTTCCGGATCGCGTCGGGTGGCGATGGCGAGCTTCGCGGCGACCGTGGGGTCCGCCGGGTGATCGTAGGCCGCTTTTTCGAGAAGAATGCGGGCGGGCTTCGGCTGGTCGGCGGCGAGCCATTCATCCGCCAGCGAGGTGAAGGAGGACGGATCGCCGCCCCGGATGCGCAGCACCTGGGCGGCGTGCTCGCGGCCGGGTTCCGGCTGGTTGTGCTGGCGATAGAACTTGGCGAGCGCGTCGTGGGCGATGGCGCGCTGCGGATCAATGGCGAGCACGTCCTTCAGGGTCTTTTCGCCCGCCTGGTCCCGGAGCGCGGCGAACTGGAGAATGCCCAGCCGTGTCCTCAATTCCAAGTCGGCGGGGGCGGCCCCGGCGTGCTTCTGAAGAATGGCGATCGCCACATCCATGCGGTCGGTTTTCCGGAAATGATCGGATGCCGCCCGGGCGAGGCCGGAATGGCGGGGGGCGGCATCCGCGGAGGCTTGGAAAAGCTTGTCGAGACGTTCGCGGGCGGACGCATCGTTCGCGGCGAAGAGCAGGTTTGACCAAGTCTCCGCCATCAGCATTGACGCCGGGTCGAGGGGTGGATTGGCGACGAGCTTGTCGAAGAGCTGGCGTGAACGCTCGTGGTCGCCGCGGTTTTCGGCGCTGCGGAAAAGGCGTTCCAGAATCGCCGGATTGGCAGGGAAGCGCTTCAGCGCCATTTCCAGCGTTTCTCCGGCCATCTTTTCCGCCAGGCCATCGCCGCGGCCTTCCGAGCGTAGGAAATCGGCGTATGCGAGCTGATTGGACAGATTGTCCGGAGTGGCGGTGGCCAGTTCGCGGTAGAGACTCACGGCTTTCGCCAGATTGCCCTCGGCCATGAAACGGTTGGCGGCGTGCCGCACCAAGGGCACGGCGGTGGGGTCCGCCTGGCGGGCGGCTTCGAAGCGGGCCACGGCTTCCTCCTGCTTGCCCCGCGATTGATCGAGCAGGCCCTTTGCAAATTCGAGCCGTGGATCGACCTCAGCCAAAGCAGGCAGGGGAATCAGCAGGGGCAGGAGGAATCGCACCGGGCGAGGATGGCGGGTGTGGGAGGAACTTCCAAGCGGGAAAGCCCTCATGGCCGTACGCAAGGAAAGGGACCCGGCCGGAACCGGATCCCTTTTTCAAAACGTTACCTGCAGAAGGCCGCGTTAGGACTTGTAACGCAGACGCTTCTTGTGGCGGTTCTGCTTCATGCGCTTCTTGCGCTTGTGCTTGTTGATCTTGGTCTTACGACGTTTCTTGATGGAGCCCATGGCCTTCTGGTCGGGGTTGGATGTTCAGTGGAAAGGGATTACGGGACGATCTTGTTGAGCGGATACTCGATGATCCCTTCCGCGCCGAGGCGCTTGAGGGCCGGAATGATGTCCCGGACAACGGTTTCGTCAATGATCGTCTCGACCGCGACCCAGCCTTCTTCGGCGAGTTGGGCGATCGTGGGGCGGCGCAGTGATGGCAGGAGCTTCAGAAGTTCGTCCAACTGGGACTGCGGGAGGTTCATTTTCAGGCCGACCTTGCCGCGGGCGCCGAGGGCGGCCTTCAGCAGCAGGGCGATTTGTTCCATCTTCTCACGCTTCCAGTCGTCCTTGGCGGCGGCGGGGCTGGCGTAGAAGTGGGGGAAGGAGGTCAGGAGGGTGTCGACGATGCGCAGGCGGTTCGCCTTGATCGAAGAGCCGGTTTCGGTGACGTCCACGATGGCGTCCACGAGATCCGGCACCTTCACTTCGGTGGCACCCCAGGAGAATTCCACATCGGCCTTGATGCCGCGCTCGTCGAGGTAGCGCTGGGTGATGCCCACTCCCTCGGTGGCGATGCGCTTGCCCTGAAGATCCTCCGGCTTCTCGATCGGAGAGTCTTCCGGGACCACCAGCACCCACTTGGTGGGGCGGGCGGTGGCACGCGAATAGGGAAGCTCGGCCAGATCGACCAGCTCGACGCCGTTTTCGTAGGCCCAGTCGTAGCCGGTGATGCCGCAATCGATGAAGCCCTGGCCGATGTAGCGGCCGACTTCCTGGGCGCGGATCAGGTAAACGTCCAGTTCCGGATCATTGGAGGCCGGGCGGAGTCCGCGGGAGGACACGTAGATCTCGAAGCCGGCCTTCGAAAGCAGTTCGATGGTCGGCCCTTCGAGGCTCCCTTTCGGGATGGCGATCTTGAGGGTGCGGGTGTCTTCCGGCATGGCGCGGGGCGGCGCTGATAGCGGCTGATCCCCGTTGAATCAAGGGGAAGTTTTTTAAAAAGAACCTGCTCAGGGTTTCAGCGAGGCCGTGTGCGGCATTCCTGGAAACGAAAACCGCCACCGTCCCTCGGCGGGAGCGGTGGCGGCAGGCGTTGCATGGGTGCCCGGAAAGAACCTTACGGTCCGGGTGCTCTCAGCCGGACGAAGAACTTGCCATTGCTCGCCAGGCTGGAGGGCAGGGACACGACGATGGCGTCCACTCCGTTGAAGTAGCCCGGCACCGTGACGATGGATACGCCGTTCGTTCCATCCACGGCCGCCGTCCAAGCGGACAGATTGTTGCTATATTCCGCGTGGGCATTGATGGTGGAGGCGTTCGCCGACTGCGGGAAGGCGAAGACCACGTTCTGGGACGAGTCGTAGCTCACTTCCGGTCCCAGGCCCTGGGTGACGGTGCCGGGATTGCTGCCATAGAGGAATTCCAGCAGGTTGTTGATACCATCGCGATCCGGGTCGCCCAGTGGGGACAGATCGGACAGATCGGAGTAGTTGGCCATCCATAGCGTGAACGGGTGGGGAGTTCCCACGATCTCGATCTGGTTGAGGGCCGTGTTGTAGTTCAGCGAGTAACCGGAGGGCAGGCCGGTGACCGAAGCGAAGGTGCCCGTCAGGCTGCCGTAGCTGGCGATCACGTAGGTTCCCTGGGTGAAGCCGACTCCCAGCGCCTGGACCGTAAGGGTCGCCCCCGTCACATTCAGATTGCCGGTAGTGGCGATCTTGTCGGCGGACTCCCCGGCGACTTCGCAGATGAATGTGCCCGCTACGCTGGCGCTTCCCGCGGACGTGAAGGTACCGGTGCCACCGCTGGTGCGGAGCTTGATGCCGGCCGTCTGCAGGTTCGCAAGGGTGAAGGCCTGGTAGAAGGTGCCATCGGTCGCGGTGCCCGGGGTCGTGTCCGTGAAGCCGACACCCTTGCCCGGACCCCAGCCGGTGGCGGTGAAGGGACCCACTCCGCCGCCGCCCTGGGTGGCTTGCAAGATGATGGGGTACCATCCCGGCCCGGTGGAGGTGAAGGAACCGGTCCCCGTGACATTGTAGGCGTTGGTCGTGAGCACCGGAGTGCCACCGATCGCCAGCACGATGGCGTCATCGAAGCTTTCGGCGAAGTAGTAGATGGTGCCGTTCGCGCCGGGGAGGTAGATCTCACCGGTGTAGGTGTAGGTGGTGTTGTTCGGAACGACGACGCCGGTGGTGTTGTGCAGTTCCTGGAAATCGCCGGTGGTCGTGACCGTGGTTGTGGCACCGCTGGTGACCGTGCGGACCAGCTTGTTGCTTTCGTTCGGCGGAGGATTGCCGGGAGCCAGCGTGGCGCCGCTGGCCACGGAGAGCGAGGCCACCGTGCCACTGCCATAGAGGGCGGAACCACTGGCGACCGAGACGGCGCTGTTCGGAGCGCCGCCGTTCAGAGCCACGCCGCCGCCATTGACGGTGATCGGACCGGAGAGGGTCTGGACGCCGGAGATTTTCAACGTGCCGGTGCCGGACTTCACGAGGGCGAGGTTGTTTTCATCCGTGCCGCCGCCGCCGAGGATCGCGGGGAAGTTGCTGTCACCGCTGCTGACTACCCGCAGGGTGGACAGCGTCGCGCTGCCTCCCACAACCGAGTTGCTGCTGCCGCTGCCGGATACGCTGAGAGCGCTGGTGGTTTGATCGGAGCCGCCGAGGAACAGCTTGCCGCTGTTGGTGCCCGCACCGAGCACGATCGGCGCGGTCGAGGAGAGCGGGTTCGTTCCCGGAGACAATGCCAGTGTTCCGCCGCCCACGGTGGTGCTGCCGCTGTAGGTGCTGGTGCCCGCGAGCGTCAGCTTGCCTGCGCCCTGCTTCACCAGTCGGGCGGTGGTGCTGTTGCCGATGGGTGTGGCGAAGGTCACGTCATTGCCATTGGTGTCGAGGGTGGCGGCGGTCGTGGCGGCCATCGTGAGGCCATTGGAGATGTCCTGCGTGTTGCCGGTGTTCCAGATCAGGGTGCCGCCGTTGACGGTAACGCCGCCGGTGCCGAGCGAACCATTACTGAACGCGATCGCCGCGCTGCTGATGGTGGTGCCGCCGCTGTAGGTATTGGCTCCCGTCATGGTGACGGTCTCACCACCCGTGCGGACGATCGAACCGGTGCCGGAAATCACTCCGCTCAACGTGATGTTTCCATAACCGCCGGCGAAGGTGAAGCTGTTGGTGCCGGTGACCGTGATCGGGCTGGTGACATTGATGCCGTTCGGTCCCGGCCAGGCGCTGGAGAAGTTCGCGCCGTTGAGAACCATCGGCATCGAGATGTTCACCGCGTTGGCCCACCGTTGGATGGAGAGCTTCGCGCCCGGGCCCACGGTCAGGGTGCCGGTACCGGCGAGCGTGACCGCCTGCTGGTTGCCCTCGGTGTAGCCGCGGCTGAGCATCAGCGTGCCGGCCGTGACGTCGATGTTGCCGTTGCTGGAGGAGACTCCGTTCAGGATCAACTGGCCGCTGCCGGTCTTGGTCAGCGTGTGGTTGTTGAGGGCCAGGGTGCCGCCACCGCCGGTTCCGTTCGCGCCGACCACGATCTCATTCGCCACATTGATGGTGGCATCCGCTGCGAGCGAGAGGCTGTTGACGGCGGCGCGGGTGGTTGAACCGTTCGTGAGCGCACCGCCACCGGAAACCCCTGTTCCGCTGATGGAAATGTCCTCGGTGACCGCTCCAAGGTCCTGGCCGTTCAGATTGATGGAGGCTCCCGCCGCCACGGTGGTTCCGGTGGAAGCCGCACCGAGGGCGGTTGCGGAGCCGAGCATCACGGTGCCGCCATTGATGGCGGTGGCACCGGTGTAGCTGTTGGCTCCGTTCAACGTGAGGTTGCCGGTTCCATTTTTGGTCAGGCCGCCGTTGCCTGCGAGAGGCGAGCCGCCGAGCGTGTAGGCTTGGGTGGAGTTGTTGAACAACGTGTCGCTCGGATCGATCGTGCCGGAGAGGGTCACGGTGTTCACCGCAGAGGTGTCGTCGAACTTCACTCCAAGACCGCTGGCGAACATGGCCGTGCTCGAATCGCTCACCCGTTTCCAGTTGATGGAGGTGGTGTCCCAGTTGGCATTTGCCGCACCGGTCCAAAGAAGCGTGTCCACGGAAGTGATCGACAGCACGACGCGGGTGTTGACCGTGTCGTTCTGAAGGGTGGCCGTCACGCCGGCGGGAAGGGTGCCGAGTTGCAGGCCGGGGAAACCGTCGACGCCGATGCTGCCGGCATAGTCGATCAGGGTATAGGTTCCCGGGCTGATCGTGCCATTCGCGGTGATGTTGATGGTGTGATAGGCGGTTACGGTCAGGCCGTTGGTGCTCGTAACCGTGACCGAGTCCGATCCCGCGGAGCCGATACGGAATGTGGAGGTGAGGCCCGTGCCCAGATTGGCGAGAGCCGTGGAGGCAGCGGTGCCTTCATTGAAGAAATGGTCCGCGACCGGCAGCGTCTCGATGATCAGGCCCGCCAGGGTGCTGCGGATGCTGCCGGAGCGGGATACGCCACGGATGGTGATGGTGTCCGCAGTGAGTCGTGAAGAGACAATCGTGTCTCCGTAAGTGGCTCCGCCTCCGCTTGTGGTAGGGTTGGTGAGGGTGGCCAGCAATGTTCCGCTGTTATCGGTGCCTTGGTAAATTTTCAACGGTTGGAAACCGGTCGCATTGTCGGAACCCTGCATGCCTTTGATGCTATAGGCTTCGCCAGGCCCGAGCAGACTGGAGAGTCCGTGGATGGTAACCGAATATCCCGAGCCGCCATCATCTAGGTATCCGATGTAAGGATAGATGGGGTCCGTTTGCGCCGGGAATGGAGCGTAAATGGTTTGCCAGGTATTCGGCGCGCTGTAATCCAGCGTGACTCCGGTGGCGCCCGGGGACGTGAGGGCCTGGCCGGTGTGGCTCAACGGACTGCCGCCCAACTGGTCGATGGGCGCCATGTTGTTCCAGTTTGCCGCGGCAACTCCATCGATGATGTCCGAGGTGCCGGTGTCGATCGTGGAGGCGATATAGGTGGTGTTATACACATAACGGAAGTTGATGCCGATCGAAGTAGCATCCGCTTCCGCGACGAGCCCGGCAGCCATCGCGGCCGCCGTCATCGCCAACTTCATGTTCCGATGATGATCTTGGGAGTTTTTAACATGCATGACACTCCAGCCTTCGAAATCATAAAAGCTGCCACAAGTGCCAACGGATTCGGCCTGCGCTCCCGAGGTACGCAGATGAGGAGCGCCGCATGAATGCGGCTTCAGGGATGAGCATCCTTCCGGACATGGCGGGAGATTTCATGCAAGAATCTCCCGCCATGCGCCGGGGATGCCGGCGGTCATCGCGCTTTCGTGCGCGGATGCCTTATGGACCGGTGACTTTCAGGCGCACGAAGAACTTGCCGCCATTGGCCAGGGAGGAAGGCAGCGAGACCACGACGGCATTCGCCCCGTTCGGGAAGTAGTTTGGTATGGTGAAGATGGAAATGCCCGCTTCTCCGTTCACCGCCGTGGTCCATGAACTGAGATTGGTGCTGTATTCCACCCGCGAGTTCATCGCCGAGGCTTCCAGCGTTTGCGGGAAGGCAAAGGTCATGTTGTGTGAGGAGTCATAGACCACTTCCGGACTCACGCTGTTGACCGAGCTTCCCGGATTGGTGCCATAGAGGAACTCCACCAGATTGCTCAATCCATCGCGATCCGGATCGCCGCCGGGGCTGGTATCGGAAAGGCCGGGATATCCCGCGATCCAGGTATCATATGGACTGCTGCCGGCGGCCGTGTAGGCGAGCACCAGATTGTTTCCGCTGACCTGCACCGCCCACGTGCCCGTGCCGGCCGTGAACTGGGTGGAATTGATGATGAACGCGGAGGGATCGAAGCCGGTGATGCCGCCCGTGGTGGAAACCAGCACGAAGCCACGGCTTGCATCCGCGAAGTTGGCGGGGGTGCCAGGAGTGCCGATGGTGATGGTGACCGGATTGGAAGGTGTGGCGGTGAGATTGAGGGAGGTGGCGGCCACCGCGTCACTGCCGGTTCCAGCGGCGCCGGTCCAATCGGCGAGATTCCACGAATAGGTGGAGCTCGGGTCCAGGGTGAGGATGCCTGTCACATTGAGTTGTCCGGTGCTGCCGCCGCCGGGTGTGAGGCCTCCATCCACCACCATGTTTCCGTTCACCGTCCCCGTGCCGGAAAGTGTCTGGGCGGGCGTCAGGGTGAAGACCGATGTGAGGGTGGAGACATCCAGTGTGGCTCCGGAAGCGACAGTGACCGAGGCCGCAGCACTCACCGCGGCACTTCCATCAAGCGCCAGCGTGCCGGTATTGACGCTGAGTGCTCCGGTGAGGCCGCTGGTGGCCTTGAGCTTCATCGTGCCCGCGCCGGTCTTGGTCAGCGTGCGTGCGCCGCCGCTTTCGGTCATGGGCAGTTCGATGGTGAGAT
This sequence comes from Luteolibacter ambystomatis, assembly GCF_018137965.1. Classification (NCBI taxonomy): domain Bacteria; kingdom Pseudomonadati; phylum Verrucomicrobiota; class Verrucomicrobiia; order Verrucomicrobiales; family Verrucomicrobiaceae; genus Luteolibacter; species Luteolibacter ambystomatis. Next base: position 4,635,435 of record NZ_CP073100.1, read on the forward strand.
CCGCCGCGGCCGCGCCATCCGTGACATCGAAGGTTGCGTTTCCGAAGACGGTCATGCTGTTGCCCGTGATCAGCGATCCCCCCGATGAAGCGCCGACGGCCAAAGTTCCCCCGAGCAGGCGGAAGTCATTGGCCGCCACGGAGACGGTGCCGCCATTGAGCAGGAGATTGCCGCCATCGAAGTACTGCTCGTGCTGGAGGGTCCATGTGGCACCGGCGTCCAGCGTGATCACCGGTTGATACAAGGCGCCGCCGAGGCCGCCCAGCGAGTGGGTGTCCGTCTTGAGCGTGCCGCCCGATTCCACGTGAATCGTGCGGGTGGTGTTGGCGAAGAAACTGGTCGCCCAGCCACCACCCATCGCAGCAAGCGTGGCACCGTTCTTTACGGTGAAGGCGCTTCCGTGGCCCGCACCGGTCATGGTGACGGTCCCGGCGCGACTGATTTCCACCGTTCCCGCGCCATTGATGGCACCGGTCAGTGTTGCCGCTCCGGAGCCCAGCACCTTCACCTGGCTGTCGTTGGTGATCGGCGCGGCCAAGGAACCGCTGGCGGGTGGATTGAAGTCCAGACGGGTTCCTGCTGCCAAGGTGATGGAACTCGCTGCCAGCGTGCCGGTGGTGCCATTGCCCACCGCGAGCACGCCTTGGGAGACACTCACCGCGCCTCCGAGCACGGTCTGGTTCAGGAGGGTGACATTGCCCGTCCCGGACTTGGTCAATCCCTGGTCCGCCTGCAGGGATTGCCCTGTGAGCGTGTAGCTCTTGGAGTTGTTGGTGAAGGTGAGGGATTTCGGAGACACCGCCGCACTGATGCTGATGGTGCCTCCGGAGCCGGTGTCATCAAAGGTGGGGATGTCCCCATCGTGGTAAACGGTAGCGGAGGAGTCGCTTTGCAGCTTCCAGTTCTGCGTGGTGGCGATGTCCCACGTCTGGTTGGTGCTGCCGGTCCAGGTGATCGCGGTGGCGGTAGGCAGCGGGAAGGTTTCGATGACCAGTCCGGCCAGCGTGCTGCGGATGGGTCCATTCCGCGGGTCTCCCTTGATGGTGATCGTATCCGCGGTGAGGACGGAGGAGGAGATGGTGTCCCCGTACACATAGTCGCCATTGCCGACAGCCGGATTGGTGAGCTTCGCCAACTGGGTGCCGGTGGTATCGGCGCCTTCGTACACGTTCACCGGGGCGAGCCCTGGAGCTCCGCCGCTGGCGGATTGCATGGCCCGGATACGATAGCCTTCGCCCGGAGCCAGAATGCTTGAGAGGCCGTGGATGGTGACCTTGTAGCCGGTTCCGCTATCGTCCAGATATCCGAAGTAGGGAAACGTCGGATCCGTCTGGGCCGGGATGCCGCCGTAGAGGAACCATGAGTTCACGGCACTGTAGTCCAGCGTGACACCGGTTGCCCCCGGTGAAGTCAGGGCCGCCCCTGTGTAGGCCACCGGGCTGACACCGGCTCCGTCGATGACCCCCATGTTGTTCCAGTTGGCTGCCGGCACGCCATCGATGATGTCGGAAGTGCCGGTGTCGATCGTTGGCCCCGTGTAGGTGGTGCCGTTGTAAACATAGACGTAGCGGAAATTGACGCCGATCGAGAGCGCGTCCGCCTCCGCGGCGAGACCGGCAGCAATCGCCGCCGCCGCCATCGCCAATTTCATATTCCGATAATGGTCTTGGGTGTTCTTCGCATGCATGACACTCCAGCCATACGGATCGCAGAAAGAGTCACAAGAGGCTTCCAAATTGATCTGCGCTCCCGGGATGCGCAGATGAGCATCTTCATGCGAAAGCAGGCTTGAGCATGAGAGGGCATCCGCGTTTGGCTGGGACAGCATGGAGAGCGACGCGCGGCAGGAGGATGATGTGGCGGTATTGACGGAGGCGTTTCACGCCCGGCGGCGCGGCGACTACCAGGGAGCCATCGAGCGCTTCCGTAAGGTTTTCGAACGCGATCCTTCCAACCCGTGGCCGTTGATCGAATCCGCGAAGGTCGAGTTCATGCGGACGGACTTCCTCGCCATGCGGGACTACCTGCGGCAGGCGGAGGTGTTGGCGGGTGAAGATGCGGAGGTTTGGTTGGCGATGGCCTCCGCATGGATGGATTGCCTCGATCCGGAGGAAAGCTTGAGAACCGCAGAGCTCGGGGCCCGGGCCGAAGTGGCTGATCCGCGGTTCCTCACGGCGCGGCTGCTGGCGCTGGAACGTCTCAACCGCATCCGGGAAGCGGCTGCCGTGGTGGATGCCGCGGGAGAATTGCCGCCCGGCAATCGCGTGGCGGCGGCCCGGGTGCTGCGCCGTGCCGATCGGGCGGAGGAGGCCAGACTGTTGGTGGCGGGCGATCATTCCGCCGCCGCGCTGATGGAGCGGGCGCGCGTTCTCGATCATATGGGGAAGCATCGGCTTGCGGTGGAATCGCTCGCAGAGGCGAAGCGCAAGCTCGCCGCGCACCCGGAGTCCGAATACGAGCGCAAGCTGGCTCCGCTCCATCGTCCGCAGCAGCAGCGTGAACTTGGCTTTGCCACGGCGGAGCAGATCGTGCGCTGGCGGGAAGAGCGCACCGACGCTCCGTTGCGGCTGGCCTTCCTGCTGGGGCACCCGCGCAGTGGCACCACGTTGTTGGAAAGTCTCATCGAACGTCGCGGCGGCGCGGCCATCGCGTCCGAGTTTCCGGTATTGGAGGGACGGCTGCGCCTGTGGGTGGCGGACCTCGCGACCCGGGACACCAGCATTTCCCCCCTGTTGAAGAGTGAAAACCTGCCACGACTGCGTGCGGCGTATTGGAATCAGATCCATCACCTCGCCGGAGCGCAGGAAGGGCAACTGGTCATCGACAAGAATCCGGGCCTCACCGATGGCGTGCAGTGGGTGGCAAAGATTTTCCCCGAAGCGAAGATCCTCACCGCGCTGCGCGATCCGCGAGATGTGATCGTGAGCTGTGTGTTCCAGGACTTCGGTTTCACCCGTCTCGGCGTGGCTTGTTTGTCATGGGAAGGCGCGGCGAAATCGTGGGCCGCCACGATGAACCACTGGGCGGACATCCGCGAACGCCTGCCCGCCGGACAATGGCTCGAGGTGCGCTATGAGGAGCTGGTGATGAACCCGGACGGGGTGATGCAGGACGTGCTCGGGTTCCTCGGATTGGCTGCGCTTTCCGAAGAGACAAAAACCGACCGGCTCATCCGCACGCCCAGCTATCCGGAGGCCGCGAACGCCGTGCACTCCCGTGCCGTGGCGAGATGGAAAGACTACGAACGATGGCTGAAACCGCTGCGCCCGATCATCGAGCCGGTGATGCGACGGCTCGGATACGAGTGGTGACGGCTATTCCTGGCCGGGTTGCTCGAAGAGCTTCTTCGGTTCCTTCGCGCCCTTTTCGATCTGCCAGAAAGTCTTGTTGTCCGCTCGGAACGCGATCTTCCACGCGCCATCCGGACCGGTCCACACGCAGAGCCCGTCCACGGACTCGATGGTGTCGAAGCCCTTCTCCTCGCCCTCTTGGGGAAGCAGCACCGGCTGGGCCTGCGCGAGTTGTTCGCGTTGGATTTTCCACGTCTCGGTCAAATCCGGGTGCTCCTGATCCGCGACTTTCTTTTCCAGCGGCACCGAAACCAGCGCGCCCATGTGACGGCCGCCGAGTGCCGCCCAAACCGTGTCACCAGCGATGACCACCTGCCGCACGCCCATGCCGCCGCCATTGGCACTGTCTGTATTGAACATGCCGAGCGGGGCGCTGCGGTGGCCCCAGAGGGTTCCGGCGCGGAAGTCCATGTCCTCTTCCTCGCCCTCGAGTCCGCCTTCCCACAGGTCGTGATCGCCGCCGAAGACCATCCGGCCATTGGCGAACACAGGGCAGGCGGTGACGTGCTCCAAGCGCCGGACGAAGACGGGTTTGAAGGCCTTCCCGCCCGGCTTGAGTCCGAAGAGGCTGGCATTCTCGTCCGCATCCTTCGGCTTCGGTTTCGCCGGATCGAGGGAATACCAGCCGTTGATCAGGACCATGCCCGCCACGCCCTCGCCATCCGCGCGACTGAGCCCGAAGACTTGGAATGACGCGGGCAGCGGCGCAACCGCCTTCGGAGCGGCTTTGGCGTCGGCGGGGTTCCACTGCCACAGTTTGCCCGCAGCGGTGACAAGCAGCCCCTGCGGATCGGCGAGAAGCTGGGAGGCCTCTCCGGCGAAGGCTTTCGGCAGCGGGATTTGCTTCGGTGTGACATTCCCGGTTTCGAAGGCGAGCAGCCCGTCACCCGTGCGGGAGATGGCGTAAAGCGTCTTCCCGTCCGTGGAAAACGCCGCCTCCGTAGCGCTGGCGGACGTTGCGATGCTGAAAAAGCCGAGGGCGAGGGCGGGAAGAGCACGCATGCGTGCCCTTTTACCACGCTGGATTGGTCGGGCGCGAGATGGATTCGCCGATGGCGGCGGTCGCGGGGGCTCCAATCGCCCCGGAGTTTGGAATTCAGAACCTTCCAGACTTTCGGCTTGCCAAGGGGCGTCCTGCACCTAGCCTTGCGGCCCGTTTTTCTTTCTCTGGCAAGCGGTTGGCGCCCCGGTGCTTGTCAGAATTCCTATCGGGGCAATGTCGGAAGGAAAACGAAACCATCAACCAACCCCAACCCCACAAACCATTATGAGCAGCGCAATTGCCGCTCCAACCAACCAGGAACTGAGCGATCTCATCGATTCCAAGTTCCGTGAGTTCCGCGAAGGAACCATCGTCAAGGGCACCATCCTTGAAATCCGCCCGCAGGTCGTCCTCGTCGACATCGGCTACAAGTCCGAAGGCGCGATCCCGTCCAACGAATTCGAAGACGACGAAATCGAAACCGGCGACGAAATCGAAGTTCTCCTCGAGAAGCTCGAGAACGACGAAGGCATGGTCGTCCTCTCCAAGGAAAAGGCCGCTCACAAGCAGAACTGGGAAAAGATCGTCAAAGTCTATCAGGACGGCGGTCTCGTCCGCGGCAAGGTCAAGTCCGTTGTCAAGGGCGGTCTCACCGTCAACGTCGGTGTCGAAGCCTTCCTTCCCGGCTCCCAGGTCGACATCATCCCGCCGAAGGACCTCAACGAGTACGTCGGCAACATTTACGAATTCAAGATCGTCAAGGTCAACGACGAGCGGAAGAACATCGTTCTCTCCCGCCGCGAAGTCATCGAAGCCGAGCGCGCGGAACTCCGCCAGCGCTTCCTCCAGACCGTCAAGGTCGGAGACAAGGTCATCGGTGCCGTCAAGAACATCACCGACTTCGGTGCGTTCGTCGACCTTCAGGGCATGGACGGCCTTCTCCACATCACCGACATGTCGTGGGGCCGCATCAACCACCCGTCCGAGATGCTCCACATCGGCCAGTCCGTTGAGGTCATCATCCTCGACGTGGACCGCGAGAAGGAGCGCGTCTCCCTCGGTCTCAAGCAGATGTCCGACAATCCTTGGGAAGACATCGAGCGCAAGTACCCGATCGGCCAGCGCGTCAAGGGCAAGGTCACCAAGCTCCTCCCGTACGGTGCTTTCGTCGAAATCGAGCGCGGCGTCGAAGGCCTCGTGCACGTTTCCGAGCTTTCCTGGGTCAAGCGCATCACCCGCCCGTCCGACGTTCTCGAACTCGGCCAGGAAATCGACGCCGTCGTGCTCGGCATCAGCACCGAGGAGCAGAAGATCTCCCTCGGCGTGCGCCAGCTCGACACCAACCCGTGGGACGAGATCGAGCTCCGCTACCCGGTGGGCGCCACGATCAAGGGCCCGGTCCGCAACCTCACCGCCTACGGTGCGTTCGTGGAACTGGAAGAAGGCATCGATGGCATGATCCATGTGTCCGACATGTCCTGGACCCGCAAGATCAACCACCCGTCCGAAGTCCTCAAGAAGGGCGACGAACTGGAAGCGATCGTGCTTGCCATCGACAAGGCCAACCAGCGCGTGTCTCTCGGCATGAAGCAGCTCGAAGACGATCCATGGTCGCTCATCGACAGCCGCTTCAAGGTCGGCGACCTCGTCAAGGGCACCGTCGCCAAGATCGCGTCCTTCGGCGCGTTCGTCAGCCTCGATGGTGACATCGACGGCCTCATCCACATCTCGCAGCTCAGCGAGGACCACGTGGAGAAGGTCAAGGATGTCATCAAGGTCGGCGAAGAAGTCGAAGCCCGCGTCATCAAGGTCGACAAGGTCGAGCGCCGCATCGGTCTCTCCATCAAGGCGGTCAACTACAACGAAGACCAGCTCAAGAAGGAGAGCGCCAGCTTCGAGAGCCTCCGCCCGTCCTCCGAGATGGTCGGCCTCGAGCAGGCCTTCAACCTCGCCGCGGCCGCTGCCGAAGAGTGGCGCCCAGGTCAGGACTGATCGTCCACGTAAGACAAGATTCACGAAAACCGGCGGAGGCAACTCCGCCGGTTTTTTGTTTTTCCGGCGGCCGTGCCATATGGAATGCAACTCCGTGCAGAACAGGGGGTTGGATCGCGGAATCTTTGTTTGTCATGAAGCGATTGTTCCTCTTTGCCCCGCTGGCGTTCGCGCCGACGTCCGTCCGCGCCGCCGACCGGAAGCCGAATTTCCTCATCCTGCTCTCCGATGATGCCGGCTACGCTGATTTCGGCTTCCAAGAGAAGTGCGCGCCGGAGCTGAAAGCCGTGACTCCGGCCTTGGACAAACTGGCCGGTGAGGGAGCCCGGTTCACGGACGCCTATGTGTCCGGCTGTGTTTGCTCGCCCTCCCGCGCCGGTTTGCTGACGGGGCGCTACCAACAGCGCTTCGGTCACGAGCAGAACATTCCGGCGGGTTACATGAAGGGTGGCTTGCCGCTGGATGAGAAACTGATGGGTGACCAACTGAAGCCGCTCGGTTACGCGTCCGGAATCGTCGGGAAATGGCATCTCGGCTACCCGGAAGCTTATTGGCCGGGCAAGCGCGGCTTCAACCAGAGCTACATCTTCCTCCAAGGTCAGCGGAAATACACGCCGCTGGCGAAACAACAGCCGAACCAGATCTTCTTGGAGAATGGCAAGCCGGTGCCGGATGAGGGCTACTCCACCGACCGCATCGGGGATGCCGCCTGCCGGTTCATGGAGGCGAAGAAGGATCAGCCATGGTTTCTCTACGTTTCCTTCAATGCCGTGCACATGCCTCTCGAAGGCCGCGAGGAAGACATGAAGAAGCTTGAGGACATCAAGCCGCCGCTGCATCGGAAATACGTGGGCACGATGAAGGCGATGGATGACAACGTTGCCAAGATCCTCGCGAAGTTGGATGCCCTCGGACTGGCGAAGGACACGCTGGTGATCTTCACCAATGACAATGGCGGACAGACTGCCAATTCCGCGAGCAATGCACCGCTCCGCGGTCACAAGGGACAGGTCTGGGAAGGCGGCACCCGCGTGCCGATGGTGATGCGTTGGCCCGGGGTGATCACGCCGGGGCGGGTGATCAAGGATCCGGTGATCTCGCTCGATTTCGCCACGACCTTCCTCGCGGCGGCAGGAGGAAAGGCTTTGCCGGAGCACAAACTGGATGGAGCGGATCTGCTGCCGTTGTTGAAGGACTCGAAGTCACTGCCTGAGCGCCCGCTCTTTTGGCGCAGTGGCGGGAAGAACGGGATCGCGGCGGTGCGCTCGGGGGATTTCAAGGTGGTCTGGAACCGTGGAACGGATGATGACAAGCCGCACTTGTTCAACGTTCGCGAGGACATTTCGGAAGCGAAGGACCTGTCCGCGGAAAACCCGGACAAGCTCAAGGCGTTGCTGGGTTCGCTGGCGGCTTGGGAGAAGGAAACCATCGACCCTCTTTGGGGGAAGACAGCCAAGGGGGAAGCTCCTGGCGAGGAATGAGGTGACGCAATCTTGCTCCGGACGTGGGATTGGGCTTTGGATAGGACATCATGAAACTTCTGATCCTTCCCGGCAGCATCCGCAAAGAGTCCTACAATCTGAAACTCGCCGCGCTGGCTGCCGAACATGCCCGGCAGGCCGGCGTGGAGGTGGATCTGGTAGCCCCTGACGACCTGCGCCCGATCCCACTCTACAATGGTGATCTGGAGGAGGCGGAAGGCCTGCCGACGGCCGTGAAAACCCTGAAGCAGCGCTTCATCGCGGCACAGGCGATCGTACTCGCCTGCCCGGAATACAATTCCTCGATCACACCGCTGCTCAAGAACACCCTCGACTGGGTCAGCCGGGCGGAGACGGACGACGAGCCATCGCTCGCAGCCTATCAGGGCAAGGTCGCCGGACTGCTTTCCGCCTCGCCGGGGGGGTTCGGCGGCATGCGCGGGCTGGTCACCGTGCGGTCGATGCTCGGAAACATTGGTGTGATCGTCGTGCCCACCCAACTGGCGATCCCCAAGGCCTACGAGGCTTTCGATGATCAGGGCGCTCTGAAGGAGGCACGGCAGCAGAAATCACTGGCAGGTGTGGTGGATGAGGTGATCCGCGTTGCCAAGGCCTTGGCGATCAAAAGCTGATGCATTGACTTCCGGGTGCCCAACAGATAGAAGCGGTGATCATGAGACAGCAGCAGTATCACGAAAAACTCGGTCTGGCCGCGTTCGTCCTTTCGCTCGTGGGCGTGGCCACCGCGGGACTGCTTGTGATTCCCTCCATGATCTGCGCGTTGATGTCGAAACGCCATGCCGAGGCCATGGGCCTGCCCCGTGACGGTTACGCCACGGCCGCGATGGTGGTGTGCATCAGTGTTCTCGGGATGTGGGGGCTGCTTTTCGCCACCGGCAGTCTGGTGGTGCTGAGCGGACTGCGGATCTCGGAGGATGGCTTGCGCGTCATTCTGGCGGTTGGCGGGCTGCTGCTGACTGGTGTGGCAGTCCGGCAGATCGTCAAACACACGGCGGGCGCGAAACGCATGCGGCGTCTGGCGGGGTTGCGCTAACCTCGGGTCGCGTGCGCGATCCGCGAACTTATCGGGTGCCAGCGCCTGACCATGTGGCGGTACGCGAACTGCTTTACGGTTGCGCTCGGCGGGTGGGTTTTCTAGCGTGCGCGTCGATTTCCCCAAAGCTTTGCCCATGAAACCTGGAATTTTCCTGACTTCCGCCGCCGCGTCCGTGGCGCTCCTCAGCCTCGGCCTCACCGGTTGCAAATCCGGCGGTGGCGATACCATCAAGGTCGGCGAATTCGCCTCCCTGACCGGCAAGGAAGCGACCTTCGGCACCTCCTCGCATGAAGGCACCCTGCTTGCGGTCGAGGAAATCAACGCCGCCGGTGGCGTGCTCGGGAAGAAAATCGAACTCCTCACGGAAGACGACCAGACCAAGGCCGGTGAACCTGCCAACGCGGTCAACAAGCTGATTTCGAAGGATGGCGTCGTCGCCATCCTCGGCGAAGTCGCCTCCAGTCGCTCGCTGGAAGCCGCTCCGATCTGTCAGCAGGGCGGCATCCCGATGATCTCCCCGGCTTCCACCAACCCGTCCGTCACCCAGGTGGGCGATCATATCTTCCGTGTCTGCTTCACGGACACCTTCCAGGGCGGGGCGCTCGCCAACTTCGCCACCGAGAAGCTGAACGCCAAGAAGGTCGCCGTGCTCACGGACACCAAGAGCGACTACAGCAAGGGCCTCGCGAAGAACTTCAAGGAGAAGTATCTCAAGAACGGCGGCCAGATCGTCACCGAGTTGGATTTCAACGGCGGTGACAAGGACTTCAAGGGCCAGCTCACCACCATCAAGAACGCCGCTCCGGACGCGATCTTCCTTCCCGGCTACTACACGGATGTCGCCCTGATCGCCATCCAGGCGAAGCAGCTCGGCATTTCCATCCCGCTGTTCGGTGGCGACGGATGGGAAAGCGAAACCCTGCTGACCATCGGCAAGGAAGCGATGAACGGAAACTACTTCTCCACCCACTGCGCCGCCGACCAGGGCACGCCGAAGATGACCGCCTTCGTGGACGCGTACAAGAAGCGCTTCAACGGCAAGACCCCGGACGCGATGGCGGTGCTCGGCTACGACTCCGCCATGGTGCTCGCCGATTCGATCAAGCGCGCCGGCTCCACGGAAGGTGCCAAGCTCCGCGACGCCATCGCTGCGACCAAGGACTATGAGGGCGTGAGCGGCAAGTTCTCCCTCAATGCCGACCGCGATGCGGTGAAAGCGCTCGTCTTCATCAAGATCGAAAACGGCGCGTTCAAATACTCCGCTACGGTCAATCCGTGAAATAGTTGAGAGTGAATGGTTGAGAGCTGAGAGTCAGAAACTCCTCCCGGATGTTCAATTTCGAGAAACTGGAAGTTTGGCACAAGGCGATTGAATTCGCGGATGCCGTCTACGCTGCGACTCGTCATTTTCCGTCGGAGGAGCGCTTTGGCCTCACCAATCAGATGCGCCGAGCCGCAGTTTCCATTTCCTCAAACATTGCGGAGGGTTCGTCCCGGAGCTCACGGGCAGACTACGCCCGATTTTTAGAAATCGCCACCGGGTCGCTTTTTGAAACCGTCTCCCAATGCACCATTGGGCTTCGACAAGGGTTTCTTGCCGAAGGGGACTACGCAGCGCTTTACGCTGCTGCGGAAGAACAGAGCAAAATGATCAGCGGATTGCGTCGGGCGATTCTCGACGCCATCTGATCTGACTCTCAACTCTCAACTACCACCTCTCAACTCACGTGGACTTTATTCAACAGGCGATCAACGGGCTGGGCCTCGGAGCCATTTACGCCCTGATCGCCCTCGGATATACGATGGTGTATGGCGTCCTCCGTTTCATCAATTTCGCGCACAGCGATGTGTTGATGCTCGGAGCTTTCGCGGCGTTCTATCTTGCGCCGCGGATGCAGCAGGTGTTCGGGCAGCAGTCCGTGTTCGGCGTGATCATGCTGTTCATCGCGGTCGCGCTGATCTGCGCGTTGATCGGGATGACCATCGAGCGGTTCGCCTATCGCCCTCTGCGCCATCGCCCGAAGCTGGCGGTGCTGATCACCGCGATCGGCGTCTCGTTGTTCATCGAGTTCACCTGCCAGAATCCGCATGTCTTCGGTGCCGCCACGCGACCGTTTCCGAAGCTGGTGGCGGAAACGCAGTTCCACCTCGGAAATGCGATCATCGGCAGCACGGACATCCTGGTCATCGTCGTCACCGCCGTCCTGCTCGGAGCCATGTGGTTCATCGTTCAGAAAACCCGCATCGGCACCGCCATGCGGGCTGTTTCTTTCAACCAGCAGGCAGCGTTGCTGATGGGGGTGCCCGTGAACAAGATCATCTCGTTCACCTTCGGCCTCGGCTCATCGCTCGCCGCCATCGCGGGCATCCTCTATTCGATGAAGGCTCCGGGCATCGAGCCGCTGATGGGCGTCCAGCCCGGCCTCCGCGCCTTCGTCGCGGCGGTGCTCGGTGGCATTGGCAATCTGCCGGGCGCGGTGCTGGGTGCCGTGCTGCTCGGCCTGCTTGAAACCTTTGCCGGCGGGGTTCCCGGCTTGTCGAACTACCGCGACGCGATCGCCTTCGGCATCCTGATCCTGATCCTCCTGCTCAAACCCGCCGGCCTCCTCGGCCGCGCCACCATCGAGAAAGTCTGATGCCCTTGCCCGGAGCAAAACGCTGGCTGTTGGTCGGGATCGCGCTTGCGGTCATCGCCACTTACCTTGCCCCGCAATTCAACCGCTATTACCTCGGCATCGTCATCGATGTCGGGATCGCCATCATCCTTGCGACGAGCCTGAACCTGATCAACGGCCACACCGGCCAGTTCAGCCTCGGCCACGCCGGATTCATGGCGGTGGGCGGATACTTCTCCGCCTGGATCTCGCTGGAGATCGGCAGTTCGGCGCACGCGCAGTGGTATTTCCCGCTGTCGCTGCTGGCGGGCGGCCTGCTCGCCGCAGTGGTGGGCCTGATGGTCGGCATCCCCTCGCTGCGGCTCAAGGGCGACTACCTGGCGATCGTCACGCTTGGCTTCGGGGAAATCATCCGCGTGGTGGCCCAGAATACGGAAGCGGTCGGAGCGGCCAGCGGCCTGAAAGGCATCCCGCAGTATACCAATCTCGGATGGACCTTCGGCCTCGCCGCCGTGACCATCTATGTCATCACCGCGCTGGTGAATTCGACCTACGGTCGCGGGTTCATTGCCGTGCATGACGATGAGATCGCCGCCGAGTCGAACGGGGTGAACACCACCGTCACCAAGGTTACGGCCTTCGTCACCGGCGCATTCTTCGCGGGCATCGCGGGTGGCCTTTATGCCCATCACAAGCGCTTCCTTTCACCGACCGGTTTCGATTGGCTGAAGTCCATCGACATCGTCGTCATGGTGATCCTGGGTGGCATGGGCAATACGGTGGGCGTCATCCTGGCCGCGATCCTGCTGACCCTCATGCCGGAGTTCCTCCGCGACTTCGCCGAGTATCGCATGATCATCTACGCGCTGCTGATCATCCTGCTGATGCTCCTGCGTCCGAACGGCCTGTTCTCCTTCAAGAAATTCAAACGCCGCGGCACCGCATGAGCAACCCGCTCCTCGAACTCGAAAACGTCACGATCAAGTTCGGTGGCCTCACGGCGGTGTCCGAACTGACCACCACCGTCGGCGAGGGCGAGCTTGTCGGCCTCATCGGGCCGAACGGCGCCGGCAAGACGACGGCGTTCAACATGATCACCGGCGTCTATCAGCCCACCTCCGGGAACATCCGCTTCGGCGGCAGGAACACCCGCGGCATCAAGCCCAGCAGGCTCGCGGGCATGGGCATCGCCCGCACCTTCCAGAACATCCGTCTCTTTGGTTCGCTCAGCGTGCTGGACAATATCCGCGTCGCCGCCCGCCTGCACAACAAGCAGGGCTACCTCGGCGCGCTCTGGCGCGGCAAGGGATGGAAGGCCTCCGAGGCCGAAACCGAGCGTCTCGCCATCGAGCTCCTGGAGATCTTCGACCTCGCGGGTCAGCGCGATGAGGAAGCCAAGTCGCTGCCTTACGGCGACCAGCGCCGCCTTGAAATCGTCCGGGCTCTGGCGACCCGCCCGAAACTTCTTCTGCTCGACGAACCCGCCGCTGGCATGAATCCGTCCGAAAAGGACGATCTCATGCGCCTGATCCGCTTCATCAAGGAGCGCTACAACCTCGCCGTGCTCCTGGTGGAGCATGACATGAAGGTCGTGATGGGCATCTGCGAACGCATCGCCGTCCTTGAATACGGCCGCAAGATCGCCGAAGGCACTCCGAAGGAAATCCAATGCCACCCCAAGGTGATCGAGGCCTATCTCGGTGCCGCGGCGGTGGTCTGACCCGCAAACCAAGCTCCGCATGTTCGGTTCCGAAAAACTGGCAGTCTGGCAAAAGGCCATCGTCTTCGCGGACGAGGTCTATGCGGTTACCGGTGGATTCCCGACCGATGAGCGGCTCGCTCTCGGCCGCCGGATGCGGCGTCTCGCAGTGGCCTTGTCTTCGAACATCGCGGAGGGATCGATCCGCCGCTCGCGCAGGGATTTGCCCCGCTTCGTGGAAATCTCCACTGCCATCGTGTTCGAGATGATCTGCCTCACGCGTGTCGCCATGAAACGCGGCTGGCTGACTGAGGAACAATCCGCGGTGCTCCAGTTCGTGGCGGAGGACGAGTTGCGGATGTTGAAAGGCATCCGCCGGTCCTTTGGGCCGGACGGCGGCAACTGAACCCGCGCGATCCATTCCATCCTTTTCCCATGCTCGAAGTCGAAAACCTCCACGTCTCCTACGGCGCGATCAAAGCCCTCCACGGCGTTTCGCTGAAAGTGCCGCCGGGCAGCATCGTCACGCTCATCGGGGCGAACGGCGCGGGGAAATCGACCACGCTGCGCGCGTTGTCCGGACTGGTGAAGCCAACCGAAGGTGTGATCCGCTACGATGGTCACGACATCGCCCGCATGCCCGCGAACCGCATCGTGTCCCGTGGCCTCTGCCACGTGCCGGAAGGGCGCATGGTTTTCGCGAACCTCACCGTCCGAGAGAATCTCAAGATGGGGGCCTATCTCCAGAAGGACCGCAAGTGGATCGCGGAGCAGACCGACTACGTCTTCGGCCTCTTCCCGCGGCTCAAGGAGCGTGAGAACCAAGCCGCTGGCACGCTTTCCGGTGGAGAGCAGCAGATGCTCGCCATCGGTCGCGCCATGCTTTCGAAGCCGCGCTTCCTGATGCTGGACGAGCCTTCGCTGGGCATCGCGCCGCTACTGGTGAAGACGATTTTCGAGCGCATCGTGGAGATCAACCGCGAGCAGGGCCTGACCATCCTCCTGGTCGAACAGAACGCGAACCTCGCGCTCGAGGTTTCCACATACGGGTACGTGCTGGAGACCGGTAGGATCCTGCTCGAAGGACCGTCCGCCGAACTGAAGGCGAATCCACAGGTTCAGGAGGCCTATCTGGGGGCTTGAGTTCCGTTTTCGGAAACACCGGGCACTTGCGTTGCTCCGGCGGCCTGCTTCATTGTTAGGCATGCTGAGACACCTGTTCCTCGCTCTGATCGGCTGTGCCGCGCTGCACGCCGCGGAGATCCCGCTCACGGATGCCACCGTGGTGCCGGGGGAGCGTGTCGGCCCGATTGAGAAGGGCATGACCCTCTTCGGGTTGAAGACCCTTTTCGGCGCGGACAAGCTGAAGTACGTGGACTTGCCGGGAGCCGAGGGCGAAACCACCCCGGGGGCGATCGCCTTCAAGGGCACCGACCGTGAGGTCCAGGTGGTGTTCAATCCAGACGGCGATGAGAAGGAAATCATCGAGGTCCGGATTGTCGGCAAAGGCTGGAAATTTCCCGATGGACTGGCGAAGGGCGCGTCTGTCGCACAAGTGGAGAAGGCCAATGGCAAGCCTTACAAGGTGTCCGGTTTCGACTGGGACTACGGTGGCTATGCCGACTTCACCGGCGGCAAGCTGGCGGGCAAGGTGTCCGTCCGCTTTTCCCACGGCAGCAAGGAACTCGACAAGTCCCTGATCGGCGACCGCTCGATCCCATCCTCCGACAAGAAACTCCGCGCTGCCGAGGTGACGGCGGCGGAAATCAGTGTCATCTTTCTTCTCAAAACCCCCGCACCCGAAAAACCATGAGCGAGACCAATCGTGAGAAAGCCTTCCGCTGGATGGAAGGAATCTGGAACCAACGACAGTTCGGCGTCATCGACGAGTTGTTTGCTCCGAATGGAGTGGGCCATCACGAGGGGATGGAGACGCATGATGTGGAGAGCATGCATCATTTCGTCGCGGGCATCCTCGAAGCATTTCCGGATATCCGGGTCGAGGTGGACCACGCCATCGAGGAAGGCGATCACGTCGTGATCCGCTGGACCGCTCACGGCACGCACATTGGCAACAATCTCGGCGTGCCAGCTACTGAAGCCGAGGTTTCCTTCAGCGGCATGACGTGGATGACCTTTGATGACAACGGCCAGATCTGTGAAGGCTGGGACTCCTGGAACCAGGGGGCCCTCATCCAGCAGCTCGCCCAAGCGGCATTGGTGCGCTGAAACCATGGCGGCGCTTTCCAAGCGCCAAGCCTCTGCCTTCCGCACCCCGCTGACGCATGGGTGCGGATTTTAAAATGAACCTGTCTCCGGTGGTCGCTGCGCGACACACCGGCTATGTTCCGTGACCTCTCCGAGGTCAGACCATCTAGTCATCCGCACCCGCGGACGATGGCAGGGACAACGCCGGTTCCTCTGCCAGAGGGGCCGGAGGCACACGCGCCTTCCACGAGAAGAGCGCGTGCAGCTTGTCCCAGAAATCCCCGCCGAGCACGAACAGGCCGCCAATGCAGATGAGATGCGCGGCCACCATCGCCTGCCAGCGGAGAGGGGAGCTGTCTGGCAACCATTCCGGTTTGAAAGCCTGGAGATAGGCAGGCACCAGCGGCAGCAGGAACATGCCGAGGCCGATGTAGTGGCGTGTGAGGCTCACGTTTCCCGCCGGTCGGATGCGGCGGAGGATCGCCGCGGCCTTCAAACGGAACATCTCGTAGTTCTCTTTTCCCATCACCGCCGCTCCGATGAGTGTGCCGACTTCCGGAGTGAAAAAGAAGATGGTGAAGAGCGTGGCCTTCACCCCGGCGGACCACGGCATCCAGTAGATCCAGCCGTGGGTCAGGAAAAGGAGGTTGCTGCCCAGGATGAAGGAGATGCCGATCTTCAAGCGGGTCCGCGCGCGCATGATGGTGAATCCCCCGCGCGAGCGCGGCTGTCAATGCGTCTGTCTTACCTGATCACAGCGCCTTTGTTGGCAGCTGGCGGGCTGGGCATGCCGAGAAACAAGCCTTGGGAATTGGAGGTGCCGGTGGCAAAAGGATCGGCTGGCGGCTTTTCCGTTTCGGCGTTCGTTTTAACGGACGAAGGCTTGGGCGCGGCGGGCATTCCCGGAACCACGCGATGCACTTCGCCCTTCTGCTTTTGTTCGGGAGGTGCGGTTACTTTGCCCGCCACCGCCCGGCCCATGCAGGATACCAGCGTGGCCGGAAGAACCAGGGCCATGGCGGCTGCGATCCGTGGGATGCGCGCGGACAGCCACAGCAGCTTTCGTTCGAACAGGTTCGGGGAATGAATCCTGCCCTCGTCGGCTTGCACATAGGCCACGCACTCGCGGCCCTGCGTTTCCTGGGCGAAATCCGTCGCCTCGCGTTCGGTCATCGCGGAGAGGTTGAAGACGTGCTTGCCGCATTGCGCGCAGAAGCGTTTCCGTTCGTCGCCGTCCATGGCGTCCCAGTTCGCGGAACAGGGCTTGGTAATGACGAGGGGCGGTTCGATCCGTTTCATCACCTGTCATACGATCAGGTCCGGGATTCCCTGTCGAGGCTGTGCGGACAAGCGCATTGATTCGCATCAGTAATGCGCGGGTTGCCGTGCCGGGGACGGTTCGATAGCCGTCCGATGTCCAATGGATCTCCGTCTTCCGTCCATCCGGGGGGATGCATGGAAAGGAGATCCGGTGGACCAGGAGCCGCATCCACGGCTCCGCAACCCAAACCCAAGAAACCCATGCATCCACCCAGCCGTTGTGCCGGATTCGTTCCGGCGCGCTTCCTAGCCTTGTGTCCCGGACTCGCTACAGGGTCCGTGTTGTTCGCCGCCGTGGCGGCACTGAAGGCGGGCACGCTCACCTTCAACACCACCGCGCCCACCGGCGGTGCCGCTGCGGTCAGCAGTTGGACCGGAGCCACCTTCGATGCCGACAATGTCGGCGGCTCCGGCGTCAATGCGAATGGCGGCTCCGACAATGGCGCAGCCAATGATGGCACCACCTATGTGGCGGGCAATCGTCCTGTCCAGGGTCAGACCTTCACCACCGGCTCGAATACGGGCGGCTATCTGCTCTCCGCCGTCACCGTGCGGATGCAAGGCTACACGAGCAACACCGCGTCCGGTGGAAACATCGGCGGCTACGATCTCAATGACACAGGTTCCGCCCTGCGACTGCGAGTGGGCCGCATCGATGGTTCGGTGTTCGTGCCCTTCACCCAGGAAACCGCGGCCTGCGGTGGCAGCGGGAATCCCGGCCAGGGCGGTACCGCCAATGGTCCCGGAACCTATCTCACCTTCACACTCGGTGCGCCCATTGTGCTCGCGCCGAATACCGTCTATGGCTTCGATTTCGGAACCACCGGCGATTACTTCGAGATGCTCGGCATCCGCAATGGCGCGAGTGGCGGCAATCCCTATGCGGGTGGCACCGCCTATACGTCCGGAGCAAACGGCTATGGCAACAACGCCGTGACCACGCAGACGGGTGAGCGCGCGTTCCTGGTGGACATGACCACCTACACCGCACCCACGCCCGGCACGTTTGTCCATCCGGGATTGCTGCACACGGATGCGGATTTCGAACGCATGCGCACGAAGGTGGCTCAGGGGGCGCAACCGTGGGCGGACGGCTGGGGCGCGTTGACCTCGAACGGCCGTGCCCAGCTTGGAACCGCGCCGCGTCCGTTGCAGACGGTGATCCGTGGCGGCGATGGCCAGAACTTCACCCAGATGTACATCGACATCGCACGCGCCTACCAACTGGCGCTACGGTGGAAAGTCTCCGGCGACACCGCCTATGCCGATCAGGCCGTGGTGTTCCTCAACGCATGGTCGAACACGATGACCACGCTCACCGGGAACTCCGACCGCTTCCTCGCGGCTGGCATCTACGGCTACGAATGGGCGAACGCCGCCGAGATCATGCGCACCTATCCCGGCTGGGCGGCGGCCGATGTGACCAAGTTCCAGAACCTGCTGGTGAACGTCTTCTACCCGATGAATCACGACTTCCTCGTGAATCACAACGGGGCGGCGATCACCAACTACTGGGCGAACTGGGATCTGTGCAACATGGCCTCGATGCTGGCCATCGGCGTGTTCTGCGACCGTCAGGACATCTACGACGAAGCCGTCGATTATTTCTACAACGGCAAAGGCAACGGCTCGGTTTCGAAGTTCGTCTATCAGGTCCATCCCGGCTATCTCGGCCAGTGGCAGGAATCCGGACGCGATCAGGGACACACGACTTTCGGCATCTCGCTTGTCGGACCGATCTGTGAGATGGCGTGGAACCAAGGACTCGATTTCTACGGCTTTGACAACAACCGCTTCCTCGCGGGATCGGAGTACGTGGCGAAGTACAATCTCGGCTACGACGTTCCATTCCAGCCGTATGCGTGGGGCACCGGGCAATCCGGTTCGTGGCAGATCCAGACGGTGGTCTCGAATGCGGCCCGCGGCATCTACCGCCCGTGCTGGGCGCTCGTTTACAACCACTACGTGAACCGTCGTGGCATCGCCGCGCCTTACACGGGTGGCGAAACCACGTTGCTCCAGCCGGAAGGCGATGGCGGCAATGGCGACCAGCTCGGTTTCGGCACGCTGACGTTTTCGCGTGATCCCATCGCCACCGGCCAAAAACCCAGCGGCCTCTCCGCGATGGAGGATGCGAACACCATCAAGCTGAACTGGTGGGGAGCGGCTTATGCCACGAGCTGCAACATCAAGCGCGCCACCACCAGCGGCGGCCCCTATACCACCATCGCCACGGGCGTCACGGATCTGCTCACCTATACGGATAGCGGGCTCCCACCCGGAGCCTACTACTACGTCGTCACCGGCACCACGGCGTCGGGAGAAACAGCGGCCTCGAACGAAGCCCGTGCTGTTTCGCGTGCGGAACTCCACACTTGGCTGAAGCTTGATGAAGCCACCGGCACCACCGCGAGCGATGCCTCGGGGCGCAGCCACACGGGGACGCTGGTGAATGGACCCACATGGACCACCGGCAAGACCGGCAACGCGCTGTCTTTCGACGGCACCGATGACTACGTCTCGTTGCCGAACTCCCTGGTGCGCGATCTCGATGACTTCACCGTCTCCACCTGGGTGTATCTCAACGCCAACAACACCTGGAGCCGCATCTTCGATTTCGGCGATAGCAACGGCCGGGGCATGTATCTGACCACGAAGAACGGCGGAGGCGTGGTCTCGTTCGGCAGCTACACCGTTTACAACTACAATACCCAAACCATCAACGGCACCGCGGCGCTGCCAACCGCGCAATGGGTGCATGTGGCGGTGAGCGTTTCAGGAAAGACAGGCACGCTCTATGTGAACGGCGTCGCTGTGGGACAGAACACCAGCCTCGACTACCAGCCGCTCCAACTGGGCCAGACGCGCGGGAACTATCTCGGGAAATCGAATTGGGCGGACCCTTATCTGAATGGAAAACTCGATGACTTCCGCCTCTATCGCGGCGTGCTGAATGCCGATGAGATCCGCACACTTGCGGCCTCCGGAACAGCGCATCTGGAGTTCGATGAAGCCAGCGGCACGACCGCCACGGACATCACCGGCAATGGTTGGAACGGCACGCTGGTGAACGGTCCGCTGTGGTCCACCTCTGGAAAGATCGCGAGCGCCGTGGATCTCGATGGCTCGAACGATCATGTGACCCTGCCGGCCGGCGTGGTCAATGGACTCACCACCGCCACCATCTCCACCTGGGTGAATCTCGACACGGTGAGCAACTGGTCACGGGTGTTCGACTTCGGCACCGGCACGACGACCTACATGTTCCTCACGCCGAAGAACGGCAACACCGGCACGGTCCGCTTTGCCATCTCCACCGGCGGCGGTGGTGGAGAGCAGAAGATCGATGGTGCCGCCGCGATTGCCACCGGTGGCTGGCATCACGTTGCGGTGACTCTGAACGGGGCCACCGGCACGCTGTATGTCGATGGCGTGCAGGTCGGACAAAACACGGCGATGACACTCACGCCATCGTCGCTGGGTGCCACCACCCAGAATCGCATCGGCCGCTCGCAGTACAATGATCCGTATCTGGATGGACGCGTGGATGACTTCCGCATCTTCGGCCGCGCGCTCACCGCATCCGAAGTATCCGCTCTCGCGGGAACGTTCCCCGCTCCGTCCGCGCCTGCGGCATCTTCGGGCAACAACTCGGTGGCGTTGTCATGGGCGGCCGTCAGCGGAGCATCGTCCTATCAGATCCGTCGCTCCACCACGAATGGCGGTCCTTATACCACACTTGCCGTAGGTTTGAGCAGCACGTCGTGGACGGACGGCAGCGCGGTGAATGGCACCACGTACTACTACGTGATCGCCGCGGTCACGCCGTTGGGTGAAAGTGTTTCCTCCCAGCTCACGGCATTGCCACTGCCGCCACCGCCCGCGGTTCCCACCGCGCTGGCATTGAACGGCTGGAACGGTTCGGTGGATCTCACCTGGACGGCTTCCAGCGGTGCAACGAGCTACACGGTGAAGCGCGGCTCCACCAGCGGCACCTACACGCAGACGTTCACAGGCATCACCACCACCATGTGGTCGGATACCACCGCTGCGGATGGAACGACCTATTACTACGTTGTATCCGCCAGCAACATGGGTGGAGAAAGTGCGAACTCATCCGAGGTGTCCGTCCTGTTCACCCAGCCGCGTGCTTACCTGAAGTTCGACGAAACCACGGGCACCGCCGCCGCCGATGCTTCCGGGAACGCCTGGCAAGGCACGCTCGTCAACGGCCCACTGTGGAGCGCGGGACGCAGCAACAACACCGTGGACCTCGACGGCACCGACGATCATGTCACGCTGCCCACTGGTGTGGTGAATGGCGTGACCGGTTGTACCGTGATGTTGTGGGCCAACCTCGACAACGTGGCCACGTGGCAGCGGCTGTTCGACTTCGGCAACAGTGCCAGCGTTTACATGTTCCTCACGCCGAAGAACGGCGCGAACAACAACCTGCGTTTTGCCATCAGCACGGCGGGCGGGGGTGGCGAACAGAAGATCGATGGCACCGCGCCATTTCCGACCGGTGGCTGGCATCATGTGGCGGTGGCTCTCGCGGGAGCAACCGGCACGCTGTATGTCGATGGCGTGCAGGTGGGTCAGAACACCGCGATGACGTTGACGCCATCCAGCCTCGGCTCGACCACGAAGAACTACCTCGGCCGTTCGCAGTATGCCTCCGATCCGTGTCTCGCCGGTCGTGTTGATGAGTTCCGCATCTACAACCGCGCGCTCACCGGCAGCGAGATCGCCTCGCTCATGGCTACGAGCCCGTTGGGATTGATGGCGGCACCGACTGGTATTGCGGCCACGGCGGGCACCACCCAGGTGGCGCTGGCGTGGACCGCGCCTGCAGGAGCCACCGGCTACGATGTCCTGCGCGCCACGGTGGCGGGCGGTCCTTATACGGTGATCTCCACCAATCAGAGCGCCGCCTCCTATACCGATACGGGCCTGACCACGGGCACTACTTACTATTATGTGGTGGTTGCCCGCAGCGCGACCAGCGAGAGCCAGGACTCGGCGGAAGTGAGCGCAACGGCTCAATAAACAACCACAGGCCAAAATCAAAAACCTCCGCCCGGTGCCGGACGGAGGTTTCCTATTTTCTAAAAAGCAGTCTCACATGCCGGAGCGGCCTTTCGGCACATGCGCGCCATCGCCACCGATGCCGAAGGTCACCTTGCCGTGGACCTGCGATGGAGCTTGGGAGGATGATGAAGGGTCCGAACAAGAAGCCAGGAGGGCGAGAGGAATGAGCAGGGAGAGGAGCTTCATGAGGAGGAATGCGGGGAGTGGATACGAGAAACCCACCGGCCCGGAGGCCGGTGGGTTGGCGCTGCAGGGAGTCAGGCGACTTCCTTGATGTCCAGCGCTGCGTACTCGCCGTCCTTGCGGCGGTAAACCAGTGTCAGGCAACCGCGGCGGGCGCTCTTGTAGAGCACGAAGGGGCGGTCCGAGAGTTCCAGCTCCATGACCGCATCTTCCTTGTACATGGTTTTCACCTTGTACTTGTCCGGATGCACGATGAACGGCTCGGGGTCGTGCTGCGAATCCTCCGGATGATCCAGCACTTCCTCGGTGAAATAGCGTTCATCGAGATGGCGGATCGATTCGTTGCGGTGCGGGCGGTTCTTCTTCAGGAGGCGGGTCTTGTGCTTGCGCATGCGGCGCGAGATCTTGTCGATCGTCTCATCAAGGGCCGCGTACATGTTGCCGTTTTCAGTGTGTGCTTCGATGGTGATGTGGTTGGCGCAAAAGAGAATGATTTCAGCGATATGCCGGTTTTTCTGAACGTCGAGAATGGCCTTCGCTTCGATGATTCGCGGGTAGTCGAGGTGCAGACCCTCGATCTTCTTCTGGGCGTAGTCCCGCAGGGCGTCGGTCACTTGCTCGTGCCGCACCGTGACGGTGATCGGCAGATTGACGTTGGCAGTTTGCATGGTTCTGTTTCGGTTTGATTTCAGCAATATGGATGGCGGTTCCATCCGCCACATCCACCTGACACCTTGGGCCAAAGGTGTCGAAAATGCCACGCGGAACTTCTAAAAAATTTTTCGCGTGGTGCTCCGCTGTGGAACACTTGAAAACACGACAAAGCCCTCCGTAGAGGGCTTTGCGGGCGAAGAACTGGATTGCAAACCGTGACGTTTTCCGTCACATCTTGAAGTCCTCCCCGAGGTAATACTTCTTCGCAACCGGGTCGTTGACCAGTTCTTCGGAAGCACCTTCGAGGATGACGCGGCCATCGTGGATGAGGAAGGCGCGGTCGGCGATGGAGAGGGTCTCGCGCACCGAGTGGTCGGTGATGAGGATGGCCAGTCCGTCGCGCTCGCGGAGATCGCGGACGATCTTCTGGATGTCCTCCACAGCGATGGGGTCGATGCCGGCGAAGGGCTCGTCCAGCATCAGCAGCTTCGGGTCGGTGCAGAGGGCGCGGGCGATGGCGAGGCGGCGCTTTTCACCACCGGAGAGGGTGATGGCGAGCGACTTCGAAAGCTTGGCGATGCCGAAGCGCTCCAACAAATCGTTGGCACGATCGAAACGCTCCTTGCGGCCAAGGTTCGGGCGCGTCTCCAGAATCGCGAGCAGGTTGTCCAGCACGCTGAGCTTGCGGAAGACGGACTCTTCCTGCGGCAGATAGCCGAGGCCGAGGCGGGCGCGGCGATGCATCGGCAGGCTGGAGATGTCCGCGCCGTTGAAGTGGACCGAGCCCGCGTCCGGCGGGACGAGTCCGGCGATCATGTAGAACGACGTGGTTTTGCCCGCACCGTTCGGACCCATCAGGCCCACGATCTCGCCGGGCTGGACGGTGAGCGATACGCCGTCCACGACCGCACGACCACCGTAGGTCTTGCGCAGGCCGGTGGCGGAGAGGATGGCGGTGGCGGTATTGCAGCAGGAGGAACCGGGCGCGTGCGAGGTTTGGACGGGCATGGCTTGGGACGGGCAGGAGAGGGAATGAAAGGATCAGCGGTTGGCGGGCTTCGGAGCCGGAGGCTGCGCTGGCTTCGGTCCTTGGGGCTGCTGGCCCGGCTTGTTGTTGGGCTTGTTCTTGTTGGCGTCGTCCTTGTTCTGGAGCTGGCCACCCATCTGCCAGTTGCCTTCGGTCACGAAGCTGCCGTCCTTCTGGATGCGCAGGTAGAGGTTCGGCTCCATGGCGCGCATGAACTTGTCTCCCTGCTTCACCCAAGGATAGCCGCCGTTGAGAATGATCTCACCGGTCTTGGCGTTGTAGTTGAGTACGGCGGCACTGGCTTCCACCGGCGGCTTTCCGTCCACGCTCTTTTGGAGCACCTTCACCGCGCCGGTGGCGGTGATGTGATCGACATCCCCGAAGCCATCGGTCGCGCCGGTAAGACCCGGAGCGGCCTTGGCTTTTTTCGCGGCAGGATCGGCGGCCTTCTGGGAACCGTCCGGCTTGGTGTCGTCGGGTTTCGGAGCGGGTGCTTTGTCGTCACCTGGTTTTTCGTCGCCGGGCTTCGCATCGCCCGGCTTGGCGTCGGGCTTCTTCTCTTTCTTTTCGAGGAAGACCTTCAGCTCGTTCGCGCCGCTGAGCGTGAATCGCGGATCGGCGAGGCGCACGTCCTTGAGATAGACGAACAACCCTTTGTCCGCATCGAAATACATGCCGCCGGCGGCCTCGATCAGGGTATCGTCCGGGCCTTGCTTGACCTCCAGTGGCTTGGTGGAGGTGTTGTAGCTCGGAGCGGCCGTGTCCGGCTTCGTCGTCGGGAGTGGCTGGGGAGTGGTCTCGAGTGTGATGGTGGTCAGGGCCGCCTTCTGGAGAAAGGCGAGCACCTCCTCGTCCGCGGCCTTGGCGGACTCGGTGGCGCCGGCCAGCAGGTCGCCGGTGCCTTGAGCTGCCTGCACGGCCTTGGGCGCGGCGGACACGGTTTCCTCGGCGAGCCTGGCGCGTTCTTCCGCGCTGAGCTTGGCGGGGACGGCCCCCGTGGAGGGTAGAATGATGGCCGCACCCAGCAGGGCTAGGGCGGAACGGGCGGAGAGGGAAGGGGTCATGGGGAAGCGGGCTGCTGGGGTTTGGCGTAGAACCGGGTTTTGACCGGGCCGATCAGAAAGCCTTTCGATTGCTCGACGACGTAGGAAAGACCGGCACCTTCGGCATGAAAGTCCTCGGAAATCATTTCGACCGGCTCGCGGGTATCCAGCGTGCCCTTCTGCTGGTCGAAGCGGGCGAACTTCAGGTCCACCCGGCCCTTCGCGCTGCGGTCGATATTGAAGAAATCGAGCCGGACATTCTTCGCCTCCAGCGTCTGGGAATCCACCACCGTGAGCTCCATGGCCCGCAGCGAGGCCCGGAGGCGGCGGCCGGCATCGTAGCTCGGGATCGTCACCTTCGTCAGCACGCTGCCCACCGGCATCAGGGAAACGGCCGGCAACTGGTTGTCCGGAACCAGTTCCGGAGGCAGGGCGGTCGGCTCCGCCGCCAAGGCGGCGGATGCGATCAGGATGGGCAGGATCAGGCGCAAGATGCTGGAGGGTAGGATGGATTGGCCGGATTCCAACCGGAATCACGGCTGGCTGCCCGGCTTCAGCCGTGGGCGGCGTGGTGGATGGCGATCAGTTTGACGAGAACATCCTCCATAAATTCGAGCGGAATTTGGTTCGGGCCGTCCGACATGGCATTGGCGGGGTCGGAGTGGGTCTCCATGAACACGCCGTCCACTCCCGTGGCGATCGCCGCGCGGGCCAGCACGGGGGCGAGCTCGCCGTCGCCGCCGGTCGCACCGCCGAGGCCGCCCGGGCGCTGGACCGAGTGGGTGGCGTCGAAAATGACCGGCAGGCCTTCCTTGCGCATCCAGTAGAGGGAGCGCATGTCGGTCACCAGGTTGTTGTAGCCGAAGGTGGTGCCACGTTCGGTGAGCAGGAAGCGTTCGCAGCCGAAGGAGCGCAGTTTGTCGGCGATGTTGATGGTATCCCACGGCGCGAGGAACTGGCCCTTTTTCACGTTCACGACGCGGCCGGTTTTGGCTGCGGCTTCCAGCAGGTCGGTCTGGCGGCAGAGGAAGGCCGGGATCTGGAGCAGGTCGATGTAGGCTCCGGCGATCTCCGCATCCTCCGCAGTGTGGATGTCCGTGGTCACCGGCACGCCGAGCTCTTTGCCGATTTCGGCCAGGATGCGGCAGCCTTCTTCGACACCCGGGCCGCGGAAGGACTTCACCGAGGTGCGGTTCGCCTTGTCGTAGGAGGCCTTGAAAATGAAGTGGATGCCGGTTTTGTCGGCGATTTCCTTGAGGGACTTCGCCATTTCCCAGGCGAATGCCTCGCTCTCGAGGGCACAGGGGCCGAGGATGAAGAACGGGGCGGGGCCGCCGACCGGGACGGTGCCGATGTTGAAGGGATCGAAAGACGACATGGTGGGAAAGGGGACGGGTTATTCCTCGGAGACCTGCATGTAGAGCGGGCGGAGGTTGTTCAGGGCCACGGACAGGAGCTTTTCCTCCTTCTCCGTGAGGTTGCCGCGGGTTTTGTTTTCCAGCATTTCCAGCGAATCGAGCACGGATTTCGCCGCCCGCAGGTTGACTTCGTTGCGGCCCGTGACGGGATTCGGGATCTGTCCGAGGAACATCCCGGCGTTCTGGGCTTGGAGGAACAGGAATTCGGAAAAGCGGGGATCGGCCTGCGGCTCGTCGGGCATGGCGGGGTTGTAATGCAGGACCGGCCGGGTGTCCAAGCGGGAAGGTGAGAGGCAAGGAGCCATTGGGAGCGGGCGTTTCGCTTCCCGACCCGGAAGATTCGGACGGCGATGTCTCTGGAAAACAGCTGCCCTTTTCAAATTGCCGCCTAACAGATGGTTGGATCAAATGACGGCATGCTGAAGATCCATATCAACGCCGGCACGAGCCCATGCCCGATGTGCCGGGAGGCGATTTCCCGTCAAGCCAGCATCTGCCCGCACTGTCGCAGCGATCTGAGGAATCGCGAGGACTGGAAGGTGGAACCAGTTCAGCAGGGTGGCTGCGCGGCCATGCTGGTCGTGGGAGCCATCGGGCTCAGCGGCCTTGCGGGAGTGGGGCTGTCGCTCCTGCGTTGAACATCAATCTTCCGGCAGCACTGTGATGGTTGTGGCGGCCACGCTGAAGATGCGCTCCGCGGTGGCGCGGACGCTTTCCGGGGTGAGCGCCTTGTAGATGTCCGGGAGCTGGCGGTGCTGGTCGGCGGGCTGGCCGAAGAGCAGGTCGATCGCGGCCTGGCGGGCGGTGCTGGAGAGCGACTGCTGTTGGATCGCGAGGCTGCTGAGGACGGTCGAGCGTACGCGCTCGAAGGCTTCGTCCGGGATGCCGCGGGTGGCGATCTTGGCGATCTCCGCCATCAGCTCGGCCTTGGCGAGTTCCGCCTGGCCGGGCGAGGTCGCGAGGTAGAAGGCGAACATGCCGGTATCGAAACCGAGGAACTGGGTGGTGCCCACCTGATAGGCGAGTCCGAGGTCCTCGCGGATGCGGGTGAACAGCGGGCCGGCCATGTCATTGCAGTATTCCTGAAGCATCGACAACGCGTGGCGGTCTTCCGAAAGCGCGGCGGCTCCCGGATAGCCAATGGCGAGCACGGCCTGTTTTTTGGGCAAACGGAAGGTGAGGTCCGTGCCATGATAGAGATAGCTGTCCGGCGGGCTCCACGTCTGTCCGGCAGGCATGGCGGAGAGCAGCGGGGAAAGCGTGTCGATGGCGGCCGCGGGATCGAAATCGCCCGCGATGGCCAGCGTGAGATTGGCACCCGTGAAATGGCGATGGTGATGGCTGGCCAGTGCCGTGCGGTCGATCACGTCCAGGCTGAGACGGGTGCCGAGCGAGTCACGGCCGTAGCCCGCGCCATTGAAGAGCGCGCGGCGCAATTCGCCGAGGCCGGTGTGCAGCGGATCTTCCAGGGCTTCCTCCAGCGCGGTGCGCTGGCTGGCCTTCTCGCGGGCCACGGCATCCGATGCCAGCAACGGTGCGCGTAGTACTTCGGCGAGGGCATCGGCCAGTACGGAAAAATCGGGAGCCAGACCGGCGGCCTGCACCAGCAGCGCGTTGTTTCCGGCGGAAGCGCCGATGGAGGCTCCGAGGGATTCAAGCTCCACCGCGAGTTCTTCCGCGCTGCGGGTGGCGGTACCTTGCGGCAGGGTGGCGGCGAGCAACTGGTTGATGCCATTGCTGACCTCCGTTTCGGATGGCAGACCGGACCGGACGGCGGTCTGGAAATGCAGCAGCGGTACCCGGCGGTCCGGCAACAGGGCGATGGTGACGCCGTTTTCCAGGATGTGCGTGCGGACTTCCTCGCGGACCCGCCTGCGCTTGCTGGCGCGGTCGGCCACGGCGGCACCTTCCGGATCGAGCACGGTGAGCGTCATCCGCTCCGCGATGAACGAAGCGGCCACGCGTTTCACATCCTCCTGTGTCACCGCATGGAGGGCCTTCAGGTAGTGGCGGGTGAAATCGAGATCGCGAGCCTCGTGCCAGTTCGAGGCGAGGTCAGCCGCACGGCCGGAGGCGCTGGTGAGCGAGCGGAACTGGCTGGCGGCGATCTGGCGCTTGGCCTTGGCAAGCTCGTCCGTGAGGTCGTCCTCCTGGAGCTTCGCGAGCTCCGCCATCACGCCTTCCACAAGCGCCTCGCGGTTGTCCGGGCGCACCTCTGCGCTGACGGCGAAGAGACCCTCGCGGCCCGGGCCGTTCCATGCCCAGGCGGAGATTTCGAGGGCCAGCTCCCGCTCCTGGCGGAGGTGGCGGTAGAGGCGGGCGGAACGACCCCGGCCGAGCACCGTCGAGAGCACATCCACCGCTGGGGTATCGGGATGGGAGAGCGGTGGTGTTTTCCAAGCCATCGTCAGGCGGCTGGCGGGCACCGCGAAGGTGGCGCGGGCGCGGCGGGGCCCGATCTGCGGCGTGTCCTGTGGCACCAGCGGGTCCGGACCTCCGCCCAGCGGCACATCGGCGATGGCGGCCGCCACCAGGGAGCGCATTTCCTCCGCATCGAAGTCGCCGGAGATGACCATGAACGAGCGGTCCGGTGTGTAGCGGCTCCGGTGGTAATTCCGAAGGTCATCGTATGACAGCGCGTCGAACAAATGGCGGTGACCGATCACCGGGTGGCGGCGCGGGTCGGAAACAAACGTCGTCGAGAACAACAGGCGGCTCGCCACATTGTCCGGGTCGTCCAGACCCATGTCGATCTCGCGGCGGATCACGTCCTTCTCCTTTTCGAACTCCGCCTCGGGAAGAGTCGGGAAGAACACCAGGCCTGTTAGAATCTTGAGAAATTCAGGAAGGGAGGAAGAGGGGCCGTCGATGTAATAGACCGTGCGGTCGAAGCTGGTGTAGGCGTTCCAATGGCCGCCCGCGGCCTGCACCGTATTGGCGAGCGTTTCGCCATCGTAGTCGCGCGTGCCTTTGAAGACCATGTGCTCCAGGAAATGCGAGATGCCGGAGCCGAGCCGGGCGCCTTCATGGATGCTGCCGGTTTCCACCCAGATCTGCGCGCTCACCACCGGAGCCGAGGGATCGGGATCCAGAATCAGGGACAAACCGTTGGGCAGGGTCTCGGACGTGGCGGTGACAACTGGGTATTCCATGAATTTCCGGCTTGGAGCCCATTGGATGCGCGATAAAGAAGCGGTATGCAACGATGGATTGTAATCGCCGGTGTCGTGTTAGCCCTCCTCCTCGCAGGCGGCGGCTATGCCCGGTATGCGTACAACCAGAACCAGCCGGACCGCATCTGGCTGCCTCTGAAGCTGCCGGAGAAGGATCTCCAACCGGTTTCCAAGAAGCTTGAGGAAGCGTTGCGCAAGCCCGCGGTGCTCTCGGCCATCTCCAAGGAACTCAATCTGGCCGCCAGGTTCAACGTGCCGAACGAAGAGGCCGCGGTCGCGGAACTTTCGAAGCGCATGTATATCGAGGTGGGGGAGGCGTTTCCTCCCTCCGACCGGACGCCGGCCATCAATGTGGGCGTCAGCGGCAAGCGCAAGGAGCACGCCCTGTTGGGCGAAATATCCCAGCGCCTGCAGAAGGAAGTGTCGGCCTTGTTCGGCATCAAGCAGCCGGCTTCAGGTCCGTTCTAACATCCCGGAATCTCAAACGATCCGCCGGATCACATTGTCCGCTTCGTAGCGCGCCTTCGGCCGCCGGGCGGTGTGGTCGTCTTCGGAGCGGTAGCCCACGGCGCAGGCCACGGCGGTGGCGTAGCCGCTGTCTTCGAGGCCGAGTATCTGGTCGTAGGCGTTCGGGTCCAAGCCTTCCATCGGGCACGTATCGATGCCCAACAGGGCTGCGGTGGTCATGAATTGCCCGAGCGCGATGTAGACCTGACGCACGTTCCAGGTATGACGGGCTTCCTGCGGCATGGAGCTGACGAAGCCTTCGATCATGCCCTGCATCGGGGCCAGCGTTTCGGGAGTGGTGCCTTGGACACCGGCCAAACGTGCGACCCAACCGGAGATGTCTTCCACCGACAGGTCCGTCCGGGCGGCAAACACGACGAAATGCGACGCGTCCGTCACCTGGCCCTGGCCCCATGACTTCGCGCGCAGTTCGGCACGCACCGCGGGATTCTCCACCACGAGGAACTGCCACGGCTGGAGGCCGAAGGAGGAAGGGGTGAGGACAAGCGATTGCTCGAGCGCGGCCCATGTTTCCGCCGGGATCCGGCGGGCGGGATCAAATACCTTGGTGGCATAGCGCCAGCGCAGGGCGGTGACGATGGAGTCAGGGGTCGGAACGGACATGAAATGGATTATTGGGCCGTGTCGGTGTCGATTTCGAACGGCAGGGTGACGTCCGGGAAATCCTTCAGGGTGAGGCTGAAGATCACGCCGTATTCGTCGTGCACGCGGTTGTCGCGCTTGGTGAAACCCACGCCGGCCACCCAGTTGCCCAGGTCGTGGCTGATGGTGTACTGCTGGAGTTCCAGCGTGTGGTCATCCAGCTCCCACACATGGAGCATGCCAAAGCCCCAGTCCTCGTGGATGCGGGCGTAGGCGCGGAAGTCCACGCGGTTCGAATCCGGCAGTACCGGGTGGTTGTTGAGCAGGCGGTCGCCGATCGAGAACTCGAAATCCGGGGTCGGCATGAAGCGAAGGCGTGGCGAAAGCTCGCTGTAGCCGTTGCCATCGCTGACGACGGGGAACTGGGTTTCCAGGTCGACGGACATCCACGGCAGAGGACGCCAGCGCGCATCGTTGTAGAGGTTGGAAACGCTGCGGCCGAGGTTCTGCGGATCGTCGCCGATGAAGGCGTCCATGTAGGTGTCCAGATAGAGCCACTCGTAGCTCTGCCCATCGCGATGGGTGATCAGGCGGTTCCGCATGCCGAGGCGGATGATGTTCCAGTCCGCGATGTCATCGATGGCGGTGAAGCGTCCCAGGTCCAGGGTCTGCGGGCGGGTGGAGAAGGAAAGGCGGTCGATCTTCGGGAAGGAGGAGTCGAGGTCGTCGGCATTGACCATCGACCAGCGCGCATACGGCTGGATGACGTGGAGCAGGCCATCGAGCCCCAGCGCGCGGTTCTGGTAGTTTTCGTAATCCTTCGAGAACTTCACCGAGGCCTCGGCGCCGGTTTCGACATAGGCGCGGGTGATCGCGTCCTGCGGGCCGCTCACATCCCAGTAGCGGCTGAGACCCGCTCCGACCTCCGGCACGATGGTCAGCCAGCCGCCGATGTTGAGCGGCATCGAGAACTCGTGATAGGTGTGGAACCGCGAGTAGGATGGATCGAGAAGCTGGTTCGCCAGCGACGGGATCGCGGCGTTGCCTGGTGGCAGGGCGCGGATTTGCTGGACCAGCAGG
This sequence comes from Luteolibacter ambystomatis, assembly GCF_018137965.1. Taxonomy (NCBI): domain Bacteria; kingdom Pseudomonadati; phylum Verrucomicrobiota; class Verrucomicrobiia; order Verrucomicrobiales; family Verrucomicrobiaceae; genus Luteolibacter; species Luteolibacter ambystomatis. The sequence continues at coordinate 4,666,918 of NZ_CP073100.1, forward strand.
CGCTCGTAGGGCGGGAGCTGGGCGAGCAGCCCGGGGATGCGTGGATCGCCGGGTGGCAGGGTCAACAGCGGCAGGATCACCGCATTGCGGGTCGGATCGCCGGTTTCCTCACCGTAGATGCCCACCGAGGTGCTGCCTTCGTGAAGGATCTGGGTGCCGAAGATCGGCGTGCGGGCCTGGTCGTAGGCCAGCTCGACACGCTGGTCGCTGCGGTAGAAATCATTCAGGCGCAAGCGGGTGTAGAACGAAGCCAGCGAGGCACCATCATTGCGGAAGACCCCCAGCGTGTTGTCCGGGAAGGGATTGGTCCGGAAGGCTTTCGGGTCGAAGTCTTCCAGGTAGTACTGGTCGCTGATCCGGGTCAGGTTCGCGTCCACATACCACTCGGCGTCATCGCCCGGCTGGAAGGGGATGCGGTATTTGAACTGCGCCAGATAGCGATCGTTGTCGATCGGCAGGCGCGGAATGCCGGAGCGCTGGATCGAGGGATCGAGGTCGTACAGGTAGTAGAGGTTCAACCAGCCGAGGTTCGGGTTGTCCTTTACCCGGGTGTCGATGAGATCCACCCCGGTGCCGACGCCGCGGCTCCCGCGCAGGTCGAGATGCCATTTGGACAGCAGCCATTCGTCCTTGGTCTCGCCGGTCTTCGGGTCGCGCTCGCCACCGAGCATGATGCCGTAGGTATTGAGAAGGAACGGACCCCAGTTCGAACGAGCGCCCGGCACGATGTGGTAGCCGAGCTCTTTGTTCAGCGGCTGGCTCAGGTAGGGCAGCCAGAAGACCGGTGTGTCCCCGGCGTAGAAGCGGAGGTTTTCGAAGACCACCTTGTCACCCGGATAGACGGTCGTGCGCTTGGCGCGGATCCAGTAGTTCGGGTCCTCCACGTCGTTGGTGGTGATGCCGGCGTCCTCGCCGCGGAAGACCTGCTTGCCCTCGGCATCGGTATCCACGCTGAACTTGCCGGCTTCCAGCAGCAGCGGATCGACCGAGGAGCGGAGGCCGGTGGCGTCCAGAGACTTGCGACCGTAGTCGTACACCGCCTGTTGGCCGCGCTGGAGCATGTTGCCCTGATAGACACTGACGTTGCCGATCATGGTGATCGTCTTCGTGTTGGTGTCCACCACCGCGCGGTCGGCGAAAATCTCGATCTTGTTATCCGTCAGCGCCTTCACCGGGCCGGCCAGCTCGATGGTCTTGGCGTTGAGATTGGCCACGGCGCTGCGGGCATCGAGGACCGTGCCATTGTCCGTGGTCACGTGTACCGCCGAGGAGTAGGTCAGCAGGCCGGTGGGCTGGTCATATTGGATCTGGCCGCCGCCCACGTTGGTGACGACCACGTCCTTCGGCAGGGTTGGAGTGGTGGTCTCCGGCGTGGTGAAGGGGATGGAGGGCGGAGGGACCGGCTGGATTTTGTCCACCGGCGGCGCGCCTCCCGGATTGGGAAGAACTTCCACTTCCTGGGCCAGCAGGGGCAGGGTGAAAAGAAGCGGTAAAAGGGGCGCTCCGGCTTTGATCCTCATCGCGGGCGATCACACGGGTTAGACCCGGTGAAGTAAAGGTCAAAGCCCGGGCTGGCGGGTGTCTTGGGAGCGGCTAGATTCCCGTTCATGGAAAGTGCTCCTGTCGCCATTTTCGGTGCCACCGGCTTCATCGGCAGGCACTTGGCGGCCCGGTTGGCTTCCGAGGGCATCCGGGTGACCGGAGTCAGCCGTTCCCCGGATTCGCGGGTGGATGGCGTCGGCCGCTGGCAGACCTTCGGATCCCTGGATCTATCCGGCCACCGGGCGGTGGTGAACTTGTCCGGCCACCGGGTGGATTGCCGGTGGACGGAGAAAAACCGGCGTGCCATCGAGGACAGCCGGACTGGTCTGACCCGGCGTCTGGTGGAACATCTCCGCGGGCTCGATCCGGCGGTGCGACCGCAGGTGCTGGTCAATGGCTCCGGGATCGGGGTCTATGGCGATGGCGGGGATACCTTCTTGGACGAAACCTCCCCGCAAGGCGCGGATTACCTCGCCCGCGTCTGCGTGGACTGGGAGGCCGCGGCCCGCGGGGCGGAAACGCTGGGGGTCCGGGTGGTGCTGCTCCGCACCGGTGTGGTTCTCGGTGCGGGTGGAGCGGCCTTCGACAAGCTCCGGACGATCTTCCGGCTCGGGCTTGGGGGAAAATTGGGTTCCGGCCGCCAGTGGATGCCGTGGATTCATCTGCACGACGAGGTGGAGGCGATCCTTCATGCCCTCCGTTCTCCAGTCCTTTCCGGGCCTCTCAATCTTGTGGCCCCGCATCCGGAGAGGAACGCCGAATTCACCCGGAAATTCGCCGCCGCATTGCACCGGCCCGCCTTCCTACCGGTGCCGGGTTTTGCGCTGAAGCTGGCGCTCGGCGAATTCGCGGAAGCGATGCTGGGGGGCCAGCGGGCGGTCCCCGCCGGATTGGACCACTCGGGATTCCGCTTCCGGTTTCCGACTTTGGAGGAGGCATTGGTGGATCTCCTTGGCGAACGCTGAGGGGCGTTCGTTGACACCACTTTGTCATCGGATTAAATCCGGAGGGTGAACCAGAGGGGTTTTTCGATTTTTGCTGGCGTGGTTTTTTTCTGGTCCGCCGGTATCCATCAGGTTTCAGCCTGCCTTTGGGACCGGGATACCTTGGATGCGGAGAACTCGCGGTTTCCCGAGATAGAGGATGTCATCACCGGGAATTTCCCCCGTCACTCGACCGATTTCTACACTTGGAGAAAAGGAAACTGCGAGCAGCAGCTGGCGAAGGATCCGTCGCAGGCGGCACTCTACGACGATCTCGCCGTGGCCCAGCACAAGCTTGGCGATCAAAAGGCGGCGATCGCCACGATGATGGCCAAGGAGAAGATCAAACCGGGCCTGTATGAGACCTACTCCAACCTCGGAACTTTTTGGATCTATGCCGGAGATCTCCAACAGTCGCTGGTGTGGATCGACAAAGCGTTGGCCGTCAATCCCGATGCCCATTTCGGGCGGGAGAAGTATCAGCGTTGGTTGGTCGAATGGGTGTTGGCGGGAAAACCGGCTGCTCCTCCGGTTCAAAAGGTGGAAACGCTGCTGGCATCCGGCTTCGCGGCGTTCGTGTTGAAAAAGGAAGCGGAACCGGGCGAGGAGCCCGAACTCGTCATGGATGAAGTCTCCCGTCTGAACGCACTCAAGGGGGTATCGGGCATGATGAGATTCGCGGACTTCGACAATCCGCTACTGCTGGAAGCGCTTGGAGACATCCTCTGCCAGGGGGCGGGAAACAAGAACGCCATCCACCTCGCCTGCCAGGCCTATCTTCACGCCGCCAGCCGCGTGCCGGCTCCGGAGAAAAAGGCGCTGGTGGAGAAGATCAATGCGATTGGCAGGACCGTCAGTTCATTCAATCCGGCTTCGGAAGCGAAGGATTTGAAAAAGGGACTTCAGAGGGGTCAAAAGCTTGCGGGAGCGACCCACGATGACGAAGTCGCCTGGATCAAGGCAGGGAAGGATGCCTCCGCGGAATTCACCCGGGAGTATTTGAAACCGTGAAGGCCGCACGGCGGATGGCTCCCCGCTCTTGCCCCGCGTGCGGCTTTCCCGTTTTCTAGCGCCATGGCCGCCCCGCAAAACGTCATCGCTCTGGTCTATGACTACGATCAGACCCTCAGCCCCCGCTACATGCAGGATGACGTGTTGTTTCCGGAGTTCGGCATCGATCCGGCGCAGTTCTGGAAAAAGTGCAACGCACTCGTCAGCGAGCAGAAGTGGGACGGCGAGCTGGCCTACATGAAGTGCCTCTTGGATTACCTCGGCATGGACAATGTCTCGAACGCGCGGCTTTCCGAGCTGGGCGCGGGCCTGCGCTTTTACCCGGGACTGCCGGAGGTGTTCACGGAATTGCCAAAGGCGGTCCTGACACCGGAGCACGAGCTGGCGGGCATCAAGATCGAGCACTACATCGTCTCCTCCGGCCTGAAGGCCCTGCTCGATGGCTCCCGCCTGGAGCCGTTCGTGAAATCGATTTTCGGCTGTGAATTCGGCGAGGACAGCGAGGGCCGCATCAGCTTCCCGAAACGCGCCATTTCCCACACCACCAAGACCCAGTTCCTCTTCCGCATCAACAAGGGCATGCTCCGCTACGACCAGGATGTGAACGACCACATGCCCCATGACCAGCGGCCGATCCCTTTTGAAAACATGGTCTATGTCGGAGACGGTCCGACGGATGTGCCGTGCTTCACCGTGATGAACAAGAATGGCGGAAATGCCATCGCCGTTTACAATCCGGAGGACGCCACAGGCCGCAGTTTCCGGAAGTGCTTCCAGCTTTCCACCCACGCCGGGCGGGTGAAGCACATCGCTCCGGCCGACTACCGCCAGGGCTCCCACCTGTGGCTGCTGCTTTCGGAAATGGTCCGGGAAATGGCGGACCGCATCCTCTACCGCCGGATCGAGGAGCGGGAGAAGAGCACCGTGGCGGCGCCGACGTTCTGAACTTCCGGAATCATGAAGGCTGTTTGGATTTTCGCAATCTTCTGGGTGGCTGCCCTTGGCTACTGGGTGTTCCGCTTTTTCTCCCAAGTCGACTATCTCACCACGGGATTTGCAGGGGGGCGCGTGCCGGACTCAGCCATTTCATTGAAGTTGCAACTGCTGAGCGTGGTGTCCTTGAGCCTGTTGGTAGGATGCCTGATCGGGCGGAATACCGGCAGTCGTGGCCCGAAATAGAGCCAGCGACGGGTTGTTAGGCCTTGGTGACGAACGGATGATTGACGGCGGGACATCCGCGGGAAAGATGGCCTGAACCGGCCCGCGCGACGCAAAGGCGGCCGATTTTCATCCATCCCATTACCGAGAATTTCCACGTGTCCGAAAAGAAACGATTCCACTTCACCGGCGTCTGCGGCACCGCCATGGGCGCGGTCGCCGCCGCCATGAAACAGCGCGGCTACACCATCACCGGCTCGGACACGAATGTCTATCCGCCGATGTCCGACTTCCTCCGGAACCAGGGCATCACCATCACCGAGGGCTACCGCTCGGAAAACCTCCCCGCCGATGCCGACGTGATCGTGATCGGCAACGCGATCTCCCGCGGCAATCCGGAGGCCGAGGCCGCGCTCGACCGCAAGCTGCTCTACATGTCCCTTCCGGAGGTGCTGAAGGAGTACTTCCTGCGCGGAAAGCGGAACTTCGTCGTCTCCGGCACCCACGGCAAGACCACCACCACCTCGATGCTGGCCTGGCTGCTGCGGAACGCGGGCCGTGATCCGGGATTCCTTATCGGCGGCCTGCCGAAGAACCTCGGCCAGGGCGCCTACTTCACTTCCTCCGAGTTCAACGTGCTCGAAGGCGACGAATACGACACGGCCTTCTTCGACAAGCGTTCGAAGTTCCTCCACTACCTGCCGGAATGCGTGGTGGTGAACAACATCGAGTTCGACCACGCTGACATCTACAACTCGATCGAGGAGATCAAGCTGACCTTCAAGCGCCTGCTCAACGTGGTGCCCCGCACCGGCGTGGCCTTCGTGAATGGCGATGAGGCGAACTGCCTGGAGGTCGCAGCCAACGCGCCCTGTCCGGTGAAGACCGTTGGTTTCGGCGCATCCTGCGATCACCAGATCCTCGAGGTTTCCTACGATAGGGATGGTAGTTCGTTCACGCTCGATGGCGAACGCTACACGATCCAGATGACCGGCGAGTTCAATGTCCGCAATGCGGCCATGGCAACGGTGTCCGGTCAGTTCGCCGGTCTCACCATCGCCGAGATCCGCGCGGGCCTCGCGTCCTTCGAAGGCGTGGCCCGCCGTCAGGAAGTCCGTGGCGAGGTCAATGGAGTGCGCGTGATCGATGATTTCGCCCACCACCCGACGGCAATCAAGCTGGCTGTGCAGAGCCTGCGCCAGCGCTACAATGGCGGCGGCCGCCTGTGGGTGCTTTTCGAACCGCGCTCGAACACCACGCGGCGTGCTGTGTTCCAAAACGAACTCGCCGAAGCACTCGCGTTGCCGGACTTCGCGGTCGTGGCGGCGGTGCCGGATCTTCATAAGGTGCCGGAAAACGACCGCCTCGATCCGGACAAGCTCGCTGCCGACATCGGTCGTCATGGCGGCCATGGCCGTTATGTGCAGACGGTGGATGAGATCGTCTCCATCGTCGCGGCGGAAGCCCGTCCGGGTGACACCGTGGCCGTGCTCAGCAACGGCGGCTTTGGCGGCATCCATGGCAAGCTGCTGGAGTCGCTCAAGGAAGGCGCTCCGGTCTGAGGAGCGCGCTGCTTATTTCTTCCGCTTCGTGCCGCGCTGGCGTGCGCCGAATTTCACCTTCTTCGGATCGAAGGGGATCGGATCGTAGCCGGGGTTCATCCACTCGATGTCTCCGGCCAGCGCCTGCATGAAGGCGAAGGCACCGCCGAAATCCTCCGGCGGGCACGCGCGGTCGCCGCCGATCATTTCCGGTCCGCCTGCTTCACCCTCGATCTTCTTCTCGAAGACCACCTCGTGGATCCATTCGTCCGCGAAGTCATAGCGGTAGAGGATGCGCACCGGCGGCCGCTGGCGGCCGATGAACTGCTTGATGGTGATGCCGAGTTCGTCCTGGAACTCACCGGGAACCAGCTCCTGCAGGCCGACCGGACCGATCACATCGACAAGGCGCTTGCCCTTGCCGTGGCGGAACTCGTGCGGGTGCTTCGCCTCCCAGCCCATCGCGTCCTGGATCGCCTCGTGGAGATCGCGGAAAGTCGCATCTTCCGAGATCGAGAAGCTCCGCCAGATCTGCGGGGTGATCTGATAGAGGAAGACCTTGATGACGTATCGCGCGGCACTCACGGCGGAAGCCTACCGGATTTGAAGTGCGTTCTGCAAGTCCGCGGGACCTACGTGATTTTCCGGCGCGAAAGATATTATCGCGCTTGTTTCAACAACGGCCTCGCGCCCAGCCACAACAGCACTGGAATCACCAGACTGAGAACCATCGCCCAGCCGGGAGCTTGTTGGCCCGCCGCTCCGATTCCGGCGAAGATCAATCCCGTCGGCACGCTGCCACAGGCCACCGCGACCACGAACCGCCCGAACGGCATTCGTACGACGCCCGCCGTACATGACAGCGCCTCCGGCAGCACCGGCAGCGCCCGCGAAAGCGCGATCATCCACCCGCCTCCGCCGCTGAAGAGCCTCCGGCTTCTCTCGAAATCCCCCTCACCAATCCACCGCCGCGCGACTTTCTCCGGCATCAAGCGCCCGACGCCATAGCCCGCGATGCCCGCACCCACCGATCCCGCCACCGCGAACAAACCACCCGCCACCACGCCATACACATACCCGAGCGCGGACATCACCACGGTCCCGGGAACCGGCAGCAGCAGATCGGACACCAGCAAGCCCGCGCCTGCCAGACCGCCCCAACCGGGCCGCGCCCGCAACCATGCCACCGTGGCGTCAAAACCGAATGTTTCCTCAAACCTGCCGCCCCACAACAACCACACCCCGATCACCAGCGCGGCGAAGACCAGGAATACGATCACGATCCGGTTCATCGCGGAAGAGTCGTTCGGAGAAGGCTTGGCACGGCCCGATCCCTAGCCGCAAATCCCTCCATGGACAAGGAAGTGATCGTGCGGCACCCGGATGGCGGGGAGGCACCCGACCGCGTGGCGGTGGAGGAGCCGCTGCAGATCACCGTCGATGGCCATCCGGTGGCCGTGCTGATGCGCACTCCCGGCGACGATGCGGATCTGGTCCGCGGCTTTCTCCGGACTGAGGGCGTCCTCCGCCACGGCGAGGAAATGCGGGCGCTCGATCTGGAGGCCCGTCCGAACCACGCCCACGTCTTTCTTCGCGATGACACCGAGTGGGACGTCACCAAGCTCTCGCGGAACCTCTTCAGCGCCTCCTCCTGCGGGATCTGCGGAAAGGCCACCATCGAGGCGGTGATGGGCGAAAGCCCGCCGTTGCCCGAGGGACCAATCATTCCCCGCGCATCGCTGTTGGCGGCTCCGGAGCGGATGCTGGAGCGGCAATCGGTTTTCGCCCGCACCGGCGGTCTGCACGCCTGCGCGTGGTTCACGGCGGAGGGGGAGCTCGGGCTGATCCGGGAGGACGTGGGCCGCCACAATGCCATGGACAAGGTGATCGGCGCGGGGATCGCGGCCGGATTACCGCTGGCGGAGGGCTTTCTGATGGTTTCCGGGCGGTTGTCCTTCGAGCTGGTCCAAAAGGCGCTCGCGGCCCGGGTGGGGGTGGTGGCCGCCGTTTCCGCCCCGTCCTCGCTGGCGGTGGAGTTTGCGGAGCGGGCGAACCAGACGCTGGTCGGATTCCTGCGCCCGCCGCGCTTCAATCTCTACACCCACCCGCTCCGGATCGGGTGAAAGGACGGCTTCTAACGCCTGGTTTTGCGGATTGATCGCCCGCGGCGCGGCGGCTAGCGTCCGCGCCCCAGCCCCTCTCACGCGATGCCAAAGGTCCACATCCGCACGTACGGTTGCCAGATGAACGAGCGCGACTCGGAACAAGTCGCGCGCATGTTCAGCGAAGGCGGCTACACCGTCACCGCCGACGAAGCGGATGCCGATGCCATCCTCATCAACACCTGCTCGGTCCGCGACCAGGCGGAGCAGAAGGCGCTCGGCAAGATGGGCCTGATGGGCGCGCACCGTCGCAAGAAGCCGCACGTCGTCTATGGCTTCATGGGTTGCATGGCGCAGTCCCGCGGCGAGGAACTGTTCGAGCGCGTGCCGCACCTCGATGTCGTCGTCGGCACCCAGAAGTATCACAAGGTCTTCGAATACGTGGACGCCATCCTCCAGCGCCGTCTGGAGACCCGCATGGACGATCCCGCGTGGTCGCTCATTGGCACCAATGTCTGCGATACCGCCGAGGAGGAAGGCTCCCAGAACGCCATCCGCGATCACGTCCCGAAGGAGCTCCAGGCCACCGCCTTCGTCTCCATCATGCAGGGCTGCAACATGCGCTGCTCCTTCTGCATCGTTCCGGACACCCGCGGCAAGGAACGCGGCCGCCCGATCCAGGACATCGTGGAGGAAGTGAAACGCCTCGCCGACCGCGGCATGCGCGAGATCACCCTGCTCGGCCAGATCGTGAACCTCTACGGCCGCACCGAGTTCCCGAAGGTCGGTGGCAAGAGCCCGTTCGTACAGCTTCTGGAAGCCGTGCACGAGGTGCCGGGCATCGAGCGCATCCGCTTCACCTCGCCGCACCCCATCGGCTACCGCGACGATCTCGTCGCCGCCTTCACCTACCTGCCGAAGCTCTGTTCGCACATCCACTTCCCGATGCAGAGCGGCTCCGACCGCATCCTGAAACTGATGCGCCGGCCGTACAAGAACGAGAAGTTCGTCGAGATCTGCGAGAAGATGAAGGCCGCCCGCCCCGGCATCGCCATCACCACCGACATCATCGTCGGCTTCCCCGGCGAGACCGAGGAAGACTTCCAGGCCACGGTCGATACCGTGAAGCGCCTCGAATTCGACAATGCCTTCGTCTTCCGCTACTCGAAGCGCAAGGACACACCCGCCGCCATCATGGACGGCCAGCTCGAGGAAAAGGTGAAGGAAGAGCGCAACCAGCGCCTACTGGATGTCGTCAACGAGTTCGCCCGAGCCAAGAACGATGCCCTCGTCGGCACCGTCCAGCAGGTCCTCTGCGAGGGCATCTCCAAGCACAACAAGGAGCGCCTCCACGGTCGCACCAGCCACAACAAGATCCTCATCTTCGAAGGCGACCCCCACAAGCTCACCGGCCAGCTCCTCGACATCCAAGTCGAGGAAAGCACGGGCTTCACGCTGTATGGTACGGTGATTTAAATAATTCGGTCTCGTTTCTCAGTTGCCCGTCCAATCATCCGCCAGTGCCTCGGCCTGTTTAAGAACAAGCGCAATCGCCTCCTCACACCCTTCCGGTGGATACTTGTACTTCCTTAGTAGCTGCCTGATAAGAATCCGCATCTTCGCCCGCACGCTGTCCCGGAACTGCCAGTCCACCGTCGTGCTGTTCCGCAGCTTCTCCGTCAGTTCGCTGGCCAGCTTCTTCAAGGTCGCGTCGCCCATGCTCAGCAGCACCTCCGGACGATCTGCCAGCGCATCGTAAAACGCCTCCTCATCGGAATTCAGGCCCAACTCCTCGTGGCGCAGCATCGCCTCCTGCATGTCCTTCGCCATCTGGATCATCTCCTCGATCACCTGCGAGCTCTCGATCATCCGGTTGTGATACTTCCGCAGCGCCTCGATCAGGCGGTCGCTATACTTCTTTTCCTGCACCAGGTTCGTCCGCGTCTGTGCCTTGATCTTTCCTTGCAACAAGCGCTCCAACAGTTCCACCGCCAGGTTCTTCTTCTCCATCCGCCGCACGTCTTCCAGAAATGCGTCGGATAGCAGCCCGATGTTCGGCCGCTCCAGTCCGGCCATCTTGAAAATGTCCTGCACATCTTCCGCCTGCACTGCGTTGTCTAGGATCTGCTTCAGTGCGCTGTGCTTTTGGTCCGCGCCACGCTTCTTGTTCACGCCGTCGAATTTCCGCAGCACCGCGCTGATGGCGGATAGAAACGCCAGCTCCTTCTTGAGATCCTTGGCCCCGTCCAGCGTCGAGCACAGCGAATAAGCCACGTTCGCCGCCGCCATCGCATCGAGGAACCGCTTCTTGCCGTTGATCTCGTTCTTGTCGCCCAGGCCGAGGATGTGGTTCGCCGCCGCCGGCAGCAGCGCCAGCACCTCCGCCGGTGTCCCTTCGAACTTGCTGTAGTCGAAGCCATGGAAGAGCCCGCGCAACACATCCAGCTTTTCCAACAGGACCTCCAGCGCCTTCTCCGCCCTCAAGGTCGGCGTGCCCTTGCCCTTCGCATCGGTGTAGGTCTTCAGCGCGTTCTTCAGCTCCGCCGCGATCCCGATGTAATCCACCACCAGCCCGCCTTCCTTACCGGCGAACACCCGGTTCACCCGCGCGATCGCCTGCATCAGGTTGTGGCCCGCCATCGGCTTGTCCACATACATCGTGTGGCAGCACGGCGCGTCGAATCCCGTCAGCCACATGTCCCGCACGATCACGAGCTTCAGCGGATCCTTCGCATCCTTGAACCGCTTCGCCAGCCGCTTCTTCTGGCCCTTGCTGTACACATGATCCTGCAAGCCCGGCCTGTCCGAGGCCGTGCCTGTCATCACGATCCGGATCGCGCCATCCTCGGGATTCCAGCCGATGTCCTTGCCGTCCTTCGTCAGCTTCGTGCCCGCCCACTCCGGGCGCAGCCGGATGATCTCATCGAAGAGGCTCACGCAAATGTCCCGGCTCATCGCCACCACCATCGCCTTGCCTTCCAGCACGCTCGTCCGTGTCTCGTAGTGCTCCACCAGATCCGCGGCGATCTCCTCCACGCGTTCCTTCGCGCCCACCAGCTTCGCCAGCTCCGCCCACTTGCCCTTGGTGCTCTCCCTCGCGGAAACATCCTCCTCGTCCTCGATCACCTCCTCCACGTCCTGGTTCAGCCGGTCGATCTCCTCCCGGTTGATGTCCAGCTTCGCCAGGCGGCTTTCGTAATAGATCGGCACCGTCGCCTTGTCCTCCTTCGCGTCCTCGATGTCGTAGATCGACACGTAACCGCCGAAGGTCTCCTGCGTGTTCGCATCCGCCTTCTCGATCGGCGTACCGGTGAAGCCGATGAACGACGCACCCGGCAGCGCATCCCGCATGTGCTTCGCATAGCCGTAAACGTACTTCCCCGTCCTGGTGTCCAGCCGGCCCTTCGTCCCGTACTGCGAGCGATGCGCCTCATCCGAGATCACCACCACGTTCGTCCGCTCGCACAGCACCGGATGATCCTCCTCCGCGCCTTCCAGCGAAAACTTCTGGATCGTCGTGAAAATAATTCCGCCGGACTTCCGGGAGGCCAGCATCTCGCGGAGCTGCTCGCGGCTCTCCGCCTGCTCCGGCGTCTGCTTCAGCAAATCCTTAGCGCTGCAAAACTGCTGGTATAGCTGGCCATCCAGATCATTGCGATCCGTCACCACCACCAGCGTCGGGTTGTTCATCTCCGGCTGTTGCAGCAGCTTCCCGGCGTAGCAGCACATCGAGATGCTCTTGCCGCTCCCCTGCGTGTGCCAGAAGACGCCCGCCTTCTTCGATCCCGGCACCACCTCCTTACCATAGGGCATTCGATCCTCCTTTAACTTCGTGCCATCTTCTCCGGCCGCGGCGATCAGAGTCACCCGCACCGCCTCGCGCACCCCATGGAACTGGTGATAGCCCGCGATCTTCTTGATCAACCCGCCTCCGTCCTGCTCGAAGAGAATGAAATACCGTATGTAGTCCAGAAACAGATCCGGTTGGAAAAACCCGCGCACCATCTTCTCCAGCTCGAATTCCACCTGTGGTCGGTCGTTTTGGTTTAGGATCGTCCGCCATGGCATGAACCACTCCTTGCTCGCCGTCAGCGATCCCAGCCGCGCGTTCATCCCGTCGCTCACCACCAGCGCCTCGTTGAACACCAGCAGATCGGAAATCTCCGCCTGATAGGTCTGGAGTTGGTCGAATGCCTTCCACACGTCCGCCTGCTGGTCCGCCGGATTCTTCAGCTCGATCAATCCCAGCGGCAGCCCGTTCACGAAGCACACCAGATCCGGCCGCCTCGGCTTCTTCGTCCCCGTGATCGTGAACTGGTTCACCACCAGGAAATCATTCGCCTTCGCCCGGGTGAAATCGACCAACTGCGCATGATCCGCCTCCTTCTCTCCCTGCGCGTTGGTGAACTCCACCAGCACCCCGTCCATCAGGTAGCGGTGAAAGGTCCGGTTGTTCTGCACCAGCGACGGATGCTCCGGCTTCGTCACCACATGCACCACCTCTTCCACCGCGGATTCCGGCAGCTTCGGGTTCAAGCGCCTTACCGCCTCCGCCAAGCACCCCTTCAAGACCACCGCCCGGAAATCCTCTCGCTCCGCAGCCACGCCTTCCGGCGCGATCACCGCGCCGTGGACGCAAGTCCACCCGGTGTCCTTGAACCACTGGATGGCAAGCTGTTCGAGTTGGCCTTCGGTGATCATATTATTATATCAGACAGCGGCTGCAACTAGCCGATCTGAGTTCCATCCAGTTGATCGAATAGGGTATGCTCCTCTTGAGCTGGCGGCCCCAAAGGACCTTCGTCGACGCCTTCTCCTCGATCAGGACAGATCCTTATCCAAACTGCTCCACGAGCAGAGCGAAGCATCTCCCACCCAGGACTGAGCCACCCAAACGTCTCGACTGTGTCTTCAAGAATGAGTCCAACCTTAGCACCCTGTTCAATTAGTTCTTCTATTGAATAGCACTTGCGTTGCCCTAGCTTCGTGTTGCAAGTCGCGTGCCCCCAAGCAACCGATGAGGCGACGTGATCCAGGCGGTCGTAGCGAAGTGGTTCCAGATGGAACAGGTTCACGATCGTGGAACGAGTCGCTCCCTCAACCTGTAAGCCAGCGTTCTCAAGTGCGTCCTCTTCGTCGAGCGCTAACATGTCGTGCAATTCACCATACCTGATGAATCTGGTACACAGGGGACACGCAGTAAGGGCATGCCGCATCACCCCCCTGCTTTCCCATTGCCGGTCGCTTAAAAGCCCTTCAGAACGCAATATTTCCCTCAAGTGAGAGGCTTGGTGAGTTGTATAGGGGCTATGAACAGAGTGAATAATGAGCCATGCGAGAACACACTTGCTCAGAAAGTTAGCTTCTTCATGGGCATATTCAGGAGCAAATATCCCTTGAGGAGGGCCTTCGACTCGTTTGGGGTTTCTCCCAAGCTTAGGAATTCGGAGTACATAGTGTCCATCATCGGTCACCACTCCACGCCTCTTAGCCACCTCAACTCCATCTTGAAGTAATCTCCTCACCCTCCAACCCGGAATGGGAGGAAAGTCAGCAAGTGCTGCGTGACTGCCGTAAAGGATAAATGCGTTTTCACCCACCTTCACAGGAGCGTCCTCAGCGACAAACTCACGCTTTGGTAATCCCCGAGATTGGAAATACTGATCAGGAAAGAGCCTCACCACGTATCCATCCCTGAATTCGTCAAGAGGCACCACACCGAGTTTTTCGAAAGGAACGATTACCCGATTGGATCGAACCACGTGATTTTGATATGCTCCTTTAGCTCCTCCCCTTGGTGTAGCAAACCCAGCTTTTGCCAGCTTATTTCGATCCTTTTCGGTCATGAAATCCCAAGCCTTTGTTGGAAACTCAGAATGACTCCCAGAATGTCCCTCAAGCAACCTACAATTATTCTCACCGCAAAGAGTTGGCATATACTGAATTTTTATTTCGATTTTTGAAAATCGCGCGGATCTAGCTGTCCGGAAAGAAGCAGGGGAATGAGCCTCGAACAAGCAGCATCTAGTCGAGCTGTTTCGCCTCTGATCCTTCTTGTTTCGATCAGTTCAGATGAAGTTTGCTCAAGCGGAGCACCCAATAAAATTGCGAACTCCAGGGAAAGAATGGCGTTTACAATTTGGTCTTGAGTTTCGACGCTTGGAGCACAGATCTCAAATTCAAAAAGGTCATTCTTATAAAGCTCAGGGTAAGTCGATCCGTTGGCAACTCGATCCAAGTATGTGATATTGGCTTTCAACCAGAGTGCTAGGTAAAGAGGGCGGAGTTTATGCCCACACACAAAATTCATGAATCCTTGGTTCGTCGCCATGGGCACTGTATTGACAGCAACCGCGCCTACCGGAGCACGTTTTGAAAGCATCACCGTACCGGGTGGCAGCAGTTTCGCGGAAGAATTCTTCAATCCTTCTGAAGTGATGTTTCTTTCTGTGGCTGAAACGTAGAGGCCTTTGAAGTCGCCGGTGATTTCTTTGGGAGTAAGCCAAGGAACGTCACCATCCCAATATTCATCGACAGTAGTCGCTGGAGTGCTGCCCGTAGCCACGGAAACAATCAACCCCTTGAACTTGTCAGGCTCCAAGGTTGCTTTTTCCCAGTCCTTAGGACAATCAAATAGGGGTGCTGCCATTTGCGAAAGAATATAGAGTTTGAGACGCTTGAGTGGCGGAAATTGTGATCTGTTCAAGTCGCGCAGCCAAAGCTTCCAGTTCCGTTTTCAAATCAATGTGAGTGAGGTCTGGCTTCTCTTCCGCTGAGAACCC
The DNA here is from genome assembly GCF_018137965.1 of Luteolibacter ambystomatis. Classification (NCBI taxonomy): domain Bacteria; kingdom Pseudomonadati; phylum Verrucomicrobiota; class Verrucomicrobiia; order Verrucomicrobiales; family Verrucomicrobiaceae; genus Luteolibacter; species Luteolibacter ambystomatis. The sequence goes on from NZ_CP073100.1 coordinate 4,682,037, forward strand.
AACGTAGCGCCCAGGAACGAGAGCGAATTTGTGAAATTCAATTTCTTTGAGAGTAGCTGAACTGCAGAACCCAGGGATGTCGCGGTATTCCTCTTCGCCTTCATCGCTGCCACGCCACCGCCTATATGCACCAGCCACCATAGCAATATCCTCATCGGTAAATTCTTTGTGCACACGGTCAACCATCCGCCCCAAACGACGAGCGTCAATAAAGAGGGTTTCGCCTCTTCGCTCAGTGCCTCTCTTCTTTGAAGCGCCTTTGTTTTTTGCCAGGCACCAAATACATACCGGAATCGAGGTGGAATAGAAAAGCTGGCTCGGCAATTGAACCATGCAATCCACAATATCGGCCTCGATCAAACGGCGACGGATGTCCCCTTCGCCTGATTGGTTTGCCGACATGCTCCCATTTGCGAGCACAAAGCTAGCGATGCCGTTTGGCGCGAGGTGATGAAGCATATGCTGAATCCAGGCAAAATTGGCATTCCCTTTCGGGGGCGTGCCGTATTTCCATCGAACGTCATCGGCTAGTTTTGAATTCCACCATTCTTTAACGTTGAACGGCGGGTTCGCCATCACGAAGTCGGCGCGAAGGTCCGGGTGCTGGTCGCGGGTGAAGGTGTCCGCCGGTTCCTTGCCGAAGTCGAAGTCAATGCCGCGGATGGCCATGTTCATCGCCGCCAGCCGCCAGGTGGTGGGATTGGATTCCTGCCCGAAGACCATGATGTCGCCGATGGTGCCGCCGTGCTCCTCGATGAAGCGCTCGGATTGCACAAAGAATCCGCCGGAGCCCATCGCCGGGTCATAGACGCGGCCCTGATAGGGCTCGATCATTTCCACGATGAGGCTGACGATGGACTTGGGCGTGAAGTACTGCCCGCCCTTCTTTCCCTCCGCCAGGGCGAACTGGCCGAGGAAGTATTCGTAAACGTGGCCGAGGATGTCCTTCGCGTGAAGGTCCGCGTGCTGGAACGGGATGGTGGCGATGAGGTCGATGAGCCCCGCGAGATTCGCCGGATCGATCTGGAGCTGGGTGTAGTTCTTGTTGAGGACGTTTTTGAGCTTCGGGTTCTCCTTCTCCACCGCCTCCAGCGCGTCGTCGATGAGCTTGCCGGTGGAGGTGATCTTGTACGTGGTGGTTTTCCCGTTCTTGACGGTGATCTCCGTCCCCGCCGGAAGCTTGGCGGAGTCCTGCAAGGTCTGCCACCGCGCCAGCGCCGGCACCCAGAAGACGTTTTTCTCGATGTAGTAGTCCCGTTCCTCCAGCTCCTGGTGGATCGCTTCGTCATACTTGGCGGGCTGGTCGTAGCCGGCCGGGTCCACGAAGAAGTCGTTTTCCGGATCCTTCAGCATCGCCTCGATCTCCGCCTGCCGCTGGGCGAACGAGTCCGACACGTATTTGAGGAAGATCAGCCCGAGCACCGCGTGCTTGTAAACGGCGGCATCGAGATTGGAGCGGAGCTTGTCGGCGGCGGTCCAGAGCTTCTTATCGAGGTCGCGGAGAAAAGATTGGGAGTCGGAAGGGGGCATGATGCGGAAAGCTAACCCGGAAGTTAGAGAACGCGGGATGGGGGGTCAATGGCTGGATTTCGCGCCCGCCGGGATGCCACGTCAGCCAACCGCCTGCCGCTTCACGGCGTCCAGCGTCTTGCCGTCCTTGGTCTTCCAATCGATCCAGCCGTTGGAGGTTCGTCCCATGAGGGCGACCGCGGCCATGCTCGGGGAGCGGAAGAGATGGTCCTTTTCGAAGACGATGGAGTCTCCCTCCGCACGGACGGCACCGGTCTCGATGAGGCGCAGGCGGAAGCGTTCTCCGGCGGTGCCTACGATCGAGGGGACGCTTTCCCGGCGGCCGGTGGAGCCTTTCAGCACGACGAAGCCTTCCTGCGTGTAGAGGCCGCGGCCATTGGCTCCGGAGGCGGAGCAGAAGAAGACTTCATCCGTCGCTGGATTGGCGGTGGGCTTCGCGACCGGATCGAACAGCGGAAAGCCGAGCGTGGAGAGGAGGACCTGACCGGTCTCGAAAATTTCCAGGCAATCGGCCTCCAGCGGGGCGGGGGTGTGGGGCTTGCTGCCGGTGTTTCCGTTTTCAAGGGTGTAACGTCCAGCCTTGGTGGCGATCTGGATGCAGTTCCATTCCAAGAACAGCCCGTGGGTCTGGGTCAGGCTATTGGTGCGGGAAATGAGCACCAGGGCCCGTTGCCAGAAGGCTTTTTCCTTGTTGTGGTTGACCAAGCGGGAGCGCAGGTCGCCGGTCTGCCCGATGTAGACCTTCTGGTCCTCGCCGTCCTCGCTTTCCCCGAAGAGGAAATAGACCGCCACCTGGCTGCTCTCCGGCATTTTGAGGAAGTCTCCGAGAAGGCTGCGGGGGATCTCCAGGATCTGCACGATGCGGGTCGTGATTTCCGCGACGCGGATGCCCTGCGGATCTCCGCTTGGCAGGAAAATCTGGATGGTTTTCGGCGTGGGGAGCATGTGTCAGAGCAGGAAGAGACAAGACACGTTGCCCCAACTGTATGGGGCGGGAAGAAAAATAGTCTGGGCGGATATGTCTTTTCCCACGGAAGGGCGCCTTGCATGGACACTCACAGGAGTTTCCAGATCATACCGAAGGCCGCACAGGCACCGAGAACCGGAATCACTCCGACCTTGAAACGTTCCATGGCGAACCAGGCACTGAGTCCAACCGTAGCGATGAACCAATCGTAGCGCCCCGGTTCCGGATGGATGGCGTGGAGGGAGAACCAGATGGCGAGGTTGAGGATCACGCCGACCACGGCGGCGGTGACGGCGGTCAGCGTGGTGGCGACGGCGGGGCGCTGGCGCAGGTGGTCGACGTGGGGAGCGCCGAGGAAGACGAAGAGGAAGCAGGGCAGGAAGGTGGACCAGGTGGTGATCAACGCGCCAAGCACGGCGGCGACCGGGGAGGAGAGGTTGCCGGGGTGTTGCCAGGCGGAGACGAAGCCGACGAATTGCAGCACCATGATCAGCGGGCCCGGTGTGGTTTCGGCGAGGCCCAGTCCGGCCATCATCTGGTTTTGGGTGAGCCAGCCGTGATGCTCCACCGCCATTTGGGAAACGTAGGGCAGGACGGCATACGCGCCGCCGACGGTGACGAGCGCGGCCTTGCTGAAGAAGAGACCTTGTTGAAAATGGATGCCGCTCCAATTCGTGAGCCATCCGGCGGCGAGAATCGGCAGCCACCATAGCGTGAGGCAGACCATGGCGACGGTCAGGGATCGGCGGCGGCTGGCGACCGGGGGTGGAGGGAGTTCCACGCAGCTTGCTTCAGCAATATCGGCCATCCGGGCGTGGCCTTTGCCTGCGGGGAATTGATTGGGGAAGCGTTTGCCGCCGAGCCAACCGATCAACGCGGCGGACAGGATGATCAGCACGAAGGACACCTTGAAAAAGAAGATCGCGATGAACGAGGCGAGAGCGAGAGCCCACAGCGCCGGAGTCTTCAAGGCCTTCGTGCCGATCCGTTTCACCGCCGAAGCCACGATGGCGATCACCGCTGCAGTCAGGCCGTAGAAGAGGCCGTTGATCCACGCGACGTTCGCGCCCGTCACATACAGCCAGCTCAGTCCCATCAGGATGAAGATGGAGGGGATCACAAACAACGCTCCGGCCGCGATGCCGCCCTTCGCCCCATGGAGCCGCCAGCCGAGATAGGTCGCGAGCTGCTGGGCTTCCGGGCCGGGCAGCAGCATGCAGAAGTTGAGCGCGTGGAGGAAATGATCCTCGGACAACCAGCGGCGGCGCTCGACGATCTCACGATGCATGATCGCGATTTGTCCTGCAGGACCGCCGAAGCTGATCCAGCCGAGCTTCCACCAGAACCGCAGCGCTTCACCGAAGGTTGGTGGCGCGGGTCGCGGGTTGGTTTCGTTCGTCGCGGGAGCAGTCATCCGCCGCGAGGATCGCATGGCTGTCCAGTCTGGAGCGGATTGAACCGTGAGACGGAAATGTAACGGCAGATGAGGGGAGATGAAGGACCACAGATTTCACAGATTACGCGGATTTTTCAGAGCAGGGGTTCGAAGCCCGTCCCTTTCTTCCATCAATCTGTGTAATCAGCGTAATCCTTAAAATCTGTGATTAATGGGCACGTAGTCCTAGGCGTCGCGTTGGGCAGGAGATTTGGAATTAGAGGCTTGGCGGTTAAAAACCGCCGCCACGGCCTCAGCACTCCACCACGTTCACGGCGAGGCCGCCGCGGGAGGTTTCCTTATACTTCGACTTCATGTCGCGGCCGGTGTCGCGCATGGTCTTGATGACCTTGTCGAGGGAGACGAAGTGCGAGCCATCGCCCGCCATCGCGAGACGTGCGGCGTTGATGGCTTTCACGGAGGCCATGGCATTGCGTTCGATGCAGGGGATCTGCACCAGGCCGCCGACCGGATCGCAGGTCAGGCCGAGGTTGTGCTCCATGCCGATCTCGGCGGCATTCTCGACCTGCTTCGGCGTGGCACCGAGATATTCGGCGAGACCGGCGGCGGCCATCGAGCAGGCGACGCCGACTTCGCCCTGGCAACCGGCTTCCGCGCCGGAGATGGAGGCATTGCGCTTGTAGAGCAGGCCGATCGCGGCGGCGGTGAGCAGGAAACGATGCACGCCATCCGGATAGGGCGAGTGCTTGAAGCGTACCGCGTAGTGCAGCACCGCGGGAATGATGCCCGCCGCTCCATTGGTGGGCGCGGTGACCACGCGGCCACCGGCGGCGTTCTCCTCATTCACGGCCAGCGCGTAGAGGTTCACCCAATCGAGGATGGTGAGCGGATCGGAAAGCGCCGCCTCGGGCTTGGCGCAGAGATTGTCGAAGATGGTGGCGGCGCGGCGTTTCACCTTGAGGCCGCCGGGGAGGATGCCTTCCTGGGTGCAGCCGCGTTTCACGCAGCTCTGCATGGCAGCCCACACCGCATCGAGGCGCGCGCGCGTCTCTGCTTCCGGGCGGCGGGCGTTCTCATTCGCCAGCGCGAGGCAGGAGATGGAAAAGCGCTGTTGCTCGCAGTGCTGCATCAGTTCCGCGGCACAGGTGAAGGGATAGGGCAGGGCGCTGTCGTCCTCCGGCACCGCCGCCTTCAGATCCGCCTCCGCGGCGATGAAGCCACCGCCGAGCGAATAGATGATGTTTTCCCCGACCAACGCGCCCGCAGCATCGTAGGCCTGGAAGTGCATGCCGTTCGGATGCAGCGGCAGCGGCTTGAGGCGCTTGAAATCGAGATCCTCCTTCGCGTTGAATGGGATCACCGTGCCCCACGGCAGCGTCAGCGAACCGGAGGTGGCGACCTCCGCGAGCAGTCCTTCGATGGCATCCACATCCACGAACTCGGGGTCCTGCCCGAGGAAACCGAGGATGAGCGCCTTGTCGGTGCCGTGGCCCTTGCCGGTGGCGGCGAGCGAACCGTAGGTGTCGCAGCGCACGCGCGCGACCTGGCCGGCAAGTCCGCGTTTCTGCAGATCGAGCACGAATTCGCGCGCGGCGTGCATCGGGCCGACGGTGTGGGACGACGAGGGGCCGATCCCGATGGTGAACATGTCTAGGGCGGAGGGCATGGCGGGCGGGCAACGAACAAAGCCGGGAGATGTGAAGGCGACCGGGAGCCTGCTGTCAAATGGCGGATGCTGCTCAGGTCGAATTCGCGGTTATTCAAAGAAGAATGCACCAAAAGTGAACTGCAACAGCGGCAGGTTCCTTCGCTTTTCTCTTCCGATGTCCCGAACCCTCCGTCACCGTCACGGGTGTGACCACGCTGAGAATCGGGCTGGTTTCGGATTACTTCCGCGCGGGCGTCGCGGAGGGAGCCGCCGCCTACGGTCGTGCCCATGGCGTGGAGATCGACCCGCGGTGGTTCGTGCGCGGTGATTGGATGGGGGATCATCCGGCATGGAGCGCGGTCATCACGGAGGTGGTGAACATGCCGGAACTGGCGGACCGGGTGCTTTCCTTGGAGTTGCCAACCGTCCTGATGGCACCCATGGCGCAGGCACCGCCCGGGCTGCCGGTGGTCACTGCGGATTTCCGTGCCTGCGGCATGTTGGCCTTTGAAGAACTGGTGGCGACCGGTGTTCACAGCCTGGCCGTGCTTCGTACCAGCCCGCGCAATATCGATCAGGAAAGTTGCGATGGCTTCATCGAGGCGGCGCATGCCCGTGGCCGGAAGGTGATCGATCCGGAGCCCGCCCGGAGGATGGCGCAGAGCCCCGTGAGCCCCGCGCACTTCAATGAGCGTGTATCGGCCTATGTGGACTTGCTGGAGGAAATGCCGAAGCCGGTGGGGCTCTTCCTCGCGCACGCCGGATTCACCTATTCGCTTCAGGTGGAGTTGAAGCGCCGCGGCTTCCGCGTGCCGGAGGATTTCTCCATCGTCGTGATCCAGAAGGACGTTCAGGGCACCGCGGAGATGGCTCCCGTTCCGATCACCACGGTGGACCCGGACAGTTGGCAGCAGGGTTACTTCGCCGCCCAGTTGCTGCACCAGCACTTGTTAGGCGAGGCGCTCGCCGCAGCGGTTCATCACATCCCGCCGGTAGGGGTGACCCGCCGGGACAGCACCGGCTGTCCGTTGGCGAAGGACCCGGCGGTGGCGAAGGTGCTGCATTTGATCCGCGAACGCTTTGCCTCCGAGCTGAAGGTGGATGAGCTGGCCCGGCTCGCCGCCGTGGGAAGACGCAGCCTGGAGGAACGCTTCCGCCGCGAGATGCACATGAGCATCCATGAGGCTCTCACCCGCCGCCGCATGGAGGAGGCGAAGAAGCTGCTGCGTTCCACGCCGCTCGGGATCGGGGTCATCGCGGAGGCTTGTGGTTATTCGTCGGTCCACTACTTCTCCACCGCCTTCAAGCGCGAGACGGATGCCAGCCCGGCGGCATTCCGGGCCTCAGGTGGATCTACGTAATTTCCGAAGTCTGGATTTCAAATATTGCGCACCTATTTTGCGCAAAAGTGCCTTCGATGAATCGGGGCAAAATGCACGGAATCCTTGCTGTTAGAAGGATTGCAGCGCGCGGAGGGGCTGTCGCCCATGACCGGCTAACAGATTTCCACCCGTCCCGGCCGGTGTCTCTGCAAACCCTGCTTTCAAAGGGGTTCCGGCGGCGCGGATCGCACTGTTAGAATGCGGCATGCAACCCGCTGAGGCGTCTGAGGAGACCCGGAATGTTGGTTTCACAGGGCATTTGGGAAATGCTTAAGATCTTTCAAGGAGAGTCCTAACCGTTGGATTTTCAGGTTGCCACACGGATGGAGTGCCCGCTTAATGCGCCAGTCTCCGGTGAGACGCTGTCCCAACACCACTATCCCACTCCCGAACCGCATGCGCCAAAGACTCCTTCCGCTTGCTGCCCTCGTCGCGGTGGCTTCCCTTTTCTCAAGCTGCGCCTCCAAACCCGGCATCAACGTTCTCTCGAAGAACTCGATCAAGAAATCTTCCTCTTCCTCCGGCTGGGCCCTTGGCTTTGGTACGACCGAAAGCCTGCCCATCGCCGCTCCGTCCGCTTCCGTGATGGCCGCCGCTTCGTCCCACACCAAGGACAAGCACGGCATGCCGGTGTATGCATTCAGCGAGCGCAACCGCCTCGTCCGCACCACCGCCTATCATCCGAACGAAAGCGATCACCTCGTCTATGGCAGCTCGAATGCCACCGGCACTCCGCTCCGCTACACCAACCGCGTGCGCAGCGCCGCCGCCGACTGGTCCTTCTACCCGGTGGGCACCGTGTTCCGCATCGCCGGTCTTCCCTACCTCTACGTTGTGGATGACTACGGTTCGGCCCTGACCGGCACCGGCACCATCGACATCTTCACCCCGACCGGTGAAAGCATGAACCAGTGGGGCCGCCGCAATGTGGAGATCACCATCGTGCAGTGGGGTTCCTTCACCCGGAGCAAGGAGATCCTCGCCCAGCGCACCGGCTACCAGCACTGCCGCTCGATGCTCGCGAACATCGTCCGCCAGCGTCCGGACCTCGCCTCCACCAAGGGCGGCTCTTCCAACAAGGGCTGAAGCGGATACATTCAAACGTTTTCAAAAGCCGCGGTTCCGGATCGGGACCGCGGTTTTTGTTTTTGCGGGAAACGGGTTCGCGTGGCGTTCATACCGGTTGTTGCGAGGTGTCGTGATGGTCACCAAGAACTCATGGCGGAAAAGGTTCCGGATCACTCATCTAGGCGTGTTCCCGGTCCCCCGCCGCCATGTTCCTCCCCTCCCACTTCCGTGGCACGTCCGTGCCTTCTTTCCTCATCGTGATGGCCTTCACCGCTGGCGCGATGATGTCGGCCCACGCCCAAACCTCGCTCGCCACCGGAGACATCCAGATCACCGGTGTCACCTCGGATGCGAACGATTCGTTCACCTTCGTGCTGTGGAAGGACATCAGCGCGGGCACGGTGATCCGCTTCATGGACCAGAGCTTCACCAACGCCTCCAACGGCCTGCTCGGCACGGAGACGGACATGTCGCTCACCTTCACCAGCGGCCTCACCGCGGGTACGGTGATCCGGGTGGAGGACGCTGGCACCACCTTGGTCAATGGAGGAACCTTCACCGGCACCAAGAGCGGCAGCCTCAGCGGCATCTCCGCCAGCGGCGACCAGGTCTTCATCTATCAGGGGGCTGCGGTGACCAATACCGGAACCTCCATGTCCGGGCGCACGCTGCTCTATGGATTCAACATCGCGGATACGAACTGGCTTTCCAGCGGCACAGCCGATTCGAACACGTCCTATCTCCCCACCGCCATCAGCGGCCAGGATCTGAATCTCGACTCCGGCAACTTCGACAACGCAGACTACTCCGGCGTCCGCACCGGCATGACCACCGCCGCCTACCGTGCCGCGATCGCCAACGTCGACAACTACACCCAGAGCGACACCCGCTCCGATCTGGCGACCGGTGGCTTCACCAGCTCCTCCGCGGTTGATCTGACGTGGGATGCCAATGGCAAGACCGCCGGCACCGGCGGCACGGGTACGTGGGACACCACCACCCAGAGCCGTTTCTCCAACAGCGGAAACACCACCTTCCTCCACTGGGTGGATGCTTCGGCGGGCAACGGCCAGAAAGCGGTCTTCGCGGGCACCGCGGGCACTGTGAGTGTGGCGTCCTCCGGCGTGAAGACATCCGGTCTCCAGTTCAGCGTGAACGGCTACACGCTTCAGAACAACACCATCACTCTTTTGGACTCCGGCAGCGGCACGCCGGCGGTGAACGTGGTTACCTCCGGCCACGTTGCTACGATCAACTCCGTACTGGCCGGCACTTCCGGCATGCGCAAAACCGGAGCCGGGGATGTGGTGCTCGGTGCCGATAACACCTACACCGGCGGCACCACCATCGACAGCGGCAAGGTCACCATCGGCAGTGGTGGCACCACTGGCAGCCTCGGCGGCGGTACGGTGACGAACAACGGCGCTCTGGTGTTCAACCGCTCGAACAGTTTCACGGTCTCCAACGGCATCTCCGGAACGGGCACGCTGACGAAGACCGGCAGCGGCACGATGACGCTGGCTGGAGTGAACGACTACAACGGTGCGACCACCGTGGATGCGGGTAGAATGGTCATGGGTGGGAGTGCCGCCAGCAGCGCTTTCACGGTCGGCAATGGCGCGGCTCTTTCCGGCACCGGCACCATTGGTTCGTTGACCGTGTCCAGCGGCGGCACCGTGGGGGGAGATGCGCTCGTGGGCGCGCTGGCGACCGGAACGGTGAATCTCCAATCCGGCAGCACTTTGTCCTTGGATCTGAATGGCACTGCCGCAGGCACCCAATACGACCAGATCACCGTGACTGGCACCGTCTCGCTGGCTGGTGCTCTCAGCGCCAGCCTCGGCTACACCCCGGTGAACGGGGACATGCTTTTCATTCTCGCCAATGATGGTGTGGACGTGGTGACCGGCACTTTCAGCGGTCTGGCAAACAACGCGATCTTCAACGTCGGCGGCCAGGATTTCCGCATCAGCTATTTTGCCGACAGCGTGGGCCAGACCATGACCGGCGGCAACGATGTCGCGCTCCAAGCGGTCCCCGAACCCGCCGCCGCCGTGCTGGGCGGGCTCGGCCTACTGGCGCTGTTGCGCCGCCGCCGGAACTGAAAAAGCGTTCCCGGGCGGCCGGGCATCACTGCCCGGGACGGGCCGGTTTTTACGAAGGGCGGGGGGATTTTTCCCGCTCAAACCGTCGAAATCCGACCACTTGGCAAGATTGTTGCAGCCGGTTCGCGCCGTTTCCCTTGCCAGAGGGCCGAAAACCGGGCATAGCGCCCCGCCCTCACCGCCACTGTAACCCGCTTATGTCGCTCAAGATCCGCAACCTCGCCATCATCGCCCACGTTGACCACGGCAAAACCACCCTCGTCGACCAGCTTCTCCAAGCCGGCGGCACCTACCGTGAAAACCAGGCCGTGCAGGAGCGCGCCATGGACTCCATGGACCTCGAGCGTGAAAAAGGCATCACCATCAAGGCCAAGAACACCGCGGTCCATTGGGAAGGCTACACGATCAACATCGTGGACACCCCGGGCCACGCCGACTTCGGCGCCGAGGTGGAGCGCGTGATGAAGATGGTGGACGGTGTGCTGCTGGTGGTGGACGCCTTCGGCGGTCCGCAGGCCCAAACCCGCTTCGTGCTGCGCAAGGCTCTCGCGGAAGGCCTCAAGCCGATCGTGGTCATCAACAAGATCGACCGCCCGCTCGCCGATCCGAAGAAGGTGCACGACCAGGTGCTGGAACTCTTCCTCGATCTCGACGCGACCGAAGACCAGTTCAACGCGCCCTTCGCCTACGGCTCCGCCCGCGACGGTTACTTCATGGACTCCCCGGACGATGAGAAGGTGGACTGCACGCCGCTGCTCAAGAAGATCGTCAAGTACATCCCCGAGCCGAAGGCCGATCCGGAAGCTCCGTTCTCCATGCTCGTCTCGAACATCGAGTGGGACAATTTCGTCGGCCGCGTCGCGGTCGGCAAGGTGCTCGGCGGCAGCGTCAAGAAGGGTGACGACGTCTGGCTCATCCGCAAGGACGGCTCCAAGGTGAAGTCCAAGGTCATGAAGACCTTCACCTACTCGGGCCTTGCCACCACCGACTCCGAAGGTTGTAGCGCCGGTGGCATCGTCGGCGTCGCCGCCGGTATTGATGGCATCGACATCGGTGAAACCCTCGTCGGCAGCCCCGACATGGAAGCCCTGCCGTTTGTGGAAATCGACCCACCGACCGTGTCGATGCAGTTCTCGATCAACGACGGCCCGCTCGCCGGCAAGGAAGGCAAGCACGTGACCTCCCGCGCCATCCGCGACCGCCTGATGCACGAGCTGAAGACGAACATCTCCATCCAGGTGGAGGATACCGACCAGGCCGGCGTGTTCAGCGTCTCTGCGCGTGGCGCCATGCAGATCGCCGTGCTCGTGGAAACGATGCGCCGCGAGGGCTTCGAGGTGCTCGTCTCCCGCCCGACGGTGATCAACCGCCGCAGCGAGGACGGCACGCTCCTCGAGCCGTTCGAAACCCTCTACGTGGAAGCCCCGGGCGAATACTCGCAGGGTATCCTCAAGGGCATCGCCAACCGCAAGGGCATCCTCGAGAACATGGACACCGAGGCCAGCGGCCGCACCTTCATCCAGGCGGTGATCCCGACCCGCGGTCTGATCGGTTTCGAAACCGAGTTGGTCAACCTGACCTCCGGCCACGGCATCATGTCCCACCTCTTCAAGGAATACGCGCCGTACGCCGGTGAGATCGTGACCCGCACCACGGGCACGCTCGTCTCCATGGACGCCGGTGCCGCCACCACCTACTCGCTGCAGGCGCTGGAAGACCGCGGCATCCTCTTCGTCGGTCCGGGCGACGCCATCTACGGCGGCATGCTCGTCGGCGAGAACCCGCGCGTGGGCGATCTGCCGGTGAACCCGGTGAAGGAGAAGCACCTCGACAACATGCGCTCCTCCGGCAAGGACAAGACCTCCAAGCTGTCCCCGCCGATCCGCTTCTCGCTCGAGCGCGCGATTGAATACATCGACTCCGATGAACTGGTGGAAGCCACCCCGCAGAACATCCGCCTGCGCAAGCGCATCCTTGATGCCAACGCCCGCAAGCGTGCCGCCAAGGGCCCAGGCTACGAGGACCGCTCGAACCGCGGTTGATCCTCATCACGCGATCTATTTATCTGAAAGGCGGACCGGCAACGGTCCGCCTTTTTTTGTAGCCGATGTCGTAAGACTTCGGGCTGGGAAGATTCACGCGCCGGGTGGGAATTTCCGATGCTTCCGCGCGATATAGATGGTTAGGAATCCCACCACGATGACGGTCACCGAAGCGGTAATGCTCCAACCTCCATATCGCTGAAACCACGATGGACGCCGTGAGTCCGGCCATTTCACTACTGCCGTTTGCCCGTCCCATAAGATCGGATCACATAGATCCAGTCCGTCAGGTCCGGACCAAGTTCCATCCGGACGGAGCCGATTATGCACGGCGCTGCCATCGCCCCTCACCACCACGGCCAAGCCGTCCCAGATGGATCGATCAAATCGATGGGTGCCATGGATGAGGGGAGCAACCACCATGGGGCGGCCAGTGTTGCCTGACGATGGCCCATCGATGTAGGCGAAGCCACATTCACCCGGCTGAAGGGCTTCGGCCTCGGCTTTCATCCTGCCATCGGGTTTGTGCATGCCTTGGCCGAGGGCTTGGAAGATCAATTCGGAATCGACTACTCCCGCTGCGATCAGTTGGCGGAACACGTCATTCGCGGTATCGGCCTTGAGGTTCCAAGTGCTGCCGGTGCGCTCCTTCACCATCGCCGCAGTGGTGGCATCGGGATAGCGGCCATAGGTCTTCCGGAACTTTTCCAGCGCAAACCAGATCCGGCGGCCATTCGCCAAGGTGTTTTCAAGAGCCTGCAACTGGGCATGCCTCTGGCGAGACGGGATGGAGGTCAGCTCCATTGCAACGAATGGCAGGATCAGCAGCAACAGGGATCCAACCGCCAGTCGCCGGTTTAGCTTGGCTAGCTTCGCTTGTTTCGGCGTGAGTCCTGGCGGAGAAATCGTGGGCATGATTTGTTGGATCAACGGTTGTTCATTCGGTGAACGCCGATGGATACTTTTTCAGCAGCATCTTCCGTCCCCGCATGATGGATAGGATCAGTATCATGACTGCCGTCGCGATCGATGCCGGCACCACCCACGTCATCCATTGCGGGGATGCGATGGATGCGGGAGGAACCGGCAGGTCCGCCCACTTTACATCGGGAGGCGCTCCTCTCCAATAGGGCTGTGACGGATCGAAGAGATCCTTTCCTCCCGGTGCGATCACCGTGCCGTCTTTTCGGATGATGTAACTGGCGGCGGAATTGTCGGCGCGCAAGATGATCGCTCTGCCATCGAATGGTTTCGGATCGAATTTGAATGTTCCCGGGATGAGAGGGGTGACGGCCAACGGGCGCATCGGGTCACACTTGGTGGCCGCACCTGCTATGTAGGCGAATCCACATTCGCCCTGTGCCAGGGTTCTGTCTTCGGTGACGATCACACTGTCGGGTTTCCGCGCGCCGGAGGCCTTTGCGTAGAAGATCTCCTCCGAGGTGGTGATGCCGCTGACAATGATCTGCTTGAATAAATCGTTCGACGTCCGGTCTTTCAGATCCCAAGTGGAATCGGTTACCGCTTTGACGGCGGCGATCGTCGAGGCGTCCGGAAACCGGCCGTAGTCCGAATCGAAATCGAAGAGCGCGAGTCCGATCGAGCGTGCATTGCTGACGGCCTGTGTGCCGGATGCTTTCTTGGCCCCATACAACACGTAAGGAGCAAAGAAGTGGAGGCTGACAAACAGAAGCACCAGCGAACCGATGCCCAGCAAAGCGATTCTCTTCATCCAGCGTCGCGAGCGCAATGCCTCCACCCCGGGAGGAGGCGCGGGGATGCCGGGCGGTGGTTGGGGCAATGTTCCAGGGTCCATGCGCATTGCTTATTTCTTTTCGACGGGAGATTTCTGGTCCCGGAGAGTCGGCCACTTTACATCGGGCGGCGCGCCTTCCCAATAGGGCTGCGAGGGATCGAATAGATCCTTTCCGCCGGGGACGATGATTCTGCCGTCCGGAGCGATCTGATAGCTGAACGCCGAATTGTCCGCGCGGAGAACGATGGCTTTGCCGTCGAATGGCTTGGGATCCGCCTTCAGAGTTCCCGGAATGAGAGGTGTCACCACAAGAGGCCGGGCTGGGGCGCACTTGCTGGATGCGCCCGCGATGTAGGTGAAGCCGCATTCTCCTAGTGCGAGGGTTTTGGTTTCATCGGAGATCACATTGTCCGGTTTCCGTGTGCCGGGGACTTTCGCGTAGAAGATTTCTTCCGAGGTGGTGATGCCACTGACAATGATTTGCTTGAACAGATCGTTCGACGTGGCGGCCTTCAGATCCCAGGTGGAACCGGTTGTCGCTTTGACGGCCGCGATCGTCGAGGAGTCCGGAAACCGACCGTAATCCGCATCGAAATCGAAAAGTGCGAGTCCGATCTGGCGGGCGTTGCTGAGAGCCTGGGTACTGGCCGGTTTCTTCCTACATGTGATAACCTGCGGAGAGAGGATGAATGCCAAGCCGAGAAAAATTCCCAACCCGATCACGATGTTCGTCAACCATCGTGTCGCCGAACGAGTGGAGCGTTGACGATCTTCGATAGGATCAAGCGGTGGATACGAAGCCGGGTCCATGGATTCGGTGATCGTAACCCGGCCCCATGCGTCGCGGAAGGAATCAATGGATGTTCGCGAATTCTTCACGCCGCCTTCACGCGACAGCGGAACGTAGCACAAGCATTCCTGCTTGTGAGTGTGGGCGGCTCATCGCCGGAGGGATTTGCAAATTCCGGTCTGATCCGGTTCATGCTCTTGGGCGATAGCGCGCCGTCCCCGCTCGCAAGCAGGAATGCTTGCGCTACCTCTTCAACCACGCCTTGAAGGCCTCTTCATCGGCGGCCATTTGGATGGCGACCTTCTCGCGGTCGGCGAGGATGGCGAGGCGTTCGGGGATCTCCACGACATCCTTGCCGAGCTCCTCTTCCATCACGTCGAGGAACTTCGCCGGATGTGCGGTGCCGAGCGTGATGGTCGCGGTGCCGGGATGAGCGGCGCGCCACTTCTGGGCGGCCAGCCAGCCGACGGCGGCGTGAGGATCGAGATCGTAGCCGAGCGTGGCTTTCACCGTGCGCATGGCGGCGCGGGTCTGGTCATCGGTGAAGGAGTAGCCGCTGATCTTGCCGCGCATCGCTTCCCACGAGCCGCCGAAGAGCGCCTGCATGCGTGCGAAGTTCGAAGGCGCGCCCACATCCATCGCATTCGAGATGGTGGCGACGCTCGGACGCGGTTGGTAGTCGCCGCTCTTGAGATACTGCGGCACCACGTCGTTCGCATTGGTGGCGGCGACGAAATGCTCGACCGGCAGACCGAGCTGCACCGCGAGCAAGCCTGCCGTGAGATTGCCGAAGTTTCCGGACGGCACCACGAACACCGGCTTCACGCCCTCCGGCAGCGAGCGCGCGGCTTCGAAGTAGTAGAAGCTCTGCGGAACCAGGCGAGCGAGGTTGATCGAGTTCGCGGAGGTGAGGTTCAGCGATTCGGAAAGCTCGCGATCGAGGAAGGCGGACTTCACCAGGCGCTGGCAGTCATCGAAGGTGCCATCGATTTCCAGCGCGGTGATGTTGTCGCCGAGGGTGGTGAGCTGCTTTTCCTGAAGACCGGACACCTTGCCCTTCGGATACAGGATGATCACGCGGGTGCCGGGCACGCGATGGAACGCGGAGGCCACCGCGCCACCGGTATCGCCGGAGGTGGCGACCAGCACGGTCAGCTCGCGGTTGTCGCCGCGCACCAGCCACGCCATCAGGCGGGCCATGAAACGCGCGCCGAAATCCTTGAAGGCGAGCGTGGGGCCATGGAAGAGCTCGAGGATGTGATCGCCGGGAGCGATGCCTTCCACCGGAGCGGGAAAGGACAGCGTACCCTCCACAATCTCACGCAGTGCGGCAGCGGGCACATCCTCGCCGAAGAACGCCTCCGCAATCGCGAAGCCGATCTCCTGGATGCTGAGATGGCGCCAGATCTGCCAGAACTCCGCCGGGAGCACCGGCAGGATCTCCGGCATGTAGAGGCCGTTGTCCGCAGGCAGGGACCGCAGGATTGCTTCCTTCAGATCGACGGGCGCAACCTGCTTGTTCGTGGAGTGGTAGAGCACGGCGGTGGCAGGGTCAGTGCTTCGCGTCCTTTTCGCCGATGACGTGGACGCCGTGCGGATTGATCTTCGAGATGTAGGCCTGGTTGCCGAGCGGCACGGCTGAGAACACCTTGGAGATCGCCTCCACCACTTTGCGGGCGCTTTCCTTGCCCTCGCACAGGGCGAAGACGGACGGACCGGCACCGGAGATGGAGAAACCGAGCGCACCGGCTCCCATGGCCGCGCGCTTCGCCTTGTAGAAATCCGGGATCAGCTTCTGGCGGCGCGGCTCGGCGATCACATCGTGGATCGAGCGGGCAATGAGACCGTAGTCTTCCTGGATCAGGCCGCAGAGCAGGCCGCCGAGGTTGCCGATCTGCTGGGTGGCGTTTTCCAGCGGGATCTCCTTCGGCAGGATCTCGCGGGCGACTTTGGTGAGGATCTCGATGTCCGGGTGGACCACGGCGGCCCAGAGATTCTTCGGTGCGGGGATCTGCGCCACATCCAGCTCGTCGTTCGAGCGGATGAAAACGATGCCGCCGAGCAGGCAGGGGCCGACGTTGTCGGCGTGCCACGCGCCGTCGGCGGAGGCTTCACCGGCCATCGCGAAGGGCAGGAGCTGTTTCTTGGTGAGCGGTTCGCCGATGAGCTTGTTCACGGCGTAGGCACCGGCCACGGCGGAGGCGGCGGAGGAGCCGAGGCCGGAGCCGAATGGCATCTTCTTGTGGATTTCCATCTCGATGCCGCGGTCGGTCATGCCGAGGTGCTTGAGAAGGTCCAGCGCGGCCACACCAGCGGTGTTCTGGGCCGGATTTTTCGGAAGCTTGCCGTTGTCGCCGGTGATCTTGGTAATGTGCAGGCCGGGTTTGTCGCAGAAACGGACCACTACCTCGTCGCCGGGGGCGTCGATGGCGAAGCCAAGGACGTCATAACCGCAGGCGACGTTCGCCACCGTAGCGGGGGCGAAGACACGGATTTCTTGGGAAGAGCTCATGAGCGGGCCGGGAGTGTGCACATCCACCCCCTACCGGCCAACCTCGCAATTTGCCCGTTTCTAGAACGAATGTTCTAGATGGGCGAAGCTCAGGCTGTCTCAAAAATCGTCCTCGTCGCCCGGCACGGGAGGGATCACGTCCTCGCGCATCAGCAGGCGCTCCAGATCGAGGTCATCCAGCAGGTCTTCCGGGGTGCGGACCACGATCTGGCTGTAGGGAGTGATCCGGTCCAGCTCCGCCACGGCGCAGTGGACCATGGAACTGACGATGTCCGGGTCGTATTTTTCGCGCTCGAAGAGGTTGGTGATGCGGAAAACGAGCTTTTCGCGGTCCAGATCGAACTCGAAGCCGCCGAGCGTGAGCTGCTTGTTCGCCCGCGCCAGCAGTTCCAGCACCGGCTGCAGATGCTCCTCGGAGGGGGACAATGGCCCCTCCGCCACCACCACGAGGGCGTTGAGCTGCGGGTAGGACTGGGCGTGGAGTTCCACGCGGGTGTGGTGGGCGTCGAAGACGGCGCGGAGCACGTCGCGGCCTTCCACCAGCTCGCAGTGCCAGCCATTGCGGCCGAAGGTGTCTTCCACGGATTGGATCTGGAGCGAGGGCGGGCGCATGGCGGGAGAGGTAGGGGAGCGGGGGCGGGAATCAAGAGAAGAGGTCCGGAAAAGCCTCCTTATTTCGAGAACCGGCCCTCCATGGCGGCGATCAGCAGCCGCCGCTTGTCACGGGGGATCGGGGCGAGCGCGAGGTGGACCCCGGCGGTTTTTTCCGCGGTGAAATGAAGGGTCAGCCGGGAATCGTCGATCTCCACCGCCGCGATCTGCGCCCACGGGATCACGTTCAGGCCGGTGGACGGACGGAAAAACGGGAAAATCTCGATCCCGATGGGGCTGAGCAGCAGGTAGGCATGGCGGATGCAGCGGGCGGCGGTCCACCCGGAGGCCAGCGCCACGGCCAGCGGCAGCAAGCCCCAGGCGGGGTGCGGCAGCTCCGGATTGTCCGCCCGGTAAGGGGCCAGCAGGAAAAACACCAGTGCGGTCATCGCCAACATGCCTGCGGCTACGGCGAAGCCCGCCCCCTGCCGGGCGCGGGTGAAGCGCAGTTCCTTGTGGGACTCGGCGACCGGCATGCAGGCGGAGTTTTGGCGGTGCGGGGCGGCGGTTGGAAAATTATTTCGCCGGAAAATGAAATTTTTAGGGAATAATCGGGGTCTGTGGTGTTTCACAGAGGTGGTCCAGCCGCCAGGATCACTATAACCCGAACCACTACCTCATTATATGAAACTGTTCTACACCGCTCTCTTCGCCGCCCTTTTCTCCGCTCCGGCTTTCGCTGGCGCCGATTGTGACAAGTGCAAGAAGGGTGAAGAGAAGAAGGAGCAAGGCACCGTCCTCGCCGGCGATTGCGACAAGTGCAAGAAAGGCGAAGAGAAGAAGGAGCAGGGCACCCTCGCCTGCGACAAGCACAAGAAGGATGACTCCAAGGAGCAGGGCACCCTCGCTTGCGACAAGCACAAGAAGGACGACTCCAAGGAGCAGGGCACCCTCGCCTGATCCCGGTTCCGTCCGAATCCGATTTCAAAAAAGCCGCCGGTGCGAACCAGCGGCTTTTTTCGTTTCAGAGGCGGTTCGGCTGATCAGCAGGTCCTGCGGCGACGTCCCAGCAGCAGCATGCCGCCGCCGAGCGCCAGCAGGCTGCCGGATGGTTCCGGAACAGGTTCGGCCGGTACGGTCGAGCGCACGGAGAGGAGTGAAAAGGGATCGTTTGTTGTGCCATTGGGGTTCAGGTTGGTGAACTCGATGCCCTTGATGGCGAGAGGCCCGGAGTAGAGATCCGTGATATCGAAGGTTTGTCTCGAGACATATTTCCTCGCCTGAATGTCGAGCGTTCTCACGGCGGCGGTGGCGTCGATGGTCAGCGTGTCGGTGTATGAGCCGTCCGACAGGAGGAGCCGGACATCGAATCCGGAGCCTGGAAGGTCCGGAAAAATCCTCAAAGTGGAGTCCACGAGGATCTGGCCGGTACCGTCATCGAAGAGTGCGGTGCTCCAGGTCAGCGTGAGAGTCTGGCCCTCGTCCAGAGCCACTCCGTTCCAGCCGGTGTTGTTGGTCTGGTCGGTGACCGGGCCGGGATTGCTGAGATAGGTCGGAGGGGCGTCGAGCACTCCATCCACCCAGTAGGTGGCTCCGGAGGCGGAGGAACAGGCAAGCAAGGGCAGGATGGCGGCGGCCGCGCACGCCATGGCGGGTGTCAATTTCATAGGGTCAAGGGGCTTCCGGAGATGCGTCTAACAGCATGATCGCACCTCCGGGTGTAGGGATTCAGCAGGCCCCCTGTATCTGTTAGATAAAATTGATCAACGGGAAATTTTGATGGTTTGCGAGAGATGGAATCATTTGATGATCAATGAATTAAGTGATTTTACGTAGTGGCCGAAATTGATGCCAGCCGGGTGCATCTGTTTGAAACAATCTAACAGATTCAAGTTCCGGAAGATATGTGGAGCCACCGTTGCGATGGTGCAAAATGCCAAGCGATTGCAGGCCGGAGCTTGTTGCCAATGCCCCTCAAAAAAAATGCGCCCGGCTTCCCGTGCGTCGGGTGACCAGCGGTCGGTTAGGCAGCGTGCCTCAAGCCAGCCATCCGAAAGCGCAGCCCGCGACAAAGCGGTGGCGTGGGGGAAGAAACGTGGCTCATGAATCCCCGGCACGAAAGACCTATCGCGAGGCCGGCAGATGGCAGGCGGCCGGCACCATGAGGCTCCGCGTCAGGAAACCATCCAACACCGCAACAGCGGCCCATGCTGTGATAAGAGTGACGACGAACCACCTTCATTGTGAGATGGCGATGGAGCGTTCATCGGCGGAGCGGATCAATACTCCCGGTCCAGCAGGTAGTGCGCGATCTCGGCGAGGCGTTCGCCCTTTTTGCCAAAGGGCTTGAGGGCATCGAGTGCTTCCTTGGTCAGGCGCGCGGCTTCCTTGCGGGATTTCGCCAGACCGAAGAGAGCGGGGTAGGTGGTCTTGGCTGCTTCCGCGTCCTTGCCTGCCGTCTTGCCGAGGACTTCGGTGGACTGGGTCACGTCGAGAATGTCATCGATCACCTGGAAGGCCAGACCGAGGGCGTGGCCGAAGGTGGTGAGCGCTTCCAGTTGCTTTGGCGTGGCATTGGCGGTCATCGCACCGAGCCGCAGCGAGGTCGTGAGCAAGGCCGCTGTCTTGGCCTCGTGGATCTTCAGCAAGCGCGCCTTGGACGGCTTCTGGCCCTCGCCTTCGAGGTCGAGCACCTGGCCGCCGATGAGGTGGCGGGAGCCGCCGGTCAGTGCGAGTTCGGCCACGTAGTGGCGCACTCCGTAGCGATCGGACGCTGGGGTTTGGGCTAGGATGTAGAAGGCCTCGGTGAGCAGCGCATCCCCGGTGAGCACGGCCATGCCCTCGCCATAGACCTTGTGGCAGGTCGGGCGGCCGCGTCGCAGGTCATCGTCGTCCATGCACGGCAGGTCGTCGTGAACCAGCGAGTAGGTATGCAGGACCTCCACGGCACAGGCCGGGGCGATGGCGTCCTCCGCCTTGCCGCCGCAGGCTTCCGCAGCGGCAAGGGCTAGGATCGGGCGCAGGCGCTTGCCGCCGGCGAAGACGGTGTAGCGCATCGCCGCGTGGATGGTTCCGGGCGCGGCGGTTTTCTTCGGCAGGAATTGGTCGAGCGCGGCATCGACTTCCTTGGCGCGGGCGGCGAGGTAGGGTTTGAGTTCCACGGCGCGGGCGCGTTCAGAGGATTTCAGCGATCTGCACGGCGTTGAGAGCGGCACCCTTGCGGACCTGGTCGCCGACCACCCAGAGGTCGAGGGCGTTGTCGAGGACGAGGTTCTGGCGGATGCGGCCGACGAGGCAGTCGTCCTTGCCGGTGGTGTCGAGCGGCACCGGGAAGAGCTTGTTCGCCGGATCATCCACGACATGCACGCCGGGCTTGCCCGCATAGGCGGCACGCGCGGCCTCCGGGGTGATCGGCTTGTCGAAGACGGCGGTGATGGACACCGAGTGCGAGCGATAGACCGGCACGCGCACGCAGGTGCAGGAAACCTTCAGATCGTCATGGCCGAGGATCTTGCGACCCTCGTTGAGCATCTTGAGCTCTTCCTTGGTATAGCCGTTCTCCGTGAAGGAATCGACCTGCGGGATCACGTTGAAGGCGATCTGGCGCGGATAGACGCGCGGGGTGAACTCACCGCCGGTGGCGATGGCCTTCACCTGTTCCTCAAGCTCGACGATGCCCTGCGCGCCCGAGCCGGAAACGGCCTGGTAGCTGGAGGCGATGATCGACTTCAGGCCGAACTGCTCGTGCAGCGGCGCGAGCGCCATCAGCGAGATGATGGTGGTGCAGTTCGGGTTCGCGATGATGCCCTTCGGGCGGTTCTTCGCGGCCTCGGGATTGATTTCCGGCACGACGAGCGGCACGCCCGGGTCCATGCGGAAGGCGGAGGAATTGTCGATCACCACGGCACCCGCCGCAGCGGCGGAGGGACCGAACTCCAGCGAGATGCCGCCACCGGCGCTGAACAGCGCGATGTCCACACCGGCGAAGGAGTCGTGGGTCAGCTCCTGGACAATGATGTCCTGGCCGCGGAAAGGAATGCGTTTGCCAGCGGAACGGGCGGAGGCGAGCAGGGTCAGTTTTCCGACCGGGAAATTCCGCTGTTCGAGACAGAGCAACATTTCTTCGCCGACAGCGCCGGTGGCGCCGACGATGGCCACGTGGGGTTCCGCATTCATGGTCAAAGGGTCCGGGCGACGCGCCCGGGGCGCGGGAGTCTAGAGCCTTTCCGGCGTCTGGCAATCGAATCCTCCGGAGCCCTTCACTAACGGAATTCTCCTTGCGCCAGAAGGGAGTACGGTTAGAGTCAGATTGCCTTTGGGCTCTTGCTCCGGGGTGTCCAAACCAACTCAACCGATAAACAGATGAAACTCCTCAAAATCGCCGCCCTCGCCGCTGCTGCCGCTGGCACCCTGCTCTCCGCTTCCTGCTGCCACAGCAAGCCGGCTCCGACCCAGACCTACGTCCAGCCGACCAAGTAATGGTCCGGCGAGCCGGGAGCGGGCTCTGACCGCTCCCCTCAGATTTCCGGGGTAGGTTGCGAATCCAGCCTGCCCCGGTTTTTCTGTGGACAGACCCAAACCCACTCCCTTTATTCAGAACCCATGATTCGTATTCTCCTTGTGTCGGGCGCTTCCCTCGTCGCGCTTTTCGCCTCCTCCTGCTGCTGCACCAGCGAAGCCAAGGCTCCGAAGCTCCGGAAGCTGCCGCAGTTCCAGGAACTGCCTGCCGCCGCTCCGCAGCACGAAATCATCCCGACCAAGTAAGCTGGAAGGCGCCACCCGCGCTTTCGACGCCAATTTTACAAAGCCTTCCGCCTGATCCGGGCGGAGGGCTTTTTTTTGTAAAATTTCCGTAAAGAAGAAGTCACGAGGTTGACAAATCGTGGCCGATTTTGTGCATCATGCACTGATCGGTTTCCCGAGAGTCCCGTTTCCCCCCATGAAACGTTCCTTCCCCTCCAACGATGAAGCGCGGTTCCGCGCCATGCGCCATTATCACCGCTCCACCCACCGCGAGGAGAACTCCTGGGAGGACTGGGTCGGTGATAAGGAAGGGGCATCGGTCAAATTTTGGTTCAAGCTCGTTCTCTCCGTTTCCGTGGTGGCGGTTGTCGCTGTCGCTGTGGTCGGAGCGCTCCGAATGGGGGGGATCTGAACTTTTCCCGGTTGGGACTAAGACCTTTGTTCTAGAACAGGCCGCATTCCCAGCCGGGATGCGGCTTTGACATTTCCCGGAGGGAGGTGCAGCTTCGCCTCCCCGCCAGAGGGCGTTTTCCAGCCATGGGCAAGAGTCTGTATCAGAAAGTTTGGGATGCCCACGCCGTGGGCACGTTGGCCGACGGTCGCACGCAGTTGTTCATCGGAACCCACCTTATTCACGAGGTCACTTCCCCGCAGGCCTTCGGGATGCTGCGCGATCTCGGGCTGACGGTGAAATTCCCGAACCGTACCTTCGCCACCGTGGACCACATCGTCCCGACCGAGCACCAGGACGCTCCGAGCGATCCGCTGGCGGCGGAGATGATGGATGCCCTCCAACAGAACTGCGAGGATTTCGGCGTCACCTATTTCGATCTCAAGTCCGGCAAGCAGGGCATCGTCCACGTGGTGGGACCGGAGCAGGGCATCACCCAGCCGGGCACCACGATCGCCTGCGGCGATTCCCACACCGCCACCCATGGTGCTTTCGGTGCGATCGCCTTCGGCATCGGCACCACCCAGGTGCGTGACGTGCTGGCCACCCAGACGCTGGCCATGGAGCCGCTCAAGGTGCGCCGCATCGAGGTGAATGGCGGGCTGCGCCCGGGCGTGTATGCCAAGGACGTGACCCTCCACATCATCCGCCTGCTGGGTGCGAAGGGCGGCATCGGTTACGCCTATGAATATGCCGGCGATGTGTTCGACCGCATGACGCTCGAGGAGCGCATGACCGTCTGCAACATGGCCATCGAGGGCGGCGCCCGCTGCGGCTACGTCAATCCGGATGAGACCACCTTCGAGTATCTCAAGGGCCGCCCGTATGTGCCGCAGGGCGCGGAATGGGATGCAGCCGTGGAGCGCTGGAAATCCTTCGCCTCTGATGCGGATGCCCATTACGACGACGTGCTGGTCATCAACGCCGGGGACATCGAGCCGACCGTCACCTGGGGCATCTCTCCGGACCACGGCATTGCCGTTTCCGAAAGCATCCCGGACCCCGCACTGGCCGCGAACGTGCTGGAGAGGCAGTCGATTTCCGAAGCTCTGGAATACATGAAGCTGCCTGCGGGCACCCCGATCAAGGGCGTGAAGATCGACGTCGCCTTCATCGGCTCCTGCACCAACGGCCGCGTCTCCGATTTCCGCGAGGTCGCCCGTTACATCAAGGGCCATCGCGTGGCCGAGGGCGTGAAGGCCATCGCCGTGCCGGGCTCGCAGATCGTGGCCGTTCTTTGTGAGAAGGAAGGCATCGACCAGATTTTCCGCGAGGCGGGCTTCGAATGGCGCGCCGCCGGTTGCTCGATGTGTCTGGCCATGAACCCGGACAAGCTCGTGGGCGACCAGCTCTGCGCCTCCTCCTCGAACCGCAATTTCAAAGGCCGCCAGGGCTCCCCGACCGGCCGCACCATCCTTATGTCTCCGGTCATGGTTGCCGCTGCGGCGATCGCCGGTTCGGTGGCGGACGCCCGCGAGGTGTTCGGCATCGCGCTGGAAGAGGCCGTGGCTTGAACACCGGCTCCGATTCAATTCCCCACAGCTATGAAGCTCGCTTCCTTGATCGTGCCCCTCGCGCTTTTGGTGTCCGCACCGGTTCGCGCCGAGGACAAGACACCGGCTGAAAAGCTGTTGGAATTGATGAATTTCGACTCCACGGGCTTGGCTGCGGCCAAGGCCTCGTTCAAACCCGCGCTCGAAAAATTCAAGGGCATGGGTTTGCCGCCCGAGGGGATCCAGGAGATCAGCGACGCGGCGGACGCCTTTTTCAAGAAGGGGCTCGGTGATCCCCAGCTGCGCAAAGATCTCGCGAAATTCTACGAGCAGCGGTTTTCGGCCGAGGAACTGGAGGAGCTGACACGGTTCTATGGCAGTCCCCTGGGCCAGAAATCCCTTCAGGTTTTCCCTGAAGTCAAAGCCGAGGCTGGCAAATACGCCCAGGAATACGCGAAGAAGAACTCAGCGGATTTCCAAGCAGACCTTCAAAGGATCCTCACCAAGTACAAGAAGGACTTGGTGCCTGCCGCCGGAAAGGAAAAGAAGGAAGAAAAGAAGGAACCGTGAATCACCCACGGTCCTCCTGGCGGTTTCCGTTCCCGTAACCAGGACACCCGATGAACTCTCTCCTCCGCATCACTTGGCTCGCGATCACGATCGCGCTGCCGGGCCTTGCCCGCACGGAGGAGCCCGCCTGCCCGGTCAAGCCGATGCTGTGGCGGATCGACGGCAAGGATCTGGCGAAGCCGTCCTTCCTCTTCGGCACGCTGCATGTCGGCAACAAGGTGGTGACCACCTTCCATCCGGCCACGGTCCGCGCCTTCAACTGCGCCGGGATCGTTTACACGGAAGTGCCGATGGATCCCGCCTCGCAGGTGGCCGCGTCCGCCGCCGTGCTCCGCACCGATGGCAAGACGCTCACCGAGGCGATCGGCAAGCAGCTCACCCGCCAGATCGAGGAGGAACTGCGCGCCATCAAGCCCGGGCTCGATGTCACACCCCTCCAGCCGCTGAAGACCTGGACCGCCGCTACCGTGATCCCGGTGCTGCGTTCCCAGCTCACCGGAGGCAAGGCTCTGGATGCCTTGGTCTGGGAACGTGCCACGAATGCGGGCAAGCAGACCGCCGCCATCGAGAAGCCCGAAGACCAGCTCTCGATCTTCGATGAACTCAGCGAGGGCGAGCAGGTCATTCTGCTCTCCGAAACCCTGCGCCAGATGGAGGAAGGCCGGAAGAAAGGCTCCGATCCCGTCGATGTTCTCATCGCGGCATACATTTCCGGTGATGATGCCAAGCTCGAAGCCGAGGTGGACCGCCAGCTCTCCGACATGGAGGAAGGCGAGCACAAGGAACTCGGCGAGCGTCTGCTGAAGCGCATCCTCCACGATCGCAACATCACCATGTCCGAGACCATGGCCGGCCTTCTCGCCGCCAAGCCCGGGCAATCCCATTTCTTCGCCGCAGGCACGGCCCACTACCTCGGGAAGGACAGCATCGTCGAGCTGCTCACCGCGAAGGGCTACCGCGTTACCCGCATCACCGAATAACCGTTTTCATCCCGATCCGATCCCACCATGGCACTTGAGAAAGTCACCTCCGTCACCGGCCGCGCCGTCTTCATTCCCGGTGCTGACATCGACACCGACCGCATCATCCCGGCGCGCTTCATGAAGTGCGTCACCTTCGACGGCCTCGGCGAGTTCGCGTTCTATGACGTGCGCTTCGATCCGAACACCGGCGAGAAGACCGATCACCCGCTCAATGACGAGCGCTTCCGTGCCGCCACCATCCTGCTCGCCGGCGTGAACTTCGGTTGCGGCTCCTCCCGCGAGCACGCGCCGCAGTCGCTCAGCAAGTACGGCTTCAAGGCCGTCATCGCCGAGTCCTTCGCGGAAATCTTCTTCGGCAACTCGACCGGCCTCGCCATGCCCTGCGTGGTCGCCACCGCCGAGGACATCGCCGCCCTCAGTGCCGCCGTGAATGCCGATCCGTCCGTGCAAGTGACCATCGATCTGGAAAACCTCCGCGTGCGCAGCAGCGCCGGGCAGGACTTCCCGGTCGTCATGCCGGACTCCGCCCGCGAGGCGCTTGTCTCCGGCCGCTGGGACCCGATCCAGGAACTGCTCGACAACGAAGGCAGGATCGCGGCCAAGGCTGCCGAGCTGCCGTACGTTTGATCTTCGAAAGCAACCACGAAAGACACGAAGGCTCACGAAAACGTGGGCCTTCGATTGTTTTCCGGCGGAAGTTTTCTTTCGTGGATTTTCGTGTCCTTCGTGGTTCCTGAATCCGTGGAGTGCTTTTCGGATTCGACGCTGGGGGCGCTCTCCCCGACACTCCGCGCATGGCGATGATCGGTGAGCGGGCGGATTTGAAGGTGGTGAGGGAGCAACCCTTCGGCATCTTCCTTGATGGCGGGGATCTCGGGGAGATCCTGCTGCCGCGCCGGGAGATGCCGGTGAAGTGGTCCATTGGTGAACCGGTGGATGTGTTCCTCTACCGGGACTCCGAGGATCGTCCGGTCGCCACGCTCAAGGAGCCGAAGGTGAAGCCGGGCCAGTTCGCGTATCTGGAAGTGCTTCAGATCACCAACGTCGGTGCCTTCCTCGACTGGGGCCTGCCGAAGGACCTTCTGGTCCCTTTCCGCGAGCAAAAGGACCGCCTGGAGATCGGAAAGTCCTACGTCGTCTATTGCTACGTGGACGAGGACACCGGCCGCATCGTGGCCACCCGCCGGCTTTCCCGCCACCTGGATCAGACCCGCGCTCCTTACCGGGAAGGCGATGAGGTGGACCTGCTGCTCTATGGGAAGACCGAGCTTGGCTACAAGGCGATCATCAACGGCCGCCACACCGGTCTCTTGTTCGCCAACCAGGTGTTCCGCCGTCTCCGCGCCGGTGAGCGGACCAAGGGCTACGTCGCTTTGATCCGGGACGATGGGAAAATCGATCTCTCCCTCGATGCTCCGGGCCGCGAGCGTATTTCGTCGTTGGAAGCGAAGATCCTCCACGAACTCGAAGGCCGTGGTGGCTGGTGGGAGCTTCACGATGATACCCCGGCGGAAGAAATCCACCGTGCCCTCGGCGTGAGCAAGCGCGCCTTCAAGCAAGCCACCGGCGCACTCTTCCGCCAGCGGAAGATCCGAATCGAGCCGGGTGGGCTGAGGCTGTTGTGATGCGATGACACGGGTGACAAGGAAGGCCTGTGGATTCTTACTCTGGACTCTTCCCGCGCTTCGGCCTAAGCCCCTCGGCGTCATGAGCGAAGCCGCCCCGACCCCAACGCACTCCACCGAAGCCGAACTGATCGCCGTCCGCCGCGAAAAGCTCGCGAAACTGCGTGAACTCGGTGTCGATCCTTTTGGATCGCGCTTTTCGACGCCCAATGTCTTGTCTCGGGTTAGGGAGT
Organism: Luteolibacter ambystomatis; assembly: GCF_018137965.1. NCBI lineage: Bacteria > Pseudomonadati > Verrucomicrobiota > Verrucomicrobiia > Verrucomicrobiales > Verrucomicrobiaceae > Luteolibacter > Luteolibacter ambystomatis. Next base: position 4,709,922 of record NZ_CP073100.1, read on the forward strand.
CCTTTGTGGAAGGTCAGCAAATTAAGGTCGCAGGGCGGCTGACTGCGATCCGCGATATGGGCAAGTCAGTATTCTTTCAACTTGCTGATATTGAGGGCGGTATACAGGGGTATATTGGTCTCAAAAATCTCACCGAAGACCAGGTTGCGATCTGGAAGTGCCTCGATCGTGGCGACTGGATCGGCATCGAGGGCGAGACCTTTGTCACCCGGACCGGTGAGCCGACCGTGAAGGTCGAGTCCTTCACCGTGCTTTCGAAGTCGCTGCGCCCGATGCCGGACAAGTGGCACGGCGTGGCCGACCGCGAGACGATCTACCGCAAGCGCCACCTCGACCTGATGGCGAACCAGGACAGCGCGGACATTTTCCTCAAGCGGTTCCAGATCATCGCCGAGATCCGCAATTTCTTCCAGGCCCGCGGCTTCCTCGAGGTCGAGACGCCGATGCTCCAGGACGTGTCGGGCGGCGCCGCCGCGCGCCCGTTCGAGACACATCACAATGCGCTCGGCATGCCGCTCACGCTGCGCATCGCACCGGAGCTGTTCTTGAAGCGCCTGCTTGTCGGCGGCTTCACCAAGATCTTCGAACTCAACCGCAATTTCCGCAACGAAGGCATCTCCCGCCGCCACAATCCGGAGTTCACCATGCTGGAGGCCTACTGGGCCTTCTCGGACTTCGAGGAGATGGCGGACTTGGTGGAGGAACTCACCTGCCACCTCGCGGAGAAGTTCTGCGGTGGTCTGGAGATCGAGCAGAAGGACCCGGAAGGCAATGTCGTGCGTTCCATCAACCTCGCCCGTCCTTGGAAGCGCGCGAACTACCACGACCTCATCGCCGCCGCCGCCGGTGACGACTTTTTCACCATCACCGCGGAACAGCGCCGCGAACGTTGCGAAACCCTCGGCGTGCAGATCTCGCCGGACATGGCGGATCACGAGGTCATCCAGCAGGTCTTCGAAAAGCTCGTTGAAGAAAAGACCTTCGATCCCTGCTTCGTCACCCGTGTCTCCAGCGAGCTTGTCCCGCTGGCGAAACTCAGCCCCGGCGGCCGCACCGTGGAGGTGTATGAACTCATCATCAACGGCCAGGAAATCTCCCCCGGCTATTCCGAGTTGAACGACCCGGACATCCAGCGTGAGCGCCTGGAGCACCAGTCCGGCGAGGAAACGCAGAAGGTGGACTACGATTTCATCGAGACCCTCGAGCACGGCATGCCGCCTGCGGGTGGTATCGGCATCGGCATCGACCGCCTTGTGATGATGCTCACCGGCGCCGCCTCCATCCGTGACGCGATCCTCTTCCCGCTGCTGAAGCGGAAGGATTGATCAGAGTGTACAATCGAGCTTAAGCAAAATGGGGAGCCCATCACCGGCTTCCCATTTTGCATTCTTGCCGCCGGATGATCCATTGACTCAACTGGGTGACACTCGGAGTTTTGGAACACTATGGATTTGGAGATCCCGTTTCCCCATGAACGCCATCCAAGCCGACATCACCACGCTCGCGGTTGATGCCATTGTGAACGCCGCCAATTCCTCACTCCTCGGTGGTAGCGGGGTGGATGGGGCGATTCATCGCGCTGCGGGGCCGGATCTGCTTCACGAATGCCGGCTGCTCGGGGGCTGCAAGACCGGTGAGGCCAAGATCACCAAAGGTTACCGCCTGTCCGCGCGGCATGTCATCCACACCGTCGGCCCGGTGTGGAATGGAGGTGACAGGGGCGAGCCGGAAAAACTCGCGAGCTGCTACCGGCGTTCATTGGAGGTGGTTGCGGAACATGGCCTGAAGTCGATCGCCTTTCCGGGCATCAGCACCGGCATCTATCGTTTCCCGGCGGATCTGGCGGCGCGGATCGCGGTTGAAACCGTGCGCGCGTTTCTAACAGAAAATCACGCCGTGATCGACGTGATCTTCTGCTGTTTCTCGGAGCGGGATCTGGCGCTCTATCGGGACCTGTTGTCCCGATGAGAAGGGTTTACTTTGTGCCGGGTTCCTGGAGTTGGATCGAGATCGCGCCGCTTTCGAAGCTGCTCGTCATGGGCATGCTCTCGTAGGCTTTCATCTGCTCGGGCGTCAGAATCGGGCGCAGGGCATCACGGCGTGCCTGCTGCTTGTCGACCATGGCCTGCGGATCGAAGCCATTGGAGGCGGGCTGTTCTTCCTCGCGCTGGGCCAGATCGCCGAGTGCTTGATACGCGCGGTCCTTTTGTTCCGGAGTGAGGGTCAGTCCTTGCTGGAGGCGGGTCATCTCGCGGTTGGTCGCGATCTCGATGCGGTTTTCCTTCCGCTCCTGCTGGAAGGCCTTGAACTTGGCTTGCTGCTCGGGAGTCAGAACCTCGGCGATCTTGGCATCCGTGGCGGATTGGGAAGCCTTGTCTCCCTCACCAAGCAGGGACGTCACGTTCACGGCAGAGGCATCGCCGGAGAGGACCGCGCCAATGTCATCGTTGCCGCTTTCTTTTTCGAGCAAGGCCCGCACCTTGGCAGCCTGCTCGTCGGTCAAACCGAGGCGGCTTTTCAAGGCGGCGAGGCGTTCATCGATCTTGCGGGCGCGTTTCTCCTCCTGCGCCTGCTTCATCTTCTCCATGATCTCTTTCATTTCCGGCGTCTGTTCGCCATCGGTGGAGCTGAAGGTCCGGATGACGGGTTTGTCGGATTTTTCCTGCCTTGAAGGCCGGGCAGGACGTTCCGACCTTGTTTCGGCAGCCGGGGACGAGTCCGGAGAGGACGTGATGGACGCCGGGGAGCTGCGGGTGGAGTTCGCTTCGGCTTGAGCCGTAGTGGGAGCGGGGGAAGGGGTGGAATAGGAACCGCCCGCCCAACCAAGGAGAACTCCGATGCCGAGGCCGGATGCGAATACGAGTGGAAGCTTCATCGGTCATTACAGCGTCCGGCCTTCCCGGATTTATCACCGGATTCCACAAAATTTCCCGGTAGCGGGAAAAGAGATCGGGCCACGCGACCGGATCAATACCCCCGCCAGAAGGCGAAGGCGCAGATCACCACGACCACGCCATAGGCCAGACCGGCGGAGCAGAGTGCCTTCCAGCGGCCCTGCGAGGCGGTTGCCCAGGTGACGGCGTCACGGAACAGATAAGGCATGCCCACCCAGAACAGCGAGGCGATGATCAGTCCGTAGGTGTAGATCGGAATCAGCAGCCGCGAGGTTGGATCCTTCAGGAAGGCCGCCTGCAGCAGCGGCGCGGCCACCATCAGTCCCAGTACGCCCAGCGCGCGCACGGCGAGGAAGTCTTTGACGGAAATGGACACCAGCACGATCGAGATCGGCACGATCAGCCGCAGCATCGGTTTCACGTTGTTGAACTCGCCGAGCTCCATGGACAGGGAATTCACCAGCCCCTTGCCCTCCGGGGCCACCAGCAGCCAGAACCAGATCAGGCCGATGCCCAGCAGGATCTGGCCGATCATCTTGTCGCGCGGGAGGCGCTTCAGGAAGGCCTGCACCGGCTGGGCTTTCGCTAACATGATGGCATGCGAAGCGATCAGAGACACCCCCAGAACCAAACCCGTGCTGAACAGCGGCAGCTTCTCGTAAGGGTGCATCGAGTCCATGTGCGCGGGAGATTCGGCGAGCCGGGAGCGGGCGACAAGGCCAAACTCGGGGCCGGATTCAACCCTGGGCTGGTACCCGTCCGAACAGCACATCCAGCTCCGCTTGGGTGACGATGCGCCAGTCGCCTTCCTCCAGATCCTCCGGCAGCTTCAGACCGCCGATGGAGATGCGCTTGAGCGCCACCACATGGTTTCCGGCGGCGGCGAACATCCGGCGGACTTGGTGGTAGCGGCCTTCGTGGAGAGTGATCAGGGCTTCCTTCTCGCCGAGAACCTCCAGCTCCGCGGGGAGCAGCGGCTTGCCCTCGTTGCGGAGGGTCAGGTTGCCACTGGCGAATAGTTCCTTCTCATGTCCCTCCAAGGGACGATCAAGGGTGACGTGGTAGACTTTCCCGAGATTGTACTTCGGATGAATGATACGGTGGAGCAGCGGTCCGTCGTCCGTCATCAGCAGCATGCCGGTGGTGTCCTTGTCGAGGCGGCCAACCGGGCTGAGCGTGGGGTTGCGGTGCTCGAAGCGCGGCGGCAGCAGGTCATACACCGTCACGTCCGGGTCTTCCTTGCTGCACGTGTAGCCGTCCGGCTTGTTGACGATGATCGTGAGCGGGCTCACCTGATCGAGCGGCTCGCCCTGGAAGCGGATCTGGTCATGTGGCGGGAAATCGCGTTCGCCGAGGACATGGCCGTCCGTGTCCGTGACGATTCCGGCCTTGAGGAAGCGTTCGACCTCGCGGCGCGAGCCGTAGCCGAGGTTGGCGAGGAGTTTGACGATTTTCACGGAAGGAAAAGGAAAGGGGAGAGGGAATCAGGAGGCGCGCTTTTCAGCGATGAGGATCTTGAAGGTCGCATCCTCGGCGGCTTTCCGCCAGGCGAACCCGGCGGCATCGAGTTCCGCCTCGTAGGGGAGCTGGCGGTTCGCCACCAGATACAGTTTTCCACCGCGTTTCAAGGCCCGGGCCGAGGAGTGGATGAACGCCTTGCCCAAGCCCACGTCCGTGAGCTGGCCGGAGTGGAAGGGCGGATTCATCACGATCGCATCATAGATATGGTGGAGACCACCCGCGACGTCATTCCACAGGAAGCATACCTCGATGTCGGTGTCGGCGAGGTTTTTCCGGGCCAGATCCAGCGCGCGGGCATCGGCCTCATGCAGGTCGATGCGGGTGACGCCGGTGCAATGGTCGTCGATCCAGCGTGAGAGGTAGCCCCAGCCCGCGCCGAGATCGGCCACATGCCCGCGCAGGCTGCGGGGCAGATGGGTGGTGAGGAACCGCGAACCGGGATCGACGTGCTCGGAGCTGAACACGCCCGCTTGTACGAGGAACGTCGTATCTGGAATCGTCCGCACCGCGCCGAGCTCACGCCACTCCGCCACGGTGGCGGTGTTCCAGCGGCCATCCTTCACGGCGTGGAAGGCGCGGCATTTGTTTTTCGAGAGCGAGGCAATGTGGCCCGCGGCCTTCGCCAGCTCTTTTTCAAAGCGGGCGGCACCGGCGGTATTCGGCATGGCCGCCACCAGCGTGCCGCCGTCTTCCAGCAGATCGTAGGCGGTGGCGAAGAGTGCGAGCGTCTCGTCTTTCGCTTTGCCGGGCAGCACCAGCACCACCGGCCATTTGCCCTCCGGCGTGTCCACGCGCTTGAAGCCCGCCGTTTCCCAGGCATCCGCCAGAGGTTTGAACGGCTGCCAGCCGACAATCTCCGGCCATGCCTTCAGCGCCTCATGCGGCTCCGCACCAAGAAACAAGGCATGCGTCGGCACCGGCAGGTCATCCTCTCCGGCGAAGACAAGCATCAGGGGTTCAAGGGCGGGGTTCATGATGGGTTCAGTCGCCGTCCAGCGGATCGGGGCAGCGGTCGCGCAGGCGGCAGCGTCCGCAGTAGTCGCCGATGAAGAGTTCGTCCACCCATTGTATGAGCTTGCGCAGGTCCGCCGGTTCGTCGGTCAGGAAGCCTGCTTCGAAATTGCGCTTGTCCGGGTGCTTCGCGCCCATGCCCGCGCCGGTGAGATTCGGCGAGCCGATGAAGGCACGCTTTCCATCCGCGATCACCGCTTTGGTGTGGACCCGCGGGCACAGCACGCGTTCGAAGAGATCGCTCCCGATCAAGGCGGGATGGCGGTCGAAGTCCGCGCGGAACCGCGGCCCGGGCTCCTTCGCGTGGATCAACCGGACCGCCACACCCTTGTCCACCAGATCCGCCAGCACATCCAGCAGCGGTATCGAACGCTTTCCTCGAATGACGTGCAGGTCCTTGATGTCCGCCGTGACGATCCACAGGAACCGGCGTGCCTCCGGCATCAGGTCCTCCACGACCCGGGGGTAGATCTCCTCGTTGAGGATCAATTCGCGCACGCCCCGGTGTAGTCCGGAAATGCGTGTGACGGAAAGCGCGGATCACTTCCGCCCGGCGGCAATGATGTCCCGGCTTTCCAGCACCGGCTGCGGCCAACCGTGGCGCGCGACCTCGATCATCGCTCGTCCGACCTCCTCCGTGGTGGTGATGTGGTTGGGAAACATCCGGCGGAGCAGCGGGATGGTGAAGCCCGTCAGGCGATAGAGCGTATCGTAGAGCCGGGTTTTCGAGCGGATGCCGTGCAGCGGCTGGATCATGCCCGGGCGGAACAGATGGACCGCTTGGAAGGGAAGCCGCAGCAGGGCGTTCTCCGTGGCGCCCTTGACCCGCGCCCACATCACCCGGCCATGCTCGGTGCTGTCGGTCCCGGCACCCGAGACGTAGATGAAGGTCATTCCGGGGTTCAGTTCCGCCAGCGTCCGTGCCGCTCCGAGAGTGAGATCGTAGGTCAGTTTGCGGTAGGCCTCCTCGGTCATGCCTCCGGCCGAGACGCCCAGCGGGAAGAAGCAGGCGTCATAGCCTTTGAGCTGTTCCTTTACCGAGGTGAGATCGGAGACGTCTGGAATCACCAGCTCGCTCAATTTCGCATGGGATTGCCCCAGCGAACTGCGGGCGACTACGAGTACCGCCTCGACTGTCGGGTCGAGGAGGCATTCGCGCAGCACGCCCTGCCCCACCATTCCGGAGGCACCGAATAGAATCACCTTCATGTTCATCGTTTCGAGGACGGTCGTCCGCCACGTCTTCCCTTCGGGTAGTTCACCGGCTTCGGGGATTCGGGCTGCTTGCCATCTCCCTTGAGGGCGGCGATCTGGTCGCGGAGGTGGGCGGCGCGTTCGAATTCCAAGCGACCGGCGGCCTCGCGCATTTCCTCCTCCAGTTCGGCGATCACACGGACCTTGTCGTAGGCGGCTTCGTCCTCCGCCACGAGTGACGAGGCCATTTTTTCCGCACCTTCGCGCTGGTTCGAGTAAACTTGGAGGCTTTCCTGCACGGCGCGTTTCACGCTCTGCGGCGTGATGCCATGTTCCTCGTTGTGCTCCTGCTGGCGGGTGCGGCGATGTTCGGTGACATCGAGCAGCTTCTGGATCGAGTCGGTGACCTGATCGCAGAAGATCACGCACTCGCCGTTCAAGTGGCGGGCGGCGCGACCGGCGGTCTGGATGAGGCTGGTTTCGTTGCGGAGGAAGCCTTCCTTGTCCGCATCGAGAATGCAGACCAGCGAGACTTCCGGCAGATCGAGGCCTTCGCGGAGCAGGTTGATGCCCACGAGGATGTCGAAGGCGGCGGCGCGGAGCTGGCGCAGGATTTCCACGCGCTCGACCGCGTCGATGTCGGCATGGATGTAACGGACCTTGAGGCCGGTTCCCATGAGATACTCGGTGAGATCCTCGGCGGTTTTCTTGGTGAGCGTGGTGACCAGCACGCGCTCGCCGCGCTCCACACGCTGGCGGCAGAGCTCGATGGTCTCATCGATCTGGCCTTTCAGGGGGCGCATGATCACGACCGGATCGAGCAGGCCGGTGGGGCGGATGATTTGCTCCACGATCAAGGGTGTTCCACGCCTGGTGGCATCGAAGGCTTCCACCGGCTGGTCGCTGCCGCTCGGGATGATGCGGAGTTTTTTCAGGTCGATGATCTTGTTGCCACGGCTGTCCTTCTCGTTGACCGGGATGAAGCCTTTGTTTTCCGGGCGGGAGTTCACCACTTCGAAAGGCCCCGGCGTGGCGGTCACGTAGAGCCGCTGGTCGGTCATGTGCATGTACTCGTCGAAGCGCAACGGCCGGTTGTCGAGCGCGCTGGGCAGTCGGAAGCCGTGATTGACGAGCACCGTCTTGCGGCTCTTGTCGCCCTCATACATGCCGCCTACCTGCGGGATGGTGGCGTGGCTTTCATCGACCAGCAGCAGGAAATCGCGCGGGAAGAAATCGAGCAACGTGTGCGGCCGCGCGCCGGGTTCGCGGCCGGTGAGGTGGCGCGAGTAGTTCTCGATGCCTTGGCAGAAGCCCATTTCCTGCATCATCTCCAAGTCGTACTCGGTGCGCATGCGCAGGCGCTGGGCCTCGAGCAGCTTGCCCTCCTTCTCGAACTCCGCGATGCGGCCGTCGAGCTCCTTGCGGATCTCCACCACCGCGCGCTTCAGCTTGTCGCTGGAGGTGACGAACTGCTTCGCGGGGAAAAACGTATGCTTGTCGATGCGCTCGATCACCGCTCCGGTGAGCGTGTCGATGGATGACATGCGGTCGATCTCATCGCCGAAGAACTCCACGCGGATCGCCGTTTCATCGAGATAGGCGGGATGGATCTCGACCACATCCCCACGCACGCGGAACTTGCCGCGGCCGAAGGCGATGTCGTTGCGTTCGAAGAGCATCGAAACCAACGACTCCAGCAGCTCGTCGCGCCGGATCTGCTGGCCCACCCAGATGGGCAGCATCGCTCCCTCGTAGTCTTCCGGCGAACCCAAGCCGTAGATGCAGGACACCGAGGCGACCACGATCGTGTCGCGGCGAGTCAACAGCGAGCCCATCGTCGAAAGCCGCAGCCGCTCGATCTCATCGTTGATGGACGAATCCTTCTCGATGTAGGTGTCGGTGCGCGGGATGTAGGCCTCGGGCTGGTAGTAATCGAAGTAGCTGACGAAGTACTCGACCGCGTTGTGCGGGAAGAAGTTCTTGAACTCCGAATAGAGCTGTGCGGCCAGCGTCTTGTTGTGGCTCATGATCAGCGCGGGCCTGCCGAGCCGCGCGATCACGTTGGCCATGGTGAAGGTCTTGCCCGAGCCGGTCACGCCGAGCAGCGTCTGGTGCTTGTTCCCCGCTTCCAGGGATTTCACCAGTTTCTCGATCGCCTGCCCCTGGTCGCCCCGGGGTTCGTAGTCGCTGACCAGCTTGAAAGACACGCCCCTCTGTAATGGCGGAATGCCCGGGCCGCAAGGGGGCGGGTTGGGCGTTCCTTCACTCCTTGAACTTCAGCGCGCCATCCGCGGTGAACTCGAACATCGGCCCCCACACGATTTCCCAGTGGTAGCCATTCGGGTCGCGGAAGTAGCCGCTGAAACCGCCCCAGAAGGTGTCCTGCGGTTCTTTGTCCACTCTCGCTCCGGCAGTGCGGGCGCGGTCGAGGATGGCGACCACTTCCTCCTGGCTGCGGGCATTGTGGGCCAGGGTGATGCCGCTGAAGCCGGAACGGGTGCGTGGCGTTTCCTCCGAGATATCCTCGGCCAGCTTTTCCAGCGGATAGAGCGAGATCCAACAACCGGGCAGCGGGAAGAACACCACATCCTCGTGATCGCGGTTCGGCGGAGTATCGAAGATCGCGCTGTAAAAGCGGGCGGAAGTTTCGAGGTCTGCCACGCCGAGCGTGACCACGGTGAGTCGGTTCATGAGTTCAGGCCTTTTTGTTCCGCATGGCGTGGACCTGTTGGAGGTCCTTGCGTTTTTCGAAGGCACGGTATTCCGCTGATCCAGCAGGCACCACGGCGATCTTTCCTCCCTCATCAAAATGGAAGCCCCATCCGTAGCGCTTTGCGAGGGAGGAACAGCGAAGGCAGGGGATCGGCTTGGAACGCACGCGCTTCACGATTTCCGCGCGGGTTTCCTTTTCCTCCGGATCACGGCGCAGCTCGCTTTCCACCACCAGAGCCTCGTGGGTGTAATGATAGGGCGCATCCCTCAGCAGACCGAGCTGGATGGTATGCACCGGCACGGTTTTGCCTCGCGCGGGCGGCTCGATGGCGTGGCTTTCCGGACAATCCGCGGCGATGCGAACGAAGGTGTTCGTGTAGCTCATGGCTTCGGCGGCAGATACTCGAAACTGGATGCCCGCAACTCCGCTTCCCGTTGGAGCACCCAGGGCCGTAGCGCGACCAGATCCTCATCCTTCAGCGCCATGGCGATCACGTTTTCCGGATCGGCATGGATCGTGCGGTTGAGAAAATCCTTCGCCTCATCCATCCGGCCCTGCACGCAGGCATAGCACGCGAGATTGTAGAGCACGATGCCCTCCGGCGGGTGATGGGCCAGCGCGCCACGAAGGATGGCGTCCGCGGCCTCGATCGAATGGGCGCGGCGTTGCGCATACGCTCCCTGGATCCACCAGAAGATCTCGCTGGGCTCTTTTTCCAACATCGGCAGGCACAGTGCGGCCGCATCGCCCCACCGTCCCATCCGGCCGAGGATCTCCACGCGGAGCTGCCGTACCGGCGAGTGCTCATCATGAGCGGCAGGGAGCTCGGACATCTCGTTCCAAGCGTCCTCGGCCATGCCGAGTTCGAGGAAGCCCAGAGCGCGTTGGCAGGTGGCGGCGGTTTCGGGTGTCACGGAAGTACGTTCCTCCGGCAGGCCGGAATGGCAACCATTATACATGTCCCATGCCGCTATGGCAAATGGTCCCGGAGGGCCGATATTCCCCGCTGGCGGACGATCCCGATCTGTGGAAGAGTGGGAGCGGCATGATCGAACTATTCCGGGTCAGGGATTTCACGGTGGTCGGATTTTACCAGAGCCTCTTGGAAGCGGAAGGAATTCAAACCTTTGTCCGCAACGAGAACCTCTCTTCCACCGAGGTTTCCATCCCCACGTTCTGCCCCGCGTTGTGCATCCTGAACGAGGAGGATCATCCTCGTGCCCTTGAGATCCTCCAGGCCTATGCCTCGCCCGATGCCTCAGCCCCGGTAGGGGAGGACTGGGCCTGCAAGGCCTGCGGCGAACAGAATCCCGGAAATTTCGATCTGTGCTGGTCCTGTGAAACCCCGCGTGGCGGAATCCTGGAAGAACCTCCCCTCTAACCATGGCCTTCACCCTGCATCCCCGCCTCGCCGCCGGCTCCTTTGATCTCGGACGCCTCGGTATCTGCCGCCTGCTCCTCAAAAACAACGCGATCTTTCCCTGGTTCCTGCTGGTGCCGGAGGTCGAGGACGGCATTGAGGACCTGCACCAACTCTCTCCGGAGCAACATGCCGAGGTTACCGCGGCCATCCGCACGGTGTCCCAGTTCATGTCGGACCATTTCCAACCGAGGAAGCTCAACGTCGCCTGCATCGGCAACCAGGTCCACCAGATGCACATCCACCTCATCGCCCGCAATGAGGATGATCCGGCCTGGCCGGGGACGGTGTGGGACTATTTCGGCAAGCGCGAGTATGAGGATGCCGAGGTGGAGGAGATCCGGAAGGCCGTGGCGGCAGGGTTGGGATTGAGCTAGAGGGAGTCCACGGAGGGGAGTTGCAAGAATTGCGTGAGATTGAGGTCCGCGACTCCGTAGTTGGGTCTGATGAAAACCCTGACCGCTCTGTTGTTCGTTTCACCGATCGCAATCGCCGAACCCGTTTCCCTCTTCAATGGCAAGGATCTCACCGGCTGGCATGCCGACGTGCCAGCTGCGGACAAGGATCCGAAAATCGCCCCGAGCTTCATCGTCCGCGATGGCATGCTCGTTTCCCTGGGCAAGCCTGGTGGCCATCTCATCACGGACAAGGAGTACTCCAACTACAAGCTAGAAGTGCAATACCGCTTCGCCGCGAAGCCGGGGAACTGCGGCGTGCTCGTCCATGCTTCGAAGCCGCGCGTGCTCTACAACATGTTCCCGCAGTCCATCGAGGTGCAGATGATGTCCGGGGATGCCGGGGATTTCTGGTGCATCGGGGAAAACATCGAGGTGCCGGACATGGAGAAGCGCCGTCCGAAAAAAGACGGCCAGGCCTATGGCGGCGGAGCGAACGATGCCCGCCGCATCCTCAATCTCACCGATGGCTCGGAGAAGCCGGTGGGCGAGTGGAACACCATGGTCATCGAGTGCAAGGGAGACACCGTGAAGGTCTCGGTCAATGGCACGGTGGTGAACGACGGTTCGAAGTGCACCGCCACCAAGGGCCAGATCGCCTTGCAGGCGGAGGGTTCGGAGGTGGAATTCCGCAAGCTGGAGATCACCCAGCAATAGGAGCGTTCCGTGTCGTTTCAAACGCCGCGTCTCGCAACTGCGGCCTGCTAACACATGACAGTTGTGCATCCCATCCGGACGGCTATCTTCCTGCCGTCCGATGAATGCCCTCGCGCCCTCTCCGCTCTCCACGGGTGTCGTGTTCCAGGCGAAGAAATTGCGGAAGGTGTATCACACCGGCGAGCTGGATGTCGTCGCGCTGCATGGCGTGGACATGGAACTGAATGCGGGTGAACTGGTCTGCTTGCTCGGTGCGTCCGGCAGCGGCAAGTCGACCTTGCTGAACATCCTTGGCGGCTTGGATATTCCCACCTCCGGTGAATTGCTTTACAAGGGCTGGCCGTTGGATGGCTCGGATGAAAACACGTTGACCCTCTTCCGCCGGAACTGCGTGGGCTTCGTCTTCCAGTTCTACAACCTCATCCCCAGCCTCACTGCCCGCGAGAATGTGGCGCTCATCACCAGCATCTCGCGGAATCCGATGACGCCGGAGGAGGCGCTGGAAATGGTCGGTCTCGGCAAACGCATGGATCATTTCCCGTCCCAGCTTTCCGGCGGGGAGCAGCAGCGCGTCGCCATCGCCCGCGCCATCGCGAAGCGTCCGGAAGTTCTCCTGTGCGACGAACCCACCGGTGCGCTCGATGTGACCACCGGCATCACCGTGCTGGAGGCCGTGGAGCGCATCAACCGCGAGCTCGGCACGCTCACCGTGGTCATCACCCACAATGCGGCGATGGCGGACATGGCCGATCGAGTCCTGCATCTTTCCGATGGCAGGATTGTCGATTCCCATCGCAACGAAACCCGCATGCCCGCGGCGCAACTGAAATGGTGAACCCGCCGCTGCCCGCATGATTTCACCGCTCGACCGGAAACTGCTGCGCGATCTCGGCCGTATGAAAGGCCAGGTCATCGCCGTCAGTCTGGTGATGGCCTGCGGGCTGGCGATGATGATCATGACCCGCAGCCTGATCCTCACGCTGGAGTCCACGCGGGATGCCTACTACGAACAGTTCGCGCTGGCGGACGTGTTCGCCTCGTTGAAACGCGCGCCTCTTTCCGCCGCGGCGGAGTTGGAAAAACTGCCGGGCGTTTCCGTGGTCGAGCCGCGGGTGGCGGTGGACGTCACGCTTGATCTGCCCGGGCTCGCGGAGCCTGCCACCGGGCATGTCATCTCGCTGCCGGAGGATGGCGGCGCGCCGAAGTTGAACCGGATCTTTCTTCGCACCGGCCGTATGCCGGAGATCGATTCGCGGCGCGAGGTGGTGGTGGGCGAGGCCTTCGCCACCGAGAACGGATTGAAGCCAGGCGACTCGCTGGTGGCGGTGATCAACGGCCATCGTGAAACCCTCCAGATTTGCGGCATCGGGCTTTCACCGGAATTCGTGTTCGAGGCCCGCGCCGGGGAAACGCTGCCGGACCACAAGCGCTTCAGTGTGATTTGGATGAACTATCGCGCGCTGGCGGTGGCGTACAATCTCGATGGCGCGTTTAACGACGTTTGCATCGATCTTGCACCCGGTGCCGTGTCCGAGCCGGTGATGGAGGCGATGGATCGCATCCTGGCGCCCTATGGCGCGGGAGGTGCCTACACGCGGAAGGATCAGGCATCGGCCCAACGTCTCGGCGATGAACTGAAGGTGCTGCATGCCTTGTCCGTGGTCTATCCGCTGGTGTTCCTCAGTGTGGCCGCGTTCATGGTGAATTCCGTGTTATCCCGCATCGTGCGGCTCCAGCGCGAGCAGATCGCGCAGATGAAGGCGCTCGGCTATTCCTCGCGGCAGGTCGGTGTGCATTACCTGAAGTTCGTGGTGGTGATCGGCTTCCTCGGCACGGTCATCGGCGGTTTGGCGGGGCGGTGGATGGGCGGCGGGCTGGTGAACCTCTACACGATGTTTTTCCGCTTCCCGTCGCTGGAGTTCCGCATGGACTACGGAGCCTTGCTGACCGCGTTGCTGGTGAGCGCGGGCGCTTCCGCCGCCGGCGTGATCACGGTGGTGTGGCAGGCGGTGAAGCTGCCTCCGGCCGAGGCGATGCGGCCGGAGCCACCTGCGGATTTCAAGCCGTCGCTGTTCGAACGCATCGGCCTCACGCGGTTCTTCAGCCCGGTATTCCGCATGGCGCTGCGCAACATCGAGCGCCGTCCGTGGCAGGCGGTCTTCACGTCCGCAGGCATCGCGCTGGCCACCGGGTTGATGGTGCTGCCCGGGGCGATGGAGAACAGCATCGATTATCTGCTGACCTTCCAGTGGAACCGCCAGCAGCGCCAGGACGTGGCGGTATTCCTGGTGGAGCCATCGTCGGAGAAAGGCCTGCACGATCTGGAACATCTTCCCGGCGTGACGCTTGCGGAGCCGATCCGCAGCGTGCAGACGCGCCTGCGATACGGGCACCATCATCGGAAGCTCGCCATTACCGGCCTTCCGCCCGGTGCGAACCTCAACCGTCTGCTCGATGAACAAGGCGAGACGATCACCATGCCGGAAGAGGGTCTCATCATGTCGAAGAAGCTTGCGGAGGTGATCGGCGCGAACATTGGAGATGAAGTGCAGGTCGAGGTCATGGAAGGTCGCCGTCCGATCCTGAGCATTCCGATCCGTGGCTTGGTCACGGATTACGCGGGAGTCGCGGCCTACATGGACATCGCCGCGTTGCGTCGGCTCATGCACGAGGGTGATACGGTGAATGGCGCCTACCTCACGCTCGACCACAGCCGCTGGGACGACTTCATGCGCGAGGTGAAAGATACGCCGCGCGCGGCCATTGTGATGGTGAAGCGCGACCAACTCGCGTCGTTCCGCGAAACCACGGCGAAGAGCATCGGGCTGATGCGCACGCTTTACTTCGTGCTCGCGGTCATCGTCGCCTTCGGAGTCGTTTACAACAGCTCGCGCATCGCCCTGTCCGAACGCAGCCGCGAACTGGCGACGCTGCGCGTGGTGGGCTTCAACATGTCCGAGGTCCGTGGCGTGTTATTGGGCGAGCTGTCGCTGCTGGTGCTTTCCGCCATCCCTGTCGGGCTTGCGCTGGGAAAGGGACTGGTGCTGCTCATCATGTCCTCCTTCAGCACGGAAACCGTGCGCATGCCCATCGTGGTGGAGAGCTCCACCTATTCCATCGCCGTGTTGGTGGTGCTTTCCGCCGCAGCATTCTCCTTCACCCTGGTCAGCCGCATGCTCGGCAAACTCGATCTCGTCGGCGTCTTGAAGGCGCGCGATTGAACCTTCATCCTCACCCGCGATTCCCATGTCCGATTCACCCTCCGTCTCTCCCGCCCGCGACAAAGACGATCCCCCGTGGGATCCGAAGGAAGGCCGCACTGCGAAGAAACGTTTCCGGAAGCTGCTGCCATGGCTCGGCCTTGGCGCGCTGGTCGCGTTGATCGCCTTTGGCATGAAGGGCAAGCCGGTCGAGGTGGAGACGGGTGCCGTCACCCGCTCCGCGCTTACCGTGCGGGTGTCGGAGGAAGGCAAGACCCGCATCCGAAATCGCCACATCATCTCCGCACCCGCCGCCGGGAAAATGCGTCGCGTCGCGCTGAAGGCGGGGGATGAAGTGAAAGCCGGGGAAACCGTGATCACTGCCATCGAGCCGGTGGTGTCGCCCTTGCTGGACCCCCGTGCCAAAGCACAAGCGGAAGCCGTGGTAGCCACCCGCGAGGCCGCGATGAAGCAGGCGGAAGGATCGCTCGATGCCGCGAGAGCCTCATCCAATCTCGCCAATGCCGATCGCGACCGCGTGCGGGCGGTGCAGATCCCGGGATCGGTGTCCAAGAGCGACCGCGACCGCGTCGAGGGCGATGCCAACGTAAAGGCCGCGCAACTTCGCTCGGCTGAATTCACGCTCCAGGTCGCCGAGTTCGAACTCGCGCAGGCCCGCACCGCGCTGGAACGACCGAAGCCGGATAGCGCCGGCAACCTCGCTGAGGTGAAGTCACCCGTTTCCGGCCGCGTGCTGAAGGTGATGCAGGAGAGCGAGGCCATTGTTTCTCCCGGGACCCAGATTCTGGAAATTGGCGATCCCGCTGACATCGAGATCGAGGCCGAGATCCTGTCCCGCGATGCCGTCACCATTCACGAAGGCGATACGGTGGAGATCGAGCAATGGGGTGGGGAGCAGGTGCTGAAGGGCCGTGTCCGCCGTGTCGAACCCGCCGGGTTCACCAAGATTTCCGCGTTGGGCGTGGAAGAGCAGCGCGTGATCGTGCTGAGCGATCTGGTTGATCCACCGAAGGAGGCGGCCCGTCTCGGCGACCGTTTCCGGGTGGAGGTGCGCGTGGCGGTGTGGCACCGCGATGATGTGCCCGTGGTTCCCGCCGGGGCGCTGTTTCGCGAAGGCAATGCATGGAAAACCTTCGCATTCCGGAATGGCAAGGCGGCCAAGGTGACGCTTGAGGCCGGGCGCACCGACGGGAGGTTTACGGAAGTCGTTTCCGGGTTGTCCACCGGTGACGAAGTGCTGCTGCACCCGCCGGATACCGTGAAGGACGGCACCGAGGTGAAGAAGCGCGAGGAGGCAAAGTAAGGCTTTCTTCGTACGTAGTTCCTCCTTCAGGAGGGCGTCTGGAATGACATCTCTATTCCAGCTGCCAAACCGGTGCAGCTCGGAAAAGGAAACCCAAAGCAGGTCTGGCAGCTGTATAGAGAAAACGTCGCTGGAAACGCCCTCCTGAAGGAGGAACTACGTACGAAGAAGGCCTCCCACCCGCAGCTTGGCCCTTTTCCAGACAAAATCCCCGGTGGTGCGCGCTGACGGCTTGTCCTCCCGCGGGAGGGGCGCTCTGATTCCGTCTTCACGCCAATGCTCCGCCACGCCTTTTATCTGCTCCCCTGTGTCGCCGGTCTCGTTCCGGTGACCGCGACCGCCAAGACCGATCCCCAGATCGAGGCATCCGTTCAGTCCGTTTATCCGGCGCTGGTGCGCATCCATGTGGTGGCGGAAGAAGGTGGCGCGGGCCGCATGCAGAAAATGCGGGCCAGCGGCTCCGGTACCATCATCCACCCGGACGGCTACATCCTCACCAATCATCACGTGGCAGGCCGGGCGACCCGCATCGTCGTGCGCCTGTCCGACCGGCAGGAAGTGCGCGCCACCCTGGTGGGTACCGATCCACTCGCAGACCTTGCGATTCTCAAGATCGACAAGAAAGATCTCCGTGACCCGAACGCGCCGCTGCCGGTGGCGAAGTTCGGCGACAGCGCCACGCTGGAAGTCGGGGATGTGGTGCTGGCCATGGGCAGTCCCGCGGGTCTTTCCCAGTCCGTCACCCAGGGTATCGTGGCGAATACCGAGATGATCGCTCCCGGCGGTTCGATGCGTCTCGATGGCGAGGCCGTGGGCGAACTGGTGCGCTGGATCGGTCATGATGCGGTCATTTTCCCCGGCAATTCCGGTGGTCCGCTCGTCAACCTGAAGGGTGAGATCATCGGCGTGAACGAAGTCGGCATCGGCAGCCTCGGTGGCGCGATTCCGGCGAATCTCGCGCGCAAGGTGGCGGATGAACTCATCGCCACCGGCAAGGTCCGCCGCAGCTGGGCGGGTCTCATCGCCCAGCCGCTGCTCAAGACCAGCAAGGAAACCGCGGGCATCCTTGTCGGCGGCGTGATCGAAGGTTCTCCGGCGGAGAAAGCGGGCCTGAAGGCCGGTGACATCATCACCGTCTGCAATGGCGCGCCCGTGCCCGCCTCGCGCGCACCGGAAGACATTCCCGTTTTCAACCGCCAGCTTTTGGAATCACCGGTCGGATCCGAGGTAAAGCTGGGCGGCCTCCGTGATGGCAAGGCCATCGAATGGAAACTCATCACCACCGAGCGCGAGCCGGCCGAGCCACGCGAGAAAGAACTGCTTTCCTGGGGCATCACCGCGCGCGATCTCACCCAGCTCATGGCAAAGGGCCTGCTCCGTGCCGATAACAAGGCGGCGGTCGTGCAAAGCGTGCGCGCGGGCGGAGCCGCCGCCGATTCCAAACCGGCGATCGTTCCCGGCGATCTGATCCTCGGCATGGACGACAAGCCGGTCACCAATCTGGCCGACCTCGTGGATGTCAGCGCCGCGATCACCAAGGACAAGACCGAGCCGGTGCCGGTGCTCGTTTCCTATGAGCACGATGGCCGGAACTACCTCACCGTCGTGAAGATCGGCCCCGAGCCGGATCCGGACAAGCCGGGTCTCGTCCGCAAGGCGTGGATCGGCGTCGATACCCAGGTCATCTCCGCCGATCTTGCCAGCGCCCTCGGCATCCAGGGTTCGAAGGGCGTGCGCATCACGCAGATTCATCCCGGCTCGAATGCCGAGAAGGCCGGGCTCAAGACCGGTGATCTGCTGCTCAAGCTGGATGGCACCGTGATCCCGTCGTCGCGGCCGGAGGACTCCGATGTCTTCAATTCGCTGATCCGCCAGTACAAGATCGGATCGGAAATCTCGCTGAATGTCCGCCGAGGCAAGGAGGACATCGTCATCAAGGTGCCGCTCATCGCCAGCCCGGAAGGCACTTCCGAGCTCGCCTCCCATACCTCCGATCCGCTGGAGTTCACCGCGCGGGATCTCGGCCAGGCCGACCGAGTGCGCGAGAAACTGCCGGACGATCTCAAGGGCGTGCTCGTCACCGCCGTGACGCCGTCCGGGTGGGCGGGATTGGCGGGCCTTTCCAACGAGGACATCCTGCTTTCGCTCGATGGCAAGCCGGTGGAGTCCATTGCCACCCTCAAAACGATTCTCGACGATGTGGAGAAAAACAAGCGCACTCCCTTCGTTCTGTTCGTGCGCCGCGGTATCACCACCCGCTACATCGAACTCGAACCGACCTGGTGAACCGCCTTCAGCCCTTTTCAATCACGATCATCCAAACATGAAACTCGCTCCTATCGCCCTGGCCGCGCTGCTCGCGGCCCCATTCGCGTCCGCGGCCACCGGCCCTCTGAAGGACAAGGCCCTCGCGCTCCAGACCGCCAACAAGGACTCGGTGGTTTTCATCAGCGCGGTGGTGGAACTCGAAGTCACCGCGGGTGACAATCCGAGCCGAAAGGAAGAAAAGAAGGTGGAGATCGTCGGTACCGTGATCGGCAAGGACGGCCTGATTGTCGGACCGCTTTCCGCCATCGATGTCGCCTCGGCGGTGGACGGCCGCACCATCAATACCCCGAAAGGTCCGGTGCAGATTTCCGCGAAGTCCAACACCAAGGAAGTGAAGATCATTCTCGCGGATGGCTCGGAAGTGCCGGCCAAGGTCGCGTTCAAGGATACCGATCTCGACCTCGCCTTCATCCGCCCGGAGAAGCCGGAGGAAGCGAAGCTCACGCCGGTGAACATCACCGACTCCGCCAAGCTGTCCTTGCTCGATGACGTGATCGTGCTCGGCCGTATGGGCAAGGACTTCAATCGCGAGCCCGTGGCGATGACCAGCGAGGTCATCTCCATCCTCACCAAGCCGCGGACCTTCGGTCGCATTGGTGCGCCATCGCTGGGCATGCCGGTATTCAACGGCGAAGGAAAGTTCATCGGTATCGGCATCAACCGCTTTCCGCCGAAGGGGGATGAGAGCGGTTCCAGCCAGGCTACGAACGTGATCCTGCCCGCAGCCGATCTGTTGGAGTCCGCGTCGCAGGCGAAGTAAGTTCCGCGAGCTATTTCCAAAGCCGCCTCTCGAATCGAGGAGCGGCTTTTTCCGTTTATAGCTTTCATTGGACCGCGGACTTCAGTCCGCGGTCCCGGTTTGGTTCTCAGAGCTGCGCGCGGTAGCGTGCCACCCGTGCGAGGAAAGCCTGCCACGCCGGATCGGATTCGCCGCCTTTCACGAGGAAATGCGGGCAGGTCTTGTGGCCCAGGTCGCGATGGTCATCGTAGCGGATCATCAGCCAGTGCTGGTGCGGTACGATCCGGGAGAGCGGGATGCCGTATCGCTTCATCAGGAGTGCGGCGAGCTTCGCGGTACGGTCCAACGTGACCTCGCGGGAGTTGCCGCGGTTCTCGCACATTTCGATGCCGATGGACTCGCGGTTGCCCTGGCCCTCGTAGTCGGCGTGCTGGCCCTGCTCGTTGCATGGCTGGGTCTGGTAGATCGAGTGATCGTCCACCGTGTAGTGCCAGATGATGTAGCCGAGCGAATTGTGCTCACCCTTGAGGCTGCCGGTGCGGAGCATTTCCGCATGGGCGCGGGCGGTGCCTCCAGCCGAGAAATTCTCCGTCGCGTGAATGGTGATGTAGCGCGGCGTCATCGGCCGGATGCGATGGCGGCCGTATGTCCCCTTTTGCACCAGCGCGGAAGTCACCCGCATGTTGCCCCAGGACGACGGTGCCTGGAGATTGGCGTCACCGCCGGTGGTGGAGACTCCGCAGGAGGCCAGAAGGCCCGCGATCGGCAGCAGGAGAAGCGCGCGTTTCATCACTCCACGTTCTGCACCTGCTCGCGGATTTTTTCGAGTTCCGTTTTCGCTTCGACGATGGTTTGGGCAATGGAGGCGTCATTGGCCTTCGAGCCGATGGTATTGAACTCGCGGAATAATTCCTGGCAGAGGAAATCGAGCGCGCGGCCCGCGGGCTCCGCCGCGTCCAGATAGTCGCGGAACTTCCGGAAGTGCGAGTCGAGGCGCGTCAGTTCCTCGGTGATGTCACAGCGGTCGGCAAACACGGCCAGCTCCTTGAGCACGCGCTCGTCGTTCGGATCGAGATCGAGCCCCGCTTCGCGGAGGCGCTTGAGAAGCATCTCCTTCTGCCGCTGCGGACGACCCGGAGCCTCCGCGGCGAGACGGTCGGCGAAGCCTTCCAGGAGCGCGAGCCGCTCCAACAGGTCTGCCTTCAGATGGCCGCCCTCCGCGGCACGCATCGCGAGCAACTGGTACATCGCGGCCTCCAGAGCGCGTTCGACCGCCTGCCACGCAAGGTCGGAATCGAGGCCGCTGTCTTCGAATGAGATCACCCCGGGTTGGCGGATGAAGTCCGCGGCCACCGGCATCACGTCGCGGTCCAACAAACGGGAAAGCTCCTTGAATGCCTTCTCCATCGAAAGGGCGAGACCGGCATCGACCCGGGCGGGCTTCGCGCCGCTGGCAGTGGGATCGAGCTTGAGAGTGACCTGGAGTCGTCCCCGCGAGGTGGATTGAGTAACGGCGCGGCGGATGCGTGGCTCGAGATCTGCAAGATCGCGGGTGCCCTGGACCACCACTTCGGATTGCTTGCGGTTCACCGCCGTGATCTCCACGGTGGCGGTGAAATGTTCCGTCGTGGCCGAGCCGCGGCCGAATCCGGTCATCGAATGCATGCCGCGACTGTGCCGGAGTCCGCGGATTTCGCCAAGGGACAAACAGAGGTTCCGTCAACCCAACGCACGCCGCACCTCGTCGACCGCCGCGTCCGCCTTCTCGCCATCCACCCACAGGGCGATGCGTTCGGCTTTCTGTCCGACGATGAGCTCCACCTTCTTCATCGGCTTGCCATTCATCTGTCCGGTCTCGCTGGCGCGGATGTCACGCACCTGTGCGCGGTCGAAGAGCTTCTCTTCCAGCACCAGGCCCTTCTTCATTTTCCTCACGGCGATGTGGCGGGTGGTGCCTTCGATGCGGGTTTCGATGCCGAGCTTGCGCGCGGACATGACGGTGACGATGCAGCCGATCACAAAGAACACGCTGCTCATCGTGATCCAGATCCCACGGAATCCGGCGTCCACGGTTTCGAAGAAACCGGGTGAACTGCCGTGGGAGCCGGACATCATCAAGAGACCGATCCCAACGAATGTTCCGCCGATCAATGCGAACAGGACGCCGAAGATCAGACCTCCCGCAGCCGATCCTGGAAGGGCCACGCTGAATATTCCCTGTGGCTGTCCGGAAGCCTGGCGCGCTCCGGTATTCTGTAAACCGGCTTGGGATTGCGGCCACACCGCTGCCTTGAAGTCCGCCACCAGCCACGCCTTTTCCTCCGGCGTCAGGCCGCTGCCGAAGCGCAGCTTGCCGGAAGATCCCTTCAACTCCACGCCATGGACCGGCTGGTAGTTCCGCGAGTAGAACACGACCTGTGAGATCGATTGCAGGCCCGCCAGCGGCAGTGATTTTTCCTTCTTTCTGCCGCTCCAATCGCGAAGCAGGGTAACGGCGCCGTTGCCGATCGTCACGCGGTGCTTCGCATTCTTCATGCGGTAGCCGAAGTAAAGCATCGCCAATCCGACCGCCCAGAAAATGCTCAGGAACCCGAGCATGGCCAGCGTTCCGCCCGCACCTGAGGCGCCCTTCACCTGCACCTTGGCATCGGGTGTGATTTTGGTGAGCCAGAGCGGAGTGGTTGCGGCGAATGTGAAGATCGCGATGAAAATGGTCCATACCCAGCCGAAGCCCACCAGGCCGCCTCCATTGCCGGAGGGTGGAATGTGCCATGTGGTGAAGCTGCCGGCTTTCTCACGTACGATGCGTGTGCCTGCAGGAGGCTGGTCCGCGCGGCCCACGCGGTTGCCATCGGTATTGCCGCGAGCCCATTCGGAAGCCGAGCCGAAGTGTCCGCACGAGAGGCAGGTGACTATCGCGTCCATCTCAGCAGGGAGCTGATGCATGACCGTGCCACACGCGGGACACGACAGGCCGCCTTTCGCGGCGAGGGATTTCAAGTGGGCCTGCTCCAGCCCGGACACGATCTTTTTGAACATCGGCACGAGGGGGAACTAACAGGAGCCTGCCTGCTTGGCCAGCAAGTGGCGGTTGGAAAACCAAGGCGGATTCCCAACCAAAGTCATCGTGTGACCCTCAACCGCATGAAGCGGTGTGGTGCGGCTTGAATGCCGACCGTATCCCGGACTTCGACCATCCGTTTGTTGGCGAGAGGAGTTTCCGAAACAAAGCCCGGACCGTTGGCAACAGCGCCATACGCACTCCTTGCGATTTCGGACCATGGCCCAGCCGGGCTGTCAGCGCTCTCAACCAGATAGACGATGTCATCACACACGGGATCACGCGGGAAGCGATAGCGCAGGAACGCTCCTCCTTCATAGTGCCCGGTTTCAGCGGGAGGCAGCGTGGCCATGGTGGAGGATGGGGCGATACCGAGTGCGTATTTCAGCAGATTGGGGATTCCGTCGTGGCGCGGGGTCGCATCGTCCGCCGCATCTCCGTCATTGGCGGTGGTGCCGAAATGGATTTTCCGCCAGTTCTCGGCACGAGTGAGGGTGGTGAATCCGGCTGATAAGGAGTAACCGTTGGTGCTGGCGCTCCCCAGAGGAGCCAAATGAGTCTCGATCAACTGAAAGAAATAGGAGGTTCCGGGCTTCAGTCCGGTAAGGGCTGTCGTGGAGGTTACAGTGGAATTGGCGGGGACAATTCCAGGAGCCAATGCGGACGTGAATGTGCTGAATGGATCTTTCAGCTCCTTCACCGTCAGAGCAAGCGTGCTCATGGAAGGCGAGGTGACGGTTACGGAGACGTCGGCGGAGCTGTCTGTGATGTTGGCAGCTTGTGCTGCAGTATAGCTGAATCTCGGATAGTCGGTGATGAAGGTGAGATCCTCGCTGTAGATGGTTGTAAAGGCTTGGTCCTTGGCACTCAGACGATAGTGATAGACGGTGGCGGGTTCGAGAGGATCAAGGAGAAAGTAGCTCGAAGTCTGCGTGATCTTCGTTCCATAGGATGCGGTTTTTCCATATTCTAGGGTGTAGTTCAAGCTTCCCAAGCCCGGCGTGATGACATTTAAGTTCACGTTGGTGGCGTTGATCGAGTTGAAGGAGGCGTAGATCGTGATGGGGGTTAACGATGTGGCGCCTATTCTTGTCCCTCCGTAAGAGGTTCCCGCGACACTTGAAGCAACGACTCGGTAACTATAGTTGCCGTTCGTCAACCCTGTGAGCAGTGTGTTGAAAGTGACTTCCGAATTCGCAGGCACGGTTGCGGGAGTGGCCGCGACCACGGTGTCGAAAGGGCCGAAGCCGTATCGTCCGTATTCAATGAATACATCGGCGGGGAATCCCTGGGTTTTGACCGTGCCACGCACCATCAGACTTGTGGAGGACGCGCCATACGATGAATCCGTAATGGCCACCAGCGTGCCGGGGGCAAGTGTGGTGAAGGTTTGATCGGCTCCGTATGCCGTCCCGAATGGATTCGTTTGAACGGCCCGGTAGTGGTAGAGCGTGCCGGGCACAAGGGTTGTGGGTATTGCGGTCGCGGTGATGGTGCTGCTGGAGGAGGAGAGAGTCGAGGGCGAGGCGGAGATACTGCTGCCGTAGGAGATGTCTGTTCCATATTCGAAAGTGATCGCGCTGGAGGCCGCATTGAGCTTGAAGGTCCCTGCGAATGTGGCTTTCACTGGTGTGATTTCCTGGGCCGGTAGTGTGGTGGTGGTCAGGGAAACGGCCGCAGTTGTGAATTGCATGTCATCGCCATACGCGCTGCCTGTCTCATTCGTGAGCTTCGCCCGATAGTGGTAGGTGGTGTTCGGGAGTAGATTGGAAAGTGCAAAGGATCTTGAAGACGATGGTGTCCGAAACTGAATTTCGGAAGAAGTGAGGCCGTAGCTGGAGGTCAGACCATATTCAATGGAGATCGTGGATAGCACTCCGTTGGTTTGGATCAAGGTTGCTGCGGCATTGGCCGAATCCGCTCGGATGAATGAAGCGCTCCCGGTTGTCACTGAAAACGGGGAGATTGATGGGGCAGTGAATTCCCGGACTTCGCCTCTGTATTCGACACCGGCCTCGTCCTTGCCCGTGAGGCGATAGAAATAGTGGCACCCGGGTATGAGGATGGTGTCGTTTCCTGTGATGGCGGTGTTGGTGGTAGTGGAGAGGGATGAAGGAGTGGTGGTGATTGTAGAGGCAGAGGAAGTATCACCCATCCAATGATGGAACTGGAGCGAAAGCTTGCCTCCCCCGGCATTTGTGCTGCCTTGGAGCGTGGCGGACGTTCCGGTGAGATTTGCGACATCGCCCGTCGTCACGAGGGGGAGCTGCCACGTCGTGAAGATCTTGTCTGCTGTTACCGCCGATCCTGCTGGACTGGTGAAACGTGCCCGGCAGTGGTAGGTGGAGCCCTGCGTCAGCCCTGTAAGGGCGACTGTGGCGTTCTGGGTGGTTCCGGAGGAGAAAGGAGTCGGATAGACCACCTGTGAGCCGTAGGAAGTTGTAAGGCCATATTCAATCACCAGCGTTGCATCCGAGCTGCCGGCGACCAGCGAAGATTGCGTCACGCTGGCTCCGGTGGCGGTGATCTTGGCAAGCGTGGTGGCTCCCGAAATGGTTGGAGCGATCGCGGGTGCCGAGGTTGTGAATGTCTGGTCGGCTCCATAAAAGATGCCGTCCGCATTCGACAGCGCGGCCCGGTAATGGAAGGTCGTGGCTCCGGTCAGTGAGGATGCGCTCTGGTTCTGCATTGTGGCGCTGGAACTGGTGATCGACGCGCCGGAGGTTCTTTTTCCGTAGGAGGATGTGGGGCCGTAGTCGAACCAGAGGGTTGAGGCTACTCCTCGTGAATTCACGGTCGCATTCAAGGTGGCAGCCATATCCGTGACGGAGGTGGCGGCATTGGTCGTTACCGTCGGAAGGTCTGTCGTCGTGAGTACTTGGTCCGGGCCCTCATAGGTGCCATCGGCGCTCGATGCTTTCACCCGGTAGTGGAATGTGGTGGCCGGTGTCAGGTTCGCCAGCGGGAATCGGGCTGTCGAAGCGCTGGTGCTTGCGGCAACGCTGAAGGAAGCGGTGGATTTTCCGTATGCGGAGGTGGAGCCGTATTCAAACCAAACGAACGCCGCTGCGGTTCCCGCCTGCACCGTTGTAGCTTGGAGCACCGTAGTGGTGGCGGTGGTGCTTGCACTTGTCGAGGCGACGCTAGGAGACATGGTCGCGCGGGCGGACATGGAGCCCAGCAAGATGGCAAGCAGCACTGAAGCCGGAGCAAGGCAAGGCCTGCATCGCGGGGCACCGGAGAAGGGGGCGGGGATTCCCATGGCCGGAAACTACGAATTTGGTTCCCGCCCTTCAACCGGAATTGGAGTTAGGGAATGTGAAGGAGACATCTCCGGTTACTTCCTCCGGCAAACCAGCCCGCCGAGCACGAGGCACATCAGGCCGCCAAGCCAGTAGCTGCCGGTGCGTTTCTTTTTCAGGTCGAGATTCAGGGTCATGGTCTTGCCGCCGTCCACCTGCACGCTGCGGCCGAAGGTGAGGACGGTGCCGCGCTGGGGCAGGGTGACATCGAGCGCGACGGGGGCGGGCTCGGCGGCGAGTTGCTGGGTGACGATGCGGTTGGCGATGGCCTTGAGCGCGGAGTTTTCATCCGCGGTGTTGCCGGCCACGTATTGGTCGAACTGCTGCGGGTTGTAGTTGTAGTTGCCCTGCAGCACCGGGTTGTCACTGGCGGCTTGTTCGATCTGGGCGTTCTGGAGTTGGGAGACTTCCGCCTTGTTGTCGAGATAGAGCCGCTGGCGGCGGGTGTTGAGGCCTAGCACCGCCTGTTGTGTCTTGAGCTGGCGGAGTTGGACGCGGGCATCTTCGTTCGAGGCGGCGTCGAGCGTATTGGCCCGGGCGGCCTTGCTGAGTGCCTGGCCGGCCTTGTCCTGTTCACCGCGGGCGAGCCAGTCGTTCGCCTGATCGAGCAGGGCGACGGCGTCCTTGGCGTCGGACGCGCGCTTGCGGCGTACGAAGGATTGGTAGTCTTCGAGGCGGAAGACTCCGGCGGAGGCTTCATCCTTCAGGTCGAAATCGCCGTCGTGTCCCGCGAGTTTCCAACCATCCGGCACCAACACGCGCCAGGTGAGGTTTTCCAGCGGAACATCGCGCCACGTGGAGTTCTCGGTGGGCACTTCCAGAGCGGGGCCTTGCAGTTTCAAGTCCGTGCCGGAACCGGCGGAATAGACGAAGCGCACCGAAGCCGGACGACCGCCTTCCGGAGCGGGGAAGACGTAGAACAACCAGTGGTTGCCTTCGCGTACCAGCGGCGCGCCTTCGTCATTCACAAGCACGTTGAAGAGACTCGCCTTTTCCGGCAGGCGCAGGCGCAGCGTCCCCTTTTCTACGACCTCCATTTTCAGATCGACCGCGGTCAACGCGTCGCCTCGGGGGGAAAGCAAGGTGGTGAGTTGTCCGGAGGCGACGCGCAGCTTCAGCGAGCCTGCGAGGTCGTGACGTTCCACCACCACCGGCAGCGGACCTTCTGCTTCCGCCACTCGGTAGGACAATCCGGGTGCGGCGGCACCGGCGGCCTGGGGCAGGGCGTTGCGGACCACGGCCCAGTCCGTCCGCTCCCAACCGCGGGGAGCGGATGGGGCTTTCAATTCGAGACGTCCGCCCGCGCGGATGGCCACGAAATACGAGAGTTGGCGTACTTGTTCCAAGATCACCGGTGCGACCGATTCCGATCCGCCTCCCTTCGATTGGCTTTGGTATTCCAGTTCAATGGCCGCATCTCCTGCCACGCCTCGCTGGAAGCGGATTTCCCAGGTGCCCGGCGTTCCGGCCACGGGCACAAGATCGCCGACGCCGGGGCCGGTGGCGCGGACCGTGCCCACTGCTGCGGCATCGAGTCCGGGGATGGTGACGCGCAGGGATTTCACCGCGGCGTTCTCGATCTTATAGCGCAGCGAGAGGTGATGAAGCATCTGCCCTTCGCGCAAGGTGACCTCATGCAGGACCTGCGCGGTCACCCAGGGATCGAGGCGCTCGACGGCCATCGCGAGCTTCCAATCGGATTGCAGCAGACGGAAGGCGAGTGCTCCGGGGCGCATGGCATCACGTGCCTGCGGATTGTCGCCCAGTTCGCGCGGATCGAGTTGCGAGACCTTGTCGCGCACCACGGCACGGACCTGGAGTCCGCGCTCTGGAACCACGATCAAGGTGCCGGTTTCACGGGCTGCTTCGCGGGTGATCACGCGCGGGATATTCCACGATGCCTGGGCGCCGGGTGGCGGTGATGCGAGCGAAAGCGAGAAGTTCTGGCGGCCCAGCGTGCGGCCGTTGAGGTGCAGCGTGACGAGGCGCTTGCCGCCGTCCTTCGATTCCGTCCAGTGGCTCAGGGCATCGCCGGTGACAGCTTCGATTTCGAGACCTTCCGGAACCTCCAGCACCACACGGAACACGCCGGTGCGGGTGATGGTCACCGCGAGATCCACGGCGAGCACCATGCGGTCCTCACCGAGTGAAAGCACCTGCCGTGATTCCACACGCAGTTCGGGTGCGACCGGAGCCACCCGCACGGTGAGGCCTGCTTCTTCCGCCCCATAGCGGAACACGCGCTGCACCAACGCAAGTGGACGTCCTTTCGGATCGGCGGGCACGAGACGTTGATCGAAGTCCTCGAGATTCACCACCGAGAGACCCTTCGGAGTCACGGTTTCAGGCTGGGCATCATCGCCGAAGCCGAGTGCCAAGAGGCCGACCTCACCCGCGGAATCCGTCACGCGCAGCGGTGAGAGCGCGAGTTCCAATGGCAGGGCCTCGGTGCCGCGCTGGCTCTCCACGGTGAAGGCGAAGGCAGCTTGTTGGGCGGGCTCGATCGCCACACGCAGTTCGCGCGTGCGGGGATCGAAACGCCAGCCACCGACCGGACCATCCGTGACATCGCCGACGGTGAAGGCCTCCGGCACGCGCAGCACCAGCGAGGTCACGCGGCCCTGGGTCGGGCGGATCGTGACGCGATGGCGACCGTTCACCACACCGGGTCCGGGCAGGAAGAGATTGGAGACCTCGGAGAAGTAGCGCGTGGTTTCCGCGCCCACATCACGCTGGCGCGGGCGGGCCTGGATCACGGCATCGGCTTGTGGAGCGAGCACCAGTGTGGCGCCGCTTTCCTTTTCGCCGACGCCCGCGAGGGGCGTGGTGGAAGCCGCCGAGGCGGAGACGAATTCCCAGCCCGGCTCGGTCCAGCGGACGGTCACCCGCTGGGTGGCGGCGGTACCGGTGGGCAGTTGCCAACCGTCCTGGGGCTTCGCCAGGGGCATCTCGAAACTGGCGCGACCGGTGCCTTTGCCCGCGGCATCCATTACGACGAAGTAGGTGTCCTTGTTGTCGACCGGCGCCTTGATCACCCGCAGGCCGGTGCCTTGGAAGTTGGAGAGCACCGCAGGCGGGCGCAGCAGCAGGAAGCGGTCGCCCGCTTCACCGCGGACTGTCAGATCGATTTCACCCTGGAGGCGGCCGTCGGTGATCTTCCATTGTTGCACGATGGATTCGGCGGCTTGAGCCTCCGCCGCGCGGACGGGTGCCGGTGCGAACCACAACAGACCCGCGAGCAGTGCGGCAGCAGCCGGAGCGGCGCGTGGCATGCGCAGGCGCGGCAGCACGGGAATCACGCGCAGCACCAGTGCGACGATCGCCAGCAGGACGAAGAACCACGGTGCGCCACCGATCTGGGCGAGCAGCCCGAGGCCGATCAATGCCGCTCCACCGCCGATGGAGAGGCGGCTGTGCTTGACCGCGCCGTGGACCATCAGGCCCAGCCCGCCAAGCACGGCGATCACGCCGAGCCATGAGACATTCGCACGCCACGGTGCGATGTTGGCCACCTCGATGCTCACCTGCTGTCCCGGTGCCACCACCGGCGCGGCGTATTCCAAGGGAGGTGGATTGAAGGTGGTGTGACGCCACACCATCATCGCGGCTCCCACGCAGGCGGCGGAAAGGGCGAGTCCGGCGATCAGCGAAGTGAAGGCCCGCCAGCGGCTGCCGCTCTTCACTCCGATGATCAAGGACGCGATCGCCAGCACGCCGATGAATGCCGCGGGCTTGCGGGCGTAGATGGCTACGCGTTGGAAGCCATTCGGCTCGCGCACCGGGCGGACGAGTTCGGCATTGCCGCCGTCCGGCAGCAGGCGGCGGTTCGCATCGCCACCGACGAGCCATTCGCCGATCACCACCGGCGCATCCAGAACAGGTGCGGCAAGCGTGGGCGAGGAGGCGCGCTTCGCCTGGGCACCGTAGCGAAGTACGACTTCCACCGGATCATTGGGATCATTCTTGGCGGGCAGCGGCACGAGGGTATCGGCTCCATCCTCGCGGGCATTGGCGGCGGTGCCATCGACGCGGGTTTCCCACAGGCGCGAGCCTTCGGGGAGCTTCAGTCGCAGAGCCGCACGACCGCGGGATTTCACGAAGAAGCGCGCATCGGTCACGATCTGGCCATCACGTGAGATCTGGCTGGAGAGTTTGAGGAAATCCACGACCTGCTCCGCGGTTTCGCCGGTGGCGAACCACTTCACATCGAGATCGATGGTGAAATCGCGGGCGGTGTATTGCCACGCGCCGAGGGTCGGAGCGCTGGTGAGCAGGCGATACTCGGGCGGCAGTTCATTGGCCTCCAGCTTGAGCAGCGGACCTTCGCTCTTCGCCACGGTGTGGTTCACCTGCAGCGGGCTGACCACCTGCACGTAGCCGCGCTCGCTCTGCACGTTCAGCGGACGCACGGCACCGGGAGAGATCACGCCGCCGCGCGCGCTCATCGGTTGTTCGAAAGTGAGCAGCACCGTGCCGGCTCCGAGCACCGGGCGCGACAGTGGCACCACCACCACATCGCCCTCGCGACGCCAGTCCTTGCCGACGCTCTGGCCGGTGATGTCGATATTGCCGATGCCCGCAGGCACGGCGATGCGCCACTCGGTGGCTGGTGCGCCCACGACAAAGTAGTTCATGAGCACGCTGCCGTAGGCGGCACCAGCCTTGAGAGAATAGAGATGAAATACATCCGCCTGCACGTTCTGGCCGAGCGCTTCGATTTTCATCGAGGCGGACCATGCCGCGTCACGCAGACGGAATGCCTGTTGCAATCCCTGTGCCTGCTTCGGAAAAAATGTCAGCGGCACTTCGGCGAGGGCCGTGGACTTCGCCGGAGTGACGCGGAAACCCGGTGCGGAAATCACGCCGACAAAACCACGGCGCGACTTTGCTCCCGGGAAATCCAGCACCGGCAGATCCCAGGTGCCGGCCTTTGCGGCCTCGTTTTTTTCAAGGCGCAGGCTCACAAGCTGGCGGCCATCCACCGGCTGGTTGAAGAGCACCTTCACGATGCGCTTTCCGCCGGTAGCCGCGCCCGCGACATTGAAGTCCGCCACCGCCGCGCCGGTCACGCCTGCCACCGCAAAGTCCTCGGGTACGGCGAGCTCCCACTCGCGCAATGGAGCCTCGCGGATATCGAGTTCCAGATCGGCGAGGATACGGCGGTCGGTCTCGGCGATTTCGTAGAGCGTGACTTCATTCACACCGACCTCCGGCAGGACCTGGTCGGCGGAGATGTCGAAGGAGCGGTCCGCGGAAGGGAAGCGATAGACCGAAGCCTGCCGCAAATTCTCGCCGCCCCCGATGGGAAATTGTCCCGGTGCGAGTTGCATCATGCCGCTGGTGTTCTGAACCTCCAGACGCACGGCGCCCTGGCTGGCCACACGCACCCAGCCGCTGTGACGCAAAGTGCCCTGTGGCGTGAATCGCAGTGGCGTGGTCTTCACCGGGAAACTGCCCAATGCGGCTTGTGCCTCGATGCGCAGTTCGCCCTCGCCTTCGATGGGGCGGTTCAGGGTGACCTCCAGACGCCGTGCGCCGCCTTCCTCGCGCACGGTCCAGCCAAGCACCTGCTCGCCTTGGACGGAGAGGATTTCGCCGGGACCATCGAGTTTTAAGGTGATCGCGTTGAGCTTTCCTTGCAGCACGCGGAAACGCAGCGACGAGAGTTCCCGTAGCAAGCCGCTGCCCACGCGGATCTCGGTGACTTCCGTGCTGGAGAAAAACAGCGCGCCCTCCGCTTCCTCGCGCGAGCCTTTCCATGCGAGATTCACGCGGCCGTTCGCAGGCAGGAAGCCGCGCCAGTTCGTGCCATCGCGTTCCGGCGCCACGGGCAACGTGCGGTCGAATGACACTTTGTCGCCGAGTCCTTCCAAACGCAGCGGCACCACGACGCCGGAGGGCAGGGTGAAGTCCGCGACGCGCCAATCGCCCTTGCGCTTCAGCGGCGCTTGAAAAGCGATGCTTGCCGGGAAGCTGCCCGCGCGATCCGCGACGAGTTCGTGGACGTAATTGTCACCCTCGCGCTTGAGCCGCACATGCCAGCCATCACCGGAGGCATCGCCCGCCAACGCCGCATTGCCGAGAAGCAGGATGCAGGTCGCACCTGCTTTGGTCGAGCGGGCTTCCGCGGTCAGGGTGAACGAAACATGGTCGCCTTGCGCGGTTCCAGTTCCGGCGAGGGTGGCATTCACCAGTTCCAGTTCGCGCGGAGCGGTGCCGCCGCGGCTGATGGCGAGTGTGAGCAGGGGCAGCGCGCTGCCTTGGAACTTGCGGTTGTTGCCACCTTCCACCGGCACGAGCCCCTCGGCTTTGAGAACCCGCAGATCCACATCGGCGGCGGGCTCCAGCGTGGCGGCGAGCGAGAAGCCGGAGGCCTTGCCGAGACCGGGAAGCAGGATCGCCGCCTCGTTGCGGCTGCCGCGCAGATCCGACCTGGTGGTGACCTGCACGGTCCAGGTGTCCGTCACTTTCCCGGTATCCGGATGAAGATCAAGGAAGCGGCTGCCATCGGCCTCGGTACGGACGGACCAGTCCTTGAGATTGTCACCGGTGACACCCGTGACTTCTCCCTTGCCATGGAGCGAGAGGGAAAGGGTTTCGGGCTTGCCTTGAAGGATCTTGAAGGCGAGGTCGAAGCGGCCTTCCGCGGCATCCAGTCCCACCTTGGTGGTGGTGCCGGCGGTGGCGGAGAAGAACAGCGGCACGGGCGCGCGCACCTTTTCGACCGGCACCAGCGCCACGCCGTTGCCGACATCGACACGGGCTTGTTCCTGGGCGGCGGCGATGGCCAGCAGGGTGATGAGGATCAGAACGATGGCTTTCATTGGGGAAAGAGGGGTGGGTGCGCCGGGCGCGGGCGGATGGACACGGACGAGGGAAAAGTCATGAGCGGGGGAGTTTCCTGATTTCTTCCGTGTCCATCCGGCCGGGTCCGGCGGAGATGGGTTGGGTTCGGGTGGTGAGTCGCGGGCGTGGTTCTCCCACCGGGATATCACGGTCCCGCGGCGCGTTGTGTAAATGGAGCGTCAATTCAACGGAGCTTCCCGGTCATGCCGGTGAGCTCGCCGACGCGGCTACTGGTGCTGTAGTAGTTCTTCACCCGGGCGATCACCGGGCTGAGGGTGGTGAAATCGGTGGCATCCGCCAGCGGGCCGCCGCGGAGTTTCTCGGCGGCAAGCATGGAGATCGTCGCGAGCTGGATGGAAGGCCGCGCCTGATCGAAGGCGGGTGTCTTCTCATCGTGCGGAATCGTCCAGGTGTTCTCGACCATCTTGTCGGAGGCGGTGTCGCGGAAGCGCACGCTCACCTCGCCGATCTCGCCGCTGCCATCCGGACGGGTCTCGACCTGATAGAGCGCCACGCCCGCTTCGTCCGCGGCCAGTTCGGCGGCGTCCACGGCATCGTTGTGGAAGTCCTCGGTATTGAGGCGGTGTTTCTCGAAGCCGATCAACTTGTAGCGGGATACGCGGTCCGGGTTGAAATGAACCTGCACCTTCACGTTCTCCGCGGCGGGTCGGAAGGCTCCGGCGAGCTGCCTGGCGAAGTTGGCATCCGCGTCCTTCGGATCGTTGACGATGTAGTAGCGACCGTTGCCGTGGCGGGTGAGTGCTTCCAACATGCGGTCGTTGAGGCCGCCCGCACCGATGCCCGCGGCATCGAAGGCAATGCCCTGCTGACGCAGCGCGGCGACCTTCTGCGCGAGATCATCTGGCTGGGCGTTGCCGAGATTGGCCGCGCCGTCCGTGAGCAGCACGATGCGGTTCTGGGCGGTGGGGTTCCTGCGCTGGATGGCGAGTTCGCCCGCGAGCTTCAGGGCTTCTTCGAGGTTGGTGCCGCCTTCGCTGGGCAGCTTGTCCACCAGTTCGACCAGCTTCTTGGCTTCGGCACCGGACAAGCGGTCCGCGAGCAGATGCGGCGTCCGCGAGAACCCCGCGAGCGTGACGGTATCGCCAGGCTGCAGCAGCGAGGCCAGCTGGGCGATGGCGGCCTTCAGCCCTTCATGGCGGTCTTCGCGTTCCATCGAGCCGGAGTTGTCCAGCAGCAGCGTGAGATTGAGAGGCTGGCCCTGGCCGCGACCGGCGGAGCCGACACGCATCGCGACACGCACGATGTTCCTCTGGGGCAGCACCGGATGCGCGGCCTGCTCGATGGCACAAGCAACCGGTTCGCCGGATGCGGGTGCGGGATCGCCGTAGTCGAAGGCGTTGTAGAACTCTTCGGTGCGGATCTGGTCCGCGGACAAACGCTCGCCGCGATCCAACGCCGCCTTCGCCAGCTTGAACGAGGCATCGCTGACATGAAGCGAGAAGGTTGAGAACGGCTCCGTGGCAGCGATGGTTTCGTCGGCGGGAACGGGTGCCGGTTTGGGAGGTGCGGGTGTGAGGCCCTCCGTGGCGTCGAGTTGTTTCTTCAATTCAAGAAGTTCTCCCGTTTGGCTTTTGAGGGAATTCTGAATGTGATCTTTGCTTGCAAGGTCTCCAAGGCTGGACCGAGAGAATTTCTCTTTCAATTTCGAGATCGCCTCGGGACTGGCGTTGTTTTCGGCAATCTGCTTTTCAGTTTTTTCGTATTCGTCGTAGAGGGCGAGTGAGGCTTTGTATCTCTGAATCACCGCCTCTTTTTCGGTGATCATTTGCTTCAAGCTTCCGACGGAAACGGATCTCTCGGCCGGCATGGATTCATCGAGCAATGACAACTCCCGGGAGCGGTCCACCTGTGCCTGCTGGTAGTCGCCATTGGCATAGGCGTTGCGTCCATCCATGAAAAGCTTGTCACCTTCCGTGACGGCATCCTCACGACGGATGGTCTCGCGTTGGGCTAGCTGACCACCATAGCCCGCTCCCGTCTTCGCGCCGTCGCTTTGGGCGGCGGATGCGGGTGCTGGGGCCAATGGATCAGCTGGCACCGCCGCTGCACGTGCCTGGGGGTTGCGCGGCGTGGAGTCCGCGGGAGGCTCGAACTCTGTAGAATAGTTGAACTCGCGAATGACCTCCGACTTGTTCGCGGACAGAGCTCCGGCTCCGGTGCGACGCATGTCCTGTTTTATGGATTCGTCGGGCGTTGACCAAACCAAGTCGGCTGGGGATCCGCCATCGGCAATTTGTCCTTTCGGGGCGGCCTTGCGCGCGGCGGCCAAACCTTCGGAAGTGAACTTCTTGGATCGTTCCTCATCCCTCGCAGTGGATTCCCCCGCCAGGCCAAGTTTGCCCGATTCACTCCGGGCGTTCTCTTCTTTCGCTGCCAGAGCCGGACCCGATGAAGGCGGGGCGGGTGTGTCAAAAGCAAGATCGGCGGCGCTCTGGTTTTTCGCGATCTCTTCGGAGAGCTTTTCCCCCTTTGCCTGGGCGACGCGGTTCGGGTTGTTCAACACCGAGTCAATGTTGTTGCGGGTGATCGTGCCATCACCCGAGCGGAGGCCACCGGTGACGACGTTGCGGGCGTCCGCGTCATTGGCTGGCACTCCGGCGATAGTCTGGCCGTCCACCGGACGGATGAAATCGGTGTTCGCCCTCGTTTCGGAAGAGGAGGCGATTTCGGTTTTGACTTCGGGCCTGGTCGGGGCTGCCGTGATGGCCGGGGCAGGCGGTGCTGCTGCCGCAAACGACATCTCGGAAGGGCCACGGGCCGAGTAACGCTGGGCAGGCGCCCCCGCCGGTGGAGTAGCAGGTTTGGCGGGTGCTGCCTTGGCGCGGCTGCGGATGGCGGACCCGCGCTCGCTATTGTCCGCGAGATCCTTTCCGCCCGCGGACCTCCAGGTCTTGTCACCGATTTCCAAGCCCTCTCCCATCGGACGGTTCGGGACGAGTTCGGTACGCCCGAGGATCTCCCCATCGGCATCCGCGATTTCAGGGAGAACCGGCTGGCTGGACGCATAGCCCTCGGCCATCGGCAGGTCGCGGCCTGCCCAGAGGGCTTCCGAAGGTTTGCGGGCGCTCATGACGCCGACACTTTCATTCACGGCCAGAGTGGCCTGCGTGTTTTTCGCCGGGGCGAAGACGTAACGGAACCCTGCGGCGAGCACCAGGCAGGCGGCGGTGGCCATCAGGGCCTGCCGGATCCACGGTTGGCTGGAGCGTTTCTGCGGCTTCAGTAGGGTGGCGGCAGCCGGGGCGCTGGGAGCGTTGAACAGCGCCTCGACCTTCGAGCGCCGGTCCGGCGACAGTTTCCATTGGTCATCGGGCGCGGTGTCTCCGGCCTCCCCCAGCAGGCCGTGCAGTGCCAGCATGCGGCGGCGGAACGCCTCGAGCTCGGGGTTCGCGGCGCACAGGCGTTCCAATTCCGCGGCTTCGAAGGCCGAGGCATCGCCGAGCACCCACGCGACGATGCGCGCTTCGATCGGTTCATCACCGACGGGCTCGAGCGGGTTGGAATCTTCCTCTTTCATGAATGGATCGTTTCGAAAATGATGGGTGGTTTTCTCTCAGCCTTCCGCGCTTTCGACGCCCATCCGGCGGAGCGAATCGGCCAGTCCTTTGAGAAGATGATGGAGTTTGTAGCCCACGTTGCCGGCGGTGAGGCCGGTGCGGGCGGCGATCTGGTCGTATTTGAGTTCCTCGCGGTATTTCAGTTCGAGGAGCTGGCGGTCGTCGTCATCCAGTTCGGAGACGATCATCCGGAGGGTGCCGACGGCTTCCATGCGGCTCAGGTCGCGGTCGGCGGTAGGAGTGGGGCCTTCCCACTCGTGGCTGTCGTCGAGCGGGGTTTCCCGGTTGCGCTGGCGGAGGTGGTTGATGGCGAGATTGCGGAGGCAGCGGTAGAGCCAGGGGCGGGGCTGCTGGACATCCGCCCAGTGCTGGTGGAGCCGCAGGAAGGCCTCCTGGACGAGGTCCTCGGCGGTTTCCCGGACGCCGGTCAGGCCGTGGGCGAAGCGCAGCAGCGGAGTTTCCTCCGCCTCGAAAACCTGGCGGAAGCTGGCTTTGTCCCCGGATGCGAGGCGTGGAGGCGCGTCCGCCTCATCGGCGGCTTCAACCGGCATCAGGGTGGTGGAGATGCGGATTTCCATGGATGACGGCATGCGCGCTCATGCTTCGTTATCTCATCAGACACGGCAGGGGGAGGTTTCTTGGAACTTTTTTCGGAAATTCCCGGAGCACGGGGTTTCGTAGATGAGGGCGCGGAGCGGTGGCGTTTTTTGGAACGGTCGTCATCCGTCTTGCGGGCGGACGGGTCCGCATCTTGAATGCCGCTGCCAATCCACCATGTTCATCCTCAAAAAACTGTTCCAACTCCGGGACCACGCGACCGTCGATTCGGAGAAGCCTTTCCTGGAACATTTGGAGGATCTGCGGAAGACGATCACCAGGATGGTGCTTACGCTGGTGATCGCGATGATCGCCTGCTTTTCACTGCAGGGCCGCCTGATGCAGATCCTGCGGTCGCCGGTCGATAAGATTTGGCAGATTCATCAGGAAGAGTTGATACCGGAAAAGGAGAAGGTTTCGGAAACACTCACGGTGGAAAAATGGGAGCAGGCGAAAAAGCTGGAACAAGCAGCCGCACCACTCGCCCCTGTTGAGCGCGAGGCACTCTACTCGGCGGCGGGGGATGACAAGCTGGTCTTTCATGCGAAGTCGGTGGCATTGCTGCGCGGAGCGCTGGCTTTGCCGGATGAGAAGCGCGAGGCATTCCTGAAATCGATTCCGGGCAGCGGCGGCGGCCAGCAGCCCGAGGCTCTCCAGCGGGGAGGCTATTCGGCGGAGGCGATGCAGAAGCAGATCCGTGCGTTGATCGAGTCCAAAGCCAGCCCGGTGATCGATACCAAGGGCAGCACGATGTCCACCTTGAAGCCTACGGAGTCCTTCATGCTTTCGATGAAGCTGGCGTTCTTCGCCGGTATCGTCGTGAGCTTTCCGCTGCTGCTTTATTTCCTCCTCCAGTTCATCCTGCCGGGCCTGCACGGGCATGAGAAGAAGGTGCTGTGGCCCGCGCTTGGGATTGGCTTCGGTCTGTTTGTCGGCGGGGTATTGTTCGCATACTTCCTGGTGTTGCCACGGACGCTGCTGTTCTTCGCCGATTGGGGCAAGGACATGGGCATTTCCAATGACTGGCGGATCGGGGAATATATTTCCTTTGCCACCCAGTTCACCCTGCTCTTTGGCGCGGCCTTCGAACTGCCGGTGGTGGTGATGGTCTGTGTGAAGCTCGGCCTGTTGGGCTACGAGACAATGAGGAAGACCCGCCGCTACGCCATCGTGGCCATCTTCGTCATCGCCGCCGTCCTCACGCCGACACCGGACATGCTGACCCAGTGCCTCATGGCCGCGCCGATGGTCATCCTCTACGAGGCCTGTATCTGGATGGCCTGGTGGGATGAGAAGAAGAAGGCGAAGATGGAGCAGGCCGAGGCCCGGGAGCGTATGGAGCGCCTGCTGCTGGATGCCGAGACGCAGCCGGATCCGTACGCGACGGAGGAAGGCGAGGATGGAAGCCTGCCGGAGGTCCGTGCCGCCTCCCATCACAGCGAAATCGCCGGGGATCATGATGAACCGCCCGTGGAGCATGATCCGGATCTGCTGCCGCCGCCGACCACCCAGGAAGAGCCGCGGAAGGAGTAAGCCGGGCGTTACAAACGCCGCGCCGGATTTGCGCGTCCCCGCTTGTCTTTCAGCCAGGGGAGCGGAATCCTCGCGGTGTTCCGTATGAAGCCGTTCCGTCCGTTCTGGTTCGTCGCGCTGGCGTTCGCTCTCTCTCCCCTGTCGCTGCACGCCGCTCCTGCGGAAGCTCCGGCTGCCGTTTCATCCTCTGAATCCGCCATCACCGACAGCCGCGCGGTGATTGCCAATGACAAGCTTTCCCTCACGGTGGTCCTCGACGAGGGACGGGTGACTGGCGTGCGCCTTGCTGACAAGGTCAACGGCCGCCTGTACGATCTCGGCACGAAGCTCTTCGAATTCTCAGGTGAGGAAACCGACGACGAATACGGCAAGCCGCAGGAGTTTACCCGCAGTTCCTCCTGTTGGATCGCTTCCAAGCCGGTGGCCGGAAAGATCGAGGCCAAGGCCGATGCGCGCCGTCTCGCCGATCGCGTGGCCGGGCAGACGTTGGAAATCCGTTTCGCCTGGGATGCGTCCGGCAATGAGGTGGTGTGGCGCGCGGAGCTCCGCGATGGTGCTCCTTATCTGCGCCAGACCGTCACCTTCACCCCGCACATGGGCAATGGTGACATCAAGCAGATCAAGCTGCTCGATTTCTCCGCGGACAATGCCCGGACCCAGGGCACGGTGCAAGGCGTGCCGGTCACCATCAATGACTCGCTGTTCTGCGGCGTGGAGCATCCGATGGCCGAGAACAGCGTGAAGGACGGCCGCGTCACCGGCCTTCTCGCCCGCAAGACCAAGGTTGCCAATCACAAGAACCTCGTCGTTTCCTCCATCGTCGGCGTGGCTGCTCCCGGCCAGCTCCGCCGCACTTTTCAGCTCGGCTACGTGAATATCGAGCGCGTGCGTCCCTACGAGCCGTTCCTCAATTACAACACGTGGTACGACATCGGTTACTTCAGCCGCTACGATGAGAAGGCCGCGCTTGATGTCGTCCGCGCCTATGGCGAGGAGCTGGTGAAGAAGCGCGGCGTGAAGGTGGACAGCTTCCTCTTCGATGACGGTTGGGATGATCCCGCCACGCTCTGGCAGTTCAACAAGGGCATGCCGAACGAGTTCAAGGAAGTCCGCAAGCTGGCCGAGAGCTACGGCGCGAGCCCGGGCGTGTGGTTCTCGCCGTGGGGCGGCTACGGTCCGCCGAAGGACGCCCGTATCGCCGCCGCCAACACCGGCCTCGAGAAGGGCAAGGAGTACGAAACCAACGAGACCGGTTTCGCCCTGTCCGGGAAGAACTACTACAAGCTCTTCCGCGACATGTGTCTGCGCATGATCCGCGACAACGGCATCAACCACTTCAAGTTCGATGGCACCGGTGATGCCGGCAAGGTGCAGCCGGGCTCCGACTTCGGCAGCGACTTCGAGGCGGTGATCGCGCTCATCGCCGATCTCCGCAAGGAACGCCCGGACCTTTACATCAACCTTACCACGGGCACGTGGGCCTCGCCGTTCTGGTTCGGCACCGCGGACTCGATCTGGCGTGGCAACTACGACCACGAATTCATCGG
Organism: Luteolibacter ambystomatis; assembly: GCF_018137965.1. Lineage (NCBI taxonomy): Bacteria > Pseudomonadati > Verrucomicrobiota > Verrucomicrobiia > Verrucomicrobiales > Verrucomicrobiaceae > Luteolibacter > Luteolibacter ambystomatis. The sequence continues at coordinate 4,749,842 of NZ_CP073100.1, forward strand.
CACAGGCACCCACCGCCAGCAGTGGATCACCTTCCGTGACGCGAACATCTACAAGAACAATGTCGCTGTTTCACCGTTGTTCCCGATCAACTCCCTGATGGTTCATGGAGTGATCTATGCGAAGCACGCGCGATGGCTGAACGAGGATCCCGGCAACAATCTGCCGGAGGAAATCTGGTCCGGATTCGCCTATGGCACGCAGATGGAGGAGCTTTACGTCACGCCTTCGCTGCTTTCGCAGGAGAACTGGGACACCATCGCTGCCGCGGCGAAGTGGGCGCGTGGCAACTCCGCGACGCTGGTGGACACCCACTGGATCGGCGGCGATCCGGCGAAGCTCGAAACCTACGGTTGGGCTTCCTGGTCGAAGGAAAAGGGCATCCTCTGCCTGCGTAATCCCTCCGACCGCGAACAGCATTTTTCCGCCACCCCGGCCTCGTTGTTCGAACTGCCCGCCGGCGCCGCAGGCAGCTACAAACTGGTTTCGCCGAAGGGTGACACCGCCCCGGGAGATGGTACGATTGCGGCGGACAAGCCTCTGGCGATCACGCTGAAGCCTTTCCAGGTGCTCGTCTTCGAGGCGCTTCCGCAAAAGTAAGGCTTCGAAGAAATCTCATGAAGATTCTCTAACGACGGAGCCGGTTCCACTGTTAGAGAATCTTGTGTCATATGAATTCCATTTTGACGGATGGGAAAGATGGGGGATGCTGTACATCCCCCCTCCAGTTTCCCATGACCGACAAGGAAATCCTCTCCCACCTGCTCAACCTCGCGGAATCACTGCAGAGCCACGAGGAGATCGAGCTCATGCAAGTCAAGGCGCTGCATGGCCGCGTCGACAACGTTCAGAACCTGCTGGGAGCGACCTTGAAGCTGATCCGCATGGGCGACGTGCCGGGCCAACCGGACGCATTGAAGAAAGTCGAGAAGCTCCTCAAGGAAAACAAAATCCAGGAGGGCTTCTCGAAGTTGATCGCGCGCATGGAGTCCGAGCACGAGCACAAGTCCCACCGCCTTGGAGCGATGCGCGCGATGATCAACAAACTGCCGGACAACCGGAGCTGAACGCGGATTACTTCCGCTTTGCGATTTCCGCTTTCACGTTCTCCGGATTCGGGGCACCCGGGTTGGTGCGGGCGGCGAGGGCGCGATCGAGCGAGAACACCGACTTCGCGTCCTCCGTGTAGGCGGGGTCGATGGCGGTGAGGTCGAGCTGGTCGAGCGGTACTCCACTGGCGATGGACTCGGCCACGGCCTTGCCCACCAGTTCATGCGCGTGGCGGAAGGGCACGCCCTGCTTCACCAGCCAGTCGGCCAGATCGGTGGCGAGCAGCATCGGATCGCTGGCGGCGGCGCGGCAGCGTTCAGTGCGGACTTCCATCGCGGCGATCATCTCGGCGTTCACGGCGAGGATCAGCTTGAGCGTGTCGATGGAGTCGAAGAGCGGCGGCTTGTCCTCCTGGAGGTCACGGTTGTAGGTGAGGGGCAGGCCCTTCACGGCGACGAGGAGGTTCATGAGATTGCCGACGAGGCGGCCGGTCTTGCCGCGGGTTAGTTCGCAGACGTCCGGATTCTTTTTCTGCGGCATCAGCGAGGAGCCGGTGGTGTGTGCGTCCGATAGCGTCACGAAGCCGAACTCCGCCGAGCACCACAGGATGAGGTCTTCGCTGAGGCGGGAGAGGTGCACGCCGCAGAGGGAGATCACGAATAGTAGTTCGGCGATGTAGTCGCGGTCGGCGATGGCATCCATCGAGTTGACCGTCACGCCATCGAAGCCGAGTTCCGCGGCGATGGCGCGGCGGTCGAGATTGATGGTGGAACCGGCCAGAGCGCCGGAGCCGAGCGGGGAAATGTTGAGGCGCTTCCGGCAATCGACGAGGCGCGAGCTGTCGCGGTCGAGCATCTCGACATAGGCGAGCAGATGGTGGCCGACGGTCACCGGTTGGCCGCGCTGGAGATGGGTGTAGCCCGGCACCACCGTGGCGGCGTGCTTTTCCGCTTGGGAAAGGAGGGCGTTCTTCAGCGTGGCGATGCCTTCGAGCAGCTCGCCGATCTCGTGGCGGGAATAGAGGCGCGTGTCCGTGGCGACCTGGTCGTTGCGCGAGCGGGCGGTGTGGAGCTTTGCGCCGGCGGCACCGATGCGCCTGGTCAGCTCCGCCTCGATGTTCATGTGGATGTCCTCCAGCGAGGTCTTGAACTCGAAGCGTCCGGCCTCGATATCCGCGAGGATCTCCTTCAGCCCGGTTGCGATCTGCGAGAACTCGTCCGCCGTGAGCAGACCGGCATTCATCTGTGCCCGGGCATGGGCGATGGAGCCTGCGATGTCGTGCGGGAACAAGCGCCAGTCATACGAGATCGACTCGCCGAACTGTTGGACGAGCGAGGAGGTGTCTTGGGCGAAGCGGCCTTTCCACATGGCGGTAGTGAGGGATGTGCGGGCGGCGTGCCCGCGCGCTCCCTGTAGCTGCGAACGCTCCCGAGGAAACGCGAAAAATCAAACCGTGGCGAACGGGCGCAGCGAGGCCAGTGTTTGCGAGGCTGCCGCATCCGCATCCGGTTGTGGGAAAATTTCCGCGGAGATATGGCCCGCGTAGCCGATCTGCCGGAGGGCGGCGATGATCGGGGCTGGATCGGTGTGACCGGTGCCCATCGCCCGGCGCTGGGAATCCGCCCAATGAATATGGCCGATCCACGGCCCGGCTGTCACCAGCGCGGCAGCGATGTCGTCCTCCTCGATGTTCATGTGGAAGAGGTCCGCCAGCAGTTTGACGTTGGTAATTTCCCGCTCCGCCAGCCAAGCAGCCGCAATCGCCTGGCGATTGAACAAGTTCGTTTCGTAGCGGTTGAGCGGCTCGTAGAGGAAAGGCACATGGTATTCCGCCGCCGTGGCTCCCGCTTCATGGAGGGCTTCCGCGAGCCAATCGAGCGCCTGTTCCCGGCTGACCGCACCACCGGATTTCCCCTGCATCGAGCCGAGGATCACTGGCGCGCCGATTTTCCCGGCGAAATGGATCATCTCCCGCAGGAAGGTTCGCGCTTTCTCCCGTTGCCCGGCATCGGGATCGGTCAGGGAAAGCCCATGCTTCACCATGCCTGCTCCCGAGCCCACCGCCGCGATGGCCAACTGATGCTGATCGGAGAGAGCCACGATTTCCTCCACCGGCACGGCATCCGGCCCCGCGAGGAATAGCTCCACGGCACCGAAGCCATGGGCCACGGCTTTGGCGAAGCCGACTTCGAGCGTTCCATGGAAAACGAATGGCCCCGAGGCGGCCTCCGGAAAGGTGCAGAGAGTAACGGCCGTGCGGAAAGGAGAGGGTGCCCGGCTCATCTCAGACCGATTCGAGGATGATGTTGCCGTAGGGGGTGGCGTCGCCGGTGCGGATCAAGCCGATGGCTCCGGGCACCAGTTTCTTGAAATCGACGTGCGGCAGCTTGGTGACGGCGGCTCCCTCGATGGCGGCAAAGGCCGAGTCAAAGCGGGCGATGGTGGCGGCGTCGTTCACTTTCGAGAACTCCTCGGCCTGCCAGATCTTCCCGATCTGGAAGTTCGGAGCCAGCACGTTGAGCACGTCCAGTACGGTCGGAATGCCGTGGGTCAGAGAAATATCCACCGTCTCGATCTCGGGCCAGAAAGGGAAAGCCCAGTCGGAAATGACGAGGGTATTGGTGTGGCGGACACGGGCCACCAGATCGAGCACGTGTGGATTGAAAATGCCGGATTTCAACATGACGCGCCGCAGCATGAATGCCGCAGGCGGTTTGTCACCCGTTAAAATCTGTGATCTGCTGGGTTTTCATTTGGTCAAGAATCGTCATGAAAAGTGGCGCAAGGCTCCCGCCTTGCGTGTTGGGGAGACATGGAAGCCCCGCGTGCCGGGGACCACAGGCATGCGCGAATCCAGCGGCAGCGAAGCGACGCCGGGCGGGAGTCCGGCGCTACTACTCCTTCAGCTTGATGCGGATCTGCCCGTCCTCGACCTGCATGTCCTCCACGCCGGCGAGTCCGCCGCCGCGGCGACCTTGGCCGAGGGTGTCACCGAGCAGGTCGTGTCCCTTCAGCCCGCCCAGCCAGTCATTCGGAAGCGAGACGCCCCAGACAGTCAGATCGTCCAGCACCAGATGGGGCTGGCCCTGGTCGTTGTTGATGAAGAAACGGGCGCGGGCCTTGAGGCGCTTGCCGCCGACCACCGGGAGATCCTTGTCGAGGTCGGTCTCGTAGCGGGCATGGACCGCTCCCTTTACCAGTTCGAACTTCAGCGAGTTGCCGAGCTGGGTGTTTTCGTTGAGCAGGCCGTTCAGTTCGCGTTCGGTGAGAATGATCTCCTTTGCGCCCTTTTCATAGGTCGGGCGGGAAGGCGATGGGGCCTGTACGGCCTCCAGTTTCGCCTCTACGGCGGCTTTTTCTTCGGCGCTGAGCTGGACCGGCTTGATCGGCCGGTTGATCCAGAGCCAGGCCCCGATCACCACCAGCAGCACCACGATGATGGTGAGCAGCGCGGGAACGAGGCAGCCGCGTTTTTTCGCAGGAGCCGCAGTGGCGGGAGGAGCGGGCGGGGGAGGTGGGACGTCGGACATGACGGGTCAGCGTTTTTTTCTCAGGCGTTTGCCGGACAGGCGGGCGGCGATCAGGTTCGGGCAGCGGCCTTTCAGGCGGAGTTGCTCGCAGCCAGCCTCGATCTTGAGGGATTGACGGACCGGCCGGTAGCCGAGACGGCGGGTGACGCAGTCGTTGATCAGCTCGATGTGGGAGTCCTCGAACTCCACCACCCGTCCGCAATCGATGCACACCAGATGGTTGTGCGCCGGTTTGTCCACGAAGTTCGGGTCGTAGGTTTTGTGGTTGTCCCCCAGCTCGATTTCCCGCAGCAGTCCGGCCTCCACCAGCAGCGAGAGCGTGCGGTAGACGGTGGCGCGGGAGGCGGTCGAGTCGGTCCGGCTGACCCGTTCGAAGAGTTCGTCGGCGGTGAAATGGTCGTCGCTGGCGAAGGCGGCGCGCACGATCACATCGCGCTGGCCGGTACGGCGCAGGCCTTTTTTGCGGATGAAGGTGTCGAGTCGGTCGAGGACGGCTTGGTCCATGGGGGCCAGTCTAGGCGCGTTCCTTCACGATAGCCAAGAACCGATGGAACTTCGGTGTTGGAAAAGAGCCGGTGGCTGCTTGAATGCCCGCCGATGAGACGATTGATCCTCGTGGCCGTGACCGCGCTACTCGCTTCCTGCGCCAGCCGGCAGCCGCTGGTGGTGAAGCAATCCACGCTTCGTGACACCGTGGTCGACTTCAGCCAGGACCCGATGATCCGCGGCGAAAAGCTGCGCCGTCTCCATGGTGCCATCGGGGTGAACGAGCAGGCCCAGCGCCTCGGCCAGTACTACACCGTGATCTGGAACGACGAGGCCGTGGGAACGCCCGCCGAGATCGTTTTCGAGTATCAGCAGGGAGCCACCGGCAGCCGGGTGAAAAAGCAGACCCGCACCTTCGATCCCTCCGCCACCACCGGCCAAACCGAGTTTTCCATCATCGGCGACAATTATACAAAAGGCGGCAAAGTGCTCGCCTGGCGGATCTCCCTCCACCGTGGTGGCAGGGAAATCGCCTCCCAGCGGTCCTATTTGTGGCAATGATTTGACACAAATCGGACGGATGGGCTGTTGACCCGAACCCGAGATGGAAGTTTAATAGCCTGCACCTCCCGCTTATGCGGGTCGCTTCCCGTGACTGCCGAAAATGCCATTCTCGTCGGAACCTTCGACGGGTTCACTTGGATTCGCTGTGAAGGAAAGGGTTCGTTCCTGACGAGCCCGGCCCTGAAGGAATACGCCGAATCCCGGATCGCCTCCGGTGAACGTTGTCTTGTTGTCGATCTTGGAGGGTGTACGGGCATGGATTCCACCTTCATGGGGACGCTGGCCGGGCTCTCTGCCCGGCTTTCCGCGCCGGGGGGCAAGGTTCAGGTCGCCGATGCCGGGGATCGGAACCGCCGTTCGCTGGAGGACCTCGGCCTGGATTTCCTGTTGGAAATCGATCCGCCGGTGGCTCCGTGGCGTGGCCGGGTGGATGAGATCCGTGCCGCCCTTTCCCCGCTCCAAGCTCCAGGCCTGCCGGGACAAACGGATCGGGCGAAGCACGTGCTGGAAGCCCACAAGGTTCTGTCCGCGACCAGTGGTGAGAATGCCAAGAAGTTCGCCGGTGTGGTGAGTCTCCTTGAGGCGGAGGTTGCCTCGAAACGTAGCCAGGAAGGCTGACCCCGCTGGTTACGGGAGGTCGCTGAAACAGGAAACCGGATGTACGCCACCATCGCTTTCATCCTCCTCGGCCTCGTCGTGTTGGTCGGCGGCCTGATCCTGCGCGAGTGGGCGTGGCGATTGCGGCGGATGAAGGGCCGCCTGCGCGATCTGGAAGGTGAGGAACACCGCATGTTCGCCTTCCTCCATGATCTCGGCAGCGCGATCGAAAGCGACACGACGGTGAAGGCGCTTTCCCGGATGATTGTCGATGGCATCGACAAGGTGGTCACCGCGCGCGGCGGAGCCATTTACTACCTCAGCGATGACGGCCAGCACCTCGTGCCGATGTACGTTTCCGAGAACTGCCCGCCGCTCATCGGCGTGCCGGTGGAGATTTTGAAACGCGCCGAGCGGGATGCCCGCGTGTTGGAAAGCCATGTGCGGCTCGCAAAGGTGGGCGTGGGCGATGGCATCCTCGGCCACAGCCTCACGGTGGGGGAGGCGATCCGGGTGCCGGACGTAAAGAATCATGATTCCTTCCGCGATGCCTTCATCAACTACAGCGGCGATGTTTCCGCCCTGGTGGCTCCGCTCCGCCATGCGGGCAAGGATCTGGGCGTTCTGGCAGTCGCCCGTTTGCATGAGGATGGACCTTTTTCCGGCAATGACTTCGCCGTGTTCAGATCCGTGGCCGAGCAGTCGTCGTTCGCCATCGGCAATGCGAACATCCATCGAGAAGCCCACGAAAAGCGAGCCTTCGAGAGCGAGTTGAAGACCGCCCGCGATGTCCAGCACGTGCTGCTGCCGCAGGGCGATCCGGTCATCGCCGGGTACCGCGTGAGCGGCACGAATCTTCCGGCGCGGATCATCAGCGGTGACTACTACGACTACGTGACCGTCGGAGAGGAGCGCCATGGCATCGCCATTGCGGACGTGTCCGGCAAGGGTGTGGCGGCGGGCCTCTTGATGGCGATGTGCCGCAGCGTGTTGCGCTCCGCGGCCTACGGCGAGGACTCGCCCGCCAAGGTGCTTTCCACGGTCAACCGCCAGCTTTTCCCGGACATCCGCGAGGATATGTTCATCAGCATGTCCTACTCGGTGCTGCATCCCAATGGCGGCCGCGTGGTGATGGCCCGGGCTGGTCATGATCCGGCGCTGTTGTACCGCCGCCGTGCGGGAACGGTGGAGTTTTTGAAGCCGCCGGGATTGGCCGTGGGGATTGATGCCGGGGATGTCTTTGAGCGCGTCACCCGGGACTTTGAGATCACTCTCCAGAGCGGGGATTGCCTGCTGCTCTACACCGATGGGGTGAAGGAAGCGGTGGATGCGAAGGAGGAGGAGTTCGGAGCCAAGCGTCTCTCCGATGTATTCCTCGCCGCCGCACCGATGGGAGCGGAAGAAATCCTCGCCTCCGTGCAGCGTGAGCTGAAGGCCTTCACCGGTGAGTCGCGGCAGATGGACGACATCACTTTGGTCGCGATCGAGAAGCGGTAGATCCGCCTGTTTCACACGGACAGATGTGAAACCGGCTCTTTGCCCGAGCCGGGCTTTGGAAAACCCTTCGGGATAGAGCAAGCGGCCTCTCGGATACAAAAAAGGGCGGATGGTCGCCCATCCGCCCTTTGGGAAATTCAGGGATCGATCCGATCAACCGCCGACCGCCTTGAGGGAGGCGAGGTATTCGATCAGGGCGGTGAATTCCTCCATTGTGAGGCCGGCGGCGAGGCCGGGAGGCATCATGGAGTCCTTCATGTGCTGCTCGTCCTTCACGTCGTCACGCTTGATCTTGGCGATCTGCCCGGCGATGTCGCGCATCTCGATGACACCGTCCGCTTCAGCGGTGACGAAACCCACTTTCGCGGTGCCGTCCTTCATCTGGAACATCGTCGTCTGGAAGCCCTGGGCCACCACCTTGCTTGGCTCCAGCACGGAGTCGATCAGATAGTCGCGGGTGAACTTCGCGCCGGCGGCACCGAGGTACGGACCCTTCTGCTCGGCATTCGGATCGGTGCTGTGGCAGGCGATGCAACCTTGCGAGGTGAAGAGACGCTTGCCGGTGGCGACATCGCCCTTGCCGGTCATCGCGGCTTTCACGACATCGTCGTGCTTCAACTCGGCGATCTTCTTGCCACCACCTTGTGCGGCAGAGGAGGCACCCGCCTCCTTGGCCGCCTTGGCGGCGGCGATGGTCAGCTCGTTGTCACTGTGGATGCCTGCATCGATCTGCTTGTCGAAGCCGGAGAGTTTCAGGTCCTTGATCGCGAGGAAGAAGCCCACTTCGCGCGGATTCTCATTGATGAACTTTTTCACCTGCTCCTTCGCATTGGCCTTGGCCAGCGGGCTGTTCAGCACCGTCAGCAGGGCCTTCCAGGCGATCCGGCTGGCGGCATCGCTTTGCTTGGCACCCAGTTCGCGGAGTTTCGGCACTTCCATGCCACGCTGCGATTCATTGACGAAGTCCGCTTCCAACTGCGAGGCGGCAGCCGGAGCCGGGTTCTCGGTAGCCCAGGTGGACAGCACGGCGAGTCGTAGTGTGCTGGCTTGGTCGCCCGCGCGCATCAACGACTGGTAGGCGGAGGAGCGTTGCTCCCACGGGCGCTTCGCGTCCTTGGCGGCAGCGAGCAGGATCTGGATCTGGGAGGCATCCGGGTTGGTGGAACCCAGCGCGACGACGAGCGGATCGAGGTCACCGAGTTTCAGGTCGCTGACCTGGATGCGGTTTACTGCCAGCAGCTGGATGTAGGCCTGCGTGCCGGTCGGCGGGATCTTGGTGAAATTGCGTTCGATCGCCTGCTTGATCTTCGGCGTGGCGCTCCAGGTGACGGGTTCGAAGTACGGTCCGCGGTCGTCCGGGCGGGTGTTCCACCAGTCCTTCAGGTTCCACGGTTTCTCGTCGTTGTAGAGGCGGGCGAGGGCACCAAGGGCGCCGGTGACGATGGCCGGGTCCTTCGAACCATCGGCGATCCTGATCAGGCCATCCACCACCTCGTCGGTGTGCATTTCCTGCAGCGCGCGGAGGGCGATCGGGCGGGAGGCCGGAGCGGCGATGGCGGCGAGGCAGGCCTTGGCATTGCCGATCTGCGCCAGCGACTTCACGGCGGTGTGGGGCAGGCGGTAGTGGGCACCTTCCTCCAGCTTCGACTCATCGGTCGGCCAGGTGCCGGCTGCGGCGAGGATCGCCGGGGCGGCGTCCTTCGCGCCGAGACGGGCGAGGCCGATCAGGGCCTGCAGGCGGGTGCGGGCATTGGGGTCCTTGAGGGCCTCCACATACGGCTGCACCGGCACGCCATCCAGTTCGCTGAGGCGGTCGGTCATCGCGCGCAGCACGAATTCCTTCACGGAGGCATCCGCCACCAGTTCGGAAAGCGGCTTGGTGGCACCCTTGCCGTAAAGCTGCTTGAAGGTGAAGATCGCGGCGACACGTGCGTAGAGCTCCTGCTTCGGATCCTTCGCGATGCCGAACACGCCGTTGGCGAAGACCGGCTTCTGGCCGCGCTTGATGATCTCGCGCTGGGCTTCGAGGCGCTGGACGGCGCTGCGCGAGGCGACGAGCGCCGGCAGTTCCTCGTCCTTGGCCTTGGTCACATCGACATACTTGGCCGGCTTTTCACCCGGGGCGATCGCCTGGTGGATCATGCCGACTTCCTTGCCATTGAAATCGAAGCCACCGTTGCGCCAGTCCACCATGTAGAGGCGGGAGAAGCCGTCCACATCAATGTCGATGGCGTGCGGATACTTTTCGAAAACCTCCTGCTTGGCGACGAAGGAGGCTTCGAACGGCTTCATCGGGTGGCGGAAGATCGCGCCGACGGTCCAGTCGCAGGTGAACACGGAGTCACCGAAATCCTTCGGGAAGCCCGGCTCATGAAGGTAAAGGGCACCGGTGCCGGAGCCTCCGCCGTAGTCGGCCAACGGCTTGATGGCTTCATCGGCGAAGTGCTGGTAGAGGCGCGGATAACCGTGGTTGCCGAGCTCGGTGAAGTGGTGGAAGCGGGTGTTCCAGCCCTTGCCGTCGTTGGTGTTGTCGCGGGAGAACAGGTCCAGATACGGGGAAATGGCCACGTCACAGATATTGCGGGTCATCACCGCGTAGGGTTCCATTTCGGAACCGTCCGGGCGGATGCGGACCACGCCGCCACCATGAAGCGTCAGGTGCTTGCCATCTGCGGCCACCGCATCCGGCATGCCGAAGTCGCCGACGGCCACGTAGAGCCAGCCATCGATGCCCATCCGGACGCCGTTGGTGGTGTGGTCGGCACCGCGCGGATGCTCGATGCCCCAGCCGAAGCCCTTCACGAGCTCCTTCTCCTCGTCGGCCACGCCGTCGCCATTGGTGTCGCGGTAGCTGGTGAGGTAGGGAGGGTGGATCAAATATAGAGTGCCATTGACGAAGTGGCCGCCGCGGGGGCTGTTCACATCCGGCACGAAGTCTTGGAACTTGTCGGCCTTGCCGTCGCCGTCGGTATCGGTGGCGCGGACGATCTTGCCGAAGTTCGGCTTGTGGCCGAGCGAGCCGTTTTTGTCCGAGGAGATGTAAACATCACCATTGGCAGCGGCGGTTGCGGCGGTGGGGTACTCGACCTGGGGCGGTCCGGCGAAATCCCGGACGGTAAATCCATCCGGTACGGCCATGGCCGCAGGGGCGGAGAGGGTCAACAATAGAGCAGATGCGGGCCTCATGAGGAATGCCGATACGCGATAAAATCGGGGATTTCTCAAACAAAAACCGCCCGGGACTTGCGGGTTGTCGTTCGTATCGGCAAACCCCGCGTGTGCATCAGGCCTTCATCCTCGGCGCCGGACTCGGCACCCGGCTGCGTCCGCTCACCACGCGGCTGCCCAAGCCGTTGATTCCACTGTTTCACAAATCGCTGGCGGAGAGGGCATTGGATACGTGCGAGGCGGTCGGCGTGCGCCGCTTTGCGATCAATACGCACCATTTGCCCGAGCTTTGGCGGGATCAGACGTTCGGCATTCCGAATGGGGCTTGGGACCGCCCCGGTTTGGCCGGAGGCAACGGCCTGCCTGCGGAGTTCGGCCACTGGCACGACCGGCCGGTCCATCTCTTCCAGGAGCCGGATTTGCTCGAAACCGGCGGTGGCCTGAAGAATCTGCTCCATTGGATCGAGGATGGCCCGCTGTTGATCCACAACGGCGATATTTTCACGACCATGCCGCTGCAACGGCTGGTGGACGCCCATCGTGCTTCCGGGCTGCCGGTCACGCTGGCCCTGCGCTCGCAAGGCGAGGCCCTGCACATTGCAGTGGATGAAGCGGGCACCCGGGTGATGGACATCCGGAACAAGCTCGGGCGCTCCGAAGGCAGCCATTTGTTCAGCGGGATCTATTGTGTGAACCGCGAATTCCTCGACTACCTGCCTGCGGGTGAAAAGGTCTCGGTGATTCCCGCTTTCCTGAAACTGGCTGAAGAGGGACGCTTGGGCGCGGTGGTGCTGGACGAGGGCCACTGGATGGATCTGGGGGATCGCGTGAGCTATCTTCTTGCCCATCGCACGCTCGATCTGGGTCCGCTCATTCATCCGGAGGCGAAGGTGGATCCATTGGCGATCGTGGAGCGCAGCGCGGTCGGACCCGGCGCGATCATCGAGGCGGGAGCCGTGGTGCGGGATTCGGTGGTGTGGCCGGGTGCGGTCGTCCGCGGGGACGCCGCCATCGATGGCTGCATCGTCTATTCGGACCGGCCGGTGAGTGGTCCGCACGCGGACGCGGATTTGTAAAACCTCCGGTTTTCCGGCCCGGAATGTGCGGTATGTTAGACCCGCATGGTTGAATCTCTGTTGCTCGCCGTCACCCGGGTCACCACGGCCACGTCATTGGGGCCGCTGACGAATGCCACGGGCTTCTTCTACGAAGTCCGGGGGCGCTTGTTTCTGGTCACCAACCGTCATGTGGTGGTCGATGAGACGTCCGGTCACAGCCCGGAGCATCTGGAAATCGAACTTCACATTGATCCCGCGAATGTGGCCGCAGTCACCGGCTATATCATTCCCCTCTATCTCGAAGGCGTGCCCCAGTGGCGCGAGACCGTGGATACGGTGGGGATCGTGGATGTGGTGGCCATCGAACTGGAGCGGGACAAGCTGCCCAAGCAACTGCTCTATCAAGCCTTCACGCCGGCTTCGCTGGTGAAGAATCTCGATCAGATCGAAATCGGCACCGCCGCGATGGTCGCGGGCTTCCCGCTCGGTTTCCACGATACTTTCCATCATCTGCCGATCGCGCGCCGGGCGATGATCGCTTCTTCCTTCGGCATCCGGTTCCAAGGCAATGGCTACTTCCTCACCGATGCCCGGATGCACCGCGGCACCAGTGGTGCGCCGGTGGTGCTGCGCAAGCCGGGACGAGTCTCCGGGCGCAAGAGCCTGCCGTGGTGGCTGTTGGGCATCCACGCCTCGCGTTTGGATGTGATCAACCGCGATCTCAATGAGGACGAGCGTCTCAACCTCAACTGCGCGTGGTACGCGGATGTGCTGCCGGTGCTCACTGCGGAACCTCCGGTGGAATCGCCTCCGGTGGCAGCGACGGAACCTGCACCGAATCCCTAGGGTCGGAGGGAGGGGCAGGATGCAACAGGCTGTTTAGGCATCGGGCTTATTGCATCCGGATGGACGGTGGAAATGGTCGTTTTCCAACGGCTTACGCCATGGCATGGCCGCTGCGAAATCAGATCCGGCGGGCTGCCCGTGCATTCCACCGATCCAACCAACCACTACGATCATGAAAATCCTGCGCCCTGCTCTGACCATCCTTCTGGCCGGTCCCTCCATCGCTTTCGTCTCCTGCAAATCGGAGGAAGAAAAGCGTCAGGACAAGGCCCTCGAACGCCACGCCGATGCTCTTGAGGACCAGGCCAAGGCCACCCGCCAGGCGGGCGAACGCCAGGCGGAGGCCATCAAGGACGAGGAGGCCCTCGCCAAAGAGGCGGCCGACCGCAAGGCGAAGGAGCTGGAGGAAGCCGCCAAGCAGACCCGCGAGGCGAAATAACCCGCACCGGGTGCGGACAACCGGCCTGCGCTGGACTCCCGGCGCAAGGGGCACTAAACCGCCCGCATGTCGTCCGTCCGCACCCGCTTCGCTCCGTCCCCGACCGGCTACCTCCATGTCGGTGGCGCGCGCACCGCGTTGTTCAATTTCCTGTTCGCCCGCCACCACGGCGGCACCTTCGTTCTCCGGGTGGAGGACACGGACGAGGCCCGCAACACCGAGGCCGCCCGCGATGCGATCTTCACCGGCATGCGCTGGCTTGGCCTCGATTGGGATGAAGGCCCGCAGGCCGGTGGTTCCTACGGCCCGTATTTCCAGAGCGAGCGCCTGGCCATCTATGACAAGTGGTTTGATGTGCTCCGTGCCAAGGGCCGCGTCTATGAGGACGGCGGTGCATGGCGTTTCCGCTTCGAGCGGAAGAAGATCACCATGAACGACCTCGTCTGCGGCGAGGTGACGATCAATTACGAGGACGAGAGCAACACGCCGGACATGGTGGTGAAGCGTTCGGATGGTTCCTACGTGTTCCATTTCGTCAACGTGGTGGACGATCTCGAAATGAAGATCACTCACGTGATCCGCGGCGAGGACCACCTGATGAACACGCCGAAGCATCTCCAGCTTTTCGAAGCTTTCGGTGCTCCGGCTCCGTTGTACGCGCACATTCCGCTCATCCTGAATGGCGATGGCTCGAAGATGTCGAAGCGCGACGAAGGCGCTGCGGTGGGTGACTATCCGCGCCAGGGCTTCCTGTCTGAAGGGGTGGTCAATTTCCTGGCCCTGCTCGGCTGGTCTTCGAAAACCGATGAGGAAATCTTCACGCTGTTCCAGCTTGTGGAGCGCTTTTCGCTGGAGAACGTCAATCGTGCGCCCGCCCGCTTCGATCCCGAGAAGTGCGCGTGGGTGAACCAGCAGCACCTTCTCAAACTGACACCCGAAGCTTTTGCGGCCGCCGCCCGTCCGTTTGTGGAAGGGGCGGGCTTGCCGGTCGATGGCGCGTATGCCACCGCTGCCGCGACGGTGAAGGACAAGGTGCGCTTGTTGCAGGAAGTGCCCGAGGCCATCGGGTTCCTGCTTCAGGACGATTTCGCCTACGAAACCGAAGCCTTGGAGAAGGTGAAGGGCAATGCCCAGGCACCCGCTCTGCTGGCTGCTTTGGCAGCCGCGTTTTCCGCTACGACCGACTGGTCGGCGGAGACCGCGAAGCACGCCATCGGTGAAACCGCGAAAGCGGCCGGGGCCAAGCCGGGCCAGCTCATGTTCCCGGTCCGCGTGGCTCTCAGCGGCAAGTCCGGCGGCCCGGATCTGGGTGACATCCTCGGCTTGCTGGGACGCGAACGCAGCGCGGCACGTGTGACGCGGCTCGTGGAGGTCCTGGCGATTTGATCCGCCTTCACGGTTGCCAAACTCCGATTGCGCGCCTTCTTGTCCGCAGACCGCGATCTGCTATGAAGGCACGCGCATTTCCCGACCCATGAGCCAACCTTACACCCTCGACGACCTTCTCTCCCGCGACCGCCTTGATGCCGGTCATGCCAAACCAGCTCGCCTGGCGGTGATCGGCCATCCGGTGGCGCACTCGTCGTCTCCGCGGATGCATCAGCCCGCGCTGGATGCGGCGGGAATCGATGCGCGCTACATCAAGGTCGATGTGCCGGTGGGACAGGTGGCGGAGGCGTTTGCACGGATGCGGGCACTGGGCTTCATCGGTTGCAATATCACGGTGCCGCACAAGTTCGATGCGCTGGCCGCCTGCTCGGTGGTGCATCCGGACGCGCGGGCCTTGGGCGCGGTGAACACCGTGCGCTTCGATGCGGATGGAATCCACGGCTTCAATACCGATGGCCCCGGCTTCGTGCGGGCCATCGTGGATGATTTCGAGTTTCCGCTTTCCACCTTCAGCGTCGTGATCGCGGGAGCGGGAGGCGGTGCCGGTCAGGCGATCGCGACGCAATGCGCGATGCAGGGCGTGCCGACGCTGGTGCTGGTGAACCGCACGCTCGAAAAACTTGGTCCTCTGGTCGAGCGCCTCCGCGCGCTGGGGCCGACCACCGAGGTGGTGGCGCTGTCCTTCGATGATCCGGAATTGGAAAATCTCTGCCAGCGTTGTGATCTGATCGTCAATACGACCTCCGTAGGCCTGAAGGCGGGCGATGGCTCGCCACTGCCTCCCGATTACCTGCGACCGGGCCTGTGCGTGTATGACACGATTTACCAGCCTGCCATCACCCCCTTGCTGGCTGCGGCGGAAGCCGCGGGCTGCCGCACGGCGAATGGCATTTCCCTGCTGCTGCACCAGGGTGTGCTGGCCTTCCAACACTGGTTCCCGCAGACGGACCCGCTTCCATTCATGCGCGAGGCGCTGCTGCACTCGGCAGGGTCGGGTGCGTAACGATTCAATGGGAACGGTTCGCTTCCTCTTCGGTGAGAGGCGTGACGCCGGGTTCGTCCGATGAGATCCAGTGGCAGGCGATCACCTTTTCCACTTCGAAGTGGAAATTGCCGTGCTCGTTGCGGGTGCGGTGGATCCTGACCCGCACCCGGATCATGCCTTCGGGGTCCTCATTGGCCATCTGGCCATCGAAGGGGCGCGCGCCCTTCTTCGCGTTTTGGAATGCGGCTGCCAGCAAGCGGCCATCTTCGCTGGTGCGGGTGACTTCGATTTCGGGCGAACCGGGGCCCGGCTCGGAAGGAAAGCCGAAACGGGGGGAATACAAAGTGAGGCTCAGCGGGCCGACATCACCATTGAGGGTGGAAGCGCGCTGGCGGGCTAGCAGGCGGAATTCGCCGGAGTCTCCGCCCGAGCCGGAAATGAAAAGCGGCCAAGGGTAGTCGCTGTAGCGGACGAACTGGTCCCAGTCCAAACGCCACTCTCCATCTTCCTGGAGGAAAACGGCATCGAGGGTTTTTCCGTCGGCCACGGACCATACCGTGGAAATCGCATGGCCTCCCGCTAGTTTGATGACTCTGTCGCTCTTCAGTTTCAGGGACGATCCATCCACCGTGATGATCGGATTCATGGCGTAGAAGCGCGCCATTTTTCCAGCGGTGGCGATGGGTTGGTGGACGAATTGGTTTCGTTCCTCGGGAGTTCCCGCGGTCACGAAACCGGCCAATGTCCTCCCGCAATCGGGAATGGCCTTCTGAAGGAGGGCGGTATCCTCTTCCGCGAAAGCTCCCGGTTGGGATATCAGGCTCTGTCCACGGGCCTGGTCATCATCCTGACCCGCAAAACGGCGGGCCGCGAAAACGACAAGAGCCATGAGCACCGCCCAAGCGACCAGGATCTTGGCGATCATGAGGTTCCGGCGATGCTTGCGTCCGGAGCGCTTGCGCGCCGGTTGCTCATCCTTCGCATGAGAACGGCGGGCGGGGAGGGCGGCCGGGGTTTGATGAAGCTTCACCAGAGCCTCGCCGAAAATCGACGGTTCACGACCGCAGAGAGGACACGACCGGGTGCTCCCGCCGATGACGGATTGAAACATCCGCCCGCACCGGCCGCAGTGGAACCATCCCAGGTTTTCGTCGCTCACGCCGGTTGTTCTAGGGCGAGACCCATCCCTTGTGAAGCACGTCGAGCACCAGCCATTGGTTTGCGAGGCCTCCCTGTTCGCTTCTGACCAATCTCAGGCGCACAGGCTGGGGGGAGCCATCCGTTCCGCCGAGGATGACTCCCTGCGGGAAGAGTTTCCCCAAGGTATCTCCCGCGATGCCGCTCCTTTCGGCATAGACCCACGCGATTTCGTCGGAATCGGGCCGTGTGGCGCGATAAGAAAGATAGGAGGACTCGGGGTAGTTGGAGGTGTAGAAAGAGGTTGGTGAAATCATGACACGGACGACGGCCTCACGAGTTTCCGCGTGGGTCAACCCGCTCATGTCCGTGGTGCCCTCTCCGCTGGTGGCTTCCCAATCCACCAGCATGCGGTCGCCGTTTCGCACGAAATACGCGGCGTAGGGGCTGAAATCCGGGAGAGTGCCGGACATCGTGCCATACGGGAGTTTTCCGACCGAAGCGAATCCTTGGGGGGCCTCCCGGTCCGGTTTCCAGTCCGCAGGGACGTTCCACGGCCGCCACCGTTTTTTGAGTTCCTCACGGAGATGCTCGCCATTCCGGACCAGTGGCAGCACTTCGTCTATCGTCCGGGCGCGACCATAGGCCGTCAGTGCGGTGGTCATCTGCTGGCCCGCTTCGTCGGCATGGTCGGTGAAATAAACGGTTGGATCCTCCGCGTTGGAGATATCGTCCACCACCTGCATCTTGTCATAATAACTGGTGCGGGGTGTTTCGTCCTTCCTGACAAGGAGGGGTTGGAGGGCGAGCGCGGTCATCACGGAGACGGCTACTCCTGCTCCACCCCAGATCATCCAGCGGTGGGAATGGCCGCGCGATTGACCCCAGGAACCTGCCTCGGCGGTCTTATCGGCCGACCGGGCTGGCCGGGGCTGCATGACAGGAAGCTGGTCCTGCCGGGGAGGGCCGGCGATGGCCGTTTCGTTGCCAAGCCGGACGATTCCCTTGCCCAGCTCTGAAATTTCCAGCGTGGACGGGGACGATGTTTCAACCGCCTCTCCGGGCGGCGCGTGAAAGCGTGACTCGATGCGCAAGCCGACTTCCGCGCGCGCGGGGGGCTCCGCCGCCACGCTTCGACGTACCGGCAGCACGATTCGCGGAGCCGATAAACTCTCCGCCACGAGCACCGGAATATCTCCGGCCTCGCCACCCGAAGCGTCCCCGGGGCGGGTTTGTGAATCGTCGGATGAGCCGCTCATGCGTTTTTCCACCGGATAGATGCACCGTCCGCCGGATAGATGCACCGACCGTCACGCCGGAGCGGCGGATTGGCAAGTCATGAAGTCTAACCGTCCGCCAGGCGGCGCTCGAGGGCTTCTTCCATGGCTTTCTCCACCAATCGCGCCGCCAGCGCCTCGGTGGCCAGATCGAGCTTCTGTACCGCCTGTTTCAACGGAGTGGCTGCTCCGGAGGACAATGCATCCCGCACCGCTGTGGAGGCGGCCTCGATTTCAGAGCGCTCGACATCCGTTGCGAGGCCCTGGGCCAGTACCATTTCGACGGCGGGCAGCAGTTCTTCCGCTTTCAGCTTCGCCTCGGTGAAGACGCGCTCCGCCATGTCTTCGAAAGCATGTTCCACCGACTCGCTGACCATTTTTCCGACTGCAATGTCATCGACATCCACGGCTGCGCTCCGGATCTGGACGATGGTGTCCTTGCCAGTGACGACATCGCGGGCCAGCACTTCGAGAATGCCGTTTTCATCAATGCGGAATTGCACGCCGACACGGGCCTGCCCTTTCGGCAGGGACTCAAAGGTAACTTCGAAGGCACCCAGTTCCCAATTATCCCGAGACATCTCCCGTTCGCCCTGGAGCACCCGGATGCGCATCGATGTCTGGCCGGCGGCGGCGTTGGTGAACATCTCGCCCGCCTTGCACGGGATGGTGGTGTTGCGAGGGATCAACACGTTCATCAGCCCGCCGAAGGTCTCGATGCCGAGGCTCAACGGGGTCACGTCGAGCAGCACCATCTTGCGCAGTGCGCCGCTGATCACTCCGGCCTGGATGGTGGCTCCCAATGCCACCGCTTCGTCCGGGTGCTGGGAGACGTCCGGCTCCCGGTTGAAACATTCCGCCACTGCCGCGCGCACCGCTGGAATCCGGGTGCTGCCGCCGACCAGCACCACCGCATCCAGATCGGTTGGAGAGAGAGCAGCATCGGCCAGCGCCTGACGGCAGTGCCGCAATGTGCGCGCGATCCACGGTGCCGCGACAGCTTCGAAGTCCGCTCGTACGACCGCCGTCTCCAGACTGTTCGCACCATCATAGAACGGCACACGGAAGGCTGCCTCCTCGCTCGAGGAAAGCGCGCATTTCACCCGCTCCGCTTCTTCAACCAGCTTCACGCGGGCCGCGGCATCCAGCGAATCGAACTCCACGTTTCCCAAGGTGGCGGCCCGCCGGGCCAGAGCCAGATCGAGATCATCGCCTCCGAGGCGCGTATCGCCATGGGTCGCCAGCACTTGGAAGACGCCGTCCTGCATCTCCAGGATCGAAAGATCGAAGGTGCCGCCGCCGAAATCGTACACCGCCACCCGGGACTTCTCGGAGAGCTTGTCGAGACCGTAGGCCAGCGCCGCGGCGGTGGGCTCATTGAGAATGCGCACCACCTCCAGACCCGCGAGTTCACCGGCGCGCTTGGTCGCGGCGCGCTGGGCGTCGTTGAAATAGGCAGGCACCGTGATGACCGCCTTGTGGATCGCCGTTTCCAAGCGCCACTCCGCGATCCGCTTCAGCTCGCCAAGGATCTGCGCGCTGACCTGCTCCGGCGTGTGGTCGAGCACCGTCACACCGCCATCGGCCGTGCGTGCCATCGCCACCGGAAACTCGGTTTCCTCCCCGAACCGACGCCCCATCAGGCGTTTCACGCTGGTCACCACCCGGCCCGGTTCGAGCGCTCGTCGGCGTAATGCCTTGCGACCGATCTCCGAGCCTCCATCCTTTCCGAACCACACCGCGCTCGGCGTGATCCGGCGGCCATCCTCGTCCGCCAGCAGGATCGGGAAGCCGGAATCCACCACGCCCACCGCGGAATTGGTGGTGCCGAGATCGATGCCCAGGATGATGTCGCTCATGCGCGGCAGGGTTCTCGTTCCGGCGGCAAGCGCAAGCCAAAGGAGTCGGGCCTTTGGGTGGGGCGGGTCTTCCGGGAGGCGGAGGCCTGAAAGTTTGAGGGTTGGCAGTGTTCAGTTTTCAGGAAGAGAAGATGGACTTCGCCAATCTCTTCCATTTGCGATTTTTGCGCCTCTTTGCGGCTGAAATCTCTCCCTCCTCGCCTAAAGGCTCAACTTCTTCCTCAGAGCAAGCGGGCGAAGCGCTCCTGGAGGTTGGCGCGCCATTTTTCCAGAAACGCGAGATTGCGGGCATGCCGGGTGGCCTGAGTCGCGGAGACCTCTCCGGATTCGATGGCGGGAAAGACCGCCGTTTCCGCGGCAAGCGCGGCATCCACCTGGGAAATCGCCGCCTCCACCGCTTCGCGGCAGGATTGCGTCTCGCCTTCCAGCATCGCCAGCACCAGCGCCGAGCGGGCTTCGTCGCGCTTGCGGACGATGGCATCCGCCCGCTGGATCACGGTGCCGACCTGGCCGAAAAGGTCCATCAGCTCCGGCGCGATCGAGCCGCGGTCATCGCCCGCTTCTCCCCGCAGGGTCAGCCAGTGCTTCAGCCGCTTCGACGGGCCGGTCAGTGTGGCGAACGCCTGTTGAAGCCGTGCGAAATCCGCCTCGTCACCGCCCGCATCCGGGTGAACCTGTTTGCCTGCTTCACGGAATGCGGCCCGTAGCATTTCCTCGGAAATCACCAGCGTCCTTGGAATCCCGAGAATCTCGAATGCATCCATTTTCTTCCGGAGAATTGAACACTGCAATCCGGCAAACCCTTATGCCGCAAAACTCTCCCCGCACGAGCAGGTGACGATCGCATTCGGGTTGCTGACCTTGAAGCCGCCCTGCTGGAGATCGTCCGAGAAATCCAGTTCGCTGCCGCTGACAAACAGCGCGCTCTTCGGATCAATCACCACGTTCACTCCGTTGCTGGGCACGAGGATGTCCCGGTCACGCGGGCCATCCACGAGGTCCATTTTGTATTGCAGGCCGGAACAGCCGCCGCCGACCACGGCGATGCGGAGCGCACCATCCGGGCGGCCTTGTTTCGTCAAAAGTCCGCGCAGGTGGCTGGACGCGCCATCGAGGACGCGGATCAGCTTTTCATTGCCGACCTTGAAGTTGACCGTGGGAGCGCTCACGGCGGGAACCTGCCTTGGCGCGGACCTGCCGTCAACCGCGCCCGCCATCTGCCCAGATCCCGGACGCAGTCGGATGGAAAGTCCGGAATTGAACCCAACAACGGATTCTGAAGAAATTGCCGGGACATGTTCCGTTTGCCGCTTTCCTGTTTGTTGATTCTGGCCGGGTCCGCCACCGCAGAACTCCCCCTCATCCCCCGACCGGCGAAGGTCGTGGAAAAGAAGGGGACTTTTTCCATGACCGATCCCGGCAGGGTGCGGATCGCGCCCTTCAATGGCAGCGCCATGGCTCTGCAAGGACTTTCCGCTGCCGCGGGGCGGGCGCTGTCCGAAGCCGCGCAGGGGCAGACACCCCAGATTGTCGTGATGCGGGACAAGGCGGCTCCGAAGGGAGAGGGCTACCGGCTGGAGGTCGATGAGCGCGGGGCGTTGGTCAGCGCGGCCGATGATGCGGGGTTGTTCTACGGCAGCCAATCGCTTGCGCAACTGATCGCCGCCTCGGGTGGCGAGGGAGTGCCTTTCGTGTCCATCGAAGACACGCCGCGCTACGGCTGGCGTGGCTACATGCTCGATGAGGCCCGTCATTTTTCCGGTGAAGCCGCCGTGAAGCGCCTGCTGGATGCCATGGCGCGCTACAAGCTCAACCGCTTCCACTGGCACCTCACCGATTCCGCCGGCTGGCGCATCGAGATCAAAAAGTATCCGAAACTGACCACCATCGGCGCCCGCGGCAATGAGACCGATCGCAGCGAGAGCGCGCCGGTGCAATTCTACACCCAGGAGGAGATCAAGCGCATCGTCGCCTATGCGAAGGAGCGCCAGATCACCATCATCCCGGAGATAGACATGCCGGGGCATGCGGATGCCGCGGTTTTGGCCTACCCGGAGCTCGATGGCGGCGGCATGGTCCAGAACGGCAACCCGCAGAAGTGGCCGCACTTCACCTTCAATCCCGCCAAGAAAGAGGTCCTCACGTTTCTGGATGACGTCCTCAAGGAAGTCGGCGGCCTGTTCTCGGATGCCGGGATGATCCACTATGGTGGGGATGAGGTGAACTTCGGCTGGAAGAAATGGCCGGAACTGCCCGAGGTGAAGGAGCTGATGGCGAGGGAGAACCTCAAGGACAACGCCGCGGTGGAGGGCTGGTTCAACCGCCGCATGGCCAAGTCGGTGAACGACCTCGGCTTCAAGACCGCTGGATGGGACGAGATCGCCGTCCAAGGCCTGCCGAAGGACAAGACGGTCGTTTTCTGGTGGCGTCACGACAAGCCGGCGGTGCTGCGCCAGGCGCTGGAGGCCGGCTATCCGGTGGTGATGTGCCCGCGCCGCCCCTGCTACTTCGATTTCATCCAGGATGGCAGCCACAAGGATGGCCGCGTATGGGGTGGCTTCAATCCCATCTCGGACGTCTACCAGTTCCCGGCCTCGCTCAAGCTCTCCGAGAAGGACGAGAAGCAGGTGCTGGGCATCCAAGCCTGCCTGTGGACGGAAACGATGAAGACCCAGGCCCGTCGGGACACCATGACCTGGCCGCGCCTCATCGCTCTTGGCGAGGCCGGTTGGACTCCGGCCGACCGCAAGGACTTCGCCTCCTTCGAGACCCGTCTGCCGGCCGAACTGAAGTGGCTCAGGGCTCACGGCATCCAGACCTGGGACCCCTTCGCCAAGACCCCGGAAGTGTCTGACAAAGGGGCGAAAGTCGAGTATCCGGACAAGCCCGAGTGATTCCCTGACCTGAATTTTCAAACATTTCCACCCCGATGCGGGCGAACTTTTGGGATTTTCGGGTTGCCAAGCAGCCCGACCCTTCCTAGGTTCCGCGCCCCGCGTTCCAATCCCGAACTTTTTCCTGTCATGTCCAAGCACAACAGCCTCAAGGCCAGCGGCACCGTTGGTGGCAAGCGTTCCGTCCTCAAGCGTTTCGAGCGCGTGAAGCTCCTCAAGGAGCGCGGCGAATGGAAAGCCGGTCGCACTCCGATCGGTCTGCCGAAGACCAAGCACGAAGGTTGATCGCCTTCCGGTTTTCTACCGCAAATCGCGCGGATCCCTCGCGGGGCCGCGCTTTTTTGCGTAATCCTCCCAGCCATCCATGAGCGAAGAAGGCATCCGCCTCAACAAGTTCCTAGCCTCCTGCGGCATCGGTTCCCGCCGTGGCTGCGACGAGTTCATCCAGACCGGCCGGGTGGAGGTCAACGGCCACTCGTGCACGAATCCGGGCATGCGCATCGGCCCGGAGGATCACGTGAAGGTGGATGGCCGCCGGGTGGTCGCGAAAACCCCGGTGGTGGTCATCTTCCACAAGCCGCGCGGCTTCGTCTGCACCAAGGAGGACGAGCTGGGACGCGAGACGATCTACCAGTTTTTGCCGCCCGCGCTGCATCACCTGCATCACGTCGGTCGCCTCGACCGCGATTCGGAAGGCCTGCTCATCCTCACCAACGACGGCGACCTGACGCAGAAGCTCATGCATCCGTCGAAGTCGATGGAGAAGGAGTATCACGTCACCTCGAACCAGCCGTTTGAGAACCCGCATCTAGACCAGTTCCTCGTCGGCATCTACACGCCGGAGGGCAAGCTGAAGGCGAAGTCGATCGAGCGCCAGTCCGCCCGCCGCATCAAGATCGTGCTCGAGCACGGCGCGAAGCGGCAGATCCGTGTGATGTTCGAGGCCATGGGCTATCAGGTCACCAAGCTGCTGCGCGTGCGCATTGGCTCGCTGTGGCTCGGCGATCTCGAGCCCGGCGATTTCCAGCAGCTCAATGCCACCGAAATCGGCCTGCTGCTGAAGAATCCGAAGGCCGCTGGCAGTGCCAAGGTCTTCACCAAGGACGTCATCGACGAGCGCAAGGCCGTGGAGAAGGCCCAGAAAGCCCGTGCCGCCGCCTCGGAAGCCGCTGGCAAGCCGCCCGCCAAAAAGACGGCGAAGCCCGCCGCCCGTGGTGCCGCCCAAGGCTTCAAGCCCCGCGCCAAGTCCGACTTGGAGAAAAAGCCGAAGCCCGCCAAGCGCGGCCGCCCGCAGGCCACCTCCCGCTCCGAGCGCACCCCGAAGCGCCCGGGCAGCAAGCGGCACCGGTGATGCAAGCGTGGGGTTAGTTTGGTGAGTTTGAGCCGCGTGCTACAGCTTCGCCGTTAGAGGGCGCCAAGCTCTTGAAAGCTGCCACCGTTTTCGCTCACGGACTCCTTTGCGATCTGATGTATGACCTCCGCAAAGGCCTTCATGTCCTCCTCCATCTTGGCGGAACATTGGAAGCGGAAAACATATGGAGGACCGTTGGTATCGATTCCTCCGGTTACCCATGAATCTCTGAGAGCATCGAGGTTCTTTCCGTGCCAATCGGGCCAGCCACATTGGAGCGCAATAGAGTCATAGAACTGATTTTGGGAATCGAACGATGCCCACGCGATTTCGATTCGAGCGGCATTCGCCCACGTTTCGCGGCGATTCCAGGGTTCCAACCTTGATGCCCTCCAAGCCATCCATCCAGGAGGGAGATCCGCAATCTCCAGAACAGTGGGGTCTAGATTCACAATATGCTCAAGACAGACCAATAGCGGCTTTTCGTCTGCCTCGGTCTCCTTGAGGTGAAATTGCCAGCCGTGATCGTCTTCATCATGGTACACCCGAATGATCGGTTCACCGTGGTGGATCACTCCAGCGGTGGTGAAAGTCGCACAATTGCGCGGCTGATCGAATGGCCAAGGATCGGTCATATTTGATGCTCCGATGATCTCAGGGATTCTGTATTTCAGCGATGGGAAACTGTTTTGCGACGTGAGTCCTGTCGGAGTTGACTCAAATGGAGGACGAAAAAATCTCATCGGGCGCTTGTCGTCCCGAGAGCGGCTTTCATAGGTTGCGAGCCAACCTAGAGCCCGCTCGGGTATCACTTTCCATTTGTAAGCTGCATTCCATCGAACATGAGCAAGTCATCCAAAAAGGACGCGAAGCCCAAGGGCGCGAAGAAAGAGAAAGCCTCGTCGAAGGCCCCGGCCACCAGCCACGCGGCCGATCCGGTTTTCACCCCTTCGAAGGAGTTCTCCTCGAAGGCCCGCATTTCCTCCCTCAAGCAGTACAAGGCCCTCCACAAGGAATCGATCGAGAAGCCCTCGACCTTCTGGGGCCGTGAGGCGAAGGAACTGGTCTGGCGCAAGCCGTGGAAGAAGGTGCTCGATTGGAAGGCGCCGTTCGCGGAGTGGTTCCAGGGCGGCAAGCTGAACGTGGCCGAGAACTGCGTGGACCGTCACGCGGAAGGTCCGCGCAAGAACAAGGCCGCCATCATCTGGGAAGGCGAGCCGGGCGACAAGCGGGTGATCACCTTCGGCCAGCTTGCCAAGGATGTGGCCCGTTTCGCCAACGTGCTCGAGGCGAATGGAGTGAAGGCCAAGGACCGCGTGCTCATCTACATGCCGATGGTTCCCGAGGCCGCTGTGGCGATGCTCGCCTGCGCCCGCATCGGCGCGGTGCATTCCGTGGTGTTTGGTGGTTTCGCCTCCGAGGCGATCGTAGACCGCCTTGAAGACTCCGGCGCGACCGCCATCGTCACCGCGGATGGCGGCTGGCGTCGAGGCAAGATCGTTCCGCTCAAGCCCGCGGTCGACGAAGCCCTCGCAAAGTATGACAAGGTCAAGACCGTCATCGTCCTGAAGCGCACCGGCAACGAAACCGCCATGACCGAAGGCCGCGACGTGTGGTGGCACGACGAATCGGCGAAGGTTTCCTCGAAGCACGTCGCCAAGGCCTTCGATTCGGAGCACCCGCTGTTCATCCTCTACACCTCCGGTTCCACCGGAAAGCCGAAGGGCATCCTCCACACCTCCGGCGGCTACCTCGTCGGCACCTATGCCACCTGCAAGTACGTCTTCGACATGCGTGACGAGGACGTTTACTGGTGCACCGCCGATGTTGGCTGGATCACCGGCCACTCCTACATTGTTTACGGTCCGCTGGCCAATGGCGTCACCCAGGTGATGTACGAAGGCGCGCCGAACCACCCGGACTTCGGCCGCTTCTGGCAGATGATCGAGGAATACGGTGTGACGATCTTCTACACTGCGCCGACCGCCATCCGCGCCTTCATCAAGGCTGGCGACCATTTCCCGGAAAAGCACGACCTGTCCTCCCTGCGCTTGCTGGGCTCGGTGGGCGAGCCGATCAATCCGGAAGCTTGGATGTGGTATTACAAGAAGATCGGCGGCTCCCGCTGCCCGATCGTGGACACCTGGTGGCAGACCGAAACGGGTGCCATCATGATCACCCCGCTGCCGGGCGCGACCCCGTGCAAGCCGGGCACCGCCACCCTGCCGTTCTTCGGCGTGGACGCGGCGATCCTCGATGAGTCCGGCAAGGAGTGCAAAGCCAACGAGGATGGCCGGCTGGTCATCCGCAAGCCATGGCCGTCCATGACCCGCACGATTTACAACGACAAGGCCCGCTACAAGAAGACCTACTGGTCCGACTATCCGGGCTTCTACACCGCGGGCGACGGAGCCCGCCGCGACAAGGACGGCAATTTCTGGATCATCGGCCGCTTGGATGATGTGCTCAACGTTTCCGGTCACCGCCTCGGCACCGCCGAGATCGAGAGTGCCCTGGTTGCGCACGCCGCCGTGGCGGAATCCGCTGTGATCGGCCGTCCGGACGATCTCAAGGGCCAGGCCGTGGTGGCCTTCGTGACCCTGAAAGAGGGCTTCGAAAGCACGGAAGAGCTTCGCGGCAAGCTGCGGAACCACGTCGGAACCGTCATTGGCGCGATTGCCAAGCCGGACGACATCCACTTCACCCCGGCGCTGCCGAAAACCCGGTCCGGGAAGATCATGCGCCGCCTGTTGAAGGAGCTTGTCACCACGGGTGACGTTTCCGGCAACACAACAACGCTTGAAGATCACAACGTGATCGCCAATCTTCGGGCTTCGCTCGCCCGTTGATGAGGCTTTCACGATGACTCCCGCCAAATTTTTCGTCGCCCGCGTCGCCCAGGCGTTCGGCATCCACCGCAAGACCAAGCGGATGTCGGACGCTGCCAGCGAGATGCACCTGCTGCGGGACGCGGAGACTTTTTTGGGAAATTCGGTGTGGGAGAATGTCGCGGAAATCGACGAGCTGTCCGTCGAATACTGGAACCTGCGGAAGCTGGTGAAGGAGCGGGACAGTATTCGGGAGCGCCTGCAGGCCTGCGAGGAGCAGCTTGCAGTCGCACACGCGGAGCGTTCCACCTTGCTCAACAGCCATTCGGAGACCCAGCCGGGCACTCTGGATGAGCGCGGCGCGGTCATGGCGCGGCTGGAAAGCCTCGCCCGCAAGCGCGACGAGATCGTTGCCCGCGCCCGTGAAGTCCGGCGCAGTTACGACGGTCTCAAGATGAAGCTGGAGGTCCTTTCCAAGGAATTCGGCTCCGATACTCCGGACGCGGTTGCCGCGCGGGAAAAACTCGAGGGTTTGAAATCCAAATTCGCCGAGCTGAAACAACAGCGGGCGGAAGTGGCGGAGGCCATCGAGGCGGGTGATGCCGAGCTGGACGCTTGCGAGGCGCAGCTTTCCGAACAGCGGCAGAGCCGCCGCGAGCAGGCGTCACAGGCCTTCCAGATCATTGGCGATGCGAACCGCGAGATCTCGGCCCACCGGGCGGAGCTCGGCTTGATCGATACCCAGATGCGCCAGCTTCAGGCGGAGATCGGCCGCTATGTCAGCCGCAATCCCCGCAACCAGGCTTGCTCGGATGCGGCCCGCGAGCATCGCGGATTGGTCGAGGTGATGCGTGCCCTGCGGGCATCGATCGCCATGAACCACCGCTTGGCGGGGCAGGCTTGAGAGCCTTGGGTCCGCACCCGCGGATGCCAGGTATGGTTACAGGCGCGGATCGGTCGTTCGGGAGGCGTTGACCAGTTCCGATTTCCGGCGGAAGCCCTCGAGCGTGCGGTATTCCTTGGGCGTGATGGGATACGGCCCGGCGAACTCCACCTCGTGGCGGTTGGCGATGTTGGTGCGGCAGGCGTAGGCGTGCCGGTTTTGGAGATAGTAGAGGATCAGGTAGTGCCGGTCCTTGTTGGACATCTCCGCGATGAAGTCCGGCAGACCCTTTTTCGACACGAAGAGCGCCACGTCCGGAAACAGGCGTGCGTGGCCCTCAAGCCGTTCCAGACCAAAGCTCGGAGGTTCCTGCCGTACCAGCATGATGCGGTCGTTCGCCTCGCTGGCCGTCCATCCTGCGGCCCATGCGCTCGCCACCGGCGCACAGCCGGGCAGGATGGAGAGAGCGAGGATGGCGGCGGCGCAGAAGGTTTTCATGAATCGGAGCGTCGGTCTTTGCCGCGTGGGGATCGGCGGTCCCTTTCAATGATCGCCGCCAAGGAACGAACATTCGGCCGGCTGCACTCGGAATCAATGAAGAATGCGGTCTCCATCGGCACGAGATACTCCACGGCGGAATTGATCCCCACCAGATCGCCATGGGAATCGAGGACCGGGCCGCCGCTGTCACCCGGCTGGAGCGGCACGTCGATCTTGAACTTGCGGTTGCCGGTAAACGGGCTCTCCGGTGTGAGTTCGGTGGAAAGCTTGCCTGGGGCCGAGCGGAAACCGGTGGCGATGCCCGCGTGGATCACCGGCGTGCCTACTGGCAGCCATTTTTCCGGTGAGGTCCAGTGGTAGTAAAAAGGTGTTGGGATCGGCGCGTGGAGCACGGCCACGTCACCACCATAGGAGCGCCAGACGATGCGTGCCTTCGCGATGCGGACATTGCCGCTATTCCGATAGACCACGAAGACCCTGCGGCCAGCGGACTGGGCCAGCACGTGGTCCGCGGTGATGAAATAGCCGTCATTGCTGACCGGCGTGGCG
Source organism: Luteolibacter ambystomatis (assembly GCF_018137965.1). Taxonomy (NCBI): domain Bacteria; kingdom Pseudomonadati; phylum Verrucomicrobiota; class Verrucomicrobiia; order Verrucomicrobiales; family Verrucomicrobiaceae; genus Luteolibacter; species Luteolibacter ambystomatis. Next base: position 4,778,728 of record NZ_CP073100.1, read on the forward strand.
GAGCCGCCATCGGTATCGCCGGGCGAACTGACGAGGGTGAAACGGCTGCCCGGCGAGCCGGAGAGTTCCTTGCGGCTGGTGATCACCACGGCCGTGAGGCGCTGGGACGCGGCGTGGCGTGCCGCCGGGCCGGGGATGGTCGGGTCCGGAGGAGGAGCCGAACAGGATTGCAACGATACCGCGCCGACCACCGCGAGCATGAGGCACTTGAGCGAATGTTGCATCCCGGGACAGTGATACACGGTTCCGGTACGGAGTCACCGGGTTTTGTGTTAGGCGGGCAAAGTTCACGCTTCCCGGCAAGGAGCCGTGGATGAAGAAGCGACATCCCTATGCCAACAACGCCTCGACCGCTTTCCGGTAGGGTGAGGGCATCGCCAGTGTGGCGATGGCTTCCTCCGGATGCCAGGATTCGCCCTCGCGGGCCGGGGCGTCCGCGCATTCGTGGATGTGCATCGTCACGTGGAAACGGGTGATGCCGTAGGTGCGGGTGGCGATCTCCGGCAGGTCCGCGGTTTCCTCCGGCGTGCGTTCCGGCAGCTTCCACAAGCCCTGCCGGCGCTTGCCCTGTTCCTGATGGAGAAGGATGCGGCCCATGCGGTCGCGTGCCCAAAGGACATGGGTGTGGATGCGCTCGGTCTTTGGCTTCGCGGTCTTCACCGGTAGGGCGGATGGTTCCGGGGTTTTGCAGAAGGCGGACACCGGGCAGGCCAGGCAGTCCGGCACGCCGGGACGGCAGAAGGTCTGCCCCAGCTCCATGATGGCCGAGTTGTAGATGCGCGGGCGATGCGGATCGGCAAGGCGCTCCGCCACTTCCCACAAATGCTTCAGTCCGGAGGGCGAATCGACCGCGTGATGATAGTCGAGCAACCGCGCCAGCACCCGGGCCACATTTCCATCCACCACGGCGGCGGGCCGGTCGTGGGCGAAGGCTCGCAGGGCATTGGCAGTGTAGCGACCGATCCCCGGCAGTTTTTGCAGCGTATCGAGCGAATCCGGGAAACCGCCCGCCGCAGTGACGGCCCGGGCTGTTTCCCGCAGCATCCGCGCGCGGCGGTAGTAGCCGAGGCCTTCCCACGCTTTCAGCAGCGGTTCGTCCTCCGCCACCGCCAGTGTCGCGGGGTCCGGAAAGAGAGAAAGAAAGCGCGTGTAGTAACCACGTCCCAGCACCGTGGCGATCTGGGTCTGTTGGAGCATCACCTCGGACACCAGCACCGCCCATGGATCGGTGGTCCGCCGCCATGGGTAGTCCCGGCCGTTTTGTCCGAACCACACTGCCAGCGCGTCTCGGAACGGCAGAGGTTCATGGAGGGGATCGCGGGTGGCTCGGGGTTTCAGCACGCGGCGACGATGGCGCGGAATTTTCGGATTTCGATTTCCGATTTCAGGAAGGTACGCTCGGGGCATGTCGCTGACGTCCTACACCGCCCCGCTTACCGCCGCCCAGGCGCAGACCCTGCGCGAGGTGTTAGAGCGGCAGGGCTTCGACTTCGAGCCGAAGCAGTACGCACTCTACTCCGCCCGCAAGGGCAAGCTGAACGTCACGGTCTATGAAAAAGGGCCGAAGGTGCTGGTGCAGGGGAAGGAGACGGAGGATTTCATCACCTTCACGCTGGAGCCGGAGATCCTCGGCGAGGCGAAGCTGGGCTACGAGGAGGTGAACGATCCCGAGATGTTCGCCCCGCACTTCGGCATTGATGAGAGCGGGAAGGGGGATTTCTTCGGCCCGCTGGTGATCGCCGGAGTCTATACGGATGGCAGTGTGGCCCGGAAGCTGATGGAGGCCGGGGTCATGGACTCCAAGCGCATCTCCAGCGCCGCGAAGATCCGCAAGCTCGCGGAAATCATCCGCAATACCCCCGGCTGCCAGTCCGAGGTCGTCGCCATCGGCCCGGAGAAATACAACGAGATGCACGCGTCCTTTGGCAATCTCAACCGCCTGCTCGCCTGGGGCCACGCCCGGGTGATCGAGCTGTTGCTCGCGAAGCGCCCGGACTGCCCGCGCGCGCTGAGCGACCAGTTCGCCCGGCCGGAGGTACTCCAGCGGGCGCTCAAACAAAAAGGCCTCTCCATCCAGCTCGACCAGCGGACCAAGGGTGAATCCGACATCGCCGTGGCGGCCGCCTCGATCCTCGCCCGTGAACGCTTCGTCACCTGGATGGACAAGACTTCCGAGGCCTGCGGAGTGACCCTGCCGCTGGGCGCATCCGCCGCCGTGATCGCCGCCGGGAAGGCCCTCGTGGCCGCCTGCGGGGCCGAGGCGTTAGGGAAGGTGGCCAAGCTCCATTTCCGGACTACCGGTGCCGTTCTCGGATTGTCAATGGCTTCTGACGATGAATCTGCGGAGGATGGCACGGAATCCGCATGATTTTTTCCGTTTTTTTTAGCGGACAATCGGGCCCGCTCATGTAGTCCTCCCCCCGCAGCTTTCCTGACACATCCCATGGCCACCATCACCAAGCGCGAACTCGTCATCAAGATCACGGACCAACTCGGCGAACGGGGAATCGAAGTCACCCAGCAGGTGGTCTTCGATGTCGTCCAGTCGCTCATCGACGAGATCACGGAGTGCCTCGCCCAAGGGGATACCGTCGTCATGCGCAATTTCGGCGCCTTCCAGGTGCGCGAGATGAAGGCCAAGATCGGCCGCAACCCGAAGAACCCGGACAAGGACGTCCCGATCCCGGCCCGCGCCGCGGTCAAGTTCAAGCCCGGCAAGGAAATGAAGGAGAAGGTGGCCGCCACCCTCCAGGTCATCCGCGAGCGCGACAAGGCGTGAGCACTTCCCGGCAAGCCTGTTCCAACCCCCGTCCCGATCCGCGGACGGGCTGGCGGCTTGCCCCTCTCTTCCTCCTTCTGGCGCTGACGGCGCTTCTGTTTCCGTCCTGCGCCTATCCGGGCGGCTACCGTGGCTATCAGACCCGCGGTTACACCACCCGCGGCGAGTATTATCAGCCGATGAGCGTAGAGGAGGCGCTCAACTACCAGGAAAGCGGCGTCGCCTCTTGGTATGACGAGTCCTCCTTCCTCGGACTGAAGCGCGGCACCACCTCGCTCGGCGAGAAGGTGATGCCCTGGCATCTCATCGGCGCCCATAAGACCCTGCCGCTGCCGTGCATGGTCCGGGTGACGAACCTCCAGAACGGTCGCAAGGTGAAGCTCCGCATCAACGACCGCGGCCCCTTCATCGCCGGGCGCCTGTTGGACGTTTCTCCGCGCGCCGCACGCAAGCTGGGTTTCAGCGAAAAGGGGCTGACCCGCGTCCACGTCGAGGTTCTCTCGGTGGGGGACGGGTCGTATGAAAGAAAACGCTCCCGCAAATGGTTCTTCGGGTTACTCTAACACCCGATGAAAGCCCTCCTTGCTCTTGTTCCCGTCCTCGCCCTGGCCTCCTGCGCCACCAGCCCGCTCGCTCCGCCCGCCGGTCCCGGCACCGTTGACCACATCGTGCTGATTTGGCTGAAGAAGCCGGGCAATGCCGCCGACAAGCAGGCCATCAGCGCCACCGCCGATGAGTTCCGTGCCATCCCCGGCATGAAGTTCTACGACAAGGGCACCGCCCTGCAGAGCGACCGCCCGGTGGTCGATGACTCCTTCGACTTCGCGCTGGTTTCCCGCTTCGAGTCCGCCGCCGCCCTCCACGCCTACGAGAACCACCCGCTGCACCAGAAAAAGGTCGCCGAGGTGCTCAAGCCGCTGTCGAAGAAGATCGTGGTGTATGATGTGACGCGGTAAGTGTCATCTCGCATGGGCTGGCTTCCCGCCCGCGCCATCCCCGAGCTGCAGCTCGCCCTCGCCGCCAAGTTCCTTGGCTGATCTCGCCAAGGAACTTGGCTTCTTGCTTCCCATAGCAACAAGGACGGCGACACCAAGCAGGCCGAAGCCATCGACGAGGATATGGACCCCACATCAAGATCGAGCGATAGAGCGAGGGGAGACGGATTCTCTGCTCCGATCAACTTGCGAGGTGGGGAGAAACGAGATTGCTGGGCTTAGTTATATAGAATCCAAAACGATTATTTTCTAATTTCAAGAGAGTTGAGATGAAGAGGTTTGAAATTGCTTGAACCTATGATCCGAGTTTGCGCTAATCATGCACGTATGCCTCTCAATACACATACCATGGAGATCGGAAATCTAGTCGTGAAATTTGGCGACAACCTCAATCTTTTGGATTTATATGATGAAGTGGTAAAACCTGCATTTTTCGATAAAACGCTAAAGCGCATTTACGACCAAACAGAGTATTTGTTAAACGGTTGTGCATTGGTGCTATTAGATCAACAAGCGCCCACAGTCGGAATTGTGGGAAGGCTCGTTAAAGATACCATCCTAGAACGGGAGCAAATTTTCGATGGATCCAAATTGGTTGATGCTGACGGAACCCTCGAGTCTTCCCCCTCTTCGATGTTTGTGTTAATACTCAATAATCACAGGTTGCTTTATGTTAAGGAACATCGAGGATCGCCCTCTATGGAGGTTTTTCGAAGCACTATCGCCAAATTTCTCAAAATCAAGCATAGGACTTTTATTGAAGCTAAATTCAAAGCCTCAGAAGAGGATGAAAATGGGAAGAGATTAACTAAGAAAAAGTTGGTCGAAATCTATCCGTATCCCGAAGTCGATTTGACCCACGTTGGATCAAACGAAAGCGTAAGAGATTTCATTCATAAATTTAAAACCATTGAGTCTGTCACGACTAAATTGGTCCCGACTAATAGCGAGCTGGACAATGATCTGATGTTCGATGCTGTTAGGGATGCGCAAAAAAGAATCAACAGCAAAAAGACTACGCTGAGATATGAAAATAACGAGGGACTCAATAAAGAAGAAACTATAGATCAAATATCCTCTCTCGCATCACAAGGTAATCACGAGTTTAGTCTCGCAGGAGAAAGTCCCTCGGGAGGCAAAATGAAAGGCAATAACGATGATCTAAAAATCCAAGTTCCGATTGAAAAACCCTCGAGGAAAAATAAGCGAGAATCCAAGTCTCTTTACCAAAAATTTGTGGCGTTGGTGGAGAGTAATATTGTTCAAGTGGGCAAGCAGGGCCGAAGAACCCTAAATAAAATTTCTGAAATATCCCAAAATCTCCTTCCATGAAATTAGGCTCACTTAAGCATGAAGAGCTTTTAAAAGAAAAAACTCTATGGGCAATTTACAAAAGATCGTTATCAATTAAAGATTCCATTTTTAATTGGAGTTGCGGTATATTAGTCTTTATTTTGTTTTTTGCATATTGTTGGGTAGAGCCTGAGACCAAAAACATTCATAATCTGCTGCTGAAATTAGCAGAACTGGGATTCAATTTTGCCGTCAGCATATTGGGGTTCCTGATTGCTGGATTCACTATTTTTGCTTCCCTTGCTAAGCCGGCACTTTTGCTGACAATGCTCAAGCATCCCCATAAATCGAGCGGCATGAGCTATTTGAAATATAATTTCTTTACTTTGGTTCGTGTGTTTATCTATTTTTTGGTGTTTGCGGCTTTACAGATTGGAATAATTGCCATGGGTCAACCCGAAGGGTTAATATACGCTCTTATAAAGAGATTGTCGGATTTGGAATCGATTCTCTATTTTGGAAATAGATTCATGTTGATTTTGAGCGCCACATTCTGGGTATTTGTGCTCATGCAGTTGAAGTCATTCGTTTTCAACGTGCATCATATTGTTATGACCATGATCAAGTTTGATGCTGTTAGCCACAATGCACGAGTCAGAGATGGCGAGCAAATTTGAGAATGAAAATAATTTCCTACTCATGTGGCTCAGCTTGATTATTTGTGTTTAATCACTTTTTGAGGGGTGGGGATACCTCAGATCAAAAGCCGTGGAGTCAGATTCAGGCCCGGTATGTTTAGTCGCACCAATAGTTCGCAAGTTGGGTATTAGGCCATTACGCAAAAATCTGCGGGATTGGCTCTACTTGTCGGCTGCTTGGCACAGCACTGGTGGCCGGCTTTGTTTCAAAGCCTTGTAGAGCTTCCCCGAGGGCCTGCCGCAGATTCATTGCGCCCGATCGCGGAGCTGGCGCTTGGCGGTTTCCCAATCAAGCTCGCGGATGTTTCCGGTCGCCACTTCGCTGGCCGTAGAAGCGAGAGCGTCGCGCTGCCAGGCAGGAGAGTCGAATGTGGATTCGTCAGCCGCAAGATCCTCCCAGAGAAGGTGCATGGCTTGCAGCTTCTCGATCCGGGACATGGTCCTGAGATCCAGCGCGGTCACAACAGCGATGTAGCATGCATCCGGTCGCCCGGCAAGGCGGGACCAGCCCGCTTACCAGGACAGATCGCTACGCGAACACCTCCGCGATCGGCTTGCCCTTGTCGGCGATTTGGAAGGGTCGCTGGCTGGGGGACATGATCGTCAGGTTCCATGGCAGGCCGAGGGCGGCCGCGATGGTGGCGTTGAAGTCCTGCACGTTCACCAGCTTGTCCTTCACCTTGGCACCCGAGGCGTCGGTTTCGCCATACTTGAAGCCGCCCTTGATGCCGCCGCCTGCGAGCAGGCAGGTGAAGGCTTCCGGATGGTGGTCGCGGCCCATCTTGTGCTCGGTGTTGATGACCGGGGTGCGGCCGAATTCGGTGGCGACCACGACGAGGGTATCCTGCAGCTTGCCGCGCTTGTGGAGGTCTTCCAGCAGAGCGGCGTAGGCTTGGTCGAATTCCTGGCAGCGTCCCTGGATGGCGGTGAAGTTGTCGTAGTGGGTGTCCCAGCCTCCGAGCTGGACTTCCACGAAGCGGACGCCGTGCTCGACGAGGCGGCGGGCGAGCAAGCAGCCCTGCGCGAAGCGGCCGGTGCCGTAGAGCTTGCGCGTTTCTTCCGTTTCCTGGCGGATGTCGAAGGCGGCGAGGTCCTTGCTGTTCATGAGGCGGATGGCCTCGCGGTAGAGCTCCTCGTAGGCCTTCACGTCCGCATTGGCGTAGCGGTCGTGGAACTGCTTGTTGAGCTTGTCGGCCAGCGAGAGGCGGCGGTCGAAGTCCTCCGGTGGAACATCGCCCGGGCGCTTCGAATCCTGCAAACCGTCCGTCGCATTGCCGACGAGGGCCGCGCCGAACTTGGCGCCGAAGAAGCCGCCGCTGGCGAATTCCGCGGAGCTGTCCACAGCCACGAAGCCGGGGATGTCCTGGTTGATGCGACCGCCGAGCTGGAGCACCCACGCCCCGAGCGCCGGGTGCTTGATGGTGCCACGCAGCGCGTAGCTGGTGTGCATGATGTAGGTGCCTTGCTCGTGGGCACCCTGGGTGGAGTTCATCGAGTTGATGACGGTGATCTTGTCCATCATCGCGGCGGTCTTCGGCAGATGCTGCCCCACCTGGATGCCATCGACCTTGGTCGGGATCACTTCCATCGGCCCCATCACGTCCTTCTTCTTCGGCTTCGGATCGAAGGTGTCGAGGTGGCTCATGCCACCATTCATGTAAAGGTAGATGACGTGCTTGGCCTTGCCTTTCGGTCCGGCGGCAGGAGCAGTGCCGGCGGCGGCAGCGGTCGCCGCGCTCAAGAAGGGCAGCACATGAACGCCGAGACACATGCGGGCCGCGGTGGCCATGAAGCGGCGGCGGGTCGGCTCATCGCCGTGCGGGATGTCGTCGGGCAGGTTCATTGCAGGAAGAGGAATTCGGAGGACATGACCAGGGCGGAGACGATGTTGCGGTAGCCCCGTTCCGGGGAACTCTTCACTTCATCGAGCATCCAGCCCATCTCCTGGTCGGTGGGCGGGCGGCTGAGAATGGCGAGGTAGAGGCGGCGGATCTTCTCGTCGTTCGACGTGGCCCCCTCGAGGGTCTTGTAGAGCGCGGCCTTCGGGTTGTTCACGAGCTGGCGCTGCACGAAGCCGTTCATGAGCGAGAGCACCTGGCCCACGTTCGGCTCGCGGCTGGAGGCATCCACCACCTCGCGGTTCGATTGGCCGAAGAGGTAGAGGAAATGGTCGCCGGGCGCGGGCGAGGGCAGCTCCGAGGCGCGGACCTGGGCATCCTTGTTGTAGGTGTGGATGCCGCTCATCATCATCGATTCCCCACCACCGCCGCCATCGGACTTCACGTCCTGAAGCAACTTTTGGAAGTAGGCGCGGACATCGGATTCTTTCTGCAGCGCCAGCACCTCCTTCGAGACCTGGATCATGTTCTTCTTGCCGACGAGCACCGGCTTGCCACCCACATAGATACGATCGTCCAGCGTGCGGCGCGGTTTCAGATCGGGATTGCCACCGGAGAGAGTGATGAGGGAATCCCAGATCTGCTCGGAGCTGAGACGTTCGATCTTGCGGCCGTGGAAGTCATCGCCGCCCGGAACGATGGACGTGTCCGGGTTGGTTGCGAACTGGAAGGTGCGGGTGTAAAGCAGCACGCGCTGGTAAGCCTTCATGTCGAACTGGAGATCCACCATGAGCTGCTGGAGATAGCCCATCAGCTCCGGGTAGTTCGATTTCTCCGCCTCCACATAGGTATCGACCGGCTCATAGACGGCCTTGCCCATCACGCGCTTCCACATGCGATTGGCGATGTTCGAGGGGAACTGTGGGCCGGTTTTGGAAACAACCCAGTCGGCGAGCTTCTCGCGGCCGTTGTTCTCATCGCGGCGGTCGGACATCAGCACGATCTTTCCGAAGGGCGTGCGGCCACCCACCAAGTCGCCGGGTTTGCCGTTGTGATACTCGGCCTGGTAGTCCTGCGGCAGGGCGATACGGCCGGAGCCGCCGCCTGCGAGGCTCATCCCATACACGCGGTCCCACATCACCTGGGCCACGGAGTATTCGGGGCCGCGGCGCTCGTCCTGCCGGGTGAGTTCGCTCCAGAGCGGCTGCATCAGCTTCTGGTTGAGTTCGCCCTGGCCGTTGGTGAAGGCGGCGAGCTCGTAGAAATCCTTGCGCTCCGGCTTCTCGTCCGGGCTGGCGTGGTTGTCGTGGCACTGGGCGCACTCCATCCGCGAGGCGAGGAAGATGCGCATCGAGTTCGCGATGTTGTCCAGCGGCATGCCGCGGTCGCGGGTGTAGTAGCCCACGGAAGCGGTCTGCGGATCCCAGCCATCGCCATTGCTGGCGAGCAGGCGGCGGACGAACTCATCCCACGGCATGTTGCTGTCCACGGCGCGGCGCACCCAGTCGCGATACGGGGCCATGCTGGCACCACCGCCGCCGATGCGCTGGTCGGTCAGGCGCAGCAGGTCGAAGGTCCAGTTCGTCAGATGGCTGCCATAGCCGGGCGAGTTGAGCAGGTAGTTCACCAGCTCCTGGCGCTTGTTCGGATCGGAAATGTCCAGGAAATCGCGGGCTTCCTCGCCAGTGGGGATGCGGCCGATGGTCACGAGGAAGACGCGGCGCAGGTAGGTGGCATCGTCCGTGGTGGCGGGGACGGGCAGCTTCTGCTTCCGATACCAGTTCGCCACGTGCTGGTCGATGGTGAGCGCGGCCTTCTTGAGGTAGGCCGGGTCATCCTTCGGAGCCTTCATGCCTTGGCCGCAGGCCAACGGCGCGGCCGCGACGAGGCCAAGCACGGCCATGGTCCATCGAACGAAAAGGGGTTTCATGGGTTTCTGGGCTTTGCCAACGTAGTCAGGACCCTTGTTGGCGTCAACCAGACCCTACGGAATGGACCCGTTCCGCATTTCGGGTTTCTGCGTATTTTTTCAGCTTTGTGTCACGGTTGCGAGTTGAGCGGCGGGTGGAGACTCGCCGGAAGACAGGGATTCGGGCAGATTCCCGCACCGTCCCGCAGCCGCGGGCAAGTATCGCCAAGGGCTCATGGTTTTCTGTTAGTGTCTTTCCGGAGCGCCCGTAGATCCTGCCCGTCTCATTGCATTCCACAAACCCATGAAATTTTTCCAACCCTCGCTTCCCGCCGTCTTGCTCGCGGCAGTGGCGGGTGTCGCCCCGCTGGCGGCTCCAGCCGCGACCTTGCCCGCCGGATTCGCCGAAACCCGGATCGCCACCGGCCTGAATCCGGTTACCATGACCTTCGCTCCGGACGGGCGGCTGTTTCTCTGCGAAAAGCAGGGCCTGCTGCGCGTGATCGAGGGCGAAAAGCTGGTGGAGAAGCCGCTGCTCGACCTCACGGCGAAGGTGGATGGCTGGAACGAGCGCGGGTTGCTCAGCGTGTGCTTCGATCCCGACTACGCCCGCAACGGCTGGATCTACGTCTATTACACCCACAACCGCAAACCGGAGGACACCAGCCACCAGTCCAGCAACAACCGCGTAAGCCGCTTCACCATCAAGGGCGGTGCGATCGACCCCGCCACGGAAACAGTGATCCTGGAGCTTACGGACCTTTCCAAGATCGGCTGGCACAACGGCGGCGGCCTCCGCTTTGGCAAGGACGGCAAGCTCTACGTCGGCACTGGCGAGAACGCCAATGGCGGCTACGCCCAGGACGGCGGCAACCTGCTCGGAAAACTGCTCCGCATCAACAAGGATGGCTCGATCCCGAGCGACAATCCCTACTACCGCGAGTTCAAGGACCAGAACCGGGCGATCGTCGCGCTCGGCCTGCGGAATCCCTTCAGTATCGCGGTGCAGCCCGGCACGGGTCTGCTTTACCTGAGCATGGTCGGCGCGAACTTCGAGCAGATCGAACGCTACGAAACCGGCTCCGCTCCGGAGGCGGTGAATTACGGCTGGCCGGACATCGATGGCCCTCCGAAGAACAACCAGAAGCAGCCGCCCGGCTATCGTGCTCCGGCCTATGCCTACGATCACGGCAGCGGCAAGGGCGTGGCACTGTGTGCGGGGGATTTCTACAATCCCGCCAAGCCGGGCGCGGATGCGTTTCCCGCCGAATACACCGGGAAGTTTTTCTTCAGCGACTACGGCGGCTGGATCAAGCTGATCGATCCTGCAAAGCCGGAAACGCGGCTCGATTTCGCCACCGGCATCGACCGCCCCATCGCCGTCGCCACGGCACCGGATGGTGCGCTGTGGTATATCGAGCGCGCGGGCATTCCTGGTGGTTCGGATGCTTCCAATACCGCCAGCAAGAATGGCTCGTTGTGGCGCATCCGATGGAGCGGTGGGGGGCAACCGACGAAGCTCGCGATGGTCCGCCAGCCGGGCGGAGCGAATGTCGGCACATCGCTCGGGGACATCCAGGTGGCCTTGCAAGGCGAGGATGGAAAGACGCTCACTTCTGCAACGGACAGCATCACGATTTCGCTCAACGCGAATCCGGGGAACGGCAGGTTGATCGGCTCCACCACGGTGGCGGCGGTGAATGGTGTCGCCAGTTTCTCCGGGCTCTCCGTCGACCAAGCGGGGCGGGGCTACACGCTTCGTGCCAGCAATGGCAAAGGAGAAGTGACCAGCGCCGCGTTCGACATCGCGAATGGAACCGCAGCCCCAAGGATCGCACCCGGGAGCGGGAACTTCACCGGTCCGGTCACGGTGCGGATCGTAAGCGACACGCCGGGAGCCACGTTGCGTTACACACTGGATGGCAAGGACCCGACCGATGCTTCGCCGGTTTACAGCACGCCATTCCAAATCACCGCGAATCAGACGGTGAAGGCCATCGCCGGCAGGAAGGGTCTCACCGCCAGTGCCGTGGTCAGCGCGGATCTCAAGATCACTGGCAACAAACCCTATGGACTCGATGACCGTCCGCCGGTTGCCGGACTGAAACTTCCTGCCACTGCAGAGGCAGGCCTTCCCGCCACGCTCTCCGCCACCGGTATTTTCGCGGACCGGAATCTGACGCCGAAGCCGGGAGTGGTTCCATACTCGCTCAATAGCGGCGCGTGGGCGGACGGCGCGCGCGTCCAGCGTTGGATCGCGCTGCCGCCTTCGGGCAGAATCAGCTTTTCATCGACTGGAGAGTTCACGTGGCCGGGCGGCACCGTGTTGGTGCAGCATTTCGAAATCGCTTCGCGTCGTCTGGATACCCGCGTGCTGGTGCTCGATACCACCGGGAAGTTCGGCTACGGAGCCAGCTATCGCTGGCGACCGGACAACAGCGATGCGGATCTCGTTCCGGAGGGCGGTCAGGAGGAAGTGCTGAAAGTCGCCGATGCTGCCGGAGCAACACGCGAACAAACGTGGACCTATCCCGCGCGCGGCCTCTGCGTCATGTGCCACACGCCGAATGCGGGTTTCGTGCTCGGTCCCAAGGCGCGCCAGCTCAATGGCAATCACGCTTACCCCGGTGGTCGCACGGACAACCAGCTCCGCACCTGGAGCTATCTCCAGATGTTCGAGAAGGCTTTGGATGAATCCGCGATCAAGGGCTACGCGCATACCGTTGCGATCAATGACGGCAGCGCCACGGTGGAAGCCCGCGTGCGTTCCTATCTCGATGCCAACTGCGCCCAGTGCCATCGCCCGAATGGAACCGGTGCGCTGTGGGACGCCCGGCTTGACACGCCGCTGTCCGGACAGGGAATCCTTGGTGGAGAGGTGCGGAACACGCTCAACATTGAGGGAGCGAAGATCGTCGCCCAAGGCGATGTCGCGAAGTCGATCCTGCACCACCGCATGGCCTCGACCTCGCTCACCGAACAGATGCCTCCGCTCACCCGCAACGTGCCGGATGCCGAAGCGTTGAAGGTTCTGGAACAGTGGATCCGCGGCGAGGGGAAGAAATAGAAACCACGTTCAGCTTTCCTGAGCCTGCGCATGCCGTCGGGCTTCGAGGATCGCACGGCGGGTGACGAGGCCGACGAGTTTCGGTGTTTCCGCACGGTCCACTACCGGCAGGCGGCCGATGCCATTGCGGATCATGCGATCGGCGGCATCGGAGAGCGGTTCTTCCGGATGAATCGTCACCGGCCGGGTTACGCCGGCTTCCAGAATGGTGCTGTGGGGCGCGATCTCCAATGCGGCGAAGAGATCGGCACGGGTGATAATGCCGAGGAGCGTGCCATCCGTTGCGGTGATGGGGATCAAACGCACGTCGTGCCACGGCGAGCCGTGAGTGCCGAGTCGTGCGGCGATTTCCGCCACCGTGTGCTGGGGTGCGGCGGTGAGAGGCTCGCGTTCCATCACCGCATCCACCTGCAGGGCGTGGAGGAAATCCGGCTCGTAGTCGCTGGGGATGCGCACGCCGCGGCGGGCGAGTTTTTCCGTCATGATCGTCTCCCGCATCAGCACGCGGGACACCAACACCGCCGCGCCGCAACCCAGCAGCAACGGCCCAAAGGCCCCGACCGCATGCGTTGCTTCAAAGGCGAAGGCCACGGACGCAAGGAATGCCCGCGAGGCTCCCGCGAACGTCGCCGCCATGCCGATCATCACTCCGAGTCCCACTGGAAACGCCTCGAAGCCCGGTACTCCGTGCAGCGCATGGGCCGCCAATGCGCCGAAGGCTCCGCCGATGGTCATCAGGGGCGCGAGCGTGCCACCCGAGGTGCCGCTGCCGAGCGCCACCAACCATGAAATGAACTTCAGCACTGCCAGCGTGGCGATGGCCTTGAGGGCCATTTGTCCATCCAGCAGTTCGCGCAGGTTGTCATAGCCCACGCCGAGCGTGCGCGGTTCCATCCAGCCGATCGCACCGACGACGACTCCGCCGATGGCGGGCCACCACATCCAATGGATGGGCAGTTTCTCAAATTCATCCTCCAGCGCATACACCGCCTTGGTGATGCCCACGGCCAGCAAGCCGCATACACCACCGATCACGAACGACCCGAAGGAAAGCGGCAGGTCCGGCGTTTGGTTGAACGCCAGCGGGAACATCGGCAGCGGTTCGTGGAAGAACGAGCGCAAGGCCATCGCCGTGCCCGTGGCCAGTGCCACCGGTAGGAAACTGCGGCCTCGGTATTCGAACAACAGCAGCTCGATCGCCAGCAGCACCGCCGCCAGAGGCGTGCCGAAAATCGCGGTCATGCCCGCCGCCGCTCCGGCTGCCAGCAGGATCTTCCGCTGCACCGGACTACTCGGCAGCCATTGACCGAGCAGGGAACCGATGGCACCGCCGGTGGCAATGATCGGTCCTTCCGCGCCGAACGGACCGCCGGTGCCAATGGACACTGCGGCGGAGAGCGGCTTGAAGATCGCCACCCGCGCCGGGATGCGGCTGTCCGCGGTGCCGATCGCCTGCATCGCTTCCGGGATGCCGTGGCCGCGGATCGCCGGACTGCCCCAGCGTGCCATCACGCCGATGATGAGTCCGCCGATCACCGGCACGGCGATGCCCCAGGCACCCCAGGTGGAGAAATCCGGCTTTGATTCCGCTGTGGAAAAGACGCCATGGAAGGCAAGATTCGTGCACAACCGGATCAGGGCGATCAGACCAACGGCGGTGAGGGTGACGATGCCGCCGAGCAGCACGGAAAGAAGGGGCACGCGGGCGCGTGACCAGAGCGAAGGAATCATGAAGGATCGAGCGTGGAGAGAAAGTTCACGATTTCCGGGCCGAGGTGCTTCAGCTCGGTGCGATGCACGCGGCTGAGACGCTCGAGACGGGCGGAGCCTTCCAGGGTGAGCTCCAGCACCATCGCGCGGCGGTCTTCCGGAGACGGTCGCTTGGAGACGAGGCCGGCTGCTTCCAAGCGCTGTACCAGTTCCACGGTGGTGTGGTGGCGCAGTTTCAACCGTTCCGCCAGCACACCGACGGTGGTGGTGCCTGCCTCCCGGCCGCGGATGGCGAGCAAGGCTTGGTGCTGCTGCGGCTTCAGTCCCTCCTGGGCGGCAGCACGCTCACTGAAATGAAGGAAGCGGCGCAGGGCGTATCGGAAGTCCGCCAGTCGCTTGTAGTCGGAGTCTATGAGGAGCGGCTCGGTCATTGGCGGGAGTCATTTATATCGTAATGCGATATAAATCAAGTGGGATATGTTACGGTGGGTCTTTAGCTCCTGCCGTGCCAGTGCGGAAAGTTCCCGGTCCTTGACGAGTCCGCGACCACCACGACAGTCGCGGGCATGAGTGCTCCGCAGATTCCGCGTGATCAGGGGACGACGGCCTTTTCCGGAAAGGCAGGAGACTATCAGGCGGCTCGTCCTTCCTATCCGCAGGCGTGGTTTGCGGCTTTGGAAGGGGAAGGTTTGCTCGGGCCGGGGGAGGTGATCGCAGACATCGGCGCAGGCACTGGTTTGCTCACAGCGGGTTTGCTGGATCGGGGCGCGATCGTTACAGCGGTGGAGCCAAATGACGCGATGCGATACGCGTGTGATGAATGGCTTGGAGGGCGCGAGAGCTACAGCAGCGTCTCCGGCACGGCGGAAAACACTTCCCTGCTGGATGCGTCCGTGGATCTCATCACGGCGGCACAAGCGTTCCATTGGTTCCAGATCGAGGAAGCGCGGCGCGAGTTCCTGCGCATCCTGAAGCCCGCCGGCCTGGTGGCCCTGATCTGGAATGACCGCATTCCTGAAGACCCGCTCCAGCAAGCTCTGGCGGAAATCATGGAGGAGCTCGGCGGGGTGATGCGGAATGCCGTGCTGTCCCAGGAAAACAAGGCAGGGGTGCCCGCGTTCTTCAATGGGCCGTATCGCACGCTGGAGTTTTCCAACGAACAACTGCTCACCCGCGAAGGATTACATGGCCTGTTGTTCTCGCGCTCGTACATGCCGCGCCGCGATAGCGTGGAAGGCGCGCGGGTGGTCGTGGAAACGGACCGCGTCTTCGACCGCTTTGTGGAAGCGGAGACAGTGCGGATTCGTTACCGCACCGTCACGATGCTTGGTCGGCCGGTTACGGCAGGATCATGAACAGGCCGCCGCTGCTGGCCCAGTTGGCGATCTTGGTCGGCACCCAGCGGCGCTCGAAGCTCGGACCCCACGAATCGCTCACCGCGAGTTCATCGGTCTTCTCGTTGTAGCCGATGATCATGCAGATGTGGCCGTTCTTGTCGGGCTTCGGCAGCTTGGCGATCTCGGCGGCCTTGGTGGAGATCTGCGTGATGTAGGCGCTCCAGTCGGACACCAGCTTGCGGTTGGAGGTGTTGTCGTTGGCAGCCTTCGCATACTCGTCCACCGCATGCATGGTCCACATGACCGGCACGCCTTCGTCGATGTAGCGCTTCACGTCGCGGATGCGCAGTTCCTTCACCGGTTCGTCCTTGGTACGGCGGCCCTTGCTGTAAACGGCGCGGCGGACGTTCTCGAGGAGCTTCTCCACGGAGGTTCCGCCGCCCACGCCGGTCCCGCCGATCATGGCCAGCAGATACATGTCCGCGTCGATGCCCATGGTACGCATGGCGCGCTCGAAGGTGGCGGGCACGCAGTAGCCCTTCGGCCCCTGGTCCACCATCGGGATCTGGGTGGCATAGACATCGCCGTTGGATTCGCGGACCACGCTTTCCTTGCGGTGGCGGCGCACGATCTCGCCCTTGGTCGCGATGGTCTTGCCTCCGGCGGCGGCGAAGTCGAGCGGCACCATCTGTAGTGAAACGTACTCGCCCTCCTCGGAGGACAGCAGCAGCGACTGGCCATTCCAGTCCCAGCGCTTGATCTGGCGGCGGGTCTTGCCTTCGCCGAAGCGCTGGATCACCGGTGCGCCGAGAGCCTCCGAGATGGATTTTTCAATCGCGGCTTCGTCCCGCTTCATCGCGGCTTCCAGTGTGTTCGCGGTGGCCTCGGTGCCACCCTCGAAGTGATCCTGGCCGGTGCCGGCCTTGCTTCCGAAATCACCCTTGTTCGCATAGACGATCGAGAGGCTGGTCGCGTGGCCTTCGCCATCCGCATAGAGCGCCACCGAGTAGGGGCGCGCATCGAACAGCCGGTAGCTGTCGCCCGCATAGAGCCGCCAGCTTTTGCTGTCATTGGTGGAGGATTCCTCGCGCAGGGAAAGTGCGGAGGCGATCCCATTGGCGGCGCGGGCCTCGAAGGGGGCGCCGCTGAAAAGCTTGTGACCGGCGGTGCCGTTCAGCTTGGTGATCTCCTGCTCGAGTAATCCGGCGGCTTCGTCGAAGTATTTCTGGTCGGCGGGGAGGAGGAAATCCGGCTTTACCTCGAACAGCCTGCCATCCGCACGACGGCGCAGGAGGTAGATGCCGTCCGCCTTTCCTTCGAAGCGGACGTCGATTTTCGCACCGCTGCCATCGCCTAGCTGCCGCCAGTCACCGACGGCAGCCCCGGCAGGGGAGAAAGGAAGAAGCGCCAAGGCGCAAACAGGCAATGAACGGAATCGCATCCCTGCAACCAACCCGTTTTCAGCCGGATGCGCAACCCGGCTTCGCGGAATTTACGCGAGCGCAAGGCGGGAATCCTCGGCGAGCTTCGCGGAGAGTTCCGGCCAGCCGCCCGGCACCTGCATGTTGAAGCAGTGGAGGTAGACGGCGACCAGCTTCGGGTCGAAGCCGCCCTCGACCAAGCGGTCCACGGCGGTGTTGAGGCGTTCGGCGTCGATCTTCTTCGGCAGGTCGCCGACCACGGAGCCCTTGCCGTCGTGCGGGATGCCCATGCCGTCGCAGAAGGCGGCCAGCATGCCCTGGTTGCCAGCCATCAGCCAGGCTTGCAGCAGGTGCTCGCCGATGGTGTCGCAGGCTTTGATCTGGAGGGTCTTGGCGATCCACGCGTATTGCTCGGCCATCGATTTCTTCTCGACGAAGACCGGGCGCAGCTTGCGGTTCTGAGCCAGGGTGGCCACGGCGGAACGATAGACGTTGCGGTCGTTGGCGCGGAACCAGTCCAGCATCTGGGTGATGAGGGCGGGATCGACGGCGGAGTAAAGTTCGTGGGATCTCACGGCGGGAAATTCGGTCCGGCAGTCAAGACGGGCTGTCTGCCGGTGGCAAGGGCGGAAAAAACGGACCCGGTGCGGGGAGAAGGGCTGTTGCCGCCTCCCGCCCGCGCTTGTCCGTCCTCCGGTCCTCTGTTGGAATCGGCTGATGTCGAACGATCCCTATCGGACTCCCGCCGCGCCGCCTCCGTTGCCACCACCGTCATCCGGGCGGATCGGGGATGACATGGGGATGAGGCTGCTGCTTCCGGTTGGGCGGTCCATGTGGGCGGTAGCGGCTGGATATTTAGGTCTGTTTTCCTTTTTCATCTTACCTGCACCGTTTTCCCTGCTGGTTTCGCTGATCGCGATCCGGAAGATCAAGGAGAGTCGGCAAACCGCGAAACCCCTCCACGGCATGGGACGTGCGGTATTCGGATTGGTGATGGGGATCCTTGGGACTTTGGCGCTGCTCTTTGCCCTCTACCTCAACTTTGTTGCCCGGAGTCGTCTCTGAGGATGGAATCTCCGCCCCGATCCGGAATGGCAGCCGGTGGGCGATTTTGCTAACAAGGTTTGCCATGATACGCTGCCTGCCCCGCGGGATCTGTTCCCCATCCTACCACCTCGAAGGCGAAGGTCATCAGGCAGAGATCCTGTTCAATGCCTTCGGTGAAGGTGGTGAACTGGTGATCGATGGCCGGAGTCTCACGGTCGAGAAGCAGGGCTTTCTCAGTGGGAGTTGGGCGCTCGTGGACGGCGGACGGGTCATGGCTACGGCCGGCAAGACCTCCGCTTTCACCCGCACGATCGAGGGCGAGGGACCGTCCGGCGCTTTCCGGTTGAACGCGGAATCGGTTTTCGGACGGACGATGTTGCTGGAAACCCGAAACGGCACGGCGGTGATTTCACCGGATCATGCCTTCACCCGCCGGGCGTCGATTGGTGGTCCTGCGGCGGATTTCACCACCGCCTGCTTCGCGTTCTGGCTCACCGGGATGCTCTGGCGGCGTGCCGCGAAGAATTCCTCCACGGCTCATAGTCATCCCGTGGGGTGAGGTGGCGGTCGGTGTGGAATGGTGCCACGGGATTGTAGTTTGCGCATCGGCGCATCCGGGTCATCTTCGCGGCGATGCCCCATCGCGTGGAAATGTGGCGCACGCTGCGCTGGCTCGGAATCGCCGCGGTGCTGACCGTCGCGCTTTACCTGTTCGTGCTGCGGCCGTTCGAGCGCGCCGCGGCGGGTGCCAGCGCCACGCTGGAACACAGCCTCGACAAGGTGCTGGCCGCGGTCACCAATTCGAATACCCGCGTCGTCGAGGGACGGGCCGAGATCGCGGAGACCTCGGAGATCACGGAGCTTTCGCTGCTGGAGATGCGGATGAGCGCCACCCGTTCGTTCGAGAAAGAGGACTTCATGCTGAAGTATTTCCCGCTGGGCACCAAGAAGGTGATTCTGCGCGGGCATTACCGGGTGAAGGCCGGTTACAAGCTCAAGCCCGGCGTTTCCCTGCGGATCGAGAAGGGGGAGCCTGTGGCCAGCTTTCCCCGTGCGGAGATCCTCTCGGTGGAGCTGATCGACTTCGACGTGCTCAACGAGGAGAACGGTTGGTTGAACAAGGTCACGCCCGTGGACCGTGCCGCCGTGTTGCGTGAGTTGCGCGAGCAAATGCGCCAGGAGGCGGAACGCAGCGGCATTCTGGAAACGGCGGAGTCCACCTTGAAGACCCGCCTGCGCGATCTGCTCGGCACCGACTCCGTGCGGGTCGAACGCCAGGAGCGGTAGGCGTGCGTCCTCCTTTTTTTCGTGCCGCCCGCAAAAAGTTGTAACCTTTCGGCCGCCTTTTTCGGAGGGTGGGCATGGAAAGCACGCCGACGAATGCCTCCGATCCCGATGACGCGACCTTGCTCGGCCGCTGGTCCCGCGATTGCTGCGAGCGTTCGTTCCACCTGCTGGTGACGAAATATGCCGCGTTGGTCCATCAGGCCGCCCGGCGCCTCGGCGTGGATGACACCATTGCGGAGGAAGCCGCGCAGGCGACCTTCATTCTGCTCGCGCGCAAGGCTTGCACCCTCGCGGACCGCCACTCTTTGGCCGGATGGCTTCACGTCACCGCCATGCACCAGTCCCGCAACCTGAAACGCCGCCAGATCCGCGAATACCGGAAGCGCCACCGTTATGGAAACGAGTTCGATGGTCCCTCCATCCCCACGTGGGATGACGGGCAACCCGAACTGGCCCGCGCGATGGCCGCCCTGCGCCCGGGGGACAGGGAGATCCTGTTGCTCCGCTTTTACCGAGCCCTGAGCGTGAAGGAAATGGCCGGTGTCACTGGCCTTTCCGTGGAGGCCGCCCAGAAGCGGCTGACCCGTGCGGTGGAGCGGCTGCGTCTCAGCTTGTGCGAACGGGGTGGGGTGTCCTCTTCGGCCGCCCTCGCCGCGTGATCCCGACCGCCCTCTTTTCCTTATGACCAAAAAGACCGCCCTCATCGCTTCCGCCGCCGCCATCGTAGCCGGAGCTGGCATTTGTGCCCTCCTGCAGCCATCCGCCGCGACGAAAAACAATACCGTTCCCTCGCTGGCGACCAGCAGGGACAAATCCGTTACTGATCCCGGGAAGGGCGATGGATCTTCCGCGCCCGGCCGGGCCAACCGCGAGCGCCCCGCCACGACGCTGTGGCCGGATCTTGCCGCGAAATACGGTGAATCCCGTACCAATCTTTCCCGCCATACCATCGACGGATTCCTCGGCCTGCTCGATGAAGTCCTCGTGCTGGCGGAATCCGCGGATGATCTCGGCACGCTTGCCGGAAAGAAACCGGGCGACGACCCGGATCTGGGAGATCTGCCCGAGAAGCTGAAACTCACCGCCGAACAGAAAGCCGCAGCCGCCAAGCTGGTGGCCGAGAGCCAGAAGCGGCAGGTGGAGGAACTCCGCAAGTTGTCCTCGGATCTCCGCAAGGAGCCCAAGCCGTTGGTCGAGCTGGCTCTCGTCGCGGATGCCGCGGCCCGCAAGCAGATCACGCAGGAGGAGTACCAAGCGAAGGTAAAGGAGGTGGATGCCGCGCTGAAATCTTCGTTGGGAAGACCCTCGTTGAAGCTTCAGGCCGGAAATGGCGGGGATCAGGATGCCCTGCTCCGCGATCCGACCGCCCGCGCCGGATTTGAGAAGCTGCTCGATCCCACCCAGTCTGAAGCGTTCCAGGAGATGGTTGCCGCCCAGCCCCAGGGAGAGAATCCGGAGGAGAGCATTGCCGACACCTTCAAGCCGATGGAGTTGGAGAAGCTCGACCAAACCCTCACTTCCACCAAGTCGATGATGGAGGGCGTCCGGAAGATGATGGAGGGCATGAAGACCCTGCCGAAGGAGGCGCAATAACAGCCTGCCGCGGCAGGGGTACGGGACGTGGGGTAGGAGATCCCAGTGATTCGTGTGTAAACGCGCTCCCGTATGCCCTGCCGCTGGCATGGGCGGAATCATGACTTCGTTTCATGCCGGTGGCGTGTTCGGCGGGTCGGGACTGCGGGATCTGCGTAAGTTCACGGAGGTCTAACAGGGCAATTTGCATCCGCCCGAGATCTCGGGTGGACATTCGGGAAAGAGAGGCTTCGTTGGGCGCGTCTCCACCTTCGTGAATCCCCACGCCGTGACGGTGACGCCGCGGCCTCTCCTGCCATGTGGATCGTCCTCTTTGCCCTCCGCTACAAGTACACCATCGGAGTCTTCGCCATCCTGATCCTGCTGTTCGGGGTGATGTCCGGTAAGAAGATGTCCACGGACATCCTGCCGCGGGTGGAAAGCCCGGAGATCACGCTGGTATGGAACTACACCGGCCTGAACGCCACCGAGATGGCATCCAAGATCACCTCGTTCTCCGAGATCGCCACGCTCAACAACGTGGATGACCTGGTGGAGGTCCGCTCGGAGACGTCCAATGGCGTGAGTCTGGTGAAGTTGAAATTCCAGCCCTATGCGGACATCAACACCGCATTGGCGCAGGTGACTTCTGTTTCGCAGACGATCCTGCGGCGCATGCCCACCGGCACCACGCCGCCGCTGATCATCCGCACCAGCCCGTCGAGTGTGCCGATCGTGCAGCTCGTGATGTCCTCGGACACGATGACGAACGGCCAGCTCTTCGACTACGCGCGCCTCTCACTGCGCGGCAAGATCCAGAGCATCCCCGGCTTGCGCCTTTCGCTGCCGTATGGTGGTGCCGCCCGGCAGGTGATGGTGGATCTTGATCCGGACGCGCTCAATGCGTTCGGTCTTTCCGCCGCGGATGTGACCCGCGCGATCAGCACACAGAACCTGACGCTGCCCTCCGGCTCTCTGCGCGAAGGCGCGCGCGAACTGCCGGTGACGCTGAACGCCAGCCCGGACAACGTGCAGGCTTTCCTCGATCTCCCGATCCGCGCCGTGAACGGTAAGATGATCCTGCTGCGCGATGTGGCCAACGTTCGCGACGGCGAGGCGCTGCCCACCAATCCGGCACGCCTGAACGGCCAGAACGCCGTGATGGTGTCCGTGCTCAAGCTCGGCAGCGCGTCCACCGTGGATGTGGTGAACGGCATCCTCGAACGCATGGAGGAGATCCGCAGGGAAGCGCCTCCGGGCATGACCATCGAGCCGATCTTCGACCAATCGGTGTTCGTGAAGTCGGCGGTCGATGGCGTGCTGAAGGAGATCCTGCTGGTGGGCGGCCTCGTCGCGCTGGTAGTGCTGCTGTTCCTCGGCTCCTGGCGTTCCACGCTGATTGTGCTGACCTCCATCCCGTTGGCGCTGCTGTGCTCGATCATGGGCCTCTATCTGGTCGGCGCGACGTTCAACCTGATGACGCTCGGTGGTCTCTCATTGGCGATCGGCATCCTCGTGGACAACGCGCTGGTGGAGATCGAGAACATCAAGCGGCAGATCGCGCTCGGGAAGGGCGTGAAGCAGGCGATCATCGATGGCGCGCGCCAGGTGGCGTTCCCGGAGTTCGTGTCCACGCTCAGCATCTGCATCGTGTTCCTTCCGATCTTCCTGCTCAGCGGCACGGCCTCGTATGTGTTCCGGCCGCTGGCGCTGGCGGTGGTGTTCTCGATGATCGCGAGCTACTTGCTCTCCCGTACTTTGGTGCCCACGCTGGCCTCGTTGATGCTGCCGGCGGAGGCGCGGAAGGAAGCGGAACTCCGCGCGCGGACGACGAAACGCTTCGGTCTTTTCAGCATCCATCACGGCATCGAGCACGGCGTGGACCGGCTCGGGGAGGTGCAGGGCGGCATCCTCGGCTGGGTCTTGCGCCACCGCTGGGTGGTGATCATTCCAGTGCTGGTGGCGGTGGCCATCGGCACGTTCTCCGGGATGCACGCGGGCCGTGAATTCTTCCCCCGCACGGACGCGGGCCTGATGCGCTTGTTCGTGCGTGTGCCGACCGGAGCGCGTGTCGAAGACACCGGCATCGTGATGGCAGAGATCCAGCGCGAGATCCGCAACATCATCCCGGCGGAGGATCTTGCTTTCGTTGTCGAGAACATCGGTGCGCCGAACTCGGTGAACCTCGCGTGGGTGGAGAGTTCCTCGATCAGTTCCGCGGATGGCGAAATCCTCGTGCAGCTCGCTGAGAACCATCGCCCGACGATGGGCTATGAGAAAGCGGTGCGCGAGATGCTGGCGGAAAAGTTTCCGAAGGTGCAGGCCTTCTTCCGTCCCGCCGATGCCACCAGCCAGACGCTCGCCTCCGGCTCACCGACCACTTTCGAAGTCCGCTTCTCCGGCCGAGATGTGCCGGGTAACATCGCCCTTGCGAAAGAACTGCGCGAACGTTTCGCCAAGGTGCCCGGTGCCGTGGATGTCACGCTTCGAGAGGTGCTCGACCAGCCCGGCTACCTGATCCGCGTGGACCGTGCCCGCGCGGCCTATCTCGGCGTGACCGCTCAGGACGCGTCGAACGCCATCCTGGCCGCGCTCGGCAGCGGCGGCACCGTGGCGCCGAACTTCTGGGCGGATCCGGAAAAGGGCGCGTCCTATGACGTGCAGATCCTGGCCCAGCCCACGGCGCTGAACTCCTCCGAGCAACTGCTCAATCTTCCGATCCGTCCCAGTGCGGGAGGCGAGCCGGTGTTGCTCCGCGCCTTCGCAACCTTGGTCGAGCAACGCACGCCCGCGAGCGTGTCCCGCACCACCTTGCAGCCGACTTTCACCGTGGTGGGGAACGTGCAGGGGCGCGACCTCGGCAGCGTGACGAACGAGCTGGAAAAGATTCTCGATGAGATGAAGCACCGGCTGAAGGAGCAGAAGAAGGTCGGCACGGACATCAAGCTTCAAGGCCAGGCCGCGCTGATGGAATCCGCCTACTCCGAACTCATCGGCGGTCTTGGTCTCGCGGCCGTGCTGGTGTTCCTGGTGATGGTGATCAACTTCCAATCGTGGTCGCTGCCCTTCGTGGCGATCAGCGGTCTGCCGCTCGCCGTCTCCGGTGCCGTCGCCGGGCTTTATCTCACGAACACACCGCTCAGCGTGCCCGCGCTGATGGGCGTGATCATGGTGGTGGGTGTCTCCACCGCAAACAGCGTGCTGGTCAGCAGCTTCGCACGGGATCGCCAGGTGCTGGAAGGTGCCACCGCCGCGGAGGCCGCCATGGATGCGGCGACCACCCGCCTGCGCCCGGTGATGATGACCGCGCTGGCGATGATTCTTGGCGTGATTCCAATGGCTCTCGGCCACGGCGAAGGCGGCGAGCAAAATGCTCCGCTCGGCCGCGCGGTGATCGGTGGTCTGGTCTTCGGCACCTTCGCCTCGCTGTTCATCGTGCCCGTCATGTTCGCCATCGTCCGCCGCCGCTGGCAGCCGCCGGTGGAGGAAACCGTCCACATCGAACCGTCTCCGCTCGCCGATCCGGCTTGAACCTCCTGCCCCTCCTTATGCCGTGAAACGTTTCATTCCGCTTCCGCTCTTCATCGCCTGCGTCACTCCGGCCTTTGCCGACAAGGTCCAGGTCAAGGTGGTCACGCCCGCTGCGGCGACCGCGCCGCGTGCCTTCGAGGTGCCCGCCCGCACCGAGCCCGCCGAGTCCGCCACCATCTTCAGCCGAGCCACCGGTGTGATCCGCGAGCGCAAGGTGGACATCGGCGATCGCGTGAAGGCTGGCGACGTGCTGGCCGTGATCGATGCTCCGGAAATCGCGCTTCAGATCGAAGCCGCGCAAGCCGCCATCGACCAGGCCACCGCCAAGGCCAAGGTCGCTCGCACCGTTGCGGACCGTGCGGAGGGATTGCTCCGCGAAAAGGCCGTCTCGAAGGAGTCGTCCGAGCAACAGTCCGCCACGGCGGAGGAATTGGAGGCTTCGGTGCGTGCTTCGAAAGCGGAACTGGGTCGCCTCAAGGAACTCCAGGGCTTCATGATCATCCGCGCGCCGTTCGATGCCACCATCGCCGCGCGTAAGATCGATCGTGGCGATCATGTCAACGGAGACCCTTCGTCGGCGGATGCCTGGCTCTTCCAGCTCTATCGCATCAATGAGCTGCGCGTGGTCGTGCAGGCCGCGCCGGACCTCGCGTTGCGGGTCGCGGAAGGCACGGAGGGCAAGGTGGGGTTCCCCGAGCTGCCCGGCCAGCGTTTCACCGCCAAGGTGACCCGCACCAGCCGCGCGCTCGAAACCACGTCCGGCACCATGCGCGTGGAGCTGATGTTGAAAAACGAGGACCGCACCCTGCCCTCCGGTCTCACCGGCAGCGTGACCTTCGATCTCGCGCCCGCGCCGGGCACTTTCCTCGTCCCGAACAACACGTTGCTTGTCCGTGGCGGCCGCACCTACGTCGCCGCCGTGCAGGATGGCAAGGTGAAGCTGGTGGAGGTCGCGCAAGGTCGCAATCTCGGCGAGCAGGTGGAGATCACCTCCGCGGGTCTCACCGGCCAGCCGGTGATCGTCAGTCCGAACGCGCTCATGCGCGAAGGTGATGAAGTGGAAGCCGTGCCGCTGCCGCCGAAGAAGAACTGAGATTCCTCTTCTTCGTAGCCGGAGTCGTGAGACTTCGGGCGGGGGGGGGATGTGGATCATTCCCGTTAGCTACGATCCATCTCGTAGTTGTCAGGCCTTTCCTATGGAAAGCGCGGCTTCCCATTCGACGTGCTCGCCGGGCAGCCCGTGCTCCATCAGTGACGCGCGGACTTTCTCGAACGACGGCTCGATGATCCCCTCGCGTTCGATCTGCACCTGATCCGCCTCCCATTCGGGATTCACGTGCTTCGCCAGCACCCAGCACGCCCACGCCCGCGCGGTGCGGCGCTCGATTGCATGACCGCTCATGCGGGTGGCCAGATGCTGGTAGTGGCGGCGGGGATTGCCGAGGAAGCCGCCACGATCCTCCTGGCGGAGAATCCACCCGACAGCCCGGTACGGAATCGGATGATTCTCGAGAACCGCTGCATCCTGCGTGCCGCACAATGTGGCACCCATCGCACGATTCAACATCAGCAGCGCCTGCGCGGGCAGGCCTTCCAACCATCGGGATTGTCCGCACAGCAGAGCTTGCCGGTAAAACTCCGCGCCGCGATTCCCATCGCGATGCTCAGCCAGTCGCGATGCCGGATGGCGCTCGCCACCGATGTCCGGCAGATGCGGACACGGGGTGGTGATCGTCGTATCGACGGGCTTGGCCATGGTCGGCAGCTTCGCCGGATTCGCGGCCCATGCAAGCGGTGGCTCCAACGGTTATAGCTCCTGCGGCTTTTGCTGGCCTCCACGGGACTGTTCTGATGAACTGGTCTCCGCGCCATGAACCGCATCGACCGCCTTACCGGCATCATCCTGCTGTTGCAGAGCCACCGCGTGATCACCGCGGAGCAGATCGCCGCGCATTATGAGATCAGCGTGCGCACGGTGTATCGTGATCTGGCGGCGCTGGGGGAGGCGGGCGTGCCGATCATCGCGGAGGCGGGTATGGGCTACAGCCTGATGCGTGGCTACCACATGCCGCCGGTGATGTTTACGGAGGATGAAGCGGCGGCCCTTTTCATGAGCGGCGAGATCGCCGAGCAGATCGCGGACGAGTCCTTGCGCGACTCGCTGCGCGCGGCCTTGCTGAAGGTGCGCTCGGTCCTGCCTGCGGATCGCCGCGACTATCTCGACCGGCTTTCCGAGCGAACCAAGGTGTGGCTGAGCCGCCGGTCCGTGCAGGAGGACGAGGAATGCCATCAGGCGTTGATGCGCTTGCAAGAGGCCGTGGTCCGCCGCCGTTGCACCGCACTGCGTTATGATGCGGGCAACCGTGGCGAGATCACCACCCGCATGGTGGAACCGTTGGGAGTCGTTTTCTACGCTCGCCAGTGGCATCTCATCGCCTGGTGCCGGATGCGGAAGGCGATGCGTGATTTCCGGCTCGACCGGCTGGTCGACTGGGAAGTGACGGACGAGTCCTTCCTAGGGCACGAGGATTTCTCCCTCAGCGAGTTTTTGGAGGAAGCGATCCGCGGGCGGGAGCTGGTTCCGGCCACGGTGATCTTCCACCCGCAGGTCATGGAACGGGTGCGCGGCGAGATGATGTGCGCCCGGACCCGCGAGACGCGGCTGCCCGACGGACGCTACCAGGTCGATACGTTGACGGGTTCTCTGGAGTGGCTGGCCGGATGGTTGATGAGCTTTGGAACGACGGTGGAGGTGGCGGAGCCGCTGGAACTGCGGTCGATGGTCCGGAACCTCGCCTTCCAGATCGCGGAGGCCCATGCAGGAGCTTTTGAAAATATTCCAACACTCCTGACATAGGGTTGTCAGTGGCATGGGTTTGGATGTGGACGTCCTCCGATGAGCGGGGACGAAACCATCACCTCAAACGAATCCAACCCTATGAAAAAGAACGCCCTGAACTGGTTCGAAATCCACGTCGCCGACCTCGCCCGCGCCAAGCGCTTCTATGACACGATCCTGGACACCACGCTCCAGACCGTGGAGTGCGAAACGGGCTGCCAGATGGCCATTTTTCCTCACGAGCAGGGACAGGGCATCGGTGGTGCGCTGACGAAGATGGACGAATGCGGCCCGGCGGCCGGTGGCACCGTGGTCTATCTGAATGTCGAGGGTGACCTCGATGGAGTGTTGTCCCGTGTCGTTGCCGCGGGAGGCAAGATCGTCCGCGAGCGCATGGCCATCCCGCCGCACGGTTTCATCGGCATCATCGGTGACACCGAGGGCAACGTCGTCGGTCTCCACAGCATGGTGTGAACCTGTGGCTGATCCCTGCTTCCGGAATATTTCCGGAGGCAGGGATGCTTTTTGCCAGCGGAGGACAAATGATCCCGGCGTTTCCCATTGCCATCCTAACCGCTTTACCCTTCGCGCTCCGTCGGCTTGCATGTCTCCGGATCATGGAGACGCAACCCCCTGCGCGTACATTCTGGTGCTTCATCAGCTACCGCCACGCCGATAACAAGGATTCCGGCCGCCAGTGGGCGACGTGGCTGCACCAGCAGATCGAGACCTACGAGGTGCCGTCCGATCTGGTCGGCACCGTCAATGGACGGGGCGATACGATCCCCGAGCGGATCTTTCCCGTCTTCCGTGATGAGGACGAGTTGCCCGCGAACGCTGATCTGGCCTCGCCGATCTACCGCGCGCTGGATGCCTCGAAGTTCCTCGTCGTGCTGTGTTCGCCGCGGGCGGTGCAGTCGAGCTACGTTGCGGACGAGATCGTGTACTACAAGAAGATCGGCCGCAGCGACCGGGTACTCGCGGCGATCCTCGATGGCGATCCGCGCGACAGCTTTCCAAGACCCCTGCAACATCCCGTCGATGCGAATGGAGTGTTGATTGAAAACGAGCACGCCGAACCCATCGCCGCGGATTTCCGTCTCGTCGATGACACGCAGGGGTGGACCAGTCCGGAGGCTTACCGGCAGGCCTTGGAAGGCAATGGCGTGGCGCGCAAGGAAATCGACCGCCTTGTGACCGACTACAAGGGCCGCCTCGAACTTGGGAAACTCAAGATCATCGCTGGTGTGCTCGGCCTGCCGCTCGGCACGCTGACGCAGCGTGACAAGGTCTATCAGCTAGAGAAAGAGCGCCGCCGCGCCCGCATTTTCCGCCGGGTGACGGCAGCCATGTCGGTGCTGCTCGTTGCCGCGATTGCCGGCGGCGTGTTTGCCTCGATCAAGCAGCGCGAGGCGGAAGCCCAGAGGCTGGCGGCCGTTTCAGCCCGTGACGCGGAGGCCACGGCGCGTTCGCTGGCGGAATCGCGGCGTGTCGAGGCGGAGGATGCGCGGGGTGTCGCGGAAACGCGCCGGACCGAGGCGGAACAGGCGAAGACGCTCGCGGAGCAGCGCCGCGTGGAATCCGAGTCCCGCCTCGCGAAGAGCAACATCCTGCTCGCGGACCGCCTCACCCGCGAGGGCAACACCATCGATGCGGCGAGCGCCTTGTGGGAGGTGCCGGAGCACGAGCGCCAGTGGGACTGGGGCTATCTGCTCGGCCGCGCGTATCCGGAGACGGGCTATTTCCAGATCTCGAATGCGGATGGCGTTCCCCTTGCGGCGCAGGCCTGCGCGCTCGATCCTTCCGGGCGCCAGGCGGCGTTCTGGGGCGGGGATTTGTTGAAGCGCATCCGCATCCAGCCGGACGGTGCTGCTACGATGGATACCGTAGCCGTGAAAAACGGCGTGGCGCAGGCGGTGGTGAGCCGCTCCGGTGCCATGGCATTTCTGGATGGCAACGTGGTGCGCGTGATTTTGCCGGACGGCAGGGAGGCACCCCCGCTGGAACTCGCGGACCAGGAGCCGGAGATTTTCCCGCCACTTGCCTTCCTGGACGATGCCGGAACGATGCTGGTGCTGAAGTCCGGCGAGTCCTGGCGGATTCTCCGTGCGTCCGAGCAGGGTGTGGCTGAGTTCGGGCGGATCGAGGAGAATTTCGAATCGGAACGTTTCTGCGGCAGTTCGGCGGACGGGCATCGCTGGCTCGCCGCATCCTCGGATACGGGAGTGACCGTGTACGATGAGGAAGGCCGCATCGTGGACAAGATTCCCGGCGTCTGGCAGGGAAGCGCGGCCATTTCGGAGGATGGGACGGTGGCGGTCGGAGACATCACCGAGTCGGTGGAACTGCGCATGCCCGATGGCAAGCACCGCAAGCTCTTCACCGGCGAAGAGGGAGCGATCTCCCACTTGGCCACCGGTTGCACGTTGCGGTGGATGGGCAAGCGGCTCTTTGTCCGTACCGCGCATCAGGTGCGGATGTGGGATCTGCGGATGAAGCCGCCGAAGGGAGAAGAGCTTTCGCCGGGAGTGTGGGAAATCCCCGGTGAGAGCACGGTGCGCATGGCAGTCGGCGATGCGTGGATCGCCGTGACCCTGGTGGATGGCTCCATCGCCATCGCCTCGACCGATGATATGACCGAGATCCAGCGTTTCCGCGGGCATTCCGGAGAGGTGCGGGATCTGCGCTTTCCATTCGATCATCTCCTCGCCAGTGCGGCGACGGATGGCACCCTGCGCTATTGGACGCCCGGAACTCACACGCGGATGGGCACGCAGACCGCGGAGATCAAGGATTCCCTCTTCAAGGGGAATCCCGATGTGTGGCCGGGCCTGGCCAAGGAAAACTCCGATGTCGGCCTACTGCCGGTGGGACCTGGAGTTCCGCCAGGGACGACCATCAAGGTGTCGTCTCCGGACGGGCGCTTTCATGCCACCACCGGCGAAGACGGACAGGTGCGTCTTTGGAAAGGCGATGGCACGGAGCCGTCGATCGTGTTGCCTGCACTTGGCAAGCGCGGCATCGGACTGGCCTTTTCGAAGGACGGTCGCAGCTTGGGCGCGGAATCGTTCGTGCCAGGGGAGTTTCTGGATTTCGAGCAGGAGTGGAACACCGAGCCGTGGACGCGTGTGCAGCTCGGGATTGATGCGTCGGCCGATTGGCGGAAGGCATACGAGCAGGTTTTCGAGAAGCGCTTCGAGGCCGCTTGGAAGACGCAGGGGAGGTGAGGCGCTACGTAAGAAGATGCGAAGCCTCAATTTCTGCAGAGCCCGATCGCCCTTCGCACGACCTCGGCGGAGTGACGGAAAGCAGTTGCCTCGGCATCATTCAGCACGGGTTTCAGCACTTTCTCGATTCCGCCGCGACCCACCACGACGGGCAGGCTCAGGCAGACATCGCTGACGCCTTCATAGCCATCCACCCGTACGCTGAGAGGCATCGTCCGTTTGTCGTCCAGCGCGATGGACTCGAGAATGGCGGAGGCGGACATGGCGATGCCGTAGCTGGTGTGACCCTTGCGGCGGTAGATTTCCTGGCCCATGGTCGCAGCTTGTTGGAACATCGCGCGCCGTTCCGGGGTGTCCGCGATCCGTTCCGCGCCCGCATGGGCCATGCTCATGGCGGGGAACTGCGTGTCACCGTGTTCGCCGAGGATGTAGGCGCGGAGATCGTCCGGATAGATGCCGAGCTCGCGCGAGAGCAGGTGCCGGAAACGCATCGAGTCCAGCAGTGTGCCGGTGCCGAAAACCCGCGAGGCCGGCCATCCGGTGATACGCAGCGCCTGCCAGGTGAGAACATCCACCGGGTTCGTCACCATCAACAACAGCGCGTTTGGCGAGGCTTCCACCAGCGGAGGCAGCATCTTTTCGAGCAGTCGCGTGTTCGCCGGTCCCAATGCGAGGCGGTCTTCCACTTCCTGCGTTGCCGAGGCGCAAAAGACGATCACGTCTGAGCCCGCTGTATCCGCTACCTCTCCGGCACGGATCTTCACCGGCGCGGGATAGAACGATTCGCCATGCGCGAGATCCAGTGCCTCGCCGTGCATGCGATCGAGATCACGTCCGACCAGCACCAGTTCGCGGGCGAAGCCGCGCAGTGTCACGGCAAACGCGAGGGCCATGCCAACCTTTCCCGGCCCGATGATGGAGAGCTTCATGACAGTGAGCCTAACTGCTGCGACATCCGATGAAAGACCGGGATGGGACGGAGATGAAACTCAACAAACATTGACCATCTGTATTTTCCGTGGATGTATCGCGGATATGACAATGCAACAACAGCAGTATCCCCGGACTTCCGGTCTTGCGATCGCCAGTTTGGTGACGGGGCTTCTGGGCCTGGGGTTGGTGGCCGTGATCTGCGGACACATCGCCCTCTCACAGATCAAGAAGTCCGCGGGCGCGCTCACTGGAAAGGGCATGGCGGTCACGGGTCTGGTCGTCGGCTACGTGACGATCGCGCTGGTGATGCTGCTCATGGTTCCGATGCTGTTCATCGGTGCCAGGGCTTGGAAGAAAGGTTCCGATCGCGCCGGCTGCATCATGTATCAGCGCAATGTCCAACAGGCGGTCCGCACCTATGAGGTCGCCAACCGTCTCAAGCCCGGTGCCCGGATCGATTGGGGCAAGGTCACCCTGCCCACCGGCACCAGCCTCACCCAACCCTGCCCGGCGGGTGGAGCCTATGTCATCAGCGAGACGATTCCTTCCGTGGGTGACATGGTGGTGGAATGCCCGCACGCGGGTGTGCCGGACAAGCATGAGCCGGCCGATCACCACGATTGGTGACCGGCATTCCCGCCGGGTGGCGGTTCCTCAGCGGGCCGCCACCAGATCGTAGCCGCGCCAGTCGCCGATGGTCACATCGGCGAAGCTGCCCACCGGAATGGTCTCGTCCACATGGACGGAGCCATCGATTTCCGGCGCGTCCCATTCGGTGCGGGCGATGCCGGGTTCTTCAACGAGGACGCGGACCTGCTTGCCGACCTGGGCCTGGTTGGTCTCACCAGCCACCTTCTGGAGTTCCTGCATCGCACGGGACCAGCGGCTCTTGCGGGTCATGTGGTGGACGTGGTCGCCCATCTTGTAGGCGCGGGTGCCTTCCTCCTTCGAGTAGGAGAACACGCCGGCGCGCTCGAAGCGGAACTCACGGATGAACTGGAGAAGCTCTTCGAAGTCCTCTTCGGTTTCACCGGGGAAGCCGACGATGAAAGTGGTGCGGATGCCGAGATTCGGGATGCCCGCGCGCATGCGGCGGAGCAGGTCGCGGATGTAGTCGCCGTTGGTCTGGCGCTGCATCAGCTTGAGCATGTTGTCCGAGATGTGCTGGAGCGGGATGTCCACGTACTTCGCGACCTTGTCGCACTCGGCGATGGTCTGGATGAGTTCGTCGGACCAATGCGCCGGATGGGTGTAGAGCAGGCGCACCCAGAACTCGCCTTCGATCTTGTTAATCTCGCGCAGCAACGTGGCCAGCGATTCGCCCTTGGTGGAATCGACCGGGGACTTCGGGTTCGGGCGGGACTCGGTCCACTTGTCCATGCCGAAGTAGGTGGTGTCCTGGGAGATCAGGTTGATCTCCTTCACGCCGGATTTCACCAGAGCTTCCACTTCCTTCACCACGGACTCCTGTGTGCGGGAACGGTGGCGGCCGCGGATCTGGGGGATGATGCAGAAGGTGCAGGTGTGGTTGCAGCCCTCGGCGATCTTCACGTAGGCGAAGTGCTCGGGAGTGAGGCGGAAGCGCGGCGTGGTGTAGTCCGGCACGTACTGCGGCTTCAGCGTCACGAAGTCGCGCGGGTCTTCCGTGGCGGCGGGGCCTTCGGTTTTCTGGACCTCGGCGTCGTTCTTCTTGCCGAGCAGGTTTTCGATGATGGGCGCGACCTTGGTGATCTGGTCGAGGCCGATGAAGGCGTCCACTTCCGGCATGATGCCGGGCAGGTCCTTGGCGAAGCGCTGCGACAGGCAGCCCGCGACGATGATCTTCTGGCGGGCGCGCTCCGGATTGGTGCCGCGCTCGTTGACCGCGCCGAACACCGTGTCGATCGACTCCTGCTTCGCCATGTCGATGAACGAGCAGGTGTTCACGATCAGCACGTCCGCCAGATCGGCCTCGGAGGTGAGCGTCATCCCGGCTTCAGCCAGATGGCCCATCATGACTTCGGAGTCGATGAGGTTCTTGGCGCAGCCGAGCGAGATGAGACCGACGGTGGTGGACATGGTGGAAAGGGGTTCGGAAATCAGGGCAAAAAACCGCCCGCGGCGGTGATGGTCCGGCGCGGGCGCGGATGAAAGGGGAAATATGGTCCCCGGGCAATCCAACAGTTCAGAACTGGGGCGGCACGATCAATTCGTCGCCCGGCTGCGGCTTGAACTCGCCGAAGCTGGCCATCGGACTGCCGATCGCGCCTTCCGGCGTGATGTCGGTGATCTTGATCTGGCCGAGGATGCCGGTCTTCTTGCGGATGCCAAGGACGGAGCCGACCTGGACATAGGCTGGCATCTTGATGTCCATGACGACCACTCCGCCGAGCTGCGGGTCTTCCTGGTATTCCTTCACCACGGCCATGACGAGGGCGTCGGAAATCTCCCGGGCGCGGCGCATCTCCTGATTGCGGGATTCGAGTTCGCGGCGGTTGATCAGCAGGTTCTCGTCATCCGCCACGCGGGCCTTGCGCTCGGCCTTGCTCTTGTCATTGGCGAGCTGCTGGAGTTCGGCATCCTTGGCGGCGAGCTGGGCCTTCGCTTCCTCCAGTTCGGCGGCGGAGGGTGCGGGTGTGGGAGCGGGTGCCACGGGGCGGGCGGTGAGGGCCTCCCGTTCGGCTTTCAGGCGCTGCATTTCGAGGTTCAGTTCCTCGATCTGCTGCTTCATGCGGAGCTGATCGTCCGGCGGGGCAGTGGCGACGCCCTGTTTCATGCCGTTCCACGACATGGCCAGGGCCCCGATGAGGAGGGCCACGGTGGCGCCGAGGAGGATTTTCATCGTATCCATGGCGGGGGAAGGTGGTGGGGCGTCCGGCGAATGTCAACGCGCCGGGTGAGCGGGTTTCAGCCCGCCGCCCGCCTCGCCGGTGATCTCCACCCGCGTTCCCACCCGGCACTTCTCGAAGATCAGCGGCTGGATGGCGGCGGGGATCCGGATGCAGCCGTAGCTCAGCGCGGACCGGGGCACGACGTAGCCGACGTGCAGCCCGACGCCGTCCCAGGTCAACCGCATCCAGTAGGGCATGGAATAGCCCTCATAGACGGCGTCCTTCGGCGGTTTCGGCAGATCCGTGGAAGGGCCGAGATCGGCTCCGGATTTCGAATCCCTGTAACGACCGTAGCGATTCGAGCGCTTGTCCGCGATTTTTTCCGTGATCCGGAAGGAGCCGGTCGGCGTTTCGTGGCCGGGCTTGCCGGTGGAGACGTCGGTTTCGACCACCACCGCATCGTGGGCATCGAGAATCCGTGCCTTTTGCTCGGTCAGGTCGATTTGAACGTGGGTGTCCTTCGGATGAAGGGCGTCGTAGCGGGCCCGGTCGACGTGGAACACCGGCTTCGGTGGCTCCGGTGGCGGCGGGGTCTTCCACGTGCAGGCAGACAGCAGGAGGGGCGAGAGACAGAAAACGGTGCGACGAATCACGCCCGCGACGTTAGGAAGACGGCGCGCGCGTTGGCAAGTGGAGCGGAGCGCCGCCTTTGTATCCGCTTGGGGAAAGAGAAAGCCGGAAACCTTGCGGCTTCCGGCTTCCTGATGCGCGGGTTTTTGGAAACGGGTCGGAATCAGGGATTCAGGATCACGCGGTAGAAGGCTTTGCCCGCCGGGGGCTCCGGATCCATGTAGAAGGTCGCGCCAGCCTCACCCGCCACGACCGCGATGGTCTGCCAGCTTCCGGCTGCAAGCGTGGTGCTGCGCTGCACCGTGAAGGTGAATCCCGCGGCGCTGGTCCAGTAGATGCCGCCGCCGCTGAGCAAGGCCATGAAGCGGGAGGTGCCGTCATTCGGGATCATGCCGAGACGGTATTCGGTCAGGTTGTCCGTACCATCGCGGTCGTAGTCACCGCCGGGGATCTGATCGAGATTGCCGAAGTAGGCGGTTTCCCAAGCGTCCGGCAGTCCGTCTCCATCGCTGTCGCCTTCCGTGAAGCGGGTGGTGGCGATGAATTCGGAGGCATCAAGCACCCGACTGCTGATGCGGATCTCATCCAGATCGCCGGTGAAGCTGTCGAAGCCCGTGAAATTGCCCGCTGCATTGTATTCCGTTTGTCCGATCACCCAGGAGGCATTGGCCACGGTGGTGGGGAAGGCTCCGCTGATCGTGGTGCTGCCTTCCAGCACATAGGCATTGTCACCGGGTGCCTTGAGCCACAGCGAGAGGGTGTCCGCGCTGATGGTGACCGCGGCGGAGTACCAACTTCCCGCGCTGATGGTGCGGGTGCTGACGACTTCATGTGCGGCGGGTGCGGCATCCACCATCCCCGCCACCACCTTGTTCGCCGCATTCAGTTTCAGCGTGAAGGGCGCCTGGTAGGGGGCGGTGGCGCCGGTGGGGTTGCCTCCCTTGCCGATGATGCCCTGAGCGGTGCCGGTCAGGGTGGTGCGGAACGAGGCCTCCACCGTGTAGGCGCTGAAGACCATCGTATTGATGGGGGCGGTGCCGGGTGTGTAGATATTGTCGCAGGTGTAGCGGTTTCCGGCCACGGCGGTGAAATTGAGCGAGGCCCGGTTCATCGCCCGCGTGTTGGGAACGGTCCAATCGGCCGCCCGTGTGGTGTAGGTCGGCGCGGTGTAGTCGGCGTAGGTGATCATGTCATTGCCGCTGCCGCTCACATCCTTCACTGCTCCCGCGACTTGCGGATAGGGAACGAGGCCGGCGGTCAGCTCCTCAAAGCGCCAGTAGGCGAGGGTGGGCGGGGCGGTGTCCGCCGCCTTGGGATTGGTGCCCGCGTGATATTCGATCAGATCCGAGCGACCATCGCCGTCGCTGTCCGCGGTGCCGTCCACATGGGCGATGGCTTGGGCGAGGCTCTCGTTTGCCAGGCCGAAGTAGTGGATCTCCCAGCCGTCCGGCAATCCATCGCCATCCTGATCCGGGGACGAATACAGGTTGGTGGGATTGGTGTTGGCGGTGAACTCGGCCAGATTGCTGTAGAGATCGCCATCCGCATCGACTCCCGGTTCGCAGGAAGCCGGACTGCCGAAGAAATGCGTCTCCCATCCATCCGCCATCTGATCGGTATCGGCATCCGGGAAGCTGAGGCGGCTCGCGGGATCGGTCTGGGCGGTGAACTCCTCGAGGTTGGTGTTGTAGTCGCCGTCCGGATCGTCGGTCGGGAGGCTGGCAAGGCTGCCGAAGTAGTGCCTTTCCCAGCCGTCCGGAAGGCCATCGGTATCCGTATCCGGGAAGGAGTTCCGGGCATTCGGGTTGGTGGAGGCTGCGAACTCCTCGGCATTCGTGCACCAGTCATTGTCCGGATCACCGGTGCCGGTTTGGTCGAGATTGCCGAAGTAAGCGGTTTCCCAGGAGTCCGGGAGGCCGTCGTGATCCGAGTCGGTGGGAATGACTGTCAGCAGTCCGGTGGCGGTGGAGAAGCTGTAGTTTCCATCCGGGGAGACCCAGACATTGCCTGCCTGAAACCAATCCTGCACCGCGAAGGTGGTGCCGAAGGTGGCGGCCATGCTGTTCACCACCAGCAGCGGGTAGGTCGTGCCCACCGTGGTGGAGGCACCGGTCAGGTTGATGGTGAAGATGCCATTGAAGGCGAATGGCGTGGCGGTTCCGGTGCCTGACACCGTGTTATACGCGCCCGAGGTGCCGAGCGCGAAGGCCAGCTTGCCGGTGGTCGCGGTGAGCACCGCGCCGCTGAGGCCGTTCACCTGGATATTGCCGGTGTAGGTATTGGCTCCGCTCAGAACCACTTGGCGACCGGAGGTGGAACCGTTTGAAGACAGCACAAGCGTGCCGCTGCTGCCGACGACGGGGGCATTGAGCGTGATCGTGGCGTTGTTCGCGAAAACAGTGGAGGTGCCCGTGCCTGCGACCGTGATCTGGTTCCCCGCGATGATGAAGGCGGTGGAGCTGTTGCTGGCGTTGTTGATGGTCGCACCATTCCACGTGAAGTTGTTCACGGTGATGGTGTTGATGTTGGTGCCCCCCTTGTAGACGAGGGAGGAGCCGTTCAGAGTCAGTGAATCTCCGCCGAAGGTGAAGTTCGTGGTGGCGTCCGCGGGAGTGCGCAGGCTGAGCCCGGTGGGAACGATGTAGGCATTCCCCGCCGCCGGGGCCTGGTTGTTCGACCAGGACAGCGCCGCGTTGAAGGAACTGGTGTTGATGGCGTTAGTGGCGGTGAGGGTGACATCCGCCGCGAAGGCCGGGGAGACCGTGGCCATCGCTGCGGCAAGCATTGTCCTAAAATAGCGTTTTTTGACGGATTTCAGACAACCGAGAGGGGTTCTATGAGTCGACTTCATGGGAGGTTTGAATTTGTATTAAAGCGATAATAACAATATTCCGGACTGTGGCGCACTCGCTGGGTCGCACCTCGTTAAAAGATTGATACATAAGGTAATTTTCGATTTTCACCGTAGGCTCGAAGCGGGTAATTAGATTGTATGATTACGACTAGTGCGTCGGCATCCTCCCGGTGAAATGCAATTCTCGTAGTCTCACGTAGGCCGGTTTTCCGTGGAAAACCGCTCATGGGGCCAAGCGTGATTTGGGAAAGGGAAGGGGGTGCCGGAAGGCACGGGATGGTGTCGCGGAGGTGCGTCCGCCACCTCGGATGCCCCGGAAATCACCGGGGTTCCCCGGTAGTTGACCCGTCCGGGACCCGTTGCTAGCGTCCGCCCCCTTCCCATGAGCGCGGACGCCCCGAACTACAAAGACACGCTGACCCTGCCGCAGACGACTTTCCCGATGCGCGGGGATCTCGTTGAGAACGAGCCGAAGCGTTTGGCGAAGTGGGAGGAGTCCGGGCTCTATCAGCGGATCATTGCCCGCCGCCAGGAGCAGAAGGCCCCGAAGTTCATCCTCCATGATGGCCCGCCGTTCGCGAACGGTGATGTCCACATGGGCACCGCCCTCAACAAGGTGCTCAAGGATCTCGTCGTGAAGTCGAAGACGATGGCGGGTTATGAAGCCCCGTTCATCCCGGGTTGGGACTGCCATGGTCTGCCGATCGAGTTCAAGGTGGTGAAGCAGGCCGCCGGGCTGGAGCCCGCGGAGATCCGCCGCCGTTGCACCGAATTCGCGGAGAAGTTCATCGATATCCAGCGCGGCTCGTTCCGCCGTCTCGGCGTGTTCGGAGACTGGTATAATCCCTACGTCACCATGGCCCCGGGCTATGAAGCGGAGATCCTGCGCGTCTTCGCGAAGCTGGTGGAGAGCGGTAGCGTCTATCAGTCGAAGAAGCCCGTGCAATGGTCCTATGGCGCTCACACCGCGCTGGCCGAGGCCGAGGTGGAGTACAAGGAAAAGGAAAGCCCGGCGATCTTCGTGAAGTTCCCGCTTTCCGCCGAGGCCGCGTGCAACCTGGGCGCCGCTGGTGCCTCGATGGTCATCTGGACCACCACCCCGTGGACGCTGCCCGCGAACCTCGGCGTGGCCCTGCATCCCGATTTCACCTACATCGTCGGCCGTTTCGAGCGCGATGGCCACGAGGAGACCCTCGTCGTGGTCCGCGAGCTGGTGGAGACCTTCGAGCAGAAGACCGGCGTGAAGCTGGTGGAAACGCTCCAGGAGCGGAAGGGCCGCGAGTTCGAGAACCTCGAAGCGCACCATCCGTTCCTCGACCGCACCTCGAAGCTGATCCTCGGCCAGTTCGTCACCACCGAGACCGGTTCCGGTGCGGTTCACATCGCTCCCGGCCACGGTGCGGACGACTATGTCGCCGGCCAGCAATACGGCCTCGGCCTGCTTTCGCCGGTCGATGACGATGGCAATTTCACCGTCGAGGTCGGCGTGCCGGAACTCGTCGGCCAGCACGTTTTCAAATCGAACGACCGCGTCATCGAGATCCTTGAGGAGAAGGGCGCGCTGCTTGGCCGCGAGAAATACATCCACTCCTATCCGCACTGCTGGCGCTCGAAGACCCCGATCATCTTCCGCGCGGTGGAGCAGTTCTTCATCTCGCTGGAAACCCTGCGTGGCGAGGCGCTGAAGGCCATCGACGGCGTCGAGTGGCTGCCCGCGTGGGGGCGCAACCGCATCTACGGCACCGTGGAATCGCGCCCGGACTGGTGCATCTCGCGCCAGCGCACCTGGGGCGTGCCGCTGCCGGTGTTCTTTGATGAGAACAACGTCGCCATCCTTTCCTCGGATCTCGCCTGCAAGGTCGC
This sequence comes from Luteolibacter ambystomatis, assembly GCF_018137965.1. Classification (NCBI taxonomy): domain Bacteria; kingdom Pseudomonadati; phylum Verrucomicrobiota; class Verrucomicrobiia; order Verrucomicrobiales; family Verrucomicrobiaceae; genus Luteolibacter; species Luteolibacter ambystomatis. The sequence goes on from NZ_CP073100.1 coordinate 4,818,368, forward strand.
CGATCTCGTCGAGAAGGAAGGCACCAACGTGTGGTTCGAGAAGACCGATGCCGAACTCGCCGAACTGCTGGGACTCCCGGCGGGCGTGAAGAAGTGCAAGGACACGCTCGATGTCTGGATCGACTCCGGTTGTTCGCACGTCGCGGTGATGGAGAAGCGCCCCGAGCTGCACGCTCCGGCGGATCTTTACCTCGAAGCCACCGACCAGCACCGCGGCTGGTTCCAGAGCTCGCTCATGATGAGCATCGCCTGGCGCAAGGCCGCGCCCTACAAGGCCGTGCTCACCCACGGCTTCGTGGTGGACAAGGACAAGAAGGGCAAGCTCTCCAAGTCCGAGGCCGAGAAGGCCGGCAAGCCGATCGACGCCGCCCACTTCTACAACAAGTACGGTGCGGACATCGTGCGCCTGTGGGTGTCCTCCGTGGACTGGCAGAATGAAGTGCCGTTCAGCGAGGATCTCTTCAAGCAGGTGGCCGAGCCCTACCGCCGCCTCCGCAACACGCTGCGCATCCTGCTCGGCAATCTCGATGGCTTTGATCCGGAGGCTGACCGCGTCGCGCCGGAGGATATGCCGTTGCTGGACCGCTGGATCTTGGAGCGCCTCCACTCCGTGGTGGCCGAGTGCCGCAAGGCCTACGAGGGCTACGAGTTCCGCAAGGTCTTCAACGCTCTCAACCAGTTCTGCACCACCGATCTCTCCGCCGTTTACGTGGACGTGACCAAGGATCGCATGTACTGCGATGCCCGTAGTTCGCTGCGCCGCCGCGCTTCGCAGACGGCGATGTTCGATGTCTTCAACGCGCTGGCGAAGCTGCTCGCGCCGATCCTCGCCTACACCGCGGACGAGGCGTGGGAGCATGCCGGGTTCTGCGACAAGAGTGTTCACGAGCACGACTTCCCGGAGCCGGATGCGGCCTACGCGCCGGGCAAGGCGACGGAGGACGTCGAGCGGTTGTTCCAGATCAAGGCGCTCATCCAGACCGCGATTGAAAAGAGCATCCAGGCCAAGGAATTCACCCGCAACAACGAGGCGGAGGTCGATCTCATCGTTCCTACGGGAGAGTCCGTAATTGCCTTGCTGAAGGACAAGGAGCTGGCCAACGAGTTCTTCATCCTCGCCGGATTGAATGTCACCGAAGGCGCGGAACTCTCCGCCATCGCCCGCAAGACCAGCCTCTGCCTCTGCCCGCGCTGCCGCCGCCACGAGCCGTTGCTTGAAAGCGGTCTGTGCGAACGCTGCGATGAGGTGATCGCCGTGGTGAACGCCTGACTCCCACCACCATGCCCTCCCTGAAGAAGCTCCTGCTTTTCATCACCCTGCCGCTCTACATCCTCGACCAGTGGTCGAAGTGGTGGATCGTGCTGAATTTCCCGGCTCCCGTCCGGGATCTGGAGGGGAATCTCCATTGCTATGCGGAGGTGAAGATCCCGGGCTTCTTCAGCCTTTCCCGCGTGCATAACCAAGGCGTCGCCTGGGGCATGGGCAACGGCTCGGACTGGGCGCCGATCGTCTTCCTGTTCGTGCCGCTGATCGCCCTGACCCTGATCCGGGTGTTCTGGAAGAAGGGCCTCTTCAACAACCTGTTCTCGCGGATTGCGGTGGCCCTGCTGGTGTCCGGAATTCTCGGAAACCTGACCGACCGGCTGACCCAGGGCTTTTTCCTGGAGGAGTTGAAGGGGGCTCCTTTCTTCCACCGCCTTGCCGCCGGGTATGTCGTGGACTTCCTCGATTTCACCATTCCGGTCGTCAATTACCAGTGGCCGTCCTTCAATGTGGCGGATTCCTGCATCTGCGTGGCCGCCACCCTGTTGTTCATCAGCGGGCTGAGGGAAGAGAAGGCGAAGGAGCGCAAGAAGGCCGCTGCCTCGGCCTGACTTGCCAGTTGTCCGTTGTTAGGGCATGATCCCGCAGTGGCGACCGGCGTGAGAACCATCGGATGGGCGGCGTGGCTGTGGATTTTCCTGGCCATGATGCCGCTGGCCCGTGGCCAGGTGATGGCCGGTTTCTCCGAAGACGGCGCGCCGCCGCCGCGACCGGCTTTCAATGTCCAGGATGATGCCGGGCTTTTCACCCGCAATCCGGAGGTGCTGCGCGGCATCTCGGACCGGTTGCGGGCGCTCGAGCAGAAGCACCAGTTCCGGATGTATGTCCTCATCGAATCCGTGGTCATCGGAGCCACGCCGGTGGATCTGGCGGCGAAGCTCCAGCAGGCCTGGCTTCCGGATGGGGATGGGGTGGTGCTGGTCTATGAGGTGGACACGAAGACCTTTGGCATGGGGCGTCCCTACGACTCGGGGGATGTGACCCGCCCCGGCAAGGGCATGCGCATTCCCTCGTTTGTGGCGGCGGATGCCGTGGAGCGTATCCGCAGCCAGCTCACCGCCAGCCAGCAGGATACCTCGTCCGATCCGGCGGAATTGCTCGACCGCCTGACGACGCTCTTCGTCCAGGAGTTCGGAACGTATCTCGACCGCAGCACCCAGCCGACTCCCGGGGATGCCTCGACGGAGAAGTTCTTTTGGATCGGCGGCGGCTTGGTTTGTGTCCTCGGCGGTGCGGTCTGGTGGACGGCACGGCGCTTCCGCAGGTCGGAGCAGGTGCTGCGCCGGGTGTTCCGGTTTCCGCCGGTGCCGGACGAACAGAGGCTCGGAGCCCCGTTTGGCGCGATGGTCAGTTCGCGCCCGTTTTCCCCGCCCGGGTCAGCGAATCGACCTTGAGCGGGGTTTTCCGCACCGGCAGATGGTGAGGAAGCAGCGCGGAGAACAGGTGGATGAGCGGAAAGGTGGCCAGCGCCAGCAACAGGCCCAGCACGATCGCGCCGAGGATGAAGTTCCCGGCATGCACGGTGCCCACGACCGGGAAATTTTTCTCCATGCTCAGGATTTCCGGCAGCGGCAGGTGGAAGTGCTTCTGCACCCAGTTGCCCAGGAACAGTTGGGCGGCCCACATCGGCGCGTAGGTGAAAGGGTTGCTCAGCCAGCAGGCGGCCATCGCAAACGGCACATTCGCCCGCATCCGCATCGCCACGATGGCGGCGAACAGCGACTGCGCCGGGATCGGCAGCACTGCGAAGAACATCCCGACCGAAAGGCCGGTTGCGACCGTGTCCCGGCAGGGCTTCCACAGCCGCCGCTCGAACAGCGGATGGGTCATTTTCCGCCACCATCCACGGTGCCGGAGCTTCGGATGGCGGAGGGCACGATACATCTTCCGGACCATCCGGAGGTAGCGATGTTTCATTCCCGTTCGCACGGCCGGAACATCCGTCCTTCCCGACCGTGACGCAACCGCAAATCCCTTGCCGGACGCAGGCAACATCGTCACGGTGCCACCGCACATGGAACATTGGCAATCGCTCCTCCTCGGCCTGATCGAAGGCATCACCGAGTTCCTCCCGATCAGCTCCACGGGACATCTGATTGTCGCCCAGCGCCTCATGGGCATCGGCACGATCTCTCCGGCGGACAAGGAAGCGGCGGACGCCTTCGCCATCTGTATCCAGGGCGGGGCCATTCTTGCGGTGCTCGGACTCTACTGGAAGCACGTGAAACAGATGCTGCTTGGCTTGATCGGGAAGGATCCCGGAGGCCTGAAGCTGCTCTTTAATCTCATCGCCGGATTCCTGCCAGCTGCCGTGGTCGGGCTGGTGCTGCATCATTGGATCGAGGACCACCTGTTCGGCCTGTGGCCGGTGGTAACCTCCTGGATGGTGGGAGGCGTGGCGATCCTTGCCGCCGTCTGGTGGCGGAAGAAGAATCCGGACACGAGTAACAAGCGCGAGCTCGGCCACCTCACTTGGCAGCTCGCCCTCATCATCGGCCTGCTCCAGTGCGTGGCCATGTGGCCGGGCACCAGCCGCAGCCTGATGACCATCGCCGGCGGCCTGCTGGTCGGTCTTACGGTCCGCGCCGCGGTGGAATATTCCTTCCTGCTCGGCGTCCTCACCCTCACCGCGGCCACCGCCAAGACCGCCCTCGACAAGGCCCATGCCAGCGGCCCGGAGTTCGCGCACCACTTCGGCACCGCCAAGCTGATGCTGCACCAGTTCGGCGCGGCGAATCTCGCCATCGGTGGCATCGCCGCGATGGTGTCCGCCTTCCTCGCGGTGAAGTGGCTGGTGGGCTATCTCCAGCGCCACGGGTTGGCCGTGTTCGGCATCTATCGCGTCGCCATCGGGGGGATCGTGGCCGCCTTGATCCTGACCCACACCTTTTCCGCCTGAGCGGCGGAAACCTCCCGGAATGTCCGACTCCGAAGCCCCGGTTTACTCGCCATGGCGGGCGGGGTGGTATGCCGCCAAGGCGAACCTGATTCCGGGTCTGATTCTCCAGGCCGCGGCCATCGCCCTGCTGGTGGCTTATTACCAGAGCCAGACCCTGCGCGAGGCTCTCGGCCATGTGGAGCAGTGGAAGGCGGCGGGCGGGTACGCCTATTCCGCCACCAGCAGCGCGTTTTTCTGCGGCCTGCTGCCGTGGTTGTTCCGGATGGCGATCCCATCGCTGCGGCCGCGTTCGCCTTTGTCGGAACTGATCTTCGGCCTCGTTTGGTGGGCGGTTTCCGGGATCATCGTCGATGTCTTCTACACCGCCCAAGGACGTTGGTGGGGCACCGGCACCTCGGTTGGTGTCATTGCGGTGAAGATGCTCATCGACATGGGGATCTACACGCCGCTGTGGGCCGCGCCCGCCAATGCTTTGCTGCATCTTTGGAAGGCCCGCGGGTTTCCGCTGAAAGGCCGCATTTTTGCTCCCGGCTGGTATCGCCGCATCGTCCTGCCTAACCTCCTGCCGAACTGGATGGTGTGGATCCCGGGTGTGGCGGTCGTTTACAGCCTGCCGCCGCTGCTGCAACTGCCGGTGGCAAACCTGATCTGCTGCTTCTGGGCGCTGCTATGCATCAGCATCGCGGGGGAGACGACGGAAGGGCCATAGTGCCTTGTATGGTTTCCCTGAATATCACGTCTTCAGGGAGGGTTTTTTGATTGCTCCTGCGTGGGTGGAGGAATGCAATCGCGGGGATGATTCTCCGCGGCACCCGAACCGGCCTCCGCCTCGCCTTCATGCTGGCGTTGGCAGTGCTGATGCTCTCCGGAGTCGTGCGCGCCCAGTCCACCGTGCGCATGCCGCTGGCAGATGGGTTCGATTTCCCGGTGGGGAAACCGAATGGCGCGGGCTACTACATCGCGCGCGGTGTGCGCCTCACGTCCCCCATTCACTTCGGCGAGGACTGGAATGGCCGCAATGGCGGCGATACCGATCTCGGCGATCCCGTCTATAGCTGCGGCGACGGCGTCGTGACCTGGGCCTACAACGTCCACCAGGGCTGGGGGAACGTGGTGCTCATCCGCCATGCCTACCGCGACCCCGCCAATGGCCAGGTGAAGTACTGCGATTCCCTCTACGGCCACCTCAACGAGATCATGGTCAAGGTGGGCCAGACGGTGAAGCGCGGAACCCAGATCGGCACCATCGGCAGCAACTTCGGCATGTATCCCGCGCACCTTCACTTCGAAATCCGCCACAACATCGCCATCGGCATGCAGCGTGAGTCCGTGAACCGCGATTGGGTGAACTGGGCCGTGCCGACCGACTTCATCAACAAGTACCGCCGCCTGAACCGCGAGTGGGGCCAGGTGTCCGTGCCAACCGGCACCTACACCGAGTATCAGGGCTTCAAAGGACTCTGAGATGGCGATCCGAGCCCGACAAAGCACCGGGTCCAGCGTATTGCTGGTGATCGTGGTTGCCTGCCTGTGGGGCTGGGGGCAATGGAAAAAGTCCCATCCTTCCGCGGACGCGCCGCCTGCCACCAAGTCGTCCTCCGTTCCCACCAAGACCGCTCCTTCCCCGGCTTCCACCGACCGACAGGGGCGCTACGACGTCTATCGTGGCTGCACCTTGGCAAACGAGAAGCACAACGATGGCGACAGCTTCGAGGTGCGTCTCCCGGACGGCCGCACCGAGGTGTTCCGCCTCTACTTTATTGATACTCCGGAAAGCCAGTTCCGCACCTATCGCGGTGGCGATGACAATCACACCCGCATCAAACAGCAGGGCGATTACTTCGGTATCAGCTCGGAGCAGGCGGTGGACATCGGGCGCCGGGCGAAGGAGTTCATCCTGCCCCTGCTGGCGAAGCGCCCGTTCACGCTCTACACCGTCTGGGACAGCCCTTTCAACGACCAGCGTTACCATGCATTCATCGAGGTGGAGCAGGAAGGAAAGACGCGCTGGCTGGACGAGTTGCTGATCGAACGCGGCTTCTGCCGGATCTTCACCAAGGGCGCGGACATGCCGGACGGTACGCCACTGAACCGCCGTAAGGATCAGCTCCACGCCATGGAGCGCGAGGCGAAAGCCCGCCGTGCCGGGGCTTGGGGATTGCGTTGATTCGGTTGGCCCGGTTGAGTTGCGGGGTGTCCGCCGCCGCTTTGATCGACTCGTCCCGCCGCCTTGAGTCCGCTCTCCATGGAGCCCGGTTTTCTCCACCGGTTTCCCATGCCTACAATCCGCTGGAATACGCCCGCGTCCCACATGAGCTCTATCTGTCGAAGTACGGAAAGGGGAAAAAGCGGGTGCTTTTCCTCGGGATGAATCCGGGACCCTTCGGCATGGCCCAGACCGGCGTGCCCTTTGGCGAAATTGCTGCGGTGCGTGATTGGATGGGGATCGAAGCGCCGGTTGGCAAGCCGGTACCGGAACACCTGAAGCGCCCGATCGAAGGCTTCGCTTGTCCGAAGTCCGAGGTCAGCGGCCGACGCCTGTGGGGCCTTTTCGCCGAGCGCTTTGGCACGGCGGAAGCGTTCTTCAAGGATCACTTCGTGGCGAACTACTGCCCGCTGGTGTGGATGAGTTCCACCGGCGCGAATCTCACGCCGGACAAACTTTCCTCCGCTGAGATGGAGCCGGTGGAGCAGGCTTGTCTCGCCCACCTTGCGGAAGTGATCGGGATTCTCCAGCCGGAGTGGCTGGTCGGAGTCGGCGCGTTTGCGGAGGAGCGCTTGCGCCGTGCGGCGGCAAAGGCGGGCGGGGAGTTCAAGATCGGCCGCGTCCTGCATCCGTCGCCCGCTTCGCCCGCCGCCAACCGCGGCTGGTCGGAAGCCGCCACGAAGCAACTCGTGGCCCAGGGTGTCTGGAGCGCATAGACGCTGGTGTGTATAAAAGCAGAGTCGGGCGATTATCGAATCTCCACTCCTCCCCTATGCCAGCGGGATTTCGTGTTTTTTGTGAGACTCGATTTCGTCCGACTCTTGGAAACAAAGTCGTCCGGAAAAGCAGAACCGCAACCGTCCTTACGGAACTATTAGAGTGTTCGGTGGAGCATCGGTTTCGGCCGAAAAGACAGAGGGCGGAAAATAAAATGTGAGATCGCGGGCGGGGAGGCACACCCCGGGGAGTGGACGTGCTCATCGTCCCCGATTGCTTCTCTCACCATCCTCCCCGGGAAACCATGACGTCCTGCCCTCTCGTTGCTTCGTGCCTTTTCGCCGCCGCCTCCATTGCCCAAGGAGCGGTGGTTCTCAACAACGGCAATTTCGAAAACACCGGCGGCACCTTCCCGACCGGGTGGACCACGCAAACCGGCTTCGGCACGCCCACCGCCACCACAGGGCTTGTTGTGGGAAGCACCACCGCCGCCAATCTCTCCGGTGGCAGTGGCACGACCAATCAATCCATCTACCAGGATTTCGCCCCGACCACCGCGGACTCTCCCGCGAATTTCCAGTTGGATCTCGCCTTCCGTATTTCCGCGGAGGCCCAGACCGCGCGCATCCGCTTCCGAGGCAACAACAACGCCACCGATATCATGGCGATCCGGTTCACCGCCACCAACACCGGCACCACTGATTCCGTGGACGTGTACAACGGGGCCTTTGTCACTGGTGTGAGCGGCATCACCATCACCGCGGGAGCGACCAATTTTCTCCGCATCACCGGTAGCAATTTCGGAACCGCGTCCGCGACCTATACCATCGGGTTTTCCACGGATGGCGTGAACTACGTGACGGGAGCCGCCTCCACCGCGTTCTTTTCCGGGAACCGCGCCGTGCCCATCGAGACGCTGGTGTTCGAGGGGGGCACCACCGCGGGCACCAGTTTCCGGGTGGACAATGTGTCACTCATCCCTGAGCCATCCATCGTGGGGTTGGGAGGGCTCGGGATGCTGCTCGTGCTGCGCCGCCGCCGTTGAATCCGGGTACAAAAGGAGAGCCGGGCGATTTTCTTGATCTTCACTCCTTCCTTCAAACCTGAGTTCGGAATTCGTGTTTTTACAGACCAGTTCGTCCGGCTCTTGGAAAGACAGTCGCGCGGGAATGACTCCGCGCAACTGGTTTTCAGAAACTATTCCGCTGTTCAGCGGAGCAGGTTCCATGCGCTGACCAGCGCCTTCAGGCCGGCCATCTCGATGGAGGGATCGACTCCGCAGCCCCAGACGATGCGGCCGTCATCGTGCTGCACCTGGACATAGGCGGCGGCATTCGCGTCCGATCCGCCACGCACGGCGTGGGAACGGTAGTCGGTCACCTTGAAGTCCTTCAGACCGATGCTTTCCAATGCGTGTACGAAGGCGTTGATCGGGCCGTTGCCGGTGCCCTTGATCTGCTTTTCATCGCCATCCAGGCGCACGGTGGCCTTGCACTCCACATTGCCGCGCGTCTCGGTGTGGTGACCCAGTTCGTAGTCCACGACCGTCAGCGGTGAGGTGAGGTTGGTGAAGCGCAGATAGAAGGCATCGCGGATCTCGTCCGGGGTCAGCTCGCGGCCCAGTTGATCGGCCAGATCATAGACATACTTGCCGACCTGCGGGTGCATGGCCTTCGGCAGATCCAGGCCATGCTCGCGGTCGAGGATGTAGGCGATGCCGCCTTTCCCGGACTGCGAGTTGATACGGATGATCGCCTCGTAGGAGCGACCGATGTCCTGCGGATCGATGGTCAGATACGGAACGCCCCACGGCACCGCGGGATCGATGGCGGTTTCCTTTTCACGACGGTCCAGGCCCTTCTTGATCGCGTCCTGGTGGGAACCGGAGAAGGCGGTGAAGACCAGCTCACCCGCATACGGCTGGCGTTCGGAGACGATCATCTTGGTGATGCGCTCGTACACCGCGCGGATCGCAGGCAGGTCGGAGAAATCCAAACCGGTCTCGATGCCGTGGCCGTTCATGTTCAGCGCCACGTTCACGATGTCCAGATTGCCGGTGCGCTCGCCATTGCCGAAGAGCGTGCCTTCCACGCGGTCCGCGCCGGCCATCAGGCCCAGCTCGGTGGCGGCGGTGCCGGTGCCGCGGTCATTGTGGGTGTGCAGCGAGACGATGACCGAATCGCGGCGGTCCAGATGACGGATCATCCACTCGATCATGTCTGCATGGATGTTCGGCGTGGTCCACTGGACGGTGTCCGGCAGGTTCACGATCATCTTCTTCTCCGGCGTCGGTTGCCAGACACCGATGACCGCGTTGCAGATCTCCGCGGCGAAATCGAGTTCGGTGTCCGAGAACGATTCCGGCGAGTATTGCAGGATCACCTCGGTCTGCGGAATGGTGGGCACCAGCTCCTTGACCAGCTTCGCACCATCGACCGCCAGCTTCTTGATGTCCTCGCGCGAGGCATCGCTGAAGGTCACGCGGCGTTGCAGCGGCGAGGTCGAGTTGTAGATGTGGACGATCGCGCGCTTCGCTCCGGCGATGGCTTCGAAGGAACGGCGGATCAGGTGCTCACGGGTCTGTACCAGGATCTGGATGGTCACATCCTCCGGGATGCGGTCCTCCTCGATCAGGCGGCGCAGGAAATTGAACTCGGTGTCCGCGGCGGACGGAAAGCCGACCTCGATCTGCTTGAAGCCGATCCGGCACAGCAGGTCGAAGAACTCGAGCTTCTCCTCGACCGACATCGGCTGGGGCAGCGCCTGGTTTCCGTCGCGGAGGTCGACGGAACACCAGATCGGGGCCTTGGTGATGGTTTGGTCCGGCCAGGTGCGGTCAGGCAGCCGGACGGGCGGGAAAGGTCGGTATTTGGAAATCGCGGTGGAATTCATGGAAAAATGGAAAGCGGGAAAGTAGTTGGTTCGTGCCGGGTGGCGGAAACAAGATCCGGCCCGCGAACAAATGCGGGACAACGGATGACCGAAGATAGTAAGAGGGTAAAGTTCAGCGGGAGGCCAACCCTAGAAGGAGGTGGCCGAGCAGAAGGAGCTCGCTGGACTTGATGGTCACGGCGGGAAGTTGGGAGATCGGACCGGGGCTGTCAAGCCACCCCCGCCAGGATTCTCAGCGCCACTGTCGCTCCGAACTTGATCGGAATCTTCCTGCCCCTACGCTCCCCGCGTGTTCCAGATCGTCTTCAACGAAATCAGCGCGGCTGAAATTTCCCAGCTCGGCACGCTCGAACAGCTCGAATTGCTCGATGAGTTCAAGGTTTCCGAAAAGGATCTGGAGAATCTCGATGGCGACCGCTTCGGCAAGATCGAGCGCGATGGCAAGACGCTCTACCGCTTCCGTTCGAAGGACTACCGCTTTTATTTCATCGTGAAGGATGGCTCGGTCATCGTCCATCGCGTCCTGCACAAGGGCACGTTGTCCGATTTCCTGTTCCGCTCGAAAATGCCCGTCGGCGAGGACGAGGAACTGGCGAAATCCAAGCACTTCTGGAAGCTCATCGACGAGGGCCGCAATGCGAAGCGGGTCTGAGGGACAGTCAGATTTTACTTCCGCCGCCGGGAACCCGTCCGATAGGTTCCGGTAACGATGAAATGGGCGATTTATTTGGTTCTGGCAGTGCTCGTGGCGGGCGGGTGGATGTATCATTTGAAGCCCGATTCCGCGATCGCCCCTCTTCAGGAGAAGATTGCCCACGCGGAGGCCTCCGGTGAGAGCGAGGAGCTTGAGAAAATCGACAAGTGGCGTGCCGACATCAAAGGCAAGGAGGATGAGAAGACCTTCACTGGCATCCTGCTGGCATTCCTTTCGGCCGGTCTGGTCGGAGTCGTGGTCGTCATGGAGGTACTGCCCGCCGTGGCCCACCGCTTCACCCACGCGGTTTACGACAGCGCTGAAGAGGTGGAGGTGGACGTGATGCACGACGCCCGCTCGAAGGTCGCCCAGGGCGATTACCACGGTGCGATCGAAGCCTTCCGCACGGCGGCTGCGGCCGATCCGATGAACCGCCTGCCATGGGTGGAAATCGCCAAGATCCAGCGCGAAAACCTGGATGACCCGATGGGCGCGATCCAAACCTTCCGCACGGCGCTCGAAAGCCAGGAATGGGAGCTCAATGACGCCGCCTACCTTCTGTTCCGCCTTGCCGAGCTTTACGATGAAGATGCCAAGGACCGCATGACCGCAGCTTCCATCCTCAACCAGGTGATGGAGCAGTTCCCGAACACCCGCCACTCGGCCAACGCGCGCCACCGCCTGCACGAGTGGGGCCTGATCTGATGCCATGCAGCGGCGGTTGGGCGGCTTTTTCCGGCTGAACCCGCTGTTCGGTGGTGCATTGGCCGCGGTGATCGTCATCGCGGCTTGTGGTGCCGGGCTGGCGTGGGGAATCGCCGCCGCCTTGGTCATCGCCGCGTTCGCTTGGTGGCTTACCGGCTGGCGCGGCGCGTTGTTTGCTCTCCTTTGTGGTCTCGCGGCGGAAGGTTCCCTCTGGAAACGGGAAGCCGATCGCACGGCGGCCACCCGCGCTTTGACCAGTCAGGTGCGACCCACCGTGGCGGGACGCTTGCTGGCGGACGCCCGTCCGACCACCGGCGGCTGGTCCGCGCCGGTCAAGCTGGAGAACGGTGGCGCGAAAGTCTGGTGGCTGGGAATTGGCGTTCCCCCTGTGGAGGACTCCCGGGTTGAGTCCCGTGGCAAGTTTTCCGATGCGGAAGCGCCGCGTAATCCGGGGGAGTTCGACCAGATCCAGTGGTTCCGGCAGCAAGGCCTCTCGGCGATGTTCTCGGCGGAACCGGGAACCATCACGACGGACAAGTGGGCGGAGGCCGCCGCGTGGTGGCGTCGGAAATTCCGCGAGGCGGTGACTGTCGGCCTGCAGGAGGACAGCCAGGAAGCGCAGGTGATCCGGGCCGTGGTGGTGGGTGAGTATCCGCGCGGCGAGGATGAGTTGATTGCCGCCTATCGGGACAGCGGCGCGCTGCACGCGTTTTCCGTCAGCGGCATGCATGTGGCCTTGGCGGGCATCATCGCGTGGTGGCTGCTCGGTCGTCTGCGGGTGAGTCGCCGTGTAGCCGTTCCGCTGCTGATCGTGTTGATGTTCGGCTACTCGTGGATCAGTGGGAATAGTCCGCCAGCGCTGAGATCCGCGTGGATGGGGGCGGTCTTTCTCAGCGCGTTCCTGTTTCGTCGCGAGCCTCGTTTGCTGAACTCGCTCGGGCTGGTGCTTCTGGTGACGGCGCTATGGGAAGGGCGTCTGTTGTTCCTGCCCGGTGTGCAACTTTCCTATGGAGTCGTCGCTGTGATCGGTCTGCTCGGAGGCCCGTTGTGCGAATGGCTGGGCCGCTTTGCGAAACACGATCCCTATATCCCCGGCGTCTTGCTCACCGATGGCCAGCGGAAGTGGTATTCCTTTCTCCGCAAAGGAACCGACAACATAGCGGTGGCCGCCGTGGCCTGGCTGGGATCGACCCCACTCACTCTCTGGCATTTCCGAATGAGCACGCCGGTCGCGGTGCTGGCCGCGATTCCGATGTCACTCGGGATCTTCGCGCTGATGGTGCTGGCGGCGTTTTCGACCTTTCTGTTTCCCTTTTCGAAAAGCGCCGCCGCATGGGTGAATCAACTCAACGGTCGGGTGGCGTATGGCTGCACCTCGATGGCGGGAACTTTCGCCAGCCTGCCGCTCGGAAACACCCACTTCGACCGCGTCCCGAAGCCGTTCCTGCTGGTCTACGATCTGGAATATGGAGCAGGAGCCACCTGCTTCGCATCCGATTCCGGCTCGGTGCTGATCGATTGCGGCGACCGCCGGACCTTCCACCGCACCATCGCCTCCTCGTTGAAGAACCTCGAAGTGAGCCCGGACGCCGTCGTCCTCAGCCACGCCGATGGCGGCCATGTCGGCGGCGGTGTGGAGCTGCTTCAAACCGCGAAGATCCGCCAGGTGGTCATGCCGGTCGAGAAGGCCCGCAGTTCCCTCTACAAGGTCTGGCAAACGGAAGCACCTGCCGCCGGGGTGAAACTCCTCGCCGCCCGCGATGGCATGCGGCTGCCCTTTCCCGCGGGCGCGGAATTGGAGGTCGTCTCCGCGCCCGATCCGGCGGGGAAAGACGGTGTGGCGGACGATCGCGTGGCCATCTACCGCCTCCATTGGCAGGGCTGGCGCATTCTTCTCGTGAACGATGCCGGAGAGAAAACCGAACGCCGCCTCTTGGAAGCCGGAACCGATCTGAAAGCAGATGTCTTGATCGCCGGGCATCACCGCACGGATCTCTCGCTGAGCGATGACTTCATCCAAGCCGTCGCGCCGAGGGCCATCATCGCCAGCAACTCGGTGTTCCCCGTCTCCGAGCTTCTCGATCCGGACAAGGTCGCTTGGTGGCGGGAGAGGGGAATCGCGGTCTTCGACCAACGCGAAAGCGGCGGCGTGACCGTCCGGGTGGAGAGCGATGGCGCGTTGGTGATCGAGGGCTTCGCCAACCACGCGGAGCGCAGGTTCACCCGATGAACCTTGGGGACACTCCATTCTGATTGAAGGTCCCCGGAGGCTCCGTATCATCCGCATCATGATATCTCCCCGGTCGTGGGTTTGGATGATGTGCCTGATGAGCCAGGCTGGTGCGACGCCACTCTCCGACCAAAGGAGCATCCATCACGCTTGGTTCGCTTCCTCGGGCGACCGGATCGTTACCTGCGCCGCAGAAACCCGGTTTCGGTTCTGGGATTCCACCACGGGAGAGCCGGTTCCGACCGAGATCGACCAATTTGCGGGCGGAAGGGATTCCTGGAGCCACGTCGATCTGGCGGGCAAGTGGATCCTCACCGGCTCGAAGCAAACCGGCAGCCGGTTGTACGATTTCCAAACCGGGAAGGCACTGTCTCCGATGATCTCCGCATTCTTCAGCCGTGAAGAAGCCAACGCGGTGCTTTCGCCTGGAGGCTTCCGCCTGATCGCTTTCGAGCGACCGGATGTGGCTGGAATCTACGATACCAAGACGGGGCGGAAGCTCACGGAAATCCCTCTTTCTCTATCCTCCGATGATGGCGATTCCCTCCCGGAAGGTGTCTTTGAGGAAAACGGCAAGCGGGCGTGGATACTCGACACCGGCGGAGTGATCCGTTGCCTTGATACCACGACTTGGAAGGCATTGGGAGAGACCATCTGGCATCCCGGGGAAGGATATTTCAAGGGGCTGGAGATCAGCGCGGATGGCCGTTACGTGCTCGCCTATAGCGACGTTGCCGATTGTGGGGGCAAGGGAGTGGCGTGTGTCTGGGATGCGCTCACCCGTCGTCCGGCCGGCAAGCCGGTTGAGCGATCCTGGGGTGCTGCTGCGGAGTTCGTCGAGGGCGGGAAACGGGTCCGGTTCTCTTTCGGGCGTGGAGCCAGCTATGTCGCACAGTTGCCCTCATTGAACCCCGACTACTATCTCCCGGTGGATGATGAAATAGGTAGTCCAGGGGTGCTGTCCGCCGATGGAGGGAGCACATTCGTCAGTTGGGGACGGGATGAAACCATTGTCTTCACCGATGCCGCCACCGGCGCCTCGCGAGGTAACTATCACACCCATCAGCCCATCGTTGCCGTGGTGGCCAGCCCTGTGAAGGATCGCGCGGTGGCGTTGCTGGGGCAGACCCCGAAGCTGGGCGAAAAGCCCTCTTCGTTCACCTTGGAGAGGGTGGATCGGAGAGAGGGAGCCGTGCCGGGAGAGCCGCTTTCATGCTCGGCTTCCGCCACACTGATGAACGAGGATGGCTCGCTGGACTCTTGGGTGCCCATGCAAATGTCCCCGGATGGGACGCGGGTGATGCTCCTCGCCAATGGCCGGGTCAGAATTTTCCAAGTTGCGGACCTGAAGGAACTCGCTTCCACCGCCCCCGTTTCCACGCCGTAGTCGATGCGTTCAGGCGGTTGCCGGTTTCCGCACCTGCAGCCGCCACATGCATTTCCCTTCCGCCTCCCACTGGATCTGGAAGTCGGTCTTCGGGTAGAAAAACGAATCCTCCTGCCACTCCAGCCGTTCGAAGCGGCCGAATTTCCCCATCTCCTCCACGCCCCACTCATAGTATTCCGGGTGGTCGGTCATGAAGAGGAACTCGCCGCCGGGCTGGAGAGCAGTCCAGATGGCCTCCAGAAACGGCTGCTGGATCAGGCGGCGGCGGTGGTGCTTCGCCTTCGGCCACGGGTCGGGGCACAGCAGGTGCAGGCGGCTTACGGATGCGGGCGGCAGCAGCCACTCCACCGTATAGCGGCTTTCCAGCCGCAGCACCTTGGCATTGGGGAGCCCGGCCTTGCCAATCCGCTTGCTCACCTTGCGGACACGGCCCAGCAGGCGCTCCACTCCGAGAAAATTACGCTCCGGGAATTGCTCCGCCATTCCGAGCAAGAACGAGCCATCGCCGCAGCCGAGATCGATCTCCAGCGGCTGGCCGTTTTCGAACACGTCCCGGGGCTCCCAGCGCTGGAAATAGTCCGCAGGGACGAACTCGGCGGAAAACGCGGTGCGGGAACGGGGTGGCTCGGCGGCGGTCACAGGCCGGATCGCAAACCGGCCCGGGGCCGTCCGGCAAGCCGATTTGCGCCTGTTGGAAAGGTGGGTTCGACTTGACGCTGTTTCCCGTGCGTCCCTAGCCTGCCGGAACGCAACCGGGGCCGCCGCCCTGCCACCCGATCAACCAAACCACCTTTCCGACCGTGGACCTTCAGGAAATCCGCAAGATCGTCGAGCTCATGAACGAGCACGGCCTGACCTATTTCGACCTCACCGGTGAGGATTTCCACATCAAGATGAAGAAGGGCCCGGATCTCGAGGCCCTGCGCGGCCTGATCGGTTCGATCCCCGCCGCCGCTCCGGCTGCTGTTGCCGCTCCTGTTGCCGCCGCTGGTGCTCCGGCTGCCGCAGCCGCTCCCGCCGCCGAAGGCGCGGAAATCACCTCGCCGATGGTCGGCACCTTCTATCGCAAGCCCGCTCCGGACGCCGCGAACTTCGTGGAAGTCGGCACCGCCGTTTCCGAAGGCCAGACCCTCTGCATCATTGAGGCGATGAAGGTCATGAACGAGATCAAGGCCGAGCGCTCCGGCACCATCTGCGCGCTGGTGGCCGAAGACGGCAATCCGGTCCAGTTCGGCGACGTCCTCTTCCGCATCAAGTGATCGGTTTCCGTTCGGAAAACTGAATCCTGCAACTCGCAAACCTCCTCATGTTCAAGCGCGTCCTGGTCGCCAACCGCGGCGAAATCGCCCTCCGCATCATCCGCGCCTGCCGTGAGCTCGGCGTCGAGTCCGTGGCCGTCTATTCCGAGGCGGACGTGGATTCCATGCACGTCCACCTCGCCGATGAGGCAGTCTGCATCGGACCCGCTTCCAGCAAGGAGAGCTACCTGAAGCCGGACCGCATCATCGCCGCCGCGGAGATCACCGGCGCGGATGCCATCCACCCCGGCTACGGCTTCCTTTCGGAGAACGCCCGCTTCGCGGAAATCTGCGCCACCTCCGGCATCAAGTTCATCGGGCCGTCCGCTTCCGTCATCTCGATGATGGGTGACAAGGCCACCGCCCGCGCCACTGCGGTGGCAAATGGCGTGCCGGTCACTCCGGGCTCCGGCATCATGGTCGATGCCGAGTCCGCGCTGAAGGAAGCGAAGAAGATCGGCCTGCCGGTCATGATCAAGGCGACCGCCGGTGGCGGTGGCCGCGGCATGCGCCCCTGCTTCAAGGAAGAGGACTTCATTTCCCTGTTCCGCGCCGCCTCGAATGAAGCCCTCGCGGCCTTCGGCAATGGCGAGTGCTACCTCGAAAAACTGGTGCTCAACCCGCATCACATCGAGTTCCAGGTCATCGCGGACACCCACGGCAATTTCATCCACCTCGGCGAGCGCGATTGCTCCATGCAGCGCCGCAACCAGAAGATCATCGAGGAATGCCCCTCACCGCTGCTTTCCCCGGAACTGCGCGAGCGCATGGGCAAGGCTTCCGTCGATCTCATCAGCGCCATCGGTTACGAGAATGCCGGCACCATTGAGTACCTCGTCGATGAAGCGGGCGAGAACTTCTACTTTATGGAGATGAACACCCGCATCCAGGTGGAGCATCCCGTGACCGAGGAAGTGATGGGCTGTGAGCTCATCAAGGAGCAGATCCGCGTCGCCGCCGGCGAACCGCTCTCCCGCCACGTGCTGGATGCTTCCCCGCGCGGCCACTCCATCGAGTGCCGCATCAATGCGGAAGATCCCTACAACAACTTCTGCCCCAGCCCGGGCAAGATCGACCTCTGGTACGCTCCGGGCGGCAAGGGCGTGCGCGTGGACACCCACGTCTACTCCGGCTACACCGTGCCCCCGCACTACGACTCGATGATCGCCAAGCTCATCGTGACCGGCGCCACCCGTGAGATCGCCATCGCCCGCATGAAGCGCGCCCTCGGCGAGTTCATGATCCGCGGCATCAAGACCACCATTCCCTTCCAGCTCGAAATCATGAACCATCCGGATTTCGTCAACGGCACCTACGACATCGGCTGGGTGACCCGCTACCTGGAAGAGAAGAAGGCCTGAGAAGGCGGCAGCATGTTCGCCAGCGCGAAACTCTACGCCATCCTCGATCTCGGCTATGTCCGGCCGGAGGATGCGGCCAAAGTGACCGCCGGGCTCCTGTCCGGCGGTGCTCATCTTCTCCAGCTCCGCGCCAAGGGCCGCGATCGAGCTACGATCACCGCAGTAGCTCGCGAATTGATCCCGCTGTGCCGCGCCGCCGGGGTGCCGTTCATCCTGAACGACTATCCCGATCTCGCCGCCGGGCTGGATACCGATGGCGTCCACATCGGCCAGGACGACGGCCCGCTCGCTGATGCGCGGGCCATTGTGGGTGAGGGAAAGATCATTGGCCGCTCGACCCATTCCCTGGAGCAGGCCGAGGCAGCCCTGGCGGAAGGATTCGACTACATCGGGTTCGGCCCGCTGTTCCCGACCCCGACCAAACTGGGCCGTCCCGGCATCGGCATGGAAAACGTTGCCGAGATGGAACGCCGCGTCGGGTCGAAGATCCCGGCCTTCTGCATCGGCGGCATCAAGCGCTCGAATCTTCCCGAAGTGCTCGCCGCAGGCGCGCGCCGCGTGGTGATCGTGTCCGATCTCCTCACCGCCGAGGACGTGGCCGCAGCCACCCGTTCGGTGGTGGCCAGGCTCTTCTGAGCTTCCCGGCGGATCTTTCGCCCTTCCAAAGGGTTTTCCCTTGAGCCTTCCGCCTGCGTGTACTCTCATCGCGGCTCTGGTCGGTTAGATCCTTCCAGATCAATCATTCTTCTTTTCTCATGGCCACTCCCTCTGCTGTCCTCGTTGGTGGAACGATCGCGATCGACCACGTCAAAACCCCGGCGGCGGAAGCGGAGAATCTGCTGGGTGGCTCGGCTTCGTATGCCGCCTTGGCCGCGTCCTATTTCACCTCGCCCGTCCACCTCGTAGGCATCGTCGGCCAGGATTTCCCACCGCAGCACCTCACGATGCTGGAATCGCACGGCGTGACCCTCGATGGCGTCGAGCGATCGCAAGGAGACTCCTTCGCCTGGTCCGGCGAGTATCATGAGAACATGAACGACCGCACGACCCACAGCGTCTCGGTCAATGTGCTCGAGGACTGGGAGGTCAAGGTGCCCGCCGCGCTGGCCGCCAGCCCGATCGTCGTGCTCGCGAACATGTCCCCGGACAACCAGCTCCAGTTGCTCGACCAATGCACCGCGCCGGAGCGGTTCGTCGTTGCGGACACCATGGACCTCTGGATCAACATCGCCCGTGGGCGCCTGCACGAGGTCCTGAAGCGGATCGATCTGCTGGTTATCAATGAAGGAGAAGCCCGCGATTTCATGGGGACCTCCAACCTGATCCTGGCGGGTCGCCGCCTTCTCGAAACCGGCCCCCGCAATGTGGTGATCAAGCTTGGCGAATTCGGAGCCATGCTCTTCTCCGAACAGGAAACCGGCTCCGCCGATTGGGCGCTTTCCGAGAATACCTTTTTCCGCTGCGCCGCTTTCCCGCTTCGCGAGGTGGCCGATCCCACCGGGGCTGGCGACACCTTTCTGGGCGGTCTTGCCGGCCATTTGGCTTCCACGGGCAAAACCCGTTTCGGCTTCGAGGACATCCGTCGCGCGGTCGTCCAGGGTTCCGTGGTGGCATCGTTCACCTGCGAGGCATTCTCCACCCGCCGTCTGGAGACGCTCGATACTGCGGAAATCGCCCGCCGTCTCGATCTCTTCAAGCGTATGAGCGATTGGTGAATTCAGGGACACGCTTTGCGGATCGCAGTTGCATGCCTAAAAAGTTTTGCGGTGTCCTCAATTTCGGCCTTCCGGCCTCCCGGGAAGCTCCCACGGCATCCCTAACAAGGAGGATTTTTGCCTTTTGCGGCATAAATTTTTAGGCTCGTTCTTCAAAATTTGTATGATTGTAACCATCTTAAAATAAATGGTTTGTATTCAACTGGGCTGTTGGGGGGCCTAGGGTTCCTAAAATGCACCCGGAAATCCGCAGAATTTCCTTGCGCAGAGGACCCGCTCCCTGTTCTTTGGCTACGAAACCTACTGCTCCGTGGTCGCCGTGTGCGTGACGATTGCGTCACGGGCCCACTGGGTTAAATCCTCGACGTCCCTCCAAACCGACCTTAAATCCAACCCGTCATGAAACCATTTCACTCCTTCGCCATGCTCGCCGCGATCGCCGCGGTCGGTCAGGCATTTGCTGTTGACGCCACCACCACGCCGGTTGGCTATGAATCCCTGCCTTTGACTGCAGGCTTCAACTACGTTGGCCTGCGTCTGCAGTCGCCGGTGGTTGTTGCTGGCAAGCTCACGGCGGTGACGGCAACTTCGATCAGCGATTCCAGCGTGAATTTCGGAACCCTGCTGACCGGAACCTCCACTTACATTCTTGAAGTGACGAACGCCAATGGCGTCACCCAGGAATTCTTGGGTTCGAGCGCGAGCGGCAGCACCATCACTCTTCCGGTGGACCTGACCTCCAAGGCTGCGGTCAATGACTCTTACAAGATTCGTGCTGCGGCGACCCTCAATTCCGTCTTCGGTGCCAGCAATTCCGCTGGGCTTGGCACGGGTTTCTTCGGTCCCGGCACGGACTTGGTTTACCTTCCGAACGGTGCGGGTGGTTTCGACCAGTATTATTATGACGATGGCCAGGCAACTTGGGCGGACATCAACGCCAATCCGGTGAACGGTGCTCAGGTGGCAATCCCATACAGCGATAGCGTTATTCTCAGCCTTGGCGCCCCGGTTAATCTGGTTGTCAGCGGCGAGGTGAAGACGACCGCGACTGCCTACGCCCTTACTGCGAATTCCTTCAACTACACCGGCAGTGTTTATCCCGCCGGCTCGACCCTTGCGTCGGCCTTTAACGCGGCTCTGCCGAACATCGACAAGGGCTTCTTCGGTCCTGCGGGCGACATCTTCTACGTTTCGAACGGAGCGGGTGGCTTTAACCAATATTACTACGACGATGGTCAGGCCTCCTGGGCCGACATCAATGCCAATCCGGTGGATGCAACCACCATCTCCCTGCCTTCCGGTGTTGTGATCTACAACGATGGCGCTGCTGCCAACCTTGTGGCTTCCGCTCCGGCCAGCTATTCCTCCCTCTGATTTTTACGAAGCCAACATTCCAAGCGATTTTTGATCTATGAAATTAACCGCCTTTTTTGCCGCCCTTGTGGCTACCGTTTCGATGGCAAATGCCGCTGTCACGGTGACCGTTCGTAACTTCAGCAGCGCTACCGTGGGTGTTCCGATCGTGAACTCCGCTGGCGTGCCGCTTGACCAAGGTCAGGCCTTTGCTTCTGCCGGTATTTTCACCTCCGTGCCGAATTTCAGCACCGCGACTGCCGCTCAGATTCTTGCCGCATTCACTCCGCTTGACTCCACTCCGGTGGCTTTGAATGCGACGTTCGACGGTCTGTTCAGTGCTGCTGACATGAGCGGTGGTGCCTATCCCGGTGGTTTCTCCGGTTCGAACGCTTACATTGTTGTGGGTAACAACGCGACCCTCGCGAGCTCCACCGCAGTTGCCGTCTATTTCGTGTCTGGCAACGTGTTCACGCCTGTTGACGGTGTGGGTAACGCCAGCGTGACCCTCAGCGGCACCACCACTGCCGGTTGGGTGTATGGAACGCTTACGCCTGTGACCGTGCAGCCGAGCTTGGCGAATGCGGCGTTCACCACGGGTGTCCAGCTGATTTCCGCTCCTGTGCCGGAGCCTTCCGCCGCCCTCTTGGGTGTCTTTGGCGCTCTTGGCCTTCTCCGCCGCCGTCGCTAATACGGTTTCTGAGAAGAATTTTCAAAAGGGGCGGGTTTTACCCGCCCCTTTTTTTTGGCGAAAGAGAAGGAAAGAAGAGAAGCTCGAATCATTTCGTGGGAATTCGTTTCCGGAGTGGCGCGTTTCGGCGGCTGTTGCCCCAATAGTCCCACTTGAATCGAGATGAGAAGCCGGTAGCTTGAATCCAACGGATCAGATGCGAAAGGAAACCTTGTTGATGGGGGCGGGAGGGCTTGTGGTGGTCGTCACTGGATTCTATTTCCTGCGACCTCCAGCCACGGAGGTCAATTCAGGCAGCGGAGTGGCAGCGGATGGTCATTCTGCCGGGCGACCCAAAGCTGCAGCCGCTACCGAGACCCAGCCTCGGCCGCTGGTAGGAGGGAAACTGGTGGTCGTGGAAGGGCGGGTGGGACCCAAGGCAAGCCAGGGAACAGTCAGGCTGAAGCGTTTGGACGGAGCCCTCATTTCCGCCCAGGAGCTGACCATTGAAGAAGATGGCGGAGTCATCTTGATGGCCCCGGTGACAGTAGTAATGGAAAATGGAGGAGAAGCCATTCTGCGGGAAGGCTCCGTGACGGTGGACTTGGATGGCCTGATGAAGCCCTCGGGTGGAAAATTCGAAGTGGTCCGGCAACCAGCGAACCATAAGGGCGCCCCGGGCAAAGCTCCCGAGCTCCCGGCGCTGCCGCCATTACCTGAAAAGCGTTCGGAGTGACGGCTTCAACCCATCAGGGGTCTTCATCTTCGTGGTGCCCTCGCCCGGGGCCCCGGCTACATGGAGATCAGTTCAAGGAGTCGATTCGAAGGGATCGGCCTTGCGGAGGTGAGAATATCTTCAGGAGGTGGCGGCAGATTCACCCAGCTCCGGCAGCCACCGTATTTTGGAGCATAGGGGAATTCCCAAGGTTCGGCGAGTTGGCTGACTTGGACGAGCGCCACGTGGATGCTGCCTGCTGTCATGCCTTTGCCTTCCCAGTCGAAGCGCTCGCGGACAAGGTCGGGAGCATAGATGTGATAAGGTGCCAGAGCTTCGACCTGCGACCAATCGGCCAAGGTCTTCGCCCAAATGGCTTTGGCGTGGTGCGTGATGCGAACGAGGTCGCCGGGCTGCCACTCGGGCATGGGACTCACCGAGCCCTCGGTCACATGATCGCCCTGGGCATGGAATCGGGTCGGGAAGAGAAAGAAGGATTCGTGGGCGAAGGAAAAACCGGCGCGCCCTTCATGAATGCCACCCTTGCGCAGGATTACCGTCTGGCGGCCGGACGCGAGCGCGTCACAAACCACCTGCCATTCCTTGAAGCCGATCGCGTCTGACATGGGTGAAGACTCCGGAATCCGGATTCCAGAATCCAGAGAAGAAATCGGGGATGGGTAGGGGAGGATGTGCTCTGGACTCCGGAGGGCGGGGCTACTAGCGTCCCGCCCATGTCGAACGTCACCACCCGCTTTTTCCATACGGGAAGCGCCACCGATCCGATCCGTTTACGCGACGGCGGAGAGATGGAGGAGGTGACGCTGGCCTATGAAACCTGGGGTGAACTGAATGAGGATCGTTCCAATGCGATCCTGCTGTTTCACGCTCTTTCCGGTTCGCATCATGCCGCCGGCTTCAATCCGGATATTGAGGCGATCAACGGCATCTGGCAGCCGGAGCTGCATGAAGGCTGGTGGTCCGACATGATCGGGCCGGGCCTCGCGCTCGATACGAACCGCTATTTCATCATCTGTGCCAACTACCTCGGCGGCTGCTATGGTTCCAGTGGCCCCGCGTCGTTGGACCCGGAAACGGGCAAGCCGTGGGGCTCCAGGTTTCCTCATGTGACTGCCGCCGATCAGGTGGAGATCCAGGCCCGCTTGCTGGACGACTTCGGCATCGGGAAACTGGTGGCCGTGATCGGACCTTCCGTCGGTGGCCTTCTGGCACTGGCCTTCGCCACAAGATTCCCGCACCGCGTGGCAAACGTGGTTTCCATCGCTTCCGGCTATAAAACCACGGTGCTCAACCGTCTGGTGCTGTTCGAGCAGATTCTCGCCATCGAGAACGATCCGAACTTCAATGGCGGTGACTACTACGAAGGTGCTCCGCCGCTCTACGGCCTGGCACTGGCCCGTATGATCTCCCACAAGACCTTCGTCCACCTCGATGCGATCGAGCGCCGCGCCCGTCAGGACGTGGTGCAGCCGGATGACGTGCTGGCATGGTACCGTGTGCGGGACCAGTTTCAGAGCTATATGCTGCATCAGGGGAAGAAGTTCGTGAAACGCTTCGATGCGAATACCTATCTCCGGATCAATGACATGTGGTCGCGGTTCGATGGTGCGCAGGAAGGGGATGCCGGTTCTCCGGAGGATCTTTTCGCCCGGGTGAAGGATGCGGGCCAGAAGTGGCTGGTTTTCTCCATCGACTCGGACTTCTGCTTTTATCCCGAGGAGCAAACGGAACTCGTCACCCACCTTGAGAAGGCCAAGGTGGATGTGATGCACATCACCGTGCATTCGGACAAGGGTCACGACTCGTTCCTGCTGGAACCGAATCTGTACACGCCCCATATCGCGTGGGTGCTGGGTCGCGCCTGAGCAGACCCGGTTCGGTGGAAGAGCTGCTGCAACACATCCCGCTTCCACCAGGAGAGCGTTGGGGTGGGTTGTGCCTTCGTTCCTCTCCCGCGAAATGCCGCATGTTCCTACGTAAAAACCAGTTACGTGATGGGATATACGCGATCTCGTTAAGCTTGCTTAAGGATTTTTAATTGTGCGCCGACCTGTTGTGGCCGATTTTGTGCCCGCGCGATTCGGCCTCCCAAGTCCCCCACATGGCGGGCCGCCGTTCAAAGTTCACTCCCCCTCCCTATGAAAAATATCTCCCTCGCGGGACTACTGTGTCGTCGTGCCCTCGTTCTGCTGGCCCTGACTCCGGCAGCCATGGCGGCCACCGTGTT
Source organism: Luteolibacter ambystomatis (assembly GCF_018137965.1). Taxonomy (NCBI): domain Bacteria; kingdom Pseudomonadati; phylum Verrucomicrobiota; class Verrucomicrobiia; order Verrucomicrobiales; family Verrucomicrobiaceae; genus Luteolibacter; species Luteolibacter ambystomatis. The sequence goes on from NZ_CP073100.1 coordinate 4,842,782, forward strand.
CACGGAGAACTTCTCCAGCACGACCCTCGTTGACAAACCGAACTCCTATTTGGGCGGTTACTATGGCAACCCGGTGAATTTCGGTGAATGGGCCCGCTCTGGTCCGACCATCAGCCTGTCTTCCGGCACGCTCCAGGTCTCCAGCGACAGCGGCTACCGGGGTGCGGCGATCCTGCTTTCCCCATCGCTGTTTCCCTCCGCCGGAGCCTACACCCTTTCGTTCGATGTCGTCAGCTACACCGGTGATGCCAATGACACGGCCACCGTGGCCGTCTGGCAGGGTTCCGGCTACGATATGAGCCGCTCGAGCGGAAATGCGCTCATCCTTCACACCCAGACCGGCCAATTGCAGGCCCTCGGCTCGGCGAGTTCCAGCATGCTGGTTTCGGGCAGCTACAATGCCGCGGCAACCGGGGTGACACTCGATTTCAACTACGATGGAGTTAGTACTGTCGCTCTGTTTTTCGGAGCGACCACCGGTGGTTATCCGTTCCCCACGGTGCGGTATGACAATATCTCCGTGACCTCGAAGGCTGTGAGCGCGGTGCCGGAACCTTCGGCCGTGGCCATCCTTGCGCTGCCGCTCGGGCTCGCCCTGTGGCGCCGCAACCGCCGCGCCTGAGCTACAGCCTCCATCGTGCGAAGGGAGCCTCCAGAGTGCAGGCTTCCGCACTCTCCAGTACGCGTGAGCAGGTCAGCCACCCGTCCCGGATCTCCACGCAAGTGGCTTTGCCGGGAGGGAGGAAGGCACCCGTATTGATCACCAGCCTGCCGCGTCGCTGCCAGATTCCGCCGAGGTGGAAATGGCCGATGACGACGATCTCGGCCTTTGGGAAAAACTGCTCTGCGAATTCGGCGGCAGCACCTCCCTGTGAAAGCCACGCGTAAAGCATGTTGAGCGCCCGTTGCGGCGGGTGGGCCGCTTCCCAGACGCGCTGCCACAGCTTCTTGCCCTTTGGGAACACCCGCGGCACCAGATTGCGGGCGATTTCCCGCGCCAGCCGGAGCCGTTCTCCGGCATCGCACGCGGCGGCATGATGTTCCCGCCAGAGACGGCGGATCATCTCCTGGCCATGGATCGCTTCCCGGCTCCAGGGCGAGCCATCGAAGAACAATGCGTCGCCGTGGGTAATCAGGATACGACCACCGGCCAATTCCAGCCAACCGGTGCCCGGCCAGCCCGGATCATGGTTCCCGGAGAGGAAGACCGGCTCGGCACCTTCCTCCGTGCAGATCGTCCGCAGTTCTTCCAACATCTTGGCCGACCGCTCGCGGAATGGAATCGCCAGCTCCTGCCACGTGTCGCCATTGAAAATGACCGTGCCCGCTCCAGCGATGAGCGGCCGCAGCGATTCCACCTGTCCGATCCGTGACACACGGTGACCCAGGTGCAGGTCGGACAGGATGCGGATGGGTTCCTTCATTTGCCGCCGCCCCGGCGCTGGCGGACGGCTTCGTAGAGGCACACTCCGGTGGCCACGGAAACGTTCAGGCACTCGACTTTCCCGGCCATCGGAATGGAGGCCAGGAAATCGCAATTCTCCTCGGTCAGGCGGCGCATGCCTTTCTCCTCCGCGCCCAGCACCAATCCCAGCGGACCCTTCAAATCGAGCTCATAGATCGATTTGTCCGCACGGTCGGAAGTGCCTACCAGCCACAGCCCGCCGGCTTTCAGCTTCTCCATCGTGCGCGCCAGATTGGTGACTTGCACGAAGGGCACATGATCGGAAGCCCCTACTGAAATCCGGCGGACGGTATCGGTGATGCCCACCGCCTTGTCCTTTGGCGCGACCACGGCATGAACGCCCGCGCCATCGGCGGTGCGGAGGATCGCGCCGAGATTGTGGGGATCCTGCACACAGTCGAGGATCAGGACGAACGCATCCTTCTTGTCCGCGAGCAGGGCGTAGAGATCCTCTTCATCCATCGAGGGCGTGGTTTCCTCGGTTTCACGGACGTGGCGGTTTTCGCGTGCCTGGTGTTCGTGGCGGCCGGGGCCGCGCGGACGTTGCTTCATGCGCGCGAGCATGGGGAGGCGGGGGAAGCCGGGCAATCCCGGATCGGTGGATGCGTTCATGACTTGCCGAAAAACGCGGGACCGGCGAGGATGCGGGAAACCGGAAATCTCATGAAACTGGACGACCTGCGGGAGAGCGAGAATGTGGATGACAATCGGGGTAGGGGCGGTGGCCGCGGCGGACTGGCCCTGGGAGGTACGGGCACGATCATCGTGGTCGTCATCCTGCTGCTGATGGGGAAGGACCCTCGGGCGCTCCTCAATATGGCGGATCAAGGCGGGCCGGTTGCCTCCGCTCCGGCTTCACCAGCGGATGAAAAGATGGTGTCCTTCGTGAAGAAGGTGCTCGGCAGCACCGAGGATGTCTGGACCGTGGAGTTCCAGAAGCTGGGCCGGAACTACGACAAGCCGCGCCTCGAAATCTTCACCCAGCGCACCCAGTCCGGCTGTGGCCTGGCGGATGCCGGGATGGGTCCCTTCTATTGTCCTGCCGACCAGAAGGTGTACATCGATCTCTCCTTTTACCGGGAGTTGAAGGAGCGCTTCGGCGCGCCCGGGGATTTCGCCCAAGCCTATGTGATCGCCCATGAGGTCGGCCATCACATCCAGCACGAGCTCGGCTTGTCCCGGCCGCTGGACGAGGCGCGGTCACGTGGTGCCAGCCAGTCCGAGCAGAACGCGCTCTCCGTGCGCCTGGAACTCCAGGCCGATTTCCTCGCAGGCCTGTGGGCGCGCAAGCAGGATGACAAGAACAAGTTCCTCGAACCCGGGGACATCGAGGAGGCGATGCGCTGTGCCCAGGCGATTGGCGATGATACGCTGCAGAAGCAGGCCCAAGGCCGGGTCGTGCCGGATTCCTTCACCCACGGTTCGTCCGCGCAGCGGGTGAAGTGGTTCATGAAGGGCTACCAGACCGGAGATATCCGGCAGGGCGATACCTTCAGCGCGCGGGATTTGTGAGAGGCGGACCTACCGCTCGATGCTGAAGCCGCGCACGCCTTCCAGCAGCGGAATGCTTTCGCTGCGGACGTGTTGGATATGGTGCGCCACAGCGGACTCCTCGGTGATCTCTTTGAGGAAGTCCTCGAGCTCGTCCTTCTCCCCCATCATCTGCATCTCCACCGTGCCATCGGGAAGATTCCGCACCCAGCCGCAGACTTCGAAACCGCGGGCGAGATCCTTGGTCGTGTAGCGGAAGCCCACACCTTGGACGCGGCCTTCGAAGATGACGCGTTTGGCAATCATGAGGGGCCAGCGTGGGTGTAGGCCGCGAGCCCGTCGAGGAACATCTGCACCGCGATGAGGATGAGCAGCAACCCCATCAGCCGCTCCAGCGCGGCCGTGCCCTTGTTGCCCAGCAGCTTCAGGATCAGCGGTGAGATCAACAGGATCAAGGCGGCTGCTCCCCATGCGATGCCGAGCGCCAGCGCGGATTGCGTGCGCTGGTCGGGATATTTGTTCGCGAGCAGCAACAGCAAGGCAATGGACGAAGGACCTGCGATCAATGGCACGGCGAGAGGAACGATGAACGGTTCGTCGGTGGTCGCATCCGTCAGCATCGACTTCGCGGGAAAGACCATCCCGAGCGCGATCAGGAACAACAGGATGCCACCCGAAATGCTCAGAGTCGCCGGGCGTACTCCGAGAACCGAAAGAATGGTCGAGCCCGCGAGCAGAAACCCCAACAACACGATGAGGGCGAAGATCAACTCGCGGATCATCACGCGCCGCCGCTTCTCCGGGGCCACCTTGGCGAGAATGGTGTGGAAGATCACCATGTTGCCGAAGGGATCGAAGACGAGGAACAACGTGAGGGCGGTGGCCGCGAGATTCATGACGATGATGGAAAAGACAAAACACCCGTGGCCGCGGAGCCACGGGCGGGATACAAACGAACCGAAGAAAAAAGCTGTGGCGGCTCAACGGCGACCCGCCGGTTTTGCCGCCGGTTGGGCTCCCTTGAACGGGTTGTCTTCCGGCTTGAAGGGCGCGATCTTCAGCTTGCTGCCGAAGATGTCGTCGGCCGTGCCTCCCTTGACGCTGGTGTAGGAAATCGGAGCGCTGCGCTTGCCGTTGGAGTCGTAGGTATAGACCAGATAGCGGACCGGCATCTCCTTGCTCGGATTCTGTGGATCGAGGCGCTTCACCCGCGAGTCGAACATCTGCTCGGCCACGAGCTGGCCGTCACTCTTGCGGTAGCCGTAGCTGACCTTGAAAAGCTCCGTGCCCAGTCCGTCGAAAATCTTGCAGCTGATCGGGTTGGTGTTCGCATCCATCCGATAGATGGTGCGGAGCTGCACGTCCCCCCGCGGCGAGAGATTCCGGGTTGTGAGCGTCTTGTTGTCCGGGCTGCGTTCGAAGACGGTTTTCGAGCCATCGTCCTGACGCATCACGCGGACGTTCGGGCCGTCCACCGCGTCGATGCCTTTCTCGGCGGAGAGGCCCGTGCCTGCCGCTGCGAAAACCAAAGCGAGAACCGAATTCCGGATTGTCAGGCTCATCATGGAGCGCAAGCTAGAGGGAGCCGGGTGTTAGGGCAAGCGGCAGTTTTTCGCATGAAATGGAGGATCAAAGGTCGCGGATTGGACCTCTCGCGGGGCGTGGTGATGGGGATTTTGAACGTCACTCCGGACTCCTTTTCCGATGGCGGACGTCATGCCGCCGTGGAGTCGGCGCTTGAGCATGCACGCCGGATGATCGCGGAGGGCGCGGAAATCATCGATGTGGGAGGTGAATCGACCCGTCCCGGAGCGGCGGAGGTCTCCGCGGAAATCGAAATCGCCCGGACCACACCGTTGATCCGGGCGCTGCGGCGCGAATGGGACGGCTTCATTTCCATCGATACCTGGAAGGCGGCCGTGGCTGCGGAGGCCTTGGCCGCTGGTGCGGACATCGTGAACGACATCTCCGGACTGACCCGGGATCCCGGCATGCCGGATGTATGCCGGACCAGCGGCTGTGGCGTGGTGGTGATGCACATGCAGGGCACCCCGGGAACGATGCAGATCGCTCCACATTATGAGGACGTGGTGGAGGAAGTCCGCGCCTTCTTTGCGGAACGGCTGGAGACATTGGCGGCGGGAGGATTGGACCCGGCGGCCTTGTGCTTCGATCCCGGCATCGGCTTTGGGAAAAGCCATGAGCACAATCTGGCTTTGCTTCGGAATCTCCCGCGCCTTGCACCGGATGGCTTCCCGCTGCTGCTGGGAATCTCCCGGAAATCCTTCATCGGGCGCATTCTGGGCAGCAGCTACATCGGAGAACGGGACTGGCCCACGGTCGCGATCACCGCGTACACCCGCAGGATGGGCGTGATGCTGCACCGCGTGCATGAGGTGCGGCCGAATGTCGAGGCGCTGCGGATGATCGAGGCCATTCTCGGCCCGCAGTGAGTGGCCGGAGGATCTCCCGTCCGTTCAAGGAGCGGGCTTCTGGCTGACGGCGTAGCGGTATTTCACCACCGCGTCCACCAGACCGGCGGCCACCGCAGTGCGATAGTCGTCGTTTTCGATCAGGCGTGCCTCGTAAGGATGCGTCACGAATCCGCATTCCACGAGAATGGCGGGATGAAGCACACCGCTGAGTACGCTCCAACGGGCGCGCTTGATGCCGCGGTCGAAGGTGTTGGTGCCGAGCCGGCGCAGTACGGACCCATGCGCCGCGGTCGCCAGCGCGATGTTGGCGGAGTCGTGCTCGTTGCCATTGAACATGCTGTAGTCGCTCGACTTCAGGCCCTTGCCGTAGTGGGCCACGCCTTGCGGGGAAAGTGCGAAGGTCTCGATGCCACGGGCGGCACGTCCGCCGGAATTGAAATGGATGCTGATGTAGATCGCGTTTTCCTTCACCGCATTGGCCACGTTCACCCGCTCCTGGAGCGAGAGATACACGTCGCTGTTGCGGGTCATGACCACCTTGAAGCCTTTGGCCTCCAGCATGGTCTTGACCTTGGAGGCGACCATCAGGGTGTAGCCGGCTTCAGTGCCGAGTGGATTGGTGGCGCCGTTGTCCTTGCCGCCGTGGCCGGCATCGAGGATCACCGTGCGGAAATCACCGCCGTTCTGGATGTAGTTCGGACGCAGGACCGGGTCGATGAGTTTCGCCAGATCCATCCGTGAAACCACGGCCTTCGCGCCGGAAGTGGCGACCGGATAGCTGAAGACGAACTTCACGCCGTTCATCACGCATTCCTGTGAGCCGACCTTCAGTTCCATGATGACCTTCGCATTCTCCAGCCGGATGGCATCTCCGGTACGGGTCATCTTGCCGAAGTTGTAGAACCCCTTCAGGCTGTCCACCGTCACGTAGTCGCGGTCATTCATCTTGATGACCTCCCATGGGCCTTGCATCTCGGCCCGTGCGGATGGGATGAATCCCAGCAACACGGCGGCCGCAAGGCAGCAGGGCTTGATGGCGGAGAGGAGGGATTTTCGCGGCATGGCGGCAGGGATTTTCGCGATCGTCGCTGAGGGGCCGTATACGCCGATTCCCCGGCCATGACAACGTCATTTCCGCGGTCCTTCGGATGAACGAAACAACAGGTCAGGGAATGCCATCCAGCTCTCGACTTGGCAGCGGGCCGTCGCCTAGGCTGCCCTCATGCTGCATATCGAACCCGTTTCATCCGTCCGCGCCCGCTGGGGCGAGGGTGCGATCTGGTGGAAAAACGCTCTCTACTACGTGGATATCGAGGGCCACCAAGTCCATCGCTACGATCCCGCCAGCGGTGAGGAACGCTCTTGGAATGTCGGCCAGCGGGTCGGCACCGTGGTGCCAAGGGACGGCGGCGGACTAGTCATCGCCGGAGATCATGGATTGCTTTTTTTGACCGAGGAAACCGGTGAATTGACCCCCATCGCTGATCCGGAACCTGACAAACCGGACAATCGCTTCAACGACGGCAAGTGCTCCCCGGACGGCCGCTTTTTCGCTGGAACGATCAGTTTGGTGAAGAAAACCGGGGATGCCCGGCTCTACCGTCTCGATCCGGACCTGTCCCTGCACGAAGCCTTCGGGCCGGTCACGAATTCCAATGGCATCGTCTGGTCCGGTGACAGGAAGACTGTCTATTATATTGATACGCCACGCCGCGAGGTTCTGGCCTTCGACTATGACAAGGGCCATCTCCGGAACCTCCGCAGCGTGGTTTCCACCGAGGCGATCGACGCTTCTCCGGACGGCATGACCATCGATTCCGGGGACCGCCTGTGGGTGGCCTTTTGTCACGGCGGCTGTGTGGTCTGCTACGATCCGACGACTGGCGGGGAAGTGCGCCGCGTGGAGATCCCCGCTCTGGAAACCACCTCCTGTGCGTTTGGTGGACCGGGTCTGGCGGATCTCTACGTCACCACCGGCATTCACAAATCCGTGGAGGAGGAGCACGGCGGCCGCCTGTTCGTCGTCCGCGGGCTGGGGGTGAAGGGCGTGGAGGCCAATGCCTTTGCTGGATGAGGTCAACTCATCACCCAAGCTCCTACCGATGATTTTGCTTGATGTCTCGCGCTGAAAAAGCGGTCTTAAACCCCGATTTCCAAATTTTCCCAAATCCATGAAGAAGGTTTCCCTCATTGTGACCCTGATGGCCTTGGCCGGTCTGGTGGCGTGCAAGCCCTCCGGCTCCTCCGGAAAAACCCGCGTGGCGGTGATCCCGAAAGGCACCACCCACATCTATTGGAAGTCGGTTGAAGCCGGTGCCAAGAAGGCTGCGGACGAGCTGGGCATCGAGATGACCTTCATCGGGCCGCAGAAGGAAGACGACCGCTCCCAGCAGATTGACTTGGTTCGCAACCAAGCCCTTCAGAACGAAGCCATCGTCCTCGCCCCGCTGGATGCCACCGCGCTTCGTGACGCGTCCAAGGAAGTGGCGGACTCCGGCAAACCGGTGGTCATCATCGACTCCAGTCTCGCGGACAGCGCCTCCTTCATCACCAGCTACGTGGCCACGGACAATGTCGAGGGCGGCCGCATCGCCGCACGCCGCCTCTCCGAGGTGCTCGGCGGCAAGGGCAAGGTCGCGGTGCTCCGCTACATGCAGGGCAGCGCTTCCACCGAGGACCGTGAAAAGGGATTCTTGGAGGAAATCAAGAAATTCCCAAATATTGAGGTGGTCAGCTCGGAGCAGTTCTCCGGAGCTACGGCCAGCACCGCACAGGACACCGCCACCAATATCCTCACCCGCTTCGCGGAAGGGGATGCCCTCTCGATCCAGGGCATCTTCTGTTCGAACCAGACCAACACCTTCGGGATGCTCCAGGCGCTGCGTGGCAAGAACGTCGCGGGCAAGGTGAAGTTCGTCGGCTTTGACTGCGATGCCACCTTCTTGGATGCGCTCAAGAAGGGCGAGATGAACGGCACCATCCTGCAGGACCCCGTCAACATGGGCTACCTCAGTGTGAAGACCGCCGTGGCCAAGCTCCGTAATGAAGCGGTCAAGCCGCTGATCGACACCGGCGCGACGCTGGTGACTCCGGAGAACCTTTCCGATGAGAAGGTGGCCGCCCTGATCAAGACCCAGGTGCCCTGATTGATCCCCTTTCGGATCTGGTCGAATCCCCGGCATTCATCCATCGTCGCCCGATGTCGAACGAGTCCCATCCGCGTCTGCTGATGCGTGGCATCCGCAAGACCTTTGGTTCCACCATCGCGCTCGGGCGGGTGGATCTGGAGGTGCTGCCGGGTGAGGTTCATGCCCTTGTCGGCGAGAATGGCGCGGGGAAGTCCACCCTGATGAAGGTGCTGTCCGGCGCGCACTCGCCGGACGAGGGTGAGATGCTTCTCGATGGCCAGCCATACTCTCCGCGTAATCCGCTTGAGGCGCGCGCGCGTGGAGTGGGGATGATCTATCAGGAGCTTTCGGTGGCTCCCCACCTGACGGTGGAGGAGAACATCGTGCTCGGCATGGAGCCCGTGCTCGGTCCTTTCGTGGACCGCCGCACGATGCGAGCCAAGGCCTTGGAAGCGCTGGCCCGCTTCGACCATCCGGATCTCCGTCCGGACATGCGCGCGGGGGATCTCTCCGTGTCCGCCCAGCAGTTGATCGAAATCGGCCGCTCGCTTGCAATGGGCTGCAAGCTGCTGGTGTTCGACGAGCCGACCTCATCGCTTGCCCAGAAGGACATCGAGCGCCTGTTCCAACTCATCGACAAGCTCCGCGACCAAGGCATCTCCATCATCTACATCTCCCACTTCCTGGAGGAAGTGAAACGCCTCGCCAGCCGCCTCACGGTCCTGCGTGACGGCTCCGTGGTGGGCACCCGTGATGTGGCCACTTCATCGCCGGATGAAATCGTGTCGCTCATGGTGGGCCGCGACGTGGAGGACCTCTATCCGCGCACGCCGCGCACGCCCGGCGATACGCTCCTGAAGGTGCAGGGCCTCGCCGGAAACAAGAAGCCGGTCTCGGCTGGATTGGAACTCCGCCGTGGTGAGGTCGTGGGCATCGCGGGTCTCGTCGGCTCCGGCCGCACCGAGTTTGTGCGCGCGTTGTTCGGCCTTGATCCGATCCGTTCCGGTGAAGTGGTGATGGCCGGCGCCTCTGGCGCCGCCAACCCCCGCAAGCGTTGGGGACAGGGCATGGGCATGCTCAGCGAGAACCGCAAGGAAGAGGGCCTCGCATTGAATCTTTCCATCGCCGATAACATCACAATGACCTGTCTGGAGCGGTTCGGCTCGGCGGGCAGCGTGATCCCGTCGAGGCAGAACGCCGCTTCGAAGAAATGGATCGAGCGTCTCGGTATCAAGTGTCAGGGACCGTCGCAGAAGATTGGCGCTCTCTCCGGTGGAAACCAGCAGAAAGCCGCCTTCGCGCGGTTGCTCGAGCATGATGTCGACGTGCTGCTTCTCGATGAGCCGACGCGCGGCATCGACATCGCGGCGAAGGCGAAGATCTACGAGGCCATCAATGAGATCGTCACCGATCCGGTGCGCCCACGGTCCGTGATCATGATTTCCAGCTACCTGCCGGAGCTGTTCGGCACCTGCGACCGCATCGCGGTCATGAGCCAGGGCCGCCTGACCCGTGCCGTGCCGGTGGCCAATCTGAAGCCGGAGGACGTCATGCGCGTCGCCACCGGCAAAGCCGATGACCTTCCCGGTTGAATCCGCATTCCCCACTCATTCCATGTCTCTCCGTTCCGTCTTCACTCTTCTCGGCCCGTTCCTGGCTCTGATCGTCATCTACTCCATCTTCGGGGCGATGAGGCCGGTCATGTTCTCGTCCGATGTCATGCTGAGCGTGCTGACCCAGACCGTGATCGTGGCCACTGCCGCCATCGGGATGACGCTCATCATCATTTCCGGAGGCATCGACCTCTCGGTGGGATCGATCATCGCATTCGCCTGCGTGGTCGCGGCGACTTTGATCACGAAAGGCTATCCACCGGTGGCGGTGTTTGCGGCGACGATCGGCTTCGGCGCACTCTGTGGTTTGTTCAATGGCAGCCTCACGGTGGGCCTCAAGCTGCTGCCCTTCATTGTCACGCTTGGCACGATGCAGATCTTCCGCGGCGGTGCGAAGGTGTATTCCCACGGCTCTCCGGTGAACCTTCCTTTCGATGTTACCGTTTACAAGGCATGGATGGGTGGCAAGGGTCTGCCCTACGGCGTGTGGATGATGATCGGGCTTGTGGTGTTGTTCACCGTGATCCTCCGCTACACCCGCTTCGGCCGCTATGTGTTCGCCGTCGGCTCGAATGAAAACACCGCCACGCTCTGTGGCGTGAATGTGCCAAAGGTGAAACTGCTCGTTTACACCATCGGTGGTGCGATGGCCGGCCTTGCCGCGATGATGAACGTGGCGAAGTCCTCGCAAGGCGATCCGACCACGGCGATGGGCCTGGAGCTCGATGTGATCGCCGCGGTGGTGATCGGTGGTGCCAGCTTGTCTGGTGGTGAGGGATCGGTGCTCGGTGCCTTGATCGGCGCGCTGCTGATGACCACCATCCGCACCGGTTGCGTGCTGCGTGGCATCCCGACACCTTGGACGGAGATCATCACCGGCGCCATCATTGTCATCGCCGTGATCATCGACCGCCTGCGCCACCGCACGGCGGCCTGAAGTCATCTCAGCAATTCCTCCCGCCAGGCGTCATAGTCGTCCGGCGCGGATCGGGGAGATTTCGGCCTCCTCGGATGGGACGAGAGCGGGTTCATTTCGCCGGCCCGTTGAAGGGATTGCGATGGGACGATGCATCGGTGGGCGCGTCCTTCGCGGGGGTGCTTTCCGCCGTGCCTGGCGTGGCAGTCGTCGTGACGGGCTTCTGGCTTTCGCCGATCCAATCGCCCCAATGGCCGAGGAAGAACTTTTTCTCCTGCGTCAGGAACTTGTCCGAGTGACCGAGGATCGGTCGCAGCGAGGTGGTCATCTGCAGCGTGACCAGTGCGAAGACTCCGCTCCAGATGACGAGCGGTCCCTTGCGGTTCGCGCCGGTGGAAAACACGGCGGTCTTGAGAAAGCGCAGTCCGAAGAGCAAGGCCACCAGCCATGCTCCGATACCGAGCGCGCCGACGAAGCCATATGAGTCGGTCGATTCGGCGAAGATCCACACGGCCGGTGCGAAGCCGAGCAACAGGAGTCCCGCGAGGGCAAGCGCTCCCGCGAAGCTGGCGGCGAGCTGCTGGACCGAAAGTCTGCCACCCGCCAGCGTGGAGAAGATATAGAGGCTGGGGAAACAAATCGCAGCGGCGATAGCCACACCCGCGGTGATCTTCAGCGGCGCGGCCCAGAGTTGCTCATGCTTGTGGAAGCAGCCGATGACCACGCCGAAGAGCAGGAACGACACCAGCATGATCCCGGCAAAGCGGCCCGTGGCCCCATGGCCGGGTTTGGCGAGGCGGTGGACGAGTTCATACGGACGGCGCAGCAATGCTTCGAAAAGCGTGCGGAGATCGAGCTTGTCCGGCAGCGGTGCATCCAGCGGCGGCGGAGTGGCGGGCTCGGGAGCGGGTGGAATTTCAGGCGTTTCCATGGTGGTGGTCAGTTGGAGGGTTGGGTGCGGAAGGCGGAGAAAACCGGTACGCCGATCACGATGATCGCGAGCGTCAGCCAAATGCCGGCGGTGAATCCATCGCCGGCGATGTGGACGAGGGAACCCCAGATCGTTTCGTAGAAATTTCCCTTCAGTGGCTGTGGCCGCAGGAATTCAACCTCCATCCCGGGCAGTCCGAAGAACGGGCGCAACACCCACGAGAACTGGGCGCCGAGAAAGCCATTGCCCGCCAGCCAGGCGATGAGCGTGGCGCGGGCGGCGGCGCGTGTGGGCGCACGGGCTGCGAGCAGCCGGTAGAGGTGGGAGTTCGCCACCACGCCCGCGAAGCCGATCAGGAAGGTGTGGATGACCTGATACGCGGCGTAGGCCGTGTCCGCTTCCGGAGTCCCCGGCACGGGTGCGTTCCACGCGAGGAAGAACGTCACCGGCGCCAGCGATCCGAGAATCAGTGCGGACACGGCCGTGGCCATGAGGAGAGCCAGAAACGATTGCCGGATGCCCAGGCCGGTGCCGAGCAGCAGGGCTAGCAGGCCATTGAGCAGTCCATTGCATCCCAGCGTGAGCGCCACCAGCAGCGGCATCTTCACCGCCACGTATCCCGCCATCAGCGGCGAGCGCCACCAGCCGACGGTGAAGCCATAGAAAGCGAGGCCGATCACCGTGACCATCGCCGTCTGCCACACGCGCCGCGAGCCCGGCTCATCAAGCCAGGAAGCGTCGGGTTGGAGAAACGAACGCAGGGTCACGGCTTCAATGAAACGGAGCGTGGTGAAGGCTTCATTCGTACTCCGTGGCATTTGCGTGAAGATTCGGAGAATGCCTCACCGATCTTCGATCACGGTTTCAGCGCGCCAGGGGCTGTTGAGCGGATGAAAAAGAGCGGACCAGAACCACGGCGAAACGTCGGTCCACGTTTGGCCATTGGCTTCGCTCACGATCCGCTCGCGGATGGTGAGGTCCTGCCCCGGACGGCTTGCATTGAAACGCGACCAACGGCTGCCATCGCCGTGTTCCTCCACGATGGCATCCGTGGTGAGAAACCCGGCGGCACGCAGGCAGTCCCGCGAAGGATGAAGGCGGCGGGTCGCCTTGGTGACGCGACGCAGGATCACCTGCCGGTCGCTCCAGGTGAAGCTGCCGAGTGTGCCCGGAAACCCATTGGCGAAAGCTTCTTCCACCGGCGTGGCAGGCAGCGGTTGCAGCGGAAGCGTCACTCCCGCGAAGGAAAAGACCGCAGGCGGGCTGGAAAGCGGTGCGGGCGAAATGTCGCGATGAGAGAGGATCGACAACCACGGCCCGGCCATGGCGGCGAACACCAGCACCACCACGTCATGACGATGGATGGGAAGGACTGGTGCGGATGAAGAAACCGCGCCACGGCTTCTTGCCGCGAACCACCACATCACGCCGAGCACCATGGAGGTGCAGAGGAGTCCCGCGCCTTCATGGAAGATTCCGGCGGAAGGGAGCTTGCCGCAGGTTTCCGCCACCAACAGGAGCGCCCGCAGCATGTTCGCGGGAATCGCGAGCATGGCGGCCATTGCCAGCAGTGCTATCGAACGGTCGATGGACAGCCGGTGAAAGGCGGAGAGAGCGGCTCCGGCCGCGAGGATATGCCACAGCATGCGGATGCCGCTGCACGCGGGATCGACATTGATCGTTTGCCCGTCGGTGAGGATTCCGGTTCCCGCGCGGGAGGCCGTCACGCCACTGAGATGCAGGATCTCCACCACGCCCGCGGCGGACAGCGCCCGCAGCGGATACCCGGCCCAGAATTGCAGCGAGGCGATGACCGGCAGGGACAGCATCAACAGCGCGGTGATGCCAGGCCTACGATGCATGCCGTAGAAAAGAGCGACTCCGGCGACTGCGGTCGCGGCGCGCAACAGCGGTGGAAGCCACGGCGTGGCCAATGCGCTGGCCAGCAACAACAATGCGCCGCCGCCACGCGAGAGGGGGGTGGGGCGGATCGAACGGCGGTCGCGCCATGCCAGTAACAGGGCCAAGCCGAGCGCGGCAAGGCCGAGCGGTTCATCGCTGCCATCGTCCAGCCGCCGGATGAACCAGACGATTACCGGCAGCAGCGAGGCGGCAATCAGCCACACGGTGAGCCAACCGCGCGATGGCTTGTCCGGCGCTGGCGCGGTATGACCTTCCGTGATCATGGCCGGTGGCAGGGAAACCAAGGCGTTCATAAGATTCAGCGGCGGCGTTGAAGGGCCAGCAGGGTGACCAGCAATGAGATCAAACCAATGGCGTCCGGCTCGGGGACGGAGCCGTTGACCACGATGGGCTTTGGCGTGGTGCCAATCGCGCTGTTCGAGACACCTGCGGGAAGCGGCAGCGGTTGCTTCACGGTCTGGGCCAGTCCGTCGAATCCGCGTGGCGTTTCATCCACCGCCACGAATGAGGTGTAGGGCGTGAGCAGTTGGTAGGTGAGACCCAGCGCGGTGACTTCGCGGATGCTCTCGGGGCTCGCGACGGGAATGCTACGATCCGAGGTTGGCACCAGTTCATCCTCCAGATGGCGCACACGTTCACGCGCCCACAATACCGGCAGCGCGGGGTGATCGGTGCCGCTGGCGGTGGCTTCCGCAAGATCGACGGATTTCTCGAATACTTCGCCGTGTCCCGCGATGCCGCGGATGATAATGCGGCCCTTTGCTTCTCCGCTCCAACGACCGGCGATCACCAGCGGGCGGTTGGCGAAGAGATCGGGATACGGCGAGGGTTCGATGCCGCTGAGTTCCACACCTTCGGCTTCCACGCGGATCTTGGCCAGCACCGGGCTGGCGATTAGATCGCGGAAGCGGGTGACGGTTCCATTCACCTCGGAGGGCTGGGTGATCACGAACGGCTCGCCTTGTCCGGCGCGGGCCATGCCTTCGATCAAGTGGCGGTTCACCGACGAACCGATGCCGACGGAAAACAGGTTCGCTTGTCCGAGACGGGAGCGGATGCTGGTGAAGACCTCGCGCTCGAATCCCACAAAGCCATCGGTCATCACCACGATCGAACGAGAGCGACCTTCGCTCCCCGGCAGTGCGAAGGCGCGGTCCAGTGCCTGGCCGAGTTCGGTGCCACCTCCCGATTGCTGTTTGGTGATGAAGTTCCGGGCCTGCTCGACCATCGCCGGCGTGTTGGCCACCGGACTGAGCGAAAGCACCTCGCTGCCGCCGGAAAAGGTCACGATGTTGAACGTATCGTCGGGCCGCAGCACCGAGGTGAGCTGGGTGAGCAGATCCTTTGCGGTTTGCAGCGGGAAGCCCTGCATCGATCCCGAGATATCGAGGACGAAGACATAGTCGCGCAGTGGGATGAGGTCGGGTGTGACGCGTTTCGGCGGTTCCACCTGGAGCAGGAAGTGGTTTTCCTTTTCACCCTTGTGCAGCAGCAGGCCTGCGTCCACGCGATCCTGGCCGAGCTTCCAGCGCAGGATGAAATCGCGGTTGGCAGCTTCTTCCCCGGTCTTTGTCACCAGCTTCACGGCGGCCGTGCTCTTCGATTGGAAGTCCACGTTCACCGGATGGCTGGTACACTTCACTTCCGCCAGAGGCAGCGCGGTGGAGAGATTGACCGCGAGCTGGAAGCCTGCGGGCGAGGGCTTGCCTTCCTCCAGATGCGGATTGGCGGACCACGTTTCCGTGGCCCCGCCCATCTGATGACCGTAACGCGGGCCGACCACCGTGGGAAAGACGAACTCGTAGGTGCCATCGGTGGCGGGAATGCTTTCCGACCACTGGACGGTGACGTGGATGTCATCCCCGGGCAGAATGTTCGCCACGGACATTTGGAAGACGTTCGGTCGCTGCTCCTCCAACAGCGCGGCGGTCCTCTTCTGCGACTTCGCCTGCTCGTATTCGGTCTTCGCCGCGGTCTTCTCCTTGATGCGTGCGGTGATCGTACGTCCGCCGGTAGCCAGCGTCATGCCATGGACGGCGGCGCGGGTGGAGGCGGGGAAGACGTAGATGGCCTCCATCGGCTTGTCGCCGGTGTTGGCATAGACTTGTTCCAGCGAGATGCGTGCGATGGTGCCGTCGATCCACACATCCGCCGTGCTCGATTTCAACGGCAGGTTGCCGCCGGACTTCTCGCCGCTTGCCGTAGTGGCGTGGAAGTACGGTGCGGCGGTGGTCTCGCCGGGAGACGCGGCGGCGAGGAAACCGAATACGGCGGCGAAATAGATCAGGCGGAGCAGGACTTTCATGGCGGTCGTCTGTGTGGACGACGCGATGAAGAGGTCCGTGTGTGAAACGCTGGTCCGGCTCCGGTGAAAGCTTCGTGAAACCCGTGTGAACGTGGTGGTTAGACGAGGATATCCTTCACCACCTTGCCCGCCACATCGGTCAGTCGGAAATGGCGGCCTTGGTGGAAGAATGTCAGCTTGGTATGATCGAGCCCGAGCTGGTTGAGGATGGTGGCGTGGAGATCGTGTACATGCACGGGATTCTCCGTGATGTTGTAGCCGAAGTCATCGGTCGCTCCGTGGATGATGCCAGGCTTGATGCCGCCGCCCGCCATCCACAGCGAGAAGCACCGGGGGTGATGGTCGCGGCCGTAGTTGCTGGCAGTGAGAACGCCTTGTGAATAGGCGGTGCGGCCGAACTCGCCGCCCCATACCACCAGCGTGTCCTCGAGCATGCCGCGTTGTTTGAGATCCCTCAACAGGCCCGCGCAGGGCTGGTCGATTTCCTTGGCGAGGCCGGGCAACTGTCTCGGCAGGTTGGCGTGGCTGTCCCAGCCGGGATGGTAGAGCTGGATGAAGCGCACGCCGCGCTCGGCGAGGCGGCGCGCCTGCAGGCAATTCGCGGCGAAGGAGCCGGCCTGCGCCACATCCGGTCCGTAGAGATCGAGCACCGATTGCGACTCGTTCGCGATGGTGGTGGCCTCCGGCACGCTGGTTTGCATACGATAGGCCATCTCGTATTGGGCGATGCGCGATTCGATCTCGGGATCGAGTTCCTTTTCGAACGAAGCGCGGTTGAGGTCGCCGAGCTTGTCGAGCAGCGCGCGCCTGCCGCTGCCGCAGATGCCATCGGGATTGGTGAGGTAGAACACCGCGTCCTGGCCGGGCGAGAAGCGTACGCCCTGATAGCGTGAGTCGAGGAATCCACTGCCCCAGAGGCGGGCGTAGAGCGGTTGATCGGTCATCTTCTTGGTCACCAGCACCACGAACGCGGGCAGGTTCTCATTCATGCTGCCGAGGCCGTAGTGGATCCACGAGCCCATGCTAGGCCGGCCGGCAATCTGGGAGCCGGTCTGGAAGAATGTCATCGCCGGATCGTGGTTGATGGCCTCGGTGAACATCGACTTCACCAGACAGATGTCATCGATCATGGCGCCGGTGTGCGGCAGCAGTTCGCTGACCATGGTGCCGTTCTTCCCCATCGGCTTGAATTTGAAGTGGGAGCCAGCGAGCGGGAGGATCGCCTGGCTTCCGCTCATACCGGTGAGGCGCTGGTTGCCGCGCACGGAATCGGGGAGGCCTTCACCGTTGCGTTCGCGCAGGAGTGGCTTGTCATCCCAAAGGTCATGCTGCGCGGGGCCGCCGCTCATGAAGAGATAGATCACGCGTTTCGCCTTCGGTGCGTAGCCGGGGAGAAGTGGCGACACGTTCTCTCCAAGCGCGCGGTTGCCGAGCAATGATCCGAGCGCGAGGCCGCCGAGGCCTGCGGACATGCGCGAGAAGAAATGACGGCGGGTGATGAAGAAGGGATCGGCCATGGTCAGCGGAGGGTGATGGCTTCGTCCAGATTGAGCACGGCGTTCGCCAGCGCGGCGGATGCGGCGAGTTCGGGAGCAGGCAGGTCCGCGGGAGCTTTGAGATCACCGACCTTGAGATAGGCTTCCGCCTGCTTCGGGTCGGCTTGGAAGGTTTCGAGCTGGGAGGCATAGAGCTCGTCCAGCAGCTTGCTTTCCCGGGCGTCCGGTTGCCGGTCGAGCGTTTCACGGAAGACCCATGCGGCACGCGCGGCGGGATCGCCGCCGCCTTCCTTCATCATGCGGATGGCGAGCGCGCGGGAGGCTTCCACGAACTGCGGATCATTGAGCATCACCAGCGGTTGCAACGGCGTGTTCGTCTGCTGGCGTTTGACCACGCACACCTCACGGCCGGGTGAATCGAACGCGAGCATGCCGGGTGGGGGGGCGGTGCGGCGCCAGAAGGTGTAGAGGCTGCGGCGGTAGATCGCGGGCGCGGCGTCGCGTTTGTATTCCGGGAGGAAGTTGTTGAGCGCGCGCCAGGTGGCGGCATCGGGCAGATAGGGCTTCACCGAGGGGCCGCCGATGGTGGCCTGCATGAGGCCGGAAAGCGCGAGGGCCTGATCGCGGAGTTCTTCGGCAGGCAGGCGCTTGGCCGGGCCGCGGGCGAGCAGCACGTTCGAGGGATCGCGCTCGCGGAGGGGACGTGATGTTTTCGAATCCTGGCTGTAGGTGGCGCTGAGCACGATCTGGCGGCAAAGGCGTTTCATGTCCCAGCCGTGGGCGATGAAATCGCGCGCGAGCCAGTCGAGCAGTTCGGGGTGCGAAGGCAGTTCGCCCTGCGCGCCGAAGTTTTCCGAAGTCGCGACCAGACCGCGTCCGAAGAAGTGCTGCCACACACGGTTCACCTGCACGCGGGCGGTCAGCGGATGATCCGGCTGTGTGAGCCAGCGCGCGAGGCCGAGGCGGTTGCGCGGAAGATCGGCGGACATCGGTGGCAGGGCCGCGGGAGTTTCACGCGGGAGAGCATCACCTTGCGGTGCATCGTAGGTTCCGCGGGAAAGAATGTAGGCCGGGCGCGCCTCTTTCATTTCCTCCATGACGGGGAGTTCCTTCACGCCGTCGAGGGTCTTGCGGAGCGCGCTGCGGAGACCTTCAAGATCGGCCGTGGCTTTGCGCAGATCCGGATCAATGGCGGAGAAATAGAAGTCGCGGAGCTTGGCCAGCCCTGCATCATCCTTGGGTTGTCCGGCGATCTGATCGGAGAGCGACTTGTCCTCGGCAAGAGCTTCCACTTCAAAGGGGGTGATGGCGCGCTTGTAGAGGCGGATGTCATCGACGGCACCATCGCGCAGTCCGGAATCGCGGACGCGCTCGCCGAAGGCGAAGCCGCTGCCACTGCCGCTGTTCTTCGAGAGATGATCGCGCACGGTGTCCAGCGGAGCGGCCTGGCCATTGAGGAAAACCTTCAATCCGGCGGCGCGGGAGGAACCATCGTAGGTCACCACCACATGAGTCCATTGCCCGGAAGGAACGATCGGTTGCGACCGCACGGAAATGCAGTTACCCGGCCATTCGCGGGAAACCTGCCAGCGCAATCTGCCGTCTTCCAGCAGCAGCTCGAAACCATTGTAGCCGGGATCATAGCCGGCGCAGTTGTGGAAGACGACCTGACGCTTCGAGACGGGTCCGGGCTTCAACCAGAAGGCCATCGAAACGGGGTCCTCGCGGTTGGTGATACCGGGGTTGCCGAGGTTCAGCGGATCATCGCCAGTGAAGGACAACGCCTGGCCGCGATGGCCCGGCACCAGCTTGTTCTTGGGATCGGTGGTCGCGGGTTTCTTCGGATCGGCGGTGTTGTCGAGATTGTTCCGATCCAAGGCATCCAGATCACAGGAGACCATGAGATCCACAGTGGGGCCGGAAGGTGCGGCGAGCCATGCCTGGAACGCGGCTTCCTTTTCCGCACG
This sequence comes from Luteolibacter ambystomatis, assembly GCF_018137965.1. Taxonomy (NCBI): domain Bacteria; kingdom Pseudomonadati; phylum Verrucomicrobiota; class Verrucomicrobiia; order Verrucomicrobiales; family Verrucomicrobiaceae; genus Luteolibacter; species Luteolibacter ambystomatis. Next base: position 4,862,452 of record NZ_CP073100.1, read on the forward strand.
CTGTTTTGCGAGAGCCGCTTCCGCCTGCGTGATCGCGGCGGTTTGGGCGGCAATGGCGTTGTCCTGCGTGACGGTGGTGAGCAGCAGCGAGGGATTCGGCTGGATCGAGCCATTGCCATGAAGGAGGCCCCACTCGTCGATCGAGTTGAAGAACGCCCCAAGCGAATAGTAGTCGTGCTGGGTGAGCGGGTCGTACTTGTGATCGTGGCAGCGGGTACACTCCATCGTGAGGCCGAGGAAAGCCGTGCCGACGGTGTGGACACGATCCGAGACACCTTCCTGCCGGAATTCCTCTTCCACGCTGCCGCCCTCCTGGGTCTTGCGGTGGACGCGGTTGAAGGTGGTGGCAATGCGTTGCTCGCGGGTGGGGCTCGGCAGCAGGTCGCCCGCGAGCTGCCAGGTGATGAACTGGTCCCAGGAAAGATTGCGGTTGAGCGCATCGATGACCCAATCGCGATAGGGCCAGGCATTGGTATCGAGGTCGGACTGATAGCCATAGGAGTCCGCATAGCGCGCGACATCCAGCCAATCGACGGCCATCTTCTCTCCGTAGTGGGGGGAGGCCAGCAATCGTTCCACGGCCCGCTCTCTCGCTCCGTTCTCCTTGTCGGCGAGGAAGGCATCGAGTTCCGCACGTGTCACCGGCAGACCCGTGAGGTCGAAAGTCACGCGCCGCAGCCAACGCTCCGGAGACGCAGGCGTGGATGGCGTGAGGCTTTCCTGGTCGAGACGGGCGGCGATGAAGCGGTCGAGATCCTCCTTTGGCCAGGCGGCGTCTTTCGGAGTGGGAACCGCAATCGAGGCGGGCAGCGGTGAAAAGGACCAGTGCTTCTCATAGACCGCACCTCCGGCGATCCAGCGGGCGAGCAGATCACGCTCGTGATCGTTGAGTTGGCGTGGCGATTCCGGCGGAGGCATGACCTCCTTCGGGTCCTTCTCATGGATACGCTGGATCAGATGACTTGCGGCTGGGTTGCCAGGCACGAAAGCTTTTGCGGCGAGCGCATCTTCGCGTCTGTCGAGCCGCAGATCCCCCTTCCTTCCCGCGGAATCCGGGCCATGGCACTGGATGCACTTGTCGGAAAAGATCGGCCGGATATCCTTGTTGTAGGTGGGCACCGGCTCGGCGGCATCCGCAAGCATCGCACCGGCGAGGAGGCCGGGTGCGAGCGCGATGGGATGGAAGGATCTGGGCATGACAGGAAGGCCGCCTTTGTATCCCATCGTGAATTCGGAGGCGTTCGGTTGTCCGCATGAGCGGATTTCAAACACGACGATCGGAGACAAAATGCGGCGTAGCATTCAACGCCGGGACATCGCCCGGACTATCAAGCTGACGCATTTGTGGGGTTCAGACGAGGGGCAGGCTGAACGTGGCGGTGGTGCCTCCCTCTTCGGCAGGCTCCAGTGTGATCAGCCCCCCGTGCAGCTCTGCGGCCTCCCGGACCAGCGTCAGGCCCAGGCCGGTCCCCTTCCGACCCATCGTATGATGGCGCAGGGAGTAGAAACGGTCGAAGATCCGTTCCTGGGCATAGTCGGGGATACCGGGGCCGTGATCGCGGATCGTAAGGGAGACCCGATGATCGGAAATGGTGGTGTTGATCTTCACCACCGATTCATCGGGCGAGAAGTCGATGGCATTCTCCAGCAGGTTGGTGACCGCGGCGCGCAGGATGAAGGCATCGCCGCGCACGGGAATGGCTTCTTCCGGAGGCGACCAATCGAGCCGGACACCGGCGAGTTCCGCCAGCGGCTTCGCCTGGTCGATGGCTTGGGCCACCACCTGGTTGAGGTCGAGCGTTTCGGCGGAATCAAGCCGTACCTTGCTTTCGATGGCGGAGAGTTCCAGCAGGCGGTTGATGAGCCGCTCGGTGCGGGCGGATTCGGCACGGATGTTTTCGAGGAAGCGATGGCGGGTTTCCGCGGGCATGTCTTCGTCCAGCAGCTCTGCCGCACCACGGATGGCGGCCAGCGGACTTTTCATCTCGTGGGTCAGGGTCTGGATGTAGTGCTCGACGTAGGCGCGTCCTTCCAGTGCTTCCCTCATCGATTCCAACGCGTGGGACAGGGTATTGACCTCGCGGCCGATGCCGATCTTCGGCCGCTTCGGGCGCTCGCCGCGTTCGATCGCGCGGGCATACTCCGTGATCTTGCCGATGGGGCGGTAGAGCCAGAGGAATACCACGGTGATCAGAAACAGGGTGCCGCCGCCGATCAGGATGAAGGCGCGGTAGATCACCTGCTTGCGCTCCTTGATCATCGGGAGCGCGTCGGCCTGGGGCTTGAAAACCGTCAGCACACCGGAGGGATGCGCGGGATCACCCACCGGAGCGGCCACATAGAGGATCGAGGAGTTGGAGTCGGCCTGATCGTTGCGGCTGCTGCGGGCTCCGTACTCTCCTCGCAAGGTGAGTGCGACGTCCCGGCGCTTGGAATAGTCCTGACCTTCGCGCTTCCCGCCTTCCGAGTCGAAGATGACCCTGCCCAGGGCATCGGTGAGATAGACGTTCGTTCCAACGTTGTGCTTCGTGTGCTCGAAGATGGTTGCGACGAACGTCCGCTCATGCGCGCCATCGAACACCTCGCGGAGGTGGTCGGTGTCGAGCTTGCCGTGCTCCATTTCATTTTCCACCAGCTCCGCGAGCAGGTGCGCGGAGTCCACCATCACTTCCTCGGTGGCTTGGAACGTCTGGGGCTCGACTCCGGACAGGAAGTAGGTGGCGAGCTGGTAGAACCCCAGCACCATGATGAAGCCGATGAAGAAGAGGGTGACCCGGGTGAAACGCACTGGCTCAAATCCTAAGGTGCAAATTCAAAATCCGGAAAGAACATCCGCAGCCGTGGTTCATGCCGTGAAGGAAAGCAGGTAACCGAGGCCGCGGCGGGTTTGGATATAGTCCTCGGCCCCGATCCGGGCGGCGCGGAGTTTCGAGCGGATGGACTTCACGTGGGCGTCCACGGTACGGTCGGTGACGGCGCCCGGATCTTCCCAGGCACGGTCGAGGAGTTGGTCGCGGGTGAACACGCGTCCCGGGTGGGAGAGGAGCACCAGCAGCAGCTTGTACTCATGGGCGGTGAGATCGAGCGCCTTGCCGTGGCAGTGGATGCGCATCGCCGAGGTGTCGTGATGCAGGGCGGTGGCGGGAGCGGCAACCGTGGGCGCGGTGCCGGACGGGGCGGTTGTTTCACCGTTTCCACCGGCGCGGCGGAGGATCGCCCGGACACGGGCGACGATCTCGCGGGGAGAGAAAGGCTTGGTCACATAGTCGTCCCCGCCGAGTTCCAAGCCGAGGATGCGGTCGATTTCCCCGTCGCGCGCGGTCAGGAAGAGGATCGGGACCGTGCTGCTTTCGCGCAATTTCCGGCACACATCGAGGCCGGTGATGTCCGGCAGGCCGATATCGAGGATCACGAAGTCGTGCTTTTTTTCCGCGAAGGCATCGAGCGCCTCGCTGCCGGTCAGCGCGTGCGTGACCTCCAGTCGTTCTGTTTCAAGGGCATAGACGAGAGTGTCGGCGATCGCCGGTTCATCTTCGACAAGGAGGACGCGGGGCATGAGGTTATTCCAACCTCCTTCCGTGAAATGCCAATGAAGAATGGACGAATTCGACCTGCCTAACGAGGCGCGTGAGGGCTTGATCCCTTGCGGTCCGGTCCGGTAGTGTCACCCGAGTGAGCCGCTGCGTATTTTCCCTGATCCACCATCCGCCTGCCGGATTCGGGAGCTTCGGACCTCGAACCGAGCCAGAAAACCGGTGATGCAGCACTCCATGGGAGCACGTCCGCTGAAAATGTTCCTGTCCGCCGGTGAGGTGAGCGGCGATTTTCAGGCGGCCCAACTGGCGCGGACGCTCCAGCGCATCCACCCCGGAGTGGAACTCGTCGGCTACGGTGGTGATCACATGCGGTCCGCTGGGGTGGAAATCCGCTGCGACACCGCGGGCTGGGGCTACGTGGGCATTCAGGAATCGCTGCGATTTCTCCCGGAAATGCGCCGCGCCCGGGCCAAACTGGCGGAACTGCTCAAGACCGAGCGCCCCGATCTGGTGGTGCTGGTCGATGGCGAGGCTTTCAATGAGCGCCTGGTCGCCGTGCTCCAGCGCGAGCGGATTCCTTTCGTCCACTATTTCGTGCCGCAGGTTTGGTTCTGGGGCCGCTGGCGTGCCCGCCGGATCGCCCGGCAAGCCTCGCTGGTGATCCCAGCCTTCCCGAAGGAGCTGGAGATTTTCCGCGAATGTGGTGCCCGCGCCGAGTGGTTCGGTCATCCCTTGCTGGATCTGGTCGAGAAGTCGGAAGAACCCTGCAACGAGGGTGGAGAGGATCGCCGCCCGGTGGCTCTCATGCCGGGCAGCCGGGTGCAGGAGATCGAAAGCCACGCGCCCACTCTCATTGCCTCCGCCAAACAACTGCGGAAAAAGAATCCGGGAATGAAATTCCTGCTTCCGGTCGCAGCCCAGCACCTCCGCGCGCCGCTGCTGCGCATGATCGAAGCTGCGGACATGACCCACGCCATCGAGCTGCGCCCCGGCTGGTCCGAGCGTGTGGTTTCGAAGTGCCGTCTGGCACTGGTGGCCTCCGGTACCGCCACGCTGGAAACCGCCCTCGCAGGCGTGCCGATGGTGGCCTTCTACAAGGTCCGCAAGTTGACCTTCTGGGCGGCGAAGCTGCTGGTGAAGAGCCGCTTCGTGGCGATGCCGAACATCCTGCTGGACGAGTCCGTGGTGCCGGAACTGCTGCAGGAAAATTTCACCGTCGATTCGATCGTCTCCGAAGCATCCGCCCTGCTGGATGATCCTGCTCGTGCTGCGGAAATGCGCCGGAATCTGGCCCGCATTCCTGCGGTGTTGGGTGGTCATGGCGCCATCGAGCGCGCGGCGTGGGCGCTGGTGCATCTCACTGCCGAGCACGAAGCGGTACCCGTGGGCGTGCCCTGCCAACTGAAATCCGCCTGAGGAGCCGCGCCGTGTCCCGCTCCCGCCGGCTGCTGATAGGAGTCATCACCGCGTGCCTCATCCAGCTCGCGAGGCTGGTGGTGCGGACCAATTTCTTCCTGGCCCGCTGGCTTCCCGACCGCTGGTTGGCGAGACTCGGCCATCCCGTTGCCGTTTTCATGCGGCATAGTCACAAGGACAAGATCCTGTCGCGGATGGAGCAGGTGCTGGGGCCGTTCGAGTCGGAGGGTGGGCGGGAGCGCGTTTGGCGGCTTCATTTGGAACACATCGGCCGCTGCGTGTTCGAGCCGTTCCAGATGTACTGGTCCACCGATGAGGAGCTGGTGGCGAACATCACGATTTCCGGTGAAGATCTCCTTCAACAAGCTTTGGCGGAGGGAAAGGGCGCGGTGCTGTTCCTCGATCACATGGGGAATCCCGGCTCGTTGGTCGCGGCCTTCGGTCTCCGTGGCTACGACGTGGCCATCGCGGGCAATCCGGTGATCGCCGTGGAAGACATGGTCGCGCGGTTGTTCAAGCGCGGGCGGGTGGAACGCGTGCTGCTGGGGGACCGCATGCCCGCCCGCATGGCGGAGATTCTCAAGCGCAACGGACTCTTCGGCATCTTCATCGATTTTCCGGTGGTGCTGAAACACAATGTCATCCTCCCCTTCGGCCGGACCGGTGCGAGCGTGAACCTCGGCCCTGGATTGCTGGCTCTGCGGCAGGGATCGCCCGTTTTCAGCGTCACCAGCACACGGACCGGCCCGAACCGGCATGAGGTGGTGGTGAAACCCCTTGCCCGGCCCAATCCCGCGCCATTGCGCCCGGCTGCGGCCGAACTGGTGGGAAATGCTTTTGATTCCATGGTCGAAACCCTCCGCGTTCATCCCGATCAGTGGTGGCCGTGGGACGAGGTTTGTCTTGAAAACCCTCCTGCTTCCTGTCTCTCAAACGAGCAATCCGCCCCGATATGAGCGCCACCCAGACCCCTGCCCGCACCCCGGGGCCCTCGCGCCTGGACCTTCTGAAGCATTTCTTCCGTTCCGGCTTCCGTTTCGTGGAGGCTCTCACGGAGGAGGCGGAAAAACACGGTGACACCTTCGTCCTGCCGCTGGAGGTGCCGACCTATATCCTCCGCAATCCGGATGACATCAAACACATCCTCGTCTCCAACCCGCTGAACTACCACAAGACCGGTGGCCTGACGGTGGGTGAGAAGGTGATCGGCCAAGGACTGGTGAGCAGCGAGGAGCCGTTGCACGGCAAGCAGCGCCGGACGATGCAGCCGATGTTTCACAAGGCATCGATCTCGAAGTTCACGGAGATGATGCTGGAGTCCACCGCGTCCCACACCCGGGATTGGAAGGACGGCGACTCCATCGACATGTCGCTGGAGATGATGCACCTCACCATCACCATCGTGGGGCTGTCGCTCTTCAACGTGGACCTCTATCGCGAAGGCCGCGAGCTGGGCATGGAATTCAACCGCGCGCTGAATCTGGTCACGCGCATCCAGCTCATGCCTTTCCTGCCGAAGTGGGCGATGGGCTCGCTCCAGCGCAAGCTTGACGACAGCATCTCGAAGATCGACGAGGCGATGGCAAAGATCATCTCCGACCGACGCAAGCTGCCGGAAAGCGAGTGGCCTCACGACCTGCTCAGCATGATCCTCGCATCCCGCTACGAGGATGGCTCGCCGATGCCGGACAAGCTGGTGCGGGACGAGGTGGTGACCATCATCCTCGCCGGTCATGAGACGGTGGCGAATCATCTCAACTGGACGTGGTACCTGCTGGCCCGCCACCCCGAGGTGCATGACAAGCTGCTCAAGGAATGGGACGAGGTGCTGGGAGGTGAAGAACCTTCCATGGAGCACATGGGACGCCTGCCCTACACGCTGATGGTGCTGGCGGAATCCATGCGCCTTTATCCACCGGCGTGGACGTTGGCGCGTCGCGTCGTTGCCCCGGAGAAGCTGCCCAGCGGGCTGGAGCTGAAGGCGGGCGACGAACTACTAATTATGCAGTACGTCTCGCACCGGAATCCGGCGTATTTCCCGGAACCGGAGAAGTTCATTCCCGAACGCTTCTCGGCGGAGAACAAGGATTCCATCCCGAAGTATGTGTACTATCCCTTCGGGCTCGGGCCGCGCTTTTGCATCGGCGAGGGTTTCGCCCGTTTGGAAGCGCTGCTGTTGCTGGTGAAGATGGGGCGTCGCTTCCGCTTTGAAATGGCGCGGTCGGGCGAGGTGCGGCCGGAAACCCTGATCGCCCTGCGTCCGCGCAAGGGCCTGCCCATGATCGTCCGCAACGCCCGCTGACCCCGGTTCGTTTCCGCATGTCGCAGAAGCCTGAAAGCCGGATGCCAGCAGGGGTGCCGGATCCGCCGTGGCGGATTTCAGCAGCCTGCTGGCTGGTGATCGTGCTGTTTCATCTGCTGCGCTGGATGCCGCGGCGTTGGATGTACGGGCGGGTCTCGAAGCGGCTCGGTTTGGCCGCCCGCCATCATCTCAAGGAGCGCGTGATGGATCACGTGACCCAGGTGCTCGGTGAATTCGAGTCGGCGGATGCGCGGGAAAATTTCTGGGAATCCCATGTCGATCATCTCGGGCGCTGTGTGCTGGAGCCCATCGACCTGAGCTGGATGCCGCGCGCGGAGATGTTGGAGCGGATCGAAGTCGGTGGTTGTGAAATCCTCGATGAAGTCCGGAGCGAGGGCAGGGGAGCGGTGTTGTTTCTCAACCATCTCGGTAATCCTGCGACGGTCGTCGGTGCGCTGGGGCCCCGTGGGTATGATCTGGCCATCGCGGGCAATGCGATCAACTACGCGGACTCGAAGGGCATGTACCGCCTTGACCGGTTGGAGAATCTCATCCAGCGGATGTTCCGCAGCGTGGATGTGGAGCGCGTGTTGCTCGGTGAGGAACTGCCGGCAAAGATGGCCCGGGTGCTGGCGCGGAACGGTTTCTTCGGGATGTTCATCGATTTTCCGGTGGAGGAGAAACACAACGTTGCATTGCCTTTTGGCGGACGGCTGATGGACGCGCACATCGGTCCCGCCCTGTTGGCTTTGCGCCACCGCGTGCCGGTGTTGATGGTGACCTCCCATCGGACGGGTGAAAACCGCCACCGCCTGGAGATCACGCGGGTGCCACTGCCGCCTCCGGAGCTGCGGTTGCAAAAGGCGGCTGAAGAATTGCTTCGATCCGCGCTGGGCCAGATGTTGAATTCCGTCCGGCAGCATCCCGATCAGTGGTGGCCGTGGGACGTCGTCCGCCTTTCCCCTTTTCCTTCTTCCGAATCATGACCGAACCCATCAAGCCGAATGGACGCGCCGGCGAGCCAGTGCCCGGCAGGCTTGAGATGGCCGCACGGCATTTCTTCGGGTGGGTTTACACCTCGACGTTCGCTTGGTTGAGGAGCCTGCCGGATGACCGGGCCATCGTCCGCGCACGGAAGTTCAGCAAGCTCTTCATTCACGCGGAGGAAGTCTTCGCGCGGCGGAATGTGCCGCTGGCCAATGATCCCGCGCTTGCGGAGGAAATTCATGCGGGCCGCTTCGAGTATCTGAGCCGCCTCCATGTCCACATCGCCAAGCTGCAAGGAGCGGGTCCGGAAGGTGTGCTCTCGCAGGCGGTGGTTTCGGGAGAAGAACATCTCGTGGAAGCATTGGCTCAGGACAAGGGCGTGCTGATGGTTTCCGCACATGCGGGAACGTGGTGGCATGCTCCCGCGGTGGCGGCCTCGCTGGGGCATCCGGTTTCCTCGGTGCTCACGCAGCATTTGCCGAATGCCATCGTCCGTTATCTGGAACAGGTCGCACGTGAACTCCACTGCGCGCTGACCTTCGTGCGCATGGGAGCTTACGAAGGGGCGAAGGCCGCCTTCCGTCAGAAAGGCATCTTCTATCTCTCCTTCGACTTCGCCTCGCGCTCCGACCGCAGCATCTGGATGCCGGTGGGGAATCATGGCGTGTTTCCGGTGGATACCGGCCCGGGGGTGATGGCGGTGCGTCATCAGGTGCCCGTCGTGTGGGTGGATACCTGGCACGATGAACAAGGGCGGTCCAACATCCGCTTCCTGCCCGCGATCCAGGCAGGCAAGGGGACCGGATATTCCGCACCCGGTCTGGTGTTGGAGTATTTCCGGAAGCGCCTCGCCGACCAACTCTCGCGGAATCCGCAGCAGTGGTGGTTGCTTGGCCACGGTCATTTGAAGGCGCGCTCCGAGATTCCTGCGGATCCCGTGTTTTCCTCCTCCCAATCGCATTCCGCATGACCCAGTCCACCCAACGGCGCGCACCCGGACCCGGCATCGCCGCCTTTGTCGGCAATGTCCTCCGGCACAAACTCAACTTCGTCGACTATCTCGTCGAACTCGCGTCGCGTCATGGCCATCTCTATTCGCTGCCCATGGCGGTGCCGACCTTTGTGATCCGTGATCCAGCGGACGTGAAGCATTTGCTCGTCAGCAATCCACTGAACTATCACAAGACCGGCAGCTTGACCGTGGGGGAGAAACTGTTGGGCCAGGGGCTCGTCAGCAGCGAGGAACCGCTTCATGGCAAGGAGCGGAAGATGATGCAGCCGATCTTCCACAAGTCGTCCATCGCCGGATTCGGCGAGATGATGGCCGGCGCGACGGAACGCCACATCGCGAATTGGAAGGATGGCGACCACCTCGACATGGCGGAGGAGATGATGCATCTCACCATCTCCATCGTCGGCCTGTCGTTGTTCAGCATCGATCTCTATCACGAAGGCCGTGAACTGGGGAACGAGTTCGGGCGTGCGATGAAACTCGTAACCCGTATACAACTGCTGCCGCCGCTGCCGTCATGGATCACCGGCGGTATCCACCGTCGTTACGATGAATCCATCGCCATCATCGATGCGGCGATGACGAAGATCATCTCCGATCGCAAGGCACTGCCGCAGGAACAGTGGCCGAACGACCTGCTCTCGATGCTATTGTCCGCGCGCTATGAGGATGGCTCCCCGATGCCGGACAAGCTGGTGCGTGATGAGGTGGTGACCATCATCCTCGCCGGTCATGAGACGGTGGCGAATCATCTCAACTGGACCTGGCACCTGCTCTCGAAGCATCCCGACGTTCACGGGAAGATGGCCGCTGAATGGAATGAGGTGCTCGGAGACCGGGTGCCCGCCATTGAGGATGTCGGTCGCCTCGCCTACACCAGCGCGGTGCTGGCAGAGTCGATGCGCCTCTATCCGCCGGCATGGACGCTGGCGCGGCGGGCGGTGGGCGAGGACCGTCTGCCATCCGGCATGGAGGTGAAGCCGAAGGACGAGTTCCTGATGCTCCAGTACGTCTCTCATCGTAATCCGGACTGGTTCCCTGACCCGGAAGCATTCCGGCCGGAGCGCTTCGAAGCCGGGAACAAGGAAGCGATCCCGAAGTTCGCCTACTATCCCTTCGGGATGGGGCCGCGCTATTGTATCGGCGAGGGCTTCGCCAAGCTGGAGGCGATGATCGCGGTCGTGCTCATCGGCCGCCGCTTCCGCTTTGAGATGGCGCGGAGCGGTCGCGTTGGAAAGGAAACCCTCGTGACCCTGCGGCCGCGGAAGGGGCTTCCCATGATCGTCCGGAAACGCTCCTGATAGTGTCCGATGATCCCCCCTCGTCATTTCGTGCCCGAGATCCACGATGTCCATCCGGGCATGGAGCGGGAACTCGATCTGCTGCTGAATGCATTCCCGGAAGCCGCGCGTCCGATGGCGATGATGCTGGTGGTGCCGGACTGGTCGGGAAGCTTTCCGCTCGACCGGCATCCGGGATTCGTCCGGCGGCTGAAGGAATTTCCGGGGCGCAAGGTGCTCCACGGCTACACCCACACGCTGGGGCGGAATCTCTTCAACACGCTCTTCTACGGCACCGAAAATCATTCGGAGTTTGCTTCGCTCTCTCCGGCGGTGGCGAAGGAACGCCTTGCGCGGTCGAAGGCGCTTTTTACGGAAGCCTTTGGTGAGGAGCCTTCGTGGTTCTGCGCTCCCCGGTGGGAGCAGAATGCCGCCGCGCGCGAAGCATTGGGTGAACTGGGCTTCGAGGGTTTCATGCTGTCCGGGCGCTATGAAACCCTGTCCGGACAAAAGGTGGAAATACCCGCCGTATGTTTCGATGACGGAGACTTGGGATGGCGGCATGCCGTGAACCGGGCGATCCGCCGTGGTCAATTCCGCCGCTGGCTGGCGGATGGCACCACCTTCCGGCTGACCCTTCATCCCGCCGAATTGTCCGTGCCGGAAACCTGGCGCCAGGTGACCGACCTGATGAAGACCCTTCAGGACGAGGGCTGGCAGCCGCTTGAATTCAGCGAAACGTGGTTCTCATGAATGCCGATCCGCGGGTTTCCATCGTGGTGGCTTCTTATAACGAAGCCGGGAGCATCGCCGCCTGCGTTCGTTCGTTTGCAGCCCAGCGTTGTGATGGAGGTTTCGAGATCATCATCGTGGATGACCGCAGCACCGACGAAACCGGTGAAATCCTCGCCTCCCTGAATCTCGATCTGCTGCGGGTGATCCGAATTGATCGCTTCGAGCATGCGGTACTGACTTCGCGACAGGTGGCGCTCGATACCGGTTTTCGCGAAGCGCGCGGAGAGATCCTGGTGGTCACGGATGCGGATGCGATCGTGCCGGAGGATTGGGTCGCGGGATTGTGCGCGAGGCTGGATGAAACTAGAGCGGACTTGGTTGGCGGTCCTGTGCGCTTTGCCGCCCGGTCGGACGGGGGCAACCGGTCGAACGCGCTCATGCAGACGGTGGACGGAATGTTTTACATCGGCGTCTGTTCGGTGCTCAACCGGCTTGGATTCAACTCGGGCTTCGTCTTCGGCAACTGCGCGTTCCGGAAGGACGCCTACTTCAAGATCGGCGGCTATGAGGCGATGGGCTTCGGGCTGACCGAGGATCTGGTGTTCGGGAGAGCGTTGAGAAAAGCCGGTGGTCGTATCGCGTTCGTGGCACAGCCAGCGGTTTCCGTCCGGGCTTGTAGCTCCTGGCGGGTGCTGCTGGATCGTGCCCAGCGTATCAGTGCGGGCGGCTGTTCCGCGCTGTCGGTATTGCTGGGAGTCTGGATGCTGCTGTGGGTGATCACCGCCGTGGGCGCGATGATTGCGCCCGCATGGTTTTTGATCCCGTTTGTCATCCGCTGGCTGGCGGGGGCCGCATTTGTCGCCTGGTGGCTGGCGCGCGGCGGTTTGTGGAGATTGCTTCCCGCGGCGTTGATCTTTGAACCGGCGGCGATCCTGACCGGCCTCGCGGTGATGTGGCGCGGACGGAGGGTGAAACGGGTCGAGTGGGGCGGCCTGACCTACGACCGCTGATGCTTCGGCTTGCTGGAGCCGGCATGGATTTTCCGCCACATGAAGCTGGGACGGTGGATCCAGTGTTTCCAAGTGCCGGCGAAGCGATGATAGACGTGCCCTCCGCTGAAGGCCTTTTTCCGGAGCAAGCGCAGGCCGTGTGAAACCACCGCGTCCTTGTCCATCACCTCCTGGAAGCTGTGGCCGCCTTTCTCCACGAATTCGATCAACGCATTCGTGAACACCACCGGGCCGGTGCGTGACAGGGTGGCATAGCGGTCCGATCCCTTCACATTCAGGATGCTGGCGGCCACGTGTTGGAGTACGAGTGCGAGGAACGGATGCCGTGCCTCCGCGGCGAAGGTCCATTGGCAGTACTGCGTGGGATGATCGCAGCGGAAGCGCTCGAATCCGACCAGCGCCCGGTCCTCCTCCCGGATCCAGTGATCGCAGGGCTCCAGGCATGCGGTGTCCGCATCGGTGTAGAGACCTCCGCGGGTGTAGATGGTGACGTAGCGCCACAGGTCGGTTTTCTCCACCTGCTTGTCGAGGCGGTGATAGAGATCCACGATGTCGATCCCGAGATCATCCAGCACGCCTTGGCGCTCGCTTTCGAAGAGCTCCTCGCAGTCCCGGTCGTCGAAGAGATGGAACCGGTAGCCGGGATTCATGCTCTGCCAGCCGTCGAGATACTCGCGCATCCACTTCGGCCACGTTTCCGGGGCTTTGTTTTTCCAGGTTACGTAAATGTCGCGCGGGATCACGGGGCGGATTGGAGTATGGCGAGGTTCCGCGGCGTGCGCAGGCCCGTCAAGGGTTGAGCAAGGAACCGGCGGGATGAATTTTGCAACTTTTTCCACACCGGCTGTTTCATGTGCGAACGGAAGCATCCGTCATCCCATCCTCAATTCATGAAACAACACCTCACGATCCTCGCGGGATTCTCCGCCCTCGTCATCAGCACCCAGTCGGCCCGCGCCGAGGGGGAAACCGAAAAGCCAGCCGAGCAGCGCGGCGGCGGCGCGGCCAAGGAGCGCATCCTCGGCAAGTTCGACACCAACAAGGACGGCGCCCTGTCGAAGGACGAGGTGGCTGCCATGCCCGAGCGCCTCTCCAAGCGCTTGCTCGAGCAATGGGACACCGACAAGAACGGCGAGCTTTCGAAAACCGAGATCGACGCCATCAAGCCCCCGGCGGGTGGCGGCGAGCGCCCGAATCGTCCGAAGCGCGACGGTGGCGAGCCGAAGAAGGAAGGCTGACCCAATCTCCAACAGAACGACTGCGGAACGCCGGACGGTGACGTCCGGCGTTTTGTTTTGGTGAAAAGAATCCCGCGCAACTTTTCGCTGTTGGAGCGCTTTCATCGGCAGACGGGCGATCCCCGTCGTTCCACCATCCACCATGAAACGATACCTCATGCTGCTCGTTGGTTCCACCGTGTTGCTGGCGGTTTCCCCTCTGGCCTCGGCCGCGGAGGGTGCCGGCCATCACAAGCATCACCGCCACGCGCACAAGCACCACAAGCATCGTCATCACAAACACCACCATCATCACAAGCATCACGCGTGACGGATGAAATGACGCCACTTTGCAAGTGGTGCGTATCTCACGCCGGACGGCAACGTCCGGCGTTTTTGTTTTTCAGAACCGGCGGGTTTATTTCCTGCAATTCCAATCGATCTACGTGATTCATCGTATAAGCAAAGGGGCCACCGGAAAACCACGTATCTATTTGCGAACGATTGGAGGCAAATCCGGGAATGGCTCCTTGACCGGGCGGAGCTGCGGGCTTAGCGGATGCCTGCCTTTTAGGAAATATCCGTGTCTATAATTGCATGAAACTCAAGAAACGAGCTTTGTTTGTGGCCCTTGGCCTGATTCTCCCTGCTTCCGCATCCACCTACAACTGGCAGGTCGCCGGAACCAACGACAACTGGAGCACCGGTGGTGTGGATGCCAACTGGTTTGTCGATGCGGGCACTGTTCTCTCTCCATGGGTGGATGCGAATGACGCCGTCTTCAGCGCCGCCACCGGTGAGACCGTCGCATTGAACGGCACCGTGGCACCTACTACGACCACCGTAGGATCTTCCAACGGAAGCTGGACCTTCAGCGGCACCGGCGTGCTCGGCGGCACCGGCACGCTCGTCAAGAATGGCACCGGCACGCTGACACTGGCGAACACCACCGTGAACACCTACAGTGGCGGCACGACGATCAGCGGCGGTACGCTTTCGATCGGCACCGGCGGCACCGGTGCGGCCACGTCCACCGTCGGCGCGCTCGGCACGGGCGCGGTGGCGATCAACGGTGGCGCCACGCTGAAATTGTGGATCAAGAACGACAACGCTGCGACCGCTCCCTGGACCTTTGCCAATGCCATCAACATCGACGGTGGCAACATCCTGAACGAGGACGGCATCAGCACGGTTTCCGGTGCGGTCACGGTCGGGGCTTCCGGCGCGACCTTCCGCAGCAAGTGGAATGGCAAGGCGCTCAAGCTTTCCGGCGTCATCTCCGGTGCCGGCGCGGTGACCGCCGCTCGTGCTGCGGATGGCGGCGGTGAGGCGGGAGCCACCGTGATTCTTTCCGGCGCGAGCACCTATTCCGGCGGCACCACCGTCGCTTCCGGGACTCTCCAACTGGGTGACAATGCCGCCACCGACTATGGTGGCACGGGCCGCATCGTCGGCACCCTCACGGCGAACACCGGCACCACGGTGATACTCGCGGGCAGCAACGTCTTCGGCTACAACACCGGCGCCAAGGTCAATGCGGTCAACCTCAACGGCGCCACGCTCAACCACACCGGCAGCGCCGACAATGGCTGGGGGGTCGCCTACACGCTTACCGGCGCGACCATGCAGACCACCGTCGCGGGAGGCAGGTTCTCCTTCGGCAACAACACTTCGGTCACCACCGTGGCCTCCGCGAACGCTTCGACCATCTCGGGGCAGATCAATTTCCGGGAGAACAACACCGGCAACACGGTGCCCTTCAATGTGGACGATGGCGCTGCTGCCACCGATCTGCTCGTGAATGCGAATATCCAGGGCGGAGCGGTTGGTCTGACCAAGTCCGGCACCGGCACCATGGTGTTGAACGGCGCGAATACTTTCACCGGTCCGTCAACGATCAATGCAGGCTCGCTGGTGCTCGGATCCGGGGGTTCGCTGGCATCTTCCGCGGTTACGGTGAATACCGGAGCCGGGTTCCAGGTGGCCGCCACGGGGAAAACGCTTCCGGCGCTGACCGCCAATGGCACCACCACCCTTGGTCTTGCCGCGCGGACAGCCGCGACCACGACGGTGACGGGCGCCGTGACTTTCGGAGCGGGAGCCGCCACGACGGTCAACGTGCTGCCCTTGAACGTTCTCCAGGTCGGCCAGGTATATGACCTCGTCACTGCGGGGAGCATCACAGGTTCCTCCACTTTCACCACCGCGCTGCCGGCTGGTTCCCGCGCCGCCGGTACCACCGCCATCAACGGCAACAAGATCCAATTCACGGTCACAGCGGGCACGGGCAATCTGGTCTGGAACGACGCAGCCGCCACCGGCGTGTGGGATCTGAACACCACGGCAAACTTCAACAACGGTGGCTCGAACGACGTGTTCAAGGTCTCCGATGCCGTTACGTTCGATGACACCATCGGAGCAGGCACCCGGAACATCACGTTGACCGGGGCTCTCTCGCCCGCCCAGGTCACGGTCAACAATTCCTCCGGCGACTATACCCTGGCGGGTGCCGGCAGCCTCACTGGCGGCGGAGCTCTCGTGAAGAGCGGCTCATCGAAGCTCACCCTCGGCTCGGCGGTCTATGGCCTGACCGGTGCGGTTACGGCAGGTGGTACCGGCACGTTTGACCTCGGAGCCAAGACGATCACGCCCTCCTCGCTCACGCTTTCCGGTGCGACTCTCGCCAATGGCACCGTTTCCAGCGCGAGTGTCGATGTGCAGTCGGGCACGTCCACCGCGGTGATCTCCGGCTCCGGTACGCTTGCGAAGACAACGGGCGGAACGGTGACGCTGAATGCCGCGAACACCTACACCGGCGGCACCACCGTCTCGGGCGGCACATTGGTGGCCGCGACCGGAAACGCTTTGGGAACCGGTACCGCCACGATCAACGCGGGAGGCACGCTCGATCTGGATGTCGGCTACGGGCTCTCCAATACGATGACCGTCAATGGCGGCACGGTGGCGATCAAGCGGGGCACGACTTTCACGGTGGATGCACCCACGCTCGTATTCGCGGGCACCGGTGGCACGGTGACTTCCTACGCCGGAACGGGTGACACCGCGACCCTCCAGGGCTTCGATGTCAACAGCACCGATATCCAGGTGAACACCGCGTCCACCGGCACCATCGACTCCAGCGTCGTGATTTCCACCCGCACCTATGGCTTCCGCTTCGATGTCAATGGTACGGGCAATCTTGTGGTGGCCGGTCCCATTACGGGAACCGGAGCCGCGGCAGGTGCAGTGGAGGCCGGCACCATGATCGGCACGGACAGCACGGCGATTTGGAAGCGCGGCTCGGGCAACCTCACCCTGACGGGTGCGAGCACGTTCACGGCGGGCACGAGCGTGCCCATGACCAGCATCCAGGATGGCTCCCTCACCCTTTCGGGGGGGAGCAACCGTTTGCCGGTGAACTCCGCGGTTTATCTGGGCAACACCGCCAACACGAGCGGCAAGCTCATCCTGAACGGCGTCGACCAGACCATCACGGGTCTTGCGAAGATCGGCACGGGAACCGCTTCCGCCGTTGTCGGCGCCTCCGCGGCGACCTCCACTCTCACGGTCAACAACACCAACGACTACGTCTTTTCGGGCAGCATCGGTGGAGCGACTCCGACCGAGAAAAACATCGCCATCGTGAAGAGCGGCACCGGCAAGCTCACGCTGTCCGGCACCAACACCTACTCGGGCGATACCACCGTCAGCGGTGGCATTCTCTCGCTGGGTGCGCCCTCGCTCGGCGATGCATCGAACCTGCGGGTCAGCGATGGCTCGGTCCTGGACCTCAATTTCTCCGGCACCGATACCGTCGGCAAATTGTATATCAATGGTCTCGAAACCACCGCGGGCACCTGGGGAACCAGCCTGTCCGGCGCCACGAACAAGGATGACATCCACTTCACGGGCACCGGCGTGCTGAATGTGACCGGGCTCGCGGCCGCCGCCTATGACAACTGGGCAACCCTCAAGGGGCTGGACTCCGGTAACAACGGCAAGACCCAGGACCCGGACAATGACGGTGTGAACAACTTCGAGGAGTTCGCCTTCGATGGCGATCCGAAGTCCGGTGTCTCCGACGGCAAGACCGTGGTGAAGGTGGCAACGGTCAACGGGCAGTCCGTTCTGACTTTGACGATGCCGATCCGCACCAACGCGGTGTTCCCCGGTCCGGTCAACCCGGGTGAACTGGTTTCGGCGAGTGTGGATGGTGTCATCTATCACATCCAGGCCGGATCGAATCTTGTGACCTTCCCGTTCGGAGTGGATCAGGTGTTAGGGTCCGATGTGACAAGCGGATTGCCAGCGAACCTGCCGCCGCTCACCTCGGGCTGGAGCTATCGCTCGTTCTATGTGCCGGGTTCCGATCCGGCGGGCAATCCGCGTATTTTCATGCGCGCGAAGGTCAACGAATGATCCGCCGACCGGCCGTTTGAATGATTCAGCCCGCTCCGTTCGCCCGGAGCGGGCTTTTTTTGTGATCGCGGTGGGTAATTGGCATGGAATAAAGGGAGGCGTCTTTTCGTAGACCCCTCATCTGCATGTTTAAGCCCGTCCTCCTGTCTCTTGCCGTTTCCGCCGTGCCCCTTGTGGCCAAGGAATCCTATGAATTGTCCGCTCCCGTGGCCGAAGGCCTGGATGATCCCATCGAACTGACCGTCCTGCCGAACGGCGATCTGTTCGTGATCGAGCGCGAAGGCCGCGTCCTGCGTGTTTGTCCGACAACCGGCGGCACTTTCGAGATCGCGAAATTCGATGTTTCCGCCCTGCGTTCCAACGACCCGGACAGCCCGGTCGCGCGCGAGGAAGGATTGCTCGGCATCACGCTGGATCCGAAATTCGCAGCCAACGGTCGTCTCTACATCTACTACAGCGATCCGGTCAAAACCATCAACCGCTTGTCCCGCTTCGTATATCGCGATGGCAAGATCGACCGGACTTCCGAGAAGATGCTGTTGGAGATCCCTGTCGAGCGGGACCGCAAGGTCTGTCACCAGGGCGGTTCGCTGGCTTTCGGGCCGGATGGCCTGCTCTACCTCAGCACCGGGGACAATACCAATCCGTTTGAAAGCAACGGCTACGCGCCGATCGACAACCGGCCGGACCGCGTCCAGTTCGATGCACAGCGCAGCTCGGGCAATACCAACGATCTCCGCGGCAAGGTGCTGCGCATCCGCCCGACGGAGGATGGCTACGAGATTCCCGCCGGGAACCTTTTTCCGAAGGGCACGGCCAAGACCCGGCCGGAGATCTACGTGATGGGCTGCCGGAATCCCTACCGCATCTCGCTCGATCCGAAGGTGGGCACGCTCTACTGGGGTGAGGTCGGTCCCGATGCGGGAGACAATGGCCCGCGTGGGCCGCGAGGCTATGATGAGGTGAACCAAGCCCGCAAGGCGGGCAACTACGGCTGGCCCTTTGTGATCGCGAACAACCTGCCGTATCCGATCGTGGATTTCACCACCGGCCAGCCTGGCGGGATGACAGATCCCGCCGCGCCGAAAAATCCCGGCGCGCGCAATACCGGCCTGCCGGTGCTGCCGCCCGCGAACTCCGCCTTCATCTGGTACCCCTACGCGGACAGCCCGGAATTTCCCGTGATGGGGAAGGGCTCGCGCAATGCCATGGCGGGTCCGGTGTTTTACTACAACGCTTCCCGTAAATGGAACATCCTCGGCAAGGAGGACGACCACACGCTGCTCACCTACGATTGGGCCCGCGGCCGGATCTGGAAGGCCAAGCTGGGCGAAGGCGAGAAGCTCGTTTCGCTCACGCCCTTCGCCGACAAACTGGTGCATCCCATCGACATGGAGCAGGCTGCGGACGGCACGATCTGGGTGCTCGAATACGGCACCAACTGGTGGTTCAACAAGGATGGCCGCGTCCGCCGTCTGCGCCCGGGTACCGACAATCGAGCTCCTGAGCTCGCTGCGGAGGCCGTGGCGGGACAGCCGGGCACCTTCACCGTGAAAAACACGTCGGATGCGGACGGAGATACGGTGTTCGTGCATTGGTTCCTCACCACCGGAGCGGGCGAAAAGGATCTCGGTACGGAAGCCACGGTGAAAGTGGCGGAGGGCTCCGGCACCGAGTTGCGGGCGGTGGCCGCGGATGGAAAGGGTGGGGTGACGATCAAACGCTTCCCGCTGGTGAAGCAGGACGCACAGCCCGCATTGGCGCTTGAGTTGGAAGGAAAGCCGAAGTCGCTTGGTTTCGGGGAGACCGTGAAGTTCCAGGTGAAAGCTCCCTCCGCACCGGATGCGAAAACGGTGTCGGTCCGTGCCCGCTATATCCCACCCACGGGGCATGATGCGGGTGGTCCGGAGTTCGCGCCCGGGATCCAGGAACTGGTGACCTCGCGGCTGTGCCTTGCCTGCCATCAGGTGGATCAGGCTTCCGTGGGGCCGAAGTATGTGGACGTCGCCCTGCGCTACCGCGATCGCGCCGATGCTGTGAATTATCTCAAGGATCGTGTGCTGAAAGGCAGCACCGGCGATTGGGGCGAGGTGCCGATGCCGGCCCAGGCGATCAGTGAGGCGGAAGCGGACAAGATCGTGAAGGCGATCCTGCATCTCGGTGATGGGATCTCCGCGACGAAGGGCACGCTTTCCGGCGAGCTGAAACTTCCCGCAGCTCCTGCCAATGCAGCGCCGGGTGGAGCATGGGAGATCACTGCGGAAGCCACCGGCTATCTCACCACCCGCGCGCGCGTGAACGCGAAGTGAGGCTTGATAGCTATGGTTGGAGCGCGGACTTCAGTCCGCTTTTGAATGTGGCAGCGAAGCTGCTGAACAACAGATGCGGACTGAAGTCCGCGCTCCGACTACAGCGAACGACCTTAGGAGAAATTCTGCGCGTCCATATCGAAGACCACCGTCACGTCATCCGGTAGCGAGGTCTTTTCCAAGACCTGCTGCACGTGACGGGACAGCGGTCTCGCCGCCGGGCCGCGCAGGGTGATCTGGAATCGGAATTGGCCATGGGATTTCACCAGTGGTGACGGCAGCGGTTCGCCGATGTTCAAATGCGGTGGTGCATTCTCCAGCAAGCGCCGGTGCAATGTCTGGAGCGTGAACTCCGCGCGCCGTTCATGCGTGGATCGTGCCGTGAGCACCGCGCAGTGGGCGAAGGGCGGGAAGGAGAACTGCTGGCGGAACTCCAGTTCCTGATCCGAGAAGCCATCGAAGTCATGCTGGCGCGCGTACTGGATGGAAGGCGAATGCGGCGTGAAGGTCTGCACGATCACTTCGCCTTCCAGTTCGCCACGGCCCGCACGCCCCGCCACCTGGGTGAGCAGTTGGAACGTGCGCTCGCCCGCGCGGAAATCCGGCACATGCAGGCCCACGTCTGCATTGAGGATGCCTACCAGCGTCACGTTCGGGAAATGCAGCCCCTTCGCGATCATCTGCGTGCCGATGAGGATGTCGATCTTATGGGCCTTGAAAGCATTGAGCGTGTCGCGAAGCGCGTGCTTGCGACGCATCGCATCCGCATCGATGCGCGCGAACTTCGCCTTGGGCAGCAACCGCTGCAACACGTCCTCCACCTTCTGGGTGCCGTAGCCCTGCAGGACGATTGAGGGATCATGGCACTCCGGGCATTTGCGTGGTACTACCGCCTGATGGCCGCAGACGTGGCAGACGAGGCGGTCATCGGTGCGATGATACGTCAGCGCCACGGCACAATGCGGACATTGGCAGACATGGCCGCACTTCGGGCATTGCAGCGACCGCGCGAAACCGCGGCGGTTCAGGAACAGGATCGATTGCTCGCCTTTTTCGAGACGTCGTTCGAGCGCGGTACGGAGCCGGTCGGACAGGATCGGATGCGGCCCTTTCTGCTTCATCGCCTCCAGCTTCATGTCCACCACGCGCACCAGTGGCATCGACTGCCCATCGGCGCGCTGGTCGAGACGGACGAGGTGATACTTCCCGCTGCGCGTGTTCTGCCACGACTCCAGCGAGGGCGTCGCGGAGCCCAGCACCACCGCGCAGGGCTCGAAAGCGGCGCGCAGCACCGCCACATCGCGGCCATGGTATCGCGGCGGATTCTCCTGCTTGTAGGAATTCTCGTGCTCTTCATCGACGAGGATCAGCCCGAGGTCCGGCAGCGGCGCGAATACCGCCGAGCGCGCGCCGATCACGATCCGTGCGACACCCTTGCGGATACGGTGCCATTCATCGAAGCGTTCGCCTTGGGAAAGGTTCGAGTGCAGCACCGCCACCTTGTCCTGCATCCCGGCGAAGCGCGCCTTGAAGCGCTGCACCGTCTGCGGGGTCAGGGAAATTTCCGGCACCAGCACCAGCACCGTCTTGCCGAGATCGAGCGCGTGCTGGGCGGCCTGCAGATACACCTCGGTCTTGCCGGAACCGGTCACGCCGAGCAGCAGGATCGGTTTGCCCGGTGTGGCGATGGATTCGTTGATGACTTCGAGTGCCTTCGCTTGTTGGGGTGTCAGCACGAGCGGTTTGGATTCCAGGATTTCCTCCACACCATCGGCTTCCGGATCGCGGCGGACCTCTTCGGTTTCGATGCGCAGCAGCCCGGCTTTTTCCAAGGCTTTGAGGGCGGCATTCGAGCCCTCGCCCAGATCGGCCACGGCCAGCCTTCGATCCGGAGCATGCATCAGCAGGCTCAGCAAAGCATGCTGACGGGCCGCGCGTTTCTCCAGCTTCGCCAGGACATCCTCGGCAGGCGGAGCATCCAATACGGCGATGCGACGGGTCTTCGCGGAATTCTCTTCCGTGCGGACCGCTTCCGGCAGCAGCGACCGAACCACCGACTCCAAACTGGATCCATAGTAGTCCGCGATCCAGCGTCCGGTTTTCAGCAGCACCGGCGTGATCAACGGCTCCGGATCCACCAGCGATTCCAGTTCTCGCAGGGCGAAATCCTCCTGCGGACTTTCCGCAAGCGAGAGCACGGTGCCGGTGGCGGATTTTTTCCGCAGCGGAACCCGCACGCGGCAACCCGGCTGGACGGGAAATCCGGCGGGAATGGCGTAGTCGAAGACGAGCTCGGAGGGGCCGTCGATCAGGACGCGGGCATTGGGCATCGGTGCCCGGGAGTTCTAAACGCGGATCGGCCCGCTGGGGCGCGAAAAATTCAGAAGGATGCGGGAACCTGTCAGGCGGAGGGAGCCACCAGGAAACACTCGGCATCCAGCGTGGTGCCTGCGGGCAGCGCCAGACCACCTTCCGGCAGGGCCGGGCCATGGACGGAAACCGCGCCATGGTCACCGTGCCGCAGGTAGAAGCCCGGCAGCAGTTTGCCCCACGTTCCGGCCTTGCGTCCGGCCTGCGGCTCGCTGGTGGCGTAGGCGAGCGGTGGGTCCGGCATCGACATCGCGATGATCGTGCCTTCCAGCGCCAAGCACGGGCAGTGGACCAGTCCCGGTTTTTCGACGGAAATAAGGGCTTCCGGGCTGAAATCGTAGAACACCACCGAGGCATCGGCCGCATGCTGGATCGCCTCCCGCAGGACCTGTCCTCCGATCCAATGCTGGATAAACCGGGCGCTGAAGGTCGGTTCGAGTCGGCAAGTGGTGTCGAATTGCTCCGGGAACGCGGTGGTCAGGGCAAACAGTTCGTCCGGCAGTGGATCTCCGGCGAGCGTCGCATAGCTGCCGCGGCGTTGCAGCGCGTTGATCTGGCCGAGCTGGTAGCCATTCGCCCACAGCAGCCCGTGGCGGGTGTCCACGCCTTCTTCCTGGAAATGAATCCCCACGGCGGCGGCGGAAGCCTCCAGCATCGCATCGCGGACCTCTTCGAGATCCGTGGTTTTCGCATCCAGCGCCGGGCCGAAGGCGACATTGACCGCGTGAGGCAGCTTGTGCGGCAGCTTGCGGAAGAAACGTCCGCCTTCGAAGGAAAAGATCGATCCCCAGGCTCCGGCCGTCCACACCGGCACCAGCGGACACTTCGCCATCCGTGCGATCAATTCGAAGCCGCGCTGGAGCTCGGACAGCGTGCCGGTGCGGGTCAGTTGGCCCTCCGGGAAGAGGCACAGCACGTCGCCTTCCTTCAGGGCATCGGCGGCGGTGCGCAGCGCCTCGCGGGCATTGCCGCGTTCGATCGGCACGGTTTGGAAAACCTTGCAGAACGCGCCCACCCACGGGTTGTCCATGAAGGTCGCGTCCATCACGAAGCGGACCTTGCGCGGACACGCGGCGGAGAGGAAGAAGGCGTCCGCCCAGGTCACGTGGTTCGGCAGCAGCAGCACGCCGCCGTGTTTCGGGACGTTGTCCTCGCCCGCCACGCGGACGCGGTAGATCGTTTTGATCAGCGCCAGACCGATCAGGCGGATGAAATCCGCTCCGAAGTGGCGGAACGTGATCGCCGCCATGAACAGCGAGAACGCGGTGATGAACAGGAACTGGACCGCGAACGAGACATGCGCCGCCTCCAGCACCAGTTGCAGCGCCACCGCCACGATTCCGGCGAGACTGTTCAAGAGATTCGACGCGGAGATCACCGCGCCGCGGCGCTCGTCGGATGGCTTTTCCTGCACCATCGCCTGCAGCGGCACCAGGAACACGGCACCGGACGCGCCCGCAATGACGAGCATCACCAGCATCAGGATCGACTGTGGATCGGCGAAGGCGAGGATGGCCGAGGAAATCGCCATCAACGTGGCACCCAGCGGTGCAAGGCCCAGTTCGATGTTCCGGCGGCTGATGAAGCTCGCCAGCACGCTGCCGCCGATGATGCCGATACCGGGCATCGCCCACAGCCCGGCGAAGGCACCGCCGGTGCCCGCTCCGCCATGGAACATGTGCTCGGCGATGGAGAGGATCACCAGATTGATGAACCCGCCGAAGCCCCAGAAATAGGCCACGCCCAGTCCGTAGAGCAGCAGCGAGCGGTCTTTGAAAAACTCACCGAGGTCACGCAGGTGGCTGATGGCTTCGTTGAAAGAAAACGGTCGGTTGGAGTTCGGCTGGCTCTTTTGGGTGACGTGGGCGAGACCGATGGACAGAAGGCACAGCCCGATGAGCGTCCACATGGGTACCAGTGCCGCATCCCAGCCGTGATCGTGCTGTTTCAGCCCGTGGTCGAACCACGCACCCCCTGCGATCTGTCCGGCCAGGATGGCCAGGACCACCGTCCCTTCCATCACCCCGCTGGCGAAGCCGAGGCGGCGTGCGCCCACGTATTCCTTCACCACGCCGATTTTCGAGGGACTGAGCAGCGCCGCCTGGAGGGAAATGAAGAAGAAGGCGGTGATGCAGAGATCGAGGTGCTTCAGCTTCAGGGAAAAGATCAGGAAACCCAGCACCGCGAGCTGCATCCATGAGGTCCAGCGGATCACGGAGGTTTTGGCGAAACGGTCCGAAAGCCAGCCGGCGGTGGGCGCGAAGAGCACGTAGGGCACCACCAGGCAGAGGGCGATGATGTGCTTGCTGGTGTCTGTCAGATTCGGGTCGAGGGCGACTCTCTTGGAGAAGATCCACGCGGCCAGCGGCATCAGTACGAACTTCGCCGCGTTGACGTTGAAGGACTGGAGGATCTGGAGGAAGACCAGGGACCAGAAGGAGGCCCACTCCCGGCGGGTCGGTTGCTTGATGTCGTCTTCCAGCATGTCGGGCCGGAAGCTAACGGTTTCGGGCCGGGGAGGAACCCAAAATTGGCTCCCACCACCCACCCGGCCTGCGATTCCGGCCGGGCGGGCGGGGGAAATCCGCTTCAGCGGGTGGTATAGCCGCCGTTCGCGAAGATCGTCTGGCCGGTGATCCACCAGCCATCCGTGACCAGGAATTTCACCAGCGGCACGATGTCTTCGATCTTGGTCAGGCCTCCCAGCGCTGAGGCGGACTGGTGATAGGCCACGGCTTCGGGGGATTCCTGTCCGTAGAAAAACGGCGTGTCCATGGGCCCGGGGGCCACTGCGGTCACGGAGATTCCCCGCGGGCCGAACTCCTTCGAGGCCGCCCGGGTGAAGTGTTCCACCGGGGCCTTCATGCCGCCGTAGGTGGAATACCCGCCGGTATAGGCGGCGAGCAGGGAGGTGACGATCGAACAGATCTTCCCTCCATCCTCCAACTGGCGTCCTGCCTCCTGGATGAAGAAATAGGCGGCCTTGGAATTGATGGCGGACATCGAGTCATATTCTTCCTCGGTGGTTTCCACGAAGGGCTTTTTCAACACCTTGCCGACCGTGTTCACCGCGATGTCGATGCGGCCATAGTGCCGCTTGCAGGCTGCGAAAACGGCCCGGACGTCTTCGACCCGGGTGAAATCGCCTTGGAAGGCGAAGGCTTCGCCTCCAGCGGCCTGAATATCGGCCACGGTTTTCCCGGCGTCAGCCCGGGTGGCATCGCTGTTGTAGTGGACGAGGATTTTCGCGCCTGCGGCAGCGAAGGTGCGGCTGATCAGGCCTCCGAGGTTTTTGGCACCTCCGCCGATCAGGGCGACTTTTTGATCAAGGGTATGGGGGGACATATGATTTCAAGGGATTCGGCCACTTTCTATCATCTCATGGAATCGTCCACAGGAAAGGTGGATGAAATTCATCTGCTGGAGTCATGCGGGATTGGCCGGAGCCGTCATGAGTTCCACACTCGGGTATGAAACTGGTGGTCTTGGCCGTTCCCAATGCCTCCCGCAGCGAGATCAGCGGCTGGGAGGATGATCCACGCGCCGGGCGGGTGCTGCGGGTCCGGATCGCCGCGCCGCCGGTGGAGGGGAAGGCGAATGCCGCACTCCGCGATTTCCTCGCGAAATCCCTTGGTCTGTCGAAAGCCGCCGTGGTGCTGGAAAAGGGCGATGGCTCACGGGTGAAGACCTTCCGGATTCCGGATGGCACCGCTTTGCCTTGAGCGGGGCTTTGGCATCCGCTCCAAAGCTTTCGGCATTTGGAACAATCCGGTCACTATTCGGGACTTGGCTTGGCCGGAAAAGCTCCGCGGTATCCGGATTGAATGCGCTCCCTCTCCACTCCCCGTCGTGTCCTGCTTCTGTTGGCCGCGGCTTCGTTTGTCGCCTCCGCCCATTCGGACAGTGTCCTGGGCATGCTCGATGATGTCCTGGTGACGGGAAAGGCCGAGGACGTGATCGGCGAGGCCACCACCTCGTCCTCCGGTTATGCCAGCCATGAGGAATTGATGGAGCGGCCCTACCTGCGCCGCGGCGAGCTCTTGGAAACGGTGCCCGGAATGGTGGTCACGCAGCACAGCGGTTCCGGCAAGGCGAACCAGTATTTCGTGCGTGGTTACAACCTCGATCACGGTACCGACTTCGGCGTGTTCGTGGATGGCATGCCTGCCAACATCCGCTCCCACGCCCACGGGCAGGGATACTCGGACATCAATTTCCTGATCCCGGAATTCATCGGCCGCCTCGACTATACCAAGGGTCCCTACACTGCGGAAAATGGCGACCTGACCACCGCGGGTACCGCGAAGTTCGGCCTCGTTGATTCGCTGGAGCACGGTTTCCTGTCTCTCACCGCGGGGGAGGATTCCTATTTCCGCTCGGTGCTCGGGGATTCGTCCAAGGCGGGTTCCGGAGTCCTCACCTTCGGCCTGGAAGCCAGCTACAACGAGGGTCCGTGGGTGCTGCCGGAAGATGCGCATCGCCTCAACGGCTTGCTGAAGTGGCATCAGCACGAAGGTGACGACGAATTCTCAGTCACACTGATGGCGTCCGATGGCAAGTGGCGCTCCACCGACCAGATCCCGCAGCGTGCGGTGGACATGGGCCTGATCGACCGCTTCGGCTACATCGATCCCTCCGATGGCGGGGATTCCCAGCGCTACAGCTTGTCCGCGAATTTCAAGCACCGCGAAGGCCGGGTGCTGTGGGAGGGCAATGTCTATGCCGGGTTCTACCACCTCGATCTTTTCTCGGACTTCACCTACTTCCTGAATGATCCGGTGAATGGCGACCAATTCCGCCAGAGCGATGAGCGGATCTTCGGCGGCGCGAACATCAAGGCGACCCTCGACGATCTGTCCTGGTTCGGCCACGAGACCCGTGTCAGCGGCGGCTTCCAAACCCACAACGACTGGATTCTCGATCTGGGCCTCGCCAATACCTACCGCCGTGCGGACCTCTCGGTGGTTCGCGAGGACGATCTGTATTCCGGCAACTACTCGATCTGGGGCGAGGCGGAGACGAAGTGGACGCCGTGGTTCCGCTCCGTGGCCGGGCTTCGCGCGGATGCCTTCGCCTTCAGCGTGAACAGCAGCCTGCCCGCAAACAGCGGCACCGAGACCGACTTCATGGTCAATCCGAAGCTCAGCCTGATCTTCGGCCCGTGGGACAAGAACGAGTTCTATGTGAACGCCGGTACCGGCTTCCACAGCAATGACGCCCGCGGCACCACCCTGCACATTGATCCCTCCACCGGCCTGCCGGCTTCGCCGGTCGATCCGCTGGTGCGGACCTTCGGCGCGGAGGTCGGCTGGCGCGCGCACCCGACCAAGACGCTCGCGACCTCGCTGGCGCTGTGGACGATCAAGAGCGACTCGGAACTGATCTACGTGGGCGATGCCGGAAACGTGGAGGCCGGTGGCGCGACCACCCGCATCGGTGTGGAAGCCACCGCTTACTGGCGTCCCACCGATTGGGCGTCGTTCGATGGCGAGCTGGCTCTCAGCCAAGGCCGCTACGACGATCCGAATCTCAGCGGCGGGCCATGGATCGAGAACCAGGTGCCGGTGGTGCTTTCCACCGGGATGACGCTCGGCGGAAAAACCGGCTGGTTCGGCGCGCTGCGCTCGCGCTGGTTTTCAGCGCGCCCGCTCACGCCGGACAAGCGTTTCGAATCGAGCGAATCGTTCCAGGTGAACGCGCGCGCCGGTTATCGCACCGAGTGCTGGGAACTGGCGCTCGATGTATTCAACCTGCTCGACCGCGCGGACAACGACATCGAATACTACTACACCTCCCGTCTTCCCGGCGAACCGCTCGGAGGCGTGGATGACTACCACATCCATCCCGCGGAACCACGGTCCGTGCGTGTGACGGCGACGTACCGCTGGTAATCGTCATCTTCTCCACCAGCCATCTTGCGTTTTTGCGGACGCGGTGCTAACCAACGGTTCGATGAGCCGATGGTTGAGGCAGCTCGATCTGCGATGGAATTCCTGGCTGAGTGCCAGGCCCTCGGCCGACGCTGAAAAGGGGCCACTTCCCCATGAGGATACCGGCCTTACGGCCTGGTGCCAGGAGACCGCGAAATCGCTCGATCTGCCGGAGCTCGCGCGGCGTGTCCGGGTCACTTGGAACGGCCGCATGCAGACAACCGCAGGTCGCGCATGGTGGCCGGATCGTCTCATCGAGATGAATCCGAAGCTCAAGGACTTCGCTCCGGAGGAGCTCTGGCGCACGCTCCGTCACGAGCTGGCGCACCTCATCGCCTACGAGCGCAGCGGCCGCCGCCGTATCGAGCCACATGGCGAGGAATGGCGCGTCGCGTGCGCCGAGCTGGGGATTCCCCATGAACAACCGTATCACTCGCTGCCGCTGAAGCGCCGCCGGATGAAGCGGAATTTCGCCTACACCTGCCCGTGGTGCTTGGAGACCTTCCGCCGCGTGCGCCGCATCCGCCGGGTGGTGGCCTGCTATCCCTGTTGCCAGAAGCACAGCGCCGGAGCCTTCGATCCGCGCTTCAAACTGGTGGAGCAGAAGCTGAACTGAGGCCGTTCCCGCCTGTCGGCCGGGAGCTCTGTTTCCTGATGGGCCTAGGGTTCCACGGCGGATTAACACCTTGCCACTGAACCCTTTCCCCTTTTGTCTCCCCCCATGCCGACCGACTCGATCCTCTCCACCGCCCGACAGTACCTCGGCGTGGACCCGACCGTTTCCGTCACGCTGGAACCCATCAAGCGCGGGGCGTCCGGCCGAACCATCGTGCGGGTGAAAACTCCCGGCCGCGATCCGTTCATCGGCGTCCATTGGACCGACGAGCGCGCGGACAACGCCAATTTCGTCCCCGTCGCCCGGTTCCTGAAGAAAGCGCGCATCCGCGTTCCAGAGATTTTCCATGAGAATGCCAAGCGCCATGTCGCGCTGGTGGAGGATCTCGGCGACATCGATCTCTATTCGCTCCGGGAGCAACCGTTTGCGGAGCGCGAGCCGCTGTACCGCTCGGCGCTGGGGCAGATCGACCGGCTGTTTTATGCGAAGGCTCCGAAGGAGTTCGAGTTGATGCCGCCATTCGATGCCGCGCTCTACCGTTGGGAGCAGGAGTATTTCTTTGATCACATGGTGGAAGGCCACCTCGGACTCGATGCTGGTGTCCTGCGCGAGGACCCGGCTTTCATCGCGCTGGCGGAGCGCCTCGGCTCGGGTGCCCGCCATCTCGTCCACCGCGATTTCCAGTCCCAGAACCTGATGGTCAGGGATGGGGAAACCTGGCTGGTCGATTTCCAAGGCCTGCGCCGCGGTCGCCAGGAATACGACCTCGCCTCGCTGATCTTCGATCCCTACCTCGACCACTCCGCGGAGGAGCGTGAGCGGCTGCTGGAGATCTGGGAGGAGATCGCCGATGAGCGCCCGGAGACGTCCATTTTCCACGAATGCGCCGCCCAGCGGCTGATGCAGGCGCTGGGAGCCTACGGCAATATCCTCAAACGGCGCGGGGACGAGTGGTACCGCCCGCACATCGCGGTGGCCTCGCGGCTGCTGATGGAAGTCGTCACCGGCACGCCTCTGGAAAAACCGCTCTCCGGCGTGCTGGCGGCTGCCGTGGCCTGATCCTTTTCCGCGATGGTGAAGCTGTTCCAACGCCGGTTCCGGGTGCTGCTTGCAGCGGCTCTTGCCGGATTCGGCGTGTGGAAACTCTCGACCGACACCCCTTGGCTGCGGCCGGTGGACCGGGCCTCCTTCCAATCGGTGGCGGGTGCTTTTGCCAATCCGCCGTTTTTCATTTCAGGGGAGGGGACCTACCAGCAGCCCTGGGGGCTCCGCACGCTGGCCGCCCCGGACCGCAAGGCGAAGGGAACGCTGCCGGCGGCGCTCTCCATTGGCGATGACAAGGACGGTGTTTTCCAAGCCTCGCCACCGTCACCGGTGGACTACGCGGTGATCCTGCGGAACCTGGACCGGCTGGGCGTGAAGCACGTCGCGATCGGCGCGGTGATGGCGTGGGACTCGTCCGATCCCTATGCGAGGGAGGCGTTTTCCTCCCGGCTCAAGGCTTTCGAATCGGTGACGGCGGTTTCGCCGCTGAGCCGCGCGCCCACGGAGGATCCGATGCCCGCGGAATTCGCCCGGAGTTCCATCCCCGTGGACCGGGTCCGGGGTGATGTCAGCAAGCTGCCGGTGGTGAATCATCTGCCGGTGCCGCGCACGGTGCTGGGAGATGGCGCGAATTTCGCCGGATTCTCGGAATTGGAGTCGGAGCCGGCATCCGAAGCCCGGCCTTTGGCGGCACGCTGGGGTGACCGGGTCGTGTTCGCCTTTCCAGTGGTGGCGGTGATGGCGGAAAGGGGGCTTGAAGCCGAAGGCGTGGATCTACGGCTTGGCTCGTACTTGAAGCTCGGTCCGGAAGGCCCGGTGATCCCCGTGGACGAAAGCGGGCGGGCCACGGTCGCTTTCGCAGAGAAGACCGATGCCACTCCTGTCGAGTTCGTGCTGGATGCGGAATCTCTCGCTTCGGATGGCAGCGTGCTCATCCGGGATGACCGCACGGTGGCGGATCGTTCGGCAGCGCGCTTCTCCGCCGCCGTGGCGCCGTTCATGGCCGCGATCCGTTCCGAGGCCGGGCTTTCCCCGCCCCGGGAATTCCGGCGGCTGTCTTGGGAAGTGGAGATTGGTCTGATTTCCCTGCTGGTGGTTTTGCTCGTGATCGCGGCGGCACCTGGCAGCTTCCGGGTGAAACTGTGGTTTGGCATTTTTCTCGGCCTCCTGCTCGCGGCGCAGATCATCACGATGAATTTCTCGGTGTGGCTGCCGGGCTTGTCCTTTCTTGGTGCTCTGGCCGGAGGGTTCATCGCCGCATGGCCGTTCGAACGGAGTCGGAAGACGGGTGCGGCCGTGGTTTCCGCAGCGGTGGTTGAGCCCTCCATGCCCGTCCATGCGGAGAAAAAGCCCGTGCCGGTGCAGGAGGAATTCCACTTGGAAGCGGAGGCGGTGACCATTCCACCGGAGCCCGCCGCGAAGCCCGTTCCGGAGAAGAAAGCCGCCCGCAAGAAAGAGACAGCCTCACCGCCGCCTGCTCCCGCCAAGAAGGCAGCCAAAAAGGCCGCGAAGAAGGTGGCCAAGAAAGCACCCAGGAAGAAAAAGTAAGCCGCCGCAGCTCCCGCTTTCCAATTCCCCGCCAACCTTTCAGATTTCCCGCCCGCTCATGAGCCTCCAGCAAACCATCGACAAAGCCGACGCTCTCATCGAAGCCCTGCCGTATCTCCAGGCCTTCCGTGGCAAGACCTTCCTGATCAAGATGGGAGGCTCCGCGATGGAAGATCCGGATCTCGTCGCCAAGGTGATGCGGGACATCGTGTTCCTCGAAGTGGCGGGCATCAACCCGATCGTCGTTCACGGCGGCGGCAAGGCGATCTCCGCGGCGATGAAGGATGCCGGGCTGGAAGCGAAGTTCGTGGGTGGCTTCCGCGTCACGACCGATGAGGCGATCGACATCGTTTCGCGGGTGCTTTCCGAGGAATTGAATCCCGGCCTTGTCCGCATGATCCGTGATTTCGGCGGCAAGGCGGTCGGCATCGCGGGCACGGATGTGTTCATTGGCGAGAAAACGAAGGGCATCGATCCGGAAGGCAAGCGCGTGGATATCGGTCGCGTGGGTGAGGTGGTCGGCTGTCACCTGGAGCACATGGATGCCGCCCACAACGCGGGCATCGTGCCGGTGATTTCGCCATTGGCGGCGGAACTGGCGACCGGCAAGCCGCTCAACATCAATGCCGACCTCGCCGCCGCCGCGCTGGCCAAGGAACTGCGCGTGGCAAAGCTCGTTTACCTCTCGGATGTGCCGGGCCTGATGAAGGACCCCTCCGATCCCTCCACGCTCATCAAGTCCGTCAACCGCAAGGAGGCCGACGAGCTGATTGCAGATGGAACGATTTCCGGAGGCATGATCCCGAAGATCCGCAGCGCCGTGGATGCTCTGAATGCCGGTGTCCGCAAGGTCCACTTCGTGGACGGCCGCCTGCCCCATGCGTTGCTGCTGGAAATCTTCACCGATGGCGGCATCGGCACCGAAGTGGTGCGGTGATCCATTCGGGGTTACCCGTCGCCGGAGTGATTGAAACTGCCTCGTTTGAGGAAGACCACAGTCTGGCGCATGGCCTCACGGTTGATCATGAGGAAGGGATGGGCGGTGGCGATCACCAGATGATCGGCCATTCCTTCCAGCCGCGTGCTGGTCACCGAGACTTTGCCATCATCGGGGCCGGGAATCATGAGGCTGTTGATCCAGTTGATCGAGCGGCTTCCGGCGATGATGCCGGCCCGGAAAGCCGGGGCTCCGAGTTTTTTGGGCACCGAAGCCTCCCGGGTGCCGAGCTGGCCGCCCGCCGGGCCATGGATCCAGGTGAAGAGTTTCCACCTGCCGAGCCGGTCAACGACCTCGCTGCCGGCGTTCGGTGGTCCCAGCATCACCACATTGCCAATCGGAGCGTCCGGATGCCTGGCCGCGTATTCACGCACCAGAATCCCGCCGAGCGAGTGGCAGACGAAATGTACTTCCACCGCACCCATGGAGCGACAACGCTCCAAGGCACCGCCGACCACTTTCTCTCCCAGCATGCCGATGTCCGCCGAACGCGACGGGTAGCCGGCGTTCACGACCCGGTAGCCCGCGGCTTCAAGGAAGCGCTGCATCGGCCGCATCGAGCGCGGTGTCCTGCACAGGCCGTGCAATAGCACGACCTGGACGTGTGCGGGCGGAGGAGAATCAGCGGGCATGATCGCACGTCATGCTATGCCAGCTTCGGCAATCGGGATAAATCGATAGTTTTCCGAGTATCATCGGCAGAATCAATGAGAGGAGGCAGTCCCCCTCAAATCGGATCCAAGCGCTTTTTGAATGCGACGGGGGCGATGGCGATACAGGAAACGATCGAGATGACGATGAAGGCGACGAAGATGGAATCCCACCCCCAGCGCTCTTCCAGCCAGATCGGAACCTTGGCGGAGCAGAGGGCTCCGATCGATCCGATCCCATTGATCACTCCGGCGACGGAGGCGGTCTTGGCGGCTCCTCCCAGGTCCTGTGCGGCGGTGCCGGAGACGATGGAATCCGCGATGTAGAGAAACGCTCCGATTCCTGCGAGCCCCATGCCGTGGGCGAACAGGTTGCTGCCCGCGGCTCCACCGAGCTGCCGGTAGAGGACAACGACGAGGGTCATGATGAGCAAGGCCACAAAGGCCAGCCGGGTGCGGTTGTCGGGGAACCAGCGTGCGGCGATGTAGCCGCTGGGGAGAAGGCCGATCACACCTCCGATCTCGAAGGCGAGCGAGGTATAGGCCGCGGTGTCATTGCCGGCTTTGGCAACCTCCCTGAGATAGAGTGGCAGCCAGGCGAAAAAGGTGTAACGGATGAACTTGATGCCCGTGTAGGAGATGCCGAGCAGCAGCACCGAAGGATGGCGGATGACTTCGGAGAAGCTTTTCTCCCTCGCCTCCGGTTGCCGTGTGGCGCCAGGGCGGATGTCATCTTCTTCCTCGTCATAGCCGGCATCTTTCGGCCGGTTGATGAGGAACAAGCCCTGCACGATGCCGACCACCAGCACGATGAGTCCCGCGGCTTGGAAGAGGTGCTTCCAGCCATAGTGTTGGACGGTCCAGCCCGCAAGGGCGGTGGCGGAAAGGCTGCCGAAGATATAGCAGGTGAGCCAGAATCCCATCACGCGGCCGCGCTTCAGCGGCGAGACCCATGAGGAAACGACCTTGCAGGTATTGGACCAACCGGTGGCTTGGAAGAAGCCATTGAGCGTGTAGGTCACGATCAGCAGCCCCATGAGAGGGAACACGCCGAAAGCCAGAGTGGCCAAGGCGGACAGGATCATGCCGGCGCAGATAGTGATGCGGGGGCCGATCCGGTCGCCGAGATAGCCGCTCACGCCCTGCCCGATCATGTAGAGAAGACTGAAGCCGAAGTTGGCGTCCCCGATGAGTTGCTTGCTGTAGCCCGCGTCGATCAGGGCTCCGGTGGCCACGCCGAGGTGCTTGCGGGTGAAGTAGTAGAAAAAATACGCGAGGTAGGAGAGCACCACCATTCGCGTTTGCATGGAGAGCGGGGCGCGCCGTGCGGAACCTGCTTCCAAACCGGCGGGGGAAATCGAAACGCTCTGATCCATTGGAAACCCGTATCGTGAGTGGCGGCGGCGTTTCATACAATGGCAGGAATGCAAGGACAATGGGTGATTTGACAATAGCCCTGTGAAAGGAATGCCAAGTGGTTAGTGGATTCGCCAAAATTCCATGGCCGAATTTGCGGCGGAATGTCCGTAAATGATCCATGTATATTTTTGATTATGAGTATTTTGCAACAAAAGTTAGTCTAACATTTTTGTTGCCAGAAGGCGGCGGATCTGGAGTTGTTTTGCGATTCCTGGGGTCTCCGTTTTGCAGGAGGAGATCGCGGGGATACTCCGCATCCGGTGCCATCGGTGCAGGTCATGCGGGGCGTTCGTTGCCCATCGTATCCCAGAAAAACCATGAAAAACCCGTACCGGACGCTCGCATTTGCGGGCGCATGTGTCGGCGGCGCTGCCGTCGTCGCACTCTGGCCGCAGGCTGTCCGCCTGTGGCATTCGGAACCGGCCGTCCCCCTTGCGGACGCTGGTTCGATCCATCCCGCCGCTTCCACCAAAGCGATGGCTCCAACCTCCCAAGCGGCCAAACCGGTTGCGACGGAGCCGGTGAAACTCACCGATGTGGAGGGGCGGGATCTTTTCGCACGCCTGGGCGAACTGGAAAAGGGCGGCCACCTGTCGCTGCCGTTGCCGGGTGGTGCGACTCTCGGCGGTCGCATCGGCCATGTGCTGCATCACCCCAACGGCGCCGTCACCGTGGGTGGCGCACTCGATGATGGCAGCGGAAACTTCGAACTCGCCCGCGAGTTCTCGGGGCCGCGCGGTTTCATCCTCCAGCGGGGCCGGCGCACTTCGTACGAGTATGCGAATGATCCCTCGGGCAACCTCACCGTTACCCAGGGATCGAGCGAGCGCATCCTTTGCGACACCATGCCGAAGCCCGTTGACCAACCGCCCGCCGATCCGAAGGAGAGCGCGGAGGGAGAGGCGATCGCGATCTACAATGGCGGTGAGACCGTCGGCATGATCGGTGATCCGGTGCCGATTCTCCACAGCCGTCCGCAGGCAGCGGCGACCATCTATCTGGACCTCGATGGCCAGGTGGTGGAGAACAGCGGGTGGAGCTCCGGACGGATCGTGGCGAAGGCCCACAACATGACCACGGCCACGATGACGGACATGTGGCAGCGGGTTGCCGAAGACTACGCGCCCTTTGATGTGAACGTGACCACCGACCTGCAGGCCTATCTGAAGGCTCCGCAGGGCAAGCGCGTCCGCTGCGTGGTCGCCCAGAACGGGCCCGCCAGCGACAGCGCCGGCGGTGTCGCCTTTGTCGGCTCGTTCACCTCCTCCGGTGACGTCGTGTGCTGGGGCTACTACACGGGCAAGGCAGGGGCGGAAGTCTGCTCCCATGAAGTCGGACACACGCTCGGCCTGGGTCACGATGGAACCTCCACGGAGGGTTACTACGGTGGTTATGGTAGTGGCGAAACCGGCTGGGCTCCGATCATGGGTGTCGGCTACTACAAGGAACTCACGCAGTGGAGCAAGGGCGACTATCCCGATGCGAACAACACCCAGGACGACCTCGCGATCATCGCGGGCAAGGCTCCGATACGTGCGGACGACCATCTGCCGCTCGCCAATGCCCAGGATGCCAGTCCATTGACGCTCGATTCATCCGGCAATGTTTCCGCCTCCGGCGTGATCCAAAGCCGCGATGACGTGGATGCCTTCGTCTTCACGACAGGCGGTGGCGCGGTGACGCTGAACTTCAACCGCTTTCCGACGAGTCCGAATCTCGACATCAGCGCCAAGCTCTACGACTCCTCCGGCACGCTGGCGGCGTCCTCGAATCCCTATGGCGATCTCGATGCATCGATCAGTGCCACGCTGGCGGCGGGCACCTATACCGTGACGGTGGATGGTGTCGGCCAGGATACCTGGACCACCAGCGGGTACGATGACTACGATTCGCTTGGCCAATACACGATCACCGGCACGGTGGCCGCGCCCGGGTGGCGCTTCCGCATTCCGGTGAGCGCGCTGGCGGGTGCATCCGTCGGCACCGTGGCTCCCGGTACTGGATCGGCGTATTCGATCACCGGAGGAAACACCGGCAGCGCCTTTGCGATCAATTCGGCCACCGGCAAGCTGACCGTCGCCACCGCGAGCGCGCTGGCTTCGCAAAAGGTCTTCACGCTCTCGGTGGCCTGCACCATCGGTGGCAGCGCCACCACGCTGACCGTTCCGGTGAGTGTGGCCCAGGATCGCGGCCTGAAGCGCGAGCTCTATACCGGCATCACCGGAACGAACGTGACCGATCTGACTTCGAATGCGGCTTACCCGAATTCTCCTTCGTCCACTTCGGTGGTGGAGATCTTCGAAGCTCCCACCAATGCGGCGGACAACTTCGGCGAGCGTGTTTCCGGCTATCTCGTCGCACCGGGTACCGGCAGCTACCAGTTCTGGATCGCCTCGGATGATTCCAGCGAGCTGTGGCTGTCCACCGATGCCAATCCGGCGAACAAGGTGAAGATCGCCTATGTGAACGGCTACACGCCCGCGAGAACATGGACCACCTATGCCTCGCAGGCTTCGGCCTCCATTTCGCTCACCGCCGGACAGCGCTACTACATCGAGGCGCTCCACAAGGAAGGCGGCGGCGGTGACAATCTCGCCGTGGCCTGGCAAGGCCCGGGTATCAGCCAATCGGTGATCGGCTCGGAGGCTCTGGAGTATCCCGGCGCCCGTCCGAACCGCGCGCCGGTGCTCACCAACTCGACCTTCCGGATTTCCGAAGGCGCGACCACTGGCACGACCATCGGCACGTTGCTGGCTTCGGACCCGGAAGCGGGTTCCGTGCTGAGCTACACCATCACCGCGGGCAATACCGGCAGCGCCTTCGCGCTGAATTCGTCCACCGGGGTGCTCACCGTGAATGGAACGCTGGGCTTCGCCTCGCTGCCCACCTACGCGCTGACCGTGCAGGCGACAGACGCGGGCGGACTCACCTCCACCGCCGAGATCATCATCGAGGTCAGGCCGCTGGGCATCAAGCGCCAGGTCTGGACCGGCGTGGCCGGTTCCACCGTCGCCGATCTGACGGCGCTGGGGACGTATCCCAACAGCCCGAACAGCACGTCCTACATCGACATCTTCGAGACGCCGGTGAATTCCGCGGACAGCTACGGCCAGCGCCTCAGCGGCTATCTCCGGGCTCCGGATTCCGGAAGCTACACGTTCTGGATCGCTGCGGATGACGCCAGCGAATTGTGGCTTTCCACCGACATCAATCCCGCGAACAAGGTGAAGATCGCCTTCACGACCGCCTGGACCAATTCGCGCGAGTGGTCGAAGTATGCCTCGCAGAAATCCGCGTCCGTCACGTTGGAGGGCGGGAAGTTCTACTACATCGAGGCGCTGCACAAGGAAGGCGCGGGCGGCGACAACCTCGCGGTCTCCTGGTCGGGTCCGGACTTCGGCCAGGTGATGCTCGGAGTTCCTCATGTCACCCAGCAGACCTACAACCACGGCGCTCCGGTGTTGAATGACCTGACGGTGAACACGTCCGATCTCAATACCACGGTGGCGACGCTGGAAGCGAAGGATTGGTCGGATCCCGGGACATCACTGGCCTACACGATCACCTCCGGAAACAGCGCGGGCTATTTCGCGATCGACTCGTCCGGTGCTCTGACGACGACCGTGCGCCCGGTGCCGGCGGGCACCTATGTGCTGACGGTGAACGTGGCGGACAACGGGCCGACATCGCTCTCCGATACGGCGAATGTGACCGTGAACGTCTATCGCTCCACGCTGAAGCGCGAGCTGTGGGCCGGCCTGAGCGGCGGCAATATCACCGACCTCACCGGTGCGGCGGCGTATGCGGGCTCTCCGAACGCCATCGACTACCTCGGCGCGGCGGAATACAGCAACATCGGCGACAACTATGGAGCTCGTACCAGCGGTTGGTTCACCGCGCCGTCCACCGGCAGCTACTACTTCTACGTGGCTTCGGACGATGCCAGCGAGTTGTGGCTTTCCACCAATGGCGACCCGGCGAACAAGGTGAAGATCGCTTCCGTGAGCGGTTACACCGGCGTCAAACAGTGGACGGCGCAGGCTTCCCAGAAGTCGGCTTCCATCGCCCTGACCTCCGGCACCAGCTACTATCTGGAGGTGCTGCACAAGGAAGGTGGAGGCGGTGACCATGTGGCCATCGGTTGGCAGCCCACATCCGGCGGTTCCATCACGGATCTGCCGGCCGCGAATCTGGGCGTCTATCCGCCTGCGGGAACGGCGGCCAACGACCTCACCGGTGCGGACATCGGCAGCGTCGGAGCCGCCGGCAGCAGCAGTTACAACAACGGCGTCTATGCCGTTTCCGGCAGCGGTGCGGATGTGTGGGGAACGGCGGATGCATTCCGCTTCACCCGCAAGGCGATCACCGGTGACTGTGACATCCGCGCCCGCGTGACCTCGCAGACCAACACCGATCCGTGGGCGAAGGCGGGAGTGATGATCCGCGAGACGCTCGCGGCGGATTCGAAGCACGCCGATGTCGTGGCCACTCCCGGCAATGGGTTTGCATTCCAGTACCGGACCACTGCGGGCGGAACCAGCACCCATGTCGCCGGACCGGCGCTCAATGCCAACCTGAACAACTGGGTCCGCCTGGTAAGGGCTGGCAATCTGTTCACC
This sequence comes from Luteolibacter ambystomatis, assembly GCF_018137965.1. Taxonomy (NCBI): domain Bacteria; kingdom Pseudomonadati; phylum Verrucomicrobiota; class Verrucomicrobiia; order Verrucomicrobiales; family Verrucomicrobiaceae; genus Luteolibacter; species Luteolibacter ambystomatis. The sequence goes on from NZ_CP073100.1 coordinate 4,901,868, forward strand.
GCCTACTCTTCGGCGGATGGAGCAAGCTGGACGACCATCGGCTCAACCACGATCACGATGGGTTCGCCGGTTTACGTCGGCCTCATGGCATGCAGCCATGTCAGCGCCACGCTGAGCGCCGCGACCTTTGACAAGGTTTCGGTGGTGGCCGTGCCAAGTCCCTGGCTGTCCTCGGACATTGGTTCCGTGGCCATCGCAGGCGGGGCGGTTCATGGCAGCGGCGTCTTCACGCTCAATGCATCCGGAGCGGATATCTGGAGTGCGAACGATGCCTTCCGCTACACCTACCAGTCCGGCACCGGAGATTGCGAAGTCACGGCCCGCGTCACCGGTGTGGCGAACAGTGATGGATGGGCGAAGGCGGGTGTGATGATCCGGGAAACGCTGGCCGCCAATTCGGCGAACGCCACCATGCTCGTCACTCCGTCCAATGGAGCCTTGTTCCAATACCGGTCCGCCACCAGCGCGTGGTCGAGCAGCGTGCAGAACACCGGCGTCGCCGCGCCGCTGTGGGTGCGGGTGAACCGCACGGGCAACACATTCACCGCCTATCGTTCCAGCGACGGAACGACGTGGACGACGGTCGGCTCCACGACCATCACCATGGGTACGAATGTTTACATCGGCCTCGCCGAAACGAGCCACAACTACGGTGTGCTCGGTCAGGCGCAGGTGGACAACGTCACGGTGACTCCGTAACAGGCACCGCATTCCAGCGGGCGGTGGAGTGATCCGCCGCCCGCTTTTCGTTTCATGGCAGCTTTTGCCAGGCGTCGATGCCACCGGTGACGTTCAGCACGTTGCTGAATCCGGCATCAAGCAGCGATTGGACGGCGCGCGCGGAACGGCGGCCGGATTTGCAGTGGATCAGGATCTCGCGGTCGCGTGGCAGTTCGTTGATGGAATCATCGAAGGAACCGAGAGGGATCAGGCAGCTGCCGGGGATGCTGGCGGCGGCATATTCGTCCGGCTCGCGGACATCGACGAGGATGCCTTCGAAGCCGCTGTCGAGGCGGCGCTTGAGTTCCTCGGCGGAGATGGCGGGGAGTTCCGGATTCATGGAGCAGGAGGTGGAGGCAAGGGTTTCGGGATTGCGGATGGAATCGATGGATGGGTGGTCGCCGCAGAGCTTGCAGGCGGGATCGCAGCGCAGCGTCAGCGTCCGGAAGGAACTGCAGAGCGCGTCGTAGCAGGTGAGCTTGCCCAGCGGGACCTCGCCGATGCCGAGCAGCAGCTTGATGGCCTCCATGGCTTGGAGTGAGCCGATGATCCCCGGCAGCACGCCGAGAACGCCGGCCTCGTTGCAGGACGGAACCGCGCCGTCCGCAGGCAGCTCCGGGAGCATGCAGCGGTAGCACGGTCCGCCGAGATGCGGGGCGAAGACGGTCATCTGGCCATCGAAGCGGAAGATCGAACCATAGACGTTCGGCTTCTTCAGGAAGAAGGAGACGTCATTGGAAAGGAAGCGGGTGGGGAAGTTGTCGGTGCCGTCCACGATCACGTCGTAGGGGCGGGCGATGGCCTCCGCGTTGTCCGGCGTGAACATCTCCGGGTACAGGTCCAGATGCACATGCGGAGACAGTTCGCGGAGACGGGCGGCGGCGCTTTCGAGCTTGGGTTTTCCGACCCACGATTCGCCATGGAGGATCTGGCGCTGGAGATTGGAGCGGTCGACGGTGTCCGGGTCCACCAAACCGATGCGGCCCACGCCTGCTGCGGCCAGATACAGGGCTGCGGGACAACCGAGTCCCCCGGTGCCGATCAGCAGGACGGAGGAGGCCTTGAGCTTGCGCTGGCCCTCCTCGCCCACTCCCGGAATGAGAAGATGGCGCGAGTAGCGTTCGCGGTCGTCGGCGGTGAGCGGAGGAAGCATCGCTGGGGAGGAATGAAGGCCTTTCCGGGGTCCGTGCAACCGTAATTTCCCGGCTCCAACAATCGGATTCCCCCTTTCGGAAACGCGCATCCGGGGTTATCCATATGCCATGGCCGAAGTTCTTTCGACGTTCCTCCTGCAGCCGGGCGATCCGGCCCCCAATTTCTCGCTCCCGACACCCCGCGGGGAAATCCTCAGTCTGGGTGATGTCTTGGGAGCCAATGGCTTGCTGGTGGTGTTCGCCTGCAACCACTGTCCCTATGTCGTGCATCTGGCCGATGCGCTGGGCAATTTCGCCCGCGAGATCGAGGCGCGCGGCGTGGGTACGGTGGCGATCATGTCCAATGACTTGGAGAAGTATCCGCAGGATGCTCCCGACAAGATGTTGGAGTTCGCCCGCGAGCACTCCTGGGATTTCCCGTACCTGGTCGATGAGGATCAGAGCGTGGCGCAGGCGTATCGTGCGGCCTGTACGCCGGATTTCTTTTTGTTCGATGCGGAACTCAAGCTCGCCTATGCAGGCCAGTTCGATGATTCGCGTCCGCGTGGCAGCCTCCAGCCGCATGGTGGCGACCTGGGTGAAGCGGTGCGCCGCATGATCGCAGGCGAGCCGCCGATGGCGCGCCCTTATCCGAGCAGCGGCTGCAACATCAAGTGGAAGCCCGGGAACGAACCGGCGTGGTTCTGAGCCTTTGCACGTAGTTCCTCCTTCAGGAGGGTGGGGAGGATTCCGAATGGAAAATCGAGCGTTCCTGTCGAAGGAGGCGATGTTCTTTTTCAGGACGGGGCCGCTGCGTGAATCTGGTTGGCTTCACCCCGCCCGCCTGAAGGCGGAACTACGTACGAAGAATTACGATATGTATCGTACTTCCTGCAGGTAGAGCCCGTCGGAGGGCGCGCAGAGCGGGGATTTGCCATGGGGGAGGCCGGCGGGTTGGTCCAGCAGTTTCCGGAGGTCGTCCATGCGGATGCGGCCCTGCGCGGCATGCACGGCCGCGCCGGTCATCAAGCGGACCATCTTGTACATGAAGCCATCACCGCACCAGGTGACGCGATAGCCATCCGGCAATGCCTCGAGCTCTGCGGCGGTGATGGTGCGGTGCCAATCCGTTTCCGGAGTCTCATTGCCACGGTTCGCGGCGAATCCTTGGAAATCGTGGCGTCCGGTGAACACTTGGAGCGCTTCCTGGAACACATCGGCGTCCAACAATCGCGGCACGTGCCATGCCAGACCGGCCTTGAAGGGGGACAGCACCGGATCGGTGCAGAGATCATAGCGATAGACTTTCGCGACTGCTGAAAAGCGTGCGTGAAAATCCGGAGCCACCTCTTCGCAGGAAAGAATGCGGATTGTTGCGGGCAGCTTGGTGTTCAGTGCCGGAACCCAGTTGTAGGGGTTCATCGTCAGATGCTCCGGAGCATCGAAATGCGCGGTCTGGGCCAAGGCATGCACGCCCGCATCGGTGCGACCGGACCCTTGCAGGGCGATGGGCTCCTTCGCGGTCAGTGCCAGCGCTTCCTTGATGTGGTCCTGGACGGTGTTGTTGCCGACCTGGGACTGCCAGCCTTCATAGGAACGACCGTCGTAGGCGATGGTGAGTTTCAGGCGCACGGCTAACAGGTTTCTTCCATCCAGAGGTTGAGGATTTCCACCGCCGCGGCCTGGTCGATGACCGACTTCTGCTGCCTCGCCTTGCGCCCTGCTTCGCGGAGTTTGCCAGAGGCGGCGCTGGTGGTGAGGGTTTCGTCCACGAACACCAGTGGCAGTTCCGGCAATTTCTCCTGAAGCTTCGCTGCGAAAGCCCGGACCTTTTCCGCGGACGCGCCTTCGCTGCCGTCCATCCGCACCGGCAGTCCCAGCACCAAGGTCTTGATGCGGCGTTGGGCGACGATCTGCGGAATCCGCTCGAGCGGATCGGTTTTCGTCCGGTCGATGGTTTCCACCGGATGGGCGAGGATGCCGAAATCGTCCGTGGCGGCGACACCGATGCGGGCGTCGCCGTGGTCGATGCCGAGGGCGGGATGGTGCGGGTCGCTCACGCGGAAAATTCAGAGCAATTCCGGCGGTAGCAGGTCGACGAGCTTTTTGATGCCGTCCGCCTGATGGCGGTTGGCGATCAGGAGCGCGTCCTCGGTCTGCACCACGATCAGGTCGTCCACGCCGAGCAGCGCGATGCGGCTGCCTTTGCGCGCGTTGAAGACGATATTGTTCTCGGACTCGAGTTCGGTGATCGGCTGGTTGACACGGTTGTGCTCGCCGGACTTTTCGAGGTAGTTCGCGACAGACAGCCATGAGCCGACGTCATCCCAATCGAAGGTGGCCTCGATGTTCAGGACGCGGGCGGCTTTTTCCATCAGCGCGTAGTCGATGGAGATCGGGGTGAGCTTCGGGAACTGCGCGGCTACGGTGGCGGCGATGTCGCTGGAACCGCGCATTTCGGAAATGAAGCGCGCCAGCTCCGGCGAGTGCTTGGCCAGTTCGCGGATCACGGTCGGCAGGGACCAGACGAACATGCCCGCATTCCAGGAGAAACCACCGTGGGTGAGGAATTGCTCGGCGAGCTCGGGCGCGGGCTTTTCGCGGAAGCGCTTCACCTCGCGCGGCTTGTGTTCGAGTTCCACGCCCGGGATCGAGGCGCGGTCGCCGCGCTCGATATAACCGTAGGACGGGCATGGCCAGGTCGGGCGGATGCCGATGGTGACGAGGCCGTCCGAATGTTCCGCCGCGGAGATGGCGTCCCGCATCACGGAGTGGTAGGCCTCCACGTCCTGGATGAGCTGGTCGGCGGGCAGTACCATCATGGTGGCGTCCGGATCGCGGGCGGCGACGAGACCGATGCCGAGGGCGACAGCCGGCGCGGTATCGCGCTTGGCGGGTTCGGCGAAGATGTTTTCCGCAGGCAACATCGAGGCGACTTCACGGACCCCGGCTTCCTGCTGCGAGTTGGTGAGGATCAGGATGTTTTCAAGAGGCACGAGGCCTTCGAGGCGGCGGATGGTTTGTTCGAGAAGGGTATCGTCTCCGAAAAGCTGGAGGAGCTGCTTCGGGCGCGTGTTCCGGCTCAGCGGCCAGAAGCGCGTGCCGGATCCTCCGGCGAGGATCAGGGCGTAGGTTGCACGGGAGGATGGCATGGCGCGGCCATCCTACCGGCGGTCCGGCGATCGGGAAGCGGAAACGAGGTTCCTTCGTTTCCGGGGTTGTCGCGGGGTGACAAGTTGCTAGATTGTCCGCATGCAGACTGACTCCGCGGACACGCAGCGTGACTGGATCGAAACCACGGCCCTGGTGGCTCCCGGCCTTCTTGGTGCGGCGGCCGGGATGCTGTTGTCCGATCTGATGCACCGCAACGCGCGCCGTGGCGTGGCCATCGCCCTCGGCGGCCTTGGCATCGCGGCGCTGGTGCCGCTGCTTGTCGGCGGCATCGCCAACAAGGTCAACGGCCCGGAATCCGCACGTGGCGCGCGCCGCCGTCTCGCTGGCATCCGCGATGCCGGTGACGGCCTCTCCGATTTCCACGATGTGGATGAGGACTTGCGCGAGCAGGGCGTGATCTGATCAAGAAGCAAGGAAGGTTCCTCCTCCCTGAACCCGCCTGAAGGCTCAACTCCTTTAGAGTCCCGCCATGCCGGTGCCGCCGCTGAGCCAGATCCCGTCCCACGTTGTCGCCTTGGACGACTACGAGGCGCTGGCTCGCGCGCACATGGACGAGGCCGCATGGGCCTACATCGCAGGTGCTTCCGCGGACGAATGCACGATGCGGGAAAACCACGAGGCTTTCTGCCGCCTGAAGCTTTCCCCGCGCGTGCTCGGCGACTTCACCGGCGCGAGTACGAAGATTGAACTCTTCGGCCGCACCTTCGCCCATCCGGTGTTTCTCGCACCCACCGCCTTCCACAAGCTCGTCCATCCGGATGGCGAACTCGCCACCGTGCTCGGAGCGGCGGCAATGGAGGCGGGCATGGTCGTCAGCACCTCCGCCACGGTGCTGTTGGAGGACATTGCCGCCGCGGCCCGGATGCCGCTGTGGTTCCAGCTCTACATGCAGCCGGATTCCGCTCACACGCTGGAGTTGGTGAGCCGTGCGGAAGCAGCAGGTTATGAAGCGTTGGTCCTCACCGTGGATGCCCCGGTCAGCGGCCTCCGCAACCGTGAACAACGCGCCGGATTCCAGATCCCCTTCGGCATCGAGCCGGTGAATCTCCGCAATCGCCCGGCGTTGCCATTGTGCGACTCCGTGTTCGATCCCGCCTACATCGCACATCTGCCGCGCTGGAAGGATCTCGCCTGGTTGCGATCCCACACGAAGCTGCCGATTATTCTCAAAGGCATCCTCTCCGCCGCCGATGCCGCCCTGGCCTTGGATGCAGGAGTCGATGGCATCGTCGTGTCCAATCATGGCGGACGTACGCTGGATGGAGTACCCGCTGCGATTGATATGCTCCCCGCGATTGCGGATGAAATCGGCGGGCGTATCCCGATCCTCATGGATGGTGGCATCCGCCGCGGCACGGATGTGCTGAAGGCCCTCGCCCTCGGAGCCTCCGCCGTGATGGTGGGCCGCCCGATTCTCTACGGCCTCGCCGTTGCGGGTCCCGTCGGTGTCGCACACGTCCTGAAAATCCTCCGCACCGAATTGGAGGTCGCCATGCTTCTCAGTGGTTGCCCGACCATCGCCTCCATCTCGCGCGAGGTCTTGGTGTGACCGTGGCGGCGGTTTCCAACCCGCCAAGCTCTGTCACTCTCCCAACACCCGCTCATACGCCCGGATCACCTTGCCGGTCATCGCCTCCAGCGTCACCTCTGTCGCCACCAGATCGAACGACGGCTGCAACCGCGCCTTCAGTCCCGGCAGATCCGCCAGCGCGTGCTTCAATCCGCGCTCCAGCTCATCCACCGAATACGGCTGCATCAGCGCCTCATCCGGCAGGAACTCCGCCGCGAAACCCACCCGTGTGGAAATGCACGGCACCTTCATGTGCAGCGCTTCCGCCAGCGTGTAGGGACCGCCCTCATTCCGGGACGCCACCACGAACAGATCCGCGCAGCCCATCAGGCCCACGGCATCATCGCGATGCCCCGCCATCCACACCCGGTCATGGAGCGCATGCCTCTCAAGCAACGTCTCCAGCTCGGGCCGCTGCAGGCCCTCGCCCACCATCCACAAATAAAACCCCGGCACGCGGGCCATCGCCTCCAGCAGCAGATCCATGCCCTTTGCCGGAACCAAGCGGCCCACGGTGCAGAACACCGGCTGACCGTTGGCGGGAAAGGGGGGCTTCGTCGCCATCGCCGCCTCACGGGTTCCCGCAGGCGGGGGAGCGATCGAGTTCCAGATCACCGTGGCGGGCAGCCCCTTGAGGGATTCCTTCACCTGGGCGCTCGCGGTGATGATCGCATCGTAGCCGCGGAAGGGACGGTTGGTGGACTTCGTGTTCTGGACCGTCGCCACCCGCTTGATCCCCGGCAGGAAGCGGCGGATCGCCTTCACCAGCGCCCCGGCCTTGTTGGCGTGGGCATGGACGATCTGCGGCTTGCGGCTGAGAATGTTGTTCCGCAGCTCGAGGAGGTTGAAGGGATTGATCCGCCCGCGGTCCATCCGGTGCGGGACAAAGGTCACCTGCGGCGAAAAATGCGGGCGCATCGTCTCATCCGCCACCACTGAAACCTCATGGCCGATCGCGGCCTGGCGGTTCGCCAGTTCGATGACGTTCTTCTCCAGTCCTCCTTTTTCGCCGACGCTGGCGAGCACATGACACACGCGGATCACGGGGGCAGGCTAGGAAACCCCGGCCGGATGCCAAGTTCCAACGCCGTTTGCAAATTGCCCCCTCCGAACTTGATCCCCGCGCCGCCGCCCCCCACGCTGCCCGCCATGAGTCTGTTGCGTCGCTTCAAGGATTGGAACGAAATCCGCTGCTGGGAAAGCAAAGGCCGGCCTTCGCCGCCGCCGCATGCCATCAAGCAGCAGGTCCTCCGCGAGTTCGCGCAGCGCTACGGCCTCGAGGTTCTGGTCGAGACCGGCACCTTCAAGGGCGACATGATGGAGGCCATGAAAAAGGACTTCCGCCAGCTCTACTCCATCGAACTGGCCCCGCATTTCCACGAGCGCGCCGTCCAGCGCTTCGTCAGCGACCCGAACATCACCATCCTCAAGGGCGACAGCGGCAAGGTCCTCGAAACCCTCGTCCCCAAGCTGGAAGGCCCGACCCTGTTCTGGCTCGACGGCCACTATTCTAAGGGCGACACCGCCCGCGGTGACGAGGACACCCCGATCATGCATGAGCTGGCGCATATCTTCGCCCGCCCGGAATTGAAGTCCGTCATCCTCATCGATGATGCCCGCTGCTTCATGGGCCAGACCGAGCAGGTCTATCCCTCGCTGGAAAGTGTCCGCGAGTTCGTGGCGAAGCACCGCCCGGACTTCACCTTCGACATCGATACGGACTCGATCCGCATCGCTCCGAAGTCCTGACCCAGGCCATGAGCGAGAACGTCCGCGCGGACAAGTGGCTGTGGGCGACGCGTTTCTTCAAGACACGCTCCGCCGCCGCGAAGGCCTGCGAAGGCGGCAAGATCAAACGCGCGGGCCATCCGGTGAAGCCCGCCACCCCCCTGCATCCCGGGGATGTGCTGGAGGTGCCGTTTCATGATGGCCCGGGCATCCGCACCATCACCGTGACGGGCTTGATCGATCAACGCGTCGGCGCGCCCCAGGCTCAGGCCTGCTATATGGAAAGCACGCCTCCCGAAGTGATTGCGGCGAACAAGGAGTTCCTGAAGGAGAAGCACGAACGCCGCCTCGAAGGTGGCATGCTCGGCCGCCCCACCAAAAAGGACCGCCGGGACATTCAGAAGTTCCGGGGATTCTTTGAATGAGATACGGGGTCTGGCAGGTAGCGCGAAGCTGAGCTTCGCGTGCGTCTCATGGAGCTTTCCCCAAGAGGGATGCCCCGATTCGCAACGTCCCCCTCCCGCACGCGAAGCCAAGCTTCGCGCTACACTGCCGCGCGCCCGACGAAAGATCCGCGAAAATTTTCGATTGCCAATATACCAATAGGGGGTATATGTATATGCATGAAGCGCGACGACAAATCCCGCAAACCCCTTCTCACCCGCGTCAACCGCATCGCCGGGCAGGTGCAGGGCGTGGCCCGTATGATCGAGGAAGACCGCGACTGTGCCGAGGTGCTCAATACCATCTCCGCCATCCATTCCGCCTTGCGCGGCCTTGAATCCACCCTTCTCGAGGATCACGTCCGCCATTGCGTCTGTGATGCCGCCAAGGAGCCGAAGCGACTCGAACAGCGCCTCGATGAAATCATCACCCTCTACAAGCGCCGCTTGGCCTGATTGCCATGAAACAACCTTCCTGCCACACTCCTGAACCCGTGCCATCCTGCTGTGGTGGCAAACCCCAACCGGTGGAAACTTCCGCGCCCAATCCCTCCTGCTGCGGTGGTGGTGGCGAAGAATCCGCTCCCTCCTGCTGCGCGCCTCCTTCTTCCGGGAAGAAGCGCATCGATTGGCTTTTCTGGGCGTCCATAGCTCTTGTGGCCATCGGCATGGCCGGGCACCTCTGGTTTCCCGCGGGGCCGAAGTGGTGGCACGAGTTCTCGCACGGCACCTATGAAATGATGATGAAGGCCTGGTGGGGGATTCTCGCCGGTATCATCGCCGTCGGGGTGATCGGTCGGCTGCCGCGTGAACTCGTGCTCGGCTTGCTCGGCAAGGGCGGCAGCTTCTCCGGCATTCTCCGCGCGACCTTCGCCGGTACGCTGCTGGACCTGTGCAACCACGGCATCCTGCTGGTAGCGATGCAGCTCTATCGCAAGGGTGCTTCGCTTGGGCAGACGTTGGCCTTCCTGATCGCCAGCCCGTGGAACTCACTCTCGGTCACGCTCTTGCTCGCGGCCATGATCGGCTGGAAATGGACCGTCGCCTTCCTGCTGCTGTCGATGATCATCGGCATCATCACCGGTTGGATCGTGGACAAGCTGGTGAAAGCCGGACGTCTGCCCGCGAATCCGAACGCCCATGAACTGCCCTCCGACTTCCGATTCGGCCCGGCGTTCCGCACCGCGATGAGCGATCTCAAGCCGACCCCCTCCAATCTCGGCCACATGCTGAAGGACGGTCTCGCGGAGTCGAAAATGATCCTGCGCTGGATTCTGTTCGGCATCGCCCTCGCGGCTTTGATCCAGGCCTTCGTGCCGGATGATGTGTTCTCCAGGTTCTTCGGCCCCAGCTTGATAGGCCTCTTCATCACCTTGATCGCCGCCACCGTCATCGAGGTCTGCTCGGAAGGCTCCAGCCCCATCGCTGCGGATCTCATCACCCGCGGTGCCGCGCCGGGAAATGCCTTCACTTTCCTGATGGCCGGGGCCGCCACCGACTACACCGAGATCGTGGTGCTGCGCCAGACCACCGGTTCATGGAAGGCCGCGCTGATCCTCCCGCTGTTGACCACTCCGCAGGTTCTGATCATCGGCTGGTTGCTCAACCAAGGCTGGTGACAATCCACTTGCGACCCTGCGGAGCGGGCTCCACCCTGTTAGCGAAGGTTTCTGATCCATGCGCCGCGAATTCCGCCTCAAACACGCGCTCGCCTGCTCCGCGGCGGTCCTGCTGGTGGCGGTGATCGTCGGCACCTCGATCTACGGCACCCGGCAGAATCTGGACGATTTCGCCGCGATGCTGCATGCCCGCGAAACCCTCCTGGAGGTTCAGCGGCTGAAATCCGCCGTGCAGGATGTGGAGAGCGGCCAGCGGGGGTTCATCATCACTGGCACGGATAGCTATCTGGACCCCTACCGCAGGGGCCGTGAGGATGCCGCCGCCCATCTTGAAAAAGTCTCCACCCTTGCCCGCGGGGATGCGTCGATCGCGGCTCACGCGGCCGCCTTGCGCCGATTGATCGCCCGCAAGCTGGGCGAGATCGAGGATGTCGTAGGGGTTCGGCGCACGGGAGGCTTCGATGCTTCCCGTGAGATCGTAGAAAGCGGGGTGGGTAAGGAACTGATGGATCAAATCCGGGATGAGTTTGCGGCCATGGAGAGCGAGCTCCAGGTCACGATGTCCTCTCATCAGTACAGCGCCATCCAAAGCCTCAAGCAGACCAACAACGCCATTGTGGTGTGCGGCATGATCGCCCTGGCGGGTGGTGCCGTGTTTTCGTGGATGCTGTTCCTCTATCTCGGGAACCAGGATAAGCAGCACCAACTCAGCGTGGAGAAGGAAACCGCGCAGAAGGCGGACCGCGCGAAGAGCGAGTTCCTCGCCATGATGAGCCACGAGATCCGCACGCCGATGAATGCCATCCTCGGCTTCGGCGAACTCCTTCACGACTCCGCGACCACCACCCGCGAAAAGAAGTTCACCGAGGCCATCCTCACCAGCGGCAACTCCCTCCTCACCCTCATCAATGACATCCTCGATATTTCAAAGATCGAGGCTGGCAAGATGGAGATTCACAGCGAGCCCGTGCGGATGGATGAATTGGAGCGGAACCTTGCCGTTTTCTTCGCGTTCCGCGCTTCGGAAAAGGGGCTCGACTACCGGGTGATCCTGGACCCCTCGGTACCGCCCGTGCTGGTTTTCGATCCGCTGCGGGTCCGGCAGGTGCTGCTGAACCTCATCGGGAACGCCCTGAAATTCACCCGCGTGGGATCGGTCGCCGTCAAAATAGGCCCCTTCAAGCCGATGGGGGGCAAGTCCCGCGGCATTCTGAGATTTCTCGTGGAGGATACCGGCATCGGCATTCCGGAGGACGAGTTGGAATCCGTGTTCCGCCCCTTCTTCCAGATTGATTCGCATGACCGCCGCGAGTTCCAAGGCACCGGCCTGGGGCTGGCGATCAGCCGTCGCCTTACCTCGATGATGGGTGGTTCCCTCAATGTGGCCAGCCAGGTCGGCAAGGGTTCGAAATTCCGATTGGAACTGCCGGTCCAATTAGCGGACGAAGGCGAGTTGGAGGAATTGCCGGACGCCCCCGCGGAGGTGGATTTCGATCGCCTTATTCCTTCGAAGATTCTCGTCGCGGATGCCGGGGAGTTCGACCGGGAGGTCATCCGTGGCTTCCTGGCGGACAGCGACCATCAGATTTTCGAGGCGGAGCGCAGCGAGGAGGTGGCGGACATCTGCGGGTGCCACCGCCCGGATGTGATCCTTTTGGATCTGTGGTCGCCGGGATTGGATGGCCGTGCGATCCGCAAGAAGCTGAAGGCTGATCCTGCCACGCGGTCCATTCCGCTGATCGCGGTTTCCGCCACGCCTTTGCTCGACGATGGTTCAGGCCTGAGTGCCTTGTTTGAGGGTGCGCTGGAAAAACCCATCAACCGCGCCGCCCTTCTCGCCCAGTTGGGAAAAATCCTGCCTGCCCGTCAGACCGCACCCCGGAAAGCCGCTCGCGGGGATACCTTGGTGGACGGCGGCTGGAGATTGGAAAGGCGGACCACTGCCGAATGGTCGGATCTGCTCGCCGCCTTGCAGGGACCGTTGGCCCGCGAGGCGGAACGCCTTGCGGCTGTCATGCCGATGCAGGCGTCGCTGGAATTCGCGAAACGCCTGGCGGCCCGGGCCGATGACTCCACGCCGCCGCTTGCCGGCTTCGCCGCGCAGTTGCAGGGACATCTGGAAGCCTTTGAAACCGATGCTGCGGCTGCATGCCTGCGGCGTCTTCCCGCACTTGCGGACTCGCTTACCACCGCTCTTTCCACCCATACTGCTCCGTGATGCATCACCCGCGTTCCGTCATCCTTGTCATCGACGACGAGCCGAAGAACATCCAGGTCGTCGGTTCCCTGCTGTTGCGCGAGGGCTACGAAATCATCACCGCCCGTGGAGGTGAGGAGGGACTGGCGAAGGCCCGCGAGGTGAGGCCGGATCTGATCCTGCTGGATGTGATGATGCCCGGCATCAGCGGCGTGGAGGTGGCGTGCCGCCTGCAGGACGACCCGGATTGGCCCGCGGTCCCCATCATTTTTCTGTCCGCCGCCACCGACAAGACCTTCATCATCGAGGCTCTCTCGGCGGGTGGCGTCGACTACGTCACCAAGCCCTTCCATGGGCCGGAGCTGCTGCGCCGCATCGAACTCCATCTCGGCTTGCGTCGCACCAGCCGCCGGTTGGAGGAGGAAATCGCCGAGAAGAACCGTCTCGTCGAGGTCCTTGCCCATGACCTGAAGAACCCGCTCGGCTCCGTCCGCTTCTCCGCCCGCCTGTTGGAGGAACAGCAGGCCGGGCCGAAGGTGGACCGTCTCGCGGGGATGATCCTGGAGGCCTCGGATCGCGCCATCGAGATTGTCGAGTCACTCTTGGAGATCCGTTGGGTGGAGAATGCCAAGGCCACTCTGAAATCAGAGCCTCTGGATCTGGCGGAACTCCTGGCCGAGGTGTCCAAGGGTTTTTCCACCCGTGCCGATGAGAAGGGCATCGATCTCCGAAGCGCACCCGTCGCGGGAGCGGTGGTGGTCGTCGCCGACCGGGGATGCTTGCTGCGGGTGCTGGAAAACCTCCTCTCGAATGCCCTGAAGTTTTCTCCTCCCGGCACCACCGTCACCTTGGCGGCGCGTCGTGATGCGGATGTGGGCATGGTTTCGATCGAAGACGAAGGGCCGGGCATCCCGGATAGCGAAATCCCGCGCCTGTTCCAGCGCTATGCCCGCCTGAGCAGCCGCCCGACCGGCGGGGAATCCTCCACGGGACTCGGCCTCAGCATCGTGAAGGAATTGACCGAGGCGATGGGAGGCTCGGTGGGCTACTACACTTCTCCCGGAGGCGGCGCGGGATTCAGGCTGAGGCTGCCGCTGGAAGCCTAGGTGGAAAACGAAAACACCCCGGAACCACGCGGATTCCAGGGTGCCTCGGGGGTTCCTTGGGGAGAAAAGTATCAATGGCTGCGGCTGCCGCGAGGGTCTTGTGGACTCTGGCCGCGTCCTTGGCTCCGGCCTTGGCCACCGCCGTTCGGCGGGCCACCTTCGGAGGGCGGCGGTCCGGGTGGGCGACCCGGCGGGCGCATTTCTTCCGGGCTCAGTTGGCCGTCGCCGTTTTTGTCGAGTTTCTTCAGGGACTCGGCGGCCGCTTGAATTTCATCGGCGGAGATGATGCCGTCGTGATTGAGATCGAGCGCGGCGAAAAGGGGCGGTGGCGGAGGCTTGGGCCGGTCCTCGTTTTCCATCGGTGCCGGTTGCTGGTCATAGGCGGCCGGAGGTGTATCCTCGGTGCCACTGTCCTCGCCGTCGCGGGGCGGAGGAGGAGGTGGTTGCACTTCATCCATGGAGATTTCACCATCACCATTCCTGTCGAGAGAGGAGAGGTCGGCGGAAGCCTTGGCCAGTTCGTCGGCGCTGATGGTGCCGTCCTTGTTGGTATCAAGCACCCGGAGAATAGGACCCGGCGGACCCGGCCGCGGAGGTGGCGGCGGTCGATCGTGGTCTTGAGCCGAAGCGAGTGAAGCGAGGGCCGCGAGCAAGGCGGCTGTGGTCGTGGTTTTCATAGTTCGATGAGATGGGGCGGCCCTCATGGATCCGCTGAAGATGGAACCATCCACTTGTTAAGGAACTATGTCTGAGATGGCGGGAAATTGTGAAATTGGTGTAAATCACGTGGGCTGTCTTTTTTGTAAAGATGGGGTAAAACGGTTCGCTCGTCGCACCCTCATTGGGTGATGATCCCCCCAAACTCCCGGCATGAATTCCACTGAATCCGACAATGGAAGACCCCTTTTGCTGGTCGATGACGACCGCAAGCTCTGCGGACTGATCCGTGACTATCTCACGCCGCTGGGCTGGAAGGTGGATATCCGCCACACCGGGCCCGAGGGCTTGGAAGCTGCGGTTCAAGGAGGCTATCAGGCGGTGATTCTGGATGTGATGATGCCCGGGATGGATGGGTTTGATGTGCTGAGGGAGCTGCGGAAGCGTTCGGATGTGCCCGTGCTCATGCTGACGGCGATGGGGGATGAGGCGGACCGCATCGCCGGCTTGGAAACCGGTGCCGATGACTATTTGCCGAAGACCTTCTCGGTCCGCGAGTTGTTGGCCAGGTTGCGGGCCGTCACCCGCCGGCACGCGGGGCCTTCCGAAAAGAAGGGACCCAGCGAATGGGCTGCGGGCGAGCTCCGTCTGTGCGAGGATTCCCATACCGCGGTCCTCGGTGACCGGCCTCTGGAGCTGACCGCGCTCGAGTTTGCCCTTCTCACCGAACTGCTTCGCTCCAAGGGGCGAGTGAAAACCCGCGAGCAGCTCATCGAGCAGGTGTCCGAACGGCGTTTTGATATTTTTGACCGTTCGATCGACGTCCATGTTTCGGCCTTGCGGCGGAAACTCGGAGACGATCCGCGGGAACCGCGGTATATCCGCACGGTGCGGGGCGTCGGCTACGTGCTCGGCGATCCGGATTCCCGTTCATGAAAAGTTCCTGGCGACACTCCCTGCTGGCAAAGATGCTCGGCTGGCTGGCGCTGCATCTGTTGGTGCTCGCGCTCATCTTCGGGGGATTGCTCGCTCTTCAACTGAGACTGGGGCTGGATTCCCTGCTCGCCGGACGCACCGGTGATCACCTGAAGGACCTCGGAGAAGTGGTGGGTGCGGAGTTGCGCGCGACCCCGCGCACGGAGTGGCCCACCGTGCTTTCCCGCCACTCCGCCAGCCGCGGTTTGCAGTTGGATGTCTGGCAGCCGCCGGAGCGATGGGAAGCAGGTGCTTTCAAGGGAGTGCCCCGTAATGTCATGGACCGGATCCGGGAAGCCCGCCTGCCCCAGTCCCAGCGTTCCCAGAATCCTCCGCCACTCCAGGGGCGGCCACCCGGAGATCGTCCGCCGCCCCCGCCGCCTCGCGCGGGTGGCGATGACCTCTTTGATGGCGGATTGCTGGGGGATGGACCGCCCGAAAACCGCCGCCAAGGCCCGCCGCCAGGGCGGCGGAATGAACAGGATGAGGACTTCCAGCCCCCCCGGGGTCGCCCGTTGCCCGCATCCGCTCCCGTGTTTCTTGTGCGCGGTGAGAGCGGTAATGGATACTGGGCCGGTATCGAATTCCCATTGCGTCCGGCTCCAGGAACCGGAGGTCCCCAGCACGCGTTGCTCATTGTCCGCAGCGAGGATCTGTCCGGCAATGGCCTGTTCTTTGAAATCAGGCCGTGGATTTTCGGCGGATTCGCCGTGTTGGCGGTCAGCGTCGCTTTTTGGGCGCCCTTTGCTCTCAGCATCACCCGCTATGTGGGGCGCCTCACCCGGGCCACCGAGCGGATTGCCGAAGGAGACTTCCAAGTCACCGTGGAGACTTCCCGCCGTGACGAACTCGGTCGGCTTGGAGTCGCCGTAACTGAAATGGCGGGGCGGCTCGATCGTTTCGTTTCCGGCCAACGCCGGTTCCTCGCGGACGTGGCGCATGAACTCTGCGCACCGCTCGCCCGGGTGCGCACCGGCATCGCCGTGCTCGAACAGACCGTCCCGGAAGACAACCAGGCCCGGCTTCTCTCGGTAGATGATGACGCCGGCGAGCTTGCCCGCCTCATTGATGAAATCCTCGCCTTCTCTCGCGCCGGAGCCGGACGCCCCCAGCTCCGCACGACCGAATTGGAGCCGTTGATCAGGGATGTGGCCGCGCGGGAAGGGGAAGAACTTGAGATCGCCTTCATTCTTGAACCTGATCTGACCGCACATGTGGATCTCCGGCTGTTGTCGCGTGCCTTCGGCAATCTGGTGAGGAACGTGAGAGTTCATGCAGGTGCGGGCGCCAAGCTGGAGATCATGGCTCGCCGCTTGGGCGCACAACTCTCGGTCACCTTTCGGGACAATGGTCCGGGTGTCCCTGCCGAGGACCTCCCCAGACTGTTCGAACCCTTCTACCGTCCCGATCGCTCCCGTACCCGGGATACCGGTGGTTCCGGTCTTGGCCTCGCCATCGTCCGCACCTGTATCGAAGCATGCGGTGGCCGGGTCTCCGCCTCGAATCCTTCCGAGGGAGGGTTTGAAGTCGCCGTGTCCCTCCCGGTCGAGTGACCAACTCTCAAGACCCCCTGTCGGGTCTCGCGACAGGTAATGCCGCTCGCCGGGAACTGCGTTCGCTCCCAGAGCCCTTCCTCAGAGATCTTCGTATGTAGCCGGAGTCGTGAGACTTCGGGCGGGGTTGACTCACCCTCATCCCAGCACCCCAACGTGGAAGCATGAAGGGAATCTGCACTGAAGGGACCCCAATCTCCCCGTACAGCGACTGGTTCCTCTCTTCTTCTCTTCTCTTCTCTTCTCTTCTCTTCTTCTCCCACCTTTCAAAAACATCCCCTGCGCGGGGTCCTCCATGGATCTGTTAGAGAGTTGGATTGGAGCGTGTTGCGGGGTGGAAACCCCGCTCCATTCCGCTCATTTCCGGGGTTCGTGTGTGGCGTCTCCCGCCTCCTTCTCCGCCCCTTTCTTCACCCTCTCCAACGCCTCGCAATCCATTCTCCATCAATCCTCCGTGAATCTACTATTACTGTAGTAATAACACTCTTCTCCGCCCTCGTGCTCTCCTACCTCCCCTCATGAACCCGATTTCGTCCCCCTTCGTCGCCGGAACCCGCATTTGCCCCCTGTTGGAGGGTGGAATGAGGGAGTTTGGGTGACGTTGTCGTCAGATTTTTGGCGGATTCTTTTATTGATTTTGAGCGGATTGCGACGAGAATAGATGCCCTTTTGGAAAAAAGATCACGAAAGGCATTGACCCGCGGGGTCCGTTCAGGGTAGCTTGCGCCCGTCGCCGCTACGAAGCGCGACACGAGAGACCGACAGCCGGTCGCGGTGGAAACACCCGATCGGCTTCTTAGTCCCCTCGAAACGGATCTTTGACAATGCGGCTCAGCACGAACGGTGCCAACACTCTGGAAAGAGTCTCTGGCATGGCGGTTTGGAAGCTGAGCGGAAAGAAAAAGGCTAAATTGTGTGCTGCGCGCCTTGAGAGGTGCGCAGGCTGAACCAGGAAACCTGGTCAGTAGGTCCAATTTAAGCAGGCTCTTTAAGAGTCTAGCACTATATTTTACGGAGAGTTTGATTCTGGCTCAGAACGAACGCTGGCGGCGTGTTTAAGACATGCAAGTCGAACGGATTGAAGTTGTAGCAATACCGCTTCAGTCAGTGGCGCACGGGTGAGTAACACGTGAGTAACATGCCCTTCAGTGGGGAATAGCCCAGGGAAACTTGGATTAATACCCCATGGTCTCGCAAGAGTAAAGGCGGCCGCAAGGCTGTCGCTGGAGGATTGGCTCGCGCCCTATCAGCTTGTTGGTGAGGTAACGGCTCACCAAGGCAACGACAGTGCACTGGTCTGAGAGGACGATCAGGCACACTGGAACTGAGACACGGTCCAGACACCTACGGGTGGCAGCAGTCGAGAATAATTCACAATGGGGGCAACCCTGATGGTGCAACGCCGCGTGGAGGATGACGGTCTTCGGATTGTAAACTCCTGTCATCCGGGAGTAAGACCTGGCTGTGAATAGCAGACAGGGTTGATAGTACCGGAAGAGGAAGGGACGGCTAACTTCGTGCCAGCAGCCGCGGTAATACGAAGGTCCCAAGCGTTGTTCGGAATCACTGGGCGTAAAGGGTGCGTAGGCGGTTAGGTAAGTCAGATGTGAAATCCGGGGCTCAACCCCGGAACTGCATCCGATACTGCTTGACTTGAGGACTGGAGAGGTGACTGGAATTCTCGGTGTAGCAGTGAAATGCGTGGAGATCGAGAGGAACACTCGTGGCGTAAGCGAGTCACTGGACAGTATCTGACGCTGAGGCACGAAGGCCAGGGTAGCGAAAGGGATTAGATACCCCTGTAGTCCTGGCAGTAAACGGTGTGCGCTTGGTGTGAGGGATTCGACCCCCTTGTGCCGGAGCTAACGCGTTAAGCGCACCGCCTGGGAAATACGGCCGCAAGGCTAAAACTCAAAGAAATTGACGGGGACCCGCACAAGCGGTGGAGTATGTGGCTTAATTCGATGCAACGCGAAGAACCTTACCTAGGCTTGACATGCATCTCTAAACACGTGAAAGCGTGTGACCCTTCGGGGAATTTGCACAGGTGCTGCATGGCCGTCGTCAGCTCGTGTCGTGAGATGTTGGGTTAAGTCCCGCAACGAGCGCAACCCTTGTGACTAGTTGCCAGCGGGTAATGCCGGGAACTCTAGTCAGACTGCCCAGATCAACTGGGAGGAAGGTGGGGACGACGTCAGGTCAGTATGGCCCTTACGCCTAGGGCTGCACACGTACTACAATGCCCAGTACAATGAGAACCGAGACCGCGAGGTGGAGGAAATCTATAAAACTGGGCCCAGTTCGGATTGGAGGCTGCAACTCGCCTCCATGAAGCCGGAATCGCTAGTAATGGCACATCAGCTACGGTGCCGTGAATACGTTCCCGGGTCTTATCACACCGCCCGTCACATCATGGAAGCCGGTCGCACCCGAAGTGTTCGCGCCAACCGCAAGGAGGCAGAGCCCTAAGGTGTAGCTGGTAACTGGGATGAAGTCGTAACAAGGTAGCCGTAGGGGAACCTGCGGCTGGATCACCTCCTTTCTACGGAGAATGCCAAACAGCTGGTCTGTCACTGGCAAGGTCGACTCCTCCATCATGCAAATGATGGTTTGGGAGCGAGAAGCGAGCAATCGCCCTCACAACATTCAAATCCTTTGACTTGCGTAAACCAGCATGGTTCGCAGCGCACGATTTAGTCTTTATCTTTTCATTCGCACCTCCAGAGAGGGGTATAGCTCAGTTGGTAGAGCGCCAGCTTTGCAAGCTGGATGTCCAGGGTTCGAGTCCCTGTGCCTCCACCAGCTGAGAAGTTGAGAGAAGTTAGTTGAGAGATGAGAGTAATCTGACTCTCAGCCATCGACTCTCGACACTCAACCAACTAAAGGGCCTGTAGCTCAGTTGGTTAGAGCACGCGCTTGATAAGCGCGGGGTCACTGGTTCGAGTCCAGTCAGGCCCACCATCTCTCAAGAGTGAAGCGAATCTGCATTGTAGGAAGAGAGTCCGCTCTTTGACATCCGCATGGAGAAATAAGTTTTTCCTGACTGCATATTGATTGCTCATATGAGCGCTCTTTACGTGGTCTTGGAATACTCTAAATTCCCAATTAATGTTTATGGCAATTTTGTTGAACACTCAGCAATGAGTGAAGACTCAACGATGGCTGATTTCGAAAGGAATCAAGCTACGAAGGGCACACAGTGGATGCCTTGGTGCTAACAGGCGATGAAGGACGTGATAAGCTGCGATAAGCTTCGGGGAGCGGCAAATACGCTTTGATCCGGAGATTTCCGAATGGGGTAACCTGGTGGTGTTAATACGCCATCGTTTCTTTCTGAATCAAATAGGGAAGAAGACGCGATACCCGGTGAAGTGAAACATCTCAGTAACCGGAGGAAAAGAAAGAGAATCGATTCCGTCAGTAGTGGCGAGCGAAAGCGGAAGAGCCCAAACCGGAGACTTGTCTCCGGGGTTGTAGGACCCCGACGTGGGAGTTGTGACGATAGGAGAAGCGCATGGAAAGGCGCGACACAGAGGGTGACATCCCCGTATCCGAAATTCGATCGACCCCTAGGGTGTTCCTGAGTAACACAGCACACGTGGAACGTTGTGTGAATCTGCGCAGACCACTGCGTAAGGCTAAATACTAGTTAGCGACCGATAGTGAACCAGTACCGTGAGGGAAAGGTGAAAAGAACCGCTGTGAGCGGAGTGAAATAGAACCTGAAACCGTGTGCCTACAAGGTGTCAGAGCCCTTCGGGGTGATGGCGTGCCTTTTGCTTAATGAGTCTGCGAGTTAGTATCTGTGGCGAGCTTAAGTTCTTCTGGAACGGAGGCGAAGCGAAAGCGAGTCCCAATAGGGCGACATAGTTGCAGGTGCTGGACCCGAAGCGGAGGTGATCTACCCTTGGCCAGGTTGAAGCGTAGGTGATACTACGTGAAGGACCGAACCGGTGAATGTTGAAAAATTCTCGGATGAGCTGAGGGTAGGAGTGAAAGGCTAATCAAACCCCGTGATAGCTGGTTCTCCTCGAAATGCATTGAGGTGCAGCGTTATGTGCTGATGAGTGGGGTAGAGCACTGAAAGGGCTAGGGGGCATACCCGTCTACCAAACCCTATCAAACTCCGAATACCACTCAATGGAGCATAGCAGTGAGACGGTGGGGATAAGCTTCATCGTCAAAAGGGAAACAACCCTGATCAGCAGCTAAGGTGCCTAAATTACGCTAAGTGGAAAGGATGTGGAATTTCACAGACAGTGAGGATGTTGGCTTAGAAGCAGCCACCATTTAAAAAGTGCGTAATAGCTTACTCATCGAGAGATTCTGCGCCGAAAATGATCGGCGATAAGCGTAATACCGAAGCTCTGGGTGTCACATTTATGTGGCGCGGTAGAGGAGCATTCTCAGTGCCTTGAAGCGGGAGGGCGACCGACCGTGGAGTGCTGAGAAGAGAGGATGCAGACATAAGTAACGATAAGACCGGTGAAATCCCGGTCCGCCGTAAACCCAAGGTTTCCAGGGCTACGTTTTTCGTCCCTGGGTTAGTCGGGACCTAAGGTGAGGCCGATGGGCGTAACCGATGGACAGCAGGTTAATATTCCTGCACTTGCGAACCTTAAACTAGGATGACGCATGGATGGAGGTAACTAAGTAATTGAATTCCGAGGTGAGGCTACGGCCGATCCGCATTACCGAAGTCCGTGCCTAGAAAAGCCCTAGCGCATGCTAAGCAACCCGTACCGCAAACCGACACAGGTGGGTGGGTAGAGTATACCAAGGCGTAAGAGTGAACCCTGGTTAAGGAACTCGGCAAATTGGCCCCGTAACTTCGGGATAAGGGGTGCCTGATTTCCAGGCCGCAGTGAAATGGCCCAACCGACTGTTTAGCAAAAACACAGCATTGTGCCAAGACGTAAGTCTACGTATACGATGTGACACGTGACCAATGCGGAAAGATTAAGGTAAGAGGTTAGCCGCAAGGCGAAGCTTTGAGCCCAAGTCCCCGTGAATGTCGGCCGTAACTATAACGGTCCTAAGGTAGCGAAATTCCTTGTCGGGTAAGTTCCGACCTGCACGAATCGTGTAACGAGTTGGGCGCTGTCTCAACCAGGTGCTCAGTGAAATTGTAATGGCGGTGAAGATGCCGCCTACCCGCAGAAGGACGGAAAGACCCTATAGACCTTAACTGTAAGCTGTCATTGGTTTTTCGATTTTCATGCTCAGCATAAGTGGGAGGCGTTGATGTGGCCCTTTAGGGGTCGCGGAGCCAACAGTGAGATACCACCCTTGGGTGTTGGAAGATCTAACCTCGACCCGTGAATCCGGGCGGGGAACAGTGTCAGCCGGTCAGTTTTACTGGGGCGGTATCCTCCTAAAGAGTAACGGAGGAGCGCGAAGGTGGGTTCAGCACGGTCGGTAACCGTGTGTCGAGTGCATAGGCATAAACCCGCCTAACTGTGAGGCCAACAAGCCGAGCAGATACGAAAGTAGGCCTAAGTGATCCGGCGGTAGAATGTGGAATTGCCGTCGCTCAACGGATAAAAGGTACCTTAGGGATAACAGGCTGATTTCGCCCAAGAGTTCATATCGACGGCGAAGTTTGGCACCTCGATGTCGGCTCGTCGCATCCTGGGGCTGGAGAAGGTCCCAAGGGTCCGGCTGTTCGCCGGTTAAAGCGGCACGCGAGCTGGGTTCAGAACGTCGCGAGACAGTTCGGTCCTCTATCCTCTGTGGGCGCAGGAAAATTGAGGGGTTCAATTCCTAGTACGAGAGGACCGGAATTGACGCACCTCTGGTGCACCAGTTGTTCTGTCAAGAGCATGGCTGGGTAGCTAAGTGCGGAAGAGATAAGCGCTGAAAGCATCTAAGCGCCAAGCTCCTCCCAAGATGAATTTTCCCTGAAGGATCGTGGAAGACTACCACGTTGATAGGCTGGAAGTGCAAGTGTGGTAACATATTCAGCTTACCAGTACTAATCATCCGTTCGGCTTGATTCCATCGGAATCGTTGCCGTTGTTGAAAGGGATTTGGATCCCGAGACCGTGTGAGAGGCTCGAGTGGATCGGTTAAGTTAGGAAAATGAAGTTCTCCGTGTGGATGTCAGGGAGCGGACCGCGATAGGAATCGAAGGTCCGCTGCTCTAATCCTTTAACTTGAAATGACGAAGCTGAAGCTGTTCGTCCTCAGAGTCCCAGTTTTGACGGTTGCCCATACAACAGGCCACTGACCAAGATTGCCCTCTGGTGACCACAGCGCGGTGGAACCACCCGGTCCCATTCCGAACCCGGAAGTGAAACGCTGCAGCGCCGATGGTAGTTGGACGATAGGTCCTGTGAGAGTAGGTCGTCGCCAGGTATTTGCCCGTCCTTGTCGAAAGATGAGGACGGGCTCTTTTTTTGCTCAGATGGCGTGCGGGTGGACGCTGCCTGTCTGCCTGTCGCGCGTGTCTGCCCCAGAAGCACGGCACCCGTGCTTGATGAGGCAATCCAATGACGCAAGCGCACCCTCGTGACAAAACCGGCAACAAAGAGCCGGTCGGGCAAGCGGAGGACAAGAAACAACATCTGCATTTTTGCTGCGGACTGGTTCTGAATACGTTAGTAGGTGCTGCGTGCGTTCGCTCCCCCTGTTGCTTTTGACGTTGGTGATGGTGTTTTCGGCCAAGGAGGCTCGCGCCAGCGCCTATGATGATTGGATTGCTGGTTATCCTGGCATTGTGGATCCTTCTCCACGCGGGGATGCGGATGATGATGGCATTCCGAATGGGATCGAGTTCGTCCTCGGCACTCGTCCCGACAGCCCGGATGCTCGGACGGTTCTGCCGGAGATGGCGCTGGTTCGGATTACTACGCCCGGCGTCGTACCTCCGGGAGATTATCTGAAAGTCACCTGGCGGCGCGCGGATCGTGCCAACGAACTCGATCCGTCAGTCGAAATCTCCACCAATTTGATGGATTGGAGAGCAGCCGCCGGCGGCACGGAGGGCATTGTGATCCGGGAGTTTGCAGAAGGATACGGTCCTTTTCTGGATCGTGTGGAGGTTTATATTCCCATGGCTCTCGCGGTGAATGGCCGGTTGCTGGCCCGCTTGAAGCTGCCTTCCACACAAGCGTGACTTGCACGCGGGACAGGGAGGACCAAACTCCCGGCGTGAATGTTCTCGTCACCGCCGGCCCGACCCGCGAGCCGATTGATCCGGTCCGCTACCTGAGCAACCGTTCTTCGGGCAAGATGGGCTATGCCATCGCACACGCGTTCGCGCATGAGGGACACCGGGTGCTTCTGATTTCAGGTCCAACTTCCCAGCCCATCCCCGATCATGTGGACTATCTGCCGGTGACGACCGCAGAGGAAATGCATCAGGCGGTTTCGCGTCACATCGCACGAATGGACATCGCGATCTTTGCGGCGGCCGTGGCCGACTACACACCCGCTCATGTGGAACCGCAAAAGATCAAGAAAACAGGTGCCCGTCTTACCTTGGAGCTGGTTCGGACTCGGGACATCCTCGGCTCGGCGCGGGAGCCCTTTGGATTTACCGGAACGCTGGTCGGGTTCGCTGCGGAGACGGAAAACCTCGAACAAAACGCCCGCCACAAGCTGAGCTCGAAAAATTGCGACCTGATCGTTGCCAACGATGTTTCCCAGCCCGGTACCGGCTTCGATTCGGACCGGAACGAAGTCATTCTCGTGTATCCCGATCGCAGCGTGGCATTGCCTGCGGACGACAAAGTCCACCTTGCCAATCACCTCGCCGAAGCCATCCTCGAACTCGCCGCCGGCAAGGCGGATCGCTGATTTCTTCCTCCTGCCCTCATGACCGATCTCGAACTCGCCGTCCACGCCGCTCTGGAAGCGGGCAAGCTGCTTCACTCCCACTTCGGCCAGGATGCCGCGGTGGATGAGGCCACCCATCACGATATCAAGCTCGCTCTCGACAAGCAGTCCCAGGATCTCATCACCGGCATCCTGCTCGGTGCGCGTCCGGATGACGCGCTCTATGGCGAGGAGGGCTTGGCGGGGAATCAGGATGCAGCCCGCCAGTGGATTGTCGATCCCATCGATGGCACCGTGAACTTCTACTACGGCATCCCCCATTTCTGCGTCTCCATCGCCCTGCGGGTGGAGGGTGAGATCACCGTCGGCGTCATCCATGATCCCATGGTCGGTGAAACCTGGACTGCGGTGAAAGGTGTGCCGCCCCAGCTCAATGGCAGGGCGATCTCGGCCAGCCCGCGCACGGAGCTGGAGGAGTCCATCCTCTTCGTCGGCTGCGGCAAGGATGGCGACGCCCTGAGCATCGGACTGGAGCGCTTCAAGAAAGCCTCCCTGCGCGCCCGCAAGATGCGCATGATGGGTTCCGCCGCGCTTGGCATGGCTTACATCGCCTGCGGCCGCCTCGATGGCTACATCGAGTCCCGCATTTCCCTGTGGGACATTGCGGCAGGCAAGTTGATCGTCGAAGGGGCCGGTGGAGCGGTGGACCTGCACCCCGTGCCCGGCAAGCCGGACGTGTGGTCGATCGTCGCCACCAACGGCAGGATCCCGATCGCCGAAATTCTCTAACCTACCTCTCTACTCCCATGGTTGGCATTGGCTACGACGTTCACCGTTTCAAGGAAGGCCGCCCGCTCGTGCTGGGTGGCGTGACCATTCCACATACCCATGGTCTCGATGGTCATTCCGATGCGGACGTGCTCTGTCACGCATTGGCGGATGCAGTGCTCGGCGCTCTGGGCCAGCCGGACATCGGGTTCTTTTTCCCACCCGGCGATCCGACCTGCGCTGGAATCTCGTCGCTGAAAATTCTGGAGAAATGCCGGGATCTCGCCGCCGAGGCAGGAGTGTCCATCGTCAATGTGGACGCCACCCTCGTGGCGGAAGTTCCGAAAGTGCTGCCTCATCGTGAGGCCATGCGACAGAATATCGGGGCAGCCTTGGGGATCGCGCCCCAGCGGGTCGGCATCAAGGCCACGACGAACGAAACGATGGGCTTCGTCGGCCGCCGGGAAGGCATTGCCGCGATGGCCGTCGCCCAGGTGGCTTGACCGATTGTTCCACGGACGCTATTCTCACCCACGTGTTCACGGCGAAAGCCCCGAAGCCCCAGAAGCGCCCGTACTTGGACGCTTGGCTCAAACGTACGCGGCGGCAGCTTGCCCCCAGCGGACGCCTGTCCGAGGCGGCCCTGATCCTGGCCCGCGAGGAGGGTGGTTCCCATGACTCATGGCGGCTGCGCCTCAGGCAATTTCTGGATGGAGCGGAGACTCCTTCTCTGGAATTGCTCACCCGGATCGATGCCTTGTTGGCTCCTGTGAAAGCCAAGGTTGCGGTGGTGCAGGGCCAAGTGGCCTTGTTCTAAAACTGCCCTTTGGGACAGGCTTTGCAGGCCTAAACGGCTATACTCCTATTGGCCAAAAGGTCTGGCATTGCACATGGCACGGCGGATGCTGGTCGCGTGATAACTCCGTTTGCAAGATGCAAGCGTATATCTTATCTTTTTTGAATTCGTAGATTGACGGAACGCTGGCCTGCTGTTGCTTCTAGCCGACCGTCCGGCCCGACGGGAAAACCCGCCCCAATTTTTCCGATGCATCGTCTTCCGTCTCGTTCCAGCGTGTTCAGATTCCGTCTGGCCTCCTTGCTGGTCTTCATCGCTGCGGGTTTGTTTTTGGCTGCGCTTGGCGAGATCGGCGCGGGATTGTTCCACGACACGCGCAGCGAGGTTTTGACTGGTTTGTGCCTGCTGGGCGGAGCGTTTGTGACATTCCTGATTCATGTGGTGGTCGCCAGCCGCGCACGTTGCCCGCTGTGTACGATCCCGCCCTTGCTGAAGAAAGGCTGCCAGAAAAGCCGGAAGGCCAAGCGTTTCTTCGGCAGTTACCGGCTGCGTGTGGCAGGTGGCATTCTGTTCCGCGGGGCCTTCCAGTGCCCCTATTGTGGAGAGCCGACGAAGCTGATGGTGCGCGAGAAGCCGTTGGGCGGGATTGACAGCCAGTTGGGCGGCACCGAAGGTTCAGGCCTTCGCTGATGAAAAACGCCCGAAAGCTCGCAATCGGCGCGGCAGGCTTGCTCCTTGCCGCCTCTTCCCTTTCCCTCGCGGAACCGACCATGCCTGAGACTCCCAAAGACGTAGCCGCCGCTCCCGCTGATGCTGAAAAGACCGCCTCCGGTCTTGTTTCGAAAGTCCTGACGAAGGGCACCGGCACCGAGCATCCTTCCGCCGCGGATACCGTGACCGTTCACTATTCCGGCTGGACCACGGACGGCAAGCTGTTCGACAGCTCCGTGCAGCGCGGCGAACCGACCAGTTTCCCGCTCAATGGCGTGATCAAGGGTTGGACCGAAGGTGTGCAGCTCATGGTCCCCGGCGAAAAGCGCCGCTTCTGGATCCCGGCGAATCTCGCCTACGGTGAGAATCCGGGTGGAGGTCGTCCGGGTGGCCTGCTTGTGTTCGATGTCGAATTGATTTCCATCAAGCAGGCTCCCAAGGCTCCGAAGGACGTGGCCGCCGCGCCTGCCGATGCCGAGAAGACCGCTTCCGGCCTCGCCACCAAGGTGACCACCAAAGGCACCGGCAAGGATCACCCGAAGGACATCGATACCGTCAAAGCGCACCTCAATCTCTGGAGCTCGGACGGTACGCTCATCAACAGCACCGCGGAGCAGGGCGAACCGGCGGAAATCCCGCTCGACGCACTCCGCATCGGCGGTCTCGCCGAGGGCCTCAAACTGATGGTGACCGGTGAGAAGCGCACCATCTGGATCCCCTCCAAAGTCGCCTTCGGTGAAACGCCGCCTCCGGGCGCTCCGGCCGGTGGCCTTGTGGTGGAAGCCGAGCTTATCGGCATCACCCAGGGCGTTGAACCGCCACCTGCTCCAGCCGATGTCGCCGCCGCGCCTGCCGATGCCGAAAAGACCGCTTCCGGCCTCGCTTCCAAGGTTCTGACCAAAGGCACCGGCACCGACCACCCGAAGGCTTCGGACACCGTGACCGTCCACTACTCCGGCTGGACTACCGATGGCAAACTTTTCGATAGTTCCGTGAAGCGCGGCACTCCCACCAGCTTCCCGCTCACCGGCGTGATCAAGGGCTGGACCGAGGGAGTGCAGCTCATGGTTCCCGGTGAAAAGCGCCGCTTCTGGATCCCGGCCGATCTCGCCTACGGTGAGAGCCCGGGTGCCGGTCGTCCGGGCGGTCTGCTCGTGTTCGACATCGAGCTGATCAAGATCGGCAAGTGATCGCGCCGTGACCGGATCGTCTCTCCGTATCCTGGCACTCGCTGCGGCGGTGTTTTCGGTGTCGTGCGGCCACAAGAGCCGCCCGGCACCGCAGCCGGTGACCAAGCCGGCTGTCACTGCCAAACCTGCGGCACCCGCCCAAGGGCGCGTCTCGGTCATCGACATGAGCGCGTTGTTCTCGCTCCAGCAGAGCGGGAAGGTGCTGCTCTACGATGTCCGGCCGTCGTTCGTCCATGGCTTCGGTCATCTGGCGGGAGCCGTCAGTTGGCCGCGCGGCTCGTTCGACCAGGACTATGCCCGTCATGAGCCGGAGATCCGCGCCGCATTGGCTGCGGACAAAAATGTGGTGCTGTATTGCACCGATGCCGCCTGTCCGGATTCCCGGGCGGTGGCGGCCCGGCTTGCCGAGAAGGGATTCTCCGTCTCGGTGCTCGAAGGTGGATATAACGCCTGGAAGGACGCCGGCATGCCGGTCGAGTGACCGGCTTCTTTCATCTTCAACCTCCTACTCCATTGTCCATGTCCACTCCCTCCTTCTCCAACGTCACCGTCGATGCCAAGGCCAACGTCTATTTCGACGGCAAGGTGGTTTCGCACACCGTCCGCTTCGATGACGGCACCAAGAAGACTGTCGGTCTGATCTACGCGGGTGAATACCACTTCGGCACCGGCGCTCCGGAGCGTATGGAGATCATCGCGGGTGAGTGCTCGGTGGTGTTGGATGGCGCTTCCGAGACGCTGAAAGTGGCCGCGGGTTCCCACTTCGATGTCGCCGGCAACAGTGGTTTCACGATCCACGTTGCAGAAGGCATTTGCGAATACGTGTGTTCGTTCCTGGAGGCGTGACAAATCCCGCCGCCGCTCGCCATCCGGCGGCAATTTCGCTGGCGCGGACCCGGGTTTTCCGGATGATCCGCGCCGTCCGATGTCGCGATTCCGATCCATGACCGCCGCTTGGGCGCTGCCGCTCTGTGTGGCCGCCGCTCTCAGTTCCTGCATCCGTATTCCCGTCTCCACGGATCTGAAAAAAGTGCGGGTGGCGGCGGTGATTCCGGCCGCTTCCAAGGTGGAAGCGAAGGGAGCTGCGACTTCGAAAGATCCGGATGTGATGGTCTGGATGATCGCGGACAATCTTCATACGGGCATGGTCTTTCCGTATGACTGGCTGCTTGAGAGCGGCTTCCGTCCGCCCGCGGATTTCCCCAAGGCCAAGTATGTGACCATGAGCTGGGGCAATCGCGAGGCCTATCTCAAGAAAGCCTGGCTGACTCCATGGCAGGCCGTCCGCGCGCTGTGTTGGCCCTCGCCCTCGGTGATGGAGATCATTCCCTTCGACTACAATGTGGTCGATGTCTGCCACTACCAGCACGTCTGGAGGAAACTGGTGCCGCGGGATCGTGGCCCGGCCGTTGCCTCCTTCCTGAATGGCTGCGTGAGCCATCATCCGGATGGCACGCCGATCGTGCTCGGCACCTCCAGTTGGGGCAAGGGTGTGGTCGTCGAGTCTCCGTGGAAGTACAACATTCCGCGCGTGTGCAACATCTGGACGGTTCAGGTGATGGAAGCGTGCGGCTGCGAGGTACATCCGTGGGGCGCGATGACCGAGAACGGCGTCGTGAAGCAGGCGGAAAAGCCGCGCAATGGCTTCCAGAAGATCTGGGATGCCTACGACAAGCAGGACGCGAAGGAGTGAGGATTGGAGCCGTGGCGGTTGGAAACCGCGCCACGCTTCAATGCCGTGCGGCGCAGCGCTCCTCAAGCTCCACCATGCAGGCTTCCAGCACGGTTTCGTCCATCTCATGGGCATCCGTGCCCTTGCCGGGAGCGGTGAGCAGGAGGACGGTGAGGCGCCCGCCGAGGTGCTCGCGGAATTCCTCCAGTCCGTCGAAGACGCGGCGCTTTCCACCCGGGCCGCGGAGGTCCATCGCCGTGTGATACAACGGCAGGCGTAGTAGTTCCACCACGCGCAGCACGCGTTCCGCCGCTTCGGACGCGAGCAATCCTTTCTTCGCCGAGTAGAGCGTGTCCAATGACATGCCGATCGACACCGCGCGCGCGTGGTCGAGTTGATAGCCGCTGAGGGCCTCCAGTTTGTGCGCGGCCCAGTGGCCGAAATCCAACGGACGGCTGCTACCGCATTCAAATGGATCTCCGCCCTCCGCGATGTGGCGTGCGTGGAGCAGGGCGGAGCGCTCGACACAGGTCTCCAGCACGGAAGGTTCCAAAGCCGCCAAGGCTTCGGCGTGTTCCTCGATCCAATCGAAGAACGCGGCATCTTTCACCAATGAAACCTTCACCGCCTCGATCAAACCGGCGCGGCGGGTCTCCTCATCCTGCGAGTGCAGGAAGGCGAAGTCGTTCACCACCGCGAAGGGCACGGCAAATGCCCCCACCCAGTTCTTCTTCCCGAAATGATTGATGGCGCATTTCACGCCCACGCCGCTGTCATCCTGCGAAAGCGTGGTGGTGGGGAAGCGCACGAGTCTCACGCCACGATGAGCGGTGGCGGCGGCGTAGCCGACCGCATCGAGGAAAGCTCCACCTCCGACGACGATAAGATACGAGTGCCGGTCGATGTGGCCGGAGTCGATGAGTTCCCATACGCGGCGTACCAGCGCATCATCCTTTTTGACCGTCTCACCGCCGGGCAGCACATCCACACCACGAACATCGAGCCCGGTGGCATCCAGATAGCTCTGCATGTCCGCTGCAAGGGACGGCCACGCTTTTGCGACATTGGCTTCGATTACTGCCAGCACGCGGCGGCCGCCGCCTTCCCGCAACACCTCCTCGAGCGCCGGATTGCCAGGCGAAAACGCATCACGTGTGAAAACGATGCGGTGCTTGAAAACGAGAGGGATTTGGAAATCGTGACGGGACATCGCCTGCGGAATGTTAGCGCCGTTACGATGTGACGCTACTGTTTCTTGCCCCATGAGCACTCCCGAGACTCTTTTCACCACCCGCTGGCTGGGCGTCTACCGCATCGGAAAGTGGGATTTCGTGCGCCGTCCGCAGACGGATTCGTGCGTCGGCATCCTGGCGGAAACCGCGGAGGGGGAGATCGTTTTGATCGAGCAATTCCGTATTCCGGTGCAGGCCACGGTGATCGAGATTCCGGCGGGACTCGTTGGGGATGAGGAAGAATTCGCCGGAGAAGACCTTGCCGAGACAGCTCGCCGCGAGCTGCTGGAAGAGACCGGATACGACGCCGCGTCCGTGAAGTTGCTCGTCCGCACGCCGACATCCGCGGGAATGACTTCGGAATTCACGCACTTGTATCACGCCACCGGCCTCGTGAGGCGTCACGATGGCGGGGGAGTGGCGGGAGAGGACATCAAGGTGCATCTGGTGCCGCGTGCGGAGATCCGCACCTGGCTGAAGGCGAAGGAGGCGGAGGGTTTCGTGCTGGATTTCAAGATCCACGCCGCGCTTTGGCTGGCCGGTTTGTAATGGTTCGTAAGAACCCGTAGGCAGGGACGCGTAGGTGGGGCGTTCCTTATGTTCCGCCGCCGCTTTATCCAGACCACCTGCCTGGCCACCGCCGCCATGGCCCATTCGTTGCGGGCTGCCGAGCCCGCTGCTCCGCGCATTCGCATCGCCCTGAAGTGTGGCATGGCCTCCTTCGGAAAGAACCTGGAGGAGAAATTCCGGATACTGAAGGAGATCGGCTACGATGGCGTGGAGCTGGATTCGCCCGGCGGTCAGGACAAAGCCGAGGCGCTCGTCGCATCGAAGGCCACCGGGCTGCCCATCCACGGCGTGGTGGATTCGATCCACTGGACCGTCCGTTGCTCCGATCCTTCCGAGGACGTCCGGGAAAAGGCGTTGGAAGGCCTGCTCACCGCGATCCGTGAATCCCATGCCGTCGGAGGTTCCGCCGTATTGCTGGTACCCGGTGTGATGGATGACAAGGCGACCCATGATGAAGCGGTGGAGCGCAGCATTCCGGTGATCAAGCGTGCCCTGCCGCTGGCCGCCGAACTGGGTATCCGCGTGCTGATCGAGAACGTCTGGAACAAGATGTTCTACGATGAAAAGGGCGGGGATGCACAGGGGGCGGAGCGGCTTGCTGCCTATATCGACCGGTTCGACTCGCCATGGGTGGGCTCGTATTTCGACATCGGCAACCACCGGAAGTTCGGCAAGCCGGAGGAATGGATTCGCACGCTGGGCAAGCGGATCGTGAAGCTCGATGGCAAGGATTGGAGCCGCGAGAAGGGCTGGGTGGATCTTGGAGAAGGCGATGTCGATTGGCCGGCCGTGAGGGCTTCGCTCGCAAGCATCGGCTACACCGGCTGGGCGACCGCCGAGGTGAAAGGCGGCGACCGGGACCGTTGCGCGAAGGTGCTGGATGGCATGCGGCGTTGCTTGCTCGGCGCGTGATCGCGGGCTAGGTAGCCGCGTGTCCGATGACGATTATCCACTCCGCTTCGGCGGGATTGGTCGCCTCTATGGTATGGCCGCGCTGGACCGTTTCCGCGCCGCCCGTGTGGCGGTGATCGGGATCGGTGGAGTGGGGTCATGGACTGTGGAGGCCTTGGCGCGCTCCGGCATCGGCCATCTCACGCTGGTGGATCTCGATGAGATCTGCGTGACCAACGTGAATCGCCAGCTCCATGCGATGGATGGGCAGGTGGGTCGGCAGAAGACCGAGGCCATGGCTGAGCGCGTGCGGGCGATTTCGCCCACCTGTGATGTGCAGGTGCTGCCGACCTTTTTCGGCGAGAAGAACGCGGCGGAGATCCTTTCCCAAGGCTTCGACTACGTCGTCGATGCGATCGACACCGTGCGGCAGAAATCGCTGCTGCTTGCCGAGTGCAAACAGCGTGGCATTCCGGTGGTGACCTGTGGTGCGGCGGGTGGCCGGCGCGATCCCTCGCGCATCCGGGTGGCGGACGTGGCCCATACCATTCATGATGCCCTACTGATGCAGGTGCGGAAGCAGCTCCGCTCGAAGCATGGTTTCCCCAAGGCCTCCACCGGCAAGAAGGCGAAGAGGTTCGGCATCGAGGCGGTATTCACCGAGGAGGCAGCCGTGTTTCCGCAGTGCGATGGCAGTGTGTCCACGGACAAACCGGACGGAACGAACCTGCGCCTGAGCTGCGAGAGCGGCTACGGCACCGCCGCGCCGGTGACCGCGACCTTCGGCCTCATCGCCGCCAGCCGCGTGCTGGAGGGATTGGCAAAGTGAGAATTTGGATTTAGCCGCAAAGAAGCGCAAGAGACGCAAAAGGAAGAGGCATAGGTCTTTGCTTTTGCGACTTCTGCGCCTTTTTGCGGCTGAAATTTTTGATTCTCCACCAACGCAAAAAGACGACCCGCAGGTCGTCTTCTTGAAAAACTGGATCAGGCCTTGAGGCCCGGAAGTCTTACTTCACGCCCTTCTTGGAAAGGCGGGTGCCCTTGGTCGCACCCTGGCGGGCCTTGAACTTCGGGTTCGTCTTGCAGATGACGTAGAGCGTGCCCTTGCGGCGGACGACTTGGCAGTCGGCGTGGCGGCGCTTCATCGAGGCGAGCGAGGAGAGGACTTTCATGACGGGAAAAGGTTGGTCCGGATCGGGCCGGGGCGCGGAGACTACCCGGCGGCAAACCCTTGTAAAGCCGTTTCTTTTCAAAAAATCCGGCCCGGGAGTGGCGGATTTCCCGCAGGGGCGGGGATTGGATCTCAAAAACCCGCAGGGCGGTCACGTCCGGAGTGATAGTTTTGGCGTGCTCCGGTCCCCCGGATCATGCCAAATCCGGGCGCACCGATGGCCGAGACCTTTTACCAGAAAACCACCACCGCTCCGGCCTCGTCCTTCGATGTCTCGCTGCGGCCACCGGCGTTTTCCGAGTTCATCGGCCAGGAGAAGGTGAAGGAGCGCCTGCTGCTCATGATCGAGGCGGCGAAGCAGCGCGGTGATGTGCTCGACCACGTCCTGCTCTCCGGCCCGCCCGGCCTCGGCAAAACCACTCTCGCGAACCTGATCGCCCGGGCCGCAGGCTCCCAGCTCCATACCACCTCCGGCCCCCAAATCGAGAAGGCGGGGGATCTCGCCGGGGTGCTGACGAATCTCCAGAAGGGGGACGTCCTGTTCATTGACGAAATCCACCGCCTCCACCCGGCCATCGAGGAATACCTCTACCCGGCGATGGAGGACTACCGGCTGGACATCATCATCGACTCCGGCCCGTCCGCGCGTTCGATCCAGCTCAATTTGCCGAAGTTCACCCTCGTTGGCGCCACCACCCGCTCCGGCATGCTCACCGCGCCGCTGCGCTCCCGCTTCGGCCTGGTGAACCGGCTCGACTACTACTCGCTGGAGGATCTGGCGAAGATCATCGAGCGTTCCGCCGGACTGTTGGACATCGCCATCGAGCCCGCCGGGGCCCGGGAGATCGGCAGCCGCGCCCGTGGCACACCGCGTGTGGCGAATGCGCTGCTGCGCTGGGTGCGCGACTACGCCCAAGTGAAGGGCGACGGCGTCATCACCGGCCCGATCGCGGATGCCGCGCTGGCCATGATTGAGATCGACTCGGACGGCCTCGATGAAATGGACAAACGCATCCTTGAGGCGATGATCTACAAGTTCGGCGGCAATCCGGTCGGCCTGAATTCGCTGGCGGTGGCCGTTGGCGAGGACGCGGCAACACTGGAGGAAGTGCACGAACCATTCCTCATCATGCAGGGCTTCATCCAACGCACCCCGCGAGGCCGCTTGGCCTTGCCTGCGGCTTATGGCAAGATCGGCGCTCCGATGCCGCCTCCGCCGGCGCGCCCCGAAGACCCACAGGGTTCCTTGTTCTGAATTTTCCGCCCATGGCCCATCACCACCATCACCACTCCAAACCCGCCACCGTCACGGTCCAGGATTTCATCGACCGCTGCCGGGAAGCCGGACTGCGCCGGACGAAGGCGCTGGAGGAGTTGATCGCCACGCTGTTGGAAAGCGGTCGCCCGATGACCCTGGCGGAGTTGGCGGCATCCGAACGCCTCGCCAGCCAGTGCGACAAGGCCACCGTTTTCCGGTTGCTCCAGCGGCTTACGGAAAAGGGATTCGTGCGGCGGCTGGGCCTGCATGAGCGTGCGGCGTATTTCACGCTGCTCGTGCCGGGGAGGCATCAGGATTACCTCATCTGTACGGAGTGTGGCACCATCGAGCCGGTGAAGGCTCCTTGTCCGGTGCATGAGCTCGAAGAAGAGATCCGCGTGAAGACGGGCTACAAGAACCTCTATCACGAGCTGGAGTTCTTCGGCGTGTGTCCGAAGTGCGCGTAACAACGAACATCATTCCACCACCATCCGGCCGCCGCGGCGTCGCAGATGACGTCCGCCGGGGAGATTGACGCAGGTGGATTTGTTTTCCGGTTCGAGCAAGGCGGCGGCTTGTTTGAGCAGCTCGCGGTCGAGATCGCCGATGCCGTTGGAATGGAGGAAACGGAAGATGGCCGCGCGTTGCAGGGCGGGCGGGAGTTCGCGCATCGCAGGGACATGCAGGCGGCCCTGGGGGTCGAGGACCTTGGCCTTGTCCAGAGCCCAGCCGAGGATTTCATCCTGGTCCTCGCCGGCATCCGCGGCGCGCCAGAGCGAGGGCACCACGTCGCGGCCGCTGATGAGGGAAAGCTGGGGGATTGCCTCGTGGCGCAGACGGTTGCGGGCGGTGATCGGCTCGGCATTGGAGGCATCCTCGCGCCACGGCAGATCGAGTTCGTGGAGATAGCGGCGGAGTTCCCAGCGGCGGACGCCGAGCAGCGGTCGGATCAGCTCCAGCTCGCGGCCTTCCACCGTGATCGTCTGGTGCTCGCGCATGCCCTTCGCTCCGTACGATCCGCGTAGTAGATTCCAGAGCACGGTTTCGGCCCGATCGTCGGCGTGGTGGGCGAGCAGCACGCGCGGACAGCGATGGCGTTTCGCACAGGCGGCGAAGAAGCGGTGGCGCGCCTCGCGGCCGGCGGTCTCGAAGGATTTGCCAGAGGACTCCGCCAATGCGGCGACATCCTCGGTATCGATCTCACAGGCGAGACCATGGGCGGCACAGAGTTCGGCCACAAATCCGGCATCGAGACTCGCGGTCTGGCCGCGTAGGCCGTGGTTCAGATGGCAGACGACCAACTTCCGTAAGCCCGCGTTGAGAAGCAGGTGCAGCAGTGCCACGGAATCCGCGCCGCCGGACACGCCGACCAGAAATTTCTGGGCGTGCGGCGTTTCTTTCAGCCATGGAATCTCCGGCACGTAGGGCACAAGGCGGTTCCTAGCACGCGCCGTCCGGGAGGAACAGGGAAACGAACGGCCCGGAACGGGTGAGGGAAAAGGGGCCGAAGAGCCGCTCCGGTGTGCAAAGGCTGTCCATCAAAAATCCGGAGCGGCACGATCTCTTCGGGGGGAGAACCAGCGTGTTTTCTGCTTTGGGACGGAAGCCACGCGGGTCGAAAAACTGTCTCTCCCCCGGTTGCCATGCCGGGCCGGGCCGCTGCGAAGAGCGGTGGATCGATCTGGGGTGGGGGGGAGTTGCCGAACGGGGATCAGCCGGACGACAGAAGCACGCTAACTCCTTTCCGGCCGTTGTGCACCCACGTGATCGCGTAAGCGGATTTCAAATTTGAAATTTCAAATCTCAGAGGGTGGACCGAAACCCCGGTTAAAGGTTCTTCGTCCCGTTGGGACGAGGAAGGTCAGCCCCGACTTTCCGGAGAATGGGCTCACGCTCTGGAGCCGCCTCCCCATTTCGGTACACGCTCTCGGATTTTAGAGGCCTGCCGCGGGCTGCTGCTGCGAGATGCAGTGCAGCGTCCCTCCCTCCTCGACCAGATCAAGGCAATCAATCCCTGTCACCTCCCGGTCCGGGAAAAGCTCGCGGATCAGTCCCAGCGCGCGGTCATCGTTACGGGCCTGGCGGAAGGTCGGGACCAATACGCCGTTGTTCACGATCAGGAAATTCACATAGGATGCCGGCAGCACCGGCAGACGCCAGCCGGGGACTTCGCAGGCTTCCGGCAGGGCGATTTCCACCACGTCGAAGCCGAAGGACTTCAGCCGCTCCCAGTTGTCCTCCAGCACCGGATGATTCGGCGAGGTACGGTCCTTCTCGCGGCAGGCGACGATGGTCTTTTCGTTCACGAAGCGCGCGAGGTCGTCGATGTGGCCGTCGGTATCATCGCCTTCGATACCCTGTTTCAGCCAGAGGATGTCGGACACGCCGAGGGTATCGCGGAGCTTCTGCTCCATCTGCTCGCGGGACAGATGCGGGTTGCGGTTCGGGTTGAGCAAGACTGCCTCGGTGGTGAGGAGCTGTCCGCGCCCGTTGATTTCGATGGCACCTCCCTCCAGGATCATTCCGCCTTCGAAGCGCCGCAGGCCGAGCGTGTCCGCGATCCGGCGCGGGATGGCATCGTCCAGATCGTAGGGCGGAAACTTGCCGCCCCACGCATTGAAACCCCAATCGGTGATGGCCAGTTCGCCGGTGTCACGGTGCTTCACGAAGATCGGGCCATGGTCGCGGCACCACACGTCGTTGTGGATGTGGTCGAAGAGTTCAATGTGTTCCGGCACCGCCTTGGCGCGGTTGCAGGCGGCCCGGATGGCGTTGTGATCGGCGGCGGGCGCATTGATCCGGCACGGCTCATGGCGGGAAATGGCGGCGGCGATCTCCGCGAATTTCGCCCAGATCAGATCGCGCTTGCTGCCACCCCAGTGGCGCGGGTCATCGACGGGCCAGGAAAGCCACACGGCTTGCTGGCGGGTCCATTCGGCGGGCATCGAGAATCCAAGGTCGGCGGCGGTCACGCCGGGAGATTCCGGCCGGGAGCTGTCGTTGCCAAGTTCCAACGGCTCCCGGATTGGCAGAACGCCCACGCTTTCTGCCAATCTCGCAAACCCGCAAGAATGTTGGGGACTGTGACGTTCCAGCCACGTAATTTTTTGCGATCATGAAACGACGTGGATTCCTTGGAAGTGTGACGGGTGGAGTGGTGGCCGGCGCGGCAGGTTTGACACGCGCGGCGGAGACGGATTCCCCCAAGGCGGCAGCCGGGACGCTGGTCACGACACCTGCTGTGCACATGGCCCCACGTGCCGATGGTCTGGAAGTGGTGTGGGCCGTCAGCCGTCTTTCGCGTGGTTGGGTGGAGTGGAAGGGGGCCGATGGCGCAACCGGCAAGGCTCATGAGGACGCATTCGGATTCGTGCCGCAGGGCGACCGCATCGTGCGTGTCCGCGTGTCCGGATTGAAGCCCGGCGCGAAGTATCAACTGCGTGCGGTGACCGAATCCGGTGATGCCACGCCGGTCCGTGAGGAAAGCCCGTGGAAGGAATTCCGATCGCTCGATGGCAAGGCGGACTCCACCAAATTCGTGGTGTGGAATGACACCCACCAGAATGATGAAACCATCAAGCGCCTGCATGAGGCCACTCCGGCCGCGGATTTCCTGCTGTGGAATGGCGATACCTGCAACAACTGGATCACGGAGGATCTTCTGGTGCCGACCCTGCTCAAGCCGGCGGGCCAGGACGTGAGCGCAGGCCGCCCGATGTTCGTCGTGTGGGGCAACCATGACGTTCGGGGCAAGTGGGCTTTCAAGATGCCGGAACTCATCGCTACGCCCAGTGACCGTCCGTTCTACGCCTTCCGTAGTGGTCCGGTGGCCTGCATCTGCCTGCATACGGGTGAGGACAAGCCCGATGATCATCCCAGCTTCGGCGGGCGCGTGGCCTTCGAGCCGCTGCGCGCACAACAGGCGGAGTGGATGAAGAAGGTGATCGAGCAACCCGAGTTCAAGAACGCTCCGTACCGCGTGGTGTTCTGCCACATCCCGCTGCGCTGGACGCAGGAGAAACCGAAGGACTACGCGGGCGGTGGATACGATGACTACAGCGGATTCAGCCGCGACGCCTGGCACGACGTGCTGGTGAAATGGAAGACGCAGATCGTGATCTCCGGCCACACCCACCGTACGGCGTGGATTCCGGGCACAAAGGAGTTCCCCTACGCGCAGCTGGTCGGCGGTGGCCCGAAGCCCCAGGCGGCGACATTCATCGAAGGCTCCGCTGACAAAGCCGGACTGAAGTTCGTGATGAAGGATTTGGATGGCAAGGTACTCCAGGAGGCGGCCTTCAAAGCTCTCGCGTGAACCATTGAAATCCCCGCATGTCTCCGGCACATAGCCAAGGGGACAGGCGGCGGGCATGGCCTACGCTTGGAACAAGCTCAGGCCGCTCGCCCGGTTGCATTCACTTCCGGAACATGAAGAACACCGCGCCAGCCAGGCACAGCCCGGCGTAGGCGTAGTTCCATGTCAGCTTCTCCTTCATGAAGAAGACCGCGAAGGGCACGAACAGCGACAGCGTGATCACTTCCTGGATGATCTTGAGCTGTGCGGTGGTGAAGACCTCGGAGCCGATGCGGTTGGCGGGCACTTGGAAGAGATATTCGAAGAGCGCCACACCCCATGAAATGAACGCGGCGATCCACCACGGCTTGCTCTTCAGCTCCTTCAGGTGGCCGTACCACGCGAAGGTCATAAACACGTTCGAGACGCAAAGCAGCAGGATCGTTCGCAGGCCGGGCATGCCGCAGCGATACGGCGGCATGTCCGGGTTCGCAAGCCGTCACTGGCAGCAGTGGATCGTGCGTGTGCAGCTATCCACCTCCTGCGGAGCGACTTCTGTTGGAGCGGGGCCGGCCGCTACGGGTGTCAGCATCGCCGGAGGAACCGCGGGATTGGTATTGAGCCGATAGAAGGCCTTTCCGGTTGGCGGGGTCGCATCCGTGTAGTTCTGGATCGTGCCGTTGCCGGTGCGGGTGACCAGTGTTGTCCAGCCTCCTGCCGCCAAGGTGGTGCTGCGCTCGAGGCGGTAGGTGAAGGTGGAGGTGGTGGCCCAGGTGAAATTCACCGGGCCTGTTTTCGGTTTCACGTTCGCGGCGATCCATTTCAGCGGCGGAGCCATCTGCCAACCGATGTCCTTCAGGGCTGCCAGGTCCAGATCCGTCATGGCCTTGTGATACTGCCCCACGGAGCAAAGGCCGGGGTCCATCAATGCGATCTGGGCGAACCCATGGGGTGCTCCGAAGCTGCCGTAGGCTTTGCTCAGGATGTTGTCCGGATTCGTGGGATCATATCCATCCGGATACTCGCAGGTGGCATCGTCCCGCCAGTGGTAGCCACCGGATTCCAAAGGAACATTGCTGCCGTAGGTGGCGGTCGAGTTGGTTCCCGTGAAAACACCTCCGGAAACCTTGGCTTGCCAGGATGGCGCGGTACCGATGCCGAGCAGATGGCCCAGTTCATGAAGTGCGATGGAGATGAACGGCGACAGATCCTCGTCATTGGTCGTGGTGGAGAAATTCCAATCCAAGGTATTGTCGAAGGTGATCATGCCTCCCCACGGACCGAAGTCGGTCTTCGGGCTGGCCAAGGCTCCGGCCTGCCCCCGTGAGTTGACCAGATTCGCCCAGCCGGAACTACCGCTGAGACTGTAACCGCCAGGACCACCGTAACCGGCGGCCCCACCCAGAGGGCGTCCGCCCGCATAGACGATGATGGTGTCCGCGGGAACGACCAGATTCGGAATGTTGGTCTGGACCCCGGTGCCCGGGTGGACGATCACCGCCGTCCATGAGTTGCCCGCCGGCCATTCGCTTTTGTCGATGCGTGACAGGTTGTCGTGAAGAACCGTTTGGTAAAAGTCCGCGGCGGCTCGCAGCGCGGCTTTCGCCCCCGGTTGGTTGAAGAAGCCGTTGGTGTCGTAGGTGTAGTCGAGTTTGATCTCCAGAGCGTGGCTCGGGAGGGCCGCTCCGAGGAGAACGGCGAGGATACCAGGGACAGCAGGTTTGTAAGGGTGCACGGACCATCAAGCACCACGAAAGCGTGCCTCGGTCGAGACGCAAACGGTGGGATTGCCGTCACACGCGCGAAGACGTGTGGGAAGAGTGGCC
This sequence comes from Luteolibacter ambystomatis, assembly GCF_018137965.1. NCBI lineage: Bacteria > Pseudomonadati > Verrucomicrobiota > Verrucomicrobiia > Verrucomicrobiales > Verrucomicrobiaceae > Luteolibacter > Luteolibacter ambystomatis. Next base: position 4,942,901 of record NZ_CP073100.1, read on the forward strand.
GATTTTACATCTTCCAGTGCTCCGCCACCCACGGTGCGGGCAGCACGCGGTGATGGATGCGCTTGCCCTTGTGGCCCTTCGGCGCGTCCACCGGATCGGGGTGGCCATGGAAGACGAGGAATTTCGCGCCCTTTGGCTTGCGCGGCGCGATGAAGAGATTCAACGGGAAAGTCGGGCGGCAATGGCGCTTGAACGAGGCCACCCATTCCTCCGGCCACCAGTATTTCTCCTTCATCGCATAGGTGAGGAAGGCCTGCTCGGTCTGGAATTTCGAGCGGTCGTCGGCATCCTCGATCTCGCGGATGAAGGTCTGGTAGATGTAGTCGGACTTGCCCGCGTCGAAGCGGAAGATGGAGGAGTTCCCGATGTCCGGGCGGCCGCGGGTGATCTGCTTCCGGGCCTCGATCCAGTTGTGGATGATGCAGTTCTTCCCCGGCTGGTAGTCGAAGAAGCAGTCGATGTCCTCGAGTATCACCAGGTCGAGATCGAGGAACATCGTCGGGCCTTCCAGGTTGGCGAAGCCGTCCTTGGTGAGCACCAGCTTCATGAAAACATTCGGCCACTTCGCCTGCTTGATGCCCGGGTTTTCCGGGAAGGGAACGGTCTCCACCTCCGGCAGCAGGTCGGTGGTATCGTCCGTGATGCAGAGGAAGCGGAAGGGCCGCTTCAGGTGCCGCTGCAGCGAGCGGAACAGGATGTTCACGTAGGGGGCCGGATAACGGGTGCCCCATTTCATGCAGACGATATTGACGGAGGACGACACGGGAAAGCGGTGCGGATTGGCGGGAAAGGGTGGCCTCAGGGGCGCGGGGTGGCGAGGAGTTCCTGATACACGCCGACGGTTTGGTCCAGCATGCGTTGCAAGGTGAACGGATGGGAAGCCGGAACCTGCGGGCGGTGATCAAGGAAGCTACGGACCACCGAGGAGGCCTTGGCGGTGTCTCGCGGCGGAATTTTCCCTGCAGGGAAAAGCTCCTCAAGCTGCTCGCCCACGCCGCCATGGTCGTAACCGGCCACCGGCACGCCCAGCGAGAGCGCCTCCAGCGTGGTGCGCCCGAAGGACTCCGGCTGGCTGGTGAGGGAAAGCACCACGTCCGAGATCGCGAGGATGTTTTTCAGGTCCGAGCGGTTGCCGGTGAAGGTCACCTGCCGGTGCAGGCCGGAGGCATCCGCCAGCGCCTGGATTTCAGCGAGGTAGGCCTGTTTGCGGGGATGAGCCCCCCCGGCGATCACGCCGTGGATTTGAGGGTCGTTGAGCGAGCCGAGGATTTTCAGGAAATCCTCGTGACCCTTCAGCCGGGTGATGCGTCCGGGCAGGGTGACGAGCTTCTTGCCGCGGGTATCGGGAAAATCCGTCTCGAACTTTTTCCGCCAGTCCTCCGGCGGCTGCCAGCCGTGCGGGTAGTCCACCGGGTCGACACCACGATGGATCACCCGCAGCTTGTCCGGCCGGGCGCGCGGATAGTGGTCGATCACGAACTGGCGGATGCTGTCCGAGACACAGATCACACGCTCGCCGCAGGTCATGATCTCCGACCAGCGGTTCACGGAATTGAAGCCATGCACGGTGGTGACCAGCCGTGGCCGCGTCTGCGGGTCCATCTTCCGCCAAGCCAGCCATGCCACCCAGGCGGGGACGCGCGAGCGCAGGTGCAGGATGTCCGGCTTCTCTTCCTCCAGCCATTTGCGGAGCTTCGGCACCATCCGCAGCGTCGTCAGGCGCTTGCGGCCGATCGGCCACGCGAGGTGCCGGGAGCCTTCGTATTCGAGGGTATCCACCATCCGGCCGCCGCCGGAAATGACGATCGACTCGTGCCCGTGGGTTGCGAGGTGGCGTGCCAGTTCCAGCGTGCCGCGTTCGACGCCACCACTGTCCAGCTCCGGTAACAATTGGACGACCTTCATCTCGCCTGCGGATACCATCGTTCCAAGATCAGCGCGGCGCAACGGTCCGCTTCGCGAAGCGCTCGCGCCGGGGGCGGCAGGGTGCCGGTCCTGCTCCAGCTTTCAAAAGGGGTCGCGAGTCCATCCTCGACCAGTTGGTCGATGCCGCGGGCGACGCGGCCGGATTTCTTGCGTGGCACCGGCAGCAGGCCGACGCGCGCGCCACTGCTGAGGGATTCGTAAATCATGGAAATGCTGTCCTCGGTCACCCACACCTCCGCGGAACCGGCGAGGCGCGCGGGCAACCAGGCGCGGTCGGTTTCCTCATGAGGGAAGAGTTCGATATGTGGAAAACGTGCCCGGATCTCGTCGCGTACGCCTTCCGGAGTCCGGCGGGAATCGGTGAGCGCCCAGCTTTGGCCGGGATTGGCGGCGGTGATGCGGCCGATGGCATCCAGCGTGACGGTGGAATCCCAGCCATGGGTGGACGAGGGGCCGCCGAGCAGGACTAGTCCGCCGGAACGGGTTGGCTTTTCGCTGTGCCGCACCCGATTCAGCGCGCCCACGGTGGGGACGACATTGTCCCCGGGGATACCGCCGTGCAGGTCATGTTGCGGCACCAGACAGAGATCGAAAAGCCCACAGGGCAGGCTCGGTTTCATCAGCACCACACACGGCGTGCCGGTGCGGCGGGCCAAGCCGATCATGGCCACGTGGGTGGCGTGGCCGGCCCCCACGACCAGACCGGGTGTTCCCAAGCCGTGGGTTTGGCGGAAGGCGCTCTTCAGCCGCGCAATGGGCCCTTTCACCCCGGACAGGTCGATCCGATGCACGGTGACGGCCAAGCGGCGGCCGATGGCCTCGATCAGGCCGAGCGATTGGTTTTCGTGGCCCGGCTTGCCGTCGGCCAGTTGCCAGATGTCGAGGGAGTCGTTCACGAGGCTCCCGAGGATGGGGTGGCGGCCAGCGCGTCCGCAAGTTCTCTCCATCCCTCCGCATCGGTGGGGCGGGGGAAGCTGCGGGTGAAGGGCTTGCCGTTTCCGCCGCAGCCGATCACCGAACGCAGGCCGAACCGCCGTGCCGCCTTCGCCAGATCACGGTGACCATCCAATACCAGTGCGAAATCCAAGGGTGCGGGGTGGTTGCCATCGCTGCGCTGGAGGACACCCGGCAGGTGCTCCGGCGGGCAATGTGGATCCCACCACACGCGTTGGATGCGGTCGTCGTCCGGCAGCGACGGCAGGTGACCGTCGTCCAGCACATCGATGCGGGCGTCCGGGCGGATTTCCAGAATGCGCTCCAAGGCTGCTACCGATTCCGGCGCATTGGCGGGAAGCGTGGCGACCAGGCGTGTTGGCACGCTGGCCTCCTTCGAGGGCTCGGTGGGCGATTGCTTGGTGTAGAAACTCAGCGGCCGGGTGCGGTCCACGCGCCAGCGGTCATGGAACCAAAAGACGTCCGTGATGCTGTCGCGCATCGCCGTCTCCAGATGCGCCATCAGTTCCGTCGTATCGACCTTGTCCGGCAGCGAACGCAACCGCATGACCCAAGTGCCGTCATTGCTGCTGGAAATCGAAAGCGTCACGATCCGGCTCTTCGCACGCCGGGCGAGAAGGCTTGGCAGCGGGGTGCAGGAGGAAAGGCGGCCGAAGAACGGGCACAGCTCGCCGTGACCGCCGGCGCGCTGATCGCTCATGACGGTCACCAGACCGCCCTCGCGGATCGTTTTGGCCGGTCCGTTGAAACCATCGTGCTTGCTGAAAACGGAAGCGCCTTGGGCGGTGCGGCGGTCGACCGTGAGCGCGTCCAGCAGGGGATTTTCCAGCGGGCGGTAGATCGGTCCACCGGAGGTGTAGTTGCCGAGATAGGAGTGGGCCTGCGCGAGCATCTCCCAGTTCCCCATGTGCGACCACGAAAGCACCGTGCCGAGTCCGGCCGCCGCGCGGTCCGCGAGGTGATGGGCTCCCTCCACCCGCAGGTAGGGGCCGAGCTCCTCCGGCTCCATCAGGGCGGAGCGCAGGCTGCCGAGCAAGTTCCGCCCGGCGCGGCGGAAGGTGTCCCGCATCAGCCGCTCGTGATCTTCCGCAGTGGGTTTGTCGGCGGCGGTGGCGATCCGGAGGTTCCGCATCACCAGTTTGCGATGCTTGGAGGAAACCATCCGCACGCCGCCTGCCAGCACCTCCCCGGCGATGGTGACGACATCCAGCGGGATCTGGCCGAGCACGCCTTCCATCCAGCGGTACAGCGCATACTCCACCCGGTGGGCGAGGCTGGGGCGCTTGGAAGGCTCGGTCATGAGCCCGCGATCCTGCCCGCCACCCTCCCACCGGGCAAGCCCATGATGACGGGAGCTCCGGTAGCGGTTCGCGCGGGATTTTCTTTCCGCCGCCCGTCCCGATCAGGTAGGAACCCCGCGCGGCTTCAACCGCCGCACCGCAAGCTCCCGTAGTTCAACGGATAGAACGAGGGTTTCCTAAACTCTAAATCTGGGTTCGATTCCCGGCGGGAGCAGCTTCTCGGTAAAAAGGAAAGAAGCAGGCTCCGGTGAGGGAGCTTGTTTCCGTGGCTTCTTCAGAGGCATGTCGGCCAATCCGGGTTTGGTCGGAAGGGAATCGTTTTTGGCGCGCATGGCCGAGCACCGGCGGACGTCAATTTTTGACCAAGCAAACGCAGGCAATTTTCAGGTGGACGATTTTTTCAGTGTGTATATACATTCTCCATATTTGTCCAAGTTGAATCAGTCTGTCTCAGGTATCAGTTTCCCCTCGTCCCCGGCCCCCCAGCCAGTGCTCTCCTTGAATCGGAGCAGCCGGTTTGGAGAGATGGCTGGGAAAGGCCGATGCGTCGGAAGATCGACTCCGCTCTCCGCATTCGCGCCAGTGCGAAGGATGCCCACCCATTGCGACGGCAAGGCCCTTCCGCTCCTTGAAGATCCCTCGTTACCGCCGGATCTCTCTCCCTCTCTGTTTGTTGTAGCAAGAATATTACCATTACCCATCCCAAGTCATTGCCATGAAACCCCGTCGCCAATTCGCCTTCCTCACCACGTTCGTCTGTGCGCTCTCCGCGCCGGTCGTCCACGCCGCTGTCGTCAACAAGGCGGCCACCGGCACCAATCTTGCCGCCGCCGCGTCATGGAGCGCCGCTCCGGCCAGCACCGATGACGCTACCTGGATCAGCACTTCGCTGACCGGTGCTCAGACGGTGGACTCTCCCGTCACCTGGAACAGCATGAACTTTGCGGCCTCGGGTGTGACCGCCGATGTGAGCATCACCGGCTCCGCGATCTCGCTTGGCAGCGCGCCCACCACTTCGGGTGACGTCGTCGTCAATAGCAGCGGCAAGAACATCTCCATCGCCAGCGATCTCGCTCTGACCGGCGGATACGCCGCGGTCCCCACGGTTGGACAGGGCGCCACCAACCGCATGCAGCTCAATGCCGCCTCGGGCACGTTGACGTTGAGCAAGGTCACCGCGTCCGGATCCGCGACAACGGGCGACGTCAATCTGTGGCTGCGTGGCGCCGGCACCGGCGTCCTCAACGGCGTGCTTGCGGTGGACGGCCAGCTCGCGAAGGGCGATGCTGGCACATGGACGCTCAATGGCAGCAACACCGCCGCCTGGGTCTTCACCAACAACGGCGCGCTCCTTGCCGGTAACAACGCTGCATTCGGCACCGGCACGATTTACCTCGGCTCGGGCGGTGGCAACATGACCCTGGCGTCTTCCAGCAGCACGGCGCGTAGCTTCACCAACGCGCTCGACTTCGCTCCGGCCAGCGGCGCTTTCACCGGTGTTGCAAATTTCGGCCAAACCACGGGTGGCACCGGCGACCTCGCTTTCTCAGGCAACGTCAACCTCGGTACCGCCGTGCGCGGCATCGCCACGAATGCGAACACCACCCTCTCTGGCATCGCCTCCGGTGCCGCGGGCGGCCTCACCAAGACGGGCACCGGCTCCCTCACGCTCACCGCCGCGAACACCTACACCGGCGCTACCACCGTCAGCACCGGTACCCTGAACCTCAACCAAGGAGGAGGATCCGGTACCATCATCGGATCGCTGACCATTTCTTCGGGCGCGACGACGAATATCAATACCGCCAACGGACTGGGCAATGCCCAAAACACCCGCGTTACCGCTATTACGATCAACGGTGGCACGCTGAACTTCGCGAACACCGGCAACAACTCCGCCACCTCCATCGGCATCAGCTTCACCGGCGGTACGCTCACGGGCATCGCCAGCAGCAAGTTCGACCTGCGAAACAACGGGATTGGCGACACCAACGTCACTACCAACGCCGCGGCCACCACCGCCATCATCAGCGTCCCCACCCTTGGCACCCCCGGTGGCAACACCACCATCACCACCGCCAAGGGCACCACTCCCTCCGGCGTCGACCTGCAAATCAGTTCCAATTTCGTCAACGACGCCGGCAGCGGCAGCGCCGTCGGCGGCGCCACGCACAACCTGACCAAGGCGGGTGCCGGCACCCTGCTCCTGTCAGGCACGAACACCTACACCGGAGCCACCACCGTCAACGCCGGCACGCTTGTTCTCGATTACACGACGAACAACACGGCCAAGGTTCCCGCGACCAACCTGGTGACCCTCGGCGGCGGCACGCTCCAGTTCACCGCCAATGCTGGCGCGGCCACCTCCCAGACCATCAATGGCCTGACCCTTTCCGCTGCCTCCAGCATCGCCCTGAGCACGGCGGCCGGCCAGATACTCACCGCGGACTTCACCGGCACCGGCGCAGGCGTGATGACGGGCCTTGCGAACGGCCTCAACGTGATCACCACCGGCACCGGCACCGCCCAACTCAAGATCCCCGGCACCACCGCCAACACTCCGTTCCTGCCTTCCGTCAGCTTTAACTCCACTCTCTTCGCGAGAACGGATGCGAACAACTACGTGCAGGCCGTCAGCACGGCGAACAACACCGCGTCCGACCTGAGCACCTGGGTCTCCGGTGCCACCACGTATGGCACCACTGGCAGCGCCTTCACCAACTCCGTGGGCAGCGGCGTCGTCATCGATGGCATCGGCTTCAATGATGCCGCGGCACGCACCGTGACCATCGGCGGCGGCAATACCCTGACCCTCAACCAAGGCATCGTTGTCTCCGGGGCGGTGGGCAACAACGCGTCGCTCATCACCGGAGGTTCCATCCGGGCCGCCAGCGGCGGCACGCTGACCGTCCTCAACAACGATCTCACGAACAACCTGACCATCGCTTCGATCATCGCCGACAATGGTGGATCGGGTCTGTTGAAGACCGGCTCCGGCACGCTGGTGCTCTCGGGTGCGAATACCTACACCGGCGTCACCGCCATCAATGCGGGCACGCTCAGCCTCGGCGCCATCAAGAATCTCGGCATCGCCAGTCCTCTCGGTGCTCCCACGACGCTGGCAAACGGCACTATCGCGATGGGCTCTGCGACGGTCGCCGGGACGTTGCTCTACACGGGCACGGGTGATGCGACCGACCGCCCGATCGATCTGGCCGGCCTGACCGGTGGCGCGGTGATCGACCAGTCCGGCTCGGGCCTGCTCAAGTTCACCAGCGCGTTCACCGCCACGGGCCTGGGCAGCAAGACCTTGACCCTCCAGGGCTCCACGGCAGGCACCGGTGAAATCTCCGGCGCCATTGTGGACAACTCCGGCACCAACACCACCTCGGTGACGAAGGCTGGCACCGGCACCTGGACCCTTTCCGGAAACAACACCTACACCGGCGCGACGAACGTCAACGCCGGCACCTTGGTTGCGGCAGGTTCGGTCGGGGCATTGTCAACCGTCAGCCCGGTGAACCTCGGCTCGGGGACGCTCTCGGTCAGGAATGACGATTTCGGCACCATCTCCCAAGGCAATAACCTGACGCTCTCGGGCTCGCTCACCACGACCATCAATGTGGGCAACAACGGTGGCGCGACCACCGGCAGCACCATCGCCTTTGGCGCATTGAACAACGGTACGGCCTCCAACGCATTCGTCAGCACCATCAATTTCACCGGTTCCAACGGATATCTTCAAAGCTTCAGCGCCCTGAACCTGCCGGGATCGACTGGTAACACAACTACACTGAACCCCACGACGACCTCCGTCACCATCACGGGCAATGTGACCAACCGGCAGACGAGCGGAGGCTTTGACACGCTGACGCTCGGCGGCACTTCGACGGGGAATGCCATCAATGGTGTCATCTCCGACTCCGCCATTTATACAGCCGTCGGCGCCGGTGATACCCGCATTACCAAGACCGGCACCAGCACTTGGACGCTCGCTGGAGCAAACACCTACCGCGGACCGACCACCATCAACGGCGGCACTCTGGCGGTGACCGGATCCCTCGCCGGGAGCGCGGTGGCGGTGAACTCGGGTGGCGCGCTGAGCGGCACCGGCACGGTGGGTGGCGCGGTGACCGTGGCCTCCGGCGGCGCCGTGAACCTGATGGATAGCACGACGAGCAATCTGACGCTCTCCAGCACCCTGACCCTTGCTGCCAACAGCAACCTGTATTTCGACCTCGGCACCTTTGCCACGGACATGCTGACGACCGGTGCCATCACCGGTGGGGCAAACGCCATCATCAACCTGCGCCAACTGGCCGGGACCCCGATCAACCCCGGTCTCTACACCCTGGTCAACGGCGCCTCCGGCAGCACCGTCGGAGCCACTCTGGCGACCACCCGTGCGGGAGGCTATCTCTTCAGCCTCGACACGAGCTTGCCCGGACAGATCAACCTCAATGTCAGCACCTCCGTCGCCGGACCCGCCACCACCTATTGGAGCGGTGCCACGGATGCCGTGTGGGGAACAGCGGGCAACTGGAATACGGACGCTACCAGCAACGTCAATACCGGAGCCGTTCCCGGACTCGGAACGGACGTCACCTTTGCCACCACCACCCCGGTGGCGGGCAACCTCACCACCACGCTCGGTGCGGACTTTGAAATCAACAGCCTGACCTTCAGTTCCGGCACCACGGGAGCAACCATCGCCGGCACCAACATGCTGGTGCTGGATGCCACCAACGGCATCACCTCGAACAACACCTCCGGCACCAATACCATCTCCGCCAAGGTGGGAATGGGCGGCAACCAGACCTGGACGGTTGTCGGCGGCGGCACCCTCGCCATCTCGGGTATCATCAGCGATTTGAGCGGAGGCTATGCGCTCACCAAGGCCGGATCCGGCATGTTGACGCTCACCGGCGTGAATACCTACACCGGCGGCACCACCGTCAGTGCCGGTACCCTGCAACTCGGAGATGGCACCACCAACCCGACGATCAATGGCAACTACGCCATCGCATCGGGAAGCACGCTCCGCCTTCTGTATAACACCGCGGGTGGGGCTGCGCCGACCTGGTCGAAATACACCGGCGCGGGCACGCTCGCTCTCGGATCGGGCAAAACCTTTGACACCAGCTGGGGCACGGTCGCCCTTGGCTCGGCCTTTACCGGCACGCTGCAGGTTGAACAAGGCCGTGTCATCACGGATCCTGCGGCCGGTGGCGGCCTGGGAGGCACGACCAGCGTTGTCGTGACAAACGGCGGCCACTTGGGCATGTGGCAAGGTGGAACCTTCAGCCAAAACTTCACCATCGCCGGCGTCGGTTACGGCGAAGGCGGCGGATTCAACGGTGCATTGCGCCTTGGAAACTCGGGCATCACCACGACTCTGAATGGCTCCGTCACACTGGCCGGAAACACCACCTTGGTCGCAGCGACCGGAGGATTCGGTGTGATCAACGGCAACATCGGTGAATCGACCGCCTCCGGCCTGACCATCGGCGACGGATCGGGCGTTGCCGGAACCTTTATCCTCAGCGGCACCAATAGTTACACGGGTGCGACGACAGTGAATCTGGGCATGCTGGCACTCACCAAACGGGCGGCGCTCTACAATGGCACGACAGCCTCTTGGACGGCTGCCAACCTGAACGTCGCCTCCGGGGCGACCGCCGCCTTCAATGTCGGCGGAGCGAACGAGTTCACCTCGGCGGACATCGATACCCTCAAGGGCCTCAGCAACGTAGGAGCCGCCACGGCCACCCAGGGCTTCAAGAACGGTTCGATCCTCGGCCTCGATACCACCAACGCCGGCGGCAATTTCACCTACGCCACCCCGATCACGAATCACGTCGGCACGGTGACCGATACGCTCGGACTCAACAAACTCGGCACGGGGAACCTCACGCTCACCGGCGTGAACACCTATACCGGCACGACGGCCGTCAATGGTGGCACGCTGGTCATCGGAGGTTCGGGCTCGTTGAACTCGGGAGCCTATGCCGGTGCCATCACCATCGCTTCGGGTGCGACATTCAACCACGCCTCCTCCGCCGCACAAACGCTCTCCGGCGGCATCTCCGGTGCTGGAGCTCTGACCAAGACCGGCGCGGGTACGCTCACGTTCAGCACCCAGAAGACCTACACCGGTGGCACGATGGTCAGCCAAGGCATCCTTGACATCACAGGCGGCGGCGGTGCCAACGGTGCCATCCGCGGCGTCGCGACCGTCAGCGCTGGGGCCACACTGCGTCTGAGCACCGGCGATGCGACCGGATACGACGGGACCACCCGCCTGAGCACCCTCAACCTCGTGGGCTCCACGCTCAACGTCAACACGGCGGCCAACCAGACGCTGGGCAGTGCCACTGTCAATATGACCGGCGCGAGCATCACCGGCATCGCGGGCTCGAACCTCGACTTCTTCGCGGGTGCCTCGACTCTGAACAGCCTCGCCTCGTCCACGACCTCCACCATTAGTGGCACCACCCTCGCTCCATTGCGCCAGGGCAACACCACCTTCACCATCGCGCCAGGCACGACGGCCTCCGGCATCGACTTGGACATCCAGGGGATCATTAGAACCTCGCCTTCCGGCGATGCGGCCACCGCCGTGCTGACGATCACCGGCGGTGGCACGGTCGCCTTCTCCGGCACCAACACCATCACCGGCAGCGCCACCCGATCCCTCGCCGTGACCGGCACCGGAACCACTCTGATGGTCGGCAATGGTGGCACCGCCGGCACGCTGGGCACGCTGAATGTTACGAACAACGCGACGCTGACCTTCAACCGTTCCGACGCGGCCGGGAGCTTCTCCAACATCATCTCCGGAACCGGTCAGGTGAAACAGAGCGGCACCGGCACCACCACGCTGACGGGTGTGAACACCTACACCGGCACCACCAGCGTCACTGGTGGCACGCTTATCGTCACCGGCTCCACGGTGGCGGCGAGTGCGGTGAATGTCGCCATCGGTGCCACCCTCGGTGGCACCGGCACCGTTGCTGGCACGGTGACCTCCGCGGGCACGATCGCCCCGGGAACCACCGGCACCGGCACGCTCAATACCGGCGCCGTCACCCTGACCGGCACCTATGCCTGCCAGTTGGACGGAGCGAACAGCGACAAGCTGGTGTCCTCCGGCAGCCTGACCCTCACCGGTGCCACGCTGGCGATCTCCACGATCACCACGCCGACCGCGCCGAGCTACGTGATCGCCACCTTCACCGGTGCCACTCCGACGTTCACCACCGTGACTGGCATTCCGTCCGGCTACAGCCTGGACACCAGCACTGCGGGACAGATCAAGCTGACGAATTCGCCGTTCATCGCCTGGGCCGGTTCGCAGGGGCTGACCGCCGCCAACAATGGCGTGCTCCAGGACCCGGATCACGACGGTGTCTACAACCTGCTTGAATACGTGTTGGGGGGCAATCCGCTCACCTCGTCGCAGTCGGAGCTGCCGGTGCAGCAGCTGGATACCAACATGCTGCACTTCTACTTCCTGCGCAGCAAGCAGTCGAAGCAGGACACCAACGTGACCGTCCAGTGGGGAACCAACCTCGGCACCTGGACGGACATCGTCATTCCGGACGCCGATCCGAACGATGGCGTGGTCCAGATCGACGCGACCAACCCGGTCTTTGACAGCATCACGGTGAATATTCCGCGGAGCAACGCTGTGAACGGCAAGCTCTTCGTCCGCCTCAAGGCGACTCCGAAACCCTGAACCGCATAACCCGGACTTTCCTGCCGTCTCCGGCAGTCATTTTCCGGGTAGATGCAATGACATGAAAGCCCGATCCGGATTTTCCGGATCGGGCTCTTTCGTTAGCGATTGCTCAACCTGGTTCCGTGAAAGGACGGATGGTTCGGCGGAGGCTTACTTGCCCGTATGCTCGAAGTCGCTCTGCTGGCGCTCGACCTCGCGGTTGCGGAGGCGGTTGAGTTCCTTTTCGGTGGCTTCGAGTTTGAGTCGCAGGGAGTCGACGGTGTCGCCGCCATCGTTCTGCACGACGGCCTTGCCGTGGCTGGGCTCGGGGATTTCGTCCTGGATGAAGCGGCCGGGCGCGGGGGCGGTTTCGAATTCGAGGACACCGGTCTGCGGCATCTGGGCCCCGGCGGGAACGAAGCGGGCGACGATGCGGATCTTGCCGGGCTTCGCGCCGACGCGGATCAGGGCCGGGGCTTCACCCCACTTCAGGATGCGCGGATTGGCACCGACGGAGACATCACCGATGAGCTCGCCCGCGCCGGTGACTTCGAAGGATACCGCGCCATCGTTGAGGCGCTTGATGGTGCCGTTCTTGTCCTGAAGCGCGGCGACGATCGGGATGACCGTGGAACCATCCGCGAGGATCTTCTGGCCGCCGTTGTCGATACTCAGGCCGATCTTCACCGCGAGCTGGGCCGGGCGGGAAACATTCGTGCACACCACCTTGCCATCGATGATGCCCTCGGCGACGAGCTGAACGTCGTTCGGCTTGAAGGCGCGGCTGAGCTTCTTCGCTTCCATGAAGTGGAAGGCGTTTTCAAAGGTGACCATCGGGATGCGCGAGCGGGTGCCTTCGGCGAAGGGGATGGCCTTCTCGCCGAAGACCTTGCCGTTTACGCTCAGGCGGACGGAGTCGCAGTTCGAATAGACGGTGACATCTTCCGGAGAGAAAGGCGTCATCATGTTGGCGACGAAGACGGTTGGGCCGCTGTCGACACCCGGCATGATGAGTCCCGGAGGGCGCTGGGCCTTGAAGAGTTCATAGGAGAACTTCGGACGTCGGAAGGCATCCATGATGCCGCCGAGGAACGGATCCGGATGATAGCCGCGCTGGTGGTCGAAGGCATGCCACATGGTGCCGCCGAAGTGCTCCGGACCGGCGCGGAACAGCGAGTCGAGGCAGGAGTAGGCATACGAGGGTTTCGCGTAATGCTTGGCCTGTACGAGTTGCGGCACTTCGCCCCAGGCGCGCGCCACACGGCTCGGTGAATTCTGTGCGCCCCAGTCGTCCACGTTGTCCCCCCATTCGCGGGTGAAGTAGACCTTGCTCTTGTCATACTTGGTTGCGGTGTCGAGACCGTCGCCGGACTTCGGATGAGCGAAGAGTACTTCGAAATGTTCATGACCGTCGGCTTCCGAGTCCGCAGCGGTGTAGCAGCCGGGATAAGGATACTCGGCGTGGGTGATGTCGTGCGCGTTCTTCGCGAAGTCCGCGGGATAGCTGGTTTCGTTGAGGATCGGTTCCCACAGCAGCACGGAGGCGTGGTTGCGGTCGCGGCGCACCATGTTGCGGATGTCCGAATAGACGCGCTGGCCGAAGATCGGCTCCTTGTTCCAGAACTGCCAGCCCGGCGTGTTGACGATGACGAGCATGCCGAGCTCATCGCAGGCATCCATGAAGGCGGGGTCCTGCGGGTAGTGGGCGTTGCGCACCACACGGAGCCCGGCTTCGCGAAGCTTCAGCACATCGAGCCAGTGCAGGTTGTTGCTCAGCGCGAAGCCGATGACGGCGTGGTCCTGGTGGCGGTTCGCGCCGATGAGTTTTTCCGTGAACGGCTTGCCGTTGAGGATGAAACCCTGCTCGTGGGTGAACGCGATCGTGCGCAGGCCGACGCGGCTGCGGCAGCCGTCGATGACCTTGCCGTCTTTGTCCTTCACCCGCACCAGCAGGTTGTGGAGCACGGGCGCGTCCGGCGTCCACAGCGCGGGCTTTTCCACGGTGAGGGCAACCTTGGCATGGTCGGCGGATTTCGCGGAGAGGGTCACGGGGGCTTCAGCGGAGGTCACGGTTTTGCCGGCGGCATCGGTCAGCTCGCATTGCACGGTATAGGTGCCCGGTTGATCGGTGGTGTTTTCCACCTGGACCTGCACGCCGGACTTGGCCTGCTGGTCGGTGAGCTCATCGGTGTGGAAGAACACGCCGCCGCCCGCTACTTGATCGACGGCGTTCGGATCGGTGATGTGGACGCGGTTCGTGGTCACCAGCCACACGTCGCGGTAGATACCGCCGAGGTAGCAGTAATCGAGATTCTTCTGCGGCTTGCCGGGCGGGTAGGTGGGGTCGTCGCTGTTGTCCGCGAGCACTGCGACTACGTTCGGTTTGCCGGGTTCGATGGCGGCGGTGATGTCGACGATGGCGGGCAGGAAGCCGGAGTAGTGTTCGCGCAGCAGCTTGCCATTCACCCAGACCTTCGATTTGCCGAGGATGCCTTCGAAGTGGAGCGACACCAGCTTGCCCGCGAGATCCGCGGGTGGGGTGAAGGTCTTCCGATACCACGCCGGTCCCTGGTAGTTCGAGGTGCCGCTGGTTTCCTCCGGCAGGGCGGTGTCCACGCCGTGCGGAGTGGAGACGGATTGCCACTCGCGGTGGTTGAAATCGCGGGCTTCCGCGCCCTTCACATCGCCGCGATGGAAGCGCCAGCCGATATTGAAGTCCGCCACCTCACGACCGCTGCCCGCGAGATCGTAGAAGCCGGCCTTGGAAAATTCAGGCTCCCGCTCCGGCGCGGCCTGGAGGACGGAAATGGCACCCAATAAGAGCAATAGATGGCGGATCATGTGATGGAGGATATTTCGCGAAACTCCGGAGTGTTACGAAACGAGGCCCGCAACACCGGGAAAGTGACGTGCTTTTTCAAGAAACCGGCATTCCAACGCATTCCGTGCGGCTGAGGAACGAAATTTCCGCTTTCCGGGGAACACCCGGGAGGTCCGGCGAAATCACCCTTTGCCTCCGCGCTCCTTGCGGTGGTGCCTTCCTGACAAAGCCCCCAACGTCCTCATTGCATGCCCTTCTCGTTCCGCCTGATTTCCCTGCTGGTGCTCCTCGGTGCACCGGTGATGCAGTCCCATGCCGCCACGGTGCTGATCGATGCCACGATGCTCAATGGCAGCTTCGAAACCGGTGCCAGCACGACGGTTTTCAACAACTGGGTCGCTCCCTCGGGTGGTTCGATCCAGCGCCAGAACAACATGGCCAGCGCTGGCGGTTGGTCGCTGGTGGTTGGACTGAGTGCCGCGAATGTGCCCATCGGCGCGGTGCTCAATACCACGTATGTGCTGACGACCGGAGACACCTTCAGCCTGAGTTTCGACGTTCGTGGTGCCTTTCAGGCCGAGACCACCGACCAGATGAACTGGACGCTTTTCTATACCAGCGACAACACAATGACCGGCACCCAGACGGTGTTGTTCTCCGGCACGCAGGCGGTGGGAGGTTCCACCTATGCCTCCACGGGCACGCTTCCGACCGCAGCGGTCGGAGCAGGTGCCGCCGGGAAGATGTTGTTTTTCTCCTTCATGCCGGGCTCCGGGTTCACGTCGGACGAGTATTCGCGTGTGGACAATGTTTCGTTGAATGTCACCTCCGTGCCGGAGCCTTCGGCATTCGGAGTATTGGCCGCCGCTTCACCGCTCTTGTTTTTCCGCCGCCGCGTTCTGCGCCGCGCCTGACCTCTTCTTGAATTCCATGGGTAACATGCACGCGTCCGGGGGTCTTGGTGCCTCCGGGCGTTTCATGCCTTCCAAGGACAAACCTGAAACTTCATCGTCGTATACGCCATCATCCATGATCCGACTTTCATTGCTTCTGCCAGCCCTTTCCCTCGGCGCCGCATCCGCGGAGCCGGTGGACTTTCGCCCGATGGTCCGCGATGCGATCGCGCGCGGAGAGAGGCGCATCGTCATCCCCCCCGGTCGCTATGTGTTGGGACCGGAGAACAACGGCAAGGTGGTGTGGTCGCTCAACAATGTGAAGGACGTCGAGATCATCGCGGATGGTGTGACCTTGGTTTCCACGAAGCCGACGCGGGCGCTGAACTTCGATCACTGCACACGCTTCACGTTGCAGGGGCTCACGGTGGACTACGATCCGCTGCCATTCACGCAGGGCACCGTGATCAAGACCGCCGATGACAAGGGATCGATCGAAGTGCGCCTGCATGACGGCTATCCGGCCAAGCCGTGGTCGCGGGTGGATATCATGGACCCCGCGACCCGTTTCCGGAAAAAGGGCATGCCCTTCCTGTGGGGATCGAAAGCGGAGATGACCGGTGAACGCACCGTGCGCGTTTCATATCCGAAGATCGCGGAAACGGCGAAGGTCGGTGATCTCATCACGCTCAGCACCGGACAGGATGCCGATGGCATTCCGCATGGAGTCAGCATTGGTCACGGTGATCAGGTTACGCTGCGCAATGTGTCCGTCTTCAGTGCTCCCGGCATGGGCATTCTGGAATGCGATGGCGAAGGCAATGCGAAGTATCTCGGCTGCAAGGTGGTGCCCGGTCCGAAGCCGCAGGGAGCCACCGAAGAGCGCCTGCTCTCGTCCTCATGGGATGCCATGCAGAGCAAGACGATCCGCCGCGGTCCGGTGGTGGACAAGTGCGAGATCCGTGATGCGGGTGATGATTCCTGGAGCGTGCAGTCGTCGGACTTTCTCGTCGTGAAGCGGGAGGGTCGCGAGATCGTGATTGCCAGCCGCGATGACTACATGGATGGCGTGTTCGTGGGCGACAAGCTGCTCGCCAGCCTCGGCGGACCGGAGGCGGTCATCACCGCCCGCAAGCGGCTCGACCGTGGCGCGGCCGGGCTATCGCCGGAAGTGGTGACCAAGCTCGACAGCGCGCAGCAGTGGTCCACGTGGAAGGTCTCGAAGTGGTGCCTCGCGCTCACGTTGGATCGTGATGCCCCCTTCGAGGTGGGCACGTCGGTGTTCTCTTCGGATCGTATGGGCAATGGTTTCGCGTTCACCAACAACAAGGTCCACAGCTCCGGCCGCGTGCTCGTGAAGGCGGCGGGATTGGTGGAGGGCAACATCCTCGACATGCCGCATGCGATCAGCGTTTGCCCTGAAGTGCCCGGTGATGCGGCGGCGGGGATCGATGGCGTGATCATCCGCAAGAATATCATCCGCAAAGCCGGATTGTTTTGTCCCGCGCCATGGTCGGCGGCTGCGGGTGCCATCTCGGTGACCGCGGGCGTGAAGCCGCCGGTCTTCCGCGCGCCGGGTCTGTTCCGGAAGGTGCTCATCGAGAACAACACGCTGGAAGACTGCCCGGTGGCGAATGTGGTGGTGACCTCCACCGATGGTGTGGTGGTGCGGAACAACCGCTTCGTGCGGCCCTTGCAGGAAAAGATCAACAACACCGGTGCGAGTTACAACGTGCCGCAGGACCGGGTCATCTGGATCCGCGATTGCACGGGCGTGAATGTCACCGCGAACGACATCGTATCCCCGGGGCCGATGGCCAATGCCGAACCGGTCTTCATCGCTCTTCCGCCTGCCGGAAGTCCGTGAGCAGGATTGTTTTCCCGAACCAGGCGTGCCATGAAATCCCAACTGGAACGCGAGCCCTGTCCCGCCGCAACGACCATGCCCGAGATCAATGAGTTCGCCGAAGTCGTTCGGGAGCACCACGCCAGTCTGCGCTATTTCATCCGCTCGCTGGGGGTGCAGCAGGCGTGGGTGGATGACGTGGCGCAGGATGCCTTCGTGATCGCCTACCGCAAGTGGTCGGAGTTGGATCACACCGCGAACGTCGGTGCATGGCTGCGCGTGATCGCGCGCAACGTGGTGATGAATGAGATTTCCAAATCCAGCCGCCGCCAACGCATCCTGGACGAAAACATCACCGCGATCCTGTTGGAGAACCAATCGGAGTCTTCCGCTCCGGAGTCGCTCGGTGATTACGGTATCCGTCAGGGTGCCCTGCGCGATTGCCTGGGACGCCTGCCGGAGCGGACGCGGGGCGTGGTGGAGTCGCGCTATTTTCACGACCGGAATTCGAGCCAGATCGGCGAGGATCTCAACATGAAGGCTACTGCCGTCCGGAAGATTCTATTCCAGGCCCGCCAGTTGCTCGCCGACTGCCTTCAGGGTAAATCCATCTACGACGCACAAGGATGAACGACCTCGATCCATCCAACTTTGAAGATCTCGCCGCCCGCTATGTGGAGGGTGAACTTGATGATGCCGGGCGAGCCGAGTTGCTGGAGCTGATCCGGCAGGACCCCCCGCTGCGCACGCGGCTTTCCAACCAGCTCGCCTTGTCACAGGCGATCAGCGATCTGAAGCCCGGTCGTGATGAAGACGTCTTCGTCCGCGATCTCACCCGCCATGTCGTGTCGGTGGCCAGCGAGGACTCGGATGTGTTTGTCAGCAAGGTCACGCAGCGTGTGGGGCGTCCGCGCCGCATACGGTTGATGGCGGTTGCCGCGACCGTTGCCATTCTCGGCGTGTCGACATTCCTGTTGGTGCCGAGGTTGAAAGGAGATGCCATCGCGCGCTTGGTGCAACTGGATGCCCAGGGGCGCGAGATCTCCAGCCGTGATGTCCGTGCTGGATTCAAGAACACGCTGGAGTCCGGCTTGTGTCGTCTCGATTTCGGAAATGGCGCGGTGGTCGCGCTGGAAGGGCCTGCATCCTATGAAGTGCTTTCACCGCTCTCGATGCGCATCCATTCCGGCAAGCTCAACGCATGGTGTCCGGAATCCGCGCATGGCTTCCAGGTGCTGACCAAGTCCGCAAAGGTCACCGATCTCGGCACGTCCTTCTGTGTCTCCGCGCGCGATGATGGCAGTGCCGACTACATGGTGCTGGTTGGTCAGATCGAGGTGAGTACCCGTGGTGACGTGCGCAGGATTTCCCAAGGTGTCGCGCTGGAATCGGATGCATCGAAGAAGCTCAAGCCGTTGGACTTCGAACCATCGGATTTCTCCCGCACCTGGCCGCTGGCTTCCGGGATACTTTCTACGGCAGGTTCCGTACGTCCCGCGCCTCCTGGAACGCCCGAGCAGCTCGCGCGCCTGGAAAACAACGACGCGGTGATGGTGGTGCCGGAACGCCGCGATGTTCCCTTCTCGGTGTCGTTCCCGGCGGAACTGGTAGATGCGGGGACGGTGAAGAGCGGGCAGGCTGCAAACACGCGGACGATTTCGGTTAAGCCGGGCGCGCGCCTGCGCAGCTATCTGATCCGCTATAATCCGATCAAGAGTGAGGACCACCATTGGGAAAAAATCGAGGGCGAAGTGACCTTCGACCGCCCGATCGTCGCGGTGTGCGCGCTGGGTTCCACGCTGGATCAAACCGATGCCTTGTTCGCCACCGGCAGTTGGAAACTGCCCGCGATGAAGAAGGAATTCCGCGGCATCGATCTCGACCAGCCGCCACAGAGTCCCGACCGTGTGACACTCTCGGCGGACCGGCGCACCGTACACGTGCTCTTCAATGCCGCCGTGTCCACCGACGAAGTCCGCGTGTTGATCGAGGAGCCGTCGGTGAACCTGCCGTAGCGGAAGTCACGGTTCCGAAACCTTGAAGCGGAAGAACTTCCTCGTGTCCGCCGGATTGAGCGGGACCTCGGTCATCGTGTCGCTGGTCTTGTAGAGACCGCTCGTCTGCGGAACGTCCCACGTGTTCCAGTTCAGGAGATCGTCGCTGCTCTCGATCTTGTAGTTTCGATAGGCCTTGCGAATGAACTTCAGCTTGCCCGCCTGGGTGTCGACGGTGGCCTGCCAGCCGCCGTTTGGAGCCAGCGGCGAGCTGCCAAGCAGGTATTCCTGGTAGTTCGTGAGCCCATCGCCATCTGGATCCTGATCCTTCGCGCCGAGCGGATTGCCGGAGGCAAAGAACTGGCCGCGCCACGTATCGTAGAGCGGGCGGGATGGTAGCTCGGACTGGATCCACTCTGTCACCAGGTTGATCGCGTCCTGGTCGATCACGTTCGATGCCAGCGGGGGCATGCGGCTGTAGCCATTGGTCACGGACATGCGGCTGAGCACGGCGGAGTGGGTGCTGTCAGCAGGTGCGATCAGCTCATCACCGGGATTCTGCGGCACGGATACGATGCCGTGGATGAGGCCGGTTTCCTCCAGCGTGAGCTTCGCACGGCCATCCCATGATGGTCCGGCTCCGCCCTGCTGGTGGCAGTAGGAGCAGTTCACATCGAGGTAGGAACGTACCCGCGCCTCCACCGGCACGCTGGTGTCCGTGAGAGCCGGATGCTTGGGTAGGGCCGCCGAAGGGCCGGGCTCGTTGGAGAGATAGCCCCAGAGTTGCAACAGGTCCATCTGGTTGCCGGTGGTGCCGTTGATCGTGTTGAGGCGGTTGAGCTGGCGGGTGTTGAAGGAGAGCGCGTTTCCATTGATCGGCGTATGGCAGCTCATGCACTGCGAGCGACCGGGGATTCGCCATTGCTGGGTGGTGGGAGTGCCGTTGACGGAAACGGTCAGTGGGAAATCAACACCACCGTCTTCGACGAGGTTCGCTTCCGTTTGCGCGTCATTCCACCGGTAACTGACGCCGTAGGCTCCACCGGAGTTCTTCACGAGCACGCGGGTCTCGATGCGCTTCTTCGTCGCGGGATTGCCGCGGTCCATTTCCATGTCGAAGTGCTTCACCCAGATCTGGCCCGCGGGATAGGTCCACGCGCCGTCCTTTGAGAAGGTCATCTTGCTGGTGCCATCGGGGATGGAGAACCAACGCTGCTTCACCGCGTTGTCACTCCAGAAGGTGACGTTCGGGGTATAGGGAATGAGGCTCGGAGCGGGCGACAGATCGGTGAGATCCGCGAACAAACCGGTCGCGCTCAACGTCGTCGGGAAGCTGTTCGTCGGTGTGGCAGGAGCGATGCGCATGATGCGGCCGCCGAAGTAGTCGGACACCAGCACGTCGCCGTTCGAGGGATCGGTTCCGAAGTTGGAGAGAAACGCCTGGCCACCGATGCGGACCACCGTCACCTCGCCCCCGGGAACATTGCCCGCGCGGGTGAGCGACCAGATGTTGCCGGAAACCTGGTCGCCGAAGATGTAGGAGCCTTTCAGGCTCGGCAGTCGGTCGCCGTGATAGACCACACCGCCGATGATCGAGTTGCCCTTGAAGTTCGAGTCTCCGGCGAGCGCGGCGTGGTTGTATTCCCAGATCGGATCGATCGATGTGTAGTTCGCCGGTTTCGCCGGCCAACCGGCGTTGGTCACGTTGATGTCATGAAGGCCTTCGCGGTAAACCCAGCCGTAGTTGCCGCCCTTGGTGATGATGTCGAGTTCCTCGTAGCGGTCCTGCCCCACGTCCCCGAGCCAGATCTCGCCATTGGTGTCGAAGGAGAAACGCCAAGGGCTGCGCAGGCCGACTGCGAAGAACTCGGTGCGGACCGTTGCCGGGTCGACCGTGAGTCCGTTGAAGGATGTGGCTCCCACCCATGGGTTGTCCGCGGGCACCGAGTAGCGGGCGACGCCGTTGTCGCGTGGCACCGCGGCATGCATGTTCGGCTCGGGGTTGCCCGGCTTCTTGTCCACATCGATGCGGAACAATCCCGAGAAGAAATCCTTGTTGATGCGCTGGCTGTTCAGTCGGAAATCGTTCGGGTTTTCCTCATCACCCACCGACCAATACAGATAGCCGTCCGGGCCGAAGTGGAGGTCGCCGCCGTTGTGGTTCGGGCCTTCATCGTATTGCTCGATGAGGATCAACTCCGACGAAGGATCGGCCACGGGTGCCGCGGCGGTGAGCTGGTTCTGCGGGACGGTGAAACGCGAGACCCGCTCATAGAAGCCGGAGCTGCCCGCCTTGGTGGCGGAGTAGGCGAGGTAGAAGTAGCCGTTGCTGGAGTAGTTCGGATGGAAGGCCAGGCCTAGCAGACCGCACTCGCCATTTGCGCCGCCGGTGATCGTTTCCGCAGGGGTGCGTGACGGTGTCGCGATCGCGGTATTCAAGTTCAGGACCGTTGCGGCCGTCGGTGATGCGGCGGTGACGTCCGGGATCACTTTCAACAAGCCGCCGATTTCGCAGA
The DNA here is from genome assembly GCF_018137965.1 of Luteolibacter ambystomatis. NCBI lineage: Bacteria > Pseudomonadati > Verrucomicrobiota > Verrucomicrobiia > Verrucomicrobiales > Verrucomicrobiaceae > Luteolibacter > Luteolibacter ambystomatis. The sequence continues at coordinate 4,964,872 of NZ_CP073100.1, forward strand.
CGAACAGCCGCTTGGTGTCGCCGGGAGGCGTGGTGAAGCAGAGCGCCTTGGTGAAGCCCAGTCCGGGGAAGGCGTTCACGACCGCGATCGCATTCACGGGCGGATCCTGCGGCATGCCGAGGTTCGGGTTCGCGAATCGACCGTCCGTGGAAACGTTCACGGTCACCGTGCCCGGATCGGAGATGCCACCAACACCGGTCACGCGATAGGTGAAGGTGACCGGCGTGGCGGAGGTGCCGGCATGGGTATAGAGGATCTTTCCGTCCTTCACCATGGCGGTGCCGGTGGTGGGGGCTTGCGCGATCTGCAGGGTGTTGCCGAGCGGGCCGCCGGTGTCATTCGCCAGCACGTCGACCAGCACCTTTTGCCCCACACTGATGGTGGCGGAGTCCGCCGTTGCCACTGGAGCCGGGAAGACGGTGGCCGCGCCCGCGTTGTAAGAAGTGGTCACTTCGCGTGCGGTGATGGCACGGTCGTACATCCGCAGGTCGTTGATCGAGATGTTGGCGTTGTTGTCCGCGGTCCAGATCGAGCGGCCGATCCAGTTGTTCACGTCGGAGAGTTCGGTGATGCGGTAGGCGAGATCCGCGGAGCCCTGGAGCACCGCATTGCGATACCACTTCACGCGGCAGCCGGGGGCGCCATAGGCTCCCGCGCCGTCCTCCACGGTCATCACGATGTGATACTCCGTGCCCGCGGTGGTGGAGGTGGAAAGGTCCGTGTCGATAGTGACCTTGTTGGCTCCGGCGAGCAGGCTTTCCAAACGATGGCTGCCGAGCACGGCGTCTTTTTCCAGAGACAACAGCAGGTCATCGACCGACTGGCTGGTGCCGGGGGCGGTGGTGTCGTCGATGATTTCACCCGCGACCGCGCCGGCGCCCTTGGTGATGCTGGCCTTGCCGAAGTCGAAGATGCGTTGCCAGGTCTTCGAGGAAACGGGTGTGACCCAGGCTTCCCAGCTCTGGCTGGGATTGGAGGAGATGAGGCCGTTCGGCAGATCGATGTAGGCGGAGATGTTGGCGGCGGTTTGGTTGCCGGTGGTGGTGCCGGGGAGCACGATCTGCGTGCCGGTGAGCGTCGCGCCGTTGCCACGTACGGTGGCTATCGTACCTTTACCGCTGGCGGTGAAGGGGGTGCCGGACGGGGCGTTACCCGCCGCGGCATCGAACGACCAGCGGTTCACCGGGATCGGAGCGGGGGCGGGTGGTTCCGGTGGTCCGCTGGAGGGATCGGCCCCGGCGTTGTAGCTGGCGAGGATCTCGGAGGCTCCGAGCGCGCGATTATAGATCCGCAGTTCGTTGAGGGAGAGATTCGAGTTCGAGTCGCCGGTGTATTGCGAACGGCCGATCCAATTGTTCACGTCCTGCATCTGGCTCAGATGGTAAGGCAGGCTGAGGGAGTTCTGGAGGATGCCGTTGCGATACCAGCGCGCTTGGCTGCCGGACGCGCCGTAGGTGCCGCCGCCATCCTCCACGACCAGTACATAGTGGTATTCCGTGCCAGCGGTGGTGGCCGCGGCGGAGTCCGTGAAAATCGCGGCTCCGTTGTTGATCTGTCCTTCGAGGCGATGGGTGCCGAGATTACCCGCCACGTTCAAGGACAGCACGAGGTTGTCATAGCCCGCGCTGGCACCGGGAGCAGCTCCGCTGTCGTTGATCTCGCCCGTCACGGCGTCCGTACCGGTGGTGAGGTTGCCACGGCCGAAGTCGAAGAGCCGTTGGTAGTTTTTCGATGACAACGGAGTGGCCCAGGCTTCGAAGGTGATGCTGTTGTGAGCGGAGACGATACCGTTCGGCAGATCGAGATAGGCGGAGATCGTCGAGGCCGGTTGGTTGCCGGTGGTATTGCCGGGCAGGGTGACGGCGCTGCCGGAGAGCGTGGCGCCATTGCCCTTCAAAACAACCGGCATTCCGCCGATGGTGTCGGTGAAGGTTTGTCCGGAAGCAACCTCCGATGCGGCGAGAGTCGTGAACGTCCATAGGTGGTCTGGTGTGGGAGGCGTGGTCGGTGTCGCGAGTTGGTCCGGACCGGCGGCGTAGTTCGTGGAGATTTCCGCCTGGGTCAGCACATGGTTGTAGAGCCGGACTTCGTCGTAGGATGCGTTGGCGTTGTCGTCGGTGGTGTAGAGCGAGCGCCCCAGCCAGTTGTTCACGTCCTCGAGTTGCGAGAGCCGGAAGGGGACGTCCTTGGTGGCGATCTGGGTCGCGTTGCGATACCAGGTGATGCGTCCGCCGGTGGAGCCGTAGGTGCCCACGCCATCGGCGAAGGTGAAAACGTAGTGATACCCGGTATTGGCCGTGGTCGCGATGGCGGTGTCGGCGGCGATCGCGGTGCCGCCGTTCAAGCGGGCCTCCATCCTCTGCTGGCTGAGATTGGTGCCGATGGTGAAGGATAGCATCAGGCTGTCCGACGAAGTCGTAGCGCCGGGTGTGGTGCCGGTGATGTCGATGATCTCGCCTGCGGCTCCGCCGCCGGAACCTGCTGTTTGAACGCGTCCGAAGTCGAAGAGCCGCGAGTAGTTCTTCGCCGAAATCGGGGTGGCCCAGATCTCCACGCTAAGATTCGTCTTTGAGGAAATGATGCCGTTGGGCAGATCGATGTATCCGGAGATGAAACCCGCCGAGCGGTTGCCGGTGGTGGTGCCGGTGAGCTTGAGGGCGGTGCCGGTGAAGGTGGAGCCATTGCCCCTCACCGTTGCGAGCGTGCCGGAGACGCTATCCGTTACCGTCGTGCCGGAGGTGGCATTTCCAGCCGCGTTGTTGAACGACCAGCGGTTCACCATTTCGCCGCGCAGCGGCAGGATGCCGAGACCGACGGCCAGCAGGCAGATCCCTCGGATAGATGACGTGGGAAAACGGGGGTACATGGGTTTGCGATGCAATGCGCCGGATGCAAGACGACGGATCCGGCCTGCGGCATGCCGGGCCGGATGGGGTGGGTTTTCGCTCCGCCCGTGCCGTCCGCAGGGTGGCGGGGTCGGGATTGGGCGAGGGTGATTGAATCTAAGGGCAGTCCGCCCAATGGCTTGTATGATTTGGTCTCGAATGTGGCGGCATCCGTCATTTTGGGAAATGATCCGCATTTTTCCGGCGAAATCCCCTCATGTCGGATCGATACAGGAATGAGACTTCTGCATACAAGCGGCCTGCCGGGGACCGGATATGCTGGCAGATCCATTCTCCGGCTCTCATGCGGGAACCGGGGGTGGCTTGCATGTTTCCGCCCTGCCGATGAACACGCCCTCGATACTCCATCGTGTCACCCAGAAGGATCTGGCGAAGGCCCTCAAGATCGCGCAATCCACGGTTTCGATGGCCTTGCGGGACGATCCGTCCATTCCTGCCGGCACGCGGGAGGAGATCCGTCAGGCGGCTCAGGAGATGGGCTACCGGCCGAACCCGACCGGAACCGCCCTCGCGCACTTCCGGGCATCCTCGCGGAACCAGCCGGTGCATGCGGCCCTGGCGTGGCTGAATTGCTGGGAAGACCCGCTGAAACTGCGGTCGTATGGGGAGTTCGATGGTTATTGGCACGGGGCGGCGGACGCGGCGGATTCCTTCGGCTACCGGCTGGAGGAGTTTGTGGTGGATCGCCGCATGACCTTGGAGCGGTTGGGAGGGATTCTGCGCACCCGCCACATCCACGGTATCCTGCTGCCGCCCGGGCCCTTGCCGGCAGGATGGGAGCGCTTTGATTGGGAGGCGTTTTCCGTGGTGAGGCTGAGCCATCCCGCGCGACAAAACGATCTGGTGGCCTGCACGGTGGCGGGGGATCAGATGAAGAACGGACTGCTGGCGTTCGATTCGATGCGGCAGCTCGGTTATTCCCGCATCGGATACTGCGGCTTGTATTGGCAGGAGCGTCTGTTCTGCGCGGGCTATTTGTGGGGCCAGCATCATGCGGAGGAGGAGGCGAAGGTGCCGCCGCTGCTGTTGGGCAATTCCGAGCGCGACGAATGGTGGCAGCGGTTCGGCGCATGGTACGAACTCCATCGCCCGGATGCCATTCTCACGGATCTGCCGGAGGTGCCGGAGATGCTGGCGGCGATGGGACGAAAGGTGCCTGCGGATGTCGGCCTGGCCGCGATGGGCGTGCTGGACTGCGGCATCCGGGCGGGGATCAATCAGAACCCGCGTGAGATCGGGAGGACCGGGGTGACGGTGCTGACCTCCCTGATCCACGAGCGGAACTTCGGGCTGCCACCCGTGCGCCGCTCCATGCTGATCGGTGGATCGTGGGTGAATGGCCCGGAACTTCCGAACCGGAGGATTCACCCGGACTGCCAAACGTGAACTTCCGCCGTGCGGGATCAGCCCCGGCATGCTGGACTGCGCCGGATGAATCGTGCCGCCCTCACCCTATTGATCGTGGCCGCCGTTCTATATGGGATCGCCATGCTGGTGCCCATGGGCGGTGACAGCCGCGGCTGGAGCTTGTGGGTGGAGGTGGTGGAGATTTTCGGTTCGAAGGATTGGCAGGAAGAAGCTCAGTCGCGGAGCGCCGTCCTCGCGGCGGGTTTCGTGACGCTGTCATTCCTCGCTATGGGCGGGCCATTCCTGTTTCCGCTGGTGCGGGCTTCGCGGCCGACGTGGTGGGTGGTCGTGGTTCTGTGCGCGTTCCCTTGTGCGGCGGTGGCGGTGTTATGGCGGTTGAGGGAAGGGGAAGACCTGCCCGGAGGATCGTGGTGGCTGGTGGCCGCCCTGGTGGCACACCTCGGAGGACTGTTTTGTGTGAGGGGGGCGGCTCGAAAGGTGGACGCATGAGGGTGTCCGTCCTGATGTCCTTTCGCAACGCGGCGGCCACGCTGCCTGCGGCGTTGGCAAGCCTGCTTGCGCAGACGTTCCAGAACTGGGAGTTGATCGCGGTGGACGATCATTCATCGGATCACTCTGCGGAGATCGTGGAAGCGGTGGCCGATCCGCGCGTGCGTCTGACCCGTTTTCCGGAAGTCGGGTTGGTTCCGGCGCTGCGTCATGGCAGTGGGCTGGTGGCCGGAGAATGGCTGGCACGGATGGATGCAGATGACATCTGTGATCCGCGGAGATTGGAGAAGCAGCTCGCTTTTGCGGACACCCATCCGGAGCTCGATGTGATCGCCTGCCAGGTGAGCGTGCTCGATCCCATCGGGGAAGGTCTGGTGCGTTATGTCGATTGGGTGAACGGCCTCGCGGATCACGAGGCGATGGCGAAAAGCCGGTTCATCGAGAGCCCGGTGGTGAATCCCAGCGCGATGATCCGCCGTATCGCGTTTGATCGTATCGGTGGGTACCACGATCCGCTGTGGGCGGAGGATCATGATTTTTGGCTGCGGCTGTTGGAGGACGGCGCGAGGTTCGGCCGGGTGCCGGAGGTATTGCTTCAGTGGCGCGATTCGGAAACCCGGCTGACCCGCACGCATCCGCGTTATGGAGACGAGGCCCGCTCGCGGATGCGCGCCCACTATCTCGCGCGCCTGCCCGGAGCGAAGGAACGGGGGATCGTGATTGCGGGTGCCGGCCCGATCGGCAAGTTGCTGGCTCGCCACCTTGAGGATGAGGGAGTGGTCGTACGCGGGTTTTTCGATGTCCATCCGCGCCGGGTCGGCGAGTGCATCCGGGGAGTGGAGGTGGCGGACAGCGCCGGTCTCGGCATCCGCTGGCGGGAGTCCACTCTTGTTTCCGCAGTCGGGGTTCCCGGTGGCCGCCAAGTGGTGAGGGAGCTCGCCTTGGAGCGGGGCTATCGGGAAGGTGTGGATTTCTGGTGCGTGTGCTGAACCGAGGGCATTGAAATGTCCCCGGTTCCGGGCCAGTATCCCGGATCGTGAAAAAGATCCTCATCGTCCCGTCGTTCCTCATGGCCTTGGCTGCACCGGCCTTCTCCGAACCTCTCTTCAACGGCAAGGATCTCACCGGATGGGCACCGAAGGGCGCGGACGTTTGGACCTTTGAAAAGGATGTCCTCACCGGGAAAAGCAACTCGAAGAAGCAGGGCTCGGTCCTGTGGTCGGAGGCGAAGTTCAAGGACTTCACCCTGGATCTCGACTTCCGCTTCTCGGGGGATGTGGACTCCGGGGTCTTCCTGCGCACCGAGAACGACCAGATCCAGATCGGCACCTCGCGCTCGCTGAAGCGGGATATGACCGGTTCCCCCTACATTGGCACGATCGGTAAGTATCCGGTGGAGGCCCACGACGTGAAATCGCTGCTCAAGGAGGGGGAGTGGAACCACTTCAGCATCACCGCGAAGGGCGGCCACTACGTCGTCCTGCTGAATGGCAAACAGGTGCTCGACTACACTTCCGACACGGCCGCCAAGGAGGGTCCGATCGGTCTCCAGGTCCATCCGGGCGTGGACATGATGATCGAGTTCAAGAACGTGGATCTGGTGAAAGGCTGATTTGTTTCCCGGACGATGGAATTTGTGGCGTTCCGGACGGACCTTGATAGGGTCATCAACACCGGGTTTCCAGCAATGTTGGAATAAACCGGCCGTATATCGTCTCTTCACCGTGATGACCGGCCGGAAATCTTCCTTGCCGGCATCCGGAACCACCAAAACGAACCACCACATCATGAAACCGACCCAATCCCTCGTCGCCGCCGCCATCGCCGGCGTCTTCGCCGCCGGAGTTGTCGCCACCAAGGCGGCCCCGATCTCCACCCCCGTGAATGCCGAGAAGGAAGGCTGCCCGGGCAAGGACGGCTGCCCCGGCAAGGACAAGAAAAAGAAGGAAGAGAAAAAGGAGGAGAAGAAGGAAGGCGGCACTGTTGCCGAAGCCGAGAAGGAAAAGGAGAAGGAAAAAGAAAAGGACAAGTGCTCCGGCAAGTGCAGCGGCAAGGACGGCTGCAAGGGCAAGGAGAAGAAGGAAGGCCAGATCATCTGAACCTCCATTCCGGTGCCGTGGGGTGGCATTCATCCCACGGCTTCCCGGGTTTCCCTGTCCCGTCATGACCGATCCCCGATTCACCGGCGGCGTGTCCCTGGGCACGGGCATCGGCCTGCGGGTGCCGCACTACCGGCACATCCTCTCGGAAAAACCCGCCGTCGGCTGGTTCGAGATCATTTCCGAAAACTATATGGTGGATGGCGGCCGGCCGCTCGAAGTGCTGGACCGCATCCTTGAGCAATACCGGGTGGTCCAGCATGGCGTGGGCATGTATCCCGGCAATGCGGGTGGACTCGACTTCGATCACCTGCGCCGCCTCAAGCGGCTGATCCGGCGGACCAACACGCCATGGATCTCCGACCACCTCTGCTGGGGCAGCGTGGACGGCAGCATGAGCCATGATCTCCTGCCGATTCCCTTCACCTTCGAATCCGCGCGCAAGACCGCGGAGAACCTGCGCATCGCGCAGGACTTTCTGGAGATCCCGCTGGCGGTGGAAAATGTCAGCAGCTACGCCGAATTCCATGATGATGAAATGACCGAGTGGGAATTCCTCGCCGAAGTGGTGGAAGCCGCCGACGTCGGAATCCTGCTCGACGTGAACAACATCTACGTCTCGTCGTTCAACCATGGCTTCGATCCCATGGATTACGTAAACTTCGTCCAGCCCGAGCGGGTGGCACAGATCCACATCGCCGGGCATTCGAAGTATGAGCGCTTCATCGTGGATACGCACGACCACGCGGTGATCGATCCGGTGTGGCATCTGTATGCCCGCGCGATTGAACGCTGTGGTCCGGTGGCGACTCTTTTGGAATGGGATGCCCGGATTCCTTCTTTCGAAGAAGTGTGGACAGAGGCGAAGAAATCCGAGCAGTGGCGCGGCAGCGTCGGCAACCCGGAGGCCGGAGATCATGTCGCGGCTTGAGCAACTCCAGCGCGAGTTTTTCGCCGCACTTCAATTCCCACTGCGCGGACCAAGCAGGGAGCTGACGGATCTGCCGCCGACGGAGGAACCGCATGCCGGGAAGTTCCTCGCCATCGCGGAGGACATCATCAAGCCGGGGCCGCAGCTTTCATCTGCGGAGCGTCTGGAGCTCTACCACCGCCAGTATTGGTATCGCCTGCTGGATTCCGTGGGCGAGGACTTCCCGGTGCTGGAGAAGATGCTGGGACAGGAACGGTTCTGGACCTTGATCGAGGACTACCTGCTTTCGCGGCCATCGCGGAGTTTCACGCTTCGTCATCTTGGTGAGGGATTGCCGGAATTCGCAGCCACCTGGGAACGGGCATCCGAGCAGGAGCGGCCGTGGTTGTATGGCATCGCCCGCTTGGAATATGCGCGCATGGAGGTGTTCGAACGCGCCGAGTACCGGCCGATCCTGCCGGAGGAGCTGGCGGCCCTGGAACTCACACTCCAGCCTCATGTCGTGCGCCTGACACTGCCGGTGCCCGCGGATCTCTGTGAGGAATGGGAAACATTCACCCCACTGCCCCTGCAGTCGGTGGAGTTGGCCGTATGGCGTCTACCCCTGTCCAACACCGCACAAGCGCGCCTGCACGAGACTGAGGCAGTCTTGTTAGACCGCCTTGCGGCCGGGGGCACGCTGGAGGAGATCTTCGCGGCTCCGGTCGATCCGGCACCCACACCGGAACAGGTTTCCGGGTGGTTCGGCGCTTGGCATGAACGCGGTTGGATCGCGGTCAAGCCCTCGGCCGAAGAGGCCATTCCATTTGTCCGCGATCTGGACGAAGGTGCGGAAATCGGCGAGGGCGTGGACAAGATGGGCTCGCAGAGCCGGGCGATGGAGTGAGGTTCAGCCTTGGTTCACGAACAATCCGCGCGATGCCAGATGGGCCAGCCATGCCCGCACATCGAGCGTGGGATTGTCCACATGCCCGAGAGCGACGAGTTCATCGACCGTGCGCGTGCCGTCCATGGCGTTGAGCAGCGTCCGGCGTGAGTCCGGAACCATGCAGGGGGATTGGTAGATGTCCACCAAAGGGTACTTCCTGCGGACGGAGAGTTGGCGCAGATGGTCGAACTTGGGCAGGCGCGGAATGGCGGAGTCGAAGCGGGCCGGTTCGATCCGCAGTTCGATGAGACCCTTCCGGGCCGCGTCCATCACCAGCCGTGCCATTGCGGGCAGACTGAGGGTCGGGTCGAATTGTGCCTGCGGAATGGAGGAAACGCGTTCGAGGACTTCTTGCATCGGCACGGTTTCCGGAGATGTGTCGGCCAGCGCGGAAAAGAAGGCCACTGCCAGCGGGTGCTCGAAGCGTCCGTGTTCCTTGCCGGTGTGATCCACCAACCGCGCGCCTTCCGGGATGCGCTCGAATGTGTGCAGGGCGCGCACCGCGAAGTGGAGGGCGGTGGCGGTGGTGAGCCGGGGATCGACCGGGGCATCGGCACGACACAGCAGGGAACTGCGGAACGTCCGGTTCGTGAGGGTATCGATGGTCTGCTGGAACATCAGCGGATCGCCTGCGAGCGGAGCCAGGCTTTCAGCCGCGCCTTCCGGCAGGGAGAGTGGGAAATTCGCGTGAAGCTGGGATTCCCCCAGATAGCGCAGGCCCGATGCGTGGGTGTGGCCGACGAATTCAAGGAAGGTGACCGGCTGGTTGATCGGGGCGAAATCATCGAAGGAGAGGATGTCCGCACTCTTTGCGAACATGTCGTGAAGCACACTGTTGAGATAGGCGGCCTGTGGCGTGTCCGGGGCCGGCACCGTCGCCAGCCAGGCGAGGATGGCGGCGGGATCGTGACCGATTTTTTCCGCGGCGGGACGCGTCTTCAGCAGGTTGACCAGATCCACCAGGGCCTGGCGATGCAACCAGCCGGGCTGGGTGTTGTAGCTGATGGTCGCGATGCCGGACCCGGAGAGATGGCGGGCGCAGAAACCGACCAGCGCCTGACGCACGTCCGGTGGCACCCAGCAATAGACACCGTGTGCCATGATGAAATCATAGGCGGTGTCACCGGGATCGAAGTTCCGCAGGTCGGTTTCGATGAACTCGACATTGGCAATGCCTGCCAATTCCGCGGTTTGGCGGGCCTCGCGGATCGCTTCACCGGAGAAATCGATGCCGGTGAAGCGGCTGTCCGGCCAGCGCTTCGCCAGCGCGAGCAGGTGGTGGCCGTTCGAACAGCCGATATCCAGGATGTGCGCACAAGAAGGCGGAGGCACGGTCAGGCCGGCGAGCTTGGCTGCGACGGCGGTGATCGCCGGATCACAGATCGGATGGCTCATCGCCGGATAGGCGTTGGCTTGGTAGAGGTCTTGAACCGGGTTGGGCATCGGGATGGCGGTATGGGAGCCGGTGAAGGACCGGATGGCACGGAAAATGCGCCGTGCTTGAACGGTCCAACCGATCCTGCCAGTAAATGTCCCCTGTGATCCGGAGATTCAATGCGTCGCTGACGTTCCGTTCGGTGTGCGCCTTCGTGCTCTCGCTGGCCGGTTACGGCATGGCGGCCGGATTGGTATGGCTGCTCCTGTGGATTTTCCGCGATCACCTCGCCGAACAGCGCTGGTGGCTGCCGGTGGGGATCGTGGGATTCTGGAGCGTGCTCACCACCTCCGGCTGGCGCCGGTGGCGTGCCGGACAGGGGTTTTATGGTCCGGCGGATTCGATGGCCTTTTTCGATTTCAACGAAGAGAGCGCGGGTGGGTGGCTGGTGCAGAACCAGACCGCTCGCATCACCGGTCCGGCCTGGCTGCTTAGCCAGATGTTTCTGACCGGTCCGCTGCAGGCGCTGAAAGGCGCGAGCCTGCTGCGGGCACGGCTGCCTGACGACGTGGCGACGGAGCTCCGGTTGAACGATCTGTTGGAAAGCATCCGCGGAAAAGGCTCGTGGCATCCGGTGGATACCTGGGCCGGTCGCGAGGAGGACATTTCCTCCCTCATCCGTCTGGGCAAGCTCGAGTTCAGCTCGCGGACAGGACGCTTGCGCGTCAAACCGTGAGGGGATTGAGGATGGTGCTCACAGTTTCCTGACCTGCAGGATATCCCACAGCGCACGGTCGCGGCGTTGTGGGAAACACTCCTCCCATGGCCGGAGTGCGCGACCGGACAGGACATCGTCTCCGGCCACCAGCGTTTCATTGAGACTTTGCGGGGTGGTCACACTGCGGACCACGGGAAAGGACTCCAACAACACACGGCGCGAATGCGACTGCATCATGCGATGGCCGGCACCGGTGACCAGATTCGCGGCGAGCAGACCGCCGGGCACCACTGCATCGCGGAGCGTGTCGAGTTGCCTGCTGTTCCATGCATGGGGACGGAAGACATCGGTTTTGCCCGCGAGATAGACATCATCGATGACCACATCGAAGCGGCGCTTGTTCTTGTGCAGCCACTTATAGGCGTCACCAAGGTGGATTTGGATGCGCGTGGCATCCAGTTCCATGTATTCCCGCGCGAGATCCACAATGCCCGGATCGATGTCCACGGCGACCAGTTCCACCTCCGGCAGCAGATGGCGGAGGATGCGGAAAGTCGTGCCACCGGCGAGCCCGAGCATCAGCACCGAGCGCGGCGGACCGGCCGGGCGGAGCAACGCGGCGGCGGCGAGGTTGTCCCAGGCCAGTCCTGTTAGAAAACGGTCGCGCTGCCACCAGGCGTGAATCGCTCCGGCCACACGGAACTCCGCCTGATTGTCCGATTTCCAGACTTCCACGCGTTGGAACGCGGTATCGACAGTGGCGACTTTCGAGAGCGGCATGCAGGCGGGCGGTGACCCAACCTCTTACCGTGATCTTCCTGTGCCGGAGAAGAACAATGCGGAAAAAATCCGCTCAGTCCTCCCATACGATGTCTCCGGCGCTGTCCGTGCCGCCCATCGCCTCCACACGCGCGACCAATACGAGTTTTCTGGCGGAGCGGGCCGAGTTGGGGATGGCCACCGTGAAGCGGTTGGCACGGTTCTCCAAACCGGTCCAACCCTCATGGTCATCCCCGGCGATGATCTTTCCATCCGCCTCCAGCGAGACGCCGGAGATCTGGAGGGCGTTCTGCCCGGACTTGTAGGCGAAGGTCACCTTGAGATCACCATCCTTGGCGGCCCCGGGAGGGACCGGGACGGACAGTCGTGCATGGGTGCCTCCGCGGAAGGTGCTTTTGTTCCAAGCCGGGGCGGAAAGTTCCACCCGTGGCAGTGGATCGATGGCGAGGATGGCCGCACCATATTTCTGCAGCAGCTTGCGGGAGATTTCCACGGTGTCGCCCTTCGGATGGGTGGCCATGGTGGTCTTGCCGGAGTTGATCCAGCTCACCTCGAACGCACCGCGCCGCTTGTTGTAGTCGGCCATGTCCAGTTGCCTGCCGGCGGCGAGTGCGGTTTCCGTGGCATCGAGAAACATTTTCCAACGGGGCAGATAGTACTCGCCGAGCAGGCCGTTCCACTCGCGGTTGGCGTAGTCGGCCAGGTCGGTCTGCGGATTCTCCACCCAGGTGGTGAGAAGCATCCGCGCGATCCGATCCATGTAGGCGCTTTCAGCGGAGGCATTGCCCCACTTGCGGGCGTCGGACACCCAGGCACCCATCAGCCAATCGGCACGGGTTCCGGTCAGTTCATCGAGATCGGTGATGAGGCCGAGCAGGATGTCCTTGTTCTGTTTGAAGGCCGGGAGATCCTTCGCTTCCGCTGCGGCGAGCAGCCGATCATAGATCGCGCGCGAATGGTTGGTGAGCGTCTGGCGGCTGACGTCGGCGAGATCGTAGCGGTAGGTGTCCTTGTTGCCGAGCTGCGGTGCTGCTTTCAGCAGGATGTTCCAGGCCTTGGCCAGATCACGGTTGTCGTAGGACACGCGCGAACCCGGCGACCAGGTGCGGCCTTTGAGATTGGCGTCCAGCCGCGGGCGTGCGGTGAGGATGGAGTTGATGGGGGATTCGGAGGGTTTGGTCGCATAGGCCGTAGCGAGGATGCCTTTCCAGGCTTCCTCGGCGGAAGTACTGCGGGTGCCGTAGCGAGCGTGGAGGTAGTTGTTCACCCACGCGGTGGCGTCCGTGGGCGCGCCGCGCCAGGACATCTCCGTCATGAGTTCATACATCATCGGGTTGGTGTGCGATCCTTCCGGCACCAGGGCGGTGCCGGTGAGGTTCTTCCGGGCCGGGTCGGCCAGGGTGCCGCCGAAGTCCGCGGCCAGTTTCGCCGGATTGCCTTCCAGCGCGAGATTGCCACCGAAGTTGAACAGGAAGCACCACGTCCAAGGTGTGCCATCGTAGCCATTGGCGTGTTTCCAGAAAGGTCGGTAGTCGCAGTTCAGGTCGAGTGCGAGCGATTGATCCTTCCTGCCGGCATCGAACATTTCCTTGTTCGAGGTCTGCCAGCACTGCTTCACCAGCGTGATCTTCGGATCGAAGGCGAGCATGGCATCCTGGACCTGCCTGTAGACCGTGCCGCGGTCCATGCCCTTGGAACTGCCGCCTTCATGGAACGGATCGGCGGCGAGGAAGGAGACATCGCCGTAGATCTTCCGTTGTTCCTCCATGAACGTCCGCGCGATCTTCGCGTAAAGCGGATCGCCGGGATCGAGCATGTCCGGACGGCGGTTGTCGCCGGCCCAGCCGCCCTGGGGGAGCACCCTCGCTTCCGCGTGCTTTTTCGTGAAGCCGGAGGGCAGCATGCCATAGTAGCCTTGGAGGATCGGCTGGATGCCGAGTTCCTTGCAGCGCGTGACGATGTGTTGGCCGAGCCGGGTGCGGGCGTCGATGATCGTTTGGGGCGGAGGCAGCACGCCTTCCATGTTCTGCATGAACTGCCACGGCTGGTGCACGGGCGAGCACAGCCATTGGCGCACTTCCTCCCGGGTGTAGCCGAATTTCTCGAAAGTGTTCTGCCAGACCGCTTCCTGGCCTTCGGTGACGAGGATCAGGTTGATGCCGTGCAACGCCAGCCAATCGAGTTCGCGGTCCCATTGGGCCTCATCCCAGAATGGCATGGTGTAGCCGTGGGTGCAGTAGTTGTAGGCCATCCGGTGGATCACCGGAGAGACGACGCGGATCTTTTCCGGTACGGCCGGAAGTGCGGCGGGCAGCGTGAGGTTGTCGCCGTTCCACGAAACATGCGCGTGGCAGTATTCCTTGAGGTAGTGGTAGAAGGCCGAGGACTGGGCGACACCGGTGTTTCCGCGCAAAACGATCGCTCCGTCCTTCGACTCGATCTCGTAGGTGTCGCGCCCCTCCGTCGCCGGGATCGTTTCCACCTGGATCTTCGCCGCTTGGGAAGGGGCGTAACGATGAATCAATCCGCGTACGGCGGACTCCGCCTCGGCGAAGGTTGGCAGGGACAAGGCAAGGAAACAGAGCAGCGGGCGCAGTGACATCGGATCGGAAAGGAAAAGCGGACTCCTTATATTCCATCCGAACCCCGGTGCTGACACGAAAAACCCGCCCCGGGAATGCCAGGGCGGGCTCTCTTGCATTGCTACCCGGGAAATTTTTCTCCGATCACTCCGTGACCTTGGCGCGGATGAAGATCTTCGCGTTCCCGGCTGGATCGGAACCTGGCACGTAGAACGAACGGTAGCTCCAGCCACCGGTGAGGGCGGGCAGGTTGTCGTGGAGCGTTCCGATATTGGTTCCTGTCACCTGATCGACATTGAACGGGAAAGACGCGAGGTCGGTTCCCGCCTGGATGTGATAGGTGATGCCATCCACCGTGGATGAAACCAGTTCACCGAGATTTCCTGCCGATGGGAATATGGCGGAGGAGCGTACCGGGGTGGTGAGTACGAGCACCCGCTCCGATCCGACGGTGGCGATCCGGACCAAAGACTTGCCATCTCCGGCTCCCGAGAGGGGATTTCTATCGAAGGCGAATTCCATCAGGTTGTTCATGCCGTCGCCGTCGGCATCCTGATCCTTGGCGCTGTTGCCGGAGGTCAGGCCTTTCGAGGTGGCCCAGCCGTCGTAGCCGCTGGCGGCACCGGAGGTCACGGTGAGGGTGCCGCTGCCGGAGAAATGGGCGTCATCCACGTGCGCGGCACCGGAGGTGCTGGAGCCCCATGTGCCGGCAACCTGGAGAATCCCGTCGATATAGAGTTCCGTGATCGTATCGCTGCCGGAGTAGTTCAGGTTGAGGACGGCTCCGCTGGCGGCGAGAAATACCTTCGAAGCATCCGCCAGGTAGGCGCTGGTTAGGGAAAGAGAGCCTTGGTTTACCGTCGTGTTGCCGGTGTAGGTGTTGGCTCCCGCCAGTGTTTGTTTCGCGGTGCCGGTTTTGATGATGGAGATCGGACCGGAAATGATCCCGGAGCCGGACACATCGGCCGGGGTGTTCAAGGTCAGTGCCACCGCCTGGCTGGCCGCAACGTTCACTTTCCCCGTGCCGGTGTCTTTCAAACCGGCGATGGACTGATTGTAGCTCTGGGTGCCCGCCATGTTGTTCAGCCGCAGGGTGCTTGAGACTCCCGTACTGGCGGCGATGATCCCGGTGGGGCTGAGGGTGTTGGCCGCGCCGACGTAGATGATGGCCGAGTTGTGGTCGATGGTGAGGACGCCCCACGTGTTCGAGGTGTTGCTGAACTGCCACTTGGTGCTGTCCAGGATCTGGAGCGTGCCGGTGCCCAGATTGATGGAGCCGGTGATGTTGCCGTAGGTATTCGAGTTTCGGAGAACCAATGCATTGGTATTGGTTCCAGGCAGACAGGTGATGTTGCCCGCCACGGTGGAGGCCGTGGCTGCGGAGGTGCCGCCATTGAGAATCGCGGGGAATCCGGTGGTGGCGGCGGTGGTGTTGTCCAGGGTGATGCTGCCGCTCCAGGTCGCGCCGCTGCCGAGGGACACCAGCGCGCGGCCGCTGCCGGAGTTGACGGGTTTCAGGGTCAGCGCGTTGGTGATGTTCAATCCAGCCGCCACCGCGACCGCGGAGCTGAACTGGTTGCTGCCGTTCACTTTGACGGCACTCGTGCCGAAGGCCTGCGCGTTGGTGACGTTGACCACCGACGCTCCATTGGCGGCGGAGGCGATGGTCGTGGTGCCGCTATAGGTGTTCGCTGCAGCGAGCGTGACGGTGCCATTGCCACCGGCGGAGGTGAGGTTGAGTCCTTGGGTGCCCGCGATGGGAGCGGAGATGATGGCGGGTTTCGCCGTGCCGAGTGCGTTGAGGGTGATCGTCGGCGTGCCGGTGCTGGTCTGGAAAGTCAGTGTGTTGGTTCCCGAGAGGGTCCAGGAGGCCGCAGTGGCGGTGGCGGCGTCACCGAAGGTCAGATTGCCCAGTGTGCGGGCCGTATCGAGATTGATGATCCGGTCCGCGGTGATGTCCGTGGTGAAGGTGGCGGTGGCGTCCGCGCCATCCGCCATGATGCCGCCGGTCCATTTGGTGGTGTCGCTCCAGTCACCGGCGGTGTCGGAGCTCCAGGTGCCGGATGCGGCGCGGGAGGAAACCGACCCGAGCAGGATGAGAAGAGGGAGTGCAAGGAAATGGGGTTTCATGGGCATGCAGATTGAGTGCAATTAAGACGATGCGCATGGGATTGCGCCTCGGCAACCGGGCGGGAGTGGACAAGACCGCGTGGTTTTCCGACTCGGTTTTGGATTCCCTCCATGTCTCCTGTCGGTAGGATGGCGGCATGTGGCGGGGCAAAGGCGAGCAGGTGGCGGATGTGCTCCGGGATCTCATCGCAGCCGGTGAATGGACCGGCCAACTGCCCGGCTACCGCACCTTGGAGCAGCGCCTGAAGGTCAATCGCGAGACCATCGAGAAGGCTCTGCGACGTCTGGAGGAAGAAGGCTGGGTGGGGCCTTCCGCCCCGGGGAAACGCCGGACTATCTGCCATAGAAGTCCCAGCAAGCGCACCGGCCGGCAGAGCTCATTGTTGGTGATTGGTCCACGTCCGCTCCACGATTGTTCCCCGGTGAACCGCACCATGTTGACGCGGATCTTCCAGGAAGCGGAAAGCCGCGGATGGCGGGTGGTGTATCATCACTTCGATTTCGAATTTCCGAGAAGGGCGGTATCGTCGATGAAGCGGTCGGTAGCCGATCACCGGCCGGACCGGGTGTTGTTGCAGACGCCCAGCGAGGCTTTGGAAAAATGGGCTCTGTCGGCTCCGGTGTCCTGCTTCCGACTTGGAGGCAGCGGCTCCGCCAAAGGAATCCAGTCCTTGCAAGGGGTGGGGCTGTCGTTCAGCGGAATGGTCTGCAAAGCGGCGGCCATGCTGTGGGAGCGAGGTCACCGGCGTCTGATGATTCCGATCGTTTCCGGCAAGCAGGTGATGCGGGAAAGGACGATCGAAGCTTCCGCTGCGAGCTGGGCCCGCGGAGTTCCACTGATCGAGCTGGAGGCCATGTTCCCCGACCAAGGCGAATGGCTGCCCGATGTGCTCCGCGGGTTCTGGCCGCGTGAGTTTCCACGCCTGCTGCCCACGGCAGTGATCGTGAAGGAGAGCAATGAATTCCTCTCCCTCCTCAGCTACTGTCACCGCCAGCGGGTTCGGATTCCCCGGGATCTCTCGGTGGTCCAGCTTGCGGGCGACCCGGCGAGTCTGTGGCTGGACCCCCAGCCGGACCGGTTCGAGTTCCCGGTGGAGGCCATGTGCCAGAAAGTCATGCGCTGGCTGGAAAACGCACCGGCAAAAGAAGGTTCCTTTGATTGGCTGGAACCCACCTACCATCGTGGCGGGACCGTCGCCGGGCCGGGAAAGGACTGATCAATAGCGCATCACCCGTGAGAGGAAGCGCTGGCACAGCGGGGACTTCGGCTCCGCGAACAATTCCGCGGGCGGTCTGCTCTCGACGATCTTTCCTGCCGCCAGAAACGCGACTTGATCCGAGACGGCGCGGGCGAAGCCCATCTCATGGGTGCTGAGGATGATGTTCTGTCCTTCCTCCGCCAGCTCCTGGATCAGCTCCAGCACCTCGGCGGTCATCTCCGGATCGAGTGCGGACGTTGGTTCATCCAGGAACAGCACCTGCGGTTCGGATGCGATGGCGCGCGCGATGCCGACGCGCTGCTGCTGGCCGCCGGAGAGCTGGGCAGGAAGTTTGTCGGCGTGGGCGAGCAGGCCGAAGCGTTCCAAGGCGGCCTGGGCGATGAAGCGTGCCTCTTCCGGCTTTTTGTCATGCACTTCCTCCAGCGGCAGGGTGAGGTTCCGCAGCGCGGAGAGATGCGGGAAGAGATTGAATTGCTGGAACAGGAACCCGTTTCTGCGGCGATGGGCGAGCAGGTCCGCACCGGAGTGCGACAATGAAACCCCGAGCAGGGAGACACCGCCCTCGTCCGGTGTTTCCAAGCCGCCAAGCACACGCAGGAACGTGCTTTTGCCGCCTCCGGACGGGCCGATCAGGCACAGCACGCGTGCTTCCGGAACCTCGATGGAGAGATCATCGAGTGCGAGATGCGCGCCGTAGCGCTTGGTGAGGCCGGTGACGCTAAGTTTCATCTCGATAGCGGCGTTCCAGCCGGTGGGATAGCCAGGCGATCGGCACGGTCAGCAGCAGATAGCCGACCGCCAGTGGGACGTAGGCCTCAAGGCCGCCGTAGGTTTTCGCGGTATAGGCCTTGGCTTGGTAGGCAAACTCCTGCACGCCGATCACACTGAGCAGAGAGGAGTCCTTGATGAGCGATACGAACTGACCGGCCACCGCGGGCAGGACGCGGCGCAACGCCTGGGGGAAGATCACGTGGCGATAGACCTGCCCTGTCCTGAAGCCCACGGCCCGCGCGGAGTCCCACTGCGCGCGGGGAATGCTGTCCACGCCACCGCGCAGGATTTCCCCGAGATAGGCACCGGAGAACAACGACAGCAGAAGGATGCCGATCACCAGCTTGTCGTCCCAGCCCCAGCCATCGAGCGTCCGTGACAACAGCGGCGCGAAGATGACGAAATAGCCTACCAGCAACTGCACCAGCAGCGGGGTCTCGCGGACGAACTCAAGAAACAACCGGCACGGCCATTTCAATGCCCACAGGCCACTGCGCTGGCCGAGCAACAGCAGCACGCCGACGACCGTGCTCCCCACCAGCGAACCCAGAGAGAGCAGGATGGTGGTCTTCCATCCTTGGAACAGCAGTTCGCGATACTGCCAGGTCTTCGGCCAATCCCAGCCCTTGAGGCTGCCGAACAGCACCACGCACACCGCGGCGAAGGCCGCAAGCACTGCGGTTGCGACGGTCAGGTTCAGGGTGAGTCGGCGGGCGGGCGTCATGCCGGATCAACGCAGAATGAAGGGGATGCCCTGGCTTTCCAAGAACTGCTTCTCCTCCGACAGATACTGGTCGCCCAGTTTGGCGAAGCCACCGTCCTTGCGGAATTTTTCGATGAAGGCGTTCACCTGTTCCTTCAGCGTGTCGTTGCCCTTGGCGATACCCACGGCCCACGATTCCTCGACGAAGGGCTTCAACAGCGCGCGGGTGGTGGCCGCATTGTTCTTCTGGTAGCGGAAAATACTAAGCTGGTCGTAGATAAAGGCATCGGCGCGGCCTTGGGCGACCTCCTGCACGCAGGCGGTTTCCTCGGTGTAGGCGGTGCGCTTCGCATCCGGCAGCAGGATGGCGGCCCGGCTTTCACCGGTGGTGGAGGCTTTCACGGCCAGCTTGCGACCGGGTTTCTTCAGGTCATCGATGGACTGGATGTCCGAGTTCTTCCCCACCAGCAGCGCCAGGCCGGTGAAGGCATAGGGCTCGGAGAAATCGATGGACTGGCGGCGTTCGTCGGTGGCGGTCATCGAGGAGATCACCACGTCCACACTGCCGGATTTCAGCGCGGGGATCAGGCCGGAAAACTCCATCGGCACGATCCTGACCGGGCGGCCGAGGTCCTTTGCGAGCGCCTCCGCGAGTTTCACACCCACACCGTCCGGCTTGCCGGAAGCGTCCTGCATTTCGAAGGGTGGATAGGTCAGTTCCATCCCCACCCGCAGGGCTCCGCCCGTCCCGGCATCGGCGGCGGGTTTCTGGCAGGCGGTGAGCAGCAGCGCGAGGGCGAGTGTGAAGAGGCGGCGCATGCCTCCGAAGGAAGCAGTCAGGGTGCCGGAAAAGCGAGACGGAAAGTGGTGCCCACTCCCGGCTTTGACAGGCACTCGATCTGGCCGTTGGCCTGATCGACAAGTCTTTTCACCAGCGAGAGGCCCAGGCCGGTGGAATCCTCTCCATCGGTAGGGCGGGCACTCAGGCGCGCGTAGCGTTGGTAGAGGTGTGTCAGGTCTTCCACGGTGAAGCCCGGCCCCTGGTCGTGGATTTCGATGGTGATCCGTGAAGGTGAGGCGAGGGCATGCACCGCGATGGCGCTCTCGGGCGCGCTGAACTTGATGGCGTTGGAAACCAGATTGTCCACGATGTGGCCCAACGCCCAGCGGTCGATGTCCAGCGCCGCGTCTTCCGGATGGAGTTCGGTGAAAAGCAGGATGCTTTTCCGGGTCAGTGCGGTATGAAAGCGCTCGCCCATCTCGGCGAAGAATTCCGCCAGCTTCACCCGCGTGGGACTGGCGGGCTGGGGATCGAACGACCGCCGCGAGCGGCCGACCACATTCCCGATCAGTTCCAAGGCCCGGTTGGTATCCGCGGTCAGGCTGTCCACCAGTGGACGGCAACCCGAAGGCAGCTCGGCGTTTTTTTCGTGGAGCAGTCCGGCGATCATGCGCACGCCGGAGAGCGGATTTTTCAAGTCATGCGCCAGGACTTCGATGAGGTTCACCAGCCGGTTCGAAGTCCGCCGCAGTTCGATGAGATTCGCCACGATCGCGGCAAACTCGCCCACGGTGACCTCTTCCTCCGCGGTCCACTGGCGGGGCTTGGTATCGATCACGCAAAACGAGCCCCAGACCGTGCCATCCTCGCCCGCCAGCGGGAATCCGAGGTAGGCGATGACGCCGAGGTCATGCACGGCGCCGTTGTCCGCAACCCGGGGGTCGCTCCGCGCGTCCTCGATCTTCAGCCGCTGGCGGCTGGTCACCGCGTATTGGCAGAAGGAATGGCTCAGCGGGGTTTCCCGGACTTCCGCAGGCAGGCCGGTGGCGCTTTTGAAAAACTGGCGGGCATCATCCACCAGCGAGACCAGGCACACCGGGGCACCGACCATCCGCGCCGCGAGTCGCGTGATCCGGTCGAATTCCTCCTCGGGAGGGGAGTCCAGCAGACGCGTGGCCTTCAGGGCTGCCAGCCGCACGGGGTCGTTCAGGGGGGAGACACAATGCATGGAGGGTCGTATGATGCGCCAGAATACCATAAATTCCATCCCACGCGGTCACGTCATGGACAAGGCCTGCCAAAATGGGTCATTCATTCTTCACACTTGTCAGGTCCGCGCCCCCCTGTTGGGATCACTGCCGATGACTTGGCGCGGGACGCATGGAATCCGGTGAGAGCCCGGAACAGTCGCGCTGCGGTATCCGGTGACGAATTCCCCATGCCAATTTCCACTCCGGTGGAGGTGAAGGCGGGAAGGAGGCGGCGAAGCTCCGGCTTCTCCACAACCGGGAGTCCGAATACTTCGTCCCGCTCCACTCGTCCCGACACCCGAGCCTCCGAGATATGTGGTGCCGTGAAGACCTTTCCGCGCAAGGAAGGTGACGGGGAGCCAGAGCGTGCCGGGAGTTCCCGGCCCGTTTCGCGTTCTCTTCTCGGGAACCAGAATTGACGAGAACACATGAACCGAAACGCCCTTGTGGTGCTCGCGCTGGCGGGTGCCTCCCTCCCGCTTGCCCGTGCCGCGACCCTGATCACCACCTTCGAATCCCCGGGCCTCGCCACGGAATCGAATGTCCATGATTCCGCCTACACGGACACGGCGAATCAGGTGACCTTTCACAACACCTACAATTCCTCCTTCGATTCGTGGTCCGGCTTCGCCCGTTCGAATACCACGGACACCACCACGCCGGGCTTTGGCAACCAGTACAGTTCGATTGCGGGCGGTGGTTCCGGAGGTTCCGCGACCTATGGCGTCGGCTACTATTCGGCCTATGATCCGCAGCCGACCATCATCTTCGATGGCTACCGCGGCTTTGTCGAAAGCATCGACCTCACCAACATCACCTATGCCGCCCTGTCGATGCAGGATGGCGATGCCTTCGCCAAGAAATTCGGCGGAGTGGATGGCACCGACCCGGATTACCTGTTGCTGACGATTTCCGGCTACGCGGGTGATGCGCTCACCGGGACGGTGAATTTCTATCTCGCCGACTTCCGCTCCTCCAACAGCGCCGAGGATTACATCGTGACGGATTGGCGGACACTGGATCTCAGCTCGCTGGGCTGGGTGAACGAATTGAGGTTCAGCATGACCTCGTCCGATGTCGGTGCGTTCGGCATCAACACGCCGACCTACTTCGCCGTGGACAACCTCCAGTTCGTCCCCGAGCCGTCCACCGCGGTGCTGGCCTTCGCCGGTCTCGCGCCGCTGCTTCGCCGCAAGCGCGCCTGCTGAAACGGCATTCGATTCCGATTTTACGGTTGTTGGTTTGATGGGCGCGCCATGCCTGGCGCGTCCCGTCGGCCATGGTCTTTCCGAAGCGTCATCGCATGAAGCGCCATCACTTCATTCCGGTCGGCCTGATCGTGGCGGGGTTTTCCGCCGCCGGGCTGGCGCTCGGCGAGGAAGAGCCGGAGAGGGTATTACCGGATGTGCTGGTGGAGGCGGTGCGGGACAGCATCGTGCCCGCGCACTACGCGGGCAGTGCCACGATCATCGAGGCGGAGGAGATCAAAAATGCCGGGGTGCGTTCGGTGGCGGAGCTGCTGGCATCAAAGGGCGGAGTGCCACTGACCACCACCTCCGGCAATCTCTCGGACGCCCAGGTGCATCTGCGCGGCTTCGGTGAGAACTCGAACCTGCGCGTGCTGTTGATGGTGGATGGTCAGCCGGTGAACCGCCCGGACATGGGCGGTATTTCCTGGCTGGAGGTGCCCGTTTCCCAGATCGAGCGGGTGGAGATCCTGCGCGGACCGCAGACGGCTTTGTATGGAAACCATGCCGTCGGTGGCGTGATCCACATCGTGACCAGGCAAGGTACCAGTGTTCCCTCCGCCAGCATCGAAATAGCAGGAGGCAGTGATGGACTGCTCATCGGCCGCGGCAGCTTCCGTGGTTCGTATGATGGCAACGATCTGTCGTTCGATCTGGAGCGGAACTACACCGATGGCTGGCGTGACAATGCCGCCAGCGAGGTGGATTCATTCGGCGTGCGGTGGAAGCGCGAGATTTTCCCCGGGACCGTGGCACGGTTGGGCGTTTCCTATGCCGACGAATACGGCGAATTTCCCGGGCCTCTCGGAAAGACCCAGTATCTCACCGATCCACGCCAATCGATCTATGCGGCGGCGGGGCAGGGGAACCAGTACTTCAACGAGCAGGGAACATTCCGTACGGAAGGCAGCATCCTTCTCGGCAAGGGCGGGGACTGGACCTTCGAGGTGCCGGTCTCGACGTTGCGCCGCGACCAATCATGGAACTTCGGGCCGGGTTCGCATGCGGACAATCTGCTGCAAACGATCTCGCTCACGCCGGTATTGAAGCGCGCGGGCGAAACATGGTCCGCGGAAGCGGGGCTCACCTACCGGCATGACGAACTGGACATCACCAAATTCGCGGAGATCCAGCGCCTGCATCAGACCGGGCAGGCTTTGTTGTTGCGGGATGTGGGCGGAGCCTTCACCAAGGCGGAGTGGGAGTATCGTCCCGGCTGGCATCTCAGCGGCGCGCTGCGCTGGGAGGCCGCGGAGCTGGAAGGAGCCAGCCGTGATTTCATGTTCCCATCGGACCCGCTGCTCAACTTTTCCCGGGACCATCGTGAGGACAACTGGGCGGCACGGGCCGGGCTGAAATGGGAACCGGACAAGGATCGATCCGCGTGGCTGCGCTACGACAAGATCTACCGCCTGCCCGCCACCGATGAGATCGCCGCGTATCAAGGCTATCCCCTGCAGGTGCCGTTCAATGACGCGCTGCATGCGGAGACGGGACACGGCGTGGAGATCGGCGGCGAGTGGAAGCCCGGTGGCTGGACGCTCGGCGCGACGGCATTCGCCCAGTGGCTGGAGGGGGAAATCCTCTACGATTACACGCAGAACCTGAACGTGAACCTCGCCGATACTCGCCGCGTTGGCGTTGAACTCAATGGTGGCTATCAAAGCAGCTTCTGGGATGTGGATGTGCGCTACACTTGTCTGAAAGCGGAGTTCGCGGATGGACATTATGAAGGCCGTGAGGTCTATCTGGTGCCCCGCCAGCATGTCTCCGCGACCGTGGCGATGCATCCGCATGTCGATTGGACCGTGCAAGCGGAGTGGCAGGCCACCAGCTCTTGCTTCGAAGGCAATGACTTCCTCAACACCGGAGAGAAGCTGCCAGCCTATCAGGTGACGAACCTGATGATTCGCTACGAACCCAAGCCCGGACTCTCGCTCTATGCGCGGGTCAACAATCTCTTCGACGAACGATACGCCACACTGAAATACAGCGGCGTCTGGTATCCTGCGGCAGGCCGCCAGTTTCAAATCGGCATTCGTCGCGAACTTTGACGCACCCATTTTCATGACCGCCCGCTTTTCGATCCTGTTTCTCGCACCTGCTGTTGTGGCGGCCGGGCCTTATGCGCCCGCTCCACCACAGGCCGCTACCACGGCGATCTCCAAGGATGACTCGCGCTTCGTCGCGTGGGCTTCCGGCTACTGGTCTCCCACCTACGGTCCAAACGTCGATGCCACCTGGAAGACTCCCGACAAGGCACTCGGCAAGGCGAAGGGAGATTCCTACGACATCGTCTGCCTTGGCGACAATGGCAGCATCACCATGTGGTTCCCGCATCCGATCCGAGATGAAGCCGGCGCGGACTTCGCGGTGTTCGAGAATTCCTTCAGCGCCACCTTCCTGGAACTCGGCTTCGTGGAAGTCTCCAGCGATGGTGTGAACTTCTTCCGGTTTCCCACCGCGTCGCTTACGGCCAGCGCGGTGGGTGGCTTCGGCAATGTCGATCCCACCAACATCGACGGATTTGCGGGCAAGTATCAGCAAGGCTATGGCACTCCTTTCGATCTGGCCTCGGTGGCGGATTCGCCGAATCTCGACAAGCAGCACGTCCGCTTTGTCCGCATCGTGGATGTCATCGGAAACGGCACGGCCAAGGACAGCTCGAATCGTTCCATCTACGATCCTTATCCGACCACCGGATCCGGCGGCTTTGATCTGGATGCGATCGGCGTGATCCATCAGAACATCCAGCCGGAAGCGATCGTCTCCACGGTCGCGGGCGGCGCGGTGCAACTGCGGTGGCAGAGTAATCCCGGCAGCAGCTACCGGGTGGAGACCTCGGTGGATCTTTCCATCTGGATTCCTCTGGAAACCAATCCCGGTCCGGCTGCGGCGGGGCTCGCCACACGGACCTATCCGTTCGTGAGCGGGGAGAAGGCACGCTACTGGCGGGTGGTGCGGATTGATCCGTAGAGAGATTCCGGACGTTGCTTAGCTTTCATGAGATACCAGTACATCCGTTCTTCATCTTACTTGATCGCGTAAGGCGGAGGTGCCACTTTGTTAGGGTATGCAAACGGGCTCCCCCCTCCTGTTGGCATCCATCGAGTCGGTCAGGCCTGTGTATCTGATCGTGATGGGTGTGTCGTTGCTGCTGTTCGCGTGGAGGCTTTCGCGCTCCGCGTCGAGATGGGCGGCGCGTCTCATGATGGCGGGAGCGATCCTGCTCTCCATGGGCTACGCGCTGGTGATGCCGATGTATGAGGCGGGCAAGATCCAATATCTTGGCTCGCACCACGGCGACACGTCCTCGGCCCTTGCTTGGCACGTGGTGAAGCTCGTCTCGATGAACGCCGGTTGGCTCCTCTTCGGATGGGGGCTGGCGGTTCACGCGCACCTTTTCAGCAACGACCGCAAGGTCGCGCACTCCGCAACCTTGCTCCCGACGACCCGATGACCGCATTTCTCGAATTCCTTGTCCAAGGCACCCTCATGAT
Source organism: Luteolibacter ambystomatis (assembly GCF_018137965.1). NCBI lineage: Bacteria > Pseudomonadati > Verrucomicrobiota > Verrucomicrobiia > Verrucomicrobiales > Verrucomicrobiaceae > Luteolibacter > Luteolibacter ambystomatis. The sequence goes on from NZ_CP073100.1 coordinate 4,990,650, forward strand.
CGACATGGCCGGGGTTCTCGGCCTCGCGATGCTGGCGATGGCGGCCATCCGCCTGGCCCGCCGCGAGCATTCCTGGGGTGGCAACATGATGGCGTATGGAGCCGTGGCGATTCTGCTGGGCCGGGTGATCCTGGTGGCGACTCCGTATGTGCTGCCTCCGATGACCTTGGCCAGCCTCGGACCGGTGGCTGTCAGCGCGCATATTGCAATCCCATCCATCCTGCTTTCATTCGGCCTTGCCGGCGTGGTGTGGGGCCTGTGGGGGCATGCCCGCTGGCTGCAGGACGAACGCTGAGCCATGATCCGTATTTTTTCCCGTCGCGCGCGCGGGTTTCCGGTGTTATCCCCCCGCCGGAATGTTCGAGGTTCGTGAGAAACCGGAAATGGTGGAGCGCGCCCTGCTGGTGCGGATCTATTTCGATCCGCGCGAGGAGGACGAGGCGGCTTCGCTGTTGGAAGAGCTCGGGGAACTGGTGTCCACGCTGGGCATCGGCATCGTCGAGTCCGTGCTGGTGCGCAGCCGCCAGCAGCACAAGAAGCACATTTGCGGCACTGGCAAGGCGGCGGAGATCATCGCGCTGGCCAAGGCCCACGAATGCGATGTGATCGTTTTCGACAACCAGCTCGCCCCGCACCAGCAGCGGACCTGGGAGCGTGAAGGCGACACCTGCGTGATCGACCGCGAGGAAGTGATTCTCGATATTTTCGCCAAGCGCGCCCAGACCAAGGAAGCCCGCCTTCAGGTCGAGCTCGCCCGGATGCAATACGCCCTGCCGCGCATGGCGCGGATGTGGGGCCACCTTGACCGCGAAGGCGGCGGTGGTGCCGGAGGCGGCGGCGCGGCGAACCGCGGCATGGGTGAAAAGCAGATCGAAGTGGACCGCCGCATGGCGCACGTCCGCATCGACCGCGCGCGCCGCGAACTGGAAGAGGTCCGCAAGCAGCGCGCCACCCAGCGCAAGGAGCGCGAGCGTTTGGAAACTCCGCACGCCGCGATCGTGGGCTATACCAACGCGGGCAAGTCCACGCTGCTGAACAGACTCAGCGGTTCCGACGTCCTCTCAAAGGACATGCTTTTCGCCACGCTGGACACCACCACGCGCAAGATCGAATTGCCGGACGGCCAGCCGCTGCTGCTCACCGATACGGTGGGCTTCGTCCGCAATCTTCCGCACCGGCTGGTGGAGGCGTTCAAGGCGACCCTTGAGGAAGCCGTGCTCGCGGATTTCCTGATCCACGTGCTCGATGCCACCTCGCCGGAGATCGAACGCTTCCACGACACCACGCTGGAAGTGCTGAAGGAACTCGGAGCCGAGGAAAAGCAGGTGGTGACGGTGCTGAACAAGATCGATCTCGTAACCGATCCCGAGACCTTGCGCGCCTTGGACCGGCTTTTCCCGGATTCCCTGCATGTCTCCGCCGCCACGGGCGAGGGCACCGAACGCCTGCTTCAGAAGTGCAGCGAGGTGATGGCCGACCGTGTCCGCCGCTGCCACTACCGCATTCCCCAGCACCGCGCGGATCTGGTCAGCCTGCTGCACCGCGATGCCAAAGTGCTGACCACCGACTACGAGGGGAATGACATCCTCGTCACCGCCGTGGTTCCGGCATCGATTGCCGGCCGCCTTGAATCATTCACCGAACTGCCCGCGTAACATTCCCGTCCGCATGATCCGCCGATTCGCTGTCGTTCTTCCTGTTTTGATGTTGGTTTCCGGACTCCGCGCCGCCGAGCCTGAGGCTCCGGTCCTGAAGGCCATCCCCGTGGATATCGAGGAGCTGCCGCAGGTCGATCCCACGCCGCAGCGTGTGGCTCCCTCCGCCGTCGCTCCGGCTGCGGCCAAGCCGCTGCCGTCCGCGGAGACGACCGCTCCCACCCGCCCGCCCCGGATGGCAAGCCAACCGGCGATGACGCGGTGCGGATCCAGATCTTCCTCGATCAGGCGTTGTTCGGTCCAGGGGTGATCGATGGCAAGCCGGGGCGTTTCTCGGAACTGGCGATGCAGTCGTGGAACGAGGTCCATGGGCACCCGGCGGAGGACTGGCAGCCGCTCCTCACGGAAGCCCGCAAGACGGTGCCGAACCCCTTCGCCGTGGCAATCGTGCCGGACGTGGTGAAGGATTGGGTCGATTCAACCCTGCCCACCGATCACGAAGGCCAGGCGAAGCGGAAGCGCATGAGCTACCGCAGCGTGATCGAGTTCATGGCGGAGCGGTATCACACCAGTGACGAGTACCTCGCCGTGCTGAATCCGGGCAAGAAGCTCGGCAATCTCAAGGCGCGCGACTCGCTGGTGGTGCCGAATGTCGTTCCTTTCCCGATCGAGATCATCACCGGCAAGAAATTCGAGGCAGATACCGTGATGAGTTCCCGCCATGTGGTGGTGGATACCAAGATCAACCAGGTGCGGATCTTTGAGGCCGCGCCTCCCGCACTCGTGGTTTCCGAAAAGGAAGCCGATGGCGTGGTGAAGGTGCGGCGCCCGAACCGCGGTCTGGTCGCGTCCTTCCCGATCACGCCCGGCCAGCCGAAGTTCATCAAATACGGCATCTGGGAACTCAAGAACTGCCTCGAACTGCCATACTGGCGCTACGACAAATCGCTGCTGGAAACCGGCGTGCGCAGTTCGCAATCGATCAACATTCCACCCGGACCGAACAGTCCGGTGGGCATCCTCTGGGCGGGGCTGAGCAAACCGGGCATCGGCATGCACGGCACCGGTGAACCGGAAACGATCGGTCGTGCCCGTAGTCACGGCTGTATCCGCCTCGCGAACTGGGACGCCATCCGTTTGCCCACATTGATCCGTCCCGGAGCTTCGGTGGAGATTCGCTGAAGGTGGATTCTGCGTAGTAAATTTAGGCAATTCGATCGGCTTTTTGCCGTTTCTTCGCTGACCTCCAGGAGCGATCCTGAGGGCATGTTTCATCTGTTCCGCAGTCTTGTTCCCGCTCTTTTGGTTTCTCCGCTGCTGATGGCGGCGGACGAAGGCACCAAGGGCGCCGATCTCACGAAATCGAAGGGCGATACCGCCAACTCGGAGACGCCTGATCTGAAGGGCTGGGTGCGCCGTACCGATCCGGCGATGGAGAAATGGCGGGACAACCGCTTCGGCTGCTTCATTCACTTCGGCACGTATTCGATTCTCGGCGGACAGTGGAATGGCAAGGAAGTGCCGGGAGCCGCGGAGTGGATCAAGGTCGGGGGCCGCATTCCTTCCGCGGAATACGACAAGCTGGTGAAGCAGTTCACTCTGGAGAACTTCGATGCGAAGAAGTGGGCTGCGGACATCCGCAGGATGGGCGCGAAGTACGTGATCATCACCACCAAGCATCACGACGGCTTCTGCCTGTGGGACAGCAAGCTCACCGACTACGACATCGGCTCCTCACCGACGAAGCACGCCGTGCTCAAGGAGCTCGCGGACGCGGTCCGAGCCGAGGGCATGGACATGTATTTCTACTACTCCATCATCGACTGGCACCATCCGGACTATCGCGCCGCCGATCCGAAGACTCCGGAGGATCAGGCCGCCTACGCGCGCTACCTGGAATTCATGAAAGGTCAGCTCAAGGAGCTGCTCACCGACTTCGGCGACATCAAGGGTCTGTGGTTCGATGGCCGCTGGGACGCTTCCTACAAGAATCATCCGGACATCGGCAAGGGGCTGGAAGCCTGGTTACGCGAGCTGAAGCCCGGCATCGTGCTCGGCGACCGCGTGCGTGCGTATGACAGCTTCGCCGACTACAACTCGGGCTATGAGCGCAAGCTGCCGAAGACCCAGCCGCTGCTCGATTGGGAGGCCTGCATGACCATTCCGGAGAACTCGTGGGGCTATCACAAGACTTGGTCCGGCGTGGGGCGCAAGACGCCGAAGACCCTGCTGGAAATGCTGGTCCGCAGCGCCGCGATGAGCGGGAACTTCGTGCTCAACATCGGTCCGAAGGGGGATGGCTCTTTCAATGAGAAGGACGTGGAGCGCATGGAACCCATTGGTGTGTGGATGAAGAGCAATGGCGCATCCATCTATGGAACCGAAGGTCTCGCCCTGACTCTGCCCGCAGGCACCTACGCCACCCGCAAGGATGACAAAGTCTTCATCCACGCGTTCCAGTGGCCCGAGACCGACAAACTGCCGGTCAAGGGACTGCCGGGAAAAATCAAGTCCTGCACGCTCATGACCAAGGACGGAGCGAAGAGCATCCGCTTTGAAGGGGAAACGTTGCTCGATCTACCGTTGACCGCTCCCGACGTGCTGGACAGCGTCTTCACCCTTGAGATCGAGAAGTGACCTTCTTCACCCTGCGACCGCTCCTTTCACGGGGAGCGGTCCGGGTGGGGGATCAATAGACCGGCTGGGGACGCCCGGCGTTTTCCAAGCGTCTTCTCGCCTGCTCACAGTATTGCACGGCCCGGTCGAGTTCGCCGGAAAGGCGTGTCGCCCGCGCGGCCCATGTTTCCAAGGTGCCGGGAGGTGACTGGCTGCTGCCATTGCTGCGGGAGAGGGCTTCGTCACGCTGGGCGCGCAGGGCTGCAACCTTCGCATTCCATGCGTTGAACTCGATCTGGAGCCGGTCGAGGTCATTGCTGGAACCGGCGGGCGCCGGAGCCAGGTTGCCGCTGGGAACAGGAGGGACGGGAGCGTTGGCCGCCTGCTGGAGCGCCTCGCGTTCGCGTTTGAGCACTTCGAGGCGCTCATCGTCCTTCCATTGGAATCGCTCCTGCCATTTGCCGTCGAGATCGGCGGCGCTGACACGCGCGTTGCCGTCCGAATGGCTGATCTCCAATCCCACGGGGGTCACCCGCAGGATGGTCACGTCCTGGTAGCGGCGTCCGTTGCGCAGGACCAGTTCCGGCATCTTTTCGTTGGCGGCGGCATCCCAGATGCCCTTGCGATAGGTGGTACGATATTTCTCGTAGCTGTCCCCCACGGAAAGCAGCGAGGTCTTCAGTGCCGCGGAACGGGTCCGCAGGGAATCGAGTTGCAGTTGCTGGTCCACCAGCCTGCCCTCGATGGCCTCCAGTTCAGCGGCCTGTTCCAACCTCGGGCTGGCCGTGGCGTCGAGTTGTTTCAGCCGCTGAAGGCGGGGTGTCAGGGAGGTGAGGAGTTCCTCGTTGTTCCTGATGTCCTGGTTGACCGCTTTGTTGGCGCTGAGAAAGGAGCTGCGCTGGTCCGCGGCCACGGAGAGGAATATCCCGCCGAAAACCAGCAGGATCATGCCGCCCACCACCATGTAGGTGCCCGAGTTGTCACTCATCGCTCAGCGGGGCTTGGCTTGCGTGCGGAGAGACTCCACGCGGGCGAGAGCCGTGGCCCGCCGGGTCTGGAGGCTCTTGATCTTGGCTTGGAACGGGGCTGGATTGAAGATGTTTTCCCGCGCTTTGGCTATCTTCATCTCCCGTTCGGTCTTCTCGATCTCCTCTCCAAGCTGGGTGATGAGAATCTGGAGCTTTTCGATTTCCGCCGCGGCATCCACCGTCTGGGTGGCTTTCGCTGCATTGTTGGCCTCTCCGGCCTTTTGGATGCCTTGGTCGATGGTCGTGTTATAGGCGGCGGATTGGTCCCGCTCGCTGTTGATCGCTTCCTTTTTCTCGTTCGGATCGTATTGGAAATGCTCGCCGATCTCGGGAGGAAGGTTCTCGAACTCCACTCGGGCAGTGCCATCCTGGTGCTGGATGTTCATGCCGACGGCGTCCACCTTGCTCACCACCACGGTCTGATAGACCTTTCCGGAGAGCGTCTTCAATTGGGCATAGGTCAGGCCCTTGCCTTCATTGCGGATCTGGCTGCGGTAGGCGGCCCGGTAGGCGGCGTCCTTCGTCTTGACCTGTGCGATTTCCGATTGGATGCGGGAAACCAGGCTCACCTGGGTATCGAGATCGCCTTTGATCTCGCGGGCCTTGCGCTGCATCTGGTCCGCCTCCGCGGCGATGGTCCTGAAGTTGGCGCGGGTTTCGAGAACATTGGTCTGGTTGCCAGCCCAGTCCTTGAGCCGGTCGATTTCCTCCCGTTGTTCCTTGATCACCGATTCGATGCTACGGCCACCGGCCATGCTCTCGTCGAAGACGAAGAAGTAGAGGACGACGAAGCCACCGAGAACGAGGGCTGCCACAAGCGTGCCCATCACACCCGCCCCGCGGCCGCTGGAAATATCGAGTCCCATGGTTGCGGAAGATCAGTTGTTCTTGAGAATGTACTTCTGCCGGTAGTCGGCGAAGTCCTTTTCGGCGGCGGCCTTCTTTGCCTCCAGTGAGGCAATCTCCTTCTCGATCCGGGCGATTTCCGCCGTCTGGGTCTCGATCTGCTCCTTGGCTTTCGCGAGATCCTTGGTGCGGTCGGGGACGGGTTCCTTGAGCTTTTCGTCAAGCAGGGCGACCTCACCCTTGAGGCGGGTGATTTCCGCCTGCTGTTCGTCCCGCTTGCGGACGAGTTCGGGATCTTCCTTGCAGGATGTGAGACCGGCCGCCAGCAGGACGGATAAGATAAGGTAACGGGATTGCATGACGTGTGAACGGAGGAAAAGGAAAGTCGCTGAGGAACGGGGCCTCTTATGGCATATGGTTGCAGAAGGCAAGGCTGTGACGGGAACGTTACCAGCGATAGGTGCTGTAATAGCGGGGAGTGGAGCGACCGTTTCTCCAGATCCGGTAGGTACGCGGGGTTTCCGGGTTTTCCGATTCGCCGAAGCCGATCCGTCGTGAGAATCCGAAATTGGAGTAACCGGAAGAGCTGCCAGGCTGCACCGGGATGTAGGTATGGGGAGGGCGCGCCGGTGTCACTGGCGGGGAGGTCATGAATTGGTTGGCGGCCAGTGTCTGATCGGCTTCGCGATGATAGGCGGATTGTCTCGCCTCGATCTGCCGGACCGCCAGTTGCTCAAGAGATTCATCGAGGCCGAGGCGGTCGCACATTTGTTGATCGAGATCCTCCACTCTCAGGCGAGCGAACCCGGAAGAGTGGCTGATTTTCGCTCCGTCATCCCTGACTTCCTCCACCTTGACCTTCTCGAAGGTCGTCCCCGTGCGGGTGGTCAGGGTGGCGAACTCGAGACCCTTGGCCTTCCGGCGGGTTTCGGCCAGGCGATCGGCATGTGCCGCTGCCAAGGCGGTTTCGAGTAACGGAACATCGGCTCGGAGGGTGTCGCGATAGGCTTCCAGTTCCGCCCGATAGACAGTGAGGCGCGCGGCGGTGGCGATCTGATCGGCCCCTTTGGTGCGCCGGATCTCCATTTGTGCGACTTTGAACTCCGCCAGTTCGCGTTGCTGGACCAGTTCCATGCGTTTCAACTCCAAGCGCCGCCAGACCGGATCGTTGTCCGCCGTGACCTTACGGGAACAAGAATTGGTCAACAGAGCCAAAGGGCAGAGCAACACCCACAGGCGGCGGGGAAACATATGGCCGATTTAATGCCATCTTGGCCATTCGGGCAAGCTTCGTCTGCCGTGTCGCAAGTTCGACACATGTCAATGAACCGGCTGGGACATGTCCCACTGGAAACGCTTTTGCCAAGTCGCGTCCAAATCGGTTGGGGAGATTCTCGCAAGGCCGTCCTGATGGCTGATCTCCATGCCGCCAGCCGTTACCCGGACAATGGTGACGTTGTCGTAGCGCCGCCCGGACTTGAGAGCCAAGGAGGGCAGCTTTTCACCGGCAGCGCTTTTCCAAACGCCTTCCCGGTAGTCATCCTTGTAGGATTTCAGATCGGATTCGAGGCGGTCGATCCCGGCTTTGAGGTCTGCGACGGACTTGATGCGAGCCGAGTTTTCGCTCTCCGCCAACTCCAGCTTGTGAGCCAGAATATCAGCGTCCGCGGCGGTTTGCCTCCGGACTTCGATGGAGTGTTTCGCGGCAGCGATGTCGTCCTCCAGATCCCGGATCCGCTCGGTTTGTTCCTGGACCACGACTTTGAACTCACGTCCATCCGGGGCGACGCTGTCGTTCGCCACGAGGAAGTGCCACGCCGTGCAGACGGCGAGGATGAAGACGAAGGAGATGCCACCGATCACACCCAGCGAGCCGAACCTGCCGTTTTCGGAGATATTTTGAACCATGCCCATGACCGTGGATCAGTGTGATTTGAGAGGATATTGGGCCCGGTAGGAGATGGACTCTTTCTCCCGCGCGGCTTTGGCGGTTTCGAGTTGTTCGATCTCCGGGTTGAGGCGGGCGGCGGCTTTTTCCAAATCCTCCAGGCGCTTGCGGGATTCCTCGACCTCCTTGGTGCGGTCTTTGGGAAGAAGCTTCAGTTCGGCATCCAATCCGTCGAGCTCGGTCTGGAGGCGTTGGATCTCCTTTTCCTGGACCTTGGATTTGCGGGTGACTTCACGTTTGCCGCATCCGGAAGCGAGAGGGAGCAGGCACAGGGCGGCGATCCACCAGAGTCTTCCGATTCGTTTTGCGCCTGCCCGGGTTGATTTCAGATGCCGATCCACTCATTCCATCATGGAGATCCCGGCGGGCGATGCAATCCGCGTGTTTCCGGATCGAGGGGACGTGACAATCCGGTCTTGCCGGGTATGGATGATGGGGATGAATCCTGCTGTTGTTTCGAAGTCGCTTCTGGCCCTTGCCGCCGCCGCCCTGCTTCCGTCCTGTGCCGGACCGAGTTGCTGGGAAGGGGGCATCCCGCTCCGTTCGGGGGGCGAGACGGAAGCCCAGGCCCACGCCGCCGCCGAGGTGCGCGCCGCGGAGAATGTCACGGTCTATCGCGGACTGGCCCACCCGCAGAACGAGAAGGCGCTCTATCGCCGGCAGTTGAAGACCGTGCAGCACACCCACATCCACGGGTTCGATTTCTTCTCCAAGCCCGCCGATGTACCGAAGGCCACGGTTCGGAAAATCCTGGACCTCTACGTGGATCCGACCTCGCACCAGGCTCTCTCCACGAAGGATTTGTGCCACTATCACCCGGACTACGCGTTTGTCTGGAAGACGGGAGCGCAGGAGCATGTGCTCCAGATCTGCTACGGCTGTCACGAGTGGCGTTATTTCTGCGAGCGCGGCGCACTGTGCACGGACATCAATGAACCGGCCTACTTCGACAAACTGACGAAGTGGCTTCCGAAATCCACGGCCAAGGAGTAAGCGGGGCCGCGGCCCACAAAAAACCGGGAGGCCCTTGCGAGCCTCCCGGTTGGTAATCCGGAAACCGGAACAAATGCGGATCAGCGCTTCTTGGAAGGAGCGACGATGCGCGGGTTCACGTCGGTGCCCCAGACGGTGTCCTCACCGGTGGAGAGCAGACCCTTGCCGCCCGGAAGGACGACGGTCTTGGTGTTCTGGTTGATCTGATACGACACGGCGCTGTTGTCGAGACGCAGCACGATGGCCTTCTGGTCGAACGGGTCGGAGTCGAAGGTGCCATCGGAGGATGCGTTGAGCAGCGGGGTTGCGATGATCGGGCGAGCCGAGTTACCGGTGGTGCTGAAGCCGGATTGGTCGTTCATCAGGTAGCCGAAGCCCACTTCGCCATCGGCGAGGGCTTTGTCACCGGTGATGACGTTGTCCGGTTTCTTGGTGTAGGGAAGCTTCGCGAAGAAGATTTCCTCGGAGGTGGTGATGCCGGCAGCGATGAGCTGGCGGAAGTAGTCGTTGGACGTGCCGCCCTGAAGGGTCAGCGAGGAACCAGTGGCCTCCTTCACGCTGTCCGCAGTGGTGCGGTCAGGGAAGTTGGAGTAGTCCGAGTCGAAGTCGAACAACGCCAGACCGATCTGGCGGGCGTTGCTCAGCGCCTGGGTGGACGCGGCCTTCTTCTGCTGCTTCAGGAGCATCGGGGTCGCGATGCCGGCGAGTGCCACGATGATGGCGATAACGACGAGAAGCTCCACGAGAGTGAAGCCCTTGCGCCGTTTGATGGATGTTTTCATACGGTTATGTGTTTTTCGGGTTTGTTTTTGTTCATGGTGGGGCAATCGCCCCGGTTTGGTATAATCCTTCCGTGGAAATCCCACTTCAGGATCGGAAAAAAGTAAGATCAGGCTGCGGGAGATCAAGGGGAAAGCTCGCGCGGCGGTCAGCGGGCGAACGCGCTGGCCAGCGCGGCCAGATCTCCAGCACTCGCACGATCCGCCTCCACAATGGCGGCTTTCTGGAGTTCAATGAGTTCCGAGATTCCCTTGCGAGCCAGCGCGAGCATGGCGGCGGACTCTTCCTCCGTAAATACCGCCTCTTCGCCGCTGCCTTGAATTTCCACGAATTCGCGGTTTTCCGTCATCACTACATTGAAGTCCACGGCGGCGTCACGGTCTTCCGGATAATTCAGATCGAGGATCGCCCCGCCTTCGAAAATTCCGGCGGAAACCGCAGCCACCAGTTTCTTGAGCGGGAAGGCTTTCAGCTTGCCTTGGGCGAAAAGCCGGTTGAGGGCGATGGCGACGGCCACGCAACCTCCGGTCACGGAGGCGGTGCGGGTGCCGCCGTCCGCCTGGAGCACGTCGCAATCGACCCAGATCGTGCGTTGGCCGATCTTGGTGAGATCCACGGCGGTTCTCAGGGCGCGGCCGATGAGGCGCTGGATTTCCGAGGAGCGCCCGTCGAGCTTGCCGCGGACGATGTCGCGCTGTTTTCGCTCCAGCGTGGAGTAGGGCAGCATGGAGTATTCCGCGGACAGCCAGCCGCCTTCCACGCGCTGGGCCTTCATCCAGCGGGGGACGTCTTCTTCAATGGTGGCGGCGCAGATCACGCGGGTATTGCCGAAGGACACCAGCACCGAGCCGGTGGCATAGGGGGCCACGTTCGGGATGAATGAAACCGGGCGGAGTTGGTCGGAAGTGCGGCCGTCGGGGCGGGTCATGGGGGGAGAGTCCGGAATCCGGAATCCGGAATCAAGAGAAGAGGGGTGGCCCGCCCGCGCCGCGTCCTTGACCCCGCCGGAGACGTTCGTAATCTGCGGAATGCTGAAAGGTCTGGTTCCGTTTTGGGTGATGTCCGCCGTGGCGGGCGCGGCTCCGTCTTATACCATCGTCACGTCCGAGAGCTCGGCGGCCGACCCGGGATGGAAGGAGGTGGCGGCGGCCTTGGAGGCGAAATACCCCGGGGCCACCCGCGTGACCTGGAGCAAGGATGTATCCGATTGCCTGCCGGAACTGGCGAAGCAGCACCCGCGCTACGTGTGCTTCGTCAGCCCGCTGTCCGAAGTCAGCCTGGATTTCGTCCGCCATGTCCATCGGCTGACCCGGAAGTTCGATGCCGATCCATTCACCGATTGCCGATGGGGGATTTTGACGGGCTTTGATGCCGCCAATGCCCTCCGGATCGCCAAGGAAAGCACGCCGCTCACGATCCGTCAGACGCTGTCCGGCACGGACATCGCGACCGAGCGCTGTGAGAATGCCCGCACATTCAGCGAATTGGAGGCCGGAAAGACCGTTTCGAAAACCGCTGGAGCGGATGCCACGACCAAGACCGGCCCTGCGGATTCCAGTTTTGCGATCGCCTCCGTGCTGGAGCAGCCGGAGACGAACCTGTTCATCACCTCCGGCCACGCCACCGAGCGGGATTGGCAGATCGGCTACCGCTACAAGAACGGCGTCTGGAAGAGCAAGGGTGGTGAGCTCTTCGCGATCAACCTGCAGGGCGAGAAGAAGCCGATCCGCAGTGACAGCGCGAAGGTCTATCTGCCGGTTGGCAACTGTCTCATGGGCCATATCGACGGGCCGGATGCGATGGCGCTGGCGTTCATGAACAGCGCCGGGGTCCGTCAGATGACCGGTTACACGCTGCCCACCTGGTATGGCTATCAGGGTTGGGGGATGCTCGATTACTTCGTTGAACAGCCGGGCCGCTACACGATGAACGAGGCGTTCTTTGCCAACCAGAACGCCCTGGTGCAGCGTTTGCGGACGTATTTCCCCGAGGTGGCTGGTGAGGATTCCGACAGCCCGATGGGCAAGATCGCGAAGCCTATCCCGGTAGGTGCCGAGGCAAAGGAGGCGGGGCTCACCGCGCAGGACGCGCAGGGTCTGTTGTTTGATCGCGATGTGGTCGCCTTCTACGGTGATCCCGCGTGGCAGGCGCGGATGGCTCCCGGGCCGCTGCAGTGGAAGGAAACGTGGACACCGGATGCCACCGGTGGACGTTTGGAGATCAAGCCTCTTGCCGGGGCAGCCAGCTTCAAGCCGGTGAATGAAAACGGTTCTCAGCGTGGCGGTCGTCCGATCGTGCGTTTCTTCGAGCAACGTATCGATCCGGCCAGCGTGGTGATCACGGAGGGCGCTGACCTGAAGCCGGTGATCACGGATGACTTCATCCTCGTGCCCTTGCCGAAAGGCGATGCCACGGATCTGAAGATCGCATTCACGGCGAAGTCGCTTTGAGGGTGCTTCCAACGGACTCCTTTGTCCTTGGAAGGAACGGTTCCCGCCGCCAGCCTGTGCGCGACCGATGAAGGAGCAGCTCGCCGAGCTCGAACGCTGGGGATCCGACGTCATCTTCGGGCGGGCCAAGGGCTTCCGCGCGACGGTGATGCGCATGCTCATGCTCATGCTCTCCGGCGTTTACCGGATCATCGTCCAGAACCGCCTGCGCCTGTATCGCAAGGGTTGGAAGCAACAGCACTACCTCGGCACGCTGGTGGTGAGCATCGGCAATCTCACCGTGGGCGGCACCGGCAAGACGCCGGTGGTCGAGCTCTTGGCGCGCACCCTGCGCGATCGCGGCCGCACCGTTTCGATCCTCAGCCGCGGCTACAAGAGCAAGAAGCTTGATGAGGCTCAGAAGTGGAAACGCGCCGATGGCACGCCCGTGCCGCCCGAACTGATGCCGAAGGTGGTCAGCACCGGCCGCGCGATCCTGTTGGAGTCGAAGTTCGCCGGAGACGAGCCGTTCATGCTGGCCTCGAACCTCGATGGAGTTTCCGTCGTCGTGGACAAGGATCGCGTCAAAGGCGGCCGCTTCGCCATCCGCGAACTGCTCGCGGACACGCTGCTGCTGGATGACGGCATGCAGTATCTCAACCTCGCGCACGGCATCGACATCGTGCTGGTGGACGCCACCGCGCCCTTCGGCACCGAGGCGCTGCTGCCGCGCGGCACCCTGCGGGAGCCACGGTCGAACCTGCGCCGCGCCAGCTATATCTTCATCACCAAGTGCGATGGCTCGTCCAATGAGGCGCTCATCGCACGATTGCGGAAATACAACCGTGTCGCGGAGATCATCGAGTGTACCCACGGCCCGAAGTATCTCCAGAATCTCTTCACCCACGAGCGGCAGTCCTTGGCATTCCTGGAGGGCAAATACGTCGCCGCGATCAGCGGCATCGCGGTGCCGGAGAACTTCGAGCGCCAGGTGGAGAAGCTCGGCGCGAAACTGGAGATCCGCCGCCGTTTCTCCGATCACCATCGTTTCTCGCGCAAGGAGATCACGAAGTTCCTGACCCGCTGCACCGAGCGGGACATGGATCTCATCATCACCACCGAGAAGGATGCCGTGCGTTTCCCGCGTCCGGCGCAGATCGAAGTGCCGCTGTATTTCCTGCGCATCGAGGTGCAGATCCTCAAGGGGCATGATGTGTGGGAGCGTCTCATCGACCGGCTGTGCAGCCCGCCTGCGACGGAGGGGCATGTGATGCGTTCCCGCGGGTCTTATCCGGTGTGATGGGGACGGCTTGGGAAAAGGCCACCGGTGCGAACTTGTCTTGAGTGATCCGGGCGGATGCGCCTAGATTCCCATTCACAAGATGCGAGGCTTGCCAAACCGCTGGATACCACGGGGCGAACCGTTCCGGGGCGGAACAGGTTCGGGCGGCTCGATTCCCGCGATTTTGGAGCATTTGATCCGTCAGCGCGGGCTGCCCGCAGGAATGGACATCGAGGGGTTCCTGAACCCCCGGCTCCGCGACCTGGCCGACCCATTCCTGATTCCGGGGATGGAAGGAGCGGTGGCGCGGATTCTCCAAGCGGTGGATCGGAAGGAAAGCGTCTGCATTTTCGGCGATTATGACGTGGATGGGGTGACCTCGATCACGCTGATGCGCCGCATCCTCCATGCCTACAGCATCGAACCCCGGCACTTCATCCCGCACCGCGGTCCGGAGGGCTATGGCCTGAGCGATGCCGCGCTGGTTCGCTGCATGGCGGAGGGACCGAAGCCGGACCTGCTGATCACCGTCGATTGCGGTACCGTTTCCATCGACGAGATCGCGGGTTTGAAAGCCCAGGGCGTCGATGTGGTGGTGGTGGATCACCATGAGCCCAGCCCCCGCGGCCTGCCGGCCTGTGTGGCGCTGGTGAATCCGAAGCGGGGGAACGATTTCACCTATCTCTGCGCCGCAGGCGTGGTATTCAAGCTGGGCCATGCGCTTCTCAAAACCCGGCCCGTGGACCTTGATCTCAAGGAACTGATGGATCTGGTGGCGGTGGCCACGATCGCGGACATCGTGCCGCTGGTGGGGGAAAACCGGCTGTTGGTCCGCCATGGCCTCAAGCGGCTGCCGACCACGCTGAATCCCGGCTTGCGTGCGCTTCAAGAGGTTACCGGCATGAATGGCCATGCCACCTCGATGGATGTGGGCTTCCGCATCGGTCCGCGCCTGAATGCCGCGGGCCGCATGGATGCACCGGAGGATGCGTTGGCCACGCTGCTGACCGATTGCCGCCGCGTTGCCTTCGATTTCGCCGAGAAACTGGATCGCTACAATCGCGACCGGCAGCAATACGAAACCCAGATCCGCCGTGAGGCGCTGGAGATGCTGGACAGCTCGTTCGATCCGGAGCGCGATCCGGTGATCGTGCTGGGTTCGCGGTCCTGGCATCCGGGTGTGGTCGGCATCGTGGCATCCCGCCTGATGCGCCAGTTTCACAAGCCGACTTTCGTGATCGCCATCGATGGTGACGGCATCGGCAAGGGCTCCGGCCGAAGCATCGAAGGCGTGTCGCTGGTCGAGGCAATCCAGGATTGCCAGCAGCATCTGCTGGCCGGTGGCGGCCACGCGATGGCGGCGGGCCTTTCGATCCAGGAAGGCGAGCTGGATGCCTTCCGCCGGCGCTTCGCGGACTACGTGCTGCGAACCACGGATGAGCGCCAGCGCCAGCCGACGCTGTGCTACGACGCGGAGATCACCTTCTCCCAACTGTCGCTGGATTTCCTTGCCGGATACGACCTGCTGCAACCTTTCGGAAACGGCAATCCGCAGCCGGTTTTCATTTCCCGCGGGATCAGCCTGAGCCGTCCGCCGGTGCATATGAAGAACCAGCACCTGCGCTTCATGTTGCGGCAGGGCTACGCCGAGCAGGACGCGGTGTTCTTCGGAGGTGGCGAGCGGCCGTTGCCGGATCCGCCGTGGGACATCGCCTTCACGATCGACCGGAATACCTTCCGGGGCCGGACCACGCTGCAACTGGTGATCCAGGACGTGCGCGCGGCGGAGTGAGATCAAAAACCCGGACGGCGGCTAGCACCACCGCCCGGGTTTCGGGAAAGAGCGGGCGGCTTACGGCGCTCCCGGTCCCTGGGCTTTCACGCGGAGGAACAGGGCGGAGGCCGTGCCGGAGGTGACGTCCGCCGCCACTTCCAGCGTGTCCTGCGACACCGGAGTGGTTCCGATGACAACGGTCGTCCCACCAACGGTCTCGCCGGAGGAATGCCAGTCCGTCAAATTACCAGACCATTCGTAGGAACCGGAAATGTCGGTGGCGACGGAGCCACCATGGGGATGACGGAAGGTGAAGTGTCCGGAGGCCGCCGATACCGGTGTGAGGCCGGCATTGGCCACGCCCGGATGGGTGCCGAAGAAGTTCTCCAACCCGTTCGGGATGCCGTCGTGGTCGAAGTCATCGCGGAAGCCGGTCATGCCGCCGACCTGCGGGAAGCCTGCGATCCAATGGTTGAAGCCGCCGAGGGTAATGCCCACCACCACCGGATCGTGGTCGGACGCGCGCCATGGCGTGTCGCCATCGTTCACGGTTTTGGCGAAGGCGGATTTGTACTCGGTGTTGTAGTCGAGGAAGACCGGCTCATCGGCGTTGTTGTGCCAGGATTGGGCTCCGGTGATCTGGGTGTGCAGTCCGGCGCTGGCCATCACGTGGTCGAGGTGGCCGAACTGGGCGTCGAATTGATAGGAGTAGCCGCCCTCGCCTTCGAATCGCTCGATCTGGTTCGAGTAGCCCGCATTCTTCAGCGCGGTGATCGGATCTTCCTTGGCGTAGGAATTGAGGTCGCCAATGACCAGGATGTCGGGATCGGCGTCACCGGTCGGATTGGTGGCCAGCCAGGTGGCGAGTGTGTTCGCCTGCTGGGTGCGGCGGTTGTTCCAAGCGCTCTGGCCATCGCCCTGGTCGGTGTCCACACCGCTGGACGGCGGGCTGCCCTTCGACTTGAAGTGGTTCACGCAGATGGTGAACTTCTCATTGGTGGCGATCTGGCGGAAGGTCTGCGCCAGAGGCGGGCGGTTGAAGATCGAAGCCGTGTTTACCACCGCACTGCCGACGGGGGCGACGGTGTTGGACTTGTAGATGATGGCGCAGGTGATGGCATCCGTGCCGATCGAAGAGACTCCCGGATTGCTGAAGGTGTAGGTGGTTCCGGACGGTGCCGCCGCGTTGAGCGCATTGACGAGATCGCGGATGGCACTGGTGGTGCCGAAGCCATCGTTCTCCATCTCGGTGAGGCCGTAGATGTCCGCGTTCAACTGGAGAAGAGAAGTCACGATATGCTTGCGCTGGCGCACCAGTTCTTCCTCCGTGGTGGCGCCGCGTTCGGTGGGGAAGCCGCCGCCCGTGCCATCGCCATTGAAGAAGTTCAGCACGTTCGCGCCGACGACTTTCAACGAACCACCGACCGCAGGCGGGCCGACGCGGGGATTGGCGCGGGTGAAGACCGGGGCGACGGTCGGCTCCAGCATGTAGGAGGTGGCGGAAAGGTAGGTCACCACGCCGGTAAGTCCGGCCACGGTGTCACCGGTACGGAGGGTGTTCTGGACCGGCGTGCCACCGCCGAAGAGATAGGGCGTGGTGTCCGGATCTTCCTTGGACGAGCCATCGTCCACGGTGAGCAGGTTGAGGTTGTTCGCGGCCTGCTTCGCCAAGGCCGGAGCACCGGGGGCGACCACGTTGGTGGGTTGCTGGAGAACACCTCCGGAAGACACGTCGAATTCGCCGTAGCGGCCGAGATAGTAGTTGTTCGTGACGTGCAGCGTCTGCGGCAGAGTGATCAGCATGCCTTCGACTTTCTCGAGCGTGGTGGAGCTGGTGAACGGAAGCGTCACCGTCACCGGAGTCGGAAGGGGGGCTGTTCCCGTCTTGGAAAGAGCGGTGAGGGTGTCGAGCTCGGTGAGGGTATTGAATTCCTTCACGGTTCCCGAAACGCTGATCGTATCGCCGGTGGCCAGCGTGGCGAGTGTCGAAGTCACGGCGGAGGAACCGTTGGCATAGACATAGATGCCCTCCGAGGTATTCGGATCACTGTCGGCGTCAGCATCGGCCGCCTGGAGATAGAAGCCCGCACGGGTTCCATCGCTGTTCAGGTAGAAGCCCGTGACGATGCCGGAGGCGACCACCGTCTGGTTGGCCAGCGGGCTGGCGGAACCGTTGCCTTGGATCGCATGGATCGGCGTTCCGGAACCCGGCTGCGTCATCGTGGTGAAGCTGACCGTGGTGTCCGCGGTGGGATGCAACGAGCCGGTCGCCTGGTCTGTCACGGACGCCGCCGTCACACCGAGCGTGTAGGTCTCGTTGTAGGCCAGCGACGCGGACGGTGTGACCGTGAAGGTGGTCGGACCGCCGGTGACGCTCACGGAAACCGAGCCGCTGTTCGCGCCGGAAAGCGTGATGCCGCCGTTCGCGACCGTGACCGCCGTGTTGAACGTGACGGTAAGCGGAGCGGAAATGCCCACGGCAGTGGCGCCTTGGGACGGCACGGTGGAAGCCACCGCAGGCACCGGATCACCGCCGCCCGAGGTGCTGAAGCTGAAGTCATCGACCGCGAGACCGCAGTCGGCCCCGCTGATGTTCAGGTCCGTCCAACGGATCACCAGTGTCTGGCCGGCGGGCCAGGTGATGCCGGACACGGTACCGGAAATGGAAGCGCGGTTCGCCGCGCCATTGCCATCCAGAGCGGCTCCGGTTGCTCCGGTGGCGGGACCACTGAAATCCAGCGAAGGAACGGCGGTAAAGGTGCCGGAGATCACCGAGGCCGCATTCACCGCGTATTCGAACTTCAATTTGTCGGTGACGCCGGAGCTGCCGCCCTGCCGCCATTGTTCACCGGTATAAGCGATGGAGAAGGAAGTGATGGTCGAACCGGTGTTATTGACCAGCGCCACACCGATGGTGGATTCCACGGACCCACTGAGCAGCATGCCCAGTGCGCGTTCTGAAGCGGAAGCGGCACCGAAGGAATAGACCGAACCCGTGTTGCCGGAACCGGTGCCCACGTTGAAGAGGGCGTTGCTGCCTGAACCACCGGTTTTCGCGAAGCTCCAGCCGCTCAGGCCGGAGGCGTTCACCGGTGAGGCGTTCAAGCCGAACGGGCCGGCTCCCGTCACCGTGAAGGTGCCGGAAGATGGCAGCGTGTCGAAGTTCTGGCTGTAGGTGCCGCCAGCGTAGGACACCTGGGCATTGGCGGATCCGGCAAGCATCGGGATCGACGCCAGCACGGACAAGAGGGAAAGGACACCGCGTCGTCTGAAGCGGCATGAAGGGGCAAGGGGTGGGTTCATGGCTCGGAGGGGCTGCGAATCCGGAGATTCACCATCATCCCTAGTGATCCGGCCGGAGCGCGCACCCCGCTGGCGGTGGCACTATTGTCATGTGAAGGTTTCGCCATGATCCCTGCGGCATTGACCACCGCCGCGCCACGCCCGAAACTGCGGGCCGCATGCGCATCGTTCACGCCGCCAACCTCCAGCTCGACAAGGATGGCGCCCATCTCTGGAATCAGGATCAGAAGATCCACCACGGCCTCGTGCGGCTGGGGCACTTCGTCTATCCGTTTTCCATCAACGACCGTGCGCGCATGCTCTCTCCCTTCGGAGGGAAATCGCTTGGCAAGAAGCCGGCGAACCGCGCGTTGATCGAGACCTGCCGCAACGTCCACCCGGATGTGCTGTTGCTCGGGCACGCGCAGTACATCACCGCGGAGACCCTGCTGGAGATCCGCCGGATTCTTCCGGAGATCCGCATCGGCCTGTGGTACGTCGATCCGTTGTGGGACGATGAAGCGACGCAACATCTGCGCGATCGCCTGCAGGTGCTCGACGCTCTCTTCTGCTCTACCGGAGGATCATTGTTGGAAGCTCTGGCGCGCCCGAATTGCCCGGCTGCGTTCATCCCCACGGCGGTGGATGCGGGGATTGAATGTCACCGTGCGTTCGAGACGGCGGAAGCGGACTTCCTGCACGACTTTCTTTTCTTCGGCCGCGACAAGGGCGAGCCGGCACGGCGCGCATTGCTCCAGGAACTGGAGCGCCGTTTGCCCGATCTCAAGAGCGGCATCTATGGCTGCCTTGACCGGCCCGGCATCTTCGGCTGGGAGAAGGAACAGATCATCCGGCGCTCCAAGCTGGCGCTGAACCTTTCCCGGCGAGCCGATGTTTCACTGTATTCGTCCTCACGCATCGGCGAACTGATGGGAAATGGCATCCTTGCTCTGACACCGCGCGGCGCGGGGTTGGAGGAACTTTATGCCGAGGATGAGATCGTTTACTTCGACGGTGCCGACGAACTGGTGGAGAAGATCCGCCATTACGCCACGCATTCGCAGGAACGCACCGCCATCGCCCGCAAAGGGTGGGAGCGCAACCACCGCGATTACAACGGAACGGCGGTGGCGGGATTCATCACCGCGCTTACCACGCGGGATGATGCATGGAAACAAGCGCCATGGGCGGCGCATGTGTACGGGGCCTGATGCGCGGGCAGCGTCGGATCACTTCGGCTTCTTCTTGGTCTTGGCCGGAGCGTGTTCGGCGGGTGCGTTGCCACCTTGGGCTGGAGCCGGTGTCGAGGGCTCGGCGACGGGTTGGGTGATTTCGTTGTCCGGCATCGAGGGTTCCTCTTCGTCCGGCATCACTTCATCGGCGGATTCCGGAGGCGTGGCACCCGGTGGCAGATCGAGATTCGGCTTTGGTGGAGCCTCCGCTTTCGCCACCGCAGCCGGTGCGGCGGATTTTTCCTCGGCGGCTCCGGACGTTTCCTTCTTGCCGCAGGAGGTGAGCGCGAGAGCGGCCAGCAGGCCGGCAAACGGAAGCCACGAACGAAGTTTCATGAGCACAGGATATGCGCCCGCACCCGGGTTCCGTCAAGGGATCGGGCCTATCGTACGAAGGCGAGTTGCGGCACCTTGCGTGCCTCGACCTTCAGACGGGCAAGGCTTGGCGAGTCCGGCAGGGCCAGTTCGCGGCGGCTTTCATTCCAAGTGAAAGGCTTGCCCGAGACCGGCTCCGCCGTCACCGGTTCACCGGCCAGGATATCGAAAACCGCCGCATCCATGGAGCGCTGGATCTGCATGCCCAGCCACTCGCGGCTGGCGGCGGCGCGATCATCCATCGCCATTTGATAAAGGTCGCGACATTCCGGGGAGAGTTTTTCCGGTGGCGCGATGATGGTATTCCACGATGGCAGGTCGGTGAATGCGGCGGCTTTTTCGCAGGCCTCGATCTGGGTCCGCATGCGGTCGGTGTAAGTATCGACGAGCGCGTCCGCATCCGGCGCATGGCTTTGGTCGTGGAGGTTCACGAGCGTGGGCAGCAGGAACTCCCGGAGACTCATCTGCCAATTGGCACGGAGGATTGTGGCGTAGTCCTTCGGGGCGGCGGCGGGTGCGCGCAGCAGGGGGGCCCAGGTCTGGAGATGGCAGGCGCGGTCCCCGGACAGGGCGGGCAGGATTTCCCGGATGATGCGGTTGCGCATCCGCGCATCGATGGCGGAGGTGATCCGCCAGTAGTGGTCGTCCGGCACCTCGATTCCGCTGAAATGGTCTGCCAGTCCCTGTACGGCCCGCATGCGGCGCAGAGCGGTGGCTTCGTCGCCATCCTCCGCCACCGAGCGAGCCTCCAGCATCAGAGCCTCGGCGCAGCGCAGTTCAAACCTCCCGCAATCGTGCTTCCAGCGTTCCAGTGCGATGCCCCGTACCGAGCGGTCCGGCAGTTCGCCAATGGCCTGAAGCTCGTCCAGCAGGGCCCTGTTTTCCAATAGCCAGCGCTTCGTCTCGAACCGGTCCAGATTGGACCCGCCATCGAACCAAGCTCCCAAGGCCGCTGGGACTTTCAGTGAATTGCAGCCATGGGTCTCGACGAACTTCACCCATCTCAAAAAGCCGTTCCGCTCATCCGCCACTTCATGGTTGGCGGGAGCCAGGTCCGGATGACGGGCCGCGATTTCCTTCCACCAGTCCTCCGATCTTGAGGCGATCCTGTGGTAACGCTCCCGGACCGCAGGGTCTTCGGAGCGGGCCATCGGCTCGGTGCCACTGACAAACACGATCGCCCGGCAGACCACGTTCGTCCTCACCGGCTCAGGTTTTGACCACCGGAAGACTCCGTAAGCTCCCGCCGCCGCGGCGATCAGCACCACCGCGAGAACCAGGAGACAGCGGCTGGAGCGCCATTGATTCACGGCACCAGATATTTTAGCTGAATTTACAATGTATGCAAGAGGGTTTTGTCGATACCTCCTATTCCTGAACCTTGGTTCTGAACTCTTTCCCGAATTTGACCTCGGAACGCGGATGCGCCATGATGCCTGAACATGGCTAACAGCGGCACAATCATCATGGCGGCCTCGATCGCCCCCATTCTACTCGGAAGCTGCGCGACGGTGATGCAGGGGAAATCCGATCCGGTGAAATTTGCGACCGTTCCAGCTGGTGGGTCGGTGACCGTGGATGGCACGATCCACAAGACACCTTCCACGGTCGAAGTATCGAAGAAGACCACCTCCGCCACCTTCTCACTCCCGGGGCAGGGATCGAAGACCGGCAAATGGGATCGCAAGTTTCAGGAAGACTACGTCTTGATGAACGTGATCTTCACCCCGGGCATGGGCAGCTCGGGCACCGCGGTGGACACCGCCAGCGGCGCGATCTGGCAGCAACCGGAGAGCGTGACCTACAACTTCAAGACCGG
Source organism: Luteolibacter ambystomatis (assembly GCF_018137965.1). Taxonomy (NCBI): domain Bacteria; kingdom Pseudomonadati; phylum Verrucomicrobiota; class Verrucomicrobiia; order Verrucomicrobiales; family Verrucomicrobiaceae; genus Luteolibacter; species Luteolibacter ambystomatis. The sequence continues at coordinate 5,012,709 of NZ_CP073100.1, forward strand.
CCGCACCGAGATTGCGATGAAGCCGCCAGGCAAGTCCCATCCGACGACGGGCAATCCGAAGCGGACCGGGAAGCGGTGATCCCGAGGGCGGCGGCTTTCGGGCCGCCGTTGCATCGAACGAGATCCATACGCTTTGTGACAACCGGCGTTGCTTTGACGCCGGTTGTCTTTGATCGCAGGTGATCTCCCGCGAATATGGCTCCTCGAACGGAGCCACTCCCAGTGGATCAATAGACGTCGCGCAGGTAGCGCTTGTCCTTCTTGAGCTGGCTCACGAACGCCGCAGCGTCTTCTTTGGAAAGACCGCCGTGCTGCTCGGCGATGGTGTGGAGGGCGGCATCGACGTCCTTCGCCATGCGGGTGGCATCACCGCAGACGTAGAAAGCGGCTCCGTTCTGGAACCACTGCCAGATCTCCGCGCCCTGCTGGACCATGAGATTCTGGACATACACCTTCTCCTTCTGGTCGCGCGACCATGCGACATCGAGGCGACCGAGCGTGCCATCCTGCTGGAAGGCCTTCAGTTCATCCTGATAGAGGAAATCGGTGGCGCTGTAGGGATTGCCGAAGAACAGCCAGTTCGCGCCCTTGGCATTGGTGGCCTTGCGTTCTTCAAGGAATGCACGGAACGGTGCGATGCCGGTACCGGGGCCGACCATAATGACCGGAGTCTCGCCATTGGCAGGCAGACGGAAGGCGTTGTTCGAATGGACGAACACGCCGGGCTGGAGGCCCTTCGAGCGATCCGAGAGGAAGGTCGAGCAGATGCCGCCGCGCTTCCGGCCGAAGGTATTGTAACGGACGATACCGACGCAGAGATGCACCTCGCCGGGATGAGCCTTCGGGCTGGAAGCGATCGAGTAGAGGCGTGGCTGGAGCTTCTTGAGCACCGACACGAATTCCTCCGCATCGGTGAAGTCCGCCGGATGGTCGACCACAAGATCGATCAGGTCGCGGCCCCAGCAGAAATCGTCCCAGGCCTTCTTGTCATCGGCGGCGACCAGCGAACGCAGGAACGGCGAGCCGCTGCGGGCCTGCCACTTCTGGACAATGGACTTGTTGAGCGTGCCGATGTCGTAGTGGCTGATGAGGGCCTCGCGGAGAGGGACCTCCTCACCGCTGGCGAGTGCCACGGTGCCGCCCTTGAACGGCAGATTGGCGAGGATTTCATCCACCACCGGCTCCGGATTGCGCGGGAAAACGCCGAGAGCATCGCCGACTTCGTATTCGAGGCCGGAACCATCGAGGGAAAGCTCGATGTGGTGGGTCTCCTTGTCGCCACCACCATTGAGATTGAAATTCGAGAGGATGGCGGAGGGGAAGGGATTCTTCTTCGAGTATCCGGCTTCCACTTCGGCGGCGGCCGCGCCATTGACCGGAGCGGAGGCACCGCCAGCGGGAGACAGCACGCCGAGCACGCCATCGGACCACTGCTTGAAGGGTGCGTCGTAGTCGACATCGCTGTCGACACGCGGGAACAGACGCTTCGCGCCGAGTTGCTCGAAGCGGGTATCGAACTCGATGCCGCACTTGCAAAAGTCCGGGTAGTTCGTGTCACCCAGCGCGAGCACGGAGAAGCTCAGGCCTTCCAAACGCGGGGCGCTTTCGCCGAGGAACCAGCCGTGGAAATCCGCGGCATTGTCCGGCGGTTCGCCATCGCCGTAGGTGGAGGTGATGACGAGCACGTTCTTCTCCGTGGCCAGGCGGCTGCGGTCGTAGGCACCGAGATCGTGGACCTCCGGCTCGAAATTCCCCTTCTTGAGAGTTTTGACCAGTTTCTTGGCGAGGCCTTCGGCATTGCCGGTTTGGGAACCGAAAAGCACGGTGACAGGCACCGCCGGGCCGCTCGGAGCACCGGCACCGGCGAAGAACTTGCCGAGGAAGTCGTTCAACCACGCGCGTTGCTCGGGCGTGAAAGGGGCGTCTTCGGGAATCACTGGGATGGTCATGGTCTCAAAAATGGCCCCCGAGGTGGATCGGGGCGCGGAAGATGGGAGAAAAGCTGAGGGGGTTCAAGCGCGGATCGTGCCAGCCAAAGCGGCAAAATTCACTGGCGTTCAACTACCAAGGAGTTCGAGGAAGCGGGGCACCACCTTGCGGTAGAGGGAGTTTTTGCCGCCGCGGGAGAGCTGGTCGCCCACGAGCAGGGCATCGTCATCCGGGTCCGCCGGACCCAGAGCTGAGCGCGTGACCCCATTTACTGAAGATTCCCGGACCAGATGGCTGGCTCCGGCCTCGCGGGACACCCGGACGGCGGCCTGAGGTGAGGTGAGTTCCAGCAGGCCGAGCGGCGCGGAATTTTCGTCCGCCTCCACGGTGACCGTGATGGCGTTTCCGGACGGCGATTCGAACGAGAACGACTGGTTGCCACCGTTGCGGCGGGCCACCGCCAGATCCAACTCCAGTCCGGTGCGCCAGCCTGCCTGCACCGCGATCCATGCGAGAAGCTGGAGCGCCGAGGAACGATGGGCCGGGTGATGGACGATGCGGGCGGACATGATCGAGCCGAGGGCATCGAGCGCGACCGGCTCATCGAACAAGGCTGCCACCGAGAGACGGAACTGCCAGGTGCGGGTCCACGCGAGATCCTGCACGACGAGATTGTCGCCGGAGGCCTTTACGGCTTCGCGGAGTTTGGTGAAGGACGCCACCGGGTCGGTCCACGGCGCGCTGTCGATCACGAGGCGGTCAATCACGCTGGAAAGGCGCTCGGTGAACACGTCCGTGAGTTCGCCCTGCCACCAGAAGATCAGCGGCAGATCGCTGTTGAGGTGGGCGAAGACGGTGTTGCGGAAGCGACCGGTCACGCGACCGGTGAACTGGAAGGCGATCTGTTCGCAGCACACCGACTTCTTGCCTTCGGAAAGGTGGCAATGCGCCGTGATCCACGCATGGATCGAGGGCTCGGTGACGGTGCGGTCAAACTCGACGAGGATCGCGCGGCAGGCGTGCTGCTCGGTGAGATGCCGGATGATCTCCGTGTTCTTGCGCAGCGAGCCGGTTTCCTCGGAGCAGGTGACGAGATTGATCAGGGACGCGTTGGTGCGCGCCTCATCCGCTTCCCAGAGCTTGCGCAGCTCCTTGTCGATGGAGGCCACGGGGACTTCCTGTCCGAGCACGGGGTCCATGGAAAGAGTGGGCATGGTAGGGTGAGTTGAGAGTTATTGGTTGAGAGCTGAGAGTCGGAGGAGAAGGATCGGAGTGGATTCTCAACCCTCGGCTCTCCCCTCTCAACTTCTTCACAGCCTGCGCCAGGAGAAGCCGTCTTCCTGCAGGAGGTTGTCGGCTTCCTTCGGACCCCACGAACCCGCGGTGAAGGTCGCCATCGGCGGCGGGGTGGTGCTCTTGTGCCAGGCGTTCTCGATGTTATCGATGAACTTCCAGGCCTCCTCCACTTCGTCGCGACGGGCGAAGAGGGTGGCATCGCCGGCCATGCAATCGAGCAGCAGGCGCTCGTAGGCTTCCGGGCTGCCCTTGCCGAAGCTGGTGGCGTAGTGGAAGTCCATCTTCACCGGCTCCAGGCGGAGGCTGGTGCCGGGGAGCTTCGAAACCATGCGCAGCGAAATGCCTTCGTCCGGCTGGATGCGGATGACGAGGACGTTGCCGCCGGGCACGCCACCGGGGAGCGCGTTGAAAAGCACGCAGGGAGCGTCCTTGAAGTGGACGGAGATCTCGGTGGTCTTCTTCGGCAGGCGCTTGCCCATGCGGATGTAGAACGGCACGCCGCTCCAGCGCCAAGTGTCGATCTTCAGACGCAGGGCGATGTAGGCCTCGGTCATCGACTCGGGGTCGACGCGGTCTTCCTCGCGGTAGCCGGGAACCGGGGTGCCATCGATGTGCCCGGCGAGATACTGGGCGCGGATCACGTTGGCAGCTACCTTCTCCGGAGTGTCCCACTGGCGGAGCGAGCGGATCACCTTCACCTTCTCATCGCGCACCCCATCGGCGGAGAGATCGGTCGGCGGCTCCATCGCCACCAGGCTGAGAAGCTGGAGCAGGTGGTTCTGCACCATGTCGCGCAGGGCCCCAGCCTTGTCGTAGTAGCCGCCGCGGCCACCTTCCATGCCGAGGTTCTCGGCGCAGGTGATCTGGACGTGGGAGATGAAGCGGCTGTTCCAGAGCGGTTCGAAGATCGAGTTGGCGAAACGCAGCACCATGATGTTCTGCGCCGTTTCCTTACCGAGGTAGTGGTCGATGCGGTAGGTATCGCTCTCGTGGAAGGTCTCGTTGACGACCTGGTTGAGGTGCTTGGCGGTGGCGAGGTCGGTGCCGAAGGGCTTCTCGACGATCACGCGAGCCCAGCAACCTTCCGCGGCCTGGTTGAGGCCGGCGTTTTTGAGGCTGATGAGGATGTCATCGAAGAACTCCGGAGCACTGGCGATGTAGAACAGGCGGTTGCCCTTGCCGCCGCGCTCGCGGTCGATCGCATCGAGGCGCTCGGCCAAGCGCTTGTAGCCGTCCGCGTCCGTGAACTCGCTGGTGTGGTAGTGGATGTTCTCGGCGAAAGGGGCCCAGATCTTGTCATCGTGGCCGGAGCGGGAAACCTTGCGGTTCAGCTCTTCCAGACCGGTACGGAACTCGGCATCCGATTTCTCACGACGGGCGAAGCCGATGATCTTCACACCGGTTGGCAGTTCGCCATCGACAGCGAGATTGTAGAGCGCCGGGACCAGCTTGCGGTGCGTCAGATCGCCGGTGGCACCGAAGATCACCACGGTGCAGGGCTCTGGCTGCGAGCGGGAAACGAGGTCTTCGCGGAAGGGGTTCGTCATGAGCGGGCGGGGATTTCACCTCAGGCGACCCCACAGGCAAAGGCAAATCGCCCCCTCTCGAACGAATGGCGTGCATTGAAACCAGCAATGCGGCGAATGCGTCACAAGGGGTTTTTTCGCGATTTGCGAACCGATGCAGAGTGATCGCGGAGCCTATTTCGGCCATTTTCGCCAAACTTTAACCACGAATGGTCGCGAATAGGCACGAATTGCGAGAAATGACGGCGACTTTCCCGCAAGCGCGCCACTATCCTCTGAAACTTCCGGGAGCCTTTCGCGTCACGCCATGGAGTTTATCGAAATCCTTGTCAAACGACGCCACGGGGAGCTTTTCCAAGATGGAAGCTGCGGCCAAATAGCAATCGACGAAATCCAGCCTTCCGACCCCGAAGAGCTTCAGCGCGCGCAAAAGCCGATCCAGTTCGGAGCATTGAAAGCCGGGACTGGAAATCAGATGCGAGAGCGCTTCCGCGACCGCAGCCCGGGGATGTTTGTAAAAGCCGTTCAGTACGAAAACCGATTCAGCCACCACCATCGGAAGGACGATCAGGCGGATTTTGCCCTGCTCCGCCAGCGTCACCAATCCCGCCACTTCGACCGCCTGCTTTTCCGGTTCTCCCGTAACGAAGCGAACGATGGTGTTGGTGTCCAGCAATGCGGACTTCATCGAAGTCCCTCCTTGGCGGCATCCGCTTCCCACATTTCGCGGGACTTTTTCCGGGCTTCCTTGAACTCCACACCGGCTTGATCCGGAGCGGACTTGAGGGTGCCGAATACGGCCATCGCCCCGGGCTGGTGACGGATGACCACGGCATCCCCTTGGATCTCATACGAAATCCGGTCGCCTGGTTTCAGATGGAGGGCCTCGCGGATCTGGGAAGGGAGAGTGGTTTGGCCTTTGCTGGTGATGGTGGAATGCGTCATGGCTTCTCCTTGCATTAGAATTTTTCCTTACTTTTAGAATAAATCAAGGCGATGATGAAATTCCAATGATCCTTATTCGTGCCCACATCCCCGGGCGGATGGAGAACAGGACAGGAATGTCCCTTCTCCTTGGGGGCGAAAACAAAACGGCCGGAGGAAGTCCTCCGGCCGCTTGGTGAAATGATTCTGGATGCGCGCGGCTCAGGCCGGCATCGGGAAGGCGCGGTTGAATTCGAAAACGCGGTCGCGGATCTCGTGGAGCTTCGCGGTGTCCTTGTAGTTTTCGAGGGCTTCCTGGATGAAGTCGGCGACCTGCTCGACGTCCTTTTCCTTCATGCCGCGGGTGGTCACAGCCGGAGTGCCGATGCGGATGCCGCTCGGCTTCATCGGGGTGCCGGTGTCGAACGGGATGGCGTTCTTGTTCACCGTGATGCCCGCTTCATCGAGGGCGTGGGAAGCATCCGCGCCGTTGAGGCCCTTCGGACGGAGGTCGACCAGCATGACGTGGTTGTCGGTGCCGCCGGAGACGATGCGGAAACCGTGTTCGGTGAGCCGGGCGGCCATGGCCTGGGCGTTCTTCACGATCTGGGCCTGGTAGTCCTTGAACTCCGGCTTGAGAGCCTCGCCGAAGCAGACGGCCTTGGCGGCGATGACGTGCATCAGCGGGCCGCCCTGGATGCCCGGGAAGACCTGGGAATCGATCTTCTTCGCGAACTCCTCCTTGCACAGGATGATGCCGCCGCGCGGTCCGCGCAGGGACTTGTGGGTGGTGGAGGTGACGAAGTCGGCGTGCGGCACCGGATTCGGGTGCTCGCCACCGGCGACGAGGCCGGCGATGTGCGCCATGTCCACGAAGAGGTAGGCACCCACTTCACGGGCGAGCTTGCCCATACGTTCGAAATCGATGATCCGCGGATAGGCGGACGCGCCTACGGTGATCAGGGCGGGCTTGGTTTCACGGGCCATGCGCTCAAGCTGGTCGTAGTCGATGCGCTCGTCCTTTTCGCTGACGCCGTAGTGGATGACATCGTAGAAACGGCCGGAGAAGTTCGCCTTGTGGCCGTGGGTGAGGTGACCGCCGTGGGCCAGATCCATGGTCAGGATGCGGTCGCCTGGCTTCAACACGGAGAAATAAACGGCGGTGTTCGCCTGCGAGCCGGAGTGTGGCTGGACGTTCGCGTGCTCGGCACCGAAGAGGGCCTTGGCGCGGTCGATGGCGAGCTGCTCGACCACATCGACGTTCTCACAACCACCGTACCAGCGCTTGCCGGGATAACCCTCGGCATACTTGTTGGTGAGGACGGAGCCTTGGGCCTCCATCACCGCAGGGGAGGCGAAGTTCTCGGAAGCGATCAGCTCGATGTTGTTCCGCTGGCGGCGCTCTTCGGCGAAGATCGCCTTGTAGAGGTCCGGATCGATCTCGGCGATGCGGCTGCCGGAGGACTTGCAGACGCGGGCTTCGTGACGGCCACCGGCAAAAGCGGTGGAAAGGAAGGCGTCCACGATTGCGGCGCCGGTGGCGGCATCCGTTTCCTTGCCACCCAGGCAGAGGACGTTGGCGTCGTTGTGCTCACGGGTGACTGTGGCTTCCTCCACCGTGCGGACGACCGCGGCGCGGACGTGGCGGTGACGGTTCGCGGCGATGGAAACGCCGATGCCGGAGGTGCAGCAGAGCACGCCGTAGTCGCTGGTGCCATCGGCCACGGTGCGGGCCACCGCGTTGGCGAAATCCGCGTAATCCACGGACTCGTGACCGTGCGTACCGAGATCGGTCACCTCGTGGCCGGAGGCCTTCAGATGGGCGACAAGGGAATCCTTGAGGTCAACTCCGCCGTGGTCGGCGCCGAGTGCGATACGCAGGGTCTTGGTACTCATGGTGTGGGGCAGGCAGGGGAAATGACGGGTGGGCCGGGAAAAAGCAACGCCTGATTGGTTCGGAAGGCTCCGGGATTTCACCCGTCCTCTCCGACTTCCCGGACTGCGAATCTTCCATCGCTCGAATCCCGGTCACCTGACCGGTGTGGCTAGCGCAGGGTGATGCGGAAGCGCACCATTTCCCCCGGTGGATAGCCCGGTGGCTTCGGCACGCGTTCCACCAACTCGCCGCCATTTGCCAGAATCACTTTCTGGGACGGCAGGTTGTCGGTATTCGCGGTGATCTCGACATAGGGCAGGCCCTCGGCTTTCGCTTCCGGGAGTAGCTGGCGCAGCGCCTCCGTCGCGTAACCGCGCTGTTGCTTCCACGGCACCACGGAATACCCGATGTGCCCCAGGCAGGTGGGAGGCAGTGCCGGGGTTCCGCGCTGCCAGCGGAAATTGATTGAGCCGCAGAACTCTCCATCCCACATCCACTGGTAGAATCCAGGCAACCGGGACACGATGTTGCCATCCGGCAGCTTCACAGGGTCGCCCTTCGCCTCGCGATCCACCAATGATGCCACGTATCCGGCGGCATCGGCGGAAATCCTCGCTTGGATCTCCCGGGCCGCGGCTTCTCCGCGGACGGTGTCCGGGGACCAGCCACGCTCCAGCGCGTCGACATAACCCGGAAGATATTCAATCGACGGCCAGACGAGTTCCATGATGGGACCATGACAGTCAGGCCCTGCCGGGCAAGAGCAATGCCGGGTAGGGTGACGGTCGATGGATAGCCGGGAGATTACAGGTTCGCCTGCGTCTTCTGGGTTTCCGGCGGCACGAACTCATCCACCGCGCGGTAGTCGAGGCGGCCGTTCGAGGGGTTCTTGAAGAAAAACACATAGGACCGCGAGCGTTCGTCCACGGGCCAGCGGGTGGTGCTGAGGACGCGGTTCCCGGTTTCGGCATGCACGCCGAAGCCCACGTCATAGAATTTTTCCGCGCGTGCTCCTTCCGGTTTGATGATCTGGCCTTTTTCCGCCGCGATCGTGAACTTGCTGCTGCCCACGTATCCGAGGATCGTCTGATCGCTGTGGTTGTAGAAATAGACATCACCGGCTTTGAAGGCCTGGGTGTCCGCCGGGATCACGATGGCCTGGTAGCCGCCACCGGAGGCCGGGACCAGCAGCGAGATGAACGAGTCGCCGGACTCGGGGAGCTGGAGGTTGGCGATGGCCACGTCCGGTTGCTTGCAGCGGAGCTGGCAGGTGCGGGCCGGCACTTCGATGGGCTCGGAAAGATGATTGGTCGTGAGCGCGAAGTCGGCGGAGCGCTTGTCGCCGGCGACCAGTGCTACCTGTCCGGCATTGGCGGGGACGCGTTCGGCGAGAAAGCGGATGCGGGGACGGCCTTTTTCATCGGCAGCGAGGCCGGTGACGGTGAGGAGAAGCAGGAACAGGGCGGAGCGATGCATGGGTCGGTGGGGTTCAGACTTCGGACGGCAGCAGCCAGCGGAACGAGACCATCTGATAGCGGCGGCCGAAGATCTGGTTGATGGGGGAGAGGGAGGCGGCGGCGACCGTCGACTTGTTCGTCGGATCCACATTGGCGCCGCCGCGGGTGACTTCCGCTTCACACCAGGCACGGGCGGTAACCTTGCCGCTGCCGTCCACCGATTCACCGTAGCCGCGGATCAGGAAACTGTCCGAGCGGGCGGACAGATAGGGTGCCAGCGGAGTGAGAATGTCCGCCTGCTTCACCACACCGGGGATGCCATACGCGGCGGGGCCGTTCTCGGCCTCCGGGAAGACATAGCCGCGGCTGCCATCCACCGATGCGGCGCGACTACCACTGTTGTAGTACTTGTTGATCGAGACGGCGGGGGAATCCAACGCGCTCTGGAGCGTGCCTGCCTTCGCGAGATCCTTGTCGGAACCCGGGCGGCGGTTGATGAAATCCGCCAGGCACAGGAACGGCCCGCGCTTCCGCACTTCGTAAACGATGGCCCGTGCGAGTTCATCGATCTCTCCATCCTTCAGCACCCGGTGGCCGGTCCATTGCGGCGTGGAAAGGACGTCTCCGAGCGTCTCTCCCTCCGCCAGCAGGTCGGCGGGAGTCTGGATCCCCATCACCGGCACGCCTGCGGAACTGATCGAAACCTCGGTTCCGGAGGCATCGCGGGCGGCGAGCTGCTGGTTGCGCACACCGGAGAGGAAGGTGCGCCAGGCTTCCACGGAGGTGGAGTTCACGTTGAACATTCCTTCCACGCACATTGCGGACGCCATCTCGTCCACCGCCTGCGCGGACGGCGTGTCGCCACTGAACCAGCGGCCCAGCAAGGCCTCTTTGGTTTCGCCGGTATCGGGGGCGGAGTAGAGGTAGCGGGAGTTCGGCAACGGCCGGGTTCCGGCGAAGAACTGCTGGGCGACCTGGCGTTGGCCGATTTTTGAACTGAAGCTGTCGGCGGTCTGCGGGGCGATGCTGGAAAGGAACCAGTCATCCCACAGGGCCTGGTTGGCGAGATAGGAATGGTCGGCGAGCTGGCGCGGACCATCGAGAGTGGAACTGGTCTGGTCGGATGGGATGATGGAAGGCGCGACGGAGTTCCCGATCGCGTGGCTGATCTGGGGCAGCAGATAGGAGCCTTGGGCGGGCAGGTTGCCATTCCAGGTGAAGCCATTGGCGAAGGCGTTTTGGAAAGCGGCGAGGGAGGTGAGCGGCTCGTGCGGCACCGAATGGGTGGTGACCAATGGAGTGCCGGACTGGGCGGTGACTCCGCCGCCGAAGTAGCTCTGGCCGTTCGGGGAGACTTCGAGGTTGCGGTTCTTCCAGGAATTCAGCGGCTCGATATGGACCTCGAAGGGCAGCGTTTCCAATTCGTCCGGGGTGAGGGTCTGGAAATCGGTGCCCGCACGCGGATTGTAGCGGGCCAGATAGCGGCCGGGGCGATCGGTGTCCTGCTCCGTCTTTGCGCCGAAGGAGAAGATCATCAGCGGCTCCTTGCGGCCCACCAACTGGGACGAGGAGATGGGACGCGAGGTCGAGGCCGGGACCTTGTTGAAGAAGTCCGGTTTCTGATTGGCATAGATGCGGCCGGTTGGCTTGCCACCCAGGTTGTCGATGGACGTGCCGGAGTTCAGGCCGAGGCTTTCGCCGCTGCCGGTGCGGTCCTCCTTGTAGAAGGTGTCGTTGGCGGTGAGGAACCAGGCCTGGGTGCCGAGTCCCTGGTTGCCATTTGGAGAGATCTCGTAGCGGAGGGTGTCTGCTGGATCGAGATAGACGGGGCTGCTGCCGTTTTTCACCGGAATGGCAACGCCTCCGCCGAAGTTCCAACCGGCCTTTGCCTGGATCTTGTTGAGGCCGGGATTGTAGGTGGCCGGTGAGGTGTTCGGCCCTTGGGAGAACATGACCACTTCACCAGGGCGGAGCACCACCGGCTGTGACTGGCCGATGACGAAGGTGAGGTAGTTGGCCTGGCCCCCCATGATGTTGGTCATGCTGATGGAGACATCGCCGCCCGTGAGCTTGAGTTTGAAGTCGTACGGAAGCTGCCAGAATTTGACGGAATGATAGGCCGGGGTGATGACCAGCGGCACGTCGAGCGGATTCCAGTAGGTGACGATCGGATCGACCACCATGTAGAGCTGGACCTTCGAGGCTCCGGCCACGGTTGCCGGGATGCCGTAGAAGGACAGGATCGTCTTGGTGCTGAGGAAAGTCGGCTGCTTGTAGAGCGTGAAGGAGTCTCCCTGCAGGGCGGCGAGGCTGGATGAGAGTTGGAGATAGGGCGTGGATGCCCCCATGTCACCGCCGGTGGTGTAGGTGAAGGCGCCGCCGGTTTTGAGCTGCTTGTAGAGGTTGTAGTAGAGCCACAGTTCGCCCTGGTTGATGCCATTCTGACCGCCGCTGGAGTAGAGGGTGTTTCCCATCAGGGAGTTGAGCGGTTGTTCCATCTGCATCGAGAGGTCCTTCCGGAAGCCACCGGTGCGCACGTTGGTCAGCAGGCCGGTGGAGCGTCCGGCAAGGTCGTGAAAGAGTGGTTTCGGCGCGTTCGGTGAGACGGCCACGAGTTCGCCCTGCTTCCAGCCGGTGAGACTGCGCACCCGGGTATCGGCCGGCGTGATCGAGGAGAATGGTTTCTCCCCTGTGCCGCTGACGGCGACCTCCAGCGAAGTGCGGGGCGAGGACTGGAGTCCTTGGCGGGCGGCGGCGAGATCCGTGGAAGTGCCGGGCGCGGGCGTGGAAAGCGGGGCTTTCACCCCCTGGTCACCCACCCACCAGCCATAGCGGGCCACCACTTTGCCCGATGCGTTGTAGTCCACCAGCGGCACCTGGACCGTGCCGATGCCAGTGTCACCGAGCGTCCCCTTGCCGACCAACTCCACGCCACCGCTGCCATTGGGGGCGGACCTGGCGAAATCGAGAAGGCGGGCCTCCGAGTCCGGGGCGGAAACAAGCCAGCGCTGGAACTCCGGTGCGGGACGGGTTGTCGCCGTATTCAGCCACGATTTGTAAACGCCGGTCCAGTGGCTGCGAGTCGCCTGGGCACCGGTGGATTTCCCATCCGCCGCGCCCGGGATCTGATCCGCCGCGATGGTGATGCGCTGGTCCGGGCCGGTTTGTTTCTGAAGCTCCCCGATGGCAAGTTGCAGGGCGAGGCGCGCGTTCGAACGGGCCACCGCTTGATCCGCCTGAGCCTGGGAGCTCCGGAGCGTGATCGTGGACAGTGACAGCAGCCCCAATGCGAGGATGCAAAGCAGCATCATCATCATCAGCGTGACCAGGAGGCTGAATCCGCGGCGTGGAGGCCGCCCGGCCAGATGGGGAGGGACTATGAAAAGGGTCTTTTTCATCGTGCGGGAAAGATTGAAAGCTGGAACTCGAATGTATGGTCTTTGTGCCTCAATCGCCTTCTGTTGCATGCAAGATGATTTGACGCATGAGGTGGCTATTGAGAGCGTAACTTCATCATCTGGAGCGAATCAGAAGGAGTGGCGGCAAATCACGCGCTGAGCATGGGCAGTAGAGGGAAACATTTCATGCAACTGCTGCATCATGCTCTCGATTCGCCATTTGCGTCAGTCGGCAGTACTGCCGACACGCCAAATTTCCCCCGCAATTTGCCGATCCGGCTCTCAGTTTCTGGCCACAAAGAGCAGCCGCAGGCTGTTCAAGACCACGATGACAGTGGAACCCTCGTGGCCTAACACTCCCACGGGCAGCGGAATCCACGCTCCCAGCGCGGAGAGAGCGAGCACCAGCACGATCCCCAGGGAGATCGCCAGATTCTGGCGGATGATGCGGGTGGCGCGGCGGCTGAGATTGAGCGCGGTGAGCACTTTCTCCAGCTTGTCCTGGGTCAGGACGATGTCCGCCTGCTCCAGCACGGCATCCGAACCCCGCAGCCCCATGCCAATCGAAACGTCCGCCGCTGCCAGCGAAGGCGCGTCGTTGACTCCATCACCGACCATGGCCACGCGTTCACCGGCGGCCCGCCAGGCTTTGATTGCGGCGACCTTGTCCTCGGGAGTCAGTCCGGCGCGGGCTTCGTCGAGGTTGAGCTCCTTTGCCACCAGCTCGGCGGCTTGCGGGCGATCGCCGGTGAGCATGGTAACCTTCAGTCCTTCCTGATGGAGCCGTGCGATGAGGCCTTTCGATTCGGGGCGGAGCGCATCGCGGAGCAGGATGCGGCCGGTGGTTTGTCCGGAGCCGACAATGACCTCGGTGAGGCCGGGTTCGGGATCCGGCAGGCCGGCCACCCAGGCGTTGCCGGGGAACAGACCGCGCCGTCCTTGCGAAACGGGCATGCCATCGAGTTCTCCACGCAGGCCTTGTCCGGAGATGGACTCCACCTTGTCCGCTGCGGTGGCCTCGGAGCCGTGGCGCTTGTGCCAGGTCGCGGCGATGGCACGTGAGAGCGGATGCGTGGATCGGCGTGAGAGACCGGCTGCCAGCCGCAGCACCTCGTCCTCCGCGCCCGGGGCGGCGGCTTCGATGGAGACCAGTTCCAGCTCGCCCTTGGTCAGCGTGCCGGTTTTGTCCACTGCCAGCCGTTGGATGGTCGCAAGGTTTTCCACCGCGATGCCGCCACGAAATAGAATGCCACGCCGTGCTCCGGCGGCGATGCCGGTGAGGATCGCACTGGGAATGGAGATCACCAGCGCGCAGGGCGAGCACACGACCAGCAAGGTCATGGCACGATAGAGCGCGGAGGTTTTGCCTGGTTCGGAAACAAAGGCGGGGAGTCCGAATGCAAACCTCCACACGAGGAACATCACCAAGGATAGGGCGAGAACGCCGAGCGTATAGCCGGTACCGAAGCGGTCGGTGAAGCGTTGCGACGGTGCCTTGCTGGCCTGGGCGTCGCGGATCAGGTCAATGATGCGTGCCTGTGCGCTGTCATGCGGCGGGCGGGTGACTTCCACGTCCACGGCACCCCAGGTGTTGAGCGTCCCGCCGAAGACGGTATCGCCCGCGGCTTTGTCCACCGGCTCGGACTCACCTGTTAGGGAAGCTTCGTCGGCCGCGGATTCGCCGCGGATCACGCGTCCATCCGCGGGGAACTGCGAGCCGGGCAGGATGCGGACGTGGTCTCCTGCTTGTAGTGACTCGACTTGAATCTCCTGCTCCTTGCCATCCGCTGTGATGAGCGTGGCGGTTTTCGGAGCATCGCGGAAGAGGCTCTTGATCTCACGTTCGGTGCGGGCCATCGCCATCGCTTCGAGGGCGTTGCTCAGGGAGAACAGGAACAGTAGCGCCGCACCTTCCCACCACGCTCCGATGGCGGCCGCTCCGATGGCCACGGCCAGCATCAGGAAGTGGATATCGAGGCGGAAGCTCTTCAGGCGGTCGAAGGTATCGAGTGCTGCGTCCCAGCCGCCGCACAAATAGGCCGCCGCATAGGCCGCATAGGCGAGGTTCGGCGGAGCGCCGGAACGCTGGAGAAACACGCCCGCTAGTGTGAAGAGTCCGCAACCCGCGGCCGAAGCCAGCAGCAGTTTCCACGACGGGCCTTCGCCGTGATCATGACCATGGGCGTGATCGTGCATCGCCCGCCATCATCGCCCAAGTGATGTTAGGGTGCAAGAAGGTTGCCGCATTGCAACCCGTGCGCGAATGCATGTCGTGTGCGGTTAGCGCTTCTCCCAACCCGCAAGCAGCGCGGTCAACGTTCGCACGCCCCATCCGGTCGGGCCCTTCGGATAGAGGCCCTGCCAATCGTGGTCGCCATCGCTCACCGCCGTGCCGGCGAGGTCGAGGTGCAGCCATGGCGTTACCGGCATGCTTTTCGGTGCGTCTTCCCCCACGAAGAAGGAAAGATACGCGGCCCCGGTCCCGGCATGCGAGTAGCGGTAGGGCGAGGAGTTGTGCAAATCGGCGACGCCCGCGCGCATCTGGTCGCGCAGCGATTCATCCAGTGGCAAACGCCACACGCGCTCATCGGCTTGGCGGGAGGCGTCCTCCAGTTCCTTCACCAGCTCATCGTTGTTGCTGAAGACGCCGGTGATGGTGCGGCCCAGTGCGACCAGCACGCCACCGGTGAGAGTGGCGGCATCGATCACCGCGGACGGCTTGTAAGTTTTCGTGCCCCAGGCGAGCGCATCGGCGAGGACGAGGCGGCCTTCGGCATCGGTGTTGGTGATCTCGCAGGTCACGCCGTTGGCGTGGGTGATCACGTCATCGAGGCGGTAGCAGGTGGAGTCGATCATGTTCTCCGCCGCAGCGAGGATGCACACCACGCGGGTCTTCACCTTGAGAAGCGCGAGCGCCTCCATCACGGCGAGCATCGTGCAACCGCCCGCCTTGTCCACCTTCATGCCCTTGCCACCATCGGCCTTGATGGAAAGGCCGCCGGAGTCATAGGTCATGGTCTTGCCCACCAGCAGCACCGGCGCGGTTTTCTTTTTGGAAGGATTCCACTCCATCACCACCATGCGCGGTGGAGTGACGGAACCGGCGCCTACGGCGAGCAGTCCGCCCATGCTGAGCTTCTTCGCCTCGGCGGCACCGATCACGCGGATCGGCATGCCATGCGTTTTCGCGATGTCCTTGGCGCGTGCCGTCATCCACTCCGGCGTGGCGATGTTCGGCGGTGTGGTGGACAGCATGCGTGCGGTGTTCACCGCTTGGCCGAGAAGCAGGCCGGTCTTGAAGCCGGCATGGAAACGCGGATCGAGCGTGATCTTCAGCGAGGCATCGGCCTTGGCGGCGCTCGCGGTTCCGGCGAAGGGCTTGGAATCGAAGGTGGCGATGGCGAGGCCTTCCGCGAGCGCCTGGCCCACGGCGGCATCCTCCGGAGATTCATCTGCAAGCGCGAACAGGTCGAATGCGAAATCGCCGACGTTTAACTCCTGCATCGCTTTTACAGCACGCACGGCACCGAGTCGCAGCGCGGCGGTGCCTGCGTTTTCCTCGATGCCGATGAACACGGTGACGCGGCCCTTCGCATCGACCAACGTGCGGGTTTGTTTCGCGGACAGTGGGATATCCTTCAGCGCGGCGGCCAGAGGAGCGGAGAGTTTTTTTCTCGCGACTTCACCCGCAGGCAGAAGAACGGCGACGGCTTGGGTGGCGGATGCCTTGGAACGACGGAGCGTGATGACGGACATGACGATGAACGAACGACGAAACGAAAGATCAGATCACATGTTCCTCGCCCGGCTGCGGGACGATGACCTGGGTGCCCGGCAGCTTCTCGGCGAGCTGCTGCTTGAACCACTCGACGGCCGGTTCGTCACCATGGACGAGGAAGGTCTTCGGTGGGTTCACCTTGATGATGTAGTCGAGCAGCGCTTCGCGGGTGGCGTGGCCGCTGAAGTCGAACACCTTCACGTCGCAGTTGATCGGCACCGCGCCATGGGCCGCATCGATGGTGACAAGATCGCCCTGTGTCGCCGCACGGATCTTGCCGCCAGGGGAGGAGGGATCGGCATAGCCTACGAAGAACAGGCCGTTCTTCTTGTTCTCGAGGATGCCGGTGCGGGCGAAAAGATTCGAGACGGTCTTTTCCGTCATCATCCCGCTGGAGAGTGCGTAGATGGCACCCTGCACCAGTGGGATCTGGCGCGGCTTGCGGCGGTCGCGGTTTCCTGCTTCCAGATCCATGTCCGCGAGGATGCGGAAGCCGGGGAGCTTGCGGCGGGAAGTATCACTATGGCGATCGTAGATGAGCGTCATCTTCGTGCTCAGGCCGCCGATGTAGACCGGAGTCTTGTAGGGAATGAGATTCTCCTGCTTGAAGCGGTGGATCATTGCCAGCACCTCCTGGGTCTTGCCCATCGCGAAGACCGGCAGCAGCACCGAGCCCTTGCGTGCGATCACCCGCGAGATCGCTTCGCCGAGCGCGTTTTCCTCGGAAAGCCGGGTATAGTCCGGACGCCGCGCGTAGTCGCCGCGGGTGGTCTCGATCACCAGCGCGTCCACCGGGCCATGCGGCAGGATCGCGCCCTTTTGAATGGTGGCGTCCTCGAAATTCACGTCGCCGGTGTAGAGCAGCGTCTTGCCATCCGCCTTCAGCGTCACGCCCACCGAACCGAGGATGTGGCCGGCATCATGGAAGGTCGCGCGGATCTTGCCGTCCGGATCGACATCGAAGGGGCGCTCGATGCCGCGCAGCTCGAATTTCTCGGCGATGACATCGATCTCGCGGTGCTCGAAAAGCGGATATTCATTGATTCCCAGCTCGATCCGCTTCGCCTGCATCACGTTGACGGAATTGTGCAGCATCGCGCAGGCGAGGTCCGCGGTTTCCGGCGTGAGGAACACCTTCGATTGCGGCTGCTGCTCCAACAGCACCGGCATGGTGCCGACGTGATCGAGGTGGGAGTGTGTGATGATGGTTGCATCCACGCTGCCCGGCTCGAGCAGTTCGAACCGTGGACAAGCTTCGGGGCCCTCCAATTCCGGGTGCATGCCGGAATCAAGAACGACACGGGCACCGGACGCTTCCAGCAGGTAGGAGTTCGCGCCGATTCCAGCGTGGCGGCAGAGGCTTTTGAAAATCATTCGGTCCGGGAAAGTCCGCCGACCATGGGGGACCGGGGCGGTCGTGTCAACCGGGCCAAGTATCAGGCATTTGCGGAGCGGATCGCACTCAAGGCATCGGCGGCCTGTTGCTCGGTGGCGGCGGAGAGATCCCGCCACACTAGGACGCCATCCTTGAACAAAAACGCCTGCCGCCGCGTGAAGCCGAAGGAATGCGGCACGCCGAAGGCCTCCGCCAGCTCTGCCTCGGTATCCGCCAGCAGCGGGAAGGGGAGGTGGTGCTTCGCGCGGAATTCTTTCTGGCGCTCCACACTGTCGAGGCTGGCTCCATAGACGTGAGCACCCAGATCGAGCAGATCGGCATAGGAATCGCGGAGGCTGCACGCCTGCTTGGTGCAGCCCGGGGTATCCGCGCGCGGATAGAAATACACCAGCAGCCAGCCGGTGGCGCCCATGCCGGAGAGGTTCACGGCCGTGCCGGAATCGTCCGGCACCGTCACGCTGGGAATGCGCGCGCCGAGCGGCAGGGCTTCTCCCGCGGAGGAAAACCAGCGGCCGATACCATCGAGGATGCGGGAAACGGTGGATTCCGATGCCATGGCATACAGGTGTCAGGTTGTTCCGGACTTGCAACCCGCCGATGCGGATGAATTTTCCAATGGACAACCACGTGGAGCGGCGATAAAGCGTGCGCCCCGCGCGGTGACTTCCATCGCAGGGAAACGAACGTGGCAGAGTAGCTCAGGGGTAGAGCAGAGGACTCATAAGCCTTTGGTCGGCGGTTCAAATCCGCCCTCTGCTACCACGTTTCCTTCTTTTCTTTTCTGGTGTCCGGTCTTTTGCCGGAACACATCCCGCAGTATGGGATTCCGATGATCGCCTGCGAAGCAGCGCCGTGTCCCGCCCGGCGCTGCTTCGCAGGCGTCCCGGTGGCGCTATATATAAGAGGGTGTACCGAAACCCCGGTTGAAGTTTCTTCGTCCCGTTGGGACGAAGAAGGTTTCGGCGCCCCCTCTGAGAGCGGGTCGCAGCGATTTGGCGGGAACTGGAGAGCCAGGCGGGAGAGGTGAGGGGTTTGCCGGGCTCTCGCAGACCTTCGTCCGGGCAGTGAAGTGACTTTTTTGTCGGCTTTCTCTGAAAATTTTTTGGCGGATTCTGGAGATGGAACCCGCCAATTTTTAACCCGGCAGGGGATAAAAGTGCCGGACACGGGCGAAATCCGGGTGCTCCCGGGAGAGGATTTGTTAGTCTATAGTTCTCATTCTGAGCGATATGCGTGCCTGGTGGATGATGGTGGCGGCTGCTGCAAATAATTTCAAAATAGGGCTTGTCAGATCCTCGGCGATCACTAGATTCGCCGCCCCGCATTGCGACCCCGGGTGCCAAGTCACCCCGGCTCGCCTACATGGGATCAATTTTATCGGGTGCAGCTCCGGATAACAGGCTCCTGCGAGGATTCTCGCCGGCGCTCTGGTTTGCACTCGAAGCACGATGCAAATCCAGAACCACGCAGGATAACATGCCGACCATCAATCAGCTCGTTCGCAAAGGGCGCCTCACTCCGGCTGAAAAGTCGAAGTCGCCGGCATTGGCGAACTGCCCCCAGCGCCGCGGAGTCTGCCTCCAGGTTATGACCCGCACGCCGAAGAAGCCGAACTCGGCGCTTCGTAAAGTGGCCAAGGTTCGCCTGACGAACGGCTACGAAGTCATCGCCTACATCGGTGGTGAAGGCCACAACCTCCAGGAGCACTCGATCGTTCTCGTGCGTGGTGGTCGTGTGAAGGACCTTCCGGGTGTCCGCTACCACATCGTCCGTGGCTCCCTCGATACCCTCGGTGTCGACAAGCGCCGCCAGGCTCGCTCGAAGTACGGTGCCAAGCGTCCGAAGCCGGGCCAGGCCGCCGCTCCCGCCAAAGGTGGCAAGAAGAAGTAAGCCTTCTTTCAATCGACTTTAACACCAACCGATTCCCGCCATGCCCCGCCGCAAGCGCGTTTTCACCAAGCCCGACCGTAGCGATCCGCGCTACGCCAGCCCTCTCGTCGGCCACCTCATCAGCAAGGTCATGCGTGATGGCAAGCGTTCGCTCGCCCAGCGCATCGTCTACGCCGCGATCGACAAGGCCAACGAAGGTGTCGACACCATCGACCCGCTCGAGGTCATCACCCGTGCGATCGAGAACGCCAAGCCGCGCGTGGAAGTGAAGTCCCGCCGCGTGGGTGGTGCCACCTACCAGGTGCCGCTCGAAGTTGCCGCCGACCGTTCCGAGTCCCTCGCCATGCGCTGGATCTGCACGTATGCCCGCAACCGCAAGGGCACGCCGATGCACGTCGCCCTCGCCAACGAGATCAAGGACGCCGCCAACAACCAGGGCAACGCCGTCCGCAAGCGCGACGACGTCCACAAGATGGCCCAGGCCAACCGCGCCTTCGCCCACTTCCGCTGGTAATCACAGCTCAGCAGACGCTCCAAGAAACTCCAACGCCCGCCGGTCTCCGGCAAGACGATGTCCGCCAACCCCAACAGTCCAAACCGCCAGTATACGCTGGAGCGCACCCGGAATATCGGGATCGCCGCTCACATCGATGCTGGCAAGACGACGTTGACGGAGCGGATTTTGTTCTACACGGGCATGATCCACAAGATCGGTGAGGTGCACGATGGTGCCGCCACCACCGACTGGATGGAGCAGGAGCGCGAGCGCGGCATCACCATCACCTCCGCCGCTGTCACCACCGAATGGTGGCAGCGCAATGAGGACGGTGTGACCAAGCTCTTCCCGGAGCTCAAGCAGCGCATCAACATCATCGACACCCCCGGCCACGTGGACTTCACGGCCGAGGTGGAGCGCTCGCTCCGCGTGCTCGATGGCGCGATCGTCGTGTTCTGCGGCGTCGCCGGTGTCCAGCCCCAGACCGAGACCGTCTGGCGCCAGGCCACCAAGTATCATGTTCCGCGTATCGTGTTCGTCAACAAGATGGACCGCACCGGCGCGAACTTCCAGAACGTCTTCAATGAGGTGAAGGAGAAGCTCGGTGCCCATGCGGCCCGCATTCTCATCCCGATCGGTGCCGAGGATCATCTCATCGGCCAGATCGACGTCGTGAACCAGAAGGCCATCTTCTATTCCGACAGTGACAAGTTCGGTTCCACCTATGAGGTGCGCGATCTCGATGACGCCCAGAAGGCCGTCGCCGAGGAAGCCTACGGAGAGCTTGTCAATGCCGTTGCCGATGTGGACGACGTGCTCGGTGAAAAGATCCTCATGGAGGAAGCCTTCACCAAGGCCGATCTCAAGGCCGCCATCCGCCGCGCCACGATCGCCAACAAGCTGATCCCGGTCGCAGGTGGTTCCGCTTTCAAGAATAAGGGCGTCCAGTATCTCCTCGATGCCGTTGTCGACTACCTCCCGAGCCCGCTCGACCTGCCGCCGGCGGTCGGCATGGATCCGGACGACCACGATCGCCACATCGAGGTCATCACCTCCGACAACGAGAAGTTTGTCTCGCTCGCCTTCAAACTCTGGGCGGACAAATTCGTCGGAAAGCTCGTTTTCTTCCGCGTCTACTCCGGCTCGATCAAGAAGGGCGACACGGTCTACAACCCGCGCACCCGCCGATCCGAGCGCGTCGGCCGCCTGATCCGCATCCAGTCCAACGAGCACAAGGACGTGGATGTCTGTTACTCCGGTGACATTGCCGCCATGGTCGGCATCAAGAACGTCACCACCGGCGATACCCTCGCCGCCGAAGACCACGACGTGGTCCTCGAACCCCCCACTTTCCCGGAACCGGTCATCTCCATGGCCGTCGAACCGAAAACCAAAGCCGACCAGGAAAAACTGGCGCTCGCCTTGGGCCGCCTCTCCGAAGAAGACCCGACCTTCATGGTCAAGACGGACGAGGAAACCGGCCAGACCATCATCGCTGGCATGGGCGAACTCCACCTGGAGATCATCGTCGACCGCCTCAAGCGCGAGTTCAAGGTTGAGGCCAACACTGGGGCTCCGCAGATCGCCTACCGCGAGACCATCACCAAGGGCGCTCCGGGCGAAGGCAAGCTCGTCAAGCAGTCCGGTGGCCGCGGCCAATACGGCCACGTCCGCCTCGAGCTCAAGCCGAACGAAAAGGGCAAGGGCCTCACCATCGAGAACAAGGTGGTCGGTGGCGAAATCCCGAAGGAATACATCAACGCCGTCTACAAGGGCGTGAACGAGTCGATGACCAATGGCATCATCGCCGGCTTCCCGGTGATCGACGTCCACGTGGACATCCTCGGTGGTTCCTACCACGACGTGGACTCGAACGAAAACGCGTTCACCATGGCCGCCATCTTCGCGATGAAGGATGGCTTCAAGAAGGCCAAACCGATTCTCCTCGAGCCGATCATGGCCGTGGAAGTCTCCACTCCGGACGACTACCAGGGTGACGTGATGGGCGATCTCAACCGCCGCCGCGGTCAGATCCAGAACATGGAAACGAAAGGTCGTCTGGCCGTGATCCACGCCAACGTCCCTCTCAAGGAAATGTTCGGATACTCGACCGACGTCCGCACCATCTCATCCGGCCGCGCTTCGTATTCGATGACCCCGTCGCACTTCGAGCAGGTCCCCAACAACATCGTCGACCAAATCGTCAGCGAGCGCACGGGCTACTCCAGCCGCGACTGATCCACTCTCACGCACCAACCCCTTCACACGTCATGGACAACCAGAAAATCCGCATCCGCCTGCGCGCTTTCGATCACCGCGCGATCGACCGCTCGGCCCAGGAAATCGTGGAAACCGCCAAACGCACCGGTGCCAAGGTGGCTGGCCCGATTCCGCTTCCGACCCGCATCGAGAAGTTCAGCGTGAACCGTTCCGTCCACGTCAACAAGAAGTCGGCCGAGCAGTTCGAGATCCGCACCCACAAGCGCCTCCTCGACATCGTCGATCCCACCGCCCGCACCGTGGATGAGCTCAAGAAGCTCAACCTCCCCGCCGGTGTCGACATCACCATCCGCATCTGAGCCGCCGTCCGGGTATCTCTAGTTCTCAATTTCCAATCTCAAATTCTTCCACGCCATGTCTCTCGGACTCCTCGGCAAGAAAATCGGTATGACCCGCCTTTTTGATGAAAAGGCGCAGAGCATGATCCCCGTGACCGTCATCGACGTCGCCGGCAACACCGTGCTCCAGGTCAAGACCACTGAAAAGGACGGCTACTCCGCCGTGCAGGTCGGCTACGGCGACCAGAAGGAGCAGCGCGTTTCCAAGCCGGATCTCGGCCGCTTCAAGAAGGCCGGTTCCACCCCGAAGCGCTTCGTCAAGGAGTTCCGCTTCGCCGCTGGTGAAGCCGCTCCCGAAACCCACCCGGGTGTCGAGCTGTTCTCCGCCGGCCAGTGGGTCGACGTGATCGGCACGAACAAGGGCAAGGGCTTCCAGGGTGCTGTGAAGCGCCACGGCTTCGGTGGTCTCAAGATGACCCACGGCTCCATGATGCACCGCCGGACCGGAGCCATCGGCTGCCGCTCCACTCCGGGCCGCGTCTGGAAGAACCAGAAGATGCCGGGACACATGGGCTCCGTGAAGAGCACCGTCCAGAACCTCAAGATCGTGGCGGTCCGTCCGGAAGACGGCGTCATCCTCATCTCCGGTGCGATCCCGGGCGCGAAGGGCAACTACGTCACCGTCCGCGCTTCCAAGAAGAAGTCCGCCTGATTCCGGGCTCAACGCCGAACCCCGTAAACGATTCCAGCCATGCCCGCGAAATCCTTCACCGCTGAAGACGCGCAAGCCGCCAATGTCGTCCTCGTCGAGGCCGACCGTGGTTCCCAGGCCGTGCACGACCTCGTGACCGCCTACCGCGCGAACCGCCGCTCCGGTTCCGCCAACACCAAGACCCGTGGCGAAGTCCGCGGCAACAACAAGAAGATCTACAAGCAGAAGGGCACCGGTAACGCCCGTCACGGCGACAAGCGCGCCCCGATCTTCGTCGGTGGTGGCGTGGTCTTCGGCCCGCGTCCGCGTGATTACTCCAAGAAGGTTCCGAAGAACGTCCGCAAGCTCGCCCTGCGCCGCATCCTCGGTGACCTCGTCCGCTCCGAGTCGATCCACTCCGTGGACACCTTCTCGATCGCCGATGGCAAGACCAAGACCTTTGTCTCCACCGTGGAAGGCCTCGTCTCCCCGGGCAAGGTCCTGATCGTTTCGAACTCCTTCGACGATTCCACCTACCTCGCTGCCCGCAACGTCGTATGGGCCCAGCTCGTCACCGCGCTGGAACTCAACGTCGAGCAACTCATCCTCGCCGATTCCGTCCTCCTGGTCGGTGACGCCGTGGCGACCCTCGCCCAGCGCACCGCCTGAACCCCGGACCCACCCGCACGACCATGAAAGACATTTACCAGGTCATCAAGAACGTCCACCTCAGCGAAAAGGCCACCCTTCTCCAGGAGACCAACAACGAAATCGTCCTGCACGTTGACCGCAAGGCCAACAAGCTTGAGATCAAGCGGGCCGTGGAACAGCTCTTCGGCAAGAAGGTCGAAGGCGTCCGCACCGCCAATGTCACCGGCAAGTTGAAGCGCCAGCGCCGCGCCGATGCCGGCCGCACCGCCCACTGGAAGAAAGCCGTCGTCCGCCTCAAGCAAGGCGAATCGCTCGACCTCGTCTGATCGAGAGTCATTTACCCGCGAAAACTCGAAACTGAACGCGAGTCATGCCCCTTCACAATCTCAAGCCCGTCACGCCGTCCGCGCGTTACATGTCGCTTCCTTCCTTCGAGGAGGTCACCAAGACCAAGCCGGAGAAGAGCCTGCTCGAGCCCCTCAAGCGCTCCGGCGGTCGTAACAACACCGGCCGCATCACCTGCCGCCACATCGGCGGTGGTCACAAGCGCCATTACCGTCTCGTTGACTTCAAGCGCCGCAAGTTCGACGTGCCGGCGACCGTGGTCGGCATCGAATACGATCCGAACCGCACCTGCCGCATCGCCCTGATCCAGTATCAGGACGGCCAGAAGTCCTACATCCTTGCTCCGGCCGGTCTTGAGACCGGTGCCACCGTCGTCGCCGGCGAGAAAGTCGCCCCGAAGGTTGGCAACGCGATGCCCCTCAAGAACGTCCCGCTCGGCACCTCGATCCACAATATCGAGCTCACCCCGGGTGGTGGCGGCAAGGTGGCCCGCGCCGCCGGCCAGCAGGCCGTGCTCTCCAACCGCGAAGGCGGCTGGGCGCTCATCAAGATGCCTTCCGGCGAAATCCGTCGCTTCAACGAAGAGTGCCTCTGCACCATCGGTGTCGTCGGCAACCGCGACCACATGAACGAGTCCTCGGGCAAGGCTGGCCGCACGCGCTGGCAGGGTGTCCGTCCGACCGTCCGCGGTATGACGATGAACCCCGTCGACCACCCGAACGGTGGTGGTGAAGGCCGCTCCAAGTCCGGTGGTGGCCGCCAGCACCTCCTCAGCCCGTGGGGTCACGCCAAGGGCCAGAAGACGCGCAAGAAGAAGAAGCCGACCAACGCCTTCATCGTCGAATCCCGCCACAAGGCGAAGCGCTGATCCGCCCTAGCATCCATCCGAACTTTACGACGTCATGCCACGCTCGCTCAAAAAAGGTCCGTTCGTTGACCAGAAGCTTCTCGAAAAGATCGACGCCGTCGCCGCCGCTGGCGAGGACCGCAAGCCGATCAAGACCTGGAGCCGCAAGTCGATGATCACTCCCGACTTCGTCGGCCACAACTTCATCGTTCACAACGGCAAGACCTTCGTCCCCGTCTACGTGACCGAAAACATGGTCGGCCACAAGCTCGGTGAATTCGCACCGACCCGCATCTTCCGTGCCCACGGCGGCATCGGCAAGAAGTAAGCCGTCATCTCCTTCCGCCCGCCACCCATGGTCGCCTGCCTCCAGCCCCGCAGCCTCGCCGCAGTCCTCGGACTGCTCGGCACCGGTGCGGTGTGCGGTCAGGACGACGCCCGGGTGGCGATGCTGGAGGAGAGGGTCTCGGCGCTCCAGAAGAGCCTCGCCGAGTCCAACCAGAACGAGAAGAAGGCTGTCGAGCAGCTCAACCAGGTCCGCGAGCGTCTCGAGGCCCTCGGCAAGAACCTGCTCGATGGCGGAGACGACCGCCTGATCCAGGCCGCCTCCGATCTTCAACTCGCCAACGAACGCCTCAAGGGGCTGCAGGACGCATCCAGCCGTCTCGTGGCCACCATCAATGAATACCTGCGCCAGGCCGTGGTTTCCGATCCGGACGCCCGGCTTCGTGTCGAAACTTCTCTACGCGAGCTTGACGTACAGCTTGGTTTCAAAGACAAGCCCCGCCCCGCGCTTCGGACGGGCAGTCTTCAGCAGGCCAATATCGTCAGTATTGACCAGAAAAGCGGCCTGCTTGTCCTGAATGTTGGAGAAGCCCAGGGGGCCCGGATCGGAATGAGCTTCATGCTCACCCGCGCCAACCAGCCCTATGGAAAAGCCATCATCGCCGACCTTCGCAAGGATGTCTGCGGTGCCTTCGTCGAGCGACTCGACCGACCTACAGAAACCGCCCGACTTGGCGACTCCGCCACTCTCGAGACCCAACCGAACCGTTAATTTTTTCCCGAACCATCCACCTTTCACGACCGATGGAAGTCAAGAGCACCACCAAATACGTCCGTCTCTCGCCGAAGAAGGCGCGTGACGTCGCACGCGAAATCCAAGGCCTCCCCGTCTCGAGCGCCCTTGATATCCTCACCTTCACCCCGAAGAAGGCCGCGCACCTCATCGGCAAGACTCTCAAGACCGCCATCGCGGACGCCGAGCACAACTTCTCGCTGGATACCAGCACGCTCGTCGTGAAGGAAGCCGTCATCGGCATCGGTCCGGCAATCAAGCGCTTCAAGCCGCGTGCCAAGGGCTCCGCCGGTGGCATCCGCAAGCCCACCAGCCACATCTTCATCACCCTCGTCGGCTCCGCTCCGGAGAAGAAGAAGCGCGCCCCGCGCAAGGCCGCCGCCAAGAAGGCCGACAAGCCCGCCATCGAGGAAGCCGCTGCCGAAGAGCAGGCCTGATTCCCACCCCGCAACCTTTCACCAAGCACCGATCATGGGCCAGAAAGTCAATCCGATCGCCTTCCGCCTCGCCGTCAACAAAGACTGGCGTTCCAAGTGGTTCGCCACCGGCAAGGATTACACCACCAAGCTTCACGAGGACCTTGCCATCCGCAACTACCTCCGCAAGCGCCTCCAGTCCGCCGCTCTCGCCAAGGTCGTGATCGAGCGCGCTTGGAACAGCGTCCGCGTCACCCTGCACACCTCCCGTCCGGGTCTCATCATCGGCCGCCAGGGCCGTGACATCGAGATCATGACCAAGGACCTCAACGGTCTGTGCAACGGCGCCCAGGTCAAGATCGACATCCTTGAGATCCGCAAGCCGGAGCTCGATGCCCAGCTCGTCGCCGAGCAGGTCGCCGTCCAGCTCGAGCGCCGCATCAGCTTCCGCCGCGCCATGAAGCGCGCCATCCAGACCGCCATGGACTTCGGCGCGGAAGGCATCCGCCTCCGCTGCGCCGGCCGCCTCGGTGGTGCGGACATCGCCCGCTCCGAGTGGTACCGCGAAGGCAAGGTGCCGCTTCAGACCCTCCGCGTCCCGCTTGACTACGGCTTCGCCGAAGCCCGCACCCTTTACGGCGTCATCGGCGTGAAGTGCTGGGTGAACAAGAAGGAAGAAGAAGCCCGCCCGCAGGGTGAGCGCGGCCCCCGTGGCGACCGCGAAAACCGTGGCCCTCGTGGCGACCGCGAAAACCGTGGTCCCCGTGGTGATCGCGGCGACCGTGGTGGCGACCGCCGCCCCGCCCGCAACAACGGATAATCCGATCCGAACCGAATCCTTTTCCCGCAACCCGAACTTTTCCCAGGAGGACTAAGCCATGCCTTTGATGCCCAAACGAACCAAGTTCCGCAAGAGCCACCGCGGCAGCCGATCCGGCAACGCGACCAGCGGAACGACCGTCGCTTTCGGTGACTTCGGTCTCCAGACCGTCGACCGCGGCTGGATGACCAACCGCCAGATCGAAGCCTGCCGTATCGCGATCAACCGCTACCTGAAGCGTAAAGGCAAGGTGTGGATCCGCATCTTCCCGCACAAGTCGGTGACCGCCCGCCCCCCGGAAACCCGAATGGGTAAGGGTAAAGGCTCCGTCGAGTTCTGGGTGGCCGTCATCCGCCCGGGCAACATGCTCTTCGAAGTCGCCGGCGTCCCGGAATCCCAGGCCCGCGAGGCCATGCGCCTGGCCTCCTACAAGCTCGGCATCCGCACCCGCTTCGTTGTCCGTAACCCGCACGCCTGACGCTCCCCGCGTTCCGTTGCGATCCACCGAATCCCATCAAGATCACCGCTTCCATGGCAACCAAGACCAAGGACATCAAGGAGCTGACCGTCGCCGAGCTCCAGAACCGCCTGCGCGAACTCAAGCAGGAGTCCCTCAACCTCCGTCTCCAGAAGGCCACCGGCCAGCTTGAGAACTCCGCCCGCATCCGCATCGTCCGCCGCGAGTCCGCCCGCGTCCAGACCGCCCTCACTGCCAAGCGCAACGCTTGATTCCGGAACGCAACGCCAACCATAGACTCAACATGAGCGAGACCACCACCACGGACTCCACTCCGCACCTTCGCAAGACCCGCGTCGGCGTTGTCGTCTCCACGAAGATGGACAAGACCATCGTCGTCGAGCACGTCGCCCGCGTTCCGCACCCGAAGTTCAACAAGATCGTCAAGCGCTCCAAGAAGTACTACGTGCATGACGAGAAGGGTGAAGCCGCCATCGGCGATCGCGTCCGCATCGTCGAGACCCGTCCGATCTCCAAACTGAAGCGCTGGAACCTCGAGAGCATTCTCTCGCACTGATCCAGTCACCTCGGTGACCGGACGTGCCGTCCGGATCATCCACCACTCCAGAAGCTCCTACTTTCCTATCCGCCATGATCCAGATGGAAACCAAGCTGACCGTCGCCGACAACACCGGCGCGCGCAGCGCCAAGATGATCGGTGTCCTCGGCAAGCGCACCCGCATCGCCAATGTTGGCGACGTGATCACCGCCCACATCCGCGACTCGATCCCCACCGCTTCCGTGAAGAAGGGCAGCGTCGTGAAGGCCGTGATCGTCCGCACCGCTGCTCCGATCCGCCGCGCGGACGGTTCCGTGCTCCGCTTCGACGGCAATGCCATCGTCATCATCGACAAGGACAACAATCCCCGCGGCACCCGCATCTTCGGACCGGTCGCCCGCGAACTGCGTGAAAAGCAGTTCATGAAGATTGTTTCGCTTGCACCGGAGGTTCTCTGAGTCCACTTCCAGCCCCGACAATTTCCATGAAGACTCACGTTAAGAAAGGCGACGAAGTCGAAATCATCGCCGGCAATCACAAAGGCAAGCGTGGCACGGTTCTTTCCGTGAACGCCGCCAAAGGCCAGGTCGTCGTCGAAGGCGGCCGCAAGGTCAAGAAGGCCACCAAGCGTTCCGAAGCGAATCCGGATGGCGGCCTGATCGAATCCGACGGCCCCGTTCATATCTCCAATGTCAAGAAACTGGGCTGAGACTCCGGTCTCCGCCCGCGCTTAAGCGCACAACCAATAGCGCTGACCCGCTGAAAAAATGAGCACACCAAAGCTGCAACAGCACTACAAGGAAAAGGTCGTGCCGGCTCTCACCGAGAAGCTCGGCTACGGCAATCCGCATCAGGTTCCCCGTCTTGAAAAGATCGTGGTGACCTCCTGCATGGGCAAGTCCCCGGACCGCAAGCTCGCTGTCGACGACGCCGTCGTCGAAATCGGCAAGATCACCGGCCAGAAAGCGTCGATCACCTTCTCGAAGAAGGCCGTCGCCAACTTCAAGCTCCGCGAGGGTGAAGCCCTCGGAGCCCGTGTCACCCTCCGTGGCACCCGCATGTGGGAGTTCCTGGACCGCTTCATCAACCTGACGGCCCCGAACATCCGCGACTTCCGCGGGATCCCGTCGAAGTCCTTCGACGGCAAGGGCAACTACGCCGTCGGCATCCCCGACCAGTCCATCTTCCCGGAAATCGAGATCGACCAGATCAAGCGCCAGATCGGCTTCGACCTGATCTTCGTGACGACCGCCAAGACCGATAACGAAGGCCGCGAACTGCTCCGCGCGCTCGGCCTGCCGTTCCGTGACAACAAGAAGGCCGAAGAAGGCGCCGCTGCCTGAATCCAGACCCATTAAGAAAGACCTGACACCATGGCAGTTCTCACCGACCCGATTTCCGATTTCCTGACCCGCCTCAAGAACGCTTGCCGCGCGGGCAACGAGGAATTCAACGCTCCCCACTCCAAGATCAAGGCGGACATCGCCAAGATCCTCCAGGAAGAGGGATACATCTGGAACTATGAAGTCGTCACCGGCGATCGCACCGAAATCAAGGTGAAGCCGAAGTTCATCGACGGCCGTCCGGTTCTCACCGATCTCAAGCGCGTCTCGAAGCCCGGCCGCCGCACCTACGTGGGCACCGGCGAGATTCCCCGCGTCATGTCCGGCCTCGGCATCGCCATCCTTTCGACCTCGAAGGGCGTGATGACCGGCGGCACCGCCAAGCGTAACAACCTCGGCGGCGAGCTCCTCGCCATCGTTTGGTAATCCTAACCCTGAGAAAGGAACCAATCCCATGTCACGAGTTGGCCTCAAGCCCATTTCGCTTCCCGAGAAGGTTGCCGTCAAAGTCGACGGTGGCCAGGTGACCGTCGAAGGTCCCAAGGGCAAGCTGAACTTCGCTCTTCCGGAAGGCATCACCCTCACCACCGGGGACGGTGGTGTGACCGTCTCCCGCTCCACTGAATCCCGCCAGCACAAGGCACTCCACGGCACCGCCCGCAGCTTGATCAACAACATGATCATCGGCGTGTCCAAGGGCTTCGTCAAAGACCTTGAAATCCAGGGCGTCGGTCTCCGTGCCGCCGTCAAGGGCAAGGAAATCGACCTTTCGCTCGGCCGTTCCCATCCGCTCCTTCACCCGATCCCGGCCGGCCTCACCGTCACGGTGACCGACAACACCAAGATCAAGGTGGAAGGCATCGACAAGCAGCTCGTCGGCCAGTTCGCCGCCGAGGTCCGCGGCTACTACCCGCCGGAGCCTTACAAGGGCAAGGGCGTCCGCTACGTCGGCGAATACGTCCGCCGCAAGGAAGGTAAGAGCGTCGGCAAATAACGCACGCAAGACGAACGAAACCACGAACCGATCAACTGCAAATGAGCAAGATCAACCGCAAGGAAATCCGCCGTCGCGTGCATGCCCGTATCCGCCGCAAGGTGGGGGGTACGACCGAACGCCCGCGTCTGGCCATTCATTACTCGAATCAACACATCTACGCGCAGGTCATCGACGACACCGTCGGCAAGACCCTCGCCGCCGCCTCCACCCTCGACAAGGAAGTGGAAAACGCCTCCTCGAACATCGCCTCCGCCCAGAAGGTCGGCAGCCTGATCGCCGAGCGCGCCAAGGCCGCCAACATCGGCACCGTGGTCTTCGACCGCGGTGGTCACCTCTACCACGGCAAGGTCAAGGCCCTCGCCGACGCGGCCCGTGAAGGTGGCCTGCAGTTCTAATCCCCAGACCGATCAACGTGAGCAACGACAATACCCAACCTGGAGCAGGTGCTCCGGCTCCCGCCCCTTCTACCGGCGGTAACTTCCGCGGCGGCCCAGGCGGCCAACGCAGTGGTCCTGGTGGCCAGCGTGGTGGTTTCGGCGGCGGCCCTGGTGGTCAGCGTGGCGGTTTCGGCGGTGGCCCTGGCGGCGACCGCGGCCGTGGTCGCGGCCCGCGCCGTGACGACCGCGCCCCGCAGGAGGCCGATGGTCCCCAGCTTGCTGAAAAGGTTGTCTTCATCAACCGCTGCGCCAAGGTCGTCAAGGGCGGCCGTCGCTTCAGCTTCTCCGCGCTTGTCGTCTCCGGCGACAAGGAAGGCAAAGTGGGCCTCGGTTTCGGCAAGGCCAAGGAAGTCGCCGATGCGATCAAGAAGGCCAGCGAGATTGCCAAGCGCTCGCTCAAGCCGATGAACATCGTAGAGGGCACCATCCCGCATGAAATCGTCGCCGAATTCGGCGGTGGCAAGGTGCTCCTGAAGCCCGCCTCCCCGGGTACCGGAATCATCGCCGGTGGCGGTGTCCGTGCCGTCTGCGAAGCGGTCGGCATCCGTGACGTCCTCGCCAAGTCGATGGGCTCCTCCAACCACGCCAACGTGGTGCAGGCCACCCTCAAGGCGCTCTCCCAGCTCCGCACCCGCGACCAGGTCCTGTCCTCCCGCGGCAAGAAGAAAAAGGAAAAGGCCATCTGAGCCGGATCCCCATCCCAACTTCCACTAGGAAATGAAACTTCACGAACTCAAGCCGAACAAGGGTGCCAAGCACCGCGTCAAGCGTCTGGGCTGCGGCGAAAGCTCCGGCCACGGCAAGACCTCCGGCAAAGGCAACAAGGGCCAGCGCGCCCGCTCCGGCGGCTCCGTCCGCGTGGGCTTCGAAGGCGGCCAGATGCCGATCCATCGTCGCCTGCCGAAGAAGGGCTTCAACAACTACGAATTCCGCGACGTCGTCGCGGTGGTGAACCTCAACGACCTCGAGGAAAACTTCGATGATGGCGCTGTCATCACCGAGGAAGTTCTCAGAGCCGCGGGCTTCATCAACGGCCGCTATGACAAGGTGAAACTCCTTGGCACCGGCACTCTCACCAAGAAGCTCACCATCACCGTTTGCGCGGTGAGTGCTTCCGCCCGTGAGAAGGTCGAGAAGGCCGGTGGCACCGTCACGGTGGCCTGAGGTCCCTTCCCGCATACCTCCTGTTTCTCGCCGGTGAGGAAGCGCTTGCGCGCTTCCTCATCGCGTTTATAAACCGCGCGACTCTTTTCCCTGCCCCAATGATTTCTGCGTTTGCCAATACCTGGCGGATTCCCGAACTCCGCGACCGCATTTTGTTCACGCTGGCGATGATCATCATCGTCCGCCTCGGCGTCCACATCACGCTCCCGGGCGTGGATGGTACCGTGATCAAGGCGCTCATGGATTACCAAAGCAAGGCCGATCCCAAGGATCCGGCCGGTGGCCTGACCGCCGTGCTAGCGATGTTCTCCGGCGGCGGCCTCCAGGCGGCGGGCCTTTTCGCTCTCGGCATCATGCCCTACATCTCCGCGTCCATCATGATCCAGCTCATGACCGCGGTGGTGCCGAAGCTCGCCCGCCTTTCCCGTGAGGACGGCGGACGCCAGAAGATCACGCAGTTCACGCGCTATCTCACCATTGTCATCGCGCTGGTCCAGGGTTTCTTCGTCGCCAAGTCGCTCACCCATCCGGAAAGCATGCCTTATCTTTCCGCGATCGCGACCCATCACCTCGGCACGCTGGTGCCGGATCCATCGCTGACTTGGTATGCCCTGGTGGTCGCCACGGTGGTGGCCGGAGCCATGCTGCTGATGTGGATCGGTGACCAGATCACCGAGCGCGGCATTGGCAACGGCACTTCGGTGATCATCGCGGTCAACATCATGGCGTCGCTGCCCGGAGCATTGATCCAGGCCTGGCACTTGTTCGTGGTCCCCGCCAAGGGAACCGCCAGCGATGGCAGCGCCTTCAACTCCTGGAAGATGCTGCTGATGCTCGTCCTGCTTCTTGTCGTGATCGCGGGTGTCATCGCCCTGACCCAGGCCCAGCGCCGGATCGCGGTCCAGTATGCGAAGCGCGTCGTCGGCCGGAAGCAGTTCGGCGGCCAGACCCAGTATCTGCCGCTCAAGGTGAACTACGCGGGCGTGATGCCGATCATCTTCGCCACCGCTGTGCTCTCTCTCCCGCCGATGATGTTGAAGTGGATTTTCCCCAATGCGAGCTGGGCGACGAGATTGAATGACGCCCTCGCCGGTGGCGGCACTTGGTACTACGTCCTTGGAGCCCTGTTCATCTTCTTCTTCTCCTACTTCTGGGTAGCCACCATGTTCCAGCCGTCCCAGATCGCGGAGGATCTGAAACGCAATGGCGGCTACATCCCCGGCGTGCGTCCCGGCAAGCCGACCGCCGAGTTCCTCGATTTCACGATGACCCGCCTGACCTTTGCCGGGGCCATCTTCCTCACGATCATCTTCATGCTGCCGGTGATGGTTGGCGCGATTGTGAGCCTTCCGCCGAGTTCCCTCGTCCTCCACTTCTTCGGTGGCACCAGCCTGCTGATCATGGTTGGCGTCGTGCTTGACGTGATGCGCCAGGTGGAAACCCACCTTATCCAGAAGCACTACGACGGCTTCCTCCGCAAGGGTAAGATCAAGGGCCGCTACGACCGCCTCGCCCAGACCGGTTCCGCGGCTTCGCGGACCGCGCTGGTTTACCTGTGGACCGTGGTCGCCGTGCTGGTGATCTTCGGCACCGCCGTGTGGATCTACAACAGGGGCGGCCACTGATCGAAAAGGCCATGGCTCTCCGCGTCGTGCTCCTCGGTCCGCCTGCTTCCGGCAAGGGGACCCAGGGGCGCCGGTTGGCCGACTCCGCGGGCGTCGCGTACCTCAGTACCGGCGCCCTCTTGCGTGAGGCGGTTGAGAACGGCACCCCGCTCGGTCTTCAAGCGAAGCCGATCCTCGATGAGGGCGGCTATCTGCCGGACGACCTGATGTGTGGCATCCTCGGCGAGTGGCTGGAGCGGCATCCGGATGGCTGGGTGCTCGATGGCTTCCCCCGCAGTGTCCCGCAGGCGGTGTTCCTCGACCAGTGGTTGGAGGATCACGGTCAGTCTCTCGACCGGGTCATTGCGCTCGATGCTCCTCTGGAGGAACTGCTCCATCGCATCCTCGGCCGTGTGGAATGCCCGGACTGCCGCTGGACCGGCCAGGAATCGCAGGCTCCGGATGATCATTGCCCGATCTGTGGTGCGACAGTGTCCCGCCGCGAAGACGACGACGAAACGAATTTCCGCCGCCGTCACGCGGCCTACACGCGCTTCACGGTGCCGCTGCTGGACTACTATCAAACCCATGGCATTCTGAGCCACTTGGACGCCACGGCGTCCGCCGATGTCGTCAGCGGCGCGATCCGCACCCTGTTCGACCCCACCACGGCCGGTTGAACCGTCCGCACTTTTTCATTCCTGCATTCCTTCCCATGGCCCGCCACAATCGCATCCCGATCAAGTCCGCCCGCGATATCGAAAAGATGCGTGATGCCGGACGCGTCGCCTCCGACGTGTTGCAGGAACTCGCCAAGGCTGTGGAACCAGGCCGCACCACCGGTGAGATCGACAAACTGGCCGCCACGTTGATCGCGAAACACGAGAGCAAGAGCGCCTTCCTCGGCTACCGCGGCTTCCCCGGCCAGATCTGCATCTCGGTGAACGAGGAGG
Organism: Luteolibacter ambystomatis; assembly: GCF_018137965.1. Taxonomy (NCBI): domain Bacteria; kingdom Pseudomonadati; phylum Verrucomicrobiota; class Verrucomicrobiia; order Verrucomicrobiales; family Verrucomicrobiaceae; genus Luteolibacter; species Luteolibacter ambystomatis. The sequence continues at coordinate 5,047,595 of NZ_CP073100.1, forward strand.
TCGTCCACGGCATCGGCGGCTCCCGCCGCATCCAGCCGGGGGACATCCTGAAGATCGACGTCGGTGTCGTGAAGAGCGGTTTCATCGGTGACAACGCCACCACCGTTCCCGCCGGAGACATCCTCCCGGAAACCAAGCGCCTTCTTGCCGCCACCGAGCAATCCCTCTACGAAGCCATCGCCTGGGCTCGTCCCGGCAAGCGCCTTTTTGATCTCTGCGGTGCCGTTGAGGACTACGTGAAACCGCTCGGCTTCACCATCGTCCGCGACTTCGTCGGCCACGGCGTCGGGCGCAACCTGCATGAGGAGCCGCAGGTGCCGAACTACCGCCCGAACGGCAAGAGCCCGATCCTCATGCCCGGCATGACCCTCGCCATCGAACCGATGGTGAACGCGGGCCGTCCTGGTGTCCGCATCCTTGATGACGGCTGGACTGTCATCACCGAGGACCGCCAGCCCTCCGCCCATTTCGAGCACACCGTCCTCGTCACTGATGGTGAGCCGGAGATTCTCACCTGGCGCCCGCGCGAGACCTTCGTGTGATAGTCATGGTACGGGCCGCAAGATTGCAGCGCGCACCGTTGTATCCCGGATATGTTGTGGCCTCGGCTCCTTCTGGCGTGGGTGTTGTTGCTATCGGCGACAGCCTTCGCAATCGATTGGCCTTCTGGTTTCCAATTGGAAGAAGAGACGACTTCGCCTGATGGCCGGCTGGGTATTCTTTCGGCCGACGGTAAGGCGTTCCATCGTGATGAGGACCACGCCAAGGCCGCGCGCCTGATGTATCTGGCGGATTTGAAGGAACACCGGATCATCAAGGACATCGCGATTCCCGGGTATTCGGAAGCCCGCTATCTTGAGGTGAATTGGGATGCGGATTCTTCAGCATGCGTGCTGGTGCACCGGGCCCGCCACAGCTTGTTGGGGATCGAGCTGGTGGAGTTGACCCGTCATGGAGCACGCCGCACGGATCTCGGGGGCGTTGTCAGCAGAGCTTTGGATCAGACCTACCTTTGTTGCCGGGTGGATTGTCATTTCCGGTTCCTGACCGACGGACGACTGATGGTCCGTTGCCTGGGAGATGACAACCCGCGCGAGCTCCAGGATAAGGAGAGAACCTTCGGGTTGTTTACGGGGGTCTTTGATCGTCGCAAGAGTCGTTGGTCGTCATCAAAATCGGGGGTGTTGGACGAAGGACAATACCAGACGCTGGTGGAGGCCTTTGAACCGTGGACGCCGCCTGGTGGCTCCAACGGGGATGTCCTGCATGCGATGGAAGAACGGATGCGGGTCCTCGGGAATGGACTGGAAGCGGTTCTGACCCGGGAGCGGTATCGCGATTTCCAACGGGATCAGGATGTGTGGAAGGGGGCCGCGAAAAATGGGGAGGCAGCCGTTGTCGATTCGGAATGTGTTCGGTTCGCGGAGAGGCTTGCAAAGATGGAGGCCCTTTTATGGCAACCCTGAGTCCGGGATTTTCCCGCCATTGGAATTCATCGGCCATTTCCCATTTGCCGCTACCGGGATGACCCGTTAGTCAAATAGCCCATGTCGATTTCAAACTGGATGTCCTGGGAAGGTGGCGTGGATCTCGTGGCCGTCACCCATCCGTCATTGGCGATGCCGAACGTGATCGTGCATGTCGCGCGCGTGGTGCACACGCCGGTCGGTTCCGCTCCGGCGGGCATGGTGTTCTGGCAGCCCGATGCGAATGCCGCGCCGGTGGTGATGGGCTTCATCAGCTCGAATCCCACCGTGGGCGCTTACTTCGGTCCGAAGATTTTCGCGGGCACTCCGTTTGAAAACGCGCCGGTGCTCGATGCCGAGATCACCGTCCGTGGCGAGGGCGATCAAGCGACCGCCCGCGTGGTGGTCGCCGGTCATACTTTCGAGACTTCATTGAACGGTCTCGGCGATGCCGAACTCATCTCCCGCGAACCGGCCCCTACCGCTCCCTTCCACCAGCAGGGCCTCGAGCGTGTGGCAGCCTCCGCCTCGCTCACCGTTGATGGCAGGGAGGTCAATGTGATCGTGCCTCCGGTGGGCATTTCCGGTGGTCCTGCGGCGGTTTTCTCGCCGAACGGACTCTACGCCCGCTGAGCACGCGGTGATCTGATTTTTCACCGACGCCCGCCTTGCCATGGCGGGCGGGGACGGTATCGTGCGGTTCTTTCCCGCGATGACGCCGTTCCTGCGTAAACTTCTGGGCATGAACTGGATGCTTGTCCTGGTCATGTATGGCATCCTGATCTTCGGCCTCTTCATGGTGGAGAGCGCCGCCCGCCACCTGCCTTACCCGGCTGACAAGCACGATCTCTTTCCCTCCGCCGGGCTCTACTACGCCCATCTGGACAAGTACTGGATCGCGGCCGGCAGCGTCGCTTTCTTCGCCGCTTCGTTCGTGAACTACCGCTGGATCCGTTGGCTGGGCATCCCTGTTTATCTCGTCAGCCTCGGGTTGATGGGCGTGGCGATGGTGCAGAAGAACGCGGTCTATCAGGTGCATTTCGGCTCCTTCTCGTTCCAGCCCGCACAGCTCGGCATCTTCTCCGGCATCGTCATGATTGCCTGGCTGATGCAGGACCTGCCCAAGCTCCATCGCATCTTTGGCTCGCCCCTCGCGCGGATCGGAATCATCGGTGTGACCTCCGCCATCCCCTTTCTGCTGGTCATGAAGATGGGGGACATGGGTTCCGCGCTGGTGTGGGTTCCCGTGATCGTGGTGGCGCTGGTGATCGGAGGCGTGCCCTTCCGCTACCTCTCGTTCATGACCTTCATCAGCATCGGGTTGCTTCCGCTCATCAACTTCATCGCGCTGCCGATGTTGTCGAAGCGCGGTCCGGAACGTATCGATACCTGGCTGCGCATGGCCCAGGGTCAGGAGGTGGACAAGAACGGCGATGCCTACGCCGCCTACTACGTGTCCATGGCCATTGGTAAGTCCGGTTGGAAAGGTGCGGGCTGGAACGCCAGCGCCGATTCCGGATCGCTGCACGCCCGCAAGTTGATCCCCTTCCTCACCGCCCACAATGACTACATCTTCGGCGTGATTGGAGAGGAACTCGGTTTCCGCGGCAGCCTGCTTCTCATCACGGCCTATGGGATACTGCTGATCCAGTGCCTGTTCATCGCCTTTTACAGCAAGGACGTGTCAGGGCGCCTCATCTGTTGTCTGGTGGTCGCATTGTTCTTCGCGCACATTTTCGAGAACATCGGCATGGACGTGCTGCTGCTGCCCATCACCGGTATCCCGCTGCCGCTCATCAGCTACTCCGGCACTTTCATCGTGATCTGCATGTTCCTGCTCGGGCTGGTGCAGAGCGTATGGATCCATCGCAACGACGGAGTGGAGGAAGAGCCCGTGGAGGCTTGAGCAAGGAGCAGGGACATTCCTGTTCCGTTCTTGAAATGAAGCAGCCAGCAAAGCTGGGTGGTTTTCAACACGGGACAGGAATGTCCCTGCTCCTTGGAGTCACAGCTTCTTCACCTTGATCGTCACGGACCGCTGCGTGCCGTCACGTGGATCAGTTGCGATCAGCACATGTGTCCCGGGCTGTAGGACCACCGCGGCCTCCGGAGCCGCTGCTTCGACCGCCAGTGTGGGCGATGACCACACCGCCGTACCCGGCAGATTGGTCGCCACACGCAATCTTTTGCCACCCGAGGGCAGCTCCGGATCGAGCAGGCAGGTGATCCCATCCAGCGGCGCGAGAATCTTCAGCGGCTCTTGTGCCGGACGCTCGGCTGCCAATGCGAGTTCATTGCGCCGACGGTTGTCCGTGCTCTTGAACCACTCCTGATACATCGCATCGAGCACCACATGGCCCTCCGCATCATAGTCCTCCGCTGCGGCGGGCAGCGGCTGCCGGTCGGTGAGACAGAGCTCGCTGCGCGGCACGATAGTCCCCCATGCATGCGGCAGCGCCTTGCCGGTGCGTTCATCCACGCCGAGCTCCATCACTCCCTCCGGACGAGGCAACCATTCCGCCGCGCTGTCGCGCTGCACGCGCACCAGCGTGCGATGAAAAATCGGTCCCGCACCCGCGACTCCGGACAAGCCCTTGATTGGCGTCTGGTCGAAGTTCCCCGCCCACACGCCCACGGTGAAATCCTTCGTGAAGCCCACGCACCAGTTGTCATGGAAATCCGAGGACGTGCCCGTCTTTGCTCCGCACTTGAACGGCAGTTCCAGCGGCCCGTGCCGGCCGAACGAGGGCGCGCGCGCATCCGCATCGGAGAGAATGTCCGCCACCAGCCACGCGCAGCGCGCGTCAAACGCCCGCCGGGGTTCCTCCTGAGGTGTGGAGAGGAATAGCCGCGGTGGGAAATACATCCCTCCGCGCGCGAGCGTCGCATACGCGTTGGTCAGTTCCAGCAAACGCACCGGGGCATTGCCGATGGTCAGGCCGAGTCCGTAGTGATCCGGTCGCTCGTCGAGCGTGGTGAGCCCGAGATCGGTGAGCAGATGATACAACGGCTCCGGCCCGCCGAGATCGTTCAGCTCACGGATCGCCGGTACGTTCAATGAACATGCCAGCGCCGTGCGGATCGACACCGGACCGCGATGCGTGTGGTCGAAGTTGCCGGGAAGATTGAGCCCCTCCGGCGTGCGGAAGCGTGTGGGGATGTCCGCCACGATCGAACCCGGATAGCGGCCCGTGCTTTGGAACGAGAGCAGGTAGGTGAACGGCTTCAATGTCGAGCCCGGCGAACGCGGAGCCAGCGCTCCGTTGATCTGCCCGCCGCGCGGATCGTTCCAATTACCGGACGACACCAGCGCGAGGATGTCACCCGTCGCATTGTCGATCACCACCACCGCCGCATGACGCAGGTTCGCACCGCGCAGCGCGGCAAGCTCTTCACGCACGATCGTTTCCACATCCCGCTGCAACGGCAGATCGAGGGTGGTCTGGAGATCGTGTCCTTCGCTTCCCACAGGTGGTGAAAGCCACGGAGCCACCGGCTTTTCTTCCAAGGGCCGCAGCCCGGGTTGCTCGCCGATGGCTGCGGAAATCCGATCCGCTGGCGTCGCTCCAGCTTTGGCCAACCGACCAAGCACCACGTTCCGCCGTGCGATCGCCTGATCGGGCCGCTTGAGCGGATTGAGGCGCGTCGGGGCCTGCGGCAGACCCGCCAGCAACGCGCACTCGCCGAGCGAGAGATCCGCCAGCGGCTTCTGGAGCAGGTGCCGAGCCGCCTCCATCGGTCCTCTACGACGATTGCCGTAGTCGAGCCGGTTGAAATACGCGGTCAGGATCTGTTCCTTCGTCCACGTCATTTCCAAACGCCGCGCGCCCAGTGTCTCGCGGATCTTTGCCATCAATCCGCGGCTCGTCGGTGGCGATGAAATCTTCACCAACTGCTGCGTGATGGTGGAGGCCCCGGACACCACGCGGCGGTGCGCCACCAGATCCCGTACGGCCCGGCAGGTCGCGAGCAGGTCCACCCCGCCGTGTTGGAAGAAGCGCTTGTCCTCCGCCGCGAGCGTGCACGCGATGAAATCCGGCGGCAGGTCCGCAAGCGTGACCGGTTCGCTGCGGGAGAAATCGTCCAGCGTCAGCCGCCGGATCGGTTCGCCGTGGCGGTCCAGCAGCACTGGGGATGCCGCAGGCTCCGTCCCCAATCCCGCGGGCAGCGGGACCAGGAACGGCAGCACGAACCAGCCGAAGGCCCACAAGGCCGCAAGCGCTAGCGGAATGGCCACGCGCTTGCGGCGGAGATGACGGAGCGGTTTCACAACCATCGGGGCCACGAAGGCCCGCGGACTTCACTTCGTGCGGATGATCTGCGAGGCGGAGAGCGCGAATTTCTCCGGATCGTACATCGATTCAACCTTTGCGGGCGGAGCGGTTACTTCACCCGGCACCGTGCAGCGCGCGAGATAGGTCACGCTGTAGGTGCCACGGCGCCAGATCTGGTCGAAGTAGAACACGGCGCGGTCGCCGCGCAGTTCGCTGTGCGACATGTCCCAATCGTTCTGGCTGGTGCGGCCGCCATTGGCCGCGGACTGCGAGGCGAAGTCGCTGTTCACGGTTTCGAACACGGACGGCAGCAGGTCCTCCACCACCAGATAACGCGTGTCATCCTTCGGCAGCGTGACGCGCAGGGTTACGCGCACCAGATCTCCCACGGCGGGACGGTCCAGCGGCTCGCTCTTGCCGTCCGACTTCAGTCGCTCGTAGAAGCGCGTGATCTCCAATCCGTTCGAGGCCACCGGTTGCTGCGGCTGGATCTTCGGCTTGGCGGCGAGCTTCAGGCGCATGAACGCGGGTGAATCGGACTTCACCGTCGCTTTGAACGGACCGCCGGTGGTGAAGGAACGGCTCGCCACCGGAGTTTCCGCCGAGAGCGTGAACGGATCGGCTCCTTTCGCCGTGGTGAGCGTGACCGCGATGCGGCTGTCGCGCTTCGGCTCGGTCTTCGCATAGGTCGAGAGTGCCAGCAGGCTCCAGCCGTTCATCCACGTGGTACGCCATTCCCCGTAGGGATTGCGGTCGCGGAAGAGGCGGTCGAGCGTGCGGGTGGTTTCCGGCGAGTTCGGATCGATGGTGGCCCATGCCAGCACATCCATCGCGGCATCCGGATTCCACGGCATCCATGAGTCATCGCGGGCCTTGAATGGCTTGGTGCTGTTCAGCACCGCGAGCGCCTCGGCCTTCGCGTTGTCGGCATTGGTGGCGGCGATCGCGAGTGCGAGGAAACGGCGCGCACGTGGCGGCACGGATTCGATGCGGTCGCGCAGCAGGTTGTGATACGCCTGCTGCGGCTTGCCCGCCAGCGAGAGCACCCACAGCGCGCGGGTCGCGGATTCCATGTCCCACGCCGAGCGGATGTCGGTGATGCCGCGCAGCGAGGTGGTCAGGTCATTGCAGAGGTTGTTGATCGCTTCCTCCGGCACGGCGGCACCTTCCTTGTCCGCCATCACCAGACCGAGGCCCGCATAGGAGCTGGCCCAGTCCACACGGTCACGACCGCCCGGCCAGTAGGTGAAGCCACCGCTCGGCAGTTGCATCGAGAGCAGGCGGTTGGCTCCGGCCTGGATCGCCTTCTTGACCTTCTCGTCCGGCACCTTCTCAAAGCTGGGCACCACGGAACGCAGCGACTTCACGGCGAACCACGGCATCAGCGACGAGGTCGTCTGCTCCACGCAGCCGTGCGGATAGGACAGCAGGTAATCCACCGAGGCCCCGGCTTCCATCAGCAGCGAGCGCGAGAACTCCATCTGCAGGTCGCCCTTGCCCTCCAGCAAGGCGGGATCGAGCTGGCTGCGGATGTCCACTTCAGCGGCGGGACCGGCCAGCTTCACCAGTTTCATCTGGCGGATCAGCGGCATCGGGTAGTTCACCGGGAAGCGGGTTTCCACCGCGTCACCCAGCTTGCGGGCCAGCACCGGGGTCAGCGAAACGCCTTCCACCGAAACCGGCTCGGCCTGGAAACGAAGTACGGCTTCACCCGTATTTTCCACGGCGATGGGGAAGGGGACCGTGGTCGAGCCGTTCGGATCGAGCGTTACCGTCTGCGTCGTTTCCGCCAGCGCGCGGCACACCGGCTTCGTGCCGGTATCGCCATTCGGCGTGAAGGTGATCTTCCACGTGCCGCGATGGCCGGACGCATTCTGCACCAGCACCTGCGGCGTGACGAGGTCCGCCTCATTGGCGAAGCGCGGGGCCTTCGGTTCCAGCATCAGCGGCTTGTTCACCACGATGTCCGTCTTCACCGTGCCGAAGCGCGAGGCCTTCTCGGTGGCGACCGCCAGCACGCGGTAGCGCGTCAGCGTGTCCGGCACCTTGAAGGAATGGCGGAACTTCCCTTGGGCATCGGTGACCAGGGTCGGTGCCCAGGTCGCGCACGGGTCGAAGTTCTTGCGCAGCAGCTTGCTGAGATCGCCGCCCGCGTCATCGCCATCGCCGACGAAGAAGCCCTTGTTGAAGAACGACTGGTTGTCCGGATTCTCGGAAATGAAGTTGTCCAGCGAGGTGCCGGAGTTCACGCCGAGCTCGCGCGGATCGTGGAAGAATGCCATCGGGTCCGGGTTTTCGTAACCCATCACCGCCAGCGTGCCCTCGTCCTCCGCATACAGCGTCACTTCCGCGCCCGGGGCGGGGGAGCCGTCGGCGCGGGTCACGGTGCCAGCGAGGATCACTTCATCCCCGGGGCGATAGGTGGCGATCTGGGTGGTGCTGCCGCCGGTGCTCACCGGCAGCGTCTCGGTGGAGTTCTCCGCAGCCACCTTTACGGAAAGCCGGTTGCGGACGTCCTCGACCGTCAGCTCGCAGTAGCCCAGACGGAGCTGCGGCTCCTTGAAATCGCGGGCGGAATCCTTGCTGCCCTTGATTACCAGCACGGAGACGAAGGCGTTCGGCGCGTCATCCTCGTTCAGCGGGATCTCGATCACCGGCTTGTCCGCCTTCAGCGGCACAGTGAATGAACGCAGCACCGACTCGCGCTCGACCGTCACCAGCGCGGAGCCCTCGATGGGCGAAAGCACCAGCACGCGCGCGACATCGCCGGGGCGGTAGGACTTCTTCTCCGCCACCAGCTTGATCTTCATGCCCTCCTCGTAGGCCCACGGGTATTCATTGCTACCATAGACCCAGTAGGTGGTGGTGGTGGCGAAGGCATGGCCCTGCGCGTCCCTACCCTTGAAGGTCACGAAATGACGGCCCGGCACCGTGGCGCTGAACTCGTAGAGGGTGCCGTCCTTTTCGTTGCCGGCGGGCTGGATCGTGGCGCTGCCGGTGGACACCGGTTCCTCGTGCGCGTCGTTGCGGGTCACGGTCGCACCTTCGTCGTTCTCGGTCTTCGACTGCTCGTTGACCTCGCGGGTGGTCACGGTCTCGATCGTCACCGGCTTGCCATACGGCTTTCCGTCCGGAGTCACGGCCACCAGCTTGAGCGGCACCTTGTCGCCCACGCGGACGAGACGGTCGGTGCGGGAAACGCCGACGTAGATCGCCGCCGGATGCACGGTCACCATGCTGCTGGCGGTGAGCGTCTGCTTGTTCGCATCCGTCACTTCCGTGCTCACGGTGATCTCGCGGGTGGTCGGGAAGTCGCCCTTCGGCAGGTTCACGCCGAAGGTGGCCTTGCCGGTGGCATCGAGCTGCGCCTTGCCCTCCTCGGCGGTGCTGCGCTCGTCGTCGTCCCCATCCCGTTCGCGGTAGTTGAAGTAGCGGTACCAGTAGCGCCAGTCCTCCTCGTGATGGTTGCCGAAGAGGAAGTCCTGGTAGCGGTCCGGATACAGGTTCACGTCCGCGATCCGCGTGTAATGTTCGGCATTGCCCGCGGCAACCGGCTGGCCCTGGTAATAGTTCGCGGCCAGGTCGATCTTCACCGCTTCCACACCGGGCGCGGGCTCGACGATCTTCTGCTCGACCTCGAAGGCATTGCGTCGGAACTCCTCCACGCGGAACTGGAAGTGGAACGTCGCATTGCCGGCGATGCGTTCCTTCTCCTCATAGGCATCCTCGGGAAGCTCCTCGGACTTCTTGACCTCGTCCGTGTATTCCAGCTTCACCGCATACCAGCCGACTTCGCCATCCGGAGTCTTGTATTCGATGTCGAAAGTGCCGTTCGGCGAAAGCGTGATCTCCTTGTTGATGAGTTCCTTTTCCCGGGGATCGGTGATCACCAGATGGGGCTTGGCTTGGTCGGCCGCCTCGATGGCGTTGCCGCGCTGGTTGCGCACGATGCCCTTCAGCCGCACGGTTTCACCGGGGCGGTAGAGCGAGCGGTCGGTGAAGACCAGCACGCGGCGGCGCGACTCCGGCTGCTCGTCATACGAATAGTGGATCGGGAAACGCCACAGGCTGACCGTGGCCAGCGAGTTGTCGAAAGCGGTGATGTAGCTGTCATCCCCGAGGCTCGCGCGCAGATGCCGCGCCTCCCCGCCGCGGGGCACGCGGGCCACGCCATCGGCATCGGTGGTGGCATGCTGGAGCGCCTTCGCATCCTCGCCATAGACATCGATCTTCACGCCCGGCAAAGGCTCGCCGGTGCTGCATGAGAACGCGTAAAGCAGCGCCTCGCCTTTGGTCAGCTTCCACGCCAGGCCGATGTCCGTGAGCTGCACGAAGGCCTGCGCGGACGGACGACCTTCTTCATGTACGACGCCTTCCGTAAGTGTGCCGGTGGCTTCCACGAAGAACGTGCCGTGCTTCGGCGCGCCTGAAATGAGCTTGTCCCATTCCAAGGTGACTTCGCCGGAGGTATCGATGTCCTTGCCGAGCTCGAAATCCTTTTCCAACACGGTCTTGCCCGGCACCAGTTCGAACGGCACCGGCGCGGTCGGCTTGATGTCCGCGCCATCGTGGCCGGAGCCGGTGTAGTGGCGGTAGCCTTGGAATGCTCGCACCAGCGAATCACCGGAGATCTGGCGTGCCCGCACGTGTACCTGCTGCACGTTCACCGTCTGGATGCGGTACTGGCGGCTGCCTGCGGCGAGCTGCGCTTCCTCGGTGCTTGGCAGCGCCAGCGAGGGTTCCAGGCGTTCGAAGATGAGTTTCTTCGATGCCCCCGCGGCCAGCGCCCGGCCATCGTAGGACGCCAGTGGCGGCGTGATGCTCACCTCCCACTCGTCGTCCCCGAAGTCACCCTTGAGATGCAGCTCGCTGCCTTGGATGGTGGCGTCGAGATTCTCCGGCTCCGGTGTCAGGCGGATCGCGGACTTCAGGATGTTCGCCGGGATTTCCTTCGGCAGCGCGAGGTTGAAGTCGATCACGATCTCGCGCGGCTCGTCGGCGGTGGTCACGGCGTTCATGGCGGTGACCCTGAGCGGATCGATGTTGCCGAGCTGCTGGCTGCTGTTGTCCTTCACCTTCGCGTTGTTCGCCACGTTCGGCAGGCCCGCGAGCACCGACAGCTTCCAATCCTGGCCGACCGGCAGCGGTGTCACCGGAGTGACAATCAGTCCCTGCACGTACGGATCGTTGGCCGGGCGGGTGGCACTCGGATCGCGCGGCGTCTTCGCCTTCATGCGGGCGAAGCGCTGGCTCCACGAATACGTGTCCAGGCTGGTGGCTCCGGCCTGTCCGGCGGTGGCTCGCACGGTCTTCGCTGCCACCCGTCCGCCATCCTTGCTCTCGAACGAGAAGAACGGCGCGGCGGCCGCGGGGTCGACATCGTCATTGAAACGCAGCAGCCACGAGGCGGTGCGCGGTGTGAAGCCTTCCTGATAGCGGTTGAGCGCGCTGGTCGCCTCGATGCGGAAGGCCGTGCTCTCCACCGTCGCGATCTGCCCGGCGGGCACCGGCGACTGGTCGATATGCTTGTGACCGCCGCGCACCGAGAACTTGTAGGTCGTCCCGAGTGCCGGCACCTGGTCGGGCAGGAACCGTGCCACGTTCGGTGCCCTCCATTCCAGTTTCCCGGCGAGGGCGGGCTCGACTACCAGCCAGTCATTGGCGGCGGTTTTTCCAACGGACTCGTCCGGCACGACGGCACGGTCGAGGATCAATTCGATCCCGCTTTCAGGAGTGAGCGTGGGAGTCGAGACGAACAGACGGGGCGCGGCCCAAAGGCCGGGCATGGTGGAGGCAAGGGCCAGCACCGCAACACGGAGCGTTTTCATGGAGATCAGGGAAAGGCCTGATAGGGAGGCTATACGTATTTGCCCTTGTTTTCCTACACTGTGGTGATTCCACTTCGGAAAAATTTTGTAACCACTTTTTCCTGTCGGGAGCGGACTTGCCGCCCGGCGGAATCCCCGGTTAGCTGTCGCCCGTGGCTGGCAAGAACATCGTCTATTTCGACCTCGAAACGCAGCGCAGCTTCGGCGACGTGGGCGGTTTCGCGAACAAGGGCAAGATGGGCATCTCCATCGCCGTGACCTACAGCACCGCCCGCGGCACCTACGAGATCTACCGCGAGAGCGAACTCGACAAGCTGGGTGAAGAACTCTGCCGCGCCGATCTGGTGGTGGGCTGGAATCACATGCAGTTCGACTACCCGGTACTCCAGCCCTATATCTTTCCAACGTTGGCCGAGCAGACCATCAACCTGGACATGATGCTCGACCTCGAGCAAAAGCTCGGATTCCGCCTCAAGCTGGACTCCGCCGCCTCCGCCTCGCTCGGCGTGGGCAAGACCGCGGATGGTTTGGATGCCCTGAAATGGTGGCAAGAGTATAAGAAAACCAACGACTTCGGTGTTCTGCGCAAGATCGCCGAGTACTGCGCCTACGACGTGAAGGTCACCAAGTGCGTCCACGAATACGCCTTGGAACACGGCCACCTCAAATACGAGGACCGCGGCGGCCACCTTCAGGAAGTCGCCGTGGATTGGAAGTGAGCGGGCTTCTCTTTGACCTCGGAGAGGTCACGGACAATAGCCGGAGCGCCGCAACGCGACCTCCGGATGGGGAAGCTTCTTTTTAAATCCGCGCCCAAGCGTCAGCGGGGCGCGTGTGGGAGGAGCGTCTTGGCGGGTAAAGGCAGCCGCTTTCGGGAAACATCCGCCAGAAGCACGCCAAGCCAAGCCTGGCGCTACTTGTCTGCCACCCGCTCCGAGGTGCCGAATCAGATCAGACCCATCTGCTCGTGGAGCACGCGGTAGAGCGTGTAAACGAACACGATGGCGAGGGCGACGACGAAAAGCTTGGCGCAGAGCTCGATGGACGTGCGGGTCATGGCGGCGGGGTTTTAGGAACTCCCGGCCCGCCCGCCAAGGCGAAATCTCCCCGCGGCGGATGGTTTCACTCCGTGGGAGCCGGTTCGGAAAAGGTCAGCCGGTTGCCGAAGGGGTCGGTGAGGCGCACCTCCAGCGTGCCCCACTCGGTTTTCTCCAGCCCGGGCCGGGCGTGCTTGTAGCGCTTGGCGATCAGGTCGGCCTGGAGTTCGGACACGCCGGTGGTCTCGATCCGGATCGCGCTGCCCGGGCAGCCATCGCCGAAATGGCCGGAAAGGTGCAGCACGCAGCCATCCCGGGACACCTGCTGGTAGAGCGGTGCGTTTTCGTCAAAGCGGTGCTCCCAATCGACCTGGAAGCCGAGGAACCCGACGTAGAACTCGCGGGCCTTGTCTTCATCGAAGATCCGCAGGATGGGAGTGATCGCACCGAGTTTCATGGATGTGCCTATGGAGCGCGGTGGGAGGGGTGGCGTCAATCCACACGTAGCTGGAGTCGTGAGACTTCAGGCGGGGCAAACCCACCCCGTTCTTCGGAGGTCGCATCTCCTCCGGGGACCCCGATGGAGACGGGAGAACTGCGGCTATCGCAGGAAGGAGGCGAATCCACCCACCATGAAGTCTCACGACTTCAGCTATTCAAAGAGAACTCCACTCCGCTAATCCGACCCTCCCGGTTCTACCTAAAATTCACTCCAGTTGCGGAAACTTCGTGGCCGAATTTCCGAACTGGAGGGAATTTTAGTTTGAGGGAGAACCGGCGCCAACCTTTCCGTGCGGACTAGTGGTGGAGAGTGGTGAAAATGATGATTGATTTTCAATGGGTTGCGGGATGGCGTCCGCGCCTTCAGATCAGTCCGGTAATTCCGGCAATCCGGTTTTGAATTACCGGAGTTATCGGAGTTCCTCCGATCTCTCCGCTCTTGAGGGCCAAAGTTCCGCCCCATACCAGCCCAGCCCTCAAGGGTCGGGTAGTGTTTGTTCTGAGAGGAGGTACCCGTACTCTTTCGGCGCGTCTGCGGATGAAGGGTCGACCTGATCCAGCGGCTTCTTCAGCCCCGGAGGGGCGGCGTAAGGTAGCCGGTGGCGCAAGCCACCGGTCAGGCAAGAGGGATGGATGGAGTCCCGGAGGGACGACGCAGGCGGAGTCCGGTGGGCGGCGAATGGATGGTCGGGCGGTAAGACCGATGGATCTTGGATCGGTGGGTCCGGCGTGAGAGCGCAGGCAGCGTCGTCCCATTCGGGACTTCAATATTGTTGGGCGCGGTTCCGGTGGCTGGCGCCACCGGCTACCATTCGTCGTCCCTCCGGGACTCAGATTGGAAGGGCGGCGCTTTCTCGACGAACGGATCTGTCGGACCCGGACACCTCGAGGCTTCCCTGCCTTCGCTATCCTTCGATCCCAGTTACGCCCCCAAGGCCCATCACCGGCGTGTCGTCCTTCAATCCGATCCCGCTCAAGCCGAGCCGGTAAGACGCGGTCAGCAGCGCGTGGAGTTTCCTCGCCGCCAGCTCCGGAGCCAATCCCTCCGGGCGGATGTTCGAGACGCAGTTGCGGTCCGCGTCCGTTTTCCCCGCCTCCGGCGAAAACGTGAAATACGCCCCCAGACTGTCCGGCGAACCCAGCCCGGGGCGCTCGCCCAGCAGCATCAGGCTCAGCTTCGCGCCCAGCAGCCCGCCGACCTCATCCTGGATCGCGACCCGCCCGTGACGGACGATGCACAGTGGCGCGACGATCCAGCCATCCTTCACCAGCAGCGGCAGCAGCGCGGAAAGCAGCGGCACCGCCTGCTCCATCACCGCCCGCGTGGAAAGCCCGTCCGAGAGCACGATCGCGAGATCCGCGCTACGGTCCACATCCTCCAGTAACTCCCGCGAGTGCTGTGACAGCGCGCGTCCGTAGTCCGGCCGTCGAAGATAGGTCGCCCGGTCCAGCGCCCGGCTCTCCAACACCAGTGGGTGACCGTGCAGGCCGGACAATTTCTCCGCGAGATCCAGCGGATCGAACGGCGCGAGCACCGCATCCTTCGCCCGCGCATGGGACAGCCGGAAATCCAGCAAAGGTGCCGTTGGCAAGCTGCCGCCCGCTCGCCCGAGCGCGATCCGCGCCGCCGTGAACCCGCGCAGGTGCTGCCACGGATCGTTCACGACGCCACCTCCCCGCTCAACAGCAGCGCGTGTCGCTCGCCCACCGGCAGCAACTGCTGCGCGGCATTCGTGATCCGCATCTGCTCCAGCCACGCCTCGAATTCCGGCGCAGCCCGCAGGCCGAGCACCTGGCGGATGTAGCGGCTGTCGTGGAAGGACGTGGACTGGTAGTTCAGCATGATGTCGTCCGCGCCCGGCACACCCATGATGAAGGTGCAGCCCGCCACGCCGAGCAGCGTGAGCAGCGTGTCCATGTCATCCTGATCCGCATCCGCGTGATTGGTGTAGCAGATGTCGCAGCCCATCGGCACTCCGAGCAGCTTGCCGCAGAAATGATCCTCCAGTCCGGCGCGGATGATCTGCTTCCCATCGTAGAGGTACTCCGGTCCGATGAACCCCACCACGGTATTGCACAGCAGCGGCGAGAACTCCCGCGCCACCGCATGCGCGCGTGCTTCCAGTGTCTGTTGGTCCACGCCGTGATGTGCGTTCGCGGAGAGACAGGAACCTTGGCCCGTTTCGAAATACATCACGTTGTTCCCCACCGTGCCGCGGTTGAGTTCGAGGCCCATGCGATGCGCCTCGCGAAGCAGGTCGAGCGAGATGCCGAAGCTCTTGTTCGCCGCCTCCGTACCCGCGATGGATTGGAAGATGAGATCCACCGGATCGCCGTTCTCGATGCAGCGCATCGTGTTCGTCACATGCGTGAGCACGCAGCTCTGGGTGGGGATGTTGTATTCCGTGATGAGCCGGTCCATCAGCCGCAGCAGCACGCCGCACGCGGCGGGATTGTCGGTGGCGGGATTGATGCCGATGGTGGCATCGCCGCAGCCGTAGAGCAGACCGTCGAGAATGGAGGCCGCGATGCCGCGGGCGTCATCGGTCGGGTGGTTCGGCTGGAGCCGCACGCTCATCCTGCCGGGCAGGCCGATGGTGTTGCGAAAACGCGTGATGACGGTCGCTTTCTTCGCCGCGAGAATGAGATCCTGGTTGCCCATGATCTTGCTCACCGCGGCGACCATTTCCGGAGTGAGCCCGGGAGCCACGGCGGCGAGTTCATCCGAGGTCGTCCGGTAATCCAGCAGCCACTCGCGGAACTCTCCCACCGTCAAACCCGACACCGGCGCGAAGGCCGTACGGTCATGTCGGTCCGCGATCAAGCGTGTGACCTCATCCTCCTCATACGGGATCACCCATTCCTCCAGAAACGTCGCCAGCGGCACCTCGGAAAGCCGCATCTGCGCGGCCACGCGTTCCTCCGCATTCGCCGCCGCCACACCTGCGAGTTGATCGCCGGAACGCAGCGGGGTCGCCTTCGCCAGCAGCGTTTTCAGATCCGGGAACGAGTGGAAATCCCGGCCGAGTTGGAAGTGATACGACATCGCTGGATTCGAGTGGGAGCAGCATCCGTTCCGGTCGGTGGAGTGGGCGAGGGAATTGCGCCGATTGCCCGGAACTCTGGCGATCTTGCAAAGGCGGTTGGGGTTTCAGGTCTTCGGATCGGATTCCTTCCCGAAGGCCACGAGATTGCCGTCCGGGTCTTCGATCACGAAATCGCGCATCCCGTATTCGTAGTCGCGCGGTGGTGCCTGCGCACGCGCGCCCTTTGCGGTGATCTCCGCGTGATAGCCGTCCACGTCATCGCAGAAGATGTAGAGGCCGCCCTGGCCGGTCTGGCGCTTGTTCGTCGCCGCCGGGCCGGAGAGATGGATCTGCACCGAGCCATGCTCGACGCCCGCGTAATCGCCGAAGCGGAAACGCTCCGCGAACCCCAGCACCTCCGTGTAGAACCGCAGCGCGGCTTCGACATCGGAGACGTGGAAGGTCGTGGCGCTGCCATGGGTTTGCATGATCCATGTGCCTATCAGGTCTCTTCCAGGAGGGCGAGCACGGGGAGGGGTGATTCTCGAATGTAAGGTTGACCTGACACGAAATCCATGTCAGGTATGCCTTACATTCACAAGCCATGACAACCACCCTGCCATCCACCATCAGCCCGGCCCGCAAGTATGCGATCCGGACCGCCTTATTCATGAGCGGTTATGTCGCGGTCAACGCTGCCGCCATTTCCGGAGCTTTCGACAGCATGAGACCGCCCGCGACGTGGGTATTCGCGCTGGTGGTGTCCGCGCCGGTGATCGGACAGATCTGGGCGTTGTTGGCGTGGATGCGTGACAGCGATGAGTTCGTCCGCGCGCTCTCGGCGAAGCGTTTCATCGTCGCCACGGGTTTGGCCATGGCGATGGCATCCGCCTGGGGGCTCCTGGAGTTGTATGCGGGCGCGCCGCACGTATCCGCCGCCATGGTGTTTCCGTTGTTCTGGGCCATGTTCGGACTGTCCGCGATCTTCATCCGCACCAGCCACTGATGAAGAACCGCCTCAGAGAGCTGCGCGCCGCGAAGGGCTGGACCCAGGATGAACTGGGCAAGCGCGTGAAAGTCTCGCGTCAGGCGATCAATGCGCTGGAAACCGGCAAGCACGATCCCTCGCTCGATCTCGCCTTCCGCCTCGCCGTGGAATTCGGCCTGCCGGTGGAGCAGGTCTTCGAGAATCCGTATCCGGAGGCCTAGCGGATTTCCTCCAATGGCGAGAGGATTTCCATGACTTCCGATTTTCGAACTTGGCCGACCTGATATTCGAATTGCATGAAGCCGGGTTTGTCTGCTTCGACCTGCATCAGAGTATCCCGCTTCAGCCAATAGCGTTCTTCGAACCGGGTGACCGTGGCCGCAACAGCCAGCGCCAGCATCGTCGTGCCATAGGCGGCGGCAATCAGGCGGGCGGTCGCCTGCCGCGCCAAGGCGGTGGCCCGGCGGGTGCAAAGAGCCCGGATCGCCAACGTGTGCCACCACAGGCTGCCGAGGACGAAAAGAGTGGTCCACGCGATTTCCCATCGCTTCACGAGATCGTGGGAGATGGCTAGGCCAACGAGTGGCATCAGAAGCAGGAAAAAGAAAAGGATACTCCAGCCCAGCCAAGGTCGGGCATGCTTCAATTTCCACGTCTGTGTCCGCAATCCGAGACGCCATCTGGCGATTGCGATGGGAGCGACGAAGGTGAGAACTCCCCAGGCATTCAGTTGGGGCGAAGGCTTCATCTTCAGGATGTAAAAGAAGCCCCAGTCACGCATGCCAAGAGGTGTGAGATACTGGATTGCCTCGTAGGCCAACAACGGGCCGCAACCGCCAACCAGCAGAATCCAAATCCAATCGGCCGGTGTCATCAACGCGGTGACCCGTGCGGACAGTAGCCGGATCAATCGCCCATGGCGGAACCGGTAAAGCCAGGCGCATCCGGCCGCGATGCCCATGAGCGAGAAGAGCCCGAGGTACAACAGTCTGCCGCCCCATGCGTGGTCGAACAGCCGGATCGGTTTCAACGATTCACCGTCGATCACAGGGGCGGCGTTGGCCTGGCGGGCGAACACAGGCAATATGGTAACCGAGAGCATGTTGCCGTGCTTGTCGGCGAGCTCTTCCAACGCGCTTGAGTCGATGAGCGGTCGTTTCTGGTAATCGGCTTCTATCGCTTCATACAACGGCTCCAGTGATTGTGAGGTTTCGCCCAGATCCAATCTACGGGCCGCCTCCCTGAATGCTCCCACGCAAGCCCTCGTGGTCGCATAGACCGCCAGAATGCCGGTCAGCTCGTTGGAGTCTGCGAGCATTCGCGGATTCAGATCCTTCCAGACCAGCAGGAGATCGTGGAGTTCCTCCTTCTTGTCTTCTTCTGCCAATCGTTGTGCCTGAGGTCCGATGACCTCGATGAGTTTCTGAGACCACAGTCCTGCCATGGGGGCTCTGGCGGCAATCGCAACCCGGTCGATGTAGGAGCCGAAATCGTTCGCGGGCGGAAGCAGCGCGATCCGTTCCGCAAAGCGCTCGTTGGTGTAGGATTCGAAGAGCGGAAGCGAGCGGGCTTTCACCAGAAGGGCCACGGCTTGATCCAAGCCGGCGGGATCGAGAATCTTCCATTGCTTCGGCTTCCGCGCCTTTTTCTCTTCCTCGGTGCGCGGCTCCGCTTTGACCGAACGGCTGGCGAGTATGGTGGCCGCGTGGGCCGGAAACCATCCATTGTCCGGATCGATCCGGGCCGCCGTCTCAAGGTAATCCGGAGGAAGCGTGCCGTGTTCCACCGTGTAGGCGCGCGCGTAGCCGGCAAGGTAGCAGGGGTTGTCCGGGTGACGCTGCCAAAGCTCTTCATCTGCCACCTTTCCCGAGTTGTCCGATGAGGTGCCGAACAGGATCAACCGCTGGTCCATAGTCATTCCTTTTGAAATGCGTTCCCGGATTTCAGCATGAGTCTCCGATCCACCGGAGCCATCAACGAGGGATTCCAGCGTTCCCTTGGCTTTGATAAGTTTTATCAGTCCGGGATAGAAGCAGGTGAAAAACGCGACAAGGA
This sequence comes from Luteolibacter ambystomatis, assembly GCF_018137965.1. NCBI lineage: Bacteria > Pseudomonadati > Verrucomicrobiota > Verrucomicrobiia > Verrucomicrobiales > Verrucomicrobiaceae > Luteolibacter > Luteolibacter ambystomatis. Next base: position 5,066,770 of record NZ_CP073100.1, read on the forward strand.
TGAGGATCAGGAAAATGAAGCCGGCCTTTCCGCGCCACCATTTCCGATCGTGGTGCTGCAACCGTTCCGCCGCGGAGTCCCATGAGGGATTTTCCGTGGATGCGGGATCGATCCGCTCCTCCAACTCGCGCCGTGCGTGGATCTGCAGCTCCGGATTGTCCGAGAACGGACGGACGGCGGCGTCGAGGAAACGTTCGGCGGGAGAGGGCATGGGGCGCATCGATCTTTCCGTGCTTTCGCACGCTTCTTTCAGAAGAGCCTTTTAACGATCCGGCTCCAGGACGCGGAGTATCCCGAGATTCTGTTCCTTCATCCGTGAGGCGATTTCTCCTTCGTAGCGGGTGAAGGTCGGGGTGGGTTGCAGCAGGATGTCACGCGGTACCCAATAGCGCTCCCGTGCTTTGCAGATGGGAATGAGGACGACCACCGGCAGGAGCAGGAAGATCCATGCCGGAATCAGCAGGCGCGCCACGGTCTGTCTGCCGAGAGCGTGATCGTGGCGGGTGAAGACCGCGCGCATGAGACTGGAGAGCCACCACCACAGCAAAGGCAGCAGGATCACCGCTGCGATCACCGGCCATTCCATCCCGGGTGGCAGCCTGTAGATCTCATCGAAAAATTTCATCTCCACCAGGTCTTCCTCGTGTGGATGCAGGTAGTAGATCCCTGCGATGGCGGAAGCGATGCCACCCAGGATGACTACGATGCCCAGCACCAGTGGTCCGCGGTTGGCGATCGAGGCGCCGGGAAAGCGGCATTGCAGCCTCCAGCGGGCCGCGGCCACCGGGGCTGCCATCGTCATCAGAAGCCACGCTGTCAGTTGAACCGCCTGCGATACCATGCCGGGATTGGCTAGTCCCCAGTCCCGTCCCCCCAGTGGCGTCAAACCATGGAGGCCTGCGAAATAGACCGATGGCAGCAAGGCCGCGGCAAAGATCCACGTCCAGTCTTCCAGTGCTATTGCCTCGACCAATCTGCCCGACAGGCGACGGGCCAATCGTCCGGACCGGAATCGGTAGAGCGCGGCAACCCCGGCGATGAAAAAGACCACGGGGAAAACGGATGCGCAGAGGATGCGGTGGAAGATCGTGTGGTCGATCATGCGGCCCGGCTTCAGTTCGGCGTCTGTCGGCACGGGCGCGTTCTTCACAAGACGGGCCCAGACGGGGAGCATTTGGCCAAGGATCATGCTGCCATGGTTTGCCACCGCTGCCTCAATCATCTTGTCCGTCGCAACAGCGGCCCTGGTTCTCCGGGAATCACTGACGGCCCACGCCATACGGTTGGCTTCCTGGAGGCGGGAGGCTTCCGCGCTGAGACCGAGTCGTTCGGCTCCATCGGCCAGGTTCGGCAACGTGGCGGTGAGGTTGGCCAATGCGATCAGACCGGCGAGCGTACGGTCGTCCGAGCCGGCTTGTTGCCGCATCAGCCGCGTCCAATCCACCATCAGATGTTGGAATGCCTCCTTGTCCCCCTGGTTGGCGAGGAGCCAGGCCTTGGCGGCAACTGCCCGGGAAAGTGCCGGCAAAGAGAGCATTCCCCCGGAACCGTGCGAGGCGAAGTTGAGATTCCGCAGGCGCTCGGCGGTATCCGTGGCGGGCGGCAGCACGGCCAGCTTCTCCCCGGCCAGTTCGGTTGCGTAAGCATCGAAACGTGGAAGGGTGGCCGCCCTGTGCAGCAGTTCCAAGCACTCGGCCAGCCGGGGTTCATCCGATACGTCCCACTCCCTCGGAACATGGGCATCGGATTGGGCTCTGCTTTGCTTCCTCGATTTCACGACTCCGGTCGATTTCACGGCCGCTGCGAACATGGGAAACCAAGCGTTGTCGGGATCGATTCTTTCCGCCGTGGCGAGGAAATCCTTCGGCAGGTCCGACCGCTCCGAGGCATAGGCGTGGGCATACTGGGCGTAGTAGGCGGGTCGATCGGGAAACTTCTTCCAAAGGGCTTCCCACCTTCCGGCAGCGCCTCGTGCGGTTTCGCCGCAGAGAATCAACCGCTGTTCGGGCGAGAGAGACTCCGGGAGTTGCTGCTGGAGGTAATCCTCATTGAAATAACCTCCATAGATCCTGATCGCATTGAACGGATCCGCGCCAAGACGTTTGTAGAAGTATATCTCCCGGGCCATCGGAAGCAGGCAGGCCAGGGAGACCAGCAGCACCGTGAGCCACAGTCCCCATCGCCAGCGCCTCCGCCAGGGATGTTGGTTACCGGCATCCAGGGCTGCGGCGGGTGCGTCCCATGCTTCCGGATCGGTGGTGGTGGATGTCATCCGCTCCTCCATGGCCCGCCGGACGTGGATCTGTAGCTCCGCATTGTCCGAGAACGGACGGGCCAGAATATTCAGGAAGCGTTCGGCGGGTGTGGCCATGGAGCGCATCGATCTTTCCGTGCTTTCGCTACTTCTTCCAGAAGATCCTTCTACCGATCCGGCTCCAGAATCCGGAGGACATCGAGATTTTCTTCCTTCATGCGTGAGACGATTTGTCCTTCGTAGGTGGCGAGGTCGAGCCCGGGTCCCAACAGGGTGTCGCGCGGAATCCAGTAGCGCTCCTGGAGCTCGCAGAGCGGGATCAGCAGCGCCACGGGAAGGAGAAGGAAAGTCCAGGCGGGCACCAGCATGCGCGCCATCATCTGTCGTCCGAACGCATGACCATAGCTGGTGCATGCCGCCCGAAGGAGATGGGAGAACCACCACCACAGCAGCGGCAGCAGGAGCAGCGAGGCGATCGCCGGCCACTCCATGCCGGAAGGCAGGGAGTGGCTCAGGTTCAGGAACTCCACCTCAGCTTCCGGATAGGAGCACAGGTAGTAGATGCCCGCGATGCCGGAGGCGATATAACCCAGAGTGACAAGGATTCCCAAACCCAAGGGACGACGGTTGGTGATGGCGATGCCGGGAAGACGGCATTGCAACCGCCAGCGGGCGGCAACCACCGGTGTCGTCATCGTGAGCAGGAGCCAGGCTGCAAGTTGGACAATCTTGGTTACCCTGCCCGGATTGTCATATCCCCACTCGCGGCCACCCAAAGGAGTGAAGGAGTAGAGGATCGCAAGATGTACAAGTGGCAGGACCGCCGCGGCGAAGATCCATGCCCAATCGGCGGGACCAAGGGCATCGGTCAAGCGTGCGGAAAGGCGGCGCAGCAGGTGCCCGGAACGAAAGCGGTAGAGCGCACAGGCGGAACTCATGAGCAGGGCCACGGGGAACACGGCCACGCACACGATCCGATGAAAACGCGACTGATCCACCATGCGATCCGGCTTCAGCGCGGAAGCGGAAGGCACGGGCGGATCATCCACGAAGGCGGACGTCGGAGTGATGACTTCCCTCGCAAAGGCGCCGCCATGGTTTTTCAACGCCTGCTCCACCTCGGCAGGCGTTTCCCTGATGCGGCGTGGATCGCCAGCGGTCCGCGCTTGCTGAGCCGCGATCTTGAAGCGCGCCGCCTGTTGGCTGAAGCCGAGTCGTTCGGCTCCTTCGCCCAGGTTCGACAACGGGTTGATCAGATCGCTCCGCATGATCACGTTTTCCAGCATGCTGTCGCTCGATTCGGCCTGCCAGTGAGCCACGCGCGTCCAATCCGCCGCCAGTGTCTGGAATTCCTCCTTCTTTCCCTGGTTGGCAAGAAGCCAGGCTTGCGCGGCGACCGCGCGGTGGAGCATCTGGAACGGAATGGTCCCTGATCGCCCTTGTGAGACGAAGGATAGGTTCTGCATTCTCTCCACCGAAGTTGTGGCTGGTGGCAGGAGAGCCAGCTTCTCTCTCTTCAAGCGGGCGGAGTAGGAATCGAAGCGGGGCATCGAGGCGGCCTTGTGCAACAGCTCCATGCATGCCGCCAGCAGCGGGGCATCCAGGACATCCCATTCCTTGGGTGCATGGGCGAGGGTTTGAGCTTTGGTCTGCGCCTTGGAATCCACGGCTTTCCTGGATTTCACTGCTGCCGCGAAAGCGGGAAACCAGGCGTTGTCCGGGTCGATTCTTTCCGCAGTAGTCGTAAAGCCATCGGGCAGCGACCATGGAGCACGCGCGGACGCATACTGGGCGAGGTAGTCGGGGCGGTCGGGAAAGTGCTTCCAAAGGGCCTCCCACTTTTCCGCTCTACTGGTGAACCCACCACCGAAGAGAACCCGCTGCTGTTCCTCGGGGAGGGTTTTGGAGAGGTGCTGTTGGAGCTTTGCTTCGTCGAAGTTGTCCGGGCAATACCCTCGCATGAAAGGGTCTGAGGCAAGGTCCTCGAATTCGTCCATTTTCTCGATCATCGGACGCAGGCAGACCAGCGAGACCAGCAAAACCAGGACTCCCAGCCACCAGCGCCAGCGTCTGCGCCAGAGTTGCTTGTCGTGAAAATCGAGAGTGGTGGCCGGCTTGTCCCACGCGGCGGGATCTCCGGCTGCAGCGGTCATGCGTTCTTCCAATCCCCGCCGGACATGGATCTGGAGCTCTGCATTGTCCGAGAACGGACGGGCCAGAATATTCAGAAAGCGTTCGGCGGGGTCGGACATTAGGGGGAATTGAAAGCAGGAACCAATTGTCGGGTGGTTCGGAGCCTTGCTCCGGAATCCGCCGTTCCAGCTCACAGCAGGAATGCTTGTGCTACTATTTCTCCTCGATCACGAGGTTCTTGAACTCGCCGAGGTCATCGAAGGAGCCGATGCCGATCCTGCCGTGGTCGAGGGTCTTGTCCTTGGCGGTGAGGACGGGCTTGGTCATGTCATCGAACCAGACGGTGATGTCGCCGGTGGCGGTGTCGTGGACGAGCTTCACCTTGTGCCAGGTGCCGGGCTTCCACGGAATGCCGGTGCCGCGGGTGGCGGTGATGGCCTTGCGGTCGGCGTGGTCCACGAGGTGGATCTGGTCATGGACGTCATCGGCGCGGACGCCGAGGTGGGCGTAGTAGAAGCGGCTCTCATCCTGCTTCGCGAAGGCGATGCAGAGGTCGTTGTTGGTCTTGTCGAACTTGGTCAGCCGCGCATCGACGGTGAGGGTGAAGGATTTGAACTCCTTCGGCGTGAACCAAGCGAGGTTGAAGGGGCTGCGGACCTTCGGTTTGAAGTCGGAGGGCGTCTTGAGGGTGAGCACGGTGTCCGCGCCATCCTTGCCCCAGACCCAGGCTGCCTTGTCGCCGAATTCCCACGCGTCGGGTTTGTCGAGCGGCCGGACGGTTTCCCCGGCGAGAGCCGGGATTGCGAAAAGCAAGGCGAGGAGCGGGATTTTCATCGTGAAACGGGTTGCCGCAGGGACGCCCTTCGGTCAATGCTGCATTTGATGAGCAAGGATGGTCAACCCGGCCAAGGCGAGGTGGCGGAACGGATGGTGCTCGCGTTGAAAGCCTCCAACGAGGGGATCTGGGACTGGTACGTGGGGAGGAAGGAAATCTACTACTCGCGGCGCATTCTGGAGTTCCTGGAGTGCCCGGAGATGTCCGCGCCGAACTTGTTCCTGCCAGCCTACGATCATGTGCATCCGGAGGAGCGGATGGCGTTCGAGCGGGCGCTGCGGCAGGCGCTGGACGATGGCGGGCCGGAGAAGCTTTCGATCGATTGCCGCGTGCGCGCCGGCAGCGGCGTGTGGCGCTGGCTGCGCATCCGAGGCACGGTGGTACGCGATCGTGACGGGCACGCCACGCGGATCGCGGGATCAATGATCGATATCAGCCTGCGCAAGACCGCGGAGGCGCAGCTTGAGGAGGAGCGGCATTTGCTCAAGCAGCTCATCGACCACGTGCCCTTGCAGATCTATTTCAAGGACGTGGAGTCCCACTTCGTGCTGGCGAACCGCAAGATGGCGGACTGGATGGGCGTGGGTGATCCGCAGAATCTGGTGGGAAAGCACGACCGCGATTTCTTCAACGAGGCGCACTGGGGGCCTGCCGCGTACGATGAGAGGATGATTCTGGAAAGCGGTCAGTCGATCACCGACAAGCTCGAGCGCGAAACGTGGCGGCAGGGCGAGGAGACGTGGGTTCAGACCTCGAAGTTTCCGTGGCGCGATCATCTCGGGCGCGTGAAGGGAACCTTCGGTGTGTCCGGCGATGTGACCGATCTGGTGGTGGCGCAGAAGGAGGCGGCGAAGCTGGCGGCGGAGCTGTCCGTGCGGAACCAGGCGTATGAAGAGGAACTGCTTCTCGCCCGTGAGATCCAGCAGGCGCTGGCGAGCGGCCAGTTTCCCCAGGTGGAGCATCTCAAGTTCGGCGCGCGATACATTCCGATCTCGGGATTGGCGGGAGACTTCTTCGAGGTGATGCCGATCTCGGAACATTCGGCAGGGCTTTTGATCTGTGATGTGATGGGCCACGGCGTCCGCTCCGCGCTGGTGGTGGCGATGCTGCGCGGCCTGTTGGAGAAGCAGCGCGGTCAGGCGGGCGATCCCGGCGCGTTTCTCACCGGGCTCAATGACGGTCTGTGCTCGATCCTGAACCGCGCGGGCACGACGATGTTCGCGACGGCTTTCTACGCGGTGGTGGATCGCGCGGCGGGCACGCTGGCCTATGCCTGCGCGGGCCATCCGGGGGCGGTGGTTTCGGGCCAGGGTGGTGTCCGCCAGTTGGCCACGGAAAAGGCGGAGCGTGGTCCGGGCCTGGGCTTGATCCCGGCGGCGACCTATCCGGTGGGCAGCCTGCCGCTGGCGGAGGTGGACCGGCTGATCCTTTTCACCGATGGCATCCTGGAGGCGCAGAATGGCAGTGGTGAGGCGTTCTTCGAGAAGCGTCTGATGGAAAACGTGGCGGCTTCCAGCGGCCAGCCGCTCGATGCGATGCTCGATGCCATCCTCGGCAGCGTGCTGGCGTTTTCGGAGAGCCGCCACTTCGATGACGACGTGTGCCTGCTGGGCATGGAAGTGACGGAGTGAAGGCGGCTTTTCCTCCCTTCGTGCCTGTGTTAGACTCGCCGTCGGCCGCATGAATCCCATTCCGTTCATCGTCACCTGCCGGAATATCGCCCGGTTGTGGGAGCGGCACCGTCACACGGACAACGCGGCGGCGCTGGCCTTCTATGCGCTGATCTCGCTGGCTCCGCTGCTGCTGTTCGGGGTGACGGCGGCGGGGGTGGTGCTGGGGGAAAAGGCGGCCCATGGCGAACTGGAACGGCAGCTCAATGCGGTGATCGGGCCGGACGCGACGATGATCGTCGAGGGTATGCTGCAATCCGCGCGCATCGCTCCGCGTTCGCAACCGGTGGCGTTCGCCATCGCCATGTTCACCCTGTTGTACGCGGGATCGCACGTGCTCACGAAGCTGCGGCAATCGCTCAATCTGGTGAACGAGGCGGCTCCGGCCGATCCGGCGCGGCGCTGGCTGGGCAGGCTGCTGTCCCGGGCGTTGTGCGCGTCATTGATCCTGTTCTTCGGCGTGCTGTTGATCGCGGGCAGCGCGATGGAAGGCATCGCCGGCTACGTGACCAGCCAGATGGATTCGCCGTGGGTGGCGAAGTTCAATCTCCAGAAGGAATCACGCTGGCTCACGACCTTCCTGCTGCTCACCTTCGCCTTCACCATGATCCTGAAGATCCTGCCGCGGCGGCGTCCGCTGTGGCGGCATGCGTTTGTGGGAGCCGCGTTCGGCGCGCTGGCGGCGGTGTCGTTGAAAGGCCTGCTCGACCTTTACCTGCGCCATACCCTGTGGGCTTCGATCATCGGCAGCGGGTTGACGGTGCTGCTGTTCCTATTCTGGCTGTTCCTCTCGATCCAGGCTTTCCTCGCGGGTGCGGAATTGTCCGCATGGCTGGGCCGCCGCTCGGGCAGGCTCATTGACCGGCGCGAGCAGGAGACGCCACTGCCTTGAGAATCTCCTCCACTGGTGCCATGCGGCCGATGCCCTGGTAACCGCAGGCGAGATCGCCGGTATCCGGTCCCACGAATTCACATCCGTCCGCGCGCAGTTGCGCGACGTTGCGCTGCGTCGCGGGATGCAGCCACATCTTGCCGTTCATCGCCGGAGCGAGCAGCACGCGGGTGGTGCGTGGCAGTGCGAGATAGCAGGAGGTGAGGGGATCGGGCGCGAGGCCGTGGGCGAACTCCGCGAGCACGTTCGCACTGAGCGGGGCGACGAGGAAAAGATCCGCCGAATCCGCCAGCTCGATGTGGCCGGGTTTCCACGACTGCTTCTCGTCCTCCAGCGTGACCAGCACCGGCTGGCGCGTGAGCGTCTGGAGCGTGAGCGGGGTGATGAACTCGGTGGCGGCGCGGGTCATCACGGCATGCACCTCGTGGCCGGCCTTCACCAGTTGCGAGGCGAGGTCCGCGGCCTTGTAGGCGGCGATGGAACCGGTGATGCCGAGCAGGATTTTCATGGGTGGATGTGCCGGGCGGCGCGCAGACGCTCGGCGAGGAGCAGCGCCTTGAACCGCAGGTAATCTTCCTCGTGGGTGCCGGAGTGCAAGTGGAAGGTGTATTCGTGCTGGTGAGCGATTTCCTCCAGCGCGTTGCGCATGCGCAGGGCGATGACCTCCGCGCTGTCCGTTCCTCGGCCGGAGAGGCGGGCGTGCAGTTCGTCCTCGGTGGCGGGCATCACGAAGATATCCACCAGTGCGGCGCGGATCGCCGGGTCCTCGCAGGCGCGGACCTGGGCGGCTCCCTGGACATCGATGTCCATCACCACATCGGTGCCGTTGGAGAGATAGCCGAGCACTTCGGATTGGAGGGTGCCGTAACTGTTGCCGTGGACGGTGGCGTGTTCCAAAAACTCCCCGGCGGCGACGCGGTGGGAGAATTCATCCGGCGTGAGAAAATGGTAGTCACGGCCGTTCACCTCGCCCGGGCGAGGCGCGCGGGTGGTGCAGGAGATCGAGTAGTGTGCCTCATTCTCGCCGGACAGGCGGCGGCAGAGCGTGGTCTTCCCGGAGCCGGAAGGGCCGGAAACAAGCAGCAGGATACCGGTGCGGGCGGACATGGGAGGTGCGCCAAGGGAACGGAGGAGAGGGGGTTCCCGGCAAGGATAAAGGGTGGGAGTGATGGCCTGCCGACACCGCGAATCCGGTCGATCCCAGCGGTCTGCCGGAGCCTCCAACGAAAAAGCCGCCCGTGGGTCACACGGACGGCCGTTTTCCTTGAGGTGAGAGTTGTCGTTAGAACTTGAAGCGCGCGCCAAGTTCGAGGAGCGCCTGGCTGTCGAAGTCGAGGTCGCTGCTGCCGAAAAGCAGAGGTGTGCTCGGGGCCTCGAAGTCCACATAGATCCAACGGGCGCCGCCGTAGATCTGGAAGTCTTTGTTCACGTTGTAAGCCAGACCGATGAAGGCCTGGGCGGCGAAGGAGGTGTCGCTCTCCTTGACCTGGGCGATGGTGGAGCGGGATTCGAACTCCGTGAATGCCACGCCGAGACCCGCACCGATGAAGACATTGAGGTTGTCGGTGATCGGCCGCTCGAACTTCACGTTCAGGGTGAGCGGGATGACCTGGAGCTCTTCATCGAAGTTCACGAATACCTGCCGCTGGAAGTCGACGAGGCGGTTCGCGCTCTTGTCGGTGTAGCCGAGTTCCAGATAGGTGGCCATGCACCATCCGCCGAGATTGACCGGCAGGTCCCGGCCGAACTGCAGGGTGTACATCGGCTCCTCGAAATCCAGCAGGTAACCGGCGCTGGCTCCGACGAACCAATCGCACAGACAGGAATCCTGCGGCGGCGGGATGGGAGCTTTGGACGAATGGACTTCCCCGGCCCAAACAGGACCGGCCAACGCGATAAGCATGGGGATGGCTTTTTTCATGACAAGTAGCACGTTAGGTGACGTGAGTGGCAGAAAGCAATTCCTTTCTTGAAAACGCCATGGCTTCCAACAGGATGCATATGCCATGAGTAACATGCCACCACCTCCGCCGCCCGCGCCTGTTCAGAAGAAAGGTCTCCCCACGATGGCTTGGGTCGGCATCGGCTGCGGGGGTATCGTCATCCTCGGAATCATCGCCGCGGTCTGCGTGACGATGTGGGGCATCGGCAAAGTCAAGGACATGGCCAAGAACCCTAGCAAGGCCTCTGCGGAACTGATGGTGCGAGCGAACAAGGACTTGGAAAAAGTTTCCGAGAACGACGCCACCGGTGAGATGACCATCCGGGTGAAGAGCACCGGCGAGCAGATGACTCTCAATTACGATGATCTCGCCAAGGGCAGGTTCACCTTCAAGGACAAGGATGGCAAAGTCGTGCAGTTCGGCGGCGGCGATCTGTCCAAGGTGCCTTCATGGGTGCCGCGCTACCCGGGTGTAACGGATGAAACCCTGCCGATGGTCGCGGAGGAATCCACCCAGAACACGGGCATGCTTTCCTTCACCACCAGGGATCCGCTGGAGGATGTGAAGACCTTCTACAAGGCGGAGGCGGACAAGCTCTCCCTCAACTCTTCATCGGATTCTTCATTCGATTTGAATGGCGAAAGGAACCTCGCCATTCATTTCAGCGGCGGGAAGCGTGAGATCACCGTCAATGCCTTCGGCAAAACCGGAGAACCCCTCAACGTGCAGGTGTTCTACGTGGAGAAGAAGTGATGTGATGGCGAGGACCATTCCCTAACGAAACAGCCCGCCATCACCGGCGGGCTGTTTGTTTTTCCAAAGGCTGGTGGAGGTGGATTCAGAACGTGAAGCGCGCGCCGAGGTCGAAGCTGAAGTCGCTGTCGAATTCCAGGTCAAGCCCGGCCGGGGCGCTGTTGTCGGCATCGACATAGAGCCAGCGGGCACCGCCGAAGATTTCGAAGTTCGGGCTGAAGTTGTAGATCAGTCCGGCGAAGACCTGGGCGGCGAACACGGTGTCATCCTGCGAGACATTGAGACTCGGCACCGGTCCCGGCGAGAAGATCGCTGTGGCGGAGAAGTCGGTGAATGCCACGCCGATACCCGCGCCGAAGTAGGCGTTGAGGTTGCCGGTCAGCGGACGCTCGAACTTCACGTTGAAGGTGAGCGGCATGACCTCCAGCTCGGCATTCAGCGGGGCACGCACCACCGCGACGACCACGTTCGGGTCGATGACCGAGGTGCTCTGGTCCTTGTCCGTGTAGCCGAGTTCCGCGAAGAGGGCGATGTCCCAGCCTCCGACCTTCCATGGGGTGTCCACACCGATGTGGCCGGTGTAGTAGGGCTCCTCGAAGTCGACGAGGTAACCGGCGCTGCCGCCGATGAACCAATGCCAGAGATCCGGCTCCTGTGGCGGCGGGATCGGGGCTTTCGATGAGGGGCCGGCCCATGCGGAGCCGGTCAGTGCCAATGCGAGTGCAAGGGATTTCTTAATCATAGCATGCCTAACATAGAGCGAGTTGGGAAAACAGATCAATCATCAAATGGTTCCGTTAAACTCACGATTCGCTTCTTTCTTGAGGCAGGGATTCTCCTGTGGAAAATAGCGTGACGGTGTAGTCCCTCCCAATTCGTAAGATGCAGCCCAAACGTCGGAACAGGTTGGCAATCGTTCGTAGTTTTATCCTTACCATGTTCGCGTGTTCGCTGTTCGGCTGCGGGACATGGATGCTGATTGCCCGAAGTGAGGTTAACAGCCATGCGTCGAAACGCGCCGCAGAGGTGATGATGCGGTTTAATGCCGATCTGGAAAAAATATCGGAGAACAATTGGACCGAACGGATGAAGATCCGGATCAAAAGCCGCAACGAGGTGGCCAGCGTCAGTTATGATGATCTCGCCTTGGGTAGGATCATCCCAAGCGACAAGGATGGCGGCGCGGTTCCGTACTGGGCTGGCGAACTTTCACAGCTTCCGAACTGGGTGCCTCGTTTTTCCCCTGCGGCGGGAGAAATGGCGCTGCTGCAGAGCAGCGGAATTGGCGGGATCTCCGGCGCGTTCACGTTCACCACGTCATCGACTCCCGAGGAAGTGGTGAATTTCTACCGAGCGAGTGCTGATTATCCTTCTTCCTCTTTCTTCTCTTCGGGGGCATCCCCCGCAACCTGCCGGATATCTGCGACCTGCAGTATCCAGCGGCGGGTGATGAACCTGGAGGTGAGCGGAAAGGGCGGGAAACCGACGCTGGTCCAGATAATCTACAAGGAGTCACAGTGATGTGACGTGGCCTCAGAACTGCCCGAACAAATCCATCTGCGGCGGATTCGCCGAAGGCATGTCGGTGGTCTGGCGGGTGTTCTTCGCCTTCGGGCCGCGGGCCTTGGCTTCCGGCTTCACCGAGTGGAGCTCGAGGTGGGAAAGAATCGCCTTGGCGCGTTCCAGCACCGGCTTCGGCAGGCCCGCAAGCCGCGCGACCTGGATGCCATAACTCTTGTCTGCGGCTCCGGGCAGGATCTTGCGCAGGAAGATGATCTCATCATTCCACTCGCGCACGGCCACGTTGAAGTTCGCCACCGCCGGACGCGTCGCTTCCAGATCGGTGAGTTCGTGGTAGTGCGTGGCGAAGAGCGTGCGGCAGCCGGTGATGTCGTGCAGGTGCTCCGCCACCGCCCAGGCGATCGAGAGACCATCGAAGGTGGCGGTGCCACGGCCGATCTCATCCAGGATCACCAACGAGCGTTCGGTGGCGTGGTTGAGAATGAGTGCGGTCTCGTTCATCTCGACCATGAAGGTCGATTGGCCGCGGGAGAGATCATCGGACGCGCCGACACGGCAGAACACGCGGTCCACCAGGCCGACCACCGCGCTTTCCGCGGGCACATACGCGCCGATCTGCGCCATCACCGCGATGAGCGCGACCTGGCGGATGTAGGTGGATTTACCGGCCATGTTCGGGCCGGTGAGGATCTGGAGGCGGGAATCCTCCGGCTCCATGGTGGTGTCGTTCGGAACGAATTTCTCGCCCTGCAAGGTTTGGTCGAGCACCGGGTGGCGGCCATTGACGATCACGAGGCGACCGGATTCCTCCAGCACCGGGCGGCAGTGGCGGTGGAGCTGCGCCGTTTCCGCGAGCGCACAGAGCACGTCGATCTCACCGATCGCAGCGGCGGTCTGCTGGAGCGCGTCGAGGTGGGTGACGACCTGTTTCCGCAGATCGAGGAAGAGTTCGTATTCGAGCTGCTTCGAGCGTTCCTCGGAGCCGAGCACCTTGTGCTCCATGTCCTTCAGGCCGGGCGTGATGTAACGCTCGGCATTGGCCATGGTCTGCTTGCGGGTGTAGTCGTCCGGAACCTTCGCGAGGTGGGTGGTGGTGATCTCGATGAAGTAGCCGAAGACGTTGTTGAACTTGATCTTCAGCGAATCGATTCCCGTGCGCTGGCGCTCCTCCTCTTGCATCCGGGCGATGAAGCCCTTGCCGTCGCGTGAGATCGCGCGCAGTTCATCGAGTTCCGGCGACCAGCCATCGCGGATCATGCCACCTTCCTTGAGATTGGCGGGCGGTTCCTCCGCCAGAGCGGTTTCCAACAGCCGCGTGAGATCGGTGAAATCGTGCAGACGGCTGGCGAGCTGCGGCTGGGAGAGATTCGAAACATCCTCCCGCAGCGCGGGCACATGGCCGAGTGAAACGCCGAGTGCGGAGAGATCGCGGGCATTGCCGGACCCTTGGGCGAGGCGGCCGGTGGTGCGCTCGATGTCGCGGATGCCCTTGAGCGATTCGCGGCACTTCGAGAGCAGGTAGGGCTCTGCCAGAAACGCGGCGATGCAGTCCTGGCGCGCCATCAGCGTCTCACGCTCGCGCAGCGGGTGAAGGATCCAGTCGCGCAGCAGGCGCGCGCCCATCGGCGTGGCGGTGCGGTCGAGCGAACCGAGCAGCGTGTGCGCCTTGCCGGAGCGGGATTCCACCAGGTCGAGGTTCCGCTGCGAGGCGGCATCGATCAACACGTGGCACGCGGACTCGCGCACCCGCAGGTTGCGGATGTGGTCGCAGGAGCGGCGGAGCTGGTGGATCAGGTAGTGCAGCACCGCGCCCGCCGCACCGGTGGCGGCATGAAGGCCGGAGCAACCGTAACCGTCCAGCGAGTGGACGTTGAAATGATCGCGCAGGAACTGCCCGGCGTGATCCGGCAGGAAGGCGTAGCCGTCATAGGGCAGCGAGTTCGCCAGGCCGGGGAATTCGGAAAGCTGGTGGTCCGGGATCAGCAGTTCGGACGCCTGGATGCGCGCCAGTTCATCGGCGAGCTGGCCGCCGTCATCGAACTCGGCGAGGGTGAATTCCCCGGTGGTGTGGTCCACGCAGGCGAGGCCGGATTTTTTCCCTTGGCGGAAAACGGCGGCGAGATAGTTCGGCCGCTGGTCGTCCAGCAGGCTGAGATTGTCGATCGAGCCGGCGGTGAGGATGCGGGTGATCTCGCGCTCGACCAGCTTGCCGGGCTTCGGATCGGAGGTCTGTTCGGCGATGGCGACACGCTTCCCGGCCTTCAGCAGGCGGGCCATGTAGCCCTCCGCCGCGTGGTAGGGCACGCCGCACATCGGCGTGGTGTGGCGCTTGGTCAGGGCGACGTTCAGGATCGGCGCGGCGACCTTGGCGTCCTCGAAGAACATCTCGTAGAAATCCCCGAGGCGGTACATCAGCAGGACATCCGCCGGCAGGGTGCGCCGCATGGCCTGGTACTGGGCCATCATCGGAGTAAGGGAGTCGCCGGACATCGGGCGAAGCCTCCCGGTCCGGCCCGCATCAGGCAAGAGGGAACCGCTCCCACCGCACGCATTTTCGGATGGGCAAACGCCCGCCTTGCGTGCAAATGACAGCCGATGAAACTCCACGCGATCTGCGCAACCATCGCTGCCGCCGTTCTGTCCCTCCACACCGCCCGAGCCGAAGAAAAGCCCGAAACCGAGCTCGGCAAGCAGATGGAGGCCGCCAACGACGCCCTCAAGGCCATGAAGAAGGAGACCGACCCGGTCAAGGGTGCGGCTCTCGCCCGTCAGGTCGAAGCCGCTCTGGTCAAGAGCCTGTCCGAAGTCCCCTCCACCCTTGAGAAAACTCCGGAGCCGGAGAAGTCCAAGGCGCTCGCCAACTACCGCACCCTCATCGCCAAGACCTACGTCACCGTCAGCCAGATCGAGGAAGCCTACCTCGCCAACGATCTGGAGAAGGTGAAGACGCTTTCCGAAGCCCTCCGCCCGGACAAGAAGGAAGGCCACGAGAAATACAAGCCGAAGGACGAACATTGATCGCCCGCTGTCACGGTTGATTCTTTCCAAACAAAAAACCCCGGACGAGCGATCGTCCGGGGTTTTGTTTTGGAAAAGGGAATCGGGTGGAGGTTGTCAGGCGGGAGTCGTCCGTTTGCGGAAGGCCAGCCATCCTCCTAACAGCGCGAGGAGAGCCGCGACACCCGCCGCGATCCTGGGCCACAGGGATTTTTCCGGAGCAACTGCCGTGACATTGCCGTCTGCTGGACTTGCGGCTTTTGCGCCTGTTCCGGTTTGGCCTCTGGAACTTGGATGATCCGCCTCCGGTTTGTCCGTTGCCGGGCCGCTGAGGCTATAGGCGATCGGAGAGCCCTTGAAGCGGAAGGTGCGGGTTCCGGCCTTCACCTGCTGATACCAGAGCCGCCAGGCATCGAGCGCGGAATCGGAAGATGGATTGAGTTTTGCATCATACGGAGGTTTGTCGATGAGCACGGCGAGGGATTTGGCAGCATAGCGGCAGTTCGCATGAGGCAAACGCGAATCACGAACCGGATCGTCGTTGTATTGCTTTCCTCTTTCATCGAAGAGCAGTTCGCCCAGAACCTTCACCGTTTCGGGACTGGGAAGTTGTTGGAGGGTTTCGTATTGCCACCAGCGTTCTGTAGAGTGATATGTGCTTGTCCCTGCTAGTTCGGCTTCGGTGATCGTCCTGATCATGTTGCCAAAATATTCTGCGTGTCCGGGCCGAGAAATCAGCGCATCTTTCGCCGCATGATAAACGGGTCGCGATCCTGTTTCCAAGTTCCAAGATGCGGAGGTTTGGAGCACCCATTTTCCTAATTTTGGGAATGCTTGGCTATCGGGTGCGCCGTTCAAATCTTGGATTGCTTGAAGCATTTTATTCTCCCATGCAGCATACTCTGTTGGGTTCGTCGGGAGATCTGCGTTTGCTTTGGAAAATGATAATATAATCGCAAGGACAATGAGCGACTTTAAAAGTGATTTCATGGTTGTGGGGAATCCAAGTTCGCCTTCATCCATACCTCCGCGGCATCCCATTCCGCTTTCACGATCTGCCGACGTTGGGTGATAGGATCTGTTATATCCATGCCAGTGTGCATGAGCCTCTTGGTCTTATCCGTCAGGGGCAGAGGAGCGACGCCAGATTCTTCATTTGGATGGCCTTTGCCGATCATGACATGTCCGATTTCGTGAGCGAGCGTGCTCAGGAAAGCTGGAAGCGGCTTTGCGGGAGGCAAGGAGTCGGTACCAATCCAACAGGCTTTTAACTCCTGGCTTGAAATACCCGCCAAGGGAAACCCGCCTGAGATGACGCCCTGGGAATTCACACCCCACGGCCACAAACCTCCGGCTCCGCCTACCACGTAGACGTTGATTTTTCCTCCATTCCGCCCGTTGGAGATGGCGGTTTGTTCGGTGGTGGGATTGTCATCGACATCAAACATCCCGTTGCGAGGAGTGACGACCGAGTTGGGATTGTTCGGATCGGGTGGTGGCAGATTCGCTCCGGCATTGTCGGCGATGTCGTAGTCCACATTCTCAGGAGCGTGGAAGGACACGTTGACTGTGAGATTCAACTGCGGCTTGAAGATGGCGTTCAGGAATGTCTCGATTTCCTGCTTCGACGGGAGCGCCGGGCAGGGAACCACTGCCGTGCCGGGAGTGGCCCTGTTGATCGGCCAGAACATTACATTCAGGGTACGGGCCTTCATGATCTTCGCCCGCAGTGGCACCGAGGTGGACTCCACGTTGCCGATCTTGATCTTGACCGGGACGCTGGTGCCGTCCGCGGAAGCTGGAGCGGAGAGCGTCAGCAACTGGTTGCTGGAAGATACCGTCTGTGGATCGGTCGTGATGACATCGCTTCCGAAGATGGCCGGTGTTTGTGAATGGAGAGGGCTTTTGAGCCGGATCACCGATTGTCCACCGGCCGGGACCATGACCCAGAATTCCTTTTTATTTCCGACCGCCATGGCGGCATTGGCCGCGGCACTCCCCATGGTGATCTTCTCTGCGGTCAGCGATACGTCATCCAGCCCTGTGAAGGGCTGGTCATCCTCCAGAAACAACGGCAGGCCGACCGCCGATTCCAGCAAGGGCCCGCCCTGATAACCTTGATAGCGATTCAACAGCGTCCAGCCGCCGGAGGTGGTCTCCATGGCACCGCAAGAGGGCCGGTCATGCCAGATCTCCGGCATGCCGGGTGTGAGATCGTCCAGGAAGACGAGCTTTCCATTGTGCCAGAGAGCGGATCTGCCCTCGACCGCGAATCCCCCGTTCGCGGAGAAACCCACGAAGGAATTCGTCATGGATTTCGCCTCCTGCCAACTCCCATCCTTGAGGATGAGGGGACGACTTGCGGAGGACAGCGCGATCAAATTGCCGGACGGAAGCCGGGCCATGCGCTGGTAAGGCGCCGGGAAATGATGGCCGCCGACATACGGGCCCGGCTCGCCGGGGACCCAGCCCCAGGGCGAGCCGTCCGGCGCGACATAGAGATCGGTCGCCGCCGCCGCCGCTCCTTTGGTGAAGGTCGCGCCTCCGGTGACTTTCCACCGGTTGAAGACTCTTTTCCCGTCCTGGCCGGTGACCGGTATCAGGCGGGTGATGCCGGTTTGCGGGTCGGGGAGATAGCGGGCGGGAGTGGCGACGAACTGCCGGCTGCCATCGGGCTGCAGCGTGACCAGATTGCCCGCATTGACCGGCGTTGGAATGAACCGCTCGTCGGGATGGAGATAGTCGTCGCCGGCGGTGGCTGCGGTGGGAGGTCCTCCGCCGGGTGGCCAGGTGACCACACAGGAACCGTCATCCGCGATCTTCCCCTGTCCATAGATGACGCCATGGTCGTCCATCGCGGAGGCGATGCAGTTCGAAACATTTCCTCCCGCGGGCTCCAGGGCCTTCATTTCTCCTCCGGTCCACAGCTTGTTGGGGGAGAGCAGCACCTCGCCACGATTGTTGATCTGCAGGGGGATTTCGTTTCCGGATCCCGGAGCTGGAAGCGGGAAGGTGGCGTAGCGGAAGACCGGCGTTTTCGCCCAATCGATGAGCGGGTCTTTCGTGTCCGCATCTTCGTCATCCGCGATATTGTCACCATCACTGCTGCGCTGGGCCCCATCCGGAATGCCATCCCTGTCCGAATCGGCATCGAGCGGGTTCGCCGCCGGGCCTCCCACGGTATTGGTGCCCGCTGCCGCCGCGAATATCTGCTGGTACTCCATCCAGTCCGGCGTGCCATCGGAATCGCTGTCGAGGCCCCAATCGCAACGGACCCTGTAGAAGCGGCGCTCTCCCGGAGCGGGAGGGGTGGTGGTCGGGGATTGGTTGCGGGTGATGGAGGCCAGCACGTCCGCGTTCATCTCCGGGAAGGCCGTTTCGAAGGCTGCCAGCATGGCGGCATCCTGCACGGTTGCCATCGGGTTCGCGGCTGGCACCGGCGCGGGCTGGTCCGGGTGGGAAATCAGAAAATACCAGCCACTGAACTGCCGGGCATAGAGAGGAACTTCCGACCAACCGGCCGCGGGCTCCAGCGCGGGAAGGGACCAGACCATCGGACGGCCGTCATCCAGGGATTGCCACGACAGCACGATCCCTCCGCCGGTGGCGGCGGGCTGCATGAGCAACTGGGCCATGACCGGCCGTGGTCCGGGTGCGGGTGGGGCGGAAGGAGGGATGGGCGCGGCAGGCTCGGGAGGGGCCTGCCGCATCAGGACGGTCTGCTGCTGGCCCGCGCCGGGGATGGACTCGACCCATTCCCAGGAATCCAGATCACTGCTGGTCTCGATGGAGTATCCGAGGCCGAGGCGGGCTTGGAATGTGAAGCCATGCCAGCGTGAGCCGTCATTGCAGGTGATGAGGCCGGGGTGGAGTATGGGAGGATTGCCCGGCAGGCTCTCGTCATTGGCGGGCGGGCTTTGGGCCCACACGGAAACCGGTGATAGCAGGACCGCCCACATCAACCACAGCAGGGTGGAGGTTTTCATGGTGTAAAAGAGGAAGGGAACGATTTCCTCCAGGTGGACGGGGAGTGATAAAGCCGCACGAAGACGACCGCGAGGGCCTTTAGCCATCTCCGAAGAGATGACCTGGACATACGCCACCGCCTCCCCGGCCGTTTGGTCGGGTTGGCGGCATCGTTTCGGTCGATGCCGACCGCTTCGTGAGAGGTTTATCAGGCCTCATCCGCCGGGAGGCAGACGAGATGAGTCAAACGAGGGCACGGCGGAAAGACAAGGATCAAGTTGTCATGTGATCCCCTTCACGAAAAAACCCCGGACGATCGCTCGTCCGGGGTTTTGTTTTGGAAAGGGGAATCGAAAAAGGGAATCGGGTGGAGGATCAGTCCTCGACCTTCACCGAGGTGCCGACCTTCACCTTCGAATAGACGATCGGCATCACCGCGCTGGGGCCGCGCACGCAGGCGTGGGAGGCGGGGCGGCGGCGGACCGGACCGATGTGGTGGCCCACGCCATCCCAGGTCAGGCGCATCCAGTAGCGCATTTCCGCGCCTTCGAAGCGGCCGCCTTCCGGGATCGCATCGAGTTGCACATCGGCATTGCCATTGGTCACTTCACCGGCGGCGTCGAGAATCTTGCCGTAGCGGTTGGAGCGCTTGTCCACGACCTTCTCCAGGATATTGTAGCTTCCCGGAGGTGTGGGGCGGCTCGGGATGCCGGAGCAGACCGGATAGTCGATCGCCACGTCTTCACCGTTCATGAGGTAGCCGCGCTGCTTCGACAGCGAGATGAGGACGCGGGAATTGGAGTCATTGGTGCGGGAGAGCACTTCCTCGTTCTTCCACACGCCCTTCCACGCGTCCTTGGTGTTCGGGTTTTTCAGCTCCGCCTGGAAGTATTCGTAGGTTCCCGGCTTGTTGGGGTTCACCCACTTGCCTGAGGCATCGGTCGTGGGCTGCTGGGTTTTGGAGGCCTGGTTGGCACAACTGGAGAGAAACACGACGGCCAGGGCTGCGGCGGCGGTCGTGAGGAATTTGGCTGGATTCATGAGAGGTGGCTGGGGCGGGGAGCCATACGGGATTTCCCCGGCGTTGGCAATGCCCGGATACGGCGGTTAGAAAATGACGCTCAGACGGTTGCGGCGGTTTCCGTTTCTGCCGCCGGTTCGGGGACCACGCCAGCCTTCCAGACGGCCATGAGGGCCTTGAATCCATGCGGCAGAACCGCGACCGGATTGCCGTCTTCATCGGGTGCGGTGGGGATGGTGGTGCCGTCCGCCTGGACGGTGAGGGCCTCCCAGCCTTTCGGCAGGCCGCGGAGCACGAGACGGATTTTCGAGTATCCGGGCGTCCACGAGCCGGTCCACTGGCGGGTCAAGTGCAGGCTGGTGGGCGAGCCTTCCAGGGTGATGGTGGAGTCACGGTAAACGCCTTCCTTCCACGCCTGGCCATCGCCATCGTCCTCGTACCAGCGGCTGGTCTCGGTGCCGTTTTTCCACCATGCCCGCAGCTCCGGCTCGGGGTGGGGGATCTCGCCCACGTATTGCTGGAGCGGCCAATGCGGCAGGACCGCGCCGGCGTGGACGAAGACCGGGATGCGGTCGATCGGGCAATCGACCCAGATGTCCTTGCGGACGGACTTCGGCTTGGCGTCGTCGTAGTAGGAGAACCAGTCGCCGTCCGGAAGGTAGAGGAAGCGGCCTTCCTCGCTCTCGCGGGTCATGGGGATGACCAGCAGGTGATCTCCGAAGAAAAACTCGGTGCTGCGCCAGTAGGCGTCCGGATCGCGGTGGGCCACCAGCGGCATCGGCCGCAGCATCGGGGTGCCGTCGGACACGTATTGCCAGAAGGTGCTGTAGATCACCGGCAGCAGGCGGTAGCGCATTTCGATGGCCTGCTTGACCAGGCTGGTCGTGTCCTCACCGAACGACCATGGCTCCTGATCGCCGTGGTCGCCGGAGGAGTGGGTGCGGAAGAACGGATGGAAGACCGCCATCTGCACCCAGCGGAGGTAAAGCTCCGGCGTGGGGGTCTCGATGAAGCCGCCGACATCCGAGCCGATGAACGACATGCCGGAGATGGCCAGGCGCTGGCATTGCAGGCTGGCGATGTGGAGGTGCTCCCACGAGGCGACATTGTCCCCGGTCCACGCGCAGGCGTGGCGCTGGGTGCCGGCGTAGGCGGAGCGGGTGATGGAAAAGGTGCGCTTGCCATCGCCGAAGCGGCGCAGGCCTTCCTGCGTGGCGCGGACCATCTGCATGCCGTAGACGTTGTGGGCCTTGCGGTGCGAGCAGGGGTGGCCGTCGTAATCGTGGCGAATATCGTGGGAGAAGGTGCCGTCTTCGAAGACCGCGGGCTCGTTCATGTCATTCCACACGCCGCGCACGCCGATGTCCCCGACCAGTTCCTTGAACTGCTCCGCCCACCACTCGCGCACGTCCGGGCGGGTGAAGTCCGGGAAATGGCACAGACCCGGCCACACCGAGCCCTTGGCCAGATTGCCATCCTGACGGCGGCAGAACATGTCCTTTTCGATGCCTTCCCGCCACACGGAGTATTCCGGGTCGATCTTCAGGCCGGGGTCGATGATGACCACGGTCTTGAAGCCGTCTTTCTCCAGATCGGCGACCATGCCCTTCGGGTCCGGGAAACGCTCGGCATCCCAGGTGAAGCAGCGGTAGCCATCCATGTAGTCGATATCCAGATAGAGCGCGTCGCAGGGGATCTGCCGGTCGCGGAAGCCCTTGCCGATCGCGCGGAACACCGCGTCCGGATAGTAGCTCCACTTGCACTGGTGATAGCCGAGCGCCCACAGCGGCGGCATGCCGGGCCGGCCGGTCAGACGGGTGTAGGCCCGGGTGACGTCCAGAGGCGTTTCACCGTGGAAGAAATAGTAGTTCATTTCCCCACCCTCGGCGGAGAAGGCGGTACGGTTCGGCTGCTCCGCGCCGAAGTCGAAGCGGCTGCGGAAGGTATTGTCGAAAAAGATCCCGTAGGTGCCGCCGCGGTGCATCCCGATGTAGAACGGGATGTTCTTGTAGAGCGGATCACTGTCCGGGCCGAAGGCGTAGGTGTCGCTGCCCCACAGGTCGAACCGGCGGCCGCGCAGGTTCAGGTCGCAGGACTTGTCGCCCAGACCATAGAAATGTTCCCCGGGCTGGTAGGTTTTCATCATCTTCACCACCTCGCCGCCGAAGGTCTTGTTATCCTGCCAGTGGAACCCCTTGTCATCCTGACAAAGAGGTTTTCCGGTTTTGGCATCGGAGATAGTGGTTTTGAGGCCGTTGCGAGATACACGAATGGATAATGCAGCCGTGCGGATTGCCACTCCGTCGCCGAATTCCACAACCTCATGCGAGGGTGGTTCAGGATGAAAATCCGGATCCACCGCGTAGGAGAAATCGCTCTCGAAGCGGCCTTCCGGACTGAAGCGGAAACGCACCATGCCCGCCTCGATCACTTGGATGCGCAGCAGCACCTGATTGTCCGTCAAGAGGTCAACCACCCCCTCCGAAGGTCGGGAGATGGTCCGGATCGTGCCGGGAAAAAGATCGGCCCACCCCTCGGAGGGGCGGTGCTTTTCCATGTAGTTGCCGGAGAATTCGTCGGAAGCCATGTGATGAGATCAGCAGGAACATTTAACCGGTTAGCGTCCGGCGTGCCAAGCTTGCGATTTCAACACCTGTGACGACTCCGGCACCTGTTGTGTGACGATCCTTTCTCGACATTGGCCCGCCGTTTGCTTTGGCTTGGGGCGATCATCCGTGCGCCTGAAAATCAACGAAATGTGCTCCGGTTTGATCTACCTCCATATGAAGCGGTTGCGTGTTTTGAAGTTGGGTTGGGAATTTCCTCCATTGATCAACGGAGGGTTGGGGATCGCTTGTCTCGGGCTGTCGAGGGCGCTTTCCAAGCATGTGGACCTCCGGGTGGTGGTGCCTCGCACGGCGCCGGAAGACCACTTCGACGGGTTTACGCTGACCGGCTTGAACAACCTCCGCGTGGAGGACTTGCAGTCGGTGGAAGGCCGCTACCGGTACGAGAGTTTCGCGAAGGTGCAACGCGTGCCGGTCCACCTCGATCCGTATGAGGACGGCGAGACAACGCTGGAAACCCTGGAGCACATCCCGGGCGGGGAGATCCGTTTCTCCCAGACCACCCGCCGCCAGCTTGAGCAATTCAAGATGGGGGAGTTATACGGGGAAGATTTGGGTAACAAGGTGATCGAGTTTTCAAAAATCGCCGCGAAGCTCGCTCTTCAAGATACGTTCGACGTGGTTCATGCCCATGACTGGATGACATTTCTCGCCGGGGTGGAGGTGAAGAAGGCGACCGGCAAGCCGCTGGTCATCCACGTCCACGCCTCCCAATACGACCGCGCCGGTGCCGACGCCCGCGGCTGGATCTACGACATCGAGAAATACGGCATGGAGGAGGCCGACCGGATCATCCCGGTCAGCAACTACACCGGTCAGGTCGTAACCGGCCACTACGGTATCGATCCCTCCAAGGTGCGCGCCGTCCACAATGGCGCGGATCCCGTCGAGGTCTTTTCCACCCACAAGAAATTCCCGGAAAAGCTGGTGCTTTTCCTCGGCCGCCTCACCGCGCAGAAGGGCCCGGAGTTCTTCCTCGAAATCGCCGCCAAGGTGCTGGCTGTGAACAAGGACGTGCGCTTTGTGGTTGCGGGCACCGGTGAAAAGCTGCGCCCGCTGATCGAAACCGGAGCCTTCCATGGTCTCGGTGGCCACTTCCACTTCACCGGCTTCCTGAACAAGGAGAAGGTGAACGAACTGCTCTCGATGACGGATGTCTATTGCATGCCGTCCGTGTCCGAGCCCTTCGGCCTCTCCGCTCTGGAAGCGGCCCAGTTCGGCATTCCCGCGGTCATTTCGAAGCAGTCCGGCGTCGCCGAAGTGCTGAAAGGCGCGCTGAAGGCCGACTTCTGGGACGTGGACCTGATGGCGAAGCACATTATCGACCTGATCACGGATGACGAACTCCGCGAAAAGGTCGTCGAACAGGCGAAGCGCGACATCGAGGCCTCCACCTGGGATGCCGCTGCCGAGAAAGTTGTCGATATCTACCGGGAACTCGTTCCTTGACCCCGCGGGCGTCCGCCCCATGCTCTCCAGTTCCCCCAAATGCCCGACGTTTGCCTCTACTTCCAGGTTCACCAACCGAACCGGCTCATTCCGTACGATTTCTTCCGGATCGGCGAGCACGCCTTCTATGAGGACGATCTGCTCAATGCCCGCATTCTCTCGAAGGTGGCGGAAAAGTGCTACCTGCCCGCGAACCGCATGTTCAAGCGCCTCATCGAGGAGAACGAGGGCCGGTTCCGCATGGCGCTGTCAATCAGTGGCACGGTGATCGAGCAGATGCAGCACCATCGCCCGGACGTCCTCGAGTCCTTCCAGGAGCTCGTGGCCACCGGCGGTGTGGAGCTGCTGGCGGAGACCTATTACCACTCGCTGGCCATCGTCCACTCGCGCAAGGAATTCGAGCGCCAGGTGGAGAAGCATCTCGAATTGCTGGAAGAGGTGTTCTCCGTGCGCCCGCGCGTGTTCCGGAATACCGAGCTCATCTACAACAATGCCATCGCCGCGCAGGCGGAGACGATGGGCTTCGATGGCATCCTCGGCGAGGGTGTGGAATGGGTGCTCAACGGCCAGTCTCCGAACTACCTCTACCGTGCGCCCCACGTCACGCGGCTCAAGACACTGCTGCGGAATCCCGGGCTCTCCGATGACCTCGGTTTCCGGTTCTCCGACAAGAACTGGACCGAATACCCGCTTTCTCCGGAGAGCTTCGCGAGCTGGCTGGCGAAGTCGAAGGGCGATGTCGTGAACTTGTTCATGGATTATGAGACC
Source organism: Luteolibacter ambystomatis (assembly GCF_018137965.1). NCBI lineage: Bacteria > Pseudomonadati > Verrucomicrobiota > Verrucomicrobiia > Verrucomicrobiales > Verrucomicrobiaceae > Luteolibacter > Luteolibacter ambystomatis. The sequence continues at coordinate 5,091,599 of NZ_CP073100.1, forward strand.
ATTGGCGAGCACCAGTGGGAGGACACCGGCATTTTCGATTTCTGGGAAAAACTTCCCGAGACGCTGCTGGATCTCGGCGGCCAGTGGATCACGCCTTCCGAGGCGGTCGATCTGCACCGCGCGTCCCGCGAGTATGACTGCCATTGGCCGACTTCGTGGGCGGATGCCGAGCGCGACCTCACCGCATGGATGGGGAACGTGATGCAGCAGGAGGCGATCGCGAAGATCCACCGTCTGGAGGAAGAGGTGCTGGCGGCGAAGGATGCGGATCTTTCCCACGTCTGGGCGAAGCTCCAGACTTCCGACCACTTCTACTGGATGTCCACCAAGGGCGGCACCGATGGCGGGGTTCACTCGTATTTCTCGCCCTACGGCGGTCCGTATGATGGATACATTTATTTCATGAATGCCCTCGCCGATCTCCAGATCCGGCTGAAGCGGTTGAAGGAAATGGACGGCTCCAAACCAGCCGTCATCCTCTCGCCTGGATCATGAGCGGAGAAGGCTTCCTGCAGCCTGTTTCCCTGCGGGTCTGGATTGGACCACGAGGGTTTTTCAATTCCCTCCTGAAAAATCCGTAATACCCGGTCGGTTCCGGTCATGGGCCATGCAACGGGTGCGCCACTACGGCGTGTCCCGGTTGCATTGCCAATCCATGAAAATCCTCGCCCCCTTGTTTCTCGCCCTCGTGGCTCCGGCCGGAGCCGCGGTATTGATCAGCACCACCTTCACCGGTGTCACCAGTCCCAGCAGTTCCGTTCTGAACAACATCTCCTGGACCGGTGATTCCCACCTCGGTGGAGCGTCCTCCACCACCGTGTCCGGTGCCCCCAATTATTTTGCCACACCGCTTTCCAACGGCCGGGTGGTGCCGAACGTCAATGTCCAGAATGCCACCGGCACCGCCCCCTTCGCGGTGTGGACCATGGATTTCACGGTCAACTACACTCTCAGCAATGCGGGAGATTCGTTGACGCTGGCGACGGTCGATCTGACCGGGTTCGCCTATAATTCCGGGGCAGTCATTCAGACGGCCGCACGGACCACCGCCTTCTCCGCGAGCATTCTGAATTCCTCGCTGACCACGACTTTCGCCACCGGCTCGCTGCAGCAATCCATCGCGGCGAATGCAGCCAATGGCGCGGCGTTTTCGATCATCCTTGCCGGGGATACGTCGCTGGATGCCACGGATCTCGGCGGCACCACCGGCTCCTTCGTGCTGCGCATCTCGGGCGTCAAACCGACGGTGACGGAAGGCGGTTCCTATGATGGGATCGACAACCTGGCCCTCAATGGCAGCTACGTCGCCGTTCCCGAGCCATCCGCTGCGTTGCTGGGAGCATTCGGGGTCATCGGCTTGCTGCGCCGCCGCCGCTGATCTGCTTCCGACCGTGATTCACATGAGGCGGGGGCTGGTGCTCCCGCCTCTTTTTCCGCCCCCATTTGATGAAGCGTCTGCTTTCCATGTTCTCCGTCTTTCTGGCCACGGCATTGCTCGCGGCGGGAGCGGCGCCGAAGCCCAATGTGATCTTCATCCTGTGCGATGACCTCGGCTACGGGGACATCGGGGTGTTTTACCAGAACCTGAGGAAGGCGAACAACGACCGCTCGGAGCCGTGGCATTTCACGCCGAAGCTCGATGCCGTTGCAGCGGAGGGGCTTCAGCTTCCCCATCACTACTGTCCTGCGCCGGTCTGTGCGCCATCGCGCGCGTCGCTTTTGCTCGGCGTCCACCAGGGGCATGCCAACATCCGGGACAACCAGTTCGACAAGGCGTTGGAAAGCAATCACACGCTCGGCACGGTGCTGAAAGGCGCTGGCTATGCCACGGCTTGCATTGGCAAGTGGGGATTGCAGGGAAGCGGGAGCACGCCCACGGCATGGGCCGCCTATCCCACGAAGCGCGGCTTCGACTACTACTACGGCTATGTCCGCCATGGCGACGGCCACGAGCACTATCCGAAGGAAGGAACCTATCAGGGCGCGAAGGAAGTGTGGGACATGAACACCGAGGTCTCCGCCAGCCTCGACAAATGCTATACCGCCGATCTCTGGACCGCGCGTGCGAAGAAGTGGATCGTGGATCAGCATGCGGCCTCTTCCAGCCAGCCATTTTTCCTCTATCTGGCGTATGACACGCCGCATGCCACCTGCGAGCTCCCGACCATGGCGTATCCCGCGGGCGGCGGTCTGACCGGCGGACTCCAGTGGCAGGGCACGCCTGGTGCGATGATCAATACCGCAGGCGGCACCGTGGATGGCTACATGCATCCGGACTACACGGGCCAGACGTATGACAGCGATAAGAACGCGTCCACCGCCGAGGTCGCGTGGCCGAACGTGATGAAGCGCTATGCCACCACCGTGCGCCGTCTCGACGACTGCGTGGGTGATCTGATCCAGACTCTCAAGGATCTCGGTATCGACAACAACACGCTGATCGTTTTCACCACCGACAACGGCGTCAGCGACGAGTCCTATCTTTCCACGGCCATGCAGCCGTATTTCTTCAACAGCTTCGGACCCTTCGATGGGATCAAGCGCGATTGCTGGGAAGGCGGTGCGCGTGTCGGCGCTCTCGTGCGCTGGCCCGCGGGCATCCCCGGCAACCGCGTGAGCAACCTGCCCAGCCAGTTCCAAGACTGGATGCCGACGTTCGCGGAGTTGGCAGGCGTGCCGGTGCCGGCGCGCGTGGATGGGGTTTCGCTCGTGCCCACGCTGGAGAACATCAGCGGGCAGAAGACCCCGCAGGTTTATACGGAATACTATTTTGCCGGTTCGACGCCGTCGTATTCGGAGTTCGATGTGGCGAAGCGCGGACGCGCCCGCAACCAGATGCAGTTGATCCGCTCCGGGAACTACGTCGGAGTGCGCTACAACATCCAGTCCCACGCGGACAATTTCGAGATCTACGACATCGTGAACGATCCGAAGGAATCGGTGAATCTCGCCTCCACGCTAACCGCGCTCCAGCAGCAGATGAAGGACAAGGTGCTGCGAATGCGCCGATCGGACAGCGGAGCCGCACGGCCGTATGATTCGGAGCAGGTGCCGCCGCTGACTCCCCTGCAAACCACCAGCGGGGTCGAGTGGAAGGCTTACACCGGCTCGTTCCCCTGGCTGCCGGAACTCACGAACCTCACGCCGGTCTCGGGCGGCACGGTTGGCATTCCGTCCCTGGCGATCCGCCCGCAGGACAATGACGTGGCTCTGCTTTTCACCGGTTATCTGAATGTGCCGGGCGATGGTTCCTACACCTTCTACCTGAATGCCGACACCCGTGCCTTCCTGCGCATCCATGAGGCGGCGGTGATCGACGCGGATTTCGGCTATGCCGGCGGCACGGAGAAAAGCGCGGTGATGAATCTGAAAGCGGGCAAGCATCCCTTCCGCCTCTACTATGCCCGTGGTAGTACTGGAACGCCCGCGCTTTCGCTGCAATGGAGCGGCCCGGGCGTCACCAGGCAGGCGATAGCGGCAAGCGCGTTCTCGCGCGACGGTATTGGCGTGAACACTCCTCCGCAGACGGTGGATGATACGGTGCTGATCCAGCAGGATGCCGCCACCACTTTGGCGGTGCTGGCGAACGACAGTGATGATGGCCAGCCTCAGGCACTCTCGATCGCCTCGGTCACGACCCCGCGCTCGGGAACCGCCGTCATTTCAGGAACCCAGATCGTCTATACGCCTACCACGGGGTTTCTCGGCGAGGATTTCTTCACCTATACCGCCACCGATGGCACGTCTTCAGCCATCGCCACGGTGAGGGTGACGGTGGCCTACGCCGATGGCGACTATTGGTTCCCCTTCAACCAGACCTCCGGTCTCACCACCCGTGAAGCGGGCGGCTATCGCGCTGCCACTCTGACAGGATTCACGGTCGATCCCGCGCAATGGGTTGCCGGTCATTCGGACAAGGGGCTGCAATTCGATGGCGTGGACGATTGCGTGGGCGTGGACAATTTCAATGGCATCACCGGCACGAATGCGCGCACCTGCTCCGCGTGGGTGAAAACGACCGGCACCGGACAGATGCCGGTGATCGCCTGGGGGCCGAACTCGACCGGCAACAAGTGGACGTTCCTCATCCAAAGCGGCCAGCCGCGCATCGAGGTCACCGGTGGCTTCCTTCAGGCTGGCCATGCCGTGAACGATGGCCAGTGGCATCACATCGCCTGCACTTTCACCAATGACGGCACGCCGAACGTCACCGATACCAAGCTCTATATCGATGGTGTGCTGGAGACGACTTTCGCCGCCAGCGGTTCCGCGACGGTCAACACTTCCGGCTCCGCGGTGAAGATCGGTGGTGATATCCAGAGCCGCTTTTTCACCGGCACGCTGGATGACGCCCGCATCCATGGCCGTGCTCTGTCCGCCACCGAGATCGCGGCACAGGCCGCGGAGACCAACAATGGTGCGGCGATCTGGCAGCGTCGGTATTTTGGAATCGCATCCTTTGATTGGAATGCGGATGACGATCGTGACGGGCGCAACCGGCTTTTCGAATACGCCTTTGGCACCCAGCCGCGTATCCGGGATTCCACACCGGTGGCGTCCACTTCCCGGGACGATGGCTACCTCCGCATCACCTATCCGCGCCGTCGTGCCGGTTCCCATTCGCTTTCCTATGTGGTGCAGGCTTCCGCGGACCTGATCGACTGGACCACGCTGACGACCGTGGAAGTGTCTTCCGTTCCGGCTGGTGATTTCGATCAAGTCACCAGCCGGACCACGATTCCCGCCCTCACCGAGCGGTTGTTCATGAGGGTCCGCGTGACCGGTCCCTAGAACTACAAACGAGCGGGACAACATGGCTGCTGCATCCTATTTTCCGGAAAGCCCGACACCGTCCCGCCGGTATCCCTCTTCCGAATCCATGGACGAAAGCCAGATCCAGTATCTGCAACTGGTGACCCGCCACCAGCCGGCGATCTATGGCTATATCCGCAGTCTCGCTCCGCAGGCGGATGTGGAGGATATCCTGCAGGAGACGAACCTGGTGCTCTGGAACAAGGCGGACGTTTTCGAGCCGGGCAGCAACTTCAAGGCCTTCGCTTTCCGCATCGCCCATCTCAAAACGCTGGAGGCGCTGCGCTCCGACAGGCGCCGCCAGTGGCTCGTTTTCGACAGCGACCTGATGGAGCAGATCTCCACCCGGCGTTCATCCGCCGAGGCAAATGCGGATGGCCAGCAGGCCGCGCTGCGCGAGTGTATGAAGCAGCTCGATCCGGGCGACCGCGAACTGATCCACCGGCGCTATGCGCTGGGGAGCACCGTCCGCGACATGGCGCGCGATCTCAGGAAGACGGAGGGCTCGCTCCAGCAGTGGTTTTTCCGGATGCGGAACCAACTGCGGGATTGTATCGAGAAGCGGATCAAGATGGAAGGGGGTGCCGCATGAACCGCGAAACCATGGAATGGATCGATGCCTTGCTGGAAGGCTCGCTGCCCGCGGAGCGGTTCGATGAATTGCAACAGAGGCTGCGCGATGATCCCGTGGCGTTCGAGCACTACTGCTCGCAGGCCGAGCTTCACGGACGCCTGGAGTGGGAACTGAGGGATGCCGCCGCATCGGCGGAAGTTCCGGAACGGAAGATTGTTTTCCTCAAGCGCTGGCTCCGTCCCATCGCTGCGGCCGCGGCCTTGGTCGCATTCGGCGGTGTGCTCGGGTATGCGCTCAAGCCCGTGAGGAAGGAGATCCGCTATCTTGAACGTCCGGATGCGGTGGAGATCGGCTATGTCGCTCGGCTCACCCAGGCCACGGGTGCCAAATGGCGCTCCGGCCATCCCGAGGTGGGACAGTGGCTCGCCACCGGCGTGGTGGAACTCACCGAAGGGTCCGCGCAGATCGCGTTCGACTCCGGTGCCAGCGTGCGTCTCCAGGCTCCGGCGCGGCTCGATGTTTCTTCGCCCAACCACGCGCGGCTCGATCTCGGGAAATCCATTGTCGATATTCCGGAACAGGCCGTGGGCTTCGTGATGGAAACGCCGAATGGCGAACTACGCCGCCGTGGTTCGCGCTTCGGTGTTGCGGTGGAGGAAGACGGCCATACGGAAGTGCATGTGCTCGCCGGTGAAGTGGAGTTGAATCCGAAGCGAGGCAACCGCGACTCGCTGAAGCTCTCTCAATCGAAACCGATCCGTCTTGCGGATGCGGGAGTCACCAATGAAGCGCCACGTTATGCCCCGGCCGATTTCGGAAGCGTCGCCCGCACCGACAGCGCGCTGATGCCGAAGACCTATCTCCACTGGAGCTTCGACAGTGTGAACACCACGACCGGAACATTCGATGAAACTGGAGTGCGCCTCGCGGGAGAAAATCCGTTTCCCGCCAGCGTGGTCGAACTCAAGGGTGCCACCCATCCCACGCTTGTAGCGGGGCGTTTCGGCACCGGCGTGAAGCTCGAGGGATTCTCCAGCGTGATCTCCACCCGGTTTCCCGGCTATGCGGGCAATCAGGCGCGCACCGTGGCTTTCTGGGTGATGGTGCCCCAGGGAACTCCGGACACCTTCAGCTACTCGATCCTGTCCTGGGGAAGTGCAAGTCCCGGCAACGGGGGGAAGTGGCAGATCGCCTGGAACAACAGCGTGGACAATACCGGCACGAAGGGGGCACTGCGTGTGGAGGTGCAGGGCGGCGCCAGCATCGGCTCGACCGATCTCCGCGATGGCAAGTGGCATCATGTGGCCGTGGTGTTTCCGGGAGGTCCGCGCAGCAGCACGAACAACATCCGCTACTACATCGATGGAAGGCTGGATTCCTCGACCTATGTGAAGACCCAGGAGGTCAACACCGTCATCAACGGACCGAATTCATTCCCGCTGACGATCGGTCATCGTGTCGATAGTGAGTCGAACTACTCGTTCCGCGGCAGCTTGGATGAGCTCTACGTGTTTCCAGTCGCGTTGCTGCCGGAGAGCATCGAGGCGCTCTATCAGCGCAATACACCGCCGGGGTTGTACTGAAAGGATCGGGCTTTTGCCGTGGGACGGGCGGCAGAGTGGAAGCCGGATCCGATGGAAGCGTCATCATCTGTTAGAGGTTGCACCGAAACCTTCTTCGTCCCGTTGGGACGAAGGAGCTTCAACCGGGGTTTCGATACACCCTGTTAGGGCAACGACGGCGTCTCGCCGTTGATACACTGGGGCTAGTTCGAAACGCATTGACATCAGGGTTGCAAATTTCCTATTGGCTCAATCCTCTGTTTGGATTTGTTGGAAAATGTTGCAATTTATACCCTGAAAAATCCTCATCATGAATACCCGTTCGATTTGTAAAGCCGGCGGCAAGCTGGGATCCGGAGCTTGGTTGTCTCTTCCGCTTCTCTGTTTGGCCGGATCGCTCGAGGCCCAGACCTTCACCACCCTGGATCTGAACGCACCGTCCAGCGTGGTGACCGTCAATCCGGATTCCTCCATCTCGGTTGTGGCCGGCGGCGGCGATACCTATGGGACGGCGGATTCGTTTACGTATCTTTACGAGCAAAGGAGTGGTGACTTTGATGTGAAGGTCCAAGTGCAGGATGTAACCGTGGACAATGCTTCCGAGCAGGATTCCGCGAAGGCTTCCCTCCACCTGCGGGCGAATCTCACGGCAGGCAGCCCGGACATCCAGGTGAGTGCGACGCCCATGGCGGGCACCAATTATGTGGAGACCATCGCCAGAACGGCACAGGGAGGCCAGACCAACGACCCGCCTTCGAATACCCCGGAATTCCGGTATAACGGCGGCCCCTATCCCGGCACCTACCGTCCCGCTTCCGGCAGCCTGATCCCGGTCTGGCTGCGGATGAAGCGCACCGGCAATCTGATCCAGACCTTTTGCAGCCAGGACAATCTGAAATGGGTGGTGCTCGCGGAGTACACGGTGGATCCAGCCGCTTTTCCGGACACGCTGTATCTCGGTCTGGCGTCCGTCGCGCACATCGATTCGAACGAAAATCCTGCGAACCGGGTTCACAACCGCTTCGCGAACTATCAGAATGTGGTCAACCCGCCGGTTCCAAATTCCAATGGCACTCCGGTCGTTGCGGGCAATGCTCCCGGAGTCTATCCCGTGAATTCAGTGACCGCTGTGAACTGGCAGGTGAGCCTTCCGGCTGATGGCATCGGCCGCTCGTCCGACAACAGCCAGAGCGGACAGATCGTTTGGAACAGCGGCGGATTCGGAACCATCTCGCGTGATGTGCTTGTCAGCATCGATGGCCAGCAGGGGCCGGTGCCGTTCTCCATCGGACGCTATGCGACTGGAGCATTCGACTTCGCCATGGGACCGCGCGATCCGGTGGCGGCCCAGCAGAATCTGGGTCCCTACTCCAATCCGAACCGGAGCCGTGACACGCCGCAGGTCACCGCGCCCGCCTCGCAGGCTTGGTTCCCCTCGCCACGCTACGGCGTGCTGATCCCCACCGCCCGCGTGAACGGTCCGATCCAGTGGGCGGACGGAGCCGCGCCCTTCCTGCCGCATGTCTATGAGGCGATCGACTTCTCCAGCGCGAACTACTTCGGCATGGACGATGGCTCCTTCGGCAATGGCGTTTACTACACCCGGATGTCGAAGCTGGGCAATACGGCCGCTCATCCGAATCCGGCCGCCAACAGCGCGGGCGGATTCCAGCGTGCCGCCTTCGATACCTCGGTGGCCTGGTTCCCCTATGCGCAGGGCTGGATGTCCGGCGCATTCGCGAATGCCGATACCGATGGTAAAGCCTATTGGCGGAATCCTGCATCCCACAGCCCCAGTGCCACCAGCGGAACCTACAGCTTCGACACGAACTCCGCGGCGGCCCTGTTGCAATGGAATGATCCCGGTGGCCTGGCCAGTCTCAAGCTGCCGGATGTCGATGCCGCCAATGGCGGGATGATGTTCTTGGTGCCCAATGATGACGGCTCCGTACGTGGCCCACAGATCAACTGCGCGGTGAAAACCGATGGCTCCGGCTGGGATGTCGCCATCCGCGGTGTGGAGGAAAACAAGGGCAATCCCGCCAACTACATCGGCAACTCCAGGACCGAGTTCTCGTTCGTGTATGTGCCCTACGATGCGATGAACCTCGTCGGTGGCAGAATCGCGGGATCGACCGGTGGCAAGATCAACTCGGCCGGCGCCTTCACCGTGAACCGGTCCACCCCCGGACGCTATGAGATCAACATCCCGGGCAAGACCGGTGCGAATGGAATGCTCATCCTCCAGCCCGTCGGCAAGCTGCCGGCGAACACTTCGCTGGTGGACAATGTCACGCTCACCTACAGCTACTCGAACGGGAACTTCGTGGTGGAGTCCCGCGAGGTCGTGCCGAACGGCGCAGGCAGCTTTGACAGCTTCCCGCTTCGCGACAGCGACTTCTACTTCGCGTGGGTGGACTTCGCGAATCCACTCGCCATGCCGTCGCTGGTGCTGCCGGTGCTGAACATCGAGCGCTCCGGAGACATCGCCACGCTCTCCTGGGGACCGGGTGGGCCGCCTTGCACCTTGGAATACTCGATGGATCTCGAATCGTGGACTCCGGTTGAAGGCCTGACCGAGAACTCGGTCACGGTCTCCATCAGCAATTTCGGGCCCAAGGCGTTCTTCCGCCTGAGGCTGATTTCCGGTGGAGCGAGATCAATCACGACCGTCCGGTAGGACGGGGACCAAGGGACGCTCCACCGGGGCGTCCCTGACCCTTTTCAGATTCCTGAGAGCTCGCCCTGCGAGTCACCGAGCCGCGCGGCCTTCACTCCCATGCGGTCGAGCATCGAGAGATAGAGGTTCGTCATGGGAGTGCCTTTCGGAGCCTCGATCACACGGCCCTGCTTGAGGGTGCCATTGCCGTGGCCGGCGATCAGCACCGGCAGGTCGTCGTGGTTGTGGCGGTTGCCATCGGCGATGCCGCCGCCATAGACGATCATCGAGTGATCCAACAGCGTGCCGTCGCCTTCCGGGATCGACTTCATCTTTTCCAGGAACCACGCGAACTGCTCGACGTAATAGCGGTCGATCTCGCCGATGCGGCGGAGCGTTTCCGGATCGCCGCGGTGGTGCGAGAGCCCGTGATGGGCATCCGGGATGCCGATCTCGGGGAAGGTGCGGTTCGAGCCGTCGTGGGCCAGCAGGAAGGAAGCGATGCGCGTGCTGTCCGTTTGGAACGCGAGCACCATGAGTTCGTACATCAGGCGGATGTGGTCGCGGTAGATTTCCGGCACACCGTTCGGGCGTTTTTCCTCCGGCACTTCCTTGCGGAATTGTTCCGCGCGGGAGATGCGGGTTTCCACGTCCCGCACCGCGCTGAAGTACTGGTCCATCTTGCCACGGTCTTCGTGATCGAGGCGGCCTTGCAGGCGTTTCGCATCCTCCAGCACGAAATCGAGCACGCTCTTCTCGTAGGCGCGGCGGCGGGCGTCCTGCTTTTCATCGCCGGAGCCGAAGAGCTTTTCGAACACCAGCCGCGGATCGCGTTCGGCGGGCGCGGGGATGTTCTCGCTGCGCCAGGAGAGGTTGAATTGATACGCGCAGGAATAACCGGAGTCGCACTCGCCGGCGGCGCGCGGTGGATCGGTGGAAAGTTCGAGCGATGGCAGGCGGGTGAGGTGGCCGATCTCATTGGCGGCGAGTTGATCCACCGAGATGCCGAGTCGGATGTCCGCCCCCGCCGTCTTGCGTGCCTGGCAGCCGGTGAGGAAGGTCGCGTTCGCGCGCGCGTGGTCGCCCGCGCCATCACCATTCGCGAAGGCCTTGTGCTGGTCGAGTCCGCGGAAGAGCGAGAAGTGATCACGGAGGGCGGCGAGCGGTTGAAGCGTGGGAGAGAGCAGGCCGCCTGCGGCCGGACGCCATAAGTCGAGATTCACTCCGTTCGGAATATAGACGAAGCCCATCCGCAACGGCGATGCCGGGGCAACCGTCGCCGCACGCAGCGATGGCAGGTAGGGCAGCGCGCAGACCGAGGCGAGCCCTTGCAGGAAGCGGCGGCGGGGTGTCATGGCAATGAGAGTTCGGGGTGGTTCAGGAGGCCCGGCGGTATTGGAAGGGCACGGAGTCGATGACGGCGCGGATGAAAGTCTGGAAGCGGCCGTTGTCCTTGGAAGCTTTGATGGTGATGGCGTCGATGGCGGGGCGGTCGTACCAATCGGTGCCACGGCCCAGCGCGTAGGTGAGCAGTCTGGAAGCCAGCGCGCGTTGGAATTCGTTGCCGTGCTTGCGGAGGATCAACTCGCGGAGTTCCTCCGGATTGGCAAAGGCATCGCCATCGGCCAGCTTGCCAGCGGTGTCGATGCGGTTGCCGCGGTCATCGTTGCGGAACGAGCCGACGGCATCGAACTGTTCATAGGCGAAGCCGATGGGGTCCATGAGCGCGTGGCAGTTCGCGCAGGAGGGATCCTTGCGGTGGACCTCCATTTGCTCGCGCAATGTCATGTTCTTGCCGTGGCCGCCTCCGAGTTGGGGAATATTCGGCGGCGGAGGAGGTGGAGTCATGTCCAGCAGGTTCTGGAGCACGTACTTGCCACGCAGCACTGGTGAGGTGCGGGTGGGGTAGGAGGTGACCATCAGCACCGCGCCCTGGCCCATCAGGCCGCGGCGTGGCGTACCCGCCAGCGAGACCTTGCGGAACTCTTTTCCCTCCACACCCTGGATGCCGTAGAAGCGGGCGAGGTTGCCATTGAGGAACGAATAGTCGGCTTCGAGAAGCGTTGAGATCGGCAGGTTCGAGCGCAGCACGTCGCCAAGGAACAGGTCGGTTTCCTTGCGCATGTCCCGTCCCACCGAGCGGTTGTAGTTCGGAAAGCGTTTCTCGTCCGGCGAGGCGGAGGTGAGGTTGCGGAGCTGGAGCCACTGGCCGCCGAAGTTCGAGATGAATCGCTCGGATTTCGGTGACGCGATCATCCGCTTGATCTCCTCATCGAGCTGCTGGCGGAGTTGGCCCGCATCCGCGAGATCGAGCAAGCGGTCGTCGGGCATGCTGCTCCATAGGAAATAGGAAAGGCGCGAGGCGAGCGCGTGTTCACCGAGCTGGACGATCTTGTCCGACTTGCCGCCGCCCTGCACCGGTTCCTCGCGGAACAGGAACGAGGGCGAGGCGAGCATCGCCTCCAGTGCCAGGCGGATGCCGTGCTCGAGGCTTTGGCCCTGCGACCCGGCCACACCAATGAAACGCAGGTAACGCTCCACCTCGCCGGTCTGCGGTGTGCGGCGGAACGCGTGCCGGGCGAAGCCCGAGAGCACGCGCAGCGCGTAGGCCTTGTCGTCCTCGTTGCTACGACGTTCTCCGTAGATCGCGCGATGGGTTTCCGGCTTCGGTGGCAACGGGCCGTCCATGGGCCCCTGGATCTCCACGCGGTTCACCATCAGGTTGCGATCGCGCTTGGAGGGATCGGGGATTTTCTCGTCCCAGAAATCGTTCGGGAAGGTGACGCCCACGCGGTGCGGGCCTTTGGTGTCGATCTTCACCTCGGCGGTGTACCACTTCGGGGTGTCCATCAGGTTCTTCACCTCCCAGGTGGACACGAGGTTTCCATCCAGCCGCAGTTCCATCTTCGGCGGTTCGTTGCCACCCCAGGTGCCGCAGGCGACTACTTTCAGGAGGTAGCGTCCGGGTTGGTAGAACTCCGGATTGCACACGGCTTCGCCGGCTTTCCATAGATAGTGACCGTCTTCCGAACGACGACCCGGTCCATCCAGTGTGGCCCCGGCGATTTTCCGCTCCGGACGCGGCATCGGATCGGGATGCACCGCGCGGTCGAGCGCCTGACGTGCGGCCGCCAGATAGCGCTCGATGTGTACCGGCGAGAGCGTGAGCACGTCGCCGATGTTGTCGAAGCCGTAGCCCGAGTCATCCGGCGGCAGGATGTTCTCCACCTCCAGATCGACGCCGAGCAGGTCCTTGATCGTGTTGCGGTATTCCTCGCGGTTCAGGCGGCGCAGCAGCACGCGGCCCGGATCAGGATGAGCGGGATCGACCGGGAAGACCGCGGCATCGATCCACGAAAGCAGTTGCTGGCGCTCCTGGTCGCTGGGCTGCTCCTCATCGGCGGGCGGCATCAGCTTGTAGCCGATGTGTTCGCGGATGCGCTTCCAGACATCGCGGTTCTTTTGCATCGCCGCGATGTCCTTGAAGGAATCGATCGCCAGCTCGCCCTTGTGCGAACCATCCCCATGGCAGTCGTAGCAGTAGTTGACCAGCAGCGGCTCGACCTCCTTCTTGTAGCGGGAGGCTTGATCGACGGCTTTTGCAGGAACGGGAGAGGCCGGAACAGCGGGCACGGTTTCCGCGGACACACGCAGGCATGGCCAGGCGAGCCAACCGCCCGCCAAGCCAAGTCCCAAGGAAAGAATGCTGCCGCTGATCCGCCGATCCATTCAAGCGGTCCCTACGCCATCTTCCCGGAATTGCTTGCAGAAAGAAGATGTGCTTTTTGAATATCTATTTGCGCATTCCCTGCATCCATGAGGCTGCGGTGTCCGGCCACAGGGTCCACGGCTTGTCCGGATTGGGCTCGGAGATGCCGAAACCGTGGCCACCGCCGGAGTAGATGTGGAGCTCCGCCTTCACCCCGGCATCGTGCAATTTTCGCCAAAGCTGGGCGCTCGCATCGGCTGGATATTTGTCATCCGCGGCGTGGAAGAAGCAGGCGGGCGGGGACTCTTTCGTGATGGCAAACTCCGGTTTCAAGACTCCGGCTTTGTCCGTGAGGTAGGCGGGATAAATCGCCACCACGAAGTCCGGTCGCTCCGCTCCCGAGGGCATCGGACCATAGGCCGATTCCAAGACAAGATGCCCGCCTGCAGAAAATCCCAGCACTCCGGTTTTGCCGCTGGCGAAACCCTTCGACTTCATCTCGGCGCGGACTTGGCGCAACGCCTCGGCGATATCCTGGCGCGGTCCGGCATCGGCGGCGTCGGTATTCTTTGCGGGAACGCGATAGTGCAGCACGGCCACGGTGATGCCTTCCTTGGCGAAACGCTCCGCCACCTTGTCGCCTTCCTTGTGGATGGCGAGGATCTGATAGCCGCCACCGGGACACACCACCAGCGCGCGGCCATCGGGTTTCTCCGGGCGGAACCAGGTGAGCGTTGGCGCGGCCACATCGGTCATGCGCTCGTCATCATTCATCCGGCCCGTTGGCGCGGCTCCTTCCTTTACGGCGGGAAGATCGCCTGGCGGCTTGTCTTTCCAAAGATGCACTTCCGGAGCGGCACTGAGGACGCCGGGTGCGAGAGTCCATGTCAAGAGCAGATGGCGGAGATGGAGAGGCATGATGTGCATCCATACATGGGCATGATGGAGGATCTAGCAAATTGCGGGTAGTCCAAACGGATGCGGCCGGGTGGGAAACCCCACCCGACCGCATACACTTATTGCATTGTACCCAAGAAAGGGGCTCAGGGGGCTTCCTCAACCTTGGCGCGGAGGAAGACCTTCGAATTCTCCTGCGAATCCGGAACGTAGAAGAAGCGGTTGGTGTAGCCGGTGGGAGCCGGGGTGGCGGCATCGATCAACGGTTGGCGGTCGCCCACCGGCACCTCCGCGGCGGGGATGCTGGTCCAATCCGCGAGATCCAGGCTGGCCTGGATATGGTAGATGATGCCATCGACCGTGGCGGTCAGATCCGGTGAGCCGCTGAACACGGCGCCGTTCCGCACCGGTACGGTGAGTGTCAGCATCTGGAAGGTGTTCACCGTGGCCCTGCGGGCGACGATCCGCTGTCCGGTTGCGCCGGAAAGCGGATCACCTCCGAAGCCGAACTCATGCAGATTGTTCCGCCCGTCGTTGTCGGGGTCCTGATTCTTGCCGTTGTTGGCAACAGTCAGGCCCTTGGTGGCGGCCCATCCCGCGTAGGCATTGGCCGGTCCGGTCACGACCGTCAGCGTGCCCGTGCCGCTGAAGTGAACGTCATCCTGATGGGTGGCGGTCGAGGCGCTGCTGCCCCAGGTGCCGGTGGTTTGCTGGACTCCATCGATGATCAGTTGGTCCACGGTGTCGGAGCCTGCGAAGGTGAGGTCAAGCACGGCACCATTGTTGAGGTTCACCTTCGCGGCATCGGCGAGGGAGGCGGTGCCCAACGAGAGCGTGCCGCCGTTCGCGGTGGTATCGCCGGTGTAGGTGTTGGCACCCGTGAGCGTGAGTTTGCCCGCACCGTTCTTCACCAGACCCGCGCCACCGGTTCCGGCGAGGAGCGCTTGGCCGATGGTGATGTCGAAGCCGTTGCTATCGATGATCGCGCCGCCGGTGTTGATGTTTGCGGCAGTGAGGCCTTGGAGGAACGTCGCGCGGGTGGCGAGCGCCTTCAGTGTGCCGCCGTTGAAGTTGAAGGTGCCCGTACCGGTGCCACGGATGATGTCCTTGGCGGAGGCAAGCGTGCCGCCTGTGGCGAGGTTGATGGTGCCGATGCCGCCATCGCGGCCCAACACCACCCCTGCCGCGCCGCCGGTACCGGAAGCGGAGCTGTTGGCCATGCCCGTGCCAAAGGTGACGGTGCCGCCGCTGTTCACGTTGATTGTGCCGGTCACGGTGGCGACGTTGTTGCCTAGGAAGATGCTCTCGGCATTCTGTGTGTAGGAGCCGGAGACATTGAGCACCCCGTTGTGGTTCGCGGTGTTCTGGCCGATGATCACGTTGAAGCCGGATCCGCCGTTGTAGACCAGTGAGCCGCCGATATTGACGGTGGAGGTCCCCGCCAAAGCACTTGTGGAGAACTGCGATCCTGCTCCGGAAAGTGTGATGGCTCCGGGGATTTCCAGATTGCCCGCACCTGTCTGCTGGACGCTGGTCAGGGTCGAACCGGTGCCGGAGAGGGTGAGCTTGCCCGCGCCCGCATGGGTGAGGCCGCCATTGGAAAGCGTGCCGGAAAGCTCGGCTTCGGAGGCGGTGGTCACCGTCCGGGTGCCTGTACCAAAGCCGGTGGTGCCGGTGAAGGTCAGCTTGCCGTTGTTGGTCGCGTCACCCAGCGTGATGTTGCCACCCACCACGTAGGGATTGGCGAAGGTCCGCGCGGTGGTGTTGCTGGACATCAACGTGGCACCGTTCTGCGTCAGAGTGCCGGAGCCGAAGACGGTATTGCCCGCCGCGCGCACCGCACCGCTGCTACCACCCATGATGGTGGCGGCGGAGGGCGTGTTGCTGTTGTTGGTGACGAGCAGCGTGATGCCGTTCGATGTGCCGAGTAGTTCCAACAGGCCGCCGCTGATCTGACCGGACAGGGTGGCGATCAAACCCGCGCCACCCGCGCCACCGATGCGGCCGCCGCTGGCGTTCATCGTCATCGCGCCGCTATAGGTCACACCGCCTGCGACACGTAGCGCGCCGAAGCCGCCTTCGCCCGGGCCCGCGAGGTTGGTGAAGGTGTAGCCGACGGTCTGGCCGCTGGCGGTGTTGTCCCAGAACTGTCCTCCGTCCGCGACACTGATCTGGGTCGCGTTGGCCATTTGGTTCGCTTTTACCCGCATCACCTGCGTGCCGGAACTGCGGGTGATGTTCACTGCTCCGGCAAACCCGGTGTTCGTCCCGGAGAGGGAGATTTCACGGGTGCCGGTGGCTCCGGCGTTTTCCAAGGCAAGAGTACCGCTGCCACTAAGGCTGCGGCTGAGGACGTAGGCCGTGCCATCCACGCCCGTACCCGCAACCTTCACCCGCAGGGTGGTGGAAGCACCGACTGCGATGCCGCCGGTCGTGCCGGTGAACTGATTCTGCGCACCGGTCGAGGCGGTGTTGTCGAGGGCGAGGGTGCCGCCGGTGAGCGAGATGGCTCCGGTGTTGGAGTTGTTCCCGGTGAGGGTGAGGGTTGAACTGCCGCTCTTGGTCAGCCCCGTCGATCCGCTGAAGCCGCCACCGAGGAAGCTGTAGTTGTTGGTGGTGCTGTTTACCGTGATCGAACTCGGTGCGAAGGTCCCGGCGAGTGTGATCGAGGGATTGGCTCCGGTATCGTTGAAGGTGAGATAGTCACCGTTGAAGAACTGGTCCGCGCCGGAATTCCAGTCGCCGTCCGTACCGCCCAATTCCCAGGTGGTGGTCGCGCCGGTCCATACCAGGTTCTTGTTGCCCGGGTCCAGAGTGACCGACCCGCCGCCGACCACGACCGGAGTCGGATTGCGGAAGCCGGTGCCTACGGAGAAGTTCGCAGCGGTGGCGGTGGTGGTGCCGTAGTTGAGCAGCGTCACCGGACCCGAGCCTGCGGCGATGGGAGTGGTGAGGCTGACGTTGACGGCGCCGTTGACCGCCAGAGCTCCATTGACCGTGAGGGCGGCGGGTGTGGTGGGATCGACAACCAGGGTGGCGCCGGTGGTGGTGCCGAAGGTGGCGCTGGCCGCAGTGCCTTCGCCGCGCAGGGTCGTACCATCGGAAAGGCTGAGAGCCGAGTTCGCGATCGAACCGCTCAGGGTGAGCGAACCGGCGGAGATGGTGGTGGCACCCGCATAGGTGCTCGTGCCGCTGAGCACCGTGGTTCCCGCAATGGCCTGGGTGAAACCGCCGGTGAAGGTGAGGGGGCCGGAGAGGGTGAGTGTCCCGGTGCCGACTGAAGCACGGGAAAGCGAGAAGTTTCCGCTGACCGTACTGCTGATCGTGGCGTTGTCCGAGGTGCCGATGGTGGTATCGGCATTCAGGGTGATGGTGCCCGAAAGGATTGCGCCGGTTTCAAGGCGGAGCGCGCCGCGGTTCTCGGTGTTGCCGGTGCCGCCTACGGTGATCGCGCTGTTGATCAAGGTGGAGGGTGCAAACAAGGTCGAGCCGGTGGTGACATTGATCGCCGCCACATTGGAAAGCGTGCCGGTCGTGGCGAGACTCAGTTTGCCACCCGCGGTGGTGTTGATGTTGATCGCGCTGGCGGTGAGGCTGGCTGCAGGACCGTTGAGAGTCCATTGGCCGGTGCCATCGAATGAGACGGTTCCCGCATTGAGGGCCGCGGCCCCCAGCGTGACGGTTTCGGTCGTGCCCGTGAACAGGGCGTTGTTGCCATTCGTCCAGACGACCCCGGCATCCCAGTTGGTGGCGGTGAGGTCCCAGGTATTGTTGGCGTTGGCGGTCTGCCACGTTTGGGTTGCGGCGGAGGCGGCGTGGGTGAAGGTGAGGCCGAGGGCCAGTAGGTAGATGCAATGTCTGTTTTTCATGGTTATGCGATGCAATGGAGGGAACGGAGAATGATCAGTCCGGCAGCGTGCGGATGACGGCACGGTAGAAGACGCGGCCGCTGCCGGGGGTGATGGGCAGGGTGCCGGTGCCTGCGCTGGTTGTGTCGCGGGTGATGACGTCACTCCACGTTTGGAGGTCCGTGGATGACTGGATCACGTAGCGGCGGTCCTTGATCTCGGACCACGACAGCGTGAGTCCGCCCGGCGAGGGAGTGAGGCTGACGTGCGGATGGGAAGCGCGTGCGCCGGGATCGGTGCCTGCCAGCCATTCGGCATAGGTGCTGAAGCCGTCTCCATCCGCGTCATCCGCACCGGTGACATTGGTGTCGATGGCGTAGGACTGGCCCGGGGTGGTGTTGAAGACGAGGAGTCCGTCGCGCTTGGTTACGGCATTTGTAGTATTTCCTGTCCGGACGAAGGCGCCCGGGCTGGTGATGGTGGCGGGAAGGCGCAATGTGGCGGCCTGGCCGCCGGTGGAGCGCAGCGTGACAGCGGTCGGAGCGCCGCCCTGCCATGAGGCATCCACCTCGTAACCACCCCGGGCGCGCAATCCGGTGAACGATCCGGCGGGCCAAGCGGAAGGCAGGGCGGGAAGCACTGCGATTTCACCGGCATGCGATTGCAGCAGCATCTCGCACACCGCGCCCGGGTAGCCGAGGTTCCCATCGATCTGGAACGGCGTGTGGGTGGTGAAGAGATTCTGCATCGTGTTGTAGGTGAAGAGACCGCGCACCATGTCGTGGGCGTTCTCCGCATTTCCGAGGCGCGACCACAGTGCCGCGCGCCACGGCCACGTCCAGGAGCGGCGGGAATCCCCGGTGGTGCCGCGGTCCAGCAGCGAAACCGCGGAGGCCGTCACATACTGCGGCGTGTCCACCGGATTGAACTGGAAGCCGGGATAGGCGGCGTAGAGATGCGAGGTGTGGCGATGGCCCTCGTGCTCCAACGTTGGACGCTCGGTGGTCCATTCCATCACCTGGCCCCATGAGCCGATGCCGGGCAGCAACAGCTTCGAACGCAGGTCGATGAGCTGGGCGCGGAACGTCGGCTCGATGTCGAGGACTTGCGAAGCCGCGATGGTGTTCGTGAACAGATCCCAGATGATCTCCTGGTCATAGGACACGCCGTCCTCGGTGGGGCCGTGTTCCGGTGACCAACCGTTGGGCGAGACGAGCTTGCCATCGGCCCGCGTCTTCAGCCGGGCGATCCAGAATTGGCAGATCTCCTTCATCGTCGGCCATGCCGTATTCTGAAGGAAGGCGGTGTCTCCGCTGTATTGGTAGTGCTCCCAGTAGTGGCGGGCGAGCCATGCGGAGGACGGGGTGTCCCAGTTCCAACCGTGGCCGCCGAAGGGGTTCACGGAGGTGCGCATCGTCCAGCCCGGGATGGTGCTGCCGAAGCCCGCTTTCGTGGCCGTGCGGCTCAGCGGTTCGATGGCCTCCAGGAAATTGAACAGCGGTTCATGGCACTCCGGCAGGTTCGCCGGTTCCGCCATCCAGTAGTTCATCTGGAGGTTGATGTTGGTGTGGTAGTCGGAGAACCACGGCGGGTTGTTGCTGTTGTTCCACAGTCCCTGCAGGTTCGCGGGCAGGGAATCGCGCGAGGAGGAGATGAGCAGATAGCGCCCGAACTGGAACATGAGGCTCTCCAGATGGTTGTCGGTGCCACCGGCCTGATAGGCACTGAGACGGGAAGGCGTGAGCGTTTGCGCGGGCGGCGCGCCGAGATCGAGCGAGACGCGGTTGAAGAGCGATTGGTAGTCCGCGATGTGGGCGGCCTTCAACGCGGCGTACCCGGCTGTCTGCGCCGCATCCAGCCGCGCGTTCACGGTGGTCATGGGCAGGATGCCATTCCGGAACGCGGGAGTCGTGGCGGCATCCATTGCATAGTCCGTCGCCGCCGCATGCAGCAGCAGCAGTGAATCGCAGTTGGTAGCTTGGAGCGTGTTGCCGGAAACCGTCAGCGTGCCACCGGTGGCGATCACCCGCACTTTTGTGGCGTAGCGCAGGCTGTTGTTCGACAGCGTGCCGGAGAAAGAGACCTCATTGCCGCTGGCGGCGGGTGTTTCCGAATGGCCGCCTGCCAGGCGGATCACGGTGTTGATCTTGCCGCTGGAGTCGGCACTGATCCGGGTGGCGATCACCTGTCCCGGACGGGAGGCGAAGGTCTCGCGGTTGAAGTTCGTGGTGCCTTGTGTCCACGCCACCGTGTGGACGGCGGTGGTCAGATCGAGCGCGCGCGAGTAGTTCGTCGGCAGGACCGCGGCGGGTGCGCCGGTGAATCCGATTTCCGAAAGCTGGAAGTG
This sequence comes from Luteolibacter ambystomatis, assembly GCF_018137965.1. Taxonomy (NCBI): domain Bacteria; kingdom Pseudomonadati; phylum Verrucomicrobiota; class Verrucomicrobiia; order Verrucomicrobiales; family Verrucomicrobiaceae; genus Luteolibacter; species Luteolibacter ambystomatis. The sequence continues at coordinate 5,112,007 of NZ_CP073100.1, forward strand.
TGGCACCGCGCTGCCGTTGGTCGGATCGGTGGTGTTCGGTGTGAAGACGAACCGGTAGCGCGTGAACGAACCGGTGGAAGCGGGTGTGAAGGACACCTTTTGCCTCCGCGATGGGAAGGGCCAGACAGGTGAGGAGGAGGTGCTGAGCGCGCGGCTGTCCAGCGTGGTCCAAGTGGTGCCGTCATTCGATCCCTGGAAAGTCCATGTACGCGGATCGCGGGCAGGGACGTCATCGGCGGAGGTGATGGAGTAGCCAGTGAGGGTGGCGGAGGTCGGGAAAACGATCTGCCAGATGATCGTCTTGCTGTTGTGGATGATGCACCACTTGGTGTTGGTGCTGCCGTCGTAGCTCTTGTCCACCGTCTGGCCCGCGGACCCCGCGGTATGATCGGCGATCGTCGGATTGCTCACCACCGGCGCACCCACACCCGGTGTGTCCAGATACAGATCGCCGAAGGTCTGGTAGGCGCCGAATTGATTGATGTCGTAGCCTCCGGAGAGGTTCGCTCCGCCGGTCCACAGGCTGATCTCGTTGAACTGCATGCGCTCCGCCGCGGCATCCCCGTAGATCATCGCCCCCATCCGGCTGTTTCCCACCGGCAGGGCTTGGGATTCCCAATCGGTGGCTGCGGTGTTGAAGCGGATTTCGAGCGGCCCGGAAGCCGAGGCCACCAGCGACGTGGCGAGAAAGAATGACGATATTTGTGTCTTAAATGACTTCCTGATAAGAGGATGGCGGGATGCGTCGCTTTGCGATGATTGGTTTTTCGGGCAAATCGGGCTGATCATTCCCGGATTGCGCCGTTTGTCGCCGATCAAGGCGGAGCAATTCTCCAAAACAGAGCATGATTGGTTGCAGCCAATAAAATAGCGCAGCCAAATACTGTGGAGAATGTTTGGGCAGATGCTCAAAGAAGTCGGGGGTTTTCACAGAAGAAAGGGTTGTCTTCCGTTGGGTTTATCCGTGCAATATTGGATAATTTAAGCTTCCTATCGCGTAGAGTCCATGTCCTCAGATGCCCAGAAATGTATCCTTTTTTGATCTCCGGGAGAGAAACCGCGGGGCCTATGACAATCCGGCATCCGGGGTAGGGATCGTGTACTCCCCCTTGGGAGCACCGCCGACGAAGGATCAGATCGTGATCCATGAGGTCGGCTATCTGGCGCGGAACTACTGGTGGGTTTTTCCCAACACGGTCAGCCCCTTCTGGCGGCTCTATTACAATTCACGCTCCGGCCACAAGATGGTGATCGGCGATCGCGAGGTGGAACTGGAGCCCGGCCATCTGGTCATCATCCCGGACCACGTGTTGTTTCATCCTTATGGCACGGAGGCGGTGCCGCATTTCTGGATCGCGTTCTCGCCCGGACTGCTCCTCGCGAAGCCGGGGCCGCTGCTTCTCCCGGTAAGTCCGGAGGAGAGGGGATTGGTCGAAAGGATCTGCGGCAAGTTCACCGGTCCAGCGGAGGGTGACCGTTTCGCCATCTATCACCAGAGCGCCGCTTTGCTGCATTTGGTGGTGAGCCGTGAGGAGATTGGTTGGAACGATGCGGAACGATCGCCTGTGCTGGTGAAAGTGACCGATTACATCGCGCGGAACTTCGTCTCGCTGCCGGACGTTCCGGTCCTGGCGAAGATGGCGGGCGTTTCCGCACGCACGTTGTCCGCGATGTTCCAGCGGGAATATCATGTCAGCCCCACGCGCTTCATCGCGCGGGTGCGCACCAGCGAGGCCGCGAAGCTGCTGGCGGAGACAAGCTTGAGTCTGGACGAGATCGCGGAGAAGACCGGTTTCCCGAACCGCTATTATCTCACGCGGGTCTTTACCAAGCTCACCGGAAAATCCCCGGCCCGCTTCCGCAAGGAAAGCCATGCGGCTGCGATGGGGAAAGAAGAGCCGTGAGGCTTCCGCTTCGCGGCCACGATGGACGGGCAATCACACCACGCCGCGCTTTTTCAGGAACGGCACCAGCTCGTCCACGCCGAAGTCCGCGAGCACCTCGCCATGCCAATCCATCGTCGGAGCCTTTGATTGGCCGGAGAGATCCACCATCTCCTGCATCGCCTCGCGGTTGCCGCTGACAACGATCGTCTCAACCTCGATCTTCTTCTTGTCGAGATACTCGATCACATCATCGCACCACGGGCAGCCGGTTTTGATATAGAGGATGGGAAGTTCGGAGGCCATGGGATGCAGATGGATTAGATGAAACGGACCGCGTGCTTCTTCGAGAGTTTCAGCACGTCGCCCGCCTGCACCGATACGGCGGCGGAGGGATCCGTCAATTTCTCTCCATTGAGCTGGACCGAGCCGGTGGTGATGAACTGCTTGCGCAGCTCCCCATTCGACTTCTCCACTTCGAAGGCGATCTTGAAGCAGTGGGCCGAGAGTGTAAGCACGTTCGCATCCGCTGGCAGATCAGCGAGTGACAGTTCCGGGAGATCGGCGGCGGCGAGATCCTTTTTGGAAAAGCGGGTGTCCCAATCCGCGCGCGCGGCGGTGCCAGCCTCCGCGCCGTGGTAGCGCGAGGTGAGCTTTTCCGCGAGGGCCTTCTTGGCCTCCATCGGATGAACGTCCGGTGAAAGCGTTTCGCCCAACAGGAGCTGGTAGTAGCGCGCCATCAGGGTGTCGGACACGCTCATCAGTTTGCCGAACATTTCCTGCGGCGGGTCGTTCACGCCGACGTAGTTGCCGTAGGACTTCGACATCTTCTTCACGCCATCGAGACCTTCCAGCAGCGGCACGACCATCACCACCTGCTGCGGCTGGCCTTCCTCCTTCTGGAGATCGCGGCCGACGAGGATGTTGAAAAGCTGGTCGGTGCCGCCGATCTCGACATCGGCGCGGATCTCCACGGAGTCCCAGCCCTGCATGATCGGGTACTGGAGTTCGTGCAGGCGCACTTCCTGGGCGGAATCGAGGCGGTTGCGGAAGTCCTCGCGCTGGAGCATCTGCTGGAGCGTCACGCGGGAGTTGAGCTTCAGCACCTCCTCATAGGTCATCTTGCGGAACCAATCACCGTTGTAAACGACCTCGGTTTTCTCCGGATCGAGGATTTTGAAAGCCTGGGTGGTGTAGGTCTCGGCATTGGCCAGCACTTCATCGCGGGTGAGCGGCGGGCGGGTGACGGAGCGGCCGGACGGATCGCCGATGGTGGCGGTGAAATCGCCGATCAGCAGCACGGCCTGGTGGCCGAGTTCCTGGAACTGGCGCAACTTTTCGAGAGCGACGGTATGGCCGAAGTGGATGTCCGGGGCGGTCGGGTCCACGCCGAGTTTCACGCGCAGCGGGCGGCCGAGCGCGAGTTTGTCGGCGAGTTCCTTTTCCGAGAGCACCTTGGCGGTGCCTGCGGTGAGCAGACGGAGTTGTTCGGCGGCCGGGAGCGACATGCGCGGGACGCTAGAGGCGGCGGGCGGGCGAGTCCAGAGCGCAGACGGGGGGAGTTTCAGGGCGGGTGGAAACAGCCCTGTAAAACGTGGATTGCATATTCTCCAACAATCTCCTACAACGTTAACCCCCCAAAAATCTTTTACCCCGCTTTCCCATGAAGACGAAATTCGTTGGTCGTGGTTTGTGGTTTCCTTCTCCGGTCCTGATTGTGGCCGGTCTGCTGGCCGCCAGTGGCAACGCCACCGCCGTCATCTACATCAAGGCGAACAATACGATCGCCCTGAACACCACTGGGAGCTGGACCACCGCGGGTTCACCCGGGTCCCTCGATGTGGCGCTGTGGAACAACACCGTCGCCTCCGGAAACGTCACCGCCTCGCTCGGCGCCAGCATGTCGGTGGCCGGCATCCAGATCGGGGATGGTGGCAATCCCGGCGGCAATATCGTCATCAATGGCGCGGCCGGCCAGACCCTTACGCTCGGTGCGAACGGCATCGTCGCACTGGGTACCGGTTCCAGCCCGAGAGGACTCACGATCAATGCGGACACGGTGATCAGCGCCGATCAGATCTGGGACATTGGTTCCGGCGTGGTCACGGCTCCCACCGTCTTTTTCAACCAAACCGGAGCGATGTCCGGAGACGCCGCGCGGATCCTGACCAAGTCCAGTTCCGGAGCGGCCACGATTTCGTCCCTCGCCTCGACTTACGCCGGGAAATATGTGGTCAACGGTGGAACCCTGGGCATCAGCGGAGACCTCGCGCTGGGGCCGGTGCCGGGCGTGCTTACGTCCGACTATCTCACGCTCAATGGCGGCATCCTGGCGAACATGACCGGAGCCACCTCCAGCACCGCGTTCACCTCCGGATTTGATATCACTCTTGCGATCAACCGCGGCATCACGCTGGGAGCGGGGGGAGGCAGTCTTCAAACCGGGTTCAATCGTACCCTCACGGTTCCCGGTGTCATCACCGGTGCGGGAGGGCTGACGAAGACGGACATCGGCACGCTCGTTCTTTCCGGTGCGAACGACTACACCGGAGCCACGACCGTCAATCCCAACGGTGGCACGTTGAAGCTCACCGGCTCGCTGACTTCCAATGCCAGCGTCGGATCGGGCGCCACCATCACGGGCAGCGGCAGCAGCACCGGCTCGCTTTCATTGCTCAACAATTCCAACCTCCTGGTCGGCTTTCCGGTGCTCACCTTCAACGGTGTCAATGTCTCGGCCTCCGCGAACATCGTCCTGGCCAATCCCTCGCCGGTGGTAGGGACGAAGAATGTCGATCTCATCAACTATGGGCCGGGCGTGGCGACAGGCACCGGCAATTTCAACATCGCGGGTTTCCGCAACGCTTCCGTCATCAATGACACATTCAACGCCAAACTGGTGCTCCAGTATGATGTATCTCTTCTGACATGGGAGACGGCGAACACCACTTGGAGCACCGGCGGGGCCTTTGCTCCGGGACCGCTGACCTTCCAGTCCGGGGATTCGGTTGTTTTCGACTCGCCGGATGCGGTGACACTTTCCGGAACGATGTACCCCTCGTCGGTGCTGGTGAACAACACCGTGGGCACCTTGTCGATGACCGGCACGGGTTTGATCGCCGGGGGCACCATCGTGACAAAGGACGGCGCGGGCACGTTCCTGTTCTCCACGCCGAATACCTATCTCGGCCAGACGGTGGTGACGGCGGGAACCCTCCAGATCGGAAACTCCAATGCGCTGGGGGCCTCGGGCAGCGGGAATGAAACCATCGTCGAGGATGGGGGCACGCTGGACGTGAACGGCATCGCGCTTTCCACGACCAATGTGGCGGAGCTTGTCCAAATCGCCGGAGCGGGAGTGGGTGGCAATGGCGCGCTGGTCAACAACAGTGTCACCGCCCAGCAGAACGCGCTGAACAATCTCACGCTGACCGCGAATGCGACCGTGGGAGGAGTTTCCCGGTTCGATCTGCGCAGCGCGGGTACCGGCACGCCCTCGACCTTTCTCAACATGGGTGGCTTCACCCTGACCAAGGTCGGGGCGAACCAGTTCAGCATCGTCGGCACGCCCATTTCGCTCGGGAGCATCGTCATCAATGCGGGTACGCTGAGCCTGGAAACCAGCACCACCACCGCGGGAGCGGGCACGATCACCATCGCCAGCACCGGCACGCTCGGGTTGTGGGCGAATGGCGCCGGTAACATCACCTGGCCGGTGACTTCGAATGGCGGGACGATCAATAATCTCGGATCGGCAGGCACACTGAGCAGCACCATCGCCCTGGCCACCGGCACGACCACCACGTTGACCGGCAGTGCCGCCACTACGTTGCCTTCGGCCATCACCGGTTCGGGAGATCTCGTGAAGACCGGCTCGAGTTCCTACACCTTCACTTCCACCGCGAAGACCTTCACCGGCAAGCTGGCGATCAACCAGGGGACGATCGTGCAGGACTCGGGTGGAACTCTGGGCGGGACACCGGCCAGCTTCGTGGCGGATGGCCTCAGCTTCAATGGCGGCACGATCAGCAACAGCGGGGGAGTCATCGCCAACTTCAGCGTGGCAACCAACCGGGGAGTGACGGTCAATGCCGGAGGAGGCACGTTCAATGGCGACAGCACTTCCGGCAATATCGGCATCACGGTGGACAGCATCATCAGCGGCACCGGGCTCCTGACCAAAACCGGCGGCGGTTTTCTCCGTTTGAACGGGGCGAATACCTGGAGCGGAGGCTTCACCGTCACCAACGGTTCTCCGTCCACCAACGGAAACGGTGCCCTCATGCTCGGCCATGTTTCGGCCCTGGGGACGGGCAACGTCACCTACACCAACAGCGGCAATATCACCGGGATGAGATTCCTGGTTTCGCCGACTCTCGCCAACAATATCACTCTGAGCTCCGGAGCGGTCACGAACCGCTTCCTGATCGATGCGTCGAAGAACGTGGTCCTGCAGGGAACGATCGCCGGAGGCAATGCGGGTGGCACCTGGCAGCTCGACATCGACGCCACCTCCACACTCACCCTGTCCGGCAACAACACCTATGTGGGCACCACCAAGCTCAATTCCGGCAAGCTGCTGGTCTCCACCAACAACACCGTTCTGGGGACCAGCACCTTGTCCGTGGCGGGAAACTCGACCTTGTCCACCGTCGCTCCGGACAGCCCGCGCAATCTGGCGAATGCCGTCTCGATTGCGACGGGGATCACGCTGACTCTCGACAGCAGTCCTTCGACGCTGACCTTGAGCGGGCCGGTCAGCGGCGCGGGTTCGATCACTCATCCCAATACCGCGAACCTCACCCTTTCCGGTGCCAATGCTTCGTTCACCGGAACCAGCACCTTCAATGCCGGGGTGCTCAACCTGGACTACAACACCCAGAACAACTCCAAGCTGGCGGATGCGGCATTGCTGACTCTCAATGGCACCGCCCTGGTGTTGAACGGAGGTTCGCACAATGAACTGATCGGCGGACTGACATTCAGCGGATTCGCCTCCATCTCGCGCAACAGCGGTTCCTCGACGCTCTCGCTCGGCACCATCACCCGCACCAACGGACAGTTGGATATCGGTGGCCTGGGATTGGCCACGACCACCTCCGCCAACGTCAACGGCCTGCTGCCGGGGGTGATCCTGAACGGTTCCACGCTTTCGATGAATGACGGCAGCGGCAACATCGTGCCCTTGAACGTGTTCTCCGATCTGGTCCGGCTCGGCGGCGTGGTGGCGAATGATGGCTCGTTGAACCAGCGGATCATCGAAGGCGGTGTCTCCGGAAATGTCACTCTCGCGGCGGCGACGACCGATACGAACACGCTTACGGTGAATTCAAACGGCGGTCTGGCCACCATCAGTGGTTCGACCACGCTGCGGCTTGGTGCGGTGGGCACCCTGTTGGCTACCTCCGCCAGCAGCGGCGTCACGGTCACCGTGCCGAACCTCACCGCGGGCGGCCCGCCCACCAACACGGCGGGAGAGCTGGTCCTGAACAACTCCCAGGTGACCGTGCCGATGAGCATCAGCTCGTTGCTTGTGGATAATGGCACCGGTGTCGTGAAGGTGGTCAAAGTGGGAGCGGGGAAAACCATCCTCACCGGAGTGAACACCGCGACCGGCGGGTATGCCATCGGAGCGGGATCGCTTCAGGTCGGAGATGGCACGGGTACCGGCACCACCGCAACCTTGGGAGCGGGTTCGGCGGTGGCGATCTCCAGCGGAGCCGGGCTGATGTTCAATCTCAAGACCGTCATCAATACGAACGTGGACGGCGCCGGGGCGATCAGCGGGCTGGGCAGCGTGGTTTACAACGGCCTCAACGGTGCGGCTCCGAACGGCGGCCTGAGTGTCTATGCGGTGAACAACGCGAGCACCTACAGCGGCGGCACCACGATCAACAACGCCCGCACCAACGTTGGCAATTCCACCGCATTCGGCACGGGCCCGGTGACCGTCAATGCGGGCGGGCAGATTTATGTGAACACCAACAGCCTCACGATCGCCAATGCCCTCGACATCAAAGGAAACGGTTGGTTTGAAAATGGCACGGTGAGCGTCAATGGCGCTCAAAACGGAGCGATCCGCGTTGATGGAACCAGCACCGTTTTTTCCGGATCGGTGAACATGTCCGCGGATGTCCGCATCGGAGCCGGGTCTTCGGTATCGCCGGTGTTTTCCGGAGTGGTCGCGGGAGTGGGGAATCTTGAGATCAACGGCGCGGCGAATGTCAGCGGCACGATCATCTTTTCCGGTAACAACACCTACACCGGCACCACCACCATCACCACCGGTGTGCTCCAGATCGGGAATGGCGGTACCAGCGGGACATTGGGCGTGGGTGGTCCGGTCACCAACAACGCGACCCTGCGCTTCAACCGCACGAATGCGCACACGGTTGCCAACAATATTTCGGGCACCGGCTCCGTGGTTCACACGGGAACCGGCACGACGACGCTGGCAGGCAGCAACACCTACTCCGGAGGAACCACCCTGACCGCCGGTACCTTGTCGCTTGGGTCGAGCACCGCCATCGGCACCACCGGCACGATCAGTTTCGGAGGCGGAACCCTGCAGTTCAATGCCATCAACACGACCGACTATTCCGCCCGGTTCTCCCAAGTCTCCGGACAGCAGTACAAGCTGGACACCAACGGCCAGGCCGTAACCCTCGCGACCGCCCTGACCGGCCCTGCGGGCAGCCTGACGAAGATCGGGCAAGGGACCCTCAGCCTCACCAATGCGTCCAACCTGCTGGGCAACGGCATCACCATCTCGGACAACGGCGGATCGCTGCTGGTGCCGAACACGGGTGCGCTCGGAACGGGCACGATCACCCTGAGCAAACAAGGGGTGAACACCGGCATCCTCGTACTCCAGCTTTCGGGAACGAATACGATCGCCAACAACTTCAACTCCGCGTCCTCCACCACCCTCAGCGGCGGGGGCACGCCGGGCATCCAGAACGTCACCGGCAATACCAAGATCACCGGCAATCTGACGGTCACCAGCACCGGCGGGAACGGATTCAACATCCAGTCCGATGCCGGTGTGGGCAACTTCCTTGAATTGTCCGGCACTCTTGGGGTGGGGGCCGCCATCACGACCCCTCGCACGAATTCCCTGGGTGGGGCGGGCAATGGCTTGGTCAGTGGAGTCATTCAGGACAGCACCACCACTCCAGCGGCCACCATGGCGCTCTCCAAGGCCGGGTCGGGCACTTGGACACTCACCGGTGCGAATACCTACACCGGCAATACGACGGTCAACGGCGGCGTGCTTTCCCTGACCACGCCGTACCTGGCGGATGCGTCCTTCATCACGATCGCCACCAGCGGTGCCACGCTGGATCTCAACTACGTCGGCACGGATACCGTGGGACAGTTGTTCTTCGGCGCGGTCCAGCAGCAGGCGGGAACCTGGGGTTCCCCCACATCGGCCGCCGCGCATAAGACCACCCGCATCACCGGCACCGGCATTCTCAACGTGTTGACGGGGGCTCCATCAACCCTTTACGACACATGGATGTCCCTCTACGGCCTGACCTATGGCCTGAACGACGCCAAGAACCAGGATCCGGACAACGATGGCTCCAACAACCTCGCCGAGTTCGCCTTCGACAGCAATCCCCTCTCGGGAGTCGCTAGCGGGAAGATCATCGTGAAGGTGGCGACCATCGGGCCGGACCAGGTGCTGACCCTCACCCTGCCGATCCTCACCGGGGTCGCCTTCAGTTCGCCGGACGGCATGGAACTGGTGTCCACGGTAGCGGTTGAAGGCGTGATCTACCACATCCAGGGCAGCAGCGATCTGGGCACCTTTGATGAGGTCGTCTCCGAGCTCAATCCGATCGACACCGCCGCCGTTCAGGCGACCCTCACCTTACCGACGATCGATAGCGGATGGACCTACCGGACCTTCCGGACCGCTGGGACGGTGGCGACGGATACAAAGAAATTCATGCGTGCGAAGGTGAATGAATGAGGGAAAAAGGCCAGTTGACCAAAAAAAGTAGGCAGAAATCCCAACGAATGTTGCTTGCAATCTGGATGTTCGAGCGTATTTAATGGCGGCGATTCGATTGCGCGCAATAAATGCAAGTTTCGGATCCGGGCTGCTTGGGCAGACCTGACGATTTTCTTGGGTACATGCAATGAACGAAAAAGATGGCCGGGTGGGAAACCATCCGGCCATCTTTTCTTTTTGAAAGCCAGTCGGTTAGTTGATGCCCGCGTGTTTCCGGAGGATGCGGATCACTTCCTGCCCTGCTTCCTCATTGCTGGGAACTCCGTGGCCGCTGGGAACGATCTTTTCGCTCTCCACGTGGTCGAGGTGGGATGACCAGTAGGGCACGATGCCGTCGCTGCTGTTCGGTGTATCGCCCCGGCCACGATCACCGATGATCGAGTGGAGATGCAGGCGGGAGGGCAGGTGGGTCTTTTGGAGAGCCTGCACGCTGGGATCGTTCGGGGACAGGTTGTCGATGGCGGTCGGCAGGTGGCCGGATTCAGGAAGCAGCATGTTGCCGGCGTTCCGCATGGCGATGTCTACCATTTCCACCGTGAGGGTTTTCGGCAGGCGCACGAGGCGGGACAGCCAGGTGAAGATGACGCGTTCCGCCAGCGGGCTGCCCTGATGAGGCACCGCCATGAAGACGATGCGGTCCGGGAAGGTGATGGGATGGTAAAGGATACCGGTTTCGATCATCTGGCGTCCCTGCGGGCTCAGGTTGAGTTGGTCGATGGGTTTCTTGAAGAAACCGTCATAGAAGCACTGGCCCGGTTCGCTGACGGCGGTGCGGGTGATGAGGCCGCCCATGGAGTGTGCCACGATTACGGTCTTGTTGATATTGCCGCGGTCGCCGTGGGCCTTGGCGTAGGCCGCAGCGGCATTCATATAGCTACGGAAGCGGGCCGCACTGAGGATCCACGGATTGCCGGTGGGGTAGTTGAAAAGCCAGACCTGGTATTTTTTACGAAACCATTCCTCACCGGCCAAGGTGTTGATCAGATGCTTGAAGGCGGCGGGACTGGAATTGATGCCGTGGATGAAGACGAGCGGGATGCGATCCGGATCGTAGGGCTGTCCGAAGTAGAGGCCGGTTTCCTCGGTGAAGCGGTCGGGGAGGATCACCTTCAGCGCATCGAAGTCGTCCAGGTCGCTCATGTGCCAGTAGAAGGCGTGGCTGGCGGACCAGTCGGTGTTGTATTTTACGGTCCGTCCTCCGATCTCGGTGCTGTCCTTCTGAAGGGGCGCGCCGAACTGCCAGGTCGGCTGGCTGCCGCGGTCGAAACGCAGGACCGCGGTGACATTGAACGGCTGGCCTGTCGGAGGTGCGAATTTCGCCCGGGACTGTTCCTTGCCCTCGGATGACTGGGCGTGCCAACCCACCAGCGGAATTCCGAGTCCGGGTGTGGTCTGGCGCGGGCCGACCGACGAGGTGTTCACAAGGTTCGCCGGGAAGAGGGACTGGATGTTTTCCAGATAAGCGTCGTCCTCGCCATGAGCCTGGATGCGGGTGCCGAGCGAGGCCGCAGCCTCTTGCCAAGGGCGAGCGGGGCAGCGCATCTGGTCGAAGAGTTTTGCCACCGCATCATTGTAGGCTGCTTGGGCCGCCGGCCACTGGGCACGGCGTGCGGGGTTGGCCAGAATGTGCCAATCCGCCCGAGCCTCCGCGATCAGGGCTGCGGCAGGCACGCGGGATTCCTTGGGGACGCTGGGGCAGCTGGGAGCCTTCGGGGCTCCGCACTGGGTGAGCATCAGCACGGCCAAGGCGAGGGCGGGGAATCGGGTCATGGCGGAGTCGCCCGCATCATGCGGTCGGAGCCTTTTCTGCCAAGTTCGGAATGGCGGTGTGGGCCGTAGTGGCTCGACAAAGAGGAGGGAGGATGATTTCGATGGAGTCATGTCGGACCCTTATCTTCCCGGTGCCCCCTTCGGTCAGCCTTCTCCGTCAGCCTTCCCGCCTCCCGCCCGCCCGGCGCAGGTCCGTGTGTTCGGCATCCTCCATCTTGTCATCGCCTGCCTGGGAGTGCTGATGGTTCTCTTCTCGCTGGCCATGCAGGGTATGACCCGCACGATGATGGAAAATCAGGAAAAGGCCGGCGGCGTGCAGGAGCTCCAGGCCAAGATGACCCGTGAACTGACCGAGGCCACGAAATCACTGACCTACGCGCAGCACGGTGCCTCCATCATCCTGGCGGTGATGCTCGTCATCGCGGGGCTCGGTCTCCTGAAGTGGAAACGAAGTGGATTGAAATGGTCGAATGCCTACGCGTGGACCTCGATCCTCATGAAGATCCTCCTCATCGTGCTCATGTTCGTGGTGGTGCTGCCGCGGATGAACACCTTCTTCGATCAACTGGAAACGGGCGCGAAGGGTGACAAGACCATGATCGGAGTGATGAAAGCCACGATGATGGGCAGCATGGTGGTGAGCCCGCTGCTCTACTGCATCTATCCGGTGCTGGTGTTGATCCTTCTGAACCGGAAGTCCGTGCGGGAAGCGCTTTCGTGAAAGGTTTTGGCGGCGCGGGCGATTTTTCACTTCCCAAATCCGGGAACGTCGCGTAGTTCTCCCGCCCGCCGAAAAAATGGTGGCCGTAGTTCAATGGTAGAGCCCCAGATTGTGATTCTGGTTGTTGCGGGTTCGAGTCCCGTCGGTCACCCCACTTTTCTCATCGGGTAGCGTCAGCGTCCGGGTGAGGAGAGAGGAAACCTCGACCGCGTGACCATGCAGCCCCTCGAAAGCCGGATCGGCTACAAATTCCGTAATTCGTTCCTCCTTGCGGAAGCGCTCACCCATCCGAGCCTCGCCTACGAGTCCCAGCGGCCTCATTTCGACAACCAACGGTTGGAGTTTCTCGGCGATGCCGTGCTGCAACTGATCCTCACCGAGGAACTCTTCAAGATGTTCCCGGACTTTCCGGAAGGCCGCCTGACCAAGCTCCGCTCCCGGGTTGTATCGCGCCGGGCCTTGGCCCGTTTCGCGATGACCATCCACCTCGGCGACTACGTGTTGCTGGGGAAGGGCGAGGAGTCCACCGGCGGCCGCCGCCGTCTTTCCACCTTGGCGGATGCCTTTGAGGCGCTCATCGGTGCCGTTTACCTTGATTCCGGTGTCGCTGCATCCCGCGAGCTGGTGCTGCGCCTGCTCCAATCGGAGATCGGCGGACTCGCGGCCAGCCCGGAGGAGCGCAATCCGAAGGGTGAGCTTCAGGAATGCCTGCAATCGCTTTGTCCGCAGGCTCCCACCTACCGGATCATCGGCGAGAGCGGTCCCGACCACCGCCGTGTGTTCCAGGCGGAGGTCGCCTGGCAGGGATTGATCCTCGCCACCGGCAAGGGCAAGAGCAAGAAGGAGGCCGAGGCCCGCGCCGCATCCGAGGCACTCCGCTCCCGTGTATGGGAGAGGGAGGAGTGGAAGAAAGGTCAGGCCTGATGGCATATCCATCCTCTGTGACGGGGATGTGATGTTTGGTTTGACCGTGTAAGTTGCACGGCGGAGTTGAATAGACTTGAGTGAACTCAGGAGGCTGGGCACGCAGATGGCATACGCCTTGTACCATGAAGTTGCCCCCGCTTTCATCCTGCACCTTGCTGTTGCTGCTGGCTCCCGCCGCCCATGCCATCCAGGACACCAATGGCAATGGCATGGGGGATGCCTGGGAGAAGTACTTCAATGGCGGTAGTTTGTTTTCCGCGGCTAATACCAATCATGCCGCGACCGCTGATCCGGATCGTGATGGCTGGACCAATGCCATGGAGGCCTTGGCGGGAACGGACCCTTTCAAAGCCACCGCGCCGACGGGACATGTGGATTTGAAAATCACCCGCACGGTCCCGGATGACTTGCTCAAGTTCTCGTGGCTGTCGCAGGCAGGGAAGGTCTATCAACTGGAGACGTCTCCCAATCTCATGGCCTGGAGTTCTTCCGGTGCTCCGGAAGAAGGCACGGGAGCGGAAATCCAACGTACGCTGGGTGGTCCGGTGGATGTGAAGCGGTTCTGGCGCGTGAAAATCACCGATTCCACCGTGGACCCCGATGGTGACACGTTGAATGCCTGGGAAGAGAACGCGCTCGGCACGAACCCGCTGCTGGCCGATACGGACGGCGACAACATCCCGGACAACCTTGATCCCTATCCGACGGTGAATGCCGCGTTGTCCGATCCGGATGGCACGGGAGTTTCCGCGGCCTTTGCCACCGGGTTGAAGGGCTTCTGGGATTTCGAGTCGATCCAGGGGGCCACCTTTGCCGACCGTTCCGGAAGCAACCGCCACGCCACCTCCTTTTCCGGAGGGCCGGTTCGACTCGGCATGCCGTCACAGGCGGCGCGCCTCAACACCACCGGCTATATCACGATCCCCCCGGCGACTGTTAAGCCTGCTAACGCAAGCCAAGACATTTGGACGGCCAGCGGGTGGTTTCGGTTGGGCAAAGACAGCATCAAGAATTCCAATGGATTCTTCCGAGTCATTTTCTCGCTTTATGATCAGCAGGGGACGGGACCAGCACCCAATTATGCCACTCTTGCCCAAGGGACCTGCTTCATGTTGCGGCGGACCGCCGCAGGCCAACAGTGGTATGTGGGCGGGTATCGTCAGTATGCGTCGGATGGATCGAACGGCACGTCGGTAGGCAGCCCTCTCACCGATTTCAACGGCTATGACTTTTCTTGGACCAAGGGGACTGCGGATGACGGCAATTGGCATCATTTCGCGGTGACTTACGCGCCTTCCATGGCGAACGGCCAGAGGGTTTATCTTGATGGTGTACTCGTGAAGCAGGTGGCGACTCAGTACTATCCTGTAGCCTACGATACCGATACGACTTTCACATTTGGCCGACTTTACCCGGCATATGCACCCAGTGCCCTGCCGGATGCCATGTTGGACCGCCTGCGGGTCCACTCCCGCGTGCTGAGTGCCACGGAAGTGCAGGACCTGTTCCATCAAGATGCCGATGGCGATGGCCTGTGGGACGTCACCGAATCCCGCACCGTGAACTGGGTGGACGCGAACTCCAACGGGGTGGTGGATGCCGGGGAATATACCTACGTGTCCTCCCCCTACCTCTGGCAGGCGGCATCCACCGATCACGATGGAGATGGCCTGACCGATTTGCAGGAGCAGACCGCCGGCACGGACCTGACCAAGGTCGATACCGATGGCGACCTGATGCCGGACGGATGGGAAGTGACCTACGGTCTGAACCCTCTCAGCTCCGCCGATGCCGCGGTCGATACCGATCACGACGGCAAAACCAACCTCTACGAGTACCAGCACGGCACCAATCCGACGGTGCCGAACTGAACCTTCCGGCCGGATTCGCTTGCCCGCGTGACGGAACACGGGCAAGCCGGTGACTTTTTCGTCACGCCTTCAGCTTCGAATAGGCCCGCAGATAGCCCACGCACTGGGAGATTTCCGGAACGGATGTTTCCCAGTTGTGCTCATACTCGATGCTGACGTTACCCGCGAAACCCTTCGAGCGAACTTCATCGAGGATGGCGGGCAGGTTGATCACGCCGGTGCCGAAGGGACGGTCGTGGGTCCATTTCTCGATCGATTCACGATCCTTGAGATGGAAGGAGCGGATGCGGGTCGAGATTTTCTTCACGATTTCGAGCGGCTCCCAGCCGGAGGAGGCGAGGTGGCCCACGTCACAGCAGAAGCCGACATTCTCGTGGCGGTCCTTGATCTGCTCCCAGGTCTTGAGCGGATCGCCGAGCTTGGTGCCCTTCGGGTGGTTGTGGAAGCAGACCTTCACGTCGTATTCCTTGGCGAGCTTCTCGATGGTGTCGAGGGCTTCGAGGGATTCGGTGGTCAGGCCGTAGAGGCCGAGGGTCTTGGCCATTTCGAAGGTGGCGCGGGCTTTCGTCTCATCCTTCGGGACGTCGCAGACGCCGTAGTTCACGGCGACCAGACCGTTTTTGGAGAGGTGATCGAGCAGGCTTTGATAGATCTCGGGCTTGAGGTCGGGACCCATCTTGAGATCGCCGTGGGGGCCGCCGAGTTTCTGGCCGGGGTAGAGTTCCACGGAGGATGCCCCGGTCGAGGCGGCCTTTTCAATGGCCTCCCAGAGGGTGTATTTGTTGAAGGACCAGCACTGCACGGCGATGGAAAAGCCGGCTGCGGTGAGCGCGGGCTGCGGGATCGGTTTTCCATTGGAGCGCATGGCGAAAAGGACGGAGACGGCGGGGACCATCGTGAGCAGGGATCGGCGTTTCATCATGACAATGCTTGGGGAACAGACGCCCGGTGGCGAGGGATTCTTTCCGGGGCGCGGCGGGTTTGACGATTTCGGTACGATAGGGTATTCCGGGGAGCAATGAGCGACGTGCCGCAGGACGCCTGGTTTTTCTCCAAGGATGGGAAGCAGTACGGCCCCGTGGGCATGGAAGAACTGAGATTCGTCGCCAGCCAGGGCCAGCTCCACCCGCGCCAGGATCTGGTGTGGCGGCACGGCATGGAACAGTGGACTCCTGCCGGAGAAATCGAAGGCCTCTTCGAGAAAGTGGTGGCGGTGCCGGAAGCGGCGGTGATCCTCGCTCCGCCGATCAATCTCGAAGTACCCACCGATGAGGAAGAGGCGGCGCGCGAACTGATGGCCCATCAGAAGGATTGGGTTGGAGTGAGTCGCATCGGCTACCCCATCGGCATCATCCTGGTTCTCTTGGGCGCCTATTTGGTCACGAAGTATCTGGTGCCCTTTGCCGCGCCTTTGATCAAGGACGCTCCGCAATCCCTCCTGGCCATTCCGGTGCTGACGGTTTTGGGGCTTGTCGTTCTCAGTGTGAAGCGTCTCCGGAACGTTGGCATGAGCGGCTGGTGGCTTCTCGGTGCATTGGTTCCATTTCTGGGCCTTTGGGTCGGCTATCGCGCGGTTGCCTGTCCCGGTGGTTACCAGTTCCACCGCAAGATGGATGGGGTCGGGATCTTCCTCGCGATCCTCTATTGGTTGGGGGTGCTTTGCCTGGTCCTGTTGGTCGTAGTGGTCGTGCTGGCGATATTCGGTGCGCTGGGGGACCCCGAATTCCAACAGAAGATGAAGGAGGCCATCGAAGAGGGGCAAAGGCAGGCGGCTGCCAGGCGTCCGGCTCCTTGAGGGCCCTTGTTTGGGAGCCGGGATGACATTCCCGGTGGCCATGCCGCCGGGTTCGATGTTTGTTGCGGCATGCCCAACGCGCTCATCGGAGAGACTTCTCCCTATCTGCTCCAGCACGCCTGCAATCCGGTGGAGTGGCAGCCGTGGAGCGAGGAGGCATTCGCGCGGGCAAAGGCGGAGGACAAGCTGGTGTTTCTCTCGGTGGGTTACTCGACCTGCCACTGGTGCCATGTGATGGAGCATGAGAGCTTCGAGAACGAGGCGATCGCCGTGTTGATGAACCGTCACTTCATCAACGTGAAGGTGGACCGCGAGGAACGCCCGGATGTGGATGCGACCTACATGGCTTTCGTGCAGGCTACGACCGGACAAGGCGGATGGCCGATGAGCGTGTGGTTGACTCCGGAGGGGAAACCGGTGGTTGGCGGTACCTATTTTCCACCGGAGGACCGCCATGGACGCGCCGGCTTTTCGCGCTTGTGCGAGGAGATCGGGAAACTGTGGAAGGACGATCGTGCGAAGATGGAAAGCAGCGCCGAGAAGGTGATGATTCATCTGCGCGCGGAGGCGGATGTCGGCGCGGTGATGCAGGGCCTGCCGGATACGCGGGTGTTCGGGGATTTCATCGATCGTTGTGAGGCGATGTTCGATCCGCAGGAAGGCGGCTGGGGTGGTGCGCCGAAATTTCCGCGTCCCGTGGTGCCGCGATTGCTGCTCCAGCTGTCGGAACGGTTCGGCCCGGAGAGCGAGGAAGGCGCGGCGTGCCTGCAGATGGTCGAGCGCACACTGGATGCGATGCAGGCGGGCGGAATGAACGACCAGCTCGGCGGCGGATTCCACCGCTACTCGGTGGACCGCTATTGGCACGTGCCACATTATGAAAAGATGCTCTACGACCAGGGTCAGCTCGCGTCGCTGTATCTGGATGCCTGGCAGGCCACGGGCAAGGACAGCTATCGTGAAACCGCCGAAGACATCTTCCGCTACGTGCTGGATGAAATGACCGATGAAGGCGGCGCCTTCCACGCGGCGGAGGATGCGGACAGTCTGCCGGAGGCGGATGCCGCGAAGAAACGGGAAGGGGCTTTCTGGACGTGGGAGGCGGATCGGATTTTCGACCTTCTCGATGCGAAATCCGCGCTCATCTTTTGCGCGGCATACGGCGTGCAGGCGGAGGGCAACGCCCGCTCGGAAAGCGATCCGCACGAGGAGCTTGTCGGGCAGAATACGCTGTATCGCGCCCTTGCACCGGAGTCGCTTGCGACCCGGTTCGGGATGACCGTGGAGGAGATTCGCGAAAGCCTCGGACAATCGCGCCGTGTGCTGCTGGCCGCCCGCAAGCAACGTCCTATGCCACATCGTGATGACAAGATTGTCACGGCGTGGAACGCCTTGATGATCGGAGCTCTCGCGCGAGGTGCGCGGGTGCTGGATCGCTCGGATCTGCTCGATGCGGCGAAAAAAGCGGCGGCTTTTCTATGGGAAAATCTTTGGGACGGACGACGCCTCTTCCGCAGCTATCGCCAGCGGAATAGTGGCATCGCTGCCTTCGCTGCCGACTACGCCTTCCTCATCGCCGCTTTCATCGATCTGCATTCCGCGGATGGAGATGCCATTCATCTTGATCGCGCGCTTGAACTCCAGGCCGCGATGGATGGGGAGCACTGGGATGGTGAGCGCGGCGGTTACGTCATGAAGGCCGAGCTCGCAGGCCAGCCGTTGTTGGTGATGCGCGAGGACTACGATGGCGCGGAGCCTTCACCGGGGCATGTCGCGGCGGAAAACCTCCTGAAGCTTTCCATGCTCACCGGGCGCACGGAATTCGCCGGACAAGCGGAAATCATCCTGCGCGCGGAGGCAAGGGTGGCGGCCAGGCAAGGCTTCGCCGTGCCGGTGTTGTTGTCCGCGTGCGATCTTCATGATCGCGGCGTGATGAAGATCGAGCGGCAGGGTGATGCGGCTCCCGAACTCGAGGCGGCTTTGCGCTCCACCTATCTGCCGCGGGCGGTCTTCAGCCGCAGCGAGGGGCCCGGCCAGGTGATCGTCTGTGAAGGCCGTGTTTGCCTGCCTCCAGTCAGGTCATTGGAGGAATGGCGGGTTCGGTCCTGAGGTTTATCTTCCCGCCTGCTTGTAGACTCCGGGATCCGGAGCCAATGACGAGATCTTCAACCGCCGGTGGAAGAAGCGCATCAGCGAACCGAGAAACGGAACCTCCCCATACACAACGAAGGAGGCATCCCAGAGGTCCTGCTGGTGCGAGATCCGGCCGTCGCTTGCGAATTTCACATGACTGGCGCCGGTGATGGAGTGGTCCTTGCCACGGAAGCTGTAGAGCAGCGTCCAGAGCAGAAAGCCGCTGTGCTGGTCGCCCTGGGCATCGATCACTTCCATGGACCATGCGTCCATGCTTTTCAAAGAGTCCTCATAGACGCCACGCAGGGCGGGCAGGCCGTTGGCCTCGCGGATGGGATCGCGGAAGTGGACGGAGGGGGAATAGATATCGCTGAGTTGGTCGAGCTTTTTGAGGCTCAGTTTTTCGTAGTGGGCCACGATGGCGGCGAGGGACTCGGGACAGGAGATGGACATGATGAAGGCGAACGGACGGGGAGCGATAGCAGCGTCGGCGGGGTCCGCAAGCACTCATGGATTCTGTTAGATCGGGCTGCGGAATCCACGCGCGGGTTTTCACCTGGAGGCGGGTCGGTGGACCCGGGAATTTACGAACTTTTGCTTCCGTGGAGCGGATCGCCGGGGCATGAAGACCTGCGATGGTTGAGCGTGAATTCCTGGGCTGGGACCGGCCGTTCCTCGGACTGCTGGTGGCTTGGCTGTTGGCACGTCGGGACGCTCTGCCGGGCATGCTGGTGGTCGTTCCCACGGCGCAGTCCGGAAGGCGCTTGCGCGAGGCGCTGGCGGAGGCCGGTGCGGGACTTGCGCCACGGGTGGTCACACCGGGGCATTTCATGCGTACGGAAAGCGCGGCTCCGGCCGCCATCGAACATCTGGCGTGGGTGGAGGTTCTGGAAAACATCCCGGACTGGCATGCGTTCGAAGAGGTGTTTCCCATTCCACCCGGGGAGGGTGAGGCTGCCGGTTGGGCGCTGGGCCTGGCTGGAGCGATGACGAATTTGCGGATGGGTTTGCAGGAAGGGGCGATCACACTGGCGGTGGCGGCGAAGAGGATGGTGAAATCCATCGAGGCCGGGCGCTGGCAGGCGCTGGCGGTTCTCGAGGAGCGCGTGGAAAAGCGGCTGGCCTTGTGGGGATTCACGAGTCGCAGTGCGTTGCTCGCACGGGCGGAATTTCCGCTGCTGGAAGGAGCTCGCGAAATCGTATTGGCGGGATTGCCGGATGTTCCCGCTGCCGTGGCCACCCTTTTGTTGAAGTCTCCGGTGCCGGTCACTGCTTTGGTGGGGGCCCCACCGGATGAGGATATGGCTTTCGATGAGTTGGGCAGACCGAAAGCACTCAAATGGGAGGAGGATCCGGAGACGAAAAAGCCGACAGAGGCAAACGACGATATTTGGACCGGCAGGACCTATGACTGGCCTTCTTCAAACTGCGGTTCCGTGACGCTCACCGCCGATCCCCGCCAGCAGGCGGCAGAGGCCGTGAGGATGGCGGCGCAGGCAGGCGCTCCTTCCGATGATCTCGTGGTTGGCTCCGCCGATGAAGAAACCGCGGGCGAGCTGGTGCGTGCCTTCGGTCGCGCGGGATGGGTGTTGCACGATCCCTCGCATCTGCCGCCGCAACCGGTGATGGCGTGGCTGGCGGCATGGAGCTCGTTTGTGAAAACACCCACGCTCGCCACCGCGATTGATCTGCTCGGATTTTCGCAGACCGGTGTCTTCGTATCGGGCCGCCGGGCCCAGCGTGCGAAGGCGTTGTCGGCGGCGCGCGACAAATGGCTGGCGAAGGAACGCGCGGACCTGGTGCGATCGCTGGAGCTTGCCACCCGCGGGCAGGACCAGGAGAGCCTGCGGCTTGCGATCGAGACGATGGAGGCCTTGGAGAAGCGCCGTGGCCTGTTTCAGCGCGATGGCTTCCATGCCGGCTTGGAAAAGCTGATGAAGGCCATCGACCCGAAGCGTGAGGAAACCTCGGAACTGCACGATTGGTTGGAGGCGACCGCGGGCATGGCGGAAAGGGTGGATCGCGATCCGGGCTTTTGGATCGATCTGTTGCTGGCATCCGGACCCGAAGCCATGGCGGTCCCGCCGGATGACCGGGTGCTGGACGTGCAGGGCTGGCTGGAGCTTTTTCACGAACCCGGCCGCCATCTCATCATCTGCGGTATGAATGAGGGCAAGGTGCCCGGACGTGCCAGCAGCGATGCCTGGCTGCCGGAGAACATCCGGAAACTGCTCGGCCTTTCGACCGATCACACGCGTGCCACCCGTGATGCCTATCTGCTCACGGCGATGACGCATGCACGCCGCGGGGGCGGGCGTGTCGATCTGCTGCTGGCGAAGTCCGGCGCGGGCGGGGATTCGTTGCTGCCGTCGCGCCTGCTGCTGGTGGCGGAGGAAAAAGATCTGCCCGGGCGGGTCACGGCATTGTTCCGCGAGATCGAGCCGCCGGATGCCGGATTGGCGTGGACTTTGGAAGAAGCGTGGAAGTGGAGACCGCGGACGGTGGAGATGAAGCCGCGTCTCGGCGTCACCGCGTTCTCCGATTACCTCGCATGCCCGTTCCGTTTTTATCTGAAGCATGTGGTGGGCATGAGTGCGCCCGAGCCGGAGCGCGTGGAATGGAATGCGCGCGACTTCGGAAACATCGCGCATACGGTGCTGGAGAATTGGGCGCGCGATGAGGAGGCGAAGGACTATTCGAAGACCGAAGCCATCGAAGCCTGGGTGCACGCGGAGTTGGACCGGATCGTAATCGAGCATTTCGGCACAAGGCCGCCTTTGGCGGTGCGCATTCAGAAGGAATCGCTGAGGCAACGGCTCTCGTGGTTCGCGAAGGTGCAGGCCTGCGAGCGTGCTCTGGGTTGGCGGATTGTGGAGGTGGAGCAGAAGTTCGAGATCCCCATCGATGATTTCACCATCGTGGGCCGCATCGACCGCATCGAGCGTCATGAGGATGGCCGCCGCCGCGTGCTCGACTACAAGACGGGCAATGTCGGCCCCATCGAGTCGGCGCACCGGGTTGCGATGACCACGAGGACCGTATTGCCCGCGCACTTGGAAAACGTGCCCGCGATCATCCACACCGCTCCGGATGGAAAGATGAAGCGTTGGAAGAATCTCCAGCTCGCGATGTATGCCGCCGCGCTCGGAGATGTGGATGAGATCGGCTACTTCGCGCTCGGTGCGGTGGAGGGGGATGTGGGACTGTCGTTGTGGGATGGATTTTCCGCCGATGATCGGGATTCGGCGATGGCCTGTGCGCAATGGGTCGTCGGCCAACTGAAAGAAGGCGTGTTTCATCCGCCCGCGGAGAAGGTGCCTTGGGATGACTATCAGGTGCTCACCTTCGGGCGTTCGCTTGTGGAGACCGTGGCGTGGGAAGGTGGTGCGGAGTGAACGACGATGCCATCCACATTCTGGAGCGGAACCTGATGATCCTCGCCTCGGCGGGTTCGGGAAAAACCTTCCAGCTTGCGAACCGTGTGATCGGCCTGGTGGGTGCGAGGGGGGCTTCTCCGGAAAAGATCGTCGCGCTGACCTTCACTCGGAAAGCGGCGGGTGAGTTCGCGGATTCGGTGCTTTCGCGTCTCGCCGGATGCGCCAGCGATCCGGTGAAGGCGGCGGAGTTGTGCGCACAGATTGGAGAAAGCTTCGAGGTCGGGCCGGTGCTGGCAAAGGTGGTGCGTGCCTTGCCACGCTTCCAGCTCGGCACGATGGACGGCTTCTTCGCGCGGATTGTACGAGGTTTCCAGTATGAACTCGGACTTACCGGCGGCACCTTCGAACTGATCGAAGGTCCGCGCTTGGAGGCGGCGATGGCGGACATCCTCTCGGCGGTGCTGGGGGGCGCGCTGGATGATGGCAGCGCGGAGGAATTCCTGCATGCCTTCCGCCGTGCCACGCTGGGCAAGGAAGGGCAGGGCGTGCTGCGGGACGTGGAGAAATTCCTCGGTTCCTGGCACGGCTGGTGGAAGTCCGGTACCGTGGCTTCCGGCTGGGGCGGGGGACATCTTTTCACCGGTCTGCCGGAGGTGGATCTGTGGGAGACGGAGAAGATGGGATTGCTTGGAGCACTGCGCCGCGGCGAGTCGAACGATGCGGTGCTGAAGTTGATCGACCACTTCGAATTGCATACCGTGGGCAGCGGACGCGTGGCAAAAGCGGGTACGTTGTTCGAGCGTCTGCTGGAGGCTGTGCCGGCAAGCGGTGAAATGGAGCTGGCCTACAACCGCAAGGTGATCCGCTTTTCGCTCGCGGTCTCGGACCAATGGCGGGATGTGGTCCGGCTGTTGGCCGCGTGCGAGCTTTCCGCGTCCGTCGCCCGCACCCGCGCCGTGGCGGATTTGGTGGCGCGGCTGGACGGTGAGTGTGAGCGCCGTTTGCGGAACCGCGGGCTGCTGGGTTTCGATGACGTGAAGGTGCTGATGGGGCGCTGGGCCGGGGATGAGGAAGCGCGTGGCCGCCGTGAAGCCGTCGATTTCCGTCTCGATGCCCGCTATGATCATTGGCTGCTGGATGAGTTCCAGGATACGAGCGTGGCGGAGTGGCTGGGCATCGTGCCGTTGCTCGATGAGGCCGCGACCAATGATGACGGTACGTTGTTCGTCGTGGGTGACCGCAAGCAGGCGATCTACGGCTGGCGGGGTGGCGAGGTGGCACTCTTCGATGAAGTGGAGCGCCGCTACCGCCAGTATGATTTGCAAACCCGTCCGATGCCGAAGTCGTGGCGTTCCTGTCCGGCGGTGCTGGATCTGGTCAATGCGGTCTGCGGCCACAAAGCGGTGATCGGCTCGCTCTTCGGAGAGGAGATGATCCGGCGCTGGGTGTGGGAGGATCATGATTCCGCGAAGCCCGGCCTCGGGGGTTGCGCGACGGTGGAGGTGGTGGCGAAGGAGGACCGCGATGAGCGTCTGGTGGAACTGCTGCATGAGATCGGCATCGGAGAACGCGCGCTGACCTGCGGAGTGCTGGTACGGACGAACTCGCAGGTGCGGGAGATCGCCACCTTGTTGCGCGAGCACGGCTTCGATGTGATCGAGGAAGGTCGCCGCCATCCGGTGGAGGACAATGCGGTGGGTGTCGTGCTTTTCCATTTGATGCGTTGGCTGGCGGACCCGGCGGATGCATTCGCCGAGGAGGTTGTGCGGATGTCACCGCTGTGGAGCGTGGTATCCGCCCGTTTTCCGGAGGACTGGTATATGGTGTGGGAAGGGCTTCTCAAAGAGGCTCGTACCGATGGCTTTGCCGCAATGGCGGGGAAGGTGGTCGAGCCGCTGTGGGATGGGCTTTCGGAATTTTCACGCCGCCGTGCGGGGGACGTGATCGGCGCTCTGGCGGAGTTCGATGCGGGTGGAGCGGCCACGGCCCGTGAGGCCGCGCGTTGGCTTGCGGATCTGGAAATCGCCCAAGCGCCCGGCGTGGCGGCAGTGCAGGTGATGACGATCCACAAATCGAAGGGGCTCGGCTTTGACGTGGTGGTACTGCCGGAGCTCGAGGACGGACAGGTGCCGGATCGCGGCAACTTCGATGTGGCGCGCGGCATCCATGCCGGGAAGAGCTGGTTGCTGGAGCCGCCCGCGCGCTGGGTGCGTGGGCTGGTGCCTGCGCTTGCCGCCGCCGAGGAGGCGTGGGCGGATGACCAACGCTATGAAATGCTCTGCACGGTCTATGTGGCGCTCACGCGGGCGAAACGCGGCCTGCACGTGCTGCTGCCGCAGGTGCCGAAGAGCCGGAAGGACGCGGACGATTGGGCTTCGCCGGCGAATTGGATCGCCCGGGCCGTGGGCACGGATTTTCAGGCTGGCGATCCGAGGTGGTTCGAGTCCATCCCTCCCCGGGAAATCAAACCGACTCCCACCATGCCGGATCTCGGTCCTGGGGTGGCGCGCCGTGCCCGGCTCAAGCCATCGGGCGGCGGGGTGGCGGCTTCCCAGGAAGGGCTGCGGTTTGGGACCAGCGTCCACGCCGCCTTCGAGCGGGTCGGATGGCTGGACGAGGGTCGACCGGTGCTGCCGGATGACGAGGGCGGTCGTCTGGTGAACCGTTTGATCGGGTTGTCCAAGCTGTCGCGGTGGTTCGAGCGGAAGGGCCGGAACGTGGAACTGTTCCGGGAGCAGCCATTGGAGGCGATCGTGAACGGGGCTTGGATGAGTGGGGTCATCGACCGCCTCCATCTCGTCCGGGACGATCTGGGGATGGTGGCTGAATTGGAAGTCTTTGATTTCAAGACGGATCGCGTGGATTCGGCCGCGGAATTGCTGGAGCGCCACGCGGCCCAGATGGACGCCTACCGAAGCGCCTTGCAGCGGGCCTACGGAGGGGCCATGATCCGATGTGTCCTGATTTCCTCCCATTTGGAAATGGCGGTGGAAGTTCAGGATTCCGGGCAATCGGTAAATTAGACATAGGATTTCCCTTGACCTATCGGCGTGGAGAGACAGACTCCGTGCCCCGCAATCCTTTTCCGACCACGACCATGGCACGTATCTGCAGCATCCGAGGAACCCGCGTCCGCTCCGGTGGTAAAATTCACCGTTCCGGTCTCGCGAAGAAAAAGGGCGGTATCGGCCGCCACGTCACCAAGGTCGTGAAGCGCACCGTTTCGCCGAACCTCCAGACCAAGCGCATCTGGGTTCCGGAACTCAACCGTTTCGTCCGCGTCAAGCTGAGCTGCCGTGCGCTCAAAACCGTCAACAAGAACGGTGCTTACGTGACTCTCAAGGCCGCCGGCCTCGTTTGATCCATTTTCCCATCTTCCACGTCGAGGTTTCATGACGTAAGCGGCCCGGAGGAAACTCCGGGCCGTTTCCTTTTGTACGTGGCGGTAATGGAGCGCAGCGACATGGACCGGCTGGTTATTTCACTACTCGGTCAGTTTTCAACCGCGTTGCTTTTGCTCCTTGAGCAGATAGTGTCCTAATTTGAATGAATCCTTACTGAGCAAGTAAGGATTCGTGTGGATCTTTCAATCCCCTTGGGACATGCTTCACTGGAGGCATGCCGGAAGCATCAGCGTCTAACGAATCTCGGTACGTCCTTGTCTCAGTTGTGAAACCAGAAGGGCTTTTACCCACCGAACCAAGAGCAGTGGCTTGGAAGAAGTTCTCAGGTGATATTTCCACGAATAAAAAGCTAGTTTCAGGAGACCGACGCCTTGCCGAAAACTGTTGGTTGCTCCAGCGAGATAGTGACATGCACGATCTAGTGGAGCTTCTAG
The DNA here is from genome assembly GCF_018137965.1 of Luteolibacter ambystomatis. Classification (NCBI taxonomy): domain Bacteria; kingdom Pseudomonadati; phylum Verrucomicrobiota; class Verrucomicrobiia; order Verrucomicrobiales; family Verrucomicrobiaceae; genus Luteolibacter; species Luteolibacter ambystomatis. The sequence goes on from NZ_CP073100.1 coordinate 5,138,342, forward strand.
TCCATCTTGCCAAAATTGGGATGAAGCCGACAATTCGGTTTCTTCGGAACGATTGAGGGTCATGCAGACATTTATTCCGGCTCACTTCCATCCAAAGTGGGCACTGAGCCGGTCTAGAGCTTCGTCGATCTCAGTCCGCTGGCTGCGCTTCTTGTCAGCCTCCCTCTGCCGCTCTGTCTGGCGGACGAACCCTGATTCTAGATCCGTACGCTCTCGGCTTCCCTTGTCTTTGGCGCTCTCCTCCATTTCCCCATTTATCATCTAACAGAGAGAAATGGCGGGCTCCGAGGGGAGTCCGGAGCCCGCCATCTTGTAAACGCTTACCGTTCGTAAACGGGTGCGTTCTGAGATGCCTTCACGAGCGAGATCGCGTGAAGCGCGCTCGATTTGGCAGTGTAGCCTTCGCCGTTGGCAATGATCTCGTTGTTGCCACCTTTGAGGTGCCAATACCAGAGGCCTCCACGTTGGAACACTTCGTAGTACATGTTGCTTGGTCTGGTCGGGAGGTTGTGCCCGACACGTGCAGAATGCCTGATTTCGATAGCAGGTCAAGCGAACATGCATGTTCAAAAGACCATTTTGTTCTTTTGAACTCAAATCTTGGAAGCTTTCTCGAAAAAATCGGGTGTACTGCCATTTTGAAGCCGGTTATTTCCCTAGGTAGAGGACGATGGCAAACCACCTTCCATTTAAGAAGAAAGTCTTGGCGGTCTCCATGCTCTGCGAGGGCAGCAGCATCCGGGGAGTAGAGAGGATCACAGGCGTTCACCGCGACACCGTGCTGCGGCTTGGACTCCGGGTCGGGATAGGCTGCAAGGCGATCCTCGACGAGAAGATGCGAGGCTTGGACTTGAGGAACATCCAAGTGGACGAGATGTGGGGCTTTGTGAAAGCCAAGAAGAAGACAGTGAAGGAGAAGGGGCTGGGTCCCGATGCAGGCGACGCCTGGCTCTGGGTCGCTCTGGACGCGGACACCAAGGTCGTTCCCTGCTTCCTCGTCGGAAAGAGAGACCGAATTCACGCCAACCTGTTCATGAGGGACCTCGCCTCCCGGCTGACACCTCGTCCCCAGATTTCTTCAGACGCCCTCATAGCCTACAGAGACGCAGTGCGCCTCGCCTTTGGAAAGGAAGCCGACTACGGGACCATCGTGAAGACGTTCCCCCAAGGGAAACTCAGAGCCTCCCGGAACGGCACCGAGCCGGGAGAGATGCGGATAGATAAGGCTGTGATCCAAGGGGAGCCTGACCCGGCGAAGATCTCCACGTCCTTCGTGGAGAAGCAGAACCACACGGTCCGGATGCACTGCCGGCGCCTCGCCCGTCTCACCAACGCCTACAGCAAGAGGAGAGAGAACCTCGATGCGGCGGTAGCCCTCCACTACGCGTACTACAATTTCTGCAAGACCCACTCGACCATCCGCTGTGCGCCTGCCATGGAAGCTGGTATCACAGACACCCACTGGTCGGTGGCAGACCTGCTTGAGATGACAGGAGAGAAATGAGCGAATACCTGAGCAATCTGAGAGAGGCCATCCGAGAGCTGCACGGGTGCGAGAGCACCCACGCGGGCACGTCTCGCGTCGTCGAGTACTTCGGGGAACAGAAGGTCTGGGAGGGAGACGTGGAGACGTTCTCCCTCTCCGGTCACCCAAAAGCGGAGGAGGCCTTCGCCTGGGCTTTCGACAACGGAGAGGAGCCGCAGTACGTCGCCGTCCTGAAGCTCCCGCCGGTGAAGGACCCGTCCGACGCCGTTAGGGCGTCGATCGCCTCCGGGGCGTTCTACTAGGGCGAATGCTCTCCTAGAAGCCGAGCTTCACGGCTTTATCGTCTCCGCCGAAACCGAGCTTTCGGGTCATGAAGACGAATCCAGAGGCGTCTGAGGGCACCTCGTAGAGCGCAGAGAAGCTCTTCGACATGCCCGAGGTGAGCTGCTCCAGAGTCAGCGTGTTCTCTCCGTCCTCAAGGTAGAGGGAAGCTCCGTCGAGGTGCTCGAACTCTCTGCCCTTGGAGTCTCTGAGCTTCGGCGTGTCGAGAATTCGCTCCTCTCGGTTCTTGGTGTTCGTGATCTTGTAGCGGACGTAGAGGAACTTCCCGTCCGTGCGCTTGGTCTCTGCGAGCATGTTCGTCCCTTTGAGGACGCTACCGAGGGACTTGGCTTCCAGCACCTGCCACTGGGAGTCGTCCTCAAAGGTCACGGTATCTCCGATCTGGAACGTCTCGACCGGACGCTCGGTCTTGTTCTTGCCGGAAGCGCCGACCAGAGCGGCTAGGAGGGCACAGCCTCCAATTGCCGCTACGGCACCGAGACCGGTGACGATCAGGAAAACCTTGAGGCATCCGGGTTTGGACTTCTGGACGGGAGGCTGGGAGAGAGGCGGAGGATTCATATCTGTCTGTTTTCAAGCACTTTGTGTTCTAACAGGGCGCTCAAAATTCCAAACAGGAGAGGGGCTAAAAGGGAAGGAGAAATTCTAGAACTCTAGAGCTTACTCCGCAGAAGGGCGTAGAAGAGGCTCGGCGGGTGATACCCGTAGAAGAAATTACCGCCACGTGCCGCGCCGTCGCAGCAGTCCTTCGAAAGAGGAGAGAAAGCCTCGGGCTCACGAAGACCGCCGTCGCTCAGAGGGCTGGGATCAACAACCAGACGGTGACCTTCATTGAGGACTGCGTGAACATCCCCACGATCCACACCCTCCTGCGCTTCTGCTGGGCTCTCGACACGACGCCGGAGGCGGTCTTCAAAGAAGCCAAGAAGACAATAAAGTAGGGCTTGTTGGAAAATTCCCGAAATTTGTAGTTCTTTTGAACACTGAATTGTTTTAGCTTCCGCTCAGATGAACCTGTTGGTAGCACCACTACGGAATGTTTTCCTCCCTAGTCATTCTCTCGCTCTTTTTAGCAGCGGATCTCCCAAACGAGCCGCCGACCGGACAGCCGCCGCCATCGAAGATTGTTGCCGATGCTAATTCCGATGCGTCCAGCAAGCCTCCATTAGCGAAGAAAGAGCCCGACCCTATTGCTTCAGAAGCTTCTATGCAAGTGCTGGAGATCGCGTCCAAGAACGTCGATATGTCGTCGTCTTTGGTCTCCATGGCTGCTTATGTCTTAGGAGCACTGGGAATTGTTTTGGCTGTAGCAACTTTGCTTATTCAGGTGATCGGAGCTACTTCGAGAAAACGGGCAGTTGATGCTGCCATCAAACGAACTCTCGACGGCTTAGCTACTAATACCGACTTTGCCGAATTAGTTTTGCAGGAAATCATTCAAAAACAGAAGCTTAAGGATTATATCTTCAAACAAATCGATGAGGCAGTCAGGCAAACCGCGGAAACGATTTTAACGAAAGAATACTTTGAGGCGCGAAGCCGCGAGCTAGGGGTGAAATGGAACGAACTGAACAACCATAAATCCTAAAAATCATGGATTACGTTCTACCAACCAAAGATCCTGAGCAGCTATACCTTCACCAAGGTTCCTGTGCTTTTCCTCCTGTGGATGTGGAGGGATTGGCTCGCGCTATGGGTATTGTCTTCGACAATAACTTCAGCCTTTCGCGCTTCGGATATTCGGGTGAAATTAGATGGCAAGAAAATCGTCCCGTCGTATGGATCAATCCAGGCGACTCCCTTGTTCGCAAGAGGTTCACATTGGCGCACGAAATCGGGCATTACATCCTTCACATGCTGGATGACCGAGACGCTGTTTTTAAGGACGATGTCAAGATCATGAGGCGAGGTGGAGAATGGACAAGCAAAGAGATGCAGGCAAACCGATTTGCAGCGTCTCTTCTTATGCCGAAGGCACTCCTCGTTGCCGAAATGCAAAAGCCCCGCTTTTGGGGACCCACTACGGCACACTTAGCGGAGCGTTTTCAGGTCTCTGAAGAGTCTATGGGATATCGTCTGTCGAACCTTGGATTGAAGGCTTCTTGAACAAATCTTTACTGATTCAGTAAAGATTCGTTCAAATTAGGACACTATCCAAGTTCGACGGAGAGATCACAGATTTCACAGATTGCGCTGATTTTTCAGAGCGGTAGTCCGCTTCTCTCTTCAATCTGTGTAATCAGCGTAATCCACGTCATCTGTGGTTCTTGCGCCGCTGTCCTGTGAGGCGCCGTCACTACATACATCACACCGCGACGGTTACCGGCACCAGCACGCCGTCGCTCATGCCGTGGATCTTCTTCTTATCCGCAGGCACCAGCGTGGCCAGGCAGCCGGCGAAGGTGGTTTCCCCGGCATCATCGGTGAAGAAATAGGGGCAGAGGCGTGCGCGGCCGCGCATCATTTCTACCGAACCATCGGCATTGAAAACGGGATGTTCGATGAGCCGGCCCTCGCGGAATTCCTGGAGCAGCCACGGTTGCTCATCGGCGGAGGCCAGAGCCTCGTCGATGCGGGCCTTCCACTCGGTGCCAGGCAAGTCGTGGCCGATGTAAACACCGCGGGAGCCCCAGGCGGTTTCGTGAAAGCCGCTGATCTTGAGCACAAGCTGGCGTTCCTTCTGGCTGAAGGCGGCGACCTCCTCCCAAGAGTTCACGTCCAGCTTCGGGAGTGCGGCATGGGGCGGCAGTGGGGCAGGGTCCATGACCCAGCCGAAGGGGACCAACTCGCGCAGGCGCTGGAGGTGGTTTTGCCGCATCGATTGTTCCCAAATGCGGCGCAGGCCCGGGGACCACAGCAGGGCGAGCCAGAGCTTGTCCTCCAGGTGCGGCTTGAAGGGAGATGAGAGGGAGATTTCACCGGCTGTGGCCTTCGTGGCAATGCGACGTGAGGACGGGATCGCCTCCCAATCGAAGAGCTCGAAGAAGCGGTAGAGCGTGCGGCCATCCGGTTCGTATTCCTCGGCTGCCATGACCTCCCAAGCCTCACCCAACTGGGACGCCAGCCATTCCATTTCCGGCCGATAGTCACCGGCTTCCTCGGACACGAGGATCGCGCCGCCCTCCGGCATCAGCGAGCGGAAGCCATCAAGCATGCCATCCCGGCCGCCAAGAATGTCGTATCCGGCGTCCGCATAGACGCGGGACAGCCACGCGGTCACGCCGATGCCGCCCGGCACGCTATCCAGCTCGGTGAGAGCGAAGCTGTCGTGGCCAAGGATGAGATCCGGACGGATGACCCGCGGCAGCTGGTTGACCGTGCCCGCGTGACGTTGCTCGCGGACCATCCATTCGGGTTTTCCGACATCGAGGGTTTCGGCGATCCAGCTGGGCAGTTTACCATTGGCGCTGCGACGGTAGATCGTGTCGCTGGCCTTTTGGAACTGCGCCAGCGGATGGCCGAGCCGGGTAATGAAACGAGCCTCCGAGGCGGTGAGCTTCAGCGGCTCCGGCGACCAGCGCCAAGCGCCACCGCCGAAGAGTCCACCTTGTGGCAGCGAGGACTGGAGCTGGGAAAGAGTCAGGGGCATGACGGATGTCTGGCTCAACCTTGCAAATGGCGGAGCGCGCCGCGGATAAGAGCCTCGGTGGCGGCTCCGGGCTCGGCATCGAGCACCTTGCGGACAGCCTTGCGGGCCTCGACCTGCTTGTAGCCCAGCGCGATGAGCGCCAGCTCGGCATCGGCGGCTCCGGCGGTGACCTGGCCGGCGGCGGCGTCCTGCCAGGTATCGACCACGCCCACCTTGTCCTTGAGTTCCAGCACGATGCGTTCGGCGGTCTTCTTGCCGACACCCTTGACCCGGGAAAGGGCTGCAACGTCATTCTGGACCACCGCGCTTTTGAACGCCGGGACCGGCATACCGCTGAGGACTGCCATGGCGATGGCGGGACCGATTCCACTCACGCGGTCGATCAACAGCAGGAAGACATCGCGTTCCTCCTCCGAGGCGAAGCCGTAGAGCGTGTGGGCGGTTTCACGGATATGGAGATGGGTCCGGAGATCCACCATCAATCCCTCCGCGGCATGCAGCCGGTCGAATGTGGATAGCGGCACGTGCACCTCGTATCCCACCCCCTGTACATCCACCACCAGCCGGTTTGGATAGGCTTCCAACACTGTTCCGCGGAGTCGCGCGATCACGCCGCCACCTTGGCGAGGGGTCACGCACCGTCAATGCACATCTCACGATTCACACAGGTGAAAACTTTTTTGCACGATGACCGGGAAGGACTCCGATTCCGTTACCAAGGGTGGGGGGATTTACGCAAAATCAAGGCTCACAGGGATTTGTGGATTGGAACGCGGAATGCTATTTTGCGTTGCAACCGCTTGGGATCACCCTCCTGAAAGAAACTTAAGTCTTGCAAAATATCTCAATTGTGAGTGGATCGTAGTTCATTTTTGGGGTCGCTTTTGTTACAAAGGGGTGGTATAATCGCGCCGTTATGGCAACCACCACGAAACGAACTCGATTCTCGCGCCGTCTCCCTGACCATGTCACTGACGAGCTCGTGAACGTACTTTCTGAGAGCAAGGTGTTTGGTTTCAACGACCTCTTCGAACGGGTCTTCGAGAATCTGAAGGTTCGAAATGCGGTCAGCGGCGGCGAAGAAATGCTCCGCCTGCGCGCATATGAAAAACTGCAGAACCTGGTGACGCGCGGTCTCGTCGAAAAGATCGGCAAGGAATACAAGGGCACCGCCCGTGTGCGCGAGGCCTCCAGCGAATACGCTGCAGCCCAGGAGGACTGAAGCCGCCTGCCATTCCCTGATTTATGAAACCCGCGCCGGAGATCCGGTGCGGGTTTTTTTTCTATCCATCCGGCGCAGCGGCCGACACTATCCCCACACTCAGCCGCCATGTTGCAGGACTACCTTCCGATTTTCTTCCAGATCCTCATCGCCCTCGGATTCGCGGCGGTGACCCTGACGCTCAGCGTGGTGCTCGGCCGCTCGGCAAAACGCAATGCGATCAAGGACAGCGCCTACGAGTGCGGCATGCTGCCGATCGGTGACGGCGCGCCGCGTTTCTCGGTGAAGTTCTATCTGGTGGCGATGCTCTTCGTGATTTTCGACATCGAAGTGGTCTTCATGTATCCGTGGGCGGTCCAGTTCAAGGATCTCGTTGCGAACAGCCCGGTGGCGCTGGTGAGCATGGCGGGCTTCGCCGGCACGCTGGCCTTCGCCTATGTGTATGCGCTGAAGAAGGGCGCGCTGAACTGGAAGTCCTGAACCTCTCCCATGATTTCCCACGTTGTTTTTTTCCAACTGAAGCCCGAGGTGGATGAAGCCCGGGTGGAGGAAATGGTGCGCACCACGCGCAGCCTGCTGCTGAAGATCCCGGAGGTGCTCAGCGTGAAGTCCGGTCGCAACGTTGACACCGCGTCCGAGTGGCAGTTCTTCTTCAACATCGAGACCGAGTCGCTGGAGAAACTGAAGATCACGCTGGAGGATCCGTTCCATCTCAAGTTCGTGGAGTCGGTGATCAAGCCGAGCACCACGGCCCACTTCGCGATGGACTTCGAACTCGATCCCTCGAAGGACCTGCGGTACTCGTGAGATTCCAGGGAGCAAGGAATATCCTTCCTCCATGATCACCGCGCAACTTTCGCGCGCAGACGATAGAAGCGCTTTGGTGAACCCTGTGTGTCGAGCTGGTAGCTGCGGCGCACCCGGTTTCCGGACAGGCTCGATTCACCGGTGAAGAAGGCGTCCGCCGCCTCGCTCCAGTTTTGGAGATCATTGCTGCCTTCGATTTGCAGCGTCACGCCCGTTCGCTGTTTCGCAGCGGTCAATTCGAGATGATTGCCGTTCGGCATGGCGAGCAGGCTGGTGTCGCTGCTGCTTCCTTGCAGGAACTGGAGGACATCGGGTACGCCATTGTGATCGGTATCCTGTTGCGGCTGATCCGGATTGAAGCCCTGTTGGACGGCCCATTCGCGCCAACCGGTCGGGTTGGCTGCGGTCGGGGCGTTTTTCTGGATGGCGATCGTTCCCAACGAGCCGGCGGATGTTGTGCTGCCGGTTGCGATCTTCAAAGTGACCGGCTGGTTGCTGGTGAGGTTCGTCACGCTCAAGGTCCAGCTTTGCGTGGGTGTGGTGGCATCCAGTGATTCATCGCGGATCTCGCTGCCGATCGCCTGTCCACCTTGCTCGAGCCAGACCCGGTCCACGATGAGCGCGCTGGTGCCTCCGGTGCGATTCATCGTGATCTGATACGTGCCCCCGGTGTTGACCGTCGATGAAACATCTTGTGTCCAGATGCGGCGGGTCGTGGAGCAATCGGCGGGTGCCCATGCGCCATTCACCGGCCATTCATCGCAACGGACCAACGTGATCGTGCCGCTGGAGTTGCTGCCACCGGCTCCGTTTGCCACGGCGTTGAGAATGATCGGGCCATCCAGCGACGAGACCTTGAAGTAGTAGCGGTTGTCATAGGTCGCACTGCCGGTCCAGCCGGGGTGGCGGTCGGTGTCGAGCATCACGCCGTTTCCGGTCAGGGATGCGGAGGAGATCTGGAGGGCGTTGGCGCCGCTGGTGTATTGGAATGTGACTACCCAGGTGCCGGTCTGGTTCACCACGGAGGTCACGTCACGGGTCCATTTTGCGGCGGTGGGTTTGCAAATCGCGGGAGTCCAGCCGGCACCTACGGTGAACGTCGTAAGATCGAAATCGCCCGAGGCTTCCGCGCCATATTTCTGCCACAGTGAACGGGAGATGGCGATGGTGTCCCCGGTGGGAACGGAGGGGTGGCTCTCGTGGCCGTTCACCCAGTTCAGCTCCCAGGCCGCCACCTGATTTCTGGCGGTGGTTTCATTGAAGGCCGTGCCGTTGTCCACCGCGCTGTGGAGTGCCGTGAGGAACTGCTGCCAGCGTGGCCGGTAGAAGCCATTCAGCAAACCCGCCCAGTCCCGGTTCGCGTAGTCGTTGAGATCGCTGACCGAGGCTCCCCACGTCGTGACCAGCAGCCGGGCATCGCGCTCGCACAGATCCTTTTCCGCCGTGGTGCCACCCCAGGAGCGGGCGTCCCGCAGCCAGGTGCCGAGCAGCCATTCCGGGCGTGTGGCGCAGAGTGTATCGAGGTCGGTGATGATTTCGAGAATGCGGTCGCCATGCGCGTGGACTCCGGCGGCATCGTTGGCGGCGTAGGCGGCGGCCAGCATCCGCTGGTGGCGGGTGGCGAGGTCGCACAGGTTCTGGCGGGTCACATCGGCGAGATCGAAACGGAAGCCGTCCGAGCCGGAAACCTGATCCGCAGCATCGAGCAGTTTGCTCCAGGCCCGCGCCATCCGGAAGGTGTCGTAAGACACATCGGTGGTGGTCCAGGTGCGGGCCTTGATGGTCGTCAGCACGCTCGGGCGCGCATTCACGATCGAGTTGTGCGGGTGCTGGTCGATGGCGCTGATGTTCTGGCTGGTCGCCAGCAGATCATCCCATGCGGAATCCAGAGCCGGGAGGGTTTTGCCATAACGACGGCGTGTGTAGTCGCGGACCCAGGGCACGAGCGCCGGGGCATCGCTGCGCCATGCGTGCTCAAAGAGCATCTCGTAGGCGGCGGGAATCGTGTGACTGCCTTCCGGTACCGCGCCGATGCCGGCCATTTGTCCCCGCGAGGCGTCCGCCAGTGCGGCGGCGGGACCGGAGGCAAGGATGCCGAGCTTTGCATCCATGCCGGTATTGCCACCAAAGTTCTGAATGGCACACCACACCCATGGCGTGCCGTTGTAGGCATTGCGGCCGCGCCATATTTCCGTGTTCGAGCAATCGAGATCGAGGACGAGCAGGCGGCTCTTGTCCACGGCATCCAGGATTGTCTGGAGCGGATTGCCACCCCATGCCTCGATCACCCAGATACCCCGCGGATCGGCGAGGTTGATGCCATCACGGATGGCGCGGAAGGCGGCGGGAAGATCGACGCCGGTTGTATTGCCCCCTTCATGGAAGGGATCGGCGGCGAAGTAGCGGACCGGTCCATAGACATCGACCAGGGCCGGATAGTAGGCCTGCGCGAAGGCGGCGAACTTCGCATCGGAAGGATTGAGCATGTCCGGCCGGGTGAAGCCGCCCGCCCATCCACCCTGCGACAATACGTTTGCAGCGGGGTAGCGGGTTTTGAAATCCGGAGGCACCATGCCGTAGTAGCCCTGCACCATCGGCGCGATGCCCAGCGCGCGCATGCGGTCGCAGATCTGGCGGCCGAGTGTGGCACGGGCATCGATCAGCGAGGATGGCACCGGTCCATTGAACGACTGCATGTTCGAAAGCATCATCCACGGCAGATGCGCGGGCATGCACAGCCACGAGCGCACGTCGGCATCGCTGTAGCCGAAGCCGTTCATCAATGCGCGCCGGTAGACCTCCTCCACCCCCGGTGTGACCTGGGCCACGTTCACGCCGGAGAGCGCGAGCAGGTCGATCTCCCGTTCCCACTGGCTCCAGCTCCACCACGCCGAGGTGTAGCCCATCGTGCAGGGATTGTAGAAGAAGCGCACGCGGTGCGGGCTGACGATGCGGACCTTGGCTGGCACCAGTGGCAGCGGTGCGGGGAGTTGCATCTGGTCGCCGTTGCGCGAAATGCTGCATAGGCAGATGTTTTTCAAATACCAATTCAGCGCGGAGGCCACGCTGACCGGGGTATTGCCGCGCAGCGCGATCTTGTCGCCGATGCTCTCGACCTCGAAGACATCTTTGCCGTCCTGTGGCTCGATGAAGGCTACGGTGAAATGATTCCCCTGATCCGGCAGCAGCCGGTTGACCAGGGATGAGGCTCCGCTCACATCGCGGTTGTAAGGCAGCACTGTCAATGTGGCCGCAGTACTGGTGGCGGAACCCTGGCTGTTGGTGGCGCGGACCGAGTAGTCACCGGCATCGGCCAGTGTCAGGTTGGAGAGGGGCAGGCTCGCCGATGTTTTTCCCGGGAGATCCACGCCACCTTTCATCCACTGGTAGGTCGGTGCCGGTGTGCCGGTGGCCTGCACGGTGAAGGTCTGGCTGCCGAATTCGGTGGCGGTGGCCGATGCGGGGGGGATGGTGATGGCAGGAGCGACGGCGACCACCGGCGTCGACACCAGATCGGCGAAGGTGGTGGCGATGCGGATCTCGTCGATGGCCAGATTTTGATACGATATTCGTAGTCGATCGAAGACCGGTTGTTTCGCCGCGTCGTTATTGGTCCCGGCACTGGAGGTGTAGGTGGCGTTGGCGAGGTTGGTCACATCCGCGACCGAGGTATTGAAGAGATACATCGTCGCGGTGGACGACGTGGCCGAGTTGAAGTGGAAGCGGATCGCGTAGAAGGCCTGATTGGTGGTGTCGATGTTCGACAGGTTGCCGTTGCCGACCGTGGTTTCATTCGTCCAGCTCCACGCGTTGCCGGTGAAGGTATTGGTGCCGGTGAGGATCTTGCGGTTTGCGGCGGTATCGGTGAAGCCGGTCATCAGCGCGCACATGAAACCCTTGCCGGAGGCTCCGGTGTTTTTGCCGAGATAGCCGACCCAGACATCGCCGGCATTCGTCTGCTGCTGCTGGATCGCGGCGATGGCGGAGGACGAGAGTTGGCGGAAGCGGGTGGTCGAAGTCGCCCCGATACTCATCGAGCCGCCGGTGGTGCCGAGTCCTCCCGCATTCAAGCCCGCATTGATGGTGAGGGCTGCCGTCGTGCCGGTGGCATCGCACCACGCACCGTTCCAACCGGTTCCGCCATTGGCCGTGGGAACGGTACCGGCGGTGTAGTCGAAGGGTTCGTAAGCGATCAGTTCCGCACGGGCCGTGGCCAGGCAGAGCAGGAGGCTTGGGAAAAGAACCGAAGGAAAGGCAGACGGGCGCATGGCTGAAAAGTGAATACCGGGTTTTGGAGGAAGCTGACTGGACCGGCCGTCATCGACGGCGACGGGCCAGCAGCGTGAGACCCGCCAGGGCGGCCAATGCGGCGGCCGAGGGCTCCGGGACGGCGGTGGCGGAAACGTTGTCGATCATTCCCGTGCGCTGGAAGGTGAAGCCGGTGGTCGTGTTCAGGAATACCAACCCGATGTTGTTGATGGAAGGTGAGGAAAAAGTCAGCGTGGGATTCTCCGTGGTCAGGACCGGAGTGCCGGTAGTGGCGGCGGTGCGTGAGAAGTCGTAGCTGGCCAGCACCGCGTCCGAGGACTGGTAGAGGCCGTCGCTTCCGAGATCGACCAGGCGGACCGTCATGGCGGCGGTGCCGGTGGCGGCATCGCTGCGGAAGCCGGCAGCGAAGCTGATCGTGTAGCTGTTGTAGGTGGAAACGGTGAGGCTCGCGTTCGAACTACTGAGATTCTGGTAGATTCCGAGAAAGTTGGGCGCGCTGGAGGAGCCTGAGGCCATGAGGTAGGCGATGTCATCCGGAGCGGCGGCTTCGGCGGGGTTGTAGTAGACGTTGCCGCCGCCGACCTCGAGATCCGTCCAGCCGGTGGCGGTGGTGCCGGTATTCGGGGAAAAACCGCCGTTGTTGACCACGACGGCGGCAGCAGGGGTGTGGACCGTGGACAGGGCGATGACGGACGAGAGAGCGACGATGGTTTTCATGGGGGTTGTGCGGAACGGGACGAACCGGAGCGGAGATGCTCCGGGGCCGTGTGATGGCGGCATCGTCTGATTAGCACGCCGCCACCTGTTCCGCGTTCAACCCATCGCCATGATCGGATCTCAAACATCCCCCATGCCCCGGCGATCCGCCGAGGCCAGCCATTCCGTCGGCGTGACGCGCGTGTAGCGCTTGAACACGGTGGCGAAATACTGGGAGGAACTGAAGCCCAGTTCCATCGCGGCGGTGGTCACGGATTTCCCAGCCCGCAAGCGCCGTTGAGCCTCCAGGATCTTCCGCCGCAGGATGAAATCGGCCGGGGAAACGCCGATCTCCCGCTTGAAGCGGCGATGGAAATGGCTCTCTGAAAGTCCCGAGGCCGCAGCCAGTTCCGCCACCGCGGGTGGATCGTCTTCCAAGCGTTTTTCCAGCCAGTGCAGGGCCTTGCGGATGCCGGAGGAAATGTGTGCATCCGCGCCTGAGCCGATGACGCGCTGGAGTTCGACAAGGAAGAGACCAAAGGTCAGATCGTATTCGGTCCGCGTCGGATGCGATCGGTCGGAAGCATCCATCGCCACCAGTTTCGCGACGAGGGATTTCAAGGCCGGTGGAATGCCGAACCGGAGCTGGCTGGGTCCGGTCATCACCTTCCACCATTCTTTCGCGGCTGTTTTTCCGAACCCGGGCAGCGAGAAAGAGCCGGCGTGTGGTTTCTCAAGGGTCAACCAGACCATTTCCCCGCGTTCCTCCGGAAGCATGCCACTGCCGTAGCGGACTCCCGGCAGCAGCCTCAATCCCTGGCCGCCGCGCAGCACGTGTTCCCCGCCATCCACGCGGTAGTGCTGCATGCCGGAGAGCAACAGGGCGATCACCAGCCGCGAATCGCTGCGCTGCATGGGAACCGGCGGCATCGCGCGATCGTAGCGGTAGTGGCCGAGCGCAACCACGCTGCCGCCGAAACGACGGCGGAAATCGTGGATCGTCCGCTGGGGTGTGTTTTCCAGGTCCAGCCACTCTTCGCGAGCCATGTTTGAATTTCTAGCGTGGTCTGGAATCAAACGCAAACATCCATGGCGGCCGCTAGTGTAATGTCATGCCCAGCATTACGAATCTCAGGCGCGAATTTTCAGAAAACGGGTTTTGTATGACGGAGGAACTTCTGTCCGCGGCGGAGGTGGCCGCCTATCTGGAAACCTATGACAAGTTCCTCGATGGCACCATCTCCTGTGGAGCGAAACGTTCCGATCTCGGAGCGGGGGAAGCTCGGAAGGGAACGGTGGAGAACATCACCCAGATCATGTGGCCTTCCGCGCTGCTGCCAGTGCTGAGAGCGGCACCGTTCCACCAGCGCGCGTTGAGGCTGGTGCGCGATCTTCTCGGAGAGGACATGGACCTGGATTTCGACATGCTCATCAACAAGGCGCCGCATTCGGATACGCCGACACCCTGGCATCAGGACTGCGCGTATTGGATCGATCTTCCGGACAAACGCGCCGCCTCGATCTGGATGGCGCTGGACGAGGCCACCCTCGACAACGGCTGCATGTGGTATGCCCCGGGCTCCCACTTGCAACCGGTGCGTCCGCATCGGTCGGCTGGAAAGGGCGGAGGCGCGTTGTCTTGCGATGGAGATGAGTCGGAAGCCGTGGCGGTCCCTTTGAAGCCGGGAAGCGCCGCGATCCACGGCGGCGGAACTCTGCATTATTCTCGAGGCAACAAGACCGCCGGGCACCGGCGTGCCTTCATCCTCAATTTCCGCCCCGCGGCCATGATCCGATTGGAGCGCGAGCAGGGAATGGATCACGGGTTGACCGACAATACCCGCAAGGTCCGTAGCGCCGCCGCGAAATGAAAAAGGCGGCCGGATCCCAGAAGAGACCCGGCCACCTTGCTCTGTTCATTGCATCATGTTACCCAGGAAATCCGTGGCCGGTGACCGACCATGGATACTTTACGGATTTCCCGGGGGCGCGGTAGTGGGCAAAACTGCCTACACGTGCGCGGTTACCAGGCCCGGTCGCCGCGCTCGTCGTAGGGCAGCCACAGCAGCGCGATTGACTGCACCTTGACGTCGGTTTTGGCGGGTTTCAGGGACTTGGTGTCCAGCTTGAGGCCTTCCGGAGTGAAGCTCTGATCCAGCGCGGCGATCTGGTCGGCCACGGATTGGTTGATCGCGTCGATGTCAGCCTGGATGCTGTCGAGCTTGGCCTCCGCATTGGCCACGTCCTGATGCTGCTTGTAGGCACCGGTGGCTTTGCCGAAGGCGGAGGTGCCGCTGCGGGCGATGCTGGTGATGCCGCTCTTGCGACCCAGCACCGCACCAAGGATGCCGCCGAGCACGGAGACGCCGGCCTGCATCGAGGCGGACTGGGATTCGGCTTTCTGTTTGGCGAGCTGGCCCTCCGCAGTGGTCCGCTTGCTCTCCTGAGCGGCGACTTTTTTTGCAGCGTCCTGGCGGATTTTTTCGACTGCGGCGTCACGGGCTTCACGGGTTTCAAGCGCGAGCCGCTGGCGGAAATCGGCTTCTTGTTCTCCGGGCTTCGATTCTCCCTTCGGAGAATCACAAGTGAAGATGTCGAGTCGCTCGTTGCGGTAGAGCTCGTCGGCGAAGTCCTTCTCCACCGTCTTGTAGTTCGCTGCATTCATGGCATAGCCGGGCAGCGGCGCGAAGCCGACGCCGGAAGCGGGATCGCCGCCGAGGTTCTCGGGTTTCAATGGCGGAGGCAGTGGTGTGGTGGACGGTCCGGTCTCGGTCAGTTCGTTGAGCCGCCGTACTGAGCGGGCATAGTCGCCTCCCGTGGTGGTGAAATGAACCACGCCAACCTTGAGCAGGTTCGGCCGATAGACCATGCCGTCCTCCTCACGGGCAGGCGGTGCGAATTTCTCCACCACGCCCATGCCGACTGCAGGACGGTTCGAAGAGGCATCCGAGGCCGGACGGGGCGCGGCCATCGGATTGTCCGGGACTGCGGGTGTGGCGGAGGTGCTGCCGGCATCCGTAAACTCGGCGCGACGCGGGTCCATCAGCGTCTTGATCTGTGCGCGGGTGAGCGGACCTGTTAGATAGCTCATGGCCCAGCGGACCTGGAGCAGTACGGGATGATCCTCGTGGACGTTGTTCATCAGGAACACGCGGTTGCCGAGGGCGGAGAGGAGTTTCTCCATTTCATCGCGGTTGAACTTCACGTTCTGGCTGCCGGCGGCGCCCTCGAGTCCATCGAGCACACGCAGCTTGTCGCGCTCGGTTTGCAAGCGGCCGAGAAACCAGGTGCCGATGTTCGAGAGCGCCTTGTAGTCGAGATCCACCGGGTTCTGGGTGGCGAGCAGGCAGCCGAGACCGAAGGCGCGGCCTTGTTTGAGCAAAGTCATCAGCGGCTTCTTCGATGGCGGGTTCGCCGTCGGCGGCAGATAGCCGTAGATCTCATCCATGTAGAGAAGCGCGCGCAGCGAGGTGGTGCCATTCTGCGTGCGCATCCATGCGAGCGTCTGGTTGAGCAGCAGGCTCACGAAGAACATGCGCTCCGCATCGCCGAGATGAGCAATGGAGAAGATGGAGAGCCGTGGTTTGCCACTGTCGGTGCGGAGCATTTTTCCGATGTCGAGCGGCGGGCCTTCCAGCCAACTGGCGAAACCGGGAGAGGCGATCAGGTTGTTGAACTTGAGGGCGAGTGCCTGGCGGTTTTTTTGCGGGAAGAAGGTTTCCAGATCGATCACGCCGACTTTGGCGAAGCCGGGCTTCTGGATCAGCGCGATGAGGCCTTCCAGAGTGACATTGCGGCCGTTCTTCCATTCGTTCTGGAAGATGGCGGCGAGCAACACCGCCTCCGGGCTCTGGATCGGATCCGCATCCACGCCGACGAGCGAGAGCAGTGAAAGCACGGTGCTCTCCACCCGCTCTCCATAGATTTCCGCATCCTCGGTGACTTCCTCCGGAGGGGCTTCGAGAGAGGCGAGGATGGATACGGGAATGCCGGCCTTGCTGCCTGGCGTGAAGAGGGTGATGTCCACCTTGTCGCGGAGCTGCTGGATGCGCTCCGGAGCCTGTCCCCAATCGGCGAGGCCCTTCTTCCACATCTCCGCCGTCTGGGCGGCGTATTCATCGGGCGAGACGCCTTTTTTCGCCGCATCATCCTCATTGATCCAAGGACGGAAGTCCTCCGGAGCGAGGTTCGGGAAGGTCAGCAGGAGATTGGAAATGTCGCCCTTGGGATCGATGATGATGGCCGGGATATTGTCCATCGCCGCCTCCTCGATGGCGGCGAGGCAGAGACCGGTCTTGCCCGAGCCGGTCATGCCGAGGACCACGCCATGGGTGACGAGGTCCTTCGAATCGTAGAGGACGAGATCGTCCGTGGGTTTTTTGGTGGCTTGGTCGTATTCGCGACCAAGGTAGAATTGTCCGAGTTTCTCGTAGTCCGCGGAAGAGATGCTCATGCGGTTTCAGATTGGCGGCAGGTCGTTGGATCTTCCAGTGATTTCCGCGCCTGCCGCAAACTACACAGCCAGGTGGAAATCCGGCCTGAACAGTGCTGGCCACGCTTGCCCGCCGCGTTGTGGCCGATACCGTTTCCGCCGTGAGTGTTTCCGTTGCAGCATCGCCGCCCCGTGCGTGGGCGGAGGTTGATTTGTCCGCCCTTCGTCACAATCTCGGCGTGGCCCGCGAGGCTTGCGGCTGCCATTTGATGCCGGTGGTGAAGGCGGGAGCCTACGGGCACGGATTGGAGGAAATCGCCCGCGCCCTGGAGGGCGAGGGGATCGAATTTTTCGGTGTCGCCAATGTCGGCGAGGCCCGCCGCATCCGCCATGCCGGGGTGAAGACCCGCATCTATCTGCTGGGGGCGACGTGGTCCGAAGAGCGCGCGGAAATCGTGGCGCAGGATTGGACGCCGTGCTTGTCCTCGATCAACGAAGCCCTGCATTTCAACGAACTGGCTGCGGATGCCGGGGTGCGCCTGAAGGTGCATATCTCCGTGGATACCGGCATGGGGCGGGGCGGGTTCGTGGCGGCGGATTTGCCCGGGCATATGGCGGAACTCGAATCGCTGGAGCACCTCATCATCGAGGGCCTGGGTTCGCATCTTCCATCGGCGGATGAGGACCGTGAGTTCACGCTCGCCCAGTTCGCAAAATTCGAGAGCGTGCTTGCGGAACTCGGCGGCGAGCGCTTCCAGTGGCGGCACCTTTCCAGCAGCGCCGGTTTGCTCGGCTATGACAACCACGCATGCAATCTGGTTCGTCCCGGCCTGCTTCTCTACGGAGTCTCGCCACTTCCGGGATTCCAAGAGCGGTTGCGCACCGTGATGTCGCTGAAGTCCCGCATTACGCTGGTCCGCACCCTGCCTGCGGGTCACGGGGTTTCCTACGGCCGCGACTACATCACGGATCGTCCCACCAAAGTTGCCACCATCGGTATTGGCTACGGAGATGGTTATACGCGGCATCTCTCCAACAAAGGCACCGAGGTTTGGATCCGTGGCCAGCGTTGTCCATTGCTGGGACGTGTTTCCATGGACCAGATCATGGTGGATGTCACCGCGCTTCCGGAGGTAGCGGAGGGGGACGAGGTGGAATTGTTCGGCGCACACATCCCGGTCGCCGAGATCGCGAAAAAGGCGGGCACCATTCCATGGGAGATTTTCACCGGCATCACTCCGCGGGTGACACGGGTTCACCGGAGCTGACCGTTCCCGGAAAAGAAAAACACCCGGCCTCTTGCGAAGCCGGGTGTCTTGGAAATTTGATTTGGGTCAGGAGTGGGGATCAATCCCAGCCGCCGCCGCCACCTTTGTAGCCGCCGCCGCCGCCGCCACCGTTGTAGCCGCCACCGCCGCCATCTTTGTAGCCGCCGCCGCCACCACCCTTGTAGCCGCCGCCGCCACCGCCACGGCGTTCGCCGTAACCGCCGCCGCCGCCACCACCGTAGCCACCGCCGCCGCCACCTTTGTAGCCGCCACCGCCGCCACCTTTGTAGCCACCGCCGCCACCGCCCTTGTAGCCACCGCCACCACCACCGAAGCCTTTGTTTTCCTTAGGCTCGGAAGCGTTGACACGGAGGACACGGCCTTGGAGGTCGTAGCCGTTGAGGGCTTCAACCGCGGCTTCGATCTGGCTCTGGTCGCCCAGGGTCACGAATGCGAATCCCTTGGAGCGGCCGGTTTCACGGTCGGTGATGATTTTGACCCGATCAACCGGGCCATACGAGGCGAAGAGACCAGTGATGTCTTCTTCCGTCGCGGTGTAGGGCAGGTTGCCCACGTAGATGTCCATTTGCTTCTATTCTCAGATTACGCCATCACACTGAACACTTCCTGAGACCATGGCGTGGGAGACCAGACGAAGCGCGTCCCAACCGGACGAGCCGGGAGGACCGCACATCCATAAGCGCGAATGCGCGAGGCTGGCAAGAAGTAAATTTCAAGCACTTGCAGCTCCAAACGGGGGGCGGACCGGGATGCCGTGTTTGGCGAAATGGCGTTTTGCCTCGCCCACGGTGTGCTTGCCGAAGTGGAAAATGCTCGCCGCCAGCACCGCATCCGCCTTGCCTTGCTCCAACACCTCCACCATGTGGTCGAGATTGCCTGCGCCGCCGCTGGCGATCACGGGGATGCCCACGGCCTCCGAAACGGCAGCCGTGAGACCGAGATCGTAACCCGCCTGGGTGCCATCCGCGTCCATGCTGGTGAGCAGGATTTCACCCGCTCCCCGGCGCCAGACTTCCTTCGCCCACTCTACCGCATCCAGGCCTACCGGAGTGCGGCCGCCGTGGGTATAGACGCCCCATTTGCCGGGGCCTTCGCGCTTGGCATCGATGGCTACCACGATGCATTGGCTGCCGAAGGCTTTGGCGCCAGCGTCCACCAGGTCGGGGTTCTTCACTGCGGAGGTATTCACCCCCACCTTGTCCGCTCCGGCCATGAGCATCTCGTGCATGTTTTCCACGCTGCGGATGCCGCCGCCGACGGTGAGCGGAATGAAACAATGCGCGGCGGTGCGGCGGACCACGTCCACCATCGTGCCGCGATTGTCGGATGAAGCGGTGATATCGAGAAAGACCAGCTCGTCCGCCTGTTGGGCATTGTAGGCCATGGCGGCCTCCACGGGATCGCCGGCGTCGATCAGGTCGACGAAATTGACGCCTTTGACCACCCGGCCATCGGTCACGTCCAGACAGGGAATGATGCGTTTCGCGAGCACGCGGGGAGCAAAGCGCCGATGCGGCCCGCCGCCAAGCAAAACGCCCGGCCGCAGGCTGCGGACGGGCGTTTTGTGGAAAACCTTTGTTGGTGCCGGACGGGGAGTCCGGCCGAGGTTCATCAGGCGCCGAGCTTCGGCTTGCCGACGCGGCGGACAGTGCCGAAGCGCTTGGTGAACTTGTCGATGCGGCCTTCGGTGTCGACGAACTGCTTCTGACCGGTGAAGAACGGGTGGGAATCGGAGGTGATACCCATCGAGATCACGCTGTGCTCGACGCCGTCGATGACTTCCTTCTTGTCGGAGGTCTTGGTGGAGCGGGTCACGAAGCGCGCACCGGTCGTCATGTCAACGAACACGACCGGATTGTATTTGGGATGAAGATCCTTTTTCATGGCGGAGAGGACCACCACGTTTCCAACGCGGCGGGGCGGGGAGAATGCCGGAAAAGTCCGGTCTGTCAAGAGGGGAGGTTGGGGGCGGGAAATCCATCATCCCACCCTGAAAACAAGCGCCGGACACCCGGTATCGGAATGAACCGATACCCGATGCCCGGCGGCCTGGAAAACGTGCGGGTTTGAAAACCGGGGGTGACGGGGATCGTGGGGCGATCAAGGGAGGCCGGAACCATCCCCGTCATCTGCGGTTTTGAAGCTGCCTTCCAGGTTCAGTCGAGGTTGAGCGTCCAGCGGGCCTTCAACTCCCGGTTCTGCCAGGGCAGACGGTGGTTGATGGGGTCCTGGAGCGTCCGGCGGACCTTGCGGCCACCGGCAAACACGAACGAAGGGGTTTCGATCGTGACGACCTCAAGGCCCTGGTAGTAGGTATCCTTGAGGATGATAACGGCATCCTCGCCAAATGCTTGGGCGAGGTGGCCGCGGAGCAGCCCGGTTTCCTTTTTCCCGAGGAACAGGAAGGCCGGGGTTTCGCCGTGGTCGGACTTGGAGCGGATCAATCGTGCGATCGCTTCAGAGTCCCAGGCTTCCCCCATCCTCACTTCGGTGGGGACCAAAGTGTGATCGGGGATCATGTAGGGTGTGTTGGCACTCATGTCTGCAGGGCAACGCCCGCGACCCTACTACAACTTCCCGACCCGGCATCTTTCGCCGAGTGACAATTCCGTTGACTTTTCTTAAGGAATCGGATTATCCGGCGTTCTTCGTCCACAGCCACAGATTCTCACCCCAGACGGCGGCATGGCGCACCCACTCATGTACGAACGCTTTTCCGCTGAGCCAGGGATTATCGGCGGCCAGGCACAGCAGCAGTGCCATCACCAGCAGGTTGGCCAGATAGATGACGGTCAAGGAGAGGAAGGTGCCGTTTTCTTTCAAATCCGGCTGGTCACGCGGAATCATCCACAGCGTCCAAGCGAAGTGGAAGGTCCAGGTGAAGCCGGTGGCGGCGAAGAGGATCTTGTCCGCATAAACCGGCAGCCCGGTGGTGTGGCGGAAAATCAGATAGAGGCCCACCACCACCGCGGACCAGAACGGAACGAAGTAAGGCGAAAGAGCGATGATGATGTTCGTCTTGTTGGTGGTGATGTAGCCGCCCTCCAGACTTACATGGAAACCGGTCACCTTGCCACGGCAGAGATAGACGAAAATGGCATGCGTCAGTTCGTGACCAAGTACGTAGAGATAGAGGAAAACGGACTGTAACAGCCCCGAAAGGAACCAGCCGACCATCAGCAACGCGCCGGTGGCGAAGTACCAGAAGGCGGAGGTCTGCCAGAAGCCGCGGTCGATCGCGGCGTGGGAAAACTGGGAGAAGAAGGTCCAGGTGGTGACCCAGCCAAAGGGCAGCAGCGCAAGACCGATCAGCCAGCGCATCATCCGGTGTCCGAGGCTGACATCCGGCTCGCTGTCATCCATCACCGGAGCGGTCGCGGCGATGGCGGCGCGGATCGATTTTTCACCGCGCTTGCCGAGGCGGCGGTTTGCCTGCTCATGGGCGCGCTGGTTGGCGGCACGCATCATCTCCCCGAACGTCGGGCGGTCCCGGCGACGGTTTTTCGCCAGTTTATCGGAGAGTTTGAGCGAGCGTGACCGAGCCATTCGAAGCGCGATCTTGATAATCCGAAGATCTTAAAGAATCAAGATCGGAATCCAAAAAATAGTGGATTTATGAACAGTGGAATGCGGTGTTCAGACAATCTTCAACCGGGCCAGGTCCTGACTGTCGATGAGGCCCACCGGACGGTTTTGGGCATCCAGCACGATCACGTCGTCCACGCGGTTGTGGCCGATGGTTTTCACGGCCTCCGCCGCCAGCGATTCGGCCTGCACGCTGATCGGCCTGCGGGTCATGAACTCCGCCACCGGACGGTCGGCGATGTGGGCGTCCTGCTGGAAGCAGCGGGCGAAGTCGCCGTGGGTGAAGATGCCGGCCAAGCCGCCATCCGGCTGAAGAATCAAGCAAGCTCCGGAACGGGCGGCGGACATGGCGAGCAGGGCTTCGCGAACGGTGGCGTTCTCCGGCACCGTGGCCAGTTCGCTGCCGCTGCGCATGATGTCTGAGACTTTCGTCAACAGGGCGCGGCCGAGGGTTCCTCCGGGATGAAAGCGGGCGAAGTCGTCCTCGGTGAAGCCACGGGCCTCCAGGAGCACCATCGCGAGCGCATCTCCCATCACCAGCATGGCGGTGGAGGAAGAAGTGGGAGCGAGATTCAGCGGACAGGCCTCGCGTTCCACGGAGGTATCGAGCGTGACATCACTGAACTCGGAAAGCGTGGAGGAGGGCTTGCCGGTGAGGGCGATCAAGCGCACATCGAAGCGCTTGATGAAGGGCAGCAGGTCCAGCAGCTCGCGGGTTTCACCGGAGTAGGAGAGAGCGACCACGGCATCGCCATCGGAAATCAGGCCGAGATCGCCGTGGAGGGCGTTCTGGGAATTGAGGACCACGGCGGTGGCACCGGTGGAGTTCAGGGTGGCGGCGATCTTGTGGCCGATGTTGCCGGATTTGCCGACGCCGATGACGACGATTTTACCACGCTGGTCGAGGGTGTCCTTGAGCAGGGTTACGGCGCGGGTGAAGCCCTCGTCGAGCCGGCTGGCCAGCCGCTCCAGCGAGTCGGTTTCGATCCGGATCACCCGGCGGGCTTTTTCAATCGCGTCCATGGGCGGAGCATGAACGCCCGGCGGCCCGGCGTCCAACATCGATCATTGATCGCCGCCGCATTCCGGTTCCACACTTCCCGCACGTGAACGACGAGGAACTCCAGCGGATCAAGGTCGGCTCGAAACAGGAGATGCAGCAGGGGATCGCCCATCTCAACCAGGGCGAGTGGCAGGCGGCATTGGGCTGCTTTGATCGTGCGGTGGCGTTGCGCGAAACGACGCCATGGCGCGAGGATGGCGAGGCCGCCTGGCTGCTGGCAGCCGCTTGGATCAACCGCAGCGATGCTTTGCGTCAGCTCGGGGATGCGCGCCTGTTGCCGGAGGCGATCCGATCCCTGGACCGGGGCATCGAGGCCATGCAGCACGTGCGTTTGGAAGGCGATCCGATGTTTGCGGAGCGACTCATTCTCGCTTGGATCAACCGTGGCACGGTCTGTGGGGATGCCGGACAGAGCGAGGAGGCCTTGGCGGGTTTTGCCAAGGCGGATGAGGTCTTGGAGACATGGGGCAGGGAGGTGACCACCACCCGCCGCTTCATGCATGCGATGCTGCTGGTGAACCGGAGCCGGGTCTTGTTGGAGAGCGGCGCGGTGGAGGAAGGCTGGCGGCAGTCGGCGGCGGGAGTGGAGCTTTTGAAATCCCTGGAGCCCGGTGACGGGCTGGTGGCCCAGACCGGCATTCGTGCCCGCGGGGTTTTGTGCCATGCGCTCGCGCTGCTGGTGGAGAAGCCCGGTGGCGAGCAACCGGACGACTGGATCGCCGCAGCCACTGATGCGGCGGAAGAGGCGCTGGCGATCGTGAAGCGCACGGGCACCCGCGACCCGGGCGTGGCGGATCTGGTGCGCTATGGGGCACGGATCTACCGGATCTGCCAGCCGCAGTTCCTCGCCGAGTTCGTGCGGGAGTGGCTGGCACCGGACGGCCCGCTTGCGCATGATGCCCGTTTGCGCGAGGAAATGCAGGGAGTGGTGCAGCTCGCACGCGCCGAAGCGGAAACGCGGCTCCGCGCCGCTCCTCATGACGATGCCGTGGCACAGCGCGAGCTACGGATTCTCAAAGCCCTCGAATGACCTCCTTTCCATGAAAAGCCGATTCCTGATGTGGTGCATCGCCGCGGGTGCCGATGGCGAGTCCGCAGGGTTGTTGTGGCTCGATCTCGGCAGCCGCTACAGCGAGCCGCACCGCCACTACCACACGCTCGACCACATCGAAGCTTCACTGGCTCATCTGGATGAAGTGGAAGTCAATCCGGCGGTAGAGGGGGCGATCTGGTTTCACGATGTGGTCTATGATCCCACCCGCGATGACAACGAGGCACAAAGCGCGGCCTTCTTTCTGGAGACGACCCGGCCGTGGATCGATCCGTCCTTCGCCGAACGGGTCCATCGCCTGATTCTTGCCACCGATTTCCGCGTCGCGCGGGAAGATGATCCGGATGAATGGCTGATGACGGACATCGATCTCGCGATTCTCGCGGCGGAGGCTTCGGAATACGACGCCTATGCGAAGGCGATTCGTCAGGAATACGCACATGTGCCGGATGAGGAATTCCGGCGCGGGCGGCTGGCTGTGATGCAGCGGTTCCTGGAAGAGCCGGTGTATCGCAGCGAGGCGTTCCGCTCCCGGGAAGAAACCGCGCGGGAAAACATCCGCCGTGAGTTGGCGGCGTTGGCGGGCGGATAGAGGTTTATACTTCCTCCAGCGTCTTCACCACCCGGTCAGCCCCACAGGCGCGCAGTTCATCGGCGGTGAACTTGCCCGTCGCGACGGCGATGCAGGGAGCACCCAGCGCTTTTGCGCAGGCGATGTCTTTCGGCGTATCGCCGACCACCACGATTTCATCCGGTGTGAAACCACGCCCGGCATGCTTGGAGGCGCGGTCCGCGGCGACCGGACCGAGGAGGTTGCGGTCGGCATGATCGCAACCGTAGGCGCCGAAAGGGAAGAAATGGTCGAGGCCGTAGTGGCGCATCTTTGCGGCGGCACCGCCGGCGATATTGCCGGTCAGCAGGCCGAGATGCACCGAGTCATCCGCATGGAGGCGTTCGAGAAGCGGCACCACGCCGGGCAGGACCCGTCCGGGATAGCCGCCATGGGTGAGGTTCCACTCGAGCCGCTCCAGATAAGTACGGAAGAAGGAGTCGATCCGCTCGCTTTGCGGCTCGAGGCCGAAATGATCCAGGATTCCATGGATCACGCCCAGATCGGTGCTGCCGGCCAGATCGAGTGGAGGTCCTTCGCCGCCGAAGCATTCGGTGGCGGCCTCCTGCAGGGCACGCATTCCCGCGCCACCGGTGTCGACGAGGGTGCCATCGATATCGAACAACCAGAGTGCGGCCATGAAAAAGGAAAACGGGCCTTCCCGGAGGAGGAAGGCCCGTGGGAAATGGATTCAGGACTCGGACTCGCCGGAGGCCACGGATTCTTCCGCATCCGACTCATCGTCGTCACCGACACTTTCGTCGAAGTCTTCCGCTTCGTCTTCTTCGAAGTCGTCTTCTTCCTGCAGCTCGCCGTGGAAGAGGTGGAACTTCCGCTTCCGCTGGTGGGCGGGCAACGGGGACAGGGTCATGCCGATGGCGCGACCGTTGAGGCGCGCTTCCTGGTCGACCTGGCCCATCTGCTTGAGGTCCTCGACGATCTTCTTCATCACCACGAAGCCGAGATCCTTGTGGGCGTTTTCACGGCCACGGAACTGGAGGATGAAGCGAACCTTGTGGCCCGTGTCGAGGAAGCCCTCGGCGCGGCCCATCTTGATGTTGTAGTCGTGGGTGCCCGTGCCGACGCGGAATTTCACTTCCTTCATACGGCTGGCGTTCTTCGACTTCTGGTTCTTCTTCAGCTTCGCCTGCTCGTACTTGTACTTGCCGTAGTCGACAATCTTGCAGACCGGCGGATCGGCCTGCGCGGCAATCTCGACGAGGTCGAGGCCGAGCGACTGGGCTTTGGCGAGGGCTTCGCGTGAACTCATCACGCCGAGCTGGTCCCCGTTCGCCATGACGACGCGGACGCGCGGGGCGCGGATTCGGTCGTTGATCCGCGTCATATCGCGGAAACGACCCCTGTTTTGGTCTCTCTGTGGCTTAGGTATGGCTTTGTCCTCCGATGGGTGGCTGCGACGCGACGGCACCACGCGGGCGGACGAATCCGGCGCGCAACCCCGTTGCGAAGAAGAATGCGGAACGATGGCACATGCGCCGGATCATACGGGCATGGAGAAGCCGCTGGGCCGGTCGGCTCGACCGGTTGCGGACGGGATCTCGTATCGTTCCTTGGAAATCATGAAGCGGCTGGTGCCGGATGCAGAACCGGATACCGGGACGAAAAGGGAGAACCGCGGCTCTCCGTGTCCCGGCGGGCTTGCTGGGCGCAGGGTATAAGGGACTGAGGCCCTGTCAATCAAGGGGAAACTTGTGCGGTTAGGGGCTTCCGCCGGTGGTCAAGCGCGTCCCAGAATCATCGCCAGCTCCTCAAGCTGGTCGCGCCGGAGGGCGGCGGTGTCCTCCTCTTCGTGAAATTCCATGAGCACATCGCTCGACTGGCGCTTGAGGGCCGTCATCGCGCGGGACTTCACCAGATCGTCGATCGCGCCTTCCACGAGCAACTGGGCGAAGGCCAGCCCGAGGATGAACTCATCGCGCGTGACCACACTGAAGCCTTCGTCTTCGTCGAGCGCTTCCTGCAGCGCCTCGGCATCAAGGAGATCCCAGTCGGCGTCTTCGATTTCAAGGGCGTCGAACAGATTGGTGATGAAGGTTTGCACTTTTCCTTTCGGCTGCTCCCGGCGGAAATCCAGATAAGCCGCGAAGGTGTCCGCGCCGATGTCATTGCCCAGCGGCGAATCCTCGTCGCTGAAGTCCCAGATCCAGGAATCCGCGGGGATCAGCTTGCTGGCGCGTTCGTGGGCGGTATCAGGGGTGACTTCCCAGATGTCGGTGAAGGAGGGCATGTTCCGACAGGCTCCGGGGAAAGCGTGGTTTCGCCAAGGAGAAATGATGTCGGGAGCTTTCTCTCTTCGTAGCTGGAGTCGTGAGACTTCAGGTGGGGCGAGGTTGCCCGGATCCTTCGATTGCTTTCGCTCATCCATATTCATGGATGGAGGTATCCGAGCAACGGGTGCTCTGACGAATGCATGCATCCACCCCGCCCGAAGTCTTACGGCTCCGGCTACCAAAAAAGAGAGGCGGACTCGCGCCCGCCTCTCTCTGGTCGAATAGTTACAACCGCCGCTCGGCGATCTCCGCCTTGAGCTCGGCGAGGAATTCGTCCACCGGCTTCGAGCCGAGGTCGTCTTTGTCGCGGTGGCGGACGGAAACGGTGCCTTCTTCTTCCTCACGCTGGCCGATGACCAGCATGTAGGGGATGCGCTCGAGGCGGGCATTGCGGATCTTCGCACCGATTTTGTCGGAATCGCGGTCGATGGAGACGCGGATGCCGGCATCTGCGAGCTTGGCCGTCACGGCTTCCGCCGTTTCGAGCGTCTTTTCGGAGATCGGCAGCACGCGCACTTGTTCGGGAGCGAGCCACGTCGGGAACTTGCCTTCGAAGTGCTCGATGAGCAGACCGGTGAAACGCTCCAGCGAGCCGAAGGGCGCGCGGTGGATCATGACCGGCGTGTGCTGGGTGTTGTCCGCGCCGATGTAGGAAAGCTTGAAGCGCTCCGGCAGATTGTAGTCCACCTGCACGGTGCCGAGCTGCCAATCGCGGCCGATCACGTCCTTCACCACGAAGTCGATCTTCGGGCCGTAGAACGCGGCCTCGCCGAGCTCTTCCGTGTATTCCACTCCGAGCACCTGTACGGCGCTGCGCAGGGCGTTCTCCGCCTTGTCCCAGTTCTCCGCCTTGCCGACGTATTTGTCGGAGTCCGGATCGCGGAGCGAGAGCCGCACGCGGTAGTCGCCCATGCCGAGGGTGCCGAGCACCTTCTTCACGAGATCGAGGCACTTCGTCACTTCTTCCGCCACCTGGTCCGGCGTGCAGAAAAGGTGGGCATCGTCCTGCGTGAAGCCGCGGACGCGCGTCATGCCGCCGAGTTCGCCGGATTGTTCCCAGCGGTACACCGTGCCGAACTCCGCGAGACGCACCGGCAGATCACGATACGAGCGATGCTCGCTGGCGAAGATCTTGATGTGGTGCGGGCAGTTCATCGGCTTGAGCATGTAGCCCTCGTACGTGCCATCGGAGAGACCGTTGATGAGCTGGCTGCACGTCGCGTCCTCGTCGGCGAGCTTTTCGAGCACGTCGCGCTCGGCGATCGCCGGGTACTGGCTTTCCTGATAGTAGGGGAAGTGGCCGGAGGTGCGGTAGAGGTCGAGCTTGCCAATGTGCGGCGTGAAAACCTGCGAGTAGCCCTGCTTGTCGAGCTCGGCGGTGATGAAGTCCTGGAGCGAGCGGCGGATGAGCGCGCCCTTCGGTTTCCACAGGATCAGGCCCTGGCCGACTTCCTCGTCGATGTGGAACAGGTGCAGCTCGCGGCCGAGGCGGCGGTGGTCGCGCTTCTTCGCTTCCTCCAGGCGCACGAGGTGCTGTTCGAGGAGTTCCTTGTTTTCGAAAGCCGTGCCGTAGAGACGTTGGAGGCTGCCTTTCGATTCATCGCCCATGTAGAAGGACGAGGACACCGACATCAGCTTCACGTTCTTGCACTTCGCCGTGTAGCCCACGTGCGGGCCGGCGCAGAGGTCGATGAACTCGCCGTTCTGGAAGCAGGAGATTTCTTCGCCTTCCGGAATCTTGTCGATCAAGTCGAGCTTGAAACGGCTCGGATTGCCCGGGCGCTCCGAGAGACCGCCGAGGCGGCCGCTTTCGGCCATCGCCTTGGCTTCCTCACGGGAAATGACGCGGCGCTCGAACTTCTGGTTCTCCTTCGCGATCTTCTTCATCTCCGCCTCGATCTTCTCGAAGTCATCCGGCGTGATCCGGTGCTTCATCTCGAAGTCGTAGTAGAAACCGCTGTCGATCGGCGGGCCGTAGGCGAACTGGGCGTCCGGCCAGATCCGCAGGATGGCGGTGGCCATGACGTGGGCGCAGGAGTGGCGCAGGCGCTCCAGGTCCGTCATCTGCTGGCGCTCGTCGAGGGTCTTCCGTTCGGCTGACATGGGACGGCGGATGAAACATCCCGCGGCCCGATTTTCAAGGCAAACCCGCCACCCACCGGGTGACATCGGAGGCATGGAAACGTTGGAATCCCGACCATGCGCCGGGACGCGGACGCGATTGGCGAACTGCCAAGGTAAATTCGGGACTACCCCCGTTCGCGGGCGGCTTTCATTTCGTCACGCACGACGTTGGCGAGACCACCGATTCCCGCCCATGCCAGGAAAAGGAAGGCAACGACGAGAAAGGCGACTCCACCTTGCGGGTTTCCACGATCCAACGCGACACCCGTCGCTGCCGAAAAGACGATGAATCCGGCGTGAATCAGACGGCGGAGTCGGTTGATGGCCGCAGCCACTTCGTGGTTGCCGGATTGTGGTGGAGTGTCAGACATGACGGTATCTGGATCATTTGCCGGATTTGATCATCTGCCCAACCAAATCCGGCAGTGTGAACGGGATGGGCCGATGAGCCGAAAGATCCGCCAGATTGGCAGCGTTTCTGCTTTAAGTTGCACGCCATTTTATCTGTGTCTCGCCTACTACTTCTTCTCTTTTTCGGGCTTTCCGTCGCCCTTCAGGCGTCGGAAGCGGATCTGGATCGGACCATCGTCCAGTTCCGGGAATTCTTATTGGGGAAGGTTGCGGTGGGGATGGAGGACACGAACGAGCCGCGTCATTCGGACACAAAGGTGGACCGTTTCGTCCGCGCATTGAAGCCGGACGGCTCATGGGCGGATGTCGACTACGGTGGCAAGGCGCGTTCCGGGTGGCAGCCTGCGGAGCATGTGGCGCGGCTGCGGGCGATGGTCGGTTCCGTGGCAAAGAACGAGGGCAACCGCGCTGAAACGCTCGCCGCCGTTCACCGGGCTTTCGCGTTCTGGATCAAGAGCGACCTCCAGTGCCCGAACTGGTGGTACAACAACATCGGCATGCCGAAGGAGCTCGCCGCCTGTGGCATCCTGCTCGGCAAGGATCTGCTGCCGGAGGAAAAACGCTTTCTCACGGAGGTGCTGATGCCGCGCTCGAAGATCGCCATGACCGGCCAGAACCGGCAGTGGTTGGCCGGAAACACGCTGATGTTCGGTTTGCTCAAGCGCGATGAGGCGGTGGTGGGTGAAGCTGCCGCAGTGATTTGGAACGAGGTACAGGTGGTGGAGAAGGAAGGCATCCAGCCGGATGCAAGCTATCACCAGCACGGACCGCAGCAGCAGTTCGGGAACTACGGGCTGGCCTTCGCGGTGGAGATCGGGCGCTGGGCGACCATGCTCGGGGGCACGCCGTGGGCGCTTCCGCCTGCGAAGCTGGAGGCCTACCGGTTGTTCCTGCTCGATGGTGTCGCCTGGGTTTGCTGGCGCGGGGTGATGGACGTGGGGGCCTGCGGACGGCAGTTTCAGCCGGGCTCTCCCGTGAGCAAGGCTTCGTCGGTGGCCCGGGCGATGGAATGCGCGGCGGGTTTCGATCGCGATCACGCGGCGGCTTATCTGGCAGCGGCGAAGCGTAACCAGCCCGGCGCGGCAAACGATCTCACCGGAAACCGTTTCTTCTGGCGGTCGGACGGCATGGTGCAGCGGAATGCCGAGTGGAGCGCCACGCTCAAGATGTCCTCAAATCGCGTGATCGGCTCGGAGATCGTGAACGACGAGAACCTCTCCGGCTACCATCTCGGGGATGGCATGCTGTTGTTCTACCGCAGTGGCAGCGAGTATCAGGACATCTTTCCGGTGTGGGACTGGCAGAAACTTCCTGGCACGACATGTGCGCAGAATGAGCTGCCGAGATCCAACCGCTCATCGGTCGCGCGGGATTTCATCGGTGGTATCTCCGATGGCAGATCCGGGATGGCGGTGATGGATTATGCCCGCGATGGCGCGAGCGCGCACAAGGCGTGGTTTTTCAATGACAGCACGGTGGTGTGCCTCGGCGCGGCCATCCAAGGTGATACGAAGGAAAAGGTGGTGACCACGCTCGATCAATGCCTCGTCCAAGGACCGGTCAAAGCCCAGCGCGAGGGGAAAACCGCGCCGTTGTCACCGGGCACGGTTTCCGGGATCGAGTGGGTCGAGCATGGCACCTTCCGCTACAGCCTGCTGGAGAAATCCCCCGTGGTCATGACCGCCGGACCGGCCGCCGGAAACTGGAGCCGCATCTATCGGAATCCAAACACGCCGAAGGCGGATGTCACCAAGCCGGTCTTCTGTCTCACCATCGATCACGGAGCGCAGCCGAAAGACGCCCGGTATGCCTACGCCGTGTCACCCGCGGGTGAAGCAGCGCGGGCGAAGGTGCTGGTGAACACCGCGGATCTGCAGGCGGTCCAGCTCTCCCCGGATCTGACCGGCATCATTTTCTGGAAAGCCGGGGTATTCACCACGGCATCCGGTGCTCCGATCACGGTGGATCAGCCCTGCGTGGCGCTGTTGGATGCGACCAAGCGCGAACTGAGGGTGGCGGATCCCACGCAGAAGCTGGCGACGGTTCACGTAACGCTCGGCAGCGGAATCAAAACCGTAGTGTTCCCGACCGGTGGCCAGGCAGGAACCGCAGTGGTGGTAAGGTAGGAAGGAGCCGGGGCTCTACCGGACTCATCTGGTTCAAGTCTGCCACGCTTCGTTGCCCGACAGCATGCCTGCCGTGAAATGAGGTGCTGCCGCAAATTGTGCGGTCGTGACCGTTGCCGTGTGACCGCGGCGGGGGCATGATGCCTCCCCATGCGAAATGCCGGCCTTTCCTTCGCGCGTGTCCTGGGACTCGCTCTGGCGCTGCTGGCTCCCGTTCCGTCGATGGCTGCCGGAGGCGGCACCGCGCCGTATCTCCAGAAGCCGGATGCCTGGTTTGCCACGCCGGAGGCGAAGCACGTTGCGGAGATCATCCTTTCCTACCAATCCGATCTCGGCGGCTGGCCGAAGAACACGGACACCGTGGATGCGCCCTACACCGGGGATCGCAAGGAATTGCATCCGACCTTTGACAACGGCGCCACCACCGGTGAGCTGCGCTTTCTCGCGCGCATGTTCAACGCCACCAGGGACGAGGCCTGCCGCACCGCATTCCAACGTGGCCTTGCCTACATCCTGAAGGCGCAATATCCCACCGGCGGCTGGCCGCAATTCCATCCGCCGGGCAAGCAGTACCACCGCCATATCACCTTCAATGATGATGCGATGGTGCGGCTGCTGGAGTTCCTGCGCGAAGTGGCTCGGGAGGATGCCTGCAAGTTCGTGCCCGATGTGGAACGCAAGGCGTCGGACAAGGCCTTTGCCGATGGCATCGCGTGCATCCTGAAGTGCCAGATCCGCATCGATGGCAAGCCGACCGTGTGGTGCGCACAACATGACGAGATCGACTACAGTCCACGTCCCGCGCGCGCGTTCGAGCTCGCATCCTTCAGTGGTTCCGAATCGGTCGGCATCGTGAGGCTGCTCATGAGCTTGGAGAAACCCACGCCGGAAGTGATCGCTGCCGTGAATGGCGCGATGGCGTGGTTCGAGGCAGCGAAGATCACCGGCATCCGTCTTGACCGCGTATCCGACCCGCAAAGCGCGAAAGGAAAGAACCTCGTGGTGGTGGCGGACCCGGAAGGCCCGCCGCTGTGGGCGAGGTTTTACGATCTCAAGACCGGAAAACCGTTCTTCTGCGACCGCGATGGCGTGCCGAAGGCGACCATCGCCGAGATCGGCTACGAACGCCGCAATGGCTACGCGTGGTACGGCGAATGGCCGGCGAAGTTGATCGAGAAGGACTATCCGGCTTGGAAGGCGCGGAATCATTTTCGCTGAAACTCCGACTGTGCTCGTGGAGGGTACGGTGGATGCCGTGTGTTTGTGGGAACTATTTGCGTGAGAAGTACGTAAGAATGGATTCCATCAGCCTATAGTCTTCCATGATGATGAGAATCCCGACCATCGTTTGCGCCCTTTTCGCGTTGGCAGCTTGCGTTGCGCCACTATCCGCGGCGCCGAAACCGAACATCGTGCTTTTCGTCACCGATGATGAAAGCCCCATCGCCGGTTGCTACGGATCGCCGGTGATCCAGACGCCGCATCTGGATGCCCTGGCCAAGGATGGCACGATGTTCACCAACGCCTATGCCACCACGGCCTCGTGCTCGGCGAGCCGCTCCGTGATTCTCACCGGTACTCACAATCATGCGAACGGCCAATACGGACACGTTCACGACTACCATCATTTCGAGACCTATGCGAACTGCGCCGCCATCAGCCTGCCACAGCAGTTGAAGCTTCTCGGCTACCGCACCGCCCACATGGGCAAGAACCACGTCGCGCCGGATTCGGTTTATCACTACGATCAGGAGCTGAAGGTCACCGGTCCGCACGATTCGCCGAACTGGGTGAAGAACTGCGAACCGTTGTTCAATGAAAAGTCGGACCAGCCATTCTATCTTGCCTTCTGGACGCATGATCCACATCGCAGCGGTGAGGAGCAGCAGTCGGTACCCGGCGATCTGAAGCCGAACGCTTTCGGCAACCCGCAGGTCGGCAAGGAATATCCGGGAATCAAGGAAGTCATCTATGATCCATCGAAAGTGGTCGTGCCTTCCTATCTGCCGGATACGCCGGAGTGCCGTGCGGAGATCGCGCAGTACTACCAGAGCGCGACCCGCACCGACAAAGCCCTGGGCGCGCTCGTCGAGGCGCTGAAGAAAGCGGGCCAGTATGACAACACCATCATCATTTTCACCGCCGACCATGGCATGGCATTCCCGGGTGCGAAGACCACCGTCTATGAAGCGGGCCTTCGTGTGCCCTTCGTGGTTCACATGCCGGGCGCGAAACCCGGCGTGGTGAATGATGCGATGATCTCCCACCTGGATCTCACGCCGACGTTGGTGGATGCCGCAGGAGGCCTGGATAAAGCGGCCAATGCCCCGAAGCAACTCGCACCAGTGGAGAAGGCCGGCCTTGGCGAGAACGCAGGGAAGAAGTTCACGCGTTACCAAGGTCGTTCGTGGGTGGGCCTTGTCGGTCGGGAACACGGTGAAGGCTGGGATGAAATCTCAGCCTCGCACACCTTCCACGAAATCCAGATGTACTATCCGATGCGCGCGATCCGTGATCGCCGCTACAAGCTGATCTGGAACATCGCCTCACCGCTGCCATTCCCCTTCGCTTCCGACCTGTGGGCGGCCTCCACCTGGCAGGGCGTGTGGCGCAAGGGGCCGCAGGCGCTCTATGGCAACCGTACCGTGGACTCCTACATCCATCGCCCGCCGTTCGAGCTCTACGACATGGAGAAAGATGCGGCGGAAACGAAGAACCTCGCCGAGGATCCGACTCACAAGGAGCTGTTGGAATCGATGAAGAAGCGGCTCAAGGAGATGCAGAAGCGCACCGACGACCCGTGGCGTCTCAAGTGGGAGTACGAGTGAGAGGGCGGGGAGGGGGGCGTTGAAGGTCACATGGCCGCCGCCCGGCGCGGTTTGTTCGCCCGCATACCGGATTCCAGCGGCAGCATCAAAGCCACTTCTTCCATTTGAAGAGCCACAATTGGATCGCGGCAATGACCGCCATGACGGTCATGACTCCGATGTAGCCGTAGGGATGGTACAACTCCGGCATGTTCAATGGCAGTGTTCTGCCGGCGGGGGGATCGGGGGCGAAGTTCATGCCATAGACTCCGACGATGAACGTCAGCGGAATGAAGATCGAAGTGATCACGGTGAGCACCCTCATGATCTCGTTGGTCCGCAGCCCGACGCTGGAATGATAGAGATCCATCAGACCGGAGGTGATGTCCTTGTAACTCTCCACGAGGTCCATGAGCTGGACCGTGTGATCGTAGCAATCGCGGAGGAACACCTTGGTCGGCTCGGCGATCTGGCCGGATGCGTCATGGAGCAGTCCGTTGACCACGTCGCGCAGGGGCCAGATCAAGCGGCGCAGTTGGGTGAGACTGCGTTTGTGTTCATGGAGGGCCAGCACCATCTGGCGCGAGGGTTTTTCAAGCAGGTCGTCCTCCAGTTCCTCAATGCTCTCACTGATGCATTCGAGCACCGGATAGTAGTGGTCGATGATCGAATCCAGCAAGGCATAGGCGAGGTAGTCCGCCTTGGATTTCCGGATCGGCCCCATTCCGGCCCGGAGGCGATCCCTTACCGGATTGAATACATCATAGTCGGCCTCCTCCTGGACCGTGATCAGGAAATGATCACCGAGGAAAAAGCTCACCTGTTCGCCGCAGATGTTGCGCTTTTTGTCCTGATATACCATTTGGGCGACGATGAACAGGTAGCCGGGAAACTGTTCCGTCTTGGGGCGTTGGCCGGTGTTCAGGGCGTCTTCCAGAGCCAGGGGATGGAGGTCGAAGTGTGCGGCGAGCGTTTGGAGAGCCTCGACGTCGCCTAGGCCGTCAACATTGATCCAGGTGATCTTGTGATTGTCGATGTGCGAGATCAGCCCCTGAATGTCGGTTATCTCGCGTTCCTCGAAGTGGCCGGCGTCATACTCGATGCACTGGATGCGGGGTTTCCGGGTTTTGCCGTCCACCAGATGAGGGAGAAGGGTGGCTGGAGATGAACCTGGTGCCGAATAGCGTTTTTCGAACATGGAGCGGGGCTTCATAAAATGAAACAAGATCGGGTGTTTCCGCGGAGGCCGCTGCGAAACGCGGCCCTTCTGTCAAAAAATGAGTGTTAGTCCGAGTGAAATCGCGGCTTCTTCGGTCCCCTTGCAACCGGCTTCGAATGCACCGCCGATGTAGACCCCGCGGGTGACTTCCGCTTGGCAACCGCACCGCAGGAAGCTTTGGAGATCCGCTCCATCGTGATCGGGCAGCAGCATGTAGGTCTCCACAAACAACATCCATTTCTCCGTAGTCTGCCATCGGAGGGCGGCTCCGAAGAATCCGGCTTCCTCGCTTTTGTTGTCCCTGCCGCTTTCCGGCACCCAATTGAACCCGGCGTTGCCATCGAAGCTGACCCTTCCCCATTCCCGTGTAGCGATGAGGAGGAAATTGAAGTTCGTCGCCCCAACCCCCAATCCATGGGACGCGGTGGGGAGCGTGGCGGTGGAGCTCAGGCTGAGGGCAAAGGGACACCGGGACGAATCGACCAAAGGGGTTTTCAATCCCAAACTCAGATCCAGGAGTCCTTCCCGCTCATTGGGAGTTGCGGAATCTCGTTCGCGCTGCCACCCGAATCCCAATCCCACGGATCCTTCGATCCGGGAGCAGATTCCCGTCGTGAACGAGAAACTGTTTCCGGCTGCATGGGTCGCCGGATCACGCCGTACGTCCACGGTCACGTCGATCTCCCTTTCGCCGGGAGGATGAATTGCCGCGTCGTCCACCACCAGCGGGTAGGCGGCGCGGAGCGTGCCCATCCCTGCAAGGGTGACGATGCCGATGCGGATCGATGGTTTCATCGCATTGAATGTTGGTTCAAATCATGGCGCTCCGTGCGGGCCGTCTTGCAACAGCGGGCGAGAGCGGCGCGGATCGGACCCAGTCCGGAATCGGCCACAGCCGATGGTCCGGACCAGGGTGGTCGTAGGACCGGATGCATGGCGTGCTTTCGTCCGGGGTTTACAGCCATGCTCCGAACCTGCGGATATACATCCGCTTCAGTGTCTGGGTGAGGACACAGTAGGCAAACAGCGTGATGATGAGAAACGGCCAATAGGCGGGTGGCAGGGCTTGCAAGCCCACCGAGTGACCGAAGCCGGTGAAGGGGATGAGGCAGCCGATGGCAACGATGATTCCCGACAAGAGGATCACCACGGGAGCCGCGGCACTCTGGATGAAGGGGATCTTCTCCGTGCGGATCATGTGGACGATCAAGGTCTGGCTCAGCAGCCCTTCGACAAACCAGCCGGAGTGGAACAGGCTCTGTTTGTCCGCCGAGTTCGCACCAAAAAGGAACCACATGCCAAGGTAGGTCGTGATGTCGAAGATCGAGCTGATCGGACCGATGCAGATCATGAACCGCGTGAGATGTCCGGATGCCCATTTCTTCGGCGTCTTCAGCCAATCCTCATCCATGCGGTCCCATGGAATGGAAATCTGTGAGATGTCGTAGAGCAGGTTCTGGATGAGCAGGTGGATTGCCAGCATCGGCAGGAACGGGATGAACGCGCTCGCCACCAGGACGCTGAAGACATTCCCGAAATTCGAGGATGCCGTCATCTTGATGTACTTGGTGATGTTCCCGAAGGTGACGCGGCCTTCGATCACGCCCTCCTCCAGCACCAACAGGCTTTTCTCAAGCAGGATGATGTCGGCCGCCTCCTTCGCCACATCCGTGCCGGTATCCACGGAGATGCCCACGTCCGCCTCGCGGAGAGCTACCGCGTCGTTCACGCCATCTCCCATGAATCCCACGGTGTGACCATTGGCCTTGATAGCCCGGACGATCCGCGCCTTTTGCATCGGCGAGGCCTTGGCAAAGATCGTGGTTTGATCGACCGCGCGGCGCAATTCGTCGTCATCCATTTTCTCCACCTCGGTGCCTGTGAGCACTCCCGAGACATCCAGTTCCACGTCACGGCAGATCCGGCGGGCGATGTTGGCGTTGTCCCCCGTGATCACCTTGACGCCGACCCCGTGGTCCTTCAGCAGGCGCAGTGCTTCCCGGGCGCTTTCCTTGGGGGGATCGAGAAAGCAGATGGTGCCGCAGAGGACGAGTTGTGTCTCGTCTTCCCCGCGCAGGGGGCCGTGGTTGTTGGGCAGGGTTTTGTAAGCCACGGCGATGACGCGGAAGCCGTCCTCGTTGTGATCGTCCCGCTGTCTCAGGATTTCCGCCCGCATCGCCTCATCCAGAGGCAGGATCCTGCCTTGGTCTTCGTAAAAGGCGCAGACATCGAGCATTTCATCGGTCGCGCCCTTGGTAACCATGAGTTGCTCCGTGCCACTGGCCGCCTTGACCAGAACGGAGAGGCGGCGGCGGTTGAAGTCGAACGGAAGTTCGTCCGTGCATTCATGGTCACGGGCGGCATCGCGCAGTCCCTGTTCGGCGGCGGCATCAATCACCGCCCGGTCGATGAGGTTTTTCAGACCGGTTTGGAACAGGCTGTTGAAGTAAGCGATTTCAAGGACACGGCTGCTTTCCTTGCCGTGGATGTCCAGATGGTGGATGAGCACCACGCGGTCCTGGGTCAGTGTGCCGGTCTTGTCGGTGCAGAGCACATCCATGGCTCCCAGGTTTTGGATGCTGCTCATGTTCTTCACCACACACTTCCGCCGGGACATGGCGACGGCACCGCGGGCGAGGTTCGCGTTCACGATCATCGGCAGCATCTCGGGTGTGAGCCCCACGGCCACGGCGACCCCGAAGAAGAAGGCTTCCAGCCAATCTCCTTTGGTCAGCCCGTTGATGAGAAAGACGATGGGCACCATCACCAGCATGAAGCGGATGAGGATCCAGCTCACGCGGTTCACCCCTTTGTCGAAGTCGGTGGCGGGGCGTTCTCCGGTGATCCTTCCGGCGAGAAAGCCCATGTAGGTCTTCGCGCCGGTGGCGAGCACGAGGGCCCGCGCCATGCCGCTGATGACGCTGGTGCCCTGGAGGGCAAGATGGGTGGTGCCGAATGGATCACCCGCGTCCACCCGGGCGCCGGGTTGCCAGGCCTCCTTCTCCACGGGCATGGCTTCCCCGGTCAGGGCGGACTGGCTGACGAAGAGATCCCGCGCTTCCAGCAGGATCACGTCGGCAGGTACGAGATCGCCTGCAGACAAGCGGATGACGTCCCCTGGAACCAGATCGCGCATCGGGATCTCCGCAGCCTTGGGATCGAGGGAATCCCGGGGAATACCCTGCGGAAGATCGCCCTGACGATAGACCGTCGCCGTGTTGTGGACCATCTTGCGGAGGGCGTCCGCCTGCACCAGCGCCTTCATCTCCTGCCAGAAGCGCAGCAGGGTCGCGATGGTGATCATCACGCCCAGCACGATCGTGGCCTTCAGGTCATCGGTGAAGTACGATACCGCTCCGAGAAACAGCAGGACGAAGTTGAATGGGTTCCTGAAAGACAGCCAGAGCACGAGCCACCGGGATTTCCGCTTGTCCGAAAGTGGCGCGTTCGGTCCATGGAAATCGAGCCGCGCGCGGGCCTCGGGCCACTCGAGGCCGAGGCGCGAGGCGGAAAGACGGACGAGCGCCTCGTCGGCTCCCAGCAGGAACTCGGCGGATGCGGCGTCCCCGTCATTCGGACGGATGTCGGTAGCGTGGCGGACCATGGGACAAGCCTCGCGGCTTCGAGGGGGACCGGGTAGAAATGAAACCTGAAGATTGCTTAGGAATCGGACTGCGCTGGCAGGACGACGGCAAAGGTGCTGCCGCGCCCGGTGGTGCTCTCCAGCTCGATGGTCCCACCGATCTGCTCGATGGAGCGGAGCGCGATGGCCAGTCCGAGCCCGCTGCCCGGTGGTGCCTTTTCGCCATGCGCACCCGGACCGCGATAGAACCGCTCGAACAAGCGATGGCGTTCGGATTCCGCGATGCCGGGACCGTGGTCGATCACTTTGAGGACGAAACGGTTTCCATCCGCGCGTCCGGATCGGAGGATGACCTCTCCCATATCCGGGGACCAGGCGATGGCATTGTGCAGCAGGTTGAGAAGCGCGGTCCGCAACAATCCCCGGTCCGTCCGGAGAGGGACTTTCTCCGCACCCTCCACCACGATGGTCACCCGCCGGTCCTCGGTAAGGGCCAACAGGCTTTCGCGGCATTCGTGCAGCAGTTCCACCGCGTCGAAGGAGGTCACGCTCAATGGGGTTTGACCGCTCTCCAGGCGCGCCAGTTCAAGCAGGCGGCTGAGCAAGCGGTTCAGGCCCTCGGTTTCCTCCAGCATCATCCCGATGGTATCACAGAGCTTTTGTGGATCATCGGCGTGCTGGCGCAGGGCGAGTTCCCCGACGGTCCGTAGTGCCGTCACCGGGCGGCGCAACTCGTGCGAGACATCTCCCGTGAAACGCCGCAGTTCGGCCAACAGTTGATCCCGCCTCCGGGCCTCGCTGCGGAGCAGGGACGCCAATCCTTCCAGTTCCGAAGGCACCTTGCCCGGGCGTGGTTCATTGATGGAGGCACCCAGGCGGCTGATTTCCGAGAGACACCATCCTGCGACGAGCCAACCGCCCGCGAAGAAGATTCCCAGCACAAATACCGAGGCCGGGATGATCTTGCCCTCTGTCAGCACATGGATGCCCGAGGACCGTGCGATCAGGGCCAGAAGAAAAACCAACGCTCCCGCCGCCAGCGATCCGAAGGCGAATGCCAGCCGCGCCCGCAATGAGAGCTGTCCCCACCATGCTTTCATCGGATGTCCTCTCTCAAGACGTAGCCGACGCCGCGCAGCGTGTGCAGCAGTTTCTTCCCGCGCCCTTCGTCCAGCTTCCGGCGCAGATGGGTGATGTGGACATCGATGACATTGTCGATGGGGGTCGCGCGGTTTGGTTCCCGCCAAACACCACGGGCCAGTTCATCCCGGCTCACCGCCTCACCCGACCGGACCAGCAGATAGGCCAACAGATCGAACTCGCGCGGTGTCAGTGCCAGCACCTCTCCGTCACGCATGGCGAGCCGGGTGACGTAGTCCACCGTCAGGCCGCCCAAGGACCGCCGCAGCGGCTCGGCTGGCATCGCCCTGCGCAACAAGGCGCGGATGCGTGCCAACAGTTCGGCGAAGGCAAACGGTTTGGCCAGATAGTCGTCCGCGCCGGATTCCAGACCATGCACCCGGTCCGTCACGGCATCCCGCGCGGTCAGCAGGAGCACCGGGGTGCGGACACCCCGCTTCCGCCAATCCGCGAGCACTTCCACTCCGGCCTGCCCCGGCAGCATCCAATCCAACACCACCAGATCGAACGATCCCGCCAGCAGGCTCAATGACGCATCCTCCGCGGTCCCTGCAATCAAGGCTTCGAAGCCCTCCTCTCCCAGCGCCGAAACAAGCGCCTGGGCGGTGCGCTCGTCATCTTCGACGATCAGGAGCCGGGACTTTGTTGCTGCCATGGGCACAGCTTAACAGCCCGGCGACGGTATTTGACAGGGCCCAGGAGCGGATTTTTTCCTGCAATGGAACTTCCGGAACGCGCAGGCGGCGGCATCAAAAGGCGAAGGCCGCGAACTCTTCCGAGTTCGCGGCCTTCATTGGTTGCGGGAGTAGGATTTGAACCTACGACCTTCAGGTTATGAGCCTGACGAGCTACCGGGCTGCTCCATCCCGCGATTCCATTTGGTCACCCCTTGCGGGGCGGGGCGGGAAACTAGTCGGACGGACCCGGGTTGCGCAAGAGGAATGTGAGGATTTCTTCACTTCTTGAGCGGGGGGAGGGCTGCCATCGTCCCTCAGAAACAAGGACAGGAATGTCCTTGCTCCCAGTCACCCTTCGAGAACATGGGCGAGGAAGCGGCTGGTGTTGCGGGTGATGGGGCCGTCGTCCTCGCGGACGGAGAGGCCGCGGCAGGTGTCGCCGATCATCCAGGCACCCCAGACACAAGAGCGGGAGCCGTTCTGGAGGAGGTCGGCCTTCTGCTGGTAAACGAGCGGAGAGTCCGTGAAGTCGCCGGAGGAGTCTGCGGTGATGCGACCGCTTTCGAAGATCCGGACGTTCGCGCCTTCGCGACCGAGCAGGGGCTTCGAGACGTAGCGGTCGATGCCGGCGCGCTGGAGATCGGTGAAATCGAGCGAGGCGGGAAGCAGCAGCGGATGGCCGGGATTCAGTTCCCAGAGGATGGGAAGAAGGCCTTTGTTCGAGAGCAGCATCTTCCAGATCGGTTCGGTGAAGAGCGCACGGTGTGGGGGGATGTGGCGGAAGAAATCTTCCGCGGCCATCCATTCCCACGGGTAGAGCTTGAAGAGGCGTTGGATGCGGCGCTCTTCCAGATCGGTGAAATAGCCCTCCGGGTGAACGCCGAGCTCATGCATGCCGAGGAGGACGGTTTCCTTGCCGGCTTGCTCGGCGGTTTCGGCGAGGTAGGCGATGGTCTGGCGGTCTTCGTGCGAATCCCAGACACAGGTGAAGTGGATGACGGGCTCAGGGAAAAGGGACCAGCGTTCGATGAGAGCCTCGTGCAACGAATTGAGTTGGTCGAGATGGGGCGCGGTGTCTTCCAGCCATTGCCACTGGATGACGGATGCCTCCAGCAGCGAGGTGGGCGTGTCGGCGTTGTATTCGAGGAGCTTCGGTGGGCCCTGGCCGTTCCACGCGAGGTCGAAGCGGCCGTAGAGAGATACATCGCCCTCGCCCCAGGAAGCCTCGATGAGCGGAATGGCGGCGGCCGGAATGGAGAGCCGGTCCCACCAGCCACGGGCGATGATTTCATCGCAGGCACGGAGACAGAGCTGGTGGAGCTCATTGGCGGCGTCTTCCAGCACCTCGGCGGCGGCGAGGGAGAGGGTGACGTGGCGCCCCTCGGCCCAATAGGGCTGGTCGTCCGCGCTGTGCCAGGTGAGTCCGGCATCCTCGACGCGTTGTTTCCAGTTGTGACGGCGCAGGCGTTCCTGGATGCGGATGGGGTGATCGGGCATTCGGAAAGAGACGGAGAGAACTATCAGGAAGAAGAGGAGCCGCCGCCACTGCTGCCGAAGCCACCGCGCGAGGAAGGCGATGACGAGGAACCGGAGGCGTGGGTGCTGCCAGAGGGAGAGCTCGGGCGCGAGGCGCTGGTGGAGGAGTGATTGTCTCCGGAAGAAGAACTACTGCTACTGCCTTTGCCGTAGGTGGTGTGCGAGGAGCCGGAAGAACCGGACGTGCCGCTGCGGGAGCCGCCGCCCGCATAGCTGGCGGTGCGGGCCTGCTCATCCCGCTGGCGGCGGTAGGTGGTCTCGAAGAGCGGTGCGCGTTGACCGAAACTGCTGAAGCCGGGGCCGGGAGCATAGGAGCCGCGGTTTCCGGACAGCAGCCAGTACATGGCCAGCGCGGTGCCGAGACCGGGGCCGGAAGAGTGGCTCTGGTTCTGGTAGTAGGTGGCCTGTTGCGCGGTGGTGTCGAGCGACTGCTGTTGTTTCGCCAGGGCATCATCAATGCGTTTCAGCGCCTCGGGCGAGGGACGGCTGGCGGGAACGTCTTCGGGACCCGGAGCTTCGGCCCAGGTGTTGTTGACGAACCATTTGCCATCGCGCTGGAAGTTGTAGGAGTGCTCGTAGAAATCGTGCGCGCCGGCGTGGTAGTAGCCGATGTCGTCGATGCGGAAATTGTTCGGCACCTCACCGGAGAGGAGCTGGGTGCGCTGGTCGTCGAGTTCGGCGATGAGACGCTTCGACTCCGCCTCGTAGCTGGCCTGGGCCTGGCGTGCCTTGCGTTCGGAGGAATCGCAACTGGTGAGCGTGAGGGTGCTGCCCGCCAGGATGATCCAGGTGGAAAGTTGCAGGATTCCGCCGCGGCGGATCTGAAGGGAGGGGGCGCGTTTCATGGCGAGCATCGAAGATAGCGGGATTGGGCGCGGAGAGTCAATGCGGGTCCGATTCCAAAGGGGGGGCTTGGTTCCAATCAGAAGGCGATCCGTGGGAAGAGGGAATTTCGTGCTTAGTGCTTTGATCCTCTTGTGCTGGGGTGGGGCATGGTCACCGCCGCGCCCGTTTTTCTCTCCGCCGCCGCTTGGCGGGAGCGGGAGCGTGCGCACCGGGCGCGGGCGGAGCGGTGGACCTTGCCCGCGCGGGATCGGCGGGGGCGGCGCGTGCCGCATCCCATTGATGATTTCCTGTTCGTGTATTATCCGTTTTCCTTCGGGAAGCTGGAGGCGTGGCATCCGGGTTTCGGCACCGCGCTGGAGGTGGTGGAGGGAATGCCGGCGGCATTTGGAAGCGAGCCGTATCGCATGACCGGCGGGGTGGCGTTTCTGGATACGGGAATGCCGGGCGGGAAAGAGCGCCAGCGCTTGCAGTGGATTTTGGAGCTGCTGGAGGCTACCCGCGACCGCGCGCCAAACTTCGCGTGCTACGGACTGCACGAGTGGGCGATGGTCTATGGTGGCAAGGAAGTGCGCCACGAGAAGACAACTCCGCTGCGCCTGCCGCAGGCGGAGATCGATGCATTGGTGAAATCCCGCCCCGTGGTGTGCTCGCACTTCGATGCCTTCCGGTTCTTTGCTCCGGATGCCCAGCCGCTCAACCGCCTCCAGCCGACGCTGATGGATCGTCCGGCATTCGAGCAACCGGCGTGCATCCATGCGAATATGGACCTCTACAAATGGGCGGCGAAATCGATGCCATGGATCGGCTCGGAGCTGTTGCTCGATTGCTTCGAACTGGCGGTGGAACTCCGGGATCTGGACATGAGGGCCAGTCCCTATGATCTGACGGCCTGGGGGCGGGAGCCGGTGCGGATCGAAACTCCGGAAGGGCGTCGCGATTATGAGCGCGAGCAGCGGGCGCTCGCCGAGAAGGCGGCGGTGCTGCGCTCAAGGCTGGTCACGGCACTGGGCTTCCTGGCGTGAAGGATGTCGCACTACTTGCAGTGGAGCTTTTCCTGCACGATGGACCCTGATAGGGAAACCGAAGATGCGCTTGCTGCTGATCGAGGACCATGACCCGCTGCGGGAAGGGCTGTGCCAGTATTTCCGGGAGGCGGGCTATCTGGTGGATGCGTTTTCTTCCGGAGATGAGGGGCTGTGGGCGGCGGAGAGCGGCGGTTACGATCTGGTGCTGCTGGACCTGATGCTGCCGAGGGTCGATGGGATGTCGATCTTGAGAAAACTCCGTGCGATGGAGAATCCGGTTCACATCCTCGTGATCAGCGCGCGGGATGGGTTGGAGGACCGGTTGGAGGCCTTGGATG
This sequence comes from Luteolibacter ambystomatis, assembly GCF_018137965.1. Classification (NCBI taxonomy): domain Bacteria; kingdom Pseudomonadati; phylum Verrucomicrobiota; class Verrucomicrobiia; order Verrucomicrobiales; family Verrucomicrobiaceae; genus Luteolibacter; species Luteolibacter ambystomatis. The sequence continues at coordinate 5,182,906 of NZ_CP073100.1, forward strand.
GAGGAGCGGATGATTTCCTGGTGAAGCCTTTCCCGCTGGCGGAGGCCTTGGCACGGGTGAGGGCTCTCCTGCGGCGGAGCTACGTGAAGAAGAGCCCGTTGATCCACGTCGCGGATCTCGAGGTGGATCCGGTGAAGCGATTGGTTCGCCGGGCGGGCCGGGTGATCGAACTGACCGCATTGGAGTACCGGCTGTTGGAGTACCTCGCCTATCGCACGGGAGAGGTGGTGCCGCGCACGGACATCTGGGAGCGCGTGTTTGAGGATGGCGAGGGCGGCAGCAGCAATGCGGTGGACGTTTACATCGGATACCTGCGGAAGAAACTGAACGCCGGTGGGGAAGCGGACCTGATCCAGACCCGCCGTGGCCAGGGCTATGTGTTGGAGGGGAGGGAGTCATGAGGGCGAAATCGATCCGGCTTTCGCTGCTGATCCGTTGTGGAATCGGCGTGGGAGTCCTGCTGTGCCTGCTCTCGTGCTCCGTTTACTGGCTGGTCCGGCAGAGCCTCTACCGCGAGCTGGACAATTCGCTTGAGGAAACAGCTTCCCTGCTGGGGAACCAGGTGGAGCTGGAGAACGGCGGCATCGTCCATGAATGGCGGGAGGGCATGGGCGCGAATCATCCGCTGATCGCCAATGGGCTTTATCAATTCTGGGATGAGACCACCGGGGACACGGTGCGGTCTCCGGCTTTGCATGCCAGCAATCTGCCGAAGTACTCCGGCCTGGATGGGAAGCCGCTCTTGCGGAACATACCGTTGCCAGAGGGAGGCCGTGGCCGTGCGGTCGGCTTGCGGATTTATCCCTTCGTACTGCCGGAGGAAGTGGAGCGCATGAAGGAACGCCATGCGGTGATCGATCCCAGGACATTGCCGCATCTGCTGGTGGTCGCGCGCGATGCCGAGCCGATCCACCGGACCCTTGAGCGGTTGAAGATGATGCTGGTCGCGGGGACGGCGTGTACCCTGGGGCTCGGGTATCTGTTGGTCGGCCGGGTGGTGCATATTTCGCTACGGCCCCTTGAGCGGCTCACCCGTGAGGTGAGAGGACGTGCCGAGCACCAGTTGGATGCGGCGTTGGACGTGCCGGGTGAATTGCCGGTGGAACTCACGGGATTGGCGCGTGACTTTGATTCATTGCTCGGGCGCGTGGCGGTGACCCGGCAGCGCGAGCGGGATTTCATCCGCCATGCGGCGCATGAGCTGCGGACCCCGATCGCCGGGCTGCGGGCGACCACCGATCTTGCGTTGTCGCAGACCCGGGAAGCGGAAGCCTACCGCCATCACCTCGCGGTGTGTCAGAAGACGGCCATCGAACTCGGGGAGCTGGTCCAGCGGCTGTCCATGCTGGCACGCATCGGCCAGACGCCACAGTCGGCGAAACAGGAGCCGGTGGATGTGGCGGGGCTGCTCACCGATTGCGAGGCGTCCTTTCAGCGTCGGGCGCATGAGCGCGGGCTGTCCATCGACCATCGCTTTCCGGATGAGAAGGTGATTGCGGGAGCCGACCCCGCGCTACTCAAGATCGTCTTCAACAATCTCCTGGATAATGCGGTCTGCTACGCCGCGGCAGGCAGCACCTTGTGGATCAGTCTCCGGAGGGCGGACGGGCGGGTTGAGATGGTGTTCGGAAATGCCGCCGAGGATTTGCCGGACCCGATCGAGCGCCTGTTCGAGCCCCTGTTCCGTGGAGAAAGCTCACGGCATGATGCGGAATCCCATCTCGGAGTCGGGCTGACCTTGAGCCTGGATGTGGTGCGTGCCATGGGGGGGACGCTCCAGGCCCGCCGTGCGGAAGAGGGGGCGATCGAACTGGTCCTTGAATTGCCGGCGGCGGAGTAATTCTACGGATACGGGAACAGCGGGGCTCTCACCGGGTTCTCATGTTGGCTTTGCTAGGAGACACGCCACATGGCCGATGTCTCTTCCGCGGATGACCGCAAATTGTTACGCCGCCTCTGGCTGATGCTGGCGGTTCTGGTGGCCTGCCGTCTGGTGTTGCTGGTGTTCGCCCCTCACACCGATCCTTCGGAATCCCGCTACGCGGAGATCTCCCGGAAGATGGTGGAAACGAGCGATTGGATCACTCCGCAGTTCAAATACGGGGTGCCATTCTGGGCGAAACCGCCGCTCTCCATGTGGATGTCCGCGCTGGGCATCGGGCTTTTCGGTGCGAATGAGTTCGGATCGCGGATCTTCATCTTCCTGGCCGCGCTGGCGGTTCTATGGCTGGTCGCGAAAATGGGAGCCCGCGAGCGGGATCCCGCCACCGGCCTCGCCGCGGCAGTCCTGTTGATGGGGATGCCCTTGTTCTTCTATTGCTCCGCGGCGGTGATGACGGATCTGCCATTGCTGCTCGGGATCACGATGGCGATGGCGGGTTTCCGGTTCGCGGTGAGGGATGGTTCGCGAGGATGGGGCTACGTTTTTTTCCTCGGGCTGGCGGTCGGGCTGCTGGCGAAGGGGCCCTTGGTCGGCGTGCTGGTGATGCCGCCTCTCGTCGGTTGGGTGGTGGTGACCGGCCGCTGGCGGCAGACATGGAAGAACCTTCCCTGGTTCACCGGTACGCTGCTGATGCTGCTCATCGCAGTGCCGTGGTATGTGCTGGCCGAGCGGAAAACCCCGGGATTCATCGACTACTTCATCGTGGGCGAGCACTGGAAGCGTTTCACCGTAAAAGGCTGGCAAGGTGACCTCTATGGCCATGCCCATGCCACCGCTCCGGGCATGATTGCGGTTTTCGTCCTGGCGGGAACCTTTCCCTGGTGCCTCGGGTTTCTGGCGCTTCCGTTCCGTCGCCTGCGGAGTCTCCTGGAGTGGGCGAAGGCGGATGAAGGCGGCGGTCTCTATTGGATGCTGTGGGCGTTGTGGCCGGTTGTCTTTTTCCTTCCGGCCCGCAATATCATCGCCACTTATCCGCTGCCCGCACTGCCCGCGCTGGCCATGCTGTTGGCAGGGATCGCGGTTCCGCTGGTGAGGAAGGGAGTGGGGGTGGGATCGCCGCATGCGCTGAATCCGTTGATCGTCTCCGCCTGCGGGGCGGTCATGGTGTGGGCGCTCGGCGTTTCCCTGGTATGGACCGACCATGCACCGAAGTTCTCCGAGCGCGAGCTGGTGCGCCGCTATCAGAAACAGCACCAGACGGGGGATGTCCTGCTCTACTATGGACTCCGTAAATTCTCCGCCGAATTTTATGCCGAGGGCAACATCGACTATGCCAGCTCCGCCGATGAGGTGGAACAGAAGCTCGCGGCACCCGGGCGTCTCTTCCTGGCCTGCCCGACCCGCTATATTTCATTGCTTCCGGAACCCGTGCGCCAGCGCTTCGCCGCCGTCGGCACATGGGGTCCGGAAACCCTCTACGAAGAAATTCCCATGCTGCCGGCCATGGCTGGCGGCCACCAGGCATCCACACCCAAGCCCTGACATGAACCCGACCCTGGCTCCGCCTGCTCCGGCTCCACACGCGCAACGTGTCTCAAACGTGCAGCCGTCCATTTCGTGCGTGGTGCCGGCCTTCAACGAGGCCGCTGGAATCGCGGCGTTCCTCACGGAACTGTGCGCTCATCTGGCCACCCTCAGCTCCCGGCACGAGGTCATCGTGGTGGACGACGGGAGCCGTGACTCGACGGTGCTGGAGGTGATCGCCGCTTCGGGCGGGCTGCCGGTGAAACTGGTGGCGCTATCCCGCAACTTTGGCAAGGAAGCCGCGATCAGCGCGGGCCTCGATGAAGCGCACGGCGAAGTGGTGGTGATTCTCGATGCCGATTTCCAGCACCCCTTTTCCACCATCGGTGAATTCATCCGCCACTGGCAGCAAGGGTATGACATGGTCTATGGGGTCCGTGCGGACCGCCGCACCGATCCGATGGTCAGGCGTTTTCTCAGCCGGAGCTTCTACGCGATCATCAGCCGCGGGGCCTCGGTCGAAATCCCCGCGGATGCGGGCGACTTCCGGTTGATGGATCAGAAGGTGGTCGCGGCGATCCGCGATCTGCCGGAGAACAGCCGTTTCATGAAGGGGCTCTACAACTGGGTGGGCTTCCGCTCGATTGGCATCCCATTCGAGGTCGCCGAGAGAGCGGAGGGGCATTCCCGTTTCAATTTCAGAAGGCTCTTCGAACTGGCAATCACCGGACTCACGTCGTTCTCATCCTTCCCGCTGCGGTTGTGGGTGGGCGTTGGCTCGCTGGTCTCGGGAATCTCGATCTTCTACGCGTTGTTCATCGTCACCCGGACGTTGATCAGCGGCGCGGATGTGCCCGGTTGGGCCACGCTGGTGGTGGCGGTGACATTCCTCGGAGGCGTCCAGTTGTTCTCGATCGGCATCCTCGGCGAGTATGTCGCGCGGATCTTCAATGAGGTGAAGCACCGGCCCAATTATCTGGTGGCGGAACGCCATGGTTTTTCCAGAGACGATCACCGCTCATGAAACTAAGTGTGCAGGTGATCCGCTTCGGATGCGTGGGAGTGGCGGCGATGCTCGTCCACCTCGGCGTGGTATCGGTGCTTGTGCCGGGTGGCATGTCCCCGCTGGTGGCGAACGTGGCAGCCTTCACCGTGGCGTTCCAGGTCAGCTACGGCGGGCATCGTAGGTGGACCTTCGAGGCGGACGGCGGATGGGGTGCGTACCTGCGGATGCTCGCGGTTTCGCTGGCTTCCTTCGCCCTGAATGAAGCGATGTATGCCGGGCTGCTGCGCTTCACCACGCTCGACTACCGTGCCGCCTTGTTCCTGGTGCTGGTGGTGGTGGCGTTTCTCACGTTCGCCGCTTCCCGGCTGTGGGTGTTCACACGTGGAGAACAGCCGTCATGAAACGGATGACCCTGTGCGCGGACGACTACGGCCAATCGCCGGAGATCTCGGACGGCATCCTGAAGCTGCTGGCGATGGAGCGCCTGCAGGCGGTGTCGTGCATGGCGGAATCACCGGATTGGCCGGCTGCGGCGAGAGCCCTGCGTGAGCGGCCGGGCGAATACCAGACCGGCTTGCATTTCAATCTCACGCATCCCTTCACGCAGGCGGGCCGATCCCTGTCCTCCGTCATGAGAGACGCCTGGCTGCGGCGGATGAATCCCATGGAGGTGGAGCGGCGGTTTGATTCCCAGTGGCAGGCGTTCGTCCGGGAAATGGGCAGGCCGCCCGACTACGTGGACGGGCACCAGCATGTGCATGCTTTTCCAGTGATCCGGAAGGTGGTGGCGCGGCGGGTGAGGGAACTCTCCGCCACCGCATGGATCAGGACTCCCGGAGGACGGGAATCAGCTCCGAAGGCGTTGGTGCTGGCATGGGCCAGCCGCGGCCTGCGGCGGACGCTTGGAATGGAAGGCCTCGCCACGAATCCCGGGTTCGCGGGACTGCGACCCTATGAACCGCAGTTCGATTTTCGCAGGGCCTTTTGGAAATGGCTGACGGCAAATCCGGATGGCACACTCATCATGTGCCACCCGGGGCTTCCTTCGGAGGATGTCCACGATCCCATCCGGGACTGCCGGCCGCTGGAACTGGCGTATCTGACATCGGACGATTTTGCGGATGATTGCCGGGCGTCCGATGTCGTGTTCGAGCGTCCTACTTTTTCTGGAAGCTGATGGAGCCGTTGGAGTCGGTGCCCTCGTGGCTGTCGGCGCTGGCACGCAGGACGAGCTTGGCTCCGGCAGGCACGCCGGATTTCACCTCCAGCGTGTAGGCGGCATCCTTCGGGTTCGCACCGGTGAAGCCGCGGTGTGCATCGGTGGCGATGACCTTGCCATCCGCGAGCAGTTCGATCTTGTCGAACCACAGGCCGAAGCCGCCGCTTTCATAGGTGGGCGTCGCGATATAGATGCCCGCAGCCAGCGGCCCGTTGACAGGACCCTCCAGCGTCACGGTTTTGCTGGCCGGGCTGATGCTGGCGGTGTCCCACTGGACCGGCGGAAGAGCTTCCAGCTTGCGGTAGTTCACCTTCATGGCATCGAGCCGCTTCACATGCACGGCGAGGCGCTTTTGGAAGCTCTTGAAGTCCTTGTTCGCGGCGATGGTCCAGGTGGTTTCACCAAGAGCTACGGCACGTGGATAGGCCTGGTACTCGACGTGTTCGGGCTTCGGCATCAGCTCGGTCCAGAGCTGTGCCTGAGCGCCCCAGAGATTCTGCTTCTTGTCCGCGGCCACGTTCGGCAGGTCGCAGTTGAAGTTATAGACGGAACGCAGGGTGATCGGCCCCTTGTAGAGGGCTTGGTTGTCGGTGGGATCGCTGGTCTGGTAGGAGTCGAAATACAGCGGACCGACCGGGCAGAGGATCACGGGGTTGCCTTCGTTGGCGACCTTGGCCGCAGTGCCCATGGAGAGCCATGGCATGACCACGGCATTCTTCGGCGTGCCTCCGTGGGTGATTTCCTCCCAGCCCACTGCGACGCGGCCTTTCTTTGCGATGTGCGCGGACATTTGATCGAAGAGCCAGCCTTGCAGGGCCTCCTCGTCTTTCAGGCCCAGCTCCTTGATGCGCTGCTGGACATACTCGCTCTGCTTCCACTGGCCTTTCGGCGCCTCGTCACCACCGAAATGGATCCACTTTCCGGGGAAGAGCGCCATCGTCTCATCGAGGATGTCCCTGAGGAAGTTCAGTGACTTTTCATCGACATTGATGAGGTCCGGCGAGTGGTTCGATTTCACCACGGGCACCTTGCCGGTGGTGGAGAACTCCGGATAGGCGGTGAGCATCGTCATCGCATGTGCGGGGAACTCGATCTCCGGCATGATGGTGATGTGGAGCTTCGCCGCGTGGGCGACGATCTGCTTCACGTCCTCCTGGGTGTAGAAGCCACCGCCGTGGAAGCTGCCGTAGTGGAACTTCGCCTTCACCGAGTGATCGGTGGGGTCTTCACCGGGATAGGAGGCGGGCTGGTCCTGGCCCACCTGGGTGAGCTTGGGATACTTCTTGATCTCCAGACGCCAGCCCTCCGAGTCCACGATGTGCCAGTGGAAACGGTTCATCTTCTGCGTGGCCATCACGTCGAGGCACTTCAGGACGAACTCCTTCGGCATGAAATGGCGGGCGCTGTCGAGATGCAGTCCGCGCCATGGGAATGCAGGGGCGTCCTCAATGGAAACGCAGGGAACATCCGCGGCAACCGCCTTGTCGGCATCACTGCCATAAACCTGCGGTGGCAGGAGCTGGAGGAGCGTCTGTACGCCATAGAAAACGCCTGCGGAGTCACCCCCTTCGATGAGGGCTCCCTGTGGAGTCACCTTCAGGCGGTAACCTTCGGTGGGCAGACCGGAGGTGATGGCGAGCTTGATCGGGCCGTTCTTGTCGAGCGACACCGGGTGGCCGAGCCCGCTCTTTAGGCGGGTGCCGAGGTAGGTGGCCTCGTTTTTCAGGTCCTCCGGAGCGCTGATGCCGACATTGGCGGGGAGCTTGAAAGAGCCGTCCGCGCGCTGCACCGAGCGTGGCTGTGGGATCAACGGCAAGGGTTCCACTGCAAAGGCAGCGGCCGACAGGGCTATGGTTGTAAGCAACGAACGCATGGGATGACAAAAAGATCGGCCGCGATACGAGCAGGGTGCGCGGGTTCTGTCGATGAGAAGGAAGAGGTCGGCAAGGAGGCCTCAGTCGCTTGGCCTATCTTTTTTCTCGCCAGTGGATTTCTTCCCGCCCGACGTTCGGGTATGTCTTCCCTCGATCTCGAACGTCTGACTGCCTATCATGAGGCGGGCCATGCGGTGATCGCATTGTCGGAGGGGCGCATGATCCAAGAGGTGAGCATCGTGCCCAAACTCCAGCGACTGGGACACTGCGAGGTGAAAAAGGGGACGGCGCGGAAACTGAAGGACAGTCTCGAAACCGACCTGCTGATCCTGCTCGGGGGGATGGCGGCGGAGGCGCGACTGACCGGGCGTTATCACCTCCCGGGAGCGGCGCAGGACTTGGAAATGGCGCGGCGGCTGGCGGAAATGCGGGCTCCGAATGCGCGCCAAGCCGGGCGTTTGCTGGAGCGGATGCTCTCCAAGGTGGAGCATCTGCTGGAGGACGCCGCGACTTGGAACGCGGTGACGGCAGTGGCGGATGAGCTGTGCAAGTCACATAAAATCAGTGGCCGAGCCGCCCGGCATTTCTACGATCTGGCGATGGCGGGAAGGTGATCCGGGCGATCCTCCCGGGCTTGCGCTGCCCGGTGCGGTTTCCTACGGTCCCGCCCGTGATTCCCAACGTCCTCGCCGAACGCTACGCTTCCTCCGCCACCCAAGCCATCTGGTCCGCCGAGGGCCGCATCGTGCTGGAGCGGGAATTCTGGATCGCGGTGATGAAGGCCCAGCGCGATCTCGGCCTCGACATCCCGGCCGAAGCCATCGCCGCCTACGAAAAGGCGAAGGACAGCGTGGACCCCGGCTCGATCATGGCCCGCGAGCGGATCACCCGCCACGACGTGAAGGCGCGCATCGAGGAGTTCAACGACCTCGCCGGGCACGAGCACATTCACAAGGGTCTGACCTCCCGCGACCTCACCGAGAACGTGGAGCAGCTTCAGGTGTTCCGCTCGCTGGAAGTCATCCGCGACAAAACGGTGGCCACATTGAAGCGCCTGCGCATCCGTTCCGAGCAGTGGGCGGATGTGGTCATCACCGCCCGCACCCACAATGTCGCCGCCCAGCCGACCACCCTCGGCAAGCGTATCGCGATGTTCGGCGAGGAGTTGCTCGGAGCCTTTCATGCACTGGAGGACGTGATCGCCCGCTACCCGGTGCGTGGTCTGAAGGGTGCGGTTGGCACGCAGATGGACCAGCTTTCCCTGTTCGAAGGCGATGCCGCGAAGGTGGCGGAGCTGGAGAAGAAGGTCGTCTCCCACCTCGGCATCCCGGCGGTGTGGATGAATGTCGGTCAGGTCTATCCGCGCTCGCTCGATTTCCGCGTGGTGTCCGTGCTCACGGATCTCGCCAGCGGCCCGTCCTCTTTCTCCAAGACCCTGCGCCTGATGGCCGGTCACGAAACCGCCAGCGAAGGCTTCGCGCCGGGCCAGACCGGATCGAGCGCCATGCCGCACAAGATGAACTCCCGCTCGTGCGAACGCGTGAACGGCTTCCACGTGATCCTGAAGGGCTACCTCGCCATGGCCGGCGGCCTCGCGGGTGACCAGTGGAACGAGGGGGACGTGTCCTGCTCCGTGGTACGCCGCGTGATGCTGCCGGATGCCTTCTTCGCGCTCGATGGTCTCTTCGAAACCTTCCTCACCATCCTCGATCAGATGGATGCCTATCCGGCAGTCATTGCGAAGGAGAACGCGCACTATCTGCCATTCCTCATGACCACCACCATCATGATGGAAGCGGTGAAGGCCGGTGTCGGTCGTGAAACCGCGCACAAGGCGATCAAGGAGCACGCCGTGGCGACGGTGAACGACCTGCGTGTTGGCAAGACCACGGTGAACAATCTCGTCGAGCGCCTTGCTGGCGATGATCGCATTCCTCTCACCGGCGAACAGCTCGCCGCGATCGTCGCGGAAGGTGAAAGCAATGCAGGTGCCGCACGCGCGCAGGTGGCCGCGTTCGCCGCTGCGGTCAGCACGATCGAAGCCGCGCATCCGCAGGCCGCAGCCTACGCACCGGGCTCGATTTTGTAAGGTCGCGCGAAGCTTGGCTTCGCGCGCCGGTAGCAAGCCCGGTTCTGATCGGGCATGCTTGTGACCGAACAGGGCGTTTTCCACACGCGAAGCCCAGCTTCGCTTCACTTGGCTACGGCACCTTCTTCAGGAGCACCACGCCGTTGGAGTCGCTGCCTTCGTCACCATAGACGGCGGCGCGGATCTTGAAGGAGGCACCGGTTTCATAGCGGTCCACCTTCAGGCGATAGACATTCTTGTCGTTCGTCGCGCCGGTGGTGCCGTGATGCACATCCTTCGCCACGCTGTCCTGGTTGAGGAAGACCTCCACGGAGTCGATGTCGAGGCGCTGCTTGCCATCGGTGAACTGGAAGGTGACCTCATAGGTGCCCGCTTGGTTGATCTTGCCGGTGGCATCGAATTCCACGGTCAACGGCTTGCGATCTCCAACCTTGCCGGATTTCCACTCGCCGATTTGCTCTCCATATTTCGCGAAGCGGTTGTCCGCGGCCTTGGTTTGGAAAGGCAGGCTGATGTGTCCGTCCGCGTTCACCGCCACGGCGCGGAAGTCGGATTCCTTTTCCACGGTGACGGGCTTGGTGTAGGCAGGGGAATAGGCGAGCGGCCAGTTGCCATCCGTGGTGTAGCGGATGCCGCCGTCTTCCACTTCCGAAACGGCGGTGGCGGTGAGCTTGCCATCGGTGCCCTTGGTGAAGGTTACCTGCGGGATCGGCAGACGGTGATTCCATCCGGCGGCGGCGTAGCGCGCGTATTGGCGGGCCATGCGGGTGGAGAAGTCCTTCCAATCGCGTGACGCCTTCGGGGTCCACGTCACCTCGGCCAGCGCGGCGGCGCGGGGCAGCATCAGATATTCCAGATAGCGTGCGGAGCGATCTTCGTTGAACGGTGTGGTATCGGCGAGGAACGGCTTGTGAAGGAATTGGTCGCTCCACAGGCAGCCTTCGGCTCCCAACACGGTCTTCTCCTGCTGGGGCGTGAGACCGTCCGGAGTCGGATGCCACTCGTAGGCCTGCTGGAGGGAAATCGGCGGCAGCCAGGTGGCACCAGGCACTTCGCCGGGCTCCTTGCTTTCCGGCACGTCGAAGTAGCAGCGGTTCGTGAGCGCGAGGACGAGCGGGTTGCCACGCTTCGCGCCTTCGGTCACGGCCTTCGGGTCATGCCATGGCATCAGGCCCGCGGTGGTGGAGACGCCGCAGCCGAGGATCTCATCCCAGCCGAGGATCTGGCGGCCCTTTTTCTTGAGGTAGTTTTCCACCTCGGTGGTCATCCAGCCTTGCAGCTCGTGTTCGCTCTTCAGGCCCAGTTCCTTCATCTTCTTCTGGCAATCCGGACAGGCCTTCCACTTGGTGTATTTCGCCTCATCGCCGCCGATGTGGATGTAGGTGGACGGGAAGAGCACACACATTTCATCGAGCACATCGTGGAGGAACTGCCACGTCGTGGCCTTGCCCGCGCAATAGAGATCGTCCGAGATGAAATGGACGGCGGGAACCTTCTGCTCCTTGCCGGTGCAGGACAGCCACGGGTAGGCGGCGATGGCGGAGAGCGTGTGGGCCGGAAGCTCCAGCTCGGGGACGACGGTGATATTACGATCCGCGGCGTACTTCACAATCTCGCGGATGTCCTCCTGCGTGTAGAAGCCGCCCTGGCGGGTCGGGCCCTCGCCGCGGAAAGCACCGATCTCGGTGAGCTTCGGGTATTTCTTGATCTCCAGGCGCCAGCCCGCGTCATCGATCAGGTGGAAATGGAGCACGTTCAGCTTGTGTGCCGCCATGATGTCCAGATAGCGGAGCACGAAAGCCTTGTCGAAGAAGTAGCGGGACGAATCCAGCATCATGCCACGCCACGCGTAGGACGGTTGGTCCTCGATCCGCACCGCCGGGATGACCCACGTCCGGCCTTTGACCTCATGGTCGGAATAGATGGCGGAAGGCAGGAGTTGGAGGAGCGTCTGCACGCCATTGGCAATGCCCGCATAGGCGGGAGCCGTGATCGTGGCTCCGGAGGAGGCGACCGCCAGCTTGTAGGATTCAGCACCCGCGGCAGCGGAGCCTTCCACGCGCAGGATGATGGCCGCACCATTGGCTTGGGACTGGATCGGCAGGCGATAGCCGGTCGACTTGAAAAGCTGGTCGGCAAGGATCCGTGCAGCCGGTTGGCTGGCGGTATCCGCCACAATCACCGTCTGTGGCGTGAGGGTGAAGCTGCCGCTGTCGCGGGTGAGGGCGACCGGTTTGGGGATCACCAGCGGAGAGGGATCGGCGGCGAAAACCGGTAGTGCGGCGGCCAGAAGGGCAAGTGTAAGCGCAAATCGCATGGCAGAAATCGGTGAAACAAAAAAGGAACCGCCACCAAACGGAGCAGGATGGGCAGTCATTTCAATCTCTTCATGGGGAGTTCTGCCGATAGAGGCTTCTTGGCCCACGTTTCGGAGGCTCGCCCACAAATTTTAGCTTAGGCTAAAATTCGGTGTTGATCCGTAGAATTTGAAGGGTAACAAGTGTGCAGCGACATGTCCGACCCGGCCGCCACGTTCGAAGACACCACTCCCAGCCCGGAGGACACTCCCTGCCGCGGCAAAGGATGGCGAGGCAAGGGACGCGAAAGTTTGCCGGAGGTCTTCCGCTCGATCAGGATACCGCAGAATGCCTCATGGTGGCGGAAACTTCTCGCCTTCGCCGGACCCGGGTTCCTCGTTTCGGTTGGTTACATGGATCCGGGCAACTGGGCGACCGACCTCGCGGGCGGAGCGAAGTTCGGCTACACGCTGCTTTCGGTCATCCTGATTTCGAATCTGATGGCGATCCTCCTCCAGCACCTGTGCGTGAAGCTGGGGGTGGTGACGGGCCGCGATCTCGCGCAGGCGTGCCGGGACCACTATCCGCGCCCGGTGGCGTGGATGCTGTGGGTGCTCTGTGAGGCGGCGATCGCAGCGTGTGATCTGGCGGAGGTGATCGGCTCGGCCATCGGCCTGCAACTGCTCTTCGGCATCCCGCTGGTATGGGGCTGCGTGATCACCGTGGCGGACGTGATGATCGTCATGCTGCTGCAGAACAAGGGCTTCCGTTACGTGGAAGCGCTGGTCATCACGCTGATCCTGACCATTGGAGGCTGCTTTGCGGCGGAGATGATTTTCGCGAAGCCGGATCTCGGCGGTATTGCCCGCGGCTTCATGCCTTCGGCCGAGCTGCTTCATAACAAGGAGATGCTGTTCGTGGCGATCGGCATTCTTGGTGCGACGGTGATGCCGCACAATCTCTACCTCCACAGTTCGATCGTGCAGACACGTGATTTCCAGCGCACCGACGAGGGGCGAGCGGAGGCAATCAAGTATGCGACCATCGATTCGACCGGCGCGCTGATGTTCGCCCTTTTCATCAATGGCGGCATCCTCATTCTCGCGGCCGCGGCATTCCACACGACCGGGCGGCACGAAGTGGCGGAGATCCAGGAGGCGTATCAGTTGCTCAGTCCGGTGCTGGGCGTGGGCATTGCCAGTACGTTGTTCGCCGTGGCATTGCTTGCCAGCGGCCAGAACTCCACGCTCACCGGCACGCTCGCCGGTCAGATCGTGATGGAAGGCTTCCTGAACATCCGCATGAAGGCGTGGGTGCGGCGTCTCATCACCCGCCTGATCGCGGTGGTGCCGGCGGTGATTATAATCGCGATCTACGGGGAAAATGAGACGACCAACCTGCTCATCTGGAGCCAGGTGATTCTTTCCATGCAGCTCGGCTTCGCGGTTGTGCCGCTGCTGATGTTCACCGGCGACAAGGTGAAGATGGGTCGCTTCGCGAATCCACTGTGGATCAAGCTCCTCGCCTGGCTCACCGCGGTGGTCATCATCGTGTTGAACGTGAAGCTGCTGGTTGATTTCTTCGTGCCGGAGGCCTGGCGCGCGGCGATCGGTTTGTGAACTGCGGATCGCTTCACGGCATCGGAGCGATCGAAGGATCGTGCGGAGGACGTTTCCACTGCATCAGCACGTTTGCCGCCAGAATCAGCGAGCCGCCCACCATCAGCGAAAACGTCAGCGTTTCGTTCGGGTATTCCTTGCCGACGAATGTTCCCAGCATCGCAGGGAGGAACAGCGCGTAGCCCGCGGTGAATACCGGTTCGATGGTGTAGATCAGGCCGGCCTCGGTGGCGGAGACACGCGGTTGCCAGACGTTCATCAGCAGGTAAGCCCCCACCGAACAGAACACCGCCAGCACCGCCACCAGAACGAACGAAGGCAGCGAGGCACCTGCCTGGATCATGGCAGATGAGGATGGAGCGAGCACCCACGCGATCGGGATGAACAGGATCGCGATGCCGGAGCACATCACGAAGGTCACGGGCAGGCCGCGGTTTCCGTCATAGCGGGGATTTTCCAGCGTCAGGATCTGGAAGGTGAAAATGAAGGCCCCGACCAGCGTTTCGATCTCACCACGGCCGAGACGGAGATCGCCCGGGCGCAGGCCCGCGAGAATCGCTCCACCCGCCACTACCAGAGCGGTGGCTCCCACCACGCGTAATGTCGGCCACTGGCGCTGCCGCAGGCAGGCCCACAGAGGCAGGATCACACAGTACGCTTGGGTCAGGAAGGCGGATGTGGAAGCAGGGGTGTAGGCGAGTCCGTCCGCCTGTACGGCCATGCCAAAGCCACCCCAGAAGGCCAGCAGGAGGCCTTGGCGGAGCTCCTGACGGGTTGGTCGCACCCGATGCAGCAGAGGCAGGAGGATCAAGGCTCCGAGGCCGAAGCGCCCCACCTGCATCCATGCCGCCAGAAAGGCACTGCTCGCCTCCGGGATCCGCAGCGTCTGCTCATAGTGCAGCGCCTTTACCACGGGAAAACTCAATCCCCACAGCGCACATGCGATGATCAGAAACAAAACCGGCACGGATGGATGCTAACCGGGACTTCCGTTGCGTGGCCAGCCGCATCCCGGGAAAAGCCCGGGCCAGCCCGACTGTCCCCGACCCGCTGTCTGTCATGAGCACCGGGCCGGGAGACGTCGGCTTGCCACTTCGTGGCCTGCGCTGGTGGCTGTAATGTGAAACACCTTGTCCCGCCAATTCCCCAAAACTAGGGGGTGTCCCGCCCATCCCCCACACGGAAGCGGGCCAGCAGCTCCGGTGTGGAGCGCACGGTGAAGTGCGAGAAAAGTGTTTTGACGTAATCGTTGACCGTATGGACGGACAAGCCGAGGTCCGCCGCGATCTGCTTGCGGGACCTCCCGTGCAGGAGCTGGGTGAAGACCATGCGGCAGCGCGGAGACAACGCGGGCAGCGAGCGGGACTCCTCCACCGGCAGGCCATCCACATGCAGCCAATCCACCTCCGTGAGCAGGACATGGACGATTTTTGATTCGCGTTGGGTGAACTGCGGCTTGTCGAGATGACGATAGATTCCCACCGAACTGATGGCTCCACGATCCAAGGGGCGGAACGAAAGGATGAGGGGACCCAGACCGGCCTCCTCCCATAACTTCGAGGCGGGTGAAGTCTGGAAGCGCTCATCCGGGATGATTTGCTGACGGCGGCGGGTGAGGTGGGTCTTCTCGTTCTGGAGTTCCATGATGAACGGAAGGGTCATCTCCCCGGTGTCCGGATGCTCCACCGCCTTGAGATAAGCCGGAAGCTGCTCCGGACCGAGTCCGCCGAGCTGATGATAGAAATAGACCGGCTGTCGTCCGGGGATCAGGGAAGGGGCCGCGGCCCACAACCAGGCCTGGGCGTCGATCAGGCGGCAGAGGCCTTCCATCAGGATCTCGCGCTTGCGGTTCACGGGACCCGATTCCGCCGCTACTTCGGATAAAAGCCGGACAATAGCTCGTACATCCTCGTCTTCCAACAGGTGTTCCGGGTTGGGGGGATGTTTTGAATTCTCCACGCGGCGAGGCTGCGGTACAGATCAATGTTTGTGGAAATGTTTTCGATCATGTGATGACAACTTTTTTATCCTCTCGGTGTTGCATATTCGTGCGATCTGCGGTCTCTTGTATCCGGTCGTTGGTAATCAGCGGGTTGGTGGTTAATATTGGTAATCTGAGGGTTACGCATATGTTTCGGGCTATGGGTAATTTTACGATTACCATTGAACTTCAGAAGAAAACTTATGTCTTTCACGGGTTAAGGGATTGCCAAGTCAGGTGATAATACCTATGCCTCGCATGAGTGGAGATGAGCGGTACGAAGACCAGATTACGGGCGGGCCTGAAAGAACAAGGAAAAGCCTTGGCTGGTGCCCGGAAACCCTTGGCTCTCGGGCATCCGGTGAGGTGGGCCTTGATCCGTGAGGTGGCTTTCCATGGTCCGCTGCCGGTGAAGGAACTGGCCCAGCGGCTGGGGGTGGACCGCCCGGCCTTGTCGAGTCATTTGCCACAACTCCTCGAGTGCGGAATCGTGGCGGTCTTCCCCGATCCGGGAGGGGATGCCAGACGGCGCTGCATCGGTTTGTCCGAGTCCGCTACCTGTCACCAGAACGGCCACGGACTGGAAGTGGACTTCGGAGAGCTGGTGGTGCGCTTCGGCGAGAAGGGGGAATAGATCTCCCGATCCGCAGATACGTCATTGCGGGCAATTTCCGGATAGTTCAAGGCAGGCTCACATCAATCCGGCCGACCCGGTGCCGCGGACGAGCCGACGGGTATCGATGGCGAGCGGACTGAGATTGAAGGCGTACTTGATCAGGTTCGGCACCTGGTCCTTCGCCGCGATGATTTCAACTCCGCCAGCGCTTCGTCAGATCGCCGTAGGCATCGATACGGCGATCGCGGAAGAACGGCCAGATGCGGCGGAAATCCTCCACAAGCTGGAGGTCCACATCGTGGTAGAGGATCTCTTCGTTCTCCGTGGAGGCCTTTGCGACGATTTCGCCATAGGGATTGGCCACAAACGAGCGGCCCCAGAACTCGGTGTTGTCCTGGTTGCCGGTGCGGTTGATGGCGGCGAGGTAGCAGCCATTGGCGACGGCATGGCCACGCTGGACGGTTTCCCAGGCGCAGTGCTGGGCATCGCCAAGGGTCGGTTTTTCCTCGGGAAGCCAGCCGATCGCGGTAGGATAGACGAGGAGCTGGGCACCGCCGAGGGTCATCAGGCGGGCAGCCTCCGGATACCACTGGTCCCAGCAGATCAGCACGCCGAGCTTGCCGAACTTCGTGTCCCACACCGGCCAACCGGAGTCGCCGGGGGTGAAGTAGAATTTCTCCTCAAAGGCCGGGTCCTGTGGGATGTGGGACTTCCGGTAGAGACCGAGCAGGGCGCCATCGGCATCGTGGATCGCGGCGGTGTTGTGGTAGAGGCCGGGGCCGCGTTTTTCGAAAAGGGAGGAAACCAGCACGATGCCGAGTTCCTTCGCCAGCGCGCCGAGGCGGTCGGTGACCGGGCCGGGCAGGGGATCGGCCAGGTCGAACAGAGCCGGATCCTCGACCGTGCAGAAATACGGGGTCAGGAACAGCTCCTGCGTTACCACGATGTTTGCGCCGCCTGCGGCGGCTTCGCGGATCAGCTTCTCATGGTGGGAGAAGGCTTCGTCCTTGGTGGCGAAGGTCTTGGACTGGAGCAGGGCGAGACGCGGCATGGCGGGAGAACCTGAACATGGCATCCGCCGCGATCAACGTCGAACATCGGGGCGTGAAAAATCCGCCAGTCATGCTTGGGTCCCTGCATGGAGAGCGATCTGCCCGTAGTGAAAGACGAGCCGCAGCCCTGCCACCTTTGTGGTCAGGAGGCCGTGATCGTGGTCGGAGGCGAGGCATGGTGCGCGTCCTGCCTCCATGCCCGGGGTTCGTGTTGTGCGGAATCGGAGATAGATGAGTAGGGAAGCTACCAGAGCCGCTTCGGCGCGTATGCGTCCAAGCTGTTATCGGCGCTGAGGATCGCCAGGCCGTCTGTGGCGGCTTGTGCCACCAGCAGACGGTCGAAAGGATCACGATGATGCCAAGGCAGCCGGGAAACGGTTTCGCAATGGATCGCGGATAGGTCGATCCGACGGACGCCATTGCGGGTCATTTCTTCCGGGATCAATCGCGCCCAACCACGTCCAAGCTTGAAGTCCGGGCGATCGAGGCTGAGCTTGATGGCGATTTCCCAGAGAGAAGCCACACTCCAAGCCAATTCATCCGCGCTGGTGATATGACGCCGTGCCGACGGAGAGAGCCTTGGATCATCCGCGATCATCCACAGCAGGGCATGGGTATCGAGCAGCAGTCTCATGGCTTTTTCCGCCGGTAGGGTTTCTTCGGCTCCGCCACCCGTTGTGAGATCGGGGGCGCATAGTCACCGAAGTCTTCCAATTCATCGTTGAAGTGGTCTCCCATCGCCAGGACGAGGCCCTTGAGGCCGCCGAACTGCCTGGAGGGAGGGCTTTCACGGACCACTTGCAGCCGGACCATGGGCTCGTTCCGATTGGCGATGATGATTTCTTCACCCTCCAAAGCCCGCTGGATCAGCCGGGAAAGATGGGTTTTCGCTTCATGAATGGAAACGATGCTCATGATCAAGACTTAGTCATGAGACTTGGTCTTGTCAAGATGGCCGAGAAAAGCCGCCATGAAGGCACGGCGGCTAAGGAAGAATGCCCGATTGATTTGTGAGGATTCAGTCCACTTTGATCACCGTGGCGATCGGATCGGCGAGGGTTTCCGGCAGGGTAATGGTGGTTTGATCGCCATCCACCTTCACTTCCAGCGCCTTTCCGCCATCCAACAGCACGGCCTTGGCGGCTTTCACCGGCAGGACGATGGTGCCATTGTCCGGACGCTTGAAGACATGGAGATAGAGGGTGCCGCCCTTCTTGGTTACGCGGCCGTCGAAGGCGGATTCCTTGAAGGGATTCGCCTTGGTGCCGTAGATCGCCTCGCCGTTCTTCTTCAGCCACGCTCCCATGGCTTCCATGCGCTCGACGCTTTCCGGAGGAATGGTGCCATCGCCGGTCGGACCGACGTTGAGCAGGTAGTTGCCGCCCTTGCTGGCGATGTCGATGAGGTTGCGGATCAGCTTCTCGGTGGATTTCCACGCCTTGTCGTGTTCGGAAAAGCCCCACGTTCCGTTCATGGTCATGCAGGTTTCCCAATCGACCGTGCCGAGCCCGTTGGCGGGGATGTTGTTTTCCGGGGTGACGAAGTCGCCGTATTGCGGGTCCATGCGGTCAGTGACGTTGTGGGTGCCCATGCCGCTGAAACCCGCCTCCGGGCGGCGGTAGAGGCGGTTGTTCATGATCACGCCCGGCTGCTTGGCGCGCACTTCCTTGATCAGATCGGCGGCTCCCCAGGCGGCATCGCCATCGAACTGGGTCGAACTGTAGTCCCACCAGATCACATCCACCTTGCCGTAGTTCGACAGCAGTTCATCGACCTGGCCGTGGAGATACTTGATGTACTTTTGCTGATCCCGCGGTTCCGTCGCCTTCTCGGCGGCTTGTTTCGGATAGGGCAGTCCCTTGGCGGCCTTGAAGTCGTAGTCCGCATGATGCCAGTCGATGATCGAGTGGTAGAAGCCGACCTTGAGGCCTTCTTCATGAAGCGCGTCGGTGATCTCCTTGATCAGGTCGCGGCCGGTGAAGTCCTTGCCATCGAAGTCGGTGAGCTTCGAGTCTCCGAGGTAGAAGCCTTCGTGATGTTTGGTGGTGAAGACGACGTATTTGCAGCCGGCGTCCTTCGCCACCTTGGCCCACGCTTTTGCAAAGCCCGGCTTTGGAACAAACTTCGGCTTCGCGGCCTTCGTATAGGTTTCCGTGTCCACTCCCACGCGTGTCTGGAGCCATTCGACCCCGCCACCGCCGATCGACTTGCCTTCCCATGTGCCGGCCAGTCCTGAATAGAGGCCCCAGTGGACGAACATGCCGAAGCGGGCTTCCCGCCACCATTCCATGCGGGCATTCCGCTGTTGTTCGGTTTCGGCAGCGCGGGCGGGAACGGCCTGGAGCGCGGTGAGTGCGGCGGCCAACGCGAGGACGGTTTTGCGGATCATGGGAATCGTGGGAATGTGCGGGAAATCCAGCGAATGGTTGTGAATCCGGCGGCTTCTGGCGATTGGTATTTTCGAAGGAATGGGGGTGGAATCTGCGCTCGTTTCCTTGGCAGATGAGTGGGAGAGGAAGCCGGGGGAGACAGGATTTTTTGTCGCTCCGCAGACAAAACGGGGCGCGGTGGGAGTTGGAAAATGAAGCGTCCTTTCCAATGACGATTCGTGATTTTGGACGGGACAGCGGCCTTGGCTTTTGAAAGGTAATCAGACGCAACCTCCTGACTCATGTTCCATCGTCCTCTTCTCTTTGCGTTGGTTCCCGTTTCCCTGGTGTCAGCCGCGCCGGAGGCTCCTCCGGAGAAGGCTTTGAAATATCATGACGCCTTGATGAAACGACCGCACAACGCGGCGTTGTTCGACCGGTTCTTCGGCGCGTGGATCGATGAACAGCCGGTGGAGTCTCTCGGCGTTTTCCTCACTGATCGCGCGGAGAAAAACGGTGGCCAGGATTGGACGGTGCTGGCGCTCTATCAACTGCGGCGTGGTCAGGAGGACGGTGCGCTGGCCTCTCTGGGCAAGGCGATCGCCGCGGTCCCGGACGACCCGGCGCTGGCGATGGATCGCGCGAAGTTGCGCTTGCGCCGCATGGAATTTGATAGTGCGCGGAAGGATCTGGCCGCGGTTGTGGCAGGAAAGGATGAAGCACTTGCTTTGGAGGCGTCCAAGCTGTTGGGGAAATCCTGGCTGCGGGAAGGCAAGGCCGAAGAGGCGATCAAGGCTTGGGATGCCGTGTTGGCCGCGCATCCCGGAGATGAGGATTTGCTGGAGGATCTTGTGGAGACGGCGGCTGCCGAAGGCGAGACCGCACAGGCTTTGACTTATGTCGGGAAATTGATCGAGGTCAGCAAGGACCCCTATCAGAAAACGCTCCGCGGGCTGCGGCGGGGCGATTTGCTGGCGCATTCCGGCAAGAATGACGAAGCCGTGGAAGCCTACGCCGCCACGCTCGCCCAGGTGGGCGAGGGATCGTGGTTGGAACGCGAGGTGCTGGCCCAGATCGAGAAGGTTTTCCGCAAGCAGGACCGGCTGGATGAACTGGCGGCCCAGCTCGCGAAACTCGCGGAGGCGAATCCGCGCCGCCTGTTGATCCACCGCCAGCTTGCCAAGTTGGAGGCGGCCCAGGGAGATGCGGACAAGGCGATCGGCCGTTTCCGCGAGGTGTTGAAGCGCTCGCCGGGAGACCGCGAGCTGCGGGAGGAATTCGTGCGTCTGCTGACCGATGGCGAGCGGTTCGATGATGCCTCCGCGGAACTGGAAAAGCTCATTGAAACCGCACCGACCGAGAGTGGTCTCTATCTCCAGCTCGCCTCGTTGCGCAGCAGGCAGGGCAAGCCGGAGGCCGTGCTGACCGCTTTGAAGAAGGCTCACGAACTGATGGGCAAGGACGAGGGCGCGGGCATCCGCATTGCGGGCCTGATGCTCCAGTATAACCAGAATGAGCCGGGAGAGGCGTTGTTGAAGGAGTTGTCGGCGGCACCTGGTGCGGGACCGGCACCGGCCGAGGTTCTGGCCGCGCAATATGGACGTACCAACCGCAAGACCGAGGCGTTGGATCTGTTGAAAAAGGTGGGAGTCTCGGATGACGTGGATGTGGTGATCCGGGTTGCCGGGGCGATTTCCGCACTGGGCGAGAGTGCCACGGCATATGACGTGCTTGTTGCGAAGGCGGAGAAATTCCCATCGGAGCCGCGGTTCCTGATCGCGCTGTCCCAGACCGCCCTCGCGGCGGGCAAGGCGGAGGGTGCCGTGCCACAGGCGGTGAAGCTGGTGCGGCTGGCCAAACAGAGTACAGAACTGGCCGAATCCATCGGCCTGGCGGGCCGTGTGATTGCCGCGGCGGATAAAGGCTTGGAATGGCGCAAGACGTTGGAGGCACAGGCGGCGAGATCTCCGAGCGAGACCTGTCTGCTGGCCAGCCTCGCGGAAACGCAGGGGGATCTGCCCGCTGTCGGCAAGTTGCTCGATGCCGCCACCGATCCGCTGGTGGTTCATTTCCACGCCGCTCTTCTCGACCGGCGCGGGGATTTTGATACGGCAATCGCCGTACTTTCCCGCCTGGCGGATACAGATGAGGGCAGGAAGGCCGCCTATTTCAAGGATCTGGCGGAACTCCAGCAGCGGGCGGGAAAAGCGGCCGATGCCATCGCCACGGTGGAGCGCTGGAAACAAAGCGCGCCGGGGGACAAGACCGCGTGGACGATGGCCAGCCGCCTGCTGCGCGAAAGTGGCAAGGCGGATGAGGCGGTGAAAGTGGCGCGGCAGGCCGCCGCCCGGTTCGAGGGCGATGCGGATCTCGCGGCGGCGCTGGCCTTGCTGCATGACGAGGCCGGCCAATGGGCGGACGCGGAGGCGATCTATTGGCGGCTGTATGATGAATCGCAATCCCCCACCGATCAGGCCCGGTGGGCGGCGCAGCTTGCCCAGCTCGCGTTGAAGAATGGCCGGACTGAAGAACTGGATGAAAAGCTGAAGGAACGTGCGAAGGGCAACCGCCGTTCGCTTGGTCCCATCCTCGCGCAGGCGGAACTGGCCCGGGTGATGCAGAACGAGGACAAGCGCCGCGATCTGTTGCTGGAAGCGGTCCGGATCCAGCCGAAGGACGTGGACCTGCGGTTGCAGATTTCCGCGTTGGAAGACAAGGCGGGCAATCAGGACCGCGTCGTCGCGGTATTGGAAGAGGCCCTTCCCTATGACAATGCCAACAAGGTCCGCTCCGCTTTGGCCCAGGCCTATCTGCGACAGGGGCAGGCACTGAAAGGTCTGCGCGAAATGCGGGCGATGTCGGGCAAGAAGGCCGGTGATCCGCGTTCCACCGAGGAAAGCGCCGCCGCGCTCGCGGGATCGAAGATGCACGATGAAGCCATCCGCTTCATGCGTGAGGAGATCCCGGATGGCGGCGACTGGCGCTCGAAGTATCTGCTGGCGGTGCTGCTCGAAGAGGACGGTCGTGAGACCGAGGCGCTGCCGATCTTCATTTCACTGATGCAAGCCGAGGGGGATCTGCCCTCGGCGAAACCCGCGACGCCCAATCCACAACAGGTGCGCAACAACTACGAAGCCTATGGTGAGGATGTCCAGAAGCTCATGGAACTCAGCGGTGCCTCCCAGGCCGCCTACACTCACAAGCGTCCCGGCAATTCCTATGGTCATATGCTGAGTCGGGGCAGCGGGATGACCGGTTCTTTCCGCCTTCCGGATACATCGGAAGAGGTGCGATCTTATTCCCTCGTCCATCTGTGCAAGCTGGCCAAGCGGGGAGGAGGTGGACTGGACCCATCGGTGGCCGCGCTGATCAAGGCGGCGGGAGTTTCCAACATCGAGTTCGCCTCCGAGTTCTTCGAACAGCAGTCGAATGGGAATCCGGATTTCGCCCGTCTGATGGAAAAGTTTCCGGACCAGCCGGGGCTGATGGAGCTCGCCGGCATGTACGGCCGCGGCGTGACAGTCGCCGTCGCGCGCAAGGTGCTGGAGAAGGGGGACAAGGTCAGCCCGCTTTCCCGGGTGAATGCCTGCATCCGGATCCTGTCGGAAGCCGGTGACAAGCCGGAGGACAAGACGTGGGATGCCTTGATCGATGCGGCTCGCGCGGCGGGTGATGTCAAAAGCGGGCCGATGAGATCGATGATCGGCTATCAGGTGCTGTCGCTGCTCACGCCGAAAGATCCCCGGAACGGATCGCAGAACAACACGGTCACGGTGCCGGACTCGAAGAAGGAGCCGCTGAAGAAGCTGGTGGTCGAGACCCTGGTGGAAAAGCAGGAGCAGGATATGGATTCACTGCATCTGCGCCTCGGGGCGCTTTCCGTGGCGGGGACGACGGAGCAGTGGATCGATGCGCTCAACAAGGGGATCAAGGATTTCCGCAACCAGCCGCCGAACAAGAAGGCGGGGCAGATGATGGGGGGACGCAGCGCCTATTCCCGCATCCTGCAATACGGCCGGTATTCGAGTGGGTACAACCCATGGGAATCGAACAATCCCTTTGAACTGCCGAAAGCGGAAACCTGTCCTCTGGGGTCGATCCCTCCCTTGATCTTTTCCCAGTTCAAGATGCCTTCCGCGGACACGAACAATTATTATGGCTCGTATGGCCGGGGGGTCGAGATCGCGGAGGCGATGAAGAGCCTGGACCGGTTCGAGTCGCCGGTGTTGCGGGTATGGATCGCCACGCTGTCCGGTGATGATGCCGCCATTGCAAAATCGCTTTCCGCCTCTCCGCCGAAGGAGGAGGCGGCGGACTTCGAGGTGTTCCGCGCGCTTCAGCTCATCAAGCAGAAGAAGATGGCGGATGCCTATGCGACCCTGGAGAAAGCCCGGACCCTCGGTGCCGCAGACCGGGATTTCGCCATGTGGGTGAATGTCTCGATGGTGGCGGTGGCGGGAGAGATCCCGGCGGAAGAGCGGGCGGGAATATCGGACTCGCTGCAAGCGGCTCTGATGCAGTGCCGCCAGAGCTTCGGGCCGATGGCCGCTGCGGTTGTGGCGGGCCAGGCGACCAAGCTCGGACTCGCCGATCTGGCGAAGCGCCTGCAACCGCCGCCGGGTGGCGGAGGGACGTCCGGCCGATCCGTCATCGGACCCGCGGGTTTTGCCGCGCGCTCCAGTTCGTCATCTTCTTCGTCCGGAGGCGTGACAGCCTCGGTCCAGCGGATGACCAAGTTTGTTTCGGAGAAGAAATACGAAACCGCGGCCCGTGAGGCGCTGCAGATCCTCCGCAACCAACGCAGCAATCCATATGGCTACAGCGGCGAGGAATTGCAGAACCTCAAGCAACAGCTTGGCGAGGAAGGATCGAAGGAACTGATGAAACTGGTCGATCCGGGTGAATCGAAGAGTTTGGTCAAGCGACTGGAATACGCGGACGTGTGCGGCCGCCTCGGCATGAAGGACGCCATGGTCGCCACCTTGGAGAAGCTGCATGAGGAACGTCCGGACGATGTTTCCGTGGCCGCGCGCCTGGCGTTTTCGCTGCCGCTGGAGAAGAAGGATGAGCGGCTCAAGCTCATGAGTGCGGCTGCCGGAAACGACGAGTTCGTCAGCATGGCCATCGAATCGGCGAATGCGCTGGGCAGGAATTCGTCCACCGATGGCAAGGCGTCCGTGGATTTCCAGGAGAGCGTGACGGCGTGGCTGGAGCAGACGGATCCCAAGACGCTGGAGAAGGCGAACCTGACGTGGGTCAGCTACTATGGAAAATCCTTCTTCGAAGAATACTACGAGGCCGGTCTTCCCAACCTGATGGAGTCTCCGGAAAAAAAGAAAGGCGAGGGCGGAGAGCCGAAGGACGGGAAGAAGAGCGACAAACAGTTGCTGGTGGAGCGGCGCCAGGAAGTGGCGAAGCGTCTGGCCCTGGTGATGTTGAAGTATCCCGTGATGGCGGAGGAAGGTTTCCGTTTGCTGGCGGGCGCCAGGTGCTGGACGTTCGCGCCGGAGGAGCTGGATGGATACGCGCGGCAAGCGCTGATCAACTCGAAGAACGAGTTCACCAGCGGAGCCTATTCGGATTCCCGCTATTTCGTGCTGCGCCGTGGAAACGGCGGATCGAGCAGCGGCGACGATCTTGCCCAGCATGCGTCCGTGAAATGGATCATGACCCGTCTGGGGCAGGTCAAATCACCGGACGTGGTCCTGCCACCCGCCTATCTCGAGGATCTGAAAAAACGCGATGCCTCCATCGGAAATCTGGTCGCCTCGCTTGCTTCGCTGAAGAGCGTGGATCAGCTCAAGAAGCTGTGGCAGGACGAAACCATTTCCTCCGGCCAAGGGCGGGTTCATCAGATGCTGCGACTGGGACTCATCGCCCGTGCGGCGACGGTTCCGGGTTCATCCGCCTTCTTTCTCGGAGAGCTGGCCAGAATCAAACCGGGTTCGACCCGCTATGGATACTCGGAGATGTCCAAGGACATGCTCCTGATCCAGTCGGCTCTTTTGTCGGCGGGTGCGATTGTCAGGGACAGCGAGCGCGAGAGCCTGTGTCTCGCGGTTCAGAAGGCGACATTCGGCGAGAAGGTGGACTGGGAGCATCCGGCGGATACCCAGGCGCTGATCAGCCAGGTGAACATGATCGAGCAGATCCTGAGGGCGGGCGAAATCGAGCCCGTGGCCGCGGCCAGACTCTGCCGGACCCTCCATCGGTTGAAGATCCCGGTGGGCAGTGGTGAATACTCGGTGACCCAGCATTTCCAACGTTCCAACCTCAAGACCGCGGAAGAAGCCGAGGCGTATCTGGAATCCCTGGGATGCCTTGCCGAGGTGGATGCGTGGAGCCCGATGGCGGTGTGGACGATGCGCTGGGAGGGTGGCTCGCGGAATGCCAAGATCACCGTGAAGGAAACCCTGCTGCAAAACCGCTTGTTCGGTTCGACGGACTTCTCGTCCTCGGACCTGGTCAAGCGGCTCAAGGAACGGAAAAAGGGGCGCTTCGGATCCTTGATTTGCGCGGCGACATTGTCGTCCTCCAGCGACCGGGACGCGCTGGTGCTCCAGGCGATCACGGAAGCGGCTCCCGTGATCGCCAAGATGCCGGAAGCGCGCCTGGGCGGCATCAACCTCGTGATGACCTGGCTGAAGCCCGAATCGATCGCGAAGCTTCCGCCCAATCTGCGCTCGAAGTTCAAGGGCGTGGATGAGAAGCGGCGTGTGGAGGTGGCCAAGCAGGCGGAGGAGTTCCTGAAGAACAAGCCGACGGTCTCGCCGGGATCGTATTACTCGATGCGTGGGGATGTCAGCAATCTCGTGAAGCAGCTGCTGCCCTTGGCTCCCGACAAGGCCTTGGAAGTCTTCCTGGAAGCGGAGCGGCGTTATACGAAGGCGCTCGCGCAAGGCGCGCGCTCATCCCGATCAAACTACAATGGCTTTGAACTCAGCGACCGGGATTCCATGCTGATCTCGCTGTTTGATTCTTCCAGCGAAACGCCGGGTGCCAGTGCCGATGAAGCGCTGAAGTTCTATCAGAAAGTCCAGACCGCGCCGGAGGGGGGGCGTTTCAGCTTCAGCCCGCGGTATGAGGACGACAACAACGAAGCCTTCTCCCGGATCGGCGGCATGCTCGTCACCGCTTCAGCAGGGGACAAGGCCAAGGCCGCCTTGCCGGAAATGCAGCGGATGATTGAATACGCGTTGTCCCGCGATGCGGCCCTCCGCGCGGACGCGGTGATCGCCATGGTATGTTCGAAGCTGGATTCCGGCCGCTACAACTCGGTCAACGTCGCCGAGGAAAGGAAGAAGCACGAGCCTGCTCGTGCCGCGCTGGGTGCGAACTACCGTTATATCAGCCTCCGCTTCGGGCTGCTGAACTGGAAGAATGACAGTGCCGAGGTGCGCAAGGAGACGGTGGATGCCTTGGCCGCCGTGCTGGGGGATGCCGCGATCCGGACGCCGTTGAAACAGGCTCTCGCATTCCGGGCGGTGGCGAGGGTTCCCGAATTGTTGGCCGAGCCGGCTGTTTTCGAATCCCTGGCATCACTTTATGAAAGCTATTGTGCGGATGAGCGCAGCGCCGTGAACGGTTGGAGCGGAGTCTTGTTCGCGGCACTCGCCCGTTATGAGGCGCAAGCGTCGGCACTGCCGGTGGTGAAACGTTTCGGAGAGGCTTTCTGGAAGAACGCGCAGGCTTCGAAGCCCGGCGGCCATGGCAATATCCCGTCCTCGCTGGCTGGAAACCTGATGGTGGTCGCGGCGAGAACCGGTGATGGCGCGACGGCCAAGCGCCTGTTCAGCCAGACCCAGGGTGAGATGTCGGGCAATCTCAAGGTCATCACTTCGATGATCGCTTCCGGCCAGTATGATCTGGCGAAGATGCTGCTGCCACCGCGTGGATTCCTGTATCCGGTGGATCAGCAGCAGGCCGGGGTATTCACGCGCCAGTTGGAGGAACGCCTGCCCGGGTTCGTCGCATTTGTGGCGGATCCCGAATTGTCGATCCGTCTGGAGACGAAGCTGCTGACCTATGGGGATGCCGAGGGGGGCGATGCTCCCAAGGAGAAAAAGCAGCAACGCTCCGAACGCCTCGCGAAGAGCTATCCCGAATGCCGTCCCAAGGATCGTGTGATCCAGGCGGAGGTGCTGTGCGGATTGATCCGGAACAACCGGTTCACCACCATCCCGTTGGCGGATGAACTCGCGGCATGGGCAAGGGACTGCGACTACAAGGCGGGCATCGATCAATGGGAGAATGCCTACAACTCGAAGGTGAACAACATCCTCCGCTACCAGTATGCCTCCATCGAGAACGAGGTGTATGGAGCCGCGGTGATGGCCTCCCTGTTGCGCGGTGATCCGGCGTTGTTGGAGAAGGCCACGGAGATATTCGGAAATTCACCCGTCCTCGAGAAAAGCAGCCGGAACAGCTACAAGGGGAGCACCCAATACGTGCTGAAGACCTGCCAGATGGATCTCATGGACCGTGCGTGCTTTTGGTACTGGTATGCCCTGGCGAATGGCGGCACGGACGGTTTTGAAAAGGCTTTGCCGCTCTTCGAGACTCTCGCACTGAATGCCGAGAAGCGTTTCGAGTTCGAACAGGATGAGTTGAATTCCGGTCTTTCGATCTGCCAGTTCCTTGCTGTCTGGAGCGGGCATCCGGAACGCTTCGACGAACTCAAGGCGAAGATGCAAACGCGCCCGGATATGGTGAAGAAATATCAGTCGCGCTGCGGCATCGCGCCCTTCGCCTATTCCGGCGCGCGCTTCGCGCCATGGAAAAATCCGCAGTTCAAGGACATGCGGAAGGTGGCGGTGGAGAAGGTCTTCGCCAATCCGAAGTTCGCTTCCCTGGTGCCATGGGACGGTGGGTGGCTGGAACAGTTGAGCACCAGCGTGCCGATGGAGCAGTTGTGCGAGATCGCACTGCTGCCGGATGACAAGCTCATCCCGGAAGTCCGTCCGACTCTCTTTGAATACCGTGGTAAGAAAATGGCGGGCCAGAAGAAGCCGGAAGAGGCCGTCACCGCCTACCGCCGCGCTCTCTCCTCCACTCCGGCAGAGCCGGCATGGAACAGCGTCCGCGGTGCGGTGAAGGTTCCATTGGCCGAACTGTTGGTCGCGGATGGCAAGAAGGACGAGGCGAAGCAACTCGTGGGTGGCATGCCCGCCGGGGAAGTCGGCGATTGGATCAAGTCCCGCTACAAGAAGATCGCCCCCACGCTGGGCGTGCCGGATGTGACGGCTGGCAAGGAGCCCCCACCGCCTCCGCCGCCACCCGCGAAAGAGGAAGATGAATGAAATCTCCAAGGAACGCGTCACGAAATTGTCGGGACAGAAGACGAATGATCTGAAAGGAAATGATGGCAACGGTTTGTAGCTTGGAATCCTGTTCCTTCGGATTGCGTCCCGACTTCCCATCCCTTTCTCCGAGTCATGGCTGAACATCCGGAAATCGACCGTTTGGTTCATCGGGTCGCGCGGCGGCACGATGGCTTCCTCGCGCGGAATATCGCCGTGCGCGGACTTGGCATCGTGGCAGGTACATCGGCACTTGCCTCGCTGGTCTGGGTTTTGCGCGGATACCCGGTGCCCGCGCTGGTTCCGTTGGCGATTCTCTCCGTGGGGATCGTGACCGGGATCGGCTGGTGGGTATGGAAACGCATGCGCCTCGCCGCGGCGGTGCGGGAGACGGATCGGTTCTTCGATCTCAAGGATGCGATTGCCAGCGCCCGTCATTTGGCCGCCACTCGTCCGGATGAGCCGACGACGACCCTTCAATGGGAATGGTTGAAGCCCCGGTTGGCGGCCTGCGATCCGGGAACGATCCGTTCGCCGTTTCCCCGTCGTTCGGCGGGTGCATCCGCGGGCCTGCTGTTGGTGGCTGTCTGGCTGGGTTTGATGCCGCCATCGCCCCAGGTGCTCGCGGCTCAGAAGGAGGCGCGTGAGACGCGGGAGCGCGTGGCGGAGTCCAAGCAGGAACTTGAGAAGCTCATCGGGGAAATGGAGAAGGACATCACCGCGCCCGAGGAAAGGGAGGCGGTGAAGATGGATGAGTTCCGCAGGATGGTGGAAGCCATCAATGAGAGCGGGGACAAGGCGGATGCCGCACGGCAGTTCGCCCGCATCGAGCAAAAGCTTCGCGATGCCAGCAAGGCGCTCGACCAACGCCGCGATGAGGAAACCATGCACCTCGCGTCGAAGGAGCTGGCAAAAGCAGAAGAGACCGAGCCGCGCCAGCTCGGCAAGAAGATGGAGGCGAAGGAGCTGAAGGAAGCCGCAGAGATGGTGGAGAAACTGGCAGGCAAGAAGCTGGACAAGCAGGATCTCAAGGACGCGAAGACTCCCGAGGAGAAGAAACAGAAGCTCAGTGAGGCGAAGAAGGAACTCGCGAAGATGCGCGCCGTTTCCAAACGCCTTGCTGCCGCCGGCAAGCAGCGCCAGGGCGCCCGGAACGCGCAGGGGCAACAGAACGGACAGAACGCCCAGGGCCAAGGCAACCAGGGTGAGAACCAGCAAGGGCAGATGGCCGAGGGCAATGGCCAGCAGGCGGAGCCGCTGGAAGATCTGATGGCGGAGCTCGATGACGCGGCCGCGGAGGTCGAGAAGGAGCTGCAGGAGATCGAACTCGATCCCGATGCCGAGAAGGGCGACGAGGCAGCCATGGAAAAAGCCAATGGCGTGCTTGGCAAGCTGGGCAAGCACATGAAGGGCATGCACGGCAAACGCATGGCGAAAGGGAAGCTCGACCAGCTCCGTGACGCGCTCGCCCAGGCCGGTTCGTTTTCCCAGGGTCAGTCGCAGATGCTGGGGCTGGCGGAGGAGCCGGGTGGTCGCAAGGCGGGAGTCGGCACGGACGAATCCCGCCGTCAGGAGCGTGACAATTCCCAGAAGAATGGCCAGCTCACCGAGCTCAAGGGCCAGCACGGCGAGGGGCCGTCGCTCAGTTCCGTGGAGGAAGCGGACAGTGGCGCGGGTGTCTCCGGCCGCCGTGGCGATATCAGGCAGCGCGAGTTTGCCCGCCAGACCGAATCCTTCGTCCAGCGCGACGATGTGCCCGAGTCATTGAAGCTCGGTGTCCGCAATTATTTCGAGAACCTCCAGTCCGCGCAGCCCGCTGCTAAGGAAGACAAGTAATCCTCTCCACCATCATGACCGCCACCGCTGAACCTGAAGTCGCTCATTTCAAGGAAACCTTCGACCGCATCCGCGGCGCCGTCTCCACCTTCATCGTGGGACAGCAGGAGATCATCGAGGACGTGCTGATCGCCATCTGTTGCGGCGGCCACGTGCTGCTGGAAGGCGTGCCCGGGCTCGGCAAAACTTCGTTGGTCAACACCATCGCCCAAGCCATCGACGTGCAGTTCAAGCGCATCCAGTTCACCCCCGACCTGCTGCCGAGCGATGTGGTGGGGACCCAGGTGCTGATTGATCGTGATGGCCGCCGCGAGCTGGAGTTCCAGCGCGGCCCGGTGTTCTGCAACCTGTTGCTCGCGGATGAAATCAACCGTGCCACGCCGAAGACCCAGTCCGCACTGCTGGAGACGATGCAGGAGAAGCGGGTGACCGTCGCGAACCACACCCACAGCCTGTCGCTGCCGTTTTTCGTGATGGCCACGCAGAACCCGATCGAGAACGACGGCACCTACCCGCTGCCGGAAGCGCAGCTCGACCGTTTCTTTTTCAAGCTGGAAGTCGGCCTGCCCTCGCACGATGAGTTCAAGCAGATCCTTGATCGCACCGGAGGCAACGCGAAGCCGCATGTGCCGGCCGTGGCACACGGTGCGGACATTCTCCGCATGGGGGAAACGCTGCGCGAGGTGCCGGTGGCTCCGGAGGTGCAGGATTACCTCGTGCGCGTGGTGCGCGGCACCCACCCCAGCGAGCACGCGCCGAAGTCGGTGAAACAATTCGTGCGTCACGGTGCCTCACCGCGTGCCGGCCAGGCCATGCTCGCAGCCGCCCGTGCCCGCGCGCTGCTCGATGGCCGCTATCATGTGGCCCGCGAGGACATCGACTCCGTCGCGCTGCCCGCGCTGCGCCACCGTCTTATCCTCTCCTTTGAAGGCGAAGCGGAAGGCGTGAAGCCGGATCTGCTCGTGAAGGATGCCATCGCCGCCGCGAAGGGCTGATCGAGCGAACGAGTTCGCCAGCCTCCTCTTCCTGGATTCTTGATTCTGGTCTCTGGATTCCAATACCCGTGTCCTCCCTCACCGATCCCGCATTCATCCGCCAGCTTGACGCGCTGAACCTGCTCGCCCGCCGCGTGCTGCGCGGATCGTTGCAGGCGGACCGTCGCACGCAGCGGCGTGGCACTGGCATCACCTTCGCCGACTACGCTCCGTATAATTTCGGCGACGACTACCGCGCGATTGATTGGAAGATCTACGCCCGCACCGAGGAACTGCTCATCAAGCTATTCGAGATCGAGGAAGATACGACGGTGTACATCCTCTTCGATTGCAGCCGTTCGATGGCGACGAAGTTCGATTACGCCCGCAAACTCGCCGCGGCCATCGGCTACATCGCGCTCAATGGCATGGACCGCGTGATGGTCTATGGCATGGCGGAAAAGCTGAGCACCATCGTGGAATCCGCGCGCAGCCGCAGCCAGGTGTTTCCTTTCCTTCGCGATCTCGAAGGAGCTGAGACGTTCGGCGTGGATACGGATTTCAGCGCCTGTGCGCGCACCTTCCAGGCGCGGAAGGGTAAGAAAGGCGTGGTGCTGGTGGTGTCCGACTTCTTCTTCCCGAAGGGCTTCGAGGAGGGACTGCGCTTTCTCCAGTGGTCCGGGCACGATGTCTTCGCGCTGCAAGTGCATGACCCGGCGGACCTGGAATGTCCCTGGCTTGGTGATTTGGAAATCGAATGCGTGGAGACCGCTGCGACACAACGTGTGACGATCAGCGAGAAAGAGTCGAAGCAGTATCGCGAAGCGATCGCGGCCTGGAATGACAGCTTGAAAAATGAGTGCGCGCGCCGTGGCGTGGGCCTCGCGAGCACGACCTCGGACGTGCCGTTCGATGTGGTGATCCAGTCGATGTTGAGGAAGGGAGGGCTGGTCGCATGACGTTCGGTTTCCCGATGTTCTTCTGGGGCCTGCTGGCGCTGCTGCCGCTGGCGGCCGTCTATTTCATCCGCACGCGTCCGCGCCGCCAGCCTGTCAATGCGTTCTTTCTGTGGCAGCAGGTATTCCAGCAGAAGGCGGCGAGCTCGCTGTTCCAAAAACTGCGGAACCTGCTCTCGCTGTTGCTGGTGGCCTTGGCCTTCGGAGCCGCGGTGGTGGCGCTCACCCGTCCGCGTTTCGATGATGGCAGCGCGCCGGATCTGTTGATCGTGATCGATCGCTCGGCGTCGATGCAGTCGGTGGAGGATGGCAGGTCGCGGATCGATCAGGCGAAGGATCTGGCCCGTTCCTGGATCACGGCGCTCGGAGGTTCGCAACGCGCGGCCATCGCGGATGTGGCGGGGAGCCTGGAATATCGCGCCCATCTGACCAATCACGCGCGGCTGCTGAAGGATGCCATCAATGGCATGACTGCTTCCGATCAGGCGCTCGATCCGCACGCGTTGGATGAACTCACCCTGCTCTCCGCGGCGGCGAGTGATGGCAAGGCGGGGACGCGCATTCTCTTTCTCACCGACCGCCACTCCTCACCGATGAAGCTGCCGGACGGCGTGGAGGTCGTGCAGGTCGGTGGAAAGGGTGGCAATGCGGGCATCACGGCAGCGGACCTGCGTTGGGATTCGCCCGGCAGGGCATCTCTGTTCGTCTCTCTGATCTCGGACTTTCCGGAAGACCGTGATGTGGAACTGGAGCTGGTTTCGGCGAATGATGGCGTGCTTGCGCGATTGTTCACCGTTCATTTGCCCGCACATGGCACGGCGAACGAGTCGATTGCGGTCGAGCCGATCGAACCCGGGAATTGGCTGCTGCGGCTGCGTGGCAAGGATGTGTTCGATGCGGACAACATCGCGCCGCTGGGGCTGAATGCACCGCAGCCGATTCCGGTGCAGGTCGCGGCGAAGAATCCGTATTTCTTCCAGCAGTGCATCGCGGCGTTCTCGCGTGCGGACTCGCTCTTCGAACCCCTCGATGGTTTCGCCCGGCTGTCATTGGCGGTGGGGTCTCCTCCGGAGACGGAATGCTCGATCGTGTTCGCACCTGCGGGGGAATCTCCGTTCTGGAAGAGCGTGGGAGAGGAGCTGCCACCCGGCCCGCCGGAGGTGATGTCGAAGGATCATCCGTTGATCGCCCGGATCGATCCGGCGCTGCTCGGTTTCGATGGCGCGCGCAAGCTCACGGCTCCGCAGGGCGCGGTGGTGGTGCTGGCTCATGCCGATGGCACGCCCTTGGTTTACACCTGCTCCGTGGACGGGAAGAGCGCGGTGGTGCTGAACTTCGATCCGTCCCGTGAGGATTTCTACCTTTCGCCATGGTTTCCGGTGCTGGTGCATGATGCGGCGGTGCTGCTCACCGGCCGCGAGAACCAGTTCCCGTCCGCTGTTGCCACCGGCAGCCATGTGGAAGTGCCGGGAACCGAGGATGTGAAGAAGGCGCTGCTGGAGATGGACCGTAAGACGGTTCCCGTGACCACCACCATGCCCGCGCTGATCGAGCGTGTCGGAAACTACTCCTTCTCTCGTAATTCGACCGATTGGCACCTGGGCGGCGCGGTTTTCTCCGCCGGGGAATCCGGACCGGCTCCTTCGGGTGATCCGCCGCCGCAGGTGAAGCTGGCCACCGGCTGGCCGCTGGCAGGATGGTTCCTGTTGGGTGCCATCGGCCTCGTGCTCGGCGAGGAGTTTCTCTACCACCGCCGCAAGGTTGGCTGACCGCTTTCGCTTTCCCCTTCATGCAGTTTTCCTCCTTCCTGCCCCTCTGGTTGTTGCTCGGCTGCGCTGCCGCGAGCGTATTCGCGTGGCGGCGTTCGCTGGTGGACCGTCCGCCGCTGCGCAAGTGGCTGGCGCACGGGCTGCGCCTGCTGGGCGTGGTGTGCCTGGTGCTGGCGTTGTGCCGCCCCTATTGGCTGTCCCGCAGCGACGATCTCCATGTGATCTATCTGGTGGATGTTTCCGAGTCGGTGGATCCGGGCGCGATGCGCACGGCGGCCGGAGAGATCGAACAGGCGGCCCGGTCCTTGCGAGGATCGGACCGTGCCTCGGTCCTGTCGTTTGCTGCGAAACTGACTCCCTCAGATCCCACGACCCTGAGGAAATTGGCCGATGAAGCGGATAGGGGAACGGCGGATGCAACCGTTCGCGATTCCACGAGACTGGCGGAGGCCCTGCTCGGTTCGAGACTGGTCTTCGACGCGGGTATGGCGCGGCGATTGGTGGTGTTTTCCGATGGCGCGCCGACGAGCTCCGGCGTGGCGGATGCGATCAAAACGCTGGAGCAGGAGGGCGTGGACGTGCGTTTCCGGCGGATCGATGGATTGAAGCGGCCGGAAGCGGCGATCGTCGCGCTGGAGCCGATGACCCGGGTGGCCTATCGTGGCGAAGTCGTGCGGATGCGTTTGCGCCTGCGCGCGAACGAAGCGATGAACGCCACCGCCCGCATCCTGCATGGTGGCGTTTCCGTGGCGTCCACGCCGGTGAAGCTGGAGGCAGGCAAGGAGACGGCTGTCACGCTGGACGTGGCGATGACCGCCACGGGCGAGAGCCGTTGGGAAGCGGAACTGCAACCGGAGAAGGATTGGTTTCCGGTGAACAACAAGGTGGCCACCACCATCACGGTGAAGGGCGAACCACGGCTGCTGGTATTGCATCGCGATGAGAAGCAGATGCGTCCGCTGGCCCGGGCGTTGAAGAAGCAGGGGATCGAGCTGGAGCTGCGGGGGGAACGCGGTCTGCCGGATACGATGGCGGAGATGCTCGCCTTCGATGCGGTGGTGCTCGCGGATGTTCCCGCCACGGCGATGAACCTGCGGCAGATGGAGCTGCTCAAGCGTTACGTTTCCGATTTCGGAGGCGGGCTTGCCATGCTCGGTTCGGAGGATTCCTTCGGCCTCGGAGGCTACTACCGCACGCCCGTCGAAGAGGCGCTGCCGCTGACCTCGCGCTACGAGAAGGAGAAGCAGAAACCGAGCCTCGCCATGGCACTGGTGATCGACAAGAGCGGCTCGATGAGCGGTGAGCGCATCGCGCTGGCACGCGCGTCGGCGAAGGCGGCGGCGGAATTGCTTGGTGCCCAGGATCAGATCGCGGTGATCGGCTTCGACAGCGCGCCGCAGGTGATCCTCAACATGACCAGTGCGGCGGACAAGGGCACGGTGCTCAATGCGATCGACTCGCTGGAGGCGGGCGGTGGCACCGATGCCTATCCGGCGATGGTGAAGGGCAAGGAGCTGCTCCAGAATTCGGTGGCAAAGGTGAAGCATATGATCGTGCTCTCCGATGGTGAGACGCCGGACTATGAC
This sequence comes from Luteolibacter ambystomatis, assembly GCF_018137965.1. NCBI lineage: Bacteria > Pseudomonadati > Verrucomicrobiota > Verrucomicrobiia > Verrucomicrobiales > Verrucomicrobiaceae > Luteolibacter > Luteolibacter ambystomatis. The sequence continues at coordinate 5,218,854 of NZ_CP073100.1, forward strand.
TTCCCCGGACTGGTGCGCGACATGCGCTCCCAGGGCATGACCGTTTCCTCCGTGTGCCTTGGCGAAGGCGGTGCCACGGAGTTGATGAAGATGATCGCACAGGAAGGCGGCGGCCGTTACTACGAGACGAGCGAAGCCGCGAACCTGCCGCAGATTTTCACAAAGGAGACCATGCAGGCCTCGCGTTCCGCGATCAAAGAGGACCTGTATGCCACGGTGGTCACGGGCGATCACCCGATGCTCTCCGGCTATGAGAAGAGCCAGCTTCCCTATGTGCTCGGTTACGTGATGACCCAGCCGAAGCCATCCGCGAACCTGCTGCTGGCGGCGGAAACCGGTGATCCGCTGCTGGCGGTTTGCCGCTATGGCCTCGGCACCGGGTTGTGCTGGACCTCCGATCTCACCGAGAAGTGGGGTGGTGAATGGCTGGGATGGGGCAATGGCGGCGCGTTCTGGGCGCAGGTGTTCCGCGGCATTGTCCGCAAGGAACAATCGGCGGGTCTTGCGGCCTCCGGTTCGGTGGATCGTGAAACCTGGCTGGTGAACATCACCCGCCGCGATGAACAGGATCGTCCGGTGGATCGGGTGAAGTGGGATGCCAAGGCCATTGATGCGAACGGCGTGGACGTTCCCGCGGCTGTCCGTCAGACAGGCGTGGGTCGTTATGAAGCGAGCGTCGATCTTGCGGGCCGGGACCGGGTGAACCTCAGCCTGCGCGATCCGGATCATGCCTTGATGAAAACTCTCGGCTGGCAGCGCGACTATCCTGCGGAATACCGTCTCGACCGCGAGACGGATTCCGCACTTGCAGCTCTACCGGAGTTTGATCCGGCGGCGGTCCGGGCGGACATGCCGAACACCGCCGTGTATCAGGACATCGCCCACTGGTTTGTCTACGCGGGCTTTGCCTGCCTCATCGGTGGCATCGCGGTGAGGCGGATTTGAAGTCGACGGAGCTGTTACTTCGCCAATACCACACCGATCTCGGCCAAGGTGACGTTGTTCTTCTCCAGCACGTGCAATGCGGTGAAGCGCAGATAGCGTGCGCTGGTTCCAGCCGGGAGATCGACGCGCTGTTCGATCGGGTTCGCACGGATGTTCGAAAACTCGCCTTCCTGTGGTGAGCTCCACGCCTGGCCATCCGCGCTCCATTCGAGGCGGTAGCGATCCACTACGGCGTGCGTCGTGCCGTCCTGACGCGGCAGGAAGGTGGCGGCGGCGAGCTTCTCGGTCTTGCCGAGATCGAGTGTGATCGATTGGGGTGGTCCTTGCTCGCCCTTCTCCGCATCGTGCGTGCACCAGAAGGTGGCGGGATTGCCGTCGATGGCCGCGGCGGCGGGATGGTCCTTGGTCTCGAAGCTGGAGGTGACCTTCCAGCCCTTCTTCAATGCGGCCGTGGGATCGGCCTTGGCGAGACTGTCCGGCACGTCGTCCGGCATCTTCCAAAGCGAGACTTCGGCGAGGCAGGGGGATGCGGCGCTCTCAAGAATGCGCACACGCACTCCGTCCGCTGTCACCGGCTTGCCGGGCAGCAGTACCTGGTGGCCGATGCTCGACCCGTTCCCGATCCATTCGCTCCACGTTCCATTCTGGCGGACATCCACGGCGAACTTCCGCACCCGCTGGCCGAGCTGGATAGGCTCGCGCAGGCGGATGACATCGAAGGTGCGTGCTTCCGGCAGGGCGAGTTCAAGTGCCGCCGTCTTCGTGCCATCCGGTGCAGCCCAGTAGGTAGCCTTGTCGGTGTCGAGCACCTTGGCGGCCTCGAAGCCCTTGCCACGGTTTTGGTCGGCGGTGGCTTTCGCTCCATCGGCGAAGTTCTTTGAGAACAGTTGATCCAACGCCTTCTTGTAGCCTTCCAGCGCGGCGACATCGGCCTCGTTCAAACGGCCACGGCGGTCGGGCGGAATATTGAGCAGGAAGGTCGCGCCGTGTCCCACCGAGTTGAAATAGAGGTTCAGGAGGTTCTTTGGGCTGCGGACCTTGCCGTTTTCCGACTCATGCCAGAACCAGCCGGGACGGATGGATACGTCCACCTCGCCGGGGATCCACGCGGTGCCATCCGGCGTGCCGGTACCGAGATCCTTCATTGGCATGCCCGGACCGGGCTTCTCGCCATTGCTGGTGGCCGGGGTGTAGGTGGCCCAGCAGGGATAGCCGGCGATGCCGCGTTCGTTGCCGATCCAGCGTGTGCCCGGACCGACGTCCGAGAACAGCGAAGCCTTTGGTTGGAGCTTGCGGACGAGTGCCCACGTGGCAGGCCAATCGTAGTAGCTCGTCCGGTCGATGCCGCGCTTCTCGCGCTTGCCGCCGTAGAATCCATCACCGCCATTCGCTCCATCGAACCACACGGCGAAAACGTCGCCGTAGTTGGTGAGCAGTTCGGTGAGCTGGGCGCGGTAGAGCTTGATGTAATCCGGGGTGCCATAGGTCGCGTTGTTGCGATCCCAGGGAGAGAGATAGACGCCGAACTTGATGCCCGCACGTTTCGCAGCGGCGGAGAACTCCTTCACCATGTCACCCTTGCCGTCCTTCCACGGACTTTGCGCCACGCTGTGAGCGGTGGTTTTCGTCGGCCACATGCAGAAGCCGTCGTGATGCTTGCAGGTGAGGATCACGCCCTTGAAGCCGGCCTTCGCGATGGAGCCGACGATCTGGTCGACGTCGAAATCGGTGGGGTTGAAGATCGACGGGCTCTCGTCACCATAGCCCCATTCCTTGCCGGTGAAGGTGTTCGTCGTGAAATGGACGAAGGCGTAGGTTTCCATGTCCTGGATCGCGATCTGGGCCGCATCGGGTAGAGCTCCATAGGGAGCGGGGGGCGGCACCGCCTGGGCGAGGCCGAGCGACAGGAGGGCGGGAATCAGGAAACGGGTATTCATGGACAAACGAAGGTAATCGCAGAAATTTGACGGCGATTTACCGGCCAGAGCGAGGAAAACTTTCAGGGTACTCCATCTGTGTTAGGGTTGTCCGCGATGCCATCCGAGTTCGCATTTCCCGAAGGTTTTGTGTGGGGAGCCGCCACCGCCGCGCCCCAGATCGAAGGAGCGGCTGCCTTGGATGGGAAGGGGGATTCGGTCTGGGACGTGTTCTGCCGGGAGCCGGGACGCGTGTACGGTGGGCATACACCGGAGAAGGCGTGCGATTTCTACCATCGCTGGCCGGACGATGTTGCGATGATGCGGGCCGCAGGTTTGCCTGCATTCCGCTTGTCCATTGCGTGGCCGCGGGTGATGCCGGAGGGGACGGGATGCATCAATGAGGCTGGATTGGCATTCTATGACAGACTGATCGACGGGCTTTTGGAGGCGGGCATCCGCCCCTACATCACCTTGTTTCACTGGGATCTGCCGGAAGTGCTGCAGGAGCGAGATGGCTGGGCGAACCGCGACATGGCCGGGTGGTTCGCGGACTATGCGGCGGAGGTGACAGCGAAGCTCGGCGACCGGGTGAAGGATTGGATCACCTTCAACGAGCCGCAGATCTTCCTCGGTTTCGGGCATCGCGCGGGCATTCATGCGCCGGGTTTGAAATTGTCCGAGGCGGATGTGCTGCGATGCGCGCATCATGTGAACCTTGCCCACGGTCGGGCGGTCGGAGCGATCCGCTCCCAAGTGAAGGATGCGAAAATCGGTATGGCGCAGGTGGCGAACGTGGGCATTCCAGCGGACCCGGATGATCCCGGGTCGGTGGAAGCGGCGCGGCATGTCACGCTGGAGCCGGAGTGGACCGGCGATGCCTCGATGTTCCTCGGCTCCTGCTGGTGGTCGCAGCCGATGTATCGGGGCTGCTATCCGGAATCACTGGCGGCACGGCATCCGCGTTTCCTCGAAACGGTGGTGAAGGCGGGGGATTTCGCGGAGATCTCGCGGCCGGTGGATTTCCACGGCTTCAACTACTACTTTGGTCGTAGAATCGCGGCGGATGGATCGGTGGTGAAAGCCCCGCCCGGTGAACCACGCACCGCCTTTGGCTGGCCGCTGCATGCGGAGGGAATGTATTGGGCCGCACGGTTCTATCATGAGGCGTGGGGGTTGCCGCTGTATGTGTTCGAGAACGGGTTGTCTTCGATGGATTGGGTGGATGTGGGCGGTCGTGTGCCGGATACGATGCGAATCGATTTCCTCACCCGCTATTTGCGCGAACTGCACCGTGCGATAGCGGATGGTGCGGACGTGCGCGGATGGTTCCACTGGTCGTGGATGGACAACTTCGAGTGGGCGGATGGGTACAAGGAACGCTTTGGATTGGTCCACGTGGATTACGAGTCACGGAAGCGCACACCGAAAGACTCGCTGGCATGGCTCAGCGAGGTGATTCGGAGGAATGGGGGCAACCTCTGAAGAAAATCACGAAGGGACACGAAATCAGAAAGAACTTCCGTCGATCACTTCCTTTCGTGGAGTTTCGTGTGTTTCGTGGTTGATGGATTCAGGGCGTTTTGATCTCGAGCAGGTTTTTGTCGTCCTTGAGGAGCGATGAGAACAGGGAGGCATCCACTGAGAATCCTCCGCGTCGGTAGGGATGTGGGGTTTCGGTGGTTTCCACGTCCTTGCCGTTCAGACGCACGGCAGGGGATCCGCGATGGAACACCACTTTCAACGGCTTGCCATCCCAAGTGAGTGTGGTTTCCAGGCCGTTCGCGATCTCTGGCAAAATCGGATCGAGACACACGCGGTCGTAGTGACGGCGCAGGCCCAACACCCGTGTGCGGACCAGATGGCAGAAAAGTCCGGGGCCACTGGAGTAGAGACGCCAGCCACCGGCCACCGGGATCTTGCCGGCAACGATGTCTTCATAGCGGTCCGCGGCTTCATAGCGGTCATGCACTGCGGCATCCGAGCTACTGAAGTAAAGGTTTGCCTGCCGTGGCAGCGCGTGGGGCACCGAACGGGTGAGGCCCACCGGATTGACCTGCTGAAGTCCGAGCCACAGCGCATCACGCTCGCCGAGAATCGAGAGCATTTCGAGATAGCGCAGATGGGCGTGCGAATAGAACACGCCGATCTCGCGGGCGAAGGCGGCGGAGCTTTCCGCGCGTTCGAAGATCTTGCGCGGTCCACCACGGTAAGGCGCGGGCCGGTCCATCAGACGCGCGCCATCGGCGGCGAGGAGCTTTTCACGAATGATGACAAGGTGATGCTCCGCTTGTTCCTTCGAGAACAGTCCGGAGATGATCGCGCGTTTCATCGGCAGCAGGCGGTAGTGGATGCCGGTTTCGGTGTCCCGCGGATGCAGCAGGGGATGACCCGCCTTGCCATCTTCATCGAAGACGAAGAAGCCGCTGGCCACGCCATCCACCACCAGCCAGCGATGGAAGTCGGCATGCACCGCATCCGCGAACCCGGCGAGACCCGCGATGCTCTTGCCGCTGCGTTGCTCCAGTTCCTCCAGGCGACGGAGCACTTGATAGGAGAGCGCGACGGTCCAGGTGCTGACCATGTGCTCGCGCAGCTCCGGGCGCGCCGGTTGCAGCGAGTCGTCCCAATCGCCCTCGCCGTAACGCAGCAACGCGGTGCCGGGGAAACATTGCTGGCGCATCCATGCCACCGCGGCTTCCACATGGGCGAGGATGGTGGTGGGTTTGTCCACCGGGCGTGCCGTGTTGGCATCGGTCCAATCGACCAACTCATCGAGGAAGGCGAAGTCGGAGGAGTTCTCGATATAGTCGCACAGCGCCTTCAGCGGCCACAGCGGGATATCGCCATGCATGTGGCGCTGCTGGATCCAGCCGAAGGGATCGAGCATGAACCACTGCGGCCAATCGCCGCTGCCGAGATACTGATGGCTGAAGACGGACACGAGCGTCTCGCGCACCGCATCGTTACGGTCGATGGCGAGCAGCAGTTCCACGGAGCCCTGCGTGACATCGCGACAACCCCATGCACCGCCGTTCCATTGTTCCAGGCCATGCGGATCGCTGTAGTGGATGATGCCGTTGTGAATGAACCACGGCAGGATGGCATCGAGCGCCTCTACCTCCGGGAGATCGACACCGGAGACGCGCAGGGCACGGGTGGCGGCCTGCCAGACCGGTTGCGCTTTCGGGCGTGCAACGTAAGCGCGGGTGAAGCCACTCAAGCGAAGGCCGAACTCTTTCACCGCGGCGGTCTCATAGACGAGGTGCGACGTCGCCGCCTGTTCGAAGCCGAGTCGTTCCGAGCCGCCAATGTTCCGGAATGCAGTGGGGTCGAGCGCCTCGACGGTGAACTTCGCGTCCGGAAAATGTTTTCGGGCCAGGGAATCCGGCCCGGCTTGAACGATGGCGGTGAAGCCATCAAGCGCGATTGAAGCATCCTCCTCACCCTCGCGCTCGCCGCCGACGAGTCCATGGCTGATGACAAACTCCGCGGGTTCGCCCGCCTCCACCACCAGCGAGGTCGTCGCCTCAGGAGCGCCGGTGGAGACTTCCGCCGTCACGCGGATGCGGCGCCCATCGAGCTGATAGATCCACTCGCAGGATGTGAGAGACATCACGAAGGCCGAGGGAATGCCGAGCCATGAGATGCCATCCGCATTCCGAATGCCGATGCGCTGGCCGGAGAAACGTTGCAGGCCGAAGCGTTCGCGCACCGGGCTGAGCAGGCGGTGGAAGCTCGGATGGCCCACTGCGAGCAGGCTCTGGAACACGCCCGCCATGTGACAGGTGGTATCGAGATGATCGTTCACTGCATCGACCGCGGAACCGCTGCGCAGGATGAGTGCATGCGGCCGTGCGGCGGTGTCCTCTTTCATGCGGGTCACCAGGTGACGTCGTTCATTGCCGATGAAGGCCGAGCCGATCTCTCCATTTCCGAGTGTTTCAACCGCGCTCCAATCCGTGCCGAACCATGCTTCGAGACCGGCTTTCGACGGATGACGACCGTGCAGCACGCATGTGGGTGGCGGTGCCGCTTGCAACTGTGGTGGCACCGGGAACTCCATCACCGGCAGATCCTCGATGGCCTGATGCAGGCAGGTGACGTCCTCCGGTCCGCTGGCAGCGGGATGATCCGCGCGGTATTGAGCGATATAGCGGCGTGTCAGCACCGCGCCAGGGGGCACGACCGCAGGTTTTGAATAGATGGCGGGATAGGAGGTTTCATCCTGCCGCACGCGGCCCGGAGCGGGTGCGTCGACAAGTCCGCGCACTAGGCTGCCGCGAGTGCCCTGGGGGCCGAAGAAATCCACGGCATCGGTGCTGAATCCGGCGGTGCCTTCGATCCATGCCTGGATCAGCCACGGATACTTGCCATCGACCGCGAGGTTCTGCCGCGAGGCGATGACGTGGCCGAGCTCCGGATCGATGATCTCATGGTGATCCACATACTGGCTGGTGTAGGACTCGTTCAATCGTGCCGCGAACTGGGTGGTGAGGCCGAGGTCCAATCCATGCACAGCCTGCACGATCACAGGATGGGAGAGGTGATTGGTGGCGGTGACCTCGATCACCCAGCCGTCCCTGATCGGTTGGAGCACGGCGGTGGCTTCGATGCCATCCACTTCCGTTTCCCAACAGGCGGAGTGTTCATCCGCGGAGAAGAGTCCACCGCCGGGACCAGCGAGAGTCACCGCGCGGCGTCCGTGCGCGTCCGCCACCACCAGTGCGATGCGGTGAAGCGATCCTCCGACCGGGCAGCCGAGCAACAGGTTGAGCAGGACATTGTCCGCCCGCAGCGCATGCAGCGTGCCGTCTGGCAGGAACTCGAATACCGGCGAGGTCCCGGTGCGGATCAGGGGGAGATTCGAATAGCGGAGAATCGGTCGCGGCTCGGACATTTGCTTAACATTCCAGCACTCCATGCCGTGGTCGTCAGCTATTTCTTCTCAGGCTGTTTGGGCCGCTTGGATTTTGAAGCGGCTGGTTTTTTCAAATCGGAGGCATGGCGGTTGGAAATTGACCGAGGAGGTGAAGTAGTCTGTCGGTCCATGTCGCTCCGCTTCATTGCCGCCACGGTTTTCCAAACGGGCGGCCCGTAAGCTAGCAACCGTTTTGGAGCGTCCGCGTTCGGCACCTTGAAATCGACGATGTCGAAGCCGTCCTTTTTCACGCCGCGGTAGGAGCGTCCGTCGCTGGCTCCAATCATGATGCGGCGCCCGTCTTTCGCCTCCTTCCCCAAATAGATCTGCACGTGGGTGACGTTCGCTCTGCCGTCCGGACCGAGGGTGCCCCAGAACAAGAGGTCACCCGGCAACAAGGCGGCGAAGGCGGGATCATCCTCATCCGTGACCGATGCGGCGAGCGGGGTGAGCGTGCTTTCTTTTTTCACCCAGTCGTATTGGGCCTGGGCGGAGCGCGGCGGATCGATGCCGACTTTTTCCAGCAGATAGAACACCGCGCCGGAGCAGTCCATGCCGCCGGCCTCCGGTGAAGAACCTGCGTAGCGGTAGGGGATGCCGGGGTGGGCATCGAGTTCCTGCAATGAACGCTCGATGAGGCCCCGGCGCGGCGGGCTCAGCAGTTCGACTCCTTGCAACGCGGGCTGTGCCGCGTGGGCCGCGGTGCAGAGGACAAGGATGATGGGCAGCCTCCATGTCATGCCATACCCTAACACCGGGCGGTGGTGCTTTCAAAAAGCAATGTGCCCGATCCTGAATGCAAAACGCGATGGACACCCTCAGGCATCCATCGCGTGAAATCGGAGAACTCCGTCGAGGGTCAAGCGCCGCCACCGGCGATGTGGGCGAACTTGTCGTCCACGAAGCGCAGGACCAGTTCCTCCACCTTCTCGTCGCCGAGGCGCTCGATCACCTCCACGGAGAAACCGCGGGCGATGAGCTGGCGGGCACGGGTGGGGCAGATGCCGCGGGCTCGCAGGTAGAAGATCTCCTCGTCGCTGATCTGGCAGGAGGTGCTGCCGTGCGAGCACTTCACATCGTCCGCGTTGATCTCCAGGCCGGGCATGGAGTTGGCCTCCGCGTCATCGCTCATGAAGAGGTTGCGGCAGGTCTGGTAGGCGTCGGTGCGGTGCGCGCCCTCGTCCACGAAGATCAGGCCGGAGAAAATGGTACGGGATTTGTCGTAGAGAGAGTTCTTGTAGAGCAGGTCGCTGTAGGCACCCGGGGACACGTGGTGCTGGAAGGTGCGCTGGTCGTATTCCTGGTCGCGGGCCGGGATGCTCACGGAGAGCATGTCCGAGCGGGAGCCTTCGCCCTCGAGGCGGCTGAGCGATTCATTGCGCGCCCAGGTGGCGCCGGTGTTGAGGATGAAGCCGATGGCGGACGCATCCTTGGCCACGCCGGTTTCGTTCACCTGGATGACCTTGGTGTTCTCGTTGAAGGCCTGGATGGCGACGTAATCGAGCTTCGAGCCCGGACCGGCGCTCAGATCGTTCACGGCGATGGCCAGACCGGCGGACGATTCATCGGCGGACTGGAAGTAGTCGACCACGCGCACCTTGGCGTTCGCGCCGGTGACGATGAGCGTGTGCGGGAAGATCACGGTGTTCCCACCGGCGATCCAGTGGAAGACCTCGATGGTGCCCTCAACCTCGACATTGGCCGGGACGTGAACGAACAGACCGTTGCGCAAGTTCGCCTCGTGCAGGGCGGTCCACTTCGCGGAACCCAGGCGGGTCTCCTGCTTCATGAAGTGCTTCTCCACCAGATCGGAGTGGGAAACGAGAGCCTCGGCCAGCGGCAGGCAGATCACTTCCGCTGGGAGATTCGACTCGGAGTGGAGCAACTCGTCATTGCCGAACACGAACTTCGCGACCGGAGCTTCCAGGCCGCTGGAGCGGGCGGTCAACAGGGTGGCATCGGCACCGCCGTTGGTGGGGCGGAATTCGGCGAAATCGAGTTCCTTGATGGAGGAGAAGCGCCATGTCTCATCGCCGCGCTTCGGCTGCGGGGTTTCGAGAAAGCGCTGCCAAGCGGCACGCTGGCGCTCGGCGAACCAAGCGGGGAACGTGGCCGGAGTGACCGGAGCGGAATCGAGGAGTGAGGCGGATTGTTCGAGCACGGCGGGCATCGGAGGCGGGAAAATGATACGTGGTGGGGAGGAGTCGCGGCGTGGTTCAGCCAACCGAGCCTTCCATTTCGAGGTCGATGAGGCGCTTGAGTTCCACCGAGTATTCCATCGGGAACTCGCGGACGAGGTCGTTGATGAAGCCATTCACGGCGAGGGACATCGCGGCGCCTTCGCTGATGCCGCGCTGCTGCATGTAGAAGAGCATTTCCTCCGACACCTGCGAGACGCTGGCCTCGTGCTGGGTGGCGTGCTGGTTGCCGCGCACCGTGATCGCCGGATAGGTGTCGGTGCGGCTGCGGGTGTTGATCAGCAGCGCATCGCACTCGGTGTTGTTCTTGCAGCCCTTGAGGTGCTTCGGGATGTGGACCTGGCCGCGGTAGGTGGAGCGGCCTTCGCCTACGGAGATGGATTTGGAAACGACGTTCGAGGTCGTCTCATCGGCGGCGTGGATCATCTTTGCGCCGGTGTCCTGATGCTGTCCGGTGTTGGCCAGAGCGATGGAGATCACCTCGCCGCGGGCGCGGCGGCCCTTCATGATCACGCCCGGATACTTCATCGTCAGGCGGCTGCCGATGTTGCAGTCGATCCAACGGACTTCCGCGTCCTCCATCGCGAGGCCGCGCTTGGTGACGAGGTTGAAGACGTTCGAGGACCAGTTCTGCACGGTCACGTACTGGATCTTCGCGCCCTTCAGCGCCACCAGCTCCACCACGGCGGAGTGCAGCGTGGAGGTTTCGAACTTCGGTGCGGTACAGCCTTCCATATACATCACCTCCGCGCCTTCGTCGGCGATGATGAGCGTGCGCTCGAACTGGCCGAAGTTTTCGGAGTTGATGCGGAAGTAGGCCTGCAGCGGCTGCTTCAGCTTCACGCCCTTCGGGATGTAGATGAAGGAACCACCGGAGAACACGGCGCTGTTCAGCGCGGAGAACTTGTTGTCGGCGGTCGGGATCACCTTGCCGAACCACGGGCGGAAGATCTCCTCGTGGTGCTTCAGGCCTTCCGTCGAGTTCACGAAGATGACGCCCTGCTTGGTGAGCTCCTCCTTCATGTTCGAGTAGGCGGCCTCGGAATCGTACTGGGCCTCCACACCGGCGAGGAACGCGCGTTCCTGCTCGGGGATGCCGAGGCGCTCGAAGGTGCGCAGCACGTCCTCCGGCACATCCTCCCACGAGCGCTTCGGCTTCTCACCGTCGGACAGGTAGTAGCGGATGATGTCGAAATCGATGTTGTCCAGGTCCTTGGTCGCCCAGTTGGTGGGCATCGGCTTGTCGCGAAAGACCTGCAGCGCCTTGTGGCGGAAATCACGGACCCACTGCGGGTCGTTCTTCACGTCGCAGATATAGTCGATGGTCTTCTCGGTCAGACCGCGGCCGGCATCGAACTTGTGGCGCTCGGGGAAGCTGAAGTCGCCCTTGCTGCGGTCGATGTCGATCGCTTCGCGGGTTTCGGCGTCGATGGTACTGGAAGCTTCGTAGGACATGGAAATCGGGAAAATGGAAAATCAGAGCAGGGGCGTGTCGTCGCCCTCTTCGGGTTCTTCGTCGGTGAACTCCGGTTCGAGATGGGCCTCGAGCAGCCAGAGATTCTTGTCGATGGAATGAGTGGTGCCAATGAGCAGGTCTGCGGTGACCTCGTCATCCACCACCTGGGCATGGTTGATGCCGATGCCAAGCACGGCGGAGACGGCGGCATAGCGTTCGGCCAGCAGTTCGATCAGGTCGAAGCTGCCGGTGGCCTCCGGCGGCAGGGTCGGCAGCGAGGTCACGCTGCCGATGCCGGGCAGGGTGCCGAGGGCGCGGCCGCCGAGGGCGACGGCGCGCTCCGCCAGTTCATCGGTCGATTCATCGAGCTGGCCGACGAAGCCGTCGAGCATCTCGTGGATCGCGATCATGTTGGAACCCCGGACATTCCAGTGCGCCTGCTTCACCTGCAATCGCAGGTCGATCAGCACGGCGATGGTGTCGTTCAGAAGATTGACGACCTTGGCGCGGCTCTGGGCGTCGAGCGGATGGCGGCTGGAGCGGAGGTTCATGGGGGATGTCGGGGATTGGAGTTGGTTTGGATCGGATCAGGCCGTCACGAGTTCCTCGTCCTTGAGGAATTCGTAACCGGACTTCTCCAGCTCCAGAGCAAGTTCCGGACCGCCGGAGCGGACGATCTTGCCCGCAGCCATCACGTGGACGTAGTCCGGGCAGATGTAGTCGAGCAGGCGCTGGTAGTGGGTGATCATCAGGATGCCGCGTTCCGGGGAGCGGGTGGCATTCACGCCGCGGGCCACGATCTTCAGGGCGTCGATGTCGAGGCCGGAGTCGGTTTCATCGAGGATGGCGTACTTCGGCTCCAGCATGAGGAGCTGGAGGATCTCGTTGCGCTTCTTCTCCCCACCGGAGAAGCCTTCGTTCACGGAGCGGCCGGTGAATTTCCGGTCCATTTCCAGAAGATCCATTTTGGAATAGAGGTTCTTATAGTAGGCCACGGCGTCGATCTCCTCGCCCTGCGGCAGGCGGGCCTGGAGGGCGGCACGGATGAAGTTGGCATTCGAGACCCCCGGAACTTCGGACGGATATTGGAAGGCGAGGAAGATGCCGGCGCGGGAGCGCTCGTCGATGCTCATTTCGAAAATGTCCTCGCCATCGAGCGTGACGCTGCCACCGGTGACGACGTAGCCCTCATGGCCGGCGATGACCTTGGAAAGGGTGGACTTCCCGGAACCGTTTGGTCCCATGATGGCGTGGACTTCCCCGGCGGGGATTTCGAGGTTCACACCCTTGAGGATTTCGGTGCCGTCTTCGAGCGTGGCGTGGAGGTCTTTGATGACGAGGGACATGGCGTGGGAGTCGGGAATCAGTGGGAGGGGGTGGAAGAGGGGAGTTCGCCGCGCAGCGTGATTTCCACATCGCTGATCACGGTGCCAGGTGGCAGGTCGAGAAGGTCGGCGAGGTTCACGCCGGGTTTGAAGGTCACGTCGTGGATCGCGCCGGTGGACTCGTCGTGGAAATGACCGTGCTCCTCCAGGTTCGGGCAGAACCGGGACGGATTGCGGTCGAAGTTCACCTGCCGGACGATGCCGTGCTGAACGAGGACTTCGAGGCAGTTGTAAACCGTTGCCAATGAGATGTTTGGCAGGGAGTCCTTGACCCGCAGGAAGACGTCGTTCGCGGTCGGATGATCACGGTTCGTCATCAGGACGCGGTACACCTCCCGCCGCTGGCGGGTCATGCGCAGTCCCTCGATTTCATCGGGGATTGGCATTTCGGAGTTGCTGTCTGACAGATCGTGGACCATTCCGGCGCGGGAAACTACGGCTCCGGAATCCAATATCAAGAATTATTCTAAAAAGCTGCAAACAGTTTTGGTGATTCAAAAGTTACCCGGATTTCCCTCCGTTTTCGGCAGTTCCAGAAGGAGGACTGCACAAAAAGAGCCGACGAGGCGCAATGCCTGCCGGCTCCAAAAGGCTGAAATAGCTCGAGTTGTTACTTCGTGCTGGAAGTGGCTCCCGCGCCGTCTTCCGGCAGGATGTCATTGAGCACGCGCTTGATGCCTTGGTCGGCAAACTTGCTGCCCGCGAAGATTTGCTTGGCTTTCAGGTACCAGGCCAAGGCGGAGCCGGTCTGTTTCTGATCGCGGTTTTCGAATTGCTTGGCGCGGTCGAGCGCGTTGGTGAACTGGGAGACATTGGGCGCGAGCAGCTCCAGTTCACGACCCAGCTTCGGATCGTCCGGGAAGGATTCGCGCAGCTCGGCGAGCTGTTCCCAAGCCGCGCAGGACTGGCCCATCTTGCTAAACTCGGCGGCCTTGCCGAGGGCGGTTTCGATCTTGGTCAGGTTGGTGATGATCTGCTTGAAGGCGTCCTCGCGGCCCGGATCACCCTGAATCGCCGGGGCCAGCTCATATTGGCGGCGCAGGATCTCACGATAGTTTTTTTCGGTGAGCAGGCGGTCGAAGTCGTTGCGGGCGGTGACCAACGGACCGGCGGCTCCGATCATCTGGCGGAATTCGGAGAGCTTCGGATTGGTCGGCCAGATTTCCGCGGCGGCCTTGATCTTCTCGGCGGCCTTGTCGTTGTTTTTCGAGAGCAACTGGGCTTTCGCTTCCTCGATGGCGAGGTCGGAGGCGAGGGTGTAGCCGGCGATGGCACTGTCCACCTTCGAGGACGGGAAGTCCTTCGCATCGGTCTTCAACTTGTCGGCCAGCGTCTTCGCACGGGTGTAATCGTGGGCTTCCAGGGAACCATAGAGCTCATGAAGGTCGCGGACGTAGGCGGCCACGCGGAGCTTCTTGTCCAGTGAGAGGGATGCGACCGGGCCGAGGTATTCGCCGATGGCATAGGCTTCCATCAACCGCTGCGAGGCGGAATGAAGTTCGCCGCGGGTCAGCATCAAATTGAAGGCCTCGATGTACTTGTCCACCTCGCGAATGGCATCGTTGGAGAACGAGTCGAGCGAGGACACTGTCGGGCTCATGCCCACGGACTGGGTGAAGAGCTTGCTGACGTCCGAGTTCTTGTCGATGCGGAGGGCGGAGTCCCCGTCCTTCCAGATCTGGTTGTAGAAACGGGAGGCCATCAGGACGTGCTCATAGCGGCGCTGGGCGAACCATTGCATCATGTTCACCTGATACTGGGTTTTGGCCTGGATCGTCTGAACTTCCGTCTGGAGGATGTTCTTCTTTTTGAGGGCCTCGATCTCGACGATGCGGCGGAGGGCGTCCTTGTAAGCAAGCGATTTGGTGCCCGTGCCTTCACGTTCCACCTGCTGGGTGGTCGTCCCCTGGTTGGTCCGGGTCGTCTGATCCAGCATCTGCGAGCGGTTGTGGGAGGTTTCCCAGTCCTGCTTGGCGGTGAGAGCTTTCTTTTCCTGCTCGATGGAATCGTTGAGTCCTTTCAGCCCATTCACGTCCTGCTTGGCCAGCATGGCCACGTAGATGGCCTCGGCCAGCGAACTGCAGATGTTGGCATCGCCCGGGTAGGTGCCTGCGGACGGCAGTTTTTTGAATGCCTCGTAGAGCTGTGGTCCGCCTTGGCGGAGCGGGGAGATCGTGGCGAGGATGTCCTTGATGTTGGCGCGGTACTCCATCGCTTCCTCCGAACTTTCCGGCGGCTGGCTGAGATACTTCTCGAACCGCGCCTTGAGGATGCGGTTGTCCCCCAGCGGAATGGTCATGCCGCCGATGGTGATTGTCTCCGCGGATGGATCGAGCATCGGCAGTTCACTGCCGAGCGGGCTCTTCTTGTCCGGCTGTTGCGGCCGGGTGACCGTGGTGTCCTGGCTCGGCGGCGTCACCGGGGCGGTGGGCGGCGGCACGTAGACCCCGCCCTGGCCGGCGGCCATGCCCGAGAGGAGGAGAAGCGTGTAGAAGGGTTTCATGGCTTGTGCGGGGATGAGCCTCAGAGGCGGTTGATGCCGGTGGCGACGGGGATGCCACCCTGGCGGAACTTCACTTTGAACTGATAGCGTTGCTCACGCTCGATGTTGCGGTTGTTGAACTCGGCGGGAACTTCGATGCCGATCATCTTCGCCTGCTCGCCGCTGCCGACCTTCACGCTCAGCACCTGGCCGCGGTCCGGAGTCCAGCGCAGCTTTTCATCCACGGTGCCCTCCACCACATACTCGCTGCCGCGGAGGCTGTTGCCGTTCTGGAGAAACTCTTCCATGTTCAACTGGGTGAGATCGCCGAAGTTGGCGGATTTTTTGGGAAGAAGCGCCTTTCCGGCGAAAAAGAGGACGGCCACCCCGGCGACAATGCCGATGATGATGCCGGGATGGAGACTGGAACTGGCGCGACGAGGCATGATGCGAATTCGGTTCGGAAACGGGGAATCTTACGGGAGCGATAGCACGGGAAGAGTGGCCATGGAATGGGGAACTTTCAGTCCCATTGATGGCGGCGGGTTCCCAGCCAGGAGGCGAAAAGGGCGACTCCAATGTGGGCGGCGAGCGTGTAGAGACAGGCGTCCCGGGAGGACAGGGTGGTGTCGATCACCGCCTTCACGGCATCGTGGACCTGGGTCTGGAGACCCTCAACGCTACCGGACCACGCCCAGTAGGAAGAGATGAACGGGCGGGTATAGGTCTCGACGCTTTCCGGCAGGGCCAGCACGGCACCCGAAAGAGGAAGCTGGAAGCCCACAAGGTAGATGGAAAGCAGGGAGGCCTGCTCGGCGGTCCGCATCAGCGATGAGATGGCGAGACAGATTGCCGTCATCGCTCCATTCACCAGCAGCAGGAAACCCGCGTGCTGGACGAAGTCGCCGCGGAACTGGCCGAAAGTGTTCACGAAAAAGGCCATCCACAGCGACTGCGCGATCACCAGGCAGGACAGGAACGCGACTTTGCTGGCGAGGTAGGCCGAGGGCCGCAGGCCACCGAACTTCTCCTTTTCGTAAATCAACCGCTCTCCGGCAATTTCGCGTGCGGAGTTGTTCGAGCCCATCAGCGCCAGCAACACCACCTGGAACATGATGATCCCGGACACGGCGGAGCCGACCTTGACCTGGTCCATGCGGACGTTCTGATGTTCCTGAACCTCCTCCTGCATGTCCGACTGGCGGGTATCAGAATATTTCCGGATCGGATCCTTCGCCTTGTCACTGAAGAGGATCACCAGCAGCGGAAAGCAGATCATGATCGCGAGCTGGAGCAGCACCTGCCCGCGGTCGCGGAAGAAAATCCGCCATCGCCGGGAGAGCAGCGTGCCGAACTGGCTGACAAGGCCCGGCATCTTCGTCGCGACCTCGTCCTTCACCTCTTCACCCTCCACCTTTGCCGGAGGCAGGCTCAGGGCACCGGAAGCCACCGATTTCTCGCGGTTGCGCTCCAGCATCTTGTAGTAGGAAACGCGGTGTTTTTCCCAGGACGATTGCCATCGGTCGGACGGCTGGCCCGCGAGACGCGGATAGACCTCCTCGGTGTCCTTGACGGAGAAGTAGTGGGTCAGTTGGTCCGGCGGGCCGTGGTAGGCGACCCGGCCCTCATGGAGGACCAGGATGGAATCATAGAGCTCCAAGTGCGCCAAGGAGTGGGTCACGGACAGGACGATCCGGCCGTCCTTGCGCGAAAGATCGTGCAGCAGGCGGACGATTTCGCGCTCCGAGCGCGGATCGAGGCCGCTGGTGACTTCGTCGCAGAGCAGCAGCTTCGGATCGGAAACCAGCTCCATGGCCAGGCCGAGGCGGCGCTTCTGGCCGCCGGAGAGCACCTTCACCGGGCGGTCCGCGATGGGAGCGAGACCGGTTTCCTCCAGCACCCGGTCGATTCGCTGGTCGAGCTCGGCATTGTTCTTCGTCTTCACCCGCAGGCGGGTGGCGGCCTCCACCGATTCGTCCACCGTCAGCGGATCATAGGCGATCGAGAACTGCGGTACGTAGCCGATTTCGGATGGGGAAAAGTCGCCCTCCTTCGAGAGATCCCGGCCGTCCCAGATGAGCGCTCCATCGGATTCGGGATTCAGTCCGGCGATGGTCTTGAGCAGGGTGGTCTTGCCGCAGCCGGAAGGGCCGACGATGGCCATGAAATGCCCTTTCGGGATCTGGATCGAGACCTTGTCGACGAGGTTGGCATCCTCGCCGTCCTTGCGGATGGTGAAACAAACGTCCTTGAGTTCGAGCACGGGAAAGCTGGGAGGGTTTTCGGAAAAGTAGCAAACGCAGTGAACAGGTCATTCCTATCCGGCGCGTGCAATAAACACACGGCTGTCAGGAAGGTTGCACTCCGTCGAGCGGTACGATGCGGATTTTTCCCGCCGGACGCTGGAGACCGGCGGACAGGGTGGGGGGTGCGGAGGGGCCGGGGCGGCGGGTGTCTGGTCGAGCGCGCTCTTGAGAGCCCCTTCGACGAGCTGGCCGCAGTGGATCTTCATCGGCGGCAGCGGACCGAGGTCGCCGGTCAGTTCCGAGGCGGATAGCTCCCGGGCTTCCTCGGCGGTCTTGCCCTTCAGCAGCTCGGTGGCCATGGAGGCCACCGCGATCGCCGTCTGGCAACCGAAAGCTTGGAACGAGGCGCGGTCGATCACCCGCTTGCCATCCTTTTCGGTGAACTTCAGCCACATCCGCAGCATGTCCCCGCAATCTGGGCTGCCGACGGTGCCCACGGCATCCGCGTCGGCCAGTTCGCCCTGGTTCTGAGGGTTGGCGAGGGCGTCGCGCACCTTCGATTCAAAATCGTCCATGCCCGAATTTGGCTGTGGAGGAACGTCCTTGCCAGTCTGCATTTTCCCCAAGTGGAGCCACGCGGAGGGCTGCGGCATCTTTTCTGAAAAGTGACAAATGGCGCCGATGTAGCTGACAGGGTCATGTTTTTTGTCCGCCGTATCTTCCAATTCCTCCGGGCCTTGCGTCCCGAGGTGCCGCCCTGTGAGGCGGAGTGGGAAGATGTCACTCCCGCTGAATGGCGGGCGTGGGAGGCCGACCGGAAGTTTTCATTCTCTCTGGACCGGCTGGGGGAGGATGGGGTCCAGAGGGTGGTGATGACCGTTCTGGCCACCGCGGAAAGGGTGCCGGACCGGACCACGGTGAGGGAGCAGATGAGGCGGCTTTTCGGCATGCGCCCGCCCGATGCGGCCCGGGCGGTGGACCGGGTGATCGGCGGGGTGGTGCGGGCGGGTTCCGGCTTTGAATGCCCGGATGCCGGGGCGGACCCTCTGGCCGCGCGGGCATTCATGCTGGCGTGGCGGGACCGGCCGCTGGTTCCCGCGATTCGTGCCCGCTGGGGAGCCTGGAGGCCGGGGGGCGTGTGAAGCCGGTGCAAGGTCCAAAAGCATTTCGCCCAACATTGGCGCTTGGCAGTCTGCTGGACCGGTTTAGAAGTGGAGGTCTTCTTCCCCATGTATTTTCTAGGCATCGAGATCAATCCCGCCGGAACCCGTGTGGTGGCGCTCGATCTTGAGGCGGCGGAGATCGCCGCCGAGGCTGTCGCCCCCCATGCTTGGATCGAGGGGCTGCCTCCCGGCTACCGCGAGCAGGATCCCGCCGGATGGATCAATGCGGTGGATCATGTGATGCGGGAGTGCCTGGCCACCCTTGGAGAACGCCGGGGCCGCGTGGCTGCCATCGGCGTGGCCGGACCTCTGCGTGGCACCGTGGCACTGGATGCCTCCAGCCGGGTGATCCGCCCGGCGAAGCTGGCGGGCGATCTGTCCTCGAAACGCCAGGCCGAGGAAATCTCCCGTGTTTTCGGCGGAACGCCCGGGCTGCTGGAGCTGCTGGGCCAGGTGCCGGGCGTGGATTCGCTGGCAGCCGAGTGCCTGTGGCTGAAGCAGCAGGAGCCCTACCACTTTCAAAAGACCGCATTCTTCCTGCCCGCGCAGGATTTCATCACCTACTGGCTGACGGGCGAGCGCGCCACCGAATCCGGCAGCGCCTCGACCACGGGCCTTTTCGACATCCGCTCGTGCCGTTGGTCCGCGGAGCTCGTCCACGCCATCGATCCCGGCCTGGCCGAGCGCCTGCCACCGCTGCAATCACCCGTCGAGCCACGTGGCCAGCTCCGGCCCGCTTTGGCGCAGGCTTGGGGGCTTTCGGAAGCGGTGCAGGTCGGAGCGGGGAGTGCCTCGCCGATGCTCTCGGCGCTCGCCGCAGGCTGCGTGACCGATGGCTCCATCGCGGTGGAACTCGGGTCCTCCGGAACGATCGTTGGCGTGCAGGACAGCCCGGTCATCGACCTGCGCGGGGAAATCTCGCCGCTTTGCAGCGCCACCGGCGGCTGGCTGGGCACGGCCACCATTGCCAATGCGGTGACCGCTGTCGAACTGGTGCGCCGCCACTACGGCTGGACGCCGGAGCAATTCGAGCAAGCGGTTGCCTCGGCTCCTCCCGGAGCGGACGGCCTGTTGTTCCTGCCCTATCTCACCGGGGAATCGCTGCCTCGCCTCCCGGAAGGCTGTGGTGTGCTGCACGGAATGACGCTTCAGAATTTCAGTCCTGCGGGCTTCGCCCGTGCTGCAGCGGAAGGCGTGGCGCTCGGGCTCGGCTATGGCGTCAGCCGTCTCACCGACCTTGGGTTCGAGCCGGTGGAAATCCGCTTGCTCGGTGCCGCCAGTGTCAGCCGCACGACCCGCCAGCTTCTCGCGGATGTCTTTGGCATGCCGGTGGTGCCGGTTGGCAGCCGCCAGGGACCGGCCGTGGGCGCGGCCATGCAGGCGGCCGTCGCGTTTTTCCGCCAGAGCGGTGAATCACTTGGCTTCGGGGAAATCGCCAGCTACCTCGTCTCGTCCGAGGCGCACGGCCGCTGCGAGCCGGACATGCGCCGCCACGAACTCTACCAACATCTGATGTCCCGCCAGCAGTATCTCGTCGATACACTCCAGCCGGCCGGATTCCTCTGAACGCATGGCCGCCGCCTCCCGCCACGAAATCCGCAAGAGCCGGAAAACCGCCATCTTCGGCACCCTCGCGGGCGGGTTGATGCGGCTGTGGTGCTCCACCCTGCGCTATGAGATCGTGGACCGCTGCAAGCTCGGCGTGCCCGATGGAATCTCCGGCCCGGTGATATACGCGCTGTGGCACAACCGCCTCTTCTCCGTCCCCGCCGCGTGGAAGCGCCTTTGTGGCAAGCACCGCGGCGCTGCCGTGCTCACCAGCGCCAGCCATGATGGTGATGTGCTTTCCCGCGCCATGTCCGCCTTTGGGATCGGAGCCGTGCGCGGCTCCAGCTCCCGCCGTGCCATCGCCGCTTTGGTGGGCCTGAAGCGTTCGCTGGAGGAGGGCGTGGACGTTTGTCTCACGCCGGATGGTCCGAGAGGCCCTCGCTACAAGCTGCAAGGCGGCCTCGTGAAACTCGCCCAAGCAACCGGCACGCCGGTGGTGCCTGTGCATGTGGAGGTCTCGTCCTGCTGGCGCTTGAAATCGTGGGACCGCTTCATCATTCCGAAGCCCTTCAGCCGTGTCCGCGTCATCTTCGACGAGGCGCTTGCCGTCCCGGCCAAGCTTTCCGACGATGCCTTCGAGGCCGAGCGCGCCCGCATCGAGTCCATTCTCCTCGCCGCCACCCACGATCCCGAACCTGCCACACCAGCCCCATGAGCGATTTCAAAATCATCGACGGGAAAGCCGTCGCCGCCTCCGTTCTCGATGAAGTCCGTGCCGAAACCGCGGAACTGAAAGCCCGTGGCGTGACGCCCGGCCTGGCCGTGGTGCTCGTTGGTGAAGATCCGGCATCGAAGGTGTATGTCGGCGCGAAGGACCGCACCTGCCGCGATCTCGGCCTCTACTCCCGCAAGATCACCCTGCCGACCGAGACCACTCAGGAGGAACTTCTTGCCGTGGTCCGCGAGTTGAATGCCGATCCGCTCATCCACGGTATCCTGGTCCAGTCACCGCCGCCGAAGCACATCAACGAGGAGGAGATCATCCGTGCCATCGATCCGCGCAAGGATGTGGACGGCTTCCATCCGCAGAACGTCGCCAAGCTCGCGCTGGAAGACCCGTCCGGCTTCGTGCCCTGCACGCCCGCGGGCAGCATGCGCCTGCTCGCCTCCGCCGGAGTGCAGACCAGCGGTGCCGAGGCGGTCGTCATCGGCCGTTCGATGATCGTTGGCAAGCCGATGGCCCTGCTGCTCATGGCGAAGGGTTCCGATGCCACCGTGACCGTCGCTCACTCCCGCAGCAAGGATCTGCCCGCTATCTGCCGCCGTGCGGACATCGTCATCGCTGCTGTCGGCCGCCCGGAAATGGTGAAGGCCGATTGGGTCAAGCCGGGTGCGGTGGTGATCGACGTGGGCATCAACCGCGTCGAGGACGCCACCGCCAAGAACGGTTATCGTCTTACCGGTGACGTCGCCTACGACGAGGTCGCCCCGAAATGCGCCGCCATCACGCCGGTGCCCGGTGGTGTCGGTCCGATGACCATCGCCATGCTGATGAAGAACACGCTGCAGGCCGCGCGCCAGTTGACGGCGTAAGAGTGTTAAATGTTATTCGTTAAAGGTTATTGGGGGAAAACTCTCCTTTACGCATTCTTCCCCAATAACCTCTAACCATTAACTTCCAGCCCTCTCTCATGCGCCTCGCCGTCATCAATGTCGTCGGTCTCTCGAAGTCGCTGCTGCCGCACGCGCCTTTCTTGAAGGCCTTTGCAGAGAAGAACGGTTTGCAGAGCTTCAAGCCCGCATTCCCCGCGGTGACCTGCACGGCGCAATCGTCGATGGTCACCGGCACTACGCCTGCGGAACATGGCGCGGTGGCGAACGGCTGGTATGACCGCGAGTCCGCCGAGGTGAGATTCTGGAAGCAGAGCAACCACATCGTTCACGGCGAGAAGGTGTGGGACACGTTGCGGCGCGAGATCCCCGGCTTCACCTGCGCGAAGCTGTTCTGGTGGTACAACATGTATTCCACCGCGGATTGGTCGATGACCCCGCGGCCGCTTTATCCCGCGGATGGCCGCAAGGTCTTCGATATCCACACCCAGCCGATGGGTCTGCGTGAGGAGGTGAAGGCGGATCTCGGGCCATTCCCATTCCCCGCGTTCTGGGGTCCGGCGTCCGGTATCGCGTCCTCCGAGTGGATCGCGAATTCGGCGAAGTGGACGGAGAACAAGCACAGCCCCACGCTGAGCCTCGTCTATCTGCCCCACCTCGACTATTCATTGCAGAAGGTCGGGCCGGGTGACCCGTCGATCCCCTCGGAGGTCGCCGCCATCGACCGCGTGGTGGCGGATCTCGTGAGCTA
This sequence comes from Luteolibacter ambystomatis, assembly GCF_018137965.1. Taxonomy (NCBI): domain Bacteria; kingdom Pseudomonadati; phylum Verrucomicrobiota; class Verrucomicrobiia; order Verrucomicrobiales; family Verrucomicrobiaceae; genus Luteolibacter; species Luteolibacter ambystomatis. The sequence continues at coordinate 5,241,476 of NZ_CP073100.1, forward strand.
CTATGAATCCCGTGGTGTCAAATCGCTGATTCTTTCCGAATACGGTATTTCACCGGTCAACCAGCCGGTTCATCTCAACCGGATCTTCCGCGACAAGGGCTGGCTGTCCATCAAGGACGAGCTTGGGCTGGAGGCGCTCGATTGCGGCGGCTGCAAGGTTTTTGCGGTGGCGGATCACCAGATCGCGCATGTCTATGTGAACGACCGCTCCCTGCTCGGCGAGGTCCGCGCCTTGCTCGAAAAAACTCCCGGTGTGGATGAAGTCCGCGAGGGTGGCGGATCTGGCATCGGCGCGGAAAGGGCGGGGGATCTCATCGCCATTTCGAAGCCGGAAGCATGGTTCACCTACTACTTCTGGAAGGATGATGCGAAGGCTCCCGACTATGCGCGGTGCATCGATATTCACCGCAAGCCGGGATACGATCCGGTGGAGCTTTATCTTGATCCGGCCATCCGTTTCCCGAAGCTGAAGATCGCGAAGTTCCTGCTGAAAAAGAAGCTCGGCTTTCGTGGGCTGATGGATGTCATCCCGTTGGATGCCACGCTGGTGAAGGGTTCGCATGGTCGTGACATCGTGCCGGAGGACGAGCGGCCCGTGCTATTGGGTGCATCCTTCCCAGCCCATGCCGCGGAGGATGTGTTCCTGGCCATTCTAGCCGAGTTCGGCAAGTAGCGCGAAGCCCTGCTTCGCGCCACCTGTCCGTGGCCGAAACGCCCAAAACTTCGGCGGTTTTGCCCGTAAGACTCCATCCGCTTTTTCGTTAAGAACGGACCATGTCACACCCGTCCCTCAACCGCCGCGGCTTCCTCACCCTTGGTGCCGCGACCGCCGCCTCTCTGCCGATGGGCGCGGCAGCCGCTCCGGATGCCGCCGCGGCGCTTACCATTCTCCATATCACGGACATCCACCTGCGTCCGGAATACGATGCACCCGCCCGCTGCCGCAAGATCCTGCGTGCGATCCGCCAGAAGCACCGTGACATCAATCTCGTCCTCAATACCGGCGACAGCATCTACGCCGCCGACTACAAGAACATCACCCGCGAGCGTGTGGAGGAGCAGTGGAAGCTCTGGGACGAGGTTGTCGTGTCGGAGTTCAAGGGTCTGCCGATGCTTCACACCGTAGGCAACCACGATCCCTGGTGGGCTGCACCGGAGGGCGATCCGATGCGCGGTATTCCTTATGTCTGCAAGCGTCTTGGCATCGCGGAGCCATGGGGCCACACGAAACAAGGCGGCTGGGAAATCATCACGCTGGAGAACTCCGGTGGTTCGCTTGGCAAGCCGCAGCAGGACTGGCTGTTCCAGAAGCTCGATTCGCTGCCGAAGAACGCGCCGCTGCTCATCGCGGGACACCTGCCGTTGTTCTCGCTCGCGGGCGATTACGATGGCGGCAACATGAGCGGCGCGAAGGCGGTGATCGACAAGCTCGCCGCACGTGAAGCTCCGACCGTTGCCCTGAGCGGCCACATCCACATCCAGAGCAGCGAGGCCCTGTGGAATATCCGCTTCCACTGCAATGGTGCTCTCAGCGGCTCATGGTGGGAACCCGGAGACCGCAAGGACGGCAGCTACAAGCGCACGCCGATGGGCTACGCCCTCCTCAAGCTCTGGCCCGATGGCCGCAGCGAGTGCCGCTACATGCCGCTGCCGGCGTGAGGTTGCTTATTTGGGCAACATCAGCAGACCTGTGACAATGAGCACAAGGCCGAGCAAGCCTTGGGTGAGAAGGAATGCGTGGAATTGAAATGGCTGGGTCTTGCGATTGACCTCGTAGAGCCCGCCGTTGAAATGCCCGCGCCGATAAGCGAGGAGCGTGAGAATGATCAGAATCGATCCCAGTGCGATGAACATGACGATGGGGCAGGGGGCTTAGAGGGTTTCGCTCCTCCGCTTCCTCCCCTCGAACAGCAACGTCTCGCGATATCCCGCCGCCTTCGCCCATTCGATGGCCTTCGGGAAATCCCGCGCCACTTCGGAGGGATGGTGCGAGTCGGAGGAAATGACCAGCGGGATGCCCGCCGAGCAGGCCAGTTCCAGAAAGCGCGGGGCTGGGTAGGCCTGGGCACAGGGTTTGTGCCAGCCGGCGGTGTTCAGTTCGATGGCGCAGCCGGAGGCGGCGATGGCGTCGATGGCCGGTTCGTAGAAGCGGTCGAGGTCGCCGCCGGGGACGTGGGCGAATTTTTTCACCAGATCCGCGTGGCCGAGAATGTCGAACAAGCCGCTTTCCGCCATTTGGGCGTAGGTGTTCCAGTAGTGGGCCCATACCGCCTCCACATCGGACTCTGCCCAGCGGCCCAGCCACTTCGGATTGTCGAAATCCCAGTCGCCCAGATAGTGGACCGAGCCGATCAGGTAGTCCCACGGGTAGCGCCCGGCCAGATCCGCGATCCAGCCCTCGCAGCCCGCCAGCCAATCGCACTCCAGACCGGCCCGGATCGGGATCCGACCTGCCGCGTGGGTCCGGGCGCGCTCCAGCCAGGAGAAATATTCCGGCAGGTCCGCCACCGCCATCCGCCAGTCATCGAAGGGTTCCGGGATGGCCGGGGCGTGGTCGGAAATCCCGTATTCCGTTAGGCCCGCGGCGATCGCGGCGTCGATGTAGGCTTCCGGCTCGCCTTCGGCGTGATGGCAGAGCGGCGTGTGGGTATGGTAGTCGGCAGGCACTCGGGCGGATTCGGGGTTGAAGGACTTTCAGCAGGGATACTAGAGTAACGGCACGGTGCAAGAGCGCCGAAATCTCATGTCGACCCTTTCCTCTGAAGCACCCGCCGGTAACGCGTTCACGCGGCACCTCATCGAAGCCCTCCGCCGGCACCCGAAACGCATCGTTTTCACCGAAGGGGAGGATCTGCGGGTGCTGGAAGCAGCGGCACGGCTGGTGAAGGAGGAAGCCATCGCCCCGATCCTGCTGGGCGACCGCGAGCGGATCCGTGCTCTGGCGGCCGACAACGGCATCAAGCTGACCTTCATCAACATCATCGATCCGCCGAAATCTTCGGATTTCCAGCTGTTCTGCCAGCGTGTCGACAACATGGCCCGCTACCGCGACATGCAGGTCGGCGATGCGGCGGAGATCGTCGCCCGCCCGCACTACTTTGGCGCACTGATGACCCAGTATGGCCAGGCGGACGGCTTGGTCGGTGGCAACAAGGCTCTCCCGGCCGCGTTGTTCCGCGCCCTGATCAACACCATCAAGCCGCTGCCCTCCGTGCCGAAGATCTTCGGTGCGATGGTTCTTGTGGGTGACCACCTGAAGCATCTCGGCGGCAGCGGCGTGCTGTTCATGGCGGATTGCGGCCTGATCCCGCAGCCGTCGGTGGACCAGCTCGCGGCCATCGCGGTGGAAACCGGCAAGGTTGCCCGTCATTTTCTCGGCCGCACGGCCAAGGTGGCGCTGCTCAGCCACTCCACCAAAGGCTCCGCCGTGACCGATGAGGCGCGCAAGATGATCGCCGCCACCGCCATCGCCCAAGAGGTGGTGCGGAAGGAGTATTTGGAATTGGAAATCGAAGGCGAACTCCAGGCGGACGTGGCCCTCGATCCGGCGGCTGCGGAGGTGAAGCTCCCGGACTCGCCCTTCCGCCAGACTGCGGACGTGCTCGTTTTCCCGAACCTCGATGCCGGTCACATTTCCCTGAAGCTGCTCCAGCACGTCGCCGGAGCGCAGGGCTACGGCCAGCTCATCCTCGGCCTTGCCCGCCCCGCCGCCCAAGTGCCGCGGACGGCCACGGTCGAAACCATCTTCGGCACCGCCGCCGCAGTCGGTGTGGAAGCCATCAAATCCCACCAGCTCTTCCCGGACGGCGAAGTGTGAAGACCCTCGGCGCGGCGCGGCACTACGACACGCTTGACGTGTGGTACCGCGCGCTGTGGGGGGAGCACCTCCATCATGGAATTTGGCTGCCGGAGACGGCGGACCATGCGGAGGCGACCGCGAATCTGTTGAAAGCGGTCGCCACCGCCGCCCGCCTCCAGCCCGGCATGCGGGTTTGCGATGTCGGCTGTGGTTATGGTGGCCCGGCCCGCTGGCTGGCTGCGAACCATGGGGTGGACGTGACTGCGGTGACTGTTTCCGCGGTCCAGTATAAAGCGGCGGTGGGGATCGAGGGGTATTCGCGGGTTTCCTATGAACTCGGGGACTGGCTGGAGAACACCTTTCCGGAGGGCGCCTTTGAAGCCGCGGTGGCCATCGAGTCCGTGTTCCATTTCGAGCAGCCTGACCGCGCCTGCCGCGAGATGGTGCGGGTGGTAAAGCCCGGTGGACGGATCGTGACGGCGGGGTGGATCACGGCGGATTTCGTGCCCGGCTGGGCGCGCTGGCTCCTGATCGATCCGATCCGCGCGGCCGGGGAAATGCCCGGCTTGGCGGACGAATGGACGAGCCGACAGTGGCTTGAGGAGGTGGGCGCGGAGGTGGTGTCCCTGGAGCGGCTCGGGCATCGGGTGGATCAATCCTGGCTGCATGCCATGGGCATTGCTCTCAGGGAATTGCTGCGGAATCCGGCATTGCGGTGGGAGACGCTGCGAAAGCCGCTGCAAGCGTTCCGTTTGGCTCTCAGTTCGTTGCGGATCTGGACTGCCTATCGGTGGGGGATGCTCGACTATCTGATTCTAGCGGCAGAAAGGCGGCGTTAGCGGCGTTTTACCTTGGAGCGAAAGATTGAACTAGCACGCCCGTAGAAGCGGGGATTTCTTTGTTTTTGTTGGTTATGTTTCGATTTCACATTCTTTTGATGGGCTTGTTGGGTGGACTTGGCTCGGCGCAGGCCGGGGCCGAAACCGTGCGGATCGGCAACGATCTGGTGCAGCGCGAACTGACTTTCGATGGCAAGGTCTGGCGGACCACGAAGTTCATCGCCGGGACCGAGTCACTGGAGACGCAGAGCGATGAATTCCACATCCGCATGATGGATGACGCGGAGTTCACGGTGGCGGACTTCGTGGCGGAGGGAAAACCGGTTGAGACCAAGGACGGCAAAACCTCGGTCTGGACGGTGCGGTATCATCCCGCTGCGGGTGACAAGGTCGCGGCCATCCCCGCCACGGTGACGGTTCGCTATACCGCGACTCCCGGCGAGCGCTTCATCCGTAAGGCGGTGGCATTGGAATATTCCGCTGAGGCGACCGTGGATCGTCTGGAGGTCGAGCGCTTTTCCGCGAAGGGCGATGCCACCCGCGGCGGTCGCGGCGAGCCGGTGTTCCTCGGTGACCGTTGGTTCTTTGGCCTCGAATATCCCGCCGGTCACAGCCGCCACACCGATGGCAACACCCCCGAGCCGGACAAGCATCACTATGAGCTGGTAGGAAACTACAGTTTCGTGGACCTGCAAGGTCGCGACAAGGACGCGAAGGGGCGTCCGGGTCTCATCCGCCTGTTCCATTTCCCCGGCTATGCGGTGAAGAACGGCACCACCTGGCAGATCGTCAGCAAGACCGCGGTCGCCGGTGGCGGTGCGGCGGGGCCGGTGGTTGATCAGTTCAATGCTTACATCAAGACCATCGAGAAACCGGATCGCAGCTTCACGCACTACAACAACTGGTTCGACCCGGCGGGCAAGTCGCTCAAGGTCGACAGCTTCATCGCGATCTACAAGGACTTCGCCAAGGCGGTGAAGCCGTATGGCGTGAAGATCGATGCGATGGTGCCGGACGATGGATGGCAGGATCGCAAGTCGGTGTGGGAACCGGCTCAGCGCGATTTCCCCGGTGGCTTCACGGATCTGGTGAAACTCAGCGAGGCACTGAAGAGGGAAGGCACGGAGCTTGGTCTGTGGCTGGCGCTGGATGGCACCAACACCGATATCAAGTGGGGCGAGAGCCAGGGCTACGTGCGGGCGAAGGCGAATCCGTATTTTTCACGCTACTTCGCGCACTACTCGCTGAGCCATCCGGCCTATCAGGAGTTGCTGCGCAAGCAGCTCGTCCGCTTGGCGGGGGAGGGCAAGGTCGGCTACTTCAAGCATGACTTCAACCACCTTTCGGATATTGGCGAGGGCAACGGCCATCCGCCGACCGACCGCCACGGCCATGAGGCGAACGTGGACGCGATGATCTCGCTTTTGAAAGCGACACGCGGGGCGAATCCGCAGGTTTATCAGAACCTCACCAACTGGATGTGGTTCTCGCCATGGTGGCTGATGCACGGCGACGCGTTGTGGATGCTGGCGGGCGACGATGGAGCGAATGGCAACTGGCCGGAGCTTTCCGTGCGGAACATGGCCACCACCGACCGCGATACCTTCCTGTGGCGCATGTGGGGAGATGCGAAGGACCGTCCGCTGGTGCCGATCTCCCGCCTGATGACCCACGGCATCATTCTGAACGAGAAGCACCAGCTCGAAGGACCCGGTGATGGAGTCCGCGAATGGGCGGACCACGTGATGATGTACTATGGACGTGGTATCCAGATGAAGGAGTGGTACATCACGCCGAAGACCGCCACGCCGGAACACTGGAAGGCGCTGGGGACCATCCACCGCTGGGCGGAGAGGAATTTCAAGGCGCTGGCGAAGACCGAGTATGTCGGGGGGCGTCCGGACGAGGGCCATGTTTACGGTTACATCGGTTGGGATGGCTCCCACGGCGTACTGGTGACGCGGAATCCCTCCGCTGAAACGCAGACGTTGGAAATTCCATCGCCGTTCACCTCCGGCGAGATTCGCTCCCGGGTGGTGTTTCCCTATCATGCGGATGGAGCGCCGGTGAAGAGGGATGGCGGCACGATCCGCGTCGAGGTTCCCGGCTACCAGACCCTCGCCGTGGAGTTCGATCCGGGCGGCTCCAAGACGGTTGCCGCGCTTTCCGCCGTGCCGACGAAGGTTTCCGGCAAGGAAGCGTCCGCCATCGTGCCCTCGGATGTCAAAGGCCGCGTGGAGGTGCTGGTCATCGGTTATCCGGATCTCCCGGAGGTGAAGATCAACGGCCAGGTGGCCACTCCGCTCCGCACCAGCAAGGCGCGGCTCAATCCTTTCCCCGGCTATGCCCGCGCGGGCATGCCGAGCGACAAGGCGCGCACCTGGACGATGGGGTCCTTTGATGTGAAGTCTTCCATCGGCAAGGAAGTTCGTGTTTCGCTGGCAGATACGGATGGCAAGGAAGGAACCGCCGAGGCATGGTTGTTGGTCGAGCGGGCGGGCAAGGATGCTTCATTTCCCGAAGCCACGGTGCCATGGGCCATTGACGCGGGGCTGCGCAGCCAGACGGTGCGCTTGATCGCGGAGTCTCCGGTGACGGCTGTCCAAACGGCGTCGCGTGCCCTCACTCCGGCGGAACTTTCCGGCATCAAGGCGGCGAAGCTGACGGTCGGACTGTTCGGAGTGAACGACCGAACGTCCGGGGTGAAGACTCTTTTCCTGAATGGCCGGAAACTCGTCGAGTTGCCAGTGGTGGGGGATGAATGGCAGAACCGGCCGTTCGATCTGGATGCGGAGGCGCTGAAGAGTCTGAAGGCATCCAACACGATCGAAATCCGCCGCTCGACCGCGGAGGACAAGTTCAAGTTCCGTGGTGCCCGTCTGCGGGTGCAGCTCGCGGATGGATCATGGGTCCAGTCTTCCGCGCAAACCGGCACCCAGACGACCGACAAGGACTGGGCGTTTTTCGAGGGCGAGGCATTCGTGTCGAAGGAAGCGTCCGCGCCGGTGACGCTGGACTTCAAGTGACATGCGCCAACGTTTGGGTGCGCTACTTCTGTTTCACCCCCATGACGACGACTACAACTCCCGCGGCAAGGACGGCTCCGCCGATCCACGGCGAGACGCGGTAGGTCACCGGCTCCTTGGCACTCAGGCGAACGTCCCCCACCTCGATGCGGGCGGTTTCCTTGGTGGTGGTGAATCCCTTGTAGGTAAGCAACACCGCTCCCACGATGATGAGAATCACTCCCAGAATGGTTTGGCCTTTCATGGTTCTCTAACATCACCCCGATTTCTTCGGAATCCAGTGGAAATCGAAACAGGCCGGTTTCCACTTCGACAGCAGCCTTCCGATGGGGCAGGATGGAGCGCAAACGCATGAAAAAGCTCCTGCTGCTCATCCCCCTTGCGGGGCTCCTCACCCAGTGCGGCGGCGGTGGTTCCGCCGGCATTCCCTCGCCGCGCCATCCGCAGATCATCAATGTCTCCGGCTACGATCCGAAGGAAAAGCAACGGGCGGGCCGCTCCTATTCCGAGCATGACGTTTCCGCTCTCCGTGCGAACGGAGCCCAGGGACTGATCGCCCGCTGCGGCAAGGGCGGCGTGCTCGATACGAAGTGCGCCGATTTCCTCGCCTCCGCGGACCGCGCCGGGATGCTGGTGGGTGCCTATTACCGCCTTCAGAACCACGTGGACGCCGCCGCGCAGGCCGACCAGTTCGTCACGCGCATGCAGCAGATCGCGCGGGGCCGTTCCTGGCGCACCGGCCGCATGCTGTTGTGCGGGGATTTCGATGCGAACTCCCGCCTTTCCGACATCACCCGCTTCATCGACCGCGTGGAATCCCGCACCGGGGTGACGCCCGTCATTTATCTGGAGAACAGCGAGCACCTGAAGCTGATGCTGCGTTCCGCCGATTCCGCCACGAAGGCGAAACTACGGCGTTCACCGTACTGGGTGGCGCTCTACTCGCACGAGAGCGGTGCGGGCCGGATCTTCCCGGCGCCGGGGAATCCGGAAGGCCTGGTGAAGCAGTATGACGTCTGGCACGACTGGACGCTGTGGCAGTATGCCGGTGTCGATTGGCAGCGCGGTCGTTCCGTGCCGAAGCATTATTCGCACGGCCGTTTCCGCTCCGGTCCGTATTTCGGCAGCCTCGACCGCCCGGTGGAGCGCAATGTCTTCAACGGCAGCTCCGGCGAACTGGCCGGATTCTGGGCGCGCCATGGCATGGCCGCCCATTGACAAGGAATTTGAACGGCGCGCCGGGCTGTGCTTGGTTAGGGACGCCATGAACAAAATCGTCCCTCTCATCAGCTCCGGCATCGCCGGTCCGCTCGGCGTGCTCCATTTGCCGCGCCTGTGGCTCAAGGTTTCCCTCGCCTCCGTGGGCAAGCTCGCCGACGGCTATCCCGCCATTGGCAAGGGGTTCGACAAGATGGTCATCGACGCGCTGGGGCTTACCGAGGATGCCGTGACCGAATACGTGGATGAGCACCATCCCACTTATCCGCAGTTCGAGGAATGGATCATCGAGCAGAAAGGCTCGAAGACCGACGCGGCCACCATCGAGAAGCTCAACCGTGCGATCCGCGGCTACAACCACGGTGATGACACCCGCAGGTCGATCCTTACGGAAGCCGGTTTCGATGAGGACAAGCCGCCGTTCCTTGATGCGATCAACCTGAACAACCTCGAAGACTGGGCCGCGTTTCATGACGCGGAGCTGGATTGAAGAATCGTGGCGGTGGTTGGAAACCGCCGCCACGGATTCACTTCGCGAACACCAGAGCGGTGCGCGCGGGAGTATAAACACTCAGCTTGCCTTCCTCATCGACCGGATACGCGATGGTCCGGTCGATGCGGCCTTGTCCGCCGAACTCCACGGCATCGGTGTCGAGCACCAGATGGTAGTCGCCGCCCTTCGCGACCGGCAGGCGGTAGTCTGGGATCGAGCGGTCCACGGACAGATTGATCACGAAGATCAGGTTGCCGCGCTCGGCGCAGATCACCTTGTTCTCAAGGTCGAGGTTGAGGAGGTTCGCCTGCGGGGTGGCGAGCAGATGGTGGTGGTCCGCGAGTCCGATCAGGGCGCGGTCGAAGGCGGCGAGCCATTTGTATTTGAGATCGGGGTTGTCCACCAGCGACCACTGGCGGCGGCAGTGGTGGAACGACCAGCCATTGCCCTCGCGCGGGAAATCGAGCCACTCGGGATGGCCGAACTCATTGCCCATGAAGTTCAGCCAGCCCTCGCCGCCGAAGGCCAAGGTGATCAGGCGGATGATCTTGTGCAGGGCGATGCCGCGTTCGATCACCGGATCGGGATCCTCGACCGCCATGTGCCAGTACATTTCCTTGTCCATCAGCCAGAAGGCGAGGGTCTTGTCCCCCACCAAGGCCTGGTCATGGCTCTCGGCGTAGGCGATGGTGGCTTCGCCGTGGCGGCGGTTGGTCACGACATTCCAGAGTTGGCTGAGGTCCCAGCCTTCGTCGGGGATCTCCTTGAGCAGCTTGATCCAGTGGTCCGGCAATCCCATCGCGAGGCGATGGGTGAATCCGACTCCGCCTTCCTCCACCGGCCGGCACAGGCCCGGCATGCCGGACATGTCCTCCGCCACGATGATCGCGCCGGGCTTGAGACGGTGGATCAGGGTGGTGGCGAGCTGGAGGTAGAGGATCGAGTCCTCGTCGGCATCGCCGCCGAAGTAGTCGTCATAGCTGTTGAAGGCTTTCGCGCCGTGGGAGTGGTAGAGCATCGAGGTCACGCCATCGAAGCGGAAGCCGTCGAAATGGAACTCCTCCAGCCACCAGCGCAGGTTGGAGAGCAGGAACTGGCGGACCTCCGGGCGGGCGTAGTCGAAGCACTTCGAATCCCACTGCGGATGATCGCCGCGGCCTCCGGCGTGGAAATACTGGTTTCCGGAGCCATCGAAGTCATTGAGACCTTCCGCCATGTTTTTCACGGCATGGGAATGGACCACGTCCAGCAGCACCGCGATGCCCAGGCCATGGGCGGTATCGACCAGATACTTCAGGTCATCCGGCGTGCCGCTGCGTGAGGTGACGCCGAAGAACGAGGACACGTGGTAGCCGAAGGAGCCATAGTAGGGATGCTCCTGCACGGCCATGAGCTGCACCGTGTTGTAGCCGCCTGTCTTGATCCGCGGCAGCACCTGATCGGCGAATTCGCGGTAGGTGTGGACCCGGCCTTCCTCACCGGACATGCCGACATGGGCCTCGTAGATGAAAGGGGATTTGACCGTGGCGGGATCGAAGGAGTGCTGCCAGACGTAAGGTTGCGGCGGACTCCATATCTGGCCGGAGTAGTCGTGGGTCACCGGGTCCTGCACCGCGCGGCGGATGCAGGCGGGGATGCGGTCGCGGCGGGAACCGTCCGCTCCCGTCACATGCAGCTTCACCCGCTGGCCGTGGCCGAGCGTGTCCGCGGGCAGGCGAAGCTGCCAGATGCCGCCGGTGGACTGCACCAGAGGATGAGTGTCGCGGCTCCAGCGGTTGAAATCGCCGATCAACGAGACCGCTTTGGCCTTCGGAGCCCACTCGCGGACGATCCAGCTTTTCGATGAGTCCTGCCAGTGGATGCCGGTGAATTTATGACCGGTGGCGTAGGCGGCGAGCGAACCCGTTTGGTTCTCGATGCCTTTGAGCGTGTCCCGGAAGCGGTTCAGGCGGCGGCGGATCGCGTCTTCGTGGGGCTTCAGCCAAGGGTCGTTATGAACCAACAGCGGGATTTCGCTCATGCGCCCTCACTCTTGCTCATAGCGTGCCACAAGAAAGACGAAACGCCGTATTTTTACGGACTGATTTTCCTTACGGAATTCAATCTTTAGTAACTAGAGTAGAAAAATCATTAAAATAATCATTAGTGAATTGACAATATTAGTCATGAATCTTATCCAAGGGCGTGCCGCGAAGGCACCCAAGACGAAATGATCGCGAAGTCCTACCTGCTGCCAGACACCCGCAGCCTGGAACCAGAGCTTTCCCTTGAGGGAGGCTGGGATTCCCGGGCGGTGTCCGATCTCATCCGTAGAAAGAGCTCTTACGATCGCACTCCGGCTTGCCTGTTCCTCGGTCGTAGGGAGGCCGCGCTGCTGCGCGGGCACCTCTCGGCGGCCTTCGGTTCGAATGCCGTGGCGACCTTGAAGAGCACCTACTACATGGGCCTCGAAGTGGTGGAGATCGATTGCGATTCCTTCGTCTACGTCGGCGGTCGGAAAACCGTCCGCACGCTCCAGGATCCCATCGCGCGGCGCCCGGCGTGGCGCGATGCGGATGAGGAGGGGCTGTGGCGGCTCCGGCTGGCCTGACGTTTTTCCTTTATCCGGTGGTTCGTTGGTGGCGGTTCCTGGCGGGACCGCCACCGCTTTTTTCAGCTCACGCGGGCGAGGATCCAGAGGAGATCGGAGAGGCGGTTGAAATAGAGACGGACTTCCTGCGGCACCCGTTCGCCGGATTCGTGGAGCGCCAGCACGGCGCGTTCCGCCCGGCGGGCGATGGTACGGGCGAAGTCCATCCCGGCCCGGGCCATGGAGCCTTCCGCGCCCGGACGTGCCCAACCGGTGAAGCGCACCCCGCGGGCTTCGTGCTCCTTGGCGATGGTTTCCAGGGCCGTGACATCTTCCGGGTGGACGGCGGCGTAGCCTTTTTCGCGATAGCGTTCCTCGTCCTCGGGCAGGCAGGCGATCTGCCCCATCAGGCCGACAAGCTTTTCCTGGATGTCGTCGATGATCGAGAGCGCTTCATCGGTGGGACCGGCCGCGCGGGCGAGGCCGAGTGCGGCATTCAGCTCATCCACCAACCCCAGTGCATCGACGCGCAGCGAAGTCTTCGCGATGCGCTTGCCGAACAGGAGATCCGTCTGTCCCTCGTCGCCACGACCGGTGATGATGCTCATGGCGGAGGTTGCGGGAAGCGATGAGCAGGAAGCAACCGCGAATGGCCAATAGGCGTCTGATAAAAATTCGTGTCCATTCGTGTGCATTCGTGGTTCCTCATTCCCGCAGCCGGAATCCCGGCCTAGATTTCCCGCGGATGAAACTGGCGAAGCTGAACGACGGACCGGAACTGTTCTTCACCCTGCAGGGCGAGGGCATCTCCGCCGGGCTGCCCGCGGTCTTCGTCCGCTCCTCGCGCTGCAACCTCCACTGCCACTGGTGCGACACCGACCACACCTGGAACTTCGTTGGCACGGCGTGGACCCACGAGAAGGACGGCACTCCGGGCTATGAGAAGCATCGCAAGGAGGACGTGACCTTTGAAATGGCTCCGGAAGCCATCGCGGAGCGGGTGGCGGCGTTTCCGTGCCGCCGCGTGGTGCTCACCGGCGGCGAACCGCTGATCCAGCAGGACGGTTGGCTGGAACTGATCGCGGCACTGCGGCGGCGCGATCCGGCGTATGTGTTCGAGGTGGAAACCAATGGCACGATGGCTCCGTCCGCGGACTTCGCGGAGGTGGTGAACCAGTTCAACGTGTCGCCGAAGCTGTCGAATTCCGGCATGGCCACCTCGATGCGGTTGAAGCCGGAGGTGCTCCGGCTCCTCGCGGAGACAGGCAAGGCTTGGTTCAAGTTCGTCATCGCCAGTCCGGCGGATTTGGACGAGGTGCTGGCGTTGGTGCAGGTGATGCCCCTGCCTCGCGAGCGGGTGCTGCTGATGCCGGAAGGGCGGACTCCCGCCGAGCTGGACCAGCGTGGGCCGTGGCTGGCGGACCTGTGCCGGGACCATGGGTTCCGTTTCTGCGACCGGCTCCACGTCCGGCTCTGGGGCGACAAGCGCGGGGTCTGAATCCTTGGAATTCAGGGCGTTTGGCAGCAGGGGGTTGATTTTTACGCTGATTTTCCGCAACCTGCGGATCGCGCCGGGGTTTCTCCCGGTGAATCGCCTCCGCCCATGAACCGCAACCCGCTGCCCGAAGACGAAAACTGGGAATCGGACTCCGTCTGGAAGCTTCTCGATGAAGCTCCGCCGGTTTCCGCACGCCCGCGTTTCGCCGACAACGTGATGCGCGCCGTGCGCTTGGACGAAGCTCCCGCCCCATGGTGGAAGCGCTGGGCGCTGCCGGTTTCTGTGGGCGGGCTCGTTGCGGCCACCGCCGCGATCGTGCTGACAGTCCAGGCGGTCGTTTCCCATCCTCCGGCTGCGAAGCCCGGCCCGGTCGCAAACAACGCGCCCGCTGCCGAGTCCTTCGATGCGGTGCAGGATATCACCGACTCTGAAGTGCTCGTTGCCGCTGCGGATCATCTCGACCGCTACAGCGATACCGAACTGGTGAGCCTGATCAGCTTCTGATCTTCCCATCCGGGACCGGTCCGGCCAGCTTCGCGGCGTGGCAAGCAGCGGACTGATTTTTGATCTCGATGGCACCCTTGTGGACTCGTTGCGCGGCATCGCCGCCGCGCTGAACCGCACGCTCCACGATCATGGCCGGGACATCCACGATCACGCGGCGGTGCGCCGTTTCATCGGGAATGGCGCGCGTGACCTGCTGCGCCGCGCGGCGGGTGGGGAGATCACCGAGAGCGGCATCGATGAGATGGAAGCCACCTTCAAGATTCATTACGCCGCAGCATGGCGGGATGGCACGGACATCTATCCCGGTGTGCCGCAGATGCTGGAGAAACTGGCGGCGGCCGGACATCGGCTGGCGGTGCTTTCGAACAAGCCGCATCCCTTCACGGTGGAAATGGTGACCACGTTGTTTCCCGGCGCGAAGTTCGATCTGGTGCTCGGGCAGCGGCCGGAAGTGCCACGCAAACCGGATCCGGCGGGAGCGTTGGAAATCGCGGCGGCCTTTGGGTTGGAACCGGCTGCCTGTGCGATGATCGGGGACTCCACCATGGATCTCGATACCGGCAAACGCGCGGGCATGCGGACGGTTGCCGTGACGTGGGGTTATCACGATCGTGAGGCATTGGTGGCTGCCGGAGCCGATGCGATGGCGGAGGACGCCGGGCAGCTTTGTGCGTTGTTGCTTTGAGTGCTGACCGTGGGGGTTGAGAACCGCCGCCACGAATTCAACAACCGGCTTTCGGTAAACTCACCGTAAACACCGCTCCTTGTCCCGGCGCACTCTGCACGGACACGGTGCCGTGATGACGGTCCACGATCGCCTTCACGATCGCGAGGCCCAGGCCGGAGTGGCCGCCTGCGGAACCGCGTGCCTTGTCGGTGCGGTAGAAGCGGTCGAAGAGATGTGGCAGATGGTCCGCGGCGATGCCCGGGCCGGTGTCGGAGACTTCCAGTACCGCATGCCCGTTCTCGGAAAACACACGCACTTTCACGCGGCCGCCGGAGGGCTGATGGTGGATGGCATTGGAGACGAGGTTCGCCACGACCAAGGGCAGCGAACGCGGATCACCTTCCACCCGCGTGGGTTGAAGATCGGATTCGATATGAATGGAATGGGCTTCCGCCAATGGTTTCAGCAGGCCGATGGATTCCGAGGTGATACCCGTGAGATCGCATGCTTCCGCTTCAAGGCTGCCGGAGGTGCCATCCTGTCGTGCGAGTGTGAGCAATGACTCGACCAACGTGCGCATCCGGTCCGAGGCGAGGTGGCAGGTATCGAGGATGTCCTTGTATTCCTGCGGCTCGCGCTCGCGCTTCAGGCCGCGCTGGGTTTCGCAGAGGATCACGGAGACGGGCGTGCGCAGCTCATGGGACGCATCCGCGATGAACTGCTTCTGGCGGTCGATGGCGGATTGGAGCCGATCGAAGGTTTCGTTGAGCACCTGGCTGAGACGGCCAAGCTCGTTGTCGGTGTCCGCGATGTCGATGCGTTCGGCGAGATTGCCATTGGCGATGCGCGAGGCGGTGCCCGCGATCACCGAGATCGGCTTGATCGCACGGCCTGCCAGCCACCAGCCTCCGATGAGCCCGAGCGACCACAGGCCGCCGCCGCACAGCACCAGCTTCCACGTCAGGCGGGCGAGTTCGTCCCGCTCGCGGCTGAGTTCCTTGCCGATGGCGATGCCGGCGTTGTTCTCCATCATGCGGAACCACTCGCGACGGCCGTTTTCGGTGCGGAGGAATTCATAGGCATCCTTGCTGCAACCCGGCGGTTGGAGGGAGTCCGGTGCATTGGCGGAACGGAAAACCTCCACTCCGTTTTCGTCCCACGCCACGCAATAGGGCTCGCCGGATTCGCCTTCGCGGAAGAGTGCCTTGAGCACTTCCGGCATCGAGCCTTCCGGTTTGAGGTTCCGCAGGCGCTCGCGGATGACCTCGGGACTGATCGGGCCTTGGTTCGAGGTCAGGTAGCGGAACATCGCGCGGTCGAATGAACGCAACTCGCGGTCCACGCGGCGCAGGCGTTCCTCCTGGGCCACGTGATGCACCAGCAGGCACAGCGCGGTGATCACTGCCAGCAGGATCAGCGCGTGCCAGATCTGCAGGCGCCAGCGGACGGACTGGACGACGCGCCTCATTCGATGCAGTAGCCGTGGCCGCGGCGGGTGGAGATGAAGGCGTGGCCGAGTTTCTTCCGGACGTTGGAGACGTGGACGTCGAGCAGGTTGGAAAGCGTGTCGTCGTCCTCGTCGAAGAGATGGTCGTAGAGCTCCGAGCGGCTGACCACCACTCCGCGGCGCAGCATCAGATACTCGACCAGCGCATACTCGCGGGCAGTGAGCGGAATGTCTTCGCCTGCATTGGTCACCGTGCGTGCGGCGGTATCGAGCACCACATCACCTGCTTCGATGCGGCACGACGTTTGCCCGGTGGTGCGGCGGATCAAGGCGCGCAGGCGTGCAAGCAGCTCGTCGAAGTCGAAAGGCTTGGTCAGATAATCATCCGCGCCCGCATCAAGTCCGCGGATGCGGTCCGGCACGCCATCGCGCGCGGTCAGCATCAGCACCGGCACCTTGTGATCCGGACGCAGGCGTTCCAGCACCTCCCAGCCATCGAGGCCGGGCAGCATGCCATCGAGGATCACGCAGTCGTACTCCGCGGAGGAGGCCTTCGCCAAACCATCGGTGCCGTCCACCGCGGTATCGACCGCGTAGTTCTCCTCGCGCAGGCCCATGGTGAGGCTGCGCAGGAGTTGGGGATCGTCCTCAATGAGAAGCAGGCGCATGACGGAAAGGATCATTCGTGGCGGAGCGCGTCGATCGGGTCAAGGGACGCGGCCCGGCGAGCGGGCATGAATCCAAAAAGGACACCAATGGCGGCCGAGAACGCGAAGGCGATGATGTTGATCGTGGGATCGAACAGGAACGGAAGTTGTGTGAGCTTCGCCAGCAGCGAACACAGCCCTGCCGCGAGGGCGATGCCGATGATGCCGCCGACGGACGAAAGCGTGATCGCCTCCACCAGGAACTGGAGCAGGACCTCGCGCGCCCGTGCGCCGATGGCGAGACGGATGCCGATCTCCCGCGTTCGCTCGGTGACGGACACGAGCATGATGTTCATGATGCCGATGCCACCGACGAGCAGGCTCACGCCCGCGACCGCGCCGAGCAACGTGGTCATCACCTTGGTGCTGGAGCTGACCGCATCCGCGATCTGGCGGGTATCGATCACCGAGAAGTTGTTTTCCTCGTTCCGTTGCAGACCGCGGCGGTCGCGCATGAGCGAACTGATGTCTTCGACAAGTTCCTCGCTGTCCGTGCCATCGGCTCCCGAGATCATGATCTGGTCGATGTTCTGCTTCGAGGTGCGGCCGGTGAGGCGCAGCCGCAGCGTGGCCAGTGGCATGATGATGGTGTCGTCCTGGTCCTGGCCGAAACCGGTTTGTCCCTTCGGCGACAGCAGGCCGATGACCTCTACCGATGCATTCTGAAGCCGCAGCTTCTGACCGACGGGATCGGCATTGCCGAAGATCGCGCTGCGCACCGTCTGTCCGATCACGCACACCGCGGCCCCGGAGTGTTCCTCCTGCTCATTGAAGAAGCGTCCGCTCACCAGGTTCCACTTTCCGATCTCGAAGTATTCGGAGGTGGTGCCGGTGATGTTCGTATTGCGCGCGGCCTGGAGGTGGACCGTGCTGACGTTTTTTTGACCGACGGGAGCAATCCATTGCACACCCGGGATTTGGGCGCGGATCTGGGTGACGTCCCCTTCGCTGAAGAGTGGTACACCGGCGGAGGATGAGCGCGGGCCGAAGCCCTGGCCCGGACGCAGTACCAGCAGGTTGCTGCCTAGCCCGGAGATCTGCGACTTCACGGCCTCGGTCGCGCCGCGTCCGAGCGTGACCATGGTGACGACAGCCGCCACACCGATGATGACACCGAGCACCGTGAGGAAGGCGCGCGTCAGATTGCGGCGGATTTCGCGCAGGGCGATGATGAATGCATTCCAGATCACGGCGTGTGATTGCGGCGGGAAGTGTTGATGTGGTCCGATTCGATCAGGCCGTCCACGACGCGGACCACGCGCTTGGCGTAGGCAGCCACGTCATCCTCGTGGGTGACCATCAGCACGGTGATGCCGAGGTCGTCGTTGAGCTTGCAGAGCAGATCCATCACCTCGTGGGTGGTGGTGGAGTCGAGGTTGCCGGTTGGTTCGTCCGCGAACAGCGTGCCGGGTTCGGTGACCAGCGCGCGGGCGATGGCGACACGCTGCTGCTGGCCACCGGAAAGTTCCGCAGGCGTGTTCCGCTCCTTGGTGGGAAGGCCGACGCTGGCGAGAGCCTTGCGGGCGAGGGCGTGGCGTTCGTTGCGGTTGACGCCGCGATAGAGCAGCGGCAGCTCGACGTTCTCCAATGCGGACGTGCGTGCGAGCAGGTTGAAGCCCTGGAAGATGAAGCCGAGCGCATGGCGGCGCAGCAACGAGCGCTGGTCCGGATTGAGCCCTTCCACGGCGATCCCCTGGAACAGGTAGTTGCCGGTGGTGGGCGTATCCAGGCAGCCGAGGATGTTCATCAGCGTGGACTTCCCCGAGCCGCTGTGACCCATGATGGCCACGAATTCGCCTTGGTGGATTTCAAGGTTGATGCCCTTGAGTGCCTGGAACGCGGCATCACCCTTGCCGTAGGTCTTGGTCAAACCGCGGAGTTCGATCAGCGGTGCGCCATTGCCGTTGGAGGCGGGGGTGCTCATGAAGCGGCGGCGGTTTCGCTGCGGATGATGATGGCATCGCCTTCCTTGAGTTCGGGAGACGAGACTTCGGTGCGGCTGCCGTCGGTGAGACCGGTTTCCACGGTGACTTCCACCGGCTTGCCATCGCGCATGACCCATACGTGGGACTTCTCCTTCTCAGCGGAGGGAGGACGCGGGCCGGGCTTGCCACCGTTGCGCTTGCCGCCGCCTTGGTTGAATCCACGGCGTGGCGGGCCGGGCATCAGGTTCTGGACGAAGGATTTCTTCGGACCGGCATCGGCGGGATTGGCCGTGTCCTTGTTCGGGTTGAAGCGCAGCGCGGTGTTCGGCACGACGAGCACGTCCTTGCTGGAGGCCACGGAGATGTCCGCCGTGGCGGTCATGCCGGGGCGCAGGCTGAGGTCCGGGTTCGGCACTTCCAGCTCCGTGTCATAGGTGACGACGTTGTTGGTCACCTTGGAACCGTAGGCCACCATCGTCACGCTGGCGGTGAAATTGCGGTCCGGCCATGCATCGACGGTGAACACGGCCTTCTGGCTTTTTTCGACGCGACCGATGTCCGCCTCCGCCACCGCGACCTGGAGCTCCATCTTCTCCAGGCTCTCCGCGATCACGAACAACTCGGGCGCGGTGAACGAGGCCGCTACCGTCTGCCCCGGCTCCACGCTGCGGGTGAGCACGATGCCATCGATGGGCGACTTGATGACCGCTTTCGAAAGGTCGGTTTCGTTCGAACGGACGGCGGCTTCCGAGGCTTGTGCGGAAGCTTTCGCGGCTTCGAGATCGGCTTGTGCGCGATCGCGGGTGGCACGGGCGGTGTCCATCTCGGCCTTCGCCGGAGTCTTGCCGCCGCTGAGCTGAAGGAGTTCCTCCAGGCGTCCGAGATTCGCCACGCTTTCCTTGGCGGTGGCGTCCGATTGCGCCACGCGGGCCTGGGCGGTGGCGAGGTTCGCCTTCATGCTGGCATTGGTCTGCATCAGCTTGGTGGTGTCCAACTTGGCGACCACCTGGCCCTTCTTCACCTCATCGTTGCGATCCACCAGCACCTCGGCGACGGTGCCGGAAAGCTCCGAGCCGACGCTGACCTTGTTGGTGGGGGCGAGGTTGCCGGTGGCGGTGACCTCCAGGGAAATCTCGCCGCGCTTGAGCGGCTCGGTGACATAGATCGGTCCGGCATTCTGCTCGTCCAGACGATGGCGGTACCATGCACCGCCACCCACGACAACGAGGGCCAGCAGGCCGAGGATGATGACATAGCGCCAGCGGCTTTTCTTGCCGGCTGCGGCCACGATCGTGGAGAGATCGTTCGATGCGTCTTGTTTCATGCGATGGAGAAAGAAGGAGAAATCAGGAGTTGGCCGACCAGCCGCCGCCGAGGGCCTTGTAGAGCTGCACGTAGGCGGAGGAGCGGTCGGTGCGGGCGGAGATCAGGCTTTCTTCAAGACCGAGCTCGGTGCGCTGGGCATCGAGCACGGTGACGAGGTCCACGACCCCGGCGCGATAGCGTTGTCCGGCGAGGATGGAGGCCTCCCGCGCGGAAACGGTGGCGCGCTCCAGCACGGCGATGCGTTCACCGGAGCGACGGCAGGCGATCAGTGCATCCTCCACATCCGAGAGGGCCTGGAGCACACTGGAAGAATAGGCGAGCAGCGCTTGTTCCTCCGCCTCGGTTTGGATTTCGATGTTGGCGCGGATGCGGCCGGCATCGAAGATCGGGCCGGAAAGACCGGCGACGAGGCCTGCGGTGGCAGTCTGTGGATTGAAGACCTTGCCGACGGTGGCGGCATTGATGCCGAGAGATCCGGAAAGGTTCAGGTTGGGCAGGCGCTCCAGTTTTGCGGCGCGGGTCTTGTAAACGGCGGCGACCCACTGGTAGGCGGCGGAGCGGACATCCGGGCGCTGGCACACGGTGTCAGCGGGAATGCCGACGGCGAGGCCGGAGGGCGGAGAGGGGATGTCGCGTCCTTTTGAGGACAACAGGCCATCGAAGCTTCCGGGCGTCTGGCCACCGAGGAGGGCGAGCCGGTTTTTCGCCTGGGCGATCGATTGCTCCAGCGAGGGAATGGAGGCCTTGGCCTGTTCCAGACTGGTCTCGGCCTGGCGGAGGTCGAGTTGGTCGATCTGGCCGGCCTTCTGGCGCCAGACGGTGAGCTGGTAGGTTTCCTCGCGGCTCTTGAGGCTGTCCCGCACGACTTGCAGGCGGGCCTGCGAGGAACGGAGATCGAGATAGGCGAGAGCCACTTCCGAAGCCAGCGAGGACTGAACCGTATGCAGGTTCTCCACCGCCGCATTGATGTTGGCGCTGGAGGCGAGGAGGGAAGTGCGGCGCTTGCCGAAAAGATCCACCTCCCACGAAGCATTCAGGCCGGTCGAGTAGCTGATGCTGCGGCTGTCCGCGGCATTGTCACGCATGGTGGTGTTGGCACTTGAGCCGGCGGAACCGGAGAGTGTGGGGAGGAGCGAGCTGGCCTCGGACTCGCGGCTGGCGCGGGCTTGGCGGACGCGGGACATCGAGGTCTCCACGTCGAGATTGTTGGCCAGCGAGGTGGTGACCAGACGGGTGAGCGTCGGATCACCGAAGCGGCCCCACCAGCGCGAGAGATCGCGGGACGGCTCCGCCACTTTGAAACCCGCGGCGTTTTTCCATTCCTGCGGCAGCGAGACGGAGGAAGTGCCGGGTTTTCCAAAATCAACGCAGGCCGTCAGCCCCAATGCGGCAAGCACGGGCGCGACGGAAAGCCGCAGCGGGATGGAGTGCAGGGAGCGGATCGGCATGATGATGATTACCACCGTGCCAGACCGAACCTTTAGAAAAGGTGAAGGTGCGGGATTTTTCGAGCCCTCCCGTCACAACCGCCAGGGAATGCGTGACGCCGCCACTTACCTTCGAACTGAAGCCGGACCATCCTTGGTTCGCGGAGGCTGGAATCCTGCCGGAGACGATCGAGGAATTCGGACTCGGATTTTGCCCGAGGGGATGATGGCAAACCGGATCGTGTTTCCGCTTCGTGACCAGGATGGCAGACTGATCGGTCATGTCGGCCGCTTGTCGGACGCGATACTTCCGGAGGGACAAATCCGATGGAAGTACCTACCCGTCCGCGCCCTTCGCATGATCGTTTTCCCGATGCACAAGCTTGCGGGCCCGCACTCTCCGACAGTCCATTGGGTGGACGAGATTCCCTTGAAGTGGTCGTCGGATGGCAGCAGGGAACACGAAACCTTGCCGCCACTCCGACCCGTGAAGTCTCACTGTCCGTAATCCAAACCCTCCGCCAAGTGGTCGCATAAAATAACAAACAAAAACAACCGGTCGTTCCCTATGGAAAATGACCGGCTTTTTCTGATCCATCCGATTGTGATCAATTCGTGATAAACCGGTGAATTTCCCATGAGTCATGGGATTCGCCTTGTGAACCTCCATCCGATCGGATTGCTAATCACCCAGTTCCCTCCTTCCATGTCAGCAAGGCATCTCATTCTCCCGGCAGCGGTTCTCATATCCTCGGTCCGTTCCCTGTCCGCCGAAGAGGTGGGCGTTCCGATGGAGCCGACCGCGGCGATCACCAGCCCCATCGCGGATGGGACTCCGCCACCGCCTGCTCCGAGGCCGGAAACGCCGGATTTCGTGGTGAAGGACTCCGTCAGCCGGCAGGTGGATGTGGTGGAAGCATCTCCGCTGCCCGGGTTGCCGCCGGTGGCGGGAAGGATTTCGGTGACCACCCGGAAGGTCGAGAATCCCGGACTGCCGGATCTGCCGCCACCGTTGCCACCGGTTGATATGAACGATCCGGCGGTTCAGGCCCGGCTTGCGGAAATCCGCGAACGCTTCCAAGGACAGGACCAACCCGTGATCGCGATAGTTGCGGCAACCTGGTATGTGCAGGAGAAAGTCAGCCGGATCAACTGGTGGGTGGATGGGGAGCAGATGTCTTGTGTGAGTCGCCTCAACATGCTGCATTTCGGAGGATTCGGGGAGTTCAAGGTCGGGGAGCGCCGGTATGCCTTGGTGATGGGGCTGGGGTCTGAAGACACCGGCAGGCTGGAGCAACTTGCGCGCGCGAAGGGCGTGGAGTTCGTTCCTCCCGATTTGCCGGTGATTCCCGATGGCCAGGATTTCGCCGTCACCAAGGGCGATGCCGCCGATGCACAAAAAGTGCAGTTGATCCGCGATCTCCACGCGCTCTCGGCAGTGGAAGGCATCCGCATGGAAGAGGCGTACCTCGCCCGCGAGCAGGCGAACAAGGAGAAGGAAGCCTACCTGCGGGCACATCCACCCAAACCGAAGGACGTAATGATCCACTATTGGCGCGGTCAACGGCCGGAAACCAAAGCTGTCGAAGGAGGTGGGCAATGAAACCGCGTTGGATGATCACCGTGTTGCTTCCTCTTGCTCCGTTGCGTGCGGCGGAGCCCCCAAAGACCACTTTCATCCCGCTTGGAGAAAGCAGCTACCGCTTCGATTGGGAGGGCGAGGAAGGCAGGACCTATTTCGCCCAATACTCCACCAATCTCGTCGATTGGTTTTACTTCCCGGAAGTGGATCAGGGAGTGGTCCACGATCCCCTGGACATGACCCCGCTGGACGGCGGCAACCTGCCGTTGCCGAAATACTTCGTGCGGCTCAAGGTCCGGGAGCACCCGACCCTCGACCCGCGCAACGCCGACTTCGACAACGACGGCATCAGCAACTGGGACGAGTTGACCGTCTATGGAACCGACCCGCTTAAATTCAGCACCGCTGAAGATGGCAATCCAGATGGATACGAGGACACCGATGGCGATGGGATCTCGGATCAGTGGGAGCGCACGCTCATCGGGCAAAGCGCCGATCCGGGCTCATTGACCTTGGAAGACATTGATCCGGGAGACGATTTTGATGGGGACGGGGTATCCAACCTCGTGGAATACCAGCGTGGCTTGAACGGCTGGCAGAAGGACACCGATGGCGATGGCTACGGCGACCGGCTTTCGTTGGACCAGAAGGTGTGGCTGAAGTTTGACGAGACCTCCGGAACGCAAGCGAAGGACAGCAGCGGAGAAAACAAGAACGGCACCCTTGCGGCCACAGCGGCATGGCAGACGACCGGAGGGATTGCCGGAGGCGCGGTTCAACTGCATGGCGGTAGCGATGCGGTGCAGCTTTCGGCGTCCGTTCTGAATGGGGCGGGCGACCTGACCGTCAGTCTCTGGTTCAAGACGAGTGCTTTTCCTGCCAGCCAGGCGTTGCTGAGTGCCGCCCGGACCTCGCAGGCTTCGGAGCTGGCAGTCACCCTTGAGAATGGTTCCACCCTCCGGTTTTACACCGGTGGCGGGAGTTCCGTGAACTGGCCGGTGGGCCGGAGTCTGGCCAACGGCCTGTGGCATCACGTCGTTCTCACCCGCAACGTCGTCACGGGAAAGGCGGCGCTGTTCCTCGACGGGGCCTCGTTCGGCAGTCCTCAGACGGTTTCGCTGGGCACTCTTTCGGTGGAGAGCCTCGTGCTCGGGCAGCGGCATCAGACCGTCTCCTCCTACGTGTCGGCGCAGGCCTTCACGGGTTCGCTCGACGAAGTGCGGGTGTATTCAACGGTTCTTCCCTCGTCCTCCCTCGCGGAGCTTTCCGGCCCCGGCGACCTGGATCGCGACGGGCTGCCCGACAACTACGAGCTGTCGTTGTTTGGCAACCTCGCCACGCTGGCGGGCGGTGGCGACGATCTCGATGGCGACGGCACCGACAACCGCCACGAATTCGAGAATGGCTCCGATCCGAACGACTGGTACAACGGCCAGCCTCCGGTCATCACCCTGGCGTCCGGTGGTGGCCAGACGATCTACAAGGGAGAAAGGACGCGCAACCCGCTGGTCTTCCTCGTGACCCGGAGCGGCACGCCGCTCGCGAACGCGCCCGTCGATCTCAGCCACCTCGAATTGATCGGGGGGATCGAGTCTCCCGATGGGAGCGTGTCCGCCACCTCCCTCACGCTCAGGACCGATGCCCTCGGCAAGGTCTCCGTCTATTTCAAAGCCGACTGATTTCCCCCCCGATGTCGAACCATCACCTTCTCCTTTTTCTCGCTCTCGTCCAGCCGCTGTTCGCGGAAACCGCGACCATCGAGGGCCGTGCGGGCGGCGCGACCACCAGCGGGACGATCACCGTGACCGTCGATTCCGACCGCGACGGCCTGTCGGACGCCGACGAGGCGACGCGCGGCACCGATCCCCACAAGGCCGACACCGATGGCGACGGCATCTCCGATGGTGCGGAGGTCACCGCCGGGACCGATCCGCTCGTCAACCAGTTCACGGCCGATCCCGACTGGGGCGGCATTCCGGCAGCGACCAAAGCCAAGATCACAGGGGGATTCTGGGATTTCGAATCCTATAGCAATGGGTTTGCCAGCCGGGTCGCTCCCACCGTTTCGAAGCTGGTTCCCAAGGTGGGGCCGTCGTGGATCCAGAACACCACGGGCATTTGGAATGAAACGGGCGGATTCTCCGGCAAGTCGATCAACCTGGGGCCGAACAAACAGGTCCAACTGGTCCAGTTGGGAGCGGCGGCGCTTCCGATCAAAAACCACGTGTGGACCGTGGGCTTCGCTCTCAAGCTCAACAGCAGCCTGACCACCGGGGGAGACGTGCTGCCGGTGTTCAGCGCCTATGCGAACGGGGTGACGAATCTCTCGGACCAGTTCAGGATCGAACTGCTCGCCGTTTCCGTTGGAAGTCCCGCCCAGACCCAGAACCTGCTCCGGATTCGCGACGATGGCGGCAACCTGTCGGGGCAATGGGTCATTCCGCCGACGGTCAATCTCCAAACCTGGAATGAATTTGCGGTCCGGGCGTCGGCGCAAAACCCATCGGCGACCACCCGCACCTGCTTTGTCAACGGCAGTGGGCTGGCATTTGTCACCACCGGGGTCACCTACACCCAACTGCCCGGGCCGACGAGCAATGTGGACACCTTCGACGGGCGGATCGGAGGGGTTCGGATCAACAATGTGGTCACCGCTTCCTCTTACAATTTCTCGGTGGACCGCTTCTTCATCACCAACGGGGCGACATTCACCACTTCGAATCCCGATCCAAGCGTGGTTCCGGATTTCGTTGCCGTGACCAACCGCGACACCGATGGCGACGGCATGTCCGACCGCGACGAAGCGGCGAATGGCACCGATCCCCTCCACTACGATCCCGACGTGGACAAGGACGGGCTGACCAACGCCGAGGAGGCGGCGGGCCAGGCGGTGTTCAACGGCGTGACCAGGACCTTCGGCGCCACCAACCGCAACAATCCCGACACCGACGGCGATTTGTTCGACGATCTGTGGGAGGCGAAGTACTACCATTCCAGTAACGTCGATCCGAACAATGCGGCGAAGCCCGTCCACGACAACCCCGCGACCACGGGCGTCATCGAAGGCGACTACGACGGCGACGGCCTGTCCAACGACCTCGAATGCCTCTACGGCACCGATCCGAACAACGCGGATACCGACGGCGACGGCATCAGCGACAAGGACGAGGCTTCCGCCGGATCGGACCCCTCCGACAGCACCGACAAGCCCCTCAACCCGGCGGACTACTACGGAGACACCTCGCTGGGGGACTACTCGCCGATCGGCGACCTCAACACGATGGTCAAGAGCGACGGCGGTGATGGTGTCGTCAAAATCGCGGTCGGACTGGACCCCGCGCCGGCAGCAAACGGCGATCAGACCCTGGGCGCGAAAGGGGCCTATTGGAATACTGAGATCTGGCAGCTCAAGGTGGGGAAGATCAAAGCACTGGCACCGTCCCGAACCACCATGTCGCCGGTGAAGAAGATTTCGCCCAAGGCCGAAATCCAGGAGATCCTTGTGACAAGTGCCGCGACCGTCGGCAGCGCGGCCACTCCGGTCAAGGACCACGACTACCACTACACCGCACGGGTGGACGTTGGAAACGCTCCGTTCATTCTCTGCGATTTGAACCAGATCCTGGGTGTACACAATGACTCGGGACCCAACGGCACTCACATCGAGCGTCACGACGGGCCGATCAATCCCGTGTTTTCGGGGGCCGCGGCACCGAGCGCCTGGCTGGTGCCCCTCGACAACTACTCGTTCGCCACCAGCTACGGCGGCGGCGATGCGGTGGGACCGAAGTACCGCAAGGTCGCTCTCAACGGCCGTCCGATCCCCGACGAAAAGCCCCAGCAGGAGGCGGAGAGCGACCAGCCGGAGGAGGAAACCTACGTCGATGCCTTCAACCTCGGCCTGCACCACGACACCAGCTACCACTACACGCCGCTCGGAGCTTCCGACCTCGCGCTCCAGGTGACGGCCAGCACCGAGGAAACCGGCTTTTCCAGCCGCTCCGGCCTCCGGCCGAACGAGCGCCTCGACCTGCCCTTCGGGGTTGGCTGGTCGTCGAACCTCTGCTCCTATGTCGAGGTGGTGGAAACCCTCGGCGACGACACCCACGAGCCGGTGACGGTGAACGTGGTCGACGAGTCCGGGCGGTCCCAGCGGTTCGGGACCATGGATTTCGGCAGCTTCTTCCCGTGGCCGTCCGCCCGCGTCGACAAGAAGACCTATCTCAACACGCTCACCCGCGCCGGAAACAACTTCACGCTCCAAAAGAAATTCGGCAGCACGCTGACGTTCACGCCCAGCAAGGCCTGGTTCATGTATTCGACCGACCGGCTGGAGGGCTCGACCAAGATCCGCCGCCACACCTACTGGCGGCTTTCGGAAGCGCGGGACCGCTTCGGCGTCCGCCTTCGCTACGACTACGACAACGGGCCCGGCGTGCCCAACGAGGTCGCGCTCATTCCGCGGCAGATCAGCTCGCCGGACCGCGAGGGCCAGTTCCTCGTCATCGGCCGCAGCCCCGATTCCCGCCGCGTCACCTCGATCACCGACAGCCGCGGCAACACCACCAGCTTCGAATACGCGACCAACAATAGCGAGTATTCCCACGATGGCATGACCGCCGGGGCGTCGAAGCTGACGGAGGTCCATTTCGCCGACGGCACGGTCGTCTACTACACCTGGCAAAGTGTCTACGAGCAGGAGGTCGACAACACCGATCCCGTGAACCCGCGGGTCACCCGTCACTTCCACACCAACCTCAGGTCGCTCACCGACAGGATCACCCCGCTCGCCGGCAGCCCGAACACCCACGTTTTCAACTACGGCTTCGACCAGTCGAAGCAGTACTGGGATTCCAGCGTCAACGGCACGCGCGCGGCGGTCGATCTCGGGCAGTTGCCCGCGGACGTGCGCGCCTACGTGGAGACGGAGATCTCCAAGCGCAACGACTCCGGCCACGGCCAGTGGAAGACGATGTACGGCCAGCCGCGCCGCGTCACCTCTGTCGTGCGGCCCGCGGGCATGGGCACGACCACCTTCGCGATCCAGGGGCAGACCCTCTTCGGACCCACGGTGAGCTTCCCCGAGATGCCGGTCACTACCGTGACCGATGCCATCGGCAGCAAGACCGTCTATGAGTTCTCCAACCTGCTCGCGGAGGTGGTGAACGTGGACTCCTCGGAAAAATCCGTGAGCGCCCAGTGGATGATCTACTACCTCACCTCGAAGATCCATCACGGCGGCGCGGTGGGAACGGGCGGCTACCTCGGCACGGAGACCTACGAGTATGAGCCCGCCGCGGGTCTGGCCCTGAAGAAGGCGACGGACTTCTCCGGCAATGTCACCACCTGGGAGTTCGGCAACGACTACAGCGGATTGCCCGCGGGTCTCGCCGCCACCTCGGCCACGATGACGAAGTGGGCCGATCCCACCGCAAAGGTTGATGCCCTCGGCCGCCTCGAAACCTATACCTACAGCAGTTCCCACCGGATCATGGACAACACCGATGATCCGTATCACACGACGAGCGCGTTTAGCGTCGACGGCCTCGGCCGCAGGCGCACGAAGACGGTCCAGCAGAACGGCAGCCAGCCGCTCCAGCAGGAGCGCTACGACTATGGCAACGCCCGCTTCCAGGGATTCCAGACCAGCTCGTCAAGACTGGCATTCTCCAATGTGACCGGACAGGCTTGGGAGACTGCCCTGGAAACCGCCACCCTTCCCGATGCCAACGGCCGCGTGTGGAAGGAAATCACCGATCCTCGCGGTCTCTCGCTCGTGACCGAGCACGGCTACGACTTCAACAACAACAAGACCTGGACGCTCGATCCGCGCGGCAAGCGCACCCGCTTCGCCTACGACAAGCTCAACCGCCTCACGGAAGTCACCTACCCGGAGGCGGGCACCAGCACCGGCACCGCCGCCGCGATCAAGAAGATCTGGTACAACGAGAACGGCAGCAAGGCCGCGGAAATCGACGAGGAAGGCCGCTACCTTATCCACCACTACGATGCGCTGAACCGCCGCATCGCGACGATCCGGGACATGGACGGCCTGGGCCTGCCCACGCTGGATTTCCGGGGAGTGGTCAACGAGGATACCAAGGGCAGCGCCACCGGCGACGATCTCGTCTCGCGGGTCGCATACGATGCCGTGGGCAACGCGATCCGCAAGACCGATCCGCGCGGCATCGTGACCCGCACGTTCTACGATGCGATCCAGCGGCCCGTGCACGTCTTCGGCGGCTTCACCATCGCGGAGGCGGATGCGGCGGAATCTTCCGGGGACGCGTTGGGAGCCTACACCTCGCAGGCCGCCGCCTCGACCAGCCGGACCCACACCGAGTTCCGCTACACCGACACCGGCCTGGCGCTGCCGGAAGGCGGCACGGTGAAGGGCAATCCCGGCGGCAGCGCCTTCAATTCCTCCGGGTTCAAGCCCACCGTGGCGATCCAGCACGCCGCCGTGCTCACCGCCACCGGCACCGCGGACGTGGTGACCTACGCGAGCTACGATGCGCTCTACCGCCCGCTGCGCACGGAGACCGTCTATGAAACCGGTTCCGTGGCCGTGGCGGTCACCGCCTATGGGGCGCTCTCCGGGGCCAAGGAAGCGCTCGACACCACCTCCACCGATGACCGGGGCAAGGTGACCCGGTCCGTGATGGACGGACTCCAGCGCGCCACCAGCGTGACCGATGCGTTCGGAACCGCCCTCGCCGCGACGAAACAGACCGTGTATTCCAGCACCGGCCTGGTGTGGAAAACCATCGACCCGCTCAACCGCGAATCGGAAACCGATTACGACGGAGCGGGCCGTGCCGTTACCGTTTGGCAGCCCGATCCCGTCACCGGAGTGGTGAACCGGGCGAACCCCACCGATCCGCTCGCAGGCTCGCCGCGCACGCAGACGGCGTATGACAAGAACGGCAATGTCACCGTCACGCTCGATCCTCTCGGCTACCGCCACGAGTTCGAGTACGACGCCCGCAACCGCAAAACGCTGGAGCGCCTGCCCTCGGTCACGGCGACGGAAATCACCGCCGGCCAGCCGGTATCGACCTCCTTTGTCACTCCGGTGCTCCGTACGGCATATGACGGCGTCGGCAACGTCACCTCCGCCACGGACGCGCGCAACCACATCACGCGCACGTTCCGTGACCGGGCCAACCGCGTCACCGCCGTGCTCGTCAATCCGGTCAGCGGCAATCCCTCCACCAATCCCGCCAGCCCCGGGACCCATGACATCGCCACCCGCACCAGCTACGATGCCGCGGGCAACGCGCTGGATGTGACCGATGGCAACGGCAACCACACGCGCAACACCTACGACACGCTCAACCGTCTCGTCACCACCGCCACCAATCCCGATACCGGCGCTCCCTCCGCCGATCCCGCAAGTCCGGCTACCGGAGACATCACCGTCCGCAACGCCTACGACGATGCCGGGCATCTGGTGAAGGTCACGGACGGCGAAGGGCATGCCACCGGCTTCCGCTACGATGGCCTGGGCCGGAAGACCCGCACCCTGTGGGACGAGGGCACCGGAGTCGAGAGGGCGGAGCAGGCCACGTTCGATGGCGTGGTCCAGCTCACTCGCACCGATCCGAAGAACCAGACCGTCACTTTCCAATACGATGCCCTGCATCGACTGCAGGACGTGCTCTACAGCGGTGCCTCCGCGGACAACCGCCACCTCGGATACGATCTCGCGGGGAATCTACTGGAGGTCTCGTATCCGAATGAAACCACCGCCCGCAAGACCTTGAGAGGGGTTTCGCAGGTCTTCGACAAGCTCAACCGGCTGACCCAGGAAACCTCCGCCGGGGCGACGCATGTCCACAGCTACGACAAGTCCGGCAACCGCCGCACCACCACCTACGCCTCCAGCGGACGCTTCCTCGCCAGCACCTATGACAAGCTCAACAGGCTCTTGACCTGCACCGAGAAGGCGAACGCCTCCGCTGCCACCGGCAGCGTCACCAGCTACTTCTACGACCTCGGCGGCAATGTCACCCGCAAGGTCCTGCCCAACGGCACGGAGAACCGGTCCACGTTCGACGCGCTCAACCGCAAGCTCGGCGAGGACACCCGCACCGCCGCGGGCGGGCTGGTATCGCGCTTCGACTACTCGCAGTCGCCGGGCGGCTGGCCGACGGGCTACGATGGCACGGGCAATGTGCTCAGGATCGTCGAGTCCTACGGCTCGATCAGCGGCCGCACCGTCACCAACAGCTACGACCACGCCCATCGCCTCACCAGCGAGGTCGCGGCCACCACCGGCAGCGGCACCGTCACCACCGGCTACGCCTACGATGCGGCGAACAACCGCACCCAGAAGGTCGTCACCGGCGGCAGCAGCCCCGGCACCTGGACTTCCGCCTACGGCACCCTCTCGGACGGTTACAACAGCAACCAGCTCAAGAGCGTTACCAAGGGCTCCGCCACCACCACCTTCCTCTACGACTCCAATGGCAACCGCTCGGAGAAGAAGGTCGGGACCACCACCGTCCAGAGCTACGGCTACGATTACGACAACCGCCTCGTCACGCTGACGGACAACGTCAAAGGAAGCTTCGCTTACAGCTACGACCACCGCAGCCGTCGTGTCGGCCGTGATGAAAGCTCGGCGGGCGGCGCGAGCACCGAGCTTTCCTTCTCCGGCGGCCTGTCGGTGCAGGAATACACCAGCGGCACCGGCACGCCGGTGGTCGAGCTGATCCGTGGCAGTGACTGGGGCGGCGGCATCGGCGGTGTGCTCTACACGATCCGAAACGGCGGCACTCGCAGCTACAACGCCTACAACTCACGCGGCGACGTTGTCAGCCAGACGGACACCTCCGGGGTGATCACCTGGCAATCGAGCTACGAAGCTTTCGGCACCCGCACCCAGGAACAAGGCACGACGGAGGACCGCCAGAAGGCCAACACCAAGGACGAGGACCCCACCGGCCTCCTCAACGAAGGCTTCCGCTACCGCGACCTTGAGTTCGGCATCTTCCTGACTCGAGACCCCGCGGGCTTCGTGGACGGGCCGAACGTCTACACCTATGTAAGACAGAATCCGTGGACCAAGTTCGATCCCGAAGGGTTGTTTGATTGGCGAAAAACCGGGGAGAGCTTTATGAATACGCTAAATGGCGTCGGTGAATATACCCATGATGCGGTTAATTCATTGGTTGAATTGGCTAACTTCGGAATGGCCGGCATGGAGGCCAATAAACGCTTTGGCGACAAGACCATCAATGCGGTAACCGGAACTGTGAAAAGCTGCGACACTTTAGGTCGTGCTGGCCGGGAGTTTGTAGGAGGGCAATATCAGCAATCCGCGGAAACGGCCTTGTCGACTTTGGGGGCTACGCCCGAACAGCAAACGGCAAATGGGTTAATCACGGCTGCAACCTTTGGCATCGGGAAGTATCTTAAGGGTTTTAGCATGCTCGATGAGGTGGCGCCCACCATCGAAACTTTGGCTCCCACGGCCAAGGAGACAGCTAAAGGTTCGATTACGCTTGCGGGCGAAATTCCCACCACCACTGGTGGCGGAACGCTGAGCATTGATGATTTTGTCCCCTCCTATGCCGCGAAAGAAGGAACAACGTCCACCTCCCTTATCAAGTATTTTCCTGACAACAATGGCTTTGCAGGGGAGACGACACAAACTTTCCTAACCAAAGGCCAGAAAATCGATAGGTATGGTGGGGGGGATTGGTCGAGATTCTTCTCGCCACAAGGAACTCCCGATTATGGCCGCGCATTGCCTCCTGGAACGGCGGGGCAGCAGCTACGGACATTTGAAGTGATGAAGCCGTTTCCTGTCCAATCGGGACGGGTTGCTCCAGCTTTTGGTCAGATGGGAGGCGGAACCCAAATGGTATCGCCTGTGAATCTTAAAACATTGCTAAAAAGAGAGATTTTGAGGGAAACAACGGAATGAAATTTAAAGAGCTACCAGACTGGATTTTTGAGGTCCAAGAAACTTCCGCGAATGTCTACAAAGTGACAGGCCATGATTCGGCAGGCAGGAGTGTAGAGCGGCAAGGTCTAGATCCTGAAACTTTGTTAGAAGCGGCAAAGTTAGATGCTATAAAGATGTCTAAGGAGAATAGTGGCAACCAACCGAATAGTGGCAACCAACCGCAGTGAACGTGCCACTCGGATTCCATGCCAAAATCGGATCGAGCTTCTCGTGCGCAGCGGCCCGTGACGGCTTGCGGTCTTATCATTCCGAACGCTCCAACCCAAGGTCCACCCACTCCATGAGCTGTCGCCGCCAACCAAGCCCGCATTCCAGAGCGTCTTTCAGCCATGCAGGTTTTCGGAAGCGGATGAGGAACGCGACTCGTCCGACGATGTTCCGGGATGAAAGCTGACTGAGGTCTTTTCCCGCAAGTGCCAATCTGGAAGCATCGCACCGCTTTGCCCCGTGCGGCCTCCATTTTCCTGATCTGCCTGCTGTTTCTGTGGAGCGGTTTTTCTGCCTCCGCCGGGGCGACGCATGTCCACACCTACGACAAGTCCGGCAACCGCCGCACCACCACCTACGCCGCCAGCGGACGCTTTCTCGCCAGCACCTATGACAAGCTCAACCGGCTCTTGACCTGCACCGAGAAGGCGAACGCCTCCGCTGCCACCGGCAGCGTCACCAGCTACTTCTACGATCTCGGCGGCAACGTCACCCGCAAGGTCCTGCCCAATGGCACGGAGAACCGGTCCACCTACGATGCGCTCAACCGCAAGCTCGGCGAGGACACCCGCACCGCCGCGGGCGGGCTGGTGTCGCGGTTCGACTACTCGCAGTCGCCGGGCGGCTGGCCGACGGGGTATGATGGCACGGGCAACGTGCTCAGGATCGTCGAGTCCTACGGCTCGATCAGCGGCCGCACCGTCACCAACAGCTACGACCACGCCCATCGCCTCACCAGCGAGGTCGCGGCCACCACCGGCAGCGGCACCGTCACCACCGGCTACGCCCACGATGCGGCGAACAACCGCACCCAGAAGGTCGTCACCGGCGGCGGCGATCCCGGCACCTGGACCTCCGCCTACGGCACCACCTCGGACGGCTACAACAGCAACCAGCTCAAGAGCGTCACCAAGGGCTCGGCCGCCACCACCTTCCTCTACGACTCCAATGGCAACCGCTCGGAGAAGAAGGTCGGGACCACCACCGTCCAAAGCTACGGCTACGATTTTGACAACCGCCTTGTCACGTTGACGGACAATGTCAAAGGCACATTCTCCTACAGCTATGACCACCGCAGCCGTCGTGTCGGCCGCGATGAGAGTTCGGCGGGCGGCGCGAGCACCGAGCTTTCCTTCTCGGGCGGCCTGTCGGTGCAGGAATACACCAGCGGCACTGGCACGCCGGTGGTGGAGCTCATCCGCGGCAGCGACTGGGGCGGCGGCATCGGCGGCGTGCTCTACACGATCCGAAACGGCGGCACGCGCAGCTACAACGCCTATAACTCACGCGGCGACGTTGTCAGCCAGACGGACACCTCCGGGGTGATCACCTGGCAATCGAGCTACGAAGCTTTCGGCACCCGCACCCAGGAACAGGGCACGACGGAGGACCGCCAGAAGGCCAACACCAAGGACGAGGACCCCACCGGCCTCCTCAACGAAGGCTTCCGCTACCGCGACCTTGAGTTCGGCATCTTCCTGACCCGCGATCCGGCAGGCATCGTGGACGGTCCCAATGTCTACACGTATGTAAGCCAAAACCCGTGGACGATGTTCGATCCTGAAGGATTGAGAATGTTCAGAGGAGAGACCCCCCAGGGAGAGGATCCAATTTTACATGTTCTTGGCTTGTTTGGCGAGAAGGTCGGACAAATGCAAAAAGCCCTGGGAGAGGGGCTCGATTGGGTTGGGGGTAAGGCAACTGGGAAAACCCCGGAAAAGTTCAGGTCTGACAAATAGTGGCAACCAACCGCAGTGAACGTGCCACTCGGCTTCCATGCCAAGGTCGGATCGGAGCTTCTCGTGCGCAGTGGCCTGTGACGGCTTGCGGTCTTACCATTCCGAACGCTCCAAACCAAGGTCCACCCACTCCATGATCTGTCTCCGCCAACCGGAGCCGTGTTCCAGAGCATCTTTCAGCCACACGACTTTTCCGAAACGAATGAGAAGCGCGACTCGTCCGATGATGTTGTTGGATGGAAGCTGACTGAGGTAGCTGACTGAAGTCTTTCCCTGCAAGGGCCGACCTGTCCGATGGGGCTTCCATTTTCCTGACGCCATTCCTTCTCCGCTTCTCTGCCCGGTCGGAGATTCTTGTTCCGCAGCCTCTTGATTGCGGTCGTGGAGGTCGGGAGACTACCTTCGGCCTTGGAATTCCAAGTGCCGATTTTGGCTTTCAGGGTGATTTTGCAAAACCCCCCAAGGTATTGCATTGATCATACTGATTGAAGAGGGGAAGGGAGGTTAAGCCACCTTCTCTTCCCGTTGAATCAGGAAATGACAAGGCCGCCGCGGATTGGCTTCCGCGACGGCCTTTGACACACACATGAATCGTAAGGCTCTCAGGCTTCCGCCGGGGTGGCCCCGAGGGGCTTCGGCATCGGCTTTTCCTTCTTGCGAAGGGCCCGGCGCATCTTGTTGAGCGCCGAGTTCTGGAGCTGGCGGATGCGCTCGCGGGTCACGCCGAACTGGCGACCGACCTCCTCGAGCGTGAGAGGCTTCTTGCCGGTGAGGCCGAAGCGTTCGTCGATGATCTTGCGTTCGCGCTCGTCGAGCACGGACAGCAGGCCGTCGAGCTGGTTGTGAAGGTTCTTGTCGGCGAGCATTTCCAGCGGGTTGCCGGCACGTTCGTCGCCAATGATTTCACCGTATTCGGTGGCTTCGCCCTCGTTGATCGGGGCATCCAGCGAGGTCGGGCGCTGCGAGGCCTGCTTGAGCATGGCAAGCTTGCGGCGGGGCAGGCCGATTTCGTCGGCGAGTTCCTCTTCCGTGGGCTCGCGGCCCAGTGCTTCGGCCAGGATCGTGGAGATGCGGCGCATCTTGGCGATCTTGTCCACCATGTGGACGGGCAGGCGGATGGTTTTCGACTGGTTGGCCAGCGCGCGCTTGATGGATTGCTTGATCCACCATGCGGCGTAGGTCGAGAGCTTGCCACCCTTCTTCGGGTCGAAGCGCTCCACGGCCTTCATCAGGCCGATGTTGCCTTCGGAAATGAGGTCGGAGATCGGCAGGCCGTAACCCGCGTAATCCTGGGCGATCTTCACCACCAGGCGGAGGTTCGCGCGGATCATGTGGGACCGGGCTTCCTTGTCCCCCTTCTTGATGCGCTTCGCCAGCTGGATCTCTTCTTCAGGCGTCAGTAGCGGCGTCTTGGAAATCTCCCTCAGGTAAAGCTTCAGGCTGCTATCTGATTCGTAGGCCATGGTCGTGGAATGTGAGGTGTTATAGGTACAACGCCCGGGAGATTGGAATTATTCTAAAAATCTTCCGGATTTCTTCTGTGACCACTCCGTATGCACGATTGACTGACTATGCAGGTCGCTTCGCGGCGATGGTTTGATCGATGCCAAACCTCCAGCACGCCCCGTGCCCCCAACAGTTGGGTTCGCAAGTCACTCATTTTCAATAAAACCGTTTGACAATTTGTTGGCATGGTATCGTGCAAGTGACAACTTGCCGTGCAAAGTGCGCCAATTTGTCAACTCCCTGCGTCATTTGTTGTAACTCCGGGGCGTGCCAAAACACCGGGTTCGACAAGCGCAACGCGGTTTTTCATCCTTTTTCCGTGTTCGACGCCTACTCCCTGCTCCGCCCGCTGCTTTTCCGTCTTGATGCCGAGACCGCGCACCATCTCAGCCTGAAAGCCCTACGCCTTGCGGAAGGCTCCGGATTGTTGCAACTTGCATTCCCGTCCGATGAGTTCGCGACGCCAGTGGAGGTGATGGGGCTGAGATTTCCGAACCGGTTGGGCCTCGCGGCGGGCCTCGACAAGGAGGGGAATACGATCGATGCGCTCGGGCGGCTGGGTTTCGGGTTCGTGGAAATCGGCACCATCACGCCGCGTCCACAACCGGGAAATCCGAAGCCGCGTTTGTTCCGCCTGATTTCCCATGAGGCGATCATCAATCGGATGGGCTTCAATAATCCGGGAATCGAGGCGGGGGTCGCCAACGTGCGCGGAACCCGGAATTTCCACGGCGTGATCGGTTTCAACATCGGAAAGAACAAGGACACGCCGAACGAGAACGCGGCGGATGATTACCTGGCTTGTCTCAAGGCGGCGTATGCGGTGGCGGATTACATCGTGGTGAATTTGTCCTCGCCGAATACCCCGGGCCTGCGCGACTTGCAGGGTGAGGAGGCGTCGGCCCGGTTGCTGGAGACCTTGAAGAAGGAGCAGGAGAAGCTGTCCATCCAGCACGGCAGGAAGGTGCCGCTGTTGTTCAAGGTGGCACCGGATCTGGAGCCTGCGCACATCCAGGGATTGGCGCGGGTGTTCCGCGAGGGTGGCTTGGACGGCTTGATCGCCACCAATACCACGCTCGACCGCTCGCTGGTGCAGGGGCATCCGCGTGCCAGCGAGGCGGGTGGCCTTTCCGGCAAGCCCTTGACCACACGCAGCACGGAAGTGATCGCGGCCTTCGCTTCGGAACTGGGCGGCCGCATCCCGATCATCGGGGTGGGTGGCATTTCCACGGTGGAGGATGCCCGGGCGAAATTGCGCGCGGGAGCCTCGCTGGTGCAGATCTACAGCTCGTTCATTTTCCGCGGACCGGAACTCGTGAAAGAATTGGTGAAGAATCTTTGATCGGTTATCGTCAGAAGGACAGAAGGCGTAGAAAGAATTTCCCTTGAGGACTTCCGCAATACGTCTAACGGTAATGATGTCCAACCAACCGAATCCCATCATGAAAAAGATCCTGCTTTGCACTCCCGCCGTCATCGCTGCCATGGCTCTCTCGAGCTGCGCTGACGCCGGCCCGAACACCCAGCGTGGTGCCGCCACCGGCGCGCTTCTCGGCGCGGGTGCGGGTGCCATCATCGGCCACCAGTCCGGCCGCACCCTCGAAGGTGCCGCCATCGGTGCCGGTTCCGGCGCGCTTATCGGCGGTGCCTACGGCAACGCCCGCGACCAGGAAGACCGCCGCTACTACGGCGGCTACTAATCCGATCAAGATACTCACCATCCAACAGGGCATCCGGTTTCGGCCGGGTGCCCGTTTTTTTTGGATGAAATCAGCGTCCGGCGTCTCTTAACTGCGCGAAACCCAGCCGCTTCCGCATCGCCTTTTCCCTTCGTATGAGACGCCTCGCCACCTTTCTGTTCCTAGCCGCCTCCGCGCTGCTGCCGGTCCGCGCCCAGTATGACTTCGGCCAACTTGGAGGAGATGGTGGCAAGGAGGGTTCGAGCGCCACGCTGGTGTCCGAGGTGAAGTCGATCGCTCCCGGCAAGCCGTTCACCGTGGCGCTGCAATTGAAGCATCCGGAAGAGTGGCACAGCTACTACGTGAATTCCGGCGGTGTGGAGAAGGCTCCGGAGTTGAAGTGGACGCTGCCTGATGGATTCACCGCCGGACTCATCCAGTGGCCGACACCGGAAGTGAAGGACGGTTTCTTCGGCAAGAGCTTTGTGTTTGGCGGCAGCCCGGTCTTCCTCGTGGACATCACGCCACCCTCCACATTGAAGGCGGGCGACCACGCCAAGCTCGAACTCGCGGCGGGCTGGCAGATCTGCAAGGAGATGTGCAAGGATGAGAAGGCAACGCTGAATCTCGATCTGACAGTGGCGGATGCCCCGGTGACGGATGCTTCGAAGGCGGAGTTTTTCCAAAAGGTGCGCAAGACCCATCCACGTGCTTCCACCGCATGGAGCTACATTTCGGTGAACAAGGGCGATACCTTCGAGGTGAGGCTCACGCCGGGCGCCGGTGCTGCGGGTGATCTCGACAAAGCGGGATTGGAATTCGTTCCCGCAGTGCCATTCGTGCAGGCGCTGTCCGATGGGGGCTCGCTGAAGCACGAGGGATCTTCCTGGGTGCTGGTGCTGAAGCGCAAGACGAAGGACGCGTTGGAAAACGACATCCCTGTTGGCCGAACGATATCCGGTATTCTTTCTGCGAAGACTCCACTGGATACCACCACCGGCTCTCCGGCGATTGTGCTCACCGATGTTGGCATGATCACGAAGGTGGGTTCGATGGTCGTGGAGTATTCATCGGTCGTCGTCATGGAGAACGGCCAACCGGGTGCAACCGACTCGTCTGGTAAATCCGTGGCCACTTCACAAGACCTGCCGTTTCCGAAACTGCTGTTCGTGTTGGGTTCGATGGCCGTTGGCGGCCTGATCCTGAATCTGA
This sequence comes from Luteolibacter ambystomatis, assembly GCF_018137965.1. Classification (NCBI taxonomy): domain Bacteria; kingdom Pseudomonadati; phylum Verrucomicrobiota; class Verrucomicrobiia; order Verrucomicrobiales; family Verrucomicrobiaceae; genus Luteolibacter; species Luteolibacter ambystomatis. Next base: position 5,280,825 of record NZ_CP073100.1, read on the forward strand.
TGCCCTGCGTGTTTCCGGTGATCGGATTGAAGATCATGGGCTTCGTCCAGCAGGCCGGTGAGGATCGCAGGAAGGTGGTGGTCCATGGGTTGGCGTTCACCGCTGGCGTGCTGATTTCCTTCTGGGTGCTCAGTGGCGTGTTGTTCGCGGCACGCGCGGCGGCCTTTGCCAAGACCGGCTCCGCCGAGAGCGTGGGCTGGGGCTACCAACTTCAGGACCCGCGGGTGGTGCTGGGATTGTTGCTGCTGATGTTCGTGCTCGCTCTGAACATGTTCGGCGTTTTCGAGATTGGAGCGTCGGCTACATCGATTGGCGGTTCGTTGCAGGCGAAGCAGGGAACGATGGGGGCCTTTTTCTCCGGCGTGCTGGCCACGCTGGTGGCGACTCCTTGCTCGGCTCCGTTCCTGGGAGTCGCGATCGGTACGGCCATCGGGTTGCCCGCGGTGCAGTTTTTCCTATGCTTCACGGCGATGGGAATTGGACTCGCCTTCCCGTATCTGCTGCTGTCCTGCGTGCCTTCGCTGATCCGGTTCCTGCCGCGTCCGGGTGCGTGGATGGAAAGCTTCAAGCAGGCGATGAGCTTCCTGCTGTTTGCCACGGCGGGCTACCTGCTGTGGGTGTATGTCGGACAGATTTCGTTGGAGAACATGCTGGGGCCGGTGTTCGGCCTGAGCTCCATCGCACTCGGCGCGTGGATCTACGGTCGCTGGCATCTGCCGCACCGGACCGCGCGCACGCGCATGACAGCGGTGGTGCTCGCGCTTGTCTTCGTTCTTGGGGGTGTGTGGCTTTCCAAACCTCCGGCGAAAAGCGCTCTGGTGTGGGAACATTGGTCCGATGCGCGCGTGCAGGAACTTCTCAAGCAGGGCACTCCGGTCTATGTGGATTTCACCGCGCAGTGGTGCGCGACCTGCCAGGTCAACAAGAAGCGCGCCTACACTCCCGAGGTCATCAAGCTGATGAACAGCCGCGGAGTCGTCACCCTCAAGGCGGACAAGACCAATCCGGACCCGGCCATCGAAACCAAGCTGCGCGAGCTGAACCGCAGCGCGATCCCGGTGAATGTCCTGTACGTCCCGGGCAAGGAGCCGGTGATTACTCCGGAACTGCTTTCGCCCGGTTACCTCACCGACCTGATCGGGAAGGAAGTGCCGGCCAAGTGACCCGGCGGATCATTCGCGTGGCTTGAGATAGACCCAGGTCGCACCCCAGCCGCCGGAGCCTTCTCCGGCGGGATACTGGAAATCCCGTACTTGCGGCAATTTCCGCAGCAGCGCGTGGACGCCCTCGCGGAGCGCGCCGGAGCCCTTGCCGTGGATCACGCGTATGGCGTGAATGCCGCGCTCCAGGCAGCCATCGAACCATTCCGGAAGCAGGTCGCCGAGATCGGACGGGTGGAAGGTGTGTAGATCCAGCTCGGGTCCCGGCTCGATCGGGATGATGTCGTCGTGTTCCTCCATGGTCAGGAAGTGGCGGAGGATTTGAACAAGCGCCGCAAGCCACTCCACCAGTCGCGCTTTGCCCTTGGAGCGCCGTTGATATTGGATGGCTCGTCCGGCAGGATGTTCACGAGGCAGTCCACGGTGTCGTGGAATCCGAAGCGATCCTGCAACTCGCGGCTGAGCTGGATGTAGAGATGGTCGATGGGGCGGCGGGGCTCCGCGTGGTGGATGAGGATGTGTTCTGCGAGCCTCCGGGAGATCAGGTAGCCCCAGGAGCCGATGCTGGTGGGGCCGACACGGTTGAAACGCCGGCCCGGTTCCAAACAACGGTATTCGTCGTAGAAGGGGAACTTCAGGTTGTGGAGCTGCACGTGGTCCGCGTCCGGCGGGAGATGGTCCCACAGGTTTTCCAGCGTCATTTCCCCGGCAGGATCCAGCACACCATCGTCCTCCAGCACGATGGCGTGGTCCAGCTGGTAGTCGACGATCCTTTGCAGCACGCCGAGGTGCGACCGGTAGCACGCGACCTGGGTCACCGTCAGCGGCCAGGCATCCACCGGCACCACGAGGCGCTCCGGTCTGGTGGCCAGGCCATCGACCGCATCGACCACCTCGAAATCCCAGCCGGTCGGCAGCAGCTGCGACAGCAGGTGCAGGCGGCGCGAGCGGGCGCGGGGCAGGGAGATGGCGAAGATGCGGCTGCGTTTCACGGGCGACCGCATCATGCCCGGTTTGGCGTGGGCGACAAGGCCGCCGGGGGCGGATGGTGTTTCCTCGCCTGGTATTCTTTCCAATAACGGAGCGTGAGCCGGGCGCTGCGTGGAGCAGGAATCCAGCGGTTGATCGAAGAAGGGTTCCCCCAATGCGTGTCCACCAGCCGCTCCACGGTATCGTAGAAGCCGAAACGGTCCTTCCGCGTCCGGCTGAGCTGGATGAAGACATCGTCCATCGGCTTGCGCGGGATGGAATGATGTTCCAGCACGTAATCCACCAGCCGCCGCGAGACGATGTAACCCCATCCGCCGGTGTTGGTGGGGCAGACGCGGTTGAAGCGCTCGCCCGGCTCGATCATCCGGTAGCCGCGGAACTTTTCATCGCGGACATTGTGGAGCTGGATGTGATCCGCGCCCGGCGGCAGATGGTCCCACACGGTGGCGAGAGTCATCGTGGTGCCGGGCACCAGCTTGAGGTCGTCCTCCAGGATCAGACCGTAATCGAGATCCGCGGCGGTGATCCGCCGGAATACCTCCAGATGCGAATGGTAGCAGGCGACTTCGCCGATGAAGAAATTCAGCCATGCATGCACGGGCACAACCAGCTCGCGGCGCTTGACCCGGAGCGCATCGATCCCTTCGACCACCTCGAAATCCCAGCCAGTGGCCTCGAGCTGGTGCAGTGAGCGCTCCCGCCGTTCCCGCTGCCGGGCCAGCGAGATCAGGAAAATCCGCGTGCGGATGGGGGACATCGGCCGCATTTTGCCCGTTTTCTGCGGCGCAGGCAAGTTCTCCGGGGTTGGCAAGCGCCCGCGATCCGCTACACCGGGGGCATGGAAGAACCGACACGCGACCACGGCACGCAGCCGCTCGACCGGCTGATGGAACGCTGGAAGCTGGGCAATCACGATCTGGTGGACGCCTCCACCGAGCAGCTCAACCACAAACAGGTCCAGAAGGCACGCAAGGGCCGCCAGCTCACCCTGCACCTGATGCAGAAGGTGACCCGTGGCCTGAATGTGGCCATCTGGAACCGTCTGCCGAAGGAGCAGAAAGAGGTCTATTTCGAATACCTGCACCGCCACCTTTTCGACTATGCGAAGGGCTACGACGCGGAGTGGCAGGATCCGAATGAAGCGTTGATGCCGGAGTGAGAAACGGCTACCTGCCCAACCGTTTCAGGTAGTAGGTGCGGGATTCCGCATTGCCGCTTGTATGGGCGGTCACTGAGACGAGCTCCCATCCTTCGTTTCCGTGGTTGGCTAATGCTTTCGAAGAGGCCTTTTCAAACTGCGTTTCCGTGAGGTTGTCCGTCTTGTCGGACAAATCATTTGAAGGGAGAACTTCGTAGAGAATTTTGTATTCCCAGCGGGGTTGGGAGGCGGGCTCCGGCGGAGTGGTCTTTGATTGCGCGGTGACGAGGGCCGCACCAACCATGCAGGTGGCGATGAAGATCAAATATGCAGGTTTCATGGGATGAAGCGGGTTTCCTTCAAGCTATGAAACCGGGGGAGCGTGTTCAATCCGGTTCGATCATTTAATTAAATAATTGCTTAATTAAGTGGTGGGTGTAGTGTGCGGGTGTGGAAGCTCTCGCCGCCATTGCCGATCCGACCCGCCGCCGCATCGTGGAGATGCTGGCGGAGCGGGATCGCACGGCGGGCGAGATCGTGTCTGAGTTCCGCGTCAGCGCCCCCGCGATTTCCCAGCACTTGAAGGTGCTGCGGGAAGCGGGTTGGGTGACGGTGCGGGTGGATGGACAGCACCGTGTCCAATCGCTCAATCCCAAGGCCATTGCCGAGGTGGAGGGATGGCTGGCGCGCACCAAGCAATTCTGGTCGAACCGTCTCGATGCTCTGGAGCGGGCGTTGGAGGCGGATCGTGGCAAACATCACAAACCAAAGAAATCGTCATGAGTGCCTATGGAACCATTGTAGAGCCGGGAGTGGTCCGCTTCGAGCGGTTGCTGCCGGGGCCGATCGAGCGGGTGTGGGAGTTTCTCACTGATTCGGAGAAGCGCGGACTTTGGCTGGCCAGCGGACCGATGGAGCTGCATGCGGGAGGCAATCTGACATGGCGGTTCCATCATGCGGATCTGTCCTCGGTGCCGGAAGAGACGCCGGAGAAATACCGCGATGAAAGCGGCGGCTGCACCCATCACATGATCGCGAAGGTGACGCGCTGCGAGCCGCCGCATGTGCTGGCATTCACGTGGCCGGGCGATGGCACGGAATCCGAGGTGACCTTCGAGTTGCACGAGCGCCAGGAGAAGGTGCTGCTCATTCTCACGCACCGCCGTCTCGCGGATCGCAAGGAGATGCAGGATGTCTCCGGTGGCTGGCACAGTCACCTGCGGGTACTCGCGGATCGTCTGGAAGGCCGGGAGCCGGGGCCCTTCTGGGGACCGCACATGGAGACCGAGAAAGCATACGAAAGAATCTACGCCGAATCATGAGCACGCCGCCGATCGTCAAGATCGTCCGCCGTTATCAAGCTGCGGCGGAGAAGGTGTTCGATGCCTGGCTGGACCTTGGGATGCTCTCACGCTGGATGTTCGGACCGGACATGCGGGATGAGGAGATCGTGCGGCTGACGCTGGATGCGCGGCCGGGCGGACGGTTCTCGTTCGTGGTGCGGCGTGGCGATCAGGAGATTGATCACGTGGGGCAATACCTGGAGATCGAGCGGCCACGGAGATTGAAGTTCACCTGGGGGCTTGCGGGGATGTCGGTCGATGAGAGCTGGGTGACGATCGACATCGTGGCGGATGGCGGGGCCTGTGAATTGACGCTCACCCATGAGCTTGATCCGGCTTGGAGCGACTATGCGGATCGTACCAAGCAGGGCTGGACGATGATGTGCGGCAAGCTGGCGGAGGTGTTGGAGAGGTAGTAGCGCAAGGCGGGAGCCTCGCGCTACTTCTTCAGCTTGCTCACCTCTTTCCAGAACGTCGGGAAGTCGCCATGGCAGTCATGCAACAGCAGCTTGGTGAAGCGCGGCACTTCATCCTCGTAGGTGGTGAAGGAATTGAGACGGGCGTTGTTGATCGGGTCCTCGATCCATGACTTGAGACCGCCGCCCCATTGGCCGCGGAGCGCGCGGAGGTTGGTTTTGAGACGGGTGTATTCGCGGGTCTTGCGTTGGCGCTTCACGGCATCGCTCGCGCCACTGGCGTAGATCGTTTTGAGGTTCGCGGAGGTGGTGCCGATGGCGGCGCGCGCTTGGGCGAGGCGGTGCAGGCGTTGCTCGTAGTAGCGCACGATGTCCGGACGATGATTCGCGGTGAACCAGCGGCGGACGCTTTCACGCGCCACGGCCTCGGCCATGCCTTCATTGAACTTGGTGTTCCCGGAGACGTGGTAGCGGCGGTGGGATAGCTCGTGGAAAATCAGTTCCGCAAGTTCCACTTCATCGCGGTCGATGAAGGTGTTCAGCAGTGGGTCGCGGAAGACTCCGAGGGTGGAATAGGCATCAATGCCATCGCACCAGGTCTCGTAGCCATCGCGATGCAGCCTCGCTTCTTCGGCGCGGGCATCGGCCTCGTTGAAGTAGCCGCGGTAGCTTTGTTTCCCGATCACGGGATACCACCACTGCTTTGCCTCCATCGAGAGCTCCGGTGCTGCGTGGATCACCCATACGAGATGCTCGCGGTGGAGGTCCGCGTATTTCTCGTAGGCTCCGCCGTTGGGCATGTCGAGATGGTCGCGGGCGAAGGCGAGCAGGCGGGTGGTGAGTTCCAGCTTTTTGCGCAGCTTTGCATCCGTGTTCGGATCGGCCTTCAGGCGGCCCACCGGCTTCTGGCGCGACATGACGTCCATCTGCCCTGCCACCGCCTGTGAATAGAAATGAACCGTGCTGCACGAGGCACAGAGGAGTGGAAGCAGGACGAGGAGGAATCGCACGCCGCACTCTAACCTCATTTTCGGAGACGCCAACTCCTTGGAGAGACTTGAAAATGCAACGTTCGCGCACGATCCTATCCTCTCATCCTCATGAGTGCGCCCCATCGGATCATCGGTCAAGGCCTCGCCGGCACCTGCCTGGCGTGGAGCCTGCATGACCGCAGAGCGCCCTTCGAGATCATCGACCGTGAGGGCCACGGCAGTTCGAGGGTGGCGGCAGGAATGATCAATCCGGTGACCGGGAAGAATTTCCAGCCGTCGTGGCGGATCGCGGAATTCCTGCCCGAGGCGGTGGAGTTCTATCGGCGTTTGGAAGAGCGGCTCGGTGCTGTGTTCTGGCATCCGCTGACCGTGGTCCGGTTGGCCTCGCGGGAGGCGGATTGGGAAAAGATCCGCAGCAAGCTGGCGGATCCGGAGGTGGCTCCGTGGGTGGCGGGCGAAGTGTCGCCGCCGGACGAGCGCTGGGTCGGCGCGGTGGAGGTGAAAGGTGGTGGGCGGCTCGACGTGCGCGCCTTTCTCGATGCCTCGCGGGCGTGGTTTGTGGAGCGTGGATTTTATCATCAGGCGGAAGCCGATCCTGCCTCGCCGGAAGACCGACAGGGGATCTGGTGCGAGGGGGCAGCCGGTTTGATCGCCGGGCGGCCCGGTCTGCATCGTTGTGCGAAGGGTGAGATCCTCACATTGCGCGCCGATGGCTGGGAGGAACCGCGTATCCGTGTCGGCGATGGCGGCTGGTTGATTCCGATTGGCGGAGATCTCTACAAGGCGGGCGCGACCTACGTGTGGGACGTGCTGGATGCCGCGCCTACGGAGAAAGGGCGGCGGCAGGTGGAGGACATCGCGCATCGTCTCGCACCGGGGCCATTCGAGGTCATCGGGCACGATGCGGGGGTGCGCCCGATCCTCCGGCGCAGCCAGCCCTTGATCGGACCACTGGGTGAGGGATGGTTTTTCAACGGGCTGGGATCGAAGGGCTCGCTCTACGCGCCCGGCGTGGCTCGGCGGCTGGCGGAGTGGATGTTGGATGGCACCGAGCCTGATCCGGATCTCGACCTGCGGCAGTTTCTGGCCAGCGTGAAACACTCATGACGTCGCATTCCCAGATCACCGGTTGGGCGAATCCGCCGAGACCCACGGAACTTGCGCACCGCTTGTTGGAGGACGTGTTGAAGCCGGGCGATCATGTGATCGATGCCACCTGCGGCAATGGCCACGATACCCTGTTCCTCGCGCGCTGTGTGGGAGACGCCGGGCGAGTGCTGGCCTTCGACGTGCAGGAAGCCGCGATCCATTCCGCGAAGCAACTGCTGCAATCGAAGGGTGTGGACGCCCGGGTTGCTTTCCATTGCGAGTCGCACGCGTATCTGGCGCAGCACACGGCTCCCGCGAGCATTGCGGCGGTGATGTTCAATCTCGGCTATCTGCCCGGGGCGGATCACTCGATCATCACCCGATCATCGGAAACGTTGCTCGCGTTGGAAGCGGCGGCGCATGTACTGCGGCCGGGCGGCTGGTTGTGCGTCGTTTGTTATCCCGGTCACGAGGGCGGGGACGACGAGGCGGCGGAGGTCGGGCGGTGGATGGAGGCGCTGGCTCCCGTTGGCTGGCGGGTGGCGCGTTACGGAATGCTGGGGACGCGGAGGCCCGCGCCCTTCCTCCTAACGGCGGTGAAGCCGGGTTGACGAACGGCGGGAAGAGCGGATGATGATCCTTGTGCGTTTGATCCGGTCCATGGCGATCCTGCTGGCGGGAATGCTTCCCCTGTGCGCGGGGGCGGAATCGCCGCGCCCGGTGCCGAAGACCCCGCGGGAGCTGATCCATGAGCTGACCCGCGATCCCGATGGAGACCTCGCCACGCTGGCCCGCGTTTTCGTTGGCAAGGGCGGCGGCAATTCACTGTTCTACTATCCCACGAAGGACGCGGCGGATACTCCGGCGACCTGGGGGTGGAAGTTTGAGAATGTGTGGTTCAAGTCTGCGGATGGCACCCGCATTCATGGTTGGTTCCTGCCGACCAATCAGAAGAAGGCCAAGGGCACGATCGTGTTTTCCCACGGCAATACCGGCGCAATGGGCTATCACTTCGGTTTCGTCGAGTGGCTGCTGCCAGAGGGATTCAACGTGCTGATGTTCGACTACCGTGGCTTCGGCAGTTCCGGTGGCTCGCCGGTGCGCCATGGCATGATCGAGGACGTGCATGCGGCCTTCGATTACGTGAGGATGCGCAAGGATGTGGATGCAAGCCGCTTGATTTCCCTCGGTCACAGCCTGGGGGCCTCCAAGTCGATCACCGCGCTGGCGGAGAAGCCGGTGGCGGGGGTGCGCGCGATCATCAGCGACAGCGGCTTCGCGTCCTACGTGGGAATGGCGAATGCGGTCGCGGGCAAGGTCGGCACGGATATGGTGAGTGATGAGTGGTCGCCGAAGGATTGGGTGGCGAAGCTCACCCCGATGCCCTTGTTGGTCATCCACGGCACGGATGACGAGGTGGTGCCTTTCGCGCAGGGACAGCAGCTTTTCTCCGCCGCCGCGATGCCGAAGACGATGTTCGCCGTGCAAGGCGGCCATCACGGAAACTCCCTGTGGCGGAACAACGGCGAGTATCGGAAGAAGATGCTCGAGTGGCTGGCCACGGCGATGAAGTGATACCCCAACTCCGTACGCAGAAACGGCGCACGGGAGATCCCATGCGCCGTTTGGTGGAAAGATGAACCGGAAGCGGATCAGGCGATCACTTCGCCTTCGTTGAAGAAGCGCTTCAGCTCGGCTTCGGCGGCTTCGACGGAGTCGGAGGCGTGGCAGACGTTGCGCATCTTGGCGTCGCCGTCCTTGAAGCCGAAGTCACCGCGAATGGTTCCAGCGGCGGCCTGGGTGGAATCGGTCGGTCCGAGGAGATCGCGGACGCGGGCGATCACGTCCTCGCCTTCGAGGGCGAGAGCCACGACCGGGGCTTCCTGCATGAACTCGCGGACGGACGGGAAGAACGGCTTGTCGGCGATGTGCGAGTAGTGCTCGGCGAGGATCTCATCGCTGAGGGCGAGCACCTTGAGGCCGCGGATGCGGAAGCCTTCCTGCTCGAAACGGGAAAGGACGGTGCCGACGATCTTTTTCTCAACGGCGTCGGGCTTGAAAAGAATCAGTGTGGTCTCAAGAGACATGCGGGGGAGTTAGGAGCCGTGGTGCTGACTGACAAGCATTTAAACCAGAAACGGGGAGAACACTTTCGCCCCGTTTCTGGAAACTTGATCATCAAACCTTGGAGGGTGTACCGAAACCCCGGTTGAAGCCCTTTCGTCCCGTTGGGACGAAGAAGGTTTGGTTACACGCCATTAGAGAGGCCGTCCGTAGGTGTCGCAGCGGTTGTGCCAGCCTTCCTTCCAGCGGGCCTCGCCGCGGGCGGGCGGGGAGTTGACGATGCGGCGGTCGAGCACGCGCTTGGAGGCTGCGGCGAATTCGCTGGCGGAGGCCGCGCCGCCGCCGGTGTCGCGCATTTCACCGAGCACCTGCATCAGGCCCCAGCCGCGGCCGTTGTAGCGCTCGGAGGGATTCACGCCCTCGCCCTTGAAATTGACATAGTCGATCAGGGCGTAGGTGCCTTGGCCGGTGGTGGCCACCTTGTGGTAGTTCGCCTCGATGCGGGTGCGTTCGCTGGCCGGAGCGGCGGCGAGGATCTTGCCGAGCGCGGCCTTCGAGCGGGAGATGATGAAGTCGGTCTGGAGCGGGACATTGCCCGCCAGCCACTTGCGCAAGGTGGAGAGGCGCTCGCCGCGGAAATCGGCCTGGAACTGGGCCTTCGAGTTCCACGGGCAGTGGGGCAGGGTGCCCACGGCGGGCGGGGTCACGCCGCGGCTCTTCGCGTAGGCGATGAACTGCGGCCAGGTTTCATTGAAGCGGCCGTTGAAGCCCTCCGGATACCAGATGAAGTGGCCGATCCCGAGGGAGGGGAATTCCTCGCCCACGTTCCAGGTCGTGAGGCCGTCCACGGTGCCCCCGCACTCGTTTTTCCATATTTTCTGGCCGATGGCCGCTTTCTGGCCGGCAGTGAGCTCCGCGGAAGCAATCCCGGCGGTAAGGGTGAACATGAACAGGCACAGGGCGCGGGCGGCTTGCATGAACGCACGCTAGATGGTTCTTCCTGTTCCAGCAAGTTCACCCTGACCGATCCTGACATGAGCCGCTTTCCCTGGGACAAACTCCTCTCCTTCACTCCGATGGACCTCGTGAAACTGGCCATCACGGCCTTCATCATCGTGGTGGTCACGAAGATCCAGGTGGTGAACGACCGCCTCTCCTCCCTGCTGATCGCGCTGCCGATCACCTCGTTGGTGGCGATGTGCTGGATGCAGGCGGAGAAGCAGGGGAATGCCCGGATCGCGAACCACTCGGAGGGCACTTTCTGGTTCGTGCTGCCGACCCTGCCGATGTTCCTGATCCTGCCGTGGATGCTCCGCAGCGGCTGGAATTTCTGGCTGACCCTGGCGGCGAACTGCCTGCTGACCATTGGCTTTTTCTGGCTCACGGTGGTGATCCTGCGGCGTTTCGGGATCGATCTGATGCCGAAATAACCGGGCAGGGGCAAAAGTCTGATAGAGATTGGGCTTGTCAAAAACCCGGATTTCTGGTTCATCCCGCCCTCCGGCTGCTTGCCGGATCTATTTCAATCGAGCGAAAACGACCGCGGAATGACTCCGGACAATATCATCCCTTTCGAGTCGCCGCGTCCGCATTCCCGATTCCCCGGCCTACCCATGAAAAGCGACCTTGTCGAAAAAGCTTCCGAGATCGTTTCCGATCCGCTCGTCCTGGTGAACCTCGTCTCGCAGCGGGTGCGCCAGCTCAACAGCGGACGTTCCCCGTTGATTCCGACCCGCCCGAGCATGGGTGCCGCCGATATCGCCCTCCAGGAGATCATCGAAGGCAAGATCAAGCTCGGCGAGAAGAAGAAGGAAGAGGCCGTCGCCGAGTAATCGGATCCGTGGCTCCGGCCGCATTTGATTTCTCCCGGTAGAACCGTACCCTGCCACCACCATGAGCGAGGACATCGCGACCAATCGGAAGGCCGGGCGCGATTTCCACATCACCGCCAAATTCGAGGCGGGGCTGGAGCTGAAGGGCACCGAGGTCAAATCGATCCGCGCCGGGAAGATCAATATTTCCGACGCCTTCGCCCGCGTCGAGAAAGGGCAGGTGTTCCTGTATGGTTGTGACATCCAACCGTGGGAAACCGCCGCGGAATGGTTCAACCATCCCGCGAAGCGCCCGCGCCGCCTCCTGCTGAACAAGAAGGAGATCTTCAAGATGGAGCAGGCCACCGCGCTCCAGGGCTGCACCCTGCCGCTCCTCCGGATGTATTGGAAAAACCGCCGGGTGAAGGTGGAAATCGGCATCGGCAAGGGCAAGACCCACGCCGACCAGCGCCACGATCTGAAGAAAAAGGTCGAGATGCGGGAAGTGCAGCGCGAGATCCAGCGGTTCAACCGCAGGTGAGCCTTGAAACCGAAAAACCTTGCCAAGTCCCCCCGGCGGCGGTTACCTCCCCGCCCGAACTCCAACGAGGACGGTCCGGCAGCCGCTGGATCCATCCGTTTACGACCATGAGCGAAATCAACCTGAAGGACTATCAAGTCCACGACAAAGACACCGGCAGCGCCTCCTACCAGGCCGCCCTCCTCACGCAGCGCATCCAGCACCTGACGATCCACCTGAACGCCAACACGAAGGACTTCTCGTCCCGCCGCGGCCTTCTGAAGATGGTGTCCCAGCGCCGCAAACTTCTGGACTACCTCAAGGGTGAGTCCGAAGAGCGTTACCAGCAGGTCATCCAGGGCCTCGGTCTCCGCCGCTAACTTTCGCGCCAACAGCCACCCGGGTAACCGGGTGGCTGTTCCGCAAAACAGGGAAGGCACCCAAAAAAGAAAACGCCTCCCTGCTCCCGGACAACGATCCGCTTCCCTCGTCCGCATGTGCGGAATGCTTCAGGAAGCCGTCCGGAACCCCAAGACCCCGCGTGGCAAGGTGCCCCGCGGGTTTGATGCAAAAAGAAGAAACAAGAATATGAATATTCACACCATCACGGCCGAGGTCGGAACGAATCCGATCACGATCGAAACCGGCAAGCTTGCCAAACTCGCCGACGGTGCCGTTACCGTCCGCTCCGGTGACACCATCATCCTCGTCACCGCCGTCTCCGCCACCAAGGTGAAGGACGGTCAAACTTGGTTCCCCCTTTCCGTCGAGTACAAGGAAAAGGCCTCCGCCGCCGGCGTGTTCCCGGGTGGCTACTTCAAGCGTGAAGGCCGTCCGACCGAGAAGGAAATCCTCACCTGCCGCATGACGGACCGCCCGCTGCGTCCGCTGTTCCCGAAGGGTTACTTTTACGACACCCAGATCGTCGCCCTGCTCCTCAGCGCGGACGCGATCAACGACGCCGACATCCTCTCGATGAACGGTGCCTCCGCCGCCCTCTGTCTTTCCGACATCCCGTTCGCCGGCCCGATCGGCGCGGTGCGCGTGGGCCGCGTCGATGGCGAGTTCGTCATCAACCCGACCTTCGACGAGCGTGAGAACAGCGATCTCGACCTCGTCTACGTGGGTAACAAGACCGACGTGATCATGATCGAAGGCGCCGCCGACGAGCTCCCGGAAGAGGAGTTCGTGAAGGCCCTCCACTTCGCCCAGGAAGCCGTCCAGAAGCTGGTGGTTGTCCAGGAAGAGCTCGTCCGCCTCGCGGGCAAGCCGAAGCGCGATTACACCCCGGTGCTCGCCAAGGAGAACCTCCTTGAGATCGCCTACGAAATCGCCGGCGACCGCATCGAAGGTGCCATCTACGCCCCGACCAAGGTCGAGCGTGCGAAGAAGGTCGGTGCCCTCCGCGACGAAGTGGAAGCCGCCATCAAGGAGCGCGCTCCGGAAGCCACTCCGTTCGACGTCGAGCAGGCGTTCGAATACCTCCAGAAGAAGGCCTTCCGCATCTCCATCATGGAGAAGGGCGTCCGCGCCGACGGCCGCACCGTGGGCCAGCTCCGCAACCTGTATGCCGAGGCCAACGTGCTTCCGCGCGTTCACGGTTCCGCCATCTTCTCCCGCGGTGAAACGCAGGCCCTCGCCATCGCGACCCTCGCGCCGGGCGATGAGAAGCAGTTCATCGACAACTACGCCGGTGGCGAAAGCGAGAAGCGCTTCATCCTTCACTACAACTTCCCTCCGTTCTCCGTGGGTGAAACCGGCCGCATGGGTGGCCTGAACCGCCGCGAGATCGGCCACGGTGCGCTCGCCGAGCGCTCCATCGAGCCGGTGCTCCCGCACCCGGACGAGTTCCCCTACGCGATCCGCGTGTCCTCCGAAGTGACCGAGTCGAACGGCTCCACCTCGATGGCCACCGTGTGCTCCGGCACCATGTCGCTCCTCAGCGCCGGTGTCCCGCTCATCCGCCCGGTTGCCGGTATCTCCGTCGGCCTCGTCACCGAGTTCAGCGAAGCCGGTGTCATGGAGAAGTACATCCCGCTCCTCGACATCATCGGCAGCGAAGACTTCTACGGTGACATGGACTTCAAGCTTTGCGGCACCAGCCACGGTGTCACCGGCTACCAGCTCGACCTGAAGCTCCCGGGCATCCCCCTCTCGATCCTCGCGGAAGCCGTGACGATCGCGAAGAACGCCCGCACGCCGATCCTTGAGAAGATGGCCGAGGCCATCCCGTCCCACGGCGAGCTCAGCCCGCACGCCCCGCGCATCGTTTCGATCAAGATCCCGGCGGATCGCATCGGCGAGCTCATCGGGCCTGGCGGCAAGAACATCAAGGGCATCCAGGCCGAGTCCGGCGCGGAAGTCAGCATCGAAGACGACGGCACCGTGCGCATCTACGCCTCCAAGCAGGAAGGCCTCGATCGTGCGAAGTCGCTCATCGAGCGCATGTTCCAGGAGATCGAAGTCGGCAAGGTCTACACCGGCAAGGTTGTCAGCATCACCGCCTTCGGTGCCTTCATGGAAGTGCTCCCGGGCAAGGACGGTCTCGTCCACGTCTCCGAGCTGGCCGAAGGCCGCACCGAGAACGTCGAAGACATCGTCAAGAAGGGCGATCTCATCACCGCCAAGTGCATCGGCGTTGACGAGAAAGGCCGCGTGAAGATGAGCCGCCGCGCTTACCTCCGCGACCAGAAGGCTGCTGAAGCCGCTCCGGCTCCGGCCGAGGCCTGATCGTTTCCGATCCATTGATTCCTCCAAACACCCGGACCGGAAACGGTCCGGGTGTTTTGCTTTGTGGAAAGCCGCTCTGAAGGGCGGGTGTTCATTGCACTGTCCTGACATCCTATCGGTGGATAGGCTTCGCTCATGATCCGCTGCGCCGATCAACTCATCGCTGGTCACAAGAAGGGAGTCAGACGAATGATTCCGTGGATGATTCTGTTGGGCGTGCTGTCGGTGCTCTTTCCGAAATCGCCATGGATGGTCATTCCCTTCCTGTTGATGATGCTCGCGGTCGGAGGTTTTCTGATGGCGCGGCGGCGGGATGTCCGCGAAATCGCCTGTTCATCTTGTGGTGGAGCATGTCGGGATGGATACAAGTGCGGCCCGTTGGTTCTCATCTGCGATCAATGTGGTGAAGTTCACCAGACGGACTGCGTGATTGAGAAGGCGGGTCCGCGCCGGAGTTTTTGAATTTCCGCGGCTGGCGTATCATGCATTTCGCCGGATGGCGGCTTGGGGCTTTCCAAGTCGGAACCGGGTTGTTATGTCCCCGCGCCATGAAGAAACAGTTCATTTGGCCACTGATGGCGCTCGCTTTCGGTTTGATGGCGGCGATGCCGGTTCGCGCCGCCCAGCCGGAAAAGGAAGCGGACGAGCAGACCCGCCAGGAAAACGTGTCGAAGATCCGCGAATGGGTGGACGGGCTGAAATTCCAAACCGGCGAGGTGCCGGTGGGCACCGTGGCGAAGGCGAAGGTGCCGGACGGCTACAAGTATCTCAATCCGGAGGACTCCGGCAAGTATCTGCAACTGCTGGGCAATCCGCCCGCGGAAGTGCTCGGCATCCTCTTTCCGAAGGACATGGACCTGATGGGGGACTCGCGTTGGTTCGTCGTGCTGGAATACGAGAAGGAAGGCCACGTGAAGGACGACGATGCGGCGAAGATCGACTACAACGATCTGCTGGACGACATGAAGAAATCCTCCGCGGAGATCAACAAGGAGCGCGTGAAGCAGGGCTACGATGCCGTGGAGATCGTCGGCTGGGCCGCTTCACCGCGCTATGATGCCTCCACCCACAAGTTGTATTGGGCGAAGGATCTCAAGTTCGGAGGCGCCGATGGGGAGCACACGCTGAACTACAACATCCGCATGCTGGGACGCGAAGGCGTGCTCGTCGCGAATGCGGTGGGTGGCATGCAGGACTTGAAGGACATCGAGAAAGCCACGCCGGACATTCTTGCGATGGTCGATTTCACACCCGGCAACCGTTACGAAGATTACAATCCGAAGACCGACCACACCGCCGAGTATGGCATCGCCGGTTTGATCGCCGGAGCCGCCGGCCTCAAGGTCGCGGCGAAGCTCGGCATCTTCGCATTGATTGCCAAGAAGGCCGTGATCCTGTGGAAACCGATCGCGATCGCCCTGGCAGTCATCGCCTCGCGCTTCAAAAAGATCGTCGGCTTCTTCCGAAAGAAGAGCCCGGACGCGGTCTGACGATAGACCACCTCTCCGGCCGGTCTCCCCAGGGGGGCCGGCTTTTTCGCGTCAGGATGGTTTCAAGGAGCTCTCCGGCTTCCTCGCGGGGAAGTGATGCCGCAGGCTTCGAGTTCCAGCGGTGCGGCGGCGTAGCTCTCGGTGAGGCATTCGAAGAGATAGCGTTTGAGAAACGATGAGGTGCCGCCTAGCCGCTCGAACTGGGCGACATGGTGGAGTTCGTGCCGGATCAGATCCATCGACTCATGCGTGGCGAAGATGCCGTGGCCGAGAGTCATGCCGGATGGCGCGAAGACCGGGAAGGACCATCGCATGGCCAGACTTACCATCCAACCTGGGACTGGAGCGGGAATGGGATCGAGATGGAGGATGCGGACTCTATCCGGCCGGATGACGCCGATTTCCGCGGCCAACGCATGCTCCTGGATGCTCAAAGGCCGGCCTTCACGGAGGATGCGCCGCTCCTGATGCTCCGCCCACGGCGTTACCGCGGAGGCGAGGGCATCGGCGAGGATATGTGCGAACAGCGGACTCATGTTGTCGGAGCGCGGACTTCAGTCCGCTTGTTTCTTATCAGAGCGGGCTGAAGTCCTCGCTCCAATTTTGGCTGCAAATGAAAAACGGCCGCTTCCGTGAGGAAGCGGCCGTTGGAAGGGATCGGCTTCGCCTTACTTCACCTGGCGCGCGCTGGCTTTCAGGCGCAGGGCGTTCAGGGCGATGAAACCGGTGGCGTCGTCCTGGTTGTAGGCCGCTTCCTGCCCGCCTTCCATGGTGGCGACGGCTTCGGAGTAGAGGCTGTGCGGGGACTTGCGGCCGGCGTTCATGACGTTGCCCTTGTAGAGCTTCACGCGCACTTCGCCGGACACCGTCTTCTGGGTCTCGGTGACAAGGGCCTGGATGGCCTCGCGCTCCGGGGCGAACCAAAAACCGTTGTACACGAGCTGGGCGTACTTCGGAATGAGTCCGTCGCGGATGAACATCGCCTCGCGGTCCACGGTGAGGGCTTCCAGGTCGCGGTGCGCGGCGAGGAGGATGGTGCCACCGGGGGTTTCATAGACGCCGCGGGACTTCATGCCCACGAAGCGGTTTTCCACGATGTCCACGCGGCCCACGCCATTGCGGCCGCCGAGAAGGTTCAGCACGCGCATCACACCATACGGAGTGAGCAGGGTGTAGCCGTCCTTGGTGCCTTCCACCTTCACATCACCGAGTTCGGTGATGAGTGCGGCAAGGTTGTCGTGCTTGATGCCGACGGCATTGCCCTTGTCGAAGAGGATCTCGACGTATTCCGGCGCATCCGGTGCTTCTTCCGGAGACACGGAAAGAACGTACATCTCGCGGTCGGCTTCGGTGGTCGCGTCGTACCACGGGTCTTCCAGCATGCCGGCTTCGAAGGAGATGTGCAGGAGGTTGCGGTCCATCGAGTAGGGCTTCTTCATGGAAGCCTTGATCGGGATGCCGTGGGACTCGGCGTAGGCGATCATCTCGGCGCGGCCCGGGAACTCCTCGCGGAAGGAAGCGTCGCGCCATGGGGCGATGCATTTCACGTTCGGAGCGAGAGAGGCGGCGGAAAGTTCGAAGCGGACCTGGTCGTTGCCCTTGCCGGTGGCACCGTGGGCGATGGCATCCGCCCCTTCCTTGAGGGCGACTTCCAGCATGCCCTTGGCGATGCAGGGGCGGGCGATGGAGGTGCCGAGCAGGTAGCGGCCTTCATAGATCGCGCCAGCCTGGATCATCGGGAAGATGTAGTCGCGGGCGAAGTCTTCCTTCAGGTCACCGAGATAGTACTTCGACGCACCGGTGGTGAGGGCCTTTTCCTCAAGGCCGTCGAGTTCATCCGCCTGGCCGACGTCGGCACAATAGGCGATGATCTCGGCGTTGTATTTCTCCTTGAGCCACTTGAGCAGGACGGAGGTGTCGAGACCTCCGGAATACGCGACGACGATTTTCATGGCGGCGGGAGAAAATCACGCCGGGGCCGGGGGTGCAAGCGTAGTGGCGGATTTCGACGGAATCGTGCCTTGGGGCTTGGGAACAGGAGGCTGGGAAGTTAGGAACCCGGCATGCCCCACCTGTCGCCCGCCGGATACGCCCTCGCCGTGTTGGCGGCGCTGTGCATCGGGCTTTCCAAGTCCGGGTTCAGCGGAATTTCGCTGGTTTCGGTGGTGCTGTTCGCGGAGCTGTATGAGGCGAAGAACTCGGTGGGCCTCGCCCTGCCACTGCTGATCGCGGCGGACCTGATGGCCTATCCGGCGTTCCGGAAACACGGTTCGTGGAAGCCGGTGTGGGGCCTGCTCTTGCCGACCTTGGCCGGTCTCCTGATCGGCTGCTTAGTGCTGCACTACATGGACGACCGCCAGCTCCGGCGGGCCATCGGCGTTTCCATTCTGGTCATGGTGGCGGTGCAATCGTCCCGCCGCCTGAGCCCGGAAATCTATGACCGCTGGGCGCATTCGCGCGGCTGCGGCACCTTTGCGGGACTGGCGGGTGGATTCTCCACCATGCTGGCGAATGCGGCGGGGCCGGTGATCCAGCTCTACCTGCTGGCGCGGCGGATTCCGAAAATGGAACTCATCGGCACCGGTGCGCGATTTTTCCTTCTGGTGAATCTGATCAAGGTGCCGCTCAATGCCCAGCTCGCGACCATCACCCGCGAGAGCCTGCTGGAGAATGCGAAGCTGGTGCCCGCCGTGGCAGCCGGGGTGTTCGGCGGGCGCTACCTGATCAAACTGGTGCCGCAGCGGGTCTTCGAGTGGATGATCGTCGGCTTCTCGCTGATCGCGGGAATCCGGCTGCTGTTCTGGTGAGAATCAGAAACCGCGGCGCTTGATTTCCTGCAGCAGCTTCCAGTTTTCGAAGGCGAAGCTCGCCATGAAGATCGGGAACAGGATGCTGCGGCCTTGGGTCAAAAGCAAAAGTCCCAGAGCAGCGATCACCGCCACCACCAGACTGATCCACAATGAGATCGTAAATCGCTTCGGTCCGAGCACGGCCACCACAAGCTGTCCGCCATCCAGTGGAATCACTGGCAGCAGGTTGAGGATCGCCCAGGCAAAGCTGACGTTCCTCAGTGATCTTACGAAACTCTCCGCTGCAGGGGTCGGCAACGTTTCGGAACGGAGAAGCATGAGAGCGCCGATGCCGAGCAGGATCTGGATGGCAGGTCCTGCCGCCGTGACCAGGAAGCTCTGGACCCGGGTGAAGCTGCGCGCCGGGAACGAAGCATAGCCTCCGAAGGCCTGGAGCGTGATGGAGGTTGGAGCACCGAACGCCTTGCCCGTGAGCGCGTGGCCGAGCTCATGGACGAGGATGGAGATGGTGCCCGCCAACATGAATAGCAGCAGGTCAAGGAGCAGCTCGGGCGTGCTCGCGGAGAGCGCGCCCCCCAGAAGGGCGAGCGTGATCCAGAACCAAGGCTGGATTTCGACCGGGATACCGAACAGGCGGAAGCGGACCATGGGAAGGGAGGGTGACGATCGGTGGCCGGACGGGTGGATTGGCACCCGTTCAGCGGCACCGGATCAGGATTCAGTCTTCGCGGTTTTCTTCGCCCGCGGCTCGAATTCGAAGCCGATCTTTCCGGTATCGGCTTCGAAGGTGAGCATGGCGTCGAACTTCCGTTTCGTCCGGTTGGAGACGAAGCCGCGCAGCAGGCTGGTCTTGCCCTGGCTGAGAAGCTGCATCACCTCCTCGCGGGTGATCGGACGCTGGAGGATGGTGCGGCCGATGCGGATGCCGTTCGCGTCCTTTTTGGTGACGATCTCGGGCAGGTGCCAAGCCTTCTCGGCTTCATAGACCTTGGTGGTGCGGCCGTCCGGCAGCGTGATCGAGCCGATCACCTGTTCCTCGCTGAGTTCCGCAGGTTCATCGCCATCGGCTTTCTCGAACACGAAGTTGACCTTGAACTTGTCGTCCAGTTCCAGCGCGGCTTCGAAGGGCTTGTTGAACTTGGATTTGAAGCCGTCGGTCTTCGGCAGGAACTTGGTGGTGAAGAGCGTTTTCGCTTCCTCCTCCGTGAGCGTGCGGCCGGCGATGTGCTTCTTCGCCTTGAATCCGCAATCGAGCTCGCGGCACTCGTAGGTGGCGTCCGTCTGCTTCAGTGGACGAGCGTCGCATTTCGGGCAGGCCACGTCGAGATCCGGGAAGGGCTTGTTCTTGATCTCGTCCGCCAGCTGGCGGGCTTTCGCGACGATCTCATTGGTGTAGGCCACGATCTCGTTCATGAACTCCTCGCGCTTGAGGTTTCCGTGCTCCATCTGGCGAAGCTTGAATTCCCAGTCACCGGTGAGGGATGGCGAGGACAGGCCCTTGATACCCATTTCCTGCACGATCTCGATCAGGCGCATGCCGTTCGGCGTGACGTGCAGATCGCGGCCATCACGGGCCATGTATTTCTGCGCGATCAGGCCTTCGATGATGGCGGCACGGGTGGCGGGAGTGCCGAGACCGCGCTCGGACATCGCTTCGCGCAGCGCTTCATCATCGACGAGCTTGCCCGCGCCTTCCATGGCGGAGAGCAGGGTGGACTCGGTGTAGCGTGCGGGCGGCTTGGTTTCGAGCGACTCGACGCGCACTTCCTCGGCCAGCGCGGATTCACCGGGCTTCGCAGCCACGAGTTCGTCCTTGCCGGAGGCGACACCGGGGCGGCGGCCATAGACTTCCAGCCAGCCGGGTTTGATCAGCACGCGGCCTTCGGTGCGGAAGGTATCGGTGACATCCGCGTGTTCGATCTTCGTCGCGCGTTTGGTCACTTCGTACTCCGCGGAGGGATAGAAGACGGCGATGAAGCGCTTCACGATCATGTCGTAGAGCTTCTGCTCGGCATCGGAGAGCTTGGCGAACTTACCGGTCGGGATGATGGCGAAGTGGTCGGATACCTTCTTGCTGTCGAACACACGGCGGCTCTTCACGAGGCGCGGACCGTTCTCGTCCTTTCCTTCCAGCACCGCGCGGGCGTAGTCGGCTTGTGGCAGATCGCTGGCGGCCACGTCGCTCATCGTCTCGCGCACGGCACCGGTGTAATCCTCCGGCAGGTAGCGCGAATCGGTTCGCGGATAGGTGATCATCTTGTGCTTCTCGTAGAGCGCCTGGGCGATCGAGAGCGTCTGCTTCGCGGAGAACGGAGCCTCGCGCTGGAGGGTGGTGAGATCGTAAAGCTGCGGCGCGATCTGGGACTGCGCTTTCTTCTCTTCCTCGATGCGGCCGGTCTTGCCATCGCAGCGGTCGCGGATGGTCTGGGCGAGCGCCGGGTCCCACAGGCGGTCGGCGCGACCGTGGGGATTGGTTTCGTCCTTTTTCCAGCCTTCCTCGGTCCACTTGCCCTCGTAGGTGCCATTGGCGATCCGGAAGGAGGCGATGACCTCCCAGTAGGGAGCGGGCTTGAAGGCCTGGATTTCCGCTTCGCGGGCGGCGAGGATGGCGAGGGTCGGCGTCTGGACGCGACCGGCGGCGGTGATATTGAAGCCACCGTGGCGGGAGCGGAAGCAGGTCAGGGCGCGGGTGGAGTTCAGGCCCACCAGCCAGTCGGATTCGGACCGGCATTTCGCGGCATCCGCCAGCGGCTGCATTTCCTCATCGCTGCGGAGCTTGTCCCAGGCGGCGATGATCGAATCATTCGTCATCGACTGCATCCACAGCCGCTGGACCGGCTTCTTGATGCCGCCGATGTCCATGATGTAGCGGAAAATCAGTTCACCCTCGCGGCCGGCGTCGCAGGCGTTGACGATGTTGTCCACGTCCTTGCGCTTGGCCAGTTTCAGGACCTGCTTCAGCCGGGCCTCGGAATCCGGGATCGGGTCGAGCTCGAAGCGGTCCGGGATCGCCGGCAGCACGTCGAATTTCCACGGCAGCTTTTTGCCGTTCGGGCCCATCGGCATCCGCAACTCGACCAGATGGCCCACGGCGGAGGTGATGACCGCGTTGTCGTTCTCGAAAAAGACGTCCCGTCCGGACCCGTGCTTGTCGAATTTACCGAGCGGCTTGGACAGCGCCCGGCTGAGGTCGGTCATGACACTGGGTTTCTCGGCGATGATGAGAGTTTTGCCCATGGCGAAAATTTGCCGTAAGGTCGGCGGGTTGAGGGACTAGACGTGGATCAACCTGCTTGGCAAGGGGATTTCCTGACGGCGTGGACCCTCCCGTAGGGAGGAAATCAGGCTCCGGCCTTCCGGATACGCACGCGCCAGGGACGAGCTTCCGGGGAATTCAGGGGTCTCCCGGGACGCTCCAAGGTGCCGGAGGCGTGGAATCCGGCTCCTTGAGAATCAACCACTCCGACTTTCGCAGGAGAAACCGGACCGCCCACACGCAGCCAATCATTCCGGCAAGGGCTGGAACAGCCGTCCAGTCGAGGCGGATGCTCCGGACCACGAAGGCGGTAAAAAGGGGAAGCGCCAAGGTTCCCGCCCAGATGGCAAACACCCGGCAAAACCACCACGGCAGAAACTGCTCCTGCCGGACCGGAAGACGACCGCGCAGCAGCATGAGGCCGAATTCCAGCAACAGTGTGCAGAATAGATACGATCCCAGCAGTGCCAGTAGTGCGACGATCATCGGCAGCCACAACACCGTGGCCCAAGCTCCCGCCATGCCGGTCAACAGCACCAGCAGCAGGCAAATCACCGCACAAACCGCCCCCAGCATCGAGCACGCCGTGCCCATCAGGCGGATGATGACCGGTTTCGATTCTGACGGATCTTCGGACACGGTGCGACTTCAGGACCGCAGACTGTAGCGGAAACCCGGCAGGCAGCGCACCAACCGTTTCATTTCCAGCTTCATGAGGGTCGCCGTGACCACCGGGGCGGGCAGGCCGGAAGCGTCGATGATCCGATCCACCGGCTGGTCATCATGGCCGACCATCGCGAATACCTTGGCCTCCTCCTCGGACAGCGGTGGCAGATCGGCGGCGGGCGCTGCGGCGGGCTTTCCGGCCGGGGTAAACTGGAGTCCGCCGAGGTCATCGAGAATCTGGCCGCCATCGAAAATCAACGTGGCTCCGTCCCGGATCAGCTCATGGCAGCCCATGGACATGGGGGAGTCGATGGATCCCGGCACCGCGTAGATGGTTTTCCCGTATTCCGAGGCAAGATTCGCGGTGATCAGAGAGCCGGAGCGGGACGGGCACTCGGTGACCAGCACCGCCTTCGACCACGCGGCCACGATGCGGTTCCGCATCGGGAAAGTCTGGCGGTCGGGCGGGGTTTGGAGCGGGAATTCGGATACAACCGCGCCATTGCCATCGGCGATTTTTTCAGCGAGGCCGAGATTTTCCGGAGGATAGAGCTTGGCCAAGCCGGAGCCGATCACCGCGATGGTTCGCCCTTGGGCCGCCAGCGCGCCCTCGTGAGCGGTGGTGTCGATGCCGCGGGCGAGACCGGAGACGATGGTGAATCCGGCCCCGGCGAGTTGGAAGGAGAGCTTCTTGGTGACGTTCCGGCCGTAGGGCGTGGCGCGGCGGGAGCCGACGATGCCGATGGCATGGCGGTCGCGGTCTTCGACTTTTCCCCACACATAGAGAAGCAGCGGCGGGTCGTAGGCCTCCAGCAATGGGGATGGGTAGTCCGGATCTTGCTGGGTGACGATCGAGATGCCGCGCTGCTTTGACTCCGCGATCTCCGCCACCGGATCGGCATGGTCCTGCCAGCGGTGCAGGATGGAGCCGGTTTCCTCGCCGATGCCGTCCACGCGGACCAACTTGTCCTTGGGCGCGCCGAGAATGGCCGCAGGTGTGCCGAAATACTCCAGCAGCCTCCGCACCCGCACCGGGCCGATCTTCGGCAGCAGGTTCAGGGCGACAAGGGCTTCGAGATCGGTCATCGGCCGGATGTTAGACCGTGGCCGCGGCCGCTTGTGGAGTCGAAAGAATCGCCTCGTCCCAATCCTTCCACACCGGATCGAGCCCCTGTGCGCGCAGCATCGCGGCGACCTGGGCCGGAGTGCGGTCATCTGAGATCTGGAATTGCTCGGTGGCCTTTTCGCAGCCGCTCTTGCGCTCCAGTTCCACGCGGCGGCCCTTGACGGTCAGGTGGACATCGTCATGGCCCGCTCCGGTATAGCCACCCGGCTCGGTGCGGGCACCGGCGGACATGTGGGTGGTGCCCAGTCCGGCGATGGCATCGCGGAAAGTCGGGGACTCGCGGGTGGAAACCACGATTCCGACTTGCGGGAAAAGCTGCCGGAAGGCCGTCATGACCTGCACGAGCTGGCGGTCCCGCAGCAGCAGGTTGTCATCGGTCTGGTATTCGTAGTTGCCCGCGTAAGGGCGCATCCGTGGGAAGGCGATGGTGAAATTCGCCTTCCAGCAGTGCTTGTAGAGGTGCTCCAGATGCGCGGCGAGGGCCAGTGCTTCGAATTTCCAATCCGCCAGCCCGAACAACGCGCCAATGCCGATCCGGCGGAAGCCACCCGCATAAGCCCGTTCCGGGCAATCCAGGCGCCAGTCGAAGTTCTTCTTCGGTCCCGCAGTGTGGAGCTTCTGGTAGGTCTCGCGGTGGTAGGTTTCCTGATACACCACCAGCCCCTCGGCTCCGTGCTGCACCACCTCGGCATACTGGTCGTCCTCCATCGGCCCGATTTCGAGGGCGAGGGTGGGAATGAAGGGCTTCAGGGCGTCCAGACAGGCTTGGAGATAACCCTCGGACACGAACTTCGGATGTTCGCCCGCGACCAGCAGGACGTTGCGGAAACCGAGGCCGTGGAGGTGTTTCGCCTCCCGCACGACCTGTTCGATCGTAAGAGTGGTGCGCAGGATCGGATTGTCCCGGGAAAAGCCGCAGTAGGAGCAGTTGTTCACGCACTCGTTCGAGACGTAAAGCGGGGCGAACAGGCGCATGGTGCGGCCGAAGTGGCGGCGGGTCAGCACCTGGCTGCGGCGCGCCATCTGCTCGAGCACGGCATCGGAAACCGGTTCGATCAGGTCCGCGAACCGGCGCATCAGCGGCGTCGGTCGTTCGAGGAGTTCGGGAAAACGTTCGGAAAAGCCCATGGCCGGGGGAACCATGCGCCCCCGGGGGCGGCCCGTCAAAGGCGGATGCGCGGGCCGAGTGAGCTTGCCAATTTCCCGCCGCGCGGGTTTTCTGCCCGCGATCCCATGAACGACTCCGAAAAGATCGTCTGCAAACCGACCCCGTGGTTCCTGCTGAGGGCCTTGGTCATGCTCGCCATGTTCGGAGTCTTCGCGGTGCTTTTCTATCGCGATGGAAACATCGGCTACCGCCGCCAGAACGCGACGTACTATCTGCGCGAGGCCTTCATCAAGGCGGACCAGGAGTTCAAGGCGAAGGGGGAAAGCCTCACCCCGGCGGACTGGCGGAAGTATGCGGAGCAGCAGCCGGTCGAATTCATTTGGAAGGGCAAGGGGCAGGATGGATCGGTTCTGCCGCCGGAAGTGCAGCCGGGCATGAAGTGGCCGGAGCCCCTGCGCGATGCGGAAGCGATGAAGGCCAATCCCCAGTGGCAGCGCCGCTGGGAGGAATTCTCCGCGAAGTGGCCGGCATGGAAAATGGACTCCATCCCGCCGCACGAGCCCTTTGAGGCGGGCAAGATCCGCGAGCAGTGGATCGTCTTCGGGATCTGTGCCGCTCTCGCGGCGCTCGCCGCCTATTTCCTGCTCCGCACGATCGGCCGCAGCATTGTGGTGGATGGGGAGGCGCTCTACGTGCCCGGCGGGAAACGCATCCCCTTCGCCGATCTGAAGCGCCTCGATCTCCGGAAGTGGGAAACCAAGGGTCTTGCCTTCGCTGACTACTCCGGCAGCGCGGGTTCCGGCCGGGTCCGCATCGACGGACTTACCTATGGCGGCTTCAAGAAGGAGCAGGGCGAACCCGCCGAACAGCTCATGAAACATCTCCGTGCCCGCTTCTCCGGGGAAGTCATCGAGTATGCCCCGGTCTCTTCCGGCGAAGTTGACTCCCCCGCCGGAACCGATTGAAATCCCCCGGAGACCCATAGGTTTTTCGGGGTTGCCAAGCCCGGCCCCCCCCGATAAGCAGCCCCAACGTCAACTACCAACCAAGCAGCACATGTCTGACAAAAGCATTGAAGACCGCGTGAAGGACATCATCGTCGACCAGCTCGGTGTGAGCGCCGACCAGGTGACCTCTGAAGCCAAGTTCATCGAGGATCTCGGTGCCGATTCGCTCGACACCGTCGAGCTCGTGATGGCCTTCGAAGAAGAATTCGAAATCGAAGTCCCGGACGAAGAAGCTGAAAAGCTCCAGTCCGTTGGCGATGTCGTGACCTACATCAACTCCCAGCAGGGTTGATCGGTCCCGTCTGACCACTTTTCCCAAAAAGGGGCGGACTCCGGATGGTGTCCGTCCCTTTTTATTGCAATCCGCGCGGGACGATTGAAGTTGCGCCGCCCATGCACTCTCCGGACGACATCCAGTATGCGCTCGAGACGACCCGCGTTCTGCGCGAGCCGGACCGCCGCATCGATACGTTCGGGGACACCCGGTTCGAGTTCCAGCTGCTCAGCGAACTGATGGACCGCAGCGGCGAGGTGCGCATCCGCACCGGGCATCTGGAGGCCATGCGCCCGCGCATCATGCGTCCCAGCGCCTACAGCGAGATCGAGCTGGAGGGCTTCAACAACGATGCCCGCAAGCGACTGGATGCGATGGTGGAAAAGCTCCGTGCCGAGGGCAAGGACCTCGCTTTCCTGCAATACGGCTTCCAGTTCCGCCGCACCCAGGTCACCGAGGAGATCGTCCACGACCGCATCGAGGCCGTCCGCGATCGCGTGATGGAGGACATCCGCCGTACCGGAAATCCCGCCCGCGCGATCATCGAGGGCGTGGATGATGCCTGGGAGGTTTCGCTTTTCAAATTCGCCTTCGAGATGATTCTCCGCTCGCAGGACATCAACGCGTTTGACTTCAAGCGCCGGGGATTGCTCTGATCGCCACGCGACCTTGCCATGCGGATCTGGACGTTTTTCAAGCTGCTTGCCGCCCTCGCCGTGCTCGGCGTGCTCGGCCTCACCGGGGGCTTGATCTATCATATCACGGTCAAGCCGCTCCCGTTGTTCAGCAAGTACGTCCCGAACCCCTCCGATGTGGTCGCGAAGGGTTCCGAGAACGACGTTGCCAAGATGCTCGAGTCCAGCGAGATGCCGGATGTCGAGCCGGGCGAGGTAGCCTATCAGAAGGCCGTCGAGTTGATCGCCATGGGGAATGTCCCCGAGGCCCGCGAGAAACTGGAGACGGTGGTGAACGTCTATCCGTCCTCCGCCTCCGCGCCGGACGCCCGCCGCATCGTCGGCGAGATCAATCTGGATGAAATCCTGTCCCCGGATTTCAAGGACGGGAAGGTCACCTACGATGTAACGAGGGGGGACTCCTACCTGAAGATTTCCGAGAAGACCCGCTGCTCGCTGGATTGCATCATGATGCTCAACGGCCTCACCGATTTCGGCGGCCTGCATCCCGGGGACGACCTGATCGTGCTGCCGCTGGATTTCCGCATTCTCATCGAGCCTCAGAAAAAGAGCCTGTCGCTGTGGCAACTTGTCCAGAAGGGCGGCCAGCCGCCGCTGGCGAAGTTCGTGAAGGACTATCCGATCATCTACGTCCAGATCCCCTCCAACATGGCGGCTCAGAAGACCGTCATCGACTCGAAGGCGGGCTATTTGGACGGAAAGAAGCTGGTGCCCGGCAACAAGGGCTACCGCCAGTCCGAAAAAATCCTCCATCTGGCCAAGATCAACATCCAGATCCGCCCGTTGGCCGGTGGATCCGACCGGGATACCGTCCTTCCCCGCGGCCTCTATCTGAAGCCCTCCGACATGGAGGAACTGAACCTCCTCACCCGTACGGGGAATGAGGTGGAAATCCGCCCCGCCACCCGCTAGCCTTCCCCACGCCCATGCAGCTCCTGGAATTCGAAAAGCCCGTCGCCGAACTCGAACGCGAACTCGAGAAACTTCGCACCAAGGCGGCTTCACAGAATATCGACATGTCGGCGGAAATTGAGACGATGGAGGGCAAGCTCGCCGACACGCGCCGGTCGATCTACGAAAACCTCACGCCGTGGCAGCGCGTCCAGATCGCACGCCACACGAACCGCCCTTTCATGCTCGATTACGTCTCGCTGGCCTTCACCGATTTTTCCGAGCTGCACGGAGACCGCCACATCGGCGATGATCTCTCGATGCCCGGTGGGTTCGCCCGCATCGGCGGCAAGCGGGTGGTGGTCCTCGGCCATCAGAAGGGTCGCGACACCAAGGAAAACCTCAAGCGCAACTTCGGCAGCGCCCATCCGGAAGGCTACCGCAAGTCCCTCCGCCTGATGAAGCTGGCGGAGAAGTTCGGCCTGCCGGTCATCGCTCTCATTGACACTCCGGGAGCTTTCCCGGGCATCGGTGCGGAAGAGCGGAACATCGCCGAGGCGATCGCCTACAATCTCCGCGAGATGATGCTCCTCAAGGTGCCGGTCATCGCCGTCGTCCTCGGTGAAGGTGGTTCCGGCGGTGCCCTTGGCATTGGCGTGGCGGACCGAGTCCTGATGATGGAGAACGCTTATTATTCGGTCATCAGCCCGGAAGGTTGTGCGGCGATCCTCTGGAAGCACCGCAAGCACGCTCCGGAAGCCGCCGAGGCCATGAAGCTCTCCGCGCCGGATCTCAAGAAGCTCGACTTGATCGATGACGTGATCCACGAGCCCACCGGTGGCGCGCATCACGACCACCAGGCCACCGCCGCCAATTTCCAGGCGGTCGTGCTGAAGCATCTGGAGGAACTCTCCAAGCTGCCCGTGGATGTCCTCCTCGACCGCCGTTACGCGAAGTTCCGCGCGTTCGGGGATTGGCAGGGGAAGTGAGCCCAAGCCAACTATCGTCGGGCCTCGACGTCATCTCTTGGCCACGGAGTGGCTTGAGGAAAAACCGGACTAACAGGCCTTTTAGTCAGCCGACGTCGAGTCGTTGGTTGGCTCTTCTTCTTCACTACCATCATCGGCCGCCACCGGTAGCTCATCCAGCAGTCCTTTGTAGGACTTCTCATCGAATCCCCGGCGCTTGCGATAGGCCGCGTCCATTTCCTGTCCGAGGCACAGCGCGATCTGCTCCTTCGCCTCTGCCTCCGGTACGTTGAGCTTCAGCAACCGCTCAAGGGTCTTTGCCACGTATTTCGTTTGTGGCGAAGTGAGCTGCTGTTCTACGGCGGCGAGGAGTTCCGGTAGGAGATCGTCGTTCATGAGCTGAGTTTGCACGGCATTCGCCGCTTGGGAATGAAACTCGATCACGCGACGGCACCGAGACCCGGTCCGGTGAGTTGCTTGGTCGCCAGCTTGCCGTCCCGCGTGTCGAACAACCCGGGAAACTTCGCGGTCCATGCGGCATTCGCGGATGGCACGTATTCGCGGGCGTTGCTCTCGATGGTGGAGAGACCGGGAATGTGCGACGCGATTCCGGCGGAGTGGATGAGCGAAGCTCCCGGACAAGTGAGATCCTGCACGCAGAGGAACATGTCATATTTCTTCCCGGCGGCGGCCATCAGCATGGCGTGGGATTGGCCCTTGCAAGCCTTCAGGCAGGCACCGGTATAGCCCATTTCGCGGGATAGCATCAGGTTCTCCAGATCGGTCAGGGATTCATCGATCACCACTGGGCGCAACTTGGCTGCTTCGTGCATGACATTGCCGCGATCCGCACGCAGGTCTCGTTTGGTGGGCTGCTCCAGATACAGGATGCTCTCGAATCCCTGCGGGGCCTGCTCCTTCACTTTGCGGAGATACTCCAACAGGTAGTCCACGTTCGGGCAGTGCTCGTTGAAGTCGCAGCAGTATTTCCATTCCACATCCGGACGGGTTTCTCTCGCCACCCGGTCGATTGCTACGGTGCGGGCGATGTCCCATTCGAGATTCTCACCCTGGAGCTTGATCTTGATGCGCTGGAGGCCATCCCGCTTGATCCATTCGCCGAGTGTTTCCGGCAGGCCGTCGTTGACCCGCTCCTTGAGTTCGTCCGGCGTGACGGGATCGAGGCCGCCCACCGAGTGGAACAGCCACACCCAGTCACGCGGGGTGGGAGAAACGTAACTGGCGAGCGATTCGCCTTTGAAATCCGCATTCAGATAGCGCGGGAGATCGTAGCCCATCAGCTCTCTGGAATAGGTCTGATAGCAGTTCAGCCCGAGAATCTTGCCGAAGGCATCGTGCAGCGCCGCGTCAAACGGGCTCGCGGTCACCTGCGTGCAGAGCTTCGGGACCGGTGTGGCCAGCGCCAGATCGCGGGACACATCCGCAGCGGCTTTCAGATACTCGGGTTCGAGCGTGTGATTGATCTCGATCGGATGGGTGGTGCCTTTGAATTCTCCGGTGATCTTCGCGATCCGCTTGGCCAGCTCCCGCATCGCGTTGAGCGTGGTTTCGTAGGACATCGCTGTGGACGGGAATGACCAGACGTTGCCCATCGGCATCGAGCCGAAACCCTTCGCCGTTTTTCCCGCGGCATTCGATACCTCCACGGTCACATTGAGCAGGGTCACACGGTCCACCGCCGTGCCGCCGAACTTGTAGGGCGTGCGGTATTTGAAGTCCTCGAACGCCATCTCCACTTTCTCGATCCGTATGCCATTGGACGGCGTGCCGGGGATGATGGCGGGAGCCGCCATGACCCGTCCGGCGAAAGACAGCAAGGGTGCCGATTTCAGGAAGCGTCGGCGGGACCACGATGAGCACATGATGGGAAAATTACGCCGGAAAACCGGGTGTATATCCAGATAAACCCACGAAATCCAACATTCGTGACGGGCCCCTTTGTCGCTGCGAATCTTGCGGTCGGAGCTTTCCCGCGCTGGACGCCCGCCCTCCGGGACGTTAAACGCCCGGCATCATGGCGAAGAAACCGGTGGTGCTCATCATTCGTGACGGCTGGGGTGTGAACCCCGGAGGAAAGGAAACCGCGAAACGCGACGGCAATGCGACGTTGCTTGCGAACACCCCCTTCCACGATATGGCGCTGGAAAAGTATCCGAAGGGCCTCGTCAGCGCGTCCGGTCTCGATGTGGGCCTGCCGGCCGGCCAGATGGGTAATTCCGAAGTGGGCCATCTCAATCTTGGCGCGGGCCGCATCGTCTATCAGGATCTCACCCGCATCAACAAGGCCATTGAGGAAGGCACCCTCGCGACCAACCCGGTGTTCGTGGAAGCTCTCGAAAAAGCGAAGGGCAGCCGACTGCATCTCATCGGTCTCGTTTCGGATGGCGGTGTTCACAGCCATCTCGACCATCTCATTGCGATCACCAAGCTGGCCGGAGCCGCAGGCGTGAAGGACATCGCCATCCACGCGATCACCGACGGCCGCGACACTTCGCCGACCGGTGGCGAAGCCTACCTTTCCAAGTTGGAAGACGAAGTCAGCCCGGTGGGCGCGCGCATCGTCACCGTGACCGGCCGCTACTTCGCGATGGATCGCGACAAGCGCTGGGAACGCACCAAGCTCGCCTGGGATGCCATCGTCCACGGCCATGGTGAGGAGCGTCATGTGCTCGCCAGCGAGGCGGTGGCCGATTGGTACCGCCAGGACAAGACGGATGAATTCCTTCCTGCGATGGTTTTCACCAAGCCGAACGAGGAACTGGTCCGCGATGGCGATGTGGTCCTGTTCTTCAACTTCCGCGCCGACCGTTCCCGCCAGCTTTCCGAGGCGTTCCTGCGTCCGGATTTTTCCGGCTTCGACCGCGGGCATGTGCCGAAGGTCCACTACGTGACCCTCACCGAGTATGACGAGACCTACGGCGTGCCGGTGATCTTCGGCTCCCAGTCGATGGCGATGGTGCTCGGCGAGACCGTGGCGAAGGAAGGCAAGACCCAGCTCCGCATCGCGGAAACCGAGAAGTATCCGCACGTGACCTATTTCTTCAATGGCGGCGTGGAGCAGCCCTTTGAAGGCGAAGACCGTTCGATCGTGCCCTCGCCGAAGGATGTGCCGACCTACGACTTCAAGCCGCAGATGAGCGCGCCGGAAGTCACGCGCATCGTGTTGGAGAAGCTGCCGGACTACGATCTTGTGATCCTGAACTTCGCGAACCCGGACATGGTCGGTCACACCGGTGTGGTGGAGGCGGCTATCAAGGCCTGCGAGGTGATCGATGCCAGCGTGCAGGCGATCGTGGAAAAGACGCTGTCGCTCGGCGGCAAGCTGATCCTCACCGCGGACCACGGCAACTGCGAGTACATGCGCAATTCGGATGGCTCCCCGCACACGGCTCACACCACCAATCTCGTTCATGCGATCTACGTGGCGGAAGATGCGGACGAGTATCACGTGAAGGACGGCATCCTTGCCGACATGGCACCGACGCTCCTTGAGATGCTCGGCCTCGTGAAGCCGAAGGAGATGACCGGCAGCAGCCTGTTGCAGAAGAAGTAGCGGCTCATTGCTGCAACCGGACCGCGGGCTGAAGTCCGCGATCCGGTTGTGTTGAGCAGTTTCAATAGTCCGCCACCGGACTACCGCTCTTCACGGAGCTTTCCGGCACGGTGGCGGATAGTTTTGCGATCTCGTCGCAGGTCTCCTGCCATTTCTTTTCGGTGAAGGTCATCGGTGCGACGAGCTTCTTGCGGAACTTGGTCACGCGTTTCAGCGCTTCGTCGACCGTGTGGATCGGCAGCGTTTTCAATGCCTCCACTGCAGTGTCCGCGGTCTGGATCTGATGGCAGATCATCGCGAGGTCGTTGCCCGCTTCGATCGCGCGACGGACATCCTCGCCTCGACCGTAGCGCTTGGTGATCGCACCCATGTCGAGGTCGTCGGTGAGGACCACGTGTTTGTCGAATCCGAGCTGATCGCGGAGGAACGAGGTGATGATGCGTTTCGACATCGAGGCCGGATGATCCGGATCGATGTTGGGGAATTCCACGTGCGCAAGCATGATGGAGTCCAGCTCCGGCATCAGCGCGGTGTAGGGGATCACGTCCTCGCGCAGAAGCTCGGCCAGCGTTGCGTCCGATGAGGGCAGATCGTGGTGCGGATCGGAAAGCGCACGCCCGCAGGCCGGGAAGTGCTTGCCGCAGGACTTCACGGAGCGTTTGCGGAGCCAGCGGTTCCACATGCCCGCGTGGTCGATCACACGCTGCGGGTCACGGCCCCAGCAGCGGCCGCGCAGGGAATTCTGGACTTCCGGGTGATGATCGAGATCGAGCACCGGAGCGAAGTTCAGGTTGAAGCCGAGCAAGCGCAGTAGATCGGCGGTCAATGCGCCCGCATTGGCGATGGTCATCGGATTGCCTTGGGCGGCGAGATCGGTGGCGGAAGGCAGGGCGGGCGCGATGTCCTTCGTGCGCGTCACCCGGCCACCTTCCTGATCGATGGCCAGGATCGGATCGTCGTAGGAGAGCGAACGCAGGTCGTCGGTGAGCTTCCGTGTTTGCTGCGGGGAGACGATGTTCCGCGTGAAAAGGATGTAGCCCGCAGGCTGGAGGCGGCGGAACAACGCGGCTTCGTCCGGAGTCAGTTCAGGACCGGAAACACCGAGGAGCAGAAGCGAGCCGTGCATGAGGCGACGATAGCGGCATCCGGGGCATTGGAAAGTCAAGGAGTGTAGCTGAAAGCTCCGCTTTCAGAATGTAGGGGGAAGCTCCAGCTTTCCCTCTTCGGGGGAGTAGAATCGTTTGGCCCAACCGCCCGCCTGCCGGAGACAATTCGAAAGCGGAGTTTTCGACCACCCTTACGTGAAGAACCACCGCGTGAGATGGAAAAACACCGGCGCGGCGAAGCACAGCGAATCGATGCGGTCCATCATGCCGCCGTGACCGGGAATGGAGGCGCCGTAGTCCTTTACGCCGCGGTCGCGCTTGATCGCGGACATCACCAGCCCCCCGCAGAACCCCATGACCACGATGGCGGCGGACATGCCCGCGGCTTGCAGGAAAGTGAATGGCGTGCTCCACCACAGGCCCGCGCCAAGCAAGGTGGCGCTGAGTCCGCCGCCGACAAAGCCCTCGATGGTCTTGTTCGGGCTCACTTTCGGCACGATCGGATGTTTTCCGAACAACTTGCCGAAGACGTACTGCATCACGTCCGAGATCTGGGTCACGAAGACGAGGAAGAACAGCAGCTTGGCATTCTGTGCCGGATTTTCCGCCGAGTAGCCGGGGATCTGGAGGAACCACAGCAGGGCGGGGGCGTAGCTGGTGAAATAGACGCAGACCATCAGCCCCCACTGGATCTTCGAGGTGCGTTCCAGAAAGCGTTCGGTTTCACCCGCGATCGCCGCGCGGATGGGAATGAACAGGAATGCATACACCGGGATCAGAACGACAAAAAGGCCGTACCAACGGCTTGCCAGCGTCCAGTATTGCAGGGGCAGGATCAGGAAGAACGCCCAGGTCAGAGCACGGTGGTCGCCTTGGCGGGTGGGCGTGAGCGTGATGAACTCGCGCAGCGCGAGGAACGAGGTGAAGGCGAACATGAACACCGGCGCGAGACGGCCGATGGCCAGGGCGGTGCCGAAGACCGCGCACATGATCCACCACGCGCGGATGCGGGCGTTGAGATTCCGCACCACCTTGCGGCGGCTGAGTGTGGTGATGCGGGCGTGCAGGATGCCGCCGATGATCGAGGCGATGGTGAGGATGCCGATCATCCCGCCGAAGAGCCACAGCGTCTGGTGGTCGAGGTTCATAGCGGCTTGAGGGCGAGGACGGCGTTGCGGGCGCGGAGCATGAAGTCGTTCTTGGTTTCGTCCGGCAGGAGCTGGAGCGGTTTGCCGAAGTTCACGGAGCAGAGGATCGGCACGGGGAGGAACTCGCCCTTCGGCAGCACGCGGTTGAGGTTCTCGATGAACACCGGGACCAGTTCGACCTCCGGGCGTTCCTTGGCGAGATGGTAGAGGCCGGGCTTGAACTCGCTCATCTCGCCGCTGGGATTGCGGGTGCCTTCCGGGAAGATGATC
The DNA here is from genome assembly GCF_018137965.1 of Luteolibacter ambystomatis. Lineage (NCBI taxonomy): Bacteria > Pseudomonadati > Verrucomicrobiota > Verrucomicrobiia > Verrucomicrobiales > Verrucomicrobiaceae > Luteolibacter > Luteolibacter ambystomatis. The sequence goes on from NZ_CP073100.1 coordinate 5,315,467, forward strand.
AGGGATGAGCCCTGCCCGAGCGCGGTGAGCATCGGTTCCAGCGGATTATTCTCGCGGCTGACTTTCTTGCGCTCGATCAGCACGGCGCGGAACACCCGGTCCGCGAGCCAGCGGCGGATGGGATCACCCTTCCAATAGTCCTGCGCCGCGATGGGGCGGGTCTTGCGGCGGATTTCGTCCGGGAAGGAGGCCCACAGCAGCACGAAGTCGAGATTGCTGGTATGGTTGGCGAAGTAGATGCGCTGCTTTTCTTCGTCCGGATCACAGCCACGCCATTGGGCGCGGGCACCGGTGAAGAGACGGGCGAAGGAGGCGATGGCGGACGCGATCATCGGGATTTCTGATACATGCGGCCGATGCGCAGCACGGCGGTGATGGCGGTGAGCGCGGCAATCAGCCACAGCGCCCATTCAAGCACCGGCCACGCCTGTTTGCAAAGGAGCACCACCGCTTGGGCGATGAGGCCGACTGTCAGCAGGAACATCCGGTGCGGCTTCGCGCACGGACCACCGAAGTCCTGGCCTTGTCCGAGAGATGCGCCGAACGCCCGCACGTAGGCGGTGAAGACCGCGAGCAACGCGCACAGCCAGCCAACGGTGGTGTTGCCACAGGCGTAACCGGCGCCGACCAGGAACATCGAGTCCTCGATGCGATCCGGGATCTCGTTGAAGAGGTCGCCGCCCTTCGATTTCAAGCCGCCTTCCACCGCGACCAGCCCGTCCATCATGTTGCACATCAGGCGCGCCTGCACGCACAGCGCGGCGAGAACCAGAGCGGCCCATGCCGGGAGCCCGCCGTGGTGATACCACCAGAGGACGCCGAACGCCGCGGCGGCGAAGACAATGCCCACGGCGGAAATCGTATTCGGCTTCACCCTCGCCCGCACCAGAAGGCGGGCAAAAGCCTGCACCCATCCCAGAGATCGGGACTTCAACGGCCGACGGTCTTCAGCAGGTTCCATGGACAAGGCAAACTAACAGCCTTTGCCGGACATGGAAATAAAATGGAAGGTGGGAATCTTCAGCTGCGATTAATGGAACAACAGTTCCCGCAATTTCCGTGTGGCGGCAATCCGATCGATTTCCCCGGCAGCTACTTTCATGGTGAGGTCTTCCCACTCCTGGCTATCTGCGGAGGTGGCATGGCCATTGATACGGAGGAATACGATGCATGCACCGAGGGCGACACGCTTGTTCCCATCGATGAAGGGATGATTGCTGCAAAGATAGTAGAGGTAGGCCCCGGCGACCTCTACCGTGTCTCCGTAAACGGACTTGCCTCCGAATCCCGCTTGCGGAGCCGCCGCCGCAGATTCCAAGAGAGCAATATCCCGGATGCCAGATGCTCCTCCGAATTGGGTGATGGCTTCGTGGTGAATCTCCAGAATGACCTCAACCGGGAGATGGAAGCATTGGTCCGCGTTGGAATTCATGCCAATCGCTTCATCGTGCGGGCATAGTCCTTCATCGTCTGCTTGATGACAGCGGAGACGTCCTCCGGCGATGGAGCATTGCGGATCGGGGTCAGTGTGATGGTGCCCCCCGCATGGACTTCCAAATTCATCGAATCGCCCACCTTGAGATGGGCGAGTTCCATGATGGCATTGTCGAAAATAACGCCTTGGGAATTTCCGATCTTGGAGACGGCCTTCAGCATGCGGTAAAACTACGTTTTACCGCGCCAAATGTCAAGGGGCGGGCTTCAAGCCTCCGCCAGCGCTTTGTCCAAGGCTCCCTTCACGAAGCCGGAGAACAGCGGATGCGGCTTGTTCGGTTTCGATTGGAATTCCGGGTGGAACTGGCAGGCGACGTAGAACGGGTGGTTAGGCAGCTCGACGATTTCGACGAGGCCTTCCTTCGCGGAGACGGAGGAAATCACCAGTCCGGCATCCTGAAGCTGCTGCTGGTAGTCGGAATTGACCTCGTAGCGGTGACGGTGGCGTTCGTGGATGCGGTCCGCGCTGTTGTAGAGGTCGCTGGCCTTGGTGCCGGCGAAGATGATCGATTCGCAGGAGCCGAGACGCATGGTCGCCCCCATGTCTTCCACGCCCTTCTGCTCCTCCTGGAGGCAGATCACGGCGTGCGGGGAGTTCTTGTCGAACTCGGTGGAGTTCGCGCCTTCGAGACCGCAGACGTTGCGCGCATACTCGATGGTCGCGATCTGCATGCCGAGGCAGATGCCGAAATACGGAATGTTGTTCTCGCGGGCGTACTTCGCGGCGAGGACCTTGCCCTCGATGCCGCGGTCGCCGAAGCCGCCGGGAACCAGGATGCCATCGACTTCACCGATCACCTCGGCGGCGCCGCGTTCCTCGATCGCTTCCGCTTCCACACGGACGATCTGCACCTTGGTGTCGTGCGCGGCACCGGCGTGGATGAGCGATTCGTAGATCGATTTGTAGGCGTCCTGCAGTTCGATGTATTTGCCGGCGACCGCGATGGTGACCTTGTTCTTCGGGTGGATGACGCGCTGGACAAAACGCTCCCAGTCCTCGAGGGCCGGTGGCGGCGTGTGGCCGAGGCCGATCTTGTCCACGACGAGGCGGTCGATCTTGTCGCGGCGCAGGTCGAGCGGGCACTCGTAGATCGAGTGATCCACATCGCGGAAGGCGACGACGTTCTTCTTCTCGACGTTGCAGAACATTGCGATCTTGCGGCGGTTGTCCTCGTCGAGATCCGCTTCTGTGCGGCAGATGATGATGTCCGGCTGGATGCCCAGCTCGCGGAGCTTCGCGGCGGACTGCTGGGTGGGCTTGGTCTTCACCTCGCCCGCGGCCTTGATGTAGGGCAGCAGCGTCACGTGGATGAAGCACACGTTCTCGCGACCGACTTCGAGGGAGAACTGGCGGATGGCCTCGATGAACAGCAGGCCCTCCATGTCGCCGACAGTGCCGCCGATTTCCGTGATCAGCACGTCCACGTCCGGGTTGTTTTCGGAAACGGTGTGGATGCGTCCCTTGATCTCATCGGTGACGTGCGGAATGAACTGCACCGTCTTGCCGAGGTATTCGCCGCGGCGCTCCTTCTTGATCACGGAGTCGAACACCTGGCCGGAGGTCAGGTTGTTCATGCGGGAAAGCACGCCGCTGGTGAAGCGCTCGTAGTGGCCCAGGTCCAAGTCGGTTTCGGCGCCGTCGTCCAGCACGTAAACCTCACCATGCTGGTAGGGGGACATGGTGCCCGGATCGACGTTGAGATACGGATCGAACTTCTGCATCAGCACCTTGAGGCCGCGGTGTTCGAGCAGGGCGCCGATGGAGGCGGCTGCGAGGCCTTTTCCGAGGGAGGAAACGACGCCGCCGGTGACGAAGATGTATTTCATGGCAGAAGTGGGACGGGGATCAACGTGAAGTGAGAAGGAGGGATTCGACGAGCGGGGCCTGTTCGGGGGTGTCCAGGCCGATCGAGTCGTCGGTGGTGATGAGCACCTTGATGCGCGCACCGTTTTCGAGGGCGCGGAGTTGCTCCAGGGACTCGGTTTGTTCAAGCACCGATGGAGGCCAGGTGACGAAGCGTTCGAGGAAATCGCGCTTGTATCCGTAAAGTCCCTTATGCCGGTAGAGGACGAGGTTCGCCGGGGTGGTGCGGCGGTAGGGGATCGGACTGCGGGAGAAATAGAGCGCGTGGCCGCTGGCATCGAGCACCACCTTCACCACGTTGGGGTCGGCGATGGCTTCCTCGTCATCAATCACATTGGCGGCTGTGGCCATCGGCAGATCGGGATCGGCGGCCATGGCGGCGGCGAGATCATCGACCAAGGCCGGATCGATCAAGGGTTCGTCGCCTTGGATGTTGATGACGTGAGTGGCGTGCGGCAGCGACTTCACGGCCTCGGCGAGACGGTCGGTGCCGGTGGGGTGATCAGGCGAGGTCATGATGACCTTGCCGCCGAAGGAGAGCACGGCATCGCGGATGCGATCGTCATCCGTGGCGACGTGGAGCTCATCGAGCTTCGTGCAGCCGAGGCAGCGTTCCCACACGTGCTGGATCAGCGGCTTTCCGGCGAGGATGTGAAGGGGCTTTCCGGGGAAGCGGGAGGACCCCCAGCGGGCTGGGAGGATGCCGACAAGATGGAGGCCGGAAGAGGAACGATTCACGCGGGACGCGGGAAATTACCCGGGGGGGCAGGGGCCGGACAAGAGTGGTTTGCAAAAAACGCTCCAGCCCGCCTAGGGCGGGGGATTCAGAGGCTTGGAGTTTTCTCCGCGAAGCCTTCGACGTCGAAAGTCTCAGAGTCGAAGGTCGGAGCCAGTCCGGCTGGTGCCGGAGGACTTTAGACTTTCAGACCTTCAGACCAGCGACTCTTTCCTCACCAAGTGTCCTGAATGTGGGCCAGCGCCTTCTGATAGCTGGCGTTCGCAAGGAAATGGCGGAGCTGGGGGTCGATTTCGGTCCGGTGGAGCTTGGTCCACTCGGCGATTGCCTCGGAGGCCTCGCGCAGCGCGTCGAGATGGGCCGCGGCATCGCGGTCGCGCCAGGCGTGATCGTTGATGACGGCCAGCCGGTGGAGCAGCAGCGTCTGGAGCTCGGATTGCATGGCGGGACGATGGCTGAAACACGCCATGCCCGCAACTGCGGCATCGACGCTCGCCGGATCGGCCGCTAGACCCCTGTTGGAAATGGGAAGCTACTGGATCGACGGACTCGTGCTGCTGGCGTATTTCGCGCTCATCTTCGGCATCGGCCTCTCGCAGCGGAGCAAGAGCGGCAGCATGGAGGGATTCGCCCTCGGTGACCGCCAGATCGCCTGGTGGGCGGTGCTGGCCTCGATCCTCGCGGCGGAAATCAGCGCGGGCACGTTCTTTGGCGCGCCGGGCGAGGGCTACGCGCTGCGGAACTTCACCTACGTCCAGCTCATCGTCGGGTATCTGTTGGCGCGCATCGTGGTCAGCGCGGTGTTCATTCCGGCCTACTACAAGCACAATGTCGTCAGCATCTATGAGTTCCTCGGCCAGCGTTTCGGTCCGGTCACGCACCGTGTTTCCTCCGGGGTGTTCCTGATCACCCGCCTGCTCGCCAGCGGGACGCGTCTGTGGGTGCCCACGATGATCCTTGTGCTGGTGTGGCACCTGCATCATCCGGACCAGAGCATCACGCCTGCCACGGAATTCTGGCTTACCGCAGTCGCGCTGGTGCTCGTCACGCTTGCCACCGCGATCTACACTACGGTCGGCGGCATCCGCGCGGTGATCTGGACGGATGTGATCCAGATCCTCGTGCTCGTCTGCGCGCTCGGATTTTCCCTCAACTATCTGCTCGGTCACATCCCCGGCGGATGGGATGGAGCCAAGGCGGTGCTCACGGGGCCGAAGGATCTGAAGGTTTGGGATACCGGACTGAAATCCGGAGTCGGATTCTGGGAGAACGTCAAGGGCGTGCTGGAACAGGAATACACCATTTGGGCGGCCTTTCTCGGCTCCACCTTCGTGACCCTGGCCACGCACGGCACCGACCAGGACATGGTGCAGCGCATGCTCACCGCGAAGAACAAGCGCCAGAGCGCGGTGGCCACCATGTTGTCCGGCCTCGCCGACGTGCCGATCACGCTGGTCGTGCTCGGCATCGGCATCCTGCTCTATGTGTTCTATCAGCAGCATCCTGATCCGCTGCTGCCATCTACGAATGGCGTCGTATCTGCGAACAAGGTGTTCCCGCATTTCGTGCTCACGGTGATGCCCGCGGGTCTGCGCGGCCTCATCATCGCGGGTGTGCTTGCGACCACCATGGGCTCGCTGAGCACGGCGTTGAACTCGCTTGCGACGAGCTACGTGAAGGACTTCCACTTCCGTTGGTTCGGTGAGCCGGCGGAGGAAAAGGGCAAGGTCCGCGCGCTGCGTTTCGGCACGGTATTGTTCGCGGTGCTGCTCATTTCCGTGGCGCTCGCCACCGCGTGGGTGACCGCACACAAGCCGGGGCTGCGCATCCTGCCGATCATCCTCGGCATCTTCGGCTACACTTATGGCTCGCTGCTCGGCGTCTTCATGGTGGGTCTGTTCACACGCACGCGTGGCAACGACCGGGGCAATGTGATTGCGATGATTACGGGATTCATCGTGGTCGCGTATTTGTCCGGTTTGGACAGCGATGTGGCGAAGCTCTGCGGTGGTCATGGCATTCCGCGCCCGGAGTGGATGCCGGTCATCGAATTCCCTTGGCGCATCATGTTTGGGACGATCGTCACATTCGCCGTGGCGGTGTCTTTCCGCACTCCTCGCGGGGCTTCCAAAATTTGAAACGGATTCGTCACCATCCATTGCGTTTGTTTCCAATGGAATGCGTAAAATCCGAAGTTGGATTGCTCTCCGATAGTTTGGCGATGTGAAATAATAAGGGGGTCAAGTTCTAAAAAAATTTGGCCGTGGAACGCTTGTGGAAAGCGAGGAAGGACTTCCATCTGTTAGATGGGTGTAAAATTTTTATCCAACAGGACGCGTGATCGCGTCATGGTTTCCAAGCGCGGCGGTTGCCCGGCACGGGCCAGGAACCGGGCCGCGCGAAAAGTGAGACACCCGACACGAACGAC